>OZ241843.1:0-2582500 GCA_965202695.1 Vicinamibacterales bacterium
GCTACCGCTTCGTGGTGCTCGCCGACGCCGCGGGGCCGGACGGACTGAAGGCGATCGACCTGGGTGTCGGGCACTCCAGCAGCGGCGGGAACCTGTGCGGGCGGGTCGTCGCCGCACTCAAGTCGAGCGCCCTGCTCAACGACTCGATCGGCGCCCGGTATCTGGAACGCAACTGGCCGCCGGCGCTGAAGGCGGACGGCGCCTGGCCGCTCGCCAGCCTGCGCCAGAGCTTTCTCGACGGCTCGCTGACGCGGCTGCTCGATCCGGACGCGGTGCTGCGCGACAAGGTCGTGGCGTGGGTCGGCGCCGGCGAGTTCGGACTCGGCTCCGGAAAGGGCGCGGACGGCCGGTTCGAGCACGTGGCGTTCCGGGAACCGGTGGCGGCCGAGGACGTCATGTTCGAGTCGGACGTCCACCTGCTGACCAGGGCGGCGGCCGCGGGCGCGGCGACCGCGCCCGAGCCCGACGTCGAAACCGGGACGCCGGCGCGAACCGGGCCCGCGCCCGACCCGGCCCCCGCCGCCACGGCCCCGGAAGACGTTGCGGACACCCGGGAAACAGCGGCGTCCGCGACGGGCGCCGGCAACACGGTCCGCGTCCACGGGACGATCCCGGCCGAAGCCTGGAACCGCGTGGGCATGAAGCTGCTGCCCAAGCTGCGCGGCAACGCCGGCCGCGGCCTGCAGGTGACCGTTTCCTTCGAAGTGGAGGCCGGCGGCCCCGGAACCGACGCGCTGCTGGCCGACCTGCAACGGATCGTCGACGACCTGCGGCTCGGCGAATCCCTCACGATCGACGCGAAGACGACGGAGCGGAATCGGTGACGGCAACGAGGGAGCCGGCTCCGTCGGGAGGAAGTCGTCGATGACCGAGGGGAAGATCGAGTCCGTTCGCATCCGGGGGTTCCGGTCGCTCGCCGACGTGGAACTGTCGAATCTCCGGAACGCCAACGTCCTGATCGGAGCCAACGGCTCCGGGAAGTCCAACTTCATCCGTTTCTTCGAAATGACGAGCTGGATGCTGCGGTCTCGCCGGCTCGCGGAGTTCGTTGCGCTGCGCGGCGGCGCCGACGACCAGTTGCACGGGGGCAACCGCGTCACTCCGCGCATGGAGGCCGCGCTCGCCCTGCGCACCGAGGCCGGCCGGAACGACTACCGCTTCGCCCTGGCTCACGCCCACCCCGACCGGCTCGTCTTCACCGAGGAAGCGTTTCGTTTCAGTGCCGCCGGCTCCGTGGCGGACGCGCCCTGGCAGTACGCTCCCAGCGGCGGGTCGGAAGCGGCGATCGTCGACGTGGCGCAGGCGCAGACGCCGCCGCCTGGCGTCAACCCGAAGACCGCGAGAGTCGTCGTCCATCTCCTGCGGAACTGCTCCGTCCACCAGTTCCACGACACGTCCGACACTTCGCATTTCAAGAAGCGGTGGGACGCGGACGACAACGACTTTCTGCGCACCCACGGCGGGAATCTCGCCGCCGTTCTGCACCGGCTGGAGCAGGAAGATCTCCAGCGGTTCGAACTGATCTCGCAGCACGTCCGCCGGGTGCTGCCGGTCTTCGACCGCTTCCAGCTCGACGACAGCTACGGCAAGGTGTCGCTGCGCTGGAAAGCGGCCGGAACCGACAAGTCGTTCGGCGCGCACCTCACGTCGGACGGGTCGCTCCGTTTCTTCGCGCTGGTCACCTTGCTGAACCTGCCGCTGGAAATGCTGCCGAACGTGTTGCTGCTCGACGAACCGGAGCTCGGCCTGCACCCGGCCGCCGTCGCGCTGGTCGGCGGCATGATCAAGGCGCTGGCGGCCGACCGGCAGATCATCGTGGCGACGCAGTCGCCCCTGCTCGTCGATGCGTTCGACCTCGACGAGATCGCCGTTCTGGATCTTCAGGATGGACGCACCACGGTCCGCCGGCCGGACGCGGACGAATACCGGCGCTGGCTCGACGAAGGCTTCATGCCGGGTGAGATGTGGCAGAAGAACCTCATCGGAGGCCGTCCGTGACACGCCTCGCGGTCACGTGACGTCGGAAAGCGCCTGCGCCAGATTGCGGGGGCGGTTGCAGCGTGCGGTCTTGATGGTCAGGCGCTGGCCGCGGAACAGCACCTTGGCGCGGTTGAGCGCCTTGCGCTGTTGCGAGTGGATCCCCTTTCCGTGGAACAGGATCGGGCGGCAGACGGTTTCCGACCCGGCCGGCGCAACGCGGTCAGCGAAGCTCGCCCCCCGCTGCAATTGTTCCGATGCCGTCGATGCGTCGACGTCGCCGCTCTTGAGTTCGATCGGCGCCGCGACGAGCGTGTCGGCCCCGGCCACGACGAAGAAGAGCAGGAAGTCGCATCGCTTTCCTTGTACACCGTGCGCGGGGAACGCGCGATCCGCATCCACCACTATTCGCGGGGACGGCACGCCGGTCATGCGTACCGGACAGCCGTCTCGGCTGCAAGAAGCGCAGAGGCCGCTCGTTCCAACGGCCGACCGAATCCTGTCGAGCACCTCATTCCGATCCACGGCCGCCGCCTTTTGCCGCGTCGTCGAGCTGGTTCTGCAAGTCCGCGGAACGGTTGTACAGGGTCTCGGCGACCTCCTCGTAATCCGGCGGATCCACGCCTTCAATGGAGTCGAAGGGAATCTCCTCCACCGTCGAGCCGGAAGCCGGTCCCTTCTCGTGGAACAGCCAGATTCCTACCTCGTCGCGCTGAAGCGCGCTCGGAGGACCTTCGTCGACCGGCGGCCGGCCGGCTTCCTGCAACGCGCCCGCCCGCATCAGGTTCCCGATCTCCTTCAGCAACCAGTCGCTGTGCGTGGTGACCACCACGCGCACGCCGGCGCGGACCAGACGCGCCAGGGCGACCGCCATGCGGGTCTGCGCCGCGGGGTGCAGGTGCGCTTCCGGCTCCTCGATGACGACGGTATCGCCCGGACCGACGGCGCCCCGGAGAAACAGAACGACCGGCGCCAGTTCCGAGACCATGGACGACGCCCGCGTCAGACGAACGTCCTGCTTCGATCCCCGCGGGCGGTAGACGAACTCCGGATAGCCGCCCGACGTCGGCCGTCTGATCCCGATCTGTCCGGCGAGCGCCTCCTCCTCCAGCCGCGCCGCGAGCTCCTTCATCGAACCGTTTCCCCATTTGCCCTTTTCTTCGTACAGGATGAGCTGCTGCATGAAATCGGCCATGACTCCCGAGAACGTCGGCAGTTCCGGAAAACGTTCGAGGCCCGCGCGCGTGGATCGCTTCACCAGCGAACTGGCGATGACGCGATGGCCTTGCATGATGCCGCTTCGGGCCGCCGGCAGGTAGTACGCATCGCCCCGATCCGCTCCGCCGGGAAGGCCCCCCGTGAGCACCAGCTCCTCGAAGAACGCCTCGATCTGAAGCTCGCGATCCTCGTGATTGGCGATCCACCGTCTCAACTGGTTCCGAATGCGCGGGGTGAGTCTCGATTCGCGCCCTGCCCCCGGAAACAGAACCACGTCGTCCTCCATCCGGCTGTCCGCGGTGACGCCCGATTCCGAGAAGCCCGCGCGGAGGTCCCAGAGATTCCGATCCTCTTCGTTGACCTTCAGCGCAATCCCCATCTCCTTCCACCGTCCGGGCAATCGCACCAGATCGGAGACGGATTCGACGTCGAAGCAGCGCATCAACTCCCTCTTGATCTCGACTCGCAGCGTCTCGGGATCCATCAGGAAGGTGCGAACCGCATCACGCGCTCTTTCAGGAACGTCGGACATCCTGACCGACGTCGGATCGGCGTCCAGCTTGTCGAGAAACTCTTGAAGTTCTATGCGCCGAAGGCCCGTTTCGGCCGTAGCGGGTCTGCCAAGCTCCGAAGATGGCCAGTGTTGGTACCATCGGTGGAACGGGACGGGAAGCTGGCGAAACCCTTCCAGAACGCGGTACAGCGCGTAGATCAGAACGGCGAAATACGTCTTCCCGGTGTTGCTCGGACCGACGAATACCGTCAGGGGGCGCAGGTCCACGGCGGCGTGCTCGATGGGACCGAAGTTCGTCGCCTCAATCCGAACGTCCAGACCGGCGGACGGCGTGTCCGGCGTGGTCCGATCTCCATGGGTGTCCATTGCGCATGGCTCCGGCTTGCAGATCAGGGTGAAGTACCAGTAATACCAACCTGAACGGCATCCGTCAAGCAGCCAGCCGATGGATTTGCGCCGCGGATTGTTCATCCACGTCGAGCGACAGCGCCGGCCCGCACCTGCTCACGCGCGCGCCGATCCGAAGCTCGCGATCCCTCGTGATCGGCGGTCCACCGTCTCAACTCTTCGGATGTTCCCGCAGGAACTGCCGGTAGACCTGCTCGGAGAACTGCCGCAGCCTCGCCTCCAGGTCCTCCTCGGACATCTCCCACGTCCAGGGCAGCCGGTACTGATCGACGGTATCGATCAGAGCGGCCTTCCGTTGTTCCGCGATCACCTCGAATGACAAGGGCTCGGAAAGCCGGCACGCAGCGTACAGTCCCTGGGCGCACTGCTCGGCCATGCCGAACAGCATGCTTTCGACCCACTGCAAGCATATTTTCCGACCTTCCGAAGCACTCAACCTCGCCGCGGCCTCGCGAACGCCGCTCAGATAGTCGGTGTAGAAGTCCGGTTCGTTCTTGTCGTAGAAGGGAATGTTGAACCGCTCGGGCTCGGACAGCGTCCTGCACGCTTCGTGAGCGTTCTGTGTCCAATGGGCCCTGGGTTGTGGAAGGGGAAAACACTTCCTGCCGTTTTTCTGCCCGATGTAGTCGCCGTGACCGACACGCCGGATTACCAAGTAGTTCAGACTGACGGCCACGCGCGAATCGTAGATCGCGTAACAAGACGGGTCGTGCAAGACCAGCGCCTTCGACCGTGACGCGATGTTTTCGAGACCGCGACGGGCAAGGTCTTCCGCGGGCTCATGAGCATATTGCCGGCACGTGTCGTCTCCGATTTTCTTGATGCCACCCCACGATTTCACGTAGTAACGTACCAACTTTTCCCGTTCCTCATCGTCCGCATTTTCGAATCGCTTGTGCAGCTCGTATTTCAACTCGACGTTCCGGTCGAGGTGGGAATAGGAGCGAAGCGTAACGTCCGTACACTCGCGCAGCTTCGTGTCGTTGATCGGCCACGTACATTGAAACCACTCCACGGTGTCCACGACCCTGGGCGACTGGTGCAACTCGCCATTGGGTGTCCACCGCCTGTTCGCGAGGGCGACGATGGAGTGCGCCAAGTCGAAGCCGCTCGTGCCGCCAGGCCGCGCTTCGTCCGACGTCACGCACTTCCTCCCGCTGTCTTCTTTCATTTGCCCGCCCTCCTGTTGCACTGTGGCCCCGTGGTTAAGTTTTCAAGTTTACGACAATATTTCTCCAACGTCAAGCCGTCAGGTGGTAGTGCTCATCTCCGGCATCACGCACCTCCTTCCGCACGGCGCACCAGCGCGGGCAGTGTGGCGCCGATTTCGTCGTGCAGTACCGCGTCCGCGACATCGTCCAGGGGGCCGTCGTCGCGGTTGACGACGACCAGGTGCGCGCCGGCATCTCGGGCGACGCATGGGAACTTGGCCGCCGGCTGGACCTCCAGGGACGAGCCGACGGCGAGCAACAGGTCGCATTGCCGGGCGGCGGCCTCGGCCCGCTCCATGACGCCGGGCGGCAGGTCTTCGCCGAACACCGTCACCGCGGGCTTGAGCGGCCCGCCGCACCGGTGGCAACGCGGCGCCTGCGCGCCGCCCGCAACGCGCCGGTACGCCTCGTCGGCCGTCACCCGATCGCCGCAGGTCAGGCAGACCGCCTCGGTCGCGGCGCCGTGCAACTCCAGCACCTTGTCGGCAGGCAACCCTGACCGTTGGTGCAGGCCATCGATGTTCTGGGTGATCACCACGTCGAGCCGCCCCTGCCGGTGCAGCTCGACGAACGCGTGGTGCCCGGCGTTCGGTTGCGCGTCGCGCACGGTGGGCCAGAGCTCGAGAGCCAGCCGCCAGAACCCGGCACGAGCCTCTTCGGAGGCGGCGAAATCCTGGAGGTCGGGGATGGGGTGCTGCCTCCACAGCCCGTTCTGGCTGCGGAAATCCGGAATGCCCGACTCGGTCGAGATGCCCGCGCCGGTGAAGCCGACGATCCGCGACGCGCCAGCGACCAGGGTCCGTGCTCTGTTCTCCTTCATGTCTGCCTCCCTTCGCAGTGCTATATATTGTAGTTTATGCAGTACAGCGAAGTCAAGTGCTGGCGAACGACGACGCGGAGGTGGTCGAGGTGGTCCGGCGGCGGCTGTTCGACGCCGTCGGCGCGGAACGCGCCCGGAAAGAACGCGCGTCGAAAACGTACGCCGACTGGTGCTTCGAGCGGCGCACGCGGTTGCCACCGGCATGGACGCTGGGTTGACAGCGCCGCGGGAGCCGGCCGGAGGCGGCGGGGCCGGCCCGGCCCGGCCCGTTTCTACCGGGAAAGCGGATCGAGGGGAACGTCGCGAAGTCCGTGCGGCCCGGCCATCAGTCGGCTGCGTTCGTCGAGGGTCCGCTGCATCCGGCGTCGGATGTGCGCTCTCCCGCGGAAGACGTCCTCCGGCAGCGACGCGTCGCACTTCACGAAGGCCATGAGAGCCGAGTCCCGGCCCAGGAACTCTTCGATCGACGCGGGCGCCGAGCCGCCCACGCCGAGCGTACCCCCGACGACCGGCCGATCGTCGACGTGGTCCACGAGGATCACGTCATTGGCCAGCGGGTAGCTGAACCGGAAGCCCCGTTCCGACGCGCCGGGTTGGTCGCGGTGTCGAGACGATGGCCGAACCGGCCCCGGCCGCCGACGGCGACCGGGGCTTCGTCACCTGCCGGTCCCCCTACGGGTCGACGAAGACCTGGCCCATGGCCCAGGGATGCTCCTCGCAGTGGTAGGTGAACGTGCCGGGGGTGTCGAAGCGGACGTAGCCGGACTCGGCTTCCTTCAGGGTGCCCGAGGTCCACGAGGCGTCGTTCGCGGATACGGTGTGGGTCAGGGCGCCGCTGTTGACGAAGGTCACCACCGTGCCGGCCGGCACCCGGATCTGCGACGGGTTGAACGCGTGCTCGTCCACCGCGTAGCGGAACCCGACGCCGCGCTCGGCGCTCTGGACGAGGGTGGTGGTCATCACCTCGTTGGTGGCCCGCCCGGGGCGCCGGGGGCCGCCAGCCAGGGGGGGCGCCTCTTCTTCGGGCAGCGCGCCGCCCAGCTTGAACGCCCAGAGCTCGGGACCCATCGCGAGGGCGACGTACTGCTCGCCGTCGACCTCGTAGGCGGCGGCGGGGCCGCGGGCGCCGCGGACACCGGTCTGGAACCGCCACAGCCGCTCGCCGCTCCGCGCGTCGAGGGCCTGCACGGTGCCGTCGCCCGACCCGCGGAACAGCAGCCCCCCGGCCGTGGTCAACGGACCGCTGGTGCCGAGCACCCCGGCCGGGACCTCGTGCTTCCAGACGATGCGGTTGGTCCGGGTGTCGATGGCCGCCACCACCCCCACGGGGTCGGGAAGCTGCGTGTAGACGCGGGCCGAGCCGCGGAACCACGGGTCGGTGGTGATGCGCCGGGCGCGGCCGACGTGCCCCCGCCCCTGGGCGTAGACGTACCCGGTGTCGGGGCTGAACGACATCGACGTCACCCGCACGCCGGGGATCGGGACCCCCGGCGCCACCACGTCGTGGCGGTCGGTGTAGGGGGGCGTGAAGCTGCTGCATTCGAGGCGCCACGGCGGCGCCACCCGGTCGCGCCAGTAGTCGCAGCCGGGCACCAGGCTCTCGGCCCCGACGGGGAACGGCTGGGTGGGGGCGGTGTTGTTGTAGGGGTCCTGCGGCACCGGCCGCTCCTCTATCGGGAAGACCGGCTCGCCGGTGGCGCGGTCGAGCAGGAACAGGAACCCGTCGGCCCGCAGGGCCGCCAGCCCCTTGACCGCGCGCCCGTCGACCACCGTGTCGTAGAGCAGGGGGGCGATGGCGATGTCCGCGTCCCAGAGGTCGTGCCGCACCACCTGGTAGTGCCAGCGCAGCGCGCCGGTGTCCACGTCGAAGGCGAGGATCGACGCCGTGTAGAGGTTGTCGCCGGCGCGGGCCTCGCCCCCGAACATCGGCACCGCGTTGCCGGTCACGTAGTACACGAGCCCGAGCTCGGGGTCGGCGTTGGCGACGTGCCAGACCCCGGCCCCGCCCTGCCGCCAGACGTCCTCGTAGCGGCCCTCCCGCGGCCAGGTCTCGCGGCCCGGCTCGTCCGGCCCCGGGATGGTCCAGAAGTCCCACAGCACCTCGCCGGTGTCGGCGTCGAGGGCGACCACCTTGCCGCGGAACGCCCAGTCGCCGTTGGCGAGGCCGGTGAACACCTTGCCGTCCACGTAGAGCGGCGCCCCCGACACCGCCTGCCCCTTGCGCGGCGGGTCGTAGCCGATCTGCGTCGCCCAGAGGAACGCGCCGTCGGCCTGGCTGAACGCGGCGACCCGCCCGTCCATCAGCCCGACGAAGACCTTGCCGTCGCCCAGCGCCGGCCCCGGCGGCGACGGGATGGCCCGGCCGGCGTTCAGGATGTAGCCGATGCCCGCCGCCTCGAGGTCCGCCGGCGCGTCCTCGTCGGGGCGCACCGTCCAGATCTCCGCGCCGGTCGCGGCGTCGCGGGCGTACAGCCGGGTGCCCGACCCGATGAAGAGCACGCCGTCCTTCACCACCGGGGTCGCGCGGGTCGAGGCGCCGCCCTCGAAGGGGAACGACCACGCCGCCCCCAGGCCGCCGACGTTCGACCGGTCGACCTGGTCGAGCGTCGAGTAGCGCGAGTTCGCCCAGTCGCCGCCGATGGACGGCCAGTCGGCGTGGCCGTACCGGCTGCCGTCGGGCGTCTCCTGCGACCACGCCGGGGCGGCCGCCGCCGGGAGGACGAACAGGCCGAGGGCCGCGATCACGAGCATGCGACGTCCACGGGAAACCATCACGCGATCCTCCTCTTCATGAGACGGGCGCAGATCGGCCGGCGCCGGCCCCCGGCGACCTCGGTCACGACCGCCGCCACGTCGACGGCGCCCGTCCGCACCGGGCCGGCACGGTCCGCCCCCGCGAAGTCGGCGCTGCCCTCCACCGGCGGACGGCCTCCCCCAAACCGGGGACCCGCCGTTCTCCCATGCCGACGTGCGCCGAAGCCTCCGCGAGCCGCTACGCCGCGGCCGCCGCGGCACCCTGCTTCATGGCCGCCGCGGCGCCCTGCTTCACGGCAGGGCGCTCGTCTTCAACCGGTAGCTCCCGCCGCCGTCCTCCTCGCGGTACGCCGCGTGACAGGCGGCGCAGGCCGCGGCCAACTCGTCGGCGATCGCCGCCGCCGCCGCCGCGTCCACCGTCTCGGCGGAGAGCGCGGTGTCGAGCGCGTCGAGGCGGTCCAGCGCCGACCGCAGCCACGCGACGGCGTCCTGCCGCCGGCGGTCGCGCCAGAACGTGATGGTGACCGCGAGCTGCTCGCGCGACCGGATGGCCCGTTCCTTGGCGGCGGCGTGGTCGCCGGCGGCCAGGGCCGCGCGCACGCCGGCCACGTTCGGACCGAGGGTGGTCATGGTGGCGTCGAGGTGCGCCTCGGTGAAGATGGGATAGGGCCCCCGCTGCCCCGCCGCCAGCGCCGGCAGGACGGCCGCGGCCAGGACGAGTGCGAGCAGCCCGGGAAAGGAACCCCGCCGCCGGCCGCGCCCCGTATTCCTGCCGTCTCTGACTTTCACGAACTTCACTGACATGGCACTGGCGCCAGCCAAAGAAACGCAGGATCCCGAGGGTCAGGGCGCCGGTTGCGAGCACCGTGCCCACCATCCAGCGGATGAGCCGGGTCTCCACGTTCGCGATTTCGGTGCGCAATCTCCGTCCGCACCTCTGCGATCTCGGTTCGGACCTCCGCGAGGCCGGCCTTGAACTGTTCGGCGGTGACGTTGCCGCCCTGCTCGGCGGCCAGACGGACGGCGTTCGTGGTGGCGTCCGCCCGGGCCGGCGTGAACGCGGCGGCGGTCAGCGAGCGGGAGACAGCGTGGGTGTCGAGCATATCCAGCGCCCAAGCGTAGCACGCTTGCGACCCCGGCGATGGCCGCATCGGGTCAGGCCGGACCCGGCCGCGGCGGTCACCGGCCGCACCGTCGTCATCCCCGTGCGCCGCCGGTGACCACGAGAGCCGTGATACATTCCTGTTTCTGCGATGCGCCGCTGCCGGGCTGTCCCGGTACCGGCGGCGCGCCCGCATCGCACCGCGTCCATCAACGGGCCGGACGCACGGTCCGGGCCCGGCACGGCATGGGGAAGGAGTCGCGTCGTTGTCCGCCCATCTCATCGCGCCCCACGGCGGGGCCCTCGTCGACCTGTTCGCCGGCCCCGCGCGGGCCGCGGAGCTCGCCGCCGCGTCGCGGGACTGGCCGTCTCACGATCTCGCCCCCCGGCAGCTCTGCGACCTCGAGCTGCTGCTCAACGGGGGGTTCTCGCCGCTGACGGGGTTCATGACTTCGCGCGACCACGCCGCGGTCTGCGACGGCATGCGCCTGGGCGACGGCACGTTGTGGCCGGTTCCGATCACCCTCGACGTCGGCGAGGCGCTCGCCGATACGCTTTCGGCCGGCGACGCCCTGGCCCTGCGCGACCCCGAGGGCGTGATGCTCGCGGTCCTCCACGTGGAAGAGGTCTGGCGCCCCGACCGCGAGGCGGAGGCCGAGGCCGTGTTCGGCACCGTCGACCGCGAGCATCCCGGCGTCGCCCGGCTCCTCGACGGCGGCGGGCCGGCGTACGTCGGGGGCCGGGTCGAAGGCGTGCAGCCGGTGCCGCACTACGACTACAAGCAGTTGCGGCACACCCCGTCCGAGTTGCGGGACGCCTTCGCCAAGCTGGGGTGGACCCGCGTCGTGGCGTTCCAGACCCGCAACCCGATGCACCGCGCGCACCAGGAACTGACGCTGCGGGCGGCGAAGGAGATCGAGGCGAGCCTGCTGATCCATCCCGTCGTGGGGATGACCAAGCCGGGCGACGTCGACCACTACACGCGCGTGCGGTGCTACCAGGCGCTGCTGCCACGCTATCCCCGGAACACCGCGCTGCTCTCGCTGCTGCCCCTGGCGATGCGCATGGGGGGGCCGCGCGAGGCGGTGTGGCACGCCATCATCCGGAAGAACCACGGGTGCACGCACCTCATCGTCGGCCGCGACCACGCCGGTCCCGGCCGCGACTCGACCGGCGCGCCGTTCTACGGGCCCTACGAGGCGCAGGAGCTGCTGGCCGCGCACGAGGCGGAGCTCGGGGTGGCGATGGTGCCGTTCAAGCTGATGGTGTACGTCGAAGACACCGACGCCTACCTGCCGATCGACGAAGTGCCGGCGGGGCGGCGCACACTCGAGCTGTCGGGGACCGAGCTGCGCGAGCGTCTCGCGCGGGGGCGGGAGATTCCGTCCTGGTTCACGTTCCCGGCGGTGGCCCGCGAGCTCGCGCGCAGCCATCCCCCGCGCCACCGGCAGGGTTTCACGCTGCTGTTCACGGGGCTGTCCGGCTCGGGCAAGTCGACGGTCGCCAACGTCCTGCTGGTCAAGCTGCTGGAGATGGGGGGGCGCCCCGTCACCCTCCTCGACGGCGACCTGGTGCGCAAGAACCTGTCGTCGGAGCTCGGCTTCTCGCGCGAGCACCGCGACGTCAACATCCGCCGCATCGGCTACGTGGCCTCGGAGATCACGAAGAACGGCGGCATCGCGATCTGCGCGCCGATCGCGCCGTACGACGAGGTGCGCAAGCAGGTGCGGGCGATGATCGAGCCTCTCGGCGGCTTCCTGCTGGTGCACGTCGCCACCGCCCTCGAAGTGTGCGAGGCGCGGGACCGGAAGGGGCTCTACGCCAAGGCGCGGGCCGGCATCATCAAGGAGTTCACGGGCATCTCCGATCCCTACGAGGCGCCGGACGACGCCGAGATCGCCCTCGATACGGCGGCGTTGACGGCCGAGGAGGCGGCGCAGAAGATCGTCCTGCACCTCGAGAAGGAGGGGTACGTCTCCGGCGAAACGGCGGACGCCCGATCCTGACCGAGCCGCCCGATGACCTCCACCGACCGGTTCCGGCGGGCCGTCGAGCGCTTCGACGCGGCGAACGCGGAAGACCCGAACCGCGAGCGCGTGGACGGGACCGAACAGCCGAAGGAACTCGTCTACGCCCGGCGCATGACCGCCCGCCTCGACCGGTTCCGGCCGGACGCGCCGGAGACGGTCCGGCTCGCGGCCCGCGGCCAGCACGTCCGCCGGTGGACGATACCCCGTACCGGCTACCCGGCCGGCCGCGAGGGCTACCGCCGGTGGCGCACCGACCTCGCCCGCTTTCATGCCGAGACGGCCGCCGCCATCCTGCGCGGCGTCGGCTACGCGGACGACGTCGTGGGGCGGGTCGAGGCGCTGCTGCGCAAGGAGCGGCTGAAGGCCGACCCCGACGTGCAGTTGCTCGAAGACGTGGCCTGCCTGGTGTTCCTCGAACACTACCTGGCCGGCTTCGCGCCGAAGCACGACGACGAGAAGCTCGCCGGGGTGCTCCGCAAGACGTGGCGGAAGATGTCGGACGCCGGGCGCCGCGCCGCCCTTGCGCTCGACCTGCCCCCGGGCCTGCGGTCCCGCGTCGAGGCCGCGGCCGCGTCATCCACCGAGTGACACCGCGCCGGCGGGCGCCGGGGGCTGCGCGCCGGCCGGCGGGCGCACGATTCTCGCCGTGAAGACCAGCAGGAACAGCGTGCCCGCGAGACGGCCGCCCACGATGGCGGTCGCCGCCTCCACCGCGCGCCGAACGCGCCGGCCAGCAGCAGCCGGAACGCCGCGATGCGGCGGCCGGTCAGGGCTCGGGAGGCATGGCAAACCTGTCATGCTACCGCGCCGCCCTCGACATGGGCCGGCGGGGCGGCTAGACTGTGCCGGTCGTCTCGACGCCGGTTCCCGGCGCCGGGCGGCCGCGGGATCTCGGCATGGACCAGCACGCGGTCCGGGGCCTCGTCGCCGGCGCCTCGCGGATAGCCGGCTTCACCGGCGCCGGCATTTCGACCGAGTCGGGGGTTCCCGACTTCCGCAGCCCCGACGGGGTGTGGGCGCGGAACCGGACCGTCGATTTCCAGGAGTTCGTGTCGAGCGAGGCGGGTCGGGTCGAGTACTGGCGCCAGAAGGCGGCCGCCTGGCCCGCGATGCGCGACGCGAGGCCCAACGCGGGACACTACGCGTTCGTCGAGCTGCACCGGCAGGGCCGGCTCGTCGCCCTCGTCACCCAGAACATCGAGCGGCTGCACCAGCGAGCCGGCCTGCCGGCCGAATCGGTGCTGGAGCTGCACGGCACGACCACCGAGGCGGTGTGCCTGACGTGCGGCGGCCGCATCCCGGCCGACGAAGCGTGCCGCCGCATCGAGGCGGGCGAGCGGGCGCCGCGCTGCCGGGCGTGCGGCGGGTTCCTCAAGCCGGCGACGGTCTCGTTCGGCCAGGCCATGCCCCTCGACGTCATGGCGCGGGCGCAGGCCGCGGCCGAGGCGTGCGACCTGCTGCTCGCCGTCGGCTCGTCGCTGGTGGTCGAGCCCGCCGCGTCGATTCCCCGGGCGGCGAAGGCCGCGGGTGCGCGCCTCGTCATCGTCAACCGCGAGCCGACTCCGCTGGACGGCATCGCGGACGGCGTGGTGCGGGGCGAGATCGGCGCCGTGCTGCCCGCCCTGGTCGCGGCCGACGGCTGACGACGCGGCCGGTTCGCGCACGCCCGGGCCTCGCCGGCCGGGTCCGGTGCGGGCTCGGCGGAGCGGACGTGCGGAACCGACGGATCGCGCCCGACCCGCCTCGCGGCTCCGGATGCGCGCCGTCTCCGCAACGGAACGGACGAGAACCGAAGGAGAGATGATGAGATCATCACGCATTCCGGCCGCGGCCGCGGCGTTCGCCCTCGCGGCGGGGTCGTCCCCGCCGGCGCGCGGGCAGGAGGTCACCACCGCGGCACTCGAGCAGGCCGCCGCCGACACCTCGGCGTGGCTGATGTACGGCCGCGACTACCACGGCCACCGCTTCGTGGAGCTGGACCAGATCACGCCGGACAACGTCGACCGGCTGCACCCGGCCTGGGTGTTCGCCACCGGCGGCGAGAACCGCGGCCTGCAGGCGACGCCGCTGCTGCACGAGGGGGTGCTCTACCTGTCGGCCGACGAGTCGCGCGTGTTCGCCATCGACGCCCGGACCGGGGCGAAGAAGTGGGGTTTCGACCCACGGCTGTCCGACGAAGTCGAGCGCGTGTACTGCTGCGGGTCGAACAACCGCGGAGTGGCGCTGTTCGGGGATCTGGTCTACGTCGGCACGATGGACGCGCGGATGATCGCGCTCCACCGGGAGACCGGCGCCGTCGCGTGGGAGGCCGAGGTCGTCGACTGGCGGCAGGGCTACAGCATCACCGGCGCGCCGCTGGTGGTCAACGGCCTGGTCCTGACCGGGGTCGCGGGCGGCGAGTACGGCATCCGCGGCTTCGTCAAGGCGTTCGACGCCCTGACCGGCGAACCGCGCTGGACCACCTACACCATCCCCGGTCCCGGCGAGCCGGGCAACGAGACGTGGCCCGGCGACACCTGGAAGCACGGCGGCGCCCCCACCTGGACCACCGGCGCCTACGATCCGGAGCTGAACCTCGTCTACTGGAACACCGGCAACGCGGCGCCCTGGAACTGCCAGGTCCGCCGGGGCGACAACCAGTGGGCGGCCTCGACCATCGCCCTCGACGCCGACGGCGGCGACATCCGCTGGGGGTTCCAGTACACCCCCTGGGACTGCTGGGACTACGACGCGGTCAGCACGCCGGTCCTCGCCGACGTGACCCTGCCCGGCCACGGGCCGGTCAAGGCGCTGTTCCACCACGACAAGAACGGCTTCTTCTACGCGCTCGACCGCACCGACGGCCGGTTCCTCTACGGCGAGCCGATCGTGCCCGGCATCAACTGGGCCTTCGGCCTCGACCCGGAGACCGGCCGCCCGCAAGTGAATCCCGAGATGGTGGCGCAGTCCGGCGGCCCGGAAGTAGGGCCGATCATCCCCAGCCTGGAGGGAGCCATCGACTGGCAGCCGCTCGCCTGGAACCCCGACCTCGGCGCGCTCTACTTCATGTCCAACCAGTGGGCGATGGGCTACCGCTTCTGGGCCGAGGACGAGTTCGAGCCGCCGACCAACGGCGAGGCGTACTTCGGCGCCGACTACCAGCAGTACCTGACCAGCGACAACCCCGGCAACTTCGTCGGCTTCGACGTCGTCGAGCGGGAGGTGCTGTGGCGCGTGACGAGCCCGGCGCCCTTCTGGGCCGGCGCCGTGGCGACGTCGAGCGGGCTGGTCTTCACCGGCGACATGCGCGGCTACTTCATGGCCATCGACGCCCGCAGCGGCGAAGTGCTGTGGCGCTTCCAGACCGGCTCGGGCATCATCGGCAGCCCCATCACCTACGAGCTCGACGGGACGCAGTACGTCGCGGTGCCTTCGGGCGGCATCGGCGGCGACATGATCTTCTACTACACCGAACCGAAGGCCGGGAACCTGTGGGTGTTCGCGCTCGACGGCGGTCCGCGGGAAGAGCAGCCGGGCACGAACCTGACCCCGCTGCCGGGCGGCCTGCCCCGCGTCGGCGAGCCGGGCCACACCCTCGGCGGCCGCGTCCTGCCGGGCTACGGCTTCCCGCCCACCGCGGGCGGCGAGCCGACGGCGCCCGCGCCGCCCGCGCCCGCGCCGCCCGCGCCGCCCGCCGCCGGGGACGCGGCGAACCCCGCGCCGGGCGGCGAGGCCGCCGCCGCGGCCGGCGAGCGCATCTACCGCGCCCGCTGCGCCGTGTGTCACCGGACCGGCGGCGGCGCAGGCGCCAGTCTCTTCAGGACCGGACTGCCGGCCGACCGGTTCCTCGACGTGGTCGCGCGCGGACGCGAGGGCACCGGCATGCCCGCTTTCGATGAACTGCTGTCGTCGGACGAGATCCGGCAGGTGCTCGCCTTCCTTCTGTCCCGCGACGCGCTCTGAGGCGTGCGGGCCGGCGCTGGGGATGGGTGGACGCCGCACCCGCCTCGCGCGCGAGGCCGCCATCTCGAACGGCTGCCCGCCTCGCGCCCGCGGACCGGCGGTCCGGTCCCGGGCGGGCGCGCGGCCTCGCCATACGGCCGGTTCCGGCGCGGGCGGGTCCGGGGTCGCACGGAAGCGCGGCCTATGCGGCCGGTTCCGGCGCGGGCGGGTCCGGGGGCCGGGCGGGAGTCGGCGCCGGTTCGGGGCCGGCCGGCCGCGGCCGGCGCTCGTCCAGCTCCCGCTCGAGTTCCCTGATCCGGAGGCGGGCTTCCCGGCTCGCCACCTCGTGCTCGATCTCCAGGGTCTTGATGCGGCGCTCGAGCGCGCGACGGTTCCTGGCCGCTTCGATCTCCTGGCGGTCGAGGGCCAGCCGGGCGGCGGACTCGCGCAGCCTGAGGTCGAGCTGGCGGAGGGCGCGCCGCGTGGCCTGCCAGCCCGCCATGACGACGAGCAGCAGACCGACCGCGCCGAGCGTCGCCGCGATCTCGAGAACGTCGGGCAGGCTCGGCGAGACGCGGGTCAGGGCAGGGCGGAACCCGAGTCCGGCCAGCGCAATCAGACAGGGCACGCCGTAGAGGGCCAGCGACACCCGGACCCGCCGCATGCTGCGGTCGAGTGCGGTCACGATCTCGTCGGCGTTGCGTGGAGTCACGATTCCCGTTCACGCCTCGTCAGGCGCCTTCGCCGCTCCCGGGGCGGCGAGGGGTTCCGCCGTCGCCTCGAGGCCCGCCGCCTCGAGGTCCGCGGGCCGGAGCTCGAGACCGCCGGCGGGGGCCGGTTGCGCGGGAGCGTCGAACGCCATGGTCCCGATCGGCAGTTCCGGGGCGTGCCGCGCGCGTTCGGCCTCGATCTCCTTTTCCGCCGCCTCGATCTCCCGGTTCACCGCGGCCAGCGCCCGCAACTGTTTCCTGACCGTCCACCAGTCGACCGTCCACGCCACGGCGACGACCAGCAGCAGCGCGCCGCCGCTGGCGGCGGCGCCGACGCCCAGGGGGCCTTCGACGAGCCACGTCAGCTCCGTCAAGGGCGACCGGAGGGCCAGCCCCGCAAGCGACACGACGAACGGGATGGCGAGCAGGGCGAGGGCGATCTGCACGACGCGCCCCCGGCGGTCGGTGTCGATGGTGAAGGGGCGCGGCTGGTCGGGCACGGTGCTTCCAGCGCGGGCCGGCGTTGCGTATCGGCGGGTGCGAACCGGCGCGGGCGCACCTCCATGATAGCAGCCCGCGGTGGAACCCCGCATTGCCGGCGGCGGGGTCTTTTCGCCGCGGTGGACGGGACGGATTCCCGGCCGTGGAACCCCGGCGGGCGCAGCTTCCGGGCGGGGGTGGTATAAAGGGAGCCGGCAGGCGTCACCGTCGAGGCATCCCGCGACGGGGGAGGGACGCCGTTCCGGATCGAGGAAAGCACCCTGGTGATTTCCCGGCGGGCGAGGCGCGGCCGGGCCGCCGCCCCCGGGAGACAGGAGGACAGCGATGCCCGGCTGCCATATCGCACGGACCGCGGCGCCGGCCGCTCTTGTCGCGCTGGCGCTCGCCGCCGGTCCCGCCCGCGCGCAGACCGCGGGCGAAGACTGGACCCCGCCTCGGCGGGGCGACGGCCGCCCCGATCTGCAGGGCGTCTGGCTCAGCAACACCGCCACCCCCCTGCAGCGGCCCGAGGTGTTCGGAGACCGCGCGTACCTGACCGGCGAGGAGGTCGCGACCCTGCGCGCGCGGGTGGAGCGCATCTTCCGGAACGGGAGGAGCGCCTTCGCGACCCCCGAAAGCGCGTTCTTCGCCGCCCTCGACGACGTGGAGACCTACGAGGCCTGGTCCACCAGCAGCTCCATCGGCATGGTCGACGTGTGGGTCACCGACCGGACGTCCCTGGTTGTGGACCCGCCCGACGGGCGCATTCCGGCCCTGACCCCGGCGGCGCGCGCGCGGCAGGCGGCGGTGGACGCCGGGTGGCGGTTCAAGACCGGCCCGGAAGACCTCAACAACGTGCATCGGTGCGTGACCACGGGCGTCCCGCGCCTCGGCGGCAACTTCGGCGCCGGGCCGTACACCTTCTACCAGCTCGTGCAGACGTCCGACCACGTGGCGTTCGTCAGCGAGGCGTTCCACGACGCGCGGATCATCGCGCTGGACGGGCGCCCGCATCTCCCGGACGCCATCCGGCAGTGGAACGGCGACTCGCGCGGCCACTGGGACGGGGACACGCTCGTCGTCGAGACCCGCAACTTCTCCAACGACAGCTACTACCGCGGCGCCGCCGAGGGGCTGCACCTCGTCGAGCGGTTCACGCTGAGCGGCCCCGACACCCTCACCTACGCGATGACGTTCACCGACCCGACCACCTGGACCTCGCCGTGGACGGCGGTGCTCCCGCTGAAGCGCCGCACGCAGCCCCTCTACGAGTTCGCGTGCCACGAGGGCAACTATTCCATCGTGGGGATGCTGCGAACCGCGCGCCTCGAGGAGGCGCGCCAGGGGCGTTAGACAGCCACGGTCCCGGCCGCGCCACCGGCCGGGGCCGCGGGACCCGCGGCTACGAACCCTCTTCGGCGGCCGCGGGCGCGCGGGCCCCGGCGGCGGGGCGGGTGACAGGTACGTCGGGCCGGAGCTCGATGGTCTCGTCCCGGTGGCCGATGGCGATCGGCTCGTCGCCCCGCAGCAGGTAGGTGGCCGACGCCGGCGTCAGCTCCACCTCCAGCCGCGCCCCGCGGATCTGGAGCGGGAAGCGGAGGCTCTCGAACCGCGGGGGCACCTGCGGCGAGAAGGTGATGCGGCCGCCGTCGTCCCGCATGCCCGCGAAGCCGTAGATGAGGGTCATCCAGAACCCGCCCATCGAGGCGATGTGGCACCCGTCCTGCACGTTGCCGGCCACGTCGGCGAGATCCATGAACCCGGCGTCGAGCGAGTAGGCGAACGCCTTGTCCGCCTCGCCGACCTCGGCCGCGACGATGCTCTCGATGGAGCAGGAGAGCGACGAGTCGCGCGTCGTCAGCGCGTCGTAGTACACGAAATTGCGGCGTTTCTGCCCGATGGAGAACTCGCGCCCGAGGAGAAACATCGCCAGCACGACGTCCGCCTGCTTGACGACCCGGTGGCGGTAGATGACGAGCGGGTGGTAGTGCAGCAGGAGCGGGTACCTGTCGGGAGGGGTGTGCTCGAAGTCCCAGTCTTCCTTGTCCTTGAAGGAGTCGTCCTGCAGGTGGACGCGGTCGCGCTCGTCGAAGGGCAGGTACATGTAGTCGGCCGCGCGCCGCCACTCGTCCATTTCGCGGGGGTCGAGACCGGTCGCGCGCACGAGGAGCTCGAAGCGCGGCGCGTCGTGGGCGCGCATTTCCTGGATCGTCTCCACCGCGTACCAGAGGTTCTCGCGCGCCATCAGGTTCGTGTAGAGGTTGTTGTTGACGACGGTGTTGTACTCGTCCGGCCCGGTGACGCCGTTGATCCGGAACCGGCCGTCGTGACGGCCGAAGAAACCGAGGTCGACCCAGAGGCGCGCGGTCTCGACGAGTATCTCGGCCCCGATCTCGGCCAGGAAGCGGGTGTCTCCGGTGACGTCGACGTACTTGCGGAGGGCGTACGCGATGTCCGCGTTGATGTGGTACTGCGCGGTTCCCGCCGCGTAGTAGGCGGACGCCTCGTTGCCGTCGATGGTCCGCCACGGAAAGAGCGCGCCGCGCTGGTTCATCTCGCGGGCGCGCCGCCGCGCCTCGTCGAGGTGCGCGTGGCGCAGGCGCAGCAGGTTCTGGGCGATGCGGGGCGTCGTGTAGACCAGGAACGGCAGCAGGTAGATCTCGGTGTCCCAGAAGTAGTGGCCCTCGTAGCCGGGACCGGTCAGCCCCTTGGCGGGCACGCCGACGCCTTCGGCCCGCGCCGTCGCCTGGCAGATGTGGAAGAGGTTGAAGCGTATGGTCTGCTGCCACGCCGGCTGTCCCTTCACCACGACGTCGCTGCGGTGCCAGAAGTCGGTGAGGAACTGCCGCTGGCTGTCGAGCAGCGCCGCGAAGCCGCGCCGCGCCGCGCGGTTCAGCAGCCGTTCGGCCCGCTCGCAGAGCTCGTCGGCCTGCGGGTGGCGCGACGAGTGGTAGGTGACGTACTTCACGAGATGGATGCGCGCGCCCACCTTGCCGTCCACCGAGAAATCGATCCGTCCGTCCGGTCCGTCCGTGCGCACCTCGGTCGTGTAGTCGCAGGCGGTCCGCAGCTCGTGGTCGACCGCGCACGACAGGGTCATGCCGCTCGACCGCGTGGCGTAACCGATCACGATGCGGCGGTCGGCGGAGCGGCTCGTCCGCGGCTCGAGCGCCTCGCACCCGAACTGCCGCGTACGGGGGTCCCCGTTGGCGTCGGTCGAGCGCCCGCTCGCCGCGATCTCCGAGACGATGACGACGGGGGCGTCGTGCGCCAGCAGGGTCACTTCGTAGGAGATCGCGGCGAGGTGGCGGTGTTCGAGGGAGACGAGCCGGCGCGACCGGATGGAGACGCGCTGTCCCGACGAGTGGGCCCACACGAGGGTGCGGTCGAGGGTACCCGCGCGCATGTCGAGCACCCGTTCGTAGCGGTCGAGGGTCGCCGTCGGCAGGAAGAACGGCTCGTCGTCCACGTACAGCCGGATGATCTTCGCGTCGGGCACGTCGACGATGGTCTGGCCCAGCTTCGCGAAGCCGTATGCCTCTTCCCCGTAGACGATGGGCCAGGTCTCGTGGAAGCCGTTGACGTACGTGCCGTGGTGCTCCACCGGCCGACCCTCGTCGCAGGTGCCGCGCATGCCGAGGTAGCCGTTCGCGGTCGTGAACAGCGACTCCGACACCCGGACGCGGCGGGGGTCGAAGCGGGTCTCGACGAGCCGCCATTCGTCCGTCGGATAGATGTCCCGGGGGAGGTGCGCGTGGTAGCGGTCGTCCATCAGCCGGCGTCCCCGGCGCCCGGCCCGGCCCCCGCCGGCAGCGTGTCGGCGAGGTCGGTCACCACGTGGTCCGCGCCGGCCCGCACGAGATCGCCGGGGGCGCCGGCGCGGTCGATGCCGATCACCAGCGCGAACCCCCCCGCCCGCGCGGCGGCGACGCCGGCGATGGCGTCCTCGACGACCGCCGCGCGCGCCGGGGCCACCCCCAGCGCCCGCGCCGCGTGCAGGAACGTGTCGGGGGCCGGTTTGCCGGCCAGGCCCCGCTGCTCGGCGGCGACGCCGTCCACCTGCAACTCGAACAGGTCGGCGATGGCCGCGGCGTCCAGGATCGCCGCGCAGCTCCGGCTCGACGAGACGACGGCGGTGCGCACGCCGCGCCGGCGCAGGTGGCGGACCACGGCCACCGTGCCCGCCAGGACGTCCACGCCCTCGGTCTCCAGTATCTCGAAGAAGATCGCGTTCTTCCGGTTTCCGAGACCGTGGACGGTCTCCCGCCCCGGTGCGTCGTCGGGCGCGCCGTCGGGCAGGACGATGCCGCGCGACGCCAGGAAGGTGCGTACGCCGTCGCCGCGCGGCCGGCCGTCGACGTACTGCGCGTAGTCGCGCCGGCCGAACCCGCGGAACGGCTCGTTCCGCGCCGCCGCCCGCCGCGCCAGATAGTCGTCGAACAGCCGGGTCCACGCCGCGGCATGCAGGCGCGCGGTGGCCGTCAGCACGCCGTCGAGGTCGAACAGAACCGCTTCGTAGCGGGTCCAGTCGACGACCGGGGCCGGCGCGCGGTCAGGCACCGGCGACCGCCACGCCAGCCGGACACCGGACGCCGGTGCCGCCGAGGCCGCAGTAGCCGCCGGGGTTCTTCGCGAGATATTGCTGGTGGGGGTCCTCGGCGTAGTAGAAGGGCGGCGCTTCGCGGATTTCCGTGGTGATCGGGCCGAAGCCGGCCGCCGTCAACAGTTCCTGGAAGGCGTCGCGCGAGGCTTCTGCGAGGCGCTGCCGGCCGGCGTCGGCGGTGAAGATCGCCGAACGGTACTGGGTGCCGACGTCGTTGCCCTGCCGCATGCCCTGGGTCGGGTCGTGGCCCTCCCAGAACGCCTGGAGGAGCCGCTCGAACGGGACCGCCGCGGGGTCGGCGACCACCAGCACCACCTCGGCGTGGCCGGTCCCGCCGCTGCACACCTCGTGGTACGTCGGGTTGCGCGTGACCCCCCCCGCGTAGCCGACGGCCGTGGCGTGGACGCCCGCGATCGTCCAGAACGTCCGTTCGGCGCCCCAGAAGCAGCCCATGCCGAATACCGCCCGCGTCATCCCGTCGGGGAACGGCGGCGTGATGGGGTTGCCGTTGACGAAGTGGGCGCCGGCCAGCCGCATGGGTTCGTCCCGGCCGGGGAGCGCCTCGTCGGGCGTGGGCATGCGCAGGCTGGCGGGGTTGGCGAACGGCATGGTTCCTCCTGGACGAGACCGGCGGCCCGCCGCCGGAGGACTGCCGGTCTCGACGTGACGCACGATCAAGGCTGCTGGCCCGGATTATTCATGAACGACGGTGATTCGAGGGAAGACACAGGAGCCTCCGTGTGATAAACGTTGTGAACACAACTGTTTAGCCCACAATGGAGGTCCCGCGTGACACCCGACACCATACCACAGACTGTCCCGTTCCCGGAACTCCTCAACAAGACCCTCATCGCCGCGTTCAACCGCGAGCACGCCTGATCACCTCTGCGTCCTCCCGGCTCCGACGAGACGACCGTGTCTCGCCCCATCTGACCATCTGCACGTGAAACACGTGTTGCGACGCGAGTGCATTTTGAATCGAGCTTGGGCGGAAACGCCGGTCGAGTCGAACGAGCGCGGGGTGAGCCACGGCGTCTCCCCGCTGCAGAAGTGAGCCTTCGAGTACGTGCCGTTCCCCGGCGAGTTCTTCCGGCAGTGGGTCACCGACTTCTACCAGGAGAACCGCCTGGCCCGGGGCACGCTGCGGCTCGACGGGAAGCGGGTCGACGTCGGCGGCATCACCTGTCCCCTGCTCGTGGTCGGGGCCCGCGACGACAACATCGCGCCGCCGCGGGGGTGAAGGCGCTCGTCGATCTGGCCGGGAGCCGGGACAAAGAGTACCTGGAAACGCGCCGATTCCGGACGGCGGAGCCGGTCCTGATCCTGCAACCGGCGGGACCGCGACGCGCGGCCCGCGTCCGGGCCGCATCGCCGTCGTCAACGGCCGCTGCCCGACGGAGAGCAAACACCGACCCACCCGCCCGCGGCGGCAGCGGCGCGAAAGTCGCCGCCGAGCACCGCGCGGCCAGCGGCCGGTTCACTTCGGGCGCTGGCGCGGACCGCGCGGCCCACTACGTTGCGGCTCGCGTTCCTGCTCCGGGCTCCATGCGAGGCGAGCGTCGACCCGGTCCGGGAACTTGAACAAGGCGCCCGACGCCCAGTCGATCACCGGCGACACGCCCCCGATGGCCATCCTGTCGTCGAAGCCGCCGCCCTCGTTCCGTGCGAGCAACGCCCCGTTCACGAGGATGCCGATTCCTGCGCCGATCCCGATGCTCGCCGCGATCCTCCCGGCCGATCCCGACCGCTGAAGCCGGCGTCGGTACGTCCGATAGTCGTCCTTCTCGATGGTGATCACGGGGCCCGGGTCCCCATCGCCCACGGCGATCCGCACGGGCGTCGCACCCACATGCTCGCCGTCGACGAACACCTGGGCGTCCGGCGGCGTGGAGGTCACCGTGACGCGGTGAACAGCGTCTCCACGCCCGGCGCGCACGACGCCTCCATAGAGCGTCATGCAACTCGACGCGGTGAAGACGACGACGGCGACGGCGACGATTCTCATGACGTCCCTCCAATCGCGGAATGCGCAACGGCGCCGTCATGCTACTGCATTCGCAGGACGATCCCGCTCTGTTCCATACCCGGTTCGGATGCGAAACGCGCCGATTCCGGACGGCGGAGCCGGTCCTGATCCTGCAACCAGCAGGACCCGCGACGAGCGGCGCCGTAGCGCCGTCGTCAGCGCTGCCCGACGGAGAGCAGCCGGCCGCGGAACACCGGGCCCACCACCTGTGGCGGCCGCGGCTCGACGCGCACCGCCGAGCGCCGCGCGGCCGGCGGCCGGTTCAGGCTCGGGCGCCGTCCGCCCGGCTCGCGCAGCCACCGCTCGCGTTCCCGTCGGCGGCGCTCGGGGCTCCACGGCGGCCCCGGGGCCGGCGCTCCGAGGCGAGCGTCGATCCGGCCGGGAAACTTGAACAGGGCGCCCGACTGCCAGTCGGTCACCGGCCCCAGGCTCCCGACGGCCAGGGGGAGCAGGGCGAAGCCGTCGAAGCTCTCGTAGTCTCGCTGGATGGCCAGCGCCACGGTGGCGACGAGGCCGAGTCCTGCGCCGATTCCGACGCTTCCCAGCGTTCTCCAGACGGAAACCGACCGCTGAAGCCGGCGTCCGTACGTCGGATGGCCTTCCTTCTCGACGGTGATCACGGGGTCCGGGTCCGCACTGCTCACGGTGACCCTCACCGGCGTGGCGCCCGCGTGCTCCCCGTCGACGAACACCTGGGCGTCCCGCGGCGTGGAGGTCACTTCGACCCGGCGCCCGGCGCCTCCGAAAAGCGTCATGCAGCTCGACGCGACGACGGCGGCGACAGCGACGGCGATACTTCTCATGACATCCCTCCACGCGCGGAACGTGCAGCGGCGTTGCGAGCCGTGCTACTGCATTCGCAGGACGAGCCCCCCTGAGCCTCGATGGGCCGGGGCGTGAGCGGCGCGATCAGCACGGCGACTACCTGTATAGAGGTGCGGAGAGGCAGATCGATTACAACTTTTTTTCAACTTTTTTCGGGGAGGGCCGCAGACCGGAATCGCCTGCGCCATGCGGCAGGATCCGCCGCCTCGGACGAACCGCCGTTCTCGCCGGCTCATCGACCGTCCGCGGCGCCCTTCGAGGATTCCCGGTCGGTGTAAACCACTGATTCCAAAAGGCTCGACTCTGATGCGGCCGACTTGGGCTATGATGATCCGTTGTCCACACGGCGCACGTTCCCGAAGAAGAGAGAGGCGCCGCGGGTCGTGGGCAGGGCGCGTGGCCGCGCCCCGAAAGGAGAAACCGCGCGATGAGTGAGCAGGAGCCGCAGGCGAGTCCTG
The DNA here is from genome assembly GCA_965202695.1 of Vicinamibacterales bacterium. Lineage (GTDB taxonomy): Bacteria > Acidobacteriota > Vicinamibacteria > Vicinamibacterales > UBA8438 > JAJEEA01. The sequence goes on from OZ241843.1 coordinate 25,058, forward strand.
CGAGCGATTGGGTGTCGTACCGCCCCGAGATCAAGGTGATGGACTGCACCGTCCGGGACGGCGGTCTGATGAACGACCACCGGTTCGGCGACGAGACGGTGCGGGCGGTGTATCGGGCGTGCGTCGAGAGCGGCATCGACTACATGGAGATCGGCTACGTCAACTCGCGCCGGCAGTTCCCGCCGGGGCAGTTCGGCCCGTGGAAGCACTGCGTCGAGAGCGACCTCCGCCGCATCGTCGGCGACAACGAGACGGCGCTGAAGCTGTCCGCGATGGCCGACGCCGAGAAGAGCGACTACCGGGAAGACATCCTCCCGAAGTCGGAGAGCGTCCTGGACGTGATCCGGGTCGCCACCTACATACACCAGATCCCGCTGGCCCTCGACATGATCGAGGACGCCCACGACAAGGGGTACGAGACGAGCCTCAACCTGATGGCGCTCTCCACCGTGCCGGACCGCGAGCTGAACGAGGCCCTGGCCCTCGCCGCGAAGTCGCAGGCGGACACGATCTGCATCGTCGACAGCTTCGGCGCGCTGTACACCGAACAGATCGACAGCTACGTGGACACGTTCCAGAGCTACGCGGCGCCGGCCGGGAAGGCCGTGGGCATGCACGCCCACAACAACCGGCAGCTCGCGTTCGCCAACACCATCCAGGCGACCATCAAGGGCGCCAACCGGCTCGACGCGAGCATGGCAGGGCTGGGCCGGGGCGCGGGCAACTGCCCGATGGAGCTGCTGCTGAGCTTCCTGCACAACCCGAAGTTCCGGCTGCGTCCGCTGCTGCACTGCATTCAGCACCACGTCGAACCGATGCGGGAAGCCCTGAAATGGGGCTTCGACTACCCGTACATGCTGACCGGAGTCCTCAACCAGCACCCCCGCGCGGGAATGGCCTTCAACGAATCGGAAGACCGGGGCGACATCGTCAAGTTCTACGACTCGCTTGAAGACCTGGACTGACGCGTCCGGCCGACGCCGGTCACGGGAGCAGGGGCGCGACGCCCCCCATCGTCGGCTTGACGTCTGGAACGACAGGTGATCGTCCTCATCGACTACGACAATCTGGATCAGCGGACCCGCCGCCGAGGCGTGCGTCACGTGATGACGAGCCTGCTGCAAGCCATCGGACGCCAGCGGCTCGCAGCCGAGCAGACCGTGGTCTGCCGGCTGTACGGCGGCTGGTTCGACGGCGCGTCGCTTTCTTCCGGGGCGCAAGAGCTCGCCGCCGACCTGCGGCGTGAGTTCCCGGGTACCATGCCCGTCGCCGACGAGCACGGCGCCCACACCGTGCGAATCCGCGCAGATCTCGCCCTCGCCCTCGCCTGCGATCCCAAGGTGGCGCTCACGCATACCTATCGCCGGCGTTCCTCGCCCCCGCGCCTCCGGTGCGCCGCGGCGCCGTTTCCGGACTGCGCAGATCCCTCGCGCTGCCCGGTCGCGGGCATCCATCCGTTCATTCGCGACGGCGCGTGTCCGGCCGAAGACTGCGACGTGGCCCCGCGCGCCGTACTGGAACGGGCGGAGCAGAAGCTGGTCGACTCCATGATCGTCATCGATCTGGTGCATCTGGCCGAGGCGACGTCCGAACCCCTCGTCGTCGTGTCCGCCGACGACGATCTGTGGCCGGGCTTGCGCTTCGTGCTCCTGCGGGGGACGCCGGTAGTCCACGTCGTGCCGCGCCGCCGCCGGCGGACACCCGGCCCGTACCGCCGGCTCGAGACGCCGGCCTATTCGCAGGTCGCGATGTAGGCGGGGACACCCATGCAGTTCGAAGAGTTCAGGCGTATTGTGACCTGCTTCGCCGACAGCGTGGACGACGTCGACGCGAGCCGGGGCGAACTGCTCGTTCAGATTCGAGACGAGACGATCACCGCCAGGCTGCATCAGCGTCCGGACGGACTGATCGTCGACGAGGAGGGCGAGCGCCAGCGCGCCACGACGTGGATCGTGAACAGAATAGCGCGGCTACCCCTGCTGGCCGACCGTATCCGCTCGTACGTGTCTCCGCCGCCGCACTTCGTCAAGCCCTCCGGGCGACTGCTCGATCAACCGGATCGGGAGCCCTCGGACGAAGACTCCTTCCGGCAAGACGCGGCCGCGGCGCTGTCCGAAACGCTCGACCGCCGCCCGGCCGGTACGACCTCCGTCCTCTACCTGACGTCCGACGCGGGCGAGGGCAAGACGTCCCTGATCGACCATCTGGCCGTCGAACGGGCCAAGGCATACAAGGCCAAGCGATCGGACTGGCTGCTCGTCCCGATTCCATTGGGGGGCCGCACTTTTCTGCGCTTCGACGACGTCGTGGTCTCGGCCCTCGTGAACCGGCTGCGCTTTCAGCTCCTGTACTACGACGCGTTCCTGGAACTCGTGCGCCTCGGGGTCCTGGTGCCGGCGTTCGACGGCTTCGAGGAGATGATCGTCGAGGCCTCGTCGGGCGAAGCCATTTCCGCGCTCGGCAGTCTGGTCGGAAGCCTGCGGTCCGCCGGCACGCTGCTCGTCGCCGCCCGCAAGGCGTATTTCGACTACCCGAGCTTCCGATCCCAGGCGACGCTGTTCGACGCCATCGGAACGAGCGGGAACGTGGCGTTCGGGCGGGTGGCGCTGAATCGATGGAAACGTGACACGTTCATCCGGTACGCCCGCGCACGCGGCGTGCGTGCGCCCGAAAAAATCTTCGACGCCGTTGCGAAACGGTTGCGCGACGAGCACCCCCTGCTGACGCGCGCGGTCCTGGTCAGGCGGTTGGTCGACGTCGCGGAAGACAGCGCCGATCTTGGTGGGCTGCTGGATCGGATCGGCGCCGACCCGCAGGACTATTTCCACGAGTTCGTCGAGGGCCTCGTCCGGCGGGAAGCCGAGACGAAGTGGGTGGACACCGCCGGCGACCCGCCGCGGGCCCTGCTGACGACCGAGGAACACCACGAGTTGCTGGCCACGGTGGCGCACGAGATGTGGCTGAGCGCGACTGACGAACTGAAAATGGACGTCGTCAGTCTCCTGGTCGAGATGTTCGCAGGCGAGAAGGAGAAGAGTCCGTCCGTGGCGCGGCAGATCGGAGAGCGCATCAAGCAGCACGCCCTGCTCGTCAGGAACAGCTCCGGCCGCGCCGCCCTGGCGTTCGACCACGAGGACTTCCGGCTCTTCTACTTCGGACGGGCGCTGGGACGCATTCTCGCCGAGGGCGACCTCGGCGAGATGCGTTCGGTCCTCGAGAAGGCGGGCTTGCCGGCGTCCGCGGTGGCCGAAGCCGTCGGCGTCTTGCGGCGCCGAGGCGCGAATCGGGAAAGGCAGCTGGTCTTGCTGCAGCGGCTGGCCGACGGCGAGATGCCGGCGTCGTTCGTCCGGGAAAACTGCGGAACCTTGACGCTGGCCCTGCTCGACGGCGGCGACGGCTCGCACGCGGTGCGGAACATGAGCTTTCCCGCCGACGCCCTGCGCGGGCGCCGCCTCCGGAACGTCACCGTGGCCGGGTCCTGGTTTCACGCGACCAGCCTGGCGGAGACGGAGCTGCGCGGGTGCAGGTTCGAGAACTGCGATTTCGAACGTCTTGAAATGGACGGGTCGGAGGAAATATCGCATTCGTCGTTCGACGACGGCTGCAACGTCGGCAGCGTCGTCCGCCTGGATGCCGGTGACCAGATCGCCCGATTCGGTCCGGGCGCGATAGCCGCCGAACTGCGCCGGGCCGGATTGGAAATCGAACTCGCCTCGCCAACGGAAGCTGCAGCCACGGAGACCCTGGCGCCGGAAGAACCGCCGGACGGCGACATGCGGGTCGTGCAGCGGTTTCTCCGGGCCTTTCTCCGCTCGAACGCGCTGAACGAATCGACGATAAGGCAGCGGCTCGGCGTGAACGCGAGCCGCTTTCTGAAGTCCCTCCTGCCGGCGTTGTTGCAAGCCGGCGTGGTGCGGGAGGTGTCCTACCTGGGGCACGGCACGCAGAAGCGCATGAAGCTGGCGGCGCCCATGACCCGCATCGAGGAGGCCATGAGCGCGGCCGGCGGCAGATTCGAGAATTTCGTGCAGGCGTTCGGGAACGCCACCGACGCCGCCCGGAGTTCCTCGCACTGACGGACGGCGTCAACCGCGGGCGGCGGCCCGAAATCCGTCCACCCTCCCCGGCCGACGCCGGTCACGGGAGCAGAGGCGCCACGAGCCGCGTCCACAGGGCGTAGCCGGCGGCCGAGAGGTGCAGGCCGTCGGCGTGCAGCAGGTCGGCCCGCGGCCGGCCGTCGGGGCCGAGCATCGGGGTGCGCACGTCCACGTAGGCCAGCCGGGCGTCGGAGGCGCAGTACTCCCGGACCTGCCGGTTGGCCTCGCGCATCGGCGCGGCGAGCGCCCGGCGCGCGATGCTCGGCTTTATTGCAAGAAAGAGGATGCGCGCGTTCGGCAACCGGGCGTGGACGCCCCGCGCCAGGGTCCGGAAGTCGTCCGCCACCCGGTCCGGCGTCTTGCCGAAGGCGACGTCGTTGTCGCCGGCATAGAACACCACCGTGTTCGGCGCATGCCGCAGGACGAGCAGATCGAGATGGGCGATGGAATCGGATATCTGCGATCCGCCGAAGCCGCGGTTGAGATACTTGCGGCCCGGGAACGAGGCGTCGAGGTCCCAGAAGCGGATCGACGAGCTGCCGACGAAGACGACGCCGCCGGGCGCGGTGGGACGCGTCCCGTCCTGCCGGTGAAACGCCGCCAGCTCGGCCGCGAAGGGACCGCTGAACGCGGGGGCAGGGCCGGACGGGGACGGCGCCACCGGACTCGCGCCGTCCCCGCAGCCGGCCGCGAGAAGCACCAGAAGCCCGAGGAACCCCCGCCGCCCGCGGCCAGCGACCCCGCCGCCGCGCGCGGTCTCGCGAAGGTCGCCGTAGCGGCCGCCGGGAAGTCGGCGCCGCACGCGCGCGGCCTCGCCGCCTGCTCCCGGCGCCGCCCGCGAGCCGGGCCGGCGGCCGGTGCGCATCAGGGTTTGCCGCTGACCAGATCCCAATGCCGGCCGGCCCGGTCGAGGATGGCCGGCAGATCGCCGGCCATCAGGAAGCGCTCGCCGACGAGCGCCCGTCCCACCGCCTCCACCTGATCGAGAAACGCCTCGCGCGACGCATAGCGTTCCTCGATGGACGGCCGGGGATCTCCCGCCGCCTCCCGTTCCGCCCGCGTGGCCCTGAACGGCACGTAGGACCCGGCGAGGGCCACCAAGTCGTCGGGGTCGCCGTGGTCCGGATGGGTGAAGTTCCAGCCGGTGTAGGTGGCCAGGGGCACCGCGACCTCCGGATGGCGGACGCCGGAAGTTTCGTTGCCGTCGGCGTCGACGGCCGGCACGAACATCGGCAGCGGCACGCCGGCGTCGTCGGCGCCGGCCAGCCACGGGTTCCTCACGCGCGCGCCGCCGGTGCGGTCCTCCGGCGACCGCAACCCCGGAATGGCGGGGAACCCGAGGTCCCGCGGCGGCACCAGGTTGGCGTCCGCGAACCGGGGATGGCGGCTGGGAGGCGGCTCGACCCCGTCGACGACCCAGTCCTTCAGGGCGGTCAGCAGCGCCCGCATGTGCCACCAGTAGTCGGTCGGGTTGCCCATCTCCTGCCGGTTCCCGGGGGCCGGCGGCGGAAACGGCCCGGGGCTGTGCTGGGTGCCCGCCAGGAAGTAGAACCGCACGTTGTCCTGCAGGCCGACGTCGGCGGCGCCGTCCGGGGTCGTGTGCACCAGGGTCGCCACCCGCCCGCCGCCCCAGTACTCGACGCCGGTGTTGGTGTGGAAGACGCGGGGCTGGTTCTCCCGGCTCCGGTCGTTCCCCAGCGTGCCGTCGACGACGCCGGTCACCGGATCGCGCAGAGGGGCGTCGGCGAAGGGGAACGAGGTGGCGTCGAACATGCCCAGCGAGATCGGCGTCGCGCCGGGCTGGTTGAGGTCGAGCCGCGACGCGCCGGCGATGTGCGGGATCACGCCGTCGAAGACGCGCCGCCCCGCCGTATCGGTGTTGAAGCCCAGATAGAGGAACGTGCGCAGGAAGCGGCCGCTCTGCGACGAGCCGAACGAGAGGGCGTGCCCGGCCGTCACCGTGGCGTCGGGGTCGTGCTTGATCCACGACGCGGTGTCGCGGACGGCGGCGAAGCCGAGTCCGCCGACCGGCTGCCCGTCGACCGCGGGCACGGCGAACCGGATGGGCCGGCCCTCCGGCACGTCGAACTCCCAGCCGACCCACACCACGGTGTACCCCTCCCGCATCAGGAAGCCGTCGCCGTAGGGGCCGCGGCCGCCGCGGTTGAACCCGAGGGCGCTCAGGCGCCCCCGGTTCGCGATGTCCACCAGCGCCACGCCGTTGCCGCGCCCCGGGTCGGCGGGGGCGAGAATCCGCAGGTCGGCGACGGCTTCGACCATGCCGTCCGGGTTCACGGGCGCACGGTCGATGTTCACGATGACCTGGTTCCGGGGCTCGGCGGGGTCGAACGCGAACGTCACCCGGCCCGCGATCAGGTCGTAGGGACCGGCGTCGCCGAACGCGCGGCCGTCCTCGACGGGGCGGCGTTCGGTGATCTCGACCGAGGCCACGTCGGCCCGCGCGATGGGGGCGAGCGCGGCGGCGGCGGTCAGAACGGCGGCGAGCATGCGGTGCGTCGGCTTCATGGTGATGGGTATCCTGCTGATGCGTGAGTGACGACGTCTTCCTGTATCGGCCCGCGGCGAAACGCCCCGCGGCATTGGCGAGCGGCGATGCATCCCGCCTGACTGGACTGTCCGTCGGACCGTTCCACGGGTCCGCAACCGCTTGCGGCCCCGGCAACCGCCGCCGGGCGGCCGCCGCTCGCGGCCCGGCCGTTCCGGCGGCGGCGCGGCCCCGGCCCGTTACCGCGCCGCGGCGCTCTCCTCCGCGCGAGACCCGGCGAGGATGTTGGTCAGGCCGTAGTTCCCCTCGTGACAGGCGTACTCGAACATCGGCCCGTCGATGCGCGACATCGGCAGCGACCCGCGCCACGGCCGCGTCCACGTGTTCGGATCGTTCACCGTGAACTCGTAGCCGAGGGTGTCGGGGCCGAGCCGGGTGAAGCGCTCGACGACGCGCAGGGCGGGGCTGAGGTTGCCGTCGAAGTTGCGGATGAACGCGTGCTCGTTGAAGTTGGTCGTCTCCACCACGAGGGTGTCCCCCTCCCAGTGTCCGCGCGAATCGCCCGCGTACTGGCGGATCCGCGGCGTCACGTGGGGGCGCCCGTCCAGCGGAATGAAGCGCACGTCGTGGATGTGCTCCTGCAGGATGGCCACCATGCCGGGGGTCTGCACGACGTGGTAGTTGTTGTTGTAGCCGGTCGGGAACGACGGAATCCCGCGATACCAGAGACAGCGGTCTCCCAGGTCGAGCTGCTCCCACGTCTCGACCGGGCGCTGCCCGCGCCGCATTTCCGCGAGCCGGCGCGCCTCCGGCGCGTCGCGCCGCCGTTCGGCCTCGGGGGTCAGCGGGGGCAGCCGTCCGTCCTCGGGGTCCACGATGATCGAAGTCCGCCGCGTGGGCACCACCGACGTGCCCCGTTCCATCCAGAAGTTGTTGTAGGCCCCCACGGCGCCGCCGGCCTCGGTGCGGCGGGCGGGCGCGTTCAACAGTTCGGCGTTCCGCCGCACCGTCCGTTGCGCGAGGCCGGCCGCCTCCTCCTCGGTCAGGAACGCCCGGTCGGCGAGGTCGGCGGGACGCTGCAACGGGGTCAGGGTGGCGTTGTTCCAGATGCCCTGCAGGTCCGGGTCGCCCCACGGGGTGCGGGGCGTCTCCGCCGCGCCCGCGGACTGCCCCGCCGCCAGGGCCGGCATCAGGACCGCCGCGAACACGGCGGAGGCGCAGGCGAAGGTCCGAAAGCTCATGTCACACTCCTCATGGGGGGCAGCCGGCGGCTCGACGGTCCCCGCGGCGGGCGGCGGACCCGCCGCCGTTCTCCGACCACCCGCGCGGCCGAACCGGGCCGCGCCGGCCGCGGGTACCGGCGCCGCGGACTTCCCATGATCGCTCCGAATCGGGTCCGGCGCAAGCGCCGCCCGCGGGACCGCGCCGGCCGCGTACCCGTTCGGCCGCCGGTTCGTGTAGCATCGTCCCCCGATGATGAACGTCGAATCGCCGCCCCGCGCGCGCCCGGCCCCCGGGGCGGCGATCGACCGGCTCGAGGGCGCGGCGCATGACGCCCCGCGCGCGCCCGGCCCCCGGCCCGTATCCGGTCCCTGACGATGGCTGTCGAGCTGACGCCCCGGCAGGCGCGGACCATAGCCGCCGCCGTCACCACCCTCGCGGCCCTGGTCATCCTGGCCGCGGCCGGCCTGATCGGCTGGATGGCGGTGGCGTTCGTGCGGACCTTCTCGGGGGTCTTCCTGCCGCCGGCGGTCGGGGCGGTGGCCGCGCTCGTGTTCCGCCCCTACTACGACTGGCTGCGCCGCCGGGGTCGCCTGCCGGTCGCGGCCGCGGTGGCCGCCGTGTTCCTCTCCGCTCTCGTGCCGGCCGGCCTGTTCGTCTCGTTCTTCGGACGCCTCGCAATCGAACAGGTCGTCGGTCTGGCCGACCAGGCGCCCGCGTGGTGGGAACGCGGGCGGGCGCTGTTCGAAGCGCAGTTGCCGCGCGCCAGCGCCCTCGCCGACTCGGAGCTGGGCGCCCGGCTGCGCGAGATCGCGAACGAGCAGCAGGCGACCATCGTCGCGTGGCTGCGGTCGCTCGGCTCGCAGGCGGTCACGGCCGGCTTCGGCCTCGCGCGGGGGCTCGGCGCCCTGCTCTCGTGGATGATCACCCCCGTCTACTTCGCCTGCTTCCTGACCGCCTCGGGCCTCCGCATCGACACCGACCACCTGCTGCCGTTCCTCAAGCAGGAGACCCGCGACGACGTGACCCATCTGCTGCACGAGTTCGTGGACATCACGGTGGCGTTCTTCCGCGGCCAGATGCTCATCGCGTTCCTGCAGGGCCTGCTGTTCGCGGCCGGCTTCAGCCTCGTCGGCCTGCGCTACGGATTCGTCATCGGCCTCGCCCTCGGGTTCCTCAACGTGATCCCGTATCTCGGGAACATGATCGGTCTCGCCGCCGCCCTCCCCATCGCCTTCTTCCAGACCGGCGGCGGCTGGCCGACGGCCCTGCTGGTGCTCGCGGTGTTCCTGGTGGTGCAGCAGATCGAAGGCTGGTTCCTGACTCCCAGGATCATGGGGCAGCGCACCGGCCTGCACTTCATGGCGATCATCGTCGCCGTCTTCTTCTGGGGCACGGCCCTCGGCGGCATCCTCGGGTTGATCCTGGCCATCCCCCTGACCGCCTTCCTCGCCTCGCTCTGGCGCCTGGCCCGCGAGAAGTACATTCCCGAAATCGTGTGAGGGGAACGGCGGGGCTTCGAGACCGGCGGCGGGCGGGCCGCCGTTCCGGCGGCGGGGACGGCGCAAGCGGAACCCGCGCCGCGATGCCGCGGGGCGTTTCATCCCGGGCGGCAAGGCGGGGCAGGAAGAACCGCGGCCCCCGGCCGGGCGCCGTGATACGGTAACGGGGAACACGACAAGCAGGAGGAACGACATGGCAGGACGGATTGGCGCGCGGTTCGGCGTGATGGCGGCCCTGGCGCTGGCGGCCCTCGGAGCATGGATGGCGGGACAGGGACCGGCCGCGGTCACCGCGGCCCAGAGCAACTTCGTCGGCGGCGCCCCCTCGCGGCCCGACGCGTCCGACGTCCGCGCCCTGCGGCTGCGGTTCGAGCCGGGCGTGCGGTCGAACTGGCACAGCCACGGCGGATTCCAGGTGATCATGGCGGAAGAAGGGCGCGGGCGCACCCAGGTGCGCGGCGAGCCGCTGCAGGAGATGCTGCCGGGCGTGCCGTTCTACGCCGGCCCCGGGGTCGTGCACTGGCACGGCGCGGCGCCCGACGAGCACATGGTGCAGTTGACCGTGGTCGGCGGCGAGGGCCCGACGAACTGGCTCGAGCCGGTGAGCGACGCGGACTATCTGGGGCAGTAGGGCCGTCATGCCGCCATCCACGATCGTCGGTGCGCGCCCGAGGAGGCGCGCCGGCCGCGCCCCCGCCGTCCCGCTCGCCGCCGGCCTCCTCGCCCTCGCCGCGGCGACCGGCCTGTCGGCGAAGGACTGGCCGCAGTGGCGCGGCGCCGAGCGGCGCGGGGTCTGGACCGAGACCGGCGTTCTCCGGGCGTTCCCCGACACCGGGCTCGCCGTGAAGTGGCGCACGCCGGTCAACGGCGGGTACGCGGGTCCGGCCGTCGCCGACGGCCGGGTCTTCGTGCTCGACTACGTCGAGACCGAACCGCGGACGATGGACGGCGTCGAGCGCCTGCTCGCGCTCGACGAGGAGACGGGGGCGGTGCTCTGGACCCACGAGTGGACCACCACCTACCGGATGCTGATGTTCACCTACGCCACCGGCCCCCGCGCGACCCCCACCGTCGACGGCGGCCGGGTCTACGTGACGGGGGCGACGGGGCGCATCCTGTGCCTCGACACGGCGACCGGGGCGGTCGTCTGGGAGAAGGACACGGTCGCCGAGTACGGCACGAACGTCCCGATCTGGGGCACGTCGAGCGCGCCGCTCGTCGACGGCGACCGCGTGATCTTCCTGGTGGGGGGCGAGCCGGACGCCCTCGTGATGGCGTTCGACAAGCATACCGGCGCCGAGGCGTGGCGGGCCCTCGAGAGCCGCACGGAGATGGGCTACAACCAGCCCCTGATCATCGAGGCGGGCGGGGCCCGCCAACTGATCGTCTGGCATCCGCGCGGCCTCTCCTCGCTCGACCCCGCCACCGGCGCGGTGTACTGGGAGGAGCCGTTCGAGGGGCGGGCCAACATGACGGTGGCCGACGCCGTCCACGCCGGCTCCTATCTCTTCGTCTCGGGCTTCTACAGCGGCTCGATGATGATGCGGCTCGCCCTCGACCGGCCCGACGCCGCCCCGCTGTGGAAGGACGGCAGCCGCCGCATCCTCGAGGACGGCGTCGAGGTGGCGGAAGCCACCGGGCTGCACTCGGTGATGACCACCCCGCTGGTGGTCGGAGACCACATCTACGGCATCGGCAGCCACGGGCAGGTGCGGGGCCTGCTGGCCGCCACCGGCGAGCGGGTATGGGAAGCCGAGGGGCTGACCAGCCGCAACCGCTGGGGCTCCGCCTACTTCGTCGAGCACGAGGACCGCTGGTTCGTCTACAACGAGAACGGCGACCTCGCCATCGTCCGGTTCGACCCCGACGGATACGTCGAGCTCGACCGCACCCACCTGATCGACCCCACGTCGCGCTCCGGTTACGGCGGCAGCCGCGCGGGGTCGCGGTCGCGCTTCCGCCACGGCCGGAGCGACCGGCTCGTCGCGTGGGCGCATCCCGCGTTCGCCAACCGCCACGTGGTGGTGCGGAACGACGAGGAGATCGTCCGCCTGTCGCTGGACGCGAACGACTACTGACGGCCGGGAGCCGATGACGATTCAGAGCATGGTGACCCGCCGGACTTCGACGGCCGGGTGTGGGGCGCGAGGCAGCGCGTGACCGTGGACGAAGCCTTGCGCATCGGCGCCCTGCACGGGGCGCGGGCGCCTTGCGAGGAACGGGGCAAGGGCTCGACCGCCGCCGGCAAGCTCGCCGGCTTCGTGGTTCTCGACCGCGACCCGCACGACGCGGACCCGGACGACGTCAAGAACGTCGGCGTCGTGCGCACGGTGGTCGGCGGCCGGAAGGTGCGTTCGGCGCAGTAGCCGAGACCCGGCGCCGCGCCTTTTGCCCGCGCGCATTCGAGGAAATCCGGAATCCCCGATGCCCCCGAGCATCCGCCGCGTCCTGTCGCTGGTCGGCGGGAACGCGTTGTCGCTCGTCTTGATCCTGGCGTCGGTCGCGGTGGTCGGCGAAGTCTGGCTGCGGCTGCAGTGGCCTTTCCCGCACCGGAGCGCGTCCGTTCGCTTCGTCCCGCGGGTGGGCCGGATGCTCGAACCCGACACGGAAGTGCGCGCGACGAACCGCCGCGACTTCTGGACGGTCTCGCGCACCAACCGTTGGGGCTTTCTCGACCGCGAACCCATCGGCCCCGAGCGCGCCGCGGCGAGCTGCCACGTCGCCCTGATCGGCGATTCCTTCGTCGCCGCCGGCCAGGTGCCCATCGCCGACAAGTCTCACGTGCGGCTCGAAGAACTCGCGGCCCGGGCCCTGCCCGATCTGGACGTCACCACGTCGGCGTTCGGAATCGGCAACACCGGCCAACTCAACCAGCTGCCGTTGTACGACGAATTCGCCCGGCGCCTGCGTCCCCGGCTGCTGGTGCTCGTCTTCGTGATGAACGACTTCATCAACAACGCCCATGCCCTGATGGGACAGGCATGGGGCGGGAACCCGGACCGGAGGCCGTGGGTGTCCGCACGCCGAAACGCGGACGGCGGCATGAGGCTGGCGCCGCCGCCCGGCCCGCCGCCGCCCGAGGCTCCCCGACCCCTGTATCGGCGTTCCTGGTTCGCGAACTGGCTGGAGCCCCGGCTCGCCGCCGTCGGCCGGCTGCTTTCCCCGCCCGACGAGGCGGCAAGGCTGCGCGACTCGTTGATGAGCATCCGGCGGCCCGGCGCGAGACCGGCCTTCGACGAAAGGAACCTGCCGCCGCATCTGGAAGCCGCCCTGGAGTTCACGGCCTTCGGCTTCGACCAGTTCAAGGAACGCGCAGACCGGGACGGGGCGGCGCTGGTGGTCCTGTCGACGTTCACGATGGGGACCCGCGGCGACCCCGCATTCGACCGCCTGAACGCGCTCGCCGCGGCGCGCGGCATCCCGGTCATCGACCAGTCCGACCACATCCGCCGCCGGGGCGCCGAACCCCGGGAGGCCCATTGGGCGCACGACTTCCACTGGAACCCCGCCGGCCACCGGTGGGCGGCGGAAGCCCTGCTCGACTACCTGAAGCGGAACCCGGAGGTCTGCGCCCGACGGCCCGGCGTTCCGGATACCGGCGAACGCCCGGCCCCCGCCCCCGCGCCGCCTTCCTGACGGCGCCGGCGAGGCCTTCGCGTCTGCCGGACAGGACAGGCGGAGGATCACCGAACGGAGTCCGGCCTCGACGACCTGCGCACCGACCGGGTCAGCAACGCCGCATTGCGCGCGCCGGAATAAACCTTGCCCCTCGGCCCGGCGATGAACCTCCGGTCCTTGAAATCCATGGTGAGCCTGCTGTCCGCCGTGCAGAGCAGACGCACACCGGCCGCCCGCGCCAACGTGAGAGCGGATCCTTGCCGGGAGGATGCGGCGAACGGGCCGGCGCCCGCCCCTACACCGCCTTCTTGACGGTGCCGGCGACGAGGTCCTCGAGCAATTCGGGACCGCGGGTGAACAGGTCTTCCCTGGAGATGCGGCCGGCGTCCACGTCGGCGAGAAGCTGGCGCTGCGCCGCGTAGTCCTTGTTCACCTTGCCCGCCTTGCTCTGCAGCAGGCGCCACGCCTTGCGGCGTTCGACGCAGAACAGCACGAGCTGCCGGGACAGGACCCGGTATTCGGGCATGTCGTCCTTGCCGTTGACCTTCATGCAGACCCCGAAGTCGGGGACGTAGGCGCGGTGCCCGGGGTCGAGGTGGCGCCGGTAGACGACGTCCTGCTGGGTCAGGCGCAGCAGCACGTCGTCGAGCGGAATCATGTCCGCCGCCGCCTCCGGCCTGACCTTCCGGACGTGGTTCCGGAAGCGGGCCTCGGTGGCGCACCAGTGCGCCACGGTGTACTGGTAGGGCTCGCGGTTGCCCTTGAACCGGGTGTGGTACCAGTCGCGGTCGGGCGTGGGGTTGCCCTTCAGGTCGAGCGCCTCCTCGTAGCTCTCGCCGAACTGCGGATTGAAGACGAACTCGGGCGCCCCGCGCGAGTCGCGCACCCGCTGGGCCTGGTCGAGGGCCATGTCGTCGCCCACGCCGTGCTCGGGCTGGCAGGTGGTGAACGACTGGATGAACGCGGTGCCGCGGTACTCCAGGGCGTCGAGAATCGCCCGGAACAGCTTGGGCGCGTTGGCTATCGAGACCTGGGCCACGAAGGGCGAGCCGTGGCCGGCGAGGAACGTCTCGGCGACGGTCTTCTTCTCGATGATCTTGCCCTGGCTGGCCGCGCCGAACGAGTTCATGTCGCCGCCCCCGAGCATCGGGGTCGAGTCCGAGTTCTGGCCCCCGGTGTTCGAGTACACCTGGGTGTCGAGCATCAGCGCCTTCACGTTGGGCCGGTTCTGCAGAATCATCTTCGAGACGTTCTGGTAGCCGATGTCGCCCATGCCGCCGTCGCCGCCGACGATCCACACCTTCGGCAGCTCGTTGATCTCCTGGTCGGTCATCAGGGCGTCGCTGAAGTGCCCGAACTCGTAGTACGACCGCTCGTCGATGAGCCCCTCTTCCTTGCGCAGCAGGGCCTCGGCGAGCCGCTCGGGGATCACGGAGCGCCGGGCGTGGTCGACCATGAAGCTCTCGCCGATGAGCCAGCCGATGGTGGAGCCGTCCTGGAACAGCGAGTTCATCCACGGGTAGGGATGCGGGTTGTTCGGCGGGGTCGAGCCGTACACGGTGTTGCAGCCGGTGTGCGCGGCCATCGCCATCACCGACTGGCCGTTCGCGAGCCGGCCGTCGAGCGCCTGCAGGTGCTGGTGGTTGAACGCCTCCTGCTTCAGGACGGTGGCGATGGCGTCGGCGATCTCCTCGTCGGCGATCTCGCCGCGGGCTTCGAGCCGCGCGGCGGTGTCGGCGTCGTCCTCGCCGCCGAGCCCCATCAGGAAGTGGGCGACGGCGCGCTTGAACAGGGCGTACTCGTCGGGGTTGCGGGCGGCGAGCGCGGCCAGCTTCATCGGTCCGAGCTCGAGCACCTCGTTGGCGACGCGCCGGAACCGCTCGGCCTTGGCGTGGAAGACGGGCCGCATGAACGCCTCGGTGACCCCCGCGATGGCGCGCAGCACGCTCTTCTCGCCGCAGCCGGCGCAGGCGCCGTCGCCCGACACCAGGGCGTCGTAGTTGCGCCGCACCATCATCAGGTTGCGCAGGGTGGCGGTCTTCGAGTCGGTGGGGTTGGCGTCGTTGTAGAACCCCAGGAACTTCTGCGACGTGTCGGGCAGCAGGTCGAGGAACGCGGTGCCGGTCTCGTGGTCGGCGTTGACCTGCTCGGTCTCGGGCACCATGCGCAGGGCGTCGTGGTCGCCGCACGCGGTCACGCACGCCGCGCAGCCCTTGCACAGGTCCGACACGAAGATCGAGAAGATGCCCCCGCTGCCCGGGTTCTTCTTCTCGGGGCCGTTGAAGATGGCGTTCACCTTCGAGTAGGCCAGCGGCTGCTTCTCGATGACCGCGAAGAACTCGTCCTTCGCCGCGGGCGAAAAGCCGTCGACCTCGTCGGCGACGGTCTTGATGAGGTCGGGCAGCGGCGTCATCGCCTTGGTCCTGATGGACTCGCGCATCATCTCGCGGGTGCGCGCCTCCATCTCGGGCACCTTGGCGAGCATCTTCATCCGCTCGCCCTCGTCGGTCACGTAGCTGCTGACGGCGGTGCGGAGAACCGTCTCGATGTCCTGCGAGCAGTTCGGCAGCGCGGTGTCCGGACAGACCGAGATGCACTCCATGCACTGGGTGCAGTTCTCGGGGATGAAGAGCGGCGTTTCGCGCCGGGCGACGTACTTCGAGGCGGTGTCGCCGGTGCCCGCCGCCATCACCCCCATCGCGGCCAGCGCGTCGGCGGGCTGGTCGTAGTCGTAGTCCGCCCGGAACAGCGCGTCGAACTCCGCCACCCGGGTCACCGGCGTCCGCTCGCCCTGCCCCTCGGGGACCGGATTCGACCGGCAGCCGCTGCCGCACCCCTCCATCGGCAGCAGCGGAACCCCCCGCAGGGTCGAGCGGTCGGCCGCCCGCACGTCGCCGACGGCGATCTCGGTGACCCGCTCGAACCCCTGGGTCATGACCTCCATGTTCGACTTGACGACGGCGGGGCCGAGACGCCCGAACTTCTTCTGGTACTGGTTGCGCACCACCTCGTGGAACTGCTCGGTGGCGATGTCGAACTCCTGGAGCAGCGGCGACACCTTGAAGAAGGCGCCGAGGAACGCGTTGCCCTGCATCCGGAGCTGCAGGTCGGAGCGGTTGGTGGCCTTGCGGGCGATGTCGAACCCGGCCAGGGTGAACATCCGGATCTTCTTGTCGATGATCTGCTTCCGGGCCCATACGGGCAGCCGCTCCCAGGCCGCGGCCGGCTCTTCGTCCGACTCCCAGATGAACGCGCCGCCCTCCGACATGCCGTCGAGGGGGTTGGTGTGGGTGAACGCCTTGGGGTCGCAGCACAGCACCACGTCCACGTGCCGCAGGTCGCAGTTCACGCGGATGCGCTCGGGGGCGACGACCAGGAAGTAGGCGGTCGGCGCGCCCTTCTTCTCCGAGCCGTACTTCGGGTTCGCGCTGACGTGAATGACCTCCTCGGGACGGCCGAACTCGTCGACCTTCGTGCTCCGCGCGGCCAGGAAGTCGTTGAAGTCGCCGATGATGGCGCCGAGGTTCTTGCCGGTGGTGATGGCGCCCCAGCCGCCGATCGAGTGGAAGCGGACGGCGATCGACCCCTCGGGCAGCAGCGACGGCGTCTCGTCGGACTTCACCTCGTAGGGGTGGTCGATGCCGAGGGCGAAGAAGCTCTCCCCGTCGCGGGCGCGCCTGCCGTCCTTGCGCGCCCGGTCTTCCTTGACGAACTCCCACGCCCCCAGCACGTGCTCGGGCCGGAAGTCGCGCGAGCCGAGCCCGTAGACGCCGGAGTACAGGCGCGGCATCCGCTCCGGCTCGACGACCGGGAACCCCGCCGCGACGGGCTGGCCCTCGATGCGCAGGGCCTTGTGCAGCGCCGTGCTGATGTCCCGCCCCATCGGGTTGGCCCCGGCCATCGCCTCGTCGGTCCGCTCGAGGACGATGACGCTCTTCTTGCCGGCCAGCGCCTCGACGACGGCCCGCTCGGGGAACGGCCGGATGACGTTCAGGTGGATGGAGCCGAGCTTCACGCCCCGCGTCGCCCGCAGGTGGTCCACGGCCGCCTCGATGTTCTCGGCGGCCGAGCCGAGCGAGACGAACACGGTGTCGGCGTCCTCGGTCCGGTACTCGGTCAGCGGCCCGTAGAAGCGGCCCGTCAGCTCGCCGAACTCCTTCCACGCCGCCTCCAGGAACTCGAGGATGGGCTCGGTGAACCTGTCGCGGCGGGCCACGACGCCCTGCATGTAGTGCTCCTGGTTCTGCACCGGCCCCAGCAGCACGGGGTTGGCGAGGTCGATCATCGGCGGGACCCGGCGGCGGGTCGGCCCGAACAGCTTCCGCTGGGCCTCGGTCGGGCACTCGATGACGTCGTCGGGGGCGCCGAGGAACTTGCGGATGAGCTCCGACTCGTGCTTGTAGAACGTGCGCTCGAGGTGCGACGTCAGGAACCCGTCCTGCACGTTCAGCCCCGGCGTCAGGCTCAACTCGGTGACCTTGCGCAGGATCAGGGCCTGGTCGGCGGCCTGCTGGGCGTCCTTGCCGAACAGCGTGATCCAGCCCGTGTCGAGCGAGCCGTACACGTCGTCGTGGCCGCAGTGCACGTTCAGGGCGTGCTTGGTCAGGGCCCGCGCCACCACCTCGACGACCATCGTCGACGCCTTGCCGGGGGCGTGGTAGTACTGCTCGATGCCGTAGACGATGCCCTGCCCGGAGGTGAAGTTCACCACCCGCCGGCCGCACACCGAGTACGCGATCGCCCCGCCCTGGGCGGCGTGTTCGCCCTCCGCCTCCACCGCCAGGGTGTTGCGCCCGAACACGTTGAGCCGCCCCTCGGCGAACGACTGCTGATACAGCTCGCCGCCCTCGGTCGACGGCGTAATCGGGTAGAAGATCCCCGCGTCGGCGATGCGCGCCTCGGTGTGGTACGAGACGAGCTGGTTGCCGTTGGCGGTGATCCGGATGCCCGGATAGGGCGGCTTCCGCCCGTTGGCGTTGCTGTTCCCCATGACACGCACGCTCCCAAGCTGAATCGAGAATCCCGGACGGACGACGGCACTGCGCCGGCGCACCCTGACGCGGCTATCATCTTACCCCAGTCGGGACGATGCCGGGGGACGGCGCGGCGGACCGCCGTCCCCCGGCCGGCCGTGCGGACGGCGCAAGCGGGCGGGTCCGGTCGTCGGCAGCCCGCCGGCGCCGCGGTCGCCCGGCCACCCGCCGGACCGCCGACCGACGATGCGGATGCCCGCCGGCGGGCGCGGCCGGCCGACCGCCGACCTCGGCGCGGGCGCCGCGGTCTCCGTCTTCGCGGTCCGACGCCCGCGGGCGTCCACGGCGCTCCCGGCACGGGGTCCCGCCCGCGGGCGGCTACGGCCCGGCGATGCGGTAGACGGCCTCGGCGGTGCGGATGATCAGGCTGTCGTCGAGGATGGCGGGGGTCGCCATGGTGAACTCGCCGAGGGGGTTCTCGGCCACGACCCGGAACGCCGGCCCCGCCTCGATGACGTAGGTCGTCCCCGCCTCGCTCAGGGCGAAGAGCTTGCCGTTGTAGGCCCACGGCGAGGCGGTGAACGCCTGACCGACGTCGATCCGCCGGCGCCCGTAGACCTCCTCCCCGGTGCGGGCGTCGTGGGCGGTCATCATCCCGCGGTCGAGCAGCGTGTAGTAGTAGCCGCCGTAGACGAGCGGCGAGGGGTGGTAGGAGCCCCCCTGCTCGAGCGACCACGCCACGTACTCGCTGGCGCCCTCGCCCTCCGGCAGCGAGATGTCTCCGGCGGCCCCCGGGCGTATCGCGTAGACGGGGCGGAAGAAGTCGCCGATGTAGCCCGACTCCAGGTAGAGCAGCCCGTGGGCGGCGACGGGGGTGGGGATGACGATGGACGACATGCCCGACAGCTCCCACAGCAGCCCGCCCGCGAGGTCGTACGAACGCACCCGGCCGGTGCCGGTGGTCACGATTTCGGTGCGCGCGTCGTGCTCCCAGACGTAGGGGGTCGACCAGTTCGTCCCCTCGTCGCGGTCGGCGCGCCACGCCTCGGCGCCGGTCTCCGCGCTCAGGGCGAAGAGACGGGACTGCTCCTCGTTGTCGACCACGAGATAGAGGCGGCCGTCGTGCAGCACCGGCGACGACGCCGTGCCCCACCCGTTGCGGGTCTCGGCCGCCGGCAGGCCGCGCGACCAGCGCACGGCGCCATCGAAGCCCAGCGCATAAAGGCCGACGTTGCCGAACAGCGCGTAGACGTGCTCGCCGTCGGTGACCGGGGTCTCCGAGGCGAAGGTGTTCTTCAGGTGGTGCGACGAGGCGGGCACGCCGGCGTGGACCTCGGTGCGCCAGCGCACCGCGCCGGTTTCGAGGTCGAGGGCGTAGACCAGCCAGTGGTGGACGTCGCGGGGAGCGCCGCGCTCGCCGCCGCGGTACCAGCCGCCCTCGGGCGTCTCCACTTCGCCGTCGCTGGCGACGGTGGTGACGAACACGAGGCCGCCGGCGACGATCGGCGAGCTCCACCCGAGGCCCGGGATCGGCGCGCGCCACGCGACGTTCTCGCCGGCGCTCCACCGCTCGGGCCGGCGCGGGTCGTCGGCGACGACGCCGGCCGCGCCCGGTCCGCGGAACTGCGTCCACTCCTGGGCCGCGGCGCGGTCGGCCGCCCCCCACACGACGGCCGCCAGCAGCAGCGCGCCAGGCGCCCCCGCGACCGGGCGGCGGCCGAACCGCTTGCCCGATATCGGCGTCAGGAACATGTCGGTCAACCTCATCGAACCGGGGCTGGCCAGGAACCGCCGCCAGCCAGAAGCGCAGCGACCGCCACGACGGTCACCCCCGCGGCTCCGAGCACCACGCCGACCAGCCAGCGGACGAGCCGCGTTTCGACAGCGGCCATCTCGACGCGCAGATCGCCGCCCAGTCTGGCGAGCCCCGCCTCGAACCGGTCGGTGGTGACCTGATCGCCGTGCTCCGCGGCCAGGCGGATCGCGTTCGTCAGAGCGTCCGCCTGGGCCGGCGTGAACTCGGCATCGGTGAGCGAGCGGGCCACGGCGTGCGTGTCGAGCATGCCGGCATTATCGCCGGTCCCGCCCTCGAACGCCACCGCCCCCCGCCGCGACAGGCGTTGACCGTTCTTGCTGACCACCCCCATGGGGCAATCCTCCACAGCCGAGCCGCGCTACGGCGCGGTCCGCTCCCGGCGGTAGACGTCGACCGCTTCCTGCGCCGCCACGTAGACGTGCGCCGCATCGACGGCCACCGGACCGGTCGGCCCGCCGGCCGCGGACGACGCGGCGAGCACCGGCCGCGCCGGGTCGCTCAGGTCGAACACCTGCAACCTGCCGCCGGCCGCCGCGTAGAGCCGGCGGCCCCACAGCGCCGCCCCGGTGGGCGGCCCGTCGAGAGGCACGGCGGCGGCGACGCGCGGCGCGGACGGGTCGGAGACGTCGACCACCTGCAACCCGCCGCGCCCGCTCACGATGCAGACGACGGCCGGAGGGGCGCCGCCGGTCGAGCGGCCGTCCGGCGCGAACACCTGGAGGACCGGGTCGCGGCCGAGCGACAGCCCGCCCTCGACCCGGGGAGAGGCGGGGTCGGACACGTCGACCACCATCAGCCCCGCGGGCTGGTCGGCGACGAAGACGCGCGAGCCGGCGGCGGCGATGCCCCGTGGAAACCCGTCGGCCAGATACGCGCCGGCGCGGGTCGGGCCGCCGGCCGCGTCGACGACGTCGAAGCCGATGGAGTTGTCGGCCGTGAAGAGATGGCGGCCTGACCCCGCCACCCCGACCGCCTGCCCGCGAGTGGGGACGGCGCCGGCCGGCGCCGGGGCGGCCGGGTCCGACAGGTCCAGGCGGCGGAGCCCGTCGTGGCTGTTGGCGACCCAGGCCGAACGGCCGTCGAGGACCACCGCCAGGGCCGGCTGGTCGAAGTCGTGGCGCCCGACGGCCTCGGGCGACCCGGGCCGGGAGACGTCGATGACGTGGACGCTCGACCCGACGGCCGCGGCCACGAGCCCGCCGCCCGCGGCCAGGGCCGTCACGGGACCGGGGACCGGGACGGACGCGACGCGCGCGAGCGGCGGCGCCTGGGCCGAAGCGCCGGCCGACGCCGCCGCCAGGGCCAGCGCGAGGACGGCCGCCCGAGGGCGCCCCCGCACCACGGCCCCCGCCGTCCGGCGCCCCCGCGCGACGGCCGACGCCGTCCGGCGTTCCCGCACCGCCGCCGCCGTCCGACCCTGCGCCGCGGCCGTCACTGCCCGGCGCTCGCGCCGCCGAACCCGAGCCACGTCCCCGGCGGGGCGGCCTGGCCGACGCCGGGCTGCGACCAGTCGCAGACCCCGGTCTCGAAGACCTGCTCCAGCGTCGCGCGCTGCTCGGCCGTCAGGTCGACGTCGTAGTCGCCGGGGTCGACCGGCTTGAGCCGGCACTTCAGCACGTCGCTGCCGACGGGCGCCCCCGCCACCTCGCGCGGCCCGGGGGCCGAGGGATAGAGCGCTTCGCACCGGCCGCGGCCCCGCTCCATCGGCTCGGCGATCCGGACCGGCTCGTCGCCGCGGCTCCAGCAGGCGTCGACGAGGTCGGCCGGGCGGGCCCGCGCGACCCGCTCCGGCGCCGGGTCGGACGACTCGTCGGCGGCGAGGGCGGCCAGCCACGCGTCCATCTGGCGCAACGCCTCCCGCGCGACCGGGCTCGCCGTCCTCGCCGTCGAGTACAGCCCGTGGCGGTCGTCCTCGACCAGCATGACGTGGTTGTCGGCCCGCCCGTTGGCCCGGCGCAGCCGGTCACGCATCGAGAACGAGTGGTAGCGCACGTGCACGTCGCCGTTCTCGCGGTCGTCGCTGTAGGCCCGGTAGTCGATGATCGGGGTCGCGGCGAGGCCGCCGCCGCCGTGGGTCACCCGGCCCGACTCGTAGACCGCGCGCAGCGCCTCGGGGTCGGCCGCGGTGCGGCCGGCCTGGAAGTTCCCGTCGCCGTCGTAGCCGCCCACGCGCGCGTTCAGGTCGAGGAACTGATCGAGGGTGATGACCCCCGCGTTCAGCGCCCCCAGCCCGTACTGCACCCCGACGTTGTCGAGGGGGCGCCGCGCGAAGCCGGTCTCCGGGTCGCGCCCGAGCACGTTGACGGTGTGCTCGAAGACGTCGCAGCGCGCACCTTCCGGGTTGGTTTCGGGGTCGTAGCGCAACTCCGCCGGCAGCACGTCGGGGCAGAACTCGCCGACGGTGATGCGGCCCGCGTTGCGCGACACGTTGGGCATGGTGGCGAGGACGAGGAAGCCGGTCACCGCCCGCTGCTGTTCCTCGGTGAACGGCACCCCCGCGGTCTCGCGGAAGTAGCGGTTCAGCAGGCGGGCGTCGGTCACGAACGGGATGGTCCCCGAGATGACGTCGGGGAAGCTGCACCCGGGGATGATGCCGTCGAGCAGCCCGGGATAGTTGTCGGCGATCTGGTGGTTCTGGTAGGACCCGCCGGAACACCCCCAGCCGATGGTGAACCGCGGCGCGCCGTGGGCCTCGACGAAGCGCTCCTTGACCATCATCATCGTCTCGGCCGCGAGCAGGTCGTTGCAGTTGTTGCCGAAGACGTTGAGGGTCGCCGACGCCACCGCGTACCCCTGGCGCAGCATGACGTCGTCGGTCACGCCGCCGGTGCGCGCCCCCTGGCGGTACCAGCCGTTCACGCAGCCGCCCCCGAACGTGTAGACGAGGCGTCCGTTCCAGCCCGCCGGCGCCCGCCACGGGTCGGGTTCCGGTTCGTTCGCGGGGTCGTGGAGCATCGCGATCTGATAGACCGCGCGGTTGACGGTCCCGGTCTCGATGCGCACCACGTAGGGCGCCTCGACGCCGGTCAGGGTGGTGGTGCGCGCGAGGTCGGCGGGGCGGGCCGCGGGGTCGGCCAGCGGCTTCAGGGCGCCGCCGTCGGCCGACCGGTAGACGTAGTCGACCCGCCGCGCCACCGAGCAGTCGCCGTCGAGGGCTTCTCCGAGGGTCTCGCCCGAGACGAGCTCGAAGCGGTCGGTCTCGCACACGAACGGACGCTCGTGGGGTCCGGAGAAGATCGGCCCCGCGGCCGGGTGGTTGACGACTTCGAGGCGGGCGGCCCGGCCGCCGGCGGCGCGCGCCTCGATCGTCGCCGCCCCCGGCGCGAGACCGCGGACGATCCCCTCGAGCGCGCCGTCGTCGAGGCGGCGGAAGTCGCCGGTCACGTCGCGGCCCGCCGCCGTCACCGTCACCGCCGCGTCCGCGGCGCCCGGCGCGGGCGTCACCCGCACCAGCACGTCGCCGCCGCTCACCATGTCGGGACGGGCCGACAACGTGTCGATGCGCGGGGCGCCTTCTTCGCCGGCGGTCTGCGCCCCGGCGAGAGCGGCGGCGCCGACCGCCAGCGCGGCCACGGCCGCGCCCCGGCGCAGGCGCACGCGGATGAACGTCAGGGTCGGGATGGACACGGTCGGCTCCTTTCGTCCGGGACGGTCCGCTGGTCGGGACGGTCCGCCTCCGATGTGCGGCGGGGCCGGGAAGCCGGCCTCGAACCGCGAGCAGGCCGGCATGATAGCAGAATCGGCCCGCGCGCCCGGGCCCCGGCGCACGGCCCCCCTTCCGGTGATCGTGATGACGTGGATTGACCATCAAGACGTCCGGTTGATAGCATCGCCGGCATGAGAACGACGCTGACCCTCGACGTGGCCGCCAGGCTGCGCGAGGCGACGCGGCGCCGGAGCACCAGTTTCAAGGGGGCCGTCAACGCCTGCCTGCGCCGCGGGCGGCGCCGGAGGAAGCCCTGGCGGCGCCGTTCACCGTTGAGCCGCGGCCGATGGGCCTGCGGGCCGGAATGGACGTCGACGACGTCGGCGGCCTGCCGGATCTGCTCGACGGTCCGAACCGGCGATGACGCTGGTCGACGCGAACCTGCTGCTCTACGCCTGTGACGCGCGGAGTCCGCACCATGCCCCCGCGCGGCGGGGGCTGACGGCGGAGCCGTCGTCGGGCCGTCCGATCCGGCTGGCCCCGATCGCCGGCGCGGGCCGGCGGACGGCGCTCCGCGGGCCAGAAGTTCGGAGGATGCGGATGCCGCGACGGATGGCGTGCGTGACGATGCTGCTGGCGGCCGGGCTGGCGGCGCCGGCGTTGGCGCAGCCGGACCCGTGGGCGGGCACGTGGCGGGGCGAACTGACCTCGGCGCCCGACGCGAGCACGCCGGTGTCGCTGACCCTCGTCGCGGAGGCGGACGGGGCCTACACGGGACTCGTGGACGGGCTGGCGCCCGGCGCCGGGATCCGGCTCGACCGGGTGGCCGTCGACGGCGGGCAGGTGACGGTGGAGGCGGCCGCCGACACCGCGTTCGGCCCCCTGTCCCTCGTCTACACCCTGGTCCGCGACGGCCGCGAGCTGTCTGGCGCCGGCCGGGTCACCGCCGGCGGCCACGGGTTCGACGTGGCGCTCGCGCTGAGCCGGGCGCGGCGGGCCGACGTGCCGCAGCCGCAGATAGAGCCGCGTATCGGCTACTTCAGCGGCGTTTGGCGCTTCGAATACACCGGGGGCGAGTTCCCGCCCCTGAGCGTGGGGACCCGCAACGGCACGGTGGCCTTCGAGCCACTGCCGGGGGCGCCGTTCGTCCGCGGCCGCGCGGTCAGCGACCTGTTCGGCGAGCCGTACGAGGAGACCTGGACCATCGGGTTCGACGAAGCGACCCGCGCCGTCGTCTGGCAGGAGCGGCGGCCCGACGGCGGCACGCTGACCGCCCTCGGCAACTGGACCAGCCCCATCGCCATCACGTTCCTGACCGCGCCGGTCGAGGCGGACGGCCGCGTCCACGTGCTGCGGCGGGTGGTCCGCACCACCTCGGAGAGCGCCTTCGCGGTGGTCGACGAGTTCTCCGTGGACGGGGGGCCGTTCCGCCGCCTCGGCAACGGCTCGTATCTCCGCAACGGCGGCGCCGGGAGCGCCGCGGGGCGCCGGCCATGACGACCACGACCGGCAACGCCGCGCTCGTCGCCCGCGACGCCGCGCACCTCATCCACCCCCTGCACGACGCGGCCGGCCACCGGACGGCGCGGGTGTGGGTGCGGGGCGAGGGGGCGCTGCTGTTCGACGCCGACGGCCGCGAGTACGTCGACGGCCTGGCCGGGCTGTGGAACGTGCTGGCCGGCCACGGCCGGCGCGAGCTCGCCGAGACGGCGCGCGCCCAGCTCGAGACCCTCGCCTACGCGTCGGGGTACACCGGCAGCTCGAACCGGCCGGCCATCGAGCTGGCCGAACGCCTCGCCGGCCTGACCTACCCGTCCATCAACCGCTTCTTCTTCACGAGCGGGGGCGGCGAGGCGACCGAGAGCAGCATCAAGATGGCGCGCGCCTACTGGAAGCTGCGGGGCCGGCCCGGCAAGACCAAGGTCATCTCGCGTCTCGAGGGCTACCACGGCGTCACCCTGGCGGCCATGAGCGCGACCGGGCTGTCGGCCTACTGGCCCCTGTTCGAGCCGCGGGTGCCCGGGTTCGCGCACGTCCCCTCGCCCTACCCCTACCGCTACGAGGCGCCGCCCGGGGTGAGCCAGGGCGTCGCGGCGGCCGACGAACTGGAGCGGGCGATAGAGCGCGAAGGCGCGGAGACGGTCGCCATGTTCCTCGCCGAGCCGGTGCAGGGGGCGGGCGGGGTCATCGTACCGCAGGACGACTACTTCCCCCGCATCCGCGAGATCTGCGACCGCCACGACGTGCTTCTGGTCGCCGACGAGGTCATCACCGGCTTCGGCCGCACCGGCGTCCTTTTCGCCCTCGACCACTGGGGCGTCGAACCCGACGTCGTGCAGTTCGCGAAGGCCGTCACGTCGGGCTACGTGCCGTTCGGGGGCATCGGCGTCAGCGACGCGATCGCCGCGGCCCTCGACGACGACCCGCGGGTGTGGATGCACGCCTATACCTACTCGGCCCACCCCGTCGGATGCGCGGTGGCCGCGCGCAACCTGCGGATCATCCGCGACGAGGACCTCCCCGGTCGCTGCGCGCGCCAGGGAGAGCGGCTGCTCGCGCGGCTCCGGTCCGCGCTGGGCGGCCATCCCCACGTCGGCGACGTCCGCGGCAAGGGCCTGATGTGCGCCGTCGAGCTCGTCGCCGACCGCGCCACGAAGGAGCCGTTCCCCGCCGGCGACGAGGTGGGGCCGCGCGTCCAGCGGGAGGCCGCCGACCGCGGCCTCTTCAGCCGCGTCAAGGCCGACACCTACCTGCTGGCCCCCGCCGCGGTCATCACCGACGAGCAGGTCGACCGCACCGTCGACGTCCTCGCCGAAGCCGTCCGGGCCGTGCTCGGGTAGCGGTCACGCCGCCGCAGGCCACTGCTTGCGCCCCACCCTCACCATTCGTGAGCGTTGATCAAGGCGGAAGTGGTCCAGGCGCCCGCGTCACTGCGGCGGCAGCCGACCCTCGATACGGTCCAGTTGGGTACGGATCGCACCGACGTCGCCGCGGATGTCGTTGACGTCGCCGCGGATGTCGTTGACGTCGCCGCGGATGTCGTTGACGTCGCCGCGGATGTCGTCGACGTCGCCGCGGATGTCGTCGACGTCGCCGCGGATGTCGTCGACGTCGCCGCGGATGTCGTTGACGTCGTTCTCCACACGCTCCAGGCGCCGATCGAGTGCATCAGCGGCTTGCCTCAGTGCGGAGATCCGCTCGTCGCCTTGATCGGCTCCGACTACAGAGGCGATCTCGATGATGAAGTCGAGAATCGTCACAATCGCCCCCGCGGCCTGAACGACCTGGGCCCCCTGCTCGTTGGCGCCAGCCGGCGGCGAAGAAGGCGCTGCGACGACGACACCGGCGCCCTGCGCATGGGCGCCGGACGAGAACGTCAAGAGCGACCAGGCGGCAGGCACCATCACGCATCGCCTCGCGAGGCGCCACCCACCGCCGTTCGACCTTCTCGGCATTTCGACGTGACCTCCCAACTTTTTGCATTTCCATAAACCGTTGACGTCCTGTCAACGAGTCAACAAGTCTACGAGTCATCGGTCGGTCGGGCAGCCGATCAGCGGGACGCGGCTTCGGCTCGCCGCCGGTCGGCGCGCCGCGCAACGCGGACGAAATCGCCGGGACGACCGCGCGGGTCGGGAGGAAGCCGGCTCGCCACCTCGACCTCCACTGCCGTCGACGGCGCGGTTCGGGAGCGGAAAAGGCGACAGCGGTGGCCGCGGCCGTCGGAGCGCGGCGACCAAGCGGATCTGCGGTAACATGGCGGTGCGAAATCGCGCGGGGCGGCCGTCAGCGTACGGCGCCCTCGGCCGCACGCGGTCACCGGCGCGAAACCCGGCTCGATGCACGGAGGCGTGTCATGCGGAAACCGTGGAACCCGATCGTCGCCTTCCTGGCGCTCGCCGCGGCCGGTGCTCCCGCCGGCGCGGCGGAGACGCCGACGTTCGCGGCCGATGTCGCGCCCATCCTCTACGCCGAGTGCGCGAGCTGCCACCGGCCGGGCGACGTCGCCCCCATGTCGCTGCTCACCTACCGCGAGGTGCGCCCTTGGAGCCGGGCCATCAAGGACAAGGTGGTGTCGCGCGAGATGCCGCCGTGGCACGCGGCCCCCGGCGGGGTGCCGATACGCAACGCGCGGGGGCTGAGCCCCGAGGAGATCGACACCATCGCGGCGTGGGTCGACGGCGGTGCGCCGCTCGGCGACGCATCGAAGCTGCTGCCGCCGCCGGCGTTCTCCGACGACGAGTGGCACCATCCGAGCGGACGGCCGCCCGACCACGTGCTGCCGATGCCGGTCGAGATGCGCATCCCGGCCCAGGGCGAGCTGCCGTACATCACCCTGTACTCCGAGATCCCCTTCGAGGAGGACGTCTTCGCGAACGCCATCGAGATGCTGCCGTCGAACCGCAGCGTGGTGCACCACCTGTCGGTGAACGTCACCACCCTGCCCGCGGGCACGGTGCTCGTCGACGGCCGGCCCCACGACGCGCAGGGGGCGCCCCTCTCCGACGAGGCCCTGCGGGCCGCCCGCGACAGCGACTCGAACGCGCTCGGCGGCGCGACCAAGCTGATCTGCTTCGTGCCGGGGCGGGGGTTCGAGATGTTCCGCCCGGGGGTCGCCAAGCGGGTGCCGGCGGGCCGGGCGCTGCAGTGGAGCCTGCACTACAACGTGACCGGCCGGCCCGAGACGGACCGCTCGCGCATCGGCATCTGGCTCTCGGACACGCCGGTCACCCACGAGATGCTGTCGCGCACCATCGGGAGCCCGCTGCCGACGACGCCCGACCGCATCCTGCCGGTCGTGGTCAACGGCGAGGAGGTGCCCCGGCGCGAGGTCCCGGTCATCCCGCCCTTCGCCGACGACTGGGCGATCACCATGCAGACGGACGTCTCCGAGCCCATCACCTTCTACGCCATCTCGCCGCACATGCACCTGCGCGGCAAGGACATGCGGTTCCGGCTGGTCTGGCCGGACGGCCGCGACGAGGTGCTGCTCGACGTCCCGCGCTACGACTTCAACTGGCAGACCGAGTTCGAGCTCGTCGACCCCCTGCGCATCCCCGCCGGCAGCCGGCTGATCGTCGAGGGCCACTACGACAACTCGCCCCGGAACCGCTACAACCCGGCCCCGCACCGCGAGGTCTACTGGGGCGAGCAGAGCTGGGACGAGATGTTCGAGGGGTGGATCAAGTATTCGATCGACAGCCAGGACCTGTCGAAGCCCGCGACGGACTGACGTCGGCCGCGCGCGGGGCGGTCACCGGCGGGCGCCGGCGCCCGCCGGCGGTTCCAACGACGGGCTGACAGCGGACCGGACATGGATTACGAGGTGATCGGCGCGGCGCTGGCGGTCATCGGGGCCCTGCTGTGGATTCGGCGCGACCTGCGGGCCGAAATCGGCGGCGTCCGCGCCGACTTCCGGCACGCAATCGGCGAGGTCCGCGCCGACTTCCGCGCCCTGAACGGACGCATCGACGCGATCCTGCCGGCGCGCCCCGGCGAGAAGGCCCGATGAACGCTTACCTCGGCGCTATGGGTCCCGGCGCCGGCCTTTCGGTCTCGCCCAGGGCGTAGCCTCTCGACTTCCAGTCGTTCAGCCCGCAGAATTGAACCGTCCGGTATCCGTTCTCGGTGAAGAGCTCCGCGGCACGGGAGGCTCGGCTGCCGCCGTTTCAGAAGAAGACGAGCCGCACGTCCTTCGGAACGTCCGCCATCCGCCTCTCGAGCTCCGCCATCGGGACGTGGATGGACCCCGGCATCGACCCGCTCTCGACCTCCCAGTCCTCCCGCACGTCGATGAGCAGCATGGTGGCGCCGGCGTCGAGCGCCGCCTTCAGCGCGTCCACGTCCACCCGCGGCCCGGGCGGCGCCTGGCCGCGCAGCGCGGCCGCCGCCAGCAGCAGGAAGCACGCCGCCGCCAGCAGGAAGCGCCCCCGCTTCCCCATGCGTATCGAGAACCTGCAACACCCCGTCGGAACCATGCAAGACCTCCTTGGTGCGGCCGTCTCCACCGACGGCCCGTCATCGCGCGTCGAACACGTCGGCCACGCCCACGGCGAAGCCGTCCAGACCCGCCGACCGCGCCTGCCGGCCGCGGCGGAACACGCCATGCCCGGCGTATTCCCCGCCCGCGAGGGTCAGGACGGTGATCGTCTCGTCGAGGGGATTGACGATCCAGTACTCGGGAATGCGCGCCTCCGCGTAGTCCCGGCGCTTCGTCCGGGTATCCCGCCCGGGGTCGTCGGGACTCACGATCTCCACGACCAGATCGGCGCCGCGCCAGTAGTCGTCGCGGCACCGCGGATCGCCGGCGTCGCGAACGAGCAGCAGGTCGGGCTCGCGGAACTTGCCGTCGCGGATGCGCAGGCGCAGGGGGGCGTAGCGCACCTTGCCGCCGCGGGCGGCGACGAAGGGCAACAGGGCCAGGAACAGGAACTGCGAGATGGCCTGGTGGCGGTCCGTCGGCATGGGCGGAACCTCCAGCCGGCCGTCCGTGAACTCGATCAGCAGCCTCGCGTGATCCGTCAACCGGAGGTATTGCGCCTCCGTCCAGAGCCCCTGAAGCGGCTCGACGTCGATGTCGGCGCGGCTGTCCGGGGCGGTGAGCCGCAACCCCGGCCGCTTCGCGGCGACCGTCATGGCCGTCGTCCTCCCCCCTCGGAGTCCAGCGCCGCGCGGGCGGCGCGCATCACGGTCCCGGCTCCTCGGTGACCACGATCAGGGTGTTGACGTCGAGCGGCCCCGGAACCGTCTGCTCGGTCCCCGACGGCCACCGCACGTCGATGCGGTCGACCGCGTCGGCGGCGCCGAGCCCGAAGTACAGCGGCAGGGAGCTCTGCGACAGATAGCCGGACTTCCCGTCGTGGAGCTGCGTGCGGACCCGGCCGCCGGCCGTCACCCGCACGACGGCGCCCAGCCCGTCGCGGTTCGAGGCGGCGCCCGCGAGCCGCACCTTCAGCCAGCGGACGCCGTGGCGTTCGGCGAGGTCGCTGACCAGCACCATCGGGGCGGCGTTGAACTCGGCGGTCACGACGTCGAGGTCGCCGTCGTCGTCGAGGTCGAAGATGACGGCCGACCGGGAACCGCGCGCGGCCATCACCGTCACGTCGCGCGGGGCGCCCGTGAACGTCGGCAGGCGGTCGGCCTCGCCCAGCACGAACCACGGCGTGGTCAGGCCCCCCGCGCGCGGCTCGACCCCCAGGATGAACTCGGCGTCGAGCAGGCGAACGCCGCCGTTGTTCAGCAGCACCGAGTTGACGCCGTAGCGGAACGGGAAGTTCATGCTCGACGCCACGAACAGGTCCTCGTAGCCGTCGGCGTTGAGGTCGCCCGCGCTCGGCCCCCAGGGCCAGTAGTTCTCGGCCCCGATCTCGTCCGACACCTCCCGGTACCGGCCGGACCCGAGGTTCAGGAAGAAGGCGTTGCCCCAGATGCTGGTGGTCCCGTCCCCCACGACGGCGGGGTCCCAGACCATGTCCGCCTTGCGCTTCTCGTCGGCCGGCCCCACTTCCTGGCTCATGTCCGAGTGCATGTCGGTGACGTAGACGTCGAGGCGGCCGTCGTTGTTGAAGTCGAGGACCGCGATGCCCATGGCGCCCCACGGGGTCCTCGGGAACACCTCGCGGCCCCGCGCCGTGAACCGGGTCCCCCCGACGTTCTCCCAGTACTCGTCGTCGCCCTGCATGTTCAGCACGTACAGGTCGGTCCAGCCGTCGCCGTTCACGTCGAGGGGGCTGGCGTCGCCCGACCAGCGCCCGTCCTGGAGGCCGGCCGCGGCCGAGACGTCGACGAAGCGGTTCCCGCCCTCGTTCCGGAACAGCAGGCTCCGCTCGGTCCGTTCCGGGAAGAGATGGCCGGAGAATGCGTCTTCCTCGTATCCGACGTAGTAGCGGTAGCCGTCGCCCCCGATCTCGTCGGTGGTGTAGCGGCCCACGTTGGTCAGGAACAGGTCGAGCCGCCCGTCGCGGTCGTAGTCGAAGAACACCGCGCCCGACGAGTGGCCCACGTGGTCGAGCCCCGACGCGGCCGAGACGTCGCGGAACACGCCGCCGCCGTCGTTCTCGAAGAGGACGTTCCCGCCGCGGACGGTGGTGACGTAGAGGTCGGGGTCGCCGTCGTTGTCGATGTCCGCGAACGAGGCGGCGACCCCGATGGCGTCGGCGACCCCGACCCCCGCCGCGTCGGTGACGTTCTCGAACCGGCCCCCGCCGAGGTTCCGCCACAGCTCGTTGGCGCCGGCCTGGTTCACGAAGTACAGGTCGTCGCGGCCGTCGCCGTCGACGTCGGCCGCCGCCAACCCGTTGCCGTGGTCGTAGTGCACCGCCTTGTAGGTCCGGCCGGCGTCGCTCACGATGCGGTGCGCGAACGTGATGCCGCTCCCGGCCACGCGGTCGACGAACCGGAAGTCGTGGACCACGTCGAAGTCGCCGGTGGTGCGCAACTGCGCTTCCCGCCGCCGCTCCACCCAGCTCTCGTCGACCAGCGTCGGCGGGACGTGCACGGTGTCCGGGGGCTGGCCGGGAAGGCCGGCGGCGCCCGCGGCCGGGGCGCCGCCGGTCAGGCCGAGGACGCCGGCGAGACCGGCGGCGAGGCGGCGGCCTGTCTTCATGAGCAGGATCTCCCGTATTGCGCCCCGGCCGCGCTCGATTCGCGCGCGGGCCGGCGGGCGTCGCCGGCGCCGGCGAGCATCGCATGACGCGGCGCGGCGCACCGGCGGCGGCGCCGCCCGCGCGGATCAGCCGCCGGGCCCCGGCGGCAGGAGACCCGGTTCGACGGCCGGACCCGGATTGTACTCCGGCTCGTCGTCGCGCCACGGCGTGCGGCACGGCTCGCGGCCCTGATAGAGGGCCAGGTTGGCGGCCATCGCCCGCGCCACGTCGGCACGGGCGGCGTCGGCAGCGGCCTGCATCGCCCGGCCCTGCCACTCGACCGCTTCCGCGAAGCGTCCCAGCTCGGCCAGGGCCATCGCGGTCGTCTCCGCGACCCCCGCCGTCCGGTACCCGTCCGCCGCCAGCCCCTGCGCCAGCGCCAGCGCCCGCGCCCCGTCGCGCACGCCGGCGTCGGGCGCGGCGGCGAGCAGCCGCGCCATCGCGTGCGGGAAGGACGGTTCCTCCGGATACCGCTCGCGGGCCGCGCCGAGCCTCTGCAGCGCCTCGGCGTGGCGGCCGAGCCTGACCAGCGCCATCGCCTCGCCGAAGCGGGCCTGCGCGCCCTGGATCTCCCCGTAATGGGACAACGCCGCCTCGTACCGGCCGGTGCGGCGCAGGGCGTCGCCCAGCCGGAGACGGGCGGCGTCCGGGCCGTCGCCGGCCGCCGCCGCCGCGTACCGCGCGATGGCCTCTTCGTCTCGCCCGCTCCGCTCGAGCAGCGTGCCGACGAGGAAGTGCGCGGCGGCGAAGCCGGGGTCGAGACGCACCGCGGCCTCGAGGTGGACCTGCGCGGCGGGAGCGTCGCCGGCGCGGATCAGGGCGGCGCCGAGGTTCAGCCGCATCACGGGGTTCTCGGGAGCCATCTCGACGCCCTGCGCGAACTGCCGCACGGCCTCCGGCCAGTCTCCCCGCTCGGCCGCCTGCAGGCCGAGGTCCCGATGGGACCACGGGCTGCGGAGCATCGTGTGGACCGAGGCCATCAGGGGATCGGGGAAGTACACCGCCCCCCCCGCGGCGGCGCGGCCGGCGGTGCGGGCGCCGCTCCGGGCCAGGTGGTCCCGCGCCCGATCGAGGTCGCCCAGGCCCCTCCAGGCCATCGCCAGGGGGTAGTGCACGACCGTGGCGGCCGGGTTCAGCCGCAGGGCCGCCTCCAGGCGGTCCACCGCCGCGGCGTAGTCCCGCGCGGCGAGGGCCGCCCGGCCTCCCTGATAGAGCAGGGCCTGGGTGTCGGGATGGATGGCCCCGGCGCGGGCCAGCAGGCTTTCGGCCTCGTCGGGCCGGTCCAGGTCGACCAGCGCGTGCGCCAGCCAGACGAGGGCCGCGAGGTCGCCGGGGGCGATCCGCAAGGCGCCCCGGAAGGACTCGACGGCCTCGTCGAGGTCGCCGATGCGCATGGAGACGTGCCCCAGATAGTAGGGCCAGCGGAACTCGCCGGGGGCCAGACGCGCCGCGGCCCGCAGGCAGCGCCCGGCCGCTTCGGGATAGTCGGCGGCGAGCAGCAGCATCCCCAGGGCGCCGTGCGCCGCGCCGCGCCGGGGGTCGGGAGCCGCCGCCGCGCCCGCGGATTCCAGGGACCGCAGCGCGCGATGGGCGTCGCCCAACTGCGCCTGCACCGCCGGGTGCATGCGGCTCGGGTCAGGCAGCGCGCACGCGGGGGGCGGGGCCTCCGGCGCCTGCGCCCGTCCGCCCGGACGTGCGGACGCCCGGCCCGCGCCCCCCGGCAGGACCGCCGCGACGATCGCCGCCGCCAGCAGGGCGGCCCGGGCGAGGAGTCTGCGCCGGGGAAACGGTGCGGAATCCGGGAGGGTCGGTTGGGCGGCGAGCGGCGCCGAACGCGGCCGCGGGCCGCGCGGCGACGCTCTCCGGGCCCAGGCGCCCCGGCGCCTCCGCCGCGTCTCGGAGACCGTGCAGGGCATGTCCTCGATTATCCGCGCATCCGCGGAGGACGTCGATCCCCTTCGAGCCGCGGGCCGCTACGGCCGGCGGGAGGCCGCGGTGCGCAACGCCGGGAGGCGCCGGGCGCCGGGCGCGTCCCCTCACTCGACCGGTCGGCCCGTTCCCGCGGCCAGCGTCGTCCACCGGTCGACGGGGACGCTCCCCCATTCTTCGACCCCGCCGTCCGGCCAGACCACCCGGACGCGATCGACGGCGGCGGCCGGCCCCAGACCGACGAGCACCCGCGGGTCGCTCGCCGACACGTAGCTGCCGTCGGTGCGCGCGCGCCGCCACAGCGCCGGCCCCGCGCCGCGGAACACGCCGACCCGCGCCCCCAGCATGTCGCGGCCCGAAGGGCCGACCAGCCGCAGCCCCACCCAGCGGTTGCCGCTGCCCACCTCGTTGACGAGCAGGCGCACCGGCCCGTTGTTGTTGGTCAGGAGCACGTCGAGGTCGCCGTCGTTGTCGACGTCGCCGAACGCGGCGCCCCGGCTGACCTCCGAGAGTTCGAAGACCGCCCCGGCCTCGCCGCTCACGTCCGCGAAACGCCCGTTCCCCAGGTTGCGGAACAACTGGTTCCGCTGGTGCAGGGGGAACGGGTCGTTCGCCTGCGCCAGCGCCTCCATGGTCCGGATCTCGCCGTTCGCGACCAGCAGGTCGAGCCAGCCGTCGTTGTCGAAATCGAACCATCCGGTCCCGAACCCGGTGTAGGGGAGGCTGGGGGGGCCGAGACCGACCCGCACCGTGCGGTCCTCGAACAGCCCCAGGCCGTCGTTGACGTAGAGGGTGTTGGTCTCGGTGGCGATGTGGGTCATGAACAGGTCGTCGTCGCCGTCCGCGTCGAAGTCGCCGGCGTCGACCCCCATGCTCCCTTCCGCCCGCCCGTCGCGATTGACCGCCGCCCCCGCCAGCCAGGCCGCGTTCTCGAACCCGCCGTCCCGCTGGTTCATCCACAACTGGTTGGGCTCGCCGTCGTTGGCCACGTAGAAGTCCGTCCAGCCGTCACCGTCGACGTCGGCGGCCACGACCCCGAGGGCCGGCCCGAACTCGCCGCCCCGGAGCGCCTCGAGGGTGACGTCGGCGAACGTCCCGTCGCCCCGGTTGCGATAGAGCCGGTCGGGCCGCGGCGGGTAGCGGTTGGGCCCGCACCAGTCCTTCTCGCCGGTCCGGCTGAAGCACTCCAGACCGTCGTCGAGGCGGGGGTCGACGTAGTTGGCCACGTAGAGATCGAGGCGGCCGTCGCGGTCGAAGTCGGCGAACGACGCCGCCGCCGTCCAGCGCGGGTCGTTCGCGCCGCTCCGCGCGGTGACGTCGGTGAACGTCCCGTCGCCGTCGTTGCGGAACAGGTGGTTGCCGCCGAGCCCGAGGCGGTAGACGTCGATCCAGCCGTCGTCGTCGAAGTCCCCGGTCGCCGCGCCCATCCCGTAGGACGCCACGCCGAGGCCGCTCCCCGCGGTGACGTCGGTGAAGCGCAGGGTGCGGGTCCCGTCCGGGCGGACTTCGAGATCGTTCCGGTAGAGGCGGTCGGTCAGGGGCCGCCCGGCCCGGGCCGGATCGGCCGGCGCCTGGTCCGGCGTCCGGCCGGGGCCGAGCATCTGGCCCTGGACGAGATAGACGTCGAGGTCGCCGTCGTTGTCGAAGTCGAGCAGCGCCCCGCCCGGACCCATGATCTCGGCGGAGTGGTACGCGCCGGACATGCCGTTGAAGTGCACGAAGTCGAGCCCCGACGCCGCCGCCCGGTCCGTGAACCACGCGCCCGCGCCCGGCGGCCGGCCCGACCCCGACCCGGCGGCCGGCTGCCCCGACGCCGACCCGCCCGCGCCCCCGACGGCCGCCAGCGCCACCAGCCCCACCGCGGGGAACGCTCGAAGCAGACGCCGGTGAAGCCCCATGCGCGCCCGCCCGCGCCGTCGCTTCGACCGCCCGACGCGCCCTTCTCCCGCCGGTCGGGCGGGCGTTCTCCGTCCGCCAGCGCCCGCGGCGTTCGCCCTTCGAGCGCAGTGCGAACGCGGGGTTCCGGCCAGGCCGACGACGCCCGTGATGGTCAGGACCGTACTGATCGTGAGCATCGTCCGTTCGGTCCTCGTTGCGGTTCCGCGCCGGCGGCGGGTAAGTGGATCGCCTCGCCCGCCTCTCTTCAGTATGACACCGCGGGGCGGCGCATGCCCGGCTCGGCAGCCCGACGGCCGCGCCGCGGCGATGGCGGACGATGCCGCCGCCGGCGGCCCGGCGCCGCCTTCGTTCAGGTTCAGGGCGAATCGGGCGGCGGCGCCGGGTCGTCCGCCTCGGGGGGGCGTTCGCGCTCGATCTCGATCGTGCAGCCGGTGACCAGCGCGGTAATCGCGCCGATGGCGGCCAGCAGCGGCGCGAACACCGCGCCGACCAGGCCCACCGTCAGCGGGAACTCCGCGATGACCTGCGCCTTCTGGCGCACCCGCACCCGGCGCACGTTGCCTTCCGCCAGCAGCCGTCTGAGCTGATCGAGCACCGCGCCGCCCGTGCCCCCCACCGTCTCCCACCAGGTCTGCGTCGACATGCCTCCTCCTTCCTGTCCATTGACGGACGCGCGCCCCGGGAAGTTCGGCCGCCTTGTGCCGCGGACCCGCCCCGCCGGACAATAGCGGCATGCCGAAACGCTACTGGTTGATGAAGTGCGAACCGAGCGCCTACAGCATCGACGATCTGGCGCGGGACGGGGAGACGTGCTGGGAAGGGGTGCGCAACTTCCAGGCCCGGAACTTCATGCGCGACGAGATGCGGGTGGGCGACGGGGTGCTGTTCTACGCGTCGAACGCCGAACCGCCGGGCGTCTCGGGCCTCGCCCGCATCTCCCGGACCGGCTATCCCGACCACTACGCGTGGGAACCCGGCCACAAGTACTTCGACGCCCGCAGCCGGCCCGACGCCCCGGTCTGGTACATGGTGGACCTGGCGTTCGTGGAGCGGTTCGCGGAAACGGTGCCCCTCGCCACCCTCAGGACGACCCCCGGCCTGGAGGCGATGCAGGTGGTCCGGAAGGGCAGCCGGCTGTCGGTGCAGCCGGTCACCAGGACGGAGTACGACGTCGTCGTCCGCCTCGGCCGCCGCACGGGCGGTTGAGCCGGCGGCCGGGAGTCCGCGCCGCCGAAACGGCACAGGCTCCCGGGCCGCGGGGGCGGCAGGCCGACCCGCGGGGCCGCGGCGCCCGGCCTGCCTGCCCGTGGCGAACGCCCCCGGCTGCATCGCGAGCGGCGATGCGTCCCGCCCGACTGCGTCGTCCGTCGGTCGAATATGCCCGATATGCGCCCTTCGGTGCGACGCGGGGTCCCACCACGGGTTGCCTGCTACTGCCCGTCGTCGGTCGGGGTCCGCACGGCCTTCAGCACCTCGCGGGTCAGCGCCCACCGGTCGAAGCCCTGGCGCCCCCAGTCGAGCCCGCGGCGCACGATGACCAGATCGTGCGACGGCACCACGACGACGTACTGTCCGCGGTTGCCCGAGGTCGAGTAGGCGTCCTTCGGTACGTCGTTCCGGTCTTCGGGCACGAGCCACCACTGGCCGCCGTAGTAGCCGCCGCGGCCGGCGAGGGCCGGGGCGGGGGTGCGCACGAAGTCGATCCACTCCTCGGAGATCAGCCGCTCGCCGTTCCAGACGCCGTTCCGGAGATACAGCAGTCCGAAGCGGGCGAGGTCGCGGGCGTTGGTGTAGACCTGGCTGCTGAGGATGAAGTCGCCGAACCGATCGGTGCTGACGAGGGTGTTGCGCATGCCGATGCGGTCGAGGAGGGCGCGCCGCGGGAATTCGCGGTAGGTCTTCTCGTCGCCCAGGACCTGCTTCATCTTGTAGACCGCGAGCAGCGTGTCGTAGTTCTCGTAGTCCCAGCTCGTGCCGGGCTCGCGGATCAGCGCCTGCCGCAACGCCCCGCGGACCGAACTGGCCCCGGCCCAGTACGCGAGCCCCGAGCCGGTGGCGTACTCGCGGGCGGCGTTGTCGACGGTGTCGAGCCCGCTCGACATGTTCAGCACGTGCCGCAGGGTGATGGCGTTGCGGGGGTCGGTGTCGGGCGACGCGGCCGCCGGCAGCCACTCGAAGCCGAGCGGCTCGTCGAGCTGCAGCCGGCCGTCGTCGACGAGCATCCCGACGAGGGTCGCGGCGATGCTCTTGGCCGTCGACCAGGTGCGGGTGCGGGTGGTCACGTCCACCCCCGGCGCGTACCGCTCGTGGACGATCTGCCCCTCGTGCACGACGAGCAGGCTCAGCGTGACCTGCTCGGGCGTGTCGCGGTCGAAGGCCCAGTCCGAGGCGGCCTGGACGGCCGCCGGATCGATGGCCGGCGACGGCGCCGCCGCGGCGACGAGGTCGCCGTCGGGCCACGCGACCGCGGCCGGGTCGCCGGCCGGATACGGCAGGTCGAGCGCCGGCAACCGCTCGACGTCCTCGAAGGTCTGGTCCGGGGCCAGAATCACGCAGCCGACGCCCTCGCGGAACGCCGCTCGCATCACCGGCGTACCCCCCGGCGACCCGACGGCCACCGCCTTCCGCGCCTCGTCGACGACGTAGTCGCCGCCGCGGGCCGTCCCCACCGGCCGGGGCAGGAACGCGAGCTCCTGGGCGAAGACGTCCTCCAGGGTGCGGTTGGACGTGAACAGCCCGTTGCACGTGAAGACCGCCTGCTGCCCGTACCGGATCATCTCCCGCTGGAACTTCCAGTAGTCGTAGGTCTCCTGCTGCTGGGCGGCCGCCGACGCCGGAACCGTCAGCACCGACAGGAGCAGCGCCGCCGACGCGCGCTTCGTGATCATGGGTCCTCCTCGAGGCCGCCAGCGGCGGCGGACGACCGACCGCCGCGGGCCGGAACGACGCAGTATAGCAGCCCACCACGGGCCGACGGCAGCCCCGCGGCGGGGACCGCGCCGCGCCCGTGGTGGAACCCCGCGCCGCACCGCGCCCGAAGGGCCCGGCGGACGGCGCCGGCGGACGGAGAACGCCCCGGCGGACGGAGAACGCCCCGGCGGACGGAGAACGCCCCGGCGGACGGAGAACGTCCGGCGGACAAGGACGCCGGTCCGACCAGGCGCGAGGAGGGCGCGCGCCGAGCAGGCGTGAGAGCGGTCCGACGACCAGCGCGGTCAGGCGGGATGCAAGCACCGCTCGCAATGCGGCGGGCTTCCGCCGCGGAACCGGCCCCGTTCCCCGCGGTCACCCCGGCGGGTCGAGCAGCGGCTGCTCGGCCAGATAGAGCAGTTGCGCATCGGGCTGCAGCAGGTAGTCCTTGGGCGGGTTGATCACCTCGTCGCCGGCCGGCGTGCGCAACCCCACCACGAGGCCGCCGCGCTTCGAGAGCTGCATCTCGGCCAGCAGTTCGCCGAACGCCACGGGCTCGGTGCGGCCCGCGGGCAGCACGCCGACGTACACGTTGTGCGCCCCCGACAGCAGCACGCGGCTCATGGCCGTGGCGGTGCCGTGGTAGCCCACGGCGTGGGCGATCATCGCGTAGCCGATCTTGCGGGTCTCGAGCACCTCGTCGGCGCCCGCCTTGCGGGCGTGGTCGACGTTCTCGGAGTCGAGAATCTCGACCACGACGTAGAGCGGGAACCGCCGGCGGCGCACGTGGCCCGGCTGGCGGCCGAGATAGGACCGGATGGTGAACGTGATGAGGATCGAGCGGGCGTCGGCGGCCTGCGGCGACGTGTCGCGCTCGCCCGGGACGATCACCGCCGCCGCGTGCGTCAGCCGCACCTTGTCGAGCTCGCTCTCCTTGGTCGGGTCTCCCCGCACCCACAGGAATTCGGGCGGCACGTCGCGCGGGCGCTCGTGGTTGTCGAACAGCACCACGCGCTTCTCGGCGAGGTCGAGCTCGGCGCTCAGCGCGTCCAGCATCATGTGGGTGGTCTGGTCGTACCCGCACACGACGATGTGGTTGACGTACTCGCTCATGCGGAACTGCTCCTCCCGGACGCTGACGACGCTGCTGACGAGACTCGACCCGACGATGCCCGCGAACAACGCCAGCGTGAACATGCCGGCCACCATCATCCCCGCGCCGACGAGGCGCCCGAGCCCGGTCACCGGCGCGATGTCGCCGAACCCGACGGTCGTCGTCGTGACCAGCGCCCACCACATCCCGTCCACGACGCTGGAGATCGCGTCGTTGTCCCGCACCTCCACCAGGTACATGCTGGTCCCGCCCAGCAGCGTCGCCGCCCCCAGGCCCCCGAACGCGAGGGCGAACAGCACCCCGTTCTCCTCGAAGGCCTGCAGGACGATGGAAAACGGGTTGTGGTAGCGGAACAGCCGGTTCGAGCGCAGGAGGCGCAGCAGCCGGAGCGCCCGCAGGCCCCGCAGCTCCGGGAACAGGGCCAGCACGGCCAGGACGTCGACCACCATGATGGGCCGCGCCAGGTACCGGAGCCGGCCCGTCACGTGGGTCCGCAACGTCTCCATCCGGGGGCGCCGGAAGACCTTCAGCGCCGGCGGCCGATACGACCCGACCCGCAGCAGGATCTCGACCGCGAAGATCGACAGCAGCCCGCGGTCGAGGACCTGCACCACGGGGCCGGCCGGGCTGCCGGCGGGCAGCAGGGCCTCGACCACCAGCAGCAGCACCGAGATCAGGATCAGCGCCCAGATGGCGCCCTGCACGTACCGGTACGCGGGCGTCTCGCGCTCGTGGAACGCGGCGTGCGCCAGGGCACGCAAGCGACCGGCAAGGTTCCTCATGGACGCCGGCCGCCTCGCGGGGCGGAGAAGGTCATGGCGGACCCCGCCGACCCGCCGGCGGCGCCGCCGGCCCGGTCGGGAGCAGCATCAGGCCGGGCTCTTCGAGGCGGGTCCTGACCGCGTCCAGCAACTCGGCCCCGGCCGACCCGTCGATGACCCGATGGTCGGCCGACAGGGTGCAGGCCATCACCGTGCCCACCCCGACGACGCCGCCGTCGGCCACCGGCCGCCGGGTCGCGGCCCCCACGCCGAGAATGCAGCTCTGGGGCGGGTTGACGATCGCGTACAGGCTCTCGACGCCGCGCATCCCGAGATTGGAGATGGTGAACGTGCCGCCCGCGTACTCGGCGGGGGCCAGACGCGCCTCGCGCGCCCGCGCCGCGAGGTCCCGGGTCTCGCGGGCGATGGCGCCCAGGTCCTTCCGCTCGGCGCCCCGCACGACCGGCGCCACGAGACCGTGGGGCGTGTCGACGGCCACCGCGACGTCGACGCGGTCGTAGACGCGCACCACGCCGTCCACCCACGCGGCGTTGGCCCGGGGCACGGCGCGCAGGGCGCACGCCGCGGCCCGGACGACGAGGTCGGTGACGGTCGGCGGCGCGTCCGGGTAGTACCGCCGGGCGGCGGCGAGGAACCGCAGGGCCGCGTCGACCCGGCACTCGATGCGCAGGTAGAAGTGCGGCACCGTCTGCTTGGCCTGCTGCATCCGGGTCGCGGTGACCCGCCGCATGGCCGTCAACGGCTGCTCGCGGTGGGGGGGGGCCGCGTACGCGGGCGCCCCTTCTTCTTCCACCGGCGTCGGCGCCGGGGCTCCCGGAGACGCGGCCGGTCCGGCCGGCGGCGCGGGGCGCAGGGACGGGGCCGGTCCGCCGGGCGCCGGTCCGGACGGCTCCGCACTCTTGCCGGCGGGCGTTCCCGCGCCGCGGGACGTTTCCGCGCCGGAGGACGTTTCCGCGCCGGACAGGGTCCCCGAACGTCCGGCGGCCATGCCGCCGCCCCCCGCGTCAAGTCGCCCGTGCAGGGCTCCCTCACGTCCGGAGAGCCCCCCCGGCGCCGACGGCGCATCCCCCTCGCCCGAGGCGCCCCGCCGCGCGGCGAGGACGCGGTCGACGTCGGCCTTTCGGATGCGCCCGTCGGAGCCGGCGGGCCGGACGGCAGCCAGGTCGAGCCCGGCCGCGGCGGCCATGCGGAAGGCCAGCGGCGTCGCCGCGCGCGCCGGTTCCGGCGCCGTGTCTCCCCCGATCTGCGCCGCGGGCGCGTCGCCGGATCTTCCGCCCCGACGGGGAGCCACCGCCCCGCTCCGCGCCGCGGGCGCATCGCTCCGCGCCGCGGGCGCATCGCCCCGGGCCGCCGGCGCATCGTCCCGCACCGCCGGCGCATCGTCCCGCGCCACCTCGCCCCGCACCGCCGGCGCCTCTGTCGAAACCGCGCCGGCCGGCACGCCGCCGGCCGGCACGCCGCCGGCCGCGGCGCCCGCAACGGGAGGCGCACCGGGACTCGATGCCGCCGCGCCCGCCAAAGCGGGACCGGCCTCGTCCTCCGGCGTCGGCGCCCCCGGCGCCGGCCGCGCTCCCGCGGGTTCCTCCACCGCGGCGGCGACGCGCGCCAGCACCGTGCCGACTTCCAGATCTTCCGCGCCGGGCGCGACGCGCAGGTCGCACAGCACGCCGGCGGCCGGAGCCTCCAGCTCGACGGTGGTCTTGTCGGTCTCGACCTCGGCGATCGGCTCGCCCGCCTCGACCCGGTCGCCCTCCTGCTTCAGCCATGCGCCGAACCTGACCGACGTGACGGCGTCGGCCAGCCGCGGCAGTCGGATCTCGGTGGTCTCGGCCATCCCCTCCCTGCCGGAATCCTCTCCTGGTCCACGCGCGCGCCGCCGCCGGCCCGGTCGGTGCGTCGGCGGCGCAAGTGAACGATGCCGCGGTCCACGCGCACGCGCCGGCGCCGGCCGCCGCCGACATCCAGCCGGCCGGCGCCGCAGACCGGCTACAGCGTAACCCAATCCGCGACCGGCGGCGCGATCGTGCGCGCGGACGCCCCTCGCCCTTCTTTTGCGAATCGGGTGGTTCCTGATAGGGTCAGGCCATGATGCGGACGTGCGGTTGGCCGTCGCCGTCTCTCACCGCGCCGTTGCCGGGCCCGGCCGGATGCGCGACCGTCTGGCCAGACGCATGACGCCCGAACGGATCGCGGCGGCCGAAGGCGCGGCGGCGCGGCGGGAACCGGTGACGGACAGTCCCGGCTCGGGCACGTCCAAACGGCCGTGCCGGCGTTGACGGGCCGGCCGGCCGCGGGCAGCCGGCGATGAACCGAACGGAACTGGCGGAGCTGATCCGCAACGGCGGGAGCTCGGGTGTCGAGTTCAAGCGCGCCGGCGTCCGGCCGGAACGGCTGGCGCGCGAGATCGCGGCCCTCCTGAACCACGAAGGCGGACACGTCCTGCTCGGCGTGGAGGACGACGGCGCCGTCACCGGTCTTGCGCTTCCGCCGAAGCGCACCGAGGAATGGGTGATGGAGGTCGCGCGCGTCCACGTTCGGCCGGCCGCGGTCCCGTGGTGGGAGACGATCGACTGGGACGGCCGACGCGTCGGCGTCGTCTCCCTGCCGGCCGACGCGCCGGACAAGCCGTACAAGGCGAAGCGCGGCTCGGCATGGGTGACGCAGGTGCGCGTGGGGACCACGACGCGCGACGCCACCGACGAGGAGGAAGCCCGCCTCTACATGCAGGCGGGGCGCATTCCGTACGACCGGCGGCCGGTCTCCGGGGCGTCCTTCGACGACCTCGACCTGCGCCGCCTCGTCAACTACTTCCGGGACCTGCGCCGCCAGCACTGCCCGCCGGCCGGCGACCGGGACGCCTGGACCCGCCTGCTCGTCAACTCCGAACTGATGGCCGAAGACCGCGGCCGGGTCGTGCCGAGCGCGGCCGGCCTGCTGCTCTTCGGCGCGCGCCCCAACCGCCGGCTGCCGCAGGCGGGCGTCAGCGCCGCCGCGTACGCCGGCGTCGAGAAGGACTACGACGCCAAGGCCCGCGCCACGCTGCGCGGC
This sequence comes from Vicinamibacterales bacterium, assembly GCA_965202695.1. Lineage (GTDB taxonomy): Bacteria > Acidobacteriota > Vicinamibacteria > Vicinamibacterales > UBA8438 > JAJEEA01. The sequence goes on from OZ241843.1 coordinate 68,764, forward strand.
CCGCTGGTCCCGCTCTATCCGGCGCCGGCGTCCGACTTCGACCGCCCGTATCCCTGGCTGCCGGAGACGTTCTCGGACTACGGCCGGCCCGTCGAATCCGGCGTCCTCGAAGGCGCCCTCGACTTCGTGCGCCGCAACACCGAGGTCGCCGCCCGGATCGACGACGGCGGACGCCGGCGCGAGCGCTGGGACTATCCGCTGGAGACGGTGCGCGAGGCGCTCGTCAACGCCGCCGCGCACCGCGACTACACGATCACGGTGACCGACGTCGAACTGTCGCTCTACGCCGACCGCCTCGAGGTGGTCTCTCCCGGACGCCTCCCCAACACCGTGACCGTCGAGAAGATGCGCACCGGCTGCCGCGCCGCCCGCAACGAACTGACGCGGGACGTGCTGCGCGACTACCGCTACGTCGAAGCGGGCGGTCTCGGCGTCCCCCGCAAGATCGTCGCCGGCATGCGCGCCCACAACGGCACCGACCCCGACCTGGTCGAGGAAGAGCACCGCTTCACGGTCCGGTTGTGGAAGACGGCCGGCGCGCGGCCGTAACGCCCCGCACCCCGGCTCGTTCCGGGAACACGAAATCCCGACAGCCCGGCCCGCCGGCCCCCGGTCAGACGAACAACCGCGCCGCCGCGCGCAGGATGGCGTCGACGTCGATGCCGCACGCCCGGTAAAGGTCGGGGATGTCGCCCGACTGCCCGAACCCGGTGACCCCGAGCGGCTGCACCCGGTGGCGCGCGACCGACCCCAGCCACGACAGGGTCGCGGGATGCCCGTCGAGCACCGTCACCAGCCCCGCGGCCGGGGCCAGCGGCCGCAGCAGCCGCCAGACCCGGGCGCGCTCGGGCCGCCCCGCCCCCACCGCCCGCATCCAGCCCTGCTGCAGGCGGTCCGCGGAAGTGACCACCAGCACCCCCGCCCCCGGCATGTCCTCGGCGATCTGCCGGTGGGCCTCGATCGCCTCGGCGACCACCGGTCCGGAGGCGACGAGGGCGAGTTCGGCCCCCGGCGCGGGGGGGACCAGCCAGTACCCCCCGTCCACGACGTCCGCCCGCACGTCCGGCGTGAAGTCGCGTTCCGGCTGGGCGAGAGGCCGGGTCGACAGCCGCAGGTAGACGGCGCCGCCGTCGTCGGCCTGGACGTGCTCGAAGCTCCAGCGCAGGATTTCCGCCAGCTCGTCCACGTAGGCCGGCTCGAAGGCGGTCAGGCCGGGCTGGCCGAGGCCGACGAGGGGGGTCACCACCGACTGGTGGGCGCCCCCCTCCGGGGCGAGGCTGACGCCCGACGGGGTGGCGACGAGGATGAACCGCGCGTCCTGGTAGCAGGCGTAGTTGAGGGCGTCGAGGCCGCGGGCGATGAACGGGTCGTAGAGCGTGCCCACCGGCAGCAGCCGGGTCCCGAAGAGGGGGCCCGTCAGCCCCAGGGCGGCGAGCAGCACGAACAGGTTGTTCTCGGCGATCCCCAGTTCGAGATGCTGGCCCGCGGGCCCCATCGACCAGTCCTGGGCCGACAGCGGCCGGTCGCCCCGGAACACGTCCGCCTGCGCCGACCGCGCGAAGACGCCGCGCCGGTTGACCCAGCCGCCGAGGTTCGTCGACACCGTGACGTCGGGCGAGGTGGTCACGATGCGGCCGGCGAGGCCGGGATGCCGCCGGGCCACGTCGGCGAGCACGCGCCCGAAGCCGGCCTGGGTCGACAGCGGATTCCCCGCCGGCACTTCCAGCGCCGCCGGCACCGGAATGCGCGGGGCGTCGTGCCGGCGCGTCGACGCCTGGTTGAAGGGCACGGCGTCGAGGAACGCCCGCAGCGCCGCCGGCGGGACGTCGAGACCCGCGAACGGCTCCCACTCGTCGCCCTCCGCGATGCCCATCCCGGCGCGGAGGGCCGCGATCTGCGCGGGGCTGGTGAGGCCCGCGTGGTTGTCCTTGTGCCCCTCGAACGGCAGCCCGTGCCCCTTGATGGTGTAGGCGATGAAACAGGTCGGCACGTCGTCGCGGGCGGCCCGGTGGAAGGCCTCGCGCACCGTGTCGAGGTCGTGCCCGGCGAGGTTGGTCATCAACCCGTGCAGGGCGCCGTCGTCGTGCTCGTCGAGCAGCTCGCGGACGCCCGACGTGTCCCCGAGGTCGTCGAGCAGCCGCGCCCGCCACGCCGCCCCCCCCTGGTACGCCAGGGCCGAGTAGGTCGAGTTCGGACAGTCGTCGATCCACCGGCGCAGCGCCCCGCCCCCGCGCCGCGCGAAGGCCGCCTCGAGCCGCTTGCCGTACTTCAGGGTGACGACCCGCCACTCCATCGTCTCGAACACCGTGTCGAGACGGTGGAAGAACCGGTCGGCGACGATGGCGTCGAGGCTCTGCCGGTTGTAGTCGATGATCCACCAGACGTCGGCGACGTGGTGCTTCCAGGCCTCGAGGAGCGCCTCGAAGACGTTGCCCTCGTCGAACTCGGCGTCGCCGGCGATCGCGATCATCCGCCCCGGCGGCGCGTCGCCGGGCGCCAGCCCCCGCGCCCGCAGGTACTGCTGGGCGAGGGCCGCGAAGCTCGTCATCGCCACCCCCATCCCGACCGAGCCGGTCGAGATGTCCACGTCGTCCCGGTCCTTCGTGCGCGAGGGATACGACTGGGCGCCGCCGAACGCCCGGAAGCGCTCGAGCTGGTCGCGGGTCTGGTTGCCGAGCAGGTACTGGACGGCGTGGAACACGGGGCTGCCGTGGGGCTTCACCGCGACCCGGTCCGCGGGGCGGAGCACGTCGAAGTAGAGGGCGGTCATCAGGGTGACCATCGACGCGCACGACGCCTGGTGCCCGCCGACCTTCAGGCCGTCGCGGCTCGCCCGCACGTGGTTCGCGTGGTGGATCATCCAGGTGGCGAGCCACAGCACCTTGCGCTCGATGGCGGCCAGGCACCGCGCCGCGTCGGCCGCGGACGCCCCGGACGGCGCGGCCGCGGGCGGGGGGGACGAAGGGGAGGCGGTCATCGCCCTGTCTCACGCCCCGTCAGGCAGGCGTTCCCTGTCCGCCGGACGTTCTCTGTCCGCCGGACGTTCTCTGTCCGCCGGACGTTCTCTGTCCGCCGGCGCCCTTCGGGCGCGGTGCGACGCGGGTTCCACCACGGACCGCCGGCCGAACACGCCTCGAAGCCACTCGGCGAAGGTGTTCGCCAGCGGCGCCGTCGCGTCGAGGTCGCCGCGGCCGATGGCCGCGCCCATTTTCCGCGGTTCGGCCTTCGTGGCGAGCCACGCGTGGATCCTGGCTCTCAGGAACTTGCCCGGCTTGAATCTGCGAGCGTCGAGCGGAATGCCGCCGACGTAGCGTTCGGCGAGCGGCCACACGGGGTCGCCTTCGGGTATCAATTTCTCCACGAAGTCCTCGAGTTCACCCTCCGACCCGTTGTCGGGCATCAGCCAGATCCCGACACGGGGCCGGCCAACCATGCCGGCGACAATGACCCCGCCCGCCGAGTCCAGCCTGTCCGGCGTTTCGACGCCGGCCTTCCGCAGCCGGCCGGCGATCTCCCGCCACCGCGCATTCGGATCGTCGTTCGCATCCGCGAGAATACCGACCGCCAGCCGGCCGGGGGCCTTGACCTCCGGGCCGATGGCGCTGATCAGATTGGCGAGACCTTCCTTGTTCAAGATATCGAATGCCGGCATGTCCGGCTGATCCGGGTGGTCGCACAGATGTCGAACGACGTGCGCGTCGTCGACTCCTTCCACCAGCAGGACACGAGGATGGTTCGACCCGGCCATGTCTACCGGACTTCGATACCCTGCCGGGCGGCCGCCTGGAGTTCGTCCTCGGTGTACTCGACCGCGCGAACCTGCTCTCCGTCCTTCTCCAGCCGGACGAGCACGCCGGCGACGCCGGAAACCTGAACGGCGGCGCGGGCGAAGCCCGTCACGCAATCCCAACTGTGAGTCGTCGCCAGCACCTGGACGTTGTTCTGATGCGCTGCCCGCAGGACCATGCTCCAGAAGTCCGGTTGAAGAGCGTAGTGGATGCCGTTCTCCGCTTCATCGATGACCAGAAAACCGTCGCGGCTGTTCGCCAGAGCGAGCCCGGCGGCGAACACCCGCGTGACGCCGTCGCCCAGACTCTTCAATGGGACCGGACGCGAATGGTCCTTCAGCTTCACGACCACGCGGCGGCCGTCTCCGGGGTAGCGCCTTTCGTCGTCGCCGACCACGGCGACCCGCTCGACACCATCGCCGATCAGTTGCAGCGCCCGTATCGACAAGTCTTCTTCTTCGGTCAGGGCTACGTTGTCCCAGAAGCGCGCCAGCCGATTGTTGCTCGGCAATCCAGGCCCCAGGGACTCGCATTCGACGACCGGCCATTCGCTGTCGTCGAACCATCCGCGCTGCAGATTCCGGAAGTAACGGCGGCGTGACCAGTTGGCGGAACGCCTGTCGTCCACCGCAGGAAAGGAGGGCAGCAAACGCTTCTTGTCCCGGTAAGCGATGCTGACCGCCTGGACGTCCGCGTCCGTCAAGTGATCCGCAAACAAGTCGCGTTGCTCGGGCGACAGGTCCCCGGGGGACACCCTGGCGATCACGAGGCCGTCGCCACCATTCGTCGGACCGATCCGGATGGACGCCTCCCGTGCCGCGCCCCGGCCGTGAAACAACGCCGTGTAGTCCGGAACGACGACCCGATCGTGATCCTCGTCGAGAGCGGCCACGAATTCCTCACGCCGTTCCAGCAGTTCGTGCAGCACCATCGGACGGCCCCGCGCCGCGTGGACGCGAACGGCATCCAGCACGGTCGTCTTGCCGACGCCGTTGCGGCCGGTGAGCAGGGTCACCCGCCCCAGGCGTCCGATGGAAAGACGCTCGACGCCGCGGAATCCGGCGATCGACAGGTTCGGAAGGTGCAGGTCGTCGTGCTGGCGGGACATGGCGTGTTCACGACCCGGCCGGCGCCGCTACTGCGCCGCGATGGCCGCGCGGCCGCTCCGCAGGACGTACTTCTGGATCTTGCCGGTGGCGGTCTTGGGCAGCTCGTCCACGAACCGGACCCGGCGGGGGGCCTTGAAGTGGGCCATCCGCTCGCGGACCCAGGCGATCAGCTCGCCCTCGCCCGGCGCCGCCCCCGGCGCCCGCACCACGAACGCGTGGGGGGTCTCGCCCCACCGCTCGTCGGGCATGCCGACCACCGCGGCCTCCTGCACGCCGGGGTGGCGCATCAGGACCCCTTCGACCTCGACCGACGAGATGTTCTCGCCGCCGCTGATGATCACGTCCTTGAAGCGGTCGCGGATCTCGACGTAGCCGTCGGGGTGCACGACGGCGGCGTCGCCGCTGCGGAACCAGCCGCCCCGCATCGCCTTCGCGGTGGCCTCGGGGTCGTTGTAGTAGCCGGCCATGACCACGTTGCCGCGCACCGCGATTTCGCCCAGGGTGGCGGCGTCGCGCGGCACCGGCCGGTCCTCCTCGTCGAAGACCTGCAGCTCGCCCGAGGTGACGAGCTCCACTCCCTGGCGCGCCTTGACCACCGAGCGATCGGCCGGCGCGAGCGCCGCGTGCTCGGGCCGCGGCTCGCACACGGTGATGAACGGCGCGGTCTCGGTGAGGCCGTAGACGTGGGTCAGCTCCCACCCGAACTCGCCCTCGACGCGCTGGATGGTCGCCGCCGCGGGCGGGGCGCCGGCGGTCAGCACCCGCACCCCGGCCGGCGCCGCGCCGCGCGTCTCCGGCGGGCAGCCGGCCAGCCCGATGAGCACCGTCGGGGCCGCGCACAGCATGGTGACGCCTTCGTCCCGCATCAGCGCGAACGCCTGCGCCGGGTCGACCTTGCGGAGACAGACGTGGGCGCCGCCGACGGCGGTGACGATCCATACGAACGTCCACCCGTTCGCGTGGAACATGGGCAGCGTCCACAGGTAGCGGTCCGCGCAGGTCATGGGGACGTGCACCAGCGTCCCCACCGCGTTCACGTACGCGTTGCGGTGGGTGATCATCACCCCCTTGGGCCGGGACGTCGTGCCGCTGGTGTAGTTGATGGTCAGGAGGTCGCGCTCGTCGATGCGCGGGCGGTCGACGGCGCCCGACTCGGCCCCGCGCAGCCGCTCGTGGTCGAGCCACCCGTCGCGGGCCCCCTCGAGCGCCACCCAGTGCTCGACGCCGGGGCACTCTCCGCGAACGGCGTCGACGGCTTCGAGGAACTCGGCGTGCGCGCAGACCACCTTCGCGCCCGAGTGCCGGACGACGTAGGCGATCTCCCGCGGCTTGAGCCGGAAGTTGACGGGGACGAGGACCGCGCCGATCTGCGGCACGGCGTAGAACGACTCGAGGTGCGACGCGGTGTTCAGCGAGAGGTAGGCGACGCGGTCGCCCTTCCGCACCCCGAGCCGCTGCAGCGCCGCCGACCACCGGTCGCACCGGTCGAAGAACCCGGCGTAGGTCAGGCGGCGGCCGCCGTCGACCACGCACTCGCGGTCGGGGTAGAGCGCCCGCGAGCGGCGCTGGAACTCGAGCGGCGTGAGCGGTGTCTCCACGTCGCGCCGGGGTCCTCAGTCGTCGCCGGTCCGGCTCGCGCGCCGGTCCGCGACGATCCGTTCGTAGTCCTCGTCGGTGAGATAGGTGACGTTCACGTGCGCGTGATACATGTCGTCGTAGCTGCGCTGTCCCCACCCCACCCACTGCGTGTGGTCCGGGTTCGCCCGGTTCGCCTCGGTGTTGTCGTGCCAGGCGGTCAGGTGGATGACCGTGCCCGCGGGCAGCACCGGCGCCGAATCGTCGGTGTACACGTAGTTCACGTGCCAGTTGAAGTCGAAGTCGGCGACGTGGTTCAGCATCTCGACCCGGCCGTCCGGGTAGATGGCCTCCATCGACATCGCCTTGCCCCGGATGTGCATGTGCGGCTGGTAGTTCTCGAGCCGCGCGGGCAGGGCCAGCGGCACGTAGGCGTGGTGCACGGTCACCTTGCCGGGCGGGATGTCGAGGGTCTCCATGGCCTGCCTGACCCCCAGGGCGCCGCCGTAGACGCGGTACTTGGGCGCGAACCCCTTCGGGTGGAACCAGATGCCGACGTCGGTCGAGTCGACGAGCTCCTCGCCCACCGAGTGATAGTGGTTGTCGAAGGCGATGCGCGACCCCGCCTTCATCAGCTTGCCGGTGTTCTCGCGGAACACGTCGCCGATCTTGCCCACCGCGAACTCGGTCAGGTAGCTGCCGCGCCCCGGCACGTCCACCACCGCCTCGTGGTCGTCGGGATGCTCCTCCTGCTGCAGGTAGACGACCGAGTGGTGGGTGATGCGCCGCTCCGACGGCCGCACCTCGATGCCCGTCACCCAGCGGTCCTCGGTCAGCCCGGTCTCGACGATCGGCTGCCACCACTGGTCCTGCCCCTCGGCGCTCTGCGTCCACGGGTCGGAGCCGATCACCAGGTCGGGCTCGCGGCCGTAGCGGTCGGCGAGGCGCCAGACGTCCTCCTCGGGCCAGTCGACGGGCGGCGGCAGGTCGGCCGGGTTCCCCCGCGGGGCGCCGGCGTCGACCCACCGCGCGATGGTGTCGATCTCGGCGTCGCTGAGCGAGGTGTCGTTCTCGAAGTCCTGGATGCCGACGGTCTTGTCGATGTGCCAGGGCGGCATGGACCGCTCGACCACCTTGGTACGGATGGCGCGGGCCCACGGACGCACCTCTTCGTAGCCCGTCAGCGCCATCGGCCCCATCTGGCCGGGCCGATGGCAGCCCTGGCAGCTCCGCTGGAGGATCGGGGCCACGTCGCGGCTGAACGTGACCTCCGCGGTCTGCGCCCCGGCGGCGCCGGCGGCCGCCGCGAACGCCGCGGCCGAGAGTGCGAGCCGCCACCGGCGGCGTCCCCTGTTCTGCGTCATCGTCTGTCTCCCGGCGTCTTCCGGCGCCACGCGCCGTCGCCTTCCGCTCCCGGTCCGCGACCCCGCCGTCATCCGTGAAGTCCGCGGGGCCGTCGCAGCCGGCGCCCACGGCCGTCCCCCGGCGCCGCGCGCCGTCGCCTTCCGCGACCCCGCCGTCAACCTTCGGTGCTCCGTGAATTCCGCGGGGCCGTCGCAGCCGGCGCCCACGGCATCCGGCCGTCAGGCGGCGGACTCACGTCTCCGTCCCGCGCGCCCGCGGCCCCCGGGTCCGCCCCGCGTTCCGCGCTTCTTCACCCTACTCCCGGTCTCCGACGTCGACCGTCACGTAGCCGTTGGTCCAGCAGCAGAAGAAACCGCCGGCCATGATCGCCGCCTGTCTCCCCGAATCGTCCCACGCAAGCACGCGCAGGACGTACCGGCCCGGCGTGTCGAACGTCACCGTCGTCACGGCCTTCCCGGCGGCGCCGACCTCCGGCTCGACGGGGTCGAAGGTCACCGCGCCGGGCCCGCGGTACTTGCTCCAGACCAGTCCGAAACGGGACGGCCGATCGGCTGCGCGGGCCTTGCGCACGCCGTCGTCGGCCGCCCAGACCGCTATCGGGGCCGGCTGCGACGCGACCGCCTGCGCCGACCCCCGCGCGCCGTACTGGCCGCGCCCCGGCTCGCCGGCCGGCGACCCGAACCGGACGACCGGAGGCGTGTTGCCGCTCGTCACTTCCCGGAGCGCGTCGATCTCCCACTCGGGACGCACGTGGCCGGGAATCGAGATGGTTTCGCCGTGCGCGGTCAGCGACCAGGCCAGCGGCCCCGCGAAGTCGGCGGGCACGACGACCGCGAACACCCCCGTCTGCCGCCGCGGCAGGAAGTGGGTGGGCTGACCCCGGTCGGGGGGGCCGGGCTCGAAACGGTTGCCGGGACCGACGGGGACGTCGAGACGCTCGTCGTAGTTCCGGTTGAAGTAGCCGAACACCAGGCTGCGGGTGCCGTCGGGATTGCGGTACCAGCCCTCGAACGACGGCGACACGCTCTGCCCCCGCGCGTGCGGGATGGGAGCGTCGACCCGCACGTCCTGCGCCGCCCCGCCCGCCGCGGCCAGCAGCGCCAGGGCGGCCAGGGCCGCCGTCGATCCGCGTCCGCCGGGAAGTACGCGCCTGTTCACGGTAGCCGAAAGTTTGAACCAGGACCGGAATCGTGTCAACGTCGCGCCGCCTCTTGCCGCGGGCTGGTAACATGACGGCCGCGATGCCCGCCGCCGTCCCGGCCCGCCAATCGGCGCCGCGCGACCCGCGGTCGCCTTGCGGCTCCGTCCGGCGCCCGACCAGCCATCCGGGAGTCCGCGCCGCGGCGCGGCGCAGACTCCGGCCTGTCCGCCGATGACGAAGACCCCCGGGGCCGCCGCGCCGTCCGCCCACACGACCGTGTCGGGGCGGCCCGTCAACCGGCTCTACACCGCCGACGACCTCCGGGGCCTCGCGCCGCCGCCGGCGCCCGGCGCGTTCCCCTACACCCGCGGCATCCACGCCGGCGGCTACGCCGGCAAGCTGTGGACGATGCGCCAGTTCGCCGGCTACGGCACCCCCGAGGAGACCAACCGGCGGTACCACGAGCTCCTCGCGGCGGGGGGCGCCGGCCTCAGCGTGGCCTTCGACCTGCCGACCCTCATGGGCCGCGACCCCGACCACCCGCTCGCGCAGGGCGAGGTGGGCAAGTGCGGGGTCAGCGTCGCCGCGCTCGACGACGTGGAGCGGCTCTTCGACGGCATCGACCTCGGCGCGGTCACCACGTCGATGACCATCAACTCGCCGGCCGCGGTGATCTTCGCGATGTACCTCGTGGCCGCCGAACGGCGGGGGGTCCCCTGGGCGGCGCTGTCGGGCACCCTCCAGAACGACATCCTGAAGGAGTACATCGCCCAGAAGGAGTACATCTACCCGCCGGTCCCGTCGATGCGCCTGGTCACCGACACGTTCGCGTTCTGCGCCCGCGAGACGCCGCGGTGGAACACCATCTCGGTCAGCGGCTACCACATCCGCGAGGCGGGGGCGACGGCCTTGCAGGAGCTCGCGTTCACCCTGCGCGACGGCATCGAGTACGTGCAGTACGGGGTGGACGCCGGTCTCGACGTCGACCGCTTCGCGCCCCGCATCTCGTTCTTCTTCAACGCCCACAACGACTTCTTCGAGGAGATCGCGAAGTACCGCGCCGCCCGCGCCCTGTGGGCCGCGGCAATGCGCGACCGCTTCGGCGCGCGCGACGAGCGGTCGTGGAAGCTCCGCTTCCACGCCCAGACGGCCGGGGTTTCGCTGACCGCCCAGGAGCCGCACAACAACGTGGTCCGCACCGCCGTGCAGGCCCTGGCCGCGGTCATGGGCGGCGCCAACTCGCTGCACACCAACGCGCTCGACGAGGCGCTGTCGCTGCCGACGCGCGAGGCGGCCCTGCTCGCCCTCCGGACCCAGCAGGTCATCGCCCACGAGAGCGGGGTGACCGCCCACGTCGACCCGCTGGGGGGGTCGTTCTTCCTGGAGCGGCTGACCCACGACCTCGAGGAGGGCGCGCGCGAGTACTGGCGGCGCATCGACGACCTCGGCGGCATGGTCGCGGCCATCGAGGCCGGCTTCCCGCAGCGCGAGATCGCCGAGAGCGCCTACCGGTTCCAGCGCGAGGTCGAATCGGGAGAACGGACCGTCGTCGGCGTCAACGACCGCGCCGGGGAGACCGGCGCCGGCGTCGAGACCCTGTACATCGACGAGGCGGCGGCGGCCGCGCAATGCGACCGGATCGCCGCCCTCCGGGCGCGCCGGGACGGCGCGGCCGTCGCCCGCGCCCTCGACCGCCTGCGCGAGACCGCGCTCGGCCCCGGCAACCTGATGCCGCCGCTCCTCGACGCGGTGCGCGCCGACGCCACCCTCGGCGAGATGTGCGACGCCCTCCGCGACGTCTGGGGCGAGTACGAGGAGCCGGCGTCGTTCTGACGCGCCCCCTGGCCGGTCCCGCGGCGCCGCGCGTGACGCCGGGCCGACCCGGCGTCACGCCCGCACGATGCGGCGGTACTTGATGCGGTGGGGCCGGTCGGCGGCCGAACCGAGGCGGCGGCGGCGGTCGGCCTCGTAGTCCTGGTAGTTGCCCTGGAACCAGACCACCTGGCTGTCGCCCTCGAAGGCGAGGACATGGGTGGCGATGCGGTCGAGGAACCACCGGTCGTGGCTGATGACCACCGCGCAGCCGGCGAAGGCGAGCAGCGCGTCTTCGAGGGCGCGGAGGGTGTCGACGTCGAGGTCGTTGGTGGGCTCGTCGAGCAGCAGCAGGTTGGCGCCGCCGCGCAGCAGCCGGGCGAGGTGCACGCGGTTGCGCTCGCCCCCCGAGAGGGCGCCGACGGTGCGCTGCTGGTCGCGGCCCTTGAAGTTGAACCACGAGCAGTACGCGCGCGAGGCCACCCGCCGCGACCCGAGCCGGATCTCGTCGTCGCCGTCGGAGACGGTCTCCCAGACGGTCTTGTCGGGGTCGAGCTCGCGGTTCTGGTCCACGTACCCGAGGGCGACGGTTTCGCCCAGGGTCAGCGTGCCGGCGTCGGGCGTCTCTTCGCCCGCGATCATCCGGAACAGGGTGGTCTTGCCGGCCCCGTTCGCGCCGATCACTCCCACGATGCCGGCCGGCGGCAGGGTGAAGCTCAGGTCCTGGATGAGGCACCGGTCGCCGTAGCTCTTGCGCAGGTTGCGCGCCTCGACCACGACGTCCCCGAGGCGGGGGCCGGGGGGGACGTAGATCTCGGCCGACTCGATCCGCTCCGCCGGGTCCTGGTTCAGCAGTTCCTCGTAGGCGTTGAGCCGCGCCTTGCCCTTGGCCTGCCGGGCGCGCGGCGACATGCGGATCCACTCCAGCTCGCGGGCCAGGGTGCGCCGGCGCCGTGTCTCCTGCTTCTGCTCCACCTCGAGCCGCCGCTGCTTCTGTTCGAGCCACGACGAGTAGTTGCCCTCCCACGGGATGCCGGCGCCGCGGTCGAGCTCGAGAATCCAGCCCGCGACGTTGTCGAGGAAGTAGCGGTCGTGGGTGATCGCCACCACCGTGCCCTTGTACCGCTGCAGGTGCCGCTCGAGCCACGCCACCGTCTCGGCGTCGAGATGGTTGGTCGGCTCGTCGAGCAGCAGCAGGTCGGGGGCCTGCAGCATCAGCCGGCACAGGGCGACGCGGCGCCGCTCGCCGCCCGAGAGATGGGTGACGGGGGACCGCGGCGGCGGCAGGCGCAACGCGTCCATGGCCTGTTCGACCCGCGCGTCGAGGTCCCACGCCCCGGCCGCCTCTATCTGGTCCTGCAGGCGCCCCTGCTCGTCCATGGCTTCCTGCAGCTCGTCGCCGGTCAGCCCCTCGTTGAAGCTCGCGGTCACCGCGTCGTAGCGCTTCAGCAGGGCCTTGTGATCGGCCGCCCCCTCTTCCACGTTGCCCTTGACGGTCTTGTCGGGGTCGAGCCGCGGCTCCTGCGGCAGGTAGCCGACGCTGACGCCCGGCGTGACCAGCGCGTCGCCGGTGAAGTCGCCGAGGTCGCCGGCCATGATCCGCAGCAGGGTGCTCTTCCCCGCCCCGTTCAGCCCCAGCACGCCGATCTTGGCGCCGGGCAGGAACGCCAGCGAGATGCCGCGGAGCACTTCCTGCCCGGGACCCCAGGACTTGCCGAGCCGGTGCATCGTGCAGACGTATTGGTGGGCCATGCTTCGGTTCCGTGGAGGATGGTTCGCGCCCGGCGCCGGGCTGTCTGTCCGGGCCGCTACGGCCGGTCGAGGACGACGGCGACCTCGGTGGTCTCGCCGGCGCGGACGGTCACCGTGCGCGGCGCCGCGCGCAGCCGCTCGTGCCAGATGGTCAGCTCGTGGTCGCCGGCCGGCACGTCCTCCAGCACGAAGACGCCGTCGCGGCCGCTCACCGCGCCGCGGTCGCGGCTGACCACTATCCAGCCGCGCATCCAGCCGTGCGAGTCGCACTCGACGCGCACCACGCCGGGGCGGCGCAGCGGGCGGGCGACCTCCAGGCCCGGGAACGGCATCGCGATGTTGAAGCCGGTGCGGTTCCGGTCGTCGTAGGTGTGGGTGGAGTGCAGGGTGTCGTCCTGGCTCGTCACCAGGACCCGGCTCCCGGCGGGGGCGATCTGCACGCGCGGCACGAACAGGCAGCCGGCGTTGTCGATGCGGGGGGCGGGCCTCTCCGCCGGCCACGGCGTCCCGGTCAGCCGCGCCACGACGTTGGCCACGTGTCCGGCCGGGTCGGCGACGATCGTCTCGTCGGGCACCGTGTCGCCGCAGACGGTCTGGTCGGCGGTCACCGCGACGACGCCGGGCGGCGGCGGGTCGGACATCGTCACCACCCCGCGAATCGTTCCCGTTCCCTCCGCGCCGCCGAGGGCCTGGACGGCCGCGGCGAGCCCGAAAGCGACCAGGGAGCCTGCGCTCCCCGCGAGCAGGCGTCTCGTCATGGTTCTACTGTACCCCACCCGGTCAGGCCGCGCCGACGGCGTCCGGCGCCCCGCCGCCCGCCTCGGCCGCGCCCACCAGCTCCGGCTCCTCCGCCTCGGCCGCGCCCACCGGCTCCGGCTCCGGCTCCGGCGTGAAGTCCTCGCCGGGGTTGATGAAGCGGTCGTCCTCGAGCCGGTACTGCGTGTCGTGCAGCTCGCGGTACCGGCCGCCGGCCGCGTACAGCGCGGCGTGGGTGCCCCGCTCGACCACCCGGCCGTGTTCGAGCACGAGAATCTGGTCCGCGCTGCGGATGGTGGACAAGCGGTGGGCGACGACGAACACGGTGCGGCCCCGGCGCAGGGCCCGCAACCCGTCCTGGATCAACGCCTCGCTCTCGCTGTCGAGGCTGGAGGTCGCCTCGTCGAGGATCAGGATGCGGGGATCGGCGAGAATGGCGCGGGCGATGGCCACCCGCTGCCGCTGCCCTCCCGACAGCTTGATGCCGCGCTCGCCGACGAGGGTGTCGTACCCGTCGGGAAAGCTCCGGATGAACTCGTCGCAGTGGGCGATGCGGCTCACCGCCTCGATCTCCGCCCGCGTGGCGTGGCGGCGGACGAAGCCGATGTTCGAGGCCACCGTGCCGTCGAAGAGGAAGTTTTCTTGCAGCACGACTCCGAGCTGCTGGCGGTACTCGGCCAGCTTCAGGGCGGCGAGGTCGCGGCCGTCGATCAGCACGCGGCCCGCCTGGGGGCGGTGGAAGGCGACGATCAGGCCGGCCAGGGTGCTCTTCCCCGACCCGCTCGATCCCACCAGCGCGGTGGTGCTGCCGGCCGGGGCCTCCAGCGAGACGTCCCTGAGCACCGGCGTCCCCTGGGTGTAGGCGAACGTCACCCCCTCGAAGGAGACGCGGCCGGCGATCGGCCCGACCGCCTCGCGCGCGGCGTCTTCGCCGAACTCGGTCGGGGCGCCGAGAATCTCGCGGACCCGGTCGAGGCCGGCGAACGCCTCGGCGAACTGGGTGCCGATGGAAGCGATCTGCATGACGGGAGCGACCACCACCCCGGTGAACAGCAGGTACCGCAACAGGTCGCCGACGGTCCATGCGTCGGCGATGATCGCGCGCCCGCCCATGACGATCATGAGGGCCCCGACGACCCCGACCGTGAGCGAGGCGGCCGACGTGGTGGCGGACACCCCGGTCACGGTGCGGGCCACGTTCCGCAGCAGCCGGTGGGCGCCGCGGGCGAACGCCCGGTGCTCGCGCTTCTCGGCGTTGTAGGCCTTGACTATCCGCATCCCCCCCAGCGTTTCCGCGAGCCGTCCCATCACCTCGGCGTGGATCTTCCCGCGCTCGCGGAACAGCGGCTGCAGCCGGGCGAACGCCATCGCCATCCCGGCCCCGAAGACCACGAGGACGCCCAGGGTGACCGCGGTCAGGCGCCAGTTCAGGTAGAACAGCACGCCGAGGCTCAGGAAGGCGGTGGTGAACCCGCCGGTGAGCCGGGCCAGGCCGGCGCCGACGAGGTAGCGGATGCCCGCGGCGTCGTTCATCACCCGCGAGACGAGGGCGCCGGTCTGCGTCGAGTCGAAGTAGCCGACGGGCAGCAGGGTCACGTGGCGCTGGACCCGCTTGCGCATCTCGGTGACGGCGCGCTGTCCCGCCACTCCCAGCACCTGCGACAGCGCGAACCCGGCGCCGGACTGGACGACGGCGGCCCCGACCGCCGCCAGGGCCAGCGGCGCCAGGAGGTCGGCCCGGCCCGGCGCGATCACGTCGTCGACCACGTACCCGGACATCCACGGCAGCACCAGCCCGGCCAGCCGGCTGACGAGCATCAGCACCAGCCCGAGCAGGAGCCGATGGCGATGCGCGCGCACCAGGGCCCCCGCCTCGCGCCAGGCGCTCGGGGAGGCCAGGGGGTGCTTCTTCTTCGGTTCGTCGGCCATGCGCAACCTTGAAGTATAACTTTCGCCGTGGCCTCTCCCGTGCGCCGCATCCTCCACCTCGACATGGACGCGTTCTACGCCTCGGTGGAACAGCGCGACGCGCCGGCGCTGCGCGGCCGGCCGGTGGCGGTCGGGGGGCGGCCGGACCGGCGCGGGGTGGTCGCCGCCGCGAGCTACGAGGCCCGGCGGTTCGGCGTGCGCTCGGCCATGCCGACGGCGCGGGCGGTGCGCCTCTGCCCGGAACTGGTGGTGGTGCCGCCCGACTTCGGGCGCTACCGCGAGACCGCGGCCCGCATCTTCGACATGTACCGCTCGGTCACCCCGCTCGTCGAGCCGCTCTCGCTCGACGAAGCGTATCTCGACGTGACCCGGAACAGTTGGGGCGAGCCGCTGGCCACGACGGTGGCGCGGCGGCTGAAACGGTGGATGCGCGACGAGGTCGGGCTGACCGTCTCGGCCGGCGCCGCGCCCAACAAGTTCCTGGCGAAGATCGCCTCCGACTGGGACAAGCCCGACGGCCTGACGGTCATCCCGGCCGAGCGGGTGGACGCCTTTCTGCGGCGGCTGCCGGTCGAGGCGCTCTGGGGCGTCGGCCCCGTCACCGCGAAACGGCTCCGGGCGGCGGGCGTCGTCCGGCTCGTCGACGTACGCACCGCCGACCCCCGGGTGCTGCGGCGCGCGGTCGGGAGCCGGACCGACTGGCTGCGGCGGCTCGCCGAAGGCCGGGACGACCGCCCCGTCACCCCGAACCGCATCGTGAAGTCGTCCGGCTCGGAGCGCACGTATCCGGCGGACCTGACCGACCCCGACGAGATTCGCCGCGAGATCGACCGGTTGGCGCAGAGCGGGGCGGCGTGGCTGGAGCGCCGGCGGCTCGCGGCCCGCACCGTCACCGTCAAGGTGCGCTACGCGGACTTCACCACCGTCACCCGCCGCCACAGCGCGCCCGCCACCCGCGGCGCCGAGGAGATCGCCGCGCGGGCGCGGCGGCTGCTCGACCGCACCGAGGCCGGCGCCCGCCCCGTGCGTCTGCTCGGGGTGACCATGAGCAACCTGTCGGCGGAGGAGGAGGCCGGACTCGCCCCCGAGCATCCGAGCCTGCCGCTCCACGACGGGCCTCCGTCCGCGGAAACGGGCGATTCCGCTCCGTCGGGCCCGGCGGAGCGCGAGCCGCGGTAACGCGGTAAGATACGGCAATGCTCAAAGGGGCCCGCCCCGGCATTCTTCGGAAGATCCGACCCATCAGCGTGCACGGCCAGGTGTCGTGGGACGTGTTCTTCAGCGACGCGGAAGATCCGGACGGCCAGGTGCGGATGGCCCGCGTCGGCCCGGAGGCGGTCCACGGGATGCTGGAGCCGGGAGACCGCATCAGCCTCGAATACGTCCTGGGCAGCGTGACCAGCGTCACCCGCGACCCCGGGGCCGAGTAGCCGCCGATGCGCCGCGCGGCTGCGCCGGGGACCCGGGACGTGGAGACGGCCGGAACCGGGCCGGACCGGGGGGCGCGGGCCGGCGCCCCGACCATCGAGCGGCTGGGCTGGGACGACCGGTTCGCGGCCGGACTGCCCGACGGCGCGGACGGCGGTCTGCGGCCGGCCCGCGTCGCCGTCGCCCACAACGCCTTCTACCAGCTTCTCGCCGCCGGCGGCGAGGTCATGGCCGAACTCGCCGGGCGCCTGCGGCGCTCGGCCGGAGCCGACGAGCGTCCGGTGGTCGGCGACTGGGTCGCCGTGCGCCTCGGCGCGGACGGCCGCACCGGCACCATCGAGGCGGTGCTGCCGCGCCGCTGCTGCTTCTCGCGCAAGGCGGCGGGAGAACCGACGCGCCGGCAGCTCGTCGCCGCCAACGTCGACGCGGTGCTCGTGGTGTGCGGTCTCGACGGCGACTTCAACCCGCGGCGCATCGAGCGGTATCTCGCGGCCGTCCGGCACAGCGGCGCCGACCCCGTGCTCGTGCTCAGCAAGGCCGACCTGTGCGCCGACCCCGAGGCCCGGCGCGCGGCCGTCGCCGCCCTCGCCCCCGACGCCCCGCTGCACGTCGTCAACGCCCTGCGCCCCGGCGGCGCCGAGCCCCTGCGGCCGCACCTGCGGGGGCGGACCGGCGCCCTGATCGGGTCGTCCGGCGTCGGGAAGTCCACGATCATCAACCGCCTGCTGGGCTGCGAGCGGCAGCGGACGGCGGCCGTGCGGCGCCGGGACGGCCGCGGCCGGCACACCACGACGCGGCGCGAACTGATTCTCCTGCCCGGCGGCGGCCTCGTCATCGACACGCCGGGCATGCGCGAGCTCCGGTTGTGGGACGACGCGGACGCCCTCGACGACGCGTTCGACGACGTCCGGGCGCTGGCCGCGGCGTGCCGGTTCCGCGACTGCGGCCACGACCGCGAGCCGCGTTGCGCGGTGCGCCGGGCGGTCGAGACAGGGCGCCTGAGCGCCGCCCGCCTCGACAGCTTCCGCCGGCTGCGGCGCGAACGAGAGGCGGTGCGGCGGCGCCGCGAAGAGCTGGCGCGGCGCGACGAGCGGCGCGGCGGAACCGCGAACCGCGCCGTGCGGGCGTTCCGCTCGAACCGGCTGACCGGCGAGGGGTAGCCGCCCGCGGCGGCGGTCCCCGGTCCGCGGTTACGATATGTCCGACATGACTTCCGACCTGCCGCGGCGTCTGGCCGCCGAGTCCGTGGGCGCCGCCCTGCTGGTGGCGACGGTGGTCGGCAGCGGCATCATGGGCGAGCGCCTGGCCGGGGGGAACGACGGCCTCGCCCTGCTGGCGAACACCCTGGCGACCGGCGCCGGGCTGGTGGTGCTGATCCTGGCCTTCGGGCCGGTTTCCGGCGCCCACCTGAACCCCGCCGTCACCCTCGCGTTCTGGCTGCGCCGCGAGCTGGGCGCCCGCGAGGCACTGTTCTACGCCCTGGCGCAGTGCGCCGGCGGCCTGGCCGGGGTGATGCTGGCGCACGCCATGTTCGGCGAACCGCTGCTGGCGGCGGGCTTCCAGGCGCGCGGCGGGGGCGGCCGGTGGCTGGGCGAGTTCGTCGCCGGCTTCGGCCTGCTGACCGCCATTCTCGGCTGCCTGCGCACGCGGCCGGAGGCGGTGCCGTTCGCAGTCGGCCTGTTCATCACCGCCGGCATCTGGTTCACTTCGTCGTCCGCGTTCGCCAACCCGGCGGTCACCGCCGCCCGCGCGTTCACCGACACCTTCACCGGCATCGCGCCGGCCGACGCGCCGGCCTTCATCGCCGCCCAACTGGCCGGCGCCGCCGCGGCCACCGGCTTCTTCCGCTGGCTGGAGCCGCCGGCGCCCGGCGGCGGCCCGTGAACGGCCCCGCGCGTCGTCGTTCCGGTCGCGCGGCCGCGGGCGTCCAACTACCGGCCGACGACGCTCCCGGCGACACCGTTACCGTTTTCGGCGCCGCCCGCACTTGGTTCCTGAAGGCCGAGATCCGCTCGCATTTCCTCCGGACTCAGCACCGCACCGCCGTTCCTCGCCATGAAATAGAACGACAATTTCGACGACATCGGGACCCCTGCGCCGTGATCATCCACCGCCACGTTCCGGAACGTCCATTGGTTCAGCGCGTGACTGACCGCGCTTTTCGACGATTCAGGATGAGCACGTCAACCTCCCTCCACGCTACGCTTCACGGAGAACATCCATCGGATCGATGCGTACGGCCCGGCGCGCGGGGAGCCAGCACGCGAGCAGAGCGACGGCGAGCAGCAGCGCCGCGGCGGCGGCCAGCGTGAGCGGATCCGCGGGCGCGACACCGAACAGGACGCTGTCGACGATGCGGCTCGACGCGGCGGCGCCCAGGAGGCCCAGGACGATCCCGGACCCGACGAGCGCTCCCCCCTGCCGGACGACGAGTTCGACGACGTCGTGCGGCTCCGCCCCCAGTGCCGTGCGGATGCCTATCTCCCGCCGGCGTTGCGCCACCGTATGGCCGAGGACGGTGTGGAGACCGAACGCGGCGAGCATCAGGGCGACGACCCCGAAGACGCCGGCGCACGCCGCGTAGAAGCCCGGTTGCGCGGCCTGCGCCGCCAGCAAACCCTCCAGCGTGCCGCTTCCGAACGGGTGAACGTCGGTGAAAACCTCGCGCAGGAACGGAAGCACCGCGAGGGGAACACGGTCGGTGCGAACGGTGACCATGGACAACTCGCGTCCGAACGTCCCACCCATGCCGGGCTGGAGCATGGACAGATAGACATCGCCGGCGATCGTGTCCGTGAAGAAGCTGGGAACGAAGGGGGAGCGCGCATCGGCCACGACGCCGATCACTTTCCACGTCTCGTTGTCGGCCTGGTGTGCGAGGCGGCGCCCGACCGCCGGCACGTTGCCGAACGCGCGGCGCGCGAACGACTCGCTCACGACCACGACCCGCGGGCTGGTTGCGGTGTCACGATGCGAGAAGAAGCGTCCGGCCCGCACCGGGAGCCGCAGGACGTCGGCATAGCCGGGACTGACGGTCCGTATCGCGCCGAGCAACTGTTCCCGATGGTGGACGGTCGGGGGCCGGTCGGGGACGCCTATCGGCTGGATCCGCGTCGTGGGGAAGAGCGGCGCCGATGACGACAGCGCGACCGCATCGACACCCGGCAGACGCGTGATCCGTTCCATCCGGGTCAGGAACGGCCGGATCGGCGCATGGTTCGCCGCCGCGTCCACCGGCTCTCCGAGTGCGCCGACCCCGCCGGCGGCGGGAAGTGACACGGAGAAGGCGGCGACGTTGGCCGGATCGTAGCCGGTGTCGAAGGATACGAGCGCCACGAAACTGCGCAGCAGCAAGGCGGCGCCAGCCAGCAACACGAACGCGATCGCCACCTGCAGCACGACCGCCGCCGCCTGGATGCGATTCGACCGAAGACGCCCGAAACGACCCGCCGCCGCGCCGTTCTCGCCGAGCGCACGCGCCGGATCGACCCGCGACAGCATCAGCGCCGGCGCCGCGCCGAACACGAGACTCGTCACCGCCGCCAACCCGATCGCAAACGCGAGCACGCCGGGACCGAGACCTGCCTCGGTCAGCCCGGGAACGGTTTCCGGTATGAGCGCCGGCGCGGCCTGCACGATGCCGGCGGCCACCGCAAGGCCGATCACGCCGCCGGCCACGCCGAGAACGATGCACTCCGCCAGCAGTTGACGAGCGATGCGGAATCGCCCGGCGCCGAGCGCTCCGCGGACAGCCATCTCGCGGCGCCGGGCGATTCCGCGCAGGAACAGCAACCCGCCCACGTTGGCGCACGTCATCAGCAACACCAGTCCCGTCGCCGCGGCAAGCATCAGCAGCGCCGGACGGAACGGGCGCCCGCGCTCTTCGCGGAGCGGCGTCACCACGACGTCCGACCCGGCCTCCGCCGACCGGCCGCCCGCTCCCGCCCGCGCCAGGATGGTGCGCGCCTCGGCCGCCGCGGCGGCCGGAGACACGCCGGGCCGGAGACGTCCTGTCGTGGTCAACCGAAGGGCGTCGTCACCGAGGACTTCGGTCGGCGGAGCGACGAGCGGCGTCCAGAGTTCCACGGCGGGAAAGAGATGCTCCGGACCGCCGGGGAGCACGCCGATGATGGTGTGCCGCTCGTCGTTCAGATCGATCGGGGCGCCGACCACGTCGAGAGCCGATCCGAACCGGCGAATCCAGGCGCGGTGACTCAGCAGCACCACACGTCCGGCGTCCGCCTCGGTGAAGAGCCGCCCGAGCCGCGGCGTCACCCGCAGCAACGGAAAGAGCGAGGGCGACACCGCGGCGCCGCCCGGACGGCTCGGGCCGCCCGGACCGTCCAGGACGACGTCGATCGGGAGGACGCCGGCGAGGTCTTCGAACGATCGGGCGCCGTCCCGCAACCGCCGCAACTCGTCATACGACAGTTGCAGGGACCCTGGACGTTCCTGATATGCTGGCCCGACAG
This sequence comes from Vicinamibacterales bacterium, assembly GCA_965202695.1. GTDB lineage: Bacteria > Acidobacteriota > Vicinamibacteria > Vicinamibacterales > UBA8438 > JAJEEA01. The sequence goes on from OZ241843.1 coordinate 89,891, forward strand.
CTTCCGAGCGCCGCCCGGCGCCGACCAGCGCATCGGCATCCGGATACGGCAGGGGCTGGAACAGCAGTCCGTGAACGATGCTGAACGCCGCGGTGTTCGCGCCGATGCCGACCGCGAGGAGAGCGAGCGCGGCCCGGGTAAAGCCGGGCCGCGCCCTGAACTGCCGCACCGCATGGCGCAGATCCGGGAGCACTCCTACGGGCATCGCACCACCCCAAGTTCGCGGCAGATGACGACACTGCCCCAGGCCGCCATCTCGCAGCCGTGATGATTGCCGCCCGGCATGCATACGGAGATTTTTCGATTGGGACCCACGGGAATGGCCGTGCACTGCCAGCAGGGGCCGGCAGCGTGTGCCGGGGCGGGAATCGGCATGGCGAAGTTCACCGCCAGCAACGCCGCGGCAAGACACGCCCTCGCGACCAACGCTCTGTTTCCAGTCATCGTCGCACCTCCCTCTGTGCCGCGGCTCCCACCGCCCGTTCGGGACGGCGTCCGCGGTTCACTCTATAAGAGAGTTCAGGGGGGGCCGAGATTACAGTTTTTTTTCGCGGGGCCGGATCGCGGGGGCGGATCCCTCGATCCGGCGCAGGAGCCGCGGGCGCAGCAACCGGTGGGCCCGGTGCAGTCGAACCGCGACGTTCCCGGTGGAGGTGCGGAGTCGGCGGGCGACTTCGTCCGGCGGGAGGCGGTCGACGTCTCGCAGTCGCACGACTTCTCGGTACGTCGGTGGCAACTGGTCGATCACTTCCAGCAGCAGGCGCGTGAGCTCGCGCGCGTACGCCGCCGTTTCGGGAGAATCCTGGGCTGCGCCTGCCGCCTGCGCCTGCCGCGCAGCCGGGCCCGTGCCGCCGCCGGCCGTGCCCAGCGGCACTTCGCGCGACCGTGCGGTCGCGCCGTGCAGCGCCTCGTGGTACACGATCTTCCCGACCCACCCGCATGCGGGAGATTTACCCCGGTGCTCGTGAAGCTTCTCCAGCACGATGACCCAGCTCTGTTGCAGCGCGTCGTGCGCGGCGTCGTCGCCGCTGGCCACGCGGCGGGCGAGCGGCAGGAACCGGCTCGTACAGCACCGCACCCATTGCTCGAGATCGCCTTCCAGCAGGGGGCACTGGATCGCTTTGTCGAGCGTGGGACTCGCCGGCGGCCGGTGTGGTCCGGTCATCGTCGGACCGATTCTCGACCCGCCGCGCGGCGGTGTCAAGGCCGCTCCGGGACCACGGACTTGCGCGCGGCCGACGCCCGGCGCATGATCGGCGTGCGCACGTTCCCGCTGGCGGGCCGCGGGACGACGGCCCGGCCGCGGCGGGCCGTAGCGGCGGGGATTGGCTAGCCCCACAGGCCCAGCACGACGGCCATCACCGCGATGGACGCCACCGGGAGAGCGCCGCGGACCTCGAATCGCGGCGCGGCGCCGCTGCGCGCGGAAGCCGGACGTCGCCGGAACGCCGGTGCGGGCCGGACCGCGCCTCCGCGCGTCAGTGGACGCCGCTGCCCATCTGCAGCAGGGAAGGGTCGGCGCCGAGGCGGCGGATGGCCGTCTCCCACATGCGCGCAGCCTGGACGTCGAAGATCAGATCGAGCTGCACGTCGGCGATCAGCCAGGCCGACGCCGAGAGCTCGGCGTCGAGCTGTCCGGCCGCCCAGCCGGCGTACCCGGTCAGGAGGCGGGTCCGGTCGGGGGGGCGATTTTCGAGGAGCCGCCGCAACAGGTTCGGCGACGTGGACAGGTAGAGGCCCTCGCAGACCTCGACGGACTCGGCGTCGGCCGGCTCGTGCCCCATCAGGATCCACCCGCGCTCGGGTTCGACGGGGCCGCCGATCCACAGTTGCAGTCCGTTGTCCGCTTCGACCGGCGGGGTCAGACGCACGACCGACGACACGGGGGTGTCGGTCTTCCGGTTGAGCACGAGGCCGAAGGCGCCCTCCTCCCCGTGCTCGCAGAGCAGCACCACCGTCTGCCGGAAGTTGGGATCGTGGAGCTGGGGCATCGAGAGCAGGAGCCGCGGCGCCAGAGAGCCGTCCTTGCCTTTCGTCACGCCCTGATCATAGCAGCCCGCGGCGAACGTCCCGCGGCATCCGAGCGGCGCCGCATCCCGCCTGGCCGCGTCGTTCGTCGGTCGGACAGGCCCGGTATGCGCCCTTGCCCGCGCCTTGCCAGGCGGGCGTTCTCCGTCCGCCGGACGTTCCTGTCCCGCGGGGCGTCCTCCGTCCGCCGGACGTCGTCTGTTCGCCGGCGCCCTTCGGGCGCGGTGCGACGCGGGTTCCGCCACCGGATTCCGGCGGGCAGGTTGAAGACGCGCGTACGGGAACCATCCTGACGTCCGTATTCGGCCCCCGGCGCGGGCCGGCGGGCGCCGCGCCGCTCTCCGGGCGCGGACTCGCCCGGCGAACCACGGTCCGTCGGCGGGACGCCGCCGGCGGCTACCCGTCCCGGCGCGCGAGCGCGCCCCGCGCCCACTCGACGTGCTCTTCGACGAGCGGGTCGCGCATCGAGTCGGCGTCGGTCCGGGCCGCGCGGCGTTCCGGCGCCAGCGCGGCGCGGGCGTCGGCGGGGCCGCGGTTCCCCAGCGCCACCGCCACGTTCCGGCGCAACCGTTTCACCCGGGCCCGGGTCATGGGCCCCTTGCGGATGGCCGCGCGCAACTCCGCGTCGGACCGAGACCACAGTTCCATCAGGGGAGGACGGTCGAGGGCCGGCCGGGCCTGCCACGCCGGGTCGCGGCTGACCGGCGCGGCCGCGTTGTACGGGCACACCTCCTGGCAGACGTCGCAGCCGTAGACGTGCGCCCCCAGGTCGGCGCGCTGCGCCGGCGGAATCGCGCCCTTCATCTCGATCGTCAGGTAGGACAGGCAGCGGGTGGCGTCGAGCACCCCCGGCTCGGGGAAGGCGCCGGTGGGGCAGGCCTCGAGGCACAGCGTGCAGGCGCCGCACTGGTCGAGGGCCGGCGCGTCCGGCTCGAGAGCCACGCTGCAGAGCACCTCCGACAGGAACAGCCACGACCCGAGGTCGGGATTGATGAGGCAGGTGTTCTTGCCGATCCACCCGAGACCCGCGTACCGGGCGTACACGCGCTCCTGCACGGGGCCGGTGTCGACGTGGACGCGGGTCTCGCAGGGCGCGCCGTGCGCCTCGCGCATCCACGCGGCCAGGGCCCGGGTGCGATCCGCGAGAACGTCGTGGTAGTCGTCGCCCCAGGCGTATCGGGAGATCAGCGCCGCGTCGGGCTCGTCGACCTCCGTCGAAAAGGGCCGGTCGGTGTTGTAGAGCGTCGCCAGCGCCACGACCGTCCGCGCCGACGGCATCACCGCGCGGACGTCGGCCCGGCGGTCGGCGGTGCGGGCCATGTACGCCATGTCGCCGGCGTATCCGCGATCGAGCCAGTCGCGCAGCGCCGCCAGCTCGGGGAACGCGCCGGCCGGGGCGACCCCGCACAGGTCGAACCCGAGGCCGCCCGCCTTCGCCTTGACCGCGCTCGACGTCAGCATGGGTGGACCGCCGCCCCGGGGCGCCCCGGCCGCATGCGGGCCGCGCCGCATCCCGCCCGGCGGCCGTTCGCCGACCCGCCGCCGCCGGGTCCGCGGGAGTCCTGCATGGCGGCCGTCCGTCCTCCTGCCTCACTCGATGGCGTCGAGGAGGGCCGCGGTGTCGTCCGCGTCGTTGTAAAGATGCGGCGCGACGCGGATGGCGTCGCCGCGGAACGACACCGCCACCTGCCGCTCTTGCAGGCGCTCGGCGAGCCGCGTCCGGTCGACGGAGTCCCGCACCCGCACGCCGAGGAGATGGCCGCCGCGCCAGCGCGGGTCCTCGACCTGGTGTCCGCGCTCGCGCAGGATCCCGCCCAGGTCCCCGGTCAGCCCGCGGCAATAGTCCTGGATGGCGGGGACGGTCCATTCCAGGACCAGTTCCAGGGCCGCCGCGAGCATCGGGACGAGCACGAAGTTCGAGCGCTCGCCGACGTCGTAGCGTACGGCGCCCGGCTGGTACTCGTCCCGGTAGCGGACGAGATCGGAGAACGCCTCGCTGCCGCGCCGGGTGATCCAGTTCTCCTCGATCGGCGTACCATGGTCGAAGGCGGGTCCGTAGTAGGCCAGCCCGATCGAATAGGGGCCGAGCAGCCACTTGTAGCCGGCGCAGACGAGGGCGTCGGGGCGGATGCGCTGGACGTCGAACGGCATCGCTCCCACCGACTGCGTCCCGTCCACGGCGAGCAGGGCGTCGCAGTCGCGGGCGCGTTCCCGGACCCGCTCCAGGTCGAACAGCGTGCCGTCGGCCCAGTGGACGTGGGGCACGGAGACGAGGGCCGTGCGGCGGTCGATGCGGGACAGCAGCCGGACGTTCCACTCGAGGGCCCGGCCCCGGGCGTCCCGCGGCGGCGCTTCCACCGTGCGCAGCTCGAGACCGCGCTCGGCGCACAGGCGGCGCCAGACGTAGACGTTGCTCGGGAACTGCCCCTCGAGGATGACGACGTTGTCGCCGCGCCCGGCCGGGACGTTGCGGGCGACGTTGGCCAGTCCGTACGACGCCGAGGGCACGATGGCCACGCAGTTCGGGTCGGGCGCGTTGACGACCCGCGAGAACAGGCAGCGCAGGTGGTGGCTGCCGTCGAAGAAGTCCTCCGGACGGATCAGGTGCGGCGCCTTCCGCCGGTCGATGCCCTGAACGCCGGCGGCGCGGACGGCGGACGCGAGCGGCGCCATGTACGCGCAGTTCAGGTAGTGCGCCCCGGCGGGCAGCATGAAGCGGGAACGTTGGCACGACAGCATGGCGCGGCCGGTCGGGGGCGGGCGAGGCGGTACCGCCAGTATAGACGATGCCCTGATGCCGTCGTGGATCCCCGCGTCGCGCCGAAGGGCGCCAGGGAACGCCGAGGGGCGCCGGCGGACGGAGAACGTCCGGCGGACGGAGAACGTCCGGCGGACGGAGAACGTCCGGCGGACGGAGAAGTCCGGCGGACAGGGAACGTCCGGCGGACGGGGAACGCCCGCCCGACAAGCGTGAGAAGGCCGCACATGCATCGTCGCTCGTAATGCAGCAGGGGGTGTTCCACCACCGGGATGCTGAATGCCGGCGGCGCGGACGGCGGTCCGCGGGCGGGCCCGTACGCGCCGACCGGGCGGCCCGCCGTCACCGGGGGACGGCGGCCCGGTGGGGAGGCGTCGATGACGGCGGGAACGGCCCCGCCGTCACCGGGGGGGCGGGCGGCTCGATGAGGAGACGTCGATGACGGCGGAACGGCCGGAGACTTCCCGCACGGCCGCGGCGGCGGCGGCCGGCGACGCGGCGCTGAAGGCCGGCGACCGCCGGCTGCTGGCCCTCGTCGACGCCGCGACGGGCCGGGCGCGGGCGGCGGCCGGGGCCCATCTGGTCTGCGAGTCCGGGTGCGCGCCGTGCTGCTTCGGCCCGTTCGCCATCACCCGGCTCGATGCGTGGCGCCTGCAGGACGGGCTGCGCACGCTGGCCGGGACCGCATCCGGGACGGCGGACGCCGTCCGGCGGCGGGCCCGGGCCGCGGTGGCGCGGCAGACGCCGGCGTTCGCGGCCGGCCGCGCGGGCGTCTTCGCCTCCCCGGTCGAAGAGGAGCGGTTCTACGAGGCCTTCGCCTCCGACCCCTGTCCCGCCCTCGACCCCGACACGGGCGCCTGCGCCGTCTACGCGTGGCGCCCCGTCGCCTGCCGCACCTACGGCCCCCCGGTGCGGATCGGCGGCGACGACCTGCCGCCCTGCCCGCTCTGCTTCAAGGGGGCGTCCCGCGAGGAGGTCGAAGCGTCCCGCGAGACGATCGACGTGAGCGCGGTGGAAGACCCGCTGAACGCGCGGTTGGAGCAGGAGACCGGCCGGCCGGGCATGACCACCATCGCCTTCGCCATCGCGGAGGCGCCGCCGGCCCCGCGGAATGAGGGCCGCCGCGGGTCGGCGGGGCCGGCTCCGGGTCGGCCCGGAGCCGGCGCGTGAGCAGGCCGGACGGCCCGTCCCGCCGAACGGAGCGGCGCCGGCGCCATGCCGGCCAGGCCCCGCCCCGCATGGCCCGGCCGCACTTGACGGCTTGGGTATCGATTGATACCGTACGGCCTGTCGATCGTGAGGTGCTCCCGATGATCCAGGTGTCGACCACGGTCTCGCGCGGTCCATGGCGGACGAACCCAGACCCGGCCCTGAAGATGACCTCGGTTCGGTACTCGAGACGGCTCGCCGGCGCATTCAACGCGGGGACGGCTGGGAGCCGGAGAACTACGACCGGCTTCGTCGAGACTGTGACGCGATCGGCGTTCGCGGCGAACCTGCCGTTACCATTTCCCTGCGCAAGAGTTTTGCGGAGATCACCGTGGAGGATCTCCAGGCGCGCGACGACCCCGGCTACGGCGGTCTCTGCGCCGGGCACGATCTGTACCAAGCCGCGTGGTTCTCCGCAAGTCTCCGGCGCCGGATGTACGTCAAGTTCTCGCTGTTCGACGGGCGGCTGATCATCGTGAGCTTTCACGAGTCCACCGAGACGCAAGGTCCATGAACCGCGTATCCCGGAATCCAGACATGAAATGCATCAAGTGCGGGCACGTCGTCGAGCAGGAAGCCCTCCGAACCGTCGAAGCCGAGCTGAAGGGCGAGCGCGTCTCGGTGACTCTGCACGCGCCGCGGTGCATGCGCTGTGGGCGCGTGGTCATCCTGGGCCGGAACACCCGCGTCTACCACCGGGCGGTGTCGGATGCGTACCGCCGCAAGGTCGGCTTGCTCACGATCGGCGAGATCGACCACCTGCGGCGCAATCTGGCGATGACGTGGCCCGAGTTCGCCGGCTACGTGTCCATCGGCATCGCCACGCTCAAGCGCTGGAGGAGAGGCGAGATCCAGACGCAGGCGCTGGACCGCTTGGTTCGACTGAGGGCGGACCCCCGGTTCCTCGAGAAGGCCTTGAGTGAGCTGCACGCTCGTATGGCGAACGCGCCAGCGTGGCATCAGGTCCGTCGGCGCCCGGTTGTTGAATGGGCAGACATGCCCGACACCGAACGGCCAGTGGTTGTTCGGGCGAATAGTTCGGATTTTTGGAAGGGCGCGTCTTTAGCCCAGCGTAGTGTTGCGGCGTGATGGCAAAGAGGACCCGGAAAGTAGCTGATGGCGGGCGGAAGACGCCGGCGGTGGCAACTGCGGGTGCTGCGTCTCGAGAGCCGGCCCCTATCGAGGTGGCCAATGAGATCGTGACTCGTACGCGTCTGAGGCGAGTCCGGTTTTCGACGTTCTCCGCACATGCGAGCCTGGAGATGGATCCGGATGACGAAGTCCGGCTGCAGGCGTCGACCCACTTTAGCCGTCCCACCATCGACTCCAGCGACGATGGGGCCGACACCGGCTTTCGCGCGACAACTACCTTGGAGTTTCGGCTGAGCAAGCCGGCGGCCTCTTCGGACTTGGACGACCAGAACGAGCAGAGCGTCGTCGTTAAGGCAACGCTTGAAGCATCCTACGCCATCAAGGATGATTCGCCGAACTTCAGCGACAGGCAGTTGCGCACTTTTGCGTTGCACTATTGCCCGTTTCACGTGTGGGGATACTGGCGAGAGTTCGTGCATTCATCGCTGGCTCGGCTGGAATTCCCGGCCCTCACGGTTCCGCTGTTTCACATTCACATGGCTCAAGCGCTCGTTGTCGACGACGTGGAATGAGTCCGGAACGAACCCTGCCAGCCCATGGTGATTCACCACGGGCTGGTAGCAGGAGTTTTGGAGATCGGATGCACCCGTTGACCCCCGGGACGTCGCCGCCGGCCGGGGGGCGGCGGCGTCAGTCGACGCCGAAGGCCAGCAGGACGTTGCCGGGACGGCCGCCGAACGCGGCGTAGCCGGAGTTGACGTAGACCATGCCGTCGACGACCACCGGGCCGGGGCCGTTGATGGACCCGCCCCGGGCCGCGACGCCGTTCACCGTGTCGTGACCGCCGTTGGTGTCGAACTCCCAGAGCACCGAGCCGTCGCCAGCGTCGTAGGCGCGGAACAGGCCGTCCCAGGCGCCGGAGAAGACGGCGCCCGGAATGGCGGTGACCGCGGCGAGGAGGGCCGGGCTGCACCCGTCGCAGACCGGCTCGTGAGGCTCGGCGTACCACACGAGCTCGCCGGTGCGCAGGCGCACCGCGGCCAGCCCCCCCGGTTCGGGCGTCAGGTAGTCCGAGTTGGCGAAGTAGGCCTTCTCGGCGTCGACCGCGAAGCCCCACTCGATGCCGCCGAGCGCACTGCCCGCCCCGACCTGGTAGCGCCAGACGACGGCGCCGTCCCGGTCCGGATCGAGGCCGTAGCCCACCCCCGACTTCTGGCCGACGACCAGCAGGCCGCGGCCGTCGGCCAGCGTCACCAGCACCGGAGACGCGCCGAAGTCGAAGTCGGGGCCGTCTTCTTCCGGACAGTTCGGGTTGTCTCCGCCGCAGTTGAGGATGAACGCGTCGTCCGGCGTCAACTGGTTCGTCCACCGGACCGCGCCGGTGTCGAGGTCGAACGCGACGATCGCGTCGCTCGTGGCGGCCGCCGGCTCGGTATAGGCGTTCCCGGTCGCGGCGTAGACGAGCCCGCGTTCGGCGTCGATGGTCGGCGCCGACCACACCGCCGCCCCCGACGGCCCCATGAGGGCCGCGCCGGCGGGGTTGCGCCCCCGCGGCCCCGGCGTCTCCTCGATGGTGTGGCTCTGCCAGACCGGTTCGCCGCTCGCCGCGTCGAGGGCGGCGACGCTCCCGCGGAACGTGCAGCACGGGTACCGGGGGTCGGCGGCCAGCAGCTCTTCCAGGGAAGACACCGGGACGTAGAGGCGGCCGTCGTGCAGCACCGGCGCTCCGGTGATACGGGCGCCGGGGTGGCTCTCGACGTCCCGCCGCCAGATCTCGGCGCCGGTCGCCGCGTCGAGGGCGTGGACCGTCGCCGTGAAGTCGCCGAAGAAAAGCGCGTGCCGCCCGTCGGCGAGACGGCCCACGGTCATGGCGCTGCGGACGCCGCTCCCGGCCGCGAACGACCAGTGGGCGCAGCCGGTCTTCGCGTCGAGCGCGTAGACTTCGCCGCGTTCGCTGGCCACGAACAGGCGTCCGCCCACCACCGTCGGCTGCGACTGCGCGCTGGTCGAGCGCGGGTAGCCGAACGCCCACTTCAGCCGCAGACGCGGCACGTCCGCCGCCGCGAGCCCGGCCTGCTCGGCCGGCTGGAAGCGGGCGTTCGTCACCCCGGCGCCCCAGCCGTTCCACCGGGGGCCGCCGTCCAGCCCCGGCCACGCCGCCGGCGTCGAAACGGCGCAGGCGCCGTCCGCGCCCGCCGCGTCGGGCGCCTGGGCGCGCGCCGGCCCGGCGGCGGCCGCGAGGCCCGTCGCAAGCGCGGCGGCGGCGAGATGTCTGCGCATCGGGATTCCTGGATTCATGGGGACGAGAGTAAGGTCGGGGTCGGGACTCGGGCCGCGACCTGCGCCGGCCCGTGGTGGAACCCCGGCGTCGCACCGCGCCCGAAGGGGGCACCAGCGGACAGAGAACGTCCGGCGGACAGAGAACGTCTGGCGGACAGAGAACGTCCGGCGGACAGAGAACGTCCGGCGGACAGAGAACGTCCGGCGGACAGAGTAACCGGGGGCTGCATCGCCGCCCGCAGTGCCGCGGGGCGTTCCCTCCGGCGCCTCGAAGTGTATCAGCCTGCGGCGGAACCCGGAAGGCGCCGCGGGCGGCGGCTGTTGTAGGATGGCGCGGCCGGCCGTCGATTCCGGCGCCCACGAAAGGCCGACCCATGCGCGACTTCCTGGCCCAGACCCTCGCGGAGAGTCCGACCCGCGAATGGATGGTGTACCTGCTCGGCAACGTCCCGGGCCTGCCCCCGATCGCCCAGTCGTTCCACATCCTGGGCATCGCCGCGGTGGCCGGCTCCATCGTGATGGTCGATCTGCGGTTCCTGGGGCTCGCGCTGCGGGGCCAGAACGCCAGCGAGATGATCCGGCGGCTGCTGCCGTGGACCTGGTACGCCCTCGCCGTGAACCTCGCCACCGGGCTGCTCTTCGTCCTGGCGCGCCCGGTCCGCTACTTCCACAACCCCGTCGCCACGTTCAAGTTCTCGCTGCTGGCGGCCGCCGTCGCGCTGGCGTTCCTCGTCTACTGGAAGAACCGGAAGGAGCACGGCTACTGGGAGGGGTCGGCTGACCGGCTGCTCGCGGCGCGGGTCATCGCCGCGGCGTCGCTCCTGCTCTGGGTGGGGGTCATGCTGGCGGGGCGCTGGATCGCGTACTCCGAGTACATCACCGACCCCTTCCCGATCCCGTTCCCCTGGGAGGACCTGCAGGCGTACCCGTCGATCTGGCAGTGGATGCAGGACCACCCGCTCTCGCAGCACATCGGCTTCACGTGGTGGTTCCCGGCGCTGGAGTCGATCCACGTGATCGGCATCGGCCTCGTGATCGGCACGATCCTGACCGTCGACCTGCGGCTGCTCGGACTCGCCGCCCTCCGCTACCCGGTCAGCCAGATCACCGGCCGGCTGCTCCCGTGGACCTGGGCGGCGTTCGTCGTGACCGCGGTCACCGGCTTCGGCATGTTCGCGGCGCGCGCGCCGGGGTACGTGGAGAACACCGCGTTCCAGATCAAGTTCCTGCTGCTGCCCCTGGCGTGCGCCAACATGGCCGTCTTCCATTTCCGGACGTTCCGGGGCGTCGGCGCGTGGGACACGGCGGCAGAACCGCCCCTGGAGGCGCGCATCGCCGGCGGCGCGTCGCTGCTCCTCTGGGCCGGCATCGTGGTCGCGGGCCGCTGGACCGGCCACCTCCTCTGACTCCGGGGACGCGGCATCGGTACGAGCGTTAACCCGGGGCCGCTTGCCGGCGTCGCCGACGCGCCTCCGGTGTTCCCGCGCCGCGGCGTCGGTACGAGGAACGACGGGCGGTGCGGGCCGGCCACGGTGTGGCGGCCGCCGTCCGCGGCGCGGGCGTGCCCCCGGCCCGCTGCTGCCCCGCACCCGCCGCCGGCCGGCCTCGTGAACGCCCGACCGGTGTCCGCAGGCCGGAGCAGCCCGATCTGAACCGGCCAGAATAATTGTCGCCAGGCGGCCAAAGTAATTGACGCCGAACACGGGAGCCCGTCAGGCCGCGGCGCCCCGCACCGGACCGAACTTCCGCCGGTAGTACCGGGTCCAGACGACGATCGCCGGAATGCCGACGGCGGTGGGCAGGACCCACGGCACCACGGCGAGCGGCCCGGCGAGTTCCCAGGCCCACAGCCGCTGCGCCCCGAAGACGATGAACGCGGTGTGGAACGCGATGCCGCCCCCCAGCATGGACCCCAGGTGGCTGTAGAACCAGCCCATGCGCCGCGCGCCGGGGTTGCGCATCAGCCGCAGCGCGCCCAGCCCCGTGAAGAGGCCGATCGGGCTCAGGCCCAGCAGGATCGCGGAAACGTCGGACCAGGCCCCGAGGGCGAACGCGACGACGGCGGCGCTGCCGGCCATCGAGGCCCAGGCGAGCGCCTCGTGGAAGGGGGTCCGCAGCTTCTCGGGCGATTTCCTCGTCTCGACCACCCGTATCGCGTGCCGCACGGTGGCGAAGGTCACCACCCCGAGGTAGCCCAGGAACAACGCGAAGGCGTAGGGCTCGGGCCGGTCCGCGACCGCCATGCCCTGCGCCCGGTAGGAGACGATGCGTCCCGCCGACACGGCGACGGCGGAGAGCGTCACCACGTAGGCGCTGTACGTGAAGACGCGGCCGGCCCGCACGTGCGCGCGCCCCCCCTTGCGCGCGAACACCGGGATCCAGAACGCCGGGAGGCCGACGAACCCGGCCGCGACGTGGATCAGGACGAGGGCGTCGAGCGCGTGGTCCGCGAGGCTGGTCATAGCAGATGCTCCAGTGGTTGCCGCGGTTCGTCCCGCGCCGGCGTACCCGCGCGGCGCAGGGGCGACAGCCGCCGGTCGATGGCCGCGAGCGTCTCGTCGCACCAGGCCACCTTCGACTCGACGGAGTGGATGCCCATCCGCAGCGCCGCGAAATGGTGGAATCCTGCGTCGCTGTAACGCTCCGGCGCGTCGCCGTGGGCGGCGGCGACCTCCCGCTCGATGGCCCGCAGGCGGCCCAGCCAGCGCGCGAGGTGGTCGCGCAGCGCCGTCATGAACGCGCGGGTCTCGCGGACGTCGCCGACCGCGTCCATGAAGTAGAGCTGGGCGAGATAGGCGAACCGTTCCGCGCCGACGGCGGGACCGCCGCGCAGCCAGCGCAGCAGTTCGGCCCGGCCCTCCTCGGTCAGCGCGTAGACCCGGCGGTTCGGTCCCTTCGGCGACGGCTCGACCCGGCTGCGCAGCATCCCCCGCCGTTCGAGGCGCTTGAGGGTCGGGTAGATCTGGCTCAGCTCGGCCGACCAGAAGTGCCGGACGTTCTGGCTGAACGCGTTCCCGAGGTCGTACCCGGTGGCCGGCTCGCGCAGCAGGCCCAGGAGGATATGGTCGAGGCTCATGTCTCTATGAAAGAAGTGATGTAGTTGAACTATATAAATATTTTTGTAGCATGTCAACCGCCTGCGTCGGGCCACGTTCGAGCAGCTCGCGGCAGACCCCGCGTCCGCCGTGACGCGGATGCTCTACCGGCGCGGCCGCCGTCGCGGATATCATGGGGGCCGGGAAGTCCGGCCCGGGACGGCGCGGACTTCCGGTGGGGCCGGCGGGCGGGCGCGCGGCGGCGGCGGGCGCCGTCCCGGCCGTTCCGCGCCGCCGGCGCGCCGCATCCGGTTACCGTCGAGATTCGAGAAAGGTCGAGGTGACGCCATGAGATCACGCATTCGCCTGACGGCGCTCGCCGTCGTGTTCGCACTGCTGTTCGTCCCGCAGACGCCGGCCGCGCAGGGTCTGGTCCGCGTCGAGCCGGAAGAAGTGGGGATGTCGTCGGAGCGGCTCGACCGCCTGAGCCTCGCCCTCGAGAACCTGGTCGACGAGGGCCGGCTCGCCGGCGCGGTCACCATCGTGGTCCGGCGCGGGAAGATCGCCTACCGCGAGGGCATCGGCTACCGCGACGTCGAGGCGGAGGCGCCGATGCCGTCCGACGGCATCTTCCGCATCGCGTCGCAGACCAAGGCCCTCGCCAGCGTCGGGGTCATGCTGCTGCAGGAGGAAGGGAAGCTGCTGATCACCGACCCGGTCGGCAGGTACCTCCCGGCGTTCGCCGAGACCGCCGTCGCGGAGCCGAACGAAGACGGCGGCTACGACGTCGTGCCGGCGCGCCGGCCCATCACCATCCGCGACCTGCTGACCCACACCGCCGGCATCAGCTACGGCATGGGCCTGCTCGCCAACCGCGGGCCGGCCGCCGACGCGTGGGAAGAGGCGGGCATCACCGGCTGGTACTTCGCCGACCGCGACGAGCCGGTGGGCGACACGATGGCCCGCCTCGCCGCGCTGCCGATGGACGGGCACCCCGGCGAGCGGTGGATCTACGGCTACAACACCGACGTCCTGGGCGCGATGATCGAGAAGATCAGCGGCCAGACCCTCGGCGCGTTCCTGAAGGAGCGGCTGTTCGACCCGCTCGGGATGACCGACACCCACTTCTTCCTGCCCCCCGGCAAGCGGGGCCGGCTGGCGACGGTCTATTCGTCGGTCGGCGACGGCGGCCGCATCGAGCGGGCGCCCGACCCCGGCCACATGGTGGGCCAGGGACACTACGTCGAGGGCCCGCGCAAGGCGTTCTCGGCCGGGGCCGGCCTGCTGTCGACGGCCACCGACTACGCCACGTTCCTCCAGATGATGCTGAACGGCGGCGAGCTGAACGGTACGCGCGTCCTGTCGCGCAAGACGGTCGAGTCGATGCTCTCCGACCACCTCGGCGGCATCCCGTTCCGCCCCGGCCAGGGCTTCGGCCTCGGCTTCTCGATCACCCACGACCCCGCCGCCGCCGGCCTGCCCGGCTCGGCCGGCGAGTTCGGCTGGGGCGGCGCCTACCACTCCACCTACTGGGCCGACCCCCGGGAGGATCTCGTGGTGGTCTACCTGACGCAGATCATCCCGGCCATCGGCCTCGACGACCAGCAGAAGGTGCGGTCGCTGGTCTACCAGGCGATAGTCGACTGAGGCCCGCGGGCGTCGAAGCGGATCGACGGAGACGGGGCGCCGGCCGCCCGCGGGGCCGGTGTCCCGGGCTTCGTCCGCACCCGCGGCGCCGGTGTCCGATTCCGGTTCGCCGGTTGTCTGTCGTATGGGCCGGTGTCGTCAAGCGGCGGGTCCACTCCGGCGGGAGGTTCGACTCCGGTTCGCCGGTCGTCTTGTTGCCGGACTTGGCGGCGCTTCCACCCACCTGCCAGCCCGTGGTGAAAGATGTTGCGGCGCAACAACCAGACGGACCGGATCGGAGGTAGTTTATATGTATGATTTCCGTGAGGCCGCCAAGAAGCAACAAGCATATTTTCGGCACACGTCGTCAACCATCAGCGACAAGGGGCGTACTCCGTCGGAGGATGACGACGTAGCCCGACGTCACGGCCACGTTCTCGCCGCCGGCTGCGAAGACGAAAACCTGTATCCGCCGTTGCGAGGCGAGGCGGGGGCGCGCCGCTTTTTCAAGGAGCGCAAAATCAAGTGGTGGCGCGATGCCAGAAGCGGTGATGCCGCTGGTGAGGACGGCCCGACTCGCAACATGGCGTGTTCCCAGGTCGCGTGCGTCAATTTCATGCTGCCGCTCGCCAGGATACCGGGCGCCCTGGCGGCGGCGATCGGTGCGATCGACGACGACGTGAAAGGCATCATCGACATCCACCACGAGGGCAGGACGTCGCCCGTGGAGTTCGAATGGATCGGTCTGGGGAAATCTCTTGAAGGACCGGTGACGCGAGGTCGAAACTGCACCAGTGTCGACGCCTTCGTCGTCGCCGACACCGGTGCAGGACGGCGTGCCTACCTGATGGAGTGGAAGCACTTTGAAGAGAACACGTCCAGTGACGACAAGGGCGCGGGCATTGGAGGCCAAAAGCGGAAAGACATATACTCCGATCTGTACTCGGCGGAGGCATCCGCGTTCAGCGGCGAGGTTCCAATGAGCGAATTGCTCTACGAACCTTTCTACCAGCTCATGCGCCTTCGCCTGCTGGCGGACAGGATGGTGGCGAACCGGGAGCTGGACGTCACGGATGCGAAAGTGGTCGTGGTGGTCCCGGAGGGGAATTCCGGGTACCGGGAACGAATTACATCTCCGCGTTTGGCCGAACGGTTCCCGCAACACAAGACCGTATCGGAGGTCATGCGGGCCACGTTGAAAGACCCGGATGCGACGTTCGCATCGGTTTGTCCTTCCGTGCTGGTGGCCGCCGTCGAGCGTAAATGCGGTTCGAAAGATACAGCAAGGGCTTGGGTCGCCTACCAGCGGGAACGCTACCTCACGGATCGAAGGCCCCTCACGTTCACGTTCCGCAACCTCGGTCCCGTCAAGAGCGCCGAACTCGAGCTCGGCGATCTTACGATAGTCGCGGGCCGGAACAACACCGGGAAGACGTACCTCGTCTACACGCTCTACGGTTTCCTGAAGGCCTGGAAGACCTTTCCGCCACCCAGGCCTGCCGCGTCCGCCGCCTCCAGGTCCGCGGCCCGCTATCCCGTGTTCGAAGAGATCAGCAATCAAGCCGCTGAAACCGGCCACGCTGAACTGCCCGTCGCTCCCGATGTCCTGAGCCGCGAGCGCCGCGCCGTCATGCGCGCGCTGACCCGACAGTTCTCCGAGAAAGTCTTGTCCACCGTCTTCAACGTTTCGTCCGAGGAGTTCGAAAACGCTTCCATCAGCGTGCAGCTCGGCGCGGAGCCGCTTCGGAGCACGGTGTCCACGGACTCCGAAGACACGCCGTCGATCCGCTACGACGGAACGAACCTGTCGGCGGTCGTCGCCCAGCCCGTCGGCGAACGGATCCACCCCGCGGTTCTGCGGCGTCTTCTCTGGAGCCGGTATCTGCGCTTCCTGTTTCCCGAGCTGCCGCCGGACCCGTTCGTGCTGTCCGCGGAGCGTTTCGGAATCTCGCTCTTCTACCGGGAGCTCGACTTCAAGAAGGCTCAATTGGTCGATCTCCTGCAGACTGACCTCGCGACTGATGGATGAAGGGTGAAGTGACATGTCGCTGGTCGCTGGACTCAGGAATATTCTTAAGCCGGGAGCGGTGGCGCGCACCACGAATGGAAATACCGTCGAGCTGCGTGAAACGACGCCTGAAGTCGACATGCGCGTAACAGCCCGTGGTGAAACGCCCCGCTGCATTCGAGCGGCGCTGCATCCCGCCTGACTGCGTTGTTCGGCGGTTGAATATGCCCAATATGCGCCCTTCTCACGCCTTGTCAGGCGGGCGCATCGCCGCTCTCGGTGCGACGCGGGGGTTCCACCACGGGCTGGTAAGGGTAACGGGATTGCCGGCCGTGTCCATTGCGATACGGATGAAATCCGGAGACCATGCCCGGAACGTCAGGGACGGCTCGTGGAAGCAGATCTGCGATTACCTCCTCGTGATCGAGTCGGGGGAGAGGACGGACGCGGTCTTCGTCGAACTCAAGAGGACGCGAACCCGGGAAGCGGGGAGGAACGTCCGGGAGCGGACGAACAGGGGGATTGGCTCCTCAGGTTGGACTCGAACCAACAACCCTCCGGTTAACAGCCGGATGCTCTGCCAATTGAGCTACTGAGGAACACGCGGCGCCGCGTGCGATCCGGCGCTCGTCCCGTTCGGGACGGGCGGAGCACCTGACCGAAACGCTATCATAGGACATCGGATGCCACGGCGTCAAGCATCGCCGTCCGGCGGAAGCGGCTTTCGACGGCCACGGCCCGGGCATCCGCCGCGCCGCGGCGAGCGGTCCGAGGTTCGGCCGCCCCACCGCGGAAAGACCGTGGGCGGGCGAGGGGATGCGTCAAACGTCGGCGGCCGGCGCGTCCGGCGGAAGCGGCTTCGACGGCCGCGGCCCGAGCATCTGCCACAGCGCGGCGAGCAGCCCGAGGCTCAGCCAGCCGACCGCGAACGACACCTGGCCGCGCGCGGGGGCGAGGGGATACATCCGCCACAGGTCGCCGCCGGCCGCCGCTTGCGCGCCGGGGTGCCCCACGAGCGCGAGGACCCCGACGAGGGCGGTCCACGCGCCGATGAAGGCGGTCCCCGCGATGATGACGTAGCGCTGCAGGAGCACGGCGAGGCTCGCGCCGACGAGAGAAGCGAGGATCACCATCGAGACCTCCGGCTCACCGCCGGCCGGGGTCCAGGAGAGATTGAGGACGAGCACCCCGACGCCCGCGCCGGCCACGGCCACCGCGGCCAGATAAAGCACCAGCAGCACCGCGGCCCCGGCCAGTCCGCCCACGACGACCACCGCCGCCGCCGTCCACGGCGACAGCGTGCCGACGAACAGCGACGTGACCCAGGCGCCCCCGGCGAACCCGTACAGCACCAGCAGCCACCGAAACAACCTGTAGCCCAGGAAACAGGCCACCAGCCCCGCCGCCAGTAGAATGATCGCCGCCACGACCTGCGGCGACAGGAAGGCCATCCCCGCATTATGACGGCGCGCGCCGAACTGCCGCAACACGCGACGAGCGGCCCCGCGGCTCCCGCCGGCGGCTCGAGACCGGCGTCCGCGGCCGCGGCGGCGGGCGATGCGCCGCCCTTCCGGGGGGCGGCGGTGGTGGTGATGGCGCGCTCGCCCCGCGGCGGGCGGGCGCCGAAGACGCGGCTGGCCGGGGCGCTGCCGGACGAGGAGAGCCGGCGCCGGCTGTACGCCGCCTTCCTCACCGACGTCGTCTCGGCGTGCCGCGGCGTCGCGGGAGCCACCCTCCGGGTCGCGTACACCCCCGACGGCGGGCCGCACGGGTTCACGCCGGCGGGGGTCGCCGACCGCGAGCTGATGCCGCAGCGGGGCGCCGGCCTCGGCGACCGCGAGCGCGGCGTCTTCGAAGATCTCTTCCGCGGCGGGTTCTCGCCGGTGGTGGTGACCGGCTCCGACGTGCCGGGGCTGCCGGCGGAACGGGTCGGCGAGGCGATCGCCCGGCTGCGGGCCAGACGCGGTGCGGTGGTGCTGGGGCCCGCCGCGGACGGCGGCTACTACCTGATCGGGCTCGCCCGGCCGCGCGCCGGCGGCCCGGCGCCGGATCTGTTCACCGGCATCCGCTGGAGCAGCGCCTGGACCCGCGCCGACACCGTCGCGGCGGCCGAGAGGCGCGGGCTGCGGGTCGAGATGCTGGCCCCCTGGCGCGACGTCGACGACGCGGACGACCTGGCCGCGCTGCGCACCGTGCTGGACGGCGCGGGCGCCGGCCGGGCGCCGGCCACCGCGGCCCTGTTGCGGGAGCTGGCGGCGCGGACTCCCGGGCTCGTCAGCCCGAGGTGGAACCCCCGCGCCGCACCGCGCCCGGCGGGCGCCGGCGAACGCCGACGCCCGCCCGGCAAGGCGTGAGAGAAGGGCGCACGTCGGGCATGGCGCAACCGCGAACTGCAAGCGGTCCGACGAACGACGCAGTCAGGCGGAATGCCCCGCCGCTCGCAATGCGGCGGGCCGTTTCGCCGCCGGCGGTCATATCTCGCGGCGGCCCTCCATCGCCTTCAGCATCGTGATTTCGTCGGCGTACTCGAGGTCGCTGCCCACCGGCACCCCCATCGCGATGCGGCTGACCCGGACCCCGAGGGGCTTGAGCAGCTTCGCCAGGTAGATGGCCGTCGCCTCGCCCTCGACGTTGGGGTTGGTGGCCAGAATCACCTCCGTCATCTCGCCTTCGCCTACCCGCCGCAGCAGCCCCGCGATACGCAAGTCGTCGGGCCCGACGCCCCTCAGGGGCGACAGCGCCCCCATCAGCACGTGATAGGCGCCCCGGAAGTCGCCGGTCTTCTCGATCGCGTCGACGTTGTGGGGGTCTTCCACCACGCACAGCAGCCGCCGGTCGCGCCCCGCGTCGGTGCAGTAGAAGCAGGGGTCGCAGTCGGTGATGTTCGAGCAGACCGAGCAGTGGACGACGCGCTCCTTGACGTCGCGGATGGCGTCGCAGAGCTGGTCGGCCTCTTCGCGCGGCTGCTTGAGGAGGTGGAAGGCCAGCCGCTGGGCGCTCTTGGCCCCGATGCCCGGCAGCTTCTGCAGCGCGCCGGTCAGCCGCGCGAGGGGCTCGATGCGGGTCACGACAGCCCGGGAATCCTGAGTCCGCCCACCATGCCGCCCATCCGCTGCGAAGCGAGCTCGTCGGCGCGGCGCTGCGCATCGCTCACCGCCGCCACGATGAGGTCCTGCAGCATCTCCACGTCGTCGGGCGACACGACCTCGGGGTCGATCTGCAGACGCTGGATCTCCTTGACCCCGTTCATGACGACGGTCACCATGCCGCCGCCCGCCGTCGCCTCGACGGTGGTCTCCTTGAGTTGCTTCTGCAAGTTTTCCTGCATCTGCTGCGCCTGCCGCATCATCTTCTGAATGTCCATGGCGGTCACATCTCTTCGACTTCCTTGATCTCGGCCGGGAACACGTCGAGCATCGTCTTCACCGCGGGGTCGTCCATCACCTGCGCGAGCAGGTCGCCGGTCTTCTCCGGCTCCCGCGCCCCGGCCTTGCGCCCGGGCGCCGAAGACACAGGTTCGGGCGCGGCGGCCGCGGGCGCGGCGGCTGCCGGCTTCCCCGGCGGCGTTGTCGGCGGGGCGGCTGCCGGCTTCCGCGGGGCGGCTGCCGGCTTTCGCGGGGCGGCTGCCGGGGTCCGCGGCGGCGTTGTCTGCGTGGCGGCCGCGGGCGCGGCGGCTGCCGGCTTCCCCGGCGGCGCCGCCGGGGGCAGGAAGGCGGACTGCGCCGGGGGACCGGGCGTCCGCGGGGGGCCGTCCGCGGCCGGCGAGGCCGGGCCATCGAGAGCCGCCGCGGACTCGGCCGGGGCCGGGGGCAGGAAGGCGGACTGCGCCGGGGGACCGGGCGTCCGCGGGGGGCCGTCCGCGGCCGGCGCGGCCGGGCCGGGCGCCGGCGGACCGGGAGCCGTCGAGGACCCCGGCGTGTCCGGGGGCGGCGGCTCCGGCGGCAGGGCGGCTTGCCGGAGGTCCGTTCCGGTCTCTCCCGCGGCGCTCCCGCCGCCCTCGGGCTTCGGCCCCGCGGCCTGCCGGACGACCACCGTCGTCTTCCGTCCCGCCACCTCGCCGGCCAGCGGCTCGAGCCACGAACGGGCCTTCTCCGCCTGCTGCGCCAGCGTACGCTGGCCGGCCGCGAAGACGAACGTGATCCGCCCGTCGTCCGCCGTGATCTCCGCGGCCTGGGCGGCCACCGTCCCGTGGAAGAACCTCTTCGTGCGCTGCAGCTCGGCGAGGAACCGTTCCTTGAGGCCACCCGCCGCCCCGGTGTCCGCCGGCGGGGCGGCGGGCGCCGGGGCGGGATCGGGGCGGGGCTCGGCACGCGGCGCGGTACGCGGCTTCGCGGGCGGGCGGCCTCGCCGCGCCGCCGGCGCCGCGCCCCGAGCGGGCGGCGCGCCTTCACGGGCGGGCGGCGCCGCGCCCCGAGCGGGCGGCGCGCCTTCGCGGGCGGGCGGCGCCGCGCCCCGAGCGGGCGGCGCCGGCTCGGAACGGCCGCCCGCCCCGAGCAGCTCGGTCAACGGCACCAGTTGGCGCAGGTGGATCCAGCGCAGCATCGCCATCTCGAAGTGGTAGCGCGGCTGCGCGGCGGTGCGGATGTCGAACTCGGCCCGCGACAGCACGTCGAATCCGCGCATCAGGTCCTCGCGGGAGAACCGGTCGGCCAGGGCCTGCAGGCGGCCGCGTTCGGCGTCGGCGGCTATCTCGGGGTCGGCGATGCGGCGCGGGTCCACCTTCAGCACGAGCAGGTCGCGCACCAGCCGGGCGAGCTCGCGGCACACCGAGCGCAGGTCGTATCCCGCCTCGACGAAGCGGCCGGCCAGATCGAAGACCCGGTCGGCGGCCTCGGCGGCCACCGTCTCCGCCACGTCGAGGACCGCGTCGCGGCCCACCAGGCCCAGCACCGCGGCCACGTCGCCGGCGCCGGCCGCGTCGCCCGCGAAGGCGATCACCTGGTCGAGGGCGCTCTGGGCGTCGCGCATGCTGCCGTCGGCGGCGCGGGCGATGAGGGCGAGACCGGCCTCGTCGACGGAGACCCCTTCCGCTCCGACGATGGTCCGAAGCTGCTCGGTGATGGCGCCGGCACCGATGGTGCGGAACTCGAACACCTGCGCGCGCGACAGGATCGTGTCGGGGATCTTGTCGAGCAGGGTCGTCGCCATGATGAAGACCACGTGCGGCGGCGGTTCCTCGACCGACTTCAGCAGGGCGTTGAACGAGCTCGAAGAGAGCTGGTGCACCTCGTCGATGATGAACACCTTGTGGCGGTCGCGCACCGGGGCGATGGACAACCCCGAGATGATCACCTCGCGGACGTTGTCGACCTGGGTGTGGGTGGCGGCGTCGATCTCGAGCACGTCGATGTCGCGGCCCTCGGCCACCTCGCGGCAGACGTCGCACTCGCCGCACGGGTCGGCCGTCGGCCCCTCGACGCAGTTCAGGGCGCGCGCGAGAATGCGCGCCGTCGTCGTCTTGCCGACGCCGCGCGGTCCCGCGAACACGAACGCCTGGGCGACCCGCCGGCGGCCGATGGCGTTGCGCAGGGTCTGGGTGACTCCGCGCTGGCCGATGACGTCATCGAACCGCTGCGGCCGCCACTTGCGGGCGAGGACCTGATAGGCCATGTGGTGGTGAGCGGGAGGCGGCGGGCCCCAGCCGCGGCCCGGAAGAGCCTGCGGCACATGTCAGCGACTGCTTAGCGCTGCTGCCTTCCGGCTCTGACGCGGTTCGCAGGCTGAAATTGCACAGGGTCCGAGCCGCGCCGCGGCCCGCCGCCGCGAACGGCGGCCGCCCGCCCGATCCGCCGGCGGCGGGTTCAGTCTATCGCCAGCCCCGGAGCCGATCAAGCGTCCGGCCCGCCGCTTCTCAAGCGTCCGGCCCGCCGCTTCGTCCGCCCGGAGGCGGAGAACCACCCGTGATAGACTGTCGCGGAGGCCGTGGCGATCTGCGCTGACGTCCGCTTCCCATGATCATCGTCGCGCTGGTCGCGTTCGTCCTGTTGGGTGGCCTTGTCGGGCTGATGTTCGACATCAGGCGATGGAAGCGGGAACGCCAGGATGATGACGAGTCCTGACGGTCGGCTGCGTTCCGCCCGCCCGGTCGAAACCGTGCGCACCCCGTCCCCGGAGAGATGTCCGAGCGGTTGAAGGAGCACGCTTGGAAAGCGTGTGTAGGGGAAACTCTACCGTGGGTTCGAATCCCACTCTCTCCGCCACACCTTCCCGCCCCCGCCGCCCGCTGGCGCCGAACCCGCGCCGCGGCGGTCCTCGTGTCCCGTCAGTGAAGTTCGTGAACGTCGGAGACGGCAGTCCAGCAGGTCCCGGCTTTCACACCCGGGGGCGCAGGACGGGCCGCCCGCCGCGCCCCCGGTCATCCCGAAAGGCGGCCGGCCGCGGGCGCGCGCGAACCGGCGGCTTCACGCCGCTGGCGGCCGGGCGGCGCCGGCCGGTCAGCCGCCGAACCGCCAGGTCAGCGCGGCCTTGAACCGGCGGCCCTTCGGGTCGTGCGTGAAGCCGTCGTAGGACATCTCGATGTTGGCCCAGGGCGGGATCTGCCCGGTCAGGTTCATCGCGTAGAGGGTGAGGGACATGCCGGCCGGCAAGCGCACCAGGAAGCTCGTGTCCACGGTGAGGAACGGGTCGATGACGGGCACGGTGGTTCCTTCGCCCCGATCCCGGTAGGACGAGACGTAGCTCACGTAGTTCGCGAGGCTGTACCGGCTCCAGTCGTAGGAGGCCGACCAGCGGCTCTTCCAGCGGGGCAGGGGCACCGCGATGGGGTGGGCGAAGTTCAGGTAGCCCGCGGCTTCCCGCTTCGAGTAGAGGGTCAGGCCGGTGCCCGCCAGCAGCAGCTCCTTCGTGTCGTACTTCACCGTGTAGGTGGAGTCCCAGCTCGCCGAGAACCGGCCCGGCCCCGCCTCGACCCGGGCCGCGAGGTGGGTGTCGATGCCCGAGGTCGTCAGCCCCGGCCAGTTCACCAGATCGATCTGCACCCGCTCCAGGTTGCCGGCCGCGCACCGGGCAGCCGGCGCCAGGTCCGAGGCTATGCCGCCGGGACAGACGATGAACTGTGACACGGCGTCGCGGGCCGCCACGTCGTCGCTGTTGTACAGGCTGGTGATCGCGTCGTAGGGCATCGAGCCGATCACGTCCTCGAAGTCGTAGTGCCAATAGTCCACCGTCGCCTCGAGGCCCCCCTCCAGGAAGAGCACGGTGCCGACGTTGTAGGTGAACGCCCGCTCCGGCACCAGGTCCTGGCGGCCGTAGCGGTCCACGGCCTGGTAGGCGCCGGTCTCGGGGATCCACTCCAGGGTCGTCAGCGGACTCGGGTTCAGGTCGTCGAGCGACGGGGTCCGGAACGTCGTCTGCACCGAGCCGCGGAACGACAGCGAGAAGTGCTGGTTCTCCGCCGCCTGGATGCGCCAGCCGACCTTCGGGTCGAAGCTGTTCACGCGGTTGCCGGCCACGTTGTAGAACTCGTAGTTCGCGGCGATCTGCGTGTCGACGCGGGGGCCCGCGGCCAGCGCCAGCTCGCCGAAGAGCCGCTGCACCTGCTGGTCCGCGGCATAGGGCCGGTGGACGTTGGTGAAAAGGTAGGGCCCGAACCGGTCGCCGGCCGAGCAGGCCATGTCGCCGGCCACCGGGCAGGGGTTCCGGGTGACGTCGCCGGCGGCGTTGGGGACGCCGTCGGCGTTCACCCCCCGGTACTGGTAGCCGACCGCGAAGTCGGCCACGTTCTCGACGAGGTTGCCGCTCAGGGTGCCCTCGGCCACGAACATGTCGGTGGTGCTGACGAGGTCCACCTCTTCGGCGAGCCACGTCCGCAGGGCCGCCTGGTTGGCGAGTCCCGGGGCGAAGTCGGGATTCGGCGATTCCTCGTATGCCGAGCGCGGCTGCGCGGAGTACTGGATGGCGTTGCTGAACGGGTTGTAGTACATGCACGGCCCCTGGCCCGCCACCGCGCCGTCGAGCGGCCCGAGGACCATGCCCGCGGGCGAGGTGCGGTCCGCCGTCACCCCGACGCCGCAGTCGGGACCGCCGAAGCCGCGGAACGCGCGGAACATGCGGTCGGTGTAGAACGCGGGCAGGTTCAGGTTGCCCCGCGACCGCGAATAAGTGACGCCGACGTCCCAGTGGCTGTCCTTCCCCCCGAGCTGGAAGTCGCCGTCGACGGAGGCGGCCACCCGCTGGGTGCGCGACTCGCGGCGCAGCCGGCGCGCGGGGCCCGAGTTGCCGTAGGGACGGCCGTTGAAGTACCAGGGGGCGTCCTCCATACAGGCGGACGCCGGGTCGGCCTTGTTGTCGCCCCCGTATCGGTCGCAGAACGCCTGGCGGCCCGGATGGTTCCCCGCGACCTCCATGACCGTGGTGCTCGTGAGCGGGAACGGCGGGTAGGACGGCGTGGTGCGCCAGTTCGGGATCACCGCGTCGGCCCACAGGGCCTCGACGTGGTAGTCGGTCCGCTCGTTCAGCGGACCGTTGAGCTCGCCGAAGACGCGGGTCTGCTGCTGCGCCTCGATCAGGTTGTCCCACGGCGCGTAGCGGAACCGGCACGTCCACCCTTCGTCCTGGCCGCCGAAGCTCTCGCAGGCGGGATCGAAGACGTCGGCCGTCCACGGCGCCGGCGCCCCGACCGCGAACGTGCCGGGGTTGCCGAGGCTCGACCACCCTGCGCGGTTCCCGCTCCCGTGGCGGGCGAGGCGGTCGAGGCCCCAGTCGCGTTCCGCGAACCGCAGCTCCTGGCGGCCCATCGTCTCCGCGGAGAGGACCGCGCTGGACGTGCCGAGCCGGCCGCCCCAGATGCCCCCGACGGTGGTGTCGCCCCCGCCGTTGAAGTAGTCGTGCGAGATGCTCGTCTCGAAGCCCCGGAAGTCGCTGCGGGTCACGAAGTTGGCGACGCCGCCGACCGCGTCCGACCCGTAGGTGGCGGAAGCGCCCTCCTTCAGGACCTCGAGCCGGCCGACGGCGATCGAGGGAATGGTGTTCACGTCGACGAAGCGCCCCCCGATCAGGCGGGCGGGCACCGGCACGTGGCGCCGGCCGTTGATCAGCACCAGCGTCCGCGAGGCGCCGAGACCGCGCAGGTTCACGTTCGCCACGTTCTCGGTGAGGGTCGAGGGCTGGTTCGAGTTGTACCAGCTGTTCCGCTCGCCGACGACGCCGTGGCTGACGCTGAGGTTCCGGAAGAGGTCGACGAGCTGCGTGGACCCCTGCTGCTCGAGGGTCTCGCGGCTGACCACGGTGACGGCGTGGGGCATGTTGATGGCGGGGGCCTCGATGGCCGTCCCCGTCACCGCCACCGTCACCTCCTCGAAGAGGCCGCCGATCTGCAGGCTGGCGTTGACGGTGAGCGCGCCGCCCTCCGCCAGCATCGCCTCGCGTTCCAGGCGCTCGAAGCCGGGCAGGGTGAACGTGATGGTCCAGGCGCCGGGGGCGAGCCCCG
The DNA here is from genome assembly GCA_965202695.1 of Vicinamibacterales bacterium. Classification (GTDB taxonomy): domain Bacteria; phylum Acidobacteriota; class Vicinamibacteria; order Vicinamibacterales; family UBA8438; genus JAJEEA01. The sequence continues at coordinate 115,354 of OZ241843.1, forward strand.
TGAACTCGTAGCGGCCCTCGCCGCCGGTCACCGCCACGCCGGGGGAGGACGCCGCGGGGCCGAGGGCCTCGACGGTCACCCCGGGGAGGACGCCGCCGGTGTCGTCGGTCACCGCTCCCGATATGCTGCCGTCCTGGGCCGCCGCGGCCCCCGGCGCCGCCAGCATGCACGCCAGGACCAGTGTGCGTACGATTCTCATGTCTTCTCCAGACAACTCACCCGCTTGGATGCTCCACTCAACCTGTCGTCGGCCGCCGGACGCGATAACTATAACCATTTCAACGGGTTTTGTCCACCAATTTCGTTGCCGGCGCCCGGTGTCGAGACGGATCCGCCCGCGCCGCGCGGTCCCCCGGGCCGCCCGGCGGGTTGAATCCGGCCGTCGGTTCCGATAACTTCACGGTCCGTGATGGAACTTCCGCCGCACCGCGCCCGAGGGGCGCCGGCGAACGGCGAGGGGCCGGCGGACAGAGAACGGCCGGCTGAACGGAGGCGCTCCGCCTGACAGGGCGAGAGCAAGCGCGCGCGGCGGGATGCGTTGCCGCTCACGATGCGGCGGGGCGTTCGCCACGGGTCGTTCACCGAGGGCCCGGGTCGGACGAACGGACGGAGAATCCTGGAGGAACGGCGGATGACGTCGGAATTCGCGACGAAACAGGTGGATGCCCAGCCGATGGTGGGCATCCGGACCCGGACGACGATGGACCGGATCGCGCAGGTCATGGGGCCGCTGTTCGGCGAGCTGCACGGTTACGTCCGGCAGAGCGGACAGACGCCGGCCGGGATGCCCTTCGCGATCTACCACTCCATGGAGGGCGGCGCCGTCGACCTCGAATGCGGGATGCCGGTCGCCGCGCGGCTGGCCGGCACCGATCGCATCCGGGCCGGCGAGCTGCCCGGCGGGACCGCCGCCACCGTCACCCATACCGGGCCCTACGACGACCTCGGGCGCACCTGGACGGCGCTGACGGCGTGGATGAAGTCGCAGGGCCTCGAGCCCGCGGGCGCTCCCTGGGAGGTCTACGTCACCGACCCCGGCGCCGAGCCAGACCCGTCGAAGTGGCGTACCGACATCTTCTTTCCGGTGCGCTGATCCGGCCCCGGCCGGGTCCGGCTCCGGCGGCGGGCGAGGCGCGGCCGACGCCGCGCCGGCCGTTTTCGCCGCGGGATCGTCTGACGGATCGGCGCCGATCCGCGCCTGCCCCGCCATGCACCACGACATAGAAGCGATTCAGCAACGCATTCACGCCGAGAGCGCCTTCGTCGAGCGGCTGCTCGACGCCGTGGGCCGGGTCATCGTCGGCCAGCGGACCCTCGTCGAGCGGCTGCTCGTCGGCCTCCTCGCGGACGGGCACGTGCTGATGGAGGGCGTGCCCGGCCTCGCCAAGACGATGACCGTCCGGACCCTGGCCGACGCCGTCGCGACGACGTTCCGGCGCATCCAGTTCACCCCGGACCTCCTGCCCGCCGACCTCGTCGGCACCCTCGTGTACGACCCGCGGCAGTCGGAGTTCAGGACGCGCAAGGGACCGATATTCGCGAACATCATCCTCGCCGACGAGATCAACCGGTCGCCGGCGAAGGTGCAGTCGGCGCTGCTGGAGGCCATGCAGGAGCGGACCGTCACCATCGGCGACGCCAGCTATGCCCTGGACTCGCCGTTCCTGGTCCTCGCCACCCAGAACCCCATCGAGCAGGAAGGCACCTATCCCCTGCCCGAGGCGCAGGTCGACCGGTTCATGCTGAAGCTGGCCGTCAGCTATCCCGGCAAGGACGAGGAGCTGGAGATCCTGCGGCGGATGTCCGCCGGTCCCGCCCCCGAGGTCGAGGCGGTGGTCGAACCCGACGAGATTCTCCGGGCCCGGAAGGCCGTGGACCTGATCTACATGGACCCGCAGGTCGAGCGCTACATCGTCGACCTGGTCTTCGCGACGCGGACGCCGAACGACTACGACCTCGGCGATCTGTCCGGCCTGATCGCGTTCGGCGCCTCGCCGCGCGCGACCATCAGCCTCGCCCGGGCCGCGCGCGCCCACGCCTTCCTGCGCCGGCGCGGCTACGTCACGCCGGAAGACGTCCGCTCGATCGGCCCCGACGTGCTGCGGCACCGCGTGCTGCTGACCTACGAGGCGGAGGCGGAGGAAGTGACGGCGGAGACGGTCGTGCGCCGGGTCCTGAACAGCATCGAAGTACCGTGATTCCGAGAGAGATCCTCAGGCAGGTCCGCCGGGTCGAGATCGCCGCGCGGGGCCTCGTGAACGAGGTCTTCTCGGGCGAGTACCACTCGGTGTTCAAGGGCCGCGGCATGAACTTCGCCGAGGTGCGCGAGTATCACTACGGCGACGACATCCGCAACATCGACTGGAACGTCACCGCGCGCACCGGCGCCCCGTTCGTCAAGGTGTTCGACGAGGAGCGCGAGCTGACGGTGATGCTGGTCGTCGACGTCAGCGCGTCCGGCGACTTCGGCTCGGCCGGCCGCATGAAGGGCGAGGTCGCGGTCGAGATCTGCGCGGTGCTGGCCTTCTCGGCCATCACGAACAACGACAAGGTCGGGCTGATCATCTTCAGCGACCGCATCGAGAAGTTCGTCCCGCCCCGGAAGGGGCGCCGCCACGGGCTGCGGGTGCTCCGCGAGCTGCTCTACTTCGAGCCGGCGGGGCGGGGCACCGACGTCGCGGGCGCGCTCGAGTACCTGGCCCGCGTCGTCCGGCGCCGGGCCGTCACGTTCGTGGTCTCCGACTTCATCGCCGGCGGCTACCGGCGGGCCCTGGCCGTCGCCGCCCGCCGGCACGACACCGTCGTCATACGCATCAGCGACCCCCGCGAGCGCCGGCTGCCGCCGGTCGGCTACCTCGATCTGGAGGACGCCGAGACCGGCGCCCGGCTCACGGTGAACGTGTCGGACCCCGACTTTCGCCGGGCGTTCGACCGCGAGGTGGCGGAGACGCGGGCGGCCCGCGAGCGGGAGTTCCGGCAGACCGGGGTCGACGTCGTGGAGATCGCCACCGACCGCCCTTACGCCGACCGGCTCATGCGCTTCTTCCGGCAGCGCGCGAAACGTTTCCGATGACCATCCGGCTGTCGGCCGCGGCGTTCACGGCGTTCCTGGCGGCGGGGCCGGCCGCCGCCCAGGACCCGGCGCCGGCCGGCCCGGCGCCCTCCGTCGACACCACCGTCTCGACCACGGCGGCGGCGGTGGGCGACCCGATCACGGTCGTGGTGACGGTGCGCCACGCCGCCGACGCCGAGTTGCGGTGGCCCGACCCGGTCGACGCCGCGCCGTTCGAGCTCCTCGAGCCGCCGGCCGCGCGGTCGACGGAAGTCGAAGGGGGCCGGGAGTCGCGCCTCGAGCTGCGGGTGGCCGCGTTCGATCTCGGCCAACTGTCCTTTCCGTCTCTCGACCTGGAGGTGGTGGACGCCGGCGGCGGCGTCACGCCCGTCGCGACCGGGGCGGTGGCCGTCGCCGTCGAGAGCGTCGGACGGGACGAGGGCGGCGACATCCGCGACATCAAGGGGCCGCTCGCCATCCCGTTCGCGGCCGTCACCCTCCTGCCGTGGCTGGCGGCGGCGGCGGCGCTCGCGGCGGCCGCCGTCTGGCTCCACCGCCGCCGCCGGCGGCGGACCCGGCCGGAGGCCCGGGCGCCGGCCGTCCCGCCGCGTCCGGCCCACGAGGTCGCCCTCGAGGCCCTCGACGCGCTCGAGGCGGCGCGGCTGCTCGAACGCGGCGAGATCAAGACGTACCACGTCCGGCTCTCGGACATCCTCCGGGTCTACGTCGAGGGCCGGTTCGGCGTCGACGCGATGGAGATGACCACCGGCGAAGTCGTCGCCGCCCTGCGCGGAACCGAAGCGGGCGGCGGGGTCGCCGCCGACGTCCGGCGCCTGCTCGACCGCTGCGACCTCGTGAAGTTCGCGAAGCTCCGGCCCGCGTTGCCCGCGTGCCGCGAGCTCGCCCCTCTCGCCCGGAGCGTGGTGGCCGCCGCCCGCGTCGAGCCGGTCCCCGCCGCGCCCCCCGCGCTTCCCGCGGAGCAGACGACGTGACGCTTCTCCGGTTCGCGGACCCCGCGTACCTGCTGCTGCTGCTCGCGGTGCCCCTCCTCGCCTGGTGGCACGTCGCGCGCGGGCAGCGCCGGACGGGGTCGCTGCGCTATTCGTCGCTGGCCGCGGTGGCCCGCGCCGACCGCCGGCGCACCGGGCGCCGCCGCCACGCCCTCTTCGTCCTGCGCGGCCTCGGGCTCGCCGCCCTGATCGTCGCGTTCGCCCGGCCGCAGACCGGGGTCACGGCCGAGAACGTCACCACCGAGGGCATCGACGTCGTACTGGCCCTCGACCTGTCGACCTCGATGCTGGCGGAGGACCTGGAGCCGAACCGGATCGAGGCGGCCAAGGCGGTGGCCGCCGACTTCGTCGCCGGCCGGCGGAACGACCGGATCGGGCTGGTGGTGTTCGCCGGCGACGCGTTCACCCAGGTCCCGCTGACCCTGGACCACGGCATCGTGACCAGCGTGCTGGGCGAGCTCGAGACCGGCATCCTCGAGGACGGCACGGCGATCGGCATGGGGCTCGCCACCGCGGTCAAGCGGCTGCAGGACTCGTCCGCCGAGTCGAAGGTGATCGTGCTGCTCACCGACGGGCGGAACAACCGGGGCGAGATCGATCCGGTCACCGCGGCGCAGATGGCGGCCGCCCTCGACGTCCGGATCTACGCCGTCGGGGCCGGCACCCGGGGGGTGGCGCGGGCGCCGGTCGACGACCCCGTGTTCGGCCGCCGCTACGCCCAGGTGCGGGTCGCCGTCGACGAGCCGACCCTGCGGGAGACGGCGGACGTGACCGGCGGCCGCTACTTCCGGGCGACGGACCGGACGAGCCTGGAGGAGATATACGCGGAGATAGACGCCCTGGAGACCACCGAGATGGACGTGGAGCAGTTCACCCGCTACGGCGAGCTGTTCCACGTCCCGCTGGCGGCGGGTCTGGCGCTGCTCCTGCTGGAGATGACGCTGGCCCGCACCGTGCTGAGGAAGATACCCTGACCTGGCTGGTCGGGCTTTCACCACGGGCTGTTAGAATGTTCAGGTTCGCGGCCGTCGACGTGCTCTTGGCCTGGCTGTTCGTCCCCGCCCTCGCGGGGCTGACGTGGTGGGCCCGCGCGCGCACGCGGCGGGCGCTGGCCCTCGTCGGCGAACGCCGCCTCCTCGATCGGCTGACGGCCACCGTCGACCGGCGGGGCCGCGCCGCGAAGCAGGCGGCCCTCTTCGCGGCGGTCGCGCTGCTGGTCACGGCGCTGGCCCGGCCGCAGTTCGGCAGCCGGGTCGAGACCGTGCGGCGCGAGGGGCAGGACGTCGTGGCCGCCCTCGACCTGTCCGCCTCGATGCTGGCCGAGGACGTCGCGCCGAACCGGCTCGACCGGGCGAAGTTCGCAATCGCCGACCTGATCGGCCGGCTGGAGGGTGACCGGATCGGGCTGGTGGCGTTCGCGGGCGAGGCGTTCGTGCAGTGCCCCCTGACCAGCGACTACGGCGCCGCCGCCCTGTTCCTGAACGCGATGGAGCCGGACATGCTGTCGGTGCAGGGCACCAACCTGGGCCAGGCCGTCGCGGTGGCCCTGGACGCGTTCGCGGACACCGGGCGGCGCCACCGGGTGCTGGTCCTGATCACCGACGGCGAAGACCACGAGGGGGAGGTCGCGGAAGCCGTGGACCGGGCGGTCGAGGCGGGGGTCCGCGTCTACGCCGTCGGCATCGGGTCGGCCGAGGGCGTGCCGATCCCCGAGTTCGATGCGGCCGGCCGCGCCCGCGGCTTCAAGCGGGACGGCGACGGGGCGGTGGTGACGACGCGGATCGACGAGGACGCCCTCCGGACGATGGCCGAACGCACCGGCGGCCTCTACTTCCGCGCGTCGCCGGGGGGGAGCGAGCTCGAAGCGCTGGCCGCCGAGGTGACCGGCGGCGAGGGGCAGGAGTTCGAGACCGAGCAGGTGACGGTGTTCGACGAGCAGTATCAGCTCTTTCTCGGTCTCGCCCTGGCGTTGCTCGTCGCCGAGGTGCTGATGCCGGACCGCCGGCGGGCGCGGGCCGAATGGTCGGGGAGGTTCCAGTGAAACGCGGCCGGGCCGCCGGCCTGGCCGGGCTGGCCGGCCTCCTGCTGCCGGCCCTCGCCGGGGCGCAACCCGGCCGCGGCGCGGTCGAGGCGGGCAACCGGCTCTACACGGAGGGCCGGTTCGAAGAGGCCCGCGAGCGGTACCTGGAGGCCCTGCGGGCGGCCCCCGACTCCCCGATCGTCCCGTTCAACGACGGGAACGCCCTGTATCGGACCGACGAGTTCGAGCGCGCGACCGAGGCCTACCGGCAGGCGGCCGAGAGCGGCGACCCCGCCGTCGAGGCGCATGCCTGGTACAACCTCGGCAACGCCCTGTACCGCCAGCAGCGGATCGAGCCGGCCCTCGAGGCCTACAAGCAGGCGCTGCGCCGCGACCCCGCGGACGTAGACGCGAAGCACAACCTGGAGGCGGCCCTCGAGCAGCTCCGGCAGCAACGGCAGCCGCAACCGGGGCCCTCGGACCAGCAGGACGACGACGGCGAGGACGAAGAGAACGGGGACGACGCGCCCCGGCCGCGGGAAGGGCAGGAACCGGGCGGGCAGGATCGGGATCGGCAGGAACGGCAGGCGTCGAACGAGCAGGGTCGGCAGGAACGGGAACGGCAGGCGCAGGCGCAGCCGAACGAGCAGGAGCAGGAGGAACGGGATCGGGAACCCGATGAGCAGGATCAGCAGGATCAGGGGCGGCAGGAACGGCAGGAGCCGAACGCGCAGGACCGGCCGCCGTCCGGAGGGGCGCCGGCCGAGCCGCCGCCCGGCGCGCTGAGCCGCGAAGACGCGGAGCGCCTGCTGGAAGCGATCGACGAAGACCCCGACCAGATCCGGCGCCGCCGGCGGACGACCGCGCCGGCCCGGCCGCCGCGGAGGCCCTGGTGAGCCCGGCGCGGCGTCTCGCGGCGGGACTGGTGGGCCCGGCGCGGTGTCTCGCGGCGGCGGCGCTGGCGCTGGCGGGCCCGGCGTCTGCTCTGGCGCAGTCGGCGCAGGCGTACCTGAGCCAGAGTTCCGTGCCCCTCGGCGGCCAGTTCGTCCTGAACGTGGAGGTCTCCGGCGGCCGCGACGGGGACCCCGTCCTGCCGGACCTGTCGGCGTTCGCCGTCCACCTCCACTCGGGCACGTCGACGTCGATGCAGTTCGTCAACGGCCGGATGTCGACCACGTCCACGTTCCGGTACCGGTTCCAGGCGACGCAGGAGGGTACGTTCGAGATCGGTCCGATCGCGGTGCCCGTCGACGGGGGCGGCCTGCGCACCGATCCGCTGACCATCGAGATCACGTCCGCGCCCACCTCGGCGGCCGGCGCGGGCGCGCGCGGCGCGGGAGGCGCCGACGACGGCGGAGTCGGCCCCGACGATCTGTTCGTCACCGCCGTCCCGAGCGCAGAGCAGGTCTACGTCAACCAGCCCGTCGTCGTGGAGTACCGCCTGTTCACGCGGTTCGACGTCGAGAGCTACAGCGTCGTCCGGCCGCCGGGCACGGCCGGCTTCTGGGTCGAGGCCCTGGCCGCTCCCCAGGCGCGGGTGGAGCAGGTGGTCCGCGGCGGCGTGCAGTACGCGAGCACCGTCATCCACCGCGCCGCCCTGTTTCCGACCGGCGCCGGCCCGAAGCGGCTCGATCCGCTGGTGCTCGATGCGCAGGTGCGCGGGCAGCAGCGATCCCGCTTCGGGAGCGACCCGTTCGGCGGGTTCTTCGGCAGCCCGTTCGGGTCCCGCACGCAGGTCTCGGTCGCGTCGAACGCCCTCGACATCGACGTGCTCCCGCCGCCGCCCGGCGCCCCCGACGCCTTCTCGGGATTCGTCGGCTCCCTCGCGGTTGCGGCCGACGTCGACCGCACCGCCGCGGAGACCAACGACGCCCTGACCCTGCGTCTCGAAATCAGCGGCTCGGGCAACGTCCGGACCCTGCCCGAGCCGAGCCTGGACCTGCCCCCGGCCTTCGAGGTCTACCCGCCGGAGATGCGCGAGGAAGTGGAGCCGGCCGCGGACGGCGTGCGCGGCCGCCGCGTCTACGAGTACGTCGTCGTGCCGCGCGAGCCGGGCCGGATGACGATTCCCGCCGTCGAGTTCGCGTACTTCGACGCCGAGCGCGGAGCCTACGCGGTGGCCGCGTCCGACCCTATCGCCCTGACCGTCGCCGGAGACCCGGGGCTCTCGACGGTCGTCCCCGGCGGGCGCGCCCGCACCGGGCCGGAACCGCGGCGCCAGGACATCCGCTTCATCCGCGTCGCCACCCCGTCGTTCCAGGTCAGGGGGCGCACGCTCTTCCACTCGGGCGGCTTCTGGGCGGCGGTCGTCCTGCCCCTGCTCGCGCTCGCGGGCGCCGCGGCGGTGCGGCGCCACCGCGACCGGCTCGCCGGCGACGTCGCCTGGGCGCGCAGCCGGCGCGCTTCCCGGGTGGCCCGGAGACGACTCGCGCGGGCCGAGTCGCGGTGCGCGCCGCACCGGAGCCGCGAGTTCCACGCCGAGGTGGCCCGGGCCATGCAAGGGTTCCTCGGCGACAAGCTGAACGTGGCCGAGGCCGGGCTGCTCCACGACGACGTCCGCGCCGCCCTCGCCGCCCGCGGCGTCGAGCCGGCCCTCGTCGACGCCTGTCTCGACTGTCTCGAACGCTGCGACCGCCGGCGCTTCGCCCCCACCGAGCCGGACACCGCCGCGATGCAGGCGATGCTCGCGGAGGCGGGAAGGGCGATGGCCGCGCTCGACGCGGCGTTGTCGGCGCCATGACCCGGAAGCCGCCGACAGCGCCCGCGACCGCCGCCCTCCTCGGCGCGGCATGGCTTCTCGCGCCGCCCGCGGCGGCCTCGGCCGGCGCCTGGAGTGCGTTCTTCGACGAGGGCAACCGGCTCTACCAGGCGGGCGACTTCGAGGGCGCCCTCGACCGCTACCGGCGGATTCTCGACGCGGGGCTCGAGAGCGGCGAGCTCTATTACAACGTCGGGAACGCCTGGTTCAAGCAGGGCGAGCTCGCCCTCGCCATCCTCTACTACGAACGCGCCCGGCATCTGATGCCGGGTGACGACGACGTGCTCGCCAACCTGACCCTCGCCCGGTCGATGACCGCCGACCGGATCGAACCGCGGCCGCGGTTCTGGCTCTTCCGCGTCGTCGACGGGTGGGTCGCGCTGCTGCCGCGCACCGGGTTGATCTGGCTGGTCGCGCTCGCGTGGGTGACCGCGGTCGGCGGCGCCGCCCTCGTCGTGCTGCGCCCGGCGGCGCGTCTCGCGGCCCTGGCGCGGCGCACCGCGCTGACGGCGGCGGCCGTGACCCTCGTCTTCGGCGCCAACCTCGTCGTGCGGGAGCTCGGACTGGGCGTCGGCGACGAGGCCATCGTCATGGCCGGCGAGGCGCAGGTCCGCAGCGCCCCCTCGGACGACCCCGCCCTGCAGATGTTCGCCGTGCGCGCGGGCACGAAGGTGCGCATGGACCGCCGCTCGGGCGCATGGGCGGAGATCGTGCTGGAGGACGGCTCCGTCGGATGGATGCGGACCCGCCAACTGGAGCCGGTCCGGGGGGCTGCGCCATGGTCTGGCCTGCACGCCCGATGACCGTCCCTCACGTACGCCCGCGACCGGGCGCGGCGGCTCGTGTCGGGGTCGGGTCCGCGCGGTTGCGCCACGCGCCGTTCGCCCTGTTCGTCGCCGGCATCCTGGCCTACGGGGCGGCGTTCGCCTGGCACATGCTCGACCGCTTCGACCTCGTCAACCTGATCCGCGACGTCATCAACTACGACGATTCGTTCTACTACTTCCAGATTGCGTACCACCTGGCCGAGGGCAAGTTCTCGACTTTCGACGGCGGCATCAGCCGGACCAACGGCTACCACCCGCTCTGGCTGCTGCTGATCACGCCTTTCTACTGGTTTTTCGACAAGACGGAGGCCCTGTTCGCGATCAAGGCGTTCGAGATCATGCTGGTCGCGGGGGGCGTGGCCCTGGCGGCGGGCGCGGCGCGGGTGGCGCGCCTGCCGTGGATCCTCCTGTTCGCGGCGCTGCCGACGCTCTACGGGAATACGGCCCTGTTCCGGGGGAAGGAGGCGGCCGCGGGTCTGTTCATGCTGGGGCTGTTCCTGCTGGCCGTCTGTCTCTTCGCGCGGGACCCGGCGCGTTGGCGTTGGCCGCTGGCGGCCGTGGCCTTCACGCTGCCGTGGGTGCGCCTGGAGTACGTGGCCGTGTCGGTGGCGGCGGCGGCGGCGCTGTGCCTCGTCGAGTGGTCGGGCGGGTTTCCTTCCGCTCCGGCCGGAGAGGCTTCCGTCGAGGGACCTTCCCCGCGCGCTCCCCGGCAGCCGGGCGGATGGAGGGGATGGGTTCGCCCGGCGCTCGCGCTGAACGCGGCGGCGCCGTTGTCCGGCGCCGTCGCCGGCATCCTGGCGTATTTCACCTGGAACGCCGTCGTCTTCGGCGGCCTCGTGCCGGTGAGCGGCGCGACCAAGCGCTGGATGTCGCAAGTCCGTTGGGAACGGCGAGGCGGATACAGCCTGACGGACAACGTCGATGCCTTCCTGCGAACGCGTTTCTTCGACGACGAACTGCTGATCGCGCTGGAGATCTGCGTCTACGTGGTGGTCGTCTGGTGGTTCTCGCGCCGCTCCCGCGGCCGGGACGACTGGCTGCTGCTGGCCTTTCTGGTGGGGGTGTTCGGCCTGGCGGCGGGCCATCTGGCCAAGTTCGCACAGAGCGTTCTGACCGTAAACGTCCGACAAGGAACATATGACTGGTATTTCGTCCCGGCGTATCTGACGGGCGCGCTCGTCGTTCCTGTAAGATGCTGCGCCGCCGTCTGGTTCGTGCGCCGATTCGTCGGGCCGGGGCTGCGCCGCGGGTCCCGGATTCCGAGCCTGGGGATCGCCGTGATCGGAACGGTCTTCCTGCTCGCGACGGTGGACTTCACCGCCCCGTTCCGGTTCGTCGACCAGCACCGCGAAGAAAATCTCAACGTCTGGACGGTCGATGCCTACATGGACGCGATGGTCATGAACCGCGTGCTGCCCGATGATGCCGTGGTCGGGAACTGGGCCTCCGGCGTGACAGGATACTTCTCGCGCTTTCCGGTGGTGAACCTGGACGGACTGGCCAATTCCTGGGACTACCTGCGCGCCCGGAAGGAAGAAGCCGCCGCCGAGTTTCACCAGCGGTACGGAATTACTCACTTCGTGGACAAACATACGCAACGGAACCAATTCTCCGAACGACCCGAGCCACCCGGAGACACCATGCTGTTCGAAGGTCCGGGTTATTCGTGGAAACACAGACGCATGCTCTGGTCCGCGGATCTGCCGGGGAGGTCATGGAACAGGGCCGATCGTTCCGCGTGGTTCTGGGGAAGGATGGAGCCCCACCTCGAACGCCAGACGGACGGCCTCGGGATCCTGGTGGACGGACGGGTGGCGCAGGCGTTCTCCCGGGACTGCGCAGGCGGACTGGTGGCATGGACCTGGGCCGGCCAGGAGGAAACGGTGATCGTCCCCTGGATGCGAACGTCGCTCGGGTTCTGCGTCAGCGTCACGTTGCTGCCGCACGACGCCCTGCTTCCCGTACGCGCGGCGGCGATGACGGCGGACGAATATCTGGCGGATCGGGTCGGAGGACGCCGCCCGGCGATCGAGGCCGACTTCGACGTGTACCTCGCCGACGACACCCTGCTCTACGTGAAGTATCCGTGCGTACCGGAAGACGTCGACGCGCTGTTCTTCGTGGCCGTGGACCCGATCGATCCGGCCGACCTCCCCGGCTCGCGCCGGCGTCACGGTTTCGACAACCTCGACTTCCGGTTCGACGGTCGCCGCTCGACGTTCGGCATGGTCGGCATGGTCTGCGCGGCGGAGGTCCCTCTCCCGGAATACGGCATTGCGGCGATCCGGACCGGGCAGTACGTGGCTGGGGGGGGGGGGGGGGGGCTTCCACCATAATCTGGGAGGGGGAGATCCGCCTGGAGACCCGCCCCGGGGCGGACCGAAGAGCAGCGCCGGAGTCTGAAGGGAACCGTCGATGAGCGCAACCCGTCGTCCAGGGGGCCGCGGAGCGGGCCTGGCCGCGGCCGCCCGGCGCCTGGGCGCAGCGGCTCGTGTCGGGGTCGGGTCCGCGCGGTTGCGCCACGCGCCGTTCGCCCTGTTCGTCGCCGGCCTCCTGGCCTACGGGGCGGCGTTCGCCTGGCACCTGCTCGACCGCTTCGACCTCGTCAACCTGATCCGCGACGTCAATCGGGACGATTCGTTCTACTACTTCCAGATTGCGTACCACCTGGCCGAGGGCAAGTTCTCGACCTTCGACGGCGGCATCACGCGGACCAACGGCTACCACCCGCTCTGGCTGCTGCTGATCACGCCCTTCTACTGGTTTTTCGACAAGACGGAGGCCCTGTTCGCGATCAAGGCGTTCGAGGTCATGCTCGTCGCGGGGGGCGTGGCGCTGGTGGCCGGGCGGCCCGGGTGGCGCGGCTGCCGTGGATCCTCCTGTTCGCGGCGCTGCCGGCGCTCTACGGGAATCCGGCCCTGTTCCTGGGGCTGGAGGCGGCGGCGGGTCTGTTCCTGCTGGGTCTGTTCCTGCTGGCCGTCTGCCTCTTCGCGCGGGACCCGGCGCGTTGGCGGTGGCCGCTGGCGGCGGTGGCCTTCGCGCTGCCGTGGGTGCGCCTGGAGTACGCGGCCGTGTCGGTGGCCGCGGCGGCGGCGCTGTGCCTCGTCGAGTGGTCGGGCGGGTTTCCTTCCGCTCCGGCCGGAGAGGCTTCCGTCGAGGGACTTTCCCCGCGTGCTCTCCGGCAGCCGGGCGGATGGAGGGGATGGGGTCGCCCGGCGCTCGCGCTGAACGCGACGGCGCCGTTGTCCGGCGCCGTCGCCGGCATCCTGGCGTACTTCGCCTGGAACGCCGTCGTCTTCGGCGGCCCCGTGCCGGTGAGCGGCGCGACCAAGCGCTGGTTGTCGCAAGTCCGTTGGGAACGGCGAGGCGGATACAGCCTGACGGACAACGTCGATGCCTTCCTGCGAACGCGTTTCTTCGACGACGAACTGCTGATCGCGCTGGAGGTCTGCGTCTACGCGGTGGTGGTCTGGTGGTTCTCGCGCCGCTCCCGCGGTCGGGACGACTGGCTGCTGCTGGCCTTTCTGGTGGGGGTGTCCGGCCTGGCGGCGGGCCATCTGGCCAAGTTCGCACAGAGCGTGCTCACGGTGCATCCCTGGTTTGGACGATTCGAATGGTACTACGTTCCGGCGTATCTGATGGAGGCGCTCGTCGTTCCCGCAAGATGCTGCGTCGCGATCTGGTTCGTGCGCCGTTTCGTCGGGCTGCGCCGCGGGTCCCGGATTCCGAGCCTGGGGATCGTCGGGATCGGAGCGGTCTTCCTGCTCCCAACGGCCGACTTCACCGCCCCGTTCCGGTTCGTCGACCAGCGCCGCGAAGAAAATCTCAACGTCTGGGCGGTCGATGCCTACATGGACGCGATGGTCATGAACCGCGTGCTGCCCGATGATGCCGTGGTCGGGAACTGGGCCTCCGGCGTGACAGGATACTTCTCGCGCTTTCCGGTGGTGAACCTGGACGGACTGGTCAATTCCTGGGACTACCTGCGCGCCCGGAGGGAAGAAGCCGCCGCCGAGTTCCGCCAGCGGTACGGAATTACTCACTTCGTGGACCATTCGCACAGAACCAATTTCTCCGAACGACCCGAGCCATCCGGAGACACCACGCTGTTCGAAGGTCCGGGTTATTCGTTGAGTAGACGCATGCTCTGGTCCGCGGATCTGCCGGGAAAGTCATGGAACGGGGCCGATCGTTCCGCGTGGTTCTGGGGAAGGATGGAGCCCCACCTCGAACGCCAGACGGACGGCGTCGGGATCCTGGTGGACGGACGGATGGCGCAGGCGTTCTCCCGGGACTGCGCAGGCGGACTGGTGGCATGGACCTGGGCCGGCCAGGAGGAAACGGTGATCGTCCCCTGGATGCGAACGTCGCTCGGGTTCTGCGTCAGCGTCACGTTGCTGCCGCACGACGCCCTGCTTCCCGTACGCGCGGCGGCGATGACGGCGGACGAATATCTGGCGGATCGGGTCGGAGGACGCCGCCCGGCGATCGAGGCCGACTTCGACGTGTACCTCGCCGACGACACCCTGCTCTACGTGAAACATCCGTGCGTACCGGAAGACGTCCGCGCGCGGTTCTTCCTGCACGCGGACCCGATCGATCCGGCCGACCTCCCCGGCTCGCGCCGGCGTCACGGTTTCGACAACCTCGACTTCCGGTTCGACGGTCGCCGCTCGATGTTCGGCATGGTCTGCGCGGCGGAAGTCCCTCTCCCGGAATACGGCGTCGCGGCGATCCGGACCGGTCAGTACGTGGCGGCGGAGGACGGCTTCCACCATATCTGGGAGGGGGAGATCCGCCTGGAGCCGCCCCGGGGCGGACCGAAGAGCGGCGCCGGAGTCTGAAGGGAACCGTCGATGAGCGCAACCCGTCGTCCAGGGGACCGCGGAGCGGGCCTGGCCGCGGCCGCCCGGCGCCTGGCCGCGGCGGCTCGTGTCGGGGTCGGGTCCGCGCGGTTGCGCCACGCGTCGTTCGCCCTGTTCGTCGCCGGCATCCTGGCCTACGGGGCGGCGTTCGCCTGGCACCTGCTCGACCGCTTCGACCTCGTCAACCTGATCCGCGACGTCAATCGGGACGATTCGTTCTACTACTTTCAGATTGCCTGGCGCCTGGCCGGGGGCGAGTTCTCGACCTTCGACGGCCTCACCCGGACCAACGGCTACCACCCGCTCTGGCTGCTTCTGGTCACGCCCTTCTACTGGGTGTTCGACAAGACGGAGGCGCTGTTCGCGATCAAGGCGTTCGAGGTCATGCTGGTCGCGGGGGGCGTGGCGCTGGTCGCCGGGGCGGCGCGGGCGGCGCGCCTGCCGTGGATCCTCCTGTTCGCGGCGCTGCCGGCGCTCTACGGGAATCCGGCCCTGTTCCTGGGGATGGAGGCGGCGGCGGGTCTGTTCCTGCTGGGGCTGTTCCTGCTGGCCGTCTGTCTCTTCGCGCGGGACCCGGCGCGGTGGCGGTGGCCGCTGGCGGCGGTGGCCTTCGCGCTGCCGTGGGTACGCCTGGAGTACGCGGCCATTTCGGTGGCGGCGGCGGCGGCGCTGTGCCTCGTCGAGTGGTCGGGCGGGTTTCCTTCCGCTCCGGCCGGAGAGGCTTCCGTCGAGGGACCTTCCCCGCGCGCTCCCCGGCAGCCGGGCGGATGGAGGGGATGGGTTCGCCCGGCGCTCCCGCTGAACGCGGCGGCGCCGTTGTCCGGCGCCGTCGCCGGCATCCTGGCGTATTTCACCTGGAACGCCGTCGTCTTCGGCGGCCTCGTGCCGGTGAGCGCAGCGGCCAAGCGCTGGATGTCGCAACGCTATTGGGGGCGGACAGGCGGATACAGCCTGACGGAAAACGTCCATGCCTACCTGCAAACGGGTTTCTTCGACGCGGAACTCGTGGTTGCGCTGGAGGTCTGCGTCTACGCGGCGCTCGTCTGGTGGTTCTCGCGCCGCTCCCGCGGCCGGGACGACTGGCTTCTGCTGGCCTTTCTGGTGGGGGTGTTCGGCCTGGCGGCGGGCCATCTGGCCAAGTTCGCGCAGGGCGTTCTCACGGTGCATCCCCGGTGGGGGGAATATAGCTGGTATTTCGTTCCGGCATATCTGATGGAGGCGCTCGTCGTTCCCGCAAGATGCTGCGCCGCCATCTGGTTCGTGCGCCGATTCGTCGGGCCGGGGCTGCGCCGCGGGTCCCGGATCCCGAGCCTGGGGATCGTCGTGAGCGCAACGGTCTTCCTGTTCGCGACGACGGACTTCACCGCCCCGTTCCGGTTCGTCGACCAGCGCCGCGAAGAAAATTCCCATGGCTGGCGGGTCGCCACGCACATGAGCGGGATGGTCGTGGATCGCTTGCTGCCGGAGGGCACTGTAGTCGGGAGTCTGGGCGGGGGGGTGAGAGGGTACTTTTCGCGCTTTCCGGTGATGAACCTCGATTGCCTGGTCAGTTCCTGGGACTGCCTGCAGGCCCGAAAGGAAGGGACCACGGCCGCGTTTCGTCAGCGGTACGGGATTACCGTCAGGAACAGGATCGCCCTCCGGGAACGAAACTACGGCGCCATGCTTTTCGAAGGCCCGGTGTTTCAACGGACGACACTGAGACCGGAACAACAATTCATGCTCTGGGCCGAGGAGTGGACCCGTGGGTCATGGGTCGGGGTCGATCTTTCCGCGTGGTTCTGGGAAAGGATGGAGCCTCACCTCGAGCGCCGGGCGGACGGCGTCGGGCTCCTGGTGGACGGACGGATGGCGCAAGCGTTCGTCCGGGACTGCGCGCCGGACGAAACGGCGGCATGGACCTGGGGGGCGGCGGACCGGGAAGAGACGGCGCTCCGCCCCTGGACGCAAGCGTTGATCGGGGTCTGCGCCAGCGCCATCGTGCTGCCGCACGACGCCCTGCCTCCCGTGCGGGCGGCGGTAATGACGCCGGGCGAGTATCTGGCGGACCGGGTCGGAGGACGCCGGCCGGCGATACACTCCGACTTCGACGTGTACGTCGTCGAAAACCGTCTGGTCTACACGAAGGAGCCGTGCGAACCCGAAGACGTCCGCGCGCGGTTCTTCCTGCACGTGGACCCGGCTGCTCCGGACGCCCTACCCGGCTCGCGCCGGCGTCACGGTTTCGACAACCTCGACTTCCGGTTCGACGATCGCGGCTCGATGATCGGCGGGGTCTGCGCGGCGGAGGTCCCTCTCCCGGAATACGGCGTCGCGGCGATCCGGACCGGGCAGTACGTGGCGGCGGAGGACGGCTTCCACCATATCTGGGAGGGGGAGATCCGCCTGGAGACCCGCCCCGGGGCGGACCGAAGAGCGGCGCCGGAGTCTGAAGGGAACCGTCGATGAGCGCAACCCGTCGTCCAGGGGGCCGCGGAGCGGGCCTGGCCGCGGCCATCCGGCGCCTGGCCGCGGCGGCTCGTGCCGCGTTCGGGTCCGCGCGGTTGCGCCACGCGCCGTTCGCCCTGTTCGTCGCCGGCATCCTGGCCTACGGGGCGGCGTTCGCCTGGCACCTGCTCGACCGCTTCGACCTCGTCAACCTGATCCGCGACGTCAGTTCCGACGACGCGTTCTACTATTTCCAGATTGCCTGGTACTTGACCGAGGGTCGGTTCTCGACCTTCGACGGCGGCCTCACGCGGACCAACGGCTACCACCCGCTCTGGCTGCTGCTGGTCACGCCCTTCTACTGGTTTTTCGACAAGACGGAGGCCCTGTTCGCGATCAAGGCGTTCGAGGTCATGCTCGTCGCGGGGGGCGTGGCCCTGGTCGCCGGGGCGGCGCGGGTGGCGCGCCTGCCGTGGGTCCTCCTGTTCGCCGCGCTGCCGGCGCTCTACCAGAACCCGGGCCTGTTCGTGGGAATGGAGGCGGCGGCGGGTCTGTTCATGCTGGGGCTGTTCCTGCTGGCCGTCTGTCTCTTCGCGCGGGACCCGGCGCGGTGGCGTTGGCCGCTGGCGGCGGCGGCCTTCGCGCTGCCCTGGGTGCGCCTGGAGTACGTGGCCGTGTCGGTGGCCGCGACGGCGGCGCTGTGCCTCGTCGAGTGGTCGGGCGGGTTTCCTTCCGCTCCGGCCGGAGAGGCTTCCGTCGAGGGACCTTCCCCGCGCGCTCCCCGGCAGCCGGGCGGATGGAGGGGATGGGTTCGCCCGGCGCTCGCGCTGAACGCGGCGGCGCCGTTGTCCGGCGCCGTCGCCGGCATCCTGGCGTATTTCACCTGGAACGCGGCCGTCTTCGGCGGCCCCGTGCCGGTGAGCGCAGCGGTCAAGCAGTTGATGTCGCAACGCGGTTGGGAACGGGGAGGCGGATACAGCCTGACGGACAACGTCGATGCCTTCCTGCGAACGCGTTTCTTCGACGATGAACTCCTGATCGCGCTGGAGGTCTGCGTCTACGCGGCGCTCGTCTGGTGGTTCTCGCGCCGCTCCCGCGACCGGGACGACTGGCTGCTGCTGGCCTTTCTGGTGGGGGTGTTCGGCCTGGCGGCGGGCCATCTGGCCAAGTTCGCACAGAGCGTTCTGACCGTAAACGTCCCGCAGGGAACATATGGCTGGTATTTCGTCCCGGCGTATCTGATGGGAGCGCTCGCCGTTCCCGCGAGATGCTGCATCGCCATCTGGTTCGTGCGCCGTTTCGTCGGGCCGGGACTGCGCCGCGGTTCCCGGATTCCGAGCCTGGGGATCGTCGGGATCGGAGCGGTCTTCCTGTTCGCAACGGCCGACTTCACCGCCCCGTTCCGATTCGTCGAATCGAGAAGAGAAGCAACTTTCCGGAGACAGAACACTGCTGCCCACATGGGTACGATGGTCATGAACCGCCTGCTGCCCGAGGGCAGCGTGGTCGGGTCCTGGGACAGCGGCATCGTCGGGTACTTCTCGCGCTTTCCGGTGATGAACCTGGACGGTCTGGCCAATTCCTGGGACCACCTGCGCGCACGGCGGGCGGGGACCGGGGCCGCGTTTCTTCAGCGCCGCGGGATTACCCACAACGCCAATTTGCGGCGGCCTGAATTCCAACGACCCTCCATGCTTCTGGAGGGTCCGCCGTCTGCTGGATCGGGACGACGATTCAAGATATGGCCGCCCGAGTGGCGCAAGGCGTCGTGGAGCAGAGTCGATCGTTCCGCGTGGTTCTGGGAAAGGATGGAGCCTCACCTCGAGCGCCAGGCGGACGGCGTCGGGCTCCTGGTCGACGGACGGATGGCGCAGGCGTTCGTCCGGGACTGCACGGACGCGCGGGCGGAATGGACCTGGACCGGCCAGGACGAACCGGTGCGCACGTTCTGGTCGAAAACGTCGATCGGATTCTGCACCGGCGCCGTCATGCTGCCGCACGGCGCCCTTCCTCCAGTGCGGGCGGCGTCGGTGGGGTGGACGGCGAGCGAGTATCTGGCGGACCGGCCCGGAGAACGCCGGCCGGCGATCGAGTCCGATTTCGACGTGTCCCTCACCGGGAACCGTCTGGTCTACGCGAAGGAGCCTTGCGCACCGGAAGACGTCCGCGCGCGGTTCTTCCTGCACGTGGACCCGATCGATCCGGGCGACCTCCCCGGCCCGCGTCGTCGGCACGGTTTCGACAACCTCGACTTCCGGTTCTACGATCACGGATCGAGGTTCGATGGGGTCTGCGCGGCGGAGGTCCCTCTCCCGGAATACGGCGTCGCGGCGATCCGAACCGGGCAGTACGTGGCGGTGGAGGACGGCTTCCACCATATCTGGGAAGGGGAGATCCGCCTGGAGACCCGCCCCGGGGCGGACCGAAGAGCGGCGCCGGAGTCTGAAGGGAACCGTCGATGAGCGCAACCCGTCGTTCAGAGGGGCCGCGGAGCTGGCCTGGGCGCGTCGGGTCCGCGCGGTTGCGCCACGCGCCGTTCGCCCTGTTCATCGCCGGCCTCCTGGCCTACGGGGCGGCGTTCGCCTGGCACCTGCTCGACCGCTTCGACCTCGTCAACCTGATCCGCGACGTCAATTACGACGATTCGTTCTACTACTTCCAGATTGCCTGGTACCTGAGCGAGGGCAATTTCTCGACCTTCGACGGCGGCCTCACGCGGACCAACGGCTACCACCCGCTCTGGCTGCTGCTGATCACGCCCTTCTACTGGTTTTTCGACAAGACGGAGGCGCTGTTCGCGATCAAGGCGTTCGAGGTCATGCTCGTCGCGGGGGGCGTGGCCCTGGTCGCCGGGGCGGCGCGGGTGGCGCGGCTGCCGTGGATCCTCCTGTTCGCGGCGCTGCCGGCGCTCTACCAGAACCCGGGCCTGTTCGTGGGAATGGAGGCGGCGGCGGGTCTGTTCATGCTGGGGCTGTTCCTGCTGGCCGTCTGTCTCTTCGCGCGGGACCCGGCGCGGTGGCGTTGGCCGCTGGCGGCGGCGGCCTTCGCGCTGCCCTGGGTGCGCCTGGAGTACGTGGCCATTTCGGTGGCGGCGGCGGCGGCGCTGTGCCTCGTCGAGTGGTCGGGCGGGTTTCCTTCCGCTCCAGCCGGAGAGGCTTCCGTCGAGGAACTTTCCCCGCGCGTTCCCCGGCAGCCGGGCGGATGGAGGGGATGGGGTCGCCCGGCGCTCGCGCTGAACGCGGCGGCGCCGTTGTCCGGCGCCGTCGCCGGCATCCTGGCGTACTTCGCCTGGAACGCCGTCGTCTTCGGCGGCCTCGTGCCGGTGAGCGGAGCGGCCAAGCAGTTGAAGTCGCAAGTCCGTTGGGAATTGCGAGGCGGATACAGCCTGACGGAGAACGTCGATGCCTTCCTGCGATCGGGTTTCTTCGACGATGAACTGCTGATCGCGCTGGAGGTCTGCGTCTACGCGGCGCTCGTCTGGTGGTTCTCGCGCCGCTCCCGCGGCCGGGACGACTGGCTGCTGCTGGCCTTTCTGGTGGGGGTGTTCGGCCTGGCGGCGGGCCATCTGGCCAAGTTCGCACAGAGCGTGCTCACGGTGCATCCCAGGTGGGGGGAATATAGCTGGTATTTCGTTCCGGCATATCTGATGGAGGCGCTCGTCGTTCCCGCAAGATGCTGCGTCGCCATCTGGTTCGTGCGCCGTTTCCTCGGGCCGGGGCTGCGCCGCGTGTCGAGGATTCCGAGCCTGGGGATCGTCGGGATCGGAGCGGTCTTCCTGCTCTCAACGGCCGACTTCACCGCCCCGTTCCGGTTCGTCGACTCGAGAAGAGAATCAACTCTCCTGGGATCGAGGAATACAAACTATATGGGTACGATGGCCATGAACCGCCTGCTGCCCGAGGGCAGCGTGGTCGGGTCCTGGGACAGCGGCATCGTCGGGTACTTCTCGCGCTTTCCGGTGATGAACCTGGACGGCCTGGCCAATTCCTGGGACCACCTGCGCGCACGGCGGGCGGGGACCGGGGCCGCGTTTCTTCAGCGCCGCGGGATTACCCACTACGCCAATATGCGGCGGCCTGACTTCCAACGACCCTCCATGCTTCTGGAGGGTCCGCCGTATGCTGGATCGGAACGACGATTCAAGATATGGCCGCCCGAGTGGCGCAGGGCGTCGTGGAGCAGAGTCGATCGTTCCGCGTGGTTCTGGGAAAGGATGGAGCCTCACCTCGAGCGCCAGGCGGACGGCGTCGGGCTCCTGGTCGACGGACGGATGGCGCAGGCGTTCGTCCGGGACTGCACGGACACGCGGGCGGAATGGACCTGGACCGGCCAGGACGAACCGGTGCGCACGTTCTGGTCGCAAACGTCGATCGGATTCTGCACCGGCGCCGTCATGCTGCCGCACGGCGCCCTTCCGGCGTCGGTGGGGTGGACGGTGAGCGAGTATCTGGCGGACCGGCCCGGAGAACGCCGGCCGGCGATCGAGGCCGATTTCGACGCGCCCTTCCGGCGTCGGTGGGGTGGACGGTGAGCGAGTATCTGGCGGACCGGCCCGGAGAACGCCGGCCGGCGATCGAGGCCGATTTCGACGTGTACCTCACCGGGAACCGTCTGGTCTACGCGAAGGAGCCTTGCGCACCGGAAGACGTCCGCGCGCGGTTCTTCCTGCACGTGGACCTGATCGATCCGGGCGACCTCTCCGGCCCGCGTCGTCGGCACGGTTTCGACAACCTCGACTTCCGGTTCTACGATCACGGATCGAGGTTCGATGGGGTCTGCGCGGCGGAGGTCCCTCTCCCGGAATACAGCGTCGCGGCGATCCGAACCGGGCAGTACGTGGCGGTGGAGGACGGCTTCCACCATATCTGGGAAGGGGAGATCCGCCTGGAGACCCGCCCCGGGGCGGACCGAAGAGCGGCGCCGGAGCCTGAAGGGAACCGTCGATGAGCGCAACCCGTCGTTCAGAGGGGCCGCGGAGCTGGCCTGGGCGCGTCGGGTCCGCGCGGTTGCGCCACGCGCCGTTCGCCCTGTTCATCGCCGGCCTCCTGGCCTACGGGGCGGCGTTCGCCTGGCACCTGCTCGACCGCTTCGACCTCCTCAACCTGATCCGCGACGTCAATCGGGACGATTCGTTCTACTACTTCCAGATTGCGTACCACCTGGCCGGGGGCGAGTTCTCGACCTTCGACGGCGGCATCACGCGGACCAACGGCTATCACCCGCTCTGGCTGCTGCTGATCACGCCCTTCTACTGGTTTTTCGACAAGACGGAGGCCCTGTTCGCGATCAAGGCGTTCGAGATCATGCTGGTCGCCGGGGGCGTGGCCCTGGCCGCGGGCGCGGCCCGGGTGGCGCGCCTGCCGTGGGTCCTCCTGTTCGCGGCGCTGCCGGCGCTCTACGGGAATCCGGCCCTGTTCCTGGGGCTGGAGGCGGCGGCGGGTCTGTTCATGCTGGGTCTGTTCCTGCTCGCCGTCTGTCTCTTCGCGCGGGACGCGGCGCGGTGGCGGTGGCCGCTGGCGGCGGTGGCCTTCGCCCTGCCCTGGGTGCGGCTGGAGTACGCGGCCGTGTCGGTGGCCGCGGCGGCGGCGCTGTGCCTCGTCGAGTGGTCGGGCGGGTTTCCTTCCGCTCCAGCCGGAGAGGCTTCCGTCGAGGGACTTTCCCCGCGTGCTCCCCGGCAGCCGGGCGGATGGAGAGGATGGGGTCGCCCGGCGCTCGCGCTGAACGCGGCGGCGCCGTTGTCCGGCGCCGTCGCCGGCATCCTGGCGTACTTCGCCTGGAACGCCGTCGTCTTCGGCGGCCCCGTGCCGGTGAGCGCAGCGGCCAAGCGCTTTCTATCGCAACGCTATTGGGAGCGGACAGGCGGATACAGCCTGACGGAGAACGTCGATGCCTTCCTGCGATCGGGTTTCTTCGACGATGAACTGCTGATCGCGCTGGAGGTCTGCGTCTACGCGGCGCTCGTCTGGTGGTTCTCGCGCCGCTCCCGCGGCCGGGACGACTGGCTGCTGCTGGCCTTTCTGGTGGGGGTGTTCGGCCTGGCGGCGGGCCATCTGGCCAAGTTCGCACAGGGCGTGCTCACGGTGCATCCCAGGTGGGGGGAATATAGCTGGTATTTCGTTCCGGCATATCTGATGGAGGCGCTCGTCGTTCCCGCAAGATGCTGCGTCGCCATCTGGTTCGTGCGCCGTTTCGTCGGGCTGCGCCGCGGGTCCCGGATTCCGAGCCTGGGGATCGTCGGGATCGGAGCGGTCTTCCTGCTCTCAACGGCCGACTTCACCGCCCCGTTCCGGTTCGTCGACTCGAGAAGAGGATCAACTCTCCTGAGATCGAGGATTACAAACTATATGGGTACGATGGCCATGAATCGCCCATCCACGGCAGGCCGTCCCAGCCGTCGATCAATTGTGAGCTATATGGGTACGATGGCCATGAACCGCCTGCTGCCCGAGGGCAGCGTGGTCGGGTCCTGGGACAGCGGCATCGTCGGGTACTTCTCGCGCTTTCCGGTGATGAACCTGGACGGCCTGGCCAATTCCTGGGACTACCTGCGCGCACGGCGGGCGGGGACCGGGGCCGCGTTTCTTCAGCGTCGCGGGATTACCCACTACGCCAATATGCGGGCGCCTGAATCCCAACGACCCTCCATGCTTCTGGAGAGTCCGCCGTATGCTGGATCGGGACGACGATTCAAGATATGGCCGCCCGAGTGGCGCAGGGCGTCGTGGAGCAGAGTCGATCGTTCCGCGTGGTTCTGGGAAAGGATGGAGCCTCACCTCGAGCGCCAGGCGGACGGCGTCGGGCTCCTGGTCGACGGACGGATGGCGCAGGCGTTCGTCCGGGACTGCACGGACGCACGGGCGGAATGGACCTGGACCGGCCAGGACGAACCGGTGCGCACGTTCTGGTCGAAAACGTCGATCGGATTCTGCACCGGCGCCGTCATGCTGCCGCACGGCGCCCTTCCTCCAGTGCGGGCGGCGTCGGTGGGGTGGACGGCGAGCGAGTATCTGGCGGACCGGCCCGGAGAACGCCGGCCGGCGATCGAGTCCGATTTCGACGTGTACCTCACCGGGAACCGTCTGGTCTACGCGAAGGAGCCTTGCGCACCGGAAGACGTCCGCGCGCGGTTCTTCCTGCACGTGGACCCGATCGATCCGGGCGACCTCCCCGGCCCGCGTCGTCGGCACGGTTTCGACAACCTCGACTTCCGGTTCTACGATCACGGATCGAGGTTCGATGGGGTCTGCGCGGCGGAGGTCCCTCTCCCGGAATACGGCGTCGCGGCGATCCGAACCGGGCAGTACGTGGCGGTGGAGAACGGCTTCCACCATATCTGGGAAGGGGAGATCCGCCTGGAGACCCGCCCCGGGGCGGACCGAAGAGCGGCGCCGGAGCCTGAAGGGAACCGTCGATGAGCGCAACCCGTCGTCCAGGGGGCCGCGGAGCGGGCCTGGCCGCGGCCGCCCGGCGCCTGGCCGCGGCGGCTCGTGCCGCGTTCGGGTCCGCGCGGTTGCGCCACGCGCCGTTCGCCCTGTTCGTCGCCGGCCTCCTGGCCTACGGGGCGGCGTTCGCCTGGCACCTGCTCGACCGCTTCGACCTCCTCAACCTGATCCGCGACGTCAATCGCGACGATGCGTTCTACTACTTCCAGATTGCGTACCACCTGGCCGGGGGCGAGTTCTCGACCTTCGACGGCGGCCTCACGCGGACCAACGGCTACCACCCGCTCTGGCTGCTGCTGATCACGCCTTTCTACTGGTTTTTCGACAAGACGGAGGCCCTGTTCGCGATCAAGGCGTTCGAGGTCATGCTGGTCGCGGGGGGCGTGGCGCTGGTGGCGGGCGCGGCGCGGGTGGCGCGGCTGCCGTGGATCCTCCTGTTCGCGGCGCTGCCGACGCTCTACGGGAATCCGGCCCTGTTCCGGGGGATGGAGGCGGCGGCGGGTCTGTTCATGCTGGGTCTGTTCATGCTGGCCGTCTGTCTCTTCGCGCGGGACCCGGCGCGTTGGCGTTGGCCGCTGGCGGCCGTGGCCTTCACCCTGCCGTGGGTGCGCCTGGAGTACGCGGCCGTGTCGGTGGCGGCGACGGCGGCGCTCTGGTTCGTCGAGTGGTCGGACCGGCTTCCGCCTTCCGGGGGGGGGGGGGGGGGGGCTTCATGGTTCCGGGGGGGCTTCATGGTGAGGAACTTTCCCCGCGCGCTCCCCGGCAGCCGGGCGGATGGAGGGGATGGGTTCGCCCGGCGCTCGCTGAACGCGGCGGCGCCGTTGTCCGGCGCCGTCGCCGGCATCCTGGCGTACTTCGCCTGGAACGCCGTCGTCTTCGGCGACCCCGTGCCGGTGAGCGGAGCGACCAGGCAGTTGATGTCGCAACGCTATTGGGAGCGGACAGGCGGATACAGCCTGACGGAGAACGTCGATGCCTTCCTGCGATCGGGTTTCTTCGACGATGAACTGCTGATCGCGCTGGAGGTCTGCGTCTACGCGGCGCTCGTCTGGTGGTTCTCGCGCCGCTCCCGCGGCCGGGACGACTGGCTGCTGCTGGCCTTTCTGGTGGGCGTGTTCGGCCTGGCGGCGGGCCATCTGGCCAAGTTCGCACAGAGCGTGCTCACGGTGCATCCCACGTGGGGGGAATATAGCTGGTATTTCGTTCCGGCATATCTGATGGAGGCGCTCGTCGTTCCCGTAAGATGCTGCGTCGCCATCTGGTTCGTGCGCCGTTTTCGTCGGGCTGCGCCGCGGGTCCCGGATTCCGAGCTTGGGATCGTCGGGATCGGAGCGGTCTTCCTGCTCTCAACGGCCGACTTCACCGCCCCGTTCCGGTTCGTCGACTCGAGAAGAGAATCAACTCTCCTGGGATCGAGGATTACAAACTATATGGGAGCGAGGAATACAAAATATATGGGTACGATGGCCATGAACCGCCTGCTGCCCGAGGGCAGCGTGGTCGGGTCCTGGGACAGCGGCATCGTCGGGTACTTCTCGCGCTTTCCGGTGATGAACCTGGACGGCCTGGCCAATTCCTGGGACTACCTGCGCGCACGGCGGGCGGGGACCGGGGCCGCGTTTCTTCAGCGTCGCGGGATTACCCACTACGCCAATATGCGGCCGCCTGACTTCCAACGACCCTCCATGCTTCTGGAGGGTCCGCCGTATGCTGGATCGGAACGACGATTCAAGATATGGCCGCCCGAGTGGCGCAGGGCGTCGTGGAGCAGAGTCGATCGTTCCGCGTGGTTCTGGGAAAGGATGGAGCCTCACCTCGAACGCCAGGCGGACGGCGTCGGGCTCCTGGTCGACGGACGGATGGCGCAGGCGTTCGTCCGGGACTGCACGGACGCGCGGGCGGAATGGACCTGGACCGGCCAGGACGAACCGGTGCGCACGTTCTGGTCGAAAACGTCGATCGGATTCTGCACCGGCGCCGTCATGCTGCCGCACGGCGCCCTTCCTCCAGTGCGGGCGGCGTCGGTGGGGTGGACGGCGAGCGAGTATCTGGCGGACCGGCCCGGAGAACGCCGGCCGGCGATCGAGGCCGATTTCGACGTGTACCTCACCGGGAACCGTCTGGTCTACGCGAAGGAGCCTTGCGCACCGGAAGACGTCCGCGCGCGGTTCTTCCTGCACGTGGACCCGATCGATCCGGGCGACCTCCCCGGCCCGCGTCGTCGGCACGGTTTCGACAACCTCGACTTCCGGTTCTACGATCACGGATCGAGGTCCGATGGGGTCTGCGCGGCGGAGGTCCCTCTCCCGGAATACGGCGTCGCGGCGATCCGAACCGGGCAGTACGTGGCGGTGGAGGACGGCTTCCACCATATCTGGGAAGGGGAGATCCGCCTGGAGACCCGCCCCGGGGCGGACCGAAGAGCGGCGCCGGAGCCTGAAGGGAACCGTCGATGAGCGCAACCCGTCGTTCAGAGGGGCCGCGGAGCTGGCCTGGGCGCGTCGGGTCCGCGCGGTTGCGCCACGCGCCGTTCGCCCTGTTCATCGCCGGCCTCCTGGCCTACGGGGCGGCGTTCGCCTGGCACCTGCTCGACCGCTTCGACCTCGTCAACCTGATCCGCGACGTCAATCGCGACGATGCGTTCTACTACTTCCAGATTGCGTACCACCTGGCCGGGGGCGAGTTCTCGACCTTCGACGGCGGCATCACGCGGACCAACGGCTACCACCCGCTCTGGCTGCTGCTGATCACGCCCTTCTACTGGTTTTTCGACAAGACGGAGGCGCTGTTCACGATCAAGGCGTTCGAGGTCATGCTGGTCGCGGGGGGCGTAGCGCTGGTCGCCGGGGCGGCGCGGGCGGCGCGGCTGCCGTGGATCCTCCTGTTCGCGGCGCTGCCGGCGCTCTACGGGAATCCGGCCCTGTTCCTGGGGCTGGAGGCGGCCGCGGGGCTGTTCCTGCTGGGGCTGTTCCTGCTCGCCGTCTGTCTCTTCGCGCGGGACCCGGCGCGGTGGCGTTGGCCGCTGGCGGCGGTGGCCTTCACCCTGCCGTGGGTGCGCCTGGAGTACGCGGCCATTTCGGTGGCGGCGGCGGCGGCGCTGTGCCTCGTCGAGTGGTCGGGCGGGTTTCCTTCCGCTCCGGCCGGAGAGGCTTCCGTCGAGGAACTTTCCCCGCGCGTTCCCCGGCAGCCGGGCGGATGGAGGGGATGGGGTCGCCCGGCGCTCGCGCTGAACGCGGCGGCGCCGTTGTCCGGCGCCGTCGCCGGCATCCTGGCGTACTTCGCCTGGAACGCCGTCGTCTTCGGCGGCCCCGTGCCGGTGAGCGGAGCGGCCAAGCAGTTGATGTCGCAACGCGGTTGGGAACGGGGAGGCGGATACAGCCTGACGGAGAACGTCGATGCCTTCCTGCGATCGGGTTTCTTCGACGATGAACTCCTGATCGCGCTGGAGGTCTGCGTCTACGCGGCGCTCGTCTGGTGGTTCTCGCGCCGCTCCCGCGGCCGGGACGACTGGCTGCTGCTGGCCTTTCTGGTGGGCGTGTTCGGCCTGGCGGCGGGCCATCTGGCCAAGTTCGCACAGAGCGTGCTCACGGTGCATCCCAGGTGGGGGGAATATAGCTGGTATTTCGTTCCGGCATATCTGATGGAGGCGCTCGTCGTTCCCGTAAGATGCTGCGTCGCCATCTGGTTCGTGCGCCGTTTCGTCGGGCTGCGCCGCGGGTCCCGGATTCCGAGCCTGGGGATCGTCGGGATCGGAGCGGTCTTCCTGCTCTCAACGGCCGACTTCACCGCCCCGTTCCGGTTCGTCGACTCGAGAAGAGAATCAACTCTCCTGGGATCGAGGATTACAAACTATATGGGTACGATGGCCATGAACCGCCTGCTGCCCGAGGGCAGCGTGGTCGGGTCCTGGGACAGCGGCGCCGTCGGGTACTTCTCGCGCTTTCCGGTGATGAACCTGGACAGCCTGGCCAATTCCTGGGACTACCTGCGCGCACGGCGGGCGGGGACCGGGGCCGCGTTTCTTCAGCATCGCGGGATTACCCACTACGCCAATATGCAGCCGCCTGACTTCCAACGACCCTCCATGCTTCTGGAGGGTCCGCCGTCTGCTGGATCGGGACGACGATTCAAGACATGGCCGCCCGAGTGGCGCAGGGCGTCGTGGAGCAGAGTCGATCGTTCCGCGTGGTTCTGGGAAAGGATGGAGCCTCACCTCGAGCGCCAGGCGGACGGCGTCGGGCTCCTGGTCGACGGACGGATGGCGCAGGCGTTCGTCCGGGACTGCACGGACGCGCGGGCGGAATGGACCTGGACCGGCCAGGACGAACCGGTGCGCACGTTCTGGTCGAAAACATCGATCGGATTCTGCACCGGCGCCGTCATGCTGCCGCACGGCGCCCTTCCTCCAGTGCGGGCGGCGTCGGTGGGGTGGACGGCGA
The DNA here is from genome assembly GCA_965202695.1 of Vicinamibacterales bacterium. Classification (GTDB taxonomy): domain Bacteria; phylum Acidobacteriota; class Vicinamibacteria; order Vicinamibacterales; family UBA8438; genus JAJEEA01. The sequence goes on from OZ241843.1 coordinate 144,194, forward strand.
GCGAGTATCTGGCGGACCGGCCCGGAGAACGCCGGCCGGCGATCGAGTCCGATTTCGACGTGTCCCTCACCGGGAACCGTCTGGTCTATGCGAAGGAGCCTTGCGCACCGGAAGACGTCCGCGCGCGGTTCTTCCTGCACGTGGACCCGATCGATCCGGGCGACCTCCCCGGCCCGCGTCGTCGGCACGGTTTCGACAACCTCGACTTCCGGTTCTACGATCACGGATCGAGGTTCGATGGGGTCTGCGCGGCGGAGGTCCCTCTCCCGGAATACGGCGTCGCGGCGATCCGAACCGGGCAGTACGTGGCGGTGGAGAACGGCTTCCACCATATCTGGGAAGGGGAGATCCGCCTGGAGACCCGCCCCGGGGCGGACCGAAGAGCGGCGCCGGAGCCTGAAGGGAACCGTCGATGAGCGCAACCGTCGGCCAGGGGGCCGCGGAGCGGGCCTGGCCGCGGTTGGTATTTCGTTCCGGCGTATCTGATGGAGGCGCTCGCCGTTCCCGCGAGATGCTGCGTCGCCGTCTGGTTCGTGCGCCGATCCGTCGGGCCGGGGTTGCGCCCGCGGGTCCCGAATCCCGAGCCTGGCAGCCCGTGGTGAAACGCCCCGCTGCATTCGAGCGGCGCTGCATCCCGCCTGACTGCGTTGTTCGGCGGTTGAATATACCCAATATGCGCCCTTCTCACGCCTTGTCAGGCGGGCGCATCGCCGCTCTCGGTGCGACGCGGGGGTTCCACCACGGGCTGCTGGGGATCATCGGGATCGGAACGGTCTTCCTGTTCGCGACGGCCGACTTCACCGCTCCGTTCCAGTTCGTCGACCAGCGCCGCGAGGCGACCTCCCCGGCCCGCGTCGTTGGCACGGTTTCGACAACCTCGACTTCCGGTTCGACGAGTTCGGTGCTGGCCACAGCATGAGAATCGGCGGGACCTGTCTGGTGGAAGTCCATCTCCCGGAATACGGCATCGCGGCGATCAGGACCGGTCAGTACGTGGCCGCGGGGGGCGGCTTCCACCACCCTTGGGAAGGAGAGATTCGTCCGGAGTCGGACTGAAGGGCGGCGATCGCGACACGCACAGCCGCGCAGCGGGGCGTTTTCACCACGGCCTGTCAATATAGTCGAGGCCCGTCATCATGAATACGCCGGGCCGGGTCGCGCGTTCTTCGGGAAACTGTTCGAGACCCGACACGTCGTGCAGAGAACGGAAGACCTTCAGAGCGGCGCCGTCCGACAAACGCACTTCCACGGCGACGCCGGCCAAGGAGAAAACGACCAGCGCACGACGACGGTCCGGAGAAATGCTTATCTTGCCCATGCGGCGCGAGAAGAGACCCCGCAACGCCTCCGGGGTGCCGTCGTTGGGAAAGATCGTCGTCTCGCGGCCGTCCGCGAGGTCCACCATCAGCAGCCTCGACGGGCCGTACACGCCGTCACTGCCGTGATTGTCGAACAGCAGGAACCGCGAACCCTCCCAGTGGTGGACGCTGTGCTGCCAGCGGAAGCTGCCCCGCACCAGCCGCTTCACGCGTCCAGACCCGGCGTCGAGAATCGCGAACGCGCTCAACTCGCGCAGGGACACCACGAGGTCGCCGGGCGACATGCCCCACAGGTCCGGCGCGTCGGCGGCGATGCGGTGGACGTAGTTCGAGTGGACCGGGTCGCAGGGGGCTCGAGTCCACGGCGCATTCGGGCGGGTACCGTCGAGCAGGACATGCGCGAACGGCGAGTCCACGATGGCGCCAATCAAATCGATGCTGTCGAGGAGACGTCCGTCCCCGTCGATGACGTTCACGGAATCCAGCCAGGATCTTCTCCCAGTGCAGCCGACCGAGAAAGTGCTGTCCACATCCACGGGAATGGATACGGGCTCGTTGATCGTCATGCCCCCGACAACCAGGGCCGAACCGTCGTCATCCAGGTGCGACCAGTGGTGACTGTAGTCTCGACGAAACCAGACCGGATACCCGGCGCCGTCGATCCTGGCCACGCCCGAATACCGGATGAACGTCACCAGCAAGTCGCCGTTCGGGTACCGCGAAATCCCGAACGACGTGACGTCCCGAGCGAAAGAGAAGCCCGGGTCGAGCTCGTGGGGGAACTCGTCGGTCGCGGCGTCGTGCGCCGCCTGCTCCAGAGCGTCGGGCCGCAGCGGCCAGGCGTGCGCGACTTCGCCGTCCGTCCCGAACTGCACGGCCAGGCATCCCCATTCCGGGCAGACGTCCATGAACTGGAAGTGGCCGCCGTACCAGAGCACCGGCTCGTGGAGCGAACCGCCGTCGAGGAACTCGATGCGGCTCGCAATCGTGCTTCCGGACAGCGGCGAATCCGGCAATCTCCCTCTCTCGTTTCTCTCGCGCGCGTTCACACGCCGCCAGACTTCTCCGTCCACGAACTCCTTGAACGTTCCGTCGTCCACGATCGCGTTCACCGTGTCCGGCGGAGTCTCCGGGGCAAGGGCATTTTCCTCGTCCGCGGGAGGGGGGGGGGAGGGGGGCGGCTGCGGGCCGCAGGCGAAAGACGCCATGGCCGCCGTCACCATGAGCAGGACGAAGCGGCGCTTGTCCGCGAGCCTCCCCGCCGGTCTTCCAGCCGGTTCAGCCTGCCCGGCTCCGCGGCTTGCATGGTCCATCATAGCACTTTACGTCGATTGTCGAAACCATCGTAACCTGTCACCCTGCCCCGCCAATAATACAACAGGAGAGCCATCGTGTCATTCCGGGGCCGCGAGGGGGCGCACGTCAGTGAGACGCCGCCGCCGGGGCATTCGGCGCGGCTGGTTCTCGCGGCCCGTACCCGTTCGGGGGGCCTGGAAGCCGGGAACGACACCGTAATCGACAACCCCGAGCGCCCGGCGAGCACTCGTCTCGCAAATCCGACGCGCCACCCGGCCGCGGGTCGCCGGGGCAAACGGCGGGAGACGGCGCCGCGCCGAGTGTGCGACACTACGGGAGAAGCGGCCGGGCGGCCGTCACCATCACAGGATCCGGTTAAGGCAAAGGAGATCGAGTCGACATGCCGCCGTCCCTTTCGCGATTCGCTTCCACGGTGCAGCCCGAAGGCGCCTTCACGGTGCTCGTCGCCGCCCGCCGGCTCTGCGCCGCGGGGAAGGACGTCATCGAGCTGGAGATCGGCGACAGCCCGTACCCGTCGCCGGACGCCGCCGTCGACGCCGGTGTCGAGGCGATTCGCGCCGGCCGCACGGCCTACGGCCCGTCGGGAGGGTTGCCGGAATTTCGCGCCGCCGCCGCCGCCTACGTCAACGAAGAGCACGGCTTGTCGGTGACCGCCGACCACGTGATCGCGGGGCCCGGCGCGAAGACGTTCGAGCAGTTGTTCTGCGACGCCTTCCTCGAGCGGGACGACGGGGTGCTCGTGTTCAGCCCGTACTTCCCCACCTACGCGGCGAACGTCCAGCGGCGCGACGCCCGGATGGTGGTGTCGAACCTGCGGGCGTCGCGCGCGTTCCGGCCCGACCTCGACGACGTGCGCCGCTTTCTCGCAGAGGACCCCCGGCCCAGGGCCATCTTCCTGAACAGTCCGCACAATCCCACCGGGGGTGTCGCGACCGAGGACGACCTCCGGGACCTGGCCGACCTCGTCCGGGGCCGCGACGTCGCGGTGTTCGCCGACGAACCCTACGACGGCATGGTGTGGGAAGGCCGGCATCGGTCGCTGCTGGCGCAGCCGGGCATGCTCGACCAGACGGTCGCCGCCTACACGTTCAGCAAGTCGTTCTGCATGAGCGGGTGGCGCCTCGGATACGCGGTGTCGAGCCCGGCCACGATAGGGGTCCTGGAGCTCCTGACCAACGTGGCGCTGTCGTGCGTGCCGCCGTTCACGCAGGTGGCGGGAGCGGCCGCCCTGGAGCGCGGGCGACAGTACCGCGACGAGCGGATGCGCGATTTCCACCGCAAGGTCGAGCTGCTGGTTTCGGGCCTGAACACCATCGACGGCGTGAACTGCCTCATGCCCGGCGGCGCCTTCTACGTCTTCCCGTCGGTGGCGGAGGTCTGCAACCGCGCGAAGACGACGTCGCACGGACTGGCCATGTATCTGCTCGAGGGGGCCGACGACGCGGTCGGCGTCGCCTGTCTGGGGGGCGAGTGCTTCGGGGCGGCCGGCGGCGGCTTCCTGCGGCTGAGCTGCGCGCAGCCCGACGAACGGCTGGTCGACGCGGTGTCGTTCATCGCCGAGGCGCTGACCCGCCGCGACCGCATCGCCGCGTATCTCGACGCCCACCCCGACCACCGGCTCGGCGCGCCCTATCCGGTCGACGCGCCGGCGGCGCCGTGAGCAGCGGGACGGTCCAGCGCCGTCTGGCGCGGCGGCCGAGCGCCTGCCGCCGGCGCCGGGCGCCCTTCAGCCGGCGACGGACGCATCGGACGCCGTCGTACTGCACCTCTGGCCGGCGACGCAGATCGTGATCGACGTCGCGATGGGCGCCTGCTTCGCGTTGCGGCTGGGCACTCCCCGCAGCTGCGCCGACGCGTTCCGGCGTCTCCGGGAGGCGGGGGTCGCGCCGCTCGCAAATGCAATGGGGCGTTTCACCACGGGCGGTCGCACCGTACGGCGTCTTCGCGGTCCGGCTCGACGAACGTGGGGCGGAAGCTCTCCGTGCGCCGGCCGCGTGCCGCCGGCAGCGGAAAGCCGGGTTGCGAAACCCGGCCGGGAACACTAGGATGCACCGGTAATCCGCGGTCGGCGCCGGCCCGCCGGGTGCGCGCGCCGCCGTCCGGCCGCGGTTCGTCGTTCCAACAGACATCCAAGGAGCAGGCGTGTTGAACATGAAGGAACGGAAGACGAAGGCGTTCGGGGCGGCGGTGCTGGCCGGGACGGCGGTGGCGTCGGCCTGGTCGATGGCCGGCCAGGCCGGGCAGGCGGCGCCGCGGGTGTTCTTCGTGTCGCCGGCCGACGGGGCCACGGTGTCGAGCCCGGTCGCGTTCGAGTTCGGCAGCGAGGGCTTCTCCCTGTTGCCGGTCCCCGAAGAGGTCGACCAGCCCCGGTTCGCGGCCGGCCACTACCACATCGGCATCGACACCGAGTGCCTCCCGGCCGGCGAGATCATTCCCCAGTCGGACCCGTGGGTGCACTTCGGCGACGGCTCGTCCACCTTCGAGAGCCTGATGCCGCCGGGCGAGCATACCTTCGCCGTCCAGGTCGGCGACGACGAGCACCGCACCATCGAAGGGTTGTGCTCCACCATCACCGTCACCGTCGAATGACGATCGGGCGGCCGGCGCCCCGGGGGAGCGGCCGCTCCGCGCCGACCGCCATTGGCCGGCGCCTGGCCGTGAACGCCGGGCGCCGGCCGCTCCGCGCCGGAAGGGCTCCCGAGCCCGGATGGGGCGGCGGGGCGCGGGGTTCCACCACGGGCTGTTGATGACAGGAGCGTTCACCATGAGGAACGTCAGCGGTCTCCAGCTTCTTTCGGGCGGTCTCGCCGCCGCTCTCTGCATCGGACCGTCTGCCTCCGGGGCAGGTGCGCAGACCCCGCCGCCGCCGATCATCACCGAGGCGTTCGCCGACGCCGAGAGCGCCACCCTGACGCTCAACGGCGTCGGTTTCCGCGCCGGTTTCCCGATGGTCTTCCTCGGCAACCACGAGCTGCCCGTCCGCTGGGCCACCGAGTCGACCGCGGCGGCCTGGCTGCCGGAACTCCGGCCGGGCACGTACCGGTTGATCGCCCGCTGGCCGGACGGGTCGCAGGCGGACTTCTACCTGACGCTCGGCGCCGTCGGCCCCGCCGGACCGGAAGGGTCGCGCGGACCGGAGGGACCCCGGGGCCTGCCGGGACCCGGCGGTGCGCATTTCGGGGATCCGCCCGCGGCGGCGGAGGCCGAGGATGCGGCGGCCGAGACGTCGCTCCCGTCCTCCCCGGTCGGCACGACCCGCTACGGCACGGATGCTCTCCGTGACCTTACCACCGGCATACGCAACACTGCGTTCGGTTTCCAGGCGCTGATCGCCACGACGAGCGGGGGTTCGAACACGGCCGTCGGGTGGCGCGCGCTGACCCGCGCAGGTTCCGGCCGCGCGAACGTCGCGGTCGGCTCGACGGCCCAGCAGACCAGCGGCGGTTCCTTCAACATCGCGGTCGGCCGCGCCGCGCTGCGCTACATCCGAGGGTCCCGCAACATCGCGATCGGCGACGCGGCCGGCGCCATGAACCCGACGGGAAACAACAACGTCTACCTCGGGCACTGGGGGGTGGCCGGGGAGTCCGGAATCATCCGGATCGGCACGCCGGGCACGCACAAGGAGATCCATCTGACGGGGAGGGTGGTCGCGCCGGGCTTCGTCCCGACCTACCAGCCCCCGCCGGTCTCGGCGGCCGGCGCCTGGACCGACGACCCGATCCGGTCCGGGGAGACGCCGGTCCGGGCCGTGCACTTCACGGAGTTGCGCGCCCACGTCGACAGACATCGGGCGACGGCAGGGCTGGATCCGTTCCCGTGGACGGACCCGGTCCTGACGGCGGGCGTGACGCCGGTCCGGCGCGCGCATCTCCTCGAGCTGCGGACGGCCCTCGCGGCCGCGTATGCGGCGGTGGGACGGCCGGCGCCGCGCTGGACCGACGCGCCGCCGGGGTCGCCGATCCAGGCGGCGCACCTGACGGAGCTGCGCACGGCGGTGCTGGAGTACTGATGATTGGCGGCCCGTGGTGGAAGCCCCGGCCGCATCGCGCCCGAAGGGCGCCGGCGAACGCCGAGGGCGCCGGCGGACAGAGAACGTCCGGCGGACAGAGAACGTCCGGCGGACAGAGAACGTCCGGCGGACAGAGAACGTCCGGCGGACAGAGAACGTCCGGCGGACAAGGAGCGCCCGCCTGACAAGGCGTGAGAAGAGCGCATATCGGCATGTTCAACCGACGAACAACGCAGTCAGGCGGGAGGCATCGCCGCTCGCAATGCAGCGGAGACCTTCACACGGCTGTCAGCGCGAGCGCCCCGCGCCGGGAGTCGGACCCGGGTCGGGCGGCGGGACGACGCACTCGGCCACGACCATGAACGGCCCCCGGGCGTGCGCGCTGCCCATGAAGTGCGACTCGCCCAGGATCAGGCCCTCGCTGTCGAGAAATCGCCGCACGGTCCGCTCCCAGTCCGTCTCGAGGGACATGCCGAACCCGAACTCCTCGCCCGTGTAGTCGAGCGTCTTCCCGACCAGCGTTCCGCGGCCGAGGCGCACCATCCGCTCCGCGTAGAGGTCCGCGACCAGCACGCTGCCCGGCGCCGCGCGCTCGCGAACGCCCCGCAACGTCTTCCGCACGTCGTCTTCACGCAGGTAGAGCGTCACCCCTTCCCAGAGGAACACCGTCTTCCGCGCGGGATCGTAGCCGGCCCCGGTCAGCTTCTCGAACACGTCGTCCCGGCCGAAGTCCACGGGGACGAAGGTGACGCCCGGCGCCTCGATCCCCGCGTCGCGCAGGTTCGACCGCTTCAACGCCTGCACGGCGGGCTGGTCCAGCTCGAAGCAGGCCACCCCGTCCGGCGCGAGCGGGGCGTACGCCCGGGTGTCGTACCCGGCGCCCAGCAGCACGAACTGCTCGGCGCCGGACAGCGCCCGCTCGAGAATCCGGTCGAAGCAGAGCGTCCGGGCGGTCACCAGGTCCATCATCGTCTCGGCCCCGTCCGGCGGCGGCAGGCGCGGATACCCGAACCAGGCGCCGCTCAGCTTGTGCTTGATCCACAGCGGGAGCAGGAACAGTTGCAGCCCCAGGACCGATGTGTTGGGCAGGACGCGGACAAGCCGCGCCGATGCCGGGTCGGCCCGCATGCCGAACCAGTCCATGGTCCAGCGCGCGTTGATGACCTCGACCGCGGTCTGCGACCCGCCCAGGCGCCGGCTGACGACGAGCTGCCGGTACGTGACCAGGAGGAGCCCCAGCACCATCAGCGGCAGGAACGCGACCTGAAGCACGACGAAGACCACCCAGGCCGTCAGACGCATGAGCATCACCGCAGCATACTCCACGCGCGGCCCGGGCCCGCCCGGACGCTCTCTGTGTCCGCCGGCGCCTCCGGGCGCCCTCTGACGCCTTGTCAGGCGGGCGCTCTCTGGCCGCCGGACGTTCTCTGGCCGCCGGACGCTCTGTGTCCGCCGGCGCCTTCGGACGTTCGCCAGCGCCCTTCGGGCGCGGTGCGACGCGGGAGTTCCACCACGGGCGACTACTGCTCGTCGAGCCCGCAGAGGGCGCCGCCTCCCGGAACCGCGGGCGGACGGAGAATCGGCGCCGGGAGCCGGTTCCAGGCCGGCTCGTCGGGGCGCGGATAGAGGCCCCGGCGCGCGAGCCGCGACAGGACCTCGCCGACGCTGACGCGCTCGTCGGCGGCGATGCACCGCGCCGCCTCCAGCACGTCGTCGTCGATGGTCAGGGTGGTGCGCACGAGATGCGCGTGCCGGCGCGCCGGGGCGCCGGGGCGATGGCGTGTGGGCATGGTCGTCCTCCGCCACGCCGACATGCATCGCGCGTGCCAGCGCCGGGCGTTCCCCGTACCGCCGGGCGCATCCCGATCCGCCGACGAAGGGCCGGCAGTCGTTGCCGGCGGCAGGGGAGCGGAGGACGGCAGATCCTGCCACCTCGCGGGGGTCGGCGCCCGGCGTCCGGCATCTGGACCGACGACCCGATCCGATCCGGGGAGACGCCGGGCCGGGCCGTGCACTTCACGGAGTTGCGCGCCCACGTCGACAGACGTCGGGCGGCGGCGGGGCTGGATCCGTTCCCGTGGACGGACCCGGTCCTGACGGCGGGCGTGACGCCGGTCCGGCGCGCGCATCTCCTCGAGCTGCGGACGGCCCTCGCGGCCGCGTTTGCGGCGGTGGGACGGCCGGTGCCGACGAGCTGGACCGACGCGCCGCCGCCGGGGTCGCCGATCCAGGCGGCGCACCCGACGGAGCTGCGCACGGCGGTGCCGGGGTTTTGATGATCGTTCCGGAAGCACCGACCCGGCGGCCGTCCCCGATGGCGCATCCCGGACAGCCGACGAGAAGTCCGCCAGGGCGAAAGCGCCCGGGCGGCCAGGACTTGGCCGCCCGGCGCTCCCGTCAGTCGTCGTTCGCCGGTTGCGCTTCGCGCTCGGCGGCCATCCGCTCGTACTCGTCCTGCTCGAGATACGTGACGTCGACCCAGGCGTGGGCCATTTCGTCCACGGTGCGCGACCCGTTGCCGACCCACTGGCGCGGGTCCGGGTTCTCGCGGTTGCCGGTCGTGTTGTCGTGCCACGCGGTGACGACGATCATCGTGCCGCCGGGCAGCAGCGGAGCCGCGTCTTCCTCGTAGATGTAGTTGACGTGCCAGTTCCACCGGAAGTTGTTCACGTTGCTGAGCATGCGGCGCGAACCGTCGGGCAGCACCGCCTCCATCGACATCGCCTTGCCGCGCATGTGCATGTGCGGCTGGAAGTTCTCGAGACGGGCCGGCCCCTTGAGCATCGTGAAGCCCTGGCTCATGCCGATCTGGCCGGGGGGAACGTCGATGCCGCCCTGGTGCCCGCGCATGCCGTGCAGGATGGTCCGATACTTCGGCGTGTGCCCCGCGTCGTGGAAGTAGACCCCCAGCTCGACCACATCGTCGGCCACCTCTTCACCGATCGCGTGATAGTGGATGTCCCACTGGATCTGCGCTCCCGGCAGCATCAGTTTCCCCGCGTCGTCGGGGAAGATCTCGCCCTCCTTGCCGACCGCCCACTCCATGAACGTGCCGGGGCCGACGTCGTCGTCGAAGTTCACGCTGTTGGCCAGCCCCGTCACTCCGTCCTCTTCCTGGAGGAGCCGCGCGATGGCGTGATGCACGACCTTGCGGCCGCCGGGGGACGACGGCTTGATCTCGATGGCCCGCACCCAGCGCTCCTCGGTGAGGCCGGTCTCGGCGAGGGGCCGCCACCACTTGTCCTGGCCGTCGGCGGGGACGGTGTAGGGCGCCGAGGGCACGACGAGGTCGGGCTCGCCGAACCGGTCCGACAGGCGCCACGCCTCGGGGTCGGGCCACTCGACGGGGGGCGGCAGGTCGGCGCGGTCGCCCAGGGGGGCGCCGCCGTCCACCCACTTCACGATGGTGTCGATCTGCTCCCGGCTCAGTGACCGGTCGTTCTTGAACGCCTGAACGCCGACGGTCCGGTCGATGTGCCAGGGCGGCATCTCCAGCGAGACCACGCGGTCCTTGATGGCCCGCGCCCAGGGCCGCACCTCGCCGTAGGTCAGCAGGGACATCGGCGCGATGGAGCCGGGCTGGTGGCACTCCTGGCACTTCTGCTGCAGAATCGGCGCGACGTCCCTGGCGAACGTCGGCTGGTAGCCGGCCTCGGCTCCGGAAGCCGCGGCGAGACCCGGCGCCGCGATCAGCGCCCCGACCACCGCGGCGACGACGACCCACCGCCGGTACGACTGCACGTGCATGGCTGGCTCCTCCTCCGCGCCGGCGCGGCCCGGGGTTGACGGCGTACGACCCGATGGTTGTATCACGGACGCTCCCGTCTTTCCACCCCGCGCGGCGGGAGGGGCGCGCGTCAGGAGGCGTACGCCGGCCGTCAGCCGCCGGCCACCGTCTGATACGCCGCGGTCGGGGCCGGCGCGGCCCGGCGACCGTCAGTAGACGATCACGAACGAGCCGTCGGGGCGGGCCGCCGCCGCCGGCACGCTGCGGGCCGGAATGGGCCCTCGGGCGCGGCCGGCGCCGCCGCGGGGGCGCCCTTGCGCATCGAACGCCTGCCAGTGCAGGTTGCCCCCCGACTGCCACCCCGGACCGTCCCCCCAGGCCAGCAGGACGTCGCCGCGGCGGTTGACGGCCACCGCCGCGTTCTTGCGCCGGAACCGGGCCTCGCCCGGCGGAGACCACGCCTCGTCCAGGCGCCCGGTGTTCGCGGCGTAGACCTGCCCCTCGGTCTCCCACGCCACCAGCGTCCCGTCCGGTCCGCTGGCCAGGGTGGTGGTCGCGACCGGGCACGCGCCGACGTCCCACGGCTGGACGAGCCGGTCGTCGAAGGTGCGCCCGCCGTCGGTGCTGGTGAGCAGACGCATGCCGCGATGCACGTTGTCGCCGGCCCCGCGGTACGACACGTGGATCGCACCCGCCCCGTCGGCCGCCGCCCGCAGCCCGCAGCATCCGCACGCGCCCGCGGCGGCGGGGCTGACGGCGCGCGGCGGGTCGAAGCGTTCTCCGTTGTCGCGCGACGCCGCCAGGTAGACGCGTCGGCCGGCGTCCGCGCCCGGACCGGCGTGCCAGAACACGTGGACGCCGCCGGCGGCGTCCACCGCCACGGTCGAGCCGGCCTCCACGCCGCCCTCCTCGCGGACCGACAGCGTCCGTTGCGGTTCGAACGCGCCGTCGGCGTCGGTGCGCGTGTAGTGGAACCGGGTGGGGTCCCGGTGGAACCAGGTCACGTGCAGGCGGTCGTCGGGACCGATGGCGATCTGCCCGCCGTCGACGGGCCCGAGGCCGGTGACCGAGTGCGGCCGGCTGTTGACCCGCCGCGGCGCCGACCACGCCGGCGCCTCCGGCTCCCGCGTGACGTGCCACAGGTCGCCGCTGCTCATCGACCCCGTGTAGTAGACGAGATGCAGCCGCCCGCCGCCGTCGACCGCCGCCTGCGGCAGGCTGGCCCCGGCGGGGGCCCGCAGCACCTCGACCGGGGGCGCTCCCCCGCAGGCCGCTCCCGCGGCGGCCAGGGCCAGCCCGAGGAGCGCGCCGGGGCGAACGCGGCCCGGCCGCGGTCGTCGTCCCGCGAACTGCATCGCCCAACGATAGGACGGACGCCCCCGCCGGCGCAACCGCGGGCGGTCAGGCGGGATGCATCGCCGCCCGCCATGCGGGGGCCTTCCCACGGGGCGGTCAGCCCGCGGCGCGCAGGCGCCCGCGCTTCCGCAGCCGCCGCGCCGCGGCGTACAGGAGCACGGCCAGCGCCAGGGCGGCGCCGATGGCCGGATAGTGCTGCTGCAACGTCTCGACCGCGCGGTCGCCGAGACGGACGGCCAGGTACGCCTCGCCGGTGAAGCGGACCAGGCGTCCGGCGAACACGGCGCCGGTGAACCGGGTCCAGGACATGCCGACGACGCCGGCGGCCAGCACGAACACCTTGGTCGGGAACGGCGGGGGGGCGAGGACCGCGACGAGCATGGCCGCGACGTCGTTCTCGCGGACCTTCCGGGTGACCCGCCGGCGTTTCTCGGGATCGAGGCGGCGCACGGCGCGGTCTCCGCCGGTGCGCCCGATGCGGTAGAGCACCAGGCATCCCAGGGTCGACCCCGCCGCCGCGGCCAGCGCCGTCAGGAGGAACTGCGACGGCTGCCGCCAGGCCAGCAGCAGGAGCACGAGGTCGACGCCGCCGGGCAGGGGGATGCCCGCCGAGTCGAGGAGCGCGACGAGGAACAGCCCGGGGACCCCCAGGGCCAGGAGACTGTTGCGGAATCCGTCCATGGCCGGCGCCGGAAACGGGATTATAGCCGCCCCCCGCGGCCGGCCGCGACGCCCCGTTTTGCCTTTGGGCGCCGGCGCTGATAAACTTCAGGAACGGATTTTGATACTGGGCCGGCCGCGGGATGGGTCCCCCATCCGTTGCGCCGACAGGTCTCCAACCGCTATTCCCGCAGCGCGTCACTCTCGACAGACCTGTCCGTCTGCGCAGGCCGGTTGCACCCCGCCCAATGGAGGTGACGATTGGCGACGCGTGGACGACCGACACAGCAGAAGCGGCAGCGTGAACGCGCCCGCCAGGAGCAGCGCAAGCTGAAGGACGCGCGGCGTCAGGAAGCGAAGGAACGCCGCGCGCAAGCGGCGGCGCAGCCGCGCACCGGCGCCGATCGGGACCTGGAGGGGATCGTCGCCGGGCCCCAGCCGCTGGCCGAGTGGCAGGTGGAAGGCCTGGCCGCCTTCGAGGAGACCGACGAGTCCGAGGAAGAACCGGGGCGCGACGGCTGAGACCCGGCCGCGCCGCCCGCGCGAGCGCCGGCAGCCCGTGGGGTGGACCGGGACGGCGCGGGCCGCCCGCGGGTCGGCGGCGGTTCGCCGCGGAGCCGCCGAGGCGCTGTATGGGGTATACTGGGAGGTCGCATGCGACTCGCGGGCCGCGGCCCCGTTCCTGGCCGGCGGGTCCTGACCACGGCGCACGCCGGAACACCAGAGACGAGGAAGACAGCAAACGATGGCCTCGGAAAACACGAAGACCCTCACCGACGGCGATTTCGAGCAGGCGGTGCTTCAGTCGGACAGACCGGTGCTGGTGGACTTCTGGGCGGAGTGGTGCGGCCCGTGCCGCATGATCGCCCCCGCCGTCGACGCGCTGGCCGACGAGTACAACGGCCGCGCCGTCGTCGGCAAGCTGAACATCGACGACAATCCGGCCACGCCGGAGAAGTACAGCGTCCGCTCCATTCCCACGCTGCTCCTGTTCAAGGGCGGCGAGGTCGTGGAATCGACGGTCGGCGTGGCCGGCAAGGATAAACTGGCCGAGCTGCTCGACCGCCACGTCTAGCGGTCTGCGCCGGGGAACGACGCGGACCGCCGCGGGGCTGGTTGGGCGGCGAACGGCGCCGCGGGAGTTCCGCGCCGGCGCCGTCCGCCGGGTTTCGCACCAGCGAAACTCCAACGGCCCTGGCCGCAACCGTCTTGCCGGCGGCCGTCGGGCGCACCATCGAGGTTTCGCGCCAGCGAAACTCCAACGCGACCGCGGGTCGCGCACCGTCGAGTTTCGCGTCAACGAAACTCCAACGCGACCGCGGGTCGCGCGCCGCCATGGCCCACGGATTCACTCGACGTCTCCGTTCGAAGACCCTGGCCCTGGCCGCGACCGCCCTGCCGGCGGCCGCCGGGTGCACCATCGAGTTCGCGCCGGCCAACGCCGCCGGCGAATCCGCGGAAGTCCCGCCGGTCAGCCTGTCGCAGCCCGGCGAGCCGGCCCCCGAACCCTACGCCGATCTCCGGCGCGACGAGCAGGCGGTCGTCGATCTCTTCGAGAGGGCCAGCCCGTCCGTCGTGTACATCAGCACCGCCACGCGCGCCCGGGACTTCTTCGGACGGGTCACCGACGAGATGCCGCTGGGCACCGGCACCGGGCTCGTCTGGAACCGCGACGGCCACGTCGTCACCAACTTCCACGTCGTGCAGAACGCGACGTCGTGGCGGGTGGTCATGCACGACCAGACCGGCTACATGGCCGAGTACGTGGGCGGATCGGCCCGGCACGACCTGGCGGTGCTGCGCATCGACGCCCCCGCCGAGGCGCTGCAACCGGTCCGGCCGGGCGACAGCGACCGCGTCCGCGTCGGACAGAACGCGTACGCCATCGGGAACCCGTTCGGTTACAGCGCCACGCTGACCACCGGCATCATCTCGGCCCTCAACCGCCGGATCGCGGGTCTGACCGGCGACATCATCGAGGACGTCATCCAGATCGACGCGGCCATCAACACCGGCAACTCGGGCGGCCCCCTGCTCGACAGCCGCGGCCGGCTGATCGGCATCAACAGCCAGATCGTGAGTCCGTCGGGGACCTCCGCCGGCATCGGCTTCGCCATTCCCGTCAACACCGTGATGCGGGTGGTGCCGCAGTTGATCGCGCACGGCTCGTACACGCCGGCCCGGCTCGGCATCTCGACGGACCGGCGCCTGAACCGGCTGGTCACCGCGCGGCTCGGCGTGAGCGGGGTCCTCGTGGCCGAGGTCGACCCGCGCTCGCCGGCGGCCCGCGCCGGCCTGCGGGGCACCGACCCGAACGCCAACCAGCTCGGCGACGTCATCGTCCGCATCGACGGCGAGTCCGTGCGGTCGTGGCGCGACCTGCGCCTGGTGCTCGACCGGTACGAACCGGGCGACGAGGTCGAAGTGACCGTCTCGCGCGACGGCGACCTGCACGACCTCGTCGTCCCGCTGACGTGACGCGGCTTCCGCCGGCCGCGAGCCTGCCCGCATGTCCGAGTTCGTCACCATTCCGGCGGGCTGGTTCCTGATGGGGAGCGACGAGGGCCAGCCGTCGGAGCGCCCCGTCCACCGGGTGTGGCTGGACGCGTTCCGCATGGCCGTCCATCCCGTGACCCGGGCCGAGTACGCCGGGTTCCTCTCCGCCACCGGTCACGAGCCGCCGCGCGGATGGGGCGATCCCGCGTTCCGGAGAGCGGACCTGCCGGTGGTCGGGGTGAGCTGGCACGACGCGGCCGCGTTCTGCGCCTGGCGCTCGCGCCGCGGCGCCGCGGTGCGGCTGCCGACCGAGGCGGAGTGGGAGCGGGCGGCGCGCGGCGGGTCCGACGGGCGGCGCTATCCGTGGGGCGACGAGGTTCCCGACTGGGTGCCGAACCGCGGCCGGGGGCCGCTCGCCGGACCGTGGCCGGTCACCCTGGGCGCGCCCAACGGGTTCGGGCTCCACGGCATCGGCGCCAACGTCCACGAGTGGTGCTCGAACTGGCATGCGCGCGACTTCTACGAGCGCGCGCCCGCCGTCAATCCGGTGGGCCCCGACGACGGCCGGCGCCGCGCTTCGCGGGGCGGGGCGTGGCGTCATGCGACGACCCTCGCGCGGACCGCCGCCCGCAGCAGTCTCGACCCGTCGCTGCGCTACACCGACTACGGGTTCCGGCTCGCGCGATCGCGCTGACGGCGGCTCGCCGCCCGGCGCGGTCCGGCTTCGACCGCCCGCGGCGGACCTCGCGGCGCGCCGTGCAGCGGGCGTTTCGCCGCGGGAGGCCAGGGCCAGCGGGCGGAGAAGCACCCATGACGACCGGACCGACCGTCGCGCCCTGCGGCTCGTGGGAGTCGCCGGTGACGACGGAGATGCTGACCGCGGGGGCGCTGCGCTTCGAGGGGATCGCGGCCGACGGGGGCGACGTGTACTGGGTCGAGTCGCGCCCCGACGAGGGCGGCCGGTGCGCGGCGATGCGGCGCGCCGCGGACGGCGCGCTGTCGGAGGTCACGACGCCCGGCTTCAGCGCCCGCACCCGGGCG
Organism: Vicinamibacterales bacterium; assembly: GCA_965202695.1. Classification (GTDB taxonomy): domain Bacteria; phylum Acidobacteriota; class Vicinamibacteria; order Vicinamibacterales; family UBA8438; genus JAJEEA01. The sequence goes on from OZ241843.1 coordinate 160,122, forward strand.
CACGAGTACGGGGGCGGGGCCCTCGCGGTGTCGAACGGCATCGCGTACTTCTCGAACTTCGCCGACCAGCGGCTCTACCGCCGGCCGGTGGACGGTTCGGCGGCGCCGGCCGCGATCACCCCGGCCATCGCGGTCCGCTACGCCGACGCGACGGTGGACGCCGCGCGGGGGCGGCTGATCTGCGTGGCCGAAGACCACCGCCGCGCCGGCGCCGAGGCGGAGAACCTGCTGGCCGCGGTCCCCGTCGGCGGCGGCGAGCCGGCACCGGCGCATCGGGGCTTCGACTTCTACGCGGCGCCGCGGCTCAGCCCCGACGGGGCGCGGCTGGCGTGGATCTGCTGGAACCACCCCGACATGCCGTGGGACGCGACGGAGCTGTGGGTCGCCGACGTGGAGACCGGCGGCGCCCTGTCGTCGCCGCGCCGGATCGCCGGCGGCGCCGGCGGCGGCGTCTCGGTCATCCAGCCGGCGTGGGGCCCGGACGGCGCTCTGTACTGCGTCTCGGACGTGTCCGGCTGGTGGAACCTGCACCGCTGGGACGGGGAACGGCTGGCGCCGGTGCTGCCGATGGACGCGGAGTTCGGCGCGCCTCCCTGGCGGTTCGGCACGTCGCGGTACGCGGTGCTCGACGCGCGCCGCATCGCCGCCCACTACGAGCGCGCGGGCGGGAGCCGGCTGGGAGTGATAGACGTGCCGGCGGGGCGGCTGCGCGAGATCGACACGCCGTTCACGACGTTCGGGTCGTTCGCGGCCGCCGTGCGGGGCCGGCTGGCGTGCGTGGCCGCGAGCGCGCGGGCCGCCCCCGCCCTCGTCGCCATCGACCCCGAGAGCGGCGCGTGCGAGACGCTGCGCCGGGGCGCGGAACCGGCGCTCGACGACTCGTACGTGTCGCGCGCCGAGGCCGTCGCGTTCCCGAGCGCCGGCGGCCGCACCGCGCACGCCTTCCACTACGCGCCGCGCAACCGCGCGTTCCGCGCCCCCGCGGGCGAGCGCCCGCCGCTCGTCACGTTCGCGCACGGCGGACCCACGGCCGCCGCCGACCCCGGGTTCAAGCTGGCCGTCCAGTTCTGGACGACGCGCGGGTTCGCGGTCGTCGACGTGAACTACGGCGGCTCGACGGGGTACGGCGCCGCCTACCGCCGCCTCCTGCGCGGCGCCTGGGGCGTCGTCGACCGCGAGGACTGCGAAGCGGCGGCGCGCCATCTCGCCGCGCGGGGCGACGTCGACCCCGCCCGCCTCGCGATCCGCGGCGGATCGGCCGGCGGCTATACGGCCCTGTGCGCGCTCGCGTTCGGCCGCGTGTTCACGGCGGGGGCGTCGTACTACGGCGTCTCCGACCCGGCGGCCCTGGCGCGCGACACCCACAAGTTCGAGTCGCGCTACCTCGACGCGCTGATCGGCCCGTGGCCCGGGCGCGCCGACCTGTACGAGCAGCGCTCGCCGATCCGCGCGGCCGACCGCATCTCGTGCCCCGTCCTCTTCCTGCAGGGCCTCGACGACGCCGTCGTGCCTCCCGACCAGACCGAGCGCATGGCCGCCGCCCTCCGGCGGAAGGGGGTCCCCGTCGCCTGCCTGACGTTCGCGGGCGAGCAGCACGGGTTCCGCCAGGCCGCGAACATCCGGCGCGCGGCCGAGGCCGAGCTCTTCTTCTACGGCCGCGTCTTCGGTTTCCGCCCCGCCGGCCGGATCGCGCCGGTCGAGATGGCGAACGTCGATCCATGAGCGCCGCCGCGCCCGCCGGGCGCACCGCGGCCGGGTGCGCCGCGCCATGACCGACGCCGAACGCGCCGCGGCCATCGCGGACCGGGTGGACCGGGCCGGGGGACGGGCGCTGTACGTCGGCGGTTGGGTGCGCGACCGCCTCCTCGGCCGCGCGTCGAACGACGTCGACCTCGAGGTGTATGGCCTCGAGGCCGGCCGGCTGCTCGATCTGCTCGCGGAGGTCGGCCCCGTCAACACCGTCGGGCAGAGCTTCACCGTCTACAAGGTCGGCGGCGTCGACGTCGCGCTGCCCCGCACCGAGTCGAAGCAGGGCCGCGGCCACCGCGGCTTCGTGGTCGCCGGCGACCCCTGGATGCCGGTGCGCGAGGCGGCGCGCCGCCGCGACTTCACCGTCAACGCCATCGCCTGGGACCCCCGGCGCGGCGAGTACGTCGACCCTTTCGACGGCCGCGCCGACCTCGAACGCCGCCGGCTGCGCGTCGTGGACCCCGCGACCTTCGGCGACGACAGCCTGCGCGTGCTGCGCGCGGTGCAGCTCGCGGCCCGCTTCGACCTCGCGCCCGACGACGCCACCGTGCGCATCTGCCGCGGCGTCGCCCTCGACGACCTCCCCGCGGAACGCATCCGGGGCGAGTTCGAGAAGCTGCTGCTGCAGGCCCGGCGTCCGTCCCCGGGGTTCGCCCTCGCCCTGCGCCTCGGGGTCGTCGCGCGGCTCTTCCCCGAACTCGCGGCCCTCGTCGGCTGCGAGCAGGAGCCGGAGTGGCATCCCGAGGGCGACGTGTGGACGCACACGCTCATGGTCGTCGACGAGGCCCGGAAGCGCATCGACGACCTCGACCGTCCGCGGCAGATGGCGGTGATGCTCGCCGCCGTCTGCCACGACCTCGGCAAGCCCGCCACCACCGAGTTCATCGACGGGCGCATCCGCTCGCGCGGCCACGAAGAGGCCGGCGTGCCGCCCACCCGCGCGGTCCTCGACCGCCTGGACGTCCGCACCCTCGCCGGCTACGACGTCCGCGGGCAGGTGCTCGGCCTCGTCGCCCACCACCTGAAGCCGGGCACGTGGCGCCGGAGCCGCGACCCCGTCGGCGACGGCGCGTTCCGCCGCCTCGCCCGCAAGGTGGAGCTGGAGCTGCTGGCCCGGCTGTCGGCCGCCGACTGCCTCGGCCGCACCGGCGACTTCGACTGCGCGGCGACCCTGGACTGGTTCCTCGACCGCGCCCGCGCGCTCGGCGTCGAGCACGAAGCGCCGGCGCCGCTCCTGCTCGGACGGCACCTGCTGAAGCTGGGCCTCGCGCCGGGGCCGGAGATCGGCCGCATCCTCAAGGCCGTCTACGAGCGCCAGCTCGACGGCGAGGTCGCGTCCCCGGAAGAGGCGCTCGACGCGGCCCGGCGGCTCGTCGGCGACCGCCGGTGATCGTCGGGCGGGCCGTCAGGGCCAGAGCATCCGCCAGGCGGTGGAGTATTCCGCCTCTCCCCAGGCGATGCGCAGCGTCCCGGAGGGGACGGCGCCCGCTTCCGCCGGCAGGTCCGGCTCCAGGGTGACCGCGAGGCTCGGAACCGCCTCGACGAGACCGCGGCGGTCGACCGGCGTCCGGCCGAAGTCGAACGCCGGGTCGTAGTCGGTGCCCCACTGCCGGGTCTGGCGGCTGACGATCAGTTCCCCGCCGGCGGCGCGCGGGAGCATGAACAGCGTGTACTCGCCGCGCGGCACGTCGAGGCCGCCGAAGCGGACGTCGAAGTCGAGGGTGAGGCGCGTGGCCCAGTTCGCCCCCAGGCGCCAGACCGCGCCGTAGGGCACCAGCCCCCCGAAGATCGCGCGCCCCCGCGCGTGGGGCTGGCCGTAGTCGATGGTGATGCGCGTCGGCCCCGAATGCGACGGCGTGAGGGTGAACCACCGGCCGTCGCGCAGGACGCGCCCGTCGAACGTCACGCTCGTCGTCACCCGCCCGCTCGGCGCGACCCGGGGGCTGGCCGCCGTCCGGTCCTGGGCGGCGACCGGGGCGGCGGCGAGGAGAGCGGTCAGCGCGGCGACCGGGGCGGCGGCGAAGAGAGTGGTCAGCCCGGCCACCGGGGCGCAAGGGCGTGGAGTGCGCATGGCGGACGGGCTGGAAGTGGTGTGCGGAAAGAAGAAGCGCCGCCCGTCCCGGGCGGCGCAAGGCGGTGCTGCGAACGAACCGCGGGATCGGCCCGGCTCGACCACCGGACCGCCCGGCGGCGGACCGCATCCGCGGGCCGCCGGGCGAGAAACCCGCGTCAGGCGGCGCGTACGTTCGCGGAACGGTCTTCGTGCGCCAGCGCCAGCGGCATGTAGGAGCCGAACAGCACCCCGTTCACGAAGTAGGGCATCGAGCCTTCGGTCTCGACGTTGACGTTCGGCTGCGCGAGCCGGACCACGTCGACCGTGCGGACGACCTCGGCCACGCCGCCCGCCAGGGTCAGGACGTCCCCCGGCCGCAGGCTCGCCCCCGGAACCTCGCCCCGCTGCGTGACCACGGGGTGGGAGCCGGTGAAGAAGGGCTCGCGCCCGTTCACCGAAACCCAGGGCTTCTCGCGGGCGTCCTGGTAGATGGAGACGACGGGCGCGGCGCCTTCCGGCGAGCGGAGCTCGTCGCCCAGGCGGATTTCGCCGGCCGGCAGCTCGCGCCCGTCGGCCAGACGAACGAGGGCGTCCGGCCGGAAGCACAGAGGCAGCGCGACGCCGGACGTCTTCTCGGGCGCCCCACCCCAGCTGATGCCGCCGGAGACCTGCTCCAGATCGGCTTCACTGAGCGTCGCGTCGGCGGGGGGCGGCAGGACCAGGTGGCTGGTGTCCGCGGTGTCCTCGTGCACCTTCAGCATGAACCCCGCGGGCACGGCCACGCCGGTTTCCGCCTCGACCGCGGCCTTGGGGTCGGCCATCAGCCGGGCGCGGAACGCGTCGTCCACGGTCGCCTTTTCGATCAGGCGCGCGCGCATCTCGGCAAAACTCACCATCTTCCTGTCCATGGCCTTCTCCTTTCACGAAAACCCGACCGCCGCCGCACTATACCACACTTTCACACGGCGCGCGGCCCGCCGGGCCGGGAGGAAGCAACGGCCGGCGCCGCCGTCCCGCTGATGCCGCATGATGGTTCCGCCGCCATCCTCCGCCACGACGCCGGAAGCACCGGCGCACCGGCCGCACCGCCGTTCCGCTGACACTACCCCCTGCGCGCCCGCCGGGCGGCGGGCCACTCGCGCAACAGGGGCGGCGTGATCCGCCGGGCCGCGCGCAGCACGGCGGCGGCCGATTGCAGCCGGCGGGCGTCTTTCGGGCGCCACGGGAACCCGTAGGCGCCGCGGAGGGGCGGCGGCAGCAGGCCGACGGTGGTGAGACGGCCGAGCCACAGGGCGGGGGCCGCCCAACGCCTCCCCGGGGGCGCGAGCAGGGCGCCCGCGATGCGCCGCGCGCACTCCCCGACCGCCAGCCGGCCTTCCTGCCGCATCCGGTCCAGGTAGCGGTCGAGCCGGTCCCGTGTGTCGGGCAGCGCGTCGGCCGGAACCCCGAGCCGCGGGCCGATGCGCGCCGCCTCGGCGCAGTAGCGGTCTTCGTCGTCCCGCGTCAGCGGTCCCACGAACAGGGCGTAGGTGCGAAGCTGGCTGTCGACGAGGGTGGCGTGGACCCAGGTGAGCAGCGCCGGGTCGGTGGCGTCGTAGCGGGCGCCGGCCGGGTAGCCGCCGACCGCGCGATCGAGCCGGCCGCGCACGCGCCGGTGGATGGCGTTGATGCGGCCGGCGGTCTCCCGGATCTCGGACTCGCTCCCGAAGGTGAGCGAGAGCATCGCCCCGATGGTCCGGCGCATGCGCCGGACATAGGCCAGCGCCCCGGCGTCGAAGGCGCTGTGGGCGCCGACGCCGGCCGCCACGAGGGGATGCGCGAGCTGCAGGAGGATCGCGCGCCCCCAGCCCAGCACCACCACCGCCTCACCGTTGACGCGGCGGGACATCGACGGTGGGTCCGGACCCGCGCGCGGCGCATCGCCCGGCGACGGCGGAATATTCGCCACGGCTCCCAGAGTACCGGATTCCCCCGCACGTGCGTAGCCGATCCCCGCGGGGGTGCAGTTCGTCGGCTCCCCTTTGGGATTCCCCCGCACGTGCGTAGCCGATCCGCGGCGGGTCCCCCAGGTCGCGCCGGCCACGTCGATTCCCCCGCACGTGCGTAGCCGATCCGCCGCAAGAGCCGCATCGCGGTCGGTACAGGTCGCGCCGGGTGGCCGGATTCCGCCACAAGCCGTCGAAAAGCCGGTCCCGGTGCTCCGCCGTCAATGCTCGTCGTACGCGCTGCCGGGGGCGCGCGGGTCCGCGGCGCGCAGGCGCTCCCGCAGGTCGGCGGCGAAGGCCGCCTCTTCCTCCTCCTCCCAGCGGCGGCGCTGCTCGGCGCGGCGGCGGCGGTGGGCGCAGATCGCGCAGAGGGCCAGGAGGGTGATGAACATCCACTGGAACACCGGCCGGCCGGCGAACGCGACCCACCGCACCCAGACCGGCCGGCGCCGCCAGAAGCGGTCGACGGCGGCGGCCAGGGGCTCTCCCGTCGCCTCGGCGAAAGCGCGGGGGAAGGACCGGCCCCGCCCGAGGCCCGCGAGTATCCGGCCCGCGCTGGCGTCGCCGTGGCGCTCCAGCAGGTCGCGCACGAGCGCGCCGGCGACGGCGTAGGCCCGCCGGGTGGCGGCCGGGCCGCCGGTGAACAGGCGTTCGAGCTCGGACAGCGGGATCTCGCCGTGCCGGATGCGGGTCCAGGCGAGCCGAGAGCGGTCTTCGAACCCCACCGGCCGCTCTGCCGCCAGGGCCAGCCCCTCGTTGAACCACCGGGGCACGGGGCGTCCCCGCGCGGCGCGCGAGAACAGCACGTGGGCGACCTCGTGCTGCAGCAGCGCCTCGAGCGAGTCGGTCGGATACCGGCGCGTGCGCTCGGGGAACAGCACCACGAGGTTGCGCCCGGCGTCGGCGAAGCCGGCTATCCAGGACGGGCTGTTGCGGGCCAGGTCGGAGCTCTCGGCGATGAGCAGGACGTTGATCGGGGGGCCGGGGTCGGTCAGTCCGGCGAGGGTCATGGCGTTGGCCAGCCCCGCCAGGGGGAACCGCCCGATGCGCTCGGCGACGGCCTGGAGCGCGGCGGGCGCATCGACGTCGAGCGCCGGGAGCCGGGGTTGGGCGTCGGGCCGGCCGGCGCCCGCGGCGAACGCGGCCAGGGCGAGGACGGCGACAGCGGCCGCGAGGCGCCCTCGGTGCGCCGCGCTCCCGGTGCGCTGCGGGGGTTCCACCACGGGCGGCTACGGCGCAGGCTCCCGCCCCGCCGGCGGTTCCGGCGGCGGCGGGTACCGGGCGGTGACGGTGGTGGTGATGCCGCCGCGCACCGAGAAGTCGCCGACGACGACCATGCGCCGCGGCGCGCAGGCGGCCACGAGGTCGTCGAGAATCTGGTTGGTCAGGCGCTCGTAGAACACCCCGCGGTCGCGGAACCCGACCAGGTAGTACTTCAGCGCCTTGAGCTCCAGGCACCGCGCGTCCGGCACGTAGGTGATGCGGATCTCGCCGAAGTCGGGCAGTCCGGTCTTCGGACACAGGGACGTGAACTCGGGACACCGGATGGCGATCTCGTAGTCCCGGGACGGTTCGGGGTTGGGGAACGTCTCGATCGGTTCCGGCGGCACGAGGCGATTCTATCAGCCCGCGGTCGAACCCCGCGGCGCACCGCGCCCGGAGGGGCGCCGGCGAACGCCGAGGGGGCCCCGGCGGACGAGAACGTCCGGCAGGCCGGAGCATGCCCGCCTGACGAGACGTGAAGAGGCGGCCGACGAACGACGGCAGGCAGGCAGGATGCGGCGCCGCCCGCAATGCGGACTGCCCCGTCCGTTGCCGGGCGGCGGGAACGCGGCCAGGCAGTCAGGCGGGATGCGGCGCCGCTCGCAATGCCGCGGAGCCCTTCACCCACGGGCTGTATAATCTGGCCCGTTGCCGGCGGGGGCTGGCGGCGACGAGAGGTCGGCGCCGTCCGTCGGCCCGCCGCGGCGACGCCGTCCGCCGGCCTGGGAGCAGCGCCCTGCCGATCGCCGGACCGCCCGACGCGGCTCCGCGGGTCGACGCCCGGGGGCCAAAAGCGGCGGCAGCCGGTGATGCTCGCGGGCCAGGGCGTGTCGCCTCGGCAGACGCGGGCCGACGCCCGGGGGCTGGTCGATGCGGAACCGCGGCTCCCGTCGGCGCGGCCGGGCTGCTCGCGACGCGGGCCGACGCCCGGGGGCTGGTCGATGCGGGGCTTGGCCAGGCATGGCGCGGCGGCGCCTGGAGGCAGAGCGGCGGCAGCCGATGATGCCGGGGGGAGGACGTCGATGGTGGAGACTCGAAGAATGGGGAAGACCGAGCTGTTCGCGCACTTCGTTGACCGGTTCGGCATGAAGCGCACCGAAGTGCGCGACTTCTTCGAGGAACTGCAGCAACTGTCGGAGGCGGAGCTCAGACGGTCGGGGGAATTCACCCTGCCGGGCGTGGTCAAGCTGGTGCGGCAGGAGCGGCCGGCCCGCGCGGGCCGGAACCCGGCCACCGGCGAGCAGATCCAGATTGCCGCAAAGACCGTCGTCAAGGCGCGCATCGCGGCCCGGCTCAAGGATGCCGTGCTGTAGCCGCCCGCGGTGAAATCCCGCGCCGCACCGCGCCCGGAGGGCGCCGGCGGACAGAGAACGTCCGGCGGACAGAGACACCGCCTGCCAAGGCGTGAGAAGGGCGCACGTCGGGCCGCCCGCGGCGCGCCCCGCCGGCCCGGCCGGAAGTCCCGGCCGCGGGAACGGCGCAGACTTCCGCCCCGCCGCCCGGCCGTTCGGACCGCCCTGGAACGCACTGAATGCCTACCGACGTGCTGATGCCCCAGATGGGCGAATCGATCGCCGAGGGCACGATCGTCCGCTGGCTCAAGAGTGTCGGCGAACCGGTCGACCGGGACGAGCCGCTGTTCGAGATCTCGACCGACAAGGTCGACGCCGAGGTGCCGGCGCCGGCCGGCGGCGTGCTGGTGCGGATTCGCGCCGAGGCCGGAGAGACGGTGCCCGTCAACTCGATCGTGGCGGTTATCGGAGCCGCGGGCGAAGCGGTGTCCGCCCCCGGCGGCGGGCCGCCCCCCGCCGCCGCGGGCGATCCTCCCCCCGTCCCCGTGGAAGCGCTTCCCCCGCAACGTGCCCGGGATGGCCGCACGCCGCGAATCGATCCTCCCCCCGTCCCCGTGGAAGCGCCGTCCCCGGCGGGAAGCGCCGATGCGGTTCCCGCGGCGCCCGGGCCGGCGCCGCCCCGGGCCCGGTTGTCGCCGGTGGTGCGGCGGCTCGCGGCCGAGCACGGGGTGGACCTGTCGGCGGTCGCGGGAACGGGGGACGGCGGGCGCATCACCAAGTCCGACGTGCTGGCCCACGCGCCCCGCCGTGAACCGGGAGGAGCCGCCCCGGCCGACGGCGGACGCGGGGAGGCCCCCGGCGGAGACGGCGCGCGCGTCGAGCCGATGAGCGTGATGCGCCGGCGCATCGCCGAGCACATGATCGAGAGCCGGCGGACGTCGGCCCACGTCCACACCGTGTTCGAGGTCGACTTCTCGGCGGTCGCCGCGGCCCGGGCGGCGTGCCCCGACGGGACCGCCCCCGGCTATCTGGCCTACGTCGCGAGGGCGGCGGCGGAGGCCCTGGCCGCGACGCCGGTGGTGAACGCGTCGGTCGACGGCGCGAACGTCGTCCACCATCCGCGGGTCAACCTGGGGATCGCCGTCGCCCTCGACGGGGGCCTGATCGTGCCGGTCGTCAAGGACGCGGACCGGCTGGACGCGGCGGCCCTCGACGCCGCCGTCAAGGACCTCGCGGCGCGCGCGCGGGCGAAGCGGCTCGCGCCGGAGGACGTCCAGGGCGGCACCTTCACCATCACCAATCCCGGCGGCTTCGGTTCCCTGCTCGGGACGCCGATCATCAACCAGCCCCAGGTGGCGATTCTCGCGATGGGGGCGGTGGAGCCGCGGCCGGCGGTGGTCGACGGCGCCGTCGTCGCGCGGCTCCAGGCGTTCCTGACCCTTGGGTTCGACCACCGGCTGATCGACGGGGCGGTCGCCGACGGGTTCCTCGCCCGGGTCAAGTCGGCGCTGGAGGACCCGCGGTGGACGGGGGCCGGGGGCCGGTCCTGACCGCCCGCGGCGGAAGGCCCCGCCGCATTGCGAGCGGCGCCGCATCCCGCCTGACCGCGTCGTTCGCCGGGCGCACGTCAGATTTGTGAGACGAGTGCCCGTCGGCGCTGTCAGGGTCGTCGATTTACGGTGTCGTTCCCGGCCTCCAGGCCCCGACACTTCTCGACGCGCTTGTTCGCCGGCGGTCCGCGGTCGAGACATGCCCGACACGCGCCCTTCTCACGCCTCGCCAGGCGGGCGCACCCGGCCTTCGCCGGCGCCCTCCGGGCGCGGTGCGGCGCGGGGGTTCGACCACGGGCGGCCGAGCGGGGCGCCCGAAGGCGGCGGCGGGGCGCGCGGCGCGGACGAACGGCCCGCGCTCGAGGTGCGCCGGTGGGGGACCGTGCCCTACCGGGACGCCCTGGAGCGGCAGCAGGCCCTCGTCAGGTCCCGCCAGGCCGGGGAGACCCCCGATCAGCTCGTGCTGCTCGAGCATCCCCCGGTCATCACCGTCGGGGTCCGGGGGCGGGGCCGCCCGGGCCACGTGCTGGCCCCGGCCGCCCGGCTCGCCGAACACGGCATCGAGGTCATCGACGTCCCGCGCGGGGGCGACGTCACCTACCACGGCCCCGGCCAGCTCGTGGGCTATCCCGTCCTGAACCTGAAGCCCGACCGGTGCGACGCGCACCGCTACGTGCGCGACCTGGAGGAGGTGCTGATCCGGACCGCGGCCCGCTTCGGGGTCGAGGCGGGACGCATCGACGGGCTGACCGGCGTGTGGGTGGGCCGCGAGAAGCTGGCGGCCATCGGCGTGCGCCTGTCCCGCTGGGTGACGAGCCACGGCTTCGCCCTGAACGTCGCCACCGACCTCGACCACTTCCGGCTCATCGTGCCGTGCGGCCTCGCCGGCTACGGCGTCACCTCCTTCGGCCGCCTCCTCGGCGCCGCCCCGCCCCGGGCCCGCGTCGAGGCGGTCGTCGCCGCCGAATTCGCCCGCCGCTTCGACCGCCGTCTCACCGAATGAAGCGCCCCGGGATCGCAGCGCCTCCAGCGGGCCGCGTCCGGTACGGCGCCGGCGAAAAGCGGCCGGCAACACGCCCCGGGAGAACCCTGCCCGCCGAACCGGCGTTACGGCGCCGGCGAAAAGCGGCCGGCAATACGCCTCGGGGAACCCCTGCCCGCCGAATTCGCCGCCGGCTCGCCGAACGACGCCGCCCGTGCGCGGAGCGCCTCCAGCCGGCCGCGCCCGGCACTGGCGGAACCTCCGGGGAGCCGAACCCGAACTACCGGCGGCCCGAACCGCCGCCGCGACCCTGACCGGTCAGGGGTCCGCCGCCAACGCGTTGTCGAGCTGCACGCGTTCGGACGGGCTCAACCGGGGCATCACCACCGCGTCCACCCCGCCCGCGCGCAGGGTCACCGGAACGGCGGGGGCCGAGGCGGTCCGGCCCGGCTCGTCGGCCACGAAGCAGGTGAACGACCGGCGCGACGCTCCCGTCGCGACCGCCTCCACGACCCGGGCCGCGGCCGAGGCCAGCGCATACGGACCGGGCGGCCACCGGCGGCCGACGCGGCGGCGCACGCGCGCCAGCGCCGGCGGCGAGAGACGGTCTTCCAGCCGGCCGCCCCCGATGGACGCGCCGCTCCAGACCGGGACCGGATGGGCCGGCGGCGTCCCCAGGACCTGCACGGCCACCTGCGCCGGCGAGACGTCGGCTTCGAGGGCAATCAGGGCCCGGAAGCTCGCGGCCAGCGCCTCGGGGGCGGAGCCCAGGACCCGGGCGCGGCGGACACCCAGCGCGCGGACCGACCAGGCGACCAGCCGGCCGGCGCCGGGGCCGGCGCACACGATCGGCGCACGGCCGGACAGGCCGGCGACACGTTCCATCCAGGCCGCGGCGGGGTCGTTCCGCCCGCCGCGGTCCGGCGGCGGGGCGGCGTCGGCCACCACCACGACCCCCGCCCCGACCACCGCGTCGATCCGTCCCGCCGTCACCTTCGTGTCGAACCCCTCGACGGCCCCCGCCTGCCGGATGTCCAGCGCCTTGCCGGCCGCCCCCTCCCCCGCCGCCCCGATCAGGCACACGGAACCGACCCGGCCGCGGGCGGCCAGCTTGTGCGCCAGCGCGCCGCCGAGCGCGCCGGCCCCGACAACCGCGACCCGGGCCATGGCCACCGTATTGTAGTGGTCCGCGGGGCCGGCGGACGGGATGCGTCTTCGGCTAGAATCGCGCCATGACCGACTCGCATTCGGAATCGCTGGCCGGCCGCGCCGCCGTCGTGACCGGCGGCTCGCGCGGCATCGGACTGGCGACGGCGCTGGCGTTGCGGGCGGAAGGCGCCGGCGTGCTGGTGTGCGGACGCTCCCGACCGGCCCTCGACGAGGCCCGCGCCCGTCTCGAGGCGGCGCCCGGCGCGGGTCGGGTGGCGGCGGTGGCCGCCGACGTCCGCCGCCACGAGGAGGCGGAGCGGCTGGTGGGGGCGGCGGTCGACGCGCTGGGCGGGGTGGACGTCCTCGTCAACAACGCCGGGGTCGGCCGCTTCGCGCCGATGCCCGCGCTGTCGGTCGAGGCGTGGGTGGAGACGATCGAGACGAACCTCTCCGGCGTGTTCTACTGCTGCCGCGCCGCCATCCCGGTCATGAAGCGCGGCGGCGGGGGCTGGATCGTCAACGTCAGCAGCCTGGCCGGCAAGCACCCCTTCGCCGGCGGCGCCGCGTACTGCACGTCGAAGGCGGGCCTGAACGCGCTGACCGAGTCGCTGATGCAGGACGTCCGCGGGGACGGCATCCGGGTGAGCTGCGTGCTGCCGGGTTCGGTGAACACCGGGTTCGGCGGCAGCCGGCCGTCCGCCGACGCGGACTGGAAGCTCGCCGCGTCGGACGTGGCCCGGACCGTGGTCGACCTGCTGCGCCACCCCGCCCGCAGCCTGCCCAGCCGGGTCGAACTGCGTCCGTCCGTTCCGCGGAAGTAGCCGCGGCGCCGACTCGCGCCCCCACCCGCCAGCCCGCGAATCGTCGGCGGCGGCTCCGCCCGCCCGCGAATCGCCATCGGCGGCTCCGGGCGCGTGGGCGGTCGGCGCCCCAATGCACGGAGGTCGCCGTCAGGCAGCCGGGGACCGGCTTCGGGCGGGCCACGCCCCCCGACCAGCCCCGTGCGGCAGTCGGCGGCGCAGACGCTACCCGGCCGGCGGCGCCTCGTCTTCGGGCGCGTGCTCGGCCGAGACGACGAACTCGACACGGCCCACCAGCAGCCGGTCGTGCGCTTTCAGCACCGCCCGTTCGACCCGGCGCTCGTTGACGAACGTGCCGTTGGCGCTGCTCAGGTTCTCGACCGTCAGTTCGCCGTCGGTGACCGACAGCGAGCAGTGGAAACGCGAGATCAGCACGTCCTCCAGCACGAAGTCGGCATTCGTGGAGCGGCCGATGATGCGCGCCTTTCCCGGGGTGATGCGAAAGCGGTAGGGGCCTCCCTCGGCGCCCTCGTTGCGCAGAACCCACCTCGGGTGGCGCGATCGTCTCAGCGGTCGGGTGTCTGGTTCAGCCATGTGGTCAGCGTATCGACGACGGACGGACTGATGGACGGCCCCCGCGGGCCGCCGTCCGCGGGGTCTTCGGACCCGGCCGCGAGAAGCCGGTGGTCGAGGCCGTCCAGGGTGACCTGCCGCGCCGGGCCGCCGCGGCGCCGGCGGCGCGCGTGGTCGACGAGGCGGTCGGCATGGTGCGCGCCGACGCGCCCGTCGCGGGAGCCGTGCAGGACCAGCAGCGGTTGCCGCGTCCGCCGCAGGGCGTCGGCGACGTCGAAGTCGAGGAAGCTGCGGAACCACCGCGTATCCGCCTGCTCGCGCATCGCGCCGGGAACGTCGCTCCACGTCCCCTCGTCCCGGACCGCATCGATGATCCGCCGCTGCAGTCCGATCTTCTCGGCGCGTTCCCCGGCCGATGCGTTCAGGCGATCGAGCAGGGCGGCCTGCTGTTCCAGGACCAGCTCGGCGCCGCTCGTGCCCGGTACGCCGATCAGCGCCAGGTTGTCGACGCGCCGTTCCCGGGCGGCGGCGAGCATCGCCGACCAGCCGCCCTCCGCGTGCCCCACCACGGTGATGCGGTCCCCGTCCACGTCGTCCCGATCGTCGAGATGGCGCACCATCCGGCGGGCGTCCTCGGCGTACTCCTCGACGCCGGCCGATTCCGGGCGCCCGCCGCTCTGCCCGATCCCCCGCCGGTCGTACCGCGCGACCAGGAACCCCGCGTCGGCCAGCCCCGAGGCCAGTTGCCCGAGCACCGGCACGCCGGAGAAGGCGCCGTCGCGGGTGGGAGCGCCCGGCCCCGGCACCAGCAGCACCGCCGGCCAGCCGTCGGCCGGCCGCGGGCGGCCGACGGGGACGGTGACCGTCGCGGCCAGTCCGAAGCCCGCCGACCGGACGTTGACCTTTTCGTCCCCGGCGTGGGCGACGGCGCGGACCCCGGCGCCGACGGCGGCGACGTCGTCGCGCACCAGATCGACGGCCACGTGCGGTATGGAGACCCGCACCAGACGGTGGCGGGCGTCAATCCACACCTCCACCGCGACCGGGCCGTCGGCGTGCAGGAACGAAACGCCGTACGCGCGGACGTCGACGACCGCCCCCGCCCGGGTCTCCATCTGCCGCGGCGCGGCCCGGTCCACCCGGGCCCGGGTGACGGTGCGCGGCGCCACGTAGACGGGGACGTCGTCGCCGGGGGCGGCGTCCGCCAGCCGCCGCGCCAGCGCCTCGTAGCCGCCGAAGAAGTAGTCGAGCAGGACGACGGCGCCCGCGGGCAGCGCGGCGTCGAACGTGGAGCGCCGCCCGTTCTCGTCCAGCTCCGAGACCGCGCGGCCGGCCTCGAAGGTGGCGGAGAGCGAGAACGGCAGGTCGCCGCGGACGCCGCCGACCCGCAGGGCCACCGGCTGCAAGCCCGCGTCGTAGTCGATGCGGAAGACCTGGTTCCGGACGTCGAACGGCGGCGACAGGTCGCCGCGCGACTCGATGGTCCAGCCGTCGCCGCTCCGGCGCACGTCGGTCCGCTGGAACCCGACCAGGGTCGAGCGCTGGAACACGTTGAACGTCGCCGGCCCCGGGGCCAGGTCCGGCCCCGGCGGCGACTGCGCCGCCGGCGGCGCCAGGGCCGGCACGGCGAAGAGCCCGAGGAGCACGAGCCCCCGCCCGCGAGCGCGGCGCCGGCCCTGCGCGCGGCGCCGGCGCTGCGCGAGCATGCCCCCCCGCCCGCGAGCACGGGGTCCCGCCCCGGCCGCCGGACCCGCGGGGGTAGAATACCGGCCCATGCCCATCGCCATGAGCATATCACCCGACGCAGAAACCCGATGAGCCGCCTCGACCCCTATCACGCGGCCCGGCGGGGGGCCGCCTTCATCGACCTCTCGGCGCGCGGGCGCATCGTGCTGGCCGGCGCCGACCGGGCGTCCTGGTTGCAGGGATTGGTGACGAACGACGTCGCGGCGCTCGGGCCCGGGGAGGGATGCTATTCCGCCTGGCTCACGCCGCGAGGCCGGATGCTCGCCGACATGGTGGTGGTCAACCTCGGCCGCGAGCTGCTGCTGGACGTCGCCCCCGGCGTGACGGCGATGCTGTTCGACCGGTTCCGGGAGCTGGTGTTCACGGAGGACGTGACGGTGGAGGACCGGACCACGGGCTGGGCCGCGGTCGGCGTCCACGGTCCCGAGTCGGCCCGCATCGTCGCCGATCTGGTGCGGCCGATCGAGGGCGAAACTCCGCTGGGGCCGGACGCGCTGGTCCGCCGGCCGGAGCACCGCCAGTGGCCGGGCCGACTCGGGGACACGCCGGTGGCGGTCGTGCGCAGCGACGAAATCGGCGAGGCCGGCTTCGTGCTGTACGCCGATGCCGCCGGCCGTCCCCTCGCCGACGCGCTGGCCGGCGCCGGCGCGGCGGCGCTCGACGCCGAGACCTTCGCCCTGCTGCGGCTCGAGGCGGGCCGGCCGGCGTTCCCCGGCGACATGGACGAGAACACCATCCCGCTCGAGGCGGGCATCGAGTCCCGCGCCCTCAGCCTGACCAAGGGGTGCTACGTCGGCCAGGAAGTGATCGTCCGCATTCTCCATCGCGGACAGGGGCGGGTGGCCCGGCGCCTCGCCGGTCTGCGTCTCGGCGACGGCGCCCCCCCGCCGGCGGCCGGCGCCGCGTTGTTCGCGGCGGACCGCCCGGACGGCGAGGCGGTCGGCGCGGTCACCACTGCGCGGCGGTCCCCCGCCCTCGGACGCGCCATCGCCCTCGGGTACGTCAAGCGCGAGCTGGCGGCGCCGGGTACGGAGCTCGTGGCCGCGCACGGCGACCGACGCCTCTCCGCCGTCGTCGCCGCCCGGCCCTTCCTCCCGTTGCCGGCGGCGGACCGCGGCGGCGGAGAGTCGGGCTAGGCGACACCCGGACAGAACACCGACCGTCGCAAACGCATCGTGGCGCGACCCTGCCGGGAACCTGTCCCCGATTGCAAGGGCAAGGGGCGCTCACCGAGTCGGTCCCGGCGACGGTGGCGGATGCCGGGCGGTACATATACAATAAGCTGTTTTGCGCCGGCTTCCCGTGGCCGAAAAGGGCAAGGGGCGCTCACCGAGTCGGTCCCGGCGACGGTGGCGGATGCCGGGCGGTACATATACAATAAGCTGTTTTGCGCCGGCTTCCCGTGGCCGAAAAGGGCAAGGGGCGCTCACCGAGTCGGTCCCGGCGACGGTGGCGGATGCCGGGCGGTACATATACAATAAGCTGTTTTGCGCCGGCTTCCCGTGGTCCGACATGATGCTCATGAGTTTCCTCCAGCCCCATGCTGACTTCGCTGACTCCCCCCCCCCCCCCCCCCCCCGACGCAGATGCCCGCTGACGCTCGCCGACGGCCTTCTCGCGCAACCCGACTCGCCGTCGGGCTGCTGATCGCCGCCGCCCCGGGGACGTTCGCGGCCGACGCGGACGCGCAGACGTTGCCGGTGCTGTCGATCGATTCGCCGAGCGTGAACGAGGGCGACGCCGGCTCCACCAACCTGAACTTCACCGTGACCCTGAGCGCGGCGAGCACCAGCCAGGTGACGGTGGCCTACGCCGACGCCGGCACCGGGACGGCGACCTCGGGCACGGACTACACGGCGCTGGCGGCCGGGACGCTGACGTTCGCGCCCGGAACGACGAGCCAGACGATCGCGGTGTCGGTGACGGGCGACACGAACCACGAGTCGCACGAGACCGTGGTGGTGACCCTGAGCAACCCGACCAACGCGACGGTGTCGTCGACCGCGGGCAGCGGGACGGGGACGATCAGGGACGACGAGGGGCTGACGGTGTCGGTCGATTCGCCGACCGTGGCCGAAGGGGACAGCGGCTCGACGAACATGAACTTCACGGTGAGCCTGAGCGCGTCGAGCACGCAGCGGGTCGATGTGATATTCGGCATCACCGGGGGCACGGCGACCGCGGGTACGGACTACACGACGTCCTTGACGAACAACCGGATACGGCTGCGCTTCAGCCCGGGTCAGACCAGCAAGACGGTGACGGTGGCGGTGCAGGGCGACACCCTCGACGAGCCGGACGAGACGGTGGTGGCGCAGTTGAGCGGGGTTTCCTTCCGCAGCGGCGCGCGGATCGGCACGGGCACCGGCACGGGCACGATCACCGACGACGACCCTTTGCCGACCCTCTCGGTCGATTCGCCGAGCGTGACCGAGGGCGACAGCGGCTCGAAGGACATGACCTTCACGGTGAGCCTGAGCGCGGCGAGCGGCAGGGAGGTGAGGACGGGGTACGCGATCTATCCGGGGGACGGTACGGCGACGAGCGGCACGGACTACACGGCGATAGACGGCTTTCGGTTCTTGACGTTCGCGCCGGGGGAGACGAGCAAGACGTTCACGGTGGAGGTGCTGGGGGACACGGACCCCGAGGCGGACGAGACGGTGGGAGTCAGGCTTGCGGCCGGGCCGACGAACGCAGTGATCGGGGGAAACGGGAGGGGAGTCGGGACCATCACGGACGACGACCTGGCGTGGCTGCGCACCGGCCCGGCGAGCGTGACGGAGGGCGACGCCGGCTCGACGGACCTGACCTTCACGCTGACTCTGGTGGCGGCGAGCGGGAAGACGGTGACGGTGGACTACGCCGACACCGGCAGGGGGACGGCGACGAGCGGCACGGACTACACGGCGCTGGCCGCGGGGACCGTGACGTTTTCGCCGGGGGACACGAGCGAGACGATCACGGTGTCGGTGACCGGGGACCCGGTCGTCGAGCGGCACGAGACGGTGGTGCTGTCCCTGAGCAATCCGACGAACGCGAGGTTCCTGACGGCGAGCATGAACACCGTGACCGGGACGATCCGGGACGACGACGGCTTCCCGACGGCGGACGCGGGACCGGACCAGACGGTGGCCGAGGGCGCCACGGTGACCCTGTCGGGGAGCGGTTCGGACCCTGACGGCACCCCGGTGAGCGGCTATCGCTGGACACAGACGGCCGGCCCGGCGGTGACGCTGACGAGCGCGACGACGGCGACGACGAGCTTCACGGCGCCGACCGGTCTGACGGCCGACGAGACGTTGCGGTTTTCGCTGGTGGTGACGTCGGGCTACGAAGGCGGGTCGGACTCGGTGGACGTACTGGTGGATGCGGCCACCCTGGGCTGGACGGCGGAAGCGGGGCCGGACCAGACGGTGGACGAAGACGACGCGGTGACCCTGTCGGGGAGGACCCTGTCGGGGGGCGCCGATCTGACCCTTCAGGGCGTGATGCAGCCGGGCTATTCGTGGCGCCATACGGCCGGCGGCGCCTCGACGGTGCGTCTGACCGGAGCGGCGACGGCGACGCCGAGCTTCACGGCGCCCAACCTGCTCGCGAACGACGACCTGACGTTCACGCTGACGGTGACGGTGGGCAACGACACCATGACGGACACGGTGGTCGTCACGGTCCAGGCGGACAACGACGACCCGACGGCGGAAGCGGGGCCGGACCAGACGGTGTACGAGGCCAGCGCGGTGCGCCTGGACGGGCGCCGTTCCTTCGACCCCGAGGGCGAGTCGCTGAGCTGGTCGTGGAGCCAGACGGGGGGCAGCCCGAACGTGACGCTGACGGGGGCGAACACGGCGACGCCCGGCTTCACGGCGCCGTTGACGACGGTGGACGTGACGCTGACGTTCACGCTGACGGTGACCGCGGGCGGGGCCACCGACACGGACACGGTGGCGGTGACGGTCGAACCCCTCGTGCTGATGGCGGACGCGGGACCGGACCAGGTGGTGGGCGAGGGCGACACGGTGCGCCTGGACGGGCGCCGTTCGACGGCGCCGCTCGGCGCCCCCCCGCTGACCTGGTCGTGGAGCCAGACGGGGGGCAGCCCGGCGGTGACGCTGACGGGGGCGGACACGGCGACGCCCAGCTTCACGGCGCCGTCGGGTCTGACGGCGGACGTGACGCTGACGTTCGAGCTGACGGTCTACTCGGGCGAGAGCAGCGTAACGGAAACGGACACGGTGGACGTGACGGTCGAGTGGGTTGGCCCGGTCTTCACACCCCCTGAGACGGATGGCCCGACCGTCACGCTGACGGTGGACGCGGGACCGGACCAGACGGTGGACGAAGGCGACGCGGTGAGTCTGTCGGGGAGCGCTTCTCTGGACCCTGATGCGGGCGAGACGCTGATCTGGTCGTGGAGCCAGACGGGGGGCAGCCCGGCGGTGACGCTGACGGGGGCGGACACGGCGACGCCGGGCTTCACGGCGCCCAACCTGCCGGCGGACGGGACCCTGACGTTCACGCTGAAGGTGACGGCGCTCGGGACCAGCATCAGGGACACGGTGGACGTCACGGTGCGCGCGGACAACGACGGCCCGGCGGCGGACGCGGGACCGGACCGGACGGTGGACGAAGACGACGCGGTGCGCCTGGACGGGAGCGGTTCTTCGGACCCCGAGGGCGAGCCGCTGAGCTGGTCGTGGAGCCAGACGGGGGGCAGCCCGGCGGTGACGCTGACGGGGGCGGACACGGCGACGCCGGGCTTCACGGCGCCCAACCTGACCGCGGACGGGACCCTGACGTTCACGCTGACGGTCACCGCGGGCGACGACCGCGCCACCGACACGGTGAACGTCACGGTGCGCGCGGACAACGACGGCCCGGCGGCGGACGCGGGACCGGACCGGACGGTGGACGAAGACGACGCGGTGCGCCTGGACGGGAGCGGTTCTTCGGACCCCGAGGGCGAGCCGCTGAGCTGGTCGTGGAGCCAGACGGGGGGCAGCCCGGCGGTGACGCTGACGGGGGCGGACACGGCGGCGCCCGGCTTCACGGCGCCCAACCTGACCGCGGACGGGACCCTGACGTTCACGCTGACGGTCACCGCGGGCGACGACCGCGCCACGGACACGGTGGACGTCACGGTGCGCGCGGACAACGACGGCCCGGCGGCGGACGCGGGACCGGACCGGACGGTGGACGAAGACGACGCGGTGCGCCTGGACGGGAGCGGTTCTTCGGACCCCGAGGGCGAGCCGCTGAGCTGGTCGTGGAGCCAGACGGGGGGCAGCCCGGCGGTGACGCTGACGGGGGCGGACACGGCGACGCCGGGCTTCACGGCGCCCAACCTGACCGCGGACGGGACCCTGACGTTCACGCTGACGGTCACCGCGGGCGACGACCGCGCCACCGACACGGTGGACGTCACGGTGCGCGCGGACAACGACGGCCCGGCGGCGGACGCGGGACCGGACCAGGTGGTGGACGAGGGCGACGCGGTGCGCCTGGACGGGAGCGGTTCTTCGGACCCCGAGGGCGAGCCGCTGAGCTGGTCGTGGAGCCAGACGGGGGACAGCCCGGCGGTGACGCTGACGGGGGCGGACACGGCGACGCCCGGCTTCACGGCGCCGTCGGGTCTGACGGAGGACCTGACGCTGACGTTCATGCTGACGGTCACCGCGGGCGGGGCCACCGCCACGGACACGGTGGACGTGACGGTCGAGTGGGTTGGCCGGATCTTCACACCCGCTTTGCTGACGGCGGACGCGGGACCGGACCAGGTGGTGGACGAAGACGACGCGGTGCGCCTGGACGGGAGCGGTTCTTCGGCCCCCGAGGGCGAGACGCTGAGCTGGTCGTGGAGCCAGACGGGGGGCAGCCCGGCGGTGACGCTGACGGGGGCGGACACGGCGGCGCCCGGCTTCACGGCGCCCAACCTGACCGCGGACGGGACCCTGACGTTCACGCTGACGGTCACCGCGGGCGACGACCGCGCCACCGACACGGTGAACGTCACGGTGCGCGCGGACAACGACGGCCCGGCGGCGGACGCGGGACCGGACCAGGTGGTGGACGAGGGCGACGCGGTGCGCCTGGACGGGAGCGGTTCTTCGGACCCCGAGGGCGAGCCGCTGAGCTGGTCGTGGAGCCAGACGGGGGGCGGCCCGGCGGTGATGCTGACGGGGGCGGACACGGCGGCGCCGGGCTTCACGGCGCCGAACCTGACCGCGGACGAAACCCTGACGTTCACGCTGACGGTCACCGCGGGCGACGACCGCGCCGCGGACACGGTGGACGTCACGGTGCGGGCGGTGAACCAGCCGCCGGAGATCACGGCCCCCGGCGACCGGACGTACCGGCAGGGGGAGCGGATCACGCCGTTCATCATCGCGGTGAGCGACCCGGACGGCGACGCGGTGTCGGTGGAGGTGGCCGGGCTGCCGCCGGGTCTGCGGTACGCGGACGGGCGGGTGGAGGGGACGGTGGCGGCGGACGCGGCCGTGCGGGCCCATCCGGTGACGGTGACGGCTTCCGACGGCGCGGCGGCGCCGGTGCGGGCGACGTTCACGGTGACGGTGGCGGAGGACCGGAAGCCGACGTTCGGGTCGGCCTCGGTGCCCGCGCAGCGCTACCGGGCCGGCTCGGAGATCGAGCCGCTGACGTTGCCGGCGGCGGCCGGCGGCGACGGTCCGCTGCGCTACGCGCTGACGCCGCACGCCCCGGCGCCCGGGCTGGTCTACACGGCTCCGGGTTCCGCGGGCGCCTCGACGACCGGCGGCGTGATCGCGGGCGTGCCGGCGGCGGCGCAGGCGGCGGTCCGCTGCACGCTGACGGCGACCGACGCAGACGGAGACACGGCGACGCTGACGTTCACGGTGGAGGTGCGTCCGGACCTGCGGCCGTCGTTCGCGGACGCGGCGCCGGTTTCGCGGCAGTACCGGGCAGGCCGTCCGGCGGGCGGCCCGCCGCTGCCGGCGGCCGCCGGGGGCGACCCGCCGCTGCGGTACGACGTGGCGCCGGCGCTGCCGGCGGGCCTGCGGTTCGACGGCGCGAGCCGGACGTTCACGGGGACGCCGACGGCCGAGCAGCAGCCGGCGCCCTGGACGCTGACGGCGACCGACGCAGACGGAGACACGGCGACGCTGGAGGTGACGATTGCGGTGCTCGACCCGCCGGTGGTGACCGGTCTGCGGCTGGTGTCGCAGCCGGCGTCGGGGGACACGTACGGGTACGGGGAGGCGGTCGCGCTGGAACTGGCGTTCAGCGAACCGGTCGAGGTGACGGGGGCGCCGACGCTGGAACTGACGGTCGGCCCGGCCGTGCGGACGGCGCGTCTGACGGGCGCCGGGGGTCCGCGGCTGCGGTTCGGGTACCGGGTGTCGGAAACGGACCTTGACGAGGACGGCGTGAGCGTGCCGGCGGACGCGCTGGCGTTGGGCGGAGGCCGCATCACGGACGCGGCGGGCACGGCGGCCGAGTTGGAGCACGCGGGTCTGGCGGACCAGGCGGGGCACCGCGCGGACGGCCGGCCCCGCGCGGTGGGGACGCTGCGGACGGTGACGCTGGTGCTGGGCGGCGCGCCGGCGCGGGTCGATCTGTCGGGAGCGTTCCGGGCGGCGGAGACGTACGCGGCGGCGGTGGGGGACGGGTCGCTGGCGGCGGTGGAGGTGGACGGTTCGTCGGCGGTGGTGACGGGGCTGGCGGAAGGGACGACCACGGTGACGGTGACGGGCCGGAACGCGGGGGGCGCGGCGGAGCAGCGGTTCGGGGTGGTGGTGGAGACGGCGGCGGCGGAGCGCGAAGTGATGGTGTCGACGCTGGCGGGGGTGGGGCGCAGCCTTCTGGCCGGCACGGCCGAGACGGTGGGACGCCGGCTGGAGGGGAGCGGCGGCGGGACCGCGGCGCAGGCGTCGGTGGCGGGCCGGATGCTGCCCCTGGGGAGCGGAGCGGCCGCCGCGGCGGCGCGGACCGGGTGGCCGGGTCCGGGGGCCGGGGGCATGGCCGCCGCGGGCGGCGTCTGCTGCGCCGGCGCCGGGCCGGCCGCGGGAATCGGCGGGGCGGCGGGACTGGCCGGGGCGCAGGTCGGGCGGCTGACGGGCGAGGAACTGCTGTTCGGCAGCGCGTTCACGTTCTCCGGCGGCGGGACCGGCCAGGCGGCGGCCGGGGACGGGGCAGGTGCGGGTGCGGGCGGCGGGCCGCGGTGGACCGCGTGGGGGGCGGGCGCCCGGCAGTCGTTCCGGGGGACGGCCGGCCCGGATTCGACCTACGACGGGCGGCCGGCGACGGCGGCGGCGGGGGTCGACGTCGAGCGGGGCCGCCTGCTGGCGGGGGTGGCGGTGGCCCGGAGCGTGGCCGAGGCGGCCTACGTGTTCCGGGACGCGGCGGCGGACGCGGGCGGCCAGGGCGAGGTGTCGACGCGGCTGGTGACCGCGCAGCCGTATGCGCGGTGGTCGCTGGACGACCGGACGTCGGTGTGGGGCGTGTTCGGCGCAGGCCGGGGCGAGGCGGCGCTGACGCGGTCGGTGACGACGGCGGCCGGGGCGGCCGACCTGGCGGTGCTGATGGGACTCGGCGGCGTGCGGCGGGAACTCGGGCAGAGCCGCGGACTGGACCTGGCGTTGCGGGGCGACGTGGGCGGCGTGTGGCTGAAGACCGGTGCCGGCGGCGGACTGCTGGCGGAGCAGCGGGTGGCCGTGCACCAGTCGCGGCTGGGGCTGGAGATCGCGCGGGCGTTCGGAACGGGACTGGCGTGGCGGCCGTTCGCGGCGGTGAGCGGACGGTACGACGGCGGGGCGGGGGCGGCGGGGACGGGGCTGGAAGTGGCGGGCGGACTGCGGGCGGCGGACGGCTCGGGACGCATCGAGGTGGAGGCGTCGGGGCGGGTGCTGGCGCTGAGCACGGGGTCAGGGTACCGGGAGCGGGGGGCGAGCGTGCGGGCGCGGCTGACGCCGGGCGGCGACGCCGGGCGGGGCCTGTCGGTCGAGTTGACGCCGCGGTGGGGGGCGCCGGCGTTCGGAGCGGATACGCTGTGGCGGGACCAGGCGCTCGGCGCGGCGGGCATCGGCCTGCCGGAGACCGGATCGCTCGATGCGCGGGTCGGATACCGGCTCGGACTGCTGGCGCCGTTCGCGGAGATGGGCTGGGCGCGGCAGGACGCGCAGCGGCAGCGGTTCGGACTGCGGGTGGGGGAGGTCGGCGACGCCGTCGACGTCGAGGTGACCGGCGAACGGCACGCCTCGACCGCCCGGCCGCCCGACTACCGCTTCACGCTCTTCGGCCGCATCGAGTTCCGCCCCTGGTGAGAGGCCGGGGGCACGCCGCCGTTCGCGCGGCGCGGGGGCCGCCGGCGGCGTTCGATGACCGCGGTCTTCGCAGAGCCCGACCCGGACGCGGCATTCTTCACGGCGCTGACGCAGACCGGCCCGGCGGTCCCTGTCAAGACAGCATACGGCCGCCGCCGGTCCATCGCACTCCGGTTCCCGAACCCTGCCCTGTCAGCCCGTAGCGTCGCCAGGTGGAGTTGGACCGTCACCCGCGCCGCCAAGTTGGCGCGCAGTCGGGCCGCCGCCCGGCGGGCGCGCAACGCGGCGGCCGGGCAGCCTGTTCACGACGAGGGGGCTACCGGCCGTTCGCGGCGGAATCCCGCGCCGCGCGCTCCATGTCCGTCCGGACCGCGTCGAAGACCGCGCGCGCCAGTTCCTGCGACACCCGTTCCCGGACGCTCCCGCATTCCACGACGACCTCGCCGGCGTCGGTCCCGATCAGCACGTCCCAGCGGTCGTGGGCGATCCCCTCGGGGCGGTCGAGGCCGGCCGGCTCGACGTCCCCGGCGTCGTCCGGTTCGTATCCCGGCGCGGCGTGGGTGGCGAGCGGCGCGCCGTTGATCAGGACCCTGACCACGCGGACGCTCTCCTTCGCGATGGACCGGCCGTTCCAGTAGTAGCGGGCGTCGTCGGCCACGAACAGCGCCAGCCCCTCGGCGGTGGGTATCTCCGCCACGACCCGGCGGCCGGCCGCGCGCA
The DNA here is from genome assembly GCA_965202695.1 of Vicinamibacterales bacterium. GTDB lineage: Bacteria > Acidobacteriota > Vicinamibacteria > Vicinamibacterales > UBA8438 > JAJEEA01. Next base: position 185,283 of record OZ241843.1, read on the forward strand.
GCGCGCGGCGCTCCCGCTCGCGGGCCCGGTGATGGAACCGCAGGGTCGAGATCAACCCCAACGCGAACAGGAAGAGTCCGAGGGCAACGGCGGCGGCGGCGAGATCGCGCATGCGGACATGCTACCGCGGCGGCGCGCACGGTAGAATTGCCTCGTTCGGCGCCGGGGAACCCAGCCACCGTGCCCTCCATCGACGACGCCGCTCTCGCCTCCGCCTACGGGGCGTGCGCCCGGCTCGCCCGCCGGCATTACGAGAACTTCCCGGTCGCCTCGTGGCTGCTGCCCCGCGCCATGCGGCCCCACGTCGCCGCGATCTACGCGTTCGCCCGCATCGCCGACGACTTCGCCGACGAGGGGACGGCGGCGCCCGCGGAGCGGCTGCGGCGCCTCGACGCCTGGGGCCGCTGCCTCGCGCGGGCGGCGGGCGGCGGCGGGGCGGGCAGCGCCGGGCCCGAACCGCTTCCCGCGCCGCTGACCGCCGTCGACCAGCGGGCCCTGTTCCTCGCGCTGGCCCACACCATCGACGTGTGCCGCCTGCCGGTGACGTTGTTCGAAGACCTGCTGAGCGCGTTCCGGCAGGACGTGCGGACGCACCGCTACCGGGACTGGGACCAGTTGCTCGACTACTGCCGGCGTTCGGCGAACCCGGTGGGCCGGCTCGTGCTGCGGGTCGCCGGCTACCATGACCCCCGCCTCGACCGCGCCGCCGACGGCCTGTGCACCGCGCTCCAGTTGACCAACTTCTGGCAGGACCTCGGACGGGACTACGCGGCGGGCAGGATATACGTGCCGGCGGAGGACCGGACGGCCTGCGGCGCCCTCGAAACGGACCTCGCGGCGCGGCGGCTGAGTCCGGCGTGGCGGGCGGTCCTGGGCCGGGCGGCGGCCCGCACCCGCGGGCTGTTCGAGACGGGGCGCGCGGTCTGCGACGGGGTCGCCGGCCGCCTCGGGATCGAGCTGCGCCTGACGTGGCTGGGCGGGCGGCGGATCCTCGACCGGCTGGAACGGAACCGGTTCGACGTGTTCACCGCGCGCCCGACCCTCGGTCCGCGCGACGGCCCGCTCCTGCTGTGGAAGACACTGACGTGGTGAACCGGGCTGCGCCTGACGCGGCGGGGCGGGCGGCGGATCCTCGACCGGCTGGAACGGAACCGGTTCGACGTGTTCACCGCGCGCCCGACCCTCGGTCCGCGCGACGGCCCCGCTCCTGCTGTGGAAGACACTGACGTGGTGAACCGGGCTGCGCCTGACGCGGCGGGGCGGGCGGCGGATCCCCGACCGGCGGGAGCGGAACCGGTCCGACGTGTTCACCGCGCGCCCGACCCCCGGTCCGCGCGGCGGCCCGCTCCTGCCGTGGAAGACACTGACGTGGTGAACCGGGCTGCGCCTGACGCGGCGGGGCGGGCGGCGGATCCCCGACCGGCGGGAGCGGAACCGGTCCGACGTGTTCACCGCGCGCCCGACCCCCGGTCCGCGCGGCGGCCCGCTCCTGCCGTGGAAGACACTGACGTGGTGAGCCGGCCGGCCGCCGCGCCGCGTTGACGCCCTGGTCGAGCCCGTGGCCCGAGACACCAACTTCTACTACTCGTTCCTGGTGCTGCCGCGCGAGAAGCGGCGGGCCGTGGTGGCCGTGTGGGACTTCTGCCGCGCCGTCGACGACGCCGTCGACCGTCCGTCCGACGCGGGGCGGGACGCGCCGCCGGCGGAGGCCCTGGCGCGCTGGCGGGACGAGCTGGCCGCCTGCTACGACGGCCGGACCCCGCGGACCTGGCAGGGCCGGAACCTGAAGCCGTACGTGACCCGGTTCGCCCTGCCCCGCACGCCGTTCGAGGACCTGATCGACGGGGTCGAGATGGACCTCGGCGCGCCGCGCTACCGCACCTTCGACGACCTCCATCGCTACTGCGTCCGGGTCGCGTCGACGGTCGGGCTGCTGTGCATCGAGATCTTCGGTTATCGCGACCCCGCGACGCGCGATTACGCGGTGGCCCTCGGCGTCGCGCTCCAGCTCACCAACATCGTGCGGGACCTGCCCGCCGACCTCGCCGCCGGCCGGCTCTACCTCCCGACGGAGGACCTCGAGCGCTTCGCCTGCACCGAGGCGGACCTGCGCCGGGGCCTCTCGGACCCGGTGGCGGCGCTGCTCCGCCACGAGTGCGAACGGGCCCGCGGCTTCTATCGCCAGGCGCGGGCGACGCTGCCCGCGGCCGACCGCCGCCGGATGGTCGCGGCCGAGATCATGGGCGCGATCTACTTCGCGATACTCCGCCGCATCGAGCGGCGCGGCTACGACGTCTTCTCCCGGGTGGTCCGGGTCCCCCGCCCCCAACGGGCCTGGATCGCCGCCTCGGTATGGATCGGGAACCTGGCGGGGCGGTGAACCGGCCGGGCCCGGGCCCGACCGCCCCGGCGCGGTTCGACGCCGTCGTGATCGGGGCCGGGTTCGCCGGGCTCGCGGCCGCCGCGGCCCTCGCCGCGCGCGGGCGCCGGGTCCTCGTGCTCGAAGCGGCGCACCGGCTGGGCGGCCGCGCGACCTCCTTCCGGGACGGGGCCACCGGGGAGCGCGTCGACAACGGCCAGCACGTGCTGTTCGGCTGCTATCGCCACACGCGGCGCTTCCTGCGCCAGATCGGCGCGGCCGGGGGACTGCGGGTGCAGCCTCACCTCGACCTCACGTCGGTCGACGCGGACGGCCGCCGCACGCGGCTCGCCTGCCCGCCGCTCGGCCCGCCCCTCGACCTGCTGGCGGGCCTCCTCGAGTGGGAGGCCCTGCGGCTCCGCGACCGGTGCGCCCTCTTCCGGCTCGCGGGCCCGTTGCGCCGGGCCCGCCGCGAGCTGCGCGGGGCGCCCGGCGCGCCGGCGGCGGCGGCGGGAGAGACGGTGCGCGGCTGGCTGCGGCGGCACGGCCAGACCCGCCGGCTCCGGACGCTGCTGTGGGAGCCGCTGGCCCTCGCCGCGCTGAACCAGGACCCCGGCGCGGCGGCGGCGCCCACCTTCGTCCGGGCGCTGGCCCTGCTGACCGGCGCCGCGCCCGGCGACTCCGGGGTCGCGCTGCCCGTCCGGCCGCTCGATCGGTTCTTCGCGGAGCCCGCGCGGCGGTTCATCGAGGCCCGCGGCGGAGAACTGCGGACCGGGGCCCCCGCCCGGCTCCTCGCCGACGACGCCGGGGTGCGCGCCGTCGAGGCGGGGGGGCGGCGGTGGGCGGCGCCGGCGGTGATCTCCGCCGTCCCCTGGTTCGCGCTGCCCGGCCTGTTCCCGTCCGGTCCGCCGCCGGCGCTGGCGCCGGTGTGCGACGCCGCCGGCCGGACCGCGTCGTCGCCCATCGTCACCGTCAACCTCTGGCTCGACCGGCCGGTCCTCGACGTGCCGTTCCTGGGCCTGCCGGGCCGCGCCCTGCAGTGGGTGTTCGACAAGGGGCGGATCTTCGGCGGCGGCGCGTCGCACCTGTCGCTGGTGTCGAGCGGCGCCGACGCGATCGTGCGGCTGCCGAACCGCGCGATCGTCGCGCGGGCCGTAGCGGACCTCGGGACCGGGGCGCCGGCCGCGCGCGAGGCCGCGGTGGTCCGGGCGACCGTCGTCCGCGAGCCCCGCGCCACCTTCTCGCTGGCCCCCGGCCAGCCGGCGCGGCCGGGGGCGCGGACGGCGGTGCCGGGACTCCTGCTCGCCGGCGATTGGACCGACACCGGTCTGCCGGGTACGATCGAGAGCGCGGTCCTCAGCGGCCGGCGGGCGGCCGACGCCGCGCTGGACCTGATCGGGGGCGAACTGCCCGCATTGCCCGCGGCGGAACCCGCGCCGCACCGCGCTGGCCGCGACGCACGATAAGGCCGGCGGCCCGGCCGCCGCGACGGCGGGTGGAACCCCGCGCCGCACCGCGCCCGGAGGGCGCCGGCCAGCGGACGCCGAGGGCGCAAGCCGGGCGGAGAGAACACCCGCCGGGCGCGGTCTCGACGCGGCGCGGGCGCGGCGCCGGGCGCACAGTCCGCGGACGACGTCGGACGCACGCCATGCCATCGGTCATCGTCCACTACCAGGAGATCGCCCTCAAGGGACGCAACCGCCCCTGGTTCGTCGAGCGGCTCGTCGCCAACGTCCGCGCCGCGACGGCCGGCATCGACGGCGTCGAGGTCCGCGCTCTGATGGGCCGCATCGAGCTGCGGCACGCCTCGGACGCCGACTGGCCCGAGGTGCGCGAGCGGCTCTCGCACGTGCCGGGCGTCGCCAACTTCCTGCGGGCGGCGCCCGCCGCCTGCGACTTCGACGCCATCGCCGAGACCGTGCTCGGCGAGCTCGACGGGGTCGAGGCGGAAAGCTTCCGGGTGACGGCGCGGCGCGCCGACAAGCGGTTCCCCCGCACGTCGCCGCAGATCGAGCGCGATCTGGGGGGCCGCATCAAGGCGGCCAAGGGCTGGCGGGTCGACCTCGAGCGGCCGGCGCTGACGGTGCGGGTGGAGGTGCTCGGCGACCGGGCGTTCTGCTGCCTGCGGAAGGAGCCGGGCGCCGGCGGCCTGCCCAGCGGCGCCAGCGGCCGGGTCGCCTGCCTGCTGTCGGGGGGCATCGACTCGCCGGTGGCGGCGTGGCGGATGATCAAGCGCGGCTGCCGCGTCCGCTTCGTCCACTTCCACAGCTATCCCATCCTGTCCCGCACGTCGCAGGACAAGGTGGCGGAGATCGCCGCCCTGCTGACCCGGCGCCAGCTCGACTCGCGGCTCTACCTGGTGGCCTTCGGCGACATCCAGCGCCGGGTGGTGCTGGCGGTGCCGCCGCCGCTGCGGGTGGTCGTCTACCGGCGGCTCATGCTCCGCATCGCCGAGCGCATCGCGCGGGCCAGCGGCTCGGCCGCGCTCGTCACCGGCGATGCGGTCGGCCAGGTCGCGTCCCAGACCCTGGACAACCTGGCGGTCATCGACGCGGCGGCGTCGCTGCCGGTGCTCCGGCCCCTGGTGGGCATGGACAAGGACGAGATCGTCCGCGAGGCGCGGCGGCTCGGCACCTACGAGGTGTCGATCGTGCCCGACGAGGACTGCTGCACGCTCTTCACCCCGAAGCATCCGGCGACCCGGGCCACCCCCCGGCAGGTCGACGAGGCGGAGACGGCGCTGCCGGTCGAGGCCCTGGCGGACGACGCGGCGGCCGCCGCCGAGCGCCGCGACCTGCGGTTCCCGCCGGCGCGGGCGCGCGCCTGAGCCGCCCTGCGCGGCCGGGGTCGTCGAGCCGGCCGCGTCAGCGGCAGTGGCGGTGCAGCACGCCGGCGTAGTAGTCGCGCAGCGCCTCGCGGGTGCTGCGGAAGGCCAGCTCGTCCCAGGGGATCTCCGCCTCGCTGAAGGTGCGGATCTCCAGGCTCTCGTCGTCGTGGCCCAGCGCGCCGCCAGTCGCGGTCGCCGCGTACACGATGATGACCGGCGGCCGGCCGGCGTACGAATAGATGCTGACGAGACCCTCCAGGCGGACGTCGAGCCCCGCCTCTTCGCGGGCCTCGCGGACGGCGGCCGCGCTGACCACCTCGCCCCGGTCCACGTAGCCGCCGGGGAAGACCCAGCGCCCGTAGCCGGGTTCGATGGCCCGTCTCACGAGCACGATCCGGCCGCCGTCCACGGCGATGATCGTGCCGGTGGCGACCTTCGGGTCCAGATAGAGGACGCCGCCGCACCCGGAGCAGACCAGACGCTCCGGATCGCCCGGCCGGAGCCGCCGGCGCTCGAGGCGGTCTCCGCACGCGTGGCAGAAGCGGTAGGCGTCGGCGGTGGGGTGCGGATGCATCGGGCCTATCGTAACCGCGGCCCGCAAGCCGTCCGGCGGAACGGCGCCGTCGACCGTTCAACTTCCGGCCGACTTCCGCCCGCAGCCTGCGCGGCCCGCAAGCCGTCCGGCGGAACGACGCCGTCGACGGCCCGGGCGGAACGCGACCGGGAGCCGCACCGTCCCACGCCGGCGGCGCGCGAGGGCGGCGCCGGCGCTGGCGTATAATCGCCGCCGATGGCCATCCTGAAGGTCGCGCGCATGGGCCACCCCGTGCTCCGCCGGCGGACGCCGCCGCTCGACCCGGCCGAAATCGGCACCCCGAGAATCCAGCGGCTCATCGACGACATGTTCGAGACCATGCACGACAGCCGGGGCATCGGTCTCGCCGGCCCGCAGGTGCACGAGAGCATCCGCCTCTTCGTCGCGGGCGTGGACGACCCCGACGGCGGCATGGCGCCGGTGGTCGTCATCAACCCCGCGATCACCCCCATCGGCTCGGCGGTGGAAGAAGACTGGGAGGGCTGCCTCAGCATCCCGGACATCCGCGGCCGGGTGCCGCGGGCGGCCCGCGTCCGGCTGCGCGCCCTCGACCGCCGCGGCCGGCCGCTCGCCCTGAACGCCGACGGGTTCCCCGCCCGCGTCCTCCAGCACGAGACCGATCACCTCGACGGCGTGCTCTTCTTCGACCGCATGCGCTCGTTCGAGAGCGTCACGTTCCTCGAAGAGTACGGCCGCTACTGGGCCTCGGAGTCCGGCGACTGACCGCCGGCCGCCCCGCGCTCCGCCCGCCGCCGCTCGCGCCCGGGTCGATGCGTGGTCACTCGCATCCGCGGTTCGCAATCAACGGGCGCCCCGGCCAACGGTCGGGGCCGTCCGCGGCCCGGCGGCGGGCGTCATGACGCCCGCCGCCGCCGCGTCTTGCCGCCGGGTTGCCCCCACGGCCGTCACGGCCCGCCACCCGAGTGCGCCGCAAGCGCGGCAGAACATCGCCGCGGACTACAACCATGAGCGCCCCGCTGGACCGACTGGCGTATACTGGGCAGGAGCGGCGCGCCACGTCGAGGACGACTGCCGCACCCGGGACCGACTGGACATATACTGGGCTGGAGTGGTCATCCGCTCCGGTGATGGAGAGCGACCGGATGGAATTGTTGACGACGATTGCGGCATGCACGGGCGCGCTGACCGGACTCGTGAGCGCCATCGGCGTGCTCATCGTGAACAGCAAGGTCGACCGTCTGGCCGGACGGGTAGACACGCTCGAAAAAGCGGTCATCGCCAAACTCTGAGTGCGCTTCATCCGCATTCCCGGCTTCAATCCCGGCCCGCTCACCGGCGCCGGCAACAACACCTACCTGCTGCCGGGAAGAACGCCGGCGCTGGTGGACGCCGCGACCGGCGAGGCCGCCCACCTGCGGGCCCTGGCGGAGGCGTCGGGAACGGACGGACTGGCCCACGTTCTCGTCACCCATGCGCACCCCGACCACGCCGACGGCTGCGAGCCCATCGCCGCCCGCTGGCCGGACGCCGTGTTCCGGAAGATGCCGTGGCCGGAAAGGGACCGGGCGTACGCGGTCGCGTGGGCGCCGATCGTCGACGACGAGCTGATTCCAGCCGGGGACGGGACGGTGCGCGCGGTCCATACGCCGGGCCACGCTCCCGACCACCTCTGTTTCTTCGAAGAGACGAGCGGGACGCTGTTCTCCGCCGACCTCGTCGTACCCGGCTCGACCGTCGTCATCCCCGCCTCGCGCGGCGGCAGCCTGTCCCGGTATCTGGCGTCGCTCCGGCGCGTGCAGGCGCTGGCCCCGGCGCGCATGCTGCCGGCTCACGGAGAGGCCATCGACGACCCGCGGACGATCCTGCAGGAATATCTCGACCACCGGCAGCGGCGCGAGGACCAGATCGTCACGGCGCTCCGGGCCGGGGTCCGCCGGCCCGAGGACATCGTCGACCGCCTCTACGACGGGCTCGCGCCGGCGCTCCGGGCCCTGGCGCGGGAGAGCGTGGCCGCGCACCTCGTCAAGCTGCAGGAGGAAGGACGCGCGCGCGTGGACGGGCAGGAATGGGAGATCTGCTGACACGGTGGGCGCCGGCGCAGGACGCAACCTGACTAATCTTGCTCCAGTTGTAGTCTGCCCTGTGCGAACTCGTTCGCCCGTTCGGCCTCGAGCCTCTCCAGGCGGACCCCGGACCGCTTGACGAAGGACATCGCCCCCGCGATTGCCGCGTGTCCCGCCTTTCCGTCGATGAGCTTCCACATCTCGCGACAGATGCGCCGGTACGCGGCGTGTCCTTGCGGCGACGTTCTCAGCTCGATCACGTGCATGGCCTCTCGTGCGTTCATCCGCATGTAGAAACGGATGCGGTAAGCCATGGCGACGGCGTACTGCGCGACCGACGAAGAATAGTTGCGCGCCAGCCGCTCATGCAGCGCGGCCGACTCGTCCATCACGCGCGTCCAGTCGTCGAGGGCGCCGGCCTCGGCAACTTCGGGAGGACGTTCGCACCCGTGGCGCGTCGTGAGGCCCTGCCAGTCCAGCGTCAGCATTCGGTGGCGCTGCAAGTCCCGGAACGCCCCGTAGTCGGATACGACGTCGAACGTGTAGCTGGCGTGCTCGAAGGCCCGTCCGGGGCGGTGTCGGCGATTCCGCCGTTCACCGACGTAGGTACGCAGCACGCGGAGCCGATCGTCCGGCGTCATGGAGCCGGCAACCGCCAGAAGCCGGTCGAGCGGAAGGTCCGAGGCAGCGTAGAGCGCCGCGGCCACCACCTTGATCTCCCCGTCCGGCTGGAAGTCGCTCAGGGTGACGCCGGAGCCTGATTCGGCGCCGTCGTCACCGCCAATCATCTCCTCGGCCAACGCCCGGGTCCCCCGTGCGCAGCCCTGCAGGTAGTCTTTCCAGACGCCGCCTCGATCCGGCAGATCGACTCGCTGCACGAACTCCGGTATCACTCTCCGGAGTTCCGCAAGCATCAGGCCGGCCACTTCGTGCGTCTCGGCCAAGGGGTCCGCCCGCATTCGGAGCAGCAGCATCTCGTAAGCCTGGCCGGATCCGTAGATCCCGACGTTGGATCGGGTCGCCGCCGGCAGCAGACCGCGCAACGTGTCGAGGGCCTTGGAGCGAATCACGGAACCGTACCGCGCTTCCGAATCCCTGGCGGACCGCGGATATCGCTTGCGGTAGTACCGCTGCATCGGACCGAGCCAGCGCGAATAGGTCTCGAACGCGCGGTCCAGCGTCTCCTCGAAGGCGCGGCGGTCCGAGGCGTCCTCGATTTCGCCGGGGACGACGTACTTCCAGCGACCGCCCGGCCGATCGGTGTACGGCACGTAACGCGTGGACTGCTCGAGGTACGACATCAGCCGGCCGCGTTCGAGCACTTTCGTCAGCAGGTTCGACACCCCTTCGCAGGCGACGTGCGCCCCGCCGAGCTGCGCCACCGAGTCGTCGCCGTAGCCCTTGAGCACTCGGTCGTACAAGCGTCTGGCGCGATCCCTGCCCGGTCCCGAGCCGGCCGCTTCGGCGCCGGCCCGGACGTCGTCGAGAAACTCGTCGAGGAAAAGCCGGCGGGCGGACTTGGGCGACCGTGAGTACCGCGCGAAGAGCGCACCCCTGACCGCTTCGGGCAAGTTCGTCAGCACGAAGACGGGTCGGTCGGTGTTGCCGAAGTAGGGCGCGAGCGCGGCGGCTTCCTCGGGCGCGAAGACTTCCGGGGACGCGAGCGTCGAACGCACGCGGAAATGATACGCCGTGCGACCCCGTCCGCGCACGGACCAGCCGCGGCGGCCGCGGATTGCGCCGGCTCGCGCCGCAGCCGGTCCGCACGCGGACCGGCCCGAGTGACGCCCGATCGTCCTGGTGCCGCCCCGGACTCGGCGTCCGGCGAGCGGCCAGAGGACACCGCCCTTCATGACTCGTCCAGAGATACCTACAATAGCGGACGGGCAGGACGCCCGACCGAATACGCTCACCGCAACCGCGGGAGGAAGGGGCGCATGACCGACAACCCGAAGGGCTACGCGAACCCCCGGCTGCTGATTACCCCGGCCGCCCTGCACGATCGGCTGACCGGGGAAGATCCGCCGGTCCTGCTCGATCTGCGGCAGGCCGAGGCGTTCGCGGTGGGACACGTCCCCGGCGCGGCGCACCTCGACCTGTTCGGCATCAGCCTGACCGACACCGACCCGGCGCCCCTGGCCGCGTTCCTGTGGATGATCGGCCACCTGCTCGCGTCGCGGGGCGTCGACCCGGAACGCACGGTGGTCGTCTACGACGAGAAGTCGGGGATGCGCGCGGCCCGCGCGTTCTGGTTCCTCGAGTACTTCGGCCACGCCGACGTGCGGCAGCTCGACGGCGGGTTCGGCGCGTGGGAGCGCGAGGGCCGTCCGGCGACCCGCGAGGCGGCGGCCCCGAAGGCCAGCGGCTGGATGGTGGGGCGGTCGGACGACCGGCTGTCGACGTGGAGGCACCTGCGCGACCGGCTGGGAGCGCCGGACCTGGCGGTGCTGGACACGCGCACCGACGGCGAGTATTGCGGCACGACGGTCCGCGCGAAACGGGGCGGCGCGGTGCCGGGGGCGGTGCACGTCGAATGGACCCGCAACCTGGGCGAGGACGGCGCGTTCAAGCCCGCGGACGAGCTGCGCGCGATGTACGAAGCGGCCGGCGTCACCCCCGACAAGGAAGTGATCAGCTACTGCCAGGGCGGCTACCGGGCCGCGCACGGCTACCTCGCCCTGCGGCTGCTGGGCTATCCGCGGGTGCGGAACTACCTGGGGTCGTGGAAGGAATGGGGCGATCGGGAAGACCTGCCCCTGGAGACCCCGGAGCGGCCGTAGCCCCCCGCGTCGCACCGCGCCCGAAGGACGCCCGCCTGAAAAGGCGTGAGAAGGGCCGCGCCCCGTTCCCCGCCGCGGCTCAGTTCAGGCTCGCCATCCGCCGCCGCAGCGCCTTCACGTGCCCCCAGATCTCGCTGCGCTCCTCGCGGCTCTCGGCGTCTTCGTCCGGGCCGCGCGACGAGTACCGCAGGTACGCCTCTAGATCGCGCACCGCGCCCGCGTAGTCGTTGACGTGATACGACAGCAGCCCGCGGTCGCGCAGCTCGTGGAGGGCGGAAGGGTCGATCGCGAGCAGGAGATCGGTGATCGCCCGGCCCTGGGGGAACGACCGCATCCGCACGTAGAGCCGCTTCAGGTTCCCGAGCATCCGCACCAGGATCTGCTGCTTGGTGGCCGGCGCGAGAAGCCGGGAATCGAACTCGACGCTGTCGCCGGCGTGCCGCCGCAGCAGCGCGCGGCAGTCCCTCTCGGACAGGATGGTCCCCCCGTGGAACGGATCGACGAAGACCGCGTTCCGGGGTTCGTCCTCGGCTCCGAACGGGAACCGCAGGAGGAAGTGGCCGGGGAAGTTCACGCCGTCGACCCGGATGCCGGCGCGGCGCGCCACCTCGATGTACACCACGGCGAGGGTGATCGGAATGCCGGTGCGGCGGTCGAGCACCTGGTTCAGGAAGCTGTTCCTCGGGTCGTCGTAGTCTCCCGTGTTCCCCGAGAAGCCCTGGTCTTCGAAGAGGAACTGGTTGAGGGTGTCGATGGGCCCCCGCGGATCGGTCCGCGCCGCCGACGCCAGCCGGTCCGCGGCGGCCCCGCCCATCGCCTCCAGCCGCGCCAGGTAGGGGGCGGGGTCGAGACGGGGATAGCCGAGGCGCGCGATGAGCAGGGCGGGCGCGGCCAGGTCCGGGTCGGGACTCGCGGCGGCGTCGGTGAACCGTTGCACGACGTCGGCTGGGAGTACGTTCATGGCGGCGTGGCCCCCGAGAGGCCCTTCGCGTTCCGGGGCGCCGGGCGGACCCGGCAGCCCCCTGACTTGACGGCGCTCGACCGCCGGCCGGGAGCCCGCGGCGCGGCCCCGCGTCGGGGGCCTCTCGCCATTCTCACCCGGCGGCGCGTTCCGTTCAAGGACGGGACGGGCCGCGCCGTCAGGCCCGCGAACCGCCTCCGCAGGCCGCGCGCAGGGTGTCGGGGGTGACGTCGGCGATCGTGGGAACGACCAGGTGGGCGGTCGCGAGCCGGCTCGCCGCGTAGGTCTGGGCGACCCCCACGCACCGCAGTCCCGCCGCGAGCGCCGACTCGACGCCCCACGTCGAGTCCTCGACGGCGACGACGCAGCCGCCGGGGTCGAGCCCCGCCGCGACGACGTGCGGACGCAGCAGTTCGAGCGCCCGCAGGTACGGGTCGGGAGCCGGTTTCGAGCGCGGCGTGTCGCCGGACGCGACGATCGCCCGGAAGTGACGGCGCAGGCCGGCGGCGGCGAGCACGGTGTCGATCTCCGGGGCGAGGGCGCCCGAGGCGATGGCGATCGGCGCCTCCGCCGCGACGCGCCGGATGCAGTCGGCGGCGCCGGGGAACAGACCGTCGCCCTGCCCGGCCAGGGCCGCGAACCGTTCGCCCTTGACCCGTACCAGCGCGGCCAGGGCGTGGTCGTCGAGCTCCCGCCCCTGGTCGCGCGCCACGGTGCGGAAGACGCCGACGTCGTCGAAGCCCAGGTAGCGCTCGTAGTAGTCGGACGCCGCGAGGGTCATGCCGCGCCGCGCGAGCACGTCCTGGCAGGCGCGCAGGTGCAACGGCTCGCTGTCGGCGAGCACCCCGTCGAAATCGAAGACGACGCCGGCCAGCGTCAAGGGACCTCGTCCTCGGGCGGCGGCGGGACCACGCCGATGCCGAACCCGCTGTAGCCGGGCGCGAGGCGCTCGCCGGCGAGCACCGGCGCCGTCAGCCAGTTCTCGCGCGGCGGGTAGGGGCAGTCGTACTCCTCGTTGTAGTAGCAATAGGGGTTGTAGGCGCGGTTGAAGTCGAGGTCGTACAGGCCGCTGGCGGTGCGGGGCAGGTCGAGATAGCGCCCCCCCGCGTAGGTGTCGGTCTCGTTGGTCGGGTCCTTGAACATGATGAACAGCGACTCGATGGACCGGACCGGGGCCTCGGCGAGGGCCGACAAGCGCATGGGTTCGCCGTGCAGCGCGAACTCGAGCACCCCGACGCGCTGCATCGGGCGGACGACCCCGGTCGACGTCGGGATCTCGTAGACCGGCTGCTCGGGCGCGGCCACGAGGGCCGCGGGAACCCGGTACACGGGGTCCGGATCGTAGTAGTGGAGCGGCAGCAGCGCCCCCCGGCGCTCGAGGCGGATGGGCGTGTCCGGCGCTTCCCGGAAGAACCGGTCCTTCACGGCGCGGCTCTCCTCGAGCGCCGTCAGCCAGAGCGACTCGTCGGGCGGCGGGGCGGAGCACGCGGCGGCGGCGGCGAGGAGGACCCCGGCGAGGGCCGCCCGCGCGGCGCGGGGCGCCGTCATGCGGACGCCGCCCGCCGTGCGGATACGGTCATGCGAATACATATCCTGCCCTGTCGACGACGGCGGCGGCCAGCCGGCGCCGCATCGCGACGGTGTTGACGGGCGTGACCCGGAGCAGCCGCCGCAGGCCCGCGAGCTGCGTGCGCAACGTGTCGCCCTCGGCCATCGCGGCGAGGGCGGTGCGGGCGGCGGCGCCGATGCGCTCGGCCGCGCCGTCGACCTGCACGCACGCGGCGTCGGCCTGCAGGGCGGCGGTGCGCGGGGCGTCGCGGTCCGCCTGCAGCGCCCGGAGGACCGCGCTCTCGGCCGCGTAGGCGTCGATGACGACGTCGGCGGCCGACGACAGCACTTCCTGCTCGTCGGTCAGTTTCTGCCCGTAGCGCCGCATGGCGAGACCGAGCAACATCACCGCGGTCTTCTTGAACGCCGCGACCGCCGCGGCCTGCTCGCCCAGCGGCGCGTCGGCGGAGGCCGGCGGCGCGGGCGGGCTCGTCAGCTCGTCCTGCAGCGCCCTGGCGGCGGCGGCGAGGGGCAGGCCGCCCCCCTTGACGGCGCGGCGGATCAGGGTGCCGGGAATCAGCAGGCGGTTGATCTCGTTGGTCCCCTCGAAGATGCGGTTCACCCGCGAGTCGCGGTAGTGGCGCTCGGCCGGGTAGTCGCTGACGAACCCGTTCCCGCCGTGGATCTGCACGTTCTCGTCGAGGACGTAGTGCAGCATCTCGCTGCCCGCGACCTTCACGATCGACGACTCCACCGCCAGTTCCTCGAGCGTCTCGCGCAGGGGGCCGGCGTCGGCCGGGTCGTGACCGGCCAGGGCCGCGTCGAGGAGCCCGGTGATGCGGTAGATCATGCTGTCGACGGCGTAGGCCCGCGCCGCCATCTCCCCCAGCTTGTGCCGGATGGCGCCGAAACTGGCGATCGGGACCCCGAACTGGCGCCGTTCCGCCGCGTACCGCGCCGCCTCGCCGATCGCGAGACGGGCGCCGCCGGCGGCGGCCACCGCGAGCTTGAAGCGCCCGTAGTTCAACGTGTTGAACGCCACCTTGTGCCCCTGGCCGACCTCGCCCAGCACGTTCCCGGCCGGTACGCGGACGTCCTGCAGGATGACCGGGGTGGTGGACGAGCCGTGCAGGCCCATCTTGCGCTCTTCCTTGCCGCTGGTCACGCCGGGCCAGGACCGTTCCACCAGGAACGCGGTGAAGTGCTCGCCGTCGACCTTGGCGAAGACGACGTAGAGGTCGGCGAACCCGCCGTTGGTGATCCACATCTTCTCGCCGGTCAGGACGAAGCTGCCGTCGGCCTGGCGGACCGCCCGCGCCTTGGCCCCCAGCGCGTCCGACCCCGAGCCCGACTCGCTCAGGCAGTAGGCGCCGACCCACTCGCCGCTGACCAGCCGGCCCAGGTACGCCTCCTTCTGGGCGGGGGTGCCGAAGCAGTGCAGCGGGAGGACCGCGAGGCCGGTATGGGCGCCGAACGTCGACCCGAACGACCCGCCGTGGCCGATGCGGACGCCCACGACGACCGTCGACGCCTTGTCGAGGGCGAGGCCGCCGTATGCCTCCGGCACGTCGGTCCCCAGCAGCCCGAGGGCGCCCGCGCGCTGGACGAGGCGCCGGGCGAGGTCCCAGTCCTTCGTCTCGAGGCGGTCGTGGTTCGGCGCGATCTCGTTGTCGACGAACTCGGCCGCGGTCCGGTCGATCAGGCGGTGCTCTTCGCTCAGCCGATCGGGCGTGAACACCGGGCCGGGCGCGGTCTCTTCCAGCAGCCACGCGCCGCCGGTGACCCGGGGCGCCGTGCTCGCGAGTGTCGTCATCGGAACCCTCCCGGCGACCCGCGACGCGGGTCGCACCACGGTTACGCCGCGCGTTCGAAGACGCCCGCCGCCCCCATGCCGCCGCCGACGCACATGGCGACCAGGCCGTAGCGGCCCCCGCGCCGCTTCAGTTCGTGGAGAAGCGACGTCGTCAGCTTGGCGCCGGTGCAGCCCAGGGGATGGCCGAGGGCGATGGCCCCGCCGTTGACGTTCAGCTTGTCGGGGTCGATCGGCAGCTCGCGCAGGCAGGCCAGCACCTGGGCCGCGAACGCCTCGTTCAGCTCGACGAGGTCGATGTCGTCGAGGGTGAGGCCGGTGCGGGCCAGCACCTTGCGGATCGCGGGCACCGGGCCGACCCCGAAGCGCTCCGGCTCGACGCCGGCGGTGGCGTAGGCCACGAACCGGGCGAGCGGATCGAGCCCCGCCCGCTCGGCGCGTTCGCGCGAGGTGAGCACGACGGCGGCAGCCCCGTCGCTCATCTGCGACGAGTTGCCGGCGGTCACCGAGCCCTTGACGTGGAACGCCGGCCGCAGGCCGCCCAGGGCCTCCAGCGAGGTGTCGCGGCGCGGGCCTTCGTCGGCGGTGAACGCGACGGTCCGCACCGCGGGCGCCCCGCCGCCGTTCGCCGGCTCGGCCACCCGCACCTCGACCGGCACGGTCTCCTCGTCGAACCGCCCGGCGTCGAGCGCGGCCACCGCCCGCCGGTGGCTGCGCAGGGCGAACTCGTCCTGCTCGCCGCGCGAGACCCGGGCCTCGCGGGCGTGGTTCTCGGCGACCAGCCCGGTCGAGAGATAGACGTCCGGATAATCGTTCATCAGGGCGGGGTTCGGGGCGACCTTGTGGCCGCCCATGGGGATCAGGCTCATCGACTCGGCGCCGCCGGCGACGACCGCGTCGGCCCCGCCCACCATGATCCGCTCCGCGCCATAGGCGATCGCCTGCAGCCCCGACGAGCAGAACCGGTTGACGGTGATCGCCGACGCCCCGACGGGGACGCCGGCGCGGAGGCTGGCGATGCGGGCGACGTTCATGCCCTGCTCGCCCTCCGGCATCGCGCAGCCGAGAATGACGTCCTCCACCTCGCCCGGCTCGACGCCGGGAGCCCGCTTCAGCGCCTCGGCGATGACCGCCGCTCCGAGCTCGTCGGGGCGCGTGGTGCGCAGGGCGCCCCGGGGCGCCTTGCCCACCGGGGTGCGAACCGCCGACACGATCACTGCATCCGTCACTGGTCTCTCCTTCGCGTCCCGCCGCCCGGCCGATCCTTGGCCGCCGGAGCGTCGCCGCGCGCCCTCCCGGCCGCCGTGCCGTTCCGCGCGCCGACCGACCGGCCAGGCCGCGGGACGTGCGTGACGCGCGCCGCCCGCGAGGCCGCCTCGCCGCTCCGCGCGCCGCCTAGTTTCGCAGCGGCCGGCCGGTCTTGAGCATGTGGCGCATGCGGTCCAGGGTCTTCGGCTCGCCGCACAGGCCGAGAAACGCCTCGCGCTCCAGGTCCAGCAGGTACTGCTCGGTCACCGGCGCGGCGTGGGGCAGATCGCCGCCGGTCATGACGCGGGCCAGCGCCCGCCCGATCCGCGCGTCGTGATCGGTGATCGCGCCGCCGCGCCAGGCGAGGTGGACGCCCAGCTCCAGGGCCGCGCGGGCGTCCTCGCCGCCGACGGGGACCGCGGTGCGCGGTTCGGGGGCGCGGTAGCCCTCGCCGACCCGCCGCAGCACCACCGCCTTCGCGTCGGCCATCAGCCGCTCGCGGTCCATCGTGACCCCGTCCGCGTCGCGCAGCAGCCCGAGCCGGCGGGCGTGGGCGGCGCTCGTCGACACCTTGCCGAACCCGATGGTCTCGAACGCCCGCCGCAGGCCGGGGAGCGGGTCGGCTCCCGGCCCCGCGGCGTCCAGCGCCCGGAGCGTGAGCTCCTTCGTGCCGCACCCGGCCGGAATCAGCCCGACCCCGGCCTCCGCCTGCCCCATGTAGGTCTCGGCCGCGGCCTGCGCGCGGTCGCCGTGGAGCACGATCTCGCAGCCGCCCCCGAGGGTGAGGCCGGCCGGCGCGGCCACCACCGGAACCGGCGAGTACCGCAACCCGACGACCGCCTTCTGGAAGCCGCGCACCATCAGGTCGATCTCGTCCCAGTTACCTTCCTGCGCCTCCAGCAGCAGCAGCATGAGGTTGGCGCCGGCGCAGAAGTCGACGGCGTCGTTGCCGACCACGAGCCCCGCGAACCGCTCGGCCGCCTCGGTCACTCCGGCGGCCAGCATCTGCACGGTGTCGCCGCCGATGGTGTTGAGCTTCGAGTGGAACTCGACGGCGAGCACGCCGTCGCCGACGTCGACGAGACTCGCCCCGGCGTTCCGCCGCACGACCCCGCCGCGCCGCCGGGCGGCGGTCAGCACCTGCAGGTCCGGCGCGGCCGGGGGCAGGGGGCCGGCGCGGACCCGCCGCGGCCGGTCCCCGGCCTCGGCGCGGGAGGCGAGCCCCGCCCACGCGCGGGCGGCGGGCGAGAGGTCGGCCGCGCCGCCCGGGGCGCAGGCGTCGAGCACCGCGTCGATGCCGATGGCGTCGAGGAGCTCGAAGGGGCCGAGGGCCCACCCGAAACCCCACCGCAGGGCGCGGTCGACGTCGTCCGGCGCGTGGGCGACCTCCGCCGCGACCTCCGCGCTGTACAGCAGGGTGCGCCCGAGGGTCGCCCGCAGGAACCCGCCGACGCGATCGCGGGCGAGAAAGAGGGTGCGGATGCGCTCGGCGGGGTCCTCGATGGCCCGGGCGGCCTCGAGGGCCCCCAGCTTCACCGGCCGCCGCGGCCGGTATTCCATCGTAGCGGGGTCGAGGGCGAGGATGGTGCTGCCCCCGGCGCCGCGCTCCTTCCGGTAGAACCCCCGACCCGCCTTTTCCCCGATCCAGCCGCGCCGGACGAGGTCGGCGACGAGCGGCGGCAGCGTGAACGCCTGCCGCTCCTCCGGCCGGTCGAGGCGGGCGGCGAGGTCGGCGGCGACGTGGGCGAGGACGTCGATGCCCGCGATGTCCATGGTGCGGAACGTCGCGCTCTTCGGCCGCCCGATGGCGGGCCCGGTCATCGCGTCGATCTCTTCGATGGTGCAGCCCCCGTCCGCGAGCTGCGCGAGGGCCGACGCGACCCCGTGCAGGCCGATGCGGTTGCCGATGAAGCCGGGCGCGTCGCGGGCGGCGACCACGCCCTTCCCGAGCTGCCGGCTGACGAACGACGTGATCGCGGCGACCGCCGCGGGGTCGGTGTCGGGGGTGGGGACGACCTCGACGAGACGCAGGTAACGGGGAGGATTGAAGAAGTGGGTCCCCAGCCAGCGCCGGCGGAACTCGGGGCTGCGCCCCTCGGCGATGGCCGCGATGGGGATGCCGGACGTGTTCGAGCTGACGACGGCGTCGGTGCCGCGGCAGGCCTCGACCCGTTCGAGCAGCGCCTGCTTGGCGTCGAGCCGTTCGACGATCGCCTCCACCACCCAGTCGCACGCGCCGATGGCCGGCAGGTCGGCGTCGAACCCGCCGAGCCGGATGCGCGGCCGGACGTCGCGGGTGAAGAACGGGTCCGGCTTCAGGGCGGCGGCGTGGTCGAGCCCGCGGGCCGCGGTGTCCGCGTCGAGGTCGAGCAGCAGCACCGGCCATCCCGCGTTGGCGACGTGGGCCGCGATCTGGGCGCCCATCGTGCCCGCGCCCAGCACCGCGACCGAGCGGATGGTCTGCATCACGGTTTCAACCCGTCAGCCCGAAGGCGCGCCGGCAGGGGGACGGCCCCGCGGCCGGCGGCCGGCCGCGAAGACCCCGCGTCCCACCGCGGGCGTCATCAGGGCAATTGGCTGAGCACGGCCTGGGCCTGCGCCCCTTCGGGCGAACTCGGGTCCAGCTCGACCGCCCGCGTGAAGTGGGTCTTGGCGGCTTCGATGTCGCCCTGGTTCAACGCCACCAGTCCCAGCTTGAACACGGGCAGTATCCAGTCGGGGTCGGCCGCGGCGGCCTTCTCGTACCACCCGGCGGCGTCGGCGGTGTTGCCCTGCGCGAACGCCGTCTCACCCAGGTTGTAGTAGTCCTCGCGGGCGGCGTCGCCGCTGGCGATGAGGGATTCGACGGCCGAGGAGTCGCCCATCGCCGCCCGCAGGCGGGCGATGGTGGTGTCGACCTGGGAACGCAGCGCCGGTTCGGCCTCGGCGGCCGCCTCGTAGGCGGCGATGGCCTCCTCGTAGCGCTGGAGCCGCGTCAGGGCCTCGCCGACGTCGGTCTGGAGCCGCGATATGGTCGGAAACCGGTCCAGCAGCGCCTGCGAGCCGGCGAGCACCGTCTCCCAGTCTTCGTCCGCGCGGGCGGCCTCCACGACGTCCAGCTCGGCCTGGATGCCGTCGAGAAAGGCGGTCCGCTCCGCCCGGCTCATCCCGTCGAGCAGATCCGGGTCCATCTCGGCCATCAGCGGATGGGGAATGGCCTCCATCTCGATGTTGACCGGCGCGTTGCGGCCGAACCGGACGGTCACGACGCCGGGCGCGGCCTGATAGCCCTCGGCCTCGACGGTGATGTTCCACTGTCCGCTCGGCAGGCCGAGCAGCGTGTACTCGCCGCTGTCGCTGGTCCGTTCGTCGCGCGGGTCGTCGGGCTCGGCGTTGCCCAGCGGACTGTGGCCGTCGAGGCGGACGGTGGCGCCGGCGATGGCGTCGCCGGTCTCGGCGTCGGTGACGCGGCCGAACAGGATGCCGCCCTGGGCGAAGGCGTTCGGAACCAGCAGGGCCGCGCCCGCGGCGACGGCCAGCAACGAGAGGATCTTCTTCCGCATCTGAAACTCCTGGAACTCCGGCGCGTGACTCCCGCGGCGCCCGGCGCGGCGCGTCCCCCCGGATCGGACTCCCCCGCCGCCGGACGGCCGGATGAACGGCGGTCCCCGATGATCGCGGCGCGGACCGGTGCGGGCCCTCCCCGCAACGGGCCAGTATAGCAGCCCGTGGCGGAACGCCCCGCCGCATTGCGAGCGGCGACGCATCCCCCCTGACCGCGTCGTGCGTCGCAGGCAAGCGCTCGCTGCCCGCCGGACGTTCTCCGTCCGCCAGCGCCCCTCGGCGTTCGCCGGCGCCCCTCGGGCGCAGCGTGACGTGGGGGTCCGCCACGGGTTGACGAACGAACCGGCCGGCGGCGAACGTCCGCCCGATGGTGGAACCCGCCCGCGCGCGGGCGGCTACTGCGCCGCGCCAGCACCTGGAACCCGAGCAGGACGCCCCCGCCCCGCGCGCGGGCGGCTACTGCCTGGACGTCGGCCGCGCAGGACGAGGCCACCCCCACCTACTCCCGCGACGTGGCGCCGATCTTCCGGGCCAACGGCGGGTCGAGTTCCCGGCGCCCGTGGACGCGACCGAGCCTGCCACCTGAGAAACGCGCCGATCCCCGCCCCGCCCCGCGCGCGGCTACGAGGTGGTCATCCCTCCGACCCGCCGGAAGTGCTGGCGCCGAGCCCCGCCCCGCGCACGCGGCTACTGCCCGCCGTCGAGCGCGCTGATGGCGGCCAGCGCCTCCTGGTTCGCCGGGTCGGCCGCCAGCGCGCTCCGATAGGCGGCGAGGGCCCGCTCCGGCTCGCGCTTCGCCCGCCAGGCGTCGCCTATCGACAGGTGCACGCTGGTCAGGGCCGGCGCCAGGCGCAGGATGTCGCGGTAGGCGTCGATGGCGCCGTCGTAGTTGCCGCCGTCGAACAGCCGCTCGGCGCCGCGGAGCCGCGCGAGGACGTCGGCGGACTTCAGCCCCGCGAGCACGCCGACGGCCGGCGCCACCGGGTTGAAGGGATCGACCTCCAGGACGAAATCGACCCGGGCGGGCTGGCCGGAACGCCGTACGACGGAGTAGCCCTGCTCTTCCCGGAAGCCGTCGGCCTGGACGACGAACAGCCAGTCGCCGCCCGCGAGACCGATGAAGGCGAAGCGGCCGGAGCCGTTCGTCGTCATCGTGCGGGTCTGCGAGGTCTCGAGGCTCTCGGCGATGATCCGCGCGCCCGGAATCCCCGTCCCCTCGCCGTCCCGGACCACCCCGCGCACGCCCCCTTGCGCCGCCGCCGTCGAAACCATGCCCCCCGCCAGCAGCAGGACGGCGAGCGCCGGACGTGACGAGAACGGCCGTCGAAACACGGTCATGAGCAGACTCCCCGGCATCCCGTTCAGCGACAGACCCCTACCAGCCCGGGGTGAAAGTCCCCGCTGCATTCGATGCATCCGCCTGACTGCGTCGTTCGGCGGTTGCATATGCCCGACGTGCGCCCTTAACAGCCCGTGGTGAAACGCCCCGCTGCATTCGAGCGGCGCTGCATCCCGCCTGACTGCGTTGTTCGGCGGTTGAATATGCCCAATATGCGCCCTTCTCACGCCTTGTCAGGCGGGCGCATCGCCGCTCTCGGTGCGACGCGGGGGTTCCACCACGGGCTGTTAACTCACGCCTTGTCCAGGCGGGCGCCTTCGTTCGCTGGCGCCCTTCGGGCGCGGTGCGACGCGGGGTTCCACCACGGGCTGCCAGTATAATCCAGGTCCGTGTCCGGCCGTCTCTCCGATCCGTCCCCGGTTCGTGCGCGCCTGCGCGCGTGCGGACAGCGAGCCCCGGCCCCGACCCGAGCCGCCGGTCCGTCCCCGGGTCGCGCGCGCCTGCGCGTGAGCGTGTGCGCCGCGGCGGGCCTGTGGCTCGCCGGCCTCGCGGCGCCGGCGCCGGCCGCCGTCGACCCCGCCCGCCTCGCGCGGGTCGACGCCCTGATCGAACAGGCCATCCGCGACGGGCGCCTCCCCGGCGCGGTGGTGCTGGTGGGGCACGGCGGCGAGATCGTGTACGAGCGGGCGTTCGGGGCGCGGTCCCTGGCCGCGGAGCCCGCCGAGCCGATGACCACCGACACGGTGTTCGACCTCGCGTCCCTGACCAAGGTCGTGGCGACGGCCACCAGCGTCATGATGCTCGTCGAAGAGGGGCGGCTCCGGCTGCGCGACCGCGTCGCCGGCCTCGTGCCGGGTTTCGAGAGCCGGGGACGGGGGGCGGTCACCGTCGCCCAGCTTCTGACGCACACCTCCGGCCTCGCTTCCGGCCTGCCGCTCGACCAGACCTTCGAGGGCACCGAGACCGCGGTCGCCCGCGCCGCCGCCCTGCCGCCGGCCGCGCCCCCCGGCGAGCGGTTCATCTACAGCGACCTGAACTTCGTGCTGCTGGGCGAGATCGTCCGGCGGGTCGGCGGGCTGCCCCTCGACCGGTTCGCGCAGGAACGCATCTTCCGGCCCCTGGGGATGACGGACACCGCCTTCAACCCGCCGGCGGCGCTCGCGCCCCGCATCGCCCCGACCGAGCGGTGCGCCCCCCTGGCGTGGCCCTGCGGCGGTCCCGGCGCGGTCCTGCTGCGGGGACGCGTCCACGACCCCACGGCGCGGCGCATGGGGGGCGTGGCCGGCCACGCGGGGCTGTTCAGCACCGCCCGCGACCTCGCGCGGTTCTGCGCGATGCTGCTCGGCGGCGGCGCGCACGACGGCGTCCGCCTGCTCTCGCCCCTCGGCGTGGCCCGGATGACCCGGGTCTCCACTCCGCCGCACGTCGCCGACCGGCGCGGGCTGGGGTGGGACGTCGATTCCCGGTACTCGTCCAACCGCGGCGACCTCTTCCCCATCGGGTCCTACGGGCATACCGGGTTCACGGGGACCTCGCTGTGGATCGACCCCGCGTCGGAGACCTTCGTCGTCTTCCTGTCGAGCCGCGTGCATCCCGCGGGCGGGGGCGACGTGACGGCGCTGCGCGGCCAGGTCGCGACGGCGGTGGCCGCGGCCCTCGTCGACCCGCCGGGGACCGCCGCCTCGCCGGTGTGGACCGGGGTCGACGTGCTGCGGGAGGAGGGTTTCCGGCGCCTGTCCGGCCAACGGGTCGGCCTGCTCACGAACCGGACCGGCCGCGCGCGGGACGGCGCGTCGACGATCGACCTGCTCGCGGCGGCGCCGGGGGTCGAGCTGGCGGCCCTCTTCGCTCCCGAGCACGGCATCCGCGGCACGCTGGAGGGGCCGGCGCCGTCGGGCCGGGACGACCGCACCGGGCTCCCCGCGCACTCCCTCTACGGCGACGTCCGGCGCCCCACCGACGCGATGCTGCGGGGCCTCGACACCATCGTCGTCGATCTGCAGGACGTCGGCGCCCGCTTCTATACCTATGCCACCACCACCGCCTACGTGCTCGAAGCGGCGGCGCGCCGCGGACTGCGGGTGGTGGTGCTCGACCGGCCCAACCCCATCGGCGGCGCCGTCGAAGGACCGCGGCTCGACGCGGAGTCGCTCGGGTTCACCGGCTATTTCCCGTCCCCGGTGCGCCACGGGCTGACCCTGGGCGAGCTGGCGCGGCTGTTCAACGCCGAGCGCCGGATCGGAGCGGCGCTCGAGGTCGTGCCCCTGCGGGGCTGGACGCGGGACCGCTGGTTCGACGAGACGGGGCTGGTCTGGGTCGACCCGTCGCCGAACCTCCGCAATCTCCACCAGGCGCTGCTCTATCCGGGCATCGGCGCCCTCGAAGCCGCCAACCTGTCGGTCGGACGCGGCACCGACAGCCCGTTCGAGCAGATCGGGGCCCCGTGGATCGACGGCCCGGCGCTGGCCCGCGCCATCGCCCGTGCCGGCCTGCCCGGCGTGCGCGCCTATCCCGTGTCGTTCACGCCCGACCGCGGCCCGTTCGCCGGGCAGCCCTGCCACGGCGTGTTCTTCCTCGTCACCGACCGCGGCGCCCTGCGCCCGGTGCGCCTCGGGCTCGAGGTGGCGACGGCCCTGTACCGGCGCCACGGGGACGCGTTCGCGCTCGACCGGGTGGCGCGGCTGTTCGGGTCGCGGGCGATGCTCGACCGCATCCGCGCCGGCGACCCCACCTGGGAGATCGCCGCCGGATGGGACGACGGCGCCGCCGCGTGGCGGCGCCTCGCCGCGCCCTACCTGCTCTACGAGTGACGGCCCGCGGCCGGCTCGCGCGGCCCGGGCCGGCCGGCTTCCCCGGGGCGGCGCGGCGTGCGCGGGGTCCCTTCCCGGGCTACTCCCGGGCTACCCGGCCGGCCGCCGTGGAACCCCGCGTCGCACCGTGCCCGAAGGGCGCCGGCGAACGCCGACAACACGCCGGGGACAAGACGCCCGCCGGACCAGGCGTGAGGAGACGCGGCGGGTGGAACCCCGCGGTTCACCGCGCCCGAAGGCCGCCGGCGAACGCCGAAGACACCAGCGGGCAAGACGCCCGCCGGACCAGGCGCGAGGAGACGCGGCGGGTCGTGCTCACAGACGATAGAGCATCCAGTACACGACGACGCCGGTCACCGAGACGTACAGCCAGATGGGCAGCGTCCACCGCGCGAGGGCCGCGTGCCGGACGTCGTCCCGGCGCAGCCCCCGGCGCAGGGTGACGACGGCCAGCGGCAGGATCGCGGCGGCGAGCACGACGTGCGAGACGAGGACCGTGAAGTACGCCACGCGCACCGGGCCCTCCCCGGTGAACGGCCGCGAGCCGGCCTGCGCGTGGTACACCAGATACGAGACCAGGAACGCCGCGGACGCCGCGAACGCGGCGAGCATGCAGCGCCGGTGGAGGTCGATGCGACCGCGCCGGATGCACGCGTAGCCGGCCGTCAGCAGGATCGCCGCGATGCTGTTCAGGGTGGCGTTGACGGCCGGAAGCTGGGTGACCTCGAACATGATCGGGGGGACGGAACCGCGGGCCGCCGGCCGCGGCGTCGTGCTCCGGCCGCTCGACTGCACCGCCACGGCCTGCGAAGACGTGGCCGGACCGGTTCGCGACAACGCCGACGGCGCCGTTCGTTGCAGGGCGCCATCTGCGCTTCGGCAGCCGGTTGCGCAGCCAGCCGGCCCGTTGAAGCCCGCGTCACGCCTTGCCGGGCGGCCGGCTTTCCCGGTCGCCGGCCGCCGCGGCGCCGGCCGGCTTGTCGAGCAGCGCCTTCTTGCTCAGTCGGATCTTGCCGGACGGGTCGACGTTGATCACCTTGACGAGCACCTGTTCCCCTTCCTGCAGCTCGTCCCGTACGTCCTTGACGCGGTAGTGCGCGATCTCCGAGACGTGCAGGAGGCCGTCGACGCCCGGCAGCACCTCGACGAAGGCCCCGAAGTCGGTGATGCGCTGCACGGTGCCCAGGTACGACTTGTTCAGCTCGGGGGTCGCGGTGAGCTCCTCGATGATCGAGAGCGCGCGCCGGGCCGACTCGTCGTCGTTCGACGCGACGTTCACCTGGCCGTCGTCCTCGACGTCGATGCGCACGCCGGTCCGTTCGATGATGCTGCGGATGGTCTTGCCGCCGGGTCCGATGACGTCGCGGATCTTGTCGACGGGAATCCTGATGGTGATGATGCGGGGGGCGAAGGTCGAGATGTTCGAGCGCGGGTCGGGAAGCGTGGCGCGCATCCGTTCGAGGATGTGCAGCCGCCCGGCGCGGGCCTGCTCGAGGGCTTCGCGCATGATGGCCGGGGTGACGCCGCCGATCTTGATGTCCATCTGCAGGGCGGTGATCCCCGAGGTCGTGCCCGCGACTTTGAAGTCCATGTCGCCGTAGTGGTCCTCCGCGCCGGCGATGTCGCTGAGCACCGCGTGGCGTCCGGCCGCCTCGTCGACGATCAGGCCCATGGCCACCCCGGCCACCGGCGCCGCGAGCGGGACGCCGGCGTCCATCATCGCCAGCGTGCCCCCGCAGACCGACGCCATCGACGACGACCCGTTCGACTCCAGGATGTCGGAGACCACCCGAATCGTGTAGGGGAACGCCTCTTCGCCGGGGAGGACGGGCAGGAGACTGCGCTCGGCGAGGTTGCCGTGGCCGATCTCGCGCCGTCCGGGGCCGCGCAGGAACCTGACCTCGCCGACCGAGAACGGCGGGAAGTTGTAGTGCAGCATGAACCGGCGGAACATCTCTCCGTCGACCAGTTCGACCTTCTGCTTGTCGTCGGCGGTGCCGAGCGTCGCCGTGACCAGAGCCTGGGTCTCGCCGCGCGTGAACACCGCCGACCCGTGCGTACGCGGGAGGAGGCCGACCTCCGAGGTGATGGTCCGGACCTCGTCGAACGCGCGACCGTCGAGCCGCCTTCCCCGTTCGAGGACCTCGTCGCGGAGCACTTTCTCCTTGAGGTTCTTGAAGATGGCCTTGACGTCGCCGCGGCGCTGGGCATCGTCTTCCGGCAGCGTCGCGAGGTAGTCGTCGAGCACCCGGTCGACGGCGGCGTAGTTCTCCAGCTTGTCGCGGATGCGCATGGCGTCGGACAGGGAGCCGAGCACCGCGTCCTCGACTTCGCGGACCAGATCGGGCGCCGGCGCCCGCGTCTCGACCGCCAGCTTCGACTTGCCGGCCGCCGCGGCCAGCTTGTCGATCTCGCCGATGATGCCGCGGATGGCCTCGTGGCCGGCCGCCAGCGCGTCGATCATCTCCGATTCCGACACCTGCTGCGCCCCGGCCTCCACCATGACCAGCGCGTCCCGGCTGCCGGCCACCACGAGGTCCAGCCGGCCCCGCCGCCGCTGGTCATAGGTCGGGTTGATCAGCAACTGGCCGTCGAGCAGTCCGACCCGGACGGCCGCGATGGTCGCCTCCATCGGAATCTCGGAGGCCGCGAGCGCGGCCGAGGCGCCGGTCAGGGCCAGCACGTCCGAGTCGTTGTCGGTGTCGGCCGAGATGACGAAGGCCACCACCTGCGTCTCGTGATGCCAGCCGGCGGGGAAGAGCGGCCGGATCGGCCGGTCGATCAGCCGGCTGGTCAGGACCTCCTTCTCCGGGGGCTTGCCCTCGCGCTTGAAGAACCCGCCCGGAATGCGGCCCGAGGCGTAGGTGTTCTCCCGGTAGTCGACGGTCAGGGGAAGGAAGTCGATCCCCTCGCGCACGCC
Organism: Vicinamibacterales bacterium; assembly: GCA_965202695.1. Taxonomy (GTDB): domain Bacteria; phylum Acidobacteriota; class Vicinamibacteria; order Vicinamibacterales; family UBA8438; genus JAJEEA01. The sequence continues at coordinate 212,047 of OZ241843.1, forward strand.
GGGCGCGTAGCACGCGGTGACGAGGACCATCGTGTCGCCGTACCGCACCACGACCGAGCCGTTCGCCTGTCTGGCCAGCCTGCCGGTCTCGATGGACAGGGGGCGCCCGCCGACGTTCACTTCGCCTGTAAACATGTTCCACTCCCGATTACGCATCGAAACGGCGAGGAGACGAGCGAGGGGGAGACCCGACAGCGGAGACCGGGGCCGTTCAGCCTACTTGCGCAGTCCCAGCCGGCGGATCAGGTCGGCGTACCGCCCCGAGTCCTTCGACTTGAGGTAGTCGAGGAGCCGCCGCCGCTGTCCGACCAGCTTCAGCAGGCCACGGCGCGAGTGGTGGTCCTTTGCGTGGATCTTGAAGTGCTCCGTCAGATAGCTGATACGTTCGCTGAGCAGAGCGACCTGCACCTCGGGCGAACCGGTATCCGTCTGATGTACTTGATACGAACCGATGAGCTCGGTCTTTTGATCCTTGCGCAGCACCACTGCCGATCACTCCGATCTGGGCTTCGGACACCGACGAATGCGAGGAGGCTCAGCCGTCCGCGGCTCCAGGCCGCAACCGACGTCGACGGTTTTCATCCCTGCTCTTGCCCGATCAACCGGCCGATCCTACACTAGAACGATCCTGGGATGCAAAGCCCCGGCGCGAGGCTCGGCGATCGCCAGCAGCCGGCCGTCGGCGTCCATCAGCCTGACCCGCGCCCCCGATCCCGCCGGCCCGCCGCCCCGCGCCGGCGCGAGGTCCGCGGGGCCGAGCGGATTGCCGTGGGCGGCCCGGCGGGCCCCGCGGGCCGTGACGACGACGCCGGGCAGATCGGGAAGCAGGCCGTCGAGCGGCAGCAGGCGGGCCGCCGCCGCCGCGCCGTCTTCGACGATGCCGGCCAGCGGCACGGCGTCGGCCAGCGTGAACCGGCCGTGCCGTTCCCGCCGCAACGTCTCCAGGCACCCCCCGCAGCCCAGCGCCTCGCCGAGGTCGCGCGCCAGCGCACGCACGTAGAAGCCGCTCGAGCAGGCGATTCGGCACCGCACGCGAAAGCCATCGACGGACAGCACGTCCAGCGTGTCGACGGTGACGCGGACCGGGGGGAGCTCGGCCGGGCGCCGGCGTCTCGCCAGATCGTAGGCGCGTACGCCCGCGATCTTCTTGGCCGACACGGCCGGCGGGCGCTGCGGGTGGGACCCCACGAAGCCGGCCGCCGCCGCCGCGATCGCCCGGGGGGAGGGCGGCGGACCCGGCGCGCCGCCGCCGGCGTCCAATCCCCCGATCACGGCCCCGCCGACGTCGCACGTATCGGTGGCCAGTCCCAGTCGAATCACCGCGTCGTACTGCTTCGCGGCGCCGTCGAACAGCGACGCGAGCCGCGTGGCGCGCCCCACCACCAGGGGCAGCACGCCGGTCGCCAGCGGGTCGAGGGTGCCGAGGTGCCCCACCTTCCGGCACGCGAGGGCGCGCCGGACGACGGCGACGACGTCGTGGGACGTCGGGCCCGCCGGCTTGTCGACGATCAGGAGCCCGGCCGCGGTCTGCGCGCTGCTCACGCCGGCCGGGACTCCGCAATCGCCTCGGCCACGCGGGTCACGAGCCGGGTCCGGACGTCGGGGGCGGGGTGTTCGATGGTCAGTCCCGAGGCGTTGCGGTGTCCGCCGCCTCCGAACGCCGCCGCGACGCGCCGGACGTCGATCGCGTCCTTCGAGCGCAGGCTGACGCGCAAGCCGGTTTCCGCCTCCTTCAGCAGGATCACCGCCTTGACGTCACCGGCGGCCAGCGGCAGGTTGACGACGCCTTCCAGGTCGTCGGCCTCGCAGCCGGTTTCCCGCAGCAGGGCCTCGTCGACGGCGAGGACCGCGATGCGGCCGCCGCCTTCGAGCTGCATCCGGTCCAGCACCCGGCCCGTCAGCCGCAGCCGGCCGAGACTGCCGTTGTTGAAGACGCGCGCGGCGACGGCGGCCGTGTCCACCCCGGCCTCGGCGATGCGGCGGCAGATGTCGAACGTCCGCGCGGTGACGTTGCCGTGCCGGAACGACCCGGTGTCGGTGAGGATGGCGACGTAGACGTTCGTGGCCATCGACGGCGTCAGCGCCGCCCCGAGGGCCTCGATCAGCTCGAAGACCAGCTCCCCGCACGCGCACGCCGATTCGTCGCACCAGTTGACGGCGCCGTACCGCGCGTTGCCGGTGTGGTGATCGACGTTGAGGATGAACCGGTTTTCCAGGCCGGACACCTCCGTGCGGCCGAGGGCGCCGCACTCGAGGACCACGACGGTCTGCGCGCGGTCCTCCACCGTTTCGGAGACCTCGATCGCCGACGCCCCCGGGAGGAACGCGTAGCGGCCCGGCGGCGGGTGGGCGTTCACCACCCGGACCTGCTTGCCGAGCCCGGTCAGCGCTTCCGCCAGCGCGAGCTGCGAGCCGAGCGAGTCGCCGTCCGGCCGGGCGTGCGAGGTGACGAGAACGCGGGCGCCGGCCAGCAGGCGGTCCCGTATCCGGTCGCGTTCAGCAGAAGGCCTGGTCATTCGGGAACGTCGGCCGCGTCGACCGTATCCGGCCCCGGCGGGGAGGCCGGCGGGTCGAGACCCAGCTCCGCCAGCACGTGCGCGATGCGTTGCTCGCGTTCCATCGAGTCGTCGTACGCGAAGGTCAGCTCCGGCACGTGTCTGAGGCGGAGCCGGCGGCCGAGCCGGCCGCGCAGGAACGAGGCGGCGCGGCGCAGGCCGCGGCCGGCCCGCCGGCGTTGCGCCGCGTCCCCCCGCGCCGTGTAGTAGACGCGCGCATGCTGCAGGTCGCGGGTCATCCTGACGTACGTCACCGTGACGGACTCGAGAGCCGGGTCGGCGGCCGAGGTCTGGAGCAGCATGCACAGGTCTTCACGTATCTGCTCGCCGACGCGTTCGGGACGGGAAGAGGGCATGGCGTCGTGCTCGAACCGCCGCGCGGCGCTCGGTGCGGCGCGTTTCTCAGGTCAGCCACTCGACCTCGCTCCGGACGATCAGGCCCGGTTCGACGCGATCGATCTCGGCGAGGACACCGTCGAGGGTGCGTTCGGCGATCTCCCGATCGACGCCGATGGACACCGCGCCCAGACCGGCGCGCTGGCGCAGGTCGTGATGGTCGACCTCGGCGAGGGCGACGTTGAGGCGCCGCACCCGGTCCTTCAGCCGCCGGAGGGTGGCGCGCTTGTCCTTCAAGGACCGGGCGCCGGCGAGATGCAGCTCGATGGAGAGCAGTCCGACGATCATCGAAAACCGCGCGGCGGAACCCCGCGCCGCACCGGAGACCGGCGAAGTCCGAAGCTACACGGTCGCCGCGATCGTCTCGGTCGAGAACACCTCGATCACGTCGCCGACCTTGATGTCGGCGTAGCGTTCGAAGGCGACCCCGCATTCGAGACCGTTCTTCACTTCGTTCACGTCGTCCTTGAACCGGCGGAGGGATCCGATGCGGCCCTCGTGAACGACGACGTTGTCGCGAAGCAGCCGCGCCTGCGTCTCGCCCGATCGGCTGATCCGGCCTTCGACCACGAGGCAGCCGGCCGCCGCGCCGAACTTCGGCACCTTGAAGACGTCCCGCACCTCCGCCTGTCCGATCTGCACCTCCTTGATGGTCGGATCGAGCAGGCCGGCCATCGCCTTCTTGATCTCTTCCGTCACGTCGTAGATGACGCGGTGGAGGCGGATGTCGATGCGTTCCCGCTCGGCCATCGCCGCCGCATTCCGGTCCGGCCGGACGTTGAACCCGACGATGACGGCGTTGGACGCCGCGGCGAAGACCACGTCCCCCTCGTTGATGGCGCCGGCGCCGCTGCTGAGCAGCCGCACCTTGACGCGTTCGTCGCCGAGCTTGCCCAGGGCATCGGCGAGGACCTCGGCCGAGCCCTGGACGTCGGCCTTGACGATGATCGGCAACTCGCGCGCGCCGCCTTCGGCGATCTGTTGCTGGAGCGACTCGAGGGTCAGGCGCCCGCCCTTCTCGCCGAGGGTCTTCTCCTTGGCCTGGCCCTGCCGCAGCATGGCGATCTGCCGGGCCTTCGCGGCATCCGCCACCGCCTGGAAGATGTCTCCGGGCTGGGGCAGTCCGGTCAGTCCCAGCACCTCGATCGGGCTCGACGGACCGGCGTTCTCCTGCTTCTGGCCGCGGTCGTCGATCAGGGCGCGGACCTTGCCGACTATCGGGCCGGCGATGAAGTTGTCTCCGACCTTCAGCGTGCCGTCCTTGACGAGGATCGTGGCCACGGGTCCGCGGCCCCGGTCGATCTTGGCTTCCAGCACCGTCCCGCTCGCGCTCCGCTGGGGATTGGCCTTCAATTCGCCCAGGTCGGTCACCAGCAGGATCATCTCCAGCAGGTGTTCCAGGTTCTGCTGCCGTTTCGCGGACACCTCGACGGTGACCGTCGAGCCGCCCCAGTCCTCGGGCGTCAGTCCGAGCTCGGACAGCTCCGTCTTCACCCGATCCGTGTTCGCGTTCGCCTTGTCGATCTTGTTGACGGCGACGATGAGGGGAACCTCGGCCGCCTTGGCGTGGTCTATCGCCTCCCGGGTCTGCGGCATCACGCCGTCGTCGGCGGCCACCACGAGGACCACGACGTCGGTGACCCGCGCGCCGCGCGCCCGCATCAGGGTGAACGCTTCGTGTCCGGGCGTGTCGAGGAAGACTATCTTCCGGCCGTTGATCTCCACGGCATAGGCGCCGATGTGCTGCGTGATCCCGCCGGCTTCCCGTTCGGCGACCCGCGAGTCGCGAATCGCGTCCAGCAGGGTGGTCTTGCCGTGGTCGACGTGCCCCATCACGGTGACGACCGGCGCCCGCGGCGAGAGGTCCTCTTCCTGGGCGGCGGTCGACTCGCCCTCCAGCAAGTCCTCCTCGAACGACCGCATCTTGACGTCGGCGCCGAACTCCCGCGCCACCATCGTGGCGGTCTCGGTGTCCAGCGTCGTGTTGATGGTCATCATCAGCCGCCGCTCGATCAGCTTCTTGAGGACGTCCTTCGCGCGCAGATCGAGCTTCTCGGCGAGGTCCTTGACCGTCATGCCCTCGGCGAGGGAAATCGTGCGGGTGATCGGCGGCGGCGGCGCCGGGATGAACGGAGTCGCCGGACGGGGCGTCCGCCGCTTTCGTCCGCCGGGCGGCCGGGGCGGCGGGCGGTACGCGGGCCGGTATCCGACGGCGGGCGCGGCGGGTCTGGCCCCCGGCGTCCGAACCGGCTGCGACGGCAGCGGCCGGGGGCCGCCCATCGGCGTGCTCGGCCGCGGCGTCGCCGGCGCAATCGGCCGCGACCCGGGCCGCGGGCGCGGCGGGACCGCCGGGCGGGCCGCCGCCGGGGCCGGCCGCTGGATCGGACCCGGCGGGGCCTTCGGCGGGCGCGGCGCAACCGTCGTCGGCGCCAGCGGCGGAGCCTGCTCCTCGACGCGGAGCCTCAACGTCGACGGGACCAGTCGGCCGGTCGGCTTCACGGCGGTGGTCGGGCTCGACGCCGCGGCCGGGGCCGGCCGCACGCCCGGGGCCGGCCGCACGCCCGAATCGGCGGTCTCGGCCCGTGCCCCCGGCTCGGCAGGCGGCGGGGCCTGGGTTTCGGGCCTCGGCCGGGCCGCGGCCGGGACGGGCGCGGCCGCCAGCGGTGCGGCGGTAGCGGCCGGCGCGGCGGTAGCGGCCGGCGCCGGTGACGTGTCGGCGGCCGGTTCGACGACGATGGCCGGTTTCCGGGATGGAGCGGGGGCGGTGGCCGCGGTAGCGGCCGGGGGAGTCACGGCCGGGGGAGTCATGGCCGGCGCGGCGGTCGCCGGCGATACCGGGGGCGGCGTGGCCGCGGTCGGAGCGGCGACGCGCGCGGCCGGCGTGGCCGCGGTCGGAGCGGCGACGCGCGCGGCCGGCTGGGCGGCGGCCGCCGGCTGGGCCGCGGCCGGCGCCGGCCGGCTCTCGTCCGCGTCGGCCGCGGTCGGCGCCGGGACCACGCGCGGCGACTTCACCAGCCGCGGCGGACCCAGCCTCGGACGCGGAGCCGGTTCCGGCGCCTTGGCCCCCTTGGCTCCCCGGCGGCGGAGCGAGGACGACGTCGACGAGAACGGGCGCCCCCCGGGCAGGTTCAGGTTGCGCTCGCGGGCGATGCGCTTGGCGAACTCCAGGGCGACGATCTGCTCGATGGTGCTCGATGCGCTCTTGACTTCGATGCCATGCTCGCGTGCAAGAAGGTCGATCACTTCCTGGCTCGGGATCCCGAGCTCCTCGGCGACCTTGTAAATCCGGATCGTGGCCAAAGTCTGTCCTCTGTCTGCCGTGTTCGCGCGTTCCCGTTCACCGCTCCCCGTCCGCGACCGGGGCGGGCTCTTCCGTCGCCGTACTCTCCACCATCAATTCGTTGCCCGGCGTGTCTTGACCGGTCTCGGCGGCGTCTCCCGCATGCCCCGGCGCCGGGGGCGCCGCGACGTCCGGAGCGTCGGCGAACTCGGCAACCGGCTCGATCCCGTCCTGGGGCACCGCTTCGGTCACCCCCGTGCCCACGGCGCCTCCGGCCGCCATGGTGGCCGCCTCGGCATCCTGACGGAGCGCCTCGGCCGCGCCTTCCGAGATGCCCAGCACGTTGCTCAACGCGGCCGCCGAGGCCGAAATCATGCTCTCCACCGTCTCGATGCCGGCCGCGTTCAGCTTCTCCACCATCTCCTGATCGAGTCCGGGCACCGACAACGGCGCCGGCTCCACCCCCAGCTCGTCGAACTGCGCCTCGACCTCCCGGCGCTTCTCTTCCTCGCTCTTGATGTCGATCTTCCAGCCCGCGAGCTTGGCCGCCAGTCGAACGTTCTGTCCCTTCTTGCCGATCGCCAGCGACAACTGCCGGTCTTCGACCACGACTTCGATCACCCGTTCGGCGTCGTCCACGACGGAGACGTGCTGCACGCGGGCCGGACTGATGGCGTTCGTGACGAAGGTCGTCGCGTCCTCGGACCATTCGACGATGTCGATCTTCTCGCCGCGCAGCTCCCGGATGATGGCCTGCACCCGCGTGCCCTTCATGCCGACGCAGGCGCCCACCGGGTCGACGTCGCGGTCGCGCGACGCAACCGCGACCTTGGCCCGGTCGCCGGCTTCGCGCACCGCCCCGCGAATGACGACGGTGCCGTCGTATATCTCCGGGACTTCCTGCTCGAACAGCTTGATGAGCAGGACCGGATCGGTGCGCGACAGGATGATCTGGGGGCCCTTGGTGTTCTTGTTGACCTCCTTGATGACCGCCCGCACCCGATCGCCGGTCGTGTAGTTCTCGGCCCGCGACTGCTCGCGCCGCGGCAGCAGGGCCTCGACCTGCCCGATCTCGACGACGATGTCGCCGCTCTCGAAGCGCTTGACGAGGCCGTTGATCACTTCTCCCAACCGTTGGCCGAACTCTTCGAAGATGTTCTCGCGTTCCGCCTCCCGGACCTTCTGGAAGATGACCTGCTTGGCGGTCTGGGCGGCGATGCGGCCGAGCACGTCGGTGGGCTTGGGGAACTCGATCTCCATTCCCGCCTCGGCCTCGTCGCCATAGAGCTCGCGCGCCTCCGTCAACGCGATCTCCGTCGCCGGGTTGGTGACCTGCTCCACGATCTGCCGGACCGCGAACAGCTCCACCTGGCCGGTTTCGGGATTGAACCGGGTCCGCAGGTTCTCGTCCGACTTGTAGTACTTGCGCGACGCCGTCAGCACCGCTTCCTCGATGGCGGTGACGACGATGTCCGCCTCGATGCCCTTCTCCTTGGCCAGCGCGCCGATGGTCTGCTGCAACGCGTTGTTCATGGCACTTCCCTGCCCCGCCGCCGACGGCTACGACTCGACTTCGAGGCGCGCCCGCGCCACGGTCGCTGCCGGGACCAGACGCGTCGTCCCGCCGTCCTCGATCACGATCGTCCCGCCGCGGACCGCCGCAATCCGTCCCGAGACGAAACGCTGTCCGTCGACGGGGACGGACGTCACGACCCGGGCCCGCCGGCCGATGAACCGCACGAAGTCGTCGAGGTGGCGCAACGGCCGGTCGAGCCCGGGCGACGACACCTCCAACGTGTACGGGTGGTCGAAGGCCGCCTCGACGTCGAGAATCGCGCTGACGTCGCGGCTGACCGTCTCGCAGTCGCCCACCGTCACGCTGTCCCCGCGCTCCGCACCCGCCCGCGGCGTCGGCAGGCGGTCGATGACGATGCGCAGGACCCAACCGATCGACTCGCGGCGAAACTGCAGGTCGAACAGGACGAGCCCGTGACTGCGCGCGACCCGCTCCGCGACCGAACGGAGTTCGTCGATCCGGTCAGCCGCCAATCCGGAGATGCCCACGGCGATCCGTCCCCGGAAAACAAAAAGTGGGCTGCGAAACGCCCACTCGTTAGTCACGGCCGCGAACGCAAGCGGACAATCATACCACGGAGAACCGGCCTCGCATCGTCCGGACCCGCGCGGGGCGGCGAACGCGGCCCGACGACCGCGCTCGGCCTCCCGCGTCGGCCGTCATCGGCGCGCCTGCGCCTCGAGGTGCCGCTCGTTGCGCAACGCGTGCTCGATCGCGTAGTTGCCCTCGTGGCAGGCGAACTCGTAGAGCATGCCGGTGCCGGGGCTCGGGCGCATGAAGACGCGCGCGGTCCACGGCCGCGTCCAGGTGGACGGGTCGTCCAGCGTGTACTCGTACTGCAGCAGCTCGGGGCCCACTCGGGTGAACCGCTCGGTAACCCGCACGGCGGCGGTCGAGCCCGCCACGCCCCGCGAGAGGTTGGCGGTCTCCACCACCAGCGTGTCTCCCTCCCAGCGGCCGCGCGAGCTGCCCATGGCCGTCGGCGGCCCGACCCGGTTCGGCGCGGCGGCGCCGATCGGAATCAGCCGGGTGTCGTGGTGCATTTCGATCTGGATCCCGACGTAGTCGGTGCTCTGGAATATCTGGTAGGTGCTGTTGTAGCCGCGCCCGCTCAACAGCGCCCCCCCGCCCCGGCAGCGAATCGCGGGATCGATGCGGGCGATCTCTTCCCCGAACGTCAGCCGCCGGTCCGGCGGCGCATCGCGCGCCTCCCGCCGCCGTCTCGCCCGTTCCTCCGCCTCGGGGGTTCGGGGCGGCAGACGCCCGTCGGGCGGATCGACGATCAGCGACGTGCGGTTCTCGAACCAGCGTCCGCTCATCCAGAACTGGTTGTAGCTGCCCGTCGACCGGCGCCGGGCCGGCCGGGCGCCGGGTTCGTCCCCGGCGGGTTCGTTCAGGGCGGCGAGGGCGCGCCGGAAGGGCGTTTCGCCGAACACCGCATCGCCCCCGACCGCCGAGTACTCGCTCGCGTGCGCGGCCAGCGCCGCCACCTCTTCGTCGGTGAGGAACGCCCGGTCGCCCAGCTCGGCCGGCCGTTGCAGCGGCGTCGCCGAGTCGCTGGCCCAGACACCGCCGAGATCGGGCCTTCCGTCCGCCGTCCGCGGCGGCGTCCACCCGTCGGGCGCCTGTCCCGCCGCGACCGTGGGCACCGCCGCGAACGCCGCCGCCAGCACTACGAGGGACTGCCTGCGCATCTCCGTCTCTCCTTCCGCATGAAACCGAATGGTTCGCACGCCGCCGCCCGTAATCGCTCACGATAAGCCTCCGGGCCGGATAAGGCAAGGGCGCCCGGCGGCGCGGCGGCCCGTGCGTCACGGCAGCTCCGTGCCCTCGTTGAGGATGGCCAGGTACCGGTCGTAGACGAAGAGCCGGTTACGGCGTTTCCCCGTCAGCTCCCGCGCAATCCCCTGTTCGACCAGCAGCCGCATCGCCGAGGACGCGGTCGGAAAGGACAGCGTCGTGTGCGCGCGGACTCCCGACAGGGACAGGATCGGTCTGGCCCGGAGAGCGTCGTGGACCCGCAGCGCCGAGCCGGCGCGCCGGCCGGCGCGTTGCAGGGCCGCCCGGTCGGACGCGAACAGGGCCGTCAGCCGGCGGGACGCGGCGACCGCGCTCTCGGCCGTGGTCCGCACGCCTTCGACGAAGAAGGCGAGCCACGATTCCCAGTCACCGGTGCGGCGCACGTCATCCAGCAGGTCGTAGTAGGTGGTCCGGTGTTGCTTGAAGAAAAGGCTCAAGTACAGGAGCGGTTCGCGCAAGATGCCGGCGTGATGCAGCAGCAGGGTGACGAGCAGCCGTCCCACGCGTCCGTTGCCGTCCAGGAAGGGATGGATGGTCTCGAACTGCACGTGGGCGAGCCCCGCCCGGACCACGACCGGCAGCCCGTCGTCGGCGGCGTGCAGGAAGCGTTCGAGCGCCGCCATGCAGTCGGGTACGGCGGTGTGCGGCGGCGGCACGAAGACGGCGTTGCCGGGCCGGGAGCCGCCGAGCCAGTTCTGCGAGCGCCGGAACTCGCCGGGAGCCTTGTCGCTGCCTCGTCCTCGCGACAGCAGTACGCCGTGAATCTCGCGGAACAGGCGGTTCGACAGCGGGAACCCCCCTCGCAGGCGGCGCAGGCCGTGGTCGAGGGCGGCGACGTAGTTCGAGACCTCGACCACGTCGTCGACCGGAACGCCGGGCGCTTCCTCCAGCTCGAACAGCAGGAGATCCGACAGCGACGACTGCGTCCCCTCGATCTGGGAGGAGAGCAGCGCCTCCTTGCGCACGTAGCTGTAGAGAAAGAGGGTCTCGTCCGGCAGGAGCGTCGAGACCGCGTCCAACCGCCCGAGGGCGAGCGTCGCCGCTTCCAGTTCCTGCTGCTGCGCGCCGTCGAGCGCTATCGCGGGCCGTGGCGGCAGCGGCAGGGGGACGAAGGCGCGAACCTGCTCGCCGCCGGCGCTCGCGTTTTCGTACCTGCCGGTTTCTCCACGCCGCATACCGACTCCGCCGAGTGCGAACGGACTTTAACAGGGCGCGGTGTTGTTGAAATATTCCGGCGTTTACTTTAACAACGACCGGTCTTCCGGGCCGCCGAGGGACATCTGCGCCGGCCCGGATGCAGCTACCGGGTTTCCACGCCGCGTGCCGACTCCGCCCCGAGCGCAACGGACTTTAACAGGGCGCGACACTGTTAAAGATTTTGCCTTTTATTTTAACAACGGCCGGTCTTCCGGGGGCCGCCGAGGAGCGCCGTCCGCGGCGCCGGCCGGGCTCCCGGCTCTACCGGCCGCCCCGGAACAGCGAGCCGCCGCCGAGCTCGTAGAACACGATGGGGACGAAGTCGTCGGCGGTCCACGACGCCTCCTGCCCCCACCGGGCGTCGTAGGCGGCGGTCGGCGCCGCCGCCATCACTTCCTCCAGGGTGCGGCCGTCGGCGATCATGCCGCGCACCCGGTCGCGGACGTCGACGATCATGTCGAGGAACTCGACGAGGGCGCCGCGGCCCACGACCTCGAGACCGTGGCCGGGGATGATCCGGGTCTCCGGCCCCGCGAGGTCGAGCGCCGTCTCGAGCGCCTCGATGGTGCCCGCCACCGTGCCGCCGTTGTAGACGTCGACGATCGGATAGCTCGTGGTCCGGAAGACGTCTCCCAGGTGCAGCACGTCCGACTCCGGGAAGTGGACGAAGGTGTCGCCGTCGGTGTGGGCCGGCGGGGCGAGGAACGCCCGGACCTCCTCGCCGTTGAAATGGAAGCTCACCGTGTCGTTGTAGGTCACCACGGGCCGCGCCGCCGCCGCGGGCCGGGGCGCGAAGCGGCCCCCGCCGCGCGGAAAGCGGAGCCGGTCGAGCATGCGGACGCGGACGTTGTCGTGGGCGAAGATCAGGACGTCGCGCCTGGCCAGCGGCTCGTTGCCGCCGATGTGGTCGGGGTGCGCGTGCGTATTGACGAGGAAGCGGATCTCGCCGTCCGAGACCGTCCGCACCGCCGCGACCAGCCGCTCGGCCAGCGGCGCGAACAGCGAGTCGACGAGCAGCACCCCGTCGGGACCCGTGAACACGCCGACGTTGCCGCCGCCGCCGGGGCGCCGGACCATGTGCACGTTGCCGGCCGCGGGCACGGCGGTCAGCTCCACTCCGGCGAACCGGTCGCCCGGGTTCTGTTCTCCGGCCGCGGCGACCACGATGCACGCCGCCGCGAGGGCGGCGGCGGCGAGACGGGGACGTCCGGTCATGTCGTCTCCATGTTGCGGCGCCGCATCCCGCCCGGCTGGAAGCCGATGGACCCGGGCGCGCGGGGGCACGGGATGACGTCGCGGATGTTGGCCATGCCCGTGACGTACTGCACCAGACGCTCGAAACCGAGGCCGAAACCGGCGTGCTCGGCGCTGCCGAAGCGGCGCAGGTCGCAGTACCAGGACAGCTCCGTCCGGTCGAGGCCCAGTTCGTCCATCCGCCGCTCGAGCACCGCGAGCCGCTCCTCGCGCTGGCTTCCGCCGACGATCTCGCCGATGCGGGGGGCCAGCACGTCCATCGCCGCGACGGTCTCGCCGTCGTCGTTGAGGCGCATGTAGAACGGCTTGATGGCCCGCGGATAGTCCGTGACGATGACGGGGCCGCCGCACACCCGTTCGGTGAGGTGCCGTTCGTGCTCCGAGCCCAGTTCCTGGCCCCACTCGTGGGGAAACCGGAACGCGTCGGCCGCCCGGCGCAGCGCGTCGGCCGCCTCGGTGTAGGTGAGGCGCGCGAACGTCGATTCCGACAGGGCGCGCAGGGCGGCGGCGGAGGCGGCGTCGTGGTGTTTTTCGAGAAACGCCAGCTCGGGCCCGCACTGGTCGAGAGCGGCCCTGCACATGGCCTTGAGGAAGTCCTCGGCGAGCGCCGCGTCGTCGTCGAGGTCGGCGAAGGCCATCTCGGGCTCGATCATCCAGAACTCGGAGAGGTGCCTCGACGTGTTCGAGTTCTCGGCGCGGAAGGTCGGCCCGAACGTGTACACGTCCCCGAGGGCCATCGCCATGAACTCGGCCTCGAGCTGGCCGCTCACCGTGAGGTGGGCGGGGCGGCCGAAGAACTCGGCCCCGCCGGCGGCGGGCGCCGCGACCCGGAACGTCTCGCCCGCCCCCTCGCAGTCCGACCCGGTGATGATCGGGGTGTGCGCCCACACGAACCCCCGCTGCTGGAAGAACGCGTGCACCGCCGCGGCGAGGACGTTGCGAATGCGGAAGACGGCGCCGAACGTGCTGGTGCGCGGGCGCAGGTGGCCGATTTCCCGCAGGAACTCGAGGGTGTGCCCCTTCTTCTGGAGGGGGTACTCCGCCGGCGCCGGCCCCAGGACCTCGATCTCGTCGGCCTGCATCTCGATACGCTGGCCGGCCCCCGGCGACGCCCGGGTCGCGCCGCGGGCGCGGATGGCGGCGCCGGTGCCCACCTCGTCCAGGGCCGCGAACGCGGAAGTGCCGTGGTCGACGACCAGTTGCAGGGTGTCCTGCGACGAACCGTCGTTGACCGCGACGAAGGCGAAACGTCTGGCGGTCCTCTTCGTGCGCACCCAGCCGCAGACGGTGACCGGGCCGTCGGAGGGCGGGGACGCGAGGACGTCGCGGATACGGCGGCGCTTCATCGGACGATGTCCAGCCTCTACATTGTCTCCGATCGCCTCCGCGGCCGGCGAGGTCACCCGATCTCGGGCACGTGCGGCGCCAGCAGCCCGCGGAGCCGATCGAAGCGCGGGTACGCCCGCAGGGTCCGCCGCAGATGGGCGAGGGTGCGCGGCACCGGCTCGGCGAAGCGCCGGCGTCCCCGCCGGGCGATCTGGTGACCGAACGTGCCGAGGGCCTTCAGGTGCCGTTGCGCCGACATCAGGTCGAACCGGGCCCGGAAGTCGCGGGTCCGCTGCGCGGGGACCGCGTCGAGGAACTGCCGGGTCAGCGCCGCCTGCAGGCCGTCGGGAAGGTCCACGTAGCAGTCCCGGAGCAGGGACACCAGGTCGTAGGTGCCGGGACCGAGGCGGGCGTCCTGAAAGTCGATCACGACCAGCCGCCCGTCCCGCACCATGAGGTTCCGGCAGTGATAGTCCCGATGGCACAGCACGCGCGGCTCGGCCGCCAGCTCGGCGGCGATGGCCGACAGTTCGCGGCCGAGCTCCCGGTCCGCGGCCGGGCTCAGCCTGACCCGGAGGTGCGCCTCCAGAAATTCCGACCGGAAGAAGTCCAGCTCCCAGTTGAGCTTGGCGGCGTCGAAGGCGAGGCCGAAGGGGAGGGCGCCCTCGGCCCGGAGCGACGACCCGCGGGTCTGCAGGACCGCGACGTACTCTATCGCCTGGCGGTACAGGGGCGCCGGGTCGCGGTCGGCGCCGGCCTCCATCCAGCCTTGCAGGGTCTCGTCGCCGAGGTCCTCCACCGCGAGGATGCCCAGATCGGGGGCCTGATCGAGGACCGCGGGGATCGGAATCCCCAGCCGCCGGAAGAGCCCTCCCACCACGAGCTGCGGCAGCGCGTCGGCGGCGAACGGTTCCGGGTGGACCACCACCACCACCGGCGGCCGGCCGGGCGGGGCGACCCGGACGTAGGCGCGGCTGGAGGCGTCGCCGTGCAGGGGCTCGACCCGCGCGGCGGCCGAGCCGAGGTTCGCGCGGCGCAGGTACTCGGCCACCCGTTCTTCGACGGGGCGGGACGAGCCGGTCACAGGGGCGCCACCCGCAGGCCGCCGAGCCGCGGCCCGTTCGCGGGCGGGGCGTCGCGTTCGCCGGCCGCGGCGGGGCCGGCCGGGGCTACCGCCTGCCCGTCGAGGACGATGCCGGCGGGCAGGCGCACCCCGTCCGCGAGGACGCAGCCGGTCACCTCGCAACCCGCTTCGATCACCACGTCGTCCCACAGGATGGAGCGCTCGACCCGCGCGGTGGGGTGAACGGCCGAGCGCGCTCCGCGCGAGAACGGCGAACGTCCTTCCGCCGCCGCGATCGCGTGCGCGGTGGCCGCGTAGTCGGCCGGCGTCCCGATGTCGTGGAACGGGCCCGGGACCGGGTGCGCGGCCAGCCGGCGTCCGTCCGCGATCAGGGCGTCGTAGAGTCCGCCGATGGACGCCGCCGGCGCCCCGTCGGGCAGGGAGCGGAAGACGGAGGCCTCGACCACCTGCACCCCGACGAAGTGCCAGGGGGCCCCGGCCCCGGCCGGCGCGAAGCCCGTTATCCGGCCGGCCTCGGCCACGATGCCGCCGTAGCGGTCGGGCGCGGGGTGGGCGGTCACGGCCAGCGTGGCCGCGGCGCCGGCGGCGCGATGCCGGTCGAGCAGAGCCGCGAAGTCGACGCCGCACAGGGTGTCGGCGTTGACGATGAAGAACCGGTCGTCGAGCAGGGGGAGGGCGCGGCGCGGTCCGCCGGCCGAACCGAGCACCGTCCGTTCCCACGAGTAGCGCACCCGGCAGCCCAGCCCGCCGCCGTCGCCCACGACCGCGGCGATGGTCTCGGGCCGGTGGTGCAGGTTCACCACGGCGTCGCGGATGCCCGCCTCGGCCAGCCCCCGCAACTGCCGGCAGATCAGCGGGACGCCGGCCACCGGCACCGCCGCCTTGGCCCGGCAGTACGTCAGCGGGCGCAGGCGGGTGCCGAGACCGGCGGCGAGCACGAGGGCCGGCGGCAGGGGGCGGGTCATGGGCGGTCGAACACCATGTGGGGCAGGGAAACTCCCGTCGCGGCGCAGTGCGCTCGGAACAGCCCCGGGTACGAGTCGAGGATGAAGTCGGCCGGTCCCCGGTCCAGGGCGGCGGCCATGGCCAGGATGTCGGGCTCGCTGCCTTCGAGTTCGACGAACGTGCCGATGGGGGTCTCGTCGATCGCGACGACCAGATCGCCGCGCCGCAGCTCCTCGCGGCGCTTCTGGTAGCGGAACCGGACGCGGAAGCCGATCCGCTCCAACACCTGCAGCAGCAGCTCGCCGTCGCCCACCGCCGTCTCCAGCTCTTCCCGGACCTTGGTGGTTCCCAGCGTCGGGGCGCCCTTGAACGTCACCCGCGCCTCGTCGCCGTCCATCCGCACCCGCAGGGTGCAGGCCCGGTCCGCCAGCGGGTCCCGTTCGCGGTCGAGCAGGCAGTCGCTCTGGAGGCGCCGGGCCCGCAACGGCTGCGCGCCGGCCGCGACCACCGCGCGCCGGGCCAGGGCCGGCGTGTCGTACCGCAGCTTGACCTCGCGTTCGACCGGGTTCGTCATGACCGTGTCTCTCCCCGCGCGAACGAGCACCCCTTCAACGCCGGGCGGCCCACCCCCTTGCCGAAGACCAGCACCTGGTGGGTGCTGCCCAGCCCCCCGGGCACGAGCAGCGTCTTCAGGGCGAGCCGGCGCCGGAGCGCCGCGGTGGAGTCCCCCGCCTCGCCCGGGGCGTCCAGCGCCCCGAGACCGAGCAGGAAGCGGGTCTGGTCGACGCGGCCCAGCATCTCGAGCCCCTCGTCCCGGGCCGCGCGCTCGACCGACGTCAGGTCCACGTGCGACGTGATGTCCCTTTCGCCGGGGTCGGCGAGCCAGGCGGGTCCGTCCGGCTGTTCGGGGTCGGCGCAGGCCGCGTCCACGACGTGGCGCTGGAACGTGGTGAGCGTCCCCGCCGCGTGGCGGCCCGCGTACAGCGCCCGCGCCGGGTGGCCGTAGTCGATCAGGAGGATGAAGCCCCGCGCCAGGCACCGGGCCGCGGTCCGCACCCAGTCGGTCGCGGCCAGATTGACCTCGCCGCGCCACCCCGGCTCCGGCGTCACGCCGAGCCGTTCGAGGCGGCGCCCGAGAGCCGGGCTCGACGGCGGCCCCAACCGTTCGACGAACCGGTCGCCGTCGACGTCCACGAACACCTCGCGCAGGCCGTCGACGGTCATCGCGACGGCGTGGGTGGGCAGGGCGTCGAGCAGCTCGTTGGCGAGAATCACTCCCGAAATCCGGTCCGGCAGATCGGCGGTGCGGCCGTGCAGCCGGGCGCGGTGCCGGCCCAGGGTCTCCGGCTGGCTCGCCCGCGCGGCCGGGCTCGTCTCCACCAGGGTCAGCCGCACTGCCGCGTGCAGTTCGGGATGTCGCGATTCGGCCGCGTCGAGCACGTCGCGGGCGAGCTGACCGTTGCCGGCGCCGGCCTCGACGAGGTCGATCTCCGGGCCCCCGCCGGCGAGCAGCCGGCGCATCTCGTCGATCTGGGCGGCCAGCAGCGCGCCGAACTGCGGGCCGACGTCCACGCTCGTATAGAAGTCGCCGGCGCGTCCCGTCCGCCGGCGCGCGCGGGTGTAGTAGCCCAGCGCCGGGTGGTACAGCGCCAACTGCATGAACGCCGCCACCGTCAACGGTCCGCGGTCGCGGATGCGCCGGACGATCAGGGTCCGTAGCGCGGCGCCCATCGCAACGGGCCTCAACGGCCCGTGGTGAAACGCCCCGCTGCATTCGAGCGGCGACGCATCCCGCCCGCCGGCGTCGTTCGTCGGTTGAACATGCCCGATAGGGGCGCCTTTCTCACGCCTTGTCAGGCGGGTGTTCTCGGTCCGCCGGACGTTTCCGTCCGCCGGGACGTCCTCCGTCCGCGGGCGTCCCCGGCGTTCGCCGGCGCCCTTCGGGCGGGTGCGACGCGGGGTCCGCCACGGGCTGTCGAGCCGCGCCGGGGCCGCGCGCCGCCGGCCGCGCGGATCCCGGTCTATTCCCGGCCGACCCGCACCAGGATCTGGGCGTTCCCGCGGCTGATCAGCAGGAAGGCGGCGCCGCCTTCCTCGACCCGGTTCAATTCGCGGATGGCGTCGGCGGCCGTCTCGACGGGCACGCGATTGACGCTGGTGATCACGTCGCCGGGGCGTACGCGGCCGGCCTGGGCCGGTCCTCCCGGCGCGACGCCGGTCACGACGGCGCCCCGGGTGCCCCGCGGGAGGTCGAGCTGCCGCGCCGTATCCGCCGTCAGGTCCTGGAGGTTCATGCCGAAGCTGGTGCTGAGGTCTTCGGCCGCGCCGGCCGCCGCCTGGCGCTCGTTGTCCGGATCCAGCTCGCCGATGGTGATGGAAACGTTCGCCGGCTCGCCGGCCCGATAGACGCCCAGTTCGACCTCCGTGCCCGGTTGCGTCTCGATGACCTTCCGCTGGAGGTCCGCGACGTCCTCCACCCGCTCTCCGGCGTAGCTGACGATGACGTCGCCCAGCTCGAGGTCCGAGTCGTCGGCCGGCCCGCCCGGCCGGATCTCCGACACGATCGCGCCCATGCGTTCGCTCAGCCCGTGGTACTCGTAGTCCTGGTTGGTGACCGGGAAGATCGTCACCCCGATGACGCCGCGGGGCACCCGCCCGGTGCGCAGCTGCGGCAGCAGGTCGCGCACGGTGTTGATGGGGACCGCGAACCCGATGCCGAGGTTGCTCGGGCGGTCGCTGACGATCGCCGTGTTGATGCCGATGACCTCGCCCCGCAGGTTCAGCAGCGGCCCCCCCGAGTTGCCGGGGTTGATGGCCGCGTCGGTCTGGATGACGTTCTGGATCCGGTCCTGTATGTCGAACGGCCGGCCCACTGCGCTGACCACGCCGACGGTCACCGTGTGCCCCAGGTCGAACGGGTTGCCGATGGCCATCACCCAGTCGCCGGGCCGCATCTGGTCCGAGTCGCCGAACGTGGCTACCGGCAGCGGACCGTCCGGCTGCTCGATCAGCTCGAGCAGGGCGCTGTCGGTCAGGCGGTCCCGGCCGATGACCCGGGCCTCGTAGGATTCTCCCGCGTCGCCGAAGAACGAGACCTCGATCCGGGTGGCGTCGGCGATGACGTGGTTGTTGGTCAGGATGAGTCCGCTCCGGTCGATGACGAAGCCGGTGCCGGCCGACTGCGACCGCCTTTCCCGTTCCGGCTCGGGCAGGTCTTCGAAGAAGCGGCGGAACAGGTCGTTCGGGCTGCCGAACGGGTTCCCGCGATTGCCGGTCGATCGGCGAGACTCGGTGCTGATGTTGACGACCATCGGGCTCTGGGCCTCGGCGATGTCGCGGAACGTGTTCACCCCGAGTTGTCCGGTGATCGGCTGGCGGTTCGGCTCGGGCACGACCAGCCCGGTGGAGGCGTTGAAGGTCTGCGCGGCCGAGTCGGACACGATGTCGAGACGGGCCGCCAGCACGAGGCCGATGGCGATCGAGGTGACCGCGATCAGCAATCCCGAAAAGAGCGTGTTCCTGCGTGTAGCCATCCTGCCCTCCACCCGGTGGTCGTTACCCCAGGGACCGGATCTCCTCCTGCCGCGGACCCGTCACCGTCGCCGTGTCCGGTCCGACGTGGAGGTTGATCTCGGTTCGAAGTCCGAAGTCCTCGAAGTACACGCCGGGCTCGATGGTCACCCCGGTGCCCGGCAGCAGCCGTCGTTCGTCGTGGGTCTCGAAGTCGTCGAGGTGCACCCCGTTGCCGTGGACCTCCCGGCCCAGGTTGTGTCCGGTCCGGTGGACGAACCGGTCGCCGAGCCCCGCCGCCTCGACGCGGTCGCGGACCGCCCGGTCCACTTCCCACCCCCGCAGCTCGCGTCCGTCCTCGACCGCTTGCCGGACGAGGTCCACGGCGGCGTCCCGGCCGCCGCGGATGACCCGGAAGGCGTCGGCGTAACGGGCGGGGACGGCGGCGCCGGTGTATCCCATCCACGTGATGTCCGCGTAGACGGCGCCGGGGGTGGTCTTCTTTCCCCACAGGTCGAGCAGCAGGACTTCTCCGGCCCCGATGCGGCGGTGCCGCGCCGGCGTCGGCAGATAGTGCGGGTCTCCGGCGTTCTCCTGCGCGGCCACCACCGGCCGCGAGTCGCTCACCAGCCCCGCCTCGTCGAACCAGCCGGCCATCGCGTCCTGCACTTCCAGTTCGGTGATCGGCCGGCCGCCGCGGAGACGGCGCGACACGAGGTCGAACGCCCGGTCCTTGATGGCGTGAAGCTCGGCGGACGCGGCCCGGTGCGAAGCGAGGGCCTCCGCGTCCCACACCGCCTCGAACCGCTGAATCAGATCGCCGGACGAGCGGACCTCGACCCCCCGCGCGCGGACCGCGTCGATGGTGCCGGCATCGACCCGCGACACGTAGGGAATGGCGCACCGCGGCGAGTACTCCATCGCGACCGCCGCGCACCCCGCCAGCAGCTCCCGCAGACCGGCGTCGAGGGTGTCGCGCCCCGCGTAGCGGGCCTTGCGCCCGGGCAGGTGGTCGAGACGGTCGGCCTCGATGGCGTGCACGAGTCCGCGCGGCGGCCCGTCGGCGGGAATCAGGTAGTACCAGCGCCGCGTCGTGACCTTGGCCGCGGCGTCGAACCCCGCCACCCGCCGGGCGATGGGGTTCGACCCGTGGAAGTCGTACAGCAGCCACCCGTCGAGTCCGTCGTCCCGCAGGGCGCGCCGCACGGCGGCGAGGTCCAGGCTCATGGCGTGCAGTATAGCAGCGGGCCGGCCGCGGCGGTCGCACGTCCACGGCGCCCCGCGGCCCGTCGCGCAAGTCTCCGCGGCGTTCGAGCGGCGCGGCATCGTCGCCTGTCCGTCCGCCGGCCCGCCGGCGCATGCGCCGCTCGCGGTTCGACGCGGGGTTCCACCACGGGCTGCTGAAGATTTGGACGCCGCAACCGTCCGGATGGTCGGCGGACACCGCCGGGTGGGGCCGGGACGACGACGCATCTCCACGTCGCCGCGCCGTTCGCACGTGTCCGCAAAACGGAAAGGCGCCGGACGGATCCCGGGATCCGTCCGGCGCCTCCGGCGAGCCGGCCGGCAAGTCACCGCCGGCCCGACTGGCCGGACCCTGCGAGGCCGCAAAGGTCCCGCGCGCGGGGAGTGGCTCCTCGAATCAGGACGCCTCTTCGCCGTCCTCGGCCTCTTCTTCCTCTTCGATGGGCGTCGGCTCGTCCATCTCCTCGAAGAGGGTGGCCTCGATCACGCCGTTCTTGTGGCTGAACTCGTAGTTGCTGCGGGCCATCCGCTGGTCGCGCGGGATGCGCAGCTCGACCTCGATGATCTCGCCCGGCAGAAACGGCTTCTGCATCCGGAACGAACCGCCGGTCACGGTGTCCCCGGCCCGGTCGTACCAGAACTCGTCCACCTTGAACGCGGCCAGCGCGCCGGTCGAGTTGTTCTGGATGCGGAACGTGGTGACCATCTCGTTCCGCTGGCGGCGCGAGACCGGCTGCAGGTAGCCCACCTGCCCGGGACCGCGGATGGTCGCGACGAGGTCCGTCTCGCCCCGGTTCTCGATCCGCTCGCGCAGGTTGAGCGGTACCGCCAGCGGCCGTTCCTCGACCTCTTCGGCGGCTTCGCCGCCGCAGCCGCCCGCCATCCCGACCGCCAGGACAAAACCGACCAGCGCCGCGAGTTTCAGGCCTCTCATTGAACTGACCTCCGAGTGCGTCACGCAACAGCGTATGGGTACGGGCGAATTATAGGGCGGTTCGCCGGAAACCTCAACAGCGTCTCACAGCTCGCCGTTCCAGTCCTCCGGTTCCGCGTGACTCGACCGGAATATCTCGAGGTGCCACTTGCCCCCGCCCCACGGCTCGATGACTTCCGCCGCGACCACGTCGACGAGGATCTCCGAGAACGCCCGGTCGTCGGGGTCGCCTTCGAGATGATAGGCCGGTTCGTCCCACCCGAACGTCGGATACAGCACCAGCGTCAGGAACAGGTCGTAGCCGTCGTCCACCACCACGAGCTGGCCGCAGGGCCGCTTCAACGTCGAGTGGTAGACGAGGTACTTCTCGGCGCTGTGGGCCCGGATGTAGCGCTTGACCGCGAATTCGCGGGCGACGACGTCCTCGACCGCGACCTTCTTGTCCCAGCAGTCGCGGCAGTACTTCGCGTCGCCGCGAGGCTCGGACACCTCCTTCGCCCCGCAGAGGGCGCACCGGGTCTGGGTCGCCGAGCGGGAAGCCATACCGGAGATTCTAGCTCAGGTTCCAGGCTTCGACGTGCCGGTCCGTCGACGTTCCCGACCGCCCAGGCGCGCCCTGGCCGTCAGGGTCTCCCGGATCGGTCGGTGCGTCCAGGGGTTTCCACGACCGCCGCGGCGCGCGCCCGCCAGTCGCCGCGCGGCGCGGGCCGCCCTACCGGCCGCCGACGAGGATATCGTGCGGACCGTGGGACAGACCGTGCTGACGACCGGCGTGCCGCGGGCCATCGCTTCGATGAGCACCGTCGGGCAGCCCTCGTACGCCGACGACGGCCCGAAGGCGTCGGCCCGCGCCAGGTACGCGAAGGGTTGGCGACCCAGCCCGGGGAGGCCATCCGACCTTCGGTGGTCCTGCGTAAGGTCTGCGGCGGCAACCGCACCCGGCGCGGGGCCGACACCCAACAAATCCCGGCCAGCGTCGTACGCACTGCCCGCCGTTGCGGAAGGCGAGCGGTTCCGGTGATCCTCGTCGTCCGCTATTCTCCGGACGCCGGCGCACGGAAGGCGATGGTCACCGTCATCAGGACGGGGACGGGCGCGCCGTTGACCAGCGTGGGCTCGTACCTCCACTGCTCGACCGCGGCGATCGCCGCCTCGTCGAGCTCGGGCACGGAGCGCAGCACCTCGATGCCGCTCACGGCCCCCGCCGGGTCGACGGTCGCCTCCAGGATCACGACGCCCTGAACCCCCGCGGCCCGGGCCGCGGCGGGATAGACCGGCGGGACGTCGTGGACCTTCGCGGGCGGAGGGATTCCGTTCCCGACCCGGATCGGCTCGTTCGGGCGGCCGTCGCGCCGGCCGGGGCCGTCGAGCACGGTCTGCAGCTCGTCGAGCACGGTCTGCAGCTCGTCCTGGAGGGCGGCGGCCCTCGCCACCAGCTCCACGACGCGCTCGCTTGCCGGCTCCTGCTCGACCGCATCGGCCACCTGCAGGCTGGCGACGAGGACGGAGACCGGCGCGAGCACGGCCAGGCTCCGGAATCGAGCGCGGCGGGTCATCGGACGCCGGTTCGTGTGGCGGTTCAACATGGTGGACAACCTCCGTTCCAGATGCGACGGACGCGCCATGGCCGGCGCCGGCAGCCGCGTCCGCCCTTGTTTCCGAACCTCTCTCGCAAGTTCGACGAGATGCGCCGCGCAGGTGGCGGCGGGAACGCCCCGAGCCAGCACGAAGTCGTCGGCCGCGTGCTCGCTCTCGCGGCGAAGCCGGGCGCGGACCGTCCACGCCAGCGGGTTGAACCACCAGACGCAGCGCAACGCTTCGGCCGCCATCTGCAGCAGCCAGTCGCCGCGGCGCGCGTGCGCCAGCTCGTGCAGCAGCACCACGCGCATGCGCTCCGCCGACCACCGGGACGCCGCCGCCGGCAGCATGACGACCGGCCGCCGCCAGCCCCACGTCGCCGCCAGCCCCGGAAGCGGCCCGAACCGGAGGTCGACGCCGCGTTCCAGGCCGCACGAGCGCGCGAGTTCGGCGCATCGCCCGGGCCACGGCCCGTCCGTCACCCGCCTCGACGACGCCCGGATCCGCCGCAGTCTCGCCAGCCCGGCCAGGAGCACGCCGGCGCTGGCGGCCGCGCCCGCCAGCCAGATCGTCACCACCACCCGGCCGACGTCGCCGTCGCGCGCCACGGCTCCCACCGCGGCCGCGGCCCGCCGGGTCCGGGAAACGGCCGGCTCCGCCGCCGCGGCGGGTCCGGGCCCGCCGGCATCCGCCGGTTCCGCGCACGGGGCGCAGGCGCGCGGTCGAACGGCGTCGAACACGAGCGGCCCGACCGCAGCCACCCGCGCCGCCGGCGGGATCGGCGCGACGTGGAACACCGGCGCCGCGCACGCCGACACGACGCCGACGGCCAGCAGCCAGTGCCTCGCGGCCGCCGACCTCCTGCGCAGACCGCGGACGCCGATCAGGGCCAGGAGCAGGATCGCCGACACCTTGACGGTCAGGACGGCCAGCAGGCTCATCACGGTTCCTCCCGTTCCCCGCTCGCGCCGCCTTCATCCGGCCCGGCGCCGCACGGCGCGTTCGCGGACGGCCGGGCGTCCCGTTGCGCCGCTTTCGCGTCGGCGACGACCCGTGCGATGCGGTCGAGCTCCGGATCGGTCAGGCGCCTCGCCTCGCCGCCGAGCAACGCGGCCACGGCCTGCTCGGCCGATCCCTCGAAGAAGGTCTCGACGAGATGCCGCAGCGCCGACCGGCGCGCGGCGCGGCGCGGCGTCGCCGGGCGGTACACGTAGCGCGGCCCCTCCTCCTCATGGCGTACGTGCCCCTTCTTCTCGAGGATGCGCAGTTGCGTGCGGACCGTCGACGAGCTCGGGTCGCCGGGAAGCTCTTCGCGGACGAGGCTGGCCGCGGCGCGGCCGTGCCGGAAGAGGATGTCCATGATCTGCCGCTCGCGACGCGACAGCCGGCTGTGCCACGGTCCTTCCATGCCCATGAGAGTGCGGCCGGTGCGGCCGTCCGTCGACCCTGTGTTATTTTTATAGCACGCTGGTCGCTGGATGGCAACCACCCGCCGGATGGAGGAGAAAAAAGCCGGCGCCCGCCGGCCCGTTCAACTCCCGTCGATGCTCGTCATCGCCGTCGCCGCCAGCGCCGTCCGGCCGGTCAGACAAGCCGCCAGAAAACTTTCAACCATGAACGTAAAATCCTGTAGTAGAATGGTTTACGTCGTCAAAAACAGTGTCATGAATACCGTCAGGAAACGTTGGCATGGACTGGGAGCGGTTTCGTTTCGACTACCGGCTGCGACTCGACGACCTGCGCTCCGAGCTGATCCGGATCGAGGCGTACAAGGAGGCGGCCCTCAATCTGGTCTTGCCGCCCGACTGGCGCGCGCAACTGGACCGGTTGAACCGGGTGCGGGCCGTGCACGGCACCACCGCGCTGGAAGGCAACCCGCTGTCGGAGGCCGAAGTCCGCCAGCAGCTGGATATGCTCGCCTCGGAGACGCCGGCCGACGACCCCGTCCGGTCGGAATACGTGCAGGTGCGGAACGCCAGCCGCGCCCAGGACTGGGTCCGGCAACGGTTCACGGAGGGGGCGCGTCCGCTTCACCAGGACGACGTCCTGCATCTGCACGCACTGGTCACGCAGGGGTCCGACGAGCGCGACAACGTCCCGGGGAGGCTTCGGACCCATCCGGTCGTCGTGGGCGCGGCGGCGCTGGGCGGCGTGCACCGCGGCGCTCCGGCGCCGGAGCTCGGCCGGCTCATGGCGGAGTTCGTGGCGTTCATGAACTCCCGCAGGCTGGCGGAGCAGCATCCCGTGGTGCGGGCGCTGCTGGCGCACTTCTTCCTGGTGACCATTCATCCGTTCGGGGACGGCAACGGGAGGGTGTCGCGTCTGGTCGAGGCCGGGGTGCTCTTTCAGGGCGGGTACAACGTGTTCGGGTTCTACGGTCTGTCGAACTACTTCTACCGGCACGGTGACGAGTACAAGCGGCGGCTGCAGCAGAGCCGGCGATCCGACCCGTTCGACCTGAACGCGTTCGCGGCGTTCGGGCTCGAGGGATTCGCGGCCGAGCTGAAGGGGATCAACAACTTCATCAAGACGAAGCTGAACCGCGTCGTCTACCGGGCCACGCTGGTCCGGGCGCTGGGGCAGCGCGAGGGCGCGCGCCGCCGCGTCGTCAACCAGCGCGAATACCGCCTGCTGGAGTTCCTGCTGCAGGAAACGGAACCGCTGGACCCCTTCGCGGACGAGCCGTCCAGGAAGATCGCGTTGTCGGAGCTGATTCGCGCCCCGTACGTCACGGCCACGTACAGGAACGTCACGCCCCGCACGTTTCAGCGCGAATTGATCAGGCTCGCCCGGAAGGGCTTCATCAAGTTCACGGCTCGGGAACGGGACGAGCCGGTCATCGAACTCGACTTCGGTGCGATCGGCCGGTATTAGCGCAGTAGCGGCACGCGCGTTCCCTCCGGCGCGCTCCGGCGCGCCCCGCCGCATCCCGCCCGTGTCTGCCGCACCTCGATCTACTGCGCCCCGGCGCCGGCGCGCTCGCCGGCGGCCGCGCGGGCCGCGGCCAGATCCTCGTACTCCGCGTCGTCGAGATACGTGATGCCGATCCAGGCGTGGGACATCTCGTCGACGCCCCGCGCGCCGAACACCACCCACTGGTCGGGGTCGGGGTTGATGCGGTTGGCCGCGGTGTTGTCCCAGCGCGCGCGCAGCATCAGCACCGTGCCCCGGGGGAGCAGCGGCTGCGCGTCGTCGTCGTAGACGTAGGCGATCTGCCAGTTGTGGTCGTAGCGGTTGACGCGGCTGAGCAGCTCGCGGCGGCCGTCGGGGTAGAGCGCGGTCATCGACATCTCGGTGCCCCGCATGTGCATGTGGGGCCGGAAGCTCTGCAGCAGGGCCGGCCGGTCCATGACGTACTGGTCTTCGAGCACCAGATGCCCGTGCGGCGGAATGAGGATGTCGCTGGCCCGCAGCCGTTCGCGATGGGTGCCGTCGACATAGAACTGCCGCTCGCCGGCCGTCACCCGGTCCGGCGTCTCGCCCTCGGGATAGAGCCACACGCCGACCTCGGCGACCTCGGTCACCGCCTCGCCCACCGGGAAGTAGTGGAGGCTGAAGCGGAGCGTGGCCGGTCCGGGCGGCAGCAGCTTGCCGACGCCCTCGGGCAGCACGTCCCACCGCTTGCCGATGCCCATGCCGACCAGCCGCACCGACGGAGGCCGCTCGCCGCCCTCGACCGGCGCGTCGCGCCGCAGCGTGGCGTGCCCGTGGTGGGTGACCTTGATCCCGAGGGGCCAGGACGGCTTGAACTCGGCCGCGCGGATGTAGCGGGGCTCGTCGAAACCCTCGAACTCGAGCTCCGGGTTCCACCACTGGTCCTGTCCGTTGGCGACCACGTGGTAGGGCGTCGAGCGGACGACGAAGTCGGGCGGCCGGCCCAGCATCGCCTCGACCTCCCAGGCGTCGGCGCGGGGGAACTCCAGCGGCTCGGGCAGGTCGGCCGGGTCGCCCTCCGGCGCGCCCGCGTCCACCCACCGCACGACGGCGTCGATCTCGTCCGGCGTCAGCGAGACGTCGTTCTTGTAGTCCTGGATGCCGACCGTGGGATCGAGGTGCCAGGGGGGCATCAGGCGCCGCTCGACCCGGTCGCGGATGCTGCGCGCCCACGGGCGCGCCTCGCGATAGTCGAGCAGCGACATCGGCGCGATGCCGCCGGGCTGGTGACAGTGCTGACACGACCGCTGCAGGATGGGCGCGACGTCCCGGCTGAACGTCGGCGCGGCGTCCGCCGCCCCGGGGTCGTCCCCGCCGCTCTGCGCCAGGGCCGCGCCCGGACCCGCCAGCAGCGCCGCCAGCGCCGCCGGGAGTCCGGGATGGAACCAGGCCGCCCGGCCCGCGCCGCCGGCCGCCCGGCTCCGCCGCCCGCCGCCGCCCGTGTCCGCCTTCGCCATGGTCTTCTCCTCCGGCCGTAACCGGTCGACGCTCACGGAGCGACCGTGACCGGCACGTACCCGTTGGTCCAGCAGCAGTGGAACTCGAACTCCCGGAGCACGTTGAACGCAAGCATCCGCAGCAGGTAGTCGCCGGGCTCGGAGAAGGTCGCCGCGACGGCCACCCGCGCCCCGCCCGCCTGCGCCCAGGCTTCCCGCTCGACGCGGGCCGTCCGCTCGGCGAACGCGACGTCGCCGGGCCCCTGGTGCTTGAACCACTTGACGTGGATGGGACGCTCGTCCCCGCCCGCCGCCGCGTCGCGGGCCACCCACGCTTCGACGTCGACCGGCGCCCCGACCCGGGCCTGCCGCGTCTCGGCGGTGGTCCCCCGCGGTCCGCGCCCGGCCGGCCCCTCCGGCGCCCAGCGCAGCAGCGGCGACATGCTCGACCGCCCCGGAAACTCCCACCCCGCCAGCTCGTAGGCCGAGCTGGTCAGCCGCCCCGGCACCGACAGCGTCTGCCCGCGCACGTGCAGGGTCCACACCACGTCGCGGTCCCCGAAGTCGGCCGGCACCGTCACCGTGAAGGCGCCCCAGTGCCGCCGGTCGCCCTCGGGAACCGGCTCGAACCGGGTCGGCTGGCGCCCGTCGAACGCGGCCGGCTCGATGAAGTTCCCGGGCCCCAGGGGGATCTCCAGCGTCTCCTCGGTGTTCACGTTGAAGTACCCGAACGACAGCTCGAAGGTGCCGTCCGCGTTCCGGTACCACCCCTCGAAGATCGGCACCACGGGGCCGCCCGCCGGCCGCAGCAACTGCACCTCGAACTGCGTCTCGCCCGGGTTCGCCACCCGGCGCTCCGACGCCCGCTGCGCCGCGAGGTCGGCGGCGCCCGGCGCGAGCACCGCCACGAGGATGGCCGTCAGCCGTCCGAGGATCCGCATGGTGTCTCGGCGCGCCTCCGACCCGGCCGGAGGATCCGCCGCGTACCGCCGGCAGCCGGGACGCATCCTGCCCGCCCGCGGGGAAAGTTCCGCCGGTTCATCGAGGCCGTCGAGCGCGAGCGGCCCCGCCGTACGAGACGACGCACTGCGCCGGGCGGGCCGGCTCGCCGTCGAGCCTCCGCCGGCGCCTGCCGGCCGACGCGAGAAGCGCCGCCGGCAGCCGGGCGCGGGAGCTCGGCGCTCGCCAGGGCGCCGCCCCCGTCGGCGTCCATCGTCAGGAACGCGACGCCACGCGGCCATCATAACCGCGCCGCTCGGCAGCGTCCACCGCCCCCTCCATCCGGGCGCACGGTCAGACCGCGGCGCCGGGTCGATCGGGGAGGGATCACGGAACCAGGGGCTGGAATTCCGGGTCGCTCATCGGTTCGTGCCGGTTCCAACGGCCCTGCATCTCGATCAGCACGCGCTGCCGCGACGGCGCCGGATGCGGATTGTTACGGATGACCCTGGCCGAGTAACGGTTCGGCGACTCCGCCATCGCCGCCACGAGATCGGACACGAGATAGCGCGGCGCCCATCCAATCATGTGATAGTCCGTGGTCTGGATCTGCACCGCCAGCATTGTCGCAGGGTTGGTCAGCTCGAGCGTCACGTACAGTTCCTCTCCTCGTTCCAGGCGGTCGAGCCGGTCCTGGGCCGTCGAGTTCACGTGCCGCCAGCCGTGCAGAAAGAACCGACAGACGAAGCTCCCGTCGGTCTTTTTCACCAGTCTGGGGAACACTTCGTACGCATCGGTGACGCGGTAGCCGCCGTTGACGGTGAGAATCTCTATCGGGTCCGCGTTCTCCGCAAGATCGAGGTTGCGCAGATAATCTTGACGATCCGCCCGTCCAGGTGCGATGAGACGGTTCCTGAACAGCGGAAAGAGGGCAGGCGCCTCGTAGTTTCCTTCCAGATCGGGAAACTCCCACAAGGGCTTGAATTTCGCCCGTTCCTGCGCCCGTCTGACGCCGCGGACGTAACGGAATCGGTATCGGCGGCGCTCGCTGTCGGCATCCATGCGACCGATCGGGAACCACTCGCGGTTCTCCTTGTCCTGCCAGGCCAGAAACAGGGTGCGTTCGTTCATCGTCGACTCGCGTCCCTCAGCCGTCCCAGATTGTGACGCATCAACGCGATCGCGAACGCGCGGGCGGCAGGGCTCATCCAGCCGTTGGGCACGCGACCGACGACGTCTTCGACGGAGCCGTCGTCAAGATTGTCGAGGCGGGTCAGCGCCGGTCCGAAGACGTCCGGATTGCGGAGGGTCGCCTGCCGGACCAGCTCCACCGGACTGGGCGCATGTCGTCAGGATACGCGAATCATGGTCGATCGCCACGAGCCCGGTCGCAGCATCGGCACGCCGGTCGCATCGGGCGGGTCGGCGCCAGCGCCGACGGCCATGAACGCCCAGCGAGCCAAAGACCGAGACGTTCGGGCGGGGTCGTGGTGATCTTCTCTCCGCGGTTCCGACCCCGTGGCATCATAGCCGCGCCGCACGGCAGCGTCCAGCACCGGCCGGCCCGCCCGCCGCACGCGACGGAGACCCGCGGCGGCCCGTCCGCTGGCGGTCGACCCCGTGGCGCTGTTGCGGCGGCGGCTCGCCGGGTCGGAGGCGGGTCGCCCGCAAGCGCAGGCGCCGGAAGCGCAGACACCCGGCTCCGAGCCAGCGTGCCTGGCCGCCGGGCGGCTCGAAGCGCGGCGCGCCAAGCCGGGTGGCCGGGCCGGGGCATCTGGCCGCCGGGCGGCCGTTCGCGGTACAGTATCCGCACCGCTTCCGTCCGGCGCGGCGCCTGGACCGGACCGGCTTCTCTACGGCGTCCGGAGGTATCCGCTCCGCTTCCGTCTGGCGCCGGGACTGTCGGGGATCGTCGGCGCGGAGCCACTGGAACGCGGGCGCGGAAGTGGGCCGGAGACGGGCCGGCCGCGCACCCGATCGGAGACCGGCCGCTGCCGTTCCCCCGGCCGCCGCCCACGTTACGGACAGGAGCCTTCAGATGCCGCAACCGCGTTTCTTCGCCCCCGCCCTGCTCGCCGCCGCCGCCTCGCTGGCGCCCGGCGCGGTCTCCGCCCCGGCGCAGTCGGCCCGCGAGTTCGTGCCGGTCACCGACGCCATGCTCCAGGATCCCGATCCGGCGGACTGGCCCCAGTGGCGCCGCACCCTCGACGGCTGGGGCTACAGCCCGCTGGACCAGGTGAACCGCGGCAACGTGCGCACGCTGCGGCTGGCGTGGTCGCGCGCCCTGCCCGCCGGCACGCAGGAGGTCACCCCGCTCGCCTACGGCGGCGTCCTGTACGTGCCGACGGTCAGCGACGTCATCCAGGCCCTCGACGGCGCCACCGGCGACCTCGTCTGGGAGTACCGGCGCGACCTGCCCGAAGACGTCTACGAGTACGTGGGAGGCAACGCCCGCAGCATGCGGAACATCGCCATCTACGACCGGCAGATCATCAACGTCAGCGACGACGACTACGCCTACGCGCTCGACGCCCGGACCGGGGAAGTCGTCTGGGAGACCCGGATCTTCGACTACCGGGAGATCCCCGCCGGGCACAGCTCGGGGCCGATCGTCGCCGACGGCCGGGTCATCTCGGGGAGGAGCTGCCGGCCCCGCGGGGGGCCGGAATCGTGCGTGGTCGTGGCCCACGACGCCCGCACCGGCGAAGAACGGTGGCGGCGGCGGACGGTGCCGGCGCCGGGCGAGCCGGGCGACGAGACCTGGGGCGGCGTGCCCTACGAGCGCCGGGTGCACGTCGGCTCGTGGATGCCGGCCAGCTACGACCCCGAGCTGCGCCTGATCTTCCAGGGCACCTCGGTGACCTCGCCGGCCCCGAAGTTCCTGCTCGGCGGGGTCGAGAACACCCACCTGTACCACAACTCGACCCTCGCCCTGGACGTCGAGACCGGCGAGATCCGCTGGTACTACCAGCACCTGAACGACCACTGGGACCTCGACCACCCGTTCGAGCGCCTCCTCGTCGACACCGCCGTCGCGCCGGACCCCGACGCGGTGAGCTGGATCAACCCGCGGCTCCGGCCCGGCGAGGTCCGCCGGGTGGTGACGGGGGTGCCCGGCAAGACCGGCGTCGTCTACACCCTCGACCGCGAGACCGGCGAGTTCCTGTGGGCGACGCCGACCGTGGCGCAGAACGTCATCGTCGACATCGACGGGGCCACCGGCGCGGTGACCGAGAACGCCGAGGTCACCTTCACCGCGCTCGGGCAGGAAGTGCTCGCGTGCCCCACCTGGGCTGGCGGCAAGGACTGGGAGGCCGGCGCCTACAGCCCGCTGACGAACG
The DNA here is from genome assembly GCA_965202695.1 of Vicinamibacterales bacterium. GTDB lineage: Bacteria > Acidobacteriota > Vicinamibacteria > Vicinamibacterales > UBA8438 > JAJEEA01. The sequence goes on from OZ241843.1 coordinate 243,377, forward strand.
CCATGTACATGCCGCTGCGCAACACCTGCGCGCGCATGCTCGCCACCGACGACGTGCGCAGCGAGCGGGCGCGGGCGCTGACCGCGGGCGGGCAGGGGGGCCTGGAGATATACGCCCTCGCGGCCCGGCACCAGATCGCGCCCGGCGAGGACCAGCTCGGCACCATCCGCGCGGTGTCGGCCGAGACGGGCAGGACGCTGTGGCTGCACGAGCAGCGCGCGGCCACGATGTCGGTCATGGCGACGGGCGGCGGGCTGGTCTTCGGCGGCGACCTCAACGGCCGGTTCAAGGCCCTCGACCAGGAGACCGGCGCCGTGCGGTGGGAGATCAACCTCGGCTCGCCGGTCGTCGGCTTCCCGATCACCTATGCCGTCGACGGGCGCCAGTACGTGGCCGTCGCCACCGGCGGTGGCGGCGGCGTCAACCTGCGCATGACCCCCGAGCTGCGCCCCAGCGCCGGGAGCGTCCTGTTCGTGTTCGCCCTCCCCTGACCGCCGTGTTCGACCGCCGCCCGGCCGACGCCGGGGGCGGGATTCCGGGACAGACGCCATGACCATCGACGCCGTCACCGACTTCATCCACGCCAACCGCGACCGCTACGTCCGCGAGCTGACCGAGTACCTCGCCATCCCCAGCATCAGCGCGCTGCCGGACCATGCCGCCGACGTGGCCCGCTGCGCCGAGTGGACGGCGGCCGAGCTGAAGCGCATCGGCCTCGAGCACGTCCGGGTCATCGGCACGCCCGGCAACCCGGTGGTGTGCGGCGACTGGCTGCACGCGGAGGGCGCGCCGACGATCCTGTTCTACGGGCACTACGACGTCCAGCCCGTAGACCCGGTCGACCAGTGGGAGTCGCCCCCGTTCGAGGCGACGGTCCGGCAGGGCGAGATATACGCCCGCGGCGCCGCCGACGACAAGGGCCAGATCTTCATGCACTTCAAGGCCATCGAGGCCTGCCTCGCCGGCGGCCGGCGGATGCCGGTGAACGTCCGGCTGATCCTCGAAGGCGAGGAGGAGGTCGGCAGCACCCATCTCGACGCTTTCGTCCGCGAACACCGGGACGCGCTCGACGCCAGCGTCGTGGTCATCTCCGACACGCCGATGTTCGACCGCGGGGTGCCGTCCATCTGCTACGGCCTGCGGGGGCTGACCTACTGCCAGATCGACGTGCGGGGCACGGCCACCGACCTGCACTCGGGCTCGTTCGGGGGCGCCGTCGCCAACCCCGCCTTCGTCCTCGCCCAGATGCTCGCGCAGATGAAGGACCGCGGCGGCCGCGTGCGGATACCCGGCTTCTACGACGACGTCCGGCCTCTCTCGGACGACGAGCGGGCCGAGTTCGCGAAGCTGCCGTTCGACGAGCGCCGCTACCGCGCCGATCTGGGCGCCCCGAAGCTGTTCGGCGAGGCCGGGTTCACCACTCTGGAGCGGCTCTGGGGCCGGCCGACGTTCGAGGTCAACGGCCTGCTCGCGGGCTTCACCGGCGACGGCGCCAAGACGGTGATCCCGGCGACCGCGATGGCCAAGGTGAGCATGCGGCTCGTGCCCGACCAGGACCCCGGGAAGATCGGCGAGCTGTTCGAAGCCCACGCCCGGAAAGTGGCCCCGAAGACGGTCGAGGTGGCGGTGACCCGCATGCACACCGGCAGGCCGTGGATGACCGACTTCGACAACCCGTTCGTCCGCGCCGCGGGGCGGGCCATGGAGGCGGGGTTCGGCCGGGCCCCGGTGTTCAACCGCGAGGGGGGCTCCATCCCGGTGGTGGCCACCTTCCAGGACGTGCTCGGCCTGCCGGCGGTCCTCTTCGGGGTCGGCCTGCCCGACGAGAACGCCCACGCCCCGAACGAGAAGCTCGACCTGGGGAACTTCCACGCCGGCATCGTCGCCTCGGCCGCCCTCTACCGCGAGATCGGCGCCCTCGGCGGCTGACCGCCGGCGGGGCGGCCTGCCGCGGGCGCGCGGGCGTTCCGCACGGCGGCCGTGACGCGAAGGCCCCGCCCGTCCGGTAGAATCACCGGATGAAGTACCGACGACTCGGAACGACCGGCGTCTACGTCTCGGAGCTCTGCCTGGGCGCGATGACCTTCGGCGCCCAGTGGGAGCTGATCGGCGCGCTGGGCCAGAAGGAGGCCGACGCGCTCGTGGGCCGCTCGCTGGACGCCGGCGTCAACTTCTTCGACACCGCGGACGTCTACTCCACCGGCGAGTCGGAAGAGATCCTCGGACGCGCGCTCGCCGGCCGCCGCCGCGACGTGGTGGTCGCGACCAAGGTGCGCGCCCGCATGGGGCCGGGACCCAACCAGGTCGGTCTGTCGCGGCTGCACGTCGTCGCCGCCTGCGAAGCGAGCCTGAAGCGCCTCGGCACCGACTACATCGACCTCTACCAGATCCACCGCGCCGACCCCGATACCGCCATCGACGAGACGCTGGGCGCCCTGACCGATCTGGTCCGCGCCGGCAAGGTGCGCTACGTCGGCTGCTCGAACCTCGCGGCGTGGGAGCTGATGAAGGCGCTCGGCGTGTCGGAACGGCGCGGCTTCGAGCGGTTCCAGTGCACGCAGTCGTACTACTCGCTGGCCGGACGCGACGTCGAGCGGGACACGATCCCGCTCGTTCGGGACCAGGGCCTCGGGCTGCTCGTCTGGAGCCCGCTGGCCGGCGGCTTCCTCTCCGGGAAGTTCACCCGCGAGGGCGCCCGCGACCCCGACGCCCGCCGGGCGGCGTTCGACTTCCCGCCGCTGGACAAGGCGCGGGCGTTCGACGTCCTCGACGTCATGCGGCCGATCGCCGACGCCCACGGCGCGTCGGTGGCGCAGGTGGCCCTGGCGTGGCTGCTCGCGAAGGACGCCGTCACCAGCGTCATCATCGGCGCCAGGCGGATGGACCAGCTCGCGGACAACCTGCGCGCGGTCGACGTCGCCCTGACCGGCGACGAGCTGAACCGGCTCGACGAGGCGAGCGCGACGCCCGAGCCGTACCCCGCCTGGATGCTGTCGCTCGGCGACGACCGCCGGCCCGGCACGGCGCGCGATCTGGCGGCGCTCCTGAAGAAGAAGTAGGCCGGGGAAAGCGGACAGCGGCCGTGGGGCGTCCCGTCGCCGACTCGATGCTCGCGCAGGGCGTCGTGCAGCGGGCGGTCCGGCTCTATTCCTGACCGGCGCGTATCGCTTCCAGGATCGCCGTGACGACCGTCGGAAGGCGGGATGCGAGCCATGCGATCAGCGCGACGACCCCGCCGAGCAGCACCGTGGCGGTCTTCGCGGCGGTCTTCATGAACGTGCGCGCCTCGGCCACTTCCCGGCGTACCGCGTCGAGCTTGTCGCCCTGGTCCCTGACCTGCTCGGTCAACGTGGCCACGGCCTGCGTGAGCCCGCCGACGGACTTCTGCAGCTCCATGACGGTCTGGAGCACCCAACTGTGGTCCGCGGCCTGCAAACCGGGCGGCGTGGCGACCGGAAACCGATCCGGCGTGCTCTTGGCCGGTTCGCGCGGAACCGATCGTCCGCGGGCGGTCCCTTCAGTCCCCATTGTCCACGTTGCGCTTGGCGGCCAGCCATTCCCAGATCGTCTCGTTGTGGTAGCCGTAGAAGCCGCCGACGGGGAAGACGATACCGGTCGGCTGCCTGCCGCCCTTGACGATGCGTTCCCACACGGCTTTGCTGGTCGAGGCGTCGGCGCGCACCAGCCACTGGCCTGGACCGACCTTCAGGTAGTCGTCCTCGGGAAACCCCCGCCGGACGAGCTCCTCCCACACGCTTTCGCCGTCGCCGAGCACGCAGTAGATCATCGGCGTCGATTATCGGACGGACCCGGGAAAGCTGCCGTCATCCGGCATCAAGGGCAATTTCCGCGTCAGTTCAGGGCTGGCGCGTGACCGTCCCGAAGTAATCCGGCAGGCCCGGCTTGGTGTCGCGCAGGATCTCCACGATCGCCCGCCGGTCGGCGAGCGCCAGCCGGTCGTAGGGAGGCTCGGTGACCGCGCCGGACAGGACCGCCCACAGGCGCCGGTAGATCGCGTCGAGCGCCGTTTCCGGCAGCGCGTCGAAGGCCTCGGTGTGGATCATGTAGCTGCACGGGTAGCGGAACAGCCGGCCGGCGAGCGATATCTCGCGCAGCGAGCGCCCGCGGCGGTCGTGCGGCCCGCGCGCCGAGAACGTCTCCGCGAAGCCCGAGCCGCCGGCGACGCCGGGCGGCAGCGGCGTCTCGTCGACGAACAGCAGGTAGTCGACCAGCTCCACCGCCGCCTCGTCGACGATCGCCCGGAACCGGCCGTCGTCGGTCGAGCGCCCGCGGTCGGCCGGGGCCACCATCCGCGCGCGGTGCTCCACCCGGCGCGCCTCCCAGCCGATGCGCGTGATCAGGTTCGTCATGTGCGCCTGGTGCTCCAGCACCAGCAGCGCCACGACGTCGCTGTAGGGCGTCGGGAAGCCGTCGAGGTCGAAACGCCCGGCCAGCGACTCGACGGTCGGCGGCACGACGCCGAAGGTCGCGTGCGGGTCTTCGACGTCCTCGACCTCCACGTTGCCCATGTGCGCCACCGAACCGTGCGAGCCGGTGACGTACCAGCCGCCCCAGCGGTCCTCGAGCCGGCTGCGGTGGTCGGTGGCGTGCCCGTTGGCGTAGGCGTGCGGGTCGTTCGGCATCGGGAACATGCTGAGGACCTGCAGGCCGGGCACGCCGAGCGTGTCCCACGACAGGTGGCAGGCGAGGCACGTCTCGCGCCGCCGGAAGCGGGGCGCCGCCGACGGCGTCTGCGCCAGCGAGTAGAAGATCGTCCCCTGACGCCGGTCCTGGGCCGCCAGTTCCAGCACGTCGGCCCCCCGCACCCAGCCGAGCGCCACGTCGTCGCGGAAGAAGATGGCGCGCGGGTTGTCGAAGGCGATCTGGTCTTCCTGGAAGCTCGTCGGGGAGAAGACGAGCACCTGCGATTCGACGGGGACGTCGAGCGCGTCGAGCACCGCGCGCAGGTAGCCGCCCGGCCCCTCGAAGGCGAGGGCGGCGGCGCCCTCCTCGAGCCGCCGGTTCAGGTCCGCGACGGCGTTGTCGACCGCGCCTTCCGTGTAGCGGATGGCCGGGTGGTCGCGCGACGCCCGGAACGCCCCGCCCCGCTGGCCGAACACCGACGCGACGGCGACGACGCCCAGAAGGGCCGTCGCGGTTGCGCCGATTGCCGTCGTCCTGCCCATGTGAACGCCCCCCGGCGCAGTGGTCCGTCTTCCCCGTCGAGGGCCGGCGGCCCGCCGGCCCCGGTCGGGCTTCCAGTGATTATAATGGCTTGCCCCGGCCGGCGCGCGCCGCCGCGGGCCGCGAAAGAGATCGCCGGGTTCAAGAACGATCACCCATCACGCCATCGCCCGTCTCGAGCGGGAAGAGACGGACCTGCTGCCGCGGAAACACGGCGGGCGCCGCCGATTCCCGCGGCCGGCGGGCGCCGGGTCCAGCGGCGGGCGCCGGGGCGAAGTGCGATACCGAGGGCGTCATGCGCATCGCGACCTGGAACGTCAACGGCCTGCGGGCCCGCATGGACTTCATCGCGCACTGGCTGAAGAGCCGCGAGCCCGACGTGGTCGGCCTGCAGGAGCTGAAGACGACCGACGAGGAGTTCCCCCACGACGCCTTCCGGGCCCTCGGCTACCACGCCGTGGTCCACGGTCAGAAGGGCTGGAACGGCGTGGCGGTGCTCGCCCGCGCCCCGGCCGAGGCGGAGACGCGGGGACTGCCGGGGCGGGAGGACGACGGGGCGCGCCTGTTGCAGGTCCGGGTGGCCGGCCTCCGCTTCGCTACCGTCTACTGCCCCAACGGCAAGACCCTCGACCACCCCGACTACCGCCGGAAGCTCGCCTGGTTCGACGCCCTGCGCGACTACCTCGCGGGGGTCGGCGGGGACGTCCCGTTCGTCATCGGCGGCGACTTCAACGTCGTGCCCGCGGCCATCGACTGCTGGCGGGGCGACGCCGCCGACGGCTCCATCTTCTGCACGCGGGAAGAGCGGGACCGGTACCGGGCGCTCCTCGATCTGGGGCTCGCGGACCTGTTCCGCCGCCAGTACCCGGAGGAGCGGAAGTTCTCGTGGTGGGACTACCGGGGCGGCGCGTTCCACCGCGGCCACGGACTGCGCATCGACCTGCTGCTCGGCGCCCCCGCCGTGGCGTCCCGCGTGCGCCGGGTCGAGATGGACCGCGAGTACCGCAAGAAGAAGGACGGGAACATCGCGTCCGACCACGCCCCGGTGTTCGCCGACCTCGACTGAGCGGAGACGGCCCGATCACGCGGCGGCGTCATTGTGGTGACCGCCGAAAGCAGGCCCGCAAACGCGATTGGCGTCAGCGGCAATATCTGCTGAAAAACTCCTCTGCGCGGTCCGGTCCGGGCGTATCGTACCTCGATTCGGAATACGGTTCGGCCTCTCCCCACAACACCAGGGAATTTTCAAAATATTCAAGGACGAGGGAAGTGTCCTTCAGTTTGAAGTAATGCGTCGAGCTGTTTCCCGACCAATATCTTTCCGAGCCGACAAGTAATCCCCGGCTCTCGTCGTAAAAGGAAAGATGGGGGAATTTCCCCAGGTAATGAAAGGCTCCATCGTCGTCACGGGTGAAGTAGTTTACAAACACGTTGGAGATACCCGTGTCGGCAATAATCCCGTACAGCGTCAGATCGTCCGAAAAAGTCACCAAGTCAAGGGGAAAGGAAATGCTTCTGACGAAGTCCGGGGACATGGTTATTTCAAACGTCCGCCCTTCCATCTCCATCGTCATGCATTCCAGATATTTTTCTACCCTCCTGCTGCTCCAACGCAGAGTGAAGTCTTTCGCCAATCCCGCCAGGTCCGACCGGCAAACCGTTTCCGGCAGGCACTCCTTGAAAATAACGGTGTCTTGGGGGCGAACCATTTGAGGCTCCCCGTCTTGTTGCGCAGCCAGGGACAAGGGCGTCAGAAAGATGCCGAAACAAAGAACGGCTTTTTCATTCCTGCTCATTTCATCCTCCGCACACGGGCAGATGCCGCCAGGAGAACACCGTCCCGCGCGCTACGGCAGTCCGAGGGTCAGGACGGTGTCGGTCGCGACGACGGTGACGTACTGCCTGCCGTCGACCTGATAGGTCATCGGGCTGGCCCGGATCGGCCGCGGGGCGTCGTGGCGGAACAGGACCTCGCCGGTGGCCGCGTCGAGGGCGTAGAACCCGCCGTCCTCCACCCCCTGGAACACGAGGTTGCCGGCCGTCACCAGGTTGCCGCTGGCCCCGATGGCCGTCTGGGCGGGAAGAATCGCCTGCCACGCCTGCTCGCCGGTCACGGGATCGTAGGCCGACACGGTGACCTCCGGCGGGAACGCCTCGGTGAGGCGGTCGAGGCTCGCCAGGCTCTCGGTGTGCCCGCGCGAGTCCGGCCCCGGTTCGAGGGTGTCGCCGACGGGGTTGACGACCAGCGCGATGGCCCCGTTCTTGCCGGTGACGTAGACGAGGCCGGTCGCGGGGCTGAACGACGGGGCCCCGAAGCTCGACCCGCCGTGCGGGACGATCACCTCCCGGCTGATCCAGTACGGGCTGTAGAGCTGGCTCGACCGCGCCGCGAGCGCGGGGTCGTCGAGCTCGACGAAGGTGGCGCAGAGCGGGGTCATCGGCACCCCCGCCGCGTTGTAGGGAATGGGCTGCGTGGGCCAGACCTGCTCGCCGGGGACGTCGGTCTCGGTCGGCACCACCGTCTCGACCATCGGGTGCAGGGGCTCGCCGGTCTCGCGGTCCCACATGTAGAAGAGACAGTTCTTGCCTGCCGCGGCCACCCCCCTGACGATCGCCCCGTCGGCGCCGGGCACGTCGAACAGCACCGGTCCCGTCACGTGGTCCCAGTCCCAGAGGTCGTGGTGCACGGCCTGGTAGTACCAGCGCAGCGCGCCCGTCTCGAGGTCGAGGGCGATGGTGGCGTTGGTGAACAGGTTGATGCCGACCCGCGCCGAGCCGTCGTAGTCGGGCGACGGGTTGCCGGCGTTCACGTAGACCAGGCCGAGGTCGGGGTCGACCGCGGGTTGCGTCCACACGCCGCCCCCGGCCCGCGCGCCGTAGCCCCAGGTGTCTCGCGCGATCTCCCAGCCTTCGTCCCGCGGACCCTGCGGGATCGTGTTGAACACCCACTCGACGGCCCCGGTGCGGGCGTCGGCGGCGATCACCAGCCCGCCCGGAATATGGCCTTCCGACAGCGCCGCGGCGACGTACAGCGTGCCGTCGTGGTGGGCGGGCGGCGTGGTGATGCGGTAGCCGATCTCGACCGGGTCGAGGGTGGGCGGGAAGTCGTCGGGGTACTTCATCTGCAGCGCGTTGCTCACCACCGGCAGTACGCCCCCGGCGCCGAACGTTTCGACCGCGTCGCCGGTGGCGGCGTCCCGCGCATACAGGTCGGCCCCGCGATAGGCGTAGACGGCGCCGTCCGCGAACGTGGGGCCGCGCACCGGGCTCCCGCTCCGGGTCCCCGCGTCGAGCGGCGCCGACCACCGCTCGGCCCCCGTCGCCGCGTCGAGCGCGAACAGGGTCGAGCGCGAATGCAGGTACATCACGCCGTCGACGACGAGGGGCGTGGCCTGCGCCACGTTGTCGGCCGGTCCGGCCGCCCAGGACCACCGTTCGACGAGCCGGCCGACGTTCGCGGCGTCGATCTCGTCCAGCGGCGCGAACCGGTTGTTGTCGAGGTTGAGGTTCTGGCTCGACCAGTCGGCGGACGGCGCCTGCGCGGACGCGGCCGGACCGCCGGCCGCGGCCAGGACGAGGACGAGCGCCGCGGCGCGGCCGTGGTGCGTTCTCTGCATCGTCACTACTCCGTCGAGGCGGCTTCCTCGGCGCGGGCGCCCCCCAGCGAGTTGGGCACCGCCCAGTTGCCCTCGTGGCAGGCGTACTCGAACTGCCGGTAGGCGTCGTCGCGCTTGTAGGGGAAGGCGACGGTCCACGGCTCGGCGTAGGTCTCGGGGTCGTCGACGGTCAGCTCGTAGTTCAGGGTGTCCTCGTCGGCGAAGGTGAAGCGCTCGACCATGCGCCGCCCCTCGTGCTGAGGCGCGCGCGACCCCGGCGCCCGCATGTTGCCGACCGCCTTGAAGTTGGTCGACTCCACCACCAGGGTGTTGCCCTCCCAGCGGCCGCGGGGGTCGCCCTCCCACAGGGCGATCTTCCCGTCGGCGTGCGGGCCGCCGTCGATGGGGATGATGCGGGCGTTGTGGATCATCTCGCTGTGGATGATCACGTGGTCCTCGGTCTGCACGAACAGCTTGCCGTTGTTGTAGGCGGTGGGCATCATCATGCCGAAGACCCCCCGCGACAGGCAGCGGTCGCCCGACTCCATGTTGGCGGCCCGGTCGTGCAGGTGCTCGCGGTAGTACCGCACGCTATCCTGCGCCTTCGGGGTCAGGTCGGGGACCTGGCCGTCCGGGGGGTGGACGACCAGCGCCGGGGCCTCGCCGGCGACCGGCTCCTTCCAGAACCAGTCGAACCAGTAGTTGGCGTAGGCGCCGACGCCGCGGCTGTTCTCGTGACCCTCCCACCGCACGGCCTTCGCGCGGTCCGACCGCGCCGTGAACAGCTCGAGGCGCTCGTCCGCGGTCAGGGTCCGGCCCGCCAGATCCGCCGGCAGTTCCAGGGGCACGTGCGACGAGCCCACGTTGTTCCACATGCCGTTGACGTCCGGGTGCCCGTTCGCGAGCCGCGGCGGCTCCCACTCCTGTCCCGACGAGACGGCGGGCGCGCCGACGAACGCCGCCGCCGCGACCAGCGCGACGCAAGAGAGAGTCTTCATCTGGACCGTCCTTTCCGAGAGTCGCCCCATTGTACGGCAACCGGCGCCCGGGGGGACCGGGGGCCGGGGAGCCGGGCCGGGCGGAGGCGGGACGCCGCCGCCGGTCGCGCCGCGGTCCCGTCAGCCGGCGGCGGGGGGCGGCGCGGGTCCGTCGGGGGGCGGTCCGGCGGGGGGCGCGGGGTCCGGGTCCGGCCGGCCGCCCTGCCGCTGGTACAGGTACGACGCGGCCAGCAGCAGCAGCCCCAGCACCACGCTGCTGACGATGCGGTAGACCGAGTCGACCTGCGCGAAGTCGACGAGGAACACCTTGAGCACGGTCAGGCCGAAGACGGCCAGCGCGAGATAGCGGATGGGGGCGTACCGCCGGCGGATGCCGGCCGCGGTCAGCGCGGCGGCGTACGCGGCCCACGTCGCCGACAGCATCATCTGGCCGGCGAGCGCCGCGTTCGCCGCGCCCTGCCGCGTCTCCCAGAACGCATGGATCTCCGTCGACAGCGTGAACAGCAGCAGCGCGTTCGCGGCGACCACGGCGGCCGCGCGGGCCGGGTCGCGGTGCGGGACGTCCCGGTCGGCCCCGCCGCCGCGGTCGCCGTCGACGGGGTCCGCGCCCGCGCGGGCCGGGTCGCGGTGCGGGACGTCGGGGTCGGCCTCGCGGCGGTGCAGCCGCGCGGCGAGGGCGAGCATCGCGACCACGAACAGCCCGAGGAGGGCGCGGCGGTTGAGGAGGACGGCATGCGCGGCGGGCACGGGCGCCGTCTGCGCGGCCAGGGTCTGCAGCACGGCCGCCGCGAACAGGCCGGCGCCGGCGGCGCGGACCCAGCCCCGCCGCTCGCGCATGCCGACCCACGCGAGCCCGGCCGCCTCGGCCGCGCACGCGAGGGCGGCCCAGGCGCCGTCGAGCTGCTGGCCGAGCGCGGCCACCCCGAGGGCGGCGGCCAGCACCGCGAAGTGCATCGCGGCGCGCGGGTCCATGCGGCGCACGGCGGCGGCCAGGACCCCGTGGGCCGCGGCCACGAGGGCCGTCGCGAGCCCGACGGCCGCGGGATGATGCGGCGCGAGCAGCGCCTGCAGCCCGAACGCGAGGCCGAACCCGTTGACCGGTGCGAGGACCACGTCGGCGGCGTGCAGCGGCCCGCCCCGCCGCCGCAGCAGCTCGACCTGGGCGGCGGCGTGCAGGCCCGCGACCGCGACCCACGTCACCACCGCGGGGGCCAGCCACGAGCCGTCCGGGCCGGCGCCCCCCCAACCGAGCAGCGGCGCCGCCACCGCCGCCCACAGCCCGGCGCGGACCCACGTCGCGTTCCCGCGCGCGGCGACGGCGACGCCCGCCCCGGTGACCGCGATCAGGTAGACGAGGAGCGCCAGCCAGTGGTCGCCGAGGAGGATGAGCGACGCGGCGTGATACCAGAGCGGCGTCGTCGTCAGCGCCCACCGCGTCGCGCGGGCGTACGGGCCGGCCGACGCGCGCGCCCGGTACCGCACCCAGAGGAACAGGCCGGCGTACAGCGTGCAGAACGCCTCGGTCCGCAGCCAGGCGCCGGGCTCGTGGAAACGGACGTACCACGCCCCGACCGTCAGCCCCGTGAGCACGAAGCCGGCCAGGTTCAGGACCGGCCAGTCGCGCCGGTGCGCCAGATGGACGACGGCGCCGACCAGCAGGGCGGTGTACGAGAACAGGACGAGTTGCGCGCCGGCGTCGACGCCCACGAACCAGGGGGTGGCGAACCCGCCGCCGATCGCCATCATGCCGAGCGGCCAGTCGCGCAGCCGGTCGGCCTGGTACGCCGCGAACGCGGTCACCGCGGCGAGCATCGCGAACCCGGGGCCGGCGTCCACCAGCCGGTACAGGTTCAGGGCCGCGTACGCGGCCAGGTACCAGGCCGCGACCCCGCCGCCCACGACCGCCGCGCCGAACCGCGCGTGGCCGCGCGCCGCGAACCGCCGGCCCGACAGCACCAGCAGCCCGCCCGCGAGCGCCCCGGCGCCGACCCGCAACGGCTCGGTGACCCACTGGTTGGCGAAGGCGTACCGGATGAACAGGCCCACGCCGACGACGAGAATGGCCACCCCGGCGTAGAGCATCCAGCGGGTCCCGATGCGGGTCTCGAGGCGCACCGGAGCCGGGCGGGCCTCCGGAGAGGCGGGCGGCGGCGCCGCCGACCCGGGCCGCGCGTCGAATGCGGGTGGCGGCGGGGCCGACGCGGGTCGGAACGGCGGGGCGGGCGCCGGCGGGGCGGGCGGCGGCGCCGCGGCGGGCGGGGGCGGCGCGGCCGCGTGGGGGGCGACGCCGGGGGCGACCGCCGGCTGCCCGTCCGTCTCGGGCCGCGCGGGCGGCGGCGCCCCCTGCATCCATCGTTCGAGACGGGCCAGGCGGTGCTCGACCGCGGCGACGCGCGCGCGCAGCGCCGACGCGAACAGGAAGGTGACGATCGGCAGGACGAGCGTCAGCGTGAACGCGGCGACGGCGGCAAGCAGGAACTCGACCATGTCGATCGTCGGCGCTCCGGGTTCGCCGGCTCAGCCCGAAAGCCGCCCCAGGGCTTCCGCCGAGGCCGACTCCGGCCACGCCGGCGCCGGCGCCGCGACGTAGCCGGCGTGGGCGAGGCGGCTCTGGAAGTAGGAGACCTCGGTGGCGTAGAAGAGCAGCCGGCCGGCCAGGCGCGCCACGACGTGGGCGTGGCCGACGATGAACGCCGCCGACGCGCCGGTCGAGAGCGCGGCGGGGGCCGCGAAGGCATGGGCGCCGACGACCGCCGCCAGCACCAGCCCGTTGGCCGCGTAGAGCCCCGCGCAGCCCGCCGGATGCCGCCGCACGAAGCGCCAGCCGGCGGCGAGCGCCACGAGCATGCTGCGTCGGTCTTCCACCACCGCCCGCACGCGCGCATAGTCGAAAACGAGGCCGACCGCGGCCAGCAGCAGTCCGAACCCCAGATAGCGGAGCAGCCCCCCCGCGGACAGGGCGGCCCCGGGCGCGGTCGCGCCGACGACCCACCGGTGCACGGCCGCGAAGAGCATCCAGTAGACGAGGCCGGCGATCAGGGCCAGGCGCAGCAGGCGCGGTCCGTAGACGCCGCAGGCGGCGAAGAACCCGGCCCCGCGGGTCGGACGGTCCCGCGCGTAGCGGTCGATGGCGCCGGCCGAGAAGAGGGTCCAGGCCGCGAGGTAGGAGACGGCGACGGCGGCGAGCGCGGGGTCGGGGCCCGCGCCGTCGAGCAGGGCGCGCAGGTCGGCGAGCACCGCGTCCGCCCCCGCCGCGCACGGCCTGCCGTCGACCGAGTAGCCGCCGGCCGGAAACCGCCACCACCCGAGCGGGACGCATCCGCTCGCGGGGTCGGCCGGGGCGCGCGGGTGCGCGGCGTCGTCGGTCGCGCTCCTCGACAGCAGCCCCGGCGGCACGGCCACCGCCGCCGTCAGGGCCGCGGCGCCGGCCACGACCATCGGCGCCCGCCGCACGCGCCGCAGCCCGTCCGCCAGGGGGGCGATGAACGGCATCACGCCAGGAGGCCGCGGGCGCGGCCGGCGACGCGCGTGCGTTCGGGGCTGGCCATTGCCGCTACAGTATCACCCCGCCGGCACGCGGGCGGGAGCGCCGGCGGCGGGTCAGGGGAGGGGCGCTCCGGGCGGGAGCACCCCTCCGACGAGTCGGCCGCGCGCCGTCCGTGCGGCTATCGGTAGTCGTCCCGCACCGGATGGAACACGTCGATGATGCGGCACGCGGTGACCGCCCGGCCCGAGTGGGCGGCGTTGGGCGGGACGAACGCCACCATGCCCGGCCCGAGGCGCCGGGTCTCGCCTTCGATGGTCATCTCGAACTCCCCGTCGAGCACGTGCGACACCTGCTCGTGGGGATGCGCATGCTCGGGGAGCTCGGCGCCGGCGGCGATGGTCCAGCTCACCGAGGTCATCGTGACCCCCGTCGCGAACCGGCCCACGAAGCCGGGAATCGGCTCCTTGCGCGCCATGTCGGTGATGGAAAGGAACGCCACGGCTCAGTCTCTCAGCCCGAAGGTGAACACGACGTTGCCGGCCGCGATGGTCACGTACTGGCGGCCGTCGACGGCGTAGGCGATGGGCGCGGAGTGGACCCGCCGGCCCACGTTCATGCGCCACAGCGGGTCGCCGCTGACCGCGTCGAGGGCGTAGAACCAGCCGTCGACGCTGCCGCTGAACACGAGATCGCCCGCGGTGGTCATGATGCCCGCGGTCGACCGCGGCTGGATCGCATACTCCCACCGGACGTCGCCGGTCCGCGGGTCGATCGCGCGGATGGCGCTGTGGTAGTGGTCCTGCGGCAGCGGGCGCTGTCCGCCGCCGCCCGTGTACTGGTCGCCCTCGACGTATTCCTCGTCGCGCTTGTAGTAGATGTCTTCGCCGTCGTACGCCTGCACGTAGAAGAGCTCGGTGCGCGGGCTGAAGGCGGGGGAGAACCAGTTGGTGCCCCCGCCGACGGGCGGCGAGACGAGCGTGCCCTCCGGGGTGGGCGCGGTGTCGGGCACGCGGATGGGGCGGCCGTTCGAGTCGAGCCCCACCGCCCAGGTCTGCTTCGCGTACGGCTCGCCCAGCAGGAACTCGCCCGTCACCCGGTCCAGCGTGTAGAAGAAGGCGTTGCGGTTCGCCCACATCATCACCTTGCGCTCCTCGCCGCCCATCGTCAGGTCGGCGAGGATCGGCACCTGGATGGCGTCCCAGTCGTGCACGTCGTGCGGCGTGAACTGGAAGTACCACTCCAGCTGGCCGGTGGCCCCGCCGAGGGCGAGCACCGAGTCGGAGTAGAGGTTGTCGCCCAGCCGCACGTCGCCGTTCCAGTCGGGGCCGGGGTTGCCGGTGCCCCAGTAGACGAGGTCGAGGTCGGGGTCGTAGGCGCCGGTGATCCAGCTCGCCGAGCCGCCGGTCCGCCACGACTCGCCGGCCCAGGTCTGGTTGTCGGGGTGGTCGGGGCCGGGGATCGTCCACGCGCGCCAGGTCTGGTCACCCGACGCCGCGTCGTAGGCGTCGACGAACCCGCGGATGCCGTACTCGCCGCCGGCGATGCCCGTCACCACCTGGTCCTTGACGATCAGGGGCGCCGCCGTCTTGCTGTAGCCCGACCGGTGGTCGGCGGTCTCCGCGTCCCACACGAGGTTGCCGGAGCGGGCGTCGATGGCGACGAGGTGCGCGTCGAGGGTGCTCATGTAGAGCGTCTCGCCGAGAATGGCCACGCCGCGGTTGTTACGGCCGCAGCAGATGCGCAGGTCGTCGGGCAGGGGGTGGTCGTAGCGCCAGTACTGGCGCCCGGTGGCGGCGTCGACGGCGACCACGTTGCTGGGCGCCTCGGTGATGAACATCACCCCGTCGACCACGAGGGGGACGGTCTCGGCGCGGTCGAGCTGGGGGATCTGGTAGGCCCACTTCAGTTCCAGTTCGCCGACGTTGCGGTTGTGCACCTGGTCGAGCCGGCTGTAGCGCTGGGCGTCGAGCGTGCCCGAGTACATCAGCCAGTTCTCGGGCTCGTCGGCCGCGTGCAGCAGACGCTCCCAGGTGACGGGCGAGAACGAAGGGGCGGCGCCGGCCGCGGACTCCGTCTCCTGGCCGGAGGCGGGCAGGGCGATCGGCGCGAACGCGAGGACGATGGCGAGCCGCTTCATGGTCAGCTTTCCTCCCGTCGGAGCGAGTACAGATAGGCGATCAGGTCGTCGACCTCGGCGCTGGTCAGGAGGGCGTTCACGCTGGGCATGATCGAGCTGGTCACGCGCTCGTGGGACCGCACGCCGTCCTTCGAGAACGACCAGAGGTCCTCGTTCTCGTCCATGACCCGCATCGTGAAGGTGTCTTCGCCCATGCGCAGGCCCTCGACGACCGAGCCATCCTCGCGGGTGACCCGCAGGGTCCACCACCGCGGGTCGAGTTCCTCGTCCGGCGTGCGGAGGTCGCTGGCCAGTTCGTCCGGGTCGCGGCGGTCGCCGACCACGCTGAGGTCGGGGCCGCGGCGGCCGCCCTGGCCGTCCACCATGTGGCAGCTCGAGCAGGCGCCCTTGCCTTCGAACACCATGCGTCCCGCCGCGGGGTCGCCCGGCAGGTCGACCACGGGGGTGGTGTTCAGCGAGTTCAGATAGCTGACCACCATCCAGACCGACTGGTCGGTGGCGTTGCGGCTGATGCCGATCATCTGGGTGTTGGGGATCCCTTCGCGGACGATGCGGAACAGCCCCGCGTCGGTGCTGGCGCTCCTGAACCCGTCGGTCAGGGCCGGGCCCAGCTCGCCGCCGTCGGCTTCCAGGCCGTGGCAGCGGCTGCACTGCTGCTGGAACAGCCGCTGCCCCATCCGTACGTCGAGCGGCGTCGTGAACTGGTTCTCGGTGGTTTCCTGAGCGCGCGGGGTGGCCGGCGCCGTCACCAGGAAGACGGCCGCCAGCCCCGCCGGCGCCGCGATCGCCCACAGGCTGCGCATTCGCATGATGCCCTCCGATAAGTCGATCCGGTCTCGGCGCGGACCTGCCCGCGCGTCGACACGCACCGCGAGAACGAGGCGGCTTGGCCGGCCGCCGCCCCAGGCTGCCCGGAGCGTCCAGGGGGATGAACCGCGCCGGGGCGCGCGAGCGCCCCGCCCTCGGAGCGGCTGTCGGGAACGGGTCGTGCCGGTGCTGCCGTCGATGACCCTGACGATATCATGCGGCGCGCCGCCCGCGCCACGGCGCCCGCGCGGGACCGGCCGGCGGTCAGAACAGCCCCCGGAGCATGCGCAGCCCGATCAGCAGGACCATCGGCGAAAAGTCGAGCCCGCCCATGGGCGGCAGGGCGCGCCGGATGGGCTCCAGCACCGGCTCGGTCATCGCGTCCACGAAGCGGGCCACGGGGTGCGCGGGAGACAGTTGCATCCACGAGACGACCACCGCCACCAGCACGATGAGGGAGTAGAGGTCGAGAAGCTGTCTCAGCAGCATCGGTTCACTCCCCTCCCGCCGTGCGGACCGTCTCGCAGATCGGGGCGCCGCCCCGGACCGATCGACAGCGCCGCCGTCTTCGTCATCGTCGCTCCCTCCCGCGCCGCGGCCGGCTCGGCCCTTCCGTGCGCGCCCCCCCGCGCCGCATCGCCGACCAGCATCGTACACGCACCGGGCGCCGGATGCCATGCGCCGGGCGTCCAACCGACCCTCCGGCCGGGAATCCGCGCCGTTCTACGGCGCCGGCTCCCGGCGGCGCCACGGCGACGGCAGCCGGTCGATCCGGTACCCGAAGTGCCAGGCGATGTAGTCGTGGCTGAAGTCCTTGCCCCGGTTCATGAAACGGAAGCTCACGTCGGTGAACCAGCGCTCGGCGAAGCGCATGATCGTCCCGACCCGGTAGTACGGGGCCGGCCGCTCGTCGGTCCGCGTGCGGGCGAGGTGCGTCCCGAAGTGCAGGTAGATGGAGAAGGGGCCGGCGATCTGCTCGTACCCGGTGTAGAAGGCGATGCTGCCGCCCCCGTCGAGATCGGCGTCGGGCGTCCGCGCCGTCCCCCGCGGCCGAGCCGTCTCCAGCGCCCCTTCGACGCCGCCGCCGACCTGGCCGATGCGGTGGAACCGGCGCCAGATCGACCCCTTGAGCGCCGCGACCCGGACGGACCCGCGGGGGCCGAACCGGTCTCCTCGCCAGAAGAACCCGACGCCCCGCACCGCGAGCCCCCCGTCGAGACGCGTCTCCCACCGGTCGACGAACGGCGGCCGGTCTTCGCGCCGGGGCGGCGGTCCGCGCACGCCCAGGCTGCGCTGGATGGCGAAGCGCGGGGCGGTCACCGTCAGGCCGCGGTTCGGACTGCCGACGCCGCCGTTCGAGAAGTGGTTCAGCGAGAACCCGCCGAGGAGGTCGAGGCGGTCGGAGAGGCGCCGCCGCGCCAGGAAACCCAGGTCGACGTAGCTCGTGAACCGGGTGGTCGGATGCCGCTCGAAGGGGAACGCCTCGAACGCCGGCGTGTTCCAGCCGTGCGTCACGCCCATGCCGATGCTCGAGAGGACGTCGACGGCGGCGACGGGCGGGGCGATCGGGGTCTGTATGAACCAGTACGCCGACACCGGCCGCCCCCGGTCCGTCGGCGCGCCGCCGAAGTCCGCGAACTGGACGCCCGCGCCGTACGACGGGAAACGGTAGGTGTGGTGCCACACCGCCGACCCGTCGGTGCGTCTCACGAGCTCCACGCGCCAGGAGCGGAACGAGTTGCGGGGCAGCGGATGCGTCCGGCCCACGACGCCGGTCTGAAGGTCGAAGCGCAGGGACCAGTCCTCGGGGCTCCGGAACCGGAGCTGGCGCCGCACGGCGCGGAACGCCCTCGGCAGGAACCCGCCGGCGTCGGTCTCCGATCCGGATTCCCGGATGGCCGCGGGAGTTTCCTCGTCCGGGGGCGGTGCGCCCGCTTCCCCGCCGCCCGCGGGATCCTCGTCGTCGCCGGGCGGCTGCGCCGCCGGTTCTTCGACGGTTGCGCGGTTCCCGGCGCCGCCGGCGGGGGACGGCGGCGCGGCCGCCCAAGCCGCCGGCGCGAGGCACGGCAGAAGCCCGATGAGCGTCAGAGGACCGTAGCGCACGCGAACAGGAGTCTTCCGCGGCGCCGCCCCGGCCCGGCGGCTCCGGCCGGCCGGCGCCGGGCGGTTTCTACGACGCCGGCTCCCGCGGCAGCGCCAGCGCGATCAGCTCGGCGTCGGAGCCGCCGCTGCCCGTCGCCACTACGAGGTACTGCCGGCCCTCGTGCCGGTAGGTCACCGGATTGCCGCCGGGGACCGCCGGCAGGTCGACCGAGCCGAGATGCTCGCCGGTGGCCTTGTCGTAGGCGCTGATGGTGCGCGAGCCGGCCCCGGCGTCGGCGTAGCCGCGGCCCCCGTGGTTCATGATGAGCAGCGACGGGGTCACGAGGGGGCCCGAGCTGATGCCGCCCCCGCCCCCGAGCGGCGGCAGGTTCAGGTGCGCGAGGGCGGGATGGTTCCGCGGGCCGTCTCCGTGGGGCTGCATCCACGCCCGGCCGCCGGTGTTCAGGTCGAGCGCGGTCACCCGCTTGTAGGGCGGCTTGAACAGCGGCAACCCCCGCGGCCCCGGCAGTCCGACGCCCCACGGGTCGGTGAAGTAGCCGACCGTCGCCGGCGCCTCGTACTCGACGACCTCGACGACGATCAGGGTGCTCGACGACGACACGAACAGCCGGCCCGTCTCGACGTCGACGGCCGCACCCTGCCAGTTCGCGCCGCCGCCCGCGCCGGGGACCTGGATGAACGGGGTCTCCGCCCCCCGCAGCACCGGGGGCGAGAACAGCGGTCCGAACCGCGCGCGGCTGCTCACCAGCTCGAGGGCCTCGGCCTTCAGCGCGGGGGTGAAGTCGATGACGTCGTCGATGCCGATGCCCTGCCGGTCGAACGGCGGCGGCTTCGTGGGGAACGGCTGGGTCGGCGAGTACCACTCGCCGGGCACGGCGCCGCGGGGCACGGGGCGCTCCTCGATGGGCCAGAGCGGCTCGCCCGTCGCCCGGTCGAAGACGTAGGTGAACGCCTGCTTGCTGACCTGCGCCAGCGCCTTGACCCGGCGGCCGTCGACGGTGACGTCGAGCAGGTTCGGGCCGGTCGGGAAGTCCCAGTCCCACAGCCCGTGGTGGATCGCCTGGAAGTGCCACTCGCGCCGGCCGGTCTCGACGTCGACGGCCACGATGCTTTCGGCGAACAGGTTGTCCCCCGGGCGCATGCCGCCGTACCAGTCGTTCGACGGGGTGCCCGTGGGCAGGTAGACGAGGCCGAGCTCCTCGTCGACCGCCATGTACGACCAGACGTTGCTGTGCCCGCTGTAGCGCCACGACTCGTTCTGCCACGAGTCGGCGCCGAACTCGTCGCCCCGCGGGATGGTGTGGAATATCCACTTCATCTCGCCGGTGCGCGCGTCGTAGGCCCGCACGTCGCCCGGCGACGCCTCGCGCCGCGTGAGGTAGGTGTCCTGGATGATGCTGCCGGTGATGACGGTGTCTCCCGCCACCGCGACCGGCGACGAGTAGGTCATCCGCGACGGGTCGATCTCGCGGCCGTAGCCCCGGGTCAGGTCGACGCGGCCGTTCTCGCCGAAGTCGGGATAGAGGGCGCCGGTGCGGGCGTTCAGCGCGACCAGCTTCAGGTCGTGGTTGCTCATGAAGATGCGCGCGTCGCCGCTCTCGCGGTCCTTCCAGTACGAGAGGCCCCGGTGGTGCCAGCCCATGTTGGGGGGGCGGTCCATGTCGTCGTAGATGCGGGGGTCGTAGGTCCAGACCGTCTCGCCGGTGCCGGCGTCGAGGGCCGCCGCCTGCCCGAGGGCGGTGCTGACGTAGACCAGGCCGTCCGCCATCAGGGGCGACGCCTTGAACGCGCTGGGCCGGATGCGGTCGTGCTCTGCGGCGACCGCGCGGGAAAGCGACGTCCAGCGCCAGGCGATCTCCAGGTCGGTGAAGTTGTCCGCCGTGACGTCGTCGAGCGGCGAGTACTTGGTGTTGGCGGCGTCCCGGCCGAAGTGGTGCCATTCGCCGTCGGGCACCGCCTGCGCCGCCGCGGGCCGGGGAGCGAGGGCGGCCGCCGCGGCGAGCACCGCGCAGGGGACGAGAAGCCGAAGCCGCGTGCCGGTGTCCATCGAGGTTCCTCCCTTCCCGGAAGTTGCGGGCAACGAAGATACCACGCCGCCCCCGCTCGCCCGCCGCGCTTCGCCCGGAGCTTCCGGCGCCCGCCTCAGAGCGCCGGCGCCGACCGCACGACGCGGCCGGCGTCGAGCACCACCACCCAGTCGGCGAGGGCGCGCACCTCGGCCTCGGCGTGGGACACGTAGAGCATGGGGGTCGCGAGGTCGTCGCGGATGCGCTCCAGGCAGGGCAGGATGCGCGAGCGCAACGGGGCGTCGAGGGCGGCGAGGGGCTCGTCGAGCAGCAGGAGGGCCGGCGCCGCCGCGAGGGCGCGGGCGAGGGCGACCCGCTGGCGCTCTCCGCCGGACAGGCCGGCGGCGCCGCGGTCGAGCAGGGGGCCGAGCTCGAGCAGCGCGACGACCTGCGCGACCGCCTCGTCCCGTCCCGCCTCCGCGCCGTAGAGGATGTTGCGCCGCACGTTCATGTGGGGGAAGAGGGCGAGGTCCTGGGGCACGTAGCCGACGCGCCGGCGGTGGCACGGCACGTCCACACCGGCCTCGGCGTCGAAGAGGGTGCGCGCCCCGATGCGGATCGCCCCGCGGCGCGGCCGGCGCAGACCGGCGATGGCCTCGAGCACCGTGGTCTTGCCCGCCCCCGACGGGCCGAACAGGGCGACGGTCCGCGCCTCGATGCGCTCGCGCATCTCGAGCGCGAAGCCGCCCTGGCGCAGGGCGAAGTCGAGGGTGATCGGCCCGGGAGCCGGCGCCTTGCCGGTCATGCCGCCGTCAGGCGGTTCGACGCCAGCAGGGCGCCGAACGCGATGGTGGCCGACACCGCCAGCATCACCGCCGCCGCCGCGTCCTGACCGGTCTCGGTGTAGGTGTAGATGGCCACCGCGATGGTCCGCGTGCCCGGCAGCGCGCCGGCCACCATGATCGTCGCGCCGAACTCGCCCAGGGCCCGCGAGAACCCCAGCAGCGCCCCCGCGAGCACGCCGCGCCGGGCCAGAGGCAGGCTCACGGTCAGGAAGACGCGCGCCGGCCGCGCCCCCAGCGTCGCCGCGATCTGCTCGCAACGCCGGTCCACCTGCTCGAACCCCGCCCGCGCCGAGCGCACCAGCAGCGGCAGGCCGGTCACCGCCATCGCCGCCACCACCGCCCGCCACGTGAACATCACTTCGACGCCCAGCCGGTCGAGCAGCCCCCCCAGCACGCCCCGCCGCCCCAGGACCGCGACGAGGATCAGCCCCGTCGCCACCGGCGGCAGCACCAGGGGCAGCGACACCAGGGTCTCCAGCACCGCGTGCCCGGGGAAACGGCGGCGGGCCAGGACCCACGCGACGGCGAGGCCCGGAGGCAGCATGACGGCGGTGGCCAGGGCGGCCATGCCCGCCGTGAACCCGGCGACCGACAGCACCTCGCTCATGGCGCCGCGCGTCCGCCGGCGGGCGGGGGGTCCGGCACGATGAACCCGGCCCCCGCGAACGCGGCGCGGGCCGCCCGGCCCTGGAGATGCGCGAGGAAGCGGGCCGCCCCCGCCGGGTTCGGGGCGTCGGTCAGGACCGCGGCCGGATAGGCGATGGCCGGCCCGGCGTCCTCCGCCACCTCGAACGCGACCGTGACCGCGTCCGACGACCGCGCGTCCGTCCGGTAGACGATGCCCGCGTCCGCGTCGCCCGACTCGACGACGGCCAGCGCCGCCCGGACGCCGCGGGTCGGCGCCATGCGGGGGGCCAGCGCGTCCCAGAGCCCGATCGACGTCAGCCAGGCGCGCGCGTAGACGCCGGCGGGCACGCCGGCCGGGTCCCCGACGGCGATCCGCCGGAACGCCGGGCCGCCCAGCTCCGCGGCGGCGCGCGGCGGCGCCGCGCCCGCCGGCACCACCACCGCGAGCCGGTTCGACAGCAGCACGACCCGCGTGTCCGCGTCGATCAGGGCTTCCGCCGACACCCGGTCCATCTGCCGCTCGTCGGCGCTGATGAACACGTCGACCGGCGCCCCGGCCAGGATCTGCGCGGCCAGGGTGCTCGAACCGGCCAGGTTCAGCGCCACCGCCGTCCCCGTCTCGCGTTCGAACCCGCTCGCGAGCCGTTCCAGGAGCCCGGTCAGGCTGACCGCCGCCGACACCCGCACCCGGTCCGCCGACGATGCGCCCGGACCCGCGCAGGCGGACAGCGCCGCCACCGCGAGCGCCGTCGCCACCACCCGCCCCGCCCCCGCGGCGGCCGCCCGCGCCCCGTCTTCGATAGCCGACATGCGCCCTTCTCACGCCCCGGTCAGGCGGCGTTCTCCCTCCGCCGGCGCCCTCCGCCCCGGGCCGCCCGGCCTGCGCGCGCCCGCCGTCTCCACGATCGAGCGGCCGCCGCCCCGTCAAGTCGTCCGTGCAATATAGTATCCGGGCGTCGAACGCTCGCAGGCCGCACCCTGACCCGAGGGGACCCCGATGCCCGATCGACCCCTGCTGAACCAGGTCGCCGTCGTCGCCGGGGCCACGCGCGGCGCCGGGCGGGGCATCGCGCGGATGCTGGGGGCCGCGGGGGCCACCGTCTACTGCACCGGCCGCAGCGTGCGCGGGCGCCCCGCCACCGCGGGACGACCCGAGACGATCGAGGAGACGGCGGAGCTGGTGACGGATGCGGGGGGCCGCGGCGTCGCCGTGCGGACCGACCATACCGTCGAGTCGGAGGTCGAACGGCTGTTCGCGCGCGTCCGCGGCGAACAGGGCCGGCTCGACGTGCTCGTCAACGACGTCTGGGGCGGCGACGCCCTGACCGAGTGGTTCTCGCCCTTCTGGGAACTCTCGACGGCGCAGGGACTGGCGCTGCTGGAGCGCGCGGTCCACAGCCACGTCATCACGAGCCGGCACGGCGTCCCGCTGATGGTCGAACGGAACGCCGGGCTCGTCGTCGAGGTCACCGACGGCGACACGCTCGGGTATCGCGGCAACCTCTTCTACGACCTCGCGAAGAACGCGGTCATCCGCCTCGCCTACGCGATGGCCGCCGACCTGCACGCGCACCGGGTGACGGCCCTCGCGCTCACGCCGGGGCTCCTGCGGTCGGAGGCGGTGCTCGACACCTGCGGGGTGACCGAGGCGAACTGGCGGGACGCCATCGCGGACGACCCGTACTTCGCCGAGTCGGAGACGCCGTGCTACGTCGGGCGCGCGGTGGCGGCGCTGGCCGCCGACCCGGACGTGGCGAGCAAGAGCGGCCGGGTGTTCGCGAGCTGGACGCTGGCGAAGGAGTACGGCTTCACCGACGTCGACGGCCGCCGGCCGGACTGGGGCACGTTCTTTCCGCGCAAGGTGCGGGAGCTCGTCGAGCGCGATGCGCCGCCGGGCGAGATGGACGCGTTCATCGTCCGGAACCGCCTCCACCAGATCGAACGCGACCCCGCGGCGGCCGACGAGGCCGCGCGCCTGCGCGCGTGGCTCGACCGCCCGCGCTGACCGGCGCCCGCCGCTTCTCCCACCCCGTCATCTTCACTCCCGCGGACGCCGGCCGTCAGACGACGCGCCGGTACACCAGGGCGTTGCCCTTCTTCCCGCAGACCTCGGCGACGCCGCCCTCGCGGAAGCAGAACGCGGCCAGTTGGCCGAGACGCCGCGGCGACCGCATGGCCGCCGCGAGGTCGCTGGTGGTGAACCGCTCCGGGAGGTCGGCGTCGAGCCGGGCGAACAGGTCGTCCATCGACCCGATGGCGCAGGTCTCCACGACGTCCACGAGCCGGCGGTCGAGGCAGGCCCAGCCGCGACGCCGCCGGCCGCCGCGGACCGGGGCGCGCACCTCTTCCTCGACGGTCATCACGACCTCCAGCGTCAGGTTGGGATGGGCGAGCAGGGCCGGAATGCTCGCGAGCGCCGCGAAGACGTCGAAGACCGAGCCGTGCTTCGGCGACTTGCGCCGGGTCGCCGGGGCGCCGGGGCCGGCCGCCGCCCTGACGATGTACCGGTCCCGGGCGACGGGATGCGCCAGGGTGACCGGATACCGCGCCAGCAGCCGCGGCAGCTTGCGCTTGAGCGGCCCGAAGCCGCCGGTATGGACCTCGACGATGCGGCCGCCGGTGACCACGTCGGCCACGAAGCCGTCGACGGCCTGCTCCGTCGCGCCTTCAGCGCCCGCGTAGCGCGCCTTCAGCGCCCGGTGCAGCGACCGTTCGTTGCGCTCGCCGATGGACGCCGCGCCCGCCGGCCCCGCCCCGCGCCCGCTCACGGGGGTGCAGGATAGACCAGCACCAGCCGCAACGCTACGTGTGCAGGCTGAGGGCTGCTTTCCATGCCTTGCTTCTCCGAGCACTCCGAACACTGGATGGGGCGGGGTAACGTTCGGGCCGCCCGCGAGTCCGAGCTGCTGGCGGGCCATTCCTCGCGCCCGGTGACCTCACCGCCGCGGTGCGGGCGGCGGTTCGGCCGGTGCCGCGGTCGGCGGGACGAGCAGTTCTCCCGGCGGCGGCAGCTTCGATTCGTCGATCTCGATCACGACGTGCCGTTTGTAGTTCCGCGCGAGTCCCCGCTCCGTCCCTTCGCTTGGATGCATCGACCTCACCGCGCCGCCGGCGCGAGCAGCGGCGCGAGGGCGGCAGGGTCGCTGTCCACGGCGGGGTTCGGCGCCAGGCGCACGAGGCGGGCCAGGAACGGGTACAGGTCGATGCCGGCGACGGGGCCGATGCGCTGGCCGGGCCGGATGTCCGGTCCCGCCGCGAGGAAGATGCCGTGCATGTCGGGATGGCGGGGGTCCCACCCGTGCATGCCGGCCGGAGCCGGAAAGCCGCCCCCGGCGAACGTGAAGCCCGGGTCGGCCACGACCACCACGTCGCCGATCCGCGGGTTGTCGCGATAGCGCAGCGCGGCGGGCACGTCGCGCCGGAGATAGGCGCGCCCGCCGGCCAGGTCTCCGCCCCCGGTCCCGTCGTTGACGTCGTCGCGCACCGCCCGCGCCCGCGCCGCACCCCCCGCGACGAACAGGTTGGCCACCGGGCCGCTGACGACCACGCGGACGCCGCGCAGGTCGGCGGCGCCTCGCAGATCGATCATCCCGTCGGGGCGGACCGCGGCCATGCCGTGGTCGGAGACCAGCACGACGGAGACCGCGGCGCCGTGGGGCAGGGCGTCGATGCCGTCGAGCAGCCGCCCGAGGTCGGCGTCCACCTGTTCCACCGCCTCGGCGACGGCGGGCGACGCCGGGCCGGCGCGGTGACCGGCCCCGTCGACGGTCCCGAAGTACAGCGTGACGACGTGGGGCCGGCGCGCGGGCGGCAGGGCCAGCCAGCCGACGACCTGGTCGACGCGCTCGCGGTGCGGGCCGCGGTCGGCGTAGGGGGTCCAGAAGGTGGGCCGCACCCCGCCGACGTCCGCCTCGGTGCCGACGAACAGCATCGCCGCCGCCACCATGCCCTGGGTTTCGGCCGTCACCCAGATGGGCTCGCCGCCGTACCAGGCGCCGTCCGCGACGCTGGCGGGGTCGCGGTAGTCGTACCCGGCCCCGCGTACGGGGTCGTAGAAGCGGTTGGCCACGAGGCCGTGGCGCTCCGGGTGGAGGCCGGTGGCGATGGAATAGTGGGCGGGGAACGTCATCGACGGGTAGACCGACACGAGCGCCTCGGCCACGACCCCGCGGGCCGCGACCCGGTCGAAGCTCGGGGTGTCGTAGCGGGCCAGATAGTCGTGGCGGAACCCGTCGAACGACACCAGCACGAGGTAGGGCTTGTCGAGGGTCTCCGGCGCGTTCACGCCGCCGGTGCCGTTCGGGGTCGTGGCCCGCCGGCCCGGTTGCGGCGCGGCGGCGGCCGCCGACGCCCACGCGGCCACCGCCGCCAGCACCAGGGCGCAGCACCAGCCCCGGCCGACCGGGCGTCCCCGGCGAGCGCGCGGCGCCTCGCGGTCGTCGCCGCGCCGCCCCGGCCCTTTCGAACGACCCGGGTCCGCCAGCACTCCCCGGCCCGCCTCGCGGTCGCCGATCAGATGGCCGAAGTTCCGGTCGCCGGCGGTCCGGACCTGCTCGAAGACGAGGCGCATGGTCCCCATCTTATACGCGATAACGCACGCCCCGCCCCGGCGGGCGCCGGGTCCCCCCGCCGCCGGCGCCGACTCGAGCGTGTCATACTGGAGCGCCCGCCGCTTCACGGAGAACGGCGAACCGACGAGTTGCAGAGACATGTCCACCGGCTGCATCACGTTCACGGCGGCGGCCGCCGGGCGCGCGAGAGTCGCCGCGGCCGTCGTCGCCCTCGCCCCGCTCGCCGGCGCCGCCGACCCCGCCCGCGCGCAGGTGACGGCCGGCGACGTCGTGGATCGGCCCAGCCTGCGCGCGTTCGTCGAGCAGGCCCGCGCCTGGTCCGAGGCGTCGCTCTCCGGCGCGACGGAGCGGGAGGCCTACGACTTCTTCGACCGGGAGTTCAGGCCGGAGGGCCGGTGGAGGCGAGGTCCCATCTACTTCGGCGTGATCCTCGCGGAAGGCCCCGACCGCGGCGTCAGTTTCTTCCACGCCGTGGCGCCGGAGATCGAGACGCAGAACCTGTGGGACCTCGAGGACAAGAACGGCGTCCTGATCACCCGGGAGCTTATCGCCCAGGCCGGCGCCGACTTCGTGGAGTACTACTTCGACAATCCCGACGTGACCGGCGACGAGGACGAGGGCTCGCTCAAGGTCGCCTGGGGCGACGAGCTGTCGATAGCGGGCCGGAAGTTCGTCATCGGCTCCGGCTTCTATCCCGCGGCCGCGGTCCCCGCCGCGCCGCCGTTCGCCCGGCTCCTGCTCGCGGTTCTCCTCGCCGCGGGAGGCGAGTACCTGCGCCGCCGCCGCCGGATCAGGTCTCCGTGAAGTCGAGGCCCACGTCGAGGGCCGGCGCGCTGTGGGTGATCCAGCCGATCGAGATCAGGTCGACGCCGGTGGCGGCGACGGCGCCGACGTTCTCGGGGGTGACGCCCCCGGACGCCTCGGTCGTCGCCCGGCCCCGCGCCCGCGCCGCCGCCTGCCGCAGGTCGGCGATCGACAGGTTGTCGAGGAGCACCGCGTCGGCGCCGGCCGCGAGGGCTTCGTCGAGCTGCTCCAGGTCGTCGACCTCCACCGCGACGCGTACTCCGTATCCGGCCGCGGCGCGGGCGCGGGCCACGGCGGGGGCGACCCCGCCGGCCAGCCGGCGGTGGTTGTCCTTGACGAGGATCGCGTCGTGCAGACCGAAGCGGTGGTTCGCGGCGCCGCCCACGCGCACCGCGTACTTCTCGAGCGCCCGCAGCCCGGGCGTCGTCTTGCGCGTGCAGGTCACGCGGGCGGGGCCGGCGCGCGCGGCGGCCGCGGCGAGGTCGCGCGCGGCGGTGGCGACGCCCGACAGGTGGGCGAGCAGGTTCAGGGCGGTCCGCTCGGCCGCGAGAAGGACCCGCGCGGGGCCCTCGAGGGTCGCGACGGCCGCGCCCGCCGGCACGTCGGCGCCGTCGTCGTGCTCCACCGCGTGGCGCACCGGACCGAGCGCCTCGAACGCGAACAGGGCGCAGCGCAGCCCGCAGACGCGCCCGGCCCGCCGGAACGCGATGCGCGCGGCGGCGCGCCGGCCGGCGGGCACGACGGCGTCGGTGGTGACGTCGCCGGCCGCCCCCAGGTCGACCGCGAGCTCGCGGCGCACGAGCGCTTCGTACTGCAGGGGCGCCAGCGGCGCGGCGCGGGGACGCGGGAGATAGCCGCTCATCGGATGGTCGCGCCCGCGGCGGCCACGGCGGGAGGCGCGGCGCGGGGACCGCCGCCCCCGGGCGCGCCGCCGGTCCACGGTGCGGACGCCTCGCGCGGCCGGTCTGCGCGCGCCCAGGGGCGGGGACCGGGCCGGGACCGTGCCCGCGCCGCCGCCGGCCGGCTCATCCCCCCGCCCCGCGCCCGACCTCGAGCATGCGCTCGACGGCCCGGCGCGCGCGGCCGGCGACGGCGGGGTCGACGGTCACCTCGTGCTGCAGCCGCTCGAGCGACGCCAGGATCTTCGGCAAGGTGATCCGCTTCATGTGCGGACACAGGTTGCAGGGCCGGATGAACTCCACTTCGGGGTGGGCCACGGCCACGTTGTCGCTCATCGAGCACTCGGTGACCAGCACCACCCGCTCGGGGCGCACGGCGTCGACGTGCCGCTGCAGACCGGCGGTCGAGCCGACGTAGTCGGCCTCGGCCAGCACGTCCGGCGGACACTCCGGGTGCGCGTAGATCTGCACGCCCGGCCAGTTCGTCCGATAGTCGCGCAGGTCCTCGGCCCGGAACCGCTCGTGCACCTCGCAATGGCCCCGCCACGTGATGATCTCGACGTCGGTCCGGCTCGCCACGTAGCGGCCGAGATACTCGTCGGGCAGGAAGATGACGCGCTCCGCCCCCAGCGACTCGACGATCTCCACCGCGTTGGAAGAAGTGCAGCAGATGTCCGACGCCGCCTTCACGTCCGCCGACGTGTTGACGTAGGTCACCACCGGCGCACCGGGGTGGCGCGCGCGCAGGCGCTCGACGTCGGCCGCGGTGATCGACGACGCCAGCGAGCAGCCCGCCTCGAGGTCCGGGATCAGGACCGTCCGGCCGGGGCTGAGGATCTTGGCGGTTTCGGCCATGAAGTGCACGCCGCACACGACGATGACGTCCGCGTCGGTCTCGGCCGCCTGCCGGGCCAGCGCGAGCGAGTCGCCGCACAGGTCCGCGACGCCGTGGAATATCTCCGGCGTCTGGTAGTTGTGGGCCAGCACCACCGCTCCCCGGCGCTCCTTCAGGCGGCGGACGGCGTCGACGTAGGGCGCGTGCGCCGGCCACTCGACGGCGGGGATCACCGTCCGCACCCGCTCGTACACGGCCGCCGTGCGGGCCGCCACCTCCGGCGTGTAGTCGAGCCGCGGCGGGTCGGAGTCGGGGACGGTCCGAAGGTCGCTGTTCACCATGCTCACCGTTATGCTCACAATGAGAATTAAAGGGCGCCATTCTAGCCGCAGGCGCGGGGCGCTGTCAAATCCGCGACAGCGGACGGGCGCACGTCAGATTCGTGAGGGCGGGCCATCGGGGGTGCGGGGCGGGGCGAGATCGGCCGACAACTTCAGCAGACCGGCTGTTCACTGGAGTCCTCGGCGACGGCACCCACTGGAGTCTTCCGTTGCCGGGTGTTCAGGCCGGTTTCGCCCGTGCCACGCCACGGGGCGAAATGGAGCGGACGTTCGGGAAGTTGCGGCAAGGGGACGCGCAGCATTGGGTGTCGGGGTCCTTGTTCACGACATCGACCGCTCCTGTCAAGCGTCAGCGCCGCCGTCGGTGATGGATTCCGCTATTCCGCGCACTTGGGCCGTAACGGATTCAATCATCTCGTGCAAGCCGCCGTCGGGAACTTCTATGAGCCTGTCGGGGACATCCCGGTCCGTGTAGTCCAGCACGAGTTCCCGATCCTTCGCGCTCACCCCGAACCACGCCTGACGCCAACGGTCGCCACCGCCCAGCCAGAGGTACCGGCCGTAGCGCTCACCGCGGCTTGCCCGGTTCAGCCCCTCCCTGTCCGCCCACCCCTCTTCGATGCCCGACTCCGTGACGCTGTCCACAAGTTCTTTGGCGAACAGCACCGAAATACCGGAGACGAAACTCCCCTCGTCTTCCGCCGAAGGGAGCCCCAACTCCCGGCGCAGCGCCGCCGCGTGCGACCAGATCTCGTTCACATAGTTCGCCAAGGTCTCGCTTCGCCGATCGATCTCGTCCTCGTTCCAGAGCCCGCCTTCCATGTTTTCGATCAAGCGACGATTCATCTCCAGGTTGTCGCGCTCCAGGCGGTTCTTCTTCCAGGACCATTCGTGGTCGGCCAACCGCGAATTCATCCGTCCCGTCACCAGCGTCAGATTCCCGATGCGATTAACCAGACGGTTCAGCCGCGACCGGTCTTCATCTGTGTCCTCGAAGTTCAGGTCATCTTTCCAATGCCGCTCCCAGCTCTGCGGCGCAACGTGCTCGACCGTCAGCGCCCCCAGAGTGAAGCCCATTGTAAGATCGGAGTTCTCTTCGTGCATTCTCTGCGCGATTCCGCGCAGCAGAAGCTGCTTCCTGGCACTCGATATGCCGTTGTACATGTCGGCGTATCGGAAGTGCGCGACGACCTCATGGTCGCCCGGCCAGCGGTTCGTCCAAGTCGAATTCTCAAGCTGCTCAATCAATGCCGCGCAGACGCCACCCTCCGGCGCGTCTCGGATCGCCTGCACATAGCCGAACGCCACGTCGTCGAAGCCGGAGTATTTCGCCTTGAACGCAACACGGCGCATGAGGAAGCTGTCGACGATTCGGAGCGCCTGATCGAGGTCTGCGCCGTAACCCAGCCTGTCCACGAGGACCATGAAGACGGGAATCAGAGAGGCGAGGTTCAGCGTGGCCCTTCGCTGCATGACCAGGCGAGCGTAGTCCGAGAAATCGCCATGTCTCTGGTCGATCCGCTTGTAGATATCTGCGTAGCGGCCCAACCGCGCGAGCAGTCCTTGAAGTTCCTCGTTCGACTTCCTGTAGACGTGCTCGCCCACGTACCGGAACTCACGGTAGAGGCGATCCCGCGGCAACGTGGGCATCTCCGACTGTCCCGACGCTTCCTGTCGGCGTTTGGGCAGCTCGATCTGTGCAAAGAAAAACAGAAAGAAGCCGATGCGCTTGCCCGAGAACCGCGGCGCGCTGACCCACTGGCCCCAGTAGTCTTCAGTGTCGTAACGCTCCAGATGCTCGGCATACGCGCGGTCCCCGTCCGGGTCGTCGTCGCCAACCGCGAGAGACAGAATGTAGTTCTTCGACTTCTCCCACTCCGTCAGCGGTTCGCCTCGGGCGTTCAACGCCTCGAAGATCGCGTGGCTGTTCTCGTGACCATCCAGGCGGATGTCGACGACCTGCAGGTTGTAGAGAATGGCCTGGGTGAGCGCCG
Organism: Vicinamibacterales bacterium; assembly: GCA_965202695.1. Taxonomy (GTDB): domain Bacteria; phylum Acidobacteriota; class Vicinamibacteria; order Vicinamibacterales; family UBA8438; genus JAJEEA01. The sequence goes on from OZ241843.1 coordinate 274,611, forward strand.
TGGCGTGTTCGTGGCGAGTGTCTTCGGGAACACGGGCGACCCATTCCGCGACCGATTTTCGGAAGTAGCTGTAGCAGTCGTGAAGCGGCAGCGAGTCGTATTCTGGGAGGTCGGAATCCCCAACCGCCGCGTCGATAACCCTGGAAAAGCCTTCGTAATCACTGCTCTTGTGAGTGATCTTGTACTTGTCGGCAGACTCCTGTATCGCTGCCGTCGCATTGACCAGAGTATCCGTAAAGATGGAGGCGCACTGCGCAAAACCACTTTCGCAAAGAGCCGAGCGTGTGGCGGCGATGAGTATCTGTAGTGTCGTCAGGCGCTGCTGCCCGTCGACCACCCACCACCGGTCAAGGAAGCCCTGCCGAGCGCCGATCTGTTTCGTGATGATCGCGCCGAGGAAGTGGGGTTTGGCACGCGGGCCCTCGTCGAGGACGCGCCGCGTCAGGGCCGTCAAGTCATCCCAAAGAGGCTCCCATTGGCCTTCGCGCGTCCACACGTAGTTGCGCTGATAACTGGGAATCGCGTACTGCTTGAGTGGAGGAAAGGCAAGGCTGACAGTGGTGGGCTCCGCGTGCAACATGCGTTGTTTCCTCCTCCTCGGGCGTGACCTTCAACAGGCCAATGGTAGAAGTCGTCGGTGTTCAGACGGCTGGTTGAACCGCCCGTGGGTGAAAGTCGGCATTCGGGCGTTTTCGGACTGCTCGTGTGCTCCAGGAAGCATGCTGTCCCGCGGTCCCTGCCGGAACATTCTACCTCCGACGAGCGGGTTCAGTTGCGTCGATCAGGTCGCGCAACAGCGTCAGGGCGGCGTCTCCGGCGGCGCGGCGCCGGGCTTCAGCAGCGCCGTCACGTCGCGCCACAGCTTGTCGAACGACGGCGCCGACCGCCGTGCGGCGTCGATGTCGAAAGTGGTCGTCAACGCGGCCTGATGGCGGGTCGGACGATACGATCGGCCAGCCATGCGTCTGGTCAGCCATTCCTTGGCACCCGTGACCGCTTCCGGGTCGGCCGGCGCCGTGGCGGCTTCGTCGATGCCGTGCCGTCCGGCGATCGAGTCCGCGGCGGCCAGGAACCACGCTTCGTACTCGGTCCTCGCCAGAACGACGCGGATGGCGCGGTCCCCGCGCGCGGCGCGGGCGCGCCGCAGCAGAGCAGGAGCAAGCTCCGCGGGACAGTCGTCCTCCGCGTCCAGCAGGATCAGGATGCGCCCGCCCGCACCCGCCTTCCGGGCCGCCAGTTCGACTGCGCGCTCCAGTTCCGCCGCCTTCACGATCTTCCGCCGGTCCACCCGAATCGGAGAGCGTACGTCGACCGCGCCTGCCGGCAGCGCCGCCGCGGCGATCCGCCGCAACAGAATCGGGACCGCGTCCAGCTCTCCGTGGCCTTCGACGATCGAGACGATTCTCGTCACCTTCACCGCCTGCTGACGAACAGATCGAGTTGCTCCGGCTTCAGATCGAAGATGCCCGGGTCGGGTTCGAGCTGGTTCATCCGCAGCAGTTCGCCCGCGGTGTAGAGCTGATCCCGGAGGGTCGACCGGGCCGCCTCGTCGACGGGACCGATGCGGGTCTCGCCGCGCTTGGCGACGACCGCGAAGATCGAGTCGTCCGAGATCTCCTTGTCGTCCAGCAGGTCGGGGCTGTGGCTCGTCACGAGCACCTGCGCGCGATCGGCGCCGTCGCGCAGGCTGTCGATCAGCGCGCCGAACGCGGCCGGGTGCAGGGCGACCTCCGGTTCCTCGATGCCGACCAGGCGCGGAACCGCCCCGACGCCGGCATCCTGAAACAGCGCGACGAGCACGCCGAACGCGCGCAACGCGCCGTCCGACATGTTGCTCGCGAAGAACCGCCGGGGATCCCTTGCCCCGCTGACTTCCTGACGGAATTCAATCGTCTCCCGGGGGCCGACGGAACGCTTGTCGACGCCGACGACCCCCGTGACGATCTGGCCGAGGTACTGCTCGACCGTCTTCTTGATCTCCGGGGAACGCGCGCCGAGACGGGCCAGGACGCTCGCGGCGTTGCCGCCGTCCCGTTTCAGCAGATCGCCCGGGTCGGGCGCCTGAAGGTCCCGGATCGCATCCGGGTTCAGGTTGTAGAAGCCCATGCCGACGAGCGCGTCGTAGACCGGCCGGAAGACGTCGACGCCGGAGACGTTCACCAGATACAGGCGATCCGCGGCGGCCGGGGGCGGCGGGCGCAGGGTGCTGTGAACGACCTCCCCGCTTTCCACCTCGTACCGGTCACGCCGGGAGCTGCGCTTGGCGCGGACGATGCATTGCTCCCGCTTGACTTCGTATCCGCCGCGCGGGCGGGCGCCGACGGTGAACGCGTAGCGGACCGCCGACTCCGCCAGATCGAGGTCCAGGCGAATCCCGAAGTGGTTGGGGTGGCCGCCGGACCGCCGGCGCACCTCGTTGATCCCGCCCCGGTCGCGCAGCGCGTGATCGAGGGAGAACCGGACCGCGTCGGCGACGAAGCGCAGGGCGTCGAGGAAGTTGCTCTTGCCGGCGCCGTTCGGACCGACGAGGAACGAGAGCTGCGCCGGCGAGACGTCGCAGGCGGCGATGCTCTTGTAGTTGCGCAGGACGACGCGGGTCAGCAGCCGGCGGTGGGTCTCGGTCACGGGTTTCCTGATGCCGGCGTCATTCTACCGTCCGGCCCGGAATCCGCGCGGGCGGGCGCACGGCGCGTATCGGGCGCTTCCAGGATCACGACCTGCAAGCGCGGCCGCTCGGTCGGCGAAGAATCGCAGCGCGGACTGCCTTGCCGGGTCGCGGGCGCGTCGACTCACTCCAGCGCCGTCACCGCCGCGCGCAGCTCCGTCACGTGCGCCGCCCGGACCGGCGTCGCTCCGGCCGCCGGCGCTGCGTCGGTCCACGGCGGCGCCGGCCGGCCCGCCGCCGCGTACGCGGCCCCGAGGGCCTCCCGCAGCTCCAGAAGATGAACGAGCCGGACCGGCGTCACCCCCGCCGTCAGGACCGGGTCCGTCCACGGGAACCGCCCCAGCCCCGCCGCCTGCCGCAGCACGTCGATGCGCGCGCGCAACTCCGCGAAGTGGATGGTCCGGACCGGCGTCACTCCAGGCCGGATCGGGTGGTCGGTGAAGGAAGCCGGCTGGTCGGAGACCGTTACCGCGAACGCCTGCGCGGCGCTCAGGCCGCCGGGGTCGGTCGCCGTCACCCGCACCGTCGCCTCCCCCGCGCCCAACGCCGTCAGCACCACGCGCGCGCCCGACGCGGCCACCGCCACCACCTGGGGCGCCGACGACGACACCGTCCAGGCGAGCGCATCGCCGTCGGTGTCGCCGAACGCGCGCGACACGTCCACCTCCGACACCCCGCCCAACCCCAGGGCCACGTCCGGCAGCGCGCCCACGACCACCGGCGGCCGGTTGGAACGGGCCACGCGGTCGCGCCACAAAGCCACCGCCGGACCCGTGGCGTCGAGCACCGCCGCCGCGTCGGCCGCGCCCGCGACGCCCGTGGCGCCGGCGCCGGCCGCGTAGGGCACGCCCAGCGGGTCACCTTCGTAACGCTGGCGCGGATTCGAGAAACGCAGCAATCTGGAGCAGAAGATGTCCGCGTCGCCGCACTGGACGCCGTAGGCCATGACCGTGCGCCACCGGCTCGAAGGCGGGGCGCCCGCCGCGAACGCGCGCTGGTTCACGTAGCCGTGCGCCGGATACGTACGCGCCCCGCCTTCGTTGTGGTGCACTTGCCAGCGATCGTGCTCGAGCCCCAGGTTGTGTCCCAGCTCGTGCGCGAAGGTCCCGCCGCCCCCCAGGTGGACGGTGAGGCCGAAGGCGCCGACCAGATACGCTATCCCCCCCACGTTGGCCTTGTCCGTGTCGACGATCAGGTGCACCAGGTCGGCCCCGACCTGGTCGCGCAGGGTGTGCGCCTCGTCCATGTGGCCGTCCGACGGGTCGGCGAGCCGGGCGAGATCGACCCCGGAATCCCCGTCTTCGGCGTAATGCACCTCGGCCCGGCCCGCCAGCGCCACCCGGTGCCGCACGCCGCTCGCCGCGTACGCCTGGTTGGTCTCCGCCACCATCAGGTCGATCAGCGTCTCGATCGCCGCGGTTCCGCCCGCGGCCTCGCGGGCCGCCGGCGTGTAGACGACGGCCACGTCGACCGTGACCGGCTCGTCTCCGCACGGCCGCCCCGTGAACTCTATCGTCGCCAGCCAGTCCCGCAAGGCCGCCGGCGCGCACGCCCGGGTGACGATGACGTCCAGGCGTTCGAGAGATCCGGCGGACCGCAGGCCGGACGGGAGCGGCCCCGACAAGCCCCAGTTCCCGTTAAGGTGCAGCTGTTCGAGGTTCGTCAGGTTGCCGAGGGCCTCCGGAACCGCGCCGGTCAGATCGTTGCCCCAAAGATACAATTCTTCGAGGTTCGTCAGGTCGCCGAGGAAGTCCGGAACCGCCCCGGTCAGACCGTTCCCGCCGAGGGCCAGCCGCTCGAGGTTCGTCAGGCCGCCGAGGAAGTCCGGTACCGCGCCGGTCAAGCCGTTCCCGGTGAAGGACAGATACCGGAGGTTGGTCAGGCGGCCGAGGGCCTCCGGGATCGAGCCGGTCAATTCGTTCCGGCCGAGGGACAGCTCTTCGAGCTTCGTCAGGTTGCCGAGGAAGTCCGGGACCGCCCCGGTCAAGCCGTTCCCGCCGAGGTACAGCCGTTCGAGGTTGGTCAGGCGGCCGAGGAAGTCCGGGACCGCGCCGGTCAACTCGTTGTCGTTGAGGAACAGCCACTGGAGGTTCGTCAGGTTGCCGAGAGCCTCCGGGATCGAGCCGGTCAACTCATTCCGGCTGAGGGCCACGTATTCGAGGTTGGTCAGGCGGCCGAGAAAGTCCGGAACCGCGCCGGTCAGTACGTTGCCCCAGAGGTACAGCCACCGGAGGTTCGTCAGGTTGCCGAGGGCCTCCGGGATCGAGCCGGTCAACTCGTTCGAGTGGAGAAGCAGCCACCGGAGGTTCGTCAGGCGGCCGAGGGCGTCCGGAATCGGTCCGGTCAAGCCGTTTTCGTCGAGGTACAGCAGCTCGAGGTTCGTCAGGAGGCCGAGCACGTCCGGGATCGCGCCGGTCAAGCCGTTCCCGCCGAGGTCCAGCCACTCGAGGTTCGTCAGGAGGCCGAGGGCGTCCGGAACCGCGCCGGTCAAGCCGTTCTCGTCCAGCTCCAGCCGGGTCACCCGCCCGGCGACGTCGGTCGTCACCCCGTACCACTCCCCCAGCGGCGCATCGGTCAGCCAGTTCGTGCCGTCCGTCCAGTTCGCGCCGCCGGTCGCCGCGTAGAGCGCCTCCAGCGCCGACCGTTCCCCGGCCGGCGCGTCTCCGCACCACCGCCCGGTGAACTCGATCGTCTCCAGCCAGTCCCGCCAGGCCGCCGGCGCACACGCCCCCGTGTCGGAGATGTTCAGATACCGGAGGGACTCGGCCAGCCGCAGACCGGGAGGAAGCGGTCCCGACAAGCGCACGTTCCCACCGAGGTGCAACCGTTCCAGGTTCGTCAGGTGGCCGAGGGCGTCCGGAACCGCGCCGGTCAAGCCGTTCTCGTTCAGCGCCAGCCCGGTCACCCGGCCGGCGACGTCGGTCGTCACCCCGTACCACTCCCCCAGCGGCGCATCGGTCAGCCAGTTCGCGCCGTTCGTCCAGTTCGCGCCGTCCGTCGCCGCGTAGAACGCCTCCAGCGCCGACCGGTCCCGGTCAGGCGTCTCGCACCGCCGCCCGATGAACTCGATCGTCTCCAGCCAGTCCTGCCAGGCCGCCGGCGCGCACGCCCCCGTGTCGGAGATGTCCAGATACTGGAGAGACCCGGCCAGCTGCAGACCGGAAGGAAGCGGTCCCGACAAGCCCCTGTTCCCGCCGAGGTCCAGCCGCTCGAGGTTCGTCAGACGACCGAGGGCCTCGGGGACGGGGCCGGTCAAGTCGTTGTCGTCGAGCAGCAGCCATTCGAGGTTGGTCAAGTTTCCGAGCGCGTCCGGGATCGGGCCGGTCAAGCTGCTCCCGCCGAGCAACAGCAGTTCGAGGTTCGTCAGTCGGCCGAGAAAATCCGGGATCGGGCCGGCCAGGTCGATCCTGTCGAGGGACAGCACTCGGAGGTCGGTCAGGTTTCCAAGCGCGTCCGGGATCGGGCCGGTCAAGCCGTTCCTGCCGAGCAGCAGCCATTCGAGGTCCGTCAAGCGGCCGAGAAAGTCCGGGATCGGGCCGGTCAGATCGTTCCCGCCGAAGTCCAGCGCCCGGAGGTCGGTCAGGTTTCCAAGCGCGTCCGGGATCGGGCCGGTCAGATCGTTGCGCCAGAGGAGCAGGAAGTCGAGGTTCGTGAGGCGGCCAAGGACGTCCGGGATCGGGCCGGTCAAGCCGTTCCCGCCGAGGTTCAGCAATCGGAGGTTCGTCAAGCGCCCGAGGACGTCCGGGACAGGGCCCGTCAAGCCGTTGAAATAGAGGTCCAGCGCTTCGAGGTTCCCCAGGTTGCCGAGGGCATCCGGGATCGGGCCCGTCAAGCCGTTCTCGTTCAGCGCCAGCCCGGTCACCCGGCCGGCGCCGTCGGTCGTCACGCCGTACCACGTACCCAGCGGCGCGTCGGTCAGCCAGTTCGCGCTGTTCGTCCAGTTCGCGCCGTCCGTCGCCGCATAGAGCGCTTCCAGCGCCGCCCGGTCGGTCGACGCGCCGGCCTGAGCCGCCGCCACGGCCGGCAAGAACGCCCAGAATGCAGCGGCGAGCGCGGTCCTGACCAGTCCGCGGCGGTGCGCCGTAGCAGCCTGTGGTGGAACTCCGCGTCGCCGCGCGCCCGAAGGGCGCCAGCGAACGCCGAGTGCGCCAGCGGGCAGAGAACGCCCGCCTGACAAAGCGTGAGAAGGGCGCATATCGGGCATATATGCAACCGACGAACAACGCCGTCAGGCGCTCGATGCGGCGGGACTTCCGCCACGGCTGGTGGACGTTGCGGGTCACGCCTCCGCGTGTCGAGCGTCCTGGTCAGGTGGCGGCTCCTCCGCCACGGCCGCTCGCCGAAGCCGTCGTGCCGACAGAGGATAGCTCACTCCGCCGGAACCCCGGGACCGGGCCATCAACCGGGCGACGCGGGCTCCGGGGAGCCGGGGGCGGGCAGGCCCGGGAGCCCGACCCCCGGCGCGGGGCGCTCGTGCTGCACCTCGCGGCGGAAGCGGAAGAGCTCCGCGGGCCGGCCGCCGGTGGCCGGCTCGAACCGGCCGGTGCCCTCGACGAGGGCGCCGCGCTCGACGAGCCGGCGGAAGTTCTGCTTGTGGAGGCGGACGCCGGCCAGGGCCTCGACCGTCCGCTGCAACTGCAGCAGGGTGAAGGTCTCCGGCAACAGCTCGAACACCAGGGGCCGGTACCCGAGCTTGCCGCGGAGGCGCCCCAGCGCGGTGGCGAGGATGCGCCGGTGGTCGAGGGCCAGCGGCGCCCCGAACGGCGGGCCGACCGACGCGCTCCCGATCCGTCCCGCCCCGTCGCGCCGCGCCTCGGCGACCAGCCCCGCCTCGTACGGGCCGGCCGCCGCGCCCCCGGCCCCCGCTCGACCGCGCCGCGCCCGATTACGTCCTGGACGTCCGCTGGCGCCCTCCCCCGCCCGGTCGCGCCGCGCCTCGGCGACCAGCCCCGCCTCGTAGAGCAGTTCGTAGCGGTCGAGCACCCGCTCGGCGTCCCACCCCGCGGCCCCCGCCCCGAAGGTGATGTCCACGCGGCCCCGGCGCTCGCGGCGGTCGGCGCCGGCCGGCGCCGCCTCCGCCCAGGCGTCGAGGGCGGGCCGGATGCGGTCGCGCAGCAACGGCGGCTCGCCGCTCCGGTGGTCCTCCCACGGCAGGAAGCGGTACGTCGCCTGCCACGCGGCCGGATGCCCGGCCGCAACGTGGCGCTCGCGCACGAGGGCGAGGTACGCCACCGCGATCACCCGGACCCCGCCGTCCGCCCCCCCGTCGCGGTCGCGGTCGCCGAACGTGTACAGTTGTTCGACGTGCGCGAGGTCCATGCCGGTCTGCTCGCGCACCCAGGCGCGCAGGCCGAGTTCGAGGGTGCGGTGGCGGTCGGGGTCGAGGGGGCCGAAGGGCAGGGCCGGGGCGCCGTCGGCGCCGCCGCCCGACACCGTCAGCACCCGGGGTTCGGCGTCGGTGACGGCGACGGTGGTGGCGTGCAGTCCGACCGTGACGCGGCGTCGAGACACGCGGACGAGTCTAGCAGCCCGCGGTGGAACCCCCGCCGCACTGCGCCCGGAGGAGCGTCAGCGAACGCCGAGGATGCCGGCGCGCGGAGAACGCCCGCCTGACAAGGCGCGAGGAAGGCGCACGTCGGCATGGCGCAACCGCGGACCGCAAAGCGGTCGCGGACCCAGGCGGTGCGGTGAACGACGCGGTCCGGCGGGATGCTTCACCGCTCGCAACACGGCGGGGATTCCGCCGCGGGCGGCCGACGGAGGACAGAGATGCAGCTCATCCCCCCCAACGTGCGGCGCTGGATGGAAGACGGGCGCCGGGACCCGGAAGGCTTCTGGGAGCGGGCGGCCCGCCGGTTGCCGTGGTTCCGGACCTGGGAGCGGGTCTACGCGCCCGACCCGCCGACGTTCCGCTGGTTCGTGGGCGCCCGGACCAACCTCGCCCACAACGCCGTCGACCACCACGTGGCGGCCGGCGAGGGCGGGCGCGCCGCCCTGGTGTACCTGAACGAGCGGAACGAACGGCGGGTCTGCACCTACGCGCAGTTGCAGTTCCAGGTGACCCGGGTCGCGGCCGCGCTGCGCGCCCTCGGGGTGGAGAAGGGCGACCGGGTGACCCTCTCCATGCCGACCTGCCCCGAGGCGGTGTTCCTGATGCTGGCGTGCGCGCGCATCGGGGCCATCCACTCGGTGGTGTTCGCGGGGTTCGGGGCGCAGGCGCTGGCCGACCGCATCGCCGCCAGCGGGTCGCGGGTCGTGTTCACGGCCGACGTCACGTACCGGAAAGGCCGCGACGTGCCCCTGAAGCCGATCGTCGACGACGCGCTGCGCGCCCCCGGACACCCGGTCGAGCGGGTGGTGGTGCTGCAGCGGGCCGACCCCGCGGCGCCGCTCGACCCGGCCCGCGAGACGTCCTGGGACGACTTCCTCGCCGCGGGCGCCGGCGGGTCGGGCGACCGGGTCTCCCTGGAGGCGAACGAGCCGGCGTTCATCCTCGCCACGTCGGGCACCACGGCCCGGCCGAAGCTGGCCGTGCACACCCACGGCGGCTACCAGGTGCACGTGGCGAGCATGGCCCGCTGGTGCTTCGGAATGCGGCCGAACGACGTGTGGTGGGCGACGTCGGACATCGGCTGGATCGTCGGCCACAGCTACATGGTGTACGCCCCCCTGCTCGTCGGCTGCACGACGGTGGTGTTCGAGGGGGCCCTCGACCATCCCGAGCCGGACAGCACGTGGCGGACGGTGGTGGAGGAAATCGGCGCCACCGGCATCTTCACGTCGCCCACGGCCGTCCGGGCCCTCATGCGCTACGGCGACGCCCCTCTCGCGGGGGTCGACCACACGCGGGTCGAGCGCATCTTCTCGGCCGGCGAAGTGCTCAACCCGCCGGCGTGGGACTGGCTGCAGAACACCATCCTCCGCGGGCGCATCCCGGTCATCGACCACATGTGGCAGACCGAGACGAGCGGCCCCGTCTTCGGCAACCCTTACGGGCTGGGCCTGCTGCCGATCAAGCCGGGTTCGGCGACCCTGCCCCTGCCGGGCATCGACGCCGCCGTCGTGCGCGCCGACGGCGCCCCGTGCGACGTCGGCGAGAAGGGCGTCATGGTCATCAAGCGCCCGTTCCCGGGGCTGACCGCCTCGCTCTGGGGCGAGCCCGAGCGCTACGGCCGCGACTACTGGCGGAAGATCCCGGGGGCGTACTTCAGCGGCGACTCCGCCCACGTGGACGAGGACGGCTACCTGTGGTTCGGGGGGCGCGCGGACGAGATCATCAAGATCGCCGCCCACCGCATCGGCACCATCGAGGTGGAGAGCGCCTGCCTGAAGCATCCCGCGGCGGCCGAGTGCGGCGTCGTCGGGCGGCCCGACGACACCCGCGGCGAGGTCATCTCCGCCTTCGTCATCCTCAAGCAGGGCGAGACGCCTTCCGACGATCTGCGCCGGGCCCTCGTCGAGACCATCCGGCGCGAGCTGGGGCCGATCGCGGTGGTGGGCGAACTGAACTTCGTGACCATGCTCCCCAAGACGCGCAGCGGCAAGATCATGCGCCGGGTGCTGCGGGCGGTCATCCTCGACCGCGACCCCGGCGACGTCACCACCATCGAGGACGAGGGCTCGGTGGAGGAAGCGCGGCAGGCGTGGCGCCGGATGAAGGCGGACCTGGCCGGCTCGGGGCAGTGATCCGGCGCTTCGGGCGGACCGGACGGCAGGCCGCGCCGGCGTGCGCCGACGGCCCGGCCCCGCGGCCTTCCGCGGCTCGCCGGTTGCAGGGCACGGTGACCGCCGGGACCGCGCGCCTTGTTCCCGGCGGCGGACCGCACCGAGGCGGTTACCGCGGCCTGGCCAGCTCGTGCAGCAGGGTGTCCATGCGGCCGTTGACGGTGTCGATGCGGCCGTTGACGGCATCTATACGGCCGCCGAGCTCTACGTACCGGGAATCGATACGGCCGCCGAGCTCTACGTGCCCGGAGTCGATACGCTTCGCGAGCTCCGCGTGCGCCGCGTCGTTGCGGGCCTCGTAGTGGGCGAACATCCGCCACACGCCGATCAGCACGCCGACTCCAGTCAGAACCACCGAGGCGATCTCCGGCGTCATGTCTCCATGCTAGCACGCCAGGGCCGGCAGGGGTCACCGCCGGGGCTCGTTCACTTCGAGGTAGTCGTCGCAGAACAGGTCCACGATCTGCAGCACGACTTCCGCGACCCGCGGCAGGTTGGCGCCGCCGGTCGTTCCCAGGCTGGCCATGTCCCAGGTGTCGACGTAGGCCCGAAGCTGGTTCCCCTCGATGGTCGCGAGCTGCTGCACCGACACGCGGGCGTAGTACGCATGGAGCCCGGTCGAGCCGCGGTGGGTGGTGACGTTCACGTACAGGTCGGCCGCCTGCCGCGAACTGCCCAGCCGCACGCCGCGCTCTTCGAGGCGCCGCTCGACCGCGTCGAGCAGGCTGCGCCGCGTCAGCCCGGCCGCCTCGGCGTCGGCGGACAGGTCGGCGACGACCACGTTCACGTCGCGGATGCCGGCGAGGTTCTCGCGCTCGACCTCCTGCTGGCCCGCGACCGGCGCGGTCAGCACCGCGACGAGGCCCAGGCTCGCCGGAACCGCCGCCCGCCGGACACGTCTGCGCATCGCTCGCACCCCCCGGCGCCGGACCGCCCCGGAAGACGTCCGGACTGAATACCTCGTCGCGTAACCGCCCCGGCGCGGAACGTCCTCTTTCGTGCCCTGCCTGCCAGTCCGCGGCGAAAAGTCCCCGCTGCATTGCGAGCGGCGACGCATCCCGCCTGACCGCGGCGTTCGGCGGTTGAACGTGCCCGATACGCGCCCTTCTCACGCCTTGCCAGGCGGGCGGTCTCCGCCCGCTGGCGCACTCGGCGTTCGCGGCCGCCCTTCGGGCGCGGTGCGACGCGGGTTCCCCCGCGGCTGCTGCGTCTTGTTCGCCCTGATCGTGAATGGTGTTCGTCGATCCGCATCCATTCGTTCCGAGCCGCCCGGCGCGCCGGCCGCGGCCGCCCGTCAGTCGAGGTGGCCGCGCTCGGCGTCGCCCATCTCGACGTTCCCCGCGGGGAAGTACTCGCGCCAGCGGCGCGACACCGTCGCGGCCACGTCGGGGCGGCATGCGAGTTCGGCCGGGAACGACGGCGGCAGCCGCGCGTCGATGACGATGGGCGGGGTGCGCACGAGGTGGTTGCGCGCCACGCGGGTCGACGCGGCGTGGACGTCGGCGGCCGGCTCGAAGCGGGTGAACGTCGTCCACAGGAAGTTCATGGCGCCGCGGGCCGCGCGCTCGGCGTCGTCGGTCAGCACCACCAGCGGCCAGCCGCGGAACGCGGGGTGGGGCGCCGCCCGCGCCGGCAGGTCCGGGTCGGCGGCGGCCGACGCCCCCGCCGCCACCAGGCACCCGCGGCAGAACACCCGCACCTCGTCGATGCCCGCCGGCAGCTCGGCCGCCGAGAACGCGCCGGGCAGCTCGCGGACGGGGTCGCCGAGCCCCAGCCAGACGCCCTTGGAACCGTGGTTCACGGCCGGCCCCGTATAGTCGAGGGTGTCCATGGACAGGTTCGAGAATACGTACAGGTCCGTCTCGGGATTGGTCCGGGCTAGGACGTGCTCGAGCGTCGCCCGGAAGTCGCGGAGGTCGACGGGGCGGTCCGTCACCAGCAGGAACTTGGTGAGCGAAAGCTGCCCCTCGCCCAGGATGCGGAACGCGCTGGCCATCGCCTCGCGGGCGTAGCGCTGCCGGACGACGGCCGCCGACAGCGCGTGGTAGCCGGTCTCGCCGTACGACCAGAGGCGCTCGACCGCGGGCATGACCACCGGGAACAACGGCGACAGCAGTTCCTGCAGGAGGTCGCCTATGTAGAAGTCCTCCTGGCGGGGCTTGCCGACCACGGTGGCGGGGAGTATCGCGTCGCGGCGGCGGGCCATGCGCTCGACCTCGAACACCGGGTAGTCGTGGCGGAGCGAGTAGTACCCGTAGTGGTCGCCGAACGGCCCCTCGGGCCGGCGGGTCCCCGGCGGGACCGACCCGATCAGGGCGAACTCGGCCGCCGCCGGCACCGGGTGGGGCCCGAGGCCCTCGACCATCCGCAGCCGCTCGCCCGCGATCAGCGACGCGAGCGCCAGCTCGGGCACGTTCTCGGGCAGCGGGGCCACCGCGGCCAGGACGAGCGCGGGCGGACCGCCGAGGAAGACCGTGACGGGCAGGGCCGCGCCCCGGCGTTCCGCCGCCGCGTAGTGGAACCCGCCCCCCTTGCCGATCTGCCAGTGCATGCCGGTGGTGCGGGCGTCGTGAATCTGCAGGCGGTACATCCCGAGGTTGTGGCCGGGCCGGTCGGGATGCCCGGTGAACACCGCGGGCAGGGTGATGAACGGGCCGCCGTCCTCCGGCCAGGTGGTCAGCGCGGGCAGGCGGTCGAGGCGCACGTCGCTCGTCACCACGTCGCACACCGGCCCGCGGCGCCCCCGCCGCGACCCCACCCGGAACGCCTCCGCCCCGACGTCGCGGGCCGCCCACAGCCGCGACGGCGAGGGGGGCAGCAGGGTCTCCGCCAGCTCGACGAGGCGCCGGATCAGGCGCCCGGGCCGCTCGCCGAAGGCCAGCCCGGCCCGCCGGGCGGTGCCGAACAGGTTCGTCACCACCGGGAAGTCGGCGCCGGCGACGTTGGTGAACAGCAGCGCGGGACCGCCCGCGGCGACTACCCGGCGATGGATCTCGGCCGCCTCGAGCGACCGCTCGACGGGAACGGAGACCTCCACGAGGTCGCGGTCGCGGCGGAGACGATGCAGGAACGCGCGCAGGTCGGGGAAGGACATGGTGGGGCGACAGGCGTCGATCGCCCGGCGGCCGCTTCAGGGACTACCGGGAGCGGCGAGCCGCCGGCGCCGCACGACAGGTGCTCACGGATCTGACGTGCGCGCAATGCCCGACTCCGGTCACCGGCGGCTACGGCGCAGACTCCTGGCGCACGGTGATCGAGATCTCTTCGGTCGCCGCGGCGAGGGTGTCGGACGCCCGCACCCGGAACCGGTACTCGCCGGGGGTCGGGAAGACCGCGGTCACCGCGGCCGAACCGTCCGGCGCGTCGCCGTCGGGCTCCACCGACACCCCCACGGCCCCCCGCAACTGCGTCCACGTGACGGTGACCCGCTCCACCGGAATGCCGACGGGGCGCTTGCGGGCCTCGGCCTGGAGTTGCGGCACGTTGACGGGCAGGGTCGGTTCGTCGGGCCGCGGCTCGAACGTCGGGAGCGTGCCGCGGCCGCCGCCGCGGCGCCGGGGCGGCGGCAGGCCGTCGTCGGTCACCGCCGCGCGCAGGGTCACCGGCTCGCCCGCGGCCGCGCTCGCGGGCGCAGTGACGGCCAGCGTCGGGGGCCGGTTGTCCCCCTGCCCCCCGGCCCGCGCCTCCGCCGGGTTGGCGAAGATCTCCCACTCGGGCTGCAGCCATCCGAACGCGCGGTGGGTCTCGTCGCCCACCGTGACCTGCCACTCCAGCCGCCGGTCGCCCCAGTCGGCCGGAACCGGCACGCTGAACGTCCGCCGGTGGTTGCGCGGATAGAAGTAGGTCGGCTGTCCCCGGTCGGGCTCGCCCGGCGCCATCCGGTTGGCGGCGCCGACCGGCACGTGCAGCTCCTCGACGTAGTTCCGGTTCAGATACCCGAAGTGCATGTCGAAGCCGCCGTCGGGACGGTGCGACCAGCCGTCGAAGAACGGCTGGATCGACTGGCCCGAGCTGAACAGGAAGTTCTGCGGGTCGGCCTGGGCCCGCGCCTCGGCGGCGGCGCCGAGGACGACGGCCAGCGCCAGCAGGGACGAGAGTCGTCTTGACCGGTCGGACATGGCTCGACTCGAAAAAGGTCCGGCGTGGGGGGGCTCGCCCCGGTTCGGTTGCTTCTCCGCTGGTGGTCCGGCGCCCCGGCCGGCGCCGGCCGCGCCTTCCAGAGGCCCGCGCCCCGGTTGCTTCTCCGGCGCCGCCGTCCCCGCGCGGCCGGTCGGCAGTCGCCGGCCGGCCTGGCAAACTCGCCGTCCTCGCGCGGGCGCGGGCAGGCGCTGGACGAGCTGCGCCTCCGCGCCGTCCCCCGCGTGGGACCGGGTTCGACCTGCCTTCCCGCGCAGGGCGGGCGGTCGCCGAGGCCGCCGCGGCGGCGCGCTCAGTCGTCGGTGCGTTCACGCGCGGCCTGGCGCTCCGCCAGCGCCGCCTCGTACTCCTCGTCGGTCAGGTCGTGCCACCCGATCCAGGCGAAGCCCATCTCGTCGATGGTGCGCCCTCCGTTGCCCACCCAGTTGCTCGGGTCGACGTTGCCGCGGTTGGCGGCCGAATTGTCGAACCAGCTCGTCACGTGCAGGATCGTCCCGGCCGGAACCAGCGGCGCGACGTGGTCGGCGTAGTTGTAGTTCATGTGCCAGTTGTAGTCGAAGCCGGCGCAGTTCACGGTCTCGGCCCGGACCGGCTGGGTCGGATAGATGAACTCGATGCACTGGTAGATGCCCAGCATGTGCATGTGCGGCTGGAACATGGTGATGCGCGCCGCCTTGTTGAAGCGGGCGTAGCCGTCCGAACGCGACACCTCGCCGGCGGGGAGGTCGAGAATCCCGGTGGTCACGCCCTGCGAGCCGCCGAGCTGCCGCGAGTAGCGGACGTGGGTCGGCGTCTCGCCGGCCGGCAGGAAGTTGATGCCCAGCTCGACGTTGGCGTCGATCTCCTCGCCTACCGAGTGCAGGTGGTAGCTGAGCCGGGCCTGGCTGCCCCCCGGCAGCAGCAGCCCCGAGTCGGGCGGATAGATCTCGGCCTGCTTGCCCGAGGCGTACTCGACGAGGAACAGCCCGCCGCTCATGTCCGCCTCGTCCTCGCTCGGCTCCACCGCGTAGGACAGGGCGTGGTGCACCACCTGCCGGGCCTTGTCGCCGATGGGCCGGGTCTGGATGGCGGTGATGTAGCGGTCTTCCTCGAGCCCCATCCCGGTGAACAGGTTCCCGAACAGGTCGGGGCCGGCCGCAGGCACCGTGTAGGTGGGGAACCGCACGACGAGGTCGGGCTCGCCGATCTGCCACGCGTCGGCCGGCGCGAACTCCGGCGGCGCCGGGGTGTCGGCGGGGTTGCCCTGCGGCGCCCCGGCGTCGACCCAGGCCACGATGGTGGCGATCTCCCCGTCGGTCAGCGACGGGTCGTTCTTGAACTCCTGGATGCCCAGGCGCCGGTCAAGGTGCCAGGGGGGCATGGCGCGGGTCTCGACCTTGTTCCGGATCGAGCGGGCCCACGGCCGCACTTCCTGGTAGCTGATCAGCGACATCGGCGCGATCTGGCCGGGCCGGTGGCAGTTCACGCACGACCGATACAGGATCGGCGCGACGTCGCCGGCGAACGTGGGGGCCTCGGCCCCCTGGGCGGCGGCGCCCGGCGCGGCCAGCACGGCCGAAACCGACACGAACACGGCGGCGAATGTGGTGTTCCTCACGTCAGTCCTCCTGGCGGTCCCCGGCGGCTGCGCTCGCGCGGCCCGAACCCGCGGTTTGCCGACCCTGCGGCCCACGGACCGCCCGAGGGCCGGCCCGCGCACCGATGCCGCATCCACGGTGGCCGCCCATTATCGCACGGAATCCGGCGGGCGGACCGGGGCGGTCCCGCTCGCCTGCTTCTTTCCCCTTCCGCGGCGCTTCGGACACTGCCTGCCCGCCGGCGCCGTTCCCGGGAGCGCTCGCCGGGGAACGGCCGTTCCGCCGCGCCGCGGGCGATCGCCCCCGCGGCCGGCCGGTCAGTACCCGGCGTCCTCCGGCCCGACCTCGACGGCTGCCGGCCGGTCGCCTTCGACCTTGCGCCGGCCGGTCAGTACCCGGCGTCCTCCGACCGGGCGGACTCGGGGACGGGCGCCTGGTAGAGGACGCGGCCGACGAAGAACGGGCCCATGCCGCCGATGTACTCCGAGGTCTGGACGGTGGGCCGCATGTCCTTGACGAGCTTCGACAGGGGGTAGAGCTCGGGGCCGACGAGGCCGATCACGAACTCGTTGTCGTCGCGGTCGAGACCGTGGCACTCGAGGCGGACGTCGGCGGCGAGGCCCAGGTCGCCGTAGCCGCGCCCGACCGTCCCGTGCTCCATCAGGATGCGGCCCTGGTCGCCCCGCGGCAGCCGGTTGAAGGCGCCGATGCGGCGCAGGGGATACCAGACGGCCCACCGGTGCTCGGGGTTCAGGACGTGGCGCCGGACCCGGTGCAGGAGGAAGTCCTCGAGGTCCGCCTCGCGGCCGCTCGAATAGGTGCGGCCGAGCATGGTGAAGTCGGGCACCGGGGTCAGCCTCTCGAGGTACGGCCCGCTCAGCAGCGTCCGCGCCGCCTCCGCGAACAGCGCCGGGTCCTCGGACATCACCACGATGCCCACCCCGCGCGGATCGTTCAGGTTGGCGTAGACCGCGGCCTCGAGGCCGCTGCGCCGCACGTAGTCGACCACCGACCGGGGGGAGACGCACCCGGTGAGAACGTGAAGCTGCACGAAGAGCCGCCGGTCCAGCGTCTGCGGGACGCCCCGCACCGGCGCGCCGCGCTCGAGCAGGTCGGGCACGAAGGGGGCCGCCGCGGGCGGGCGGGCGGGCGCCGGCGGTGCGTCTGTCTCGTCGGTCATGACGTTGGCCTCGCTACACCTCCCGCGCCTCGTCGGGCGGGCGTTCTCTGTCCGCCGGACACACTCTGTCCGCCGGACGCACTCTGTCCGCCGGACGCACTCCGTCCGCCGGCGCCCCGCGGCGTTTCGCCGGCGCCCTTCGGGCGCGGTGCGGCGCGGGGTCCGCCACGGGCGGCCAGCCGACGGCGTCGACCATTCTACCGGAACCGCCGGGCGGGGCGGCCGCGGTTGCCGGCGGAATGCCGCGGTGGTACAGTCGGAGCCGCGGCGGCGCCCGCGCGCCGCCCGGAGGACCCGCCGATGATCTCGCGTACCGCGGCGGCGATCGCCGTCCTGCTGCTCGGCGCGGCGCCGGCGGGGCCGGCGGCGCGACCCCAGGAAGCCGAACCGCCGGCCCCGTTGCCGGCCGTCGAGCTGCCGATCAACCTGGAGCGCGTCAAGCGGCGTCTCGAGGTCCTGCCCAGCAGCGAGGAGGCGCGCTCGCGCCTCAAGATCGAGTTCTACGTCAACGTCTACGCGCGGGCCCCGGAGATCGATCCCCTGGAGGGCTTCGACATCCACACCGGGCTCGTCCCCTTCGGCAGCCCGAGCCACGCCGACATGATGCGCCAGTGGACCCCGCGGGGGTTCGACGCGCCGGCCGCCGATCTCGGCTCCGTCCTCGGCTGGATCATCGGGCGCTAGCGCGGCCTGGCGGCCGCGTTGGAAGTTTCGCTTCGCGAAACTTCTGCGCGGCGGGAACTGCCGACCGACCATCCTGACCCGCGCTGGCGGCCGCGGCGTGACCTTGCGGTCCCGGCGCGGCGGGAACTGCCGACCGCGCGACCTGGCGGCCGCGTTGGAAGTTTCGCTTCGCGAAACTTCGAAACGACCAGCCGGCGTTCTGCTACGAAGGCTCCGGGGACGCCAGGCCCATGGCGCGCCGCCACGCCGCGAGCTGGCCGATGTGGTTGGCTTCGTGGGCCGACAGCAGATAGTCGACGAAGTCGCCCATCGTCGGGAAGTGCTTGCGCATCCTCTCGTCGGGATATTCCTTCGCGAAGACCGCGGGGTCGGCGGCGGCCACCGCCGCGGCCACCCGCTCGTGCTGCTTCTTCAGCTCGGCGAGCAGCGCGTCCTTCGACGGATACCGCGACGCGTCGGCGCCGGGCACGTCGCCGGTCTTCGCCGCCGCCTCCCAGTCCTCGGGGAAGGTCGACTCCAGGCCGAGGGCCACCCCGGTGTGGTTCGCCGCCGACGCCAGGTGGCACAGGGTCCAGGCCGGGTGGTTGACGACCCCGTGGGGCTGCTGAACCATCTGCTCGTCGTCGAGGTCCTTGACCAGCGACTCCAGGTGACCGAGGTTGAACTTGAAGGTGAAGAGAAGGTGCTCGCGCATGAGGATGCTCCAGGTGCAGGCGGCGTCGGGACGATGAATCGACCGCTCAGTATACCAGCCCGCGGCGAAGGCCCCGCTTGCCGGGCGGGCGCCGCGGCGTTCGCCGGCGCCTCCGGGCGCGGTGCGGCGCGGTTCCACCACGGGCTGACGTCCCCCGGCGCCGGCGCTTGTAATCTCCCGCCGGGCATCGGAAAATACCGTGGTGACCACTGCGACCATCGATCGTCGGACGTCGGGGCTGGACACCATCGTCGAACTCCTCGGCGACGACGCGGCCCTGCTGGAGCATCGCTGCCGGACCATTCCGGCCTCCGACCTGCATCTGCCGGGGCCGGACTTCGTCGACCGCTGCTGCGCCCTGTCGGACCGGCCCGCGCGGGTGCTGACGAGCCTGCAGGCCCTGTTCGGCGCAGGGCGGCTCGCGGGCACCGGCTACGTGTCGATCCTGCCCGTCGACCAGGGCATCGAGCACTCCGCCGGCGCCTCGTTCGCGCCCAACCCGGCCTGCTTCGACCCCGAGAACGTCGTCCGCCTCGCCATCGAGGGCGGATGCAACGCGGTGGCGTCGACCCTCGGGGTGCTCGGCGCCCTGTCGCGCCGCTACGCCCACAAGATCCCGTTCATCCTGAAGTTGAACCACAACGAATTCATCTCCTACCCCAACACCTACGACCAGATCCGGTTCGCGAGCGTCGAGCAGGCCTTCGACATGGGCGCGATGGGCGTCGGGGCCACCATCTACTTCGGGTCCGACGAGTCGCGGCGGCAGCTCCAGGAGGTGTCCGAGGCGTTCCACCAGGCCCACGAGCTCGGCATGTTCACGGTGCTGTGGTGCTATCTCCGGAACCCCGCGTTCAAGACCGCCGACGCCGACTACCACACCGCGGCCGATCTGACCGGGCAGGCCAACCACCTCGGGGTGACCATCGAGGCCGACGTCATCAAGCAGAAGCTGCCCGAGACCAACCGCGGCTACCCCGCCCTCGGGTTCGGCAAGACCCACGGGCGGGTCTACGACGCCCTGACCACCGACCACCCGATCGACCTCACCCGCTACCAGGTCGCCAACTGCTACCTGGGCCGGGCGGGACTGATCAACTCGGGCGGCGCCTCGTCGGGCGAGAGCGATCTGAAGGAGGCGGTGAAGACCGCGGTCATCAACAAGCGGGCGGGCGGCACGGGGCTCATCTCCGGCCGAAAGGCGTTCCAGCGCCCGATGGCCGAGGGCGTCGCCCTCCTCAACGCGATCCAGGACGTCTACCTGTCCCCGGACGTCACCATCGCCTGACCGCCGCGGCGACCGGCCCCGCGGCATTGCGAGCGGCGCCGCATCCCGCCTGACCGCGCGCCGGCCGGGGGCTGACGCGGTCTCAACCCGGTGCCTCCCGGGACCCGTCGGCGCGCCGCGCCCAGAGGTCGAGCCGGATCGAGAGCAGGAAGTACTTCTTGCGGAGGGCGACGACGCGGTCGGCGTAACCTTCCTTGGGGATCTCCCGCGACCGGAGCCGCCGGCGCAGGCGGCGCAGCTCGTGGCGGTAGAGGTCGTTCACGAACTCCTTCGCGCGCGCCGGCGGGGTCGACGGCCGGGGACGCAGGCCGAAGCGGGCCAGCTCTTCGAGAATCCGGGGGTGCCAGACGTACTCCACGGCCGGCCTGCATGGCTTCGCCGCCGCGGCGCGACCCCGCCGGCGCCGGCCCGCGATCGCGGCGGCCGCGGCTCGCAGGCCATCGCCGCCCGCAATGCGCGGCCTCGCCGGCCGCGGTGACCGCGCTCCGGAACCGATTCCCTCCGTCCGGGGCACGGCCGAGCCCGCGGCCGGACGGCCGCCGCGACCGTGCCGGCGTGGTCCGTGCGATCCGCGCCGGGCGCCGCGCCCGCGATCAGAACCCCGGCGGGGCCTCGTCGGCCGACGGCCCGTAGATCGACGGCACCGGGACGTCGTTCATCCGCAGATAGACGCCGAGCTGGGCGCGGTGGTGGATCAGGTGGTTCATCACGAAGCTGCGGACCACCGCCACCTTGGGCAGGGTCATCAGCGCCGCGCCGTTCCGCAGCAGCGTCCACGGCTTCACGAGCGCGTCGTCGGCCGCCCCGGCGATCGCCGCCCGCGCCGCCGCCGCCTGCCGGTCGAAGGTGGCGACCAGCTCCTCGACCGTGGCCGGCGTCGGAGGCGCGGGCATCGGCCTGCCCCCCGGCTCGAGGTCCAGCGTGTCCTGCTCGATGGTCAGCACGGCCCACGACGGCAGGTTCGCCAGGTGCCCGGCGAGCCAGATCATGGTCCCCGACTTCTCGTGCGGCCGCCAGTCGAACTTGTCGGCGGGCACCCGCTCCAGCGTACGGCGCACGCCCGCCGCCTCCTGGTCGAACTCCGGCAGCAACGCTTCGGCAATCGCCATCCTCGTCTCCTTGCGTCAGAAACCGACCGCCGCGCTGGGGCGGCGGCGGTCCTCGGCGCCCTCCAGCACGTCGTTCCCGGCGTCGTAGTAGATGGCCGACACCGCCCCCTGCGCCCGCGTCTCGACCATCGTGTGGCCCCGCCCGCGCAGCAGGGCGAGGGTGTCGGGCGACAGCCCCCACCGCTCGTACCGCACCGCGTCGGGCAGCCACTGGTGATGGATGCGGGGCGCGTCCACCGCCTCCTGCACGTTCATGCCGAAGTCGACGACGTTCAGGATGGTCTGCAGCACCGTGTTGATGATGGTCCTGCCGCCCGGGCTCCCGGTCACCAGCACGAGCCGCCCGTCCCGCGTGACGATGGTCGGCGACATGCTCGACAGCATGCGCTTGCCGGGCTCGGCGAGGTTCGGCCCGGTCCCGATCAGCCCGTCGCCGGTGGTGAGGCCGGGGCCGGCGTTGAAGTCGCCCATCTCGTTGTTCAGCAGGAACCCCGCCCCCGGCACGGTGATCTTCGACCCGTAACCCTGCTCGAGGGTGTAGGTCAGCGACACCGCGTTGCGGGCGCCGTCCACCACCGACAGGTGCGTCGTCTCGCCGCCCTCCCGCGGCCACTCGAAGCTGTCGGGCGACGACACCGACGCGCGGCCGGGGTCGATGGTCCGCCGCAGCGCCGCCGCGTACTCCTTCGAGACGAGCCGCTCGACGGGCATGGCCGGGTTGAACGCGGGGTCGCCGAGGTGGCGCGCGCGGTCGGCGTAGGCGCGCCGCATCGCCTCGATCATCAGGTGGACGGTCGCGGCCGACCCGAACCCCGACGCCGACAGGTCGTCGTGCTCCAGGACGTTGAGCATCTGGACGATCGCCGCGCCCCCCGAGCTGGCGGGCGGCATGGAGAGCACGTCGTAGCCGCGGTAGGCGCCGCGGAGCGGGGCGCGGCGGACGGCGCGGTAGGCGGCGAGGTCGCCGCGGGTCATGACGCCGCCGCCCGCCCGCATCTCGCGCTCGACGAGGGCCGCGGTCTCGCCCCGGTAGAAGCCGTCCGGCCCCCGGGCGGCGATGCGCTCGAGGGTGCGGGCGAGGTCGGGCTGGCGCAGCGTCTCCCCCGCCCGGTACGGCTCCCCGTCCTTCGAGAACTGGGCGACCGACGCCGGATACGCGGCCATCCGCGGCAGCACCCCGGCCAGCGACCGGGCGAGCGCATCGGAGACCACGAAGCCTTCGCGGGCCAGCCGCACCGCCGGTTCGAGCAGGGCCGGCCAGGGCCGGGCGCCGTGCTCGCTCCAGGCGAGGTGCAGCCCCGCCACCGTGCCCGGCACCCCCACCGCGAGGTGCGAGGCGTGGTGCAGCACCGGGTCGTACCCGCCGTCCCGCAGGAACATCGTGGGCGACGACGCGGCCGGCGCGGTCTCCCGGAAGTCGTAGGCCGCGGGCTCGCCCTCGGCGGGGCGGTATACGAGGAAGCCGCCGCCGCCGACGTTGCCGGCGGTGGGCCAGGTGACGGCGAGCGCGAACGCGGCGGCGACCGCGGCGTCGACGGCGTTGCCGCCCTCGCGCATCACGTCGGCCCCGACCGCCGACGCGATCGCGTCCTGCGAGACGACCATCGCCCGGCGCGCCCGTATCGGCTGCGTGCTCGCGGCGACCACCGCGGCCAGCCCCGTCCCGGCGGCCAGGACGAGCGCGGCCCCGGCCGCCGCGCGTCGGAAAGCGGTCGGCATCCACCCATGATCGCAGCGTCGGGGGCCGAGAGCAAGCCCCGGCCGGTCCGACTTGAACGTGACGTCCCGGCGCAGGCGGGGCGGGCGTCGCCGTCGTGACCCCGGACAGGGGCGGACCGCGCGCCGACGTCGTCCGCGGCGACCCGTCGGGGGCCGCGTTCAGCCCCACCGTCCGGTAATCGGGTCGTACCACCGCACCGGCGGCATCGAAACCGCCCGCGTGCCGGCGCGCAGGGGAGGCGCAGGTCGTGCTGGCGGTACGCGACCCGGACAGGGGCGAGACCGCGCGCGCCGACGTCGTCCGCGGCGACCCGTCGGGGGCCGCGTTCAGCCCCACTGTCCGGTAATCGGGTTGTACCACCGCACGGGCGGAAAACGGGCGAAGTCGGCGTCGGCGGTATGGACGACCGCGCGGCGCCGGATCCCGAGCGCCGCGATCAAGGCGTCGGTCACCAGTCCGCCGCTGGCGCCGGCGCGGTCCATGAGCGAGAGCGCCTGATCCAGGTCGGGGCCGTCCGCGTCGATGATGGTCACCACCGGCCGATCGAGCCAGCGGCGAACCTCCGCCGCGGCTTCGGTCGTCGTGAGTGGATTGGCGAAAGCGGACCCGTTCGTGCTCACTCGAACGAACGCGAGCACGACGGCCGAAGGCATTCCGATCATCTCGCTCCCGTTCAGGCGCTCCGCCCACCATTCGGCGGCGATGCGATGGAAGGGGCTCGATGAATCGCAGGCGTACAGCAGGAGATTCGCGTCCGGGACGATCACGGCGTCCGCCGCTCCCGGTCGAGACCCGCCGTCAGCGCTCCGAACGTGTCCACTTCCAGAGCGGCATCGAGATCGTGCATCCGCACCGGGTCGATGCCCGCCCGCAGATGCATCGGTTTCGCCGTGACCGTGAAGCGTCCGGTTCCGGAAGAGCCCCGCCGGCCGAGGCCGCGCCGAACCGCATCGTTGATCGCCGCCTTGAAGCTGATGTTGCGCTCGCGCATCGCCTCGTGCAGCAGCCGTTCCGTATCGGCGTCCAGGGTGACGGTGGTTCTCACGGAAGCATCATGATGTGTTCGCGATAATGCTGTCAAGACAGCATACGGCCGCCGGCGAGTCGTCGATATCTCTCCGTCGGGTCGAACCGGCCCGTGCGGGCGGCGGCCGTCCGCGGCCGGTCGGCGGGGTGCGTCGTCGACGCTCCGCCCGCCATCTTCTTCGCCGCCGATCGTCAGCCTCTCGCAGCGGTCGGCGCGCCGCGCCGGCCCGCCTCCGCCCGCCGGGGTGTATTCTGATCGTCGGTCCGTCCGGCGGGACCCGGACGGCCAAGGAGGGCTGCGAAGATGAGCCGACGACCGTTCACCTTGCCGGGAACCGTGCTCGCGGCGGCGCTGCTCGCCGCGCCCCCCGCGGCGGCCCAGGAAGGCGCGCCGCCGCGGACGCCGTGGGGCCATCCCGACCTGCAGGGCATCTGGAACAACGCCACCATCACCCCGCTCGAGCGCCCCGCGGACCGCGCCGGCCAGGCGTTCCTGAGCCCCGAGGAAGTGGCCGCGCTCGAGCGGCAGGCCCGGGAGCGCGTGGACCGGCAGAACGCGCCGAGCGCGGTGAGGACCGAGCCGCTGCCGGCGGGCGGCGCCGTCGGGGCCTACAACAGCTTCTGGACCGAGCAGAGCACGTCGGTGGTGGGGACCGCGCGCACGTCGCTGATCACGGACCCGGCGGACGGACGGCTTCCGCCCCTGACCTCCGAGGCGCTGGCCCGCATCACCTCCCCCGAGTCGGTCCGCGTCGCCGACGTCCGCGACGGCCGCGCGCCCGCGGACGGTCCCGAGCAGATGGGCCTGAGCGAGCGCTGCCTGTGGTACCGCGGCATCCCGTCGATACCGACCGGCTACAACAACAACTACCACTTCCTGCAGACCCCCGACGCGGTGGTGGTCCTGCAGGAGCACATCCACGACCTGCGGGTCGTCTTCCTCGACGGCCGCCCGCACCTGCCGGCCGGCGTCCGGCAGTTCGCGGGCAGCTCGCGCGGCCGGTGGGACGGCGACACCCTGGTGGTCGAGACCACGAACCTGCGCCAGCCGTTCATCCGGCGGTGGGCCCGGCCCGAGCACTCGCTGTCGCGCGGCGACCTCAGCGAGACGGCGCGGGTGACCGAGCGCTTCACGCGGACCGGCCCCGACACCCTGCACTACGAGTTCACCGTCGACGACCCCGGGACCTGGACGCGGCCGTGGTCGGGCGCCCTGCCCTACGCGCGGTCGGACGGCCCGATGTTCGAGTTCGCGTGCCACGAAGGCAACTACGGCATGACGAACATGATGGCCGGCTCGCGGGCCGAGGAGAACGCCGGCGGAGGACGGTAGCGCCCCGCGCGAGGAGACCATGCCTGATCGACCCGTCGTCCGGACCCCCGACCCTCCCGCCCCGCGCGCGGCGCCGCGTTGCGGGAAGCCGCGCTCCCGGCGCCTCGCGGGGTGGCGCCTCGCGCTGCCGCTCGCCCTGCTCTGCGCCGCCGGCGGCGGTCCGGCCGCGGCGCAGACGCGGGGCCTGCTGCCGGCCGACTACTACGCGGAGGTCGGCGTCGGCGAGGCGGCCATCTCCCCCGACGGCGGCCTCGTGGCGTTCACCGTCACCACCGTCGTCGAGGCGGAGAACCGCCGGCACCGCGAGATCTGGATGCAGGAGCTCCGCAACGGCCGCCCCGAGGGCCAGCCCTTCCGGTTCACCGATCCGACGCGCGAGGCGAGCGGGCCGCGCTGGTCGCCCGACGGCCGGACACTGGGCTTCCAGTCGCCGCGCGGCGAGGACGGCGCGGACGCGACGTGGTTCGCGCGGGTCGCGTTCCCCGGCGGCGAGGCCCACCGCATCGCCGGGGTCCGCGGCGCCCCGGTGTGGTCGCCCGACGGGCAGTGGATCGCGTACACCGCGCCCCCGGCCCCCGGCCCGGACGCGGCGCGGGAGCGCGCCGGCCGGGTGTCGCCCGACGCGGTCACCCGCACCCTCGACCCCGACCGCTTCGACGGCCGGGTCGTCACCACCGCGCGGTACAAGCGCGACGGCGTTCCGACCCTGCTGCCGCATCCGTCGGCCCGGCCCCGGCGGCAGCTCTTCGTGGCGCCGGCGGCGGGCGGCGAGCCGGCGCAGCGGACCGACACGGACTTCGACGTGCGGGACCCGGTGTGGTCCGCCGACGGCGAGCGCATCTATTTCACCGGCGACGAGCGGCAGGACGACGACGGCCGCGCCGACCCGGCCAGCGACATCTTCGTGGTGGACCGCGCCGAGGGCGAGCCCCGGAAGCTCACGGCGGACCCGGGCCGCGAGACCTCTCCGGCCCTCTCGCCCGACGGGCGGCGGCTCGCGTTCCTCCACCGCCGCGGGCGGGGCGAGCCGACGGACATCCGGGTGGTCGACGTCGACCCCGACGACGGCGCGCTGCGCGGCATCCCCCGCAACCTGACCCGCGACTGGGACATGCGGCCGGGCGCCCCCTTCTGGACCCCGCGGGGAGACGCGGTCCGGTTCCTGGCGGGGGTCCGCGGCAACCGGCATCTCTTCGAGGTGACCGAGACCGGCGACCTGATCCGGCAGGTCACGAGCGGCGAGCGGCAGATCGGGTCGGTGACGACGACCCGCGACGGGGTGTTCATGGCCTATACGGTGACCCATCCGACGGCGCCGGCCGAGGTCTTCGTCAACACCTCGGACGGCAGCCGGCAGCGCCGGGTGACCTCGTTCAACGACGCGTGGCTGGCCCCCCTCAGCCTGCAGCCGGTCGAGGCGATGCGCTGGCGGACGGACGGCGGAGTCGAGGTGGAAGGCTGGCTGATGCCGCCGGTCGGCTACGAGCCGGGCCGGTCGTACCCGATGGTCCTCGACGTCCACGGGGGACCGCACGGCGCCTGGGGGAACGCCTTCCACCGGACGTTCCACATCCTCTCGAACGCGGGGTTCTTCGTGCTCTACGCCAACCCGCGCGGGTCCACCGGGTACGGCCACGACTTCACGTACTCGATCACCGGAGGATGGGGCGAGACCGAGGCCGGAGACCTCCTGGCCGGCGTCGACGTCGCCCTCGCCGCGTATCCCGACGTCGACCGCCGCCGCATCGGGGTGTCCGGGGGCAGCTACGGCGGGTTCATGACCAACTGGCTCACGGCGACCACGGACCGGTTCGCGGCCGCCGTCACCAGCCGGTCGATCGCCGACTGGACGAGCCTGTACGGCTCGTCCGACGCCCAGGGCCTCCTCGAATTCGGGTTCGGCGGCGCACCGTGGGAGCAGCGCGAGCTGTACCGCCGGCTGTCGCCGATCGCCTACGTCGAGCGGGTCACCGCCCCCACCCTCGTCATCCACGGGGAGAACGACTACCGCACGCCGATCGGCGACGGCGAGAAGTGGTTCATGGCCCTGAAGAAACGCGGGGTCCCGACCGAGCTGGTCCGCTATCCCCGGTCGAGCCACGGCCTTTCGCGCACGGGCGAGCCCTGGCTGCTCGTCGACCGGCTCGAACGCATCCGGAGCTGGTTCACGTACTGGCTGATCGAGCAGGCCGGAGGCTGACCCCGGCCGCGGCCGCCGGTGCGAACCCGGCCGCGGCACCGCCGGCTCGCGCCGACGCGCGAGAAGCCGGTAAGCGGAAACCGTTATCATGCCGTATGCAGGGTTGCGCGGCGCCGGAGCGGGGCCGGCCGCGCGCCCCCCGGGGGCGGGCTGGCCCACCCGGCCGCCCGCATCGTTTCGACCTCCATTCATCGGACGTGTCCATTGGCAAAACTGGCGATATTCATCGACGGCGGCTATCTCTCCTATCTCGCGGAACACCACTTCCGCACGTGGGTGGACTTCGGCAAGCTGAGCAACAAGGTCCAGAACACCATCTGCGAGCGCACCAACGAGCCGCTCGACCTGTTGCGCACCTACTTCTACGACTGCCTGCCGTATCAGAGCAGCGTCCCGACCGAGGACGAGGAGCGGCGGTTCAGCAGCAAGAAACGCTTCTTCTTCGCGCTGCAGCGCCTCCCGCGCTACAAGGTGCGCGAGGGCCGTCTGATGCACCGCGGCATCGACGCCCAGGGGAAGCCGATCTTCCAGCAGAAGCGGGTCGACCTGATGGTCGGCCTCGACATCGCGAGCCTCGCGGCCAAGCGGCAGATCAACCATGCCGCGGTCATCTCCGGCGACGGCGACCTCCTGCCCGCGGTCGAGGCCGCGCAGCAGGAGGGGGTGCTGGTGTGGCTGGTGCACGGCCCGCAGCTCACCTACGCGGAAGAGCTGTGGGACCTCGCCGACGACCGGCTCGCCATCGACGCCGACTTCATGAAGACCGTCGAGAAGATCGTGTCGGGCTGACGCGGCGGCGGCGGGGCGCCGAACGGCGGGGCGCGCCGAAACGGCGGGGCGCGCCGCATCCCGGCCCGCGCCGGTCGGCGACAATGGAACGACGCCCTTCGACGAGATTCCCCCTGGAGCCATGAACACCTTCGCCCTCGTCATCCTGGTCGCCCTCGTCGGCGAGTACCTGCTCGGCGCGGTCTCCGGACTGCTCAGCGCCCGTTCGTTCAGCCCGGCCGTCCCCGCCGAGTTCGCCGGCGTCTTCGACGACGACAAGTACGCGCGGGCCCGGCGCTACACCGCGACGCGCACCCGCTTCGGCCTCGTCCGCGGGGCGTTCGACCTCGCGGTGACGCTCGCGTTCTGGTTCGCGGGCGGGTTCGCGTGGCTGGACGGCGTGGTCCGCGGGCTCGGCCAGGGTCCGGTGACCACCGGACTGGCCTACGTCGGGTTCCTCGCCCTCGCCGCGACCCTGCTCGGGCTCCCGTTCCGGGCGTGGTCGACCTTCGTCATCGAGGCGCGCTACGGCTTCAACCGCACCACCCCGGGGACCTTCGCGGCCGACGCGGCGAAGGGCGCGGCGCTCACCATCGTGCTCGGGGGACTGCTGCTGGCCGTGGTCCTCGCGTTCTTCGAGTGGGCGGGGCCGCTGGCGTGGCTCTGGTGCTGGATCGCGGCGACCGCGTTCGTGCTGGCCGTGCAGTTCATCGCCCCGACGTGGATCATGCCGCTGTTCAACACCTTCACCCCGCTCGACGGCGGCGCCCTCCACGACGCCATCCTGGCCTGCGCCCGCTCCGCCCGCTTCCCCCTGCGGGGCATCTTCGTGGTCGACGGCTCGCGCCGGTCGTCGAAGGCGAACGCCTTCTTCACCGGCTTCGGCAAGCACAAGCGCATCGGCCTCTTCGACACCCTCGTCGACCAGTACACGGTGCCCGAGCTCGTCGCGGTGGTCGCGCACGAGATCGGCCACTACAAGAAGCGGCACGTCTGGCAGGGGATGGCGCTGTCCATCGGCCACCTCGGGGCGATGCTGTGGGTCCTTTCGCTCTTCCTCGGGCAGGAGGGCCTGTTCGCGGCGTTCTACGTCAGCGAGACGTCGGTCTACGCCGGGCTCGTCTTCTTCAGCCTGCTCTTCACCCCGGTCGAGCTGGTCCTGTCGATCGTCGTCCACCTCTTCTCGCGGAAGAACGAGTTCGAGGCCGACCGCTTCGCGGCCGAGACCACCGGCAGCGGGGCGCCGCTCGTCAGCGCCCTGAAGAAGCTGTCCGCCGACAACCTCTCCAACCTGACCCCCCACCCCCTCGACGTCTTCCTGCACTACTCGCACCCGCCGGTGCTGCAGCGCATCGACGCCCTGCAGCGCCCCGCCGCGGGGCGGGCCGCATGACCGGGACGGCGCGGTATCCGGGCGCGGGGGCACGCTCGTCGCCCCGGGCAGCGCCGGCGGCCCGGCGGAGCCGGCCCGGCTGGACTGACGCCCGGCGGTTAAAATGAAAGGCGCCGCGGCGGTCCGCCGCGGGCTCCCGGCCCGCTCCACGCATCGGCCGGCGGCGGGCGCCGGCCCGGAGGACTGCGCATGCCCGGTTCCATCGCCCTCGAGCGCCGCGGCGACGTCGCGCTGCTGCGGCTGACCAATCCCCCCGTCAACGGCCTGAGCTTCGCCATGCGCGCGGCCCTCGGCGAGCGCATCGCCGAGGCGCTCGCCGACGACGCGGTCGCCGCAATCGTCGTCGCGGGGGCGGGCCGGATGTTCTGCGGGGGGGCGGACATCCGCGAATTCAGCGCGCCGCCGCCGCCGGGGGCCGCGTCGCTGCCCGCGATCCTGGACGAGATCGAGGCGTCGCCGAAGCCGGTGGTCGCGGCCATCCACGGGGTCGCCGCGGGGGGCGGCATGGAGCTGGCCCTGGCGTGCCACGTGCGGCTCGCCGCGCCCGGAACCCGGCTGGGCCTCCCCGAGGTGACGCTGGGCATCCTCCCCGGCGCGGGCGGCACGCAGCGTCTGCCGCGGCTCATCGGCGTCGAGGCGGCGCTGGACGTGATCGTCGGGGGGAAGCTCCACCCGGTGGAGAAGGCGGTGGCCCTCGGCTTCGCCGACGAGTGCGTGGAAGGAGACCTGGAGGAGGAGGCGGTGGCGCGGGCGCGGGGCCTCGCGGCCGGCGGCGCGCCGCTGCGGCGCGCGTCCCGGCTGGAGGAGCATCTGGAGGCGGCGCGCGGGCGGCCGGAGATCTTCGAGACGTTCCGCAAGAAGATGGCGAAGCGCGCCCGCGGCTTCGACGCCCCCTGGGCGTGCGTCGACTGCGTGGAGACCGCGCTGACGATGCCGTACGCCGAGGCGCTGAAGAACGAGCGGGCGGCGTTCCACCGCCTCCGCGAGTCGGAGCAGTCGGCGGCCCAGCGGCACGCCTTCTTCGCCGAGCGCGAGGTCGCGAAGGTCCCCGACGTGCCGAAGGACACCCCGGTGCGGCCGATAGCCTCGGCCGCGGTCGTCGGCTGCGGCACGATGGGCGGGGGCATCGCCATGTGCCTCGCCAACGCGGGGCTGCCGGTCACGGTCCTCGAATCGTCGCAGGACGCGCTCGACCGCGGCCTCGCGGCCGTCCGCGGGAACTACGCCGCGACCGTCGGGAAAGGCCGGCTGCCGCGGGCGGAGATGGACGCGCGGCTCGCGCGCATCACCCCCACCCTGGACTACGCCGATCTGGCCGGGGCGGACGTCGTGATCGAGGCGGTGTTCGAAGAGATGCCCCTGAAGATGGAGGTCTTCGCCCGGCTCGACCGGGTGTGCAGGCCGGACGCGATTCTCGCCACCAACACCTCGACCCTCGACGTCGACGCCGTCGCCGCCGCGACGTCGCGGCCGGAGCGGGTCGTCGGCACGCACTTCTTCAGCCCCGCGCACGTCATGACCCTGGTGGAGAACGTGCGCGGCGCCCGGACCTCGCCGGAGACCGTCGCCACCGTCATGAAGCTGTCGAAGACCCTCGGCAAAGTGGGCGTGCTGGTCGGCGTGTGCGACGGCTTCGTCGGCAACCGGATGCTCTACGCCTACCGCCGCCAGGCCGACTTCCTGCTGGAGGAGGGCGCGCTGCCGCCGCAGATCGACCGCGTCGTCCACGACTTCGGCATGCCCATGGGCCCGTACCGGATGGGCGACCTCACCGGGCTCGACGTGAGCTGGCGCGTCCGCAAGGCGCAGGCCGCGGCCCGGCCCGCCCACCTGCGCTATTCGCCGATCGCCGACCGCATCTGCGAGATGGGGCGCTACGGGCAGAAGACCGGCGCCGGCTGGTACCGCTACGAAGCGGGCAGCCGCGTCCCCATCCCGGATCCGGTCATCGACGAGCTCATCGTCGGCGTCTCGGTCGAGCTCGGCATCGCCCGGCGCGAGGTCCGCGACGACGAGATCGTCCCGCGCCTCTTCTATCCGCTCGTCAACGAGGGCGCGAAGATCCTCGACGAGGGCATCGCCCTGCGCGCGAGCGACGTCGACGTCATCTGGATGCGCGGCTACGGCTTCCCGCGCTACCGCGGCGGACCCCTGTTCTGGGCCGGCCTCGTGGGGCTGAAGACCATTTACGACACCATGAGCCGGCTCTACGACGAGCACGGCGAATGGCTGAAGCCCGCGCCGCTCCTCGAACGCCTTGCCCGGCAGGGCCGGAGCTTCGCGGAGGCGGCGCGGTGAAGGCCCCGAACCGCGGGCTCCACGGAACGCCGCCCCGCGGTGCGCCTCCGGGCGCCCCGGCCGGGCGCGGGGACGCCGGCGTGCGCCCCCCGGGCGGCGTGCGCCCCCCGGGCGGCGCACGCCGGCCGCGGGCGCGGTTCCGGGCCGGCCTGCCGGCGGCGGTGGCCGTCGCCCTGTCCGCGGCGCCGGCGGAGGCGCAGGAGGAGAGACCCCGGCTCGACGACGTCATCGGCCGGGCCGCCGCCTACGTGGCCGAGTACGTCGACCACCTGTCGAACGTGGTGATGGAGGAGGACTACCGGCAGACCTACTACCGGGACGCCGGCTCCATGCCGTCCCACTCGCGGCTCGTATCCGAGTTCCTGCTGATGCGGGCGGACGAGGGCGGCCGGTGGGTCGGTTTCCGCGACGTCGTCGAGCTCAACGGCCGGCGGCTGCAGGAACGGGGAGACCGGCTGGCGTCGCTGTTCGCCGACGGCGGCGCGGACGCCGTCGCCCGGGCCCGCCGCATCAGCGCCGAGAGCGCCCGGTACAACCTGGGCGCCATGAATCGCACGTTCAACGTGCCCACCTACGCACTGCTCTTCCTCCACCCGGCCAACGTCGATCGGTTCCGCTTCGAACGGGCGCGCACGGGGCGCGCGGGCTGCGCCGGGGCCGCCGCGGGGTGGGACGTGCGCTTCGAGGAGGTCGTGTACCCCACGATGGCGCGCGGCTTCCAGGGCATCAGCCTGCCCGCCCGCGGCCGTTTCTGTCTCGACCCCGGGTCGGGCCGCGTCATCGAGACGGAGTTCGCGCTCGACCACCCGGCGGTCCGCGGCGAGCGGCCGGCGACCGAGGCCGCCGCCCGCGTGACGTTCGGCCTCGAGCCGCGGCTGGACGTCTGGGTCCCGGTCGAGATGCGCGACAGCGTCTCGGAGGACGGCGGCCGGCGCGTCGTGGGCACTGCGCGATACCGGAACTACCGGCGGTTCGACGTCCTCGTGTCCGAGAACACCGACCCGCCGCCCGGCGAAGGCGGCGGCCCCCGGTGACCGGACCGGCGGCGGCGGCGGCGACACGGCGGGCATGACGACGACGTTCCGGGGCGGCCGCCCCGGTGACCGGACCGGCAGTCCCGGCGGCGAACCCATGACCCACGACCGGAACGGCTTCATCGATCTCAGCCAGCGCATGTCGCGCCTGCCTCCCTACCTGTTCGGGAGCATCAACGCGCTGCTCGCCGGCAAGCGCCGCGCCGGCATCGACGTCATCGACATGGCGATGGGCAACCCCACCGACGCCACCCCGGGGCCGATCGTCGACAAGCTCTGCGAAGTGGTCAACGACCCGCGGAACCACCGCTACTCGGCCGCGGCCGGTCTCTACAACCTGCGCCGAGAAGTGTCGAAGTACTACCGCAAGCACTGGGGGGTCGCTCTCGACCCCGAGAAGGAGGTCATCGCCACCATCGGCTCGAAGGAAGGGTTCAGCCATCTCTGCCTCGCCCTGCTGGGGCCGGGCGACACCGCGCTCGTGCCCGCGCCGTCCTTCCCCATCCACGCCTACGCCGTGGTGCTCGCCGGCGGCAGCTATCTCGGGGTGCCGGTCGCCGACGACGAGGTGTTCCTGAAGCGGGTCGCCGAGATATCGAG
Organism: Vicinamibacterales bacterium; assembly: GCA_965202695.1. Taxonomy (GTDB): domain Bacteria; phylum Acidobacteriota; class Vicinamibacteria; order Vicinamibacterales; family UBA8438; genus JAJEEA01. Next base: position 308,042 of record OZ241843.1, read on the forward strand.
CCAGTTGTCGCCGCGTCCCAAGGTCCTCTTCCTCAACTACCCGCACAACCCCACCGCGCACTGCGTGGCGCCCGATTTCTTCCGTGAAGTCGTGGCCATCGCGCGCCGCCACGAACTGATCGTGGTGCACGACTTCGCCTACGGCCAGGTCTGCTTCGACGACTACCGGGCCCCGAGCTTTCTCGCGACTCCCGGCGCGATGGAGATCGGGGTCGAGTTCACCACCATGTCGAAAACGTTCAACATGGCGGGATGGCGCATCGGCTACTGCGCCGGCAACCCGACCATCATCCGCGCCCTCGGCGCGATCAAGGGGTACTACGACTACGGCATCTTCCAGGCGATCCAGATCGCGTCGATCATCGGGCTGCGCGAATGCGACCGGTTCGCCGACGAGCAGGCGGCCCGGTACCAGGAGCGGCGCGACACGCTGGTGGGCGGGCTGCGGCGCATCGGCTGGGCCGACCTCGACGCGCCGCGCGCCGGCATGTTCGTGTGGGCGCCGCTTCCCGAGCGCTTCCGCGCCCTCGGCTCGATGGAGTTCGCGCGCCGCCTGATGGACGACGCCGAGGTCGCGGTGTCGCCGGGACGGGGCTTCGGCCCCGAGGGCGAAGGCTACGTGCGCCTGGCGCTGATCGAGAACCGCCAACGGCTGTTGCAGGCCGTCCGCCAGATGAAGCGCGCGTTCCAGAAGTGGTCGGACGCGGGCGCCGCCGGCGACGCGTGACAGCGAACCCCGAGGCCGGATCCTCCGGCGGCCGTCCCCGGCCGCGCCCGCTTCTCACTCGGCGGCAGGAGACAATGGCTGAAACTCGGGCGACGACATCGGTTCGTAATCTTCCGGCCAGTGGCCGCTCAACTCGATCAAGACGCGCCACCTCGATGGTCGGGGAACCGGGTTGACCCTCACTACTCGTGCGCTGCAACGGCCAGGCGAACAAGCCATCGCCTTGACCAGATCACGGATCAGGTAGCGCGGCGTCCAACCGATCATGTGATAGTCCTCCGTCTGGATCTGGACTGCAAGGCCGGTGATCGGATTGGTCAGTTCCATGGAAACGCAGAGCTTCTCGTCCGCCTTCAGATTTTCACGCCGCCTCTGCGCCTCGTCGTTCGCATGCCGCCAGCCGTGGAGGAAAAACCGGCATCGAAAGCTGCCATCCTCGAGCTTCGCGAGTCTCGGGAAGACTTCATGGTTGTCCGTCATCCGCGAGCCGCCGTTCACGGATAGAATTTCGATAGGGTCCGCGTCTTCCGACAGGTCAAGGTTACTCAGATAGTCCGTACGATCCGGCCGTCCCGGGGCGATGACCCGATTCCTGAACAGCGGAAAGAGCTCTGGAGATCTATAGTCTTTCCTCAAGTCGGGAAAATCCCACAACGGCTGAAAGCCCACGTTTTCTTGCGCCTCCTTGGCTCCGCCCGTATAGCGAAAACGGTAGAAGGAATCTGCGACGTCCGCATCCAGCCGGCCGATGGGAAACCATTGGCGCGTCCTTCGCTTGTCCTGCCAAGCCAGAAACAACGTTCTCTCGCTCATCGGAAAAGCTCCTGCAATTGTTCAAGATTGTAGATCATCAACGCCATCGAGAATCTTCTGGCCGATAAAGACATCCACTCCATCGGCACGCGGTCCACGATTTCGCCTATAGATCGCCTGTTCAATTTGCCGAGCTTCACCGACGCAGAACCAAAAAGAGATGGATACCCGTGAACCGCCTTCCTTACCAACTCCAGAGGACTGGGGCCTCGTTGCTCGTTTTCCGACCAGTAAAGTGCGCCACGTCCTCTTTCCACATAATCGCCCACCCGGTTATCTGTCGTCAGTACGTCACGGCCGTGAAACCGATAGAAGTCGGCGGGTTCAGACCCCGCCGCCGATCCGAGCATCGATTTCCCGGGCGATTCGGAGTACCGAATCACGGTGCGACCGCCACTCCCTTGCGGAGTGAACGACCAGGACCGTATCGATCGTCTTGTCGGTCGTGTAGGTATCGCCGACCCAGACAAGGTGTTTACAAAGGCGATCGATATCGCGGCGAACAGCCGCGGAGACGGAACGTTTGAAGACGAGTACACCGACTGCGCCAATCCCTTCGCGGAAGACGTCGACGCCGATCACCGGGGGCGCCGGCGGCCCCCACCAGATGCCGACTGGGTATTTCCTGGCGTTGGCACGCGACATGCAGCGGTCGATATCACTGTACACGCGCTGAAACAGATCACCGCACTCGTAGTAGGCGTGGTTCTCACTTAGCTGCTGGTCCCGGCTGCCTCTCGTATTGAGTCGCGGCCTGCGCAACCTCTTGTTCTCCACCGGCGACACTAGCTCGATGCCACCGATGTCCGCGTGCCTGATGTCGATTCCCGTCATCCTCAACTGCTTCAGACGCCGTCGAGCAGTGGAATCGACGCCCAACGAAACTATCCTGACACGAAATGGACGTAGTGAGTCGAGTTTCCGTCGCCCGAATCGCGCTTTGTACCACGAGGCGAAATCGGCGATCTGCTCGACGCCGTGACGGCCCGAATAACTTTCGATGAGCCGGACGATATCGAGGATGCTCTTCGCGTCAAGGACTCTCCTGTACTCGTCGCCTTGTGACACCGCGGCCGCCGTTGCCTGCGTTGCCTTGATCTCGATGATGACCAGACGTCCTTTCGCGTCGACGCCAAGCAAATCGGGACGGAGCTGGTCGACGATGGGTTGGCGAGCGACGAGCGTCAGCCCCGGCTCCTTGACATACCGGTGCGGCGCGTTCACCACACAGTTCTCGATATCGATTTCCAACGTGCGTACGAACTCGGGCATGTGCTCGCCTCCAGAGGATATTCGTGGTGTACTCGAGCCTGGCACTCCTTGCCGCGCTTCAAAGCCGACCTCGCTCTCGCGGTGTCGGACGTAAACAGGACAGCCGTGGTCCGGGCGCAGGACAGCACGAGGACGTCCCACGCGCCGATACGGCCTGATCTCACCACGTCGCGGAGCCACTCCTCGACGAGATCGCGACGGTTCACGAAGCGCCGGGGACACATGACGGCACCGCCCACGGTCAGTATTCCACGATCCTCGCCAGATCGTGATTCCGGATCTGGCGGCGGATCACTTCGCTGGAGACGTCGAACTCGCGGGCGAGGTCGTCGGTTCGTTCCGGCTCCACTGGTGAATCGCCGGCGAGCCGCGCGCGCAGGGCTTCGGCGGGAGCGAGGAACTCGGCGGCGAACGCGCGGGACTGCGCCTGACGGTCGGTGGACAGGGAACTGAGCAGGCCCGGCCCGGGCGAGGCGCGGGCCAGATAGTCGCCCAGGGCGCGCGCCATCAGGAACCGCGTGCCCGTCCGTCCCCGCGGCGCCGTGACGCAGGCCGGTGCGTCGGCCGCCACGAGCCCGTGAATGCGACGCGTCGGCGGCCGCGTTTCGCGGCGGGGAATCGCCAGCGGCCCGGGCTCGACCAGATCGATCGGCCCGTCGGTGCGGCGTATCCGTTCGCGGGTGGCGCGGGCCAGCGCGTAGCCTCGTGTCCACGGTTCGGCGGACTCGAGGCGGGGCAGCGCGTCGCGCACCGCCGGCCAGTCGTCGTCCTTTCCGTTCGTCGCGAGAGCCGCAAGAGAATCCTCCAGCCACGCGGCGACGCTGTTCAACGAGTCCGCCGACGCGCCCGCGAGCGCGTCCTCGCGGACGGACGGGGGGGCGTGCTCCCAGAACGTCACGATCCGGTCCGCAACCTCGTCGCGTACGTCGAAGGGATCCATGCCGAGCAGCGCAGCCGCGCGGCTGAACTCCAGCTCGTCGGGATCGAGACCGTTGATCGCGTTCCAGGCGCGGCCGAGTTCGTCAGCGGCCGGAACCGTATCGGAACGGCCGTGAAGGCGTTCGATCACGGCGTCGACGAGGTTTCGGAGCTCGGTTTCCAGTTCTTCGCGGGCGACGTTCTCCCGCCCCTCGCCGATGAACTCGACCCGGGCGTAGCGCGGTTTGCAGGGCGTCCACTGCAACTTCATGCGCCCGACGTCGGGGACCAGGGTCAGGCGCGGCAGCGCGAATCCGTCGCCCGCGAACGACAGATCGTGTCTTGACTCGAACTCCGGCCGTTGCTCGGTGGTGTCTTCGATCTCGTACCAGACGTGCCACCAGTTGGCGACCAACCATTCGGCCACGCCGAACAGCGGCACGACGACCGTGTCGCTGTAGAGCCGGTTCCCGCGGTCGAGTACCGACGTGATCGCAACGTCCCCCACGCTGATGGAGAGCGCGGCCATCGTGGCCCGGGCGATCCGGTCGGGCGACGGTCCCGCGTCGACCCAGTCGAACCGGAAACGAACGCTCATGCGAGACCTCGGACCTGTTGCCACGGCTCCAGGGGATACCCGTGGTACTCGCCCGAACCTGGAGATCCCTGCCGTGCTTCGAACACCACGTCGCCCTCGCGATGCCAGACGTACCGCGGATAGCCGTGGTCCCACGCCCCGACGCGGCCGGATCTGACGGCGTCTCGGAGCCACCCCTCGACGAGATCGTGACGGTTCACCAGGTGGCGGGGACACAAGGAGGCGCCGGGCCGGCGGCCGTGCGGCCGGCCGGCGAAACCGGGGGCGTCCTTGTGATAAGGGCTTCCGACGTACCGGCAGGACGCGGCCACCTGCCGCAAGTCGATGCCGTCGGGCGGCGCCTGAACCCTGCGCGCCTTCGGGTTGCCACGCTGGAATGCCGGTCGCTTCACGACGCTTCGCACATCACGAGTTTCGGATCGCGCGGCGGCGGCCACGCAAGAACGCCAACTTCCGCCGACGACGTGCGCCGGCGATTACCGGCGGCGCCGGGCCGATACGCGGCGCAGGAAGTCCGCCTCGTCCCGGCACTCCAATGCCGCGGCCACCAAATGATCGGCGGCTTCCGGCAGCGCCGCCAACCGGTCGGACAGGGACGCCGACACGGCCACGCCGCGCGACTCCAGCACCTGCAGCGCGCTTGCGCGTTGCGCCTCGGCTCGTCCGGCCGCGCGGCTGTCCCGGCGCAGGCGCCGCAAGTACGGGTCGCGGTCAGGTCCCGTGCCTTCCGCGGCGCCCAGCGCCCGCCCCACGCGATGCAGAACTTCCGCCGTGGCCTCGGACAACTCCGGCTCGTTCAGCGCCCGGTGAACCTCCTGCGCGGTCCAGCCCGGGAAAGCGGAACTCGCCGGCGACGGCCGCAGACTCCCGCGCTGGCGGACGTGGACCGTCAAGCCGGGACGGAGCGAGCGCGGCCGGCTCGGCGCGGGCCGATCCGGCACCTCCACCCACACTTCGGGGAAACCCCACGAATCGTACAGCCCCAACTTGCCGCGGCGCACGTCGGTGGTGTCGTCCACTTCCAGCACCACGTCCGGCAGCGCGTCGGCGCCCACCTCGATCGCGTCGCCCCGCGGCCGCGTCTGCGCCGGGCGCAGGAACAGGATCTGGTCGGCCTGCATGATGCGCTGCCGCTCGCCACGGGCATTGCGCACCAGCAGGTCGGTGTGCCCCACCGCCTCGATCGGCGCGCCCCGCGCGGCGGCGATCAGTCCGGCCAGGACGGCCAGGCGATGCGCCGGCCGCTCGTGGTAGTAGCTGACGGGTTCGCACACCATCGCGATCCGGGTGTCGGCGTCCCAGTACTCGAAACGGTGTTCGCGCTCGTCGATCTCCTTGCGCGTCATGCGCACCGGCCGGCAGCCGGGAAACTCGGGTGCTTCCGGTTCCCGGTCCGCCGCCAGCGGGCCGGCGGCAGCCATCGGCTCAGCCATGCCCCATACCTCCCTCGCGATGCGCGGCCGGACCGTCAACGGGGCCAGCGGCCGGCGGCCGGACAATCCCGACCGGAGCGGCGCCCGGCTCCCGGCCCGCCGGCGCCGCCGGCGCCCGCGTCACGATCCCGGGGCGGCGGACAGGCCGCGGTCGGGCCGCAGGTGCTCGAGGATGAAGTCGAGCATCGTGCGGCGCAGGTGGGTGTTCAGGTGGGGGTCGGTGATGCCGTGCCGCGAGCGCGGGTAGAGCATCAGGTCGAACCGCTTCCCGGCCTTCTGCAGCTCGTAGGCGAACTGCAGGGTGTTCTGCAGGTGGACGTTGTCGTCCATGGTGCCGTGGACGAGCAGCAGGGCGCCGTGGAGGTCGGCGGCGTTGAAGCGGGGCGAGCTCTCCCGGTAGCCGTCGGGGTTGTTCTGCGGCGTGCGCATGTAGCGCTCGGTGTAGATGGTGTCGTAGTCGCGCCAGTCGGTGACGGTGCCCCCGGCGATGCCCATGGCGAAGCTCTCGCTGTGGGTCAGCGCGTAGCTGGTCATGAAGCCGCCGTAGCTCCAGCCTTCGATGCCGATGCGGTCCGCGTCGACCCACGGCTGCTCCCGCAGCCACGCCACGCCGTCCTCGATGTCCGCGAGCTCCTGCCTGCCGAACTGCTGGTACACCGGCCAGGCCGACACCGCGCCCTTTCCGCTCGCGGTGCGGTTGTCCATGACCCAGACCACGATGCCGCGCTGGGCGAGGAGCTGGTGGAACATGCCCGCGCTGCCGCCCCAGCGGTTGCGGACCTGCTGCGCGTGCGGGCCGCCGTAGGTGTGCTGGAACACCGGGTAGCGGTGCGCAGGGTCGAAGTCGGGGGGGCGGATGAGCATCGCCTCCATGACGAACCCGTCCCGCGCGGCGACCTGGAGGAACTCGGGGCTCGACAGCCGGTAGTCGTCCAGGGCGCGGACGCGGTTCCCGGCGACCACCCGGACCTCGGCGCCGTCGGCCGTGCGCAGGCGCACCTGGGGCGGCGTCTCGACGTCGCTCCAGGTGTCGAGGTACCACGTGAAGCCGGGGCTGAAGCGGGCGGCGTGGGCGCCGGGGCGATCGGACAGCCGGGTCAGGTTCCCGCCGTCGAGGTCGACGCGGTAGACGTCGCTGCCGATGGGGCTGCGCCGGGTGCCGGAGAAGTACGCCCGCCCCGCTTCCTCGTCGACGCCGTGCAGGGTGCGGAGCTCCCACTCGCCGTCGGTGACCTGACGGACGAGGGCGCCGTCGGCCGCGTAGTGGTACAGGTGCTTCCACCCGGTCCGCTCGCTGAGCCAGAGGAACGTCCCGTCCTCCAGCCACAGGGGGGCGCCGTGGACGGCGACCCAGGCCGGGCTCGTCTCCCGGAAGAGCCGGGTCGCGGCGCCGGTGGCGGGGTCGGCGCGGTTCAGGTCGAGCCAGGTCTGCTCGCGGTTCTGCACCTGGAAGACGACCTCGCCGCCGGGCGTCCATCCCACCGAGACCAGCAGCATGTCGGTCGGGGTGTAGCGATCGAGGTCGGCCCACACCGTGTCGCCGCCGGCCGCGGGGACGACGCCGAGGCGGACGAGGGGGTTCCGGTCGCCGGCCTTGGGGTAGCGGGTCTGCTCCAGACGGAGCCGGTAGGGCAGGTGGTCGACCACCGTGAACGCCTCGACGGGGCTCTCGTCGGTTTCCAAATAAGCGATCCGCGACGAGTCCGGGCTCCACCAGAAGCCCTTGAAGTTGCCCCGGCCGTAGATCTCCTCCTGGTACACCCAGTCGAGCTCGCCGTTCAGCAGCCGGCCGCCTTCGCCGCCCTCGGTGAGGGCCCACTCGCGGCCGGTGTCGACGTCGACGACGGCGAGGTCGTGGCCGCGGACGAAGGCCACCATCCGGCCGTCGGGGCTGAACGCGGGCATCGACTCCGCGGCCGGGCCGCGCGTCAGCCGCCGCACCCGCGGATCGTCGGCGCTCCGCCGATCGACGTAGTACAGGTCGTTGGAAATGCGCATGACCGCGGCCGTGTAGTCGCCGTTCCACGTGAACCGGGGATCCCGCACCGCGCGCCGCGCCGCGCCCGCGCTCATCCCGGGCAGGCCGGCGAGGGCCCGTTCGAGGGCGGCGGCGTCCAGCAGCGGCGCGGCGGCGCCGGTGGCCGCGTCCACCGCCTGCAGGTTCGCGGCGCCGCCCGCGCCGCGCTCGACCTGCACGTAGTGCGTATCGCTGATCCAGGCGAGCCCGGCGGGGACGTCGCCGCCGAAGTCGACGCGCCGGTCGGGGTGGTAGATCTCGTCGATGGTCAGCAGCCGCTGCTGGGCCGCCGCCGATCCGGCGAGCAGCAGTCCCGCGAGCGCCGCAGCCGCCCTGTGTCGGAGCCAACGGTTCATCATGCCTCTCCTTGCGATGGGCCGGACGCCGCCGTACGCTTCACGCTTCCCGGACGGGATACACTGGCGCGGGCGCCCCGCCGTGTCCGGCGAGCATCCGGCGGGACGTCCCGCGCCGCGGGCCGATGGACGGCCGGGCCGCGGCCGGCGGCCACGGATTGCCAGCTTGGCCGCCCGTGGCGGAACCCCGCGCCCGAAGGGCGCCGGCGGACGCCGAAGGGCGCCGGCGGACGGAGAACGTCCGGCGGACGGAGAACGTCCGGCGGACGAGGCGTGAAGGGCGCACGTCGGGCACGTTCAACCGGCGGGATGCATCCGCCGCGCGCAATGCGGCGGGGCGTTCACCACGGGCTGCTAGCTTAGCAGAGACGCAACCGGCGGCGGATCGCCGGGGGGAGGTTCCATGCGGTATCGGAATTGGGTCGGGGCGGCGGCGGTGGGGCTGGCCGCGGCGGTCGGCGCGCCGGCGTCGGCGCAGGAAGTAGAAGAACGCCGCTACCTGCTGGAGCGGATCGACGACGCCGCGGTCGGGCAGCTCTACGCCGACGGCTTCGAAAGGCTGCCGCTCCGGGAGAAGACGCTCGTCTGGCATCTGTATCAGGCCGCGCTGGCCGGACGCGACATCTACTACGACCAGCGCTACGAGCACAACCTGGAGATGCGCGAGGTCCTCGAGGAGATCGTCACCCATCCCGAGGGCGTCGACCCGGAGACGCTCGCCGCAATCGAGAAGTACACGAAGCTGTTCTGGATCAACACCGGTCCGTTCAACAACCTCACCGCCCGCCGGTTCGTGATGGAGACGACCCCCGCCGCGTTCGCGGACGCGGTCCGGGCGGCGGCCGCGGCCGGGGCCGGGTTCCCCCTGCGCGGCCGCGAGGACCCGGGGGAGATGGCGGAGCGGATGACGCCGCTGTTCTTCGATCCCGACTTCGAGCCGGTCGTGACCAACAAGACCCCGGGCCCCGGCGAGGACATGCTGCTGGCCAGCGCCAACAACCTCTACAAGGGCGTGTCGATGGCCGACCTGGAGACGTTCGAGGAGGAGTACCCGCTGACCTCGCGCCTCGTGAAGACGGACGGCCGGCTCGTCGAGGAGGTCTACCGCGTCGGCGGCCGGTACAGCGACGAGATATCCGAAATCATCCGGCACCTGGAGGCGGCGATTCCGTACGCGAGCGAGGCGATGGCCAGGGCCCTGCGCGCCAACGTCGCCTATTACCGGACGGGGTCGCCGGTCGACCAGCGCGCCTACGACGTCGCCTGGGTCGAGGACCAGGACTCGCCGGTCGACACCATCAACGGCTTCACCGAGGTGTATATGGACGCCCGCGGGGCGAAGGGCGCGTGGGAGGCGCTGGTCTTCTACGTCAACCCGGAGAAGACGGGGACCATCCGGACCCTCGCCGAGCACGCCCAGTGGTTCGAGGACCGCATGCCCTGGGACCCGCGCTATCGCAAGGCCGGGGTGACCGGCATCACCGCCAACGCCATCGACGTCGTCGTCGAGACCGGCGACGCCGGCCCCCTGACCCCCATCGGCATCAACCTGCCCAACGACCAGACGGTGCGCGAGCGGCACGGCAGCAAGTCGATCTCGCTGTCCAACGTGAACGAGGCCTACGAGCGGTCCCGGTCCGGCGGCTACCGGCGGGAGTTCGCGTGGACCGAGGAGGAGGCCGAGCGGTCGCGCCGCTGGGGCCGCCTCGCCGGCGAGATGACCACCAACATGCACGAGGTCATCGGCCACGCCTCGGGACAACTCGCGGAGCGGCTCGGCGGCTCGGCCCAGCCGTACCTGAACGAGCATTACTCCGCCCTCGAGGAAGCGCGGGCGGACCTGATCGGGCTCTACTTCCTGGCCGACCCCAAGCTGGTCGAGATCGGCGTGATCCCCGCCGAGGCGCACGACGACGTCGTGCTCGCGCAGTACGAGGCGTACACCCGCAACGCGCTGCTCCAGCTTCGGCGGATACGCGAAGGGACGCAGATCGAACAGGACCACATGCGCAACCGCCAGATGATCGTCCACTGGCTGATGGCCAACACCGAGGCCATCGAGCGGCGGATGCGCGACGGCAGGACCTATTACGTGATGGTCGACGCCGAGGCGTTCCGCGCAGGCGTGGCGACGCTGCTCGCGGAAGTCCAGCGCATCAAGTCGGAGGGCGACTACGAGGCGGCCCGGACGCTGTTCGAGACCCACGGCATCCACTTCGACCCCGCCCTGCGCGACGAGGTCGTGGCCCGGGTCGACGCGGTCGGGCTGCCGTCGTACACGGGCTTCGTGCAGCCCCGGCTGGAGCCGGTGCGGGACGACGCGGGCGCGATCGTCGACGTGAAGATCTCCTATCCGCGGGACCTGACCGCGCAGATGCTGGAGTACTCCGGAAAGCGGACGCTGATCACGATTACGGGACACTAGCCTGGATTATTCATGCCGAAGACGGAGATTGCGCGGCGGTTGCAGTTGGACGTCAAGACGGTGCGGCAGGCCATCGGCCGACCGACGCCGCCGGCGCGGGTGTCGCCGCCGCGGCCGAGGAGCCTCAATCCGTGGCGGGATCAGATCGAGCGGTGGCTGCGCGCGGAGCCGCGGTTGACGGCCAAACGGATTCGCCGACTGCTGTTGCCGATGGCGGAGCCGGCGCCGGCGCGGACGGTGCGGCGCTACGTGGCGGTGCTGCGGGCGGCCGGCTCGTCGAAGGAGGCGTTCGTGCACCGGAGCGTGCAGCCGGGCACGACGATGGGCCAACCCGATGTCGAACAGCCTGGCGGCCCCGTCCGACGTGAAGCCGACGCCGGTCGGCTTGACGGTGACCCGGACGGCCGTCGCAAGTCAGCGGAACCGCGGCGCCCGGCCGCCGACGGGTCCGTCGGGTCCGATGAGCAGGCCGGCCTCGTCCGGCCGCGGGCGGGGGATCGGCTCGCCCAGGGGCGGCAGCCGCGACAGATCGACCTGGCTCACCGCGTGCAGCCCGCCCGCGGCGGGACGAATGCGGTAGGTCGCCGCTGGCGTCCGCACCGTGCCCGCAACCACCGCGCCGTTCACCACCAGCGTCATCGTCCCCATCTCCACGCCCGCGAGCGGCCCCGACAACGCGTAGCCGCCCGAAAAGGTCGGCGACACGCTCTCGACCAGCCCCGTGAACGACGCGTCGGCGAAGAGGTTCAGCCGCAGCACCCCCGACGGGGCCGCGGCGGCGGCGCCCGCGAACGACGCGCCGGCCGGCGGCGCGAGCTGACCGAAGTCGATGGACACCAGCCGGCTCCGCATCGTCAGCGCGTCGGACGCAGCGCGGGCCGTAGGGGCCGCCGAGGACGCCGCCGGCAGGAAGAGGCCGCCGGGCTGCCCCGCCGCCCCGCCCGCCGCCAGCACCGCCACCAGACCGGCCAGCGCCGCCGCCGGGAGCCGGCGGCCGCCGCGCAACGCCGGCCGTCCGCCGCCCGGGGCCGCGCGGCCCGAAAAGGATTCCCTGCGCTCCATCGCTGTCGGTCCTTCCTCGATGCGAGAGACGGGAGCGCCTACTGGTACACCGGCACCACGTTGACTTCGCCGATGACCTCGCCCGCCAGATACGTCCGCGAGTGGACGGCCGGGTCGCCGATGCGGACGACCCCGTCGTCGCCGTTCTCCCCGCGGCTGCCGATGTACACGTTGTTGCTGCCCGTCCGGTTGTTGATGCCCGCCTCGTACCCCACCGCCGTGTTGCCCGTACCGGCCGCGTTCAGACGCAGCGCGTTGCGACCGATGCCGATGTTCCCGTCGCCCTGGCTCTGCAGCAGCGAGGCGGCCCCGAGGGCCACGTTGTGCTGGCCCCCCGTCGAGTTCTCCAGCGCCCCGCTGCCCAGGGCCACGTTGAACGACGCGTCCGTCGACCGCAGCATCGCCTGCTTGCCGATGGCGAGGTTGTCGCTGCCGCTCAGCAGGCTCCGCATGCTCAGGCGCCCGAAGGCGGCGTTGTCGTTGCCCGTCGTCAGGCTCCCGAGCGCCAGATGCCCGAACGCCGAGTTGCTGCCGCCCGTGGTCACCGACCCCAGCGCCCCGTCGCCGAAATGCGTGTTGCCCGCCGCGGCGTGGTCCGCCGCCGTCACCGGGCCGCCGTCCGCCGCGCCGCCGCCAGATGCCGCCGGCGCGGGCGGAGACGCCGCGCCCGTCCACACCACGGGGGCGTCCTCGCCCCGCGGCCCCCGCGGACCCGCCGGCCCCGCGGGACCGGCCGCGCCCACCGTCAGGTAGAACACCGCGCCCGCTCCGTCGGGCCACGCCGCGGTCAGCAGGTAGGTGCCCGGCCGAAGCTCCGGCAGCCACGTCGCCGCGCTCGACTCGGTCGCCCACCGCACCGGGAGCTCGTTCATGCCCAGGGTCACGGCGGGGAACCCGGCCGGGAAGTCGTGGCCGTTGATGGTCAGCGTCGCGCTCCCGGCGTCGACCAGCGCCTCGGTGATGAGCGGTTGCCGCGCCGGGGCGGTCTGCGCGCCGGCCCGCAAGTAGACGACGCCGGCGCAGACGGCCGGCACGAGAACCGCCGCGATCCCGAAACGATGCATGCTCCTCATCGACAGACTCCTTCCCGTCATCGAACGCCCGGCGTCCCCGCGCATCCGCGCGGTGAAAACCGGAAACCCGCCCGTCAACTTCGCCGACCAACCCGGCGACACCGAAGGGCGAGCCGCAACCCGCAAAGGCGCGCTCGGGCCAGCGAAACTTCCAACGCGACGGTCGCGCTGCGCCCGCAAGGGCGCGCCGACTCACTCCAGCGCCGTCACCGCCGCGCGCAGCTCCATCAGGTGCGCCGCCCGGATCGGCGTCGCCACGGCCGCCGGCGCCGCGTCGGTCCAGACCGGCGGCGGCCGGCCCGCCGCCGCGTACGCGGCCGCAAGGGCCTCGCGCAGTTCCAGAAGATGGACGAGCCTGACTCGCGTCACCCCCGCCGTCAGAACCGGGTCCGTCCACGGGAACCGCCCCAGCTCCGCCGCCCGCAGCCCGTCGATGCGCGCGCGCAACTCCGTGAAGTGGACGGCCCGGACCGGCGTCACCCCGGGCTGGATCGGGTCGTCGGTGAAGGGCCGGGAGACCGTCACGCTGAACGACTGCGCGGCGCTCAGGCCCCCGGGGTCGGTCGCCGTCACGGTGACGGTCGCCACGCCCGCCCCCACCGCCGTCACCGTCACCCGCGACCCCGCCGCCGACGCCGACGCCACCGCCGGCGCCGACGACGACACCGCCCACGTCAACGGGTCGTCGTCCGGATCGACGAACGCCTGCGAGACGTCGACCGTCTCCGTACCTCCCACCGCCAACGTCACCGCCGGCAGCGCGCCCGCCGCCGTCGGCGGCCGGTTGGAACCGGCGTCATCGCACAGCCGCCCGGAGAACAACTCCAACGTCGCCAGCCAGTCCTGCCACACTCGCGGCGCACACGCCTGCGTGTCGCTGACGTCCAAACGTCGGAGAGATTCGACAGACCGCAGACCGGGCGGGAGCGGTCCCGACAAGTCCGTGTTTCCATTGAGGTACAGCCATTCGAGGTTCGTCAGGCTGCCGAGCGCGGCAGGGATCGGGCCGCTCAAGTCGTTGGTGTGGAGTAACAGCCATTCGAGGTTCGTCAGGCTGCCGAGCGCGGCAGGAATCGGGCCGCTCAAGCCGTTGCCGTCGAGGGACAGCCCCCTGAGGTTCGTCAGGCGGCCGAGCGCGGCAGGGATCGCGCCGCTCAAGTCGTTGGCGTCGAGGGACAGCCTTTCGAGGTTCGTCAGGCTGCCGAGCGCAGCAGGGATCGGGCCGCTCAAGTCGTTGCTGGCGAGGGACAGCTCTTCGAGGTTCGTCAGGCTGCCGAGCGCAGCAGGGATCGGGCCGCTCAAGTCGTTGGCGTCGAGGGACAGGTATCGGAGGTTCGTCAGGCTGCCGAGCGCAGCAGGGATCGGGCCGCTCAAGTCGTTGACGTCGAGGGACAGCTCTTCGAGGTTAGTCAGGCTGCCGAGCGCGGCAGGGATCGGGCCGCTCAAGCCGTTGGTGTAGAGGGACAGCTCTTCGAGGTTCGTCAGGCTGCCGAGCGCGGCAGGGATCGGGCCGCTCAAGCCGTTGTCGTAGAGGTACAGCCTTTCGAGGTTCGTCAGGCTGCCGAGCGCGGCAGGGATCGGGCCGCTCAAGTCGTTGTCGCCGAGGGACAGCCCCGTCACCCGGCCGGCGTCGTCGGTCGTCACGCCGTACCAGTCAGCCAGCGGCGCGTCGGTCAGCCAGTTCGTGCTGTTCGTCCAGTTCGCGCCGCCCGTCGCGGCGTAGAGCGCCTCCAACGCCGCACGGTCCCCGGAAGCCGACTGGTCGGAGACCGTCACGCTGAACGACTGCGCGGCGCTCAGGCCCCCGGGGTCGGTCGCCGTCACGGTGACGGTCGCCACGCCCGCCCCCACCGCCGTCACCGTCACCCGCGACCCCGCCGCCGACGCCGACGCCACCGCCGGCGCCGACGACGACACCGCCCACGTCAACGGATCGTCGTCCGGATCGACGAACGCCTGCGAGACGTCGACCGTCTCCGTACCTCCCACCGCCAACGTCACCGCCGGCAGCGCGCCCGCCGCCGTCGGCGGCCGGTTGGAACCGGCGTCATCGCACAGCCGCCCGGAGAAAACCAACGTCGCCAGCCAGTCCTGCCACGCTCGCGGCGCACACGCCTGCGTGTCCCTGATGTTCAGGAAGCCGAGAGACTCGACAGACCGCAGACCGGGCGGGAGCGGTCCCGACAAGTCCGCGTTCCCATTGAGGCGCAGACTTTCGAGGTTCGTCAGGCTGCCGAGCGCGGCAGGGATCGCGCCGCTCAAGTCGTTTTCGCCGAGGGACAGCCATTCGAGGTTCGTCAGGCTGCCGAGCGCGGCAGGGATCGGGCCGCTCAAGTCGTTGCTGTCGAGGGACAGCCTTTCGAGGTTCGTCAGGCTGCCGAGCGCGGCAGGGATCGGGCCGCTCAAGCCGTTGTCGCCGAGGTACAGCCATTCGAGGTTCGTCAGGCTGCCGAGGAAGTCCGGGATCGGGCCGCCCAAGCCGTTGCTGTTGAGGCGCAGACTTACGAGGTTCGTCAGGCTGCCGAGCGCGGCAGGGATCGCGCCGCTCAAGTCGTTGTCGTAGAGGGACAGCGCTACGAGGTTCGTCAGGCTGCCGAGGAAGTCCGGGATCGGGCCGCTCAAGTCGTTGTGGTTGAGGTCCAGCACCCTGAGGTTCGTCAGGCTGCCGAGCGCGGCAGGGATCGGGCCGCTCAAGTCGTTGTCGTAGAGGTACAGCGTCCTGAGGTTCGTCAGGCTGCCGAGCGCGGCAGGGATCGGGCCGCTCAAGTCGTTGCTGGAGAGGCGCAGACTTTCGAGGTTCGTCAGGCTTCCGAGCGCGGCAGGGATCGCGCCGCTCAAGTCGTTGCTGGAGAGGCGCAGCCATACGAGGTTCGTCAGGCTGCCGAGGAAGTCCGGGATCGGGCCGCTCAAGCCGTTCCCGCTGAGGAACAGCGCCCTGAGGTTCGTCAGGCTGCCGAGGAAGTCCGGGATCGGGCCGCTCAAGTCGTTCCAGCCGAGGTACAGCTCTACGAGGTTCGTCAGGCTGCCGAGGAAGTCCGGGATCGGGCCGCTCAAGTCGTTGCCGGAGAGGGACAGCACCCTGAGGTTCGTCAGGCGGCCGAGCGCGGCAGGGATCGCGCCGCTCAAGCCGTTGTTGGAGAGGAACAGCCCTTCGAGGTTCGTCAGGCGGCCGAGCGCGGCAGGGATCGCGCCGCTCAAGTCGTTGTCGAGGAGGTTCAGCCTCGTCACCCGGCCGGCGTCGTCGGTCGTCACGCCGTACCAGTCAGCCAGCGGCGCGTCGGTCAGCCAGTTCGTGCTGTTCGTCCAGTTCGCGCCGCCCGTCGCGGCGTAGAGCGCCTCCAGCGCCGCACGGTCCCCGGAAGCCGACTGGTCGGAGACCGTCACGCTGAACGACTGCGCGGCGCTCAGGCCCCCGGGGTCGGTCGCCGTCACGGTGACGGTCGCCACGCCCGCCCCCACCGCCGTCACCGTCACCCGCGACCCCGCCGCCGACGCCGCCGCCACCGCCGGCGCCGACGACGACACCGCCCACGTCAACGGATCGTCGTCCGGATCGACGAACGCCTGCGAGACGTCGACCGTCTCCGTACCTCCCACCGCCAACGTCACCGCCGGCAGCGCGCCCGCCGCCGTCGGCGGCCGGTTGGAACCGGCGTCATCGCACAGCCGCCCGGAGAACAACTCCAACGTCGCCAGCCAGTCCTCCCACACTCGCGGCGCACACGCCTGCGTGTCGCTGACGTCCAAACGTCGGAGAGATTCGACAGACCGCAGACCGGACGGGAGCGGTCCCGACAAGTCCGTGTTTCCATTGAGGTACAGCCATTCGAGGTTCGTCAGGCTGCCGAGCGCGGCAGGGATCGGGCCGCTCAAGTCGTTGTCGCCGAGGAACAGCCTTTCGAGGTTCGTCAGGCTGCCGAGCGCGGCAGGGATCGGGCCGCTCAAGCCGTTCCCGCCGAGGTCCAGCCCTTCGAGGTTCGTCAGGCTGCCGAGGAAGTCCGGGATCGGGCCGCTCAAGTCGTTCCCGCCGAGGGACAGCCATTCGAGGTTCGTCAGGCTGCCGAGGAAGTCCGGGATCGGGCCGCTCAAGTCGTTGTTGGAGAGGGTCAGCCCTTCGAGGTTCGTCAGGCTGCCGAGGAAGTCCGGGATCGGGCCGCTCAAGTCGTTTTCGTAGAGGGACAGATTTTCGAGGTTCGTCAGGCTGCCGAGCGCGGCAGGGATCGGGCCGCTCAAGTCGTTTTCGTAGAGGTACAGATCTTCGAGGTTCGTCAGGCTGCCGAGCGCGACAGGGATCGGGCCGCTCAAGTCGTTGTGGTTGAGGTCCAGCACCCTGAGGTTCGTCAGGCTTCCGAGCGCAACAGGGATCGGGCCGCTCAAGCCGTTGCCGAAGAAACTGTTCCCGCCGAGGTCCAGCCTTTCGAGGTTCGTCAGGCTGCCAAGGAAGTCCGGGATCGGGCCGCTCAAGTCGTTCCAGCCGAGGTCCAGCCTTTCGAGGTTCGTCAGGCGGCCGAGGAAATCCGGGATCGCGCTCAAGCCGATCCCGTCGAGGGACAGGTCTCGAAGGTTCGTCAGGCTGCCGAGCGCGGCAGGAATCGGGCCGCTCAAGCCGTTGTAGCCGAGGCTCAGCCCTTCGAGGTTCGTCAGGCTGCCGAGCGCGGCAGGGATCGGGCCGCTCAAGTCGTTTCCCCAGAGGTTCAGGGTTTTGAGGTTCGTCAGGCTTCCGAGGAAGTCCGGGATCGGGCCGCTCAAGCCGTTGTAGCCGAGGCTCAGCCCTTCGAGGTTCGTCAGGCTGCCGAGCGCGGCAGGGATCGGGCCGCTCAAGTCGTTTCCCCAAAGGTTCAGGGTTTTGAGGTTCGTCAGGTGTCCGAGCGCGGCGGGAATCGCGCCACTCAAACCGTTCTCGCGGACCCGACCGTAGCTGTCGGTCATGTGGGTACGGAGGTCCAGCCCCGTCACCCGGCCGGCGTCGTCGGTCGTCACGCCGTACCAGTCAGCCAGCGGCGCGTCGGTCAGCCAGTTCGTGCTGTTCGTCCAGTTCGCGCCGCCCGTCGCGGCGTAGAGCGTCTCCAGCACCGCACGGTCCCCGGAAGCCGACTGGTCGGAGACCGTCACGCTGAACGACTGCGCGGCGCTCAGGCCCCCGGGGTCGGTCGCCGTCACGGTGACGGTCGCCACGCCCGCGCCCACCGCCGTCACCGTCACCCGCGACCCCGCCGCCGACGCCGCCGCCACCGCCGGCGCCGACGACGACACCGCCCACGTCAACGGATCGTCGTCCGGATCGACGAACGCCTGCGAGACGTCGACCGTCTCCGTACCTCCCACCGCCAACGTCACCGCCGGCAGCGCGCCCGCCGCCGTCGGCGGCCGGTTGGAACCGGCGTCATCGCACAGCCGCCCGGAGAACAACTCCAACGTCGCCAGCCAGTCCTCCCACACTCGCGGCGCACACGCCTGCGTGTCGCTGACGTCCAAACGTCGGAGAGATTCGACAGACCGCAGACCGGACGGGAGCGGTCCCGACAAGTCCGTGTTTCCATTGAGGTACAGCCATTCGAGGTTCGTCAGGCTGCCGAGCGCGGCAGGGATCGGGCCGCTCAAGTCGTTGTCGCCGAGGAACAGCCTTTCGAGGTTCGTCAGGCTGCCGAGCGCGGCAGGGATCGGGCCGCTCAAGCCGTTCCCGCCGAGGTCCAGCCCTTCGAGGTTCGTCAGGCTGCCGAGGAAGTCCGGGATCGGGCCGCTCAAGTCGTTCCCGCCGAGGGACAGCCATTCGAGGTTCGTCAGGCGGCCGAGGAAGTCCGGGATCGGGCCGCTCAAGTCGTTGTTGGAGAGGGTCAGCCCTTCGAGGTTCGTCAGGCTGCCGAGCGCAGCAGGGATCGGGCCGCTCAAGCCGTTGTAGCCGAGGGACAGCCTTTCGAGGTTCGTCAGGCGGCCGAGGAAATCCGGGATCGCGCTCAAGCCGATCCCGTCGAGGGACAGGTCTCGAAGGTTCGTCAGGCTGCCGAGCGCGGCAGGAATCGGGCCGCTCAAGCCGTTGTAGCCGAGGCTCAGCCCTTCGAGGTTCGTCAGACTGCCGAGCGCGGCAGGGATCGGGCCGCTCAAGTCGTTTCCCCAGAGGTTCAGGGTTTTGAGGTTCGTCAGGCTTCCGAGGAAGTCCGGGATCGGGCCGCTCAAGTCGTTCCAGCCGAGGCTCAGCCCTTCGAGGTTCGTCAGGCTGCCGAGCGCGGCAGGGATCGCGCCGCTCAAGCCGTTGTCGTTGAGGGACAGCCCCGTCACCCGGCCGGCGTCGTCGGTCGTCACGCCGTACCAGTCAGCCAGCGGCGCGTCGGTCAGCCAGTTCGTGCTGTTCGTCCAGTTCGCGCCGCCCGTCGCGGCGTAGAGCGCCTCCAGCGCCGCACGGTCCCCGGAAGCCGACTGGTCGGAGACCGTCACGCTGAACGACTGCGCGGCGCTCAGGCCCCCGGGGTCGGTCGCCGTCACGGTGACGGTCGCCACGCCCGCCCCCACCGCCGTCACCGTCACCCGCGACCCCGCCGCCGACGCCGCCGCCACCGCCGGCGCCGACGACGACACCGCCCACGTCAACGGGTCGTCGTCCGGATCGACGAACGCCTGCGAGACGTCGACCGTCTCCGTACCTCCCACCGCCAACGTCACCGCCGGCAGCGCGCCCGCCGCCGTCGGCGGCCGGTTGGAACCGGCGTCATCGCACAGCCGCCCGGAGAAAACCAACGTCGCCAGCCAGTCCTGCCACGCTCGCGGCGCACACGCCTGCGTGTCCCTGATGTTCAGGAGGCCGAGAGACTCGACAGACCGCAGACCGGGCGGGAGCGGTCCCGACAAGTCCGCGTTCCCATTGAGGTGCAGCCTTTCGAGGTTCGTCAGGCGACCGAGGAAGTCCGGGATCGCGCCGCGCAAACGGTTATCCCCGAGGTGCAGCCTTTCGAGGTTCGTCAGGTTGCCGATCTCGACAGGGATCAAGCCGCTCAAGTCGTTCCCATTGAGGTGCAGCCATTCGAGGTTCGTCAGGCTGCCGAGCGCGGCAGGGATCGCGCCGCTCAAGCCGTTCCCATTGAGGTACAGCCATTCGAGGTTCGTCAGGCTGCCGAGCGCGGCAGGGATCAGGCCGCTCAAGCCGTTCCCATTGAGGTACAGCCTTTCGAGGTTCGTCAGGCTTCCGAGCTCGTCCGGAATCCAGCCGCTCAAGTCGTTGTTGTCGAGGTACAGCCCTTGGAGGTTCGTCAGGTTTCCGAGCTCGTCCGGGATCAGGCCGCTCAAACCGTTCTCCTGGAGGTACAGCGTCCTGAGGTTCGTCAGGCGGCCGAGCGCATCCGGGATCGCGCCGCTCAAGTCGTTCTGGTTGAGGAACAGCCCTTGGAGGTTCGTCAGGCTTCCGAGCTCGTCCGGGATCGCGCCGCTCAAGCCGTTCTCCCCAAGGTACAGGCCTCGGAGGTTCGTCAGGCTTCCGAGCTCGTCCGGGATCGCGCCGCTCAAGTCGTTGTCGTAGAGGGTCAGCTCTTCGAGGTTCGTCAGGCTTCCGAGCGCGGCAGGGACGCGCCCCTCAAGCCGGTTGCCATGGAGGTGCAGGTATCGGAGGTTCGTCAGGCTTCCGAGCTCGTCCGGGATCGCGCCGCTCAAGCCGTTCCCGCCGAGGTTTAGCTCTTCGAGGTTCGTCAGGCTTCCGAGCGCGGCAGGGATCGCGCCGCTCAAGTCGTTGTCGCGGAGGTTCAGCCTCGTCACCCGACCGACGCCGTCGGTGTCGGTCGTCACGCCGTCGGTGTCGGTCGTCACGCCGTACCATTCGTCCAGCGGCGCGGCGGTCAGCCAGTTCGTGCTGTCCGTCCAGTTCGCGCCGCCCGCCGCGGCGTAGAGCGCCACCAGCGCCGCGCGGTCCCCGGACTGCGGCTCCGAGATTCCGGCGCCGAACAAGAGAAACGCTACCGTCAACGCCACCACTTGAATTCGTCTCATTCGCCACTTTCCCGTTTCCGGCGGGACAGGTCCCGTCGAAGTAGCTGCGGGCCGGACGGCGTGTCAACGCGCTTCGCGCGTCCTCCGCTACGCTCCGGCCCTTCGGGTGACACACCGTCCCTCCGCTCAGACAGCAGTTAGCAATACTACCAAACGCTGCTGCGAGTGCGGTCCGCTCTCACGACTCTGATATACGGTGTCATATATTCAAAATCGAGTTCGCCCACGGGCGCCAACAGCGTCCGCCGCTCCTCCTCGGTGGTTGTAACGATGATCTCGTCATCAGTCCATCTTTCGATACTCTCGCCACTCAAGTACAGCGTCGGAGACCGCGTTTCTCTCGTCGACCCGCTTTCGATGTTGACAAGCTTGTAGAACAACTCGATGCTGCCAGCGTCCGACCCGAAGGCAGTACCCACGATGACGAGCCTGTCGGCCTGAGACCACTCCGTCTCCAGTCCTTCGACGTATGGCCTCTGCGCAAGTTCTTCCGTGGTCACCCGTATGGGATCCGTAGTTTCCTGTACGCTCTGACCCACTATCTCCGTCACCCTTTCATTGAGAAAGCAGGTCTGTATGGAAGCCCCCGCTGACAACATTGCCAGCATCGCCGTGATCATTGTCGCAATCCATCTACGTCTACGCCGACGGAGTGCGGCCAGCACACGGACGACTACGTCATCTATTTCGGCATTTGTCAGCGGCACTTGATCCTCCTTCATTCCTGGTCCGGACTATTCGAACGTGGCAGGTTCTCGACCAGCACCGTCGCACGGGCGGCAGCGTTGATCGGAATGCAGACGGCCGTAGCCGAATCCCGCTCGACGGCAGCCGATAGAGACGACCGTCGGTCGCGCGAGGCTTGACCGGAAACGCAGAGCGCGAAGGCGAAACGCCGCGAAGGATCGGGGTACGAACGATGGGGGATGCGTGGCTGCACGGCGGCGCCGGCCGAAACCGGCGCGGGAGCAGGCGCCCGGGACTACCCTACCTGTCGGTCTGGCACAAAATGTCGGGGGGGGGGGGGGGGGGGGGGGCGTAAGTCATTCATAATGAATAACTTATGGTGACGGATGGTAACGACGGGCACCCGAGGACACCAACACCCGGGGTGGCCCGTGCGATCGACCGATCCCGTCGCCTTCAGCATGATGGACGCGACTCTACCACAAGGCGTCGGGACTCGCAACTACCGGCGATGCCACGCCGCTCCCGGCTATCCCCCCGCGGCGCCACCGCCCGACCGCGACCCCGCAGCCGCTCAACGCGGGGCGGGCGCCTCGACCTCCCGGCCTTCGATGCGCGCCAGCAGCGCGGCGCAGTCGGCCTGCCGCTCCTGGAGGCTCCGTTCGGCGTCGCGCAGGCGCAGCGCCTGGACCTTGGCGCTCTCCAGCCCGGGCGCGAACGTCTCGCGCAACTGCTAGCCGGCCAGCCGCGGCCGCGGGGCGGTCAGCGCAGCCAGCCCGGCGGCACGCCGGCCCGCCTCGCCTCGCGCCGCACGTCGGCGACGGCCCGGGCGAGCTCGTCGATCCCGGCGCGCGTTTCCTCGAGCTCGGCCAGGGCGGCCTGGCGCTCCTGCTCGATGGCGGCGCGCTGCGCGGGGTCGTCGCGGCCGGTGAAGTCGGCCCACAGCCCGTTCACGCGGGTCTGGAGCTCGGCGGCGCGGCGCTCGGCCCGTTCGAGCGCCTGCCGGGCCGCGGTCATGCGTTCCCGCCACCGCCGCTCGTCGTCGGTGTCCGCGGACACCGCGTCCGCCGGGGCGGGGGCTTCCGGGTCGGGGGCGGCGCCGGCCCCCGCCGCGGCGGCCGGCGCCGCGGCGTCGACCCGCATGGTGAGCAGGCCGCGGTGGATGAGGTCGGCGTCGGCATACACCCTCGGCGGCGGCGCGTCCGGGCCGGCCTGCCGGGCGATCGCCGCGCGCCGCAGCCGTTCCTGCCGCGCGATCTCGACCAGCGACTGGGCGGCCGCGTCGGCGGCGGCCGCCGACACGAGGACGAGGGCGGGGAGGACCCGCGGCCTGACCGCCCGTGGTGACCGTCCCGGCCGCATTCGAGCGGCGCCGCATCCCGCCTGACCGCGTCGTTCGGCGGACCGATCCCGTGGTCCGCGGTTACGATATGCCCGACGTGCGCCCTTCTCGCGCCTCGTCAGGCGGGCGCACCCGGCGTTCGCCGGCGCCCCTCGGGCGCGGCGCCACGCGGGGTTCCACCACGGGCGGTTGAGCGGTTTCATGGGCGTTCTCCCTGTCGTCCGGATTCCGTCGGCACGAGTCGCACCGATTGTGTGCAGGAACCATGCCGGACCCGTCCGGCGACCCGCGGGCGAAACGATCCGGGCCGCCGGTTCGTCCTGCGCCATGCGGGCGGCGCCCTCGCCGCGGGGGCGGGGAGCCGCGCCGGGGAGACCGCGCGGATGAACGTCGGCATCGTCTGCTATCCCACCGTCGGCGGCAGCGGCATCGTCGCCACCGAACTCGCCAAGGCGCTGGCCCAGCGGGGGCACGAGGTCCGGCTCATCAGCACCGAGATGCCGTTCCGGGTCCCCGACTTCCAGGTCGGGCTGGTCTTCCACGCCGTCCGGACCCCGGGGTATCCGCTGTTTCGCGAACCGCAACATCTGTTGTCGCTCGCCAACAAGATCGTCCAGGTCGGCCGCGCGCACCGCCTGGACGTCATCCACGCCCACTACGCCATTCCCCATGCCGCCGCGGCCTGGCTGGCGCGGCAGATCCTCGCGAACACCGAGGGGGCGCACGCGCCGCGGGTCGTCACGACCCTCCACGGCACCGACGTCACCCTGATCGGCAGCGACGGCTCGTACTCGGAGACCGCGGCGTTCTGCATCGACCAGTCCGACGGGGTGACCGCGGTGTCGGAGAGCCTGCGCGCCGACACCTACCGGCAACTGCCGGTGCGCGCCGACATCCGGGTGATTCCCAACTTCCTGGACTGCGACATCCACCGCCGCCGCGAGGACGCCGCGTTGCGCGCCCGTTTCGCGGGGGGCGGCGACGGCGTGCGCCTCGTGATCCACGTCTCGAACTTCCGGCCGGTGAAACGCGTCGAGGCGGTGATCGACGTCTTCGACCGCATCCGCCGGCGCGTGCCGGCGAAACTGCTCCTGGTCGGAGACGGGCCCGACCTCGACCGGGCGGGCCGGCTGGCGCGGGACCGCGGGCTGGCCGACGCCGTCGTCGTGCTGGGCGAGCAGGAGCGGGTGGTGCCGCTGTTGTCGGTCGCCGACCTGTTCCTGCTGCCGTCGGCCCAGGAGAGCTTCGGGCTGGCCGCGCTGGAAGCGATGGCGTGCCAGGTGCCGGTGGTCGCCTCCCGGGTCGGCGGGCTGCCCGAGGTGATCGAGCACGGAGTGACCGGTTTCCTGCACGACCCCGACGACCTCGAGGGCATGGCGGCGAGCGGCGTGGCCCTGCTGACCGACCCGCACCGCCATCGGGCGGTCGCGGCGGCCGGGCTCGACGCCGTCCAGCAGCGGTTCTGCGCCAATGCGATCGTGCCGCGGTACGAGGCGTTCTACGCCGAGGTGCGCCGCCGGCCGGCCGAGACCGCGTTCCGCCGGTAGCGCCGGCCCCGGCCGCCCCGGAAGGCCCGGCGCCGCGGGTCGGGCTGCCCGCCGCAATCCGGCCTGGGCCCGGCGCCTGTCCGGACATGCGGCGTGACCAGCCGCCACCGGGTATACTCGGAAGACCATGACCCACATGCGCACGCTGGCGGCGGGCGGAACCCTGTTCATCATCCTGGCCGCGACCGCGGCGACCCCGCGGGCGCAGCCCGCGGAACGGGTCAACGGCCGGGTCGCGCTCGGGCTGGCGCTCCGGCAGATCAACAACGCCGGGACGTTCATGATGGCCATCGCGCATCCCGACGACGAGATCAACGGGCTGCTGGCGTTGCTGAGCCACGGCGAGGGGGTGCGCACGACCCTCGTCTCCGCCACCCGCGGCGACGGCGGGCAGAACGAGATCGGTCCCGAGCTGTTCGACGCCCTGGCGGCGCTGCGGACCGAGGAACTGCTGGCCGCGCACCGCCTGGACGGGGCCGAGCAGTTCTTCACCCGCGCCGTCGACTTCGGCTATTCCTTCAGCCGCGACGAGACGTTCGAGGCGTGGGGGCGCGAGGAGATTCTGGGCGACTTCGTCCGCCTGATCCGCACCCTGCGCCCCGACGTCATCGCCGCGATGAGCCCCGACGGGGCGGGCGGGGGCCAGCACCACCAGGCGTCGGCGATACTGGCGCGCGAGGCCTATGCGGCGGCCGCCGACCCCGCCCGGTTCCCCGAGCAGCTCGCGGATGGGCTGCGGCCGTGGCAGCCGCGGAAGTTCTATTTCCTGGACGGGTTCCCGGCGTTCCGCTTCGGCGGCGGGTTCGGACGCAGCGGCGGCGGGCCGGGCGGGCGGCGCGGCGCGGACGACGCGCGGGCGGGGACGGTCTCCATCGACCTCGGCCGCTTCGACCCGCTGCTCGGCCGCACCTACGCCGAGATCGGCAGCGAGGCCCGCGGCATGCACAAGTGCCAGGGCATGTCGCCGGTCGTGAGCCTGCCGGGGCCGGCGTCGGTCCGCTACCGGCTGGACGCCACCGTCATCCCCGGCCAGGCGGGGCAGGTCGAGCGATCGATGTTCGACGGGGTCGACACCTCCATCGCGGGGCTGGCCCGGCACGCCGGCCCCGAACCGCCGCGCCGCCTCGTGGAGGGCCTCGCCGCCCTCGGCCGGCACGCCGCCACCGCCCTCCAGGTCTACGAGCGGGGCGCGGTCGAAGCCCAGCGGGCGACCCTGCTGGCGGGCCTCGGGGCGGTCCGCGCCCTTCGGGACGAGATCGGCGCGCTGGGCCTGTCCGACGAGGCGGTCTTCGAGATCGATTTCCGGCTGGCGCAGAAGGAGGCCCAGTACGAGCGGGCGGTGGTGCTGGCCCACGGCCTGCGGCTCGACGTCTTCGCCGACGACGGCGTGGTGACCCCCGGGCAGCCGCTGACCGTGCTGGCGCATGCGGCCAACCACGGCGGCGCCGCCTTCACCGTCGAGGGGGTCCGCTTCCACGGCTTCGAGGCCGCCGGTTCGACGTGCGGGGCCGGCGCCCTCGCCCCCGGCGCGGTGTACCGTTGCGAGACCCCGCTGGAGGTGCCGGCCGCCGCGCCCCCGACCGACGTCCACTGGGAGCGGCTGCCCGACGCGGCGCGGTACCGGTTCGACCCGGACGTGCCGTTCGGGGCGCCGTTCCGGCCCACGCCGTTCCGCGCCAGCTTCGATCTCGACTTCGGGACGGCGGAAGTCACCGTCGACCGGGCGGTCACCTTCCGGTACGGCAGCGACCCGTTCGCCGGCGAGAAGCGCATGGAACTGCACGTGGCGCCGGCGTTCGCGGTCGACGTCGCCCCGCGCATCGCCATCGTGCCGGAGGGGGCGGCCGGGCCGCGCGACGTCCGGGTCACCGTCCGCAACGGGGGCGTCGGGCCCGCCGGCGGCGTCGTCAGCCTGGAAGCGCCCGCCGGGTGGCGGCGGACGCCGGAGCGCATCCCGGTGGCCTTCACCCGCGAGGACGAGGCGCGGACCGTCCGCTTCGCGGTCGAGCCGCCCCCCGGCGCGCCCGCCGGCGACTACCGCATCGAGGCCTGGTTCGAGGCGGGGGGCGCGCGGTTCGACCGCGGCTACCAGGTGGTGGAGTATCCCCACGTCGGCCGCCGGCACCTCGTCGAGGCCGCCGAGGCGGTCATCAAGGTCATCGACGTGCGGCTGGACCCGGACCTGCGGGTCGGCTACGTCGACGGGGTCGGCGACGCGGTGCCGCCGGCCATCGAGCAGCTCGGCGCGCAACTCGAGTACGTCACCGGAGACGACCTGACGTTCGGCGACCTCTCCCGGTACGACGTCATCGTGACCGGGGTCCGGGCCTACGAGCGGAACCAGGATCTGCGGGCGAACAACGACCGGCTGATCGAGTACGTCGAAGCGGGCGGCGCCCTCGTGGTGCAGTACAACAAGTTCGAGTTCAACGAGGCGCAGTACGGCCCCTATCCGGCCCGCGTCGGCCGCGGCCGGGTGACGGACGAACGGGCGCCGGTGCGGATCCTGGCTCCCGACCACCCCGTGTTCGGGTTCCCCAACGCGATCTCCGACGCCACCTGGAGCGGCTGGGTGCAGGAGCGCGGACTGTACTTCCTCGGCGACAAGGACCGCGCGTACGCCGACCTCGTCGAGCTGCGCGACACGTTCCCCTTCAACCCCGGCGTCAAGCGCGGCGCCCTCGTCGAGGCGCGCCACGGCGCGGGGCGCTGGCTCTACGTCGGACTCGGGCTCTGGCGGCAGCTCCCCGCCGGCACGCCCGGCGCCTACCAGTTGCTGGCGAACCTGCTGAGCCTCGGCCGCGGTCCCGCAACCCCGTGAGCCGGGGCGTCCGCGTCACGGCGCGCCGAGCAGATAGACCTCGTCGCCGGGCCCGGCCTCCGCGCCGGCCGGCTCGACGGTGACCGCCATCGTCGCCGGCATCGTCACCGCCTCCGGGATCTCCAGG
Organism: Vicinamibacterales bacterium; assembly: GCA_965202695.1. Taxonomy (GTDB): domain Bacteria; phylum Acidobacteriota; class Vicinamibacteria; order Vicinamibacterales; family UBA8438; genus JAJEEA01. The sequence goes on from OZ241843.1 coordinate 335,231, forward strand.
GTGGCGGCGGCGACCCCGTCCCCGGCCGAGGCGAGCACGGCGGCGCGGAGGGGCTCGGGCCGCCGTTCGCCGGTGGCGGGGTCGGGCGGCCGCCCCGGCATGACGAACCATATCTGGTAGGCGGCGCCCTCGGGCGGGACGGGCAGCCCGGTGGCGAGGAAGGCGAGTCGTCCCGCCTCGGTCCACAGGGCGCGGCCCGCGGCCTCGGGGGCGAGCGGCTGCCCGGCCAGCGACAGGGACCGGACCGTCGGGTCGGCGGCGATGGCGATCACCTCTTCCCGCCGCGCCGCCTCGAGCTCGGCGACCATCGCTTCGAGGCGGAGGATCTGCGCCTGGGCGGCCTCGGCGTCCGCCGCCTCCTGCAGACCGGCGATCTGCCGGTGCAGGGCGGCCGCGTACCAGCCGCCGGCGCCGGCCCCGGCGACGAACAGGAACGCCGTGAGCCAGAACAGGGCGCGGCCGCTCCTCCGCGGCCCGGGGGCCGGCGCCGGGTCGGGCGCCGGCCGGATGGCGAGCGGATCCGCGGACGGCGCCGAGGGCGGGTCGGGCCGGGAAGGCCCGGCCTCCTGCAGCACCCGCTCGCGGAGCGCCGGCGGCGGGTCGAGGGGCGCCGGCGTGAGCGGCAGATGGTGGGTCACCGGCAGCAGCGACTTCACTTCCCGGACGCAGTCCAGACAGACCTCGAGATGCGACTCGAAGCGCTCGCGCTCGGCCGCCCCGAGCACCCCCAGCGCGTAGAGCGCGGCCAACCCGTCGAACGCCTCGTGCGCCGGTTCGCTCATGCCGTCAACGTCTCCCGCAAGGTCCGCAGGCCGGCCCGTATGCGCGTCCTGACCGTCTCCAGCGGCAGCTCGAGGCGGTCGGCGATCCGGGCCGCGGTCATGCCCTCGAGAGCCGCGGACTCGATGGCCGCGCGCTCGACGAAGGGCAGATCGGCCAGCGCCGACCGCAGCCGGGATATCGTGTCGGCCGGCAGGCCGGGGCGCTCGTCGGCGACGGCGGGCCGCGGCAGGTCGACGACCGCGAGGTCGTCCGGGACGGGCCCGGAACGGGCGCGGAGCCGCTCGATGGCGCGCCGGCGGGTCGCCGCGGCGAGCCGCGGCGCGGGCGGTTCGCGGGGGCCGTCGCCGTCGGGCTGCCGCATGCGGGACCAGGCGTCCGAGAAGACCGCCTGCACGACGCCCTGCGCCTCCCCGGGGTCCTGGAGGATGCGCAGGGCCAGCCCGTACAGCGCCCGGACGTGCCGGTCGTAGAGAGCCTCCAGCGCGTGCGGGTCGGCTTCGGCCATGACTGAATATTACTTCACTCGCGGCCGGCGCGGGGGCTGGCGCGGGTTCCGGCTCGCGGCGCGGGGCCGGCCGCGGGCGGGGGCGGCGGAGCGTCCGCCTCGCGGGCGTTCAGCCACTCGTGGACGCGGTCGAGCACCGTGGCGATGGCCGCCTGCTGGCGCTTCAGCCGGGCCCGCGCGCGGAGCGGTGTCTGCCGGGTGGCGAGGAACGCGCGCACGAGCCGGATGACCGCGGCCTGCCGTTCGATCGCCGTCAACCCGGCGAAGGCCAGGAAGACCAGCCCGGCTCCCGCCGCGGCCCCCGCGCCGGGGCCGAACCACAGGCCGCTCGCGACGGACAGCGCCGCGACCCAGGCGCCGTGGACGAGGGCGCCGCCGACGACCTCCCAGGCGGGGCGGCTCTGCGGGTCGGGCGCCCGGCCGCTGAGGACCCACGTGCCGTAGTAGGGAACCGCGAAGCACGCCAGCGCGAGCACGGCCAGCGGGCCCGTCACGAGGGTCCGGACGCCTTCGCGCAGGACGAACCGCAGCACCCGGCCCGCCGGCATCCGCCGGTCGAGGTCCCGTTCGCGCAGTCCGAGGGCGCGGAGCTGCTCGTCGTGGGCCCGGACGGCGCCCAGGATGGCGTCGTAGCGGGCCGGCTGCTCCCGCCGCAGGCGTTCGATGCCCCGCGCGATCAGCCGGCGGCGGCGGACCCGCTCGGCCGGGTCCCGCGAGACGCCGCGGGCGGCGGCGTAGAGGCGATCGACGCGGTCGACGAGCGGCAGATCCGACCGCGGGTCCGCTTCGATCATCACGCGGCGGAGCCGCGTGGAGATGCGGTCGGTCAGGACGCGGGCGGCGCCGCGCGGATCGTTGCGGAAGGTCTCGAGGAGATCGGCGGCGTCGAACGGCCGGCCGTAGAAGGCGGTGACCCGCGACCGGAACATCGCGAGGCGGTCGAAGTTGAGCCCGACGGGCACGATCGCCGCGCCCCGGCCGGCGGCGGCGCTGGCGAGGGCCATGCGGGCGGCGCCGGTCCGCAGGGGCTCGAGGCGGCCGCTGACGTGGCTGACGCCCTCCGGGAACAGGCAGACCGCGTGCCCCTCGGCCAGGGCCCGCTCCACCGCCGCGAACGTCTCCGCGTTGCGGGACGTGTCGACGCCCGCGTCCATGCGGCGGTAGACGGGTATCGCGCCCGAGCGCCGGACGAAGGGGCTCAGCACGTGCCGGTCGAACAGGGTCGACTTGGCGAGGAACCGGACCGGCCGCGTCGCCGTCCGCTGGATGACCGCGGGGTCGAGGACGGTGTTGGGGTGATTGGCGACGAGGAGGACCGGACCCTCCGGCAGCGGCGGACCGACCCGTTCGATGCGGTAGAAGACCGACGCCCCGAACACCGCGAGCCGCCAGAGCAGGGAGCGGCCGGGGAACCGGCGGTCCGCCGGTTTCCGGTCCGACGCGGCCATGACCGGCGCATTCTAGCAGCCCGCGGCGCCGGCGCGTCAGCAGCCCGTGGTGAAACGCCCCGCTGCATTTGCGGGCGGCGCCGCATTCCGTCGGACTGCATCGTTGCGATGCCCGACGTGCGCCCTTCTCACGCCTTGTCAGACGGGCGCCTCCGTTCGCGGGCGCCCTTCGGGCGCGGTGCGGCGCGGGAGTTCCACCACGGGCGGTCAGGGCCGGGTGGCGGCGAACCGGAGGCGGACGTAGTCGACGATCCACGTCCCGTCCGCCTGCTGGATGCGCGGGGCGAGCCGCGCCCGCACCTCCGCGAGCAGCGCCGCGCGTTCCGGCGCCGGCGCCGCGTCGATGAACGCCTGGGCGAACACTTCCAGCCAGTGGACCACGTCGCCGGGCAGCGGGGTCGGGCGCGGGAACGCCGCGATGGAGTCGACCCGGAAGCCGCGCCGCTCGAGGCGGGCGCGGTACCCGTCGGCGGTCGGGAAATGCCAGGGATCGACGGCGGCGGCGTCCACGCCCCGCGCGCGCAGCGCTTCGGCGAAGGCCTCCCGGATCGAAGCGACGCAGCCGGCCCCGCCGCACTCGGCGACGAAACGCCCTCCGGGCTTCAGGGCCCGCCAGGCGCCGTCGATCGCCGCGTCCGGATCCGGAATCCAGTGGAGGGCGGCGTTGCTGAAGACGGCGTCGAACTCGGCGTCGAACGGCAGCTCGCGGGCGTCGATGATGCGGGCGTCGAGCCCCCGCCGCCGCGCCGCCCACACCTGCTCGGGGCTGCTGTCGACGCCGACGACCAGGCAGCCGGCCCTCTGGAACCGTTCGGTGAGGGCGCCGTCCCCGCAGCCGACGTCGAGGACCCGCTCGCCGGGCCGGGGATCCAGCAGGTCGGCGACCGGGGCGCCGAGGTCGGAGACGAACCGCGCGTGCTCGGCGTAAGATTCCGGATCCCAGCGCCAGGTCATGCGGGCGCCGCCGGCTCCTCCCGGGAATCGAGGGTCAGGGCGCCGGTGTAGATCGCCATCCCGACGACCGCGTCGATGCCGGCGGCGTCGAGGTCGTCGATTTCCTGCCGGGTGGTGACGCCGCCGGCGGCGGTCACGCGCCGGCTCGTCGCCGCCGCCACCGCGCGCGCCGCGTCCGGATCGGTGCCCCCCATCAGGCCCTCCCGGTCCACGTGGGTGTACAGGAACTCGCCGCAGTATGGTTCGAGACTGCGCACCGCCTCGACCGCGGTCACCGCGGCCGGCTCGGTCCAGCCGCGGACGACGACGCGGCCGCCCTTGCTGTCGACGGCCGCGATGATCCGCTCGACCCCGACCGCGTCGGCCAGCGCCCGCGCGAACTCCAGGTCGGGCCGGCCGTCCCGGAAGAAGGCCGAGCCGACGATGACCGCCCGCGCGCCGTAGTCGAGCACCGTCTCGGCGCGGGCGATCGAGCGGACGCCGCCGCCGACCCGGCAGGGAAGCCGCGGCGCGACCCGCCGCACCAGCCCGTCGTTGTCGCCCGACCCCAGGGCGGCGTCGAGGTCGATGAGCTGCACCTTCGGGAACCGGGCGAAACGCGCCACCCAGCCGTCGAGGTCGTCGCTCTCGAGGGCCAGCCGTTCCCCCTGGACGAGCTGCACCACGCGGCCGTTCCTGAGGTCGATGGACGGGATCAGCATGGGGTGGCGGGGGGCGGGCCGCCGGCCGGGCCGTTCGGCCGCGGCAGCCGCACGGGAATGCCGTGGGCGCGCAGATGGGTCTTCAGATCCGCGACGGCGTGCTCGGCGTAGTGGAAAATCGAGGCGGCGAGCGCCGCGTCGGCCCGGCCGGCCGTGAACACCTCGACGAAATGATCGAACGCGCCGGCGCCGCCCGACGCGATCACCGGGATGGGCACCGCCGACGACACCGCCGCCGTCAGTCCGAGGTCGAAGCCCCGCTTCGTGCCGTCCCGGTCCATCGAGGTCAGCAGAATCTCGCCGGCGCCGCGGCCGGCCGCCTCGCGGGCCCACTCCACCGCGTCGCGCCCGGTGCCCTGCCGGCCGCTGCGGACGTAGACCCGGAACCGGTCGTCCTCGCGCCTGGCGTCGATGGCCACGACGACCGCCTGGCTGCCGTAGCGCCGCGCCAGGGTGGTGACGAGCCCGGGCCGGGCGAGGGCCGCGGTGTTGACGCCCACCTTGTCGGCGCCCGCCTCGATCGCCGCCTCGGCATGGTCTTCGCCGCGGATGCCGCCGCCGACGCACAGCGGCAGGAACAGCTCGCGCGCGACCGCCCGGATCGTCTCCGCAAGCGCCTTGCGGCCTTCGATGGTGGCGGTGACGTCGAGGATCACCACTTCGTCGATCCCCTCCCGGTCGTAGCGGCGGGCGAGGGCGGCGGGGTCGCCGGCGCGCCGCAGGCCCTTGAAGTTTATCCCCTTGACGACCGCGCCGTCGCGGACGTCGAGGCAGGCGATGATGCGTTTCGACAGCATGGCGCGCGTCAGGAGCGCACCCTGCGCAGGAAGTTGCCCAGGATGCGGAGACCGGCGTCCGACGATTTCTCGGGGTGGAACTGCACGCCGCCCACCGCCCCGTGCTCGACCGCCGCCGCGAACTCGACCCCGTAGCAGGTCGACCCCACGCAGCTCTCGGTGACGGGAGCGGCGTAGGAGTGCGTGAAGTAGACCTGGTCGCCCTCGGCGACGCCTTCCAGCAGCCACGAATCGCGGGTGCGGCGCAGCGAATTCCACCCCACGTGCGGCACCTTGAAGCCGCCGCCGGTCTGCGCGGCGCCGCCGCCGGCCTCCGCGCCGCCGCCGGCCGCATCCGGGGCGGCCTCGCCGGTGATCAGGCGGCACGTGCCCGGCAGCAGTTCCAGGCCCGCGTGGCCGGGCGCCTCGGCGCTGCCGTCGAACAGCCACTGCATGCCGACGCAGATGCCGAGCAGGGGCCGCCCGCGCGCGACGTGCCCCCGGACGGCGGCGCGCCATTCGGCGTCGAGGGCCGCGGTCACCTCGAAGTTGCCGACGCCGGGCACGATGACGCCGGCCGCCGCCGCGAGATCCGCCGGCGCGGCCGGGGTCGTCACCGCCGTCCCGAGGTGGGCCAGTGCCTTGCGCACCGAGGTCAGGTTCCCGGCGCCGTAGTCGATCAACGCCACCATCGCGCAGCTCCCGTTCCCTGGCCCGACCGACCCGGCTAGAGCAACCCCTTGGTGCTCGGCAGTCGCCGGGCCATGCGGTCGTCCTTGTCGCACGCGACGCGGAGCGCCCGCGCGAACGCCTTGAAGAGCGCTTCGACCTGGTGATGGCTCGACCGGCCGTAGAGCACCTTCACGTGCACGTTGGCCCGCGCCCCCTGCGCGAAGCCCTCGAAGAAGTCGTGCAGCAGCTCCGCCTGCAGGTCGCCGACGCGCCTGACGCGCAGCCGCAGGTCGACCACCGCGTGGGCGCGCCCGCCGAGGTCGATGGCGGCGACGCCGAGGGTCTCGTCCATCGGCATGACGAAGTAGCCCGCGCGGTTGATGCCGCGCCGCGACCCGACGGCCCCGGCGACCGCCTCGCCGAGGGCGACCCCCACGTCCTCGACGGTGTGGTGCTGGTCGACGTCGAGGTCCCCGGCCGCGTCGATCCGCAGGTCGAAGGCGCCGTGGCGCGCCACCAGTTCCAGCATGTGGTCGAGGAAGCGGATGCCGGTGGAGACCGCGTACCGGCCGCGCCCTTCGATACCGAGCCTGACGGTGATCTGCGTCTCGGTGGTCCGCCGCTCGACCCGTGCGCGTCTCATGGCCGGGACCTCCCGCGGCGGGCGGCGGCGCCGGCGGGCCGGGCACGGCGGCGTCCCGCGCGGCGCGGCGCCGCGGTCATCGGTCCCCCGCCGTGCGCACCCGGACCGACTCGGCGTGGGCGCTCAGCCCCTCCGCCTCGGCCAGGGCGAGAATCGTCGGGGCCAGGGTCTCCAGCCCCGCCCGCGTGATGCGCTGGATGCTGCGCACCGACACGAAGTCCGATGCGCTCAGCCCGCCGCGGAACCGCGCCGCGCCCCCCGTCGGCAGCACGTGGTTCGACCCGGTCGCATAGTCGCCGGCCGCCGGCGCCGCGTGGGGGCCGACGAAGACGGCGCCGGCGCGGACCGCGCGCGCCGCGGCCTCCTCGTCGAGGCACACCAGATGCTCGGGCGCGACGTCGTTGGCCAGATCGACGGCTTCGTCGAGCGAGCGGGTGACCACGATGACCCCGTTGCGCTCGATGGACGTGCGCGCGGGTCCCTCCGCGGGCAGCCGGGCCCGGACCTGCCGGGCGATGCGCGCGGCGAACCGCCGGTCGGGGGTGAGCACGACGGCGCGGGCGTCGGGGTCGTGCTCGGCCTGCGCGATCAGGTCGGCGGCGATCCAGCGCGTCTCGCCGCGGGCCGCGACGATGACGATCTCGGTCGGGCCGGCGTGGAAGTCGATGGGGCAGTCGGCGGCGACCAGGGCCTTGGCGGCCGCGACCCACGCGCTTCCCGGCCCGACGATCTTGTCGACGCGGGGCACGGTCGCGGTGCCGCAGGCGAGGGCGGCGACGGCGTGGGCGCCGCCCAGCCGGAAGAAGCGGGTGACGCCCGCGACGGCCGCCGCGGCGAGGGTCGCGGGGTCCGGACGCGGGCAGACCGCGATGACCTCGGGCACGCCCGCGACGCGGGCGGGAACCGCGCTCATCAGCAGCGACGACGGCAGCGGGTAGCGCCCGGCCGGCACGTAGCAGCCGACCCGCTGGAGAGGGGTCACGCGCTGCTCGATCTCGACCCCCTCGGCGACCGTCGTCCGCCAGGCCCGCGGCAACTGCCGCCGCGCGATGCGGCGGATGCGGCCCGCCGACGTGCGCAGCGCCGCCCGCAGGTCCGGCGAAACGGCCCGCAGCGCGGCCTCGGACTCCGACGGCGGGACCTCGACCGGTCCGTCGAGGCCGTCGAACCGCCGCGCGTAGCGCAGCAGCGCCGGGTCGCCCGAACCGCGCACCGCGCGCACGATCCGGGCGACCCGGCGGGCGACGGCGGGGTCGACGTCCCGGCGGCGGTCGACGAGGCGCCGGACCGCGGGACGGTCCGACGCGGCGATGATCCGCATCACAGCACGATCTTGTTGAGCGGGAACTCCACGATGCCCTCGGCCCGGGCCGCCTTCAGCTTCGGGATCAGCTCGCGCACCGACGACTCCTCGACGATGGTCGAGACCGCCGCCCACGCATCGTCGCTGAGGGGGGCCACCGTCGGGTCGTGCAGGGCGGGCAGCAGTCCCAGCACGCGGTCGAGGTCGGCGCGCCGCACGTTCAGCATCAGGCCGACCCGGCCCTGGGCTTCGATGGCCGCGCGCAGCAGCAGCGCGACGTTCTCGATCTTCGTCCGCTTCCACGCGTCGTCGAGGGCCGCGGGGTTCGCGATCAGCTGGGGGTTCGACTCGATGACGGTGTCGATGATGCGCAGCCGGTTCGCGCGCAGGGTCGAGCCGGTCTCGGTCGCCTCGACGATGGCGTCGGCGAGCAGCGGCGGCTTGACCTCCGTCGCCCCCCAGGAGAACTCCACCTTCACCGGGACCTGCAGGCGCTCGAACCACGCCTCGGTGACCCGCACCAGCTCGGTCGCGATGGTCGCGCCGGCGAGGTCCCGCGGGGTGCGGTACTTCGAGTCCTCGGGCGCCGCCAGCACCCACCGCACCTTGCGGAAGCTCTGTTTCGAGTAGACCAGGTCGGCGACGGCGGCGACCTCGCCGCCGGTGGCCGCCCGGTGCTCCGCGATCCAGTCCTGGCCGGTCAGCCCGGCGTCGAGGGCGGCGTCGGCGACGTAGCGCGCCATCTCCTGCGCCCGGACCAGCGTGCACTCGATCTCCGGATCGTCGATCGCCGGAAAGTAGGAGCGCGAGCTGGTGTAGATGTTGAAGCCCGAGTGCGCGAACAACTGGATGGTCGAGTCCTGCAACGAGCCCTTGGGGATGCCGAGCCGTAGTGTCCTGTCAGCCATGTCCGATGCGCGAGGCGTCAGCGGGGAGAAGGAGCAGAAGCGGAAGGAGCCGCGCTCCCGCCGTCCGCGGGGCGCTCCTCGAGCGTCCGGTAGAAGCAGGTCCGTTCGCCGGTGTGGCAGACGTTGCCGTCGCCGTTGCGGGTAACCCGCAGCAGCACCGTGTCGTCGTCGCAGTCGACGAGAATCTGCTGGACGGTCAGGGTGTTGCCCGACGTCTCGCCCTTCATCCACAGCCGGCCGCGGGTCCGGCTGAAGAACGTGGCGAAGCCCGACCGCCGGGTCCGGTCCAGCGCCTCCTGGTTCATGAAGCCGACCATGAGCACCTCGCTACTCGAGGCGTCCTGTACGACGGCGGGGATGAGTCCGTCCAGTTTCGAGAAGTCCATGTCGTGTCCTGCCGCGCGCCGGGGCGCGGGGCGCCGGGCCGCGGGTCGTCGGCCCGCGCGCTCAAAAAAAAAGCCCCGCCGGGTCGTCGGCGGGGCGGTCGCATGCATTCGCGCGGTGGGCAGTCGTGCTACCTCACGTGCGGATTGCACCGCCGCCCCGGGGGGGCGGTGGGATGCGCCGCGTGGTGGCCGTGCCGCGCCATGTCGCGGGTACCCTATCTCACGCCGACGGGCGTGTCAATCGGCGCCGCCCCGGCACGCTCGGAAACGTCTTCGGCCGGCGGCCGGCGCAGCGCGCCTTCCGCCCGCGGGCGCACGGCGCGGTCGAACCCTGGTGGCCGGCGCAGTCCGCGTTCAGCCGGCGTCCGATCGCCCGCGCGGCCGTGTCGAGCGTAACCCGGGGACCGCGCGTTTTCGATCGTGGCGCAACTGCCTGCGCCCGAGCGATGACCCGGGCGGAGCGGTCAGTTCGCGTCGCCGAGAGACGCGGCGTCGTGGCCGACGCCGAGATTGCGGATCAAGTGCGTGAACGCGGCGTCGGCCGCCCGCACCGCGCCGTCGTTGGTCACCAGCGCCACGACCATGTTCCTGGCCGGCAACAACGCGAGGAATGCGTACCAGAAGGTATTTGACCCGTTGTGCCAGATGACGTCGCCGCCGGCCCAGTCGCGCTCGCAGCGGAACCAGCCGCGGGCGTAGTCGTCGCGAAACGGGGCGTGCAACTGCCGCCAGCTCGACGGTGCGAGCAGAGCCGGCCCGGCGCCCTGTTCGCCGGCGAGATGCGCCGCGCCGTAGCGCGCCAGGTCGCTCACCGCCATGTGGACGGTTCCCGCCGGCGCCATCAGCGGGGTGTTGTCGGCGCGCGTCTCGAAGGGGTCGGTGGGAAACCGGCGGCCGAACAGGACGCGGTGCCCGACCGGCTCCTCGTCCGGGCGCTCGCCCCGCGGCGGGCCGAAGCCGGCGCTGCTCAGGGCGAGCGGCGCGAACACGCGGTCGCGCATCAAGGCTTCCCAGGGCGCGCCGGCGACGGTCTCGGCGACGTGGCCCGCGACCGTGTAGCCGACGTTGGAATACGCGAAGCGTTCGCCGCAGGGGAACTCGGGTTCGTCGGCAAGCACGCCGGCGACGAGGCGGCGCCGTTCGGCGACCAGTTCCCCGGCGGTGTCGGGCCGGACGTTCCGGGAGCGGAACGGCAGGTTGGCCGGAGCGCCGGCGGTGTGGGTCATCAGGTGGCGCAGGGTGCACGCGCGCCAGCCGTCGGCCATCCCGACGTCGGGCAGCAACGCCGGCAGCGGGTCGTCGGCCGCGAGCAGCCCGCCGTCTTCGAGCGCGGCCAGCAGCGTGGCGGTCATCGACTTGGTGACGGAGCCGACGTGCCAGCGATCGTCGGCCGTGACCGGGATTCCGCCGCCGCGCCGGCGCTCACCGGCGGCGGCCGTTCCCGCGAGCCGTCCGTCGACCGTCACCGCCGCGGCCACCGCGGTCAGCCGGGTCTCTTTCTGTAGCTGCGCCACGCGGGCGGCGAGCGCCGTCTGCCAACCGCCCCCGGCTTCCGCCCGTGCCGCGTCCGCGCGGGCCGGAGCCGCCGACGGCTCGAACACGTTCGGCAACGTGACCGGCAGCCGCCGTCGCCACGGGAGCCGCCACAGCCGCCACAGCAGCCACAGCCCTCCAAAGAGCTTCAAGGAGCTGCCGATGTCGTCGAGCATGTTCGGCAAGGTGACGGACAGCAATCCGAGCGCCCGGAGCGGCGCGCGAACGCGGTCGGTGCGAGCCGGAGCCGGGCCGCCGTGGGTCGGCTGCGCTTCCAGCATATCGCATCCACTGCGAAGAACACCGCGGGGCCTCGAACCGTGCGGGACGAGTGACGTCGTCGGGGTCGTACCGCGCGCGCAGCCCCCGGCAGAGCTGCGACCGGGTCGGGTACCCGACGGCGTACACCAGCGTCCGACCGGCGGTGTCGTGCCCCTCCGAGGTCGAAGGCCGCCCCGGCATACAGCCCGACGGCTCGGCAAGACCCGCGAGGTCAAGCTGGTCACCGTGCGGACGGCCGGGCCCGCGCCGCCTGACAAGTCCTCACAATCTGACGCGCACCCTCGGCGCGGGGGTGCGTGTCGGTGTAGAATGGCCCCGCATGGCGTGACTCGCCAGCCTGGCCCGTGCGGCGGTGTTCGCACTGCCGACCCAAGCGCCGACAAGCAACGGGACGCTCCGCCCCGGACCGACGAGACCGGCAGGTCGGCGTGGCTGCCGGCGTCGTGGGCGCCGCGGTGCGAGACGGGCGAAGGCCGCGCGGAGCGGGTCCGGACGCAACGGGAGATCCGGTCGCCCGACGAGTTCGGGTCCGGGTGGCTGCGCCCTGACGGGCCAGCGCCGCGAGTCGGGTCCGGCGAGAGGACGGAGCCGGGAGACGGGCCCTTCCGGCCGCCCGTGGTGGAACCCCTCGCGGCGCCACTGGAGGACGCCAGCGAACGCCGAGTGCGCCAGCGGGCAGGGAACGCCGGTCTGACAAGGCGTGAGAAGGGCGCATGTCTGGCATGTTCAGCCGACGGACAACGCGGTCAGGCGGGATGCATGGCCGCTCGAATGCAACGGGCTTGCTCGGCATGAACGGCCGCATGCACGACAGGACGTCGCGCGCACGGGAACGCCGGTGCGGATCCGCGCCGCCGCGGGCGGCCCCCGCCGGCCGGGGGCGGACGCTCGCGGCGGCCGCCGCGGCGGCCGCGATCGCCGCGGCGGCCGCGCCGGCGGCGGGACAGGCGACTCCCACCGTGGTGGTCGAGCCGTTCGCGAACGTGAGCCGGCAGCCGGCCGACGACTGGATCGGCGCGGGCCTCGCCGAGACGATCGCCGTCGAATTGCAGGACGCCGGATTCGCGGTCGCCGCGCCCGGCGCCGGCGCGCGGATGCGCACGACCGCCGCGCCGGCCGACGACCTCGGCGCCCACCGCCGGCGGGGCGTCGCGTGGATGATCGACGGCGCCGTGCAGCGGCAGGGGAACACCCTGCGCGTCACCACCCGGATCGTCGACGTCGCGACCGGCGCGGTCGAGTTCGGCGCCCGCGTCGACGGCGGGGCCGACGACCTCTTCGACCTGCAGGACGAAGTCGCCTCGGCGCTCGCGGCCCGGCTGTCGGCGGGCATGGACGGGAGGACGTTCCCGGCGCCCCGGCCCGGGGCCGGCGACGCGCCGATGGACGGGAGGACGTTCCCGGCGCCCCGGCCCGGGGCCGGCGACGCGCCTGTGGACGGGGGGACGTTCCCGGCGGCCCGGCCCGCCCCGACGCGGCCCGGGGCCGGCGACGCGCCGGCCGGGTCGGCGTCACCGCCGCCGGCGCCGTTCCGGCCGGCTCCGGCCGCCCCGTCCGCACCGGTCCCGCGGGTGGACCCCGCGGTTCCCGCCGCGCCCCCCGAGGCGCGGCCCGCGCCGCCGGCCGGCGGCGCGCTGGCCTTCGGCGCGGCCCCCGGCGGCCGCCCCGCGCCGCGCCGGGACGCCGTCTCGCGCCGGCGTACGCCGGGGGGCGGAGGGTTCGCCCCGACCCCGCTGGGCCGGCCCACGGCGGTCATCGAGCGGACGAACGACCCGCCCGAGATCGACGGCCGCCTCGACGACTCGGTCTGGGAGACCGCCGCCCACCTCACGGACTTCATCCAGATCGCGCCGATAGAGGGCGCGCCGGGGACGGAGGAGACCGAGGTGTGGATGGCCTACGACAGCGACCATCTCTACTTCGGCTTCTACGCCCATTACTCGCGCCCCGAGACCATGCGCGTCAACCGGGCCGACCGCGAGGAGATCCGGGGCGACGACCGCATGTCGATCCTGTTCGACCCGTTCCTCGACCAGCAGCGCGCCTACCAGTTCGAGGTCAACGGCTACGGCGTGCAGGCCGACTCGCTCGTGAACGCCGACGGCAGCACCGGCTTCTCGCGGTCGAGCGGCAGCGGGTCGGCCTCGCGGGGCAGCGGTCCGCGGCGCAGCGGCGGCAGCGGCATGAGCAGCTCGGGGCAGTTCGGCATCCGCGGCGACGACTCCTGGAACGCGCTGTTCGACACCGCCGGCCGGGTCGTCGCGGACGGCTGGACGGCCGAGATGCGGATCCCGTTCAAGAGCCTCCGCTATCCCTCGCGGGGAACGGGGCAGCCGCACCGCTGGGGCTTCCAGATCACCCGGGTCATCCGCGACAAGTCGGAGGCGCAGTCGTGGTCGCCGATCTCGCGGGGCGTGGCCGGCCAGCTCACGCAGTTCGGCGTGCTCGAGGGCCTGTCCGACCTCTCCCGGAGCCGCAACCTGGAGCTCCTGCCCGAGGTCACGGGGTTCAGGCTCGGCGCGCTCGACACCGGCACCGGCGAGTACTCCACCGACGACCCCGCCGGCGAGCTGGGATTCGGCGTCAAGTACGGGATCACGCCCAACCTGACGGCGGACGTCACCTACAACCCGGACTTCTCGCAGATCGAATCGGACCGGCCGCAGATCGAGACCAACCAGCGGTTCGCGCTGTTCTACCCCGAGCAGCGCCCGTTCTTCCTCGAAGGGCAGGAGATCTTCCAGACCGCGACGCCGCTGACCCTGGTCCACACCCGCACCATCGTCGACCCGCGCTTCGGCGGCAAGCTGACCGGCAAGCTCGGCCAGACCACGCTGGGGTTCGTCGTGGCCGACGACGAGGCGGCGGGCCGTCTCGACGACACCGCGCACCCGCGGTACGGCGCCACCGCACAGACCGTTCTCGGACGCGCCCGCTACGACTTCTACGCCGAGTCGTACCTCGGCGCCATCCTGACCGCGCGCGAGTTCGGCGCCGAGCACAACCGGGTGGCCGGGGTCGACGGCCGGTTCCGGCTGGGGCGGACCCACCGCGTGAGCTTCCTCGCGGCGGGGTCCGAGACGCGGGACGACGCCGCGGGCGCGTTTTCCGGGGCGGCGATCGAGGCCGACTTCTCGAAGCAGGGCCGCAACCTCAGCTACAACGTCGCCCACAGCCGCATCGATCCCGGTTTCCTCACCGACACCGGCTTCCTGCCGCGCGTCGACCTCCAGCAGACCAGCGGCACCGCGTCGTACCGGTGGTGGCCCGAGTCGACCCTGATGACCTGGGGCCCCTCGGTCACCTACCTGCGCCTGTACGACCACGCCGGCCTGCTGCAGGACGAGCAGATACAGGGCGCCGCGAGCTTCTCGTTCCGGAACAACATGGCCGTCACCGGCATGGTCAACCGCGACCTCGAACGCTACGGCGCGATCGATTTCCGGAAGACCGGCTTCGGCTTCTTCGGGGTCATGAGCGCGCGCATCCTCTCCATATACGGCGGCTACAACTGGGGCGACGGCATCCTCTACGACAGCGACGCCCCCTACCTCGGCTGGTCGACCGTCGGCAACGTCAACTTCCGTTTCCAGCCCACCTCCCGGCTGCGGACGGACTTCACCATGGTGTCGAGCGACTTCGTCGAACCGGTTTCGGGGACGGCCGTCTTCAACGTCAGGATCTTCCGCACCCGCACCACCTACCAGTTCACCGACCGGCTGCTGGCCCGCTACATCATGGAGCACAACACGGCGGCCGCGACGCTCGGCAACAACCTGCTCATCACGTACCGGGTCAACGCCGGCACCGTCATCTTCGCCGGCTACGACGACCGCTACCGGCAGGGCATGCAGATCGACAGCCTGCTGTTCCCGGTCACCGAGCTGCTACGGACCAACCGGGCCGTCTTCGGCAAGATCTCGTATCTTTTCCGGTACTGACCGGCGCGCGCCGCCGATCCCCGCGTCCCCGTCCGAAGCGCGCACGATCGGCGCCGCCGGCCGTCGGCGGCGGCCGTGCGGGGCGGCCGGCGGCGCCGCGGGGAGGTCTTCATGGGCGAATCGGATCCCGTCGTCACGCTCGGCATCGAAGAAGAGTTCTTCCTGGTCGACCCGGAGACGCGCGACCTGCTGTCCGATCCGGACCCGCGCATCTTCGAGGCGTGCGAACGGGAGCGCGGGCCGCACAACGTGGCGCCCGAGTTCTTCCGGTCCCAGATCGAGACCGGCACGAAGGTCTGCCGGTCGGTGGCCGAGGCGCGGGCGGCGCTGCGCGAGACCCGCCGGCTGGTGGTCGCGGCGGCGGCCGAGTACGGCGCGGCGGTGATGGCCGCGTCGACGCACCCGTTCGCGGCGTGGCGGGCGCAACTGGTCACTCCGCGCCAGCGCTACCAGCGGTTCGCGGTCACCTTCCAGGAGAGCCTGCGGCGGCTCGTCGTCGGCGGCATGCACGTGCACGCGGGTTTCGGCGACGCCGATTCGCGCATCCGGGTCATGACCGCGCTGCGGCGCCACCTGCCCCTGCTGCATGCGCTGTCGGCGTCGTCGCCGTTCTCCAACGGCGGCGAGACCGGCTTCAAGTCGTACCGGCTGGCCATCATGGGGGCGCTTCCGCGCACCAGCCTGCCCGCTCCGCTGGCGTCCCGGGCCGACTTCGACCGGCTCGTGGGGACCTTTCAGCGCATGAAGTTCATCGAGAGCGCCAGCGAGCTGTGGTGGGACGTCCGCCCCTCGCACACCTTCCCCACCGTGGAGATGCGGATCTGCGACGTCTGCCCGCGCATCGACGACGCGGTGAGCATCGCGGCGCTCTACGCGTGCCTGGTGCGGCGCCTGCTGCGGCTCGACCGCGCGGGCCGGCTGCCGCCCGAGCCGCCCACCGAGATCATCGCCGAGAACCGGTGGCTCGCGTCGCGCTACGGCGTGCTCGCGTTCTTCGGCGACGAGGACGGCGCCGGCCGCGTCGACGTCGAGGAACGGGCCGCCGCCCTGGTGGAGCTGCTGGCCGACGACGCCCGCGCCCTCGGCTGCGAGACCGAACTGCGGCACGTGCTCGCCGTCATCCGCGACGGCGCCGGCGCCGACCGGCAGATCGACCACTTCCGCCTGCGCCGGCTGGAAGGCGACACCGACGACGAGGCGCTGCGGTCCGTGGTCGACCTGGCGATCGCCGAGACGCGCGAGGGCATCGACGCCGGCGCGTAGCAGCCCGTGGTGGAACGCGTCGGCGCGCGGGGCGCGACGCGTGGAACAACCTCACGGGGCCTGGCGGGCTAGGCCCGCTTGCGCCGGGGCCGGGCCGTCTTCCGCTCGGCGGTCGCGCGGGCCGGCTTCTTCTTGGCGGCGCTGACGCTGTCGAGGCTCTTCCGCAGCGCGGCCATGAGGTCGACGACCTTCGTCGGCGACTCTTCTTCCTGCACCACGAACTCCTCGCCGGCGATCTTGGCGTCGATGACCGAGCGCAACCGGGCCTGATACTGGTCCTCGAATTCGCCGAAGTCGATCTCCCCTTCGAAGTTCCCGATGACCTGCCGGGCCAGCGCGACCTCGGCGTCGCTGGTCTCGTCGGGCACCCGGTCGAGTTCCTCGATGGCGCTCATCCGGCGCACCTCGTTGGCCCGCCGCAGGGTGAACATCACCAGCCCGTTCTCGCGGGGCTGGATGGCGACGGAGTACTCCCGGCCGGAGAGGGCGAGCCTGCCGATGCCCGCCTTGCCCCGCAGCGCGTCGCGGATCACCGCGAAGGCGCTCGACGCCACGTCGCCGTCGGGCGCCAGGTAGTACGACTTCTCCACGTACATGGGGTCGATCGACTCCATGTCGGCGAACCGCTCGAGGTTGATGATGCGGGTCGACTCGGGGCGGGCCTTGACCAGGTCTTCCTCGTCGAGCACCACGTAGCGGCCGCGCTCGAACTCGTAGCCCTTGACGACCTCGGTCTTGTCGATCTCCCGGTCGCAGGCGGGGCACCAGCGCTTCTGCTGCAGCCGGGTCTGGCACGCGCCGTGGAGCTGGTTGAAGCGGATGACGGTCTCCGTGCTGGTGGCCGGGAACACCCGTACCGGCACCGTCACGAGACTGATCTTGACGTGACCCTTCCAGGTGGGCCGTGCAGCCATGTCGATATCTCCCGGTTCGCCGCGGACGCCGCCGGCGGCACTCCCATTTTATCGGTTCGAAGCGCCCGCGGGGGAACCCCGCGCCGCAAGCCCCGCGGCCCCCCCGTCACCCCGCGCCGCGGCGGCCGCGGCGCGGGGCGGTCCGGCGTGACGAGGGAGCGGCGCCGGGGCCCGACCCTTCGGTTTCGGGCGGCGGGCGGGTATGCTGGTCGGCCGATGGGCGAACAAGGCGAAACCGGCGGCGCGCTGGCCGGAAGGGTCCGGCGCCGCGCGCCGGAGGCGGAGGCGGCGCCGGGGCCGGCGTGGCGGCCGGAAACGGCAGCGCTGCGGCCGATGCTCGCGGTCTCGGCCGACGAGTCGGTCGTCGACCGGCTGCTGGAGCGGGGCGACCTCGTCTTCGAACGGAAGTACGACGGCATCCGCGCCCTCGTCGAGGCCGCGCCCGGGCGTCGCCGCGGTGCCGCCACGCAGGAGGGGCCGCACGTCCGCATCTGGTCCCGCCTGGGGAACGACAAGACCGCTCAATTTCCCGAGATCGCGGACGGGCTGGCGGGGCTCGCGGCGGGGCTCTCCGGCCCGATCGTGCTGGACGGCGAGATCGTGGCCGTCGACGCGGCGGGCGGCGCGCTGCCGTTCCAGCGTCTCCAGAGCCGCATGCATCGGCGCGGCCGATCCCGCGCGGCGGCGCCCACCGCCGCCGTCCTGGTCGTATTCGATCTGATTCGGGACGGCGGGGAGGACCTGCGCCCGCGGCCGTTCACCGAACGCCGGAAGCGGCTCGCCGATCGCATCGGCCCGGACGCCGGGGGAGTGGTGCGGCTCGTGCGCAGCCAGCGCGGCGGCGGCCGCGCGCTGCGTGACGAGGCGCTCGCGAACGACTGGGAGGGGCTGGTCGTCAAGGACCCCGAGTCGCGCTATCTGTCGGGCCGCCGGCATCCCGCCTGGCGGAAGGTCAAGTTCGTGCGGCGGCAGGAGTTCGTCGTGGGCGGATGGACCGAAGGCCGGTCGTCGCGCCGCGGGTTCGGCGCGCTGCTGGTGGGCTACTATCCCGCCCCGGGCGGGGGGGGACGCGGGTCACGGACGTCTGCAAGGTCCAGGAGAGGGGGCGTCCCCACCCGCGGGCGTGGGGGCGGGCGGGGGCAGGAAGCGGACCGGCTGGTCTACGCGGGGCACGTCGGGTCCGGATTCAGCGCGGCGGACCTCGACGCCCTCGGCGCCCACGTGCGGGCCATCGCGTCCGACGAATCGCCGTTCGCGGCCGTCCCGCCGGCCAACGAGCCGGCCCACTGGGTCGACCCGAGTCTGGTCGTCGAAGTGAAGTTCACCCGCTGGACGGCCGACGACGTGCTGCTCCATCCCGTGTATCTGGGCGTGCGCGCCGACACCGCGCCACGGGACGTGCGCCACGAGGACGACCGGGGCCGCCGCGCGCCGTCCCCGGCCCCGACCCCCGCCGCCGCCCCGCCGCGGCCGAAGCGGACCCGCGCCGGGTCCCGCAGGCCGTCTCCGCCGTCCCCGGTCCCGGCCGCCGACCCCGCCGTCGAGGCGCTGTGCGAGCAGCTCCGCGCGCTGGAGTCGAGCCGGAAGCGCGGCGACCTCGTGCTGCCCGGCGGGCGGCGGGTCCCGGTCGGCAATCTGCACAAGGTGTTCTGGCCCGGGCCGGGACTGACCAAGGGCGATCTGGTGCGGTTCAACCTGCGCATGGCGCCGTATCTGCTGCCCGTCGTCGCCGACCGCCCCCTCGTCATGAAGCGCTTCCCGAACGGGGTCGACGGCAAGTGGTTCTACCAGCACCGCGCGCCGGACGAGCCGCCCGACGGCATCCGCGTCGTGACCGTGCGCGAAAGTCCCGGGCGCGGCGGCGCCAGCGTCCCCTACCTGATCGGCGGCAGCCTGCAGACCCTGGCGTGGATGGCGCAACTCGCGGTGATCTCGCAGGACCCGTGGTTCTCGCGGCTTCCCGACGTCGAAGAGGCGGATTGGGCCGCGCTCGACCTCGACCCGATGCCGGAGGCGCCGTTCAGCCGGGTCGTCGAGGTCGCCTGCTGGCTGCACGACGAGCTGGCCCGGCTCGGCACGCCCTGCATGGCCAAGACCTCCGGCGCATCGGGGCTGCACGTCTTCGTCCCCCTTCAGCCGGGGACCCCCTGCGAGGCGGGCCTGATCCTGTGCCAGATTCTCGCCACCATCGTCGCCTCGCGCCATCCGCGGGCCGCGACCGTCGAGCGCACGGTGCGGCGGCGCGCGCCCGACGCCGTCTACATCGACTATCTGCAGAACGTTTACGGCAAGACCCTCGCCGCCGCCTACAGCGCCCGCGCCAGCACGTTCGCGGGGGTGTCGACGCCCCTGACCTGGGACGAGGTGCACGAGGGCGTCAGGAGCGGTCTCGCGCCGCAGGACTTCACCGTCGGGAACGTCTTCGACCGCGTCGCCGAGGTCGGCGACCTGTGGGGAAGGCTGCGAGCGGGCGAGCCGGCGGACCTGCGCGTGACCCTCGCCGGCCTCGAGGCCGGCTGAACGCCGCGCCTGAAGCGGCGCGCCGTCGCGGCCCTGCCCTGTCCCAAGCCTGACTTTAACAGCCTCGAATCGAGCCCTTTTCAGTTGCCGTTTCCAGGCTGCCCCGGGCCGCGCCGTCGCGGCCCGGGGCAGCCCGATTTCCTACGAACCCCAGCCGTAGTTGACCCGGGCGTAATAGTACGCGCCGTTGAAGCCGAACGGCGAGAACTGGCCGTAGCGGTTGCCGACGGTGTTGGCCGCCCCCGGGTTCTCTTCCGGGTACTGGTTCAGCACGTTCTGTCCGCCGACCGACAGCGTGACCCCCTGGCCGAACGGGAAGCCGGCCTCGAGGTCGAGCAGCGGCTTGCCGCCGTAGAAATCGTACAGCACCGCTCTGGCCGAGCCGAGGTTGTTGGCCGCGTCTTCGTCGTCCCAGTACGAGCCGTAGTAGCTGAGCCGCGCCAGGAAGTTCACGCGGGCGCCGGTGTGGTTGTACGCCACGTTCCAGCGGTTCCTCGGCAACCCCCACTGGATGGCCTGGATGCGCCGCGCGTCGATCGTGTCCGACTCCGGCGTGGTCACCCTGGTGTCGGTGAAGTTGTAGACGAAGCTGAAAGTGCCGGCGCCGCCGAGCGCGAGCGGCGTCCACGTGGAGACGAGGTCGATCCCGCGCGTCCGCGTCGAGAAGTCGTTGGCGAAGAAGACGAACGTCGCCAGGTTCCGCGCCTCGGCGAAGCCGCCGGCGATGAGACTGTCGACCTCGCCCGGCGTCAGCGAGAACTGCTGGGTCAGGGCGATGCGGTCCTTGACGTCGATCTGGAAGTAGTCGGCCGTGAAGGTGAACGGCCCGGTGTCGACCACCGACCCGACCGAGTAGTTGATCGAAGTCTCCGGCTGCAGGACCTCGCCTCCCCGCAGCGCCGCGGCCGGCGAAGTCGACGGCACCACGCCCCGGTTGATCAGGTCCTGGATGTCGTAATCGAAGATGGTCGAGACGTTGACCGCGTTCTGCTGGCCGGGCGTCGGCGCGCGGAACCCGCTGCTGACCGCGGCGCGCAGCGCGAAGACGTCGTTCGCGGCCATGCGGGCCGACAACTTGCTGTTCATGGTCGTGCCGAACGTGTCGAAGCGCTCGACGCGGGCCGCGCTGCCGAGAGTCCACCGGCCGTCGGGATCGTGCACCTCGAGGTCGCCGTAGACCGCCACGTTACGGCGGTTCCAGGTGCCGGCGGCCACGTCCGCCCGGTATCCGTTGAAGCCGTTCGACCCGGAACTGAAGCCCTGCGCGGCGTAGGGGCCGATCTCCCACGACGGCCGGTCGCCGGCCCGGATCGTGAACTGCTCGTCGCGCCACTCCGCGCCGCCCGCCACCGTGACCATGTCGCTGACGGGGTAGGCGAGGTCGAAGTTGAGGTTGACGTCCTGCTGGTGGTAGGCGCCCGGATTGAACGAAGTGGGCGTGTCGTAGCCGAGCGAGGCGTTGACGGTGTTGTTGATGAACTGATCGACCTCGTTGGAGCCGACGTTGACGCTGGCGTCCCACGTGAGGCCGCCGCTGGTCTCCCCCCGCAGGCCGGTCACCAGCGAATAGTCGGTCAGCGTGCCGCCGAAGTTGGGCGTGAAGCCGCCGGGGAACCGCGAATAGAGGGTGAAGCAGTCGGGATGGGCTTCTACGGCCGCCAGGGCGGCCGCGTCGGGGACGTTGTCGACGACCGGGATGGTCGGGCAGTTGGCCATCATCGGGCCGCCCGGGTCGTTCAGCGTCCGGGCCCACAGACGGTCGCCGACCAGCAGGCTCTGGCCGCCGTCGCCGCTGAAGACGGCGCCGCGGGTGTGCGGGTTGCGGAAGTAGAAGCCGCCGGTCACCGTCTTGGTGGCGTAGTTGGTGTGCCCGTACCACTGCATCCCGTTGTCGAACCGGCTCCCGAAGTTGCCGAACAGCTTCAGGTCGTCGTCGATCAACGGCGATCCCCACACCTGGGCGGGGTCGCGGACCGCCGTGTTGCCGGCGGCGATGATGGCCGCCGCGTCGTTGCGCTGCATCGACCGGTTGGTCGGCCCCGCCTCGCCGTACTCCATGCTCAGGTTGGCGAAGCCGTCGGCGCCGAGGGGCAGGCCGACGTTGCCGGCGAAGGTGTAGGCGCGGCCGTGCCCGCCGGCCACACTCTGGAAGAAGTCGTTGCCCGCGTCGGTCGACGCGACGCCGGGGTTGGCGTCGCGGTAGCCGCCGGTGCGGAACTCCAGCGAGCCGCCGGAGGCGGCGTCCTTCAACTGGAAGTTCATGACCCCGGCGATCGCATCCGAACCGTACTGCGCCGACGCGCCGTCGCGCAGCACCTCGACCTGGCGCAGGGCGATCGTCGGGATGACCGAGATGTCCGGCCCCTGCGAACCGTCGGCGACGCCGTTGCCGAGCCAGGTGATGACCGCGGCGCGGTGGCGGCGCTTGCCGTTGACCAGGATCAGCGTGTGGTCGGGGGCGAGGTTGCGCAGGTTGACCGGCCGGACGATGGTCGCCGCGTCGCTGATGGGCTGGGTGGCGACGTTGAACGACGGCACGATGGCCCGCAACTGGTTGGTGAGGTCGGCGTCGCCCAGCGCCGCGAACTCGCGGGTCCCGATCACGTCGACCGGCACCGTCGACTCGGTGACCGAGCGCGGCCGCGCTCGGCTGCCGACGACGACCACCAGTTCCTCGAGGCCGATGGCCATCTCGACGTCGAGCATGACCGGGGCGCCGGCCGCGACTTCGACCATCTGCGCCGGGACGTTGAAACCCGGCAGCGAGAACGTCACCTCGTAGGAGCCGGGGGCGAGCCCGACGAACGTGTACTGGCCGGCCCCGTCGGTGACGGCGACGGCGCCGTCGCCCGCCGCGTCCCGCGCCTCGACGGTCACGCCGGGGAGCACGAGACCGGTCGAGTCGGTGACGAGACCGGTTATCGAGGCGTCCTGCCCGTTCGCGGCGCCGGGCGCGAACGCGGCGGCGGCGAGGAGCGCCGCCAGAAAAAAGCACCGGGTCGATTGCATCCTGCTCTTCATCTTCTCTGATTTCCGTCCTGACTGCCGCCCGAACTCGAGAATTCCGGCGGCGCGAGTCCTTCCCATGCGACCGTGTCCGGTCACCACTTGCACGTCATTTGCGCTTCCCCCTGCGGCGGCCCCGGCGAACCGCGGCCGCCGCATTCCGCGGGTCTCCGCGGCGCGGGAACGGGCGAAGACGGGCGGTGACGCCGCCACGACCCGCGCGTCCAGGCTCCGGAGCCGGCCAATCAGGCGTCGGCAAACATCCTAGTCTACCATAACTTGGGAGCATCGGGGCGGGAGCGGGGCCGGGAATGCGCCGTACGGCGGCGGCCGCGGCCTGCGCGCTCTGCGCCGACGCGCCCCTCGGGCCGCGCCGCCGGCCGGACGTCCGCCGGCGGGAACCGCCGTTTCTTCCCGGCCGCGCCGGTCCGCCTCATCGCCGGCGCTCCTTCGACGGGCTACCATGGTGTCCATCATGACCGGCGCGCGCGTCCGCCTCGCGGCGGCCCTTCTCGCCGTCGGACTCGCCCCGGTCGCGGCCGAGGCCCAGCCCGCGGCCGTCGAGGGCGCGGTGACCGACGCCACCGGCCTCGCGCTGCCGGGGGTGACGGTGGAGGCGCGGCCGGCCGGCGGCGGCGCCGTCCGCGCCACCGTCACCGGCGCCGACGGCCGCTTTGCGATCCCGGACCTGCCGCCGGGTTCGTACGTCGTGACGTTCAGCCTGACGGGGTTCCGCACGGTGGTGCGCGACGGGGTGGCGGCCGGGGCGGGGGCCGCCGCGGAGCTCGCGGTCGAGATGCCGGTGCAGCTCGAGGACCGCGTGGTGGTGGTGGGCAGCCGCGCCCGCCCGCGTTCGGCCACCGAATCGGCGGTGCCCATCGACGCCATCCCCTGGGAGGACTTCGCCGGCCAGGGCGACACCGACGTCGGCGACCAGTTGCGGACCCTGGCGCCGTCCTACAACGTCAGCCCCCAGCCCACCGGCGACGCGGCGCGGCTCATCCGCCCCGCGACGCTGCGCGGGCTCGCCCCCGACCACACCCTGGTGCTGGTGAACGGGAAGCGCCGCCACCGCGGCGCGGTCATCACCTGGATCGGCAACGGCGTCGCGGACGGGGCGCAGGGCCCCGACATATCGAGCATTCCGTCGATCGCGCTGCGCCAGGTCGAGGTGCTGCGGGACGGGGCGGCGGCCCAGTACGGCTCGGACGCCATCGCCGGCGTGATGAACTTCCAGTTGAAGGACGACCGGTCGGGGGGCAGCCTGACCCTGCGCACCGGCGGCCACCGGGCCGGCGACGGCCGCGCCTGGACGGTGGCCGGCAACGCCGGGCTGCCCCTCGGCGAGACCGGCTTCGCCAACCTCAGCGTCGAGTACGGCGACACCGGCGCCACCAGCCGCAGCGTGCAGCGGGCCGACGCCGCCGCCCTGATCGCGGCCGGCAACGACGCGGTCGCCGACCCCGCGCAGATCTGGGGGTCACCGCGCATCGACGACAACCTCAAGCTGTGGGGCAACTTCGGCCATCTGTTCGCGGGCGGGGCGCAGGCCTACGGCTACGCCAACTATTCCCGCCGGACGGTGGAGAGCGGCTTCTTCTTCCGGAACCCCAACACCCGGTCCGGGGTGTTCAGCGTCGACGGGGGGCGCAGCCTGCTCGTCGGCGACGCGCTCGACGCCGCCGACGGGGTGGCGGACGGCTCGGCCGGCTGCCCCGCGGCGCCGGTGACCGCGGCCCGGCCCGACCCCGCGGCCCTCGCGCGGGTGTTCGCCGACCCGGACTGCTTCTCGTTCCAGGAGCGCTTTCCCGGCGGCTTCACGCCGCAATTCGGGGGCGACGTGCTCGACGCTTCGGCCGTCGCGGGGGTGCGCGGCCAGCTCGCGGGCGGCCTGCTCTGGGACGCGAGCGCCAGCGCCGGGTCGAGCACCGCCGACTTCCACATCCGCGACACGGTCAACGCCTCGCTGGGGCCGGCGAGTCCCACCGTGTTCGACCCCGGCGCGTACCGGCAGGACGACGTCGGGCTGAACGTCGACGTCAGCTACGCCTTCGGCGACCGGGTCAACCTCGCCGGGGGGGCCGAGTGGCGGAACGAGCGGTTCGACGTCCGCCGCGGCGACGAGGCGTCGTGGATCATCGGCCCCTACGCGGCGCAGGGCTTCAGCGCGGGGTCGAACGGCTTCCCCGGGTTCAGCCCGATCGCGGAAGGGACCTGGAACCGCGCCAACGCCGCGGTCTACGGCGACCTCGAAGTGCGGGACACCGACGAGGCGTGGACCCTCGGGAGCGCCCTCCGGGTCGAGCGCTTCGAAGACTTCGGCGCCGCCGTCAACGGCAAGGTGTCCGGCCGCTACCGGCTCGCCGCCGCCGCGGCCCTGCGGGCGAGCGCGAGCACCGGCTTCCGGGCGCCGACGCCCGGCCAGCAGAACGCCTTCAACGTGACCACCGAGTACGACCACGCGCTGATGGACCTGGTGAACAACGGCACCATTCCGTCCACCTCGCGCGTGGCGCGGCTGCGGGGCGGCGAGCCCCTCCAGCCCGAACGCTCGGTCAACTTCACCGCCGGGACGGTCGTCGACGCGGGGCCGTTCACCCTCACCGCCGACTACTTCCGGATCCGGCTGTCGGACCGGCTCGCCCTGACGCAGCTCTTCGCGCTGAGCCCGGCCGAGGTCGAGGGCCTGCTCGCGGAAGGGGTGACGAGCGCGGGCAACCTGCAGAACTTCCGGTTCTTCACCAACCACTTCGAGACCCTCACGCAGGGCCTCGACCTCGTCGCCACCTGGACGCCGCCCCGCCTCGGCGGCCGGACCACGTTCGGCCTGCTCTTCAACCGCACCGCCACCGCCGTCGCCCGGTTCGACCCCGCGGTGCTCGACGCGACCCGGATACGCGAGCTGCAAGAAGCGGTTCCGGGCATGCGGTGGAACGCCACCGTCCGCCACGCCCTCGAGCGCTGGAGCCTGCTGGGGCGCCTGAGCTACTATGACGAGTGGTTCGACTCGCGGGACCTCCACGTGTACCACGGCGACGCGGTCGTCGACGTCGAGGCCGAATATCCGGTCAGCGGCTCGACCACTCTGGCCGTCGGGAGCCGCAACGTCTTCGACAACGCCCCCGAGGAGAACCCCATCGCCCGCGCCAAGGGCAACCGCTTCAGCGCGCACACGCCGTTCGGCAGCAACGGCGCGTTCTATTACCTGCGCGTCGAATACGCGTGGGCTTCGGGGGGCTGAGCGGGGGGAGCGGCCGTGGCCCGCGCGGCCCGGACGCCACGCGGGAACGGCTTGCGCCACGCGGCACGGTCGTCCCGAGTGCGCACGCGGCGGCCACGACGGTCGGCCCCGCGGCGGCGGAACGGATTGTTCCCGGGCGCGTAGCGGGACGTTCCACTACGGGCGGTCAAGGGTTCCCGCGCGCGCAACGGCGCCCGACGACCTGCGCGCCGGCGGCGCCGGGACCGCGGCGCAGGAGAACGAAGAATCATGCCCGTGCGGCAGGTGATCGAGAGAGGCGGGGTTCCGGTCCGGGTCTTCACCGACGACGTCGACCGGCAGTCCATCGAGCAGCTCGCGGCGGTGTCGCAACTGCCCGTCGTGGTGGGGCACGTGGCGGCGATGCCCGACGTGCACGTGGGCATCGGGGCCACCATCGGGTCGGTCATCCCCACCCGCCGGGCGCTGATTCCGGCCGCGGTGGGCGTCGACATCGGCTGCGGGATGAGCGCGGCCCGGCTGACCCTCGACGCCGCGCGGCTGCCCGACTCGCTGCGCGGAGTGCGCGAGGCGGTGGAAGACGCGGTGCCCGTCGGCTTCGCCGCCCACGCCGAGCCGGCCGCCGGCCGCGGCACGCTGGCCGCGCTGCGCCCCGGCCTCGAGCGCCTGCTGGAGCGCCACCCGCGGCTCGACGCCCTCGTCCGCGACGTGCGCGCGAAGTGGCCGCGGCAGCTCGGCACCCTCGGCGGCGGCAACCACTTCATCGAAGTGTGCCTCGACGAGACGGACCGGGTGTGGGTGATGCTGCACTCCGGCAGCCGCGGCGTCGGCAACGCCCTCGGCCGCCACTTCATCCAGCTCGCGAAGCGCGACATGGAGCGCCACCTCGCCCGCCTGCCCGCGAAGGACCTCGCGTACCTGGAGGAGGGGTCGGACCACTTCGCCGACTACGCCGACGCCGTAACGTGGGCGCAGCGCTACGCCCTGGAGAACCGCCGCCTGCTGATGGCGCTCGTCCTCGGCGCGCTCGCGACCCGCCTGCCGCCCTTCCGGGTGGACGGCGCCGCCGTGGAATGCCACCACAACTACGTGGCGGAAGAACGGCACTTCGGCGAGGCCGTCTACGTGACCCGCAAGGGCGCCATCCGCGCCGGGCGCGGCGAACTGGGCATCATCCCCGGCAGCATGGGGGCGCGCTCGTACATCGTGCGCGGGCGCGGCTCGCGCGACGCGCTCGACTCGTGCGCCCACGGCGCCGGCCGCCGCATGAGCCGGTCGCAGGCGAAGGCCGCCTACGACCTGGCCGACCTGGAGCGCCAGACCGCCGGCGTCGAGTGCCGCAAGGACGCCGGCGTCATCGACGAGATACCGGGCGCCTACAAGGACATCGACACCGTCATCGCGAATTCGTCCGACCTCGTGGACGTCGTCCACACCCTGAAGCAGGTCGTGTGCGTCAAGGGGTGAGGCCGGGCGGCCGGGCGGAAAAGCGGACGGTCTCGTTGCCGTGCTTCACGGGGAAGCCCGCCCGCGGACGGGCCGAACCCCGGACGACGCGGGGCTGTCGGAGAAAGAACGGGTGAACCCGCCCGCGGATGGGCCGTACCGGACGGGCCGAACCGCACTCAGGTCGGCAAGACGTTCGGGTTCCGAGTCCGGAGCGCGCGGAGCCGGCGGCCGGGGAGCGCGCGACGCCGCGGCAGAGTCCCTACTCCCCCACCGGCCAATGCTCGACCGCGACCTCCGCCATCGGATAGTGGCGCGGATTCCCCGTGGCGAGCACCGCCCCGGCCGCGTGCGCCGCGGCCGCGATCAGGCAGTCGGCCTGCGACAGCGGCGCCCCCTGCGCCGCGAACCGGCGCCGCCATTCGCCGGCCCGCCGGCCTTCGGGCCGCCCGATCGGCGCCAGCCGCAGACCGTCGAAGAAGCGCTCCACCGCCGCCGTTTCCGCCGGCCGCACGCCGCGGAAGATCTCCTCGACGTTGACGGCCGTCGTGCACGGCACGCCGCCGCGCGCGACCAGCGTATCGACGCGTCCGACCGCGGGGCGCCCGCGGAGGTAGTCGATCAGCACGGTCGTGTCGAGGAGCACGAGCACGGCGTCAACCGACCCGGCGCGGGTCGCCGGACCGCTGCCGCTCCACCCACGCGGCGGGGTCGTCGCCCCACTCGTGTCCGCCGTCGCGCAGGACGCCGGCCGCCTGCCGCAGCACGTACTGCCGCCGGCGCCGGTCGACCGCGTCGCGCACCGCGTCGCGCACGAACGCGCTGCGACGCCGCGGCCCGGCGATTTCGTCCACCTGGGCGACGAGGGCGCCATCGAGCTCCACGTGCATTCGCATGATTTCCCCTGTGTGCATTCGATGGCGCCCACGATAGCACATTGCGGCGGGACAGGCGGCGTGAGTGACGCTGGCGCGGGAGCCGCCCCTCGGCGGCCCGCTGGCAACGCGTCAGGCGGCCCGGGGTCGGTTGCGCCGGCCGCGGGCGTGGGCGATGATCCGGGGCGCGTGGGTCTGACCAGATGCAACCGACGCTGACCTGGATCGACCTGACGGCGAGCGACCGCGACCGGATGCGTCGGGTCCTGGACCTGTTCAGCGAACAAGGCACGCTCGACGAGATGGGGCTCGGGAGCCTGCGCGACTTACTGTCGAACGCGTTGTTTCCCGGTACCTCCTACATCCACACCCGGCTGCGCTACGTGCTGTTCATCCCCTGGATTTACCAGCGGCTGGAAAAACGGCGAGCAGGCGGCGACGTGGCGCAACAGGCGCGGCGGGCCGAGATCGACCTGATCGGACGGCTCGAAAGGAGCCCGGACAAGGAAGGGATAATCGGCGTGCAGGCCCGTCATGCGCTGGTGCGGTTGCCCAGCACCGTCTACTGGAGCGCGCTCGCACGATGGGACCTCTTTCGGGGTCAGTGCAGCCAGGGCTGGTATCACGCGCACTTCGCGGCGCTCACCGACGGCCGCAACGGCGTGGAGCACGCCGACGATCCCGGCGTGGTCTGGAGCCGCCAGCCGAACTGGCATCCACGCCTGCCCGAGGCGCCGCCGTCGTTTCCCGAAGAGGCGTCGTTCGCGTTGCGCCCCGAGGAGGCGCGGTTCCTGCAGGGCCGCTGGGAGGAGCGATGCGCCGATACGCTGCTCGCGTGGTTGGCGCACAAGGGATCCGACACGCCAGCGGACAGTTTATGGGACGATCCGGACGTCAGGAGCGCGCCGCCCGCCATCCGCCGCACCGTGGAGCTGGCGCAGCGGTTCTCGCTGCACGTGGAGGGGATGCCGCTGCTCTACAACCTGCTGGTGGCGGAAGGTGTCAAGGACGATCACGACCGGGACACGGACGCCGCGGCAGACGGCGAGCCGCCGGAAGCGGATCGGAGACGACCGGCCGAGTTGATCGACAAATACCGGGAATCACTCCGCGAATGGGCCGTTCGCGAGACCCGTGAGGCGAGTTACGCTCCGCACGTCCTGTGGGATTTCGCGGCCCGGCGCGGAACGTACCCGCCCGCGCCGCAACGCCGCTTCATCGAAAGCTGGTCGGAGCGGATCGCCGGGCTCGCGCCCGGTGCCGTCGCCGACGACGGTCGGTTGCGGCGACTCGTCGCGGATCGCGAGGTATGCCTGAAGGGGCCGCGGGCACGGCTGGCGAACCGGAACCGCCGGTTGGACTGGCGGCCCGGCGTCGGCGTCGGCCGTATGGACTTCCGCTGGGTTCGCGTCCGGCAATTCCTGATCGACCTGCACCGGGGACTCGCCGCCTGATGCTCGCGCCCGAGGCCCGCACCGTCGCGTTCGAACTGCTCCGTCCGCCCGCTGGTCACCGGCTCGACCTCGCGCTGCTGACCACCTTTACCCTGGATCTGGAGGCGCTGCTCTCGCTGCCTCTGGCGGTACTGGCCCAGGCGGACGAGGGCCTGGACGATCTGATTGCCGATCCCGTGCGCCTGCAGCAGGGGTTGCGGGAGGCCGCCGGGCGCGTCCACCTGTTCGTCGACGCGCGCGGCATCGCGATTCCCCGCACGGGACACGCACGGCTCTACGCACTGCTCGAATCGAGCGTCCATCCGGTGCGCGCGCCTCGGGGCGGGATTTTCCACCCCAAGGTGTGGGTCGCGCGGTTCACCGCGGTCAAGGCGGAAGCCGGGGAACCACCGCTGCTGCGGGTGGTGGTGCTGTCGCGGAACCTGACCTTCGACCGGGCGTGGGACGCGGCCTTGGCGAGCGAAGCGCGGCCGGCAGGCAGGCAGCGCGCCGCCGCGAGCCGCCCCCTGTGCGACCTCATCGAGGCCTTGCCGAAGTGGACCACGGAACACCTGGAGCCGCGCGTTGCGGAGCAGATGCGGAGTGTGGCGGCCGAGGTCGGCCGCTGCCGGTTTCCGGCCCCGGATGGATTCGAAGCACCGGTCAAGTTCCACGCGCTGGGGTGGTCGGGACGGCGCTTGCGTCCGACCGCTGGCTCCCGCGTGCTTGCCGTCGCTCCCTTCGTCAACCGTACGGCGCTCGACAAGATCGTCGCTGCAGGCGGGAACGGAACGGACAACGTGCTGGTCAGCCGCGAGGAAGAGCTGGACGCTCTGCCGGACGACGCCCTCGAGTCATGGCAGACAGTCCTGGTCCTTTCCGACGCCGCGCAGGACGAAGCGGAGGACGCCGCAGGTGAACAGGATGAACCGGAGGACCGTGGCGGGCGGGACGAACCGGAGCCGGGCGGCAGCGCGCCGGACACGCCGGAAGACGGCGGTGGCGCGCGGGACGAACGGGAGAACCGCGGCGGCGGCGTTCGCCCGTCCGGGCTGCACGCCAAGTTGATCGCCGTGGAGCACAGGTGGGACGTCACCTGGTACGTCGGTTCGGCGAATCTGACGAAGGCGGCGCTCACCGGGCGCAACGTCGAGCTCCTGGCCGCCGTCACGGGACGCAAGGGGCGCCGGGACGGCGTGAGCGGCCACGGCATCGACCGTTTCCTCGAAGGATTCGGGAAGTTGTGCGCGCCGTATCGCAGAAGCGCACGGAATACCGAAGACGCCGGCGTGGTCGACGCCCGCCAGCGTATCGAGGAAGCGCGCGGCCTGCTCGTCGACGCCGCCTTGCGCGTGACCTGCTCACCGGCCGGTGACGACTGGCGGTGGGCGGTCGAAGGCGACGTCGAACTGCCCGGCGCCGTCACGGCCGCGGTCTGGCCGGTGTCGCTGGCCGAAACGCACGCGCGCGCGTTCGAGACGGCCGGGGCGCCACCGGTCTGGACGCTGCCGATCACGCGGTTGACGGCTTTCGTGGCCTTCCGCCTGCGCGTGGCGGTCCGCGATGTGGACGACGTGCGCATGACGTTGAAACTGCCCGCCGACGGGTTGCCGGAGGAATCGGAACGCATGCATCATGTGCTCGCCGCGCTGATCGACAGCCCGCAACGATTCCTGCAGTTCCTGCGGGCGCTCCTGGGCGGGCTCGACCGCCTCACCGACTGGGCGCGGGACGAAGGCGGGGAGACCGGAAGCGGTGCTTGGACGACGAGCCTGGCCGGGGAGACGATCCTCGACGATCTGCTGCGGGCCGCCTCACGCAAACCCGCGAGCCTGAAGCCGGCGCGCCGTCTGATCGGCGACCTCCGCAAGACGGAACAGGGGCGACGGATCGTCCCCGACGACCTGTTCGCCGTCTGGACCGCGGTGGAGGAAGCCTTGCAGAAGGACCGGCGCTCATGAAGCGGCCGTGCGTTGACGAGATCCTGAAGCCGCTCAAGCCGTTCCAGCGCCGCACGGTGGACCACGCATTCGACCGGCTGTTCCTCGCGGACGACGGCAGCGCGCGGTTCCTGGTGGCCGACGAGGTCGGTCTGGGCAAGACGCTGGTGGCCCGCGGCGTCATCGCCCGCGCCATCGACCACCTGTGGGAGAAGGTCGAACGGATCGACGTCGTCTACGTGTGCAGCAACGGCGGCATCGCGCGCGCCAACCTGCCCAAGCTCCGGATCGGCGGCGAGAACGAACGGTCGTTCGCCCTGGCGACCCGCCTCACGATGCTGGCGACCGAACTTGCGCCTCGCCCCGGGTCGCAGGGCCTCGCCGGCAGCAAGGTGAACTTCGTCAGCTTCACACCGGGCACGTCGTTCGACATGGGCCGATCCACCGGACAGGCCCGGGAACGAGAGCTGCTGTTCCATCTGCTCGATCCGCTGGTGGAAAGGCGCACCCCCCTCATGAACCTGCTGCAAGGCGGGAGGCGCGACCGGGACCGCTGGCGGCGGTCGTGCCTGGAGTGCGAACCGGCCCTGGAGCCGGCGATCCGGACAAGGTTCCAGAAAGCGTTCGATGCGGAATCGGACCTGCGGCGCGAACTCGACGCACTCCTCGACACGTGGTTCTTCCGCTACCGGCAAGACTGGCCGAAAGACGCCCGGCAGCGGCGGAACCGCGTGATCGCCGGGCTGCGCCGGTTGCTGGCCGAGGCGTGCCTGCACGCGCTGGAACCCGATCTGGTCATCCTGGACGAGTTCCAGCGGTTCAAGTCGTTGCTCGAATCCCGGCCGGATCGGCAGGACGCCGCGGCGGTTCTGGCCCAGCAACTTTTTCGGGCCACGGCCCACGGCAAGCCGGTGCGCACGCTCCTGCTGTCCGCCACGCCGTACAAGTTGTACACCGCCGACGCCGAGATCGAACGGGACGATCACTACGAGGACTTCCTGGCCACCACGCGATTCCTGCTCGGCGACGACGACGCGCGCGTCGCCGACGTCCGACGCCGCCTCTCCGCGTTCCGCTCGACGCTGAAGCGCGCCGTCACCGGACGCGATCGCGATGACGACGAGCGCGTGTCGGACGCCAAGCGCAACGTCGAGTCCGTCCTCGGCGCCGTCATGACCCGCACCGAACGGGTCGCGGCCAGCAACGACCGGGACGCGATGGTGACCGAACGGCAGACCGCGGCCACGCTCGCGGCGGCCGACGTCCGCCAGTACCTGGCCGCCGACGCGTTGTTCCGCGCCGTTGACGAGCGCGATCCGATGCCGTTCTGGAAGTCGGCGCCGTACCTCGTTCACTTCATGCGCGGGTACAAGTTCAACGACCGTCTCCGCGAGACGCTCGACCGCTCTCCGAACGCGGTGGCCGAAGTGCTCCGGCGCCATGAGCCAGCCTTCCTGAACATCGACGAGTTCCGGAACTGGTCGTCCCTCGACCCCGGCCACGCGAAGCTGCGAGCCATGGTCCACGACCTGCTCGACACGAGGGGACTGTGGCGCCTGCTCTGGATGCCTCCCACCACGCCCTACTGGCCGCCGGGCGGCCCCTTCGAGGGCCGGGACGCCGTCACCAAGACGCTGCTCTTCTCGGCGTGGAACGTGGTGCCGGACGTGGTCGGCGGCGTCCTGAGCTACGAAGCGGAGCGCCGGATGGTCGGAGATCGGGGCCGGATCAGGCAGTACGAGGAACCGGCGAAACAGCAGCCGCCGCTTCTCCGGCTCAGGCAGCACACCGACCGCGACCGTTCCAGCCACCGGTTGCTGTTGCTGCTGCTGCCCTGCCTGCCGCTGGCGGACCGCGCGCATCCCCTGGAGGCGCCGGAGGGACAGGACCGGCGGGCCTGGGTCCGGGCGCGCATCGAAGCGCTTCTGGCCGATTCCGGCCTTCCCGACCCGCGGGACGGCGAGGTCGACGACCGCTGGGCGTGGGCCGCCCCGATTCTGCTCGATCCGGCGTTGCGCGGGTTCCTGCAAGCGTGGCGGGACGCGCCGGTGTCGACGCAGGACCAGACCGCGCGAGACGGCGACCCGCATCTTCCGAAACCGAACCCGGAGGTCTTCGACGCGTATCTCGGCGACCTGCAGCACGTGAAGGCGTCCACGCTCGGGCGGCGGCCGCCTGATCTGGTCGATCTGCTCACCGAGATCACCCTCGGCTCTCCGGCGATCCTGGCGGCGCGCTGCCTGCGGCCAACGGTGCAGGACGACGACATGCGCCGGAGGCTCGCCGCGCATGTCGCCGGCGCCTTCTGGAGCCTGTTCAACCAGCCCGCCGTGATCTCCCTGCTCCGACAGCTCGCCGCCGGAACCGGCGCGGCGCGTCAGGAATCGGTCTACTGGCGTCTGGTGCTCCGCTACTGCCGCGACGGCAACCTCCAGGCGGTCCTCGACGAGCAGTGGCACCTGCTGTGGGAACAGGAGGCGGCATGGCGCGACGGAACGGACGCGAACGCCGCCGCGAAACGCTGCGCCCGGACGATCGCCGACACCGTGCACCCGACGCGCTCCGGAGTGCACGCCCGTTTTCTCGATGTCGAACATGGCGATGTCGCACGCCGCGACCTCCACCTCCACCTGCGCGCCGTGTTCGCCTTGCGCTTCGGTCACCTGCGCACCGACGACGACCGGCCCCTCAGCCAGGACCAGATCCGGGCGGCATTCAACAGTCCGTTCCGGCCGTTCGTCCTCGCCAGCACGTCGATCGGGCAGGAGGGGCTCGACTTCCACCCTTGGTGCCACCGCGTGATCCACTGGAACCTGCCGGGCAATCCGGTCGACCTCGAACAGCGGGAAGGCCGCGTCCACCGGTACAAGGGGCACGCCGTCCGGCGCAACGTCGCCGCCGCCCACGGCACGAACGCCTGCAAGGCGTGGCGTCCGGGCGACGACTTGTGGAACGTGATCTTCCGTCTGGCCGAGCGGGCGGCGCGCGACGCCGGCGAGAGCGACCTCGTTCCGCACTGGATCGCCCTCGGCACGCACCGCGTCGAGCGCCACGTGCCGCAACTTCCGTACACGGCCGAAGTCGAAGCGTTCGAACGGCTGAAGCGCCAGCTCGCCGCCTACCGCGTCGTCTTCGGCCAACCGCGCCAGGAAGAATTGCTCGCGCTGCTCGACCGCGCGAACCTCGACGTCGACCGGCTCAGGGATTGGGCCATCGACCTGCGACCGCCCGGGTGACCTCGGAGACCGCATCCATGGCCAGAATGATCCCCAGGTGGATCGACGACGAAGCGCCGGCCTCGGAGCGCCGCGTGTTCGAGAAACTCGAACGCGACCCGGCGGCCAGGAACTGGACCGTGCTGCATTCGCTGGGGCTGGCGCGGAGACGAACCGGACCGTACGGCGAAATCGACTTCGTGGTGATCGTTCCCGACGAAGGCATCGTCTGCCTGGAAGTGAAAGGCGGGGGCGTTTCCTGCGAGGAAGGCGTATGGCGGACCCGAAACCGTTACGGAAAGGTCGAGCAGCTCAAGAAGAGCCCCTTCATGCAGGCCCGGGACAACATGTTCGCCCTGCGCAACTCCATCCGGAAACACTTCGGAGAGCCCGCCGCGGAATCGCGCTGCCTGACTGGATACGCGGTCGTCTTTCCCGACGTGACCTGTCCGCCGCTCCCGCCGGAAGTCGATCGCGCGGAGGTCATCGATTGCCACGACTTGTCGAAGTCCATTTCGGACGCCGTGGCGCGATGCGCCCGCCACACGCGTCGGAATCACCCCCCCGCGGGACCGCGGAGGGCCGGTCTTGCCCGCTTCCGGACACGTGAAGAACATCCTGAAGTTCCTGCGCCCGGACTTCGAGATCGTCGTCACGCCGCAAATCGAAATAGGCCGCATCGTCGAGAGGCTGCTACGCCTGACCGAGGAGCAGTACGATCGGCTGGACGAGCTGGAAGAGAACGACCGTTGCCTGCTGACGGGCGCGGCCGGTACCGGCAAGACCATGCTGGCGATGGAGTACACAAAACGCGAAGCCGGGAAGGGGGCTCGTGTCCTGTTGATCTGCTTCAACAAGCTCCTCGGCGACTGGATTCGGAGGCGGTTCGACGGCATGGCTGGAGTCACCGCCGGCAACTGGCACGGCGTCGCACGGGATTTCGCCCGGCGGAGCCCGTTCAAGGACGAGTTCGAAAAGAAGGACCAGGCGATCTGGAACCCCGACGTTGACGACCGGAACAAGCTGGGTCTCGATGAAACCTACGCCGAATACGGGCAGTACGGCCTCGAGGAGCACGGCGTGCTCTTCGACGTGCTGGTGGTCGATGAAGCGCAGGACGTTCTCTGGAGCCCGCACGTGCGCGGATTTCTCGACGCCGCGTTGCGCAGCGGGCTGGCCGGGGGACGATGGGCCATCTTCGGGGACTTCAACCGCCAGGCGATCCGCCCCAACGTGGAGCCTGTCGATCCCGGCGCGGTTCTTTCCGACTACCAGTTCACGAAAAGCAAGCTGTCCCGGAATTGCCGGAACTCTCGCTCCATAGCCGAGGCGACCGCGGTAGTGACAGGCGTCGAATCGCGGACCCGGAAGGCGGACAGTACGGTGCGCGATCTGAAGGTGGAGCATCATTACCACCGGAAGTCCGGTCTTGCGACGCTGCTGACTCGGACGGTGGAGCGTCTGACGACCGGCGGAACGCCCGTCGAGGACGTCGTGGTGCTCTCGCCGCGCCGTATCGACGACCCGCGGATGTCCGGGCTGGCCGGAATCGAACGGATTGCCGGCCATCCCCTCGTGGACGCCGAACCGGGCGCCGAAGTCGAACCGGGGGCCATCCGGGTTGCCACGATCAGCCGCTTCAAGGGACTGGAGAGCAACGTCGTCGTCATGGTGAACGTCGATGCGATGGAAGGGGCGCGGAACGAGTCCCTCCTGTACGTGGGCATGACGAGGGCGCGGGCGCTGCTCGTTCTGCTCATCGTCGACACGACGCAGGCCCGCGGCGTGTGGGAGCCTCGCTTTCAGGAGATCGCGCGGCGGACCGCCAGTGACCCGGACCAGGCTGCGTGAGCGCGGGACCGAACAGCCAATATCGACGTCCGGAGGATTCGGAATCTCGGCGCCGTGATTCCTCGACGGCGGCCGGGAAACGTTCACGCAACACGGAAAAGTACGGGTTCCATTACCGATGACCAGGTCGGAACTGCTCGAAGTCGTCGCCAACGGGGAGAACTCCGGAACGGAATTCAAGAGCGACGCCGATCTGCGTCCGGAACAGCTCGCGAGGGAGATCGTGGCGCTGGCCAACTTCCAGGGCGGCCGGATCCTGATCGGAGTGGAAGACGACGGCGACGTCACGGGCGTTCGTCGGGACGATCTGGAGCGCTGGATCATGGACACCGTGTTCGGCCGCAAGGTGCATCCGATGATTCTGCCGTTCTACGAGGAAGTCCGGATCGACAAGAGGCGCCGGGTCGCCGTCGTGACCATCACGCAGGGCGCGTCGAAACCCTACGTGGTTCGCCACGACGACCGCGAAGAGATATACGTGCGGATCGGCAGCACGTCGCGGCGCGCGAACCGCGAACAGCAGGCGCGGCTGTTCGCCGTCGGCGGCATGCTTCACACGGAACTGTTGCCCGTATCGGGCAGCGGGCTTCGCGATCTCGACCGGGAGAGGCTCGAAGACTATCTCGTCGCCGTCGTTCAGGACGATGGAGCGCCCGTTTCCGACGCGGCATGGGGCGAACGGCTGTGCGGCCTCGGTTTCATGACCGAACGCCGGGACGGTCCGCCCGTATGCACGATCGCCGGACTGGTGCTGTTCGGGCGCCGGCCGCGGCGGTTGCTGCGCCAGGCGGGCGTGCGCTGGATGGCGTTCGAGGGCCGGGACAAGACCTGTCGCGCGCTGGACGACCGGGTGGTCGACGCGCCACTCGCGGCCTTGCGGCAAGGATCGTCCGCGGGAGGGCGGGCGCTGGCGGAAAAGGGCCTGGTCGAGACCCTCGCCGATTTCACGCGGCCCTTCGTTTCAGAAGACGCGGATGGAGTGGACGACACCATGCGGCGGGTTCGGAAATGGCACTATCCGCCGGCAGCGGTGCGTGAAGCCGTCGTCAATGCGCTCGCGCATCGGGACTGGACCCGGAACGAGGAGATCGAAGTCGTCCGCTATGCGGACCGGGTGGAGGTGTCGAGCCCGGGCGCCCTGCAGAACACCATGACGGTCGAGAAGATGATTGCCGGCCAGCGGTCGCCGCGCAACCCGATCATCGTCGAAGTCCTGCGGGACTACGGCTACGTGGATGCCCGGGGCATGGGCGTTCGCAACAAGATCATCCCGCTGCTGCGGGCGGAAAACGGCGTGGACCCCGAGTTCGAGGCGACCGAGGACCATCTGCGGCTCACGATGCGAAGGGGAGGTCCTCACGCCGCGGCGCCGGTTGCGCCGGTGGCGGGCATGGGCGATGATCCGGGAACGGCGCCGGCGAAGCCGGTTTGCGCTCCCGCGGACGACGTGGCGTGGCGCGCCGACCGGCCACGGCGGCGGCCTCTCGACGCCGGGGGCTTCGGCCGGTGCGGCGAGCGGACGGCGGGGCGCCGACCGGCCGCGCCGGCGGCCGGGCCCGGACGAACGAAGGAGACAGGGCGATGCGAAGGTGTGCGTGCTTGATCGGTGTGACGCTGGCCCTGGCCGGTCCCGCGCAGGGGCAGCCGGCCGAATCCGCGTGGGAGCCGATCACCGAGGAACGGCTGCTGAACCCCGAGGACGGCGACTGGCTGAGCTACCGCCGGACCTACGACGTGACCGGGTTCAGCCCCCTCGACCAGATCGACCGCGGCAACGTCGGCGGCCTGCGCCTCGCGTGGGCGTGGTCGATGCGCGACAACAGCCGCTGGGTGCCGACGCCGGTGGTGGCCAACGGACTGATGTACGTGTCCGAGGGCAGCGGCCGGGTGACCGCCTTCGACGTGGTGTCGGGCGACGTCGCCTGGGTCCACACCCGCGACTACCCCGAGGACATCGAGAAGTCGCAGGCTCTGGGGCGGCACCGCGGGGTGTCGGTCTACGGCGACCTCGTCTACTGGGGGACGGCCGACGCGGCGCTCGTCGCCCTCGACGCGCGGACGGGCGAGCGGCGCTGGGAAGTGAGCACCGGCGACTACAGTTCGGGCCTCGGGCACAGCCATCCGGCGCTGATCGCGGACGGGAAGGTGGTGCTGGGGTTCGCGGGGGGCGACCGCAGCGGGCGCGGCACGGTGGTCGCGCACGA
The DNA here is from genome assembly GCA_965202695.1 of Vicinamibacterales bacterium. Lineage (GTDB taxonomy): Bacteria > Acidobacteriota > Vicinamibacteria > Vicinamibacterales > UBA8438 > JAJEEA01. Next base: position 373,953 of record OZ241843.1, read on the forward strand.
CGCCGAGACCGGCGCCCACGTGTGGACCACCTACACGGTGCCGGCGCCGGGCGAACCGGGCTACGAGACGTGGACCGAGCGCGAGATCCCGCCCCTGGGCGGCCTGACCTGGAACACCATCAGCTACGACCCCGAACTGGGCCTGGTCTACCTCGGCACGGGCCAGCCGACGCCGTGGGCCTCGACCCTGCGCGGCCCCGGCGACGCGCTTTACACCAACTGCATCCTCGCCCTCGACGTCGACACCGGCGAGATCGAGTGGTACTTCCAGGTGGTGCCGTCGGACAACTGGGACCTCGACGCGACCCACGAGAGCATGCTGGTCGACCTGGTGATCGGCGGAGTCGAGCGCAAGGCCCTGATCGAGACGAGCAAGATCGGCTGGGGGGTGGTGCTCGACCGCGAGACCGGCCGGTTCATCAACGCGTTCCGCACCGGCTACGACAACGTCATCGAGGGGTGGACGGACAGCGGCCGCCCCATCTTCAACCCCGCGCAGATCCCCACCGCGGAGGACGTGGACTCCGACAAGGTCTTCGAGGTCTGCCCCCACTTCCACGGCGTCCGGAACCTGAACGCGCCCAGCTTCAGCCCCGAGACCGGGCTCTACTACCTGGGCGTCAACAACAGTTGCATGGACGTGACGTTCGTCTCCGAGGAGTACCGGCCGGGACGCATCTTCCGGGGCATCGGCAGCCGCGTCAAGATGGTCCCCGGCTACGACCACGTCGGCGAATTCGTGGCGTTCGATCCGGTGACCGGCGAACGGGCCTGGGAGTACCGCACCGAGAGCGGGGCGGCGATGACCGCGTCGGCCCTCGCCACCGCCGGCGGCATCGTCTTCGGCGGCGACGCCGACCGCCGGTTCTTCGCCCTCGACGCCGACAGCGGCGCGCCGCTGTGGGAGACCCGGCTGAACGGCGACATCTCGGGCGCCCCGATCACCTTCGCGATCGACGGGCGGCAGTACGTCGCGGTCGGCGCCGGCGGCCGCATCGGGCAGACCACCTCGTATGCGCGGTTCAGCGGCGTCACCCTGCCGCAGGGCAGCGGCGTCATGTGGGTGTTCGCGCTGCCGGAGGAGGACGGCGGGCGGTAGCGTCAGCCCTTCATGACCCTCGCAGAGCGCGTAGCGGAGGCGGGCCGGCGGCTGGCGGCGGCGGGCATCGGCGCGCGCGACGCGGCGTTCGACGCCGAAGTGCTGGCCCGCCGGGCCCTGGGCTGGGACCGCGCGGCGTATCTGGCGCGCTGCCGCGAGCCGGCGCCCCCCGCCTTCGGGGAGCGGTTCGACCGGCTCGTCGCGCGGCGCCGCCGCCGCGAGCCGGTAGCCCGGATAACCGGGTCGCGCGAGTTCTGGGGGCTCGACGTCGAAGTGACCCCGGCCGTGCTCGTCCCCCGGCCCGAGTCGGAGCTGCTGGTCGAGACGGCCCTCGCCCGGCTCGGGGACCGGACCGCGCGGTGGTCGGTCGCCGACGTCGGCGCCGGATCGGGGTGCCTCGCGATCGCCCTCGCCCGCGAACTGCCCCGCGCCCGCGTGACCGCGACCGACGTCTGCCCCGACGCGGTCGCCGTGGCGCGGCGGAACGCGGCGCGGCACGGCGTGGCGGACCGGATCGCGTTCCATTGCGCCGACCTCCTCGACGGCCGGCCGGGGCCCTTCGACCTGATCGTGTCGAACCCGCCCTACGTCCCCGACGCGGCGGTCGGCGCCCTCGCCCCCGAGGTCCGCCGCCACGATCCGCCGGCGGCGCTGCGGGGCGGCCCCGACGGGCTGGACACGGTGCGGCGGCTGGTGGCCGCGGCGGCGCGCCGCCTGCGGAAGGGGGGCTGGCTGGTGATGGAGGTCGGGGCCGGCCAGGACCGGGACGCCGCCGCCATCGGGCGCCGGGCGGGGATGCGGACGGTCGCGGCGCACCCCGACCTGCAGGGCATTCCCCGCGCAGTGGTCATGCGGCCCGACCCGGACCGAGCCGAAGGCTGACGAGCCGCCGCCCCGCCGGTAGCGCATCGCCGCGGGGCGTGCGGCCCGCCCCGCCCGCGCCGCCGCGGAAGCGCGGAGCGCCGGGCGGCAGCCGGACGCCGCGTGACGAGGCGCGGCAGGCGGCGACGCTTCGGACCGCGTGGCGCCGCGGGAGACGGCCGGAGCCGGTCCGCGGACGGTGGACTCGACCGGCATCCCGGGAGCGACGACGTGAACGACGACTGCCTGTTCTGCAAGATCGCCGGCGGCGCGATCCCCGCGAAGGTCCTCCACCGCGACGACGAGGTGGTGGCCTTCGAGGACGTCGCCCCGCAGGCGCCGTTCCACGTGCTGGTCGTCCCCCGCCGGCACATCTCGACGCTGAACGACGCGGAGGCCGGCGACGACGCCCTGCTCGGCCGCCTCGTCCTGCGCGCGGCCCGCATCGCGGCCGAGCACGGCCACGCCGCGGACGGCTACCGCACCGTGTTCAACTGCAACCGCGGGGCCGGCCAGACGGTGTTCCACATCCACCTGCACCTGCTCGCCGGCCGCGCCATGCGCTGGCCCCCGGGATAGCCGCTCGGCGGGACGGCCGCGCGGCACGAGTGGCCCTTCGCCACCTCGCCAGTATAACGGCCGGACGTGGCTGGCGGACCGCTCGCCACCCGGGGCCGGGAAGACCGAGCGCGCCCGGGCGTCAGCGCAGGGCGACGCCGGCGCCGAGGCCCTCGATGGCCTGCGCCGCGATCTCGGCGTGCTCGAAGAGGAACTGGGGATAGAGGCCGAAGAGGACGGTGCCGAACAGGGCGGCGGCGAGGGCGACGGTCATCGCCGGCCCGATGACGAGGGGCGAGGCGGCCGGCTCCGTCTCCTCGTTGATCCACATGAACACGACGACCCGCAGGTAGTAGTACAGCGACACCGCGCTGTTGGCGACCGCGATCACCGCCAGCCACACGAAGCCGGCGTCGATGGCGGCGCCGAACAGCCAGACCTTGCCCATGAACCCGGCCGTGGGGGGGATGCCGCCCAGCGACAGCATGAAGAAGAGCATGGCGACCGCGGTCATCGGGCTGCGCCGCGAGAGGCCGGTGAGGTCCTTCAGCTCGTCGCCGACGACGTCGCGGCGCCGCATGGCGGCCACCACCGCGAACGCCCCGAGCTGCATGAACAGGTAGACGCCGACGTACACGAGCATCGCGGCCACGCCGCGCTGGGTGCCGGCGACGACGCCCATCAGCAGATAGCCGGCGTGGGCGATCGACGAGTACGCCAGCATCCGCTTCAGGTTGCTCTGGGTCAGGGCCGCGACGTTGCCCACCGTCATGGTGACGACCGCGAGCACCCAGAAGAACGTCGTCCACTCCGCCCCGAGAGACGGCAGCCCTTCCAGGAAGATCCGCACCAGCATGGCGAACGACGCCGCCTTCGACCCCACCGAGAGGAACGCGGTCACCGGGGTGGGCGCGCCCTCGTACACGTCGGGCGCCCACATGTGAAACGGCACCGCGGCGATCTTGAAGCCCATGCCCGCACCCACGAGGACCACCGCGAGCACCAGCACCAGTTCCGGCCCCTGGCCGGCCAGCGCGGCCGCCGTCTCCTCGAGGCGGGTGGTGCCGGTCGCCCCGTAGAGCAGCGACATGCCGTAGAGCAGGACGCCCAGCGAGAACGCCCCGAGCAGGAAGTACTTGACGGCGGCCTCGTTGGACCGCGGGTTGGGCTTGAGATAGCCGGCGAGGACGTAGAACGACACGGCCATCGTCTCGAGCCCGATGAACAGGGTGATCAGGTCCATGCCGCTCGCCATGAACATCATGCCGAGGGTGGCGCAGAGAATCAGGAAGTGGTATTCGCCGGCCCGGAGCTTCTCGACCCGCAGGTACGGCGCCGACATCAGCAGGGTCAGCGCCGCCGACACGAGGGCCACCACCTTGAAGAACGCGGCGAACCCGTCGATGGCGAGCAGCCCCCGCGACGCCGTCTCGTCGAGGCCCGCGAACGACGCGACCCCGAAGAGGGCCGCGCCCACCGTGGCCAGGGACACGCCGAGCAGGAGGGAATCGCGGCGCGGCGTCACCACCGACAGCAGGAGCACGACGAGGGCCCCGCCGGCGAGCACCATCTCCGGCAGGATGTAGTAGAAGTCGGCGGCGGAGAATCCTGGCGGCATTATCGAGCGCCTCCGCGCACCGGCGCCCCGGCGTCACCGGACCCGGCATCCCCGACGAGCAGCGCGGCCGGCGCCGCGGCCTCGGCGTTGACCGGCGCGTAGGCGCCGTTCACGCGGACCATCACGCGGTCGACCGAGGTGTCGAGGCGGTCGATGAACGGCTTGGGGTAGAGCCCGATCCACACCGCGAGGATGATCAGGGGCGTGAACGTGGCCCACTCACGGAGGCTCAGGTCCGGCAGGTTCTCGTTCTTCGGATTGTCGACGGCGCCGAACATGGTGCGCTGATAGAGCCACAGCATGTACGCCGCCCCGAGCACGATGCCGGTCGCCGCGAACGCCGCCCAGACCTTGTTGACGACGAAGATGCCCTGCAGGATCAGCACCTCGCCGATGAAGCCGTTGAGGGTCGGCAGCCCGATGGACGACATCGTCATGATCAGGAACACCGCCGCGTAGGCGGGCATGACCCGCGACAGACCGCCGTACTCGGCGATCTCCCGGGTGTGCCGGCGCTCGTACACCACCCCGACGAGCAGGAAGAGCGCGCCGGTGGAGATGCCGTGGTTGATCTGCTGCACGATGCTGCCGGTGATGCCGACGGGGGTCAGGGCGAACATGCCGAGCATGACCATGCCCATGTGGCTGACGCTCGAGTACGCGACCAGGCGTTTCCAGTCGCGCTGCGCCATCGCCACCAGCGCCCCGTAGATGATGCCGACGATGGACAGCGCCGCCACCCAGGGCACGGACGCCTGCGTCGCCTCGGGCAGGATGGGCAGCGAGAACCGGATGAACCCGTAGGTGCCCATCTTCAGGAGCACCGCGGCCAGGATGACCGAGCCCGCGGTGGGGGCGTCGGTATGGGCGTCGGGCAGCCAGGTGTGGAACGGGAACATCGGCACCTTGACCGCGAAGCCGAGGAAGAAGGCGAGGAAGACCCACCACTGGAGGCCGAACGGCATGTTCAGCTCGTGGAACTGCGTGACGTCGAAGGTGTACACCCCGGTGACCTCGTGGTGGTAGAAGTAGACCGCGAGGATGCCGAGCAGCATGACGACGCTGCCGACCAGGGTGAACAGGAAGAACTTGATCGCCGAGTAGAGCCGGTTGTCGCTGCCCCAGATGCCGATGAGGAAGTACATCGGCACCAGCATGACCTCCCAGAACACGAAGAACAGCAGGAAGTCGAGGGCGACGAAGGCGCCGATCATGCCGGTCTGGAGCACCAGCATGAAGACGTAGTACTCCTTGACCCGCTCGGTGATGGCGGTCCACGAGCAGAGGATCGCGATCACCCCCATCAGGGTCGTCAGCAGCACGAGGAGCGCGCTGAACCCGTCCACGCCGAGGTGGTACTCGGCCCCGATCGAGGGGATCCACGGCAGCCGCTGCACGAACTGCCAGTCGGGGTTCGCCGCGTCGAACGAGAACCACAGCGGCAGCGACACCAGGAAACCGAGCCCGGCCGTCACGTTCGCGATCCAGCGGATCGCGTCCTCGCTGCGCTTGTTCACGAACAGCAGGATCACGGCCCCGGCCAGGGGCGTGAACATGATCAGCGACAACAGCGAACCGTCCAGGTTGTTGCTCATGAGCGGACTCTCGATACGGTCTCGGACCCGGCGCCCCGCGGCGCCCGCGGGTTTCGATTCGTCTATCGTCCGGCGCCGTCCGGCGGACGCGGGATCCGACTATGGCCCGAAGTAGCGGGCGGCGAGGTACAGGGTCACGAACGCGAAGACCCCGAACAGCGCCGCGACCGCGTAGTTCTGGATCAGGCCGGTCTGCGCGCGCCGGAACACGTAGCTGCCGTCGGCGCAGACCCGGCCGACGAGGTTCACGAGTCCGTCGACGACGTACTTGTCGACGACGTGCGACACCCAGGCCGCCGCCCGGGTCGTCCAGCCCGTGCCGTTCACGGCGCCGTCGACGACGTTGCGGTCCACGGCCCACAACCCCCGCGCGCTGCTCATCGCGCCCCGGACGGCCGTCGCGTCGTACAGCTCGTCCACGTAGTACTTGTTGGTCAGCACCCGGTGCGCGCCCGCGTAGTCGGCGGCCAGCCGCTCCGCCTGCTCGGGGCGCCGCACGTACAGATGACGCGCGAAGGCGATGGCGCCGACCGCGACCAGAATCGACAGCGCCATCAGCCCGAGTTCCACGGCGTGGGAGCCCTCGTGCCCGCCATGCCCGCCCTCCGCGCCGTGCGACGCCGCGGCCACGAAGCTCGGCTCCAGGAAGTGCTCGATGCGGTTGCTCCCGAGCAGCGCGGCCGGCACGCCGACGAAGCCGGCCACGATCGCCCCGATCGCCAGCACCTGCAGCGGCACCGTCATGAGTCTGGGCGACTCGTGCGGTCCGCTCCAGGCCTGGCCGTGCGCGTCGCCGTGCGCCTCGTGCCCGGCGCCGCCCCACGAGGGGCCGCGGTACTCGCCCCAGAACGTCATGAACATCAGGCGCGCCATGTAGAACGCGGTCATCCCCGCGGTGACGGCGGCCAGCGCCCAGAGCCAAGTGCTCTCGAGGAACGTCCGGTAGAGGATCTCGTCCTTGCTGAAGAAACCCGAGAATGGAGGAATGCCGGCGATGGCCAGCGTCCCGATCGACATGGTCAGGAAGGTCACCGGCATGTACGCCTTCATGTTGCCCATCTTCCGCATGTCCTGCTCTTCGTTCATCGCGTGGATGACGGAGCCGCTGCCGAGGAACAGGAGGGCCTTGAAGAACGCATGGGTCATGAGGTGGAACGCGCCGGCCGCGAAGGCCCCCACCCCGGTGGCCAGGAACATGTAGCCGAGCTGCGAGACCGTCGAATAGGCCAGCACCTTCTTGACGTCGGTCTGCACGAGCCCGATGGTCGCCGCCATCAGCGCCGTCAGCGCTCCGACGACCGCGACGATCAGCATCACCTCCGGCGCGTGCGTGAACAGCACCGCGTTGCGGCTGACCATGTACACGCCGGCCGTCACCATGGTCGCGGCGTGGATCAGGGCGGAGACGGGCGTCGGGCCTTCCATCGCGTCGGGCAGCCAGACGTAGAGGGGAATCTGGGCGCTCTTGCCGACGGCGCCGACGAACAGCAGCAGGCAGATGAGCGAGATGACGCCGAACGCGCCCTCCTCGACCGGCATCCCCGCGGCCGCTTCGGCCACCGCGCGGAAGTCGAGGGTTCCGAACGTGAAGAAGACGAGGAAGATGCCGAGGATGAACCCGAAGTCGCCGATGCGGTTGACGACGAACGCCTTCTTGCCCGCGTCGGCCGCGCTCTTCTTGTGGTACCAGAAGCCGATCAGCAGGTACGAGCAGAGCCCGACCCCCTCCCACCCCACGAACATGACGAGGAAGGTGCTGCCGAGCACCAGCGTCAGCATGAAGAAGCAGAAGAGGTTGAGGTAGCAGAAGAACCGGACGTAGCCGCCCCGCGGCTCGTGGTCCATGTAGGCGACCGAGTAGACGTGGATGAGGAACCCGATGCCGGTGACGACGAGGCTCATCATCCCCGACAGCGGATCGAGGCGGAACGCCCACGGGACCTCGAAGGCGCCGACGCCGGACGCGGTCTCGAGCGCGATCGGCGGAATCCACCCGGCCAGCACGAAGACGTGCTCGCGGGACTCGACCCCCAGGAGCTGCGCGAAAGCGGCGAGCGACAGCAGCAGCGCGCCGCCCATCGCGCCGCACGCGACGGCCGCCGCCGTCCGCTTGCTGAAATGGCGTACGCCGAGAATCCCGTTCAGGGCGGCGCCGACGCCGGGCAGCACGGGAATGAGCCAGATGAGATCGAGAGCCATCGTCTACCGTGGTTCGGAGGTTCGGGGGGAACGCGGCCGCTACCAGCGCATGACGTTCATCTCGTCGATGTTCACGGTCTCCTTGTTGCGGAAGAACGCCAGGAGGATGCCCAGCCCGACCGCGGCCTCGGCCGCGGCCACCGCGATCACGAACACGACGAAGACCTGCCCGACGAGATTCTCCAGATAGCGGGCATGCGCCACGAGATTGATGTTGACGGCGTTGAGCATCAGCTCGATGGCCATGAAGATGATGATGACGTTCCGCCGCACGAGGACGCCGATCACCCCGATGCTGAACAGCGCGGCGGAGAGCACCGTGTAGTGCGTCGGCGTGATTTCCATCGTTTACGATTCTCTTCTCGCCAGCACGATGGCCCCGACCATCGCCACCAGCAGCAGCACCGACGCCACCTCGAAGGGGATCAGGTAGTCGGTGTAGAGCAGGTAGCCGAGCTCCTCGGTGTTGCCCGCGACGGGCGCTTCGGCGCCCGGCGCCGACGCCGGCGCGAGGCGGCCGTAGCCGTAGACCACGATGCCCGCCAGCTCCAGCAGCACCGCGCCCGACAACGCGAGCCCGAGCCGGGTCAGCCGACGGGGGTCCTCGTGCGCTTCCGGCGCCCGCTTCAGATTGACGAGCATCACCACGAACAGGTACAGCACGACGATGCCGCCGGCGTAGACCAGCACCTGGATCACGGCCAGGAACTCGGCGTTGAGCACGACGTAGAGCACCGCCACGCAGAGGAAGTTGAGCACGAGGAACACCACGCTGTGGACGGTCTTCGGGGTGGTGACGACGGCGACCCCCAACCCGAGAATCAGGACCGCGAGCGTGTAGAAGGTGATGGCTTCGGCCATGGGTCTACAGCAGCACCTTGATGACGCCGGTCACCACGATGTTCGCGATGGCGATCGGGATGAGGACCTTCCACCCCAGCCGCATCAACTGGTCGTAGCGATAGCGCGGCAGCGTGGCCCGGATCCAGATGAAGATGTACAGGAACACGAACATCTTCACGAAGAACCAGATCCAGCCGGGAACGAGATCGAGGAACCCCAGCGCCTCGACGTTCGGGAACGGCCGCAGCCAGCCCCCCCAGAACAGGATCGTCACGACCGCGGAGATGACGATGATGTTGGCGTACTCGGCCAGGAAGAACAGCGCGAAGCGCATGCCGCTGTACTCGGTGTGGAAGCCGCCGGTCAGCTCCTGCTCCGCCTCGGGCAGGTCGAACGGCGCCCGGTTCGTCTCGGCCAGCCCGCCGATGAACACGAGGGCGAAGGCCACCGGCTGGACGAACCCGAACCACAGGCCCGTCTCCTGCTGGGCCTCGACGATGCCGACCATGCTCAGGGTGCCCGCGGTCAGGATGACGCTGACCAGGGTCATCGTCACCGCGATCTCGTAGCTGATGAGCTGGGCCGACGCGCGCAGGCTCGCGAGCAGGGGGTACTTGCTGTTCGACGCCCAGCCGGCCAGGATGATGCCGTAGACCCCGATGGAGGTCACCGAGATGATGAACAGCAGGCCGACGTTGATGTCGGTGACGTAGAACAGCTCGTCGCCGCCGAACGGCACCACCGCGAACACCACCAGGGCCGGCACCAGGGACAGGATCGGGGCGAGGGTGAACAGCATCGGGTCGGCCCGCACCGGCCGGATGTCCTCCTTGAGGAGCAGCTTGATGGGGTCGGCGATGGCCTGCAGCACCCCGTAGGGTCCGACCCGCATCGGCCCCAGCCGCGACTGCGCCCAGGCGATGACCTTGCGCTCGAGCAGGACCATGAAGGTCACCGACACGAGCACCGCGTTCAGCAGTACGGCGATCTTCAGCAACGGGACGACGATGGTGTCGAGCATCTATCTGTCGACCTCGCCGAGCACGATGTCGATCGTGCCGATCAGCGCGACCACGTCCGCGACGAGGTGGCCGATTATCAACGGCCGCAGGCCCTGAAGATTGCAGAACGACGGGGGCCTGACCCGCATGCGGTACGGGTTGGTGGCCCGCCCGTCGCTCACGATGAAGTAGCCGAGCTCGCCCTTGGGCGACTCGATGGCGTGGTAGGTCTCCCCCGCCTTCGGCTTGATCAGCCGGGGCACCTTGCCCATGATCGGACCCTCCGGCAACCCGTCGAGGGCCTGCCGGATGATCCGGATCGACTGCCGGAACTCCTCGAGCCGGATCAGGTACCGGTCGTAGGTGTCGCCGCGGGTGCCGAGGGGCACGTCGAAGTCCAGCTCGTCGTAGGCGGCGTAGGGCTCGTCCTTCCGCACGTCGCGGTAGACGCCGGACCCCCGCAGCGGCGGGCCGCACAGGCCGAGTCCGACCGCGTCCCCGGCCGAGATCACCCCGATGCCGCGCGTGCGCTCCAGCCAGATCCGGTTGTTGGTCAGAAGCTCCTCGTACTCGGGGATCTTCGCCTCCATGACGTTGCAGAACTCCCGGACCCTGGCGTCCCAGCCGGTGGGCAGGTCCAGGGGGAGTCCGCCGATGCGCATGGAGTTGTAGGTGAGCCGCGCCCCGCAGTAGTCCTCGAACAGGTCGAGCACGAGCTCGCGCTCGCGGAACGCGTAGAGCAGCACGGTCATCGCCCCGATGTCCATGGCGTGGGTGCCCAGCCAGAGGCAGTGGCTCGCGATGCGCTGCAGCTCGGCGAGGACGGTGCGGATGTATCGGGCGCGGCGGGGCACCTCGATCTCCATCAGCTTCTCGACCGTCTCGCAATAGCCCAGGTTGTTGGTGGCCGCCGCCACGTAGTCCATGCGGTCGGTCAGCAGGATGATCTGCGTCCAGTCCCGGTTCTCGCTCAGCTTCTCGATGCCGCGGTGGATGTAGCCGATGACGATGTCGGCGTCGACCACCCGTTCGCCGTCGAGCCGCAGCACCACCCGGAGCACGCCGTGCGTGCTGGGGTGCTGCGGGCCCATGTTGATGACGAGCTCGTCGGTGTCGAAGATGGGCGCCGCCGCGGCCTGGCCAGTCATGGTTCGATTACTCGATCTCCGCTTCGTCCCGGGCGTTGCGCAGACGCAGCCACTCCATGGGGCTCTCGAGCAGCAGCTCGCCCGGACCCTCGAGCGGATAGTCCTTGCGCTGCGGATGCCCCTGCCACTCCTGCGGCATGAGAATCCGGCGCAGATCCGGATGTCCGGTGAAGGCGACCCCGAACATGTCCCACACTTCGCGTTCCAGCCAGTTCGCGGCCGGCCACGACCCGGTCACCGACGGCACGGACTCGCCCTCGGCCGCCCGCACCTTGAGCCGGACGCGGTGCCGGCGCCGGGTCGAATAGAGGCAGTACACTACATCGAAACGCTTCTCGCGGGGCGGCCAGTCGGTGGCCGTGACGTCGGCGCAGTAGTCGAACGACCCCTCGTCGGAATCCTTCAGGAAGGCCGCGACCTCGGGCAGCGCCTCGGGCGCGACGATGACCGTCCAGTCTCCCACCCACCAGGAAAGCTGCTCGATGCGGCCGGGCAGCGCGGCCTCGAGAGCGGTCAGGAACGCCGGCTTCTCCAGATCGTCGGGCGGGGGGGGATCGGCCGGCCCCTTGGGGGCTTCGGGCGGCGCCTTGGGCTTGGGTTTGGGTCTGGCGGCGGCCGGTTTCGCGCCGGCGGCGGTCGGTTTCGCGCCGGCGGCGGTCGGTTTCGCGCCGGCGGCGGCCGGTTTCGCGCCGGCGGCGGCCGGTTTCGCGGCCGGCTCGGCGGCGGCCGGCCCGGCGGAGGCCGGAGATGCGGCCGCCGGACCGGAGTCGGGCGGGGGCGCGCTCGGCGGCCCGGCCGCCGGTTCACCCGATTTCGGTGCGTCTGCCATGGTCCAGGGAAACTCCGCGCCGCCCCGCGAACCGGTGTTGCGGAACGGGCCTGCCGGCCCGGAAATCGACGGCGCCCCGCACCGCCCGACCCTGCCGCGTCCGGCCGCGCCGGCGGCCCGCGGCCGATGCCGCCGGCCGGCCGCTCACGCCCATTCCAGCGCGCCCTTGCGCCAGGCGTATACGTAGCCCAGCACCAGGATGAACAGGAAGACGAGCATCTCGATGAGCCCGAACAGGGCCAACTCGTCCATGATGACCGCCCACGGGAACATGAACACGGTCTCGATGTCGAAGATCACGAACAGCATCGCGATCAGGTAGTAGCGGACGCTGTAGCGGTCGCGCGCGTCGGTGGCCGGCTCGATCCCGCACTCGTAGGGCTCGAGCTTCACCTTGTTGTAGCGCGACGACTGGACCAGCGACGAGACCATCAGCGTGAAGATGGCGAAGCCGATCGCGACGAGCACGAACAGGAGGACCGGAACGTACGCCTCGACCATGGCACCTCACCTCGCGTGCAGTCCGTCGACCGCCGGATGCATCGACACCCCCTGTGTGCGCAAGCCTGTGTACCCGGAGAGCTCCGATGCGGCAGGGTCGGTCGCGGAAAGCCGTAAACTTGTAGCACGCGCCCGGCGGGGTGTCAAGAAACGCCCGGCCCCCGCGGACCGGACACGGCTGCTCCCGAAGCCGTTCGGCGCCGCCCACCGGGCCGCCCGATCCGTGATATCGTTCGGGGTGCATGGAGTCCTTGGATTACGGTCTGCACTTCATCGCCGCCGTGAGCGCCACTCTGGCCGCCGTGGGCGCCATCGTCGCCGCCGCGGGCGTCGTGATGGCGAACGGCAAGCCCGATCGGCTGACCGGCCGGGTCGACGCCAATCAGAACGCGATCGCCGCGCACGTCAACGCGCCCGGACTCCACCACGGCCGCTGACCGCCGGTGGCGTACCCCGCGCCGCACCCGGAGCGGCGGGGCGTTTTCGCCACCGGCCGCCAAGGCCGCGTTCGGCCCGGGTCGCATCGTCCTGGAGCGCCGCGCATGCATCGACGAGTTCCCCGGCGAGCCGGCTTCCGCAATCCGCCCGGACCTCTCCGTCCGCGGTTCCCGGCGCTGCCGGCGGCCCTGGCCTGCCTGCTCCTGCTGGCGGCGCCGCTCCGCGGCCAGGACAACGAGCGGTCGCTGTTCGTGAGCGTGCTCGACGAGCAGGGCGCGCCGGTGGCCGACCTCGCCGCGGCCGAGTTCGTGGTCGAGGAGGACGGCGTCGAGCGCGAGGTCCTGCGGGCCGGCCCGGCCCGGAGCCCGATGCAGGTGGCGGTGCTCGTGGACACCAGCGCGTCCGCGGCCTTCGCCGTCCGGGACATCCGGAACGGTCTGGAGCGGCTCGTCCCCGTGCTCGCGGACGGCAACGACGTCGCGATCGTCTCCTTCGGCGGCCCGCCGCGCATCCTCGCCGAATCGACCCGCCGCGTGGACCGTCTCCGCGACGGCATCGGCCGGATCTTCTCGTTCCCCGACAGCGCCGCTTTCCTGCTCGACGCCCTGATGGAGACGGCCCGCGGTTTCGAACGCCGCGAGTCGCCCCGGCCGGTCGTCGTGGTCATCGCCTCGGAGGGCCTGGACTACAGCCGCTACGACGCCAGCCGGGTCCGGGACGCCCTCGCGCAGTCCGGGGCGGCCGCCCACGTGGTCGTGCTGCAGGAGCGGGGCAACACCGCGCTCCGCGCGAACCTGTTCGGCGGCGTCGATCTCCACCAGCGCGACCGGGCCCTGGCGCAGCTCCCGGAAGCGACCGGCGGCCAGCGGTACGACCTGCTGCTGAGCACCGCGCTGCCCGACACGCTGGGCGCGCTCGCCGAGATCCTGACGAGCCAGTACCGCGTGGTGTACTCGCGCCCGTCCCGTCTGGTCCCGCCCGAGACCATCTCGGTGCGGACGCGGCGGGCGGATCTCGCGGCCCGGGGGACGCCGGTCAGATGGACAGGAGACGGCAGCCCGTGACGACCGAACCGCAACCGCCGACCGGCCCCTCCCGCCGCACCGCCCCGGGCGCACGCCCCGCGAGCGGCGCGGACCGCAACCGCCCGGACACGGGACGGCTCCGCCGCCGGTTCCGCCCCCCGGCCGCGGCGGTGCTGGCCGGCCTGCTGGCCGCCGCGGCGCAGGCGCAGGAACCCGCGGCGCAGGAGCCCGCGTTCCGGACCGGGGTCGACCTCGTCTCGCTCAACGTCACCGTGACCGACCGGGACAACCGGTACGTCACCGACATCGACGTCGACCGGTTCCAGGTATACGAGGACGGCGCGCTCCAGGACATCACCTTCTTCACCCGCACGCAACTGCCGATCGCGCTGTCGCTGCTGATGGACACGAGCGCGAGCATGACCGAGAAGATGGAGACGGCCCAGCGCGCCGCCATCGGATTCGCGGAGCGGCTGCGCGCGGAGGACCTGGCCAGCGTGATCGACTTCGACAGCCGCGTGGACATCCGCCAGGGGTTCACCAACGCGCGGGACGATCTGGCGACGGCGATCCGGAGCACGTCGGCCGGCGGCTCGACGTCGCTCTACAACGCCATCTACATCTCGCTCAAGGAACTGGGCAGGATCGCGGCCGCCTCCACCGGAGAGATCCGGCGCCAGGCCATCGTCGTGCTCTCGGACGGCGAGGACACGTCGAGCCTCGTCGACTTCGACGAGGTCCTCGAGCTGGCGAAGCGTTCCGACACCGTCATCTACTCGATCGGGTTGCGCTCGCGGGACATCCGGACGCGGCGCGGGTTCCGCGAAGCCGACTTCGTGCTGCGCCAGCTCGCGCAGGAGACCGGCGGCCGGGCCTTCTTCCCGCGGCGCGTGGACGATCTGGCGGCAATCTACCAGCAGATATCCGACGAGCTGTCCAGCCAGTACTCGCTGGGCTACACCTCGAAGAACCCGTTGCGCGACGGCCAGTGGCGGCGGCTCGTCGTCCGCATCGACCAGCCGAACGTCGCCGCGCGGACGAAACAGGGCTACTACGCGCCGACCATGAACTGACCGCCCGTGGCGGACGCCCCGCCGCATCGCGAGCGGCGATGCATCCCGCCTGACTGCGCCGCGGCAGGGCGCGGGATTCCATGACCTTCCTCCCGCTTCCGCTGTATCTCGTCGCCGGCATCGTCTACGCCGTGTTCTTCGTGCGGTGCAGCGCCCGGGTCGGCCGGCTCGCGACCGCCTCGCTGTCGGCCGCCGCCTTCATCCACACGTTCGTCATCGGCATGCGCACGGTGGAGATCGGTCTCCTCCCGTTCGTCGACACCGCCTCGGCGATCTCCGCGTTCGTGTGGATGCTCGCGGTCGCCTACCTCTATACCGAGGTCACCACCGACGAGCGCGCCCTCGGCGTCTTCATCGCCCCGCTGCTCGTCGGGCTCGAGGCCATCTCGGCCCTGAGCGGGACCGTGAGCGAACCGGCGCCGATTCTCGACAGCCCCCTGCTCGCCGCCCACGTGCTCTCCCTGCTGTTCGCCTACGCCGCGTTCGCGCTGGCCTGCGTCGTCGGCATCACCTACGTGCTGCTGTTCCGCGAGCTGAAATCGAAGCAGCTCGGGTTCTTCGCCGCTCGCCTGCCGTCGTTGCGGGTGATCGACACGATGAACGGACGCGCGGTGGGCGTCGGGTGGCTGTTCCTGACCGCGGGTCTGGTCGTCGGCGTGATCTGGGCGCTGCGGCTGCAACCCGACACCTCGGACCCGCGCGTGCTGGCGATGTCGTTCTCCGACCCGAAGATCTTCGTGGTGGTGCTGAGCTGGGCCGTCTACTCCTTCGAGATCTACGCCCGCCGGGCCATCGGATGGAGCGGCCGGCGCGCGGCCTGGCTGTCGGCGCTGGGGTTCTCCATCGTCCTCGTCAACTTCGTGCCGGTGGGGTACTTCCTGACGGAGAGCCACAATTTCTAAGTCCGCATGAACCTGTTGCTGCTGGGCGTGAGCCACCACACGGCGCCGGTCGAGCTGCGCGAGCGGGTCGACTTCTCGAAACGCGGCATCGTCACCGCGCTGCGGGAGCTGGCCCTCTGCCCGGCGCCGACCGAGTCGGTCGTGCTGACGACCTGCAACCGGTCCGAGATCTACGTGGCCTGCGAAGACCCCGGGCGCGCGCGCCGCGATCTGACGGGCTTCATGAGCCGGTTCCACGACGTCCCCGAAGCCGCGCTGGCGCCGCACCTCTACGCGCGCACCGACGGCGAGGTCGCGCAGCACCTGTTCCGGGTCGCGGCCGGCCTCGATTCCCTGGTCGTCGGCGAGCCGCAGATATTCGGGCAGGTCAAGGAAGCGTACGCGACCGCGGCCGGCGAGCAGCGCACCGGGACCCTGCTGAACAAGCTCTTCCCCTGGTCGTTCGCGATCGGCAAGCGGGTGCGGGCGGATACCGGTCTGGGCGAGGGAGCGGTGTCCGTCAGCTACGCCGCCATCTCGCTCGCCCGCAAGATCTTCGGCAACCTGAAGGGGCTCTCGGTGCTCGTCGTGGGGGCCGGCGAGATGGCCGAGCTCACCGCCGTGCACCTGCAGTCGCATCAGGTGCGGCGCATCGCGGTCACCAGCCGCAATCCGGCCCGCGCCGAGGAACTCGCCGGAAGGGTCGGCGGCGCGGCGGTGAACTGGTCGGCCCGCGACGACGAGCTGCTGCAGGTCGACGTCGTGGTGACGGCCACCGGCGCCCCCGCGCCGATACTGCTCCGGTCCGCGCTCGATCGGGTCATGCGCGCGCGCCGGAACCGGCCGCTCTTCATCATCGACGTCGGGCTGCCGCGGGACGTGGACCCCGCTTGCGGCGACCTGGAGCAGGTGTTCCTGTACAACATCGACGACCTGCGCACCATCGTCAGCGCGAACCTGGCGCGGCGGCAGGAACAGACGTCGCGGGCGGAGGCGATGGTCGCCGCCGCGGCGGAGGAATTCGTCGTATGGCTCCGGTCGCGCGGGGCGATCCCCGCCGTCATCGCCCTGCGGCGCCAGTTCGAGGCGGTTCGCCGGGCCGAGCTCGAACGCCTCGAGCCGAAGCTGAGCCGTTTCACCCCCGAGGCCAGGGCCCGGGTGGAGGAAATCACGCGGGTCCTGGTCCAGAAGCTGCTCCTCACGCCGACCGAACGCCTGAAGTCGGCCGGCGACGCGGCGACCGCGGCCCGCGACGCCGAGGCCGTGACCCGGCTCTTCGATCTGGACGGGAAGCCGGCCGGCGCCTCCCCCCTCGCCGGCGAGACGGACGCGGAACCCGCAGCGACGTTGAAGACCCCGGTGGCCTCGTGAACCGTCTGAGACTCGCCACCCGCGGGAGCGCGCTCGCCCTCTGGCAGGCCAACGCGGTCGCGGACGCCGTGCGCCGCCGCGCCGGCCGCGAGTGCGAACTGGTGGTCGTCACCACCACCGGCGACCGGCTCCGCGAGGCCGACCTGTCGCGCGTCGGGGGCAAGCGCGTCTTCGTCCGGGAGATCGAGCAGGCGCTCGTCGACGGCGACGTCGACCTCGCCGCGCACAGCGCCAAGGACCTGCCGGCCGAGCGGCCGGACGGGCTCGCGATCGCCGCGGTGCTGCCGCGGGCGGACCCGCGGGACGCGGTCGTGCTGCCGGCGGGGACCGCGCCGCCGCCCGACCTGTCGGCCGCGGGAAGCGGCGCGGACGGAAGCCCCGCCCCGCGGGTCGGCAGCGGGAGCGTCCGGCGGGTCGCGCAACTGCGCCGGGTCTGGCCCCGCGCGCGGTTCAGGCTCGTGCGCGGCAACGTCGGCACGCGGCTCCGCAAGCTGGACGCGGGCGATTACGACCTGCTCGTGCTGGCGGTGGCGGGGCTGGAGCGCCTGGGCCTCGCGGACCGCGTATCGATGCCCCTCGACCCCGACGTCTGTCTGCCCGCCCCGGGACAGGGCATCGTGGCCGTCGAGACCCGCGTCCGCGACGCGGACACCGGCTCCGCCGTCGCCGCCATCGACGACCCCGCGGCCCGGGCCGCGTTCACCGCCGAACGCGCCGTCGTGGCCGGCCTCGGCGGCGGGTGCCACGCGCCGATCGGGGCCCTCGCCGAACCCGCCGGAGACCGCCTGCGCCTGCGGGCCCTGGTGGCGTCCCTCGACGGCGCGCGGCGCCTCCGCCGCGAAGCCGCGACGTCCGCCGATGCCGCCCGCGACCTGGGCGCCGCGGTCGCCCGCGGCCTGCTCGAGGACGGCGCCGGCCCCATTCTGGAAGCCGCGCAACGCGCCGCGGTCGACGGCGCGACCCGACCAGGCGAGGAATCTGCGCCGTAGGGCCGACGAGGAACCATGCGCGTCACACGTCTGGCTCTCGAGAACTGGCGCAACTTCACCCGTGTCGACGTGCGGCTTCAGCAGCGGGTCTTCGTCGCCGGACCGAACGCGGCCGGCAAGTCGAACCTCCTCGCGACGCCCTGCGTTTTCGCGGTGCGGGGCCCGCGCGGTGCGTGGTCGACGGACGGTCCGCGGCGCGGGGGACCGCCGAATCAATCCGCCGCGGACACGCGGAACCGGGGCGAGACGAGGGTGCCGTCGTCGATGGGCAGCCCCACCCGCACGCCGCGTTCCGCACCCGCCACCGTGACGTACTTGTAGAGGGCGCCGTCCGACGCCCGCGGCGCGACGGGATGCTCCACGACCGGCTGCGTTTCGTCCGGGAGCGGACCCGGGCCGCCGCCGGAGGACGCCGGGCGGCTCGTGCAGATCGCGTCGCCGCGCGGCCCGAGGACGTCGATCTCGCCGGTGGGGCTCGTGCGCACGATGTGCTGCAGCCGTTCGCCGATCGTCTCCGCCGGCCACCCGGCCGCCGCGGCCGCCGCGGCGAAGGCGTCCACGAGGGTGGCCTGCACGACCATCTGCCGACCGAGAATCGCCTCGAAGACGCCCCGGATCTCCGTGAGCTTGTCGGTATGCGACCGGCTCAGCAGCTCCGGCTCGCCGAACGCCGCCAGCACCGCCGTCATGACCGGCGAGGCGTAGGCGTCGCGGGGGGCCTGCTCCTCGAAGGCGAGGGCGTTGCCCACCTGCACGATCCGGCGCCGGTCGAAGCCCCCCACGCCGACGTACTTGTAGACCTCGTTGTCGATTTCCCGCACCTGCGCCGCCTGGATGACGACCGCGTCGCTGCCGACGGGGGCGGACAGCAGGCCGTAGAACGCGGAGGCCTGGGGCTGCAGCGCGGGCTCGGGATGGAACTCGAACGGCATCGGGGTGCCGTCGTCGTCCCGGACGTTGGTGATGCAGGCGACGCCGCGCTCGTCGGTGATCCAGATTTCGTCCAGCACCGTCTTCGCGGCGACCGCGTCGAGCGTCTCGATCTGCCGCGCCGCGTCGTGCCCGGCCGCTTCCTCCGCCGCCACCAGATGCGAGGCGATGCGCGCCTGCGCCGTCATCTGACCACCGAGCATCGAGTCGAGGCCGCGCGCCACGTCGGCCAGTGAGATCTTGTCCATGTCCAATGCACCTCGAGCCGGCGCCCACGATTTGCCGCGCCCGCCGTCCGCGCCGCCGCGCGGCCCGACCACGAAAATTCCGCGCCGCGCCGCCGCGGGCGCTCCCGGCGCGGCGCCCCAATACTCTAACCGCAATCGGTGCTAGGATGACAATGGCCGTGGCTGGCGAGGGCGCGAGGCGGCCGAACCGGTCTCGTGCGGGATGAATGAAGACGCGGTGCCCCGGAGCCGCGGACGCCTCGAAACCCGTCCCCTCGCGGGGGTGCGGGTCGTCGTGACCCGCGCAAGGGCCCAGGCGGCCGACATGGTGCGGCGCCTCGAGAGCCTGGGCGCCGAGGCCGTCCCGGTGCCGACGATCGAGATCGTCCCGCCCGAAGACCCCGGACCGCTGGACGCCGCGTGCGCCCGCATCGGGACGTTCGACTGGGTGGTCCTCACCAGCGTCAACGCCGTGAACCGCTTCGCGCAGCACCTGGCGGACACCGCCGGCGGCATCCGCGGCCTGCGGGGCGTGCGCCTTTGCGCGGTCGGCGCGGCCACCGCCGAGGCGCTCGCCGGCCACGGGCTGCGGACCGATCTGGTGCCCGAAGAGTACCGGTCGGAAGGCATCCTCCGGGCGCTGCGCGCGCAGGGGCCGCTGACGGGGCTCCGGGTGCTGCTGCCGCGCGGGAACCTGGCCCGCGACCTGCTGCCGGCGGAGTTGCGCAGGGCCGGCGCCGAGGTGACCGCGGTCACCGCCTATCGCACCGCGCCGGCCGACCTCGACGGCCGGGGCCCGGACGTCCGCCGGATGCTGCGCGAAGCCCGGGTGGACGTGGTCACGTTCACGAGCGGGTCCGGCGTCAGGAACTTCGCGCGGGCGATCGGGGCGGAGGCGGCCGACCTGCTGCGGCAGGTGGAGATCGCCTGCATCGGCCCGGTGACCGCCGCGGCCGCGAGCGGGCTGGGCGTCACCACGACGATCATGCCGGCGGAGTCGACCGTGCCGGCGCTGGTGCAGGCCATCGTCGACCGCCTCGGCGACCGCCCTGCCCGCCGGGAGTGAAGCCTGATGGGAACCACCGCCGCAGCCGCTCCCGCCCGCGGAAACGCCGCCGGGCCCCTGCATCGCCCCCGCCGGTTGCGCCGCACCGCCGCGGTCCGCGGGCTGGTGCGCGAGACCCGGCTGTCGGCCGACATGCTGGTCTACCCGTTGTTCGTGTGCGAGGGCGCCGGCGTGCGGCGCGAAGTGCCGTCGATGCCGGGGGTCTTCCAGTTGTCGGTCGACGAGGCGGTCGACGAGGCGGCCGCGGCCCGGGCCGACGGGGTGCGGGCGGTGCTGCTGTTCGGGCTCCCCGCCCGCAAGGACGCGCGGGGAACCGCCGCCTCCGATCCGGCCGCCCCCGTCCAGACCGCGGTCCGCGCGCTGCGCGGCCGGCTCGACGACGTCGCGATCATCACCGACGTATGCCTGTGCGAGTACACGTCGCACGGGCACTGCGGCCTCCTCGACGGCGAGACGATCCTCAACGACGCCACCGTCGAGCGCCTCGTCGAGACGGCGGTGTCGCACGCCGAGGCCGGCGCCCACGTCGTCGCGCCGTCCGACATGATGGACGGACGGGTCGGCGCCATACGCGCGGGACTCGACGCCGGGGGCTTCCACGACGCGGCCATCCTGTCCTACGCCGCCAAGTACAGCTCCGCGTTCTACGGGCCGTTCCGTGACGCGGCCGACTCGGCGCCGGCGTTCGGCGACCGGCGGACCCACCAGATGGACCCCGCCAACACCGACGAAGCGCTGCGCGAGGCGGCCCTCGACCTGGAGGAGGGGGCGGACATCGTCATGGTCAAACCGGCGCTGCCCTGCCTCGACGTGATCCACCGCGTGAAGACCCGCTTCCAGCGGCCGACCGCCGCCTATCAGGTCAGCGGCGAGTACGCGATGGCGAAGGCGGCGGCGCGGCTCGGCTGGCTGGACGAGCGGCAGGTCATGCTGGAGACCCTGGGCGCCATCCACCGGGCGGGCGCCGACGTCCTCGTCACCTACTACGCCCGGGCCGCGGCGCGCGCGCTGGCGGGACGGGAAACGTAGCGTCCCGCCGAATGAACCGCCGCGGTTCCGGGCGGGAACCGCCGGGGGTTCATTCGGCGGCCACGATCATGATCCGGTCGAGGGCCTCCTGGTCGGCGGGCAGCTCGGTCTCGCCGGACGGATAGTCGCTCCGGTCGAGCATGTACGCCACGACGTCGGTGTACTCCTCGTCCGACAGCCGTCCCGGCCCGTCCTCGGGCATCGTCACCTTGATCCGCTCGAACAGCGACCCCACCGGCAACTCGGTCCAGAAGACGATGAACTCCCGGCCGGCGATGCCCGGCGCCATCTCGCCGCCCCGCAATTGCTGTCCGTGGCAGGACGCGCAGTTCTGGTTGTAGACGCGACGGCCGCGGCGCGCCTGCGCGGACGTGAACACGCCGTCGAGGGTCGAGCCGCCGGCTTCCTGCATCGCGGCCGGCGCCGCGGCGCCGCCCCCCGACGCGGTCTCCGCCGCACCGCTCATCGACACGAACGCCAACCCCGCCGCCGCAACCCACGCCGTGAACCACCTGTTCATCCGTCGTCTCCTGCCGCCGGGCGTCCGCGCCGCGGAACGGCGCCCGGCGGCCTGTCGTGCGGACGGCGCCGCCCGGCGCCGAGGTCCGCGCTGGTCTTCCCGTTCGATGCGCGCCATTCTGGCATTCCGCGTTCGCCCCGATCAACCCGCCGCGCCCGCCGGCCGTGATATCGTTCCCCGCCGATGGGCGCCACCGGCCGCGGCCAGTCCGCACGTCTCTTCGCCCGCGCCCGGCGGATTCTGCCGGGCGGCGTCGACAGCCCCGTCCGCGCCTTCTCGGCCGTCGGGGGCACGCCGCCGTTCATCCGCCGGGGGCGCGGCGCCCGCATCGAAGACGAGGACGGGCGCACCCGGGTCGACTTCGTCATGTCGTGGGGACCGCTCATCCACGGGCACGCCCCACCCGAGCTGACCCGCGTCCTCGCCGACGCGGCCGCGCAGGGCACCAGCTTCGGGGCCCCCACGGCGGCGGAAGTCGAGCTGGGGACCGCCGTGCGGCGGCTCATGCCCTCCGTCGAGCGGGTGCGGTTCGTGAACTCGGGAACCGAGGCGACGATGAGCGCGTTGCGGCTCGCCCGCGCCGCGACCGGCCGCAACCGGGTCATCAAGTTCGCCGGATGCTATCACGGCCACGGCGACCCCTTTCTGGTGCAGGCGGGGTCCGGGGCCACCACCCTCGGGGTCCCCACCAGCCCCGGGGTCCCCCCGGCGGCGGCGGCCGACACCCTCGTCGCGCGCTACAACGACCTCGGGTCGGTCGAGCGGACGTTCCGGCGGCGCCGGCAGCAGGTGGCCGCCCTGATCGTCGAGCCGGCGGCCGGCAACATGGGCGTCGTGCCCCCGGCGGCCGGGTTCCTGGAGGGGCTGCGGGCCCTGTGCGACGAGCACGGCGCGGTCCTGATCTTCGACGAGGTCATCTCGGGCTTCCGCGTCTCCGCCGGGGGCGCGCAGGAGCGGTTCGGGGTCCGCCCCGACCTCACCTGCCTCGGCAAGATCATCGGCGGCGGACTGCCGGTCGGCGCGTACGGCGGGCGGCGCGGCCTGATGGAGCAGGTGGCCCCGGCGGGACCGGTGTACCAGGCCGGCACCCTGTCGGGCAACCCCCTCGCCATGGCCGCCGGCGGGTGGGCCCTGTCGAAGCTGTCGCCGGCGCTGTACGCCCGCCTGGACGACCTCGGGGCCCGCCTCGCGGCCGGACTCGCCGACGCGGCCCGCGAGGCGCGGATCGACATGCAGGTCAACGTGCTCGGGTCGGTGCTGACGCCGTTCTTCACGGCCGGGCCGGTGCGCGACTACGAGAGCGCGACCGCCGCCGACACCGCCGCCTACGCGCGGTTCTTCCGCGGCATGCTGGCCCGCGGCGTCTACCCGCCCCCTTCGCAGTTCGAGGGCTGGTTCCTTTCGGCCGCCCACACCCCGGCCGACGTCGACGAGGCGGTGGCCGCCGCCCGCGCCACCCTCCGCGCCATGCGCCGCCGGCGCCCGCGCCCGGCCGCGGCCCGCTGAATC
The DNA here is from genome assembly GCA_965202695.1 of Vicinamibacterales bacterium. GTDB lineage: Bacteria > Acidobacteriota > Vicinamibacteria > Vicinamibacterales > UBA8438 > JAJEEA01. Next base: position 397,263 of record OZ241843.1, read on the forward strand.
CGCGCCCGCGCGCCCGTCTGCCAGCCTTCGGGGGGAGCGTCGTCGGGATGTCGCCGTCCTCCGCTGAATCCGCGCCCGCGCGCCCGTCTGCCAGCCGGCGGCGAAATCCCCACGGCGTTCGCGGCGATGCATCCCGCCCGACCGCGGCGTTCGTCGGACCGTGCGGTCCGCGAAGCGCCTTGCGGTCCGCGGCCCGGCCGGGCGCTCCCGGCCGCGGGCGCTCCCGGCCCGCGGCCGCCCTTCGGGCGCGGTGCGACGCGAGGATTCCACCGCGGGCGGCTGCGCCTCCGCGGGCGGCGGTCCGGGGTCGGCGTGTGCTACGCTTCATGGTGACGCGCGACGTCCGCGCCACCCGCCGCTCGATCGACGGTCGATGGCCGCGTCCCGTTCCCGGCCCGCGATTCGCGCACTCCCATGAGCACCGTCAGGCTGCACCGCACCACCGGCGTCCGCGTGGGCGACGTCCAGATCGGCGGCGGGGCCCCCGTCGCCGTGCAGTCGATGACCATCACCGACACCGCGGACGCGGAGGCGACGGCCGCGCAGTGCGTCGAGCTGGCCGAGGCCGGATCGGAGCTGGTGCGGGTCACCGTCAACACCCCGGCCGCCGCCGCCGCGGTGCCGGAAATCAGGAGCCGGATGCGCGACCGCGGCTGCCGGGCGCCGCTCGTCGGCGACTTCCACTACAACGGGGACCTCCTGCTCACCCGGTATCCGGCGTGCGCGCGGGCCCTCGACAAGTACCGCATCAACCCCGGCAACGTCGGCACGGGGGCGCGGCGGGACGACCGCTTCGCGACCATCTGCCGCATCGCCCGCGACAACGGCAAGCCCGTGCGCATCGGCGTGAACGGAGGGTCCCTGAACCAGGACCTGGTGATGGCCCGGATGCAGGAGAACACCGACCGGCAGCTCGGCCGCGGCTCGGAGGAGATCATCAACGACTGCATGGTCGTCTCGGCGATCGAGTCGACCGCGCTGGCCATCGACGCCGGACTCGGCCCCGACCGGATCGTGATCTCCTGCAAGGTATCGTCTCCCCCCGACCTCATCGCCATCTACCGCCGCCTCGCGGCCGAAACCACCCAGCCCCTGCACCTCGGCCTCACCGAGGCGGGCATGGGCATGAAGGGACAGATATGGTCGGCGGCGGCGATGGGGGTCCTCCTCGCCGCGGGCATCGGCGACACCATCCGGGTCTCGCTGACCCCGCGGCCGGGCGGCGACCGGCGCGAAGAGGTCTACGCGGCGTGCGAGCTGCTGCAGGCGCTGGGGCTGCGGTCGTTCGCCCCGAGCATCACCGCGTGCCCGGGCTGCGGCCGTACCACCAGCACCACGTTCCAGGAGCTGGCCGAGCGGATACAGCAGCACGTACGCGACCGGATGCCGGTGTGGAAGACCCGCCACGCGGGGGTCGAGGAACTGCGCGTCGCGGTGATGGGCTGCGTGGTCAACGGCCCCGGCGAGTCGAAGGCCGCGAACATCGGCATCAGCCTGCCCGGCACCGGCGAAGAGCCCACCTGCCCGGTCTTCGTGGACGGCCGCCACGCCACGACCCTGCGCGGCTCCGGCGACGAGATCGCCGAGGCGTTCCGCCGGCTCGTCGACGACTACGTCTCGCGGCGCTACGCGGAGAAGCCGGCGGGGTGATGCCCGGGCCGGCGCCGATTCGGCTCATCGCCGTCGACATCGACGGCACGCTGCTCGACAGCGCCCACCGTCTGCCGCCGGCCAACCGGCAGGCCCTGCGGACCGCGGCGGCGCGCGGCGTCGACGTGGTGCTCGCCACCGGACGCGCCTTTCACCACGCCCGCCCCGTCGCCGAGCGGCTGGAGGCGCCCGTGACGCTGATCGTCAACAACGGCGCGCTGGTCAAGACGCCGGAGGGAGAGACGCTGGCCTGCCGCCCGGTGCCGCGCGGCCTCGCGCGGACGCTCGTCGCCGGCACGCGATCCATCCGCGAGGGCGCCGCCCTCGTCTTCGACCGGGCCGACGCCCGACAGTACGTCTACGAGCGGATCGACTGGTCGCATCCGCAACGGCAGCGGTACCACGACCGCTACCACGACGTCATGACGCGGGTCGACCCCCTCGAGCGGGCGCTCGACGCCGACCCGGTGCAGGTCGCGTTCAACGGCGGGGTGGCCGACATGCGCGTCCTCGCCGGCCGGGTGCGCGCGCTGCCCGCCGCCCGCCGCCTCACCGTCACCCTCACCGAGTACGAGCAGCGCGACTTCTCGCTCCTCGACGTCACCGCCGGGGGCTGCTCCAAGGGCGCGGCCCTCGCCGACTGGGCGGAACGGCGCGGCGTCCCCCCGGCCGGGGTCATGGCCGTCGGCGACAACCTCAACGACGTCGACATGCTGGAGCGGGCCGGGCATCCCGTCGTCATGGGCAACGCGGTCGAGGAGCTCAAGCGCCGCGGATGGCCCCTGACGGCCGGCCACGACGAAGCGGGAGTGGCGCAGGCGATCCGGGAACGGGTGCTCTGACCCGGCCTGCCGACGACGACGACCGCTGAATCCGGGCCCGCCGGCGTCATCCGGCGGCCGGACGGACGATTCTCCAGATCTCGTCCATCTCCAGGCGGAACCCGGGCAGCACCGGGTCGGCCGACACCCGGGCCGGCGCCTCCAGGCGCTCGACCGGCGAATCGGGACGGTACACGAACACCTGATCGCCCAGCGGATCGACGAGCCACCCGAGGCGCGCGCCGTTCTCCACGTACTCGCGCATCTTGTCCCGGAGCGACGGCAGGTCGTCGGTCGGAGAACGGAGCTCGACGACGAAGTCGGGACACAGCGGGAGGAACTTCATCCGTTGCCCGGCGGTGAGGGAGGCCAGGCGGGCGCGGCCGACCCAGGCGGCGTCCGGCGATCGGACCGCGCCGTTGGGCAGCTTGAATCCGCCGGAGGAATCGAACGCCCTGCCCGTCCCGTCGCGCTTCGCCCAGACTACCAGCTGGGTCGTGATCTCCGCGTTCTGCGCGCTGGAATCCCCGCCCGCCGGCGACATGATCGACAGCCCTCCCTGCGCGGTCCGCTCGATGCGCAACTCCCGGTTGATCCGGCAGAGTTCGAAGAACTGATCGTCGGTGAGCTGCAGAACCGGCCGGACACGGAGGATCAGACTGGATCCTTCCGCCGGCGCCGGGGCCGAAACGGGTTGCAGGATCATGTCCGCGTTTCTTCGATCCGCGCCGTCAGGCGAGCAACCGGCGCGTTGCGATTCACCCAGGTTTCGTTTGCTCCGAGCAACCGGCACGTTGCGATTCACCCAGGTTTCGCCTGCTTCCATCGACCCGCGCGATGCCCCGCCGCGGCAGCCTGCCGCCTGCCGATCGCCCCGGCCCGGCCGGAGCACGTACTTATGAACCTTGCCGGTCGTCGTCTTCGGCAACTGATCGACGCTGCCCCGGATGATACCATCGGCGCATGACGTTTCAGCACTCGAACCGAAGCCGGTCTCGAGCCGCTTCGACGCCATCCTGACCATGCCGCGCGCCTCGAAGGACGAGGATCGGATGCCCCGGCACGTCCTCGGCGGCGGCTCGACCACGACACCCGAGGAGGGGGGCTGGTAATGGCGGCGCGGATGATCGCGTACGAGACGTACTCCGCCTTGAAGGACGCGGGCGCATCCGATGTCTCGGCGCGCCAGGCGGCGGCGGAAACCGGCGATCTCTACGTGAGCCTGGAAGCGGTGAAGGTCCGATTGAACGTGTTGATCGGCGTGGTGATGGCCGGGTTCGGGATTGTAATTGCCGGGCTTTTCCAGATTGCGTTGCGGCTCCAGACCCCTTGACGAACCCGGACCGTTCGCCGGGATGCGGCCGGGCGCACGTCAGACGCGGCCTGCCGCTCCGCCGCCGCCGGGGCGCCAGGCGCGCGACCGGCGCCACCAGGTCGTCACCAGCGCCGCGGCCACGAGGGTCAGGCCGACAGACAACCCCACCCAGAGGCCGGCGACGCCGGCGCCCGCGACGAAACAGAGCGCGTAACCGGCAGGCAGGCCGACGAACCAGTGGCCGGCGAGGTTCCACAGCATCGGCGTCCGGGTGTCCCCCAGCCCCCGGAGCACCCCCGTAGCCACCGCCTGCAACCCGTCGGAGAGCTGGAAGAACGCGGCCACCAGCAGCAGGGTCACGCCGGCGCGGGTCACCGCCGCGTCGGTGGTGAACAGCCGCAGGATCGGGTGCGGCGCCACCACGAAGACCAGCGCCGCGCCGCTCATGAAGGCGGCCCCGACCGCGAGCGCGGCCCACGCCGCCCGTCCGACCCCCGCCGGGTCGCGCCGGCCGACCGCGTACCCCACGCGGACCGCGCCGGCCGCGCCGACGCCGTGCGGGACCATGAAGGTCGCGCTGGCGACGTTGATGACTATCTGATGCGCGGCCAGCGCCGTCGCCTCCAGCCGCCCCGCGAGCGCGGTGACGACCGCGAACACCCCGAACTCCAGCGACACCTGGGCGGCCGCCGGCAGGCCGAGGGCGACCAGGCGGCGGAGACGGCGCCGCTCCGGGCGCAGCCGCCACCGGCCGGCCGGATGGCGGCGGCCGTGCAGCAGGATCGCCGCCGCGAGGAACAGCGCCAGGTACGCCCGCGAGACGCACGTCGCCCACGCGGCGCCGTCGACCCCGAGCGCGGGCAGGCCGAATTCGCCGAAGACGAGCACCCGGTTGGCGGCCGCGTTGATCGCGTTCGCGGTGAGCAGCGCCGTCGTCACCCACGCCGCGAGGCCGATCGCCTGCAGATACCGGCGGAACGCGGTGTAGACCAGCAGCGGCAGCACGCTCAGCAGGACGATCGAGAAATAGGACGCGGCGAGCCGCTCCACCGCGGGGTCGAGTCCCCAGCCGTCGAGGGTCGCGGCCAGCCCCGCCGCGAGGAGGGTCAACGGCGCCGCCAGCAGCACCGCGAGCACCGTCCCCTGCGCGAGCCAACGCCGGCACTCTTCGGGGCGCCCCCGGCCGTGGGCCCGCGCGACGACGGTGTCGAGCCCCAGCAGCATGCCGACGCCGAACACCACCACCGCGAAGCAGAGGGCGCTGCCCACGCCCACCGCCCCGATGGCGTGCGGTCCCAGCCGGCCCACCATCGCGATGTCGACGATGCCCATCGCGATCCATCCGAGCTCGGCCACCACGATCGGCGCCGCGAGGCGGAGTGTCGGGGGCAGCTCGCCGCGGAGCGCCCGCCACGCCCCGCGGGGCCGCGCGGCCGGCCGGGCCGCCACGGGTCGTGTCCGCATCGGGTTGGGCACCGGCGTCGCTCGTTGCGCGGGGTTCGGAGGGGTCGCGGACGGCGGCGCGACGGGCGCCCGCCGGGGCGGAAATGCGGAACGTCGGGGGCCGGCGCCGCGGGCGCGTCCGCCGGGGCGGAAGCGCCGGGCAGCGCCGCTCGCAATGCAGCGGGGCGTTCACCACCGGCCGCGGCTAACGCCAGATCATCCAGCGTTCGATCCACGCGACCCGGGTCAGGTCGTTGTAGATCACGGCCACCATCAGGGTCAGCAGCACCGCGAAGCCCGCGAGGAGCATCCGTTCCTTCAGCCGGACGCTGAAGTCGCGGCGGGCGACGCCCTCCATCGCGAGGACGAAGATGTGGCCGCCGTCGAGGACAGGTATCGGCAGGAGGTTCAGGATGCCCAGGTTGAGGCTGATCATCGCCATGAGCTGGAACAGCGTCACCCATCCCCGCTCGGCCGCATCGGCCGACAACTGGGCGATGCCCACCGGCCCCACGAGCTGCGACGCCGGCGTCTCCCGCGTCAGCAGGCCCCACAGGGTCCGGAAGATCAGTTGCGACCACTCCCAGTTCCGCTCGAGGCTGAGGAAGAACGCCTCGAACAGCCCCGGCTCGACGACGCGCACTTCGTACGGGCTGAGACTGACCCCGATCATCCACCGGTCGCCGACCGGCTCCGCCGCCAGCGTGATCTCCTGCGCCGCGCCGCCGCGGCGGATCCGCAACGCCACGGGCGCGCCGGCGCTCGCGTTGATCGCCTCGATCAGCGACTGCCGGCTGACCAGCCGGCCGTCGACGGCCTCGATCACGTCGCCGATCTCGATCCCGGCGCGGCGGGCGGCGGTCGCGCTCGGCGCCCACCCTTCCACCTGGGGCGCCACGGCGGGTCCGACGCCGACGTAGCCCAGGTTGTAGTCGCCCCGTCCGACCGGCGTCACCCGCACCGCGCGGACCCCGCCGCCGCGGCGCAGCGCGACCTCGACCTCGCGGTCGGCGCGCTCCGATATCGCGAGCATCAGCTCTTCCCACGTATCGACCGGCCGCCCCGCCACGCTGACGATGCGGTCGCCGGGCAGAATGCCGGCCGCCTCCGCCGGAGAATCGTCGGCCACGGTGCCGATGACCGGGGGTTCCTCCTCGTACAGCGGAACCTGGACCCCGTGCAGGAGGACGGCGGTCATCACCACCACCGCGAGCACCACGTTCATCGCGGGCCCGGCGATCAGGATCTGGAAGCGCTGCCACTTCGTCTTGGAGAGGAACTCGTCGTCCCGGCCTTCGCGCCGGTCGTCCACGTTCTCGCCGGCCATCTTCACGTAGCCGCCCAGCGGGATGGCGCTGATGCAGTACACCGTGTCGCCCCGCTTCGTCTGCAGGATCTTCGGGCCGAAGCCGAGCGAGAACGTCAGGCAGCGGACGCCGTGGCGCCGGGCGACGAGGAAGTGCCCCAGCTCGTGCACGAAGACGAGCACGCCGAGTACGAACAGGAACGCCAGGAGGCTGGTCATCCTTCCGATTGTAACTCGGTGATGCGGCGGCGGGAATACCGGGCGGCGCGGTCGTGCGCGCGCCGCACTTCATCGAGGGTCGCCGGGCCGGTCTGCGCCGCCTCGGCGTCGTCCAGCGCCCCCGCGACGACCGCGGGAATCGCGGTGAACGCAAGCCGCCCGGCGAGGAACGCCTCGACCGCCGCCTCGTTGGCGGCGTTGAGGGCGGCGGGCAGCGCCGGCCCGCCGCGCAACGCCCGGTAGGCCAGCCCCAGACACGGGAACCGGTCGAGGTCCGGGGGGCCGAAGTCGAGCCGGCCGCAGGCCGCGAGATCGAGCGCGGGCAGCCGGCTGTCCCAGCGGTCGGGATAGGAGAACGCGTACTGGATGGGCAGGCGCATGTCGGTGACCCCCATCTGGGCGATCACCGACCCGTCGCGGAGCTCGACCAGCGAGTGCACCACCGACTGCGGATGCACGACCACGTCGATGCGCTCCGCCGGCGTGTCGAAGAGCCACCGCGCCTCAATGACCTCGAGCCCCTTGTTCATCAACGTCGCCGAGTCGACGGTGATCTTGCGGCCCATGCGCCAGGTGGGGTGGGCGAGGGCGTCGGCGGGCCGCACGCGGCCCAGGCGTTCCGCGCTCCACTCGCGGAACGGCCCCCCGGAAGCGGTCAGCAGCAGCCGCCGCACCTCCCCCGGGGGACGCCCGTGGAGGCACTGGTGGATGGCGTTGTGCTCGCTGTCCACCGGCAGCACCGCGACCCCGCGCCGGCGGGCCGCGGCCATGACGAGGCCGCCGGCCATCACCAGGACCTCCTTGTTGGCGAGGGCGATGGTCTTCCCCGCCTCGATCGCCGCGAACACCGCGTCGAGCGCCGTCGTCCCGGTGATCGCGCACAGCACGAGGTCGACGTCGGGGTGCGTCGCGACCGCGCGCAGCCCGTCGGCCCCGCTCGCCGCCGGCCCGATGCCGGCCCGGGCCGCCGCCGACACCCCCGCCCGCACGGCCGCGAGACCCGCGTCGGCGGCGGTCGCGATCACCCGCGGCCGATGCCGCTCGACCTGTGCGGCGAGCCGCGGCGTGTTGGCGCCGGCGGCGAGGCCGACGACCTCCAGCCGGTCGGGATGCGCGGCGGCGACGGCCAGCGCGCTGACGCCGATGGACCCGGTCGACCCGAGGATCGCGATGCGCTTCACGTCCGTCGCTCCCGCCGGCCGCCGCGTTCCGCCGCCGGCCGGCGGGGCCGGTGCGCCGCCCCGCCGACGCGCGCCGCTCCCGGGCCGGTCACAGGAACCGCAGCACGAGGTAGAAGCCCGGCCCCGCGAACAGCAGGCCGTCGATGCGGTCGAGCAACCCGCCGTGCCCGGGGATGAGGGTCGAGGCGTCCTTGACGCCCGCCCCGCGCTTGAGGAGCGACTCGAAGAGGTCGCCGGCGATGCCCAGACCGGCGATCGCCGCGCCGAGCAGCCCCAGCACCGCCGCCGGCGCCCGGATCGACCCGCCGAGCGCCGCCGGCGCCGCCGCGGCCATCACCGCGACGCCCGCCGCCACCCCGAACACCGCGCCCTCGACGGTCTTGCCGGGACTGACGGCGGCCGCCAGCGGCGTGCGTCCGAACCACCGCCCGCCGTAGTACTGCGCCGTGTCGCTGGCCACGATCAGCCCGAGCAGCAGCAGGACCGCATCGGCGCCCGCCGACGCCCGCAACGACGCCACCGCCCCCAGGGGCAGGCCGAGATACAGCAGCGGGAACCCCGAAGCGGCGGCGTCCAGAAGCACCCGGCCGCCGCGGCGCCCGGCCGCGAGGCTCGCCGCGCCCAGCGCCGGCAGCGCCGCCAGCAGCACCGGGGGCGCCGCGTCCCAGGCGGCGCCGGCGACGGTGGCGGCGACGCCGGCCGCCGCGACCCCGCGGAACACGCGGGCGCCGAATCCGGCCGCGAGCGCCGCGTACTCGCGGAGGGCGAGCAGCGCCGCCGCCGCCGCCAGCACCACGGTGGCCGCGGGCGGCAGGAACCGAACCACCCCGACCACCACCGGCAGCAGCGTCAGGGCGCTCAGGATGCGCTTCATCCCGTCAAGGTCGTCGCCTGAAAGTCGCCGGCGCCAGTCTGTTTCTACGCCTGCCCGCGGTCCGCGGGCGGCGTCATCCGCCGGGCGCGGGCGAACCGGCGTCAGGCCAGATCCAGGAAATCAGGCGGATGATGAGCACGATGATGGACGTCCACGCCGCGAAGAGGCCGACCATGCCCCACACCTTCGCCCGCTCGACGTCCACCTTCGTTGCCAGACTCTCCTGCCCCTTCTCCAGCCTGGCGACGCGCTCTCGGATGCCCGGGCCGATCTCGCCCTGCATCCGGGCCAACGAGAGTTCCGCCTCGCGGAGTCTCTTCGGTTCGCTGGAGTCGGGTGGCGGCGGGGAGGTCCCGTCAGGAAGCGGCACCGATCAGTCTCCAAGCCACTCCCACAGCGAACGCGACGTGTAGCCGGAATAGGCGTGGTTCAGCTTGAAGACGGCGCCCCTCGATACTCTGTTGTCGGACTTGATCCCGGCTTGTTGGGCAACGTCGGCGCTTAGCTGGTCGCTCCTCACGAGATACACGGTGTTGGGGACAAGCTCGTATGCGCCCGCGAAGGCTGCCCGCAGATGCTCCGCCGCCTGAGGGTTCGGGTCCGTGAAGACCACCGCGAACACGTTCATGATCGAAGTATCGGACGATTCAGCGTCCGAATCAACGGGGGAACGGACGACGAATCTCCATGCCGCCGGTCACTGGTCCGCCAATTCCTCGCCGCGCGACCCACGGTCGCGGTCGGCGCCGCTTGGCGCCCCCCAACCAACCCTCCAGGAATCCGCGGCGCGGGGCCGCGGGCGGCTAGCCTCCGGCCGCCACCGGCTGGGTGATGCCGCCGTAGCGCCGATCACGCTTCTGGTAGCTGACGATCGCCTCGAGCAGATGCCGCGCGCGGAAGTCGGGCCACAGGGTGTCGGTGACCCATATCTCCGAGTACGCGATCTGCCACAGCAGGAAGTTGCTGACCCGCATCTCGCCGCTGGTGCGGATCAGCAGGTCGGGGTCGGGCTGGCCGGCCGTGTACAGGAACTCGGCGAAGCGCCGCTCGTCGAGGTCCGACGGACGCACCGCGCTCTCGATGGCCCGGCGCGCGGCCGCGACGATCTCGGCCCGCCCGCCGTAGTTGAGGGCGATGTTGAACAACATGCCGCGGTTGCCGCCGGTGCGCTCCTGTCCGGCGTCGAGCGCGCGCCGGACGTCGGCCGGCAGCTGGTCCTGGCCGCCGATGACCCGCAGCCGGATGTCGTTGTCGAACAGCGTCTGCAGCTCGAGCCACAGGTACTGCTTCAACAGCCGCATCAGCACCGACACCTCGGCGGGAGGCCGCTTCCAGTTCTCGACGGAAAAGGCGTAGAGGGTCAGCACCTGGATGCCCATCCGGGCGGACGCCTCCACGACGTCGCGGACCGAGTCGATACCCGCCCGATGACCCTCCACCCGCGGCAGGTGCCTCTCGGCCGCCCACCGGCCGTTGCCGTCCATGATGACCGCCACGTGCGCCGGCAGGCGGTCGAAGTCGACGTCCCGGGCGAGCGCCGCTTCGCGCGAGCCGGCCGGAGCCCAGGTCAGCAGGTCTTCGAGACTCATCCGCGTATGCGCTGGCGCCGGCCGCGGCCGGACGGAACCGCGGCCGCGGCGCTTCTGATTCCTGATGATACGGACCGCCCGCGTTCCGTTCAAGCCGCCCCCGCGTCCCGGCCGCCGGTCAGATTTGCGAGACGAGACTCGCTGGCGCCGTCAGGGTTGCCGCCCCGTCCCGGGACGCGGTCACCGCGGGTACCCGACCCTGGTCAGGAAGAGGCCCCCGGCGGGGGCGGTCGGCCCCGCCGCCCGGCGGTCCGCGGTCCGCAGGACGCGCTCGAGGTCGGCCGGGCCCCGCCGGCCCCGGCCGACCTCGACGAGGGTCCCCACGATGGTCCGGACCATGTGGCGGAGGAAACCGCTGCCGCGCACCTCGATGACCGTCGCGTCCGCGCCGCCGGCGTCCGCGTCGGCCCACGCGCCGGGGGGAACCCGGCGCACCGACAGGTCGAACAGGGTGCGCACGGTCGTGCGGACGCGGCTGCCGGCGGCCTGGAAACCGGCGAAGTCGTGCTCGCCGACGAGCGTCCCGCCCGCCTGAGCCATGGCCCCGGCGTCGAGCCGCTCCCGCACGTGCCAGGCGTACCGCCGGAGGAAGGGGCTCATCACCGGCCCGTGCAGCAGGCGATAGCGGTAAGACTTGGCGACCGCGTCGAAACGCGCGTGGAAGGCGTCGTCGGCCGCCGCGGCGTCGACGACGCGAACGTCCGCGGGAAGCCGGGCGTTCACGGCGCGGGCCAGCGCCGGCGGATCGAGGCGGACGTCGAGCCGGACGCCCGCCACCTGTCCGAGGGCATGGACCCCCGCGTCGGTCCGCCCGGCCCCGACGACGGCCACCGCGGCCCCCGCGATCTCGCCCAGCGCCGCCTCGAGACACCCCTGGATCGAAGCCCCGGACGCCTGCCGCTGCCAGCCCACGTACGCCGTGCCGTCGTAGGCCAGCGTGAGCTTGAAGGTGCGCATCACGACGATCGCGAGCCGGGGCTGGCGATCGGTTCGCCGCGGGCGCATTGCGGGCAGCGCCCGGCCTCGCAGACCGGCAGGGGCCAGTGCGCGAGCGCCTCGAACGGCACGTCGAAGCGGGCGGGGGCCTCGCCGCGGTCGAGAATCGCGGCCGCCCCCACGACCACCCCGCCAGCGTGCTCGGCGACCGCCATGGTCTCGCGCGTGGAGCCGCCGGTGGTCACCACGTCCTCGACCACGAGCACCCGTTCACCCGGCGCGACCCGGAATCCGCGGCGCAGGCACAACCGCCCCTCGCGACGCTCGGCGAACAGCGCCCGAACGCCGAGGGCGCGGGCGGCCTCGTGCCCCGCCACGACGCCGCCGAGAGCCGGCGACAGCACCAGCCCCGGCTTCAGGCCGGCGACTCGTTCCGCGAGGGCCCGGCCGAGGGCGGCGGCGTCCTCGGGGTGCTGCAAGACGCGGGCGCACTGCACGTATCCCGCGCTGTGGAGGCCCGACGAGAGCCGGAAGTGCCCTTCCAGCAGGCCCTCGCGCCGTCTGAACAGATCGATTACGGAACTCGCATCCATGGCCGTCGGGAAACCGGGACGTCGGCGGCAGATCGGGACGTCCGGGGCGGACACCGGCCGCTCCCCTTCCCGCGGCGGCGGCCCCGGCGCAGAGGATCGGCCGCGAACGGCGCGCCCGCGCCTCTGCCGAGTATACAACCCGGCCGGCGCCGGCGGTCCTTCCCCGCCCACCCCGCCGCCGCGCGCCCGACGGCAACCGCGTCGAGCGCGCGCGGAGGCGTCGGGAGGCGGGCGGACTACCGGGACGTGCGCCGCTCACGCCGCGGCGGGTCCTTCACTTCACGGACGAGGAGCCGGTTTCCCGCCCGGCCGGGCGCCCCGCGCCCGCCACCGGCGAAGGCTCGCGGACCGCGGATCAGAACTTGAGCCGCGCGCGAACGTCATATACAAGAGGCGCACGCCGGCGGAGGCGGCCGGCGGGCGGCGCCGGCGCGGACGGTTCCCGGTCTCAGGAGATGCAGATGCACAATGGACGACGGCTCGCGACGATGCTCACGACGCTTGCGTTGGCGGGCGCGCACCCGGCCCCCGGCCGCGCCCAGGCGCCGGCCGGCCTTCCCGCCTCCCCTCCCCGCGCCGCGGCGTCGGCGGGCGGCGTCGTGCTGCCTCGGGCGGCTCTCCAGCCGTCGCGCCCGGTGCGCCGCCTGTCCGTCGACGAAGCGGTCACCCTGGCCCTCGAGCAGAACCTCGACCTGCGGGTCGAGCGCCTCAATCCGCTGATCCAGGACACCCTCGTCGCCGAGGCGCGGTCGGCGTACGCCCCCACGCTGTCCACGACGCTCGTCGGCGACGACCGCGACAGCCCCGCCGCCAACATCTTCGCGGGCGGCGAGTACAAGGTGACCGACCGCTTCCTGCAAGACGCCGTCGACCTCGCGCAGCAGGTGCCGTGGAAGGGGGGCCAGTACTCCGTGCGCTGGGACGGCCAGCGATCGAGCACGACGAACATCTTCTCGTCGTTCGACCCCATCCTGCGCTCCAACCTGACCCTGAACTACACCCAGCCGCTGCTGCGCAACTTCGGCATCGACGGCTTCCGGCAGCAGATCGCGATAACCCGCGCCAACCGCGACCTCTCCGACATCGACCTCCGGCGCACCGTCGTCTCGACCGAGCGCACCGTCCGCAACGCCTACTGGCAACTGGTGTTCGCGCGGTCGTTCCTCGAAGTGCAACGCCAGTCGCTCGCGCTCGCGGAAGAGTCGCTGCGCAACAACCGGACGCGGGTGGAGGTCGGCACCATGGCCCCGATCGACATCGTCGAGGCGGAGGCGGAGGTCGCGAGGAACTCCGAGGCGGTGATTCAGGCCGAGGCGGACGGCGAGCGCGCCGAGGACCGGCTGCGGACCCTGATATTCGATCCCGACACCCCCGACTTCTGGTCGATGCGCCTCGATCCCGGCGACAGCCCGGTGCTGCAGGCGCGCGAGATCGACGTCGACGGCGCCGTCCGCAACGCGCTCCTGAACCGGACCGACCTCGACACCCTCGACAAGAACCTGGAAGTGACCGACACCAACATCCGGTACCACCGCAACCAGCGCCTGCCCGAGGTGAACCTGCAGGTGGACTACGGGCTCACGGGCCTGGGCGGCGAACGGCTGGTGCGGGCCGGCGGCTTCCCCGGCATGATCGTGGGCCGGGAGCAGAAGGGGTTCGGCAGCGTCCTCGGCGACATCTTCGCGAACGAGTTCCCGAACTGGACGGTGAGCGTCACCGCCTCCTACCCCCTCGGCACGAGCGCGGCCGACGCCAGCCTCGAGCGCTACCGGCTCGAGCGGTCCCGGAGCGCGGCGAGCCGCCGGAGCCTCGAGCTGCGCATCGCCACCGAGGTCCGCGACGCGGCCCGGAGCGTGCGCACCAACCGGCAGCGGGTAGAGGCCACGCGGGCCTCGCGCGAGCTCGCGGAACGCCGCCTCGAGGCCGAGCAACGCAAGTTCGAGGTGGGCCTGTCGACCAACTTCCTGGTGTTCCAGGCGCAGCGGGACCTGGCCACGGCGCGCAACAGCGAGCAGAGCGCCATCCTCGACTACATCCGGTCGCTGGTGGACTTCGACGCCGTCCAGGAGATTCCCCTGGGCGGGGCGGCCCCCTGACCGCCCGGCGCGGCGGCGTCAGTCCCGGCCCGGGGCGGCGGGCGGCGCCGGCCGGGGCGGCACACGCCCCGCAACGGACACCGGTCGTCGCGCCGGGGACGGCCGAACCCGCAGGCGTCCATCATGCCGAGATGGCACAGCGAGAAGTCGTAGCGCACCGGGTCGCGGGCGTCGAGCCGCCGCAGCGATTCGGTGATCTCGACGGCCATGGCCCAGCCGGGGCTGCGATAGCGCGTCAGCCGCAGGCACCGTCCGACCCGGCTCAGGTGAGTGTCGAGGGGAACGACCAGCCGGGACGCCGGCAACCCCGACCAGGTCCCGCGGTCGACCGCGTCACGGCGCACCATCCACCGCAGGAACAGGTTGAGCCGCTTGCAGGCGCTGCCCCCGGCCGGGCGGGGGAAGAACCACGCGACCCGCCGCCGCGGGTCGTCGCCGTAGACCGGCGCGACGTCCACGGCGAGCGCCCGCGCCGCGAACCGGTCGAGGGCCGGCCCGACGTCCGGCGCGGACGGGTCGTCGCCCTCCAGGAAGAAACGCTCGATGGAGCCCGACGCCGCGAGCATGCGCCGGAGGACCCAGAGCAGGGCGATGACGTCCGCGCCGCGGATCCAGCGGTGCGCGAGAGGGCGCAGGGCGGCGGCGTCGCGGGCCGGGTCGAACCGCCGCACGAACTCGGCGGGGGCCGGTCCGAGCACGGCCAGGACCGCCTCGATCGAATCCAGCACCGCGGCGACCCGCCCGAACGCCAGCCCCGCCGCGCAGAACCCCACCACCTCGCGGTCCGCCGGCGCGGGGTACCGCCGCAGGACGTGGACCGGGTCGGCGGCCGACCCGGGGCGGTCGAAGGCGTGGTACAGCCGATCGAGCGGGGCCGCCAGACGGCGGAGCGCGGCGACCGGCACGCGGCGGCGGGGCATCAGCAGCCCGCGGCGAAACCCCGCGCCGCACCGCGCCCGCGTGCCAAGGCGTGAGGAAGGCGCCTCAAGCCCCGCTCCCGCCGCCGCCTCCGGCGGCGGCCCCGCCGAACGCGTCGGCCCCGGGAACCGCCGCGTTCACGTAGACCGTCCGCCCGCCGACCATCGTGGCCGCGACGCCGCCCCGCAGCGTCCAGCCGTCGAAAGGGGTGTTGCGGCCGAGGGAGCGGAACGCGCGGGCGTCGACGGAGACCGGGAGGTCGGGGGCGAGCACGGTGACGTCGGCCGGCGCCCCCTCGGTCAGGGCGCCGCCCTCCACGCCGAGGATCCGCGCCGGATTCGCGGAGAACAGCGCCACGAGACGACTCAGCGGCAGACGCCCGGCGTGGACGAGCCGGTCGAGACAGACCGACACCGCGGTCTCCAGGCCGACGACCCCGAACGGCGCGCGGTCGAACTCCGCGAGCTTCTCGTCGAAGTGCTGGGGCGCGTGGTCGGTGGCCACGCAGTCGATGGCGCCGTCCGCGAGACCGGCCAGCAGCGCCTCGACGTCGGCCGCGCGGCGCAGCGGCGGGTTCATCTTGCAGTTCGTGTCGTAATCGGCCAGCCGCTCGTCGGTCAGGGTCAGGTGGTGCGGGGTGACCTCGCAGGTCACGGGGACCCCGCGCGCCTTCCCTGCCCGCACCGCCCGCAACGCGCCGCGGGTGCTGACGTGCGCGAGGTGGACCGGCGCCCCCGTCAGCCCGCTCAGCGCCACGTCGCGCTCGGCGTTGATCTCCTCCGCCGCCGCCGGCATGCCGCGCAGCCCCAGGAACACCGCCGCGGGGCCCTCGTGGGCGACCCCGTCGACGGTCAGCGCGGTCTCCTCGCAGTGGTCGATGACCGGCATGCCGCACATCGCCGCGTACTCGAGGGCGCGGCGCATCAGCATCGCGTCGGCGACCGGCCGGCCGGCGTCGGAGACGGCGACGCACCCGGCGTCCCGCAACTCGCCGATGGCCGCGAGCTGCCGGCCGGCGCGGCCCCGCGTCACCGCCCCGACCGGGTAGACCCGGGCCAGTCCGGCCTCGGCCGCGCGGGCGAGGACGAACCCGGTGACGCCGGCCTCGTCGTTCGCCGGCTCGGTGTCGGGCATGCAGGCGACGGCGGTGAAGCCGCCGGCGACGGCCGCCGCGGCCCCCGTCGCCACCGTCTCCTTGTGCTCGGCGCCCGGCTCGCGCAGGTGGGCGTGCATGTCGACGAAACCCGGACACACCACGCAGCCGTCCGGCACGTCGACGACCGCGGCCTCCGGCCCGGCCTCCAGACCGGGGCCGACCCGCGCCACCCGGCCGTCCCGAATCAGCACGTCGGCGACCCCGTCGCGGCCGGCGGCGGGGTCGACGACCCGCCCTCCCCGCAGAATCGTGGTCCGCTCACTCACCGGTCCGAATCCCTCCGTCCTCGCCGCCGGGCGCGGCCCCCGATTCGCCCCGGGGGCTTCCCGCCAGCAGGTACAGCACGGCCATGCGCACCGCGACCCCGTTGGCCGCCTGTTCCAGGATCACCGAACGGGACCCGTCGGCGACCTCCGACGCGATCTCGACCCCGCGGTTCATGGGTCCGGGATGCATGACGATGGCGTCCGGGGCGGCGCGGCGCAGCCGGGCCAGGGTCATGCCGAAGCGCTGGAAGTACTCGCGCGGCGACGGGAAGAAGTGGCCCCGCATGCGCTCGCGCTGCACCCGGAGCAGCATGACGACGTCGGCCCCCGCCACCGCGTCGTCGACCGACGTGGTCGCGCGGACCCCGAACCGCGCCATCTCCGGCAGCATGAGCGTGGCCGGTCCGCACCCGCAGACGTCGGCGCCGAGGGCCCGCAGCAGCAGCAGGTTCGACCGGAACACCCGGCTGTGCAGCAGGTCGCCGACGACGGTGACCTTGAGCCCCGCGAACCGGCCCTTGTGCGCCCGGATGGTGAACGCGTCGATCAGGGCCTGCGTGGGGTGCTCGTGCATGCCGTCGCCGGCGTTGATGACGCGGGCCCCGCACAGACGCGCGGCCAGGTGTCCGGCGCCCGCCGACGCATGCCGCAGGACGACGAAGTCCGGGGCCATCGCCTCGAGGTTGCGCAGCGTGTCGACCAGGCTCTCGCCCTTCGAGACGCTCGACCCGGCGGCGGCGACGTTCACGGTGTCGGCGCTGAGCCGCTTCTCGGCGATTTCGAACGAGGCCCGGGTCCTGGTGCTCGGCTCGAAGAAGAGGTTCACCACCGTGTGGCCGCGCAGGGCCGGCACCTTCTTGATCGACCGCATGCCGACCTCCTGCATGGCCTCGGCGGTGTCGAGAATCAGCAGGATCTCGTCGGACGACAGGTCCCCGACGCTCAGCAGGTCCTTCGCCCGGAGGCGGACCGGCAGTTCGAGCGGCGGCGGCGGGTCGGCGGCGCGGCGCGCCGGTTCAGCGGTCGGGGCCATCGTCGATGACCACCTCGTCCCGCCCTTCGACCTCCTGCAGGCGGACCCGGACGCTCTCGCCCGGCGAGGTGGGAACCGTCCTGCCGACGTAGTTGGCTTCTATCGGCAGCTCGCGGTGCCCCCGGTCCACGAGCACGACGAGCTCGATGGCGCGGGGACGCCCGAAGTCGATGAGGGCGTCGAGGGCCGCCCGGATGGTGCGGCCGGTGTACAACACGTCGTCGACCAGGAGGATCCGGCGTTCGTCGATGGAGAAGTCGATGTCGGTCCGGCGCAGGACCGGTTGCGGCCCGACCTGATTGCGCTTGAGGTCGTCACGGTACAGGGTGATGTCGAGCGCGCCGGTCGGCACGCGGACCCCGGTCATTCCGTGCAGTTCGGCCGACAACCGGCGCGCGATCGGGGCGCCGGCGGTGCGGATGCCCACCAGCGCGAGGTCGTCGAGCGTGCGATGGCGTTCGGCCACCTCGCGGGCGATTCCGGCAAGCGTGCGCGCGATCTGCTCGGCCGCCATCACCACGGGCACGGGAACCTCCGCGGAGTCGGACTCGGCGCGGGAAACGGCGGACGGACCGCCGCCTCGGGAACCCGTGCATTGTAGCAGCCGACCGCCGCCGGCGGGTCGGGCTCGCGGTATGATCTCCCCGTCATGCCGCCGGTCGATGCGGACGCGGCCGTCCTGTCGAACACCCGCCTGTCGCCCGACTACAACGTCCTGGGCCTGGCCGCTCCCGACGTCGCGCGGCGGGCGGAGCCGGGGCAGTTCGTGATGGTCAAGCCCGGCTCCGGCGGCCATCCGCTGCTCCGCCGGCCGTTCTCGGTCTTCGAAGTGCTCGAGGACGACGCCGGGCGCGTGACCGGGCTGTCGCTCCTGAACAAGCGGGTCGGGGTGACCACCCGCGCCCTGTTCGGTCTGGAGCCGGGGGCCGCCGTCCGCTGTCTCGGTCCGCTGGGCCGGCCCTTCTCCCTGGCCGACCGGCGGGAACGGGCATGGATGGTCGCGGGCGGGGTCGGCCTCGCGGCCTTCCACGGCCTCGCGGCCGCCCTCCGGGCCCGCGGCGTCGAGACGACGCTGTTCTACGGCGCCCGCTCCGCCGGCGAGCTGTTCCACCTCGACGCGTTCCGCGGTCTCGGCGTGCGGCTGGAGCTGGCCACCGACGACGGGAGCCGGGGCGACCACGGCGCGGTCACCGTGCCCCTGGAACGCGCCCTGCGCCGGCTCGACCCCGCGGACCGGCCGCGGGTCTACGCCTGCGGGCCGACGCCCATGATGCGCGCCGTGACCGCTCTGGCGCTGGCCCGCGGCCGCCGGACCGAGGTGTCGCTGGAGCCGGTCATGGGATGCGGCCTCGGCGGCTGCTACAGTTGCGTGGTGCCGGTGCGGCACCCGGGCGAAGCCCCCCGCTTCGTCCGTTCCTGCCTCGACGGACCCGTCTTCGACGGCCGGACCGTGGTCTGGGACGAGCTCGGCCCGGGATGAGCGTCGACCTGTCGGTGAACGTCGGAGGGCTCGCGCTCGCGAACCCGTTCATCGCGGCCAGCGGATGCTTCGGCTACGGGGTCGAGTACGCCGACGTCGTGGATCTCGCCGCCCTCGGCGCGGTCGCCGTGAAGGGGCTGTTCCTCGACGAGCGGGAGGGACACCCGCCGGAGCGCATCGTCGAGACCCCGAGCGGAATGCTGAACGCGATCGGCCTGCAGGGCATCGGGGTCCGGCGCTTCGTGGCCGAGAAGCTGCCGCGGCTGCGCGAGCGGGGCGCCGTCGTGATCGTCAACATCTGCGGCTCGACCGTCGAGGAGTACGCCGAGATCGCCCGCATACTGGAGGACGCCGAGGGCGTCGCGGCGATCGAGCTGAACATCTCGTGTCCGAACATCGCGAAGGGCGGCATGACGTTCGGCGCGTCGTTGCGGGGCACCCGCGACGTCGTCGCCGCGGTGCGCAGGGTCACCCGCCGCCCCCTCATTCCGAAGCTGACGCCGAACGTGGGGGACGTCGCCGCGTTCGCGGCGGCGGCGCAGGACGCGGGGGCCGATGCGGCGTCGCTCGTCAACACGTTCCTGGCCATGGCCATCGACGTGGAGACCCGCCGCCCCCGGCTCTCGAACGTGCTGGGCGGCCTGAGCGGACCCGCCATCCGCCCGATCGCGGTCCGCATGGTGCACGAGTGCCGGCAGGCGGTGTCCCTGCCGCTGATCGGGATGGGCGGCGTCACGAGCGCCGAGGACGCGCTCGAGTTCCTGATCGCCGGCGCCACCGCGGTCCAGGTGGGCACCGCGAACTTCGTCGACCCCTTCATCTGGGAGAAGCTGTCGGCGGGACTCGCCGGCTACCTGCAGCGCCACGGGCTGGCCGGCGTCTCCGACGTCGTCGGCTCGCTGGACCTCTCGCCGCGGCGGCCGCCGCGGAACCGGCCCGAAGCCCCATGCGCCTGACCCTCTACACTCGTCCCGGATGCCGTCTGTGCGACGAGATGAAGGCGGTGATCCACCTCGTCCGGGGTCAGGCCGCGTGCGAACTGACCGAGGTGGACGTCTCGCGGGACGAAACGTTGCGGCGGCGGTACGGCCACGCCGTCCCCGTCCTGCTCGCGGACGGGGTCGAGGTGGCCCGCGCCCGCATCGGGGTCGCCGAGCTGCTGGAGACCCTCGCCCGGAGAACGTAGCCGCGCGGCCTCGGGGCGGAGGGGGGCGCCCGGCCGGCGCGCGCCCCCCTTCGAGGTCCCTACTTCGCCGTGACCATGAAGTGGCCGCGGCGGTTCTGCGACCAGCAGCCTTCCGTCGATTCGGTGCAGAACGGCGACTCCTCGCCGCGGCTCGTGGTCTGGAGCCGGTCCGGGGCCACGCCGAGACTCACCAGATAGTCGCGGACGGCGGCGGCCCGGCGTTCGCCCAGCGCCAGGTTGTACTCGTTGGTGCCGCGCTCGTCGCAATGCCCCTCGACGAGGACCGTCGTCGAGGCCCACCGCCGCATCCACTCGGCGTTGCGTTGCAGCGCGGCCTGCCCCGCGGGCAGCACCTCCGACTGATCGAGCTCGAAGTACACCGGCTCGAGCGGCGCCGAGTCGTTGAGTTCCGCCAGTGACATCCGTTCGAAGAGTTCTTCTTCCGTGGGCGGCGGCGGAGGCGGTGGCGGAGGCGGTGGCGGCGGTGGAGGCGGCGGTAGAGGCGGAGGCGGAGCCGGCGGAGGCGGTGGCGGAGGCTCGGGGGGCGGATTGTCCGCGCATCCGGCAGCGCCCAGCCCGAGCGCCAGGCCCAGACAGACAGCAGCAAGCCAACCAGTTGTCGACTTCATATGTGACGTCTCCTGTTCTCAACGCCCCAGCACCCTCGACGAGGTCTCCCGGGGGGAACTGGCGGCTCCTGCAAGGCGCCGCGTCCGGCCCTCTCGCCGGCGCGGCGCCCCGGCGGTCGGGGAATCTCCCGGCCGGCAGGCCCCTTCGCGCCCCCTGAGCGGCGCCCGACGCACCCGTGCCTCCGATGCAGGACGTTCATCCGGGACGGCCGATACCCGGATGCAGGGGACCAGAGGCGCAAAAGGGTACAAAGGAACCGGGAAATCTGTCAATCGCCGCGCGGTTCCACCGCCGGGTTACGATGTCCGGCATGGCCGCATCGGCGACCGGCTCGCGCACCGTGGTCCTGGCCACCCGCGACGGCCGGGTCCGCGACCGGTTCTCCGATCCCCTGCACGACGCCGGCCATCGCACGATCGCGGCGGCCGGCGCATCGGCGCTGCTCCAGCGGCTGGACAGCGGTCCGGCGGACCTCCTGCTTCTCGATCTGCGGCTGGCCGACGACGGGACCGCCCTCTTCCGCGAGGTGCGCGCCCGCGCGGTCCGGCTTCCCGTCGTCGTCTTCGGCGGGTCGGTGGCGAGCGCGGCCGAAGTGCGCGCCCTCGCGCCGCTCGGCGTCGCCGGCTACGTGAACGAACACTGCGACGCGCACGACGTGCTGCCGTCCCTGGCCCCCCACCTGTTCCCCGACAGCTTCAACCGCCGCGGCAGCCCGCGCGTCGTCCTCGCCATTCCCGTCTCCTGCCGCGTCGACCAGACGATCGCCGCCGCCGTGACCCTGAACGTCGGCACGGGAGGCCTCGCGGTGCGCACGATGAACCCGCTGCGGCCGTCCGGCAAGGTCCATACCCGGTTCCGGCTGCCCGGGTCGGCCCTCGACGTCGAAGCCCTGTGCCGGGTCGCCTGGAGCGATCCGCGCGTCGGGATGGGCCTGCAGTTCGAGCGCGTGGACCCCGCCGACCAGAACGCCATCGACGACTACGTGGACCAGCATCACGAGAACGCCCCGGCCGCCGAGGAGGGCGAGACCTGACGGCCCGTGGTGGAACGCCCCGCTGCATTGCGAGCGACGACGCATCCCCGCCCGACCGGGTCGTTCGGCGGTTGAACGTGCCCGACGCGCGCCTTCTCACGCCTTGTCGGACAGGCGCCTCGGCGTTCGCCGGCGCCCTTCGGGCGCGGCGCGGGGTTCCACCACGGCCTGACGCCGGCCGGGGCGGGGCCGCACCCGCCGGCGGGGCGCGGGGGAATGCCGGCGGCGCGCGGGGGACCCGCGGGGCGGGGTCCGTTGCGCACGGCCGGACCGGACTGGTGATACGGCGTACCCCGGCTACCGGGCGGTGATCCGTTGCGCACGGCCGAACCGGACACTACAATACGTCGCGCATCCTGCTGGGCGGCGGGACGTCTTTTCCTCCAGGCTCTGCGTCTGATCCATTGTCATTCGGCGCCGGCCCCGTTCGCGGGCGGGCGCGGTACGGGCCGAAACGGCGCCCCGATCCGGTTCCGGGAGAACGTATCGTGGTCGAAGTGCAGCACGTGACCAAGCGGTATGGGTCGTTCACGGCGGTGGACGACCTGAGCTTCGCCGTCGAGCGCGGGGAGATCCTGGGTTTCCTCGGCCCGAACGGCGCGGGCAAGACCACGACCATGCGCATCCTGACCGGCTATCTGCCGGCCACCGAGGGCCGGGCCCGGGTCGCCGGCTTCGACGTCTTCGATCAGCCCGTCGAAGCCAAGCGCCGGACCGGGTACCTGCCCGAAACGCCGCCCCTGTATCCCGAAATGACGGTCGGCGAGTACCTGCAGTTCGTCGCCCGCATCAACGGGGTCGCGGCCGGCGACCGCGCCGCGCAGGTCGGAGCGGCCATGGAGCGCACCAGCATCACCGACGTGGCCGAGCGCTACTGCGGCGCCCTGTCGAAGGGGTACCGGCAGCGGGTGGGTCTGGCCCAGGCCCTGCTCCACAACCCCGACGTGCTGATCCTCGACGAGCCGACGGCGGGGCTCGACCCGAGGCAGATCATCGAGACGCGGCGGCTCGTCACCGAGCTCGCCGGCGACCACACCGTCATCCTGAGCACCCACATCCTGCCCGAGGTCTCGCAGACCTGCCAGCGGGTCGTCATCATCAACCGCGGCCGGGTGGTCGCGGTCGACAGCCCGGACAACCTCACGGCGCGGCTGCAGGGCTCGCAGAGCCTGTACGTGCAGGTGGACGCCGGCGGCGCCGACCCCGCGCCGGCCCTCCGGGAGGTGACCGGCGTGGCCGGCGTGTCGCCGGCCGGCGAGCAGGACGGCGTATCGGGATTCCACGTGGAGACGGCCCCCGGGCACGACGTCCGGCGCGAGGTGTCCCGCACCGTGGTGGCCGCCGGCTGGGGACTGCTGGAGCTGCGGGCGCAGCAGATGAGCCTGGAAGACATCTTCCTGCAGTTGACGACGGAAGAGACGGCGGAGAACGCGGACGGGGCCGCGCCCGGCGGCGGAGACGGCGCGTACGGCGGGGACGCCGAACCGCCCGAAGCGGAGGAGGAGCACGCGAATGGGTAACGTCCTGGCCATCGCGCAGAAGGAGCTGCGCGCGTACTTCGTCTCGCCCGTCGCCTACGTGCTGCTGGTGTTCTTCGCCCTCCTGTTCGGCTGGTTCTACGTGGCGAGCGTCAACGTGATGGTCCAGTTGAGCATGGGCCAGTTCGGCATGGGGCCGCAGGCCGTCAACGTCAACGAGTTCATGATCCGGCCGCTGTTCGGCAACACCGCGGTCATCCTGCTGTTCCTGCTGCCGATGCTGACCATGCGGTCCTACGCGGAAGAGAAGCGCTCGGGCACGATGGAACTGCTGCTGACGGCGCCGTTGAGCGACATCCAGATCATCCTGGGCAAGTTCCTCGGGGCCCTGGCCCTCTACTGCGTGATGCTCGCCCTGACGCTGCCGCACGTCGGGCTCCTGTTCTGGTACGGAGACCCGGAGTGGGGGCCGATCTTCAGCGGCTACGTCGGCCTGCTCCTGATGGGCGGCGCGTTCATCTCGGTCGGCCTCGCCATCTCCAGCACCACGAAGAACCAGATCGTGGCGGGAGTGGCGACGTTCGCGGTGCTGCTGCTGTTCTGGATCATCAACTGGATCGGCGACGCCTCCGGCACCACCGCCCAGGCGGTGCTGGCGTATCTCTCGATACTGGAGCACTTCGACGACTTCTCGAAGGGCGTCATCGACACGAAACACGTGACCTACTACCTCAGCTTCATCGGACTCGGCCTGTTCCTGACCGCGAAGTCGATGGACCAGGAACGCTGGAACGGCTGAGCCCGACTGCCCGACGCCCCGATGCTGAACAGAATCCTCGGTTTCCTCGGCTGGACCGGCGCGCTCCTCGTCTTCGCGGCGGTGCTGGCGTGGCTCTTCGGCCCGGAAGTCCCGGACTCGCTGCGCCGGACGCTGGCCGCGGCCGGTCTGGTGTGCATCCTCCTCTACGGTGCCGGGCACTGGCGGCAGGTCCAGCGGTCGTTCGGGCGGCGCCAGACCCGCTACGGCGCTCTCGCGGGCGCCAGCGTCCTTCTGGTGCTGGCCATCGTCGCCGCCCTCAACTACGTGCTGGCCCGGCAGAACCGGCGCTGGGACCTGACCGCGGGAGGACAGTACTCCCTGTCGGACCAGACCCGGCGGGTGCTCGACACCCTGGCGGCGCCGGTCCGCATCCGGGTGTTCGCGCGCGAGCCGGACTTTCCCCGGTACCGGGACCGGCTCGACGAGTACGCCTACCAGTCGAGCCGGGTCACCGTCGACTACGTCGACGCCGACCGGCAGCCGATGCTGGCGCGCCAGTACGACGTGCAGACCTACGGCACCATCGTGTTCGAGTACGAAGACCGGACCGAGCGGGTCGAGTCCGACGCGGAGCAGGACCTGACGAACGCCCTGATCAAGGTCGTCGAGGGCGCCGAGCAGACCGTCTACTTCCTGGAGGGCCACGGCGAGAAGACGCACACCGGCTCCGACCGCGACGGCTACGGCACCGTCTCGGCCGCCCTCGCGCTCGACAACTTCGAGGTCGACGCGCTGGTCCTCGCGCAGACGGGGGCGGTGCCCGGCGACGCCACCGTCGTCGTGGCGGCGGGGCCCCGGACGGACCTGCTGCCGGGAGAGGTGGACGCCCTCCGTGCCTACCTCGACCGGGGGGGCAAGCTGCTGCTGCTGCTCGACCCGCCGGTCACCGGGGACGAGCCGGCCCCGGAGGGTCTGCTCGGCCTCGTGCGCGAGTGGGGCATCGAGCCGGGCGCCGACGTCGTGGTCGACGCGAGCGGCGTGGGGCAGCTCTTCGGCGCCGACGCCTCGGTGCCGGTGGCCGCGAGCTATCCGTTCCATCCGATCACCGAACGGTTCAACCTGCTGACCGCCTACCCCCTGGCGCGCTCCGTCTCCGCCGCGTCGCCCCCCCCGGACGGCCGGGTCGCGCAGGCGTTCATCGAGACCGGCCCGCAGAGCTGGCGGGAAGCGGACGTCGACAGCCTGGCCACCGGGCAGGTCGAGCTCGACGAGGAGGCCGGCGACCGCCCCGGCCCGGTGACGATCGGCATGGCCGTCTCGGCCCCCGCGCCGACGCCCGACGGCGGCGACGGCGCGAACGGCGCCGATGCCGCTGACGCACCCGACGGCGGGGACCGGGACGAAGCCGACGGCGCGGCCGGGGACGACGGGGACGGCGGGCCCGATCCCGGCGGCGGCGACGACCCGGCGGCGCCGGAGACCCGTCTCGCGGTGATCGGCGATTCCGACTTCGCGAGCAACGCGGTGGTCGGCATCCAGGGCAACCGCGACCTGTTCCTGAACACCGTCAACTGGCTGGCCCGGCAGGAGAACCTCATCTCCATCCGCGCCCGCGAGCCGGAAGACCGGCGGCTGACCCTGACCGCCGGCGCCCAGCGCCGCATCTTCTGGCTCTCGGTGCTGTTGCTGCCCGGCGCCATCCTGGCGTGCGGGGTGTACGTCTGGCTGCGCAGACGCTGAAAGCGAAGGGGACCATGCGGGGAGTGCGTTCGACGCTGGTTCTGCTGGTGGTGGCCCTCGCGCTGGGCGCGTACGTCTACTTCGTCGAGTCCGGACGGCCGCCGGCGGGGTCGCCGGACCCGCTGGAGACCGTCTTCGACGTCGACGCGGACGACGTCGACGCGCTGACGGTGGTCGCCGGCAACGGCGACCGCACGGTCATCGAGAAGGACGGCGACCGGTGGCGCCTCGTCGAGCCGCTCCGCGCCAACGTCGACGTCACCCAGGTCGTCTCGCTGTCGTCGAGTCTGGCCAACCTGGAGATGCAGCGCGTGGTGGCCGAGCCCGAGGACGCTCCCGACCTGGCGTCGTACGGGTTGACCGCGCCGAGCATCGAGGTCGGCTTCAGGACGACGGACGGCGCGGACGCCCGGCTGCTGATCGGCGACCGCAGCCCCGCCGGCAACGACCTCTACGCGACCGTCGCCGACTCGAACCGCGTCTTCCTCGTTTCGGGTTACCTGGACACGACCTTCGACCGGACCACGTTCGACCTCCGCGACAAGTCCCTCCTCGACGTCACCCGCGCCCAGGTGGACTCGCTCGCGGTCTCGGCCCCCGACCTCGCCGTCCGGCTGCGGAAGACCGAGGGCGAATGGTCGCTGGTCGCCCCCATCGAAGCCCGCGCCGACCTCGGGGTGACGGACGGACTCGTGGGCCGGCTCGCCACCGGCCAGATGGCCGCCATCGAGGAGGAGTCGGCGGCCGCCGACGCCCTGGCGCCCTACGGGCTCGACGAACCGCGGGTGACGGTGACGCTGGGGCTGGGCAGCTCGACCGCGGCCCTGCTGCTCGGCGACACGACGCCGGCGGGGACCGTCTACGCGCGGGACGCGTCGCGCGATCTGGTGTTCACGGTCGAAGAGTCGCTCGCCGCCGCGCTCGAACGGGGAGCGGACGAATACCGGCGGAAGAACCTGTTCGCGTTCCGTCCGTTCAACGCCACCGCCCTCGACGTCGACCTCGGGGGCGAGCGCTGGACGTTCGCCCTCGAGGCCGCGGACGGCGAGGACGAGAGCGGCGTCTGGCGCCGCACCGCGCCCGACGCCGGGGACGTCGAGCGCAGCGCCATGGACGACCTGCTCGCGAAGCTGTCCAACCTGCGCGCCGAGTCGTTCGAGGCGTCCCGCGAGGGCACGGGCCTCGACGCGCCGGCCGCCGCCGTCACCGTCACCTTCGACGACGGAGACCAGGAACGGGTGGCCGTCGGGCGCGCCGGCGGCGACGTGTTCGCGGTCAGCGGCGGCGAGCCCGGGGCGGCCCGGCTGAACACCCGAAGCTGGGAGGACGCCGTCGCGGCCCTCGACCCCCTCCGCGGGGACGCCGCGGCGCCGGACCCGTGACCCGCGCCGGCGCCGGGTCTACTCGGGCATCAGGGCGAACGTCCAGATCGAGCCGCCGGCCGGCACCAGACCGCGCGCGTAGCGGTTGGCGAGCCCGCCCCCGAGACCCGACGCCACCGTTATCTGCTGCCGGCCGTCGAGCGTGTAGGTGACCGCCGTCGCGTTGACGCTCGACCCGGTCTGGAACTCCCAGAGGGTCTCGCCGGTCTCCTCGTCGAGGGCGACGAACTCGCCGGTGATCCTGCCCGTGAACAGCAGCCCCCCGCCGGTGGCCAGCACCCCGGCCGAGCTGGGGAAGTCGCGCATCGGGATCTCCCACTTCTTCTCGCCGGTCAGCGGATCGATGGCCACGACGTGCCCGAGCAGGTCGCCCGGCTCGACCTCCGGGAAACGGTTGGTCACCCCGGTGGAGTTCGCCCCGATGACGCGTTCCCGCGGTTCGGGAAGGAGCCGCTGGATGCGCGGCACGTGCCACGTCGTCGTGTAGACGAGACCGGTGTCCGGGTTGAAGGCGATGGGGACCGCGTTGGTGCCGCGCGACGGCCAGATGCGGACCTGCTCGCCGGCCAGGAAGTCGCGGTAGACGTCGGTCAGCACCGGCCGGCCGGTCTCCAGGTCGACGTGCGTGGCCCAGTTGACGCGGACGTAGGGGTGGGCGGCGATCAGCGAGCAGTCGGTGCGGTCGAGGGTGTACAGGAAGCCGTTCTTGTTGGCCTGGATCATCACCCGGCGCATCTCGCCGTCGACCTCCAGTTCGGCGAGCACCTGCTCGTCGACGCCGTCCACGTCGTACACGTCGTTGGGCGTGTACTGGTAGTAGCAGTGGATCTCGCCCGTCCGCGGGCGGATGGCGAGCACGCTCGAGGCGTAGAGGCTGTCGAGCGCCCCCCGCGGCGCCGGGTCGTAGGGCTCGGCGTTGCCCGTCCCCCAGTAGACGAGGTCCAGCTCCGGGTCGTAGGAGCCCGTGCGCCAGGTCGGCGCCCCGCCGTACATCCACGCGTCGCCGTCGGCCGGCCACGTCTCGGAACCGGGCTCGCCGGGGGCCGGGATGGTGTAGCGGCGCCAGAGCTTCTCGCCGGTGGCCGGGTCCCGGCCGTCGAGGAAACCGCGGGTGGTCGACTCGCCGCCGGCCATCCCCGAGATGAGCACGCCGGCGGCCACCATCGGCGCGCCGGTCGCGTAGTAGCCCTGCGACGCGTCGGCGAACTTCCGGTTCCACAGCTCTTCGCCGGTCTCCACGTCGAGGGCGAGGACGTGGTTGTCGACGGTCACCCGGAAGAGCCGGCCCTCGTAGAGCACCGGTCCGCCCCGGTTGAAGCTGCTGCGCCGCCGCGCCCCCTCTTCCAGGACCACCGGCGTGCGCCAGATCTGCCGCCCCGTGCGCAGGTCGACGGCGAACGTCCAGCTCCCGTTGATGGCGTAGAGCACCCCGTCGTGGATGGCCGGCGCGGCCAGCTCGCCCGACTGGTTCATCATGCTCGTGCTCCAGACGGGCACGAGCCGGCGGACGTTCGACTTGTCGATCTGGTCGAGGGGGCTGTAGCTCTTGCGGTCGTACCCCATGCTGTGGACGAGCACGTCCTCGGGGGTCCGCGCGTCGTCGAGCAGGTCTTGCGCCGTCTGGGCCAGGCCCGGGTGCGCCCACGACCCCAGGAGGAACGCGAGCAGTCCTGCCGTCTTCTTCATGATCGACCTCCCATCGACCCGCCGCCCGGCGCCGCCGCCGCGGGATCCCGGCGCGGCCGTCGGCGTCGGCGGCCATCATACGGCGTCGCGGCGAGACGATCCAGCGGAAACCCGCCAGCCAAATCTCACCCGAGAATGGAAGGTTTGCTTGATGCTGTCGGGATCCGCGTCACAGAGCTGCACCAGGAAGGTTCCCTCTCCGACCGCCGGGTCATTGAATGACACATGCAACCGGGTGGCTCAATGCCAGCGCGGTCGTCCCAGGCCCGAGTCAGTGAGTGTCGAAGTCGTTGTACTTCGCCTCGGTGGCGAAGGCGACGTAGATCTCCAGCAGCGTTTGGCGCAGGGGGTCCGTCTCGCGCACGTATCGGACCTGCATTTTGCGAATCCTTTCCTTCGCGCGATCGTACGCCTTCCTGAACTCCGGGTTCGCGAATAGATCCTCGCGCGATCCTTCCTGTTTATAGGTGGCCTTTTTGCCTGTCTCCTGGCGGGCGATCAGCCACGGAAAAGACGCTGCGTCCGGATTCGCGCCGAACTGGTTCCGTATGCGTTCACCGATGGGCCGCTTGGTGCGGCCTGCATAAAGATGCGCCGCATCGCCTTCCGAGAACAGGTAGACACCGCCGATTGGAGTACCCTTCGGGCGAACGTCCGAGGCGGTAATCGGTTGCATCGCCAGAAGCTCTTGGTGCTTGGCTTCCACGCCTTCCATCAAATTGGCGAATTGCTGGTCCATGACGATCTTCATCTCTCTTGGCGCCGGTCACCGCGTACGTTCGTTCCAGAAGCCAGTATGGCGCAGATTGTCGGTGGAATCAACGGCCCGCGGTATTCCGCTCTCGCAGCGCATCCGCCGGCCGAGGGGACGGGGGGATGGAAGCCCCATGGCGCGAGCGGTACGGGCCGGCGGGGCTCGCGCGGGCGGCGGGGCGGCCCGGATCGGCCAGGTGGAGGGCCGGGAGCGGAGGCTATCTCAGCACGACCGGCAGCCTGACGACCCGCCCGTCGTCCACGGTGACGACGAGCGCGTGCACGCCGGCCGGCCAACCCCCCTCCGGCGCGACGAAGAACACGTCGCCGCGGACGCCGGCGCGCGCGCCGATGCGGAGGACCCGATCGGGAACCCTGTCCGACTCGTCCATCCCGAAATCGAAGCGGTGGAAGCCGCGGTCGATCCGGCTCCGGGGGAAGACGAACGTCAGCGTATCGGGCCAGCGGGCGCGATCGCGCACGAGCCGACGCACTCCTTCGGGGTCGCGGCGGCGATCGCTTTCGGTCGCCGGCGGCGCCTCGACGCCGTCCGGCCGGACCAGCGCGATGTCTTCCCGCCGGATGGTCAGGGCCTCCGACGCCGCGAGTTCGAGGGCGACGACCACCCACGGCGAGTCGTGGCGGCGTTGCGAGTAGCGGTACGAGGCGCTCGCCAGCAGGACGCCGTCGTCGTATATCACGAGGTGCGGTTCGCCGAAGCGGGCGGCGGGGAAGCGGGTGTGGGGGAAGTCGTCGCGGGTGAGGCGGAAGGGCTGGGCCAGGGCCGTCACGCCGCACGCAAGCGCGACGGCGGCGGCGATGCTCCGCACCCGGTACGCGGCGGCGGGGGTCGGCGCGGCCAACTCTCCTACTCCAGGATGATCGGCAGCTTCGCGGCGTGGTCGTCGTTGCCGGTGACCACGAGCGCGTACACGCCGGCGTCCCACCGGCCGTCCGGCGACACGAAGAAGACGTCGCCCACCGCGCTCGCGCGCAGATCGATCCGGACCACCCGCGTCGCGACCCCCGCGCTCGACGCCACGCCGAACTCGAACGGGTAGACGCCGCCGGCCCTTCTGCGAGGAAAGCGGACGACGTTCTCGCGCCAGTTCCGCCGTTCGTTCATGAGCAGCCGCACGCCCTCGACGTCCCGGCGGCCGTCGCGCCGCGAAGCGGCCGGAATCTCGACGCCGTCGGGCCGGACCATCACGAAATCTTCGCGCGGGATCGACATCCGCTCGGACGAGGCGAGGGCCAGCCTCACGACCACCCACCGCGAGTCGTGGTGCCGCTGCGAATAGCGGTACGCCGCGCTCGCCAGCAGGACGCCGTCGTCGTACAGCACGACGTGGGAGTCCCCGAAACGGGCTTCGGGGAAGGTGACGTGGGGGAAGTCGTCGCCGTTGACGCCGAACGGCTGCGCCCGCGCCGGGGCGCCGCACGCGAGAACCGCGAGAATCACGCCGACCGCGAGGCTGGTCCACGGCATCGCCGTCCCTCCTGGTTTCCCGATGGTTCGATCGCTGCCGACTGAACGGCACGGCGGGCGCGGGCGGACCGCAGACGCGGCCGCCGCCCCGGACAAACCCGACACGCGGCCGCCGCGGGCGCGGGCGAGCCGCGCCAGCGTCGGCCCATCCTACCGCAATCCGCGTCGTCGCCGGGCGTGGACCGCCGCCCGGCGCCGGCGGCCGGCCGTGGACGCCCGGCCGCGCCGGTTGCGCTTCGCGGCCGAACGATCCAGAATCTCAGCGCCTCGGCGCGTACGCGCCGGGGCGCACGACAACTCACGGACATCGCCCGGCGCGGAAGCCCGCGGGCGGCGCCGGAATCCCGGAGGACACACGACATGGAAAGCAAGGCATCGGCCGTCTGGAAGGGCAGTCTGAAGGGCGGAAGCGGCGCGATCTCCAGCAAGAGCGGCACGCTGTCGGATACCGCGTACACGTTCGCCACCCGGTTCGAGGGACGCGCCGGCACCAACCCGGAGGAGCTCGTCGCCGCCGCGCACGCCGGCTGCTTCTCGATGGCCCTCTCGGCCCAGCTCGGCGAGGCGGGGCTGACCCCGGACCACGTCACCACCTCGGCGACGGTGACCCTGGAGATGCTCGACGGCGGCCCCACGGTGACGAAGATCCACCTCGAGGTGACGGCGCGGGTCCCCGGCGCGAGCCAGTCCGCGTTCGACACCGCCGCGAACAACGCGAAGACCGGCTGCCCCATCTCGAAGCTCATGAACGCCGCCATCTCGATGAACGCCGTCCTCGAACCCTGACCCGCCGCGGGCGCTCCCGTCATGCGAACCCGTCTCCAGGAGCTTTACGCCGCCCACGGCGGTAACGGCAGGGGTGTCCCGCAAGACGTCGAGGAAGCCATAGCGCAGTGGCTTGCCCGCGAATGGACCGCGACGGAGCGGTAGGCGGAGTCCATCCGCCGGCGGGCGGAGACTGCGCGTCACGGGTTCGGGTTGGGTCCGCATCGGCGGAATCTCTGCGTTTGGGGCCCGCGGATGGGTCCCGGGATTCCATGCATCATGTCACGCACGTCACGCCCGAAGCGGCAAGGCGCCAATCCTGACCGTCCGGTGCGCGACGACGACGCGAGCTACTTGAAGACACTTCTTTCTCCCCTTCGCTCCTCCGCCCTCTACAAGCCAAAGTTCGGTCGCGGCAGCTCACGCGACGGCCTGGATCTCGACGATTTCCGCAATCTCTACGGTGCGGATCCCTTCTACGCATGGTTCGGTCTGGACAATTCGCTCATATGCACGGCGCATCGGGCCGCTGGCGGGATGACGAGCATCTATCGTCAGATCGGGATCGGATGCGAGCGCCTCTTCCGGCAGATTCTTCAAGATCAACTGCATCTGAGCGATGAAGATACTGCGTGGTCGCACGCGGTCAACGATCCCGACCGCGGCTCCCGCACCTTTTCTCTCGATGGCAGAATACCCTTGGAGTCGATGGTCGACGACGCGGAGCGCCGGCGCGTACGCGAATGGCTCGACGATGCGGCAAGACATTTGCACCTGGACTCTGGCATCTCGACCGCTCTTCGGGGCGCCGTCTTCGAAGTCCGGCAGGGATACAAGAGCAAGGATTCCAAGCGTCAGAATGCCGATATCGCAAACGCCGCGGCCGCGTACAGTCAAGCCTACCTGCCGGTGGTCGTGCTGCTGTCGACTCAGATCGATCCGGACGTCGCCAGCCGCTACGAGGCCGCCAAGTGGGTGCTTCTCCGCGGCCAGATCGGCGTCGCATCCAGCCTGGTCTCCACGTATTCGTTCACGCGAGAAGTGCTCGGGTACGACCTCGCCGCATTCTTCGAACGGAACAAGGCGACCTTGAGATCCGAACTCGCGTCGGTTCTCGAAGCCCTGCTGACGACGGAACGGCCATGAACGGTCCCGGTGCCGAATCGACGACGGTGTCCGCGCCGCACAAGCGCCGTGCCGAGTTGACGTTCAAGCACAATACGTCTCTGGGGCGGCACGGCTGGCTGCGCCTGACGCCTGCGTATTCGGTTCGACTGGTCCAGCAAATCCTGGACGGGCACGACTCCGCCAAGAGCGTCGTGGACCCCTTCTCCGGCACCGGCACCACGCCCCTTTGCGCGGTCGAGCGCGGCCACCGCGCCGTTTCGTTCGACATCAACCCGTTCCTGGTGTGGCTCGGCAACCTGAAACTCCGCGGGTTCGTCGACAGCGAGTTGACCGAGCTCGAGCACGCCGCCGGCGTCATACTCGCACGGAGCATGAACGATGACGCCGAACAGGCGCCGCTTCCGGCCCTGTCCAACATCCGACGCTGGTGGAATACGGGAGATCTGGCGTTCATCCGTCGTCTTCTGACGGCCATCCGATCGCATTCGTTCGACTCGGACGGCGTGCGCGATCTGCTCCTCGTCTCGTTCTGCCGCACCATGATGGGACTGTCCAATGCGGCGTTCAACCATCAGTCGATGTCGTTCAAGAACACGTCGATGACGCAAAAGGGCCTGTTCGACGACGACGTCCAGGAGAGGCGCCGCCTCCAGTTCCGGAGAGACGTGGCGGTCGTCGAAGCCGGCGCCCGTCGGGATCCCGGTTCCGGTCGGGGCCGGGTCGTCCTCGCCGACTCGAGGAACCTGCCGGCCGCCTTCGACGACGACGCCGACCTGCTGATCACGTCTCCACCCTACCCGAACCGGATGTCCTACATCCGCGAGTTGAGACCGTACATGTACTGGTTGGGGTTCCTCGAAGACAAGCGGCAGGCGGGCGAGCTGGACTGGCTCGCGATCGGCGGAACGTGGGGCGTGGCGACCAGCCGGGTGGCGTCCTGGAAGAAGGCCGACGACGTGTTCTTTCCAGACTACTTCGCGTCGATGCTGCGCCGAATCGAGGATACCGCGGCTTCCTCGGGCCGGGTCCTGTCGCGGTACGTGGGAAAATATTTCGAGGACGTCTGGCGCCACGTCCGCGCCGCGATGCGGACCATGCGCCGCGGCGCCGAGATGCACTACGTCGTCGGCAATTCCAAGTTCTACGACGTGCTGGTGCCGACCGAGCGCATCTACGGCGACATGCTTCTGGAGGCCGGCGCCCGCTCGGTGCGGATCGATCCTCTGCGCAAACGGAACTCCAAGAAGGAACTGGTCGAATTCGACGTCGTGGCCAGACGGTGATCGGCGCTCGACAGGGACCCCGGTCTCGACGTCCGGTGAGCCGGCCCCCGGCCCGGCTACCGCGCCCCGGCCGATCCCTCCTGGACGCGCGCGCCGCGCAGCAGGTTCTCCATGCCGTAGTTGCCTTCGTGGCAGGCGTACTCGTACAGGGGACCGGCGAAGCGGCGCATCGGGATGGACGCAGTCCACGGGCGCGTGTAGGTGTCAGGGTCGTTCACGGTGTAGCGGTGCTCGATGGTGTCGGCGTCCACGCGGGTGAACCGCTCCACTAGCGCGAGACCGCCGCTCGCGCCGGGGCAGCAGTTGAACGAGTTGGTGTATATGTCGTCGCGGAAGTTCGTCGTCTCGACGACCAGCGTGTCGCCTTCCCACCGGCCGCGCGAGTCGCCCATCCACAGCCGGATGCGCGCGTCGGCGGACGGGCGGCCGTCGAGGGGGATGATGCGCGGCTCGTGGATCATCTCCTGGAGCATCACGACGTACCCCGGCGTCTGCAGGACGAGGAAGTGGTTGTTGTAGCCGCCGGGCCGCTTCGGCGCGCCGCGGGTGACGCAGCGCTCGGCCATGCTGCGGTCCGTCCACGAGTCGGCGCCGCGGGTCCAGCCGGCGCGCGCGTCCCCGGCCGCGGTCCGGGGCGGCAGGCGGCCGTCCGGCGGGTCGACGACGAGCGACGTGCGGGCGAGGGCGGTCCCGCGCTCCCACCAGAAGTCGTTGTAGGTGCCGGGGTCGCCGGGGGGCGGCGGGCGGTCGTTGCGGCCGACGTTCGCGGCGTCGATGGCCGCGACCTCCTCGTCGGTGTAGACGGCGCGGCCGGCTGCCTCGCGCGGGCGTTCGAGGGGGGTGGTCGTCGAGTTCGTCCACAGCCCCTGCAGGTCCGGCTGGCCGTCGGGCGTGCGGGGCGCCGTCCAGTTGTCCTGGGCGGACCCGGCCCCGGGAGCGAGGGCTGCGGCCAGCGCCGCCGCCGAGAGATGCCGTCGGATCATGTCGGACCCTCCCTGGGAATCCGCGCGGGCGGCTACGGATCGAGGCCAAGCAGCCGGGCCGGGTTCTCGCGGATCATCACGTCGATGTCCGCGTCGCCGATGCCTTCGCCGCGCAGCCCGTCGATGAGGGCGTTCAGGCCGTCGGGGTGCAGCGGGTTGCCCGCCTGCCCGAGGTCGGACGACAGCAGGAAGTGGCGCGCGCCGTACTCCCGGATGGCGTCGGCGTAGTCGGCGTAGGTGAACTCGCCGTTCAAGACCGCCAGCCAGACCAGCTCGATCACCACGTCGAGGTCGGCCATCGCCCGGAGCTGGTCGGGGGTCGGCTGCTGGCCGAGCCCGTGGGTGACGAGAACGTGCTCGACGCCGCGGCGCCGCGCCTCGGGAATCAGGGCCAGCACCTCTTCGGGCGACGAGTGCCCCAGCGCCAGCACGAGGTCGTGCTCGGCGACGAGGTCGAATATCTCGCCCAGGGCGGGGTCCATCGCGCCGTCGCGCATGACCGGCACGGACGGCCCGGGGTCGCCCGCGCGGGTCATCCAGAACTCGGCGTCGAACGTCGGCAGCCACACCACCTTGCCGCGCCCGCCGGAGAACGCCGCCAACTGCCGGACCGCCTCGGCGTTGAGGCCGCCCACCGAGTGGTTCAGGGCGACCCCGCCGAATATCTCGAGGCCGGGAACCTCCTGCATCGCCAGCCAGGCGCGGTCCGCGGTCATCGTGAAGTGGTTCTTGAGCACGATGCCGCGCATGCCGGCCCGCTTCGCGATGCGCGCGATCTCCAGGTCGCTCACCGAACGGGGCCGCGAGTCGGGGCCGGAGTGCACGTGGAAGTCGATGACCCCGGCGAGCGAGGTGGTCTGCCCCGCCGCCGGCTGCGCCAGGGCGACGCCGATCCACGCCGCCGCGCCCGCCGTCTTCCACCATCTCATCGTGCAGTCCCTCCCCTGCGGAGGTCCGGCGGCTCCTTCGCCCGGGGCGCCCGCCGCCGTTCGGTCCTCCACGTCCGGCAGCGCCAGGCCGACGAGATCCAAGGCGGCCCTCTCCACCCGGGCACCCGCCGCCGTTCGGTCCCCCGCACTCCCGCGGAGTATACAGCCCGTGGTGCTCCACGGGCGGACGAGGGCGGCGCCCGCCCAGCGCGGCGGGGCCTGTCGCCGCGGGTCGGCGGGACGGGCCGAAGACGCCGGTGGGCGGGAGGCGCCGTTGTACAATCCCGCCCCGACTCCATCGCGGGCTGCGCAGGACGGGCGAAGGAAGGATGATGCGGACCAGAACGCGGATCGGTGCGGGCGTCGTCGCCGCGGTGCTGGCCGTCGTCGGGCTGGCCGCGGCCCAGGAGGTGGGGCCGGCGCGGGGGGCGCTGGTGATCGTCGGCGGCGCGATGCGCGACCCGGCGATCGTCGAGCGGTTCATCGAGCTCGCGGGCGGGCCCGAGGCCCCGATCGTGGTCATCCCGACGGCGGGCGGCGGCGAGGGCTACGACCAGCGCTACGCGGGGCTTCGCGCGTTCCGGGAGGCGGGGGCGGCCGACCTGACGGTGCTGCACACGCGGGACCGGACGGTCGCCGACGACCCCGCGTTCAGCGCGCCCCTGCGGCGGGCCGGCGGGGTGTGGTTCCCCGGGGGGCGGCAGTGGCGCCTGGCCGACGCCTACCTCGGCACGCGCGTGCAGGACGAGCTGGCCGACGTGCTGCGGCGCGGCGGCGTGGTCGGCGGCTCGTCGGCCGGCGCGACCATCCTGGGGTCGTATCTGGTGCGCGGCGACACCGCGACCAACACCATCATGATGGGCGACCACGAGGTCGGCTTCGGCTTCCTGCGCGACACCGCCATCGACCAGCACCTGCTGCGGCGCAACCGCCAGTTCGACCTCGTCGAGGTGATCGAGGCCCACCCCCACCTGCTGGGCATCGGCATCGACGAAGACACGGCGATCGTCGTCGAGGGCGACCGGTTCGAGGTGATGGGACGCAGCTACGTGGTCATCTACGACCACGAACGGCTGCTCGATTCGGGGGGCCGGTTCTACTTCCTGGGCGCCGGGGACCGGTACGACCTGAGACGCCGGCAGGCGTACCGGATCGAGCGGGTGGCCCGCCCGTTCGATCGGGTCGTCGAGCGGGCGTGGCCGGCCCGGTGAATCGATGACCGAAGCGCAGATATCGGACATATGCAACCGCCGAACGACGCAATCAGGCGGCGGATGCATCGCCGCTCGCAACGCAGCGGGGCGTTTTCGCCACGTCCTGGGTTATACATATGCCGTGTGAAGCGCCCGCCCGGTCGCGGTTCGCTGGCGGTTCGGCGGCGGCGCCTCGCATCGCCGGCCGCGGGTCGGGTCCCGCGGCCGCGGGTCCGATTCCCGTAACGACCGCGGCGCGCCGCGCGCGGACGGCCGCCGCGGATGGTCCTGGAGGTGGAAGATGGATTGCCGGTCTGTCGTGCGTTCGCTGACGGCGGCGGCGGTGGCGGCGGCGGTGACGTGGACGCCGGCCGGCGCCGGCGCCCAGACGGAGAACTCGGGCGCCGCGCCCCGGACCGCGTGGGGCGCCCCGGACCTGCAGGGGGTCTGGGACTTCCGCAGCCTGACCCCGATGGAGCGGCCGGAAGAGCTGGCCGAGGAAGCGCGTTTCTCGCCCGAGCAGGCGGCGGCGTTCGCGGCCGAGACCATCCGGCGCCGGAGCCGCGACGCCGACACGTCGGACCGCGTCGTGCCCTACAACGACTTCTGGTTCGACGAGGGGACGGCGGTGACCACCGAGCGCACGTCGCTGGTCGTCGACCCGCCCGACGGCCGCATCCCGGCCCTGACCGACGAGGCCCGGCGGCGGCAGGAGGCGCTGGCGGAGGCGCGCAGCGGCGTGTCGAGCCACGAGCCGACGCCGGGGGGCTTCGTCGAAGACCTGGGTCCCGGGGGGCTGCAGGTGCGCTGCATCCTCGGCTTCAACTCGGGTCCGCCGATGGCCCCGAGCGCCTACAACAACAACCTGCAGGTGTTCCAGACCGAGGACACCGTGGTCCTGTTGGCCGAGATGAACCACGAGGCTCGAGTCGTGCCGCTGGACGGGCGCGCCCATCTCGTGGATTCGGTCCGGCAGTGGGTCGGCGACTCGCGCGGCCGCTGGGACGGCGACACCCTGGTCGTCGAGACCACCAACTTCCTCCGCGAGACGAACTTCCAGCGGGGGGCGACCACCCCCGCCCTGACGCTGGTCGAGCGGTTCACCCGGGTGGACGCCGACACCCTGCAATACGACGTCACGGTCGACGACCCGACGGTGTGGACCCGGCCGTGGACCTACTCGGTGCCGATGCGACTGAATCCGGATCCGTTGTACGAGTACGCCTGCCACGAGGGCAACTACGGTCTGACCAACATCCTGGCCGGCGCCGCGGTCGGGACGGACGACGGGTCCCGATAGGCGCCGGCCCGGTCCGATGGTCGCCGGTCCGGTGCATAACGCCGGTCCGGTGCGAGACGCCGGCGCCGGGGCCGGCTCGGTCCGGTGCGGGGCGCCGGCTCGGCACGAGACGCCGGCCCCAGTGCGCGACACCGGCTCGGCGCGAGACGTTGACGCCGGGACGCCGGCCCCAGTACGTGACACCGGGCCCAGGACGCCGGCGCAGGGCGCCGGCCCGGTCCGATGGTCGCCGGTCCGGTGCGTAACGCCGGCCCGGCACGAGAGACGCCGGCGCAGGAGCGCCGGCCCCGGAGGCGGCAAGACCCGCCGGCCCGCGACGCCGGCCCAAAGGAGCGCGAGATGACGAAGGGAACGACCCGCCGGGAAATGATGAAGCAGAGCGGTCTGGCGCTGGCCGGGGCGGGGGTGATCGGCGCGCGGGGACTGACGCTGCCGGCCCTGGCCCAGGACGAGACGCCGGTGCCGTTCACCGACGTGCCGGAGAACTTCGGGCAGCCCAACCCCGCCTCCGCCATCCGCATCTACGACGTCCGCAACATCGACGGCCCGTACACGCCGGCCGACGCCTTCTACACGATCCAGCACTTCGACAAGCCGGTCATCGACGCGGCCGGCTTCCGCCTCGGGGTGTCGGGTCTCGTCGACCGGCCGGCGCGGCTGAGCCTCGACGACCTGCGCGGTATGGACAGCATCGAGATCGACGCCGGCTACGAGTGCTCGGGCAACTCGCGCCGGCTCATCCAGGGGCTGGCGAGCAACGGCCGGTGGACGGGGGTGCCGCTGCGCGCGGTGCTCGACCTCGTCGGCGTGAAGCCGGCGGCGCGCGAGGCCGTCTTCTTCGGGGCCGACAAGGGACCGGAGACCGTCGACTTCCGGGGGACGCCGCACGAGGTCGATCAGCCGTTCGCCCGCAGCCTGTCGCTCGCCGACGGCATGACCTCGGGGCCGCTGCTGGCGTACGCGCTGAACGGGGCGCCCCTGACGGTGGAGCAGGGCGCGCCGCTGCGGCTGCTGGTGCCCGGCTGGTACGGCGTGACCAACGTGAAGTGGCTCTCCCACGTCCGCCTGCAGGCGGAGCGCTTCCTCGGCAAGTGGCAGGCGCGGTGGTACCGCACCCTCTGGTCGGAGGAGATCGGCGGCGAGACGGTGTGGCACGAGACCGAGGTGTCGCGCCTGCGGGTCAAGTCGGTCATCGCGCGGGTGACCCGCGTCGACGGCCGTCACGAGGTGCTCGGCTTCGTCCTGCACGACGGCACGCCGCTGCGCGGGGTGCAGGTGAAGGTGGACGACGGGGCGTGGCAGGCGGCGGCGCTCGACCCGTCGACCCGCGGCCAGTACTCGTGGAAGCTGTTCCGGTTCGCGTGGACCGGGGCGTCGCCGGGCGAGCACACCCTGGTGTCGCGCGTCACCGACGTGAACGGCAACGTGCAGCCGACGAGCGGCGAGCTGTCGGCCGTCAAGCAGACCGGCCTCGAGGACAACTCGCAGTTCCCGAGGACCGTCATGATCGCCTGACGCCCCGGCGCCCGTCGCCGGGAACCCGCGGCGGGCTCCCGGCCGATGGTTCCGGGATGGCCGGAACCATCGGCCCGCGGTGAAACACCCCGCTGCAATTGCGAGCGGCGCAGCATCTGACCTGACTGCGTCGTTCGTTCGGCGGAACATGCCCGACACGCGCCCTTCTCACGCCTTGCCAGGCAGGCGCGCCTTGCCCGCCGGACGTTCTCCGTCCGCCGGACGTTCTCCGTCCGCCGGCGCCCTCGGCGTTCGCCGGTGCCCGTTCGGGCGCGATACCGCGCAGGGGGGCCGCCACGGGCTGCTATACTGGGGATTCCGAAGGTCAAAGAGGGGGGCCATGGTCGCGCGAAGCATCGGAGCGGCGCTGCTGACGGGCGCGGCGCTCGCGGGCGGGCCGGCGCCGGCGGCGGGCGGACAGGACGCCGCCGCCCCCCCGTCGCGCGCGCTCTTCGACCGCTACTGCGTCGCCTGCCACAACCAGCGGCTCCGGACCGGCGGGCTCGCCCTCGACGAGGTGGACCCGGCCCGCGCCGCGGTCCATGCCCCGGTCCTCGAGAAGGTCGTCCGCAAGCTGCGCACCGGGCAGATGCCGCCGGAGGGCCGGCCGCGGCCGGCGCCGGCGGAGATCGACGCGTTCGCGACCCGCCTGGAGCGCGCGCTCGACCGCGCGGCGGCGGCCGACCCCAACCCCGGCCGGGTGGCGTCGCGGCGGTTGAACCGCGTCGAGTACGTCCACGTCGTCGAAGACCTGCTGGGCCTCGAGGTCGACGGCGAAGAACTGCTCCCCTCGGACATGGCGGGGTTCGGCTTCGACAACAACGCCGACGTGCTGTCGATCACGCCGGGGCTGATGTCCCGCTACATGGCGGCCGCGACCAAGATCAGCCGGGCCGCGGTCGGCAGCCCCGACGTCCGTCCCGTCATGCAGCTCTACCAGGTGGGCTACGAGCGGCGCGACGTGCGGGCCGGCGAGGACCTGCCGTTCGCGACCCACGGCGGGCTCGCGGTGCGCCACCACTTCCCCCTGGACGGCGAGTACGTCTTCGCCGTCCGGCTCAAGCGCAACGAGACCATCGAGACCATCGACGGCATCGCCGAGAACGAGCACCGGATCGAGATCCGGATCGACCACGCCCTCGTCGAGGAGTTCGCCATCGGGGGGAAGTACCCCGGCCCCGACCCCGGCTCGCTGATCGCGGTGCCGGAGGACGACGTCGAGGGCCAGCGGCTGCACGAGTACCGGATGACCGCCGACCACGCGCTGGAGGTCCGCGTGCCGGTCGAGGCGGGCACGCGGCTGCTGTCGGTCGCGTTCGCCGACTCGGCGCCGTCCCCGCATCCGCCGGGGCTGCTGCCGGGCATCGACAAGGTCTTCGTCTCCGGGCCGTTCGCCGGCGCGACGCCCGGCGACACGCCCAGCCGCCGGCGCATCTTCACGTGCCGGCCGCGGCAGGCCGAGGACGAGGAGCCCTGCGCGCGCGCCATCCTCGCCCGGCTGGCGCGCCGGGCCTACCGCCGCCCGGTGGAGTCCGACGACGTCGAGCCGCTGCTGGGCGTCTACCGCGAGGGGCGGCGCGAGCGGGGCTTCGAGGCGGGGGTCGAGCGGGCCCTCG
The DNA here is from genome assembly GCA_965202695.1 of Vicinamibacterales bacterium. Classification (GTDB taxonomy): domain Bacteria; phylum Acidobacteriota; class Vicinamibacteria; order Vicinamibacterales; family UBA8438; genus JAJEEA01. The sequence continues at coordinate 438,988 of OZ241843.1, forward strand.
AGGCCCTGCTCTCGATGCCCCGGTTCCTGATGCGGGTCGAACGGCAGCCCGCGGACACGCCGGCCGGCGCCGCCTACCGGCTGAGCGACCTCGAGCTGGCCACCCGGCTGTCGTTCTTCCTGTGGAAGAGCATTCCGGACGAGGAGCTGCTCGACCTGGCCGAGCGCAACGCCCTGAGCGCGCCCGGCACGCTGGCCCGGCAGGTGCGCCGGATGCTCGCCGACCGGCGGGCCGAGCGGTTCATGGACGACTTCGCGGGCCAGTGGCTGCAGGTGCGGAACATCTTCTCGCAAGACCCCGACGGCGCGCTCTTCGCGGGGTTCAACGACTCGCTGCGGAAGGCGATGGTCCGCGAGACGCAGTTGTTCTTCCGGAGCCAGGTCCGCGAGGACCGCCCGCTGCAGGACCTGCTGCGGGCCGACTACACGTTCCTGAACGAGCAGCTCGCGCGCCACTACGGCGTGGACGATCTCTACGGCAGCCACTTCCGGCGGTACGCGTGGGACGACGACCGCCGGCACGGGTTGCTGGGGCACGCGAGCCTGCTGACCGTCACCTCGTACGCGAACCGGACGTCGGTGGTGCTGCGGGGCCTGTGGGTGCTCGAGACGCTGCTCGGGTCGCCCCCGCCGCCCCCGCCGCCCAACGTGCCGCCGCTGCCCGAGAGCGACCGCGTCCGCCCGACGGCGCTGCGCGAGCGGATGGAGCAGCACCGCGACAGCCCCGTGTGCGCGAGCTGCCACCGCCGCATGGACCCGCTGGGCTTCGCGATGGAGCACTTCGACGCCATCGGCCGCTGGCGCGAGCGCGACGGCGGGGCCGAGATAGACGCCGCCATCGAATGGAACGGCGCCGCCATCGACAGCCCGCGCGCGTTCCGCGAGGCGCTGCTCGCGTCGGGGGACGAGTTCGCGCACACGGTCGCCGAAAAGCTGCTGACCTATGCGCTGGGCCGCGGCGTCGACTACTACGACGCGCCGGCCCTGCGGCGCATCGTGCGGGACCTGGAGCGCGGCGGCTACCGCTGGTCGGCGCTGGTGCTCGGCGTCGTCACCAGCGAGCCGTTCCTCATGCGGCGCGCTCCCGCGGCGGAAACCCCGGCGGACGCCGGGCCCTGAGCGCAGCGCGGGCCTTCCCGAGCGTCCGCGGCACTTCTGGAGAATCGCCATGTTCATCACCCGGATGCATCTGCCGCGCCGCCGCGTGCTGCGCGGTCTCGGCGCCGCCGTGGCCCTCCCCCTGCTCGACGGCATGGTGCCCGCCCTGACCGCGCAGAGCCGGACGGCGGCCGCGCCGGTCAGGCGCTTCGGCGTGTTCTACGTGCCCAACGGGATGTCCATGCCCTACTGGTACCCGCGGGAGGAGGGGCGGCTCGACCGCCTGCCGCCGACCCTGCGCGCGTTGGAGCCGTTCCGCGACCGGGTGCTGATTTGCGGGGGCCTCGACGACGAGGCGGCCAACCTCGTCACCGGCGGCGGCGACCACGCCCGGTCCGCCGGCACCTTCCTGACCTGCGTCCCCTACAAGATGACCAGCGGGGCCGACGTCTCGAACGCCGTCTCGGTGGACCAGATCGCGGCCCGCGAGCTGCGGAACGAGACCCAGTTGGCGTCGCTCGAGCTCGGCATCGAGTCGAACGCCATGGTCGGGAACTGCGACGGCGGCGCGAGCTGCGCCTACACCAACACCATCGCGTGGCGGACGCCCACCACTCCGCTGCCCATCGAGAACGACCCCCGCGCGGTGTTCGAGCGCCTGTTCGGCACCAGCGGCAGCACCGACCCGGCGGCGCGGCGGGCGCGGATGCGGCGCGACCGCAGCATCCTCGACCTCGTGAACGACGAGCTGCGCGGGCTCGGACGGGTCGTGGGGCCGGGAGACCGGGCCCGGCTGGACGAGTACGCCGAGGCGGTCCGCGACATCGAGCGGCGGATCGCGATGGCCGAGGAACAGAGCGCCCGCGAACTGCCGGTCGTCGACCAGCCCGTCGGCGTGCCGAGCGACTACGCCGAGCACGCCCGGCTGATGATGGACCTGCTCGCCCTCGCCTACCAGACGGACCTCACCCGCATCAGCACGTTCATGCTGGCGCGCGAGGTGAGCGGCCGCGCCTATCCGGAGATCGGCGTGCCCGACTCGCACCACCCGCTGTCGCACCACCAGGACGAGCCGGCGAAACTCCACCGGCTGCACCTCGTCAACGAGTACCACTTCCAGCAGTTCGCCTATCTCGTGGCGAAGCTCGACGCGACCCCCGAGGGCGACGGGTCGATGCTCGACTCGACGCTGTTCCTCTACGGCACCGGCATCAGCGACAGCAACACCCACTTCCACGACGACCTGCCGATAGCGCTGGTCGGCGGGAAGAACGCGGGCATCGCGGGCGGCCGGTACGTCCGCTATCCCCAGGACACGCCGCTCGCCAACCTGCACGTCACGGTTCTCGAAAAGCTGGGGACGCCGGTGGAGGCGTTCGGCGACAGCACCGGCCGGCTCGGCCGGCTGACGGGGGTGTAGCCCGGGGCTAGCTGGAGCCCTCGCCGCTCTTGGGGGCAACGCAGAATCCCCCCGCCGGGGTCAGTCGCGGGCGCCGAGGTCCAGGGCTACGATGCGCGCCCGGTCGCGGGCATAGAGGGTCGTCCCGACGAGGGTCGGCACCGTCCACGACCGCGTGTCGAACAGTTGCGCGGTCGCCAGCCGCTCGAGGCCGTTCGGACTCAGCCTGACGAGCGAGAGGTCGCCGTCTTCCTCCAGCAGAATCGCCTTCCCGTCTCCGTAGACCATGGTCGCGCGGCTGAATCCGCGCTCGCGCCACGCCGTCTCGCCCGATTCCATGTGGGTGGCGGTCAGCACCGCGGCCGCGCCCTGGCCGCTCGTGCCGTAGATGAAGTCGCCGATCTTCAGCACGTTGAGGAAAGTGAACCGCAGGCGGCGGTCGGCCCACAACGCCTCGGTGCGCACGACGCCGCCGTCGGGCACGAGACGTATCGCCTGGCTGCCGCCGATGTAGCCGGACGAGAAGAACAGCACCCGACGATCGGGATCGTAGTGGGGAATCTGGAAGTTGAAGTCGTTGCCGGCGTCGTGGGGGTGGGCCCAGAGCACCTCCCCGGTGTCGGGGTCCATGCCGACCACGGCCTGGCCGGCGAAGACCACCGCGTGGGTCCGGCCGTCGACCGGAATCAGGCCTACCGGGGCGTGGGACACCAGGAAGCTGCCGCTCTTCCAGACCACCTCGCCGTCCCGCTGCCGCAACGCCATCACGGCCTGGCCGGGTCCGCCGACCTGCAGCAGGATGGTGTCCTCGTAGGGAGTCGGACTCATCCCCGACCCCGGCTTGATCATCGAGCGGATCAGCAGCGGCGGCGCCCCGAAGTCGGTGACGAGATTCCTCGACCACCGCAGCGCGCCGGTCTCCGGATCGAAGGCGTGCAGTTCCTTGTTGCTGCCCACGGTGAACAGCCGGCCGCCGGCCAGCAACGGCGTCGCGTGCGGCCCCGCCCCCTGGTCGAAGTCCTGGTTCTTCGACGCGTACTCGTACTCCCACAGCGTCGCCCCGGTCGCCGCATCGAGGGCGACGACCACCTCGCGCGGCGTCCACGGCGCGCCTCCGCCGTCTCCGTGCGAGACACGGTACATGGTGAACAGCCGGCCGCCGGAGGCGAGAATGGCGGAATGCCCGGCACCCAGAGGCCGGCTCCAGATCTCGGGCGGCCCCGAGGCCGGCCAGCGCTCGGCGAGCCCGTCCGACTCGACCGTGAAGTCGCGGTTGCGCCCCGCCCACTGACGCCACTCTCCCTCCTGCGCCCTTGCCGCCGCGGGCAAGAGAAGGGTCGCGGCCAGGGCCATGCGGATCGGCGCCTCGTGTCGTCTCGTCATCGCGTCGTCCCCTCGCGCGCGGCGCCCGCGCCGACGGCCGGGAGCTCGTCCTGGGGGAACTCCCGGCACGGCATCGCCCACGTGTCGCACGCCCCGACGGGACCGTCCGACCGATAGACCAGCCGGTTGCGGGTCTCCCCCGCCGGCGTGCCCGTGGTCACCTCGATGGTCAGGGTTCCGCCGTCGGAGCTCAGCGTCATCACTTCGCGCATGGTCATGCCGCCCAGCGTCCCTTCCACCACCAGCCGCTCGCCCTCCCACCGCGACGCGGCCAGCATGGTGGTGTCGCGGCCGACAGGAATGGCCATCTCCCGCCCCGGCGCATAGGACCAGGCCTTGCGGCCGTTGGTCTCCGCGCCGACGATGACCGTGCCGTTGGCGGCATGGGTTATGAACAGGCGCCCGACGTCGTCCCCGCCGCGGCCGCCGCTGAACGCCGGCGCCGTGACCTCGCTCGCCGCGCGATCGAGCGTCCACATTCCGGAGAAGTCGGGACGCTGCGCGGAAGCGAGTCCCGCCGCCAGAAGCATCCCCGCCACCGTCAAGCCGCGTCCGCCATGCGTCACACCCGTCCTCCCCCGGTTGAAGCGATCGGTCCAGTGTCGTCCTTTCGGCGCCGCTCCGCAAGCGCACTATAGCAGCCCGTGGTGAAACGCCCCGCTGCATTGCGGCGCTGCATCCCGCCTGACTGCTTTTGTCCGTCGGACCGTTTTGCGATCCGCGACCGCTTGCGGTCCGCGGTTGCGGGAGGTTCCCGCGGCGAGTGGTTGCAATTTAACATCCTTGCAACATATAATTAACCCGCATTTAACATTGACAGGTGCGCACCTGCCGTCGGGGGACACGCTGATGAAGATCATGCAGAGCATCGGACTCGTCACCTTCGTCGTCGCCGTCCTGGCTGTCGCCGACGCACGGACGGCCTCGACGTCGCCCCGGCAACTGCTGGCCGCGGCCGCGGAAGGAACGGCGGCGTTCTCCGAACCCCGGCCCACGCTGCTCGTCGCCGCGCCGGGCGAAGTCGATATCAGCATCCGGATCCGACCGACCGAACACTCCCGCGAACTTCGCATCGTCGCCGATTCCGGCTCGTACTATCGGAGCACGAGCATCGGCTTGCGGGGCGCCGATTCGGAGCCGTTGCACAACTTCACCTGGCGCGGCTTCCCGGTCGGCGACTACGAGATCGTCGGAGTCCTGCTCGACGACCGCGGGGAGGAAGAGGTCGTGGTGCAGGCGGCGATGCGGGTCATCGTCCGCTAGCTAGTCTGGCTAGAGCCAGCTAGAAGCCGATCCTTCCTTGCAGGACGAACCGGCGATCCATGGGCTGACGGCGCGTGGCGAGTTGCTCGACGAAGAGGTCGATCAGGAAGCGCAGGCCCGGGACCCGGGCGAGGGACAGGTTCCGGGCCCGGCCGTCGCCACGCGGGTTCAGCACGGCCCAGCGCGTCCCCGCGTTCAGGCGCCAGCCTTCGATCCCCTCGCGGCTCCAGCCGCCGAACGGTGTGAACTCGCCGCCGCCGGGCAGCACGACGCCCCAGCCCAACTCCAGGGCCAGCCGGTCCGGACCCCAGCCGGACGTGTCCGGGGACGCCGCCGGGTCCCGCCCCAGGACCTCCCCCGCGCCGAGCCCGCCCTGTGGAGTTGCCCCGGTTTCGTGGACACCTATCCTGTTGGGAGGAGGAGGTATCCGCGATGCCGAAATCGAGACCGCCGTATGCGGCGGAGTTCCGCCGGCAGATGGTCGAGCTGGTCCGGTCGGGGCGCACGCCGGAGGCTCTGGCGCGGGAGTTCGAGCCGTCGGCCCAGGCCATCCGGAATCGGGTGGCGCAGGCCGGCCGGGATGCCGGCGAGCGCACCGACGGCCTGCGCACCGGGGAGCGTGAGGAGATGCGCCGGCTGCGTCGGGAGAACCGGCGGCTGCGGGAAGAGCGGGAGATCCTGGCAAAAGCCACGGCCTGGTTCGCGCGGGAGACCGGATCCGGGGGGTCTACCGGTTCATGAGCGCGAATCAGGCCCGCTTCCGGATCGCCACCATGGCCCGGGTGCCCGGTGTCTCCCCGAGCGGGTACTATGCGTGGCGTCGGCGGGGTGCGTCCGTCCGGGCGCAGGCTGACGCGGACCTGACGGTCCGCGTCAGCGCGATCCACGCCCGCAGCCGCGGGACGTATGGCGCGCCCCGGATTCAGGCGGAACTGTCGGCAGACGGGGCCGCGGTGAGCCGCAAGCGGGTGGCGCGGGTGATGCGTGCGGCGGGCATTGCGGGGGTGAGCCGGCGCCGCGGGCCGCGCACGACGCGGCGGGCGGTGCGGGTCCGGCCGGCCCCGGATCGGGTCGAGCGCCGTTTCGAGGCGGCGGGACCGAACCGGCTGTGGGTCGCCGACATCACCTACCTACGTCCCGACGCTGGCCGGCTTCCTCTATCTGGCCGTCGTCCTCGACGTGTTCAGCCGGCGGGTCGTGGGTCAGGCGATGGCGGCGCACCTGCGCACGGCGCTGGTGACCGGGGCGCTGGAGATGGCCGTGAAGCAGCGCCGTCCGGCGGCGGTGATCCATCACTCCGACCAGGGCTGCCAGTACACGTCGTTGGCCTTCGGCGCCCGCTGTCAGGAATGGGGCGTGACGCCGTCGATGGGTTCGGTCGGCGACTGCTTCGACAACGCGATGGCCGAGAGCTTCTTCGCGACGCTGGAGTGCGAGTTGCTCGACCGCGCGAAGTGGGCGACGCACGCCGAGGCGCGGTCGGCGGTGTTCGCGTTCATCGAAGGGTGGTACAACACGCGGCGGCGTCATTCCGCGTTGGGCTACCTGTCGCCGCTGGATTTCGAACGTCTCCGGGAGACGGCGCCCGCGGACGGGGACCGGTCCGGCGAGGCGCTCGAACCCGCGGTCCGGGTCGCGTCCGGCGCGCCGGCGCCGGCTGGCGTCGTCACCGGCGTTGCTGCCGGAAACACGGGGAGGGCATGATGGCGCACGGCTCGCCTCGCTGTCGCGAGGCGGACAACCGCCGTGAAGCGGCGTCGGCGGACCGAGCGGGCGCCGGGGGCGCTGTGGACCTGCCCGGCCTGTGGACGCCCGCGGGGCGTCGTACTGCATCCGCAGATCGGCGCGGCGGGCGCCCACAGGCCGTTGGAAATCTCGCGGGCGATCGCTGCCGCCGGTGCCTGCACCGAGGCCGCGAGATTCCCACAGGTCCACAGCGCTTGTTCCTCGTTGATGACTCACACGCAAACCCGTCCATCCGGGGGACCGTCATGATGGGAACCCAAGCGTTAACCTGTCCACGGAATCGGGGCAACCTCAGACCCGTCACTATCGGCGGCCCCAGGACGCCGTCCACCTTGTGGTTCGCGCTGTTCGAGATCGCATTCGCGCCCAGCCCCAGGCTCGCCGCCGCCGTGGAGTCGCGCGCGTCGTCGATCTCCCCGCCGTTCAGGGTCAGCGCGCCCGCCCCCACGCTGATCCCGTCCGTGTCCGCGTCCGCCGCGACCACCGTGTAGCGGAAAACCAGCGACGCCGTCCCCGTCCCCGAAACGTACGACGCCTGCCGCGTCTGCGTGCCGATGGTCAAGGCCAGCCGCGGCGAACCCGTCACCGTCACCGGCCGCACGAACGTCACCTGCGCCTCGATCCGCTCGTCCAGCCCGTAGGTGTCACCGCTGGCCGGGGTGCTCGTGATCGACACGCCGCTCACCGACGGCGCCGTGAACGTCGCACCCGCCACCTTGTGGCCCGCGCTGTTCGAGACGGCGTGGGCGCCCAGCCCCAGCACCGCGTCGGTCGTGCCGCCGGATACGTCGATCGTCCCGCCGTTCAGCGTCAGCGCGCCCGCCGCGATGCTGATCCCGTCCGCGTCCGCGTCCCCCGCCACCACCGTGTAGCGGAAAACCAGCGACGCCGTCCCCGTGCCCGAGGCGTACGACGCCTGCCGCGTCGCCGTCCCGACCCCCAGCGCCAGCCGCGGCGTCCCCGTGACGTCCACCGCCTTGTTGAACGTCACCGTCACTTCGATCCGCTCGCCCCGCTCGAACGTGCCGTCCGCCGCCGGCGAGTTCAGCGCCACGCCCTGCACCCCCGGCGGCCCCTGGGTGCTGTCCACCTTGTGGAGCGCGCTGTTGGAGATCGCGTTCGCGCCCAACCCCAGGCTTGCGGCCGCCATGGCGTCGCGCGCGTCGTCGATCCTCCCGCCGTTCAGGGTCAGCGCGTCCGCCGCGACGCTGATCCCGTCCGCGTCCGCGTCGCCCGCGACCACCGTGTAGCTGAACGTCAGCGCCGTCGCCATCCTCGCGCCCGATACCCAGGCCGCCTGCCGGGTCGCCGTGCCGATGGTCAGCGCCAGTTGCGGCGAACCCGTCACCGCCACCCGCCGCGCGAACGTCACCCGCACCGTGATCTCGTCGCCCAGCCTGTACGTGCCGCCGACCGGGAAGTCCGTGATCGACACCTGGCTCACCGCCGCCGCCGTGAACGTCCCGCCCGCCACCTTGTGGCCCGTGCTGTTCGAGACGGCGTTCGGCCCCAGCCCCAGCGCCGCGTCCAGGGTCGCGCCCGCCGCCCGGATCGTCCCGCCGTTCAAGGTCAGCGCGCCCGCCGCGATGCTGATCCCGTCCGCGTCCGCGTCCGACGAGGCCACCGTGTAGCGGAACACCAGCGACGCCGTTCCCGTGCCCGAGACGTAGGACGCCTGCCGCGTCTGCGTCCCGACCCCCAGCGCCAGCCGCGGCGTCCCCGTCACGTCCACCGCGCTCCTGAACGTCAACGTGACTTCGATCCGCTCGCCGCGCTCGAACGTGTCGCCCGCCGCCGGCGAACCGATCGTCAGACCCGTCACGTCCGGCGGCCCCCGGCTGCCGTCCACCTTGTGGCTCGAGTCGTTCGCAATCGTGTGCGTGCCCAGCCCCAGCAGGGCGTTCGTTCCCGCCGCGCTCCGGATCGTCCCGCCGGCCAGCGACAGGGCGCCCGCCCCCACGCCGATCCCGTCGACGTCCAGGTCGCCCACGGCCACCGTATAGCTGAACGTCAGGGCCGTCGTGCCGCTGCCGCCCGCGTACGCCGCGGACCGCGACCCCGTCCCGACCGCCAGGCTGACCCTCGGCGCGCCCGTCACCCTCACCGGGATGCGGAACCCCACCTGCACGTCGATCGTCTCTCCCCGCCCGTACGTGTCCCCGATCGCCGGACTGCTCGCAATCGAAACCAAGTTCACCGCCGGCGCCGGCGCCGTGCTTCCGTCCACCTTGTGGGCCGCGGCGGCCGCAATCGCGTTCACGCCCAGGCCCAGCGCCGCCGCCGTCCGGTTCCCGTTCAGGATCGTCCCCCCGTTCAGGCCCAGAGCGCCCGCCGAGACGCCGATCCCGTCACTGTCCCTGTCCGCCGCCTGCACCGTGTAGTGGAACGTCAGGGCCGTCGTGCCGCTGCCGCTCGCATACGCCGCCTGGGCCGTGGCGGCCCCGATCGTCAGCGCCAGTCGCGGCGTCCCCGTCACCGTCACCGCGGTCGAGAACCCCACCGCCACCGCGATCCGCTCGCCCGCCCCGTAGGTGTCGCCGCTCACCGGACTGCTCGTGAGCGAAACCTGGCTCACGGCCGCCCGCGCCCCGTCCACCTTGTGGCCGCCGGCCGTCGGGAACCCGCCGACGCTCAGATTGGCGTTCACGCCGTTCCCGCTCCGCATCGTCCCGCCGTTGAGCGACAGGGCGCTCGTCCCCACGCTGATCCCGGCGACGTCCAGATCCGTCGCCTGCACGGTGTAGCGGAACGTCAGGGCCGTCGTGCCGCTGCCGCTCGCATACGCCGCCTGGGCCGTGGCGGCCCCGATCGTCAGCGCCAGTTGCGGCGTCCCCGTCACCGTCACCGGGATCTGGAACCTCACCTCCACCGCGATCGTCTCTCCCGCGCCGTAGACGTCGCCGCTCGCCGGAGAACTCGAGACCCTGACTCCGTCCGACGGGGACCGCGGCGCCGTGGCGGGGCCGTTCACCTTGTGGTCCGCCTGGTTCGTCAGGGCGTGCGTGCCCAGCCCCAGCGCCGCGTTCGTCATCGCGGCGCTCCGGATGGTCCCGCCACCGAGGGCCAGCGCGCTCGCCCCGATCGCGATCCCGTCCGCGTCCGCATCCGTCGCCAGCACCGTGTAACGGAACGTCAGCGTCCGCGTCCCGCTCCCGCCCGCGTAACCCGCCTGCCCCGTGCCGGTTCCGATGGTCAGCGCCAGCCGCGGCGTGCCCGTCACCGTCACCGGAATCTGGAACCCCACCTCCACCGCGATCGTCTCCGCCGCTCCGTACGTGTCTCCGCTCGCCGGACGGCTGCTGATCGCCACCGAACTCACCGCCGGAGCCGTCGCGGCTCCGTTCACCTTGTGGTCCGCCTGGTTCGTCAGGGCGTGCGCGCCCAACCCCAGCACGGCGTCGATCATCGCGGCGCTCCGGATGGTCCCGCCACCGAAGGCCAGCGCGCTCGCCCCGATCGCGATCCCGTCCGCGTCCGCGTCCGTCGCCAGCACCGTGTAACGGAACGTCAGCGTCTGCGTCCCGCTCCCGCTCGCGTAACCCGCCTGCCCCGTGCCGGTTCCGATGGTCAGCGCCAGCCGCGGCGTGCCCGTCACCGTCACCGGAATCTGGAACCCCACCTCCACCGCGATCGTCTCGCCCGCTCCGTAGGTGTCCCCGCTCACCGGACTGCCCGCAATCGAAACCGAGCTCACCGCCGGCGCCGTTTGCGCCTCCGCGGCCGGCGCGAAAACGAAAACGGACAGCACCGCCAGACCGTGGAACCCCGCGCCGCGCGCGGCGCCGCCGGGCCGCGCCCGCACGGCGCCCGGGGCGGAATTCTTCCGCCTGCCCGCCCCGCCCCGCCGTCCTCCGCGCCGCCCGCCGCGGCTGCGCAGACCAGGCCCCCCGACGGTCCGCCCGGAGACGGGAGGTAGTGCAGACAAAGGAAGGGCCGGGAGGGGAGGAGGGGGGTTCACCATGCGACTCTTGCGCGATTGCCCGGTTCGGTCAGCGCTCGCGAACCCGCGAGACCCCACCTCGGACCGACGAGACCGGCGGGCCTCGGCGTCTGCCGGGGGACGGGAACCGGCCACGGCCGTCGCTCCCGCCGCGGCGCGAAGCCGGGCAGGGCCTGGAGGCGGCGTTTCGACAAGTTTATCGTCGAATCGAAACGACGCACCATCGGCAAGCGGACCGACGGCAGCGGCGAAAACCTCGCCGCGTTCGACGGCCCGGCGCGGGGTCGCGGACCGCGGGACGGTCCGGCGGACGACGCGGTCGGGCGGGATGCGGCGCCGCCCGCGATGCCGCGGGGCGCTTCGCCGCCGGCTGATAAGATGGCGCCCGCATGGCCGACTCCCCGGTGGTCCGGGTCTCCGGCATTCGGAAGGCCTATGGCGCGACCGTGGCCGTGGACGACGTCTCGTTCACCGTGCGGGCGGGCGAGATCTTCGGCCTGATCGGCCCGAACGGAGCCGGGAAGACCACCACCCTGGAGTGCGTCGAGGGCCTGCGCCGGCCCGACCGGGGGCGCATCGAGGTCCTCGGGCTCGACCCCGTCCGGGACGCCGGCGCCCTCCAGCCCCGCATCGGGGTGCAGTTGCAGGAGGCGCAGCTCCAGAAGCGCATCAAGGTGTGGGAGGCGGTGGACCTGTGGGCCGCGCTCTACGACACGGCGGTCGACGGAGACCGGCTGCTGGAGCAGCTCGGGCTGAGCGACAAGCGCGGCGCGTGGTTCATGACCCTCTCGGGGGGCCAGAAGCAGCGGCTGTTCATCGCCCTCGCCCTGATCAACGCGCCCGAGCTGGTGTTCCTCGACGAGCTCACCACCGGCCTCGACCCGCAGGCGCGGCGGGCCATCTGGGACCTCGTGCGGGCCATCCGCGACCGCGGCCGGACGGTCTTCCTGACGACCCACCTGATGGAAGAGGCGGAACGGCTGTGCGACCGGGTCGCCATCATCGAGCACGGGCGCATCGTCGCCCACGACACGCCGGCCGGGCTCGTCGCCCGCCACTGCCCCCGGCGCACGGTGGTGGTGACCACCGCCCACGACGGCGCCGCGGCCCGGTTCGCGGGTCTGGACTCGGCCGACGCGGTCCGCCGGGACGGCGAGCGGCACACCATCCGCGGGCGCGGGGACGACCTCGTGACCGAGGTCATCCACTGCCTCTCGGAACACCGCATGCAGGTCACCGCGTTCCGCACCGTGGAACCGACGCTCGAGGACGTCTTCCTCACGCTGACCGGCCATTCCATCCGCGACTGAACCGGCCCGAGGCGGGGCCGGCGCCGCCGCCCGACGCCCATGACCCGACACCGCCCTCTGCGCGGCCTTCTGAAGCTCACCTGGCTCGAAATGAAGATCTTCGTGCGCGAGCCGATGGGCCTCATCGGGTCGGTGGTCGTCCCGGTGCTGATGTTCCTCGTCCTCGGGCGCACCTTCGGGCCGCGGCTCGCCCAGGGCGCGTCGCCGACCATGGTCCTGCTCCGCACCGGGCTTCCCGTGCTCGCGGCCGTCTTCATCGCCGTCAGCGCGGTGCTGTCGCTGGTCGCGATCATCGCCATCTACCGCGAGGGGGGCATCCTCAAGCGGCTCCGCGCGACCCCCCTCGGCCCCGTCACCATTCTCGTGGCCCACGTGCTGGTGAAGCTCGTCCTGACCGCGGTCACCGTGCTCCTGATGGTCCTCGCGGGGCGCCGCTACTACCCCGCGGGCGCCGACGTGCCGCTGCTCTCGTTCACGGCCGCGCTGCTGTTCAGCACCTGGAGCATCCTGTCCATCGGCTTCATCGTCGCCAGCCTCGTGCGCACCGCGCGGTTCGCCCCGCCGATCGGCAGCCTCGCCCTCTACTCGATGCTGCCGTTCTGCGGGCTCTTCTTCCCCATCGACGCGCTGCCGCCCGCGATGCAGGCGGTCTCCCGGGTGGTGCCGCTGACCTACGCGGTGTCCCTGCTCTCGGGCATCTGGCGGGGCGACCCGTGGTCGGCCCATCTCGGGGACGTCGCGGCCCTCCTGGTCGTCTTCGGCGTGTGCACCCTGGCCGCGTCGCGGGTCTTCAGGTGGGAATGAAGCGGCGGCGGGCGGGATGCGGCGCCGCGCGCAATGCCGCGGGCCGTTCACCGCGGGCGGTCAGCGTTCGCGCGCCGGCGTCCACGCGTCGGCGAGCCGGCGGCCCTCCGCGATCTGCCCGGCGGTGACCGCCGCCGCGAGCTCGGCGCGCTGGCCGGCGTAGAGACGCCAGTCGGGGGCGCCCACGCTGGCCCGCCACGCCAGCTCCATCCACATGGACGCGAGGACCGGGTCGGCATCGACGCCGGCGCCGTAGAGGTACAGGGCGCTCAACGCCGCCTGGGCCGGCGGATAGCCCTGCTCCGCCGCCGCCCGGTACCAGCGCGCCGCCGCCGCGTCGTCGCCGGCGACGACGCGCCCCCGGAAGTAGAGGAGGCCCAGGTTGTACTGGGCCGCCGCGTGGCCCTGCCCGGCCGCGAGCCGGGTCCAGCGGACGGCCTCGGCGTCGTCCCGCGGCACGCCCTGTCCCGCGTAGTAGCGGCGGCCCAGTTCGGCCCGGGCGTCCGCGTCTCCCTGCTCCGCCCGCTCGCGCAGGCCCTCGGGAAGCTGGGCGGCGGCCGGCGGCAGGGCGGCGAGGACCACCACGGCGGCGGCCGCCGCGCGTCGACGCGCCGCGGCGCAGGCCGCGCCGGGGCGGCGCAGACGCCGCCGGCTCGCGGCGGGTCGGGGGATCATCCGATGCATCCAGCGACCGTGGAAACCGGGGATCGCCGGATCAGACGATCTGCCGGCGGGCGAGGGCGGCGAACGCGCCGTCGAGCGACATCAGCTCGTCGTAACGGCCGCTCTCGACTATCCGGCCCGCCTCCATCACGAAGATCCGGTCGGCGTCCTGCACCGTGCTGAGACGGTGGGCGATCACCACGCGGGTGACGCTCAGCTTCTTCAGCGAAGCCTGCACCTGCGCCTGGGTGCGGTTGTCCAGGGCGCTGGTCGCTTCGTCGAACAGCAGGATGCGGGGCTTCTGGGCGAGGGCGCGGGCGATCAGCAGCCGCTGTTTCTGCCCCCCGGAAAGTCCGCCTCCGCCCTCGGGCAGCACCGTGTGCATGCCCATGGGCATCGCCTCGACGTCCGCGGCGAGGCCGGCGGCGCGCGCCGCCGCCCACGCGTCCTCCATCGTCAGCGGCGCCGTGCTCGCGATGTTCTTGAAGATGCTGTCGGCGAGCAGTTGCCCGGTCTGGAGCACCACCCCCATCTGGCCCCGGACGGCCGGCAGATCGAGGTTCGCGAGGTCGTGGCCGTCGAGGAAGACGGCCCCCGCGTCCGGCTGCTCGAAACCGAGCATCAGGCGGTAGACCGTCGACTTCCCGGAGCCGGAAGGCCCGACGAAGGCCACGTAGTCGCCCTGCCGGATATGGAAGGACACGCCGTCGACCGCGTTCGGCAGATCCGGCAGATACCGGAACACGACGTTCGCGAACTCGACGTCCCCGGCGACCTCGTGCAGATGGCCGCCGGCCACCGTTTCGGGCCGGGCGTCGAGAATCGGCTGCGCGCGCTCGAAGAGCGGGAGCGCCGAGATCACCGTCGTCCACGCGGCCGTCAGGCCGGTCAGGGCCGCCGCGAACTGCCCGAACGCCGCGTTGAAGGACAGGAAGTCCTGGAGGGCGAATCCCGGCTGCAACTCGGCGTCGAGGAGCTGGTACCAGATGAACGCGAACAGGCCGAGCGAGGACAGCGGCGCGAACATGGCGTTGACGGTGTTCTGCCCCGCGGCCCAGCGGCGGGCGGCGAGGGTCTCGCGCTTCTGCTCGGCGAACCGCTCCGCCCATCGCGCGAGCGCGAAGTGTTCGGCGTGCGCGATCCGCAGCTTGGCGACGCCCGAGATCATCTGGAACACGAGACCGTCGATGGCGCCCTGAATCCGGAACGCCGCGCGATGGTGGCGCATCTGGGCGCGGGCCAGGAGCCAGGTCGCGCCGACCAGCAGCGACACCAGGAGGCCCGCGATCAGCGCCAGCCGCCAACTGTAGTAGAAGAGCAGGGCATAGCTGAAGACGGAAAAGATGCCGCCGACCACGGCGGTGGCGGTGGCGCCGGTCAGCAGATGCCGGATCAGGCTGATGCCGTTCGCCCGGTCGGCCAGGTCGCCCGACGTGTAGTTCCGGAAGAACGGGAGCGGCAGCGCGAGCAGCCGGATCCAGACCGCGGCCTGCAGGCGCTCGTCGATGCGGCCCTCGATGCGCAGCATCGCCAGCGCGCGCACGACTTCGAACGCCGCGGTGCAGAGCGCGCCCAGGAACAGCGCGCCGAGCATGGCCATCCACATCGGGGTGTCGACGCGCGGGATGACCTGGGCCAGCAGGCGGCCGGTCAGCTCCGGGGTCAGCAGCGCGATAACCGCGCCGGCGACCCCCATGCCGGCCACCGCCCGCAGATCCCGTTCGCACCCGCGCACGGCGTCCCGCAGCAAGCCCGGCCCGCTCTCGACGCTCTCCGGGATCGGCGCGTACAACACGACCCCGTGCCGCCCGAGCCGGGCGGCGAGCTCGTCGTCGACCTCGGCGGACGCGCCGCTCACCGGATCGACGGCGCGATGGGCGCCGCGCCGGTCCGACAGCACGGCGACCGGCCGATCCCCGCCGGCCGCGGTCTCCAGCCCGACGAAGGAGGGACCGCCCCGGCGCCACCACCCGGGCGCCAGGACGATCCGGCGCGACCGCATCCCGGACCGGCGGGCGACCGCCGCGACCGCCTCCATCGGGTCGTCGTGGTCGGTCATCCCGACCGGGACGTCGAAATCGACGCCCATGGCGTCGGCGATCAGACCGACCGCCGTCTGCAGCGGCGTCCGGCCGGTTCGCACCGCGCCCTCGCCGGCGCCCGTCGGCCGCAGCACGCCGCCGAGGGTGCGCGACGTCATCGCCGCGGTATCCCGGCGCGTCCGGTCCGCGCGGCTGTGCCGGTCGCGACCGGTTTCGAACTGCTCCTGCGAGTGGATGCGGGAGTAGCGCAGGGCCAGCAGGCTGTAACGATCGAACGCGGGCCACAGACGCCCGGTGACGACGGCGGTCGGCGTGTGGATCGCGGACACCGCCGTATCCGCGTCGAACTCGAACCAGTTCCGTTCCGACAAGGGCAGGAGCTCGCCCGCCGCCAGCACCAGATCGGCCCGGCCGGTGAAGCGCATCGGCCGGTCGGCGCTGACCCAGAGCACGTCCGAGTGGTGCGCGCTCACCACCGACGCCGCGGGACAGGGCACGTCCGGGTCCGCCTCGAGCAGCCGCAGGTCGCTCGACGCCGGGCGCCGGCCCCGGGCCATGAACTCCGAGAGGCGGAAGATCCAGTCGTCGATCCAGATCGTCACGTCGATGCCGAAGTTCTCGGCGTTCACGAGGCCGGCGCGATCGCACTCGACGACCACCGCGCTCCGGGCGGGGATCGCCTGGAAGTTGATGGAACAGCCCTCCGCGGCGCGCTCGAAGACCGGCGCGCCGAAGGCGATGGCGCCGGCGGGGACGCGGCCCACGAACGGCTTGCGGTTGGAGGGCTCGCCGTCCTCCATTTCGACCGCGAAGAGGTCCAGGTGCCCCTGCTCGACGTAGAAGGCGCGCGCGGGGTCGTCAAGCAGGAACGGCTGGTTCGCGCCGGCGGCGAACGACCGCCGTTTCACGCGTTCGATGACGGCGGCGCTCATGGCTCAGTTCGAGGTGACGAGCGCGCGGTAGGCGCCGTCCTGCCCGATGAGCTCGTCGTGGGTGCCGCTCTGGACGATGCGGCCTCTGTCGAGCACCACTATCTCGTCCGCGTCCCGGATCGTGCTCAGCCGGTGCGCGACGATCAGGCAGGTGCATCCGCGCCGCCGGATGCGGTCGTCGAACTCCATCTCGGTGATCGGGTCGAGCGCGGCGGTCGCCTCGTCGAGAATCAGCACCGTCGGATTGGACGCGAGCGCGCGGGCGACTTCCAGACGCTGGCGCTGGCCGCCGCTGAAGTTGCGCCCGCCTTCCTCGACCGGCGAGTCGTACTTGCCGGGCCGGCGCGCGATCTCGTCGTGGATCACCGCGCCGCGCAGGGCGTTGGTGACGTCGCTTTCCGGAATGGTCGGATTCCAGAGGGTGACGTTCTCGCGCACGTTGCCGTCGAACAGCATGACGTCCTGGTCGACGTAGGAGAGCGTACCGGTCAGGTGGCTCGGGGGAATTTCGGTCACCGGCCGGCCGTCCATCCGCACCGTCCCGGACCACGGCGTCAGCAGGCCGCAGACCAGCTTGGCGATCGTCGACTTGCCGCATCCGGACGAGCCGACGAGCGCCACGCGCTGCCCCGGCCGGATCGACAGGCTGAAGTCCTGGATGAACGGCGGCTCCTGCTCGTTGTACCCGAACGTGAGGTTCTCGACGTCGACGAATCCCCGCGTCGGCGCGGGCGCGTCCGGCGCCGACCGGTCCAGGGCCTGCGCCGCGCGCGCGTCCGGCTGGTAGTGCAGCACGTCGTCGAGGCGGGCGATGTCGCCCTTCACGGTCTGCAGCTCGGCGGCGAACTTCACCAGTCCGTCGACCGGCTGGAGGAAGCTCCGGGCGAGGTTCTGGAAGGCGATCAGGCCGCCGACGGTGATCGCGCCGGCGTTCATCCGCAGGCCGCCCGCGCCCAGGATGGAGACGGTCGTGACGGACGAGAGCAACGGCGGGAGGACGTTCAGCAGGTTGGTGAGGACGCCGATCTGCTGTTGCGCGGCGAGCGCGTTGGCCTGCAGGCCGGACCAGCGCGTGAAGAATTCGTCTTCGGAGCCGTTCGCTTTCAGCGTCTCGATCATCCGGATCCCGTTCACCGAGGCGCCGGCCAGGCTCCCCTCCTCCTTGAGCATCCGGCGGCTGCCGTCTTCGCGCGCGCGCGACACCAGGCGGAGCGCCATCAGGTTGACGGCGGCCATCGCGACGACGACCAGCGCCAGCGCCGGGTCGTAGGAGACCATGACGAAGCCGTAGATCGCCATGGTGATCAGGCCGACGAAACTGGTGGCCAGCTGCCCCGACAGGAGCTCGGCGACCCGGTCGTTGGAAGCCACCCGGTGGGCGATCTCGCCGGCGAACCGCTGGCCGAAGAAGTGCATCGGCAGGGTCACGACGTGGCGGAAGAAGCGGTAGGTGGCGACCAGCGAGAGCTTGATCTCCAGGCGGGCGAGACAGTGCTGCTGCAGCCACGTCAGGCCGCCCTGCATGGCGGCGGCCGCCGCCAGGCCGAGCAGCATCGGCATGACCAGGTCTTCGCTGCGCGGGATCAGCACGTCGTCCACGAACACCTTGGACAGCGTGGCGACGGCGAGGCCGGGCACGACCAGCACCAGGGTCGCGAGGACGACGAAGCCGAGCGGCGACCACGCCTCCCCCAGCCGGGCGAGCAGGCCGCGGGACACGCTGGGGGCCGAGCCGGCCCGGCGGAAATCCGGACCGGGAACGAACGCCAGGCAGACGCCGGTGAAGCCCTCGTCGAACTCCTGCCACGACAACCGGCGCGGCCCTTCGGCCGGATCGTTGACGTAGACGGTCCCGCGCCGGATACCTTCGACCACGATGAAATGGTTGAAGTCCCAGAAGACGATCAGCGGGAAGGGCAGGTCGAACAGCCGCCCCGGTTCGCGCCGGAAGCCCTGCGCGACGAGGCCGTACTCCCGCGCCGCCCGCAGCATGTTGACCGCCTTGCTGCCGTCGCGCGAGACGCCGCAACGCACCCGCAGCTCTTCCAGCGGCGCCCAGCGCCCGAAGTATGCGAGGATCATCCCGAGGCACGCGGCGCCGCACTCGGTCATCTCCATCTGCAGGATGGTGGGCACGGTCCGGCGGCCGCCGCGCTTGCGGGTGACGTTGCCCCGGAAGGCGGAAACGTCGCCGCTCACGACCCGAACGTCTCCCGCGGCGCCCGCGCCGCCAGGGTGCTCGACGCCCGGCTCCGAGTCTCGACTTCGATGGGCGCCGGCGGGCCGTCCTCGGCGAGCACGTCTCCCGGTACCTTGCAGCCCGTGGTGGAATCCGCGCGCCGCGCCGCGCCCGAAGGGCGCCGGCGGACGCCGAGGGCTTCGGCGGACGGAGAACGTCCGGCGGGCAGGGAGCACCCGACCGGCAAGGCGCGAAAAAGGCGCATGCCAGACATGTTCGCGGCAAAGTAACTACACGGCGCGCGATTGTCAAGGTCGAACGGCGCGCGGGGCGCGCGTCGGATCGCGAGGCGAGTGCTCGTCGGCGCGGTCAGGGCCGTCGATTACGGGGGGCCGCCGAGCACCATGCGAGACTGTTGGTACGGCGACGACCGCGACGTAGTGAAGTGGGGCGCCGTCGTGCACCTCGCGCGCCGCGAGGCGATCGCCGACGTGCTGTACGCGGCCCTGTACCGGCCCGACGCCGACTGGCCGGCCCTCGCCACCGCGCGGGGGCCGGCCCCGTTGCCGGACGAGGTCGTCGGCCACTTCCGCGACCTCGACGACCTGCAACGGCTGGCCGCCGCGGCCGGACTGCGCATCGAGACGGTGAAGGAGCCGTTCGTCGATCGGGCCGCCTACTTCCGGCGCCTGTGCGGCCGGCTCGAAGGGCGCACGGGGTCGGTGCTGGTGCTGCTCGACCCCGACACCGGACTCGCCCCCGACGGCGGCGCCGGTCCCCAGCACGTGACGTCGGCCGAGGTGGCGGCGGTCTTCGCCGCGCTGCGGCCGGGCGGCGTCCTCGTCTGCTATCAGCACGCACGCCGCCAGAAGGACTGGCGCGGGCGGGCCCGGCGCGCCTTCGCGAACGCCCCCGGCGTGCCGTCGTTCGAGGTCGAGGCCCTGCGCTCGGACCTGGCCCGCGACGTGCTCCTGCTGGCGGTGAGGAAAGGAGCGTAGCGTAGCGGTGCGGCGGGGACGCGCCGCGGGAGGTCGAAGCCGGACGGGCGGCGCGATATCGAAGTGCGGTGCGCGGGCGCGTGGCCGGCGCGCACAGACCCGCCGCGGCGTCCGCGCCGTCTCTGTCCGCCGGACGCTCTCTGTCCGCCGGACGTTCTCTGTCCGCCGGACGTTCTCTGTCCGCCGGCGCCCCCCTTCGCCGCTCTCCGGCGGCGCGGGGTTCAACCACGGGCGGCTGCCGGCGGTCGTCCGTCACATGCCCCACACGTCGATCGGGAGGCCGCCGGGCGACGTCGTCCGCTCGTGGAACACCTTGTCCCGCCAGGGCTTCTCCCCGGCGCGGTCGACGATCACCAGATGCCCCTCCCGCGCCGCGCAGCGGTCC
The DNA here is from genome assembly GCA_965202695.1 of Vicinamibacterales bacterium. Lineage (GTDB taxonomy): Bacteria > Acidobacteriota > Vicinamibacteria > Vicinamibacterales > UBA8438 > JAJEEA01. The sequence continues at coordinate 459,129 of OZ241843.1, forward strand.
ATGTACTCCGCCGTCTGCCGCAGACCGGCGTCGACCGTCTTCTCCCGGCCGCCGTGCAGCACCTTGCACTCGACCACGATCCGGTCCGCCCGCGCCGCCCCCTCGGCGGCCCCTCCGCCGCCGGCCCGTGACGCACCGCCGCCGCCCGCGCTCCCGCCGAACCGCGGCCAGACGATCAGGAGGTCCGTGCGCCCCCGCCCCAGCCCGTACTCCCGCTCGATGCGTCCGCCGCTGTTCACCACCCGCTGCAGGAACGCCTGCAGCAGCAACTGCGGCCACGCCTCCTGATACTGGAACCGCTTCGACCAGTGCTCGGAGTGCTCCCGGAAGAACGCCTGGAACGCCGCCAGCAGCTTCCGCGCGTCCAGCCCGCCGGCAGCGTCGACGTACCACGCCGGGTCGTCCGTCAGTCCCTCCTGGACGGCCCGGGTCAACTCGCGCGGCACGACCTCCGCATAGATCGGGTTGGCGACCCGGAGCGGCGCGTCGAGCGCCACCAGGCCCAGGTCGCGGACGTACTCCAGGTCGCGGGCCGAGAAGGTCCGCTCGTCGGCGCCGCTCAGCAGCGGCTCGACCACCCGCCGCACGCGCTCTTCCCGCAGCTTGTCCGCCAACTGGTCCAGGTGCGTCTCCCGCCGCAGGATCAGGCGTTCCTGCGCCGCCCGGAACGCCTCCGCGCCGATGGGCCGCGACCGGTCCCGGCCCGCCTTGTCCTCGAAGCAGGCGTCGTACGCCAGCGCGTTCACCAGCCACGGCTGCCCCTGCGTCCGTTCCCACACCAGCTCCTGCGCCCCGGCCGTGAACGCCTGCCCCGTCTCCGCCGTGTGCTGCCCCAGCAGCGCCGCCACCTCGCCCCGCGAGAAGTCTCCCAGCCGCAGCGACTTCGCCTTCACGTTGAACGCGCTGCCCCCGGCGACCACCGCGTCCGCCGACGCCGAACGGATGCGGTAGTCCCGCACGTCGCGCACCCCGCACAGCACCACGCTCTGCGGAAAACCCGCCGGACGCCGGTCGTACCCCGCCCGCAACTGCCGCAGCACCGACAGCAGCGAATCGCCCTCCAGCGCGTCGATCTCGTCGATCAGCAGCACCAGCGGCTTCGCGTCCGCCGCCGCCCAGCGCGTCAGCGCCTCCAGCAATGCGCCGCCCGGACCGTGCTTCGCCAGCACGCCGGGCCAGACGCCGTCCAGGAACTCGTCCCCCAGCTCCCAGCGCGCCCGCGACGCCAGCGCGCCCAGCACCGTGCGCATCACCTCGGCCACGTCCCCGCGCATCGCCTGGCCGCCCTCGACGTTGCCGTACACGCACCGGTACCCGTCCGCGCGCAGCCGGTCCCGCAGCGCCAGCAGCGCCGAGGTCTTCCCCGTCTGCCGCGGCGCGTGCAGCACGAAGTACTTCTCGTCCCGGACCAGCGCGAGCACGTCGTCCAGGTCCAGGCGATCGAGCGGCGGAATGCAGTAGTGCCGGTCGGGTCTGACGGGGCCGGCGGTGTTGAAGAAACGCATGGCGTCCGCCGTCAACGGCGGGGCGCGAAGGGCGCGGCGCGGGCGCGGAGTCCGCCGCCGCGCACCTCCACCCGCGGCGCCGGGGTCTCCGCCGCGCCGGGCGCGACGGACACCAGATACTGCGTCCCCAGCTCGCGGCCGATGCCGAAGAGGATGTCTCCGAGCGCCGCCGGGTCTTCGATCCGCTCGAAGCGGCCGCCGGTGGCGGCGGCGAGCCGCTCGAAGTTGGGGAGGGGGACGCCGGTGACGGCGACGCCGGAGAACTGCACGCCGTGCGCGGCCAGCAGGTCCGCGAGCCCGTCGACGTCGCCCGACAGGTCGGCGGCGCGCCGCCGGCCGCGCACCTGCGACGACGGCAGCTCGGCGCGGGCCATCTCGCTGGCCTGGCCCAGCATGACGACGACCGGGCGGGACGCGCCGCGGGTGCGCAGGTCGCGCACGGCCGCGGCGATGGCGTCTTCGAGCGGGCCGTCGACGCTCTGCACGTCGAGGACGCTCTCGTCGTCGAGCGCGCCGATCAGGCGGCCGATGCCGGCGTTGACCTGCCGCTGGGTCACCGCGAGGTTCTCGAAGACGGCCACGATCTGGACGGCGCGGGGCGCCGGCGCCGCGTCCACGACCTCGAGCTCGACCCCGCCCGCGCGCACCGTGAAGTCGTCGCGGGTCAGGCCCGCGACCGGCGCCCCGCCGCCGTCCACCACCGTCACCAGCAGTCGGCCGGCAGACTGGGCGAGCGCCGCCGGCGCGAGGAGGGGGAGCACGAGAAGCGCCGCGGCCGCCGGCCGCGCGGAGAAGATCGACGTCATGGAGGGGCACCTGGACGAAACGGGAAGGCCGTGGGCTGTCGGACCGTTATTACTACAGATCGCGCGCGGGTGTCACGCCGGCGGCGGCCGAGGAGTGCGCGGCGGCGTCCCGTGGGGCTGCCGGGTCACCCCGGGGGCAGGAGATCGGCGAGCAACTGCGCCGGGTGCGCCGCCGGCGCGGCCGCGAGGTCGCGCACCTGGTGCCGGCACGACACCCCCGCCGCCACCAGCCGTTCGTCCGCGCCGAGGGCGCGGGCGGCGGGCAGCAGCCGGCGCTCGCCGATCCGCCGCGACACGTCGAAGTGCTCGCGGGCGTAGCCGAAGGACCCGGCCATGCCGCAGCAGCCGGCGTCGAGGTCCACGACCTCGGCGCCGGGGACGCGGGACAGCAGGGCGAGGGCCGGGGGCACGAGGCCCAGCGACTTCTGGTGGCAGTGCCCGTGCAACAGCAGCCGCCGCGGACCGGGCCGCAGGTCGAGGCGGAGGGCGCCGGCGGCGAGCTCGCGCTCCAGCCATTCCTCGAACCCCACGCAGGCGCCGGCCACTTCGCGGGCCCGCCGTTGCGCGTCGCCGCGCAGCAGCGCCGGCAGGTCCTCGCGCAGGGCCGAGAGGCAGCTCGGTTCGAGGACCACGACCGCCTGCCCGTCCGCGGCGTGGGGATGGAGGCGGGCCACGGCGTCCTCCCCCCGGCGCCGCGCTTCCCGCAGCAGCCCCTGCGAGATGAGCGGCCGGCCGCAGCAGACGTCCGGTCCGAGCGCGGCCCCGACCCCGGCGCGGCCGCATACGTCGGCCGCCGCCATCCCGATCTCGGGGTGGTAGTAGTTGGTGAAGGTGTCCGCGAACAGGACGATGGACGGCCCGCCGGCGGTCGGGCGCGGTCGCTCGCGCCACTGCGCCCGCAGGGTGCGGACCGCCCACCGCGGCAGCGTCCGGCGCCGGTCCACTCCCAGCAGCCGCTCGTTCAGGGCGCGGACCCACGGCCGGCCGAGCCACGGGTTGACGAACCGCGCCCAGGGGCTGGCCGCGGCCGAGAGCGCGCGGACGTTCCCCAGCAACCGCGCCCGCAGGGGCGTCCCGCGCCGGGCGTGGTAGTCGGCGAGGAACTCCGCCTTGAACCGCGCCATGTCCACCCCCACCGGGCATTCCGCCTTGCAGGCCCGGCACTCGAGGCACAGGTCGAGCGCGTCGCGGACCCCCTCGTCGCCGAGCCCCGTTTCGCCGAGGCGGCCGGTCATCGCCGCCCGCAGGGCGTTGGCCCGCCCCCGGGTGGAGTGCGTCTCGTCCCGCGTGGCCATGTACGACGGGCACATCGTGCCGCCCAGGGTCTTCCGGCACGCGCCGACGCCGCTGCACATCTCGACCGCGCGGCCGAGGCCGCCGAACGCCGTGTAGTCGAAGAACCCCGCCGGCTCCGGGGTCCGGTAGCCGGCGCCGTAGCGGAGGTTGGCGGCGAGGGGGGGCGTGTCGACGATCTTGCCGGGGTTGAACAAGCCCGTGGGGTCGAAGGTGCGCTTGACGGTGCGGAACGCCGCGTAGAGTGCGGGGCCGAACATCCGCTCCATGAACGGCCCCCGCACCAGCCCGTCCCCGTGCTCGCCGGAGAGCGCGCCGCCGAACTCCAGCACCAGCTCGGCCACGTCGCGGGCGATCGCCTCGAACTGGCGGACCCCCGCCGCCGTCTTCAGGTTGACGACGGGGCGCACGTGCAGGCAGCCGACCGACGCATGGGCGTAGACGCCGGTGGTGCTGCCGTGGCGCTTCACGACGTCCAGGAACCGCGCGATGTAGTCGCGCAGGCGCGCGGGCGCCACCGCCGTGTCTTCGACGAACGAGATGCTCTTCGCGTCGCCCTTCATCGCCATCGACAGCCCCAGCGACGACTGCCGCAGGCGCCAGATGCGGGCCTGGGCGGCGGCGTCGACGGCCCGCGACGCGCGGCAGGCGACGCCCCGCGCCGCGAGGTCGTCCTCGACGGCGCCGAGGCGGTCGGGCAGGTCGGCCGCGTCGTCCGCGTGGAACTCCACGCAGAGCAGGGCGCCGGGCGTCTCGCGGCCCTGCAGCACGGCCCGGCGCAGCGCGTCGAGGGCCGGGCTCTCGCGGGCGTGGTCGAGGATGAAGCGGTCCATCACCTCGACCGCCGACGGCCCGTGTCCGAGGATCGCGGGGGTGGCCCCGAGGGCGTCGAGGAGGTCGTCGAACTCGAGGACCAGGACCGCCCTGGCCGTGGGCAGGGGCACCAGGTTGACCCGCGCCTCGACCACCACCCCGAGGGTGCCCTCGGACCCGACGATCATCTCCGCGAGGTTGAACGGCCGGGCGGGGTCGGTGAACCGGTCCAGGTTGTAGCCGCCGACCCGGCGCAGGATCTTCGGATACCGGCGGTCGATCTCCTCCGCGTGGACCGGCGCCAGCCGGCGCACCACCCGGTGGCACGCGCCTTCGAGCGTGTCGGCCGCGCACGCCGCCTCGAGTTCGTCCGGGGCCAGCGGGCGCAGGTGGGCGACGGAACCGTCGCTCAGGGCCACGTGGAGATCGAGCACGTGGTCGATGGTCTTGCCGTACAGCACGGAGCGGGCGCCGCTGGAGTTGTTGCTGATCATGCCGCCCACCGTGGCCCGGTTGGCGGTGGAGACGTCGGGGGCGAAGCGCAGCCGGTGCGGCGCGAGGCGCGCGTTCAGCTCGTCGAGCACGATGCCCGGCTCGACGCGCGCCCACCGCTCGGCCGGGTTGACCTCCAGCACCCGGTTGAAGAACCGGGCGGTGTCGAGCTGCAGCCCCGGGCCGATGGCCTGGCCCGCCTGCGACGTCCCGCCCCCCCGCGCGGTGATCGACACCCCGTGGCGGCGGGCGGCCCCGATGGTGCGCAGCACGTCCTCGCGGTTGCGCACCACCACCACCCCGGCCGGCTCGATCTGGTAGACGCTGGCGTCGGTCGAGTAGAGGGCGCGGCTGATCCGGTCGAAGCGCACGTCGCCTTCGATGCACGCCTCCAGATCGCGCTGCAGACCGCCGGCCACGGGGGGAGTATATCCCCGCCGCGGGCGGCCTCGCGGCGCGGGCGGCCGCGGGGCCGCCGGCCGGGGATGGTGGATCGTCGCGGGCGGCTCGTGGCACGATACCCGCGTCGCGGCGGGGCGCGGGCCGGCGGGGAAGCGCCGGGGCCGTCTTCGAGAACCGGAGAACGCACGCATGACCTACCGAGCCGGCCGTCACTTCCTGCAGATTCCCGGGCCGACCAACGTCCCCGACCGGGTGCTGCGGGCCATGGCGCAGCCCACCATCGACCACCGCGGGCCCGCGTTCCAGGCGCTGGGGCGTGAGCTGCTCGACGGGGTCCGCGAGGTCTTCCGGACCACCCGGCCGGTGGTCGTCTATCCGGCGTCGGGCACCGGGGCGTGGGAGGCGGCGCTGGTCAACGTGCTCTCGCCCGGCGACCGCGTCCTGATGTTCGAGACCGGGCACTTCGCGACCCTCTGGAAGCGGATCGCCGAGCGGCTGGGCCTCGCCGTCGAATGGGTCCCCGGCGACTGGCGGCGCGGCGTCGACCCGGCGCAGGTCGAAGCGCGCCTGCTGGAGGACCGCGAGCACGCCATCCGGGCCGTGTGCGTGGTGCACAACGAGACCTCGACGGGGGTGGCCAGCCGCATCCCCCGCATCCGCCGCGCCATCGACCACGCCCGGCACCCCGCCCTCTTCATCGTCGACACCATCTCGTCGCTGGGGTCCATCGACTACCGGCACGACGAGTGGTCGGTCGACGTGACGGTGGGGGCGTCCCAGAAGGGGCTGATGCTGCCGCCGGGGCTCGCCTTCAACGCGATCGGCGAGAAGGCCCTGTCGGCGCACGGCCGCGCGGCCCTGCCGCGCGCCTACTGGGACTGGAGCGCGGTGCTCGCGGCCAACGAGAAGGGCTTCTTCCCCTATACGCCGGCCACCAATCTCCTGTACGGGCTGAAGGAGGCGCTGGCCCTGCTGCGGGAAGAAGGTCTGGAACAGGTGTTCGCCCGGCACGCGCGCCACGCCGAGGCCACGCGCCGGGCCGTGCGGGCGTGGGGCCTGGAAATCCTGTGCGCCGACCCCGACGAGTACAGCGCGTCGATAACCGCGGTGATGATGCCGCCGGGGCACGACGCGGACCACGTGCGGCAGGTGGTGCTCGACCGTTTCGACATGTCGCTCGGGGTCGGGCTCGCCAGGCTCTCCGGCGCCGTCTTCCGCATCGGCCATCTCGGCGACCTGAACGACCTGAGCCTGCTCGGCACGCTGGCGGGGGTCGAGATGGGCCTGCGGCTCGCCGCGGCGCCGGTCGCCGCGAGCGGCGTCGAGGCGGCGATGCGGTATCTCGAAGAGCAGGCGCGGCCGGCCTGACGCGCCGTTCCGCGGGCGGCGCCGAAGAGCGCCGACGATGATCCCGGGAGCTTGCATCCCGACCACGCCGCAATTACGATTGTCGAGACTCCTCTGATTGGGGCATGGCAGGGAAGCCTTCGTCGAGCTTCCGACCAGAAGCCTTGCGAGACACGCTTACAACTGTCGCGACAAGGTTCTTTCCGAAAAACGGCAAACGAATCGAGTTGGTGGCGTTCGCCGATGGAGTATCGACGGACTTGCAGGTGCGATCCGATCGGATCCACCGGATCGACGAATTCGCGGACAACGTGCGCAAGGAGTGACGGCAGGGAGGAACAGCCGATGTCGATGAAACGTTTCGCGGGGCTCTTCGTCGTGGTCCTCACGTCTCTCGCGGGGTGCGGCGGCGGCGCGCCGGTGGAGGAGGATGCGGCGGCCGGCGACGCGGCCGAGGCCAACCCGATGGACCGGTTCGCCGGCGCGTGGTCGCTGGTGCGCAGCGAGCGCCGCGGCGACCTCGGCGCGCTGATCGGCGAGCCGCGCGAAGACCGGGTGGGCTACCTCATGTACGACGCCACCGGCCACATGGCGGTGGCCCTGATGAACCCCGGCCGGGAGCCGTACTCCGAGGGCGGGCCGACCGCCGACGAGGCCCTGGCCCAGTGGGGCAGCTACTCGTCCTACTTCGGGCGCTACAGCGTGAACGAGGCCGAAGGCTACGTCACCCACCACCTCGAGGGCAGCCTGAACCCGGGCGGCGCGGGGTCGGACTATCAGCGGTTCTTCACCTTCGAGGGAGACAACCTGATTCTGCAGCCGCCCGCGAGCGAGGACGGGTCGCAGTCGCACATCATCTGGGAGCGCCTGCCCGACCTGCCGGAGTCGGAGCTCACCGACACCCACCGGCGGCTCTTCGGCTTCTACCGCGTCGAGTCGGTGACGCGGGAGACCGGCGACGGCGAGCCGCTGCCGGCCGACCAGTACGAGACGGCGTACATCGCCTACGCGCCGTCGGGACACATGTCGGTGCATCTGATGCGGGCCGGGCGCGAAACCTGGGCGGGCGACGAGCCGACGGCGGAGGAGGCGCTGGCCGCCGTGGAGTCCTACGGCAGCTACTTCGGTCCGTTCTGGATCGAGGAAGGTTCGTATTTCGTTCACAATCGGATCGGCAACGAGGACCCGGGCCAGTCCGGCACCGACGCGCAGCGCTTCTACGAGCTGACCGACACGCACCTCGTCCTGATGCCGCCTCCGTCGACCGACGCCGAGGGACGGACGGTGCGGAGCACCATACGCTGGGCCCGCATCAGCGGGTGAGCGGGGCGTTTCACCACGGGCGGTCAGGAGGACTCATGCGCGGTACGGCGCTCACCGGCTTCGCCCTGCTCCCGTTGCTCGCGGCCGGAGCGGCCGCCCCGGCGGGGGCCCAGCCGGGCCAGTGGCCCGGGTTCCGCGGCCCGAACGCCGGCGCGGTGGCCGACGACCCGCGGCTGCCCGAGACCTGGAGCGAGACCGAGAACGTCGTCTGGGTCGTCGACGTGCCCGGCCTCGGCTGGAGCTCGCCCGTCGTCTGGGACGACCACGTCTTCCTGACCACCGCGGTCAGCGCCGGCGAGGAGCGGCCGCCGCGGCCGGGGCTGTACGACCCCGGGGCCGACTTCGGGGCCGTCCCGGCCGCGGCCGAACACCGGTGGCTCGTCTACGACGTCGCCTTCTCGACGGGGGAGGTCCGCTGGGTGCGCGAGCTGCGCGCCGCGACGCCGGCCATCGAGCGGCACGTCAAGAACAGCTTCGCGTCCGAGACCCCGGTGACCGACGGCGAACGGGTCTACGCGTACTTCGGGGCCATCGGGCTCGTGGCCGCCCTCGACTTCGCGGGCGACGTGGTCTGGACCCGCGAGGTCGGCGTCTTCAACGGCTGGCAGCGGTTCGGCACCGCGGCCTCGCCGGCCCTGCACGACGGCCGGCTGTACGTCGTCAACGACAACACGACCGGGTCGTTCCTGCTCGCCCTCGACGCCCGCACCGGCGACGAGGCGTGGCGGGTCGAACGCGACGAGAACGAGAACTGGTCGAGCCCGTTCGTCTGGGAGAACGACCTGCGGACCGAGATCGTCACCGCGGGCCGCCGCCGGGTACGGTCCTACGGCCTCGACGGACGTCTGCTGTGGGAGATCGGCGGCATGACCGTCAACGTCGTCCCGACCCCGTTCGCCCGCGGCGGGCTGGTCTACGTCAGTTCGGGGTACCCCGGCGGGATGCCGCGGCCGGTCTACGCGGTGCGCGCCGGCGCCTCGGGCGACGTCTCGCTCGCGCCCGGCGAGAGCGGGAACGACTACGTGGTCTGGTACCAGCCGATGCTGGGAACCTACAACACGTCGGCCCTGGTCTACGAGGGCGCCTACTACACGCTGCTCGACCGGGGGTTCCTGCTGAGCCACGACGCCCGGACCGGCCGCGAGATATACGGCCGCACCCGCGTCCGGCCCGGCACGGGGTTCACCGCCTCGCCGTGGGCCTACAACGGCCGGGTGTTCCTGCTCGGCGAGGACGGCGACACGTTCGTGGTCCGGGCCGGACCGGAGTTCGAGCTGCTCGGCACGAACTCGCTGAACGAGATGGCCCTCGCCACGCCCGCGGTCGTGCGCGGCAGCCTGATCCTGCGGACCCGGTCGAAGCTCTACCGCATCAGCCGCGCCGCCGGCGGCCCCTGACCGCCGCCCTCCCCGTCATCGCTTCGCGCGGGCCTCTGCGCCGGGGGCGCCGGGCCGGCCGCCCAGGATCGCGAGGTCCCGGGCGTCGGGAGCGCGGGGCCGGCCGCCCAGGATCACGTCGCCGACCGAACCTTCCACCGTCGGGTCGAGGCCGGTGGCGCGGGCGAACAGGACCGCGTCGCCGCTGCCCAGCCCGCAGGGCGAGAGTCCGAGCTCGGTCGCCGCCAGGTACAGGGTCTGGTACAGCACCCCGGTGTTGCGGAGGGTCGTGGCGTAGCAGATCGATTTGTACTTCCAGGTCACCCGGGCGAAACGCGCGGCGATGACGAGCACGATCTGCGGATCGGCCTGGTTGGCGCTGGCCACGTGCGCATCCGCGAAGAACCGCTCGACGTCCCGCGTGCGGCCCGCGATCCGCACCAGCGCGTGCCCGGCCGCGTCGTAGTGGTACAGGCCCGGCTCCAGGCCGTCGCAGCGGTCGACGACCGGATAGATCTCCAGCTCGTAGCTCGCCCCGCCGTTCGGATAGGGGCGGCGCGTGAGCTCGAACGGGGCGGTCCGGCCGGCGGCGTTGCCCACCTCGACGACCACGGAGGAGCGGATGCGGGCCGCGCGGTCGAGCAGCGCCCCGAGATCGTCCCGCGATATCGGGTGCGCCTCGTCGTAGTACCGCTCGGACCGGCGCCGTTCGAGCACGGCCGCGAACGATTCCCCGCCGGCGGGGGCGCGGGCGAGGGGGATCGGCGTCCCGGGCCACGGCGGGCGCGCCGCCGGCAGCGGCTCGATCTCGCCGATGAACGAGAACCCGGCGCCGAGCGGGTCGCGGTGCCAGCCGCCGCGGCTGTGGGCGTGGAACAGCAGATCGTGGAACTCCCATTGCGCCAGCGCGTCGCGCCGCGCGGCGTCCGGCCCCGGTTCCGCCGCCGTCCCGTCGGATTTGCCGGTGGCGGGCGGCGGCGCGGACCGCGCGCCGGCGGGCGGTTGCCGCGTTTCCAGAAACCCCGCGGCGGCGAGCGCGCGGCGGACGATCGGAGCGTCGAGCGCCGCGAGGCGGTCGAACCGGAAGCGCGCCCCCGCCAGCGGCGACTCGAGGAGCCACGCGCCGCCGTCGCGCCGGATGCAGGCGAAGCGGTCGAGCGGCGCATCGGGTGCGGCCGGGGCCAGCGCGGGCGTGAACGACGGCCGTTGCGGCACGATGACCGCGGGTTCGTCCGCCGCGTCGACCAGCGGGAATTCGACGAATCCCGCCCCGCACAGCCGCTGCAGCCAGACGAGGTAGAAGGCGGCGCGCGCGCCGCCGCCGGCGGCGATGACCGTGTCGCGCAACGCGGCGAGCGGCGCGCCGGCGGCGAGCCGGGCGTTGGCCGCCTCGAAATCCGGCGCATGCGGACCGAGGACCGCCGGCGCCGGCAGGTCCGGACCCTCGGCGACGAACGAGGCGCCGTCGGCGGACCGCCCGAGGGTCCATCCGGAACGGAGGCGCACGCGGATCGCCGGCTCCCGCACGAGGTCGAGGAAAGTCATGCCGTCCGTCAGATGAAGACCGACACCGGGTTGAGGTCGGCCTCCGCGGTGGGGGTCTCGCGCCATCCCATCCGGACCGGCACGTCGTACAGCCGCCCCGGCCCGAAGCGCGGCCAGAAGTGCCGCAGTCCCGGCACCAGGGTCCTGGTCACCGGCAAGCCGACGTCCGGCCGGGTCTGGTCGAGCACGAGGAACTCCAGCCCCAGGCCCTCGACCCGCGCGCGGCACAGCTCCACGTCGTCCCGCAGGTCCGTCGTCGCCGGAACCGGGTAGTCCGCGGCGCCGCGCCGCGCCGCGCCGCCGGCCGGCGCCAGCCAGCGGTGGTCGGCGAGCCGGGCGGTCCGCCACCACCGGAGACTCTCCGGGTCGTCGAAGAGGTACCCGCGGCCGTCGCCGTCCACGTCCCGGACCGCCGGCAGCGACTGGTTCAACTCGGTCACCGCCCGCAGCGCCGCGATGCGCGGGTCCAGGTGGGCGCCGGCCGAGAACAGGATGTCCTCGGCCTCCTTGTCGGTGCGCCGCGAGACGGAGACGAAGACCGGGATGCCGAGGTCGCTGGTGACGTCCAGCACCCACAGTTCGCGGTGGACCGCGGCGTAGTAGTCGCGCGCGCCGGCCAGCCAGGCGTCGCCGAAGCTGTCCAGGTCCACCTCGGGGAGCGCGATCCGGTTGTACCACCAGCAGGCGAACGCGTCGCGCTCGACCAGCTCGAAGAACCCCTGCAGAATCGCTTCCTCGCGCGTGTTGCCGGCCGCGCAGCCGTTCGAGTCGGGGCCGCAGGAGGCCTTCCCTTTCTCGATCGGCGGGCCGTAGTAGAGCATCTGGGTGGGCAGGTACCGGCGGCGGTCGGCGGTGAGCGACCAGACCGGCGTCCAGTCCATCTCCGCCGCCGGGTCGAAGCGCACCGGCACGCGGTTGAAGCGCTCCTTGCGCGCGTTGATCTCCCGCGCGCGGTCGTACTGCGCTTCGCTGTAGCGCATGACGTCGTTGGGGTGTATCGCCTCCCCGTCCGCGAAGTCCTCGAAGCGCGCGCGGCGGCGGATCTCGTCACCGTGGTAGACGCCGGAGTAGCGTTCGATCGCCTCGCAGAGCGCGCTCGCCTCCGCCTGCTCCGGCGTGGCGCCCTTGCCCGAGCTCTTGCTCCGCAGGCTGTTGCGCAACAGGAACAGCGAATCGGTCCGCAAGCCCAGATTGCTCCCCGCCCACCAGACGTGCAGCCAGGAATCGGCCGCGTCGGTGATGCGCTGCAGCCCCGTCACCACCCCGCTGACCGGGCTGACCAGATGCCGGTACCGGCGCACCGTCTCGGCCGGCGGCACCGACCGCTGCCCGCCGCTGCCGAAGACCGGCTTGGGGCTCGGCCCGAGCCGGACCGGGGCGTCCGGCCGGTCGGGGCGGTGGAGCGCGGGGTCGCCGCAGACCCGGCACTGCGGCCGGCGCATGACCGGGTGGCGGTCGACGCCCGGCCCGTGGCAGTCGACCGCAATCGCATGGCGGTGCAGCGGGGCCTGCTCGCCGAGAACCACCCAGCGGACGATTTCGGCTGCCGCCAGGCCCACCGCCGCGTTCGAGAAGGGCGGCAGGACGGCGCGCGGCCGGATCGCGGCGGCGTCGTCGCCGGCGGCGGCGCGCAGGAAGGTCTCGACCTCGTCGTTGGCGCGCAGGCGGTGCGCCAGGCATTCCCAGCAGGGCGCGCCGTCTTCCCCCGGCCGGAAGACCGGCCCGAAGAGCGGCCGGACGCCGTGCGGCTGGACCAGCACCCACGGGACGCCGGAGGCGCGGTGGCGCCGGTTGGCGGCGGCGTGCTCCGGGTCCAGATAATGGGAAGTGGCGGCCACCGCGAGGGTCGGCTCGCCGGCCGTGACGGTCAGCCGCGCCGCCTCGAGCGCCGCGCCGAGGCGGCCGTCGCCGTCCCCGGCCACCGCGACCCGGGCCGCGCCCAGCCGTTCTTCCGCCGCGCGGGGCGAGACCCCCGCCGCGCTCCAGAACGCGGCGGCGGCGCGCGGCATGGCGAACTCGGCCGAGACGACGTGGCCTTTCGAGGCGAGGGAGACGAGCGCGGTCTGCACCTCGATCCGCCCGTGGCGATCGGCCAGCGCGGCGGCGATCTCGTGGCGCGAGCGGGCGCCGTCGACGAGCGGCAGCAGGTCGACGTACCGCCGCCCGTACAGTATCGTGCTGCCGATCTCGGAAACCAGCAGCACGGCATCGTCGCCGACCGGACGCGCCTCCAGATGCGGGGCCAGCAACGGCGTCTCGACGAGACCGCGGTCGGCGGCGGTGGTGTGAGTCAACGCCCGGGCCGGAACGTCCGCGGGGTCGGCCGCGGCCGGTTTGCCGGTGTCGAACCGTTCCACGATCTGCTCGCGATCCGCCCGAATGCGCGCGGGCGGGAAGCGGCCGGGCAGGCGGTCACGCGAAGGACGCGCGCCGCCCCCCGGCCGGACGGCGTCAACTCATGGTCGAAATGGTGCTGATCAGGCAGAACGAGCACTTGGGGCCGAAGCTGATGCCGCCGGCGACCGTTGCGAGGTCCTCGTCCGCCAGGACCTCGTTCGGGTCGGGAGGCATGATGAAGTTGAAGGTTTCCGCCGTGTTCGCGACGATCCGCACGTCGCGATCCGAAGGCATGCAGATGCCGTGCTCGGACAGCACGGTGCGGGCGTCCTTCTCCGCCCGTGCGCGCAGTTCCGGATCTTCCTGGCACTTCCGGGTGAAGTCGACGAACGGCGCCATCTCGGCGGACTTCGCAAGGGTGTCGAGGTTGTTCATCATTGCCGGTTTCCTGGGAGCATGGGGGGGTGCGGCCACGGCCGCGGGCGGCGGTCACGCGAAGGACGCGCGCCGCCCCCCGGCCGGACGGCGTCAACTGAAGGTCGAAATGGTGCTGATCAGGCAGAACGAGGTCTTGGCCTGGGTGCTGCTGATGCCGCCGGCGACCGTTGCGAGGTCCTCGTCCGCCAGGACCTCGTTCGGGTCGGGAGGCATGATGAAGTTGAAGGTTTCCGCCGTCTGCGCAACGATCCGCACGTCGCGATCCGGCGGCATGCAGATGCCGTGCTCGGCCAGCACGGCGCGGGGGTCCGCCTCTGCCCGTGCGCGCAGTTCCGGATCTTCCTGATACTTCCGGGTGAAGTCGACGAACGGCTCAATTTCGCCGGACTCCGCGAGGGTGTCGAGGTTGTTCATCATTGCCGGCCTCCTGGGAACATAGATGATACGGCCACGGCCGCGGTCACGCGAAGGACGCGCGCCACCCTCCGACCGGTTGGCGTCAACTATAGCACAGGACGCAACTGATCAGGGTGGACGCGGTCTTGTTGGCTCTGCTGTCGGTGGAGAAGCCGCCGGCGACCGCGCCGAGGTCCTCTTCCGCCAGGGCGACGTTCGGGTCGGGAGGCATGACGACGTGGAAGGTCTCCGCCGTGTTCGCGACGACCCGCACGTCACGCCCGGGCGGCATGCGGATGCCGTGCTCGGACAGCACGGCGCGGGGTTCCGCCTCCGCCCGTGCGCGCAGTCCCGGACTTTCCTGGTACTTCCGGGTGAAATCGACGAACTGCGACAAATCGCCGACGGTGTCGATGGTGTCCATCATTGCCGGCCTCCTTTGGCGACGGGTGCGCAGCATATCACGACCGCGGAAGCCCACGCAACCGGCGCTGGGACGCGGGCATTCCGCCAGGGGCGGTCATGCCGTTTCTTCCGCGTCGGCGAAGGCGCAGACCGGCTCGATCAGCACGCCCCGGCGCCAGAGCGCGGTCACGTCCCTGCGCAGGAAGCGGGACTCGATCGCCGGCCGGCGGGCGAAGTCCCGCACCACGTCGTCCACCCGCGCCCCGCCGCGGAAGGCGCCGGCGAGGGCCGGCAGGTGGCCCAGGTCGCGGCCCGACCGGAACGTCACCCCGTACCCGTGCCCGTGCCCGGACGCGCGGATCCGGCCGGGACTCTCCCGGAGCGGCGCCACCGCCACTCCGCGCTGGAGCGCGAGCCGCGCCGGCGGGTCCGGCGTCATGTGGCGGGAGACCAGGCGGTCGATCGCGCGCGCGAAGTCCCCGCCGCTCCCGAAGCGTTCCTCACCGAAGACGACGTAGCCGTCCGGCCAGCGGTCGGAACAGGGTTCGGGCGAGATCAGGCGCACCCGGCCCACGACCGGCTCGATCAGGAACCCGGACACCGAGGCCACCGTCCGGTGCGCGAAATTCTCGGGGTCGAGCCCCGACAGGCGCAGCTTGTTCCGCTCGTGCGCCGCCAGCTCCGGCCGCCGCCGGGCCGCCGTGCGGGCATGCCCGACCTCCGCCAGCGCCAGGATCGATTCGCGGTTCGCCGGGGCGACCTCCACGTCGGCGAGCTCCCCGGCGGAGAACTCCGCGTGGATCTGCTCCAGCCGCCGCCGGGTGACCACCGAGAAGCGCACCACGGAGTACGGGTATTCGCGGGGCCGCGCCGCCGCCAGCAGGCGCCGGGTGCGGGCGGGGTCGGCGACCGCCGCCGCCGTCGTCGTGCTCGGATACCGTCCCAGGAGCCGCCGGAAGACCTCCGCGTACGCCTCGTAGTCCGGATGGTCCAGCGGATCGGTGGCCCAGTACAGAATGCCCCGCACCGCGCTCGCGCCGAACGGCTCCCGGAGCGTGTCCAGCATCCGTTCCCAAGCCGCCAGATCCGTCGGCAGCACCCCGCTCAGCGGCTGCGCGGAGACGCCGCAGAACCAGCAGCGGTGGGAACAGCCCCGGGTCAGCTCGACGGCGAACGGCAGGTGCGGGTTCACCGCGGCGCCGTCCGCGCCCTGCGCGAAGGCGAACCGCGTGCGCTGCCGCGCCCGCCACGACCGGTAGGACTCGCAGGCCCCGCCGTCGTCGGCGAAGAAGTCCGCGTAGGCCTGCACGCGCTGGTTGAGGAGACCCCAGGCGCGGGCCTCCGGGGTCCGTTCGTCGCACCGCGCGCCCGCGCGCCACACGAAGGCGAGGGCCTCGGGGTCGAGGTCGAGGCCCAGGGCGCCGACGGCCGCGCCGGGGTCCTCGCGCAAGGAGGCGCGGAAGCGGTCGTCCCCCGTCCAGCGTTCGCGGAAACGCTTCACCTGCGCGAGGATCCGCCCGCCGCCGTCCGGCATCCCGCTGCTCACGATCCGGGGTCCCGATTCCATCGCCCTCGCGGACGAGAAGCGGCCGGGCGGCGGTCACGCGAAGGGCGCGCGCCGCCCCCGGCCGAAGGGCATCAACTGAAGCTCATGATGCAACTGATGATGCACGACGCGGTCTTGGGGCCGGTGCTGCCGCCGGAGACCGCCACGAGGTCCTCGTCCGCCAGAACCGCGTTCGGGTCGGGAGGCATGACGAAGTTGTAGGTCTCCGCCGTGTTCGCAGCGATCCGCACGTCCTGACCCGGCGGCACCTGGATGCCGTGCTCGGACAGCACGGCGCGGGGTTCCACGTCCGCCCGTGCGCGCAGATCCGGGCTTCCCTGGTACTTCCGGGTGAAGTCGACGAAATGCTGCAGTTCGCCGGACGCTACGTGGGCCTCGAGGGTGTTCAGCATGTTGGCCTCCTTTACTGGTGACGGGCAATAAGCATATCACGACCACGGAGTCCCAGGCAACCCCATCGGACATGGAGACACGGAAATTCCACACGGGCCGTCATGCCGTCTCTTCCGCGTCGGCGTCGGCGCAGGCGCCGACCGGTTCGATCAGCACGCCCTGCCGCCACGGACAGGCCGCGTCCGGGTACCTCCCGGATACGACGGGCCGGCAGCGGCGGCGGTCGGCGGCGGTGCGCGTCAAACGCCCGCGTCAAACGCCCGCGTCAAACGCCCGCGGGGCTTGCCGCCTTGCCGGTGTCGAACCGTTCCACCACGGTCTGCTCGCGGTCGGTCCGAATGCGATGGGGCAGGCGAGGACCGGCCGGGCGGCGGTCACGCGAAGGACGGCGCGCCGCCCCGGCCGGAGGTCATCAGGAGAGGCCGTCAACTGTAGCAGAAGACGCAACTGATCAGGGTGGACGCGGTCTTGTTGTTGGCGCCGGTGTTGCCGGAGACGAAGCCGGCGGAGGCCGCGGCGAGGTCTTCTTCCGCCAGGGCGACGTTCGGGTCGGGCGGCATGATGAGATGGAAGGTCTCTGCCGTGTTCGCGACGATCCGCACGTCCTGGTTCGGCGGCACCTGGATGCCGTGCTCGGACAGCACGGCGCGGGGTTCCACGTCCGCCCGTGCGCGCAGTTCCGGACTTTCCTGGTAATTCCGGGTGAAGTCGACGAACGGCTGCAATCCGCCGGACTCTGCGTTCATCATCATCGGTGACCTCCTTTGGAAAACGGAATGACTCAGCATATCCACGGCTACGAGTCACGTCCGCCCGTGCGCGCAGATCCGAGCTTTCCTGGTAATTCCGGGTGAAATCGACGAAATGCTGCAGTTCGCCGGGACGCTACGTGAGTGAGCCTCGAGGGTGTTCAGCATGTTGGCTCCCTTACTGGTGACGGGCAATGAGTATTAATATATTATATCACGCTCACGGAGTCCCAGGCAACTCCATCGGACATGGAGACACGGAAATTCCACACGGGCCGTCATCAGCCCGTGGTGAAACGCCCCGCTGCATTCGAGCGGCGCTGCATCCCGCCTGACTGCGTTGTTCGGCGGTTGAATATGCCCAATATGCGCCCTTCTCACGCCTTGTCAGGCGGGCGCATCGCCGCTCTCGGTGCGACGCGGGGGTTCCACCACGGGCTGTCATGCCGTCTCTTCCGCGTCGGCGCAGGCGCCGACCGGTTCGATCAGCACGCCCTGCCGCCACGGACAGGCCGCGTCCAGGTACCTCCCGGATACGGCGGGCCGGCAGCGGCGGCGGTCGGCGGCGGTGCGCGTCAAACGCCCGCGTCAAACGCCCGCGGGGCTTGCCGCCTTGCCGGTATCGAACCGTTCCACCACGGTCTGCTCGCGGTCGGTCCGAATGCGATGGGGCAGGCGAGGATCGGCCGGGCGGCGGTCACGCGAAGGACGGCGCGCCGCCCCCGGCCGGAGGTCATCAGGAGGCCGTCAACTGTAGCAGAAGACGCAACTGATCATGGTGGACGCGGTCTTGCCGTTGGCGCCGGAGGCGAAGCCGGCGGAGGCCGCGGCGAGGTCTTCTTCCGCCAGGGCGGCGTTCGGGTCGGGCGGCATGATGAGGTGGAAGGTCTCTGCCGTGTTCGCGACGATCCGCACGTCCTGGTTCGGCGGCACCTGGATGCCGTGCTCGGACAGCACGGCGCGGGGTTCCACGTCCGCCCGTGCGCGCAGTTCCGGACTTTCCTGGTAATTCCGGGTGAAGTCGACAAACGGCTGCAGCACGCCGGACTCCGTGAGGGTGTTCCTCATCATCGGTGACCTCCTTGGAAAACGGAATGACTCAGCATATCCACGGCTACGGGTCAGGCGATCCGGCCATCGGACGCGGCGGCCGGGTGCAGTTCACCGGACGCTCCGAGGGTGTCGATGGTGTTCATCATCTCTAACCTCCTGGTAAAGCGAGTTACGGACGCAGCATACCACGGCCGCGGGGGCCCGGTCAAATCCGGCCATCGGACGCGGGCGCACGTCAGATTTTTGAGGGAGGGCCGTCGGGGGTGCGGGGCGGGCGGGATCGGCCGAAAACTTCAGTAGACCGGCTGTTCACG
Organism: Vicinamibacterales bacterium; assembly: GCA_965202695.1. Taxonomy (GTDB): domain Bacteria; phylum Acidobacteriota; class Vicinamibacteria; order Vicinamibacterales; family UBA8438; genus JAJEEA01. The sequence continues at coordinate 477,683 of OZ241843.1, forward strand.
GGAGGAGTCTGCGCGCCAGCGTACGCCGCCGCGGAGATCGCCGCCAGAAGCAGAAGGCGCGCCCGCGGCTCTCTCACGGAGCATGGACGTAGTCAAGGCCGGTCATCCGGAATACGGCCGGCCGGGTCGCGCGTTCTTCGGGAAACTGTTGTGAGGGAGGGCCGTCGGGGGTGCAGGGCAGAGCGAGATCGGCCGGCAACTTTAGCCCAAGTTTATTAATAACAAGATCCCCGGTCATTTGCCGATTTGGGCGGTATTTTAGAGGTTCTACGACCTCACCAACACCTGCTTCGAAAGCGAGGCGGGCGGGCAGCCGCAGGCGCAGCGCGGGCACTCGAAGGAAAAGCGCAGCGACTGTCCGCACCACCATCCAGGCCGAACCCGAACAGCGGGACATCTACGACGCCCTCGGCGTCGACCCGCATCCCGGCGGCGTGCGCAAGACCCTCATCTGAACAGCCGCTCTCAACGGTTTACCGATCGTTTGTAGTGCCCACTCGAGGATTTATGTCTGTGTAAACCACTGATTCTAAAGGGCTTGTTTTTGGGGCTGTTAAACTTGGGTTAGTAGACCGGCTGTTCACTGGATGGAGGAGTCCGACCATGCCCGAGGAATCGATCACCACGCTTGAAGAGCGCCGCGCCCGCCTTTGCCGGGAGCTGGCCACGATCGGCGAGATGCGTTCGGGGTCGCTGATGGCGCGTTGCCGGCGCTACGGCAAGATCGGTTGCGGCTGCGCCCCGCCGGGCGAGGCACAGCGGAGTCCGATGCTGTCGCTGACGCGCGCTGCCAACTCAGCGGCCGCTACGAGGACTACCGGGAACGGCGAGCCGCCCACGCCGCCTGACGGGGCCTCACAAATCTGACGTGCACCCATCGGACGCGACGGCCGGGCCGTTATGCGGTTTCGTCCGCATCGGCGAGGGCGCAGACCGGCTCGATCAGCACGCCCTGCCGCCAGAGCGCGGCCACGTCCAGGCGGACGAAGCGGGGCGCGGCGCCGAACCGGCCGGCGACCGTCTCCACCGCGTCCTCCACGCGGGCGCCGCCGCGGAAGGCGTCGGCGAGGGCCGGCAGGTGGCCGAGGCCGCGCGGCGCCCGGAACGTCACCGCGTGGCCGCCTCCGGCGGCGCGGGCGGCATGGGGACTCGCGCCGTCCGCCGCGACCGTCACCCCGCGCTGGAGCGCGAGCCGCGCCGGCGGATCCGGCGTCACGTGGCGGGCGGCCAGCCGGTCGATGGCGCGGGCGAACCCGCCGGCGTCCTCGTAGCGCTCCTCGCCGAAGACGACGTAACCGTCCGGCCACCGGTCGGAGCAGGGCTCGGGAGAAATCAGGCGCACCCGGCCCGCGACGGGCTCGATCAGGAACCCGGAGACGCAGGCGATGGTGCGGTGCGCGACGAGATCGGGGTCGCCCCCCGCCCGGCGCAGCTTGTCCCGTTCGTGCTCCGCCAGCTCCGGCCGCCGCCGCGCCGCCTCGCGGGCGTGCCCCACCTCGGCGAGCGCCAGCACCGATTCGCGGTTCAGCGCGACCAGGTCGACGTCGGCGAGCTCCTCGGCGGAGAACTCCGCGTGGATCTGCTCCAGCCGCCGCCGGGTGACCGCCGAGAAGCGCACCACGGGGTACGGGTAGTCGCGGGACCGGGCCAGCGTCAGCAGGCGCCGGGTGCGGGCGGGATCGGCGAGCGGGGCCGCCGTGGTCGTGTTCGGAAACCGCCCCAGCCGCCGCCGGAAGGCCTCCGCGTGCGCCTCGTAGTCCGGATGGTCCAGCGGATCGGTGGCCCAGTACAGCACCCCCCGCGCCGCGCGCGCCCCGAACATGTCACCGAGCGCGCCCAGCATCCGTTCCCAGGCGGCGAGATCCGTCGGCGGCACTTCCGCCAGCGGCTGCGCGGAGACGCCGCAGAACCAGCAGCGGAGGGAGCAGCCGCGGGTGAGCTCGACGGCGAACGGCAGGTGCAGGTTCATCTGGGCGGCGGCGCCCAGCGCGAAGGCGCACCGCGCGCGCTGCCGCGCCAGCCAGGCCCGCCAGGGCCCGGCGGCCCCGCCGTCGTCGGCGCAGAAGTCCAGATAGGCCTGGCCGCGCTCGTGCAGGCGCCGCCAGCCGCCGGCCTCGGGGGAACCGCCGGCGGGCGGCGCGCCGCCGCGCCACAGGAAGGCGAGCGCCTCCGGGTCGACGTCGACGCCCAGGGCGGCGACGGCGGCGCCGGGGGCGTCGAACAGGGCGCCGCGGAAGCGGTCGTCCCCCATCCAGCGCTCGCAGAAGCGCTTGACGTGCGCGTCGGTCCGCGCGTCGCCGTCCGCCGGCGCGCGGTCTTCCGGCGCCATCGGCTAGCGGGCCGGCGCTTCGCGCGCCAGATGCAGGAAGCGGACGGCCAGGGCGGGCAGCCCGTCGATGCCCGACAGGTTGTGCCGGTCGTCCAGCCAGGCCGCGGCGAACCAGCTTCCGTGCCGGCCGCGGTCGCGGCGCATGCGCGCCGCCGCGAGCCGGTCGGGGCAGAGCGGCGCGGCGTGCTCCGCGTCCAGCCAGGGGGCGAGCCGCGGCCGGGCGGAGGGCGCGTACAGCCGGTCCGGACCGTGCCGGGAAGGCGCCGGCTCGCCGAGGGCCGCGGCGGCCGCACGCCAGCCGGCGAGGCCGGAGACGAAGTCGGCGCCCGACCACAGGCAGACGTCGCGGGAGGTCGCGCAACGGTAGACCTCGCCGGCGAGCGGGCGCAGCTCGGCGTCGCCGGCCAGCGCGGCGACGAGCCCGCCGGCGCCGACGACGTGCCCCGCGCCCCCGCGCAGGGACCGCTCTCCGACGTAGTCGATCCAGTCCCGCCCCGCGCCGGCGAGCGTCTCGCGGGCGAGCGCGGCGAGGTCCGGCCGCTCCAGGCCCGCGGCCAGCTCCCGCAGGGCCAGGGCCAGGCCGGCCCGCCCCGACAGGACGTCGAAGTCGAGCGGCCCCACGATCCGGGTCCCGGCGAAGACGTCGTGGAGCACGCCGATCCAGGTGGGCGCGCCCCGTTCGTCCCGCACCGCCAGGCGGACCACCGCCGACGCGATCTCGTCGGCCCAGGCCAGCAGATCGTCCGGACCGGCCGGCGGAAGCCGCGCGCGCGTCGGCCGGCGGCGCGCCGGGTTGCCTTCCCGGCACCCGAACCCCGTGCGCAGCCACGCGATCCGCTCGTCTTCGGGCCGGCCGGCGAGCGTCCCGAGCGTGGCGCGGACGCCGTCGATCGCGTCCTGCTCGTAGAAGGCCGGCCGCCGCTCGCCCTCGACGCCGCACAGATCCCGCGAGCCGAGACGCGCCTGGAACAGCGGCACGTCGAAGCGCCGCAGGTCGCGCACGGCCGCCTCGCGGAGCGGGCCGGCCACGTCGCCCCGGCCCCCGAGCGCGGCGTGCAGCGCGGCCTCGCGCCAGACGCCGTCGGACAGATGGCGCGGCAGGCACGACTGCCGGATCGCCCGGTAGCAGGTGAAGGTGTCGATGCGGATGATCCGGACCCGCGCGTCGGCCACCCGCCGCAGCCGGTCGACGACGCGCGCCTGCCGCTCCGGTTCGGCCAGCGCGCGGGCCACCCGCAGGTAGCCCGCCTCGAACGCGTCGAAGTGGTCCGCCGCGTCGGCCGGCGTCCCGTCCGCGTAGCGCGCGGCGAAGCCGTCCGCCCGCCACGAGAGCAGACCGCCGCCGCCCTCGGGGTCGGCCAGCGGCGTCGGGCGCAGGCCGGGACGCGCCAGACAGCCGATGTCGGCCGGGTCTTCGCCGTCGCGGGTCGGCATCGGGGACGGCAGGATGCGGGCGCCGAGCGGGTTCGCCCGGACGGCCGCGGCCGGCTCCGGGGCGAGCGGGCGGAGCCCGTCCGGCCAGTCCAGCGGCGGTTGCACGGCGGTCTCGAAATCGATGAACCGCGGCGTCGCGCCGTCGGCGATCAGGTTGTCCAGCCAGAAGTCGTTGCCGCTGAGGGCTTCCAGAAGCGCCAGCCAGCCCCCCAGCGCTCCGAAGAAGGCGTCGGCTTCGCCGGCCGCGGCGATCGGCCGCGGCGCGCGCACCGGCTCCCAGGCGTAGCCGTCCCGCGTGATCGGATCCGGGGGCGCGAGTCCGCCGCCGAGGTCGCGGGCCACGTCGCCGACCGCGGTGGCGACCCGCAGGTCCTTCGGTTTGTAGACGGCGGCGCCGCGCTCGAAACGGAGTATCGCGACCGACTGCCCGCCGGCGTGGGGGTCGCCGAGCCCCGCCTCGACGGCCGTCAGCATCCCCGGGTCCCGGTCCCCGAAGACGCGGCGCGTCAGCAGCGCCCGGTCCGCCGCGGCGCGGCGGAGGGTCCGGACGAGGTCGGCGCGCCAGTCGGCGGCGATGCGGCCGAGCGCGAAGGCGAGGGCCGGGGCGCGGCGCAGACGCGCCGCCCAGGACGACGACGCGCTCAGCCGTTTCTCCACGAAGAACGTCGGCTGGAGCGCGTCGCGCAGGCGGCCGGTCAGCCAGTCGAGCGGCCCGTCGAGCGCCTCCGGGCCGTGGGGCAACCCGTCGGGCCACGCCGCCTCCACGTCGGCGCGGGCCCACCGCCGCACTTCGTCGAACGGCCGGGGGCCGTCCGTCAGTCTTTCGAGGATGGCGCGGAACGCGCGCGCCCAGTCCGGGTCGGGGCCGGCGAGCCGCACGTCGCGGAAACGGTCGAGCCAGGCGTCCGGGGTCAGCCCGATCGACTCGGCGTGGGCGTCCAGCGCCGCGCGCGACCCGAAGGCCTCCGCCAGCCGTTCCCGGCGCCGCGCCAGCGCGTCCGCCGCGGTCTCGACCGGCTCGAAGACGCGCGCGTCGGCGCGCTCGGGCGGCGGCGCGGCACGGGCGATGACGGCGTCGACTTCCCCGCGTTCCATTAGCTCACGCCGCCCGCTGCCCGGCGCGCCCGCCCCGCCGCCGGGCCGGTCCGCGTACAATGACGGCCCGTGGTGAAGTTCCCCGTTGCATTCCCGGTGCGACGAGGGGTTCCACCACGGGCTGAAGGGTGCGGCGCGAAGGTCGGGGGAGGGCGGGCGCCCGCCCCCGGCCTTCGGGAATCACCGGCTCAGCTGGCGCAGGCGAAGCAGCTGAGGATGGTGCTCGCGGACTTGAACGATTGGACGGTGCGCTGTGCGGTGCTGCTTCCGCCGGCGACCGCCTCGAGCTGGACATCGGCCAGCGCGCTGTTCGGATCGGGAGGCAGGACCACGTGGAAGGTGTCCGCCGTGTTCGCCGCGATCCGCAGTTCGCGACCCTCCGGCGCATGGATGCCGTGCTCGGTCAGCACGGCGCGCGGCTCCGACGCCGCCCGCGAACGCAGAGCCGGATCGTCGCGCCAGTTCTGCGCGAATGCGGCGATCCGCTCCGTGGTGCCCGAATCGATCATGCCTTCGCTGATTTCGGTCATTTTCCAACCTCCTGCTCGTGCAAGTACCTCTTCGGCCAGAAGCCATATGCATGACGCTCGGCTCTAACCAACCTGATGAACCATAACAAGTCCGCCGCCGACTGTCAAGTCGAGGGCGGCGTGCGAGGCGGGGGCACGTCGGATTCGCGAAGACGAGCGCTCGGCGGCGCGGTCAGGGGTCGTCGATTACGGCGTCGTTCCCGGCCTCCAGGCCCTCCGCCGCCGGATTTGCCCGGCCCCCCGCGGCGGTGGTATACTGTGCCTGTCCCTATTATCCCAGGAGGTCAGCAATGATGAAAGCCACCGACACCCTCGGGACGTCCGGCGAGCTGCAGCTGCTCGTCGACTTCGCCCGGAAGTACGAGGGAAGTCCGGAACTGCGCGCACGGGCGGAGACGGAACCCCACGCCGTGCTGTCCGAGCACGGCATCAGCATGCCGCCGAAGCACGACGTGCGGATCGTTGCGAACACGGCGGAGACCTTCAACCTCGTCATGCCGCCCGACCCGAACAGCGTGCTGGCCGACGCCCAGCTCGAGGCGGTCGCCGGCGGCACCCGCCCGTTCAGCAAGTGCGCGTCCACCCTGGTCAGTTGCGCCTTGTGCTTCAGCTGACGGGAGGCGGCGCGCGCCCTCGCGTGACCGCCGCCCGGCCGCTTCTTCCGGCGGCGGCGCGCGGGGCGAGACGAGTGTAGGATATCCGCATGGCCAATACACCGTTCCGGCAATCGGCCCTGGACCGGCTCTCCACCCCGGAGCATCTCGATCGCGCGCTGTTCGTGACGGCTCCCCGCGACTGGCTGGCGTTCGGGACGCTGACGGCGATCGCCGCCGCGGTGGTCGTCTGGGCCTTCGTGGGCGAAGTGGCGACCTACGTGCATGCGAACGGGATTCTGCTGAGCCAGGGCGGCACGGTCGTCGACGCGGTGGCGGGCGGGCCGGGCACGGTGGCCCGGATCGTGCCCGCCGTGGGCGACGAGGTCGAAGAGGGGGCGGTCGTCGCGCAAATCGCCAACCTGGAAGTCGCCGAGCGCCATGCCGGCGCGCTGGCGCTGGTGGAGGAGCGCCGGGCGGGGCTCGCCGACACCCGCGCGGCGGTGGCCGAGGAGAACGCGCTCATCGAGGGCAACCTCGCCCGGCAGCGCGAGCGCCTCGCCGACCTGGAGCGCAGCAGCCGCGAGGCGGTCGAGACCGCCCGGCAGCGCCTGGAGAACCACCGGCAGCTCTTCGCCGACCGCGTCGTCACGCGCGTGACCGTGGAGCGCAGCCAGGCGGCCTTCGATCAGGCCCAGCGCGACCTGTTCGGCGTGCTGAGCGAGCGCGACAACCTGGAATCGACCGAGCTCCAGCGCCGCAACCGGAACAACACCCGCATCGGCGAAGCGGAGGCCCGCCTGCTCGCGGCCGAACGCCAGGTCAACGAGCTCGGGGTGCTGCTCGACACCCGGCAGGTGACGGCCCCGGTCTCCGGCCGCGTCACCGAGATCAAGACGCAGCTCGGCGCCGTGATCCAGGCGGGGCAGCCGGCGCTCAGCATCCAGTCGGGGGCGGAGAACCTCGGCGTGCTCATCTACGTGCCGCCGGCCGACGGCCGCAAGGTCGAAACGGGCATGGAAGTGCTCGTCTCCCCGTCCACGGTGCGGGCCGAGGAGTACGGCTACGTGCGGGGCCGGGTCGAGAACATCTCCGAGTTCCCGGCCAGCGTCGAAGGCATGGTCGCGGTGCTGCAGAACCGCGCCCTCGCGCAGACGTTCTCGGAGAGCGGGCCCCCCTATGCCGGCCGGGTGCTGCTCGTGCCCGATCCGGCGACCGCCAGCGGCTTTGCCTGGACTTCGCCCAAAGCCTCGGGCGAGGTGCTCACGGACGGCACGCTGGCGCGCATCGAGGTCAAGATTCAGAGCCAGACGCCGATCACCCTGGTGGCGCCGCTGTTGCGGGAGACGTTCGGGCTGTAACCGCCCGTGGCGGCGCCCCCCGCCCGAGGGGCGTCAGCGACGTAGTGCGCAAGCGGACAGAAACGCCCGCCTGACAATGCAAAGGAGGGCCGTTCAACGACGGGCCGGTGTCCGCCTTTTCCGCCCTTCGGGGGGACACGTCACCCGCAAAGCCCGGCGTGCGGCGGGCCGTACAGCCGATACGGTTCGGGCGCGCCGTCAGGCCGCCGCCGGCGCGCCCGCCCGGGTCAGTCCCCGGACTTGACCGCCGGCAGCACGATGTGCAGCAGATTTTCGGTGTTGAACAGCAGCTTGACGGAGGCGCCCGCCGGGACGTCGATCCCCTCGGCCTTGAGCACCGCGGTCGGGTCCGCGTCCACCGCCGCCTTGAAATCGGGGTCGCCGTAGTACTTGGCCACCACGTCGGCGTACACCCGCTGGTTGCGTTCGAGGCGATCGCGGGTCAGCCCCTCCAGTACTTCGTCCGTCGCGTTCGTCTTGTCTGTCATTCTCTCGTCTCGCTTCTCTATTCGTCACTGCACGCCGGCCGGAGAACGCCGCCGCGGCCTCGCGCCGCCCAACCAACCCTGCCGGTGTCCGCGCCGTTCCACGCCGCGCTTCCCCACCCGGAAAGCGGCTCATTATACTCCCCCCGCGGACGCCGCGCAACCCGCGCCAGGACCCGGTAATACCCCGAGGCGGCGCTTCACCGCCTACTACTTGCCGCCGCCGCGCGAGAGAAAGCCGTGCGAAAGGCGCCAGCGGGCGTCGAGAGCCTCCTGGTCGAGATCCGGCAGGCCCGCGATTCCCAGCGCGCGCGCGGTCAGCCCCCCGACCGCCTCCAGCAGGCGGTAGGCGCCGACGACGGCGTCGCGCTCCGCGCCGAGCGCGGCGACCTGACGCGAGACGAGGTTCCGTTCGGCGTCGAGCACCTCCCGCGTCGTCCGTTCGCCGATGTCGGCCTCGCGCTGGATGCCGGTCAGCGCCGTACGCGATGCGTCGACCGCGGTCCGGAGCGCGGCGAGCCGCTCCCGGGCCGAGTGCAGGGCGAGCCAGGCGGCGGTCGCCCGTTGCGCCGCCTCCCGCGCGGCGGCCTCCTGCTCGCTGCGGGCCCGCTCCTGCACGCGGTGCGCCTGCCGGAGGCGCGCGCCCACGGCCCCGGCCTGATAGATCGGCATGGTCACCTGGACGCCCAGGGTCATGTCGGTGCTGTTCGGCAGGAAGGAGAGCTGCCCCTGGCCCAGGGTCCTCGTGATCGTCCCCCGCAGATCGACCCGCGGTCCGAGCTCGCCGGTGACCGCGCGCGCGGCGTGGCCGGCGGCGCGCACGGCGTGGTCGGCGGCGCGCACGGCCGGCCGGCCGCCCTCGGCCATGCGAATCGCCTCCGCCAGGCTGCCCGGCAGGCCGGCCGGCTCGTCCGGCGCCACCAGACCGTGCGGGCGGACCCCGACCAGCATCGCGAACAGGGACCGCTGCGTTTCGAGATCCGCCTCCGCCGCCGCCACCTCGGCGATCGCCACGTCCCGTTCCGCAAGGGCCTGGGCGACGTCGGCGGCGGTACGGTCGCCGACCTCGAACTGGGCCTCGTTCTCGCGGACGCGCGCCTCGAACGCACCGAGCGCCGCCCGGCGCAGCTCGGCCGTGCGTTCGGCGCGCAGCACGTCGAGGTAGACGGTGGCGACGCGCAGAAGCACGACCTGCTCCACGTCCTCGACGGCGGCGTGGGCCTGCAGGACCTCCTGGTCGGCGCGGCGGAGCAGCGCGCCGTTGCGGCCGCTGTGATAGAGGTTCTGCGTCGCCGACAGCGTGAGGATCCGCTGGCTGGTCACCAGAGGGGACGCGCTGAAGTCGGTGAAGTCGAGGGCGCTCCCGATGCGGGTGAGGCTCGCCCGCGTGTCGGCCTGCACGGCGGGCATCCAGACCGCGCGGGCGAGAGGGACGCCCTCGTGGGCGGAACGCGCGGCCTCGCGGGCCGCGCCCACGTTCGGATTGGTCCGGAGCGCCTCCGCGAAAGCCTCCGCGAGCGTCAGCGCGCGAAGCGGCGCCGCCGCCAGCGACAGCAGCGCCAGCCCGGCCGCCGCCCGCCGCCACCCCTTCCTCCGCCGCCCGATTCCGCCTGTCCTGTCGTCCATGATTCGGGTTCCCTCGTGACCGCAAGCAGCGGATGCCGTCCGGAAGGCGCCGCCGGAGCTCTCTGTCTTTCGGCCGTTCGACCCCGGACGTTGAGACGGCGCGGCGCATTCGGCGGCCGGATGCGCCGTTTCGGGACGCCGGTCGAGCACGGGTGAGACGCGCCGACGGCGCGGGGTGCGCGGTCGGGAACGACGCCGACGAACGGCCGGACGGCTCCGGGGCTAGCGCCGCCGGACGGACTGGATCACCACCACCTCGTCCGGCAGGCTGTTGGTCACCGGCACGGCGGCGATGCGGTCCACGACGTCGGCGCCGTCGATGACCCGTCCGAACACCGCGTACCCGAAGTCGCGCACGCCGTGGTTGAGGAAGTTGTTGTCGACGGTATTGATGAAGAACTGATCGGTCGCGCTGTGGATCTCGCTGGTCCGCGCCATGGCGATCGTGTATCGGTCGTTCAGCAGCCCGTTCTCCGCCTCGTTCTCGATCGGGTCGCGGGTCGGCCTGGTGCGCATCTCCGTCGAGTAGGCGCCGCCCTGGATCATGAACCCCTGGATGACGCGGTGGAAGATGGTGCCGTCGTAGTGCCCGGCGTCCACGTACTGCAGGAAGTTGTCGACGCTGATGGGCGCCTCGGCGGGCGCGAGCTCGATGGTGATGACGCCCAGGCTGGTCTCCATCACCACGACGGGGTCGTCCTGCGCGGACGCGGGGAGGGGACCGGACAGCGCGAACGCGATGCCGGCGGCGACGGCGAAGCGGCGGAACGTCATGCGGCTCTCCTTCTCCGGCCGGCCGCGGCGACGGCCCGCGGCGCACCGGCCGGACTGCGAAAAACGGCGCGGGGCGAATGCGACGGGATGGTATCACCCCCGCGGCCGCCGGCGGGCCGGTCCCGTGGTGGAACCCCCGCGCCGCCCGCGCCCGAAGGGCGCCGGCGGACGGAATCGTCCGGCGGACAGAGAGCGCCCGCCTGACGAAGGCGTGAGGAGGGCGCGGAACGCCGCCCCGCCCGCAATGCGGCGGGGCGTTCGCCACGGGCGGTCAGGGGGCGCGGCGGTACTTCAGGACCTGGGTCCAGGCGACCGAGAACAGGCAGTAGGCGAGGAAGCAGTAGAAGCCCGGCCCGAGCCCGGAGACGAGTCGGGTCCGCATGTCCACGTCGACCTGCCGCAGCAGCACCGGCACGCTGAAGCTGTTCGCCTGGGCCTGGTCGCGGGTGGCCAGGAACGCGAGGAAGACCGCGACCACGAACACGTCGGCCATCGACCACTTCCCGATGACGTCGACGGCGACCACCAGCCGCCTCCTGACCGCGTCGCGGGCCGCGTAGACCGACGCCAGCAGCATGCCCGCCTTCGTCACCGGCACCAGCACGCTGAACAGCAGGATGAGGAACGAGACCAGGTAGTCGGCCGAGCCCCACAGCTCGCGCACGGTGCCGAGAATCGACCGCGTCTGCTCGTAGACGGTGACCTCCACCGGATCGGGGATGATGGCCGCCTCGACCTCGGTGGTGATGGCGACGCTGTAGACGGGCAGGATCACGCCGGGAACGAGCAGCAGGAAGTTGACGAGGGTGAGGGCGGCGACGACGGCCCTCGTCACGGCCGGTCGCCCTTCCGGACCGCGGCGATCTTCCGGTCGCGCGACGACGCGAATTGCGCGAGGTCGCGGCGGTGGTTGGCCTCGATCTCCTGCCGGCCCTCCGGATCGAAGGCGGCCGCGAGCTTCGACCGCATCAGTATCTCCGCCTCGGCGACCTTCGCCTCGTAGTCGCGGCGGGCGGCCGCGATGGCCTGCTTCTGGCCGTCGGTCAGGGCGCCGCCCGCCGCGGCGCCGCCCGCCTCCGCATCCTGCCGCCGGAGACGTTCCAGCGCCAGCTCGACCGCACTCTTCGGCCCGGTGTCCGCCACGTCCGTCCTCTCCTTCCACCCGCGCCGGCGTTGCGCCACGACGTGGTTCCCCGGAATTATAGCTTGCCGGTCTCCTTCGGCGGCCGTTCCCGTGCGCCGCGCCCCCGGCCGGCGGGTCGCGCCGACACCCCGCGGCATTGCGGGCGGCGACGCATCCGGCCTGACCGCGTCGTTCGCAGGTGTAACGTGCCCGAATCGTCAGGCCGGCGTTCCCTGTCCGCCGGCGCCCTCGCGGTCGCCCTTCGGCGCAGTGCGACGCGGGATTCCGCCGCGGGCTGATAGGATCACCGGCCATGAAGGTCGTGTCGCGCCGGACCCTGCTGCAGGCGCTTGCCGGCGGGGCGGTCCCGGCGGGGCCGGCCGCCGCGCAGGCGGTGGTGCGGAACCCGCCGCGTCCGTTGTCGCCCGACGCCGTCACCCACGACTGGGCCTCGTTCCTCGGCCCCACGCACAACGCGGTGTCCACCGAGACCCGGCTCAGCCGGTCGCTGCCCCCGCCGCTGGTGTGGGAGATGGAGAAGGGCGCCGGCTATGCTTCGCCGGCCGTCGCGGGCGGCCGGCTGGTGTTCTTCCACCGGGTGGGGGACCACGAGGTGGTCGAGTGCCGCCACCCCGAGACCGGCGCCCTCGAGTGGGACTTCCGCTACCCGACCCGCTACCGCGACCGCTACGGCTACAACGACGGCCCGCGATCGAGCCCGGTCGCCGCGGACGGCCGCGTGTTCACCCTCGGGGCCGAGAGCCGCCTGCACGCTTTCGAGCTGGCCACCGGCCGCGGGCTCTGGAGCCGCGATCTGCGGGCCGATTACGGGGTGGGCCAGGACTTCTTCGGCGCCTCGTCGACGCCCCTGGCCGACGACGGCCGCGTCATCGTCAACGTCGGCGCGCCGCGGGGCGCCTGCGTGGTCGCCTTCGACGCCGCGACCGGCCGCGAGCGGTGGCGGGCCGGCGACTGGGGGCCCAGCTACGCCTCGCCGGTGCCCGCCGTCGTGCGCGGCCGGCGCCGCGTCTTCGTGTTCGCGGGCGGCGAATCGTCGCCGCCCACCGGGGGCCTGCTGTCGATCGACCCGGCGGACGGCGCGGTGGACTTCGCGTTCCCGTTCCGCAGCCGGACCTACGAGTCGGTCAACGCCTCGTGTCCGGTGGTGTTCGACGACCAGGTCTTCGTCTCCGCCAGCTACCGCACCGGCGGCGCCCTCGTCCGGGTCCTGCCCGACTTCACCCACGAGGTCGTCTGGACGACCCGCGACTTCGCCCTGCACTTCAACACCGCCGTCCACCGCGGCGGCCACCTGTACGGTTTCGACGGCCGCAACCAGGGCGACGCGTCGCTCGCCTGCGTCGAGGCGGCGACCGGGCGCGTGGTCTGGCGGGAAGCGCCGCGGTGGACCGAGACCTTCCGGCAGGGGGGGCGGGAGCGCCGGGTCCGCCTCGGCACGGCGCGGGGGTCGCTGCTCGCGGTCGACGGCCACTTCCTCGCCCTCGGCGAGCTCGGACACCTGCTGTGGCTCGACCTCACCCCCGACGGCTACCGTGAGGTGTCCCGCGCCTGGCTGGCCGGCGCCCGGGAGTCGTGGACGCTGCCGGTGCTGAGCCGCGGCCTGCTCTACTACGTCCAGAACACGCGCGATCTGCTGACCGGCGCCGCGCCCCGCCTGGCGTGCTACGACCTCCGGGCGTAGAGGCGCCGGCCGGCGCGGCCCGCGCGGCGTCCCGATGCGCCGGCGGCGGCCCCGGCGTCCGCGAGGCGCCGGCCGGCGCGGCCCGCGATACACTTGGGGACCCGCGGCGAAGTCCCGGGGCCGCGGCCGGGAACCGGACGTCACGAGACTCGTTGCCGGAGGACCTTCAGCGTCATGGCCGAAACCACGAACGTCAGCAACAGCCTGACCGTCCGCGTGCAGTTCAGGAACGACAGCGGCATGCTGGGGAAACTCGCTTCCGAGATCGGCCGGCTCGGCGGCGACATCGGCGCGGTCGACCTCGTCTCCATCAGCGACGGGATGATGGTGCGCGACCTGACCATCAACTGCCGCGACGACGACCACGCCACCGCCCTCGTCGCCGGCATCCGCGCGCTCGACGACTTCACCCTGCTGCACCACTCGGACCGGACGTTCCTCCTGCACCTCGGCGGCAAGATCGAGACGGTGAGCCGCGCGCCCATCCGCACCCGCGACGACCTGTCCATGGTCTACACCCCCGGGGTCGCCCGGGTGTGCATGGCGATCCACCACCGCCCCGAGGACGCCTACGCGCTGACCATCAAGAAGAACACCGTCGCGGTCGTCACCGACGGCACCGCGGTCCTCGGGCTCGGCGACATCGGCCCCGCCGCCGCCATGCCCGTCATGGAGGGCAAGTGCGCCCTCTTCAAGGAGTTCGCGGGGGTCGACGCCTTCCCTCTGGCGCTCGACACCACCGACACCGACGCCATCGTCGACACCGTGAGCCACCTCGCCACCGCCTTCGGCGGCATCAACCTCGAGGACATCGCCGCCCCCCGGTGCTTCCGGATCGAGGAGCGGCTGCAGGAACGCCTCGACGTCCCGGTGTTCCACGACGACCAGCACGGGACCGCCATCGTCACCCTGGCGCCCCTCATCAACGCCCTGCGGCTCGTCAGGAAGGAGCCGGGCGACCTGAAGGTCGTCTTCAACGGGGTCGGCGCGTCGGGGGTCGCGGTCAGCCGGATCTTCATGAGCTACGGCGTGAGGAACATCATCGGCTGCGACCGGAGCGGCGCCATCCACCGGGGCCGCACCGAGAACATGAACTTCATGAAGCAGTGGTACGCCGACCACACGAACCCCGGCGACGAGCGCGGCGGGCTGGCCGACGTCATCGAGGGCGCCGACGTCTTCGTGGGGTTGTCCGGCCCGGGGGTCCTGACGGTCCCCATGCTGAAGAAGATGAACCGCGACGCGGTGGTCTTCGCGATGGCCAACCCGACCCCGGAGATCATGCCCGAGGACGCGGCGGGCCACGTCCGCATCATGGCCACCGGCCGCTCCGACTATCCGAACCAGATCAACAACGTGCTGGCGTTCCCGGGCGTGTTCCGGGGCGCCCTCGACGCGCGCGCGACGGTGATCAACGAGGCCATGAAGCACGCCGCCGCCAACGCCATCGCCGGGGTCATCCCCGCCGACGAGCTGCACGAGGACTACATCATCCCCAGCGTCTTCAACAAGGCGGTGGTCGAGGCGGTGGCGAAGGCGGTGGCCGAGGCGGCGCGGGCGACCGGGGTGGCCCGGCGCGAGACCAAGGGGTGATGCGGGCTCCCCGCACCCTCGTGCTGGTGCCCACCGAGACCGAGCGCCGCCACCTCGCGCGGCGGCGGGACTTCGGCGTCGACGCGCCCTGCGCGCTGTGCGGCTTCGGCCCGGTGGCGGCGGCGGCGCGGGCCCGCGACGCCATCGCCGCCCACGAGCCCCGGCGGGTCGTCCTCGTCGGCATCGCCGGCACGTTCGACCCCGAGGGGCTTCCGGTCGGCACGGCCGCCGTCTTTCCGTCGGTCGTGATGCACGGGGTCGGGGTGGGCACGGCCCCGTTCGTGCCGGCTCCCGCCCTCGGCTACCGCCACTGGCCGCGGCGCGGCGCGGACGGGGCGGACGCACCCGACGCGCTCGCCCTCGCGTGTCCCGCCCCCCCCGCGGCGGGCCCGCTCCTGACCGTGTGCGCGGCGGCGGCGACCGAGGCCGAAGCCGGCGAGCGGCGGGAACAGTTCCCCGGCGCGGCGGCCGAAGACATGGAAGGCTTCGGGGTGGCGCTGGCGTGCCGCCTCGCGGAGGTGCCCGCGGCCATCGTCCGCGGCATCTCGAACGCGGTCGGCGACCGGCGCTTCGAGCGCTGGCGGATCCCCGAGGCGCTCGACGCCGCCTGGACCGTCGCCGCCGACCTGCTCGACCGGCCCGCCTGGCCGCCCGCGGCGGAACCCCGCGCCGCACCGCGCCCGAAGGGCGCCGGCGAACGCCGCGGGGCCCCGGCGGACGGAGAACGTCAGGCGGACAGGGAACGTCCGGCGGACGGAGAACGTCCGGCGTGACGCCCATCCACCTGGGCATCTCCACCTGCCCGAACGACACGTTCGCCTTCCACGGCATCCTGGAGCGGAAGGTGGACCCGCGCGGCCTCGACTTCCGCATCGAGCTGCTCGACGTCGAAGAACTGAACCGGCGGCTGTTCGCAGGCGACTTCGACGTGGCGAAGGCCAGCTTCCACGCCGCGCTCCGGCTGGGGAGCACGCTGGGGGTGCTGCCGGTCGGCGCCGCCCTCGGCTTCGGCGTCGGTCCGCTGCTGCTGGCGGCGCGGCCCGGCGCCCATCCCCGCGACCCCGTCCCCCGGCCCGGCCGCGGACCCCGGCCCGCGCGCGTGCTGTGCCCGGGCGCGCACACCACCGCCGCGCTGCTCTACGCGCTGTTCCACGCGGGCGAGGGCGCGGTCGAGCACGTGGTGTTCTCCGACGTCATGCCCGCCCTCGAGGCCGGCGCCGCCGACTTCGGCGTGTGCATCCACGAGGGCCGTTTCACGTGGCGCGCGCGGGGACTCGCCCTCGTCGAAGACCTCGGCGCGGTCTGGGAACGGGCCACCGCGGCCCCCCTGCCGCTCGGCGGCATCCTGGCGCGCCACGCGCTCGGCCCCGAGACCATCCGCGCCGCCGCCGCGGTGATCCGCGACTCGCTCGCCCATGCCCGGACCCACCGCGCGGAGACGCTCCCCACCATGCGCCGCTACGCGCAGGAGCTCGGCGACGACGTGCTGCGGCAGCACGTCGACCTCTACGTGAACGACTGGACCACCGACCTCGGCGACACCGGCCGGGCGGCGCTGGAGACGCTCGACCGCGAGGCCCGCCGCGCCGGCCTCGCCGAAGCCGGCGCGCCGCCCCTCCGCGTGTACTGAATCCAGCTCGCGCCTTCACCGGCCCCGCCCCGCCGCCGCCCGTCCGCCCGCCGGGTGGCCGCCCCGCCCGCCCGGCCCCGCGCGGCGGGCGCGGCCGCCGAATCCGGTACAATTCCGCCCCGCCCGGCGCCGCCCGTCGATCCCCCGGCGCCCCGGCACACCGCGTCATGGATGCCACGTCGCCTCGCTGGTGCGCCGTCACCGCCTCCGAGTTCCCCTGGGAACGGGAAGCGCTGGAGTTCGTGCGCGAGCGGCTGCCCGATCACGAACCCTGCCGCGCCTGGTCCAACTTCGAGTTCATCGCCGAGGACGGGTCGATCAACGAAGTCGACCTGCTCGTCCTGACTTCCAAGGGGTTCTACCTCGTCGAGATCAAGAGCGACCCCGGGGTCGTGGAGGGCGACGCGGGCGCCTGGACGTGGCGCCGCGACGGCCGCGCCCGCACCACCGACAACCCGTTGCTCCTCGCGAACCGCAAGGCGAAGAAACTGGTTTCGCTGCTGCGGCGCCAGCCGGCCCTCCGGCAGAAGGCGCGCGCCCCCTTCCTCGAAGCCCACGTCTTCCTGTCGCATCCCGACGTCGACTGCCGCGTCGCGGACAACCTGCGCGACCGCGTGCACCTTCGCGACGCGGGCGCGGGCCGCGCCGAGCGGCCCGGCATCGTCGCGGCGCTGACCCGCTGGAGCGCGGGGACACCGCCCCGCGCGCGCCTCGACCGCCCCGTCGCCAAGGCCGTGGCCCGCGCCATGCATGAGGCGGGCATTCGCCGCTCGCAGCGTGCGCGGCGCGTGGGCGACTACCGGCTCGACGCGCTGCTCCTGGAGGGGCCGGGCTACCAGGACTGGACCGCCCACCACGCGGCCATCGAAGGCGAGCAGGCGCGCATCCGGATCTACGGCGTCCCCGCCGCGGCCACCGACGAAGAGCGCACCCGGCTGCGCCGCGCCGCCCGGCGCGAGTACCAGATATTGCGCGACGTGCGGCACGAGGGCATTCTCGCGGCCCGGGCGTACACGGAACACGAGCTGGGACCGGCCCTGGTCTTCGAGCACCGCGAGGGTTCCCGGCGCTTCGACCACTGGCTCGCCGAGCGGGCCGCCGACCTCGACATCGACACCCGCCTGCACCTGCTGCGCCAGATCGCCGAGGCGCTTCGCCACGCCCACGCGAAGCGCCTCGTCCATCGCGCCCTGTCGCCGCAGAGCGTGCTCGTGGTCGACCCCGACGCCCCGCGGCCGCGCCTCCGGCTGTTCAACTGGCAGACGGCGGCGCGGCTGGCGCTCGACACCGGCGCGGCCGAACCGGTCACCGCGGGGGCGAGCCGTCTCGGACCGCTCGTCGACGACGCGGCCCTGGTCTATCTCGCGCCCGAGGCGATCACCGATCGGGGGACCGCCGGCGAACCGATCGACGTGTTTTCGCTCGGCGCCATCACCTGGCATCTCTTCACGGGAGGCCCGCCCGCGTCGAGCCTCGTCGAGATGACGGAACGGCTGCAGAACGAACGGGGCCTCCGCATCTCCTCCGTCCTCGACGGCGCCGGCGAGAGCCTGCAAGACCTCGTTCGGTACGCCACCCACCCCGAGGTCACGACCCGGTTCGACTCGGTCGGCGATTTCCTGGACGGGCTCGAACGCTTCGAGGAGGAGGTCACGCGGCCCGACGAGCGGCCCTGCGCGGACCCCCTCGACGCGCGCCCGCGCGATGCGCTCGCGCACGGACTCGTCGTCAAGCGCCGGCTGGGCCGGGGCTCGACGGCGCTGGCGCTGCTCGTCGAGCGCGACGGATGCGAACACGTGCTGAAGGTCGCGCTGTCGCCCGACCGCAACGACCGCCTCGAAGCGGAGGCGAAGGCCCTGCGCGGCCTGCGGCACCAGAACGTCGTCGAGCTGCACGACGAGCTGCGGTTCGGCGACCGCGTGGGGCTGCTGATGGCGAAGGCGGGAGACGCTACGCTCGCCGACCGCCTGCGCGAGGAAGGGCGTCTCCACCTCGAACTGCTCGAACGCTTCGGCGAAGACCTGCTCGTCACCGTCGACTGGCTGGAGCAGAAGGGGATTCCGCATCGCGACATCAAGCCCGAGAACCTGGGCGCGGCGAAGCTCGACAGCCGGTTGCACCTCGTTCTCTTCGATTTCTCGCTCGCCGGCATTCCCGCCGAGAACGTCCTGGCCGGCACCCGCCACTATCTCGACCCCTTCCTCCAGACGCGCACGCCCCCGCGCTGGGACACCCATGCCGAACGGTTCGCGGCGGCCGTCACCCTCTACCAGATGTCGACGGGCGCGCTGCCGCGGTGGGGCGACGGACAAAGCGAACCGGCGGTGCTCGACTGCGAGGCGGCGCTGGACGCCGACGCGTTCGAGCCGGCGACCCGCGAAGGGATGATCCGTTTCTTCGGCAAGGCGTTGCGGCGCGACTATCGCGAGCGCTTCGACAACGCGCAGGAGATGCTTCGCGCCTGGCGTCAGCTCTTCCTCGCGGCGGACCGGCCCGAGGCGACGACCGATACCGGCGAGCGCGAGCCCGCCGTCGCCCTCGACCACGCGACCCTCCACACCCTGCTGAGCACGCTGGAACTGAGTGCGCGCGGCCTGAGCGCGGTCGAGCGCATGAACGTCCGCACCGTGGAAGACCTGCTGCGGTTCCCCCTGATCCAGGTGAACCGGATGCGCGGCGTCGGCAGCCGCACGCGAAAGGAATTGACGGATCTGGCGCGGCGGCTCGCGGAACGGTTCCCGGAAGCGTCTCGATCTCCGAAGACGGCGCCCGCCGAAGACGCCGGCGAGCTCCCGGAGTCGGCCGCCCGGGCGAGCGTGGACGCATTGCGGCGCCAACTGCTGCCAGCCGGCCGCACCGCCCGCTCGCAGTGCGACGCCGGGCTGCTGGCCGTGTTCCTCGGACTGCGCGACGGACCCTCGTCGCCCGGTGACGGTGTCGCAGGGGATCGGCCCGCGCGCGCCCCGTGGCCGAGCCAGAGCGACGTGGCGCGGGCGCTCGGCGTCGCTCCCGCGGCGGTGAGCCACGCCCTCGCGCGGGCGCGGCGGCGGTGGGTCAAGGCGTCCGCGCTGACCGCGCTCCGGCACGAAGTCGTGGAGATTATCGAGGCCCACGGCGACGTGATGACGGCGCACGAGCTGGCCGGCGCCCTCCTCGCCCGCCGCGGCTCCGTGCAGCAACCGCCGCTGCGATTGCGCCACGCCGGCGCGTGCGTGCGCGCGGCGGTCGAAGTGGAGCGCCACCTGGCCGCGCCGCGCTGGATCGTGCGGCGGGCGGGCCGGGCCGACGGGGTCGTGCTGATCGCCCGCGACGGAAGCGGCGAGCCGGGCGAGCCGCGCATCGACGGCCAGAGGCTGGCCGATTTCGCCGAACGACTGGGCCGGACCGCCGACGAACTGGCGGAGGCCGACCCGCTGCCCCCGCCGGCCCGGGTCGTCGAGGCGCTGCAGGCGGCGCGGGCGCCGGCCGGCGTGACCAGACCGGCCGCGAGCCGGCTGCCGACCCTCGCCGCCGCCGCGTCGCGGCGCGCCGCGCTCTCCAGCCGGCTCGAGCTCTATCCCCGCGGCATGGACGCGGAGCGGGCGCTCAAGCTGGCGCTCGGCGCCCTGGCGGGCGCCCGTCTGCTGACCCCCGACGCCATCCGAGATCGCGTGGCCGGCCGCTATCCCGACGCGGCGCCCCTGCCGGGCCGGCCGGCGCTCGACACGCTGCTCGAGAACGCGGGCAGCGGGTTGCGCTGGAGCCCCGACGCCCACCGCGGGCAGGGCGCCTACGCGGCTCCGCGGCTCCGCGAGTTCGTGACCGTCACGTCCCGGACGAGCAGTTACTCGCGCATCAGCCACGGCGCTTCCGTGGCCGCCGAGACCGGCTCGCCGTGGACCGACGCCGACGCCTTCGACCAGCGGCTGCGGCGCGCCCTGGACGATCAGGCGTTCCTGGCCCTCACCGTGCCGCCGCGGCGCATCCTCGACGCCGAGCGCGCCCTCGCGTCGGCGTTCGCCATCGACGTGCGGAGCTTCGACGCGGTGCTGATCCGCCACATGCGGGCCGCCGCCCGCGAAGCCGGCGCCGACTGGGACGTCGTGCTGCGCGCCGACCGGCAGCCCCGGGACAGCGCGGACTGGGCCAACCTCGTGCGTCTCGTCGAGCACCGCGCGCTGCCGCGCGTGCGGTCGGCGCTGGCGGCGGCGCCGCGGACGGTGCTGTTGACGAACGCGGGGTTGCTGGCCCGCTACGGGCGGATGTCGTTCCTCGACGAGTTGCGCGACGCGGCCGGCCGGGACGGCGGTCCCCCCGGCGTCTGGCTGCTGACGGCGGACGACGAACAGGAGACGCGGCCGATGATCGACGGCCGGCCCGTGCCGGTCTTCACGGCCGCGCAATGGGCGCGCATCCCGAAGGCGTGGCTCGCCGCCCGGGCCGCCGCCGCACCCGAGGCGGCGCCGTGACGCGGCACGCGCCGCCGGACGCGATCGACACGCATCTCGTTACGCCGCTCCGTCCGCCGCTTCATGCGTTGCCCCACGGGGCTCCTGCCAGGAAGCCGGCGAGCTCCGCACTGAGCGGAGACTCCTTGAACCGTGCCCGCGGCAGACTGCACCGTGAGTTCTTCGAGAGCGTGCCGCTCGTATCGCGTGGCGATCAGGCCCTTTCTGGCCGCCCTGCCGCGGCCGAACGGCGAGGGCAACTCGCGGACGGGCTTGCCGACCCATTTGCAGCCGGCGTGAGCGCCCAGGCTCCGTCGTGCGAACGCGACGTCATGGCGGCCTTCGCAGAACACGAGCACCGCCTTCATCGCACGCTCCGCAGGTCGAAGTCGACCGCCTCGTGCAGTCTGCGCAGCTTCCGGCCGTCGTAGCGCCGGACCTGGGCGGCATCGTCGGTGCGGTTGAGCGCGTAGCCGACGACGTCTTCGATCCCGTGTCCGTTCAGAAGGAAGGCGTCAATCGCTTCCTTGCTGTGGGTCGACAGGAAGACCTGCACACCGAGTGCTGCGGCGAGGCCCTGCACGAGGCGCGTGAACTCGACGAGGAGCTCCGTGTGGATCGCGTTCTCGAACTCGTCGATCAGCAGCACGCCGCCCCGGACGCCGGCGAACAGCAGCCCGATCTCGAACACGCGCCGCAGGCCCTCGCCGAACATGGCGAGGTCAGGTGCTTTCACGCGCCGCATACCTTCGCCGGACACGGCGAGGTCAGGTGCTTTCTCGAAATCATCGTGAGGGACCAGGAACCGGTTGAACCGATCGCCCAGCTCGATGTTGCGGACTCCGGGATCGACGTGATCGCGGATGAAGTCGATGATCCGTTGCTTCGTCCCCGCCTCGAGGCTCTCCTTGTTGCAGCGCGCGAGCGTATCGGGGCGGTTGGCCGAGAACGGGCTCGTGAACGCCGAACGGCACAGCCAGTGCTGCCCTTGGAAACTGGTGCGCCGGGGACGGTCGCCGAAGAAGACGACGTCCGTGCTCTGCGCATGCTCCCCGTAACTGGCTTCGATGGCGAGCTTCGCAAAAAAGGAAGTCTGGTCTTCCACGTCCGGTCCTGGTTCGTCGGCGACGTCGAACTCCACGCTCGCCACGGCGTCCGGGACCTGATCGAAACGTCCCTTGATGCGGGCCGCCCGCGGAAGCTGTTCGACGAGCCACTGCGGGTCCGGCTCGCCCTCCACCCGGCCGCGCCAGCGGATGGCGTCCAGCAGCGCCCGCTCGTCGTTCTGGTGGGCCAGCAGGTAGATCGCTTCGAGCAGCGACGTCTTCCCCGCGTTGTTGACGCCGACGATCAGATTGACGCGGCCCGGAGCTTCGAGGACGAGGCCGTCGACGCCGCGGTAGCGCTCGACGTGGACGGTGGAAAACCGCGACCGCGTGATCTCGTTGAACGGTTGCCACGGCAGCCGCGGTCCGGCGGCCGGCGGGCGCCGCTTGCGGGCCAGCGCGATGCCCTGGAGCCGGCCGACGAGCTGCTCCACCCGGTCGAGTTGGCCGGGGTCCAGTTCCCCGACCTTCCCGTCGAGCTTCTGGATGCCCCTGTCGCAGGACTTGAATGCGCCGTCGATTTCGCTCTTGACCAGGAGATCGCTGGAGAGCGTCGCCGCCTGGAGACTGCGGGTTTCGTCGAGACTCTTGACGGCTTGGGGATCCGCGACGAGCTTGGCAAGCTCGCGCACGTGGCCGCCGGTCGTGATCACGGGATCGGGCGTTGACCGAACGTCGACGTCCTGGCCGTCTTCTTCTCCCTCGTCCGGTTCCGCTTCGCGCGACATCCACGAAAACAGTCGATCAACGTTGGAGCGATTGGAGGCGGCGCGCGTCTCGTGATCCCAGCCGAGCCAGTCGCGCATCGCCTCGTTCTTGAGGACCTCGCGGAACAGGTTGTACTTCTCGGACTGGAACTGGTCGCCGTAGTCGCTCGCGCGGTAGGCGCCCACCAGCGCCAGCGTCCGCACCGACAGGTTGAACTCGCGCTTGCTCACGCCGAGGGCCCGGCAGACCGCGTCCGCGTCGCCGTCGAAGTGCGGAAGCAGCCGCTCCATCGCCAGCGCGCGGTTGACGGCGGGCCAGCGCTGCTTGCCCGAGATGTGGTGCAGGCCCATCATCACCAGGCGATCGCGATCGCCCGCGTCCTGGTGGAGCACGACCGGCAACGCGGAAAACACCTTGCCGTCCAGCTTGCCGAGATCGATGGCGTCCTCTTCGTGCCGGCGCTGCAGGTGCTTGAGCGTCGCGACGCGCCGGTTCCCTTCGACCACGAGGAACCGTCCCGCTTCCGTGCGCTGGACCAGAACGGGGTCGATGTCGAGCCAGCCGTTCGCCTTGATGCTGGCGACGAGGTCTCGAACGCGCTCCTGGCCGCGGCCGAGCACGAAACCGGTCGTGCGGCGCTGCACGTCGGCGTCGAAGACGTGCTCCGGCGGGACGGGGCGGTAGTCCGGATGGTCGACGAACCGGAAGTTGTTCGGGTCGAGGTACAGGTGCTTCAACGACACGGACCGCCGCTTGCCGCGTCCCTGTTCCGCCGTTTCTCCACTCATGGTGCACTCCCGTTCGGCGCCGGGAGGAAGACCGCCCCGGTCGCTCGATCGTATATCGGTGCGGCCGTACGTCGGTGCGGTACGCAGCCGAACGAGCAGGAGACCCGGCGATCCCCAACGGGAAGCACCGGGGAGCTTCACGGTCGGCCGCCGGCCGCGGGCGCCACGGCGAACCTGATGGCGGCCGCGTTGCCGCGAATCCGATCGTCGAACGGTGATCGCCCTGCCCGCCCCCTGTCGCCGGCATCGATCCGCTCCGCCTCGCCGCGGCGGAGTCCGCGGCCGCGGCCCGTGGCGGGTATGATGGTGGTTCAGGACCATGGACGATCCCGCCTACAAGTTGCTGTTCTCCCGGCCGCGCATGGTCCGCGACCTGCTGCGCGGCTTCGCCGCCCGCGACTGGAGCGACGCGCTCGACTTCGCCTCGCTGGCCCCGCTCTCGCCCGACTACGTCAGCGACGACCTGCGGCAGCGCCACGGCGACCTGGTGTGGCGCGTCCGCTTCCAGGGCGACCGGTGGCTGTACCTGGTGCTGCTGCTGGAGTTCCAGGCGACGGTGGACCGGGCGATGGCGGTCCGCATGCTGGCGTATACGGCGCTGCTGTACCAGAAGCTGATCGCCGACGGCGCGTTGCGCGGCGACGGGGCGCTGCCGCCGGTGCTGCCGATCGTGATCTACAACGGTCGCCGTCCGTGGACGGCGGCGTCGGACGTGTCGGAGCTGATCGCGTCGGGAGGTCCGGATCTGGCTCGGTACCAACCGTCGCAGCGGTACTTCCTGCTGGACGAGGGGCGGTTGGGGAGCGCGGATCTGCCGCGCGGCAATCTGGTGTCGGCGTTGATCGCGCTGGAGACGAACCGGGACGGGGCGCGGCTGCCGGCGCTGCTGGAGACGCTGCTCGGTCTGCTGCGGGAGCCGGGTGACGCGGAGTTGGTGCGTGCGTTCCTGGCGTGGGTGGGGCAGGTGCTGCGGTCGCGGCGTTTCCGCGGGATGGATCCGGAGTCGCTGCCGCGTCTGGAGGAGATGCGAACGATGCTGGAAGAAACGGTTCGGGAGTGGACCGCGGAGTGGGTGGCGGAAGGCCGCGAACAGGGCCTGGAGCAGGGCCGCGAACAGGGCCGCGAACAGGGCCGCGAACAGGGCCTGGAGCAGGGCCGCGAACAGGGCCGCGAACAGGGCCTGGAGCAGGGCCGCTCGGAGGAACGCGCGCTGCTGTGCCGTCTGGCGGCGCGGAAGTTCGACGCCGGCACTGCACAACGGCTGGCCGCGGCGCTGGCGGAGGTCGCGGACCCGGAGCGGCTGGCGGAAGTCGGCGACTGGATCATCGAGTGCGGGACGGAGGCCGAGCTGCTGGCCCGCGTCGCCCGCTTCGGTTCCTGACGGCGGGGCGACATTTCGGCGCAGTTTCCCTGGTCGCTGCCGCGTCTGGAGGAGATGCGAACGATGCTGGAAGAAACGGTTCGGGAGTGGACCGCGGAGTGGGTGGCGGAAGGCCGCGAACAGGGCCTGGAGCAGGGCCGCGAACAGGGCCTGGAGCAGGGCCGCGAACAGGGCCTGGAGCAGGGCCTGGAGCAGGGCCGCGAACAGGGCCTGGAGCAGGGCCGCGAGCAGGGCCTGGAGCAGGGCCGCGAACAGGGCCTGGAGCAGGGCCGCGAACAGGGCCTGGAGCAGGGCCGCTCGGAGGAACGCGCGCTGCTGTGCCGTCTGGCGGCGCGGAAGTTCGACGCCGGCACTGCGCAACGGCTGGCCGCGGCGCTGGCGGAGGTCGCGGACCCGGAGCGGCTGGCGGAAGTCGGCGACTGGATCATCGAGTGCGGAACGGAGGCCGAGCTGCTGGCCCGCGTCGCCCGCTTAGGCCGAAGTTTCAGCGGCAATTTCCCCTAACTTGTATATTTTAAAGGATTTATAGTAATTCTGTGCGATTTTGTGTCCATGTAAGTAATATAACAACATGCGTTTTTTTACTTGCGTTGAATGGTTTTCTTGCTATCAATGGTATTCATGTATGTTGATGTCGTCCCCAACCGCAATTCCCCGCCCGCCGTCCTCCTCCGCGAGTCCTGCCGCGACGCGGGCCGCAGCAGGAAGCGCACCCTCGCCAACCTCTCCAAGCTCCCCGACGCCGCCATCGAAGCCGTCCGCCGCGTCCTCCGCGGCGACCGCCTCGTCACCCCCGAAGAAGCCTTCACCTGCGTGCGCAGCCTCCCCCACGGCCATGTCGCCGCCGTCCTCGGCACCCTCAAGCGACTCGGACTGCATACCATCATCGCCCGCGGCGCCAGCCGCGCACGCGACCTCGTCCTCGCCCTCATCACCGCCCGCGTCATCGATGATCCGCAAGCTGCTCCGGGCCGGCGCCGTGAAGCCTTCCCTGTTCGACGAGCGGGACCTGGCCGAAATCACCAGCGACGATTTCCCCGGCGAACGGCTCATCGTGTGCCGCAACTCCCTGCTCGCCGCCCGGCGGCGCCGCAAGCGGCAGGAACTGCTGGCCGCCACCGAGAAGGACCTGGCCCCCATCGCGGCGGCGACCGGCCGCGAGAACCGCCCCCTGCGCGGGGCGGCCGAGATCGGCCTGCGCGTCGGGAGAGTGATCCATCGCCGCAAGATGGCCAGGCACTTCATCACCGCCATCACCGATGAGACCTTCACCTTCCGGCGGG
The DNA here is from genome assembly GCA_965202695.1 of Vicinamibacterales bacterium. GTDB lineage: Bacteria > Acidobacteriota > Vicinamibacteria > Vicinamibacterales > UBA8438 > JAJEEA01. Next base: position 503,651 of record OZ241843.1, read on the forward strand.
ACGACGAGAAGATCGCTGCCGAGGAAGCCCTCGACGGCATCTACATCGTCCGGTCCAACGTCGAGCCGGAGCAGTTCGACGCCGCCCGGACCGTGCGCGCCTGCAAGGACCTGTCGAACGTCGAACGCGCGTTCCGCAGCCTCAAGTCCGTGGACCTGAAGGTGCGGCCCATCCATCATCGGCGCCCCGACCGCGTGCGGGCCCACGTCCTGCTGTGCATGCTCGCCCCGATCCTGTTCGACGACCATGACCGGGACGGGGCCGAGCAAAGACAACGCTCCGTGGTCGCGCCGGCGCGCCGCTCGCAGGCCGCCGACGCCAAGGCCGGCCGCAAAACGCACCGACGACGACCTGCCCGTGCACAGTTTCAGCACCCTCCTCGCCGACCTCGGAACGATGACCGCCAACACCGTGCGGGCCGACGCCAGGGACGGCGACACCTTCACGCTCCAGACACGGCCCACGCCCGTGCAGGAGCGCTGCTTCCAGCTCTTGGGGGTGACGCCGCAACTGTAAACAGTACCGACACCCCCTCAAAACCGTAACTGACTCAATGATAGGAAGTTACGCGCGATAGATCCCGAAACTTCGGCTTAGGTTCCTGATGGCGGGGCGACGCTTCGACGCAGTTTCCCAGGGCAGCCCGTGGGCCAGTGTCCCCGCCGCATTCGCGAACGCGACCCCGCGGCGGCGGCTACGGTGGTCGCCATGCCCGCCCTCATCGCCGGCATCGATCCGGGCCGCCCCGACGCGGCGGAGTCCGCGGTCGCGCCGGTCGCCCTGCGCGACGCCGCCGGCCGCGCGGCGGCCCGCCCGGCGTCTGGTTGCTGACCCCGAACGACGAACAGGAGGCGCGGCCGATGATCGACGGCCGGCCCGTGCCGGTCTTCCCCGCCGCGCAATGGGCGCGCGTTCCGCGGGAGTGGCTGGCCGCCCGGAGGTCCGCCGGAGGCGCGGGCGAGGCGGAGTACAATCACTGACCGGCCTTTCGTTCACGAGCCAGTGGTCATCACGCCAAGCGCGTGCGTTGCTGGCCGATTTTGACGCGCGTACCGCCCTCACCGGTCATTGTGTCGTCGTGACCGAAGATAAAGGCCGTACCTGCCCGCCCCCGTCGCCGGCGTCGATCCGCTCCGCCTCGCCGCGGCGGAGTCCGCGGCCGCGGCTCGTGGCGGGTATGATGGTGGTTCAGGACCATGGACGATCCCGCCTACAAGTTGCTGTTCTCCCGGCCGCGCATGGTCCGCGACCTGCTGCGCGGCTTCGCCGCCCGCGACTGGAGCGACGCGCTCGACTTCGCCTCGCTGACCCCGCTCTCGCCCGACTACGTCAGCGACGACCTGCGGCAGCGCCACGGCGACCTGGTGTGGCGCGTCCGCTTCCAGGGCGACCGGTGGCTGTACCTGGTGCTGCTGCTGGAGTTCCAGGCGACGGTGGACCGGGCGATGGCGGTCCGCATGCTGGCGTATACGGCGCTGCTGTACCAGAAGCTGATCGCCGACGGCGCGTTGCGCGGCGACGGGGCGCTGCCGCCGGTGCTGCCGATCGTGATCTACAACGGTCGCCGTCCGTGGACGGCGGCGTCGGACGTGTCGGAGCTGATCGCGTCGGGAGGTCCGGATCTGGCTCGGTACCAACCGTCGCAGCGGTACTTCCTGCTGGACGAGGGGCGCTTGGGGAGCGCGGATCTGCCGCGCGGCAATCTGGTGTCGGCGTTGATCGCGCTGGAGACGAACCGGGACGGGGCGCGGCTGCCGGCGCTGCTGGAGACGCTGCTCGGTCTGCTGCGGGAGCCGGGTGACGCGGAGTTGGTGCGTGCGTTCCTGGCGTGGGTGGGGCAGGTGCTGCGGTCGCGGCGTTTCCGCGGGATGGATCCGGAGTCGCTGCCGCGTCTGGAGGAGATGCGAACGATGCTGGAAGAAACGGTTCGGGAGTGGACCGCGGAGTGGGTGGCGGAAGGCCGCGAGCAGGGCCTGGAGCAGGGCCGCGAACAGGGCCTGGAGCAGGGCCGCGAACAGGGCCGCGAACAGGGCCTGGAGCAGGGCCGCGAACAGGGCCTGGAGCAGGGCCGCGAGCAGGGCCGCGAACAGGGCCTGGAGCAGGGCCGCGAACAGGGCCTGGAGCAGGGCCGCGAACAGGGCCTGGAGCAGGGCCGCTCGGAGGAACGCGCGCTGCTGTGCCGTCTGGCGGCGCGGAAGTTCGACGCCGGCACTGCGCAACGGCTGGCCGCGGCGCTGGCGGAGGTCGCGGACCCGGAGCGGCTGGCGGAAGTCGGCGACTGGATCATCGAGTGCGGGACGGAGGCCGAGCTGCTGGCCCGCGTCGCCCGCTTCGGTTCCTGACGGCGGGGCGACATTTCGGCGCAGTTTTCCCTGGTCGCTGCCGCGTCTGGAGGAGATGCGAACGATGCTGGAAGAAACGGTTCGGGAGTGGACCGCGGAGTGGGTGGCGGAAGGCCGCGAACAGGGCCTGGAGCAAGGCCGCGAACAGGGCCTGGAGCAAGGCCGCGAACAGGGCCTGGAGCAAGGCCGCGAACAGGGCCTGGAACAGGGCCTGGAGCAGGGCCGCTCGGAGGAACGCGCGCTGCTGTGCCGTCTGGCGGCGCGGAAGTTCGACGCCGGCACTGCGCAACGGCTGGCCGCGGCGCTGGCGGAGGTCGCGGACCCGGAACGGCTGGCGGAAGTCGGCGACTGGATCATCGAGTGCGGGACGGAGGCCGCGCTGCTGGCCCGCGTCGCCCGCTTCGGTTCCTGACGGCGGGGCGACGCTTCGACGCAGTTTCCCAGGGCAGCCGTGTTCCCGCTGCATTCGCGAACGCGACCCCGCGGCGGCTACGGTGATCGCCATGCCCGCCCTCATCGCCGACATCGATCCGGGCCGCCCCGACGCGGCGGAGTCCGCGGTCGAGCCGGTCGCCCCTGCGCGACGCCGCCGGCCGCGCGGGCGGCCCGCCCGACGTCTGGCTGCTGGCCCCGAACGACGAACAGGAGGCGCGGCCGATGATCGACGGCCGGTCCGTGCCGGTCTTCCCCGCCGCGCAGTGGGCGCGCGTTCCGCGGGAGTGGCTGGCCGCCCGGAGGTCCGCCGCCGGCACATGCAATCCGCGCCAGCGAGCAGCGCATCCGGGTGGTTGACACGACGATCGCGCCGACTGTACGCTGAGAGTTCGTGCCGTCAAGGAGACAGGTTTGCGGGGGGAGGTCTGTGGTGGCTGAGCTGGCGGTGGTTGGGATCATCGATCTTCAAGTCCTGATCGCGCGGGATGGTGACGAGAGTTGGGTCGCTCAGGGAGTCGAGGTCGACTACGCTGTCTGTGGCACATCCTCCGACGACGTTCGCAAGCGGTTCCAACTGGGCCTGGGCAAGATGATTCAGGCTCACTTCGACTACTTCGGCAACCTGGGCAAATTGCTGAAACCCGCACCGATGGACGACTGGACGAACCTGGTGCGGTCTCAGCCCCAGGCGCAGGAATGGCTCTACACGTCCGTATCCGTGCACGAGTTCGTCGACTCGCAGAGGGTGAGCGACATTCCCTTCGCGAGGATAAAGTACGCAATCGCGCAGCAGGCGGAGACTGCCCACGTTGCCCATTGACTCGCGAAGCGACAACCACCCGGGGGACGTCGATCGCGAACGGGTCTTGAACAACCTGCGTTTCACGGCGTGTGCGTTTCCGAAGGCAGCCAGGACGGGTCGTTCCCGAGCTATACGCTCACGAAGGGTGACGTTGTTGAGGTTCAACCCTTTCCAAAGCGCATCAGCAGGCATCTGATCGGGCGGCTCTCGGCAAAGTTCGAGATCGAAATGGCTTCGTTCTTCAATGCACCGCACCGATGATTCAGACCGCTGCGCCCGGCCGCCGCCGTGGGTGGTGAGGTCCTGGTACTCCGAAGCGCCGCCCCGCACCATTTTCACCCCATCCGTTCAGCCGTGCCATGGCCGCCCCCGCCGGCACCGCTCCGCTCCATCCCGCCACGGCGGAGTCCGCGGCTACGTTGATCGCCATGCCCGCCCCCGCCGCCGGCACCGCTCCGCTCCACCCCGCCGCGGTGGAGTCCGCGGCCGCGGTGATCGCCATGCTCGCCCCCGCCGCCGGCATCGCTCCGGGCCGCCCCGCCGTAGCGGAGTCCCTGCCCGCGGCGTTCGCCCCGTCCGCGCCCGCCGCCGCCATGTCGTTCGAGAAGGACCGGACTTGCCCGCGCGGGGCCGCGCCGGTCGCCCCTCCCGCGCCCGCCGCCGCATGATCGACGCCGGCCGCCTGCTCGCCGACCTGAAGCGCCTGCGGGCGGACCTCGAAGACGACCTGCGCGTCCGGTGCGAGGAGCACCCGGACCTCGACCGACCGTTGCGCGACGAGCACGGCGCGGCGCACGCGGCCGGGCGAACCGCGCAGCCGTACGCGGTCTGGCGCGACGCGCGCCTGACGCAGATCGCCGCCGCGTGGCTGCTCGGCTGCGTCTTCGTCCGCTTCCTCGAAGACAACCGCCTCGTCGACCCGCCGCGCCTCTCCGGCCCCGGCGACCGCCGCCGGCGGGCGCTCGACGAGCACACCCTGTACTTCCGCGCGCATCCGACCGACACCGACCGCGAATACCTGCTGCACGTCTTCCGGGAGGTCGCCGCGGGCCCGGCCGCCGCGCCGCTGTTCGACCCCCGCCACAACCCGATCGGGACGCTCGATCCGTCCGCGGACGCGGCGCGCCGGACGCTGCGTCCGTCGGGCGACGCGGCGGCGCGCCTGCTCGGGCGGTGGCAGCGGATCGACCCCGACGCGGGCGGCCTTGCGCACGACTTCACCGACCCGGAGCGGGACACGCGCTTCCTCGGCGACCTCTACCAGGACCTCTCCGACGAGGCCCGCAAGCGGTTCGCGCTGCTCCAGACGCCCGCGTTCGTCGAAGAGTTCATTCTCGACCGCACGCTGACGCCCGCCGTCGAGGAGTTCGGCTTCCGCGCCGTGCGCCTCATCGACCCCGCCTGCGGGTCGGGGCACTTCCTGCTCGGCGCCTTCCGGCGGCTGGACGCGCGGTGGGCGCGGGACGAGCCGGGGACGAACCCGCGCGAGCGGGCGCGCCGGGTGCTGGCGCAGATCGCGGGCGTAGACCTGAACCCGTTCGCCGTTGCCGTCGCCCGCTTCCGGCTGCTGGTCGCCGCGCTGGGGGCGTCGGGGGTGGAGCGGCTCTCCGACGCGCCCGCCTTCGACGTCCGGGTGGCCGCCGGCGACGCCCTGCTGCACGGCCCGCGCCCCGGCCTGGAGGGCGCGCGGAAGCGCTACCTCGAAGCGGCGCCGGGGCCGCCCGCGCCGGACGCGGCCGGGACCGCCGCGGCCGGACCCGCCGCCGCCGGCGACGCCAACGCGCGGATGACCGTCGCGCCGGACGCGGACGGGGCCGTCGCGGCCGATGCGCCGGAGGCCGTCTTCGACGACCCGCTGGCGCACGTCTACCGCACGGAGGACGCCGCGGCGCTGCGCGCCATCCTCGGCCGGCGCTACCACGCGGTGGTCGGCAACCCGCCCTACGTCACGCCGAAGGATCCGGCGATCAACCGGGCGTACCGCGAGCGCTTCGACTCGTGCCACGGCAAGTATTCGCTGGCCGCGCCGTTCACCGAGCGCTTCTTCGACCTCGCCTTCGCGCCGCCGCCGGGCGCGGCGGAGCCGGCCGGCTTCGTCGGCATGATCACCGCCAACTCGTTCATGAAGCGGGAGTTCGGCCGCAAGCTGATCGGGCGCGTCCTGCCGCGCCGAGACCTGACCCACGTCGTGGACACCTCCGGCGCCTACGTCCCCGGCCACGGGACGCCGACGGTGATCCTGTTCGGGCGCCCGCGCCCGCCGGTCGCGGGGACCGTGCGGACGGTGATGGGCGTCCGCGGCGAGCCGTCCACGCCGGACGACCCGGCGGCGGGCCTCGTCTGGTCGGCGATCGTCGCGCAGATCGACCGGCCGGGGTCGGAGAGCGCGTTCGTGAGCGTCGCCGACGTGCCGCGGGCGCGGTTCGCGCGGCATCCGTGGAGCCTCGGCGGGGGCGGCGCGGCGGAGTTGAAGGAGCTGATCGACAAGGCGGGGCGCAGCGATGCGGGCGGGACGACGCCCGGCGGAAGGCGGCGAGGACCGCTCCCTGCCGAAGGCGCCGGCGTTGCGGGCGGAACGATGCTCTCGGCAGCGGGCAGCGCTGGCGCGGTACTCGGCGGCGCGAGCGCTGCGGGCGCCGCTGGCGGAACCACGCTCGGCGACCGGGTGTCCGAGATAGGCAGGATGACTCACACCGGTGAAGACGACGTATTCTACGTTCCGCCTTCCAGCACCCGGACACTCGCACTCGACGGCTTCTGCATACCGCTCGTGAGGGGGGAAAACGTCCGTGACTTCGCCATAGAACCGACGTCCTGTTCCGTATTTCCCTACGACCGAATGTCCGGCGCTCCCCTGGAACCGATTCCTGAACGTCTCGCCGCTCACTTCTGGACGTTCCGCACGGCGCTCAGGCAACGCCGGGATTATGGATATACGCCGGAGGAGCAGGGCCTCCGCTGGTTCGATTACACCAGATTCCACCCCGATCGGTTCCAGACGCCGTTCTCCATCGCCTTTCCATTCGTCGCCACGCACAACCACTTCGTGCTGGACCGTCGCGGGAAGGTCTTCAACCGCACGGCGCCGGTGATCAAGCTGCCGGCAGACGCCACCGAGGACGATCATCTCGGGCTCGTCGGCCTGCTGAACAGCTCGACCGCCTGCTTCTGGCTGAAGCAGGTATGCCACAACAAGGGAAGCAGCGTCGATTCGCGGGGTGCGCGTCAGCGAACGGCTCCGTTCGAGGACTTCTACGAGCACGACGGCACGAAGCTGCTGCCATTCCCGGTCCCCGCCGAACGCCCGCTCACCCTTGCCCGCGCCCTCGACGCCCTGGCGCGGGAGCGTGCCGACCTCCTCCCCGCCGTGCTCGCCGCCCGCGGCGAGCCGACGGCCGACGCCCTGCGCGACGCCCGCACCCGCGCCGGTGCGATCCGCGAGCGGATGATCGCGCTGCAGGAGGAGCTCGACTGGCGCTGCCACCGAATCTACGGCGTCACCGGCGACGACCTCTGCCTGCCGGCGGGCGCCGGCAGGGATGTCCCGGACGTCCCCGCCGTCCGCCTTGGCGAGCGCGCCTTCGAGATCGTCCTGGCCCGAAAGTGCGCGGCGGGGGAAGTGGAGACGAAGTGGTTCGAGCGCCACGGCGCGGCGCCGGTCATCGCCGTCCCGGACCGCTGGCCGGCGGCGTACCGCGCCCTGGTCGAGCGCCGCATCGCGGCCATCGAAGCGCAGCCCGCCCTCGCCCTGATCGAGCAGCCGGCCCACAAGCGCCGCTGGAGCGACGAGCCGTGGGAGGCGCAGCAGGAGCGGGCGCTGCGCGGCTGGCTGCTCGACCGGCTGGAGGCGCCCGCGCATTGGGCGGAGCCGCGCCTGACGACCGCCGCCGCGCTCGCCGACCGGATGCGCGAGGACGACGCGTTCCTGGCGGTCGCGGCGCTGCACGCCGGGCGGATCGACTTCGACGTGACCCGGCTCGTCGCCGATCTGGTGGAGGGCGCGAGCGTCCCGCTGCTGCCCGCGGTGCGCTATGCGCCGTCCGGGTTACGCAAGCGGGCGGCGTGGGAGCGGACGTGGGACCTCCAGCGGCAGGAGGACGCCCTCGACGCGCGGACGGCGCTCCCGCCCGCCGACCCGGCGCGCCTGACGCCGGAGCAGGCCGCGGCGGCGAAGGCGCGCGACGTGGGCGCGATACCGGTCCCGCCCCGCTACGCCGCGGCCGACTTCCGCCGGGCCGCGTGGTGGCGGCTGCGCGGCAAGCTGGACGTGCCGAAGGAGCGCTTCTTCAGCCTGCCCGGCTGCGCGCGCGACGCCGACCCGTCGCTGCTCGTCGGCTGGGCCGGCTGGAACGCGCTGGCGCGGAGCCGCGCGGTGGCCGCGTGGCTCATCGCCCGCAAGGAGCAGGACGGCTGGCCGGCGGCGCGCCTGCTGCCGCTGCTCGCCGCCCTCCGCGAGCTGCTGCCGTGGGTGCGGCAGCGCCACGATGCGCCCGACCCGGACTACGGCGTCGGCATGGGCGACTACTTCGCCGGGTTCCTCGACGAGGAGGCGCGGGCGCTCGGCCTTTCGGACGACGCCATCCGCGGGTGGGCGCCGGCCGAGACCCGGCGGCGCGGGGGCCGGCGGAAGGCGGCGCCGTGATCGTCGTCCCCCGCGTGATTTCCGACGGGACCGCCCGGCGCAGTGCGCCGCAACGAGTGGGCGGCGCCCCGTGTGGCGTTGCGCAGCCGCCGCACGGACGCGGCTACTGCCGGCAAGCGGCTCGAGGCCGCCGAGCCCTGCGGCGCGGCCGTTGGTGCAAGACCGAACCTTCCCTGTGGAGGGGAAAAGGACTGAAGGACTTGACCTTCTCCCCCCAGTCGCGTCAGACTCATTTTCGTACACCCCGGGTCCGCCTCTGCCTTCAGGTATGCGCCCGGGGTTTTGCTTTGCTCCCGCACGTCACGGCCATTCGCGCCGGCGGCGGCGCTCGTACTGCAGACCATCCAGGTTGCGGTCTCGCCAGAGGCCGAAAACGTCGTCGCTGTCGCGCACGTGCCGCGCATCGAGGTAGTCGGCGACGGCGCGGCGAATGACCTCGGCGCGGGACACCCCCTCGCGGCGGCAGACGTCGGCCAGTCGCCGCAACTGTTCATCGGGAGGTTCATCTTCTTGCGTGCGTCGATGCCGGTGTGAAGCTGCCGATCGCACCGGGCGTGCATTCAGCGGTGTTTGCCACCGAGCACTTCGGCGATTTCGGCCGCTATCTGGTCGACGGTGTGTGTTGCAGTATTCCGCGCCACCTTGTCCGCGAGCGACGGACTGAAGTCAATCACTTCCTGCTTCGTGATACCGTGCCAGATCGGAAGCAGGATCTGTTCGCCCGACATCGCGCGTGTGACGATTCCATCCAGCTCGTAATTCGTCCAACCCTTCGAAACGAACGAAGGGGAGAGGACCACCAGTCCGATTCGGCTCGCCCGCAATCCGCGATCGATCTTCTGCCTGAGACTGTCTCCAATACGTAGAGTGAACTCGTCGTACCATACGCTCAAGCCGTGATCTTCGAGCGCTTCCGCGAGCGATCCCACGATGGAGTCCTTGTCTTCCGACGCATGGGAGATGAACACGTCATAGGATTCGCATGCAGGGCCGGGAACGTTCCGACGAACCAGACCTGGAATGGAAGACAGCGGTGTTTCGCGTATCTCAGGCAGCGGCGCCGGCAGTATCCTTGTGGAAGCCCGGGTGCTTCCATGCAAACCCTGCATGTCGACCGCGACGTGCCAGTGCCCGGAGTGCGGAATTCGCAACCGAATGGGAGAACGCTTCGCCAGCCCGCCGATGCATCGATGTTTGCGACCGTTCCTGTAGCTGGAAAAGTTCGAATTGTCCATCAAACGAACGTTCGCACCGTTGGTCAGCGTGACCTCGACGACTTCTCCTCCGTCGCGCCGCCCCAAGTCGCTGTGGATGAATCGCATTCTGATCTCCTTCATCATGACGAAATCTGAAAAAATGATATCATCCGTGCCCGGCGCCGTCAAGAGAGGAGGAGGGAAACCGATGGCCGACGCCGCCTGCATCGCCGCCAACGTCGCCCGGCTGCGTCTGGACCGACGACTGACCCAGGATCAGCTTGCCGCCAGGGCCGGCATCTCGCGGATGGCGCTCGGGAAGATCGAGCGCGGGACGGTCGTGCCGCGGGCGCGGACCCTCTCCGATCTGGCGGCGGCGCTCGCCGCGCCGGTCGGCGAGCTGGTCACCCCGGTCCGGCCGCTCGAGAGCGTGCGGTTCCGCGCCCGGGCGCGAGTGCACGCACGGGAGCAGATTCTGGCCGTCGTCTCCCGGTGGCTGGCGGCGTACGCCGCTCTCGAAGCCGATCTGGACGACCGTCCGCCGTTCGGGTTCAAGAACGCGTCGATGCGGGACGGAAGCCCCGCGGAAGTCGCCCGGGCGGCCCGCGAGGCGGTCGGGCTGACGGCGGCGGAGCCGGTGCGGAACGTCAGCCGGCTGCTCGAAGACAACGGCGTGAAGCTGCTGCTGCTGCCGACGACGCGGAATTCGTTCTTCGGATTGAGCGTCGGCGAACGCGACGGCGGGCCGGCGGTGGTCGTCAACACCTGGGACCGGATCTCGGTGGAGCGCTGGATCTTCACCGCCGCGCACGAGCTCGGCCACCTGCTGCTGCACCCTTCCGAGTACCGGCGGGACGAAACCGAGCACCGGACGGAGCCGGAGCGGGAAGCCGACGCCTTCGCCAGCGCGTTCCTGATGCCGGACGACGCGTTCGCGGTCGAGTGGGACGCGACCCGCGGGCGACCGCTGCTGGAGCGCGTCCTCGGGGTCAAACGGATTTTCCGGGTGAGCTACCAGACCATGCTCCGCCGGCTGGTGGAGTCGGGGCGCGAGACCGGCGAAATCTGGCAGGTCTTCCAGCGCCAGCACCGCGAACAGTTCGGCAAGACGCTTCGGAAAACGGACGAGGCGGAACCGTTGCGGAAGAGCGAGTTCGCCTGGAGCTGGCGCCGATCGGGAGAACCCGCAGGGCTTTCGCGGCACGATTTCCCGGAGGACCGCCTGCCGCGGCTCGTGCGGCGGGCGGTCGAGGAACAGCGCATCTCGCTCGGTCGCGCCGCGGAGATCCTGGGACTGACCCGCGAGGAGATGAGAAAGCAGGCGCGGGCGTGGGCGAGGTAGAGCCGCCGCCGACGGTTCTCCTCGCCGACGCGGACGTGCTCATCGACTACCGGGAGTCGGGGCTGGCGGTCCTGGAGCTCGTGGGACGGCACGTGGGGAAGGTGGCTGTCCTGTCGTCGGTGCTCGACGAGGTGCAAGGGCTGACGGCGCGGGAATGCGAGGGGATCGGCATCGAGGTGAGTGAAGTCGAGACGGAGCGGATGCTCCGGGCCGCGGAGATCGAGTCCAGGGTTTCGTTCAACGACCGTCTCTGCCTGATCGTGTGCCGGGAAGAGCGGTGGACCTGCGTCACGAACGACGGCGCGCTCCGGCGGCTCTGCGGACGCCACGGCGTCGAAGTGCGGTACGGCCTCGGCCTGATGGTCGATCTGGTCGCCGCCGGCGCTCTGACGCGGCGGCAGGCCGTAGAGGTGGCGCGCCGGATGCACGTCGCGAACCCGCTGCACATCAACGGCCGGGTACTCGACCGCTTCGACCGGGCGCTGGAAGACCGCTACAGGCGGTAGCCGCGTCCGGGCGGCGGTGGCGCAAACTCCGGCGAGGGCGCCGCCGGCTCGTTGCGGCTCACTGTGCCGGGCGGTCCCTCGCCGCCTCCCGATCGTCCGCGGCGCCGACCATCACCTCCATCCACGTGACGGCGCTGATCGCCGGGTCGGCATGTCGCGCGAGTTCGTCTCGCACCGCTCCGACTCCGGCGCGGTTCGACATGCTGCCGGTTGGCAGGGACGGCGGTCTGCCGTGCGTCACCGGCGGCACTTGGCGATGAGAGCGCGCACGTCACGGCCATTCGCGCCGGCGGCGGCGCTCGTACTGCAGGCCATCCAGGTTGCGGTCTCGCCAGAGGCCGAAAACGTCGTCGCCGTCGCGCACGTGCCTCGCACCCAGATAGTCCGCGACGGCGCGGCGGATGATCTCGGCGCGGGACACGCCCTCGCGCCGGCAGACGTCGGCCAGTCTGCTCCTCGGGGAAGTTCCATGACCATCCGCATGGCACGTGACGTCGACGGGTGATGACGAATCGTATGTTCCGGGGGCGCCGGGCGGCAAGCCGCCGACCTTCGCGGGTGGAGCCGACGGCGGCGGGAGGCGCGCCGCGCGCCGGCCGACTAGCGTCAGGCGGGATGCGGCGCCGCCCGCAAGCAGGGTTGGCGATGCGGGGTTCCATCCGGTGTCGGGACGTCAGAAGGAGCCCACCGTCACCCGCCCCCGGTTCCACCGCGGAGCGGTTCCGCGACGTGTTCCCCGAACCGCATACCGGCGCGCCCCGCGATCGCGCAAGCGAGGCGCAGGAAATCGGCCCGGCAGTCGGCGACGGCCTTCGCGTGCCCGCCGATGGCGCCGTCGGCCGGCCTCAGCATGAAAATCGGCTTGCGCGCCTCCTGGGCGAGCGGCATCAGGCTGCGGCAGGGCTTCAGGGTGGCGAGGCAGTGCGGGTCGGCGTCGATGGTTCGTCCGGGCCGACCGGTCTCGTCCGCGACCTTTCCGCGTACACGTCCGGGATGCGCGCCATCCAGCGCGCGTACGCCTGCACCGGCCGATCGAGGCGCACCGCATGTTGCAGGACCACGTACCCGAGCGGGCGCATCGTACCCGCCGGCACGTCGAGGCCGGCGACCGGATTCCGCCCGCGGCGCTCGGCCCACTCGCCGCGCCACCGCCGCAGCGACGGACCGAGGTTGCGCAGCCCCTGCAGGGAGTACAAGTCCGGCGCCAGCGGCACCACGACGTCGTCGGCGGCGACCAGCGCGGCCCGGTTGAAGGCGCCGAGGTTCGGGCCGACGTCCACCAGGACGAGCTGCGCCGCGGTCTGCCGCGCGGCCATGCGCAGGACGCGCCACAGGGCCGAGAGCACCCGGAACGCGCGGGGCTTGCGGTCCAGGCAGTCCGGCCACTGGCTGGAGAGCTCGTCTTCCGCGGCCGACAGGGTGAGGTCGCCGGCCACCAGACCGAGCCCCGGGGTCGGATGCTCCACGTGCGGCGACGTCACGTCCCCGCTGCCTTCGAGCAGCGGCCGTATCGCGCCGTGGACGGTTCTTCTCCGATCTCCTTCCTCCCACAGCGCTTCCAGCCGGCGGTCGTCCAGGAACATGCTGGTCAGGTTCGCCTGCGGATCGAGATCCGCGGCCACCACGTTCACGCCGAGCTCGGCGTACATCCAGGCCAGGTGATACACGAGCGACGTCTTGCCGACGCCCCCCTTGTTGTCGAAGAAGGCGATCGTCTTCATCCCGCCGGCCTCAGGGTGACCATGACCTGCGCGGGCTGGAACTCGAAATCCGCCGGCGGATTGCCGTTTTCGCGCAGCGCCCGGTCCGCCAGAGGCACCCCCAGGCCGAAGCGCTGGGCCTGGAGCTCGTCCTGCGTACAGGGTGCGGTCATTGCGGCGCCTTTGCCGTGACGGCCGGATTCTGCCATGTCGTAGTTTATTCCCTTGTTCCCCTTGCGGTCCGGTCCGCCTCGTCGCCCCGGATCGTTCGCCGCCGCCGTCCGGGCCTCCTGGTGACGCCGCGGCCACGGCGCCGCCGGGGCGGACGGCGGGCTGACCCGGCCCGGCGGGGCGCGGCCGGAAGGCGCCGGCGTCCGCCGCCCCCGCGGGTCGCGCCGCACCCCCCGCGACCGGCGCGGCATATAATGCGCCGGGCCCGCCCGCGGATTCCCGCCGCCCGGGCGCGGTCCCGAACCACCCGGGGAGAACCCGCATGAAGCGACGGCCGGCCGCCGCCGGACGCGCGCTCGTCCGCCGGGCGGCAGGGGCGGCCGCATGACGCTGATCCGCGACCTCGTCGACATCCCGGAACGGGTGCATCGCGACGACTTCGTCCTGCGCCTGGCGGAAGGCGTCGACCGCCCCAAGGAAACCCTCCGGAGCTACGTCGTGACCCCGCAGATAGCGGGCGCCTTCGACCGGGCGCTCGATCTGGTCCGGGGCGCGCTGGAGTCCGGCTCCAGCAAGGGCGCGTACCTGCACGGCAGCTTCGGGAGCGGCAAGAGCCACTTCATGGCGGTGCTGCACCTGCTGCTGCAACGGCAGGCGGAAGCCCTCGCGGCCGAGGGGCTGGAAGCGGTCGTCACGAAGCACGGTCCGTGGCTCCGGGGCAAGCGGTTCCTCCTCGCGCCCTACCACATGATCGGCCAGCCGAGCATGGAGGCGGCGGTGCTGGGCGGTTACGTCCGGCGCGTGGCCGAGCTGCATCCCGACGCGCCGACGCCCGGCGTGTACGGCGCCGAGGGGCTCTTCGGCGACGCGCGCCGCCTGCGCGCGCAGATCGGCGACGAGGAGTTCTTCACGACCATCAACGCGGCCGCGTCCGCCGGCGGGGGCGCGGGCTGGGGAGAGCTGGCGGCGGCGTGGGACGCCGCGGGCTTCGAAGCGGCGGCCGCCGCGCCGCCCGACTCCGAGGCGCGCAGCCGCCTGGTGGCGGCGCTGGTCGACTCGTTCTTCCGGGGCTACCGGGACGTCGCGCGGAGCGGCGGCGGGGGGTTCGTGCCGCTCGACGACGGTCTCGCGGTCATTTCCCGCCACGCCCGCGACCTCGGCTACGACGGACTGGTGCTCTTCCTCGACGAACTGATCCTGTGGCTCGCGACCCACGCCGCCGACCTGGCCTTCCTCAACGCGGAAGGCGCCAAGGTCTCGAAGCTGGTCGAGGCGGAGGCGGCCGACCGCCCCATCCCGATCGTCAGTTTCCTGGCGCGCCAGCGCGACCTGCGCGACCTCGTCGGCGAGCACGTGCCGGGCGCGCAGCAGCTCGGCTTCGCCGACGTGCTGCGCTGGTGGGAGGCGCGCTTCGAGACCATCACGCTGGAAGACCGCAACCTGCCGGAGATCGCGGCGCGGCGCCTGCTGCGCCCGAAGGACGCGGCGTCGCGCGAGGCCATCGACCGCGCCTATGCCGACACCGAGAAGGTGCGGCGCGACGTCTTCCGGACCCTGCTGACGCGTCACGCGGACCGCGCCACGTTCCGCAAGGTCTATCCGTTCAGCCCCGCCCTGGTCGAGACGCTGGTGGCGGTTTCCGCGCTCCTGCAGCGCGAGCGGACCGCCCTGAAGGTGATGTTGCAGCTTCTCGTCGACCGGCGGGACACGCTCGCCCTGGGACAGCTCGTCCCCGTGGGCGATCTCTTCGACGCGATCGCCGAGGGCGACGATCCGTTCATCGAGGGCATGCAGCATCACTTCGAGAACGCGCGGCGCCTCTACCGCGGCAAGCTCCTGCCGCTCGTCGAACGGGAGCGCGGGCTGACGAAGGCGGAGGCGGACGCGCGGCCCGGGAGCGACGGCGCGGCGCGCGCCTTCCGCGCGGACGACCGGCTCGTCAAGACGCTGCTGCTCGCGGCCCTGACCCCGGAGGTCGAAGTGTTGCGGGGAATGACCGCGGCACGGCTCGCGGCCCTCAACCACGGGTCGATCCGGACCCCGATCGAGGGTCGCGAAGGGCAGGAGGTCCTGCGCCGCTGCCGCGCCTGGGCGGCGGAGGTCGGGGAGGTCAGGATCGGCGACGATCCGGCCGATCCGACCGTCGCGCTGCAACTGGCGGCGGTCGACACCGAGAGCATCCTGGCCAACGCCTCGCGCCACGACAACGACGGAAACCGCCGCCGCAAGGTCCGCGAGATCCTGTTCGACGCGCTCGGCGTGGCGGACCACGGCAACCTCCTCCTGCGCCATGCCATCACCTGGCGCGGCACCGAGCGCGTCTTCGAGGTGATCTTCGCCAACGTGCGGGAGCTGCCGGACGAGTCGCTCGCGACCCGCGACGACGAGCGCAAGGTCGTGATCGACTTCCCCTTCGACGATCCCGGGCACGAACGGGCCGACGACCGCGCGCGTCTTGACGATTTCCACCAGAACGGGCGCCGGGCGCGCACCTTCGTGTGGCTGCCCGCCTTCCTGAGCGCGGGGGCGCAGAGCGACCTGGGCACGCTGGTCCGGCTCGACTACCTGCTGGCCGGCGAGCGGCTGCGCGACTACGCGGCCCACCTCTCGCCGGTGGAGCAGGCCTCGGCCCGCGAGATCCTGCGGAATCAGCAGGGCCAGCTCCGGCAGCGTCTGGTGCGCCACCTGGAGGGCGCCTACGGCGTGGAGACCCCGGCCCCCGGCTCGGTCGACGAGTCGCACGCGCCGGCAGACCACTTCCAGTCGCTCGATCCCGCGTTCGAGCCGCGTCCGCCGGCGCGCGCGAACCTGCGCGACGCGTTCCACGACCTGCTCGCGGCGATGTGCGAGAGCCAGTTCCCCGCGCATCCCGCCTTCGGCGCGGCGGTCAGGCCCGCCGCCCTGCGCCGCGTGTACGAACAGGTGTCGCGGGCGGTGCGGGAACCGGAAGGCCGGGTCGCCGTCGACAAGGCGCTGCGCCCCCTGATGACGCAGGTCGCGGCGCCGCTGCTGCTCGGGCAGATGGGCGAGACGCACTTCGTTCTCGGCCGCCACTGGTTCAACCACTTCGACCGGCTCGACCGGCCGCTCACCGTCGCCAGACTCGCCGAGGCGCTGGATCGGCCGCGGCGGATGGGACTGCCGGCCGCGGCCCGGAACCTCGTCATCCTGACGTACGCGGACCAGGCCAATCTGGCGTTCCGGCGCCACGGCGGCCCCTGGACGGCCAAGCTCGACGACCTTCCCGAAGACCTGGAGCTGCGCGAAGAAGAGTTGCCGGCCCCGGCGGCGTGGGACGCGGCGCGCTCCCGCGCCGCCGGGGTGTTCGGCATCGCTTCGTCGCCCCTCCGGAACGCGAGCAACGCGAACGCGCTCGCCACGCGCCTCGACGAAGCCGCGGCGCAGGCCGGCGCCTGCGATGCGCTGGTCGACGAACTGGCGTCCCTCGGCGCGAAACTCGCGCTGGACGAAGACGCCGCCCGGCGGCTCCGAACCGCGCGGGCGACGCGGCTCCTCGTGCGGGCGCTGGACCCCGACGACACCGGAACCCGCATCGAGAGGCTTGCGCAGGCGGACGCCTCCGGAATCTCGCTCGAAGCCCTGGGCGTCAGCTTCGGCCGGGCGGCGGAAGTAGTGGAAGCCCTGCGGCGGACGAAGTGGGAACTGTTCGAAGCCGTCGCCGGTCTGACCGATCACCGCACGGAACCCGCGGCGCGCTTGCGCCGGGAGCTTGCGGACGTGCTGGCCGCCGACGAGTACGCGGTCGGGGCGGCCGCCCGGCTGGCCGAGCTCGAGAGCCGGGCCGTCGCGCTGCTGGCGACCCCGGGGTTTCAGCCGCGGCCGACACGCCCTGATCTTCCCGACCCGCGGCCCCACCCCGGCAAGGGCGTGCGCGAAACGCCGGTCGTCGACGAGGGATCGTACGACGGTCTGAACCAGGAGGGGCTGGCGAAGGCGACGGCGGAACTCCAGCAGCGCCTGGGAAAGGAGCCCGCCGCGCGACTCGAAATCGCCTGGAAGCTGCGTCGCGGGGACGGCGCGTGACCGGCGATCCTTCTTTCGCCTGGGTGCGCGCCCGGGCGACGGCGGTCCGCGCCAGTTATCCGGACGCGCGCGCCATCGGCATCCGCGTATCGCGGCTCGACCCGTCGGCCCCGCCGCCCGACGGGGGAGACCTGTCCCTCGTGCCGTGTCCGTCGGTGCTCGCCCTGCGCGAGCGGCTGATCGACCTCCCCGCCGCCGGCCCCCCCGTCGTCCTCGTGACCGACGTGGCCGACGACGACCTGGGAAGCGACCTGCGCGCGCGCATCGCCGGCCGGCGGTTGTTCCGGATCGAACCCTGGCAGCTCGTGAAAGACCGTTTCCGTGCGCGTTTCGTCGATCCGCGCCTGGAGGAACACGAATGGGCGGCCGGCGCCCTGCTCGACGCCGAGCCGGACGGCGGCTGGCCCCCGGCGCCGAGCGGCTTCCTGGATGCCGAGACGGCGTGGCGGCATCTGTTCCGCGGACTCGCGGGAATCCCGCGCGGAGAGCGCCATCCGGAGGCGCTCCTGGCCTGGGTGCTGGACGGCGGCCCCGCCGGGAAGCTGGACACCCTGCCCGGCGAGGCGCGGTCGGGACTGGCCGCCGCGGTGCGCGAGAGCGCCGGACGGACGGCGGGGGTCATCTTCGAGCGCGCGGGGCGGCTCGGCCCGCGGTCGCTTTCGGTGGGCCTGGCGGCCGCCGTCCTTTTCGGTCCCGAGACGAAGGGAGACGAGACGGCCGCCAGGGCCCGCGGCCGGCTCGAAGCCCTGCTGGACCTCGACGACCTGGACGAAGCGCTCGCCCGCGGGTGGACCGAGGCCGCCGAGCGGGTGGTGCGGCGGCGGCTCCCGCCGGACGACTCGCGGCCGGCGGCCGAGGCGGTGCTCGCCGACGCCGACGCCCTGTTGCGGGAGATCGGAGCCAAGGACCTCGCCCACCGGAGCGACGTCCTCCGTTCGTCCTTCGAGCAGCGGCTGGCGCTGTTCGCCGCCGAACTGGACCGCTTCGCGGCGGGGCCCGCCGACGCGCTCCCGGCCGCGTTGCGCGAAGCCGCCGAGCGGGTGTTCCGGCACGTGCTCGCGGATAACGACAAGGCGCGCACGTCGGGCATCGAGATGGCCATGCGGCTGGCGGGATGGCTGGCCGGCCGCCGCCGGGCCGCCACGGAGAAGCCGCGATCGTTCGGCGAGGCGGTGCGCGCGTATCGATCCGCCGGCGGGTTCGCGGACCGGGCGCGCGCGCGGGTGTGGCGCGGAGACCCGTCGCCGCCGCTCAAGGACGCCTGCGCCCGTCTCGGCCGCCTCGCCGACGAAGTGCGCCACGACGAGAACCGCGCATTCGGCCCGTTGCTGGCGGCGTGGCGGGGGCCGGGACCGGACGACCGCGGCGTCGTGGGGGTCGAGGCGGTGCTCGACCGCTGGATCGCACCCCTCGCCCGGGTCCGCCCGGTGCTGATGCTGGTGATCGATGCCATGAGCGTGCCGGTGTTCTGCGAGCTGGAACGCAGTCTGGCGAATCGCGGGTGGGTGGAAGTCGTGGCGGACGACGCGGCGGCCCGCCCCGTGGTGATCGCGGCGCTGCCCACCGTGACCGAGGCGTCTCGCACGAGCCTGCTCCGCGGCGCAATCGTCTCCGGCAACGCCGCGGCCGAGAAGGAGGGCTTCGCCGGGCACCCCGGCCTGCGCGCGGCGGGCGCGGCGGCGCGGCCGCCGGTGCTGTTCCACAAGGGCGATCTCCGGGAGGCGGGGACGGCGGGCGTGGCTCCCCGGGTGGCCGCCTCGATCGCCGACCCCGGGCAGCAGGTCGTCGGCGTGGTGATCAACGCGGTCGACGACCATCTCGCCAGGGGCGATCAAGTGCCCGTGGAGTGGACCGCCGACCACGTTCACCCGCTGGACGAGTTGCTGGAAGCGGCCCGGTCCGGCGGGCGCGCGGTGGTGTTCGCCAGCGACCACGGACACGTCATCGACCGCGGGACCACGCTCCGGGACGCGGGCGGCCCCGAGCGCTGGCGCCCCGCGACGGGTGCGCCCGCCGAGGACGAGGTCCTGATCGCGGGACCGCGGGTCGCCGCCCCCGGCCGGCGCCTGCTGGCGCCGTGGAGCGAACGGGTGCGCTTCGGGATGAAGAAGAACGGCTATCACGGCGGCGCGTCGCTGCAGGAGGTGGTGCTGCCCCTCGGCGTCTTCGTGCCCCTGGACACGGCGCCGGGTCTGCCCGGCTGGCGCGAAGCCGATCCCGAGTCGCCCGCCTGGTGGCGCTGGCGCGACGAGACGGTTCCGCCGGCGCCCGAACCGCCGGCGCCGGCGCCCCCGCGCCCCCGGCCGCGCCGGAACGAGACGGGCGACCTGTTCGCACAGGCCGGATTGGACGCCCGGCCGCCGGCGGCGACCTGGATCGACCGTCTCTTCGCGGCGGATCTGTTCGCGGCGCAGCGCCGGCAGGCGGCGCGGACGGCGCTGTCCGACGAGCGCATCCGGACCATCCTGACCGCGCTCGACGGGCGCGGGGGGCGGCTCACCAGCGCCGCGCTGGCCCGGCGTCTCGGAGTCCCGCGCTTCCGGCTCGAGGGCATCGTGTCGGCCCTGCGCCGGATTCTGAACGCCGACGGGTACGACGTGCTCTCGGTCGACGAGGCGTCGGAAACCGTCGTCCTGAACCGCGCGCTGCTCGACGCGCAGTTCGGCCTGACCGGCGGCCGGGCGTAGCAGGCAGGACCCCGTGAGCAGCCCCCAACGCCGCCGCGAAATCGTCGACGCGTTGCGCCGCGGCGCCGTCCCGCGCCGCGGTCTCGACGCGTTCGCGGTCGGCCTCGACGCGTTCGACGCGGCGCTGACCGAAGAACTGGCGGCGGTGGCGGCCGGGGACGCGAAGTTCAAGGCGGTCCGGGGCGAGTACGGCAGCGGCAAGACCTTCTTCGCGCGCTGGCTGCAGGAACGGGCGAAGCGCGCGCGGTTCGCCGCCGCCGAGGTCCAGATATCCGAGACGGAAACACCCCTGCACCGCCTCGAAACGGTGTACCGCCGGCTCGTGGAGCGCCTCTCGACCGCGGACACCCGCGAGGGGGCGCTGCGCTCGATTCTCGACAACTGGTTCTATGCGCTGGAGGAAGACGTCCTGGCCGCCGGCGGCGTCGCCGAGGGCGACGCGGGGGCGCTGCTGGCGCGGACGGCCGATCTGATGGAACGGCGCCTCGCGGCCGTCGCCCGGCGCGCGCCCGCCTTCGCGATGGCGCTCCGTGCATATCGACGCGCCGCCGGCGGCGGCGACCGCGCCACCGCCGAGGCGCTGCTGGCGTGGCTCGGCGGCCAGCCGAGCGTGGGGGCGGCGGCCAAGCGCTACGCCGGCGTCAAGGGAGACCTCGACCACTTCGGCGCCCTCGGTTTCCTGCAGGGACTGCTGGTCATCCTGCGCGACTCGGGTTTCTCGGGGCTGGCGCTGGTCCTCGATGAAGTCGAAACGCTGCAGCGCGTGCGGAGCGACGTGCGGGAAAAGAGCCTGAACGCCCTCCGGCAGATGATCGACGAGAGCGATTCGGGGCGCTTCCCGGGCCTGTACCTCGTGGTCACCGGCACGTCGGCGTTCTTCGAAGGACCGCAGGGCGTGCAGCGGCTGGCGCCGCTGGCGCAGCGGCTCGACGTGGACTTCTCCGGGGAACCGCGCTTCGACAACCCGCGCGCGCCGCAGGTGCGGCTGCAGAACTTCGACCTCGACCGGCTCCAGCGCGTCGGACGGAAGATCCGCGATCTCTACGTCGAGGGCGCGGCCGCCCCCGCGCGCATCCGGGAACGGGCGGACGACGCCTGCGTGCGCGAGCTGGCTCGCGCCGTCACCGGGACGCTGGGCGGCAGCGTCGGCATTGCGCCGCGGGTCTTCCTGAAGAAGCTGGTGCAGGACGTGCTCGACCGGATCGACCTGCACCCCGACTTCGATCCGCGCCGCCACTACACGCTCACCATCACCGACGGCGAGTTGACGGACGTGGAGCGCAACGCGCGCGCCGCCCGCACGCCGGACGACGTCGAGATCGACCCGTGAGCGCCGAGTCTCCGTTCGACCGATTGCATCCGGCCCTGCGGCATCACGTCGTGAACTCGCTCGGGTGGTCGTCGCTCCGCCCTCTCCAGGAACAGGCCATCGCCCCCGTGCTGGCCGGCGACCACGCCCTGCTTCTGGCTCCCACCGCCGGCGGCAAGACCGAGGCGGCCCTGTTTCCGCTGCTGTCGCGCATGCTGAGCGACGGCCGGGGCGGGTTACGGGTGCTCTACGTCTGTCCCGTCAAGGCGCTGCTCAACGACCTCGAATCGCGGCTGCGGCGCTGTTGCGGCCTCGTCGGGCGGCGGGTCGCGCTCTGGCACGGCGACGTGGGCGCCGCGCGCCGGCGGGCCGTCGTCCGCGAACCTCCCGACCTGCTGCTGACGACGCCGGAGTCCCTCGAAGTGATGCTCGTGTCGTCCCGGTCGGAGCCGCGCGTCCTGTTCCGGCACGTCGAAGCGGTGGTCGTCGACGAGCTGCACGCGTTCGCCGGCGACGACCGGGGCTGGCATCTGCTGGCGGTTCTCGAACGGGTGGGCCGCCTGGCGGGCCGCGAGATCCAGCGCCTGGGCCTGTCCGCGACCGTAGGGAATCCGCGGGCCCTGCTGGACTGGCTTGCGCCCGCCGCGGCGCGGCCGAGACGCGTCGTCGCGCCGGACGGCGGGATCGCGAAACCCGCGTCGGCGCACCTGGACCACGTCGGCGGGGGCGACAACGCGGCGACGGTCGTCGCGGCGCTCCACCGCGGCGAGAAACGCCTCGTGTTCTGCGACGGCCGCGCCCGCGTCGAGGCGCTCGCGGCCGCGCTGCGGCAGGCCGGCGTGCGGACCTTCGTATCCCACGGCTCGCTCGGCCTCGACGAGCGCCGCCGCGCCGAGGAGACCTTCGCGCGGGGCCGCGACTGCGTGATCGTCGCCACGAGCACCCTGGAACTCGGGATGGACGTGGGCGACCTCGATCGGGTGATCCAGCTCGATGCCCCGGCCACCGTCACCTCGTTCCTGCAACGGCTCGGCCGCACCGGCCGACGTCCCGGCGCCGTCCGCAACTGCCTGTTCCTCGCGACGTCCGACGACGGCTTCCTGCGGGCGGCGGGTCTGCTGCGGCTCTGGCGCGACGGCCACGTCGAACCCGTCGCGCCTCCCCCGGCGCCTTTCCACGTCTTCGCCCAGCAGATCATGGCCCTGGTCCTGCAGGAGCGCGGCGTCGGACTCCACACCTGGCGGCAATGGCTGGGCGCCCTGCCCGGGTGCGCGGCGCTGGCGCGGAAAGACCTCGACGAGATCGTCGCGTTCATGCTGTCGCGCGGCATTCTGCGCGAAGAAGCCGGAATGCTGTCGCTCGGGCCCGAAGGCGAGCGCGCATTCGGACGGCGCCACTTCCTGGAACTCATGTCGGTGTTCACCGGCGCGCCGGCGTTCGCCGTCCGGCACGGACGGTCGGAGATCGGCTTCGTGCACCCGCTGTCGTTCCAGGTCCGGCGCGCCGGCCCCGTCGTGCTCGTGCTCGGCGGCCGGAGCTGGGAGGTGGCGCACGTCGACTGGAACCGCCGCGCGGCCTACGTGAAGCCCACGGGCGAGAGAGGCCGGTCGCGCTGGATCGGACCGGCCGTCCCCCTCCGCTTCGAACTCTGCCGCGCCATCCGGCGGGTCCTGGCGGGGGAGGGGCCCGACGTCGAACTGAGCGGACGTGCGCAACGCAAGCTGGAGGCGCTCCGGGAGGACTTCGCCTGGGTCGACGACACCACGACGGCGGTCGTGCGCGGACCGGCCGGCGCGAGCCGCTGGTGGACGTTCGCCGGCCTGCGGGCGAACACCGCGCTGGGGGAACTGATCGGCCCGTTGCGGCAGCCGGCGTCGCGCGAGGACAACCTCTCCATCCGGGTCGTGGACGATGCGGACGTCGAAGCGCTCGGGAACGCGCTGCGTCGGGCGGCGGCCGAGGGCCCCCGGGAGGTCTTCCCGGTAGCGGACGACGCCGTGGAGTCGCTGAAGTTCTCGGCCTGCCTGCCGAGGGCGCTCGCCCGCCGGACCCTGCGGGAGCGGGGCGCGGACCGCGGCGCGGTGGAAGCCTGTCTCCGCGAGCCGATGCGGCAGGTCGTCGAAACCTGAGAGCCCGCGGCGAAACGCCCCGCCGCCTTGCGAGGCCGCCGCCGCGGAACCGTCGCGCGGTGCCGTACAATGCCCGCTCCATGTCGGGTTTCGTTCGCGACGGCGGCGGGGGATGGCGTTGCGGCGGCGTGCCGCTGGCGGCGGTCGCCGCGGAGGTCGGGACGCCGGTCTACGTCTACAGCGCGCCGGCGATACGCGAGCGGGTGCGCCGGTTCCGGGACGCGTTCGGCGCCTGGCCGCACGCCGTCCACTACGCGCTGAAGGCCAACTCCAACCTCGCGGTGGTCGAGGTCGTCCGTTCGGCCGGCGGACTGGCGGACGCCAACTCCGGCGGCGAGATCGAGGTGGCCCTGCGCGCCGGGTTCGCCCCCGGGGACGTCGTCTTCACGGGCGTGGGAAAGACCCCGGCCGAGATCGACCGGGCGGTGGGGCTGGGGGTCAAGGCGATCAACGCGGAATCGGCCGGCGAGCTGGAGCGCATCGCGGCCGCCGCCCGGCGGCGGGGGGTCACCGCGCCGGTCGCCCTCCGCGTCAACCCCGACGTCGCCGCCGACAGCCACCCCCACGTCTCCACCGGCCTCAGCCGGCACAAGTTCGGGGTCGCGATCGGCGACGCGCGGGCGATCGTCCGCGACGCCGCCCGCCGCGGCGGGCTCCGCTTCGTCGGGCTCCACGTCCACGTCGGCTCGCAGATGCTCGGGCTCGGGCCGCTGCGGCAGGCGGCGGCGGCGGTGGT
Source organism: Vicinamibacterales bacterium (assembly GCA_965202695.1). Classification (GTDB taxonomy): domain Bacteria; phylum Acidobacteriota; class Vicinamibacteria; order Vicinamibacterales; family UBA8438; genus JAJEEA01. The sequence continues at coordinate 527,692 of OZ241843.1, forward strand.
CGCCCTGGCGCGCGAGCTGGCCGGCGACGGCGTGGCGCTGCGGCATCTCGACCTCGGCGGCGGACTGGGCATCGCCTACGACGGGGACGGCGGCGCGCAGCCGCCCACGGTGGACGCCTACGCGGCGGCGCTCGTCGAGGCCGTGCGGCCGTCTGGGTTGGCGCTGATCGTCGAGCCGGGCCGCGCGGTCGTCGGTCCGGCCGGGGTCCTGGTGGCCTCGGTGGTCGACGTGAAGCCCCGCGCCGGCGGCGCGTGGTTCGTGGTGCTCGACGCGGGCATGAGCGAACTGATGCGGCCGGCGCTGTACGGGGCGTATCACCGGATCGCCCTCGTGGAGGAGCACGGGGCCGAGACGGTGGCCTGCGACGTCGTCGGCCCCATCTGCGAGTCGTCGGACGTCTTCGGGGTCGGGCGCCGTTTGCCGCTGCCCCCGGTGGGCGCGCGGGTCGCGGTGTTCGACGCCGGCGCCTACGGGGCGGCCATGGCGTCGAACTACAATCGGCATCCGCTGCCGGCCGAAGTCCTGGTCGACGGCGCGGCGTGGCGGCTGGTGCGCCGCCGGCAGACGATCGACGATCAGCTCGCCGGCGAGTGCGCGCCGTAGAGCGCCGCGCCGGGCAGGAGGCCCGGGGCGATCTTGTTGAACTTGGGCCAAGCTGCCGGCGCCAGCCCCCGAGCCGGCCATGCGTTGTCGTTTCGTCCTCAGCTACCCCGGATCCCTATCGTGCGCAGGGCGCGCCGGATTTCCTTCCCGGTGACGTCGTCGACGATGACGGCGTCGCCGATTCCGCGCGGAAGCACGAAGTACAACCGTCCGTCGATGACCTTCTTGTCGCGTTGCATGACCTCGATCACGTCCGCCGGCGGCTGGTCGGTCACCGACGGCAGGGGGCCCATCCGCCCGATGAGCTCGCACGCCGCGGCGTGTTCTTCCTTGTCGAGCAGGCCGCGGTCGGCGGCGAGCCGCGCCGCCACCAGCATTCCGTAGGCCACCGCCTCGCCGTGCCGGAGGCGCCGGTAGCGGGTGACGGCCTCCAGGGCATGGCCGGTCGTATGCCCCAGGTTCAGGACGCGCCGCCGTCCCCTCTCGCGTTCGTCGTCGGCGACCACGGCGGCCTTGATGCGGCACGAGGCGGCGATGATCTCCACCAGGAGTTCCGGCCGGCGCGCGAAGATCTCGGGCAGGCCGCGCGCGAGCCGGTCGAAGAGCGGCCGGTCGGCGATGATCGCGTACTTCACGACCTCGTAGAGGCCGGCCCGCAGCTCTCGCCGGGGCAGGGTGTCGAGAAGCCGGGGGTCGGCGATGACCGCCACGGGGGTGTGGAAGGTGCCGATCAGGTTCTTGCCGAGGGGATGGTTGACTCCCACCTTGCCGCCGACCGCGCTGTCCACCTGGGCGAGGAGGGTGGTCGGCACGTGCACGAGATCCAGGCCGCGGAGAAACGTCGCGGCCGCGAAGCCGGCGGTGTCGCCGAGCACCCCGCCCCCGACCGCGATGACCGTCGAGTGCCGGTCCGCGCCGGCGCGGATCAGCGCCTCGTAGATGCGCGATACGGTGTGCAGGGTCTTCGACCGCTCGCCGTCCGGCACCAGTATGGGCTGGACGTCCGGCGCCGCGGCCTGCAGCGTCTCGCCGTGCCGGGTCCACACCGTCGGACTGGACACGAGGACTCTGCGTTCGCCCACCCCGGCCGCGGACAGCCACCGGTCGATCCCGGCGGCAAGGCCGTCGGCCACGAATACGGGGTAGGTCCGCGTTGCGCTGGCGACGTCGATCCGGGTCGGTTTCATGGTTCGCCGTATCCGCGGACGCGCGCCGCCTCGCGGGCAAGCCGTTCGCGGGAGGATGGTAGGATAGCAGTTTCGCTTGGAGGACCCGCCGTCGATGCCGGACAAGCCCGCCGCGTTCGTGAAGGAGATCACTCCGAGATCCGTGGATTTTTCCCGGTGGTACACCGACGTCATTCGCCGCGCCGAGCTGGCCGACTACTCGCCGGTCAAGGGCAGCATGGTAATCCGCCCGTACGGCTACGCCATGTGGGAGCTCATGCAGCAGGCCCTCGATCGCCGCATCAAGGCGACCGGTCACGTCAACGCGTACTTCCCGATGTTCATCCCCGAGGGACTGCTCAAGAAGGAAGCGGCGCACGTCGAAGGGTTCGCCCCGCAGGTGGCCTGGGTGACCCACGGCGGCGACGAGCGGCTCGAAGAGCGGCTGGTCGTGCGTCCGACCTCGGAGGCGATCATCGGCACCATGTACGCGAAGTGGATACAGTCGTGGCGCGACCTGCCGGTGCTCGTCAACCAGTGGGCCAACGTCGTGCGGTGGGAGAAGGTCACCCGGCTCTTCCTGCGCACCACCGAGTTCCTGTGGCAGGAGGGCCACACCGTGCACGAGACCGAGGCGGAGGCGCAGGCGGAGACGCTGAAGATGCTCGGCGTGTACAAGGACTTCGCCGAGACCGAGCTGGCGATCCCGGTTCTCCAGGGCCGCAAGACCGAGAGCGAGAAGTTCGCGGGGGCGGACAGGACCTACTCCGTCGAGGCGCTGATGGGAGACGGAAGGGCCCTGCAGGCCGGTACGTCCCACAACCTCGGCCAGAACTTCGCCAGGGTCTTCGACATCACGTTCCAGGGGCGGGACAAGACGTTGCAGTACGGGTGGCAGACGTCCTGGGGGATGACGACGCGGCTCATCGGGGGGGTCGTCATGACCCACGGGGACGACAGCGGACTGATACTGCCGCCGCGCATCGCGCCGCACCAGGTCGTCATCGTGCCGATTCCCAGGGGCGACTGGCGGGAGACCGTGCTGCCGCACGCCGAACGGATCCGCGGCGATCTCGAGGGCCGGGGGGTGCGCGTCCGGCTCGACGACCGCGAGGAGCACTCGCCCGGCTGGAAGTACGCCGAGTGGGAAATGCGCGGGGTGCCCCTGCGTCTGGAGATCGGTCCGCGGGACGTCGAGCGCGGACAGGTCATGCTGGTCCGCCGCGACACGCGGGAGAAGATGGCGGCTTCCAGGGACGGCCTGTCGGAGCGGGTCGACGAGCTGCTGGACGCGATCCAGCAGGAGTTGTTCGACCGCGCGGTCGCGTTCCGGGACGAGCACACGGTCAGGACCGCCGACCGGGCCGAGTTCGACGCCGTCCTGGAGGGCCGGCCCGGCTACGTCGTCGCGCCGTGGTGCGGTGAAGCCGGCTGCGAGGCGCGCGTCAAGACCGCGACGCAGGCGACCATCCGCAACCTGCCGCTCGATCCGTCTCCCGCGTCGGGAAGCTGCATCCAGTGCGGGAAGCCGGGCCAGGTGGACGCGTACTTCGCCAAGTCGTACTGAGGACGGCGCCCATCCGCCCGGCCTGGCCGGACCCTGCGTCCGGGGGGGGGGGGGGGGGGCAGTAAAGGCGCACCGCCCTTCGCGGGCGGCGGGTCTCTGTCCCGAGGTTCCGCGAGCCCGCCGCCGGCGCTGGAGCATTCCCATGGAACATCCCGTTTCGATCGACCCGCGCGAGCATGCGGTCTACGCATCCGGCCGGATGGGCAAGAGCACCCTGTTTCGCTCGGAACGTGTGATGGTCGGCCTGAACGCATTCGAGCCCGGTCAGTCGCACGCGCTCCATGCCCACGCGGACATGGACAAGGTCTACCACGTCCTCGAGGGGCGGGGCCTGTTCCTTCTCGACGGCCGCGAGGTGCCGATGCAGGCCGGCCGGCTGCTCGTGGCCCCGGCCGGCGCCCCCCACGGCATCCGGAATCCGGGGCCGGGGCGGCTCCTCGTGCTCGCGGTCCTGGCGCCGGGCCCGCGGTGAACGCGGGGCAGTCATTCGCCGGCCCGGTTCCGGGGCGCCACCAGCCACGCGATCCCGATGCTCACGCCGTAGAGCACGGTCATCGGCGCCGCCATCAGGGTCAGCGTGGCCGGATCGCCGGTCGGGGTCAGCACCGCGGCGATGATGAAGATGACGAGAATGGCGTACTTCGTGTTCCGAATCAGGTAACGCGCGGTCAGAACCCCGATGCGGGCGAGGAAGAACACCACCGTCGGCATCTGGAACACGACCCCGCAGGCGAGCGTCAACCGGATGTAGAGCGAGAACGTCGGCGCCAGCCTCGGCAGGAACTGCAGGTATTCGGTCGAGAAGCCGCCCAGGAACGCCCAGGCCACCGGGAACAGCAGGTAGTGGGAAAAGAGACATCCCCCGATGAAGAACACCGTCGACAACGTGACGAAGGGGATCGCGAACTTCTTCTCGTGGGCGTACAGGCCGGGAGCGACGAAGAGCCAGAACTGCGTGAGAACGACCGGGAGCGCGGCGAGCAGGCCGACCAGGGCGGAGACCTTGATGTAGAGGAAGAACGCCTCCGTCGGCTCGGTGTAGATGAACCCCTGACCGTCTTCGAGGGTCGCGTTCAGGGGCACCATGACGAACGCGGTGATCGGTTCGTAGAAGGGGAAGGCGGCGACGAATCCGATGAAGACGGCGCTGACCGAGGTGACGAGCCGCTTGCGCAGCTCGTCGAGGTGGTCGAGGAAGGACATCCGCCCGCCGGCTCCGTCGAGCTCGTCGTCGTCGAGCTCTTCGCCGTCGGGCTTCTCCGGGTCGGGGCGGGATGCGATCTGCGTGCCGGGGGGCGCCTCCAGGGTGTCGGGACCGGGGGCGCCGGACATGACCATGGCCGCCGATCAGGCCGCCCCGGACGGGTCCTGGTGCGGGCCGTCGACCGGGTCGGCCGTTGCGGGAGCGGGCGCCGGAGAAGGGGCCGACGCGGGCTTGGCCGTCTCCCGCCGGGCCTGCTCCTCCAGGTGGATTTCGTCCTCCAGCGTATGGCGCAGATCGTTCGACGCGCGCTTGAACTCGCCCAGGCTCTTGCCGATGGACCGGCCCAGCTCCGGCAGCTTGCGCGGCCCGAACACCATCAGGGCGATGACCAGGATGACGACCAGCTCCATCGTTCCGATCGAACCAATCATGCTCGCGTCTCCTTGCTGCGCTCGCGTCGGACGGCGCCGACACGGTGGCCGTGCCACGGGTTGCGCGGCCCGAACACCACCAGGGCGACGACCAGGATGAGGAACAGTTCCGTCGTTCCGATCGAATCCGTCATGCCCGCGTCCTTGCCGCGCCCGCGCCGGACGGCGCCGACACGGTGGCCGCGCCACGAGATGGGACAGACCGGGCGCGGTGCAATCCCGGATTGACGATTATAGGAACGAGCGGGCCGTGCGGTCAAGCCGCGGGCCCGGCGGGATCCCGGCTCGCCAGCCCGTGGTGGAAGTCTCCGCTGCGAGCGGCTCGACGGATCTGCCGCTGGCGCATCCCGACCATCACGCCCGCTCCGCCGCGGCCGGCGTCCCCCGGTTCGGCGCCCCCGTGTCGGGCGAGCCCGGGGCGGGGCGGCCCGCCTCGCGATTGGGGCATCCCGGTCGTTTTCTGTTAGCATCGTAGCCATGACTGGAAGGCGAACTCTCACGCTGGCGGCGGCGGTGGTGGTCGGGTCCGCGGTCCTGGGCGGATTCTTCGGGGGGCGCGTGCTCGCCGGCCAGGACGGCCTCGACGAGCAGTACGAGGCGTTCACGACGGCCCTCGCGGCGGTCGAGACCACCTACGTCGGCGAGGTCGATTCCGAGCAGCTCGTCTACCGGGCGACCGCGGGCATGCTGCAGACCCTCGACCCCCACTCGAACTTCATGGACCCGCGCAACTACGCGCGCCTCCGCGAGCGGCAGGGGGGCCGGTACTACGGGCTGGGCATCTCCATCACCGTCATCGACGGCGACATCACGGTGCGCGACCTCTTCGAGGGGTCGCCCGCGTACCGCCGGGGCATTCGGAAAGGGGACGTCATCGCACGCATCGAGGGCGAGGACGCCAACGGCATCACCAGCGACGACGCCGTCAAGAAGCTCCGGGGGCCCAAGGGCAGCACCGTCGTGGTGTCCATCCGGCGGCGCGGCTACGACAAGCTCATCGATCTGGAGGTCGAACGGGACGAGATCCACATACCCACGGTCCAGGCGGCGTTCATGATCGACGACGCCACCGGGTACGTGCGCCTGGGCGATTTCTCGGAGACCAGCTCGCGGGAGTTGCGCCGGGCGCTCCGGAAGCTGGACGACCTCGGGATGGAGCAGTTGCTGCTGGACCTGCGGGAGAACCCGGGCGGCCCCCTCGACCAGGCGATCCGGGTTTCGAACGAGTTCCTGCCGCGCGGGGACCTCATCGTCTATACCCGCGGCCGGATACAGAACTCCGACCAGGACTACCACGCGCGCGAGGACGGCGGCCACGTCGACGTTCCTCTCGTGGTGCTCGTGGACCGCCAGAGCGCCAGCGCCGCGGAGATCGTGTCGGGGGCGGTGCAGGATCACGACCGCGGTCTCATCGTCGGAGAGACGACGTTCGGGAAGGCGCTGGTGCAGTCGGTCTATCGGGTGGGCCGGGACGCCGGTCTGGCATTGACGACGGCGCGGTACTACACCCCGAGCGGGCGCATGATCCAGCGGCCCTGGGACGGGACGTTCGACGAGTACCTGACCTACGCGTCGCGGGACCAGGAGCCCGCCGAGCCCGACCCCGCCGAGCGGCGCCTGACGGTCGGCGGACGCGAGGTGTTCGGCGGCGGCGGCATCGAGCCCGACTATTTCCTGGCGGGGCCGTTCGAGGGTTTCGACCCGACGCGGTTCGGGCGCCTGCTGTCCGTGCGCCAGGAGTTCGCCACGTTCGCCGAGCGTTTCTCGGCCGAGGGCGATACCCGCATCGAGGATCAGGGCGCGGGCCGCCAGCGGCTCGCGCGCGGCTTCGAGCTCGACGACGCCATGCTGGCCGCGTTCCGCGCCCAGCTCGAGGAACGGGAACTGACCATCGACGAAGAGGCGTTCGCCGCCGACATCGACTTCATTCGGGCCATGATGCGATACGAGATCGATCTGGCCCTCTTCGGCGTGGAGGAGGCCCGGCGCAACCTCACCACCGCCGATCCGCAGGCGCAACTCGCTCTGACGAAGTTTCCGGAAGCCGCGCGCCTGTTGCAGACGTCGCGGGGGGGCGAGGCCGCGGCCGCCGCCGGACAGCCCTGAACAGCCCGCCACGGGCGGGTGAGGCGTCTCGCGTCCCGCGCTTGCTCGCGGGGGCGCGCACTTGGTAGACTGCTCGGCGAGCCGCGCCGCAAATGCGGGCGGTTCCTGACGGCGTTGGATCGTCAGGTCTTTTCGCAGCGTTCCCAGCCGCTCGAAAAGGGGTGATAGTGGTGCCCCGTTTCGGGCGGCTGTTTTGACGTACGGGATCCCATGCGCCTGCAGCAGATCGCCATCTCCGGGTTCAAGAGCTTTCCTGAACGCGCCAACCTGGTGTTCGACGACGGGGTGACCGCCATCGTCGGCCCCAACGGTTGCGGCAAGAGCAACGTCATCGACGCCATCGCGTGGGTCCTCGGCGAGCAGAGCGCCAAGAGCCTGCGCGGCGACCGCATGGAAGACGTCATCTTCGCCGGGAGCGACGGCCGGAAGCCGATCGGCACGGCCGAGGTCAAGCTGTATCTGGCCCAGGTCGCGGCGGCCCCGGGGCAGGTCGGCGGACCGGACCCCAACGGGCACGAGGCCGCGGCGGGGGGCGATGCGGACGCCGCCGTTCCGCCGGACGCCGCCGCTCTGCCGGACGCCGCCGCTCTGCCGGACGCCGCCGCTCTGCCGGACGCCGCCGTTCCGCCGGACGCCGCCGCTCTGCCGGACGCCGCCGCTCTGCCGGACGCCGCCGCTCTGTCGGACGATGCGGACATCGACGATCTCCTGCCGCTCATCACGCGGGACATCGAGGTCGGCCGCCGGTTGTACCGGTCCGGCGAGAGCGAGTACCTGATCGACGGCCGCGTCTGCCGCCTGCGGGACGTCCAGGACCTGCTGATGGACTCGGGCGTCGGCGTCAAGGCGTATGCGGTCATCGAGCAGGGCAAGATCGGCCAGATTCTCGGCGCCCGGCCGTCCGAGCGGCGGCAACTGCTGGAGGAGGCGGCCGGCGTCACCAAGTACAAGAGCCGCCGGCGGGCGGCCGAGCTCAAGCTGGAATCGGCGCGCCAGAACCTGACCCGGGTCGACGACGTCATCTACGAGGTCGAGAAGCAGCGGCGGTCGCTCAAGCGCCAGGCCGCCAAGGCCCGGCGCTATCGCCGGTTGCGCGAGGAGCTTCGGCGCTGGGAGACGCTGGGATTCGCCCGGCGTCACCAGGCGCTTGCCGGGGAGCTCGCGAGCGCCCGCACCCGGCTCGGGGCGGCGCGCGAGGTCGAGGAAGCGGCGGCGGAGCAGGTGGCGGCGGTCGAAGGGAACCGCGAGAAGCGTCAGCTCGCGCTCGCGGAAGCCGAGGGCGCGGCCACGCGCAGCCGGGAGGCGGCCCATGCGCTCGATCTGGCCGTCGAACGGCGCCAGCAGCAGTTGACCTTCGACGGACGGCAGATCGAGACGCTGGCCGGGTCGCTGGCCGAGATCGCGGGCGAGCTGACGGCGTTGCGGGGGAAACGGGACCCGGCGCGGAACGATCTCGAGGCCCAGATCGAGGAGGCGCGCCGCTGCGCCGCCGAGCGCGACGGCGTCGGCGCGAGCCTCCGGTCGAAGGAGGGGGAGATCGCCCAGGCCCAGGCGGGGCTGGATGGGCTCGACGGCGACGTCGAGGCGGCCCGGAGCGAGGTGTTCGCGGCGGTCAACGCGGCGACCGCCCTGCAGCACGCCATCGAGCACGCATCGGCCAGTCACGAGCGGCTGGGCGAATCGATGGCCAAACTCGACGCCGAGGCCGCGGACCTCGCCATCGAAACACGGGAGGCGGAGGCGGAGCGGGTGCGTCTCGACGCCGAGGAACAGGAAACGCGGGCGGCGCTCGAACGGGTCCGGGCCGGATGCGCCGAACGCGAGGCGGAGCTCGCCTCCGTGCGCCGCGAGCGCGAGGCGCTGGCGCGGGATCTCCGCGAGCGCGAACAGGGGCGGGCGGGGCTCGCCGGCCGGCTGACGTCGTTGCGCGACCTGGAGGCGACCCGCGCCGACTACACGGATGCAGCCAGACTGCTGCTGTCGGCGGACGGGTCGGGAGTGCGCCATCTGGGGTCGGTCGCGGACCATCTCGAGGTGACGCCGGGACACGAGCGGGCGGTCGAAGCCTGTCTCGGAGACCTGCTGCAGCACGTCGTCGTCCGGTCCCGGGCCGATGCGGAGGCGGGCATCGCATTCGTGCGGAGCCGGGGGGCCGGCCGGGCCGGCTTCCTCCTCGTCGAGGCCGCCCCCGACGCGCCCGCGGCCCCCGACGCGCCCGCGGCCGGTCTGGAGTCGGTCGCCAGCGTGGTCGAGGTCGCCGGTCCGGGCGCCGCCGCCGTCAGCGCGGCCATCGCCGGCCATTGGCTGGCGCCGTCGCTCGAGGCGGCGGCGGAAGCGGCCGGGGCGACGGCGTCGCCGATCGCGGCGCCCGAGGGCCACGTGTTCCGCGGCCCCGCGCGGTTGGACGGGGGGGCCGGGGCCGAGGCGCTCGGCATTCTCGCCACCAAGCGCCAGATCCGGGAACTCGAAGCCCGGATCGCGGCCGAGGAAACGGAGGTGGAGCGTCTGGGCCGCGCGGTCGCCGAGCGGGACGAGGCCGCGGCGGCCGCCGAGACGGCCCTCGCCGCGTTGCAGGGGGAACGGCATCGGCACGAGAAGACCACGCTGGGTCACGACATCCAGCGGACCGCGGCGGCCGCGGCGGCGCGGCGCCTCGCCGAGAAGCAGGAGATGATCGACGCCGAACGGCGCACCGTGGACGAGGAGCGCGCGGGGCTCGAAGTGCGGCGCGACGAAGCGCGGGCGTCGATAGAACGGCTCGAAGGCGAACAGCGGGTCGCCGACGAACGGCTGGCGGCGGCGCAGCGCCGCGTCTTCGACGGTCGCGAGGCCGTCGAGAACCTGCGGCATGACGTGGCCGAAGTGAAGGCCGCGCACGCGGCGCTGGTCGAGCGGGCATCCGCGCTCGATGCGGGCGTCCTGCGGGTCGAGCGCGCCAATCGGGAGCTCGACGAGCGTCTCGAACGGCGCACCGCCGAGCACGCGCGGGTCGGCGCCGCGCGGGAGGCGCTGGTCGCCTCGGTGGCCGATTCCCGGCGTCAGCTCGAAGACGAGACCACGCGTCTCGCGGCCTTGCGCGAGGACGTCCGCGCCGCCGACGAGCAGGTGCTCGACCTGCGCCGGCGGCTCGAGACCGAAGACGGGGCCATGCGGGCCGCGCGCGCCGCCCTGGAGGAGCGGCGCAGCGAGGCGGCCGCCATCGACCTCGCCCGGGTCACGGCCGAGCGCGATCTCGACCATCTGGCGGAGACGTGCCGAGACGCGCTCCAGATGACCCTCGAGGAAGTCTCGGCGCGGGCGGAGCAGATCGAGCAGGACGGTCCGGCCGATGCGGGCCGGCTCGCCGGCGAGCCGGAAGAGGCCGGCGAATCGGCCGAGGAAGACGAAAACGAAGCCGGCGGCGGCGACCGGCCGGCCGCCGCGGAATCCGGGGCGGCGCCGGCCTCGTCAGAGACGAGCGGTGCGCCGGCCGGCATCGAGGAGACGACGGCGGTCCTGCGGGAGAAGATCGAGCGGCTCGGGCCGGTGAACATGATGGCCATCGAGGAGTTCGACGACCTCGACGAGCGCTACGAGTTCCTGACCGGGCAGCGGAAGGACCTCGTGGAGTCCATCGGCGCCACCGTCGACGCCATCGCCAGAATCAACCTGACGACGCGCGAGCGGTTCCGGGAGGCGTTCGACGCCATCAACACGCACTTTCAGCAGACGTTCTCCACCCTGTTCGGCGGCGGCCGGGCGGGGCTGGCGCTGCTCGACGAGACCGACCTGCTCGAGAGCGGCATCGACGTCATCGCCCAGCCCCCCGGCAAGCGCCTGCAGAGCATCCAGCTCCTGTCCGGCGGCGAGAAGGCGCTGACGGCCATGGCCCTCATGTTCGCGATCTTCAAGTTCAAGCCGAGCCCCTTCTGCCTGCTCGACGAGATCGACGCGCCGCTCGACGAAGCCAACATCGGCCGCTTCGTCGAGATGCTGCGCGGCATGCAGTCGGAGACCCAGTTCATCCTCGTGACCCACAACCGCAGGACGATGGAAATCGCGGACCGTCTGTACGGGGTGACGATGGAGGAGCCGGGGGTCTCGAAGCTGATCTCCGTGCAGTTGGGCCGTTCGTAAGGCGAGAGTCGCCAGCGCGACACCGTCGCCGTCCCGCGCCGCCACTTTCAATCCCCGCTTGCGGAGATCGTCGCCGCCGCCACCCTTCAGCTCGCGCTCGAACAGCAAGTCCGGCACGACGAATTCGTACGAGAGCCGAAAGGCGGCCGCGAGACTCCCGACGCCGAGGGCACGCTCGGCGGCCTCGTGCAGCAGGCCCGACGTCGAAGACCATCTCGCGGACGCGCTGCGCGCCGGCGCGCTCTGCTCCACGACCCCCTGTGCGCGCAGCACGCGCCGGGCGGAAGTGCCGATCACATGCCCCACACGTCCACTCGAACCGCGCCGCCGACCGGATGCGCCGGCAGGTGGAAGATCTTCCGCTCCCAGTCCCGGCCCTCCCGCTGGTCGATGACCACCAGGTGCCCCGCCTCGGCCGCGCAGCGCTCCACGTACGCCGCCGTCTGCTCCACCCCCTCGCCGATCGTGCTCTCCAGCCCGTCGCGCTCCCGCACCACCTTGCACTCCACCGCGAACTCCTGCACCCGCTCCGCCAGCGGCCAGACGATCAGCAGGTCCACCCGCCCGCTCCCCAGTGCGTACTCCCGCTCGATGCGCCCGCCCCCGTTCACCACCCGCTGCAGATACGCCTGCAGCAGCAACTGCGGCCACGCCTCCTCGTAGGCGAAGCGGTTCCGCCAGTGCTCCGAGTGGCGCCGGAAGAAGTCCTGGAACTCCGCCAGCAGAAGCGCCGCGTCGAGGCTGCCGTCCGCCCGCACGTACCGCGGCGGCGACAGGTCGAGCGTCTCCTGGGCCACCCAGGCCAGTTCGCGCGGCAGCACTTCGGCGTAGATCGGGTTGGCGATGCGTACCGGCGCGTCCTGCGCCAGCAGCCCCAGGTCGCGCGCGTATCCGACGTCGCGGTCCGTGAAGGCGTACCGGTCCGCGCCGGCCAGCATCGGTTCGATCACCCGCCGCACGCGCTCCTCCCGCAGCTTGTCCGCCAGATAGTCGAGGTGCGTCACCCGGTTGACGATGAGGTCTTCGCGGACCGCGGCGACGTCGGCCGCGGTCACCACGCGCGAGCGGTCGGCGCGCAGCGTCTTGTTCTCGAAACAGGTGCCGTACGCCAGCGCGTTCACCAGCCACGGCTGGCCGCGCGTCTGCGTCCACACCGCCTCCAGCGCCTCCGGGGCGAACGCCTGCCCGGTCTCCGCGGTGTGCTGGCCGAGCAGCGCCAGCGTCTCTTCGCGCGAGAAGTCGCCCAGCCGCAACGACGCGGCGGCGATGTTGAACGGGCTGCCGGTGGCTCCCATGCGGTAGTCGCGCACGTCGCGCAGGCCGCACAGCACGACGCTCTGCGGGAAGCGCTCGGGGCGGTCGGGGTAGCCGGCGCGGAGTTGCTGCAGCACCGACAGCAGCGAGTCGCCGACCAGGGTGTCGATTTCGTCGATCAGCAGCACCAGCGGCCGGGGCGCCGCCTCCGCCCAGCGCGACAGCGCCTCTCCCAGCGCCAGATCCGGCCCGACCTCGGCGAGAGCCTCCGCCCAGACGCCTTGCAGGAACCGGTCGCCCAGGTCGGCACTCGCCGCTTTCGCCAGCGCGGCGAGGACCACGCGCATCGCCCGCGCCACGTCGTCGCGGGCCGTGCGCGCGGTCTCCACGGTGACGTACACGCAGTGGCAGCCGCGCGCGTTCAGCACCTCGGCCAGGGCCAGCAGCGCCGACGTCTTGCCGGTCTGCCGCGGCGCGTGCAGCACGAAATACTTCTCGTCGCTCACGAGACCGAGGACTTCGTCCAGGTCGATGCGCGAGAGCGGCGGGATGCAGTAGTGGCGGTCCGGTTTGACGGGGCCGGCGGTGTTGAACGAGCGCATGGCGTCGATTCCGGCGACGGGCGGCGGCCGAAGTGTCCCGTCAGTCAGTCGCCCCATCATCATGACCGCCCGCGGCGGAACCCCGCGCCGCACCGCGCCCGAAGGGCGCCGGCGAACGCCGGGGGCGCCGGCGGACAGAGAACGTCTGCCTGACTGGACACGTTCAACCGACGAACGACGCGGTCAGGCGAGATGCATCGCCGCTCGCAATGCAGCGGGTGTTCACCACGGGCTGTTGAACACATGACGCGAGTCGTATTCTCTACCGTCGCGGGTTTTCCGGCCCGGGAGGCGCCAACTGCCGGCAAGACAGGTCCAGATCCGCGGCGTGCCTCGGGTCGGCCACGGGATAGTCGGCGCTGGAGGGTTCCAGAAACGCGACGGCGTCGTAGAAGTCGTCGAGCGGAACGAAGACGCCGTGCGTCTCCACCCACTCGCGCATCCGCGTGTTGCACGATTGCGCCCACGACAGCACTTCGACCCGCCAGCCGCGGCGATGCATGCGTTCGAGATCCGCGTGGAATCCGGCGCCGTCGTAGAAACCCTGCCCGTCGCCGGTCAGCAGGACCACGATGCCCGGGTCGCCGTTGCAGTCGGCGAAGTCGCGCAGCATCTGCAACTGGAGGACGCGATCCGGACTCTGCTGCTCGCCGCGCTCCACCGCCCCGCGGTCGAACGCCTCGACGGCGACGCCCTCGGCGCTCAGACGGTTCCACAGCGCGCGCATTTCCGGAGGCACCGAACCGGCGGCGATCGCCTTTTCCACCGGCCGGTCGGCGTGGGCGAGGCGCATCATCGCCTTGAAACTGATGCGCACCCGGTATCGCGCCGCGGGGCCTTCTCGCTCCTCCGCCTCGGCGCGGGCGCCGATGAAGATGTTCGAATTGTCCCAGTAGACGAAAACCTTGTCCATGACGTGCGCTCCCGGAGGTTCGACGTTCGTCGGCCGCCGGGCGTCACGCCGGCGGGCGCGCCTGCGTGACCGGTCCCCGCGGAACCTCGCGGGGACCGAGGCTTCCCGGCGGCAGGTCGAGGACTCGGGCGAGGCCCCTCGTGAACACCTCGAGACGCGTTCGCAAGCGGTGCGCGTCGGGGCTGCCCAGGAGCGGGCGTGCGGCCAGCACTACGTCGGCGTGAAACTTCGACTCTCCCTTGATTTCGGTCCCGCCGGGCAGAGGCGGACAGGTCATGCGCCACGCACCGGGCAGATACCGTTCCAGCAGCGCATCGAACCGCCGGCCCTTGCCGTTTCGAGGGTCCAGATTCAACGCGAACGACAGGACCGCCCCCCGCCGCGCCGCATCCGCCATCCGCGGCACGACCTTGGGCGCCCGGTCGCGCACGAACTCCTCGAACGGGTCGAGCAGCACCAGATCGTCGTCGCGCAGCGCGGGCGCGACTTCGTCGAACGCCGTCCAGGCATCGTACCGGCCCGCGCGAGCGCCGCAGCCCGGGAACTCCTCGTCGAGCATCGAGAGCCCCGCCGCTCGAAGCCGCTCTCGACGTTCGGGTTCACGATCCGCGGTCAGCACGCGCACCTCGCCGGGGCCGGCGGCCCCCGCGCGCAGGGCGACGAGTCCGCTGCCGCAGTAGCGGCCCTCGTCGATGGCGGTCTGCGCCGCGCGCAACGCCCCGTTCGGCAACGCCCGCACGCGCCGCGCCACCTCCGCAACCGCGGGCCCCTCCGGCTCCCCGCCGAAGAGGTCGATGAAACGGCACGAGCCGCCCGATTCGCACCGCCAGCGGACGAACTCCGCCAGCACACCGTGCTTCAGCAGATCGCCGGCGTTGCCCATGTGGTAGGGCAACGTCATGCCGGCGGCTCCGGACGCAGGCGGACCACGACCAGCAGATGCCTGGCGCGCGACGCCGCGACGTAGCGCTGCCGCGCGTCGACGTCGGGCAGGCCGCGGCGCGTGCCGGCCGACGACGAGGCCGCCCCGCGTCCGGCGGCGTCGCGGTCGCCTCCGGGCAGATCGAGCAGAATCACCACGTCGCGTTCGAGGCCCTTGAACCGGTGCAGCGTATCGAACACCACCTGACGCGCCGGCGAGGCCGGATCCGATTTCCGGCCGCGGTTGCCGAGGTTCACCAACTCGAAACACCCCGCCCGATGGTCGCCGGCGAACGGCGAGTTCTTGAGCGTGCGAGTGGATACGACGGCGATCGCGTCCGGGTCGACGTTCTCTCGAAACACCAGTCTATCGAGCCGCTCCGCGACCGCCTGAACCACTTCGGCGTCACCGCGGCACGGGGGGACCTCCTCGACCGGTTCGCCTTGCGGCGCGCCCGCCCTGACGCGCGGTTCGGCGCCCACCTGGCGAGCCGCGTAACCGGCGATGCAAGCGGTGTTCCGACAGTTGTATGCCAGCCGCACCGGCATCACTTTCAGGGCGCCGGGAGGGCCGCCGCCGTAGATGTTCTGGTTGTCGTCGTAGAAGGCATAGAGCGTTCCGTCGCGATTGCGCCGTAACGCCTCGTCGAGGCACGGCCACCAGTCGGGCAGAAAATCCTGCGCTTCGTCCACCACGATCGCGTCGTACCGGGCTTCCGCGGGAAGCTGCTGCAGGGCGTCCAGCAACAGCACCGGCGCTTCCTCCGCCCAGAAACGCTTGTCCTTACCACGTCCCGGGCGAGGCGACTCGAACGGCAGCCCCGCCCGGAACGCAAGCCGGCGGCAGAAGGCGTGGAACGTCTCGACGTCGAAACCGTGCGCGCGCGCGGCGAGCTCTTCGGCGAGCGGCACGTTGAAGCACAGCAGCAACACGCGTTTGCCGGTCGTCGCCAGACGCCACGCCTTCTCCTGCGCCAGCACCGTCTTGCCGGTTCCCGCCGATCCTGCGATGGCCGCGCGATCATGGGCGGCGAGGCTGTCGAGAATGAGCATCTGGTCTTCGGTAAGGCGCAAGATGTCCCGGTCCTCTTCCCGGAACTGAAGGGCGAGCAGCCGGGAAGCAGGCGGAAACCGCTCGACCAGCGTGGCGACGAACGCCTCGGCGCCCTCCTCGGACAACCGTTGTCCAGCGCCGCAATGCTGAGCGAATGCTCGATCCACTGCTTGTCTCAACCTCGAACCGGCGAAGTCACCGCGGTCCAGAATGACCTCCCGCGGAAGATCGGGCCCCATGTCCACCGGACACTCGACGTCCGGCAGCACCACACCCCAAGCGAACCGGCAACGGAACCCCCTGCCGCCGAAGCCGGGAGCGTCCTCGAGATACTTGCGAATGGCATGAACGCCACTACTGGCCTGTTTCCCCGGATCCTTGATTTGGTGTGTCGTCCCGTGGCGATCGACAGAAGACCAGCCATCGGCCGTTCTCCGTACGCCGCCGCCCTTGACCTCGAAGCCGATCGCCCCTCGCGACGGGTCAAGAACCAGGAAATCGATTTCACCTTCTTGCGGTCCGCGACGGCTCGCACTCCGATCAGGGCGGCTCGCCGGAAGCAGGAAGCGCTGGCTGTGAACGACCGTCCACGTATCGGGCAGCTCGGACTGGAACCGTTCGTAGACGCGCCGTTCCGAGTCCGGCGTCTCGACCGCCGGAACGGGAGGAATCATGCGGGCCATGCTGTCTCCAGGCCGCCTCGGGTCGGGCGCGGCGACTGCCAAGGAACGCATGATACTCCCGTTCGCGCGCCCGGCGGCGGCGCCGGTTTTCGGCCGGCTCCCGCCCTTGCATCGCCGCGCCGTTCGAGTAGACTTCGGACGGACGGCGAGACGATTCCCGGACACGAAAGGCCGCCGCATTGGGTCAGAACGTTCCCGCAGCCCGGGTGTGCTTCGTCATACCCACGTACAACGAAGCGTCCAACGTCGCGCCGTTGCTGCGGCGGCTGACCGGGCTGTACCGGGACGCGGACACGAGGTTCCTGGTCGTGGACGACGAGAGCCCGGACGGCACCGCCCGCCTGGTTCGGGAGCTCGCGGCGACGGACGATCGCATCAGTCTCCTCGAAGGCCCGCGGCGCGGACTCGGACGGGCCTACGTGCGGGGGATGCTCCACGCCATGGAGACCCTCGGCGCGGACGTGGTCGTGCAGATGGACGCCGACTTCTCCCACGACCCCGCCGACGCGGGCCGGCTGCTGGCCCGTCTGGCGGACGGCGCCCCCGCGGGCGGCGGCCCGGCCCCCGCGGCGGACGTGGCGATCGGCAGCCGCTACGTCGCCGGCGGCACGATCGACCCGAACGTGCACGCCGGGCGGCGGCTGCTGTCGCGCTGGGGCAACCGCTTCGCCCGGTCGATCGGCGGCCTGCGCGGCGTGCGCGACTGCACCGCGGGTTTCAAGGCGATCCGGGCGGATGCGCTCCGGGCCGCGCGGGTGGAGGACATCCCGGCGCGGGGCCATACGTTCCAGGTGGTGCTGCTGCACCGCCTGCTCGACGCCGGCGCGCGGGTCGTCGAAGAGCCGATCCACTTCCGCGATCGCCGGCACGGACAGGCGAAGCTCGACGCCGGGAGCATCCTGGAGTTCTTCTGCCGCGTCTGGTGGCTGCGGCTGGCGAGCCCGCGGCGGCGCCGGCGCTGAGCCGCGTTCGTCGGCCTGAGCGGCGCTCAACGGTCGTCCGTCCGGCCCAGGATCGCCAGCACCGAGCTGCGCCGGGCGCGCACCGGCTCCAGGGCCGGATCGAGCGCGAGCGCCCGGTCGAGGCTCCGCAGGGACTCCTCGTACCGCCCGAGACGGAACAGGGCGTCGCCCATGCCGGCGTGGGGCAGGGCGTTCCCGGCGTCGGTCTCCATCGAGGCGCGATAGTGTTCGAGCGCTTCCTCGAACCGCCCCTGCCGCCGGAGCGATTCCGCCAGGTTCAGCAGCGCGATCGCATGGCGCGGATCGAGCGTCAGGGCGCGGCGCAACCGTTCCTCCGCCTCCTCGAACCGGCCCATCCGCACGAGCGCGACGCCGGCGTTGACGTGAGGCTGGATGTCGTCCGGGTCCCGTTCCGCGGCGGCGAGCAGGACGGCCAGCGCCTCGTCGGGGCGTTGCGCCCGGATCAGTGCGGCGCCGAGATTGACGTGGGCGTTCCGCGCGGCGGGGTTGTGCGAGACGACGTGGGTGAACAGGGTCACGCCGTCCCGCCAGAGCTCCGCCTGCCGCCAGGTGAGTGCGCCCAGGACGAACAGCACGGCCGCGGCGACGCCCGCCGCCCCGGTCCGCCACGTCCCCGGCAGGCGCCGCGCGCCCCGCGCCGCGGCTCCCGCGAGCACCGCCGTCACCCCGATGCCCGCCAGGTACTGGAAGCGGTCGGCGACGAAGGAGAACTGCATGTAGCCGTAGTCCACGAAACCGAGCGCCGGCGACAGGGTCACGGCGAAGAACAGCGCCCCGGCCAGCGGACCCCGGCCGATCCGATGCCGGAGGAACCAGAGCGCGGCGGCCGCCGCCAGGCCCGACGCCGCGTACCCCCACGCCAGGGGGTCGGCGGCGTTCACCGGCCAGTGCGGGTAGATGACGACGAGATCGGCCGGCCACAGCAGCTTGCCGACGTAGAACCACAGGGCGCGCGCCGCGATCAGCAGCCGTTCGACGAACGAGTAGCCGAGGGAAAGGGGTTCTCTCGACGTGTAGAACGACAGGTCGGCGGCGGTGACGGCCAGCCCCGCCGCGAAGAAGGGCGCGGTCCGAAGGAGGTCCGCGCCGGTCACCCGGCCCCGTTTCCACCACCGCACGACCAGGAACGCCGCGGGCAGGGTGACGGCGATGGACTTGCTGAGGAGCGCGAGCACGTACAGCGCCAGGGGCCAGGCGACCGCCCTCCCCGGGCGGGGCGTTTCCTGAACCTGAACGGCGGTGTCTCCCCGTGAGGCGGCGTGTCCGGGGGAGACGGCGCCTCCGGGCGGCGGCGGCGCTTCCGCCCCGGCCAGCGGCGGCTCCGCCCGGTCCGGCGGCGGCTCCGTGGACCGCACCCAGACCAGGAACGCGGCGAGGTAGAACAGCCCCGAGAGCAGGTCCTTGCGCTCTATCACCCAGGCGACGGACTCGACGTGCAGGGGATGGACGGCGAACACCGCGGCGAGGAGCCACGCCCCCGGCACGGCCAGCCGCCCGGCAAGGCGCCAGAGAAGCAGCGTATTGGCGAAGTGCAGCGCGACGTTGACGGCGTGGTAGCCGGCCGGCGCGAACCCCCACAGCTTGTGCTCCAGCCAGAAGGACGTATAGACCAGCGGCCAGTAGTGCCCCTCTTTCTCGATGGCGCCGGGAGAAAACCAGATCCGCCACAGACCGGAGACGTCGCGGACCGCGGCGGCTCCGGTGAAGACTTCGTCGTCCCAGACGAAACCGGCGAAGAAGGCGGGGAAGTAGCTGGCGGCCACCAGCAGGCCGAGGGACACGGCGGCGAGGACGCCGCGCCGCGCGGCTCCGCGGCCTCCGGCCGGGGCCGCCGCCGCGTCCGCCGGCGCCGGCTGCCCCCGCCGCGCCTTTCGTGTCTTCCTTTCCCTGCTCGCCTTTCCCATGCGACGAGGCGTCTCGATGAAATCGGCCGGCCGAACCCTGCTACGCGTCGGCGGCCATCGGCTCGTCGCGGCCGACGACCCGGGTCGCCGGGCCCAGGACCAGCGGGTCGGGACGGGTCAGCACGTCGGTGTTCCTGTCGGGGTAGGGGATCTTCGAAAGGAAGTGCAGCAGGCAGGCGACGCGGGCGCGTTTCTTGTCGTCCGACTTGATCACGGTCCACGGCGCGTCGGCGGTGTCGGTATAGAAGAACATCGCCTCCTTGGCCTCGGTGTAGTCGCTCCACTTGTCGAGGGAGGCGAGGTCGACGGGCGATATCTTCCACTGTTTCAGGGGGTCGGTCCGGCGCCGGCCGAAGCGGCGCGCCTGCTCGTCCTGCGACACGGAGAACCAGTACTTGAAGAGCCGGATGCCGCTGTTGACGAGCATGCGCTCTATCTCGGGGCACTGGCGCATGAACTCCAGGTACTCCGCGCCGGTGCAGAAGCCCATCACCCGCTCGACCCCGGCGCGGTTGTACCAGGACCGGTCGAAAAGGACGATCTCGCCCGCGGCCGGCAGGTGCTCAACGTAGCGCTGGAAGTACCACTGGCTGCGTTCGCGTTCGGTGGGCTTCTCGAGGGCGACGACGCGGGCGCCGCGGGGGTTCAGGTGCTCCATGAACCGCTTGATGGTGCCGCCCTTGCCGGCCGCATCGCGCCCCTCGAACAGGACGACGACGCGGGTCCCCGACTCCTTGACCCACCGCTGCACCTTCAGCAGCTCCGACTGCAGTTCGGCCTTGCGCCGCTCGTAGGCGCCGCGCTTCATGCGGTCCGCGTACGGATAGACCCCCTCCTTGAAGACGCGCCGGAAGACGTCGGGGTCGTGGCCCGCCTTCTTCCCGTTCTTCGACTTGCCCGTCTTCTTCGCCGGCGCCTTGCCGGCGCCGGCGGGTCCGGACGGCCGTGGGTCGCGCTCGTCGGTCATGGCTTCGCAGGTCCTGCCGGCGGCGTCAGCCGGGGTCACGGGGCGGCCGCGCGCGCCGCCTCTTCGACCCGCGCGTTCCGGAGAATGTTGGCGAGACCGTAGTTCCCCTCGTGACAGGCGTACTCGAACATCGCCTGCCCGGTCTTCTTGAGCGGGAACATGATGGTCCACGGCGCGACCCACGTGGACGGATCGTCGGCGGTTATCTCGTACCGGATGGTGTCGGGCCCCACCCGGGTGAACCGCTCGACCACGCGCACCGCCCCCGTCGCGCCCCGGAACGCGGCGCCGTCCCGGTAGCGGGTGGACTCGACCACCAGGGTGTCGCCTTCCCAGCGTCCGCGCGCCTCGCCGTGCCACTGCGGGATGCCGGCCCGGGACCGCCCGTCCAGGGGCACGATGCGCGCGTCGTGGATCATCTCGGACACGATGACGACGTGGTCCGGCGTCTGCAGGATATGGTAGTTGTTGTTGTAGGCGCCCGGCAGCCGGGGGGTCCCGAAGCTGATGCACCGCTCCGAGTTCCCGCGGTAGTCGGCGCCGTCCGCGGGATGCGCGCGGCGGCGGGCGGACCGTTCGGCGGCGCGGCGGCGGGCGTCGTCGGTCAACGGGGGAATGCGCCCGTCCGGCGGGTCGACGATCAGCGACGTGCGCCGGTCCTCGGTCAGTTCCTTGCCGTAGTCGAGCCACCACTTCGCGTGCACGCTGGGGGAGCGGTCGTAGTCGGCCTGCTCCTCGAGCCGGCGGGCGGTATAGGCGGCGGCCTCCTCGGCGCTCATCACCGCCTTGCCCGCGAACTCGCGGGGACGCTCGAGCGGCGTCATCGTCCGGTAGTCCCAGACCCCCTGCAGATCGGGCGCGCCCCACGCCGTCCGGGGGACCTGCCACGCCGACCCGCCCCCGGCCTGCGCCGCCGCCCCCGGCGCCGTGAGCAACCACACGGCCCCCGCCGCCGCAATCCGAACCCCGAGCCCTGGAGCGCTCGTGCGCATGTCGTTTCTCCCTGGTGAAAGTCCCCGCCGCCCTCCTCACGCCCGTCAGGCGGGGGTTTCCTCCGCCCGCGGGCGCTCTCCCGCCCGCAGCGTCCGCCGGCGCGGTGCGACGCGGGCGGCAAGGACCGGCCACGCTCGTCCGTCGTTCTTCCGTGCGCGGCCGGCGTTCTCCGGCCCGGCCCGCCGCGGCCGGCGCCGTTGCGTGCACGATAGCACTCTCAGGCGCCCGGAGTCACGCGCCGGCGCCCCCCGCGGCCGGTCCCCCGCCGCATTCGAGCGGCGCTGGCCGGCCGCCGCGTCGGTCCGCCGGCGCCCCCGCCGCTCCCGGCGCGACGCCGGTCCGCCACGGGCGGCAAGCCCGCGACCGCGCGGCGCGGCGTCCGCGAGGGCGGCGCAAGCCGGCTACCGCCCGGGGCGCCGTTGACAACGTTCGCGCGTATCCGACAGACTGGCGCCCGGTCTTGCCGCGGGTCCCCGCCGGGCCGGGACCACGAGTCCGGGGCACGGCCCGCGGTCGATGGAAAACCGGTGAGGCGCTCGCGGCGCCGCGGCGCCCGGGGCGAGGGACGCACGATGGCGAACAGCGCAGGACGGCGAACAGCAGGCTGGGGGAGCGCCGCCGCCGCCGCGGTGCTCGGGAGCGCGCTCGCCGCCGCGGCCCAGGGCCACGCCGGCCAGTACGAGCAGGCGGACGTCGAGTTCGGAGCGCGCGTCTACGACGCCAACTGCGTCCGCTGCCACGCCGGGACCGGCGACGCCGTCGCGGGGGTCGACCTCGGCGCGGGCGTCTACGCCCGGGCCGGCTCGGACGCCGAACTGATGGAGTTGCTGCGCGCCGGCATCCCCGGGACCGCGATGCCGCCCAACGACTTCACCATTCCCGAGCTCACCGGCCTCGTCGCGTATCTCCGGACCATGCGCGACCTCGACCTGAGCGCGGTCGCGCTGGGCGACGCCGCCCGCGGCCGGACGATCTTCGCCGGCCAGGGCGCCTGCGCGTCCTGCCACCGCGTGTTCGGCGCGGGCTCGCGGACGGCGCCGGACCTCAGCGCGATCGGGGCCGTCCGCACCGCCGCCCATCTGCGACGGTCGCTGCTCGACCCCACCGGCTCGATGCTGCCGGTGAACCGGCCGGTGCGCGCCGTGCTCCAGGACGGCACGGTCGTGACGGGACGCCGGCTCAACGAGGACACCTGGTCGATTCAGCTGATCGACCAGGACGAGCGCCTGCGGTCGATCGAGAAGACGGACCTGCGCGAGCTGACCGCCGGCGCGGCGTCGCCGATGCCGCCCGCGACCGACCTCCTCGACGACCAGGGGGTCGCCGACGTGCTCGCGTACCTGCTCACGCTGAAGGGACTGTGACCGACATGCCGACCGCCGCCCGACGAATCGACGCCCCGGCCCGGCGCATCCTTCCCCTCCTGCTCGCCGCCGCCCTGCCCGCCGGGGCGGACGCGCAGGTGACGTTCGACCGCCTGCTGAACGCGGCGGCCGAGCCGCACAACTGGCTGACCTACTCGGGCGGCTATTCGAGCCACCGGCACACCGCCCTGGACCAGATCACGCCCGACAACGTCGACGGGCTCGAACTGGCGTGGATCTTCCAGGCCGGCTCGCTCGAACCGTTCCAGGCCACCCCCCTCGTCGTCGACGGCGTCATGTACCTGACCGAGCCGGTCAACAACGTGGTGGCCCTCGACGCAAAACACGGCAACGTGTTCTGGAAGTACGAGCACACGCCGTCGCCGCTGGCGCGGCCCTGCTGCGGGGCCGTCAACCGGGGCGTCGCCATTCTGGAGGACACCCTGTTCCTCGCCACCCTCGACGGCAACCTCGTCGCCATCGACGCCGTCGGCGGCGCCCCCGTCTGGAAGACCGCCGTCGCCGACCCGGCTGCCGGCTACGCCCTGACCCTGGCCCCGCTCGTGGTCAAGGACAAGGTCATCGTCGGGGTGGCGGGCGGCGAGTTCGGCATCCGCGGCCACATCGACGCCTACGACGCGGCCACCGGCGAGCGGGTGTGGCGCTTCCACACGATCCCGGGGCCCGGCGAACCCGGGCACGAGACCTGGGAGAACGACGCATGGCGCACCGGCGGGGCGTCGGCCTGGCTCACCGGCTCGTACGACCCCGACCTCGACCTGACCTACTGGGGCGTCGGCAACCCCGGTCCCGACTGGAACCCGGCGCAGCGCCCCGGCGACAACCTCTACTCCGACTCGGTGGTGGCCCTCGACCCGGACACCGGCGCGCTCGAGTGGCACTTCCAGTTCACCCCGAACGACCCCTACGACTACGACGCGGTGCAGATACCGGTGCTCGTCGATGCGCCCGACGGCGCCGGAGGCGTCCTGAAGCTGATGCTCTGGGCCAACCGGAACGGCTTCTTCTACGTGCTCGACCGCGAGAACGGCCGGTTCCTCGACGGGACGAACTTCGTGCCGGTGAACTGGGCGAGCGGGCTCGACGACAGCGGCCGGCCGGTGCAGACCCCGCAGCCGCCGGGGGCCACGACGTTCCCCGGCGTGCAGGGCGGCACCAACTGGTACTCGCCGTCCTGGAGCCCCGAGACGGGGCTCTTCTACGTGTCGGCGTGGGAGGCGTACGGTTCGGTGTTCGAGGCCCGGGAAGCGGAATATCAGCCCGGCCGCGTCTTCCTCGGGGGTCGGCCCGCCAATCCCTTCGAGCCCGGCGCCAACGTACCCAGCCTGCGCCGCGGGCACGTCAACACCTGGACCGACGCGGCGGGCGGCGGCGCCGTGATCGCAATCGATCCCCGCACCGGCGAGCAGCGGTGGCGGTTCGCAATGACCGACGTCACGAGCGCCGGCATCCTCACCAGCGCGTCGAACCTGCTGTTCACCGGCAACCGCGAGGGCCACTTCCACGTCCTCGACGCCGAGAACGGCGACGTGCTGTGGCGCAAGATGCTCGGCGGCATGATCGCCAACGGCCCGATGAGCTACGCGGTGGACGGCCGGCAGTACGTGGCCCTGGCCGCGGGACACTCGCTGTTCGCGTTCGCCCTCGCGGAGTGAGGCGGAGCGGCGGAGTTCCGCCGTGTCGAGCGGATGCGGCGCCCTCGGCGTCCGCCGGCGCCCTTCGGGGGCGCGGTGCGACGCGGGGTTCCACCACCGGCGGCTACGGGAGGGCCAGCGCGATCCACTCGCCGGAATGGGTCACCGAGCCGATCGGCAGCACGACGTACTGCTTCCCGCCGTGCAGGTAGGTGATGGGCGAACCGACGTTGCCGGCCGGCAGCGTCGTCTCCCAGACCACGCCGCCGGTCGCCTTGTCGAACGCGCGGAACCCCCGGCCGGCGCCGGGGCCGCCGCCCGGGGGCGTGCGGACCATGATGGGGTCGCCCTCGCTGACGAACAGCAGGCTCTTCGTGAGCAGGGTCATCGCCCGCCCCGGCTGTCCCAGCGGCGGAAGGTCGAGGTGGGCGATCGCCGGGTGGTCGCGCGGGCCGTCGCCGTTGGCGACCATCCAGACGTGCTCGCCGGTGTTCATGTCGATGGCGGTGATGCGGCCGTAGGGAGGCTTGAGCAGCGGCAGCCCCCGCGGCCCCTGGGGGAAGGCGCGCGTACCGCGCGTGTAGCGGACGTTCATGCGGTCCGGATTGCCGGGCGTCAGGTCGGCCGCGAACGTCCCGGTCACCGACGGCACGTAGAGCATGCCGGTCTCGGGGTCGAAACCCGCCCCGCCCCACTCGGCCCCGCCGACCGAGCCGGGAAGCTGCAGGGTGCCCTTGCGGTCGCCGTCGCCGTCGCCGCGGATCGACGGCGGGGTGTATATCTGCCCGAGCACGAACGGCGCGGCGATCTCGAGGGCCTCGGCCCGCAGCTCCGGCGTGAAGTCGACGAGGGTGTCGACGGAGATGCCGTGCACGTCGAACGGGGCCGGCCGGGTCGGGAACGGCTGGGTGGGCGAGACCCATTCGCCCGGGGTGTCCGAGCCGGGCACCGGGCGCTCGACGATGGGCCATACCGGCTCGCCGGTGACGCGGTCGAACGTATAGGCCATGGCCTGCTTGGTGAGCTGCGTCACCGCCTTGATCTCGCGGCCGTCGACGACGACGTCCATCAGGATCGGGGCCACGTTGTTGTCGTAGTCCCACAGGTCGTGGCGCACGGTCTGGAAGTGCCACACCCGCTCGCCGGTCTCGGCCCGCACGCAGACGAGGCTGTTGGCGTACAGGTTGTCGCCGGGACGGTGCCCGCCGTACATGTCGTTGCTGGGCGCCCCGGTGGGCAGATAGACGAGTCCGAGCTCTTCGTCGGCGCTCATCATCGTCCACACGTTGCCCATGCCCGAGTACTCCCACGAGTCGTCGAGCCACGTCTCGACCCCCGGCTCGCCGGCCCGCGGAATCGGGTTCCAGGTCCACCGCGGCGCCCCGGTGCGGACGTCGTAGGCGCGGACGTAGCCGGGGCGGTTCTCCTTCGTCAGGGGATGGTCCTGCATCGCCTGTCCGACCACCACCACGTCGCGCACGACGAGGGGGGGCGAGGTGTAGTTGAAGTCGACCAGCTCGGGGGTGTCGGCGAACACCCGCAGGTCCACCTTGCCGCCGTCGCCGAAACCGGGGATCAACCGGCCGGTCCCCGGATCGGTGGCCAGCAGGTACGGCGGCCGCACCGACAGGATGCGGCGGCCCGACCCGGCGTCGTCCTCCCACCAGGCGACGCCGCGGTTCGCGGCGCCCCGCGGGGTCTCGTCGTCGCCGAGGAACGGCAGGTCCTGCACCCAGCGGGTCTCGCCGGTGGCGGGGTCGAACGCCTCGACGAGGCCGATGCCGTTCGAGGCGTAGAGCACCCCGCCGACCATCAGCGGCGTCGACCGCAGGTTGTTCGAGTAGCGCAGGTCCGGCCAGCGCGCGCGCAGGCTCGCGTCGACGGCGGGGCGGCGCCAGACGATCCGCAGGCCGCCGACGGTGTCCGCGTCGATCTGGTCGAGCGGCGCGTAGCGGGTGAACCCGCTGTCGCCGCCGTGGACGCGCCACTCGCCGTTCGTGCCGTGCTGGGCCGCCGCGGTCCCCGCCGCCAGCAGGCCCAGCAGGCCGGCGGCGCCCGCACGTCTCGCGGCGACCACCGACGCCCGCCACGGCGCGCCGCGCCACGCCGCAACCCCCGCCCGGCCGCGGGCCGGTCTCGCCGTCGTCTCGTTCGCCATCGGTCCTCCGTTCCTGCCTGCGCCGCCGGCGGCGCATCTCCCGACGCCCCCCGCGGGCGCCCGCGCCGTTCCCGCCGCGCCCGCGCCTGCCGGATGGCCGAGCGGAGAAGACCTCTCGCAAGTTCCCGCAGGAGTGACTCTTGTCTCGGTGACGTCGTTCGCCTCGTCTGGCGCCGAGTATACGTGATCCAGAACCGCGGTCGCGCGACGACGACGGGCGGCTACCAGCCTGCGGCAAACCGCCCGCGGGAGTTCCGCCACGGGCTGCTACGGATGGGTGCCCCACACCAGCTCGGCGAGGAAGCCGGCGGGGATGCCCACCACGCAGAGGGCCATGGCGATCAGCAGGAACCGCGCGTAGATGGGCACCTTGACGGCGCGGTGCGACAGCGCGACGGGCACCGTTTCCGCATCGTCGATGGCCGCGTAGGCGCGGGCCAGCCCGTCGGCGTCGGCCACGTCGAAGTAGTCGCCGCCGAAGGCGCGGATCAGGTCGATGAGCCCCTGCGGGTTGCCGGCCGGCGCGCCGCGCGAAGCGGCGCCGCGGCCGAGGCGCGAAGCGCGCCGCGAATCGGCGGCGTTGATGAAGATCATGTAGGGGACGACGTTCCGCCGGGTCAGCTCGACGAACTCCGCCTCGGGAATCTCGTCGACGTCGGCGTCGGTGACGATGAGCACCGCCCGGTGCGGCGTCGCGCCGCGCCCGAGGAGGGCGGCGTCGCGGTCGAAGTGCCGCACCACCGACTGCAGCGCGCGCACGATGTTGGTGTTGCCCTCCCGTTCGACGATGCGCACCTTGTCGGGCGGCACGTACATCCGGTCGATGGGTGTGCCCGACTGGGCGGCGAGGATGCGCACGATGGCGTACGGCGCGTCCATGACCTGGAAGTAGTACAGCTCGTCGTCGATGACGAAGTCGTCGACCATGTAGGGGAACGACGAGAACAACCACAACGCGACGCGGTCGTTCTTCGCGCGGCGCATCTCCAGGAACTCCAGATGCGCCTCGCGCGCGACCTCGGCCCGCGACCTCCCCGTGCCGGGCAGCTCCCACGACATCGACAGGGACGTGTCGACCAGATCGATGCGGATGCGCGACTCCATCTCGCCGGCGACCTCCTCGGTCGACGCGAGATAGGGGTCGGCCATCGCCACCAGGAGGACCGCGAGGGCGAGGCCCAGCAGGACCTTCGGCAGGTGATACAGGGTGCGCCCCAGCGCCCCGCGCCGGAAGCGCCGGTCGATGCGATGTCCGGAATGCTGCCGGTGGTGGATGCGGGCGAGCCCCCACAGGCGGGCCAGGGTCGCGAGCCCGACCAGCATCACGGCCGCCGACAACCAGTACGTGAGACCGATGTCGGTGAACCGGATCTGGCCGAGCTCGGTCCCCAGCAGCTCCTGCGCGCGAGCCCGGAAAACGCCCGAGAGCGCGGTCCAGTCCATGGATTGCCGGACGGCACGGCCGCCGGACGGCACGGCCGCCGAACGGCTGACCGCCCGATCCGCCCGGCGTTCGGCGCCCGCCCGGAGCCTGCGCCGTGGAACGGCGCGGATTCCCGGAGGTTGGCCGGGCGCCGGGCGGAGCCGCCCGCGGCCGCCGTGGACCGCGCGGCAACGCCGGGCGGGCCGGCCAGCGGGCTAGCGGGTCCCTTCGACCGCCTGGGTGTCGAGCTCGCGGGCGCCGGCCATGATGCCGTGCATGCCGATGTTGCCCTCGTGGCACGCGTACTCGAACAGGGGGCCGTCCGTCCGGCGCAACGGCATGACCGCGGTCCACGGACGGGTGAAGTGGTTCTCGTCTTCGAAGGTGAACTCGTACGTCACCGTATCCGGATCGACGCGCGTGAACCGTTCGACGAGCTGCGTGTCCCGGCTCGACCCGCGGGCCGCGGTCTCGCCCCGGAAGCTGGTGGTCTCGACGACCAGGGTGTCGCCCTCCCAGCGTCCGCGCGAGTCGCCGGCCCACTGCCGGATCGCGCCGTGCGGTCGGCCGTCGAGCGGAACGATGCGGGCGTTGTGCACCATCTCGTTCTGGATCACGACGTAGTCGGGGGTCTGCAGGATGAGCACGTTGTTGTTGTACGCGCCGGAGGTCATCGGCGGCCCCGAGTTGAACCCCAGGATGCAGCGGTCCGACAGGCTGCGGTCGGTGTAGTGGTCGGCGAAGCCGTTGCGCAGGTTCAGCCGGTTCAGGGCGCGCGCCCGGCGGCTCTCCTCGCGCCAG
Source organism: Vicinamibacterales bacterium (assembly GCA_965202695.1). Classification (GTDB taxonomy): domain Bacteria; phylum Acidobacteriota; class Vicinamibacteria; order Vicinamibacterales; family UBA8438; genus JAJEEA01. Next base: position 556,561 of record OZ241843.1, read on the forward strand.
GGCAGGCGGCCTTCCGGCGGATCGACGATGAGCGACGTCCGCTTGTCGGCGGTCAGCTCGACGCCGCGCTCGTACCAGAACTCGTTGTACGACAGCACGCCGCCCTCCGCACGCGACTGGTAACCGGCGCTCGGCGCGCCCGTCTCCGGGTCGAAGAGGTCGCGGTTCAGGCGGGTGCGCTCCGCCGCCTCGAACGCGGCGGCCTCCTCCGCGGAGAGGGTCGCCCGGTCCGCCAGCGCCGCGGGCCGCTCCAGCGGCGTGATGGTCCTGAACGTGAAGATGCCCGAGATGTCCGGGTCGCCGTGCGGCGTCCGTTGCGCCGCGCCCCCGGACTGCGCCGCGACCGGCGCGCCGGCGAGCGCCAGCGCCAGGCCGGCGACTCCGGCCTTCACGCAACTGCGACTGAGCATGTCCGCCCCCCGTCTGCTGAACCGGCCCCGGAGTCGTCGCGCCGGGGCCGCGGGGCCTGATTGCCCCTCCGATCCGTGTATCCTACCACTTGCGGCGGCCGTCGGTTCAACGCGGGGCGCGCCTCGGCCCCCCCGCCCGCACCGCGACCGGAACTTTTTCCGCCGCGCGGCATCCAACTGAAAGGAGGACCTGCCGCGGGTCCGCGCGCGGCGGACCGGCCGTCCCGAGGCGGGAGACTCCACGGCCCGCGGTGGAACTCGCGTCGCACCGCGCCCGTAAGGGCGGCGGCGGACCGCGCCCGCCTGGGCAAGGCGTGAGAAGGGCGCACTATCGGGCATCCTGCAACCGCGGACCGCGGGCGGTCGCGGACCGCAAGACGGTCCGGCAACGACGCGGCAGGCGGGATGCGGCACGGGAGGCAGGGTGAAACCGGTTCGAGCCATCGGCTGGGCGGTAACGACCACCTCCGAGAGCGATCTGGCGGCGCGTTGCGCGGCCGGCGACCAGCAGGCGTGCCAGGAGCTCGTCCACGGCCACCAGCGGATGGTCCATCACCTCGCCCTGCAACTGCTGGGCGACTCCGAAGACGCCCGCGACCTGTCGCAGGACGTGTTCCTGGCCGTGTTCCGATCGATTCACCGTTTCCGCGGCGACTCGACGCTGCAGACCTGGATCTACCGCATCGTGGTGAACCAGGCCCGCAACCGGCAACGCTGGTGGCGACGCCGCAAGCGCTCCGAGCAGGTGTCGCTGGAAACGGCGCCGGTCGACCCGCCAGCCCCGGCGGCGGCGTCCCCCGAACGCGCGCTGGACCGGAAGGAGCTGCGCCGGCGGCTGTGGCGGGCGTTGCGCCGCCTGCCGTTCGAACAGCGGTCCGCGGTGGTGCTGCGCGAGCTGCACGGCATGCGGTACGCCGAGATCGCGTTCTCGCTCGGCGTCTCGACCGCCGCGGTGAAATCGCGGCTGGCGCGCGCCCGCCAGACCCTGCGCGCAGAGTTGAGGCCCGAACCCCGATGACTGGAACGAAATCGCTCCGCTGCCGTACCGCGCGCCACTGGCTGACGGCGGCCCACGACGGCGAACTGCCGGTCGCACGGCAGGTGGCGCTCGACGCCCATCTGGACGCCTGCCGCGATTGCCGGCGCGTCGGCCGGGACCTGACCGCCGTCAGCGCCGCCCTGCGCGAGTGCGCGGCCGAGCACCGACCGGACGAAACCGATTGCGCGGGGGCGGCGGCGCGCGTGCTCGCGGCCCTGCCGCCCGGACCCGGCCGGCCGTTCGGGCGGCTTCGCGAGGCCGCCGGCGACGGTCAGCGGCTGTGCGTCGTCGGCGGCGCCGCCGCCTCGATGCTGGTGGCCGGCCTGTTCGTGGCCATGGCCCTCAGCTTCTCGCCGCCGGTCCATCCGCACTCGCTGGCCGGATTCCTGCGGGGCGCGAACAGCCTCGGCTCGAACGCCAACCCGTTGCTGGGGTTCGAAACCGGGGTCAGTCTGCCCCACGTGTCGGCCGACACCCAGGCCGCCGCCATGCTGATGCGGCCGCTGCCGCCGCTCGTGCTGGAGAATCTGGCGCTGTCCGCGGTCGTCACCCGCGAAGGCGAGCTGGCCTCGGTCGAGGTGCTCGGCCCGCGCGCGGCGGCCGGGCGGAACCCCGGCGGCGGGGACGCCGCCGGCCGGCCGGCGGACGCCGAGGCCGCTGGCGGCGCCATGCCGGACGCCGAGCTTCAGCGGGCGCTGTCGCGGCTGGCGTCCGACGTCCGCTTCGTCCCCGCCCGCGCGTGGGGTGCCGCGGTGGCGGTGAACATCGTCTGGCTGCTGGAGCGTACGACGGTGCTTCCCCGCTCCCCGAGCACGCGGAGCCGGTCGCCCGCCGAACGCCGGCCGCCCGGCCGTCACGCCTGAAGGTTCCGCGACGAACGGCGGCGCGAACCTCCCCGGCGGAAGGCGGCGCCACTCTCCGCGTTCCACGCTTCCGTGCTCATCGAGTCCTTGCAGGACGCGGCACACCTCCGAAAGACCCGCAACCGCCCCGTGCGACGCGGGGTTCCACCACGGGCTGGTCGGCCGGTCGTCAGCGGCGCGGTTCGGTCGGGTCGCGGCCGTCGAGGGGCGCGCCGGTGCCGGACGAACCCATGAAGAACTTCCGGCCGTCCTCGAACGTCACGTCGCGGCCGTTGGCGCGGGCGCTGCGGTCCTTGCTCTGGTAGCCGTCGACCACGATCATCGTGCCGACGGGAATCGAATCGCGGGTCAACCCGCGGCGCAGCAGGGTGTTCGGCGTGCCGCCCTCGACCATCCAGACCTGCTTGCCGCCGTCCTCGTCCGTCACTTCCACGTGGATCCATGTGTGGGGGTTGACCCATTCCACGCGCACCACCGGCCCCCGCAGCACGACGGGGCGGTTGGGGTCGAACTCGGCGCCGAAGGCGTGATGCGCCTGCGCCGGCGCGCCGCCGACGGCGGCCAGGCCGGCCAGCGCGAAAGCCGCGCCCACGACGATTCCGAACCGCACACGAGTCTGCTTGCGCATCGTTCCTCTCCTTGAATCCCTCCGTCGAATCCTGCCCGCGCTATCGGGTGGGGTTGGCCACGCCCTCGGGCTGCTCGCCGCGGAAGTCCGCCTCCAGCAGCCGCGCGCCCTTCATGATGCCCTCGAGCGCGTAGTTCGCCTCGTGGCAGGCGTATTCGAACACTTTGTTGCCGCTGCGCGGCCACGCGTACTCGCCGGTGAACGGCGCCGTCCACACCGACGGATCTTCGACGGTGAACGTGTAGACGAGCGTATCGGCGTCCTGCATGCGGAAACGCTCGGTCACCTTCATGTTGCCGGACCCCTGGCGGAACGCCGGCCGATCGACGAAGTTCGTGGTCTCGACGACCAGGGTGTCGCCCTCCCACCACCCGATGGAGTCGCCCAGCCACTTCCTGATCTCGGGCGGATCGTGTTCGGCGTTCATCCGGACGATGCGGGCGTCGTGCACCATCTCGATCAGGATCACTATCGTGTCCTCGCCCTGCACGATGCGCTTGTGGTTGTTGTAGAGCGCGGGCAGCATCGGCGGCCCCGACGTCGAGCCGAAGCTGAGGATGCAGCGCTCGGCATAGGGCCGCTGCTCCATGTCGTCGTAGGGACCGGGCGCGTCCAGCCCCGCTTCGAGCCAGTAGGCCGTCCCGTCGTTCTGCGCGCGCCGCGGCGGACCGGCTTCGAGGGCCGCCCTCACCGCCGCCTGCCGTTCCTCGGTCAACGGGGGGAAACGGCCGTTCGGCGGGTCGACGAGAATCGACGTCCGCCACTCGCCGTCTATCCGGTACGCGCCGGTGCCGCGATCGATCCAGAACGCGTTGTAGCCGCCGACGTTGCCGGCGGCGCCCCGCGACCCGTCTCCGCCCTCGGGCGGCGCGCCGCGGCCGGGATCGCTGGGGGCGTTGCTCTCGGCCATCCGCCGCGCTTCCGCGGCCGCGATCTCCGCCGCCTCTTCTTCGGTCAGCGACATCTGCTCGCCGAACTCGGCCGGCCGCTGCAACGGCGTCAGCGTCGACACGTCGTAGGTGCCGGAAAGGTCCGGACGGCCGCTCGCCGTGCGGGGAACGTCTCCGGTCTGCGCCGAGGCCGCGCCGGCCACCGCCAGGATGCCGAAACCGAAACCGACCACGATTCGACTACCCATCTGTCACCTCCCGGGATCGCCTCCCCCCGCCGCTCCGCCTGCCGTCCAGCCAACCCGCCAGGAGGTCCGCGCCGTTCCGCGGCGCAGATTCCTCCGGCTAGCGCGGCAACGGCTCGCGGCGCCACTCGCCGTACAGCAGTTCCTCGACGAACTCGACGCAGCGAAAGTCCATCAGCCGCGCGTTCTCCTCGATGCGGCGATAGATCGGCATCCTGATGGTGAACGGTTCCGTCAGCACCACCGGGTCCTCGATCGTCGCTTCGTAGTCGATGTGGTTCGGTCCCAGCATCGTGTAGCGCTCCACGACGTGGAGCTGGTTGCTGTGGTGGCTGCCCGCGCGGTCGAACCACGTGCCGTCGTGGAGGCCGGTCACGTCCACGACCAGGGTGTCGCCGTCCCAGTGTCCGACCGACCACCCCATCCACGAATCGATCTGCGACGGCCCGGGATCGTCCAGATAGATGTCGCGCACCGCCCCGGCGAACTGGTACGCGATGAAGAAGTCGTTCTCGTTCTGGACGATCCGGAACGGCATGGGGAGGTAGGTGGCGCGGGGGACGCCCGGCATGTAGCACTTGACCTCGGGGTCGCGGTCGATCCAGTTGGCGCGGTTCTCCTCCTTGAGGGCGCGCGCCTCCGGCGTGTAGGGGATCCGTCCGCCCCCCACGATGACCCCCAGGCTGCCCGGCACCGCGCCGACCGCGCCGAGACGCAACGTCGGAATCGCGGGCACCGGGTTCACCGGCCCCGGACGCATCTGCATCGAGTGCCGGGCCATGTGCGGCTCGAGGTCGTAGTTGGCCTCGTTCAGCACCTGCCAGATACCGTTCATGTCGGGACGCCCGTTCGACAGCCGCGGCACGTCGTCCTGCGCCGGGGCCGGCGCCGCCAGTCCGCTCAGTCCGAGGAACAACGTCAGTACACCGGCCGATGTCTTCATTGGTCCACCACCACTCCGGGGAACGTCTCGACCCGCCGGAAACGGCGAGCCCCCGTCCGCCGCGCCACGGTTCGATATTCTAAACCGGCCGGGCCGGCACTTGCACGGCAGTTCTTCCCGCATGGGGATCCGCGGGCGGCGCCCGCGGCGCCCGGAGGGTCGTCGGCGCCGGGTTGCCGGGGGGGATCTACCGCGCCTGCGGCACCCGGAGGGTCTGCCCGGGACGGATCAGGGAAGAACCGAGGCCGTTCGCGCGGCGCAGCGCCGCCACGCTCGCGCCGTGCCGGCGCGCGATGCCGCTCAGCGTGTCGCCGCGGCGCACCACGTGCACCACGGGCCGGGCCGCCGCCGTACCCCCGCCGGCCGGCGACCCCGGCCGTTGCGCACCGGGAACCCGCAGCGTCTGACCCGGACGGATCAGGGAAGAACCGAGGCCGTTCGCACGGCGCAGCGCCGCCACGCTCGCGCCGTGCCGGCGCGCGATGCCGCTCAGCGTGTCGCCGCGGCGGACCACGTGCACCACGGGCGCGGCCGCCGCCGTACCCCCGCCGGCCGGCGACCCCGGCCGTTGCGCACCGGGAACCCGCAGCGTCTGACCCGGACGGATCAGGGAAGAACCGAGGCCGTTCGCGCGGCGCAGCGCCGCCACGCTCGCGCCGTGCCGGCGCGCGATGCCGCTCAGCGTGTCGCCGCGGCGGACCACGTGCGCCACGGACGTGGCCGCGGCCGGCGGGTCCGGCGTTTCCGCCGCCGCCGGGGCCGCCGCCGCCGCCGGGGCCGCCGCACCCCCGGCGGCCCGCGCCGTCAACTGTCTCACGTAGGCCGCGTAGGGCTTCGGGTACACCGCCACGTGGTAGTGCGGGGGCCGGCGTTCGGCCGTCGCCTCGAGCACTCCCCGCGCCTCCAGCGCCAGCAGCACGCTCTCCAGCCAGGCCCGGCAGCGTCCCGCGGGGCGGCGAAGGTCGATGGCCATGCCGGTGGGATGGACCGAGCGGACGGAAGCGTTGCGGGGCTGATGGGACCGGGGCCGCGTCAGGCTCGTCACCACCAGCCGCTCGCCGCACGCCCGGCGATACTGCGCCGACAGCCGTTCGACGAACAGCAGCACCTCGGGACGGGCGAACGGGAACGACACGTCGAACAGCGTGTAGTCGGCATTGCCCCCGACGCGCACGAGGTAGCCGGCGTCGACGAACCGGCGCAACTGCGCGGCGTTCGCCAGATGGGTGAAGTCGTGCCGCCGGGCCTGGGCGACCTGGCGGTCGAGCGACGCGCTGCTTCCCCGCAGGCTCTGGGCCGCCGGCCCGGCCGGCATGCCGCCGAACAGCAGGCCGGCGGCGAGGAGTCCGGCCGCGAACCGGGCCGGCCGGCTCGCCGCGGCCGAAATTGCGCGATGGGAGGAGGTCCGGGACGGGAACGGCGCGACGCCCATACCGGCGATTTCGGCCGACCGGACACCGGACTTTAGTCCGGACCACCGGCGCCGCCCCCGGGTGGGCGGACGGTCACGGCGCGACGAACGAGCGCACCACCGTGATCAGCCCCGCCAGCGCGGCCACCGCGAGGACCGCGGGCCGCGTGAAGCCCCGGTCCAGCCGCCTCGCGATGCGCCGCGACACCAGGAAGCCGAACAGCGCGCCGGGAAGCAGGAACAGCGTCAGGCGCAGCTCCGGTCCGCCGAAGCGTCCCGCCAGCGCCAGGGCGGCGATGGAGATGAGGGTGCCGACCAGAAAGAGGCTCGACAGGGCGGCCCGGAACCGCGCGCCGGACGCATGCTGGTAGAGCAGCGCGATGGGCGGCCCCCCCACCGCGGCCACCGTGCCCAGCAGCCCCGACAGCGCGCCGCCGGCCAGCAGCGTCGCCGGGCGGGGGCGGACGCGCACCCCGCTGACGCTGACGGCCACGGCCAGGAGCACCATCAGGCCGAACACCCGGCTCAACGCGTTCCGGGGCAGCGCGGCCAGCAGCGCCGCGGCCGGCAGCGTCCCCGCGACGCGGCCCGCCAGCGCCCAGCCCAGCCCGTGGAGATCGATGCCGCGGCGCTCCCGCACCGTCACCATCAGGGTGAACACCATGGTCGACGCGAGCACCGGACCAGGGACGAGCCGGGGATCGACCAGGAGGAGGATCGGCGTTCCGAGAATGCCCATCCCGAAGCCCACGGCCCCCTGCAGGGTGAATCCGACCACGCTGCACAACACGACGACGGCGAGATCGAGCGAAGACATGATGCGTCGCGGCCGCTGCGCCGGCACCGGCCGTTCCGCCGCGAGGAGGGACGCCGAACGCGCGCGAGCCGATGCAGAGCGTACCACGGCGGAGGCGGCGGCCCGCCGCCCCCGCCGGGCGGGTACACTGGAGGCCGTGGACGACCAGCCTCGACCCGCCGCGACGCCGCGGCCCGCCGCTTCGGTGGTGCTCCTGCGGGACACCCCCGCGGGGCCGGAGATCCTCTACCTGCGCCGCAGCCCCGACCTCAAGTTCATGGGCGGCTACTGGGTCTTCCCCGGCGGGCGCATCGACCCCGGCGACCACCGCCCCGGCGGCGAGAGCGACGAGCTCGGCCCGGCCCGGCGGGCCGCGGCCCGCGAGGCCCTCGAAGAAGCCGGAGTGGGGGTCGACCCGGCCGCCCTGCATCCTGTCTGCCAGTGGACGACGCCGGCGTCGAGCCCCATCCGCTTCGCCACCTGGTTCTTCGCGGCGGCGGCCGACCCCGCGGCGGTCCGCATCGACGGCGTGGAGATCCACGACCACCGGTGGTGGCGGCCGACGGACGCCCTCCGGGCGCACCGCGGCGGACGGATCCGGTTCGCGAACCCGACGTTCGCCCTGAGCACCCGGCTGGCCGGACACGCCTCCGTCGCCGAAGCGCTCGCCGCCGTCGACGCCTGGCCCCGGGAGCGGCTGCTGGGGCGCCTGCATCCCGTCGACGGCGGGCGGGTGGCGCTCTATGCGGAAGACTGCGGATACGAGACGGGAGACCTCGACTGCGCCGGCCCGCGGCACCGCATCTGGATGCTCGACGGCGGCTGGCGCTACGAACGGGACTTCCGGCCCGGCGGCTGACCGCGGCGCCGTCCTTCCCGCGAACACGCCGTCGAGCGGCCCGCTCCGCGGCGCCGACCTGGCCGGGGCGCCGCGCTCGCTCCGCCGCCCGCGGTGCGGCGGGGCGCTTCGCCGCGGGCTGTTACACTGGGGCGCGGGGATGCGTCCGTCTTCCCGCGCCGCGCGCCGGCGTCCCGAGTCCCCGGCGGCCACGGAGCCCACGGCATGTCTTCTGACGATTCCCCGGAAGTCCGCACCGACGTCGAACCGCTCGGCGACGCGGGCCGGCTGGCGCGCGTCACCGTGTCGAACCCGGCGCGTCTCAACGTGCTCGACAGCGCGCTCGTCCGCCAGCTCCTCACCGCCTTCCGCACCCTCGGCGGGGAACGCGAGCTGCGCTGCGTCGTGCTGACCGGCGCCGGCTCCCGCGCCTTCATCGGCGGCGCCGACCTCCGCGAGATGGCCGGGCTCACCCCCGAGACGACGCATGCGTTCATCAGCCGGCTGCACCTCGCCTGCGCGGCCATCCGCCGGCTGCCGGTGCCGGTCATCGCCCGCATACGCGGCCACTGTCTCGGGGCCGGGGTCGAGATCGCCGCCTCGTGCGACCTCCGGGTGGCCGCCGCCGACGCGACCTTCGGCATGCCGGAAGTCCGGATGGGCATCCCGTCGGTGATCGAAGCCGCCCTGCTGCCCCGGCTCGTCGGCGCCGGCCGGGCGCGCGAGCTCGTGTACACCGGCGAGCCGATCTCGGCGGCCGAGGCGGAACGCTACGGGCTGGTGGAGCGCGTGGTGCCCGACACCGAGCTCGACGCCGCGACCCGGAAGTGGGTGGACGCCATCGCCGCCGCCGGCCCCAACGCCATCCGGTTGCAGAAGGCGCTGACGCAGCGGTGGGAGACCCTGCCCCTCGACCACGCCATCCAGGTCGGCATCCGCTCGTTCGCCACCGCCTACCACACCGACGAGCCGCGCCTGCGCATGCGGGCGTTCCTCGACCGCAAGCGGCGGTAAAACCGGGAAGCTGTTAACATCCAATATGGAGCGCCCGCGGGCGCGGGCGCCGCGCGGGGCCGGCCGGGACACCGCGGGCCGGCCCGTGGGAATCAGACAAGGGAGCGACAGACATGCGTACGACTCATATCGCCGTGCTCGTCCTGACCGGGGCGGCCCTGCTGGCGGCGCCGCCGGCGGCGCCCGGCCAGACCGCCGCGGAGGAGATCGCCAGGGCGACGCTGGCCGCGCCGGCGGCGTTGCGCGAAGGCGCCACGGTGCTCCGGCTGGCCGCCGACGGCGCCGAGACGGTGTTGCGCGAAGGCTCGAACGGACTGATCTGCTGGGACCGTTCGGACGAGCCGAACCGCGAGTTCTCGGTGCAGTGCACGAGCGAAGAGAACCTGCCCCGCGTCAAGCAGAACCGGGCCTGGAACATGTCGGGCATGAGCGCCGACGAGCTGCGGGCGGCGCGCGAGACGGCCGAAGCGGACGGCACGCGCGAGGTCTCCGCGTTCGGCTCGGTGTACTACGCGCTGAACGGCGCCGACGCCGAGTCGGCCAACCTGCACACGACGATCGCCGTGCCGTTCGCGACCGCCGAGTCGCTGGGCCTGCCCGACGCGGGCAGCTATACGCAGGCCGGCGCCTGGATCATGGAGGCGGGCCAGTCGGCCGCCCACATCATGCTGCCCGGCCAATGATCGCGCGCATGCCGGAGCCTGCCATGAAACGCACGTCCATAGCCGCCTTCGCTCTGAGCCTGGCGGCCCTCGCCGCCGCGCCGGCGGCCGGGAACGACAACTGGCCGCAGTTCCGCGGGCCCACCATGAACGCGGTCGTCGCCGACGATCCCGACCTGCCCGAACGGTGGAGCGAGACCGAGAACGTCGAGTGGGTCGCCGAAGTCCCCGGCCTGGGCTGGTCGAGCCCGGTGGTGTGGGGCGGCCGCGTCTTCCTCACCACGGTCGCCGCCGACGGCGACTTCGAACAGCCCAAGCCGGGCCTCTACGCCCCGCGGGGGCGGCCCGACCCCGTGCCCCTGCAGCACGACTGGCGCGTGTACTGCCTGGACCTCGAGACCGGCGCGGTGCTCTGGACGCGTTCGGTCCGGACCGGACGCCCGTCGTTCCCGCGGCACATGAAGAACTCGTACGCGTCGGAGACCCCGGCCACCGACGGCGAGCGGGTGTACGTGCGGTTCGGCGAGCTCGGCCTCTACACGTTCGACCTGGACGGCAACGAGGTGTGGCGCGTCGAGATACCCGACCGCAGGACGCGGTCGGACTGGGGGTCGGCCTCGTCGCCGGTGCTGCACGACGACCTGCTGATCATCGTGTACGACAACGAGGAGGCGTCCTGGATCGCCGCCCTCGACAAGCGCACCGGGGCCGAGCGCTGGCGGACGGCGCGCGACGAGGTGTCGAGCTGGGCGAGCCCGTACGTGTGGGAGCACGAGGGCCGGACCGAGATCGTGACCTCGGGCGTGAACCGCATCCGCTCCTACGACCTCGACGGGAACCTGATCTGGGAGATGGACGGCCGGATGTCGTGGGCGGCCATCGCCACCCCGTTCTCGAGCCACGGCCTGGTGTACGTGAACTCGGGTTACTTCCGCGACGAGCACCGGCCCGTCTATGCGATCCGCCCCGGGGCGAGCGGCGACGTCACGCTCGGCGCCGGCGAGCGGTCGAACGAGTACGTGGCCTGGTACCAGCCGCGGGCCGGGAACTACAACACGTCGCCGCTCGTCTACGGCGACGTCTACTACAGCCTGCTCGACCGCGGCTTCTTCGAAGCCTACGACGCGAAGACCGGCGAGCCGGTCTACGGCCGGCAGCGGATTCGGGTGGGGGCCAGTTTCACGTCGTCGCCCTGGGCCTACAACGGCAAGATCTTCGCGCTGAGCGAGCAGGGCGACACCTACGTGATCCGGGCCGGCCGGGAGTTCGAGGTCATCGGCGTCAACCGCCTCGGCGACCTCGCCCTCGCATCCCCCGCGATAGCCGGCGACCGGCTGCTCATCCGCACCCGCTCGAAGCTGTACAGCATCAGGAAGGAATAGCCGCCCGGGCCGCGGCGACCGGATACGCCGGCTGACGACGGCGCCCTCTCCCGTCGGGGAGGCGGGCGCCGTCGTCACCGCTTCACCCGCGCCGGAGCACCCGCCGGCCGAGCGGCTGCACGGGCCGGCAGTTGTTCGGGTGGATGGCCGCGAACGCCTCGATCTGGGCCGCCGACAACGTGAGCGGATCGACCAGGACGACCCAGGCCACCCCCTCGGCGCACGGCGGGGTGGTCAGCGAGCCCCGGTACCGCCAGGTGGTGCGGCCGGCGGGCAGCAGGGCCGCGAGGTCCAGCGGGGCGGGCTCCGCGCTCGAGGCGCCGCACTCGGGCGGCATACGCGCCCAGACCGGCGCGAGCGCCGCGTTCGCCGGGCCCTCGGCGAACAGGACGCCGACCACCGCCAGCGCCCCGCGCCCGCTCCGGTGCACCAGGTGCATCTCCAGGGGCATCCGGACCCCGTCCACGGTGTGCTCGCTGCGGTGGTGGAAGTGGAACTGCTGCAACGCGTAGCGCACCCCGTCGAGCACCATGCCGCTGCCGGGGTCCGGGGTCGCCTGGATCGTGCGCCCGGTGTTCTCGACGGCGGCGCGGGTCCGCCGATAGTCGAAGTCGATGGGCGTCAGATCGGCGCGCCGCCCGCCGGTGAGGTCGATGGGCGACTGCTCGCGGCCCACCGCGCAGGCCCGGAACGCGGCGTCCAGCCGTCCCCACACCGCCGGACCGTCGTCCGGCCCGTAGCCCCACGCCGCCGCCGGAGGGCGCGCGGAAGCGGAAGCGGCCGCGGCCGTCCCGGACGGGGGCAGTCGTGTCCGCCCGGTTTCCCGGCGCGGGGCGCCCGGCCGCCGGGGGCCGCGGCCGGCGGGAATCGTCTTCGCCATTCTTCCAGTATTGCCCACGAGGCGCGCCGGGGCCGTCGGGGCATCCGGGGGCGAGGCGTCCTGCGGCCCCGGCCGGGATTGGGTATAGTGTGTCCGTGCTGAACCGGATTCGCGCTGCGCGGCGCGGCCATGAAACGAAACCACGGAACAGCGAGGAGTGAAAACCAATGCCACGTCTGCTGCAATCGCGGATGGTTCCGGCCGGGGCGGTGCTCGCCGCCGGTCTCGTGCTCGGACCCGGCGCCGGCCTCGGCGCGCAGGACGAAGCGCCCGAGGGCGTCGTCAACTACACGCGGGTGGACGCCACCGTCGCCTGCGCGGGGGCGACCCCGGCCACCGCGATGCCCGCGCTGAAGGACCTCGGCTTCGCGTCCGTCATCAATTTCCGCACCGCCGGGGAGAACGGCGCGAACATCGAGGCCAGCCGCGCCGCGGCGACCGAGGCGGGCCTGAACTACATCCACATTCCGTTCCGGACCCCCACCGACGAGACGACCGAGGCGTTTCTCGCGGCCATCGCCGACGAGGCGAACCAGCCCGCCTACATCCACTGCGCATCGGCCAACCGCGTGGGCGCGATGTGGTTCATCAAGCGCGTGGTGCAGGACGGCTGGGACACCGACCGCGCGATGGCCGAGGCGGAGACGGTCGGCCTGCGGGCCGAGCGCCTCAAGGCGTTCGCGACCGGGTACGTGGCGAACCGGTAGCCGCCGGGAACCGCCCATGGGCTGCTGCGAGGCCACCAATCCCGACCTGCTGGGCGTGGTGTCGGGGCCCGGCGCCGACCCGGACCGTTCCGGCCGCGAGCGGCCCGACGCGGGGGCCGCGTGGGACCGGCGCACGACCCTGAAGACGCTGATCGGGGCCGGGGCGGTGGTCGCCGTCAGCGGCGGGTGCGGCCCGCGCCCCCGCGCCGGGGCGACGCCGCTCCGCCTCGCGTTCTGCGGGCAGCTCCTGTGCGTCGTGCCCTACGAGGTGGCCCGGGTCCGGGGGCACTTCGCGGCGCAGGGGTTCGACGTCGAGCTCGTCTACACCCGCGGGGGCAGCGCGGCGATGCAGGCGCTGGTCGGGGGCGCCGTCGACTACGCGGGCACGTCGTTCGACGTCGCCCTGCAGGCCGCGGCCAACGGCGCCGCGGTCCGGCGGGTGGCCTCGACGGGCCGGCTGCCCCTGTTCGCGCTCGCCGCCGCCCCCGGCGGGGAGATCGGCGCCGTCCCGGACCTCGAGGACCGCACCGTCGGCATCTCCGGCCTCGGCAACGCCGACCACGCCCTGCTGCTGTTCCTGCTCGATCAGGCCGGCGCAGACGCCGGGCGCGTGCGTTTCGCGGCGGTCGGCGCCAACCTCTTCGACGCGCTGCGCATCGGACAGGTCGACGCGGCCATGGTGCAGGAGCCGGCCCTGTCGCTGATCGTCGAGGCGGGGGGGCGCGAGCTCGTGAACTTCATGGAGCTCGAGGAGGCCCGCCGGCATCTCGGCGGCGCCTACGAGTTCATGGGGGTCGCGGTGCGGGCGGCGGAGCGCGACCGGCGCCGCGACGAGACGCGCCGCCTCGCCGCCGCGCTCGAACGCGGCCTCGCCGACACCCGGACCCTGCCCGCCGCGGAGGTCGTGGCGGCGCTGCCCGCCGCCCTCGTCGCCGGCGGCGACCTCCGCCGGCTCGAAGCGATCGTCGAACGCTACCGGCGGTCGCTGTATCCGGAACGGGTCGCCACGGACCTGGAGGCGGCCGGGAGGGTGGTCAGGGCCCAGGAGATCGCCGGGCTCCTGGAACCGGGACAGGTCGCGCTCGACACCCTGGTCGATGCGGATGTCCTCGACGGCTGAGCCCCGGCCGCGGCCGGCCGCCGCGGCCGCTCCCCCGCCGGTCCCCGAGACCCTGCTGCGCGTCCGCGGGCTGTCGGTGGGCTTCGGGGGACCGCCGGTCGTCGACGGCATCGACCTCGACGTGGCGACCGGCCGGTTCACCAGCCTCATCGGTCCCTCGGGTTCCGGCAAGACCAGCATCCTGCGGGTGGCGACCGGCCTCCTGGCGCCGTTGCGGGGCACGGTCGAACTCGGCGTGGCGCCGCGCGACGTCGGCTTCCTGTTCCAGGACGACGCGCTCCTGCCGTGGCGCACGGCGCGGCGGAACGCGGCGCTCGGGCTGCGCATCCGCGGCGTCCCCCCGGCCGACGCCGACGCCCGCGCCGACCACTGGCTGTCGCGGCTGGGGCTGGCCGACCTCGGCGACCGCTTCCCCCGCCAGTTGTCCGGCGGCCAGCGCAAGCGGGTGGCCATCGCCCAGGTGCTGGCGCTGGGCCCGCGGCTGCTGCTGATGGACGAGCCGTTCGCGGCCCTCGACGCGATCGTCCGCACCCGCATCACCCAGGAGTTGCTGGACTGGGTGGAGCGCGAGCACCTCACCGTCCTCCTCGTCACCCACGACCTCGAGGAAGCGATAGCCGCCTCGGACACCGTCGCGGTCCTCGGCCACGGCCCCCGGGCCGCGATGCGCGCGCGCCGCGCGGTGGACATCCCGAGGCCGCGCGACGTCCTGGAGGCGCGGCGGCACCCCGTCTTCGGCCCCCTGCTGCGCACCCTGTGGAACGACCTGACGGCGGAGAAAACGCCTCCTTCCCCCGCCGCGGACGGCGAGGCCGCCCGATGACGCGCGGGAACGCCGGCGCGGGCGTCCGGCGGAGCGCCGCGCTGGTGGCGCTGCTCGCCTTGTGGGAGTCGCTCTCCCGCGCGGGATGGCTCGACCCGTTCTACGCGCCGCCCCCGTCGGCGGTCGCGCAGGTGACGTTCACCCTCGCGGCCGGCGGCGAGCTCTGGCCGCATCTCGGCGCCACCGCCGCCGCGGCCCTCGCCGGGCTGCTCGCCGGTCTGGGGATCGGGATCGCGCTGGGGTTCGCGGCGGCGCTGTCCCCGGCGGTGGCCGAGCTGCTCGAGCCGGTCATGATCCTGCTCAACGCCATCCCCCGCGTCATCCTGGCGCCGCTGTTCGTCATCTGGCTCGGCATCGGGCTGGCGTCGAAGCTGGCCCTGGCGACCATCCTCGTCGCCGTGCTCATCTTCTTCTCGGTCTACAACGGCATCAAGGAAGTCGACCCGCGCCTCGTCGAGCGGGTGCGCACCCTCGGCGGCGGGCGCCGCGTCCTCGTCCGCGAGGTGTACGTCCCGTCGGTCACCGCCTGGGTGCTGGGCAACTTCAAGGTCGCCGTCGGGTTCGCGTTCACCGGCGCCGTCGTCGGCGAGTTCGTCGCCTCCAGCCGCGGTCTCGGCTACCTGCTCCAGTTCGCGCAGAGCACCTACAACGCGGCCCTCACCATCGCGCTGATCTTCATCATCATGACGTTCGTGCTCGTGCTGTTCTCTCTCGCCGCCCGACTCGAACGGCGCCTGCTGCGCTGGCGCTTCGCGTGACGGAGCGCATCGAAAGAACGTCCCGGGAGACGGCGTCGGGCGTCCCCTGCTTCGAGCGAGACATGGTGAACGAGATCGCCAAGGCCGGGGCGTTCCCGCCGTGCCGCTGATGCTGGTCGGCATCGCCCCGTGACCGAGCCGACGGCGGAAGCGCGCCTCGTCCCCGGCCGCTTGCGGACTTCCGATATAATCCTGCTGATTTCACATGCCGTCGAACCGCCCCGCATTGCGGAGGGAGCCGTAATGAAACTCACCCGACACGCCGTTGCGCTCGCCGGGGCGCTGGCCGCGCTCGCGGCGCCGGCCCGCGCCGCCGACCTTCTCGTCCACGTCACCGCCTCGAGCCCGTCCGAGGGCGTGCGCTGGTACAGCCGCCACCTGGACTGCGAGCCGGTCGCCGACCGCCCCGACACCGCCGACTGCGGCGGGGTCGAGCTGACGTTCGTCGCGCAGCCGACGCTGGGCGGCACCCAGGGCACCGGGATCGACCACATCAGCTTCTCGTACCCCGACCTGACCGCGAAGATGGCCGAACTCGAGGCCGTCGGGGTGCGCGGCTCCGGCGTCCGGCTGCAGCGGTTCCCCGACGGGTCGACCCTGCGCGACGTCCCGGACCTGTTCAAGCTCGGGTTCATCTTCGATCCGTGGGGCACGCGGATCGAGATGGTCGAGGACGAAGACACCTTGGGCTTCCACCACGTGCACCTGAGCGCCGCGGACCCGGAGGCCACGCTGGCGTGGTACCGCGACGTGCTCGGCGGCGAGCCGGGCCGCCTGCGCGGCCGCTTCGACGGCCTGCGCTTCGGCGACGTCTGGCTGCTCGCGTCCCGGCACGACCGGGGCGCGCCGGCGCCCACGGCAGGGCGCGCGGTCGACCACATCGGGTTCGTCGTGGACGACCTCGACGCCGTGGCGGCCGACGTGCGCCGGTCCGACGTCCTCTTCGAGCAGGAGCCGTCGGTTCCGCCCGACGCCCGCACCGCCGCCCGGCGGGCCTTCGTCGCCGGCCCCGACAACGTCCGGCTCGCGGTGGTGGAGACCGGCTGGGCGGGCGTCGAGGCGGACCGCCCGGCAGAGATCGCCGCCGCCGACCTCGGGCCCTACACGGCGCCGCGCACTCCCTGGGGAGAGCCGGACCTGCAGGGGGTCTGGACCGGCAATTCCGCGCACGGCATTCCCCTCGAGCGCCCCGACGACCTGGAGGACGTCGCCTCCCTGACCCCGGAAGAGGCGGAGGCGCGGCGCGAGCGCGGCACCCTGGGCAGCATCTGGGGTTACGAGCGGGAGTGGCGCGACACCACCCTCGGCTACGTCAAGACCGCCCCGTCGCGGCAGGTGGCGATGGTCGTCGATCCCCCCGACGGGCGCATCCCGCCGCTGACCGCGGCGGCGCAGGCGCGCCTGGCGTCCCGCGTCGACACGTCGGGGGTGGGCCGCATCGCGGAGGGCCCCGAAGACCTGAGCCTGTTCGTGCGGTGCATCACCCGCGGGCTTCCCGGCCTGATGATGCCGTCCATCTACAACAACGGCCTGCAGATCGTGCAGGGGCCGGGCCACGTCGCCATCCAGAAGGAGATGATCCACGAGACGCGGGTCGTTCCGACCGAGCCGCGCCCCGCCCCCGGCCCCGGCCTGACGGCGTGGCTGGGCGTGCCCCGGGGCCGCTGGGAGGGCGACACCCTGGTCGTCGAGACCACGAACTTCAACGGCCGTGCGCCGTACCGCGGATCGACCGCGAACCTGCGCCTGACCGAGCGCTTCACCCGTCTCGGCCCGACGGTGCTCGAGTACCGGTTCACCATCGACGATCCGGACACCTGGACCCGGCCGTGGACCGGCACGTTCCGGTTCGACCGGGACGACGAGCAGTACGAGCTGGTCGAGTACGCCTGCCACGAGGGCAACTACGGGATGACCAACATCCTGAGCGGCGCCCGCGCCCGCGAGCAGGCGGAAGACGGCGGGCAGTAGCGATGGAGCAGGACACGACGGGCGCCGCCCGGCCGCGGACCGCCGCCGCCCTGATCGTCCCCGCGCTCGTCGCCGCGCTGGCCGCCGCTCCCCGGCCGGCGGCCGGGCAGGGGGCCGAACCGGTGACCCGGGCCGAGTTCGAACAGTGGATGGAGGAGATATCCAACTGGGGCCGCTGGGGTCCGGAAGACGAGCTGGGCACCATCAACCTGATCACCGGCGAGACCCGGCGGGCCGCCGCCGCGCTCGTGGAGGACGGCGTCTCGGTGTCGATGGCCCTGGACCTGAACACCGAACGGGACGCCCTGAACGCCAACCCGTTCGAGCACACCCTGTCGACCTCGCGGTTCACCGGGCACGAGGTGGCGGGCGACGTCTACCGCGTGCAGTACCACGGATTCGCCCATTCGCACGTCGACGGCCTGCCCCACTTCGCCCACCAGGGCCGGATGTACAACGGATTTCCGGTGAGCGGGCTGACCAGGAGCGGGGCCGAGAGGCTCGGCATCCACAACCTGCGGGACGGCATCGTGACCCGCGGCGTGCTCGTCGACATGCCGCGGCATCGGGGCGTCGACTACCTCGAGCCGGGCACCGCCCTCACCGCCGATGACCTCGAGGCGTGGGAGCGGACCACCGGCGTCCGCATCGGCAGCGGCGACGTGCTGCTCATCCGCACCGGCCGCTGGGAGGCGGTGCGTCAGCTGGGCCAGTGGAACTTCGTCGAGCGGGCCGCCGGCTCGCACGCCTCGGTCGCGCGGTGGCTCAAGGCGCGGGACGTCGCGGTCATCGGCAGCGACGGCGTCAGCGACGTCATGCCGTCGGGCGTGGACGGGCTCGCCAACCCCCTCCACGAGCTGGTCATCGTGGGCCTGGGCATGCCGATTCTCGACAATCTCGATCTCGACGCGGCCGCCGCCGAGGCCGCCCGCCGCAACCGCTGGGAGTTCCTCTTCGTGGGCGCGCCGTTGCGCGTGCGGGGCGGCACCGGCTCGCCGCTGAACCCGCTCGCCGTCTTCTGAATCCGCCTTCCCGCCGCCGCGGGGCGCCGCCGTCCGGCCGCCCCGCGGCCCTTCGTCTGTCCGCGCGGCGCTCCCGCCCGAGCGGTGACGTCCCGGGTCACTCGGCCGGGAGGTCGTAGTTCGCCATCCACTGGATGCCGAACCGGTCCGTCCACAAACCGAAGTACGCGCCCCAGAAGGTCTCCTGCAACGGCATGAGGACCTTGCCGCCGGCGGACAGCCCCGCGAACACCTTCTCGCAGTGCTCCCTGCTCTTGCCCTCGATGGCGACCGAGAAGTTGTTGCCGACGACGAGCGGCGGCCCGAACCCCGTGGCGCGGTCGCTGCCCATCAGGACGCTCGACCCGACCGGCAGCGACACGTGCATCACCCGGTCCTTCTCGACATCGGGCACGCTCATGTCGGCCGGCGCGTCCGCGAAGGTCTGGAACGAGGCATACTCCCCGCCGAAGACGGACCGGTAGAACGCGAACGCCTCGCGGCAGTTTCCATCGAACGTCAGATACGTGCTCAGCGACATGTCTGTCCTCCTCCGGCCACAGCATATCAGCCCGTGGTGAACGCCCCGCCGCATTGCGGGCGCCGTTCGCCGGCGCCCTCCGGGCGCGATGCGGTGGTATAATGTCCGCTTTCGGTCACTGGACGAGGAGCAGACGGTGAGGGCAGGCATCCATCCCGAATATCACGAAGTCGAGGTCCGTTGCGCCTGCGGGGCGGCCTGGAAGACCCGATCCACCCGCAAGGAGCTCCGGCTCGAGATCTGCTCCAACTGCCATCCGTTCTTCACCGGCCGGCAGAAGCTGGTCGACACCGAGGGGCGCGTCGAGCGGTTCACCAAGAAGTACGGCCAGCAGACGGTCGCCGCCCTCAAGGCCCGCCAGCAGGCCCGCAAACCGGCCGCCAAGCCGGCGGCCGCGGCGCCGAAGCCGGCGGCCGACGCGGGCCCGCCGAAGGAAGCCCCGGCCGCCCCGGCCTCGTAGCCAGCCGCCGGTCGTCCGTCCCGGCCCGATCGGTCCGCCTCCCCGCGGGGAGGCGCGCCTCCCGCGGCCGGCCCACCTCGTCAGAAGAGCGACCGCGACTGCCCCCCGTCGACCGTGACGCAGGCCCCGGTGACCCAGCTCGCACGGGGAGAGGCGAGGAAGGCGACCACGTCGCCGACCTCTTCCGCGCGTCCGAACCGGCCGAACGGAATCTCGCGCCGGACGAAGGCGGCCATGCCCTCGGGGTCGGCCGCCTGCCGCTTCGCCCACGACCCCCCCGGGAAGGAGATCGAGCCCGGGGCCACGCTGTTGACCCGGATGTTGTCGGCGGCGAGCTGCCCCGCGAGGGACTTGGCGAGGCTGATCTCGGCCGCCTTGACGGCGTTGTAGGTCATCCGCCCGCCGGATTCCCGCCCCCATATCGAGGCGATCATGAGGATGGCCCCGCCGCCCCGCGCACGCAGATGGGGCACGGCCAGCCGGGAGGCGCGGATCGCCGGGTGCAGCGTGTGGTCGAGCGCGGCCTGCCACTCGTCGTCCGTGGCCTCGGTTATTCCGCCGCCGCCGGCCTTCCCGACGTTGTTGACGAGGATGTCGAGACCGCCGAACGCCCGGACGGCGCCGTCGATGACCCGGGCCACGCCGGCTTCCGCGCTGAGGTCCGCCTCGACCCCGACGACCGCGCCGGCGGCCGCGGCGGCCGCGCGCAGTTCCGCCACCGCCTCGGCCAGCCGCGCGGCCCCGCGGGCGCAGATGCACACCCGCGCGCCCTCGGCCACGAGCGCGCGGGCGCTGGCGAACCCCAGCCCGCGGCTCGACCCGGTGACGACGGCGACCTTCCCATCGAGCTGCAAGTCCATGAGTCTCGTTTCCGGCTCCCGGAGCGCCAGTCCGGTCAGAAGCGGTCCGGCCGCGGCGGCCGCCCGCCGCGCGGACGACGCATGACCGGGGCGGGTACGGAAGTCATCGCGAAGCGGTCCGGCCGCGGCGGCCGCCCGCCGCGCGGGACGGCTGCGGCCGACCCCGGCGCCCGTCCCGAAGAGACCGCCCGGGGGCCGGGTTCGCGGAAACTTGGGCCGGAAGCGCACTACACGGCATAATGCACGGCACTCCGATGCTGACCGCCGCCACGCTCGGCATGACCTGCTACGGACTGTACTCGCTGGGCACCGGCCTGGCCGATCTGTTCGGGGCCTCGCGGCTCGATCTGCTGGCCAACGTCGGGCTGATTCTGCTGGGCGCCATGCTCGTGCTCGCAGGGCTGCTGGTCCGCGTCGGCCTGCCGGGAAGCCTGGCCCTGGCGCTGGCCGCCCTCTTCGGGCTGCAGTCGCTGGCGCTCCACAACGCCGGCCACCTGTACGGGCAGGTCGCGCCCGAGCCCCAGATTGCCCGCGCCCTGTTCGGCGCGGTTCTCGTCGCCCTCGCCTACTTCGGCCGCGGCGACGAGTCGCCCTAGCCAGCCCGCCCGCGGCAAGCTCACCGGGACGGCGGGGCGTCGGCGGCGGGACGTGACAGGCGCCAGATCCTTCCATCCGGATCGTCCAGCAGGACCTCGGCGTCCAGTCCGAGACGAGCATCCAGCAAGGACAGTATCTCCGTTCCATCGTACGAGAGTCTTGTCCTTTCCTCACCCCCGAACCAGACGATATGCACGTCACAACCCGTCTCGAAAAACCGCGTGACTTGCCCAATCCACCAGCTTCGGTTCACCACGCGTCCGGGACGGCCCGCGAGCGCCGCCGGCCGAACGTCCGCCTGAACGTAAAGGGCGTCCGGTACGTTGCTCAAGATACAGCCGTCGATGGCGTGCGCATCGATGTACCGCATCGTCGGGCGATCGCGCCAACGCTTCGAGGAGAACTTGTTGTCGCCGGTGGCCATCACCCACTTCGTGTCGCGGACGCTTTTCGCCGCGGCCGGCAGGATTGGACCGAACAACGCCGCCGCCAGCACCGCGCCGCCGACCCTGCGCATGAACGTCCCGTGCGCGCCGGGACTTCTCGACAAGCGGTCGAGCAACAGCGCCGTCACGAACAGAAAAGCCATCCAGGACGGGAGGTGATGACGGCGATCCATATACGTTATCGAAGTATCGAGAACCAGCAATATCGATATCAGCCCGCACGTGTGCACGGCGAAGAACGTTCCGAAGAGCGCGACCGTCTTCCCGTTCTTCCAGAAGACGCCGTCCTTTGCGCACGTCCGAAACACGGCCGCGTACGCCAGCGCGAGCCCCGCCAGCGCGAGCGCCGTCAGCGCCGGAATCGACGCTTCCACGTCACGCAGCAGCTGCACGATCCACGACGGCCACGAGGGCAATTGAAACAGCGATTCGAGCAGGGCCTGCATCAACGTCCGGACCGCCGCCGACGGGTCGTCCACCGATGGCCTCCGGCCCAGAACGGATCCCGCGACGAGCACGTTCCGCAACATCCACGCCGAGATCGGAACGGCGGTCACGAGCGCGTAGATGGCCGCGTTCTTCAAGCTGCGCTTCCCGTTCCTTGCGGCGAAGAGCAGAGTCAGAACGCCGGTGACCGCCAGCAGGACTCCTGCAAGACGAGTCACGACGGACAGACTCGCGAAGACCGCGGCCCAGAGCAGCGCGGAACGCCCGCCGCCGCGCAGGTGGCGGTCGAGCGCCGTCAGGGACAACAGCGCCAGCAACAGATACGGTCCGCCCGCCAAGGCGGAGGACGACACGTACATCAGGTTCGGCGACACCAGGATCGCGGCCGCGACCCCTGCCGCGAGAAGACGGGACTTCACCCGCCCCGCCATGTGCAGACCCGACAGGCAAACCGTCAACCCGAACGCCGCGGCATTGACGAACCGGGCGGCATCGGGTGCGTCCAGCCCGAAAAGGACCGCGACGGCCAGCAGCGTGGGAAACAGCGGCGGCAAGGTCGCTCGGTATTCACCCGCGTAATTCTGGAACCCGTTGCCGTCGGCAAGGTTCCTGGCCATCGAGATGTAGCGTACTTCGTCCGCGCCGATGCCCACGCCGTAGACGGACGTGCGAAGCAGGATGATCGACGCGCCCAGGATGCCCATGGCCCCGAAAAGGGCGACCATCGGCAGCCGGCCGTGAAAACCGGGGAAACGACGGCCGATCGGGGACGGCCGGGCCGCGTTCTCCGGGGACGGGGACGCGGGGCCTTGATCAGGGAGAAGCATGGTGCGTGACCCTTCTCACGCCCGGTCCGGCGGGCGTTCTCCGCCCGCCGGCGCACTCGCGGCCAGGTCACGCGCACCCGCTCGTGGCGCCGCAGTTGACGCACTTGTAGCAGCTGCCGTTGCGGATCATGATGGCGCCGCAGGTAGAGCACGACGGCGCGTCCTGATCGTTCTGGATCGCGAACGGCGCGCCCCGGGCGGCGCCGTCGGCCCGACCGCCGCCGGCCCGACCGCCGCCGCCGTCCGCTCCCGTCCCTGCCCGCAACGCCGGCTTCTCCGCGCCGCGCGCCGGCGTTTCGGCGGCGCCGCCCGGCACGTTCACGCCCGCGCGGAACTGCGCCTCCGGAGACAGGAACTTCGTGGCCATCCACCGGAAGATGTAGTCGACGATCGACTTGGCGATCGCCACGTCCCGGTTCCGGGTCCGGCCCGACGGCTCGAAACGCACGTGGCTGAACTTGTCGACCAGCACCGGGAGCGGCACGCCGTACTGCAGCGCATAGGAAACCGCCTGGGCGAAGGCGTCGGCGAAACCGGAGATCGTCGAGCCTTCCTTGGCCATCACCAGGAATATCTCCCCCGGCGCGCCGTCCTCGAAGAGGCCGACGGTGATGTACCCCTCGTGCCCGGCGATGTCGAACTTGTGGGTGATGGCCTCGCGCTCGTCCGGCAGACGGCGGCGCGACGGCCCCGCGCCGGGCTCGGACCCGGCGGACCGGCCCGTCCGGGTGGTGTTCAGCGGCTGCGTGCGCTTGCTGCCGTCCCGATAGATGGACACCGCCTTCGTACCGAGGCGCCAGGCGTCGAGATACGCCTGCTCGATCTCCTCGACCGTCGCATCGGGCGGCACGTTGATGGTCTTCGAGATGGCTCCCGAGATGAACGGCTGCACCGCTCCGATCATGCGGATGTGCCCCATGTGGTGGATCGACCGGCGGCCGCGGGCCGGCTTGAAGGCGCAGTCGAACACCGGGAGGTGCCGGGGCTGGAGATCCGGCGCGTCCTCTATCGTCTCGTGCTCGTCGATGTGCGACACGATGGCGTCGACCCGCGGCTCGTCGTACCCCAGATTGCGCAGGGCCATCGGGACGGTCGTGTTCACGATCTTCATCAGGCCGCCGTCCACGAGCTTCTTGTACTTGACGAGGGCGATGTCCGGCTCGACCCCGGTGGTGTCGCAGTCCATCATGAACCCGATCGTGCCGGTGGGGGCCAGCACCGTGGCCTGCGCGTTGCGGTAGCCGTGGGCCTCGCCCAGCGCCACCGCGTCGTCCCAACCGCGGACCGCCGCCGCGAACAGCGAGCCGGGGACGCGTTCGCTGTCGATGCCCCGCAACGCGTCGCGATGCTTGCGCATCACGCGGAGGAACGGCTCGCGGTTGCGGTCGAACCCCGCGAACGGACCGCCGTGGTCGCGGGCGATGCGGGCCGACTGGGCGTAGGCCTCGCCGGTCATGAGGGCGGTGAGGGCGGCGGCCCAGTCGCGCCCCTGGTCACTGTCGTAGGGAATGCCCCGCGACATCAGCAACGCCCCGAGGTTGGCGTAACCCAGACCGAGCGGCCGATAGTCGTGGCTGTTGCGTTCTATCGCCTTCGTCGGATAGCTGGCGTTGCCCACGATGATCTCCTGCGCGGTGATCATCGTCCGGACCGCGGCCGCGAACGCGCCGGTATCGAACTGCCCCCCCTCGTCCAGGAACCGCATGAGGTTCAGGGACGCCAGGTTGCAGGCGGAGTCGTCCAGGAACATGTACTCCGAACAGGGGTTCGAGGCCTTGATGCGGTCCGTGTTCGGACAGGTGTGCCAGTCGTTGATGGTGGTGTCGAACTGCATGCCGGGGTCGCCGCACACGTGCGTGCCCTCGGCGACGAGCCGCATCAGATCGCGGGCCCGGTGGGTCGACACGACCCGGCCGTCGGTCACCGCCCGGGTGCGCCACTCCCCGTCGTCCACGACCGCGCGCATGAAGTCGTCGGACACCCGCACGCTGTTGTTCGAGTTCTGGAAGAACACCGACGAGTACGCGGTGCCCGTGAACGACCCGTCGTACCCGGCGTCGATCAGCGCCCACGCCTTGCGCTCCTCGTCCACCTTGCAGTTGATGAACTCGACGACGTCGGGGTGGTCGGCGTTCAGCACCACCATCTTCGCGGCCCGCCGCGTCTTCCCGCCCGACTTGATGACCCCCGCGAACGCGTCGTACCCCTTCATGAACGAGACCGGTCCCGAGGCGGTCCCCCCCCCGCGCAGCAGTTCGCGCGACGACCGGATCGACGACAGGTTCGTGCCGGTTCCCGACCCGTACTTGAACAGCATCCCCTCGGTCCTCGCCAGGGTCAGAATCGACTCCATGGTGTCGTCGACCGAGTTGATGAAGCAGGCCGAGCACTGGGGCGACGCCTCGAAGCCGCAGTTGAACCAGACCGGGCTGTTGAACGCCGCCTTCTGGAAGACCAGGAGATGCTTCAGGTCGCCGCTGAACGCCTCGAGGTCGGCGTCGCCGGCGAAGTAGCGCTGCGCGCGGGCCCACCCGGTGATCGTGTCGACCACCCGCCCGACGAGCTGCTTCACGCTCCGTTCGCGCTCCGGGGAGCCCGGCACGCCGCGGAAGTACTTCGACACCACGATGTTGGCGGCCTGCTGGGACCAGAACGCGGGAATCTCCGCGTCGCGCTGCTCGAAGACCACCTCGCCCCGCTCGTTGGCGATCACGGCCGTCCTCGACTCCCATTCGATCTCGTCGAACGGATCGGAGCCGGCGCGCGAGAAGCGCCGCGGGAACTCCAGCCCTCGGCGATCCGCCTTCGACGGTTCCCTGTCCACCCGCGGCGCTGCCGCCTCCGGTTCACGAACGGCGCTCCTCTGCATCTGCAACTCCGTCTCTCGACTCGGCGCGGAACCGCGCGCCGGAACCCCCGTGCGGATCAGGACCGCGGCGCTCCGGGTGCGAGCCGGCCGCCCGCGAAGACGTCCGCGCCGACGGGCGCCGGGCAGGTGCGGCGGGTCGCGCGGCGCCCGCGGGCGCCGCCCGGAACCCGGGAACCGCCGCCCCGGGACCTCTGCCGCCGGAAACCGCCCCGCCGCGCCGGCGCCGCCGCGCACCCGCCGCTCACGTCCATGGAAACCGTCCGCCTTCTCGCGAAGCCCGGGACACAAGATGTTGTGTCAGGAACCTTGACGTAGCCAAGATAGCCTACCTGTCAACCGTTGCGCCGCCGGGGCGCCGCGGCGCCGGCGCCGTGGTAGAGTCCGATCATGGCGCCCGGCGAACCCTCGGAGGATCCGTCCGCGGAAGTCGACGTCCCGGCCCGCGGCCCCGCCGGCCCCGGGGCCGGGCCGCCGCCGCCTTCGCCGTTCCCGCGGCGCGTCGCGGCCGCCGGCGAGGTGGTGCTCTGCTCCGGTTTCCCGACCCAGCTGACCCTCGTCGTCCTGTTCGGGTTGCTGGGGGCGGGGCCGACCGACGGCTCGGGGGCCCTGTCGCTCGGCTACGTCGTCACCCTGTCGCTGATCGACGCGGCGCTGGTCCTGGCGCTGGTCTGGCTGCTGATGCGGGCCCACGGCGAGCATCCCGTGGCCACGCTGGCGGGCGGCCGGCCGTTCCGGTCGGAGGCGCTGCTCGGACTGGCCCTCGCGCCGGCCGCGCTCGTCGTGGTGGCGGCCGCCTTCGCGACCCTGTCCAGGGTCGCCCCCGAACTGCGCAACGTCCCCGAGAATCCCCTCGAAGCGCTCATCACCACGCCCGCGGCCGCGACGACCTTCGCCGGGGTCGCGGTGGTCGCCGGCGGCCTGCGGGAAGAGGTGCAGCGCGCCTTCATCCTGCGTCGTTTCCAGCAGCACCTCGGCGGCGCAGCGGTCGGACTCGTGGTGTTCAGCGCGGCTTTCGGCCTCGGCCACCTCGTGCAGGGCCGGGACGCGGCCATCATCACCGGTCTGCTGGGCGCCCTGTGGGGGTTGCTCTACCTGCACCGCGGCAGCATGGTGGCGCCGTTCGTCTGCCACTCCGTCTTCAACGCAACGGAGGTGCTCATCGCCTGGGCGGGCCGCGGAGGATGATCAGGGCGCGACGCGGACGACCGCGCCGCGGGCGCGCAGCGAGGCCAGCCAGTCGTCGATCAGCGCCCGTCGGGCCGCCGACGCACCGCCGCCCGGCCGCGGGAAGCGCCGCGCCAGATAACGCTCGATGCGGAGATCGTCCCGCACGACCTGCTCGAGGTCCGGCCCGGCGTATCCCGCCGCGGCCAGCACCGCATCGAGCGCGGGCCGTCCGCCGACGTGGTCGACGATCCGCGCCACGCGGGCGTCGACCTCGTCCGGAAGCGGGTCGTCCACGACGTAGCGGACCACCTCGTCGAGAATCAGCCGGCGTTCGATCAACCGCTCCAGCGCGGGGGGAATCGGGTCGGCGGCCGCCGGCGGCTCCAGCAGCCCCGTATCCAGGAACAGCCGGACGTCCGACAGCAGGATGGCCTGCCCCCCGACCACGGCGAGGATGCGGTCGAGGAGCTGCTCGGCCGCCGGCGGCCGTCCGCCGCCCTGCGCCGGGCGGCACTCGCCGCCCGCGGCCAGCGCGCCCGCCAGCGCGCACAGCCACACGACGGGGCTCGGCCGTCTCGGCGCCATCGACTGCTCCGTTCACGCGCCGGCGCGCGGTCTCGATGCGCGCCGGAGACGGGCGAGGAGTCTGCGCCGTGGAACGGCGCGACTCCCGGAGGGCTGGTCGGGCGGCAGACGGCGCCGCAACGGCGGCAAGTCGCGCGGCGACGGGGCTCCGGCCGGACCGGAGCTAGAAGGCCTGTCCGATGCTGAGGTGCAGCGCGGTGAGGCGCTCCCGCTCGCCCGCGAACTCCCGCCGGTCCAGCTTGAACCCGAGGTCGACCCGGATCGGACCGATCGGCGAACGATAACGCACTCCGAAGCCGGCCGCCCCGCGGATGCGGCGCAAGTCGAAGTTGCTCACCCGGTCGACCACGTTGCCGGCATCGAGGAAACCCACCACCTGGAGCGGTCCCGCGACCGGCACCCGCAGCTCGGAGTTCAGCACGAGCATCGCGTTCCCCCCGGTGGGAAAGCCGTTGGCGCCGATGGTCGATTCGTCACCGAGGCGGTCGAGGGCGAATCCCCGAACGGTGGAGTCCCCCCCGGCGAAGAACCGCTCGCTCGCGGGCAGGGTGTGGAGGAACGTCAACCGGGCCACCTCCTGGAGCATCGGCACCCCCCCGTCGGTCAGCACGAGCGTCGTCGCCCGGAGGAACGTGGTCGTGAAGCTCCGGGCCAGCCCCAGGCGCGCGCCGGCGGCGAAGACCGCCTCGCCCGGCAGCCGGCGATACAGGAACCCCTGGAGAACGGTCTTGGCGAACCCGACGGCGGAGCCGACCCGGCGGGAGGCCGCTTCGACGTCGACCGCGAGCAATGCGCCCCCCGTCGGCTCCAGCGGGTCGGTCCGCGTGTCCCGCAGCAACCCGGCCGAGAAGGTCGAGCGCGTCACTTCCGGGAACAACCGGTCTACGAGGGGGCGGTCTTCGGGCCGCAACTGCTCGTTCACGATCCGGTTCACCCCGTAGATGTAACCCACCCGGCCGGTCATCGCGGACCCGATCGCCCGCCGGAACTCCGTATTCACGCCCCGGCTGATCAGGTCGAAGCTCGGGCGGATCACCTGCTCGGAGAAACCGGACACGACCAGGTCCGCGGACTGCAGGAACGCCCGCGGCTCGCGGTAGTTCAGGAGGACCCGATACTCGTTGAACGCCAGGTCGGTCCGCGAGACCTCGCCGGCGGGGCCGCCCTCGGGCCACAGGCTGAACCGGGTGTACAGATCGATGGACCGGTTCTTGCCCCACAGATTGCGCCGCCCGATCTCGAAGAACCCGCGCGGGGCGAACTCCAGCTGCCCGGTCGCGGCGCCGCTGGCCGCGGCGCGCAGGCGCTGGCTCGCCTCGAGCCCGCCTCCGTACCCGATGCGCGTGGCCGGGGCCTCTTCGACCACCACCACGACGTCGCGGCGGTCCGCGGCGCCGTGGCTGAACTCCCGGAGCTCGACGCGCCGGAAGATCCCGAGCGCCGTCAGACGCCGGCGGGTCTCGTCGATCTCGTCCCTCCCGAGCGGCTCGCCGGGGCGCAGGACCACCTCCCGCCGAACGGTGGACGCGGAGATCTGCCGGTTCCCCACCACCAGCACGTGGTCCACGAAGATCCGGGGTCCCTCCCGCACGAGAAACGCGACGTCGGCGGTCTCCCCCGACTCGTCGAACCGCGGCGCGACGTCCACCCGCGCCGCCTCGTACCCCGCGTTCAGATAGCGCAGCAGGACCGCCGCGGCGGCCGCGCGGGCCCGTGGAGCATGGAAGGGCGTCCCCGGCCGCAACTCGACGGCGGCGGCGAGATCGGCCTCGCTGAACGCGGTCACGCCCTCGAACGAGACGGCGCCGACCGCCGTGGCCGGCCCCTCGTCGACGCCGACGATCACGCTCACCGGCACCTCCGCGGGCTGGTCGCCGGCCTCCGGCGGCGCCGTCTCGGCGACCTCCGCCCGCACCTCGACGGTCCGGTAACCGCGCCGTTCGTAGGCGGCCCGCACCGCCGCCGCCCCCCGCTCCACCCCGTCCATGACCAGGGGCGCCCCCGCCGCCACGCCGAAGAGATCGGCCAGCTCCGCCGCCGGAAGAACCTCGTGGCCGGTGAACCCGACCTCGTCGACGACGTACCGCGCCCCCCGCTCCACGGAGAACACGATCGAGAGCCGACCCGGCTCCTCCCGCCGGCGGTGGGTCACCCGGGCGTCGCGGTAGCCGAGCGCCCGCAGGTGGGCCCCGATCCGCAGGCCGGAGTCCTCGAGCAGGTCCTCGTCGATCGAGCCTTCCCGGGCGATGGGAACCAGGTCGTCCACCCGCGCCCCGGGGACCGGGTCGCCCTCGAAACGGATGGCGACCTGCGACCCGGCCCGGACGTCCAGCTCCAGCGCGACCGCCCGTCCGTCCGGGCTCGGCGCGGCCGCGTGGGAGAAGCGCGCCGCGTAGAAACGCCGGGACCGGACCTCGTCCTGGTACTCGGCGAGCCGGCGGTCGAGCGCCGCCGGGTCGTAGGGGTCCCCCTCCCGCAGATCGAGCCGGTTCAGCACGGCGGGGCGTTGGGCGGGCTCGACCCCGCGGACCTCGATGCTCTCGATGCGCGCCGCCGGCCCCGGGTCGACGTCGATGACCAGCCGGCCGTCCGCCGGGGGCGGCCGCGGCGTGATGCGCGCCGCGAACCGGCCGGCGCCCCGGTAGTACTCGTCGAGGAGGGCGGCGACGGCGGCGGCCCCGTTCGGCGGCGCCGCGCTTCCCATCCGGCGCCGGACGAAGTCGGCCGCCTCCTCGACCGGCCGCCCGGCCGCGTCGCGCACCTCGACGCCGCCCGCGCCCCGGAACGGCGCCAGATCGTACCGCAGGTTCACGCCCCGCGGCGCGGCGGCGGCGCTGGCGCGAACGTCGACGAAGTCGCCCAGACTGAACAGGTGGACGATGCTCTCGCGAACCTGCCGCATCGACAGCGGCCGGCCGGGACGGGTCTCGACGAACTCGAGCAGGGCGGGGTCGTCGAGGAGCCGCCCGTCACGGAACAGCCGCACTTCCGCGACGTTCTCTCCCGCGAGCGCCCCGGGGTCGGCGGCGCCGGCGGGCGGGGCGGCGAGCGCCAGCGCGGTTCCCACCGCGACGGCGACGGGGGCCGTCAAAATGCATGCCTCACACGAAAGTCCAGGGCGTAGGTGCGGTCCTCGTTCTGCGACAGAATCCACGTCACCCGATCGCTCTGGTCGTGCTCGAGGACGACGATGAGATCGCGGTTGGCGCCGCTGATCGCCCGCGAGAGCGTGACGTGGGTCCGGTCGGATATCCGCTTGCCGATGAGCATCCGCGCCGTCGGGTTGAGCTCCGCCGACTGGAGCGAGGACGGGTCGCCGCCCAGCGACGGCGCGATCTGGAACGTGTCGACCCCGAACGAATCCTGGACCACGCGGCCGACGCTGGAGGACAGGGGGCTGGTCAGCAGGCGGGCCGCGCCGGCCTGGAACCGCTGTTGCTGGGCCTGCTCGGGCGCGCGCGCCTCCCGCAGATCGGCGCTCCGGGGATCGCGGACGTCGCCGAGCAGAAGCGAGAGGACGTCCGCCTCGGGCAGGGGCGGGTCCGACGACAACGCGAGGACCAGCCCGTCGGGCACCGTGCCCGTCGCCTGGACCATCACCCGGTAGGTCTGACCCGGCACCCGCACGTCGGTCTCGACCTCGACGTCGACGAACGGCTCGACCCGGGTCAGGTTGGCGAATCCGATCGTCCCGTGGTTCAACCGGTAGCGGTTGCCCTCGAAGAACGCGGCGCCCCGTTCGAACTCGACCGCGCCCAGCAGCACCGGCTGGTCCCAGGTCCCCTGCAACGTCAGGTCGGCGCTCGAGACGATGCGGGCGAGGTCGTTGTCGACGCGCAGGCTGGACGGCGCTTCGATCCGGACGTCGAAGCCCAGCGGCAACCCCGTCTCCTCCGCCGGGGCGCCGCCGCCGGCGCCGGGCAGCCCGGCCGCCAATTCGTCGAGCCCGCCGAGGAGCACCGCCTCGCGCACGTTGACGACGCCCGCCAGGACCGGACGGCCCGGCGGCCCCCGCAGCACCAGATCGGTGTCGACGTTCGACCGGAACCCCTCCGGAAACCGCAACTGCATGTCGCGGCCGGCCGCGGTGATCCCGAGCTCGCCGAGCGCGAACCCGTCGACGCCGGCGCGCCCGCCGAGCCGCACCGGACCGGCCCCCATCGACGCCGACAGGTCGTCGAACCGGACGCCGCCGCGCTCGAAGACGATGCGGCCGTTGACGTCCTCGAGCGCGTGCGGCAGCGCGACGTGCCGGATGCGTCCGTCCCGCACCTCCGCCTGCCCGGTCAGCACCGGCCGCCGCACGGCGCCGGCGACCTCCGCGCGCACGACGGCCGTGCCCGCCCCGCGCAGGCTCTGGAACATGCCCTGCAAGATGTCGAGGTTGGCGTTTCCGTCGACGCCGACCGAGACCTCGTCGGCGCCCAGGTCCACCACCCCCGACAGATCGAGCGCGGTGCCGGCGCCGGCGAGGCGCAGCCGATCGATGCCGACGACCTGCCGGTCGAGCGTCAGGCGGATGGGGCCCTCGTTCCGAATCTCGTAGTCGAGCAGGCTCGCGTCCATCCGCTGGATGGTGGCCGCCGCTTTCAGGCGGTCCCGGTTCCGTAGCGGGCCGGCCACGTCCAGCGACCCGCTCAGCACCGCCTTCGTGTAGGGAGACCACTCGGGCACGAACATGCGCACGTAGGGGTCCAGCGACCAGTCCGCGACCCGCAGCGAGAGGTCCGCGTCCTGCGCCCCCGCGAGGCTCACCCGCCCGGCCGCCGAGAACGCGACGGTCGACGACGCTCCCTCCAGATCGAGCCGCAGTTCCCCGTCCCGCAGGTCGAGCCGGCCCGTGATGTGCCCGACCTCCTCGTCCCCGACGCGCAGGTCGCTGACGGTGGCGCGGACCGTGTAGCGCGGATTGTCGAGAAACCCGACGCCGGACGCGGAGCCGGCGATGGCGCCGGTCAGCGACCGCGGCAGCGCCGGCAGGAACTCGAGCGAAGCGACGTCGACGTCGCGGGCGTCCAGGTTGAACGAGTACGAGGCGTCCCACTCGATGAACGCGGCGCCCGTCGCCGAGCCCGGGCCCTTCCGGATGTCGAGTCCGTTCAACCGGACCCCGGCGCCCTCGAAACGCAGGTCGGCGGAGGCGGAGTCGAACGGTTCGCCGTAGGCGGTGGGCCGGTCGAGCCGCAGCCGCCCCACCCCGAAGAGCCGCCGATAGGCGCCGTAGAGCCGCATCTCGCCGGTGGCCGGCCCCTCGATGAGATAGCCCTCGCGGAGCCCGAAAGCGGCCCGGATGCCGGCCGCCGGAAACGACTCGAGCCGCACGACCGCGTTCATTTCCTCGCCGCCGTCGCGCCGGGGCCAGCGCAGGGAGAACTGCCCGTCGATCCCGAGCGCGGCGCCGCCGCGGCGGAAATCCCCCCCGATGACGTCCAGGTACGAGTCCTCGACCACGAACTCGCCGCGGCCGGCGCCCCACTCGACGTCCCAGGCCCGCACGTCCTCGCCGGCGAAGACCGCCTCGATGCGCGGCGACGACAGGTCCCCGAGGAGGACGCCGTCGAGGGCGCCCCAGCCGTCGACGGCGAACGGGCTCGTCGGCGAACCCGCCGCGGTCATGACCGCGGCCATCAACCGGTCGCTCTCCTGCCAGTTCGCGCTGGACACCTCGAAGGAAATCCGGGTGTCCGCGCCCCACGCGGTGGTTCCCCCGAACGCGACGTGGGTGGACGGCGTGGCCAGGGTCCCCGCGCCCAGCTCCAGCCCCCCGCTGGTCGCCCGGTACTCGACCTGCCCGCCGAGCGGGAACGTCCGGGTCGTCAGGTCGGGAGGCTGCCCCCGCCGGCCCGCCACCGCCGCCGCCGCGCCGGGGTCCGGCTCGGGGCCGGCGAGCCGCACCCCCGCCGGCGGTTCGAGCCGGACGTCGCCCGCGGCCCGGAAGTCCGCGAAGCGCCCGATCGGCCAGTCGAGACGGTTGCGGCCGGAAGCCCGGCCCCGCGGCCGGATCCCGCGCACTTCGAGGTCCCGGGCGAGCGCCCCGAGCCCGACGCCGTCGTACCGCACGTCGAACGCCGCCCGCCCGGGCCCCGCCGCCCCCAGGGGCGCCATCGAGAAGTCGAACTCCGCCTTTCCGCCGTAGGGCGCCGCCTCGACGCTCCGGACCTCGAACCGGTCGTGCCGCCACACCAGGTCGCCGGCCAGCGCCGGAAAGCGCAGCGCGTCCACGCCCGCCGCCTCGCTCGTGAACGATCCCCGCAGGTCGTGGCCCCCTTCGAACTTGTGGAACGCGCCGCTGAACCGCGCCAGACCCGACGCGGTGAAGTCGTCGTCGGCGAAGAAGATCTCCCGCATGCGGGTCAGGTCGACGTCCGATTCGAGCGCGTAGGACATCTCGGGGAAGTTCGACAGGTCGACGTCCCCTTCCAGGCGCGTCGCCGCGCCGTCGGTCTCCAGGTCGATGCGGGTCAGATGCACGTCGGCGCCGTCGAGC
Source organism: Vicinamibacterales bacterium (assembly GCA_965202695.1). Classification (GTDB taxonomy): domain Bacteria; phylum Acidobacteriota; class Vicinamibacteria; order Vicinamibacterales; family UBA8438; genus JAJEEA01. The sequence continues at coordinate 590,228 of OZ241843.1, forward strand.
AGGAAGTCGGTCTCCAGGTCGATCCGCATCGGCTCGAAGTCGGCGATCCGCAGGACGCCGCCCGACGCCGCGGCGCGTCCGCGGTAGTCGAGGACCCTGGTGATCGTGAAGTCCACGTCCGGCAGGCTGACGCTCCAGTTCGAGCCGTGGTCCTCGAAGCGGAACGCGCCGTGGGATGCATGCAGGTACTGCAAGGTGGTCACGAACCGCCGCCCCGCCTCGGCGTCCGGCGCCGCGGCGGGAGGCGCCGGTTCGTCGTCCCCGCCCGCGGCGGTCTCGCCGCCGCCCTGGCGCACGAAGGCGGGGAAGCTCTGGCGGCCGTCCGGGAACGACTCCGCCAGCATCTCCCAGTCGCGCATGAGCACTTCGTCGGCGAGGAACTCGCCGCGCAGCAGCGCCGGCCAGACCACCGACAGGGTGATCCGCTCCGCCGTGAGAAAAGGGCGATCGCCGGGGTTCAACCCCCCGATGGTCAGGTCCTCGACGACGAACTGCCCGCGCAGCAGGTAGATGCCGACCCGGCCGATGCCGACCTCGCGATCGAGATAGCCGGCCAGCCCCCGCTCGGCCCGGGCCCGGACGGCCGGGCCGAGGTCGACGGACACCATGCCGACGAGGGCCGCCGCGGCGAGGACCGCGACCCCCGCGACGCCCCGGCGCGCGTACCGGACGGACCGCCGCCGGGCCCAGGCCGGCCGCGTTCCCCCGGGTAGGAGGCTCCTGATCAACGTACGCCCCCGGCGGTCAGGCTGACCAGCACGCCCCCGGCCTCGACCGAGTCGCCGGGGGCCGCCCGCACTTCCGAAACGACGCCGTCGGCCGGCGCCGCGACCTCGTTCTCCATCTTCATCGCCTCGACCACCGCGAGGCCCTGTCCCGCCGTCACGCGGTCTCCCGGCGCGACGAGCACCCGCACGACGCGGCCGGGCATCGGCGCCGCGACCGCGTGGTCGCCGCCCGCCCGCGCCGCGGCGGCGCGGCGGCGGCGCCCGTCCGACACGCGGGCCCGCACCTGCCGTCCCGCGATGCCGACGACCCAGTCGCCCGGGGCGAACTCGTCGCCCCGCACCGCGCGGCTCGCCCCCCCCGACGCCGGCACGATCAACGAGAGGCGTCCCGGGCCGAGCGCCGACACGTTCACCTCACGGGTCGTGTCGTCCCAATGCACGGCCAGCCGGTCGCCGGCGTCCTCGGACGCAAGGGGCTCGACGGTGACCAGCCGCCGCCGGCCGGCCACGTCGACCTCCACGCGCATCCGGCCGCGCGGGGCGGCCGTCATCGCCGCAGCCCCTCCGACCGGGCGGCGCGGCGCCACGGCGTCGGTCCCGCCGGTTCCCCGCCCGCCGGCCGATGCTCCGCGGCGGACTGGCGCGCCAGCAGCGCCGCCGCCGCCACCGCCAGATCGACGTCCTCGTCCGCCAGCTCCGAGAACGACCGCCCGCGGCGCCGTTCGAGCGCCCGGTCGAGAAAGGCGGTGTCGAAGGCGCCGGCGGCGAAGGCGTCCTGTTCGAGAATCCACGACAGCGCGGGGATCGCGGTGGTGATGCCGCCGATCTCGTACTCGCCCAGTGCGCGCCGCAGGCGGGCGATGGCCGCGGGACGGTCCTCCGCCCAGGCGACCACCTTGGAGATCATCGAGTCGTAGAAGACCGGCACCGTGAAGCCGGCCTCGACCCCGCTGTCGTCCCGCACCCCCGGGCCCGACGGGCTGCGCAGGAACGTGATGCGGCCCGGCGCGGGCATGAACCCCGCGTCCGGGTCCTCGGCGTAGACGCGCGCCTCGATCGCGTGCCCGTGCGGCGTGAGGACCCGCCGGCGGTCCAGGGTCAGCCGCTCGCCGCGGGCGATCCGGATCTGCCACTGCACGAGGTCGACCCCGGTCACCATCTCGGTGACCGGATGCTCCACCTGGAGCCGGGTGTTCATCTCCAGGAAGTAGAACCGGCCTTCCTCGTCCAGCAGGAACTCGAGGGTGCCGGCGCTGGTGTATCGAACCGCCGCGCACAGCGCCGCCGCGGCCTCGGCCAGGGCCGCGCGGACGGACGCGGTGACCGCGGCCGACGGCGACTCCTCGATGACCTTCTGGTGCCGCCGCTGGATGGAGCACTCGCGCTCGACGAACGGCGTCACCGCGCCGTGCTCGTCGCCCAGCACCTGGACCTCGACGTGGCGCGCCCGCTCCACGAGCCGTTCGAAGTAGACCGCCGAGTCGCCGAAGGCCGCGCCCGCCTCGGAGCGCGCGCTCTCGACCCCGGCCGCCACGCCCGCGGGGCCGGAGACGCGGCGCATCCCCCGCCCGCCGCCGCCGGCCACCGCCTTGACGAACAGCGGATAGCCGACCTCGTCGGCCCGCGCCCGCAGCTCGGCCTCGGAGAGGGCGTCGGGCAGGGCCCCGGTGCCCGGCACCACCGGCACCCCGGCGTCGACGGCGGCCCGCCGGGCCGCCGTCTTGCCTCCCATCGTCTCGATGACGCCGGCGTCCGGCCCGATGAACACCAGCCCCGCGTCGCGGCAGGCGCGGGCGAACGCGGGGTTCTCGGCGAGGAACCCGTAGCCGGGATGCACGGCCGTCGCCCCCGTCTTCGCGGCCGCCCCCAGCACCCGCTCGACGTCCAGATAGCTCTCGGCGGCGGGGCTCGGCCCGATGCCCACGGCCTCGTCGGCATGACGGACGTGGGGCGCCGCCCGGTCGCATTCGGAGTACACCGCGACCGACGGGATGCCCATCTCGCGGCAGGCCCGCAGGATGCGGACCGCTATCTCGCCTCGGTTGGCGACCAGAATCTTCATGTCACGGGCGCGGGAAGGGCGCATCGATGCGGCCGTTCGCAATCCAGCGGGCCGGGCGTTCGACCCGCCGCCGGACGTCTCAATGATACGCCCACCGGCCCGGTTCGTGAACGTGGTGATCCGAGCGCGGCCGGGCCGCGGTCCGGCCGCGAGCCGGGCGGCGGCGAACCGGGACCCTGCCGTCCGCCGCCGCTTCTCACAGCGGGATGTTGCCGTGCTTCCTGGGCGGGTTGCGGTCGCGCTTGCCTTCGAGGCTGCGCAGGGCGGCGATCAGCTTCGGCCGGGTGGCGCGCGGCTGAATCACCTCGTCGATGTAGCCGCGGCCGGCGGCGACGAAGGGGTTGGCGAGCTTCTCGCGGAACTCGGCGATCTTCTCGGCCCGCAGCGCCTCGGGGTCGTCGGCCGCGTCGAGCTCGCGCCGGTAGAGGACGTTGACCGCTCCTTCCGGCCCCATGACCGCGATCTCGGCGGTGGGCCAGGCGAAGTTCGCGTCGGTGCGGATGTGCTTGCTGGCCATGACGCAGTACGCGCCGCCGTAGGCCTTCCGGGTGATGACCGTCACCTTCGGGACCGTCGCCTCGGCGAACGCGAACAGCAGCTTGGCGCCGTGGCGGATGATGCCCCCGAACTCCTGCTGCGTCCCGGGCAGGAAGCCGGGCACGTCCTCGAACGTCACCAGCGGGAGGTTGAACGCGTCGCAGAAACGGACGAAGCGCGCGCCCTTGACCGAGGCGTCGATGTCGAGGGTCCCCGCGAGATGGGCGGGCTGGTTGGCGACCACCCCCACGGACCGGCCCCCGAGCCGCGCGAAGCCGACGAGGATGTTCCGGGCGTAGTGCTCGTGCACCTCGAGCAGCTCGCCGTCGTCGACCACCGCGCGGACCACCGCGCGCATGTCGTAGGGCTGGTTCGGCTGCTCGGGCACGAGGTCGTCGAGGGCCGGGTCCTCGCGGTCGGCGGGGTCCGCGCCGGTCCCGCGCGGGGCGTCGTCGAGGTTGTTCCCGGGCAGATAGCCGAGGAGGTCGCGGACGAGCGCGAGACAGGCCTCGTCGTCGGGCGCCACGAAGTGCGCGACCCCGCTCTTCGCGTTGTGGGTCATGGCGCCGCCGAGCTCCTCCTTGGTCACCTCCTCCAGGGTCACGGTGCGGATGACGTCCGGCCCGGTGATGAACATGTAGCTCGTCTTGTCGACCATCACCGTGAAGTCGGTGATCGCCGGCGAGTAGACGGCGCCGCCCGCGCACGGCCCCATGATCGCGGAGATCTGGGGCACCACCCCCGACGCGAGGGTGTTGCGCAGGAAGATGTCGGCGTAGCCGCCCAGCGACAGCACCCCCTCCTGGATGCGCGCGCCGCCGGAGTCGTTCAGCCCGACGATGGGCGCGCCCGCCTCCATCGCGAGGTCCATGATCTTGACGATCTTCGCGGCGTTGGTCTCCGACAGCGACCCCCCGAACACCGTGAAGTCCTGGGCGAAGGCGTAGACCAGGCGCCCCTCGACCCGCCCGCGCCCCGCCACGACGCCGTCGCCCGGCACGATCCGGCCGCCCATGCCGAAGTCGCGGCAGCGGTGGGTGACGAGCTTGTCCACCTCGTGGAAGGTGCCGGCGTCGAAGAACCGGTCGATGCGCTCGCGCGCGGTCAGCTTGCCGGCCGCGTGCTGGCGGGCGAGGCGCGCCTCGCCCCCGCCGGCGTGCGCCCGGCGCTCGTAGTCCTCGAGCCGCTCGTGCTTGTCCATCGGATCGATGCGGGAGGCCGGCGCCGACTCCTGGTCAGCCTGCCGGCTGCCGCGACCGGGCCCAGTCCGCGAGGAACCGCTCCAGGCCGACGTCGGTCAGGGGATGGTTGAACAGGGCGTCGATCACCTTCGGCGGGCAGGTGCAGACGTCGGCCCCGAGACGGGCCGCCTCGACGACGTGCAACGGCCCCCGCGTGCTCGCCACGAGCACCTCGGTCGACAGCGGGTAGTTCTCGAAGATGTCGACGATCTGCGTGACGAGGTCCATGCCGGGGGCGGCGACGTCGTCGAGCCGGCCGACGAAGGGACTCACGAACGCCGCTCCCACCTTGGCCGCCAGCAGGGCCTGGGCGGCCGAGAAGATCAACGTGACGTTGACGCGGATGCCGTCGCCGGTGAGCGCGCGGCAGGCCTGGACCCCGGGCTTCCCGAACGGCACCTTGACGACGACGTGGGGATCGATGCCGGCCAGCTCGCGGCCCTCGCGGACCATGCCCGCGGCGTCGGTGGCCACGACCTCGGCGCTGACCGGCCCCTCCACGACGCCGCAGATGCGCTGCAGGACGGCGCGCGGGTCGGCTCCGCTCTTCGCCAGCAGCGAGGGGTTGGTGGTCACGCCGTCGATGATCCCGAGCGGGACCAGGGCTTCGATCTCGCCGACGTCCGCGGTGTCTGCAAACAGCTTCATGGCCTCCTCGAAGGTCGGTCTCCGTCCGGAGCGCCGGCTCACGCCCGCACGACGCCGTTCGCGAGCTCGCCGACGCCCTCGACCGCGACGACGACCTCGTCTCCGGGCGCGAGGGGCCCCACGCCCGGGGGCGTCCCCGTGGACAGGACGTCGCCCGGCAGCAGGGTCATGACCGCGGTGACGAACTCGATCAGGTGACGGAGCGGGAAGATGAGCTCGCGGGTGCTCGAGTGCTGCCGCCGCTCGCCGTTGACCCGCGACTCGATGCCGAGCGGCCGATCGAGGTCCGCGGCGGCGATGCACGGCCCCACCGGGGCGAAGGTGTCGAACCCCTTGGCGCGGGTGTACTGCACGTCGCGGCGCTGGAGGCCGCGGTCCGTCACGTCGTTGACGCAGGTGAACCCGAGCACGTACTCGTGCGCGCGGGCGGCGGGCACGCGGCGGGCGGTGCGGCCGATGACCACTCCCAGCTCGGCCTCGTAGTCGACCCGGCCCGCGCCGGGGGGAAGGACGATCGAGGCGCCGGGACCGACCACCGCCGTGGACGGCTTCAGGAAGATCAGCGGCTCGTCGGGCAGCGCCTTGTTCATCTCGGCCGCGTGGTCGCGATAGTTCAACCCCACCGCGACGATCTTGGACGGCGCGACCGGGGCCAGGACGCGGGGCGCCGCGCCGCCCAGCCGCCCCCCGACGGCCGGCGCCCCGAAGGGGCCGCCCTCCAGCGCGCGCCACTCCCCGCCCCGGCGGACGGCGTGCAGCACCCGTCCGTCGTGCTCGACGCGATAGATGGATTCCATGGGCTTCCGGGCCGCCGGCTAGCGCGCCGCCGCCGCCGCGCGGCCGGACGGTTCGCTCAGGTTCGGCGCGGCCGCGTCGTCGACCGCGCGCACCGCGTAGACGTGGCGCACCCCCGGTTCCGCGGTGACGTCGCGGTAGGTGTTCCCGCGCACCGGCGCGTCCACCAGCGGTTGCAGTGTCTCATCCCCCGGCGCACCGCGCAACACCAGGTACCCCGCCAGGTCCGCTTCGTCGTTCGGCCGCCACAGCAGGCTCACCTCTCCCGCGCTGCCGATCGCGGTCAGCGCCCGCGGAGCGGCCGGCGGAAACGTGTCCACGAAGGTGACGCAGGTGGCGGGCGACAGGCGGCTGCGCACCTCGAACCCCGCGAGCACGTCGACGGTGCGGACGGCGTAGCACCGTTCGACCCCGTACTCGACCCGCGGGTCGGCGTGGGAACGCGCGTCCATCGGTCCCGGGGTCAGCAGTTCGGGGACGGCGGGGGAACCGTCGTCCGGCCGCACCATCTCGAACAGCTCGTAGGCCGACGCGGGCGGCCACTCGACGATGGGCCGCGACTCCAGCGGGGGCGGCGGCGCGGCCGGCTCTTCCGGCTCCGACGACGCCCCGGCCGGCGCCGGCCCATCCCCCGACGCCTCGGGGTCCGACGCCGCCCCGGCGGTCACCGGGCCCTGAACCGTCTCGCGGGCCCCCGGCGGCAGGTCCCAGGTCACGTCGGCCGCCGTCGCGGTGTAGACGACCTCCGGGGCCGGCGGCGGCTCCGGGGCGCGCAGGCCCAGCGGCGCCGCCATCCGCTCGCCCCCCTCCGATTCGCGACCCTCGGGCGAGACGTGCACCACGAGGTACTCGCGCTGCAGCGGCCCCGGCGACGGGGGCGTCACGAGCGGCGCCATCACCGGCCGATCCGGCTCCTGCTCGTCCTCCGCGGCGTCCGCCGCCGCCTCGGCCCGGCGCCGGCGTTCCTCCTCCCAGGGATCGACCGGAGCCGCGGCCTCCGCGGTCAGCACTTCCGTGAGCGCCACCGGCGCCCCCAGCGGGACCGGCGCGTCCTCCGGCCGCGGCGCGTCCGGAGGCGGCTCGACCGGCGGCGGAACGCCGGACTCGGGGTCCGGCGGCGGGGCGACCTCGATGGACGCGACGAGGGTCGCCGCCTCCTGGAACTCCTCGACGTCGAGCGTCCGGTCGGGGGGAAGGCGGGGCTGGACGGTCATGGCGTAGACGTCGACCCGCGCCAGCGACGCCGGCTCCGAGCGGTCGTCGTTGGCCGTCGGCAGGGTGAAGCCTATGGACACCTCGTCGCCGAGACGCTGCACCACGAGGTCGGTCACCGGGGCCGGCGACCGCACGAGCGGCGCCTGCGGCGGCCCCTTCATGCCGCAGCCCCAGAGCAGGACGGCGGCCGGCAACCCGATCGCCGACACGTTCCGGCGCCCGAGCACGGTCACAGGATATAGCGGGAGAGGTCCTGGTTGCCGACGACGTCGGCCAGCATGCGGTCGACGTAGCCGGCGTCGATCACGATGGTCTTCTCGTCGAGGTCCGGCGCGTTGAACGAGACGTCGTCGAGGAGTTTCTCCATGACGGTGTGGAGGCGGCGCGCGCCGATGTTCTCCGAGCGATCGTTGACCCGGGTCGCGAACTCCGCCACCCGGTCGACGGCGTCGGGCTGGAACTTCAGGCAGACCCCCTCGGTCTCGAGCAGGGCCGTGTACTGCTTGACGAGCGAGCCGCGCGGCTCGGTGAGAATGCGCACGAAGTCGCCCGTCTCGAGCGCTTCGAGCTCGACCCGGATCGGAAAGCGGCCCTGCAGCTCGGGAATGAGGTCGGACGGCTTGGCGACGTGGAACGCCCCCGCCGCGATGAACAGGATGTGGTCGGTGCGGACCATCCCGTGCTTCGTGTTGACGGTGGTGCCCTCGACGATGGGCAGGATGTCCCGCTGGACGCCCTCGCGGCTCACGTCGGGCCCGTGCCCGCCCTCGCGGCCGGTCACCTTGTCGATCTCGTCGATGAAGATGATGCCCGCTTCCTCGACCCGGTGCACGGCCGCGGACCGCACGCTGTCGGTGTCGACGAGCTTCTGCTCTTCTTCCTGCACCAGGTGGTCGAGCGCCTCGGGCACCTTGACCCGCCGCTTCCGCGACCGCCCCTGGAACAGGCTGGGCAGCATGTCCTTGATGTTGACGTCGATCTCCTCGATCGACGAACCGGAGATGACCTCGAACGAGGGGAGGCCCTTCTGCTGGACCTCGACTTCGACCTCGCGCTCGTCGAGCTGCCCCTCGGCGAGCTGGGCGCGCAGCCGGGCGCGGGTGCGCTGGTGCTGCTCGCGCGCCGGTCCCGGGTCGTTGTCGCGCACCGACTTCGGCAGCGGCGGCAGCAGCAGGTCGAGCAGCCGCGCCTCGGCGTTCTGCCGGGCCTTGGCCCGCACCTCCCCCACCCGCTCCTCGCGCACCATGTCCACCGCCAGTTCCACGAGATCGCGCACCATCGACTCGACGTCGCGGCCGACGTATCCGACCTCGGTGAACTTGGACGCCTCGACCTTGATGAACGGGGACTGCGCGAGCCGGGCGAGACGGCGGGCGATCTCGGTCTTCCCGACCCCGGTCGGCCCGATCATGAGGATGTTCTTCGGGGCCACCTCCTCGGCCAGCTCCGGCGGCAGCTTCCGGCGCCGCATCCGGTTGCGCAACGCCACCGCGACGGCCCGCTTGGCCTGGGCCTGGGAGATGACGTACTTGTCGAGCTCGGCGACGATCTGGCGCGGGGTCAACGTGTCGACCAGCGTCTCGGTCCCGCCGCCCGGCGCGGGCGGCGCCGAGGGCGCCAGCGATTCCGGGAGATATATCGGCATGTGCGCTATGGGTGCGGCCGGCCGCACCCTGCGGCCGGCCGGCGGTCGGGGACGGCGGCCGCGCAACGCCGGACGAACGGCCGCGGCGCGGCGGCGGCGCGGCGCCGCCTGCCAGCGGTGAACACCCCCCCGCCCTTCTCACGTCCTGTCCGCCGGACGTCCCTGTCCGCCGGCGCCATTCGGACGCGGCGCGGGGTTCCACCACGGACCGCTACAACTCCTCGATCGTGACACTGGCGTTCGTGTAAATGCAAATGGACCCGGCGATCTCCATCGCGCGCTCGACGATCGCCCGCGCCTCGAGATCGGCGTGGAGCGCCAGGGCCTTCGCCGCGGCCAGGGCGTAGGCCCCGCCCGACCCGATGGCGACGATGCCGTCGTCGGGCTCGATCAGGTCGCCGTTCCCCGACAGGAGGAACATGGAGCCGGCGTCGAGCACGATCAGCATCGCCTCGAGCCGCCGCAGCAGGCGGTCCGTGCGCCAGTCCTTGGCGAGCTCCACCGCCGACCGCTCCAGGTTGCCCCGGTACTGCTCGAGCTTCGACTCGAACCGGGAGAACAGCGCGAACGAATCGGCGGCCGAACCCGCGAACCCGGCGAGGATCCGATCGTCGTAGAGGCGGCGGATCTTGCGTGCGCCCTGCTTGACGACGGTCTCGCCGAAGGTCACCTGCCCGTCGCCCCCCATGACCGTCCGCCCCCGGTGCCGGACGGCCAGAATGGTCGTGCTCCGCGTCGTGGACATGCGCCGAGCCTATCCGCAGGCGGGCGTGCCCCGCAACCCGGCCCCCCGGCTCCCCCGGCGGGCGGGCGGGGACCCGCGGGAGAACGGACAGCCGCGGCGCCGGTACGGACGGGGACGAGGAACGGACGGAAGCCGCGCGGTACGCGGGCGGGGACGCGCGAAGAAAACGGGACGGCGGCCACGCGGGCACGCGCTCCCCCCGCCGCGCATCACGACCGGCGCAACGGGCGGGGCCGCGCGAGGAAGTGGAGGCCGCCGCCGACGTCGACGAGCACGCACGTCACGGCCGGCGCGGCGGGCGGGACCGCGTGAGGAAGTACACGGGAATACCCGCCCCGATGAGCACGACGCCGGCCAGCGAGGGCCCCGGATTCAGCCGGACGGCGTTGACGACGATGGCGGCGCTGACCACGACGAAGACGAGCGGGGCGGCCGGATACCCCCAGGCGCGGAAGGGACGGTGCGCGGCCGGTTCGCGGAAGCGCAGCACGAAGAGCGCGGCCACCGCCACCCCGGCGAACAGCACGACCGCGAAGGCCGTATAGTCGATGAGCTGCCGGAAGGTGCCGCTGAGCACCAGCACCCCCGCCCACGCGCTCTGCGCGGCGATCGCCGCCGCCGGCGTGCGGAACCGGGGATGCACGGCGGCGGCGGCGGACGGGAACTGCCCGTCCCGGGCCATGGCGTAGTAGACCCGCGGCCCCGCGAACACCATTGCGCTGAGGCTGGCCGCGATCATCACCGCCGAGGCGGCCGCGACCGGGGCCGCCGCGGCCGGACCGAACAGGCGCCGGGCCACGCCGTCCGCCATGTGGCCCACCTCCCCGAATTCGGTGACCGGCAGGGCGTAGACGTACAGCAGGTTCAGGAGCAGGTAGAGCACCACGACGGCGGTGGTCCCCATCCCCAGGGCGAGCGGGACGTTGCGGCCCGGGTCCCGGATCTCTTCGGCCAGATAGGACGCGGCGTTCCAGCCCGTGTACGCGAACATCACGGGCAGGAGGGCCAGCAGCCAGCCCGCCCCCGTCACCGCCTCGCCGGCCTCCGAGAAGTTCGCGCCCGACCCCTCGCCCACGGTGAAGCCGAACGTCACGAACGCCGCGAGCAGCGCCACCTTCGTCACCGCGAGCACGTTCTGCGCCGCGCGGCCGGGGCCCAGCCCGACCAGGTGGACGGCGGTCAGGACCCCGATCACGGTCAGCGCGACCAGCGCCCGCGGCGAGAACGTGAGGTCGACGACGCCGAGCGGCAGGACCGCCCACGGCTGCGTGTCGCCGGCCGCGGGCAGGAGACGTCCGAGGTAGACCGCGATGCCGACCGCGCTGGCCGCGATCGCGCCGCTGAACCCGGCCACGAAGGACGTCCACCCGGTGAGGAACCCGGCCAGCGGGCCGAACGCCTCGCGCAGATAGACGTATTCGCCGCCGGCGCGCGGGCGCAACGCCGCGAGCTCGGCGTAGGCCATCGCCCCCGCGAACGCCAGCGCGCCGCCGGCCGCCCAGGCGCCGATCATCCACCACGGGTGCGGCGTCAGGGCGGAGACGACCGCCGGGAGGAGAAAGATGCCGCTGCCGATGACGTTGGAGACGACCACGGCGGCGCCGTCGAAGGGACCGAGACGGCGGTCGAGACCGGACATGGCGGTGGCTCGAAACGCGGCGGGTCCGATGCCGGAGAGCGGCTCCGCGCGGCAGCGCGGCCGCGTCGCGGCTCCGCGCGGCGCCCGACCGGCCCTCCGCGCCCGCGGCGCCGACTCCCGGAGGGCTAGCGGGTCAGAAGCCGGCGGTCGACGGCGACCGTGTCCAGACGGACCCACTGGTCGCCGCGGTGCTTGACGAACAGGTCCATCCTGACGTCGACGAAGTCACGATGCGCGAGCATTTCGGCGCGCGGCTGCTCTCCGGTGTAGCCGCGGGCCGACTCGAGCCGCAGGACGCCGGTCATCCGGCCCGCCTCGAGCCCTTCCCGACGGACGGCGTGGACGAAGGCGTCCCCCCATTCCTCGGTTTCGTCCCGCCGCCGGAACACCCCGTTGAGCTGCAGGTACTGGAGGGTGTCGGAAGTCAGGTTCTCGAGGCGGAACGACACCGTGGGCACCAGCTTGTTCCGGCCCAGGTTGTCGAGGCCGGCGTCGAACCAGCCGCTGGACACCTCGGTGATCCGCAAGTCCGAGGGCACGTCGATGGCGGGGCTGCACGCGAGCGACGGCACGAGCACGAGCACGGACACCGCGCCGAACCACGACCGCCGGCCCCCGACTCGACGCAACGCTTCGACAGCCATGAGCAGATTGTAGATCAGGCCCGCGCCCGGCTCCGGCCCGCGGGGCCTCACCGGCGCTCCGAAACCCGGCGCATGTAATCCAGGATCTCCCGGCGCGCCGCCGCATCGTCGCGAATCAGCTCGCGGACCTGCTGCAACAGCGCCTCGTCGCCGATCCGCGGGTCCGGGTCCGGCCCGACCCGGGAACCGGAGACCGCGGCCGCTCCGCCCCCGGCCCGCAGGCCGGCGGGAGTGCCCGCCACGGTCGGCTCCGGGGCCGGGGCCGGGGCCGGCCGCCGGTGCGCCGTCGGATCGGACGGCCTCCCGCTCGACCCCGCCTCCGCCTCGGTCCCACCGCCGGCCCAGCCGATGCGCAGGACCATCCCGTCGCCCCGCAGTTCGATCTCCGGCCGCACGATCACCGTCGCCGCCGCCACCGCCAGCACGGCCGCGGCGGCCAGCGCCCACGCCGGACGCCGGTAGACGGGGACCCGCGCCCCGCCCGCCCCCGCCACCACGCGGAACCCGAGATCCGCGTCGGGAGGCTCCCACGCCTCGATGGTCCGGCGGACGTCCGCCAACGAGCCGATCTCCCCGGCGCATCGGGCGCACGACCGAAGGTGCTCGTCGATCCGGCGGCGCGCCGCCGGGTCCGACTCCCCGTAGAGGTGGTCGACCAACGCCTCCTTCCCGATACAAGTGCTGTTCTGGCTCATCGTTCTTGACAGCCCGCGGTGAAACGCCCCGCGGCGTTGCGAGCGGCGGGGCATCCTGCCTGACTGCGTCGCTCGCCGGACCCCTTTGCGGTCCGCGACCCCCTTGCGGTCCGCGGTTGACGTATGCCCGCCATGCGCCCTTCCCGCGCCTCGTCAGGCGGGCGCGGTGCGGCGCGGGGATTCCTCCACGGGCTGCCGAGACGCTCCGCCGACGTCCGCGGCCGGCCGCGGACCCGCCGCCCGCCGTCCCAGATCGGCCGCGCCGCGCACGCCGTCCCGTTGCAGATGCCGCCGCAGCACGCCGAGCCCCTGGTAGAGCCGGGTCTTGACGGTGCTCAACGGGCATCCCTGCAGGTCGGCGATCTCCTGAAACGTCAGACCATGGTATTCCTTGAGCACGATGGTGATCCGCTGGTCTTCGGACAGGGCCGACATCGCCCGCGTGATCACCCGTTTCAGGTCCTGGCGCACCGCGTGGTCTTCGGCGGTCTCCGGCGGCGCCGCGCCCGCCCACGACGCCGGTTCCGTCGATTCGTCGAGCGGCGCCAGACTGGCCGAGCGGCGTTCCCGGCGCATCCAGTCGCGGCAGAGGTTCAGCGCTATCCGGTACAGCCACGACGAGAACTTCGACTGGCCCTTGAACCCCCTGATGCCGCGGAACGCGCGGAGGAAGGTCTCCTGGCACACGTCGCGCGCATCCTCCTCGCGGCCGAGGACCCGGAACGCGAGCGCGAAGATCGACCGTTCCCAGCGGACGATCAACTGGTTGAAGCTGTCCGGGTCGCCGGCCGTCGCCAGCGCCACGAGCTCCTCGTCCGTTCTCTGCATGCCCACCGCCGCCGCCCGCGTCGTGCTCATCGTGCCGCGCCCGTCCTGACGTGTCGATTCCGCCCCGGCCGCGGACCGGACGCCCCGTTCCCGCGGCCCGCCCCGTTTCCCCGGCGCGCCGACCCCGATGGCGCGCCGGACTGTAACTTTAGACGCCGCCGGGGCCGAAAAGGTCGCCGGTGCGGCCCGCGCCGGGCGGGACGGCGGCCGTTCCGCGCCGCCGGGCGCCGGACGGTGCGGTATGATCCCGTGGGTGCCGGCCCGGACCTCCGGCCCCTCCTCGCCACTGGCCGAAGCGGACATCGATGCTCCAACTGTCGTCGCTGACCAAGGGGTTCGGCGGGCGCACCCTGTTCGACGGGGTCACGTGGCAGATCTCGGCCGGCGACCGGGTCGGCCTGTGCGGCCCGAACGGCTCCGGCAAGACCACGCTGCTGCGGATGTTGGCCGGCCTCGACGAGGCGGACGCCGGGACGATCGCGAAACGCAGCGGACTCACCGTCGGCTACCTTCCCCAGGACGGCCTCGGCCACACCGGACGCTCCCTCGTCGACGAGGCCGCCACCGCGTTCCAGCCGCTGCTCGACGTCCAGCGCACCATGCAGGAGCTCGAGCACCGGCTCGCCGACCCGCGGCACTCCCGCGAAGAGCACGACGCCATCCTCGATCGCTACAGCGAGCTGCAGCACCGGTTCCGCGACGAGGACGGCTACGCCATCGACCTGAAGGTCGCCGGGGTGCTGAACGGCCTCGGCTTCGCCCCGGACGACTTCGAGAAGCCCACCGACACCTTTTCCGGCGGCTGGCAGATGCGCATCGCCCTCGCCAAGCTGATCCTCCGCCGGCCGCACGTCCTGCTGCTCGACGAGCCCACGAACCATCTCGACCTCGAGGCCCGCAACTGGCTCGAGGACTACCTCGCCGACTACCCGCACGCCCTGGTGCTCGTGTCCCACGACCGGTACTTCCTCGACCGCGTGGTGACCCGGATCGCGGAGATCGACCGGCGGACCCTGACGCCGTACGTCGGGACCTATTCGGAGTACCTCGTGGAACGCGAGGCGCGCGTCGCGGCGCTGCGCGAACGGAAGAAGCGCCAGGACGAGGAGATCGCGCGCATCAGGCACTTCATCGACAAGTTCCGCTACAAGGCGACCAAGGCCGCGCAGGTCCAGAGCCGGGTGAAGATGCTCGCGAAGATGACCCCCATCGAGGTGCCGCCGGAACGCAAGCGGGTGCGCTTCTCGTTCCCCGCGTGCCGGAAGAGCGGCCGCGTCGCGCTCGAGCTGCGGGGGGTGCGCAAGGCCTACGGGCCGACGGTGGTCCTCGACGGCGTCGACGCGCACGTGGTCCGGGGCGACCGGATCGCCATCGTGGGTCCCAACGGCGCCGGCAAGTCCACGCTGATGCGCATGCTGTCGGGCGCCGAGCGTCCGGACCAGGGGGCGCGGGTCGAAGGCCACAACCTCGTGGCGCAGTACTTCGCGCAGGACGAAGCCGCCCGGCTCGACCCCGACCTGACCGTGTACGACACCCTCGGCGCCGCGTCGTCGGCCGAGATGCTCCCGGCCGTCCGGAACATCCTCGGCGGGTTCCTGTTCTCGGGAGACGACGTGGACAAGCCGGTGCGGGTGCTGTCGGGGGGCGAGCGCACCCGGCTCGCGGTGGCGCGGATGCTCCTCTGCCCCGCCAACACCCTGCTGCTCGACGAGCCGACGAACCATCTCGACATCGACTCCACCCACGTCCTCCTCGACGCCCTGGCCGACTTCGACGGCACTCTCGTCTTCGTCTCGCACGACCGGTACTTCGTGGACCGGCTCGCCACCACCGTCATCGCCGTCGGCGGCGGCGCCGCCGTCCGCTATCCGGGAACCTACGAGGAGTTCCGCTGGAGCCGGGCCCACCGCGAGGGAAACGCGCGCGAGACCGGCCCGCGCCCCGCGGCCGGCGGGGCGCGCGCTGGCGGGGCGCCCGAGCCGAAACGCGCCGCCCGGGCAGGACGGCCGCGCCGCGACGAGCGCCGGCAACGGACGCAGGCCGAGCGCCGCCTCAAGCGGGCGCAGGCGGCTCGGGAGAAGCGCATCGGCGAACTGGAGCGGCGCATCGCCGAGCGCGAGGGCCGGATCAAGGAGATCGAGGCGACGATGGCCTCGCCCGGGTTCTACGACGACCGCGACGCCGCCCGGCCGGTGGTCGACCAGCACCAGAACCTGATGTGGGAGGTCGGCGACCTCATGGGACAGTGGGAAGCGCTGCAGCAGGTGGACGGCGATTCCGGCCAGGCCTGACCGCCCGGCCCCGGCTCCGCACCATCAGCGGGCCGTGCCCGCTTCTGCTACGCCTTCGGGTGGGTCTTCCGGTAGACCGACAGGAGCTGCTCCGCGCTCACGTGCGTATAGCGCTGCGTGGTGCTGATGCGCGCGTGGCCGAGCATCTCCTGGATCGCGCGCAGGTCGGCGCCCCGCTCCAGGAGGTGGGTGGCGAACGAGTGCCGGAGGGCGTGGGGGCTGATGCCGTAGCGGGTGCTCGCGGCCGTGACGTAGCGCCGCACCAGACGGTCGACGCTGCGGGCCGACAGGTGCCCGCCCTGGTAGTTCACGAACAGCGGATCGACCGCCGCCCTGGTGCGCAGGGGTCGCGGCGCACCGCTCCGGCGCACCAGCGTATCGCGGTCCGCCAGGTAGGCGCGCAGGGCGTCGGCGGCGGCGCGGGTGAACGGCACGATGCGTTCCTTGCCGCCCTTGCCCAGCACCCGCACGAGCCGGCGGCTCAGGTCGACGTCCTCGAGACCCAGCCCCACCAGTTCGCCGAGACGGAGCCCGGAAGCGTAGAACAGTTCGAGAATGGCGCGGTCGCGGCGCCCCAGGGGGGTGGCGCCGTCGGGCGCATCGAGCATGCGCGCCATCTCGCCCTCGTCGAGATGCGCCGGCAGCTTCTGGTCCTGCTTCGGGGTGGCGGCCAGCACGCCGGGGTCGCGTTCGACGAGCCCCTCGCGGCGCAGGTAGCGGCCGAACGAGCGGATCGCGGCCAGCCGCCGGGCCGACGACGACCGCGCCTGTCCGCGATCGTACTGGTCGCGCATGAACGCGCGCACGGCCGGGTAGTCGACGTCGGCGGGGGCGATGCGGTCCGCGGAACGGCCGAGATGGCGTTCCAGGAACCGGAGATACTGGGTCAGATCGCTCTCGTAGGCGCGGACGGTCCGCGCGGACAGATTACGATTGAACCGCAGGTGATCGAGAAACCGGCGCAGATGCGTCCTCATGCGCGCGTCCCGCGCTCTCCCTGGCCGCCCGCCACTCCGCGATCTGCGCGAGCGCGCGCGCGGCCACCGCGCGCCGCCGGTCGCGGCGCCGCCGCGGAGCGTCGCCGGGCGGCGGAATCAGCCCGAAAGCGATGTTCGACGGCTGGTAGCCGGCCGCGTCGGCATGCGAGACGTAGTGGCCGAGAGCGCCGATCGCGGTGGTCCGCGGCGGGGCGTCCGGCGTCCGGCCCCGGGCGAGGGCGGCCGCGTTGAGCCCGGCGACGAGCCCGCTCGCCGCCGACTCCACGTATCCCTCGACCCCGGAGATCTGACCGGCGAAGAACAGGGCCGGGCGCCGCCGCGACTGCCACGTCGGCAGCAGGGCGGCCGGCCCGTTGATGTAGGTGTTGCGGTGGATCATGCCGAAACGGACGAACTCCGCCCGCTCGAGACCGGGAATCATGCGGAAGATCCGCTTCTGTTCGCCCCATTTGAGCTGGGTCTGAAACCCCACCAGGCTGTAGTGGTCGCCGGCCAGGGTGTCCTGCCGCAGTTGCGCCACCGCGAACGGCCGCCGGCCGGTCCGGGGGTCGGCCAGCCCCACCGGCTTCATCGGGCCGAACCGCAGGGTGTCTTCGCCGCGGCGCGCCATCTCTTCGATCGGCAGGCAACCCTCGAAGAAACGTCCCTCGTCGATGGCGTGCAGGTTCGCGACCTCGGCCCCGCGCAGGGCCCGGTGGAAATCCCGGTACTCGGCCTCCGTCATCGGACAGTTCAGGTAGTCGCCCTCTCCGTCGTCGCCGCAAGCGGCGCCGGACGGAGCCGGCGGGCCGGACGAGGCCGGCCCCGACGGCGAGTCCCGCCCCCACCGGGACGCCCTGAACGCGACGCCGGGATCGATCGACTCGGCCAGGACTATCGGACTGATCGCGTCGTAGAAATAGAGGTGCTCCCGCCCCACCAGCGCGGCGACGGCGGCGGACAGATCCGGCGAAGTCAGCGGACCGGTGGCGACGACGACCGGTTCGCGCGGGTCGCCGGCGCGCGGCAGGTCCCGCACCTCCTCCCGCCGGACGGTCACCAGCGGCGCCGCCTCGAGCGCCGCCGTGACCCCCTGCGCGAACCGCGCCCGGTCCACGGCGAGGGCGCCGCCCGCGGGCACCCGGGTCTCGCCCGCCACCCGCATCACCAGCGACCCGAGCCGCCGCATCTCTTCCTTGAGGAGCCCCACCGCGTTCTCGACGTGGTCGGCCCGGAATGAATTGCTGCAGACGAGTTCGGCGAGCCGGTCGGTGTGATGCGCCGCGGTCGCGCGCACCGGCCGCATCTCGTGCAGGGTGACGGGAACGCCCTGCCGCGCCGCCTGCCACGCCGCTTCGCTGCCCGCGAGCCCGCCGCCGATGACGTGGATCACGCGCGACTCCAGACCTTCGCCTTTCTCACGCCTTGTCAGGCGACCTGTCGGCGCGGGCGGCCGCGCGGCCGTTTCGGGCGGTCCCGGGCGGACGGCTTCGTTTCCGACTGCTGCTCGACCCAACGGCCGTCACGGTAGACCGCGCGCCACCGGGTGGCCTTGCCGCCGTCCTCCGACGTCACGTACTGTTCGCCCGCCTTCCGCGAGAACCGGATGACGGCGGGCCGCCCCTCGGGATCGGCGGCGGGCGCTTCGAGCAGGTACCGGAACTTGGGATCGAGCTCGTTCGCGTGCGGTCCGAGCTCCGACACCTTCGGGGCGCGCGTCTCGCGGTGCCGGGGGAAGGCGCTCGCGGCCAGGAACAACCCGGCCGCGCCGTCGCGCAGCACGTAGTGGTCGTCCACCGTCTCGCACCGGAGCTCGGGCATCGGCACCGGATCGGCCCTCGGCGGCGCCGGCTCGCCGTTCCGGAGCAGCTTGCGCGTGTTCCCGCACTCCCGGTTCGAACAGCCGAAGAACTTGCCGAACCGTCCCGACCGCAGGGGCATCTCGGCGCCGCACCGGTCGCACGCGATGGTCCGCTCGAGGGCCGCACCGGTCGTGAACGTCCCTTCCTCGATCTCGTGGCCGCCGCAGTCCGGGTTCTTGCCGCAGACGTGCAGCTTGCGCCGCGCGTCGACGACGTAGCTGTCCATGGCCGTCCCGCACGTCGGGCACCGGCGCTTGGCCCGCAGCAACCGGCTCTCGCCCTCGTCGTCCCGGTCCGCGTCGGCGGCCTCGTCGGCCGGGGTCAGGTCGATGGTCTGCTTGCAGCGTTCCCGGGGCGGCAACCCGTATCCCGAGCACCCCAGGAAGACCCCGGTGCCCGCGGACCGGACGTGCATCGGCCGGCGGCAGGCGGCGCAGGCGATGCCGGTGGCCGGCGGCGTGTTGGGCCGCATGCCCTCGGGGCGGGCCGCCGCCTCGAGCTTGTTCGAGAAATCGCGATAGAACGCGTCGAGGACGCCCTGCCACTCGCGGTCCCCGGACGCGATCTGATCGAGGTCCTGCTCCATGCCGGCCGTGAAGGAGTAGTCGAGCAGGTCGGCGAAGCTCTCGACGAGGCGGTCGGTCACGAGCTCGCCGATCTTCTCGGCGTAGAACCGCCGCTTCTTCAACGACACGTAGCCGCGGTCCTGGATGGTGGAGATGATGGAGGCGTAGGTCGACGGCCGCCCGATGCCGCGCTTCTCCAGCTCGCGCACCAGGCTCGCCTCGCTGTAGCGGGGCTTCGGCTTGGTGAAATGCTGCGCGGGCTCGACTTTCGCGCAGTCGAGCCTCTCGCCCGCCGCGTAGGCCGGTATCTCCGCCGGTTCGCCCTTGCGGGACGCCGGCGGCAGCACCCGCGTGAACCCGTCGAACCGGAGGACGCGCCCCCGGACCCGCAGTTCGAACGGATCGGCATCGACGGTCACGGTGGTGCTCAGGTACTCGGCCGGCGTCATCTGGCAGGCGATGAACTGGCGCCGGATCAGGTCGTAGAGGCGGCGGGCGTCGGCGTCGGCGCCGGCCAGGGTCTCCGGCGCCGCCGCCACGTCCGTCGGCCGGACCGCCTCGTGCGCCTCCTGGGCCCCCGCCTTGCTGGCGTAGACGTTCGGCCGCGGCGGCAGGTACTTCGAACCCCACGTGGAGTCGATCCACGCGCGCACGCCGGCCACCGCCTCGCGCGACAGGGTCGTGGCGTCGGTGCGCATGTAGGTGATGTGGCCGCCCTCGTACAGCCGTTGCGCCAGGGTCATGGTCTTGCGCACGCCGAAGCCGAGACGGGCCGAGGCGGCCTGCTGCAGGGTCGAGGTGATGAACGGCGCGCCCGGCCGGGCCGACGTCGGCTTGATCTCGACGTTCGCCACCGTGAACGCCGCGGCGCCGAGACGCGCGACGGCGTCTTCCGCCTCCTGCCGGTTCCGCGGGCGGAAGGACCGGCCACCGTCGGCGACGACCTGGAACCGGCAGCCGTCCGCGCCCGCGCGCGTCAGATCGGCGAACACCTCCCAGTACTCCTCCGGCTCGAAGGCGCGGATCTCCCGCTCGCGCTCCACCACCAGGCGGACCGCCACCGACTGCACGCGGCCCGCCGACAAGCCGCGGGCCACCTTCGCCCAGAGCAGCGGAGAGACCTCGAAGCCGACCACGCGGTCGAGGAACCGCCGCGCCTGTTGCGCGTTCACGCGGTTCGCGTCGATCCGCTTGGGGTGCGCGAACGCCTCGCGGATGGCGTTGCGGGTGATCTCGTTGAACACCACCCGGCGGAAGCGGGACGGGTCGCCGCCCATCTCTTCCTGGAGATGCCACGCGATCGCCTCGCCCTCCCGATCGAGGTCGGTGGCCAGATACACCGGGGCGGTCTTGCCGGCCAGCCGCTTGAGCTCGCCGACGACCTTCTCCTTGCCCGGGACCACTTCGTAGGTGGCGCGCCAGCCGTTGTCCGGGTCGACGCCCATCCGGCGGACGAGCTGGCGGCGCGCCCGCCGCTGGCGCTCGGCCGGGTCGGGCCGCACCGCCGCCTTCCGCCCGCCCGGGGCCGCGCGGCGGTCCCGGGCGCCGGTCCGGCCGCCGACCGGCAGGTCCCGAATGTGCCCCACGCTCGACTTGACGAGGTACTCCGGGCCCAGATAGCGGTTGATGGTGCGGGCCTTGGCCGGCGATTCGACGATGACCAGGGATCGTGCCATGGCTCCCTACTGTAACGCGGACGGCCGGGAGCACGTATGCCCCTCCGCCCGGCCGGCCGGGCGGACGCCCCGCGGCCCGCCGGCGCCTTCTCCGCTCTCGGGGCGGCGCTCGGCGGCGCCGCCGGCCCGCCCGGGGGGCGTCCCCGCGCGCACGAACCGGCCGGCGCCGGCGCGGGCGACGCGGCCCTCGAGCTCCAGATCGGTCAGCCGCGCGAGCAGCGCCCCGCTGTCGAGACCGCTCCGCGCGGCGAGGTCGTCGACGCCGTAGACCTCCCCCGGGTCCATGTGGCGCAGGACCGCGTCCTGCGCCTCCCGCGGCCCGCCGCCGCCCGGAGACGCCGCCGCGCCCGCCGCCGGCCCGAGACCGAGCTCGTCGGCGACGTCGTCGGCGGACTCCACTATCCGCGCCCCGTCCCGGAGCAGGGCGTGGGCCCCGCGGTTCCGCCCGCTCAGCACGTTGCCCGGCACGGCCATGACCTCGCGCCCCTGCTCGAGGGCGAGCCGGGCGGTTATCAGCGAACCGCTGCGCTCCGACGCCTCCACCACGACCACCGCCCGCGACAGGCCGCTGATGATGCGGTTGCGCAGCGGGAAGAGCGCGGGCCGCGGCGTCGTCCCCGGCGGGCACTCGCTCACCAGCAGGCCGCGCCGGGCGATGGCGTCCGCGAGGTCGGCGTGCTCGGGGGGATACACGACGTCGACGCCCGACCCCAGCACCGCGGCCGTCCGGCCGCCCGCGGCCAGCACGCCCCGGTGGGCGGCGGAATCGACGCCGCGCGCCAGTCCGCTGACGACGGTCACCCCCCGCGCCGCGAGGTCGGCGCCCAGGCCGCGGCTGACCTCGCAGGCGTAGACGGTGCCGGCGCGCGAGCCGACGACCGCGACCGCGGGTCCGTCCAGGGCGGCCGGATCGCCCCGGAGCCACAACACCGGCGGCGGATCCGGAATCGCCGCCAGCAGCCGCGGATACCGGCGGTCGGGCCACGGGACGGCGGCGATGCCGCCGGCCCGGGCGGCCGCGAGGGCCGCTTGCGCCCGGGTCCGCGCCGCCGCCAGCCGGCCGGGGGCGGCCAGACGGGGGGCGATGCCCGCGGCCACCGCGGGCAGCGCGGCGTCGGGCCCGAGCCGGGCGGCGCCGTGCGGGTCCGCGAGCCAGTCCGCGATGGCGCGCCGTCCGCGCCCGCGCCACCAGATCATGGCCAGGGCGACCCAGTCGTCGAACGTCATCCACTTCGCCTCCCGCGGCCGGATGCCGCCGGCGGCCACGCCCCGCCGCGGGTCATCCGTCCCGCGGCCGGATGCCCGCGGCGGGAGCCCCCCGGCCTCGACCGGCGCACCGGGCCGGAGTCCCGGCAGGCGTCCGGCTGCGCGGCGCCGCCCGCACCGGAACCGGGACGAGGTCCCGAGGCCCTCGACCGGCGCGCCCCGGGCTTGCGCGGCCGGCCCGCCGGGCGCCCGCACGAGACCGCGTTCCGCCGCGGCGGGCGGCGTCGAGCTGTGAGGAGACGCCCGGGCGGTTCCGCCCGGGTAACGGCGCCCGACCGCGTTCGACCCGCAACCGGCGCGCCCGACCTGATTACCGAGTATACCGCGGGCCCGCCGTGAATCGGGTTCCGCCGCGAACCCGGTCCAGGCTTGCGCCGGCGATGGGCGACTGGCTATAGTGGGCCGAAGCGAATGGTGCGAACGACGCTGGCGGCGCTGGCTTTCGTGATCGCGTCCGGGGAGGCGGCTCCCCGCGCCGACGAACGGTCGGACGCCCGCGCGCAGGTCGACTTCGGCATCGAGGTGGCCCGGCGCGGTCTCTGGAATGAAGCCGTCTTCCGCTGGGAACGCGCGATCGACATCGATCCGACCTATGCCGAGGCCTGGAACAACCTCGCCATCGCGTTCGAGCAGCAGGGGCTGCTGGACAAGGCCCGCGAGGCCTACGAGACCGCCCTCGACCTGGCGCCGGACAACCTGGCCATCGAGCAGAACTACGACCTTTTCCTGGAAGTGAGTGACCGTGTCAGCCAAAGCTCTCGCTAGTCTCGGTTGCGTGGGGGCGCTCGCCGGGTGCACGTCCTTCTACGACGTCGCCATCGAGACTCCGTTGACGCCGAAGCTGGACATATCGAGGTTCCAGCGGGTGCTGATCGCCGGCTTCGTCTCCGGCGGCTCGGAGGACGTCGACGCCAATCTCGAGACGGCGCGGCTGCTGCGGAGCCAGCTCCGCCGCAACTCGGACCTCCAGGTCGTCGATGCGGACGTCCTCCCGCTGCTCGACATCGCGGCCGGACAGGGGGGGGACCGGGAACGCTCCGGGGCGCGCGGCGCCGGGGCCGGCCCCGGGGGGCCGAGGCCGGCCGAGGGGTCCGCCGACGCCGAGTCCCCCGAGAACGACGATTCGATGAGCGAAGAAGATCTGGAGAGCTACGAGACGATCTTCGCCAACGTCGGGTTCTGGCGCGACCTCGGCGAGGAGCACCAGGACCCCCTGATCCTGACCGGCACCGTCTACTTCTCGCCGCACGCCCGCTCGGGCATGGTGACCACGCAGCGCGAGGTCTACGACTCGTTCGGGCGCCGGCGCACCGTGCCGGTGCGCACCTACCGCGACCGCCGCGGCTTCGTGCTGAGCCCCAAGTTCATCTTCATCGACGGCTCCACCGGGACGACGCTCTACACCGAACGCCACCGCGAGGAGATCCTCTACGACGCCTCGCAGAACACGCCGGCCCTCTCGTCCTACTTCGAGCTGATGGACCGCCTGCTGCCCTCCGTGCTCGGGGCGTTCAGCACGCAGAGCGTACGAGGGACCCGAACGCTCCTCCGGTGACCCGCCGGCGGCGCCGGCCGACTTTACAGACGCGCCGGCCGCGAGTACCCTGATCCGCGGGGACGGAGCGCCCGGCCCGGCTTCCCGAACACGAACGGGGAACAGAAACGAAAGGTGCAACGCGTGTACGCCATCATCGAAGCCGCGGGACACCAGTACCGGGTCGAGCCGGGGCAGGTGCTCGACATCGACCGCATCGGCCCGGAACCGGGGGAAACGGTCACGTTCGATCGGGTGCTGCTGCTCGGCCGGGACGACGGCACCGTCGCCGCGGGAGCACCGACGGTGCCGGGGGCGACGGTCACCGGGCGCGTGGACGCCCATGCGCGCGGGCCGAAGGTCCGGGTGTTCCGCCACAAGCGGCGCAAGGGGATGCGGCGCACGCGCGGGCACCGCACCGATCTCACGCGCATCCGCATCGCCGACATCTCGCACTCCGACTGACCGCCGTCGTGGAACCCCTGCGTCGCATCGCGCCCGGCAGGGCGCCCGCCTGACGAGCGTGAGAAGGGCGCATATCGGGCATATGTCAACCGCGGATCGCGAGCGGTCCGACGAACAACGCAGTCCAGGCGGGATGCATCGCCGCTCGCAATGCAGCGGGGCGTTCACCGCGGGCTGCCGAGGCAGTCATGGCGCACAAGAAGGGACAGGGCAGTTCGCGGAACGGCCGTGACAGCAACGCGCAACGCCTGGGCGTGAAGCGTTTCGACGGCAACGTCGTCACCAGCGGCTCCATCCTGGTGCGCCAGCGCGGGCAGCGGTTCCGCCCCGGCCTCAACGTCGGCATCGGCAGGGACGACACGCTCTTCGCCAAGACGGCCGGCCGCGTGCGGTTCGAAGACCACGGCGGCCGCGGCCGGGCCGTCAGCGTGTTGCCGATCGAGTCCTGATTCCCTGCTCCAGGCATGTTCGTCGACGAAGTCGACGTCCACGTGACCGCGGGTGACGGCGGGCATGGTTGCCTGAGCTTCCGCCGCGAGAAATCGGCGCCCCGCGGGGGGCCCGACGGCGGCGACGGCGGCGACGGCGGCTCCGTCTGCCTGGTCGCCAGCTCCCACCTGAACACCCTCGTCAACTACCGGTTCCATCCCGCCTACGCGGCCCCGCGCGGGGCCCACGGCCGGGGTTCGACCCGTACCGGCCGGAACGGGCGGAACCTCCACCTCGAGGTGCCGGTGGGCACCGTCGCGTTCGAGCACCGGGACGATGCGCTCGTGGAGCTGGCCGATCTCGTCGAGCCCGGGCAGCGCGTGGTCGTCGCGCGCGGCGGACACGGGGGGCGGGGGAACCACCGCTTCGCCAGCTCCACCAACCGGGCCCCGCGGCGCACCGAGCCCGGGCGGCCGGGCGAACGGCGGCATCTGCGGCTGCAACTGAAGTTGCTGGCCGACGTGGGGCTCGTCGGTTTCCCGAACGCCGGGAAGTCCACGCTGATCGCACGGATCTCCGCTGCGCGGCCGAAGGTCGCGGACTATCCCTTCACGACCCTGACCCCCCATCTCGGGGTGGTCGACCTCGGCGGCGGCCGGAGCTTCGTGGCGGCCGACGTCCCCGGCCTGATCGCGGGCGCCCACGCCGGGCACGGCCTCGGCGACCGGTTCCTGGGACACGTCGAGCGCACGCGGGTCCTCGCCCACCTGGTCGACGTCTCGTCGCTCGGCGGACGCGACCCCTGCGACGACTTCGACGTCGTGTGCCGCGAGCTGGTCCGGTTCCGCGGCGGCGGGGGCGGCGCCCGCGGCCCGCTGGCGGACAAGCCCCGGGTCGTGGCCGCGAACAAGATCGACGCCCTCGACGAACCGGCCCGGCTCGACCGGCTCCGCGCCCACGCGGCGCGCCGCGGCGTCGAGGTCCATGCGATCTCCGGGGTCACCGGCGAGGGGGTGGCGGGCCTGCTGGAAGCGCTCTGGACCTTCGTCCGCAACGCGGCCGGCGGCGCCGCCGCCGGATCCGCATGAGCGCGGCGGCCCGGCGCATCGGCGTCCTGGGGGGGCGGTTCGACCCGATTCATCGCGGTCACCTGGAGACGGCGGCGGTGGCGCGGCGGCGCCTGGCCCTCGACCGGGTGCTCGTGCTGCCCTCGCGGCTCGCGCCCCACCGGAAGGAACCGGCCGGGGCCAGCGGCGCGGACCGGCTGGCCATGGTGACCCTGGCCGCCGCCGGCGACCCCGCGCTCGAACCCTGCGACCTGGAACTGACCGCCGAAACGCCGTCCTACACCGCGGTCACCCTGCGCCGGCTGCACGAGCGGGGATACCCGCGCACGGCGCTGTTCTTCATCGTCGGCGCCGACGCCTTCGCCGACGTCCCCGCGTGGCACGACTATCCGCGCGTGCTCGACGCCTCCCACTTCGCGGTGGTCTCCCGACCCGGGCATCCGGTGACCGCGCTGCCCGATGCGCTTCCCGCCCTGCGGCCGCGCCTGCGGGTCGTCGCGGACGACGCGGGGCCGCGGGCCGGGGAAACGGCGGGCGCACCGGCGGTGTTCCTGATCGACGCGGTCACGCCGGACGTCTCGTCCACCGAAATCCGCGCGCGCCTGGCGGGCGGACGGCCGCTCGGGGGACGCGTGCCGGCCGCGGTGGCCGCGTACATCGCCCGCCGGCGGCTCTACGCCCGCGAACCAGCGGCATCAGACTTGCATGACTGACTCCGAGGCGGCAGCGCACGACGCGCCGGAACCGTTGCCGGAACCGCTCCGCCACGCGGCCGAGGCGGCCCGCGGCCGGAAGGCGGAGAACCTGCTGGTCCTCGACCTGCGCGCGTCCGACGCCTTCACCGACCACTTCCTGATCTGCTCCGGCCAGAATCCGCGGCAGGTCACGGCGATCGTCGACGGCGTTCTGGCCCGCCTCCGGGCGCACGGGGTCCGGCCGGCGAGCGTCGAAGGGTACACGGCCGCCAACTGGGTGCTGATCGACTGCTTCGACTTCATCGTCCATGTGTTCACGCCGGACACCCGACGCTTCTACGCGCTCGAGCGGCTCTGGGGCAACGCCGTCCGCCGCGAGGTGTAGGCGCCTGCGCCGGGCGGGCACGGCCCGCCGCCTCGCGGAGGCCGGGCGGCAGGGCCTCGACGCGCTCCTGGCCGTGCTGCTGGCTCCCGGCTGCGCCGTGTGCGAGACCCCGCTCGACGCCCCCACCCGCGGACCGGTGTGTGCGGCCTGCTGGCGGACGGTGCCGCGCATCACCCCTCCCGTCTGCGACGGTTGCGGCGACCCCCTGCCCGTGGGGACGACGGACGCGCCCGCGGGCGGCCGCGGGCAGGACGCGGATCAGGGCGCGCCCGCGGGGACGACGGACGCGCCGCCCGCGCGCTGCCGCCGCTGCCGCCGCCCGCGCGCGCTGATTCCGCGCCGGCGGGCGGCCGGCCCCTACGAAGGCGCCCTGCGCCGGCTCGTGCACGCCTTCAAGTACGAGCAGCGCCACGGCCTGGCGCCGTCCCTGGGCCGGCTGATGCGGCAGTCCGGGGCCGAGATGCTGGCCGGCGCCGACTGCGTGGTGGCGGTGCCGCTGCACCCGCGGCGGCAGCGGGCGCGGGGTTTCAACCAGGCGGCGGAGCTGGCCGCCCGGCTCGGCCCTCCGGTGGTCGGCGCCCTCCGCCGCACGCGGGCCACGGCGCCGCAGGCGGATCTGCCGGCCGGACAGCGCCGCCGCAACGTGCGGGGCGCCTTCGCTCCCGCCCGGCGCCTCGGAACCCGGTCCCGGCGGGCGGCGGTCGAGGGCGCGTGCGTGGTGCTCGTCGACGACGTCACCACCACCGGGGCGACGCTCGACGCCTGCGCCCGCGTCCTGCGGCGGGCCGGGGCCCGCGAGGTGCGGGCGCTCACGCTGGCGAGGGTCGTGCGCCGGGAGCGGCCGTGAAGGCGCGTGCGCTGACCCCCGGCAGCAGTCGTGCGCCGGAGTGGCCCGCGAGGCGGGGCCCCACGCCGGCCGGAGTCGTGCGCCGGGAGCGGCCGTGCGGGGGCGGCGCTGACCCCGGCGAGGGTCGTGCGCCGGGCTCGACCGCACTCACCGAGGTGGACCCCGGGCGCTCACGCCGGAGGGAGTCGTGGGCCGAGCGCGGCCGCGATCTCGCCGGCGACCTCGGCCTTCGTGCGGCTGCCGTCCACGCGGGTCCACCCCTCCTGCTCCGCCTGGCGCAGATAGCCGGCGCGGACCCGCGCGAGCAGCGCGACGTCGCGTTCGTACCGGTCGCGCCCGGCCGCCTTGCGGGTGGCCGCCAGTTCCGGGGAGACGTCGAGCAGGAACGTCACGTCCGGCGCGGGCAGAAACCGCTGCATCCGGGTGAGCCATTCGGGGTCGAGGTCCTGCGCCTCCCCGTAGGCCACGCTGGAGGCCGCGTACCGGTCGCAGATGACGACGATGCCCGCGTCGAGCCACCGCACGAGGTCGGGCTTGCGCTCGTAGCGGTTGGCGACGTACAGCAGTTGCATGACGTCCGGACCGTAGTCGCGCTCGCCCTGGAGCGCGCGGGCGATCTCCTCGCCGATGGACGTGCCGTAGTCGGGGAACGACACGAGGCGCGCCCGCCGGCCCTCCGCCCGAAGCCCGTCGCGCAGAAGCTGCCCCTGCGTCTCCTTGCCGGCCTGGTCGAGTCCCTCCAGCGCGATCAGCATCTGCGACGCCCCCCGTGCGAACCGGCCCTTCCGCCCCGCAAGGCCGCCCGCGGTTCGCGACAGGGAGATTATAGCGGGCCAGCGACCTCCGTCCCCCGCGGCTGGCGGCGTCGCGGCCCGGCGCCCGCGAACCCTGGCGATCCGGCCGCTCGACAGGTTTCTGACGTTGATCGAAGGAGGAAAGGGGGAACGACCACTACCAGCTAGTGTCCTGTCAGTGAAATTCGTGAAAATAAGACGCGGCAAAAATACCCCCGTGGATGTTGGGGAAAAGCGCCTGTCTCTGACGTTTCGCGAATCACGATTACGGGACACTAGCTAGCGCACGACGTTCCAGGCGACCACGCGCACCGCGCCGGCCCGTCTGGCGACGGTCGCCTCGACTTCCCGGCGGATGCGAAACGGGCCGAACGCCGCCGCCCGCACCACGAGGCGGTCAGCCGCGTCCGCCGGCGGAACCGCGCCAGGGTCGGGGGCTTCGCGGCGGAGCCACACGGCCAGATAGAGCCGCGGAACCAGACCCGGCGCCTCGACCAGGTCCTCGAGCCAACCCCGCGCGAACAGACGCCACGCGGAACCGCCCGGCGACGGGGCGGGCGTCTCGGCCTCGGCGTCCACGACCGACCCGTCCGGCAACGCGGCCGAGGCCGGCCCGGCCCGGAAACGGGCCGCAACGGCGCCGGCGGCAATCGCATTCCAGTCGGATTCGAGGGCGAGATCGGCCACCACGCTCGCCAGCAGCCCGTCGGCCGCGTACAAGGCTCCGACCCCGCGCCGGTAGTTGGCCTCGACCGCCTCCTCGACCATCACGACCGCCATCAGGACGCCCGCCAGCGCCGACACCAGGGCGCCGGCGGCCATCGCGACGAGGAGCGCGCTCCCCGTCTCATCGCGCCGCATTGCGCCCCGCAATCGCCAGGTTGGGCGGCGTGACCACCGCGGAGATGCGGTAGCCGCCGGCCGGCGAGCCGCCGGCGACCGGACCGGGGGCCAGCAGACGCCGGTTCGAACCCGGCCAATCGGAAGCGGCGCTCTCGACGCGAAGATCGAATCCGATCGCCCGCACCCGGAGCAGGTCCGCGTCGAACGGCGACCCGGCCGGACCGCACCACGGTCCGTCGGTGAACCGATCCGGGGCGATTTCCTCCAGCGGCCCCCGCCGCGCGTCCGGCGCCCCGGCCGGGCACGGCGGTCCGGCCGCCGCCGCACCGCCGAAGTATCGAAACCGGACGGCGGCAAGGCCGTCCACCACCGGGAAGTCGCCCCGCCAGCCGTCGTACCGTCTGAGCTGCCTCCGCTCGTCGTCGAAGTAATAGTGGCGGACATCGACCGGAGCGACCGCCGCACCGGCCGCGAAGGCGGTCCCGATCGGACCGGCCTGCTCCAGCGCCAGCGTCCTCTCGCCGGTACCACGCACCCGGAAGAGCGCCCACGCGGGCCGGTCGTCGAACACCAGCACCAGATCGCCGGTGCGGTATCCGCATCCGGACCGGGCGCAGCCGGGCCCCGGGGCCAGCCGCACTTCCGCGCCCGAACCGGGCACCGCATCGGCCAGGCGGACCTCGGCGCCGCCGTCCCGCGATACCGCCAGCGTCGTCAAGCCGTCGGTTCGGACCTGCCGATGCTCGCGCTCGCCGGCCCGGCGGCCCACCCGGTACGGCACGATCGGCGGCAGCACCCGCACGAGGGGCCCGGGGTCCACCCGCGTGGTTCCCCGCCCCGCCGCCATGAGGTCCGCGTGGAACCTGTCGAACACGTGCCGCAACCGCTGTTGCGCGTCGGCCATCGCCGGGAGCGACCGGTTCAGCCGCAACGCGGGGCGCACGGCCCCGTAGAGCCCCGCCAGCACGGCCAAGGTCAGCGTCAAGGCGACGATCGTCTCGACCAGCGACAGTCCCGCCTCCGGCCGGACGCTCCCGCCCCGCGCCGACCCGCCGTCCACGCGGCGGCCGCCGGCCGTCACGAGCCCCGTCACGGCCCCTCCGGCGCGGGCAGCAGCGTGATCACCTGAACCTCGTGCGCCCTGCCGCGGGAGACTTCGCCAGCGCCGCGGCCGAGGCCGACCCGGACCTCCACGATCAGCATGCCGGGCTGGGCGGCCCGCGGGCGAACCGACACGACGCGCCGGTACACGGCGCCGGCCGGGGCGGCGCCGCCCCGGCCGATCACGCGCCCGTCGGCGCTCACGAACTCGGTCCGTTCCGCCGCCCCCGCCAGCACCGGCCCCCACGGCGCCCCGCCCGCGCGCAACTGCTCGATCTTGTCGACCGCGAGCATGAGCGACGACGTCCGGTGGCGCGCCAGCACGAGCGCACGGGCGGACATGGCGAACAACTGCGCGACGCCGGCCGCCAGCGCGGCGAAGAGCCCCGCGGCCACCAGGACCTCGACGAGGCCGATGCCGCGGGCGGAGCCGGACCGAGCGCCGGGGCCGCCGGCCGGCGGCGGTCTGCGGTCTGCCATACCGGTCATGAAGCAACGATCTTGCCAACCTGTCGCCCGTCAGCCGCGGCGCCCCGCGGGAGCCCCTGCCGCCCCGACGGCCGCGGCCGCCGGCGCGAAGAGGCGGCGGCGGACCGTGACTGGCGGCGCAGGCTTCGCCCATCTCGTCCGGCGGCCGCCGGCGCGAAGTAAAGCGTCGGCGGCGGACCCGCCGGTCACCAGCGCCCGAGATACCAGTGGATCAGCGGTTGGGCGACGTGGGTGGACAGGAGGGCGGCGGCAGCCAGGAACGAGCCGAACGGCAGGGCGTACTTCAGGTTGTCCCGGCTCGCGGCGACCATGACCCCGCCGACGAGCGAACCGGAGAGCGCGGCGATGAACAGCGTCACGAGCATGTCGCGCCAACCGAGGAAGGCCCCGATCATGGCGAGCATCTTCACGTCGCCCATGCCCATGCCCTCCTGATCCCGCAACCGGAACCAGGCTTCGCGGATCGCCCACGGGATCGCGCCTCCCGCGACCGCCCCGACCATCGACGCCGACCATCCCGGCTCCCACCACAGGCTGCATGCGACCCCGACCCCCACGCCCGGCAGGGTGACGACGTTCGGCAGAATCCGGTGCCGGAGATCGATCATCCCCAGCACGATCATCGAGGACGCAAAGAGCAGGCGAACGGCGAGCAACGGCCGCCAGCCGAGCTGCCAGTAATGCAGGACGAACACGAGCGCAGTCCCGGCCTCCACCAGGGGACAGGCCGCCGTTATCGCGGCCCGGCAGGTTCGGCACCGGCCGCGCAGGACGATCCAGCTCGCGATCGGAACGTTCTCGAACCACCGCAGGCCACGGCCGCACGCGGGACACCGCGAGGGGGGGGCGACGACCGATTCGCGGCGCGGCAGACGGTGGATGCAGACGTTGAGAAAGCTCCCCACCGCAAGCCCCGCGGCCGCCAGCAGGCCGACCGCGGGCGCGCCGGTCATCGCGGCGGGGACGGCGCGCCGGACGGCGGGGGCGGCGCGGCGGCGCGCTCCAGCTCGATCGAGATCGCCGCGGCGAACACGCGGGGCGGCAGCCCGGCGTTGATCACGACGCCGTTGATCACGTAGGTCGGGGTCGCCTCGATGCCGATCAGCGGCCCCAACGCGATATCGGCGCGCACTTCTTCGAGAACCGCGTCGTACTGCTCGTCGAAATCGGTGATGCCGGCGACGTCGGTCAGCGCTTCCCGAACCGTCTCCCGCGACAGGGTCTCCTGGTGCTCGTAGAGCCAGCGCGCCATCTGCCGATCGCGCCCTTCGCGCCGCGCCAGACGAACGGCCGCCGCGGCCTCGCAGGCCCCCAGGTGCCTGGCGAACGGCGTCTGCTCGTTGCACTCCGGGTCGAGGGGATAGTCGATGCTGACCAGCCGGACCGCGCCGGGATGGCTCGACTCGAATCGCGCGAAGATCGGTGCGTAGAGAAAATGGCTCCGGGCGCACGAGGGGCACTGGTAGTCGTTGAACTTCAGCACCAGCACCCGCGCTCCCTCGCGCGGCACCGGCAGGTCGACGCGCGGCTGGGCGTTCCAGAAGCGCTCGAACTCGGCCTCGGCGGCGCCGGAATCGGTGTTCGACGCCGCGCCGGACACCGACGAGGCGACGGGAAGGACCGGCCCCGCCGGCCCGGCCAGAAACGGCAGCACGGCGGCCGCGGCCAGCCCCAGGCAGGCCCCGGCGACACCCAGCGCCGCCGGCTTCGTGACGAGGCGCCGCACGTCGGCGAGCAGGCGGCCCGGTATCGACGCGAGCGGCGGGCCCGCGAGGGTGCTCACGGCCACGAAGATGCCGGCCGCGGCGACGTGGGCGGTGACGCACAGGAGACAGAGCGTTCGCAGCACGACGAACGACTCGTAGGCGAGGAACAGCACCGCGGCGAGACCGACCGTCGACAGCACGAGCAGATATCCGCTCACGTTTCGGGCCAGCGCGCTCGAACCCCGGCCGGCCGCCGCCGTCAGCAGCAGCACCAGACCGAACCAGAACGCGCCGAACACCGCGACCGGAATCTCCCGTATCGACCCGAAACGACTCATGTAGACGTCGGTGCAGCTCACGCGGGCGTTGACGTCGCAGAAGCTCACGTAGGCAGGATCGTGGACGATCCGATAGTGCACCCAGGCCGACGCCGCGGCCGCGGCGAGACCGACGAGCGCAAGCACGATGATGACGCGGCGAACTGGCGGATTCATGGGTGCGAACTCCGGTTGTCGGGCGATGCGCAGACGGGCCGGGGCCGCGGCGGTGGATGCGCCGGCGACCGGAAACGGCGCGGCACGAGAAACGCTCCGCCCCTGCTGTACGGGCGCCCGAGGGTGGGGGCCGGCACGAACCAGGCCGTGCCCCGGCGCAAGAACGCTCCGCTGCTACTGGATGGGCGCCGCCCCCGGCGGCGCGCCGTTCTGGGTGACCGCCACCGGCGCCGTCGCCTGGTAGATCGTGCCTCCCTGATTGGTGCCGAAATGGCGCACGCCGCCGCCGGCCGCCGGCGACGCCCCGACGAAGTAGGTGGACACCACCCCGCCGGCGGGCACGCCGTTGCAGGACGGCGGCGCCCCCGTAGCCGGCGCGCCCGCCGTGAGCGCCACCGAGTAGCTGCTCTTCATGGAGGGGTCGGCGGCGAGGTCCGTCCCGATGAAGCCGTCGCCGCCGCCCACCGTCGGCGGCGTCGCCAGCAGGCTCAGGCTCGGCGCATAGAAGCCGTTGCCGCAACTGGCGGCGAACGTCGCCTGCGCGCTGTTGATGGCCCGCAGCGAACCGATGGCCGAAGCCTCGTTGGCGGACATGCGCGCGCGCATCAGCCCCGGCGCCGCGATGGCCGTAATGATGCCGATGATCGCGACGACCATCAGCAGTTCGATCAACGTGAAACCGCGGCTGCCACCAGCCCTCATGCGCGCCCTCCTTCAGTTGTCGCCGTCACCGCCGGCCGGGCCAGGCGGTCTCGACGCGAATCGCCGGCCGTCGTCACCGGACGGAGCCGGAGGCCCGACCGGCCGGCGACCTCCCCCGATGCGCCCGGCCATCTGCCTTCGAGAACCCTGATGCAAGCATCGATCCGACGCACGGGGGCGCCGAGGCTTCGATGGAACCGCCGGGTCGGGCGCCGCCGGATCGATTCCCCCCGCGCGGCGGCCGGCGGCCGGCTCCGCGGGTGCGACACGGGCCGCCGCGGAGACCGCCGGCTTCCAGCCTGGCGTGCCGCGCCGCGCCGGCATCGGTCCGGGCGAATCGACGGTCGAGTTCATTCTACGCCGCCGGATTCGAGAGCGCACGCGACGCCGCCGCGGGAACGGACAACCCGGGTTGCCATGCGGCCGGCGGCGACGACCTGCCGACGCGCCCCGCGGCCCCGCCGCGGGAACGGACAACCCGGGTTGCCCTCGAGACGCCGGAAGCGCCGGCCCGGAGTCACCCGAGATCGTATTTCCTGGCGTAGTAGCGGAACGACCGAAAGCTCATCCCCAGCAGGCCCGCGGCTCTGACCTTGACGCCGCCGGCCTGCCGAAGCGCCCGTGCGAGGTACTCCCGTTCGAGGTTCCGCACGTGCCGTTCCAATACGAACCCGGAGTCCGGAAGGCGATCCGCCGGAGAGTCGTGCGGGTGGTCGACGGCCGCGGATCCGCCGGCCGCCGGCGCTTCCGAGGGACGGTCCGGGGCCGGCGCCGCGATCATCTCGAGACTTGCGGCCTCCACCCGGTTCGAGCCTTCGAGAACGACCGCCCGCTCGACGACGCTCTCGAGCTCGCTGACGTTCCCGGGCCATGCATGGGCCTCCAGCACGCGCTCGGCCGCCGGGGACAGTCCCCGGAGATCCCGGCGCGTCTCGCGGGCAAACCGCGCGACGAAATGGCGGGCCAGTGGCAGGACGTCCTGCCGACGCGCCCAGAGCGGCGGCAGGTAGACGTCGAAGACGCTGATGCAATGGAACAGGTCGCGCCGAAAGCCGCCCTCCGCGACCATCCGGGCGAGGTTCCGGGTCGTCGCCGCGACGACCCGCGGGGGGGCGGCCGTCTCGTCCCCGCCAGCGCCGGCCGTGCGTCGAAACCGCTGCTCCTTGAGGAACCGCAGCAACGCCAGTTGCTGCGCCGGGCTCGCCTCGCCGACGTCCGTCAGGAAGAGGGTGCCCGGCTCGGACACCGGGCCCAGGCCGGAACGCCCGCGCGCACCGGCCCCGAACGCCGACGTCTCGCGGCCGAACGGGTCCGGATCGAGAATCGCCTCCAGGCTCGCACCGCTCAGGCCGACGAACGGCAACCCGGCCCGCCGGGAACCGCCATGAATCGTCCGCGCCACCAGTTCCTTGCCGACACCCGGATCGCCGGTGATCAGCACCGTGCTTCCGGTGGGCGCCACTCGTGCGATCCGTTCCCGGACGCCGCGCATCGCCGGGCTGTCGCCCACGATGCCGCCCGCACCCGGCGGATCCAGGGCCCGGACGCCGCGCACGCCGTTCCTGGACATGCCGTTCGAAGACTACCCCGCCATCCGTCCGATGAGATCGAAGATCGGCAGGTACATGGCGATGACGACTCCCCCGATCACCACTCCCAGCAATGCGATCATGACGGGCTCGATCAGAGTCACCAGCCCCGCGACCGCGGTGTCGACCTCCTCTTCGTAGAAGTCCGCGATCCTGGCGAGCATGGCGTCGAGCGCCCCGCTCGTCTCGCCCACGTGGATCATCTGCGTCACCAGAGGCGGGAACACCCCGGTCCGGCGCAGGGGCGCGGCCACCGTCTCGCCGCGCTCGATGGCGGTCCGGGAGGCCAGGACCGCGTCTTCGATGACCGCGTTGCCGGCGGTCTTCGCGGTGATCTCCAGCCCCGCGAGCAGCGGGATGCCGGAGCCGAGCAACGTGGCCAGGGTCCGGCAGAACCGGGCGACGGCCACCTTGCGCAGGATCGGCCCCAGCACCGGGAACTTGAGCACCGCGGCGGCGACGGCCCTCCCGCCCCGCGCGGAAGCCCGGAACCGCCGGAATCCGAACGCCAGCGCGACGGCGCCGAGAACGAACAGGGGGAAGTACGACACCAGCGCGTCGCTCGAAGCGATGACCATCCTCGTCGGCCAGGGCAACGCGGCCCCCAACCCCGCGAACAGGTCGTCGAAGGTCGGAACGACCTTCCACAGAATGACCCCGACGACGGCCGCGGCGATCGCCACGACCGCAACCGGATAGGTCATGGCCGACTTGACCTGCGCCTTGAGCTTGACGCTCTTCTCGATGTGCGCCGCCAGCCGCTTCAGAATCGTGTCGAGGATGCCGCCCGCCTCGCCCGCCGCAATCATGTCCGTATAGAGGAGGTCGAACGTCCGCGGATGCTCCCGCATGGCCTCGGCGAGGCTGGAGCCGCCTTCGACCGCGCTCCGGGTCTGCAGAACGGCTTCGCGGAAGGGCCGGTGCGCCTCCTGCTTCCCGAGGGTGTCGAGGCACTCCACCAGCGGCATGCCGGCGTCGAGCATCACGGAGAGCTGACGCGTGAAGACGGCCAGGTTGCGGGCCGGCGCCGACCGGCCCCGGCGCGGCTTCCCGCCCCGGCGCCGACCGGCCGCGCCCGCGGCCGGCGCGATCCGGGCGACGCGGACCCCTTCGCGGCGCAAGGCGGCCACCGCCGCCTCGCTCGTGGCGGCGCTGCGTTCGCCGCGCACGTTCTCGCCGGCCCTGCTCCGCCCCGAATATGCGAAGGCCGGCGTCATGCGCGCCCCCACCCACCGGGACGATGCGCCGGATTCGAGACCCGCGCCCCGGCGCGCGAGACGAGCATCCGCAGTTCGTCCGGCATCGACGACGCGGCCAGCGCCGTCTCCAGCGAGATGCTTCCCCGTCCGACCAGCGACGCCAGCGACTGGTTCATGGTCTGCATGCCGTGACGCCCCTGCCCCGCCTGCATCGCGGAGTACAACTGGTGCACTTTGTTCTCTCGAATCAGGTTGCGGATCGCGGGGGTCGGGCTCAGCACCTCGGCCGCGGTCACGCGGCCCCGGCCGTCCGCCCTCGGCAGCAGCGCCTGACACACGACGCCCTCGAGCAGCAGCGCGAGCTGATTCCGCGCCTGATCGTGACGGCTGGCGGGGAAGGCGTCGATGAGCCGGTTGATCGTCTGGTAGGCCGAGTTGGTGTGGGCCGTCGCCAGGGTCAGGTGGCCCGTCTCCGCCATGCGGAAGGCCGCCTCGATGGTCTCGAGGTCCCGGAGCTCGCCGATGAGCACCACGTCGGGATCTTCGCGGAGAGCGGCCCGGAGGGCGGCGGCGAAGCTGGCCGTATCGTCGTGGACCTCGCGCTGGTTGACGAGAGCGCGCCGGGGACGGTGGACGTACTCGATCGGATCTTCGATGGTCAGGATGTGCGCGTGACGTGCGCCGTTGATGCGGTCGATCAGGGCGGCCAGGGTGGTGCTCTTGCCGGACCCGGTCGGCCCCGTCGCCAGCACCAGGCCGCGGGGACGCTCGGCCCAGCTTTCGACGACCGGCGGCAACCCCAGTTCGTCGAGGCCCCGTATCGTCTCCGGCACCCGCCGGTAGACCGCCGCCACCGCCCCGCGCTGCCTGAACACGTTGCAGCGGAAGCGGGCGACCCCGCTGATCCCGAACGAGCAGTCGAGCTCCCGAGTCTCCTCGAACCGCGTCTTCTGGCCGTCGCTCAGCGCGCTGTACACGAGCGATCGGGTGTCGTCGGGGCCGAGCCGCGGCGCGTCGAGCGCCCGGAGCCGGCCGTCGACACGGACCCGCGGGGCCGAGTCGACGGTAAGGTGCAGATCCGAGCCTTCGAGCTCGACCGTCGATCTGAGCAGGTCCGTCAACGTCGGCATCGCGGCCGTCCCTCCGCTACCTCGCCGTCTCCTTCAGCACCTCGTCGATGCTGGTGAGCCCGGCGGCTATCTTCCGCAGGCCGCTCGCCCGCAGCGTAAGCATGCCGCGCGCGATCGCCTCGCGCCGCAGATCGTCGGGCGAGGCGTTCAGCCGGATCATCTCGCGGCACCTGTCCGCTATCGCCATCACTTCGTACAGCCCGACGCGCCCCCGATAACCGCGGCCGTCGCACTGCTTGCACCCCCGGCCCCTGCGCGGCGTGATCCGGGTCGCGGCATCGGCCCCGAACCCGATCGTTTCGAGCACCGTCGCCGGGGCCGGCGCCTCCTCGGCGCATCCGGCGCAGATCCGACGCACCAGGCGCTGCGCGCAGATCAGGCTGACCGCGCCGGCGACCAGGAACGGCTCGATCCCCATGTTCACCAGCCGGTGGATCGTGCCGGGGGCATCGTTCGTGTGCAGGGTCGACAACACGAGGTGACCGGTGAGGGCGGCCTTGATCGCGATCTCCGCCGTCTCGCGGTCGCGGATCTCGCCGACCAGAATGACGTTCGGGTCCTGGCGCAGAAACGAACGCAGCGCGACGGCGAAGGTGAGCCCCGTGCTCTCGCGCATCTGCACCTGGTTGACCCCGGCGAGGTTGAACTCGACCGGGTCCTCGGCCGTCATGATGTTCGTCGCCGGCGTGTTGAGCCGGGAGATGGCCGAGTACAGCGTGCTGGTCTTGCCGCTGCCGGTCGGTCCGGTCACGAGCACGAGGCCCCACGGCCGGCGAATCGCCTCCTCGAAGCGGTCGAGCGACTCCGGCTCCAGCCCCAGCCGGGTCATGTCGAGCATCAGCTTGCCGCGGTCGAGCAGCCGCAGCACGATTTTCTCCCCGTGCAGAGTCGGCAGGCAGGACACGCGAAAGTCGATTTCCTTCGCGCCCTCGTCCGCGTTCAACCGCAGCTTGATGCGGCCGTCCTGGGGAAGGCGCTTTTCGGCGATGTCCAGCTTCGCCATCACCTTCAGGCGCGAGGTGATGGCGTCCCGGTACTTCAGCGGAGGCTCCATGATCCCGTACAGGAAGCCGTCGATCCGGAACCGGATTCGATATTCCCTTTCGTACGGCTCGAAGTGGATGTCGCTCGCGCCGCGCTGAATCCCGGACGCGAGCACGACGTTGACCAGTCGGACCACCGGCGTCTCCCCGCTCTGCGACTCCGGCGCGGTGACGTCGACCTCTTCCATTTCCTCGATCACTTCGAGGTCGTCGGCGATTCCCGGAACCTGCTCGAGCGCCCTGGCGGCGCGGGCGAGCTGGCTCTCGCCGACGTCGGGGGCGCCGCCCCGGTTCGAACGCCCCCCGTAGTACCGCTCGACGGCGGCCGCGACGGCGGTCTGCGTCGCCACCACCGGCTCGACGCGGCACCCGGTCATGAATTCGATGTCGTCGATTGCGAAGACGTTGGTCGGATCGCATATCGCAATCGTGAGAACGGCTCCGGTCCGGCTCAGCGGCACCGTCTCGTACTTCCGGACGGTCGCCGACGGCAGCAGCGCGATGACGGCGTCCTCGACGTCGAACCGGCTCAGGTCGATGAAGGGAACACCGTACTGCCGGCTCAACCACGACGCGACCTCGTCGTCCCGGACGAAGCCGAGCTCGACGAGGTGAGACCCCAGCCGGCCGCCGGCGGACTTCTGGCGGTCCAGCGCTTCGTCGATCCGGACCTGCGTCACGCGCTGGTCGTCGAGGAGCAGTTCGCCGATTCGAGCAGCCATGATCCCGGGACCCGGCCTCGCGGAACCAGCCAGGTGACAACGATTACACATGAAGTGACGTTAAATGTCAATCCGGCCACCGAAACAGACACTTGCCGTCACGGCGGCCGCGATCGACGGCCCGACCCGGCACGGAGACACGGAGAGAACCGCCGGGTCGGCCGGTCGCGGATCTGCGCGGCGGGAAGGGAGGAGCCCCCCGGTCAGGCCGCGGGAGGGAGGCGCCGGGGAACGGGCCGGAAGGCGCGGCGGACCCGGAGGGACGAGCGGTTCGCGGCGACCGCCGGCGGCGCGCGGGGAAGAGAACCGTCGGGCCGGCCGGGATTGCGCAACGGGAAGGACGCGGCGGTGAAGGGAGGGCCCCCGGTCAGGCCGCGGGCGGGAGACGCCGGGGAACGGGCCGGGAAGGCGCGGCGGATCCGGGAGGGACGAGCGGTTCGCGGCGACCGGCGGCGCGCGGGGAACCCGGCGCGCGGACGGCCGTCAGCCGACGATGACCGCCGCCGCGACCACCGTCGTCCAGAGGCCCTGCTTGTCGCCCACCGCGGTCTGGGTGACGTTCTGGGTCCGGACGATCCGGTTCGACAGCCGGTAGACCTCCTTCTTCTCGTCCCAGCTCTTGTCGGGGTCGAACTCCAGGCCCAGGGTGGTGGCGAGCATCTCGGCCGCCAGATCCTCGGCGTAGTCGCCGGCGGTCTCCTCGTTCTCTCCGAAGCTGTGGTGCTCGGACAGATACCCGAACAACCGCCGGTCGCGCGGAATCGCGACCCCGATGGTCGCGGCCACGAGCCGGTGGGGTTCGCGGGTGGCCGCCTCCGACATCACCACGAACGCCACCTGGCCGGGCTTCAGCTTCCGGACCCCGGCGGCCCTCGGCAGGATGCGGCAGCCGGGCGGGAAGATGCTGGACACCCGCACGAGGTTGCAGGCCGCGATGTCGGCCGACCGCAACGCCAACTCGAACGAAATCAGCTTCTTGCGGTGTTTCCCGACACCCTTGGTGAAGAAAAGCTCCTTGGGAACGAGTTCGATCACGTGGGCTCCGCCGGGAGGACCTGCCGATGAAAGGATGCGCCGACGGAAACCGACGGAACATGCGCAGAACGTCGTCTTCGACCGTAGTGCAACCGGGCGCGTGCTGTCAAGACGGGAAAGCGCGCGAGTGGAGCGGGGCCGGTGAACATTTCGGCGGGCCGGCGCGTATATGCTGCAAGGGTGCGCGGCGAGCCGAGCCGCCGGGGACTCGCGGTGGCCGGTGAGCATACAATTCCGGGTGGGACCGCCGCCCGACCGGACCTTCGCTCCGCGACCCGACGACCATGACCGAAGAGACCGACGCGCCGCCTCCGGAGACGGGGCCCTCCCCGGGCCTCTTCTCGCGCCTGTCCGGGGTGCTGCTGACCCCGCGGGCCACGTTCGCCGCGATCGTGGACCGGCCCCGGCCGTTCGGCGCCCTGCTGGCCGTCTGTCTGTGCGTCAGCGCGGCCAACGGCTGGCTGCTGAGCACCGAGCGCGGCCAGCAGATGCTGATCGAACAGCAGGTTGCGAGCATGGAGTCGTTCGGGGTGACGGTGACCGACGAGATGTACGCGCAGGTCGAACGCAACAACCGGTACAGCGCGTACTTCACGGCCGCGACCATCTTCGTCTCGTTCCCGATCGTCACGCTCGTCATCGCCGGGGTCGTGTGGACCGCGTGCTACGTGATTCTGGGGGCGCATGCGCCCTTCCGGGCGCTGTACGCGGCCGTCACCCACACGGGCGCCGTCAACGTCGTCGGCGTGCTGTTCACCACGCCGCTGAACTACGCGCGGGGCGCCATGTCGTCCCCCACGACGCTGGCCGCGCTGCTGCCGATGCTCGAGGAAGGCAGCTTCGCCCAGCGGGCGCTGAACTTCGTCGAGCTCATCGTCGTGTGGCAGTTGTTTCTGCTGGCGGTCGGCGCCGGGGTCATCTACAAGCGGCGCACGGGTCCCATCGCGGCCACGTTCTACGGCCTGTACGCCGTGGCCGCGATCGCGGCCGGTTTCATACTGTCTCGCCTGGGAGGATGATCCGTTGACCGCTTCTCGCAAGATAGCCCTCATCGCCGCGATCGCGGCCCTCGGGACCGTGGTCGTGTACGTCAACCTCACGTTCGAGCGCGCGAGCGGGCCCGAGGTCGAGGTCGAGGCCGTGCGACGCCGTCATCTCGAGGCGATCGTGTCCGCGCCGGGAACCATCGTCCCCCAGCTCACCGTCGACATCAGCGCGAACACGATGGGCCGCGTGACCCGGCTGGCGTTCAACGAAGGCGACCGCGTCGGGGCCGGCGATTTCCTCCTGGAGATCGACCCCGAGACGCTGCGCGCGGCCGTCGACCGGGGCGAGGCGGCGCTGCAGGCGTCCCGTTCGTCCCAGCGGCAGGCGGAGGTCGCGGTGGAGACCGCCAGGGTGAACCTCGAGCTGGCGAAGGACAACCTCGATCGGCAGCAGCACCTGTGGGAACTGCAACTGGTGTCTCGCGAGACCTGGGAGCGCGCCGTGAACGACGTCGCGCTCCGCGAGACCGAGCTGCAGGCGCGGGAGGTGGAGGTCGTCACCCAGGCGCAGCGGATCCGCCAGGAGGAAGCCAGCCTGGAGAGCGCGCGGTACGAGTTGACCAAAGTGACGATTACTTCGCCCATCACCGGTGTCGTCACCCGGCGCAACATCGAGGAGGGCGAGACGGTGGTCGTCGGCACGATGAACAACCAGGGCACGGTGCTGGCGACGATCGCGGACCTCTCGGTGATCGAGGCCGAGGTGGAGGTCGACGAGACCGACATTCCCAGCGTCGAGCTCGGGCAGGCGGCCGCCGTCACCATCGACGCGCTCCCCGATCGCGACTTTTCGGGCGTCGTGACCGAAATCGGCAACAGCCCCATTCATCCGGCGACCGCGGCCGGCGGGGCGGGCGCCCAGGCGACGACGTTCAAGGTCGTGGTGACCCTGGACGAATCGATTCCCGGCGTACGCCCGGGCTTCACCTGCACGGCGGACATCACCACCGCGGTCCGTTCGGACTCGCTGGCGATCCCGATACAGGCGGCCACGGTGCGCGAGGTGGTGCGGGACGCGGACGGGAACGTCGTGCGGGAGGAAAACGGACCGCGAAGGCGGAGCGTCACCCCCGGCGTGGCGGCCTCCGAGCTCCCGGCGGGAGAAACCGAGGAGGAGCTCGAGGGCGTGTTCGTGGCGCGCCAGGGCCGCGCGGCGTTCGTGCCGGTCGACACCGGCATCGCCGGCGAGCGCTACTTCGAAGCGCTTTCCGGCGTGGAAGAAGACGACCTCGTCATCATCGGGCCGTTCAACGAGGTGCGCAACCTGAACGACGGCGACTCCATCCGGGTGGTCGAGAGTGCGGCGCGCCGTTGATCTCACGGGCGTCGCCCTCCGCGCGATCTGGGCCAACAAGCTCCGGTCCGCCCTGACGATTCTCGGGAACATCGTCGCGGTGGCTTCCATCATCGCGGTGGTGTCGCTGATTCAGGGCGTCAACGCCGAGGTCGGCGACGCCATCGTCTCGGAGTTCGGCGCGGATTCGTTCGTCGTCGAACGCACCCCCCTGCTCATGACCGAGGCCGACGTCGAGGCGGCGAAGAGCAACCCCCGCATAGCGCTGGACGAGGCCCGGGCCATCCGGCGGTTCAGCGACGCCGTCGGCGCCGTCATGGCGCAGGCCAGCCGAAACGGCGAGGTCCGCTACCGCGACCGGCGGCTCGAGAACGTCCGCATCCGGGGCGTGACGCAGGATTACGTGGAGTTCCCGACCTTCACGGCCGAGCGCGGACGCCTGATCAGCCGGACCGAAGTCTCCCGCAACCGCAACGTCGCGCTGCTGGGCGCCGACACCGCCGACCGGCTGTTCGACCAGCTCGACCCGGTCGACCGGCGGATCAAGATACAGGGCGTGAACTTCCGGGTCGTCGGGGTCAGCGAACCCACTCTCGCCGCGTTCGGACAATCGCAGGACGAATTCGCGGTGATCCCGATGGGGCAGTTCCGCAAGCTGTTCGGGGCGCGCCCGTCGCTGGTCCTGCGGGTTCGGGCGGATACGCCGGAGCTGTTCGACCGCGCCATCGACGAAACGACGGTCGCCCTGCGCGTCGACCGCGGGTTGCGGGCCACCGAAGCGAACGACTTCGGGGTGTTCACGTCGGATTCGGTCCTGGGGCTCTACCGGCAGGCCACCACGGGGATCTTCGCGGTGCTGGTCGGCATCGTCAGCCTGTCGCTGGTGGTGGGCGGCATCGTCATCATGAACATCATGCTGATGGTGGTCTCGGAACGGACGCGCGAAATCGGACTGCGCAAGGCGCTGGGCGCCCGCCGCCGCGATCTCCTGTGGCAGATTCTGGCCGAGTCGGTCATCCTGTCCGTCACCGGCGGCGCAGTCGGGACCGCGGCCGGATTCGGGGTGGCGATCGGTCTGAGCTCGCTGACGCCGATCACCGCCGCGGTGCATCCGTGGTCGGTGATGCTGGGCATCTCGATGACCGCCGTCGTGGGGCTGTTCTTCGGCTTGTACCCCGCATCGCGGGCGGCGGCTCTCGACCCGATCCTGGCCCTCGGCCGCGCCTGATTCCAAGGGTTCCGCGTCCATTCGACACGACGATTTCGATGGCCACCCGGTTCCACGGCGGCCTGTTCGGCGAAATCGTGACCATGGCCCTGGCCACGTTGCGGGACCAGAAGGTGCGGTCCGGATTGACGATCCTCGGCGTGGTCATCGGCATCATGTCGATCGTCGGCAGCACGTCGCTGATCCGGGGGCTCGACGAGTCGCTGCGCGAGACCATCCGGTCGATGG
The DNA here is from genome assembly GCA_965202695.1 of Vicinamibacterales bacterium. GTDB lineage: Bacteria > Acidobacteriota > Vicinamibacteria > Vicinamibacterales > UBA8438 > JAJEEA01. Next base: position 634,353 of record OZ241843.1, read on the forward strand.
GGCCGAACGCCATCTTCCTCACGAAGTTCTCGGCCATCAGCCTGGGCTCGGGCCAGGAGTTCACCGAGCTGATGCGCCGCCCCAACCTCACCACCGCGGACGCCGACGCCATCGCGCGCCAGGCCGACTCGCTCGCCGCGGTGGCCATCGTGCTCGGACAGGGTGGCCCCCCCACGATGGAGCGGATCCATTACCGGTCGGAGCAGACGAGACCACTCGCCATCTTCGGGTCCACCTCCGAGTATCCGGACATCACTCCCATCGACCTGGTGGACGGACGCTTCTTCACGCCCGGCGAGACCCGCCGGCGCGCGCGCGTGGCCGTGCTGGGACACACGCCCGCCCGGGCCCTGTTCGCGAACGCCGACCCCATCGGTAAACGCGTCCGCATCGGGACCACCCGCTACACGGTGATCGGCGTGGTCGGAGAGACACCGAGCCCCGGCGGCTTCAACGCGGGGCAGGACGACTTCGTCATCATCCCCCACACCGCCTATCAGAAGCAGTTCGGGATCAAGGCCCAGCGGATGTTCGGCGGCGAAATGCGCGCGGTGGCGATTGCGGCGGTCCCGCACGACGACGTCGACGGCGAGACGGCGATCGCGGACATCGAGCGGGTCATGCGCATCCGGCACGGGCTGCGGCTCGACGAGCCGAACGACTTCGAGTTCGTCACGCAGGACGCGGTGCTCGCATTGTGGGACCAGATCAGCCGCGCGACGTTCCTGTCGCTGGTCGTGATCTCCTCCATCGCGCTGATGGTCGGAGGAATCGGAGTGATGGCGATCATGACGATCTCGGTGACCGACCGCACGCGGGAAATCGGGACGCGCCGGGCCATCGGCGCCCGGCGGAAGGAGATTCTCTGGCAGTTTCTGCTCGAGGCCGCCTGTCTCACCGGCATCGGCGGCGTGATCGGCATCCTCCTGGGCAGCGGCATCGGCATCGGCATCCACTACGCGACGGGATTCCCGGTCTCGCTGCCCTGGTGGTCGTTCGCGCTCGGCCTGGCGTTCTCCGGCGGCGTCGGAATCGTCTTCGGCCTGTATCCGGCCATCCGGGCTTCCAGCCTCGACCCCATCGAGGCCCTGCGCCACGAATAACGGAGGAAAAAAATGCAAGTGCAGTCAAAAATGCCGCTTCTCCTGCTCCTGGCGGCGACCTCCGCGGCGTCGTACGCCGGCGCGCAGACTCCGCCGGACACGGACGCGGTCCCGGACGACGGAACGTTCCGGGAGTTCGTGGACGGAGAAGTCTGGCGGTGCGCAGACCACGAGGCCGGATGCGTCGCTGCGAGCCGCATCGAGTCTCTGGACGGCGGTTCGTTGCGCGAGCCGGTGTTCTGGTACGGCGGCCGCTTCCAGTTCATGGAGATCTGCCCGGAGTGGGGATGCCTGGCCGTACAGTTCGGGACGGACGGCGAAGTCGCGCAGGCCTGGCCGTTGCGGCCCGACCTGCTGGAACAGGCGGCGGACGACGCCGCGGCCGAATACGCGCACCGTTCCGCCCCCGGGTTCTCGTTCGCTCGAGACGCCGCGCCACAGGGGATTTCACGATACCCGAACGGCGACTTGCTGGTGGTGTTTTTCAACGAGAATCGCACCACCGCCCATGTAGATGCCGGCGGCGCGGTCAGGGTCGACCGCCGGGGGTATCCGGTCTGGTTCCGTCGGGATCTCAGTCATCACTGGCCGCACATGGAGAACGACGGCTCGGTTCTGGTTCTCGCGCGCTCGTTTGGCGACAACCCCATACTTGTTCCCATCAACGACGGGGGGGGGCAGCACGTTGAGCTTCGATGCGAGAGAAGGAGACCCTGGCTGGAGTCCGTGAACGTCATCGACGGGGATGGACGGCTCCTCGACAGCATCGATCTGACGGGCGCCATGCTGGACTCGCCCTTCGCGCCGGTCCTGCTCGAACCTCTCGGTCGACGTCGACGTCCACCGAGACCTTGCGATCTTCTCCACCCCAATTTCATCCACCGGGTCGGCGGGGACGTGCGGGACGTGCAGGACGTGTCGTCCGGGGACCTGGTGGTGTCCATGCGCGAGTTGAGCGCGTTCGCGATTCTCGACGCCGGGTCCGGACGCGTGAAGCGGCTGGTGCGGGGCAGCTTCCGCCGTCAGCACGCCGTCCACCACTGGCAGGGTTCGCGGTTCCTGCTGTTCGACAATCACGGCAGTGACGGCACGTACGGCCCGCCGAGGCTGCTGATGGTGGACCTCGCGGACGGCCGCGAGACGACGATCTTCCCCAACGCCGGCACCCCGGAAGCGTTGCGGGGTCTCCGGTCGGAAATCATGGGCAATATCAGCATTTCCCCCGACCGCCGTCGGGCGCTGGTCGTGTTCACCCTGGCCGGCGTCGCGGTGGAGGTGCGTCTGTCGGACGGCGCGGCGTTGAGGGTCTTCCGTTCCCTGCACGACGTGTCGGGTCTCGAACAGTTTCCCGAAGAACGCGCGACCCGGCCGGCCGTATTCCTGATGACCGGCCTGGACTACGTCCAAGCCCCGTGAGAGAGCCGCGGGGCGCGCCTCCTGCTTCTGGCGGCGATTCTCCGCGGCGTCGTACGCTGGCGCGCAGACTCCTCCAGTGAACAGCCGATCTACTGAAGCTTCGGCCGATCCCGCCCCGCCCTGCCCCCGACGGCCCTCCCTCAAAAATCTGACGTGCGCCCTCATCGCCTGCTACTCTTGAGCGCACGCCCGGAGTGGCGTAGCATACGGATTTTGCGCCGGCAGCCGTCAGGGAGACGAACCGGCCAGCGCGGCCGGTACGCGGCGGCGTTGGCGAGCGCGCGGCGGCGGCCGCCCCGCGGGTGCGTTTTCGGACCGGTCGCGGCAGGAGGATACCCGAACCATGAAGGTGTACGACGCGGATCAGATCCGGAACGTCGCGCTGGCGGGACACAGCGGCGCCGGCAAGACGCAATTGGCCTCGGCTCTCCTGTTCAACGCCGGGGCCGTCAACCGGCTGGGCTCCGTCGACGACGGCACGACGGTGACGGATTACGACGACGAGGAGATCGTGCGCAAGCACACTCTGTCGGCCAGCACCGCATTCGCGGAATGGAAGAAAACGAAGATCAACCTCATCGACACCCCGGGCATGGCGAATTTCTTCAGCGACGCCGCCTGCGCGCTGCGGGTCGCCGACGCCGCCCTCGTGGTCGTGGATGCGGTCGCCGGCTCCGAGGTGCAGACCGAGAAAGTGTGGGCGATCGCGGAAGAGCTGAGCCTGCCTTGCGTCGTCGTGCTCAACCGCCTCGACCGCGACCGCGCGAGCCTGTCCCGCTCACTCGATTCGTTGCACGAGGCGCTGGGCCGCACGGTAGTGCCGATCCAGCTTCCCATTGGAGACGAGAAGGAGTTCCGCGGCGTGGTCGACCTGGTCGCGATGCAGGCGCTGACCTTCGCCCCGGACGGCCCGACGCTGTCCGCCAGTGAAGTGCCGGCCGAGCTGGCCGACGCAGCCGCGGCGGCCCGGGAAACCCTCATCGAGCTGGTGGCGGAGGCGGACGACACCCTGATGGAGCATTTCTTCGAGTCGGGCACGCTGACCCAGGAGCAGTTGGAGGCGGGACTCAAGACGGCAACCGCGGGGCGTCATCTATTCCCCCTGGTGTGCGCGTCGGCCACCGTCAACATCGGCATGCCGCCCCTGCTGGACGCCATCCTGGCGTATCTCCCGTCCCCGACGCAGCGGCCGCTGCCCGTGGTCGACGCGGAAGGAAACGCGGCGGCCCCCGAACCGGCCGACGCTTCGGCCGCGTTGGTGTGGAAAACGGTCGCGGACCCCTTCGCGGGACGCATCACGATGTTCCGCGTGGCGAGCGGCGCCGTCCGGGCGGACTCGACGGTGCGCAACGTCAGCCGCGGGGTCAGCGAACGGCTCGGCGCCATCACCCTCATGCAGGGCAAGACCCAGACCGGCGTCCCCGAGATCAGGGCAGGCGACCTGGGTGCGGTCGCCAAGCTGAAGGAAACCAGGACCGGGGACACGCTGGGTCCGAAAGAGGCCTCGTGGCGATTTCCGCCGTTCCGGTTCACCGAGCCGGTCCTGTCCTACGCCATCGAACCGAAGAGCCGCGGCGACGAAGAAAAGATCAGCACCGCCCTCCAGCGGCTCCAGGAGGAGGACCCGACCATCCGCTACACCCGCGACGCGCAGACGTCGCAACTGCTGCTCTCCGGGCAAGGACAGTTGCACATCGAGGTCACCGTCGCCAAGCTCAAGCGCCGCTTCGGAGTCGAGGTGAACCTCAAGCTGCCGCGGATTCCGTATCGCGAGACCATCAAGGCGGCCACCGAGGCGCACGGACGTCACAAGAAGCAGACCGGCGGACACGGCCAGTTCGGGGACTGCAAGATCAAGGTCGCGCCGCTGCCGCGCGGCGAGGACTTCCAGTTCGTCGACGAAATATTCGGAGGGGCGATTCCGCGCGGGTTCATCCCGGCCGTCGAAAAGGGCATCCAGGAAGCGCGGGCGCGCGGCTATCTGGCGGGCTACCCGGTGGTGGACTTCCAGGTCACCCTCTACGACGGATCGTTCCACCCCGTCGATTCGAACGAGATGTCGTTCAAGATGGCGGGACGGCTCGCGTTCCGCGACGCCATGTCGCGCGCGAAGCCCACGCTGCTCGAACCGGTCATGGACGTCGAGGTATCCGCCCCCAGCGATTACGCCGGCGACCTGATGGGGGACCTCAACGGCCGCCGCGGCAAGATCGGCGGCATGGAGACGCGCGGCGCCTCGACGTCGATCAAGGCCGAGGTGCCGATGGCGGAGATGCTGACCTACGAGCAGCAGTTGACCTCGGCCACCGGAGGCCGCGGGTCCTACCACATGGAGTTCTCGCACTACGAAGAGGTGCCGGCGCACATCATGCAGAAGGTCATTGCGGACGCCAGGGCGGAACGCGGCGAAGACGACGACAAGGAAAGCTGACAGCCCGCGCCCGGACAGGTGGCCGGAGGCCGGGGCGGAACGCGGCGAATCAGTCCGAACCCTCGGCCTTCTCGGCGTCCTGCCCGCCCCGCAGACGTTTCGCGGCGGCGCGCAGGCGACCCCCCATCCCCTGCTTCGAGGCGCGAGCTTCCGGCGGGGCGGCGTCACCGGCATCCCGATCCTGATCGGGATCGTACTCGCTGCCGACGAGTTCGATCTGGGCGATCTCGGCCGCGTCTCCCTGGCGGCGGCCGAGATGCAGCACGCGCGTATATCCGCCCGGGCGTTCGGCGAACCGCGGCGCAATCGTGCCGAACAGCTTGCCGGCGACCCGCTTGTCGGCGATATCGCGCGCCACGAGGCGGCGCGCGTGCAGCGCGCGGGTGGTCTCGGCGCCATCTTCGATGCCGCGCTTGGCCACCGTGATCAGCCGCTCGACGAACGGACGCAACTCCTTGGCCTTGGCCAGGGTCGTATCGATGCGCTCGTGGCGCAACAGCATCTGGGCCTGGTTGCGCAGCGTGGCGAGTCGATGTTCGGTCACACGACCCAGTTTCCTGTGCGCTACTCGATGACGCATGGCTTCCGTTCCTCTCGCCGGTCGGGATGCCGGGAACCGGCGCTGTCCTTTCGATCTATCCTTCGATCTCGTCGTCATCGGGCGCCGGCGGCTCGAACCGCATCCCGAGACCGAGCCCCATCTTCTGCAGTATTTCCTTGATCTCGTTGAGTGACTTGCGGCCGAAGTTCTTCGTGCGCAGCATCTCCGCCTCGGTCTTCTGCACCAGCTCCCGAATCGTCTGGATGTCGGCGTTCTTCAGGCAGTTGTAGGACCGCACCGAGAGCTCGAGCTCCTCGACGCTCTTGTCGAGATGCTCGCTGGCCGACGACAATCCGCCGCCGGAGGATTCGATCGGCGCGACGCCGGAGTCGTCCAGATTGATGAAGATGCTCAGATGGTCGCGCACCAGCCGGGCTCCGAGGGAAATCGCTTCCCGGGCCGTCACCGAGCCGTTGGTCCGCACCTCGACGACGAGCTTGTCATAGTCGGTCGTCTGACCGAGACGGGCCGCTTCCACGACGTAGTTGACCTTGCGGACCGGGGAGTGGACGGAGTCGATGGGAATCCAGCCGATGCCGAGATCCTCGAAGTTCTTTTCCGCGGAAACGTAGCCGCGCCCCTGCTTCACCCGCAGCTCCATGTGCAGCGAACCGCCGTCGGCCACCGTTGCGACATGGAGATCAGGGTCGAGAATCTTCACCGCGGCATCGACTTCGAGATCGGCGGCCTTGACCTCGCCCGGCTTGTCGGCCCGCAGGTACAACGTCTTCGTCTCGTCGGTGTGGAGCTTGATGGGAATCTGCTTCAGATTCAGGATGATGTCGGTCGCATCCTCCACGACTCCCGGAATCGGCGAGAACTCGTGGAGCACGTTGTCGATCTTGACGTTGGTGACCGCGGCGCCCTCGATCGCCGACAACAGCACCCGACGCAACGCGTTGCCGATCGTGGTCCCGAAACCGCGCTCGAACGGCTGTGCGGAAAACCGGCCGAACCGATCGGTCAGCGTGTCCGCGTCGAACTCCAGCCGCTTCGGTCGCTGGAAGTCTTTCCACAACATCAAGTCAATCCTTTCTGGGGACCGGGACCGCGTCTCTCACTTCGAGTACAGCTCGACGATCAACTGCTCCTGCACCGGCAGGTTGATCTGCTCGCGGGTCGGCAGCGTGCTGACCCGCCCCGTCATGGTGGAGGCGTCGAACTCCAGCCACTCGGGGATTCCGCGCCCCTTGACCTCCTCCAGGGCATAGAGAATCGCCGGCCGCTTCGCGCTGCGCGGCCGCACGCTGACGGCGTCGCCGGCCTTCATCGCCAGCGACGGAATGTCGGCGCGCCGGCCGTTCACCCGCACGTGGCCGTGCTTGACGAGTTGCCGCGCCTGCGGCCGGGACGTCGCGAGGCCGAGCCGGTAGACGACGTTGTCGAGCCGGCACTCGAGGAGCTGCAACAGCGTCTCGCCGGTGATGCCGCGCTGCCGCTCGGCGGCCGCGAAGTAGCGGCGGAACTGGCTCTCGAGCACCCCGTAGGTACGCTTGACCTTCTGCTTCTCTCGAAGCTGGGACCCGTAGCCCATCACCTTGCTGGGACGACGGCGCCGCCCCTGCTGCCCCGGCGGGACGTTGCGTTTCTCGATGGCGCACTTCTCGGCGTAGCACCGCTCGCCCTTCAGGAAGAGCTTCATCCCCTCCCGGCGGCAAAGCCGGCAAACGGGTCCTGCATATCGTGCCATGCTGATTCACTCTCCTTGCGTCGCCTCTCGCCCCATCCGCGAGCCAGCCAACCGCCGCCCCTCGGCTCCGTTCCTAGACACGGCGCCGCTTGGGCGGCCGACACCCGTTGTGCGGGATGGGCGTCACGTCGCGAATCGACTTGACGCTGAGCCCGGCCGAAGCCTGCAGAGCGCGAATGGCGGACTCGCGTCCGCCGCCCGGACCCTTGACCCGCACGTCCACCGTGCGCATGCCGACCGCCTTGGCGCCGTGCCCGGCCCGGATCGCGGCCTGCGTGGCCGCGAACGGCGTTCCCTTGCGCGAACCGCGGAACCCGATGCCCCCGGCGCTCGACCACGCCACGACGTTCCCCTCGGTATCGGCAATCGTGATGATGGTGTTGTTGAACGATGCCTGGACGTGCACGATGCCGTGATGCACGACGCGCTTGTCGCGCTTCTTCTTGAAGGTCTTCTTCCGCTTGGACGACCGCTTGCTCGGTGTCGGGACCGAGGCGTCGACCGTTTCCAGCTTGGCCATTCGACGAAACGTCCTTTCTGCTGCCTGGCTCAGCTCGTCCGCTTCTTCGCCACCGCTCCCCGGCGCGGTCCTTTCCGGGTACGGGCATTGGTCTGCGTTCTCTGCCCGCGGACCGGGAGATTGCGGCGATGACGCATCCCGCGAAAGGACCCGACCTCCATCAACCGCTTGACGTTCATGGTGATCTCCTTCCGGAGATCGCCCTCGACCCGACCCTGTTCTTCGATCACCCGGCTGATCTTGCGCACGTCGTCCTCGGAGAGATCCTTGATCCGGACGTCGGGATCGACTCCGGCCTCCTTCAGGATCAATCCGGAACGATGGTCACCGATGCCGAAGATGTACGTCAGCCCGGTTTCGATGCGCTTGGTCCGGGGAAGATCGACGCCTGCGATTCGAGCCATGGTCCAGCCTCACCCCTGTCGCTGCTTGTGCTTCGGATTCGAGCAGATCACCCGCACGACGCCGGAGCGCCGCACGATCTTGCACTTGTCACAAATCCGTTTCACCGATGCTCGTACCTTCATCCCACACCCTCGACCAGATCAACCGTGGACCGCCGCCGCCGGCCCCGCGACCGCCGGCGCCGACGAACCCTGCGCCGGTCGGCCGGCCACGGGGCCGGGTGCGTCGGCCCCGCGGGTCAGCACGTCCGGACCGCCCTCGGTGACCGCCACCGTGTGCTCGAAGTGGGCCGCGAGACTGCCGTCGCGGGTCACCGCGGTCCAACCGTCGCCGAGCACCTTGACCGCCGGCCGCCCCAGCGTGACCATCGGTTCGATGGCGAGCACCATCCCCGCTTCCAGCTCCGGTCCATGACCGGGGTCGCCATAGTTCGGGATCTGCGGCTCTTCGTGCAGCTGGACGCCGATGCCGTGCCCGACGAACTCCCGGACCACCGAAAACCCGTGCGTCTCCACGTGCCGCTGCACGTCGTGTCCGATGTCGGACACGTGTCCGCCGATCCGGACCCGGGCGATGCCGAGTTCCAGCGCCTCGCGGGTCACCCGGAGCAGTTCGAGGACGCGATCGGGAACGTCGCCGACGGGCACGGTAATCGCCGAATCGCCATAGTAGCCGTCGAGAACGACGCCCATGTCCAGCGACACGATGTCGCCGTCGACGAGCGGGGCCGCCGACGGAATGCCGTGCACCACGGCCTCGTTCACCGACGCGCACAAGGTCGCCGGATACCCGTGGTATCCCTTGAACGCCGGAACCGCGCCGGCCGCCCGAATCCGCCGTTCCGCCAACGCATCGAGCTCCAGGGTGGAAACGCCAGGGGCCACCAGCCGGCGGAGTTCCGAGAGCACGTCCGCCACCAGCGCATTGGCCGCGCGCATGCGGTCGATTTCGGCCGGCGACTTGCGGACGATCATGCGCCGGTCTCCCCGGCCGCCGTTCCCGCCAGCACCGACTCGACGGCGACGGCCAGCGCGGCCCCGACCTCCACCGGGCTCCGGTCGCCGTCGACGGCGCGAAACGAGGAGCGGCGCGAATAGTAGTCGACGAGCGGCCGGGTCTCGCCGGCATATACCCGCAACCGCTCCCGCACCACCGACTCGGTGTCGTCGCTCCGCTGCGACAACTCGCCGCCGCATCGATCGCAGCGCGGCCCGGGCGTCAGGTCGACGCTCGTCGCATGACCGCATTGCCCGCAGACCCGCCGGCGCGCCAGCCGGGCCACCAGCGCGTCGTCCGGCACCGCGACGTCGATGACGATCAGCGGCCGGCCGTTCATGATCTCGTCGAGGGCCGCGGCCTGGGCGACCGTGCGGGGATAGCCGTCGAGCACGAAACCGGCCGCGACGTCCGGCCGGTCGAGACGCTCTCGCACGATGGCGATCATCAGCGCATCGTCGACCAGTCCTCCCGCGTCCATCGTCGCCCTGGCCCGCCGGCCGAGCTCGGAACCGGACTTGACCGCGTCTCGCAGAATGTCTCCCGTCGATATCTGCGGTATCGCATGTCGGCGGGCGAACTCGACGCCCTGGGTTCCCTTGCCGGCGCCGGGAGGACCCAGCACGACGAGGTTGATCGGCGTGCGCGCGGAGACGGTCACGGTTCAGGCTCCTGGCTAGCCCCGACGGCCCCGTATGCGGGTCTTCCGCATGAACCCGTCGTAGTGCCGCATGATCAACTGCGACTCGACCTGCTGCACGGTGTCCATCGACACGCCGACGATGATCAGCAGCGAGGTCCCGCCGAAATAGAACGTGACGTTGAGGCCGTCGGTAATCCACCGCGGGGTGACCGCATCGAGGGAATCGCCGATGAACGGAATCGCGGCGACGCGAAATCCGACGATCATCAGGTCCGGCAGGATGGCCACGATCGCCAGGTAGATGGCTCCGACCAGCGTGATGCGGGTCAGGATGGTGTCGATGTACTCCGCGGTCCGCTTGCCCGGCCGAATGCCCGGCACGAACCCGCCGTACTTGCGCATGTTCTCCGCGACGTCGTCCGGATTGAAGATGATCGCCGTATAGAAGTAGGCGAAGAAGATGATGCCCCCCATGTACAGGAGGTAGTAGAGCGGCATGCCGTTCGCCAGATTCTCGGTGATGCCCTGGGCCCACGCGGTCTCGGGCATCGCGGAGGTGATGGTCGCGGGAAAGGCGAGCAGCGAGGAAGCGAAGATGACCGGGATGACTCCGCCGGTGTTGACCTTCAGGGGGATGTGGGTGCTCGTGCCGCCGTACATCCGTCGTCCCACGACCCGCTTCGCGTACTGCACGGTGACCCGGCGCTGCCCGCGCTCGATGAACACCACGGCGCCGATGACCACGATCATCAGAAGCGAGAGAATCAGCAGGCGAAACAGCCCCATCTGGCCGGTGCGCAACTGATCGAGCGTGTTCAGGACCGCCGCCGGCAGGTTCACGACGATGCCGGCGAAGATGATCAGCGACATGCCGTTGCCGATTCCGCGCTCGGTGACCTGCTCCCCCAGCCACATGATGAAGCAGGTGCCGGTAGTGAGAGTCAGGACCACCAGGAGGCGGAACCCCCAACCGGGGTTGTACACCAGGGGGAGGCCGCCGGCGATGTTGGTCTGGCTCTCGAGCCAGAAGGCGATGGCGAACGCCTGCACCGCGCACAGGAGCAGGGTGCCGTAACGGGTGTACTGGGTGATCTTCCGGCGGCCGAGCTCCCCCTCTTTCGAAAGCCGCTCCAGATACGGCCAGACGACGGTCAGGAGCTGAAGAATGATGGACGCGCTGATGTAGGGCATGATGCCCAGCGCGAAAATGGTGACCTGGGCCAGATTGCCGCCCGAGAACATGTTGTAGAGCCCGAACATGGTCCCGGCCGCCTGCTCGGCGAGGATCGCCAGGGCATCGGTGTTCACGCCGGGAGTCGGGATGACGCTGCCGAGGCGGTAGACCGCGAGAATGGACAGCGTGAACAGCACCCGGGTGCGCAGATCCGAGATCGCGAACACGTTCCGCAGGCTGTCAAGCATCGATGCGCCCCCTGTCCGTCAGGCTCGAATCCGTGCCGGCTCTCACTCCGTCACGACCTCCGTCCGCCCGCCCGCGGCGGCAATCAGTTCCGCCGCCTTCCGGCTGAACTTGTGCGCCTTGATCGTCAACGACACGTTCAGCCCCCCCCGGGCCAGCACCTTCACGAGCCCGGCGCTCGACCGCACGAGGCCCCGCTCGCGCAACCGGGCGGGCGTCACCTCCGCGCCGGCCTCGAAGCGCTCGGCCAGAGTGTCGAGATTGACGACGGCGTACTCCACCCGAAACGGATTGAAGAATCCCCGTTTCGGCACCCGGCGGTGCAGCGGCATCTGGCCGCCCTCGAAGCCGCGCTTGCGGCGGTATCCCGACCGGGACTTCTGTCCCTTGTGCCCCCGCCCCGACGTGACGCCGGAGCCGGAACCATAGCCCCTGCCCACGCGCTTCCTCGGGCGGCGGGCGCCGCGGGGCGGCCTCAGATCGCTCAAGCTCATGGTCAGCCCCCTGCCTCGGCCACACGGACCAGATGCCGAACCTTGTGAATCATGCCGCGAACGGACGGCACGTCCGGCAGCTCGACGGTGTGGTTCAGCCGCCGCAACCCCAGTCCCCGCACGACCTCCGCCTGGCGCTTGTCGAAGCCGATCGTGCTGCGGACCAGCGTCACGCGCACGCGCCCGGCGTCCGCGGCGGTTGTATTCGTCATCTCCTCGTCTTCCATCGAGCCGCTTCCCCTCCCGGCTTCGGGCCGCCCGCGGCTAGACCGCCGTCAACTCCTCGACGTCGACGCCGCGCAACCGCGCAACCGAGATCGGGTCCTTCAGCTCCATCAATCCGGTGAAGGTGGCCCGCACGACGTTGTGCGGATTCTGCGTTCCAAGAGACTTGGTGAGTATGTTCTGCACGCCCGCCGATTCCAGGACCGCGCGCACGGCGCCGCCGGCGATGATCCCGGTGCCCTCCGGAGCCGGCTTCAGCAATACGCGGCCGGCTCCGAACCGGCCCACCACCCGGTGCGGTATCGTCGTGCCGTCGAGCGGCACCCGGAGCAGCGCCTTCTTGGCCGCCTCGATTCCCTTCTTGATGGCCGACGGCACTTCCTTGGCCTTCCCGACCCCGAACCCGACCACGCCGTGGGCGTCGCCGACGACCACCAGGGCGCTGAAGCTCAGGTTCTTGCCGCCCTTGACGACCTTCGTCACGCGGTTGATGGAGACGACCGTGTCCTTGAGGTCGAAATCGTTGGGGTCAATCCTGGCTCGCGTGTGGCTCATGGCACTTTCTGGCAGCCCGTCTCACCGGTGACGGCATTCCGACCGGGGCTGCATCCCGGCAGACTGCTTCTGCCGCCGCGGCGCCCACGCTCGCCGAACCCGCGGGGGATTCGGGTCGCGCCAACCGCCTCGCCGCGGCACGGTCGTTTCTCGCTAGAACTTCAGACCCGCCTCTCTCGCCGCATCGGCGACCTTGCGGACCCGGCCGTGATACAGAAATCCCCCCCGATCGAAGACCACGCTCCGGACGCCCTTGTCGAGCGTCCGCTCCGCGATCAGGCGGCCGACCACCTCGGCGCCCGCCACGTTTCCGCCGGAGGCGCCGGCGCCGAAGCTGGCCCTGATCGCGGGCTCGGTGCTGGACGCGGACGCCAGCGTGGCGCCGGCCGAGTCGTCGATGACCTGGACGGCGATATGTCCCAGGCTCCGAAAGACCGACAGCCTCGGCCGCTCCGCCGTCCCTCTGACCTTCTTGCGCTGACGCAATGCAATGCGGCGGCGCCGATCCTTCTTCGTCTTGACCTTCATGACACGCTCGACCCGTCGGCAGTCCGGGTCATGCTCCCGTCTTGCCGACCTTCTTCTTCAGCACCTCGCCGGTATACCGAATCCCCTTCTGCTTGTAGGGATCCGGCTTGCGGAGGCTTCGGATGTCGGCCGCGACCTGGCCCACCGCCTGCCGGTCGACCCCCGACACGACCAGATGGGTCTGGTTCTCCACCGCGACGGAAACACCTTCAGGCACCTCGAACGTCACCGGGTGCGAATATCCCAGCGACAACGTAAGGCGCTGGCCGGTCACCTCGGCTCGATAGCCGATCCCCACGATGTCGAGATCCTTCCTGAACCCCGCCGACACGCCGGCCACGGCGTTGGCGACGAGGCTGCGCCCGAGGCCGTGGAACCTGGCCGTGGTGCGGTCTTCGCGCTCGGGACGCGCGCGCAGCACTCCGTCCTGCATCTCGACCACGACCCCCGGCGGCAGTGGTTGCCGCATCGTCCCCTTCGGCCCCTCGGCCTCCACCGCATCCGGAGAAATCCGCACGGTGACTCCGGCCGGAACCGGGATCGGTCTCTTGCCCACTCGCGACATCTCGTCACTCCACCGCCCGGCTCACCAGACGTTGCACAACACTTCGCCGCCCACGCCCATCCTGACCGCTTCGCGGCCGGTCATGACACCGCGCGAGGTGGTGAGAATGCTGGTGCCGAGCCCGGCCAGAACCGGGGGTACGTTGTCCCGACCGCAATAAACACGCCGGCCGGGCCGGCTGACGCGCTGGATCCCGGAAATGACGTTCTCGCCGCGCGATCCGTACTTCAACTGGATCCGGATCATCGGCCGCGCCTGCTGCCCCCGTTCGACGACGACGTCCACCATCCTGAACGACTGGATATATCCCTCGCTCTGCAGAATCCTGGCGATCTCCGTCTTGAGCCGCGACGCCGGGACATCCACCCGCCGCCGGCGCGCGGCGGTCCCGTTGCGGATTCTCGTCAACATATCGGCGATCGGATCAGTCATGTCTCTCTTGTCTGTCGACGCGGCGCCGCATCGCGCGGCGCTCGACGGCCTGCATCGTCACCAACTGCTCTTGGTCACCCCGGCGACGTCACCCTCGAGCGCGAGCCGCCTGAAGCACAATCGGCACAGCGCGAACTTGCGGATGAACCCCCGCGGCCGCCCGCACAGGCGGCACCGGTTGCGCAGCCTCACCTTGAACTTCGGCGGCTTGTCTTCCCTGACGATCTTCGCGATTGTCGCCATCGAACTCCCTCGCCCCGCAATCCCGCTTGCGGGGCCGCCGCCCGGCAGCGCGGCCCCGACCCCTCCTGGTGGAGTCCGCGCCCCCGCGCGGACTCCCGACCAGCAGCCCACCACGGGCTGCTAATTCGTCCGAAACGGCATCCCCATGAGCTGAAGCAGCCGCCGCCCTTCTTCGTCGGTCCTGGCCGTGGTCACCACGGAAACGTTCATCCCGCGCGATTTGTCGACCTTCATGTAGTCGATCTCGATGAACATGAGCTGATCCGGGAGACCCAGGGTGTAGTTGCCGCGCCCGTCGAACCCCTTGGGAGACACGCCGCGGAAGTCCCGGACGCGAGGCAGCGCTATCGAGATCAGACGGTCCAGGAACTCGTACATGCGGTCCCGGCGCAGAGTGACCATCGAACCGATCGGCATGCCCTGCCGGAGCTTGAACTGGGCGATCGACTTCCGGGCCCGGGTCGTCAACGGCTTCTGGCCGGTGATGCGGGTCAGGTCGTCGCCGCCCGCGTCGATCAGCTTCACGTTCTGCGTGGCCTCGCCGAGCCCCATGTTCACGACGATGCGCTGGATCTTCGGCACGGCCATGACGTTGGCGTACCCGAACTCCCTGGTCAGGGCGGGAACCACGTTCTCGTGATAGCGCGCTCTCAGTCGACTCATCATCGATCCACGACCCCGTCGCACTTCCGGCAAACCCGAACCTTGCGGCCGTCGCCGAGCAGGCGCCGTCCGATCCGCGTCGGCGCGCCGCACTCCGGACAGAGGAGCTGCACGTTCGACGCATGCAGCGCCGCCTCCTGCTCCACGATGCCGCCCTTGACGTTCTGCCTCGGGTTCGGGCGGGTGTGGCGCTTGACGACGTTCACGCCCTCGACGATCAGGCGGTTCCTGGCCGGCACCAGCCGGAGGACGCGGCCGCGCTTCCCCCGGTCCTTCCCCGTGATGACGACCACGTTGTCGTTCTTCCGGATGGGGGTCCGTAATCTCGACATGGCTCACACGCTCGCCGAAGTCGGACGGCCCGACGGCCGTCAGAGCACCTCCGGCGCCAGAGAAATGATCTTCATGAACCTGCGTTCCCGCAGCTCGCGCGCGACCGGACCGAAGACCCGCGTCCCGATCGGCTCGCCCTGCTCGTTGACCAGGACCGCTGCGTTTCGGTCGAAACGGATGTAGCTGCCGTCGCGGCGGCGATGCTCCTTGGCCGTGCGCACGATGACGGCCCGAACGACCTGCCCTTTCTTCACCGCCGACCGGGGAACCGCTTCCTTCACCGACGCCGTAACGAGGTCACCCAGCTTCGCGAAACGCCCGGTCGACCCGCCTATCGGGTTGATGACCGCGATCTTCCGGGCCCCGGAGTTGTCCGCGACCTCGAGGACCGATTGCATCTGGATCATGGTTCTGTGCTCGCTCCGCCGGGACGCGAACGGCCGGCCGCGCCCTCGCCGTTAGACGTCTCTCGCCCGTTCGACGACCCGCACGACCGCCCAGCGCTTGCGGCGGCTGAGAGGCCGGGTCTCGACGATGGCGACCACATCGCCTTCATTCGCCTCGTTGCCCGGATCGTGCGCCATGAACTTCGACGTGCGGCGCTGAATCTTGCCGTACAGCCCGTGGCGCACGCGGCGCTCGACCGCGACCACGACGCTCTGGTCCATCTTGCCGCTGACGACGACGCCCTGGATTTCTGCCTTAGTCCCCATCCGCTGCTTCTTTCGTGCCGCCCCCCGGCGTCTCGGCGCCGAGCACGTATGCTCGCAGCAGCGTCTTGACCCGAGCGAGGTCGCGCCGGGTCTGACGCAGCTTGTTCGCCGCTTCCTGTTGTCCCATCGACTTCTGAAGCCGCAGACGGAACACCTGCTCGGCCAGCTCGCGCTCGCGCTGCTCGAGGTCGGACACCCCGAGCTCGCGCAGTTCCGTAATCGACGTCATGATGCCTCGGCCCCACCGAGCCGGGCGGCGAACTTCGTATGGATGGGCAACTTGGCCGCCGCCAACCGCATCGCCTGCCGGGCGACGGCGGCGTCGACGCCTTCCATCTCGAAGAGAATGCGGCCCGACTTCACCACTGCGACCCACTGCTCCGGCGCGCCCTTGCCCTTCCCCATCCGGGTTTCCTGGGGCTTCTTGGTGATCGGCTTGTCCGGAAACACCCGAATCCAGATCTTGCCCCCGCGCTTGATCGATCGGGTCATCGCCACGCGCGCCGCCTCAATCTGACGATCGGTCAACCAGCACGGCTCCATGGCCCGCAGGCCGTAGTCGCCGAACGCCACCGTCGAGCCCCGCCACGCCTTGCCGGTCATGCGCCCACGGTGCTGCTTCCGGTGTTTGACCTTCTTCGGCATCAACATGACAACTACTACCTCGCAGGTGCCCGGAGAACCCGCGGCGAGAGCCGCCGACGCGCCTCACGCCAGCGCGGTTCCACCACCGCGGTCAGGCACGGGCGCCGCGGCGCGGCATCCGATAATCTTCGTCGCGGGCCAGCCGCGGCTCGTGACGGTCGCCCTTGTACAGCCACACCTTCACGCCGATCTGGCCGTAAGTGGTGTTGGCCTCCGTAAACCCGTAGTCGATGTCCGCCCGCAGGGTCTGCAGCGGCAACTGGCCGTGCAGATACCACTCGGTGCGCGCGATCTCCGCCCCGTTCAGGCGCCCCCCCACCCGCACCTTGATGCCGCGGGCGCCGAACCGCAGGGCCGATTCGACCGCCTTGCGCATCGCGCGACGGAAAGCGACGCGCTTCTCGAGCTGCAAGGCCACCGACTCGCTGACCAGCTGCGCGTCGAGCTCGGGCTTCTGAATCTCCTGAATGTTGATGAAGACCTCGCGCCTGGTCCGCCGCTGGATTTCCGTCTTGAGCTTGTCGACCTCGGTGCCCTTGCGGCCGATGATGATGCCCGGCCGCGAAGTGCAGATATCGATCTTGAGCTTGTTGGCGGCGCGCTCGATCTCGATCTTCGACACGCCGGCATGCTTGAAACGCTTCTTGAGCTTGGACCGGAGCGAGAGGTCCTCGTGCAGGAGCTTGGCGTAATCGCGATCGGCAAACCAGCGCGACCGCCACGTCTTGTTGAACCCCAGCCTGAACCCGTACGGGTGAACCTTCTGCCCCATCTGTCAACCTCCGGCCCGGAAATCGCCGCTCTGCCCCGCCGCCGGATTCTTCGACCGGCGGGTCGGGCGTTTCCTCGAACGGCGCCCGGACCGCGAGGCTCCCGCCGCCTGCCCCCCGGCCGCGTCCGACTCGCCCGGGGCCGCGGCCCGCGCAACGATCTCCGGCCGTTCCACGACGTGCACGGTCAGGTGCGCGGTTCGCTTCACGATGCGGAACGCGCGGCCCATCGGCGCAGGCCGGATGCGCTTCATCGAAGGCCCCTGGTCGGCGTAGCACCGGGACACGAACATGCGATCGACGTCACCGGCCGCGCCCTCTTTCTGCTGGGCGTTCGCCACCGCGGAGCGGAGCACCTTGCCGATGTCGCCGGCGACGCGCTTCCGCGAGAACCGCAACGTGGCCAGCGCCCGATCCACGCTCTGGCCGCGAATCAGATCCATGACGAGCTTGGCCTTCTGGGCCGAGGTCCGGACATAACGCGCCGTGGCATGCCCTTCGATCATCGTCATTTGCCCTTGCCGACCGAGGCGGCCTTGTCCCGCTTGCTCGTATGCCCTCGAAACAACCGGGTCGGCGAGAACTCGCCCAGCTTGTGCCCCACCATGTTCTCGGTCAG
Source organism: Vicinamibacterales bacterium (assembly GCA_965202695.1). Lineage (GTDB taxonomy): Bacteria > Acidobacteriota > Vicinamibacteria > Vicinamibacterales > UBA8438 > JAJEEA01. Next base: position 652,363 of record OZ241843.1, read on the forward strand.
GTACACGGGGATGAATTTCTTCCCGTTGTGCACCGCGATGGTGTGTCCGACCATCTCCGGTATGACCGTCGAACGCCGGGACCAGGTCTTGATGACCCGACGGTCTCCGCTGTCGTTCATGCGTTCGACCTTTTCGAGCAGCGGTATGTCGACGAACGGTCCCTTCTTCAGCGATCGACTCATTGACGCCTCGTCTCAATCCCCGGCCGCCCGGAACGGCAGCGATACGATCGGGAACGCTCTCCCGCCGCGCCGGCTCCGAGCGGGCGCCGCGATTCCCGCGAAACCGCTCACTTTCGCCGCCGGCGCTGGACGATGAACTTGTCCGACGGTTTCCGACCTCGGGTCTTGTAGCCCTTGGTCGGCATTCCCCACGGAGACACCGGGTGCCGCCCGCCGGCCGCCTTGCCTTCGCCCCCCCCGAGCGGATGGTCGACCGGGTTCATGGCGACGCCGCGGACGTTGGGCCGACGCCCGAGCCAACGCCTTCGACCCGCCTTGCCGAGCGATACGTTCTCGTGGTCCGCGTTGCCGACCTGGCCGATGGTGGCCAAGCACTCCTTCAGAATCCGGCGGACCTCGCCCGACGGCATGCGGACCGACACGTAGTCGCCCTCCTTGGCGACGAGCTGCACGCTCGCCCCGGCGCTGCGCGCGAGCTGACCGCCCTTGCCGGGCTTGAGCTCCACGTTGTGCATCTGCGTGCCGAGCGGGATGTTCTTGAGGGGCAGGGCGTTGCCGGGAAGGATGTCGACCCGCGCCCCCGCGATGACCGTATCGTTCACGGAGACGCCGGCCGGGTGGAGGATGTACCGCTTCTCCCCGTCGGCATAGGTCACCAGCGCGATACGCGCAGACCGGTTCGGATCGTACTCGATCGTCGTCACCCGGCCCGGCACGCCACGCTTGTCACGCTTGAAGTCGATGATGCGATACGTGCGCTTGTGCCCGCCGCCCCGCTGCCATGTCGTGACGCGGCCCCGGTTGTTCCGGCCGCCCGACTTGGGCAATGGTTCGGTCAGCGGCTTCCAGGGTTTCGTCGCGGTGATCTCGTCGAACGTCTGCACCGTCTGGAATCGCCGCCCCGCCGACGTCGGCTTGTACCTGCGGATGGTCATCGTCTAGGCGCCTTCCAGGAACTCGGGCACGTTCTCGCTGTCCCGCAGCCGCACGTAGGCCTTCTTCCAGTCCGGGCGCTGACCCGAGAACCGGCCCTGCCGCTTGATCTTGCCGTGGTTGATCGACGTTCGCACGCTGGCGACCTTCGCTCCCAGCAGCCGCTCCACCGCCTGCCTTATCTCGATCTTGGTCGCCCGCATCGCCACTTCGAGCACGATGGTCCCCGTATCCTCGCGCTGGATCGTGGTCTTCTCGGTGACGAGGGCGCGCCGAATGACCTCGGTCTCTCTCATGATCCCAGAACCTGTGTCAGCCGTTCGACCGCGGCGGGCGTCATCACCACCTGCCGGGCGTCGACGACGTCCCTCGCGCTGACCTGCCCCGTCGCCACGAGACGGACGTCACCGATGTTGCGCACCGCCAGCGCCAGCCGGGCATCCGGCCGCACGTCGACCAGCAGCGCCTTGGACGCCACGTCGAGACGCTGCAGCAGCTCGACGGCCAGCCGCGTACGCGGCTCATCGACCCCGAGCTGCTCGACGACCAGAACGCCGCCGGCCGCGAACTTCTGCGTCAACGCCGCGCGCAAGGCTCCCCGAACCACTTTCCTGGGAAGCCGATACCCGTAGTCGCGCGGTCGGGGACCGAACACGGCGCCGCCCGAACGCCACAACGGATTGCGGCTCTCGCCGACTCGTGCGCGGCCGGTGCCCTTCTGGCGCCACGGCTTCTTGCCGGTGCCGCTGACCCGGCCCCGGGTCTTCGTGGCATGGGTGCCCCGGCGCTCGCCCGCCGACTGGTGCACGACCGATTCCCAGATGACGCCCCGGTTCGGCCGCCCCCCGAACACGGCGTCACTGACCTCGACCGCACCGATCTTCTCGTTCCGCGAATCAACGACATCCAACGTCATGGCCGCAACCTGCCCGGGTTCGGAACGCTATTTCTGCTTCTTCGCCGACGCCTCGGCCGCCGGCGCGCGCTCCGGCTTCGCGGCGACCGCTTTCCGGATCATGACGACCCCGCCCGGCGCTCCGGGAACCGCCCCCTTGACCACCAGCACGTGCCGGTCCGCATCCACGCGCAGCACACGCAGGTTCCGCGTCGTGACCCGGTCGCCGCCCATTCGGCCCGGTCCGCGCATGCCCTTGATGACCCGCGAGGGGTACGACGACGCGCCGATGGAGCCCGGCGCGCGGTGGAACATGGAGCCGTGCGTCGCGCGGCCGCCGCCGAAACCGTGACGCTTCATGACGCCCTGGAATCCCTTGCCGCGGCTGACCCCGACGACGTCCACCCGATCGCCGTCCGCGAAGACCGACGCCGCCACCTGCTCTCCTTCCGCCGGCCCGTCGCCATCCACCCCGACTTCGCGCCGAATCCGGGTCGGAGGCACCCTGGCCTTCTTGTAATGCCCGGCGATGGGCCGGTTCGCGCGCGCCGGAGCATCCTCGACGAGCCCGATCTGCGCGGCGGCGTAACCGTCGCGCTCGACCGTCTTGCGCTGCACGACGACGCACGGACCAGCCTTGATGACCGTCGCCGGCACGATCGCACCGTCGTCGCCGAACAACTGCGTCATCCCGATCTTTCGTCCAAGGATACCGGTCACCATGATCGTCTGCGCCCGTCCTGCGGAACCCGCGGGGAGCCCTCCTACGCGTTGTTGTCCTTCCCGAACGCCTTGATCTCGACGTCGACCCCGGCCGGGAGATCGAGCTTCATCAACGCATCGACGGTCTGGGACGTCGGCTCGAAGATGTCGATCAAGCGCTTGTGGGTACGAATCTCGAACTGCTCGCGCGATTTCTTGTCGACGTGCGGCGATCTCAGCACCGTCCACTTGTTGAGGTCGGTCGGCAACGGTATCGGCCCGGCAAGGCGCGCGCCCGTCCGCCGGGCGGTGTCGGCGATCTCGTGGGTCGACTGATCGAGCACCCGATGATCGTAGGCTTTCAGGCGTATCCGAATCTTGTCGCTGAACATGGCTTCAATTCCGGGCGGCGCCGTTCGCTGGCGCCCTTCGGGCGCGGTGCGGCGCGGGGGTTCCGCCCCGCCCTCCTGGAGTCCGCGCCGTTCCCGCGGCGCAGACGCCCCGGCTAGTCGACGATCTCGGTGATGGCTCCCGACCCGACCGTCCGGCCGCCTTCACGGATCGCGAACCGCAGCCCCTTCTCCAGCGCCACCGGCGTGATCAACTCCACCTCCATCGCCACGTTGTCGCCGGGCATCACCATCTCCACACCGTCCGGCAACGTCGCAACACCCGTCACGTCCGTCGTACGCAGGTAGAACTGCGGGCGATAGCCGTTGAAGAACGGCGTGTGACGACCTCCCTCGTCCTTCGTCAGCACGTAGACCTCGCCCTTGAACTTCGTGTGCGGAGTGATCGACTTCGGCTTCGCAAGCACCTGACCACGCTCGACCTCGTCCTTCTCCAGACCCCGGAGCAGAACTCCGATGTTGTCCCCCGCAACCCCCTCGTCCAGGAGCTTGCGGAACATCTCCACACCGGTAACCACCTTCTTCTGCGTCGCCTGGAACCCCACGATCTCGATCTCGTCGCTCACCTTCACCACGCCCCGGTCCACACGGCCCGTCACCACCGTACCCCGACCCGATATCGAGAACACGTCCTCGATCGGCATCAGGAACGGCTTGTCGACGTCACGGACGGGAAGCGGAACGTAGTCGTCCACCGCCGCCATCAACTCGTCGATGCCCGACGCATACGACGCATCCCCTTCAAGCGCCTTCAACGCCGAACCACGCACCACCGGAAGATCGTCGCCAGGAAACTCATACGACGACAGAAGCTCGCGGACCTCCAGCTCCACCAGATCCAGCAACTCCTCGTCGTCCACCATGTCCACCTTGTTCATGAACACGACCAGAGACGGAACGCCCACCTGACGCGCCAGAAGAATGTGCTCACGAGTCTGCGGCATCACCCCGTCGGTCGCCGCCACCACCAGGATCGCACCGTCCATCTGCGCCGCGCCCGTGATCATGTTCTTGATGTAGTCCGCGTGCCCGGGACAGTCCACGTGCGCGTAATGCCGGTTCGCCGTCGTGTACTCCACGTGCGCCGTCGCAATCGTGATGCCCCGCTCACGCTCCTCCGGCGCGTTGTCGATCGAGTCGAACGAACGAACCACGTTCTTCGAATCGTGCTTCGCCAGAACGGACGTGATCGCCGCCGTCAACGTCGTCTTCCCGTGGTCGATGTGACCGATGGTCCCGATGTTCACGTGCGGTTTCGACCGGTCGAACCTTTCCTTCGCCATGCGATAGCCTCTTCATCTGCCCTGAATACGCGCGACGATCTCTTCGCTGACCGCCTGCGGAACCTGATCGTAGCGATCGAAGTGCATCGTGTAGGTGGCCCGCCCCTGCGTGCGGGAACGCAGCTCCGTCGCATAGCCGAACATCTCCGCCAGCGGCACGCGGGCGTTGACGATCTGCGTGCCGCCGTGGGCCTCCATCGACCTGACCCTGCCGCGGCGCCCGTTGACGTCGGCGATGATGTCGCCCATGTGCGCCTCGGGCACCACCACCTCGACCCGCATGATCGGTTCCAGCAGAACCGGGGCGGCCAGACGGGCGGCCTCCCGAAACGCCGTCGACGCGGCAATCCTGAACGCCACCTCGGACGAGTCGACGTCGTGCGACGAACCGTCGAGCAGCGTGACCGTCACGTCTTCGACCGGATAGCCGGCGAGAATGCCGGTCGTCACCGCCTCGCGAACCCCCCCTTCGACCGACGCGATGAACTCCTTCGGAATCGCGCCGCCGAATATCCGGTTCTCGAAGACGAACCCGCCGCCGGCCGGACCGGGCACGACGCGGAGCTTGACGTGGCCGTACTGGCCGCGCCCCCCGGTCTGCTTGACGTGCCGTCCCTCGGCTTCGGCCGGTCTGGTCAGGGTTTCGCGATACGCGACCTGCGGGCGGCCGACCGTCGCCGACACGCCGAACTCGCGCCGAAGCCGGTCGACGATGATCTCGAGATGGAGCTCGCCCATGCCGGAAACCACCACCTGCCCGGTCTCGTCGTCGGTCCGGACCTGGAACGTCGGGTCCTCGGTGGTGAGCTTCGCCAGTCCCTGGCCGAGCTTCTCCTGGTCGGCCTTCGTCTTCGGCTCGATGGCCAGGGTGATGACCGGAGTCGGAAACTCCATGCTCTCGAGCACGATCGGATGCGCGCGGTCGCAGATCGTGTCGCCGGTGGCCACCGTCTTCAGGCCGACGGCGGCCGCGATGTCTCCGGCGCAGACCTGCTCGATCTCTTCCCGCTTGTTGGCGTGCATCTTGAGCAGGCGGCCGATACGCTCCCGGCGGCCCAGCCTCGGGTTGTAGATGGCCGCGCCGCTGGCCATCACCCCGGAGTACACACGGATGAAGGCGAGCTGACCGACGTACGGATCGGTCATGATCTTGAATGCCAGGGCCGAAAACGGCGCATCGTCCCGCGCCGGTCGTTCGAGCGCCGTACCGCCGTCCGGCGCCGTCCCCGTCACGGCGGGAATGTCCGCCGGCGACGGCAGATAGTCGACCACCGCATCGATCAGGGGCTGGACCCCCTTGTTCTTGAAGGCGCTGCCGCAGAGGACCGGCACGAACGGGGCGTCTTCGTTGCGCACGGACTCGATGGTCCGCCGGCGCAGGACCGGAATGACGTCTTCGGCCCGGATCGGCTGTCCGTGCAGGTACTTGTCGAGCAGCCGGTCGTCGACTTCGCACACCTTCTCGATCAACGCTTCCCGCGCCGCCGTCACCTCCTCGAGGCGGTCGGCCGGAATATCCTCGATCACCGATTCGGCCCCGAGCGACTCGTCCCGATACCGAACTGCCTTCATGGCGACCAGATCGATCACGCCGGCAAAGCCGTCCTCCACCCCGAGGGGTAGCTGGACGGCCACCGGATTCGCCTGCAGCTTGTCGCGAATCTGGGCCAGGGTGCGTCCGAAATCGGCCCCCACGCGGTCCATCTTGTTGACGAAACAGATGCGCGGCACCCGATACTTGTCGGCCTGGCGCCAGACCGTCTCGGACTGCGGCTCCACCGCGCCGACGGCGTCGAACACCGCCACGGCGCCGTCCAGCACGCGCAGCGATCGTTCGACCTCCGCCGTGAAGTCCACGTGTCCGGGAGTGTCGATGACGTTGATCCGGTGTTCGCGCCACATGCACGTCGTCGCCGCCGACGTGATGGTGATGCCCCGCTCCTGCTCCTGGGCCATCCAGTCCATCACCGCGGTCCCGTCGTGCACCTCGCCTATCTTGTAGGTGATCCCGGTATAGAACAGCACCCGTTCGGTCGTCGTCGTCTTGCCGGCATCGATGTGGGCCATGACGCCGATGTTCCGTGTCCGCTCGAGCGGCACCTGTCTCGACATCACCCTGCCCGTTCGCGGCTGCCTGCCCCGCGCGACACCGCGGTCCACCGGCGCCGGTGCGATTTCCAGGTCGGCTCCAACCACTGGTCTGCTTCTGCCTGCCTGCGCGCCCGCCGGCATCACCACCGATAGTGGGCGAACGCCTTGTTCGCCTCGGCCATCCGGTGCGTATCTTCGCGCTTCTTCACCGAACCGCCCCGGAGATTGGACGCGTCGATGAACTCGTTCGCCAGCTTCTCCCGCATGGTCTTGCCGTCGTTGCGGGCGCGCGCGTAACCCGACAACCACCGCAGGCTCAGCGAGAGACGGCGGTTCGGATTGACTTCGATGGGCACCTGGTAGTTCGAACCGCCCACCCGCCTCGACTTGACCTCGAGACTCGGCTTCGCGTTGTCGACCGCCTTCTTGAACACCTTGAGCGGGTCGTCACCGGTCCGTTCCCGGATGATGTCGAGGCTCCCGTACAGCAACCCCTCGGCCGTGCTGCGCTTGCCGCTCTTCATGATGGTGCGCACGAACCTGGTCACCAGGGTGCTGTTGTAGAGCGGATCCGGCGGCACCTCGCGCTTCGGCACCTCGCGTCGGCGTGGCATGGCAATTCCCTTCTCGACGACTCCGGGGTCTCGGGAGACCCGGCTCTACGACTTCGGCCGCTTGGCCCCGTACTTCGACCGGCTCTGCTTTCGGCCCTGCACGCCGGTGGTGTCCAGCGTTCCGCGAACCACGTGGTAACGGACCCCGGGGAGATCCTTGACGCGCCCTCCGCGGATGAGCACCAGGGAGTGCTCCTGGAGGTTGTGGCCCTCGCCGGGAATGTAGGTCGTCACCTCGATCTGGTTCGTCAGCCGGACCCGGGCGACCTTCCGCAACGCCGAGTTCGGTTTCTTGGGGGTCTGCGTGAACACCCGCACGCACACGCCCCGACGCTGGGGAGACCGCTGCAGGGCCGGGCTCTTGGTCTTGGCCTCGTTCCGGAAACGCCCTTTCCTCACGAGCTGGCTGATCGTCGGCACGACCGCTCCTTGCGTCGATGGCGTCACGACATCCCGGCCGGCGCCCGGGACGCCTGCGACAGTCTGCGTCGGGCCTGAAAGCGACCGCTTGGCACCCGACGCGATTGACCCTGTCCTTGTGTACGCGCCGTGGAGAATCCGGGACGCCCCCGCGGGCCGAACCCGGACTCCGGCGAGAAAGAGGCGAGTTGCCCGGGGCGCGCGAACACCCCCACCAGGCCCGGCTGGCCCGGCGGCTCACACCGCTCTCTGACGGGTCGGAGTTGAATCAGGGTATCTCAACTCCGGCCAAAACCTTGCGAGGTTAACACGGGAGCGCCTGCCGACGCAAGGGCCATTCCACCCGTGTCCGCACCCCCACCCGCATTCCCGCGCCGGGCCGTCCGACTCCCCTACTCGATCATCTGATCGCGGCCGGCGGTCTCCGGTTCCACCAGATAGTCCATCTCCCGTTCGAAATCGATCTCCTCGCGCGTCGGCGGCGGGGGGGGCGGCGGCTCGTCCGGCTCGATCCGCACCCCGCGATAGTCGCCGTACCCGGTGCCGGCGGGAATCAGCCGTCCCATCGTCACGTTCTCCTTCAGCCCCCGGAGCTGGTCCACCTTCCCCGAGATCGACGCTTCCGTCAGCACCCGGGTCGTCTCCTGGAACGACGCCGCCGAGATGAACGAGTCGGTGGACAGCGAGGCCTTGGTGATCCCGAGCAACAGCGCATGGCCCTCGGCGGGCCGGCCGCCGGCGGCGGTGACGCGGTCGTTCTCGGCGAAGAAGACGGAACGGTCCACCTGCTCGTCGATCAGGAAGCTGGTGTCCCCCACGTCCTCGATCTTCATCCACCGCATCATCTGGCGGGCCACGACCTCGATGTGCTTGTCGTTGATCGTGACGCCCTGCAGGCGGTAGACCTCCTGGATCTCGTCCACGAGGAAGCTCTGGAGCTTCTTCCGACCGAGGACGCTCAGGATGTCGTGCGGGTTGCGCGGACCGTCCATGAGCTCGTCGCCCGCCTGGACCCGGTCCCCGTCCTGAACGTTGATGTGGACTCCGCGCGGCAGCGAGTACTCGCGCGGCTCGGCCCCGGGCTCGTCCGGCTTGACGATGACCTTCCGCATGCCCTTGACGACGCTGCCGATCTCCACCGTGCCGTCGATTTCGCTGATGACCGCGGTCTCGCGCGGCTTGCGCGCCTCGAACAATTCCTGCACCCGAGGCAGCCCGCCGGTGATGTCCTTGGTCTTCGTGGTCTCTCGAGGAATCTTGGCCAGCACCTCGCCGGCCGCCACCTCCTGGCCGTCCGCGACCATCAGATGCGCATGCGACGGCATGTTGTGGTTGCGAAGGACCTCGCCGACGTCGACCGCCAACCGCTCTCCCTTGCCGACACGCGCCCCGGGCTGGACGCTCACCTGCGCCTCCGGCGTCAGCGCGTATTCGCCCGGTTCGGCGTCGGCGTCGTCCGGCGCGACGACGACCTTCCGCACCCCCTTGACGAGGTCGCCGATCTCGACCACGCCGTCGATCTCGCTGACGACCGCGGTCCGGCCGACGATCTCGACGCTCGGCTGCATCTTCTCGTCCGGCGAGTCCATGATGACGAAACGGGACAGCCCGGTCACGTCGTCGAGCTCCTCGCGGACCGTCAGCCCTTCCTTGATGTCCTTGAAGCGGACGACCCCCGTCTTCTCCGTGATGATCGAGCGCGTGTAGGGGTCCCACTCGACCAGGACCTGACCGGGCTCGACGGCCTGGCCGTCGGACACCCGGAGATGGGCGCCGTACACCACCGGGTACCGCTCCCGGTCCCGCCCCTTCTCGTCCTGGACGACGAGCGAGCCGGTGCGGTTCATCACGACGAGGGTGCCGTCCTTCGCCTCGACCAACCGGATGCCGTCGAACCGGACCTGCCCCGTGTGCTTCGCCTCCAGGGTCGATTGCGCCGACACCCGCGACGCGGTCCCGCCGATGTGGAAGGTCCGCATCGTGAGCTGGGTTCCCGGCTCGCCGATCGACTGGGCGGCGACGACGCCGACCGCCAGCCCCAGCTCGACCAGTTCGCCGGTGCCGAGATCGCGGCCGTAGCACTTGGCGCACACTCCGCGCGGGGCTTCGCAGGTCAGCACGGACCGGATCCTGACCTTCTCGATGCCCGAGTCCTCTATCTGCGCGGCGTGGTCCTCGACGATCAGCTCGTTGGCGGGCACGATGACGTCGCCGTTGAACGGGTCGACGATGTCGTCGAGCGCCACCCGGCCGGCGATCCGGTCCCGCAACGGTTCGATGAGTTCGCCGTTCTCCACGATGGGGGTCGAATCGATGCCTTCCGACGTGCCGCAGTCCACCTTGGAGATGATCACGTCCTGGGCCACGTCGACCAGCCGCCGGGTGAGGTATCCGGAGTCCGCCGTCTTCAGCGCCGTGTCCGCCAGACCCTTCCGGGCGCCGTGCGTCGAAATGAAGTACTGCTGCACGGTGAGCCCTTCGCGGAAGTTCGACGTGATGGGCACCTCGATGATCTCGCCGGACGGCTTGGCCATCAGCCCCCGCATGCCCGCGAGCTGGCGGATCTGCTGCTTGCTGCCGCGCGCGCCGGAGTCGGCCATGACGTAGACGGCGTTGAAGTCCTGCCCGCCGGCGTCGAAGCCCTCCATCTCGTCGAACATCTCGTCGGCGACCTTCTCGGTCACGTCCGACCAGATGGCGATGACCTTGTTGTACCGTTCGCCGTTCGTGATCGCCCCTTCCAGGTACTGCTGCTCGACCTGGATGACCTCGTCGTTGGCGGCCTTGATCATCGACGCCTTTTCGGCCGGCACGACGAGATCGTCGACGCCGATCGACAGGCCGGAGCGGGTCGCGTACCCGAACCCGAGCTGCTTCAGGCGGTCCAGCAACTCCACCGTCCTGGCGACGCCGTGCTTCAGATAGCAGTACTGGACGAGCTGGCCGAGCCCCTTCTTCTTCAGGAGGCCGTTGACGAACGGGAGTTCGTCGGGCAACCCGCTGTTGAACACCACCCGTCCCGCCGTGGTCTCGATGATCCGGCGTTCGACCTGCTCGACCGGGGTCCTCAGCACGTCCTGATCGTCCAGGGAGGCGGTCAGGTCCATCAGCGCGCCGCTGAGCCGCAGCTTGATCGGGCTCAGCGTCTCGATCTCGCCGGCCGCGAGCGCCAGCCCGACCTCCTCGACGGAGCCGAAGACGCGCCCCTCTCCCCGCGCCCCCTTCTTGGCCTTGGTCACGTAGTAGCACCCGAGCACGATGTCCTGCGAAGGTACCGTGATCGGAGCGCCGTTCGCGGGAGAGAGGATGTTCTTCGACGCCTTCATCAGGACCGAGGCCTCGATCTGGGCCTCGGGCGCGAGGGGAATGTGCACGGCCATCTGGTCGCCGTCGAAATCGGCGTTGAACGCGGTGCACACCAGCGGATGGATCCGGATGGCCTTGCCTTCGACCAGGACCGGTTCGAACGCCTGTATCCCCAACCGGTGCAGCGTCGGGGCCCGGTTGAGCAGCACCGGATGCTCGCGGCTCACTTCCTCGAGAATGTCCCACACCTCGGGGATCTGCTGGTCCACCATCTCCTTCGCCTGCTTGATGGTGGACACCAGACCGCGTTCCTCGAGCTTGTTGTAGATGAACGGCTTGAACAGCTCGAGGGCCATCTTCTTGGGAAGCCCGCACTGGTGAAGCTGGAGCTCGGGGCCCACGACGATGACCGACCGTCCCGAGTAGTCGACGCGCTTGCCGAGCAGGTTCTGGCGGAACCGTCCCTGCTTCCCCTTGAGCGTGTCCGACAGCGACTTGAGGGGGCGGTTGTTCGCCCCGCGCAGCACCCGCCCGCGGCGGCCGTTGTCGAACAACGCGTCGACCGCCTCCTGCAGCATCCGCTTCTCGTTGCGGATGATCACGTCCGGCGCCCGGAGCTCCATCAGCTTCTTCAGGCGGTTGTTGCGGTTGATGACCCGGCGGTAGAGGTCGTTCAGATCGGAGGTCGCGAAGCGGCCGCCGTCGAGGGGGACGAGCGGGCGCAGTTCGGGCGGAATGACCGGAATCACGTCGAGAATCATCCATTCCGGACGATTGCTCGATTTCTGGAACGCGCCGACGACCTTCAGGCGCTTCGCGAACTTGAGCTTCTTCTGCACCGAGTTCTCCCGGAGCATGTCGACCCGCAGTTCGTCCGCGAGGTCGTGGATGTCCTCGCGCTTCAGCAGTTCCTTGATCGCCTCGGCCCCCATCCGGGCCCGGAACTTCGGACCGTGGTCCTCCACCGCCTTCCGGTACTGCTCTTCCGTGAGAAGCTGTTTCGGATTGAACCCGCTGTCGGCGGGATCGATCACCACGAACGCTTCGAAGTAGAGAATGCGCTCGAGGTCGCGGAGCGAGATGTCGAGCAGGTGCCCTATCCGGCTCGGCAGCCCCTTGAAGAACCAGACGTGGCTGACCGGGGTGGCCAGCGTGATGTGCCCGAGCCGCTCGCGCCTGACCTTGGCCTGGGTCACCTCGACGCCGCACTTGTCACAGATGACGCCCCGGTGCTTCATGCGCTTGTACTTCCCGCAGAGGCACTCCCAGTCGGTCACCGGACCGAAGATCTTGGCGCAGAACAACCCGTCCCGCTCCGGCTTGAACGTCCGATAGTTGATGGTCTCGGGCTTGGTGACCTCGCCATGCGACCAGGACCGGATGATCTCCGGCGAGGCGAGGTTGATCCGGATGGCGTCGAAATCGGCCGTCAGCGAGCCGCGGTCCGGGAAACTGGATCTCATGGGATGCTCCTGGCCTGGCCCGCGAACTCCCGGGCTTCGTCGAGGACGGGAACCGTCTCGGTGTCCTCCGACTCCGCCGGCGCCGGTTCCTGCTCCTGCTCCTGCGCAACGGCCGGTCCCGCCGGGAGGGCCGGCGCCGGCCGCGTCTGCAGCAACTCGACGTGCAGGCACAACGCCTGGAGCTCGCGGATCAGCACGTTGAACGACTCCGGCAACCCGGGCGTGAACGAGGCGTCGCCCTTGACGATCGCCTCGTATATCTTCGAACGCCCGGTGACGTCGTCCGACTTCGCCGTCAACAGCTCCTGCAGCGTATGCGCGGCCCCGTAGGCCTCGAGCGCCCAGACTTCCATTTCGCCGAACCGCTGCCCCCCGAACTGCGCCTTGCCCCCCAACGGTTGCTGCGTGATGAGGGAGTACGGTCCGATAGACCGGGCGTGGATCTTGTCGTCGACGAGGTGGGACAGCTTCAGCATGTAGATGTACCCGACGGTCACGTCCTGCTCGAACTCCTCGCCGGTCATACCGTCGATCAGCCGGCTCTTGCCGCTCGACGGCAGCTTCGCCTTCTCGAGCCACTCCTTGATCTCGGCCTCGGTCGCACCGTCGAAGACCGGCGTCGCGAAGTGGAGACCGAGCGCGCTGGCGGCCCAGCCCAGATGGGTCTCCAGGATCTGCCCCACGTTCATCCGGGACGGGACGCCCAGGGGATTGAGCACGATCTCGACCGGCGTGCCGTCCGGCAAGTGCGGCATGTCCTCTTCCGGCAGCACCCGCGCGATGACCCCCTTGTTGCCGTGGCGGCCGGCCATCTTGTCGCCGACCGACAGCTTCCGTTTCATGGCCACGTAGACCTTCACGAGCTTGATCACCCCGGGGGGCAGCTCGTCGCCGCGGCGGATCTTTTCCTTCTTTTCGTCGAAGGTCTGGCGGATCACCTCGACCTGACGTTCCGTCCGTTCCTCGAGGGTGCGCAGGTCGTCCTCGAGCCGCCGGTCGGATCCGGCGAGGCGGATGCGGGTCACCGCCTGATACGGAAGCGCGAGGACGATCTCCGAGGTCAGGACCGTTCCCGCGGCGACCAGCACCTCCCGTCCGTGATCGTCGAACAGATCCGTCTCGAGTGTGCGGCCGTCGAGCCGCGCCGACACCCGCTTCTTGACCTCCTCGTGCAGGATCCGAATCTCGTCTTCGAGATTCTTCTCCATCATCTCGAGCTCTTCGGCCTCGATGGCCTTCGCCCGGTCGTCCTTCTCGATCCCCTTGCGCGAGAAGATCTTGACCCCGACGATGATGCCGTCGATGCCGGGCGGGCACAACAGCGACGCATCGCGCACGTCACCCGCCTTCTCCCCGAAGATGGCCCGCAGCAGCTTCTCCTCCGGGGTCAACTGGGTCTCTCCCTTCGGAGTGACCTTGCCCACGAGGATGTCGCCCGGCTTGACGTAGGCGCCGATCCGGATGATGCCGCTGTCGTCGAGATCCGCGAGGAAGCTCTCCGACACGTTCGGAATGTCCCGGGTAATCTCCTCGGGCCCGAGCTTGGTGTCGCGGGACTCGGTCTCGAACTCCTCGATGTGGATGGAAGTGTAGTAGTCCTCCTTGACCATGCGCTCGGACACCAGGATGGCGTCCTCGAAGTTGTACCCCCGCCACGGCATGAACGCGACGAGGACGTTGCGGCCGAGGGCCAGTTCGCCGAGCTCGGTGCAGGGTCCGTCGGCGAGCACCTGTCCCCGCGCGACCTTCTGGCCCACCTTCACGATCGGCTTCTGGTTGATGCAGGTGTTCTGGTTGGACCGCCGGAACTTGGTCAGCGTGTAGATGTCGGCCCCCATCTCGCGCGACATCTCGCCCGACTCTCCCTCGACGCGCACGACGACCCGCTGCGAATCGACGTAGTCGACGGCGCCGCTGCGCCGCGCGACGACCACGGCGCCGGAATCGCGGGCGGTGATGTGCTCCATGCCGGTGCCGACGTACGGCGCCCGCGCCCGCAGCAGCGGCACGCCCTGCCGTTGCATGTTCGAACCCATCAACGCCCGGTTGGCGTCGTCGTGCTCGAGGAACGGAATGAGGGACGCCGCCACCGACACGAGCTGCTTCGGCGACACGTCGATGTAATCCACCTTGTCGCGCGGCGCGAGAATGAAGTCGCCGGCCTTCCGGGCGTTGACCCGGGAGTCCATGAGGTTGCCCGCGTCATCGAGGCGGGCGTTCGCCTGCGCGATGATGTAGTCGTCTTCCTGCCACGCCGAGAGGTAGAACGAGTACGGCTCGTACTCGGCCGTCTTCGCCTTCTTCTTCCGAACCGCCGCGTTCTCCTTTTCGGCCTCGACCACGTCGACGGTCTCGCCCACCTGGAACCGGGTGGCCCCGGCGTTGGTGATCTGCACGAAGTCGGCGGCGCGATCGTCCTTGATCCGACGATAGGGAGACTCGATGAAGCCGAACTCGTTGATCCGCGCATAGCAGGACAGCGACGAGATCAACCCGATGTTCGGTCCCTCCGGGGTCTCGATCGGGCAGATGCGCCCATAGTGGGTGGGATGGACGTCGCGGACCTCGAATCCGGCCCGCTCGCGCGACAGCCCGCCCGGCCCCAAGGCCGACAAGCGCCGCTTGTGGGTGATCTCGGAGAGCGGATTCGTCTGATCCATGAACTGGGAGAGCTGGGACGAGCCGAAGAACTCCCGGATCGCGGCCATCACCGGCTTGGCGTTGATCAGGTCGTGCGGCATCGCCGTGGCCATCTCCTGATAGACCGACATCTTCTCCTTGATCGCCCGCTCCATGCGGACCAGACCGATCCGGAACTGGTTCTCGAGGAGCTCGCCGACCGACCGCACGCGCCGGTTGCCGAGGTGATCGATGTCGTCGGCGTTGGTCGGATTCCGCCGCAACGCCAGCAGGTACTTGATGACCTCGTAGAAGTCGCTCGGATGCAGGATCTTCTCGTCGAGCGGCGTATCCAGCCCCAGCTTCGTGTTCAGCTTCAACCGCCCGACACGGGAAAAGTCGTACTTCTGCGCGTTGAAGAACATGCTCTCGAACAGCGACCGCGAACTGTCGAGGGTCGGCGGATCCCCGGGCCGCAGGCGCCGGTAGATCTCGATGAGCGCCTCTTCGTGCGTCCGGATCGCATCCTTGCGCAGGGTCGTCGACAGGACGTTCCCGACGTCGTCGCGCTCCGGGAAGAAGACCTCGATCTCCTCGACCTGCTTCTCCCGGGCCTCCGACACGTCGCGCGGCCTGACCTCGTCGTTGGCCTCCCGAAGCACCTCACCGGTGGACGGATCGACGACGTCGGCCGCCGCGTACGCCCCGTCGATTTCCGCCTCCGCCAGCTCGACCCACTCGACGCCGGCCTTTTGCAGCGCGGTGACGGCGGAGGCGCTGATCTTCTTGCCGGCGCCGACCCGGCGGGCGCCGTCGATCTCCACGTCGACCGCCGCGCGCCGGCCGACGAGGTTCCGGCTCACCGCCCACCGCGGCGCACCCTCGCGCAACGAGATCCGGTCCACGGCATGGAAGGTCTTGATGATCTCGTCCGCCCCGCGCAAGCCGAGGGCGCGCAGGAAGACGGTGGCGAGGAACTTGCGCTTGCGATCGATGCGGACGAACAGGAGGTTCTTGGCGTCGTACTCGAACTCGACCCAGGACCCGCGATAGGGGATGATCTGCGCCACGTGAAGCTGCCGGTCCTCGGAGTGGAAGAACGCCCCGGGCGACCGGTGCAACTGCGAGACCACGACCCGCTCGGTGCCGTTGATGATGAACGTGCCGTTGTCGGTCATGAGCGGCACGTCACCGAAGTAGACCTCCTGCTCCTTGATGTCCCGGATCGTCTTGGCGCCGGTGTCCGGGTCCTTGTTCCAGACCACCAGCCGGATCGTGACCTTGAGCGGCACCGCATAGGTCGAATCGCGTTCCTGGCATTCCTCGACGTCGTACTTGAGCTTCAGGGTGACGGTGTTCTCGCAGATTTCGCACACTACGCCCCGGGCGTTGTTGGCGGCGCCGCACTTGGGGCACAGCACCTCGTGCTGTCCGTAGGGCTCGGCCACCAGGGTCGCGTCGCACGACGAACAGGGCTGCCGGAGATGGTGCAACCCGGAGAGCCGCCCGCACTTGCATTCCCAGTTGCCGATCGAGTATTCGATGAACTCCAGGGACGAGTTCTCCCTGAAGTCGCTGATCGGAAAGACCGACTTGAACACCGACTGCAATCCCGCGTCTTCCCGTTCCGACGGGAGCCGGGTCATCTGCAGGAAACGCTCGTAGGATTTCTTCTGGATCTCGATGAGGTTGGGAATCGGGATCGTGGTCCGGATCTTGGAGAACTCGATGCGCTCCCGGTAGACGTTCCTGGGCTGACTCTGCATTCTGCATCCTCGGACTGGCGGCCAGGACGGGATGATTCAGGTGTCGTGCGCCGCGCGCTCGAACGGTTTCCGGTGCGCCGCCGACCCGGCGTCCGGACTCGGGCCGGCGCGGAAACCGCGGCGTTCCGCCCCCACGCCGCCCGGCGCGGCCGGACGCTCCCCCCCGCACCGCCGCCCGCCGCAACGCGGAGCACCGCCGCGGGCGGCCGGGGCCGGAACCACCGCGGCGCGGCGGCACGCAGCACCGCCCGCGCCGAGGCGCTACTTCAACTCGGCCTTCGCCCCCACGTCCTCGAACTTCTTCACGATGGCTTCCGCTTCGTCCTTGGGGATGTCTTCCTTGACGGCTTTCGGCGCGCTCTCGACCAGGTCCTTGGCTTCCTTGAGCCCCAGGCTGGTCACTTCGCGCACGGTCTTGATGACGTTGATCTTCTTGGCGCCGACCTCCGTGAGCATGACCGTGAACTCGGTCTGCTCCTCGACCGCCTCGGCCGCCGCGCCCGGGACCGCGGCGCCGGCCGCCGCGACCGGCATCACCGCCGCGGCGGAAACCCCCAGCTCGTCCTCGAGGGTCTTGACGAGCCGCGACAGCTCCAGCACCGAAATCCCCTTGATGTACTCGACAACCTGTTCCTGCGTCACTTCGGCCATAACCAGCTCCTCGCACCGAACCCCGGAAAGGCGGGCGCATCGCCGCCCACCTATCCTTGTTCCGCCGATTCCGTTCGCTTCTTCTCCGCCTGGACGAGCACGCTGACGAGGTCACGCGGGACCGCGCTCAACGCGCTGACCAGTTGATTCATGGGAGCCTGCAGCGTCCCGAGCAGCGTCGCCCGCAGCTCTTCCCGGCCGGGCAGGGTCGCGAGGCTCTCGACCTCGGCCGGAGCCATCCGCTGCCCCGACACCATGCCCGTCTTCACCTTGAGTTCGGGTGTCGCCTTGGCGAAGGTCACGAGGGCCTTCGCCAACCCCACCGGGTCATCCTCGGTGTACGCGACCGCGGTGGTCCCCCGGAAGGAGTCCCGCAACGGTTCGAAGGCGGTGCCGGCCACGGCCCGCCGCGCCAGCGTGTTCTTGACTACGCGATAGCAACCCCGCGCGGCGCGAACCTGGCGCCGCAGCTCGGTGACCGCCGGCACGTCCAATCCGCTGAAGTCGAGGAGGACGACGCTCTCGGCGCTGGCCAATGCGTCGCTCAACTCCCCGATCTGCTCACTCTTCACGCTTCTGCTGACCGGCATCTGTCCCTGTATCCCAGCAGCCCGCGGTGAAGGTCCCCGCTGCATTGCGAGCGGCGATGCATCCCGCCTGACCGCGTTGTTCGTTGGACTGCCTGCAGTCCGCGGTTGCGATATGCCCGATATGCGACCTTTTCACGCCCTGTCAGGCGGGCGCCTCGGTTCACTGG
Organism: Vicinamibacterales bacterium; assembly: GCA_965202695.1. Taxonomy (GTDB): domain Bacteria; phylum Acidobacteriota; class Vicinamibacteria; order Vicinamibacterales; family UBA8438; genus JAJEEA01. The sequence continues at coordinate 670,456 of OZ241843.1, forward strand.
CGCTTCGGGCACGGCGCCGACGCGGGGCTCCACCACGGGCCGCTCGTGGCGTCCACGCCGCCGGCGGCCTCCGCGGACCGCGCCGACGACCCCGGCCGGCGGTCGTCCGCCGCGACATGACGGCGGCCGTCGACGGCCGCCGTCAACGCACCAGCGCATCGACTCCCGCGGCGTCGACCCTGACTCCGGGCCCCATGGTCGAAGACACGGTAACGCTTCGAACGTACTTGCCCCGCGCCGCCGCGGGCTTGGCGCGGACGACGCTGGCCATCAACGCCTCGGCGTTCTCGACGAGGGCGCCGGCCGCGAACGAACAACGACCGACCGGCGCGTGCACGACGCCCGCCTTGTCGACACGGTAGTTGACCTTTCCGGCCTTGATTTCCTTCACCGCCCGGGCCACTTCGAACGTCACCGTTCCGGTCTTCGGATTCGGCATCATCCCGCGCGGTCCCAGCACCTTGCCCAGCTTCCCGACGACCCGCATCATGTCGGGAGTGGCGACGACGGCATCGAACTCCAGCCATCCGCCCTGGATGCGGTCGACCATCTCCTCGCCCCCGACGACGTCCGCTCCCGCCTCCTCGGCTTCCTTCTGCTTCTCGCCGGCGGCAATCACCAGCACGCGCTTCGACCGACCCAGTCCATGCGGCAGGACGACGGTGCCGCGAACCATCTGATCCGCGTGCTTCGGATTCACGCCCAGGCGGACCGCGACCTCGACCGACTCGTCGAAGCCCGCGTAACGGACCTTCTGGAGAAGCGGCATCGCCTCGGCGAGGCTGTACAGCCGATCATCCACCTGCTCGGCCGCGGCCCTGAACTTCCTGCTCTTTCTCGCCATCTCTTCTGCTTCACTCCTCCGGCAACCGCGTAATCGCCAGTCCCTGACCGGAACGCTCCGCGGAACGGGAAGAGAGGCGCAGACTCCTAGCCTGCGATCTCGATCCCCATCGAGCGGGCGGTGCCCGACACCACCTTCACGGCTCCGGCCAGATCGCCGGCGTTCAGGTCGGGCATCTTGGTCTTCGCGATTTCCTCGATCTGCGCAACGGTCACGGTGCCGACCTTGTTTCGATTCGGTTCCGGAGAACCCTTGGCGATGTTGGCGGCCCGCTTGAGCAACACCGCGGCCGGGGGGGTCTTCGTGATGAAGCTGAGGGTCCGGTCGGCATAAATGGTCACCACCGCCGGAATGACGAGACCTTCCTGGCTGGCGGTTCTGGCGTTGAAGGCCTTGCAGAAGTCCATGATGTTGACGCCGTGCGGCCCCAGAGCGGTCCCGACCGGGGGCGCCGGCGTCGCCTTGCCGGCCGCGATCTGGAGCTTGACCATCCCGATCACTTTCTTCGCCATGTCCCTCCCGACCTCCGATCACTGCGTCCGCACGAATCGCCCCCGCCGCTAGAGCTTCTCGACCTGCAGGAAATCGAGCTCCACCGGGGTCGACCGCCCGAAGATAGTCACCAGGACCCTCAACGTGTTCCGATCCAGGTTGACGTCGTCGACGACGCCGTTGAAGCTGTTGAACGGCCCCTCGTTGATGCGCACCTGATCGCCCTTCTCGAACGTGTACTTCGGTTTCGGCTTTTCCGCGGCGACCGTCATCTGATGCAGAATCTGGTCCACTTCCTCCTGCGTCAGCGGTGTCGGCTTCGAGCCGGCGCCGACGAACCCGGTGACTTTCGGCGTGTTCCGTACCACGTGCCACGCATGATCGGACATGTTCATCTCGACCAGGATGTAGCCGGGAAAGAACCGCTTCGAGCTGACGACCCGCTTGCCCCCGCGCATCTCGACCACGTCCTCGGTCGGGATGAGTACGTCGCCGATTTCGGACTGCAGCCCGTAGGCGTTCACCCGTTGCCGGAGCGACTCGGATACCTTCTTCTCGAACCCCGAGTAGGTGTGGACGATGTACCACTGCCGGGTGCTGACGTCGGTCATTGCGCTCCGAAGGCTTCGAAGATGAACCGGGCGATCCGGGTCAGGACCAGGTCTATGCTCCAGAGATAGATTCCGAAGAACACCGAGGTCAGGATGACGACCAGGGTGGTGGCGTAGACTTCCTTGCGGGTCGGCCACGTCACCCGCTCCATCTCGTTCTTGACCTGGGCGAGAAAGACGCGAGCCCGCCCGAACCACCCGGTGACGTGCATCGGCGAGTCTCTGACGTTGTCGAGTCGTGCTGTCTTCACGAACCGCCCGATCCTTTCCTGCATGCGCGAACGGCGCCCGCGCCGGCCCCCCCGACCGAGACCCGGTGGCAGGCCAGGAGGGAATCGAACCCCCAACCCCCGGTTTTGGAGACCGGTGCTCTGCCAATTGAGCTACTGGCCTGTGCTCCTGCCGTCCGGTCCGGAACCCGCCGCCCGCGGGCGGCGCGGCCTTCTCGCGGACCGGCCGCGCGTTCGCCGACCGCCGCCGCTCGTCGAACCGGCGCGAAGTCCGGGCCGCATCCCCGCGGTCCCCGAAATCCGGCGCGGTCCCGCACCGCTACTTCGACTCGCGGTGTACGGTGTGCGTGCGACACCAGCGGCAGTACTTCTTGAACTCCAGCCGCCCCGTCGTCTTCCGCTTGTTCTTGGTCGTGCTGTAGTTGCGGCGCTTGCAGTCGGTGCACGCCAACGAAATGATGTCCCGCATGGCTTGAGCCACTCCATGACCGGAGCACGAATCCTCGGAGACGGGGTGCGGCCAGCCCGGAAAGCGCCGCCCCGCGGCCCGCGGCCGGCTCCGCCGCCCCGCCCTCCTGGAGTCCGCGCCGTTCCCGCGGCGCAGACGCCCGGCTAGTCGACGATCTCGGTGATGGCCCCCGACCCGACCGTCCGGCCGCCTTCACGGATCGCGAACCGCAGCCCCTTCTCCAGCGCCACCGGCGTGATCAACTCCACCTCCATCGCCACGTTGTCGCCGGGCATCACCATCTCCACACCGTCCGGCAACGTCGCAACACCCGTCACGTCCGTCGTACGCAGGTAGAACTGCGGGCGATAGCCGTTGAAGAACGGCGTGTGACGACCTCCCTCGTCCTTCGTCAGCACGTAGACCTCGCCCTTGAACTTCGTGTGCGGAGTGATCGACTTCGGCTTCGCAAGCACCTGACCACGCTCGACCTCGTCCTTCTCCAGACCCCGGAGCAGAACTCCGATGTTGTCCCCCGCAACCCCCTCGTCCAGGAGCTTGCGGAACATCTCCACACCGGTAACCACCTTCTTCTGCGTCTCCTGGAACCCCACGATCTCGATCTCGTCGCTCACCTTCACCACGCCCCGGTCCACACGGCCCGTCACCACCGTGCCCCGACCCGATATCGAGAACACGTCCTCGATCGGCATCAGGAACGGCTTGTCGACGTCACGGACGGGAAGCGGAACGTAGTCGTCCACCGCCGCCATCAACTCGTCGATGCCCGACGCATACGACGCATCCCCTTCAAGCGCCTTCAACGCCGAACCACGCACCACCGGAAGATCGTCGCCAGGAAACTCATACGACGACAGAAGCTCGCGGACCTCCAGCTCCACCAGATCCAGCAACTCCTCGTCGTCCACCATGTCCACCTTGTTCATGAACACGACCAGAGACGGAACGCCCACCTGACGCGCCAGAAGAATGTGCTCACGAGTCTGCGGCATCACCCCGTCGGTCGCCGCCACCACCAGGATCGCACCGTCCATCTGCGCCGCGCCCGTGATCATGTTCTTGATGTAGTCCGCGTGCCCGGGACAGTCCACGTGCGCGTAATGCCGGTTCGCCGTCGTGTACTCCACGTGCGCCGTCGCAATCGTGATGCCCCGCTCACGTTCCTCCGGCGCGTTGTCGATCGAGTCGAACGAGCGAACCACGTTCTTCGAATCGTGCTTCGCCAGAACGGACGTGATCGCCGCCGTCAACGTCGTCTTCCCGTGGTCGATGTGACCGATGGTCCCGATGTTCACGTGCGGTTTCGACCGGTCGAACCTTTCCTTCGCCATGTGTCCGCTCGCTCTCGAATGAAAACCCTGCGCTGTTCACGCCGGCGCCCGCCAGCCCGGCGCCGGCTCCGACCGCCCCGGCAGACCTGCGCCGCCCCGCGGCCCGGCCTCCCGGCCCCGGGGAATCCGGAAGACCCGGTCCCCCGTGCGCGCCCGCCAGTCCCGCAATCGGCGCCGGCGGCTCCGACCGCCGACCGCCCCCCGTCCCGGAGCCGCGGCGCTTCCGCGGGGCAGGGCTCCGACTCCGCACGACGGAGGCTGGAGCCGATGACCGGACTCGAACCGGTGACCTCGTCCTTACCAAGGACGCGCTCTACCTCCTGAGCTACATCGGCCCGTCGTCACACGGCCGCCGCCCCGCACCGGGACGGCCGCGCGCATTCCTGGCCGCCGAGCGCCGCCGAGGCGCGTCCGCCCTCCCGGCGGCGCTGCCGCACACGCCAGAACTGGAGCGGGAGACGGGGATCGAACCCGCGACCAACAGCTTGGAAGGCTGTGACTCTACCACTGAGTTACTCCCGCCTTCGCGGCTCCCGCCCGTCGTGGCGTGCGCACCGCTTCGCCAAGCCGGGCGCGGCCGGACGAGGCTGGTGGCGAGGGGAGGATTCGAACCTCCGAAGCCGCTGGGGCGACAGATTTACAGTCTGTTGCGTTTGACCGCTCCGCAACCTCGCCGTATTCCACAACGATGGAGCCGGAATCTCGACACGCGCCCCAAGGCCGGCGCAGCGCGGCGGACGGACACCGGCGCCGCGGCCCACCTCGCCAACGGGGAGATCACGCCGACGCCCGGACCCACCTGTCACGTGGAAACAATCCGCTGGAGCTGGCGAAGGGATTCGAACCCCCGACCCGCTGATTACAAATCAGCCGCTCTACCGGACTGAGCTACGCCAGCCTGACCAAACGGAGAGCTTAGCACGACTGGCGGCTCGACGCAAGACGCAGCCCTGTCAAGGCGGACGTTCTCCGTCCGCCGGCGCCCCCGGCGTTCGCTGGCGCCCCGCGTTCGCGGTGCGACGCGGGGTTCCTCCACGGACTGTCAAGCCCTCCCAGCCCCCCTGACCGGCGGGGGACCGCCGCGGCGCTGGCGCACCGCCTCGAACAAGGCGATGCCCGCCGCCACCGCGACGTTGAGGCTGTTCACCCGGCCGAGCATCGGGATCGACGCCACCCGGTCGCAGCGATCGCGAACGAGGCGCCGCAGCCCGCGCCCCTCGCTGCCGAGCACGAACGCGGTCGGCAGGGTCAGATCGACGTCTCGATACAGGTCGTCTCCGCCCGCCTCGAGCCCCACCGCCCACACCCCGGCGGCCTGCAGGGCGGTCACCGCCCGGGCGACGTTGACCACCGACAGGAGCCGCACGTGGGAAGACGCGCCGGCGGACGACTTCGCGACCCGTCCGACCGGCGCCGCCCGCCGGGTCTGCCGGATGACGCCGTCGACCGCGGCCGCCTCGGCGCTGCGCAGGATCGCCCCGAGGTTCCGGGGATCCTCGATCCCGTCGAGCACGAGCAACAACGCCGGATCGCGCAAACCGCCGATCAGCGCATCCAGGGTCACCGGTTCCGGCGGGGAGACGACCCCCGCCACGCCCTGGTGCGCCGCCCCTCCCGCCATCCGGTCGAGCGCGGCCGGAGAGACGCGGACCACCGGTACGCCGCTCTCCTGCGCCAGCCGCCGAATCTCGGCCGTCCGGCGGGAGACCGCGGCGAGACGGACGGCGCGAACCCGCTCTGCCCGCAACGCCTCCAGCACCGGGTTGATGCCGTAGACGATCACGACGCCTCGTCCCCGCCGGGAGATCGGACCGGTCCTCCCGCGGCGCCGTCCCTTCGCGCCGCTCGGGCCGGGGCGGCGTCGAGCAGGGCGACCGCGTGCGCTTCGAGGGCCTCGCCGCGGCCCGTCGCCCCGACACCCTCGTTCGTCTTGCCCTTGATGCCGACCGCGTCCGGCTCGACGCCGACGGCGGCCGCGAGCGCCGCCCGCATGCGTTCGACATGGGGAGCAATCCGGGGATGCTCCGTCACCACGACGACGTCCAGGTTGACGACGACGAACCCGCGCGAGCGCGCCAGACCCACCGCCGCCTGCAGCAACGCCAGGCTCGAGGCTCCCTTCCACCGCGGATCGGTGTCCGGAAAGTGGCGGCCGACGTCGCCCGCCGACGCCGCGCCGAGAATCGCATCGGTCACCGCGTGGCAGACCGCGTCGGCGTCGGAGTGCCCGACCAGCCCGTGGTCGTGCGGAATCAGGACGCCGCCGAGCCGAAGCGGCCCCCCCGCCGTGAATCGATGCAGGTCGTACCCGAGCCCGACACGACCGGTCGCCATGGTCTCCTCCACGAATCGCCGGGCGGCGGCGAGGTCCCGCTCCGTCGTGATCTTGACGTTCCACGGGTCTCCCTCCACGAGCGCCACCCGATATCCGGCCCGTTCGGCCAGCCCCGCCTCGTCGGTCGCCTCCACGCCGCTCCGACCCAACCGAATCGCCTCGGCGAGAACGTCTGCGCGGAACGCCTGCGGGGTCTGCGCCTGCACGATCCGGTCGCGCGCCAGCGTGCGGCCGACGAACCGGCCCGCCCCGACCGAGCGCTGCTTGAGGGTGTCCTGCACCGGGAGCGCGGCCACCGCGGCGCCGTGGCGGCGGGCGGCGTCGATGGTGCGCACGATCAGATCGGACGAACAGAAGGGCCGGGCCGCGTCGTGCACGACGACGACGTCGCTCGCCGCCGCCGCCGCGAATCCTCTCGCCACCGAGTCCTGTCTCCGCGCGCCGCCGGCCACGACCCGCAGCGGCGTGCCGCCCGGGGTGTCGACCAGCGCCGCCCCCGCGGCCAGCGCCGGCGGCAGCACGAGCACGATTTCGTCGATCCGGCCGCACCGATCGAGCGCATCCACCGCCCGCTGCAGGATGGTGACGCCGCCCAGACGCACCAACTGCTTGGGACGCCCCGCGCCCAGACGCGTCCCGGCCCCGCCGCCGGCGATGATCGCCGTCACCATGAAGACGGGTCCTCCCGGAAGACGAACCCCGGCCGACGCCCGGCAGTCACGGGAACAGCCCTTCCAGCGCCTGACCGACGCTGTCGGCCGAAATCAACTCGCAGCCCGGCGCGGACATGCCGTCGTCGCGGCAGCCCCTCGGCAGGAAGCAGCGCGTGAACCCCATCTGCGCGGCCTCGCGCACCCGCAGCCCGGGCTGGGTCGCTCCCCGGATCTCTCCCGCCAGCCCGACCTCGCCGAACAGGGCGGCGTCGGGCGGGACGGGTTGGTTGCGCAGGCTCGATGCGACCGCCGCGACCACCGCCAGATCGGCCGCCGGTTCGCGCACCGGTATGCCCCCCGGCACGTTGACGAACACGTCCTCGCCCGCAAGCGACAGACCGGCGCGCTTCTCGAGCACCGTCAGCAGCAGCGACAACCGCTGGCGGTCGACGCCGTTCGCCACCCGTTGCGCGTTGCCGTAGACGCCGGCCCCGACGAGCGCCTGCACCTCGACCAGAATGGGCCGCGAACCCTCGAGGGAACACAGCACCACCGACCCCGGCACGTCCGCCTTCCGCTCGGACAGGAACTGCTCCGACGGGTTCGCCACCGCGCGCAGGCCGCCCGCGGTCATCTCGAACACGCCGACCTCGCTCACCGCCCCGAACCGATTCTTGACCGCCCGAACGATGCGGTGGGCGTGATACCGGTCGCCTTCGAAATGGAGCACGGTGTCGACGACGTGCTCGAGCACCTTCGGACCGGCGAGCCCTCCGTCCTTCGTCACGTGCCCGACGACGAGGACCGGAACGTTGCGCCCCTTGGCCACGGAAAGAAGATGGTTGGCCGCATCGCGCACCTGGCCGACGGTTCCCGGCGCGGATTCGAGCTTCAGCGAGAACACCGTCTGAATCGAGTCGACGATCACCAGGTCCGGCGACAGCCGCGTCACCTCGTCGATCACGCGCTCGAGGCAGGTCTCCGCCAGCACGTGCAGCCGCGGCGGCGACAGCCCGAGGCGCTCTCCGCGCCGGCGCACCTGGTGCGGAGACTCCTCGGCCGAACAGTAGAGGACGGTCCGGCCGGCGGCCGCGACCTGCGCCGCCGCCTGCAGCAGCAGCGTCGACTTCCCGATGCCGGGCTCGCCCCCCAGCAGGACGAGCGACCCCGGCACGAGCCCTCCGCCCAGCACCCGGTCGAGCTCGCTCACCCCGGTCGAAACGCGCTCCGCGTCCGTCGTCTCGATGTCGTTGAAGAGCTGCGCTTTCCCGCCGGGGAGGACCGGCCTCGAACCGGAAGCGGGGCCCGGCCTCGCGGCCGGCTCCTCCACCAGCGCGTTCCATGCGCCGCAGTCGGGACATCGTCCCAGCCATTTTCGCGCCTGGGCGCCGCACGACTGGCAAACGAAGACCGTGTCGGGTGACTTCACGGGAACGGCGCGCGTGCGTCTCCAACGATCGAGGGACGGTCCGGACGGCCGGCGTAGGCGCGGACTATCCGGCTCCCGGTCCGGCACAGGATCTCATGCGGTACGGTGCCCAACGCCGCGGCGATCTCGCCGGCGTCGATGCGCGCCCCCGATTGCGCGCCCACCAGCACGACCTCGTCCCCGGGAACGACGTCGAGACCGGTCACGTCGACGGTGATGGAGTCCATCGACACGGCGCCGACGACCGGCGCCCGCCGGCCGCGCACGAGCACCCAGCCGCGCCCCGCCATGCGCACGTCGAGTCCGTCCGCGTAGCCGGCCGGCACCACCGCGATGGTCGCCGGGCGATCGATCGGGGCGCGGGCGCCGTAGCCGGTGGTCTCGCCGACCCGCATCCCCTTGACGGCGACTACCCGGCTGCGCATGGTCATGACCGGCGCCACCGGCAGGGACGCCCCGACGCCGGCCGGAATCAGGCCGTAGAGCAGCAGGCCCGGCCGCACCGCCTCGTACCACGTCTTCCGGTCCCGCAGCAGGGCGGCGCTGTTCGCCGCATGTCTCAACGCCGGCCGGACCCCGAGCCCGGCCAGACAGCGCAACGACTCGTCGAAGCGCGCCCGCTGCAGCTCGAAAAGGGGGTGCGCCGCGTCGTCGGCGGTGGCGAAGTGCGTGTACGCCGCCGCGATCTCGATCCCCGGCCGGCCCAGTACGTCGGGGATGGTGTGCCGCAGGTTGTCGAAGCGAAAGCCGAGCCGGTTCATGCCGGTGTCGATCTTCAGGTGGCACGCCACCGTCGCGCCGCGCCGGGCCGCGGCATCGCCCAGCGCGCGGGCGGCGAACGGCGACGACACGGTCGGGGTCAGCCGGTGGGTGAACACGCCGTCGAGATCGCTGACGCCGAGAGCGCCGAAGACGAGGATGGGCGCGCGGACCCCGCCGCCGCGCAGCGTCACCGCCTCTTCGATGTCCGCGCAGGCCAGCATGCCGGCGCCCGCCGTCTCCAGGGCCCGCGCCACCGGAACCGCCCCGTGGCCGTAGGCGTTCGCCTTCACGACGGCGATCACCCGCGGCGCTCCCGGGCCGTCCACGTGACGGGCCACCGCCGCGTAGTTGGCCCGCACCGCGTCCAGATCGATCTCGGCGAACGTCGGCCGGACGGCGGGCGGGACCGGCTTCCCGTCGGGACCGGACACCGTGGCCTACCCCGGGGGCCGGCAACGCGGGCGCGGCGTTCGACCGCGGACGGCTCCGCCGCGCGCGCCGCCGGAGTGACGGGACGTGCGGAGCGCCGCCCGGCGACGGGCAGCCGGTGGTGAAAGTCCCCGCTCTCTATGCGGCGCGGGGTTCCACCACGGGCGGTCAGGATTCGTAGGCATCATCCGCGAGATTGGCGAACTTCGTGCACTGCTTCAGGAACGCGAGCCTGACTTTGCCCGTCGGCCCGTTCCGCTGCTTGCCGATGATGATCTCGGCGAGGTTCTCGTTCTCCGGGCTCGGGTCGTACTGCTCCTCCCGGAAGATGAACAGCACCAGATCGGCGTCCTGCTCCAGGGCGCCCGACTCCCGCAGATCGGAAAGCTGGGGGCGCCGGTCGGCCCGGCTCTCGGGGGCGCGGCTCAACTGCGACAGGGCCAGCACCGGCACGTCCAGCTCCTTGGCCAGGCCCTTCAGCGACCGCGAGATGGACGCCAGCTCCTGCGTACGGTTGTCGAAGCGGCCGCGGCCGGTCATGAGCTGCAGGTAGTCGATCACCACGAGATGCAGCCCGTGCTCGGCCTTCAGCCGGCGGGCCTTCGCCCGCATCTCGAGCACCCCGATGGAAGGACTGTCGTCGATGAACACCTTGGCGCCGTCGAGCCGGGTGAGCGCCGCGGCGAGGGCGTCGTAGTCGCGCTGGCCGAGGAATCCGCCGCGGAACTTGTGCGAATCGACCGCGGCCTCGGTCGTCAGCATCCGCATGAACAATTGTTCTTTTGACATCTCCAAGCTGAAGACGCCGACCGTCATGTCGGTGCTCACGCCGAGATGTTGCGCGACGTTGAGCACGAGGGCGGTCTTGCCCATGGACGGCCGCGCCGCGACGAGCACCAGGTCCGCCGGCTGGAACCCCCGGGTCAGCCGGTCCAGATCGACGAACCCGCTCGGCACGCCGGTGACGAGGCCCTCGCCCGCCTGCAGCTTGTCGAGGTTCGTGTGGCTGGCCTCGACGAGGTCGTGGAGGGCGACGAATCCGGTATGGACGCTGTCGTCGGCGATGGCGAAGATCGCCTGTTCCGCCTTGTCGAGAACGGTGTCGGCCCCCCCTTCGCCGACGTAGGCCGTCTCGAGGATCTCGTTCGCGGCGAAGATGATCTTCCGGCGCGTCGACTTCTCCTTGACGATGTGGGCGTAGTACTCCACGTGCGTGGAACGGGGAACCCCGTCGACGAGCCCGGCGATGTAGGCCGGCCCGCCGACGCCCTCGAGATCGCCCGACCGCTGGAGCGCGTCCTTGAGGGTGACGAGATCGATCACCTCGCCCCGCTCGTTCAGGTCGACCATCTTGTCGAAGACCCGGCGGTGGGCGTCGCGGAAGAAGTCGTCGGCGTCGATCAGCTCGGCCGCCTGGTTGAACGCGTCGTTGTGAATCAGGACCGCGCCGAGGACGCAGCGCTCCGCCTCGAGGTTGTGGGGCAGCGATCGTTCGGAAGGGAAGGAGACGACGTCGGCCATTACCCTGCGGAAGCGGCCGGCGGCTCCGCGGCCGGCGCCGCGCCGCCGTCAGGGGCCTCCTCTCCGTCCGCCTCGGCCCCTTCCTTCACGATACGGACCGTGACCTCGGCCGTGACCTCGCGGTGCACCTTGACGGCCACCCGGTGTTCGCCGAGCTTCTTCAGCGGCTCCGCGAGCTGAATCTTGCGCCGGTCGACCTCGAACGATCGATCGAGCAGCGCGGCGGCGACGTCGGCCGCGGTGACCGAACCGTACAGGGTCTCGGTCTCCCCGACCCGCCGCTCGACGACGCAGACGACCTGGCTCAAACGCTCGGCGAACGCTTCCGCGCTCTCCTTCTCGGCCGCGTCACGCGCATCCGCGACGACCCGCTCGCGCTCGACCTGCCGGCGGTTGGCCTCGGTCACCGGCAGGGCCAACCGGCGCGGCAGGAGATAGTTGCGGGCGTATCCGTCGGCGACCTTCACTACGTCCCCGCGGCGCCCGAGATGGTCCACCGGTTCTCTGAGAATGACCTGAACGGACATGTCGTCACCACGGGATCTAGTCGGTCACGTACGGGATCAGAGCCAGTTGCCGCGCGCGCTTGATCGCCGTCTGCAGCTTGCGCTGGCACGGCGCGCAGGTTCCCGACAGGCGTCGAGGCTGTATCTTCCCCCGTTCGGGAATGCTCGCGATCAGCATCCGGACGTCCTTGTAGTCGATGTACGGGACCTTGTCGACGCAGAAGCGGCAGACCCGCTTTCGGCGGAACATGCCGCGCCGCGGCCGGTCGAACTTGGGCTTGCGGGCGGCGCCGCCGCGTTCGCTCTTCATGGTTCACCTCCGAACGTCCCGCGCCGAACGCGGCGGGGACCGTGGCACACGGCCAGGCCGTCAGGCGCCGGCCGGTTCGTCCCCCTCCACCGCCGGCGCTCCCTCCGCCGCCGGCGCTCCCTCCACCGCCGGCGCTCCCTCCGCCGCCGGCGCTCCCTCCGCCGCCGGCGCTCCCTCCGCCGCTGCCTCCCCGGAGACGGACGGCGTCTCCTCCGCCGGCGCCGACTCGGCCCGCGCCGGCGCTTCCTCCGGCGCAGAGGGCGGCGCCGCCGCCGCGGGCGGAGGCGTCACCTCCGGCGGCGGCGGGCCATCCGCGGGCGCCTCGCCGGCGGGTTCGGCCGCCGGCGCCGGCTCGCCCCGCGGCCCGCGGGCCGCGCGCCTCCGCTCGGCATCCGCCTTCCGCTTCTCGGCCGCCCGTTGCGCCTTGCGCAGATCGTCGTCGACACGCACGGTGAGATACCGCAGGACGTCGTCGCGCACGCGCATCCGGCGTTCGAGCTCGGTCACCAGGGTCCCGGGCCCGCGGATGAGCTGAACGACGTAGATTCCCTCCGTGAAATTGCCGATCGGGTACGCGAGCTTGCGGCGCCCCCACACGTCGGTGTTCTCCACGGCCCCGTCGAACTGGCGAATGCGCTCTTCGATCTCGCGCTGGAGGGCGTCCACCCCGGCGTTGGTCACGGTGGGCGCGAGGACGTACACGAATTCGTACTGTCTGTCGTTGGGCATGCGGCTCCTTCTGGACTGACGGCCACCCGGGGTGGCAAGGAGTGAACGAGGCCGCGCGAAAGCGCGCCTCCCTCTCCACGAGGGTAACGGACCGGAGAATCCACGTCAATTACGGACCGGCGCCGGACGCCGGATCCTGCTCGCCGCCTCTCTCGGCTTCCCGCCGATTGAACGTGTTCATGACCGGGCCGATGCCGGCCTCGACGAACAGCTCCACCGCGTCGGCGGCGCGACGCACCACGTCGTCCATCGCGGACCGCTCGGTGCGGGCGAAGCGCGACAGGACGCGCCCCGACAGCTTCTGCCGCGGGTCGCCGCGCCCCACGCCGACGCGCAGGCGCGAGAACCCCTCTCCGGCGACCAGGTCGATGATCGAACGCAGGCCGTTGTGTCCCCCGGACGACCCCCGCCGGCGCGCCCGCAAGCGCCCCAGGGGCAGATTCACGTCCTCGGTCACCACCAGCAGATCGTCGAGCTCGACGCGGTAGTAATGCAGCAGGGCGCCGACGGCGAACCCGCTGCGGTTCATGTAGGTCAGCGGCTTCGCCAGCAGCACCGGGCCGCGCGCCCCCGGCGCCGACGGCGACCTGGCGAGGAGGGCGTCGGCGGGAGCGGACCGAAACGCGAGATCCCACCGTGCCGCCGTCTCCTCGACGACCTCGAAGCCGACGTTGTGTCTGGTCCCCCGGTACTCCTCGCCCGGATTGCCGAGCCCCACGATCAGCTTCACGGTCCTGCCCGCGGGGGCCGGGCGCCGGCCGGCCGCCCCGGCTCCCGCCGGAACGTCACCCCTCCGCCTTGCCTCCGGCCTCGTCCGCGGCCGAATCGGCCTCCGCCTCCGCCTCGTCGGTCTCCGCCTCCGCCTCGAGCCGCGGCGCGATGACGTGCGCGATGAGCGTCTCCGGATCGCTCACCGGCTGCCACGACGCTCCCCCGAGGAGGTCCTTGAGACGTATGCCCTGGCCGATCTTCAACGACGAGACGTCGACCTCGATGTGCTCGGGGATCTCGGACGGCAGGCAGGCGACAGCGACCTCTCGCTGCACGAAATCGATCAGGCCGCCCTGCACCTTGACCCCTTCCGCCTCCCCCGTCAGATCGATTCGCACCGTGACGGTGACGACCCGGTCCATGGCCACGCGGTAGAAGTCGACGTGAAGAAGCCGGTGCGAGACGGGGTCGATCTGATAGTCCTTGATCAGCACCTTGCTCGATCCCGCCCCGCCGATGGCGAGACCAATCAGCGTATTGGCGCCGGCTTCCGAGTGGAGCACGCGCCACACCGCGTCGGGCTCGACGCTGACGGCGACGGCGCCGGACGCGGCGGCCCCCGCCCCTCCTTCGCCATAGACGACGGCGGGAATGCGGCCGCCGCGGCGAAGCCGGCGGGCCACGCCCTTCCCGCGTCCGGACCGAACCTCTGCGCTCAACGTGGTTTCCATGACTGGACCTGCTGGCAACGAGCCGACCCGCCCCGCCTAGACGAACAGCGACGACACGGACGTCTCCTGGTGAATGCTCTGAATCGCCTTCCCCAGCAAGAGGGCGACGGACAGTATCTCGACCTTGTCGGACCCGGCGATCTCCGGGCGGGGCGGAATCGTGTTCGTCACCACCACCTTCTCGAGCGCCGACCCCTCGATCCGCTCGAGGGCGGGCCCCGACAGCACGCCGTGCACCGCGCACGCCATCACCCGCGCGGCCCCGTTCTCCCGCAACGCGCTCGCGCTCTGGACCAGCGTGCCCGCGGTGTCGACGATGTCGTCCTGGATGATGCACACGCGATCCCGCACGTCGCCCACCACGTGCATCACCTCGGCCCGGCCGTCCTCGGAACGACGCTTGTCGATGATGGCCAGATCCGCGCCGAGCCGCTTGGCGTAGGCCCGCGCCCGCTCGACGCCGCCGGCATCCGGAGAAACGAACACCAGCCCCGAATCCTGATACCCGGACAGATGCTGGATGAACACGGGGGCGGCGAACAGGTGATCCACCGGAATGTCGAAGAACCCCTGGATCTGCGCCTTGTGCAGGTCCATGGTGAGAACGCGATTGGCGCCGGCCGCACACAGCAGATTCGCCACCAGCTTCGCCGAGATCGGGACCCGCGGCTTGTCCTTCCGATCCTGCCGGGCGTAGCCGTAATACGGCATCACGGCGGTGATGCGAGCCGCGGAGGACCGCCGAAAGGCGTCGATCATGACGCACAACTCGACGAGGTGCGAATCCACCGGCGCGCACGTCGGCTGCAGGATGAACACGTCGGCGCCGCGGATGTTCTCGTCGATCCGGAACGAGACTTCCGTGTCCGCGAACCGCCTCAGGTTCGCGCGGCCGAGCGGCGTACCGAGATAGTCGGCGATCTCCTGCGCCAACCCCGGATGCGCGCTGCCCGCGAAGAGCTTGAGCTGCCCGTTCAGCATCGCCGTCGATTCGACGCGGCCCGGCGGCCCGCTTCAGGGCGGGACGGTATGGCTGGGGCGGAAGGATTCGAACCTTCGAATACGGGATCCAAAGTCCCGCGCCTTACCGCTTGGCCACGCCCCATCAAAGCGCAGGCCGTCCCGCGCGCAACGTTCCCGCCGACCACTGCGAACCGGTCATTGTACTCGGCTGATCCGAACCCATCAAGGAGCACGAGCCGCCAGCACTGCCTGACAGGTCATCCCGAATCTGACGCGCACCCGACCGTCGCCGGGCGGGGAAGGCGTAAAGGGCGGGACCAACCGCCCCGCGCGGCCGGACGGCGGGGCCGCGGACGCCGCCGGGGAAGGCGGAACGGTGCTCGACCGCCCGCGGTCACACCCAGAATCGCCGCGCCAGCCGGGTCCGGTCCATCGTCCTCGTGACCCACCCGGTCCACTCCTCCCCGAGCGTCCGCAGTTCCCGAACCGCGCTGACCGCCGCTCTCCGGCGCTCGAAGAGACCGAACACCGCGGAGCCGCTCCCCGTCATGCCGGCCCGGCAGGCTCCCGCGTCCGACAGCAGCCCGGCCGCCTCGCCGACCCCGGCCCGACGCCGCACCACCGGACCCTCCAGGTCGTTGCGCAGATCGCCGAGCATGAAAGCCGCTCCCGCGAACGGCGCCGGCGGCGAGGCCGCCCCGGCCGGCCGGCTCCCGTCGCCGGACGCCCGGTCGTCATCGAGCCAGCCGTACGCGGCGGCCGTAGAAACGCCGTACGGGGGAACCGCCACCGCCACCCAGTACCGCCGCGGGAGCTCGGCGAGCGGATATATCTCGTCGCCGCGCCCCACTCCGAGCACCGCGCCGCCGGCCAGAAAGAACGGACCGTCGGCTCCGACGGCGGCGGCCAGAGCGTGGAGCCGGACCGCGGACGGCGTGCGCCCCCACAGGCGGCACAGGCCCCGGAGCGCGGCCACCGCGTCGGCGGTGCCGCCCCCCAGCCCCGCCGCGACCGGGATCCGCTTCCGAATGGTCACCGCAACGCCCCCCATCTCGCCGCGCCCTCCCAACTCGGCCCACAGGCGCCGGGCGGCGCGGTGCACCAGGTTGTCCTCTCCCGGCGGCACCCCGATCGTGGAACAGCGAATGCGGCACGGGCCCTCGACGGCCCGCAACGTCAACGTGTCGTGCAGTTCGACGGATTGCAAGATGGTCCGCAAGTCGTGGAAGCCGTCGGGGCGCCGACCGCCGACCCGCAGATCCAGATTGATCTTGGCGTGCGCCCGTACGGTCACCCGCCGGAGGGGTCCGGACCCCGGCGGCCCCCTCATGTCGGATCGACGGGGACCTCCAGCGGACCCGCCCCCCGCAGTTCTTCCAGGGTCGCCGGCCGCACGTCGGCGGGAACCGCGAGCGAGAACGCCTCGGAGACGAGGGCGACGTTGAGGCTGACCTGGGAGAGGCGGGCGGTCAGATCGGTGAGCGGCTCGCCGCTGGCCGGGGCCTCGGACACGACGCGCACGAGCCGAGGCAGACCGCGGAGGAACTCGCCGTACTCGATGGTCAGCCGGTTCCGCGTTCCCGCGACGAGCCGGTGCCGGCCGCCGGTCCGACGCAGCCAGGCGACCGCGCCCTCCGCCAGATCCACCGCGATCCAGTCGCCGTAACGCCGCCCCGCGATCGGCCGAGGATCAGGCACCAGACAGCCCGTCAGCACCGCCCGCAGGTCGTCCGCCCCGAACGGGATGCCGGTCAGGCTCGCGAACAGCTCGGGGGCCGGCGCCCCGGTCACCACGCGCGCCTCCCGGGTCAACCACAACGTGGCCTCCGCCGGCGAAGCCACCAGATAGAACACCGGCGCACCGAACGGAGCCAGTCCCTCCAGCCGCATCGACCCCGGCGCGGCCAGACCGGCCCTCACCCGCCCCCGGAGCCTGGTCCCCCCCCCACGCCCGTTGAGCGCGATCATCGTCTCGACCGACCTGACGCCGCGGCACTCCGAGACCACGGCGTCGAAGACACGTTCGAACTCGGGATAGGGCGCGCCGGGACCGTCCGGGAGGACCAGACGCGCCGACCCGCACCCGGCGGCCAGGACGGCGGCGAAACCGATCCACGGCACACGAAGACCGCTCATGGTTCGCCCGCGGCCCGCCTTCTACCGCCTCCCGTTCAGCCGGGCGCGCGCGTCGCGAATCTTGGCCTCCACCGCCGCGGCGTCGATCTCCTCGCCGTCGCCGGCGAGAGCGCGTTCCCAGGCCTCGATGGCCTCCGCGTAGCGCTCGAAGCGGAAGTGCAGGTCGCCCATGTGGTCCTGCACCACCGAGTTCCGGGGCATCTGATCGCTCGCGGCGCGCAGGGGCGTTTCGGCCAGCTCCAGCTCGTCCTGCTTGAAGTAGGCCCACCCAAGGCTGTCCAGATAGGCCCCGTTGTGGGGGTCGAACTCCAGGGCGCGTCGGATGAGCTCGACCGATTCGTCGAGCCGTTCGCCGCGCTCCGCCAGCATGTACCCGAGATAGTTGAGTGTCCGGGCATCGTCCGGGTCCTGCTCCAGGACGCGCCGGAACGCGCCCTCCGCCTCCCGGTATCGCCCGCCGCGCTCGAACGCGGCGCCGAGCTGGAACACGATCAGGGTGTCGCCGGGGAACCGCGCCTCGGCCGCCCGCAGGACGCCGACGGCCTCGTCGACCCGGTCGTGGTCGCTGTAGAGCAGGGCCAGCGCGACGTGCGCAAGCGGCTCGTCCTCGTAGCGGGCGCGGGCGCCCTCGAGCACCGCGGCGGCCTCGCCGACGGCGCCGCGGGCGGACAGCACCCGGGCATCGAGCCGGAGCAGGTCGAGATCGTCCGGCCGGGACCGCCGGACGTCGGCCACCAGATCGCCCGCCTCGTCGAGACGGTCCGCATCGAGATAGACCTCCGCGAGCTGCGCCTGCAATCCGAAGTGGGACGGCACCAGATCGAGCGCCGCGGTCAGCGCGCCGACCGCGGCCTCGAAATCGCCCAGGCGGTGCTGCGCGGCGCCCAACCGCTGCAGGAGACCGGCCACCTGGCGGGGGTCGACGCCGCTGGCCCGCGCGCGCTCCACCATCGGCGCCAGGACCTCGGCCATCTCCCGATACCGGCGCGTGGCGTCGAGCGCCCGGGACAGCGCGTAGGCGCCCCGCAGACCGCTCGGCTCCAGCTCGACCACCCGCCGGGCCGCGGTCTCGGCCGCGGCGTAGTCGCCGGCGTCCAACTCCAGGTCGGCGAGCCGATACCAGCCGTCGGCGTCGTCCGGCCGCAACCGCACGAGGTCTTGCAGCACGTCGATGGCCCGGCCGGTCTGCCCCGCGTTCGCGAGCGCGTTGGCGAGCCGCCGCCGGTACCGGGCCCGTTGGGGACGGTACTGCACCGCACGCGCATAGGCGGCCGCGGCCTCCTCCCATTGATCGAGCGCCTCGTGGGCGCGAGCCAGCAACACCCGCGCATCGGTGAACTGCGGCTCCAGGTCGAGCATCACGGTCAGCACCTCGACCGCCGACGCCGGCTGTCCGGTCGCCAGGTAGAGCCGCCCCAGGGTGATGGACGCCAGCACGTCGGGCGACCGCGGACTGCGGGCCTGCTCCAGGTGATCGATGGCGAGGTCGACGTCGGACGGCGCCGGGACCTCCCGCGATTGCGCGCGGGCCGCGTGGACGAGGCCCAGGATGCGATGGGCGCCGCGGTCGTCGGGGTCGCGATCCAGCGCCTCGTTCCCCGCCGCAATCGCTTCGTCGGGTCGATTGCCGCGCGCGTAAAGGTCGGCCAGCTCGGCCCAGATTCCCGATGACGCCGGGTCGAGCTCGGCCGCGCGCCGGTAGGCCTCGGCCGCCGCCTCGATCTCGCCCGCCCGGTCCAGCGACCGGCCCAGCATGAACGCGTGGTACGCGGCGGCGCGGTCGTCGAGGCCCGGGGACCCGGACGCCGGCGCCTGGGCTCGGGCGATGGCGCCTGCCGCCATCATGCCCACGACGACGAACGGAGCGCTGATTGGAAACCGCATGGCGCTCGCATTGTTCCACAACGGCACGACCGCGAACAACCCGGTTCGGTCCGCGGGTGTCCGAGGGGCCCTCCGCGCTCCCCGGGGCCGGCGTGCGCATGAGGTGTCCGCGCGAGTCTTGCGTGGCCCTTCCACGCTCCCCGGGGGCCGGCGCGGCCCGTGGCGGTCTGGTATAGTCTGAATCGTTCCCGGGGGGAGGATGCGGAGATGGTGGTCGACGCGGAGCTGCTCGAGATCCTGGCCTGTCCGAAGTGCAGGACGCCCGTGGCGCCGGTGCGCGGCGGCGCCGGCCTGAAGTGCGGGACCTGTCGTCGCGTCTATCCGGTCACGGACGACATACCGGTCATGCTCGTCGACGAGGCGACCATCGAGGAACCGCCCGAAACAGCCGAATGACCGCCTCCAGAGTGGCCGGACTGGAAACCGCGGCCTTCGCGGCGCTCCTCGGCTTCGTCGCCGCCCTCCAGATATCGATCGCGGCTTCCGGCATCCTGCTGACCTTCACCGCCGGCCTCTGGATCGCGTTGCTGGCGGCGGAGCGCGGCCGGCCGGCGGCGCCGCCGTTCTTCCTCGCCCTGCTCGCCTACGCCGCGGCGACGCTCGTCTCCGCCGCGTTCTCTCTCGACCCCGTCGCCAGTTTCGTCGACTCGCGCGAGGTGCTGCTGTTCGTCGTGGCGCCGATCGTCTTCCGCCTCGCGCGGGGCGAGCGGGCTCAGACCCTGGCGACCGTCATCGTGACCGTGGGCGCCGTCACCGCCGTGTGGGGGGTGGTGCAGTACGGCATTCTCGAGTACGACCATCTCGGGCAACGGCCGGACGGCACCATGGGCCACTACATGACCTATTCCGGTCTGCTCGTGCTGACGCTCTCCCTCGCCGCGGCCCGCGTCCTGTTCGACCGGCGCCGCCGCCTGTGGTCGGGACTCGTGATGCCCGCCCTGCTGGTCGCGCTCGCGGTGACGTTGACCCGGAGCTACTGGGTCGGGGCCGGGGCCGCCCTCGCCGTCCTGTGCCTGCTGAAGGACCTGCGGCTCCTCGCGGTGGCGCCGGTACTCGCCGCGCTGGTGCTGGCTCTCGCGCCTCCGCAGATCACGAACCGCATCCATTCGACCTTCGATCCGCAGGATCCGACGGTGCGGGACCGGTTGGCGATGGCCCGGGCGGGGATGCGGATCGTGGGCGACCACCCCTGGACCGGGGTGGGTCCGGACATGGTGAAGGAGGTCTACCCGCGGTACCGCGACGCCGGGGCGGTGCAGGACGACAACCCGCATCTGCACAACGTGCCGGTGCAGATCGCGGCCGAACGAGGGCTGCCGGCGCTCGCCATCTGGTGCGTCTTCGTGGTGGCGGCCGTTCGCCATCTGTTCCGCCAGCTCGGCGACGACGATGCCCGCCCCCTGGCCGCGGCGGGTCTCGCGGGAATGGCGGGCATGCTCGCCGGCGGCCTGTTCGAATACAACTTCGGGGACTCGGAGTTCCTGATGCTGCTGCTCGTCCTCCTTGCCTTGCCGCGGGTTGCGGCCCGCGGTCCGGCGCCCGCCGCTTCCGGCGCGGGCAGCGGCCGGGACCCGGCGCCGTAGCCGGGCGCGGACGGCGGAGGCCGGATCATCCGCTCCGGCCCCCGCCGTCAGTGCCGGAAGTGTCTCCGCCCCGTGAACACCATGGCGAGCCCGTGGTCGTCGGCGGCGGCGACGACCTCGTCGTCCCGCACCGAGCCGCCGGGCTGCGCCACCGCGGTCGCGCCGGCGGCGGCGATGGCGTCGAGGCCGTCACGGAACGGGAAGAACGCGTCGGAGGCGGCCGCCGTGCCGGACAGCCCCGCCGCCGCCTTCATCACCGCCACGTTCACCGCATCGACGCGGCTCATCTGCCCGGCGCCGATCGCGGCCAGCCGATCCGCCCGCGCGAACACCACCGCGTTGGACTTCACGTGGGCCGAGACCCGCCAGGCCAGCCGCAGGGCCGCCCACTCCGCGTCGGTCGGCGGCCGCCGCGTGACGACGCGAAGGCCCGACTCCGGCCGCGCCGCCTTCTCCGGGCCCCACGACCCCGACGCCTCGGTCACGCGGTCGCGGCCCTGGACGAGGATGGCGCCGAGAACGGATCGGACGTCGCGATCGAGCCGAACGTCCCCCGGGGACGAGGAACAATCGGCGAGCACTACCCGCAGGTTCTTCTTCCCCGCGAAGACCGCGCGCGCCTCGTCGTCCGCATCCGGCGCCACCACCGCCTCGATGAAGGTGGAGGTGATCGCTTCCGCCGCCGCCCGGTCGACGCACCGGTTCAACCCGACGATCCCGCCGAACGCGGACCGCGGGTCGACCTCCCGCGCCGCCACGTAGGCGTCGCACAGCGCGGCGGCGGTCGCCAACCCGCACGGGTTCGTGTGCTTCACCACCACCGCGGCCGGCTCGTCGAACTCCAGCATCAGCCGCGCCGCCGCATCGAGATCCAGCAGGTTGGTGAACGACAGGGGCTTCCCCTGCACCACGCGCGCGCCGCCGAACCCGACGCCGCCGGTCGCATAGAGCGCCGCCTCCTGGTGCGGGTTCTCTCCGTAACGGAGATCCCGCCGGCGCTCCGCCCGCACCACCAGGGCGGGCGGAGCGACCTCCTCCGGGGGCGCCGCGCCTCGGGTCGGGCGGCCGGCCGCAACCTCGACGGCGGCCAGCGTGGAGGCGATGACGTCGTCGTACGAGGCGGTGTGCGCGAACGCCTTTCGGGCCAGCGACAACCGGAGGTCCAGGCCCGGCCGCGGCAACGCCTCCAGGGTCTCGGGATAGTCCCGCGGATCGACCACCACCACCACGTCGCGGAAGTTCTTCGCCGCCGCGCGCACCAGCGTCGGCCCGCCGACGTCGATCTCCTCGACGAGCGACTCGACGCCGGCGTCCGGATCCGCGGCGGCCCGGGCGAACGGATAGAGGTTGACGGCCACGACGTCGACGGGCCGGATGCCCAGCGTCTCGATCGCCCGCAAGTCGCCGGGCCGGTCGCGGCGCGCGAGAATGCCGGCGTGAACGGCGGGATGCAGGGTCTTGACCCGGCCGTCCATCATCTCGGGGAAACCGGTCACCGACGACACGGGGACGACGGCCAGCCCGGCCTCCGCCAGCGCGCGCGCGGTGCCGCCGGTGGACACGATCTCGAAGCCGCGGACGGCCAGACCGCGGGCGAAATCGACGATGCCGGTCTTGTCGGATACGCTCAAAAGCGCGCGCTTCAACAAATCGCACTCCTCTCCGGGACCGTTCGCGGCGCCGGACGCCGCCCCGCCCCGCCGACGGCGGCGCCGCGACCGCGGCGTCGTTCCCGGGGAGCCGCGTCGCTCCCCCGCCGCCCACGACCGGGATCCCTGCGGGTCACGCTTCGCCCGACCGGCGCCCCGCGCCGGCCCCGGTGCGCCGCCGCGCTCCCCGGCCGGCGCCCCGCCTTGACAACGCCGAACGGGCTAACTACGATGGCTTTCAGTACCTGGGTCAGACCCGAATTTCGCACAGGGGTTCGACCCGAAGACCGCTTCGGCGGTCTTTTTTTTGCGCCCATGGCCGCGAAGGCCCTCATGGGTTCGGAAGCCGGGGGGGTGTCCGACCGTCCCCCCATGCAAACTGAGGAAGCACGATGCGCATCACAGGCAAGGTCAAATGGTTCAGCAACGCCAAGGGGTACGGATTCATCGAGCGTGAAGGCGGAAGCGATGTCTTCGTGCACTTCTCGGCGATTCAGGGCAACGGTTTCCGGACACTCGAAGAAGGCCAGGCCGTGGAGTTCGAGATCGTCGACGGACCCAAGGGTCCGCAGGCCGGCAGCGTGACCCGAAGCGAGTAGCTCCCCGCGTTCAGGCCCGGGCGCACCCCGTCCGGGCCCCTCCCCCCGCTCTTCCGATTCTCCCACCGCGTCGACCGCGTTCCCGGACCGCGGACGGCGAACCGCCGCGAACCGCCGGGCCGATGGTAAACTGCCTCGGAGAATCCGGTCAAAACCGCCCTTGCCGGAACCCCGCGCCTCGGCGGCATCCGGACGCCGGCGGAGCGGCAAGACACCGGTCCGCCCCGGCGCGGCCGCTTCATGACGACGCCCCGCATCCTGCCGTCCATCGACAGCCTCCGCCGGCGGCCAGGCGTCCGCGCCCTCGAGACCGAGTACGGAAGCGCGGCGGCGCTGTCCGCGTTGCGCACGGCCAGCAGCCGCGTGCGGCAGGATCTGGCCGGCGGCAGCGCGGCCTCCATCGAGGACCGCGAGCAGGCGGCGGCGCTCGTCGAACGGCGGGCGGCGGCGGATCTCGCGGCCCGACTCGAGCCGTCCCTCGAGTCCGTCATCAACGCCACCGGGGTCGTCGTGCACACCAACCTCGGCCGGGCCCCGATGGCCGCGGCGGCGGCGGCGCGGGTCGCACGACTGGCCGCCGGCTACACGAACCTGGAGTACGACCTGACGGCGGGCGGACGCGGCGCCCGCCACGTCCACGCCGCCCGGCTCCTGACCCACGTCACGGGGGCCGCGGCGGCGGTGGTGGTCAACAACAACGCCGCGGCGGTCCTGCTGGTCCTGGCCGCGCTCGCGCACGGGCGGGAGGCCGTCGTCTCGCGGGGGGAGCTGGTCGAGATCGGGGGCGGTTTCCGCATTCCCGACATCCTGCGTCAGTCCGGAGCGGAGCTCCGGGAGGTCGGCACCACGAACCGGACCCGGCTCGCCGACTACGCCGCCGCGATCAGCGACCGCACCGCGCTGATCCTGCGCGTGCACCCGTCGAACTTCCGTATCGAGGGATTCACGGCCCGCCCCGGCCTCGCGGAGCTCGTGGCGTTGGGGCGGCGCGCCGACGTGCCCGTGGTCGAGGATCTCGGGAGCGGCCATCTCGCCGACGTCCCCGTAGGGGGTGTCGACGAGCCTTCGGTGACCGCGAGCGTGAGGACCGGGGCCGCGGTCTGCTGCTTCAGCGGAGACAAGCTCCTGGGCGGCCCCCAGGCGGGCATCATCGTCGGGGAGGAGCCGGCCGTGTCACGGATGCGGAGCCACCCCCTGATGCGGGCCCTGCGGGTCGGCAAGATGACGTGCGCCGCGCTCGAGGCGACCCTGGCGGAGCATGCCCGCGGCCGGGCGCGGACGACGATACCCGTGGCGCGCATGCTCGCCGCCACCGTCGACGACCTCGACGCGCGGGCGCGGGACCTCGCGAGGCGGCTCGCGGGTCATGCGCAGTTCAGGGTGGACGTCGTCGACGGGCTGTCGACGGTGGGCGGCGGCGGCGCGCCGGGGTCGGCCCTGCCGACGCGGCTGGCCAGACTGACCCCCGGCGCCGGTTCGGCGGCGCGGCTGGCGGCGCGGCTTCGTGCGCTGCATCCGCCCGTCGTGGCGCGCATCGAGCAGGACCGCGTCCTCCTGGACCTGCGGACGGTACTGCCCGATCAGGACGATCTGCTGGCCGCGGCCCTGATCAGCCTCGCGTAGTCCCCGATTCCGTTCCGCCGGATGGTCCACGTCCACACGGTTGCCGGTCGCGGCGTGCTCGCGCCGGCGCACTCGATCACGCCGCGGCGCGCGGCCGCCTCGCGGGGTCGGTGAAGTGAAGGGTCGGCAGCGCCGCCGGGGCGACGACGTATCGTTCGCCGCAGCGGCGCTACGGGTGTCGGGGAAGCCGTCGGTTCCGGTGCGGGCAGGCGGCGCAGGACAGCGGATCGCCGTCCGGCCCGAGCACGTCGGGGCCGCCGCAGGAACCGCGCAGACAGCGGCCGCCGAACATCACCCCGATCGCCATGATGACCATGACGAGCGCGATGCCTCCCAACGTCAGCAGGAACACCGCCATCGCTCCCGATCATACCAGCCGTGGCGAACACCCCGCTGCATCGCGAGCGGCGATGCAGCCCGCCGGACTGCGTCGTCCGGCGGTTGAAGTTGAACATGCCCGGATATGCGCGCCCTTCTCACGCCTTGTCCGCCGGACGTCCTCTGTCCGCCGGACGTCCTCTGTCCGCCGGCGCCCGCGGCGTTCCTTCGGGCGCGGTGCGACACGGGAGGTTCCACCACGGGCTGACAACCCGCCGCGGCCGCCGCCGGCGCGCGAGTCCACGACCGCCGACGGCCCCCGCGGGGCCGCCCGGACCGCAATCGACGTGGCAGGCTACGGGGCCGACGCCGCGTCGACGAGGGCCGAGAACGCGGGAGTGGCGCGTTCGCGAATCGCGCCGTCGGCGCCGCGGCTCAGGAAGAGCGCGGCCCACCCCCGTTCGACGGCCAGGGCATGGCCGTCCCGCGGCCCCAGCACCTCCAGGGCGGTGGCCAGCCCGTCGGCCACGACACACCGGTCCGCGACGACGCTCACCGAGGCGAGCCGATGATCGACCGGCCGGCCGGTGCGGGGATCGATGGTGTGGGATACCCAGCCGCCGTCCACCTCGCGCCGGTTGCGGTAGTCGCCCGAGGTGGCCATCGCCCTATCACGCAGGGGGACCACCCGCTGCATGCCACCCCCGGCCGCCGGCGACTCGATGCCGACCCGCCACGGACGGCCGAGGTGATTCGTCCCCGCGGCGGCGATCTCGCCCCCGACTTCCACGAGGAACCGCGCAAGACCGGCGGCGCGCAGGGCGGCCGCCACCCTGTCGACTCCGTAGCCCTTGGCCACCGCCGACAGATCGCCTTCGATGGCGGGGTCCGTCTTGCGGAGGGTCGAGGCCGCCGCGTCGAGCTCGATGCCGGCGTAGCCGACGTGCTCGCGAAGCCGCGACAATACCTCGTCGTCCGGCGGAAACCGGTCCGGTTCGACCGGGCCGAAGCCCCACGCATCGACCAGCGGTCCGACGGTCACGTCCAGCGCCCCCCCGGTCAGTTCGCCCAGCCTCCGGGCCTGGCGAAAGACCTCGAACGTGTCCGCCGACACGGGAAACGGCCGCGTCGTCCGCCGGCGATTGAAGCGCGAGAGCTCGGACGACGGCGCGTAGTGCGACATCTTCGATTCGACGTCGTCGAGCACCGCCTGAATCTCCGCCCCGACCCGGTCCCGCTCGGCCCGCGGCCAGGGGCCCGCGGTCACCACCCGGACGGCCCAGGTGGTGCCCATCGTGGCCCCGTCGAACCCGTGGACGGGGAGCCCCGGGTCGGGCCGCGCGCACGCGCCCGCCGCCAGCAGCAGCCAACCGCCGGCGAGACGCGTCCGTGAACCCGGAAAGGAACGGGCGGTTCGCGGCCGCATCGACCCCGGCCCCGGCAACCCGCGGCGAAAGGCCCCGCTGCATTGCAAGCGGCGCCGCATCCCGCCGGACTGCGTCGTTCGTCGGTTGAACATGCCCGACGTGGCCCCTTCCGGGCTACCCGCCTTGTCGGCCGGACGTTCCATGACCCGCCGGACGTTCGCTGTCCGCCGGCGCACCCGGCGTTCGCTTCGGGCGCGGGCGGCGCGGGGTTCCACCACGGGCCGCTCAGCCGAAGTCGCCGAATCGCCGGACGTTCGCTGTCCGCCAGCGCCACCCGGCGTTCGCTGGCGCCCTCCGGGCGCGGGGCGGGGTTCCACCACGGGCTGCTGGCGTCAGTTAGCCGAAGTCGTCGAAGAGGATGTTCTCCCGTTCGACCCCCAGCGCGTCGAGCATGTCCATGCACGCCTTGAGCATCATCGGAGGACCGCACAGGTAGTACTCGACGTCCTCCGGAGCCGGGTGGGTCTTCAGGTAGTTGTCGAGCACGACCTGGTGGATGAAACCGGTGTGCCCGGTCCAGTTGTCCTCGGGCAGCGGCTCGGACAGGGCGAGATGCCACTCGAAGTTGTCGTGCTCGGCCGCGATGGCGTCGAAGTCGTCGAGGTAGAACGCCTCGCGCAGGCTGCGGGCGCCGTACCAGAACGAGACCTTCCGGGACGTGCGCAGCCGGCGAAACTGGTCGAAGATGTGCGATCGCATCGGGGCCATGCCCGCGCCGCCCCCGACGAACAGCATCTCGGCGTCGGTCTCCCTGGCGAAGAACTCGCCGAACGGTCCCGAGATGGTGACCTCGTCGCCCGGCGCGAGGCTGAAGATCCAGGAGCTCATCTTGCCCGGCGGCGTCCCCTCGGGGGCGCGCGGCGGCGGCGACGCCACCCGCACGTTGAGCATGATGACCCCGCGCTCCTCGGGAAAGTTCGCCATCGAGTAGGCGCGCGTCACCGGCTCGTCGACCGTCGACACGTAGCGCCACAGGTCGAACCTGTCCCAGTCCGCCCGGTACTGCTCCTCGACGTCGAAGTCGGCGTACCGGACGGTGCCCGGCGGCGCCTCGATCTGGATGTAGCCGCCGGCCCGGAACGGCACCGACTCGCCGGGGGGCAGCTCGAGCACCAGTTCCTTGATGAACGTGGCGACGTTGGCGTTGGACCGCACGCGGCAGCGCCACTGCCTGACGCTGAACACCTCGGGCGGCACTTCGATCGCCATGTCCTGCTTCACCTTGACCTGGCAGGACAGCCGCACCCCGCGGCGCGCCTCGCCGCGGGAGACGTGGCTCAGCTCGGTCGGCAGGATGGCGCCGCCCCCGTCGCGCACGGTCACCGCGCACACCCCGCAGCTCCCCTTGCCGCCACAGGCCGAGGGAATGAAGATGCGGTTGGCCGCGAGGGTGCCCAGCAGGGTGCCGCCGGCGCTGGTGGTGAGCGCCTTCCCGGGGTCGCCGTTCACCGTGATCGCCACGTCGCCGGTCGCCACGAGCTGGCGCCGGGCCAGCATCAGCAGGGCCACGAGGGACACGATCGTGCACGTGAACATCCCGACGCCCAGGAGAACGGTGATCACAACTGCACTCCGGCGAAGGCCATGAACCCGATGGCCATCAGTCCCACGATGATGAACGTCAGCCCCAGCCCCCGCAGGCCGGCCGGCGGATTGCTGTAGCGCAGCCGTTCGCGGATGCCGGCCAGGGCCACGATCGCCAGCGCCCAGCCGACCCCCGAGCCGAACCCGAACACGGCGCTCTCGACGAGGTTGTAGTTGCGCTCCATCATCCACAGCGAGGCGCCGAGAATGGCGCAGTTGACGGCGATGAGGGGCAGGAAGATGCCGAGCGCGGCGTAGAGGGCCGGCGCGAAGCGGTCGAGGGTCATCTCGACGATCTGGGTCATCGCGGCGATGGTGCCGATGAAGGTGAGGAACCCCAGGAACGACAGGTCGTAGGCGGCGAAGGCCGGAGACAGCCAGGCCAGCGCCCCCGGCCTGAGGGCGTAGGCGTACACCAGGTTGTTCATCGGCACCGTGACCGTCAGCACGAAGATGACGGCGCCGCCGAGGCCGAGGGCGGTCGAGACCCGTTTCGACACGGCGAGGAACGAGCACATGCCCAGAAAGAACGCCAGGGCCATGTTCTCGACGAAGATCGCCTTCACCGCCAGGTTCAGGTAGTACTCCATGTCGCGGTCAGTCCTGCTCCACCTGCCCGGGCTTCCAGACCCGGATCGCCCAGATGAAGAACCCGATGATGAAGAACGCCCCGGGCGACAGCACCATGAGACCGTTCGGCGTGTACCAGCCGCCCTCGCTGGCCAGCGGCAGCACCTGCGCCCCCATGAGCGACCCCGACCCGAAGAGCTCGCGGATGACCGCGGTGCCGGCCAGGATCACGGCGTAGCCGAGCCCGTTGCCGATGCCGTCGATCATGCTCAGGCGCGGCGGATTCTGCATGGCGTAGGCCTCGGCGCGGCCCATGATGATGCAGTTGGTGATGATGAGCCCGACGAACACCGAGAGCTGCTTGGAGATCTCGAACAGATACGCCTTCAGCACCTGGTCGACGACGATGACCAGCGACGCGATGATCGTGAGCTGCACGATGATCCGGATGTTGGTCGGAATCTGGTTGCGCAGCAGGCTGACGAACAGGTTCGAGAACAGCAGCACGAAGACCACGGCCGCGCACATCACGAGCGCGGTGTCCATCTGCGTCGTCACCGCCAGGGCCGAGCAGATGCCGAGGACCTGCAGGGCGATCGGGTTGTTGTTGAAGAGCGGATCGATCAGGGCGTCGCGTGGTTTCGACATCAGTGCGCACCTCCCGGCCCGGAACCCGCCGCCGGCGCCGCCGTGCGCAGCCGCGTCAGGTACGGCCCGAAGCCGTCCGGCCCCAGCCAGAACCGCACCAGGTTGGTCACCCCGCGGCTCGTGATGGTCGCGCCGGAGAGCCCGTCGACCGCGTGCGGCGCCTCGTCCACGGTTCCCGCCGGCCCCTTGACGACCGCGATGACCGGGTTCTGTTCGTCGTCGAACGCGAGGCGGCCGGGCCACCGCGCCTTCCACCGCGGGTTGTCCACCTCCCCGCCGAGCCCCGGCGTCTCCTTGTGCTCGTAGAAGGTCAGTCCGCGAATCGTGCGCAGGTCGCCGTCCAGCGCCACGAAGCCGTAGAGGGTGCCCCAGAGCCCGAGCCCCTCGACGGGCAGCACGACGAGATCGAGGCGCCCCGCCTCGTCGCGCACCTCGTAGACCAGCGCCTCGTTCGGCCGGCGCATGACGCCGGCGGGGTTGTCGGGGGCCACGGTGCTGCGGGCCGGATCGATCGACGCGGCCCGCTGGTCGTAGCCGGCCGGGTCGACGTCCGGCGACGGCTCGCCGGTGGCCAGGGTCAGGACCACCGGGGTGACCGGAGCGAACCGGGCCGCGGCGGCGTCGGCGTCGAGCGACTCGCCGTCGGCCGCGAGCCCGGCCGCCAGCAGCACGTTGCGCTGACGGTCGAGGGCCGCGTTGCGCTCCTGCCGGTCGGCCAGGACCACCGCCGCCGACGAGACGACGACGGCGCAGACGAGACAGACGGCCGCCGCGAACCCCAGGTTGTAGGCGACGCTACCCTGCATGACGAGCCCTCCTGCGCCGCACGTTGGCCTGAACCGCAACGTAGTCGATCAGGGGCGCGAACAGGTTCATGAAGAGAATGGCCAGCATCATGCCTTCGGGGTAGGCCGGATTCACGACCCGAATCAGCACCACGAGCAGGCCGATCAGGAATCCGTACGCATAGTGGCCGGACGGGGTCGACGGGCCCGACACCGGGTCGGTGGCCATGTACACCGTCCCGAAGGCCCAGCCCCCCAGCAGGTAGTGCCAGAGCGGGGTCACTTCGAAGAAGGGGTTGGTGACGGACCCGACGGCGTTGAGAACCCACGCGGTGGCCAGCGTCCCCGCCGTGACGCTGGCCATGATGCGCCACGACCCCACCCCGGTCCCGATCAGGACCGCGGCGCCGGCCAGACACGCCAGGACCGACGTCTCGCCCATCGACCCCGGCATCCACCCCGCGAACGCCTGCCACGGCCCCACCGTCTCCGTCACCCCCGACAGGCCGCCTTCGGCCGCCAGCGCGAGGACCGTCGCCCCGCTCACGCCGTCGGGGGCCGTGCCCGCCGCGATCCACACGGCGTCGCCGGACATGTCGGCCGGATAGGCGAAGAACAGGAACGCGCGGGCGGTCAGGGCCGGGTTCAGCACGTTCATGCCGGTTCCGCCGAAGATCTCCTTGCCCACCACCACGCCGAACGAGACGCCGAGAGCCACCTGCCACAGCGGAACGGTGGCGGGCAGGGTCAGCGGAAACAGGACCCCGGTGACGAGGAAGCCCTCGTTGATCTCGTGCCCGCGGACGCCGGCGAAGAGCGCCTCCCACAGCCCGCCGACGGCGAAGGTCACCGCCAGCACCGGTCCGAAGTAGAGCGCGCCGTGCACCATGCAGGCCCACGGATCGTCGGGTGCGAACGCAAGGCCCATCCACCGCATGACGTCGGTCTGCCAGACGTCGAGCGGCGGGGCGCCGCCGGCGATCGCCAGGTGCGCCTGGTACCCGGTATTGCAGACGGCCATGTAGACGCACCCGGCGAGCGCGGCCACCACCGTGATCATCAGGCGCTTCATGTCGAGCGCATCGCGTACGTGCGGGTTCGACCGCGTGACCTCGCCGGGGGTGAACAGGAAAGTGTCCTGCGCTTCCCACAGCGGATACAGGCGCTCGAAGCGCCCGCCTTTCTCGAAGTGGCGGGCCTGGCGGTCGAGCAGGTCGCGCAGGAACTTCATGTCAGCCCTCGGCCTCGAGGGTGGTGAGGACGCGGCGGAGCGCGGCGCCGTAGTCGAGCTTGCTCGGACAGACGAAGGAGCACAGGGCCAGATCGTCCTCTTCGAGCTCCAGGCAGCCCAGCTCCTCGGCCCGCTCGACGTCGTGCATGACGAGCGCCCGCAGCAGCGGCGTCGGCAGCAGGTCCATCGGCATCACCCGTTCGTAAAGACCGATCGGCACGATGGCCCGGCGCGACCCGTTCGTGGTGGTGGTGAACGGAAACCGCTGTCCCCGCCAGAGCGTCGACAGGAACGTCCGCGACACCGAGAACTTCCGCAGCCCGGGCCGCAGCCAGCCCAGCCACTCGCGCTCGCGGCCCTCCCGAATCAGGCAGACCTGGTGGTGATAGCGGCCCAGATACCCGGTGGCCGCGCCCGCCGCGAGCCGCCCCGTCAGCAGCGACCCCGACACGACCCGCACGCCGTCGTCGATCGACTCGTCGGCGAGGAGGTCCGCGACCGCGGCTCCGAGCCGCGTCCGCACCAGCCGGGGGCGCGAAACCGCCGGCCCGGCCAGCGCCGCCACGCGTTCGACCGCCAGTTCACCCGTCTCGAACAACCGCCCGATCGCAGCGACGTCCTGGTAGCCGACGTACCACACGTGCCTGCGGCGGCTCACCGGGTCCAACCGGTGGATGTGCAGGCCGGGAGCGCCGGCGGGATGGACCCCGGCGAACTCCTCGCGCCGGAACCGATCGCCGGCGGGCGCCGGGGCCCGGCCGTCCGGCGCCGTGCACACGTAAACGACGCCGTCGGTCATCCGCGCCAGCGCCTTCAGCCCGTTCTCGAACGGCCCGTGCGCCCCGTCCAGCACGACGTCGACGGCCGGGGCCAGCGGCTCGGTGTCGATGGCGGTGACGAAGATGGAGTGCGGACGGGCCAGGGGGTCGGCGACGCGGCCGAACGGCCGGGACCGAATCGCGGTCCACAGGCCCGACTCCAGCAGCAGTTCCCGCACGTCGTCGCCGCCGAGCCCGGACGGATGCCGGCCGGAGAACGCGGAAAACCGGACCGAGGCGCCGCCGCGGCCCTCCTGCTCGTCACGCCCGAGGGCGATCACGATGGACCGGAAGCTCCGGCGCTCGCCGCGATGGACCGCCTCGACGACGCCGGCGGCCGGAGACGTGAACCGTACGCCCGGTCGCTTCTTGTCCTCGAACAACAGCTCGCCGCGTCGGACGTCGTCACCCACCGCCACGCGCATGGTGGGCCGAAGACCGACGTGGTCGTCCGCCAGCAGCGCGACCCGCCGCGTCGTCCGAGCGGGACCGACGGTCTGGTCGGGCTCTCCCGGGACCGGTAACCGCAACCCCCTGCGAATGGTGTGTCGCCCCATGGTCAGGAGAGGAACCCGTGCCGGACCGCCTCTTGTGAAGTTTTTCTCAAGCCTCCCCGCCGAACGGAGAAGACCGTCCCGCGAGCACCACGTTCCATGGGCCCCGGCGCGTTCCCGCATCGTACCATAGAGGCGCGGCCCGGCGTCAATCCGCCGCCGCCGGCCTGCCCCGCGGCGGTTATAACTCCTGATCGGCCAGACATTTACCCTTGACTTCACGGGTTCCCGCGGAATAGGCTTCCCCAGTGGCGGTTCGTGGCGGATCCCGGCCTTCGGCGCCCCCCCTCCCTCCCGGGCGGATTACGCTGAACGGCGACCGGTACGAGATCGGCGAACCGATGACCATCAGCCGCCTGCTGGCGCGCCTCGGCATCGACCCGCGCCGCGTCGCCGTCGAGCACAACCTCGTGGTCGTGAAGCGGACCGCCTATGCGTCGACGACGGTGCAGGCGGACGACACCGTCGAGATCGTCAACTTCGTGGGCGGAGGACAACGATAACCGGGCCGTCCGCTCCGGTTCCTGTCATACTCATGGACGTGGTCGACGATGCGCTGGTCATCGCCGGGAAGACCTTCTCTTCCCGCCTGATCGTCGGGACCGGCAAGTACGCTTCGAACGAGGTCATGCAGCGGGCGCACGACGCGTCCGGCGCCGAGCTGGTGACGGTGGCGGTTCGGCGGGTCGACCTCGCCGACACCGGCCGCGGGTCGTTGCTCGACTTCATCGACACCGGCCGGTACGCCCTGCTTCCCAACACCGCGGGCTGCCGCACGGCGGAAGAGGCGGTCCGCACGGCGCGGCTGGGACGCGAGGCCGGGTTGTCGGAG
Organism: Vicinamibacterales bacterium; assembly: GCA_965202695.1. Lineage (GTDB taxonomy): Bacteria > Acidobacteriota > Vicinamibacteria > Vicinamibacterales > UBA8438 > JAJEEA01. The sequence goes on from OZ241843.1 coordinate 703,753, forward strand.
TGGGTCAAGCTGGAGGTCATCGGCGACGAACGGACGCTGTTCCCCGACAACGACGGCCTGCTGGAGGCGACCCGCGTCCTCGTCGGGGAAGGGTTCGTCGTGCTTCCCTACACGAACGACGACCCGGTCGTGTGCCGCAAGCTGGAAGACGCGGGAGCGGCCGCCGTCATGCCGCTCGGCGCCCCGATCGGTTCCGGGCTCGGCATCCAGAACCGCAACAACATCCGGATCATCCGCGAGTTCGCGAGCGTCCCGGTCATCGTGGACGCCGGGGTCGGCACCGCGTCCGACGCCGCCGTTGCGATGGAGCTCGGCGTGGACGGGGTCCTGATGAACACGGCCATCGCCGGCGCCCGCGACCCTGTCGCCATGGCCGGCGCCATGAAGCTCGCGGTGGCGGCCGGCCGGCGGGCGTATCTGGCCGGCCGCATCGAACGGCGGCGCTACGCCACCGCCAGCAGTCCGACGGACGGACTGCTCTCCGGGTAGCCGGCGCGCGGGATGCCGGGAGCGGCCGCGCGCGGACGGCGGCGCGCCGCGAAGCCGGATTTCCCGCGGTCGACGAAAGCCCCGCAACGATGCAGGAACGAGACGACGACTCCGCGCGCGGCGTCCCGCCCCCCGGGGAACCCGACCCCCGGGCCACGCTCGCCGCGCTCGCGGAGGCCGTGGTCCCGCGCCCCGGCGTCCACCCTCCTCCCGCCCGCTTCGACGACCGCCGCATCGGGGCGCTGAAAGAGACCTGGCGCCTGCTCCCCGAAGAACCGGAAAGGGACATCGATCTCGGCACCGGTTGGCGCCGCCGGCTGCGCAACGTCGCGTGGCGGCTGCTCCGCCCGATCCTGGAACGCCAGCAGCGGTTCAACACGCTGCTCGTCCAGCACCTCGACGGCAACGCGGACGGGATGATCAAGGGCCGGGAAGCCACCGTGGCGCTCGTCACCCTGCTCGACCGCCATCTGGGAGACTTCGGCGCGTTTCAGTCCCGGCTCCTCCAGCACCTCGGCCACGCCGCCGATGCCTTGCAGCGGACTCGGGAAGAACTGACGCAGACCCGGGAAGAACTGAAGCACGCGCAGCAATCCGCCAGTCTCGCGACCGCATCGACGCACGGACTGAAACGCGAGGTCGAGCGGCTTCGGAGACCGCCCGCGCCGGCGGCCGACGCCGACGCGGCGAGCCCCGCCGGCCGCCTCCGGCCGGTTCCCGAGGAGACGGATCTCGACGCCCACCAGTACGTCTGCTTCGAGGACGCCTTCCGCGGACCGACCGAGGAGATCGCGGCGCGGCAACGCGCCTATCTGCCGTACTTCGAAGGCGCGTCGGAGGTAGTGGACGTCGGCTGCGGACGCGGCGAGTTCCTGGCCCTGCTGCGGGACGCGGGCATCGCCGCCCGCGGCGTCGACGCCAACGCGGAAGCGGTCGAACGCTGCCGGGAACGGGGGCTCGAAGCCGCGCGGTCCGATGCGCTCGGCTATCTGCGCCGCTTGCCCGACGAATCGATCGGGGGTCTGTTCTCGGCCCAGGTCGTCGAGCACCTCGAGGCCGACTACCTGATGCAGTTGCTCGGCGCCGCCCACCGCACCCTCCGGCCCGGTTCCCGCGTCGTGCTGGAGACCATCAACCCGGCCTCCTGGACGGCGTTCTTCAGCGCCTACGTGCGGGACATCACGCACCGGCATCCGCTGCACCCCGAGACCCTGGGCTACCTGCTGCGGGCCTGCGGCTTCGTCGACGTCACCACCGTCTACCGGGCGCCGATACCCGACGCGGCGAAACTCCAGCGCGCCGTGGTCGACCCGACGCTGGCCGCCACCCCGGCCGGCGCCGCCGTCTGCGCGCTGGCGGAGACGATCAACCAGCACGCCGACCGCCTGAACGGCCTGGCCTTCGCCGAGCAGGACTACGCCGCGATCGCCCGGCGTCCGTGATCCGAATCGGAACCCGAGTCCAACCGCCCGCGGCGAAACGCCCCGCTGTTTCGAGCGGCGATGCATCCCGCCTGACTGGCGCGCGCGGGCGGCGGCGGCTCCGATCGCCGGCGGGGGCCTGAGACCGGGCGGTCTCAGGCGTCGGGCGGCGCCGGCCGCTCCGGTGACGACGCGTCCGGCGCATCGCTCAGGACGTCCACGCGGTACACCCGCACCCCGAGGTTCCGGGAATCCGACGACAGACCCAGCGCCCGGGGCTGGATGGCGGTCGAGCGGATGGTCAACTCGGTCGATCCGGAACGTTCGGACGCGGGCAGATCCAGCGTAATCGCGTGCGGATCGTTCCCGATGACCAGCCCATCGGCGATCCGATGCGGTCCGGCCCACACCGAAATCTCGGCCGGCGCCGCCGCCGGCGGGCGGGCGCCGGCCACCACGAGCCGGATGCGGTCTCCTCCCGGGACGGCGATCGACGCCGCGTCTTCGCTCCAGCGGAACGATCTGCCGGCGCCGTCCCGCTCCGCCGCGTGGAAACCGCGCAGGCCGGCCACGACGTCGTCGGCCAGATCGCCGACGTCGACCCCCGTCCTCGCCGTGGAGGCCTCGCCCCGGGCCGCCTGCAGGATGCGCAGGCCGATGGAGACGTCGACGACGCCGCGCGGCGCCCGCTCCCACGTCCGCTCCAGAGTGCGGAGGTCGATGCTCGCCTGCCGGACCTCCGACAGCACCAGCTCCGGGGCGTGCAGCGAGAACCCGCGCTGCCCGGCGACGACGAACACCGGACGGCCGGCCGCCAGCCAGTCGAGCATCACTTCCCGCAGGACGTCGTCGGGCTCGTCCTCCTGCACGAGCAGGGTCTCGACGTCGTGCAGATAGGCCAGGGACGTCTGGACGTGGGTGCCCGCCAGCTCCGGACTCACCAGCACCGCGGCGTCCTCCGGAAACGTGCCCGCCACGTCGGCGCTCCGGTCCAGCACGCCGTCCCACAGGGACTCGCCCAGGACCGCGGTCCCGGGTCCGCCCACGAACCCGACGAGAACCGCCCCCACCGCCGTCGCCGCCACCGCCCGAAACTCGAAGTAGACCCAGTCCACCAGCCGGCCGGCGCCCAGCGCCACGACCACCAGCATGCCGGGCAGCACGACGGGCACGAACCGCCGCATCGACCAGATGTGCTCGCCCGGCTCGAGCGGGTCGTACAGGTAGTGCAGACCGACGACACCGGTCAGGACGAGCAGGAACGACAGTCCCTGGTCGCCCCGCCCCGCGCGTCCCGACCACGGCAGCCACAGCAGCCCCGCGAGACAGAGACCGAGCACCGGCCACGACAGGTACCAGCTCAGCCAGACCAGGGTCTCCGGCCACCGGCCGCCGGTGGCGGTGGCGTAGACGACCGCGTAGCCGGCCAGCAGCCCGACCAGCACCCATCCGGCCGCGCGGCGCCACCACGAACCGATGCCGGCCCCGCGCCGAACCGCGATCAGCCCCGCCCCCGCGGCCGCCAGCACCGCCAGCAGCACCGTCCCGATCCCCGCGAGCAGGACCGACCGCTCCACCAGTTGCTCGACGTACAGCGTGTAGGGCGACGGGTACGCCAGGTAGTGCGCCAGGTTGTGCAACATCCCGGGGCCGAACCCGGCCAGCAGGAAGACGACGGACCGGCCCCCGCCTTCCGGCCGGGCCAGGAGCCGCCAGGCGACGAACGCGGTCAGGGCGGCGGGCAGCAGCACCAGCAGATCGATCTTGGCGAAGGCGGCCATCCCGAAGAACCCGCCGGCGGCCGCCGCGAGCCACGGCCGGTCGTCGCGAAACGCGGCGAGCACGGCCAGCAGCCCGGCCACGACGAAGAACTGCGCGACCATCTCCGGCACGGGGTACCGGGCGAACCATATCTGCGGCAGAGACACCGCCGCGAGCAGCGCCGCCAGCAGCCCCGCCCGGAGGCCGCCGCAACGGGCGCCGACGAGAAACAGGCCGCCGACGCCGAGCGTCGCGAACACCGGCGCGACGAACAGCGCCCCGCGGGGCGGGAAGGCCTGGTGGAACAACGCGGCCACGACCGGGAACAGCGGCGAGAACCCGGACGAGACCTCCGGCTCGGCGATGTCCGCAATCAGAAAGCCCCCGGGGAACCTCGTGTGCCGGCCGTACCAGAAGTCTCCCGGCTGGCGGTTCACGAACAGGTACTCGCGCGCCTCGATCGGCAACTCGCGGAGCAGCGGATCGTCGAAGACGAGCGCGCCGGTGTCGGCGATCTTCCAGCTGTAATTGAGGTAGACGGTGCCGTCGCTTCCGTTCACCACCGTCTCGTAGGGCGGGTAGAACAGGAAACCGGCGACCAGGGTAACGGCGCAGAACGCCGCCAGCCCCCTGCCGCCGAACCTCGGGGCCGGCGCCGCCGGCCGCCCCGGACGCACGAAGCGGGCATGCGCGGCGAGGGCGAGCGCCCCCACCGCCAGCAGGGCCGCGAGAAGACCCAGGCGCAGGCGCCCGAGCTCGGCGATCAGCAGCCCCAGCCAGGCCGCGACGCCGATGCCGAGCGCGGCGCGGAGGAACCAGCCTTCGATCCACGCCGTCCCCGCGGCGTCGGCCGGCGCCGCGGGGACGGCGCCGCCCCGCATGTCTCCTGCCGCTGCCGGCCGACGCTCGGTCATGCCCAACATGCGCCCTTCTCACGCCTGTCCGCCGGACGTTTTCTGTCCGCCGGACGTTTCTGTCCGCCAGCGCGGTGCGGCGCGGGGTTCCACCACGGGCCGTCAAGCCGCGGACGGCCGCCGGCCGCGGGCCGCCAGCACGAGGTCGCAGACCTCGCGCACCGCCCCCTTCCCCCCGGGGCGCCCGGTGACGTAACGCGCCGCACGCCGAACTGCCGGGTAGGCGTCGGCCACGCAGATCGGGACCCCGACCTGGCGGAGGCACTCCAGGTCGTTGACGTCGTTGCCGACGTAGGCCACCGCCGCGGGGTCGAGGGTCCGATCGCGGAGGATGGTGCGCAACGCCTCTCCCTTGGCGTCGCCGAGACCCTGCACGCACTCGGCCCCGATCTTGGCGGCGCGGGTCGAGACGACCGGGTTCGTTTCCGTCGACAGGACGAGACAGCCCACGCCGGCGCGGGACAGCATCCGCACCCCCAGTCCGTCGGCGCGCGAACAGAACACCGACTCCCGGCCGTCCTCGGCGACGAGCACGCGGTTGTCGGTCATGACGCCGTCGAAGTCGAACACGACGAACGTCACCGACTCCAGGTGCGCCCGAGTCAGTCGCACGGGCGCCGCCGTCCGCGTCATGCGTCCGCCCCCGGCGCGGACGTCTGCGCCGCGTACTCCGACTCCGGCACCGGTTCGCGCAGCGGTTCGCCGCGGAGAAACGCGACGACGTTCCGGGCGGCGCCCTGTTCCATGCGCAGCCGGCAGTCTGCCGCCATCGACCCCATGTGCGCGGTCATCAGGCACGTCTCCACTTCGACCAGTTCTCCGCGGTAGGGTTCGTCGACGAACGTGTCGAGCGCGGCGCCGGCGAGCCGGCCGGTGCGCAGCGCACGGGCCAGCGCCGCCTCGTCCACGACGCCGCCCCGGGAGGTGTTGACGAGCACGGCGCCCGGCCGCATCGCGGCCAACTGCCCGGGACCCACGAGGCCTCGCGTCGACGGCGTGAGGGGAACGTGCAGGGTCACGACGTCGGCCTCTCGAAAGAGCGTCGGCTTGTCGACCCATTCGACCGGCTCCGCGAGCGCGGCCGGACGCAGGTCGTTGGCGAGGACGCGGGCGCCGAAGGCGGACAGCAGGCGAACCACGCGGCTCCCGATGCGCCCCACCCCGATCACGCCGACGGTCACCGCCCCCAGGCGCCGGCCCGGCAGGCGCGTCCAGACCCCGCCGCGAATCGCCGCGTGCGCCCGGTGGACGCCGCGCAGCAGCGACAACGCCAGCCCGATGGCCAGCTCGGCCACCGCGTCGGCCGGCGCCTCCGGCGTATAGGCGACGGCCACCCCGTGGTCGCGCGCGGCCGACAGGTCGACGTTGTCGAGCCCCGCGCCCACCCGCGAGATCAACCGCAGACGCCGGGCGGCCCGCATCACCGGCCGGGTGATCGGCTCGGTCCCGGCGATGACGCAGTCGACGCCGGCGACGAGAGACACGAGCTCCGGCTCCGTCAACCGCCGGCCGTGCGGATTGCGGACGCACTCGACGCCGGCCTCGCGGAGCAGATCGAGGCCGCCGGGGTCGATCTCCCCGAACGGGACGGCGGTGATCAGGACGCGGGTCATGCGCTGGTCGGGCCGGACGTGCCGGCCGGTCCGGCACGGCGGGCTCGCGGACTACCGCGCCGGCGCCCCGGCCGCCGGGGCCAGCGGGGCGGCCCGCCGGCGCGCCAGATCGGCGTCCACCATCATGCCGATCATCCCCTCGAATCCGACGGCCGGCGACCACCCGAGCTCGGCTCGCGCTCTCGATGCGTCGCCGACCAGGTGATCGACTTCCGCCGGCCGCAACAGGCCCGGATCGGTGCGCACGTGCTCGCGCCAGTCCAGGCCCGCGTGACCGAACGCGGTCTCGACCAGCGCTCCGACCGAGCGGCTGACCCCGGTGGCGACGACGTAGTCGCGCGGGGCGTCCTGCTGCAGCATCAGCCACATCGCCCGCACGTAATCGCCCGCGAAACCCCAGTCTCGATGCGCGTCCAGGTTGCCGAGCGGCAGATGGTCGGCGAGACCGAGCTTGATGCGCGCCACCCCGTCGGTCACCTTCCGCGTCACGAACTCCAGGCCGCGCCGGGGCGATTCGTGGTTGAACAGAATGCCGGAAACCGCGAACAGACCGTAGCTCTCGCGGTAGTTCACGGTAATGTGGTGGGCGAACGTCTTGGACACCGCGTAGGGGCTGCGGGGATGGAACGGCGTCTCCTCCGTCTGCGGCGTCTCGCGCGCCTTGCCGAACATCTCGCTCGAGGACGCCTGGTAGAACCGGATCGACGCATCCAGCCTCACGATGGCGTCGAGAATCCGGGTGACGCCCTGGGCGTTGTACTCGCCGGTGAGCATCGGCTGCCGCCAGGACGCCGGGACGAAGGACATCGCCGCGAGGTTGTAGAGTTCGTGCGGCCGAACCTCGTCGACCACGCTCAGCAGCGACGTCTGGTCGAGCAGGTCCGCCTGCCGCAGGTCGATGCGCCCCCGCAGGTGCTCGATGCGCTCCAGGTTGGGCGCGCTCAGCCACCGCGTCACGCCGACCACCTCGTAACCCTTCCCCAGCAGCAGCTCCGCCAGATAGGACCCGTCCTGGCCAGTGATTCCCGTGATGACGGCGCGTCTGGACACGATATTTCCTCGCCGACGGATCCCGCCGCCGCCCGCGGCGGCCGCATCAAATCGTATAACAGCCGGCGGCGGAACCCGCGGCGCGCATGGTAGGGTATCGGACCCGCCGGGACGGCCCCGGCGCGCGGGGGCGGCGCGGCGCGCGGCGGACAGCGGGAGGACGGCGCCGGGACGGCCCCCGGCGCGCGGGGCGGCGCAGCGAACTCCGCGGCCGCCGCCGCGGGGATTCCCGGACGACCGGCGCGCGGGACGGTGATGGAATCGATCGATCTGATCGTCGTCGGCGGCGGCGTCGTCGGTCTCGCGTGCGCGCGCGAGGCCGCCCGCCCGGGCCGCGGCGTCTGTCTGCTCGAACGCCACGCCCGGCTCGGCACGGAGACCAGCACCCACAACAGCGGCGTGATCCACGCCGGCATCCACTATCCGGCGGGGTCCCTCAAGGGGCGGCTCTGCGTCGAGGGCCGCGAGGCGCTGTACAGGTTCTGCGCCCGGCACGACGTACCCCACCGGCGCTGCGGAAAACTGATCGTCGCGAACAGCGAAGACGATGTGGCCCGGCTCGAACGCCTGCGCGAGCGGGGCGAAGCGAACGGCGTCACCGACCTGGAGGTCGTCGATGCCGGCGCGGTCCGCCGGATGGAGCCGCGGGTGGCGGCCCGCGGCGCCCTGTGGTCGCCGTCCACCGGCATCGTCGACGCCGAGGCGCTCGTCCGCGCGCTGCGGCGCGAGGCGGCCGCCCGCGAAGTCGTCGTGCTCCCGGGCACGCCGCTCGTGGCCGGCGGCTCCGACGCCGCCGGCATCGAAATCCGCACGCCGGCCGAGACCATCCGGGCGCGCGCGGTGGTCAACGCCGCGGGCCTCCACGCCGACGAGGTCTCGGCCCGCCTCGATGGACGCCGCTTCCGCATCCATCCGTGCCGCGGCGAGTACGCCGAGCTCCGCGGGGCCGCCCGCACGCTGGTCAGCCGGCCGGTCTATCCGGTCCCGGCCCCGGCCGGCGAACACCTCGGCGTGCATCTCACCCCCACGATCGGGGGCGGCGTGACCGTCGGTCCGACCGCCCGCTATCAGGCATCGAAAGACGACCACGAACAGGACCGGCTCCCCGTCGAGGCGTTCGTCGCCCCCACCCGATCGCTCCTGCCGGCGGTGCGGCCCGCCGACCTGCAGCTCGGCGGTACCGGAATCCGCGCGAAGCTCAGTCCCGACCCCGCGGCCTTCTCCGACTTCCTGATCGCCCGCGACCCCCGGCAGCCGAGGTTGATCCACGCCGCCGGCATCGACTCGCCGGGGCTCACCGCGTGCCTCGCGATCGGCCGCCTGGTCGCCCGGCTCGTCGACGAAGTGCTCACCGCTGCTTGACGGCGGCCCGCGCTTCCCGGTCGGCCTCCCGCCGCCGCAGCGTCTCGCGCTTGTCGTGCACCCGCTTTCCCTTCGCCAGGCTCAGGGCGACCTTCACCCGCCCGCGCTTGAAGTACATGCGGACCGGGACCAGGGTCATGCCGCGTTCGACGACCTTCCCGATCAGCTTGCGGATCTCCCGCTTGTGGAGAAGGAGCTTGCGCCGCCGCATCGGTTCGTGGTCGGCGTATCCCCGATGACTGTACGGACTGACGTGGACGTTGTGGAGAAAGACCTCCCCCTGCTCGACCCGCCCGAAGCTGTCGCGCAGGTTCACGCGCCCCTCGCGGATCGCCTTGACCTCGGTACCCAGCAGGGCGATGCCGGCCTCCCAGGTGTCGAAGAGGGTGTAGTCGTGACGCGCCTTGCGGTTTTCGGCGACGAGCCGGTCACCGTGCGGCGGATCGGGACCGGGCATGTCTCTCTGGTTCCCTCGAGGCCAGCCGGGCCGCCAGCCGCACCGCCTGCACCAGGCTGGCGGGGTCGGCGACCCCGCGGCCGGCGATGTCGAACGCCGTCCCGTGGTCGACCGACGTCCGGATTATCGGCAGTCCCAGCGTCACGTTGACCGCCTCCCCGAACGCGGCCAGCTTGACCGGTATCAGGCCCTGATCGTGGTAGCAGGCCACCACCGCGTCGAACCGGCCGTCGACGGCCTGGCGGAAGACGGTGTCGGCGGGAAGAGGCCCGGCGACGTCGATGCCGCGCCGCCGCGCCGCCCCCGCCGCCGGCGCCAGCACGTCGCGATCTTCGGTCCCGAGCAGGCCGCCCTCGCCGGCGTGGGGGTTGAGGCCGGCCAGGGCGAGGCGGGGCCGGGCCACCCCGAACCGCGGCAGATGGGCCGCCGACAGGTCGAGGACGGTCTCGACCCGGTCCCGCGTCAGCAGCCGGGGCACTTCCGACAGGGGCACGTGCGCCGTCGCGAGCACGACCCGCAGCCGCGGCGCGTGGAACATCATCGCGACGTCGCCGGCGCGCGTCAGATCGGCGAGCATCTCGGTGTGGCCGCGCCACCGCGAACCGGCCAGGGCCAGCGCTTCCTTGTGAACCGGCCCCGTCGCGATGGCGTCGAGCCGGCCCGCCTGCGCGTCGGCCGCCGCCCGCTCTATGGCCTCCAGCGCCGCGCGCCCCGCCGCCGCCGACAGATGCCCGGGTCGGAAACGCGCCCGCTCGGCCGCGGTGCGCGGACCGTACAGCACCGGCTCGCAGACCCCGGTGACCCGCGGGTCGGCGACCGCGGCGAGGGCGATCTCGGGACCGATCCCGGCCGGGTCGCCCATCGTCACGCCGATCCGCGGCCGATCCGGATCCCCGCGCATCCGGTCAGGCGCGGCTGGCGCACGCACCGCATCCACCCGACGAGCAGCCGCCGCCGCACCCGCCCCCGCCGCCGGCGCGCCGGCCGCAACTCGATTCGTGCGCGCACCCGGCGTGCTGCTCGCCGTCGGCGTTGGGGAGCTCGTACCGCAGACAACACTTCAGCCGGCCGCACGCCCCGGACAGCCGCGAGGGGTTCAGGCTGAGGTTCTGGCGCTTGGCCATCCTGATGGAGATCGGTTCGAAGGACGGCAGCCACGTCGTGCAGCACAACGGCCGCCCGCAGGTGCCGTATCCGCCGAGCAGCCGGGCCTCGTCCCGCGCCCCGATCTGCCGCATCTCGATCCGCGTCTTGAACTCGCTGGCCAGCTCGCGCACCAACCCCCGGAAGTCGACCCGTCCCTCCGCCGTGAAGCTGAAGACGAGCTTCGAGTCGTCGAACATCTGCTCGACCCTGACCAGCTTCATCTGCAGGCCGCGCTCGCGTATCTTCAGCAGACAGATTCGGCGCGCCTCGTGTTCCCGCTGCTCCTGCCGGAACCGGCGCAGCACGTCCTCGCGGGTGGCGCGGCGCACGACCCGCATGGGCGAATCGGGAGGGGGAGCGGTGCGCCGGACGACCGGCGGGATCGTCGGCGCCACCGTCCCGAGCGTCTGTCGCGTCCCCATCCGGACGACGACCCGATCGCCGGGATTCGGCCGGGGATCGAAGTCGACTTCCGGCAGCAGGAACGTCCGGGCCCGGCCGACGGGATCGAACTTCACGCTCATGCAGCGCGCAGGTCCGCGCTCGATGGAAGTCTCCATTACTTCATCCTCCCGCGAGAGGGCGGCCCGCCGGGGCGCGGCGGAGCGCCTATATCCGCAAGGTCAGCCAGTCCACCACGACCCGCGGGCTGGCGTTCCGCGTCAGCGCGGCCACCGCCTGGTCGACGCGCTCGAAGCCCCGGCCGGCCCGTTCCGCGCCGTAGGACCGCGACAGCGCCCGCAGCTCGTCCGCGAGGTCGGCGTTCGCCAGCCGCGACGGGTCACCCCGAACCGACACCACCTGCAGGTCGCGGAAGAGCGTGCCGAGCGCGCGCAGCCGGCGGGCCAGCGCCTCCCTCTCGACCGCCGCGCTCGACCGCGGGCGCCGCGGCCCCATCAGGTCCTTGCCGGTCTCGAGGCGGCGTTTTGCAGGCGGGGCTCCGGCGAGGGCCCGCAGGGCGGCGGCGGCCGAATCCCGCGCCTGCAGATACTCGTCCGAACCGGTCTCGAGCGCGCGCGCCACGCTTCCGCCGGCGGCGGCCGCGACGGCCGGCGCGGCCTCCGGCGCGACCCCGCACTCGCCGACCAGGACGTCCGCCACCTCGTCCGCCGCCAGGCCGCCGAACCGTATCTCGGGACACCGCGACCGCACCGTCGGCAGCAACAGGTGCGGCCGATGCGTCACCAGCAGGAACACCGACGCCGGCGGCGGCTCTTCGAGCGTCTTGAGCAGCGCGTTCTGCGCTTCGGACACGAGCCGGTCCGCGTCGTCGACCACGACGACGCGGCGGCGCCCCTCGAACGGCCGGAACGCGGCCCGGTCGACCACTTCGCGAACCGACTCGACCTTGATGGTCCCGGTGTCGCCGGGCGCCAGCACGATCACGTCGGCGTGCGCCCCGCGTGCGATCCGCCGGCACGTGCGGCAGGCGCCGCAACTCTCCGGCACCCCCGCGGGCTCTCCGGCCTCGGTAACCGCCTCGCAGTTCAGCAGTTCGGCCAGACCCACCGCGACCTGGCGCTTGCCGACGCCGTCGGGACCTGACAACACCAGGCTCGGCGGCAGGCGGCCGCGCACGACGGCGCGGGCCAGCAGGCGGCGAATCGTCGCATGGCCGCGGACGGCGCCGAACCTCAAGGCACGTCCTCCCCGTCCATCGTAGCAGTCTACACGCGTACGCGCACGCCAGGCGCGAGGCGCCGGGGAATCACGCCGGGGGGGACGACGGAAGCGGGAGGCGCGAGGGTCCGGGAACCGGGTCCGGGACGGAAGGGAATGGCGGGGCCGACGAGACTCGAACTCGCGACCTCCGGCGTGACAGGCCGGCGTTCTAACCAACTGAACTACGACCCCGCGTCGCAGACGGCACGTCGGGCGCCGCTCGTCCTCCGCCAGCGGAACCGGCGACTGGCCGCCTCCCGCTGTCACCGGGAACCGACCGCCGACCGCCGCGGCGAACGTGGACTGGTGGGCGGTACAGGACTCGAACCTGTGACGGCCGGCGTGTAAAGCCGGTGCTCTACCACTGAGCTAACCGCCCGGCTCCCGGTTCGTGTCCCCGCACCCCGACGAAGCCCGTCCATTATAGGACAGAACCGCGGTACGGGGAAGCCCGAACCGCGGTTCAGTTCGCGAGCAGCGCCTTCAGCCCCAGCAGGGCCAGGACGGCCAGGGCCCCGGCGAGGGCGCGGCCCTCGCGGTTGCGGGCGGCGCGGGCCCTCGACCAGCGCCGGTCCCCGGCCGCGGCCGTCCCCTCCGCGTAGCGGTCGTAGCGGTCGCCGAACTCGGTCCGCAGCCGCGCCTCCTCGAACCGCGCGGCCTGCGACAGCGACAGCGCCAGGTACCCGACGACGAGCAGCGCGGCGGCGGGGTGGCGGGCGGCCGCCGCGAAGCCGAGGCCCAGGAGGGCCGATCCCGCGTACAGGGGATGCCGCATCCACCGATAGGGTCCCGACGTCGTCACCTCGACGCCCTTCTCCAGATGCCCGGCCGCCCAGCACCGCAGGCCGGCCCCGGCCAGGCCGACGCCGGCCCCGAGGCCGAGCGACCACCAGGACGGGCGCGCGAGCCAGAACGCCGCCGCCGCCACCGCGAAGCCGGCGGCCACGCGGGACCGCGCCACCCGGAAGACCCAGCGCGGCGACGCCGCGGCGCCGCGGCGGGACGCGACCGGCGTTTCGGACGTCATGATGCGTCGAGGCGCCGGGCGAGGGCGGCCGTCACCTCGGCCACCGTCACGTCGTCGAGGCACGGGCGCGCGGCGCGGCAGCGCCGCCGCCACCGGCACCGGCAGTCGCCGAACCGCGACACCGCGAGATCGCGCGGCGCCCACGATCCGTTGCGCCGCGCATCCGTCGGACCGTACAGACCGACCACCGGCGTCCCGACCGCCGCCGCCAGATGCAGCGGCCCGGTGTCGCCGGACACCACGACGGCCGCCGCCCGGAGGATGGCGGCGAGGTCGGGCACGCGGGTCGGCGGCGCCAGGACCGCCGCGCCGTTCGAGCCGCCGGCGACGGCCGCGGCCAACGCCTCGTCGCCGGGACCCCAGGTCACCACCGAGGGAAGCCGGCGCGCGTCCCGCAGCCACTCGGCGACCCGCGCGAGCCGGCCCGGGGGCCACCGCTTGTTCGGCCACGCGGCGCCCGGGTTGATCACCGCGAACCGCCCCTCCGCGACGCGGGGAAACCGGCGCAGGGCGTCGAGGGCGGCGGACGCGGGCACTTCGACGGGGAACCGCCGGACCGCCGTCCGCGCGCCCAGGCGGCCGGCGAGGGCCAGGTTCTTCCCGGTGACGTGCGCGGCGTCCCCCGGATCGCAGGTTTCGGTGTACAGGAACCGGGCCGGCGGTTCGCGCAGATGCGGCGCGGCGAAGCCCAGGACCCGGGACGCCCCGCTCAGCCGCGCGACCACCGCCGACTTCAACAGTCCCTGCGCGTCGACCGCCACGTCGTACGCCCCGCCGGCCAGCGCGCGGCGCAGGTCCGCGGCCCGTCTCCAGGCCGGCAGCGACCTCGAGCGGAGCACGATGCGCCGGTCCACGACCGGCGCCAGGCTCAGCACGTCCTGATGCCGTTCGTCGACGGCCCAGTCGATGCGCGCGGCCGGAAACCGTTCGCGCAGCGCCGCCGCCACCGGCAACGCGTGCACGATGTCGCCCAGGGCGCCGAGGCGGACGATGAGGATGGCTCGCATGGCTCCGCCGCGCCGCCGGCGCGAGCCGGCGCCCGCCGCCCGTGGCTTCCACTTGCCGCTCCGCCGGCCCTCCGGGATTCCGCGCGTTCTACGGCGCAGGTTCCGGCGGCGTCCGGATCCGGGCCACGAGGTCGCGGGTCGAGTGCGACTTGCGGTCGCCGACGATGACCGTGCGCCCGCCGTAGGCGCGGACGACGTCGCGTTCCGGCACCGCGTCGACCGTATAGTCGGGGCCCTTGCAGTGGACGTCCGGCTCGATCAGGGCCAGCAGCCGGCCCGCGGTGGACCCGGCGAACACGACGACGTAGTCCACGGCGGCGAACGCGGCCACCAGCTCGGCGCGTTCGGCCGCGGTCTGCACCGGCCGCCCCGCCCCCTTCAGCGCGGCCACCGAGGCATCGTCGTTGACGGCCACGACCAGACGATCCGCGAGCGCCGCGGCGCCCGCGAGGTAGCGGACGTGTCCGACGTGCAGCACGTCGAAGCACCCGTTGGCGAAGGAGATCGTGCGGCCGGCCGCGCGATCGGCGCGCACCCGCTCCGCGAGCTCGGTCTCGGTGACGACGCGCGATGGGTTCTTCTTGGCGGCAGTCACGCCAGGTCCCGCTCGACGGCCTGCTGCAACTCGGCCCCGGTGACGACGGCCGTGCCGCGCTTCATGACCACGAGCCCTCCCGCGTAATTGGCGAGCAGCGCCGCTTCGAGGCAGGAGGCGCCCACGCTCAAGGCCGCCGCCATCGTCGCGATCACCGTATCGCCGGCGCCGGTCACGTCGGTGACCTCGTCCGGACCGTGGATGGGGATGTGCTGGGTCGGACGTCCCGGCTCGAACAGGGCCATCCCCCGGCTCCCCCGCGTAATCAGCACCGCGCGCATCCGGGTGCGCTCCAGAATGGCGCGGCCGGCCCGTTCGAGGGCCTGCGCGTCCTCGCCGATCGCCCACCCCAGGACGTGCTCGACCTCCGACTCGTTGGGAACCGCCACCGCCAACCCGCGGTACTGCAGCACCGCGTACCGCGAATCGAGCAGCACGGGCGCCGCCGGGCGGCGCTTCCGGCGCGGCAGGCGGCGCTTGAGGCCGGCGACGAACCGCGGCGTGATCAACCCCGTGCCGTAGTCGGACACGACCACCGCGTCGCATCCCGCAACCGCCGCCGCCGCCGCCTGGGCGAGCGCGTCCCGGGCCTCCGGCGCGATCGGCGGTCCGTCGCGGTCGATGCGCACCACCTGCTGCCGGGCCGAGTGAATGCCTCCCGCGAGGATGCGGGTCTTCGCCGGCGTCCGATACCCCGGCGGCCTCACCAGACCGGTCCCCGCGACGCCGCGCGGGAAGCTCCGCCCGAGGCGGCGGCCGAGGTCGTCGCGGCCGAGGAGACCCACGAGCCGGGCCTCCGCGCCGAGGGCGGCCACGTTGCGGGCCGCGTTCCCGGCGCCGCCCGGCCGCACCTCGGCGTCGTCGTACTTGAGGATCAGCACCGGGGCCTCGCGGGACACCCGGTCGATGCGGCCGTAGATGAACTCGTCGGCGACGAGATCGCCGACCACGACGATGCGGGGCCGCCGGAACGCCCCCACCAGATCGACGAGACGGGTCCTCAACGCCTCGTCGCCGGCTCCCGGATGAATCGAAGGAAGGATCATCGGACGAACCGGCCGCGGACGTCGGATCGGCTCATGGCTCGTCCCTCCCGCGGTTCGCGGCGGCGGCCTCCGCGCCGGCCGCGAGCCGGCGGCGGGCCGACTGCAGGACTTCGGCCTCGGAGATGCGCGTCATGCACCGATGGTCTATCGGACAGTCGCGGAAGAAGCAGGGACGGCACCACACCGGATGCGTCAGCACCGCGTGCCCGCCGATCGGCGCGGTCCGGCGCTCGTCGGTGGGACCGAAGATGGCGGTCACCGGCACCCCCAGCGCCGCCGCCAGATGCATCGCCCCGGAGTCGCCGGCAATCAGCGTCCGGCACGCGGCCAGGAGACCGATCAGCGCCGGGAGATCGGTCCGCCCGATCAGGTTCACGACCCCGGGACCCGGCCGGGTCCCGGCCGCGAGGGCGGATTCTATCGCACGGCCGGCATCCCGATCATGGGCGCTCCCGAGCAGCACGACGCGCGCGCCGAACTCCTGCATCAACCGCGCCGCGACGCCGGCGTAGCGCGTCGGCGGCCACCGCTTGGCGTAGCCGTAGGCGGCCCCCGGCGCGATGCCCACCAGGCGCCGCTCCCCGCCGCCGGACGCCGGCGCGAGGAGCGTCCGGGCGCGGGCGCGCATGGAGACCGGCGCCTCGAGACGGGGCGCTTCGACGACCGGCTCCATGCCCAGGCCGCGAGCCAGCGCCAGGTAGCGGGCCGCCTGATGGATCGGCCGGCGGCCGCGGGGGGGCGGCACCGCCCGGGTCAGCAGGGCGCCCCGCCCCCGTCCGGCGAACCCCCAACGCTCCGGGATGCCGGCCCGGCGGGCGGTCCAGGCGGAGCCGAACGAACCGGGCAGCAGCACCGCGACGTCGAACGCCCCGCGCCGCAACGCCTCCGCCTCGGACCGGCGCCTACCACGCCCCCGGGTCACCGGGACGACCTCGTCGACCCCCGGCGCCGCCGACAGCAGCGGAGCCAGGGCCCGCGGCCCCGCGGCCGCGAGGGTCGCCCCGGGGAAACGCGCCCGGACCGCCGCGAGCGCCGGCAACGCCATCACGACGTCGCCCAACCAGTTCGGCGTCCGCACCAGCACGCGCATGGGGCGTCAATCCCGCGTCCGCGGCCCCGCCGCGGGACGCGGCCGCCCGGCCGGCGGCGAGGCGGAGAGCCGCCAGCGGCGGTGCATCCACAAATACAGCTCCGGCCGGCGCCGCACCCGGGCCTCCAGCACGTCGGCGCACCTCTGGGTCAGGACCTGCACCGCGTCGGCGCGGCGGGAATCGGGCATCTCGACGGGAGGCTCGTAGACCACGCGGTAGCGCTGCCCGCGCCGCGGCAGCGTGAACACGGGAATCACCGGCGCCCCGGTACGCAGGGCCAGGGCCGCGAGGGCCGACGTCGCCGCGGCCGGCCGGCCGAGGAACCGCACCCGCACCGCGCTGCGATCCTGCAGGTGCTGGTCGACCATCATGCCGACCGGGCGCCGCTCGCGCAGGCCGCGCAGCAGCCTCCGCACCGCCCCCTGCCGCGGCGCGACCCGGGTGCCGAACCGGGTCCGAACCCGCGCGATCATCGCCTCCAACAGGGGGTTGTCCAGCGTGCGCGCCACCATGAGGATCGGTTCGAACCGGACGGCATGGGCTACGACGTGCAGCTCCCAGAACCCGAAGTGCCCGGTGAAGAATATCGCTCCGCGGCCCGCCGCCGCCGCCCGCTCGACGTGCTCCGCGCCCTCGATCTCCACCAGCGGCATCAGGTCCTCGACGCGCATCGCGTCGAACCGCAGCAACTCGACCACGTGGCGGCCGACGCCGGCGAAGGCGCCGGCCACGATGGCGCGGTACTCGTCGTCGGTGCGGCCCGGCAGCGCCGCCCGCACGTTGTCGAGCGCGGTGCTCCGGCGGCGGTGGTCCCACCGGTGGAACAGCCATCCCAGCCCGCTTCCCAGCGCCGCCCCCCACCGGCGCGGCAGCGCCCGCACCGACAGTCGAACCACCTGCACCGCCAGGTACTCGGCACGGTGGCGAATCGGCCGCCGCCTCGGCCCTCCCGCCGTCACCGGACCCCGCTCCGCTCGGCCGCGAGCTGCCGGGCGATGAACGCGCGAAACGGCTCCTCCGGGGTCACCGCGCAAGTCAGCGGCATCGTGGCCAGGGCCGGGTCGAACGGCAGCCACGGCTCGAGGCGGACGAAGTCCTTGTCCGTCGTCACGATCGCCTGCGCCCCCGCGCGCCGGGCTTCGGCCTGGACGCGTTCCACGTCCCGCGGCCGGTACCGGTGGTGGTCGGAAAAGGCCAGGGCCCGGACCACCTCGAACCCGGCCGCGCGCACGTCGGCGAAGAACCGCTCCGGCCGGGCGATGCCGGCCAGCGCGGCGACCCGCGCTCCCCGGTCCACCGCCCCGGTCCCCCGCCCCGGCTGCCGCACCCGGACCGGGCCCGCCCGGCGGTGCGCGTGGAACAGGCGGGCCGGCCGCAGCGCCTTCCGCACCCGGGCGCCGCGGTCGGCCGGCACGTCCACCAGCAGCAGGGCGTCGGCGCAACGCGCCGCCGCCAGCCGCTCGCGCAGGCGACCCGCCGGCAGCACCCGCGGGTCGTCGAGGTCGGCGGCCGACAGCAGGACCAGATCGGTCCCGCGTGCGAGTTGGAAGTGCTGGAACCCGTCATCGAGCAGATGCACCGTGGCGTCCAGGCGGGCCTCGGCCAGCCGGCCCGCGAGATGGCGGTCGGCAGCCACCACGACGGCGACCCGTTCGAGCGCGCGGGCGAGCATCCACGGTTCGTCGCCGGCGACGGACAGGCTGCCGACGACACGCTGGAAGTCCCGTATCACCGCCGCCCCGTCGACCGGATCGGCCCGCCGGTACCCGCGGCTCAGGATGGCCGGCCGTTCTCCCATCTCCACCAGCAGGCGGGCCAGCCAGGCGACCAGCGGGGTCTTGCCGCTGCCGCCGGCGGCGAGGGCCCCGACGCTGACGACCGGCCGCGCCAGCCGGCGGCGGGCCCGGGGGCGGCGGCGGTACCACTGCCGGCGGCGCCAGGCCGCTTCGTCGTACAGACGACCGAGCAACCGCGGCAGGGGTCCGGTCCTCGTCACCGCGGCGCCCCGGTCCGCGCCGGGCCGCCGGGCGGCGGCAACACCGCGGCGATCTCGACCAGGCTGCGCGCGGCGGCGCCCCGGTTCGCCGCGACCAGGCTCCGGGCGGCGGCCCCCAGCGCGGCGCGTTCGCGCGGGTCGGACAGCAGCTCTTCCAGCACCGGTTCCAGTTCCTCCGCCCCGGCGATCCGGCGGGCGGCCCGGTTCGCGAGGAACAGGTCGGCGATCTCCGCGAAGTTCTGCATGTGCGGCCCGAACACCACCGGCTTGCCCCAGGCGGCCGGCTCGATCACGTTGTGCCCGCCCACGGGCGCCAGGCTTCCCCCGAGAAAGACGACGGTGGCCATCCCGAACGCCGCGGCCAGTTCGCCGACGGTGTCGAGCACCACGACGTCGGCCGGCCCGACCCCGGCGGCCGGCAGCCGGCTGCGGCGCACGACGGCGATCCCCCGCTCGGCCGCGAGCGCGGCCACCTCGGCGGCGCGCTCGGGGTGCCGGGGCGCGAGCACCAGGAACCGGCCGGGCGCGCGGGCCCGAAGCCGCCGCCAGGCGTCGAGCACCGGCCCCTCCTCGCCGGGATGCGTGCTCGCCGCCATCACCACCGGCCGTTCCCGCACGAACCGGAGAGCCCGCAGGAGTTCCGAGCGCGGGCCGGAGGACGGCGGCGGCGCGGCGTCGAACTTCAGGTTGCCGGTCGTGGCGACGCGGTCGGCCGGCGCCCCGAGGGCGACGAGACGCCGGGCCGATTCCTCGCTCTGCGCGCAGTACCGGTCCACGTCGGCGAGCACCCGCCGGAACAGCCGCCGCACCAGACGGTAGCGCGGATACGAACGGTCCGAGACCCGCCCGTTGACGAGCATGGTCCTGACCCCGCGCCGGGCGCAGCGCCGCAGCAGGTTGGGCCACAGTTCGGTCTCCACCGCGAGAAACAGCGCGGGCCGCACGCGGTCCAGCACCCGGTCGACGGCGGCCGGCAGATCGAGGGGAAAGTAGAACAGGCCGTCGACGCCCTCCACGCGGGCCGCGACCGCCCGGCCGGTCTGCGTGGTCGTCGACAGCCAGAGCGGATGGTCGGGATAGCGGTCGCGCAAACCGGGAATCAGGGCGCGGGCGGCCTGGACCTCGCCCACCGACACCGCGTGAATCCAGATCGACGGCCGTCCCGCCGGGTTGACGTCCGCCGGCAGGCGCCCCCAGCGTTCCCGCATCGTCCCGACGTACTTGCGGTGGCGGACCGCCTCGCACAGGAGGCGCGGCATCATCAGCAAGGCGTAGCAGACGAGGGCCGCGCTGTACAGGAAATGCATCGGTGCGCGCCGCTCCGGATGAGACGCCGCCGCCGGGGGCGTCCGGCGCGGCCGGTTCTCGCGGCGTCCGTACCCGTTCGGAGGGCCTGGAGGCCGGGAACTACACCGTAATCGACAACTCTGACAGCCAACGGGCGCTCGTCTCCCAATCCGACGCGCACCCCGGCGCGGCTCTCCGGTTTGACCGGGCTGGCGCGCCGTAAACTAGAATAGATCGTTTGCGGATCGTAACCGGGACGGCCGCGGGACGCGCCGATTCCGGAGGAGTCGAGACAGGCATGGCGACACGGGCAGGCATCAACGGGTTCGGCCGCATCGGCCGCAACATCATGCGGGCGGCCAGGAACGCGGGCGGGATCGAGATCGTGGCGGTGAACGACGTCACCGACGCCGGGACGCTCGCCCACCTGCTGAAGTACGACTCGGTGCTGGGCAACCTCGACGACGAGGTGTCCGTCGACGGCGACGGCATCCGGGTGGGAGACCGGCGCTTCCGCGTCACCGCCGAGCGCGATCCGGCGAACCTGCCCTGGGGCGAGCTGGGCGTCGACGTCGTGCTGGAGTCGACCGGCATCTTCACGAAGCGCGACGACGCCGCGAAGCACCTCGCCGCCGGCGCCCGGCGGGTCGTCGTCACCGCCCCCGCGAAGCAGCCCGACCTGACCGTCGTGCTCGGGGTGAACCACGACCGCTACGACCCCGGCCGGCACCGCATCATCTCGAACGCCTCGTGCACCACCAACTGTCTCGCTCCCGTGGCCAAGGTGCTGCACGAGCAGTTCGGCCTGAAGCGGGGGTGGATGACCACCGTGCACGCCTACACCAACGACCAGAAGCTCCTGGACCTCCCCCACAAGGACCTGCGCCGGGCCCGCGCGGCCGGGCTCTCCATGATCCCGACGACCACCGGCGCCGCCGCCGCCGTGGGCGAGGTGCTGCCCGAGCTGCGGGGCAAGCTGGACGGCATCGCCATGCGGGTGCCGACCCCGAACGTGTCGGCGGTCGACCTCGTCGCCCAGGTGGACCGCCCCGCCACCGCCGAGGCGGTGAACGCGGCCTTCTTCTCCGCCGCCGCCGGCCCCCTGCGCGGGATCCTCGACGTGGCCACCGCCCCCCTCGTCTCCATGGACTTCAAGGGGAACCCCCACTCGTCCGTCGTCGACGCCGCGTACACGCGGGTCATGGAGGGCGACTTCGTGAAGCTGCTGTCGTGGTACGACAACGAGTGGGGCTATTCGTCCCGGTGCGTCGACCTCGTCGCGTTCCTCGCGGACCAGGGACTCTGACGCGCCCGCATCCGCCGGACCAGCAGCCCGTGGTGGAACCCCGCGGCGCACCTGCCCGGCAGGGCGCCAGCGACGACGAGGCCGCCCGACGAGGCGTGCAACGGGCGCATATCGGGCACCTGTAACCAACGAACGACGCAGTCAGGCGGGGTGCATCGCCGCTCGAATGCGGCGGGGACTTCCGCCACGGACGGACCAGGCCATCGTGCCCAAGAGAACCCTCCGCGACCTCGAGCTCGACGGGCGCCGGTTGTTCGTGCGGGTCGACTTCAACGTCCCGCTGCGCGGCGGCGTCATCGGCGACGACACCCGCATTCGCGCCGCCCTGCCGACCCTGCGGCTCGCCCTCGAGCGGGGGGCGACGCTCGTCGTCGGTTCCCATCTGGGCCGCCCCGGGGGAACCGCCGCCCCCGCCCTCACCCTGCGGCCGATCGCCGCCCGCCTGGCGGAGCTGCTCGACCGCCGGGTCGTCTTCGCGCCCGACGCCGTCGGCGAACCGGTGACCGCGGCGCTGGCGCAGGCCGGCCGCGGCGGGGTCGTGCTGCTCGAGAACCTCCGCTTCCACGCCGGCGAAGAGTCCAACGACTCCACGTTCGCGGCCGCCCTGGCCGCCTCCAGCGACGCCTACGTGAACGACGCCTTCGGCGCCGCCCACCGGGCCCACGCCTCGACCGTCGGCGTGCCGAACCGCGTCGCGCACGCGGCGGCCGGGCTGCTGATGACGAAGGAGCTGCAGCATCTGGGCGCGCTCCTCGAGGCGCCGGCGCCGCCGTTCGTCGCCATCCTCGGCGGCGCCAAGGTGTCGGGCAAACTGGAGGTCATCGACAACCTGCTTCCCCGCCTCGACGCCCTGCTCGTCGGCGGCGCCATGGCCTATACCTTCCTGAAGGCCCGCGGGCGCCCGGTGGGTCGATCGCGCGTGGAGGAGGCCCTCGTCGACACCGCCCGCCGGATCGAACGGACCGCGCGCGCCCGCGGGGCGCGGCTGGAGCTGCCGGACGACCACGTCGTCGCCGACGGGCTCGGCGCCGACGCCGCCCACGCGACCCTCGCCGTCGGGGACGCGGCCATCGGCGACCGGATCGGGGTGGACATCGGTCCCGAGACCGTCGGCCGCTATCGGGACGCCGTGGCCTCGGCCCGGACCGTCCTCTGGAACGGACCGATGGGGGTTTTCGAGACGGCGCCCTTCGCCCGGGGAACCCTCGCCGTCGCCAGGGCCGTGGCGGCCAGCCCCGCGACCTCGATAGTGGGAGGAGGAGACTCGGTCGCCGCCGTCCGCCGCGCCGCGGTCGCCGAGCGCATCACCCACGTCTCGACCGGCGGCGGCGCCGCGCTCGAATTTCTCGGGGGCCGCGTCCTGCCCGGCGTCGAGGCGCTGCCGGACGCGGCGGGAGGGCGCTGACCCATGTCGAGACGGCCCCTGGTCGCCGCCAACTGGAAGATGCACAAGACCGTCCGCGAGGCGGTCGACTACGCGCGCGAGCTCGCCCCGCGCGTCCGGGACGCGACCGGCGTCGATATCGTCGTCGCCCCGCCGTTCCCGGCCCTGCCGGCCGTGGTCGACGCGCTGGCGGCGCTCGCGCCCGGCGGCGGCATCGCAGTGGCCGCGCAGAACGTCCACGCCGAGCCGCGGGGCGCCTTCACCGGCGAGGTCAGTCCGCCCATGCTTCGGGCCTGCGGCGTCACCCTCGTCATCGTCGGCCATTCCGAGCGGCGCCGGTTGTTCGGCGAGACGGACGCCGGCGTCAACGCCCGGACCCGCGCCGCCGCCGCCGCCGGACTGACGCCCATCGTCTGCGTGGGCGAGACCCTCGAGGAGCGCGAGGCCGACCGCACCTTCGACGTGCTCGACCGCCAGATCGCGCGAGGTCTGGCCGGTCTCTCGCCGGCCGAGGCGGGCGCGGCCGTCGTCGCCTACGAACCCGTGTGGGCCATCGGCACCGGCCGCGTGGCCAGCCCCGCCCAGGCCGACGCCGCCCATCGCCGCATCCGGACCCGGCTCGCCGCCCACTTCGGCGGCGCCGCCGCCGGCGCCTGCCGCATCATCTACGGCGGCAGCGTCAAGCCCGGCAACGCGGCGGCGCTGATGGAACAACCCGACGTCGACGGCGCCCTCGTCGGCGGCGCCAGCCTCGACCCCGCCGCCTTCGCCGAGATCGCGGCCGCCAGCCGGACCCTCGCCCGCTAGCCGTCATGGCCGTATAATGGAAGGACGATGCTGACCATTCTCCTCACCGCGGCGCACGTGCTCGTATGCCTCTTCCTGCTCGTCGTGGTCCTGATGCAACAGGGCAAGGGCGGCGGGTTGCAGGCCGCCTTCGGGGGCAGCGGCAGCGACGCCGCCTTCGGCGCCCGCTCCAGCGCCACCGTGCTGACCCGGGCCACGACCGTGCTCGGCGCCCTGTTCATGGTCGGGTCGATGACCCTCGCCATCCTGGGGCAGCGCGGCACCGGCTCGCTGCTGAGCGGGGTGGAGGGCCCCGGCCTTCAGCCACCGGCCCCGGTATCGGCGCCCGCCGACGCCGCGCCCCCTGCCGAGGCCGAGGCCGAGACCGGAACGGCGGCGTCCGACCCCGGGGCGGAGGAGCCGGCCGACACGCCGGAGGAGCCTCGGTAGCAACGCGACACCCGTGCGGAAGTGGCGGAACTGGCAGACGCACTAGCTTGAGGGGCTAGCGAGCCAATGGCTCATGGGGGTTCAAATCCCCCCTTCCGCACCAACTGGATCCCACGGCGGGGCCGTCGTTCCAGATGACGGACCGCGCCGGGTCGCCGCCCGGCCGTCCGGCCAATCGTCGCCCGCCAGCCGTTGAGGTTCAGGGTCCGATCGCGGACCGAACGGCACGAAGACCCGGCCGTCCCGCGCCCGGCGGCAACCCGTCATCCACTCGCCGCCACGGAGAGATCGAGCACGGTTGCCGGGTCGAGATCTGACCCGCGCAGTCAGCGGATTCCCTTGCTGGAGGGATCATGGCCTCGCAGAAGACAGACCTTCGGTATCCCATCGGGCGGTTCTCGCCCGCCGATCCGGTCACGCCGGAGCAGGTCGACGCCTGGATCGACGACATCGCGGCGCTTCCCGCCGATCTCCGACGGACCGTCTCCGCATTGACCGACGAGCAGCTCGATACGCCGTATCGCCCGGACGGATGGACGGTCCGGCAGGTCGTCCACCATCTGCCCGACAGCCACATGAACAGCCTCGTCCGCTTCAAATGGGCGCTGACCGAGGACCGGCCGGTGATCAAGGCCTACGACGAGAAGGGGTGGGCGGCGCTGCCGGACTGCCGGATGCCCGCCGCGCATTCTATCGACCTGCTCGACGCCCTGCACCGGCGCTGGGTGAGCCTGTTGCGCGGCCTGCGCTGGCCGCGGTTGCAGCGCGAGTTCGTGCACCCCGAATCGGGCCGCGCCACCCTGGCGGTCACCGTCGGCTCCTACGCCTGGCACGGGCGTCATCACCTGGCGCAGATCGACCGGCTGATCGAACGCGAGGGCTGGACCCGGCAACGGTGATCGGCTGCCTCGAACCCGCCGCCGGCCAGGCCTCGTGAACGACCCGGACGGTGTCCGCAAGCCGGACAGCCTGTGGACCGCGCCAGCGACATGGAAAAGCCATGACCGAGAAGGGGGCCGCGGAATCCCGTGACTTTCACGAAACGTCCATCGGGCGGATCATCCGCGGCGACAGCATCGACGTGCTGGCCTCCCTCGAGGATGCGTCCGTCGATCTGATCATGACGAGCCCGCCTTTCGGGCTGGTCAGAAAGAAGGACTACGGCAACGTCGAAGCCGACGAGTACGTCGAGTGGTTCAGGTCCTTCGCAGTGGAGTTCCGGCGTGTCCTCAAGGACGACGGCAGTCTCGTCATCGACATCGGCGGCGCATGGAACAAGGGTCGTCCGACAAGGAACCTGTATCACTTCAAACTCCTGATCATGCTGTGCGAGGACCTGGGCTTCCACCTGGCGCAGGACTTCTACTGGTGGAATCCATCCAAGCTGCCGACGCCGGCCGAGTGGGTCACGGTTCGACGCATCCGGGTCAAGGACGCCATCAATACGGTCTGGTGGTTGTCCGTTACGCCCTGGCCGAAAGCGAGCAACCGGCGCGTCCTCCAGCCCTACAGCCCGAGCATGCAGGACCTGCTGGCCAAGGGATACAGGGCCAGGAAACGTCCTTCCGGCCACGAGATCAGCGAGAACTTCGGCGTCGACAACGGTGCGGCGATCCCGCCGAATCTGCTCGCCATTCCGAACACCGAGAGCAACAGCTTCTATCTGCGCTACTGCGAGCAGAGAGGCTTGAAGCCGCACCCGGCGCGGTATCCGGCCGAGTTGCCGGAGTTCTTCGTCCGCATGCTCACCGACCCCGGCGACCTCGTGGTCGATCCCTTCGCCGGAAGCTGCGTCACCGGCGAGGTCTGCGAGCGCATCGGCCGGCGCTGGGTCTGCATCGAGCTTCTGGAAGACTATTGCGAAGCGGCTCTCGGCCGCTTCGTTCGGGAACCGCGGGGAACCGGCAGGACCGCCGACCCCGGAGACCCGTCCAACCACTACCGCGTGTTGCGGCCGGGCATTCTCTGGAACGACGGAGACGCCGATCCGCTTCCCGACGACGGCGGCCGGCGGCGGCGGACGAGGACCACGACGGACAGGCGTCCGAAACCGGCGGACCCGGGCGGCGCCCGTTCACTCCTCGAACTCGCGGGCGGCGAGTCGGCGGGTTCGCGGCGCGAGTAGCCTGGCAGCGGTGGCGAAAACGCCCTGCGCGGCGAGCGGAGCGGACTAGCTGGAACCGGTGAGGCTTGAAGCCGCACCCGGCGCGGTATCCGGCCGAGTTGCCGGAGTTTTTCGTTCGCATCCGCATTGCCCGACCAGATCCGCGAGCGTGTGCCGAATCTTCTCCGGGTCGCGCCGGTCGGCGAGACACCCGGCAAACGTCTCGACGAAGCCGTAAACGCGCTCGCCCCCCCCCCCCCCCCCCCCCCCCCCCCTTGAGAAAACGGCGCCACCGTCGGAACTGGCGTGCTCGCGGCCGAACGCGGCGACGAGGGGCTTGTCGAAGAGTTCCGGGAACAGGACAGTCCGTGGTATGGTGTCGGGTGTCGTGCGGGGGGTCTCCGTTGTGGGCTAAACAGTTGTGGTCGCAACGTTTATATTACACGGAGGCTCCTGTGTCTCCCCCGGATCACCACCGTTCATGAATAATCCAGGCTAGGATGCGGCCGATTCGCAAGACCATTCCCGTCGAGGACGCCCTGCGCCTGGCGGACGAGGCCACCCGGCCTCTCGACCGGACCGAGCAGGTCGAGCTGGACGCGTGCGGGGGGCGCGTGCTCGCCGCCCCCGTCGTGGCCGGCGCGGACGTGCCGCCGTTCGACCGCGCGGCCATGGACGGCTACGCGGTCGTCGCCGGGAGCACGCTCGGCGCCAGCCGGACCGGCCCGCGGTTCCTCGCCTGCGTCGAGACGGTGCACACCGGCGACGTGCCGGCCCGCGCCGTCGAACCGGGGCAGTGCGCGCAGATCGCCACCGGCGCGCCGATGCCGGACGGCGCCGACGCGGTAGTGATGGTCGAGGAGACCGAGCGCCGCGGGGCCGAGGTCGCCGTCTTCACGCCCGTCCACCCCCGACAGAACGTCGGACGCCGCGGCGCCGACATCGCGCGCGGCGCCGCGCTGCTGCAGCCGGGCGACGTGCTGACGCCGAGCCGGATCGGGTCGATCGCCGCCCTCGGCATCGCCGCGGCGGAGGTGTACGCCCGGCCCCGCGTCGCCCTCCTGTCGACCGGCAGCGAGATCGCGCCGCCGGGCCAACCGTTGGCCCCCGGCCAGATCCACGACGTCAACCGGTTCACCCTCGGCGCCGTCATCCGCGAGCACGGCGGGGTCGCGACGCCGCTGCCCACCGCCCCCGACGACCTCGACGCGCTCGGCCGCACCGTCGACACCTGCCTCGACCACGACGTCCTGGTCTTCTCCGGGGGCAGCTCGGTCGGCGAGCGCGACCTGACGCTCGACGTCATCCGGCAGAAGGGCGAGCTCCTGTTCCACGGCATCGCCGTCAAGCCCGGCAAGCCGACGGCCTGCGGCGTCATCGGCGACACCCTGGTGCTCGGCATGCCCGGCTACCCCGCCTCGTGCCTGTCGAACGCCTACCTGCTGCTCGTGCCGGTGCTGCGCAAGGCGGCCCGCCTGCCCCCGTACCGGTTCCGCACCGTCTCGGCGCCCGCCGCGCGGCGCTTCGTCTCGACGAGCGGCCGGCATCAGTTCTACACCGTCCGGATCGTCGACGGCCGGGCCGTGCCTGCCTTCAAGGCCTCCGGCGACATCACGAGCATGTCGCAGGCCGACGGCTACGTCGAGATCCCGGCCCGCATCGACGTCGTCGAGGAGGGCGAGACGGTCGAGGTGAAGCTGTTCTGACGGCGCGTCCGGTGCTCGCGGCGTCCGTACCCGTCCGGAGGGCCCGGAGGCCGGGGACGACACCGTAATCGACGACCCGACAGCGCCAAACCGACACTCGTTCCACAACCTGACGCGCACCCGCGGCGGCGGTGAGGCAGGTTGACAGGCGCCGGAAGCAGCCGTCAGGATACGGACGCGCCCCGGCGGTCGGCGAAATGGCGGCGGTTCTCCTCCCCGGCCCGCGCCGGACGGCGAGGCCCGCCACCGGGGACCGCCGGTCCGGCGCTTCGGCGTCGAGGGCGCGGCGGGCGGGAGGAACTGCGCATGGCCCTGAGTCCGGACCTGGTCGGCTTCGTCAGGCAGAGCCTCGAGGGCGGCATCGCGCGCCCGGACATCGAGGGCGCGCTGCTCCGGGCCGGGTGGCCGCCGGACCAGGTGCGGCTGGCCCTGGCCCGATTCGCCGCCGTCGAGTTCCCCGTCCCCGTGCCGCGGCCGACCCCTTCCGTCAAGCCGCGGGAAGCGTTCCTGTACGCGATGATGTTCGCGGCGCTGTTCGCGAGCGCCTACAACCTGGGCGCGCTGGTGTTCGGCTACGTCGATCTGGCGTTTCCGCATCCCGACGACCCGCCGGCCGGGCGGACGCGGGACAACATCCGCTGGTCGGTGGCGCTGCTGGTGGTCGCGAGCCCGGTGTTCCTGTACGTCGTCCGGATCGTGCGCGGGATGGTGCGGACGAACCCCGGCGCGCGCGCGTCGCGAATCCGGCAGCAGTTGACGTACGTCACCCTCTTCGTCGCGTCGTGCATCCTGTTCGGCGACGTCGCGACGGTGGTGTACTACTTCCTGGACGGGGCCGTGACCACGCGGTTCGTGCTGAAGGTGCTGACCGTCGCGGCGATCGCCGGCGGCGCGTTCGGCTACTACCTGTGGGACCTCCGCGCGGCGGAGGTCGATCCGGAGACCTGACGGCGCGCCCGCGGCAGGGGCCGCTACCCGGGCGCGCGCCCGACGGCCAGTCTGGAACGGCGCCCGCACCCCGCCGTCACGGACCGGTTGGTGGCGCAGTCAGGCAGGATGCATCGCCGCTCTGCGCCAGGACGGCGGGAGCCCCATCGACGTCGTACCCCACCTCGCCCACAACGCCCTGCACGACCCCGCGGTGCGGGTCCGCCGCCTCGCCGTGCTCACCCTCCTGCTCCAGCCGCCGGCGCGCCGCGTCGCGCGCATCCTGATGAAAGTCCTGGCGGCCGAGCAGGACGTGAAGGCGACCCGGGTCGCGGCGTGGGGCCTCGCGCGGCAGGGGCGGCGGACATAGCCGGGCGGGCCGCCCGCGGCGCTCTCCGGGGCGGTTGCCCGCATCCGGCGGCGCGTCACGGCTCGACGGTGACCTCGCCGATGGCCCACGGGTGGTCCGTGCAGTGGTAGAGGAACGTGCCGGGCTCGTCGAAGGTCACGTAGCCCCACATCGCGGGCTGGAGGGTCTCGGTGGTCCAGCTCCCGTCGCGCGCGGCCACGGTGTGGGAGAGGGCGCCGTTGTTGACGAACTGCACGCGGTCGCCGACGCGGACCTGCGCGCGGACCGGGTTGAAGGCGTGCTCGTCGAGGGCGTTCCGCCGGCCGCCGACCGACCAGGCGACGGGGTTCTCGACCAGGGTCCCGGTCTCGACGACGCGGGTCGGGCGCGGGGCGGGGCCGATCCAGCGCACGAGGTCGTCTATCGCCTCCGCCTCCCCGCGCCCGGCCACCTCGCCGCCGAGCGCGAACGCCCACAGCTCGCGGCCCACCGCGACGGCGATGAACTGCGTACCGTCGACCGCGTAGGCGGCAGCCGGCCCGGGCCGCACCCGCACGCCCGGCTCGGCGATCTGGAAGCCCCACACCTGCTCGCCGGTCCGTGCGTCGTAGGCCTCGAGGCGGCCGTCGGCCGAGCCCCAGAACAGCAGGCCGCCGGCGGTCGAGAGGGGGCCGCTGGTGGCGAGCCGCGCGCCGCGCATCTCCTGCTTCCAGACCACCCCGCCGGTCCGCGGGTCGACGGCGGCGAGCACGCCGGCCGATTCGGGCAGCGTCAGCCGCAGATAGCCGCTGGCGCGGTTGTCCGATATCCACGGATCGCCGAAACGCCGCGCGCGCCCGACGTGCGCGCGGCCCTGCGCGTAGACGTAGCCGGTGTCGGGGCTGAACGCCATCGGCGTCACCCGCACCATGGGGATCGGCGCCCCCGGCGCGACCACCGTGTGCCGGTCGACCGACGGCGGCGTGTAGCTGCTGCAGCTCAGCTCGAACGGCGGGGGCACCCGGTCGCGCCAGAACGAACAGTCGGGAAGGATGCTCTCGCCGGCCGGGAAAGGCTGGGTGGGGGCGGTGCGCAGAAAGGCGTCCTGCGGCACGTCCCGCTCCTCGATCTCCAGAAGCGGCTCGCCCGTCTCCCGGTCGAACGCGAACAGGTAGCCGTCCGCCCGCATCGCGGCCAGCGCCTTGCGCGGCGCCCCGTCCACCTCCGTCTCGTAGAGCAGCAGCGGCGTCGCGATGTCCGCGTCCCACACGTCGTGGCGCACCACCTGGTAGTGCCAGCGGCGCTCCCCCGTCTCCACGTCGAGCGCCAGCACCGACGCCGTGAACAGGTTGTCCCCGGCCCGGATCTCGCCCCCGAACATCGGGACCGGATTGCCCGTCGCGAAGTAGACCAGCCCCAGGTCGGGGTCGACCGTCCCCACCAGCCACACCCCGCCGCCGCCGAGACGCCAGATTTCCGAGTCCCGCGGCCACGTATCGTGGCCGAACTCGCCCGGCCGCGGCACCACGAAGAACGTCCACGCGATCTCGCCGGTCGCCGCGTCGAGGGCGACGACCCGCCCCTGCCCGCCGCTGTCCCCGTTGGCCAGACCCACGAACACCCGGCCCCGCGCGTACATCGGCGCCGTCGTCACCCGCTCGCCCGCCTGCGGCGGCACGCTGCCCACCGCCGCAACCCACGCCGGCTCGCCGGTGTCCTGCCGCAGCGCCGCCACCTGCGCGCTCCCCAGCCCCACGAACACGAGGCCGCCGCCGAGACCGACCCCCTGCCAGGAAGGCGTCATCCCCGCCTCGCCGGTCCACCGCCACACCGTCTCGCCGGTCCCGCCGTCGAGCGCGAACACGCTGGCCCCGCCCGCCAGATAGACGACCCCGTCCTGTGCGACGGGGGTCGCCCGCGACGACGCGCCCCCCGCGAGCCCGGTCACCCACGCCGCGCCGAGGCGGTCGACGTTGTCGAGGGTGACGTCCGCCAGGGTGGAATGCCGCGAGCTCGACCAGTCTCCTCCCGCGAACGGCCAGTCCCCGGCCGGATGGGCGCGGCCGGGCTCCTCGCCCTGCCCCTGCCCCTGCGCGCCGGCGGCCGGGGCCGCGAGCCCGACGGCCGGCGCCGCGAGTCCGACGGCCGGCGCCGCGAGTCCGACGGCCAGCGCCGCGGTGAATCCAGATCCCCAACGCAGTCCCCGCATGACACTCGTCTCCTCTCGATCCACCCTGCGCACGCACACTATAGTAGTAGAGTCGTCGGAACTTCTCGTCGGGAGCAACCGAATGACCTGGAGAATCTCGCTCGCCGCCGCCCTGACCGCGACTCTGGTTGCCGGATCCCCTGCGCTGGCGCAGCCGGCGGTTCAGCAGCCGTCCCCGCAGCCGCCACTGCTGTCCGGAACGCCGCCTCCACCGTCCGGGACGTCCGTCGACGAAGTCGTGAACCTGAGCGTGGAGGTGGCCATATCGCGCCATCGGGGAGACGAGCTGGTGAGCCGCCGGCCCTACGTGCTGTCGTTCACGTCCGGGACCAACGTTACCAGCAGCCTGAGCCTGGACGCCACGGTGGGCGGCGGGGGACCGCGTGAACGCTATCGACACGTCGGGACACGGATAGAGAGCTTCGCGCGCGGGGTGGGCGACGACCGCTACGAGGTCACCGTCCGCATCGAAGAATCTTCGATCCACGGCGAGGACGAGATGTCGATGGAAGCGATCAGGGTGCCCGGCATGCCCGTCTCCCGCTCGTTCGAGTCGCACAACATGCTGGTGCTGCGGGACGGACAATCCCACCGCTACACCGCGGCCGCCGACCGGGTCACCGGCGAGACCATCCGGGTGGACGTGACGTTGACGGTTCTGGACCAGGAGTCCGCGCCGTAGAACTCGAGGCGGGATTCCCTTCCGCCGGCCAATGGCGCCCTTCCTTGCGGCCACTACCGCGGTTGCCATCGTCCCGCGCGCGACGGCCGAGCCGGCGGCCGATCGGTAGCCAGGTCAGGTGCGGCACGCCCGGCCACGGGGT
The DNA here is from genome assembly GCA_965202695.1 of Vicinamibacterales bacterium. GTDB lineage: Bacteria > Acidobacteriota > Vicinamibacteria > Vicinamibacterales > UBA8438 > JAJEEA01. The sequence goes on from OZ241843.1 coordinate 735,701, forward strand.
CTCCCGACTCGAACGCCGCCCGCGCACACCGGGCGAGAGGGGGCAACCTCGGGGTAGCCCGGGGACAGCCCTGCCCTCCAGGGCCGCCCCCCGGCCGTCCCCCACGCCGGGCGGCTACTTGAGCGCCGAGTAGTCGCTGGCGCTCATCCAGAAGACCTCGATCCCCTCGAGCGGGGCCGGGTACTTCGCGAGAAGGGTGTCCCACTCCGGGTCTTCGCGGAACGCGGCCCAGACCTCGTCCCGATGCGCGCGATCGCGGTAGGCGAGCATCCAGACCAGGGTGTTCGGGTCGTCGAGGCGCTGCCAGACGGCGACCACTTCGGCGCCGTGCTTCTCGAAGATGGCGACCTCACCGTCGCGGAACCGCTGGTGCAGCTCGTCGATGCCGCCGCCGCCGTCGGCCGGCGGCCGGGCCGTGTACATGCGGATCTCGAAGCACCGCGAGTCGGCCGCCGCGTTGTTCGACAGGTCGGCCGACAGGTCGGCCTTCGGACCGCACGCATCCGGCGGCCCCTGCGCCTCGGCCGACCCACTGACGCCGAAACCGACGATGACCGCGAGCACCACTGTTCGAAGCACTGTTCTCCTCCTGGTTCGTCTCCACCGAACGTCTCTCGCGGCGCACGGCCGCGACCGGCCCACGGTACACCGTCCGCTCCCGTTTCGTCCACCGCCACGCGCCCCGCGGCGCAGCGGACGAGCTTTCCGGCCGGCGGCGGACCGGGACTCGCCGCGACTACCCCGCGCCGCGCGAACCGCGCGCCCTGACAGTCGTGGTGCAACGCCCCGCTGCATTGCGAGCGGCGCCGCATTCCCTGCCAGACTGCGCCGTTCACCGGTTGAATGCGCCCTTCCCACGCCTCGTCGGGCGGGCGTTCCCTGTCCGCCGGCGCACCCGGCGTCCACTGGCGCCCTCCGGGCGCGGTGCGGCGCGGGGTTCCGCCGCGGGCGGCTACCGCTTGCCGACCTGCCGCTCGTACTCGGGCTCGAGGCGGTCGGCGGTGTGGAGGTCGAAGGCCCCCGCGGTCCGGTCGTAGGCGCCGCGGAACTCGGCGTGGCAGCGGTAGCAGACGGTCAGGTCGCTCAACCGGCCGTAGATGGCGAGGTCCAGCAGGGTGGCCGCGGCCAGGATGCCATAGGCGACGAGGTCGAGACCGAAGTAGTAGAAGCCGGCGCTGATCGACGCGCCGACGACCACCACGGTCACCCCCAGCTTGGGGTCGAAGTCCTTCCGCAGGTAGAAGTCGCTGCCCCGGCAGACCGGGCACCGGTCCACCTGCCGGTCGGCGCGGACCGCTTCGGAGAACGACAGGTGGAACGCCTGCCCGCACCGGCCGCAGTCGATCCGGGCCGACTCGGCCTCCGGCGGAACCGGGAGCGCGCCGCCGCACCGGTGGCAGCGAACGGTCACTTCCATGACGGTCGGACCGGCGCCGACGTGGCCGCCGGCAGGTACTCCGCCGGCACCTCGCCGGCGATGACGGTGAAGAAGGCGACGCGGAGGCCGCCGCACCGGTGGCGGCGAACGGCCGCTTCCATGACGATTCAGACCGGCACCGACGTGGCCACCAGCAGGTACTTCGCCAGCACCTCGCCGACGATGACGGTGAAGAAGTCGACGTAGAGAATGCCGGTGGCCGACTGCGTGGACCGGATCTTGGCGGTCTCCCACGTCAGCCAGGCCAGGACCACCGGCCCCAGCAGCCCGAACAGCACCCGCTGCCAGAAGAACACCCCGTCTATCGACAGGACGTAGCGGTCGAACGCCACGGGCAGCTCGGCCGCGGCGGTCGCCCACCACACGGCGGCCGCCACCACGACGATGCGCAGCCCCGTCGAGCCGATGTGGAACCGGACCACCGCCTGCAGCAGCGACACGTCCATCGACGGCAGCACCAGGTACCAGTGCCCCAGGATCATCGCGGTCGACGTGCCCCCCAGCAGGGCCGCCGAGGTGACGAAGCTCGCCACGGTCAGGACCGCCGGCGCCCCCCCGCCGCCGGCCGCGGCCACCCCCTGCGCCACCAGGGCGCCGCCGCCGGAGAGCACCGCGGTCCAGGCCCAGAACGGCCGCAGACGCGCCAGCACGCGGCCGATGGTCGCCCAGTAGACGAGCACCGCGGCCGTCGCGGCCACGAGCAAGGCCAGGGCCGCGCCCTGGGCGTCGGTCCCCGGCCGCACCGCCTCGGGCCGCAGGGCGAGGGCCGCCAGCAGCAGCACCGCGGCCAGGCCGGCGTTGAACCGGAAGAACTTCACGCCCGCCGGCTTCCCCACCAGGACCAGGGTGAAGACGATGCCGACGCCGAGGTGGGCGAGGAACAGGAACAGGACGAAGGACAGGGTCATCGCGTGGCGCCGCGCGCGCCGCTCATCCCGCCAGCCGGCGGTTGACCTCGGCCCAGTTCACGACGTTCCACCAGGCCGCGACGTAGTCGGGCCGCCGGTTCTGGTAGTTCAGGTAGTAGGCGTGCTCCCAGACGTCGAGCCCGAGCAGCGGGGTCCGGCCGCTCATCAGCGGCGTGTCCTGGTTGGGGGTGCTCTCGATCGACAACGACCCGCCGCTCGCGACGAGCCACGCCCACCCGCTGCCGAAGCGGCCCACGGCGGCGGCCGTGAACTGCTCCCGGAACCGGTCGAAGCTGCCGAAGGCGCCGGCGATGGCGTCGGCGGCGGCCCCGGTCGGCGCGCCGCCCGCGTTGGGGGCCATGACCTGCCAGAACAACGTGTGGTTCGCGTGCCCGCCGCCGTTGTTGCGCACCGCCGTGCGGATGCCCTCGGGCACCGCGTCGAGGGCGCCGACCAGCTCTTCGACGCTCCGGTCCCGCAGGTCGGGATGGGCCTCCAGGGCGCCGTTCAGCCTGGCGACGTAGGTCGCGTGGTGCTTGCCGTGGTGGATGCGCATCGTCCGCTCGTCGACGTGCGGAGCCAGGGCGTCGAAACCATAGGGCAAATCGGGAAGCTCGTGCGCCATGCGGAACATCTCCTTCGGGTGTCGGAAATCGAGGGGTTCGCCGCGGCGGGCGGGGCCCCCGTGTGGTCGCGGCGTCGTCCGGGCGCGGTCCGGGGCTCCGGCCCCCGGCTCACGCCGAGACCACGTTGTAGAGCGTATCGCGCTCGACCGGGTCGCGCCCCGCGACCCGGATCAGCCGGCTGATGTCGTGGGTGGTCATCGCTTCCGGCGTGCGGGCGCCGGCCATGTGGTAAATCTGCTCTTCCTGCACCGTCCCGTCGAGGTCGTCGACGCCGAACCACAGGGCCGTCTGCGCCGTTTCGACCCCCGTCGCGATCCAGAACGCCTTGATGTGGGGCACGTTGTCGAGCAGGAGGCGGGCCACCGCGTGCACCCGCAGCGTATCGGCCGCGGTCGGCGCCGGCAGCTTCCGCATCCGGTTGTTGTCGGGGTGGAACGCGAGGGGGATGAACGCCTGGAACCCGCCGGTCTCGTCCTGCAGGGCCCGCGCCCGCAGCATGTGGTCGACCCGCTCCTCGGCGGTCTCGACGTGCCCGTAGAGCATCGTCACGTTCGAGCGCATGCCGAGCCGGTGCGCGGTCCGGTGGATGTCCAGATAACGCTCGGCGCCGCACTTGTCGTGACAGATCTTGCGGCGGACGCGCTCCGCGAACACCTCCGCACCGCCTCCCGGCAGCGAGTCCAGCCCCGCCGCCATCAGCTCGCGCAGCACCTGCTCGTCGGTCCGGCCGTAGAGATCCGCGAAGAACGCTATCTCCACCGCCGTGAAGCACTTGAGATGCACGTCGGGGCGGATGCGCTTGAACCCCCGCAGCAGCTCCAGGTAATAGTCGAACGGCAGGTCCGGGTGCAGACCGTTGACCACGTGCACCTCGGTCAGGGCCTGGTCGCGCCGGGACCGCAGCTTGTCCCATACCTGCTCGAGGGTCAGGGTGTAGGCGCCGTCGTCGCCCGGCTGCAAGCGGGCGAACGCGCAGAACAGACAGCTCGCGACGCAGACGTTCGTCGCCTCGATCCGGATGTTGTGGTTGAAGAACGTCCGCCCCGCGTGCCGCCGCTCGCGTTCGCGGTTGGCGAGCCAGCCCACGGCCAGCAGGTCGGGGCAGGCGAACAGCCGGGCGCCGTCGCCGCGGCTCAGCCGGACCCCGGCGTCGAGCTTTTCCGCGACGTCGAGAAGCCCGGTCCGGGCGAGCCGGGACGGCGTCGGGGGGGCGATGGCGGCGTCCGGCACCCGGACATCGTACGCCGGAGCGCCCGCCCCGGGCAACCGGCCTCGACCGGTCCCGGCCCGCGGGACCGCGGACGCGCATCGACGGGCGAGGCCGCACGGGCGCGCGCGTCACGGGCCGGCGGAGGCCGAGGCCGGCTCCGGCGGCGCCAGCGGGAGGACGATGCGGAACAGGCTGCCGCCGCCGTCCATCCGCTCGTAGCCGAGCCGGCCGCGGTTGGCCTCGACCGCCCACCTGGCGATCGACAGCCCCAGGCCGCTGCCGCCGGCGGCCCCTCCCTGCGTCCCCCTGTAGAACCGTTCGAAGAGCCGCGACTGGTCGCGGGCGGGAACGCCGGGGCCGGTGTCGCGCACCTCGAGCACCGCGTTCCCGGTCGCGGCGGCGACGCGGATCCGGATCTCGCCCTCGGCCGGCGTGTAGCGGATGGCGTTGTCCACGAGGTTGATGACCGCCTGGCGCAGCGCGATGCGATCGCCGCGGCATCGCGGCCGCGCCGCGTGCTCGACGGTCATCGACTGCCGCTTCTCCTCGGCCAGCACTCCGAGGTGGGCGGCCACCTCGTCGGCGAGGGCGCCGAGGTCGACGGGGCGGAGCACCAGCCCGAGATCGCCGCGGTCGGCGCGCGACACCAGCAGCAGCCGGTCCACGAGGCGCGTCAGCCGGTCCGTCTCTTCGAGCATGCTCTGGATGACCCGCTCGTACGAGCGGGCGTCGCGGTGCTCGCGCAGCCCGACCTCCCCGACGCTGCGGATGGCCGTCAGCGGCGTCCGCAGCTCGTGCGACACGTCGGCGGTGAACTGCCGCATCTGCCTGAACGACGACTCCAGGCGCCCGAGGGTGTCGTTGAACGCCGCCGCGAGCCGGCCGAGCTCGTCGCGCGGGCTGTCGACGGGCAGCCGCTCGTCGAGCCGCGCCGCGGTGATGGCGCGGGCCCGCTCCGACATGCGGTGCAGCGGCGAAAGCGCCCCCCGCGCGAGGAGATAGCCGCCGGCGCCCGCCACCGCCACCGTGAGCGGCAACCCCAGCAACAGGAGAAGGCCGAGCTCGCGCACCTCGAGCCGCATGAACGCCTCGGAACGACCGACCTGGATCACGACCGGCCGGCCGCCGACGGTGACCCGGTCGCCGAGGATGCGGAACGGCGCGGCCTCGTCGGGCAGCGCACGGATGCGGCCGTCCGCGCCGGCCACGAGGGCTTCGCTCCCCGGCGCCGGCAGCCGCGCCGCCACCGACGTCCGATAGATGAGCCGGCCATCGGGGGTCCAGACCTGGAGCCAGGGAGCGTCCGCGCTCCACGGCTCTCCCTCGAACCACGACAGGGAGCCGTCGGGACCCTGTTCGGCCATCTCCGCCGCCCAGCGGAAGTCGCTCCGCAGACGGGCGTCGAGGGCGCCGGACAGGTTGCGGGCGACCAGCGCCAGCACCACCGAGACGTAGAGGCCGAGCACCGCCACCATGACCGCCATGTACCACAGGGTCAGGCGGACGCGCAGCGTGTGAGGCCCCCAGCGCCGCCTCATGCGCCCGGACCGGGCAGGGCCGGAGAGGAACCGGGCCGCGGCGCCCGGGCGCAGCCAGCGCCGCCTCATGCGCCACCCGGACCGAGCAGGAACCCCACGCCGCGGACGGTATGGATCAGCTTCACGGGACGGCCGGCGTCGATCTTGCGGCGCAGCCGGGAGATGTGGACGTCGATCACGTTGTCGAGGGTCGTGCTGCGGGCCGTCTCGCGCCAGACCTCGCGCGCCAGCGTATCCCGCGACACGACCTGGCGGGCGTTGCGGGCCAGGTAGTGCAGCAGGTCGAACTCCTTCGCGGTCAGCTCGATGGCCCGCCCCTCCCGCGCGACCCGACGCGTCACCGGATCGACGTCGAGGGTGTCGACGGCCAGGCGCTCCGCGTCGCTCCCCCGGCCGCGGCGGCCGATCGCCCGCAGGCGCGCGAGCAGCTCCGCGAACGCGAACGGCTTCACCAGGTAGTCGTCGGCCCCGGCGTCGAGCCCGACGACCCGATCCTCCAGCGTGTCCCTCGCGGTCAGCACCACGACCGGGGTGTCGGTCCCCTGCCGGCGCAGGGCCTCGAGAATCTCCAGGCCGTCGCGCCCCGGCAGCATCAGGTCGAGCAGGATGACCTCGAACCGGTCCCGCGCGAGGCGGAAGAAGGCGCCCTCGCCGGTGGTCTCGACCACGACGTCGTACCCCTCGCCCTCGAGGCCCTCCCGCAGGGCGCTGGCGACCTTTTCCTCGTCCTCGACGACGAGCAGGCGGCCGAGCGAGGCCGGCGGCGGCTCCTCGACGGTCCCGCTTCCCGGCGTCCCGGCGGCAGGCGGCATCTCTGGCGGTCTCCGAATCGCGCGTGCCGGAACAGCGCATCTCCGCCGGCGCGAACCGCGGCGGCTCCCGCGGTATGATAGCGGGGGTCGCCGTCACGCGGGGGCGACGGGAGGGAAAGATGACGCGCTATCTGGCCGTGCTGACAGTCGCGGGTGTCGGTCTGGCGAGCCCGCCGATTCACGCCCACCACGCCATCTTCGACGTCTACGACGAAGAACGCACGGTCGTGCTCGAAGGCCGCGTGGCCACCTTCGTCTTCGGGAACCCGCACTCGATGGTGCACGTCCGGGTGCCGGACCGCGGCGGCCACGTCCGCACCTGGGCCGTCGAGTGGCGCGCCGCGAGCCGCCTCCAGCGGATGGGATGGACGGCCGGCGCCCTCGCCGCGGGAGACCGCGTGAGAATGTGCGGCAATCCGGGACGCGACCCCGGCGCCTACCGGCTCTACCTGCTGAACGTGACCCGGGTCGCGCCGGGCGCGCCGGCGCGGCCGGACACCGACGACAACCTGTGCGAGCCGGGGCCGCCGGCCATGCCCAGCCCCGGTTCCCATGTCCGACTCGGGTCGTCCCGCACCACCCGCCGCTGATCGGCGGCCCGCGGAGACGCCCTCGCGGCCCGTGGGCTGCCCGGCCCCGACCGCGGCGGCCGCGTTCTCGCCGGTGGCGGAGGTCGCCGCCGCGGTCCTCGGCGGCGGCCGGTCTCCGATACTCCTGCTGAGCGACTTCGACGGCACGCTGTGCGAGTTCCGGAACGACCCGGAGTCGGTGCGCCTGCCTCCGCGGCGCCGCGCCGCGCTGTCGACGCTGGCCCGCCGGCCCGCGCTGGGCGTCGGCGTAGTCAGCGGCCGGCGCGCCGCCGACGTCCGGGACCGCGCCGCCCTGGCCGGGCCGGTCTACTACGCCGGACTCCACGGCATGGAGATCGCCGGACCCGACCGCGACTACACCGTCGACCGCCTCGCGGCGCACCGCGAGCGGGTGCAGGCGCTGGCGGCGGGCCTCGCCGCCGCCGTCCGCCCCCTCGCCGGGGTCTTCCTCGAAGACAAGGACCTGTCGGTCGCCCTGCACGTCCGGGCCGCCGCGCCCGCCGACCGGGCGCGGGCGGAGGAGGCCTTCTGGACGCTCGTCTCCCCCGCGCTCGACGCGGGCCGCGCGCGGGTGCAGCGCGGACACCACGTGTTCGAGCTGCTCCCGGACATCGCCTGGAACAAGGGGAACGCGGTCCGCTGGATAGAGGCCGACGCGACCCGCCGGTTCGCGGCCCCGGTGCGGCCGGTCTACCTCGGCGACGACCGCACCGACGAGCACGCCTTCGAAGCCATCGGCGGCCGCGGCGTGACCGTCATCGTCGGCCGCGCCCCGTCGCTCGCCGCCTACCGCCTGCCCGACCCCGCCGCGGTCGAACGGCTGCTGGCCCGGCTCGTGGCCCTGACGGCGGGCCGCTGACGGCGGTGCTACACTCGCGGCATGACTCCGGGCGACCTCGTGCGGCATCCCATGCGCGCCTACTACCTGCCCATCGGCGCCGGGCTGGTGCTCGCGGCCAGCACCTTCATGCCCTGGATCGAGGTCGGCGGGCAAGGCTTCGGCGGAGTGCCCGACCTCGCCGGCCTCTGGGTCCTGGGGCTGGCGGTGCTGGCGATCGGGCTCGCGGTCGCGAGCATCGCGACGCGGAGGAACTCGCGGCATCCGCTGCTCCTCGTCGGGCTGTTCGCGTTCGGCATCCTGTTCTTCTCGGAACGGCTCATGGAGCGGGCGGCCAGCCGGCAGGGCTGGGTCCGCGCCCAGGCCCGCGCCATCGTCGAGGGAAACGCCGCGGCGCCGGTCCTCGCTCCCACCATGGCGCCGGGCGCCCGCCTGGGGCTCGGGGCGTCGACCCTCATCGTGCTCTTCGGCCTGACCGTGGTGGTGAAGCGGGCGCCCCGGATGTACGCGGAGGCGGCGGACGACGACGCGTGACCGGCGGTCAGCGCCTCCCGGCCAGTCTCCCCGGAGCCGGGGGAAGCGAGCGGGGATCGAGATTGTCGAGCTCCTCCAGAATCTCGGTGGCCCAGTGGAACACGTCGCGGCCCGCCACCACCCGCCGCAGGGCGCGCATGCGCCGCTGCCGCTCGTCGTCCGGCATGTCGAGGGCGCACTGGAGCCCGTCGGCGAACCCTTCGACGTCGTAGGGGTTGATGATGACGGCTTCCGTCAGCTCCTGGGCGGCCCCGGCCAGCTCGCTCAGCACCAGCACCCCGCCGAGGTCCTCGCGGGCCGCCACGAACTCCTTCGCGACGAGGTTCATCCCGTCGTGCAGCGAGCTGACGATGCAGAAGTCGGCCAGTCGATACAGCGCCGTCAGCCGCCGCATGCGCAGGGCCGACTTGCGGTAGCGGATCGGGCCGGCGCCGTCCGCGCGGGCATGCCGGGCGTTGATGGCGGCGACGCGCTGGTCGATGTCGGCCTCGACCGAGGCATAGCTTTCGAGCGTCGACCGGGACGGCACCGCGATCTGGACGAACGTGAGCTGGCGGTTCAGCCCCGGCCACCGGGTGAACAGCGCGTCCAGGGCGCTGAGCCGCTCGGGTATCCCCTTGGTGTAGTCGAGCCGATCGACCCCGACCCCCACCAGCTCGGTGTCGATCCGCAACTCGCGCCGCAGCCGGTTCTGCTCGGCCGCGAAGCCCGGCCCCCGCGTCACGGCCTGGATGCGGTCGTAGTCGACCCCGATGGGGACGGCGCAGACGGCCATCGTCCGGTCGCCGACCTGGAGCCGGCTGCCGCTTGCCCGCGCGCCGAGCTCGCCCCGCGCCGCGGCCAGGAAGTTGCGCCGGTCGCGCTCGAGCTGAAACGCGAGGAGGTCGCAGTCGGCCAGCCCCTCGAGCATTTCACGGCGATAGGGGCAGATGCGCAACTGGTCGGGATGCGGGAACGGGATGTGCCAGAACAGGGCGACCCGCGCTTCCGGCCGGACACGGCGCAGGAACCGCGGGACCAGGGTCAGGTGATAGTCCTGCACGAAGATCGGGGCGGCGAGATCCGGCAGCTCGACCTGGACGGCGTGGGCGAAGCGGCGGTTGACGCTCTGGTAGACCCGCCAGTCTTCCGTCCGGAACACCGGCTTGACGTGGGCGACGTGGCACAACGGCCACAGCCCCTCGTTGGCGAACCCCTCGTAGTAGTGGTGCTCCTCGGCGTCGGTCAGCCAGATCCGCCGGAGGTCGTAGGCGGGCGCGTCCGGGGGCACCCGCACCCGGTCGTCGCCGTCGACGACGCGCCGGTCCGCGTCGCCGGCCCCGTGCGCTATCCAGACCCCCCCGCGCTCGCGCATCAGGGCGTCGAGCGCCACCGCGACGCCGCCGGTGGTGGGCGACCAGACGACGCCCCCGTCCGCCGCGCGCGAGTGGATGTACGGCTCGCGGTTGGACACCACGACCAACGGGCGCGTGAGAGCCGGCTCGCCGCCGCGTCGGTCGGGCTGCACCATCAGGCCTGGCAGCCCGCGGTGAAACGCCCCGCTGCATTCGAGCGGCGATGCATCCCGCCTGACTGCGTTGTTCGTCGGTTGAATATGCCCAATATGCGCCCTTCTCACGCCTTGTCAGGCGGGCGTTCTTCTGCCCGCGGGCGCCTCGCCGCTCTCGCTGCGACGCGGGGGTTCCACCACGGGTCGCCGGCCGCGGGATGATCGCTGTCCCGGCGTCCTGCCCCCGGGATCCGCGCAATGCCCGCAAGCGGCTCTGCCCCCACTTTTACGAGGCATCGTCTCCAGGGAACCGCGCGGACGGGACTGGCCCGGAGAGCGCGGCAGTCCGCGCCGGGCCACGGCGCCGGCTACTGCTGGACGCCGAACGACAGACCGCAGCCGCATTCGGCGCTGGCGTTGGGGTTGCGCAGGATCAACGACTGCCCCAGCAGGTTCGGATCGCAATCCAGCACCGTGCCGTCGAGGTACTTGAAACTCTTCGGATCGACGTAGATCTTCGCGCCGCCGGGACTCTCGAAGACCGTGTCGGCGGCGGCCGGCGCCCGTTCCCACTTGAAGACGTAGCTCAACCCCGAGCAACCGCCGGCCTTCACGCCGACCCGGAGCCCCCCGTCGGCGAACCCCTCCTGGCGCATCGCGTTGCAAATGCGTTTCGACGCCGCCTCGGTGATCTCGATCATGGCCGCCCCAGTGTACATCACATCGCCGGCGCTCCCGTGCGGCACGCGCCGGTGCGCCGCGGCCGACGGCGCGGCGGTTCCGCGCGGACACCGGCGCCGGCGGGCGGCCGGGGGCGCGGACTACAGGCGCCACGCGGGCGGCAGGTCTTCGTCGCCGACTTCGAAGATGGGCGCCGGGTCGCGCAACCGTTCGACCAGCGCGCAGAGCGCCTCGACCACGCGGTCGACCTCGGCGGCGGTGTTGAAGCGGCCGAGCCCGAAGCGGAGCGACGCCCGGGCCCGCGCTTCGTCGAGGCCCAGCGCCCGCAGCACGTGCGACGATTCGCGGCGGGCGGAGGCGCAGGCGGCCCCCGAGGAGACCGCCACGCCGCTCAGCCCCGCGAGCAACTGTTCGCCGTTCACGCCCTCGAAGCTGACGTGGAGGTTGTGCGGCAGCCGCGCCGTCATCGACCCGTTCACCGTCACCCCGCTCAACGACCGCCGCAGCCTGCCCCACAGCCGGTCCCGCAGCCCGCGCAACCGCACCGCTGCCCCGGCCAGTTCCTCGCGGCAGAGGTCGGCGGCGCGGCCGAACCCCACGATCGCGGGCACGTTCAGCGTGCCGGACCGGAGACCGGCCTCGTGCCCGCCGCCGTCCATCATCGGCGCCACGGCCACCCCGCGCCGCACGAACAGGGCGCCCACGCCCTTCGGACCGTACAGCTTGTGGGCGGTCGCCGACAGGAGGTCGACGCCGGCGGCCGCGACGTCGATGGGCACGAAGCCGGCCGCCTGCGCCGCGTCGGTGTGCAGCGGCACGCCGCGCGAACGGGCCGCCCGCGCCAGATCGGCGATCGGCTGCACCACGCCGATCTCGTTGTTCGCCGTCATGATCGAGACGAGCACGGTATCGGGACCGAGGGCCGCCTCGAGGGACGCGGGGGTCACGAGGCCGTCCCCCCGCACCGGGAGATACGACACCCGCAGCCCCTGCCGCTCGAGACGCGCGCAGGGGTCGAGGACCGCCCGGTGCTCGGTCTCCACCGTGACGACGTGGTTCCCGCGGTCTCTCGACGCCTCGGCGACTCCCTTCAGGGCCAGGTTGTTCGACTCGGTGGCGCCGCTCGTGAAGAACACCTCGCGCGCCGCCGCCCCGATCAGCCGCGCCACCGACGCCCGCGCCCCGGCCACCGCGTCGCGGGCCCGCCAGCCGAAGCGGTGGTGCGGGCTGGCCGCGTTCCCATAGTGTTCGCCGAAGAACGGCAGCATCGCCTCGACGACCCGCGGGTCCACCCGGGTCGTCGCGTGACCGTCCATGTAGATCGGCAGGTCCATCGTCGCCACCGGGGCCGCGCCGCCGCCCCGACCGACCCTCCAGGAGGGAGTCCGCGCCGTTCTACGGCGCAGACTCCTGGCCCGGAGAGCGTCGCCGCGCGACCTCGCGGCCGCTGTTGCGGCTCCGCTCGCCGCCCAACCAACCCTCCAGGAATCCGCGCCGTTCTACGGCGCAGACTCCTGGCCCGGGGGGACCCGGTCCAGGACCGTCTCGCGGGCCGGAAACCGCCTCGACACCGAGATGGGCACGAGGGGCGGCTCGTCGGCGGCCAGCGCCTGCAGGCTGTAGGAGTTCAGCGCATGGACGATCTGGTCCTTGATCCGCCACAGCGGATCACGGATGTTGCACGTCGCGTACTGCTCGCAGTCGTCGTCGGCGCTGGTGCAGGCGGTGACCGTCACCGGACCGTCGATCGCCTCGATGACGTCGGCCACCGTGACGAGGCGGGCGGGACGGGACAACCGGTAGCCGCCCCGCGTCCCGTGGTGCGACGCCAGCAGATCGTGGCGCGCCAGGCGCTGCAGCACCTTCGCCATCAGCTCGACGGGGATGCCGTACCGCCCCGCGATCTCCCGGGCGCTGGCGGCCTCGGCCTCCGGACGCGAGGCGAGGTCCTTGAGCGCCATCAGGGCGTACTCGGCCTTCTTGGAGAGTCGCAACATCGCCGTCCCCCGAGCCGGGCCGTCCCGGCTCCTCGGCGCCCGCCCGCAACCGGCCGCCGAACCCGCGACCGCCGCATTGTACCTGGACCGCCTCTCGTCCGGCCACCCTTCCGGGACCGCCGGCGACGCGGTTCAGGCCGCCGGCGGCGCGGCCCGCGGCCTTCTCGCGCCCCGGCCGTCGAGCGTCCGGCGCAGGGCCGGACGTTCCCCGGGCGCGATGCGCTCGGGCCCACCGGTTCGCGCCGGGCGGCAGCCACCGGCGCGGCCGGCGATCGGTTGGATATAATGGCGCAGATTCCTCCCTCAAACGCCGCGGCGGCTGACTCGACATGCGGAGACCCGTGAACCCGACTTCAACGACTGGAAACGGTCATGGCCAGGATCATCCGCGGCGGTTCCGACTCGCCGGCGCCTTCCCGCGGTCCCGGCCTGACGGCGTCGCCCTGCTCGTCGCGCTCTTCGCGGCCCTGGGGACGCTGCACGTCCTGATCCGCACCTCCACCTACGGCGCGGCCGTCTCCGCGGACTCCACGGGTTACCTGTCGGCCGCCATGAACCTGCTCGCCGGGTTGGGGCTGGTGACCTACCTCGGAGGCGAGATCGTCTACCAGCCGCCCCTCTTCCCGATGCTCCTCGCGTTCATGGGGCTGTTCGGAATCGAGCCGCTGGAAGCGGGCCGGCTGATGAACGCCGCCGCCTTCGGCCTCACCATCCTCGTATCCGGCCTGTGGCTGCGGCGCGGCCTCCGGTCGTCCGTCGTCGCCGTTTCGGCCACGCTGGCCATTCTCGCCGCGCACCCTCTGAACCACTACGCGGCGACTTTCCTGACCGATACGGTCTTCATCCTGCTGACGCTGCTGGCGCTGATCCGGCTGGAGTCCTTCCTGCGCGGGAAGGCGGCCTGGCCGACGCTGCTCTGGGCCGCGGGTTTCGCCTCCCTCACCACCCTGCTGCGCTACGCGGGCGTCACGTCGATATTCACCGGCGTTCTGTTGCTGCTGCTCGTCGGCCCGGGGGCGCGTCTGGCCGTCCGGCTGAAGCGCGCCGCCGTCTTCGGCGCCGTCGCCTCGATTCCCCTGGCGGCGGTGCTGGTCCGCAACTGGCTGAACTGGGGCGAACTGACCGGGCAAAGGAGCGAGATCACGAGGCCCCCTCTGGCCGACTCGCTGGGGCAGGTGGCCGGCGTACTCAACGAGTGGGCGGGGTTCTCGCGTTCTCCGGGCCTGGACGTCCTCCTGTGGGCGGCGACGGGGCTGACGGTGCTGGCCGCCGCGGCGGTCGCCGCCCGGTCCGCCGGTTTCCGCGTCCCCGCGTCCCTGCGCTTCCGCTTCTCCCGGTCCCTCCTTCCTCCCTTCCGGGCCGCGCCGGCCCTTCCCTTCGGCGTGTTCGCCCCGATTTACGCGGCGTTCATCGTCATCACGGTTCCCGCCGCCGTCGATTACGCCATCAACAGCCGGTACATGCTGCCCGTCTACGTGCCCCTGCTGCTGACGGGGGCGCTGCTCCTCGACAGATTCGTGTCCGCGGGCAGGGCGGGCGGCATGGCCGCGCCCACGAACGCCCTGGCCTCCCTCATGCTGGCCGCCTTCCTGGCGCATGCCGGCCTTTCGGCGCAACAAGGCGTCGGCGCGACCGCCCGGGCACTGGAGCACGGGTACGTCGGCGACCATTACAACACCGCGCACTGGAGCGGCTCGGAGCTGCTGGACTACGTGAAGAACAACCGCATCGAGGGCCGGATATTCAGCAACTACCCGTCCCTGATCTGGTTCGCATCGGGCATGCCGGCCGCCGCGCCGGACTCGTATACCTACGTCGTGCCCATCGTGCCGGACGATCTCGCGGAGTGGCTCGAAAGCCGCCCCGAAGACATGCACATCGTCTGGTTCCGAGCCGTCCAGGCGCCGTACCGATACGACGACTCCGCGTTCCGCGCGCTGCCGGGGGTGGAGACGGTGGCCGAACTGTCGGACGGCGTCGTATTCCGCCGGCCGGTGGCGCAAGCGGAGGCGATGCAGGAAGGGTCGTTGCAGGAGGTCCAGGCGACGCGGACGCAAGCGTTGCAGGAGGTCCAGGCGGCGCGGACGCAGGCGCTGCAGGAGGTCCAGGCGGCGCGGACGCAGGCGCTGCAGGAGGTCCAGACGGCGTTGCGGGAGGTCGAAACGCTTCTGGCGGCAAGGTTGCAAGCGGAAGCGGGGCAGGCGGCGGCGCTGCAAAGGGTCGAAGCGCGGCAGGAGGTTCAGACGCTGCTGTACGCCCTGGACAGAGAAGTCGTCCCTCTCGACAACCCCTGGGAGGAAGGCGGCGGCGGCGCGATCGCGAGCCTGGGCGACGACCTGCTGCTGGTCGCGACGCCGAAGGGAAGGATCGCCGTCGTTCACCCCGAGGGAGAGGTGGACTACCTGCAGGCAAGGGTGCCGATGAACGTGGCGGGCCTGGAACGGGACGTATCCTTCGACGAAGACGACAGATGGAGTCTGCATGACTTCCGGGTTGCGGACGTGCTGTTGAAGGAGCTTTCGCCGACGCGCTTCGAGCTGTACGTCACCCATCACTACTTCACCGGAGAGTGCAACCGGCTCAGACTGTCGTCGACGTCACTCCACGTATCCCCGTCCGGCGAAGCCGTCCCGTCCGGCGAAGCCGACCCGTCCGGCGAAGCCGTCCCGTCCGGCGAAGCCGACCCGCCCCTTGAAGAAGCCGCACCGCCCCGTGAAACGGTCGTGGTCGAGCCGGCGTGGAGAACGGTATTCGACGCCGAGCCGTGTCGGCCTCCCCGCCGGTTCGCCGGATCCCTGTCCGGCGGCAAGATGCTGACGGACGGCCCCGGTCACCTGCTGGTCATCATCGGCGATCACGACATCTCCCTGGGCCGGTGGGGGGACTCCGCCCTGCTCGACGACCCCGGTACGCACATGGGCAAACTCGTCCGTGTCGCCATCGAAACCGGCGCAGCGGAAACGCTGACCACCGGCCACCGCAACCCGCAAGGGCTCGCGCGGGACGGGAACGGCAATCTCTGGGCGGTGGAGCACGGACCGGTGGGCGGGGACGAACTCAACCTCCTGGAACCCGGCCGCGATTACGGCTGGCCCAAGGTCAGCCTGGGGGTCGATTTTTCCCACTTCGTTCCTTCCCGGATCGGGCCGGAGATGATGGGCCGGCACGGCGGCTTCTCGGAACCGGTCTTCGCCTGGGTCCCGGCGATCGTCCCCACGAGCATCGTCGTGAACGACGAACGAACGTTCCCGTTGTGGAGAGACGACCTGCTGGTCGCATCGCTGACGGCCGATTCGTTGTTCAGAATCCGTCGCAACGGCAGGAAAGTGCAATACGTCGAGCCCATCCCCATGAGAGATCCGATACGGGACCTGGCGTACATGCCGGACGGGCGCCTGGCGTTGCTGCACGCTTCGACCACCGTGTTGTTCCTGAAACCATCCATGGACTACTGCGAGGAGGCGGTCAACTCCGATTCCCGCAGCGTCTACGCGGTGCATTGCAGCGCCGACGACCGTTGATCAGGCGGGATGCATCGCCGCTCGCAATGCAGCGGGGGCGTTTTCGCCGCGGGCACTCAGGCGGGATGCTCGCAATGCAGCGGGGCGTTTCGCCGCGGGCTGTCGACACCCGCCGACAGGAGCCCGCAACCGCGGGTCCGATGCTCCGCCGCGGAAGCGCCCGCTTCGGCGCCCCCCGACGGTCGCGGGCGATGACGTGCCGCCGGCCGAGCCGCCGAGGGAGGACCGCCCCGTTCCGCCCGGACGGAGACGGGTTCCGACGCCGCGGAACGGCGGGGCGGCGGTCAGGTCAGTACCGCGGCAGGGTCGGATCGATCCGGTCGATCCACGCCAGGATGCCGCCGTCGAGGTTCCGCGCTCCGGGGTAGCCGGCCTCGCGCAGCAGGCGCACGGCCCGGCCGCTGCGGACGCCGGACTTGCAGTGCACGATGATGTCGCCGCGCCCCGCGAGCTCGGACAGCCGGGACGGCAGATCGCCCAGCGGAATGTGCACCGACCCGGGGATGCGGCAGATCTCGAACTCGCGGGTTTCCCGGACGTCGAGCAGGAGAAACGCGTCGCTCCCGTCGAGCCGCCGCTTCAGTTCCTCGACGGTGGCCGCGCCGTCGGCCGCCGGGTCCGCGGCGGCCGGGGCGTCCGCGGGCGGCGCCACCCCGCAGAACCGCTCGTAGTCGATCGGTTCGGTCACCGTCGGGTGCTCGCCGCAGACGGGGCAGTCGGCGTCCTTGCGCACCTTCAGCTCGCGGAACCGCATCTTCAGCGCATCGAACAGGAGGAACCGCCCCACGAGCAGGTCGCCGGCCCCCAGCACGAGCTTGACCGCCTCGGTGGCCTGCAGCGTCCCGACCACGCCCGGCAGGATACCCAGCACTCCCCCCTCGGCGCAGCTCGGCACGAGCCCGGGCGGGGGCGGCTCCGGGAACATGCACCGGTAGCACGGACCGTCGGCCGCCGCGAAGACCGATGCCTGTCCCTCGAACCGGAAGATGCTGCCGTACACGTTCGGCTTGCCGGAGAGCACGCAGGCGTCGTTGACCAGGTACCGCGTGGGGAAGTTGTCGGTGCCGTCGACCACGAAGTCGTAATCGGCGAACAGCGCGAGGGCGTTCTGCGACGACAGGGCCGTCTCGTGGGTGACGACCTCGACCTCGGGGTTGAGGGCGTTCAGCTTCGACTTGGCGGAAGCCAGCTTGGACCGGCCCACGTCGGGCGTGCCGTGGATGATCTGCCGCTGCAGATTGCTGTAGTCGACTTCGTCGAAATCGACGATCCCGATGGTGCCGACGCCGGCCGCGGCCAGGTACAGGGCGACCGGCGAGCCGAGGCCGCCGGCGCCGATGCACAGCGCCCGCGCCGCCTTCAGCTTCTGCTGCCCGGCCATGCCGACCTCCGGCAGGATGAGATGCCGGCTGTAGCGGGCGACTTCCTCGTTGGACAACGCCGGCAACGCCGCCGACGGCGTCACGACGCCCTCCCGCCGGCCACCGACGGAATGATGCTGACGGTGTCGTCCGCGGTCACCGGGGTCCGTTCCCGGTCGAGGTACCGGATGTCGTCGTCGTTCACGTAGATGTTGACGAAGCTCCGCAGGGAACCGTCCTCGGCGTACAGGTGCTGGCGCAGGCCGCTGTACCGTGCGGTCACGTCGGCGAGCAGTTCGCCGACGGTCTGCCCCTCCGCTTCGACGACCTCCTGCTTGGCGGTATAGGGGCGCAGGGGCGTGGGAATCAGGATCCTGGTGGCCATGGTGTCTCGTCGCGCTCCGTTGATTCTAGCTGGCCGCCCGTTCGGCTCGGGCGGGGGCCGGCGCCGTCCCGCGGCGCGGACGCCCGGTTCTCGACGACGACCGCTTCCTCGTCGAACTTCGACCGGTCGTCGCGCAGCCGCCACGACGTCAGGGCGCCGGGTCCGCGGGCGGCGACGGCCACGATGACGTAGGCGAACGCCGGCCAGGCGTGGTCGAGGTCGTACCGCGACGGACGAGCCGGACCGTCGGGATGCGAATGGTAGAACCCGAGCAGCTCCCCTCCCTGGTCGGCCGCCCGGCGCTCGGCCGCCCGGTAGTCGACCGGCCGCACCAGAAACCGCCGGCGCGGGCCTTCGGCCGTGGCGTTCGGCAACGCGAGCGCCTCGGTAACCACCCGGCCGCTGCCGATCAGGGCGCCGCAGCACTCGTGCGGATACGCGTCGCGGCCGTGCCGGCGAATGCCGGCGTCGACCTCGGTCCCGATGACCAGCATGGCTTGGCAACCCGTGGTGAAAACCGTCGGGGGCGGTCAGGCGCAGCGTCCGGCGCTACGCGGAATCGGTGGCGTAGCCCTTCTCGCGCCAGGCCAGGGTGCCGCCGGTGATGCTCCGCACGTTGCGATAACCGAGCGACTTCAGGAACAGCAGCCCCGACAGCGAGGCGTTGCCGCGCTGGCAGACGCTCAGCACCGGCGCATCGCGGTCGCGGGGCAGCACCGCGAGATGGCCGGCGTTCTCGCCCAGCTCGGCCAGGGGGACGTTGATCGCGCCCGGAATGTGCGCCTCGTCGTACTGGCTCGCCGGACGCACGTCGAGGACGAAGGGTCTCTCCCGCCGCCACTGCTCGTGCGCGTCGTCCACGTCGATGGTCAGTTCCGGGTTGCCCCGCACGTTCTCCCGCATCCGCTCGAGCAGGGGACTGCGCCCCGCGCCGTTGCCGGCCGGCGCCCGCGGCGCCAGGGCCGGCAGGTGCTTGACGACCGACGAGGCGTACTTGAACGCGCTGTCGGGAAAGATGACGACGACGACGTTGCCGGGCTCGTCGGGCACGGCCGCGAACGCGCCGGCCAGGGCCATCGCGGAGCTGGGCCCCGCCGTGATGCTCTCCTCGCGGTTCAGGCGGAGGCACAGATCGAACGCCTCCTGGTTCGCGACCTCGACCTGCCGATCGTACTCGTCGGGACGATAGAGCTGCGTCTGCTGCAACTGGCGCAGGCTGCGCACCCCCGGGATGTCGTGTCCCTCGTTCGGGCAGACTCCCACCACCTGCGTGTCCGGGCGCCGCTCCTTCAGGAAACGGCCGGTGCCGGTGATGGTGCCGCACGTGCCCAGCCCGGCCACGAAGTGCGTGACCGCGCCCCGGGTCTGACGCCAGATCTCGGGCCCCGTGGTCTTGTAGTGCGCCTCGGGGTTGGCCTCGTTCACGTACTGGTTCAGCATGTGGAAGCCGGGCTGCCCGCCGATCTCGGCCGCCTTGGCGATGGCCCCTTCCGGCGCGCCCGGAGCCGGACACAGCGTGTCCTGCAGCTCCATCACGTCGGCGCCGAAGAACCGCAGCATCGTGCGCTTCTCGAGGGGGATCTCGCTCGACAGCGGCGTGGTCAGCGTGTAGCCCCGGGCGTTCGCGATCATCGCCAGGGCCATGCCGGTGTTCCCCGACGTCGGTTCGACCAGCTTCTGGCCGGACCGCACCGCCCCCCGCCGCTCTCCGTCGGAGACGAGGTTGGCGGCGACCCGGTCCTTGACGGCACCGAAGGGGTTGTACCACTCGAGCTTGGCGTAGACCTGCGTCTGCCTGAACGGGGTCACCCGGTTCAGGCGCACGAGCGGCGTGGGATTGTCGGCGTCGCACTGGAGACCGAGAATCGAGTCGTAGACCCGAAGCGCGTGATCTTTCATGACCGTGGCACCATCGGCGTCGAACCCGTGTTCTTCATCCGCGTCCCGCGCGCGGGCTTCACGGCGGATCGCCCGCAACGAGCAGGCATGGCTCCGAGCCCGCAACCATTACATGTTAATTCGGCCCCGGACCGGGCTTCAAGGAAAAGACGCAGCGGGACCCCCCGCGACCGGTTGCCGTTTACCGTGGTGGCCCCCGCATCGCACCGCGCCCGAAGGCGCCAGCGAACGCCGAGGGCGTCCGGCGGCAGAGGACGCCCGGCGGGCAGAGAGGCGTGAAAGGGCGCATATCGGGCATCTCCACCGCCGACGACGCGGTCACGCCGCTCGCAAGGCCGCGGGGTGTTTCGCCGCGGGCTGTTACACTGGTGGCGGCGGCGCCGGCCGCCCCCCGGCGCGGCTCCGCCGCCGGGGCCCGGCACCTGAACGGGAATGCACATCGACCCCTTCGACCTCGAACGCTGGCAGTCGGTCCACGAGCACCACACCGGGATCAACCTGACCGAGAGCGGCGCCCGCCCCCTGCAGGTGCGGGAACTGGCGGCCGGCCCCGATCTCGACGCGCTGCTCGCGCAGCCCCTGGAGTACACCCAGACCAACGGCACCGTGCCGCTGCGCGAGCGGGTCGCGGCGCTCTACGGCCGGGCGACGGCCGCCAACGTCCTCGTCACCAACGGCGGCTCCGAGGCGAACCTGCTCGCCTGCTGGCGGTTGATCGAGCCGGGCGACGAAGCCGTCGTCGTCCATCCCACCTACATGCAGATACCGGGGCTGGTCCGGTCGTTCGGGGCGGCGGTGCGCGAGGTGTGGCTCGAGCCCGAACCGGACCGCTGGCGTCTCGACCTCGACGCGGTGCGCCACGCGGCCGGCCCCCGCACCCGGTTCATCGCCGTATGCAACCCGAACAACCCGACCGGCGCGCGTCTGGACGAACCGGCCGTTTCCGGGCTGTGCGAGATCGCGGCCGACCGGGGGTGCTGGCTGCTCGCCGACGAGATCTACCGCGGCGCCGAGCTCGACGGCCGCGACACGCCGACGGCGTGGGGCCGGTACGAACGGGTCGTGGTGACCGGCGGGCTCTCGAAGGCGTACGGCCTGCCGGGGCTGCGCATCGGGTGGCTCGCGGGACCCGCGGACCTGATCGAAGAACTGTGGGGGCGCCACGACTACACGTCGATCGCGCCCGGCGCGGTCAACGACCGGCTGGCGCGGCTGGCGCTCGAGCCCGGGCGCCGCGAACGGCTGCTGGAACGCACGCGGCGCATCCTGCGCGGGAACCAGGCCGCCGTGGCCGCGTGGGCGGCCCGCCGTCCGGCGGTGCGCCACGTCCCCCCCGAGGCCGGGGGCGTCGCCCTGATACGCTATTCGGGAACGCCGCCGCCGGCCGCGCTGGCGGAGCGGCTGCGGGCCGACCACGACGTGCTGGTCGTGCCGGGTTCCCACTTCGGCCTCGATCGCCACCTCCGGATCGGCATCGGGGGCGAACCGGCGCCGTTGCGGACCGGACTCGAGAGGCTGGGACAGGCGCTCGACGCCGGCCGTTGACCGCCCGGCCGCCGCCGCGGAACCGCGCGCGGCGGACCACGGCCCGGCCGCCCGTGGTGGAACCCCGCGTCGCACCGCGCCCGAGGGGCGCCGGCGGACGCCGAACGTCCGAGCAGATACGGAACGCCCGACAAGGCGTGAGAAGAGCGCATACCAGGCATATTCGACTGCCCAACGACGCAGTCAGGCGGGATGCGCCGCCGCTCGCAATGCAGCGGGGCGTTTCGCCGCGGGCGGCCCGAGACGGACGACCATGAACGAGAACGCTGCGAGCACCGACCCGACGAACGCCGGCCCGCTGGCGGGGTTCACCGTCCTGGACCTCACGCGGGTGCTCTCCGGCCCCTACTGCACGATGATGCTGGGAGACATGGGGGCCCGGGTCGTCAAGGTGGAGCAGCCGGGCCGGGGGGACGACACGCGCGGCTGGGGCCCCCCGTTCCAGAACGGCGAGAGCGCCTACTTCCTGAGCGTCAACCGCAACAAGGAGAGCGTCACCCTCGACTTCAAGCACCCCGAGGGCCGGGCCGTGCTCGACCGCCTCGTCGCCGAGGCCGACGTGCTGGTCGAGAACTTCCGTCCGGGCACCCTCGAGCGCCGGGGGCTCGGCCCCGAAGCGGTGCTGTCCGCCCATCCGAAGCTGGTGTACTGCTCGATCTCCGGGTTCGGCCAGACCGGCCCGCGGCGCGCGGAGCCGGGCTACGACGCGGTGATGCAGGGGGAGGGGGGGCTCATGAGCATCACCGGGGCGCCGGACGGCACGCCGTATCGGCTCGGCGTGGCCATCGCCGACATCGTCTCGGGCATGTTCGCGGCCTGGGGCGCGGCCCTGGGGCTGCTGGCGCGCGAGCGCACCGGCCGGGGGCAGTTCATCGACGTGGGCATGCTGGACTCGGTGGCGGCCATCCTGACCTACCAGGCCGGCATCTGCTTCGCCACCGGGCAGGCCCCGCCGCGGCTCGGCAACCAGCACCCGACCATCGTGCCCTACGAGACCCTCACCGCGTCCGACGGGGACCTCGTCGTGGCGGCCGGCAACGACACCCTCTTCGCCCGGTTCTGCGACGTCATCGGAGCGCCGGCGCTGGCGCGGGACCCCCGCTTCGCCGCCAACAAGGGCCGGGTCGAGAACCAGGACGCGCTGCGGCCCCTGCTCGCCGAACGCCTGCGCACGCGCCCCCGGCGCCACTGGCTCGACCGGCTGAAGCAGGCCGGGGTGCCGTGCGGCGCGGTCCGCGACCTCGCCGAGGTGCTGTCCGACCCGCAGCTCCACGAGCGCATGATGGTGCTCCCGATGACCCACCCCGCCGCCGGCCCTATACAGGTCCTCGGGACGCCGGTCAAGCTCGACGGCACTCCCGCCAGCGTGCGCACGCCGCCCCCGGTGCTGGGGCAGCACACCCGCGCCGTGCTGGGGGAACTGGGCTACGGCGCGGACCGCATCGCCGCGCTGGAGCAGGCGGGGGTAATCTGACCCGCGCGGCCCGGCCGGGCCGCGCTCACCGCTCGACGAACACCCGGACGGCGCCGAGGAGAAAATCGAGGACGTGCCGCTCGGTCAGGGCGTCGATCGCCGCTTCCGCGTCGAGGGGCCGCTCGGCGGCGAGGACGCGCCGGCCGCGGACGTGACTCACCGTGGTCATGATGGTCACCGCGTCCCCGGACGTGTCGACCGCGACGTCGATGAAGTCTTCGCGCCGCCGTTCGGACACGAGCCGCACCGCCCCCGCCGGCGTCGACAGGCGGAAACCGAAGCCCTCGGCGCGCAGCACCGACACGAACTGACGCGCCACCGGGGTGGCGACTTCCTCGACGAACCGGCGGCCCTGCGCCTCGGCGGCCTCGGCCCGCGCGCGCCGCGCCGCCGCGTCGAGCCGGGCCCGCTCCAGGGTCTGGCGCAGCCGCCGGCGCACCTCCGCGATCTCAAGCATGGCCGCCGGGCCGCGGTTCGGTCCCGACCTCGTAGACGCGGACCAGCTCGACGAGCTTGTAGCCGCGGGTCTGGTAGGGGGGCACGACGCGCTCCGTCCGCAGGTACTGCAACATGCCCTCGTCGGCGTAGTCGGGCGGTCCGACCTGCTCGATCCGGCCCAGGGCCCGCTCCAGCCCGGTCACCGTCATCACCGGCTCGACGACCGTCCGGGTCACCGGCACGAGCCCCAGCACCTTCGTGCGGCGCACCGCGCCGCGGGTCCGGAAACGGACGAACACCTCGTTGCTGATGAAGTTGTAGTCGACGTCGGTCCGGGACGACCGGGCGTCCTCGACCCGGACGAAGGCCACCTGATCGAGGCCGCGCACGGCGTCGACGAGGGTCCGGGTGAACCCGCCCTCTCCCGACCAGTCGGTGGTGTCGAGCTCCGCGGGGCCGCCGGTTTCCTTTCGCAAGCGCACGATGCAGAATACCAGCCTGCGGCAACCCGGACACGGCGCGCGGCCGGCAGCCGGTCGGGTTCCGGGTGGGAGACCGCGGCGAACGCCGAGGCGCGGCAACCCGGACGCGGCGCGGCCGGCAGCCGGTGGTGGACGTTTCGGGCATATCGTAACCGCGGACCGCATGGCGGCCGCGGACCGCAAGAGCCGGTCCGGCGAACGACGCAGTCAGGCAGGATGCAACACCGATCGCAACGCAACGGGGCCTTCCGCCACGGGCCGTCGGGTGTCCGATGCTCCCATCCGCCACCGTCGAGAACTACCTGAAGGCGCTGTACCAGGCGGAGACCGCCGACGACGGCCGGCGTCTGGTGCCGATGGGGCAGCTAGCCGGCGCCGTCGGCGTGGCCCCGGGCACCGCGACGACCATGGTCAAGGCCCTCGCGGAATCGGGACTGGTCGCGTACGAACCGTACGCCGGGGTCCGGCTGACCTCCTCGGGCGCCAGGCTGGCCGTCCTGGTGCTGCGGCGGCATCGCCTGATCGAGCAGTTCCTCGTCGAGATCATGGGCATGAGCTGGACCGACGTCCACGACGACGCGGAGAAGCTCGAGCACGTGGTCTCCGACCGGCTGATCGACCGCATGGACGCGATGCTCGGCCATCCGTCGGTCGACCCGCACGGCGACCCCATCCCCACCCCGGACGGCGCGATGGAGTCGCACCGGTATCTTTCGCTGCTGAAGTGCCCGATCGGAAAGCCGGTGACGGTCACCCGCATCGCCGACCAGGACGCCGCGTTCCTGCGGTTCCTGGAGACGCAGGGGCTGAAACCGGGCCGGTCGATCGAGGTCGAGGCCCGGGACCCCGTCGCCGACCGCGTCTGTCTCCGGACCGGCGCCGCGCGCCAGGTCGTCCTCGGGACCCAGGCGGCGGCGAAGGTGCTGATCGAGGTGGCCTGACCGCCGCGGCGGGGGAATCCCCGCGGCATTCGAGCGGTCGCGGCGCGGGTTCCACGCTTCAGGGGCGGCCGACCTGATGGGGCGCGAGGCGGAGCCGAAACGCGACCGCCAGGCCGCGCGGCGGGCGTTGCAAGGACAACACGGATACGCCGACGCGCCTACTCGCACCGCAGGACGTCCACGGGCGCGACGCTGACCGCCCGCCGCGCCGGCACGTAGCCGGCCGTCGCCGCGACCGCGGCGAGAACGGCGGCGGCCGCGGCGGCGGTCGGACCGACGCCGAAGATCACTCCCCCTCCTTAGTCAACCCCGCCTTGTCCGGGGACCGCCGGCCTCGCCGTAGGTGGCGGACGACGACGGCGTTTCCCACAGCGTGACCCGCACGACGGGCAGGCCGGCGGCGGCGGCCGCGTCGTGGACGAGCCGGGCAATCCGTTCCGCGGTCGGATTGGCGTCGATCACGCAGACCGGTTCGCCCAGCGCGCGGAGCGCGGCGATCAGGGGGTCGCCGCGCTTCAGGATCATCTTGTGGTCCAGCTCGCGGTCCACCCAGGCCCCGACGACGCGCTCGACGTCGGCGAAGTCGCACACCATGTCGCGCGCGTCGAGCGCCGCCGCCCGCACCTCGACCTCCGCCACCGCGTTGTGGCCGTGCGGGTGCCGGCAGGGCCCGGGGTGGTCGAGCAGGCGATGCCCGTAGCAGAATTCGATGCGGGCGGCGACCGAATAGACGCGCTCCGGCATTCCCTCATCCGCCTCCGGCGCCGCCGGCCGCGCGGGCCCGCGCTTCCAGCGCCGCCAGCAACGCCTCGCGCCGGTCCATCAGGCGCCGCGGCGGGCGCCGGCCGTGCTCCGACCCGATGACGTACTCGCACAGGATCGGGAAGGCGATCGTGGAATCGCAGTAGGCGACGACCGCGTCCGGCAGCCGGCCGGGCCGGACCTTGCCCCAGCTCACGGCCTCGGACGGCGTCGCCCCCGACAGCCCTCCCCACACGACCTGATCGGTGGTGATCTGGATGAAGTAGTCGGTCCCCCCCTTGGGGATGCCGTAGATCTCCCACAGCGTCGGCTGGCCCTGCAGGTAGAAGTTCTTGGGCGACCCGCCGCCGAGGATCAGGCAGCCGTTGGTCGCGCCGTCGAGAACGATGGCGGCGACCTCGTTCACGTCGCGGCCGGGGTCGAGGCGGCACCCGCCGTCCTTGAGGAGCTGGTGCGCCGCGAGGTTCATGCCGATCGAGCTGTCGCCCGGCGACGACGTGTAGACCGGTGCCCCCGCCGCGGCCGCCGCGGCCAGCACCGAGTGCGCCTCGCACCCCGGCGTGCGCTCCAGCAGGTCGAGGCCGATGGCGTGGTGGAGAGCGGCTGACGACGTCGGGGCGTCGAAACGGCGGCGCGCGAGAAAGTCGCGCAGGTACGCATCGGTCTCCAGCAGCACCCGGGCGGGGAACAGCACGTCGTAGATCCGGATCACGCCGTCTTCGCGCAGTTCGACGTCGTCGAGGAACGGCGAACCGCGGTGCAGGGTGAAGTTCAGCGCGTAGTGCAGGTCGTGGTACAGGTTGGCGCCGGTGCTGATCACGAAGTCGACGAGACCGCGCTCCAGCAGGGCGATGACGCAGCCGCCCAGTCCGGCCGGGGTCAGCGCCCCCGCCACGGTCAGCCCGATGGTGGTGTCGCTGGCCGGCGCCAGCATCTTGTCGGCGAACACGTGGCAGGCCTCGCGCAGCCGGCCGGCGTTGAACGCCTGGAACCCCTCGTCGACGAGCCGCCGCAGGCCGGCATCGCCTCCGGGCCGGTAGTAACGGATCGGCTCGCCGGTGAGGTGCCGGCTGGCCGCCGGGGATACGGCCGGAGAGGAAGGGCGGTAGGGCACGGGAATGCCTTCAGGAGAAACGCGGCGCCCTCGCCGTTCGCTGGCGCCCGCGGGCGCGGTGCGACGCGGGGGCCCGCCGCGGGCGGTCAGGCCGGATCGACCCAGTCGGGGCGGCGCCCCCCCAGCGCGGCCACCACCAGGGCCGCCCCGGTGGCCAGGGCCACGAGGCCGAGCCCGTCGGTGAGCCAGCTCTCCCAGGGGAAGTCGGCGACGGCCACGGCGGCCGACGGCAGCAGCAGGGCCGCGCCGGCCGCGGTCCCGACCGGACGGCTCCGCGCCAGCCGCAACACGCCCCCCCGGAGGCGGCGGACCCGGGCCCCCCCGGACCGTCCGGCCGCCGGGCGGCGGGTTCCCGCAACGGGCGTCCCGGCCCCGCCCGTTCCCGGAGGCGCGCTCGTCCGCTCATCACGGCCGGCTCTTGCCGCGGTTCCCGGAGGCGCGCTCGTCGAACCGTTCTCCGCGCCCGTTCCCGTTGCGGCCCCGCGCCGGGGAAGCGCGCTCATCCGCTCAGCGCGGCCGGCTCTTGCCGCGGTTCCGGGAGGCGCTCTTGTTGAACCGTTCTCCGCGCCCGCTCCCGTTGCGGCCCCGCGGCGGGTTCGCCTCGTTCTGGCCGTATCCGGACCGTGCGAACTGGCCGGGATGGCCGTCCGCGCGGTTGCCGTTGGGCTCGGCGGCGGGGCGCGCGCCGTTGCGGCGCTTGCGCGGCGCGTTCCCCCGACTGGAGTTGCCGTCCCGGCCCGCGTGCTCCCGCATGGTGAACACCGGCGCCGGCCGGGACACCGCGGCGGGATCGGGCCGCCCGAGCGTGGCCCGGATCAGGGGGCGGCGAACCGAGTCGACGCTCGGGGTCCGGGGAGGGCGGCTCGCGGCCGGGAGGGGGACGTCCGGGGGCGCCGGCGGCGGCTTCCCCGCGGCGAGGGCCGCGGGCGCGGCGACCAGCGCCCCGTCGGCGCCCGCGTTCGAGAGCGCCGGCGGCGGCTTCCCCGCGGCGGGGGCCGCGGGCGCGGCGACCAGCGCCCGGTTGGCGCCCGCGTTCGAGAGCGCCGCCACCAGCCGGGTCTGCCGGCGCGGCGGCACCCGCGCCGCCTTGTACGGGTGCTCGGTGTCGCACGTCATGCATCGGGTCAGCTTGACGTCGCTGCCCACGAGAGCCACGACGGCATGGTTGGTCACTCGGCGCTCGCGGGGACAGTAGTCGTCCAGGACGTCGCCCAGGCGCACCCGGCGCTGTTCCATGAATCCCTCTCAGGTTGGTTCGATGATGGTGGGGTGGTTCGGCAGTCTCCCGAACGGTTACCGGACCGATACGGACGGCAATGGGAAGAACGGTGCTGCGAGAACGAGAACCACGTGTTCCGTCGCTTCAGGAAAGATTCGGCGTTGCGCTGCAAGGACGGTGGCGCAGGCGGCCGGCTGACTGCTGACGATCCCTCGTGCGGGGGCAGCACCGGCGGCTCGCAACGCGCAACGGGACCATTCTACTACTCTCGGTCCGCCGCGTAAACGGCTCGATGGTCCTGCGCCTGCGCGTCGACCCAGCGGCGGGTCTCGCGGAGCGCCGCGGCCACCGCGCCGGGGGCCGTCGACTGGGGGGTCCGCCGGGCCGCGACCGAACCGCGGGCGGTGACGCGGGCCGCGGTGTCCGCGTCCAGGCGCTCGTGATAGCCCCGCCACGCGGCCGGGGTCAGCGACGCGAAGTCGCGCCCGTCCGCGACGAGGTCGCGGACGATCCGGCCCACCACTTCGTGCGCCTCGCGGAACGGCACGCCCCGCGCCACCAGCAGATCGGCCACGTCGGTGGCCAGCGCGAGTCCCCCCGCCGCCGCTTCGGCGCGGGCCGCGTCGAGCGTGAGGGTCCGCACCACCGCGGCGGCCGCGCGCAGCGAGCCGCGCACGGTGTCCTCGGCGTCGAAGACCGCCTCCTTGTCCTCCTGGAGGTCCTTGTTGTAGCCGCTGGGCAACCCCTTCATGGCGGCCAGCCACCCCGCCAGCCGGCCGATGACGCGGCCGGTCTTGCCTCGAACCAGCTCGAGCGGGTCGGGGTTCTTCTTCTGGGGCATCAGGCTGCTGCCGGTGGTGACCGCATCGGACAACTCCAGGAACCCGAACTCTTCGCTCGTCATGACGACGAGGTCTTCGGCGAGCCGGCTCAGGTGCACCATGGCGCCGGCGCAGGCGTGCAGGAACGCGGACACGAAATCGCGGTCCGCGGTGGCGTCGAGGCTGTTGGCCGCGACCCGCGAGAACCCGAGCCGCCGGGCGAGGGCGGCGGTGTCGACGTCGTAGCTCGCGCCGGCGACGGCCCCCGACCCCAGCGGCAGCGCATCCGCTTCGTCCCGGGCGATCTCCAGACGGCGGTGGGACCGCCGCAGGGCGGCGGCGTGGGCCAGGAAGTAGTGCGCCGCGAGGATCGGCTGGGCCCGCCGCAGGTGGGTGTAGGACGGCATCAACGCCGTCCCCGCCGCCTCCGCCCGGTCCGCGAGGGCGTCGACCAGCGCCGCCGCCTCGTGCTGGAGGACCCGGATGCGCCGGCGGAGGTACAGCCGCAGGTCCAGCGCCACCTGCTCGTTCCGCGACCGGCCCGTATGCAGCCGTTTCCCCGCCTCTCCGACGCGCTCGATCAACTGCCGCTCGACGAAGGCGTGGACGTCCTCGTCCGGTCCGTCGACGAACGCCGGGTCGCCGCGGCCCCGGTCGCGGATCGCGATCAGGGCGGCCCGGACGTCGGCGGCCTCGCCGGCCGACAGCACCCCGGCGCCGGCGAGGGCTTCCGCCCAGGCGAGGCTGCCGGCGACGTCGTCCTCGAACAGCCGCCGGTCGAACGCGAACGAGGCCTGGAACGCGAAGACCTCCTCGTCGGGGGCGCCGTCGAACCGGCCGGACCACAGATGCGCCATGCCGCCAGCCCGCGGAGCTACGGCGCGGACTCCCCGCCCGCCGGGTCGGCCCGGGCCGCCGCGAGCTCGACCGGCAGCCCCCAGATCCGGATGAAGCCCTCGGCCGCCGCGTGGTCGAACCGGTCGCCCTCGTCGTAGGTCGCGAGCGCCTCGTCGTACAGGGCGTGGGGCGACTTGCGACCGACCACCCGGCAACCGCCCTTGAACAGCTTCAGGCGGACGGCGCCGGTGACCCGCTGCTGCACGTCGGCGACGAGGGCGTCGAGGGCGCGGCGGGTCGGGGTGAACCACAGGCCGTTGTACACGAGGTCGGCGTACGCCGGCGCCAGGCCGGTCTTGATGCGGTCGAGGTCGCGCGGAACGACCAGGCTCTCCAGCTCGCGATGGGCGGCGTGCAGCACGACGGCGGCCGGCGCTTCGTATATCTCGCGCGACTTGATGCCGACGAGCCGGTTCTCGAGCATGTCGATGCGCCCGACGCCGTGGGCGCCGGCGATGGTCTCGAGGCTCGCGATCAGCTCGACGAGGGGCATCGCCACCCCGTTGACGGCGGTCGGCGCCCCCCGCTCGAAGTCGATGCTCACGCAGGCGGGGACGTCGGGCGCCTCGGCCGGAGACTTCGTCAACGTGAAGACCTCCTCGGGCGGCTCGGTCCAGGGGTCCTCCAGCACTCCGCACTCGATGGACTTGCCCCACAGGTTCAGGTCGGTGCTGTAGGGGCTGTCCACCGTCGCCGGCACCGGAATGCCGCGTTCCCGGGCGTACTCGATCTCGGCGGGACGGGACATGCCCCATTCGCGCGCCGGCCCGATCACCCGGATGCCCCGGTTCAGGGCCCGCGCCGACACGTCGATGCGGACCTGGTCGTTCCCCTTGCCGGTGCAGCCGTGGGCGATCGCGGAGGCCGACTCCATCTCCGCGATCTCGACGAGCCGTTTCGCGATCAGGGGACGGCCGAGCGCCGTCGCGAGCGGGTACTGCCCCTCGTAGAGCGCCCCCGCCTGCAGGGCGGGCAGCACGTACTCGCCGGCGAACTCGCTCCGCACGTCCAGCACGTGGCAGCGGACGGCCCCCACGGCCATCGCCCGCTCGCGCACGTCGTCGAGCTCCTTCCCCTGCCCCAGGTCCAGGGTCACCGCCACGACCTCCGCGTCGTACTTCTCGGCCAGCCACGGAATCGCGACCGACGTGTCGAGACCGCCCGAATAGGCGAGTATCACGCGCTCCATCTATGCGCCTCTCCTCCCTTCTCCGCCCGCCGCGCCATACGCGCCGGCGGTTCGGCCAGCCACGGAATCGCGACCGACATGTCGAGACCGCCCGAATAGGCGAGTATCACGCGCTCCATCTGTGCGCCTCTCCTCCCTTCTCCGCCCGCCGCGCCATACGCGCCGGCGGTCCCGCCCATCGCCCCGGCCAGCGGCTGCGCCTGCCCGGATCCGTCTTCAGGACCAGCAAGTGCTGAATTTGTCAACGCACCGAAGATACTCGGTGACTGCCCGGCGGACCCGCTCGCCGGCCGGCGTTCTCCGCCGCCTCGCGTACCGACCGGTGGACGCCGTCCGCGGCCCGCTTGATGAGTCCAAGATCCTTGACGTCACGGGAGATCGTGCCCTCCTAGGTTGCCCGGATGCCCATCTCCGCCGGCAGGCGGCGCAGGTCGTTCCGGCCGGGAAGACGAATGCGGGGATGGCGCCTGGCGGCGGGCCTTCATGATTTATGATTGACTATATTGGTGAGTGCCCACGACCAAGCAGATCCTCGCCCATGCTACGCGGGTCGCAGTACGGGCAACGACGCTGGTGGATGTCGGTTCCGTTTGCACCGTGGTGACGGCGACAATCGAGGCACTCCAGCTCGTAGACGTACTGGCGATGGTCTGTCCCTGGCAGTCCAGTGTTCTTGATGACCTTCTGGTTGTTCCGGTTGACGTAACCGGGGTCTGTCGTGCGCTGATCTGTCGTGCGCTTCATGTCGGGTCAGGTCTCGACGTTGCGACTCATGCCGCGACGTCAGGCGTCACTGCACGGGGCAGGGCCGCCACACCTCACCGAACATGACCTGAGCCAACTTTCTCGGGGGTCGTGTTCGGATGTTCACGTCTTGCTACGGCAGGGCTAGTGACCAGCAACTTTCCAGCGGCGAGCGCCGGAACGCATCCCGGGAAACCAGCGTTCGTCCGCATCCGGGCTCCCGAGTGCGAGAACGGCGTCGAACCAACGATCCGTGCCCCAATGCTTGAAGCGCGTGAGCTTGTACGCGCCGTGGATGAGTAGCCCCGCCAACCCAAGGAATCTCAACTGCCGGCGGATGGCTTCGTTGTCGATTTGCTCAAAATGCTCACGAACGCGCATATCTTCGATCTCCGAGATCGCGATGGCGAGCTGCCGCTGAGCCGGATGATAGTGGCGTCTGACCATGAGCAATACCGCGATGAACGACAAGGGCGTCAGGATATCGGCTATCCGAACGGCACCGTTGAGGGACTCGCGCATGAGGCGGTACGCGCGGAGATCAAAGGAGAGATCGTTCTGCCACATGTAATCGAACAGATCGTCCCGCAGCGTGAACATACTCTCTCGGTAGTAGTCCACCTTTGTTCTTCGCCACACGTAAGCGAGCGCCACCGTGACGAGAACTAGAGTCGGCAACATCTGAGTGAGGTAGACCTGCTCTTGTAGGCCCATCAGTTATCCTCCTGGTGGCCGTCTTCCACGAAACCGCTCGAGGTCCGGCCGGGATCGATCTTCTGCTCCAGCATTCGATTCCTGCGGTTTTCCCGCGCGACCGTCGCGATTCTAGCTTCCCTTCATGAGCTTTACCAGGATGTCGATCTGTCCGCGCATGTAGTTGGTGTCCGAGCCAACCGACTTCAGTTCCGTCCCAATCGATCCGACCCGTTTGTCGAGATCGACATGGGCCTTCTCGTTCCGTTTTTCGTACTCGGAAATCAACTTGGTCATTTCGTCGGCTCGTTGCTTGCGTCGCGATTCAGCCCGATCGACGTAGAACACGAGAATGCGCCAGACCCCGAGCAGCATGACTACCGTTGCTATGGCTTCTTCCATTGCTTGCTACACTCCTTCCGTCGGCTGAACTCGCACGTCAACGATCTCGCCGGTCTCGGTGTTCCAGTCGCACTCGTAGAACGCCCGCACCCAGCTCCCGTCCTCGTTCATGAACTCGAGCGCGTTCCCGAAGTAGACCCAGATGCCGGGGTCGTTCGACTGCCGTCGACCGAACCGGGCCTCCAGATCCGTCTCCGTCCAGCGGTAGAGGGCGCCCGCATGGTACAACGTGCGGGCCGCGTCACCGAGCCGAACGTTGCACGCCGTTCGTGCTTCGACATCAGCCAGCCGCGCCGCCAACCCGCCGCCGCCTGACCGAGCGACCGGCACCGGCGCCTCCCCGGCAACCGCTGACGGCGGTTCATCGGACGCGGTGCTCTCGCCGTTGTTCGGGCTCATCAGGACGCCACCGCCCATGAACAGCCCCACGGACACCGCGAACACCCACACCGAGGCGAGCCGGTTGGGCAGCCGGATCAGCGATGGCCATGTCAGGCCGACCACCGCCAGCACGAACACGAGCGCCGAGAACAGTATGAGCACCGCTCCAACGAATCGCGGGAACACATACCCCAAGCCAAGCAGGACGATGAGCCAGAACACGCCGGCCTTGATGTGATCTCCGCGCGTCGGTGCTTCGGCGTCCATGATGTGGCTCCCCTCGGCCCTTGGCCTGAATTGGTCACCGGGCCGGATGCCACTCGTCACACGCACGCGCCGTTCGGTGCGGGCTTCCCGCCTGATTCCCCGTCCTGGAACGGGTATTGCATTCGGCGGCGACCCGGTGTCGGGTCGACGCGCCGCATGACGAGTGGCAACGGCAATGATACTCCAAGCAGGAGTAGAAATGGTGTAGAATGGGGCTGGGGGGCACAATCCTTGTGGAGACAACAAGATGCAGATCAGTACCGATCCCGAACCCTGCCGTCGAGGCGGCCGACCGCGCCAGCGCTACGCGAAGGACGACCCCCGCTACCAGCCGACCCAGGCCGAGCTCGAAGAGGACGTGAGCATCCAGAGCATGACCGCCGAGGACGTGGCTCGGGTCATGTTCGCGGGGGTCAGGAGGGGAGAATCAACATGACGACGACCGAACGGAGCGAGCTGACCCGTATCGCCAACGCTCTCGAGAACATCGCCATCTTCATGGCGGTCCGTCAGCGAATCGAGATGGGCTCTTCTCCGGATGTATTCCGTGCGGAAATCGACGAGGCCCACCAACAGGCCAAGGCGGCTCTCATCAAGCGCCGTCCCGACGAACGTCAACCCTGAACCCGTCTCCGGGGCGCCGGGGCGTGGGCACTTTCCGGTATAAGCCCCATAAATATTCAGCATGTCTGCCCTTCTCCCGATCGGAATCGCCGGCGCCACCGGATACGCCGGTCAGGAGCTGCTCAGGCTGGCGGCGCGCCATCCCGCCGTCCGGGTGGCGGCGGCCATGGGCTCGGGGAGCGCGGACGGGGCGCGGCGCCTGCCCGCGCTCGCGCGCATCTGGGACGGCGACGTCACCCCGCTCTCCGTCGAACGGCTGGCGGCGGAGACCCGGGCGGTGTTCCTGACGTTGCCGGACGCGGCCGCGGCCGAGGTGGGCCCCGACCTCGTGGCCCGCGGCGTCCGGGTGTTCGACCTGTCCGGCACGTTCCGGCTGCGCGACCCGGCCGCGCGCCGCCGCTGGTATCCGGCGACCCCGGAGATCGACGAGCCGGCCGTCTACGGCCTCACCGAGCACTGCCGCGGGGCGCTGCCGGACGCGCGCCTCGTGGCCTGTCCGGGATGCTACCCGACGGCGGCGCTCCTCGCCCTGCGCCCGCTGTGCGACGCCGGCCTCCTCGACCCCGACGGCGACGTCGTCATCGACGCCAAGTCGGGGATCTCGGGGGCCGGCAAGAAGCCGACCGAGCGCACGCACTTCTCGGAATGCCACGGCAGCGTCGCCGCCTACGGGGTGCTGGCCCACCGGCACGGCGCGGAGATCGAGCAGGAGCTCGGTCGGCCGGTCACCTTCACGCCGCATCTCGTGCCCCTCGACCGCGGCATCCTCGAGACCATCTACGTGCGCACCCGCCGGGGCGTCGGCGCCGCCCAGGTGGCCGACACGCTGGCGTGGGCCTATGCCGACGCGCCTTTCGTCCGTCTCACGGGGGACGCCCTGCCGGAGATCAAGCACGTCGCGCACACGAACCTGTGCGACGTCGGCTGGAAGCTCGACGCCGCCTCGCGGCGCCTGGTGCTCGTGGCCTGCCTGGACAACCTGGTCAAGGGCGCGGCGGGCCAGGCGGTCCAGAACCTCAACGTCGCGTTCGGCCTCGGCGAAGCCGCCGGTCTGTCATGACCCCGACGGCCAGGGTCGTCCTCAAGCTGGGCGGCGAGCTTCTCGCGGAGACGCGGCAGCGCCGCGACGTGGCGGCGGCCCTCGGCCGCCTCGCCGCCGGAGCCGCGCTCGTGGTGGTGCACGGGGGCGGGCGGGAGGTCGACGCGGCGCTCGCGCGGCGCGGCATCGCCAAGCGGGCCGTCGATGGTCTGCGGGTCACCGACGCCGCGACCCTCGACGTCGTGGTCGGGATGCTCGCGGGTCAGGTCAACACCCGGCTCGTGGGCGCCGCCCGCGGCGCCGGCGTCCGCGCGGTCGGACTGACGGCGGCCGACGCGGGGGTGGCCGCGGTCGAGCGCGCCGCTCCCTACGCCGCCGCCGACGGTTCGGTGGTGGATCTGGGATTCGTGGGCCAGCCGGCCGGCGACGCCCCGCCGGTGCTGCTGGAGACCCTGTGCGCGGCCGGGTTCGTGCCGGTGGTCGCGAGCATCGGGGCGGCCGCGGACGGACAGTTGCTCAACGTCAATGCCGATACACTGGCCGGGGACCTGGCCGTCCGGTTCCGGGCCGGCCGCCTGCTGATCGCCGGCGGCACCGCCGGCGTCCTCGACCGGCAGGGGAACACGCTGCCCGCGCTGGACGATGCGGCGATCGAGCAACTCGTCGCCGACGGCCGGGCCAGCGCCGGCATGGTCGCCAAGCTGAACGCCTGCCGCCGTGCGCGGGGCAACGGGGTCGCGCGGGTGGAGATCGTCGACGGCAGGCAGACGCGCGACCTGGACGCGCGTCCCGGGACGGAGATCGCCTGACCGCCCGCGGCAGGCAGTTCCGCCGCGGTCGTCGACCCGCGACGCAGCCCCGGCGAAAGCGCGGCCATCGGACGAGACAGGGACGACAGGCATGGTCACCGACGAACAGGACGTCCGGGCGGTCGAGAGCGCGCACCTGCTGCAGGTCTACAAGCGGACGCCGGTGGTGCTGACCCGGGGCGCGGGCAGCCACGTCTTCGACAGCGACGGCCGCCGTTATCTGGACTTCGTGTCGGGGCTCGGCGTGGCGTCGCTGGGGCACGCCCACGCCGGACTGGCGGCCGCGCTCGCCGACCAGGCCCGCACCCTGGTCCACACCTCCAACCTCTACTTCCACCCGCTGCAGGGGCAGGTGGGGCGGCGGCTGACGGCGTTGTCGGGCCTGCCGCGGGCGTTCTTCTGCAACAGCGGGGCCGAGGCCGTGGAGGGCTGCCTGAAGTTCGCGCGCCGCTACTGGCGCACCCGCGGCGAGACGGGGCGGAAGCGCATCGTCGCGCTGGAACGTTCGTTCCACGGCCGCACGTTCGGCGCGCTGTCGACGACGTGGGAGCCCGGATACCGCCGCCCGTTCGAGCCGCTGCTCCCGGGGGTCGGCTTCGTGTCCCCCACCGACCCCGGGGCGCTGGAGACGGCCGTGGGAAAGGACGTCGCCGCGATCATCCTGGAACCGATCCAGGGCGAGGGCGGCGTGTGGCCCCTGACCCCGGAGTTCACGGCGGCGGTGGCGGCGGCGTGCGAGCGGACCGGCGCGCTGCTGATCGCCGACGAGATTCAATGCGGACTGGGCCGCACCGGGAGCACGTTCCACTCCGCGGCGCTCGGGCTGCGCCCGGACCTGATGGCGCTCGGGAAGGCGCTCGGCGCGGGAATGCCGATCGGCGCGGTCCTGATGAGCCAGGACGTCGCGGACGCGATCTCCCCCGGCGACCACGGGACCACCTATGGCGGCAACCTGCTCGCATGCCGCGCGGCGCTGGTGTTTCTCGACGCCCTGGAGCAGGGAGGCCTCGAGCGCGTGCGGGAGGCGGCCTCGCGGTTGACGGACGGCCTCGCGGGGCTCGCGAAGCGGTATCCGGTCATCGCCGACGTGCGCGGCGCCGGGTTGATGCGCGGCATCGAGATGCCCGAGACGGCCGCGGCCCGCGTCGTCGACCTCGCGCTGGCGCGCCGCCTGCTCGTCAACCGGACCGCGGGGCGCGTGGTGCGGCTGCTGCCCCCCCTCACCATCTCGGACGCCGAGATCGACGACGGACTGCGGATTCTCGATGCGGTGCTGGAGCAGACCGCCGCCGGGGACCGATGATCGCCATGACCACCGTTTCCGTTCTTCCCGCCGCGGCCGACGGCCGGCCGGCGGCGCCTCTCGCCGCCGTGTCGATTCGCCCCGCGGGACGGCCGGACGCCGACGCCATCGGCCGGCTGGTGGCCGCCAACGTCGGCCCCGGACTGCTGTTGCCCCGATCTCCGGCGGACATCCTGCGCCACGCGTCCCGATTCCTGGTCGCGACCCGCGGCGGCGCGATGATCGGATGCGGAGAGCTCGCCCCGCTCAGCCCGACGACGTCCGAGGTCCGGTCGCTGGTCGTGGCCACCGGGGAACGCGGCGCCGGCATCGGCGCGCGGCTGCTCGCGGCCGTGGTCGCCGGCGGGCGCGGGCAGGGCGCCGCCCGGGTGTGCGCGTTCACCCACGTCCCCCGCGCGTTCGTCGCCCAGGGGTTCTCGATCGTGCCGCACACGTGGTTGCCCGAGAAGATCATGACCGACTGCCAGGGGTGCGAGTGGTTCCGGCGGTGCGCACAGTACGCGGTGGTCATCGAGCTCGACGGCGCGCGCGGAGGCCGGCCGCGGCGCCGGCGCCCGTAGCCGGGAGGTCTGCGCCGCGGAACGGCGCCGGACGACACATGCTGGAACGCATTTCCAGGGGCATCACCGCGCCGGCCGGTTTCCGGGCCGCCGGGGTCGCCTGCGGCATCAAGGCGTCGGGACTCGACCTCGCGCTGGTGGTGTCCGCGCCGCCGGCCCGGTCGGCCGGCATCTTCACCACCAGCCTCGCGGCGGCCGCCCCGGTCACGGTGACGCGCGACCATCTGCGCCGGTCGGACGCCACCACCGCGGCGGTGGTCGTCAACAGCGGATGCGCCAACGCCTGCACCGGCGCGCGGGGGCTGGCCGACGCCCGCGACGTGGCGGAGGCCGCCGCCGACCGCGTCGGGTGCCCGGTCGAACAGGTGCTGGTGTCGTCGACGGGGGTCATCGGCGCGTACCTCGACCGCGGCAAGCTGCGGCAGGGCATCCGGCTGGCCGCCGAGTCGCTGGGTCCCGACGGCCACGCGGCGGCGGCCGAGGCCATCATGACCACCGATCCGTGGCCGAAGGACGCGGCCGTGCGGGCGGAGACGTCCGCGGGACGGTTCCACGTGGGCGGCATCGCCAAGGGAGCCGGCATGATCGAGCCGAACATGGCCACGATGCTCGCCTTCCTGACCACCGACGCCGCCGTCGAGCCGCCCGTGCTGCAGCGCGCCCTGCGGGAGGCGGCGGAGACGACCTTCAATGCGATCACCGTCGACGGCGAGCCTTCGACGAACGACATGGTGCTGCTGCTCGCCAACGGATGCTCCGGCGTCGCCGTCGACGAGGCTTCCCGGCCCGCGTTCACGGAAGCGCTCCATGCCGTCTGCCACGAGCTGGCGCTCGCCATCGTGAAGGGCGGCGAGGGTGCCACCAAGCTCGTCTCCTGCCGGGTGACCGGCGCGCGCACGGCGGCCGAGGCCCGGCAGGCCGCGCGGGCCGTCGCGAACTCGCCCCTCGTCAAGACCGCCGTCCACGGCGGCGACCCGAACTGGGGACGCATCGTGGCGGTGGCGGGCCGGGCCGGAGTCGGGTTCGACCTCGGCCGCGCGCGGGTCGCCATCGGCGGGGTGGAGCTCTTTCGCGGCGAGCGGATCTTCGGCGACCGCGAGCCGGCCGCGGCCGACCACCTGCGGAAGTCGGAGGTCGCGCTGACGCTCGACCTCGGCACCGGGGGCGCGGGCGCCGCCACCGTCTGGACCTGCGACTTCAGCGCCGAGTACATCCGCATCAACGCCGACTACCGGACCTGAGCCGTGAACATCACCGAAGCCGTGCCGAAGGAAAGCGCGGCGGCCCCCGGCGCGCCGGCCGGACCCGCCCGAACCTATCTGTCGGTGCTCGACCTCACCCCCGACGCGCTCGAGACGTGTCTGGCCCTGGCCGCACGGTTGAAACGCGAACGACGGATGGGCGCGGACGCACCGACCAGCCGGGCCCTGGCCGGGCGTTCCCTGGCCCTGCTGTTCGACAAGCCGTCGCTGCGCACCCGCACGGGGTTCGAGATCGCCATGCAGGAGCTGGGCGGCGTCGTCACCTGCCCGCCGTCGGCCGACGCGCTCGGCACGCGCGAAGCCCTGGCGGACGTCGCGCGCACCCTCGAGCGGTGGATCGCGGTGGCCGCCATCCGCACGTTCCGGCAATCGAGACTGCGGGAGATCGCCGAGGCCACGACCCGGCTGCGGGTGGTGAACGCGCTGACGAACGAGGAGCACCCGTGCCAGGCCCTCGCCGACTGCCTGACGTTGCGCGAACGGTGCGGCGCGGCCTCCGGGGTGACGCTCGCCTACGTCGGAGACGGCAACAACGTGGCCACGTCGCTCACCCACGCCGTCGCCATGCTCGGCATGCGCCTCCGGCTGGCGTCGCCGCCGGGCTACGCCCTGCCCGCGGCGACCCTGGAGGCGGCCCGACGCGCGGCGCGGCGCGGCGCGGAGATCGTGCAGTGCGACGACCCCGTCGACGCCGTGCGCGGGGCGGACGCCGTCTACACGGACGTGTGGACGTCGATGGGGCACGAAGCGGAAGCCCTCGGGCGGCGGGAAGCGTTCGCCGGGTACCGGGTGACCGGCGCCCTGATGGCGCAGGCCGGCCGCGAGGCGTTCTTCATGCACTGCCTGCCGGCGCACCGCGGCCAGGAAGTGGACGCGGACGTCATCGACGGACCGCGCTCGGCCGTCTTCGACCAGGCCGAGAACCGCCTCCACACCCAGAAGGCGCTGCTGCTGCTGCTGCTGGGCGCGGCCTGACGGCCGCGTTGGCGCGGCGCGGCGCACGCGACCCCACGCCGTTCCACGGGCGCGCCAGGCAGCTCGCTTCCCCGGCGGCGATCAGACCGGATCGAGGCCGGCCGCGGCCTGCTCCACCTTCTCGGCCAGCCCCCGGCGGTACTCGTCGAGACGCGCGCGGACGTCCGGGTCGCCGAGGGCGAGGATCTGCGCCGCGAGCACCGCCGCGTTCGTCGCCCCCGCCTTGCCCACGGCCACCGTGGCCACCGGAACCCCGGGGGGCATCTGCACCGTCGACAGCAACGCGTCGAACCCGCCGAGCGGCGACGAATCGACGGGCACGCCGATGACCGGCAACGGCGTGTGCGCCGCGACGACCCCCGCGAGATGGGCGGCCGCCCCGGCCCCCACCACGAACACCCGGACCCCGCGCCGGACCGCGTCGTCCATCACCCGGCGGACCCGGTCCGGCGACCGGTGGGCAGACGCGACGGTCATGGCCGAGTCGATGCCCAGATCGCGCAACGTGCGCACGGTGTTGGCCATCACCCCCGCATCCGACGCGGACCCCATCAGGACCTGCACCTGTATGTCACTCATCCGACCTGCTTCCTCCCGTTCGGTTCACTCCGATCAACGCCTTTCGCCCGATGTCCGAGCGCACCTGCTTGCCGGCGAAGGTGATGCGGGCCTCGGCCGCGTAGGCGCGCGCGATGGCCTCGCGGAAGTCGCGCCCCCGCCCCACTACCGTCAGCACCCGGCCGCCCGCGGTCACCACCGCCCCGTCCCGCACCGCGGTTCCCGCCTGGAACACGAGCACCCCGTCGAGGGCCGACGCCGCTTCGATCCCCGCGACGGCGAGGCCGGTGTCGTATCGGCCGGGGTACCCGCCGGAAGCCAGCACGACCCCCACGTGCGGGTCGTCCACGTACTCGCAGGCGCACCCGCCGAGGTCGCCGCGGGCCGCCGCGTCCAGCACCGGCGCCAGATCTCCGGTGATCATCGGCAGCACGACCTGGGCCTCCGGATCTCCCAACCGGACGTTGAACTCGACGACCTTCGGGCCTTCGGCCGTCAGCATCAACCCGACGTAGAGGAATCCCTGAAAGGGGTGTCCGGCCCGGCGCATGCCCTCGAGCACCGGCTCCACGATCTCGCGCCGGATGCGGCGGTCGAGCGCCGGGGTCATCAACGGACTCGGGGCGAACGCCCCCATCCCGCCGGTGTTGGGTCCCTCGTCGCCGTCCCGGGCCCGCTTGTGGTCCTGCGCCACCGGCAGGCCCGACGCCCGCCGCCCGTCGCAGACCGCGAAGAACGAAGCCTCCACCCCGGCCAGATGCTCTTCGACGACCACGCACTCCCCGGCCGCGCCGAATCGCCGGCCCAGCATCGCCTCGCGCACGGCCTGCTCCGCGGCGGCCCGGTCCGGCGCCACCGCGACCCCCTTCCCGGCGGCCAGACCGTCCGCCTTGACGACGACCGGGAACCCGAACTCCGAACCGGCGACGGCGGACAGCGCCTCGCCGACGCTCCGGCAGACCCGGAAGCGGGCCGTGGGCACGGCGTGCCGGGCCATGAACTCCTTGGCGAAAGCCTTGCTCGACTCGAGCCGGGCGGCGAGCCGGCCGGGCCCGAAGAGACACCGGCCGCGGGCCTCGAAGAGGTCCCGGACCCCGCGCGCGAGCGGCAGCTCCGGCCCCACCACCGTCAGGTCGACGGCCTCGGCCTCGGCATACGCGAGCAGGGCCGCCGGGTCGGCCGCGTCGAGCGGCCGCGCCGACGGGACCGGCCCCGTCCCGGCGTTGCCCGGCGCGCAGATCACCTCCCGGACGGCCGATTCCCGCCGCAGCTTCCAGGTCAGCGCATGCTCGCGCGCCCCGCTCCCGACGACCAGCACCTTCATGGGTCCCGCCACCCGATCGCCGACGCCGCTTTGACACGGCGCGGGTCTCGGCCTATGATTCCCGTTTCGCTCCTCGTCGTTCAGGAGTACAGACCCGGGTTGCACGGGGGGCTGCGCCCTCGCGCAGGCTCCATGCTACACGTTTCCGCGGCGGCCGGGGCGCCCGTTCGACGACCGCGGACGACGCAGCGAGGGAGGTGACGGACGGTTTGGCCGAAGTCAAGGTGCAGGAGAGCGAATCGATAGAGAGCGCGCTGCGGCGCTTCAAGCGCAAGGTGCAGCAGGAAGACATCATCAAGGACATCAAGAAGCACTCGTTCTACCTGAAACCCGGCGACAAGCGTCGGGCCAAGCAGGCGTTGGCGCGCAAGCGGACCCGCAAGAAACAGCGCCGCGAGACCGAATAGGGGGGTCGAACCGGGGCGTCGAAACACGGCCGCCCCCGCATTGACAGCCCTTCGGGTTCATAGTACGGTTGCGCGATCCGGGAGATTGGCGACAGCTTCCATTCACGCGGTTCCCGTGTCACGTCGGGCGACGGCGGAGAACGCGGGGCGCGGAGGGTTGCATGGAAATCCAGGAAAGAACGATCGAGGGCGTGGTTGTGCTGGATCTCACGGGGAAGCTGACCATCGGCGAGGGCGACGAGCTTCTCAAGGAGCGGATCAGCAACCTGGTGCAGCAGGGCCATCGCAACCTGCTGCTCAACCTCGAGGGCGTCCCCTACATCGACAGCGCGGGCCTCGGAGAAATCGTGCGCACGTACACGACGGTCAGCCGCCAGGGAGGCAAGCTCAAGCTCGTCAACCTCACCAAGCGCATCACCGATCTGCTCGCGATCACGAAGCTGTTGACGGTGTTCGAAACGTACGAGTCTCAGGACGAGGCGGTGAAGAGCTTCAGCGCCTGACC
Source organism: Vicinamibacterales bacterium (assembly GCA_965202695.1). Lineage (GTDB taxonomy): Bacteria > Acidobacteriota > Vicinamibacteria > Vicinamibacterales > UBA8438 > JAJEEA01. The sequence goes on from OZ241843.1 coordinate 778,263, forward strand.
GCCCGCGGCGAAAGTCCCCGCTGCATTTGCGAGCGGCGATGCCTCCCGCCTGATTGCGTTGTTCGGCGGTTACCCATGTCCAGCACGCGTCCTTCTCACGCCTGGTCAGGCGGGCGCCTCCGGCGTTCGCCGGCGATCTTCGGGCGTGGTTCCACCACCGGCTGCTGACGGAACTGGAGTCACCCATCCCCCGCCCGATCGCGCGCGTTCCAGCCTTGCGGGGCATCTCGTCGCCGCCGCGTCGGGCGCCCCGTCGTTCTCGCCGCGCCCCGCGGGCCGGCGGCGGGGCCGCGCGCGGCCGGCGGGTTCCGGACACCGATCGCCTCCCGACGTCCGTCAGGCCCGGCGACGAGGCCCCCGTTCCGGGCGGGCGCCGGGTTCCGACGCCCGGCCGCCTCCCGAAGGAGAACCCCGGCAGGTTCCGCCGACCGGCGGCGGACCCGCCCCGGGGGTCTGCGCCGTAGAAGCGTCCCCGAACCACGATGGCCGAGTTCGACAACCGGGCCGATTCCGTCGACGTGACGCAGGTCATGGAGCGGATACGCGCGCGCATCCGCGAACGGGGGAGCCCCGACGACACCGAGCGGCGCGCCCGCGAGCTGGCCGCGGCCACCCTCGACCGGTGCCTGGAGCCTCGACGGACCGGTTCGGACCTGGTCGAGCGCAACCGGAGGCTTCCTTCCCCGGGACGGTTCGACCGGGACCGGGACGGCAAGAGCCTGGCGCCCGAGCCCTTCGAGTTCAACGAGGACACCGTCTACGTCTCCTCCTCCGGGGGAACGATGGGGAAACTGATCCGTCTCGTCCGCAAGCTCCTGAACCCGGTCCTCCGGCTGTTCTTCAACCCCGACCCCATCATCTTCGCCATGATGCGACAAGCGGAAATCAACTCGCGGCTCCTGGACCTGCTCGATCGGGTGAACGCCGAGTTCGAACGCACCGGCAGGAAGTTCGCGGCCCGCGAGGAGCTCGACGCCCTGAACTACGAAGTGGTCGACAATCTGGTCGCGGAAATGACCCGGCTCGCCGTCGACATGAAGAACCACCGGATGCTCGTCGAATCGGTCGCCGCGAGACTCGACTTCGACGAGCGGCGGGCGAAGGCGCTCGAGGCGGTCAGGCAGGGCCGATCGACACCGGCGGGTGAACCCGAGCGCCCCGACGGCGACGGCGCCGCGGCGGCGCCGACGCGGACCCGTCGCCGGCGGCGGCGGCGCCGCCCGGGCACGGGCGCCGCCGCCGGCGACGGCGAATCGAGCGCGGCGAACGGCGCTCCCGAAGCGGCGTCCGCGCTCGCGCCGACGCACGAACCGGCCGAGAGCGCGAACGCGGCCGACGGCTCCGGGGCGCCCGCCGAACCCGGGTCCTCCCCCGCGGCCGCCGTTCCCGCCGACGCCCGTGAACCCGCGCCGCCCCCTTCCGCGGAGCCGACCCCGCCCGCCCCGCCGCCCTCCGACGCCGGAGACCCATGAGGCTCGCCGTCGTCGTCCAGCGCTACGGCGCGGAGATCGTCAGCGGCTCCGAGCACCTGTGCCGCCTGACCGCGGAACAGCTCGCCGGCCGGCACGACGTCGACGTCCTGACCACCTGCGCGCGCGACGGCCGCACGTGGAAGAACCGCTACCCGGAAGGCGACGACCGCATTCGCGGCGTCACCGTCCGCCGGTTCGCCAACGACCGTACGCGGGACCCGGCGTCGTTCGCCGAGCACTCCGACTGGATCGACCGTCACCCGCACTCGGCCGGCGACGAAGAGGAATGGCTGAAGCGGCAGGGACCGTGGTGCCCGGGCCTTCAGGCGTACCTGGAGCAGCACCATCGGGACTACGACGCCCTCGTCTTCTTCGACTGCCTCCACGCCCCGACGGTGCTGGGACTGCGCGTGGACCCCGCGCGCAGCATCCTGGCGCCGGCCGCGCACGACACCCCGGCGCTCCGCCTCGGCCTCTATCGCGAGGTGTTCTCGCAACCGGCCGGCATCGCCTACACCACCGCGGTCGAACGGGGATTCCTGAAGCGAACGTTCTCCATCGGGGCGCAGGCGGAGGAAACCGTGGGGTGCGGCGTCGAAGTGCCGCCGTCGCACCTGCGCGAGCGGCCGCCGCCGGACCAGGCGGCAACGCCGCCGGCGGCCCGCGGGGCCGTCTTTCGGAGACGTCACCGCCTCCACGGTCCGGTCGCCCTCTACGGGGGACGGATGGAGCCCGGCAAGGGGTGCGAAGAGCTGCTCGATTATTTCAACGGCTTTGCCGAGGCTGACGGCGACACGTCGCTGGTGCTGATGGGGCTCAAGCTGATGCCGATTCCCGACGCGCCGGGCGTGCGGTTCGCCGGCATGCTGTCCGAGACCGAGCGGACGGAGGCCCTGGAGGCGGCCACGGTGGTCGTGGCGCCCTCGCCGTCCGAGAGCCTCTCGCTGCTCGCCCTCGAATCGTTCGCGGTCGGGACTCCGGTGCTCGCCAACGCCCGCAGCGACGTCCTCGTGGACCACTGCCAGCGCAGCAACGCGGGTCTGTACTACGCCGGCCGGGACGAGTTCCAGGCGTGCCTCCGGCTGCTGGTCCGCGACGACCGGCTGCGCGCCGCCCTCGGGCGCCAGGGGCGGGCCTACGTCCGCGCGCACTACCGGTGGGACGTCGTCCTCGACAAGTACGACCGCCTGATCGCCGGTCTCCCGGCCTCGCGCCCCGCCGGACGGCCCCGCCGCGCCGGCCGCCGCCAGAAGACGGCCTGACTACCCCGAGGCGGCGCCGCGGGAACCCGCGGCGCCGCGGGTTCCCGCCCCTCCGCTCGCCGGGGCGTTGCGTTTCCGGCGCGGGAGGATGTCGTAGCGCTTGATCATCTCGTTGAGCGTCGTCGGCTTGATGCGCAGCATCTCGGCCGCGCGCTTCTGCACTCCCCCGGTGGCCGCGAGCGTGCGCTCGATCAACTGCGTTTCGAACGCGGCGACCACGTCCCTGAACGAAAGCCCTTCCGGCGGCAGCACGAAGTGCGGCATCTGGAACGAACGCCGGGTGCGCACCCCGTCGGGGATCAGCTCGGGACCTATCCGGGAACCGGTCGCCAGCACGACGGCGCGCTCGACGACGTTCTCGAGCTCGCGCACGTTGCCCGGCCAGTCGTAGGCCTCGAGGAAATCGAGCGCCTCGGCCGTGAGCTCCAGGTTCTCCTTGTCGTTCTCCGCCCCGTACTTGTCGAGAAAGTGGTGGGCCAGCAGCGGAATGTCCTCGCGCCGTTCGCGCAGGGGGGGCATCTCGACCTTGATGACGTGGAGCCGATAGTAGAGGTCCTCCCGGAACTTCCTCTCGGCCACGAGCTGGCGCAGATCGACGTTCGTGGCGGCGATGATGCGCGTGTCGACCTTCTTCGTCTCGACGCCGCCCAGCCGCATGAATTCGCGTTCCTGCATCACCCGCAGCAGCTTGGCCTGCGTCTCGATCGGAACGCTGCCGATCTCGTCGAAGAAGATGGTGCCCTTGTCGGCCAGCTCGAAGAGCCCCTTCTTGGCCGCCACGGCGCCGGTGAACGCTCCCTTGAGATGGCCGAACAGGTTCGATTCGAGGAGGTCGGGCGGCAGACTGCCCGAGTTCACGGTGACGAAGGGGCGGTCGGCGCGGGGCGAGCCGGCGTGGAGGGCGCGCGCCGCCAGCTCCTTCCCGGTTCCGCTCTCCCCCTCCACGAGGATCGTGGTGCGGCTGAGCGCCGCCTGGGTGATCAGCTCGAACACCCGGCGCATGGGCGGGCTGCGGCCGATGATGTCCCGCAGTCCGTGGTTCTGCGTGCGCAGACTCGCGCGCAGCGTGCGGTTCTCGGCGACCAGCCGCCGCTTCTCCGCCGCGTTGCGGACCACGACCATCACTTCTTCGTTCTTGAACGGCTTGGTGATGTAGTCGAACGCGCCGTGCTTCATGGCCGAGACCGCGTTCTCGAGCGACGCGTAGGCGGTGATGAGAATGACCGGCAGGTCCTCGTCGAGCCGGCGCAACCGGTCGAGGGTCTCGATTCCGCCGACGCCCGGCATCATCACGTCGACGATGGCGACGTCGAACCGCCGGCCCCGAGCCAGCTCCAGCCCCGCGTCGCCGTCGACCGCGGCCGCGACTTCGCAGCCCTCCCGCACGAGCAGCGTCTGCAGGACCTCCCGCATGACCTCCTCGTCGTCGACGATCAGGACGGACGTTTCACGAAGCATCGGCGCGCCCGGCCGGACGGAACGGGACGGCGGCCGGCATCCGCACGTGCGCCGGCGCCGGCAGCCTGACGGTGAAGCGGGTGCCGCCGCTGCCCGTTCTGCAATCGATGGCCCCGCGGTGCTCCTGAACCACGCTGTACACGATCGACAGGCCCAGCCCGGTGCCCCGGCCGGCCGCCTTGGTGGTGAAGAACGGGTCGTAGATGCGGGACAGGTCCTCGTTCGCGATCCCGGTGCCGGTGTCGGCCACCTCGATGACCGCCAGCTCGTCTTCGACCCGGGAGGCGACCGACAGCCAGCCGCCGGTGGGCATGGCGTCGCGCGCGTTGAGGACGAGGTTCAGGAACACCTGCTGCAGCTTGCCCTCGACCCCCTGCACCACGGCCGGGGTCGTCGACAGTTCCCGGCGGATGCGGATGTTGGACGTCCGAAGCTGGTGCTCGACGAGGACCAGCACGTCGTTCATCACGCCGTTGACGTCCACCGGGCCGGCCGCGTCGACCCGCCCGGGCCGCGACAGGTTGAGCAGACCGCTCACGATCCGGGCCGCCCGGGCCACCTGCCGCTCGATCTTCTCCAGCACCGGACGGCGGGAATCGCCGGGCGCGGTGCTCTCGATGAGCATCTGGGTATAGCTCGAGATGCCGGTCAGGGGCGTGTTGACCTCGTGGGCGACGCCCGCCGCAAGCAGCCCGACCGACGCCATCCGGTCGGACAACTGCACCTGCTCCTCGAGCCGCACCCGGGCCGTGATGTCCTCCAGCAGCACCATCGTGCCGGCGGTGTCGCCGCCCGGGGTCAGCAACGGCGCCTGCGCCGCGTTGACCAGCAGATCGCGCGGCTCGCCGGGGTGGCGCGAAGTCAGGGGCAGCCGATACAGCGTGGACCCGGCCGCGTGGCCGCGCCGCTCGCGGGCGAGCCGGTCCGTGAACGACGCGTCGAACAGCGTCGCCAGCGGCCGTCCCACGGCGGCTTCCGGGGCCACGCCGTAGATGCGGTCGAGGGCGGCGTTCCAGCGCACCACGCGATCTTCGAGGTCCAGCACCACGAGGCCGTCGTTCAGCGACTCGACGATGTTCTCGTTGAACTCGCGAATCCGGTCGACCTCGGCCGCCTTGAGTTGCAGCCGCGCATAGAGGCGGCCGTTCTCGACGGCGGTCGCGACCTGCGCGGCGACCGCCGTGAGCAATGCGACGTCCTCGCTGCTCAGCGGCTCTCCGCTCGTCTTCGGCCCCAACGCCAGCACCGCGACGGTCCCCTCTTCGGAGACGCAGGGCACGAAGCAGAGGAGCCCCTGTCCGCGCCAGAAGGCGACCTCCGCCTCGGGATGCCGGCGGGCGGACGCCGGATCGTCGAGCAGGACCGTCCCGCGGTCGACCACGTGCGCGCCGATACCGGAAATGCGATCCAGCCCCGGCCAGCCGCGGGCCGCGCGCGCGCCGGCCGCCCGGAAGGGCCGGAACGGACCGCCGGCCTCCGACTCCACGGGCGCCACCAGCAGCACGGTATGGTCGACGTCCAGGGTCTCGGTGACCCGGGTCACCAGCCGTTCGGCAAGGCGGCCGAGGTCGAGGTCGCTGTTCAGTTCGCGCGCGAAACCGAGCAGCGCGCGCCGGTAGTCGTAACGGTCACGGTAGTGCGCGCGGTCGAGCATCGACTGGATGGCGTCCTTCACGGGGCGGGCCAGCAGCACCACCACCGCCGTCGCCAGCAGGGCGATGATCCGGTTGTACCCGTCCGACTCGTCGAGGAACACCTCGCGGGCCAGCCGGTCCAGCACCAGATAGATGGCCACCATCGCGGAAACGGCCGCGGTGTAGACCAGTCCGCGCTTGACGATCACTTCCACGTCGCGCAGGCGGTACTGGACGATCGCCGACGCGAACGCGAGCGGAATCAGGCTCAGGGGAATCGCGGTGACGTCGATCGGCGCCGCGTCGAACCCGAGCGACCACGGAACCACGTAGCCCACGACGAACGGCAGCCCGCCGAAGACCGCGCCCCACACGATCCAGCGCAACTGGCGCTTCGACGTCACGGACGGCACCCGCCGCAGGGTGAGGATCATCAGGGCCAGCCCGCCCACGACGCAGACGGCCAGATACGCGATCTCCAGTCTCCAGACCCGCTCGATGGCCGCCGTGAACAACGCCGAGTCGGCGTCGCCGGCCAGCGCAATCGCCTGAAGCAGCCCCAGCACCACCGCCGGGGCGTATACGATCGGGACCAGGAGGCGTCCCGGACGGTTCCGAACCGCCCCGGGCGTCCGTTCGGGAAACACCAGCGCGAAATGCGCGAACAACGGGGCGAGCACCAGGGTGGAGATCGCGTCCGCCCAGTAGAACACCCAGTCGAGCCGGTCCAGGCGGCCGCTGAACGAGAAGGAGAACGCGCCGAAGAACGCCACGCTGAGCCAGAAAAAATGCAGGGTGGCCTTGGTTCCCGGCCGTCGGAGCCGCACCGAGGCCCCGACCAGCAGCGTGAACACGCCGACGCCCACCAGCACGAAGTACATCGGGGTCTCGGGCGGCACCGGCTGCAGGGTGACGTCGATCAGGCGGGACTGATCGAGCCGCAGCAGCGTATAGGCTACCTGGCCGCCGCCCTGCCGGGCATGAAGATGTTCGACCACGCCGCGGGTCGACGCCACCGGGACGCCGTCGAGAGCCAGCAGGACGTCGCCCGCCTCGATGCCGGCGCGGTCTCCGGCCTCGTCCGGCGCAACCTCGACCGCGGCGACGCCGGCCGGCCGGTCCGCCCACAGCACGCCGTCGACCAGCTCGTTCCAATTGGCCCGCACGACGACGTTGGCGGCGGCGAGACACAGCAGCGCGGCCACCAGGACGACGGCCAGGACGGGAGGAATCCACGCACGCCACCGCTCGCGCCGGCGGGCGCGCGAGACGCGGCGAGAAGGTGGGCGGCTCATGCGATCGACCCGGGAACACAACGCGCGTACGAGCCCGCGCATTTCTTATGCAATAGATATTCCAGCAAGAACGGCGGCAGCCGGCGGCAGCGTGCGACCGGTCGGGAACGGCGCATCCCGCGTTTCAACGCGGACGGACCGCCCCAATCCAAACCATTGGTTTGCACATCCAACATCATGAATGCACGGACAGTGTGTGGAAGCGCTGGCCGACCGTGGTCGACCCCGCGGGCGGGCGCACGCGGGACTCATGCGCCCTCCTCACACCTTGTCAGGGCGGGCGCCCCGGGCCGTCAGAAGTGCATCACGACGCCGCCGACGACCTGTCGGGGCGGCCGTATGACCAGCAGCTCGCTGAAGATCGACGCGGCGTCCCCGGGATCGAAGAACAGGCTGCGAACCGCCAACAGAGCTTCCCAGCGCCCGACGCCGATGGGGGTGAACGGCAGGGCCTGGTGAATCAGGACGTCGAAGCGGGCGTCCAGCCCCCCCGGGCTCGCGGGGTCGACGCCCTCGAACGCCCCGCTGATCCGGCAGCGGACGGAGACCCGCGTCGCCGACTCCGGGATCTCCGTCTCGATGGCGCCGCTGACGTCGTGGAACTGCTCGACGGCGGAACGCAGGACCCCGGGCGCTTCGACCGCCGCCACCGGCCCGGCGCCGCCCTGCCCCCACTGCGCCTCGACGAAGGAGAAATCCACCGACCCCCGGACCCGGCTTCCCAGCTCGTGGCGCACGGTGACGATCCAGCCGCTGCTCGCGACCGACCCGGCCCGCGCGACGTAGTAGAAGCCGGCGGGCACGGTCTCGAGGCCGCCCGACCCGAACAACGTCACCATCTGGTTCTCGACGTCCTGCTGGAACCGCCACACGCCCACGACCAGCCCGCCGGCGAGATCGCGTTCCAGCCCGGCCTGGAAGTGTCGTGTCCGCTGGGGATGCAGCCGGCCGGGGCCGGACAGGGCGGCGAACGTCCGCTCCGGCGGGAGCCACAGGCCCGGACCCGCGGACGGCAGGAACGTCTCCGCTCCCGGCGCGGTCATTTCCTGCCCTCCCGCCACCCGGAAGCGCACTCCCGGCGTCGGGGTCACGGTGACCGCCGCGCGGGGGCTGAAGAGTCCGCCGTCGATGTAGTCGTAGCGCGCGTAGCGGCCGCCGTACTCGAGCGACAGCCCCGGCGACACCGTCCACTGGTCGAAGGCGCCGATGCCGGCCGCGTCCCTGGCCTCGGGCGCGAGGGTGAGGGCCAGCGGATGTCCGCTGTCGTAATGCTGCCGCCCGTACGCCGCCTCGACCCCGAACCGGTGCCCGGCGCCGGCGTCGGCCGCGTAGGTTCCGGACGCGAACCACGACGAGACGTCGCCGGTGTTCATCGCGCCGTGGGCCGTCCAGTCGCCCCGCCACGCGGGCGCTCCCACGGACAGGTTGGCGATGCCGTCGGGGCGGGCCGACGTCCCGAGCGGCTCCGCCGCGGCGAACGTGCCGCGCGTCAGCAGATTGACCTCGCCGGTGAGGGGAAGCCCCGACAGGAACGACGGCGGCATCCCGGGCGAACGGGACAACGCCGCGCGGCCGTCGTCGGGGGCCTCGCCGGCGTCCGCCTCCCGCTCGGCCTGCTTGAGGACGCTGCGCCGGGCCCGGCGCAGGCGCCACGCCTTGCGGTCATGCGCATGCGGCGGGTCCGGCTCGCGGACGGCCGGCGGCGCGCCCTCCGGCGCCGACGCCTGTTCCTCCGCGGGCCGGCGCGAGAAGCCGAGACTTGCCGCGGCCGGCAACACCGGAACGGAGGCCGGACGGGCCGCCCGGCTCATGGCGATCGCATGGACGGCGGGACGGCCCGCCGTCACCCGCACGAGCTCGCGCCGCGACGTGGCGAACCCGGCGACGTGGGCCTGCACGAGATACCGGCCCGGCGCCAGCGACGTCAGCACGAAGCGCCCGTCGCCGTCCGACACCACGAGCTCGGCGCCGAACGGCCCGAACGCGGAAACCATCGCGCCGTCGAGAGGACGCCCCTCCACGTCGGTGACCGTACCGGCGATGCGTCCCGGCCAGGCCGCGGCGGCCGCGCCGCCCGCCCCGGTTTCCTGTCCGGCCGCGCCCGACGGGGCGGCGCCGAACGCGAACAGCCCCGCGGCGACGACGATCACCCGTTGGAACACCTGCATGACGCCCTCTCCACCCGGAAAGCACCGCCCCGCGGCCCCGCCACCGCGCGGACGCGCGGCCCCGTCAGGACCCGGCGACGGAAATCCCCCGGCGGGTCAGCGATCCACCGCCGGTTCGGTGACGGAAAAATCCACCGCACGGGTCAGCGATTCACCGCCGGCGTTGTCGGTCACCGTTATCTCGAGACGATACTCCGCCGGCGGAAAGCCGCTCAGCGGCACCGCCTGCCCCGCCACCAGCTGGTGCCCCGCGTTCACGTCGAACCCCGGCGGCAGCGTCCGTTCGTTGAACGCCTGGGGTTCGGTGCGGTTGAAGAACTCCTCGCCGTCCGACCCCCGCACGTTGAACGCGTACTCGACGCTCACGTCCGGCATCCCGGCCGCCGTCACCTCCGCGTTGTACACGAGGAACAGCATCGAAAGCTCGTCGCTGGTTTCGTAAACGAGGCTGGACTTCGGCACGATGCGCATCGTGCCGAGCGTATAGGGGTTCGCCGGCAACTGCTCGGGCGGCGGCGGCGTGGCCAGCGACTCGATGCTCTCGGCGACGATGACGCTGCTCGTCGCGAGCCCGCCGGTCCACAGGTCGGGAACCGACAGCGTCTTCCGCAGCATCATGGTCGCGGGGTCGGCGCCGGCCTCGACCTCGCTCTCGCTCAACGCCACGTACACGTCGTACTCGCCGGCCGGAACCCAGAAACCGCGGCGGATCTCGCGGAAACCGTCTTCGGTCGCCGCGCCCAGCGGGACGTGATAGCCGTCTTCGAACGCGGCCGCGGGCAGCGCCGCCGACCCGGAACCGCCCCCGGCCCCCCGCGGCGCCGCGAACATGTACACCGCGACGGCCGGGGCGTCCAGCATGGACTCCTCGATCGACAGCGTGAAGGGGACGAACGTGGTCCCCTCGCTGCTCTTCAGGAAGTCGTTCGACCAGCCGAACGGCTCTTCCGTCGGGACGATCTCCCCCCGCAGGGCGGCGGCCACGACGGCCGCCAGCGACACGAGCTCGCGCTCCTGCGCTTCCGCATCGAGCGGCTGGGCGCTCTCCGCCGCGCCGGCCCCGGCCAGCGCGGCAACGACGAGACACGCCGCGGACATGCAACGGATGGTCACTTGCGTCACCTCGCGTTGAACGGATAGTCAATCACAGGCGGGCGGGCGGCACAAGGGGAGCCGGCATCGCCCCCCGGCTTCGCAAGGGAAGCGACGGTCAGCCGATCGGCGGCGCCGATGCGGTCGCGAGCAGGCGCGAGATCCACACCACCAGCCAGCCGATGATCGCCAGGGTGCCCGCCAACGCGCCGCCCGCGGCCCAGAGCTTGAGCTTGTCGATGTCGTTCGTCGTCGCCACGTTCTCCATCCGCGCCTTGAGCTTGTCGATGTCGTTCGTCGTCGCCACGTTCTCCATCCGCGCCTTGAGCTTGTCGATGTCGTTCGTCGTCGCCACGTTCTCCATCCGCGTCCTGATTTCAAGCACGTCGAGCTCGATAGCGTGGATCCGCTCGTCGCTGGGACCGCCGCCGTTTCCGCCTGCGACTCTCCGTCGATGACCGGGGAACGGGATGGGGGCGGTCACTCCGTCCCCTCCTCCCAGACCTGGAGTTTCTCGACCAGCGCCCGGTCGGCGACGCCGGTGTAGCGCCCCGCGGCAACGACGATCCCGCTGTTTCCGCCGACCTTGATGTCCAGGTTCTCGCGAACCTGATCGGTCGTTATGAGCGGACTGCGGATGAACCACGCCCCGGGCATGATTTCGTGCCTGTCGTTCTCGGTGTAGCCGGCCTTGACTTGTTCCTCGAGCGATTCCCCGACCTGCTCGGGGGGAGAGAGCACCACGTAGATCGGCATGACTCCTCCATTTTCGATCCGACCGCCTGGCAGGCGCAACGCCACAAGATGTGGTGGTCGGGGCCGCGCGCGCCGGCGCCCGTGATAGCATCGGCGGCTCCCATCGCCCCTGGAGACCCATGCCGATACCCGGACCGCGCCGGCCGCCGCTGGTCCTCGTCGTTCTCGACGGCTGGGGCGAGAGCGCCGAACCGGGGGGCAACGCCATCCGGCAGGCGCGGACCCCGGTCTACCGGGAGCTCCGCGCGCGGTATCCGTCGGGCCGGCTGACCACCTGCGGCGAGGCGGTGGGGCTGCCTCCCGGCCAGATGGGCAACTCCGAGGTCGGGCACATGAACCTCGGCGCGGGACGGGTCGTGTTCCAGGATCTGACCCGCATCGATCAGGCGCTGGCCGCGGACGAACTCGCCCTCAACGCCCCCCTCGCCGACCTGCTCGATTCCTGCGCCCGCGGCGGCCGCGCGCTGCACCTCGTCGGGCTCGTGTCGGACGGCGGCGTGCACGCGCACGAGCGGCACCTCCACGCCCTCGTGCGGCTCGCGGCGCGGCGGGGCGTCGACCGCGTGTTCGCACACGCCGTCACCGACGGCCGGGACACCGCCCCGAACGGCGGCGCGGAGCACCTGGCGGCGCTGGAACGCTGCTGCGCCGACGCCGGGGTCGGACAGGTCGCGACCGTCATCGGCCGGTACTACGCGATGGACCGCGACCACCGCTGGGACCGCACGCGGCGCGCCTACGAGGCGATGACCCGCGGCGTCGGGCATCGCGGCCCCGGGGCGGTGGCGGCGGTCGAACGCGCCTACGCGCGCGGCGTCACCGACGAGTTCATCGAGCCGTGCGTCGTCACCGGCGCCGACGAGCGGCCGGTGGGGCTCCTCCGCGACGGCGACGCGGTCATCTTCTTCAACTTCCGGGCCGATCGCGCCCGCCAGTTGACCCGCGCGCTGGCCTTCGACGACTTCGACGGCTTCGATCGGACGGCGCCGCCGGCCCTGCGCGTGCTGACGTTCACCGAGTACGACGCCGCGTTCGGGCTGCCGGTGGTCTTCCCCCCCCGGACCTTCGCGGGCAGCCTGGCCGAGGTGCTGGCCGCGCACGGCCGGACCAGCCTGCGGCTCGCCGAGACGGAGAAGTACGCCCACGTGACCTACTTCTTCAACTGCGGCGACGAACGGCCGCCCCCCGGCGAGGACCGGATCCTCGTCCCGTCCCCGGCCGTCCCCACCTACGACCTCGAGCCGGCGATGAGCGCCGCCGCGATCACCGATCACCTGGTGGCGGACCTGAGCGGCGGCCGCCACGACGTCGTCGTCTGCAACTTCGCCAACGCCGACATGGTCGGCCACACCGGCCGCCTCGACGCGGCGGTGGCCGCCGTCGAGACGCTGGACGGCTGTCTGGGGCGGATCCTCGCCGCGGCCGGCGCGGCCGGCGCGACCGTCATCGTCACCGCCGACCACGGCAACGCCGAGCAGATGTGGGACCCCGAGCGCGGCGGGCCGCACACCGCGCACACCACCAACCCCGTCCCCGTCGTGCTCGCGGGGCCGGACGTCGAGGCGGGGATGCGGCTGCGAGACGGCGCGCTGCGCGACGTCGCCCCCACCATGCTGGGCGTCCTGGGCATCGCGCCGCCGCCCGAGATGACCGGACGCGACCTGCGCGCCTGGATCGGGTAGCCGGACGCCGGCGACGCCCCCCGCCGGCTGGTTTCGGCCCGTGGTGGAAGGCCCCGCTGGGCGATGCATCCCGCCTGACCGCGTCGTTCGTCGGTTGAGCGTGCCCGACAGGCGCCCTCTGCCCACGCCTCGTCAGTCGGGCGCCGTTCGCCGGCGCCCCTCCGGGACGCGGTGCGACCCCCGCCGGCTGATAGAATCGCGGCATGACCCCGGAGACCGCCGCCCCGGCCGGCCGGCCGGACCGCACCGCGGCCGGGGACGCGCTGGGCGCGCCCGGCGCGTTCCCGTTCACCCGCGGCATCCATCCGACGATGTACCGCGGCCGGCGGTGGTCGATGCGCCAGTACGCCGGCTTCGGTACGGCCGCCGAGTCGAACCGGCGCTACCGCTACCTGCTCGAGCAGGGCGGCAGCGGGTTGAGCGTCGCCTTCGACCTGCCGACCCAGATCGGCTACGACTCGGACCACCCGCTCGCGCGGGGCGAAGTGGGGCGGGTCGGGGTGGCCATCGACTCGATCGAGGACATGGGCGTCCTCTTCGACGGCATCCCGCTCGACCGGGTCTCGACGTCGATGACCATCAACGCGACCGCCATCATCCTGCTCGCGCTGTACGTCGCCACCGCGCGGCGGCAGGGGGTCGAGCCGCGGGCCGTCGCCGGCACCGTGCAGAACGACGTCCTCAAGGAGTACGTGGCCCGCGGCACCTACATCTTCCCGCCGCGGGCGTCGTTGCGCATCGTGACCGACGTCGTCGAGTACTGCGGGGCGGAGCTGCCCCACTGGCACCCCATTTCGATCAGCGGCTACCACATCCGCGAGGCCGGGGCGACGGCGGTTCAGGAAGTCGCCTTCACGTGCGCGCACGCCGTCGCCTACGTGGAGGCGGCCATCGCCGCCGGTCTGGACGTCGACACGTTCGGACGCCGGCTGTCGTTCTTCTTCGCGGCCCACAACGACTTCCTCGAGGAGATCGCCAAGTTCAGGGCGGCCCGGCGCCTGTGGGCGCGGATCATGCGCGGCCGGTTCGGGGCCGCCGAGCCGCGGGCCCAGCAGATGCGCTTCCACACCCAGACCGCCGGCAGCACGCTGACGGCGCAGCAGCCCGACAACAACATCGTGCGGGTCGCGCTGCAGGCGCTGGCCGCGGTGCTCGGGGGGACCCAGTCGCTGCACTGCAACGGCCGCGACGAGGCCCTCGCGCTGCCGACCCGGGCCTCGGCCCACATAGCCTTGCGGACGCAGCAGGTCATCGCGGCCGAGACCGGCGTGGTCAACACCGTCGACCCGACGGCCGGCTCCCGCGTCGTCGAGTCCCTGACCGACGCCATCGAACGGGAAGCGCGCGCGCTGCTCGAACGCATCGACGCCGACGGCGGCACGCTGGCGGCCATCGAACGCGGCGACATACAGCGGCAGATCCAGGAGTCGGCCTACCGCGACCAGCAGGCCGTCGACGCCGGCGAGCGGACGGTGGTGGGCGTGAACCGCTTCGACGACGACGCCGGCGTGAACGTCGACGTCCTGCGGATCGATCCCGCGGCCGAGACCGAACAGCGCGAGCGCGTGGCCCGGGTGCGGGCTTCGCGCGACCCGGCGCGGTGGCGGGGCGCGCTCGACGCGGTGACCGCGGCGGCCCGCGGCGCGGACAACCTCGTCCCGCCGATCGTCGCCGCGGTGGAGGCCCGCGCCACCGTGGGCGAGATCGCGGACGCGCTCCGCGCGGTCTTCGGCGAGTACCGCGACGAGCGCATCTGAACTCCCCGGCCGCCCGCGCCCCGCCCGAACCCTGACCTGAACCGCGTCGTCCGGCGGAACGCGCGCCGTCCGCGGCTGCGCAGTCCTGACGGACGGGGGGCGTACGTCCTCGCGCCGGGTCAGACGCGCGTCTTGCTCCCGCGGCGCGCCCGCTCCCGGAGCGGGGCGCCGCCCCGGACCGTCAGGCTTCGGGCGCGGAAGGCGGCGGCGCCGAAGAAGGCGGAGGCGCCGCGGGCGGAGGCGGCGGCGCCGAAGAAGGCGGAGGCGCCGCGGGCAGCGGGGGCACGGGCGCCGAAGACCCCGGCGGCGGCGGCGACGGGCGGACCATCAGCGCGCCGACCAGGCCGCCCAGGGTGGAGAAGATCATGCCGGCGATCAGCATGAAGCCGAAGCCGACCACTGCGCCCAAGAGGATGCTCTCGGAAGCGCCGACGCTCTCGATCATTTCCCGGACTTCGGGAGGCACGTCGGCGCCCGAGTCCAGCGCGAACTCCATCATGCCGCGCTGCAACGGCGCGGTCACGAAGGCGATCGGGATGGACACCGCCACGTAGACGACCGCGCCCGTGACGCCGGCGAGGAACCCGCCCAGGGCCCCCTCGTCGAGCGGGAGGGGATCGAACCGGTCGCGCTGTAGCAGCCAGGCGGTCAGCGCGCCGCCCCCGACGATCCAGAGGCAGCAGCAGACGTTGCCGAAATTGACAATCGGCAGCCCGGACAGCACGCCGACGAACAGGCCGCCGAAGAGGACCGGCTGAAGCTTGCTCTGGTTCATGCGTGAAGATTCCCCGCGCCGCGAAGCGCTCTGTCGGGTGGGCCGGCGGCCTCAGTCGTAGTACTCCAGACCGAGATGGGTGATGAGATCCTCGCCCCGCAGATAGCGCAGGGTGTTCTTCAGCTTCATGAGCTGGATGAACAGGTCGTGCTCGGGATAGAGCCCCGGCGCGTGCACGGGACTCTTGAAGTAGAACGACAGCCATTCCTGCACGCCGCTCATGCCCGCGCGCTGCGCCAGATCGAGGAACAGCACCAGGTCGAGCACGATGGGCGCCGCGAGGATGCTGTCGCGGCACAGGAAGTTGATCTTGAGCTGCATCGGATAGCCGAGCCAGCCCACCAGATCGATGTTGTCCCAGCCTTCCTTGTCGTCCCCCCGGGGCGGGTAGTAGTTGATGCGCACGACGTGGCACAGGTCGTCGTACAAACCCGGATAGAGCTCCGGCTGCAGGATGTAGTCGAGGACCGACTTCTTGCTCTCTTCCTTCGTCCTGAACGACTCCGGGTCGTCGAGGACCTCGCCGTCGCGGTTCCCGAGGATGTTGGTCGAGTACCACCCGGACACCCCGATGAGCCGCGCCTTGAGGCCCGGGGCGACGATCGTCTTGACGAGGGTCTGGCCCGTCTTCAGGTCCTTGCCGGCGACGGGCGCCCCGTTGTCGAGCGCGAGCCGGTCCAGGGCGGGGATGTCCGCGCTCAGGTTCGGCGCCGCGTTGGCGTAGGGGATCCCCTCCTTCAACGCGGCATAGGCGTAGATCATGCTCGACGATATGCCGTCGGCGCTGGAATCCATCGCGGCCTCGAAGGCCGCGATGGACTGGTGTTCGGGGGCCGGCGTCATGAAGATCTCGGTGCTCCCGCACCAGATCATCACGAGGCGCGCGAGCGCGTGCTCTTCGCGGAACGCGCGGATGTCGGCGCGCACCTGCTCGGCGAGGTCCCGCTTGGTGGCGCCGGTCTTCACGTTGGTGCCCATCAGCCGCTTGACGTACCGCTGGTCGAACACCGCGGCCCACGGCCGGATCGCTTCGAGCTCGGGTCGCACCTGATCGAGCAGCGACGATTCGATGACCCCGGCCGTGGAGGCCGCCTCGAAGGCGTTGTCCGCGAAGATGTCCCAGGCCCCGAAGACCAGGTCGTCGAGGGACGCCAGCGGCACGAAGTCCTTGATGAGCGGCGAGCGGCCTTCGTTACGCTTGCCCAGCCGCACCGTCCCCCGCTCGGCGAGCGAGCCGATGGAAGGCGCCAGTCCTTTCCGGATGAGCAGGGCGCCGGCGATGAACGTGGTGCTGACCGCCCCCATGCCCACGAGAAGCACGCCGAGTTTCCCGTGGGCCGATGCGATTTCGACTGGGCGTTTCACGACCGGCCACTATATCATGGCGTTTTCGGGAGGATCGGGCATGGCCAGCCGCCCGCGGGCGGCGCCGACACCGACACGATCCCCATGGCGGTCTTCAAGAAGCTCAAGAGCGGCGCCGACCTCCGGGTCTCGATGGCGGGGCTGCGGCTCGGCGACAAGGTGCTGCAGATCGGGAGCGGCGACCCCCGGCTCATCGCGATGCTGGCCGCCCACGTCGGCGTCAGCGGACAGGCGTCGGCCCTGGTCCCCGACGACGACGCGGCGGCCTCGATCGGCCGCGCGGCCCGGGCGCAGGGAGCGCTGGTCGACGTGAAGGTGGCCCCGCTGCGGACGCCGCCGTTCGCCCAGGGGTGGTTCGACCTCGTGGTCATCCCGAACCTGATCGGGGCGATGCGACCCCACGAGCGCGTGGGGACCCTGCAGGGGGCGCGGCAGGTGCTCCGGGTCGGCGGCCGGTGCCTCGTCGTCGAGGCGGCGCCGCGCGGCGGGCTGGGGGCGCTCTTCTCGGGGCGCGCCCTCGACCCGCACTACCGCTCGCAGGGGGGGGCCGAGCCCGCCCTCCGCGCCGAGGGCTTCAAGCCGGTGCGCACGCTCGCCGAGCGGCAGGGGCTGCTGTTCACCGAGGGCATGAAGCCGGATCCGGGGGACGCGCCGGCCGCCGCGGGACGCGCCGGGTGATCGCGCGCGGCCCGCCCGGCCGCGCCGACCCTACAGCGTTGCCGCGACGCGGCCGACGAAACGGAACAGGGGAACGGACGAAACGAAGCACAGGAGCACCGGATCACCATGAACGCTACACTGGCCGCGATGGACGCCACGCTGGCCGCGGCCGCGATCATCGCGCTGCTGCTGGCGTGGGCGATGGCCGTCGTCGCCTGGCAGCGCATCCGGGCGGAGCGGCGGCAGGCCGACGCCCGGGTGGCGGACCTGCTGGCGGAACTCGCATCGAAACCGTCCGCCCCGGTCGCGCGGATCCGGTGGCATACGCGCCGCTGGACGCAGGCGGCGCGGGCGGTGGTGACCGGCAGGCCGTTGCGGCCGGCGGCGGCCGACGGGCCGCGCCGGCCGCGCGCCGCGACGGACCGGAGACCCGCATACCCTGACGACGTCCGGCGCCGGCCCGGGGCCGGCGCCGGACGCCCGCGGCCCGGCGCGGCCGGGGGAACGCCGCCGCGCCGGCCGCCGTCGTACGTCCGGGGGGCGGCGCCGGCGCGGGCGCGTTGGGGCCGCCGTCTGGCCGCGGTGGCCGTCGCCACCGTCCTCGTCGCCGGCGTCTCCCTCGCCGACCGCACGCTGCTCGACCCGAGCGCGTGGACGGCGGCGCCGCCGGTCGAGCTGCTCTCGCTCGACCACCGCCGGGAGGGAGACTACCTGGCCGTCAGCGGGTCGCTGCGGAACCCGCCGGGCGGCAGGAACAGGACGAAGCTGAGCGTCGCCGCGACGGTGTTCGACCGGACGGGCGCGGTGATCGGCGCCGGGCAGACCCCGCTGCCGGTGGCGGCGCTGCCCCCGGGAACCGAGACCACGTTCACCATCTCGCTCCCGGACGCGGACCGGATCGACCGCTACCGGGTGAGCTTCATGGAAGACCGCGCCAGACTCGACCACGTAGACCGCCGGCCGGACGCGCGGGCGGACGCCGCGGCCCCGGCCTCGAGGGGGGGCCGGCCATGACCGGAAGCCGGTATCGGGGACTCGCGGCGGCGGCCGGGCTGGTGCTGCTCGTGGTGCTGGCGCTGCCCCCCGCCCTCCGGGCCGTCGGGGTCGGCGGCGGGGCCGCCGCGCAGACCGGGCAACGCCGCGCGCAGGCCCCCGGCCCCGACGATCCGGACGGCTTCTTCCGCGGCGGCGTCGAGCTGGTCAACGTGACCGCGACGGTCACCGACGCCCGGGGCCGCTTCGTGGACGGGCTGACGGCAGACGACTTCCGGGTGTACGAAGACGGCGAGCCGGTGGAGATCACGCAGTTCGACAACGAGCGGACGCCGGTCAGCCTGGGCATCGCCCTCGACACGAGCGGCAGCATGGACGGCCGCAAGATGGAGGCGGCCAGGAACGCGCTCGACCGGTTCCTCTACGACCTGCTCGGGCCCGACGACGAGATCTTCCTCTATCGATTCGACTACGCGCCGGTCCTGCTGGAAGACTGGACGACGAGCCGGGACCGCCTCAGCCGCGCCATCCGCGGCATCCGGCCCCGCGGCGAGACGGCGCTGTACGACGCGGTGGCCGAGTCGGTGCCGCGCCTCGCCGGCGGCCGCCACCGCAAGAAGGCGCTGCTGATCATCTCGGACGGGAACGACAACAACAGCGAGACCGACGACCGGGAGCTGCGCGCGCGCATCCGGGAGAGCGAGGCGCTGGTGTACGCGATCGGCATCGACGGCCGCGGGCCGCGGCGCCGGGGGTTCGCCGGGGGACCGCTGCGGCCCCCGCTGCCGGGAACCCCGTTCCCCCTCCCCGGCCGCGGCGGCCGGCCGCCGGCGCTGCCGGGCAATCCGTTCCGGACCCTGCAGGAGGAACGGGTGAACGTGGGCGCGTTGCGCGACCTCACCGACGAGAGCGGCGGACGGACCGAGATCGTCCGCGACGCCGACGACCTGGGCCCGGCCACGGCCGGGATCGCGCGCGAGCTGAGCCGGCAGTACTACCTGGGGTATCCGGCGCGGCCGGCCGGAGACGGCCGCTGGCGCCGCATCCGCGTCGAGGTGCGCAACCCCGGCCATCGGGTCCGGGCCCGGCGCGGCTACTACGCCGCGGCGCCCTGACGCCATGCCCTCCCGCCCCCGTCTCTTCCTCGTCGACGGCAACTCCCAGATGTATCGCGCCTACCACGCGATCCGGGGGTTGACGGGGCCGGACGGACGCTCGACGAACGCGGTCTTCGGCTTCATCACCATGCTGCGCAAGCTGGTGGCGGAGCAGGCCCCGGAGCTCGTGGCGGCCGCCTTCGACCTGAAGGGGCCGACCTTCCGGCACGAGCTCGCGGCCGACTACAAGGCCAACCGGCGCCCGATGCCCGACGACCTCGTCGAGCAGGTCCCCCACGTGCACGAAGCGTGCGCGGCCCTCGGCGTCCCCCTCGTCACCCGCGCGGGCTTCGAGGCCGACGACGTGATCGGCTCGCTGGCCGCGCGGGCCGTGGCGGCCGATCTCGACGTCGTCATCGTCACCGGCGACAAGGACTTCTTCCAGCTCGTCGACGAGCGCGTGCAGGTGTTCAACCCGCGCGACGACGGCGCGTGGTTCGACGCGGCGGCGGTGCGCGAGAAGTTCGGCGTGCGGCCGGACCAGGTCGTCGACGTCCTCGCCCTGATGGGAGACGCCAGCGACAACGTGAAGGGCGTGCCCGGCGTCGGCGAGAAGAGCGCGCGGGCGCTGCTGGCCGAGTTCGGCTCGCTCGACCGGCTGCTGGAGCGCGCCCCCGAGCTGCCGAAGAAGAAGCTCCGGACCGCCCTGACCGAGCACGCCGGCGACGCCCGCCGCAGCCGCGAGCTCGTCCGCATCCGCGTCGACGCGCCGATCGACGCCGACCCCGCCGACTTCCGCTACCGGGGGGCGGACCGGGAGCGGTGCTACGCCCTGTTCTCGGCGCTGGGCTTCAAGTCGCTGCTGAACGAGTTCGCGCCGACGGCGGAGACGGTGCGCACCGACTACCGCGTCGTCACCACCGCGGCGGGGCTCGACGCGCTCGCGGCGGCGCTCCGCGGCGCCGGCCGGTACGGGCTGCACGTCCTGACCGCGGCGGGGCCGCCCTCGCGCGCGGGCCTCGTCGGGCTCGCGTTCTCGACCGGTCCGCGCGCCGGCCGCTACGTCCCCGTCGCCGGCCGCGGGCTCGACCTGTCGGGAAGCCTCGACGCCGCGACGGTCTTCGCGGCCCTGCGGCCGGTCCTCGAAGACCCCGCGGTCGGCATGGTCGGGCACGACCTGAAGCGCGCCCTGCGGTGGCTCGACGCGCACGGGGTCCGGCCGCGGGGCCTCGAGCTCGACACGATGATCGCGAGCTATCTGCTGGATTCGCGGCCCGCGCCGACCGTCGAGACGGTGGCCCTGGAGCACGCCGGGTACCGGATGGTGACCGCCGAGGCGGTGCGGGGCAAGGGCGCCCGGGCGCCGGACTTCGAC
Source organism: Vicinamibacterales bacterium (assembly GCA_965202695.1). Lineage (GTDB taxonomy): Bacteria > Acidobacteriota > Vicinamibacteria > Vicinamibacterales > UBA8438 > JAJEEA01. The sequence goes on from OZ241843.1 coordinate 799,104, forward strand.
CGCCTGCCGCCCGAGACGGTCGTCGCCTATGCCTGCGAACGCGCCGACCTGCCCCTGCAGGCGGCCGCCCCGCTGACCGCGGCGCTGGAGAAGGAACGGCTCCTGGCGCTGTACCGCGAGCTCGAGCATCCGCTGATCCCCGTGCTCGACGGCATCGAACGGGCCGGGGTGCGGGTGGCGACGACGGCCCTCGCCGAGCAGTCGCGGACCATGCAGGCCCGGCTCGACGTGCTCCAGTCGCGCATCTTCGCCCTCGCCGGCGAGGAGTTCAACGTGAACTCGCCGCGGCAGTTGTCGGTCATCCTGTTCGAGAAGCTCGCCCTGCCGACCCGCAAGAAGACCGGCAAGACGCGGGCCGCGTCCACCTCGGTGGAGGTGCTCGAAGAGCTGGCCGAGCAGCACGAGCTGCCGCGGCTCGTGCTGGAATGGCGCACGATCCAGAAGCTGAAGGGCACCTGGGTGGAGGCCCTCCCCCAACTGGTGCGGCCGGACACCGGCCGCGTGCACACCTCGTTCAACCAGGCCGTCGCGGCCACCGGCCGGCTGAGCAGCAGCGACCCGAACCTGCAGAACATCCCCATCCGCACCGCGCTCGGCCGCGAGATCCGGCGGGCGTTCGCGGCGCGCGACGGCTGCGTCCTGATCTCGGCCGACTATTCGCAGATCGAGCTGCGGGTGCTCGCCCACCTGTCGGAGGACGCGGCCCTGACCGAGGCGTTCGTCCGCGGCGAAGACGTCCACGACCGGACCGCCCGCCAGGTGTTCGGGACCGACAGCGGGCTCGACCCCCACGAGCTGCGCCGCCGCGCCAAGATCATCAACTATGCGCTCCTGTACGGGAAGACCGCGTTCACCCTCGCCCGCGACATCGGGGTCACCCCGGCCCTGGCCCAGGCGTTCATCGACGCGTACTTCGCCGGCTATCCCGCCGTCAAGGGATTCCTCGACGCGGTGATCGAGCAGGCGCGCGAGAGCGGCGAAGTGCGCACCCTGTTCGGCCGCCGCCGGCTGGTGCCGGAACTGCGCAGCCGCAACGCCCAGATCCGCGCGGCGGCGGAGCGGGCGGCCGTGAACATGCCCATCCAGGGCGCCGCCGCCGACATCCTCAAGCGCGCGATGATCACCCTGGCCGGCGCGCTGCCCCCCTCCACTCCCATGATCCTCACCGTCCACGACGAGCTGGTGCTGGAAGCCCCGCGCGGCGAGGCCGGCGCGGCCGCGGCGCTGGTCCGCGACACCATGTCGGGCGCCGCCGACCTGCGCGTGCCCCTGACCGTCGACGTGGGCATCGGCGACGACTGGATGGCCGCCAAGGGATAGCCGCGCGGCCTCGCGATCCAGGCCGGGACCCGCGGCCGGAACCGGAAGAGCGCATGTCGAAGCACCCGCCCCCGGCGCCCACGCTGGAAGAGTCCGTCCGGTGTCCGCTGCCGGACCAAGACACCGAGGCCTGGATCCGGCGCCGCACCGCCCGGTTCCTGCCCCTCGCCCGCCACGTCGCCGGCGACGACGCGACGGCGCAATGACGACTTCGTCCTGAACGTCGGCCGAGTGTGGGTCAGCCACGTCGTGCGGATAGCCCACGACGACTACGACGGGAACATCCGAGCCCAGGGATGGGCCGGCACGTCGGGAGGCGGGTCCGCCGCCAACCGACTGTCGGCCCATGGGATCAACCCCGTCACTCGGCAGGAGACAAGCAACTGCAACCTGTGAGGAATCTGACGACGATGCGAATCTTCCTGGTTCTGCTGGCGGGGGCGCTGTCCGCCCCCGCCGACGCGCAGCCGTTGCCGATCTCGGCCTCGGTGGCGGTGACGTGGCTCAACCCGATTTCGGCGCCGGCGAATCACGTCGGCGAAAATCCACCATCTTTGGGTATCGTGTCCCATCCCGCTCTCGTCGTGTTGTGGCGTGGACAACCGGGATGGAAGTTCAAGGGGGACACCGGCCCATTGGAGGCGGTATCATTCGAAGGTTCGAGCGGCGCCGCACCGGACGGAGAGCGGCACCACTCCATCGCCGTGATGCACGGCGGCATCCGGCTGGAGCTCGAATACGGACCGCGCGGGCGCACGGCGCAAGTGAACGGTGTCCCGGTCCTGCTGCCCGACGAGCACGACGTGATCCTTCTCGACAACGTCGACGTCGAGCTGGAGGTCGCCCGGACGCTGAGCCTGGGCGGCGAAGCGTCGGAGCCCGTCGAGACGTTTCTCGGCCGCTCGCCGGAGATCCGGGAGTTCATGCGGTGCGACCTGCCGCTGCCGGAGGACGTCTTCCTCGTCAACGAGGCGGACCCGGAGATCGCAGGGCAATTGCGCGAGTACGTGCAGACGATCCTCGATGAGCGATGTCTGCTGCTGCTCGGCGAGTAGATGAAGGCGGCCGGCCCGGACTCCGGGTCGGCCGCTCCTCACGTGTCCGACCGCGACCGCCCATCAGGTGTTCGAGACTGACGGCTCGATCTCCACATGCGCCCGACCGCGACCGGATCGCCCATCAGATGTTCGAGACTGACGGCTTGACCTCCACGAGCTGCGCCGCGCGATCAGCGACCTTCTTCCGAGCCCTTCATCAGCGCACAGCGTTCGTCGAGCATCGTTTGCACCCCGCGCCTGAAACGTTCGTTGCCTGCGAACACGTCCGGAGGCAGCGGCACGTCGCAGCGTACGAAGGACTTCACCGCATCGGATCGACCCAGGAACGTCTCGATCCACTCCCCGTCACGCCCGTCGACGCCGAGCGTCGCACCACCCGCAACAGCAAGGTGGCGGCCGACGTGCGGATCACGCTTTCCACCCGGTACTGGTGACCGGGCTTGACCGTGCGCCCGCAAGACGAAAGGGGAGAAGATGATGACTGGAACCGGCCGTCCGCGTCGCCGGGCGTCGCTGGGCTTTGCGGGCCTGCTGATGGCAGTCACGCTGTGGGGAGCGTGGCCCCTGCCGGCGGCGGCGCAGTCCCGCAACCGGTTGGAGCTGCAGTTCGGGATGGGTCTGGCGGGAGCTGGGATCGGTCAGGAGAATCCCTTCGAGATTCTCTATGGAACCTGGGACGTCGGCGCCACGCACTGGCTGACCGAGCATTGGGGCGTCGGCGTTCGGCAGTGGCGGCAGGTGGGGCGAGCGGCCCCCGACACGGCCCATTTCTCGCTCGTGGACGACGACGGCCACCTCGTCACCAGCGTGGCAATAACCGGGCCAGACTACGACGAGACGATAGCTCATGTGTTCGTGCGCCGACGCTGGTTCCTGGCGGACACCGAACTCGACCTCGGCTTCAGCGTCATGAAGCGGTGGTCGCAAGAATACAGCCATCTCCTTCTGCCGGATGATCCGGAGCCGCACGGTCCGGTCTCCGAACGGCGGAAGACGTTCCCCGTAGAATGGGGTGGCCCGCGGCCCGTTTACTTCGATCTCCTCGTCGGCCGCAAGGTGGCGCGGCGCCTCGGCGTCAAGACCGGAGTCACGATGCGGAACCTCCGCCCCGTCAACTTCATCGTCCTGGGGGTGGTCTCGTTCGGGAAACATCCGTAAACGACCGCGTCAGCGAACCCTGACAAGTCAGGAGGAACCATGAGAACCATGATTGGCGGCTTCGTGATGACGCTGGCGGTCCTCGTCGCCCTCCCGCTCGCGCAAGGCGGGCGGAAGGTGCACGGCGTCGTGGTGGCGGCGGCGACCGGGCGGCCGGTCGCCAACGCCCGGGTGAAGTACGAGGAACAAGGAAGGGCCGGGCAGACCGCCGTGACGGACGCCAACGGCCGGCGATCCGAAGTCGTCACCGTCACCGTCGGGCCGGGCATGATGCAGCAGAACGTCGTGCTTCGACTACCCTGAGATTCGTCGCGCAGCGTGCGCTTGCGGTGACCGCCAGGGAGGACACCGGTCCATGCGAATCTTCCTGGTCCTGCTGGCGGGGGCGCTGTGCGCCCCCGCCGCCGCGGCGTGGGCGGGCGGATCGCGGGGCCGCCTCGAAGACCGGCGGGCGGATCGCCCTCACGCCGCCGTCCTGCCTGTATAATGGCGACCCGATGGCGGCGCCGACGAACATCCCGCGGTCGGAACACGTCCTTTCCCGGCGGCAGATCGACGGCGACGCCCTGAAGGTCATCTCCCGGCTTCAGCAGCACGACTTCGAGACCTACCTCGTCGGCGGCGGCGTGCGCGACCTGCTGCTGGAGCGCCGTCCCAAGGACTTCGACGTCGGCACGTCGGCGCATCCGCAGCAGATCAAGTCGCTCTTCCGGAACTGCTGGATCATCGGCCGCCGCTTCCGGCTCGCCCACGTCCGCTTCGGCGACAAGACCATCGAGGTCGCGACCTTCCGGAAGCAGGTGCCGCCGGAGACCGACACCGAGCGGGCCGCGCGGGAGGCGGCGCGCGAGCGCGCCCGCCGCGAAGCGGAAGCGCGGGGCGTCCGTCCGCGGCGGCTCGTCCGCGGGGACAACACGTTCGGCACCGCCGAGGAAGACGCCTTCCGCCGCGACTTCACGGTCAACGCGCTGTTCTACGACGCGGCGAGCCGCTCGATCCTCGACTACGTCGACGGCATGCGCGACATCCGCCGCCGCACCATCCGCAGCATCGGCGACCCGAACGAACGGTTCGTCGAAGACCCGGTGCGCATGATGCGCGCGGTCGTGCTGGCCGCCCGCCTCGACCTGTCCATCGATCCGGGGGTGAGCGCGGCCATCCGCCGCCACCGCGGCGAGCTGGTCCACGCCGCGCCGGCGCGGCTGCTGGAAGAGCTCTACAAGATTGCGCGCAGCGGCGCGTCGGAACGCATCGTCCGCGACCTGGGCTCGATCGGGCTGCTGCGGTACGTCGCGCCCGAGCTCGACAAGGCCCGGTCGGACGCCCTCTGGCGCTCGCTCGCCGCCCTCGACCGCTATCGGCGCCGCTTCGACGACGCGCCGCCGACCCTCGGCAACGCCCTGCTGCTGGGGTCCCTCGTGTCGCCTTTCACCGCCGTCGACCGCCCGCGTCCGCGCCGGCGCGCGGCCCGCGATCCGGACGGCCGGCGTCCCCCCGAGATCGGGCTGGGCGCGCTGCCCGTCGCGCGTCGCGACCTGGAGCGGCTGCGGCAGATCCTCGACCTGCAACGCCGCCTCGCCGACGAGCGCCTGTCGCCGCGGGGCCGGCGCGCGGTGATGCAGCGGTCGGCCTTCGAAGCCGCGCTCACCTGGATGACGATTCACGGCGAGACGCCGGAGGTCGTCGAACGCTGGCGCGGGGACGCCGACGCCGCGGCGGCGTCCCCGGAACCGGACCGGACGAGAAGGAGGCGGCGGAGGAGGAGACGGCGCCCCCGCCCCCGCCCGCCGGAACCCGAAAACGGCGGGCCGCAGGCGTGACCCGGGCGCGACGCGGCGCCGCTTCGCCGGGCCGGGCTACCACGACAGGTCGACGCCGACCGGACAATGGTCGGAGCCGGTCACGTCCGGCCGGATGAAGGCGTCGGCGACCCGCGCCGCGGCGTCCGGGGACGCGAGCACGTAGTCGATGCGCCAGCCCACGTTCCGCTCGCGCGCCCCGCCCCACTGCCGCCACCACGTATAGTGCCCCGGCTCGCCGGGATGGCCGGCGCGGAACGTATCGACCCACCCCGCGTCGAACCAGCGCGTCAGCTCGGCCCGCTCTTCGGGCAGGAAGCCGCTGGTCCTGGTGTTCGACCGGGGCCGCGCGAGGTCGATGGCCTCGTGCGCGGTGTTGCAGTCGCCCACGACGACCACCGGCCCGTCGTTCCGGATCGCCTGGAGACGCTCGAAGAGCGCGGCGTAGAAGTCGAGCTTGTAGGGCACGCGGCGGTTGTCGCGGTCGCGGCCGCTGCCCTTGGGAAAGTAGACCGACGCCACCGCCAGCCGCCCGAACCACGCGATGACCAGCCGGCCCTCGGCGTCGAAGCGCGGCTCCCCCAGCGCGGTCTCGACCCGCGCGGGCGGCTCGCGCGAGTAGATGGCGACGCCGCTGTAACCGGGCCGCTCCGCCGCCGAGAACACCGCGTGCCAGCCGGCCGGCGCCCGCACGCCCGCGTCGAGCTGGTGCTCGAACGCGCGCACTTCCTGGATGCCGACGACGTCGGCGCCCGACGCGCCCAGGAAGTCGAGGAACCCCTTCCTGACGCACGCGCGCAGTCCGTTGACGTTCCAGCCGACAATGCGCATCACGCCCCCCCGGCGATGGCGTCGAGGTACCGCCGCACCGCCGTCGAGAGGCCGACGTCGAGCGCGTCGGCGATCAGCGCGTGGCCGATGGAGACCTCCGCGACGCCCCCGATGGCCACGAACGCCGCGAGGTTGTCGAGGTTCAGGTCGTGCCCCGCGTTCACGCCGAGGCCGAGCGCGGCCGCGCGCCGCGCCGCGCGCGCGTAACCGTCGAGGCTGGCGCGGGTCTCGGCATGATCGAGCCCGCGGCTCTCGACGAGGTGCGCCCAGGGGCCGGTGTAGAGTTCGACGCGGTCGGCCCCGCACTCCTTCGCACGGACGATCTGGGCCTCCACCGGATCCACGAAGAGGCTGACGCGCACCCCCCACGCCTGATAGCGCGCGACGCTCGCGGCCACGCGCCGGGCGCACGCGGCGTCGGAGAGGTCCCACCCGTGGTCGGAGGTGAGCTGGGCGTCGGCGTCGGGCACGAGCGTCGCCTGATGGGGGCGCGCGATCTCGACGAGACGGTCGAACCCGGGATAGCCGCCGCGCGGCCCCGCGGCGGGGTTGCCCTCGACGTTGAACTCCACGTGCGGATACGCGCGGGACAGGAGGCTCGCCAGGGCCTCGACGTCGGCGGGCCGGACGTGGCGCTGGTCGGGGCGCGGATGCACGGTGACGCCGTGCGCGCCGGCGGCGACGGCGGTCCGCGCCGCCGCGAGGACGTCGGGCCGCGAGCCGGCGCGCGCGTTGCGCAGCCACGCGACCTTGTTGACGTTCACCGAGAGCGCGGTCGTCGGAGCCATCCGGGGCGCCCCTTTCATCGAACGCCCACCGCGGCCATCGATCCGCCCACGGCGCAATGCTATAACATGCCGCCGATGAAGGCCACGGACGCGACGACCCGCCGGGCCGCCGGCGACCCGCCGGACCGCCCGCGGCGCGCCGCCGCCCCCGCCGTCCACACCATCGCGGCCACCACCCACGGCCGCTATCTCGTGGCGCCGGCCGCGGGGGCCGGACCCGCGCCGCTGCTGGTCGGCTTCCACGGCTACGGCGAGCACGCCGAACGCCATCTGGCGGAGCTCGACCGGCTTCCGGGGAGCGCACGATGGACCCGCGTCGCGGTGCAGGCCCTCCACCGGCACTACAGCGACGGCGCCCGCCACGTCGTCGGCAGCTGGATGACGCGCCAGGACCGGGAAATCGCGATCGCCGACAACGTCGCCTACGTGCGGGCGGTGCTGCACGAAGTGCGGACCGCGTACCCGGCCACCGGAACCCTCGTCTGCTGCGGCTTCTCGCAGGGGGCCGCGATGGCCTGGCGCGCCGCCGCCCGGTGCGGGCACGCCTGCCGCGGCGTCATCGCCCTCGGCGGCGACGTGCCGCCCGAGCTGCGGGCGGACGCGACCGTCGCCTGGCCGCCGGCCCTGATCGGCCGGGGCCGGAACGACGCGTGGTACACGGCGGAGAAGATGGACGCGGACCTGGCCGCCCTCCGCGCCGCGGGCGCGGCCGTCGAAGCGGTGGTCTTCGACGGCGGGCACGAATGGACCGACGACTTCCGCCGCGCGGCGGGCCGGTTCCTGGCCGCGGCGGGCTGACCGGCCGGTGCGAACGCCCCGCTGCGCAGCGGGCGGCGGCGCATCCCGCTCGACGTGCCCGCCATGCGCCCATCCCGCGCCTCGTCAGGCGGGCGGTCCTGGCCCGCCGGACGTTCTCTGTCCGCCGGCGCCCTCGGCGTCCGCCGGCGCCCTTCGCACGCGATGCGGCGCGGGGGTTCGACCACGGGCCGCCGACCCGCCGGAACTCCGCGGCGGCGGCCGGCGTCCAATACGTATCGATCCGCGGCTCGACGCGAAACCGGGAGACCTCTCATGCACCGACCGCTCCGCACCGCCCTCGTCTTCGGTCTGCTCGCCGCCCCGCCGGCCGCCGCGCAGGAGGCCGTCGACATCCCCTACGTGAAGTACGTGCTCGACAACGGCCTGCGGCTGATCGTGCACGAGGACCACAAGGCGCCCATCGTCGCCGTCAACGTCTGGTACGACGTCGGCGCCGCCGACGAGGAGCCCGGCAAGACCGGTTTCGCCCACCTGTTCGAGCACCTGATGTTCAACGGCAGCGAACACTACGACGACGACTACTTCAAGCCGTTCGACCGCGTCGGGGCCACCGGCATGAACGGCACCACCAACCAGGACCGCACCAACTACTTCCAGGTGGTGCCGACCACCGCCCTCGACATGGCCCTGTGGATGGAGTCCGACCGCATGGGGCACATGCTCGGAGCGGTCGACCAGGCCCGGCTCGACGAGCAGCGCGGCGTCGTGCAGAACGAGAAGCGCCAGGGCGAGAACCAGCCCTACGGCAAGGTCTTCCTGACCCTGTTCGAGAACACCTATCCCGCCGGCCACCCTTACGACCACTCGACCATCGGCTCGATGGACGACCTGAACGCCGCGTCCCTCGACGACGTCCGGACGTGGTTCGAGACCTGGTACGGCGCCGCCAACGCGGTGCTGGTGGTCGCCGGGGACGTCACCCCCGAGGACGTCAGGGCCCGGGTCGAGCGTCACTTCGGCCACATCCCGTCGGGGCCGCCCCTCGTCAAGCCGGAGGTCGACCTCGCCCGCCGCGCCGCGGAGAGCCGCATCGTGCTCCAGGACCGGGTGCCGCAGGCGCGGGTCTACAAGGCGTGGAACGTCGCGGCGCTGGGCGACCCGGCCCTCGACCACCTGTCCCTCGCCGCCGACGTCCTGGCCTCCGGCCGCGGCTCGCGCCTCTATCGGCGGCTCGTCCACGAGGACCAGATCGCCACCGACGTGTCGGCGTTCACCATCGACCGGCAGTACGGCAGCCTGTTCATCCTGCAGGCGACGGCGCAGCCGGGGCAGGACCCCGCGGCGATGGAGGCGGTCCTCGAGGAAGAGCTGCGCGCGTTCCTCGAATCGGGGCCGGCCCCGGCCGAGCTGGCGCGCGCGCAGACCGGCCGGCGGGCGTCGTTCATCCGCGGCGTCGAGCGCATCGGCGGCTTCGGGGGCAAGTCCGACGTGCTGGCGGCCAGCGAGGTCTACCTCGGCAGCCCCGACGGCCACAAGCGGACGCAGGAGACGATATCGAACGCCTCGCCCGCCGCCGTGCAGGCCGCCGCCGCCGAGTGGCTGAGCCGGGGGGCGCTCACCGTCGAGGTGCGGCCCTTCCCTGCGTACGCGGTGGCCGAGAGCGCGGTCGACCGCTCGTCGGGACCGCCCGAGGTCACCGATTTCCCCGCCGCGTCGTTCCCGGCCCGCGAGACGGCGCGGCTCTCCAACGGGCTCGACGTGATACTCGCCCGGCGGGAGGCGGTCCCGGTGATCGACTTCAACCTGCTGCTCGACGCGGGCTACGCGGCGGACCAGTTCACGCTGCCCGGCACCGCCCGGATGACGATGGACATGCTCGACGAGGGCACCACGTCGCGGACGGCGCTGGAGATCGCCGAGGCCCTCGAGGGTCTCGGCACCACCCTCGCCGCGGGATCGAACCTGGACGTGTCGACGGTCAGGATGTCGACCCTGAAGGAGAACCTCGACGCGTCCCTGGACCTGTTCGCCGACGTCGTGCTGAACCCCGCCTTCCCGGAGGCCGGGTTCGACCGCCGGCGGCGGCAGCAGATCGCGGCCATCGCCCGCGAGAAGGTCCGGCCCATGGGGATGGCGATGCGCGTCTTCCCCCGCCTCCTCTACGGCGAGGGCCACGCCTACGGCCAGCCCCTGAGCGGCTCCGGCAGCGAGGCGGCGCTGAACGCCCTGAGCCTCGACGAGCTGCGCGCGTTCCACGAGACCTGGTTCCGGCCCGGCAACGCCACCCTGATCGTCGTCGGCGACGTCACCCTCGACGCGCTCGAGCCGGCCCTGGAGGCGCGGTTCGCGGGCTGGGAGCCCGGCGACGCCCCCCGCAAGAACCTGGACGAGGTCGACCCGCGGCCCGAGACCGTCGTCTACCTCATCGACCGTCCCGACTCCGAGCAGTCGGTCATCGTCGCCGGCCACGCCGCGCCGCCGAAGAGCGACCCCCGCGATCTGCAGATCGAAGCGATGAACGACATCCTGGGCGGCGGCTTCACGGGGCGGGTCAACATGAACCTGCGCGAGGACAAGGGCTGGTCGTACGGCGCCCGGAGCCAGATCATCGACGCCGCGGGGCAGCGCCCCTTCCTCGTCCGCGCCCCCGTCCAGACGGACCGGACGGCGGAGTCGATGGCCGAGATCGACCGGGAGATCGCCGGCATCCGCACCGGCGGCGACCGGCCGCCGACGGACGACGAGCTCGCCCGCGTCAAGGACCAGCGGACGCTGACCCTGCCGGGACGCTGGGAGACCAACGGCGCGGTCATGGCCGACATCGTCCGGCTGGTGCGCTTCGGCCTGCCCGACGACTACTGGGAGACCTACGCGGGCGCGGTGCGGGGCCTGCGCCTCGCCGAGATCCGGGCCGAGGCCGACCGCGTGCTCCAGCCCGACCGGATGATCTGGGTGGTCGTGGGAGATCGCGCCCGCATCGAGGAGAGCGTTCGCGCCCTCGACCTCGGCGAGATGCGCTTCCTCGACGCCGACGGCAATCCCGTCGAAGGTTGACGGCCCGCCCCTCTCACGCCTTGTCAGGCCGGCGCCGCTCGCTGGCGCCTTCCGGGCGCGAAGCGACGCGGAGTTCCACGACGGGCTGTTGACTGAGAACCGGGAACCGCCGCGGCGGGGTCACTCCGGCAGACGCTCCAGACCGACGAGGGTCCAGCCGTCGGCGGTGCGCCTGAACCAGACGCGCACGGGCCGGGCCCACGCGGCGCGGGGCGGGTCGGTGGCGCGCACCGCGACCTCGACGAACGCGCCCGGACGCGACGGCAGCGCGCCGGGCGCCTCCAGGCGCGGGCCGGACGAGCGGGTGTCGGCCCCCAGCGCGCGGGATTCCCCGGAATCGTTGTCGTACTCGGCCCACGCGGCTCGATAACCGCCGGGCGTGCGCGCGACGCCGGCGGCGGCGGCGGCGTTCGCGAACGTCAGCACGCCGGCCTCGTCGAGCGCGAAGTCGACCAGCGGGTTGATCTTCGGCAGATACGCCGCGCCGATCTTGTCGCGGCGGGCAATGAGCACGTCGGCCAGGTGCCGCGCCGACGCCGGGTCGCTGAACGCGCCCGCGGTGACGACCGCGCGCAGCATCCCGTCGGTGAACGCCATCACCCGGCGGGCCGCCCAGAACGTGTCGTCGTCGCCGGCGTTGAGGAACGCGCCGTTCGGCGTGCGGGGGCGCCACGCCTCCGGCTCGAACGCCTCGGCCTCGAAGCGGCCGATGGACGGGTAGTCCTCGTACCGCGCCGTCTGCCACGGGCGCAGATGGAACCCGAACGAGACGAGCCGTTTCCAGAACGGCTCGAAGTCGAAGAGATACTCGTGGCCCTCGTCCCACTCGCGGGGTCCGTTCGCGCCGCTGCCGAACGTCGACCCGACGTCCTGGAGGTAGTGCCGCACGCGGGTCAGCCCGTTCTCGGTGACGAGGGTGTCCAGCGTGTTGCCCGCCTTCATGTCGACCAGGTTCGTCCACGCGCCGAAGACCTTCAACGCGCGCAGCTCGCGCCGGTGCTCGTGCGGCACGACGTCGTTCGGATCGTCCGGCCGGGTCCCGTGGTACCGGAACCCGCCCACCACCGTGCCGGGTATGGCGCGGGCGGCCACGATGCGGTACGAGCCGTCCGCGCTCCGGTGCGCGCGGGTGAGGATCGCCCGGAAGTCGGACGGCCGCATGGGACGGCGTTCGCCGGAGGGCATCCGCACCGTCGCCTCCGGCGAAATCCGGAGCCCCGCGCCGACTTCCTCCGCCGTCATCACGCTCAGATACTGCTCCACCTGCCAGTAGCCGAGGGCCCAGAACAGCTTGCTCGCCACCATCAGCGCGCCGGTGGCCGCTTCCGGGTGCCCGGCCGCGTCGAAGGTGACGAACCACAGGTCGCCGGAGGCCGTCCGCCCCACGAACCCCGGGGCGGCGCCGGCGCTCTTGAGGCCGGTCACGACGCCCTCCTGCGGCTGCTCGTCGGCCTCGAGCGTATTGGGGCCGCGCAGCAGCTCGGCGATCGTGACGGGCCGGGCCAGGATGCGGTTGGTGAACCAGCTCGAATCCGGGACCTCGTCGACGGTGTTGACGTTCTGCGCGCGGACGCGGGCCGGCGACGCGCCGGGACGCGCGAACAGGTTGTACGGCAGGTCGTACAGCAGCTCGATGTCGCGCTGCTCCACGCCCGACGCGTCCTGCGTCTCCGGTTCGCGCCGGAGCGGGTCGTCGTCGTAGAACTTCCGGCCGCTGCCCGCCGCCGCCGCCAGCGCGAGGGCCACGCCGGCGAGCACGGCGGCCGGGACGCGGGAACGCCGTGCGCGGAAGGTCACGAATGGTTCTCCGGCGCCGCCCCGGACCCGGCGCCGGGTCAGAAGGGCGGCGATGCGGTGAAGACGTAGGCCCATCCCTCCTGCCCCTTCGCCACTTCGACGCGCAACGGGGTGTCCGCGGGGCCGTGGAAGCGCGCGCCGACGCCCCAGTTGGTGCGCAGGCCGCGCCAGCCGAGCTCCGCGCGGCGGGCGGTCACCTTGCCGGCGTCGAAGAAGATCGCCATGTCGAGGAAGTTGCGGTTGGGAATCCAGCGCCACTCCGCCGAGACGAGCAGACGGTGGCGGCCGCGGAACCGGTCGGTGGGGTACGCGCGCAACGTGCGTCCGCTCCCGAGGGCCGGGAGCAGGTAGAACGGGACGGCGTCGTCCTCGTCCAGGATGGTCCCGACCTGCCCCCGGAACGCCAGCACCCACGTCTCGCGCAGCAGCGGCACGTGCTGGACGAGGTCGACGTCGAGCCGCTGGAAACTGAAGACCGCATCGGGATCGACCCACGCCTGGAGCGTCGCGCCGTAGTAGCCGCCGGTGCGCGTATAGCCCGGCGAGCGCCGCCAGTCGAACCCGGCGGTCCCCCCGACCCGCAGGAACGACGGGTCCGCGCCGAGTCCGGGGACGGCCGCCGCGGTGTGCGCGGTGTCGATGGACGGGTGCGCGCCCCGGCCCGCGCCGAGGGCGTAGTGCTCGAGGTCGGCCTCGGCCCGCAAGGCGATCCACCGGTGCGGCCGTCCCCGGACGGACCCGCCGGCGTAGGTCTCCCCGAGCCGCGCGTTGGTCCGGTCTTCGACCGAGGTGTCCATGCCCCGGCCGTAGTACGCGAGCCGGGTCACGTCGCGCCACCCCGCCCGGAACGCGAAATCGAAGTTCCCCGGCGCCGGCGTCTCCGCGACGGACCGCGTGCCCAGCTCCACCTGCTTGTAGCCGCGAATCGAGTACAGCCCGTGCAGGTCCCAGTACGTGCCGCCCCGGTAGTAGCGCCGGTACCCGCCGCCCAGCGCGAATCCGCCGCCGGCGCGCACGCTGTCGAAGAGCGGATAGAAGCCGCTGGGAGACTCGAACAGGGCGGTCCGCACCCGCGTGACGAAGGCCTCGGCGGCGGAGGGTTCCTCGGGCGCCAGCGTCTCGGCCTTGGCCGCCTGCCGCGCGGCGATGACCGCCGCCCGCGTCGACGGTTCGGGCGCGCCCTCCTCCTGGCCCGCGGCCGGCGCCGCCACGCACGCGACGGCCGCGGCGGCCGCCAGGACCCGCCCGCGCCTCATCGCGGTCTCCATGCCTCCATGCCGCGTCCACGTTACCACGGGCCGCGGCCGGGCGCGGCGCGCCGAAACGCGCTGTTCCGTCCCGGCCGTCCGCCGCGCCGCGCATCGCGGCCCGGACGCGCCGCCGTGCCGGCCGGCTACCGCAGGGCGGGGCAGGTTCCGGCCGGGAACGCGGTGTCGGCGGCGTCGCCGGGCGCGAACCAGCCGCCGTCCCGGACCACCCGCTCGTCGTCGATCGCGCAGTACTCGAACCGGTCGGCGGTCGCGCGCACGTAGACGAAGTGGTTGAACCGGCCGCGGTCGGCGCGGGGCCACGTCCGGTCGTCGGGGTCGAAGGCGTCGGGCGTCCGGCTCCCGGCGCCGGAGACCACGTAGCGGACGCCCCGTTGCGGGCGCAGGCGGGCGTACAGGTGCTGGTGTCCCTGGAAGACGATGTCGACGCCGCCTTCGACGAAGCGCGGTTCGAGCTGCGCCCGCAGCCGGCGGTCCGGGCCGCGCCGGCCGAAGATCCAGAAAAGCCGGCGGAACGGGGAGTGGATCGGGTGGTGCATGGCGACGACCTGCCAACGGGCCGCGGACTCGCGCAGCGCGCCGTCGAGCCACGCGAGCTGCGCGGCGTCGTCGCCGTCCTCCAACCGGGTCTGGTCTGCGCCGAGGGTGTTGGAGTCGAGCACGAAGACCTCGACCAGCGGCGATGCGCCGTCCGGCGCCGGGACCGCGTAGTAGCGGGCGCCGTCGACGTAGCCGAACTCCGGCGTCGCCAGGTGCGCGGCCGCGGGGCAGCGCCGGGTCGGGACGTAGGCGGACGCGCCGCGCGGCACCGGCCGGCGCGCCGTCCCCTCGCAGCGCCCGACGTCGTGGTTGCCGAGGGCCGCGTGGACGGTCACGCCGAGGTCCATGACGGGCCGATAGACGTCGAGGAACCGCGGCGCGATGCGCTCCGCCTCGCCGTCGTCGTAGACGTTGTCGCCCAGCAGGAACAGGTGCGACGCCCCGGCCGCGGCGACCGTGTCCCGGATGGCGTCGCGGACCCGCCGGGCGCGGCCGTCGCCGGTCCCGGTGTCTCCGACGAACACCATCCGCGCCTCGCCGGCCGCCGCGCCGGAGCCCGCGCCGCCGGCGGCCGCGACGGCCGCCGCGAGAACCACCGCGAAAACCGCCGGCGCCGCCGCGGTCCCGGCCGCCCGCGGCGAAAGGCCCCGCTGCATTGCGAGCGGCGACGCATCCCGCCTGACCGGGTCCGTTCGTCGGTTGAACATGCCCGATATGCGCCCTTCTCACGCCTGGTCCGGCGGACGCTCCCTGTCCGCCGGACGCTCCCTGTCCGCCGGCGCCCCCGGCGTCCGCCGGCCTCCTTCGGGGCGCGGCGCCGCGGAGAGCCGGAAGCGGGACGGCCGCCCGACGCCGCATCGTACCATGCCGCTTTTCCGCCCCCGACGCGGGCGAGGCGGATCCGCCCGGCCGGACGAACCGCCGGCGGCCGGCCGAAAGGCGGCGCGGGGGCGTGGTAGGCTACGCACCTTGCAACGTCCGCGGCGGCCCGCATCCCGACGGGAGAAGACAGTAAGGAGGAAGCTCGAAATGAAACGGTTGATTCTCGCGGCGGCGGCGCTCGTCCTGTCCACCGGCGGAGCGGCGTTCGCCGAGGACGTGACGAAGTACGTGCGGTACGACTTCGACGGCGTGATCTCGTACGGCATCCTGGACGGCGGCGTCATCCACCGGCTCCGCGGCGACGTCTTCGCGGGGGCCGAGAAGACCGGCGCGGTCGTCGCCCTCGACGCCGTGCGGCTGCTGGTGCCGACCGAGCCCCGGAAGGTGGTGGCGGCCGGGTTCAACTACCGGAGCCATCTCGGCGGCCAGAACGTGGCGGCCGAGCCGGGGCTGTTCGACAAGCACGCGACGTCGCTCGTGCCCCACGGGGCGACCGTCACCTACTACCAGGACGCCGCCGACCTGCACTTCGAGGGCGAGATGGTCCTCGTCATCGGCAAGCGGGCGCGCAACGTGAGCGAGGCCGAGGCGGCCGGCCACATCTTCGCGGTGGCGCCGGGGAACGACGTCAGCGAGCGGGTGTGGCAGGGGAACGACCTGCAGTGGTTCCGGGCCAAGGGAGCCGACACCTTCGGCCCCGTCGGCCCGGTGATGGCGCGCGGCGTCGACTACGGCGACCTGCTGCTGCAGACCCGCGTGAACGGCGAGGTGATGCAGTCGCAACGGACGAAGGACCTCATCTTCGGCCCCGCGTTCCTCGTCAGCTACATCAGCCGCTATGTCACCCTCGAGCCGGGCGACCTGATCTTCACCGGCACGCCGGGGACGACGTCGGCGATGCAGCCGGGCGACGTGGTCGAGGTCGAGCTGGAGCACGTCGGCGTGCTGCGCAACACGATCGGGCAGAAGGGCGCGCGGACCACGGACGACGACTGACGGCCACCCCTCCGGCGCCCCCCGCGGGCCGTGTCCGCCGGTGACGCGTCCGTTCCGTCACCGGCGGGTCCCGGTTCCCGCGGGCGCCCTTCCGAGTCCGGCGTCATCGGCACCGCGGGTTCGGGCGGTCGAATACGGCAGTCGGCGTCACCCTGCCAGCCTGCCGGACATGCGCCATCGGCAAGTGCGGCGGGCACCGCGCGCCCTTCGCGGCGGCATGACCCGGCCGAGGCGTCGGAGGGGGTCCCCCGGCGCGGCGTCAACCGAGCAGTTCGCCGGTCACCTGCACCAGCGAGAGGCCGAAGCCGACGACGGTGACCGCGACCAGGGCCAGCGACGCCAGGAGCACCCAGCTGCTGTCCTGCCGATCGTCGTCGAGACTCGTCAGGCGCGCCGCGATCCAGCCGGCCGCGAACCCGCCGCCGTGGGCCCAGTTGTTGATGCCGGGCAGGACGAACCCGAACAGGCCGAGGAGGATGGCCCACTGCCACAACTGCCGGGTGACGAGCGTGCTGCCGCGGCGCCGGCCGTAGACGATCAACGCGGCGAGCAGCCCGAAGATGCTGCCGGAAGCCCCGATGGTCGGCGCCCCGCTCGCGAGGTTGGAGACCAGGAAGCCGCCCGCCCCGGCCGCGTTGAACAGCAGGAAGGCGCGCCCGGGGCCGTACACCTCGGCCACCGCGGGACCGAGGTTCCGGATCCACATCATGTTGAACACGATGTGGAGGAGGCTGCCGTGGAGGTACATCGCGGTCAGCAGCGTCCACCACCAGCCGCGCGCGATGGCGAAGTCGCCGGTCATGCCGAGCTGCAGCAGGGCCCGGCTGCCCGGCGCCAGCAGCGAAAACAGCCCGGCCGGCCGCAGCAGCGCCTCGGGCTGCAGCAGGCACGCCAGCGCGTACAGCGTCACGCAGGCGGTGACGATGGCCGAGAACAGGTCGACCCGGCCGCCCAGGGTCCGGCGCAGGACCGTGGCCCACCCGAAGAGCCCGGGGCGCCACGCGCCGCAGAACGGGCACTGCTGCTCGTTGACGCCCACCAGCCGGCCGCACTGGGGACACACCACCGAGCCCTGGACCTGTCTCACCGATTCCTCGCCCGCGTTCGCCGACCGCGTTCAGCCGTGGACCCGCTCGAACTCCGCCATGAATTCGACGAGCTCGCGCACCCCGGCCTCCGGGAAGGCGTTGTAGAGGGACGCGCGGATCCCGCCCACCGAGCGGTGCCCCTTCAGCCCGGCGAGGCCCGCCGCCGCCGCCTGATCGACGAACCGCTGCTCCATCGCGGCGTCCGGCAGGCGGAACGTCACGTTCATGAGCGACCGGCTCGCCGGGTGGGCGGCGCCGCGGTAGAACCCGCTCCGATCGAGGGCATCGTACAACAGGCCGGCCTTGCGCCGGTTGCGCGCGTCCACCGCCTCGAGTCCGCCCTCGGCCCGCAGCCAGCGCAGGACGAGGCCCGCGACGTAGATGGCGAACACCGGCGGCGTGTTGTAGCGCGAACCGTGCCGGGCCGCCGTCGCGTACCGCAACGCCGCGGGAAGCGAGTCCGGCCCCCGCGCCGCGAGGTCCTTGCGGATGACGACGACGGTCAGTCCGGCCGGGCCCAGGTTCTTCTGGGCGCCGCCGTAGAGCAGGCCGAGGCCCGCGAGGGGGATCGGGCGGCTGAGCAGGTCGGACGACGCATCGACCACCAGCGGGACGCCTTCGGCGGGGGGCAGGACCGGCCACTGCGTGCCGGCGACGGTGTTGTTGGAGGTCACGTGCAGGTACGCGGCGTCGGGCGTCCGCCGCAGTTCGCCGGGGGCGGGGACGCGGGCGAACCCGTCGTCCTCGGTGGTCGCGCAGACGCGCACCCGCCCGAACCGCGCCGCCTCGGCTGCCGCCTTCTCCGCCCAGACCCCGGTGATCGCGTAGTCGGCCACCCCGCCCGGGGGCAACAGGTTCATCGGCGCCATCGCGAACTGCAGGCTCGCCCCGCCCTGCAGGAACAGCACGTGGTGGTCGTCGGACAGTCCCGCGAGGGCCCGCAGGTCGGCCTCGGCCTGCTCGAGGATGCGGTCGAAGGCCGGTGAGCGGTGGCTGATCTCGAGGACCGACATCCCGAGGCCGGGCAGGGCCGGCAGGTCGCGCTGCGCCTCTCCGAGGACCGGCTCGGGCAGGACCGCGGGGCCGGCGCCGAAATTGCGGACGCGGTGGACGGGCATCGATGAATCCGTTCAGATCAGGTGGGTCAGCAGACCGTCGCGCAGTTTCGGCTCGAACCAGGTCGACTTGGGCGGCATGAGCCCGCCGGCGTCGGAAACCGCCAGCAGCTCGTCCACGGTCACCGCGGCCAGGGAGAACGCCACCGCCGCCTCGCCCGCGTCGACCAGCCGTTCCAGCTCGCGCGGGCCGTGCGCGCCGCCCACGAACCGGACCCGCGGGTCGGTGCGGACGTCCCCGACGCGCAGCACCGGTTCGAGCACGAGCGTCTGCAGCCGCGCCGCGTCGAGCCCGGCGGCCGGGTCCCGGGCGCCGCCGGCCGCCGCGGCGAGGTCGATGCGGCGCCACCGCCCCCCGACGTACATCGCCGCCGCCCCCTTGCCGGGCACCTTCGCGGCGGTCGGTTCAACCGGCAGGCGCGCGGCCACCGCGGCGACGAACCGCTCGGGGTCGGCGCCCGCGAGGTCGGACACCGCGCGGTTGTAGGGCAGGATGCGCGTCTCCCGGTCCGGGAAAGCCGCCGCGAGGAAGTGGTCGCGCGCGGCCGGCGCCGCCCCCCCGGTGTCCTTTCCGGCCAGTTCGCGGCGGGCGCGCGCGGCGCTCGCCACCCGATGGTGTCCGTCGGCGACGTAGAGGGCGGGGACCGCCGCGAACGCGGCGACGAGGGCCGCCGTCGTCCCCGCGTCGGCGCGCCAGACCGTGTGCCGCACCCCGTCCGCGGCCTCGAAGTCGAACAGGGGCGCCCCCGCGCGGACCGCCGCGGCCAGGTCGTCGATCTCCGCCCGCCGGCGGTAGGCCAGGAACACGATGCCGGTCTGCGCCTCCAGCGCGGTCATGTGGCGCGTGCGGTCGTCCTCCTTGTCGCGCCGGGTCCGTTCGTGCCGCTTGATGGCGCCCCCGTCGTAGTCGTCGAGCGGATAGCAGCCGGCCAGTCCCGTCTGCTCGTGGCCGCCGTCGCGCAGGCGGTAGACGTAGAGCGCCGGCTCGGCCTCGACGACCAGCGGCGCCTCCCGCCGCAGGCGGGCGAGATTGGCCCGGGCCGTGGCGTACACGACCGGATCGCAGGGGTCGACGGCCGGCGCCAGATCGACCTCGGCCCGCGTCACGTGGAGGAAGCTGAGGGGCGCATCGGCGGCGAGGGCCCGCGCCTGCCCGGTGCTCACGACGTCGTAGGGCACGCTCGCGACGGCGGCGGCCGCCGGCGGGGTCGGGCGCAGGGCGCGGAACGGGCGGATGCGCATACGGGTCAGGGAGTCGGGACGCGCGCGCGGGGTCCCGGGCCGGACGCGGCCGCCGGCTGCGCGCTCACCCCCGACGAATCCGGCGGCGCCGGGGCCGAGCCGGGCAACTGCGCCCGCAGCCGGTCGCGCAGGGCGCGGAACGCCGGCATCCGGTCCGACGGCACCGGCTCGCCGGGCGGCGTGTTCCGAATCTCGACGAGCGGGTTGACGAAGACGCCGTTCTTGCGGATCCGGTAGTCGAGGTGCGGACCGGTCGACAACCCGGTGGACCCGACGTAGCCGATGGTCTGCCCCTGCGCGACCCGCACGCCGGGGCGAATCCCCTCGGCGAACCGCGACAGGTGCAGGTAGTAGGTCTCGTAGTCGTTGCCGTGGCTCAACCGGACCATGTTGCCCGAGCCGCCCCGGCGGGCGGCGAACTCGACCCGGCCCCGCGCCACCGCGACCACCCGCGTCCCCGTCGGCGCCCCGTAGTCCACCCCGAGATGCGCCCGGTGCGTGCCGAGTATCGGGTGCAGGCGCCGGTACGAGAACCGCGACGTGATGCGCGGCTCGAAGGGCAGGGGCGACCGCAGGAACTGGCGCTTCAGCGAGCGGCCCTCCGCGTCGAAGTACTCCGGGGCGTCGCCGGGCACCGCGTACCGGAAGGCGCTGAGGTCGCGGCCGTCGTTGTGGAACGTGGCGGCCAGCACGTCGCCGTGGGTCACGTGGACGCCGTCCCGCACGAACCGCTCGTAGAGCAGCGCGAAATGGTCGCCGGGCCGCAGCTCGGTGTTGAAGTCGATATCGCCGGCGAACACCCGGGCCATCGACATCGCGAGCCGGATGCTCCCGCCGCCGGCGTCCATGGCGGCCGTGAGCGAGTTGTTCTCGCGGTCGATCACGCCCCGCAGGGCGACCTGTTCGCGCTCCTTCTCGTAGTCGACGAGGGCCGCCTCGAACCGGGCGCCGGAGCCGGGGCGGCTGACCACCCGCAGGTACCGGTCGTCGTCCACGTGATACTCGAACCGCCGGAACCCGCCGTCGCTTCCGTAGACGAGCTTGTACGGGTGTTCCACCTGCAGGGACCGCGGGTCGAACAACGGGCGCACGGCCTCGACGAACGCGTACGCCGCGTCGCCCAGGCCGTGCGCGGCCAGCATCGCCGCGAAGGTGGCGTTGCGTCCCACGCGGGCCTCGACGATCCGGACGTCGGGTTCGAGATGAACGTCGGGCCCGGCGGAGGCCGCGGGCAAGGGCGTTTCGACGTATCCGCCGCAGCCGGCGAGACCGAGCATCAGGACGAACGACGGGACGAACCGGTAACGTTCAGCCATGCGCCAACCCGGGTTCGAGGTGCGCGCCGCGGACGATTCAGCGCCGGCACCATCGAGAACTTCCCGAACCGGTGGCCAGCGGACGGCTCAGCACGCGCACGATACAGTACCCTGTCCTTTCGGCGACAGCCTTGTTTTTCGATATCCCCGCGTTCCCTTCGCCCGGGGCGACCCGGCGGTCCGGGCGCAGGCGGCGCCGCTACGGGACGGACTCCCCGCCGCGCCGCACGAGATGCACGGGAGGTCCGTGGTCTCCGCGCGGCTCGACGACGCCGACGACCGCCGCCTGCGAGTACCCCTGCGCGAGGAGGTCGGCCACGCAGGCGTCGGCGCGGTCCGCCGGCACGCCGGCGAGCAGCCCGCCGGCCGTCTGCGGATCGTACAGCAACTGGTAGCGCGGATCGCCGGCGTGCTCCTCGGGGTCGTCCACCGCGCGCCGCAGCCGCACGTTGTGGGGATGGAGCGAACTCAGGAGCCCGGCCCGGCTCGTGTCCAGCGCGCCGTCGAGCACCGGCACCGCGGACAGGTCGATGCGGACGTCGACCCCCGAGGCCCGCGTCATCTCGACCAGATGCCCCAGCAGCCCGAACCCGGTCACATCGGTGCACGCGGTCGCCGCGTGGCGCCGCAACGACCCCGCCGCGAGCCTGCTCGACTGGCGCATCGCGGCGATCGCCCCGTCTATCCACCGCCCCTTCGCCCGCAGCCGCATCTCGGCCGCGAACAGGGTGCCGGTGCCGATCCCCTTCGTGAGCACCAGCCGGTCGCCGGGGCGCAGGCCGCCCTTGCGCAGCACCGCGTCCGCGTCCGCCAGCCCCGTCAACGACAGCCCCAGGGCGAGCTCGGCCCCCTCCGCGGTATGCCCGCCGACGAGCGCCGCCCCCGCTTCGTTGAGCACCTCGACCGCCCCGGCGAGGAGCTGCGCCAGGGTGTCTTCGACCTTCCGGTCGAGCCCGAACGGCACCGTCGCCACCGCCAGCGCCGTCTGCGCCTCGGCGCCCATCGCGAAGACGTCGCCCAGACAGTGGTTGGCGGCGATCTCCCCGAACACGAACGGGTCGTCCACGATGGACCGGAAGGCGTCGACGGTCCGCACCAGCACCTTGCCGGGCGGGACCCGCACCACCGCCGCGTCGTCGGGGGCGTCGAGACCGACCAGCACGTCTTCGCGCCGCACCGGCGTCAACCGGGCGAGCACGCGGTCGAGGGGCGTCGCCCCGACCTTCGATCCGCAGCCGCCGCAGCGCATCGCCGCCGCGGCGATCGCCCGCAGGTCCTCAGGCGCCGCCAGTCCCGCCGAGACGGCCGGGCCGGCCGGGGCGCGCATCGCCGGCAGGTCGGCGTACCGGGCCATGAACCGGCGATCGATCCAGTCCTTGCAGCGCCACGCCAGGGCGCCCTCGAACGAGCGGGTCCCGCGCCCCCCGACCGCGTAGCGGTCGCCGGTGGACACCAGCGTGAGGAATCGGCGTTGGGGGCGGAACCGCCGGGGGCGGCGCCCGACGAGGGCGCGGCGCAGGTTGCGGGCGAGGGGCGGGCCCTGCCGCACCGCGAACACGCCGGCCTTCTCGCGCGGATGCCCGACGACGGCGGCGACGTCTCCGGCCGCGAACACGTCGGGATGCGACGTGGAACGCAGGGTGTCGTCGACCTCGATGAAGCCCCCGTCGTCTACCGCGAGACCGGAGGCGCGGGGCCAGGGCGGGGCGCCCGCCTGCGTGGCCCACAGGACCTCGTCGAGCCGCACGGCCGCGCCGTCCCCGCGGACCACCGCCCCCGCGCGCACCGCGGTCACCGGCTGGCCGAGGTGCAGGTGCGCGCCGCGCGACCGCAGCACGCGCTCGAGCCGCTGCCGCACGCCGGGATTGTGGGTCGGCAGAATCGTCTCCTCCGCGCCGAACAGGTGCATCTCCGGAACCTGCCCGCCCCGGTCCGACCCCGCCAGCATCCGCCCCAGGGCGAACTGCACCGCGAGCAGCAGCTCGACCCCCCCCGCCCCGGCCCCCACCACCCCGATGCGCATCGGCGCCTCGGCGGACAGGACGCGGGCGCGCAGCCGCGTCCACCGCTCGACGAAGCGGCCGATGGGCTTGACGGGTATCACCGCCTCCGCCGCCCCCGGCACCCCGTGGAACGAAGGGGTGGAGCCGACGTTGATCGACACCAGGTCGTAGGGCACCGGCGGGCGCCCCTCGCAGCGCACCTCGCGCCGGTCGAGGTCCAGCCCGACGGCCGGCTGACGATACAGCCGGGCGCCGGCGAACCGGGCCAGACGCGCGAGGTCGATGTGCGCGTCGTCGAACGTGTAGTGCCCGGCCACGAGGCCCGGCAGCATCCCCGAGTACGGGGTGTGGATTTCGCGGGCGACGAGGGTGATGCGCACGCCGGGCAGCGGGCGCATGCCGAAGCGCCTGAGCACCGCGACGTGGGTGTGCCCGCCCCCGATCAGCACGAGGTCCTTGACGACGGGCACGGTGCGGTCATTCATCGCGGGGTTCTCCCGGCCCGCCCGATCGCTCGGCCAACGGCGTCCGGTTCACGCGAATCCGGGACGCGCCGACCGCGGAACGGACACGGCGGCGCCGCCGGCCGCCGCGGGCCTGGACCGTGCTCTTCGCCGCCGGTTCGGTCATGCTCCTGACGAACGAGACACTGGACCGCACGAACCGGCCGCTGATGCGGACCGCGACGGGAACGTTCGCTGGCGCGGCGGCCGTGGCCGTCCGGGAGCCGAAATCGATCGGGCCGGACGGAATCCGCGAAGCGTCGCTCGTCCGGCCGGAGACGGAACAGGCGGCGGCGTTGAATACGGATTCAGGTGGTGACCGTCGTCGAAACGGAACGCGTGCGCGGCCGGCCGTCACCGCGAGATCCCCGAGGCCCGGGCCAGGACCCGCGCCGCCGCGTCCGCGAACACGTCGGGCGGCGGCAGCAGGCTGAGCACCAGGAACGCCTCGCGCGGGAAGTCGAAGAAGTAGCCGGGATGCGCGCGGACCCGATCGCGCCGCAGGAGTTCGATCACCAGATCCTCCTCGGAACGGATCGCCGGCGCCTGCACCACAGCGTACCACCCCCCCTCGACCCGCAGGACCCGGCACGCGGGAAACCCGCCGGCCAACCGCCGCAACGCCGCGTGGTTGGCCCGCACCCGATCGAGGATCGCGGCCGCCACGGGCCGGGACCGCTCCAGCAGGCGGCCGGCCGCGAGCTGCACCGGCGCCGCGACCGAGAGATAGGTGTCGCAGACCAGCTCGAGACGCTCGCGGGCGCGGGCGGCCAGCCCGTCGGGGCCGCCCACGAGGATCCACCCCAGCTTGAGCTGCGGCAGACCCGCCGACTTGGACAGTCCGCCGAGCGTGAAGGTCAGGGCTTCGGCGTCGACGGCGAGAACGCCGGGGGACCCTGGAGCGTCGGCCTCCATCGGATAGTCCTGGAACACTTCGTCGCAGATGATCGCCAGCCCGCGCCGAAGGGCGACCGCGCGGACCGCGGCCAGTTCGTCCGACCGGACGAACGAGCCGGTCGGGTTGTTGGGGCTCACCAGCAGCACCGCCCGCGTGCGGGCGCCGACCGCCCGGGCCAGCCCGTCCACGTCCATCTCCCACCGGCCGTGGTGCTCCAGGCGGTAGGCGAGCGCCTCCACCCCTTCCAGGCGGGTGAGATGCTCGAAGAGGGGATAGCTCGGCCGCGGGACCAGCACGCTGTCGCCGGGGTCGCACAGCACCTTGAACAGCAGGCCGTACGCCTCGCTGGTGCTGGCGGTGAGGACGATCCGGTCGGGATGGACCCGCACCCCCCGCCCGGCCAGGTACGCGGCCACCGCCTCGCGCGCGGCGACGGCGCCGAACGGGTCGGGGTCGAAGGTGAGGGCCTCGGGCGCCGCGAGGGGGGCGAGCAGGCCGCGCGGATACGGCAGGCCGACCCGGGTCGGGTTCGACACCGTGAGGTCGTCGAACCGCAGGCCTTCCGCGCGCAGACGCGCCAGCTCGCCCGCCACGCGGTTGACGCGGAGAACGGGCACACGGGCGGAAAACATGCGGCAACCGGGATCGCGGAGATCGGCCCCATGGTACGCCGAAAGGGAGGCAGCGGACCCGATCCGCGGCGCCCGGCCGGCCGCGGCTCGACGCCGGCCCCGGTTTCCGCCCGCGTCTGGCAGGCGACGGCCCGCGGCCGGACGCGGTTCGACGGCGGCGCTGGCCTCTCGCCCGCGTCTGGCGTACGATGGCTTGGCGAGAGGCGACTCGGCGGCAGCCCGCCGCGAGTGCAACATGGCCCATCCCGCCGCGAGTGCAACATGGCCCATCCAACGGGAAGCGCCCCCGGGCCCGATCCCAACCCCTGCCTCGTCGACGCCGACCTGGGGGCGAATGCGCCGCGCGATTACGACTTCTCCACCGGCGAGCGGGGCAGGTTCTTCCACCGGAACGCCCGGCGGATACTGCCCGTTCCGGACGCGACCGGGACTGGACCGGACCGGACGGCCAGCTAACTAAGCGCCTACATCGCGGAAGAGTCTCGAAAGACCGTCAGGGCCTGCGCCGAGCAGCCGTTATGCTGGCGTCCCGCCCGCGTCTGGCGTACGATGGCCTGGCGCCGGACGCGGCGGGGGTCCCGCCGCGGGTTTCGAATCGTCGCGCCGGCAGCCTGGAGGGCGGTCATGCATCGAATCCCGACGCTCGGACACACGCACCGCTCCGGCCGGCGGACGGCGGCGGCCGCCCTGCTCGCGGCGCTGGCCCTCGGCCCCGCCGCCGCGGGCCTCGCGCAGGAGACGGCCGGCTATCTGACCCCGCCGCAGGAGATCGTCGACGTCCTCGACGCTCCGCCGACGCCGCGGCTCCTCGTGAGCCCGACCCGCGACACCGTGGCCCTGCTGGCGCGGCCCGCGATGCCGTCGATCGCCGCGGTGTCGCGCCCCATGCTGCGGCTGGCCGGCTTCCGCATCGACCCGCGGACCAACGGCCCCCACACTCCCGGCGGACTGAACCGCATCACCGTGAAGCGGATCGCGGACGGGGCGGAGCACGCGTTCGACGCGCCCCGCGAGACCGCCCTCGGCAACGTCGAGTACTCGCCCGACGGCGCGCATCTGCTGTTCACCCTCACCCGCTACAACGGCATCGAGGCATGGGTCCTGGAGACCGCGACGGGTCGGACCCGGCCCCTCAGCGACGCATCGATCAACGCCGCCTGGGGCGACCCCTGCGACTGGCTCGACGAAGGGACGGCCGTCCTGTGCCGGTTCAAGGCCTCGGCGCGGGGCGCGCCGCCGGCGGCGCCCCGCACGCCCCCCGGCCCCAACGTCCAGGAGCACCACGGCGGCGCCGCGCCCGTCCGGACCTACCAGGACCTCCTGCGGAACGCCCACGACGAGGCGCTGTTCGAGTATTACTTCACCAGCCAGATCGCCGCCATCGACGTCGCCACCGGCCGCCGCACCCCCATCGGCCGGCCCGGCCTGTACGAGCGGGTGCGCGCCGCGCCGAACGGCGAGCTCCTGCTGACGGTCGAGGTCGAGCGGCCGTTCTCGTGGCTGGTGGGCGCCCGCAACTTCCCGAAGGACGTGACGGTCAGGAACCGCGGCGGCGAGATCGTGGCGTCGATCGCCCGGCTGCCCCTCGCCGACGCGGTCCCCATCGGCGGCGTCCCCACCGGGCCGCGCCGCTTCACGTGGGACCCCACCCGGCCCGCCACCCTCGTCTGGGTCGAGGCCGAGGACGGGGGCGACCCCCGCCGCACGGTTCCGCACCGCGACCGCGTGCTCGCGCACGCCGCGCCGTTCGACGGCGAGCCGGCCGAGATCGCGCGCACCGAGTTCCGGTTCGGCGGGATCGCCTGGACCGAGGAGGGCGCCGCGCTGCTGACCGAGAACGACCGCCGCACCCGGTGGACCCGGACCACGCTGCTCGACGCGGACGGGGGGCGGCGCACGCTCTGGGACCGCAGCACCGAGGACCGCTACGCCGCCGCGGGCGCCCCCGTCGGCGTCGCCCGGCCCGGAGGCCGGGTCGTCCGCCAGACCGGCGGCGCCATCTACCTGACCGGCGCCGGCGCCTCGCCCGACGGCGACCGCCCGTTCCTCGACCGGCTCGACCTCGCCACCCTCCGGAGCGAGCGGCTGTTCCGGAGCGCCGACGACGCCTACGAGGCCGCCCTGGCGCCCCTCTCCGACGACGGACGCCTGGTGCTCACCCGCCGCGAGACGCGGACCGAACCGCCGAACTACTTCGTCCGGGACCTCGACGCGGGCGCCCGGCGCGCGCTCACCGCCTTCGAGAACCCGGCGCCGCGGCTCGCGGGCATCCGCAAGGAGCTCGTCACCTACGAGCGGGCCGACGGCGTGCGGCTTTCCGGCACCCTCTACCTGCCTCCGGGGCACCAGGAAGGCGAGCGCGTCCCCCTTCTGATGTGGGCGTACCCCCGCGAGTACGTCGACCCCCGGCTCGCGGGCCAGGTCACCGGCTCGGACCACCGGTTCACCACGTTCCGCGGCGCCTCCCACCTGCTGCTGCTGACACAGGGGTTCGCGGTGTTCGACGGTCCCACGATGCCCATCGTCGGCCCCGGCGAGACCGCGAACGACACCTACGTGGAACAGCTCGTGGCGAGCGCCCGGGCCGCGGTGGACACCGTCGTGGAGCGGGGCGTCGCCGACCGCGGCGCCATCGGCGTCGGGGGGCACAGCTACGGGGCGTTCATGACCGCCAACCTGCTCGCCCATTCCGACCTGTTCCGGATGGGCATCGCCCGCAGCGGCGCCTACAACCGGTCGCTGACGCCCTTCGGGTTCCAGAACGAGCGGCGCACGTTCTGGGAGGCGGCGGACGTCTACGCGGCGATGTCGCCGTTCTTCCACGCCGACGAGATCGACGAGCCCATCCTCCTCGTCCACGGCGAGGTGGACGACAACTCGGGCACGTTCCCGATGCAGTCGGCCCGGATGTACATGGCCCTCAAGGGCCACGGCGCCACCGTGCGCTACGTCACCCTGCCCCACGAGTCCCACGGCTACGCGGCCCGCGAGTCGGTGCTGCACACCGTGGCCGAGATGCTGAACTGGGCCGACCGGCATCTGCGGCCGGGAACCGGAACGACCGGCGGGGCCGGGCGGCGGTGATGGAACTCCGCGTCGCACCGCGCCCGAAGGGCGCCGGCGGGCAGTGAACGTCCGGCGGACAGAGGACGCCCGCACCGGCAAGGCGTGAGAAGGGCGCATACCGGGCACGTTCAACCGGCGAACGACGCAGTCGGGCGGGATGCAGCGCGGCTTGCAGTGCGAACGGGGCGTTTGGGCTCGTCAACCCGGGGCAGTTCGTTCCCACCGCGGAATGCTGCGGCGCGGGCGGCGGGCTGGGGCGATTCACCACGGGCTCGTCAGCCCGGGGCGGTTCCACCACGGGATGCTACGGCGCGGGCGGCGGGCTCTCGGCGTCGTCGAAGAGTGCCGTGACGTCGACGGCGACGCCGTCCAGCAGCAGCGACGTCGCCGTGTCGCCGCGCGCGAAGACGCCGTGTTCGACGAAGGCGTTCCCGGCGAGGGTGAGCACGGTAACCGTCTCGCCGCGGGGATCGACGATCCAGTACTCGGGAACCGACGCCTCGGCATAGTCGGCGCGCTTGACCACGAGGTCGCGGGCCGGGTCGTCGGGGCCGACGATCTCCGCCACCAGGTCCGCCCCGAGCCAGAAGCGGTCGCGGCGGCGGGCGTCGGACGGATCGCGGAGCAGCAGCAGATCGGGTTCGCGGAACTTGCCTTCGCGCACGCGCATCCGCAACCCCGAGGTCACGACGACGCCGTCCCGACGCGGTCCATGCAGCCAGGCGTAGAACCGCCGGTAGAGGGACAGCAGGATGATCTGGTGCCTCTCGGTCGGCATGGGCAGCACTTCGACGCGGCCGTCGGTGAACTCGATCGGACGGCGGGCGCGGTCCGTGAGCCACAGGTAGTGCTCGTCGCTCCAGCCGCCCTGGGACGGCAGGGCTTCGCCGAGGACGGCGTTCAGCGCGTCCTGGGACGTGGCGGCCGCGGTGACGGCGTGCGTCATCACCCACCCCGGGCGGACTACGGAATCCGGAACGCGTCGTCGAACACGAGATCGACCTGCGCCGTCTCCCCCGCGCCCACCGCGATGGGGGACGGCGCGAAGGAACCGGCCGCGACGTACGCGCCGGCGGGCGAGCCGGAAGGCACGGACGTGGCCGGATTCCAGCCGCCCTGCTCGTCGTAGAACGCCGAGACGTAGACGGTGGCGGCGCCGACGTTCTCGAACGTCGCCGTCTCGCCGTTCGCGGTGACGATCTGCGTGCCGATGATGTTGTCCGGCTGCATGTCGGCCGTGGAATAGAGCGCCAGATACACGGCATGACCCGCGTCGACTTCCCCGGGGCCGGCATAATTGACGGTCACCTCCAGGGTTCCCCCCTGCTCCGCCGCCGCGCCGACCGCCAGCAACGCGAGCCCCGCCGCCAGCGCGGCCGCTCGTCTCGTCAAGGACATCCGTTTCCTCCTCGGGTCGCTGCACTCCCCGAGCCGGCGCATCCGCCCGCGGCCCCGGGAGAGCTTCTGAAACTGAAACTGACGGGCCTGCCGCGGGGAGCGTCTCGGCAAGACGCGGCCTCCCCTGCCGCACGTTCCGCCCACGGCCCCATTGTGACCGGACGGCCCGCCGGCTGCAAGCGCCCGCCGGGCGGCGGTGCGCGGGCCCGCCACCCCTCTTCGCCCTCGTCCCCGAAGGCAGGCGAAAGCGGGGGACCGCGTCCTCGACAGGCGCGTTGTCCGAGCGTGGGCGCGTCGTCCGGGGTGACGGTAAAGAAGATGAACACGATACCGCCCTCCGTGGCGTCTACGAAGACGACCGTGGTCGGTACGGACCACGTGACGACGGTCCCGGAGCCTCTCCGACGGGACGCCTCCGAACGTGAAGCGCCCTCCATGGCCCAGGCGGACGACCCCGGGCGGCGGCCAGCGTCCCCTGTGGTACGCTGGCCGCGTTCCGTCCGACCCACGCGGAGATGTTCGCGGTCGATTCCCGGCGCCCGCGGACGCGCACGAACCCGACCATGAGATCGACCCGCGGCGGATCGCCGCTCGTGGTGTTCCTCCTGCTCGGCGCGGGCGTGTTCGCCCTCGACCGCTGGCTGGACGACGCCGGGGCGGGTCGGGTCGTCACGGTGAGCGACGAGCAGGTCGCGGCCATCCGCGCGCGGTGGGCGGCGCAATGGGGACGGCCGCCGGCCGGCCCGGAGCTCGAGGCCCTCATCGACGAGGCGGTGCAGGAGGAGGTGCTCTACCGCGAGGCTTTGCGCCTGGGCCTCGACCGCGGCGACCCCATCGTCCGCCGCCGGCTCGCGCAGAAGATGACGTTCCTGCTGGAGGACCGCGCGGGGGCGCCGGCGGCGGCGCCCGAGGACGTCGAGGCGTACTTCGCGGCCCGCGCCGAGCGGTACCGCGAACCGCGCCGCACCACGTTCCGGCACGTCTTCCTGAGCCGCGATCGCCGGGCCGACCCCGCGCGCGACGCCGCCGCCCTGCTGCCCGATGTGCGCGCCGGACGCGGCGGCCGGTGGCGGCGGCTCGGCGACCCGTTCATGCTGCTTCGGGAGTACGCCGGCCGGTCCGACCAGGAGATCGCGGAGCTGTTCGGCGGGGAGTTCG
This sequence comes from Vicinamibacterales bacterium, assembly GCA_965202695.1. Taxonomy (GTDB): domain Bacteria; phylum Acidobacteriota; class Vicinamibacteria; order Vicinamibacterales; family UBA8438; genus JAJEEA01. Next base: position 829,773 of record OZ241843.1, read on the forward strand.
CGGCGGCGCTCGCCGCGGTGGCCGCGGGCGCGTGGCAGGGGCCGTTCGAGTCGGCGCACGGCGCCCATCTCGTGCAGGTGCTCGGCCGCACCGAACCCCGGCTGCCCGCCTTCGACGAAGTCCGCGAGCGGGTCGCCGCCGACCTGCGGGAGAACCGGCGGCGCGAGCGGAACCGGGCCGCGCTGCAGGCGCTGCGCGAACGCTACGAGGTCCGGATGCCCGGACCAGCCGGCTCCGGGCAGGAACCGCAAGACGGCGGCGGGCAGGGACCGCGATAGAGCATGGGACCGCGGCGGGGGCGCGGCGGGACGCTGTCGATGCCGGGGCGCGACGCTCGCGCTGCCGGCGGCGCTCGCGGCCCGACCGAGGTATCGAGCATGGCCGCCGAACCGCGGCGGGGACGCCGGGCGCCGGACTCGCTGCCGGCGTTGCTGGCCGCGCTGGCGCTGCCGGCGGCGCTCGCGGCCCACGAAGTGCGGCCCGCCTACCTCGAGCTGACCGAGGTCTCGGCCGGCGTCTTCGACGTGCTCTGGAAGCAGCCGGCGGCGGCGGACGCCGAGCCCGGACTGGTCCGACGCCTGCCCCTCCGGCCGGCGTTCCCCGCCCGCTGCCGCGAATCCGGGCGGGACGTGCCCGAGGTGACCGCGTCGGCGCTGATCGAGCGCTGGACGATCGACTGCGGGACCCGCGGGCTGGCCGACGCGCCGATCGAAATCGCGGGCCTGCCCCGCACCCTCACCGACGTCCTGCTGCGCGTGCGCTTCCTCGACGGCGCGTCCGTCGACCACCTCCTGCGGCCGGAGGCGCCGCGCGCCGAGCCGGCGCCCGCCGCGGGACGCGGGATGGCGGCGCCCGCGTATCTCCGGCTCGGCGTCGAGCATCTGCTCTTCGGGTTCGACCACATCCTTTTCGTCGTCGGCCTGACGTTCCTGGTGCGCCGGCCCCGGCAGCTCGTGGCGGTGGTGACGGCGTTCACGGCCGCGCACAGCGTCACCCTCGCCCTGTCGACGCTCGGCGCGGTGACCCTGCCGCAACGCCCCGTCGAGGCGGCGATCGCGCTGAGCATCCTCTATCTCGCGGTCGAGCTGGCCGGCGGCGGTCCGGGCGGTCCGGGCGCCGACCGCCGACCGCGCGCGTCCCCGGCGCGGTCGCCGTGGACGATCGCCTTCGGGTTCGGACTGTTGCACGGGTTCGGCTTCGCGGGGGCGCTGGCCGAGATCGGACTGCCCGAGGAGGCCCGTGCGACGGCCCTGCTGCTCTTCAACGTCGGGGTCGAGATCGGCCAGCTCGCGGTCGTCGGCGTCCTGCTCGCCCTGCTGTACGGGCTCCGGACCGCGCGGGTCCCCCTGCCCGCGGCCGTCGCGCAGGCGCCGATTTACGTCATGGGCGCGGTGTCCGCCGGGTGGTTCCTGGAAAGGGTGCTGTCGATCGTGCCGCTGGAATCGCTCGCCGTTCACTTCAGCTTCAACAGCCCGTGGTGAACGCCCCGCCGCATCGCGAGCGGCGGCGCATCCCGCCTGCCTGCGTCGTTCGTCGGACCGCAAAGCGACCCGCGTAGTCCGGCGCAACTCCGGTTCCCGCTCTCCAGTGTTCCATCAAGGCCCGGTGCTCGACTTCATGATATGATTTTCTCGCCTTCCGCGGGGCGACGACAGGATACCGTCGAATCGCAGAAAGAGGACGGAATGCCTGGTTGCAGGACGGCGCCGCTCGGGGTTGCATCCCTGGACGAAGTCGCGCAAGTATCCCTGTTTTCATCGCTGGACCACTGTTCCGCCGACGACGGTCGATTCATTCTGGCTTGCGGAGACAACTTGTCCTTCATGGAGCACCTTTCCAACGGACGGATGAAATTGATCGTCACGTCTCCACCCTACAACATCGGCAAGGACTACGAGGCCAGGACTTCCCTGGATGATTACCTTGCCGTGCAGGAGCGCGTAATAAGCGAGTGCGTTCGCGTGCTTCATGCGCAAGGATCGCTTTGCTGGCAAGTCGGAAACTACGTCGATCATGGAGAAGTAATTCCCCTCGACGCGGTTCTGTACCCCGTCTTTCGCGCGCATGGACTCAAGCTTCGCAACCGGATCGTCTGGCACTTCGGGCACGGCCTGCACTGCACGAAACGCCTCTCCGGCCGATACGAAACGATCAACTGGTGGACGAAGAGCGACGACTACACGTGGAACCTCGACGCCATCCGCGTTCCGTCGAAGTATCCGGGCAAGCGGCATTTCAAGGGGCCGAACGCCGGCAAGCTGTCCGGCAACCCGAAGGGCAAGAACCCGAGCGACGTATGGGAATTTCCCAACGTCAAGAACAACCATCCCGAGAAGACGATACATCCGTGCCAGTTTCCGGTCGAACTGGTCGAGCGCCTCGTTCTCTCCATGACCAACGAGGACGAAGCGGTGTTCGATCCGTACATGGGAGTCGGCTCGTCTGCCGTCGCCGCTCTCATGCATGGGCGCATAGCGTACGGATGCGACCTGGTTCCTGAATACGTGGACGTCGCCCGCGAGCGTGTTCGCCAGCTCCACGCTGGAACTCTCAAGACCCGCCGGATGGGCAAGCCTGTCTACGATCCAGCGCTGCCGAACGGTGGACACTGATGCGAATTCTGGCCCGCTATTCACATTTGAATGGAGAAGAGTACCTGCTCGTTCACCGCAGGAAACTATGGGACGAAGTGCAGGCGGTGATAGCGGAGGTGAACGCCCTTGCGTGCCGGACGAAGGTTTCCAGAGAAAGAACGATGCGCGGCAGAATGTTGTTTTCTCCGGGCGACATGAACCAAAGTTCAAGGACGGCCTTCACAGCCCGTGGTGAAAGTCGCCCATTCGGGCATTTCGGGAAATCGACATGACGGCTCACCTGTTCTACACTGGTGGACATGGCAATGGGCACGACACGTGACGACGGGTCGCAGCAGTCGATGTGGGTGTCGGCGGCCGACTTGCCGTCGACCCGCGCGAAGCCCGCGACCGCCGACGAACGTTCCATACCGGGAAGAAAGACCGCCATGAAATCGATGCCGAATATCCGAACCGCGGTGGAGGCAGTCGGCACCGTCGCGAAATCGGCGAGAGACCGCACGGTCGAAGCGGCCGGCACCGCCGCCAGATCGACGAGGGACCGCACGGTCGAAGCAGCCGGCGCGGTCGGAACCGCCGCCAGATCGGCAAGGGACCGCACGGTCGAAGCAGCCGGCGCAGTCGGAACCGCCGTCAGATCGGCGAGGAACCGCACGGTCGAAGCGGCCGGCACCGCCGCCAGATCGACGAGGGACCGCACGGTCGAAGCAGCCGGCGCAGTCGGAACCGCCGTCAGATCGGCGAGGGACCGCACGGTCGAAGCGGCCGGCACCGCCGCCAGATCGACGAGGGACCGCACGGTCGAAGCAGCCGGCGCAGTCGGAACCGCCGCCAGATCGGCAAGGGACCGCACGGTCGAAGCAGCCGGCGCAGTCGGAACCGCCGCCAGATCGGCGAGGAACCGCACGGTCGAAGCGGCCGGCACCGCCGCCAGATCGACGAGGGACCGCACGGTCGAAGCAGCCGGCGCAGTCGGAACCGCCGTTAGATCGACGAGGGACCGCACGGTCGAAGCAGCCGGCGCAGTCGGAACCGCCGTCAGATCGGCAGGGGACCGCACGGTCGAAGCAGCCGGCGCGGTCGGAACCGCCGCCAGATCGGCGAGGGACCGCACGGTCGAAGCGGCTGGTGCGGTCCAGGCCGTTCTGTGCGAGGCCACCGCGATACAGCTCGTCAACGACAGCTTGGCCCAGCTCGTGAAAGGGTCCGCAACGATCTACGACAAGGCGATGGACGCGGAGTACCTGGCGACGCATATCGGTGGCGGCAATCATCGGATGTTCGACGGTGGCCATACGCTCTGGGGGGCCGCCAAGGCCGTCCACGACGCAGGCGGCACCGCCAGCGAGCAGGCCGCGGGCTACGTGCAAGGTCTGGCGCGTGACGTGACGACGACGAAAGGTTTGCCGCTGGCGACGTGGAGCAAGGACTCCTACGAATCGGTGTCGAACACGCTCCACCTGCCGAACAACTGGTTCTACGACTTGAACAGCTTCGATGCATCGGAAGTGATCGGTGCGTCGGTTGGAGCGGTCATGCTGGTGCTGCAGTGGCGAAAACCGGACGCCGACAGATTCGGCAAGACGGTCGGCGCCTTGGGGATCGCCAGTGTCGTCGGCGCGAATCCTCTGCTGATCATCGCAGCCATCGCCGGTCTCGCTCGTCTGTACCAGACCGCCCGGCGGGACGGCGCCGGCGTCGAGGCGTTCGACGGCATGGCGCGCGGTGTGACGGCGGGGGGTGGGGCGATGCTCGTCGCGTCGGGAGTCGCAGCCCTCGGCGGCCCCGTCGGAGTGATAGTTCTGGCGGGTGTCGCGGCCGGAGTCCTGGGCGGCGTGGCAATGGATCGGGTAAGCGTTGCCGGGATAGTCATGCGCATGACGACGATGCTGCCCGATGGCCGCAAACTCCGAGAGACCGCGGGCACAGCCGCTACCCGGCTCACCGAAGCCGCCAGCAAAGTAGGCACCAATATCCTGAGCCCGCGAAGGCAGATAACCGGGACCACGAATCCCTGACCGGAGGGTGGCTGATGGCGAATGACGAAGCGACGATTGGCAGGCTGGTTTCACCACGGGCTGTTCAGGTGCGAGGATGGAACGAGCGCCGAAGCACGTTCTGGGTAACCGCCGACGAGAAGATCCTGCGCAGCGTCTACCACCTGCCGGAGGTCGAGTAGAAACAGGCGATAGAGGAACGCGCGTCGCGGTACGAGCGGGACTTGCTGAACGTGGTGCGGCAGGGGCGCAGCGTTCCGGCAGTTCCTCTTGTCCTCGTCGGCGTTGCTCCATGATCACGACATCGATTCGAGTCGCCGTTCACTTCAGTTTCAGGCAGGGGTAGTCCGGCGTCCGGGGCGCCACGGTGCGATTCGCGCAGTCGGCCAGCAGGTCGAGCGATTCGAGCACCACCTGGCCGAGAAGGCCCTCGCTCAGCGGCGGTCCGACGACGCAATCGGTGGTCATGAACCGTTCGGCGACGTGAATCGTCACCGGACCGGCGACCGGGCGTTCCTCTCTCCGTTCGTCGGCATACGTGACGATCACCGTCCGCCGGGTCGTCAGTCCGAGCCGTTCCACGACGTTCTGGGGCAGTACCAGAGAAACGGCACCGGTGCCGGCGACGAGCTCGACCGTCGTGCGCCGAATCCGCGCTTCGTCGAGGAATCCCCCCTCGTGGAGGGCGCGGTCCGCCGTGTTTTCGAGCAGGACCTTCGCGTTGATTTCTCCCATGGCGTTCGAGGCCTCCGTCGTTTGCCGACGAGGTCAATCCCCCGCGCCCGGCGACACGATCGGGTACGACGAACGGCGGCAAGGACCACTACTCCCTGCCGTGTCCGCGCGGCACGAAAACCGCGCGCGCCCATCGTACTACCGAAGGGGCGCGCTTCGGCGGGTGACGACCGACGGTCCGCATCGTCTTCGGCGGGTGACGGCCGCGGCGGGCCGACTTCGCCGGGTGCGCGTCAAAAGCGAGACGTCGCCGCCGGGGCATCCACGCGGCCGGTTCGCGGCGTCCGTACCCGTTCGGAGGGCCTGGAGATCGACGGCTACACGGTAATCGACGACCCTGACGGGCGCCGACGGGTGCTCGTCTCGCAAATCTGACGCGCACCTCCCGCCCGCGCCGCGAGAGTGGAACGGCGAGGACCGCGGTAGTAGGATCGCGGTGGGCGGGCGCCGGAGCCGCGAGAGGCGGCGGGGGTGCCGGGACCAGGGAGGTGTCATGCCACGTCGAACCCGCCGCGCCGGAGAATCGCCCGCGCCCCTGTCCCGCGCCGCCGCGGCCCTCGGAGCCGCCGCGCTCCTCGGCGTGGCGGCCGCCGGCTGCGCCGGCGGCGGCGGACCGGCGGCGGCGGCGCCACCCCCCGAGAGCCCCGCGCAGACGGAGGCGCCGAATCCCCTGCGCAACGTCTACTTCGGCGACCTGCACGTGCACACCAACTTCTCCTACGACGCCTTCCTCAACGGCACGCGCGCCACGCCCCACGACGCCTACCGGTACGCGAAGGGCGAGGCCCTGACCCACCCCGCGGGGTTCGAGGTCCGGCTCGACGCGCCCCTGGACTTCTACGCGGTCACCGACCACGCCAGCTTCCTGGGCATGCTGCCGGCGCTGACGGACCCCGCGCGGGACGTCTCCCATCCCGCGGGCGCACTCGTGAACGACTTCGTCTCCGGGGCCCTGGACGGGGACGCCCGCGCCGAGGCCCGGCGCGACATCCGGGCCTACACTCTCGGCCTGAGCCAGCCGCCGCACGACCCCGACGTGGTCCGCTCGGCATGGCGCGAGACCGTCGCGGCGGCCGAGGCCCACTACGAGCCGGGCCGCTTCACCACCTTCGTCGGCTACGAGTTCACCGGCAGCCCCGAGAACCAGAACCTGCACCGCAACGTCATCTTCCGGGGCAGCGCGGTGCCCGAGCTGCCGTTCAGCCGCCTCGACTCGTTCAACCCGGAGGAGCTGTGGGCGTGGATGGACCGCAACCGCGAGGCGGGCATCGAGGCCCTGGCCATCCCCCACAACTCGAACGGTTCGAACGGCCTGATGTTCCGGCTCGCGACGTACGCCGGCGACCCCCTCGACGCCGGCTACGCGGAGGTCCGCACCCGCAACGAGCCGCTGGTCGAGATCACCCAGACGAAGGGCACCTCCGACACCCATCCCGCCCTCTCGCCCAACGACGAGTGGGCCGACTTCGAAATCTGGTCGTACCGGATCGGCGGAGGCACGACCCCGAGCCGGCCCGGCGGCAGCTACGTGCGCGAGGCGTACCTGAACGGCCTGCGCCTGGAGGAGGAACGCGGCATCAACCCGTTCCGCTTCGGGCTCGTGGGCGCCACCGACAGCCACGCCGGCGCCGGCGCGCTGCGCGAGTCCGACTTCTTCACCGCCGGCGGGGCCCCCCAGGTGGGCTCCTCCATACCGTTCGACCCGCCGCGGCCGGACGGCCGGCGCTACGCCGCCTCGCCCCTCGGGGCCCTGCGGGGCGCGTCGGGGCTGACCGGGGTGTGGGCGGAAGAGAACACCCGCGAGGCGATCTTCGACGCGTTCCGCCGCCGGGAGACCTTCGCCACCACCGGCCCGCGCATGCGGGTGCGGTTCTTCGCCGGCTACGGCTACCCCGACGATCTCGCGGACGATCCCGATCTGATCGCCCGGGCCTACGCCGGCGGCGTCGCCATGGGGGGCGAGCTCGCGGCCCCCGGCGGCCGGACGCCCCGCTTCCTGGTGTGGGCGAGCCGCGACCCGTCGAGCGCGCCGCTGGCGCGGCTCCAGGTGATCAAGGGCTGGGTCGACGGCGGCGCAGCGCACGAACGGGTCCACGACGTCGCGTGCTCGGACGGTCTGCGGGTCGACGAGACGACGCACCGCTGCCCCGACAACGGCGCCCGCGTGAACCTCGCCGACTGCAGCGTCGACGAGGACGCCGGGGCGGCCGAGCTGCGCACCCTGTGGACGGACCCCGACTTCGACCCGGCCCAGCGCGCCGTCTACTACGTGCGGGTGATCGAGAACCCGTCGTGCCGCTGGTCCACGTGGGATGCGGTCCGCGCCGGCGTCGAGCCGCGGCCCGATCTCCCGGCCACCATCCAGGAGCGGGCCTGGTCGTCGCCGATCTGGATCGCGCCCTGACCGCAACGGCCCGCATCGGGCCAGGTCCCGGCAGCGGCGCCGACGGTGCGCGGGTCCGGCGGCTCGTGCTATCTTAGCGGGGCGTAGTTTTCGATTCTGGAGGTCTTGCAATGAGAGTTGGACGTTCGATGGCGGCGTTTTCGATCGTGGCGCTGGCCGGGCTGGCGGCGCTGCCGGCGGCGGCCCCGGCGCAGGATGCGCCGCGAACCGCGTGGGGGGCGCCGGACCTGCAGGGGGTCTGGGATTTCCGCACCATCACCCCGCTCCAGCGTCCGGAGGACCTGGGCGACAAGGCGTTCCTGACGGAAGAGGAAGCGGTGGAGCGCGAACAGGCCGCCGTCGAGCGCAACATCCGCCTGTGGAACCGGGAGGCCCAGCGCACCGAGGCGGGCGGAAGAGTGGGCGGGTACAACAACTTCTGGATGGACCGGGGCACCCGGGTCATCGGCACGCGGCGCACGTCGCTCGTCATCGACCCGCCGAACGGCCGGCTGCCGGAGGTGACGGACGCGGGACAGGCCCGGGCCGCCGCCGGCCGCGGCTCGTTCAGCGACCAGCTCCCCGCGTCCTATACGGACCTGAGCAACGCGGACCGCTGTCTCACGGGCTTCAACGCCGGCCCCCCGATCACCCCCGGCGGGTACAACCAGAACGTGCAGATCTTCCAGACCCCCGACCACCTCGTGCTGATGACCGAGATGGTGCACACCGTACGGAGCGTGCCCCTCGACGGCCGTCCCGCGATCGGGGACGAGCGGCTCGCGCAATGGTCGGGCAACTCGCGCGGGCGCTGGGAAGGGGACACCCTGGTCGTCGAAACGACCAACTTCGACACGGACCGCAACTGGCGGGGGTCGAGCACCGGGATGCGCCTGGAAGAGCGGTTCACCCGCATCGACGAAACCACGCTCGAGTACGAGTACACCGTGCGCGATCCGGAAACCTGGACCGAGCCGTGGACCGTGAACCTGCCCATGACCCTGAACGAGCTGCCGATGTTCGAGTACGCCTGCCACGAGGGGAACTACTCGATGGACGCGATGCTCGGCGGGGCGCGCGCCGAGGAGCGCGCGGCGGAGGAAGGCGGGCAGTAGCCGCGGAGCCGTCACCCGGCGTGCCGCGCCGCCGTTGCCGGATCCGTTCCCGGCAACGACTCCCGCGCGGACGACCATGACGCAGACCGACCGGGACAGGCAGCCGGCAGCCGGCGACCGGCGCCGGCTGCCTGTCGGCCTCCAGACTTTCCGCGAGATCCGCGAGGGCGGCTACTACTACGTCGACAAGACGGCCGCGCTGTTGCAGCTCGCGGCCGAGGGCAAGCACTACTTCCTCTCCCGCCCGCGGCGCTTCGGCAAGAGTCTGCTCGTCGATACGCTGAAGGAGCTCTTCGAGGGCAACCGGCCGCTGTTCGCGGGGCTGGCCGCCCACGACCGGTGGGACTGGACGGTCCGCCATCCGGTGCTGCGCCTCGACTTCAGCAGCGGCGGCTTCACCGAGCCGGACGCGTTGCCGGCCAACGTCCAGGACCAGCTCGCCGCGGCCGAACGGCGGGCCGCCGTCGGCGGCGCCTACGCCAGCGCGGAAGGCCGGTTCGCGGGGCTCATCGAGGCGCTGCACGCGCAGGGCGGGCAACGCGTGGTGGTGCTGATCGACGAATACGACAAACCGATCCTCGACGCGCTGGAAACACCCGATCTCGCCCGCGCCAACCTCGACTTTCTGCGCGGCCTGTACGGAACCATCAAGTTCAGCGACGCCCACGTCCGATTCACCCTGCTGACCGGCGTCAGCCGATTCTCCAGGGTCCGGCTGTTCTCCGGTCTCAACAACCTGATCGACATCACTCTGGACCCGCGCTTCGGAACCCTGTGCGGCTACACGGATCACGACCTGGACACCGTGTTCGCCCCGGAGCTGCCCGGTCTGGACCGCGACGAGATTCGCGAGTGGTACAACGGCTACCGCTGGCCGGACGGCGAACCCGTCTACAACCCCTTCGACGCCCTGCTGCTGTTCCGGAACCGCGCCTTCGGCTCCTACTGGTTCGAGACCGGCACTCCGACGTTCCTCGTCGAGACCTTGGTTGCGCGCGGCTTCGACGCTTTCGCGCTGGAGGGTCTGCTGGGCAGCGACACGCTGCTGTCGTCGTTCGACGTGGGAGAAATCGAACCCGAGGCGCTGCTGTTCCAGACCGGCTACCTCACGGTCCGCGGCGTCGAATCGCGCGGCGGACGCACGTACTATCGGCTCGGCTACCCCAACCGCGAAGTGCGGCAGAGCCTGAACGAGTGCCTGCTGAACCATCTCACCGGCCGCCCGCGGCAACGGGCCGAACAGCGGTTCCGGCTGTACGACCTGCTGCAGGCCAACGACTTCGCCGGCCTGGAGGCGCTGTTCCGGGCCTTCTTCGCCGGCATCCCCCACCAGTGGCACACCAACAACGACATCGCCCGCTACGAGGGCTACTACGCCAGCGTGTTCTACGCCTGCCTCGCCGCCCTCGGGCTCGACGTGCGGGTCGAGGACAGCACCAGCCACGGGCGGCTGGACCTGACGCTGCCCTTCAACGACCGCATCTACCTGTTCGAGTTCAAGGTGGTGGAGCGCGCCTCCGCCGGCGCCGCCCTGGCCCAGTTGCAGAAACGCCGCTACGCCGACAAGTATCGGGGGTTGGGGCAGCCGATCCACCTGATCGGGGTGGAGTTCAGTCAGGCCACGCGCGGGCTGACCGCCTTCGACGTCGCCGCCGGGTGAGCCCCGCCGCCGCGGTCAAGCCACGGTCGGCCGGAAACGCGGCGGGCGGCGGGCCCGCACGGTCTGCTCGAAGGCGTATGCGATGCGGACGAGGGTCGGCTCGCTCCAGGCGCGGCCGAAGAACGACAGCCCCACCGGCAGCCCGTGCACGGCGCCGGCCGGAACCGTGACGTTGGGGTATCCGGCCGCCGCGGGATAGCCGGAACTGCCGCCGCCGAAGTGGTCTCCGTTCACCAGGTCGGTCACCCAGGCCGGCCCCCCGGTCGGGGCGGCGATGGCGTCGAGCCGGTGCTCGTCCATCGTGCGGTCGATGCCCTCCGCGCGCGAGAGGCGCCGGGCCGTCGCCAGCGCCGTCAGGTAGGCGGGCTCCGACAACGGCCCCCGCTCCTGCGCCGCGATCAACCGCTCCTGCCCGAAGTACGGCATCTCGGTCTCGGCGTTGCGTTCGTTGAAGGCGATCAGGTCCGCCAGCGAGCGCACCTCCGCCCCGGGGCCGCGGCGGGCGAGATAGGCGTTCAGCCCCGCCTTGAACTCGTACAGCAGCACGTCGGTCTCGGCCGCCTGCAGGCTCCGGCCGGCGCCGGGGCCCAGCACGACCGGGTCGACGACGACCGCGCCGGCCGCCCGCATCGCGGCGGAGGCGTCCTCGACGACGCGGTCCACCCCCTCGTGGAACCCGAGGAACTGCCGCGCCACGCCGACGCGGGCGTTCCGGAGGCCGTCCGGGTCGAGGAAGGGCGTGTAGTCCGCGAGCCCGCGGGTCTCGCCGGCCGCGGTCGCCGGGTCGCGGGGGTCCGGCCCGGCCAGGATCCCCAGCAGCACCGCCGCGTCGCGCACGGTCCGGGCCATGGGGCCGGCGGTGTCCTGGGTGTGGGAGATCGGAATGACCCCGGCCCGGCTGACCAGCCCCACCGTCGGCTTGACGCCCACGATGCCGTTGGCCGACGACGGGCAGACGATCGAGCCGTCGGTCTCGGTGCCGAGGGCCGCCGCGGCGAGGTTGGCGGACACCGCGGCCCCCGAGCCCGAGCTCGACCCGCACGGATTCCGGTCGAGGACGTAGGGGTTCCGGCACTGGCCGCCCCGGCCGCTCCACCCGCTGGACGACCGGGTCGACCGGAAGTTGGCCCATTCGCTGAGGTTGGTCTTGCCCAGCAGCAGCGCCCCCGCCTGCCGCAGCCGGGCCGCGGCGCCGGAGTCCTCCGGGGGAATCCAGCCCGCCAGGGCCAGCGATCCCGCCGTCGTGGTCATGCGATCGGCGGTGTCGACGTTGTCCTTCAACAGCACCGGAATGCCGTGCAGGGGGCCGCGGAGCCGCCCGGACCGACGCTCGCGATCGAGCCGGTTCGCGATGGGGAGGGCGTCGGGGTTGATCTCGATCACCGAGCGCAGGGCCGGCCCGCGCGGGTCGATCCGCTCGATGCGGCCCAGATAGGCTTCGACGATCGAACGGGTCGTCCACGCGCCGCGGGCCAGACCCGCCTGCAGGTCCGCCACCGTCGCTTCCGCGAGCGGGAAGTCGTCCGCGCCCGGCGGGGGCGGCTGACCCGCCGGGGCGGCGGCGCCGGGGCCGCCGGCGCCCGGCGACCCGGTGACCGCCAGCGCGCCGGCGGCCCCGGAAACGCGCAGAAAGTCCCGCCGCGACAGGCCGTCGCCCGCGTTCGCGGGGCGTGATGCTCGTGCGCCGTACCGGACGTCGTCGGTCATCCGTCACACTCTCCTGTCACCGTTGCCGAGCGGCCTGCCGGCCCGCCGTGGGTTCACCGCGCTGCCGTGGAAGAACTCCGGCGATGTTTCGCCCGCCGCTTGCAACGTACGGCGAGGGCAGCAGAATACCGCACCCGGCGCGACCAGGCGCATTGACACCCCCTCCTGATTCGCTGATCGTATAATTCGACCATGCCGTCCCGCGTGTATGCCGTCCTCCTTGAAGAACCCAGCTCGGAGTCGTTCGAGCGTCTGCGGAAGACCTACGCCGACAATTTCTACGAGATGACGCCGACCTCGGGCTTTGTGCGAACCGACGCCCTGACCAGGACGATTGCGGAGAAGGCCGGCATCAAGGACGAACAGGAACAGATAGCCTCCGGCGTGGTCTTCAGGCTCAACAAGGCGTACTCCGGGTTCGCCGACAGGGCGCTGTGGGAATGGCTGCGACAAGCCGAAGAAGACTGAGGGGGCAGCAGCCAAAAACCGCGGCTGAAGTCGACCGCGATGAGCGCGAACGGGAAACGACCGATTCCCGGCTGCGCGCCCTGGAGAACCGCATGACGCGCGTGGAGACGATCCTCTGGATCGTGGGCGCCCTCACCGCCATGCTGTTCGCCGCCGTGACCAGGATGTGCGATATCCCTTGGCCGGCTCCCGGGTCCGATTGACGGCAGCTTGGCCCCGTTCAACCGTCAGGAACGTCCTTCACCACAACGCTCCCGCCGGCGCTGCCGCGGCGCGGAGCCGACCGCTGTCCGTTCAACCGTCGGGAACGTCATTTCACAACGCTCCTCCGCGGCGGGACGGGGCGCCGCAGCGCGGCGGCGGCGGCCGCGCCGGCGAGGCCGAGCGCCAGCAGGCCGATGAACGGTACCGCATAGCTGCCGGTCGCGTCGAACGCGGCGCCGGCCAGCCACGGCCCCAGACCGCCGAAGACGCCGGTGCACGTGGTCCGGATGCCGCTGGTCACCGCGAACGCGCCCCGGCCGAAGAAGTGGGAGAAGACGACGGGGATGCACACGAAGGCCATCCCGAACCCGACCCCGATCAGGGCGACGGCCGCCAGGGCGAGGGCGGGGTCGCCGGCCAGCACCAGCGCCCCGGCCCCGAGCCCTTCGAGGGCGAGGGCCGCGGCCAGCACGCGCTGCGGCGCGACCCAGTCTCCCACCGCCCCCATCATGCGCCCGCCGATGCTGACGAGGGCCATCGTGCCCACGAACCCGATCGCCGCCGTCTCCGCGTGCCCGAGATCGGTCAGGTGCAGGGCGAGATGGGCCACCGCGGTGTTCCAGGGCGTCGCGTAGGCGACGCCGCACACGAGCAGCAGGCCGAACTGCGGCGTCCGCACCGCCTGGCGCGCCGTCCAGCCGTCCGCGGCCGCGCCGTCCGACGCCGCGCCCCCGCCCGGCCCGCCCCCCGGGGCGGCAGCCGCGCCGTCGAGATGCTGGCCGACCGACTCGGGACGCTCCCGCACGAGCGCCGCGGCGATCAGCCCCAGGGTCGCCGAGAGGCCGGCGATCAGGACCCAGCCGGTGCGCCAGTCGTAACGTGCGAGGACCCACGCGTCGGCCGGGGCGACGAGCCCGCCCACGAGGCCGCCGGCCGTGAAGATGGCGGCGATGACCCGCGCCCGGCGGCGGAGAAACCAGTTCTGTCCCAGCGTCTGCGCGGGCACGGTGGTCGAGAACCCGATGCCGATGCCTCCCAGAACCGAGAAGCCGAGGTAGCAGTCGAACGCGGTCTCCGCCCCGGCCAGCAGGAGCAGCCCCGCCGCGGTGACGCAGAACCCCGCCGGCATGACGCGCCGCAGCCCGAAGCGGGCGATGGCCAGGCCCACGAGCAGGCCCACGCACTGGTGCAGGGTGTTGAACAACCCGAACACGCCGCCGGCGGCGGCGCGGTCGATGGCGAGGTCGGCGGTGATGCGCGGCGCGAAGATGCTCCAGCTATAGTACGCTGGCGACATCCCGAACCCGTAGCACAGGCCGGCCGCGAGCAGGACGACCCAACCGTAGAAGAAGCGGGACGTCACGGCCGAAGGGGGAACGCCACCGCCACCGCCTGCTTGATGGCCGGCGTACCGGTCACGCGCGGCCCGCGGACGTCGCTCAGCCAGCCGACGTGCCGCATCACCTGCGAGCGTTCCAGCCCCTCCTCGCGGATGGCCGCCACCACCGCCTCGTCCACCGGCTGGGCCGCCGCCGGGAGGGCGAGCGCCGCGGCCAGGAAGGCGGCCAGGAAGGCGGCCGGGAACGGCGGCGGGCGGCGGGAGCTGGAACGGCGGCTCATGCGGGACGCCTTCATGGCGCGGGCCGGCCCATCATACCGCGGCCGGTCCATGGCGCACGCGCGCGCTTTGCACTGCGGCATGGCCCGGCCCCGGCGGGGCCGGAACGCGGTTCAATCAGAACCGGAGATCAAGCGGAGTTCCCGAACGAATTCGTCGTCGCTCCGGCACCGGTTGCGCATCTGGGTGATCTCGGAGTCGGGGATGCCGGCGTCCCGCGCCTGCGCCACGGCTTCGGCGACCGGGCCGGTTCCACACCCGATGGGTCGGGGAGGCTGAGGCCGGAGAGGCTCCTGCTTCTCCGTTTCCCGATCGCGGGTACGGGAAGGAGAACTTTCGGGCGACGCCCACCTGTTCTCGGTGCCGACGCCGGGTGCTTCGGCGAGCCAAACAGTTTGCCATCTGTCTTCGTACAGTTCCTTGACGAGCCTGCGCGGAAAGGTCCTTCCATTCCTGGTCCGGACCATCACAACAAGGCCCTTTACCGCGCACGCGGCATCCTCGACAGGGATCGACACCCCCCAGGTTTCGGCGGGGGATCCGTCGACGGGCCTGACCCGGACGGGCTTCGCCCAGCATGCGGCCGTTTTCGTTTCGCGCGTCATGCCGGGGTCCTCCTTCCTCATTCGGATCCGATCGTTTCGCTTTTCCGTCCTGCACGGAGCCCGTCGGCCGTTTCCTTCGTTCGGCGCGCCACCGGGCGATGATTTCATCCTGCCCCGCGGCATTCAAGCTGCGACGCCCGGCGTTGCTCCTCGGACCGCCTTGCGGGCCGCGAACGCCGTTTCGCCGCGGGCGCTTACGGCCGGGCGGCGACGACCAGGCTCTGGGCCGCGCGCCCCACGACCCCGTCCGCGTCCCACAGGCGGGTGCGGCACAGCCCGATGCCCGACGGCTCGGCCACGCTGCGGGACTCCAGGCCGACCCAGGCGCCGCGCGGCGGCCGCACGAGATGCACCGACAGGTCGGCGTTGAGGAACGTGTACTCGCCGAGGGGAACCGGCACCGCGACCCCGTGGCCGGCGTCCGCCGCGACCAGGGTGCGCTGCCACGGCGTCGGCGCCTCGCCCGGCACCAGGGGACATCGCTGGCGCATCCAGCACGTCACGTCCGACCGCCCCCACGCGCCCCGGACGTAGCGCACGTCGACCGCGGACTGGTAGCCGACGGGGTCCGGGAAGAACGGGAAGGTGTACGGCTCGGCCGCCCCGGGGGGCGGGGGCGGCGCGCATTCCGCCTCGTTGACCGGCAGGGCCACGCGCCGCCGGCGCAGGCACAGGGCCACCGCCGTCAGCGCGAGGTCGGGGCCGGACCACAGCCGCGCCGCGTGCCGCTCCACCAGCCGGCCGCGTTTCAGGGCCTCGGTCTCCACCCGCATCGGCCCGATGGGCACCGGCCGCAGGAACTCGACCGTGAAACGGACGATGGCGCAGTCCCTGTCGGACAGCGCCGCCTCGACCGCGCGCGCGAGCAGGGCCGCCGGGGGACCGCCGTGCTGGTGATCCCGGCTCCACGGGCCGCGGGTCCAGCCCGTCGCCCGGAAGCGGCCGGCGCCGGCGGGTTCGTAGAAGCAGGTCGGCGGCATGGCGAAGACCGGGGCGGGCGGACGCGGTTCCGCGGTCAGGCCCGCAGATGCGGCTCGAGGGCTGCAAACCGATGCTCGATCTCGTCGATCTGGGCCTGCGTGAAGCTGTACTCGCCACGCCGCGACTTCGTCGTCTTGAACAGCCCGCGCTTCCGCAACACGTGGAGCCGCACGCCGGGAATCAGCCGGTCGAGGTTCAGCATCAGCAGGAGCTTGGCGTAGAGGTCGCGCATCTCGTCGTGCCGGCCCGCCTCGTGCAGGTCCCACAGCCCCGCGTAGACGTCGGCGTACATCACCCCGCCGGTCATCACGCCGTCGGTGCCGAGGCGCATCTCCCAGGCCCACGCCCGGCCGAAGTCGGCGCCCAGGACGCTCTTGACGGGATGCGGACGGTGCTTCATCAGCGCGACCATCCGCTCCTGCACCGGCGGGTGCTCCTCCTTCACGTAGCCGCACTGCGGGAACTCGCGCGCCAGCGCCACCAGGAAATCGACCGTCGGTTCGACGTCCGGCGCCCCGCCGCTCGTCTGCACGAAGACCGGACGGCCGGTGACGCCGCACAACGCGGCGTAGTAGTCCCGGAAGTCGTCCAGCGACGATGCGGTGCGCGGCGGAATCGCGATCATCGCGTCGGGCTCGAGGGCCTCGGCGTAGCGGGCGTACTCGAGCATGCCGGCGGTGTCGTCGGCCTGCACGCCGAGCACCAGCGCCGGCGCGCGGCCCGCGTTCGCCTCGGCCAGCACGTCGAACCCGCGCAGGCGCTCGGCCTGGCTCAGATGGCGCTGCTCGCTGGAGTTCTGCGGCCACACCAGGGCCTCGACGCCGCAGCGGTCGCAGAAGTCGACCTCGCCGGCGAGGTCGTCGTAGTCGACCTGGTTCGCGGCGGTGTAGGGCGTGCTCAGAATCATGAAGGCGCCGCGCATGGGCCGGCCCTCGGCCGCGCCCGCGCGCAGGCCCGGGAACACGGCGGCCGCCGCGAGCGATCCCAGGCACTCCCGCCGGGTCATCGTGAACCGTGCGTCCGCCATGTCCGTCCTCCCTTCGATGCTCTCCGCCCCATCCGCCGGACGCTACTCTACATCGAATCCGCCGGCCTCGCCGGCCCGGCGATCCCGGCCGCGGGGGCGTCGCCGCCCCGGGCGCCCGACTCCGCCGCCGAGGATTCGGCGCAGCGCGAACCGCCCCGAGCCGGACCGCGCACCGGGACGCCGGGGCGCGGTATCATTACCGTCGGCGCGGGGCTCGCGGGGGCCGGCGGGACGGACCCGGCGCGGCGCGACGGCCCCCCGGCCGAAGGGAGGAACCACCCATGCCGCACGGAATTCGGAGTCTGCGTGGAACGGCGCGGACTCCCGGGCTTCGCCTCGCCGCCGGCCTGCTCGCGTGCCTGACGCCGGGCGCCGCGGCGGCGCAGGTCGCCTACATCGACCCCGCCGGCAGCTTCACGCAGGTCGTCGCCGCGACGCACGAGGGCGTGAAGACGATCTTCGTGTCGGGGCAGGTCGGCCGGGGCGACACGCTGCGCGAACACGTCGAGTCGGCGTTCGCGGGGGTCGTGCGGCGTCTCGCGCAGGCGGGCGCCGCGCCCGAGGACGTCGTGAAGATCCGCATCTTCGTGAAGGACTTCGAGCCGGAGCAGTACCCGGTCGTCGCCGAGGCGCGGCTGGCGACCTTCCCCGAGGGCCACTGGCCGGCGAGCACGATGGTCGGGGTCGGGGCGCTGTTCGCCGAGACGATGCGCGTCGAGATCGAGGCCCTCGCGGTGGTGGCCGAACCGGGAGCCGACCTGCGGATCGAGCGCTTCAACCCCGCGAACGGCTTCAGCGGCGCGGTGGCGGTGACCGCGCACGGCGTGAAGACCGTCTACGTGGCGGGACAGGTCGGCGGCGGCGACACCCTCGCGGCGCAGACCGCGGCGGTGTGGGAGCGCGTCGGCCAGCAGCTCGCGGCGGCGGGGGCGTCCTTCGGCGACCTCGTCAAGGCCACCACCTACGTCGTCGACTTCGACCCGGAGACGGACCTCGCCGCGTACCGCGCCGGCCGCGAGCAGGCCCTGTCCCTCCCGGACATGCCCGCGAGCACCCTGCTCGGGATTCCGGCCCTCGCGGCCGAGCGGTTCCGCATCGAGATCGACGGCGTCGCCGTCGTCGGCGCGGACGGCGGGCCGGTCGAGCGGGCGTTCATCGATCCGGCGCCCGGCTTCACGCAGGTGGTGACGGCGCGCGGCTCGGGACCCACGGTGGTCCGGGTCTCGGGCCAGGTGGGCCGCCCCGGCGACCCCCTCGGCCGCCAGGCCGACCAGGTGTTCGCCAACCTGAGACGGCGTCTCGAGGCGGCCGGCGCAGGACCGGAGAACCTGCTGAAAGTCGTGGTCTACGTGCCGGACTACACGCCGGGCGACTTCGCGGCGGTCGACGCGGCCCGCCGGGCGCACGGCTTCTCCGACGAGACGGCGCCGGCGGCGACGCTGCTCGGCATCCAGTCGCTCTTCGCCGCCGGCGCGCGGCTGGAGATCGAAGGGACCGCCGTCGTGCCGCCGGCCGCGGACGGCGGCCGGCTTCCCGACGACGTGAACCCGGAGTCGCGCAGCCGCCTCCCGCCCATCGACCGCGAAGAGCTCGATCCCGCGCGCCGCGAGGCGTACGACGCGGCGGCGGCGAGCCCGGCCGGCCCGCCCGCCGGAGCCGCCGCCCTGCGGTTGCACGGGTCGGGCGCCAGTCTGCGCTTCGCCGCCCCGATGGGACGCCGGCTGACCGAGCTGACGGTGCTGACCACCGCGCGCGAGTACGACCAGCCGTACGAGTGGGCGCTGCACGAGCTGGAGGCGCTCGCGGTCGGGCTCGACGCCGGCGTCATCGACGTGGTGCGGCACCGGAAGCCGCTCACGGGGCTGAGCGACCGCGAGGCGATCGTCGTCGAGGTGGGCCGGGAGCTGTTCGGCACGCGGCGGCTCGGCGCGGACACCTACGCGCGGGCGCTGGCCCTGCTCGGCAAGACCAACCTCGTCGACGTCGTCGACGTGATGGGCCGCTACGCGAGCACCGCGGCCACGCTGACCGCCTTCAACCAGCGCATGCCGGCCGGCTGGCGGCAGTCGCTGCCGCTGCCCTTCACGCATCCGGACGACGTCCATCCCGATTCGCGCAGCCGCCTGCCCCTGCGGAGCCCGGCGAGCCGCACCTCGGTGGCCGAGCTCTACGGGCGCATGCTGTCCCCTTCGGGGATCGGTCCGGGAGTCATCCGCGGCTACGGCGCGGGACAGGAGACGCTGGAGGCCCGGGTGGGACGGCGGCTGATGCAACTGGCCGTCCTGGTGACGGCGCGCGCGCACGACTCGCAGTACGACTGGACCCTGAACGAGCCGCGGGCCCGGGAGGCGGGTGTCGAGCCGGAGCTGATCGACGTCGTCCGGCACGGCCGGCCGCTGACCGGGGTCGGCGAGAAGGACGCCGCCCTGATCGCCTTCGGCCGCGAGCTGTTCGGCGACCACAACGTCGGCGCCGACACCTACGTGCGCGCCGAGCGGGCGTTCGGGGTGCGGGATCTGGTGGACCTCGTGGGCCTGATGGGCGCCCACGCGGCCGACGCGGCGGTGCTGGCCGCCTTCGACCAGCACCTGCCGGAGGGCGTGGAGCCGCTGCTGCCGCCCGGCACGGACTCCGCGCCGTAGCCGTGCGCCGCCGCGTCAGGGCAGGCGCCGCCCGCGGCCCGTGGCGAGGCTGCGCGTCCGAAGGCGGCGGGACAGGGGATCCCGGGCCAGCCGGCGGGTGCGGCGCCGGCCAAGTGGCGAGGTTGCGTGTCCGAAGGCGGCGGGACAGGGGATCCCGGGCCAGCCGGCGGGTGCGGCGCCGGCCAGGTCGTTCATCGAGCCGCGGGCGTGGCGCCGGGCGAGACCTGCGCCCTATGGCGGCGCGGCGCCGGCGAGAGCAATTCACCGAGCCGGACTCGGCTCACGCGGGAGGTTGGCAAATGGAGATCAGACGTTCCGTTCTCGCGGCGGCGCCGCTGCTGCTGTGCCTGCTCACGGCCGCCCACGCGCAGGAGGAAGAGCCCATCGGGGTGCCGGTTCCGCCGCTCGGCGCCGGCCCCTGGGTGCTCGACACCGCCGAGCAGCACAAGATCCGCGTCAGCGTCGTGGTCAGGGGGCTGTCGCACCCGTGGGCCGTCGCGTTCCTGCCCGGCGGCGGGATGCTCGTCACCGAGCGGGACGGCCGCCTGCGCGTCGTCCGCGGCGACGTGCTCGATCCGCGGCCCGTCGCCGGCGTGCCGGAGGTCAGGACCGACGGCAACGGCGGCCTGATGGACGTGGCGCTGCATCCCGAGTTCGCCGACAACGGACTGGTCTATCTCACCTACACCAAGGGGCACGCCGACGGCCGCGGCTCGCCGGCCCTCGCGCGGGGCCGGCTGGAAGGGGGCGCGCTCCGCGACGTCGAGGACCTCGTGGTCACCGCGCCCTTCCACACCAACTCGGGGCTGAACGGACGTGTCGCCTTCGGCCGCGACGGCAAGGTCTACATGTCCACCGGCGGCCGCATCCGGTCGCTCGACGGCGACCTCCTAGACGCCCCGCAGGACCCGGCGAGCCTGCGTGGCAAGGTCCTGCGCCTCAACGACGACGGTTCCGCCCCGGCCGACAACCCGTTCGTCGACGAGCCGGGCCACCGGCCGGAGATCTACACCATCGGACACCGCAACACCCTCGGCCTCATGCTGCACCCCGGGACCGGCGACCTCTGGCAGCACGAGAACGGCCCCAACGGCGGCGACGAGATCAACGTCCTGCGGCCGGGGCGCAACTACGGCTGGCCGCTGATGAGCTTCGGGCGCCTCTATCCCGGCGCGCGGGTCTCCCCGCATCCGACGCGCGACGGATACGAATCGCCGATCGTGGTCTGGCTGCCGGCCATCGCGGCCGCCGGCATGGCCGTCTACACCGGCGACCGGTTCCCAGCCTGGCAGGGCAACCTGTTCGTCGGATCCCTGCAGATGGGCGGGATCCCGGGCACGGGCCACCTGCAGCGCATCGTGTTCAACGAGCACATGGAGGAACTGCGGCGCGAGCTGCTGCTGACCGGGTTCCGGCAGCGCATCCGGGAGGTGCGGCAGGGGCCCGACGAGCTGCTCTACGTGCTGACCGACCACACCGACGACGGCGCGCTCCTGCGCATCGAGCCGGCGCCGTGACGGCCGACGCGGCCCGGTCGAGCGGGCGTTCGTCGGGTCCGGCTCACGCGGGAGGTTGGCAAGTGGAGATCAGACGTTCCGTTCTCGCGGCGGCGCCGTTGCTGCTGTGCCTGCTCGCGGCCGCCCACGCGCAGGAGGAAGAGCCCCTCGGCGTGCCGACGCCGCCGCTCGGCGACGGCCCCTGGGTGCTCGACACCGCCGAGCAGCACAAGATCCGCGTCAGCGTCGTGGTCAGGGGGCTGTCGCACCCGTGGGCCGTCGCGTTCCTGCCCGACGGCGGCATGCTCGTCACCGAGCGGGACGGCCGCCTGCGCGTGGTGCGCGGCGACGCGCTCGATCCGCGGCCCGTCGCCGGCGTGCCCCAGGTCAGTACCGACGGCGACGGCGGCCTGATGGACGTGGCCCTCCACCCCGAGTTCGCCGACAACGGGCTGGTCTATCTCACCTACACCAAGGGTCACGACGACGACGGCACGTCGCCGGCCCTCGCGCGGGGCCGGCTGGAGGGGGGCGCGCTCCACGACGTCGAGGACCTCGTGGTCACCGAACCCTTCCGCCGCAACTCGGAGCTGAACGGGCGCGTCGCCTTCGGCCGCGACGGCAAGGTCTACATGTCCACCAGCAACCCCCGCGGCCGCCTCCGGCCGCGCAACGCGCTCCACCCCGCGCAGGACCCCGCGAGCCTGCGCGGCAAGGTCCTGCGCCTCAACGACGACGGCTCCGTCCCGGCCGACAACCCGTTCGTGAACGAGCCGGGCCACCGGCCGGAGATCTACACCCTCGGACACCGCAGCACCCTCGGCCTCATGCTGCACCCCGGGACCGGCGACCTCTGGCAGCACGAGAACGGCCCCAACGGCGGCGACGAGCTCAACGTCCTGCGGCCGGGGCGCAACTACGGCTGGCCGCTGATGAGCTTCGGGCGCCTCTATCGCGGCCCGCGGATATCTCCGCATCCGACGCGCGACGGATACGAGTCGCCGATCGTGGTCTGGCTGCCGGCCATCGCGGCCGCCGGCATGGCCGTCTACACCGGCGACCGGTTCCCGGCGTGGAAGGGCAACCTGTTCGTCGGGTCCCTGCGGATGGGCAGGATCCCGGGTACGGGCCACCTGCAGCGCATCGTGTTCAACGAGCGCATGGAGGAACTGCGGCGCGAGCTGCTGCTGACCGGGTTCCGGCAGCGCATCCGGGAGGTGCGGCAGGGGCCCGACGAGCTGCTCTACGTGCTGACCGACCACGCCGACGACGGCGCGCTCCTGCGCATCGAGCCGGCGCCGTGACGTCTTGCGCCGGCGCCGGCCTCCGCCGGCTCCGCGCGCGAACCGGCCATGACGCCGCGCATCCGGTGTCCAACAGCCCGTGCCTGTCCCGACCGTGTTCCGTCTTCCGCGACCGGCCTCCTTCGGTCCCGGCCTGCTCTGGGCGGCCACCGCCATCGGGGTCTCGCACCTCGTGCAGTCGACCCGCGCCGGGGCGGCGGCCGGCTTCGGCCTCGCCGGCGTGATCCTGATCGCGCTGGTCCTGAAGTACCCGTTCTTCGAATACGGCCCGCGGTACGCCGCCGCGACCGGCGAGAGCCTCGTCGAGGGCTACGCCCGCGTCGGCCGCTGGGCGCTCTGGCTCTACCTGGTCATCACGGTGTCGACGACGGCCTCCGTGCCGCCGGCGGTGGTGATGTTCACGGCCTATCTGCTCGGCTTCAGCCTGGGTCTGGACTGGCCGCTGCCGATGCTGGCGGCGGCGGTGATGGCGCCGGCCGCCGCCCTGCTGTGGTGGGGCCGGTTCCGGGGCCTGGACCTCTCCATCAAGCTCCTCGTGCTGCTGCTGGCGCTGTCGACGCTGCTGGCGGCGGCGGTCAGTCTTCCCCGCGCCGACGTGTCGACGCTGGCGGTGTGGCCGGCCGGCCTTCTCGGCTCGACGGTCCCGTTCGTGTTCCTGCTGGCCCTCGCGGGGTGGATGCCGTCGGGGGTCGACAGCGCCGTCTGGAGCTCCCTGTGGACCCTCGCCAGGAACGACGCCGCCGGCCGGCCCGGCTCGGTGGCGGCGGCGCGGCAGGACTTTCTCGTCGGCTACGCGGGCACGGCGGTCCTCGCGTTCGCCTTTCTGACGCTGGGCGCGGGGGTGATGTTCGGGTCAGGCCGGACGTTCGCACCGGAGGGGACGCGGTTCGCCACCCAACTGGTCGACCTGTACA
Organism: Vicinamibacterales bacterium; assembly: GCA_965202695.1. Lineage (GTDB taxonomy): Bacteria > Acidobacteriota > Vicinamibacteria > Vicinamibacterales > UBA8438 > JAJEEA01. The sequence continues at coordinate 853,223 of OZ241843.1, forward strand.
GCGCGACGCTGGGCGCCTGGACCCGGCCGGTGGTGCTGGCCGCGGTGGTGACCACGATGCTTTCGACGGCGCTGACGGTGCTCGACGGGGGGCCGCGCTCGATCGAGCGCACCGTCGCGGTGCTGCGCGCCAAGCGGCCCGCCGCGCCCCCGGCGCCGTGCGGTCCGGTCTACTGGTGGAGCCTCGCGGGCGTGATGCTGCTCACCCTGGCGGTCCTGGCCCTGTTCATCGGCAACCTCACCACGATGATCGACTTCGCCACGACCCTTACGTTCCTCACCAGCCCCGTGCTCGGCTATCTGAACCTGCGCGCCGTCGGCTCGCGCGAGATGCCGCCCGAGCACCGGCCGGGCCGGCCGATGCGGGTCCTCTCGTGGGTGGGCATCGTCCTGCTCGGCGGGACGGGGCTGATCTACCTGCTCACGTTCGCGTTCTGAGCGGCGGGCCCGTGGACGCACCGGTTCCTGGCCGCCCGTGGTAAAGTCCCCGCTGCATTGCGAGCGGCGATGCGCCCCGCCCGCCTGCCCCTGCCGCGATGCGTTGAATCCCGCGTCGGAGAGGACTGCGCCCATGGATGCCGCCATCCGCATGACCGGCGTCACCAAGACGTTCGGACCGCTGACCGCGGTCGACCACCTGGACCTCGAGGTGCCGCGCGGCGGGTTGTACGGGTTCATCGGACCCAACGGGGCCGGGAAGACGACCACCATCCGGATGATCATGTCGATCCTCTTCCCGGACGCCGGCGCCGTCTCCGTCCTCGGGCATGCGTCGGCGCTCGCGGCGAAGGACCGCATCGGCTACCTGCCCGAGGAACGGGGCCTCTACAAGCGGATGAAGGTCCGCGCGTTCCTCCGCTACATGGCCCGGCTCAAGGGCGCCGACGGCCCCGATCTCGAACGGCGGATCTCGGCCGCGCTGGAGCGCGTCGGGCTGTCCGGCATCGATTCGAAGCGGTGCGACGAGCTGTCGAAGGGCATGTCGCAGAAAGTCCAGCTCGTCGCGGCGACGATTCACCGGCCGGACCTGCTGGTGCTGGACGAACCGTTCAGCGGCCTCGACCCGGTGAGCACGCGGATGCTGCGCGACCTGATCCTCGAAGAGCACGGCCGGGGCGCCACCATCCTGTTCTCGACCCACGTGATGCCGCAGGCGGAGGAGATCTGCCCGCACGTGGTCATGGTGCACGAGGGCCGCAAGGTGCTCGACGACGCGCTGGCCGCCATCCGCCGCCGGCACGACCCGCGGTCCATCCAGCTCGACCCGCTCGACCCCGCCGCCGACACGGCGGCGCTCCGCGCGCTCCCCGAAGTGGAGCGCGTCGACGACACCGGCCGCGGGCTGGAGATCGGGCTGCGGACCGGGACGGACCCGACGGCGGCGATGCGGCGGATCCTGGAGACGGCGCCGGCCGCGCGCATCGAGATCACCCGTCCGCGCCTCGAGGACGTCTTCATCGAGATCGTCACCGGCGGCGCTTCCGGCGGAGACGAAGACCGGTTGCGCGCCGCGCTCCGGGACGCCGAAGGGGAGGAGGCGCCCGCATGAACCGCATCCTGCACGTCGCCCTCCGCGACTTCCTCGCCACGGTGACGACGAAGACCTTCCTCGCCGGGCTGCTCGTCGCGCCGGCCATCGGCGCCGTCATGATCGTCGTGGGGCCGCGGCTCTTCGACGACCGCGGCTATCAGGTGGAGGGCGAGTACGCCGTCGTCGACCCGACCGGCGTCGTCTTCCCGGAAATGCGCGCGGCGCTCGACCCGGAGGTCGTGGCGCGGCGGCGGAGGGACGAGTTCCGCCGGGGACTCGCCGAGGCGCCGGCGCCGGTCCGCGGGATGGCCGAGGCGGCGCTGCGGCAGTCGATGGACGAGGCCCTGGGGCCGGCGCCGAACGTCCGGCTGACCGCGCTGCCGGCCGACGCCGACCTCGACGCCGCCAAGGCGTGGCTCGACGGGGAGACGGACGGGCTGCGCCACGCCGCGCTCATCGTCATCCACGAGCACGCGGTGGCCGCCGCCGGCCCCGCCCGGGAACTGGGGACCTACGACCTGTTCGTGCCCCCCGGCCTCGACGACCGCGACCTCGACTTCATCCACGACAGCACGCGGAACGCCATCATCGACGCGCGCGTGGCGGCCCACGCCCTGGACCGCGAAGCGATCGACGCCCTGCTGCGGGTGGCGCGGCCGCGGTCGACCACGATCGCCCCCGACGTCGAACGCCAGACGGTCGGGGGCCTGAACTTCATGCTGCCCCTGGCGTTCATGATCCTGATGTTCATGGGGATCATGGGCGGCGGCCAGACCATGCTCACCTCGACGGTGGAAGAGAAGTCGAGCCGGGTCGTCGAGGTGCTGCTGTCGGCGGTGTCCCCCATGGAGCTGATGGCCGGCAAGCTGCTCGGCGGGGTCGCGATCAGTCTGGTCATGATCGGCCTTTACGCCGCCCTGGGACTGGCGCTGCTGTCGTCGTTCTCGATGTTCGGCCTGATCGACCCGTGGCTGATCGTCTATCTCGGGATCTTCTTCCTGATCGGGTTCTTCCTGATCGGGTCGCTGATGCTGGCGGTGGGCGCGGCGGTCAACGACATGACCGAGGCGCAGTCGCTCCAGATGCCCCTGATGCTGGTGGTCATGGTCCCCTGGTTCGTCTGGCCGGCGGTGTCCCGGAACCCCGACTCGACGCTCGCCGTCGTCGTGAGCTTCCTGCCGCCCGTCAACGCGTTCGGGATGCTGCTGCGGGTGGCGTCGAGCCAGCCGCCGCCGTGGTGGGAGGTCTGGCTGTCGATCGCCGTCGGCCTCGCGTCGGTGGCCGGCGCCGTGTGGGTCGCCGCGAAGGTGTTCCGGATCGGGCTGCTGATGTACGGCAAGCCGCCCGACCTGAAGACCCTCGTCCGGTGGGTCAGGGCCGCGTAGCGGCCCGCGAACGGGGGCGGCGCCCGCCGGCCGGAGCGGCAGGCCGGCGGCGTTCCACCCCGGGTCGTCAGGCCGGCGCCGCCAGCTCCCGGAAGCGGCAGAAGGGGTTGGCCAGACGCATCTGCTCGGGGGTGCGGCAGTCCGGCGCGAAGAGCGCCGGACTCGCGACGACGGCCGCCACGCAGCGGGCGCGGGACGTGGCGACGTTGAGGCGGTGCCGGCTGTAGAGGAACTCCATCCCGCGGGGGGCCTCGTCGGCCGTCGAGGTGGCCATCGAACAGATGGCTATCGGCGCTTCCTGCCCCTGGAACTTGTCGACCGTCCCCACCCGCGCGCCGGCCGGGAGCCGCGCGCGCAAGGCCGCGACGTGCGCGTTGTACGGCGCCACGACCAGCACGTCGGCCAGGGCCAGCGGGCGCCGCACACCCTGCGCGTCGACCCACGCGCCGCCGCCGCCGAGCAGCTCGTCGACGAGGTCGGCGACCCGCGCCGCTTCCTCGTCCGAGGCGTTCGTGTTGCCGGCATGCTCCACCGCGACGAAGCGCAGGCCGCGCCCGGCCAGCGGCCCCGGCCCGATCACCCGCTGCCGGGCCAGCTCCGGGCGCGCGCCCAGCCGTCCGTCGTAGAACTGTTCCGTCGTGAACGCGCAGACGTCCGGGTGCATGCGCCACGTGCGGTCGAGGAAGACGCCGCGCGCCGGGTCGACGGTCGCCGACGCGCCCAGGAGATGACCGAGGGCGGAGACGTCGGCGCCCGACGGGTGGACGCCCTGGATCGGCTGATCGAGCTGACGCGGGTCGCCGAGCAGGACGAGGCTCCCCGCCGCCTGGCAGACGGCGAGGGTGCTGGCGAGGCTCATCTGTCCCGCCTCGTCGATGACCAGCACGTCGACCGCATCGGCCATCTCCTCGCGCGCCCACAGCCACGCGGTGCCGCCGGCCAGGTTGGCCTCGCCGGTGGCGAGCGCCTTCGCCACCTTCTCGTTCGAGCCGGCCGGGACGATGCGCGCGTCCGGGCAGCCGTCGCCGTCGTTCGCCTTCTGGACGCCGCGCACGGCGACCGGCGCCGGCGCGCGGCCCCGCCCGCTCCCGGCTCCGCCGACGGCGTCCGATCCGCGGTCGGCCGCCGCGCACACGGCGGCGAGAAGGTTGGAGATCACCTTGTGGCTGTTGGCGGTCACCCCGACCCGCATCCCCGCCGCGAGCAGATCGAGGATCATCCGCGCGCCGGTGAACGTCTTGCCGCTGCCCGGCGGTCCCTGCACCGGCAGCACCGAGCGGTCGAGCCGCGGGGCGATGCGCCGGACCGCGTCCAGCGGCGTTTCTCCTTCCGCGGCCAGGCTCGCTCCGTCCGCGCGCGCCGCCGCCCCGAAGCGCGGCAGCGCGCGCCGCAACAGGTCGAACGCGGCGCGCCGCGGGCTGTCGGAGGCGAAACCGCGGGACGCGGCCTCTTGCGCCAGCCGGCCGATGCTCTCCTGCAGCACCCGGCTGTTGACCAGGTCGATCGGCACGAGCGCGGTCGGATGCGGAGCCGGCGAATTGCGCAAGCGCTTCAGGTCGATGACGCCCGCGGCCTCGTCGAGGGCGGCCACGCTGCCGCAGTAACCGCGCTTGCACTCGTCGGATTCCGCGGTGGCGGGGTTCTTCGGCGCGTCGCCGACCTCCATCTCGTGGGACTGCTCGGGGAACCGGTAGCGGTGGACGACCGAGCGCTTCTCCTGCGCCACTTCACCGACGTGGGTCAGCGCCCCGAGCGTCGCCCGGCTCTCGACGTGCTCCTCTTCCGTGAAGCCGCAACGGGCGAAGAACTCCCACCACGTGGACTTCTCCTCGCGCCGGTGGAACTCCAGCAGGTGCGCCAGCAGCCGCCGCGCCCGTCCGTCGTCGTCGGCCGGCGCCGCGTCGTCGGCCGGCGCGCCGCCGGTGAGCGCCTCGAACAGGGCCGCGACCCCGGCCGCCGACTCCCGCTCCCGTTCGCGCTCGTCGTCCCGCGGGGCCGGCCGCGGCGCCGGTTCGCCCGTCCGCGCCTCGATTTCGCGCCGGCGCTCCTCCAGCCAGTCGGCGAGACGCAGCGTCGAAAGGCAGTCGTCCCGGTTGTATCCTTCGACTTCGCCGCGCAGTTCGTCCGACGTCCCGCCCGCGACGCCCGCCTCCAGCGCCGCCTCGAACCGGACGAGCGCCCGCGTCGCCGCCGTCAGCCCGACCGCGCGCCGGAAACCGTAGAACGGCTCCAGCTTCTTGATGGAATAGCGCTCGACCGAGGCCCGCAGCCCCTGCCGCACCACGCGGTGCAGGTCGACGAACACGTCGCCGCGGAGCAGACGGTCCACCTCCTCCCCGCGGGTGGCGTGCCGGCTCGTCAGGCGCTTGACCGCGGTCGTCTCGTAGGCGCCGTAGTGGTAGACGTGGAAGCCGGGATGCCGCGCCCAGCGCGCCATGACCCCGTCCATGAAGCGCTCGAACGCGCGCTTCTCGTCCGGCGGGTCGAGCGCCCAGCAGGCGTCGTACCCGCCGGCCCGGTCCGCCACCCCGAACAGGTACTCGAACCCGCCGGCCCCCGCGAAGGCGTCGCCTTCGACGTCGAAGAATACGTCGCCGGCCGACGGCTCCGGCAGCGCCGCGAGCCCCTTGCCCCGCTCGACCGGCGTGACGAGCTCGCAGATGCGCCGGCCCTCGCGCCGCGCCCGATCCTGCACGCGCGCCTGCTCGCGGACGCGGGCCAGCGCGGCGGCGCCGACCCCGTCCAGCCGGGGGACCAGCGGCAGGTCGAGCGCGCCCAGATCGGCCATCGTCGCGACGCCGCGCGCCATGAGCCGGCGCCGCTGGCCGCGGGTGACGCCGGCGACCAGCGACAGATGATCGTCGGCCCGGCGCCGTTCCGCGCACGCCTGCTTCCACGCGCAGAGCGCGCAATGCTCGACCGGTTCCGGATACGTCTCCGGCGGCGCGTCGGCGTGGGCCTCGAAACGCCGGCGCACCGCGCGGTAGTACGCCGCGTACTCCACGACCCGGAAGCTCTCGAGGCCCGCGCCGTCGCCCCCGCCGAGGACAAGGCGCATCTGCCGGGGTTCGCTTCCCTGGGCCCGCGCCAGCAGGTCCGAGTACAAGAGAAGCTGCAGCAGCGCCTCGCCCTTTGCGCGGCGGGCCAGCTTCGCGTCGAGCACTTCGTACGACCAGCCGCCCAGCGCGCTGCGCCCGTCCACGCGGAGCAGGAAGTCGGGATAGCCGCTCCAGCGCCCGGCGTCGTCCTCCAGACGCCCCTGGTAGACGACGTCGACCCCGCGCGCCATCGCGTCGCGCGTGCGCACGGCCGCCGCCGCCGCGTCCCGCCGCGACAACGGCGTGTCCGCCTCGACGACCGTCTCCACCACGCGGCCTTCGGCCCTGAACCGCTCCACGAGCCGCCGCTCGTGCTCCACGCCGCGCTGCCGCAGCACGTCGCCGCGGGGATCGTCGTACGGCGGCGGAGACTCGATCTCGCCGAGCGCGACGGCCCGGTTGAGAGTCGTCAGGTGGCTGCACGAGAGGTGGCGGGAGAGATCGGTGGCCGAGAACGCAAGCCGACCGGAGACGCGCCGCATGGGATCGGACGATAGCACGGAACCGGTGGTCGGAAGGTGTCAGCCGCAGCGGCCCCTGGCTCGCATGTGCTTCGACGGCAGGATCATGGCTCGACGACAGGTCCCGCCGTGTCGCACGGTATCCGTTCGGCTCGTGCGCCGCGTTCTCCGGCGTCGTCCTCGCGGGGCGCCAGCGTACGGGGCGGGCACTGCACGTAGTTCCGGCCCGACTTGGCTTCCACGGCCTTGACGTGCCTGAAGATGGCTTCGAGGTCATCGTCGAACCGTGCGGCCAGCCGGTCTCGCGCGGCCCGCACTTCCGCCACGATGGGGTCGGTGGTCATCGTTCTCCATCCTCGTCCACGAGTTGTTCGGGCGTGCACAGCACCGGGGGATCGACGCCTGCTCCGCGACAGACCGATTCGATCCGCGGCCTGGACATCGCATTCGCAATGTGACGGAAGTTCCACGTCACGAGAAACTCCACGCCGTGAACCGCGGCGATGGCGACGTGCGCCGCGTCTTGCGCCGCCCGTTCGGGAACGGCCCCGACACGCACCAGACGCCGCGTCAGTTCCAGTGCTTCCGTCGGCGCCGCGAGCGTCGTCAGCGGCGCGAGGGCGGCAAGTCGGGCGCGGGACGCATCGTGATCGCCGACGGCCGCTTCCTCCCGAACCAGTTCGGAAATCACGAGGTCGAACCGCTTGGGGGCAGTCTCCCACCAGTCGCGGGTGCTTTGTTGCCGGCCTGCGATCACGACGTCGCGCGCCGGCCGCGCCGTCAGGTAGCTGACGATGCTGGTCTCGACATAGACGCGAGGTCTTGCGGATGCCGTCATTCGTCCCTCACACCCGGAACAGCAGGCGGCTCGTTGCCCACGTCTTCCGGTCAGCCGCTCGGATCGTCGAAGATCGAAACCCGGCCCGTTACGTGCGCACGATGCCGTGCATCCTCGAAAAGTTTCACGCCGCCTCCGGGACCCGGTTGGTCCGATAGGCTGATATCACTTCTTCCTTTATCAGTCCCCTGTGACCCAACCTCTTCGGAGCCAGCATCCTGTCCCGAATGGGATCTCTGAATCGGTCGAACAGCGCGAAACCCTTCTTTTCGATAATCGCATGCAGGACGTTCCACGTGCAAACTCTCACGCTTCCAATCAGATTGTCCCCGCACACGACCACCAGACACGCATTGTCGTCCAGCGTGTCCCTTATCGTGTCGAACGCATTGTCCATGTCGTAGAAGTACCGATGAACGACGGCGCACAGGCGGGGATTCCGCGACTTCAAGCTCCTCAACGCCGGCGCCAACGTGAAATCCCTTTCGATGGATTCCCGAGGCACCCCTTCCAGCAACCTTCCTCGTTCTCTCCCCACGAATCGTTCCTTCACGTCCTTCACCTTGAACGGCAGTACGTCTTCCAGCAGATGCAGCTCGAGCTTGAAGTTCCGAAAATAGTCCTGCGCGTTGATGTATGGCGGCGACGTGATGACGTGCGAGTGCCGCCCCAGGTCTCTGAAGCTCCGCCGCGGATCGCAAACGTCGGCGCAAGCGAAGCGGGATCCGACGCTCGCTTCGCGACCTCCCCCGTAGAGCATCGAGAGCTCTTCCAACAGCTTCAGCATGATTCCATACGGATCGAAATGCCGCCCCGCCCTCGAACGCCGCGCTTGCTGCGAGATGAACGGCTTCGGGCTTCGCTGATCCGCCCTGGAGCACAACCGGACCGCAAGAGCGTAACCGAGAAGAACGGGCCAACATTCCGGGGTGCCCCGGAGAGGAACGCTCCTGCTGGCTGCTCTCAAGCGCTCGAATTTTTCGAGGGTGCCCGCCGTAAACCAGTAGCTCTTGCCGATCCAGTCAACCGGCAACGGTTCGATCGGGCGTTGCGCCTCGGCAATCCACGCCTTGCCGAGCTCCCGGGCGCGATCCAAGTCGAATCCCTGGACCTTCACGCGGTAGAACAACTCCGAGATCGGGTTCAAGTCGACACCTGAAACCCGAAGTCCGGCTCGGTTGGCCGCGGCGGCTATCGCACCCGATCCGCAAAATGGATCGAGAACGGAATCCGCCTCGGCCGCGTATCGCCGGATCAGCCGATCCGCCAGCCGGGACACCATCTTGCCCGGGTAGCGGTCCAGTCTCGTGGCCAGTCTCATTTGCCGCCAGCCGTCTTGAGCACCCAGGTCGGACCGATTCCCGTGGAGAAGAACGCGTGGTTGTGCCGAAGCGGTCCCGCGTAGACGATCGCCGGCGGGTCGTCCGCCTTCCTGACGTAGTCGTAGATGCCCAACGTCTGCGGCTTGGTGCCCAGCGGACAGATGATCCGCGCGAAGCCACCCCTCCCCGACCCTCCGAGAACGTCCGTGAGAGTCGCGCTCGCCGCGGCCGGGTCCAGCGCATCGATTTTCCGAACCTCCTTTCTGCCGACCACGGTCAGAAGGTCGTGGTTGAACTCCTCCGTCCTTCCGGTCCAATCCGGCCTGTACGGTGGATCGGGGACCGCCAACGTCGTCTTCATCGGCTGGATCTGTTCATAGACCGCCATCGCCCGGTCGCCCTCGTATCCCAGGAACAGTATCAAGTGAACGGGGCGGCTGAGGTCGGGACAGGCGGAAAAGCCGGGAGCCTGTTGGAGAGAGGCGAGTCCAAACGAAAGCGGAACGTACCTGGAAACCAGATAGTCGCCCGGTTCGCTGTACACGACGTGCAGTCGGTCCCACAGACCGTGGTCGTCGAGCCACCGCAGCATCATCAGCAGGTGTCGCTTCGTGAAGACGGAAATGTCGATGACGACGGCCCGGCCGGCGGACCGCTCCATGGACCGGCGAAGCTCGTCCATGTTCGCGCGAAGGCTCGTGACCGCGTCGGCTTCCGTGAACTGAAGAACCGTCAACCGGGCGCCGAGCTTTCGGAACGCGGATTCCATCTGTCGATGGTTCCTTTCGCGCGCGGGGCTCTCGTCGTCGTAGTGAAACAGGACTACTTCACGCGGCGACCAGGCCTGCGCGCGAGTCAGAAGCCCCTTGCACCGATCCTCATGGCTGGAACAAGTGATCAGCACCGCCCCGTCGGGCAGGCATCCAACCGTCAGCGGCCGCCTCATTCGTCTTCCCCCATCTGGAACAAGGGGCGATTCCGCGACGTGTCGCTGTTGGAATTCTCCATCGCCTTCTTCAATCTGCGCACCGCGTGCTCCCTCGTGTCGGGTTGAAGCAGGCCCTGCAAGTCGGAGCACCGGACCGTGGTTCTCCAGCGGAGACGCGGACTGATCTGCAGGACGGGAGCGTAGACCCGGCAGATGTTGAATTCGACCGGCTGTGGATCGGAACCGTGCTTCGGCTTGAACGCCGGGAGACCTTCCTTGGTCTGAAAAACCCCTTCCCGTTCGCCGACCGCAAGGACGCGTTTCAACGCCTTCATGGAGTCTTTTGCCAGTACTTCCGGGTCCGCGATCGTCAAGCGCGCCGCCTCCAGCTCGCTGGTGTGCCTGAGCAGCTTGTGCCGAAGACAGGCGCCAAGATCCAGCAAGAAGTACTTCAATTCTTCGCCGTGCCGCTCGACGTTGCGACTGAGCGTCGTGAGGTTGTCCTGGGAAACGATATGAACGGCTCTCGACTGCCGATCCGGCGGAAGAACGAGCGAGCCGGCCGGCGGAGACTCGGCGCCAAAGGTGAGGTGATAGCCGACGCTCAGGAATTCCTGGAAATAGCGGATTACCCCGGATCCCAGAAGCGCGAGCTCCTTGAAACCCGCGAACCGTTTCTCCTGTTGACGGCCGGACTTCGCGAGAAGGACTCGATAGAGCGCCGCTTGACCCCAGTAAGTTTTCTTCTCCCGTCGTTTTTCGTCCGGCAGGCTCTCGAATCGTTCAGGCGCGAGCTTGCTGAGCTTGGCCACTTCCGCGAGACACAGGGATGGATCCACCTCCGGGTCACCAAAGCCGGGCAGAAGTTCGTCCATGTCGAACGGCCGATCGTCGTCGAGCGTGACCATGTTCCTGACGATGTGCCGCAACAGCTCACGATAAGCCTTCTTCTGGTCCGCATCCTGCAGGTTGTAGACCAGAGGAACCCTCGTATAATCGTGAATCTCCTGCAACTCCTGACCGGTCGTCGTGGCCGGCGTATCTCCGCTCGCGAGTTTCTTGGCAATCTTGATCGAAAGATGTGGCGGACCGAGCTTGATCAGGCCGTTGACTATCCGTTGCTGGTAAGAAAACAGATTCTCGTATTCGTCGAGCAGAACGACGAACATCGACGATTCGAGCGTGGGAACGGCTCTGCGCACCAGGAGCACGACGCGCTTGAATTGCTCCAGGTCGAACGTCGCCATCGGAACGGACGCCGCTTCCTGATAGACGAACTTGCGCCGGATGAATTCCGCCAGTCGCTTGTGCGCACTCGACAGCTTTGCTTGCAGTTCCGCGAAGGAAACGATCCTGCCGTCCGTGGAGTCGAACAACAGCTCGTCCGCCGCTTCGCAAATACGTGGCTCGATATTCCTGCCGTACTCAATCAGATCATGCGTGACGCAGTACTCCAGTTCTGAAAACAGGCTTTCCGTCATTTGCAGCATCAGTTCCTGGGCTGCAACGTCCGTGAGGATGGCCTCGGCGGCCGAATCCAGGCGTTCGGCATCGAAACGGGCTCCAATGTTGCAAAGCGCCCCGCGAGTGAGCTTCAGGTAGAATCCGAAACGTCGGGGCGCCGTTTTTTCGGAAGGGCGCCGTTGCAGAAAGTTGCGCGCACGCAGAGACAGCAGCAGCATCGACTTGCCGGTGCCCCGGGAGCCTTCGAGAATGCAGGGTGTCATTTCCTCCAGCGCGCCGATCTTGACGGTGTCCGGCGGCGCGAACGTCTTGGCGTGAAGCTTCGGCTGTTTCTCGAAGTATTCCGCTCGAAGATGACGGAAAGGATTTCCTGAATCCGGCCTGAACGCCTCGGAGACCAGGGACGACGCGGTCTGGTCGCTGAACAGCACCGCGCAGACCTCCTCGACCAGTTTCTTGACAGAATCCCGGTCGTCCGGTTCCAGCCGCCCGTACACCTTGGGTCCAAGTATCGGCGGCACAGGCGTGTCGTCCAGTCGGACGACGATGCACCGCCCGCCGTCGGCGGCGACCTCGTTCCAGACGGCGGCTTCGACTTCGAGATTCTGCCATCTTGCGGAACGAGTGTGCTCGGACAAGAGAATGATGATCGCGGCGGCGGCGCGGATCTCCTCGTTCATGAATGCGATGGCGCTGTCGCCAAGGCCGAGATCCTGCGTGTCGACCGTCGCCTCATGGCCCGCATTGCGGAGATGCTTCACCAGAGCGGTCGCGATGCCCGCGTCGGGGCCGGCGTGGGAAACGAAAATGCGTCTGATGCCCATTGGAGTTGTTAGAAATTCCCGTCTTGCGTGTTTTCCTTCACACCCGGAACACCTTCATCACCTCGTCGCCCAGGTGGTTGATCACCTTCACGGCGATGCGGCCGGACGCGGGGCGGGGAAACGGGCGCGACGTGTCGCTGCGCAGGGTGGCCCACGCGTCGGGGTCGATCTCGGCCTTGAGCGTCGTGCGGAGCGCCTTGTACGGGTCGTTGGCGCCGAGGAAGTAGGCGTGGCGGACGAAGAAGCTCTCGTCGTTGTAGTCGGTGTCGATGAACCAGCAGGCGATGCCGTCGGGGCCGTCGCTGCGGACCTCGCCGGTGTTGGGGTGGAAGACGTCGACGCCGGCGATCCGGACCCGGATGCGGCCGGCGTCGGGCTTGTCGCCGCCGCCGGGCCTGTCGCCGCCGCCGGGCCTGTCGCTGGTGCCGGGCCTGTCGCCAGCGCCGGGCGTGTTGCCGGAGCCGGACTTGTCACCGGCGCCGGGGTCGCCGTGCGAATCGTCACCGTCGGCGGGCAGGATCTCGACGTCCGGCTCGCCGAAGACGACGAACAGGTTGCCCTTGCCGGTGTTCTTCAGCTCGCCGGCCATGTGCAGGTCGGCGTTCATGCGCGCCTTCAGCACGGGCAGGGCGCCGAGCCTGCTGAAGTCGGTGGTGTGCGGTTCGTAGTTGAAGGCGCAGGCGATCAGCACGTCGAAGCCGGCGTAGCCCGCTTCGCGCGCGGCGCGCACGAGGTCCTGCCGGCTCACCGTGCCGAACTCGGGGCCGACGAGGATGCCGGCACGCCGCTCGGGGCCGTCGTCGTCCTCGCTTTCGACGTAGCGGCCCTGGGCGCAGATCAGGTGACCGGGCCAGGGGTCGAGCGCGGTGAAGCGGATGCGGTCGGCCTTGCGCGCCTGCTGCACGCCGGCGGTGGCGAGGTGGCCGAGCACCATCGCGGCGAAGTCTTCCGCCGACCCGTAGGCGGGGGCCTGCTCGGCGACCCGGTCGATCAGCTCGTCGCGCTCGTCGAGGGCCAGCAGGCGGTGCGGCGACAGGCTTTCGACGGTGAACGGGCCGGCGACGCGCACCTTCTTTCGGTCGTCGTACGGCTTGTCGTAGAGGTATTCGACGTCGGCGCGCGCGGCGATGGAGGCGTCGATCTCCCGCTGCCGCGCGATGCGCGCCTCCCACCACCGGCGGTGCGCTTCGGCCGCGGCGGCCGGCCACGGGTCGCGCGGCCCGGCGGGGAGATCGGTCAGCGTGTAGCGGCGGTCGAGCGCGGCGTTGACGGCGCGCAGGGCGGCGGCGCGGTCGGCGTCGGTCCCGGCTGCTTCCAGACGCTTCCAGGCCGCGGCGGCCGCGGGGGGCCACGGCTCGCCGGCGTCGCGCGGGATCTCCCACTCCCGCCACGACCGGCCGAGCGCGGCGTTCAGGTCGGCGCGGAGCGGCTCGAGCGTCTCCTGCCAGCGTTCCCAGATGACGTCGATCTCCGCGTTGTTGGCGATCGACTTGAGGGTGACGTGCGGCACGCGCTCGTAGACGAAGCCCTGCCGGACGTCGCCGCGCGTAGGCGCCTCGGACGGGGCCGCGCCGGTGATTTCGGCTTCCTTCCGCTGTCCCTCCGGGCTGTCGGCGAGCAGGTAGTAGGGGTAGCGCGCGCCCATGATGCGGGCGCGGGCGAGCGCGAGGGCGACGCGCGACGTGTCGATGGTGATCCAGCGGCGGCCCCACTGCTCGGCGACGTAGGCGGTGGTGCCGGATCCGCAGGTGGGGTCGAGGACCAGGTCGCCGGGGTCGGTCGCGAGCAGGATGCAACGTTCGATGACCTTATTGCTTGTTTGAACTACATAGGTGAGTCCCGTGCCAAGTTGAACAGATTCCCATCTGTCATTTAGAGGAACGACAGCAAAATCATCGATACGCCGGATGTATCTGATCGTTCGTCCACTAGAACGAACGCGTCCAGCAGCAGCAAGTCTCGTCAAACCTGCGAAGTTGGATTTGGACGTTCCCTGGCCGGGCATGTATGCTACGCCTTGATAAACAAACTCAAGAAGATCTCCTTCTCCTTTCGGGCGAGCGCTCGTCAACGACGTAAGCTGACATCGTATAACCGCGCCAGCGGTTTCACCGTTTGATTCGTCATCGAGATCGCTTTTGTTCAATCTGCGAAGAGTGCCGTCTTGCGCAATAGCCATATCGTAGCGTTCAAGTGTAGTACTCCCGGGTCTGCGTTCCGCATAAAGCCGGCGGTACTTCACTCGTTCAATATTCCTTGCGAAAACCAAAAGGTAGTCGATGGTCTGCGGAACAAGTGTTTGATCCGTTGAACCCGTTTTTTGGAAACCTATTGTACCGACGTAATTGTCTCGTCCGAATACCTCATCCATCAGCGCCCGCACCCGGTGGACGTTCTCGTCGCCGATCTGCACGAAGATGCTCCCGCTCTCCGTCAGCAGCTCCCGCGCCACGGTCAGCCGGTCGCGCAGGTAGGTCAGGTACGAGTGAATCCCGTCGCGCCACGTGTCGCGGAACGCCTTCACCTGCTCGGGCTCACGGCTGATGTGCTCGGCCTTGCCGTCCTTGACGTCGCGGCTGGTGGTGGACCACTGGAAGTTGGAGTTGAACCGGATGCCGTAGGGCGGGTCGAGATAGATGCACTGCACCTTGCCGCGCAGCCCCTCGCGCTCGGCCAGCGACGCCATCACCTGGAGGCTGTCGCCCAGGATCATCCGGTTCGACCAGTTGGCGTCGTGCCGGTAGAACTCGGTGCGGGCGTCGCCGGCGGGCAGGCCGTTGAAGTCGGCGAACAGGTCGGGCTGCCCGTCCCCGCCCCCGGCGCCCGCCTGCCGCGCGCGGGTCTCGCGCCGCAGGTCGTCGACGAGGACCTTCGGGTGCACCTTCTCCTGGATGAAGAGCGGCGGGGCGGGCACGACGAGGTCGGACCAGTCCGCGAGGTCCTTGCCGCGCCAGACGAGCTGCGGGTCGAGGTCGCGGTTGCGGCGCTTCCAGGCGGTGCGGACCGGCTCCTGCTCGGCCGGGCCGAGGACCGGCTCGAACTCGGCGGTCGGGATGTTCCGGCGCGAGGCGGCGCCGTGGGTGAGGGTCTCGACCGTCCTGGGTTTCTTCGGTGTCCGCGCCATGACTGCTGCGCTCTCGTTCACGTCTCCCATACCGTCTCGACGTGCGGGTAATCGAGAATCCTCGCATCGGCCGTGACGACGGGCGCCGACAACCTGCGGGCTTCCGCGACGATGATCCGATCCGCCGGGTCGCGGTGGAACGGGACAGGCAATGCATAGGCTTCTTCGACGGTCCCCAGTTCTACCGGCAGCACCGTCCAGCCGTTCGATTGCACGTGGCCCCGGAACCAGCGGCGCCAATGCCGATCGAGTTCGATACGCCCGCGCTCCGCGGCGCACGCGATCTCGGCGCAACTGATGGCGGAAACGCATACCTTCGTATCGGCCGTTTCCAGGATCGCGACGACCCGGTCGGGAAGCCGCTCGGGTTCGCTGACCGCCCAGATGATCGCGCAAGTGTCGAGTACGACCGTCACGACGGTTTCTTCCCCAGCATCTCCCAGTCGCCGAGCGGGATCATGGGGTCGACCAGACTCTTCTTGACGACGACCGACCCCCTGCCGGAGCCGAGTACCGTCCGGTTGCGTTGATGGGCCGGGATCGGGACTACGCGGGCGAGAGGCGTGTTCCGTTTCCGGATCTCCAGCTCCTCTCCGTTCTGGACGGCGGCGAGGTACTCGCTCAAGTGGTTCTTGAACTCCGCGACGTTGGCTATCTTCATGGCCGCATTATAGGCCCTGTCCGAGCGGGGCCGTCCGGGCGCGGCGTTCGTCGCGGCTGTCACCGGTTACCCGCGCGTGGGTCGGAATCCGTGGCGGCCACGGGACGGAGCCGCGCCGCCGGAACCGTGGCCACCGCCGCCGTGCCGCCGTCAAGGGTCAGAAACTCCACCTCGAAGGCCCGGCCGTCGCGATAGACGTGCACGATTGTGCCGACGTCTCCCGCCTTCAGGCGCAGGCCGGGAACGTCCTCCGTGAGCACGATGCGATCATGTTCTTCCAGCATCGCTCGTCCGGCCCGTGGCAGTTTCATGCGCTCCGGCGACCATCGGTGTCCGGGGCATCAGGCCGCCCCGCCTTGCGTGAACTCGAAGACCGTCAGCGGAACGGACCGAACCGGCGCCGCGTCGCCATGCGCCATCCGCCGGACCCGCTCCGCGGTTTCGCGGCTGAGCGACTGCTCTCCGCACCGGACGCAGACACGCGCCGGAATGCGGCCGACCAGCACGTAGCGGTCGCCGACGCGAAAGACGTCGTCGACCAGATCGTCACGGCTCCGATCGGCGCCGCAGACCGGGCAGTCAGGCATGCTTGTCTCCGTCGGATGTAATCGACGTGTCCAGGAGGAACTTCACAACTCCACGTCCCGCGCGACGTCACGGGGCCGAATGAGGTCGACGCCCTCCAGCGGGCAGGCCGCGAGCAGAGCCTTGAAGCCGCGACCGGACGCGGCGCC
Organism: Vicinamibacterales bacterium; assembly: GCA_965202695.1. Classification (GTDB taxonomy): domain Bacteria; phylum Acidobacteriota; class Vicinamibacteria; order Vicinamibacterales; family UBA8438; genus JAJEEA01. The sequence goes on from OZ241843.1 coordinate 869,592, forward strand.
GAACCGTTCGCGCAACGTAGCCCGCGCAGCAACCTCGCATTCCGGGTCGCGCAACGGCGCGGCTACCGTGCGAACGAGCTGGTCCTTGTAGGTTGTTCTGGCAGGCATGGTCGTCATCCCTCACTCTGGCCCGGCATCATCCCAGTCGCCGGGCGGGATCAGAGGGTCCACCAGACTCGTCCTGACGATCACCGAACCTCGGCCGGAGCCGAGCACCGTCCGATTGCGTCGGACGGCGCGGGCGTCCGGCGCGTTCCGGTTCCGGATCTCCGGCTCCTCTCTGTTCCCGAAACCAAGCTCGTCGGCCGGGTCGAGCGGTTCCAGCGTATCGTCCACGTCAGGGAACTCGTCGGGTAGCGGCGGCAGACGCGCGAGCAGGTCGAGCAGGCGGCCCTTCCCGACCGGTTCGATGACCAAGCGGTCCCCGTCGCGCCAGATGACGGCTTCCGCGCCGTCGATCTCGAAGTCGCGGGGAATGCGCACCGCCTGACTGCGCCCGCTCCTGAACAACCGTACGCGGCGCACTGCTTCCGGTTCGTCCCGGGACTTCCGCATACCTCGAATCATATGCCGGCCTCCGTCTCGCACCAAAACCGACGCGGCAGAACGTTGCCTGCGATCCTCGATCGTCCGGCTCGTCACCACCGAGACGACGGACGCACCAAACCGACGCGGCAGGGAACGTTGCCTGCGATTCGGGGCATGGTGACGGCTCCGCGCCGGCCGCGAGGAATCCACGGTTCCGCGCCGCGCCGCCGCCGATCATCGGGTACGATGCGGAAGACGGTGTGATTCCGCCATGCCTGACCGAACCGCGCGTCACGTCCACGGCCCCCCGGACGCCTGGACGGTCATCGACGGCCGCCCGGACGAGACCGAACTGCGGCCCGTCCTCGACGCCATCGCCGCGGCCGTCGATCCGGACCGCATCATCGTGTTCGGCTCCGCCGCCCGCGGGACGATGACCGCCGACAGCGACGTCGATCTGCTGGTCGTCAAGCGCACCGACGACCTGCGCGCGCTCCGCGCCGCCGTCCGCGCCGCGCTGGCCGCCAACCGGCGGCCGGTCGACGTCGTCGCCGGCACGCCGCGTATGCTCGACGAGCAGCGTCGATGCCTGAGCATGGTGTACGGCCCCGCGTTGCGGGACGGGGTCGTCGCCTGGGCCCGTGGCGCCCGCGAGACGACGGGCGCTCCCGCGTGGAGCACGCTGCCCGAACGGAAAGGAACCTCCGGCGAAATGGTCCGAACCCTGCGCTTCCGCCGCGAGGAAGCGGACACGTGGCTTGCCAAAGCTCGGGAAGATCTGACCGTGGTGAACACCACCGACGCGGCGATTCCCTTCGCGCCGCGGGCGTACAGCGCGCAGGCGGCGACGGAGAAGGCTCTCAAGGCGCTGCTCGTGGCGCACGGGCGGCCGGTTCCGTTCGACCACGATCCGGACACGCTGGCCGACCTCGCCGTCCAGCAGGGCGAAGCGCTGCCGGCCGTCGCCGCCCGCGACGCCCTGGAAGCGTTGTCCGACTACGGCGGACCGGCGCAATACCCGCACTACGGCGGGGAGGCCGACCCGGGCGCCGAAACCCTGTTTCCGGCGATCGCCAACGAGATGACGGCCCACGCGGCGTCCCGCGTCGACGCGATCCTGCGTGGGAAGCGCCCCCGGAAGGCCGCGGGCGACGCCGGTCGGCCCGACCAGGAAGGAAAGCGTCCGGGCCGGAGCGGTCCGGCTGGCGAAGAATCAAGCGACTGAAGCAGGGACGGTCCTGCGCCGCGCCCCGGCGCATCGAACGGGGCCACCACGCGGCGGCTGGGCCGCGGTCGCCGCGGGCCGGCGAAGAGGCCGCGCCCCGGCGCATCGGACGGGGCCGTCGCGCGGCGCGCGCCTATCGGCTCGGGAGGGACGCGAACGTCCGCTCGAAGGCGGCGGAGACGGCGGCGTCGAGGTCGGTCTCCATCGCGTACGCGGACGTCATCTCCCGGAACGTCCAGCGGCCGAACGCGCCCAGGCGGTTGACGGCCGGGACCCAGTAAGTCTCCATCGCCGTCTTCTTGTCCTTCGCGTCCTCGCGGCGGTAGCCCTTGACCTCGACCACGAGACGCAGGAGGTCGTCGGGGCCGCGCCCGTCGTCGACGAGCAGGACGAAGTCGGGCAGGTAGCGCCGGTGCTCGGCGCCGCGGCGGTAGGGGACCTCCAGCCCGAGGTTGTGGTTCTTGACGTACGCCCGCACCCGCGGGTGCGCCTCGGCGACGCGGCAGAACTCCGCCTCCCAGTCGCTGTCGCAGACGGCCCAGTCGACGTGGCAGCGCCGGGCGTCGGTTTGCCAGCGGGTCTGCTTCGACGTGGCGAACCGCACGTGCCGCGTGGACCCCTCGGGGTTGTAGGGGTCGAGCATCGCCTGGATCGGGCGGGTCTCCCGATGCCGCTCGACGATGCCGTCGGTGATGCGCCGGCAGGCGTGGTCGGCCAGCTCGGCGTACAGCAGTTGCGCCGGGCGCGTGCCCCCTTCGCAGACCAGATGCGCGTCGAGCCACTGCCGGGCGATGCGCTTGAGCTGGCCGAACAGGTACAGCCGGGGCTCCTGGTTCGGGTCGCGCCACTCGGTCAGCAGCAGATGGCGGGTCAGGTGGTAGAGCAGCGTGGCGCGCCGCACGGCGCCGGCGCGGACCAGCGTCAGGTCGATCCCCTCGCCGACGATCCCCTCGTTGCGGGTGACGGCGGGGCCGACCAGCTCGGGGGTGAGCACCAGGGTGGAGTCGTCTTCGAAGCGGGCCGTCAGCCGGTCGTCGGGGAGCTCCACGCGGTAGCCCTGGACGCGCGGGAAGCGGATTTCGCACGCGTCGCGGTCCGGCGTCACCGCCCGCACCATGACCGTCTCGCGCGGCGGCAGGGGCGGGGCCACCACCGGCTTGGCGGTGAAGTCGAACGGGATGCCGAGCACGTCGGCGTACTCCACGTCGAACAGGCCGGTCTCGCCGTTGACTTCGTACGACTGCCGGCGTAGCGCGCGGCCGACGATCTGTTCGCAGAGAAGCTGCGTGCCGAACGCCCGCACGCCCAGCAGCCCGTGGTGGAACCCCCGCGTCGCACCGAGAGCGGCGATGCGCCCGCCTGACAAGGCGTGAGAAGGGCGCATATTGGGCATATTCAACCGCCGAACAACGCAGTCAGGCGGGATGCAGCGCCGCTCGAATGCAGCGGGGCGTTTCACCACGGGCTGCCAGGACGTGGGTGACGGTGCGCGCGTCCCAGCCCTCGCTGAGCATCGAGACCGACACCACGCAGCGGGTCCGCCCGCCCAGGCGGCCCTCGACGCCGACGGTGTTGACCACCTCGCGCAGCAGGTCTTCGTCGGTGAGCCGGTCGGCCTGCCGCCGGTCGCCGGTGCGCGCGACGATCTCGCGCCGGAAGCGTTCGATCTCGTCGGCCGCCGCGGCGCGGAACCCCCGGTCGAGCGCCTCGCCCGAGTCGAGCTGCTCGCTGTCGATCAGCAGCGTCCGGGGTCGGGGGCAGGGGCGGCCGTGCTCGTCGAAGTTGCGGAAGAGCGGCAGGCGGCCCTGCTCCAGGCTGGTCGAGCCGTCCTCGCGCCGGCGGTGGAACCCGGAGACGTAGTCGTAGACCAGCTTCGACGTGGCGGTGTTGTTGCAAACGATGATGAAGCAGGGGGGACGCGGATGCCCGCCTCCCGCCACGCGTCGAAGGTCCGCGCGTAGTGGCCGTACAGCGCCTCGAGGGCGGTCACCAGCTTCGTCGGCAGGCGCAGCGGATCGGCCGCGCCCGCCCCGCGGCCCTTCTTCGGCATCTGCCTGCCGACGTGCTTCCACAGCTCGCGGAACTGGGGCATCTCGGCGCCGGGGACGTTGTCGGCCACCGGCACGCGCGGCAGCTTGACGATGCCGCACTCGATGGCGTCGAGCAGCGAGAAGTCGCTCGCGGTCCACGGGAACAGCGTCCCCTCGGCATAGCCCGACCCGCGCAGGAAGAACGGCGTCGCCGACAGGTCGACGACCCGCTGCAGGCCGAGCCGGCGCCGCACCGCTTCGAGGCCCGACATCCAGATGCGCGCGGCCTCGCGGTTCTTCTGCGCCTCCTGCCACTCGTCGCCCCGCAGCGCGCCCTCGACCGACTCGGCCGGCCTCTCGCGGTAGCAGTGGTGGGCTTCGTCGTTGAGCACCCAGATCCGCTTCAGGCCCATCAGCTCGGGCAGGACCCGCTGCAGCATCCGGCCCTCGGTCTCCCGCGTGCGCAGCGGGGCGCCCTGGCCCTGGAGCAGGGCGCGGCCGACGGCGGAGACGGCCAGCGTCTCGCGCCGCTGGAACGCGTGGTAGTTGGTGACGACGATCTTCGCCCGCTCGAGGTCGCGGAGCATGTCGGGCGGGACCAGCTCGCGGCTCGCGTAGTAGCTGTCGGGGTCGTGGGGCTGGAGCACGCGCAGGCGTTCGCGGATGGTCACGCCGGGCGCGACCACCAGGAACCCCCGCGTGAAGCGCGGGCTGGCCGGGCGCCGGACCGCGTTGACGGTCTGCCACGCGATGAGCAGGGCCATGACGGTGGTCTTGCCGGCGCCGGTCGCGAGCTTCAGGGCCACCCGGTCCAGGGCGGCTGACGGCTCCGCCGCCGCCCCGGCGTTCGCGTTCGCCAGGTGCTCGAGGTAGCCGCGTCCCTCCCGGCCGATCTTCGGCGCGACCTCGGTCAGCCAGATCACCGTCTCGGCCGCCTCGACCTGGCAGAAGAACGGGCGGACGCCGCCGAAGGCGTGGCGCCGCCAGTGCCGCAGCAGGCGCGCGGTTTCGGGCGTGACCCGCCACGCGCTCTCCGGCGCCGCCCGCCAGCCGTCGACGGCGCGCCGCAGGCCGTTGACGAACGCCGTCAGGTCGTACTGCTGGTCCGCGGTCCCGACCGCCGCCGCGGTCTCGTCGGCGACCAGCGCGAGCTGCCGGGCGCGGCGTTTCCGGGGCGCGGGGATCGGCGAGACGTACGCCGAGGGCCGCCGCCCGTCGACGACGCGGTTGGTCGGCCGGTTGTCCGCGTCGAGCTCCCAGTGGCGGCCCGGCCGCTCGTACGGCGAGTTGAGGATCGGCCGTTCGTGGAAGGCGTCGGAATCCGCGAACATCCGGGGCATTCTCGCATGGCCAGCGGCGCACGTGCGGATGCGGGAAGCGACGGCGCATGCGGAAAGACGCCGCGCAAAAAGACCCCGCGCAGCGGGGTCCGCTGCGCGGGGTCCATCTTTCCGCGTCCGGGCCGATCGGGCGGCCTACTCGACGTAGTTGCCGTCCACCTCCAGGGCGATGATCGCGGCGTGCTCGTAGGACTGGTCGAACAGCGCGGTCGCGCTGATCCAGTCGCCCGGCTCGGCGTCGGCGAGAGCGCCCACGGCGCGCGCGGGTATCGGGGTGGTGAAGGTGATGCGGCGGCGGTCTTCGTCGGCCGACACGAACTCCACCGGCAGCACGTAGCCGTGCTTCAGCACCGACTGCTCCCGCGGCTCCAGATAGCGGATGGCCCGGTCCGCGCCCCTGGTCCCCGGCGTCCAGATCAGCACGACCTGGTCGCCGGCGGCGAAGCGGTCGACGTAGCGGAACACGTGCTCTTCGACCGGCGCCGATACGGTGAGGGAGGCCGCGGCCTCGTCGAGGTCCACCAGCGCCCCGTTCCACACGTAGCGGCGGGCGCGGCGGGCGGGGTCCCAGGCGTCGACCAGGGTCACCGCGCCGAGCCCGGAATCCGGCCGGTGGGGCGAGGTCCCGATGGCCCACGCGCCGGGGGCGAGCCCCTGCATCAACGGGGCGCTGTCGGCCGGCGGCTCGACCGTGAAGGTGAGATACCGCCCCTCGACCGCGTCGAACCGCGCCGGCAGCAGGAAGCGGTCGCTGCCCCACAGCCCCGAGCCGTCGTCGCGCCTCACGGCGCGGATGCCGTCGGCCCGGCCGTCGAACCCGGACCAGGTGATGACGATGGGGTCGCCCGCGTCCAGATCGGCCGCGACCACCCCCGACGGCGAGACGATGCGGGAGCGGACGGTCAGGGCGCCGGCTTCCTCGTCGCGCGACACCAGCTCGCCCCGCCACTCGTAGGTGTCGGCGGCGGCGGGAACCTTCCCCGCCAGCCGCGGCGCCGCCGAGGGCGCGTAGGCGTCGGCGGTCAGCACCGGGGCCGCGCCGGCCGCGGGGCGGTGACGCGACGTGAGGGTGGCCCAGCTCCCGCGGGTCAGGGCGCGCAGCGCAGCGACGCGGTCGGCCGGGGGCGCGACCGAGAACGTCAGGTACCGCCGCGCCGGGTCGGTCTCGACGAACGTCGCCTGCAGCAGGAAGCCGCCGCCGCCCCACAGCCCGGCGTCGCGCTCGACGGCGCGAATGCCGTCGGTCCGGTTCTCGAAGCCCGACCAGGTGATGACGATCGGGTCGCCGGCCTCGAGGCCCGCCGCCGACCGCGCGGCGGCGTCGGACACGAGGCGCGACCGCACGGTCAGGGTGTCGCCGGCGTCGTCGAGCGACACCAGCTCGCCGTGCCAGCGGTAGGCCGCGTCGGCGGGCAGGGGGGCAGGGGCCGGCGACGCCGCATAGGCGGCGACCGCCTCGACCGCGGCGTCGGCCGTCGGCTGGTGGGGCGACGTGGCGGTGGCCCACGCGCCCGGGGTCAGGGCGCGCAGCGCGGCGACGCCGTCGGCCGGGGGCGCGACCGAAAAGGTCAGATACCGCGAATCGACGGCGACGAGCTCGGCCTCGAGCAGGAACCGCTCGCTGCCCCACAGCCCCGAGTCGTCGGCCGGGACCACGGCGCGCACGCCGGACGCGCGATCGCGGTAGCCCGACCAGGTGATGCGGATCGGGTCGCCGGGTTCGAGCCCCGCGGCGGCCGCGTTCGGCGACACGAGACGCGACCTGACCGTCAACGACCGGCCGGCGCCGTCGAGCGACACCAGCTCGCCGCTCCAGTCGTAGGTGTCGCCGGGGGCCGGACCCTGTCCGTTCCCCGCGCCGTGGGCGCTCGCGGTCACCACCGCGGCCGGCCCGTGCGCGGGCCGATGCGGCGACGTCAGGGTCGCCCAGGTGCCGGGGGTGGTCGCCCGCAACGGCGCGAGCGCGCTGGGGGGACCGCTGACCGAGAACGTCAGCGAACTCCGGGCCGCGTCGGCGGCCACGAACCGCGCCCGGAGCCGGAACCGGTCGCCCGGCGACAGGCCCGACCCGTCGTCGGCGGCGACCGCGGCGACGCCCTGGGCGCCGTGGTCCGACCCCGACCACGTGATCAGGATGGGGTCTCCGCGCCGCAGGTCGGCGACGTCCAGCCCGGCCGGGGCGACGACCCTGGAGGTGACGGTGGCGGTGCGCGCCCCCGCGTCGAGCGCGACCAGTTCGCCGAGCCACCGATACGTCTCCACGCCGGCGCCGAACGCCGCCGCGGGTTGCGCCACGGCCAGCGCGCCCGCCAGCGCGACCCCGCGCCACGCGCGCGGCGGCGCGGTCAGACCTGCTCGCCTTCCGGTCCGGTTCGCCATCTTTCCCTCCTTGACGGTTCCCATGACTGCTCCCGAAATCCACCGGACGAGTCCGAGCCTCGCTCCGCGGACGAGTCCGCCCCTCGGCCGGCGTCGTCGACGACCACCGCACCGCACCGCGGCCGCCTTCACCGGGCGGCGACCGCGTCACTGGACGGGACGGCGGCGCCGCGCCCGATCCGCCGCGAAACGCTCTCTTCGGACTGCCCCATGAAGCACTGTCCCGCCGCCGACGGCGGACAACGCACACGCATTGCTTTCATCGGCCCTGGGAAAAGCCGACACGTTGGAGGGATGGGCGTGACCGCGTACCCGCCGCGATTATGGGAGAACCGATCGGCGCTGTCAAGGGTAAAATACGCGGGTTCCCTGCCCGACTGGCGCATCGGCCGTTCGGTGCGACGGCAGGGCTGACGAGGGGGACGGGAATACGACGGCCGTTCCGGGGGTCCGAGTCATCGACGGACGGTTCGAGACCGGCGCGGCGCGCGCGACGGCAAGACGTCCTGTTCCAGGGAGACCATCGGAGACCATCGATGAGAAGACTGCGTATCGCCTTCGTTCCTCTCGCCCTGCTCGCGGCGGCGGCCCTCGCGGCCCCGGCCGCGGCCCAGGAGGCCGACTTCTCGGGCACGTGGCGGCTCGACGCCGACGCCAGCGAACTGCCCGACTTCGGGGGCGGCCGGCGGTTCGGCGGGGGAGGGAGACCGCGGGGCGGCGGCGGGCAGGGGCCCGGCGGCGGCGCCGCGACGCTGGTCATCGTGCAGACCCCGGCGATGCTGATCGTCGAGCAGCGGACGGACCGCGGCAGCCGCGCCGCGACCTACCGCCTCGACGGCGAAGAGAGCAGCAACCCGGGCCCGCGGGGCGAGCAGACGAGCCGGTCGCGCTGGGACGGCGCCGCTCTCGTCACCGAGGGCACGCAGGCGGTGAGCACCCCGCGCGGCGACTTCTCGCTGGAGTTCACCGAGCGGCGCACGCTGAGCGCCGACGGGGGGACGATGACCGTCGAAACGACCCGGTCGACCCCGCGCGGCGACCTCGACACGACGCTGGTCTACCGGCGCCAGTGAACCGGAGCCGCGCTCGCCGGCCCGTCACAGGGCGGCCAGCGCGCTCCGCTGCCGGGCGAGACGCTCGGCGCGCTCTTCGGCGAACCGGACCACCCCGGCGACGACGGAGGCCCGGTCGAGATGCGCCTCGGCGATCACGTCGGGCTCCAGGCCGCCGGTCAGCCAGCGGTCGTGCCAGTCGGAGACCAGGGAGTACTCGTCCGTCAGCGGCCCCGGGTCGCGGAGCGGCCACTGGCGCCGGGTGCCCGTGGTCACCACCATGAGGTCGTACCGGGCCCCGGGCGGCAGCACCGCGTCGCGGTAGGCGGGCGGCTGGCGGTCGAACAGCTCCTCGCTGACGGCCGCGACGACCTTCACGTTGACGCCCCGCGCCTCCAGATCCGGCAGCGCCTGCACCAGATTGAAGGTCGAGCTGGCCCCCTGGGCCAGCACGTAGCCGTGCCGGGGCCGGCCGGGGGCGAAGTCGCGCACCACGTAGAACCCCCTGGCGGCGGCCCGCGGATCGGAGTCGGCGAAGGTCGAGCGGTCGGCCACCGGGAGGTCGGGCCTCGCCACTTCGAGCACGATCACCCCCACCCGCGGGTCGCGGGCCGCAATCTCGGCCGCCGCGAAATAGCCCGGCGCCACGTCGTTGTAGTCCCAGAAGCTGAGGGTGATGACCTGCCCGCGGGGGAACAGCTTCCACACCTGCGGCGCGAAGATGCCGAAATGGGTGCGCGCGTCGGCCGCCGTCTCCGGCCCCGAGTGGCCGGCGAGGATGTTGAGCACCCCGACCCGGAACGGACTGTCCTGGTTCTGCTGGCTCCAGATGCGCGCCGGCAGGTACATGAGCGGCGTGAAGGCGCCGTAGCTGCCGCTCAGGGCCCAGACGCCGCAGTGGACGGCGGGGTCGAGGGAGGCGCTCTGGCCGACGAGGCCCACGGCCGTCGAGGCGTTGCCCGCCTCCTGGATCGCGGCCTTGAGCCGCGTGCCGGCCTGGTTGGACCGCGGGTCGTAGTGCCCGGTCAGCGACCCGTTCTCGACGTTGATCGAGTTGGAAAGGTCAGCCGACAGGGTGATGAAGCGGTTGCCGGTGACGTGGTTCATCCACTTGATGACCTCGGAGATCGCCCGCCGGGTGCCGGCCATGCGGCCCGGCGGCTTGAACAGCTCGATGCCGATCTCCTGCGCCTCGCCGTTCCGGCGCGCGGTCACCGTCTGCGGCTCGACCGGCAGGCGGTCGACGCGCAGCCGGTCGTCGCGGAACGGGTCGGCGGTCACGTCGAAGCGGAGCTTCGCGTCGCCGCGCACGCGGTCGCCGACGTCGACCATCCGGTCGGTCAGCCAGTCGCCGAGGCCGTCCCGGTCGAGCACCGAAAGGACCACGTCGACGTTGGTCTTGAACTGCCGCAACCGCTCGGCCGGGTCGGTCACCGCGCCGTCGCGGATGCCCTGGAAGACGACGCCGTAGCGCCGCTCGAAGGTCTCGGCGAGGGCGACGAAGTACGGCGAGTTCATCTTCATCGCGTAGGGATGGCTGGGGTACCCCACCACCTGCGGGCCGAAGCCGGGGATGGCGCCGCCGCGCGCGGCCGGCCACCACCCCTTCGTGGTGCGGCCGACGACGATCATCGGGCGCCGGTCGGCCGGGTCCCATTCCTCCATCGTCCGCAGGGCCGCCAGCACGTGGTCGTAGTCGTTGCCGTCGTCCAGCGCCAACACGTTCCACCCGTACGCGGACCACTGGTCGGCGATCTCGTAGCCGTCCATCGACGCGGACACCACGCCGCCGACCAGCGCGTCGTCGATGCCCGCGTTGTTGTACGAGAGCAGGATGCGCAGCCGCTTGCCGACCTGCTGGGCGACGGCCTGGGTCTTCATCTCCTGCGCGTGCCCCGCGGTCATCGCGAACTCGCCCTCCAGGGCCACCACCTTCGGGGACGCCCCCGCCCCCATGAAGTCCCAGAACGCGGCCTTGCCGGCGGCGGTGGCGACGCCGATGCCCGACGGACCGCCGTTGACGTCGTTGATGAGGTCGGTGGTCTCGGAATGTCCGGCCAGCGAGCGGATGCCGCGCAGGCCGGCCTGGGCGAACAGCGGGTCGCCGGCGACGCCGGCGTCGGCGAGCAGCGTCCGCAGCGCCCCCGCCCCGCGGCGGAAGCCCAGGCAGTCGATGGACAGCATGGCGACGTCGGGGTCGACCCGGTAGCGGTCGTCGCCGGTCGCCGCGTGACGCCGGGCCATCGCCTCGCCCATGACGATCCACAGGGCGTACAGGGTCGGGACGTTGTGGCCGCCCGCGAGCAGCAGCTTGTCGCCGAAGGGGTGCTTCGGGCGGCGGTAGTCGTAGCACAGGCCCCCGTTCTCCGGCCCCGCGAGATGGAGGGCGACGTTGTACGGCGTGTACGCCAGCGGCCCCCCGAAGTGCCCCGTCTGCTGGTAGTTGCCGAGCAGCGTCAGGGTCATCGCGGTCAGGAAGCCGACGTCGTCGAACCGCGGGCGCTCGTAGGGCGGAACCCCGACGCGGAGGGCGCTGGAAGCGCCGCGCGCCGCGGTGGTGCGGATCCGGACGGGCGTGCCGTGGGAAGCCATGCGGTCGCTCTCTCGGCGGGCGGGGACGCGCCCGGCGGCGCGGGGAATTACCGGCCGGGACGCGGTTCGGGCCGGCCGCTCCCCCGGCGGCGGGAACCGCCGGCCGCCGGCGCGCCGGCCGGCGCGGCTCCCGAAGCCCCGGACGTCACACGCGACGTCGTCGCAACGACCCGCAAGGACAGAGTGGCGGAGAGGGTGGGATTCGAACCCACGTGCCGGTTACCCGACAAGACGCTTTCGAGGCGCCCCCGTTACGACCACTTCGGTACCTCTCCGCAAAAGGCCGGACTCGGCCGACGCCGAGCCGCGCGCCGCCGGACGAGGGCGGGCAGCGCGCCGGAAGGCGGCGTCCGCGCACCCTCGTTGCCCAGTGTATGCCGCCCGCGGAGCCGTTGGCAACCGGGCCGCGAACGGCGCGTCGCGCGAGCGCGCGGCGGATGCGCGTCAGCTTCGTGAGACGAGCGCCCGTCGGCGCCCGTTCGCCTGGGAGGTCGGTCCATCGCGGGAACGACTGACGCAGCAGGCCGACCACCACCGCTGTCCGGTCGTCGATTACGGCGCCGTTCCCGGCCTCCAGGCCCTCCGAACGGGTACGGACGCCGCGAGAACCCGCCGCGCCGGCGCCCCCGGCGGCGGCGTCTCGTTTTCCTGTCGTGCGCCTGCGCACGACCGCGGTGTTGCCCGCGGCCGCGGGAATGGTAGAATGGGTCGTTTGCGCGTTCAGAGCCGAGCTTGAGCGCGTTGGTCCCCCGGGCCGTCGGGCCGCATTCGACGAGGGCCGCGACGGCCGGTTCCGGCAATCGAGGCAGCGCGGATTCCGCATCACGCAAGTTCATGCAGGCCGATCAGGCGGTTTCGCCGGCGGATGCGCGGACGGCGCGGATGCCCGCGGCCCGTTTCGAGCCGGCCCCCCGACCACAATGACGAATCGCACGGCGGCGATGCGCTACGCCCGCGCACTCTTCGACGTCAATCTGAAGAACGGCGGCCTCCGAACCGCGGAATCGGACCTGGACGCGTTCGCCCGGCTCGTCGCCGGACACGAGCAGTTGAGGCGGGTGCTCTTCGCCGCGGCGGTGCGGGCGCCGACGAAGCGCGCCATCATCCACGATCTGCGGGACCGGTTCCGCGACGTCTCGCCGACCGTCACGCGGTTGCTGACGACGCTCGCCGACCGCGGGCGTCTGGCGCTGCTGCCGGACGTGGTGCGGTTCTACCGCGCCCGCGTGTTCGAGCACCTCGGGGTCGTCGATGCGCAGGTCACCACCGCGCAGCCGCTCAGCCCGGAGCAGGACGCCGCCCTGCGGGAGCGGCTCGCCGGCGCGGGGGCCGGCGACGTCCGCATGACCAAGGTGGTCGACCCCGAAATTCTGGGCGGGGTGGTCGCGCGGATCGGCTCGACGGTGTACGACGGCAGCATCGCCCGGCACCTCGAACGGATGCGCCAGACCCTCCTCGATCGATGAAGGAAGCCGTTCCCACCCGGGCGCTCCGCCCGGGAGCCGGCGGCGAGACCGCGGAGCGCCGCCGCGAGCGCGTCGGGAACACGGCGGCGCGCGGGCGGAGACCTGGACCCGCCCCATCAGGACGAGAGTTTCTGCAATGACCATCAAGGCGGACGAGATAACGAAGATCATTCGCGAGCAGATCGGAAGCTACGACGTCGACGTCGACGTGGCGGAGGTCGGCACCGTGGTGTCGGTCGGAGACGGCATCGCCCAGATCGACGGCATCGAGCAGGTCATGGCCACCGAGATGCTCGAGTTCCCGCACGGGATCTTCGGCATGGCCCTCAACCTCGAAGAGCAGGGGATCGGCGCGGTGCTGCTCGGGGAGAGCACCGAGATCAAGGAAGGGGACGTCGTCAAGCGCACCGGGCGCATCATCTCCGTGCCGGTGGGCGAAGCGCTGCTCGGCCGGGTGGTCGACGCCCTCGGCCAGCCGGTGGACGGAAAGGGGCCCATCGCGGCTTCCGACCACGCCCCGGTCGAGCGGATCGCCCCGGGCGTGGTCGACCGCCAGCCCGTGAAGCGGCCGCTCCAGACCGGACTCAAGGCCATCGACACGATGGTGCCGATCGGCCGCGGCCAGCGCGAACTGATCATCGGCGACCGGCAGACCGGCAAGACCGCGGTCGCCGTGGACACCATCCTGAACCAGCGCGGCCAGGACGTCGTCTGCATCTACAACGCCATCGGCCAGAAGCAGTCCACGATCGCCCAGGTCGTCAAGACCCTGGAGGACGCCGGCGCCCTGGAGTTCACCATCGTGGTCGCGGCGGCCGCCGCCGACCCCGCCCCGCTGCTCTTCCTCAGCCCCTATGCGGCGTGCGCGATGGGCGAGCACTTCCGCGACAACGGCAGGCACGCGCTCTGCATCTACGACGATCTGTCGAAGCACGCCCAGGCCTACCGGGAGATATCGCTGCTGCTGCGACGCCCGCCGGGCCGCGAAGCGTATCCGGGCGACGTGTTCTACCTGCATTCCCGCCTGCTGGAGCGGGCCGCGATGATGCGGGACGAGCTCGGCGCCGGCTCGCTGACGGCCCTCCCGGTCATCGAGACCCAGGCCGGCGACCTGTCCGCCTACATTCCGACGAACGTCATCTCGATCACCGACGGGCAGATCTTCCTGGAGTCGGACCTCTTCCACCAGGGCGTGCGCCCGGCGATCAACGTGGGCAACTCGGTGTCCCGGGTCGGCGGGTCGGCGCAGGTGAAGGCGATGCGCCAGGTGGCCGGCACGCTGCGGCTCGACCTGGCGCAGTTCCGGGAGCTGGCGGCGTTCGCCCAGTTCGCCAGCGATCTGGACAAGGCGACCCAGGACCAGCTCAACCGCGGCCGGCGGCTGGTCGAGGTCCTGAAGCAGGGCCAGTACGCGCCGCTGCCGGTCGAGCGTCAGGTGCTCATCGTGTACGCCGGCACCAACGGCCATCTCGACGCGGTCGACGAAGGCGACGTCGGACAGTACGAGACCGAGCTGTATCGGTTCGTCGAGGCGCACCATCCGGCGCTCTTCGCCGATCTCGCGGAGCGCGCGGCGATCGACGACGACCTGAAGTCGCGCATCGTCGCCGCCCTCGGGGAGTTCACCGAGCAGTTCCTCGCCGCGCGCAAGACCGCCGCGGCCTGACGCCGGAGAGCGAGCGTCCCTCGCCCCCGGCCCGAGAGCAGCATCCAGTGCCTTCTCTTCTCGACCTTCGCAGACGTATTCGCGCGGTCAAGTCGACGCAGCAGATCACCAAGGCCATGAAGGCGATAGCCGCCTCCCGGCTGCGCAAGGCGCAGGACCGCATCCTGGGCGCCCGGCCGTTCGCGGTCCAGATGCAGCGCGTGCTCGGCGGTCTCGCCGCCCACGTCGACACCGGCGCGCACCCGCTGCTCGCCCGCCGCGAGGCGGACGCCCCCCCGCGCCCCACGCTGCTGGTGGTGGTCACCGCGGACAAGGGGCTGTGCGGGGGGTTCAACACCAACGTCATCAAGGAGGCCGGCGGCGCCATCGCCGCGAGCGCCGGGCCGGGCGCCGCGCTGGGACTGGTCGGCCGCAAGGGCCGCGACTTCTTCGCGAGACGCGGCTTCGACGTGCGTTTCGAGCTCGTCAACGTCTTCTCGCAGTTGCAGTACGGTCATGCCCAGGCGATCGCCCGCGAGGCGATGGACGCCTTCACCCGGGACGAAGTGGACGGCGTCCAGCTCGTCTACAACGAGTTCAAGAGCGTTCTGCAGCAGCGGGTGGTGGTGGACCAGGTGCTGCCGATCCCGCATCCGGAGCCCGCGGACGGCGACGGCGAACGCCTGCCGGACTACCTCTACGAGCCGGCGCCGGCGGCCATCTTCGACACCCTGCTTCCGCGCCACGTCGAGATCCAGTTCTGGCGGGCGCTGCTGGAGTCGGCGGCGGCCGAGCACGCGGCCCGGTTGACGGCCATGGACGCGGCCAGCAACAACGCGACGGAGCTGATCGAAGACCTGACGCTCTACATGAACAAGGTCCGTCAGGCCACGATCACCCGGGAGATCATCGAGGTGGTGTCCGGCGCCGAGGCCTTGTAACCGCTCGAATGCAGCGGGCGTTTCACTACGGGCTGCACAGGACATCGGAGGACGTTTCCAGACATGGCGAACGATACAGCGGCGGCGCAGAACACCGGCAAGGTCGTGCAGATCATCGGACCGGTCATCGACGTCGAGTTCCCGGACCGGCTGCCCGCCATCTACAACGCACTGCAGGTCCGGTCGGATGCGAGCGGAGTGTCCATCGACGTCATCGCCGAGGTCGCGCAGCATCTCGGGGAGAACCGGGTCCGGGCCGTCGCCATGAAGCCGACCGACGGCATGCAGCGCGGCATGGACGCGGTCGACCTGGGCCAGCCGATCTCGGTGCCGGTGGGGCCGGAGGCCCTGGGCCGGGTGCTCAACGTGCTCGGCGAGCCGGTCGACTTCCCCGACCGCCCGGTGGCGACGAAGGAACGGTGGCCCATTCACCGGCCGGCGCCGAAGCTGAACGACCAGTCGACCGAGCTCCAGATGTTCGAGACCGGCATCAAGGTCATCGACCTGCTCGAGCCGTATCTGCGCGGCGGCAAGATCGGCCTGTTCGGGGGAGCGGGGGTCGGCAAGACCGTCATCATCATGGAGCTCATCAACAACATCGCCCTGAAGCACGGCGGCGTGTCGGTGTTCGGGGGGGTCGGCGAGCGCACGCGCGAAGGGAACGACCTCTGGCTGGAGATGCAGGAGAGCGGGGTCGTCAACGTCGAGGACCGCGAGAAGTCGCGGGCCGCGCTGATCTACGGGCAGATGACCGAGCCGCCGGGCGCGCGCCAGCGGGTCGGGCTGTCGGCGCTGACGGTCGCCGAGTACTTCCGCGACGCCGAGGGCAAGGACGTGCTGCTCTTCATCGACAACATCTTCCGGTTCACCCAGGCCGGGTCGGAGGTGTCGGCCCTGCTCGGCCGGATGCCCTCCGCGGTCGGCTATCAGCCGACCCTGGCCACCGAGATGGGGGCGCTGCAGGAGCGGATCACGTCGACCACCCGGGGGTCGATCACCTCGGTGCAGGCGATCTACGTGCCCGCCGACGACTACACCGACCCGGCTCCCGCCACCACGTTCGCGCACCTCGACGCCACCACCAACCTGTCGCGGGCCATCGTCGAGAAGGGCATCTATCCGGCCGTCGACCCCCTGGCGTCGACGTCGCGCATCCTCGACCCCAACGTCATCGGCGAGGAACACTACAACGTGGCGCGCGACGTCAAGCAGGTGCTGCAGCGCTACAAGGACCTGCAGGACATCATCGCCATCCTCGGCATCGACGAGCTGTCGGAGGAAGACAAGCTGGCGGTGGCGCGCGCGCGGCGCATCGAGCGGTTCCTGTCGCAGCCGTTCTTCGTCGCCTCGCAGTTCACGGGCCTCGAAGGCAAGTACGTGCCGATCGCCGACACGATCCGCGGGTTCAAGGAGATCGTCGAGGGCAAGCACGACGAGCTGCCGGAGCAGGCGTTCCTGCTGGTGGGCGGCATCGAGGAAGCGGTCGAGAAGGCGGAGCGGATGAAGAGCGAGGCGGCGTAGTGGCCATTCCCGATCATCTGACGCTGGAGATCGTCACCCCGGAACGTTCGATCGCCCACGGGGAGATCGACGAGGTGCGGGTGCCGGGAGCCGAGGGGTCGTTCGGCGTCCTGCCCGGCCATACGCCCCTGCTGACCCCCCTCGCGGTCGGCGAGATCGAGTATCGCAGGGGCGGCGAGACGTCGTACGTCGCGGTGTCGTTCGGGTTCGCCGAGGTCCTGCCCGACCGCGTCACGGTGCTCGCGCAGATCGCCGAGCCGAGCGGCGAGATCGACGTGACCCGGGCCGAGGCCGCCGTACAGCGGGCGCGGGAGCGGCTCGCCCGGCCGGCGGTCGAGCTGGACTACGAGCGGGCCCGGCTGTCCCTGCTGAAGTCGCTGGTCCGGCTTCAGGTGGCCTCGCGAAGAGGGCCGCGCTAGCCGGGCGCCGCGCCCCCGCGGGGCGGCGCCCCGTATCTCCGGGCGCGGTTCCTGGCCGCCGCAACGGGCGATTACGCCGTGGGAATGGACAGGACGTCATGCCCGCCTCCTCCGGTTCGGCCACCGACAAGGGCCTGCGGCGGTCGACGAACGAAGACAACCTGCTGGTGCGGGACGACCTGGGGCTGTTCGTCGTCGCCGACGGCATGGGAGGGCACGCCGCCGGGGAGGTCGCCTCGCAGGTCGCCGTCGAGGGCATCGCGGCGTTCGTCGAAGCCACCGTCACGGTGTCGCCCGACCAGACGTGGCCGGTTCCGTTCGACGCCCGGGAGAGCGTCGACGCGAACCGTCTGCGGGCGGGGTTCAGCGTGGCCAACGACCGGCTCGCGGCGCGGATCGCCTCGTCGCGGGAACTGCGGGGCATGGCGACCACCGCGGTGGCGATGCTGGTCGACGGAGACGCCGTCACGCTGGCCCACGTCGGCGACAGCCGGGCCTATCTGCTGCGGCAGGGGCGGATCGCACGGCTGACCCGCGATCACTCCTGGGTGGAGGAACAGATTCAGGCGGGCGCGTTGAGCGCGGCGGCGGCGCGGCGGCACCCCTGGCGGAACGTCGTGACGCGGGCGCTGGCGGGGGCCGCCGATCTCGACGTCGAGATCCAGGAATTGCGGCTGGAGCCGGGCGACCGGGTCCTGCTGTGCACGGACGGCATCTTCTCGGTGCTCAGCGACGACCGGATCGGCGAGCTCCTGGGCCGGGACGCCGGCCTCGACGACCTGTGCGGCGTACTCGTCGAGGAAACCAACGAGGGAGGAGGACCCGACAACGCGACCGCGGTCGTGATCGAGTTCGATGCTCGCTAACCTCGTCCGGCTGTTCCGCTATCGGGGTCTCGTCCGGATCCTGGTGGCCCGGGAACTCAAGGCCCGCTACCGCGGGTCGGTGCTCGGGTTCTTCTGGTCATTCGTCAACCCGCTCCTGCTCCTGCTCGTCTATTCGTTCGTCTTCACGTCCATCATCCGCCGCGGCGACCTCGCCGGCCTGGAGCCCTACGCGGTCTTCCTGTTCTGCGGTCTCCTGCCCTGGATCTGGTTCTCGTCGTCGCTCAACGAGAGCGCCAACGTCCTCATCGTCAACGGCAACCTCATCAAGAAGGTCGTGTTCCCCGTCGAGATCCTCCCGGTGGTGACGGTGGTGTCGAACCTGTGCCACTTCGTCCTCGGCCTGCCGATCCTGTTCGGATTCCTCGTCTACCACGACGTGCCGCCGCGGCTCGCCGACCTGATCTGGTTTCCGGCGGTGGTGGCCGTCCAGCTCTGCCTCACCCTCGGCCTGGCCATGATCCTGGCCGCGCTGACGGTCCATTTCCGCGACGTCAAGGACCTGCTGGCGAACGGACTGACCCTCTGGTTCTTCGCCACCCCGATCCTCTACGACACGTCGTCGGTGCCGCCGGGCGCCAGGGCGGTGATGGACCTGAACCCGTTCGCGCACCTCGCGATCTCGTATCAGGAGATCCTCTTCCACGAAGGACCGTTCGGCCACTGGAAGCGGCTGCTCGCGTTGGCCGCCGGCAGCGGCGCGCTGTTCCTGGGCGGCTACTGGTTCTTCGATCGGCTGCGCGACTCGTTCGCGGAGGAAGTGTAGGGTGTCCGCGATAACCCTCGAGGGCGTCTCGAAGGTGTACCGCCGGCACGGGCGCCAGCGGCGGTTCGCGACCCTGAAGAGCGCGCTGCTGACCGGCAGCCTGGTCCGGCACCTGCGCCCGGACCAGGCGTTCCGGGCGCTGGACGGCGTGTCGTTGTCGGTCGAAGCGGGCGCCGCCTGCGGCGTCATCGGCCGCAACGGGTCGGGCAAGAGCACCCTGCTGAAGCTGGTCGCGGGCATCACCCGGCCGACGAGCGGCCACGTGGGCGTCCGCGGGCGGGTCTCGGCCCTGATCGAGCTGGGCGCGGGTTTCCACCCCGAGATCAGCGGCCGCGAGAACGTGTTCATCAACGGCGTCATGCTGGGCCTGTCCCGCCGCCAGATCGACCGGCGGTTCGCCGAGATCGTCGAGTTCGCCGAGCTCGAAGACTTCATCGACGCGCCGGTCAAGACCTACTCCTCCGGCATGTACATGCGCCTCGGGTTCGCGGTCGCCGTGCACGTCGACCCCGAGATCCTGCTCGTGGACGAAGTGCTGGCGGTGGGCGACGAGAGCTTCAGCCTGAAGTGCCTCGACAAGCTCGCCGAGTTCAGGCGCCGGGGCAAGACGATCCTGTTCGTGACCCACGCGCTCCCGATGGTCGAGCGTTTCTGCGACGAAGCGGTGTGGCTCGACGCGGGGCGGCGGCGGATGGCCGGCGACCCCCGGCGGGTCGTGCAGATGTACCTGTCGGACGTCGAGCAGGCCGAGAACGCGCACCTCGCGGCCGAGGACGCCCGGACCCAGGGCGCGGCGCTTCCCGCCGCCGCCCCCCCCGACGCGCCCGGGAACGCGCGCCCCGCGGCCGAGGACGCCCGGACCCGGAGCGCGGCGCTTCCCGCCGCCACCCCCCCCGACGCACCCGGGGCGGGCGGGGCGGCGGCGCCCGAAGAGAAGGAAGACGCGCCCGCCGCGCCGCCGCCCGAGGCCCCGGACGAGCAGCCGCCGGCCGACATGTTCGAGGCGCGGGAAGGGCGGTGGGGATCGGGGACGGTGCGCATCGAACGCGTGACCCTCGAAGGCCCCCGGGGCGCCGCGCACGTGTTCCGGAGCGGGGAGCCGATGACCATCCGCATGCGGGTGGTCGCCGACCGGCCGGTCGGCGACTTCGCCTTCGGCATCAGCATCTTCAGCACCGACGGGGCCTGCTGCTACGGCACCAACACCCACATCGAGGAGATGGAGCCCAAGCGGCTCGACGGCGCCGGGGAGGTGGCCTTCGCGGTCGAGCGCCTGGACCTCGTGGGGGGGACCTACAAGCTCGACGTCGCGGTGCACAAGCGCGACGGCTTCTCCTACGACTATCATCGTCTGCTCCATACCTTCCGGGTGAAGTCGAGCACGCGGGACGTCGGCGTCTATCGCCCCCGACACGCATGGCACTTCAGCGAGAACATCCGCTTCGAGTGACCCGGACCGGTCCCGGGCGGCGGGACGTCCGCCGGCTTCCCCGCCCCGGCCGCCGGTCCGGGGCAGGGAGCGGCCGCCGGTGACCGGCACGTCGCTCACGCTCCAGGCGGCGTTGCGGTCGGCGTCCGCCCGCGTCGGGCTGGGGGGCGCGGCGCGGTCCCTCTCCGGGCTGTCGGCGTCCGCCAAGGGGTTCGCGGTGGCCGCGGCGGCGGCCGAGGCGCCGGTCGTGGTCATCGTCCCCGGCGCCGGCGACGTAGAGCAGATGGTGGCCGACACCAGCTTCTTCCTCGGCAGCCTGACCGCCGCCTCGGCGCACGACTTGCGCCACCACGTCCTGCCGTTCCCGTCCCACGAGGTCGATCCGTACCGCGGGCTCTCTCCTCACTTCGACGTCGCGGCGGCGCGGGGGCGCGCCCTCCACGGGCTCGCCTCGGGCGCCGCGCGGGTCGTCGTCGCCGCGGCGGCCGCGCTCCTGCCGCGGGTGAGCGCCCCCGACCGCCTTCTCGCGGCCGGCTCCCGTCTGGTCGCGGGGGCGTTCCTGGAGCCTCCGGACCTGGGGGACCTGCTGGCCGACGCCGGGTTCATCCCCGAGGACCCCGTGGACGCCCACGGCCAGTTCTGCGTGCGCGGAGGCGTCGTGGACTTCTTCCCGGCCGGGGACGATCTGCCCGTCCGGGCCGAGTTCGCCGGCGACAGCCTCGAATCGCTGCGCCGTTTCGACCCCGCCACGCAACGCTCGACGGAGACGCTCGACCAGGCGGAGATCTTCCCGCTGCGGGAGATCTTCGAAACCGCGCCCGGGCCCGGCGCCCCGGAATCCGATCCGGATCGATCCGCCTGGCTGCGCGACTATCTGCGGCGCGTGCCCGGCGTCCGGGTCTACCTGTCGGAGAGCGAAGCCTCGCGGGCCGCCGTCGAGTCGCGGACCGAGCAGGCGGCGGGCAGCTTCGCGGATGCGGAAGCGCAGGGGGAGCCGGCCGTCCCGCCGGAGGAGCTGCTGGTCGAGTGGCCGGTCCTCGACGAGTGGCTCGCATCGGTCCCGCGGCTGGAGCAGTTGTGGGAGGACCAGGACACGGCGGCCGGCGTCCGCCACGTGGCCTGCCAGCCCGTGATCGAGATGCACGGGCGGGTCGGCGACTGGGCGGCCGAGATCGCCCGGTGCCGCGAGCGGGGCGACACGACGCTCCTGGTCGCGGGGACCCCGGGGCGGGCCGAGCGCGTCATCGAGCTGCTCGCGGACTACGACCTCGCCGCCGTTTCCATCGACCGCGCGGACGAAACCCACGGGGCCGCCCTGCTGGTGGCGACGGGACAGCTCACCCGCGGATTCCGGCTGCCGGACGCGGGCCTGCAGATATTCGCCGAGCCGGACGTCTTCGACGAAGAGCGGCGGGTCCGGGAGCACCGGGCCGGCCCCGCGCGGTCGTTCCTCTCCGATTTCCGGGACCTGAAGGCGGGGGACCGGGTCGTGCACGTCGACCACGGGGTCGGGACCTTCGTCGGACTGAAGCAGATTCCCGTCGGACTCGAACGCCACGAGTTCATGGAGCTGCGCTACGCGGGCGAGGACAAGCTGTTCGTTCCCGTGCAGCAGATCGATCTGCTGCAGAAGTACTCCGGGACCGCCAAGAACCTGGACCGGCTCGGCGGTGCGTCGTGGGCGAAGACCAAGACCCGCGTCCGCCGCGCGATGCGGGACATGGCCGAAGAGCTCCTGAAGCTGTACGCCGCCCGCAAGGCGACGCCGGGACACGCGTTCAGCCCGGACACCCACTGGCACCGCGAGTTCCACGATGCGTTCGAGTACCAGCTCACGGCGGACCAGCAGACGGCGATCGACGACATCCGGAAGGACATGGAGTCGTCGGTGTCGATGGACCGGCTGCTCTGCGGCGACGTGGGGTACGGCAAGACGGAAGTGGCGATGCGCGCCGCGTTCAAGGCGGTGATGGACGGCAAGCAGGTCGGCTTCCTGGCCCCGACGACGGTCCTGGCGTTCCAGCACCACAAGACCCTGACGGACCGGTTCGCGGCGTTCCCGGTCCGCATCGATCTCGTCAGCCGGTTCCGGACGCGGACCGAACAGAAGCAGACGCTCGCCGATCTCGAGGCCGGCCGGGTGGACGTCATCGTGGGCACGCACCGGCTGCTCTCGAAGGACGTGCGGTTCAGCGACCTCGGGCTGCTGATAGTCGACGAGGAGCAGCGGTTCGGCGTCGCCCACAAGGAGCGCATCAAGCAGCTGCGCCGGCGGGTCGACGTGCTGACCATGACCGCGACGCCGATCCCCCGCACGCTGAACATGTCGCTCGCGGGCATCCGGGACATGTCGGTCATCGAGACGCCCCCGAAGGACCGCCAGTCGATCCAGACCAACGTCGTGCGCTTCGATCAGCAGGTGATCGTCCGCGCCATCCGCACCGAGCTCGAACGCGGGGGGCAGGTGTACTTCCTGCACAGCCGCGTGACCTCCATCTACGCCATGGGCGAGTTCCTGACCCGGCTCCTCCCCGAGGCGCGCCTCGCGATCGCCCACGGACAGATGGAGGAAGGCGCGCTGGAACGGTGCATGGTGGACTTCGTGCAGCACAAGTACGACGTGCTGCTGGCCACCACCATCATCGAGAACGGCCTCGACATCCCCAACGCGAACACCATCGTCGTGAACCACGCCGAGCGGTTCGGTCTCGCCCAGCTCTATCAACTGCGCGGGCGGGTCGGGCGCTCCGACCGGCGCGCCTACGCCTACCTGCTGGTGCCTCCGGAGGGATCGCTGTCCGCGGTGGCGCGGCGGCGGCTCGCCGCCATCCGCGAGTTCAGCGACCTCGGCAGCGGGTTCCGCATCGCCGCCCTCGACCTCGAGATCCGCGGCGCCGGGAACTTCCTGGGCGGCGAGCAGAGTGGCCACATCGAGTCGGTCGGGTTCGACATGTACGTCAAGCTGCTCGATCAGACCGTCCGCGAGCTGAAGGGCGAGGAGATCGACGACACCGAGCGGGCCGCCGTGAACCTCGACGTCGACCTGAAGATCGACGAGGAGTACATCCCCGAGACCAACCAGCGCCTGACCGTGTACCGCCGCGTGGCGTCGGCCCGCCGAGAAGACGACCTGTCGGCGCTTCTCGACGAGCTGCGCGACCGCTACGGGCCGGTCCCCCCCGCGCTCTCGACGCTCGTCGAGTACGGCCGGATCCGTCTGCACGCCGATCGGCTCGGCATCGAATCGATGGACCGGAACGGTTCCCGGCTCGTCCTGAAGTTCAGGGCCGCCACGACGGTGGACCCGATGCGCCTCGTGCGGTTCGTCGAGCGGCGCCGGGACCTGGAGCTGAAACCGCCGGCCATGCTCACCGTCGACCTCCGCGCCGGCGGGTCCGGCCGGAAGCCGCGCGACTCGCCGTCGTGGTGGACGGCCCGCGCCCGCGGCGGCGAAGTGGAGGCGGGCTTCTCGAAGACCGAGTTCCAGCGTGCGCGGCGCGACCGGGACGGCCCGGCCCTGCTCTTCACCCGGATCGAACGCCTGCTGGTGGAGTTGCGCGGGCTCCAGGCGGTAGAATCGTGAGGCGAGGTGAACCGATGCCGCGGAATCCTTTCCGGGTCCTGATCCCGATCTTCGTTCTCACGGCCGCCGCCCCCGCCGCCGCGCAGGAAGGTCTGTCGTCGGGGATCCCGAGCGCGATGGTGCTCCAGCGGATTCTCGTGAAGGTCAACGGAGATCTGATCACCCAGACCGATCTCGAACAGGCGCAGATCAACGCCCTGCGGGCGCGCCGCGTGCCGCCGCAGACCGACGCGGAGCTGCAGAGGGCGTTGCGGGAAGTGACGCCGGAGGTCGTCGTCAACGCGGTCGACCAGATGCTGCTCGTCCAGCGCGGGCGCGAGATGGGCTACTCGCTGAGCGACGAGCAGTTCGACGAGATACTGGAAGGCATCAAGCTCGACAGCAACATGACCGACGAAGAGCTCGTCGTGGCCCTGCGCGAGGAGCAGGGCATGAACCTCGCCGAGCTGCGCGCGACCATGGAAGAGCAGATGCTGGTCGGGCAGGTGCAGCAGGACCAGGTGCTGCGGCGCG
Organism: Vicinamibacterales bacterium; assembly: GCA_965202695.1. Taxonomy (GTDB): domain Bacteria; phylum Acidobacteriota; class Vicinamibacteria; order Vicinamibacterales; family UBA8438; genus JAJEEA01. Next base: position 893,905 of record OZ241843.1, read on the forward strand.
TCTCGATGACCGAAGTCGAGGCTTTCGAGTACTACGAGACCCATCTCGAGGAGTTCACCCGGCCGGCCACCGTCACCCTGCGGGAGATCCTGATCGCGGTGCCGGCGGAGGCCGGGACGTTCAACGTCGCCCGCGACAACCAGGCGCGGGCCCGGGCCGAGTCGGCCCTCGCCCGGGTGCGGGCCGGCGAGGCCTTCGAGGCGGTCGTCGACGAACTCTCCGATGCCGCGTCGAGGGCGAACGGCGGCCTGATCGGACCGATCGCCCTGGCCGACCTGGCCGCGGCCGTGCGAACCCGGATCGAGGGGCTCGAAGCGGGCGAGGTCGGCGGGATCGAGCGGACGGCGGCCGGCTATCAGATTCTGAAGCTGGAGTCGTCCACCGCGGCCGCGCCGGCGCCGTTCGAGGAGGTGCGTGAGCAGATCGTCGACAACGTCTTCAACGAACGGCGGCTCCAGGCCCTCAACCGCTATCTGAACACGCTTCGGAGCGAGGCGATCATCGAATGGAAGGACGACGGGCTGAAGAGGCTCTACGACGAGCATCTGGCCCGCCGGTCGAACCCCGCCCCGGGATCGTGAGGCCGCCCGCCGCCAGGGCCGCGAACCGTCGAGTTTCGGATGACCAGCATGTCCCGCCCGGCGCCGGACGCGGAGACGCGCCCGCCCGTCCGCATCGGTTCCGTCGCCCTCGACTCGCCGTTCGCCCTGGCCCCGATGGCCGGGATGACGGATACCGCGTTCCGCCGCCTCGTCAAGCGCGGCGGCGGCTGCGGCCTGGTGGTGACCGAGATGGTCAGCGCCGAGGGGCTGGTGCGCGGCATCGACCGGACGCTGGAGTACGCGGAGTACACGGAGGAGGAGCGGCCGGTCTCCATACAGATCTTCGGCGGCGACCCCGGGAAGATGGCGGCGGCGGCCCGTCTCGTCGAGGGGATGGGCGCCGACGTCGTGGACGTGAACATGGGCTGTCCGGTGCCCAGGATCGCGAAGCGCCATGCCGGGTGCGGTCTCATGCGGACACCCGAACACGCGGCCGAGGTCGTCAGGGCGATGGCGCGGGCGGTGTCGATTCCGGTAACCGTGAAGATGCGCGCCGGCTGGGACGGCGAGCACGTCAACGCGCCCGATCTGGCGCGGCGGGTCGAGCAGGCCGGGGCGGCCGCGGTGGCCGTGCACGGCCGGACCGCGGCGCAGTCGTACGCCGGGCGCTCGGACTGGTCGCTGATCGACGAGGTGGCCCGCGGGTTGTCGATCCCCGTGTTCGGCAGCGGCGACTGCGTCACCCCGAACGACGTCGTCGAGCGGATGCGCGAGACGGCGGTGGCCGGTGTGCTCGTGGGCCGCGGTGCGCTCCGGAACCCGTGGATCTTCGATCAGGCGCGGGCCGCGTGGCGCGGCGGCGACCCGCTGGCGGTGTCGCTGCGCGAGCGCGGCCGGTTTCTGCTCGCCTACATCGACCTGCTGCTGAAGGAGGCGACCGAGGTCGAACGGGAAGGCTTCCGGCACACCGCCGGCCTCGACCGGCGTGTCGGCCCGAAGCGCAGCGCGGCCAGCCGGGAGCGGTGGATCGTCAACAAGCTGCGGGCTCTCGGATCGTGGTACACGAAGGGGCTGGACCGCGGGTCGCGGCTGCGCACGGCGATCAACGCCGCCGGATCGCTCGAGGCGCTGCGCGCGGTCATCCGCGATTTCTTCGAACCGGAACGGTCGACCCGATGCCGAGACTGATCGAGAGCCCCGCCGTGGTGCCGGCCGCCGGCAACCCGCCGAAGCGCATCGAGGAGTACGCCGGCCGCGTGAACACCGGGCACGACGACCTCAGCGTCGCCCGCATGGTCTCCCCCGAAGGGTGGGTCGAGCCGGGGCAGCGGCCCGAGTTCCGGGAGCTCACGGTGGTGCTGCGCGGCCTGCTGCGGGTCGAGCACGAGGCGGGCGCCATCGACGTGCGGGCCGGGCAGGCGATCGTCGCCGAGCCCGGCGAGTGGATCCGCTACTCGAGCCCCGAGTCCGGCGGTGCGGAGTACGTGGCGATTTGCGTGCCCGCCTTTTCTTCCGACACCGTCCACCGCGATCCGGCCTGACCGCCCGCTGACGGCGGCGGGAGCTCACGATTCGGGACCCGGCGCCTCCCCCAGCCGTCTCAGCTTCTCGACGAGGGTGGTCCGCTTGAGACCCAGGCGGCGGGCCGCCTGCTGCCGGTTCCCGCCCGTCTCGTTCAGCACCCGCAGCAGCAACTGCCGCTCGACGGCGGCGAGGTGCGCGGCCAGGTCGAAGCCCTCCTCGGGAATGGCGGGCAGGACCGCCGGCTCCGCCGGCGGCGCCGGCTGCAGCTCCCGAGGCAGGTCGTCGACGTCGATCCAGGCGCGGTTCCGGCTCAGGGTGAGCGCGCGCTCTATCGCGTTTTCGAGCTGGCGGATGTTCCCCGGCCACCCGTAGGCCATCATCCGCCGCAGCGCCGCCTGCGTGACGGTCACCTCCCGCGGCCGGCCCTGCTGTCGGCCGAAGGCCTCGATGAAGTGCCGGACCAGCAACGGAATGTCCTCGCGCCGTTCCCGAAGCGGGGGCAGGAAGATCGGAATGACGTTCAGGCGGTAGTACAGATCCTCCCGAAACACGCCGTCACGCACCAGTTGCGCCAGGTCCGCGTTGGTGGCCGCGATGACCCGCACGTCGATTCTGATCGACCGGTCGTCTCCGACGCGTTCGAATTCGCGTTCCTGCAGCACCCGCAGCAGCTTGGCTTGCAGGGGGCCGCTCATGGCGCCGACCTCGTCGAGGAAGAGCGTCCCCTCGTGCGCCGATTCCAGCCGGCCCGCTCGCGAGGCGACGGCGCCGGTGTAGGCGCCGCGCACGTGCCCGAACAGTTCGGACTCGAGCAGGGTCTCGGGCACCGCGCTGCAGTTCAGGGCGACGAAGCGATGGTTGCGCCGGGGGCCGTTGTGGTGAATGGCCCTGGCCGCCAGCTCCTTGCCGCTGCCGGTCTCGCCGGTGACGAGGACCGTGCTCGGGCTCGCGGCCACCGTTTCCAGCAGGTCGAACAGCTCGCGCATCCCGCGGCTGCGGCCCACCAGTCCCTCGAACCGGTACCGCTCCTGGATCTGCGACCGCAGCCAGGCGTTCTCGGACCGGAGCCGCCGTTGCTCGAGGGCGGATCGCATCACGTGCAGCAGGTGGTCGAACTGGAAGGGCTTGGTGATGAAGTCGGCCGCCCCGCGCTTGATCGCGGCCACCGCGTCGGTGACGGTGCCGAACCCGGTCACCACGATGCAGACGATGTCGGGATAGCGCTCCAGCGCGGCGTCCAGCACCGCCGTGCCGTCGATGCCCGGCAGGCGCAGGTCGGTCAGCACGACGTCGAATGCGCACGCTTCCAGATGCTCGACGGCCGCCTCTCCGCTGTCGGCCTGGACCACGTGGTACGCCTCGTCCGCCAGCCGCCGCGCCGTGACCTCGCGCAACGCGGCCTCGTCCTCCACCAGCAGCAGGTGGATCTCGCGTTCAGGCATGGTCGGCCGCCGTTCTCGCCGCGCCCGGACGCGCCGGCCCCGCGCCGGCTCCCGACGCGCCCGGCCGCCGGCGCCGGCGCGGTTCGACTAATGGAAGGGGCGCCCGGCGCCGATATCCTCCTCGAGCCTGTCCGGGAATGGACAGGGCAGGGAGGCCCGAGTGAGCGAAACGCGAGCGTTTGCCATGATTGCCGGCAGGAAGATTCTCCCGATCGCGAAGGCGTGCGAGGTGGTGGGAGTGAGCCGCCGCACGATCTACAACTGGATCGCCGGCGGCAAGGTCGAGTACGTGCGAACGGCGGGCGGGTCGGTACGCATCTTCGCCGATACGCTGTGGCGCGATCCGCGCTCCGAAACGACCCCGTCCGATACGCCGCAAGCGAATTGACGCCGGAACCGTCGGGAACATCGCCTGATTCCGTTCCCGGGGGACACGACGGACAGAGCCCAGATGGACCAGCCGACCGATCTCGGCGCCCTCTTCCATCGGTTGAACAACCAGCTCGGCATCATCCTGGCGAACGCCGAGCTCCTGGACGCGCAGCTCGCGGACGATTCGAGCCGCGCGCGAGCCTCTCAGATCGTGACGAGCGCCGTCGAGGCCATCAGCGCCGCCCGGCACATCCAGGAGCGCTGCCGCAACTAGCCCGCCGGTCGTCGCCGCGCGGCCTCGCGGCCGCGTCCGGCTACCCCCGGCGCCCAACCAACCCTACCTGCCGTCCGCGCCGTGGCACGGCGCAGACTCCAGGCCCCGCCAATCGTCGCCGCGCGAACTCGAGGCCGCGTCCGGCTACCCCCGGCGCCCAACCAACCCTACCTGCCGTCCGCGCCGTGGCACGGCGCAGACTCCAGGCCCGCGACCCGCGTGCCGGACCGCCCCCCACTTCGCATCCCCACACCCGGTCGAGCCCCGAGACGCCTGACCAACCCGCGGACGGCCTCCTCGCGCCACCCGCTCCCGGTCCCTCCCGAATCCCGTCAATATACTGACTAATCAAGGCGCCAACTGTCAAACAACTGACGAATCGGAGGCTCCCGCGGGAGGACGGCACGGCCGGAAACGCGGGTCGCACAACGGATTGAAATCTATTTTATACAGCATGTTACAAGAAAATCTCCCCCCACCGACGGCGTGGCTGCAATTTTCTGGCACATAGTTTGCTCCATGCTGCACCGCACGGTGTCACGAAGCAGTGCGCCGCCCCGGGTTCCGCCATCGGCCGCAACGTGCGGCGCCCGGACCCGACGTTTCGGAGGCGACCATCATGAGAGCGCAGGCATCCGGCCCCAAGGACCAGGACCGCATCGCCGCCGGCGTCCCGTTCGTGGAGGCGATGGCCCGGCGGATGGCGGCTTCCCTGCCGCATTCGATCGACGTGGGCGACCTCGTGCAGGACGGCATGATCGGCCTGATCGACGCCGCGCACCGCTTCGACGAGCGGCGCGGCATCAAGTTCGAGACCTTCGCCGAACGGCGCGTCCGCGGGGCGATGATCGACGCCATGCGCCGCGACGCCTGGCCCCGCGGCGTTCGCAAGGTGCGGCGCGAGCTCGAAGCGGCCCGCGAGAAACTGCGCCACGAGATCGGGTCCGAGCCGTCTCTCGCGGACCTCGCGAAGCACATGGGATCGGACGAAGCGAGCCTGAGCCGCACCATCGTCCGCATCAAGGCGATCGAATCCACGTCGCCGCTCGCCTCCGGCGACACCGTGCGCCATGCGAACCTGCCGCCGGTCCTGGTGCCGCCGGAGCTGCCGAGGCCGGACCGGGAGTGCGAGCAGGGCGATGTCGCCAAACGGGTTCGAGAAGCGATCCGGGCGCTGCCGCCGCGCGAGCGGAAGGTCATCGGCCTGTACTACTACGGCGACGTGACGATGAAGGAGATCGGCAGCGAGATCGGCGTGAACGAATCCCGGGTTTCGCAATTGCACGCGCGCGCGGTGCAGCGCCTGCGCGAGGCGCTCGGACCGGACCTGGGTTCCGAGGCGCCGGCCGCGGCGCCGGCCGGCGCGAAACCGGGGGAACCGGGCCGGCGGCGGCTGAACATGGCCAAGGCCGGCCTGCCCGCCGCGGCTCGCAGGTCGAGCGCCGCGTGACCCGCGGATTCCCGCTACCCGAGCACCTCGTGCGCCACCCGGAGGAGATCGTGGAGCCGAAAGGGCTTGGCCAGCCACCGGCACCCGGTCTCCACCAGGAAGCGATGCGCGTCCGTGCCCGCCACGTCGCCGGTGACGAAGACGATGCGGCGCGCGAGTGACGGATTCTTCCCGCACAGCACCCGATAGAACGCGCGTCCGTCCAGCCGCGGCATCTTCAGGTCGCAGACGACCAGATCGAAGGGCTGGTCCTCGACGCGTTCGAGGGCCTCTTCTCCGTCGGCGGCGCGCTCGACGCGGTAGCCGGCGTCGGCCAGCGAATCGGCCACGGCGGCCGCGAGGGCCGGCTCGTCCTCCACGACGAGGACGCGGGCGCCGGCCGTCGGCGCCGGGCGGATGGCGACCGCGGGGGCCGCACGGGACACCCCCGCGCCGGCCGGAAACGACACGAAGAACGACGCGCCGGCGCCGGCCGTCGATTCGACGCGAATCTGTCCCCCGTGTTCCTGCACGATGGCGCAGGCCACGGTGAGCCCGAGCCCGGTCCCCTTGCCGATCGCCTTGGTGGTGAAGAACGGATCGAAGATCCGGTTCCGGACGTCGTCCGGGATGCCGGGACCGTCGTCGTTGACTTCGAGGGCGACCATGCCCCGGGCCTCGTCGTACCAGCTGCGGGTGACGAGCGAGCCGCGGCCGTTGGCGGCCAGCATCGCCTGTTCGGCGTTGACGATCAGGTTCAGGAGCACCTGCTTCACCTGATGGGGGTCCGAGAAGACGTGGGGCAGCCCGCTGGCGAGGGCCTCGAGGGTCGTGACGTTCGACACCCGCTGCTCGTAGGCGCGCAGGGCCAGGGTGTCGCGCACGATGTCGTTCACGTCGACGAGGGCGCGGGTGGTGTTGCCTTTCCGGGCGAAGGTCAGCAGGTTTCGCACGATCCTGGCGGCCCGCTCGGCTTCGCCGAGAATCGTCTCGATCCCGCGCTTCGTCTCGGCTTCGACGGGGCGGGCCGCCAGCCGTTCCGCACAGGTCAGAATGGTCGCGAGCGGATTGTTCAGCTCGTGGGCGACGCCGGAAATCGTCTGGCCGAGAGCCGCCATCTTCTCCGACTGCACCGGCTCGTGGCCCGGGTCGCGCCCCTGCGCGTCGAGCTTCCGCCGCTCGCTGACGTCGCGCACGAGGGCGTCGAGGCGCGGCGGGCCGTCGTCGGCCGCGTGCAGCGCGGCCGTGAGTTCCACCCACATCGGGCTGTCGTCGGCGCGCCGGAGCCGGACCAGGAAATTGCTGACCGCGCCGTCACGGCGCAACCGCGCGATAAGGTCGGTACGGGCGCGTGCGTCGACGAACCGGTCGGCGGCGAACGGCCGCACCGCGCCGTCCGGCTCGTCCCGGTCGAACCCGAACATGAGCTTCAGGTGCGGGTTGGCGCTCAGGGTCTCGACGCTCGTCGCATCGAGCGTGCCGACGTAGACGCCTTCGGGGATGGACTCGTACAGTCCGGCGAGCAGTTCCGCGGGTGGCCGGGGGGGGCGGCGCGGACCCATGCGCGATGGTGGCGGCCGGCGCGAACCCCGCGGAATCCGGGCCGCGCCCGCTCCAGGAGCTTGCCGCGGGTTTTTCGCGGCCCGGCCGCGGCTTCGTCAGCCCGTGGCGAACGCCCCGCTGCCATGCAAGCGGCGACGCGCCCTTTCGGGCGCGGTGCGTCGCGGGGTTCCACCGCGGGCGGTCATGCGGGCCGCGGGCGCGCCGCGGCCGGGCTTGCGTCAGTTGCCGCGCGGCGCGGCCGGCGTCGGCGTGGCATAGGCCGACTGCGAGGCGTTCTTGGTCATCACCGCGTCCTGGATATCCGAGGGCGCGGCGCCGAGGGCATGCATCTGCATCGCGTCACGCGCGACGGCAAGACAGTGCGATCAGGTCATGCCGTGGACGTCCCATTCGGTCACCGCCCCGTTCGGGGCGCGCGACTCGACGAAACAGTCCACGTTCGACTGATGCCCGTCGCTCATGCCGCAACCGCAATAGCAGGGCACGTACCCCAGCACGTCCGGGTTCCGGGCCGCGAACACGTAGGCCTGCCGCATGAGGTCGGCCGGACCTGCCGTCTGCCGCACGTACGGCAGCGGCGGCATGGGCAGTCCCTCGAGGTCCTCGCTCGTGAACCGCGGAGCCGGCGACTCCGGCGCCGCGCCGGCCGGGGCCGTCGGCGAAGAAGCCGGCGCGGAAGACGCTTCGCGCGCCGGATCGGGCGCGACCGGGACCGTCTGGCCGGCGCGCGACAACAGGAAGGCGCCGGCGCCGGCGGCGACGACGGCCGCGAGCGCGATCAGCGCCCAGCGCCCGCCGTTCGGGCGCGCCGACGCGACGGGGGAGGCCGGAGAAGAAGGTTGCTTGCGACGCTGCTTGGAAGCCATGGGCCTCATTCTATCAGACCGCGTTGCCGCCCGGCGGCTGCGCGGGGCCGAGGGCGAAGGTCATCCGGCCGTCGAGCGCGGCCCGGCCGCCGGTCTTCGCCACGCCGTGCAATTGGCCCATGCGGCTGCGCAGGCGCTTCACGTTGACCTCGATGCGCACGACGTCGCCGGGATGGGCCGGCCGGCGGTAGCGCACGCGCTCGATACCCACGATGTAGATGAGTTTTTCGCGGTTCTCGGGCTTGGAGAGAATCAGGATCGCACCGACCTGGGCGACGGCCTCGGTCAGGATGGTGGGTGGCAGCACCGGACGTTCGCCGGGCGCCCGCGCGAGGTACCGTTCGTTGAGAGAGACGTTCTTGACGCCGACGATGCGCTTGTCGGCCTCGAACTCCGTGATGCGGTCGACGAGCAGGAACGGATAACGATGGGGGAGTATGCGCTCGATGGCGCCGTAGTCGAGCGGCAGGCTCAACGGTTCCATGGAGCGGTCATTCCCGGGCGGCGGGCGGGGACGGCGCCGGCCGAGGGCTCGTCTCCGCGTCCTCCTCGCCGCCGGTCCCGGCCGAGGGCGGTTCCGCCGCCGCGCCGGCCGAGGGCGGTTCCGCCGGGGAGGCGCCGGCCGAGGGCGGTTCCGCCGGGGAGGCGCCGGCCGAGGGCGGTTCCGCCGGAGAGGCGCCGGCCGAGGGCGGTTCCGCGCCGGCCGAGGGCGGTTCCGCCGCCGGGGCGGCGGAAGGCAGCAGCGGCGCCAACTGCGCCGCCACGATGGTTGCGGTCGCCTGCACCGCGTCGTTCGACTCCCAGCCGTCGCGCAACTCCACCGCGAGCACGCCGACGCAGCGTTCCGCCGCCATCAGCGGCGCGGCCAGGGCGCCGGCGCCGGACCCGCCGGACGCGACGACCTGGATGCGCCCGGAGGTGAACGCGGCCGCCGTGGGGTCGGTGCCGTCCCGTGGAATCGGACCGATGCGCTTCAGGGTGCCCGTGGAGTAGCCGTGGCCCAGCGCAGGCCGCAAGGCGCCCGCGTCGCCCACCCAGACGATGATGCCGCTGGCGTTCATCAGCTCCGCGGTCCGCGCCAGCAGGTCGGGTAGCTGAGCCTGATCCGTCAGATTGCCGAAATCGGTGCACAGCGCGGCGGCGGCGCGGAGATCCGGCGGGGCGTGCCCGGCGGAAGGCTCGCCGCCGGGCACGCCCCCGGCGCCGCCGGCCGGCGGACTCCCGGCCGTCTCCACCTCGTCTCCGCCAGCGGTCCGCAACGAGGCGCGCCCGCCGCCCGCCGGCTCGCCGTTCAGCGACAACGTCGACAGCCCGCCGGCGTCCTGGTCCTGGTCCTCTTCCTCGTCCTCGGCGGCGTCCGCGAACCCGTCCCGACGCCGAGGCTTGTTCGACGGCGCGAGCAGCAGCAGGGAAAGGCCGATGACGCCCGCGGCGATCCACGGCATCCTCGCCTGCGTCGCCCGGGCCGTTCTCGCCGCCTCGCCGCGCGCGGTGCGTTCGTTCTGCAGAACCGTCCGCACGTGCCCCATGGCGCTGTCGAACAGGTCGAGCGCCCTGTCGAAGATCACGTCCGACGCCTGCAGCGGCTGGTCCGAGCCGATGAGCGCGCGGGCGTCTTCATCGGCTGTCAGGATTTGCGCCACCACCGCGTCGAGCTCGGCGAACGTGTCGAGTTCGGCGACCTGCCGCCGGAGGTCCTCGAGGTTCCGGCTAACCGTCTCGACGTGGGTGTCGGCCCGTCCGGTCCAGGAATCCCGGTCGCGGCCGTCCGCCACGTAGGCCTGCTGGGCGCTCCTCAAATCGGCGAGGGCGCGCGTGAGCGTCCAGCCGAGTTCGGCGAAGTCCCGTTCTCTCCTCCGCTCCTCCGCGAGCGTCTGGTTCGAAAGCCGAATCCGGTTACCCGCGAAACCCAGCATCGCGAGTGCTACGATGACGACGACGGTACGGACCCAACGGCTCCCCATGTCGGGAAGCTACTATACCACCGTTGTTTCGGATATCGGCCGCCGGTCGGCCGGGGTGCACGTGCGCCTGCCGCGGCGCGCGGCCGGTCGAGGGCGCGGGAGCCGAGAAAACTCGTGACGGCGCGGTCCCCGCTGGCGTTCGTCGTCAATCCGGCGGCCGGAGCGGCGGCCCGCGGCGGAGGAAGGGTCCGCGGCCTCGCGGAGATGGCGCGGCAGTGCTGCGCCGCCGCCGGCGTGGCCTGCGAAGTGACGTTCACGGAGGGGCCCGGCCACGGCCGCGAGCTCGCGGCGGCGCTGGCCGACCGCGGGTTCTCTCCGGTGGTCGCCTGCGGGGGGGACGGCACCGTCAACGAAGTGGCCTCGGCCCTGCTGCGCCGCGACGCGGTGCTCGGTATCGTGCCGGCGGGTTCCGGGAACGGCCTCGCGCGCGAGCTCGGCATCAGCCGCCGGCCCGGGCCGGCGCTCCGAACGGCGGTGGGCGGCGACGACCGGACCATCGACGTGGGCGAGATGGCCGGCCGGCCGTTCGTCAACCTCGCGGGGGTGGGCCTGGCGGTGTCGGTGGCCGACCTGTTCAATCGTCTGGCCGGCCGCGGCCTGGCCGGCTACGTGCGGGCGGCCGCCCGGGAACTGGTCCGTTACCGGAGCCGGCGCTACACCCTGGTGACCGAGGGAGGCACGATCGAACGGACGGCGCTGTTCGTCGAGGTCGCGAACGGACGACAGTACGGCAACGGCGCGATCATCGCGCCGCGCGCGCGCCTCGACGACGGCCTGCTCGAACTGGTCTCGGTGGACCCCATCGGCCCGGCCCGGGTCCTGTGGGGTCTGCGGCGCCTGTTCGACGGCACCATCGACCGCCAGCCCTACGTGCGCTGCTCACCGGTGGGCGGGGTGACGATCTCCGCCGACGGCCCCCTCCGGTTCCACGTCGACGGCGAGGTGGCGCAGGGCGGGCGCTCCCTGTCGGCCGCGATCCATCCGAAGGCCCTGCGGGTCCGGGTTCCGCCGCGCGCCGGGGGGTGACCGCCCGCGGCGAACGCCCCGTTGCATTCGAGTAGCGGCGCATCGCGCCGAATCGCGTCGTTCGTCGGTCGAATATGCCCGATATGCGCCCTTCTCACGCCGGGTCAGGCGGGCGCCTCCGTTCGCCGGCGCCCTTCGGGCGCCGTGCGACGCGAGGGTTCCACCCGGGCCGTTACCAGTCCCACCGGTTCGACGCCTCGTCCCAGAGCGCGTAGCACTCCTGCGCGATGCCGGTGTCGAAGAACTCCATCGGCAGCGTGTACATCGAGCCGATCGTCTCGACCTGCTCTCCGTCCCGAAACCAGGACGACACCACGTGCCCCTCGGTCGGCCGCTCGTCCGACGAGACCAGCTCGGTCGACTCGATCCGCACGCGCCACGAGGCGACGCCGTCCTGACCGTCCGGGCCCGTGAACGTCAGTTCGCCGCCGTCGCGCCGGAAGTCCGTCACGCCGTCGACGGCCGCGATCTGCTCGGCGAACGAGCTCACGAGGTTGATCTCGCCCGGTTGCATCGCGCACGCCGCCAGCACCGGAACCAGGACCGGCAGCAGGTGCCGGCAACGTTCAATCATGGCTCTGTCCCTTCGCGATCCCGCGCCTTGCGCCCGGCGCCGGCCGCACGCGCCCCGGAAGTCGACGGCTTCCCGCCCGCTACGAACCGGCGGCAGTCGGCGCGTCGGTCCGCGGACGCAGAATGGCGTAGGTCGGCAACCCGATGCCGTCGAGATGCCTCAGCACGTCGCGGGCCGGGGAGGCGTCGAGGTCTTCCGCCTGGAACTTCACCTTCACGTATCCCTCGAGGCCGGCTTCGACGGCCGGGGCCTTGAGGGTGGTGCGGTCCATCGTGAGGCAGTTCTTGCACCACGTGGCCCACATGTCCACGAGGACCAGCTTGTTCTCCGCCTTCGCGGCCGCCAGCCCCCGGCCGAGCGAGGCATGCCAGCCCTCGTCCAGCAGCGCCTGGACGCTGCTGGCGACCTCCTCGGGATCGACCCAGCGCTGCGCGAACAGCCCGTAGCCCAGGTAGCCGTAGTACACCGCGGTGCCGAGTATGAACACGCCGAAGGCGTGCTTGACGCGGACCATCCAGGCGCCCGGCTTCGGCAGCCACGACAGCCCGGCGCCCGCGATCGGCCACGGCAGGGCCATCCCGACCCCCAGCACGAACGGGAGCGCGAGCGCGAGCGTGGCCCCGGTTCCGTAGAGGTTGCTCGAGAACACGATGACCTGGATGACCACCGGCGCCACGCACGCTCCCGCCAGCAGGGCGGCGACCGCGCCCATGCCGAACGCGGCCACGAACGACCCGGCCGGGCTGGTCCCCGCCGTGAACCGGGACTGCAGCCGCGAGAAGTCGATGGCGAGGACGTCGAACATCGCGAGCCCGAGGACGACGAAGAGCGCCGCGATTCCGACGTTGAACCAGGGAGAGGAGTTGATCGTGCCGAACGAGCCGGCCGTCAGGATGACTACGAGCCCGAGCGCGCCGTAGACGAAGGCCATCGCCGCCCCGTAGGCGCCGCCGAGGGCGAAGCCCCGGGCGCGGGAGCCGGCCCGGGCGCCGGCGCCGATGATCGCGAGGTTGATGGGAATCATCGGCAGCACGCAGGGGGTCAGGTTCAGGGCGAGGCCCCCCACGAGGATGAGCAGCAGGATCGCCAGCGGTCCGCGCCCTTCGAACCAGCCGCGTTCGCCCTCGCCCGACTCCGAGGCGGCCATGAAGTCGAGGAACGCCTCGGCGTTCAGGTATCCGCCGGTGCTGCCGAGCACCTCGAAGTCCCCGAGCGCGGCCATCACCGACAGGTCGTCCAGAACCGGCGCACCCGCCGACGGCGCCGGGGCGCTTCCGCCAGGGTCGGCCATCGTCAGGCCCGCGAACAGGTTCGGCCGTACCGACGCCAGCGGCTGACTGTCCGGCGCCACCGTCACGTCGAAGCGGACGGCGGCGCTGGTCGGATTGAAGCACATCCGGTCGTTGCAGGCCTGGTAGCGCAGCGTGCCGGGCACGACGTAGGCGCCGGGAGCCAGGGACGCATCGACGCGCAACGCCGCCCCGATCACGAACTCCTCCTCGAATACGGCGAGCGGCTCTTCCACGCCCACCTGATCGAGCAGGATGGCCTCGGGGAAGGCCACGCCCTCGAGGGTGAACCCGTCGGGCGGATCGAGCCGCAGGACGGTCGGAATCAGGAAATCGTCCAGCGGCGCGTCGGAGTTGACGTGATATCCGGGGTCGAGGGCGATCTCGAGGCCCACCCGGGCCGTCGTGTCCGCGTGGACCGCGTCGGTCTCGCCGACCGGGTCGATCCGCACCTGGGGGGGCTGGGCCAGCCCGGACGCCGCCCACCCGGCGAAAATCAGGGTCCAGGCGATGCGCGCCCGTCCGCGGAACGAGGTTGTCGCGATCACGTTGCCTCCCGTTGCGCCCTTCGGGGGCGCCGTCAGCCCGCCGCCGCCGCGCGCGTGCGCCCGCCGCCCCCGTCGACCCTTGCGGCCGTCGGCGCGGCCGTCTCAGCGGTCGATGTTCGCCAGCGCCATGCGGTCGCGGTTCACCGACACGCGGCGCACGCGCCCCCGCGCCGTCAGCCGCCGCTCGGTCACCCGCTCCGTGACGGGGATCACCACGGACTCTTCTTCGCCCGACCGGTAGTGCAGGGTGACGGTCACCGGCAGATCGAAGAGGCGCTCCGTCCGCTGCTCGAACCGGAGCAGCACGTCGTCCCCGGCGCCGGTCGCCTCGGTGCGGGACGCGAACCGGAGGTCCGGCAGCCCCGCCTCGTGTATCCACCGGTCGAAGAACCGGCTCAACGACCGTCCCGCCTCCATCTCGAACGCCAGCTGCAGCGCATCGGTGCCCGCCTTGCGGAACCGCCACTCGTGGTAGAACCGGCGCAGCCCGGCGAAGAACGCGTCGTCTCCGACCAGCCGGCGCAGCATGTGCAGCACCATGGCGCCCTTGTTGTAGACCAGGGCCCGGAAGATCCGCGGCTCGCGTTCCAGGTGTCCGAGGCGGTATCCGAGATATACCGGCCCCTCGTCGGAGTGCCGCATCGCCCAGTCCCGCATCCGCTCGACGATGTCCTGAAACGCGTCCGGCCCCTCGTCGTGCTCCGCGTAGAGGGCGGCGAAGTACTGCGCCAGGCCTTCGCTCAGCCACTGCTCGTGGTAGTTCTTCCAGCCGACGGCCTGCCCCCACCACTGGTGCGCGATCTCGTGGGCGAGAAAGAAGGACCGATAGCTGCTGAAGTTCACCGGATCCGTCCGCCAGGTGACGACGGTGCCCGGCTGCCGGGGCAGCTCGTGGTTGAGCAGGACGAAGTACGCCGGACTGTGCCCGCCGGGAAGACGGCTGTCGGTGAGGGCGACGGTCATCGACGGGTACGGGACGTCGCCGAGGACCGACGCGTAGAACGCGGCGATGTCCGCGGCGCGTTCGGCCGTGTCGTCGACGTCGTCCGCGCTGCGCGGCGTACCGTAGGCGCTTATCGCGAGGGTTCCGTAGAACACGCCTCCGCCGGCCGGCGCGGACGCCGGCGGCGCGGGGACGTCGAGCCGGACCTGCCGGACCGCCGCGGGGTGATCGTCGAACCGGGAGATCACCGCCGACAGATAGCGGGCGGGCTGGACCGCCGCGAAGGAGAACTCACGAGGCTCTCCGTCGGGAGTCCCCGCCACCGGCGGGTTCGAGCGCGCCGGCACGCCGCTGGCGACGACGCCCCACCCGGCCGGCACCGACAGGTCGAGGGTCGCCGTGGCGTAGTCGGTGACCAGGGCCTGCGGGTACCAGTAGCTGCGGTTGCTGTAGACGTAGCGGGGCTCTCCGAGGCCGAACAGCGGCTCGAGATCGAGCAGGACGCGCTGTCTCCCGATCCAGTTCTCGTCGAGCTCCTGCGCCGCGAGGTCACCTTCGTAGCTCACCGTCAGCGTGAATTCGGCGCCGCCGGGAATCTCCGAGGGCAGGTTGACCACGAGGTTGTTCTGGCCGTTCATCCGGAAGAAGAGCAGGGGCCCGAACTCGCTGGAGGTTACCGAGCGCACCGCGAGTTCGTCGGCCAGGCGCAGACTGAACGAGGTGATCGGAAGCCCCTTCACCCGGGCCGCGATCCGGGTCGTGCCGACGATGCGGCACCCGACGAGCTCGCGGCGGTCGCGGAGCCGCTGCTGCGTGAAGCCCAGGGGCTCGAACGACGCCGTGACGTCGTAGTCCAGGACGTCCAGCGACAGCGCGTCGTCGTCTCCGAAGTAGCGTCCCCGCGTCGCGCGCTTCCGGGCGGACGGGTACAGCGCGATGATCCGGTTCGAAGCCCGGTCGAACAGCGTGACGTCCTCCGGCTGCCGGACCGACTGCGTATAGGTCAGCGTGCCGTGCCGTTCGGTGCGGACCTCGGCGAGGAAATCGCCGCGCCCCGGCGGGAGCGACCACACCCGGTCGCTGACGTCCGACAGGTCCAGGGTGAACGACAGCGGAACGAATTCGTCGAACACCTCCCGGGCGTCGTCGAGGGCGCCGCCGTCCACCCCCCGCGCCCGCAACGCGCCGGTCGAGACGCGGGCGCGGAACGCGTCCGGGTGCAGCCGGACGAACGCCGCCTCGAACTCCGCCTCCAGCGTGTCCCTTCCGCTGAATATCTCCACCTGTCCGCGCTCCGCCTCCGGCCGCGGCGCGAAGCGCATGACCCCGTCGCCGAGGAGCACGAGACCGGTGACCCCGTCTTCGGTCTCGGCCACGAACACGGAACCCTCGGTCAGCGTCAACGTCAGGTCCTCGCCGGTGACGACCAGACCGTCGGCGGCGTACTGCGTCGTGGGGGTGAGGCGCAGGTGGCGCAGGCCGTCGATCTCGTCGACGGCGTCCTGATCGAGGATGCGCCATCCCCGGTCCGCCCCGGCGCGGACCACGTCGAGCCGCCACGTTTCAAGGCGGCCCCGCGGGCCGGACTCGAGGAACAGCTCGACCGTCAACCGGTAGCCGCCGCCGTCGGGGGACCCGTCGAGCGGCGTCTCGAAGCGGGGCGTGGCGGTGACCCGGTCCACGCCGGGCCGCACGTGCTCGCCCGCGAAACGGGCGGCGGCGTCGAGGTCCGCGCCCGGCG
This sequence comes from Vicinamibacterales bacterium, assembly GCA_965202695.1. Taxonomy (GTDB): domain Bacteria; phylum Acidobacteriota; class Vicinamibacteria; order Vicinamibacterales; family UBA8438; genus JAJEEA01. The sequence continues at coordinate 910,002 of OZ241843.1, forward strand.
CCGCGAGGGCCGCGTAGGCGTCGGGTTCGCCGGCCAGCATCACCGCTTCCAGCGCCGCGATCAGCGCGCCGTAGCCGGCCGCCGCCCCGGCGCCGCCGCCGTCGAGCGGCTGGGCGCCGCCGGGACGCGGAAGCAGGAACAGCAGGAACAGAAGACCCGCCGCGCCGCGCCGTCGACCGAGGTTCATGGCTGGCCCATCCCGACGCCCATCTTACATCCGAATCGCGTCCCCGGCGCCCGGGGCAAAGGACCTTCCGCCCGGCGCCGCCCGCCGGGCGCCGTTCGCCCCGCGCGCCGTTCACCCGCCGGCGCCGGCCGCCCCGGCGCCGGCCGCGGTGATATCCTCCCGGCATGGCGATTCGCACCGAGCTCACCCTGCGGCTGGACAATACCCCCGGGGCGCTGGCGCGGCTGTGCCAGGCGCTGCGCGGCGAGAAGGTCGACGTCCTCGCGCTGAGCCTCGACGCGTCCGGCGTCCTGCGCGTCGTGACCGACAATCCGGTCCACGCGGCCGGCCTGCTGCGCGGACGCGGCTACGCGGTCGAGCAACGGGAGGTGCTCTACGTGACGGTGCCCAACCGCCCCGGCGCGCTGGCGTCGGCCGCCGGCATGTTGAGCGCGGCCGGCGTCAACGTCGACTACGCGTTCGCGTCGGCCCTCGCCGACCACGACATGACCGCGGTGGTCGTGGCCGTGGACGACGCCCGCCGCGCCGCGACGGCCGCCGGCATGTGAGCCCGGGCCGGCGCGCGCCGGCGGGAGCACTCGAGAGATGCGCCTCTACATAGAGACCATGGATGCGGTGCTCGTCGACTACGACCCGGACGGACGGGTCGAACTGGACGGCGAGGGCTGGTCGACCCCGACGCTGCAGGAGCGCCGGGCGATTCTGCACGCCGCGCAGACGGAGATCGAACGCCTGCAGGACCTGGTGCTGGCCCTCGACGGCGAGACCGGCGGCTGAACCGCCCCGCCCGGCGCGCGGTCGGGAGGGCTCCATCGCGGCGGTCACACCCCGATGCCGAGCACCGAGAACAGCAGCCACGACACCAGTCCGCCGACGACGGTCATCGACAGGCCCCACGCCATCAGCTTGTTGAACAGGTCGCGGGTGTCCACGCTGGGGTGGGCGGCGGCCATGCAGAGGGCGCCGAGGGTCGACAGCGGCGAGACGTCGACGAGGTGACCGCCGACGTTCATCGCCGAGGCGAGGGCGATCGGCTCCACCGACAGGCGCTGGCCGAGCTCCGCCACGGTGGGGAGGAACGCGGGCAGCACCACGCCGGAGGTGCTGCTGTAGAGCGAAATGAACCCGGTCGACGCGGCCATGATGAACGTCGGGGCGACGGCCGCGGGGCGTTCGATGAGGTCGGTGAACAGGTCGAGGCCCCCGGTCTCGCCCAGGACCTCGATGAGCACGGTGACCCCGCACACCATCATGATGACGCGCCACGGCATGATCTTCACCGCTTCGAGCTCGTCGCCCGCCTTCAGCAGGCTCAGCAGCACCGCGCCCGCGAACGCCCCCAGCCCGACGTCGACGTCGAAGAAGATGACGCTGAAGATCAGCGCGGCGATCACGGCCAGGGTGACGAGGTGGGTCCGCGTGAAGGTGACGGCGCCGGCGTCGTCGCCGGCGTCGGTCCCGTCGCTCGACGGCACCTCCACGGCGCCCGCGTGGTGGCGGCCGAGCAGCTTCAGGCCCCCGAAGGCGAAATAGGCGGTGAACACCACGACGGTGTGGGCCATCATGTTGTTCAGGTAGTTGTACAGCTCGTACCCGCCCATGCCGAACTGCTCCATCACCCCGTTGACGATGACGCCGGTCGGGGCGATGGGGGAGAGCGACCCGGCGTTGGCGCCCATCCCCACCATGATCGCCATGAGGAACGCCGGCACCCCCACCTGTCCCGCCACCGCCATCGCCATGGGGGCGATGATCGCGGTCGAGGCGATGTTGCCGGGTCCGATCGACGCCAGGAGGAACGCGAGGAGGAAGAACATCATCGGCATGACGCCGACGTTGCCGCGCGCGTAGCTGACGGCCCGGTGCGCCACCCGGTCGAGGGTGCCGTTGAGCTGGGCCAGCGAGAACAGCAGCGTGACGCCGGCCAGGGTCAGGAACAGCCGGGCGGGGAATCCCGCCATCACCTCCCGCGCGCTCATGCCGGCGGCGTAGACGCCCACGAGCCAGGCCAGCGCGATGGCCAGGAAGCCGACGTGCAGCCGGATCGTGCAACTGACGACGATGGCCGTCGCGAGGGCCGCGAGGGAGATGGCCGCGACCGGGTCCGCCGAGCTGAACAGGTCCATGGCGCGCGATCATATCGCGGCGGGAGCGGTGTTGACGGCGCGGCGCGGCCGCGCCATCCTCTGACGGCCGGCCGATGTTCCTCTACCTCGCCCACCACGGCGACGCGCTCGGACCGGGGGAGGACCCGCGCCGGCCCCTGTCGCCCCGCGGGCGCCGGCAGGCCGACGCGCTCGCGGCCCGGGCGGCGGCGCGGGGGGTGCGCCCCGCCGCCGTCTGGCACAGCGGCAAGCTGCGGGCCCGCCAGACGGCCGAGGCGTACTGGCGCGCCTGCAACCCGCTGGCCGAGTACTCGGCCACGCGGTGGGCGCAGCCCGGCGACCCGCCGCGGCTCGCCGACCGCCTCGAGGTCGAGACGCGCGACGTGATGCTGGTGGGCCACCTGCCGCACCTCGACCGGCTGTTGCGCCGCCTGGCGTCCGCCGACGAGAGCCGGCCGCCGTTCCCCGTGAACGGGCTGGTGGCGGTCGAGCGGGGAGCGGCGGCGTGGGTCGAGCGCTGGCGCCTGGCCGCGCCGCCGGCGTGACCGGCGCCGTCAGCCCGTCGGTCCGGCCGACAGAAGCCGGTCGAGATGCTCCTGCAGCAGATCCCAGGCCCGCCGGACGTGGCGCTCCTCGGTGCGGATGTGCCCGACGGCCAGCCGCAACGCGAAACGGCCGTGGAGGCGGGTGTGCGACAGGAACACCTCGCCGGTGGCGTTGACGGCGTCGAGCAGCCGGGCGTTCAGGTCGTCGAGGCCGCCGGCCGCCGTCGCGGGGTTGGCGCGGAAACACACGACCGAGAACGGCGTCGGGGCCAGACGCTCGAAGCGGTCGCTGGCGTCGACGCGGTCCGCGAAGCGCCGGGCGAGCCGCATGTGCTCGGCGAGGCGGCGGCGCATGCCGTCGGCGCCGAAGTAGCGCAGCACCGTCCACAACTTCAAGGCGCGGAACCGGCGCCCGAGCTGCACGCCGGTGTCCATGAGGTTGCGGACCGCCCCCGGCTCGCGGCTCTGCAGATAGTCGGGGGTGAGGGCGAACGCCTCCTCGAGCCGGTCCATGCGGCGGCAGTAGAGCGCGCTCAGATCGAACGGCGTGAACAGCCACTTGTGCGGGTTGACGACCAACGAGTCGGCCCGGCCGCAGCCGGCCAGGGTCTCCTCGCGGCCCGGCACGATGGCCGCCGCTCCCGCGTAGGCGGCGTCGACGTGCAGCCACAGCCGCTCGCGGGCGCAGACGTCGGCGATCTCCGGCACCGGGTCGACGCTGGTGACCGCGGTCGTGCCCACCGTCGCCACCACCGCCAGCGGCGTCACGCCGTTCCGCCGGTCGTCGGCGATGGCCGCGTCGAGGGCCGCGGGGCGCAGCCGGAACCGGTCGTCGGCGGCGATGCGCCGGAGCCCGCTCTGCCCCATCCCCAGCGTGATCACCGCCTTGTCGACCGACGAGTGGGCGTGCTCGGAGCAGTAGACCCGCAACGGCGCGAGGTCGGAGCGCCCCGCGAGGCCGCGCTCGCGCACTTCGGGCGCCGCCTGGCGGGCCGCGGCCAGGGCGTGCAGGGTCGAGATGGACGCGGTGTCGTAGATGACCCCCTCGAAGGCGTCCGGCAGCCCCAGCAGGCGCCGCAGCCAGCCCAGGACCACGGTTTCCAGCTCGGTCACCGCCGGCGAGGTGCGCCACAGCATGCCCTGGGCGTTGAACGCGGCGCTCAGGAACTCGGCGAGGACGCCGGGGCCGCTGCCGCTGATCGCGAAGTACGCGAAGAACCCGGGGTGGTTCCAGTGGGTCAGGCCGGGGACGACCAACCGCTCCACGTCGTCCCGGATGGCGCTCCACGGCTCGCCGACGGCCGGCGCCTCCGCCGGCAGGGCCTCGCGGACCGCGCCCGGCCGCACCCGCGACAGCACCGGGTACCGCTCCGCTTCCTCCAGATAGCGGCCGATCCAGTCGACCAGCTCGTGGCCGGCCCGCCGAAACGCCGCCGCGTCCATGTCGCCGAGCGGGGGCGGAGACGAAGGACCGCCGGGGGGGTGTTCGGACATCGGTCCCTTGGTGCGCCAGAGTCTGCGCCGGGGAGCGGCGCGGATTCCCGGGGTGTCGGCCGGGCGCCAGACAAGGCGGAACCGCAACGCGACCGCGGGCCCCGCGGGGACGCACGTCGGATTGCGAGACGAGTGCTCGTCGGCGCTGTCAGGTTGCCGGTTACGGCGTCGTTCCCGGCCTCCAGGCCCTCCGAACGGGTACGGACGCCGCGAGGACCGGCCGCGCCGGATGTCCCCGGCGGCGGCGTCTCACTTTTTTTGACGCGCACCCGTTGCGCGAAGGCGCTTGGCGGGCCCGGACCGAAAATTGTAGCATCAGGTCCGAAGGTGTCGGGGCCTGGCGGCCCCGGGGCGGCGGACGTCCCCGGGAGCCCGACCTCGGTTCAGCGCCCGGCGGGGCCGGCGCACGGAGGGTCTGGTGGCAGAAGCAGCAGTAGTGCACACGAGCCGGCTGCGCATCGAGCGGATCGGCGGTCCGCTGCGGCACGCATATCTGGAGGGTTTCGACGAACCGATCCGGTTCGGGGTCCACGGGGGCATCAAGGCGTTCTACGGCGTCGAGCCGCCGGAAGAAGTGCCGGCCACCCTGGACTACATGGTCGGCGCGGTCGGCGGTTGACTGCTCGGCACCCTTGCACGCGCACTGGAGGTGCGCGACATCCCGGCGCCGAAGGAGAAGCTGCAGGCCAGCGTCGAAGGCGACGTCCAGGCCATCGACAACGTGCTGCGCATCACGAAGATCCGCGTGCGGTACCGCATCCGCGTCCCCTCCGGGAGCCGCGAGCGGGCCCAGCGGGCGGTCGACACGCACGCGGCGAAGTGCCCCGCCGCCAACAGCGTGCGCGGGTGCATCGACCTCGACGTCGCCGCCGACATCACGGAAGAGTGACCGGCCGCCGTTCGCGCCAGGGTGATGCCGTCGACCGCTTCGATCGCCTGGCTCGACTGGGGAGCCGACGCCTTCGCCCGCGCCGCGGCGGCCCAGAGGCCGATCCTGCTGTTCATCGGGACCGCGTGGTGCCGGTGGACGGCGGAAATGGACCGGTTCAGCTTCCGGGACGCGCGCGTTGCGCATCTCGTGGCCGAGCGGTTCCTGGCGGTGCGGGTCGACGCCGAGCGGCGTCCCGACGTCAGCGCGCGGTACACCCTCGACGGGTGGCCGACCACCGCGTTCCTCACCCCCGACGGCGATCTCCTGGGAGGCGGCACGTACCTCGACGCCGATGCCCTGACCACGGTCCTCGCCGACGTGGCCGAGGCGTTCGCGGCCCGGCGCGCCGACATCGAGGCCCGGGCGGCGGCCGCCCGGGCGGCCGGCGGGAAGCGCGCCAGCCCGGCCGGCGCCGGCCCGACCCGGGGCGACGCGGCCGGACCGGACGATTCCGACGGCGCCGGGCTGGACGACGGCGCCGGGCAGTGGCTGCGCGATCTCCTGCTGGCGCGCTTCGACGAGGCCTGGGCCGGCTTCGGGGACGGACCCAAGCGGGCCGAGGCGGCCGCCCTCGCCGCCGCCCTCCTCCGGTGCCGCCGGACCCGCGACCCCGACCTGACCCGCGTCGTCACCCGCACGCTGGACGCCCTCGCCGGCGGGGGCCTGTGGGACGCCGTCGAGGGCGGGTTCTTCCGCTACTGCGCCGGCCGCGACTGGTCGGAGCCGGCGACCGAGAAGCTGCTGGCGCCGAACGCACGCCTCCTCGACCTCTTCCTGACCGCGTCGACCCTGCTCGATCGGGCGGACTACGCGGAGCGCGCGCGCGCCCTCGTCCGCTTCGCGCACGGGACGCTCGCCGATCCCGCCGGCGGGTTCTTCGCCAGCCGGCACGGAGTGCGTGGTCCGGACCGGCCGGGGCCGGACGCCGTCGACCGCACCGTCTACACCGACGCCACCGCCGTCATGGCCTCGGCCTACGTGCGCGCGGCGTCGGTGTTCGACGACCGCTCGCTGCTCGAGTTCGCGGCCGAGTCCGTCGACCGGGTGGTGGCGGCGACCTACGAACGCGGCGCCGGCGTCGGCCACGCGGCCACCGATCTCCCGGGCCCGCGCGGTCTGCTCGCCGACCAGGTGCTGGCCGGCACGGCCCTGCTCGACCTGTACGAGGCGACCGGCCAGCCCGTCTATCTCGACCTGCCGTGCGAGCTGATGGCCTACTGCCGCCGCGCGCTGTGGGACGACGCCGGCGGTTTCGCGGACCGGGACCCGACGTTGCGGGGGCCCGACGCCGCGGTCGGTCTGTTGCGCGACCCCGTCCATCCGCTCGACCTCAACTGCCGCGCCGCGATGGTCCTCGCCCGCCTGGCCGGCCTGGCCGACGAGCCCGGCCACCTGGACCTCGCCCGCCGCGCCTTGCGGCGCCAGACGCCCGCGTACCGGGGCCTCGGCCTCGACGGCGCCGTCTATCTCCTCGCGCTGGACGCGGTGTCGGCGGCGGCGTCCCGGCGCTGACCGGGCGGCCCGCCGGTCCTCGTGCGGGCCGCCCGGTCAGGTGCTACACTCCGTCGTTCGGAGGTGCCGTGCCCATCGATCGCGCCGCGCTTCCCGCCCTGCGGAACCTCGCGACCCGGCTGCGGATCGAGTCGGTCCGGGCGACGAGCCGGGCGGGAAGCGGCCACCCCACGAGTTGCTGCTCGGCCGCCGAGATCATGGCGGCGCTGTTCTTCGGGCAGATGCGGTTCGATCCGCACGACCCCGGCCACGAGGACAACGATCGCTTCGTACTGTCGAAGGGGCACGCGGCGCCGGTGCTCTACGCGGCCTGGGCCGAGGCGGGGGTGATCGGGCGCGACGCGCTCGCGACCCTGCGGGACGTCGGTTCGGACCTGGAGGGGCACCCGACGCCGCGGCAGCCGTTCGTGGACGTCGCGACCGGCTCGCTCGGCCAGGGCATCTGCGCGGCGGTGGGCATGGCCCTGAACGCGCGCCGCATCGGGTCCGCCTATCGCACGTACGTACTGCTCGGCGACGGCGAGTCGGCCGAGGGGTCGGTGTGGGAGGCGGCGCAGGCGGGGGCCGCCCTGGGGCTCGACAACCTGTGCGCGGTCACCGACGTCAACGCCCTGGGGCAGAGCCGGGCCACCCAGTGGGGGCACGACATGGCCGCCTACGAGCGGCGGTGGCGGGCGTTCGGCTGGCACACGGCGGTGGTGGACGGGCACGACCTCGCGGCCCTGCTCGATGCGCTCGACGAGGCCGCGCGCACCGGCGGGCGCCCGTCGATGATTCTGGCCCGCACCGTCAAGGGCAAGGGCGTGTCCTTCGCCGAGGCGGGGGAGCACTGGCACGGCAAGCCGTTCAAGGGGGACGACCTCGGCCGCGCCCTGCGGGAGCTCGAGGGACGCCTCGGCGAGCCGACCGCGAACCCGCCGATCCCGGCCCCGCCGGCGCGGCCGCGCCGGACGGTCCGCGCGCCGGCGCTGCGCCTGCCCGCGTACGCGCCGGGGACCGCGGTCGCGACGCGCGAGGCCTATGGCGCGGCGCTCGCCGCGTTGGGGGCGTCCGACCCGCGGGTGGTGGCCCTCGACGCCGACGTCAAGAATTCGACCTTCAGCGACCGGTTCGAGCGGCAGCATCCCGACCGCTTCTACCAGCTCCACATCGCCGAGCAGGTCATGGTGGGGGCGGCGCTCGGCCTCGCGAGCCGCGGCGCGATCCCCTTCCCGTCGACGTTCGCGGCCTTTCTGACGCGGGCCGCCGACTTCATCCGCATGGGGGGCATCGGCAACGTCAACGTCAAGCTCGCCGGTTCGCACGCCGGGGTTTCGATCGGCGAGGACGGACCGTCGCAGATGGCCCTCGAGGACCTCGCGATGATGCGGGCGGTGCCGGGGTGCGTGGTGCTCTATCCGTGCGACGCGGTCAGCACGTCGGCGCTCGTCGCGGCCGCCGCCGCCCACGACGGCATGACCTACGTCCGGACTTCGCGCCCGAAGACGCCGGTCGTCTACGCCGCCGGCGAGCCGTTCCCCATCGGCGGGTCCAAGACCCTGCGCGAGAGCGCGTCGGACGCGGCCACGGTGGTCGCGGCCGGGGTCACCGTCTTCGAGGCGCTGGCCGCCTGCGACACGCTGGCCGCGGCCGGGGTGCGCGTCCGGGTCATCGACGCCTACTCGATCCAACCCATCGACGCCGATGCGCTCGTCGACGCCGCGCGCGCGACCGGGGGCCGCCTGATCACCGTCGAGGACCACTACGCGGCGGGCGGGCTGGGAGACGCGGTGAGCGACGCCGTCGCCCCCCACGGCTTCGCCGCGCATCGCCTCGCGGTGCGCGACGTGCCCCGAAGCGGCAAGCCGGCCGAGCTGCTCGACCGCTTCGGCATCTCGTCCCGGCACGTCGCGGCCGCGGTCAGGGCGCTGGTCGACGCCGATCCCCGACCGCCCGCCTCCTGACCCGCTCCGCACGGTCGCACCGGTATCGCGGTTGCCGACGCTCGGGGGCGGGCGGCGGCGGCATGGCGCTGACCGCCGTTCGGCGTCGTCCTGCTCTCGAACGCGTGGTCGCGGTGTCGCCCGACGGGACCGCGAGCCGGCGGCCGATGGGGGGGTCGGTCCGGGAGTCTGCCGGACCGAGGCCATGCGGGAGCGGTGCGGATGCGGATCGGCCGGCCGATGCCGCCCGCCGGCATCTCCCGGCCCAGGTGCGGTCGTCCGTTCGACTCGGAGCCGCGGTCGACGCGGGTGTTCGGGCGGTTCGGTTCAGGGCCGCCGTACCGCGCGCCACGCGGTGACGCCGGCGGAGGTCGTCGCCGTGCCGCTCATGGTCGAGCCGCCGACCACGCGGCCGGCGTACGAGGCGCCGCCGGCTTCGAAGCGGATGCGGTCGCCGCGCAACCGCCCGCCGGTGACCGCGGCCGCCCCGTCCGGCGTCCGGAGCTGGCCGGACACCTCCTGGAACCGCTGATCGAGCACCAGCTCGCCGGCGTCCATCCGCCAGGCGCCGGCCACCTTGGCCGGCACGATCCACAGCAACGCCGTGCACCAGGTGGGACACGGGTCGAGCACGGCGGTGGCGTCGGGCGTCCACCCGGGGGCGTCGGGGTCGGCGTCGGACCCGCGCAGGTCCCAGGTGTTGGAGACGATGCGGGTGCCCGGCCGCAGGTCGAAGAGGGTGGGCCGCAGCCGGTAGTTGACGTCCGGCAGCAGGAACATCGTGACCACCGTGGCCGCCGACAGGTCGAACTCGAACAGGTCGGCCGCGACGAACGCGGTCCGGTGGGCCACCCCCGCCTCCGCCGCGCGGCGCGCGGACAGCGCCACGAGGTTCGGCTCGAGTTCGACGCCGACGGCCCGCGCGCCGAGGCGGGCGGCGGCGATCGCCATCCGGCCGTCGCCCGACCCGAGGTCGACGACGAGGTCGTCCGGCGTCACCGCGGCCATCTCGAGCATCTTGTCGACGAGCGCGTCGGGGGTCGGCACCCACGGGACGTCCTTGCCCTCCTGGCCGACCGCGGGCGGAGGCGCCGGCTGTCCGGCCGACGCCGGCGACCCCGGCCGTTCGGCCGACGCGGGCGGAGGCGCCGAACCGGCCGCCAGCACGAGGGCCAGCGCGGTCGCGGGGAACGGACCGGGCGGTCGTTTCGACGTCACGGCGGCGGGTGGCGGCGCGGCGGTCAGCGTACCGCGTCGCTCTCCAGGCGGTCGTCGGGCACGAACCGGCCGCGCGCGGGCATGACGACGTCGGGCAGGGTGGCGGCGTTCATCACCGCCTGGTCGTCGATGATGCCGTTCTTCTCGAGGATCCAGGCGACGAGCCCGTACACCTCGTCCGGGGTCAGGGTGCCCGGCGCATTGCGGGGCATCGCGCGGTAGACGTAGTCGTAGAGGGTCGTCGCGTACGGCCAGTAGTTGCCGACGGTGGGCGGGCGCGCCGCCGCGTCGCGGCCGACGAGCGGGGCGGCGATGCCGCCTTCGCCCTCCCGCCCGTGGCAGGCGCGGCAGGCGCGGGTCCAGACGCGCGCGCCGTCCGCGGCGGTGCCGCCGCCGAGGGGCAGCCCGGCGCCGTCCGGCCGGACGTCGATGTCGAGGGCCGCGATCTCGCCCGCGGTGGCCGGACGCCCCAGCCCCAGTGGGCCCGCCGCCGGTTCCGGCGGCTGCCCGGCCGCCGCGCCCGGGAAACCCGCCAGCAGGAGGGCCGGAACCAGGGCGAAGCCCAGCAGCCCGTGGCGGAACCCCCGCGGCGCATCGCGCCCGAAGGGCGCCGGCGAAACGCCGAGGGCGCTGGCGGACGGAAAACGTCCGGCGGACGGAGAACGTCCGGCGGACAAGGCGTGAGAAGGATGCCTGTCGGGCAGGTTCAACCGCCGAACAACGCGGTCAGGCGGGGTACGCATCGCCGCTCGCAATGCGGCGGGGCGTCTCGCGGCGGCCAGGCGCGGCCGCCGGCGGGGGCCGCGCGGGACCGCGGTCATGACCGCAGCCTCTCCGCCCCGAACAGGACCCGTCCGTCGGCGCCGACGGTCCACGAGGTGACGGGGTTCCAGTGATACCGGGTCCCGAGGCCGCGGGCGGCGACCAGCGCCTCCCAGGTCGGCTGCACGTAGCCGGTCTCGTCGGTCGCGCGGCTCATGATCTCGGCCGCCCCGCCCTCCCAGCGCCAGGGGGCGCGGAACCGCACGTGCGCCTTCGGCAGCACCGGCACCTGCAGCTCCGCCTCGCGCCACGTCGCGCCGCCGTCGGTGCTGACCTCGACGCGGGCGATGCGGCCGCGGCCGCTCCAGGCCAGTCCGCGGATCTCGTGCCAGCCGGGATCGAGCACGCGGGGGTAGGCGGGATCGGTGACGATGGAGCGCGCGTCCATGACGAAGCTGAACTGGCGCGAGCGGCTCCCGTCCCCGAGGGGGTCGGTGTACTTGGAGGTCTCCTCCCGCGTCATGAACGGTCCGTCGGCGAGCTCGATACGGCGCAGCCACTTGACGCTGGCGTTGCCCTCCCACCCCGGCAGCAGCAGCCGGGCCGGATAGCCGTTGCCCGGCATGAGGGCGTCGCCGTTCTGCGCGTAGGCGATCATCGCGTCGTCGAACGCCTTCTCCATCGGGATGCTGCGGGTCATCACCGCCGCGTCCTGCCCCTCGGCGAGAAACCAGGCGGCGCCGGCCTGCGCGCCCACCTCGCGGAGCACGGTCGACAGCAGGACCCCGGTCCACTCGGTCTGGCTCGTCAGCCCGCACACCATCTGCGGCAGGGTCTCGGGGCCGCCCCGCCGGAGGTTGCCCGAGCACTCGAGGAAGCAGATGCGCGACGTCGCGGGAAAGCGCTTCAGGTCGTCCAGGGTGAAGATGGTCGGGCGGTCGACCAGCCCGTGGACCAGGAGCTCGTACCGGCCGGGATCGATGGCGGGCACGCCGCCGTGGTGCCGCTCGAAGTGCAGGTCGGCCGGGGTGATGGTGCCCCGCAGGTCCTGCAGCGGCGTGCGCGACGACGTCGAGCTGGGGTCGCGCCGCGGGGTCACGAAGGGCGAGCGCTGCCCGATGCCGCTCGGCGGCGGCCCCGGCCGCCGGGTGGTGTCGATGGCCTGCTGCCCGGCCGCGGGCGCCGCCGCCGCGCCCACCGCGCCGGCCGCCCCGGCGAGCACTTCGCGGCGGGTCAGGCCCGCCCGCCGCGGGCGAGAAGGGTCCGTCGATCGTGCGCGGTGCGCCATGGCCGATCCACCTCCCTGCGAGGAGCCGCCGGTTCCGCGGCCGGCCCCGCGGCGGTTCGGCCGCGGGCCGGGCGACGGCTGCCGATAATCGTGACGCACGCCGACCGAAGCCGCGGATCGAACTCCCGCGGCTCTGCGCCCGCGCGCTCCCGCAACGCGGGAACGGCATGGGCCGCCGGGCCGGAGCGCCCGCGTCCGCGCGCTCCCGCGGCGCGGGGTCAGACGGACGGGACCGAGAGCGAGCGCAACGCCCCGATGACCTCGTCGGGCTCGGGAAACCGCTGCTCCTTCTGCTTCGAGAAGATCAGCTCACCGTCGGCGACGACGTCGAACTGTCCGCGTCCGCCGACCACGACGTCGGCTTCGACACCCAACGCATCCTTGATCGAGGCCGCCAGACTGGAGGCCCTGGGCAAGTAGTTTCAGACCTTGCAATAGCTGATCGACACCTTCATGACGCCCGATGATAACCCCGGCGACCCCGTCCGCGCAACGCCCCGGCGGCGGGAACCCCCGGCGGCGGCGTCTCACTTTCCTGACGCGCACCCGCGGCGGGAACGGGCGCACGTCGGATTCGCGAGAACCTGTCAGGCAGCGCGGGCGGCTCGCCGCTCCCGGCGGTTGTCCGATTCGCCACGCCGCTGCCCCGGCCCAGGCGTCGGCGCGGGCGGGAACCGCCGCGCCGCCCGGCTCGTGCGCCTCCGGGTTCGAGGGCGGCATCGAGGCGACGCAGCAGGCGGCGGGAACCGCCATGCCGCCCGGCCCGCGCGCCCACCCGGGGCGACGGCTCCGCGTCATCTCCACGCGGAGTATGATGGCGGCTGGCGGCCATGGGCGATCCCGCATCACTGGCCGCGGCTCGACGAGGTGGAACGATGCTGTCCGAAACATGCAGGGATGGACGGCCAGGTGGGTGGCGGAAGGCCGGGTCGGCACGGAACGTTGCGTACCACGGCGCGTCCGGGAGTACCGACATGGACGATCCGGTCCGCCGTCTGATCGACCGCTACCGGACGCGGTGTCTCTGGTTCCTCCGCCGCGACTACTATCCGGCGACCGACGCCGCGCGGGAACGGGTGCTGCGGCTGATCGCGCGACACGGCGACCTGCACGCCTTCCGGCGCGCCGCCGAGGTGCGGACATGGCTTTCACGCCGTTCCAGCGGGAGGTCTGCCGACTGCTGGCGGACGGACGCCGCCGCGCCGGCGACAGCTACGGCGCCGGAGGCGCCGCGCTGAACGCGGCGCTCCGGACGCCGCGCCTCTCCGGCGACGTCGATTTCTTCCACGACACCGCCGACGCGGTGGCGCGCGCCTGGGATCGCGATCGCGCCGCGCTCGAAGCCGCCGGCTTCGCCGTCTCGACGCTGCGGGAACGGCCCGGCTACGTCGACGCGGAGATCGCGCGGGCGGCCGACCGGCTGGTCATGGAATGGGCGCAGGACAGCGCGTTCCGCTTCTTCCCGCTGGTCGAGGACGACGACCTCGGTCTCGCGCTCCACCCGTTCGACCTCGCCACGAACAAGGTGCTCGCGCTCGTCGGACGGCTCGAAGCGCGCGACTGGGTCGACGTGCTGGCGTGCGACGCCCGCCTGCAGCCGATCGGCTACCTCGCCTGGGCCGCGTGCGGGAAGGACCCCGGGTTCACGCCGGCCGGCATCCTCGCCCAGGCCCGCCGCTCGTCCCGCTACTCGGCGGAGGAAGTGGCGGCGCTCGCATTCGCCGGCGCGCCGCCGCGGGCGGCGGACCTCTCGCGGCAATGGCGCGCCGCCCTCGCCGCCGCCGACGCCGTCGTCGACCGCCTGCCCGCCCCGCGCGCCGGCGAAGCCGTGCTCACGCCCGGCGGGCAACCGTTCACCGGCGACGCCGCCGCGCTCGACGCGGCGCTGGAGAGCCGCGGGGTGCGGTTCCATCCGGGGCGGCTGGGCGGCGCGCTGCCCCGGATCAAGCCCTTCGTTTAACCCGTCAGCATCATGGTCCTGGCTCCTGACGATTCGGTCTTGCCACGCGCGGTTTCTTTTCTCGCCTTACGGAGCCGCCAAACGCACCAACGGAAATTGCGTCCTGATCCGGGCTGCGTCCACCGTCGCCAGTGTCCAGCCCATTACCTCCGGGTTCGGCGTCCGGAATGGCGACACGTTTCCTGGCATCGGCTCGCACCTTACGCATGGGTGGGATCATCCCACCCGCGCAAGGGTCCGGTCCGCCAGGTTCCGCCGCGAAGGCCGCCGCCCGGCGTAGTATGATGGCGGCTGGTGGCCATGGACGATCCCGCGTACAAGGTGCCGGAGTCGCTGCCGCAACCGGGCGGCGCGGCGGGGCCGGCGGCGCGGGAGCAGCGCGCGCTGTTCGGCGAACCCGATCCGCGTCCCGCGGTGAACTCGACCGGGACGGGCCGGCGCATCGCTTCCCGCTCGAACCCGCGGCGCAAACGGCTGATCGCCTTCGGCTGGTACGGCGGCAAGTACAGCCACCTGGACTTCATCCTTCCGAACATCCCGCTGGACGCGACGCACTTCTGCGACGTGTTCGGAGGATCCGCGGCCGTCCTCTTCAACCGGGAGCCGTCCCCGGTCGAGACCTACAACGACCTCGACTCCGAGCTGGTCAACTTCTTCGAGACCCTCCGCAACCAGCCGGACGAACTGCTGCGCCTGATCAGCCTGACCCCGTTCTCGCGCGAGGAGCTGGCCCGCGCATGCGGGTACGAGCACGGGCTGTCGGCCCTCGAACGGGCGCGGCGGTTCTTCGTGCGGGCCCGCCAGACCCGTACCGGCCTTGCGCAAACCAGCAGCGAGGGCCGTTGGGCGCACTGCGTGCTGACTTCCCGCGCCGGCATGGCCGGGGCGGTGTCGCGGTGGCTGGGTTCGGTCGAGGGCCTGGCGGAGATAGCGCAGAGGCTGCAGCGGGTGCAGATCGAGAACGCCCCGGCGCTCGAGGTGATCGCCCGGTACGACACGCCGGAGACCGTCTTCTACCTCGACCCTCCGTACGTCCACTCCGCGCGCGGAGACTCGGCGGCCTACGAGTTCGAGATGACCGACGACGACCATGCCGAGCTCGCGGCCGCGTTGTCGTCGATACGCGGGCGCGCCGTGCTGTCCGGCTACCGGACACCGCTGTACGACGAACTGTACGGCGGCTGGCGGCGTGTCGACGCTCCCGTCCGCAACGCGCATTCGGTGCGGCAGCCGCGCCGCGAATCGCTGTGGCTGAACTTCCGGCCGTGACGGACGACGAGATCGCCGCGTGGCTGGACCGCGAGTGGGCGAAAGCACGCGACGGTGATACGGCTCGGGCCGATCCCGAAGTGGACCGGCTCGTCGATTCGGACGTCCTCAGCATCCGGTACGCGGTGATGACGCAGTTGCTCGGCAAGGTCGCCGATCCTGCGCGCGACCTGCTGTGCTTGCAGAGAGGCGTAGCGGAGGGCGCCGATGAAGCCGGGCGCTGGGACCCTCGGAGTTTCTGCATCGCCGTCGTGGTGCCGTGGGTCCGGCGGAACGGCGACGTGCTGGGGAACAGCGGCGACCCCTACGTTAACAATCCCTTGCGGCGGCCTCGGCTCGACGGCGACAAGAAAGTGCAGCGGCAGGCCGAGTGGGATGCGTTACACGACTTCCTTCGGGAACTGGAGAGAGCGGATGAGCGCGCGTTGGTGCGCGTTGCGGCTCGCCGGTGTCTTCGGAGCGCGGTTCGCCGATTCAACAAACTCACCATCGAATACCCGGTGCCGTTGCGGCTCGCGTTGGATCAGCTTGCAGGTCTGGTCTCGGGCTTCCTCAACGAGCCGAGCAACGGGCTCAGACCGCTCGTTGTGACGACCGCCTTGATGACCACGCTCGGCAAGGCGTTCGGTCTCTTCCCGCGAGTGGAGAGCCAGGGGTTGAACGAACCCGACGCGGCGACGGGAATGCCGGCCGACGTCATGTGCTACGGGCCGGACGGCGATCTGCGGCTGGCGGTCGAGGTCAAGGATCGCGATCTGACGCTGGTCGACCTCGATGCGACGCTCGCAAAGGCTCGGCGCAACGCACTCGCGAACGTGATGTTCACTGCGCCGGGCATATGCCGACAGGATGAAGCGGAGGTCCGTTCAAGGGTCGCCGGCGAATGGGCGAAAGGCACGAACGTCTACTGGATCACGATCGGAGAACTCGTCCACGGCACGTTCACGCTTCTGGACGAAGAGTGGCGCGTCAGGTTCGCGCGGGCCATCGGCGCGGAGGTCTTCGGTTACCGGGTATTCAGGCCGATTTCGCCCGTGCCACAGGGGCGAAATGGAGCGGACGTTCGGGAAAGTTGCGGCATGACGCTGTTGCGCCGGCACAGTTTTGTCGTTCTGGCGGGACGGGGTTTCTACCTGTATGGAGGGGCGGCGCGCGGTGTTCCGGCCGCGCATTCTCACCCGGCCGTCGGCGCGGCGTTCTCGTCGGCGCGGCGGCGAAGTCCGGAATGCGGAGTGGGTCCGGGCGGTTGCGGCCGGCCCGGCGTCGAGATGGCGGAGAGCGAGCCGGGGGGCGCGGTTCCGCGGGTATCGGTTCGGGGTCGCGGACCGCGCGGGCCCGGGCGGCGCGGACCGCGCGGGCCCGGGCGGCGCGGATGCGCGACCCCGCGCCGCCGGCGTCAGGCGGGCGGCGGCAGGGCGAGGGCTTCGGGGACGACGGGTTCGGGGGCGCGCAGCATCGTGGTGAACAGGGCGCGCGGGTCGAGACGGCGTTGGCGGGCGGTGCGCACGACGCTGGCCAGGATTTGTTGGGTGTCGGCCCCGCGCCGGGTGCGGTTGCCGCCGCAGACCTTGCGTATGGCCACCGCGGGCCGGATGGCCTGTTCGGCCCGCCAGTTGGTGGCGTCGATGGACGGGTCGCGCAGGAAGAGGAACACGGCCGGGAATTCGCGGGCCAGATGCCCGGCGAAGCGCTCGGCGGCGGCCAGCGGCGGCGGGGCGTCGATGAGCCGGCCGAGCCGGGCTTCGAGCCGGCCGCGGGCCGACGCGAGGCCGTGCTCGCCGATGCCGCCGGCGTTGCAGCGCGTCCGCAGGTCGAGGGCGTCCTGCAGGACCGTCTGCACGGCGGCGGCCCAGGGGCTGTCGGGATGATCGTTCCGCAGGTCCTTGCAGCGCCGCAGGAGATGCGCCAGACAGGTCTGGTGGGGCGCGTGCTCGAAGCCGCGATACGCCACCCACCCGTCCCGCACCAGCACGCCCGCGAAGTCGGCGCCGAGCACGGCGGCCGCGTCGGCGAACCCGCGGCCGGCGCGGATGGAGTACACCGTCGTCTCCGGGGTGGCGTACGCCCACAGCCAGCAGGGTTCGGTGTTCACGCGCCAGCCGGTCTCGTCGGGCGTGACCACCGGGCTGCGGCGGACCTGCTCGCACAGTGCCGCATACGCGGGCGCGGCCGCGTCGGCCGTGCGGTGCAGCAGCCGGACCAGCCCCCCCCTGGTCACGTGCAGCCCGAACCGGGTCTCCAGCACGCGGACGGTCTTCTCCAGTGGCAGGCCCCACTCAGTGTGCAGCTCGGCGGTCAGGGCGGCGACGTTCGGTCCCAGCTGCACGCCGGCTGCGCCGAGCGCATCGGAGGTCTGCAAGGGGTGCCGGCCCTGCACGCGCCGCCGGCACTGCGCGCAGTGGCCCACCTCGACGTCGAAGCGGCGCACCAGCGGGCGCACGTCCGGCACGTCTTCCTGATACTGCTCCGCCACCCGGTCCAGGGCGACGGCGCCGCCGCAGTCCGGGCACGTCTTCGGGGTCGGCGCCGCATAGATCTCGTCGACCCGGGTCGGCGGCCGGCGGTTTCCCTGCTTCCCGTACTGCGCGCCGGCGCGCCGCCCCGGGGGGCGTCCGGTTCCCTGGCGGCGGTCCTTGGCGAAGGGGGCGGCCTGCCGGCGTCCGGCGCGCCGCGCGGCCTCGAGTTCCTTCTCCAGGCCCTCGATGCGGCGCTTCAGGTGGTCCCGCTCCTCGATCAGCGTGGCGTTTTCTCGTTCGAGGTGTTCGATGCGCCGCACGTCCCGGGGATCCCGCTGGGGTCCAGGTCCCATCGAACCGCTCCGGTCATCGCTCCTGCGCGCCATACTTCACGTATCGGCACGTGGTCGACGGACCTGCATACCTTTTCGTGGATTTTTTTCGCCCGACCCGGTAACCGAAGACGCGCGGAGCTGGACGAACGGGCCGCGGATTACCGGCATCGCCGCGACTGGTCCGACCTTCTCACGAACGTGTAGCCCGCCGAGCGCCGCCCCCGACGCTATCAGCCCGTGGTGAAAGTCTCCGCTGCATTGCGAGCGGCGATGCATCCCGCCTGACTGCGTCGTTCGGCGGTTGCATATGCCCGACACGGGCCTTTCTCACGCCTTGTCAGGCGGGCGCGGTGCGACGCGGGGTTCCACCACGGGCTGTTGACGAACTTCCCGTCCGGCCCGCAGCCGGCCCCCGCAACTGCCGGGGACCGCGCGGTCGAGCGGATCCTCGCGCTCGACCCCGACGTCGGGGCGCTGTGGCCCCTCGTGCGGGCCGGGGGCGTCTACGACGCCGACGTCCCGCGGGGGCGCCGGGTGCTGACCCGGCGGAATCCCGAGGGCGTCGAGTACCGGACCGTCGCCTGGATCCCGGCCGGCTACGACCCCGCCCGCCGCTATCCGGTGCGGGTCTATCTGCACGGCGGAGTCAGCCGGCCGCGCCGCGGCGAGGGCGCCTGGTGGCGCAACCAGGAGCGCTACGCGCGGGACGACGCCATCGTCCTGTTCCCCGAGTCGTGGCGCGAGACCATGTGGTGGCACGCGAGCCAGATCGAGAACCTCGCCGGCGTGGTCAACGACCTCAAGGGGACCTACAACGTCGACGAGAACCGGGTCCATCTGCTGGGGGTGTCGGACGGGGGGACGGGGGCGTTCTACCACGCGTTCAAGGCGCCCACGCCGTGGGCCGGGTTCCTGTCGTTCAACGGCCATCCGGTGGTGCTCGCCAGCCCGTCGACCGGCGCCGACGGCCAGATGTACGTCACCAACCTGCGGAACAAGCCGTTCTTCGTGGTGAACGGCGGCCAGGACCGGCTGTACCCCGCGGCCTCGGTGGTCCCCTTCCTGCAGCTCTTCGTCGACGCCGGGGTCCTCGTCGATTTCCGGCCGAGACCCGAAGCGGGCCACGACATGCGGTGGTGGGACGAGGAGAGCCCGCGGATCGACGCGTTCGTCGTGGCCCGGACCCGCCGGCCGCTGCCCGACCGGCTGGTCTGGGAGACGGAGTCCGCCGAGCGGTTCAACCGCGCGCACTGGCTGGTGATCACCGGGCTGGGAAGCGTGGACGGCGAAGCGGACTTCGACGACTTCAACGAGGTGACCCCCGCGCGCCTGGCGCGCCGATCGGCTTCAACCGGTTGGGCGAGCTCGAATCCGGCGGCATCGTGCTCATCGACGTCGTGGCGGGGTCGATCGCCGAAGCCGCGGGGGTCCGCGCCGGCGACGTGCTCGTGGCCGTGAACGGCAGGACGGTGGCGACGGTGGACGATCTCCGCGAGGCGGCGCAGGCGCCCCGGGACGCCCCCGGGCTCGGCGTCGCCGTCGAACGGGAAGGCGAGCGTCTCGACTTCGTCCTCCTGCCCCCCGACGACGTCCCCGCCCCGCCGGCGCGGACCGCGTTCCCCCGCCCCGCCCCCGCCGGGCGGGTGCAACTGCTGCGCGCCGGCAACGAGATCAGGGCGGCGACCCGCGGCGTGCGCCGCTTCACGCTGCTGCTCTCGCCCGAGCAGTTCGACTTCCGGCGCCCGGTCCGGGTCGTCACCAACGACGTGCTCTCGTTCGAGGGCGTCGTCGAGCCCGACCCGGCCGCCCTGCTCCGGTGGGCGGCCCGCGACCGCGACCGCACCATGCTCTTCGGCGCCGAGCTCGACGTCGAGGTGCGCGCCCCCTCGGTGCCGTAGCGGCCGGCGAAGTCCTCGCAGGCGCCGTCGACGCCGGGCTTGTCTTCGCCGTGACGCGCCCAAGGGGATGGATCGGCGGCAGTCAACTCAGTCGTTCCGGCGGGGGGACCAGGATGCGTTCGATCTCTCGCGGTTCGAGCGGGTCGCCGCCGGCGGCGATGGCGCGGGCGACAGGCCGCACGCGGCCGGGAAACGGCAGCGCGGCCTGACCCCGAACGGCGTGCCCGCCGGCATCCGGACACGGCCGGACGCCGGCCAGCTCGGCGGCAAGCGCCGCCAGTTCTTCTTCGGTCGCCGGAGACGCGAAGGTGGTCCGCACGGGTTCAGGAACGTCGCGGCGGTCCGGCATCGCGGCGGACGTGCCGCGGCAACGCCGTCCGGCGGCGCAGGCCGCACATGTTCAGCATAGCATCCGACCGCGCCGGGGGGCGCCCGGCCTGCGCCGTCCGCGGCCCTCGGTCCCCGTTTTCGGTGAAACGGAACTCGTTCGCTCCGCTCTCCTCACCACAACTGCCTGAAGCCGGTCTCGCGCACGAACTGGAACTGGCCGGTCCCGGAACGGCGGTCCGCGTGCGGCGCCGGGCGCCCCGGGGCGTCGCCGGCGCCGCCGGTCATGGCCGCCTTCCCTGACCCTCGGCCGGCTCGAAACGGACCTCGCCCTGCCAGCCCCCCGGGAGCCTGTGGCCGGTCCTGATCTCCGCGATGCGGTATGCCGGGAGAGGGACCTCCACCAGACAGGCCCCGTCGAACATCAAGCCGCGATGATCGTCGAACCTGAAGTCCAGGTTGTCCCAACCCTCCCGCCACGGGGGAGGAACGTCGTCCGGATCGACCGGGGCCACGTGCAGGTAGAACCCCTCGTCGACGTCTTCCGGCCCGCACGACTCGTTCCAGTAGACCAGGCGGTTCTCGACGAGGTACACGTCGAAGTCGGAGTCGATCGCCGGCCGGCGTCCTTCGACCCGGGCCGCCAGGTACTCGCCCGCCGCCACCGCGGCCACCCGCACGGGAGGGCGGGCGTCGGGCGGCAGCACGATGGCGCTGGTGCAGAACCCGATTGACGTTCGCAGCCAGGCCGTGGGCGCCGGCTTCTCCTGACCGGCCCAGGTCCACTCCGCCAACGCGTCCGCGCAGTCCGGGACGAACGCCTGCGCCAGCCGTCCGTCCACCAGGAGCCCGCCGCCGTCCGCCCGGCGTTCGAGATGGGGCTTCATCCTTTCCCAGAACCCCGCGGCACGATCGTCCCGCCCCCATGCCTTCCTCCCCGACGCAAGCTGGACCCTGAATTCCCTGAAATTCCCCCCGTATTCCCAATGTGGCAGACCTTGGAACAGCGTGTCGTCTCCGGTTGGCGAGGGCTGGTGGAGGTAGTAGACCAAGTGGGTGATCCCGTACCGCCGGACAAGCGCGGCCTTGTTCCCTTCCCGCGCGGCGCGCAGGTAGTCCCAGGAATTGACCAGGCCGTCCCCGTTCACCACCGGGAAGCGCGAGAAGTACCCCTCGATGCCGCTGCCGGAGGCGGTAAGGACCACGCTGCCCTCGGGCAGCAGGTGGTTCATGACCGTCGTGCCCATGTAGGAATCGGTTTGCGTGTCGCGGGAAACCGCCTCGCGGTTCCGGTCGACGAACCGGAACGGAGCGGCGAAGTCGGCCGCCGCGAACAGGTGGACCGCTCCGGCCACGACGATCCCCAGGCTCGGAATCCCGGATGCGCGGCGCAGCTCCGGCCCGAGAAACCGGCGCACGGACCAGACGGCGACGCAGCATCTTGCAGGAACGGCGAGCGTCCCCATCAGATACGCCGGAACGAAATACCAGATATAACTCCCCTCGACGGGATGTGCGAAGAGCACGCTCTGCGCGAACTTCGCCAGATGGCCCGCCGCCAGGGCGGACACCCCCACCAGAAAGGCCAGCAGCAGCCGGTCGTCCCGGCCGCGGGAGCGGCGCGAGAACCACCAGACCAGCGCCGTGTAGCCGCAGACCTCCAGCGCAACCAGGAGTTCCGTGTCGAAGAAACCCGTCTGCAGGAAGGCATTCACGCTCTCCGTCAGGCTGTATCCGCCTTCCCGTTCCCAACGGGACAGGTGCCACCAACGCTTGGTCGCCGCGCTCACCGGCACGAGGCCGCCGAAGACGGCCGCGTTCCAGGTGAAATACGCCAGGATGCCGGCGGCGGCGCCGAAGACCGGCGCCGCCGCGTGCAGCGCGAGCACGGAGCGGACCCGTCCGCTCCATCCGTCTCGGGGAGTGCGCGGGGAAGGTCCCTCACCATGAAGCCCCCCCCCCCCCCCCCCCCCCCCCCCGGAAGGCGGAAGCCGGGTCCGACCACTCGACGAACCAGAGCGCCGCCGTCGCCGACACCGAGACGGCCACGTACTCCAGGCGCACCCACGGCAGCGCGAAGGCCACCGCCGCCAGCGGCCACCGCCAACGCGCCGGGTCCCGCGCGAAGAGGCAGACGGCCAGCAGGAACAGACCCAGCATGAACAGACCCGCCGCCGCCTCCAGCCCCAGGAACAGGGCCGGATTCCCGTAGAGCGCCGGCAGCGCCGCGAACAGGAGGACCCACGGCAGCCGCGCCACCCGCGCCGCGCCCGCCGCCAGCGCCACGCCCCCCGCGACCAGCATCACCTCGAACGCCTTGATCGCGAACAGCGCCTCCGTCTTGTCGAAAAACCAGTAGAAGGGCGTGATCAGCAGCAGCCAGAGCGGATGGTAGCCGTTGGTCCGCGTGATGCCGCCGTCGACGGTCGAGAATTCGCCCCCGGCCAGGTGGTACGCGATCTGGAAGTAGTAGAACGCATCGTCGTAGTTGACGTCGCGGATCAGGTTGACGAGGTCGAAGCGGTCGAGCATGTGCCAGGCGAACGCCGCCCCGTAGGCCAGGATGCCGGCGACGAACAGGCCGAACCGCATCATGCTTCCCACGCCGAGGCGACGCGCCGCTCCAGCTCCTCGTCCCACGCCCGCATCTCGCGCAACCGCCGCGGGCGATCGGCGGCCAGCCCGCCGACCCGCACCCGTCTTCGACCGTCGCCGGTGGTTACTATGCGCTCCCGGAGGCGGTTGCAACCGCTCACCGGGCGGTCTGGAGCTGGTTGACGACGCGCAGCACGCCGTCGGTCTGCCGCGCGATGCGTTCGAGCTCGCGGCGTTCTATCTCGCCCTGCACGTACCCGAGGAGGGTGACGACGCTGCGCTCGACGACGATGTGGAACGGCGGGTTGGCGAACGACGAGAACCGCTGGAAATGCGCGTTGTTGAAGACCTGCCGGGCGATGGACGTCCGGAGGCGGTTGTCGCCCGTCGACGGGGAGATGGACACGATCTCGTTCCGCACGTCCTGGACCCCGCGGACCTTCGCCACCCGCTCGAAGACCTCGGCCCGCTTGTCGCGCTCGCTGGTCACCCAGCCGGTCAGGGTCACCACCCCGTTCTCGATGCGGCCGTCGAGATAGTCGAACACGGTGTAGTGCGGATACCGCAACATCGCCCGGGAGACGTCGTCCACCAGGCCCACGTCGCTCCCTTCCGGCAGCGTGATCTCGGCGACGACGGTCTCGACCCCTCCGACGTCCAGCGCCCGCCGTATCGCTTCGCTCTTCAGCCAGAACGTGTCGAGCCTCCCGGCCAGGGTGACCTCGCCGCCGTTCGTCGCGACCTCGAGCTGCCGGAGACCGCGGTCGCGGCGAAGCGCGTCCCGTACTTCCCGTTCGAGCCGGTCCGAGGGTTGCGCGGCGGCCGGCGCGGCCTCGCTCACGAGTCCGCCCAGGACCAGCAGGACGCCCGCGGCGACGGACAGATGGCGGTGCATGGCGTGTCTCCTTCCACACCGGAGAGATGCCGCCCGCCGCGGGCGGCCCCGCGCCCGCGGCGGGCGGCGCCCGGCCGGCGGTCCGGCGTTCCTACACCCCGGGCACGGCGTTGCCCGCGACGTACACCGACTCGAGGGTGTGGGTGTTGCCGATGTCGTCGAGCGGGTTGGCGCCGAGCACGAGGAAGTCGGCCCATTTGCCGGTCTCGAGCGAGCCGAGGTCGGCGTCCACCTCCATGCAGCGCGCGGCGCTGGACGTGGATGCGACGATGGCCTGCATGGGAGACAGCCCCGCTTCGACCATGATCGCGAGCTCGCCGTGCTCGAAGTAGCCCTGGAACCGGGCGGCGGGGCCGGTGTCGGTGCCCATGGCGATGGGGATGCCGGCGTCCGACAGGGTCTTCAGGTTCGCCTTGGCCACTTCGAGCTGCGCCTTGTAGGTCTGCGCGCTGCCGCTGTTCCGGATGCGATCCTGGTATTCCGGGTCCTCGAGCGCGGCGACGACCTCGGGGTCCGCTTCCTTCAGGAAGAACTCGTCGTCGAACCACTCGGGCCGCGACTCGTACACGTAGGTCGAGACCTCGCGCATGAGGGTCGGGCAGTAGCAGACTCCGGTCTCGCGCAGCAGGCCGACGAGCTCGTCGTCGACCTCGGTGTCGCGCACGCTGTGCGCCAGCAGATCGGCGCCGGCCGCGAGCAGGCCCTTGGCGTCCTCGAGGTAGTAGAGATGCGCGGCCAGCCGAAGGCCCTGTTCGTGCGCGGTGTCGATGACCGCCTGATAGGTCTCCGGCGTCATCCTGGTGCCCGCCCCGAGGTTGTCGTCGACGCGTATCTTCAGGATGTCCGCGCCGAGTTCGATCGCCGCGTTGGCCTGCTCGACCGCCTCTTCCGGCGTGGGGCCGGTGGGGATGTTCCCGGAAAGATAGAGGCGTGCCCGGTTCAGGTCGGGATCCGTCCGCTGCCGGTCCCGGACGGCCACGCCGGCGGCGCCGTCGCCGCCGAGGCTGAAGACGGTGGTGACGCCGTAGCGCGCGTAGAGCCCGAGCTGGTGCTCGACGTGTTCCTCCGTGTAGAAGGAGGGGTCGGCCTCGAGACCACGCACGTTGTTCACGTGTCCGTGGGCGTTGACGAGGCCCGGCATGATGGTCCGGCCGCTCACGTCGACCCGCTCGGCGTCGGGGGGCGCCTCGACGGCGTCGCCCGCCCCGACCGCCTCGATGCGGCCGTCGCGCACCACCAGCACGCCGTTCTCGATGGGCGGAGCGCCGGTTCCGTCGATGATCCGCGCGCCCACGAACGCCTGCAGCCCCGGCGTCATCTCGACCGGCGCTTCGCCGCAGGCGGCCGCGGCCACGACTCCCAACCCCGACAGGACGGCAAGACTTCTCGCGTGCATCCCATTTCTCCTTCCACGCGGCGCCGCATCCCGCCTGACCGCGTCGTTCGTCGGTTGAACGTGCCCGATTCCTGCGCCCTTGCCCGCGCCTTGTCAGACGGGGCGGCGTTCGCTGGCGTCCTCCGGGAACGCGGTGCGGCGCGGGCTCCACGACGGGCTGCCTGCCGCCGCCGGGAGCGTCGTCATTCCAGAACCGGTCCCGAGCCCATCCGCTCGAGCACTACGCCCAGTTGCTCGATCTCTTCGCCGTACTCCGCCCAGTCGCCGTCGCGCTGCGCCTGCAGGGCGCGGCGGTAGTGGTCGCCCGCCTGCGACACGAGCGGTCCGGACGACGCGGACCGCGGGGGCGGCGCGGCCGGCGGCGGCCCGGCGACGGCGGCGAGCACTCCCGCCAGCGGCGTCCTCGGCGGCGACCCGGCCCCCGACCCGAAGAGGCGGCTCAGCGCGCCGTCGAGCGTTTCCTCCATCACGATCTCGTTCTGATACGCGACGATGACCTGCTTCAGTTCGGGAATCCGTCCGCCGGACGCGCGCAGGTACAAGGGGCGGACGTACAGCAGGGCCTCTTCGATGGGGATGACCAGCAGCGTTCCCTGGATGACCTCCGACCCCTGCTGGTTCCACAGGGTCAACTGCGGCGATATTTCCGGGTCCTGGTTGATCCGCGCCACGATCTGGCTCGGTCCGAAGACGACCTTCTGCTTGGGGAACTGGAACACCAGGATCTTGCCGTACTGATCGCCGTCGCTGCGCGCCACCATCCACGCGGCCAGATTGTTCTTGCCGCGCGGCGTGAACGGCAGCATCTGGATGAACTCCGCGCGCGGCTCGCCCGGCAGGCGCATCATCGTGTAGTAGGGCTGCATCTGCTCGTTGTCGATGACCGGCACGTCCCACTGGTCTTCGCGGTTGTAGAAGACGGCGGGATTGGTCATGTGGAAGGTCGAGTAGATGGCCGTCTGCAGCGTGAACAGTCCTTCCGGATACCGGATGTGCCGCCGCAGGTCGGCCGGCATCGCGTCCAGCGGCTGGAGGAAGTCGGGAAAGATGGCTTGCAGGGTGCGGGCCATCGGCTCGTCGGGCTCCGCCAGATAGAACGTCGTCGCGCCGTCATAAGCGTCGATCACTATCTTGACGGCGTTGCGGATGTAGTTGATCCGGTTGGAGGCCGGCGAGGCATAGGGATACTGGGTGCTGGCGGTGTAGGCGTCCACCATCCAGACCAGCCGGCCCTCCGAGATCACGAGGTACGGATCGGTGTCGTAGCGGAGGAACGGCGCGATGGTCGTGACCCGGTCGATGATGTTGCGGTGATAGATGATCCGGCTGTCGTCGTTCAACTGGCTGCTCACCAGGATCTCGTAGGCGCGGAACCGCGCGGCGAAGAGCAGCCGCCGCAGCAGCGACGACAGCGTCACGCCGCCCGACCCGTCGTAGCGGGTCGAAACGTTGTCGTCCCCTTCCGGGTAATGGAACTCGTCGGTGCTGGTGTTCACGATGACGTAGTCGTTGGACAGCTCGCCGAAGTAGATGCTCGGCTGCTCGACCTCGACGTCGACCGAGGACGTCGGCGGCAGGTCCTGGATGAACAGGACCGGCAGTCCTTCCTGCGTGACCTGGTTCACCGGCCCCATCGCCACGCCGAACCCGTGGGTGTACTGCAGCCGCTCGTTGATCCACGATCGGTTGGGCAGGCTGTCGGAGTTCAGCTCCCGGCTCGACAGCATGATCTGCCGGTATTCGCCGTCGATGAAGTAGCGGTCGTTGTCGACCGAGGCGAAGTCGTAGTAGGTGCGGATCTCCTGGATCTGCCCGAACGTGTCGAGCAGGGGCTCGTGGTCCCAGAGCCGCACGTTGTTGATGGTGTCGGTGTTGTTCTCGATGTCCGCCAGCGTGAGGACGGCGTCGCCGGAAACCTCCCGCTCCTCGACGCGGTCGAGCCCGAACGCCTGCCGGGTCGCCGCGATGTTGTGGGTCAGGTACGGGGCTTCCCGCTGCTGCTCGTCCGGCGTCACCACGAGGCGCTGCAGCGCGAACGCGCCGACGTTCCCGCCCACCGAGACCAGCGCGTACAGACCGGCGGCGGCCATCAGCGGCCGGTTCCGCGGCGTCAGCGCCGAGACGACGGCGAGGGCCGCGCCGACCAGCGCGGCGAAGCTCAGCAACCGGAAGACGGGCACCCGCAGCGCGTCGTCGACGTACGAGGCGCCGTGCACGATGCCGGACGGGGTGATGAGGACCCGCGGGACCTCGAGCCAGGCGCCCCACGCGAGCAGGACGAAGAGCCCCGCGACGACGAGCCCGAGATGCCGCCGCGCGCCGTCGCTCACGACCGGTCCCCGCGCGGGGTCGATGCCCAGCTGGTTCGAGATGACGTAGAGGGCCGCCGACCCGACGAGCGAGAGCGCGACCACGGCCAGCGCGAGATAGCGGACGAGGTCGATGAACGGGAGGGAGAAGACGTAGAAGCTGATGTCGCGGCCGAACAGCGGGTCCGGCCGGTCGAACGGCACGGCGTTCTGGAACTGCAGCCACGTGAGCCACTCGTTCGAGGCGAAGGCTCCCAGGAACAGGGCCATCAGCGCCGCGACCCCCGCTCCCAACCGCTGCAACTGCCGCGGCGTCAGCACCACGGGCTGGATGTCGCCGTTCCCGGGGAACAGGGTGCAGGGCTGCGTGAACCGCCGGAGGGCCAGGCGGAAGTTCAGGGCCAGTCCGGCGAACGCGAGCAGGAACACCACGGCGCCCAGGGTCACCCTGGCGCTCAGGGTCCGCAGGAAGATGCCGGTGTACTCGACCTCGTTGAACCAGAGCCACTCGGAGAAGAGATCGAGCGCGGACGGCACCACCATGAGCGCGGACAGGAGAACGAGCAGAAGAGCTAGTCTGGCTGGCATCGTCAAGCCTCATGCGGCACGTTGCGGCCGCCGTATGCCGCAACATTAACATGACTCCGCGGAAACGGGACGGTCGGACGACCGTGCGGCGGGACGCGCTCGCGTCCGGGGCGGGGAGCGGCGGCGCCCGTTGTCGGGGCGGGCGGGCTATTCCAGAACGGTCACCCGATCGCCGTCGGCGAGATCCGCCGGGCCTTCGACGACGACGCGTTCCCCGGCGGTCAGACCCGAGACGACGTCGACCTGGTCGCCGACGGCGGCGCCGAGCCGCACCGCCCGGCGTTCGACCCGGTCGCCGCGCACCACGTAGACCACGTCCTGGCCGTCCCGCGCGCGCGCCGCGGCGGACGGCACCAGCAGCCGCGTCGCGCTCGTCCGCGGCTCGGGAGGGTCGTCCTCCAGGAACGCGACGTTGACGCCCATGTCGGGCAGGATGCGCGGGTCGAGCTCGTCGAACGCGATCCGCACGAGCACCGTCGCCCGCTGCCGGTCCGCGGCCGGCACGGTGGTGATGACGGCGCCCGGGACGTCCCACTCGGGGTACGCATCGAGGTTGGCCACGACCCGCTGGCCGTCGCGGACCCGGTTGATGTAGCTCTCGTTGACGTCGACCTCGATCTCGAGCGAGGCCATGTCGACCAGCGTGCACACCCCCGTCCGGGTGAACCCGCCCCCGGCCGACACCGGCGAGATCATCTCGCCCTCCTCGGCGTCCTTCGAGATCGCCATCCCGTCGAACGGGGCGCGGATCACCATGTCGTCGAGCTGGGTGCGGTAGACGTCGATCTCGCGCTCGGCCACCACGACCTGCTCCTGCGCCAGGGCGATGCGCGCCGCGAGCGAATCGACCTCGGCGGTGTCGGCGTCGAGTTCGGCCGCGCCGACCACGCCCTCGTCGACCAGCCGGCGGGTGCGGGCGAGGGCGAGCTGCGCCTCCCGCAGCCTCACTTCCTGCTCCGCGATGGCCTTCCGCGCGGCGCCCAGCCGGGCCTCGGCCAGGGCCAGTTGCGAGCGCACCGTCGAATCGTCCAGCCGGGCGAGAACCTGCCCCCGGCGCACCGCCATGCCTTCCTCGACGGCCACCGCCACGAGCTTCCCGGTCACCTTCGACGAGACCGTCGCCCGGCGGCGCGCGGCGACGTAGCCCGAGGCGTTGAGCACGGCGGCGTCGGCGGCGGCCGCGGCGGTTTCGCGCGCCACCGCGGCGCGCACGGCGGCGGTCCCCGGGGAAGCCGTCCACCACCACCACCCGGCGCCGGCGGCGAGGAGCACGATCAGCGGAACCAGCCACCGCCAGGGCCCCGCGGCGTCGTCCCGGCGTTCGATCCGGAGGCCGTCGAGGGAAGGGGATGCGGCAGCCACGATGGGAATTTCGATCGAAAGATCCGACAAGTTGACTGTACCATGCCGGTCAACGGGCATGGCGCCGCCGGCGTCTTCGACGAAGCGCCGATCCCTCGGGCGACCGCCCGGCGGTTCCCGCGGGAGGGCGCCCGTTCCGGGAGACGGCCGGGGCATGACGGAAGCGAGTCGGACATGAGCGATCGCAAGTACCGGCAGCGCGGGTACCAGGACGACTACGCGAGCCGCGAGCCGCCGGACCGGCCGCGGCCGCCGCGCGGGGACGGCGCCCCGCGCAGCGTCGTCAACCGGCAGCACCGGACGCCGAACCTGCCCGGCTTCCACGACGTCACGCGCTGCGCCCGATGCGGCCGGACCCTGCGTTCCGCGGTCGGCCCGGACACCGCGTGTCCCGGGTGCGGGGCGCCTCTCCACGCCTGCGCGCAGTGCGCGTCTTTCGACAGCGGCAGCCGCTTCGAGTGTCTCCAGCCGATCACGGTCCGGATATTCCCCAAGGACGCGCGCAACGAGTGCGTCCACTTCGCCCCGCGGGTGACGGTCGAGCGCCGGACGGGCTCGACCGGCGCCGGTCCCCGCGGCGCCCGGCAGGCGTTCGAGGATCTCTTCAAGTAGTCGGCGGACGCTGCCATAATGGAGGCATGGACCTCCGCACCCCCGCCGATCTCGAAGCGGCGCTCGCCGGTCTCGCGGCGCCGGTGAAGCTCCAGGTCCCGGAGCCGGCCGGATGAGCGTGCGCGGCGGCCGGGCGGCAGCCCCCGGGACGGCGTCCGACCCGGTGTGCGGGATGGCCGTGGACCCCGCCCGCGCCGCCCATTCCCACGAGCACCGCGGGCAGACCTGGTACTTCTGCGGACCCGGCTGCCGCGACAGGTTCGCGGCGCATCCGGAGCGCTTCCCGGCGCCCGCCGGCGCGGGCGGCGCGGCTCCCGGTCACGGCGCCGGGCCGGGGGAGGGGCCGGCGGCGGACCGGGCGGCGGAGACCTGGTTCTCGTGTCCGATGGACCCGGAGGTGCGCCAGCGCGGGCCGGGGACGTGTCCGAAATGCGGGATGGCCCTCGACGCCGAGCCGGGGGCGTTCCCGCCCGCCGTCGAGCACACCTGCCCGATGCATCCCGAGGTCGTGCGCGCCGGGCCGGGAAGCTGCCCGTCGTGCGGCATGGCCCTCGAGCCGCGGACGGCGGCGCCGGACGCCGCCAACCCCGAGCTCGACGACATGACCCGGCGGTTCCGGTGGGCCGCCCTCGTCGGGTCGCCGGTCTTCGTGCTGGCCATGACCGAGATGCTCCTCGGCGAGCGGGTCTCGGCCGTCGTCGGCCGCACCGCGTCGAACTGGGTGCAGCTCGCGTGCGCGACGCCCGTGGTGTGGTGGGCGGGCTGGCCGTTCTTCGCCCGCGCCTGGGCGTCGGTCGCCAACCGCAGCCCGAACATGTTCACGCTCATCGCCCTGGGCGTGGGGTCCGCCTGGTTCTACAGCGTCGCCGCCACCATCGCGCCGGGCCGGTTCCCCGCCGGGTTCCGGATGGCGGACGGCGTCGAGCCGTACTTCGACACGTCGGTGGTCATCGTCGTGCTGGTGCTGCTGGGGCAGGTCCTGGAGCTGCGGGCGCGCGGCCGGACGGGGGCGGCGTTGCGGGCGCTGGCGGGTCTGGCCCCGGCCGCCGCGCGCCGCGTCTCCGGCGGGTCGGGCGCGGAGAGCCGGGAGGAGGACGTGCCCCTGGGGGCGGTCGCGGCCGGCGACCTCCTGCGGGTGCGCCCCGGCGAGCGGGTGCCGGTGGACGGGGTCGTCGTCGAGGGCGCCAGCGCCGTCGACGAGTCGATGATCACCGGCGAGCCGCTGCCGGTCGAGAAGCGGCCGGGCGCGCGGGTCGTGGGGGCGACCCTGAACGGGAACGGCACGCTGCTGATGCGGGCCGAACGCGTCGGCGCCGAGACCCTGCTGGCCCGGATCGTCACGATGGTCGGCGAGGCGCAGCGCAGCCGGGCGCCGATCCAGCGGCTGGCGGACCGCGTCGCCTCGGTCTTCGTGCCCGCGGTGGTGGCGGTCGCGGGCCTCGCCTTCGCCGCCTGGTCGGTCTGGGGGCCGGAGCCGCGGCTGGCCCTGGCTCTCGTCAGCAGCGTCGCGGTGCTGGTCATCGCCTGTCCCTGCGCCCTGGGGCTGGCGACCCCGATGGCGGTCATGGTCGGCACCGGGCGGGGCGCAGGGGCCGGGGTCCTGATCCGGAACGCCGAGGCCCTCGAGACCCTCGAGCGGGTGGACACCCTGCTCGTCGACAAGACCGGGACGCTCACGGAAGGCCGCCCCGCGGTGGCGGCGGTCGTCCCCGCCGGCGGCGTCGACGAGGCCGATCTGCTGCGGACGGCGGCGGCCCTCGAGCGCGGCAGCGAGCACCCCCTGGCCGAGGCCGTCGTCAGGGCCGCCGCCGACCGGGGCCTGACGTCCCCGCCGGCCGCCGGTTTCCGGGCCGAGGTCGGACGCGGGGTGCGGGGAACCGTCGCGGGACGGGAAGTGGCGCTGGGGACGCCGGCGCTCCTCGCGGAGGGCGGCGTCGACACCGCCCCGCTCGCCGGCCGGGCCGAGGCCTTGCGCCGCGAGGGGCAGACGGTGGTGTTCGTCGCGGTCGGGAACCGGCTCGCGGGGCTGCTGGGAGTGGCCGATCCGGTGAAGGCGACGACGCCGGAGGCGGTGCGGCAACTGCGGGCGGCGGGGCTGCGCATCGCCATGGTCACCGGCGACGACCCGGTGACGGCCGAGGCGGTGGCGGCCCGGCTCGGCATCGGCGAGGTGATCGCCGGGGTGCTGCCCGCCGACAAGCGGCGCATCGTCGCCGAGCGGCAGGCGGCCGGCGGAGTGGTGGCGATGGCCGGCGACGGCATCAACGACGCCCCGGCCCTGGCGGAGGCGGCGGTCGGCATCGCCATGGGCACCGGAACCGACGTGGCGATGGAGAGCGCAGGCGTCACCCTGGTGCGCGGGGACCTGCGGGCCGTCGCGCAGGCGCGGCGGCTGAGCCGCGCCACCATGCGCAACATCCGGCAGAACCTGTTCCTCGCCTTCGTCTACAACGCCGTCGGCGTGCCGGTCGCGGCGGGGTTGCTCTATCCCGTGTTCGGGCTGCTCGTCAGCCCCATCTGGGCCAGCGCCGCGATGACCCTCAGCTCGCTGTCGGTCATCGCGAACGCGCTGCGGCTGCGGCGCGTCGATCTGTGACGTTTCCGGCGTGCGCCGCCGGCGGCGCAACAGGCGCGGCCTGCCCTTCCCCGGCCGACGCGGCGTGACGAGAGGCAGCACGGTGTCGCCTGGTCCCGGAGTCCCACGATGCGCACCGTCCGGGAGCAGGAACGAACGCGACGGAGTCCTGACCCGGGCGGCGCGATGGATCTATCGCCGAATCCCGTTGCCGCTGCCGCTCAAGACGCGAATCAGGACACGCTTCTTCGAGTCGGCTCCAGTGCTGTTCAGACGCACCGCGGCATACCGGGACTGGCGGGCCGCATCGCACCCGCGCCGACGGACGGCGCTTCCGCCTCGAGAGGCGCCGGGCCGCCGCCGTTCCGGCGAAGACTCCTGCCGCGGCTCCGGCCGTTCGCGGGCCGGCGCGGTCGCGGACACGTCCGACCGCGGCGGCTTCACGACCGTGACCCCCTTCCACCGGCGCCCGGACTTCTTCGGCCGGACCGCCGTGTCGGTGGACCGGCTCGCCCGCGGGGAGACCCGGGAGCGGCGGTCCGCGAACGCGCCGGCGGCGTCGCCGCTTTCGATTTCCGTCGTGCTGCCGGTGCTGATGCGCGCCGCCGACCGGGCTTCAGTGCGTCGTCTGCGCCGCGCGCTGCAATCGGCGCTCGATCAGGAGTATCCGGGCGCGTTCGAGATCATCGTGGTCGACGACGGCAGCCCGGCGCCGGTGCGGGAGACGATGCGGCGCGCCGGTCTGCCGCCGACGCCGGCGCTCCGATGGCTGCGGAGCGACCACAACGCAGGAATCGCCCACGCCCTGAACACCGGCATCCGGGAGGCGCGGTACGGGTTGATCGCGCGGCTCGACGCCGACGACCGGTGGTTGCCGGGAAAGATCGCCGCGCAAGTGGAGCGTTTTCGGGACGATCCCGACCTGACGCTGGTCGCCACCGGCGTGACGGAGGTCGATGCGAAGGGGTGGGCGCTGGAGCAGCGTGTGCGCCGCGACGGCTGGGAGAACGTCCTGGAAATCGCCGCCGGGCGCGGGTGGTGTCCGTTCCCCCACGGCAGTGTCGTCGCGCTGGCCTCCGTGTACCGCCTTCTCGGCGGTTACAGTCACCGGTACGTCGCCGGGCAGGACTATCATCTGTGGTCGAACTGGATCCGGTTCTTCAAACCCGCGGTGGTGGAAAGGCCGCTCTACGAACATCGGCGCACACCGGGCGCCATCAGCGACGTGTGCGCGGTCGAACAGCGGGTGGCGCAACAACGGATCCACCGTCGGCTGGCGGCGGTCGTCGACTGGCGCACCCACCCCGGCGACGTGCGGAGGCTCGCCGGCCTGCTCGGCGTGAGCCTGCTCCAGTGCGGCGCGATCTGCTACCGGCTGTGGCGGTTCGGGCCAACCGTGCGGATGCCGACGCCCGCCGTCGGCGTGCTGCGGCGCATCCTTCCGGACCGCGACGTCGTCGTCGGAGACGGCGGGCGTGCGCCGGTACGGCCCGTCGAGGACCTTGCCGGGGGTCTGGCCGGCCCGGCGAAGATTCGCTCGGGGGTGAACGGCGGCGGCGGCGCGAGCTGCCTCGGCGGGGAGCGTCCGATGCGGGACGGCGCGAATATCGGACGTGACGCGCCCTCCGATGCGCTGCCAATCGGAACGGGCGATGACGGCTGACGTCCGGCGGCCGGGGGTCGTCATCCGTGCGGGAAAGCGGTGTCTCGCCCTGCTCCGGGACACCCTCGACCGGGCTTGCGCCCCGGGCGCGCCGCCCGTGCGGGCCATTACCCGGGCGCCCGGCTTCCACTGGTTTTCCTATTACGACAAGATGCAGTTCGACCCCGGCGGCCGTTTCGTGCTGGGCATGGCCGTGGACTTCGAAAACCGCAAGCCCACCGCCGCCGATGCGGTTCGGGTGGGGATGGTCGATCTGGAGGAACGGGACCGCTGGATCGAATTGGGAACCAGCTGCAGTTGGGGATGGCAGCAGGGGTGCATGCTGCAGTGGCGGCCCGGCTCGGATCGCGAGGTGCTGTGGAACGACCGGGAAGGAGACCGCTTCGTCACGCGCATTCTGAACGTGAGCACGGGGGAGGCGCGAATGCTGCCGTGGCCCTTCTACGCTCTCAGCCCGGACGGCCGCCGCGCCGCCAGCGTGGACTTCGAGCGCCTTCAGGACATGCGTCCCGGCTACGGCTATCCCGGCGTTCCCGACCGCAACCGGGACGTCCTCGCACCCGAGGACAGCGGGATCTACCTGCTGGACCTCGATGCGGGTACGCGGGAGCTCGTCGTCAGCATCGCACGGGCGCAGGCGGTTCCCTGCTCCCATCCCGTCCACGCATGCGGCAAGCACTATTTCAATCACCTTCTGTTCAATACCGACGGCTCGCGCATCGCTTTCCTGAACCGCTGGCGGACCCTGGACCGGGGCGAGGCGGTGGGCCCTCTGCATACGCGCATGTTCACGGCGTCCCCGCGCGGGGACAATCTGCACGTCGTGGACGATTCAGGCCGGATGTCCCATTTCGCATGGCGCGATCCGGAACACATCCTGGGGTGGACGCACCATCCCTCCCACGGGAAGGCCTTCTATCTTCTCCGGGATCTGTCCGATCGCGCAGTACCGGTGGGACTGGGCCGGATGCGAGTCAACGGGCACTGCACGTACCTGGCCGGGCGTAACGTGGTGCTGAACGACACGTACCCGCGGGCGGGACGCGTACAGGAACTGTACCTGTACGACGCAGACCGCAACCGGCGCATGAAGCTGGGCGGCTTCCCCGCGCCCGCCGCCTACGAGGGCGAATGGCGCGTGGACCTGCACCCGCGCTCCAGCCGTGACGGCCGCCTCGTGTGCTTCGATTCCGCGCACGGCGGCCAGGGCCGCCAGATGTATCTCACGGACGTTTCATCCCTGCTGTTCGAATGACCAGACCCTCCACGCGCTGGAGCCGTCGTCGTGATCCGCCCGCGCGGAAGCGCCGGCTGCTCTCCGGCCGGAAGACGATCGACATGCTGGCGCGCTGGCGGCGCAGACTGGCGGCGGTCGCGTCGAGGCCGCCGCCTCGCGAGGTCGTCCGAGACATCGAGGACGCACTGTCGCGCGGCGAGTGGGACGCCGCGTTGGGCATGGTGCGCACGATCGGACGACAGCCTGACCTCGCGGTGGGGAAGTTCGTTTCCCGAAAGTACCGCTGTCTCTGGCTGTCGAACTCCAAGGCCGCGTCCCGGACCATCAAGCACATGATGCGCCAAGCGGACCCCAGCGCCGAGTTCTTCGACGAGACCATCCACGACACCTACGCGAGGCGTCCCGAAGCACGGTGCTATTGCAGTTTCGCGTTCGTCAGGCATCCTTTCACCAGGGCGTTGTCGTTCCACTCGGAAATCCACTTCGCCCACGAGCGCAGCTCGGACGTTCCCTTCGTCCGGATGAAGGAGGCGAAACGCCGCCGGCTCTTCGGCCGCTACCCCGGCCTCGCCCGTACGACCGACTTCGAGCAGTATTGCCGGTGGCTGAATACGCGGTACGGTTCGGATGCGGGCGGCAACCGGAATTTTCTGTCCCAGCACCTGCTGATCCGTCTCGACGACGGACGCCTGCCGGACTTCATCGGCCGCGTCGAGCATCTCGACGCCGACGTCCATCGACTCGCCGCCCGCCTCGGCATGCCGCCGACCGCACTGCCGCGCCTGAACACGGTGATCGGACATCGGCCGACGCCCGAAGCGCTGGCGGCAGCCCGGTCGGAACGGGCCGGCCTTCTCACGGAGCGGAGCAAGGCGCTGCTCAGAGCACGCTACGCGGACGACTTCAGATTGCTCGGGTTTCCGCCCACCTGAGCGTTGTCAGGGAGCCGTGCGGTGGACTCCATTGCCGGACAAGTTTCCGAAGCGGCAGCCCGGTCGGAACGGGCCGGCCTTCTCACGGAGCGGAGCAAGGCGCTGCTCAGAGCACGCTACGCGGACGACTTCAGATTGCTCGGGTTTCCGCCCACCTGAGCGTTGTCAGGGAGCCGTGCGGTGGATTCCATTGCCGGACAAGTTTCCGAAGCGGCGCAAGTCGCAAGAAGCGGTCTGCGCTTCCTGCTGACTCCTGTCCGCAAGACCGCCGCGTACGGGCGTGTCCGCCGCGTGTTCGCTCGCAGAACGAAGGATCCCAGGCGCAGCATCGAAGGCGTGCTGGCTCTGATACGGGCCGTAGAGGCCGTCAGACCGATGAGCGGCGCGTCGGTCGTGGAGATCGGGACCGGCCGCATACTGAACGTCGCGATACTGTCGTGGCTGGCAGGCGCGGAACGAATCGTCGCCGTCGACAAGCGCATCGACCTGGACCCGCGCCTGATCGCTTCCCAAATCGACTACTGCCGCGCCAACCGGGCGTGGCTGACCGAAGAACTGTCGAAATTGAAAACAGGAAAGGCACGACGCCTGGAGCGGTTGTTGTCGCTGGACGCGAGAACTCCGAAGAAATTGACCGGGCGGATACTGACGCTTTGCCGTGTCGAACGGATCCTCCGGACGGACGCGGGACACATCGGAGATGTCGACATATTACCGGGCGGACGTTGCGACGTTCATCTGTCGAACGGGGTCCTGGAGCACGTCCCGCCGGACGAACTGCCGGGCATCTTGAAATCGGGGGCCGGGCTGCTCGAACCCGACGGAGTGACCGCGCATGCAATCGACCTCTACGACCATTCCGTGCCCGCCCCTGCGTCTCCCCCTCTCCCCGTCCCTCTTCCATCCCGGGGATTGGGATTTCTGCGGTTCGATGACGCGGATTGGCTGCGTAGAAGGAAAACACGATTCCCCGAGAACCGGCTTCGCGCGTCGGAATATCCGCCCATGTTCACGGCGGCCGGATTGGAAATACGCGGCATGACGAACTTCGTGAGCGGGGAGTGCCTGAGGGCCATCGAATCCGGGCGTTTGCCGCTCGCAAGGAAATTCAGCGGCATGGCCGCGCGCGACCTCGCGACGTTGAGCACGATCATCGTCGCCGGGCCACGTTCACGAGCCCCGAGCGGCCCTCCCCGACCGGGGGGGGGGGGGGGGGGGGGGGCGAAGGCGGGCAAAGGGCTCCCGTAGTCACGATCGTCGCGGACGGAAACCGGGCAGTCTCGAGTTCTTCCGCGTAGCGTGGTCGTCACGAACAGCGCCGCGGTCCAGGCGGGATGCGGCGCCGCCACTGAATGCCGCGGCGCGTTTCACCACGGGCGGTCAGCCGACGAGACGGCGGGGAACGTCGTATTCCGGGAACATGGTGAAGAGCGGCCAC
Organism: Vicinamibacterales bacterium; assembly: GCA_965202695.1. Taxonomy (GTDB): domain Bacteria; phylum Acidobacteriota; class Vicinamibacteria; order Vicinamibacterales; family UBA8438; genus JAJEEA01. The sequence continues at coordinate 947,813 of OZ241843.1, forward strand.
TCCTTCGCGGAGACCGCGGCGAGCAAGTCGTCGTCGTAGTAGTCGCGCCAATTTCGACCGGCGCGGTGCGCGGATACGTTCAACCGGTGCCGGGGACGCGTCCCTCCCAAGAAGGCCAGGTACCGGGGGTCCACGCCCAGCTCGCCCAGAACCCGGCGGAGTTCGACGGCGAGGTTTTCGGTGTGGACGATGGCGAGGTTGGTCATGTGCGCTTCGTGACGACCGCTCTTGAACCAGGCGGGGTCCATCGACCTGAGTGCTCGGACCGGGTCGTCGAACAGATGAGCCACGTAGAGGACGGTGAGGTATCCTGCGTCCATGCGCATGTCGTTCCGCTCGACGCCCAGTCGTTGCAGGAGCCGGCCGAGCCGGTATTCGTCGTTGAGTCGGATGAATTCCGGAAACTCGACGGCCGGCGCTTTCGGAACGTACTTCCTGACCACGTTCTCCGGCATTTTCTTCCAGTATCGGGCGTCGTGCATGTGGTACTCGAACATGTCGACCAGATGGTCCAGCGGATGGCGGATGACGGTGAGGGCGGGCTTGTGGGCGTTCGTCGGAAATGAACGCAAGCGGTGAACCGAATCATGGAATTCGATCACGTCGATCCGGCCCGACACCGCGTCCCGGATCCGGTCGAACGGCAGGAACCTGGCTCTTTCGAGGATCGCGCGGCCCGCTCCGATGGTGTCGAAGTTCGCCATCCAGTGCAGACGTCCGAGCCTTTCCTTGGTCGCCACGATGCGCAAGGTCCGCCGGACGAACGCTCCTCCCGTCTTCGGAACGTGAACGAAGACGAACCTGTCGGTGACCATGACGTCCCGGCCGGCCGTTCATGCTCTCCCGGTGTATCGGCCGGCAACGCGCCAGCGGGCCGCGTGGCGCTGTTCGCTCCCTGCCTGTTCGGCGGGGGCGCGGAGCGGGTCATGCTGACCCTCGCCGGGGAGTTCGCGCGGCGCGGCGCCGCCGTCGACCTGGTTCTGGCGCGCGCCGAGGGGCCCTTGCTGCCGTTCATCCCCGCCGGCGTGCGTCTCGTGGATCTGCGCCTCCGCGCGACCATCACCAGCGTTCCCCGACTGCTGCGCTACCTGCGGCGCGAACGGCCGGCGGCGCTGCTGGCGACCCTGCACGCGGCCGAGCCGGCGCTCGTCGCCAGAAGATTCGCGGGCGGGGACCTCCGGGTCGTCGTGCGGTACGCGAACACGTTCTCCAGGGAGTTCGCCGACAGCGGCTGGAGACGAAAGGCGACGCTGACGCTGCTGAAACGCCTGCTGCCCGGCGCCGATGCGGTGATCGCGGTTTCCCGCCGCGCCGCCGACGACCTGAGGCGCAGCGTGCCCCGGGCCGCGCACCTCGTGCGGGCGCTCCCGAGCCCGATAGTCGTACCGGAGATCGCCGCGCAGGCGCGCGCCCCGGTCGAGCATCCCTGGTTCGCCGATTCCCGGGCGCCGATAGTGCTGGCGGCGGGACGCCTGGCGCGTCAGAAGGACCAACCGACCCTGCTCAGGGCGTTCGCCGCGCTGGCGGCGTCGCGCGACGCACGGCTCGTGGTGCTCGGCGACGGCCCGGAACGCGCGAAGCTGGCCGCGCTCGGACGGCGGTTGGGAATCGCCGGGCGGGTCGACTTCCCGGGTTGGGTCGCCAACCCCTACGCGCACATGGCGCGGGCCGCCGTCTTCGTGCAGTCGTCCACCTACGAAGGATTGCCGTTGACGCTGGTCGAAGCGATGGCCTGCGGAACCCCCGTCGTCAGCACGGACTGCCCCAGCGGTCCGCGGGAAATACTGGAAGACGGCCGGTACGGGCGGCTGACGCCGCCGGGCGACTGGCGGGCCCTGGCCGACGCGGTCGCAAGGACCCTGGACGCCGCGGCCGCCCCGGAGCCCCTGATCGCCAGGGCCGACGCGTGGTCGGCCGGGCCGTCGGCCGACCGGTACCTGGAAACGATGTTCCCGTCCTGAACAGCCCGTGGTGGAACCCCGCGTCGCATCACGCCCGAAGGCTCCCAGCGAACACCGAGTGGCACCGGCGGACAGAGAACGTCCGGCGGACAGGGAACGTCCGGCGAACAAGGCGTGAGAAGGGCGCATGTCAGGCGGGGCGCATCGCCGCTCGAATGCAACGGGGATTTCCACCACGAGCGGTGCGCCCGTCGGCCGACGAAGGAAACGGGCGGCCGGAACCCACTCGTCGAGCAGGAAAGCCGAGCAGGTTGAAGTCTTCCGCGTAGCGCTCCCGGAGCAGCGTCCGGCTACGCTCCGTGAGGCGTCTCGCCGCGCGGCCCCGGGCCGCCGCCAGCGCTTCCGGCCGGGGATCGTGTCCGACCATCGTGTTCAACGACGGCGGCGCGGGCGGCGGCATCCCGAGCCGTGCGGCGAGACGGCGGAGATCGGCGTCGAGGCTCTCGAAGCGGCCGATGAAGTCCGGGAGGCGGCCGTCGTCGGAGCGGATCTGCAGGTGTTGGGACAGGAAGTGCCGGTTGCCGCCCGCGTCCGCGCCGTACGGCGTGTGCAGCCACCGGCAGTAATCCTCGAAGTCGGTCGTTTCGCCGAGGCCGGGGTGGCGGCCGAAGAGCCGGCGGCGCTTCTTCTCCTTCTCGCCCGTGAAGGAGACGTCCGTGCCGTGCTCGTGCGCGCGGTGGATTTCGGCGTGGAACGACAACGCCCGGGTGAAGGGATGCCGGACGAACGCGAAACTGCAATAGTCCCGGGCTTCCGGATGCTTCGCGTACGCGTCGGAGACGCTGCCGTACACGATTGCGGCGCGCGGGTCCGCCTGGAGCAACACCTGCCGGATGGTCCGCGACGCCGCCTTGGGGACGCACAGCCAGAGACAGCGGTACTTTCGGGAAACTATCTTCTCGGCTTCGAGGTCGGCCGGCCGGCCGACGATGCGCGCAATGCGGAAGGCGGTTTCGCAGTCGCCGCGCGCCAGTGCGGCCCGCACGTCCCCGCCGACACGGTAAAGAAGCGGCGACGACACGACAGCGGCCAGCCGGCGCGGCCAGCGGGCCATCACGTCGATCTTCCCGCGTCCACGCATCAACCCATACCCCCCGAAACGATGCGGCGCGTCAGCCGGCGCAGTCCACGCAACGAGGCGGCCGGCCGCCGCTCGTCCGCAACGGCTCGCGCCGCCGCGCCGCGCCCCCGTACGGGACGCAGGAACCGCGGCAGCGGGCGTTCGCAGACCGGAGTGGCGAACCCCACGGCCCAGCTCAGGTGCATGGTCATGAGGACCACCGGCAGGAGAAGCGCGGCGGCGGGCGACCCGCGGCGGAACGCCACCACCAGAGAACCGGCGGCCAGAGAGGAACAGTAGGCGAGCGGCGCCGCCGCCGCCGCCGCCGCCGAGCCGCCGGCCAGCGCCAGGACCACCGACGACGCCATCCCCCCCAACAGGAGGGGCGGACCGAAGTGCCGGGGCTGCAAGAAGGCCGGATGCCGCCGCAGCACCACTCGCTTCCATCGACCGTAACGGAAGTATTGGCGGGCAAGGGCCGCCAACGTACCGCGGGGCCGGTAGAAGACCTCGATCCGGGGATCGAACCACACGGTTTCCCCGCGGCGCCGCAGCCGGACGTTGAGGTCGTAGTCCTCGGCGCAGGGCAGGGTGGAATCGTATCCCCCGACCGCGGCAAGCGCTTCGCGCCGGTACGCGCCCAGGCAGACCGTGTCCGCCGGACCCTCCGGACCGCCGATCCGGTAGCGGGCGGCGCCCGCCCCGAGCCGGGTGCTCATCGCCAGCGCCACGACCTTCTCGAAGCACGTGGTCCCGAACGGCCGCAGCCGGCCGCCGACGTTCGCGGCCCTCGTTCTCCGAATCGTCTCGACCACGCGGCGCAGATACCCGGGCGGAAGGACCGTACGGGCGTCGCACCGTACGATGATCTCTCCCGCCGCCACGCCGACCGCCGCGTTGACGCCCCGCGAAATGGTCCGGCCCGAATTGGAAATCCGGCGCACCGCCGAGCCGTACCGTCGAACGACATCCGACGTGAACGGGCGGTCGGACCCGTCGGCGACGATCACTTCCACCTGCCCCGGATAGTCCTGAGACAACACCGAATCGAGCGCCGCCGCGACGTGCTGCTCTTCGTCGCGAACGGGCATGATTACCGAAACCGGCGGGACGGGCGAGATCATGCGCACTTCAGCCGCGGTCCCTTTACCCGGGTCGGCAGACGTCGGCGTACAACGCCTGGTAGCGCTCCGACATCTTCTTCGCGGAATACTTCTCCAGCGCCGCCTTCCGGATGGCCGCCGGCGGCGTGCTCAGGAGACGTTCAACGCGGGCGGGCAGGCCGCCGGCAACGCTCTCGGGCGAATCGGACAGATGGAACATATCGACGCCGTGAGGAATCGCCGTCTTCAGCTCCCGGTGCGGCCCTATCTCGGAAAGCAGACAGGGAACTCCCATCGACAGCGCCTCCAGCACGGCGTTGGGCAACCCCTCGGACCGCGAGGCGCTCATGAAGACGGCGCTGGAGGCGAGATGCCGGTGAACGTCGCCGCGCCGGCCCGCGAACGAGATGTTCTCGCGGGCGTACCCGGCGAGCCGGGAACGTTCCGGTCCGTCGCCGATGACGGTCAGGGCCGCGAAGCGGCTGTCCACGTGCGTGAATATCTCGCACAGATGGCGGACGTTCTTCCGCGGCACGAGATCGCACGCCGTCGCCACCTGAAGCGGATAACGGGTTTGTGAACACCGTTCGAGCCGGGTTCCCCACGCCCCGGGAGAAAGGTCCGTTCCGTCCGGCACCACGGCGGCGGCCGCCGTCCCGTACCGCGCTTCGCACTCCCTCTTCACCGTGTTGGAGCAGCAGACCAGGTGGCGGCATTTCCCCAGTGTTCTCGCGTGCCGATCGGCGATGCGATTCCCGACGAGCCTGCCCCAGCGCAACGGATACTCCTCGTGCGGGATGCACCTCGCCGTCGCCACCCAGGCGGCGCCGGCCCGGAACGTCGCCGCGAGGGAGTCGGGCCGCCAGCCGTGCGTGTGCACCAGATGCGGACGAACCGACCGCAACGCGGCTGCGAAACGGCGAAGCAACCGGAACACGGACGACCGGCCCAGGCCCAATGGATGGATTGCGACCGGCAAGGCCGCGAACTCGGCGAGGGCGGAGTCCGGCGGCTCGGGCGACAACGTGATCACCGACGCGTCGAACCGCTCATGGTCAAGATACCGCAGGATGCCCAGCAACTGGTTCGTCGGACCGCACCGACGAAGCGTGGACGTCACGAACGCGAGCCTGATCGGTCCCTGCCGCATCATCATCCGGGGGGGGGGGGGGGGGGGGGGGGGGGGGGCATTCACCACTGGGTCCAAGATGATAGCATCGGGTTCCATCGAAGCTCATCACTCATCACCGGGTCCAAGATGATAGCATCCTGGCGGCGAACGGTGCTCCACCAGCTCGGCGACCGGCTGCTGACGTCCACGGTCCGGCGGCTCCATCGGGAGCGGCGTGCGCGACGCGACGTCCGGCTGGCGCGGGCTCTCCCGGCGCTTCGTCAAGTCGTTTCCGGCCCGGAGCGGCGGGTTCGCGATCGAGACCGGGATGACCGGGCGCGAGTGAATCGGGACCGGGCCGGCTTGTGCGGCACCGCCGGCGCCCGTCTCGGGAACGGCGGCGCCCGCGGCCGGCGAGCACGGCCGCATCACGTCGCGTTGTTCCTGCCGTCGCTGGACGGCGGCGGCGAAGAACGGATGATGCTGCACCTCGCCGGGAACCTGATCCGGCGCGGCGCCGCCGTCGATCTGATCCTGGCGCGGGCCGAAGGCCCCTTGCTCGCCGCGCTTCCCGCCGGCGTCCGGCTGGCGGACCTGCGCGCCGATTCGCACGCCGCCAGCCTTGCCGGGTTGCTCCACCACCTGCGCCGGCGGCGCGAGCGTCCCGACGCCCTGCTGGCGACGCTGCAGGCGGCCGTTCCCGCGCTGCTCGCCAAACGCTTCTTCCTCCGGGACCTTCGGACCATCGTGCGGTACGCGTCCACGTTTTCCCGGGCGTTCGCCGACCACGGACACCGGAAGCGGGCGATGCTGACGCTGCTCAAGCGCCTGCTGCCGCATGCCGACGCCGTGGTCGCGGTCTCGTCCGGCGCCGCGGACGACCTGATGCGGGCGGCTCCCGCGGCCGCTCATCTGGTGCGGACGGCGCCGAACCCCGTGGTCACGCCGGACGTCCCGGCCCGGGCGGACGCGCCGGTGGAGCACCGCTGGTTCCACGGCCGACGCGCTCCGGTGCTCGTCGCCGCGGGCCGCCTGGTGCGGTCGAAGGACTACCCGACCCTGCTCAGGGCGTTCGCCGAGGTGGCGGCGGCGCGCGACGTACGGCTCGTGGCGCTCGGCGAAGGCCCCGAACGGGAGCCGCTGGCGGCGCTGGCCCGGCGGCTGGACGTCGCCGGACGCGTCGACTTCCCGGGCTGGGTCGCCAACCCGCTCGCGTATCTGGCGCGGGCCGACGCCTTCGTGCTGTCGTCGGCGTACGAAGGCTGCCCGACGGTGCTCATCGAAGCGATGGCCTGCGGCACGCCGGTCGTCAGCACGGACTGCCCCCACGGTCCGCGCGAGATCCTCGCCGGCGGCCGGTACGGACGGCTCGCGCCGCCCGGCGACTGGCGGGCGCTCGCCGCGGCGATCCGCGGAACCCTGGACGCGCCGGCCGATCCGGGAACCGCGATCGCCAGGGCGCACGCCTGGACGGTCGAGGCGTCGGTGGACAGGCACGTCGAGATCCTGAACCCGGGCCAGGAGTCTGCGCCGTAGAACGGCGCCTGGCAGAAATTGGTCAGGCGGCGAGCGGAGCCGCAAGATCGCGGCGAGAGCGCCGACGCCGCGCCCGACCGGAATCAGCCATCAGCAGTCCAGGGTGGTGACCGCGGCCGCGAGGCGCGCCCCCGCGTCGGCGTCGAGGTAGCGGCTCCAGGCCAAGCTGTACAACCGGCCGTCGTCACCCCGATTGACGTAAGTCCAACGGATCGTTCCGTCCGCGCCCACTCGCAATGCGCGCCCGTAGGTCGTTTCTTCCACGAACACGTCACCGCCGGCCAGAACCGTCGCGCGTCCCTGCGTCGCGGTCCGGACGTCGTGTCGCCGCAGGGCGTCACGCCAGGGCGAGCGCGTGGCCCCCGAGACCAGGTCGTGGAGATGGACTTCGTTGGCGCCCAGGACCTCCCTCCTGCGACCGGGTCCCAACCAGGCCGCGTTGTTGCTGAAGACCGAGATCTCGTGCGGACCGACGACGTTGACGTCGTGCTGATGCATCCACGGTCCCGAGGCAATCCAGACGACTTCGTCGCTGGACGGTCGATACAGCAGGACGACCGATCGAGACCGCAGGCTGACGAACAGGTCCCCGCGCCGCCAGACGGCGCCGTCCTCCAGCACCGGCTGGACGTCGTTCATGCGCATCGCGTTGTTCAGGGAATGATGCATGGCGTACAACAGGTGGCCATGCCCGCCGGCGATCAGGGCCCGCGACAGAGGCGCCCGCGACAGGACCTGCCCGTCGCGCGAGATCCGCGCCAAACCATCTTCGACGAACCCCGGCCCCGCGCCGGGCCCCAGTGGCGGATCGACCCGATACGGCGCCCAGAAATGGCCGTCTGCGTCGCGCTCTATCGAGTGGTGAAAATGCGGCCGCCCCAACACCCATTGGACTTGGGAACATCCGTTCAGCATGATCAAGCGGCCCTGGTCCATGAACAGCAGGGAACCGTCCTCGATTGCGTACGGCGACATCATTCGACCGGGGCGTTCCAGATCCGCGAGCGCACCGGTCGAGTCCAGATCCTTCCGCCACTCGTGAATGCTCTTCCGCCGGGCCAAATCGATCAGTTCGACGAGGGCGATCCGCCGGTCGCCGTCGTGGCGCGCCAGCAGCAGGTACCCTCCATCCTGGCGGGCGCCGGGGGGGGGGGGGGGGGGGGGGGGGGGGCACCGGGGAACACCAGCCCCGAGCGCCCTTCGAATCGCGGTTCTCTCACCGAAGCCACCGGGGCCGACCAGAATACGTCCGCGACGCGGCGCGGCAGTTCCGCAACCCGGATGGCGGCGGTTCCGACCCAGTCCTGCCGACCACCTTCCGCCACGGTCTTCACCACCCCGCCGAACGACACCGCGCTGATCAGAACGATCGTCAGCACCAGCAGCACGACCCAGTTTTCGGTCCTGCGGAAGAGCCATCGCTCCACGGTTCAACTCCTTTCCCGGTGCGAACCACCATCGGCAGCCGATCACGTCACTGCCGCCTGCGGGCTCGGCCGCGGGGTCGGATTTTCAGGAAGACGACGTCCGTCGAGGCGTGCATCAACGCCAGGCGGCCGTCCGGCATCCAGGTCAGGTCGCGTATCGGAGCGCCTTCCATCGAAATGGGCTCGACGTACTGCACCGTCTTGCCGAGGCGGCGGACTCTGAACAGCGACTTGGCATGCAGCGATGCGATCAGCAAGTCGTTGCCCCACCGCGGAAACGATCGCGCGTCGTTCACGACGATGGCGGTCGGGGCTATCGCCGGAACCCAGGAAAAAACCGGCGGCGAAAAGCCGTCGTGCCGTCCCACCATGGATTCGTGAAGAATCCTGCGTTTGCGATCGATGCCGTAGGAGACCATCGGCCAGCCGTAGTTGCGGCCGGGTTCCAGAAGGTTGAGTTCGTCTCCGCCCCCTGGTCCATGCTCCACCGACCAGAGGTTGCCGTCCGCGTCCCTGGCGAGGCCTTGCGGGTTGCGATGGCCGGCCGTCAGTATTTCCGCTTCGCCGGTTTCGATTGCGACGCGGACGAGTTTGCCCATGTGCCACACCGGGTCGGTCGAGCGGGGCGGGAGTCCGTACCCCCCTCCCGGGAATCGCCGCCAGGCGCCATGATCTCCAATGATGACCAGAAGGTGATCGGGGCCGTCCGTCAGCATTTTCCCGCCGGACTGATGTCCCTCGAACCAGCGGGGAGGCAGGCATGGCTCCGCGTCGAAAATCGTTCTCCAGGACGGCTCCACGACGAACGCCCGCCCGGGGATGGGCGGGTGGGGCCGGACCACGCGAAGCGACGTCGACGACAGTCTGAACCGGTTGCATTCTCCGGTGAAGTAGTGGTGGGTGACGTACAGCTCGAAACGCGTCGGCGTGCGCTCCGTCAACAAGATGTCCGCGACCCGGAAATGATGCAGACTCCATCGGTCGTCTTCGTCGAAGGATACGTTCCGTTCCAGGGCCGACAGGTTCATGGGAACGTTGACGTCGGCGGGAAGGTAGTCCACGTCGCCGTCCGGGTGAACCAGGACCAGCCTCCCTTTCGGCGTCGCGACCAGCAGCAGGTCGCCGCCGAGGCTGGCGATAGCTCCGCCTCCGCCTTCCTCCCAGGGCTTGTCGAGGCGGACGTATTCCCTCTGAAGGTCGTACAGGTGCGTTCTCAATCGCTGGGCCGTCGCCGGCTCGACCACGCTCAAGATGGCCATGGCGCCGACGGCCGCCGCCGTCAACGTCGTCAGGAACCGTCGTCTCGAAGAGGTCATGGGGGTGTCATCCTTTTCCGTTGCGCCTTGCCGGCGGCCGTTCTCAGCGTTCGGTCACCGGTCTCCAGTCGCGGGCGCGGCGCTCGGCCTCGGCCCGCTGTCCCGCGGTCATGCCGGCGGCGACCGCGGCGCGGGCCTCGACCGCCCGTTCGCGCTCGCTGCCGGTCAGCCGCGGCGCGGCCAGATCGAGCCAGACGTGGGCGGTGACGACGTCGGCCGGCACGCCGGCCCCCTCGGCATGGAGGACCCCGAGGTCGAGCTGGGCCTGCGCGTCCCCCTGGTCGGCGGCCAGTCCCAGCCACCGCGCCGCTTCCGCCGCGGCGGGGGAGACGCCGCGGCCGTCGCGGTACATCCGGCCGAGGGTGCGCTGGGCGGGCGCGTGCCCCTGCCGGGCGGCGGGGCGAATCCACCGAACCGCCTCCGCGTCGTCGGCGGGGACGCCCCGGCCCTGCAGGTACATGAAGCCCAGGTCGGCCTGCGCCGCCGCGAGTCCCCGGGTCGCCGCCAGGTGCAGCCACCGCACCGCCTCCGCGTCGTTGGCGGCGACCCCCCGGCCGTTCGCGTAGGCGAGCGCGAGGCTGTACTCGGCGCGCGCCATGGCCGCGACGTTCGCCTCCGACCGCGCGTGGGCGGGGTCGGCGGCCCGCCGCAGCCAGCGCAGAGCCTCGGCGTCGTCCCGCGGCACTCCCTCGCCGACGCCGTACAGGAACGCCAGGTCGACCTGCGCCGCGACGTGGCCCCGGCTGGCCGCCTCGCGCAGCCAGCGGGCGGCCTCGGCCGCGTCCTGGTCCACGCCGCGGCCGTCCATGTACAGGGCGGCGAGGCCCGCCTGCGAGCGGGCGTGTCCCTGTTCGGCCGCGCGCCGATACCAGCGCGCCGCTTCCGCGGGGTCCCGGGGGACGTCCTGGCCGTTCTCGTGCAGCAGGGCCATGGCGTACTGCGCGCGGACCTCCCCCTGCGCGGCGGCGAGCCGCATCAGCCGGGCCGCCTCGGCGTCGTCGCGGGCGACCCCCCGGCCGGCCCCGTACAGGTAGCCCAGGCCGTACTGCCCGCCGGCGTGGTTCTGTTCGGCCGCGCGTCGATACCAGCGCGCCGCCTCGGCGTCGTCCTGGGGCGCGGCCTCGCCGTTCAGATACAGGTCGCCGAGGGTGGCCTGGGCCGGCGCGTGTCCCTGCTCGGCGGCGAGGCGGTACCACCGGCGGGCTTCCTCCGCATCCCGGGAAACGCCGGCGCCGGTCAGATACCGCGCCCCGAGATCGGCCTGGGCCTCGGCCCCGCCCTGCCGGGCCCGGGCCTCGAGGGCGCGCAGGCCGGGCGCGGTCTCGCGGGTCGCCGGGGGGGGCGCGCACGCCGCCGCGAGCAGGGCCGCGAGGCCGCCGGCGAAGCGGAGGCGGGACCTGCGCACCGGCGTCACTCCGGCGGGCGGCTCCCCCCGGCGGGGTCGACGTCCGCGTCGTAGTCGACGCCGTCGATGCCGAACCCGAATATCCGGAGGAAGTCGTCCCGGATGCCGTCGAGGTCCGCGAGCTCGGCGACGTTGTCGGTGGAGACCACCGGCCACCGGCGGTTGACCTCGGCCTGGACCGGCGCGGAGAGCTCCCGGTCGTCCATCCGGATCCGGCCGGCGTCGTCGAACGGCGGCGGGTCGTCCGCGTAGAGGGCGGTGCGGAACAGCCGGTCGACGTGGCTCAGGCAGTCCTCGTGGCTGCCGGCGTCCTTCATGACCCGGAACAGCAGGGCCAGGTACAGCGGCACCACCGGAATCGCCGAGCTGGCCTGGGTCACGACCGCCTTGAGCACGGCCACCCGGGCGTCTCCGCCGAGGGCCGACACCCGTTCGCGGATCGCGCCGGCGGCGCGGTCCAGGTCCTCCTTGGCTTTCCCGAGCGTGGCCTGCCAGTAGATCGGCCACGTCAGCTCGCTGCCGACGTAGGTGAAGGACACGGTCCTGAACCCGGGCGCGAGGACGCCGGCGCCCTCGAGCGCGTCCATCCAGAACTCCCAGTCCTCGCCGCCCATCACCGCCACCGTCCCCGCCGTCTCCGCCTCGGAGGCCGGCTCCAGGCTGACCTGCTCCACCTCGCCGGTGTCCTGGTCGAGCGACTTGACGTGGAACGTCCCGCCGAGCGGCTTGATGGACGAGCGATGCACGACGCCGGTGCGGGGGTGCTGGCGCACGGGGGCCGCGAGGCTGTAGACGAACAGGTCGATCCGGCCCAGCGACGCCCGGATTTCGTCGATGACCCGGGACTTCATCCCGTCCGAGAACCCGTCGCCGTCCAGCGTGCGCGCATAGAGGCCGCGGGCCGCCGCCGCTTCCTCGAAGGCGGCGTTGTTGTACCACCCCGCGGTGGCCGTCCGGTTGCGCCGGGGCGCCTTCTCGAACGACACCCCGAGGGTGCCGGCGCCGGCCCCGAACGCGGCCACGATGCGCGACGCCAGCCCGTAGCCGCCGGAGCCGCCGACGACGAGGGCGCGCCGGGGGCCGTTCGGGAACGGCGTCACCCGCGCGATCTGCTCGCGCACGCTCGCGGCGCATCCCGTCGGATGCGCCGTCGTGCAGATGAACCCTCGAATGCGAGGCTTGACGATCATGCGGCAATCCCGCCCGCGGCCGGCCGCGGGTCTGCCGGCCGTCCCGCGGCGCCGGCCCCGAGCGCGTGTCCCGCCACTCCGCCGGCGGCGAGCCCGGCGCCCCGCGGAAACCGCCGGCGAGCCGGCGCATGGCTCCTCGTCATCGCGACCTCCTCCTTCGGTCCTTGACCTCCGATGCGTCAGACTATAATGATAAGATTCTACGGGCAGAGACCCCGTACGCCGTCACGGCAATTCCCGACCGCGCCGCGGCCCGTCCGCCGGAACCGGCGGACGGCTGGAACGTCGGCGCGGCGAACCGACGGCGAAGGAGCAGCAACGATGAGACGAACACGCAGTATTCGAGGCGTCCTGGGCGCGGGCGCGCTGGCGTTCGGCGGTGCGATGCTCGTTCCGGGCGCATCGGCCGCGCAGGACGAGGCCGCCCCCACCTACTCCCGCGACGTGGCGCCGATCTTCCGGGCCAAGTGCGAGAACTGCCACCGGCCGGGCTACATCGCGCCGATGTCGCTGCAGAGCTACGCCGAGACGCGGCCGTGGGCGCGCTCCATCCGGAACCGCGTCGAGACGCGGCAGATGCCGCCCTGGCACATCGACAAGTCGGTGGGCATCCAGGAGTTCCAGAACGACCGGTCGCTGACCGAGGCCGAGATCGACACCATCGTGCGGTGGGCCGACGCCGGTGCGCCGCGGGGGAATCCCGCCGACCTGCCGCCGCCCGCGGTGTTCGCCGACGACGACGTCTGGAACTTCGCCGAGCGCTTCGGCGGGCCGCCGGATCTGGTCCTCCACTCGACGCCGTACACGATGCCGGCTCTCGCGCAGGACGCCTGGTGGAAGCCGGAGGTGCCGACCGGGCTGACCGAGGACCGGTGGATCCGCGCCATCGAGATCCGGCCGTCGACGGTGGCCGGCCGCCGCATCACCCACCACGCCCTGGCGCGGCTGCAGCAGGAAGAGGACCCCGAAGACCTCGGCGCCGCCTCGGAAGTCGGCCCCGGCATCCTGATGGAATGGGCGGTCGGCAAGCAGGGCGAGATCATGCGCGAGGGCAGCGGCAAGCTCATCAAGGCCGGCTCGAGCATCGTGTGGGACATCCACTATTCGTCGGCCGGCGAGGAGATCACCGACACCGCCGAGCTCGGGCTGTACTTCTATCCCAAGGGACAGGAGCCGAAGCACCGGCAGGTGCTGTCGGCCTGGTCGACCATCGAGGGCGGCAGCGATCACCTCTCGATTCCGCCCAACGCCATCACCGCGACCGAGAACTACCACGTGCTGAAGCAGAACGGCCGGATCGAGAACTACCAGCCGCACATGCACCTGCGGGGCAAGGGCATGCAGATGACCGCGGTCCTGCCCGACGGGTCGAAGCGCGTCCTCAGCCGCGTCAGCGACTTCAACTTCAACTGGCACAACAACTACGTCTATGCCGACCACGCCGCGCCGCTGCTGCCGAAGGGCACCGTGATCGCGGTGAAGTCGTGGTACGACAACACTTCGGCCAACCGCGCCAACCCCGATCCGGACCAGTGGGTCGGATACGGCGACCGCACCGTGGACGAGATGGGCCACGCCTGGGTCAACGTCACCTACATGGACGACGAGGACTTCGCGGCGGCCGTCGCCGAGCGCGAGGCGGTCCTGGAGGAGATCGACGGCGGCGACTAGGACGACCGGCGAGGAACCGTGGGGGCCGCTCCATCACCATCGGAGCGGCTTCCGTTACGTACGAGGAGGTTTCATGCGGACGCATCGTTCGGCGGGGGGTGCGGCGGGCAGCATCGCCGTGGGGGTCGCCACGATCGGGATCGCGCTGGGGGCGGCGGGCGCTTCCGCGCAGATTCCCACGACGCTGCAGGGCTTCGGGGCGCCGGTGTACCCCGCCTTCGAAGGCTGGTACCGGAATGCCGACGGCGCCGCCATCCTCCTCGTCGGCTTCTACAACGCCAACACCGACCAGGCGGTCGACCTGCCGATCGGCGAACTGAACCACTTCAGCCCGGGTCCGCGGGACCGGGGACAGCCCACCCACTTCCCCCCGGGGCGGGCCTGGGGCGTCTTCACCGTGCAGGTGCCCGGCGACTTCGAGGGCGAGCTGCACTGGACCCTCGTCGCCAACGACGAGCCGGTCACGATTCCGTTGCGCCTGCGGCCCTCGTACTTCGTCGAGCCGCTCAAGGACGCGTCCAACAACAACGAGCCGCCGACGGTCCGCTTCGGCGCCGACGGCGAGGCGCACACCGGGCCGCCGATCGGCATCGCCCACCGCCTGACCGGCGCCGTCGGGAATCCCGTCGATCTGAGCGCGTGGCTGTCCGACGTGACCCCCGACACCCACGTGCGGGAGCGTCCGTTCCGACGCAGGCCGCCGATGAGCCTGCGCTGGCACAAGCTGCGGGGGCCGGGCGAGGTCGAGTTCGCCCAGTCGGAGTTCGAGTACGACGAGACGTCGGAGCAGAACCCGCGGACCGCCGCGAGCTTCAGCGCCCCGGGCGAATACTGGCTGCGGGCCGAGGCGCTCGACTCGACCGGCGTGGGCGGCAGCGGGTTCCAGTGCTGCTGGACCTCGGCCATCGTGCAGGTCACGGTGTCCGAGTAAGCGCCCGCGCCGCGGGGGTGCGCCGTAGCCCCCGGGCCGCCACGGCCCCGGGGGCGGGGGCGAACGGAAGCGCCGTGAGCCTGGAAACCGGCGCCGGGCCGGCCCCGGGAGGATGGTGCGGACGTCGTGACGCGACGGAACCGCGTGCCCGCGGGCGTTGCGGCGAGCCCGCGGCGGCAGGATTGCCGGCGCGGGGAGGGCGGCCGGGGGGGACCGTCCCCGGCCGGCGGCCCGTGAAGGAGAGATGCCGATGCGGCTCGCGAGAACGCTCGCGGTTCCCGCGCTGGGCGCGGCGATCGGAGTCTTGGCGGCCATGGCGCCGGCCGCGGCGCAGGAGGCGGCGGCGGAGTCACCGCGCGCCGTCCTCGATCGATATTGCGTCACCTGCCACGACGACCGGCTGCGGACGGGCGGGCTCAGCCTCGCCGCCGCCGCCGTCGACGCCGGGGACCCGAGCCGCGACGCGGACGTCTGGGAGCGCGTGATCGCGAAGCTGCGGACCGGCGCGATGCCCCCGCCGGGCCGGCCGCGGCCCGATGCCGCGACCTACGGGGCGGTGGCGGCCCGGCTCGAAGCCGGCATCGACCGGGCGGCCGCCGCGAACCCCGACCCGGGCCGGACCAGCGCCGTCCACCGGCTGAACCGCACCGAGTACGGCAACGCCGTCCGCGACCTGCTCGCCCTCGACCTCGACGTGGCGCCGCTGCTGCCGGGCGACGAGACGTCGGACACCGGCTTCGACAACAACGCCGACGTGCTCTCCATCTCGACCGCGCAGCTCGAACGCTACCTGTCGGCGGCGCGCGCCATCACCCGCCTCGCCGTCGGTCTGCCGCCGGCCGGACCGGGATTCGAGACGTTCGACGTGCCCCTGCTCCTGCGGCAGGACGACCGCCGGAGCGAGGACCTGCCGATCGGCTCGCGGGGGGGCGTGGCCGTCCCCTATCACTTTCCGGTCGACGGCGAGTACCTCGTCAAGGTCGAGCTGCGGACCAACTGGCAGGACTACGTCCTCGGCATGGGGACGGCGCACCAGCTCGACGTGCGCATCGACGGCGCGCTCGTGAAGCGCTTCACGGTCGGCGGCGAGGCGCGGGGCCGGCCGGCGCCGGTCACCTTCACCATCGCGGAGCCCGGCGACCCGGAATGGGAAACGTACGTGAAGACGGCCGACGAGCGGCTCGAGGTCCGCGTGCCGGTCGAGGCGGGGCCGCGCACCGTCGGCGTGTCGTTCGTCCGCAGCGTCCGGGAGCCGGAAGGCGTCCTGCTGCCCCGTCAGGCGGGCGAGGTGCTGTCGAACGACGAGGCATATCACGGCAACGCCGCCGTCGCCTCGGTGGCCATCGGCGGGCCCTGGGCGGCGGCCGGGCCCGGCGACACGCCGAGCCGGCGCGCCATCTTCACCTGCCGCCCCGACACGCCGGCGGAGGCGGCCGAGCGGGCGTGTGCGGCCGAGATCGTGTCGCGGCTGGCCCGGCGCGCCTACCGCCGCCCGGTGACGGCGGCGGACGTCGACACGCTCCTCGGCTTCTTCGAGAGCGGCCGCGGCGGCGGCGGCAGCTTCGACGCGGGCATCCAGCTCGCACTGGAGCGGATGCTGGCCGACCCCGACTTCCTGCTCCGCATCGAACGCGACCCGGCGGGGGCGGCGCCCGGCGCGCCGTACCCGCTGAGCCCGGTGGAGGTCGCCTCGCGGCTGTCCTTCTTCCTCTGGGGCAGCATTCCGGACGAGCCGTTGCTCGACGCGGCCGAGCAGGGCCGTCTGGCCGCGCCGGCGGAGATCGAGGCGCAGGTCCGGCGCATGCTCGCCGACCCGCGCGCCCGGTCGCTCGTCGACGACTTCGCGGCGCAGTGGCTGCACCTGCGCAACCTGGAGGACGTCAAGGGCGACCCCGTGCCGTTTCCCGACTTCGACGACAACCTCGTCGAGGCGTTCCGGCACGAGACGACCCTGTTTCTCGCCAGCACGTTGCGCGAGGACCGGAGCGTGCTCGACCTGCTCGCCGCCGACTACACGTTCGTCGACGAGCGGCTGGCGCGGCACTACGGCATCCCCGGCGTCTACGGCAGCCGGTTCCGCCGCGTCGCGCTGCCCGACCTGACGCAACGCGGCGGCCTGCTCGGGCACGGAGGCCTGCTGGCGCTGACGTCGTACCCGACCCGCACGTCGCCGGTGCTGCGCGGCAAGTGGCTGCTCGACACCATTCTCGGCGCTCCGCCTCCGCCGCCCCCGCCCGACGTGCCGGCGCTGCCCGAGGGGGACGGCGGCGGGCGCACGACGTCGGTCCGCGAGCGGCTCGAGCGCCACCGGCAGGCCCCCGCCTGCGCCGCCTGCCACGCGTCCATCGACCCCCCCGGCTTCGCGCTGGAGCAGTACGACGGTCTCGGCGCGTGGCGGACGGCGGACGAGTTCGGCAACCCCATCGACGCCGCGGCCACGCTGCCGGGCGGACGGCGGGTCGACGGCATGGCCGGCCTGCGCGCGTGGCTGCTGGAGCGGCCCGAGCAGTTCGCCCGCACGGTGACCGGGAAGCTCCTGTCCTATGCCCTCGGCCGCGGTCTGGAGCACCACGATGGCCCGACGGTGCGCGCCATCGTCCGCGGCGCCGCGGACGACGACTACCGCTGGTCGGCGCTCGTCGCGGGCATCGCGAAGAGCCCCGCGTTCCTGATGCGGAACGCGGCGGCGGCCGACTGAGAGGCTATACTCGGGGACCGGCCCGACGCCGGAGGAGAACGACGTCATGACCATCAGCAGGAAATCGCTGCCGCGCCGGACGGTGCTGCGGGGCCTCGGCGTGACGCTGGGGCTGCCGTTCCTCGATGCGATGTCTCCCGCGCTGAGCGCGCTGTCGAAGACGGCGGCGAAGCCCGTCCACCGGTTTCAGGCGATCTACGTGCCGAACGGCATGGCCATGCAGTACTGGACGCCGGAGGGCGAGGGCCGCGGCTTCGAACTGACGCCGATCCTCGAGCCGCTGGCGGACTTCCGCGACCAGATGCTGGTGATCTCGGGGCTCCGCGCGTCGTGGGCCTACGTGCACGCCGGCGCGTCGGCGTCGTTCCTGACGGGGACGCCGCGCGGGGGGCAGAACGAGACCGACGTGCTCGCCAGCACGTCGATGGACCAGATCCTCGCGCGCGAGCTCGGCAAGACGACCCAGCTCGGCTCGCTCGAGGTGTCGATGGACAAGTTCGCCAACGCCGGCCAGTGCACCGCCGGCCTGAGCTGCGCCTATACGCAGACCATCTCGTGGCGCACGCCGACCATGCCGCTGCCGATGGAGAACAACCCCCGCGCGGTGTTCGAGCGGCTGTTCGGCGACAGCGGGTCGGCCGACCCCGCGGTGCGGCGGGCGCGGCGGCGGCAGAAGCGGAGCATCCTCGACTCGGTCACCGACAAGCTGGCCGATCTGAAGATCGAGGTGGGACCGCGCGACCGGGTGAAGCTGGACGAGTACGCCGAGGCGGTCCGGGACGTCGAGCGGCGCATCGAGATCGCCGAGCGGCAGCGCGACGTCGATCCGTCGTTCACCGAGCAGCCGTCGGCCCCGCCGCGGGTCTTCGAAGACCACCTCGGGCTGATGTTCGACCTCCAGTTCCTGGCCCTGCGGGCCGACCTGACCCGCGTCGTCACGTTCATGATGGGCCGCGAGCAGAGCACCCGCGCGTATCCGCAAATCGGCGTGCCCGATGCGCACCACCCCCTGTCGCACCACGAGGACGACCCCGATCGGATCGCGGTGATGTCGAAGATCAACGCCTACCACACGCGGCTGACCGCCGGCTACCTGACGCGCCTCCGCGCCGCCGAGGACGCCGACGGGTCGCTCCTCGACAACATGACCATCCTCTACGGCGCGGGCATCTCGAACAGCACCCGGCACCTCGGTGTCGACCTGCCCCTGCTGCTCCTCGGCGGCGGCGCCGGCCGGCTCGCGGGCGGCCGGCATCTGCGCTACCCCGGCGACACGTCGAACGCCGACCTGCTGATGACCCTGATGGACAAGCTCGACATGCCCCTCGACCGCCTCGGCGACAGCACCTCGCGGCTGCCGATAGACACCCTGTCGGAGGTGTAGGAGATCGCGATCGGCCGCCCGAACCAGACGCTCACCCGACGAAACGTCCGGCGCGGCGGTCGACTCGCCCCGCCGCTCCTGAAGGTCGAATTGCCGGATTCCGGCCGGCCTTGGTGAAACGATCATGCGTTTTCATCTGTCCGTTCGGCGTCTCACGGTTTCGGCGGTGCTGGCGGCCGCGGCGGTCGCGGGCCTGACGACCCTGGAGGCCGCGGACCGGGCGCTGGCCGACGCGGTCCGGCGCGGCGACCGGGATGCGGTGCGGGCGCTGGTCGGGCAGGGCGCCGACGTCGACGCCCGTCAGGGGGACGGCGCGACCGCCCTCCTCTGGGCCGCCTATCGGGACGACGCCGACACCGCCGGTCTGCTGCTCGACGCCGGCGCGGACGTGAACGCGGCCAACGACCTCGGGGCGACGCCGCTGTGGGCGGCCGCCGGGAACGGCCGGGCGCCCCTGGTCGCGCGGCTGCTCGACGCGGGGGCCGACCCGAACGCGCCGCTGCTGTCGGGCGAGACGCCGCTGATGACCGCGGCGCGCGTCGGAGCGGCGGAGGCCGCCGGCCTGCTGCTCGACGCCGGCGCGGACGTCGACGCGGCGGGGGCGCGGAGCCAGACGGCGCTGATGTGGGCGGTCGCGCAGCGCCACCCGGCCGTCGTGGAAGTGCTTCTCGCCCACGGCGCCGACGTCGACGCCCGGACGGACGTCTGGACCCAGGTGGTCAAGACGACCCCCGAGCCGTGGAACCCGGAGTACGTCGCGGAGATCCCGCAGGGCGGCTATACGCCCCTGCTTTTCGCGGCGCGGGTCGGGGACCTCGCGTCGGCGAAGCTGCTGGCCGCCGCCGGCGCCGACGTGAACGACGCCGCGCCCCGGGGCACCAGCGCGGTCGTCGTCGCCGCGCACAGCGGCCACGGCGGGGTCGCCGCGTTCCTGCTGGAACAGGGCGCGGACCCGAACGCGGCGGGCGCCGGCTACACGGCGCTCCACGCGGCCATCCTGCGCCGCGACGCGCCGCTGGTGCGGGTGCTGCTGGACCACGGCGCGGACCCGGACGCGGCGGTCCGGCGCTCCACGCCGGTCCGGCGCGACGCGGTCGACTTCTATCTGCACCCGTCCTGGGTCGGCGCCAACCCGTTCTGGCTGGCCGCGCGCTTCGGCGCGCCCGGCATCATGCGCATGCTGGCCGAGCGCGGCGCCGACCCGCGGGCGGTCCACCGCCCGGCGTACTGGCCCGGCTCGCTCTCGGTGCGGGACGAGCGGACCCAGGTGCGCGAGGGCGAGACGACCGCGCTGATGGCGGCGGTCGGCCTCGGCGGACGCAATCCGCTGGTGGCGTCGGACCGGCTGGGCCGCATCGCGGAGAGCGCGCCGGTCCGGAGCACGCGGCGCGAGCCCGACCCCGCCGAGCACGAGGCGGTGGTCCTCGAGGCGGCCCGGCTCGCGCTGACCCTCGGGGTCGACGTCGACACCGCCAACGCCCGCGGCGACACCGCCCTGCACGCGGCCGCCGCGCGCGGCTACGACTCGGTCGTCGCGCTGCTGGCGGCGCACGGGGCCGACCTCGACCGGGTCAACGCGGACGGACAGACCCCGCTCGACGTCGCGGCGCGGGGCTCGCGGCGGCTCGGCATCGCGTGGGCGGCGCCGAAGCAGAGCACCGTCGACCTGCTGCGGTCGCTCGCCGGGGACTGACCGGCCGTGGTGGATCCCCGCGTCGCACCGGGAGCGGCGAAGACCTTCGCCGCGGGCGGGCGGTCCCGCACCGTCATGGACAGTCGATGGCCGGGCTGAGGACCGGCGCCGTCGTCGGCAGCGAGATCGTCTCGGAGTCCCTCTTCCGGTTCCGGCTGGCGCCGGAGAGCGGCCTCCGGTTCCCCGACTACGAGGCGGGACAGGCCATCGCGTTGCGCCGGGACGACTGCAAGCTGACCCGGAAGGCCGGCGTCGGCCCTGACGGGAAGCCCGTCCGCGAGCCCGAGTACGACCCCTGGGGGCGGCAGACCGTCGGCCCCGTCACGAACTGGTATTCCATCGCCTCGGCCCCCGCCGACACCGCCGAGCATGGCTGGCTCGAGTTCCTGGTGGCGCTCGAGCACGGCGTCCACGGGCTGGCGGGCCGTCTCAGCGAGCTGCTGTTCGGCGCCGACGCGGAGACCGGCTGCGAGGTCCGCTACCAGGAGCGCATCGCCGGCGCCTTCACGCTGGGCGCGCGGACGGGCGGGGCCGCGAACGTCCTGATGGTCGGCACCGGCACCGGCGTGGCCCCGTTCGTCTCCATGGTCCGGGAGCTCCGCGCGCGGGACGACGGCGGCGGCGGCCGGCGCTATACGTTGATCCACGCCGCCCGGACCGAGGCCGATCTGGCCTGTCGCGCCGCGCTTTCCGAGATCGAGGCGGCCGGACGCTTCGACTTCCTGTACGTGCCGACGGTCAGCCGCCCCGCCGGGGGCGCGGACGGTGCGCGGGCGGCGGGGCGGGACCCCCGCATCGGCCGGGGGCGGGCCAGCAACGTGGTGCGGCACGT
Organism: Vicinamibacterales bacterium; assembly: GCA_965202695.1. Classification (GTDB taxonomy): domain Bacteria; phylum Acidobacteriota; class Vicinamibacteria; order Vicinamibacterales; family UBA8438; genus JAJEEA01. The sequence goes on from OZ241843.1 coordinate 969,131, forward strand.
CTACGGCCTGCCTTCCGCGGAGGAAGAGAAGCAGGCCCGGGCGACCGGCGGCGTCGCGAAGGCGGCGGCCGATCTGGCCCTGGAGCGGCTGGTCCGTCCCGTGCTTCCCGCCCACCTGAGCGCGGCCGATCTCGCCGCCCGCGCCGCCCCCGGCGAGACCGTGCTCCTGGCCTGCGGCAACCCCGCCTCGCTCGCCGACCTCGAAGCGACCGCGAAGCGCCGTCAGGTGCGGTTCGAACGGGATGCGTGGTGAACCGCCGCGGAACCGGCCGCGGTCGCCGCGGGAACCGGGACCGGGGCCCGGAAACTGACCTCGGAGAGCCGCGGCAGGACTCCGGGGGCGCCGCGGCTTCATCCGGGCGGCGCCGTTCGCCCGGGAGCCAGGCCGGCCAGGGCCGGTCGGGTCACGAAGTCCCGGCCCCGCCGCCGTCACCGCCACCGCATCATCCACGTCCGATCTCCCCGCCCGGCCCGGCGGCAGCCGCCGCCGGCGCCCGGCGGGCGCCCCGCTGCTGGCGGGCGAACGCGCGGAGGTCGGCGACGTGATCGGACTCGTCCACGATCTCCCGGCCGAGAATCTCCTCGAGGACGTCTTCGAGGGTCACGATGCCGCTGACGCTCCCGAACTCGTCGGTGACGACCATCAGGTGTTCGCGCTGTTCGAGGAAGCGGCGGAGCAGATGGTCCAGCTTGGCCGTCTCGACCACGAAGTGGACCCGGCGCATCAGCTGGTCGAGCGTCTTCTCGAACTCGTCCCGCGCCGCCGCGCGCAGGATGTCGTGCCGGTGGGCGATGCCCACGATGTCGTCGGGGTCGTCGTCGTAGACGGGCACCCGGCTGTGGCGCAACAGGCGCTCGCTGGCGGCCGCCGCGGCGACCCCGGTCGCCGTCGGCAGGGTGAAGAGCACCGTCCGCGGGGTCATTATCTCGCCCGCGGTCTTCGCCTCCAGGGCCAGGACGTTGCTGATGACGTCGGCCTCGTGCTGCTTCAGGTCGCCCGAGCTCAGTCCCCGGCGGACCATCAGCAGCAGCTCTTCGTCCGAGACCCGGTCGGCCGCCTTGCCCGCGGCGACGAGGCTCGTCACGCGGCGGCTGAGCCAGATGACCGGCGCGAAGGCGACCACCAGCACTTGCAGGGGAGCGGCGATGGGACCGGCCAGTTGCCGCGCGTACACGACCCCCGCCGTCTTGGGCACGATCTCCGACACGACCAGGATGGCCAGGGTGAAGGCGGCGGAAAAATAGCCGATCCAGGCCGATCCGAGGACGTTCGAGGCGATGGCGCCGGCGAGGGCGGCGCCCCCGGTGTTGGCGACGGTGTTCAGGGAGAGGATGGCCGCAATCGGCCGGTCGACCTGGGACCGCAGCCGCCGCAGCAGCCGTCCCGCGGGCTGGCCGGCGCGGTCGAGCGTGTCGATGTGCGCGAGCGGCACCGAGTACAGCACCGCTTCGAACAGCGAGCAGGCGGCCGAGGTCAGCACCACGATGCCGACGACGAGAGCGAGTGCGAGCATGCCGTATGGTCGGGCCTTCGCGCTGCCGGATGCAAACTCGGGGTCGGCCGCGCCCGGACCCGGCGTTCCGCCGCCCCCCGGGTTCCCGCGGCGCGGCCGGCGCGGCGCGCCCGCCCTGTCGCCGCCGGCCCGCCCCGACCGGCCCTCCGGGAGTCCGCGCCGCCGTTCCACGGCGCGGACTCCCGACCAGGGGCGGCCCCTGCCTACCGCGGCGTCTCGAGGAAGCGCAGCAATTCGCTGTCGGTTCCCAGAATGAAGAACGTGCTGGGATCCATGGTGCGCTCGTAGGTCTCGAGCGACTTGGTGAACGCGTAGAAGGCGGCGTCCCGGCCGTAGGCTTCGGCGTAGATGTCGATCGCCTCGGCGTCGGCGCCGCCGCGGATCTCCTCCGCCGCGCGGAACGCCTCGGACTGGATTTGCGCCAGGTCCCGCTCGCGCTCTCCCTGGATGCGGGCCGCCTCGCCCTCGCCCTCCGAGCGGAACTCCTCGGCGATGCGCTGCCGCTCGGCGATCATCCGGGCGAACACGTCCTGCTGCACGTCGGCGATGTAGTTGATCCGCTTGAACTGCAGGTCGAGCAGCTCGATGCCGAGCTCTCCGACGGCGGCGGCCGCCGCGTTGAGGATCTCGCGGGTGATCTGCTCGCGGCCGGTCACGATCGGCGCCAGCGTCTCCGGCTCCTCCATCCCGGTGGCGGTGGTGTCGGCCGGGTCGCGGTTGCTGGTGCGGACGATCTCGATCAGGTCGTGCCGCGCGACCGCGTTGCGCGTCTCGCCGTCGAGGATGTCGTCGAGCCGCGACTGCGCTCCGCGTTCGTCGCGCAGGCGCTGGAAGAACAGCAGCGGATCGGTGATGCGCCACCGCGCGTAGGTGTCCACCCAGATGAACCGCCGGTCGCGGGTCGGCACCTGGTTGGGGAACCCGTCCCATTCCAGGAACCGCTTCTCGAACATGTTGGCGGTCTGGATGAACGGGATCTTGAAGTGCAGCCCGGGCTCGGTGATCGGGTCGCCGACGGGTTCGCCGAACTGGGTGATGACCGCCTGGTTGAACTCGCTGACGATGTAGGCGGCGTTGCCCGCGAGGAACAGGCCGACCAGAAGAACCGCCGCCAACGTCGGTCGCATGCGTCTCATTGCTCACCTCCCGTCCGCGCCGCGGCGCCGGTCAGGGGCGCGGTGGCCGCTCGGGCCCCGCCGTCGAGCGACAGCAGGGGCAGCACGCCGGTGGCGCCCTCGTCCACGAACACCTTGCGTCCTACCGCCGGCAGAATGCGCTGCATCGTCTCCAGGTACATGCGCCGCCGGGTCACGTTGGGCGAGGCCCGGTACGCCTCTTCGATGGCCGCGAACCGGGTGGCCTCGCCGCGCGCGCGGTTGACCCGGTCGAGCGCGTACCCCTCGGCCTGCAGGACGGCCTGTTCGGCTTCGCCCCGGGCCCGCGGAATGACCGCGTTGTACTCGGCCAGCGCCTCGTTGATGAGCCGGTCGCGCTGCTGCTGGGCCTGGCTGACCTCGTCCCACGAGGGCTTGACGGGGTCGGGCGGATTGACGTCCTGCAGGACCACCTGGTCGATGGTGATCCCCATCTGGTACTGCTCGGTCAGGGCCTGCAGGCGCGCCTCGACGGTGGTCTCGATCTCCTGCCGGCCCACGGTGACGACCTCGGTGACCGTCCGGTCGCCGACGGTCTCCCGCATGACCGCCTCGTTCATGGCGCGGAACGTGTCTTCGAGGTTGCGCACCTTGAACAGGTACTCGTAGGGGTCGTCCACGCGGTACTGGACGATCCACTCGACGACGGCCACGTTCAGATCGCCGGTCAGCATCACCGATTCGTCGGCGAGTTCCTGCTGCTGGCCGGCGTACTCGGTGCGGAGGCCGGCCGCGGTGGTGCGGAAACCGAACTCCTGCTTCAACTGCCGCTGCACCGGCACCCGCTGCATCGCCTCGACGAACGGGATCTTGAAGTGCAGGCCCGGTTCGCTGGTGCGCACGTACCTTCCGAACCGGAGCACGACGCCGACCTCCTCGGGTTCGATCTGGTAGGCCGCGCCGGCCGCGGTGACGAGGGCGGCGAGGGCCAGGACGCCGGCGCCGACCGCCCGCCACGGGATTCCGGGCACCCGGAACCGGTCTGCGTCGACGACGCGAAAGTTGTCGTTCATGACGGTGTTCTCCTCCTGCGCACCGGATTACCGCGACGGCCGTCGCCGACGGTGGCGGCGGCGTGAGAGCGGAGAGGGTTCGAGCCCGCCGTACGCCGTACCGCCGTCGAAGCTGCGCGTCCGCCTTCCGGAATCGCGTGGTACCCGTTGTACTACGTATTCGGGGGACGTTCGATTCACGGCGACGCCGCCCCGCGGGCGACGACGCCCGGCCGACCGACCCGCCGGGGAACCGGCGCCGTCCTGACCGCCCGCGGCGAGCGGCGATGCATCCCGCGGGCGCTCTCTGTCCGCCGGCGCCCTCGGCGTTCGCCGGCGCCCTCGTTCGCCGGCGCCCTCGTTCGCCGGCGCCCTTCGGGCGCGGTGCGGCGCGGGGGTTCCGCCACGGGCAGCTACGGCGCCGACGCCCGGCGCTCGGCCCAGCGCTGCCGCACCCAGTCGCCGGCGGTGCGCAACGGCGCCACCCCCATCCGGAAGTGGCCGACGCCGTCGAGGGGGAGGAACGACACGGTCTGGCCCCGGGCCTCCATCTCCTGCGCGAGCCGCTCGGCCGGCTCGAACGGCACGACCTCGTCGTCGCGGGCGTGGATGATGAACACCGGCATGTCCCCCACCCGCCGGGCGTCGTCGGGGTCGGACCGCGCGGCCATCGGAATCGCCGCCGTGAACAGGTCCGGATGGCGCGCGGCCATGTGCCAGGCGCCGCGCCCGCCCATGCTGAATCCGGTGACGAGGATGCGGGCGGGGTCGATGGGGTAGCGCGCCCGCACGTCGTCGACAAGGGCGAGCACACCGCGTTCGCTGGTCTCGTCGTTCCAGCGCCGGCCCGGCGCGTCCGGGGCGACGACGACCGCCCCCCACTCCTGCAGCGCCGGTCCGACGATGCTCCGGAGAAACTGCGCGCCGTAACCGGGGCCCGGCGACCCGCCCGGGTGCAGGGCCACCACCAGGGGGCGGGGTTCGCCGGCGTCGAGGTCCCGCGGGACCCAGAAGCCGTAGGTGACCGTGCCCGCCGCGTCGACCTCGATGGCGGCGTCGTGCAGACCCGGTCCGCGGGCGGGCTGCGCGGGCGTCGCGAGAAGGGCGGCGGCCAGAAGCCAGTGCATCGTCGTTCTCCCTGCCGGCCGCGCGGCCGGCGAATCCCGGTCTCACCCGCCGTCGCGCCGGGGAAGGCGATCATTATAATCGTCGGCCGATGAAGGTTCGCACCCGCTTCGCGCCGAGTCCCACCGGCTACCTCCACGTCGGCGGCGTGCGGACGGCCCTGTTCAACTGGCTGTTCGCGCGGCGGCACGGCGGGCAGTTCCTGCTGCGGGTCGACGACACCGACGCCGCGCGCAACGTGGCGGCCGCCCTGCGCCCCGTTCTCGACGGTTTCCGGTGGCTGGGGCTCGACTGGGACGAGGGTCCCGACGTCGGCGGGCCGCACGCGCCCTACCGCCAGTCGCAACGGAGCGGCCGGTACGCGGAGGCGGTCGAGCGGCTGCTGGCGGCCGGCGCCGCCTATCGCGACTACGCCGCCGACGACGAGATCGAGGCGGAGCGCGAGGCGGCCCGGCGCGAGAAGCGCAGGTTCCTCTACAGCCGCCGGTGGATGGCGGAAAGCGACGCGGCGGCGGCCCGGTTCGAGGCCGAAGGGCGGCGGGCGTGCGTCCGGCTCAGGATGCCCCGCGCGGGGGTCTGCGCGTTCCGCGACCTCGTGCGGGGCGACGTCGAGTTCGAGTGGGGCCTCGAGCAGGACCACGTCGTCCGCCGCGCGGACGGGACCTGCCTGTACCACCTGGCGAGCGCGGTCGACGACCACGACTTCGCGATCACCCACGTCATCCGCGCCGTCGAGCACCTGTCGAACACGCCGCGCCAACTGTTCATCGCGAACGCGCTCGGCTACGCGCCCCCGGCCTTCGCGCACGTGCCCTACGTGGCGGCGCCGGGCGGCGCCGAGAAGCTCAGCAAGCGCAAGCTGGACCGGTACCTGCGGCACGACGGGTTCCGGGCGGTCTACGAGCGGGGCCTGACCATCGCCCGGAGATCGCGGCTGGCGGCCGCGCCCGAGACGTTCAATCCCGTCGTCGTCGACTTCTACCGCGCCGTCGGCTACGAGCCCGACGCGCTGTTGAACTACCTGCTGCTCCTCGGCTGGTCGCTCGACGACCGCACCGAGCGGTTCACGCGTAGCGAGATGGTGGCCCGCTTCTCGCTCGAGCGCATCAACCGGGCCGCGGCCAGCTTCGACCCGGGGAAGCTGACCGCGTTCCAGGAACGGCGCATGCAGGCGCTCGGCATCGACGAGCGGGCGGCCCGCGCGACGCCCTTCCTCCAGCGGGCGGGGCTCGCGGCCTCGCCCCCGTCGCCGGCCGAAGCGGCGCGCATACGCGACGTCGTGGCGGCGGCCGGCGATCGCATCAAGGTGGCCGGCGACGTGCTCGACTACCCCGAGTTCTTCCAGGCCGACGCCGACGTCGCGTACGATGGGAAGGCGTTCGACAAGCGGCTGCGCAAGGACGGGGCCGCCCCGCTGCTGCGCCGGTTCCGCGACCGGCTGGAGGCGGCCCGGCCGTTCGACGCCGCCACCCTCGAGCGGACCATGCGCGACTTCGTCGACGCCGAGGGCATCCGGATCGGCCGGATCATCCACGCGGTCCGGGTCGCGGTGACCGGCCGGGCGGTCGGTTTCGGCCTGTTCGAGGGCCTGGCCATCCTCGGCCCCGACGCGTGCCGCGCCCGCATCGACCGCGCCCTGGCGCTCGCGGCCCGGGAGTCTGCGCCGCAGGAAGGCGTGCTGCAGGGGTCGGCGGCGGCGCCGGACTCGTCGGGGCGGGCGACACCGGGGACCAGCGGTCCTGAACCGGGAGAAATGCCGCGGTCGGCGGGAACACCAGGGCACGGCGATGACGACTGACGCACGACGGGAGACGGCTGACCCCACGCGCCACGCCCCCGGCGGAGGCGACTTCATCCGGGAGATCGTGGCCGCGGACCGGCGGACCGGGAAGCACGGGGGCCGCGTGCATACCCGGTTCCCTCCCGAGCCGAACGGCTATCTGCACATCGGCCACGCCAAGTCGATCTGCCTGAATTTCGGGCTCGCGGCCGAGCACGGCGGGCGGTGCAACCTCCGCATGGACGACACGAACCCGACCACCGAGAGCGTCGAGTACGTCCGGGCGATCGAAGACGACGTGCGCTGGCTCGGTTTCGACTGGGAAGACCGCTTCCACCACGCGGCCGACTACTTCGAGCGGCTCCACGCCTGCGCGGTCCGGCTGATCGAGGCGGGGAAGGCGTACGTCTGCGACCTGCGGGGGGCCGAGGTCTCGGAGTACCGCGGACCGTGGAACCGCCCCGGCCGCAACAGCCCCTGGCGGGACCGGACGGTGGCCGAGAACCTCGACCTGTTCGCGCGCATGCGGGCCGGCGAGTTCGAGGACGGGTCGCGGACGCTGCGGGCCCGGATAGACATGGCGTCGCCGAACATGAACCTGCGCGACCCGACCATCTACCGCATCCGGCGGGCGCCCCACTACCGGACCGGCGACGCCTGGTGCATCTACCCGATGTACGACTTCACGCATCCGCTGTCCGATGCGTTCGAAGGGATCACCCATTCGCTGTGCACCCTCGAGTTCGAGGACCACCGGCCGCTGTACGACTGGTTCCTGCAGAACGTCGACGTCCCCTGCCGGCCGCGGCAGATCGAGTTCGCGCGCCTCAACCTCGGCTACACGGTGCTGAGCAAGCGCAAACTGCTGGAGCTGGTGTCGGAAGGGCGCGTCGCGGGGTGGGACGACCCCCGCATGCCCACGATCGTCGGGCTCCGCCGCCGAGGGTGCACGCCCGAGGCGATCCGCGATTTCTGCAACCGCATCGGCGTCGCCAAGGCGAACGGCATCGTGTCGATCGCCCAGCTCGAGGACGCGGTCCGCCAGGACCTCAACCGGCGGGCGCCGCGGGTGATGGGGGTGCTGCGGCCCCTGAAGGTGGTCATCGAGAACTATCCCGAGGGACAGGTCGAGGAGCTCGAGGCGGTCAACAACCCCGAGGACGCGGACATGGGGTCGCGGCGGGTCCCGTTCTCGCGGGAGCTCTACGTCGAGCGGACCGACTTCCGGGAAGACCCGCCGCGGAAGTACCACCGGCTCGCCCCCGGCCGCGAGGTGCGGCTGCGCTACGCGTACTTCCTCACCTGCCGCGAGGCGGTCCGGGACCCGGCCACCGGCGAGGTGGCGGAGCTGCGCTGCACCTACGACCCGGCCACGCGCGGCGGCTACGCCCCGGACGGCCGCAAGGTGCGCGGCACCATCCACTGGGTGTCGGCGCCGCATGCCGTCGAGGCCGAGGTGCGGCTGTACGACCACCTGTTCACGCGGGTCGACCCCGAGGACGCCGGCGACTACCGGGACGCCCTGAACCCCGCGTCGCTCGAGACCCTCACCGGATGCCGCGTCGAACCCGGCCTGCGGGGCGCCCCCGCGGGCCGCCGCTGCCAGTTCGAGCGGCAGGGCTACTTCTGCGTCGACCCCGACACGACGAGCGAACGGCTCGTGATCAACCGCACCGTCACCCTGCGCGATACGTGGGCGAAGATCGAGAAGGCCCGACAGGCGCGGAGCGCCGGCTGAAACGGGGCGTCCACCGCGGAGCACGGCCGCACGGCGGCGGTCGGCGACGTCACGGAGGCCGGGAATTGACGGCATCCTTCACGCCCCGCGTCGACACGCTGCCGCCGCCGCAACAACGGCTCTGGCGGGAACTCGGCGGTACGCCGGCCGGCTTCGTGCTGTACGGCGGCACCGCGCTCGCCGTCAGACTCGGGCATCGACAGTCGGTCGACTTCGATTTCTTCTCGTCGGCCGGCGCGGACTCGGGGCGGTTGTTGCGGGACACGCCTTACCTTCGGGGAGCCGAGGTCGTGCAGCGCGGCCCCGACACGCTGACCTGCCTGGTCGACCGCGGCGGTCCGGTGCGCGTCTCGTTCTTCGGCGGCCTGAACCTGCGCCGGGTCGCGGACCCCGATGCGCCGGAGGCGCCGGCCGTCAGGATCGCGTCGCTGCTGGACCTTGCCGCGACCAAGGCGGAAGTGGTGCAGACGCGGGCCGCCGCGAAGGACTACCTGGACGTCGACGCCCTGATCCGGCATGCCGGCGTGCCGCTGCCGGACGCCCTCGGCGCGGCCGCCGCGGTGTTCGGACCGGCGTTCAACCCCGTGCCGACCGTGAAGGCTTTGTCCTTCTTCGGCGACGGCGACCTCCCCGCGTTGCCCCGCGACGTGCGCCGCCGCCTGCTCGACGCGGCCGCCGCCGTCGATCTGACGCGCCTCCCGCGGTTCGAGGCGCTGGCCGGAGTCGCGCCGGAGGCGCCATGACGAAGCCCGACGCATCGGCGGACCTGCTCCGGGTGGCGGAACGCATGGTCTGGTTCAAGCCGCCGGAAGAGACGCTGGCGGACCCCCTGCTGTTCCTGAGCTACGCGATGACCTACGGCACGGTCGACGACCTCCGGGTCGTGCGGGCGCGATTCTCCGACGACCGGCTGCGTCAGGCGCTGCGCGCCGGCATCCCCGGCGTGTTCGACGCGCGTTCCTGGGCGTACTGGCACGCCGCGCTGGGCCTGCGCCCCGCGCCGCCCCTGCCGACGAGGCGCCTTCCGGAATGAGCCGAACGACGCAATTTCCGACGTGGCTGGTACGCAACGTTCTCCGTCGCGGCTGGCCGGCGACCGGCACGTCGCCGATCGGGCCAGTAATCAAGTGCGTCCACCGCGGATTGTCCTTCTTCGGCGACGGCGACCTCGCCGCGTTGCCCCGACAGCGGCAGGTCGCGGCTCGACCACACGCTGCACCTTCACGGAAAGCATTCCGGCTCGGCATTGCCGGTCAGAACTCCAGCACCGCCGTACGCAGCTCCGTCAGGTGCGCCTCCTGGATCGGCGACCCCGGCGGCGCGTCGGTCCAGCTCGGCGCCGGCCGTCCCTCCGCCGCATACGCGGCCGCGAGGGCCGTCCGCAGCTCGAGGAGATGCGCGAGCCGGACCGGCGTCACACCCGCCGTCAGGACCGGGTCCGTCCACGGGAACGGATCCAGCCCCACCGCCGCCCGACGTCTGTCGACGTGGGCGCGCAACTCCGTGAAGTGCACGGCCCGGACCGGCGTCTCCCCGGACCGGACCGGGTCGTCGGTCCAGACGCCGGACGCCGGCAAGGACGCCGAGGCCGGCGGGGGCTGGTAGGTCGGGACGAAGCCCGGCGCGACCACCCTTCCCTGCAGATGGATCTCCGTGTGCGTGCCCGCCGTGCCGATCCGGATGATCCCGGACTCTCCGGGCACGCCCCGGTGCCCGAGGTAGACGTTGTCGCTTCCCGTCGTGTTCGTCAAACCGGCGCTGTTGCCGATCGCGATGTTGCCGGAACCTCGGCTTCGGCGCAGCGCTTCGAAGCCGACCGCGATGCTCCTTGAACCGGTGCTTCGGTTCAGGGCCCGCACGCCGACTGCGATGTTTTCGTCACCGGTGACGTCACGGTCCACGTGGGCAAGCGCCCGGTAGCCGACCGCGACGTTCAAGGATGCGTTTCCCGATCGAGTCAAGGCCTGCTCGCCGATCGCGGTGTTGCCGAAAGCGCCGGCTGATCCGCTGACGGCGTCCCAACCGACGCCCGTGTTCCCTTCCCCGGTCGTCAACGCGGACAGCGCCCCCGAACCGACGGCCGTGTTCCTGCGCCCGGTCGTCAACCGGGACAGCGTTGCGAAACCGAACGCAGTGTTGGCCGTACCGGTGGTAACGGTATCGAGAGCACCCATGCCGTAGCGGGTCGTGCCCCCCCCCCCCCCCCCCCCGGTTCGCAAGCTCGTCCCGGCCGCCGTCCCTCGCCCTCATCCACCCGATCATCAAGTAGCAATCCGCCTGCGACCCGTCCGGCCAGCGGGCGATCAACCGGTACGTGCCCGGCCGGAGTGCCGGCAGCTCGGCCACCGCGGACGACTCGGTGGCCCAGCGAACGGGCAGCTCGCGGTCGCCGAGGAAGACCGCCGGGAACCCGGCGCGGATGCCGACGCGGAAGCCGACGCCATTGATCGTCACGGTGGTGTTCTCGGCGTCGACGAACGCCTCGGTGATGACCGGCGGCGGCGCCTGCGCAGCCGGCCCGCAGGCAGACGGTCCTACGCAGAGGGCGGCGGCGAGACTACCCGAAACAGCCGGGAAACTGATCTTCATGGCAACGCTCCTTCATCAAGGGGCGGAATCCCCGGCAGCCGCGGCCGGCCGCGGTGGGGCGCTTGAAGGCGGTCCGCATCGCCGGGGCGGCCGGGGACGCGTGCGGTCCGCGTGCTGCGCCAGGTCGGGAGGCGCCGCGGGGCCGGGCGAACGCCACCGGCGAGCTCGCGGGGCGGGCCGGTGCGCCGCTGGGTGCCTCGGGAGGCGCCGCGGGGCCGGGCGAACGCCACCGGCGAGCTCGCCCAGGGGCCGCACGTCGGCGCGCCAGGGAACCGGCCGATCGAAGGGCCGCTGACGCACGTCACCAGCGTTCGACGTCGGGGCCGACGTCGGGCTGTCGCTCATGGACCGACCACGGACCGGATACGCCGCGCGGACCGCGCCGGCGGCCTGCGCTGCCGCCGGCGCGCGGCCGGGCCCGGGGGCGCGGTCAAGGGGTTTGGAGTCCGTCGACGCGCGTCTCGAGCCTGTCGAGGTCATCCCGGATAGTCTCGACGAGGTCTCCGAAGTTCACCTGATTCGACCCGATGTACACCAGTTGCGGCAGATAGACGTTCCCGGTCAGATGGATTTCCCTGTGCGTGCCCGCCGTGCCGATCCGGATGATCCCGGACTCCCCGAGCACGCCCCGGTGCCCGAGGTAGATGTTGTTGCCTCCCGTCGTGTTCGTCAAACCGGCGCTGTTGCCGATCGCGATGTTGCCGGAACCTCGGCTTCGGCGCAGCGCTTCGAAGCCGACCGCGATGCTCCTTGAACCGGTGCTTCGGTTCAGGGCCCGCACGCCGACTGCGATGTTTTCGTCACCGGTGACGTCAGGGACCGTGTGGGCAAGCGCCCGGTAGCCGACCGCGACGTTCAGGGATGCGTTTCCCGATCGAGTCAAGGCCTGCTCGCCGATCGCGGTGTTGCCGAAAGCGCCGGCTGATTCGCTGACGGCGTTCCAGCCGACGCCCGTGTTCCCTTCCCCGGTCGTCAACGCGGACAGCGCCCCCGAACCGACGGCCGTGTTCCTGCGCCCGGTCGTCAACCGGGACAGCGTCCAGAAACCGAACGCAGTGTTGTCTGTACCGGTGGTAAGGTTCTTGAGAGCATCCGTTCCGTAGCGGGTCGTGCCCCACGGGTTCGCAAGCTCCGTCTCGGCCGCCGTCCCCTCGGCCTGCGCCGCCGCGGGCTGACCCTCGAAATCCGCATCGCCGCCAACGGGTGCGAGTCCCGGCTGGTCCCGGGGGCCCTCCGGTCCGCGCGGTCCCTCCGGCCCGGCGGGGCCGACGGCGCCGAGCATCAGGTAGAAGTCCGCCTGCGACCCGTCCGGCCAGCGGGCGATCAACCGGTACGTGCCCGGCCGGAGTGCCGGCAGCCAGGCCGCCGCGGTCGACTCGGTGGCCCAGCGGACGGGCAGCTCGTGGTTGCCGAGGAAGACCATCGGGAAACCGGCGCGGAAACCGACGCCATTGATCGTCAGGGTGGCGTTCTCGGCGTCGACGAACGCCTCGGTGATGACCGGCGGCGGCGCCTGCGCACTCGCCCCGGAGGCAGACGGTCCGACGCAGAGGGCCGCAGCGAGACCGCCCGAAAACAACCGGGACAAACTGATCTTCATGGCAACGCTCCTTTTGGGTTGCAGGACGGGCAATGCCCGATGGAGTTCCGTTTCGACGCGGCCGGCGGGTAGCGGGCCGCTGTCACCCGCAAAAAGCCGTGCCGGTTGTAGAAACGACGTTTTTGCGGGTCTCTCGCCGGAATAGGCATCGCGACGATCCAGACCGGCCAAGTATAATGCGCGGCGGGTGGAAGGCGGCTTCCACGACCCTTGTCGAGGAGGAGATCCGCCAGAAGATCCGCCCCGGGTCGGATTTGAAGGACGTCGCCGGAGTCCGGAGGGGCTCTCGATGAGCGCATACCGTCGTCCGTGGGGCCGCGGAACGGGTCTTGCCGCCGCGGCCGGCCGGCGTCCGGGCGCGGCGGCTCGTATCGCGGGGGCCCAGTCCGCGCGGTTGCGCCACGCGCCGTTCGCCCTGTTCGTCGCCGGCCTCCTGGCCTACGGGGCGGCGTTCGCCTGGCACCTGCTCGACCGCTTCGACCTCGTCAACCTGATCCGCGACGTCAACTACGACGACTCGTTCTACTACTTCCAGATTGCCTACCACCTGGCCGAGGGCAAGTTCTCGACTTTCGACGGCGGCATCAGCCGGACCAACGGCTACCACCCGCTCTGGCTGCTTTTGATCACGCCCTTCTACTGGGTGTTCGACAAAACGGAGGCGCTGTTCGCGATCAAGGCGTTCGAGATCATGCTGGTCGCGGGGGGCGTGGCGCTGGTGGCGGGCGCGGCGCGGGTGGCGCGGCTGCCGTGGATCCTCCTGTTCGCGGCGCTGCCGGCGCTCTACGGGAATCCGGCCCTGTTCCTGGGGCTGGAGGCGGCGGCGGGTCTGTTCCTGCTGGGGCTGTTCCTGCTCGCCGTCTGCCTCTTCGCGCGGGACCCGGCGCGTTGGCGGTGGCCGCTGGCGGCAACGGCCTTCGCCCTGCCGTGGGTGCGTCTGGAGTACGTGGCCGTGTCGGTGGCGGCGACGGCGGCGCTGTGTCTCGCCGAGTGGTCGGGGCGGCTTCCCGCCGCCCTTGCGGGAGGCGGGCGCGACGGATGGGGGCGTTCGGCGCCCGGGTTGAACGCGGCGGCGCCGTTGTCCGGCGCCGTCGCCGGGATCCTCACGTATTTCACCTGGAACGCGGTAGTCTTCGGCGGCGTCGTGCCGGTGAGCGGAGCGGCCAAGCAATGGCTGTCGCAACTCCGTTGGGAACGATCCGGACACAGCCTGACGGACAACTTCCATGGTTTTCTGCGGACCGGTTTCTTCGACGACGAACTCCTGGCCGCGCTGGAAGTCTGCGTCTACGCGGTGGTGGTCTGGTGGTTCTCGCGCCGCTCCCGCGGCCGGGACGACTGGCTGCTGCTGGCCTTTCTCGTGGGGGTGTCCGGCCTGGCGGCGGGCCATCTGGCCAAGTTCGCACAGAACGTGCTCACGTTTTATCACGGGTGGTCGAGATTCGACTGGCAATACGTTCCGGCGTATCTGATGGTGGCGCTCGTCGTTCCTGCGAGATGCGGCGTCGCCGTCTGGTTCGTGCGCCGTTTCGTCGGGCCGTGGCGCGGGTCCAGGATTCCGAGCCTGGGGATCGTCGTCGCCGGAGCGGTCTTCCTGTTCGCGACGATGGACTTCGCTGCCCCGTTCCGGTTCGTCGACCGGCATCGCGACGTGGCTTCCAGCGACTGGCAGGTTCATGCCTACATGGGCACGATGGCCATGAATCGTCTGCTGCCGGAGGACAGCGTGGTCGGGTCCTGGGACTCCGGCGTGATGGCGTACTTCTCGCGCTTTCCGGTCGTGAATCTGGACGGCCTGGTCAATTCCTGGGACTACCTGCGCGCCCGGAAGAAAAGAGCCGAGGCCGCGTTTCACCAGCGGTACGGGATTACCAACCTGGTCGCCTCGAGCTTCTGGCCACCCAGAGACGCCACGCTGCTGTTCGAGAATCCGGGCGAGGCCGATCGTTCGGCGTGGTTCTGGGAAAGGATGGAGCCCCACCTCGAACGCCAGGCGGACGGCGTCGGGGTCCTGGTGGACGGACGGCTGGGGCAGGCGTTCGTCCGGAACTGCACGGATGCGCTGGCGGAATGGACCTGGGCCGGCCAGGAGGAACCGGTGCGCACGGCCTGGCTGCAAGCGCCAGTCGGGTTCTGCACCAGCACCGTGGTGCTGCCGCACGACGCCCTTCCTCCGGTGCGGGCGGCGGTGGCGGCGTCGACGCCGGGCGAGTATCTGGCGGACAAGGTCGGAGGACGCCGTCCGGTAATCCGCTCCGACTTCGACGTGTACGTCGTCGAGGACCGCCTGGTCTACGTGAAGGAGGCGTGCGGGCCGGAAGACGTGGACGCGCCGTTCTTCGTGGCCGTGTACCCGATTGATCCGGACGACCTCCCCGGCTCGCGGCGGCGGCACGGTTTCGACAACCTCGACTTCCGGTTCGACGAGTACGGCGACAGGCGCAACGTGAGAATCGGCGGGGCCTGCGTGACGGAGATCCTTCTCCCGGAATACGGCATCGCGGCGATCCGGACCGGCCAGTACGTGGGCGTGGAGGGCGGCTTCCACCACCCCTGGGAGGGGGAGATCCGCCCATAGCAACCCGTGGTGGAGCCGGGGTCGGCGACGGCGGTCTCGCCGTGCTGCCCCGTGGCGTGCGCCGACGCCTCTCGACGCCGCGTCCGCCGTCGGCTGACGCGCCTCCCCCCGTCGGAGTGCAGACCGGGGTCGCGCCCGGAGGCGGAACGAGCCGGTCGGCGCGGTTCCCGTCAGCCGGGGGACGCGCTCCTTCCCGACGTCGTCGAACGCCGTTCGAGGAAGTTTCCCGCCCACGGGCGCGGCGCCGGGTTGCCGGCGGGCGGGCATCGGTGGAACGATGTAGCGCATGCCGACCCGCATGAACCGTCAGATCGTGCTGCGCTCCCGTCCCGACGGGTTTCCCACCGAGGCCGACTTCCGGACCGTCGAGGCGCCGGCCCCGGAACCGGGCGCGGGCGAGATGCTCGTGCGGACCATCTACCTCTCGCTCGATCCCTACATGCGGGGGCGCATGAACGCCGGGCCGTCGTACGCCCCCCCGGTGGAGCTGGGCCAGGTCATGACCGGGGGGACGGTGGGGCAGGTGGTGGCGTCGAGGCGCGACGGCTTCGCCGAGGGAGACCTCGTGCTGGCCGGCGCCGGGTGGCAGGAATACGGCCTCTCCGACGGCCGCGGCGTCCGCAGGCTGGACCCGGAGACGGCGCCCATCTCGACCGCCCTCGGGGTGCTCGGCATGCCGGGCCTGACCGCCTACGCGGGTCTCCTGGAGGTCGGCGGCCTGCGGGCCGGCGACCAGGTCGTGGTGTCGGCGGCGTCCGGGGCCGTGGGCGCGGTGGCGGGCCAGATCGCGAAGATCAAGGGGCACCGGGTGGTGGGCGTCACCGGGTCGCTGGAGAAGTGCTTCTACGCGGTGAAGGAGCTGGGCTTCGACGCGTGCGTCAACCATCGGGACGAGGACTTCGCCGGCGATCTGGAGGCAGCCTGCCCGGACGGCATCGATCTGTACTTCGAGAACGTGGGCGGCAAGGTGTTCGACGCCGTGCTGCCCCTGCTCAGCCCCTTCGCGCGGGTGCCGGTGTGCGGGCGCATCGCCAGCTACAACGCGACGTCGCTGCCGGACGGCCCCGACCAGGTGCCCCGGCTGATGGGGCTGGCGCTCGTCCGGCGCCTGACCATCCGCGGCTTCATCGTGTTCGACCACGCGCACCTCGAGGCCGACTTCCTGCGCGACGTGGGCGGCTGGATACGGTCGGGCGCGCTGAAGTACCGCGAGGACGTCGTCGAGGGGATCGACCGCGCGGCCGGGGCGTTCCTGGGGCTGCTGCGGGGCGAGAACTTCGGCAAGCTCCTGGTCCGGGTGTCCGACGACCCGACGCGGTGAGATGGCCGGGCGCCCCTCGCCGCGGTTTCCCGATGCCCTGGTCCTCGTCTGCGGGCTGATCGTGCTGGCGCAGGCGGCGACCTGCGTGCTCCCGGCCGGCGAGTTCGAGCGCGAGGGGCGGCAGGTCGTGCGCGGCACCTGGCGCGCCGTCGAAGCCGAGCCCCTGCCGATCTTCACGTTCCTGACCGCGGTGCCCGCGGGCATGGCGGACGCCGCCGACGTCATCTTCTTCATCCTCGTCGTCGGCGGCGTGTTCGGCGTGCTGCGCGCCACCGGCGCGGTCGACGCCCTGATCGGACTGGCCATCGCGCGGCTGGGCGGCAACCCGGCGCTGCTGGTCGGCGGCATGGTCACCCTGTTCGCGGTGGGTTCCTCGACCGTGGGCATGGCGGAAGAGTACGTGCCGTTCGTCCCCCTGCTGGTCACGATGTGCCTGGCCCTCCGCGCCGATGCGGTCACGGCCCTGGGCATCGTCTACGTCGGCGCCGGGGTGGGCTACGCCTGCGCCGCCCTCAATCCGTTCACGGTGCTGATCGCCCAGGAGGTCGCGGGGGTCGAGCTGACGTCCGGCCAGGCCGTGCGGTGGCTGCTGCTGGCCGTCTGCCTCGCCGTCGGCATCGACCACGTCCTGCGCTACGCGCGCCGCGTGCAGGCCGACCCGTCGCGGAGCCTCGTGCGCGACGTGTCCTTCGCCGGCGGGTTCGAGCTGCCCGCGGACGTCCGGCTGACCCCGGCGCGGGCGGGGGTGGCGGCGGTGTTCGCGGCCGGCGTGGCGCTCTTCGTCCACGGCGTCGGCGCCCGCGGGTGGTACCTGACCGAGCTGACCGCGGTGTTCCTGGGCATGGCCCTGGCCGCGGCGGCCCTCGCGCGCCTCGCGCCCAACCGGACGGCCGCGGCCTTCCAGGCCGGGGCGGCCGAGCTCGTCCCGACCGCCGTCATCGTCGGCTTCGCCCGCACGATACAGGTCGTCCTGACCGAGGGGCAGGTCATCGACACCATCATCCACGCCCTCGCATCGCCCCTGCAGGCGTTGCCGGCCCAGGCCGCGGCCCTCGGCATGCTCGCGGTCCAGACCCTCTGCAACCTGTTCATTCCGTCCGGCTCGGGCCAGGCCTACGTCACGATGCCGATCATGGCGCCCCTCGCCGACCTGACCGGGCTGACGCGGCAGACGGCGGTGCTCGCCTACCAGTTCGGCGACGGCTTCACCAACATGGTGACGCCGACCAACGCGGTGCTGATGGGCATGCTGGCCCTGGCCCGCGTCCCCTACCAGCGCTGGCTGCGGTTCGTCGGCCCCCTCCTGGTGAAACTGTATCTGGTGGCGATCGCGGCCCTGGTGCTCGCGGTGCGGATGGGTTACTGATCGAAGGCGTCCCGCCGCGGCGCCGTTCATCCTGCATGGACTCGACGACCGGCAGTCCACCGTCGGGTCGTAGCAGCAGGCGTCGACTTCGACGAGGCGGGCCGGCCGCCGCGGCCGAGGACGACGGCCGTGCGGATCGCAAACGTCGGCGGGGAGTCGCCACGCTCCGTCCCGCCCCCGGCCGCGGCTCGATCCTCCTCGGTCTGCCCCGTAACCGTTACAATACGCTGGTGGGCGCCGGCGCGGCGCGGGCGCCCGGCGTCGAGGCGGAGGTCTGCGCCTCCGGGCGACGTCCGACTCCGCGCCCCGCACGCAGCGGCGGCTTCGCCGCGGACGGCCGGGGCGGGGCCGGTCGACGCCGGCAGAGGGAGAACACCCGTGAGCACGAGCAGCCGGTTCTTTCGCTTCGTTCCCGTGGCGGCGGTCGGAGTGATGGTTGGCTGCGGAGAGGGCGGGGCGCCCGCGGGCGGCGCCCCCGCCGCCGTGTATCCCGCCGCCTCGCGGCCCGACACGATTCAGCTCGTGGCCGATCCGGCCGTGCTGCCCGCGCTGACGATGCGGACCCTCGACGGCCGGACCATCACCAGCGAGGATCTCCGGGGGAAGGTCACCCTCGTGAACTTCTGGGCGACGTGGTGCGGGCCGTGCCGGGCCGAAATTCCCGATCTCGTCAAGCTGCAGGAGCGCTATCCTGACCACCTCCGGATCATCGGCGTGTCGGAGGACGAAGGGCCGGTGCAGGTCGTCGAGACCTTCGCCGCGCAGTTCGGCATGAACTATCCGATCGTGATGTCCACACCCGAGCTGGATCGGGCGTTCCCCGGCGTGACGGCGCTGCCTACCTCGTTCGTGATCGATCCCGACCTCCGGGTGGTGCGGACCCACGTGGGGCTCGTCAACCCCGGCATCCTTGAGCAGGAGACCCGCTTCCTCGCGGCGATCGACCCCGGCGTCACCGTCGACCTCGTCGAGGACGACCGCCACGGCCGCCTCGTCAACGCCGCCCACGCGACGGAGGTCCCGGGCCTCGACCTGTCGGCGCTGACCCCCGAACAGCGGGTGGCCGCCCTGCAGCGGCTGAACGAGGACAACTGCACCTGCGGGTGCCAGCTCACCCTCGCCCAGTGCCGCATCAACGACCCGGCCTGCGGGTACAGCCTGCCTCTCGCCGAGGCCGTCGTCGCGCAGATCACCGGTTCCTGAGCCGCGTCCTGAAGCCGAAGAGCGGCGGAGGTCACGCCGTTCCGCGCCACGCGACGGCCCTGCAAGCCCCGCAGGCGCGAACTTGTTTTCGATGCGCGTGACCCGTGTGGCGCCCGAGCGGCCGTTGCCCCCGCTGGCGCTGACCGCCGAGGACCGCGCCTGTCGGCCGTTCGCTGACCGGGGTCCGCGGCGGGCGGTCAGGAACCGGCGCCGGCGGCGAGAGCGGCGCCGAGGGTCGACGCCGCCTCGGCGAGCATGTCGGACAGCCCGTCCAGCGAGCCGTCCACCTTCACCGATTCCACGAAGGCGCCGTCGGAGACCTGCAACAGCCGGGCGGTGAGACGGAGCCGGCCGGCGACGTGCTGGTAGCCGCCGGTGACGAGCCAGTCGGCGCCGCGCGCGGCGCCGACGGCGAGGGCGGCCGGCCCGTCGGCGCCGCCCGCGTCGAGCGTGAGCACCGCGAGGCCCGGGAGCCGGCGCAGGCGTCCCGCGATCTCCGCCGCGACGGTATCGCCGATCGCGTCGTCGGCGGGGTTGCGCGAAATGTTGGCGAACGGGGAGACGGCGACCCGGACACCGGCGTCCCCGGCGCGCGGCGCCGGGACCGCGTCGGGGACAGGCCGCGGGCCCGCGGCCGGCGCCGCCGCCATCCGGGGCGAGGCCGCGGCCGGCATGGCGCCGGCGAACTCGGACCGCAGCGCCGCGATCAGCCGGCTGGTCAGCGCGTCGCGGCCGGTGACGGTTCCGTCGACCCTGACCGATCCGATCAGCCCGCCGGTGGCCACGTCGATGATCCTGGCCGTGACCCGCAGTCGTTCGCCGACGCGTTGATATCCGCCCCCGGCGAGCCACGTGGCCGCACTGGCCATTGCGCGCTGGATGGCGCTCGACTCGTCCTCGGGAGCCAGCAGTACGACCCGGAGGCCGGCGGCCCTCTCGAGCGCGACCCGGACCACCGCCTGCATTTCCTCACCGATGACGTCGTCGGCGGGGTTGCGCGACACGTTCCGGAAGGGGAGCAGGGCCAGCGCCGGCGCGTCCGCGTCCGCGCTGGCGCGTCTCGTGGCGGGCGGCGGGGGCGCCGGGACGGCGGTCCTCGCCGGGGCGTCCTCCCGCGCCGCGCCGGCACCGGGACGGCTCGGCTCTCCCGCGGGTCGGCCCGGGGCGCCGGCCCGGGCCTCCGGCGCCGTCACGGCGCCGGCGGCGGCATTCCCGGGCCCGGGGGCGCCACGCGGGGGCGCAGGTTCGGCGCGGGCCATCCGGCCCGCGGGCCGCCCGGCGCCGGCGGGCCGCCGTTCGGCCGCATCGCCGGCCGCCCGCGCAGGGGGGACGGCGCCGGCTCCGCGCAATTCGGCGATCCGGCGGCGGATGGCGGCGATCTGCTCGTCGCGCGACATCGCGGGGTCGAGATCGAACGGTTCGAGACGGGGCGCGGGGGCCGGTGTCCCGGCGACCGCCGGTCTGTCCGGCGGCGGGGCCTCGCGGGCCGCGACCCGGCGATCGGCCGGGGCGCGGCCGGCGGGCATGGCGTCCGGCGACCCGGCCGGGTCCGCTCCCGGCGCTGGCGGCGGGGCGGCGCCCGGCGACCCGGCCGGGTCCGCTCCCGGCGCCGGCGGCGGGGCGGCAGCCGGCGACCCGCCGCCCGCCCCGGTCCCGCGGTCGGGCCCGCCGGCGTCGGCTCGCGCCATCGCGGGCTCCTGCCCGGCAATCCGCACGGCCATGCCGTCGACGACGGCATCGAGGGCCGAGACGCATACCAGGTCACCTTCCGAGAGACCGCTGCGAACCAGCACCGATCGGGTGGTCGAACGCAGGATCTCGACCTGCCGGTAGTGCAGCCGGCCGTCCTCGACCACCAGGACCTGGTCGCGGCCGTGCAGCGCCGCCCAGGGCAGCACCACGACGTCGTCGACGCGCCGCCCGGCAATCTCCGCCTCCACGAACATCCCCACCGCCAGGGGAGGGCGAGAAGGGTCGGGGCCGGGCGCATAAGGGTCGGCGACCTCGGCCACGACGTGCACCATGCGGCTCATGGGGTCGATCTCGCCCTCCGTCCGGGCGATCCGCCCCTCCCAGGCGTACCGGCGCCCCGCGAAGTCGGCCGACAGGACGACGCGGGGGCCGACCTGTCGCCGCCCGCCCCGGTACGACATCGGCACGTCCACGTAGGCCAGCTCCTCGTCGGGGAGCGGCAACCGGACCTCGGCCGAGTCCACCGCGTAGATCCGGCCGACCGCCGCGCCCCGGCTCACGAACTGCCCGACGTCGACCTCCTTGGTCTGGACCCGGCCGGCGTAGGGCGCCCGCACCTGGGCGCGCTCCAGGTCCCGTCTCGCGCGGTCGATCGCGGCCTCGGCGGCGGCCACCGCGGCCCGCGCATCCTCGACCTGCGGCTCCCGCAGGGTCAGGGCGCTGGCGTCACCGCCGCCGAGCTCCTCCCACTCTCGCCGCGCCACCTCGGCCTCCGCCTCTTCCTGGGCGAGCCGGAGCCGGGCCTGCGCGAGCTGCGATTGCGCCGCGATGAGCGCCTGCTGGTAGTCGTAGGGGTCGATCTCCAGCAGGACGTCGCCCTCCTCGAAGAACCCCCCGACCGCGAACGCCGGCGACACGCTGATCACGGCGCCGGCAATCTCCGGCACGATCTGGCTGGCGGTGCGCGGCTGCACCGTGCCCTGGCTGGTCACGGTGAGATCGACGCTTTCGAACGCGACCCGCTGCACCCGCACCGCCGGCGGCGTCACCACCGGGGCCTGGGTCTCCACCGGGGGGCGGTTGCGGTACATGACGTACGCGCCGGCGCCCGCGACGCCGAGGACGAGGAGCGGCAGAACCGCCTTCAGGAGCCGATTGAGCATTGGTGACATCGAAATTGCACCTCTGGCGCGAGGGGCCGCGCCGCGCGTTCAGTCGCCGGGAACGGCCGGCGCCGCGTCGAACCCGCCGCCGAGCGCGAGATACAGGTCCACCCGGTTCTCGAGCCGTTGCCGCCGGGCCGCGATCAGGTCCCCTTCCGCCTGCAGCGCGAGGCGCTGCGATTCGAGGACGGTGACGTAGTCGTCGAGCCCCGACCGGTACCGGTCGTCGGCGATGGTCTCGGCAGCGCGGGACTGCTCGGCCGATATATCGAGATAGCGTTCCCGCTCGACCAGGTATTCCTCGGCCGCGAGCGCCGTCTCCACTTCCGAGAACGCCTGGAGGGTGGTGTTGGCGTATACCGCCAGCTCTTCCGCGGCGCGGGCCTCGGCCCGGTCCACGCCGGCGCGCAGGCGCCCTCCTTGCAACAGCGGCTGGACCAGGTTGCCGAGCAGGGTCCATACCCCGAAGTCGCGCTTGACGAGGTCCTGCAGCGCGTCGGTGGCCGTGCCGGTGCTCGCGGTCAGGCTGAACTGCGGATACAGGTCTCGCTGCGCGACCCGCAGGCGCTGCCGGGCCGCGGCGATGCGGCGCTCGGCCGCCACCACGTCGGGGCGCCGCCGCACGAGCTCGGACGGCAGCCCGCCGGGAATGACCGCGGGCGCGGCGGGAAGGGCCGACGGCGCGGCCATCGAACCCGAGGCGTACCGGCCCATCAGCACTTCCAGTTGCCGGATGGAGGCGTCCAGTTGCTGGCCCCGCTGCTCGCGCAGGGCCTCGGCGCTGGCGAGGTTGGAGAGGGCCAGACGCACGTCGAGGGCCGGCCGCAGGCCCTGCTCGAACCGCTCGCGGACCTGCTCCGACGAGGCCCGGAAGCTGGCTACCGTCGCTTCCGCCAGCCGAAGCTGCTGCTGCGCCTCGGCGATCGCGAACCACGCCTTCGTCGTCTGGCCGGCCAGGGACAACTGGGCGGCGCGCAGGTCGGCGGCCCGCGACTGCAGGTCGGCCAGCGCGGCCCGGGCCCCCGCCCGCAGCCGGCCCCAGAGGTCCACCTCCCAGGTGAGGTCCAGCGAGACCCCGTAGTTCCTGAACACCGAGCTGAGCACCCGGTCCTCGGCGCCCGGAATGGGGAACCCGATGAAGTTCTGTTTCCGTTGCGACCCGTTCAGGCCGACCTGCAGCCGGGGCTGGAGGTCGGCCCCCGCGATGCGGGAATCGGCCAGCGCCTGATCGAGCCGGGCCGCCGCCGCCTGCAGATCGTAGTTGCGCTGCAGCGTCGACTCGACGACGCCGTCGAGGGCCGGGTCGCCGAAATCGGTCCACCACGCCAGCGCGGGCCGGCCGCCGGTGTCGCCGCGCGCCGTCCACGCCGCCGGCACGTCCGCGTCGAGGGCGGGATGGTCCTCGAGGGGGGCGGTGGCGCACCCGCCCGCGAACAGGAGCAGACCGGCGAGACCGCGCACGGGGCCGACGAAGGACGTTCCGGTCTCTGCCGCCATTGGTGGTCGTGTCGGCGCCGCCGCCGTCCGGCCCGGGCGAGGCCGCCGGCCCTCTTCGGATCATACGCCCTGCCGCGCGGGAAGTTCAAAACGGCCCGGAAAACCGCCCCGCGGCGGCGCGGCCGGGGACGGAACCGCGGGTCCCGGGCGAAGAATCAGTTGAAACCTGACCGCGACCTCGGTATTCTTCAACCCCTCGGCTGTTCAGCGAGCGGCCGGGCGATGCGCGCCGTCCCGCCGCCCGCGGCGTGTCTCCGGCGTACGGGAGCCGGGGCGGGGCCCGCGGGGCGGCGGTTCGCGCACCGGCACACGGATCCGCGGTGCATCGGTGGCTGAACGCCACCGTCCATGAACGGGTCACATCACGAGGACGTAACCATGGAATGGCTGTTTGAATACGGGACCGATCCCTGGGGACGAAACATCATCATCCGGCTCGCGTGGGGGTTGCTGACCCTGTCGTTCTGGGCCGGTATCGGGTTCGTCGCGTTTCACGCCGTGTACGCGGTGGTGTGGAAGCCGCGGGTCGAGCCGGACGAACCGGCGGCGCCCGCCGCCGACCCGGCCATTCCCGAGAAGATCGTGCGCCACACCGGCCCCGCCCGGATGTTCCACTGGGTGATGGCGGCGGCCATGATCGCGCTCCTCGTGACCGGCTTCTTCCCCATCGTGGGGCTGGAGTTCAGCTGGCTGACCATCCATTGGGTATCCGGCCTGATCCTGATCCTGTGCATCGTCTATCACATCGTGCACGCCTCCTTCTTCCTGGACTTCTGGTCGATCTGGATCCTGCCGGCGGACCTGAAGGAGGCGGTCCGGCGGACGCGGCGCCAGCTCGGCGCGACCGTCGACGTCGACAAGCACGGCAAGTACCCCCTCGACCACAAGCTCTACCATCTCGCCGTCTCCATCTTCGGCCTGGTGGTCTCGGTGAGCGGGCTGCTGATGATGCTGCGGATCGAAAACCCGATCGTGCCCATGAACGAGGTCTTCTTCGAGAACGCGGCCATGGGGAACGAACAGGCATGGGGCATCGTCTACGCGCTGCACGGCTTCTCGGCGGTGCTGTTCGTGATGCTGACCATCACCCACATCTACTTCGCCGTCCGGCCCGAGAAGCTGTGGATCACGAAGTCGATGGTCTTCGGGACGGTGACCCGCGACGACTATCTGGCGCATCACGACCCGAAGCGGTGGGACGTCACCCCGCCCAAGCCCAAGGCCAAGCCTCCGGCGCCGGCCCCGGCCGCGCCCCGGAAGGCGAGCCAACCCGCGTCGTAGGCGTCGGCGGGGGAGTCGCGCAGGCCGGTTTCGCCCTGGAGCGGGCGGCCTTCTGCACGGACGGCGGCGGCGCGGAAGTCGCGCGCAGGGATGTCGGCGGGAGCGGAGCCGCCGGGGGCGGCGATTCAGGGCGAGGGGAACCGCAGTGTCAGACACGGCCACGGAGGGCTTGAGAGACCGCATCGATGCGCTCGAAGGAGGCTACGAGTACTTCCTGAGCTACGCCTCCAAGGGCTACAAGGGCGACCCCGGCGTCGGTGACGGCGAATTGCGGCGCTGCCTCGACGGCATGGAGCGGGCGCTCGACGGGCTCGGCGCGCTCCTCGCGTCGATCGTCCGCGAGCGGGGCCTCGAGCCGGCCGCGGCGTACGCGGGGTTCCTCGACGTGCTGGCCGGGGACGCGGAGCGGGCGCGGAAGGTGCTCGGACTCGTCCGCGCCCAGCCCGGCATCAGCAGTCAGGTCATCGACAACCTGAACGGGTCGATCCACCTGCGGGCCTTGCTCACCGACCTGTTCCTCATCGACGAGATCCTCCGCCCGCGCGCATCCGAGGCGATACCGGCGGCGGCGCTGGCCGGCGAGAAACCCCCGCCGGATCCCGCTTCGACCTGACGGCTCGTGGTGGTGGAACGCCCCGCGGCCGGCGGGCCGGGAAGCGGAGCCGCCGGCGAGCGCCGGACGGGGACCGAACCGATGACCATCCGGACGTTGTTCACGACAGGGCTGCTGGCCGCCGCCGCGTGGCCGCCGCTCGCGGGAGGCGCCGCCGGCCAGCCGGCGGCCGCCGGCCGGCCGGAACCGCAGGCCGAGTTCGTCCGGACCGTGGGGTGCGTCGAACGCCGGACCCGCGAAGAGACGACCTGGTGGCTGGCCCGCGCCGCCGAACCGGCGGTGACGCGGCCGGGCGTCTTCAACGAGGTGCAGGTCGAAGAGGCGCGGCAGACCGCGCCCGGCGACGGCGAGTTCCGCCTCGTCGGCGTCGCCGACTTCCTCACCCCCGAGGGCCTGCTGAACTTCGGCGACCGGGCCCTGTTCACCGACCCCGATCAGATCAACGCCAGCGGCGAGCTGCGGGCGGGCCGCACCGTCCTCGTGAAGGGGCTCCTGATCGAGACCGACGGCGAGCCGCGCATCAACCTCACCTCCGTGGTCGGCCTCGCCGACACCTGCGACTGACCGGCGCCCCGGGTCGGCGGCTGCCGACGGTCGGAACGACAGCGCCGACGACCTGCGGTCGACCAGCGCCGACCGCGGGGAGCAGCGCCGTAAGCCGTTTCGGGGGGCCGACCTGTGTCCCTCGGGCCGTCGGCGCCCGTGGTGGAAGTGGAACCCGCGCCGCACTGCGCCCGAAGGGCGCCGGCGGGGCACCAGCGGGCAGAGAACGTCCCGACGGGCAAGGAATGCAGCGGGGCGTTCTCGCCGCTGGATCAGGGCAGGGCGAACACGAACAGGTTGTTGCCGGCGCTCGGGCGCAGTTCGGGGGTCAGCCCCAGGAAGCCCGAGGCGGTGCCGGCCGAGCCGGTGCCGACCGCCACGTACTGCCGCCCGTCGACCGCGTAGGTGATCGGGAAACCGGTGACCGCCGAGCCGAGGTTGATCTCCCACAGGACCTCGCCGGTCTCGTGGTCGAACGCCCGGAACCGCCCGTTCACGTCGCCGCCGAACACCAGCCCGCCCCCGGTCGCGACCAGCGACATGGTGGCCGAGCGCTGCTCGTGGACCCAGCGCGTGGCCCCGGTCTCGGCCGAGATCGCCCGCACCGTGCCGACCTGGTCCGTGCCCGGCGCGATCTGGTTGCGCACGGCCAGCGCGTAGTGGCTGCCGGCGTCGCGCGAGGCGAGCATCCGCCCGCAGACGTTGCGCAGCGGCATGTACATCGTGTTGGTCAGCGGGCTGTAGGCGCCCGCCTCCCAGTCCTTGCCCCCGAACCAGCTCGGGCACGCCAGCACTTCCTGGCCCTCGGCGCGGAAGACGAGCTCGCCGTTGGGGGTCACCGCCCCGGTGGCCCCGTCGATGCCGCTGATGACGTTCTGGGTCACCGTCGGCGTGGCCCACAGGAACTCGCCGGTCTCCCGGTCGAGGGTATAGACCACCCCGGTCTTGCCGGGAACGCCGGTCACCACCTTCCGCGTTTCGCCGGCCGCGAGCCGCGGGTTGATCCAGCGCACGGCGGCGGGGTCGGGGGCCACCGCGGTCTCGACGAGCAGCCGCTCGAACGGGTGGTCGAGGTCCCAGTGGTCGTTCAGGTGCTGGTAGTACCACACGATCTCGCCGGTGTCGGCGTCGAGGGCCAGCGTCGAGTTGTGGTACAGGTGCGTGTTGTCGACCCCGCCCCGCAGGAACTTCGGGGCCGGCGAGGTGACGGAGGTGCCGACGTAGACCAGGTTCAGGTCGGGGTCGACGCTGGGGGCCATCCACGACCCCACGTGCACGCGGTCTTCGTAGGGCACGTCGCCCCAGGTCTCGTCGCCGGGTTCTCCCGGCGCGGGCACCAGCCGCCGGCGCCACAGTTCTTCTCCGGTGGCCGCGTCGTGGGCCACGATGACGCACGCCTCCGGCCCCGCCCACGGCCGGCAGCTTCGTCCCGAGAACGCCCGGCCGCCGGCGACCACCGGGCCCGACGAATGCCGGGCGGGGTTCCGGGTGTAGTCGAGGATCTCCGTCTCCCAGACCAGCGCGCCGGTGCGGGCGTCGAGGGCGTAGATGTAGTCGTCGTTGCTCGTGTCGAGGATGCGGTCGCCGTGGATGGCGATGTTGCGGTTCACGCTGGCGAGCCCCCGGATGTACTCGTCGACGTCGTCGGGGAGATCGCGGCGATACTCCCAGAGGAGGTCGCCGGTGACCGCGTCGATGGCCTGAATGACGTCGTTCGGGTTCGGCATGTACAGCACGCCGCCGTAGGCGAGGGGCGTGCCCTGCTGGCTGCCCGGGGCGAGGGCGCGGGTCCAGACCATGCGCAGGCCGCCGACGTTGCCGCGGTCGATCCCGTCGAGCGGGCTGTACCCCCAGCCGTCGAGGGTGCGCCGCCACATCAGCCAGTCGCCCGGCGCCGGGTCCTCGAGCATGGCGTCGGTCACCGGGACGAATTCGCCGCCGGTCTGCGCGGCGGGATGCGCGGTCGAGACCGCCGCGGCGAAGGCCGCCGCCGACAGCCGACAGACAGCGGTACGCGATGGGTTCATGGTCCTGGCTCCCCGTCCGGGCATTCCCGGACAATCCGCGGCCGAAAGCCCCATTCTACCTGCGTCCTGCCCGCGTGTCCTGCCCCACGAGGCCCTTTCCCCGCATCCAATCCAGAGCCCGCTCGGCGTAGTGCCGTTCGTCGGTCCGCACGATGGAGTCGCGCGCGTGGGCGAGCACGGCGGCCACGTCCGGCCACGTGAGCAGCGTCACGCCCCGCAGGTTCGCGAGCTGGTCGGGCCTGTGGTCCTGGAGAAGTGTCCGGGTCTTCTCGAAGTCGCGATACTGTTCGACCTTTGCAACACCGAGCGGCGATTTCTCCAGACTGGCAACCAGGAGGGTGAAATAGAACGGCCGCACCCCGGCGTACCAGGAGCCGACGTCGATGTTCCGGAGCACCTGGTCCCGTTCCGGGCGTCTCGCCGTTTCCTTCGAGATGTCCCCCCCATACTTCGCCTCGATGAACCAGACCCAGTTCTGGCCCTCGATGGCGATGTCGATCTCGGACTCGCCTTCGTCGTCGCCACCGGCCACGAGGGCCGGCGGCGGCGCGACAGACCGCCAGAGGCGAACGACGGCGCCGTCCACGGCCGCCGGCGGCTCCGTGTCCGGAAGACCGCGACGCGCCAGCTCCGGCAGCCAGACGGCCGGATCGATCTGCCGTAGCGACCGAAAGACGTTCCACGTCACCGCATCCTCGCTATTCTCGCTGCGGATGTGCCGCAGCTTGCGGCCGCTCATCGTCGCAAATGCCGGGTCGTAGCGGTCGATGATGAGGTTGTCGCGGAAGTCGTCCCATTCTTTGACGCCGCTCTTCGAAATCGAGAACCCTGGCATGCGCCACTCGCTTCCTTGTTCGTTCGTGCGGCTCGCGCCGAAACTTGGCCGGCGGGCGTTCTGCTACGACTGGTAGACTGACCTGGAATCAGGTTCCCAAACGTTCCAGGATGGTGCACTACAGGCCGTTGACCACCTGCGCGGCGCGCTGCATGATGGCCTTGTCGACGAGGCCGCGCACGGTGGCGTCCATGCCGAGATTCCGCACGCGGACCGAGAACCCCAGCGGTCCGAGAGAAGCGAACAGCTTGCCGACCAGTTCATCCGCGAAACTGCTCGACACCAGCGGCACGCCGGTCCAGTCCAGCACCAACGGCTTCGCCGGTTCGGCGTTCAGGAGGTTCTCGCATTTCGTGCGCAGTTGCCGGCCCGCCGGCCTCGATCCGAATCCGGTCGATTCGTCGCGCAGCTTGAGCACCATGGCGTCTCCCGTGTCGGTCTCGTACATGGACTCGATGATGTCCACCGGCTCGTGCGGTTCGCCCGAGAAGCCGAGTGCTTGCCAAAGCGCGCGGGTCGCCGAGTTCATGACCGCTTCATGACCGCCTCTTGCAGAACGTCCACGCGGCCCGTCAGACGGTCGACCTTGCCGTTCACCAGGATGATCGCGAAGGTGTTCACCAGCCCCGTGATCCCGCCGATGACCGCCGCGATCAGCGTTGCGATTTCCATTTTCACTACGTCAATCAAGGTCCGCCCGCTCCTTTGGTGAGCATACACCAGCGGCACCATGGCGTGCCGTTCGCACGAGACTTGGTTGCCACCGGCGCGCGGGCCGTGCGGTGGCGGTTGCAAGCGGCGGACGTGAGGAAGGAGACCGCCGCGGGAAGTTCTACTGCCAGCGGAACACGCGGAGCGCCAGGGCGAACGAGACCGCGCCCCAGACGGCCAGGGTGGCGAGTTCGGCGCCGACCCCGATCAGCGCGCGGCCGTCGAGCATCACGCCCCGCAGCGCGTCGATCAGCGCGGTGAGCGGGAGCAGGCGGATGAGCGGCTGGGCGGCGTCGGGGAAGTTCGTCGACGCGAAGAACACCCCGCTGCAGATCCACATCGGGACCATCACGACGTTCATGATGCCGGCGGCCCCTTCGACGGTGCGGGCCCGGCTCGCGGCCAGCAGTCCGATGCCTCCGAACGCGAGGGCGCCGGCCAGCGCGACCACCACCAGGGCCGCGAAGCCGCCCGCGTTCCCGACCCCGAACGCCCACGCGGCGAAGCCGAGCAGCGCCAGCATCTCGAAGCCCAGGAACGCGAGCCGGGCGATGATCAGCGACGCCAGGAAGTGCGAGCGGCGCATGGGAGTGGCCATCATCCGCTTCAACAGCTTGCGCGTCCGCGCCGTCACGACGCCGAAGCCGATGCCCCACATGCCGGTGCCCATGACGTTCATGCCCAGCAGACCCGGCACCAGCCAGTCGATGTAGCGGCTGCCGGGCGTCTCCACCTCCTCGATCCGCGCGGCCGAAACCGGGCGGCCGGCCGCGCCGGCCAGCGCCCGGTCGACCAGGAGGCGGGTCAGGCGGCTCTCGGGGCGGGCCGCGTCGTAGCGGTAGGTCGGCGGCGACCCGGGCACCACCACCAGGTGCGCGCCCCCGTCGCGCAGCAGGGCTAGCTCGTTCTCCGGGGGGACCGCGAACCCGTCGAGGCCGTCCGCCCGCGCCAGCGCGGCCAGGACCGGCGCCGCGCCCGGCGTGTCCCGCACCGCCACCGGCATCGGCTCCTCGCCCCGGGTCTGGAACGCGATGCCGAGGGCCGACGCCATGAGGACCGGGAAGACGAAGACCCAGAACACCATCTCCGGCTCGCGGAATATCAGCCTGATCCGGGCGAGGACCAGCGCGGTCAGCGGATGCCGGACCCGCCCGGCGTCAGTCATCGCGCAGCCGCCTTCCCGTCAGCGGGACGAACACGTCTTCCAGGGTCGCCGCGCGGGTCGTGAGCGCGGTCGCCGGATGCCGGACCCGCCCGGCGTCAGTCATCGCGCAGCCGCCTTCCCGTCAACGGGACGAACACGTCTTCCAGGGTCGCCGCGCGGGTCGTGAGCGCGGTCGCCGGATGCCGGACCCGCCCGGTGTCAGTCATCGCGCAGCCGCCTTCCCGTCAGCGAAACGAACACGTCTTCCAGGGTCGCCGCGTGGGTCGTGAGCGAGACGAGTCCGACGCCCGCGTCCTCGGCGAAGCGCAGCAGGGCCGGCAGGGTCCCCTGCAGGTCGGCGGCGCTGATCTGCCAGGCGCCGCCGTCCCGGCCGACGGACCGGACGCCGGGCAGCGTCTCCAGGTCGGCGGCGAGCGCGGCCGCGTCCGGCTCGGGGTCCAGCCCGAACTCGATGACGTGGGCCGCCCCCAGCGACGCGACGAGCTCGCGCGGCGTGCCCTGCGCGATGATGCGGCCGCCGTCGACGATGGCGACGCGGTCGCACAGGACCCGCGCTTCGTCCATGTAGTGGGTGGTCAGCAGGATGCTGCCGCCCGCGGCCCGGAACTGCTGCAGCACCGACCAGAGCTGCCGGCGCGACTGCGGGTCGAGCCCGGTCGTGGGCTCGTCGAGGAACAGCAGCTCGGGGTCGCCGACGAGCGCGCACCCCACGGCCAGCCGCTGCCGCTGCCCGCCCGACAGCTTGCCGACCCACGTGCGCGCCTTGGCCTCGAGGCCCAGGGTCGCCAGCACCGCCGGCGCCGGCCGCCCCCGGCGGTAGAACGACCGGAACAGGCGCAGGGTCTCCCCCACCGACAGCCGCTCGTCGAACTGCGTCTCCTGCAGGTGGATGCCCAGCCGCTGGCGCAGCGCGTCGTCGTCTTCGCCCCACCGCGACCCCAGCACCTCGACCGCCCCCGCGTCCGGCGCCTGCAGACCCTCGAGGATCTCGATGGTCGTCGTCTTGCCGGCCCCGTTGGGTCCCAGCAGGCCGAAGCACTCGCCGCGGAGCACCGCGAGGTCCAGATGGTCGACCGCGGTCAGCGCGCCGTAGCGCTTCACGAGCCCCGTGCAACGGAGCGCCGGCCGTCCGGCCGCGGAAGACGTCGGTGTGGTCGTTCCGTTCATCCGATGACCCCAGTGGCGAACAGCACGTTCATGTCGACCGACTCCCGCCAGCCTCGAAGGATGGGATGATCGGCGCCGCGAATGATGTCGGTGGCGCCCTCGTCGTTCTTCGCGACACACAGCACCTCGTCAGGGTTGGACAGTTGCAGGAATGCGGGAGAGTGGGTCGCCACCAGCACCTGGGATTCGTACGCGGAAGAGAGCGAGTCGTAGATGGCGTGGAGGGCCAGAGGATGAACGCCGTTCTCCGGTTCTTCCAGCAGGTACAGTTCTCCGGGATGGGGCAGATAGGCGATCAACGTGATGACGAGGAACCGCATCGTGCCGTCCGACGCCATCCACGAGGGGACTTCCACCCCGGTCGTGTAGACGAGCATCAGGTACATGTTGCGGTCGTCCTCTCTTTCCACGACGCGGATGTCCTTCAAGTCGGACAGCACGGTCCGACAGCGGTAATTGAGCGCCTGGATGCGGCGAATCATGAGGACGGAATCTCGTCAGAATCGGAACAGGCGGTTCACCTTGACGATGAACGCCCGGTTGCGGAGGACGGGGAACCGTTCCATTGCGGTGTTCCGGTCTTCGTTGAAGACGACGAACAGTTCGCTGCCGGGGCGGTATTCCCAGCGGAAGCGGACGTTTGCCGACACCTGATCGAGGCGCGAGTTGTACTGCACCAGGGCGCTCGCGAACATGAGGGGGGTCATGGTCCAGGTCGTCCGCGCGCCGGCGAGGTTGGCGGTGAACGCGCCCTGGGGAAGATCGATCCAGTTGATCGACCACGACGGCTCGACGGAGAGCTGGTTGGTGATGCTGACCCGGCCGCGGCTGACCCCGAGCGTGGTCTTGCGCCCGCCGTAGAAGGAGCCGCGTTCGACGACGACGCTGGCCGAGAACCGGCGCTGCTGGCCGAGGTCGTAGCCGAGCCGCAGGTTGGTGAAGTCGTAGCCGTCGACGGGAATGGTCACGTCGGGGGCGATGGCGAACGGCCTGGGCAGGAACTCGTAGGACCGGATGACGCTCATGCTGAGCTGGTCGCTGTTCTCCCACTCGACCGTGAACAGCCCGGTCGCCTCGCGGGTCTCGACCGTCCGGCCGAGGTTCTCGACGTAGGCCAGCGAGCCGCCGACGACGAAGCGGCGCACCGCGCGGATCGAAGCCGGGCGGGGACTGAAGCGCAGATCGGCGAAACTGCGCCGCATGTCGCGCCGCCGCACGAACCCGGCCTCGGGATTGAAGTCCTCGCCCACGAGCAGGTGCTCGAGCTGGACGCCGTAGCGGTCGCCGGCGTAATCGAGGTGCGCCCGGTAGCTCGTGTCGTTGCCGGTCATCGTACCGGTCCGGGTGCGGGCCCAGTGGGTGTTGACGGTGAGGTCGTCGAAGAAGCCGAAGGCGCCGTCCACGCCGTACGCGGCGTTCGACCCGTCGGCGAGCCGGCTGCGCGACCGGCCGGTGAACATGGCGCCGACGCTGCTGCGCCGCAGCACGTCGCGCCGGGCCCGCAGCACCGTGAAGTTCGTCGGCCGGACCCCCGGGGACCCGTCGTCGCCGGCCCGCTCGCCGGCCTGGATGTTGAGGGCGCCGAGGGTCCAGGGACCCACCCGGCCGGTCAGCCGCGCCCCCGCCCGCAGGGGCACTTCCCGGGTCCCGCTCAGGCCGATCCGGCGGCTGTAGAAGAGGATCGGCGTGTCGCTCGCGCCGGCGAGGCGTCCGCTCGTCACGGCCCCCCCGAAGCCGAAGATCCCCTGGTTCTCCAGAAAGAACTCCCGCTTCTCGGGGAAGAAGAGGCTGAAGCGGGTCAGGTTGATCTGCTGTTCGTCCGCCTCGACCTGCGCGAAGTCGGGGTTGGCGGTGAAGTCGGCGGTCAGCCCCTGGGTGACCCCGTACTTCACGTCGAGGCCCAGGTCGCCGCCGACGCCGCGGGCCGGCGCCGCCGGCGCGGCGGCCGCGGTGACGTCGCCGATGACGTACGGCTTCGCTTCGAGCAGCCGCGACGCCGCCGGCGCCTCGATGCCGACGAGGGTGGCGGCGAGCGAGGCGCGGAAGTGTCCGCGCAGCCCCTGCGCGGCGGAGAGCGGCGTGAGATAGGACGATTCGTTCCGCCAGCGGTTGACGCGCCGCGCCTGGAACCCCCAGACCTGCGGACCGGCGCCCGGGTAGCGCAGCGACTTGAACGGCAGCGCCGCCTCCACCGCCCAACCGCCGTCGAAGCGGCTGACGGCCACGTCGTAGACGGGGTTCCAGTCGAGGTTGACCTGCGACTCGTTGGTCAGCTCGGCGTCGAGCCGGCCCCCGACCGCCGACACCTCGAAGAGCACCGCGTTGCGCCGCGAGTAGAAGGTGTCGAACGACCACGCGAAGTTGTCGTCGCGCACGATGCGGATGTTGTCGCGGCGCATCTCGTTCGCCATGACCCGGTCCGGCCGCGACTCCCAGCAACGGGCGGCGACGTAGACGTGGTCCCGGTCGAACAGCAGCCAGACCTCGGTCTTCTCGGAGGCCGGCGCCCCCTCCGCGGGATCGTTCTGGATGAAGCCGCCGATGGCCTCGACGCGGCCGTAGACCGCCTCGTCGAGGCGGCCGTCGATGCCGAGCGGCGCCTCGATGCGGACCGCGCGCACGGTCACCCCGCCCGCGGCGTCGCGGGCGACGACGGCGGGAGGCGCGGGCGGCGGCGGGCCGAAGATCCGAGGCCCGTCCGGGACCGCGGCGGGCTGGGCGGCGGCGCCGGCCGCGGCGAGGAGCACGCCCGCGACGACCCGGAAAGCTGCTATACTGGAGGTCCGCCGACCGTGCGCCCTTAGCTCAGCTGGATAGAGCGTCTGGCTACGAACCAGGAGGCCGCAGGTTCGAATCCTGCAGGGCGCGCCACTTCCTCCCTTCACCGCGTTCCCGTCCCGGTTCCGCGCGGCCGGCCGTCGGCTTCCCTCATGGCCCATCCATCGTATCGCAGCCCGCCGATCATCGCCTTGCGGCTCCGCTCGCCGCCCGGCCGGCGGACGGGAAGGCGCCCGCCTGACGCGGCGCGGCGGACGAGCCGCCGGGGCGGGTCGACGGATGACGGGGCCGGACCGACGGCGGCCGGCGGAGACGGAATGCGCCGCCGGCGGTTCGCGGCGCCGAACCGGGCGCGCTCCCGTCGTTGAACGCGGCTCCCGGCCGGCGATGACGTGCCGTGGCGGATAGCCGGCGTCGCACCGCGCCAGCGGGCAGGGAACGCCCGCCTGATAACATGCCCGCGATCGCAGGATGCGAATCGGGGAGGAGACCCTTGTCACTCAGACTGATGCGTTGGATGCTTGCTCTGCTCGTGCTGTCGCCCGGCGCCCACGCCCAGCCGGCCGCCGACATCGAGTGGCCGACCTACGGCGGCGACCTCGCGAGCACCCGCTACTCGCCGGCCGACCAGATCGACGCCGGGAACTTCGGTGACCTCGAGCTCGCGTGGTCCCTGGCCACCGACAACTTCGGTCCCGAGCCCGAGTACAACCTGCAGTCGACCCCCCTCATGGTCGGCGGCGTGCTGTACACGACGGCGGGGACGCGGCGCGCGGTCGCGGCGGTCGACGCGGCGACCGGCGAGCTGCGGTGGACGCACCGCCTCGACGAGGGCGAACGGGGCGCGGCGGCGCCGCGGCGGCTGTCGGGGCGCGGCCTGGCCTGGCGCGGCAACGGCGGCGCGGGCGAGATCTTCTACGTCACCCCGGGCTATCGGCTCGTCGGCCTCGACGCCGCGACGGGCCGGCGGCTGCCGCACTTCGGCGTCGACGGCATCGTCGACCTGAAGCTGAACATGGACCAGGACATCGATCTGGTGACGGGCGAGGTGGGGCTGCACGCCGCCCCGGTCGTGGCCGGGGACACGATTCTCGTCGGGGCCGCGCACCTGCCGGGCAGCGCGCCCCGGTCGATGCGCAACGTCAAGGGGCACGTCCGGGGCTTCGACGCCCGCACCGGCGACCGCAAGTGGATCTTCCACACGGTTCCCGGCGCCGACGAGTTCGGCAACGACACGTGGCTCAACGAGTCGTGGCGCTATACGGGCAACACCGGGGTCTGGGGGCAGATGACCGTCGACGCCGAGCTCGGCATCGCGTACTTCGCCACCGAGATGCCCACCAACGACTACTACGGCGGCCACCGGCACGGCGACAACCTGTTCTCGGACAGCCTCGTGGCCGTCGACCTCGAAACCGGCGATCGTCTCTGGCACTACCAGTTCATCCACCACGACGTCTGGGACTGGGACCTGCCGTGCGCGCCGATCCTGGTGGACGTCACCGTGGACGGGCGGGACGTCAAGGCCATCGCCCAGCCCAGCAAGCAGTCGTGGCTCTACGTCTTCGACCGGGTCACCGGCGAGCCGGTGTGGCCGATCGAGGAGCGTCCGGTCGAGGCGTCCGACGTGCCGGGCGAGCTGCTGTCGCCCACCCAGCCGTTCCCCACCCGGCCCCCCGCCTACGACCGGCAGGGCGTGGGCATCGACGACCTGATCGACTTCACGCCGGAGCTGCGGGCCGAGGCGGAGCGCATCGTCTCGAACTACCGCATCGGCCCGATCTTCACGCCGCCGACGGTCTCGGCGCCGGAGGGGCCGTGGGGCACCCTGATGCTGCCGTCGCAGGCGGGCGGCACCAACTGGCCGGGCGCGTCGCTCGATCCCGAGACCGGCGTCATCTATCTCTACAGCTACACGCAGGTGGTGTCGCTGGGGCTGGTCAACGACCCCGAACGGTCGGACATGAACTTCATCCGGGGACGGACGCCGGAGGTCTCGGCCGCCGAGGCGTCGCTGACCATCGACGGGATCCCCATCATCAAGCCGCCGTGGGGCCGGATTACCGCCATCGATCTGAATCGGGGCGAGATCCTGTGGCAGGTTCCGCACGGCGAGACGCCCGACAACGTCCGGAACCATCCCCGGCTGGCCGGCGTCGACGTTCCCCGGACGGGGCGCGTCGGGCGCATCGGCACCCTGAACACCAGGACCCTCGTCATCGCCGGCGAGGGGGGCACGTTCACCACGCCGTCGGGCGCGCGCGGGGCGATGCTCCGCGCCTACGACAAGACGACCGGCGACGAGGTCGGCGAGGTCCACATGCCCGCCCCGCAGTCCGGCTCGCCGATGACCTACGTGCTCGACGGCGTGCAGTACGTCGTCGTCGCCGCCAGCGGCGGCGGCATGCCCGGCCGGCTGCTGGCGTACCGGTTGCCGCCGGAGTAGGCGCGGGTTTCCGGCCGGGCCGACATCGGCAGCCCGTGGTGCGCACCGCGCCCGAAGGGCGCCAGCGAACGCGGGGCGTCAGCCGGCAGAGAACGCCCGCCTGGACGAGGCGTGAGAAGGGCGCATCTCTTGGGTATTCAACCGACGCACAACAGCAGTCCAGACGGGATGCAGCGCTGTTCGCGATCCAGTTTCACCACGGGCTGTCAGTCACTGAAGGGAGCGGCGCCATGACTCGCAACCGGACCCCCGTCGGCCGCCGGCGGTTTCTCCAGACCGGCGCGCTCGGCCTCGGCGCCGGCGCGTTCGCCCCCGGGCCGGCCGCCGGCCGGGGAGCCGCGGTCCCGGCCGCGGCCGGGGCCGAGCCGGCCGCCGGCCGGGTCCGGATGACCGGCGACGGGCTGGGGCTGACGCCGGCCGACCAGGCCCGGCTGCTCGGCCGGCTCGCCGACGAGGGGCGGATCGACCGCGACAGCTACTCGAACGGCGGCGTCGTCGCCCGGCTCGAGGAGCGGTTCGCCGCCGCGCTCGGGAAGGAACGCGCGGTGTTCATGCCCACCGGGACCCTCGCCAACCACCTCGCGGTCCGCGCGCTCGCGGGCGGCCGCGGCCGGGCCGTGGTGCAGGCCGAGAGCCACCTCTACAACGATTCGGGCGACTGCGTGCAGACCCTGAGCGGCATCACCCTCGTGCCCGTCGCGCCGGGTCGGGCCACGTTCACCGTCGACGACGTGCGGGAGGTCGTCGACCGCACCGCCGGCGGCCGGGTGTCGAAGCCGGTGTCGGTGATCTCCGTCGAGACGCCGGTCCGCCGCCGGTTCGGCGAGCGGTTCGACCAGACCGAGCTCGACCGGGTGACCGCGTTCGCGCGGGCGCAGGGCATCGGGCTGCACCTCGACGGCGCCCGGCTCTTCCTGCAGAGCGCCTGCACCGGGGTCGACGCCGCCGAGTACGCACGGCCCTTCGACACCGTCTACGTCTCGCTGTACAAGTACTTCAACGCGGTGTCCGGAGCGGTGCTCGCCGGCCCCCGCGCCCTGCTCGACGACATGTACCACACCCGCCGGATGTTCGGGGCGGGGCTGCCCGGCGCGTGGCCCTTCGCGGCGGCGGCCCTGCACCATCTGCCGGGTTTCGTCGCCCGCTTCCGCCAGGCGGTCGACGTATCGGAGGCGTTCATCGAGCGCATCGCCCGGCACGAGGCGTTCGCGGTCGAGCGGATGCCGGCCCCGACCAACCTCTTCCGGCTCCGGGTGTCGGCTCCCGACCCGGCCCGCTTCCGGGCGCGGCTGCGCGAGCGCGGCGTCGACCTGGGACGTTTCGGCCCCGACGGCCGGGTCCTCGCCGCGGTCAACGAGACCTGGAACCGCGCGGGCGCCGCCGACCTGGCGGAACGCTTCGCGGCGTCCCTGTAGCGCGCCACTTCGGCCGCCGCCCCCTGGTCGAGGACGCCGGGCGTCCGGTCGGAGTCCACCACCATCCGGAACGGCGAGGTCGGCTTCCGGGTGAACGAACGCGCGTCAACGTGAACCTTTCCCCCGGGTGCGCCGTATCATCGAAACAGATACGGCGGCGGGCCGCTCGCGGGCCGGCCGCCCCGCGAGCGATACGCGGCGCACGGCAGCCGCGCCGCATGACCTGGAACGAGGGAGGAACACAGTGCTCAAGGTGAAGACGGTTCGGCGCGCGGCGCTCGCGGTGACGGCGGCGTTCGCGGCGTCCGGGGCCATCGGTCTCCACGCCGCCCAGGCTCCGGATCCGCAACCCTGGATCCACCTCGACATGACCGGCGAGCAGGCCAACATGAACCTCAACCTGCCGCTGACCGCCATCGAGGCCGCGCTGGCGCTGGCGCCGGAAGCGATCGTGGACCGCGACGGTCAGCTTCAGCTCGGCGGCGAGCGCGAGATCCCGGTGGCGGCGATCCGCGAGGTGTGGAACCAGATGCGCGGGGCCGGCGACGTCGAGTTCGCCAACATCCAGGACGGACGGCAGAGCATCCGCGTCGCCCGGGAGGGCGACACCATCGTGGTGAACGTCACCGGAACGGACGACGAGGACGCCGAGAGCGACCGGGACGCCGGGCGCGACCGGGATGCCGAGCACGACGCCGGGGGCGGCCGGGATGCCGAGCACGACCGCGCCGACGCCGGGGACGGCCGGGACCCCGAGCACGGCCGCCGCGCCGAGCACGACCGCCGCGGGCGCCGGGGCCGCGACCGGGACGCCGAGCACGGCCGCGGCGGGCGACGCCGGGGCCGCAGCATGGTCGGCGACGTGCAGATCCGGGTGCCGGTGAACGTGGTCGACGCGCTGCTGTCCGGGGCCGGAAACACCCTCGACGTCCGCGCCGCCATCCAGGAGCTGAGCGCGCTGCGCGGGGAGATGGTGCAGGTCATCCAGCCCGACGCCCGCATCCGGGTCTGGATAGACGAAAGCCCGACGCAGTAGCGGCCGGACCCGCCGGGGCGCGGGGAGACGCAACGGGGCGCGACCCGCGCAGGGCCGCGCCCCGTTCGCCTTTGTACGAACCTCGACCGCCGGCCATGTTGAAGATGGGAACGAGTGAATTCCCGGACGCGGCGCCGGCCGGCGACCGGGCCGTGGACGCCGCGGCCGCGGACGGCGACGAGCGGTGGATGCGCGAGGCGGTGGGCGAGGCGCGGCTCGCCGGCGGGCGGGGCGAGGTGCCGGTCGGCGCCGTCGTCGTGCTCGACGGCGCCGTCGTCGGGCGGGGCGGCAACCAGCCGGTCCGCGGCGCGGACCCCACGGCGCACGCCGAAATCGTCGCCCTGCGCGACGCCGCCCGCGCCACCGGCAACTACCGTCTGACCGGCGCCGCGCTGTACGTGACCGTCGAACCCTGTCTCATGTGCGCCGGCGCGCTGGTGCACGCCCGCGTCGCCCGCATCGTCTTCGGCGCCGCCGAACCCCGGGCCGGCGCGGTGCGTTCGGTCATGCGGGTGCTCGACCACCCCGCCTTGAACCACCGCGTCGAGGTCGCCGGCGGCGTCCTCGAGGCGGAATGCACGGCGCTCATGCGGGCCTTCTTCGCCGAACGCCGGGGAACCTGAGAGCGGCGGCAGCGGTCTCCCCGGCTGCTCCCGGTCCGGGAAAATCATCGCGGGCGGTTCCCGGGAACCCGAACGAGAATCACGCCCCCCGCTGATCCCCTTGTGAAACCTTGGCTGCGATACAGGCCGCCGCCGGCTCCATGTTGCAGCTTGCCTTGAACATGGGCGCCGCCCGCGCGCACGTCCAAGGCTTTCGCGCCGTCAACCCCCCGGCTCGCTCGCCGACATCCGGCGGGCGGGTTGACCTTCTTCGGGGGCGGGGTAACATGCTCATGATCCGTCAGGAAAGGTGGGTGCCCCCCATGCGTTCCCTGCGTCCGCTTCGCTCGAAGTTCACGCGGCTGGCCCGGAAAGCGACGCCGCGCGACCCGCGGTCGCTTCACGGCTCCGCTCGCTGCCCAACCAACCTTCCAGCAGTCCGCGCCGTGCTGCGCCGCAGACTCCCGGGGCTGTGCTGCGCCGCCGCCGCGGCGGGAC
The DNA here is from genome assembly GCA_965202695.1 of Vicinamibacterales bacterium. Classification (GTDB taxonomy): domain Bacteria; phylum Acidobacteriota; class Vicinamibacteria; order Vicinamibacterales; family UBA8438; genus JAJEEA01. The sequence goes on from OZ241843.1 coordinate 1,009,560, forward strand.
TCGCGGCCGGCGCGGCGGCCCAGACCGCCCCGGATCGGCCGCCGGCGACCCGCGCCCCCGCGGCCGCGGCCGCGCAGCCGGGCACGTTCCGCTCCGGCGTCACGCTGATCCGCACCGACGTCATCGTCCGCGACGCGGACGGCGTCTTCGTGGCCGACCTGGCGCCGTCCGACTTCCTCATCAAGGAAGACGGCATGCCCCAGGAGGTGGCGTCGCTCGTGCTCGTGCACGGCGGCCGGGTCTTCAACCAGCTCTCGCCGACGCAGCCGGCACAGGAGGGCATCATCCTGCCGTCCAGCCGTCCGCGGAACCAGATCGCGGGACGCATCTTCATCTTCTTCGTCGACGCGATGCACCTCGAGCCGCAGAGCACGCCGCGGGTCCGCCACTTCGTCAAGGACGTGATCGACATCCTGGTGCACGACGGCGACCTCGTGGGCCTGATTGCGAACGACTCGGCGGGGACGGCCATCGACATCACCTACGACCGCGAGCTGGTGAAGTCGTCCGTCGACGGCATCGTCGGCACCGGCCTGACTCCGCGCGAGCTCATCATGGACGTGCAGGACAACCGGGACGGCCCGGCCGAGCTGCGCTGGCGCGCGCATCGCGCCTTCTTCACCGTGAACACGCTCCTCGAGAACCTGGAAGCGGTCCAGGACCGGCGCAAGGTGCTGATGTACGTCAGCACCGGATATGACCTGAATCCGTTCGAGCTGCAGCGGCTGCATCGCGTCAACCGGGCAGACCGGTACCTGCGCGAGCGGCTGGTCGATCTGGCCGCCAACGATCCCGAAATGGCGGCCCGGTTCGCGCCGTTCGACAGGATTCAGCGCCAGGGCGCCGTGTTTTCGGACGGGGAGCTGATCGCCGAGATGGACGAGCTGGCCGATGCCGCCAGCCGCGCCAACACGACGTTCTACACGCTCGACCCGCGCGGGCTCGTGTCGACCCCCGACATCGACTACGACGTCCCGCTCGAGGCCTGGCGCGAGTACCAGTTGGCGGCGCGATCGAGCCTGCGGACGCTGGCCGAGCTGACCGGCGGCAGCTCCATCGTGAACACGAACAATTTCGAAGGGCTGCTGCGCCAGATCGACGCGGAAACCAGCGACTACTACATCGTCGGGTACTACACGAGCAACCCCGACCCCGCCCATCGGCGCCGCACCCTCGACGTGAGCGTGGCCCGTGACGGCGTGTCGGTGCAATCGCGGACGTCCTACACGTTCAGCCGGACCCCGGCCGGTCCCGGCGCCGCGGGGGGACGATGACGGCGCGGGGTCCGGCGGTCGTCTCGTTCGTCTTCTTCAGCCTGATCGCGTTCAGCCCGGCCGTTCGGCCGGCGGGGGCGGGCCCGCAGGGTCCGGCCGCAGCCCTTTTCGCCGAGGTCGGGGCGGCGTTGCGCGACGATCGGGACCTGCGGCGTATCGACTACCGGGTCGACGGCGCCGAGGTCACCCTGTCGGGCGCCGTGCCGACGCTGTGGGTGAAGACGCGGGCGATCGACCGGGTCCTCGAAATCGAGGGCGTCGACACCGTCGCGAGCGAGCTCGTGATTCCCGGCGGGGAAGACGACGAGGCGCTCGCCGGGGCCGTCGGCGCGGCGATCCAGGGCTACCGTCACTACACGATCTGGGACTACGTCGGCGGTTCGGTCGTCGACGGCGTCGTCACCCTCAGCGGCAGCGTCACCCCGGACCGGGACAAGCCGGGCGACCTGTTCGACCGCATCGCCCGGATTCCCGGCGTGCAGGACGTCGTCCTCGACGTCTTCGTGCAGTCGGCGTCACGCCGCGACCGGGACCTGCGCCGCCTCATCGCCCAACGGGTGCGCCGGCATCCGGTGTTCGCCCAGTACCTGCTGCTGACCGACTCGCCGTTCCGCATTCTCGTCCACGAGGGAGAAGTGCTCCTCGTCGGGGTCGTGCGCAGCGGCGTCGAGAAGCGGGTCATCGAGCAGATCGCCCGCCAGTCGTTCGAGACCGAGCGCGTGATCAACCGGCTGCAGGTCGGCGGGCGATAGCCGGACCCGCGTCCGCGGCCCGGCAACGCAGAAAACGAGGAGCCTGACGACGCCGGCGGAAGGCGGGGTCGCGCCGACAAAAAGGAGCCGGGCGCCTTCGCGGCGCCCGGCTCCGGGCGAAACACCGGCCCGGACTCAGAACCCGTACCGCACGCCGAAGTTCGCCTGACGCGGGATCCCGCCGGAGCGCAGCGACGTGTAGTTCAGGAAGTCGCCGCTGTCCCGGTCTCCATTGGCGCGGTTGAAGTTGGTGCGGTTGGTCAGGTTGATGACGTCGAAATAGACGTCGAGCGTCTGCTGAACCGCGGGGCGGAGACGGTAGCCGAACCGCATGTCCAGCTGCATGTAGTCGGCCGAGCGGGCGCCGGCCTGCCGGCCGTCGTGGTCCACCGTGATCGGGTTGTTCCCCACGCCGCTGTAGGTACCGGCCGGCAGCGGGTCGAACGGCGACCCGTTCATGTTGGTGTCGATGGTGCTGTCGATGAGGGTGAACGGCAGCTCGGTCATGTAGCGCCAGATGGCGTTCACGGTAATCCCGCCCGGGAGCTCCGTCCGCCCCGAGAGGCTCAGGATGTGCCGCCGGTCGGTCTCCGAGTCCTGCCAGTTCTCGTCCAGGTTGAGTTCGCCGAGGACCTGGGTCTGCACCCCGTTGAGGCTGGGGCCGTTGGTGCCGTACTGTTCGAACGCGTCGCCGCGCGAGTGGCCGAGCGCGTACGATATCCGGGCGCCCCAGCGGTCCGCGTAGCGCTTCTCCAGTGCGAAGTTCAGCGCGTCGTACGAGGACGACCCGACGCTCTCGATCGACAGGACGCGGTTCTGGAACACTCCCACCAGATGGCCGGCCGGCCCCATGCCCGTCACCGGATCGACGTCGGCGCACGCGGCGACCCCCGCCGCGGGACAGCTCGGGTAGAACACGGTGTCCGTCCGGTTGTAGACCACGTCGAACGCGTCGTACCAGGTGAGCGGGTCGGCGTCGCTCGTTCCCGCCCGCAGGGGCGCAACGTAGTTGATGCGGTTGAGCAGGTCGCGGCCCCGCATGTTGACGTAGTCGGCCGAGATCGACAGCGTCGGCATGAGTTCCCGCTCGTACCCCACCGTGAACTGGTGGAACCACGGCTGCTTGCGGCGCGCGTTGTCGAGGTAGACGCGAGACTCGTTGAAGTCGGTCGCCCCCGCGGGGAAGAGACCATTCACGAAATCGTGATTCACCAGGGGGCAGTGCCCGCTGGCGCCGGCCTGCGCCGCCGACGGCCCGCATTCCGCGCCCGAGCCGTAGCGTATGGCCCCCACCAGTTCGGGGTCCGAAGGCGCGACTCCGTTCCGCGGACCGGGGTCGCGGTTGAACGCGCGCGGGAACGTGACGGTGAACGAGTCGGAGATGATGGGGAACTGCAGCACGTTGTCGAGTCCGCTGAACAGCGTCCGGTCGTAGAACCGCCCGTAGCCGGCCCGGATGACGGAACGGCCGTCGCCCGTCACGTCGTAGGCGATGGACGTGCGGGGCGAAAAGTTGTTCCAGTCGCGCGGATCTTCCCCCGGCACCAGCAGGGGATTGTCCGTCCGTTGCGCGTTCAGCATCTCGGCGTCCCAGCGAATGCCGAGACCCAGGGTCCAGCGTTCGTTCAGCGTCCACTTGTCCTGGAAGAACGCCTCCCACGTGTCGATGGGGTACGTGAACGTCTTGCCGGCGGGGTTGCCGACGCGTATCCGCAGTCTCTCCGGATACGTGGAGTAGTCGTCGATGTTGAACGGCACGTCGCTCGCCATCCAGAACTGGCCGGCCCGCAGGCCCTCGTCGAAATCGTCGATGAAGGAACGGTGATAGGTGGCGCCGAACTTGATGTCGTGATCGCCCGCCTTGTCGGGGACGAACCACGACGTCGTGTTGTTGTACTGCCATTGGGAGTCGGTCCGGCCGCCGGCCCACGGGTAGCCGTTGTCGAAGAAACTCCTGAACTGATAGCCCGGATCGCAGTTTATCGACTGCCCGTTGCGCACGACCGACCCGTCCAGGTCGTGGAAGCAGGGAGAACCCCACGAATAGGACTCCAGGCTCCGGGTGACGCGGACCGTGTTGACCAGGTTGTTGCCGATGACGCTGGTGTAGGTACCGACGCCGATCCACTCGTCGTCCAGGTTGTCCCGCACCGAGTTCAGCGTCCGGCCCCCCAGCGTGTTGGTTTCCGGGCTCAGCTCGCGCATGTACCGGAAAGCCCACGAATTGTTGCCGTTGACCTGATGATCGACCCGGACCATGGTGTTCCACGCCCGCCATTTCTCGGCCGCGGACCAGTCCAGATCGGGGCGGGTGCTGAAGAGTCTCGTGCGGCCGGGGTTGGCGATGCGCGACTCGAGGCTGCCGAAGAAGTGCATCCGGTCCTGGATGATCGGCCCGCCGAGCACGCCGCCCAACTCGTACTTGTTGTTGTCGGGTTTCACGGTGTCGGGATCGGTCTCCAGCCGCTGGGCGTTGAAGTAGTCCCGCGTCGTCATCGCGGTGCTGGTGCTGTAGCTGAACAGGGCGCCGCTGACCGAGTTGGTGCCCCGCTTCGTCACCGCGTTGACGACCGCGCCGCTGGAGCGGCCGAACTCGGCGTCGAACTGGTTGCTGATGACCTGGAACTCGGAAACCGTCTCTATCGCCACCTTGACCTGGCTGCCGCCGCTGCCGCCGCCGGTGGAGTCGCCGTTGTACCCGCCGTCGACGTTGAGCGAGCTCGACGCGGTGGTCTGGCCGTTGGCGATGATCGTGTCGTTGCCGGACGAGCTCGACGGCTGGAACTGTATGCCGGGCAGCAGCGAGATAGCCGCGAACGCGCTGCGGTTGACCAGCGGCAGTTCGACCAGCTCGTCCGACGACACGGTGCCGCCGACTTCGGCGGAGGTGAGGTCGACCAGCGGCGCCGAACCGGAAACGGTGATCGATTCTTCGATGCCGCCGACCGTGAGGACGACGTCGAGGTCGAGGGTCTGGCCGACGCGGAGCTGGTAGTCCGTCCGCTCGTACGGGGCGAAGCCCGGCAGCTCGGCGTTGATGGTGAAGACGCCGGGCAGCAGTTGCGCTGCGAAGTAGCTGCCGTCAGCGGACGTGACGACCTCGCGGAACGTCCCGTCGTCCTGGTTGGTGATGAGAATCGCGACACCCGGCAGGGCGCCCCCCTGCTCGTCGGTGACCCGGCCGCGAAGTTCCGTCCGGCCCTGCTGGGCCAGGGCGGCCGTCGCCGTCATGCCGAGCAGCATGGCGGCCATCAACGGTTTCCGCATGATCTACCTGTCTCCCTGATGCATATTGTTGTTTTGACGAACTGCAAAGCAGTGTCCCGGTCGTCGTGACGGACGTGGCTTGCGTTCCCTCCTCTGCGAGAGCGCCGGCGCACGGCGACGCCCGCCGTGGGCGGCGCGCGGGACCGCCCGCTCCATGCCCCTTCAGTCAGGGCTGGATGGACGAGAGAATGCCGGTCGCCTGCGCCGCGAACCGTCCGTTCGGCTCGCGGTCCAGGTAGAGCTTGAACTCGGCCGCCGCCTCGGCCATCTGTCCCGCGTTCAGGTTCGCCATGCCGAGCCAGTAGTGGGCCTCGCCGTGCTCGGGGTCGAGGGCCAGCGTGCGTTCGAACTGCTGCCGGGCCTCGTCGAGACGGCCCGCGTTCCAGAAGATGAGCCCCTGGTCGAAGACCGCCGCGGGGTCGTCGTCTCCGCCGCCCGAGAGCCGGGCCGCCGCCGCGCTCGCCTCGGCCGCGTCGTCGAACCGCCGCTGCGCGTTGTATATTTCGGCGAGGCCGTCGTAGGTCTCGGCGTTGTCGGGGGCCAGCGCCAGCGCCGCGCGGAAGGCGGCTTCCGCCTCGGCCCAGGCCTCCAACCGGCCGTAGACGATGCCCAGGTTGCGCTGGCATTCTGCGCAGTCGGGCGTCGCCTCCAGCGCCGTCCGAAGATGCTGCGCCGCCTCTTCGAGCCGGCCGCCGCGGGCCGCCGCGAGCCCCTGCTCGAAGGCGTCGGTGGTCGCGTTCCGGGCGTCGAACTCCGCCCGCTCGGCTTCCGACAGGCTTTCGCGGTAGATCTCTTCCACCGTCAGCAGCGCCAGGTCCTGCTCCAGCTCCTGTCCCGCCACCAGGTCGATGGCCACGCGGTTCACTCCGACCCCCTCCTTGGTCGCGGTCAGCGTGTAGGGGCCGCGCATGAGTCCCATCTGCAGGTACTCGCCCGCCTCGTCCGTCGTCAACTCGTAGCTCCGCGCGAGCCCTCCGGCGAAGTCCAGCGTCACGGTGGCGCCGGCCACCGGCTGGCCGCTGCGATCGGTGACGACACCGAAGACGCGGGCGCTGTTCTGGGCCGCCGCCGCGGCCACCGACGCGATCGCCGCCGCGGCGACCGCAACCCCCGACCGGCGCAACCTGCTTGATGCGAACATGCCGTCTCCCCCTCGGAATCGGTCCCGCTATTTCCGCACAGGAACCGGATTATATTATGGGGCGACAGTCCCCCGACGCCACACCATGTCGAACCCTTGATGCGTCGGTCGGCGACGTCGGTTGCCTCGTCCGCGCCGGGTGGTCGGGGTCGGTCCGAGCGGCGGCGGCCCGACGGGTGCTCCGGGTATCTGTCTGCCGCAAAACGGGACGAAGCGCCGGCGTCGTGGAATCTGCCGACGGGACCGCGCCGCGCGGGCCGATAGGCGCGATCGACTCGTGACCGTACCGCAAGGCCGCGACCGGCGCACGGGCAACTTCGGCAGTGATTTTGCGCCGGTCCTCCGGCCCGGCGTGTTCGGGTACGCGGCGTCGGCGGATCAACAGCCCGTGGTGAAAACGCCCCGCTGCATTTTGCGGGCGGCGGCGCATCCCGCCTGACCTTGCTCACGCCTTGTCAGGCGGACGTTCTCTGCCCGCTGCTCGCTGGCGCGCCCTTCGGCTTCGGGCGCGGTGCGACACGGGTTCCACCACGGGCAGTCAAGGAGTTGGCCCGACGATTCCAATATTTTGGAATTCGCCGTGGTCGGGGAGTGGCTGGCCCCAGCGCGCCATTCCCCCGGTCGATCGGGAGCGGAGATGCCGGATGCCCGTCGGGTTTCCCCCAATGAACCGCCAGTCCGAGACACAGGAGAAACACCCCATGACGAAGATCATCGCGGCGGTCGTGGTGTTCGTTGCGACCGCCGCGCCGGCGGCGGGCCAGCCCGCGTGGAGCACGACGGACCTGGACGGCGGTAGCGCCCAGTTTCAGCTCGCCAACGACGAGGGGGCCTCGATCGTCCTCGTGTGCGGGCTCCGGGGCGTCAACGGCGGGTTCGAGTTCCCGGCGCCCGTGGACGCGACCGAACGGGCCACCCTGCGCGCCGTGCCCGGCGAGCGGCAGAACGTGGCGGTCACGGCCGTCAACGAGCGCCTGTACCAACTGACCGGCGGACGGGGGATCGATACGCTCCTGCACATGCTGCGCACCACCGCGAACCTCACCGTGCGCCTGGGCGGCGAGCGGGCGACCTTCGAGGTGTTCGGCAGCGACTCCACGGTATCCGAGTGCCTGCAACGGCAGGAACCGCTGCCCGAGTGAGCCGAATCCGCCGGTCGGCCGTCGTGACGCGGCGCCATGCGCCGCCCGCGCGGGGGACTCCGGCGGGCGGGCGAGGACCACCCGCGCCGCCCCATACGCCACCGCGGGGCTCCTCTCGGCCGCTGCCGGCGGCGGGGTTCGCGGTGCAAGAAGCGACCCCTCCGATCAGCCGCCAAACCGGCAATCAGCCGCTCGCCAAACCGGCAATCAGCCGCTCGCCAAACCGGCAATCAGCCGCTCGCCAAACCGGCAATCAGCCGCTCGCCAAACCGGCAATCAGCCGCTTGCCAAACCGGCAATCAGCCGCTATTGTAACAGGCAAATGGCCGCCACCCGCCCCTGGTTTCCGCGTGCGCTGGCGCCGGCCATCCGGGAAGCCCTGGCCGACACCCCCGTCGTCTGCCTGCTCGGTCCGAGGCAGAGCGGAAAGACCACCCTGACGCAACACGTGGCGCCGGACCGCGCGTTCGTGAGTCTCGACGAGCACAACTACCGCCGGATGGCGCTGGAGGACCCGGACGGCTTCATCGCCAGTCTGCCCGGCGCGGTGACCCTGGACGAGGTGCAGCGAGCCCCGGCGCTGCTCCCCGCCATCCAGCGCACCGTCGATCGGGACCGCCGTCCCGGCCGTTTCCTGCTGACCGGCTCGGCCAACCTGCTGCTGTTGCCAACGGTCACCGAGTCGCTGGCCGGGCGCATGGAGATGGCGCTGCTGCACCCGCTGACCGAGTCGGAAAAGGCGCGTCGCCCCGGCCGTTTCCTGCGGGCCCTGCTGGACGGCGCCTTCGAACCGGGCATCGGCGCCGCGGTCGACCCCGGCGGACCGACGCTGGCCGAGCGTCTGGTGGCCGGCGGTTATCCCGAGCCGCTGACGAGGGCGCCCCGCCGCGCCCGTCAATGGCACCGCCAATACCTGCGCGCCATCATCGAACGGGACGTCCGGGACGTGGCGCGGGTCCGGGACGCCGGCGATCTGGCCCGGCTGCTGGAGCTCCTCGCGCTGCGCAGCGCGGAGCTGTTCAACGCGAGTGCGCCGGCCGGCGCACTCGGCGTGCGCCGGGACACGCTCGACCACCACGTCGCGGTGCTCGAGCGGCTCTTTCTGGTGCGCCGCCTGCCGGCCTGGCGCCGCGATCAGGCCAGACGGCTCGTCGCGTCCCCGAAAATCCACCTGCTCGACAGCGGTCTCGCCGCGACCCTCGCGGGCCTGACGGCCGACGACTGGCTGCACCGGCGCGACCGCATGGGCCGCCTGCTGGAGTCGTTCGTCGTCCAGCAGCTTGTCGCCCAGGCCGGCTGGACGGACCCCGACGTGCGTTTCTGGCACTTTCGCGACAAGGACAAGGTGGAGGTCGACGTCGTCGTGACCCGAGGCCGGCGAACCTGGGGCATCGAGGTCAAGGCCGCCGCGTCCGTCACTTCCGGCGACGGACGCGGCCTCGTCCGGCTCGCGGACCGCTGCGGCGCCGACTTCGAGTCCGGGGTGCTGCTGTACTCCGGCCGCGATGTGTTCCCCCTGCGGGACGAGCGTCTGCTCGCCGTGCCGCTGAGCCGGCTGTGGGAAACGTAGGTCCCTCGGTCGGGATCGCTCGCCGGCCCTGGGACGCCGGGGACGCGGCCCGATTCGGGCGGTCGGCGGGCGCGGTTGTGCGTATTTCGGTGACGGGGGACCACGCCGTACGAACGAAGGGCCGGGCGCCAGGGCCCGACCCTCCCCGCGAGTGACACCGCCGAACTGCCGCGGCGAGCGGAACCGCATTGCGACCGCGAGGTCGCGCGGTGACGCTCTCCGGGCCAGAGCCAGAGCTAGAAACCCCAGCGCATGCCGAACTGCGCCTGCCGCGGGAAGCCGCTGCCCGCCCGCAGCCCGGTCAGGACGAGGAAGTTGCCGCGCCGGTCTCCGCTCGGGTTCTCGAAGTTGGCCCGGTTGGTGACGTTGAAGACGTCGAAGAAGATGTCGAGCGTCTGGCGGCTCGCCCAGCGCGTCCGGTGGCCGAACCGGATGTCGAACTGCAGGAAGTCGGGACCGTACGCCCCGTACGCCCCGCCCGCGTAGTCGACCGAGATGCCGTCCTGCCCTTCGCCGCTGTAGGCGCCGGCCGGCAGGAAGTCGGGGCCCGTGCCGTTCTGGTTCGGGTCGAAGTTGGTGTCCTGGATGTGGAACGGCGCCCCGCTCATGTAGCGCAGCACGCCGCTGAAGGTGATGCCCCCCGCCACCGGGATCTCCGTCCGGCCGCTGAGGGTCAGGTTGTGCCGGCGGTCGTACTGGCTCGGCCCCCAGAGACAGTCGAGGTTGAGGGCGGCGCCCACCTGACAGAAGTTGTTGTAGGTGAACCACAGGGTGTTGGTTTCCTTCTTCGCCAGCGCGTACACGGCGCGGAAACCCCAGTTGTCGGCGTAGCGCTTCTCCAACTGGAAGTTCAGCGCGTTGTAGGTGCCCCGCCCGTTGCTGGTGGTGGTCAGTACGCCGCCGGCGTACTGGTCGTCGCCCTCCAGGGTGTCCGCGAGCACCCCGAAGACGTCCGAGCGGGTGACCGGGTCCGTGCGGCTGGTGCCCGCCCGCATCCTCGCGTTCAGGTCCTGCCGGATGTGGGTGTCGCGGTCGAGCTGCCGCACGAAGTCGACCGAGGCCGACAGCACGGGGTTGAGCTCGCGCTCGTAGCCGACCGTGAGCTGGTGCGCGTACGGCTGCTCGCGGTACGGGTTGTCGTAGACGATGGTGCCGGTGTTCAGCTGGCGGCTCCCGGCCGGGAACAGATCGTTCAGCACCTGCCGGTTCACGGTGGGACAACTGGCGCCGTTCGGGTTGGCCGGGCAGCCTCCCGGGGTGACTTCGATCAGGCGGAACAGGTCGCCGCCGGGCGCCATGCCGTTCGACGGCCCCGGGTCCACGTTGTTCTGCGGGAACGACGCGGTGAACGAGCTGATGTACGGCGTGTTCTGGTGGTACTGGGTGATGGCGTACCCCAGGGTCTTGTCGTAGAAGATGCCGTAGCCCCCGCGCAGCACCGACCGGCCGTCGCCGGTCAGGTCGTAGGCGAACGACGTGCGGGGCGCCCAGTTGTTGTAGTCGATGGGGTACGTCCGTCCCCCGAGGTCGGCCGGCGAGCCGACGCCCTGGCCGCCGAGGACCGTGGGCACCCCGATCGCGTTCGGGCCGAAGAACGGGTTGTAGTCGTTGTCGAGCGGGAAGACCTCGAGGTCGTAGCGGATGCCCGCGCTCACCGTCAGCCGGTCCGTCACCTGCCACTTGTCCTGGGCGAACGACTCCAGGGTGTGGAAGGCCGAGGGGGACGTCAACTGTCCGCCGACCCGGATGCTCAATCGTTCGGGCCACGTGGCGTAGTCGTTCACGTCGAACGGATCGTCCGTGTCGAACGCGAAAGTGCCGTTCTGGTTCCCCTGGTCGCGCCACAGCATGTTGGTCCGGTGGTAGGTCGCGCCGAACTTCAGGTCGTGGTCGCCCATCTTGTCGGGGACGAACCACGAGAAAGTGTTCGAGTAACTCCAGTGGTGGTCGCGGTTGCCGCGGGCGCTGTCGTGCGCGTTGTCCTGGAAGTTCCTGAAGTTGTACCGGGGCAGGCACTGCGTCTGCAGGGTCGAGAAATCGGCCTCGGAGGCGTCGAACCCGCCCTGGTCGCGCCAGCACGGATTGGCCCGCCACCACTGCTCGCGCGTCGCGGAGACCCGCAGGGTGTTGACCTGCGAGTTCCCGATGACGCTCGTCCAGCTTCCGACGTAGGTCTGGTCGTTGTCGGTCTCGTCCTCCAGCGCGTTGAGCGTCGCGGCGCGGCCGCCGAGCAAGTTGAACTGGGGCGCGAGCTCGCGCAGCCAGCGGAAGGCCCACGAGTTGTTGGCGTTGATCTGGTTGTCCACGCGGATCAAGGTGTTCCACGCCTCCCAGCTCTCGGCCGTCGTGAAGTTCAGGCTCGGACGGGTCGGGAACACCTTGGCGCGGCTCGGGGCGACGAGCTGCCGTTCCAGGCTGAAGAAGAAATGCATCTTGTCGGGCACGATCGGCCCGCCGATCACCCCGCCGAACTCCCTCTTGCTGGTCGGCGGCTTCTCGATGTCGTCGCGCGCCGCGAAGTAGTCGCGCGTCGTCATTTTCTCGCTGGTGTAGTAGTTGAACGCGGCGCCGGTGAACTGGTTGGTGCCCTGCTTGGTGATCGAGTTGATGACCGCGCCGCGGGCGCGGCCGAACTCGGCGTCGAACTGGTTGGTCAGGACCTGGAATTCCTGCACCGATTCGAGGGGGACGCGTGTCTGGCCCCCGGCCCACGTGCCGCTGTTGTCGTCGTTGTTGGCGGCGCCGTCCACCGACACGTTGTTCGTCCCCGGCGTCTGGCCGTTGGCGATCATGGTGTCGTTGCCGAGGCTCGACGACGGGTTGAACTGAATGCCCGGCAACAGTGCGATGGCCGCGAAGTAGCTGCGGTTGCCGGTCGGCAGCTCCGTCAGGTCGCCGGTGGTGATGGTGCCCCCGACCTCGGACGAAGTCAGGTCGACGAGCGGCGCCGCCCCCGACACGGTGATGGTCTCCTCGATGGCGCCGATGGTCATCACGACGTCCAGATCGAGCGTCCGGCCGACCCCTATCGCGAAGTCGGTGCGCTCGAACGAACTGAACCCCGCGAGCTGGGCGGTGATGCGGAACACGCCGGGCAGCAACTGTCCCGCGAAATAGCTGCCGTCCGCCCCCGAGACGACCTCGCGGAACGTGCCGTTGTCCTGGTTGGTGATCAGGATGCTGACGCCCGGCAGGGCGCCGCCCTGCTCGTCGGTCACCGTGCCTCGCAGTTCGCCGCGGCCCTGCTGGGCCCGGGCGGCGCCTGCCGCAAGCAGCAGCGCAGCCGCAACGAGAACCGTCGTCGCTCTTTTCATGAGACTTCCCCTCGTAGAGAACTATGGTGGAAGCGGATTCGACTCCCGAACGGCTCCGTTCGCGGGTGCCGCGCAAGCCGGCCACCCCCCGAATTCGCCGTTTGCGGAGATATTTCGAGAAACTGCCATGACTATGATGCAAGTCACGTGCCGAAGCCATCCGACGTCCGGCGGGCGGCGTGTTTCGGCATTGCTACGCCGTTGCCGCGCTTGACGGTGCGGCCGCGCCGCCCGTCCGCACTCGGGGCGTCCAATGCGTTGATTCCGAGAATCCATGCCTTTGGACACCGCTACGGGTGCAGGTTTACTTGTGCGGAGACGGTGATCGACCTGCTCCGCCGATGCCCTGCCCGGAGCGCACGACGCGCTGACATGGCGCTTCAGTTTCAAGACTCGGTAAGATGTTCGAAGAGGCGTTGCAACTCGTCTTCCGATCCGAAGTCGATCTCGATCCGGCCCTTTCGCCCCTTTCTGACGATGCGGACCCGCGCGCCGAGGGCGACGCGCAGCCGGTCCTGGGCCGCCTGCGTGTGGACGTCGACGGCCGCGGTCTTGGGCGCGGGCGGCGGCGACGGCGGGTTCGCGAGCTTCTTGACGAGCGCCTCGGTCTCGCGTACGGAAAGGCCGCCGTCGACGACTTCGCGGGCCGCGCGGCGTTGCGCCTCCGCCTCGGCCAGCCCCAGCAGGGCGCGGGCGTGGCCCATGGTCAGGGCCCCGGCCGCCACGTCCGCCTGCACTTCCGGCGGCAGCAGCAGGAGCCGGGCATAGTTGGCGACCGTGGCCCGGTCCTTCCCGACCACCGCGGCAACGCCGTCCTGGGTCATCTTGCGCTCGTCGATGAGACGCCGGTAGGCCTCGGCCACCTCGATGGGATTGAGATCCTCGCGTTGCAGGTTCTCGATGAGAGCGATCTCCAGCAGCTTGTCGTCCGGAACGTCGCGCACCACGACGGGCACGCGGAGCAGCCCGGCCATTTGAGCCGCCCGCCAGCGCCGCTCGCCGGCGACGATCTCGAAACGGTCGCCGTCGATACGCCGGACCACGATGGGCTGGATGACGCCGCTGCCGCGGATCGACCGCGAGAGCTGTTCGAGCTTCGGCTCGTCCACGTCCGTGCGGGGCTGAGACCGATTGGGGGTCAACCGATCCAGATCCACCTCGGTCGGCTGGTCCCGGAACGGCGGCGCCGTTTCGGGAATGAGGGCGCTCAATCCGCGCCCCAACACTGGCCGTGTCTTCGGCATGAACTCGCTCCTGCCCGCGCATCCTCGGCCGGCCGATCCGCAAGTAGAACATCGTCGCGACGCCAACGGGCGCATCGGATCGACACGATTCGGCGGGAAGCCCGCCGGCGCATTCCGGCCGGCGCTACCGAGCCTCCGCGCTGACGCTCACGAGCGTCAGGCCCTCAGTTCAGGTACCACCGCGCCTGACACCCCTCGCACCACCCCCTTCGATGACGATCCCGCTCCGGCGCCCGGAAGGGTTGCACGGCAGTCGGTGCGGCCGGGGCGCCGGGGGCTCGCGGGGGTCCGTGTCCGGCACGTCCACGACCACCTCTTCGGCCACGCCGTCCTCGACGCGGGAGTGCGCCGCAACCCTGTCGTGGTGCGTTCGTGGTGTCCGCACCGAGGGGCACAGCAGCTCTCTCTGCTCCGTGATCCTGATCGGCTGCCCACTCATTGCTCTGCTCCTTTCGGGTAGCCGTGCGCCGCGGCCGAGCCCGTCGTGAGCCCCCGCGACCCGTGCGCCTGCCAGCGCCGTGCGCCCGCCGGTTGCTGTTCGCCCGCCGGCGCATTCCGGCCGGCGTCGTGCGCCGTGGTCGAGCCCGCCGTGGGCGCCCGCGACCGTGCGCCCCGCCAGCGCCGTGCGCCCGCGGTTCGTCGTGCGCCCCTGCCTTGAACGGTTGAATCCCGTCATCGCGGCGGCGCGCAGGACGCCTGGACCCCGGCGCTTACCCCGAAGCCCCGGCCCGCGGCTTCCGTCACCCCCCGGATGGACCATACCCGGCCGCGCGGCGCCCGGGCGCCAGCATTTCGCGCGCCAGGGCCAGATAGGCCTCGGCTCCCGTCGACCGAACGTCATAGAGAATCGCCGGCAAACCGTGGCTCGGCGCCTCTCCGAGCCGCACGTTGCGGGGAATGACCGTCCGGTACACCTTCTCGCCGAAGTGGGCCCGGACGTCGCCGGCCACGAGCTGGCCCAACCGGGTCCTCGGATCGGCCATGGTCAACAGGACGCCTTCCATTTCGAGCTCCGGGTTGAGCCCCGCCCGGACGCGGCCCATGGTCGCCGTCAGCTCGCTCAGCCCCTCGAGGGCGAAGTACTCGCAGTTGAGCGGAATCAGGACCGAATGGGCGGCCACCAGGGCGTTCAGGGTCAGCAGCCCCAGCGACGGAGGCGTGTCGATGAAGATGTAGTCGTACCGATCGGCCGCGGCCCGCAGCAACGGACGCAGCCGGTCTTCTCGACGCGGCAAACCCACCAGCTCGACTTCGGCGCCGGTCAGATCGTGGTCGGTCGGAATCAGCCGGAGGCCCGTGACCTGCGTGTCCAGCGCCAGATCTTCCGGGGCGATGGCGTCCGCCGTCAGCGCCTGATAGATGGTGCGCCGCTCGGTGGCCTCGGCCTTCAGCCCGAGGCCGCTCGTGAGGTTCGCCTGGGGATCGAAGTCGACCAGGAGCACCCGCTGATCGCCCATGGCCAGAGACGCCGCGAGATTGATGGCCGTGGTCGTCTTGCCGACGCCGCCCTTCTGGTTGGCGATTGCGATTATCCTGCCCATGGGGCAACCGGGCGCGCTATCGGCTGAATGCCTCGCTGCGATCCTGTCGATCTCCGAGTCGATGGTAACGCCGATGCCCTTATCGAACAAGCCGGACGGTTTACTTCCCCTCCCCCGGTTCCGTTCACCACCTCGTTTTACCGGGCCCAGACTGCCGCGTCGCGGTGGGAGGACGCACAGCAGGCCTCGTTCACGTGGATCCGCCGGACCGTGCGAACGTGCCCAGCCAGTAGCCCCATGCCCGACGACTCCGTTCCACGTGGAACAGGTCAAGGCGGCCGAGCGCGTTTGCGGGCGCTACGCCAGGGCGAGACGCCGGAGACGTCCCGGGAGCGCCTGCAGCCGGGGCCGGAGCAGCGCGGGTGGGCCGCCGAAGGGCCCGGGCGGGGCCCCGTATCTACCGCACGAACCTCCGCACGGCGCGCGCGGCCGGCCATCTCGCGCACGTCGAGCTGCTGGCCGTATCTGCTCTACGAGCTCGGCCCCTCGGAGCGCCACAGTGCCGCCGGGATGCAGCGTCCGTTGAATGCAGCGGGGACTTCACCACGGGGCTGTCAAGGCATGGTCATCTTGCGAGAAAGCGGCGAATGCCGTTCAGGAGTGCCCAACCGATCCCAAACCCGCCGAGCCCCGTGAGAACGGTCCCCAGCAGCCTGTTCGCGACTGCCCGTTGCGCTTTCGTCACCAGCGAAGAGCATCCAGCGCAGGAACCCGGTGAAGCCGATCGTTGCCGCGAGCAGAGTCCACACAATCGCGATTCCCGAGGCGTGCCGGCGCTTGCGATCGTCATCGTCGCGACGAAGTTTCTCGACGTGGTAGTCGTACTGACGCTTGTCCGCGGCATCGCCGGCGTCGATCGTGCGGCGCATGACGTCCGTTCGGCGATCCCGGCTGGCAATGCGTTCGCGCTCGAGAACGATCAACTCCGCCACCGGCGAGAAATCTTCGTGAATCGCGCCCGAGCCCGCCGGAGACTGCCGGGGGACGATCTCCTGCTCCGGCTCGGGTTTCTGGTGCGACGTCGGTTTCGCCGCGCCACTCATCGATAGACCGTCCGACGCGTGGCGAAGCTGCTGGACGGGATCCGCGGCTGGATGGGATCCACGAGCTGGTCGACGAAGAACTCGGCATCCACGGTGTACACGCGGTAGCCGCCGTACCGTGACTCTTCGAAACGCGTGATCGTACCCTCGGCGCCCGGCGAGGATTTTCGGCGCCGGATCTCTTCAAAGGCTTCGTCGATCGTGTCGCAATAATAGTCCTGGGCAAGACTTCCCGTGGACGTGAGAGCCATTGGACCTCCCCGCAGGTGAACTGGCCCCATCGTACTACAAACGCTACAAACGGAGAGAACTGAACGAGCGGGTTGCGAGCCGCCGGCCGGGCGGGAGTCGCTACGACATGACGGCCACCCGGCGTGAATCAAGGCTTCATGTCCTCTCGGCCAGTGCTCGTCACCGCGGGAGCGGTCCGGACCGCGGCGCGGGCGGGTGCACGACCTCGACGAACTCCGCGACCACCCGGAACCGCTCGGCGTCCGCGGCGGCGAGGACCAGGGGCGCGAAGTCGGGGTTGATCGGCTGAAGGGTGACGGCGGCGTGGCGCGCCAGGCGTCGCCGGCGGGCGTCTTCTCGCTCCGGTAGTGGCGCTTGACGGTGTAGCGCTCGCCGGTCTCCGGAATCGACGGCGTCGCGCAGTGCGGCGAGGACGATGCGGCCCTGGCGGGCGCCGGTGACGGGAGGCCGCGAAGAGGCACTACGCGCCGTCGGGTATCGCCGGCTCCATCGACCGCCCGACGACGCGGGCGGCGACGAACATGCCGGGCCGGCGTCGGCGGCCCGGATGATCGAACGGCACGTGGCGGGTCCCGGGTTCCAGTGGTTCGTGGAGCGCCCGCGGGGGCGGGGTCGAGGCGGCAAGACGCGGACGGACTTGATCGAGGCCACGCCGGTGGGCCTGCTGCCGGCGGAGACGGCGACCAGGGATGGAGGCCGCCTCCCCCAGTCGTGCGCCTGCTCGAGGTGGTGGCGTACAAGCAGGCGGCGCACCATATCCGGAGTACTCGATCGGGATATACCGCGGCTGCCGGAGATTCTGCGGGCGGAGCCCCGGCTCGGCAGGGTCCAGAAGGGGACAGGAAAGCGCTGGGAGTTTGACCCACGACGTGATCGTGGGCGGGGAGCGGCGGCCGGTGCGGGTGGTGATCGAGGTGCCGAAGGACGGCGGCCGGCCGCTGCTGATCTCGGCGCACGTCATCCTCAAGTAAAACGGCCGCGGCCGACTGATGCCGGCCGCGGCCGATGTCCCGCCTCTGGCGCCCCCGCTCCCGCGGCCGTCGAAAACGGTCACGGAAACCAGATACCCGCTTTTTTCGGTCCAGGTCCGGGGTCAGCTATGTTTTCCTGGATTCGAACGGGACGCCGCCAGCATAGCAGATTTCCGCCGTTTTGGTCCAAACGTCCCTCCGCGGCCGTTGTATGGTGATCGGTATGACGCGCATCGCGTTGCACGCGGCGGCCCCCGCGAACGGGGTGGCCGGGTTATCGTTCAGCTTATCCAGTCTGTCAAGGAGCGGCGGCCCCCGCGAACGGGGTGGCCGGCCTGGCCCTGGCGCTGCAGGCGCTGTCGCCGTCCGAGGTCGACGGGTCGGCGGAGGTCGTGCGCACGGTCGTTCCGGCGCCCGGCGAGGGCAGCCGTCTCGAGACGCGGGACGGCCGCGTGATGCGCGTGTCGGACCCGGCGGCGCTGGCCGCGGCGATCAACGCGCAGGACGTCGGGGTGCGCGTCGACTTCGACCACCAGTCGGAGAACAAAAGTCAGTCTGGACGAGCGTGCGCGGAGCCCGCGTCAAGGCCGCTCCGGGAACCGATTCCCCACTTCCCGGCTGAACCCGAGGTTCCACTCCCGGAATCCGCGTTCCACTTCCTCCTAAATAACACACGAGGGCGCCAAAGGCCCAGAACCGGACGACATTTGCACAACTGCCCCCCCCCGGTCGATCATTCCTTGTCGATGTCCTGCAAGTCGGTTCTTGAAGCAGGCAGGCCTCGATCGGGATTATCAGGACGCCTGCTCGATACTTCCGAGCGCGGTTTCCATCTCGTCCAGGATTGCTTGCGCCGCGTCAGCGCGGCGGGGCGCATTCAGAATGGGGCGCCCCACGACGAGGTAGTCCGCACCCCGACGAATCGCCTGCGTGGGCGTGGCCGAGCGCTTGTGATCGTCGTGCGCGGCTCCCGCCGGCCGAATCCCCGGGCTGACGATCAACACGCCGGTCTCCCGCGGCCATGCCTCGCGACAGAGCCGAATGGTCTCGCCGGAGGCAATCACGCCGTCGCAGCCGTGACCCAGTGCGTCTCGGGTTCTCGCGATGATCCAGTCGTCGAGCGTAACGCCACGCGCCGCTTCGGCCGGAGCGATCCGCGCGAAGTCGCCGGCGTCCAGGCTGGAAACGAACGGAACGACCAGAAGCGCCGGCCATCGGCTGCCGGCTTTCGCATCGCGCGCCATGGCGATGTCCCGCAACTGCATGTTCTGGTGCAAGGTCAGAAAAAGCACGCTCGGGTCCGCGCGCAGATCGCGCACCACGTCCGCCACGGTGTTGCCGATGTCCGGCACCTTCAGGTCGACGAAGATGCGTTTGCCTGCGCCGGCAATCTTCTCCCACAGGTCCACGAGGCCGCGGGCCCGCAGCCCGGCCATGAGGAGCCGCCAACCGATCTTGTATGCCCGAACGTTCACCAGTTCATCGACGACAGCGTGCGCCGTATCCAGCGTCGGAACATCCAGCGCGACAATCAGACGGTCTTCAGCGGCCACGTCTTTTCTTCCTTTCATCGAGTTCCCCCGAATTCTGCTCGGGAGATCGAGTGTTCTGTCCCGGGACCCGCTGGCCCATAATCTACCGGGGAGGGACATAGAGCATCCAGCCACCCATCAGGGGTGCACGTCAAGAAGTGGGACGCCGCCGCCGGGCCCCCGAACGTGGCCGCCCCCGGCGTGTAGTCGCATGTGCACGTCAGACGCCGCCGCCGGGGGCCCGTTCGGAGGGCCTGGAGGCCAAGAACAACACCGTAAATCGATCCTGGCGCCGCCACCGAGCACTCGTCTCACGATCTGACGCGCCTCCACCAAGGCGAGCTTGGGCGGTGACGGCAACCCGCGCCGTCGTTCCACGTGGAACACGCCGCGGACCCACGAAACTCGGCCGGACAAGCGGGACCGGCCACACTTTGCAAAGCGTGTCGCCGACGGGAGCAGCACCGCAAGCAGGAACGGCCGGGCTGGCGGGACCGGCCACACGGACCTCTCCCCGCCCATTGCCCTCCGCACTCCATGACGCCCGACATCAAGGACCCGCGGCTCGCGATGCGCATCGCCGCGAGGGCGAGCCGAGCCGGTCTGCACGTCGCCGACCCGCTCCTGCAGAGCCTGGCCGCGTACGTCGGCCTTCTGATGCGCTGGAACCGCCGCATCAATCTGACGGCGCTGGCCGACGACGACCGGGGCCTCGACAAACTTGTCGTCGAGCCGCTGGTCGCGGCGCAACGACTGCCGCGACCCGGCGTATCCATCACGGACGTCGGATCGGGCGGGGGGTCGCCGGCGATACCAATGAAGCTGGCCGCCCCCGCGGTACGGCTCCGCATGGTGGAGTCGAGAACGAGAAAGGCCGCGTTCCTGCGTGAGGCCGCGCGGCAGCTCGGCCTGGAGAAGACCGTCGTGGAGGCCTGTCGATACGAAGACCTCGCCGCGCGGGAAGACGCGGAAGAATCGGACGTCGTGACCGTGCGGGCCGTTCGCATCGGGAACCGGACACTGCAGCGGATTCAGCCCCTGGTCAAGCCCGGCGGGGCCGTGTTCCTCTTCCGGACCGGCGCCGACGCTGAACTCGACGTACCGCCGCCGTTGCGGGTGGATGCAAGCTGTCCGTTGCTCGATTCGCCGGCCGGCCGCCTGCTGATACTGCGGAAGCCGGCGGGCGCCGACGCCGAACCGCCGGCGAACCGCGACCGGACGGGCGCTTCACGACCACCCCACCGCTTGACGTAGGCCCCGAGCACGGCCACCGCGGCCGGGGTCACCCCGGGTATGCGACCGGCCTGCCCGAGGGTGGCCGGCAAAGCAGCGCGGAGCCTCGACACCACCTCGGTCGACAGACCGGGCACGTCCGCATACGGGAAAGCGGCCGGGATGCGCCGCCCTTCGTCTCGCGCCGCCCGCGCAATCGTCGCCTCCTGCCGCCGCAGGTATCCCTCGTACTTCACCTCCGTCTCCACGCTCGATCGCTCGGCGCCGGCGGCATCCACGCCGATTTCGAGGTCCACGACTCCTCGCTCGGCGAGCGAGTGCAGGGTGACGCCCGGCCGCCGCAGCACCTGGGCCGCGGCGACGGTGCGCGCACCCTCTCGCACCCGCGCGGCCCGGACGACGGCCAGGTTCCGTTCGAACCGCGTCCGTCGGCGTCGGAAACGCTCCCAGCGTTCGTCGTCCACCAACCCGATCTCCCGGCCGCGCGGCGTCAGACGCAGGTCGGCGTTGTCGATCCGCAGCACCAGGCGATGCTCCGCCCGTGACGTGAACATGCGGTACGGCTCGAGACACCCGCGGGCCGTCAGGTCGTCCACCATCACCCCAATGTACGACTCACCGCGGCTCAGCACCCAATCTCCGTCTCCCCGCGCCCGCCGGGCCGCGTTGACCCCCGCCACCAGCCCCTGTCCGGCCGCTTCCTCGTATCCCGAGGTGCCGTTGATCTGCCCCGCGAGATAGAGCCCCGCAATGCTTCGGGTCTCGAGGGCCAGCGTCAGTTCCGTCGGCTGGATGAAGTCGTACTCGACCGCGTAGCCGGGGCGCAGCATGACGGCGCTTTCCAGCCCGGGCAGCGCGCCGACGACCTCCTGCTGCACGTCCCGCGGCAGGCACATCGAAAGGCCGCTGACGTAGATTTCGGGAACGTCGAGCCCTTCCGGCTCCAGGAAGACCTGATGGCGCTCGCGGTTGGGAAACCGCATCACCTTGTCTTCCAGCGACGGACAGTACCGGGGTCCGATGCCGGTGATGCGCCCGTTGCAGAGGGGCGACCGGTCCTTGTTCCGGCGGACCAGGTCGTGCACGGCGTCGTTCGTATGGACGACGTGACAGCAGATCTGGGCGCGGTCGATGTCTCCGCTCATGAAGGAAAACGGAACCGGGGGGCGGTCGCCGGGTTCTTCTTCGAACCGGCTGAAGTCGATGCTGCCGCGGTCGAGCCGGGGC
The DNA here is from genome assembly GCA_965202695.1 of Vicinamibacterales bacterium. Lineage (GTDB taxonomy): Bacteria > Acidobacteriota > Vicinamibacteria > Vicinamibacterales > UBA8438 > JAJEEA01. Next base: position 1,031,063 of record OZ241843.1, read on the forward strand.
GGAGTGCCGGTCTTCAGCCTGCCCCACGCCAAGCCCAGGCGCTTCAGCGATTCCCCGAGGGCCCGGGACGCCGGTTCGCCGGCCCGCCCCGCCGGACGCCGCTCCGGCCCGACGTGGATCAGCCCGTTCAGAAACGTGCCGGTCGTCACGACGACCGTCCGGCCACCGATGCGCGTCCCGTCCTCGAGATCGACGCCGGCGACGCGGCCGCCCTCGACGATGACCGAGCCGACCCGCCCGACGATCCAGTCGACGTTGGGTTCGCGGTCCAGCCGGGACCGCATCCAGTCCCCGTACTTCCGCTTGTCGGCCTGCGCCCGCGGCGACTGGACGGCCGGACCGCGGCTGCGGTTCAGCAACTTGAACTGAATCGCGGTGGCGTCGATGGCCTCGCCCATCAACCCGCCCAGGGCGTCGATTTCGCGGACCAGATGCCCCTTGGCGGTGCCTCCGACCGCGGGGTTGCAGGGCATCTGTCCCACGGTGTCCCGCGCGAGGGTGCAGAGGCCCACCGCACACCCCAGGCGGGCTGCGGAATGCGCCGCCTCGATGCCGGCGTGGCCGGCCCCGACGACGATGACGTCATGATCCGACGGCACGTGCCGGCCTCCCGCGCCGGGCCGCCCCGGCGGCGCGGACCGGCGAGGGTCCGCACGAGCCGGGGACCTGCCGGCCTGTGTCCGGGCATCGCATCCCGACCGCGGAAGCGGCCGCGCCGACGCGGCGGCGGGCGAGCGGCATCCGGCGACCGCCGGTCCGACGCCGGACGGCGGCTCCGCGGCTACTTGCCGATGCAGAAACGTTCGAAGATATGGTCGAGCACGTCATCGGGCGTCCGTTTCCCGGTCAGTTCCTCCAACGCGGACCGGGCGCGCGCGAGATCCTCCAGGACGAACTCCTCGTCCGCCTCCCGCCCCGCCGCCTCGGCCGCCGCCGCGAGAAACGACTCGGCCCGTTCAAGGAGATCGATGTGCCGGACGTTGGCCACCATCGGGGTCTCCCGCGACCCGCCGTCGCCGGTCAGCACCCGCCGCAGCGCATCCCGCAGCCGGTCGATTCCTTCCCCGGTACGGGCCGATACCGCGACCCGACTCGTGTCGTCGGCGAGCGGCAGCGCGGCCGGCCGCCAGGCTGCCGGCCGGTCGACCTTGTTGACGGCCACCACCCGCGGCGCCGCCGACGTCTCCTCCAGCACGTTCCGGTCATCCGCGGTGAGCGGCTCCGATCGATCGACCACCACAAGGCAGGCGGCGGCGACCCCGAGCGCCTGCCGGGCCCGCGACACCCCTTCGGCCTCGACCGGATCGCCCGCGGTCCGAATGCCGGCGGAGTCGATCAGGCTCACGGCGATCCCGTCGAGGTCGATCGTCTCGGTCACGAGATCGCGGGTGGTGCCGGCCACGGGGGTGACGATGGCCCGTGAAGAACCCAACAACTGGTTGAATACGCTCGACTTGCCCACGTTCGGGCGGCCGAGGACGACGACCCGGCACCCCTCCCGGATGAGCCGCCCGGCCGCGGCGCCGGCCAGCATGCGCCGCAACCGCTCCCGCACGTCCCGTATCGCCCGCGCCACCTCCGCGGTGTCGACGAAGTGGTAGCCCTCCTCCGGGAAGTCGAGCGACGCTTCGAGCCGGGCCGTCAGGTCGAGCAGGCGGCGGTCGACGTCGGCGATGCGTCCGGTCATCGTACCGTCGAGCTGGTCGAAGGCCAGCCGGGCCTGAAGCGGCGTGACCGCATCGACGAGGTCGGCCACCGCTTCGGCCTGAACGAGATCCACGCGGCCGTGGAGGAACGCCCGAAGCGTGAACTCCCCCGGATTCGCGAGCCGCGCCCCCGATCCGCGGGCGAGGGCGACGATCCGTTCCAGGAGCACGGGACTGCCGTGCGCGCATATCTCCACGACGTCCTCGCCGGTGTACGACCCCGGCCGGGGGAACGACGTCGCCACTACCTGATCGACGGCGGCCGTCGCGTCCGCCGTGCGGCTGACGAGGCGAGCCACGGTGGCCCGCCGCGGTTCCAGGGGCCTCGAACGGTCGAGCAGCACGCCGGCTATCGCCGCCGCCCGGGGCCCGCTTATCCGCACCAGCCCCAGACCGCCTCGGCCGGGCGGGGTGGCGATGGCGACGATCGTGTCGTCGGACGCGAACATCGGTCATCGTATTCTGCAACAGGTCGAGGGTTCGTCCCGCGGGGCGGCGCCGGGAAGGGGCGGGCTCCCCGGGACCCGTCGCGCGGGGCGGCGCCCGGAAGGCCACCCCCGGGCAGACGAAACGAGCTCCCGCCACGCCGCCGGAAACAGGGGTCCGGCCCGCGAAACGACGGGCCCAAAGAAGGATAACTACGGTCGGGGCGCAGCCGGGTCGGCGGCCGAGATCATGACGGTTTTCAGGAACGCGTCGCCGATGCTCTCGGAGGCGACGTCGGGTTCGTCGGCGATCGCCAGGTGGACGATCCGGCGGGCATACGGGTTCAGGGGTCCCAACTCCTGCGTCTCTCCCGTCCGCCGAACCCGCTCGGCGAGCAGGAGCGCGGTCTGTCGAAGCTCTTCGTCCTTGCTCTTGCGGTAATCCAGGCAGTCGACGACGATGCGCCCTCTCCCGTGCTCGCGGCGGAACGCGGCGTTGACGACGTGCTGCAGCGCGGCGAGGCCCTCGCCCTTGCGGCGCAGGAGCACTTCGCCGCCGTCCCCGTTCAGGGTGATGCGGGTCCCGTCCTCGACGGCGGCGCACTCCGCCTCGAGCGTCAGCCCCAGAGCGGCCGTCACCGCATCCACGAAAGCCAGCATCCGGGCTTCGAGATCCGCCGTCACGCCAACCTCCCGGGCGATCCTGCCGCCCTCCCCCCGTCGGACGCCGCGGGTGAAAAGTTCTCCGACGCGGGCTGCTACCGGCCCCTTCCCCGCGAACGTCTCGACCCCTTGCCCTGGCGCGCCTTCGGCCCGGACCGATCCCTGGCCTGACGATCCCCGGCGCCTTCCCGCGGGGGTTCCTGGCCGGTCTCGGCCCCGGCCTTCCTGACCTGGCGCTCGGCCGGAGGCCGTACCTGCCTCACTCTGGGCGGACCGGCGATACGGTTCGTCACCACGGTCTGGCCGATGCCGAGGACGTTGCTCGTCAGCCAGTAGATGACGAGCCCGCTGGGCGCCCACAGGAACATCACCGTGAAGATGACGGGCATGAACGTCATTATCTTCTGCTGTTCCGGGCTGGCCGCGCCGGCCGGCTGCAGCCGCTGCTGGTAGACCATCGACGCCCCCATGATCAGGGGCGTGACGTAGAACGGATCCTGCACCGACAGGTCGTCGATCCAGCCCAGGAACGGCGCGCCCCGCAGCTCGACGGCCATCGACAGCAGACGGTAGAAGGCGATCAGGATCGGCATCGTCAGCAACATCGGCAGGCACCCGCTCGCGGGGTTCGCGCCGTGGCGGCGATACAGCTCCATCACCTCCTGGTTCATCTTCTGCTTGGCCGGATCGGTCGCCTTGAGATTGGCGTACCGCGCCTGGATCGCCTTCATCTCCGGTTGCAGCTCCTGCATCTTCCGCATGGCCACGACGCTCTTGTGGCGCAGCGGGAAGATCACGACGTTGATCAGCACCGTGAGCAGGATGATCGACCACCCGTAGTTGCCGACGAAGCCATGGAGCCACTTCAGGGTCCGGTGGAGGGGGACGACGATGACCGACAGGAAGCCGAAGTCGATGGCCCGCACGAGGTCCGGATGCGCCGCCCGCAGCAGGTCGAAGTCCTTCGGGCCGATGAAGAACGGGAGTTCCCCCCGGCCCGGTTCCCCCGTGATCTCGAACTCCACGAGGTCGTGCTCCACGTCGGCCACCGAGAGAGGCCGGTAGTCGACGCGGCTCGGCTGCGCGCCGGGCAGGGCGACGGCGAGAAAATAGTGGTTGTCGACGCCGGCGAAGTCGAACTGCCCCTCGTAGCGGGGGCGTTCCGCAACGTCCCCGGGGTCGGCCCGATACACGTCCCGTTCCTGAGCCAACCCGTCCTGCAGGGGTCGGCCGTAGAGCACCGCCCCCGGCAACTGCTGGAACACGAGCCGCGACGTCTCGGCGCGTACGCCTCCGAGACCCGGACCCCAGGCCGTCGTCGTCGTCTGGACACCGGCCGTCGTCGTCACCGACGCATCGAACCCGACGACGTATGGCTGATCCGGCGCCGGCTGGAAGCGAAACGTCTTCCGGGCCCGCAGGCCCGAACTGTCCTCGTACTCGAACGTCAGCGCCGCCGGCTCACCCGTCAGGCGCAAATGGTTGACCGACGGCCTGAACAGCGCGCCGCCGAGGCGCGCCGTCAGGTCCGGATTACCCGGTATCCCCAGCGAAAACGGCCTCGGGCGATCCGCCGCCGCCGCGGGAAGCGCCAGCTCGACCGGGTCGCCGTTCTCGTCGGCGTACTGCTTGAGCTTCCAGCTCACGAGTTCGCCGCCGCGGTTGTCGAACTCCGCCAGAACGAAGTCCGTCTCCACGACGACGGTTCGGGGCCGCTCGTCGGCAACGACCGGAACGACCTCCGGCCCCTCCGGCGGCGCGTCACCCGCCGGCGGGTCGTAGGCGGGCGCCCCCGGCAGCGGCGCGGAATCCGGGGCGCCGAACGCCGGCGGTCGGTCCGGCGCCCCGGCCATCCCCCCCCGGTCCGGGGCGGTTCCCGCGGCCGGGGTGTCGGCCGCGGTCTCCACGGGGGGCGGCGGACCGATCCACCGCTGGTACAGCACCAGCACCAGGAACGACAACGTCACCGCGAGAAGGACCCGACGCTCCATGACCAAATCAGACGTCCCGCCCGTCACCCGCGGCGCCCGCCGCCGATTCGCGAGAGCGGCCGGCCGGCGGCACCGGATCGATCCCGCCGGGATGGAACGGGTGACAACGGCACAGACGGCGAAGCGTGAGCCATGCGCCGCGGAGGCTCCCGTGCCGGCGCATCGCCTCGTCGGCGTAATGCGAGCAGGACGGCCGGAAGCGGCAGGCTCCGGCGAACAGGGGACCCAGGACGACCCGATAGGTGTTCAGCAGCATCGTCGACAGGCCGACCAACCACCGATCCGCCTGCCGCAGGGAAGCCCGCAGAAACGTCACGCCGCCCTCATCGCGACGCCAGGACGCGAAGCTGCCGGAACAGCGTCCGACGGTAATCGTTCTGCAAGGCGCTGAACGGAACGTCCGGGAATTCGCGGAGAGGCAGCACCACGAGATCGAGAACCGACGGCGGCTTGTCGTGCCGGAAGAGCTCCCGTACGCGGCGCTTGATGAAATTTCGCCGCACGGCATTCCCCAGGCGGCGGGGCGCGACGACGCCCAGCCGGCTGCAGGCCCCGGCCCCGGGGCGGGCGGCCAGCGTCATGTACCTTCCACGGGTCCGCGTGCCGCGCTGCTGAATCCGCAGGAAGTCCCGCCGCTGACGGATCCGTTCACGCCGTGCGAGCGTACGAGTCACGACCACCTGGGCGGCTCCCCTTCCGGCGCCGTCGACAACGGCGCGAACCCCCCGCCGACGGCGGGCGAACTGCCCCTAGTCGGAGACCGTCAAGCGGCGGCGTCCCTTGGCGCGGCGGCGGCTGAGTATCCTCCGGCCCGCCGGCGTACTCATCCGGGCGCGAAATCCATGCGTCTTCTTGCGATGCCGGCGGTTGGGTTGAAACGTGCGCTTCATCGACCAGAATCCTCCGGTTCCCGCGGGAACCCTTGACTTTAAGCCGACGCTCGGACCTCTGTCAAGAATCGCACGCCGAGGGGGGTGCGCGCAAAAAATGAGACGCCGGGGGCATCCGGCCGCGGGCTGGTTCTCGCGGTGTCCGTTCGGAAGCCTGGAGAGGAGACCGACACCGTTCGGCGACAACCCCTGACAGCGCCAACGAGCACTCGTTTCACGAATCGGACGCGCGCGCACCCGCGCGCCGGAGGCGCCGTCGGCCGCCGCCGAAAACCGACGCCGGCGGCCGATTCAGGATCTGTTGAAATCTTCCGTTCGAGTCGTGCGCCGGCCGCCGGCAAGGCGGGTCGAAGTCCGGTTCGACGAAGGCCGGGGAGCGCCTCCTCCTGCCGATCCCAGCGGGTTTTCCACTGCTGTGGAAAACCCTGCGGAAAACTCGTGTTTCACGCAGATCTCACGGTTTCGACGCCATGCACGACCATCGTCTTCATGACCATAACCTTTTATATTACAACAAGTTGTGACTCTCGTCCCCCCAACCGGCCGCAGATCCTGTCACGTCACCGCAATCCGCGCCGTACCCCCGGACCAGGGAGTTTCGACAGGAGACCGGCTGTGGTATGTTGTGCCCGCCGCATCCCTCGCGCCTCGATCCGGCAACGGACGGCGACGGTCGGGTTCGCGGCCCCGCGGAGCCGCCCGGTGGTGAGGCTCCGGCTCGACCGCGGGACGGTTCAGCTTCCTCCACATCCCGGTTGAACGGCTGCCACATGCCAGTGACGCCCATGTCGAACAACCCCTGGGACGAGATCCTGGCGCGCGTCGAGAACAAGGTCAGCCGGTACATCTTCCACACCTGGTTCAGGCCCACCAGGTTCCTCGACAACGAGGGCGAGACAGTCACCGTGCTGGTCCCCGACGACCTCTTCAAGCAGTGGCTCACGCGCCACTATTCCGGGGTCATCAAGGAAGCGACCGATGAACTCGGCCGGCCGGAAACGGTCATCTCGCTGGTGACCCCCGCTCCCGCGGACGGCGCCGCCCCGTATCCGGTTCCCCCGGCCCGAGCCGACGGGCCGGAGTCCGCGCCACCCGACGGGCCGGAGTCCGCGCCGCCCGACGGGCCGGAGTCCGCGCCGCCCGACGGGCCGGAGTCCGCGCCGCCGCCGGCGACGCGGCAACCGCAACGCTATACCTTCGAGAAATTCGTCGTCGGACCGTCGAATCACTTCGCCCACTCGGCCGCCCGCGCCGTTGCCGAAGCCCCGGCGCGGTCCTACAACCCGCTGTTCATCCACGGCGGCGTCGGACTCGGAAAAACCCACCTGATGCACGCCATCGGCGAATACCTCGACGTCCACTCGCCGCGGTCCAGCCGTACCTACATCTCGTCCGACCGCTTCATGAACGAGATGATCAACGCCATCCGCTTCGACCGGACCATCGATTTCCGGGCGCGGTACCGCAGCACGGACATCCTGCTGGTCGACGACATCCAGTTTCTCGCCAGCCGCGAGGGCACGCAGATCGAGTTCTTCCACACCTTCAATTCGCTCTACGACGCCCAGAAGCAGATCGTCATCAGCAGCGACCGCCCGCCCCGGGAACTTCAGTTTCTCGACGACCGGCTGCGATCCCGCTTCGAGTGGGGCCTGACCGCCGACATCCAGCCGCCGGACCTCGAGACCCGGGTCGCGATTCTCAAGAAGAAAGCCGATCATCTGGCTCCCGCCATCCCCATCCCCGACGACGTGGCGCTGTACATCGCCGAGAGAATCAAGTCCAACATCCGCGAACTCGAGGGCTCGCTGACCACCCTGATAGCCCGCGCCTCGCTGTGGCGCCGGCCGATCTCCCTGCCGCTGGCCCAGGAGGTCCTCCCGAACCTCGGTGAACGCGACAAGCCGGTGGTCACCATCGAGATCATCCTGAAGCACGTCGCCAGCCACTACTCGCTCAAGGTGAGCGATCTCAAGGCCAGGAACAACCGACCGGCGGTCGTGCTGCCGCGCCAGATCGCGATGTACCTGGCCAGAACCCTCACCGGAGCGTCGTTCCCGGAGATCGCCAGGAAGTTCGGCAAGCACCACTCGACCGTCCTCTACGCGTACGATAAGGTAGAAAGTAAATGCAAAAAAGATGCCAACTTCAACACCTTCATCGACGGCTTCGTCCAGTCGATTTCGAAGCCGGCCAGGTGACGGTCTCCACCCCGGCCGAGGCGCACCGGGAATCCGACTTTCCCACAGCATTGCATCCACAGGAAGGGTCCGGCTTCCGCGGAACGGCGGCCGGAAACCGATCCGCGGAACACGGAGCCGCTGTTCCACGTGGTTTTCCAGAGGGATTTCAACAGCGTAACCTATTGACAGAAAAGGACATACCTCCAGATCGAGCACATTTTTGGCGGTACTTGTTGATATAATCAGAGAGATCTACCTGATCACGGATATCCGTCGATCCTGGCGTCAACCCGGCCCGAAGGCACTCCCTGATGGAACTCAACGTTCGCCAGACTCAACTCCTCAGAGAACTGCAACTTTTTCAAGGCATCGTCGAGCGGAAGAACACCATTCCCGTCCTCGCCAACGTTCTGCTCGAAGCCGAGGACGGCGCATCCGAGATCCGTCTCGCGGCGACGGATCTGGAAGTGAGCCTCCGCAGCCGATGCGAAGCCGCCGTCGTCAAGGGCGGTTCGGCGACCTTGCCGGCCCGGAAGCTCTACGAAATCGTCCGGGCCTTGCCGGACACCGAAATCCGCATCGCCCAGCCGGCGGCGGGAACCGTGAACGTGACGGCGGAGCGTTTCAGCTCGCGCATGCAGACGCTGCCGCGCGAGGATTTTCCGACGCTGGCCGACCCGAGCGGCGCCGTCACCGCGTATCTCGCGGCGGCGCCGCTGGCCGAGATGATCGGCAAGACGCAGTTCGCGATCACGAGCGAGGACACCCGGTTCTTCCTGAACGGCGCGCTGTTCCTCCTGTCGGCGTCGTCGATGAGCCTCGTCGCCACCGACGGTCACCGGCTCGCCCTCGCGTCGGCCGCGTGCAGGCCCGGAGAGGGGGGCGGGTCCGAGGAGGACGGCGGCGCGGAAGCGGCGGAGCCGGCCCGGGTCATCCTGCCGAGGAAGACGCTGTGGGAGCTGGCCCGGCTGCTCGGCGAGGACGACGCGGGCGAGGAGGTGGCCTACGAGCGGAGCGAGAATCACCTGCTGTTCGACGTGGGCGGGCGGCAGCTCATCTCGCGGACCATCGATGCGCAGTTTCCCGCTCACGAGCGGGTTCTGCCCAAGGGCAACGACAAGCGCATCGAGTTCGACCGCGACCGGCTCTCGAACACCCTGAAGCGGGTCGCCCTGCTGTCGAACGAACGGTCGAAGGCGGTCAAGTTCCAGATCGGGGCCGGGGCGATCGACATCTCGTCCAACAGCCCGGACGTCGGTGAAGCGTCCGAAACGCTGGTCGTCGAGTACGAGGGGACGGACACGGAGATCTGCTTCAACGCCCAGTACGTCCTCGATTTCCTGGGAGCCGTCGATTCCGGCAGCGTGGCGCTCGAGTTCAAGGACGAAGTGAGTCAGGCGGTGCTGTCGCCTGCGTCGTCCGAGGGATGCGAATACACGTACGTGATCATGCCGATGCGGGTCTGACCGCCGCCTGCCCGCCGGTCCGCGGCATCCGCCGCGGCGTTGGCGGCGGCGCGCCGCTGGTCGACGGAAGCTCCTGCCGGATCCGCCCGCAACGGGACGGGCCGCGCGCAGCAGGGGGCGTCGACCGCCGGGGGGAAGCGACAGTGGACAGATGATGACGCAGTTGGAGGAACGGAAGGAGTCGGCCGGGACGGCGCCGTCCCCGTTGCAGGAAAAAGACTCCGTGGCGGCGGCGCCGGAGATCACGTCCGCGGATCTGGCGGACTACGGAGCCGACAAGATCAAGGTGCTCGAGGGCCTCGAGGCGGTCCGGAAGCGTCCCGCCATGTACATCGGGTCCACCGGCGCGCCGGGCCTGCACCACCTGGTGTACGAGGTGGTGGACAACGCCATCGACGAGGCCCTGGCCGGATTCTGCGACACCATCAGGGTCACGATCCACATCGACAACTCGATCACGGTGGTCGACAACGGGCGCGGCATCCCCGTCGACCTCCACGCCAGCGGCCGGCCCGCGGCCGAGGTCGTGCTGACGGTCCTGCATGCCGGCGGCAAGTTCGACAACGAGAGCTACAAGGTATCCGGCGGACTGCACGGCGTCGGGGTCTCGGTCGTCAATGCCCTGTCCGAGTCGGTGGCGCTGGAGATCTGCCGGAACGAGAAGGTCCATCAGCAGAGCTATACGCGGGGTGTGCCCGACGGCGATCTGGAGGTCACCGGAACGACCCGTCGCCGGGGCACCAAACTGACCTTCAAGCCCGACGCCGGGATTTTCGAGACGGTGGACTACAGCTTCGACATCCTGGCCCACCGTCTCCGCGAGCTGGCCTTCCTCAACGCCGGCGTGCGGATCACCCTCGACGACGAGCGGGAGGACGGCAAGCACCGCGATTTCCGCTACGAGGGCGGGATCAACTCCTTCGTGCGGTATCTCAACGAGAACCGCGCGGCGGTGAACGCGGATCCCATCTACATGCGCGGCGAGCGGGACGGCGTCGATGCCGAAATATCGCTGCAATGGAACGACGGGTACTCCGACACCCTGCATGCGTTCGCCAACAACATCAACACCCAGGAGGGCGGAACGCACGTCTCGGGGCTCCGGGCGGCGCTGACGCGGACCCTGAACAGCTACGCCGCCCGGCAGAATCTCGCCAGGGATCTCAAGGAGAGCATCGGCGGCGACGACATCCGGGAGGGTCTGACCGCCGTCGTCAGCGTCAAGATCCCGCACCCGCAGTTCGAGGGGCAGACCAAGACCAAGCTGGGCAACACCGAGGTCAAGGGCATCGTCGAGGCCATCGTCAACGACTGCCTCGGCGCGTTTCTCGAAGAGAACCCGCTGGTGGCCAAGCGGATCGTCAACAAGGCCATCGACGCGGCGCGGGCCCGCGAGGCGGCCCGGAAGGCGCGCGAGCTCGTGCGCCGCAAGGGCGCGCTCGACAACAGCAGCCTCCCGGGGAAGCTGGCGGACTGCCAGGAACGGGACCCCGGGAAGGCGGAACTGTACATCGTGGAGGGCGAGTCGGCCGGCGGGTCCGCCAAGCAGGGCCGCGACCGGCGGTTTCAGGCGGTGCTGCCTATCAAGGGCAAGATCCTGAACGTCGAGAAGGCGCGTTTCGACAAGATGCTCGGCAGCGACGAGATCCGGGCGATGATCGCGGCGCTCGGATGCGGCATCGGGAAGGACGACTTCCAGCCCGACAAGCTCCGCTACCACCGCATCATCATCATGACCGACGCCGACATCGACGGCTCGCACATCCGCACCCTGTTGCTGACGTTCTTCTACCGGCAGATGCGCGAGCTGATCGAGCGCGGCCACGTCCACATCGCGCAACCGCCGCTCTATCGGGTCAAGCGCGGGCGCAGCGAGACCTACGTCAAGGACGATCGCGATCTCGAATCGTGGCTCTTCAAGCGGGCGGCGGAGACCCGCGTGCTGCGGCTGTCGGACGGCGAGGTGACGGCGGAGCGCCTCGAGGACCTGCTGCACCGCCTGGTCGCCTTCCAGCGCTACCGGGCGATCTTCGAGCGGCGCGGTCCGCACGCCGACATCGTTCGGGCCCTGCTGGAGCGGGGCGCCCGCGGCAAGGCGTTCTTCGAAGACCGGGCCGCGCTCGAATCCCTGGCCGGCGAGTTGACGACCTCGTTGCGCAGCGTCCGCGTGGAGGCGGACGAAGAGCGCAACGCGCACGCGCTGGTGGCCGAAGATCGGAGCAGCGGATTCGCCCGGCAGCAGACGGTCGGCATCGAATTCGTCGAATCGGCGGAGTACCGTGCCCTGTCGGCCAGCTACGAGACCATCAGAGGCGTCGACGGGCCCATGCGGGTCGGCGCCGCCGCCCGCGGCAACGGCGCCGGGCCCGAGGAGTCCGGCGGCGACGGCGGCCATCCGCGCGAAGTGCCGATCGCCGGCATCGACGAGCTGCTCGACCACTTCATGAACGCCGGAAAGCGGGGCGTGGCCATCAACCGCTACAAGGGGCTGGGCGAAATGAATCCGGATCAGCTCTGGTCCACGACGATGAACCCGGACAACCGGACGCTCCTTCAGGTCAGCGCGGAAGACGATACCGAGGCGGACCTGATGTTCACCACGCTGATGGGCGATCAGGTCGAGCCTCGGCGGAAGTTCATCGAAGACAACGCTTTGGACGTCAAGAACCTGGACGTCTAGCGCCGCGTCGCCCGGGAGCGGCTTCCGGCGAAGACGCAGCCGTCGACACCCTCGGGCCGTCACCGCGATCACGCCCGCGCCGCGGAGCGTCCCCGGCCGGCGGCCGGTCCGGCGGCCGGAGATCCCCGATTTTTCAGGCACGGTTTTCCCCATGTCCGACGTTTCAGACACCCGGTCGCCGGTCAACATCGAAGACGAAATGCGGCGCTCGTACCTGGACTACGCCATGAGCGTCATCATCGGCCGGGCGCTGCCCGACGTGCGCGACGGCCTGAAGCCGGCCCACCGCCGGGTCGTGTACGGCATGCGGCTGATGGGGCTGGCGTCGAACCGGGCCTACCGGAAATGCGCCAAGATCGTCGGCGAGGTGATGGGGAACTTCCATCCGCACGGCGACGCGTCCATCTACGACACCCTGGTGCGGCTGGCCCAGGAGTTCAACATGCGCTATCCCCTCGTCGACGGACAGGGGAACTTCGGTTCCGTCGACGGCGATCCGCCGGCGGCGATGCGGTACACCGAGGCCCGGTTGCAGCCGCTGTCCGACGACCTGATGGCCGATCTCGACAAGGAGACGGTCGACTTCGTCCCCAACTACGACGAGACCACCGAGGAACCCGCGGTTCTGCCGACGCCGTATCCGAATCTCCTCGTGAACGGCTCGGCGGGGATCGCGGTCGGCATGGCCACCAACATTCCGCCGCACAACCTGCGGGAAGTCATCGACGGCATCGTCTGGACCATCGAGCACCGCGAGGACGGCGACGACGACAAGCGCCGCGGCCTGCGGGCCGCGATCGACGGACCGGACTTCCCGACCGGCGGCTTCATCGTGGGGCATGCCGGCATCGACGCCGCCTACCAGACCGGGCGCGGGTCGTTGACGGTGCGGGGCCGAACCACGATCGAGGACGTCGGGAAGGGCGAGCGGCAGTCGATCGTCATCACCGAGATCCCGTACCAGCTCAACAAGACCCGGCTGATCGAGAAGATCGCGGAGCTGGTGCGCGGAAAGACCCTCGACGGGATCAGCGATCTGCGCGACGAATCGGACCGCCACGGCATGCGGATCGTGATCGAGCTCAAGCGCGGCGAGGTCCCGGAAGTCGTGCTGAACAACCTGTACAAGCACACGCCGCTGCAGACCACGTTCGGCGTGATCATGCTGGCGATCGTCGACGGTCGGCCGCGGATTCTCGGGCTGCTCGACATCGTCGAACGGTTCATCGCGTTCCGGCACGACGTGGTCCGGCGGCGCACGGAGCACGAGCTGCGCAAAGCGGAGGCGCGGGCCCATATTCTCGAAGGACTGAAGATCGCCCTCGACCATCTCGACGCCGTGATCGCCCTGATCCGGGGAGCCGGCAACCCCGCCGAGGCGCGCGACGGCCTGATCGAGCGATTCGAGCTGAGCCGCATTCAGGCCCAGGCGATCCTCGACATGCAGTTGCAGCGGCTGACCGGTCTCGAGCGGCAGAAGGTGCTCGACGAGCTGGCCGAGTTGCTGGCCGTCATCCGGCGGCTGCGCGAGATCCTCGGCAGCGAAGCGCTGCTGATGGGCATCGTGGTCGACGAGCTGCGGGAAGTGCAGAGGAAGTACGGCGACGACCGGCGCACCGAGATCGTGGACGACCCGGGCGAGCTGCGCATCGAGGACCTGATCGCGGAAGAAGACGTGGTCATCACCGTCAGCAACACCGGCTACGTCAAGCGGACCGCGGTCACCGAGTACCGCGGGCAGCGGCGCGGCGGCAAGGGCCGGCTCGGGATGCGCACGCGCGACGGCGATTTCCTCACCCACCTCTTCGTCGCCTCGACCCACGCCTACATCCTCATCTTCTCCGACCGGGGACGGATGTACTGGTTGAAGGTGCACACGATTCCCGACGTGGGTCCGAGCGGCCGCGGCAAGTCGATCGCCAACCTCGTTTCGATGGAGCCGGACGAGAAGATCGCCGCGTTGCTGGCGGTCCGCGAATGGCCCGACGCCGAGGCGGAACGGTTCGTCCTCACCGGCACGCGGCGCGGCATGATCAAGAAGACGGACCTCTGCGCCTTCCGCCGTCCCCGGCAGAAGGGCATCGTGGCCGTCGGGGTCGACGAGGACGACGCCGTGATCTCCGCCGAGATCTGCGACGGCCGCGGCGACGTGTTCCTCGGCACGCGGCAGGGCAAGGCGATCCGTTTCGCCGAACAGGACGTGCGGTCCATGGGGAGAACCGCGCGGGGCGTTCGGGGCATCCGGTTGCGGAGCGGCGACGAAGTGGTGGCGGTGACCGTCGTCCGGCCCGGGGGAACGCTGCTGACGGTCACCGCGAACGGCTACGGCAAGCGGACCGGCATCGACGAATACCGCGTGCAATCGCGCGGGGGAGTCGGTATCATTAACATTCAGACTTCCGCCCGGAACGGTTCGGTCGTCGGAATCGCCTTTGTGGAGGACGAAGACGAGCTGATGCTCATCACCCAGCAGGGGAAAGTGCTCCGCATGGACACGACGGACGTCCGGCCCATCGGCCGGGCGACGCAGGGTGTGCGGCTGATCGGGATCGACAATCAGGATCAGGTCGTCTCGCTCGCGCGCGTGGGAGACGTCGGCGCGGACGACGACGGCGGCGACGGCGGAACCGGGACGGAGCCGGATGCTCGACAGAGTTGAAGGCGCTGCCGTGGACGGTCGGGCGAGGAGCGCGTTGGGCGTGAGGAAACGCAGCCAGGGCGGCGAACGGCCGCTGGTCGGCGGTTCGCCGGGCTGCCAGTGCCAAGGGAGGCGGTGAAATGGCTCGATCCAGGATGAAGGCGCCGGTGCTCGCGTTGTGCATGGGGCTGCTGGTCAGCGCCTGCGGCGGAGCCGGAGAGGAACAGACCCTCATACGGACGTATTTTCAGGCCGCGCGGGTCAACGACCGGGCGTCGCTCGGCAACATCGCGATGTTTCTCTGGAACTCCGACGAGCGGGGCACGGTGTCGAGGCCCCGCGTGCAGAACGTGGCCGAAGAGCAGCGCCGTCCGCTTCGGATGCAGGAGCTGAGCCAGGTGCTGGCCGAGGCGCGGGCGGCGGAGGAGACGTTCACGGAGGAGAAGGTCGCGTATCAGGACGAGAACTTCGAAGCGATCAACCGGGTGCTGGAGGCGGAGCGCGACGGCGACGACGTGCGCCGCCGCGACCGCGAGGTCCAGGAGGCGTGGACCGACTGGCGCGAGCGCACGATGGAGCACTCCAGGACCGTGGCGGCGGCCCTGGACGAGCTGAACGCCGAGCAGGCCGAAGCCGAGCTCAGCATGTTCGATCCGAACAATCCCCTCGATCTCACCCAGTACAACGGCGAGCTGGTGACGAAGGAAGTGGAAATCACCGCGCAGATCGAGCGCGACGGCAACGAAACGGAAGAGACGCTGATGGTCACCCTGCAACGGGCGATCCTGACGGCCGAGGACGGCACGCCGATGGAGGGCCGCTGGGTGGTTCGGAACATCACGTAGACCTGGAACTGGAAGCCGGCGGGGACTCGCCCGACTCGACGCGGCGCCTTTGGCCGCCTTGCGCCGCGGGCGTCGGAGCGGGATGTCCGCGCGTTCGTGCGTCGAAACAGGGGACGGCTCGGCCCCGTGCCGCGGGTGCGGCGGGGGGGTCGGGCCGTTTTGCGATCGGCGGCGGTCCGGCGCCGACCCCGGCACCCGCCTTCGACTTGCGCAGAGGTGCGGGCGGGCGCGGCCCGGCGCCGGTCCTGGCGCCCGCCTTTCGACTGCGCAGGCGCGGGCGCCTGGAGAGCCGGGTCGGAGTCAGAGGGGCGCCGATGCCGATGACCGCGTCGCGCAGCGGAGCCGCGCCCGAAGGACGCCGGCGAACGGAGGCGCCCGCCGCGACCGGCAACGGGACGGCCAGGGCTCAGGGAAGCGCGCAGGTCCCTTTGTCCCGCGGATCCGGGGTGCAACGGTCCGAAGCCGAACGCGGGCCTACCGGCGTTCGGGCGGCGTTTCGCGCCCGGAGCCGGCAGCTCCCTCCCACTCGTCGAGATGGGTGCGGTCGGAGAGCTTGACCTTCATGCGGTACGCGGCGCGCGCGATCGCGTGGGCGGCGACCGGCGCGGTGACCAGCAGGAAGATGATCGTCAGTCCGGCGATCGCCACGTCGGCCGTGTTTCCGAAGTGGACGGCCGCGCCGCCGAACACCAGGCCGACTCCGAGCGTGCCCGCCTTGGTGGAGGCGTGCATGCGGATGAACACGTCCGGCAGGCGCAGGACGCCCAGGCCGGCGACGAAGAGGAAGAACCCCCCGGCCACGAGGAGCACGGCGACGATCGGATCCGACCAGGGGAAGCCGCCCGCCATCAGCGTCCCGCCCTGCGCTCGCCGCCCGCCCGATCCCGGTCGAGTTGTTCGGTCCGGCGCTCCGCGTACCACGCGAACGCGAGCGTCGCCAGAAACGCCACCAGCGCCAGCGCGGCGGCGACGTCGAGCAGGTCGGGGTCGCCGTGCGCCACCGCCAGCAGGCCGACGACGGCGACCGCCAGCACGGTGATGAGGTCGACCGACACGACCCGGTCCGGCAGGGTGGGCCCCTTGATCAGGCGCGCGAACGAGAACCCCAGCCCCAGCACGATCAGCAGGGCCGTGGCGTCGATCGCCCAGGCGAGGATCCGCGAGTGCCCGGCCAGGTCCGTCATCCCATCCCCTCCCGCACCAGACGTTCGAAGCCGGTCTTGATCCTGCTGCGCGCCTCGTCCGGGTCGTTGACGAACATCTGGTGCACGTACAGCGTCTTCCGGTCGGGGCTGACGTCGAGGCTCAGCGAACCGGGCGTCAGCGAGATGAGGATGGCGAGCACCGTGATCTGCGCCGGGTCCACCAGATCCAGCGGCACCGCCACGATGGCCGGGCGGGACCGCGGCGTCGGCGTGAGCACGTCCCACGCGACCTGGACGCTCGAGGCGGCGAGCTCGTACAGGAAATACGCTCCCAGCCGCGTCATCAGCAGCACCCGCCGGAAGTACGCCGTCCGCCCGTACAAGGGGCTCGAAATGCTCAGGACGGCGAACGCCAGCAGAAAACCCTGGAGGAGGTGGCCGAGGTCGAAGGTCCCGAACAACGCGCACCAGCCGGCCGCGAGCAGCAGGTTGAGCTGGAACAGGTTCACGGCGCGCCTCCTCCGCGTTCGGACGCCGCGGCGCCGGCGGCGGCCGGGCCGAGCACCGCTTCGACGTACGCCGCCGGGTCCATCAGTTCGGCGGCGGCCCGTTCCGCCAGCACGTAGAAGGGCCGGACCCAGAGCCCGATCGTCAGGGTCACCGCGGCCAGCGCGGCGATCGGGCCCAGCAGCAGCCGCCGGTCGCCGGCGGAAACCGGCGGCGGCGGCCCGGCCTCGTCCGGCCGCGCCTTCCAGAAGGCGTTGAGCCAGATCTTGGTCATCGAATAGACCGTCAGCAGGCCGACCAGCAGGGCCACGCCGGCGAGGAGGAACTCGCTGCTTTCCATCGACGCCCGGATCAGGAGCAGCTTCGCCCAGAAGCCGGACAGCGGCGGGAAGCCGGCCAGCGAGAACGCGGGCACGAAGAAGAGCGCGGCCAGCAGCGGCTGGTCCCGGTACAGGCCGCCCAGCGTCCGCAACTCGGTCGATCCGCCCAGCCGGCCGGCGGCGCCGGCGACGAAGAAGAGGTTCGCCTTCACGACGATGTGGTGGATCACGTAGAAGATCCCGCCCAGCAGTCCGAACGTCGTGAACAGCGCCAGGCCCAGGATCATGTATCCGATCTGGCTGATGATGTGGAACGAGAGGATGCGCCGCAACTCGTTCTGCGACGCGGCGCCGAGGACGCCGGTGACCATGGTCAGGCCCGCCGCCCACAGCAGCAGCTCGTGCGTGTAGCCGACGTCGTGGCGGAAAATCAAAGTGAAGACCCGCATCAGCGCGTACACGCCGACCTTGGTCAGCAGGCCCGAGAAGATCGCAGAAACCGCGGTCCGCGGCGTGTGGTAGCTCGCCGGCAGCCAGAAGAAGAGCGGGAAGACCGCGGACTTCAGTCCGAAGGCGACGAGGAACACCACCGCCACCACCGTCAGGAGCCCCTGGTTCTCGACCTCCTGCACCCGCAGGTGCAGGTCCGCCATGTTGAGCGTCCCGGTCAGCCCGTACAGCAGCCCGATCCCGCTCAGCAGCAACGAGGTCGCGATCAGGCTGAGGGCGGCGTAGCGCACGGCGCCGTCGAGTTGCGCGCGCGTGCCGCCGAGGACCAGCAGCGCGAACGACGCGATCAGCATCACCTCGAACCAGACGTAGAGGTTGAAGACGTCGCCGGCGAGGAACGAGCCGCACACGCCGGCGAGCAGGGCATGCAGCAGCGGATGCAGCGCCCGGGAGAGCGGGCCGTCGCGGACGTCGCCGCAGGCGTACACCGCCGTCGCCAGCCCGATCAGCGCGGTCACCGCGACCAGCGCCGCGCTCAGGTGATCCGCGACCAGCGTGATCCCGAAGGGCGCCGGCCAGTCGCCGACCTGCGCCGCGACGACGCCCTCCCGCCATACCGTCGCCAGCAGGGCCGCGGCCGCGCCGGCCAGGGCCGTGGCCGCGGTCACGCTGATCCCCCTCCGGACCCGGTCGCCGCCGCGCGCGGCGAAGCCGAGGACGGCCGCCGAGAGGGGGATGACGATCGGACCGACCAGCAGCCAGCTCATTCGGCCGCACGCGGTCCGGTCTCCGAGGCCGCCGGCTCGGCGGCTCGCATCCGGTCCGTATCCACGGTCTCGAGCTCCTGGTACGTCCGGAACGCGAGGACCAGCACGAACGCGAGCAGGCTGAAGGAGATCACGATGGCGGTGAGCATCAGCGCCTGGGGCACGGCGTTCGCGATGCCGGGGCCGGGCGCCGCCTCCCCCGCGGCGATGAGCGGCGTGCGTCCCCGCGTCAACCCGCCGCTGGCGAAGATCAGCAGGTTCGCGGCGTGCGACAGCAGCGTCAACCCGAAGATGAAGCGCACGAAGTTCCGCTGGAGCATCAGATAGACGCTCGCCGCCATCAGCACGCCGACCAGCACGGCGACGATCGGTTCCATCGGCGTCTCTCCGCGGCCGCGCCCGCTACTGCTCCTTGCTGCCGAGCACGAAGGTGAGCACCACGCCCACGACGACCAGGTAGACGCCGACGTCGAAGACGATCGGCGTCCCGATCTTCACTCCCCCGACCGTCCACCACCAGCCGGTCAGGAACGGCGCGCCGGCCGCGACCGGACCGACGAGACCCGACGCGATCGCCGTCGCCAGGCCGGCGGCCGCGACGTTGCCGGGATCGGTGCGCAACATCCGGCGGACCGCCGCCGGGCCGGAGACGAACGCGAGCAGGCTGAACGCGATGGACGCCACCAGGCCGCCGACGAAGCCGCCGCCCGAATGATCGTGGCCGCGCAGCAGCAGGAACACGGAGAAGACCAGGATCAGGGCCACCAGCCGGCGCGTGGCTTCGCGCAGGATCAGGGTGTTCATGGGACCGTCCCGCCGGATCCGTCCGCCCGCCCGGCGCCGGGAGGCGCGGCGCCTTCCCGCCGGGGCGAACCCGGCAGCAGCAGCGCGAAGACGGCGGCGCCGGCGATCGCGAGCACCGTGATTTCGCCCAAGGTGTCGAGCGCCCGGAAATCGACCAGGATCACGTTGACGACGTTCCGGCCCTGCGCGCCCGGCACGGCCGTGCGCTCGAAGTACTCCCGCAGGGCCGGTTGGGGCGGGGACTCGGTCACGGCGAGCAGGGCCAGCGTGACGCTCACCCCGACCGTGACGGCGACGGCGCCGTCGCGCATCTGCGTCCGGACCGAGGGCCAGATCTCGTTCTTGAAGCCCGGGAGCTTGAGCAGCACGATGGCGACGATCACCGTCACGAGCGTCTCGACGATCAACTGGGTCATCGCCACGTCCAGCGCGCCGAACACGAGAAAGATCAGCGCGGTGGAAATGCCGACCACGCCGAGCGCGCAGATCGCGAGCAGCCGGGAGCGGGCGCGGATCGTCACGAGAGCCGACGCGGTCACCAGCGCGGCGATCGACCAGTCGAGGAACGTCGCATCCGGCAGGCGGATCGGCCAGACGACGGCGTCCCTGGCCCACAGCGTCACCGCGAGGCTCGACCCGAGGGTGGCGAACACGATCAGCAGGTAACGCCGCTGGATGCCGGATTGCAGCAGGCGGGTCTGCCGGTCGGCCAGCGCCGCGATCCCGCGCATGGCGGCGTCGTACGCGCGGTCGCCGGTCACCGGAACGAGCCGCGCGAGACGGGCGAGGGCCCGGGCTACCGCCGCCCGCTTCCAGAACACGAGGGCCGCCGCGGTCAGCGTCGCGAGGCTCAGGGCGAGCGCGTCGCCGGTGCTGTGCCAGGGAACGTGATCGAGCCGCGGACGATACCCCGACACGGCCGCTTCCGCGGGCAGGAGCAGCCTCGTGAAGACGAACCCCGGCGCCAGCCCCCAGGCGACGCCGAGCGCGCCGAGCGCCGCGGGGCCGCACCAGAGCGTCCAGCGCCCCTCGCGCACGGGCCGGGGGTAGGCCGGCCGCCGGGTGAGGAACGGCCTGATCGCGAGCGCCATCGCCACCGCCGCGACCGGCGCCGCGGCCAGGAACGTAGCCCACGGCAGCCAGGCGTCCGCGTCGGGACGCAGGGCCGCGGAATAGAGGAGTTCCTTGCCGAGGAAGCCGATGGAAGGCGGCGCGCCGGCCATGGAGACGGACGCGGCCACGGCCGCCGCGAACGTGACCGGCATGGCCTTCGCGAGGCCGCCGAGGGCGCTCAGGTCGCGCGTGCCGGTCGCCTTCTCGATCGTGCCCGCGACCAGGAACAGGGCCGCCTTGTACAGCGCGTGCGCCACCAGGAACGCGAGCGCGGCGCGGATCCCCGGCCACGGCGCGCCGGTCTCGGCGGGCGGCGGGAATCCCAGGAACAGGACGCAGACGCCGAGCGCCATCACCGTGGTCCAGGCCAGCACCTGCTTCAGGTCGGTCTTGCCCAGCGCCACGAACGCCGAGTACACCGCGGTCACCGCTCCCGCGGCGGTCAGGGTCTCCGTCCAGAGCGCGGTCCCGCCCAGCACGGGCGTCAGGCGCGCCAGCAGGAACACGCCCGCCTTGACCATCGTCGCCGAGTGCAGGAAGGCCGAGACGGGCGTCGGCGCGGCCATCGCGTTCGGCAGCCAGAAGTGGAACGGAAACTGCGCCGACTTGGTGAACGCGCCGAGCAGGATCAGGACGACGATCGCCGCGTACCGCGGGTGGCCGGCCAGTTCCGGCGGGTGCGCCAGCATCTCGCGGAGGCTGAAGGTGCCGGCGGCCTGGCCCAGGAGCACGAAGCCCGCGAGCATCGCCAGCGCTCCTGCGCCGGTGACCAGCAACCCCTGCAGCGCGGCGCGCCGCGCCGTGGCGTTCTCGTGCGAGTACCCGATGAGGAGGAACGACGTGAGGGTGGTCAGTTCCCAGAAGACGAACAGCGCAATGAGGTTGTCCGCCGCCACCACCCCGAGCATCGCCAGCATGAAGCCGGCGAGGAACAGCGTGAACCGCCCGCGCTGCGGGTAGCCCCGCATGTACTCGCCGGCGAAAAGGAGGATGAACGTGCCGATCCCGGTGATCAGCAGCGCGAAGAGCAGGCCGAGGCCGTCGACCGCGAAATCGAGGTCGACGCCCAGTTCGGGCAGCCAGGGCAGTTCCCGGACGAGGGTCTCCCCCCGGGAGACCGCGGGAACCATCGTGCAGAACCACACGAAGAGCGCCGCCGGGAGGGCGGGCGCGAGGCGCACGTGGAGCGGGTTCCCCGCGCCGGGTCCGCGGCCGCCGGTCATGGGCGCCTGCTCATCGTCGATCCGCCGGCGCGAGCGAAATGCCGCCCGCTCCGCCCTTGCGATTGTAGTCGATTGCACCGCGCAGGCTTCACGCGAAGACGCGTCGGCGCTCGGCGGACCGGTTTCGTCCCGGCGCCGATCCGGACCGGCTTGTCGGTGCTGGAGACCGTTGCGGGCCGCGGCGGGTTCGGCCGGCCGCGGGGCGGCGCGGAGCTCAGTCCGCTCCCCGCACCCGCCCGAGGCCGACCCCGGCGCCGACGCCCACCAGGACGACCAGTCCGCCCAGGACCGTCAGCGGAACCGCCGCGCGGCGGGCGACGTCGGCGAATTCCTCGTCCACGAACCGGAAATCCGGCCGGTCGGGCAGGACGCCGGCGGTCATCCGCTCGCCGGCGAGGATCGCCGGCACGAAGAACTGCCGCCACTGCGCGGCGAACGCGCGTACCTGCGACTGGAAGCGGGCGAAGCGCGCGTCTCCCGTTCCCGCGGCGTCGAGGAGCACCTCCTGCGCCAGGAGGGTCGGCGAAAGGAAGCGGTAGCGGCGCACGAGGGCGAGCTGTTCGGCGCGGCGCGCGTCGTGCGCCGCCGCCACCTCTTCCACGCGCCGGTTCACGGCGTCCGTGGCCGCCCAGGCCAGCGCGCCCAGTCCGGGCTCTTCGGCCACCACGCCGCCGGCCATTTCCGGGTGGTCCTCCAGGTACCGGGCGAGCAGTTCGCTGCGGCGGTTCACGGCGTCGTTCGACGCCTCGCGCTGGGCGGTGATCATCTCCACGCGGGACGGCAGCGGGTGCAGCAGCCCCGCCGCGATGTTGACGGCGGCCGGCAGCACCACCACCAGGACGAGCCACGCGCCCACCAGGACCGTGGCGTTCCAGGCGGACGACCGCCGCAGGCTGTTCACCCACGCCGCGAGCGCGAACCAGAACAGCCCGTACAACGTCACCGTCGCGCACCACAGGAAGACCCTGCCGGACGAACGGAAGCCCCCCGTGGCCAGGATGCCGAGCAGCGAGACTCCCGCGGCCAGCCCCACCACGAGGAACGCGCGGAACGCGAGCTTCGCGCCCACCACGCGGCGGGCCGATACGGGTTGCGACAGCGTCAGGGCCAGCGTCCCCTGCTCGCGCTCCTCCGAAAGGACGTTGAAGCCGAGGGCGAGGACGAGCAGCGGCAGCAGGTAGGTCACCACGAAGGCGAGGTCGAACCGGCCCACCATGAGGTTGAGCGGGTTCTCGACTTCCCCGTTCTGCTGGAAGGACGATTCGTTGGTGTAGATGCTCACGTCGTAGTAGGACGGCAGCAGGTCGCTCTGACCGACGGCCAGGGCGGCCAGAGGGCCCGGCTCGAGGACCGCGACGTGGGCGCCGCGGGCGCCGCCCATCACGTTGGGGGCGCGCGGGTCGCGGAAGGGCGAGGACGGCCGTCCTCCGTTCGCGATGTCGGCCAGCTCCTGCCGCAGGGCGCGGGTGCGCTCCGCGTTGCCGGCCCGTGCGGTGTCCACCGCCCGTTCCTGGAAGCGCTCCCAGGCCATGCCGTTGGCCAGCGCATGGACGAAGAACAGGGCGAAGACCGCGAGCACGATCCGCAGCGCCCGGTCGGCCGCGAGCAGACGGCGTTCGTTCCGCAGGACGGTGCGCAGGGTCATGGCTACGCCACCTCCGCGCGCCGCACGCCGGCCGCGGCGGCCAGGACCGCGCCGGCCAGCCAGGCCGCCAGCACCAGGAGCGACAGGATCCGGTTGTTCAGGACCCAGCCCAGCGTCGGGGCGTCGTACCGCAGGGGCGGCGTCTGCGCCCACAGGTCCGGCCCGGCCGTGTACACCTCGCCGGTGCGGGAGTTCTCCGCCAGATCGCCGTTCATCCGCCGCATCAGGTCCCTGCGGTAGGTCTCCGCGGCGGTCGCGAAGTGCCGGTGCTGCTCGACGTCGGTGCCCGCCAGCCCCATCGAGAGCGCGCGGACCGCGAGCAGCGGCGCCGCCGCCGCGAGCGCCTCGTGCACCACGCCCTGGCGTTCGAACGAGTCCCACAAGGCGCCGTAGTTGCGGTCGAAGATCCGGTTCCCGAACTCTTCGCTCTCCTGGAGATAGATTCCCACTTCGTTCACCGGCAGATCCTCCACCCGTTCCACGCCGTGCTGCGCGAGGAGGCGGCCGGTCAACGCCGCCCGGTCCGGACGCTCGATGCCCTCCACGCCGGCGGCCATCTCCTGCTGCAGGGTCCGGGCGAACTCGAGCGCGGACGGCGTCGGATGGATCCACCGGGACAGGTCCACGGCGGCGCGCGGCGCCACCAGCCCGTTCACCACCCACACCGCCAGCAGGACGACCAGCGCGTTGCGCGCCGAGCGCATCCGCGCCGACACGGCCAGGGACAGCCCCACGAAGGCGGCGAAGTAGGCCAGATAGATGCCCGCCAGCACCGCGCCCCGCGCCGCCGCGGACGCCGCCGGCCCCGGGCTCCCGACGACCAGGGCCGCCGCCCCCGCCACCGCCGCCGGCACCAGCAGCAGCGCCAGCGCGCCCGCGACGCCCAGGGCCTTGCCCAGGGCCAGGTCGTTCCGGCCGACGCCCGTGGCCAGAAGCTGGCGCAGCGTGCCTTGTTCCCGCTCGCCGGCCAGCGCGCCGAACGTCAGCAGGATGACGAGCAGCGGCACCAGGTGTTGCAGGACCTGGGCCGCCGTCAGTGCGCCGATGCGCTGGGCGGCCGTCGCGTCCTGGGCCGGGCGCAGGAAGAAGTCGTTCTGCCGGTGCGCTTCCAGCCACACCGACGTGCCCGTGTAGGGATCGACGCCCTCGTCGACGAAGGAAAGCGCCAGGCGGGGCTTGAACGCATAGACGCCGTAGTGGGCCGCCGAGTGGGGATTCTTCTCGCCCTGCGACTCCCAGTGCTCGCGGGCGGTGGCCTGCGCGGCCGCGAGCTCCGCCTGCGACCGGCGCGCCTGGACCCAGCCGTGTCCCAGCGAGACCAGCAGAAGCGCGCCCACCAGCGCCGCGCACCAGCGGAAGCGGCCGTCCCGAACCACGTCGGTGAACTCCTTGCGGGCGATGTGCTTGATCATGGGTGGCTCCGGCTCTGCGCCGTCGGGCGCGGACTCTGCTCCTATTCGCGCATGTGCTCCAGATAGATGCGCTCGAGATCGGCGTGGCCGATCTCGTCCGTGCTCATCTCCGTGACCAGGCGCCCGTGCCGCATGATGCCGACGCGCGTGCCGGTCTCCTTGGCGCGGAACAGGTCGTGCGTCGCCATGAGCACCGCGACGCCGTGGTCCCTGAGTTTCCCGAGCAGCTCGGAGAACTCGTTGGAGGCCTGCGGATCGAGGCCGGACGTCGGCTCGTCGAGCAGCAGCGCGTCGGCCTCCTTGGCGATGGCTATGGCGATGCCGACCTTCTGGCGCATGCCCTTGGAGTACTCGGACACGCGGCGGCGGACCGCGGCGGGCGGCAGGCCCGCGCCGACCAGGATGTCGGTGAGCCGTGCCGGGGCCAGCGATCCCCGCCCGCCCAGCGCGGCGAAGTACTCCAGGTTCTCCAGGCCGCTGAGGTTGCGGTACAGCATCACCTGCTCGGGAACGTAGGCCAGGCGCCGCTTGGACTCCAGGGGCTCGGTGGCGACGTCGAGTCCCGTCACGCGTACGCTCCCGGCCGTCGGCTCGACGAACCCCAGGAACAGGTGGATGGTGGTCGTCTTGCCGGCGCCGTTCGGGCCCAGCAGACAGTAGATTTCCGCGGGTCCGACGCGCAGATCGAGGTCGGCGACGGCCTCCACTTCGCCATACCGCTTGTGTAGCGCCCGCGCTTCGAGAACGGGTGTCGACGCGTCCGCCGCGGCCGCGGACGGGGCGTCGGTCGGCACGACTTCGCTCATGGAACTCGAACAGGGCCCTGGCGGATCGCCAGTGGCTCCCGCCCTCCTGGGAAACGCCCGGCGCGCCGGCGGCGCGTCGAACCACGGAACCGGGGAACTGCGGAATCGACGGGGTGGTCAGGCGGGCGGCGCCCGGGAGCCGCAACCCTCGATCTCCGCGTCGCGGACGCAGGCCTGCGCCCGCGCGTGGGGGCTGCCGCCGGCCGCCGGATCGGGGTCGCCGTGGACGCTCGGGGCGATGAGCGGCGAACCGTGGACGTGGCACGGGACGCACGTGTCGCCGCGTCCGTCCGCCGCGTCGTGGGAATGCGGCGCGGCCGCGAGAGCCAGCAGCGCGAGCGCGACGATCGCGCCCCACCGCAAGAGCATCGGCCGGCCGGCACGCATGGTTACCTTCTAGCGCGTTCGCGTGGGCCTGTCAAGGGCGGCCGCGCGGGCGGGTGCGCGTCAGATTTGCGCCGATCGAGGCCGGCTCGAGCGCGCCGGGGCGCTGCCGACCGTCTCCGGCGCCCCACCGCCGGGCGGTCCGGCATCCCCGCGGTCCGGCCCGCCCCGTCCCCCCGGACGGACGATCCGGGGCGCGTCCTGCGCCGCGCCCGGAAAGAACGCCGCGTCCTCCAGCCCCAGCACCGGCACCACCAGCGCCCGGTCCAGGTAGTCGTTGCGCATCTCGCACGACGTCTCGGAGATCAGGGTGCAGCCGTGGCACGCGGCGCCGTGCAGCCACCGCCGTTCCATGCTTTCGCCCGGCGCGTGCTGCGCGCACAGGGGGTCGTTGGAGCAGAGCGCGCCGGCGCGCAACGCGTCCGCGAGATGGTCTTCGACGTGCCGGGCCTGTTGCACGAGGCCGCCGAGCGTGCCCTCGGCGTCGGGAGTCCCCGTGTGGAGGAGAATGCCGAAGCGGCCGCCGTCCGGTTCGTGCTCGGCGTAGATCCGCTCGCGGATGGAGCTGGCCGGATAGCCGCAACGCATCGCCAGCGACTGGATCAGCAGGTGCGACAGCGTGTGCAGCAGGACGTACGGTCCGCCCGGAAACGGCCGCGGCGGCCGGCCGCGCGGCGTCCCGCGGTTCTCGGCCCAGGCGGCGTGGCCGCGGGCGAGGTCGGCGAGGCGGCGCGCCACCGCCGGCCGTCCCGCCCAGGCGGCCACCGCGTCCGCGCGCAACTGCACGAACACGCCCTCGCCGCGGTTCTCGACGGCGGGAAACCACTCCGGTTCGAGCGCGATGGCCGCCCGCTCGACGTCGGTGTCGTATTCGCCGTGGATGTCCGGCGTCTCCGCTTCGAAACGGGTGAACCCGACGAGGGCCTGCACTTCCCGCAGCCGATGGAGCTGCATGACCGACGCGACCCCGTCGGTGCGCGTGGTCCTGCGCCACGCGCCGGCGGGCAGGCGCCGGGCGTGGAAGTCGGGATCGACGGGCGTCTCGTCGCCGAACCCCTCGGGGACGGCGAGCAGCGCGTCGAGCTCGACCTGCTTCACCGGCCGGTCGCCGCCCTTCCCGCGCCGGCGCTCGTCGATCGCCTCC
The DNA here is from genome assembly GCA_965202695.1 of Vicinamibacterales bacterium. GTDB lineage: Bacteria > Acidobacteriota > Vicinamibacteria > Vicinamibacterales > UBA8438 > JAJEEA01. The sequence goes on from OZ241843.1 coordinate 1,058,270, forward strand.
AGGACCTCGCGGTCGTCGAACGGGTCGAGCGCCGCCGCGACCGCCGGCTTCTTCTTCATGAAGGCGAGGCCGGCCGCGTCTTCCACGATCTGCAGGTCGTCCCAGAGCGCGCCGACGGCGCGGGCGACCGCGGCGCCGTGGTCGGGCAGCGACAGCACGCTGACCACCTGCGGGAACCAGGCGTTCGACGCGGTGCGGATGAGCAGGCGGCTCGGCTGGTTGCAGCCTTCGCGCGCGTCGCGGCCGAGCCAGGGGCGGGCGCCGCGGCAGGTGTCGAGCGGATTCCGGTGGAGCTCGGCGGCCTCGTAGAGCGGCCGCGACTTCCCGCATTCGCACCGCACGTGCAGGTCCGCGAGGTCGCCCGTCGTGCCGCGCTCGTCCAGCCACAACTGCCGCCGGCAGGGGGAGCCGGGGCCGTGGACGAAACCCCGCCAGTCGAGGTCGTCGACGTGCCCCCGGGGGCAGGCGCGCACGAAGCGGGTGGGCACCACCGGCCGGCGCTCGAAGCGTCCCCGTTCGTCCAGCGCCCGGCGATGCGCGAGCCGCCGCGAACGGTCGCGCGGCGGGCCGCCCGACTGCCCGCCGCCGTCCTCCTGCACGACGAACCACTCGGGGAACCGCCACGCGCCGATGCCTCGCGGGGCGGCCCAGGGTTCGTCCGGGCTCGGCGGCGGCGCGTGGAGCCGGGGCGCGGGCACGCCGGTCATGCTCCGCAGCTTGTGCGCGAGCCGCGGTTCGACCACATCGTCGAGCCCCTGCGGCCAGGTGTCGAGACCGCCGACGATGGCGGAATGCCGGGGCAGATCGATCAGCGCGCCGGGACCGTAGGTCGTGATCACCTGGCTCTGGCGCAGCCGGCCGTGGGGCCGGCGGGTCATGGCGCCGCGTCCCGGCCGGTCGGCTCCCGGATGTAGAGGTCGACCTCCGGCTCGACGTCGCGCAGCGACCGGTTCGCGCGGAACCGGCGGTGGTGTTCCGATTCGAAATCGGTGTCGAGCATCTCGCGCAGCAGCGGCCGGCCCTCCGTCTTCTCGTGCCGCTGGTACTTCACGGCGACGTTGCCGGCGTGGTAGTCGTCCACCACCGCGCGCCAGGAATCGAGCAGCGCGGCGACGCGGGCGCGCACGGCGCGGAGCCGCTCGGGACGCTCGCCGCCGTCGGCGAACGGCTGCCGTTCGACCCGTTCGCCGAACGAGGCGAGCAGCCGCTCCTCCAGCCGGGCGCGCACTTCCGCCAGGCGTTCGGCGCCTTCCGGGGGCGTCAGCGCCGGCTCGGCGTGCCGGGCCAGCCCCACCAGCGCGCCGGCGAGGCCGCGGTCGAGGGCGCGGGCCGAGAACGGCGTCACGCTCGACACCTCCACCGAGCGGTAGAAGGTCTCGTGGTAGTGCCGGAACCGTTCGTAGTGCGAGCGGTCGCGCGGCTTGTGGACGTTCAGCAGCGTCACCACCAGGCCCGGACGCCGCTCGTCGCGTCCCACCCGGCTCGTCGCCTGGATGTACTCGGCGTGCGTCTTCGGCTGGCTCAGCACCACCATCAGGCCGAGCCGCGGCACGTCGAGGCCGACGGAGATCATGTTGGTGGCGATCGCGCAGTCCACGCGGTCGGTCTCGTGGAAGGCGCGCTCCAGCCGCCGCCGCGCGGCGGCCACCCGGTCGGTCGTCACCCGCGACGTCAGCTCCACCACGTCCGAGAACGTCCGGCGGTCGCGGAACAGGCCGTGCGGCTCGCCGACGCGCCGGCGCTGGCCGTACTGCCGGACGGTGTTGCGGACCTCTTCCTCCAGGATGCGCCGCGCCCCGCCCAGTTCGCGCAGGCTGTTGAAGTAGCCGAGCACGGTCATGTACGGGTCGGCGGGGTTGTCGCGGTTCCCGTGCCCGCCGGCGTCGCGGTAGGCCCGCTCGGCCGCGCCCAGCAGCGCCAGCCAGACGCGGCGCATCAGCACCTTGGGGTTGCGCCCCGGCGCCGCGACGCCGAGATAGCGCCGGCCCGGCACGCGGTCCACGGGCCGGGTGCGCGCGAAGAAGGAATCGCGGCGGCCGGGGCCGGGAGGCGGGAAGACCCGCGTTTCGGACCGCGCGAACAGCGCCCGGATCTGGTCCCCGGCCTGGCGCGCGGTGGCCGTCGACGCCACGATCTTCGGCCGCACCGGCCGGCCGCCGCCGGCCGCGCGCACGCACAGGGCGTCGAGCGCCGACTCGTACAGGCCGACCATCGTGCCCAGCGGCCCCGAGATCAGGTGCAACTCGTCCTGGATGACGAGGTCCGGCGGCGGCAGCGGACGTTCCAGGCGCTCTCCCGTCCGCGGTTCCGCCGCGCCGTGGAAGCCGGCCGCGCTGCAGCGGTCCGCGCCGCCGAGCAGCGCGCCGGCGCGCGCCTCCCACGGCAGCGCGGCGAACTTGTCCACCGTCGCGATCAGGAACGCGGGAAGACGGCGGTAGATCGGCTCGTCCACGGCCAGGACGGGCAGGGGCCGGCCGCCGCTGAAGTCGCATTCGAAGTTCGCGCAGACGACGCGCAACTCCCGCGGCCGGTCGTCGTCCGGCAGCAGGGTGAACGAGTCGGCGTCGAAGCGGGTCCCGCACCAGGGGCAGTTTTCGAGGGGGATGGGCGCGGGCCGCCCGGCGGGGTCCGCCTTGAACCGCCGGGTCTTCGCGCGCGCCGAATCCGGCGAGTCGCGGCCCTTGCGGCCGAGGACGTTGGGCGTCGCCGCCCGGCCGACCCACAGGCCGATCTCGAACGGCCACGCGCCGTATCGCGCGGCGTCGGCGGCGCGCTCCAGCTCCAGCGCGCAGACCAGACCGGCCGCGCGCGCGAGCTGGTCGAGGGTGAGCAGCCGCAGCGTGTAGCGCATGACGACGCAGACGCCGGCGCCCTGCCGCCCGTCCCGCCCGGGATTGCGCAGTCTCCGCAGCACCATCGCGAGCGCCGCGAGACCGAGGTACGCCTCGGTCTTGCCGCCCCCGGTCGGGAAGAAGAGCAGGTCCACGGTCTCGCGGTCCGCGTCGAGCGGATCCGCCAGGCCGGGGACGTTCAGCAGGAGGAAGGCGAGCTGGAAGGCGCGCCAGCGGGGCGGCTCGTCGGCGAACCGCGCCGGGAGCCGCCGCCGCAGGGCGTGCGCCACCGCGCGGTTCGCCACGCGGAAGGCGTCGAGCACGTCGGCGTCCGCGGCCAGCACGCCGATGCCGCGCTCCATGCGGTCCGCGGCGGTAGCGGCCCGGCGCAGCAGCTTCGCCGCTGTCTCGCGCCGGGCGTCCGGCGCCGCGCCCGTCGCGTCGGTCGAGTGGCCGGACGGCGCGCGGCTTTTCGAGCCGGTCTCGCGCCGGGCGTCCGGCGGCGCGCCCGCCGCCGCGGGCCGGGATTCGATCCAGGCGCGGTACCGCGCCACCAGGGGCCGGAGCGCGGCCCCGGCAGCGCGCTCGTCCGGCAGCGCCCCCAGCGCGTCCATCGACAGCTCGGCGCCGGGCACCGGCGCGGTCGTCGTCCGTTCGACGTCGGCGCCGGGGATCCACGCCGTGCGCAGCGTCCGGCAGGCGCCGTCCGCGACCTCCCAGTCCGCCGCCACGCCGTGGCCGGCCGCGTACTCGGGAGCGTCGGCGTAGTGGAGGTCGGCCACCCGGTCGTCCCAGTCCACCGCCCGCGCCCCGCGCGGGTCGGGCCGGGGCACGAACGGCCGCCCGCCGCGGACCTCGATCTCGGCCTGGAAGGCGTAGGCGCGGTCCGGTTCTTGGTCGTCCGGCGCGCGCCGGTTCACCAGAAAGACCGACACCGACCGCGTCCCCGCCGGAATGCCGGCGAGCCCGCCGGTGTCCAACGGCCGCTCGTCCACGTGCAGCGCGAGGCCGCCCGACTCCGGCACGTCGCGCTCGCCGCTTCGAGGCGCGCCGCCCCGCGACAGCGCCACCCGCGTCGTCCGCTCGCGCGCCCGCCGCCGCCAGACCGATTCCGCCTTCCCGTCGGCGCCCTCGACCTCCGCGTGCTCGTAGTCGCCCCAGCGGACGGTCACGTCCAGCGCGTCCGCCGCCCCCGCGACGAGGAAGCTCAACCCCATCGACGACGGCAGGAAGCCCTTCCGCGCGGCCCGGCGCTCTTCCGACGACTCTTCCGCGAGGCCGCCCGACTCCGGCGTCTCGTCGACGACGTCGTCCTCGTCCGCGTCGGCGCGCCGCTCCGGCTCCGTGCCCGACGGAATCAGGAACCCGGTCAGATACCAGTTCGACGGGCGCACCCAGCCGGGCAGCCGCTCGGCCGCGAGCGCATGCCCCGCCCCCGGACCGATCAGGTCGAGGCGCAGGGCGTCGGCCAGCCGCTCGCGCACCTCCGCGGAGTCTGCGCACGCCTCCGCCGTCTCCTGGCGCGTCATGGGTTCGTTCCGACCCGGGCCGCATCCGCGGCAGGTCATGCTTCGATCCACGCATCGTATCACCCGGCCGGTCGCCGCATCGCCGGCGAGGTCGGCCGGCCGCTTCGCCGGGTCGCACGTCAAAAGCGAGGTGCCGCCGCCGGGGCGTCCGCGTAGCTGGTTCTCGCCGCGTCCGTACACGTTCGGAGACCTGAAGATCGAGGACGACACGGTAATCGACAACCCGGGCAGCGCCGACGGGCGCTCTCGTCTCACGAATCCGACGTGCGCCGTTTCGCCGGGGTGCACGTCAGATTTGTGAGGGAGGACCATCGGGGGTGCAGGGCCGGGCGACCATGCCGAGGAATCGCACTGCGCTGCTGCCAGATCAGCGGTCGCTACGAGGACTACTGGGAGCGACCAGCCGCCCGCGCCGCCTGACGGCCTCACGAATCCGACGTGCGCCGTTTCGCCGAAGGGACTTGAACGGACCCCTGCATTTCCTTATCGTGCGGTCACGGCCGACGGGCGCCCTGCCGGTCCGGCCGAACCGACCGTCCACATCGAAGTCGAATGGCGGAAGCCGCATGGCGAAGGGACCGCGTCCGGACGCTCGCGCGCCCGACGGGACGGATCGACCGCCGCCTGTCGTCCTGCTGACCGGGCCGTCCGGCTACGTCGGCGGGCGGCTGCTCGGCGTCCTGGCGCGCGGCGGCCGGCGCGTGCGCTGCCTGGCGCGGCGCCCCGGCGACCTTGCGGCCCGGGCGCCGCGCGCCGCCGAAGTGGTGCGGGGCGACGTGCTCGACCGGGCCTCGCTGGACGCCGCCCTGCGGGGCGTGGACGCCGCGTACTACCTCGTCCATGCGATGGGGTCGGCCGGCGACTTCGAAGCCGAGGAGCGGACCGGCGCCCGGAACTTCGCGGCGGCGGCGCAGGCGGCCGGCGTCGGGCGCATCATCTATCTCGGCGGGTTGGGGGGCGGCGGCGCGGACCTTTCGGCGCACCTGCGGAGCCGGCGTCGGGTGGGCGGCCTTCTCCGGTGCGCCGGCGTCCCGGTCGTCGAGTTCCGCGCGTCGATCGTCATCGGCTCCGGCAGCCTCTCGTTCGAGCTGGTGCGCGCGCTGACCGAACGGCTGCCGGTGATGGTCACGCCGCGGTGGGTCGCCGCGCGCGCCCAGCCCATCGCCGTCGACGACCTGCTCGGCTACCTGCGGGCGGCGCTCGACCTTCCGCTCGACGGCCACCGGACCTTCGAGATCGGCGGCGCCGACGTCGTGTCGTACGGCGGCCTGATGCGGGAGTACGCCCGGCAGCGCGGTCTGCGGCGGCTGCTGATCGCCGTGCCCGTGCTGACGCCCCGCCTGTCCAGCCTGTGGCTCGGCCTGGTGACCCCGGTGTACGCCCGCATCGGCCGGAAGCTGATCGACAGCCTGCGCCACGACAGCGTCGTCGGCGACCCGTCCGCCCGGACCGCCTTCGACCTCCGTCCCGTCGGCACGCGCGCGGCGATCGCGGCGGCGCTGCGGAACGAGGACCGGGCGTTCGCCGAGACCCGCTGGTCCGACGCGCGGTCGTCGTCCGGGCCGGAACCGACGTGGGGCGGCGTCCGGTTCGGGGCGCGGCTCGTGGACAGCCGGACGGTTCGCGTGCCGGCGCCCCCGCCGGCCGCGTTCGCGCCGATCCGCCGCATCGGGGGCGCCGCCGGCTGGTACCACGGCGACGTCCTCTGGCGCATCCGCGGCCTGCTCGACCTGCTCGCCGGCGGCGTCGGCCTCCGCCGGGGCCGGCGCGACCCCGAGCGCCTCGCCCCCGGCGACACCGTCGACTGGTGGCGGGTGGAGCGCTGCGAGCCGGACCGCCGCCTGCGGCTGGCCGCCGAGATGAAGGTCCCGGGCCGCGCCTGGCTGGACTTCGAGGTGACGGAAGACGCCGGCGGGTCGATCATCCGCCAGACCGCCGAGTTCGACCCGGCGGGGGTGGCGGGCCTCCTCTACTGGTACGCCCTCTGGCCGCTCCACGCCTTGGTGTTCGGCGGCATGCTCCGCGGCATCGCGCGGCGGGTGCGCGCGCCGGCGCCGCCGGACGGGTCGTAGCCCGCTGCCCTTGGAGGTGCGCCGCGGTCACGTCCGCCGGCGCGGGATCGGATCCCACAAACCGTTGCTACATTTTTGGGAACGTTGTGCTTGACGGCGAAACGGGACCTGCTATATTTTCACGATGCGGGTCATCGCGAAGAGGCGGCTCCGCGAGTTCTGGGAGCGGCACCCGGCCGCCAAGGATCCGCTTCTCGCCTGGCTCCGGGAAGTCGAACGGGAGGACTGGGATACGCCGACCGCGGTGAAGGCGAAGTACCGGAGCGCCAGCATCGTCGGCGACAACCGCGTGGTGTTCAACGTCAAGGGCAACGCCTTCCGGTTGGTGGTGAGGATCAACTACGCGTGCCGCGTCGTCTGCGTGCGGTTCATCGGTACGCACGCAGAGTACGACGCCGTGAACGTCGAGGAGGTGTGACGATGACCGACATCCGGCCGGTTCGGACCGACGCCGACTACGAGGCCGCGCTCGCCCGGATCGACGAGATCATGGACGCGGAACCGGGAACGCCGGCCGGCCGGGAGCTCGACGTGCTGGTCGACCTGGTCGAGCTCTACGAGAGAAGGCGCGAGCCGATGGGGCATCCCGACCCGGTGTCCGCGATCGAGTTCCGCATGGAGCAGGCGGGACTGAAGCGGCGCGACCTGATCCCCTTCATCGGAAGCCGCGCGAAGGTCTCGGAGGTCCTGTCCGGCCGGCGGGCGATCACGATGCCGATGGCGCGGGCGCTGCACGAGCACCTCGGCATTCCGGCCGGCGTGCTGCTGCGCCGGGCGGAAGAAACGCCGGTCGATGAGTCCGCGAAGATCGAGTGGACGCGGTTCCCGCTCCGGGCGTTGGCGAAGCGCGGCTGGATACCGGACGTGCCGGATCCCGCGGCGCACGCCGAAGAGCTCGTCCGAGGGTTGATCGCGCGGGCCGGCGGCGCACGCGCGATCCCCGCGGCCCTCTACCGCAGGACCGACAGCCTGCGCGCGAACGCCAAGACCGACCCGTACGCGCTCCGGGCGTGGTGCTGGCAGGCGTTGGCGACCGCGGCCGAGACCCGCCCGAGCGTCGGCTGCGCGCCCGGCACGGTGACCGTCGATTTCCTCCGGCAGGTAGCGCGGCTGAGCTGCTCGGCCGACGGTCCGAAGCGGGCGCGCGAATTGCTGAACCGCAACGGCATTCCCCTCGTGATCGTCGAGCATCTTCCCAAGACCTATCTCGACGGCGCCGCCCTCCGGCTCGGCGACGGCCGGCCGGTGGTGGCGCTGACCCTGCGCTACGACCGTCTCGACAATTTCTGGTTCTGCCTGCTGCACGAGCTCGCCCACGTCGGCCGGCACATGAACGACGACGGGGAAGAGGTGTTCGTCGACGACCTGACGCTGCGCCGCCTCGACGGCGGTCGTCAGGACCCGCGGGAAGCGCAGGCCGACGAGTGGGCGGAGGAGGCGCTCGTTCCCCGCGCCGCGTGGGAAGCCAGCGGCGTCCGCGACCGCCCGACACCGATGGCAGTGCTCAATCTGGCGCAGGCGGCGGGTGTGCATCCCGCTATCGTCGCCGGACGGGTCCGGTACGAAACGGGCAACTACCGGCTGCTGTCGCAGTTCGTCGGCACCGGCGAGGTGCGCCGGCAGTTTCGGTGAATGAACGTGGGCGATCGGCATCCGATCGTCAGTGCTACGATGGAGTTCGGCTCCCGAGTTGGGCCGCCGAGATCGACGAGGGGAGGAAAACGAAGTGGCTGCTGGACCAGGAAACGGTGACGGTGACGTGGGCCTCGGTGCTCGCGTTGACGAGCATCAAGCCGTCGAACGAGTACGGATCAAGGTGAACGGCGTCGAGATCGAAGTCAAGAGGAAGGTGGAAGTACGAGAGATCATAGTAAAGGCGAAGAAGGCCGACGCCATCGAAGGATTCGTCGAAGAGTACGTCATCGAACGCGTGAAGGAGGGCGGTGAAATCGACTTCGAGGAAACCATCACCGTCATCGAGCAGGAACAGTTCCTGGCGGTGCCGGTAGGAAAGACGGAAGTCGCCTGATCGCCGAGCGAGGAACCGAATGGGTGGGATCGACGAACGGATCAGGAAAGAACTGGCGGATCTGGGATACGTTCCAGACGTCGTGGAAGGCGACACCGTCGGCGGACCGCAACGCGTCGTGACCTTCGAATACCCGGTTCGCACCGGAAGGTTCAAGGGCGAGACCTATACCGTAGGGATCTCGACACAATGCGAAGCCGTCGGATATCCCGAAGTGCCTCCACACTGGATATTCGTGAGTCCGCCGATATCGGATACTAGGGATGGGGCCAATCACGGAAAGAATACTTTCGGGGGAAGGGAGTGGATCGCCTTGAGCCGCCCCCCTGGAGCATTCTGGGATCGGGTGAGCGAGAAGGGGATGAAAGCGTACATGGAGCACTTGGCGAAGATCTGGAAACGGATATGAGCTCTGGAATGTGGCACGAAGTCGTTCTCGCTGGCGAAGCGAACAGGAGCGCCTGCCGGCACTTGCTTCAGCATTACCAGAAGGGAGAACGGCAGGAGGACTTGTGTTTCGGTCTATGGACACCGAGTCATGGAGCCGAACGAGAAACCGCCATCGTCACGGAAATATTGCTGCCTCGACGTGGAGAGAGAGACCTGCACGGAAACGCCAGTTTCGGTGGAAGCTATCTCGCAAGAGCAACGCGGCAAGCTATCCGGAACGGTCAGGGCTTGGCGTTCATGCACAGCCACCCAAGTAGCGGGTGGCAGGACATGAGCGTCGCGGACGTGCGCGCGGAGCGTGATCGTATTGCGGACACCGCGCGAGCGACAGGCCGCCCGCTGGTCGGCATGACCGCTGTTCCAGGGCCGTTCCGCCGTGGATCGCGTCGGTCGCCCTGTGGCGGTCGGCGCACGATCTCTCGGTTCCGTCCCGTGGGCGAACCGGCGGCCAAGCCACAACGGTTTGACCATCGGACGTTTCCGTGATAGCGTGTTCGATTATCGAACGGACGCCCGATGCTGCTGCCCAAGATCGAGTCCGAACCCGCGCCCTGCCCGGCGCCGCGCGACCTGGACGTCCGCAGGCGGCTGGAAGCGGATATCCGCGCGTGGTGGGAGGAGGAACGGGCGGATTGGGACGACCAGGTCTCCGGCGGCGATGCGGCGGCAGCCGATCTGTGGGGGGCCATGCCTGTCGTCGACTCCAAGACCGTCGCCCGGATGGCGCCTATCTTCGAGAGGCACGAGGGCCGCCGTTTCGACGTCCAGCGCATCCGTGCCGGCGGATACGCCGACATCGACGACGCGATCCGGCACCTCGTCCACGAAACAACGCCGGGTTCTTCCGGGCCGGCGAAACACATTCCGCAGAAGGTCGATTCATGAGCGACCAGGAAACGGCACAGAGCGTCCTCGGCAAACGGCTCAAGGAAGAGCGCGAGTACCGCGGATTCTCCCAGGAGGAGGTCGCCGGCCATCTCGGCGTACCGCGGTCGGCGGTCTCGCTCATGGAGAGCGGGTCCCGGCGCGTCAGCGCCGAAGAACTCGGCCGACTGGCCAAGCTGTACCAGACCACGATGGAAAGCCTCGCCGGTCACGGCCAGGAATCGTCGCAGCCGGAGTCGGTCCGCCTGCTGGCGCGCGCCGCCACCGAGCTCTCGGCCACGGACCGTGACGAAGTGCTGCGTTTCGCGCAGTTCCTGCGATCGAGGAAAACGCAATGACCCGGCGCGCCGAGATACTGCGCGCGATCAGCGAGGCCGCGACCGTGCTCGACACGGCGCCCCCCGGCCCACGCACCAGCTTCGACGTCATCGGCGCGGTCGCCGACCGCGGCGTCCCCCTGCTGTTCCGGCCGCTGGACAAGCTGTGGGGGGCGTTCATCACCGTCAACGACGAAGAGCGCGGGATCATCGTGACCACGAAACTCGGGCTGCCGGTGCAGCGGTTCACGGTCGCCCACGAACTCGGCCATCTGCTGCTCGGACACCGGACGAGCCTCGACGAGACGGTCGGATTCGCGGGACGAAACGCTCCGGCGTCGCGGCCCGCGCACGAGGCGGCGGCGGACACGTTCGCTTCCGAGCTTCTGGCTCCGAAGTGCCTCCTGCTCGCGTCCGCGCAGCGTCATGGGTGGGCCAGGGACGAGCTTCATCAACCCCGAAACGTCTATCAACTGTCGTTGCGCCTGGGCGTCAGCTACCAGGCCGCGTGCTGGGCGCTGGTCACGTCGAAGGTCCTCACGAGCATCGAAGCCCGCCAACTTCAGGAAACGCCGGTGAAGACTCTGAAGCAGGAGTTGGCGCCGGCCGGGTCGATCACGAACTCGTGGGCCGACGTGTGGGCGCTCACCGCGGCCGACGGCGACACGTTCATCGAGGCCGGGTCCGACGATCTGTTCGCAGTCCACGTCGAGGACCACGCCTCCGCCGGCTACGTCTGGCGTCTCGTCGACGCGGACGTCGAGGTCGAAGTCGTCGGCGAACGGCCGCCGCATCTCGAACACCCCTCTTACGGCGCGCGGTCCGGGCGGGTGTCGTACGTCCGGTTCAAGACGCCCGGCGTGCACCACCTCGTCTTCGAGCACGTCCGGCCGTGGAGTCGCGCCACCCTGGCGCGCATCAGGATCGACGTCGACGGGTACGGAAAAGAACGTGAAGGCTGGGCGCGCCGCACCAGGCGCGGGGCGCTGGAACAGGCCGCATGAGTTGGGAATCGGCAACGCCGTAGAACGCCAACCGCCTGCTGGCGGAGATCGCCGGCGTGGAGGACCTGATCGACCTGGAAAGACAGGAAAGGAACGTGAAGAATGGCGGAACAAATCAGAAACGTGTTCATCAGTCACCGACACGAGGATGATGCGGGTCTGGCGGAGCTCAAGAAACTGGTCGCGCGGCATGGCATGTCGTGTCGCGACTATTCCATGACCGCGGACAACCCGAACAACGCGCACAGCGAGCAGTACATCAAGTCGGAGATCCTTGCTCCCCGCATCCGACAGGCGGGTTGCCTGCTGGTCTACGTCTCCGACCGGACGAGACACAGCGAATGGGTCGATTGGGAAATCGACTATGCCCACAAACTGGGAAAGCGGATCGTGGGCGTCTGGGCGCGCGGCGACCAGGATTGCGAAAAACCGGAGGCCCTGGAGCGCCACGGCGATGCGGTCGTCGGCTGGAACGGAGAGAGCATCGTCGACGCCATCAACGGCGATTCCGACGCGTGGTTCAATCCGGATGGTTCAATGCACGGCTATCGCACCATTCCGCGCTATTCCCGCTGAAGAACGACAAAATGCCGAAACTGCATTCGTACGTAGTGGCGAGAGACTACGGGTTCGCTCCGAATCCATTCCACGGCTTCTGCACGCTGGCCACGTGCAAACCGGAGATACGCCGGACGGCGGCGGTGGGCGACTGGAACAGAAAAGAGCATGGGGCTGCCGTGGAACAAACGGCGAAGGATGCCGCCGTTCCAGCCACACTCTGCCGTCGCGGTCCGGGCCGCGATAGACAGCCTGAAGGAGTTCCAACGGACACACCACCTGAACGGGTTGTCGGTTCGGCAGATGTTTGAAGAAGGGCGGCGGTACTGATGCCGTTCGTCCTCGATTGCTCGGTCGTAGTGGATGGCGATTCATCGGCGACAGCAACGTGCGCCAGCAGTTTTCGTTGACCTCCCCGGTCACGCCTCCCGGGACAGCACGCCCCGCTGGTCGACGAAGCCGTGGTTCGCGAGCACGGCGGTGACGGTCAGCGGCGAGACGCCGAAACGTTCCGCGGCGGCGTCCCTCGCGTCCTCCGAGAAGTCGTCGTTCAGCGCGTCGATCAGGCTCTCGACGGGGCACAGGAACCCGGCGGCGAACGCGCGCTGCATCTTCTGCCGGTAGGTGGAAGCGCCGGTGGCGGGGCGCAGGGAGTCGCGCGTATCGACCAGGACGCTGTCGCCGAGCAGCCGCGCGATCTCGAACCGCCGTCCTGTCCGCCACTTCGATCGCAGGACGATGCGGCCCTCGGCGCGCGGCTCGTGCAGCGCGAAGGCCATCGTTCCGGCCGCGGCGGCGCTCAACGCCGATTCGCCGACGGCGCAGAGATCGGCGAGCCGGCGATCGGACACCGGTCCGCCGCCCAGTCCCTCCCGGCGCCGGAGAGCATCCGCGGCGGCGACGCCGACCTCCCAGGGCGCTCTGCGCCCGTCGCCGGCCCAGGCGTCGGCCAACGCCGGCGGCCGGTCGGCGGCGCTGGAATCGAAGCCGAGGTCGCGCGCCGCGTCCCGGAACTCGCCGGCGGTGAGAAACCGGTCGGCGGCCACTTCCGACATGGCGCTGCCTCCGAGCACCTCGCCGTCCAGGATGATCCGCTCGACCCGTCGCGGGTCGGCTTCGTCCACGTCGAAGCCGAGGAACGCTTCGACCTTCCGGTACGTCGCGCATTCCGGGTCGGCGCGCTCCGCCGGCAGCTCCCGCCATGCGGTGAACAGCTCCGTGTCGGCGAGCGACCACTCGCGGAGCCGCGCCAGTACGCGGTTCACGAAGTCGTCCACGCCCGTCTCGAACGCCTCGGTAGAGACCACGGCGCTCTCGTTCGCGACGTACCGCACGGGTTCGGCGTCCATGTCGGCCGAAGGCACGGCGTCCAGGACGACCCGCAGTCCGTCGGATCGAATCGTGACGTTCGGCCAGAGCCAGCCGCCGCCGATGCTCGCCATCTCGTGAGCCTGTCGCCAACCGAGACCGCGGTCGCGCCGGGCGTTCTGATGCGTCGGTTCCCAGCGCAGACGCCACCAGTTCCAGGTCAGCCACTCGGCCAGCCGGCAGGCCGAGAGGTTCGCGCCGTCGTGCGCGTGCATGGTCCGGGCGTCGAGCGCCTGCGTCAACCGGACCCGACCGACGTTCACGGCGATCCGGCCCAGGGTCGCCTCGTCTTCGGTCTCCATCGGCCCCGGTGATGCGCCGGCTTCGTCGGGACTCCGACACCACGCCGCGTCGATGCTGAGCGTCATGCCGCCCCCCGTCACCGGTCGCTCGACGTTCCCCGACCACGGAGAGGGAGCAGTTCCGCATCCATCCCGATGGCGGCGATGCGCATCGGCGAAGACCGTCAACGTCCTGCCCTCATGCGAATCCGTTCGCGGAGTCGGGCTTCGATTCGCGTGTACAGTCGAGGTCGTTCGGCAGCGCGATCGGAAAGAGTGACCGTGAGAGCGTACCGCTCCCGTTGGGAGGACAGGTTCGATCCCCAGGCGGGATCGCTACGGGTGACCACGACGAACCAGGAACGCTGATGCATCGCCGCGGAGGGTTGCGTGAACGTCCACGTGGACGCCTGGACCGTGCCGTGTGACCGATCCCTCTCGGAAATTCGTCGGCTGGCGGCGCGTTCCTGGACATTCGGGGCAACGTCCCTGCCAACGGCGGCGTTGAACGACCGCGCAACTTCGTCGAGCGATCCCGCCGGAACGAGTTTGAAGCTGACGGCGACCGCCCGGTAGTCGATCCTCGTCGTCCGAACAGGTGGACGAAAGGCAAGGGCAACGGTGATTTCACGCGCTCGCCGGCCGCCCGACCAGAAGTCATCAGGGACCGGTACTTCGTAGAAATGGTGCCGGCGATCCTCTATCGACTCCTCGGCCCAGAGCGTCACACAGTTCTCCATGGATCGATAGAGCGCCGACCGGTCAATCATCCCGTAGCCCGTGACGCTGCGAAGTGCATTCTCGTCATCAGCGAACAGGTTGGCGCAGGCGGCTGGCGTACGGGCATGGGAGACCAGCAGCGCGCGGCAGAGGTCCACGCTTGCGTCCGGCAGTTCCCCGAGGATTCGCGCGGCGGCGTTGGCGACCCGTGGCGCCGCGAAGCTCGTGCCCGACTTCTCTGCAAACAGGCGTCCCGCCGCGAAGTCGTGCGCGGTCGATATTTCGCCGACGCCTTGCGGTCCCGCCATCGGGCGGTCCCCGGTGTGGACATCGACCAGCATGTTCCCACCGTAATCCACCAGGTCCGGTTTGATGGCGTCGTTCACCGAGGGTCCGTGTCGAGTGAACGGGGACGGCTGATCGGATCGGGCGACTGGACGGTAGGCAGGATCGTCCGGCCATCGCTGGTTCAGCACTCCCCGTTCGTAGCGGGCAAGACTGCCCACCGTAAGCGCGTTCAGCGCTGGCGCCGGATCGAGCAGCGTCGAAGTCTCTCCGGTCAGATAGTGCGGATATTCGGCACGCCAGTCGGGTCCATCATCGTCGCCTTCGTAGTTCCCGGTCGGAACGACGAAGAGCACGTCGAGTTCCCTGCTCAGGGCATCCAGCGTCACGGCGAGACCAGCCACGTGTCGACCCTGATAAGGTTTGTTTCCATCTCCGTATGAAAGGTTGAATATCCGGCAACCGTAGTTGTCTGCAAAATACTTGACTGCGTCGTTGACCTGGTTCTCAATCAAGCGGGGATCGCCCTCGTTCCGATCATCGAGAATCCGGCCGCTGAACAGTCTCAACTCCGGCACGAACCTCCGGTTACGGATACATTGGGCGACGTCGTCGTAAAGAGCGACGCCAGACACGAACGTCCCGTGTCCGTGCTCGTCGGACTCCGATTCCCCGGCACGAAAGCTCTGCGCATCGCCGACCGCGGGCGCCAGGAGCGGATGACCGGCAACCAGTCCCGAGTCCAGAACGACAATCCCTGGAGCATTCGCCGGCGGGGCCGACACATCGTCCAGGTCTTGGACGCCAGTAGAAACCAGCGCCCGTTCCAGGCCGATGCGTGGCGGCAGATCAACGCACCGAACGTCTCGGTGGCGAAGCAGATCGTCCGCCAGCTTCCGAGCGCATCGAATCCGATAGAGCGTCAGGTAAGGCTGCCACACCTTATCGACAACCTGCCCGCCGCCAGTCGTCACCCGTTCCTCGAAAGCGCGCCGCATCCGGGCCGGGTCGCCACCTCGCTCGACGGGCCACAACTCGACGTCAATCAGGAACGGTTCCTCATCGGGAAACCCGTCGTTTCTCAACGCCCAGCCAGTCCTGTCGTCCCGGGTCCAGCGATCGAAGCCCTGAAGCGCGTAAAGCAGATTCCGGTACGTGACGTCGCGGCCAGCAGCGAGGCTGGCAAGCCTTGCTTCGAAAGCATCGAGTTGTTCCTCGTCGGCGAACGCCAGAATCAGCGTCCCTTCCTCCTGGCTCACGATCTGGATGCCGTCCGCCGCCTTCGCGACTTCCTCCGGCGACACCTTCTCCTTCAACTTGATCTTGATGAGGCGTCGCTCGTCATAACCGCCGAGATCTTCTTCAGCGGCCCGTGCAGTTCGCAGGCGGGATCCAAGGATCGCCCCATGCCTTCGGGGATCGTCCGGTGGTTCGGCGGGAGCGAACCCTCTCCGCGGCCGGCGTTCGGTGACCGGCTCCTCCCGCCGCAACTCCAGGTGAGGGTGAGTGTTCTCGGGTTCAGCCATGCAACGGACTCAGCGGCTCGTCGCTCGGTGTCTTCTTGCGCTTTCGCGGCGTCGCGCCGTTTCGAGGTGATCGACGTTCAGCCGCGGCTCGCCGCCCCTGATGATCATTTCCTTCAACGCCCGCCGCACGATGCGCTCGACGTCGGCATGGGTCGCTCCCTTGAACATGTCCCGCTCGACGATCTCTTCGACGTCGAAGTCGCGGCGGACGCCGCGCAGCTTCAAGGCGAGCAGGCGACAGAGTTGCGATCGGGTCGGCGGCTTCAGGCACAGCACTTCTTCGAAGCGCCGCCAGACGGCGGAGTCGAGCATCCCCTCGTGGTTGGTGGCGGCGATGACGAGGCTGCGCCCGTCGTAGGCGTCGAGCATCTGGAGGACGGCGTTCACGACGCGGCGGAGCTCGCCGTGTTCGGAGGCGTCCTCGCGTTCCTTCCCCAAGGCGTCGAATTCGTCGAAGAGCATGACCATGGGGGTGGTTTCGGCGAAGTCGAACACCTTGCGGAGGTTGGCCGCCGTCTCGCCGAGGAAGGACGAAACGGCGCTGTCGGTGCGAACGACGGCGAAGGGCCTGCCGAGCTCGCTGGCGATGACCTCGGCCGTCAGCGTCTTGCCGCAGCCGGGCGGCCCGCAGAGCAGGATGCGATCGCTTGGCCGCAACCCGTGCGCCTTCAGCACTTCCTCGCGGTTGTGCTCCCGGAGAATCCCCTTGACCAGCGACAGGTTTTCGCGCGACAACACGACGTCTTCGAGACGGCGGACGGGTTCGCGCACGGAAAGCAGGGGAATGCCGCGCTCGCGGTCCTCCGGGATGATCTCGGCCAGGTTTCGCAGCGCTGGCGAGGACGGTGTGCGGGCGCGGCCGTACAAGATGGTCTCCAGATCGTTCGCGAGCACGTGGTGCTGTTTCTGCCGTTCGTCGGCGACCACCTCCTGCGCCACGGTGCGGAAGGCGTCGAGATCGCCTTCCGCACCGGACCGGATGAGCTGTCTCAACAGCCTGCCGTTCGCCATGGGCAGCTACTCGACCACGTTCGAAATCGACGAGTTCCGATTTTCGTCAGCGGCCCGCGGTCCGGGCGGCATCTTCTATCCAGTCGCCCATGTTGTGGTAACCGTCGTCCTTTTTCCACTGGTAGAACGAATAGCCGCTCGGTATCTTGCCACAACGGTCGGTCGTATTTCCAGCGAGATCCCTGATCTTGCTGATGTCGATCCCGAGCAGGCCATTATCTTGCTTCTTGCTTTGTTCGATTTCGTATCGGACGTATTCGCTGGAGCATGTGTGGGATCCGACCAACACCACGGTAACCGAGGTACCGTTCAACTGCTCCCGGATCCATTTCCTTATGGCCGCATCGCCGCCCTTCTTGACTTCCTCGAAGTCCGCGGAATCCACGAATCCGGCCGCTTCTTTCCTTGCGTCACCCAGCTATTGCGGACGACCATTGCGCGAGATACGTCGTGTTCGTACTCGAAGCTGAAGAAAACTCTGCGAGCCATTGTCGTTATCCTTTTGCGATTCAGCCAATGGCCAGCGCCAGACCGACGGCGGCGACAGCCAGTGCGGCGTAGAAGGAAAGCAGGGTTCGGGAGAAGGTTGCCCCGAGCCAAGTTGGTGCGCGGTCGGTCCCGACGGCGCGGACGTCCATCGAGAGGTCGATTTTGTCTTCCGCCAGAACCCGCACGTGATCGTACAGGGCGCGGAACAGGCGCTCCTGCCACAGGTAGTAGCCGTCGAGACCCCAGAAGACGAGTACCGGGACGAACGCCGTCGAGACGAGCTCCGGTCGGCCCTCGCGCGCGGACAGGACGAACAGCGCGGAGACGAGGACTACGGACCAGCCCTTCAACCGAAACGAGTCGGACGCGAGGCGGTTGATCACGCCCTGGATGAACTCCAGGTGCTTAATCTTCCTGTCCACCGGCGCTGGCTCCCGGGTCGGGTTCATAATGGGGCATTATCGCCCCAGAGACCGCGCGGTTCAACCGCCGGTCGCGAGTGGCGTTGCGCGTTGCGCGGTTGCGGCCGTTGCCTGGAGTTGCCGGGGAGCTTGGCGCGGTTCGCGACGCCGGAGCGCACCTCCTCCGCGGCCCGCTCGGCGTTCAGCTCCAGCAGCCGCGCGAGCACTTCGTCGCGGACGGCGTCGGGCCAGCGGTAGCGGTACGGCTTCTTCTTCCTGGCGCCCCACGTCTCCTCCTCGATCGCGTAGTCGAGCAGAAAGTCGCAGTCGGTCGGGACGTCGAGCCAGCCGTAGGCGTCGAGTACGGCGCGGTCCAGGGCGGCGTGCAGAGTGCGGAGCCGGACGACGTCGGAGGCGTTCTCGTCGGGGTCGTGGAAGCGGTTGTACGTCCGGGTCAGCCCTTCGCCGTTGCGGACCAGGAGGGCGGCGCGGAAGTCGTGGTACTCCCTGCCGGCGGCTTCGAGGGCGGGATGGGTTTCCCAGTGTTCGGGGAAGGGAAAGGTCTCGAAGCAGTCGGACGGGGTGTAGCGGAGGTCGTCCTTCATGGACGAGCCGAAGAAGCGCGCCCAGATTTCGTGCACGCGGGACTGGAGGGCGCAGAAGGCGGCGTGGGTCGTCAGCGGGAAGACGATCGTCGTTTCGGCGTACACCGTGTCATTCGGCAGAAACGCGAAGGCGGCCTGCTGACCGACGCGAGAGACCGCCAGTACTCGTTCGGTGCCTCCGGCGGCAGCGTATAGCTCCTTCGCAAGTGAGCCGTACTGCCACCAGAACGTCGCGCGTTTCCGTCCTACCGCGTTCGTGGTCAGGTGGGCGCGCTCCGGCTTCACCCGCTCCTCCACGATCGCCAGCAACTCCGGCCAGTCCGCCGCCACTGGCTCCGGGTAGTCGAGCGGCACTACCGCGTGCCGTCGCAGTTCCCGGCGCCGCTCGTCGTCGGCGTCCGCCCACGACTCCCCGACATCCTCCCGGCGCAACGGCCAGTCGCGGAAGTTGATGACGTAGCGGTGGTGCGCGTGGGTCGGGTCGGTGTTCACCTCCTCGCCGCCGACGTAGGGGAAGATCACCTCCAGATTGCGCGGGTTCTCTTCGATCAGCCTGCACATCTCGGCAAGGGGCGAGGCGATGCCCTTCGTGTCGGTGTCGTCGAAGGTGAAGCCCATGCCGAGCACGTAGCTGCCGACGAAGCTCTTGCCGGCGTTTGCGGCCAGCCGCGCGGGATCGCCGTGGCCGCCGCGGTGGAAGAGGAACGCGGTGATCCGTTCGACCGGCGCGCCGTCGAGCAGGGGCGCGGCGGGCGCAACGCCCTTGCGGACGTGCAGCACGCTCACCACCACGGCGGCGAGGCCGGGCCACTTGACCCGTCGTTGTGCGGAGTAGATTGCGCCGCCGTGCTCGCAGATCCAGCGCAGGCCGGTCGAGCGGGTGTCGCCCTGGGCGATGGTGTTGGTGGCGATGAGGCCGAAGGCGCCGCCGCGGCGGACGAGATCGAAGGCGCGGCGGAAGAAGTGCGCCACCTGGTCGGCGTTGCCGTGGCTCTCGGGATGCGCCTGCTTCAGCCAGTCAGGGTAGTGGGCGACGTTGGCCGCGGCCACGGTGTTCTTCCCCGCGAACGGCGGGTTGCCGACGACGGCGTCGAAGCCGGGGTTCTCGCGTTCGAAGACCTCCGGGAACTCGATTTCCCAGTGGAACGGGGCGAGGGCCGGATTGCCGTCCCGCAGCTCGGCGAGCCAGCTTCGGTAGCGGTGCGTCTCGCCGCGCACGACGGCGTCGGCGAGCTGCCGGCGCAGGGCCTCGCGCTCTTTCGGCTTCGCCTTCTCGAAGAATCCGGCCAGGACCAGATCGCCGAAGACGCCGGCGGCGGCGAGCGCGTCGCGGGCGTCGCGCCACCAGAGGCGCCGCTGCTCGTCCGGGACCTCCTCGCCGGCGTCGCGGATGCGTTCGCGGAGCGCGGCGATCTGCGCCAGGTGCTCGCGCACGCGCATGGTCTCGAATCCGGCCTGGAACTGCCGGGCGCCGCCCTTCCAGTGGAACGCCTCGATCTGCTTCCGGGTGAGGCCGACCAGCGAGTCGCCGTGCCGCAGGGCGTGGTCGAGGAACGTGAGCGGGTGGTCGCGCGCCAGGGTGACGAGCCAGAGCGAGAGCTTCGCGAGGTCCACCGCCACCGGGTTGCGGTCCACGCCGTAGAGGCAGCGTTGGGCGACGAGGCGGCGGGCGAAGGTCGTTTCATCCTCGTCGGGCGGGACGTCGGGCGCGGCGTCGTGCGCCCGCCACGATTCGACCAGCGCGTCGCCGAGCTGCCGGCAGGCCTGGACGAGGAAAGCGCCGGAACCCATCGCGGGGTCGCAGACCTTGAGGTCGAGGATGCGCTCGGGCCGGGGCGGGCGGCCCCGCGCGTCGCGCAGCCGGCCCAGGATCGGTTCGAGCGCCGTCCCGGCCACCGGCCTCGCGTGTTCGCCGGCGCCCGGCACGCGGACGGCGGGACCCGCCGGTTCCGGCGTCGTCCCCATCGCCGGTTCCCCGTGTTCGCCATCGGCCGGCGCGCGAACGGCGGGACCCGCAGGCTCCCATGTCGTTTCCGCCACCGACTCATCGTATTCGTCGGCATCCGGCGCGCGAGGACCCGCGGGTTCTTGTGTCGTCCCCGCCGCCGGCTTCCCGTGTTCGCCAGCGGCCGACGCGGGACCAGAACCAGAAGGCCCCGCCGGCTCCAGCGTCGTGCGCACGATGGGTTCGGTGAGCGCGCGGGGCGTGTAGTGCAGGCCGGTGCGCCGCCGCTCGGCGCTCGGCTGCAGCACCAGCGCGCCGGCGGGGACGAGGTCGGGCGTGGCGCGCCGGTCGATGACCGGGTCGAGGGCGGCGTGCAGCGCCTCGACGCTCTCCGCCCGCCGCACCGCCTGCTGCACGCGGTCGGTCAGCTTGCGGTCGGTGCGGTCGCGGAGCCACTTCGCGCGCCGGGCCGGGGCTTCGCGCAGCAGCGCCTCGAGGTTCACCGCCGCTGGCGCGCCGTGCTTCTTGGCGGCCCGGATCGCGGCCGAGCGCCCGGCCGCCGTCTCCAGCCGGAAGCCCATCATGGTTTCGTAGACCGAGCCGATGTGCTCGACGTCGAGGGCGCGGTAGGAGATGCGCTCGCCGTCGAGGACGAGGAGCTGCTCGAGCACGCGGTGGATGGCGCCGTCGGGCACCAGCGGCGGTTCGACGCGCTCGTGAATCTGGCGGGCGCCGGCCTCCGCGCGGCCCTCCAGGAAGCGGTAGCCGTCGGGGTCGAACAGGGCGCCGTGGCGCGGCGGCAGGCGCATGGAGCCGGCGCGGGCGCCGTCGTGGACCATGCGGAACAGGACGAGGAGCTGCGCGTACGCGCCGTAGCGCTGGTCGAGCGTGTCGGGGTGCAGGGCCGCGTCTTCGCGCAGCCGCTCGTGCAGGCCGGCCAGCGCGTAGGCGCCGAGGAAGGTGTCGTCCTGCGGCAGCAGGTCGCGCTGCTCGGCGTAAAGCAGGAAGACGAGGCGCAGCACGAGGGCGAGCAGCCCGCGGTAGACGTGGTCGGGTCTGGCGGCCAGCGGCTCGGCGAGCAGCGCTCCGTGCGAGGCGTCGTGCGCGGCCTGGAAGCCGCGCAGCAGCTCGTAGAGGGCGTGCAGCACCTGTTCGGCCAGCCGCTCGCTCACCTCGTTCTGGAACCGGCGGCTGTCTTCGAGCAGCCCGGCCAGGCGTTGCCGGGGCGGCACGGCGAGGAGCCGGGTCTGGCCGAGCAGCAGGCGCAGGGCGGCGGCGATGGGCCGGCCCGCGGTCTGGCACATGTCCGGCACCCGGAAGTCGAGCCAGCCGGAGCTTTCGCCGCGCGGGGCGGAGACGAGGCGGATCGCCGCGCCGTTGAAGAGCAGGCCGGCGGGGACCCCGGCGTGGCGCAGCAGCCGCTCCATGCGCTCGTGGGGCGCGGCGTCGAGGCCGCCGCCGGCGCCCCGGCCGCCGCGTTCCGCCCGGTCGAAGTCCGCGCCCGGCGCGCAGACCGAGACGAGAAGCTGCCAGCGGCCGGGGGCGGGCGCGTCGGCGGCGCCGGCGCCGCCGCAGGGGGCCGGGCGGCCGGACTCCGGCGTCGCCGCCGCGGACGCGGCTCCGCGGCGGGCGGGGGCGATCGGGGCGGTGGCCGGCCCGAACGCCGGCCGGCCCGGACGCCCCGCGCCGGGCGCGTTCCGCACCGGCTCGGCCCGCACCGCGAAGTCGGGGCGCAGGACCGCGCCGGAACCGGGCAGCGGGGCCTCCAGTTCGGGTGGGATCGGCGCCGCGTCGGCGCCCGCGTAGCCCCGCGGCGAGAAGCTCCAGCCGAGCACCGACGAGGCGAAGGCGCGGAAGTCGGGCAGCCACGGCCGCGGCGGCTCACCCGGACGGAAGCTGCGCTCCTCGGCGCACGCGCGCAGCCGCCGCTGCCCCTCGGCGTCGCGCCGGTCGAGGATCGCGCCGGCCCGCACGAGCGCCGGCGCGGACACGACGAGGCCCGTGGGCCGCACGAACCCGAGCCATTCGAGGTGGGCGGCGACGTGCGGGTCGGGCTTCACCACGGCTTCACTACTTGCCTCCGCCGCCCCTGCCTCCGCCGCACGGTCAGCGCGCGGCGAAAGGCCCCGCCGCATTCGAGCGGCGCTGCTCGTCGGCCGCGTTCACGACGCGGGGTGAGCGGCGCTGCGATCACGAGAGATCGACGGGATTCGACCATATCCGGCCCTTCCACCCGTTCAACCCGTCGAGGCCGTCGAATGCCGCGTCCTTCGAGATCACGGGCACTGGAGTTCGACCGCCGTCGCCGCGATGATGCGATCGAACGGATCCCGATGCGCCTGGTCCATCGATCCCGCCAGAAGGGCCACCGAGCGGGAAAAGGGCGCGGTGCGGGTCTGGCCGTCGGCCGCGAGCGCGGCCAGGCGCGGGCGCACTTCCGGCCACTTCCCTGTACGCACCTTCTGGGCGACTTCCAGCCGGCTGATCGGACTGACGTGGACCGCATGCGCGGTCGCCGTGGCCGTCCGCGCGGCATCGGTCAGCCGATGCGCGGCCGTCAACGACCGGATCCAGGCATGCGTGTCGAGAATGACCGCCTTCACGATCCGCCTTCCCACAGCGCCAGTTCGTCTTCGCTCATCGGTTCGTCGAAATCGGGCGCCTCGGTGACGAGATGCCGGAGGGTGTCGAACTCGAATCCGGTGTTCCGGATCGGCACCAGTCTGACGGCGGGCCGGCCCTTGCGGGCGATGACCACGTCCTCTCCGGCTTCGGCGGCGGCGATGAGCTTCGAGAGCTGCGACTTGGCGGCAGGGACGTTCATCTGCATGTCGATCGCCTTCCGTCGGGTGTTCGAGGGAACTCACGCGCGTCGTTCGCGCCCTTCGAATGCACGCAGCAGCGCCTCGTCCAGCGGATCGTCGAAATCGTCGGGAACGGCGAAGCGTCCCTCGTCGATGCCGAACACGGGGCGGCCGTCTGCTTCGTCGTCCATCGGTGCTTCGTCGTCCATCGGCACTTCCGTGACGACCGGCACCAGTCTGACGGCGGGCCGGCCCTTGCGGGCGATGACCACATCCTCTCCGGCTTCGGCGGCGGCGATGAGCTTCGAGAGCTGCGACTTGGCGGCATGGACGTTCATCTGCATGTCGATCACTCCGTTCTGGCCGGCCAACCAGCTTAGCAATTTAGCCTGACACGACGCTCCGGCGGGTCCGCCGCAACCCGCCGGAACGTCCCGCGCCGCCGCCGCGTCGGACCACCGCCGGTCCGCCCCTGCCCGGCGTCAGTTCGTCTCCGGCCACAGGTACACGAGCCCGACCGGCTCGACGCGCCGGGCGCGGACCTCGTAGAACTCGCGGACCCGCGCCGGCTCGCGTTCCAGGTCCTGCTCGAAGCGGTCGAGACGCCGGCGCCAGTGGCGCATGTCGGCTTCGAGCTGCCGCGTCTCGTCGCGGGCGAACGCGAGGGCGAGCTGCTCGAACTCCGCCTCGCGCCGCGCCAGCGCCGCCACCACCTGTTCCCGCTGCCGCCGCAGCGTGTCCCGCAGGTCCCGGCCCTCGCGGGCGCCCCGCTCGGCGAGGCGCCGTTCGGCCGCCGCCGCGAACTCGGCGGCGCGGGGTTCGAGGCGCGGGCGCAGCTCGGCGACGTCGCGGGGCGCCGCGTCCAGCAGCCGGCGCTGGACGGCCGCGTCGGGCGCGCCGCCGCCGCGGCCGAGCGATTCGTCGAGCAGGGCCAGGGTGCGGGTCTCGGCTTCGCGCGCATAGACCGCGAGCGGCCCCGTCCGCCGCGCCGGATCGATCCACCGCGCCGCCACCGGCACCAGCTCCTCGTGCAGGCGCTCCGCGCCCCGGCCGTAGAGGCACAGGCGGCCCAGGAGGACCACGCGGGGGATCGAGTCGCGGGTCTGCGCGAGACAGGCCCGCGAGAGATCGTGGTGGACGAAGCCTTGGGCCCGGAACCGCGCCAGCAGCCGTTGCGCGACCCGCTGCTCCAGGTGCAGGTGCACCACGTCGTCGCGCAGCGCGCCGGCGTCTTGGAAGACGACGGGGCGGACGGGCGCGTCGCGGCGCCAGTCGGCGAGCTTCTGGTCGATGCGGCGGGGGGCGCGCAGCGAGTCGAGGGTCGCGGTCCAGCTCGGGTCGGCGGCGGCGCGCCGGTCGAGGGGCGGGAAGGTCCACACCGGGCGGCCCGCGTCGTCCCGGCCCTCGGCCAGCGGCGCCGCGCCGAGCAGCTCCAGCGCGCACGACAGGGCGTCGCGGAACGGGGCGGCCGCGAAGCCGGTCCAGCGCCGCGAGCGGTCGAGCAGGTCGCGGCAGCGCTCGATCTGCGCGGCGAGGTCGCTCCGCCGCTCGCGGGCGTCCTCGAGCTCGTCGGCCGCCGCCCGCTTCCGCGCCTCGTCCACGTCCGCCTCCGCGACCGCGCGCCGCAGAGCGTCCGCGTCCCGGTGGCGGATGCCGTCCTTCAGCCGGCGCTCCACGTCGTCGTCGATCACCCGGGAAAGGCTGCCGAGCTCCTGCCGGATGGTCCCGGTCTTGGCCACCAGCACTTCCAGCACCCGGTCTTCCGTCCGTTGCGGCAGGACGAAGTAGTGGCAGTTGACCTCGGCCGCGGGCTGGAGCCGGCGGTCGATGCGGCCGTTGCGCTGCTCGATGCGGCCCGGGTTCCAGGGCAGGTCGAAGTGGAAGAGGTCGGCGCAGTGGGCCTGGAAGTTCAGGCCCTCGCGGGCCGCGTCGGTGGCGACGAGGATGCGCAGGGGGTCGTCGGCGGGCGGCGTGTTGAAGCGGCGCTGGACCTCCCGGCGGCGCGCCCCGCTCGTCAGGCCGTCGATCACCTCGATGCGCTCGCCGGCGCGGTCGGTGCCTTCGACCGCCTGTTCGAGCACGTTCCGCAGATAACGCTTCGTCCCCTCCCGGTTCTCGGTGAAGATCAGCACGCGGCGGTCGCGCCAGCGCGGCGCCGGGCCCGCCGCGGGTCGCCGGCCGAAGGGCGGCAGCGCGGGGCACAGGTGTTCGCGGACCCACGCGAGGAGCCGGCGCGTCTTGGCGTCGGGCGCGTGCCGGCTCTTCTCGGCGACCGCCCGCATGCGGTCGAGAAGCCGCCGCTCGCGGGCGCGCAGCGCGTCGGCGCCGGCCGGCCGGTGGGCCTCGGCGGCCCGGGTGACGGCCTCGACCTGCGCCCGCTCTTCGGCCTCGCTTTCCGCGTCCGTCCACGCCGCGCGCTCGTCCTCGGCGTCGGGCGGCGTCAGGAAGGACGCCGTGTCCGGCGCGGCGTCCGCGGTCGGCCCGCCCGGCTCCGGCGCGCCGTCGGCGCCCGCGGTCGGCCCGCCCGGGCGCACGCCCGGCTCCGGATCGTCCCCGGCGCCCGCGGCCTCCTGCTGCTTCCTCCAGTGGCGCTCGGCGGTCGCGCGATGCGTGTCGAGGCTGCGCGCGAACGCCTCGATGGACGAGAGCAGCCGCTGCTGCAGCCCGACGGCGAGCAGGCCGGACGCCGCCCGCGCCCGGCCGGAGGCCCCGGCCAGCCGCTCGTCGCGCACCGTGCGGTACTCGTCGAGCAGGCGCGACAGGACGAGCTCGGGCGCGTCCTCGGGCAGGCCGCCGATCTCGATCCGCACCACGTTGCGTTTCGGGAACCCGCCCTGGATGCCGCGCAGATCCTCTTTCAGGCGCCGCACCATCACGTCGTCGAGGACGCGCCGTCCGCGCACCCGCACGCCGCGCGTGAAGCGGTAGGGGTCGAGCAGCTCCAGCAGGGTGGAGAAGCTGTTCGAGTGTCCGTTGTGCGGGGTCGCGGAGAGGAACAGGCGGTGCTCGAAGCGCTCCGAGAGGTCGCGGACGGCGCGCGTGAACTTCGTCTCGATGCCGTACCGCCCGCCGGAGGACGGCGCGGCGTGGTGCGCCTCGTCCAGGATCAGCAGGCTGCCGGGCAGCATCGGCCCCAGCCGCTCGCGCAGCGGATCGGCGTAGGCGGGATCGATCAGCAGGTTGTGGGAGACGAGGAACCGGCCGTGGGTGCGCCAGGGGTTCACCCCGAACCCGCGCTCGCGGCGCATCCGCGACACGTAGGCGCGGTCGAGCATCTCGAAGACGAGCCCGAAGCGGTCTTCCAGTTCCCCCTTCCACTGTTCGAGCACCGACGGCGGGACGGCGGCCACGATGACCCGCGCCTTGCGGCGCAGCAGGAGCTCGCGCGCGATCAGGCCGGCCTCGATGGTCTTGCCGAGGCCGGTGTCGTCGGCGATGAAGAGGTTGACGCGCGGCAGCCGCAGGGCCTTGCGGAGCGGCTCCATCTGGTAGGCGTCGATGGTGATGCCCGCCCGGAACGGGGCCTGGAACAGGTTGGGGTCGGTGGCGGTGGTGCAGTGCCAGCGCAGCGTGTGGAAGAAGGCGGCGAAGCGGCGCGGCGGGTCGAACCCGCGGGCGGCGAGACCCGCCCAGCCTTCGTCGTCGAGTATCGCCCGGTCGATCTCGTAGTCCCAGAAGACCTCCAGCGCCTGTCCCTGGGCGTCGTCGTCGGCGCAGGCGAGGCGCACCCGCGGCGACTCGCCGGGCGCGGCCGGGTCGACCACCTCTTCGACGAGCCACCGGCGCGAGCGGACGTGGACCAGCTCGCCCACGCGCGGCGGCCGTTCGGGAAGGGTCGCCGCCATGGACCGGACCGGTTCGCCCCCGCGCGGCGGATCAGAACCGCGACGCCGCGATCCAGGTGTCGGACCGCTCCCGGCTCCGCTCGAACTCGGCGTCGTCCTTCGTCGCCAGCGTCCCGACGGCGGCGCCGGCGGCGTCGTGCTCGGCGGTCTGGCGCACCGCGTCGGTGAGGGCGTCGGCCTGGGCGGGGGTGAAGAAGGCGGCCGCGGTCAGGGCGCGGGCGACAGCGTGGGTGTCGAACATACTGCCCGTCACGATAGCACGCCGCGGGCCGGCCGCGCGCGCTTGACTCCGGCGTGTTTTTTTGCTGGTATAGGTGGATGGTGTCGTTGATGCGGGCCGCGGCAACGGCACTGTTCATCGTCCTCGCGCTTGCACCGGCAGGCATTGCCCTCCACGAGCACGACGCCGACCTGCAGGCCGCCGATCACGCGTACTGCGGCGCCTGTTGTCTCCTGCACCTGCCGGGGGTCGAAACCGGCGGCGCGCCCGTGACGTCGGTACCGGACCTCGTCGCCGGCGCCGTCGTGGCCGCTCTTCCGGCCGGCGAACGGGCCGCGGACCCCGGCGTCGGTCCGACGCGCGGCCCGCCCGCGTAGCCGCCGCGCTACGCGTACCCCTGCGCAACTCGCACGAATCAACCTGGTGGGAATCGGCGCCGTCGCCGGCGCAGACGCCCGGTGTGTCGCCCTTTCCCGGAATCAACACTCGAAAGGGAGGAGTACTCATGTCCAGTTCTTGCGGAAACGGATCGTTTCGATGGATGGTGGCCGCCGCCCTGCTGGCCGCGGGCGCCGCCGTTCCCGCGGCCGCCGGGGCGCAGACCGCGCAAGCGGCCGGGCAGCCCTTCGTCGCGGGCGAGCCCCTCGACCTGTCGTCGAACGCCAGGACCTACGGCGGCTTCCGCTTCGCGGAGAGCATGGCGTACGACGAGGCCCGCGACCTGTACGTCGCGGTCAACGCCGGGATCGCCCAGAACACGATCCCGAACGACGGCTACGTCTCGCTGATCAACCCCGACGGCACGACCCACACGCTGAAGTGGATCGGCGTCAACCGGAACGGCCTGACGCTGAACCACCCGCTCGGCAGCGACATCGTCAACGGCCTGCTGTACGTGGCCGACATCAACGTCGTGCGCTGGTTCGACATGGAGAGCGGCGAGCCGCGGGGCAGCGTCACCGTGGAGGACGCGCAACGCTTCAACGACATCGAGGTCGCCGGGGACGGGACCATCTGGGCCACGCAGACGGGGACCGAGGAGAGCGGCACCTGGCGGGTGTACCGCATCGATCCGGAAGGTGACGCGTCGGTCGTCGTCGAGGGAGCGCCGCTCGCCCGGCCCAACGGCGTCGCCTTCGACCCGGACGGCAACGTCGTGGTGGTGAACATCAACGACAACGCGGTGCTCACGTTCTCGCCCGACGGCGAGCTCGTCATGACCGAGCACGCGGTGGACGGCGGCAACGACGGGCTGGTGATCCTGGACGACGGCACCAAGTACGTCTCCAGCGTCCGGATCGGCACCGTCTCGCGCATCCGTCCGGGAGAGGCGGCCGAGGTCGTGGCGTCCGGCATCCCGAGCGCCGCCTCGATGGCCTACGACTCGAAGCGGAACCGGCTGCTCATCCCGATGAACAACTGGAACGCGATCACCATCGTCGATCTCGACTGATCGGTACGCAAACGCCTGTCCCGAGACAGACGACGATCGACACTCCGGAACCATGACGAAGCCGAGCCGGCCGACCGCTCTCGCGGCGCTGCTGCTGGCGTGCGCCCTGGCAGCGGCGGCCGGTTCGGTTTCGCACGGGCACGACGACGGACGTTCCGGCGGCGACGATCACCACTGCGTAATCTGCTGCCTTCGACACTCCCCCGCAACGGTGCCGGCGGCGCCCGTCCCGCCGCCGGATCACACGCCGGCCTGCGCCGCCGCGCCGATCTGCCGGCAGACCGGCCGCGCCGCCGCGCTCGCCAACCCGGCGACGCGCGGTCCACCCGTCTGACGCCTTCTCCAGCACGTCGACGCCGGCTCGGCCGCTCCCCCCGGGATCGACCGAGGCGCCGTCTGTCCGAAGTCGTCGAGATCGGTTGGAGCCGTCGCCGGCGCGCGCATGCGCGGCGGACGGGGGAGGAGATGTTCCATGCGTATTCGTCGCCTGGCCGCGGTCGCGGCCCTTGCCTTGAGCACTGCCGCGTTGGCTCCGGTTCCCGCTTTCGGGTTCGAGGAGACCGGCTCGATCCAGGGCCTCGTCGTGGCCGAGGACGGGGGCGCGCCACTGCCGGCCGCGCTCGTGGTCCTGGACGGCACGGCGATGTCGGCCACCACCGGAGCGGACGGCGCGTTCGCCATCGACGGCGTCCCCGCCGGCTCGAGTTCGTGAGCGGGCTGGTCGGCGAACGGACGTCCACGCACGAAACAGGGAGGCCCGGATGAGACGCGGGAGACGGCGGCGGAGAATCGGCGGCGCGCTGCATGACGACACCGACCCGCTCGGCGCCGTCGCGAACCTGTTCGACGTCGCCATGGTCTTTGCCGTGGCGCTCATGGTCGCCATGGTCAGCAGTTGGCGGTTGACGGAGTTTCTCACGCGGGAGGACTTCACGATGGTCAAGAACCCCGGCACCGCGGAGATGGAGATCATCACGCAGGAGGCGGGCGAGGTGACCCGCTATCGGGCCGAAGCCGGGAGCGACGCCGCGGGCCGCCGCGGCCGGCGGGTCGGCATCGCCTACCAGCTGGACGGCGGAGAGATCATCTACGTGCCGGAAGGGCCGTGACCGCCGCCGACGCCGTCATCGCCGGGCGGGGCGCCGGCGGCCGGCTCACGCCAGCGTGAGCTTCGCGAACTTCGCGCGGAGCGTCTTGCGACCGAAGTTGCTGAAGCTGACCGTCAGTTTCATGTCGTCGGTCAGCGGCTCCGCCGACAGGACCGTGCCTACGCCGAACTTGGGGTGCCGCACGCGGGTCCCCGGCGCCACGCTGATCTCCGACTGGTCCTCGTCTTCCCAGGCGTAGCCGTAGTCGGGCCGGATGCGCGCGTCGGCGTCGTCCGGGTCCCGGCGCCGCCGCCCCCGGTGCGGCCGGCCGAAGGTCGGGGCCGGGGCCGGCGTCGAGAAGACCGGTTCCACCGGGTCCAGCAGCTCGGCCGGAACCTCGTCGAGGAAGCGCGAGGGATCCGACGCCTGGTACTCGCCGAAGACTCTGCGCCGGGCGGCGCTGGTCAGCACCAGCCGGTTCCGGGCCCGCGTCATCCCCACGTAGCACAGCCGGCGCTCTTCCTCGAGGGCGCCGGGGTCGTCGCGCGACCGCATGTGGGGGAAGAGGCCCTCTTCGAGCCCCACGATGAACACGGTCGGGAACTCCAGCCCCTTGGCCGCGTGCAGGCTCATGAGCCAGACGCCGGCGTCCTCCGCGCCCTGCGCCTCGTCGGTCTCCGACAGCAGCGACAGCCTGTCGACGAATCCGTTCAGCGACGCTTCCGGTTCGCGTATCTCGTAGTCGCGCGCCGCCGAGACGAGCTCCTTCAGGTTGTCGAGGCGCTCGTCGGCGTCTTCCGTCTGCCGGCCGCGGAGGTCCTCCAGATAGCCGCTCCGGTCGAGCAGCTTGTCGAGGACGTCGGAGACCGGGGCGCGCGCCGCGGCCTCGGTGAGGCGCTCGGCGGCGAGGCCGTCGACCAGGTCCCGGAACCGCCGCAGGGCGGCGGCGGCGCGCGAGGGCGCCGCCGCGCCGTCCACCGCCCGGTTCAGCCGCCGCCACAGCGAGTCGGGCGGCGCGGCGCCGCCCGCGTTTCCCGCGAAGAGCGGCCCCGCGCCGGCCGGGGCGGCCGCCAGCCCCTCGAGGGTGTCCATCGCCGCCCTGCCGATGCCCCGCGCCGGCGTGTTGATCACCCGGCGCAGGCTCACGTCGTCGTCCGGATTGATCAGCAGCCGGAGATAGGCGAGCGTGTCCTTGATCTCCTTGCGTTCGTAGAACCTGACGTTGCCGACGATGCGGTAGGCGATGCCCTCGCGCACGAGCGCGTCCTCGAGCGCGCGGGACTGGGCGTTGGTCCGGTACAGCACGCCGACCGGGGTCTCGCCGCCGGCCAGCGCCTCGCGGACGCGCGCGGTGACGAAATCGGCCTCCTCCAGCTCGTCGCCGCCCCGGAAGCAGCGGATCAGGCCGCCCCCGGCGCGGTCGGTCCACAGCCGCTTCTCCGGACGGTTCGGGTTCCGCCGGATGACCGCGCCGGCCGCGTCGAGAATGATCTGGGTCGAGCGGTAGTTCCGTTCGAGGCGGACGACCGTGGCCTCGGGAAAGTCCCGCTCGAAGTCCAGGATGTTGCGCAGGTCGGCGCCGCGCCACTTGTAGATCGACTGGTCGGGGTCGCCGACGACGCACAGGTTGCGGTGCGCGCCGGTCAGGAGCCGGACGAGGGCGTACTGCGGCGCGTT
Organism: Vicinamibacterales bacterium; assembly: GCA_965202695.1. GTDB lineage: Bacteria > Acidobacteriota > Vicinamibacteria > Vicinamibacterales > UBA8438 > JAJEEA01. The sequence goes on from OZ241843.1 coordinate 1,089,663, forward strand.
GGTGTCCTGGTACTCGTCCACCATCACGAACCGGAAGCGCTCGCCGTAGCGGCGCCGCACCGTTTCGTCGGTTTCGAGCAGCTCCTTCGTCCGCAGCAGGAGGTCGTCGAAGTCGAGGGCGTCGGCGGCTTCGAGGGCGCGGCGGTACCGCTCGTACACCTTGACGAGCAGCTCGCCCCGCCGGCTCCAGCCCTCTTCCTCCTCCCGCAACTGCGCGGGCCCGATCAACCGGTTCTTGGCGCGGCTGATCTCGCCGAGGGCCTGCCGGGCCGGCAGCAGCTTGTCGTCGGCGTCGAGGTCGCCGAGTATGTCGCGGACCACCCGCAACTGGTCGGCCGAATCGTAGATGACGAAGTCGCGGGTCCGTTCCCCCCCGCCTTCCCGGCGCACGCCCTCCCGGCGCAGGACCCGCGCGCAGAACGCGTGGAAGGTGGATATCCACGGGCGGCGGCCCCCGGTGTCCACCAGCCGCTCCACCCGCCCGCGCATCTCTTCCGCCGCCTTGTTCGTGAACGTGACGGCGAGAAGCTCGCCGGGCGCGGCGTGCCCGGAGGCGATCAGCCGGGCGGCGCGGCACGTGATGACCCGGGTCTTCCCCGACCCGGCCCCGGCCAGAATCAGCAGCGGCCCGCCGGTGTGCAGCACCGCCTGCTTCTGCTCCGGGTTCAACTGCGACAGGAAGTCCATGGGATCGAGGTCCGGCCCGCGCGGGGCGGGCGTCGGCCGTCCGCTCGGGGTCACTCCACCGTCACGCTCTTGGCGAGGTTGCGGGGCTGGTCGACGTCGCAGCCGCGGCGGACGGCGATGTGGTACGCCAGCAACTGCAGCGGCACGACCATCACGATCGGGGTGATCAGCGGCGGGGTCGCGGGCACCGTGACGAGCGCGTCCCGGCCCGCGTCGATCAGGGCGTCGAGGCCCTGCTGGCGGTCGTCGGCGACCGCGATTATCGAGCCGCCGCGCGCCCGGACCTGCTGCAGGCTGGACGCCATCTTCTCGAAGACCGACCCGTTCGGGAGCAGGGTCACGACCGGCATCTGCTCGTCGACGAGGGCGATGGGGCCGTGCTTCATCTCGCCGGCCGGGTACCCCTCGGCGTGGATGTAGGAGATCTCCTTCAGCTTCAGCGCCCCTTCGAGGGCGATCGGATAGTTGATGCCGCGGCCGAGGTACAGGAAGCTCCGGTGCTGGTGGAACCGCCGGGCCACCGTCTTCACGGCGTCCTCGCACCGCAGCGCCTGCTCGATCCAGCGCGGCAGGTGGTCGAGGTCCTCCAGGTGGCGCCGCGCCGTCTCCGGCGGCAGCGCGCCGCGGCTCTGCGCCAGGTGGAGGGCCAGCAGGTGCAGGGCGACGAGCTGCGACGTGAACGCCTTGGTCGACGCGACCCCGATCTCCGGCCCGGCGTGGGTGTGCAGGGTGAGGGCGGCCTCGCGGGTGGCGGTGCTGCCGACGACGTTGCAGATGGCGATGGTCGCCGCGCCGCGGGCGCGGGCCTCGCGCAGCGCGGCCAGGGTGTCGGCGGTCTCGCCCGACTGCGTGATGGCCACCGTGAGGGTGGTCGGGGTGACGATGGGGTCCCGGTACCGGTATTCGGAGCCGTAGTCCACTTCGACCGGCACGCCCGCGAGCCGTTCGATCAGGAACTTGCCGACGAGGGCGGCGTGCCAGGAGGTGCCGCACGCGACGACGACGACGCGGGTGACGGCCCGGAGCCGCTCGGCCGGGATGTCCAGCTCGCCGAGGAAGACCTGGCCCGACTCCTGCGAGGTGCGCCCGAGCACGGTCTCGCGGGCCGCCCACGGCTGCTCGAAGATCTCCTTCAGCATGAAGTGCCGGTAGCCGGCCTTCTCGGCCATCACCGGGTCCCAGTTGATGCGCTGGGTGTCGACGGTGACCGGCGCGCCCGCGAAGTCGGTGCAGGTCACGCCGCCGGGGGTGATGACCGCCATCTCGCCGTTGCCGAGGAACGCGACGTCGCGGTTGTGGGCGAGGACCGCGGGGACGTCCGACGCGACGAGACAGCCCCCGTCGCCCTCGACCACGAGGATCGGCGGACCCTGGCGCACGGCCACCAGTTTCCGCGGGTCGTCGGTGGCCAGCAGCACCAGGGCGAACAGGCCGCGCATCCGGGCGAGGGCCCGGCGCACCGCCGCCTCGAGCCCGTCCCCCCGCCATTCGCTCTCCACGAGATGGGCGACGACCTCGGTGTCGGTCTCGGTCGCGAACCGGTGTCCGTCGGCCTCGAGCGCGTGCTTCAGCGCCAGGTGGTTCTCGATGATGCCGTTGTGCACGACGACGAAGCGCCCGGTGCAGTCCCGGTGGGGATGGGCGTTCTCTTCCGTGGGCCGGCCGTGCGTCGCCCACCGCGTGTGCCCGAGGCCGTAGTCGCCGTCGACCGGATCGCTCTCGATGGCCTCCACGAGACGGTCCAGCTTGCCGGCGCTGCGCCGCAGTTCGACCGTGTCCCCGCGCACCAGGGCCACCCCCGCCGAGTCGTAGCCGCGGTACTCCATGCGCCGGAGCCCCTCGATGAGGACCGGCACGGCCGGCTTCCGTCCGATGTAGCCGATGATTCCGCACATGCCGGGTTCACGAACCGGACGGCCCGTCGCCCGGCTCGGCCTTCCGCCGCCCGTTCCATCCGTCCTTGACGACCTGCCGGCCGCGGGCCACCGCCAGCGCGCCGGCGGGGACGTCGTCGGTGACGCACGACCCGGCGCCGACGTAGGCGTCGTCGCCGAGGGTGACCGGCGCGACGAGCTGGGCGCCGCTGCCGATGAACACCCGGTCGCCGACCGTCGTCGCGTGCTTCCGTTCCCCGTCGTAGTTGCACGTGATGGTGCCGGCGCCGACGTTCACCCCGTCGCCGATGGTGGCGTCGCCGAGGTAGCTCAGGTGGTTGGCCTTCGAGCCGGGGCCGAGCGACGACTCCTTGATCTCCACGAAGTTGCCGACCTTCGCGGCTTCCCCGAGGACCGCCCCGGGGCGCAGATGCGCGAACGGCCCGACCTGGGCGCCGGGCGCCAGCGCCGCCCCCTGGATGACGCAGTGGTTGCGGACGGTCACGTCGTCGCCGAGCGTGGAGTCGACGATGCGCACCCCGGCGTGCAGCTCGCACCGCGCCCCGACGCGGGTGCGCCCCTGCAGGAAGACGCCGGGGTGGATGACCGTGTCGGGTCCGACGGTGACGTCCATGTCGACCCAGGTCGTCGCCGGGTCCTCGATGGTGACGCCGGCCGCCATCAGCTCTTCGTTCCTCGTCTGTCTCACGATTCGCTTGACCTCCGCCAGCTCCGTCTGGCTGTTGACGCCGCGCACTTCGTCGGGGTCCGCCACCGCCGCCGTTTCTACCGGCCGCCGCCGCCGCCGGCAGATGCGCACCAGGTCCGGCAGGCAGACCTCGTTCGAGGCGCCGGCGGCCGGGATCTCCCGGATCGCGTCGAAGAGCGGCGGGAGGTCGAGGGCGTAGACGCCGCCGTTGATCTCCTTCAGCCTCCGCTGCGACGCCGAGGCGTCGCGTTCTTCGACGATGCGGACGAGGCGTCCGTCGGCCCGGACGATGCGCCCGTAGCCGTACGGGCGGGGCACGGCCGCGGTCAGCACCGTGATGGCCGCGTTCGCGTCCTCGTGGGCGCGGACGAGGCGCTCCAGGGTGTCGGGCCGGATCAGCGGCACGTCGCCCGACAGCACCACGAGGGTCCCTTCCCGCCCCTCGAAGAGCGGCGCCGCCTGCAGCAGCGCGTGCCCCGTGCCGCGCTGCTCGTCCTGGCGGACGAAGGCCAGGGGGCGGTGCGCCAGGGCCGCCTCGACGCGTTCCGCCTGGTGGCCGACCACGACGCCGGTGCGCACCGGCCGCAGGCGGTCGGCCGCGCGCGCGACGTGCTCGATCAGGGGCAGGCCGGCGAGGGGGTGCAGCACCTTGGGCCGGGCCGACCGCATGCGCGTGCCGCGGCCGGCGGCGAGGATGATGACGTGGTTCGGCACCGGTCTCCAGTGTAATCGAACCGGCCCGCGGCGGGCCGGTTCGTGTTCATTCGCGCCTGGCGGCCTCGATCGCCCGGTACATCGCCCGCGCGGTGAGGCCGTACCTGCCGGCCAGCGTCCGGACCGCGTCGCGTCGCGACTCCCCGCCCGCCGTCCGGTCGAGCTCGTCGAGCAGCGCCCGTCCCTCGGGAGGCGGAGGCGCGTCGCCGGCGCCCGCGCCGGCGGGCCAGACGACGCAGGTGCATTCGCCGCGCGGCGTCCCGACCGACCGGAGCAGCGACGACACCGAGCCGACGAGGACGCTCTCGTGCAGCTTGGTGAGTTCCCGGCACAGCGCCACGGTCCGCGCGCCGAGGCGCTCTTCGAGCAGCCCGAGGGTGGCGACGAGACGGTGCGGGGCCTCGAAGAACACGAGGGTCCGGGGCTCGCGGGCCAGCGCGTCGCACCATCTCCGCCGGTCGCTCGACCCGCGGGGCGGGAAGCCGAGGAAGGTGAAGCCGTGGGCCGGGGCGCCGCAGGAGACGAGGGCGGCGGTGACCGCCGAGGGTCCGGGGAGGGCGGTGACGCGGACCCCGGCGTCAAGGGATTGACGCACGAGGTTGAACCCCGGGTCCGAGACCAGCGGAGTCCCCGCGTCCGACAGCAGGGCGATCGAGTCGCCGGCGAGCAGGCGCCTGACGAGGCCGGGCGTCCGCCGGCGCTCGTTGTGGTCGTGCAGGCTGGTGGCGGGCGTCGCGATGCCGTAGCGCCGCAGCAGCCCGGCCGTCCGGCGCGTGTCTTCGGCCGCGATCAGCGGCACTTCCTTCAGGATGCGGACCGCCCGGAACGTGACGTCCTCGAGATTGCCGATGGGGGTCGCGACGAGATAGAGCGTACCGGGCATGCCGGATTCACGGCCAGCGGCCTGCCGCGGGAACCCCCGCGTCGCATCGCACGCGGGCGGCGGGGCCCTCGCCGGCGGCCGGGGGGCGGGGGAGTCGATGCCGACGTGCGGTATTGTAACATTCAGGGGTCGCCGCCGGCCCGCCCGAGTCCGGCGGCATCGTCCGGCCACGCAGGACTCGCGCCGACACTCATGCACACTTCGGAACCGCTGTCGCACTTTATCGACGAGTATCTGGAGTTTCTCTACGAGAACGCTCCCACCGCCGCGTCCGGCGACGGGATGCACGCCCACGACGACCGTCTCGACGACCTGTCCCGCGGCGCCATCGACACGCAGGCGCGCGAGCTCGGAGGGTTCGCGCGGCGTCTCGACCGCATCGCCGCCCGCAGCCTGACGGCCGAGGAGCAGCTCGAACGGCGCATGCTGGCCGACCACGTCCGCGGCCGGCTCTTCGAGCTGGAGGAGGTGCGGCCGTGGGAGCGCGACCCGCGGCACTACGCCGACCTGCTGTCCGCGTCGCTGGCCGGGCAGGCCCTGTTCGACCATGCGCCGGTCGAGGAGCGGGCCCGCCGCGTGGTGTCCAAGCTGCGGCAGACGCCGCGGTTCCTGGAAGCGGCCGCCGCCAACGTGGACGACCCTCCGGGCATCTTCGTCAAGACCGGGGCGGAGACGTTCGACGGCGTGGTCACGTTCATCGAACGCGACCTGCCGCGGGCCTTCCGGCGGCTCGAAGACCTGCACCTGCTCGGCGACCTCGCCGACGCGGCCACCGCGGCCGCGGAGGCCGTCAACCGCTACACCGGGCATCTGCGCGGCGCCGTCGCCCCCCGGAGCCGCGCGACGTTCCGGCTGGGCCGGGAGCGCTTCGACGGCCGCCTGCGCCACCGCGAGGGGATCGGCCTCGGGGCCGAACGGCTGCTTTCGATCGCCGAGCGCGAGCTCGCCCGCCAGCGCAGCCGCTTCTGCGAAACGGCGGCCCGCATCGACGCGAAGGCCGAGCCGGCCGACGTCTGGCGCCAGGTCCGCGAGCGCCACCCCGAACCGGGGACGCTGGCGGCGACGGTGCGCGGCCAGCTCGACGATCTGGTGGCGTTCATCGAACGGAACAACCTGGTGACCGTGCCCGACGGACGGTCGATCGTCGTGGCGTCGACCCCCGGTTTCCTGCGCCTGACCCCGGCCGGCGTCTGGCTCCCGGGGCCGTTCGAGCCGAAGACGCTGTCTTCCTGCTACTACGTGACCGACGTCGATCCGGCCTGGCCGGCGGAACGCCGGGAAGCGCATCTGCGCGACCTGAACGTGGCGACGCTCTGGTCGGTGTCGGCGCAGGAAGCGTATCCGGGCCGCCATCTGCACTTCCTGCACCAGCGCCGCGTCCGGAGGCCGCTGCGCAAGTCGCTGCTGTTCGCGCCCGTCTCGTTCGTCGAGGGCTGGGGCCACTATGCCGGGCACATGGTGATGGAAGCCGGTCTGGCCCGGGGCGACGACGCGATGGCGCTGGGGCAGATCGCCGGGAAGCTGCTGCGGCTGGCCCGGCTGGTGGTGGGCATCCGCCTCCACGCCGACGACCTGTCGGTCGAGCAGGGGGTCCGGTTCTTCCGCGACGAGGCCTGTCTCGAAGAAGGCGCCGCCCGGCGCGAGGCGGAGCGGGGCACGTTCGACCCCGACTACGCGCTGTGCTCGGTCGGCCAGTTGATGCTGTCGAAGCTGCGGGACGATCTGGAGGCCCGCGAGGGTTCGTCGTTCTCGCTGAAGTCGTTCCACGACCGGCTGCTGGGGCAGGGCTCGGTCCCGCTCTGGCTGCATCGGATGCTGTTCCTCGGCGACACCGGCGACGACCTGCTCGACTGATTCGCGGGTCCGGGAGACGGCGCGTCCGGGATACAGGAACCCATGCCACTCTACGAATACCAGTGCGACGCCTGCGCGCACCGCTTCGAGCTGATCCAGAAGTTCTCCGATCCGCCCCCCGCGTCCTGTCCCCGATGCGGCGGCGCGGTGCGCAAGCTGGTGTCGTCGCCGGCCATCCAGTTCAAGGGCACGGGCTGGTACGTGACCGACTACGCCCGGCAGGACCGGAAGGAGGCGCCCGACGGCGCCGAGTCGAAGACCGACGCGGCGTCCGACGGCGCGGCGAAGCCGGACAAGGACAAGAAGCCGGACAGGAAGGACGCGAAAAAGTCGGGCGATTCGAAGAACGCGTCCGATGCCGCCGGTTCCTCGTCGAAGAAGACCGCCGGCCCGGCCTCCTCCGGCGCCGGTTCCTCGTCCTGACGCGCGGCGCGGTCGGCGGACGGGTGTTCAATCGGCGGCGGCCGGCTCGTCGCGCCGCGCACCCGTGGCGGCGTTCGCGTCGGCGCCGGGTCCCGCGTCGCTGGCGACGTCCCGGCCGCCCCGCACCCTGCCCCGGTCCGTCAGTCGCCGCCCCGCGCCCCGTCGGCCGTTGCGTCGGCGCCAGGTCCCGCGTCGCCGGCGACGTCCCGGCCGCCCCGCACCCTGCCCGCCCGTCCGTCAGTCACCGCCCCGCGTTTCGTCGGCCGTCGGTTCCCGCAACACGCCGCGCAGTTCGGGGTGCTTCCGCGCGAAATGGAGGATGGCGCGCAGGTAGCCGGGCTTGTTCCCCGCGTCGTGGCGCACCCCGTCGAGCTCCACCGCGTGGATCGGGCGCTGGGCGAGGAGGCGGCGCAGCCCGTCGGTCAACTGGATCTCGCCGCCCCGGCCGCGCGCCGTCCGCTCCAGCGCCGGATAGACGTCGGGCGTCAGCAGGTACCGCCCGACGATGGCGAGGTCCGACGGCGCGTCTTCCGGGGCGGGCTTCTCGACGAGGTCGGTCACCCGGTGGACGCCGCCGCCCAGCGCGTCGCCGGCGATGACGCCGTAGCGGGAGACCGCTTCGCGGGGCACGCGCTCCACCAGCAGGACGGGGCCGTCGAACCGCGCGCGCACCGCCAGCATCTGGGCGAGGGCGGGCGGGTCGGCGTCGATCACGTCGTCGCTCAGCACCACCGCGAACGGCTCGTCGCCGACCGCCTCGCGGCTCACCAGCACCGCGTGGCCCAGGCCCAGCGGCTCGTCCTGGAACACCGTCGACAGCTCGATGCCCGCCGCGAGCGCGCGCAGGCCGTCGAGCAGGGCCGACTTCCCGCGCCGCGCGAGCGCGTCTTCGAGGGCCGCGTGCCGCCCGAAGTGCGCCTCGATTATCCGTTTGCCGGGGCTGTTCACGAGCACGACCTGCGACAGGCCGGCCGCCGCCGCCTCCTCGACGCCGTACTGGATGACCGGCTTGTCGACGATCGGCAGCAGCTCCTTGGGCAGCACCGCGGTCGCCGGCAGGATGCGGGTCCCGAGGCCCGCCGCGGGGAAGACGACCTTGCGAATCGGGGGGGAGGACATCGTGTGCGCCGCATGATAGCAGCCTCGGCCGCCCGCCGCGGGCCGGGGTCGCGCCGCCGACGCTCGTGAACCCGGGCGTGAGTCCCCCGCCGCATCGAGCGGCGCTGTATCCCGTGCGTTCAGTATATGAAATAACCATTCTTGACAATGTGTTCTGGCAAGGTGTAGGGTGGCTGATCGGGCGTTTCCCGAAGAGGTTGCTGGATGCTGACTACCGCCTCGTCGCTGCCAACAGGCATGTCGTCGGTGGAGGTGAAAGAAGTGCGATATCGAGTACGGCGAACGTATCCTTCGGGAAAAGGAAGAGAGAAGGTGAGGGATGTTTGAAGACGTGATTTGGTGGCTCACCCGTGCGTTCATTGTCTTCTTGATGCTGACAATGGGCATAGGTATGATCTACTGGATCGTCGATGGATTTGTCCGAGCGATGCGCGGCGACAAGAGGGTGTCGCCCCTTGACGACATACGACACGACATACGGCGATACCTGAACGAGAAGGAGTAATGAGGGACTTCTTCGCGTTGCTGATCACGCCGGTACGGTACTTCCGCACCGCGGAGTGCGGTCGTGCGCGCGCCGCGGTTCCTCTCGTCGCGGCCGGCGCGCTGGGAGCGGCGATGGGCGGCGTGCACATCAGCAAGATCACGTGCAGCGTTCCCGCGCACGTGCTTGCGGTCATCGGCCTCATGGACTTCGTGTTCGTGCTGCTCGTAGCGTGTGTCGTCTTTGCCCTCTTTTGTGTCGTCGCCGTGGTTGCGGGCGACGAGGAACAGTCACGTGGACGGCTGTTGAAGTTCCTTTCGCTGTCGTATTGGATTTCCTTGCCGCCGGGCGTGGTGACGCTCGTCGTCTTTTACCTGTACAGCACGATCGATGATCGCGCGGGCTTCGAGTGCATTCCCTATGGCGGCGGCATGGAGTGGTTCATCGAAGTCGTCGAAGCGATGAACGATCCGCGATTGCTGCAGTATCGGAACGCGATAGACGCGATGTTCGGCTACCTCGGCCTGCTCGTCGTCGGGTGGCAGTGCTGCGCGCTCCATGTGGTTTCGAGGTGCAGCATTCGTGTTTCGGTTGCGTCCGGTGTCGTGGTTGGGGCGTTGTTCGTCGTCTTGCCGTGGGCGTTGGGCAGGTTGGGCTGAGCAGGGGCGTCATGGAGGGGAGGGGGACAAGGAGGAGCCGCCGCCGGCTCCCGATCGGCCTGCAGACCTTCCGCAAGCTGCGCGAGGAGAACTGCTACTACGTCGACAAGACCGGCTTCATCGCCCGGCTGCTGGACGAGGGGACGCATTACTTCCTGTCGCGCCCGCGGCGCTTCGGCAAGAGTCTGCTGCTGGACACGCTGAAGGAGCTGTTCGAGGGCAGCGAGCCGCTGTTCGCGGGGCTGCGCGTCCATGGCCGGTGGGACTGGTCGGTGCGGCATCCGGTGGTGCGGCTCGACTTCGGCGCCGGTCACTTCGGCGAACCGGGGTACGTGCATACCAGCGCGATGGCGCAACTGGCCGCCGCGGGGCGGGACGCGGGGGTCGTCGTGGAGCACGACACGGCGCCCGAGCGGTTCCGCGGTCTGCTGCGCGCGCTGCACGCGAAGACGGGCCGGCGGGTGGCGGTGCTGGTCGACGAGTACGACAAGCCGATCCTGGACGCGCTGGAGGCGCCGGAGGTGGCGCGCGCCAACCGCGACTACCTGCGGGGGCTGTATTCGACGATCAAGTCCGCCGACGCGCACGTCCGCTTCACCTTCCTCACCGGCGTCAGCAGGTTCTCGAAGGTGAGCGTGTTCTCCGGCCTCGACAACCTCGTCGACCTCACGCTGGATCCACGCTACGCGGCCGTCTGCGGCTATACCGAGGGGGATCTGGACAGGGTGTTCGCGCCGGAGCTCGCGGGTCTGGACCGGGAGCGGATCCGCGACTGGTACAACGGCTACAACTGGCTGGGGGACGAACGGGTCTACAACCCGTTCGACATCCTGCTGCTGTTCCGGCGGCGCGCGTTCGAGGCGCACTGGTTCGAGAGCGGGACGCCGACGTTTCTGGTGGAGACGCTGTTCCGGCGCCGGGTCAGTTCGTTGTCGCTGGACGGGATGCCGACGAGCGGCGAACTGCTCTCGTCGTTCGACGTGGGGGCCATCGCCACCGAGGCGCTGCTGTTCCAGACCGGCTATCTGACGATCCGGGACGTGCGGGACCGGGGCGGCGTGCGCCGCTATCGCCTGGGGTATCCGAACCGGGAGGTGCGGCAGAGCCTGAACGAAAGCCTGCTGCGCCGCCTGGTGCGGGACGGCGCGCGCCAGGCCGTCAACAGCGACCGCCTGTACGATTTGCTGGAGGCCGGCGACATCGCGGGGCTCGAGGCGTTGTTCCAGGCGTTCTTCGCGAGCATCCCGTACGAGTGGCACACGAACAACGCCATCGCCGGTTACGAGGGTTACTACGCCAGCGTGTTCTATTCGTACTTCGCGGCGGCGGGTTTCGACGTCGTGGTGGAGGATGCGAACAGCCGGGGACGGGCGGACATGGCGGTGCGGTTCGGGGGCGCGGCTTATCTGTTCGAGTTCAAGGTGGTGGAGCAGGCGGGCGAGGGCGCGGCGCTGGCGCAACTGAAGGCGCGCGGCTACGCGGACAAGTACCGCGCCTCGGCGGCGCCGATCCATCTGATCGGGGTGGAGTTCAGCCGCAAGACGCGCAACGTCACGGCGTTCGCGGTGGAACGGGTCTGACGCCGGCGCTTCCGTGGAGCATCCGCGAGCCATCGACGGGCGGGGAACGTCGATCAGCCGCCGGCGTCCTCGTCGCCGACGGCCTCGCAGGCCGCCAGTTCCCAGCCGTGGAACACCAGCGCCACGCCGACGTGCCGCACCGCCGGCCGGAGGCGGCGCAAGCCCTCGTCGGCGAGGTAGCCGCGCAACTGCGCCCGCGCCTCCCGCAGCCGGGAGGCCACCGCGTCCCCGTCCGCCGCCTCGCCTCGCCGCAGGTACTTGATTTCGATGACGTAGCCGTAGCGGACGTCCGGATGACGGGCGAGGAACGGCTCGAGGTGCAGGTCGGCGTATCCCTTGTTCAGCTCCCGCTCGGAGCGGATCAGGAAGTGGCCGACCAGGCTGAAGTGCGCGGCCAGGAACGCCTGCACCACCTTTTCGCCGTCCAGGTAGTCGCGGATGCCCGTCTGCGCCGCCACCGCCTCGGCCAGGAACTCGATGGCCGGCCGCCACGCGCCGCGGTAGGCCATGTCGACCACGAGGCCGGAGAACCGGTGGTGGCTGACCGAGAAGACTCCCACGTCCCGGTAGCCGTCCCGCAGGTAGCCGTACAGCAGCCGCCGTACGGTCTGGTTGGGAATGCCGAGCCGGGTTCTGCCGCGGGACGCACCGCGGATGCTCAGCAGGCCGAAGTAGTACAGCAGCGACAGGAAGTTCTCCGGCTCGGCGAGCTCCTCCAGCGGGAAGCTGAGGTTGACGTCGGCGTCGGCGCCCCCCTCGCCGGCGACGTGCCGCAGCAGGTCGAAGTTGCCGTTGAACCGGACGCCGGCGTCCCGGCTCACCACCAGCAGGTGCCGCAGCTTGCCGTAGTCGATGCGCACGTTGACGTCGATCAGGCGCCGCGGCATGCGCCCGGTGGAGATGGATTTCTTGAGGTAGTAGAGCACCATGTCGGGGTTGTGGACGTCGCCGCCGGCGTCTTCGGCGAACCGGTAGCCGTCGTACCACTCCCGCATCACCGCCAGCGCCGATTCGGTGTCCTGGTCCAGTGCGTCCCGGTACAGCGTCAGCAGGTCCCGCACCTCGGCCTCGGTGAAGCCGAGCAGGTCGTTGAACTTCGGGTCGAGGCTGACGTTCTCCCCGATGTTGAAGCCGCTGGTCACGTCGTCCATCGTGACCGGCGACACCCCGGTGATGAACAGACGCTCCAGGCCGCCCCCGCTCTCCCCGGCCCCCGCCTTCAGCGTCGCGAAGAAGTTGCGGTAGAAGCCTCCGCCGTGCGTGAACGACTCGTACGCCTCCCGGCCCCGGTGCGCCAGCACCGTGTTGGCGAAGTTGTCGTACTCGTCGATCAGCCCGAACAGCGGGATGCCGTGGTTCCCGGCGTACCGGAACAGCTCGCCGAGCTTGCCGTCCACGGCCGCGGGGGCGAAGATGCGGCGGACCGCCTCGTCGGGAAACAGGTCCGCGTTGCGTTCGAGCGCGTTGCGGATCACCATTCCGCAGTAGCTCTCGAAGCGCTCCCGCAACGTCTCCAGGGTGTCGTCGAAGGCGGAGAAGTTGAAGCGCAGGATGACGTAGCGCGAGCGGTCTTCCGTCGGTTGCCGGCCGGCGTCGGTGCCGTCGAAGACGGCTTCCCAGTCGTCGGCGCGGGTGCGGTCGTAGTAGTTCTCGAGCACCGACACCCACAGGCTCTTGCCGAAGCGCCGGGGGCGGATCAGGAACGCGTAGCTCTCCTCCTCCAGCCGGCGGAGGAAGCGGGTCTTGTCCACGTACAGCCAGCCCCGCAGGCGGATGCGCCGGATGTCGGCTTCGCCGTAGGGGATGCGGGGGCGGGCGGCGGCCATTCGTGCAGTGCTCGTTTCGGCGGGGCGTCGCCGGGTCCGTCGATCATGCCACACGCCGGTCCCCGCCCCGCAACCATCGTCACGCGCGGCCGGGCAATCAGCCGCCGCGGGCGCGCCGCGGCGGTGCTCGGACGGCCCCTGGCGGTTTCGCCCGGAGGGTTCCCGGACGGGGACGGGTACAATGGTCGCGTCATGCTCGATCCAGCGTTGTTGCGCGGCGACGCCGCCGACGTCGAGGCTCGTCTCGTCCAGCGCGGCGACGGCCTGACCGACGTCCTGGCGAAAGTGCGCCGGCTCGACGGCGAACGCCGCGCCATCATTCCGCTGCTCGAAGAGGCCCGGCACGCGAAGAAGACGATCGGCGCCCGCATCGGCCGGGCGAAGCGCGACGGCGAACCCGTCGACGACCTGATGGCGGCGGGGCGCGCCCACACCGCGACCATCGAGGCCCACGAGGGGCGGCTCGAGGAGGTCGAGCAGGCGCGGAGCACGCTGCTGCTGAGGCTCCCGAACCTGGCCCACGAGAGCGTCCCGGTCGGCGGCGGCGAGGCCGACAACGTCGAGGTCCGCCGGTTCAAGGATCCGTCCGGGTTCGACTTCGAGCCGCGGTCGCACGCCGAACTGGGTCCGGCCCTCGGCATCGTCGACTTCGAGCGCGGCGTGCGGCTGGCCGGCGCCCGGTTCTCGGTGCTCAGCGGGGCCGGCGCCCGGATGTCGCGGGCCCTCATCGACTTCATGCTCGACGTGCACACCGGCAAGCACGGTTACGTCGAGGTGGCGCCGCCGTTCCTCGCCAATCCGAACGCCCTCGTCAACACCGGGCAGCTCCCCAAGTTCGAGGACGACCTGTTCAAGATCGACGGCTGGGACCTGTATCTCGTGCCCACCGCGGAGGTGCCGCTCGCGAACCTCCACGCGGGCGAGTTCCTCGACGAACGCGACCTGCCCCTGCTGTACACCGCCTACACGCCGTGCTTCCGCAGCGAGGCGGGGTCCTACGGGGCCGACGTCCGCGGACTGATCCGCCAGCACCAGTTCGACAAGGTCGAGCTCGTCGCCTTCACGCGGCCGGAGGAGTCGTACGACATGCTGGAGACGCTGACCGGCCACGCCGAGATGGTCCTGCAGCAACTCGTCCTGCCCTACCGGACGGTGGTCCTCTGCACCCGCGACATGGGGTTCGCGGCCGCCAAGACCTACGACATCGAGGTCTGGCTGCCGGGCCAGGGCAAGTACCGGGAGATATCTTCGTGCAGCAACACCGAGGCGTTCCAGGCGCGCCGGGCTGGCGTGAAGTACCGGCCCGCCGGCGGGGGACGGGCCGAGCACGTCCACACCCTCAACGGATCGGGCCTCGCGGTGGGCCGCACCCTCATCGCGATCCTCGAGAACTACCAGCAGCCGGACGGCTCGGTCGTCGTGCCGGCGGCGCTGCGTCCGTACATGCGCGGGCTCGAGATCATCGAGCCCCGGCGGTCCGCGCGGTAGCCACGTCGCCGCCCGTCTGCCGCGTCACCTCTGTCGTGGAGTGTCGGTCGCGCCGGCGGCGTCGCCCGGTCTCGGGTCATGGAGGCGCGGGCTGAGCGGGTGGCGCGGGTCGGCGCGCTGGAGTGGGCGGGCAGGGCGATGGGGCCGCCGCCGGCAGGCGGCCGGACGGGCGGGACCGTCGCGTCCCGGCGCCCCGCGGACGGATGCAGGATGGACGGGCGGGCGTTTCGCAGGAGGGATGGCCGAGTGGTTGAAGGCGGCGGTCTTGAAAACCGTTGGGCGCGAAAGCGTCCCCTGGGTTCGAATCCCAGTCCCTCCGCCATGATTTCTGTAAGTTGCTGAAAAAAAACCGCTTACTGTCTGCGGCGCGCGCGGGGCGGTCTCCGGCCCGTGCCTTGACGATCACTCTCAGTTGACAGATAATGCTGGAGACGCAGAGAATATCCCGACATGAGCACAGACGACGCCCGACAGTGGTTCAAGACTGCGACGGGCAAGACCATCTACACATGGCAGGACGAGTGGATGCAGTCCTTGATTCGTGGCCGCGCCCGGGATGTTGCCGCGCCGACCGGCTGCGGAAAGACCGCGCTGATCGCCTGCTGGATGGCGGCACGAGTCGCCGGTCACGAACAGGTGCCGACGCGGCTGTGCTGGGTGATCGACCGTCGCGCCGTGGTCGATCAGGTCAAGGCCGAAGCGGAGAAGTGGGCCGCCGCCCTGGCCGAACACGACTTCCGCGTGGAAGTCCGGACCCTGCGCGGCGAGCAGATCGACGACGCGATGGTCGACCCGGCGACACCGGCGGTGATCGTGGGAACGACCGACATGATCGGCAGCCGGTTGCTGATGCGCGGCTACGGTATGAGCTGGAAACAGTGGGCTCCGGCAGCGGGACTGCTGACCCACGACACTCTGATCGCGCTGGACGAAGCACATCTGAGCCGGCCGTTCTTGGAATTGGTGCGACAGCTTGCGGCGCGAGACGACGTCCAAGGTCTGCACGTCTCCGGCGTATCGGCGTCACTGAAGACAGACTCATGCAGTCCGCACCTGAACGACCCGACTCTGGAAGATGAGCTGCGCCGCCGGCTGACCGGCCGCAAGCGGATCCGGATCGAGAAAGGAAGAACCGCTCTGGAAGCCGCCCAAAAGTTGGCGGACGCCAATCAACGGGTGGTGATCATCGTGCGCCGCCCGGAGGATGCTCAGGCAATAGCGGCGAAATTGGGTAAAAAGCGAACCACGTATCTGGTAACCGGCGAACAGCGATCATACGAACGCGACAGGAACACGAAAATAGTCATGGAGCGGTTCGCAAGCGCGACCCACAATCGGGACACTCTGTATCTGGTCGGTACTAGTGCGCTCGAAGTCGGCATGGACGTAACGTGCGAAACGCTGATCACGGAGTGGACGGATGCCGTCGGCATCCAGCAACGGTCCGGCCGCCTCAACCGGCACGGCACGGGAGACGGTGATCTGGTGGTGGTCGGCGAACCCGATGGCAGAGCGGAAAAAGCCACCCGCAACTGGCTTTCCAGGAAATCCGATGCTTCTCCCCGGAACCTTCTCGACGCACCGGAGGCCGCGATCTACCCACCGGCGAAAACCGTGCCACTACTACCCGAGGACATCGCGTTGTTGTCGTGCACGACACCGCCTGCACCCCGGCCGCGTATTCCGCTCGACGTGCTGATTCACGGACTTCAGGTGACGGCATCGATGCCGAGTATCGAAGTCGCGGCACGAAACGAACTGACCGAACTGAACTGCTGTGTAAGGCGAAACCCGGACGGAGCCCTCTGGCCGCGCAATGGATTGAAAAAGTGGCGGAAAACGTACCCGGTTCGTGCGCACGAGACGGCCAAGATCAAGCTGGAAAAGGTTCTGAAGTGGCTGGAAGCGCGACGACGAGACGGCCTCCATGTCGTTATTTCACAGTACCAGGATGCGAAGTCGTGGCATATCCCGGATTTGCTGGAGCACGCGGAAACACAAACGTGGATGCTGGAACGAGCCCGGCTCGTCCTGCCCGCGGATTGGATGGACGTGGACGACCACGGAACGGTAAGGCTGCTCGACGCCGTGGCGCCAGGCAATCGAGACGAAGACGAATCCGCACCAAGCAGCGACGTGGCCTGCGCCGACGAATCGCGTCAAGTCACCAAGGTCGAGCATCCGCAAGGTGCGGACTTCTTCCAGCCGCACGAATGCTCGAAGTGGTCCTGGGAAGTGCAGCGAAATGCGGAGACAAAACGGGAGACGTACAAATGGCAGTCGCTGGCCGACCACGCTGCTGCAACAGAAGAGGCTGCCCGCCATTTGATCCGGGCGCTGCGCCTGCGTGATCCGGAGGCCGATGCGCTAATCCAGTTTGCCCGGCACCATGACGGCGGCAAGGCGGAAGACGCTTTTCAGGCCAATCTGTCACGCTATGGTCTACCGAAAGAACTAGACGGTCAGCCGCTCGCGCACACACCGTACCGCTCGACTGGAAGCGCCACGAAATATCGACACGAGCTCGGTTCTCTAACGGAAGTGAACCTGTCAATGCTCGCCAGGGCGCTAATTATGACGCACCACGGATACGGTCGGCCGTTCTTCGATTCGGACGCGGGAATCGGAAGCCGCGAGCTGAAGAAATTGATACGCCAAGCGGCAAGAATCTTCGACGACGGGACGAGAATTGCGGGCGGCGAATACGGATTGGCGTGGCTGTCATGCCTCGCACTGGCAGCGGATATCGCGGGCACGGAGAAGGAAATCAAAAAATGAAGCTGGATCTGAATGCCCGCAATCCGGGCGAGTTTTTCGCTGGCGTCGGACTGATGCACGTGCTCGGCGCGGCCGGGCGCTGGCGCGAAGACTGCGCCGCACTCGAGCTCCCGGACGTCGCTCAAGCAGAAGTGAATCGGCCAATGCTGCGCAACGCGGACCGATTCGACGCAGCGTGGCCGTCCGAATCCACCAAACCAATCAATATTCGCTGGGGACGGATAGAATGTACGCTTATGTGGTGGGCGACAATAGGCTGCGCAACGCGGACCGATTCGACGCAAAGCGGGCAGAAAATCAAAAACTCCAAGCTGAAGACCTATGCTGGTAACAGGTCGGCTAAAGATCTGCTGGAAAAACTGATCGACATGTTGCCGCAGGTGGAAACATGGCCGGAAGCGCTAATCGCCTCAACATGGACAAGGGCCTCGCCGTTCAAGACGGACGCCCGAGTGATCGCCACGTCAAGTGCCGCGCTAGGGTTTTCGCCAGATCGCTTGCGCAAAGTCGAGGGGATAAGGACTGAAATGGAAATCTATCCGTGGGTTGACCTGCTTGCGAACGTCGGCCTGCACATGACAGCCGTAACGGAGTCCGTTTATCAGGTGTGGCACTACCTGGTCCCAGCGAGATGCACTGCGGCTGCAGTGATACGGAAAACGGAAGCGACGGAAGTTTCTTTCCGCGTGGCACGAACTCACACGGGCGGCAGCCGGGCGGTCTACAAGCGGTTCGCGATCTAGATTGGCGACGGATCTCGAATGGCGTCGATGAAGTGAAACGAATCGGGAGAACCCGACCCATTAAAGAAGGAGAACAGAAGTGTTGGAAGGTCTGTTGGAAGAGAAACGTATTGTCGGCATCAAGCGCACGGCCGAGATGTCGGTGCTGGGCGAGAAGGACGAGAACGGAATGCTGGTTCGGCCGCCCACCTTCGCGAACCCCGGCAAGCGAGGTCATGGCCGGTATTTGATTAATGAAACCGACGGTCGCACCGAGGTGGATATCGACACCCGAGAGCGGCAGAACCGCCGTGCGGCGGAAGTTCTGCACGAGAAGTTCGCGAGCGCGCTGCCCGACAAAAGAATCAACGAGGGCGGCGCTGGCACCCGTGGCGAAGTCCGGATAGGCGAGCTCGGACACCGCGCGGCGGACGCTGGCGTTCGAGCGTCTTCCTTCGCGGGCGAGGCGAGGAGCGCATTCCAGGCGGTACTGGGGGGAGACTATTCTCATCTGGCGCGGCTGGATCCGACCTCGCTGCTTTTCGGTGCATTCGACAGCCGCGACACCGGCGCGAAGGTGACCGGCGTCTATAGCAGTCGCATAACCGGTCACGGAGTGACACCCATCCAGAGCGGGACGCAATACCGCGGCTTCATCGAGGACAAAAGACTCGCTGCGGAGACGTACAAGGATCACGAGGGTTTTGCGACGCTCTTGACTAGCGACAAGTCCGCTGCTGAGACAGGACTGGTCAACCAGCCGGTTCCGACCGTCAAGAACGGCGAGGTGCCGCTGGGTGGAGAGCATATGGTCGGCGTGCGCGTGCGTCGGATCGTCCGGACGACGACACTGGATATCGTACGCGTGCGAAAGTTCGATCCAGAGTGGGTACGGCAGTACGTGTTCGGGCTGGGCCTGCTGTGCCTGACCGCCGAGTACGATCACGATCTGCGCCAAGGATGTCACCTGTTGGAAACGTCCATACAGACGGTCGCCGTAGAACGCAACGGCGCGGAGACCGTTTGGGAATGCGACGCAGACGAACTGCTGCGTGAAGTGACTGATCTCTCGCACAAGAACGTGCCGGAAAAAGGAGTATCGTGGGCCTTCGACGTCGCGCGGGCGGAAGCGGATATGGAAAGCCGCAAGGCCAAGGATGCCAAGAGGGCCAAGAAGACGCCCGGATCCAGGGACGAGAGCGCCAAATAAAACCGGAGACGTCATGGTGATCAAGGCACACTACGTGTATCGCCGCTATTGTGGCGATCCAGGAATTCCCGGACCATCACCGGCGCGGCTTTTTCAGGCTTTGGTGGCGTGCGCCGGAAAGTGGCGATCTGGACGACAGTCCGAGATGCTGAGGTGGCTGGAACGACAACCGCCGCCCGCGATCTCGCTAGCTGCGCTCGGCAAAGTTACGTCCTATATCACCTACGGTACGGCGGCGGCGGGCGGCGAAAGGAGGGAAGGACTCGATGAAGCATGGCGACCGTGGGCCGGTTCAGGACGAAGACCAGACGCAGTGTACGCCTGGCAGGAGGACCCGCCAGACGAGGACGCTATGCGTCAACTCGTCGAGGACGTCACTATCCTCGGCCGTGGCGGGGATCGAGTGGTCGTGACGTACCAGAGAGGCTATGACGTGCCGCTACTGGCAGGCTACGGCCCATCGCGGGCGGGACAAGTATGGCTGCCGGTCGAGTTCGGCGGACAGTCGGCGTTCCGAGTACCGTATCCGGGTATGCTGGAGCATCTTGAGCGGTTGCACGAAGCGAAGTCCAACGTGATCGAGCAAGTTAATGGTGTGGATCGAATCAGGACGGTACCGATCCCCCGTTGGCGGGAACAGTGCTACCAACGCTATGCAGCCAGCAAGGATCGGCCATGGCGAAAGGAAGCCGGACCGGTGATGCGGCGGTGGTGGACCGTGTTTAGACTTGACAAGTCACAGTTCGCTGAAGACACATGCCGGTTGTGCGGTGCTCTGCGCCATGCCGCATGCGATGTCCTCGCCCGGAAGGGCTGGAACAAGGACTCGCTCGCTGCGCGGGTGATGGGTCATGACCGGGATCGGTCGGACAACTGGCTTTCGTATTTCGCGTTGCCGTCGCTGTCGGGGCCGCATCCAGACGGCAGGGTACGGCGCATGATGATCGCTGCGCCTCGGTCGGCAGACCCGGAATGGAGGGAGATCATCGATGACCTGCGAACGGCATTGCCTGGCACTCAACTTCGAGGCCGCCGCGACGGCTGCTACGCGAAGCTTGAGTCCGGAGAGATCGACAGCACGGTACTTGCCTACGTGGGCGAACACCGCCATTGGATCACGGCGACTCCGGTACTGGTCCGTGGCGGTTCGGCGGGCCGGACACGTCAGCGGAACACCCAGCGCGTCGCGAGACGCCGCGTAGCCGCTCTGCGATCCGCCGCCGCCGATTTCGAGCGCTCGTGTGGCGTTCCGTTATCGGAACTTCGCTTTACCTTTGACGAAGCTGGTCCGTTGCGGCCGCGAGCCGATCGGTTTCACTGCAAGTCGTACCAACAGAACTATTTACGTGCGCATGTCGTGGCTAGCACGCCAATCGCAATTCACGGTCCACTGACCGTCGGATGGGGCGCACACAGTGGTCTGGGTCTGCTTGTCGCGGACCGTTCGCAGAACCGTTCGGAACCTCCGTCAAGTCAGTAAGTTGCTCGCAGTCGGTCACGGCCCGGTATTCGCCGGGCCAGCATGGAAGCAGCGGCAGCGCCGCCACGTCTTCCCCTTTCCACGCCGTCACGGCCCGGTATTCGCCGGGCCAGCATGGAAGCTTCCTGCCGGAGCTCGCGCGCGACGCGCCGTTCGCACGTCACGGCCCGGTATTCGCCGGGCCAGCATGGAAGCCAGCGCCGTCAGCAGCATCGACAGGAGGTGGAGCTCCGCGTCACGGCCCGGTATTCGCCGGGCCAGCATGGAAGCTCGAACCGCAGCTCGGTGTATTCGGGCGTCTTGCCCGTCACGGCCCGGTATTCGCCGGGCCAGCATGGAAGCGTGCTGGCGGATTCCGCCGGGGTGGTGGAGGGCTGGACGTCACGGCCCGGTATTCGCCGGGCCAGCATGGAAGCGAGAAACGCGGCGTGTCCAGGATGTTCGGGATCATGCCGTCACGGCCCGGTATTCGCCGGGCCAGCATGGAAGCGATGCCGAGGAGCCGCCGGGCCTCGACCTCGTGGGCGTCACGGCCCGGTATTCGCCGGGCCAGCATGGAAGCACCTGTTCATGGTGGACCCGTTCATCGCCGTCAGCATGTCACGGCCCGGTATTCGCCGGGCCAGCATGGAAGCCCGGCCGCCGATCTCGACAATCTGGTGAAGACAATCGTCACGGCCCGGTATTCGCCGGGCCAGCATGGAAGCATCCGCGGCCGTCTTCGCCAGCACCGTGATCAGGCCGTCACGGCCCGGTATTCGCCGGGCCAGCATGGAAGCGTGCGCGACGTGGCCGCCATCGCCGGCGGCGTGGCCCTGTCACGGCCCGGTATTCGCCGGGCCAGCATGGAAGCCCGGGATCCCAGACGACGTTCTGGCCCTGCGCCCAGGTCACGGCCCGGTATTCGCCGGGCCAGCATGGAAGCACGGCGACGACCCGGCGCAGGGGGCGGGTGGGCGATCGTCACGGCCCGGTATTCGCCGGGCCAGCATGGAAGCGAGGAAACCGCGCAGCTGGAGAACCCATCGAGCGTGGAGTCACGGCCCGGTATTCGCCGGGCCAGCATGGAAGCACGTACACGGCCAGCGGACCGGCAACCACCTGAGATGTCACGGCCCCGGTATTCGCCGGGCCAGCATGGAAGCATCGCCGAAGCCGTCGACCAGATCCTTTTCAACGGGTCACGGCCCGGTATTCGCCGGGCCAGCATGGAAGCGCGCCCGCCACCGCAGCGCCGCCGCCGCCGTGTTCGCGTCACGGCCCGGTATTCGCCGGGCCAGCATGGAAGCAGAAACCACACCAGATAGGCGCCGTAGGCCGTCTCCGTCACGGCCCGGTATTCGCCGGGCCAGCATGGAAGCCCGATGCGCACCTGGGCGAGCGTGGCTGGACGGCCGAGGTCACGGCCCGGTATTCGCCGGGCCAGCATGGAAGCCTGCGCAGACACCAGCCGCCCCGCCAGCAGATCAGTCGTCACGGCCCGGTATTCGCCGGGCCAGCATGGAAGCTCCAGACGACAGTTTTCCTGGCAGGTCGCCAGGGGATGTCACGGCCCGGTATTCGCCGGGCCAGCATGGAAGCCCGTTGCCGACGCGCCACCCGTTGAGCGCTCTGCGCGTCACGGCCCGGTATTCGCCGGGCCAGCATGGAAGCCAGACGGCGTTGAACCAGGTCGCGGCGGTGTCGGGGGTCACGGCCCGGTATTCGCCGGGCCATGGAAGCATCACCACCCATTTCACGATGGACGCGCCGAGCTCGCGTCACGGCCCGGTATTCGCCGGGCCAGCATGGAAGCATGGGTGAGATCGATCTCGGCCGCCGCGTCATCGTAGGTGGTCACGGCCCGGTATTCGCCGGGCCAGCATGGAAGCGCCGACGAGCCCGGAAAGCAGGGCGCGATGGTCTGCCCGTCACGGCCCGGTATTCGCCGGGCCAGCATGGAAGCAACGTCAGGTCGGCGCCGATGCGGACCCGCGCCGCCGCGTCACGGCCCGGTATTCGCCGGGCCAGCATGGAAGCACTACTCGCGCGAACGCGCTGCGGGAACGGTCGGCGGTCACGGCCCGGTATTCGCCGGGCCAGCATGGAAGCGTCCCGCGCAGCGAGTCGGCCATGATCGCGTCACGGCCCGGTATCTGCCGGGCCAGCATGGAAGCGAGTCCAGAGATCGGCTTTGGACAATTCGCAGAGGGATCGCAGATAATGGACAATCGATGGGACGCGGGCGACCGTGGACGGTGGCGGTAGACGATGCGATCCGGGCGACGCACGGCGAGGGGTCTGACCGTTGCGAGGGTCTGACCATTGTTGACGGCCGCGGCGTGACTCGGGCGGTGCGCATGGGCTGATGTGGCGCACCAGCTCGGGCGGACCACGGACGAGGTGTGGAAGCGGGCGCAACGCATCGGCGCATGGTCCACGCGGCCTGCCGAGGCGTTCAGGCGGGACGCCCTGGGCCTTCGGGCGGATGACCATGACAGAATGGCCAGACGTGCTGATGGGCGCGGGACTGATGGGCGGGCTCGCGTGGATTCTCTGGCAGAATGTTCGTGCACTACGACAGGAAGAACGAGGACCGGATCAACGCCTTGACGCGAAGAACGAGCAGGCGCATGCGGGTATTACCGATAACGTCAAGACCCTGCGGTCCGGGCAGGATGCCATCGCGCGTGACGTGCCGTTCCTCGCCAGCCGGCAAGCCGAACGCGATCAGCAAGGCGCTCGTGGCGCTGACGGCACGGCGCGCTGATCGCCGATGCGCGCCCGGAACCTCGTGGCAGGGTTCGTCCTGTGCTCGCTTGCCGTTTCCAAGGCGTCGTACATCAGTCGGTCGCGGCCCGGTTCTCGCCGGGCCAGAATGGAAGAACAGACAATGCGGGAGACTGGTCACGCTACTGGTCGTCACGGCCCGGCTTCGGTCGGGCCAGCATGGAGTTTGCTGCATTTCTGCTGACGCTTGATCTTGCCGGGAAGAGTGGTTACTGCGTTGTTCGCCGGAGCGTGCCGGCGTGGTTGCGACAGAACGTTCCGATGTTTGCCGTGGCCGAACCGACGGCATCGACCGCCGCCGGCCGCGAGGAAGTGTGACCCATGACGAAGGCGTTCCTGACGTTCGGCGGCTGTGTTGCGGTGGGCGTGTCGCTCGGGTGCGGCGGGCCCGCCACGGAAACCGGGACGGGTGCGGCGCCGCCGGCGCTGGAGCCGTTCCGCTTCCTCATCGACTGGCAGGCGGAGCCGACCTACGTCGGCGTCTATCTGGCCCGTGAGCAGGGATTTTTCCGGCGGCTCGGGCTCGACGTCGAGATCGTCGAATCGACGGGCGCGGACGCCGCCGCGGCCGCGGTGGCCGCGGGCCGCTATCCCGTCGCGACCGCGTCGGGGGGCGCGACGATCAGGGCGATTAGCGGGGGGGCGTCCCTGGTCTCGACCGCCGTCCTCTACCAGCGGTTGCCGACGGTGGTCTACGGCCTCGCCGGGCAGGACGTCGACACGCCCGCGGACCTGGCCGGCAAGCGGGTGGGCGTCTATCCGGACAGCACGACGCGGCACGAGTTCCTCGCGTTCCTGAGCACGGCGGGCGTGCCGGCCGACGCGGTCGAGATGGCGCCCCTCGACGGCCCCGACGTGCCGCGGATCCTGAGCGGGCAGGTGGACGCGGCGGTGAACTACGTCGAGATGAGCCCCACCGAGCTGGCGCTGCGGGAAGAGACGTTCCAGCTCGCGCTCGCCGAGCACGGCGTCGACGCGTACGGGTTGAACGTGATCGCGTCGCGCGCGGCGTACGAAGAGGACCCGGGCCTGATCGAGGGCCTGACCGCGGCCGTCGTGGAGGGATATCGGAGCGCGTGCGCGGATCTGCCCGCCGCCGCCCGGACCTTCCTGGACCTGTTTCCCGGGCGGGACGCGCGCTACGTCGACGCGAGCCTGGCCGAGGTCTGCGCGCTGGTCGGCGACGACGTCGGCGTCCAGACCGAGAGCGGATGGCGGACCACGATCGACGTCTACGCGGCGGCCGGGTTGCTCGACGAGGCCGTCGCGCCCGGCGCCGTGCTGCCCGATTCGCGGTAGCCCGCGAGGTCCTGGACGCCGCCCGTGCGCAGGTTTACGCCGAGCCCGTCCGGCGGCGGAAGCCGGGGCCGGCCGGCCCGGAGCGCGTCGTCGCGCGGCCGTGTTGCGGCGCCGTTCGCCGCCCGGCCCGACCCTCCAGGAGTCCGCGCCGTTTCCGCGGCGCAGACGTCTATCGCATGACGAGCGGCAGCACCTCGACGATGTCGCCGATGACGGCGCCCCGGCGGACGATGCGGGTGCGCCGGCCGTAGAGCACGCGGGGCTCGCGCATCCAGAAGACGCCCATCATCTCGGGGTTCGGCGTCAGCGCAAGGAAGGCCGTCGGTTCGCTGCGGCAGTCGAAGCGGCTGTCGCGCACGATGCGCCCGAAGGGGATCTCGCTCTCGACGATCTTCCGGCGAATGGAGGCGTCGAAGACGTCGAGGTCCATCCGGATCGCCCCCATCTCGACCGGCTGGCCCGCGTACGCGCTGACGAGCAGCACGCGGCGGAAATACGATCCGCCGCTGGCGAAGACGGACAGCGGACGCAGCACCACCCTCCCGCCGAAGTGACGTTCGAGCGTCGGCGTCATGTCGTCCTGGTGGACGAGGAGCGTGCGGTACGGCAGCGGGATCTCCTCGGGAGCGACCACCGCGGCGTCGGGGGGCGCGATGCCGGCGCGCTCGTAGACGAGGTCGAGCGGGTAGAGCAGCCCGTCGGCGCGGGCGGTGGAGGGCGGCGCGCCGGCCGGGGAGCGGTTCTCGGGGTCCGTCATGCGGGCCGGCTCCGTGGGGAAGCGCCCGCTCGCGGGTTCCGGCCCGCGGCGGCGAGTCGGACGCGGGGGCGCCGCGGGCGATGGGGCGAGTGGAATCGGGGCGGCATGGCGTAACGTCCCGGACATCTTACTACCGCCGCCGGGCAGGGGGCGGTTCCCGGGCGGTTCCCGCGGCGCAACGCGTCGGGACACGGCTCACGCCGGCCCATCGTCACCCCTCCCGACCACCCCGCGGCGATGCCCCGAAAGCGGCGCGGCCGGCGCCCGGTTTCACGCCGGACCCGCCGCATCGGACCAGACGGCCAGCGTGCGCTCCGCCGTGTTCCGCCAACTGAAGGCGCGGACCCGGGCGGCGCCCCGGGCCGCGAGGTCGCGCGCCCGGCCGGGGTCCGACAACACGTCGGCCACCGCCCGCGCCCACGCGCCGTCGTCGTCGGCGGGCACGTAGAGCGCCGCGTCGGCGGCCACTTCCCTGAACACCGGAATGTCGCTGCACACGAGGGGCGCGCCGGCCGCCATCGCCTCCACCAGGGGCAGCCCGAAGCCTTCGTAGAGCGACGGGCAGACCACCGCGGCGGCGCGGCCGTAAAGGGCGCGCAGCGTCTCGTCCGGCGCGTAGCCCAGCCACACCAGCCAACCCTCGGCGGCGGCGCGCGCCAGCGCGCCTTCCATCGACTCCGGCCGCCACCCGAGCTTTCCGCACAGCACGAGCGGCGGCGCGTCGGGCATCCGGGCCCGGAGCCGGGGCCACGCGGCCAGCAGGGTCGCCACGTTCTTGCGCGGCTCGATGGTGCCGACGTGCAGCACGAAACGGGGCGGCACGCCGGCCGGCAACTCGCCGGGAGGCGCCGCGTCGAGCCGGCTCGCGTCGCTGATGGCGTGAACCGTGGCGGGCGCGGCGCCGGCGTGTTCGACGAGCTCCGTCCGGACCGTCTCCGACGGGGTGATGACGGCCCGCGCGCGGGCGAGCGTCCGCGCGAGGTTGCGTTCCAGGTCCGTGCGGGTCTCCTCCCGCATCGTCCAGGGCATGCGGCACACGGTCAGGTCCTGCACGGCCGCCACCAGCGGACCTTTCGCGGCGGCGAGCGGCCGCGGCGGGACGTAGTTGGGGGCGAAGACGACGCGGTTGCCGTCGCACGAGATCAGCCACGGCTCCACGGTGCGCATCAGGAGCGCCAGCCAGGCCGGCCGGACGAGGAGGTCGTCGGGGACCGCGTGCCGCACCCACTCGACGGCGCATCCTCGCGGCAGGGCGGTGACCGGCCGCGGACCGTCGGGAACGGTGAACATCGTCGGGCCGTAGAGCCGGAGGCGCAGGCCGGGGCGGTCGGCGAGCTGGCGCAGCAGCTCGTGGAGGTACCAGCCGACGCCGGTCAGCGCGTCGAACAGGGGTGAGACGTCGACGGCCACCGTCAGGCCGTCCTCGCGGCGGCGGCGGCGGACGTCGGCGGCCAGGCGGCGCCCCCAGCGCCAGGTGGCGGCGGCCCGCCGCGGGGTGGGCCACGCGAGCGGGAATCCCGTGCGGGCGATGCGATACGATCGCCGCACGGCATCGGCGAGCGCGGGCCGGAGCGTGCGCCGGGGGGGCTGTGCGTCGCGGCCGTTCCCGAACGGGGGAGGCGACGCCGGGGGAAGTGCCATGAGCTTGTGCGAGCGGCGCCCGTCGAATGCGGCGGGGGCCGGTCGCGCCCCCGGGACGGGATGTTACCTTGAAGGACGCACTGGGGCAGCCGCGGGACACGGTGCGCAGGGTGACTCGCCGGCCTCGGCGGCGGCTGCTCGCGGCGCTCGCGGCCGCGGTCGCGGCGCTGTGGGTCGTGGCCGTCGTGCGGGGGGGGGCGCCGCCTCTCGAGGGCGAGGCGCCGCGGGACGGGTTCGTGCGGATCCCGGGCGTCGCGCACGTGCACACCACGCACTCCGACGGCGCGGGCGCCCCGGCCCAGGTCGCGCGGGCGGCCCGCGAAGCGGGGTCGTCGTTTCTCGTGATCACCGACCACAACACCGATGCGGCGCGGCCGTTCTCCGGCTACCGGGACGGCGTGCTGGTGCTGGTGGGCGCGGAGCTGTCGACGCATCAGGGCCATCTCCTCGGCCTCGGCATGCGCCCGCTCGCGTTCCCCCCGGCGGTGGACGCGCGGAACGCGCTCGACGACGTGTACCACCTCGGCGGCGCGGCGTTCGCCGCCCACCCCACCAGTTCGCGTCCCGACCTCGGCTGGAGCGGCTGGGAGATCGAAGGCCCCTGGGGGCTCGAGGTGCTCAATCTCGACAGCCTGTGGCGGCAGGCGTCCTGGACCGCCTTCCTCGGGGGGCTCGCCGCCTGTCCGTTCGACGCCGCCTGCGCGCTCGCGAGCGGCCTCGGCCGGCCGCGCGCCGCGATTGCGCGCTGGGATGCGCTGCTGCGCCGGCGCGACGCCGCCGGGATCGCCGGCGTCGACGCCCACGGTTTTCCGGCGTACGGCACGCTGTTCCGCGTGCTCCGCAACTACGTCCTGCTCGACGCCGCGCTCTCGGGAGAAGCCGTGCGTGACGCCGCCGCCGTCCACGACGCGCTGGCGCGCGGCCGGTCCTACATGGCGCTGGAGGCTCTCGGCCCGGCCGGCGGGTTCTTCTTCCACGCCGTCCGGGGGGAAGATACGTGGCAGATGGGCGACACCGCCGCGCCCGCGCCCGACCTGCTCCTGCGCGCGGGCGGCCGGCTGCCGCGGGGCGCGCGGGTCGAGCTCTACCGCAACGGGGAACGCATCGCGGCCGGGTCGGGCGCGGTCGAGGTTCCGGCCGTCCGGCCCGGCGCCTACCGGGTCGAGGTCCGGTTGGGGGGGCGGGACGTTCCCTGGATCCTGTCGAACCCGATCCACGTCCACGGCCGCGTCGAGCAGGCCGTCCGCGCCCACCGGG
Organism: Vicinamibacterales bacterium; assembly: GCA_965202695.1. Taxonomy (GTDB): domain Bacteria; phylum Acidobacteriota; class Vicinamibacteria; order Vicinamibacterales; family UBA8438; genus JAJEEA01. The sequence goes on from OZ241843.1 coordinate 1,117,876, forward strand.
CCGCGTGGCCGCCGGCCGCCCCCCCGCCGCCGCCTCTCGTCCGCCCCCTGGACGCCTTCGCGGCCGGGTCGGCCCTCGCGGCGGAATCCGATGCGAGCACGTGGATCGATCCCGAGGTGCGGGTCGCCAGCCAGCGCGCCCCCGGCGGGGCGGCGGCCCGGCTCCGCTTCCGCCTGACCCTGCCCCGGCCGGACCCGTCGGCCGTCTGGGGCGCGCTCGTCGACCGGTCGCGCCGCGACCTGTCGCGCGACTCCGGGCTGGTCTTCGACGTCAGGGCCGACGGCGAGTACCGCATCTGGGTCGGGCTCTGGGAAGAGCGGCGCGGGGACCACGGCGGCGAGCCCGACTGGTGGCAGTCGTCGGTCCGCACTTCGACCGCGTGGCGCCGCCACGCGATCCCGTTCGAGCGCCTGCGCCCGGCCGGCACCAACGTCGACCGCGAGCTCGACCTGCGGCGTGTCGTGGGGCTGGTCTTCTACCTCGACCCCGGCACGCGCGACCCCGTCACGGAAGGCGCCGTCCGGCTCGACCGGCTCGGCGTCTACTGACCGGCGATGCGCGCCGCGGCGTGCCGGCCCCCGGCCCGGTCTCCGTTATGATCGGAGGGGCGCGGACCGGCGCCGCCGCGCAGGGGAGTGCGGGTGAGAATCGGGCTCGACGGCAAGATCCTGACCCTTCGCGCCGGCGGTACCGGACGGTATGCGATCAACCTGACGCGGGCCATGCTCGCGGAAGCGGCGCGCCGGCCGGACCTCGAGTTCGTCGTCTTCACCGGCCCCCGGACGTCCCGCGCGGTGATGGAAGAGTTCCGCGGCGCCTGCGAAGAGCGCTTCCTCGGTGCGAAGAGCAGCGTGGTCCGGTCGCTGACCCTCGTGCCGGCCGCGTTGCGCCGTCTGCGCGTCGACGTGTTCCACGGCATGGACCACGTCGGCATTCCCCTCGTCGGCCGGACCGGCAAGTACGTGGTCACCGTCCACGACGTGATCCCCCTCGTCCTGCCGGAGACCTTCACCCTTCGGCACCGACTCGTCGTCAGGACCGCCCTGGCCCGGATTCGGCGGGCGGCCGACCTCGCGATAGTGCCTTCGCGCGTCGTGAAGGACGACGTCGTGCGGCTGCTGGGTCTGCCCGCCGACCGCGTGATGGTGACGCCCGAGGGATGCGAGGCGCGCTTCCGGCCCGCGTCGGCGGGGGCGGTCGACGCGGCCGCCGCCCGCTACCGTCTCCCGCCGCGCTACGTGCTCGCGGTGGGCACGCTGGAGCCGCGCAAGAACCTGAGCGCGCTGCTGCACGCCTTCGCGCGCCTGCGTCGGCGCGGCGACGTCGATCCCGAACTGCATCTGGTGCTCGCCGGCGCCCGCGGCTGGCTCGACGCGCCCATCTTCCGGACCGTCCGGTCCCTCGGCCTGGAGCGGGTCGTCCGGTTTCCGGGGTTCATCGACGACGACGACCTGCCCGCGGTGTACAGCGGGGCGGCGATCTTCGTGTTCCCGTCGCTGTACGAGGGGTTCGGGCTGCCGCTGCTCGAAGCGATGGCGTGCGGCGTGCCCGTCGTCACTTCGAACGTCGCCTCCATGCCCGAGGTGGCGGGAGGAGCCGCGCTGCTCGTCGACCCCCGAGACGTCGACGGCCTCGCCGCGGCCATCGCGCGAGGGTTGCGCGACGAGCCGTTGCGCAATCGCCTGCGCGGCGCGGGCATCGCGCGGGCCCGGCAGTTCTCGTGGGAGACGGCGGCGCGCCGGACGCTCGACGCGTACGCCTCCCTCGCCCGGCAGTCCGCGCGATAGCGCGGCGCGGACTGCCGCGGGTTGGTCGAGCGCCGGGCATAGCCGCGGGCGGACGCTTGACGGGCGAGGAGTCCGCGCGGCGGCATCGCGCGGACAGCCTGCCGCGGGTTTGGCTGGGCGCGCCAAGCGTAGCCGCGGCCGGCGATTGGCGGGCCAGGGGCAGATTGTGGACGAACTCCGCGCGGCGCCGGCGAGCCGGGACCGACTCCCTCGCGTGCTGCACGTCATGGCGTCGGCGGCGCGCGGCGGCGGCGCCGCGCATTTGATCGACGTCCTGCCGGTCCTGCGCGCCGCCGGTTGGCGCTGTGAGGCCGCGGTCGGGCGCGACGGCCCTCTCGGCGCCGAGCTCGCGGCGCTCGGCATTCCGGTGCGCTACGTCGATCTGATGGGATCGCGCCTCGCCCCGCTGCGCGCGGTGCGTCTGGCGCGGCTGACGGCGCGGGCGGCGTCCGACGTCGTCCACCTGCACGGGACGCGGGCCGCGTTCCTTCATGCGGCCGGCGCCTCGGCGCGGCGGGGCGTCGCGCGCCGTCGCGGGCCCGGGCGTCCGCCTGTCGTCTACACGGCGCACGGTCTCGCCTACCGCAAGGAGACGGGCCGGGTCGAGCGCCGGGTGTCGCGGCTGGCGGAGCGGGTGGCCTGCCGCGGCGCCGACGCGGTCGTCTCGGTGTCGCGGGCCGACCTGACGGATCTGGTGCGCCGGGGGTTCGTGGACGAGGAGCGGGGATTCCACGTCGCCAACGCGGTCCGCGTGGCGGCGCTCGACGAAGGAAGCCGGGCGGCGGCGCGGCGGCGCCTGGGACTGCCGCCGGAGGGACCGGTGGTCGGTACGGTTTCGCGGCTGGTGCCGCAGAAGGCGGTCGGCGATCTGGTCGAGGCGGTGACCCGCATCGCGCCGGACTTCGGCCCGTCCGGACCCCTGACCCTGGTGGTCGTCGGCGACGGTCCGTTGCGCGCGGCGATCGGCCGGCGCGCGCGGGCGGGCGCAGGCGGCGCGCGGGTCATGCTGCTCGGCGCGCGCGGCGACGTGCGGCAGATCCTCCCGGCCTTCGACGTCTTCGCGCTCTCGTCGCGCTGGGAGGGCGAGCCGATCGCGCTGCTCGAAGCGATGGCGGCGGGACTGGCGTGCGTGGCCACGGCCACCGAGGGTGCGCGGGAGATAACGGCCGACGACGCGTCGTGCGCACGGCTGGCGCCGGTCGGCGACGTGGCCGGGCTGGGCGCGGCGATCGCGGGTCTGCTGCGCGATCCGGCGGCGCGCGCGGCGATGGGCGCGGCGGCGCGCGCCCGGATGGGGAAGCGCACGCCGGAAGCCCAGGCCGCCCGCCTCGCCGAGGTGTACCGGCGGCTCGTGGTCCCGCGGTTCTCGTAGAGCGCGGGACGGCTGCGCCGCGGCCGGGGTTCGGCGCGCGCCCGGAACCGCCGCGAAGAAGGGGCAGCGAGCGTTCGTATCGGCCAGGTCTACGCCGTCCCGGGAACGGCGGGGTGGCTGCGCGCGATCGGCCGTTCGTCGATGGGCAGATGGATCAGGGCGGCGGCGATGCCGAAGACCACGCCCGCCCACCAGATGCCGTCGTACGACCCGGTGGCGTCGTGGAGCCGGCCGCCGAGCCAGACGCCGAGGAAGCTGCCGAGCTGGTGGCTCAGGAAGACGAAGCCGAACAGCGTCGCGAGGTAGCGCAGTCCGAAGATGCGGCCCACGATGCCGGTGGTCAGCGGCACCGTCGACAGCCACAGCACGCCCATGACGGCGGAGAACAGGTAGATGACGGTGATGGTCTTGGGGGCCAGCATCAGCGCGGTGATCGCGGCCGCCCGCAGGGCGTAGATGGTGCTGAGCCCGCATTTCCGGCTCCAGCGCTGGCCGGCGGCGCCGGCCGCGAGCGAGCCGAGGACGTTGAACAGGCCGATGACCGCGATCGCCCCGGCCCCGGCCGAGGCGGGCAGGCCGAGGTCGCGGACGTAGGCGGGGAAGTGGACGGTGATGAACGCCACGTGGAACCCGCAGACGAAGAAGCCCGCGGTGAGCAGGCCGTACCCGCGGTGGCCCATCGCCTCGCGCACCGCCGCCCGGAGCGACGGCCCGGGCGCCGCGGCGTCCGGTTCCGCCGCGCCCGGCCCCGGCGAGGCCCCCGGCAGCAGCCACGCGAGCGGAGCGATGACGAGCACCGAGGCCGACAGCCCGGCCAGCGCCGTCTGCCATCCGAACGCGTCGATGAACCCCTGACCGATCGGCGAGAACACGACCTGCCCGAACGATCCGGCCGCCGTCCCGAGGCCCAGGGCCAGCGAACGCCGCTCCGGTCCCACCACCTTCGCCATGGCCGCGAGGGCGATGGTGAACGCGGTGAAGGCCACCCCGACCCCCACCAGCACCCCCGCGGTCATCTGCAGCAGGGCCGGGCTCTCGGTGTGCGCCATCCAGCGGACGCCGAGCGCGTAGACCACCGCGCCCGCGGCCAGCACCCGGGACGGTCCGAACCGGTCGCTCAGGGCGCCGGCGACGGGCAGGCTCGCGCCCCACACGAGGTTCTGTATCGCGAGGGCCAGGGCGAAGGTCTCGCGGCCCCATCCTCTCGCCGCGGTCATCGGCTCCAGGAACAGTCCGAAGGTCGAACGCGCGCCGAACCCGACGACGGCGATGGCGCAGGCGGCGGCCATCACCAGCGCGGGCGTCCGCCGGTCGGGTCGCGCCGCCGGACGCCGGTCCGGGGCCGGACGGTGCTCAGTCACAGGCGAAGCGCGGTCGAGCATGTTCGGTCCTCCGTCGTCCGGTTCCCGTCGGCGGCGTCCGGGCCGGCGGGCGTTCGCGCCGCGCCGTTGCCTTTGCCGCGCCGGCGGGACGATACTTGAGGATAACAGGGGGGAGGGTTGCCGCCATGCGAACGGGGTTGATTTCGACGTGCGCCGTCCTGGTTCTCGCCGCCGGGTGCCGCGAGGCGGCGCTGGACGATCTGCGGGGAGACGCCCAGGACGTGCTGGACGAAGCGCGCAGCCGCGCCCAGACCATCGGCGAGCTGTCGGCCGACGAGATCGGCGAGCTCTGGGCCATCGAGTACCGGACGCTTCTCGTGCCCCGCGCCGACCTCGGAACCCTCGACGAGCAGTTGAACGCGCTGGGGCAGGAGCGGTGGGAGTGCTACCACGTGAGCGAGGAGCCGCAGGGGACGAGGTTCTTCTTCAAGCGTCCGAAGTCGACCGCGATCTCCAACCTGACCCACCTGCTGCGGCTGGGCGCGTTCGTGTTCTGACCGGAGCCGCCCCATGACCGACGCCGGTTCCCGGACCGCCGGCCCCGCCGCCGGGGGCCGATCGACGGTCAGACCGGCCGTGGCGCTCGGGGCGGCGGCGCTGGCCGTCGCCGGCTACCTGCGCTTCGGCGCCGTGCTTTCCCTCGCGGCGGTCGCCGAGTACGACGCCGCGCTGCGCGCGTACCAGCAGGCCCAGCCGTGGCTGGTCTACGGCGCCGCGTTCCTCGTCTACGTCGCGGTGACCGGACTGTCGCTCCCCGGGGCGACGGTGCTCACCCTGGTCTACGGCTGGTACTTCGATTTCGTCCGGGCCGTCGTCCTCGTGAGCCTCGCATCGACGGCCGGCGCCTCGCTCGCGTTCCTCCTGAGCCGCTACGTGTTCAGGGACGCGATCCGGTCCCGGTTCGGAGACCGGCTGCGGGCGTTCGACGCCGCGCTGGCCAGGGACGGGGCGCTGTATCTCTTCACGTTGCGTCTCGTGCCGGCCGTGCCGTTCTTCGTGATCAACCTCGTCATGGGGCTGACCCCGCTCCGCCTCGGCACCTTCTGGTGGGTCAGCCAGGCCGGCATGCTGCCGGGCACCGCCGTCTACACGTACGCCGGCGCGGCCGTGCCCGACCTCCGCGTCCTCGGCGAGAGCGGCGTCGGCGGAATCGTGTCGCCGCGGGTGCTGGCCGCCTTCGCGCTGCTGGGCCTGTTCCCGCTGCTCGTCAGGGTGGTCACGCGGCGTCTTCGTGCCCGCCGGGAGACGCGGACAGGGGCCTGAAAAGCGTCGCCGGGACGGGGAACGGGGCGGGCCGCTCCCCGCGTTCTCTATACTTGGGGTCGGCGTACGGCGGGCGGGGCCGGCGCGGGCCGGGCCGCGGTTGCGGAAGCACGGCCGGGGCCGCAGGCGGCCCGGGCGAAGGACGAGGGCAGGGGGCGAGCATGCGGATGCGGGTCGGAACCATTGGCGTGCTGGCGCTGGCGCTGGCGGGGCTGGCCGGGTGCCAGTCCGGGCTGTCGCCGTCCCAACGGGTGTTCTTCACCGTCGACGACGTCACCATCGGCGCCGGTGCGCTGGCGCTTCCCGGCGACCGGGTCACCATCCGCTACGTGGCGTGGCTGTGGGACGAGGACGGAACCGACCGCAAGGGCCAGCGGGTCGATTCCACCGACCGGCTCGAGTTCGTCCTGGGCGTCGACCCCACGCTGCTGGCGTTCGAGCGGGGGCTCAACAACATGCGGGTGGGCGGATTGCGGCGCATGCAGGTGCCGCCGGAGTTCGCCCTCGGAGACAGGGAGGTGGGCAACATTCCGCCGAACTCGACGCTGGTCATCGAGGTCGAGCTGCTCGACGTGCAGCCGGTCGTCACCGACAGCGCCCCGTTCCAGGTCATCGATCTCCAGGAAGGCGACGGCGAAACGGCCGCCGACGGATTCTTGGTGACGGTGGTCTACGCCGGACACCTGTACGACGCGAGCCGGCCCGACGGCAAGGGCCGGCAGTTCGAGGTGAACAACGACGGCGTCAGTTTCAACCTCGGCCTCGGAAACGTGATTGCGGGTTGGGACCAGGGACTGGTGGGAATGCGGGAGAACGGCGAACGGCGGCTGATCATTCCCCCCGAGCTGGCCTACGGAGAGGCGGGCGCGCGGCCCGATATTCCGCCGAACGCCACCCTGGTGTTCGACGTCACGCTGGTCGAAGTGCGGGTTCCCTGAGCGGCCGGCCGGAGCCGCGGTTCCCGTGGACCAGGGGCCGGGTACGGCGGCACGTGCGGCAGCATCCGTCGTCGCGAGCGACTCCGCCGCCGACGAAGGGCCGGACGCGGCGCCGGACCGTCCTGCCCATCGGGTCCGTCCGTCGGAGGCCGGCCGGACCCCCCCGTCCGGACCCATGCCGAGAATCCGCCTGATCGCGCTGGTGCTCTGGACCGCGAGCGTCCTGGCCCTGTCCGGGCTGTATGCGTTCCGGCCCGACCTGCTGGAGCCGCAACGGGTGGCCGAGACGCTGCGGGGGTCGGGCCAGCCCGTCCTGCTCGGCTACGTCGTGCTCAGCGTGGTGCGCGCGTTCACCCTCGTGCCCACGACCGTGCTCGTCGTCGCCGGCACCCTGCTGTTCCCCGACCGGCCGTGGTTCGTGATGGGCAGCTCGCTGGGCGGCGTGGTCGTCTCGACCCTGCTCATCTACTACTTCTTCGACTTCCTCGGCCTCGGCGCGCTCTTCGAGCGGCGCCACGCGGCGCGGGTGCGCTGGCTCGAGCGGCAGATGGCCCGGAAGGGGTTCTGGCTGGTGGCCGGCTGGGCCGCGTTCCCCGTCGTGCCGACCGACGTCATCTGCTACGTGGCGGGCACCCTGCGGATGCCCGTCGCGAAGTTCGCGGCCGGCGTCGCGCTGGGCAAGCTGCCGCTCATCGCCTTCTACGTCTGGACGGTCCGCACCCTCGTCGGCTAGCTAGCTGGCCAGGCCGACGGCCGAGGTTTCAGGCGGTCAAAGCCCTTTTTTGGCGCGGCGGCCCGCCTTGCAGGGTGGATGATAGTCATTCATGCTGTGAATGACTATCATCCATGGCATGGATGACAGTCATCGTTTGCTGCCCCGCCTCGTCGGACGCAGTCTGCGCCGCCGGCTCCGCGTGATGCCGGCGGTGGTCGTGGACGGGGCGCGCCAGACCGGAAAGAGCACCCTCGCGCAAGATGCCGCGTTGGGCCCGAGGCGCTACTGCACGCTTGACGACCTCGACGTCCTGGATCTGGCGCGCCGCGACCCGGAGGCGTTGCTGAGCGGCGACGAGCCGGTGACCCTGGACGAAGTGCAGCGCGCACCCGATCTGCTGCATGCCGTCAAGCGGGAGATCGACAGGTCGCGGCGGCCCGGGCGGTTCCTGCTGACCGGCTCGGCCAACCTGCTGCTCATGCGCCGGGTGTCGGAGTCGCTCGCGGGTCGGTCGAGCTACCTCACGCTCCGACCGATGACGCGGCGCGAGCAACGCGGCGTCGGGCAGTGCGGCATCTGGGACGAGCTGCTCGGCGCCCCCGATCGGGACTGGCTCGACCTCGTCGCCGCCCAGCCCGACGAGCCGGACGACTGGCGCGCCCTGGCGCGCCGCGGCGGTTTCCCGTCACCGGCCCTGCACCTGGCGACGGAAGAGGACCGGCGCCTCTGGTTCGACGGGTACGTGCGCACGTACCTCGAACGCGATCTGCAGGCGTTCTCGTCCGTCTCTGCGTTGCCCGACTTCCGCCGCCTGATGCGGGCCGCCTGTCTGCGGATCGGGCAGATCGTCAACCAGACGGAGCTGGGCCGAGACGCGGCGCTGCCCCAGTCGACCGTGCACCGCTACCTCAACCTTGTCGAGACCGCCTGTCTGCTGGTGCGGTTGCCGGCGTGCGCGGTGAACCGCACCAAGCGGCTGATCAAGGCGCCGAAACTGTACTGGGGAGACACGGGGGTGGGGTTGCACCTGGCCGGGCGGGAACCGGACGGCGCCCATCTCGAGAACCTCGTGCTTCTCGATTTGCTGGCGTGGCGCGACGCGCGGATCGACCGCGCCGAGTTGCTCTACTGGCGTACCGCGGCGGGCGAGGAAGTGGACCTCGTGATAGAGGCCGGCGACCACTTGCTGCCCATCGAAATGAAGGCCACGCCGCGTCCGCGGTTCCGTGACGCGGCCCATCTGCGCAGCTTCCGTGCGGAGTACGGGGAAATGGCTCGCGCGGGGCTGCTGCTGCATGCCGGCGCGACGCTCGGCTGGATCGCGCCCGGCGTGCTCGCGGCGCCGTGGTGGCGGGTGCTGTGAATGCGGCGGCCGTCCGCGCCTGGCCCGGTGCTGCCCTTCCGCCCCCCGGATGGGATAGGCTGAGAGGCGCCAAAGGAGGAACCATGCGCCATCGCCGCTCCCGCCGCCGCCCGTTGCTCGCGTTCTGCCTGGCCCTCGCCGTGTCCGGCGCGGTCCTGTCCGCCCAGCGCCGGGACGGGGTTCCGGCCGTGCCCGCGCCGACCGCGCCGCGCGTGCTGCGCACGGCCGAGGTGCCGCGCATCCGGGTGGTGCCGGTGGCCACGGGCCTGTCGCATCCGTGGGGCATGGCGTTCCGCCGCAACGGCGACGTCCTCGTGACCGAGCGCGACCGGGGCGCCCTGCGGGTGGTGCGCGGCGGCCGGCTTCTCGACCGCGACGTCCCCGGGGTGCCCGAGGTCTTCGCCGAATCCGATCGCGCCGGGCTGATGGACGTCGCGGTGCATCCCGACGACGACCGGCTCGTCTACCTGACCTACAGCAAGTCGGTCGTCAGCGGCGGCGAAGAGGGCGTGACGGTGGCCCTCGCCCGCGGCCGGCTCGACACCGGGGCGCTGACCGAGGTGCGGGACATCTTCGTGGCCGAGGGGCTCGACCGCGGCATCGCCGCGTCGCGCCTCGTCTGGGGTCCCGACGGCTCGCTCTACATGTCGGTGGGCGGGTCCTACGTCTTCGCCGACACCGGCAGCTACGCCCAGGACCCGCGGACCCACTTCGGCAAACTCGTGCGGCTGACCGAGGACGGCGCCGCCCCCGCCGACAACCCGTTCGCGGGCGACCCCGACTATCTGCCGGAGATCTACTCGCTCGGCCATCGCAACCAGCTCGGGCTGGCGTGGCACCCCGAGACCGGCGATCTGTGGGCGACCGAGAACGGGCCGCAGGGGGGCGACGAGGCGAACGTCATCCGGGCCGGCGCCAACTACGGGTGGCCGCTCGCGTCCTACAGCCGCGAGTACTCGGGGGTGCGGGTGAGCGAAACGCCGTGGCGGCCGGAGTTCGAGGACGCCGCGGTGCTGTGGTGGCCGTCGATCGGGCCGTCGGGGCTGACGTTCTACACCGGCCCGCACTTTCCCGCGTGGCAGGGCAACCTCATGGTCGGCTCGATGATGGAGGGCCGCATGCCGCGCACCGGCCACGTCGACCGCATCGTGTTCAACCGCCGCGGCGAAGAGATACGGCGCGAATCGATCCTCACCGAGCTGCGCCAGCGGGTGCGCGACGTGCGGCAGGGCCCCGACGGCTACCTCTACGTCCTGACCGACGAGGACGACGCGGTCCTCTTCCGCATCGAGCCGGCCCGCGCCATCGTCGACCCGCCGGGCAGCGCCGTCTTCGTCGAGCGGGCCGACGAACCCCGCGTGCCGCCCGTGGCCGAGTCCGAGTGGACGGCCGAACAGCGGGCGCTGGTCGAGAGGTACGCGCCCGGCGGCGACCCCGGGAACGCGCTGCGCACCCTCGTCCGGACGCCGGCCCTCGCCGACCGGGTGATGCCGCTGCTGACGTGGGTCACCGGCGGCTCGACGCTCCCGCCGCGCCACCGCGCGCTGCTCGTCCTGCGCACCGCGTGGCTCGCGCAGAACGGCTATCTGTGGTCGTCGCACGCCGGCCGCGCCGACCACGGGCTGACCGCCGCCGAGGTGCGGCGCATCGCGGAGGGGGCCGGCGAGGGCTGGAGCACGGTCGAACGGACCCTGCTCGGGCTGGCCGACGAGCTGTTCCGCAACGCCTCGGTGACCGACCGGACGTGGACCGAGCTGACGCGCATGTACCCGCTGGAGGGCGCGGCCGACGCGGTCGTGACCGTGAACGAGATCACCGCGGCGTCGATTCTCTTCAACGCGCTCGGGGTCCAGCCCGACGCGGGGGCCGGGTTCCTCATCCCCGCCGACGACGTGGCGTACCGCATCGACGCGCCCGACCGCGAGCCGCCGCTGACGGCGCCGCGCATCGAGCCGGTCGACGGCGACGGCCTGCGGGTCGGCCGGACGCTGCGCCGGCACCCCGCGATGGCCGATCGGTGGTACGCGAATCCGCGTTACGTGCTCGACGAAGAGCGGTCGCGCCTGACCGCGCACGACCGCGAACTGCTCATCCTGCGCACGGGATGGAACGCGCAGTCGGTCTACGAGTGGGCGAAGCACGTGGGGAGCGTGGGCCGCGCCCGCGACCACGGGCTCGAGCCGCGGTGGATCGCGCAGGGGCACGACGCCCCCGGCTGGAATGCGCGCGAGCGCCTGCTCATCGACGCCGCCGACGAGCTGCACACCGACACGATGATCTCCGACGAGACCTGGGCGGCGCTGTCGGAGCACTACGACACGCACCAGTTGACGAGCATCGCGGCCACCGTGGCCCGCTACCGCAAGGTCTCGATGACCCTGAACGCTTTCGGGGTGCAGCCGTTGCCCGACGACGAACGCTTCCCGACGCTCGAGGATTACGAAGAGTCCGCCTGGTAGCCCGCCGGCGGGTACGTGCGCCGGGCCGATCGGCGCCGTCGCCGGGTCTGCTGCCGGCGGCGGCGTTCACCGCGGCGCAGACGGCGGGGTCGCCGGCGGTTCCCCGTGCCGCCCGGTGAATCCGGCGGGCGTTCGCTCCCGTATCTGCGGGGCCGCCGCCCGCCGGCGCGCGGGCCGAGCGGAAAAAAAACGCCGTTCGTTCTCCCGGATGCATGGAGGGTCGAGATGCCGTACCAGTCGCCTGCCGTACGATTCCTCTCCGCGGCCGTGCTCGTCCTCGCCGCGGTCGCGGCCGGGGTGCGCGCGCAACCCGCGGACGGCTTCGTCCCCGTCACCGACGCCATGCTGCGGGACCCCGCGCCGGCCGACTGGCCGATGTGGCGGCGGACCTTCGACGGCTGGGGCTACAGCCCCCTCGACCGGATCGACCGCGAGAACGTCGGCGAGCTCCGCCTCGTCTGGACGCGCGCCCTGGGGCCGGGCAGCCAGCAGGCGACGCCGCTCGCCTGGCGCGGCGTGCTCTACGTGCCCAACCCGCGCGACGTCATCCAGGCCATCGACGCCGCCACCGGCGACCTCCTCTGGGAGCACCGCCGCGACCTGCCCGCCGACACCGCCACCCGGGGGCTCGCGACCACCAACCGCAATCTCGCCATCTACGGCGACCGCATCATCGACACCAGCGCCGACGGCTACGTCTTCGCCCTCGACGCGGCGACCGGGCGGCTGGCGTGGGAGACGCGCATCCTCGACTACGAGACCCATCCCGCGCTGCAGAGCTCGGGGCCGATCGTCGCCGGCGGCAAGGTGATCTCGGGGCGGAGCTGCTCGTCCCGCGGCGGCCCCGACGCCTGCGTCATCGTGGCCCACGACGCGGTGACCGGCGAGGAGCGGTGGAGGCGGCGCACCATCCCCGCCCCCGGCGAGCCGGGGGACGAGACGTGGGGCGCCGTACCGTTCGAGGAGCGGAAGCACGTCGGCGCCTGGATGGTGCCGAGCTACGACCCCGAGCTGAACCTCGTCTACGTCGGCACCTCGGTCACCGCCCCCGCCCCGAAGTTCCTGCTCGGGGGCGTCGACCTCGCGCATCTCTATCACAACTCGACGCTGGCCCTCGACGCCGACACGGGCGAGATCGTCTGGCACTACCAGCACCTGAACGACCACTGGGACCTCGACCACCCCTTCGAGCGGCTGCTCGTGGACACCGCGGTCGCGCCCGACCCGGACGCCGTGGACTGGATAAACCCGCGGATCGAGCCCGGCGCGGTACGCAAGGTCGTGACCGGCATTCCGGGGAAGACCGGCGTGGTGTACACCCTCGACCGCGAGACCGGCGAGTTCCTGTGGGCGAGGCCGACGATCACCCAGAACGTCATCAGCGGCATCGACGGCGCGACCGGCGCGGTGACCGAGAACCGCGAGGTCGTCTTCAGCGCGATGGGCCAGGAGGTGCTGGCCTGCCCGACCCTCATCGGCGGCAAGGACTGGGAGGCCGGCGCCTACAGCCCCCTGACCAACGCGATGTACATGCCCCTGCGCAACAGTTGCGCGCGCATGCTGGCGACCACCGAAGGCAGCCACCCGAGCTACGCCCTCGGCGTGCGCAGCCAGCTCGCGCCGGGCGCCGACCTGCTGGGGGCCGTGCATGCGGTCTCGGCCGAGACCGGCCGGACCCTCTGGATTCACGAGCAGCGGGCGGCCACCATGTCGCTCGCCGCCACCGGGGGAGGACTGGTCTTCGGCGGAGACGTCAACGGCCGGTTCCGCGCCTTCGACCACGAGACGGGCGCCGTGCTCTGGGAGATCAACCTCGGCTCGCCGGTCACCGGCTTCCCCATCACCTACGCCGTCGCCGGCCGGCAGTACGTGGCGGTGAGCACCGGCTCGGCGGCGACCGCCTCCGGGTTCATCCGCCTGACCCCCGAGCTGCGGCCGAGCGCCGGCAACAACCTCTTCGTCTTCGCGCTCCCTTGACATGCCCGCGGCGGAGGGCCCCGCGGCATTCGAGCGCCGTTGTCAGGCGGGCGTTTTTCGCCCGCTGGCGCCCTCGCCGTTCGCCGGCGCCCTTCGGGCGTGGTGCGGGTCCACCACGGTTGACCCGCGGGCAGGCGGCCGGGCCGGGCAGGAAGGCGAATCCGTGGCCGTCCGGCGTCACCAGCCGTAATCGCCCTTCGACACGCGCTCGAACGACTCCCGCACGAGCTCGCGCAGCACGCCGGCGTCCACGTCCTCCAGCTTTCTGATGTGGAGACACGACTTCCCGGTCGTGTAGCGGCCGAGCTTCTTCATCAGCGCCTCGTGCCGCGGGAAGCCGGTCATGACGTAGACGGTCAGGTTCCGCTTGCGCGGCGACACCCCCGTCGCCATCCAGTCGCCCTCGCGGCCGGTGGGGTACCTGTAGTGGTAGCTGCCGAACCCGATGATGCTGTCGCCCCACATCGCCGGCGGCTCGCCGGTGACGTCGGCCATCAGGGCCGCGACGGCGCGGCAGTCCTCCCGGCGCTTCTCGTTCTCGATGCCGTCGAGGAACGCCGCGACGTCCGCGCCGTTCTTCTTCGTCTTGAGTTCCGCCATCCGTTGCCTCCCGCGTCTCCCGGCGCCGGGACGTTCCGTCTCGATCGGGACGGAAGCGCCGCCCTCCGGGTTCCGCCGCCAGCGCGGATACGTCGTGATACTCTCGGATTCCGCGGCGGGCGTCGAGGGGGCGGCGACCGTGGCTGCCGACCGCGAGTCCCGGCGGAGCGCGCCGCCAGGTCGCGCTCGGCATCGCCGCACGGCCGCGCGGCCTTGCGTGAACGGGGAAAAGCCGGGTGGCCCAGTACGACGCCATCGCCGAGGCGTACCAGGACTCCAAGCGGCTCCCGTTCCGGCGGGCCATCGAGCAGCATACCCTGTTCGAGGCGCTGGGGGACGTCCGGGGTCTGACGGTGCTGGACCTCGCCTGCGGCGGAGGGTTCTACACCCGCCTGCTCCGGCGGGCCGGGGCCGGCCGGGTCACGGGCGTCGACGTCTCCGCCGAGATGATCCGCCTCGCCCGGCGGGAGGAAGAGCGGGACCCGCTCGGCTGCGCCTATCTCTGCCGCGACGCCGCCGACTTCGAGCCGCGGCCCGAAGCCGCGGACCTCGTCGTGGCCATGTACCTGCTGCACTACGCGGGGACGAGGGAGAAGCTGGTCCGCTTCCTGCGCGTCTGCCACGATGCGCTACGGCCGGGCGGCCGGCTCGTCGGGTTCAACGACAACGTCCTGCGTCCGCCCCGGGGGACGGTGTCGTGGCGGCAGTACGGCGTCGAGAAGACCGGCCCCCTCGCGGCCCCCGCCGAGGGCGAGCCTATCCGCTACCGGTTCACCAACCCCGACGGGCGGCAGTTCGAGTTCCACAACCACTTCCTGAAGCCCGAGACCTACCGCGCCGCGTTCCGCGAGTCGGGCTTCCGCGGCTTCCGCTGGCTCGGCGTCTCTCTCGCGCCCGGCGAGCGGGGGAACCCCTTCTGGGACGCCTTCCTCGACGACCCGCCCGTGATCGCCTACGCGGCGACGAAATGAGGGAGCGTGCCGCCGGCGCGCCTGTCGTACACTGGGGCGCCGCCGGCCGCCGCGGCGAGACGCGGGCGCCGGCGGCCCCAACCCTCGGAGGAGCCACGCGATGAGCCGTTTTCGCGCCGGACCGGGCTTTCTGGTCGCCGCCGCCTTCATCGGGCCGGGGACCCTCGTCACCGCGAGCCGCGCGGGGGCCGGGTACGGGACCGCCCTCCTCTGGGCGGTGCTGTTCTCGGTGGTCACCACCGCCGTCCTGCAGGACATGGCGGCGCGGGTCGGCCTCGCCGGGCGGCGCGGGCTCGCCGAGGCCATACGCGACAGCCTCGCGAACCCGCGGATCCGGGCGGCGGCGCTGGGCCTCATCGCGACGGCCATCCTCGTCGGCAACACCGCGTTCCAGACCGGCAACCTGCTCGGCTCGGCGCTCGGCGTCAGCCTGCTCACGGGGCTGCCGCAGGGGCTTCTGGTGGCGATTGTCGGGGGGCTGGCCGGCGCCCTGCTGATGACCGGCACCTACAAGACGATTCAGAACGCCCTGGTCGGCCTCGTGGGGCTGATGAGCGTCGTGTTCTTCGTGGTCGCGGTCCTCACCGCGCCCGACGTCGGCGACCTCCTGTCCGGGCTGCTGGTGCCGCGGGTGCCGCCGGGAGCGCTGCTCACGGTGCTGGCGCTCATCGGCACCACCGTCGTGCCCTACAACCTGTTCCTCCACGCCAGCGCCGTCCTCGAACGGTGGCCCGACGCCGCCCGGAACGACGAGAACCTCCGCGAGAGCCGCCGCGACACGCTGTTCTCGGTGGCGCTCGGGGGCCTGATCACCGCCGCGGTGGTGGTTGCCGCCTCGCCGTTGCTCGGGCAGGGCGGAGACGCCGACGTGGCCGCGGTCGCCGCCCGTCTCGAACCCCTGCTCGGACGCGCCGCGCCGGTGTTCTTCGGGGTCGGACTCTTCGCGGCCGGCCTCACTTCGTCGATCACCGCGCCGCTGGCCGCCGCCTACGCCGCGGCGGGGGCGCTGGGCTGGGGCGCCGACCTGCGCGGCCGCCGGTTCCGGCTGCTCTGGGGCGCCGTGCTGGTGACGGGTATGTTCTTCGGCATCGTCCTCGGCGCGTCGCCGTACCAGATCATCCTGCTCGCCCAGGCCGGCAACGCGGTCGTGCTGCCGCTGACCCTGATCCTCCTGCTGGTCGTCGTGAACCACGCCGGCATCATGGGAAGGCACCGCAACTCGCGGCTCGCGAACGTCGCCGGGGCGCTGGTGGTCCTCGTGATCATCGGGCTCTCGCTGGTGCTGTCGGCCCCCGTCTTCGGGGTGGGGGGATAGCGTCGATGACCGACGTTCCCATCGCCGGCGTGCTCTCCCGCCACGGGCTGGACGGCGACGACGTCGAACGCGGATTCGCCGCGCTGTGCGACGCGGGGCTGACCCGCTCCGGCAAGAAGAACATCGCCGAAGGCAAGATCGAGGCCGCGCAGAAGGTCCTCCGCGACGCCTTCTTCCGCGCTTGCCACAAGCCTGCCTGCCGCGAGAAGGCGGCCGTAGAGGAACGCGCCGGGCGCGCCGTCGTCGGGACGGCGCCGGAGCATTGCGACGGCTGCGGCGGCGAGGACAACCGGGCGGCGGTCGAGGCGATGCTCGCGGGGATGCGCCGCGCCGGACGAACGAAACTGCTGGTCGCAGGCGGCGCGCCCAACTCCCGCGACGAATTGAAGAGTCTCTGCGGGCAGGGCTGCGAACTGCGTTTCCTCACGAAAGACGACCGGCCGGGCGCCAAGGTGGTGAACAACCCTGTCGCCTGGGCGGACGTCGTCGTGATCTGGGCCTCCACGCAACTGGACCACAAGATGACGCAGAAGATACGCGGTCCGCACGTCGTCACCTGTGGGCGGCGCGGCATCGCCGCCCTCGCGCAATCGGTCCTGCGCCACGTCGACGGCAAGTGATGAAGCCGACCCGGCTCCTTGCCGCGCACCCTGTCGGTCGAGCCGGCGGCCTGCGCGCCGCGGCGGGTTCTCTCCGGCGGCGGGATTCGGCGCCGTGATCGAGACCTCCGCCGCTTTGGCCGCCCTTGCCGCGCGCGTCGCCGCGGCGGGCCGGGTCGGCGTCGACACCGAGGCCGACAGCCTGCACTGCTACCGCGAGAAGGTCTGTCTGGTGCAGGTCGGGCTGCCCGGCGCCGACGAACTCGTCGATCCGCTGGCCGGCGGCGACCTGACGCCCCTGCTCGACGCCTTCGCCCGCGCCGAAATGGTGATGCACGGCGCCGACTTCGACCTGCGCATGCTGTACCGGCTCGACCTCGGCCCGCCGCGCGCGGTCTTCGACACCATGATCGCGGCGCGCTTGACGGGCGCCGCGCGGTACGGCTACGCCGCGCTCGTCGCCGAGCACTTCGACGTCGTCCTGCCCAAGGGTCAGCAGAAGGCGAACTGGGCGCGCCGGCCGCTCGCTCCCCATCTCGCCGAATACGCGCGCAACGACACGCGCTATCTCCTGCCGCTTGCGGAGCGCCTGGGGCGCCGGCTCGACGAACTCGGCCGCCGCGCGTGGCTCGATCAGTCGTGCGGGCGCGTGGTGGCCGCGGCGCGCGTCGTGCGCGAGCGCGACCCCGAGACGGAGTGGCGCGTGCGCGGCAGTCACACGCTGGGACCGCGCGCGGGCGCCGTCCTGCGCGCTCTGTGGCGCTGGCGCGAGGACGAGGCGCGCGCGGCCGACCGGCCCCCGTTCCACGTGCTGTCCAACGCCGACCTCGTCGACGCCGCGCGGCGCTTCGAACGCGGGGAGAACGTGTCGCCCCGCGGACCGCGGGGAGAGCGGCGGGAGCGGTTCGCGCAGGCGGCGGCCGGCGCCCTGGCTCTCGATCCGGCCGAGTGGCCGCGGCGCCCCGCGGGGCGCGCGCGCCCGCGGCTCACCAGGGCGCAGGAGAAGCGCGTCGCCGCCCTCCGGCAGCAGCGCGACCGGGCCGCGCGGGAACTGGCCATCGACGCGGAGCTCATCGCTCCGCGGGCGGCGCTGGAACGCGTGGCCACGGACGGCGACGACGACGTCCTGCTCCCGTGGCAGCGGTCCGTGCTCGACTTCACCGATTGAAGGCGTGCCCCTCGAGCTCTCGCAGGAAGACGGGAAATGGCTGGTCGGGCTTCGCATCGCGGCTCGATCCGTTTGAATGTATATAAAATGGCGGCAACCGACGTTTTTATGTGGATAAAAATGTTGCAAAGCGATGTCGTCGGGTGTTATTAATATCCTGCCAGGAGACGGCCCGGGCGTAGCCCTTCCCTACATGCTGCGGCGACTGTTGTTCGACGATCTCGTGGAATGGAAGCGGGAACCGGCCCGGAAGCCGCTGCTGCTCGACGGCGCGCGTCAGGTCGGCAAGACCTGGCTGATCGACCGGATCTTCGGACCGCGGGAGTTCCGGGCAGTCCATCGGTTCGATTTCCGGCGCGAGCCGGGCCTCGGACGGTTGTTCGCGGACAGCCTCGACCCGCGGGCCGTGCTCTCGAACCTCGAACTGCACGTCGACGCGGGAATCGACGTCGAGCGCGACCTGGTCTTCTTCGACGAGGTAGGCGAGTGCCAGCCCGCCGTCGATGCCCTCAAGTACTTCGCGGAGGCTCTGCCCCAGGCGTTCGTGTGCGCATCGGGCTCCAACGTCGGCCTGCTCGATTCGTTCCCGGTCGGGAAGGTCCGGCAACTGGAGATGTTCCCGCTGTGCTTCGAGGAGTTCGTGATGGCGGCCGGGCGCCCACGGCTGGTGCAGGGGCTTCGCGATCGCCGGCGCGGGGCGGCGGTTCATCAGCAGCTCTGGCCCCTTCTGCTTGATTACTGCTTCGTGGGTGGGATGCCGGAGGCGGTGGCGCACTGGTTCGAGAGTGCGGGCAGCCTGCGCGAGCGGGCGGCGGGAGTGGTTCGGATTCACCGTGAGCTCGTCACCGGCTATCGGCGCGACTTCGGGAAGTACGCCGGCAGGCTCGCCGCACAGCATATAGACGCGGTGTTCTCGAACGTGCCGCGGCAGCTCGCGGCGTGCGGGGACGGTTCGGTGCAGCGCTTCCGGTTCGGAAACGCCATCGCGCGCAAGCGGCGCTATCGGGATCTGCGTGGCCCCATCGACTGGCTGGAAGCGGCGAAGCTGGTTCGCAAGTGCTATCCCGTCAGGGACCGGCCGCGCGTGCCGCTCTGGGCGCAGGCGCAGCCGAACATCTTCAGGCTGTATCTGTTCGACGTGGGGCTGCTCGGGCACGTGCTCGGCCTCTCGTATGCCGACCAGCGGGCGCAGGACTTCAGCTTCAAGGGTTACGTCGCGGAGAACTTCGTGCAGACCGAGTTGAGCGCGCGCGTGGCCTACCCCACTTTCGGCTGGCAACAGGCGCAGGCCGAGATCGAGTTCCTCCACCGAGCCCGCGATGGCGCGATCGTCCCGGTGGAAGTCAAGAGCGGCCGCCGCAACCGCGCCCGCAGCCTGCGGTCGTACGTCGCGCGATACCAGCCGCGCCGCGCCATCAAGCTCGTCGGCGGCCCCGGCGGCGACGGCGCCGACCGGGTCGAGACGTGGCCGCTGTACCACGCTCAGCATCTGCGGGACCTGTAGGCGCCCCGGCTCCGGGGCGGGGAATGGCGGCCCGGCCAGCGGAGCCGGACGACCTCGCAACTGGACCACAAGATGACGCAGAAGATACGCGGTCGGCACGTCGTCACCTGTGGGCGGCGCGGCGTCGCCGCCCTCGCGCAGCGTCACGCTGCGCCGTCCGCGATCCCTTCACTTTCACGGCGGGCTGTCAGCGCAGGAGGAGGAACGTCGACAGCGGGAGGCTGACGATCCGCGGGTCGTCCACGATGCCGGCGGAGTCCTGCGTCACGAGAACGCCGAACGCCGCGTCGTTGGCGGTCTTCTCCAGAAACGACCGCAGGCCGATCGTGTCGCGGTGCGGATCGATCCGCCGCCGGTACTTGATTTCCACCGGCACGCGCCGGACGCCGACGGTCAGCACGAAGTCCACTTCCGGGTCGGCGCCGCGGGCGGGCTGGTGCGACACGTCGAGACCGGAGACGGTGGAGGCGGCCGCGCCGAAGACGCTCTCGGCCAGATGGCCGGCCTGCGTCGTCAGTTCCGGCCGCTCCGCGAGTTCGTCCGGCGCCAGCGGGATTTCTTCCCGCAGCCAGCACGCCCGCAGGGCGTGATCGGCCAGACACAGCTTGGCGCCGCCGCGGTTCTTGCGCCGGCGCGCCTCCAGCGGCGGGACCAGTCGGACCAGGAGGGTGTCGGCCAGCAGATTCAGATGGCGCGTCACCTGCCGGCCGTCGACGGCGTCGCCGAGCGCCTGGCCGGCCTGCGTGGCCAGCTCCGACACGGCCGGCGCGAGGCCCGCGTAGCGGCAGACGAGATGCAGGAGCGTCTCCAGCAACGGGGCGTCTCCCCCGCGGCCTTCGCCGTTCAGAAGGTCGTGCCGGATGACCCTTCCGATCACGGTTTCGTACAGGAGATCCGCCAGTTCCGGCCAATCGACGTGCTCGTGCCGGTGCACGATCGGATAGCCGCCGCGTGCGGAGAAGTGCCGGAACGCGGCGTCGCGGAATGCCGCGTGCCGCCGGCCGTGCTCGCGCAGCGCCGTCCAGAACGCCTTGTCGACCATCGCGCCGAGGCCGTTGGCGGGCAGGAACGGCCGCGGGGAGTCCAGTCCGTGCAGGGGGCCGATCTCGGTCAGCGAGAACGCGCCCGCCTCCAGCGTGCTGATCCGCCCGGCGAGGCTGTCGCGCCCCCGTTCGATGCGCAGGGCCGAGCTCCCGGTGATCATCGCGCGCACGGACGCGTTGTCGACCAGGGACTTCAACTGCACGTGCCAGCCGGCGACGACCTGCACCTCGTCGAAGAAGAGATGCGCCCACTGTCCGGCGTGCGCAAGCCGGTTGAAATGCGCACCGGCGACGTGGTGTTCGAACCAGTCGGCGATGCGCAGGATCGGATCGACGAGATCGCGCAGCGATCCCAGCTCGTCGAATTGCACCCGGAGGATCGTGTTCGGCCGCGCGCCTTCCGCGAGCAGGTCCTCGATGACCTGGAGCTGCGCCGTGGTCTTGCCGACCTGCCGCGGTCCGCGCACCGCCACGATCGGCGCCAGCGCGAGATCGAGCCGCCGGCGGATCCACCTGACCAGGTGCCGGCGCGGTCCGGGCTGCGCCGGCGCCGGATCACCGCTCCACCACGGGTTCTGCCGGCGCAGGTCGGCGACGAGCGGCCGGGGAAGCTCCGGAGCGGGGAACGGCGGGCCGGCGTCGTTCATGATTCGCGTGCGGATTCGGGTGGAATCTGATTCCTCGAGTGCGCGGGGCGGCACAGGTGCAACGTCTCCGGACGCGGAACATCACGTCATGATCGCCGTCGGTACGTGGCGAGATCGGCGTCGGACATCTCGTTCGGGTCGACCAGCCGGTAGTGCCCCTCCACGAGCACCTTCACTTCACCGGCCGTCTTCTCGAACGCGAAGAGCGCAATCACGTCATCGGCCATGAACTGCGCAGCTACCGGACGACAGACCAGTTCCGGGAACCGGGACTCGCACAGCGCCATGTCCTGCTCAATCTGCACGATGTTCAGCGTGTCGTTCCCGCCCTTCGCCTGCACAGGGATGACATATTGGCAACCCTTCCGATCGACTCCCACGTACAACTCGTCCGTCTCGACCTGTCCGAGGTCGGGCACGGAAGTTCGC
This sequence comes from Vicinamibacterales bacterium, assembly GCA_965202695.1. Classification (GTDB taxonomy): domain Bacteria; phylum Acidobacteriota; class Vicinamibacteria; order Vicinamibacterales; family UBA8438; genus JAJEEA01. The sequence goes on from OZ241843.1 coordinate 1,139,408, forward strand.
AGATGGTTCTGCAGCGAATAGCACGTGACGCCCGTGAATATGTCGATCAGCCGGTTGTACCGCACTCTGGCCAGCAGGGCCTGTTCATCTCCAAGCGCGTACATGGCGACGACGCCGGGGGTGGCGTCCGGCACCTTCGTGACCGCCATCTGCTCGTTGGGCGCCAGACGGATCGGACGGGTCAGAACGAAGCAGTACCGGCCCCGGCCCGCGCCGCGGATGATCCATTCGTAGCCCGCGGCGGCGGTGGCCTGCACGGACTCCGGCAGCGTCCTTCGATACCTTGCGCTGTAGATGACGTCTCCGACGTTGCTCGGTGCCGGGAAGCCTCGCCGCTCGGCGGCCGCCGCGATATCGCTTCGCTCGAAGTCGACCCGCGTCATTCCGGACGCGCGTACTTCGACAGGAAGATCTCCTCGATGATGGCGGCGTAGGCGTTCGACTTGGACATGGCGGAGGCCGGTTCGGTCACGACGCATAGCCGGGCCAGCGGAGCCGGACGACCTCTTCCCGCAGTCGTTGCCGGCTGGCGGTGGCCATCCTCGTCCGGAACAGGTCGATGCCGGTCAGCTCGTAGCCGAGGGCCTCGGCGAGCTCGCCGAGGATCTGCCCGGTCCGGATCATCACCCGCAGATAGGATGCCTGGTCGCCGACGACGTATGCGAGTCTGGCGCCGGGACGCAGCCGGCTTCGGAGGCCGGACAGGTGCCGCACCATGCCGCCGAAGTACAGTTTCGTGACCCGCGCATACTGGCGTTCGAAGCCGGACGTCCGGCCCTGCGCGATCCGGCGTTCCTCGATGCGCCGGGCGATGCGCTGGATCCCCTCGTGTCCGGCGACCAGCGCATCGTCGTCGTCCGCCTTGTAGACGCTTCGCGTGTTCGACCGCACGAGTCCGTGCTTCAGGCCGCGCAGCTCCTGCCGGTTCCCGACGAAGCCGAGCAGCACGCTTTCGAGCCGCGTGGTCCGTGTGTAGTCCTTCTCGTTCGGATACGGCGGCGACGTGACGACCGCGTCGATGGACGACGGCTCCAGCAGTTCCTCCACCCGGCGCGCGTCCGCCAGGTGGACCGCGGCCTCGGCGCCGGGCCGCTCCCGCAACGCGGCGAGGTCGTCGCCCATCCCGCGGATCCGATCGAGCCAAGGACCGACGACCCGCGCATCCTCCCGCACCTTTCCGACGCCCACTTCCGGACCGAAGTGCAGGTTGCCGATTCCGGAGACGAGCGCGGCGGCCAGGGCGAGCTTCTCGTGCGCGTCGAAGGCGTCGTCGCGATGACGCTCCAGGGTGTCGAGCAGCACCAGGGTCTTGTGGAGCGGCAGCGGACTGATCGAGTTCCGCAACAGCAGGCCCAGGCGGTCGGCGGACAACGTCCGGAGCGTGGCGGCCCGCGGGCCGGACGTCCGGAACAACGGCGCCACCCCGAAGTCGTCGATGCCGTCCTCCCGGATCCGCGAGAGCGCCCGGCCGGCAACCTCCCTGGCGTGGGAGACCAGCGCACGCGGATCGACGCGCCAGTCCACCTTGGTCCGGCTCGCGAATCCGGCCATCGGATTGCGCTCGATCCCGACGCTCGGGATGCCGAGCTTCTTGCATTCGACCAGCGTCGTGCCGGTGCCGCAGAACGGATCGAGCACCCTCTGCGTCGAGTCGACCCCGAACTTGTCGAGGCAGTCGCGCACCAGGTGCGACGGGAACGAGAGGACGAAGCGGTACCAGTCGTGAACGGCGCGGTCCTCCGGCCTCAGCCGGTTCCGTTCCGGGGCGCCGGCCCGTCCCGCGGGGCGGGAGTCGCCGGCATGGTCAGGTTGCGCAACCATGATCGCGAAGTCAATCGCGCAGTCGTGTCCGGCACGGGGAACGGGGCAACCGGCATCGGCAGCTTTTCATGCAGGACGAATCCACCAAGCCATCCTACCCTACCTGCGCACCGATGCGGGCCCCGACACCGCCCTCTTCCGCATCGACGTCATCCGCATCCCGCTCGTGCGCCCCGAGGATGCAGCCGTCGTCAGCCGCCCCAAGTGTTCCGCGATCCCGAGACAGGGGCGGCCGGGACCTGTGGCTGACCGCGGGCCGGGCGCGCAACGCACGGCCGAGAACAGCCGGCGCCAGGACGTCACCGCCTTCCCCGATATCGGCCTCGCGACCGGGGCGTGCTCCGGGAACGGCATCCTCCTGGACATCTCCGACCCCGTCAACCCGGGTCCGGATCGACGACGTGGTCGACCTGCCTTCGCCCTGCTCGACCGCGTCGGCGGTGCGGGCGACTCGCCGCAGACCGCCGGCCGCACCGGTCGGCGGCCCCGCGCCCTGACGGAGAATCCTGGCGCCTCCGGCGGATCGGTCGCGCAGAGGATGCCGGTCCAGGAATCGTGAGCTCGCCGTGTTCCGGCTGCTGGACAACCAGCACCCGTTGTTGACGGGTTCTTGAACGCCTGCTACAGTCAAGAGGAGCCCTTGACTTCCGATAGACCGCAGTCCGCAGCCGTGGGCGCTTTCCGTGATCCGAGTCTTCCCGACTTCGACAGGCCGCCGGTGGTCGAGGTGGTTCTGTCGTTGCAGTTCGAACCGATTTCCAGTCTGACGACGGCTCATGTCGGGCTGCTCTGGCAGCGATATCGTGACCGGCTTTCCGTGATCGAGGAGCACCCTCCGCTACCGCCGCAGTTCGAACGTTTCGGCCCGCCATCGCCTCGTGTGAACGTTTCCATCGAAGACAAGCCGCCTGCGCCTCGGGTCTGGTTCCTCAACGAGCAGAAAACGGAACTCGTGCAGGTGCAGAACGACCGGTTGGCTCACAACTGGCGCAAGGTCGGTCAAGAACAAGCATATCCCCGGTACGGAACGATTCGCGGTCTCTTCCGGGAGGAAGTATCGGATTTTGAACGGTTCATCAATGACGAAAAGATGGGTGCGCTCGCGGTAAACCAGTGTGAACTTACTTACGTAAATCACATCGAGCAGTCGGGGGCATGGGAGCGTCACGGCCAGGTCGAGCGACTCTTCAGAAACTGGAGCCCCTTGTCGAGCGGCGTTTTCCTGCCGGAGCCCGAGGATGCGCTACTGCGGTGGCGGTTCTGCATTCGCGGCCAGGACGGCAATCCCGTGGGGCGGCTCCACGTCGCGGCGCAACCATCGTGGAGTACCAGCGACATGAAACCCGTGTGGTTGATGAACTTGAGCGCGCGAGGGATTCCTCTCGGATCGGGAATCGGTGGCGCGTTCGGCTTTTTTGACCTGGCGCGTGAGTGGATCGTCAGAGGTTTCGCGGATCTGACCACCGAGACGATGCACCGTAGGTGGGAGAGAAAAGATGCCCGGTAGCTTCATCGGCATCAATGACGACGATGGTGATGACATCCTCGCCAGGGACGCCGTTCTGGTGTCGACGATGGCTCCTGACTTCTCGGGTGTCCTGGCGCAGGGTGGTGTCTGGCCACCGGCGGCCGATTCGCGCCCACCCGGTTTGATTCTTCAAAGACGAGGAGATCGACTTCTAATTATTCCAGTGAACGTCAGTCGATCGGCCCTTGAGACCTTGAGGCCGGTTCTTGAGACCTTGAGGCCGGTCATCGAACGCGTGGCCGAGCTGGCGACGCTGCCGGGAGGATGGAACTCCTACGATGCGAGTCCCGTATCGGCAACAGCCTTGCATCGAACGCTGGAGTTCCTTTTGGAACATGTCACGCCCGGTGTTGATCGTCCTGATGTAGTTCCTACCGTTCGAGGGGGGTTGCAGCTCGAATGGCACAACAACGGCCTGGACGTTGAAGTAGAGATAGCTTCGGACGGCCCCGTTTCTCTTTTTGTGGAATACACTACGACCGGCGAGACCACCGAAATGAAATTGATCGGCAATGAACAGCGGATGAGGCGGTGGTTGACGCGCGCAAGCGGGTAAGTGGCCAAGGTGATTTCTGCAGATGAGTGCAAGGCCAGGTTTCCGGACGATCCGGAGTGCGCCGACGACGTGGCGCTATTGCGGAGAATTCCCAAGTGGCACGTACTGTACGACAAGAACCGCGGCCGCGTTCGACCGTCGTCGGCTGCGTTCGAGGATGACCGGGATGGCAGTCCGATGTCGGTGTATCGCCGCGACGTGATTGGCAAAGAGGGAGACGCCCCGGAGCGCGTGATGGTCGGCCATGAAGGTTACGGCCTCGTATCGTTCACCGCTGGCTGCGCCAGATCGAAAGACCAGACGGTGTGTTCGGATCCGCTCCCCGACGAATCTGCGCACGCGGTTGTATGTGGACCTAAACCGAAATCCATACGACGATGGCTGGCCTGTAACGCCGACTGGGTAGTTGAACCGCCGTTTCCCGATTCGTGACGTTCGGATGGCCAGAACGAAACAGTACCGCCCGACCCGCACCGCGGATGATCCATTCGTGGCCCGCGGCGGCGGCAGCCTGCATGGACTCGGGCAGTGTTCCACTCCGTCCGCGGTTCCCGGAACGGATCACGGGCGATTCCCGGCGGCGCCCGCCGATCGTCGCCGCGCGACCCGCGGTCGCGTCGCGGCTCCGGCGGCGTCCACCGACGCTCCAGGAGTCCGCGCCGTTCTGCGGCAGACTCCTCGGCGTTACAATGGGGCGCTCGAACCGATTCGCCCGATCCGCTTCGCGGGAGATGAACCGATGACCCGACCGAACTTCTTCCACCTGCCGTGCGTCGCCGCCGCCGGTCTGGCGTTCCTGGCGTTTGCCGCGCCGGCGAGCCCCGGTCAACCCCCGATCGTGCAGCCGGGCGCTCCCGGTCAGCCGAGCCGGGAGATCTCGGCCGCCGATGCCACCGACCTCGCCGGCATCCGGCACACCGAGGGGGACGTGATGTTCATGCAGGGCATGATTTCCCATCACGCCCAGGCGCTCGAAATGACGGAGCTCCTCGAGACGCGGACCGGGAGCGACCGGATGCGGCAGATGGCGCGGCGCATCGAGCTCTCGCAGGAAGACGAGATCGCGATGATGCAGGAATGGCTGCGCGCGCGGGGGCAGACGGTCCCCGCCGTCGACGCGCACCATGCGCCGGGCTGGGAGCCGATGCCGGGCATGCTGACCGGCGAGGAGATGGCGGGTCTCGCGGCGGCGGAGGGCGCCGCGTTCGACCGGCTGTTCCTCGAGCTGATGATCAAGCACCACCGCGGCGCCGTGACGATGGTCGAGAACCTGCTCGGCCAGCGCGGCGCGGCGCAGGACTCGCAGCTCTTCGCGTTCACGTCGGAGGTCACCGCCGACCAGACGGCGGAGATCGACCGCATGGACGCGATGCTCGCGGAGCTTTCGCCCGACCCGCGGGTGCAGCTCGCGGCCGGTTTCCACGACGCCGGCGAGGCTGCCTGGAACATGGCGCTGGTGGCGACGCGGCCGAAGCCCGAGGGCTTCTACGATCCCCACAACCCCGCCGGCCGGCCCCTGGCGGTCGAGCCGGACCCGGAACCCGGCGTCGCGCCGGTGGCGTCCGAGCCGGACGGGGCCGAAGGCGCCGAGGGCGGCGAGGAGAACGAGAACGCGGCCCGGGATGAAGGCGGCGAGCCGGAGGAAGGCGAAGACGCGGGCGTCGCCGCGCCGGACCCGGACGCCGAGGCGGCCGAAGCGGAAACGGAAGACGACGACCCCCGGCGGCGCGGCCTGCTCAACTTCGGGAACACCGACCTCGCCTTCGCCGGCGACCGGGTCTTCGTCGGCAGCTACCACGGGTTCAACACCTACCGGGTCGAGGTTCCCGCGTCGCCCCAGCTCGTCACCTCGGTGGTCTGCCCCGGCGGCCAGGGCGACGTGTCGGTGGTCGGCAACCTCCTGATCATGTCGGTCGAGCAGACCCGGGGGCGGCTCGACTGCGGCCTGCAGGGCGTCGCCGAGCCGGTGAGCGCGGCGCGGTTCCGCGGCCTCCGGGTCTTCGACGTCAGCGACGTGCGGCTGCCGCGCCAGGTCGCGGCCGTGCAGACCTGCCGGGGTTCGCACACCCACACCGTCGTCAGCGACCCCGACGACGAGGGCAACGTCTACGTCTACGGGTCGGGGGCCTCCTCGGTCCGTCCCGGCGAGGAGCTCGAGGGCTGCTCGGACGAGTCGCCGGCCGAGAACCCCGACACCGCCCTCTTCCGCATCGACGTCGTCCGCATCCCGCTCGCGCGCCCCGAGGACGCGGCCGTCGTCAGCCGCCCCCAGGTGTTCCGCGACCCCGAGACGGGGGCGGCCGGGGGCCTGTGGCCGGGCGGAGACCACGGGCCCGGCACGCAGCGCACGGCCGAGAGCAGCCGGTGCCACGACATCACCGCGTTCCCCGAGATCGGCCTCGCGGCCGGGGCGTGCTCCGGGAACGGCATCCTCCTGGACATCTCCGACCCCGTCAACCCGGTCCGGCTCGACGACGTGGTCGACCCCGCCTTCGCCTACTGGCACTCGGCGACGTTCAACAACGACGGCACCAAGGTCGTCTTCACCGACGAGTGGGGGGGCGGCGGGCGCCCGCGCTGCCGCGCCTCCGACCCCCGCGAGTGGGGCGCGAACGCCATCTACGACATCGTCGACGGCAAGATGGAGTTCCGCGGCCACTACAAGCTGCCCGCCCCGCAGACCGAGCGGGAGAACTGCGTGGCCCACAACGGCTCGCTCGTGCCGGTGCCGGGCCGCGACGTCATGGTGCAGGCGTGGTACCAGGGGGGCATCTCCGTTTTCGACTTCACCGACTCGTCGAACCCCGTCGAGATCGCGTTCTTCGACCGCGGCCCCATCCACCCCGACCGTTTCGTCATGGGCGGCTTCTGGTCGGCGTACTGGTACCGCGGCTACGTCTACGGCGCCGAGATCGCGCGCGGCCTCGACGTGTTCGAGCTGCTGCCGAGCGAGCACCTGAGCGAGAACGAGCTCGCGGCCGCCGCGTCGGTGGTCCCCGCCGCGTTCAACCCGCAGCAGCAGCGCCGCATCGACTGGCCGGCGCGGCCGGTGGTCGCGCGCGCCTGGCTCGACCAGCTCGCGCGCACGGACGCGCTCGCGGCCGAACGCCGGCGGACGCTGTCGGCCCTGCTCGACCGGGTGGGCGCCGCGGGCGCCGACCCGGCCCTGGCGGCGGAGCTGACGGCGGCGGCCCAGGTGCTCGAGGCCGACGCGGCGGAGGCCGCCGGCCGCACCGGGCGGCGGCTCCGCGGCCTGGCGGAGACCCTGTCGGCTCTGGCGGATCGGTTGCGCTGAGGACGGCCGGAGGGCCGCTGGAATCGTGAGGCCGCTGTGTTCCGGCCGCTGCCTGTTCGCCGGAGGCGAAGTCGTGACCGCACCGCATCTCCTGGACGCCGAAGTGTTGCACGTGCTGCGCCGCCTCGACAGGACGGAGCGCGTGACTGCCCGCCGGTCCGAACAGATGCTGGAAGATCTGGGCGATCTGGCGATTGCGCGCTACGACCACGAAATCCTGCGCCCCGCCATGTGGCGCCTGAGAAACGACCTGACCATGTACGACGCCGCGTACGTCGCCCTGGCGGAACTGATCGGCGCGCGGATCGTCACCTGTGACGCCAGGTTGGCGCAATCGACCGGCCACGGCGCCGCCTTCCCCCTTTTCGATCGGTCCTGCCCGGCGAATCCGAGCCGGCCGGGATCGTCCGCGTGACGTCCTTCATGCCGCGTACGTGCGTTCGGCAACGCGGATGACGACGGAATAGCCGAACCGCCGCCGCTGCCCGGCGGGGGGGCGTAGAATGGCGCCGTGGTCTATCGAGACGAGCGCGGGGTCGAGTACGTGCCGGTGCCGCTTCCCACGCACGAGGTGACGGACGCGGTGGCCGTGGATGCGCGGGTGGTGACGCGCTCCGCCGTGCGCCGGCCGGCGCCGGTGTACGCCGGGGCCGACGGGGCGGAGCTGGCCGCGCAGCCCCGGAGCCACCGCCGGCACTGGACCGACCGGCAGTGGCTGGCCTTCGAGGAACATCGGCGCCGCGATGCGGACCTCGCGCAGGGCGACGCCCCGGCCGCCGCCGTGTGGGTGGTCAGGCCGCACGACCGCCCGGCCTGACGGACCGCGAGCCGGCCCCGGGCAGGTGTGCGCGTGCATCCGGTCGACGCCCTCATCGTGCTGGCCTTCGTCGTCTACGCGGTCGGCGCCGGGGTGCGCCACCGCCGGCAGGCGTCGAAGAACCTCGACGAGTACTTTCTCGCCGGCCGGTCCCTGCCCGGATGGAAGGCCGGCCTCAGCATGGCGGCGACGCAGTTCGCGGCCGACACGCCGCTGCTCGTCACCGGCATCGTCGCCACCGCCGGCATCTTCGGGCTGTGGCAGCTCTGGATCTTCGGCGTCACCTTCCTGCTCGTCGGCTTCGTGCTCGCCGGGGCGTGGCGGCGGGCCGGCGTGATCACCGACGCCGAGCTCACCGAGGTGCGCTACGGCGGCGCGCCGGCGGCGGCGCTGCGGTGCGTCAAGGCGCTCTACTTCGGCGCCGTCATCAACTGCATCGCCCTCGCCTGGGTGCTCTTCGCGGCCGCGAAGATCGCCGAGCCCTTCCTGTTGTGGAACGCGTGGCTGCCCGCCGGGCTGTTCCAGCCGGTCGTCGGTCTGGCCGAGGCCGTCGGCACGCCGCTGGCGATCGGGGGCGCCGACGACCCCGAGGTCTGGGTCCGGACCGCGAACAACTTCCTGTCGCTGGTCCTGATGCTGGCGGTCGTGGCGTTCTACTCCGCCACCGGGGGGCTGCGGGGGGTGGTGGCCACCGACGTCGGCCAGATCGTCGTCATGGGCGCCGGCACCGCGGCGTTCGCCGCGTTCGTCGTGGCGGAGGCGGGCGGTCTGGGGGCGTTGCCCGCGCGCGTCGGCGAGACGTTCGCGGCGGGCGGGCCGGGCGGCATCCGGCCCGGCGAGATCCTGGCGTTCACGCCGGGGCGCGGCAAGGACGTCACGATGACCGTCCTGTCGCTGCTGGGGCTCCTGTGGCTCATCAACTCGGTGTCGGACGGCAGCGGCTATCTGGCCCAGCGGTCGATGGCGTGCCGCAGCGACCGCGACGCGAAGACCGCCGCGGTGGTGTTCAGCTACGCCCAGGTGCTGGTGCGCAGCCTGCTGTGGCTGCCGCTGGGGGTCGGGCTGCTCGTGCTGTTCCCCCCCGACCCGGCGCTGGCGCCGGCGCTCGTCCAGGCCGACCGGGAGGCCACTTACGTCCGCGGCATGGCGGAGCTGCTGCCGGCCGGGGTGCGGGGCCTGATGCTGACGGGCATGCTCGCGGCCCTCGCCTCGACCGTCGACACGCATCTGAACTGGGGCGCGTCGTACTGGACCAACGACATCTACAAGCGGTTCGTCTGCCGGGGGTGGCGCGGGACCGAGCCGAGCGGCCGCGCCCTGGTGTGGGTGGCGCGGGCCGCGAGCGTGCTCACCCTGGCGATCGCCCTCGGCATCATGACCCGGCTCACGTCCATCAACCAGGCGTGGCAGATCAACCTGCTGTTCGGGGCCGGCCTCGGCGTCGTGCTGGTGTTGCGCTGGGTGTGGTGGCGGATGAACGCGTGGGCGGAGATCGCGGCGATGGTGGTATCGTGCGGCGTGGCCCCGGTGCTCATCCGCTTCCTCGACGACGGGCAGCAGCCGTTGCGCCTGCTGCTGGCGGCGGCGGCGTCGACGGCGGCGGCGCTGGCCGCGGTCCGTCTCGCCCCGCCCGAGGATCCGGCGCGGCTGGCGGCCTTCTACCGGCGCGTGCGGCCGGTGGGCTTCTGGGGGCCGGTCGCCGCGGCCGCCGGCGACGACGCGGGGGCCGGGGCGCGGCGGCTGGGGCGCGCGGCGGCGGCGGTGGCGGCGTGCGCGGCGACCCTGTTCTGCCTGCTCGTCGGGCTCGGCACGTGGCTGGTCGGCAGTCCCGCCCCGGCGTGGGTCCCCGCCCGTGCGCTCTGGATCGGCGGGCTGCTGACCGCGGGGCTCGCATTGTGCCCGGTCTGGTACCGGCTGGGATACGGGACGCGCGCCGGGCCGGCGGCCTGACGCCGCGCGGAGGCCGCTCCCGGCAGCCGAAAGCCCGGCCACTCCCCGTTCGGACGCCGGCGGCCCGACGCCGCGCGGCGGCCGCTCCCGAACTCCCGGGCGGCGGCGACGGCAGGAGACGGTGACATGGTTCGACGGTGGCTGTTGGCCGTCCTGTGCGTGGCGCTCGGTGCGCCGGGCGCCGCGCAGTCGCTGGACGAGGCGCAGGCGGTGGCGAGAATGCGGGCGGAGCATCCGCGGGTGACGGCCCTGCGGCTCGCCGTCCGCGAGCGCGCGGCGGAGGCCCGCGGGCGGACCCTGCCCGCCAACCCCGCTGTCGCCTATACGCGCGAGGAGGCCGGCGCCGGGGTCGACGATTTCCTGCTCGTGAGCCAGGACCTCCCCCTCTGGGGCCGGCGGCGCTTTCTGGGCGCGGCGGCCGGGCACGCGGTCTCGGCCGCCGCCGCCGACGTCGAAGCGCGGCTGCTGGCGGTCGAGGCCGAGCTGCGCCTGGTGTTCACCGACCTCCTGCTGGCCCAGGAACGGGCGCGGACGCTCGAAGCGGGCGTCGGCCGGCTCGACGGGCTGATCGGGGTGCTCCGGACGCGCGAAGAGCAGGGCGAGGGGTCTCGGTTCGATCGGTTGCGCGCGGAGCGCGAGGTGGCGGAGGTCGACGCCGACCTCGCGCTGGCGGGCATCGCCCGCCGGCGGGCCCAGGCGCGGCTCGCCGCCTTCTTCGCGGAGGGGACCGACCCGGACGGACTGGCCGCGGCGGGGCGGCTCGACGACTACCCGGTGGCCGACGTTCCGGCGCGCGCGGCGGGGCCGCGGCCCGAGCGCCGTCCGGCGTATCGCGCGCTGGGTCTGCGAACGGAGCGGTGGGAAGCCGAGGAGCGCGCCGCGCGGCGCCTGCGGCTGCCGTCGGCCCAGGTGACGGGGGGGCTGAAGCGGAGCGGCGTGCCCGGCGCGGCGGACACCGGGTTCGTCCTCGGCGCCTCGGTGTCGGTGCCGCTGTTCGACCGCGGCCAGGCGCAGGCGGCCCGCGCGGCGGCGGCCCGCGCGCGTCTCGAGGCCGAGCGCCGCGCCCTCGCGGCCCGCATCGCGGCCGAGGTCCACGCCGCGTCGTCGGCCGCGGCCGGCGCGCGCGCGCTGGCGGACCGCTACCGGGACGATGCGGTGTCCCGCGCCGAGGAGCTCGTGGCCATCGCGGACGCGGCCTACGAAGAAGGCGAGTTCGGCATCCTGGAGCTGCTCGACGCCCATCGGGTGAGCCTGCGCGCGAGCCTGCGGGCGCTCGACCTCTCGGCGTCGGCGCGTCGGGCGGCCATAGAGCTCGACCGCGCGGCCGGCCGGGAGATGACGCCATGAAGAACCCCCTGCCCGCCGCTGGCCGGCTGACGGCGGCGGCGCTGCTGTCGGCGTGCGCCGCCGCGCCCCCGGCGGAAGACGCGCCGGGGGCGCCGGCCCCGGTGGTCGTGAGCCGGTGGACCGACCGCAGCGAGCTGTTCGTGGAGTTTCCGCCGCTGGCCGCGGGCGTCACGAGCCGGTTCGCGATCCACTTCACCGACCTCGCGACCTTCGAGCCGTTGCGGGAGGGACGCGCGACGGTGCGGCTGACGGGTGCGCGGGTGGAGGAGTTCGAGGTCGAGGGGCCGGGCCGCCCCGGCATCTTCGGGGTCGACGTCACCCCCGCGGCGGCGGGCCGCGTCCGGCTCGAGCTGCTGCTCGACGCCCCGGCCGTGCGCGACCGCCACGACCTCGGCCCGGTCACCGTGCTGACGGCGGCGGAAGCGGCGGCGCTGCCGCCGGCGGACGAGGACGAGGACGACGGCGCGGTCCCGTTCCTCAAGGAGCAGCAGTGGGCGCTCGACTTCGCGACGGCGGCGGCGCGCGGGCGTTCCATGGCCGCCAGCCTCGACGTCCCGGCCCAGATCCAGCCGCGCACCGGGGGGCGGGCGGAAGTGACGGCGCCGGTGGCCGGCCGGCTGGCCGCCGACGTGCCGGCGCGGCCGGTCGGGTCGGTCGTGGACCGCGGGAACGTTCTGGCGCAGGTGGTCCCCCGCAGCGAGCACGCCGACGACCGCCCCGCGCTCGAGCTGGCGGTGGCCGAGGCGCGCGACGCGCTGGAACTGGCGCGCGCGGGGCACGCGCGGGTCGAGCGGCTGGTGGAGGTCGGGGCCCTGCCGGCCCGCCGCCGGCTCGAGGCGCGGCTGGCCGCGCAGACCGCGCAGGCCCGGCTGACGGCGGCCGAGGCCCACCTCGCCCAGCTCGACTCGACGCGCCGCGGCGAGGGAGAGGGTACCGAAGACACGCGGTTCGTGCTGCGCGCCCCGATGCGCGGGGTGGTGGCGGAGTCGGCGGCGACTCCCGGGGCGAGCGTCGACGAGGGCGCGCGGCTGTTCGTGCTGATCGCGATCGATCGCGTCCACGTCGTCGGCGCGTTGCCCGAGGCGGCGCTTCCGCGGCTCGCGGAGTTCGCGCGCGCCGAGCTCGAGGTGCCGGGCGCGGCGGCGCCGCTGCCCCTCGAGCGGCTGGTGTCGGTGGGCCGCGTGGTCGACGGGGCGACCCGGACCGTACCCGTCATCTACGCGCTGCCGAACCCGGGCCGGGGGCTGGCCATCGGCCAGGCCGTCACCCTCCGCGTGTTCGGCGCGTCGAGGACCGACGCGGTCACCGTGCCCGCGAGCGCGATCGTCGACGACGGCGGCCAGCCGGTGGTCTTCGTCCAGGTCGGCGGCGAGAGCTTCGAGCGGCGCCCGGTGCGGCTCGGTCATCGCGAGGGCGGCGACGTCCAGGTGATCGGGGACGTGGCGGCGGGCGACCGGGTGGTCACGGCGGGGGCGCCGTTGATCCGCCTCGCGGCGCTGTCGCCGCGGGCGCCCGCCCACGGCCATACGCACTGATGCTGGACGCCGTCATCCGCTGGTCGTTGCGCAACCGTCTCGCGGTGCTGGCCGGCGCCGGCGCATTCCTCGCGTGGGGCGGCGCGGTCCTGCGGCAGATGCCGGTGGACGTGCTGCCGGACGTGACCGCGCCGACGGTGACGGTGCTCGTCGAGGGGCGGGGCATGGTCCCGACCGACGTGGAGGCGCTGGTCACCCTGCCGCTGGAGGCGGCGATGAACGGGGCCTCGGGGGTGCGCCGGGTGCGGTCGGCGACCGCCGTCGGGCTCGCGGTGGTCTGGGTCGACTTCGACTGGGGGGAAGACGTCTACCGGGCCCGCCAGACCGTCGCCGAGAAGCTGTCGTCGGCGGCCCCCGCGCTCCCCGACGCGGTCGCGCCGCCGGTCCTCGCGCCCCTGTCGTCGATCATGGGCGAGATCATGTTCGTGGCGCTGGAGTCGCCGGCGCACTCGCCGATGGAGCTGCGCACCACCGCGGACGTGGTCGTCCGCCGGCGGCTGCTGGCCACGCCCGGCGTCGCCCAGGTGACGGTGATCGGCGGCGAGCGCCGCCAGTTCGAGGTGCGGGTCGAGTCCGATCGCCTGTCCGACTACGGGTTGTCGCTGACCGCGGTGGAAGACGCGCTGCGGCGCGCCAACCGGAACACGTCGGCCGGGTTCCGGCGGGCGGGCGGCCAGGAATACCTGATCCAGGGCGTGGGCCGGCTGGCCGACGCCGAGGCGATCGCCGCGACCGTCGTCGGCGCGCGCGGCACCCGCCCCATCCGGATCGCGGACGTGGCCGCGGTCGAAGTCGGCGCCGCGCTCCGGCGCGGAGACGGATCGCGCAACGCGCGGCCCGCGGTCATCCTCGGCATCCACCGGCAGCCCGACGTCAACACGCTGACCCTGACGCGCGAGCTCGACCGCGTGCTCGACGACGTCGCGGCCGAACTGCCGGCCGGCATGCAGCTCGACGCGCGGCTGTTCCGGCAGGCCGACTTCATCGAGCTCGCGATGCGCAACCTGACCCGCGCGCTGCGGGACGGCACGCTGCTGGTGGTCGCGGTGACCCTGCTCTTTCTCGCCAGCGTGCGGGCCGGCGCCATCACGCTGGTCGCCATCCCCCTGTCGCTGCTGGCCGCGGTCGTGGGCCTGCGCGCCCTGGGGTTGTCCATCAACAGCATGACCCTCGGGGGCATGGCGATCGCCGTCGGGGCCCTCGTCGACGACGCCATCATCGACGTCGAGAACGTCGGCCGGCGCCTGCGCGAGAACGCGCGGCGGCCGGCGTCGCGGCGGCGGTCCCGGCTCCGGGTGGTGTACGAGGCGAGCCGGGAAATCCGCACGTCCATCGTGTTCGCCACCCTGATCGTCGGGCTGGTCATGCTGCCGATCTTCTTCCTCGCCGGCGTCGAGGGGCGTCTGCTGCAGCCGCTGGCGCTCGTATATCTCGTCGCGCTGGCCGCGTCGCTGGTCGTGGCCCTGACCCTGACGCCGGTGCTCTGCTTCTACCTGCTGCCCGCCGGCGGCGCGTCGGCCGCCCGCGAGCCGGCCCTGGCCGCCGCGGTCCGCCGGCGCTACCGGCGGCTGCTGCCCCATGCCCTGCGGCGCCCGCGCACGGTGCTGGCGGCGGCGGGCGCGCTCTCGGCGGCGGCGGCGGCGGCGACCCCGTTCCTGGGGCGGGCGTTCCTGCCCGCGTTCAACGAGGGCGCGCTGGTCATCAGCGCGGTGACCCTGCCGGGGACGAGCCTGGCCGAGTCGAGCGCCCTCGGCAGCGCCATCGAACGGCTTCTGCTCGAGGTGCCCGAGGTGGCCGCGACCAGCCGGCGGACGGGGCGGGCGGCGCTCGACGAGCACGTGCAGGGGGTCGAGTCGGCCGAGATCGACGTGCGCCTGGAAGAGACGGGCCGTCCGCGCGAGGCGGTGCTCGAAGAGATCCGGGAACGGCTGGCGCTGGCGCCCGGCACCAACGTCACCATCGGCCAGCCGATCTCGCACCGCATCGACCACATGCTCTCCGGCTCGCGGGCCAACGTGGCCGTCAAGATCTTCGGAGACGACCTCGCGGTGCTGCGCCGCCTCGGCGAACAGGCGGCCGCGGCCATGCGCGGCGTCCCCGGCGTCGTCGATCTGGCCCTCGAGCCGCAGGCGGACATCCCCACGGTGCGGGTGATGTTCGACCGGGCCGCCCTCGCGCGCCACGGGCTGCCGGCCGGCGAGGCCGCCCTTGCGCTGGAGACCGCGCTGCACGGCCGCGAGGTCGGGCAGGTGCTCGACGGGCAGGTCGCGGTGCCGCTGGTGGTGCGCTACCGCCGGGCCGACACGGCCGACCTCGACGCGCTGTGGGACACGCGCATCGACACCCCGGCGGGCGCCCGCGTCCCCCTGGGCAGCCTCGCGGCGATCGTCGAAGACCGCGGTCCGAACTTCATCGGGCGCGAGAACGTGCAGCGCCGGCTGGTGGTGACCTGCAACGTCGCAGGGCGCGACCTCGGCCGCACGGTGGCCGACGTCCGCGATCGCGTGGAAGCCGCGGTGGCGCTGCCGGAGGGCTATCGGGTGGAGATCGGGGGGCAGTTCGAGGCCCAGGCCGCGGCGGCCCGCGCGCTCCTGGGGCTCGGGCTGGCCGCGGTGGCGGGCATCTTCCTGCTGCTGGTCGGCGCGCTGCGCTCGGCCCGCGACGCCGCCATCGTGATGATCAACCTGCCTCTCGCCCTCATCGGGGGCGTGGCCGGGGTCGCGCTCGGGGGCGGCACGCTGTCCATCGCCGCCCTCATCGGCTTCATCGCGCTCTTCGGCATCGCCACCCGCAACGGCATCATGCTGGTGACCCGCATCCGCCGTCTCCAGACCGTCGAGGGCAGCGGCGTCCGGACGGCGGTCATGCGGGGGGCGGCGGACCGCGTCGTCCCCATCCTGATGACCGCGCTCTCGACCGGCCTCGCCCTGCTGCCGGTGGCGCTGGCCGCGGGCCGGCCGGGCAGCGAGATTCAGGCCCCCCTGGCCCTCGTCATCGTCTGCGGGCTCGTCTCGTCGACGGTCCTCAACCTGTTCGTGGTGCCGACGGTCCACCTCGCCGCGGCCACCGCGCGGCGGGCGCGTTGACGACGGGCCCGGGGTTCGGCGGGCACGCCCGTCCCCCGGCGGCCCCGCCCGGACGGCGGGCGCCCTGGCGCGGGGTTCCTTCGCGCAAGACGCCTCGCTGCCGGGCCAACGTTCCGGCGGCGGCCGTGAGCGTGCATCATCCCCGGAACGATCGGTCGGGGCGGGCGTTCGCCGCTCCCGGTACGACGCGGGGTTCCGCCACGGGGTCGCTGCGCGGTCAGGCGCCGGCGGAAGAAGCCCACGGTCCGGTTCCACTTCCACGCTGGCGCCCCCGGCCGCCTCGTCGCGGGGTTCCACCGCGGGCCGCTGCTACGCGGTCAGGTGCCGGCGGAAGAAGCCCACGGTCCGGTTCCACGCCAGCGCCGCCGCCGTCTCGTTGTAGCGCGGGGTCGAGTTGTTGTGGAACCCGTGCAGCGTCCCCGCGAACTTCTCCATCTCCCAGGTCACGCCGTTCGCCTCGAGGGCCGTCTGGTACTCGGGCCACATCGCGTTGATGCGCGGGTCGGTGTCCGCGTAGATGACCAGGAGGGCCGCCTCGATGTTCGGCACGCCCGCGGTGGGGGCCGAGGCGCCGTAGAACGGCACGCCGGCGTCGAGGTCGGGGCCCAGCTCGACCGCGAGGCGGTTGGTCATCCCGCCGCCCCAGCAGAACCCGGTGGCGCCGAGCCGGCCGTTGGACAGGTCGTGCGCCCGCAGCCAGCGCGCGCTGTTGATCATGTCCTGGTCGAGCTGCTCGGGGTCGAGGCCGCGCTGCAGAGCGCGGCCGTCGTCGTCGTTGCCGGGGTAGCCGCCCACCGGAGACAGCCCGTCGGGCGCGAGCGCCAGGAACCCGGCCACCGCCGCGCGCCGCGCGACGTCCTCGATGTGCGGGTTCAGGCCCCGGTTCTCGTGGATGACCAGCACCGGCGGAAACGGCCCGTCGCCGGCCGGCTGCACGAGGTAGCCGCGCATTTCGCCCGACGTGCCGCCGGGAGACGGATACTCGACGTAGGTCCCCTTCAACCGCGGGTCGGTGAACGAGATCGTCTGCGCCTCGGCGTACCGCGGCAGCAGGGCCTGGGCCATCCAGAGGGCCGAGACGCCCCCGATGGTCATGGCCGCGGCGCGGTCGAGAAACTCGCGCCGCGTGATGCGGTCGTGGCAGTACTCGTCGTAGAGGTCGAAGACGCGGGGGTCGATCCGCTGTTCCGGGGTCCGTTCCTCTGCCATCGGTGCGCTCCTTTTGCTGCGCGTGCTGCGCGGCCTGCGTGTCCGGCGGCGCCTTCATCGGCGCATGCTCTCCGAGTCATCCTGAATCAGACTACGTGACCGGTCACGATCGGGTCAACGGTTCGCGCCCGCCCGCTCCTCCGCGCGATGGCCGGCCAGGATGCCCTCCATGCCGACGTTGCCCTCGTGGCAGGCGTATTCGTAGAGCGCCTCGTCCTTCCGGGTCAGGGGGATCATGGCCGTCCACCGGGTCGTGTAGGTGCCCGGATCGTCGACCGTGAATTCATGCTCCAGGGTATCGGGGCCGACCCGCGTGAAGCGTTCGACGAGCCTGAGCTGCCCGGCCGACCCGCGGATGCGCGTGTACAGCGCGGCCGGCGAATCGCTCCTGGCCGAGAAGTTCCGGGTTTCGACCACCAGGGTGTCGCCGTCCCAGTAGCCTCGCGCGTCGCCGTGCCACTGCCGGATGGCGTCGTCGACGTGCGGGCCGCCGCCGAGGGGGATGATGCGCGCGTCGTGGATCATCTCGTGCAGGAACACGACGTGTTCCGCGGTCTGGACGATCTGGTAGTAGGTGTTGTAGCCGGCGAACAGGTTCGGCATGCCGAAGGTGATGCACCGCTCTTGCAGACGCCGGTCGGTCCACGACGACGCGGGGTTGTCGGCGAGGTGCGCGGCCCGCGCGTCGACGCGCCGCTGCGCCTCCGGCGTCAGCGGCGGCAGGCGGCCGTTCGGCGGATCGACGACCAGCGAGGTGCGGTTGTCGAAGTCGCGGTCGACCAGCCAGAACTGGTTGTAGTTGCCGGTCGCCGCGTCGCGGGACGAGAACGAGTCGTCGTCGCCGAGAGCCGCCGTGAACACGCTGTCGGCGAACGCCGCGTCGCTCTCGCCGCTCGCGAACATCTCCGCGTAGCGCGCTTCCAGCCGCGCCAGTTCCTCGTCGGTCAGCGTCGCCTTGTCGCCCAGGACCTCCGGCCGCTCCAGCGGGGTGGCCGTGTTGTTGGCCCAGACGCCCTGCATGTCCGGCTGCCCGTCCGCCGTCCGCGGCACGGTCCACGACCCTTCCTGCGCCGCCGGTCCCTGACCCGCCGCCGGAACCGCCGCCCCCGCGATCACCGCCGCCGCCGTCCACCACGCCGCCGCCCGTGACTGGTTCATCGTCGTGCCTCCCGTCGTGTCCTGACGTGCATTATGCCAGCCTTCCGCGTCCCGACGCACGGCCGTGGCGGCGGACCGGGCAGAACCGGCTCGGTGCGGCGGTGCGGACAGGCCCGCGGCGGGATGCGTGATTGCGTCCGCCTGCGCTGGCGTGAACTCCGCGTCGGTCAACGAACGTGACCCGGGGGGCCGTGAACGTCATCGGTCAGCCCGACGCGCCGTGCCGGTTTCCGCCTCCCATGCCACGTCCAGGGGCTCGTCGATGTCACCCAGGATCTCGAGCTTCCCCCGATCTATGCCAAAGAGCGTGTCCGGCTTCCTGCGACAGGGGACCAGGCGCGAGACGGGACGTCCGTGCTTCGTGATGACGATCTCGACGCCGTTGTCCGCGACCTCGCCCATCAGCTCGAGGCATCTCGCTCTGAACTCGGAAGCCGTGACGGTCCTGACGCCGGTCTTGCGCGTTTCCAATGGTGTTCCCCCAAGATGGTCCGTTCCCTCTCGACGACGACACTTCGCCATTGCGGTTCACGCGCAACGCACCGGTGGGTCCATCTGACCGACACGCAGTTCACCGGAAACGAGCCGGGGCAGTAGTGAATCGCGCAGGCATGCGAGATTTTCCGATTCTTCGTGAGCGGCCTCCACCCTGTCGCTGATCGTGGCCGCCACCGTCCCGAACGCCGCCACGATCCGTGGCTCGGGGACGAGGATCTCAGGAATCCACAGCGCGTCGCTCGGCAGCATGTTGACGGTCGTGCCCGTCGCGTATCCACTCACGGCGTCATGCATGGCGGCAGTATTGAGCAAATGACACACGTACTCGGAATTGAATGGTTCTTTTGCTCTAACCCGATACAAATGATGGGAGAAGAGACCGTTGCGGTGGCGTCCCGGCACGATCGCCGCGTAACCAACGAGCCGTCTGTCGTGCCCTTGCTCGGTATTGGCCACGATGACGTCTCCGGGATGCGCCGCGTGGCGCTCCTTGCGGGGGCCGTCGTAGTACTTGAGTCCGCCGTATTTGTAACCGCCCCCTTCGCGGATGGAATTCAAGTTGTGCATTGCGACGCCGTTTTCCGAAAGCGCGGAACCCTTGTAGGATAATCCGCGTGTGGCGTCGAGATAGTCTCCGAGCGTGGAAACAGGCCATCCTTCGGGGGTTCGACCGAGTTTGGAATCAACCATCCGATCGGGAAAGAGTTCTGCGATCTCCGTCGGGAGTCCAGTATCCCGCCCGGCCATCTTGGCGCGGACGGGATCGAAATCGACGAACCAGGACTTGAACAGCGCCCGCACCATCGCCTCCAGGGTTTTGCTCATGCGCCGGTTCAATTCGATCTTGTCGTCGAGCGCGCCGAGGACGTGGGCGATGGCGCGTTGTCCGCTGACGGGCGGCAGAGTAACCCGCATGTCGCGCTGGTCTCGGAGGCTGACGTACTCGGCCATGTCCGTCTGTCCGGAGACGCCCTTGTACTGGTCGAAGAACTCCCGGCCGGACATCCAGTAGAACAGAAAGCGGGGATCGATCAACTCGTGATTCAGAGCCCTCCAGAAGCACAGTTGGGGAGAATAGATGAACCGGGGCGTGTATTCGCGAACGAATGCGAAGCGTCCCACGGTTCCCTTGGACGTGAAGACGACGTCGCCGGGCATGCTTACCTTGTTCTTGACGCGATCCAGATTTTCCGTTGGAAAACGGTCGGCGTCGTCGAATTGGAATCCGTTCCTGACGTTCCCCGCGCGAGCGAACGGCAACCCGGAGTCGGCCAGTTCAGAGTTCCTGGCGCGGTACCCGTCGCCGATTTCGAGAGAGCCGGAGTCCAGCAGTTCGCGTACCGTGTATTCTCTTCGGCCCCGGCGCCATCCTCGATTCGGTTTTGTCTGTTCGCTGGCAGGTGTCGCTTTCGTCGAGTGATCCGCGTCGCCGCGCCTACCCGCCACCAGCACCACGTAATCCCGCTCGATCTCCCCGTGAAAACCCTCCGGCAGCCGCGCCCAGTCGCGGGCCTCCACGAGGAACGGGATGGTGGACTCCCGCAGCGCCTCCCACAGATCGCTCAGCCGGCCGATCGGGATTTTCTGCAAGTCCGGCGCCCGCAGCACCAGATCCAGGTCGCTGCCGTCGTGGCTCTCGCCGGTGATGCGGCTGCCGTAGGCCCACACCTCGACGTCCGGCAGGTGCTCGCGCAGCAGCGCCTCGAGTTGCGCCCGATGCCGGGGCGACAGGTGCAACCGGTCGGCGGGGCGGTGGCGTACCGGCAACGGGGCGGCGGCGGGGTGGTCAGTCACCGGCCCGCTCCTCGACGACGTCGGCCAGGGCGTTCGCGTCGGCGATGAAGGCGGGCAGCAGCTTCAGGGTGGCCTCGGCGAACCGTTCGTCGTAGTCGTGCGCGGTGGTGTTGCGGTTGTCGCGGTAGCGCAGCCAGCGCTCGCAGGCGTCGGCGGGGATCAAGGCGTGCTTCGCGGCGTGGCGGAAGATGTCCTTGAAGATGAGGCGGTCGGCCTGCTTGTGGCTGGCGAAC
This sequence comes from Vicinamibacterales bacterium, assembly GCA_965202695.1. Classification (GTDB taxonomy): domain Bacteria; phylum Acidobacteriota; class Vicinamibacteria; order Vicinamibacterales; family UBA8438; genus JAJEEA01. The sequence goes on from OZ241843.1 coordinate 1,160,235, forward strand.
CAGGGGCGCAGGCGTTTCTGCAGCAGCCGGCCGCTCTGATCGAGCACGAGCTCGAACTGCTTGACGCACGCGGCGCGGAAGATGTCCCGCGCGACATCGTCCGACTCGTGGTCGCGGAGCGCGTCGAACGCCGCTTCGAGCGTGCGGATGCAGCGCCGCAGGTTGTCGGCGGAGAAGGTCATGGCACCACCGAACGGTACTTCGCGAGCACCGATCGGCCGGTGACGTTGGCGATGCGGACGAGTAGTTCCCTCCCGTCAGCGTCGGTCAAAGGGTAGATCCTCGCAGGGTACAAAGGGCACGGGCTGCGCCTGACCTTTCGTTGATGATGCCGGCGGCCGTTCTACGGCGCGGACTCCTGCTCCGGCAGCGCGAACACGAACAGCGTGTTGTCCTCGCTCGGGCGCAGCTCGGGGGTCAGGCGGTTGAAGCCGCGGGACGTCAGCGAGTAGCCGGTGCTGACGGCGACGTACTGGCGTCCTTCGTGCGCCCAGGTGACGGGGAAACCGGTGACGGGCGAGCCGACGTTGATTTCCCAGAGGACCGCGCCGGTCTCGTGGTCGAGGGCGCGGAAGCGGCCGTTGTAGTCGCCGCCGAAGACGAGTCCGCCGCCGGTGGCGACGAGCGAGCTGGTGGCCGCGCGCTGCTCGTGAATCCACAGCAGCGCGCCGGTCTCGGCGGAGATCGCCTGCACGGTGCCGACCTGGTCGGTGCCGGGGGCGATCTGGCTGCGGACGCCGAGCCCGTAGCGCGAGCGGTCGTTGACGGCCATGATGCGCGCGCAGGTGTTGCGCAGCGGGAAGTACATGGCGTTGGTCAGGGGGCTGTAGGCGCCGGGCTCCCAGTTCTTGCCCCCGTCGAGGGTCGGACAGACGAAGACCTCCTGGCCCTCGGCGCGGAACACGACCTCGGCGTTCTCCGTGACGGCGCCGGTCGCGCCGTCGATGCCGCCCACGACGTTCTGGGCCACCGTGGGCCGCGCCCAGAGGAACTCGCCGGTGGCGCGGTCGAGGGTGTACACGATGCCGGTCTTGCCGGGGATGCCGGTCATGACCCGCCGCACTTCGCCGGGCGCGAGCCGCGGGTTGATCCACTCGACGGTGGCGGGGTCGGGGCGGACGGCGGTGTCGACGAGCAGGCGCTCGAACGGATGGTCGAGGTCCCAACTGTCGTTCAGGTGCTGGTAATACCAGACGATCTCGCCGGTGTCGGCGTCGAGGGCGAGGGTCGAGTTGTGGTACAGGTGCTTGAGGTCGACGCCGCCGAGCATGAACCTGGGGGCCGGCGAGGTCACCGACGTGCCGACGTAGACGAGGTTCAGCTCGGGGTCGTAGCTGGGGACCATCCACGCCCCGACGTGCCTGCGCTCCTCGAACGGCACGCCGCCCCAGGTCTCGTCGCCCGGTTCGCCGGGGGCGGGGATCGTGCGCCGCCGCCACAGTTCCTCGCCGGTGTCGGCGTCGTGGGCGACGATGACGCAGGCGTCGGGTCCGCCCCGCAGCGTGCAGGAGCGGCCGGATATTATCTTGCCGTCGGCGACGATGGGGCCCGAGCTCTGGTTGGCGGGGTTCACGCGGTAGTCGAGGATCCGGGTCTCCCACGCGAGTTCGCCGGTGGCCGCGTCGAGGGCGAACACGTGGTCGTCGGCGCTGGTGTCGATGATGCGGCCGCCGTAGATGGCGAGGTTCCGGTTGAGGTCGATCAGGTCCCTGAACTTGTAGTCCACGAGGTCGTCGGGCCACTCCCGCCGATACTCCCAGAGCAGGTCGCCGGTGGCGGCGTCGAGGGCCTGGATGACGTCCCGGGGGTTGGGCATGTACATCACGCCGTCGTGGACGAGCGGGGCGCCCTCCTGCCGCCCGGGGCCGAGGTCGCGCGACCACACCATTCGCAGGCGGCCGACGTTGCCGCGGTCGATCTGGTCGAGGGGGCTGTAGCCCCACCCGTCGAGGGTCCGCCGCCACATCAGCCAGTCTTCGGGCGGCGGGTCCTGCAGCATGGCGTCGGTGACGGGGACGATGCCCGGGGCGATGCCGGCGTCCGGCCAGTGCCAGTACAGGGGCGCGCCCGCCGCCGCAAGCAGGAGCGCGGTGAGCGGAAGGACCCGCACGGCGAATCCGGAGCGTGAAGCGAGCATCGTTTTCGATCTCCCGCGTCTTGCCGGCCGCGCCGGCGGGAACCGGCGCTGCTCCCGAGCCGCGACCGGGCCCACGCCGTGCGCGCCGAACGCGGTTCGGGCAACAGCTTACACCGAGACCGCGCCTCGGGAAGCCGCCGTCGTCAAGGGCGGTTCGGCGACCTTGCCGGCCCGGAAGCTCTACGAAATCGTCCGGGCCTTGCCGGACACCGAAATCCGCATCGCCCAGCCGGCGGGCGGCGGGAACCGTGGATCGCGATCCGCGGAACAAGGTGCGGGAGCGCCGCCGGCGCGGGCGCAGCGGTCGGCCGGGGTCCTCGTCGCCGCCGGGAACAGGACGGTCCGTGATAGGGTGTCGAGTGTCGCGCGGGGCGGTCGCGCGACGGGCGTTCGCCAGGGTCGCGGCGGAGGCGGCCGCCCGCTGACGCCATCCGCGCCCGGGCGCACGTCAGGAAAGTGAGACGCCGCCGGGTGTCCGGCGGCTGGTTCTCGCGGCGTCCGTACCCGTTCGGAGGGCCTGGAGGCCGAGAACGGCACCGTAATCGACAACCCTGAACAGCGCCAACGAACACTCGTCTCACAGAATCTGACGCGCACCCTCTGCGCCGGACGTCTTCGGTTACCGGGTATTCAGGCCGATTTCGCCCGTGCCACAGGGGCGAAATGGAGCGGACGTTCGGGGAAGTTGCGGCATGACGCTGTTGCGCCGGCACAGTTTTGTCGTTCTGGCGGGACGGGGTTCTACCCGTATGGAGGGCGGCGCGCGGTGTTCCGGCCGCGCATTCTCACCCGGCCGTCGGCGCGGCGTTCTCGTCGGCGCGGCGGCGAAGCCCGGACGTGGAGCAGGCCGGGGCGGTTGTGACCGGCCCGGCGTCGAGATGGCGGAGAGCCGGGGGGTGTCGGGGCGCGGCTTGCGCGAGTGTCGGTCCGGGGGCGTGGGCCGCGCGGGGCCCGGGCGGAACGGATTCGTGGTTCCCGCGCCGCCGGCGTCAGGCGGGCGGCGGCAGGGCGAGGGCTTCGGGGACGACGGGTTCGGGGGCGCGCAGCATCGTGGTGAACAGGGCGCGCGGGTCGAGACGGCGTTGGCGGGCGGTGCGCACGACGCTGGCCAGGATTTGTTGGGTGTCGGCTCCGCGCCGGGTGCGGTTGCCGCCGCAGACCTTGCGTATGGCCACCGCGGGCCGGATGGCCTGTTCGGCCCGCCAGTTGGTGGCGTCGATGGACGGGTCGCGCAGGAAGAGGAACACGGCCGGGAATTCGCGGGCCAGATGCCCGGCGAAGCGCTCGGCGGCGGCCAGCGGCGGCGGGGCGTCGATGAGCCGGCCGAGCCGGGCTTCGAGCCGGCCGCGGGCCGACGCGAGGCCGTGCTCGCCGATGCCGCCGGCGTTGCAGCGCGTCCGCAGGTCGAGGGCGTCCTGCAGGACCGTCTGCACGGCGGCGGCCCAGGGGCTGTCGGGATGATCGTTCCGCAGGTCCTTGCAGCGCCGCAGGAGATGCGCCAGACAGGTCTGATGGGGCGCGTGCTCGAAGCCGCGATACGCCACCCACCCGTCCCGCACCAGCACGCCCGCGAAGTCGGCGCCGAGCACGGCGGCCGCGTCGGCGAACCCGCGGCCGGCGCGGATGGAGTACACCGTCGTCTCCGGGGTGGCGTACGCCCACAGCCAGAAGGGTTCGGTGTTCACGCGCCAGCCGGTCTCGTCGGGCGTGACCACCGGGCTGCGGCGGACCTGCTCGCACAGTGCCGCATACGCGGGCGCGGCCGCGTCGGCCGTGCGGTGCAGCAGCCGGACCAGCCCCCCCCTGGTCACGTGCAGCCCGAACCGGGTCTCCAGCACGCGGACGGTCTTCTCCAGTGGCAGGCCCCACTCAGTGTGCAGCTCGGCGGTCAGGGCGGCGACGTTCGGTCCCAGCTGCACGCCGGCTGCGCCGAGCGCATCGGAGGTCTGCAAGGGGTGCCGGCCCTGCACGCGCCGCCGGCACTGCGCGCAGTGGCCCACCTCGACGTCGAAGCGGCGCACCAGCGGGCGCACGTCCGGCACGTCTTCCTGATACTGCTCCGCCACCCGGTCCAGAGCGACGGCGCCGCCGCAGTCCGGGCACGTCTTCGGGGTCGGCGCCGCATATATCTCGTCGACCCGGGTCGGCGGCCGGCGGTTTCCCTGCTTCCCGTACTGCGCGCCGGCGCGCCGCCCCGGGGGGCGTCCGGTTCCCTGGCGGCGGTCCTTGGCGAAGGGGGCGGCCTGCCGGCGTCCGGCGCGCCGCGCGGCCTCGAGTTCCTTCTCCAGGCCCTCGATGCGGCGCTTCAGGTGGTCCCGCTCCTCGATCAGCGTGGCGTTTTCTCGTTCGAGGTGTTCGATGCGCCGCACGTCCCGGGGATCCCGCTGGGGTCCAGGTCCCATCGAACCGCTCCGGTCATCGCTCCTGCGCGCCATACTTCACGTATCGGCACGTGGTCGACGGACCTGCATACCTTTTCGTGGATTTTTTTCGCCCGACCCGGTAACCGAAGACCGCCGGACGACGTCGACGACGGGGCAACGCATGGAGATGATGGAACTGATTGCCGACGCGCCGTGGCGCGAGGCGGTCACCTGGCGCGAGACCTGGCCGCACGAGTACGTCATGATCAGGAAGGACGGCCAGCAGCGACTGCTGGCGGCTTTCTGCGAGCGCATCGCGCGCGGCGAGGGCGTCGAGTGCTGGTTCTTCCACCAGAAGCGCCAGTATCTTTTTCTCGGCGGCTACAAATACTGGACGATGACGGAATGCTCCGACATCGACCTGGAGGCGGGCGACTACGTGCTCAACCGCGCGCCGCTCTACCGCGACCGGCGGGACTTCGTCGTCCGGCGCGGCGACACGGGCAAACGGGAGGAGTAGGACGTGACGGAAGTCAACGAGCTGGGCCGGCCGACGCCGGAGTTGGGGAAGGTCGAGCGCGTGGACGTGCGCACGATCTGGCCGCACGAAGCCCACGACTTCACGCCCTGGCTGGCAAGCCGTCTGGACCTGCTGGGCGATGCGCTGGGGATGGATCTGGAGCTCGTCCGGCGGGAAGCGGGCGTCGGCGACTTCTCCCTCGACATTCTCGCGCAGGAGCGGCTCACGGGGGAAAGGGTCGTCATAGAGAACCAGTTGGCGGGGACCGATCATTCCCACCTCGGCCAGATCCTGACGTACGCGGCGGGGCACGATGCGCGCACCGTGATATGGGTGACGCCTCGTTTCCGGGAAGAGCACCGCGCGGCCATGGACTGGCTCAACCGCTGGACGCCGGAGGAGATTGCGTTCTACGGCGTGGAGGTCCGCGCAATCCGGATAGGCAAGTCGCTCCCCGCCCCCGAGTTTCGTCCGGTGGCGGTTCCCAATGGCTGGTCGAAACGGACGCGGCGGACGGTGCCGGCCTCCGACATGGAGCAATTCTACGTTCCCGTGAGCGAGAAACTGCTGAAACAGGGTTTCGCCGGCAAGGTGAGCAAGTACAAGGGGATTCCGCGTTATTTTCCGTCGGGGTTTGCGTATGTGAGTTACACGATCAAACTGGAGAATCGCCTCCGGGCGTACGTCTGGATCAACGCCCAAAGCGGGAGCAACACCAACCGCATATTCGACGCGCTGTACGAAGACAGGGAAGTCATCGAGGCGGAGATCGAGGCGGAGTGGTTCTGGAGCAGGAAAGGAAACCGCGCCTGGGCTTCACTGGGCATATCGACGGACGGCTCCCTCGATGACTTGCCGGCACGCGCCGAGGAGTTCCAAGCGTGGGCGATCGAGCACCTTCCCCGACTCAAGGCCGTCCTGAACCCCCGGCTGGAGAAGATCATCGGCGAAGTGCAGGCCGAGCGCGCCGCCGCGGCGGATGGCGAGACGCCGGAGGCCGGCCCCGGCGCGTAGCGGCGCGACTCGAAGGGGCGCTCGACGGCTTCCTGGCCGTGCCGCCGCGACCGGGACGCCGCGTAACGGCCGCGGCCCACCCGTGAGCCGTATCGCCCCGGAGGCGTTCGAACGAGGCCGCGACCCGGCGCGGCCGCGTGTTCCGACGCCAGGAACCGAGGTTCCAATTCGGCCGGAATCCGTGATCCACTTTCCCGGAATCGAGGTTCCACTTCCTCTGAAGTACGCAGTCAGGTCTTCTCGGCCGATTTTTCGCTTGATATCCGCCTCGGTAGCGGGCTATAGAGGCACCATGACGTCGAGAGAGCGGAGGGCGTTGCGCCGTCCTGGTGTCGCGGTCTGTCTGCTGGCCGGAATGCTGGCGTGCTCCCAAGAAGCCCCGCGGACAGATGGCGCCGCCGAAGCCTCCGGGGATGGCGTGCGATCCCCCGCGGACGGCGCGCAAGTCCGGCAAGCCGACGACGAGGCGCTGAAGCGGGAACTCCTCGCCGGGCACGCCCGGCAGGTCGCCACGGACGAGGACCGGCGGCGCGCCGAGGCGGGGGACGCGGACGCGCAGGCGCATCTGGCCGTGGTGTACTACAACGGTCGCGGCGTGGAGGTGGATTACGAGGAAGCGTTGCGCTGGGGCAGACTCGCCGCCGAGCAGGGGAACGCCAGGGGGCAGGCCATGCTCGCGGTGTCGTACTTCCAGGGGCGGGCGGTAGAGCAGAACTACGACGAGACCGCTCGCTGGGCCAAGCTTGCCGCCGAGCAGGACGATGTTACTGCGCAGATCATCCTCGGGACGCTGTACATGAACGGGCGCGGCGTGGAGCAGGACTTCGTCTCCGCGTACGCGTGGCGGGCCATTGCCGTGTCCAGCGGCAGGATGGCGGGCGGGCAGACGATGCTTGAACACCTCGCCGAGCGGCGGATGACGACCGAACAGCTTGCGGAGGCCGAGGCGCGGGTGCGCGCTTGGAACCGCGACCGGAGGTGACTTGCCGAGGCTCAGGCTTTCGAAAAGGGAGGAGCAGAACATCTCGGCCGGCGCGGGTCGCTTGCTGGCGGAGTGCTACTTGGTGTGCGAGATGACGGTCACCCCGGATTGGGTCATCACGACGTGCGGCGAGGTCTGGTGCGACCAGGGTCTCATTCGAGGCGCAGCATCTTCGCCGGGTCGACGCGCGCCGCCCGCCGCGCCGGGAACCAGCAGGCCACCAGCGCGGCGGCGGCGAGCACGAGCGGGGCCGCCAGGAACGTGAGGCGGTCGCCGGCCGCGACGCCGTGGAGGAAGCTCTGCAGCAGGGGGCGGGCCGCCGCCGCGGCGCCCATGCCCACGAGGGCGCCGGCGCCCGCGAGCGCCGCGCCCTGCCCCGCCACCAGCGCCAGAATCCGGGAGCCCCGGGCGCCCAGCGCCATGCGGATGCCGATCTCGCGTTCGCGCTGGGCGACCGTGTAGCTCAGCAAGCCGTAGACGCCGACGGCCGCGAGCAGCAGGGCGAGCCCCGCCAGCGACCCGACGAAGAAGGCGTAGAGGCGCGGCCAGGCCACCGCGTTCGACAGCCGCGCCTCCATCGTCGCCACGGCGCGGATCGTCGCCCGCGGGTTGGCGGCGGCGATGGCCTCGCGGAGGAACGGGACGACGGCCAGCGGGTCGGTCGTGGTCCGCACCGAGACCCGCACGCCCTGGCTGAAGCCGAAGAACATCTCGGTGACCTGGGCCACCGGGAAGTACGCCTCGGCCTGCGTCTCGCCCGTGAGGTCGAGCCCGCCGTACACGACGTCGCCCACGACGCCGACGATCTCCCACGGTTCGCCGAGGCCCAGGGTCACCTGCCGGCCGACCGCCGGCCCGGCGCCGAAGAGCGCGCGGGCCAGCGTCTCGTTGGCCACCAGGACCCGCGGAGCGTCGCGTCCGTCCCGGGGCGTGAACGTGCGGCCGGCGCGCAGGCGGAACCGCAGGGCGTCGAGATAGCCGGGGCTGACGACCTGCAGCGCCGTGCGCGGCATCTCGTTCGGGTCGCTCGGCACGGGTGTGCCGGCCGGGCGGAGCTGGCCGGAACTGGGACGGTTGGGGCCGAAGGGCACGTAACGGGAGAGGCCGACGGCTTCGACGGCCGGCAGGGGCAGGAGCCGCGCCGACACCTCGTCGAAGAGACGTTCGTTCAGTTGCTGGTGCGACGCCATTATCTCGGGCATCCGGGCCGCCATCTCCCGCGGCGCGAAGCCCATCGGGTTCGAGACCTCGGCCGTGACGACGTTGGACGGGTCGAAGCCGCGGTCGAACGCGAGGAGCTGGGCGAAGCTGCGCAGGAACAGCCCCGCGCCGATGAGCAGCACGACCGCCGCCGCTATCTGGGCGGCGGACAGGGCCGTGCGCACGCGGTGGGTGCGCAGCCGTCCGGAGCCGCCGGCGGCGTGCGCGCCGCCCTCGGCGAGGGCGCGCACGAGGTGGAGCCGCTGAAGCGCCGGGCCCGCCCCGCACAGCAGCCCGACCGCGAGCGACAGGCCGGCCGTGAACGCGAACACCGTCCCGTCGATGCCGACCTCCTCGAGGCGGGCGACCTCGACCGGCGCGAGGGCGGGTACGGCGCGGAGCAACAGGGCCGCCACGCCCAGGCCGGCCGCGCCGCCGGCCAGGCTCAGCACCGTGCTTTCGGTCAGGAGCTGCCGCACGAGCCGGCCGCGGCTCGCGCCGAGGGCCGCGCTGATGGCGAGCAGCCGCCGGCGGGCCACGCCGCGCGCCAGCAGCAGGCCCGCGGCGTTCAGGCAGGCGATCAGCAGCACGAGCACGGCCACCGCGCTCAGTATCGAGAGCGCCGGGCGGTACTCGCCGACCATGACCTCCAGCAGCGGGACGACGCGGACGCCGGGCTCGGCGTCGGCCGTCAACGCCTGGAGCGGGTCGCCGCCGGCGCCGCGCGGGACGTCGCCGGCCCCCGCCGCCGCCGGCTCCCGGGAAACGCCGGATGGAATGCCTCCGGGCGTTCCAGCCGGGAAGTTGCCGCCGGCGCCGCGCGGGACGTCGCCGGCTCCTGCCGCCGCCTGTCCCGGGGAGACGCCGGGGGGAATGCCGCCGGGCGCCCTGGGGGTGATCAGCACCCGCAACGAGCTGTCGCCGCCGTCGGGCAGGATGCCGTCGGCCTCGGCCGCCGCCTGCTCCGGGGAGACGCCGGGTCGGAGGCGGCCGAGCGCTCTGGTCCTGACCCCGGGGTCCGGGTCGCCGGGCGGCGGGAGGACGTACGGCGCCCAGAACTCGGTGTCCGGGGACGGGTAGTCGAACCCCTCGGCCATCACGCCGACCACGCGGTGCGGCTCGCCGTCGAGGTTCAGCGCGGTCCCGACGACGGACGGGTCGGCGCCGAAGCGGCTGGTCCAGACGCCGTGGCTCAGCAGCACGACCCGCCCGGCGCCCGGCCGCGCCTCGTCTTCCCGGAAGAGCCGCCCCAGATGCGGCGCTCCGCGCAACAACGGGAACAGGGACGGCGAGGCCCAGGCGCCCGACAGGACGGCGCCGTCCCAATCGGCGGACCGGCCCTGGTGCACGGCGACCTGCTCGAACGACTCGGCGTGCTCCTGCAGCAGCGCCGCCGAGCGGTTCGACAGCATGTCCGAGCGGCCCGACAGGGCGACCGGTTCGCCGATGCGTACGATCGCCTCGGAGTCGGGGTAGGGCAACGGGCGCAGCAGGACGCCGTGGACGATGCTGAACATGGCGGTGTTCGCGCCGATGCCCAGCGCCAGGATCAGCGTCACGGTGGCCGTGAAGCCGGGGCTGCGCCACAGTCCGCGGACGGCGCGGCGGACGTCGCGCCCCAGATCGTCGAGCCGGAACCCCATGTGTCCCCCTTCGGTGCGTTCCCGAATCAGAAGTCGAGTTCAGCAGCCGTGGTGGAACCCGCGTCGCACCGCGCCCGAGGGCGCCAGCGAACGCCGGACGGTCAGCCCGACTCGACGTCGAACGCCGCGAGCGTCCGCGTCTCCCGGCTGAACTCGATGCCGACCAGGTGGATCGGCAGGCCGCGGCCCCGATACCGGTCCGCGTAGCCCTTCGCCTTCAACTGCGAGAGCGCCGAACCCGCGCCCGCCAGCTCGACGACCTTGAATTCGAAGACGTACACCGCGCCGCCGAAGCGCAGCGTCAGGTCGGCCCGGCCGCGGGCGCTGCTGTCCTCCGCCACGACGTCGAAACCGAGGGCGGCGAGACACGAGTAGAACACGCTGGCGTAGCAGCCCTCGTAGTCGGCGATGTCGTTCCGGACGTGCCACTGGTGCGGGATGCCGTCAAAATGCGCCTGAATCAGCTCCTTCAGGCCGGTGAAGTCGTTCGCCCCGAGCAATTCCCGGAACCGCGCTCCGCTCGAGAGCTGCGCCGAGGCGTTCGGCGCCAGGGCGGCGAGCAGACTCTCGTTCAGGCTCTGGCGCACTTCCTGGTTGGGATAGCCCAGGCGGTAGCGGGCCACGCCGCCGGAGTCCCTGTCCACGCTCTTGATGGTCAGATAGCCCGACTGAAAGAGCAGGGCCTCGGTGCCGACGTCGCCGACGTCGAATCTGGAAAGAAGGGAGCGGTCGCCGCTCATCGCCTCCAGGGCCGGCGAGCTCACCCGGCGCTCGCGCAGCAGGTCCACCAGGAACGCCGGCGTTCCCGTCTCGAACCAGTGGGCTTCGAACTCGCGTTGGCGGAACAGCAGGAGCACGTCGTACGGGTTGTAGACGTTCTCCGTACCCAGCCAGTTGTAGCCGTCGTACCAGCGGCGGATCCGCTCGCGGTCGAGACCCGGCAGCTCCGGTGCGAACACCGCTTCGAGGTCCGCCTCGGTATAGCCGCAAAGGGCCGAGCAGCGCGGGTTCAGGGTGAGGTCCTCCGGGTTGTTGAGGCCGGAGAACAGGCCGGCCTTCGAGAATCTGCTGACGCCGGTGAGAAAACTGAACCGGACGTGCGCGTCACAGTCCTTGATGGTCCCGTAGAGCCCGCGCAGCAGGTCGCGGTTCCGGCGGGCGGTCTCGGGGGCCTCGAGGGCGTCGAGGATGGGCTTGTCGTACTCGTCCACCAGGACCACCGCGCCCCGCCCGGTCCGCTCGTGCGACGTTCGGATCAGGCGCCGGAGACGTACCGGCGCGCTGGCCGCCCGGACGGGGACGGGGACGCCGGCGCGTTCTTCGAGGGTCTCCAGCTGGTCCGCCAGGTCCTCCTGCAGATAATCCGGCTGCCGGTAGTCGCCGGCGCCGAAGCTGAGGCGGATCACGGGATGGCTGACCGACCAGTCCCACCCGCCGTGGACGGCCAGCCCGCGGAAGAGGTGCTCGCTGCCCTCGAACAGCTCCTTCAGCGTGTCGAGGAACAGGCTCTTGCCGAAACGCCGGGGACGGGAGAGGAAATAGCGGCTGCCCTCGTCCGCCAGACGCTTCGCGTAGCCCGTCTTGTCCACGTAGTAGCAACCTTCCTCCCGGATGGTGCGGAAGGTCTGGATGCCGATGGGGAGCTTGCGTTTCGTCATGGCGCCGCGGCCCGCGGTCGTCGACCGCGGGCCGCCGGCTCGGCGGTGAAGCGTCGTCAGTCCTGGTAATCGGCGGCGCGCAGCGACACGCGGATGATCTCGTCGTCGTTCCGGTGCACGACGTGTCCGTTGGCGTAGGCGGGGTGCGACCAGTTCACCTTCCGGTCGAAGCGCCGGCCGGGGCCGAACCCGGCGTCGGCGGTCGCCTCGATGAGCTTGATGCGGCCGTGCTCGACGTAGCCTTCGGGGGTGAACCGGGCGTTGATGAGGAACCCGTCGTCGTTCACCACGAAGTAGCGGTCGCCCTGCTTCACCATGAACGCGGTGCCCCAACGGGCCTGCGCGGTCATCTCGCCGCTCATCCACAGCCGCTCGCCGGTGCGGGCGTCGAGCCCCCGCAGCTCGCCGTAGCTGCCGACCCCGTAGAAGTAGTCGCCCTCGATCAGCGGCGTCGTGATCAGCGCGTGCAGCCCGTCGGTCTCCCCGGGCATCTCGCTCCGGCTCCGGCCGCGCCACAGCAGGGTCGCGTCGGGCCGGTCCTGATTCAGCTCCATCATCATCGACCCGCGGTAGAACTGCGTCACCAGCAGGTAGTTGCCGCTGCGGACGGGGGTCGCGACGGACATGCCGGCCCCCGCCTCCCACTCCTCGTCCCAGTACACCTCGCCGGTCTCGGGGTTCAGCGACACCAGCGCCGCCGCGTGCCAGACGACGAGCTGCCGCGCGCCGCCCGCCTCGATGAGGATCGGCTGCCCGTAGCCCATCTCGCCGACCACGTCGAGCGCGCGCCAGACCTCTTCGCCGGTCCGCTTGTCGAACGCCATCACGAGGCCGCCCGGCTCGCCGCCGACCACCGTGATCAACCGGTCGCCGTCGACGATCGGGGCGCTGGCCACGCCCCAGGTCGGGATGAAGCTGTCGTAGTCGGCGATGTAGTGCTTCTCCCACAGGACGTCGCCGGTCTCGACGTCGAGGCAGTAGAGGTCGCCGGCGGCGCCCACCACGTACACGCGGTCGCCGTCGACGGTGGGGGTCGCGCGCGGGCCGATGGCGTACGACACCATCAGCATGCGGTAGGAGGTCGGCCATTCCCGGACCCAGAGCACCTCGCCGGTCTCTTCGTCGAGGGCGAGGGCCCGCTCGACGCCGTCCATCGTCCGCGACTCCGGGTCCTCGGCCCAGTCGGTGACGAAGACGCGCCCGTCGGCCACCGCGGGGCCGGAGTAGCCGGAGTTGATCGGCGTCCGCCACGCGACCGCCAGCTCGTCCGGCAGCTCCTCGACGATGCCGGTCTCGTTCCACACGCCGCGCCGGTCCTCGCCGCGCCACTGCGGCCAGTCCTCGGCGAAGGCGGGGGCGGCCATGAGCAGGGCGAGTGCTGCGCAGGCCAGCGACGGAAGGGGGCGGCGGGCCGGAAGAACGGCGTCGTGCAGTGTCATGCGATGCTCCTTGCGACGCTCGTCGCGCCCGCGGCGGGACGAGCCGGTTCGTGCGGTCGGTTTCCGGTGAAAGTCTATACCGAGTGCGCGCCGGCCCGGGCAGCCGGTCGAACGGGCGCAGTACGATGGCTCGTGCCGGTTCGTGACGTGACGGTGGGCGACGGGCGCGGCCGGCGCCGGCGCATCGGCGGCGCGCGGCAAGGGACGCGAGAGCGGCAAGGACGCGAGGAAAGCGGGATGGGACGCATCGTCGTCCGGACCAGGGTCACCAACCGCCGGGCCCGATCCCGCCCCGATTCCCCGGCATCCGGTCCGTACGGCCGGCGTTGCGGAGGGGCGCCGCCCGGGCGCCGGGTCGCCGACTGCCCGTGCTACCATGCTTCCGTCTTCCCCTGCGCGAAGTATCGGGGCCCGCCGACGGGCTCCCGGGCCCGGCGGGTCGAGCGCGCGGGGTCGGCGTGGGGCGGCGGGCGGAGCCGCGGGGCCGCGCCTGCCGGGTCAGGGAGGTTCCAGATGGACAGGCGTACCGTTTCGGCCCTCGCGGCGGCGGCGATGCTGTGGCCGGCGGCGGCGGCGGGCCAGCCGGCCGGCGGCGGCGCGTTCCGGACCCCGTGGGGAGACCCGGACCTGACGGGCACCTGGTCGTACGCGTCGCTGACGCCCCTCCAGCGCCCGGAGTCGCTGGCCGGCCGGGAGTTCTTCACGGCCGAGGAGGCGGCGGAACGCAACCTCGCGGTCACCCTCGACCGTCCGCCCCCGCCGGGCAGCGTCGGTTCGTACAACGCGCTGTGGTTCGACCGCGGCCGGGTGAGCGCCGACCTGCGGACGTCGCTCATCGTCGACCCCCCGGACGGCCGGCTGCCGTTGCGGGCCGAGACGGTGGAGCGGCAGGCGGCCCGGCGCGGCTACCGGCGCGACCACCCCGCCGACTCGTGGCTCGACCGCAGCAACTGGGACCGGTGCATCACCTACCACGGCGTGCCGCCGATCTCGACCGGCTACAACAACACCTACCAGATACTGCAGACGCCCACCCACGTGGCGATCCGCGTCGAGAACATCCACGACGTGCGCATCGTGCCCCTCGACGGACGCCCGCGGCTCGACGACCGCATCCGCCAGTGGAACGGGGACTCGCGCGGATACTGGGACGGCGACACGCTGGTGGTCGAGACCGCCAGCTTCAGCGAACAGACCGCGCACCGGTTCCCGTCGTCCCCGAACACCAAGGCCGTCGAGCGGTTCCGCCGGGTGAGCGCCGACCGGATCGACTACCGGTTCACCATCGACGACCCCACCGTCTACACGCGGCCGTGGACGGCGGTGCGGCCGATGCCGCGGCTCGACGACTACGTCATCTACGAGTACGCCTGCCACGAAGGCAACTACGCGATGACCAACATCCTGACCGTCGAGCGGGTGCGGGAAGCCGCGGCGGCGCGGTAGCTTCAGGCGGCCGCGCGGCCCGCCGGGCCGGATTCGCGGCCGCCGGGGCCGCCGGGCGATGCGAGGAGAGCGCGCAGTGAGGACGGAAACGGCGACGGCGCGGTGGACGCGGGCGGCGGCCGGGGCGGCCGCGCTGCTCGCGGGGCTGGGCGCGGCGCCGGCGGCCGGGCAGCCGGGCGACCGCGGCCAGCGGCTCTATCCGGCGCTGCAGCGGCCGCCGGGCGACCCCGAGGTGGTGGCGCGGGGACAGGTCCTCTACGGCATCAACTGCCGGGCGTGCCACGGGGCGGACCTGCGGGGCGGGGACCTGGGCGGCCCCAACCTGCTGCGGTCGCAGCTCGTGCTGCGGGACGCGGCCGGCGAGCTGATGGGGCCGGTGATTCGCGACGGTCAGTCGGGGCCTGGCGGGTCGTACATGCCGCCGCAGCCGCTGTCGGACGAGGACGTCCAGGCGGTGGTGACCTACGTGCACGACATGCTCGGCGCGGCGTCGCGGCAGGGGGGGCCGCCGCCCGGCGAGGAGATCGAACTCGACGTCGTCGTCGGCGACGCCGCCGCCGGCCGGGCCTGGTTCGCGGAGCGCTGCGCCGCCTGCCACTCTCCGACCGGCGACCTCCGGGGCATCGCCACCCGGATCCCCGAGCCGAAGGAGCTGCAGAACACGTGGGTCCGGGGCGGGCGCCGCGGCGGCGAGCGCCCGCCGGTGACGGTCACCGTCACCCTCGCGTCGGGCGAGCAGGTCGCCGGCCGGCTCGAACGGCTGAACGACTTCCTGGTGGTGATGACCGACGAGGACGGCCGCCACCGGTCGTTCGGCCGCGAGGGCGGCGTCCCCGGCGTAGAGCTCGACGACCCGATGGCCGCCCATCGCGAGTTGCTGCAGGTGTACCGCGACGCCGACATCCACGACGTGACCGCCTACCTGGTGACCCTGAAATGAGAACCTTCCGTCTGCTGCTCGCCGTGCTGCTCGCCGCGCCGGCCGCGGGGGCGGCGCAGGAGGGCGGCCTCGACCCGGCGTCGCTGCTCGAACCGCTGGAGGCGACGTGGCCGACCTACTCCGGCGACTACAGCGGCCGGCGCTACAGCCGCCTCGATCAGGTGACGGCCGGGAACGTGCGGCGGTTGTCGCTGGCCTGGACCCGCACCTTCGACACGGGGATGCCGCCGCTCGCCGGGCCCGGCGCCCCCGACCACGTCGGCGGCGAGGGGACCGGCGGCTTCACCATCGGGGCGCAGCGCATCAAGGGCTCGATTCTCCAGGTCGGCGACCTGCTGTACGTCACCGCGCCCGACCACGTGTGGGCGATCGACGTGCGGGACGGGGGCACGCGCTGGCACTACTTCTGGAAGACCCGCGGCGGTCCGCACATCGGGAACCGGGGTGCGGCCCTGTGGCGCGACTCGATCCTCTTCGAGACCGTCGACAACTACCTCGTCTCGCTCGACGCCCGCACCGGCGAGGAACGGTGGCACACCGAGATCGCCAGCTTCGAAGAGCAGTACTTCTCGACGATGGCCCCGATCGTCGTCGGCGACCACGTACTGGTGGGCACCGGCAACGACCTCGACGCGCCGGGTTTCCTGCAGTCGTTCGACCCCGCCACCGGCGCGCGGCGGTGGCGGTTCTACACCGTTCCCATGCGCGAGGGCGACCCGGGCCTCGATACGTGGCCGGACCTGGACGCGGCGCGGCACGGCGGCGGACAGGTGTGGGTGCCGGGGTCGTACGACCCCGAGACCGGCTACTACATCTTCGGCACCGGCAACCCCACGCCCGGCTACACGGGGGTGGCCCGCCGCGGCGACAACCTGTTCACCTGCACGCTGATCGCGGTCGAAGTGTCCACGGGGAAGATGGCGTGGTATTTCCAGACCTCGCCGCACGACACCCACGACTGGGACTCGGCCCAGACCCCGATCCTGATCGACGGGGTGATCGACGGCGTGCCCCGCAAGCTCGTGTCCACCGCCGCCCGCAACGGCTACTTCTTCACGGTGGACCGCGTGACCGGCGAACACGTGGTGACCACGCGCTACGGGGCGACGTCGAACTGGGCCAGCCACGTCCGCGAGAACGGGTCTCCCAACCCGCATCCGGCGAAGGAGGCGATCATTCCCGGCGCGCTGGTCTCGCCGGTCGAAGGAGGCGTGGCCAACTGGCAGCCGCCGGCCTTCAATCCCGACACCGGCCTGTTCTATACGCAGGAGAACAACGGGTTCAACCTGCTGTACCTGACCGACCCCGACCCGCGGGGATCGATGGGGCTCGGCGGCAAGGACCGGGTCCCGGTGGGCACCGGCGGCAACGCCTTCACGGCCATCGACTACCGGACCGGCGAGCCGCGGTGGCGCCATGCGTGGCCGATCGGCGGGGGCGGCGGGGCCGGTGTCCTGACCACCGCGGGGGGGCTGGTCTTCACCGGCGACGGGAGCGGCAACTTCGTGGCGTTCGACGCCGCCGGCGGCGAGCTGCTCTGGCACACCCGCATCGGCGACATCTCCAACGCGCCGCAGACCTATCTCGTCGACGGGCGGCAGCACGTCCTGGTGGCGGCCGGGCAGCAGCTCTTCGCCTTCGTCATGCACTGATCGCATGTCCGACGATCGGTCCGGGGGAACCGCCCGCCCGGTGCGCCACCATCTGGCCGAGAACAACCTCGCGTGGATGCGGTACCCGTTCGAGGACCCGCGCATGGCGGGCATGCGGGACGCGATCGACCGCATCAACCGGCTCGGGGACCGCGCGCCGGGCTTCGTGTGGCGGTTCGCGACGGCGGACGGAGACGCGACCGGCGTGCGCGTGCTCGACGACCCCCGCGTGCTCTTCAACCTCAGCCTCTGGGAGACGGTCGCGGACCTCCGGCGCTACGTCTACCGCGGCGAGCACGCGGCGTTCTTCCGCCGCCGGCGCGAGTGGTTCCTGCGCCCGCCGCGGGAACCGGCGGCCCTGTGGTGGGTGCGGGCGGGGGAGCGCCCGGACGTCGCCGAGGCGATGGCCCGCATCGAGCGGCTGTGGCGCGACGGTCCGTCGCCCGAGGCGTTCACCCTGAAGCAGGTCTACGACCCCGCCGGCGCGCCGGCGGGCCGGCCCGGACGGAGGGACACCGAATGATCACGACCGAGACCCGCGGCCGCGTCACCGTCGTCCGGATGGCGCACGGCAAGGTCAACGCGTTCGACCCGGAGTTCATGAAGGGCCTCGCCGGCCAGCTCGACGCCCTGGAGGCGGCCGATACGGCGGCGGTGGTCCTGACCGGCGCCGGCCGCGTCTTCTCGGCCGGCGTCGACCTGCGCCGCCTCGTCGACGGCGGCGCCGACTACGTGAAGGCGTTGCTGCCGCGGCTGGGCGGGGCGTTCTCCCGGGCGTTCGCCTTCCCCCGGCCGCTGGTCGCGGCGGTGAACGGACACGCCATCGCCGGGGGCTGCGTGCTCGCCTGCGCCTGCGACTACCGGGTCATGGCCGACGGGGCCGGGCGCATCGGCACCCCCGAGCTGTCGGTGGGAGTGCCGTTCCCGGGCATGGCGCTCGAGATCCTCCGGCTGGCGGTGCCCGCGCACCGGCTTCAGGCGCTCGTCTACCGCGGCCTGACGTGCGCGCCGGCCGAGGCCGTCGCCAACGGCCTGGTCGACGAGCTGGCCGCTCCCGAGGCGGTGGTCGACCGCGCCGTCGAGGTGGCCGCGCGGCTCGGCGCGCTGCCTCCCGCGTCGTTCTCGCTCACCAAACGCATGATCCGCGAGCCGAGCCGGAACCGCGTCCGCGACCTGCAGGCGGTGGACGAGGCGGTGGCCGAGGCGTGGGCGTCCCCCCCCGTCCAGGAGGCGGTCCGCGCCTACGTCGAGCGCACGCTCGGCAAATAGGCGGGCCATGCCGGGCTTCCTGCCGCTCCGCGTCCTGTGCCGCCGCGCCGCCGCGGGGCCGGGCTTCACCCTCGCCGCGGTGGCCACGCTGGCCGTCGGCATCGGCGCGAGCATCGCCATCTTCAGCATCGTCAACGCGGTGCTGCTGCGTCCGCTGCCCGTTCCCGACTCCGAGCGGCTGGTGATGCTGCGGCACGCGGCGCCGGGGCTCGGGCAGCTCGACGAGCTCCCGTTGTCGGACGCGCTCTACTTCCTCTATGCGGAAGAGAGCCGCACTCTCGGCGGCGTGGCGGTCTACCGCGGCGAGCAGGCGAGCTTCACCGGTCCCGAGGACCCGCGGCGCGTCCAGGCGGCCCGCGTCACCGCGTCGTTCTTCGAGGTCATGCGGACGCCGCCGCGCCTCGGCCGGGGCTTCACGCCCGAAGACGACCGCCCCGGCGCGGCGCCGGTGGCCGTGCTCGCGGACGGGCTGTGGAGAACCCGCTTCGGGGCCGACCCCGGCGTGGTGGGCCGCGTGGTCGACGTCGACGGCGCGAGCGTCGAAGTGGTGGGGGTGATGCCCCCCGGCTTCCGCTTCTCGCGGCCGGCGGCCGAGCTCTGGCGGCCGTTGGGTCTCGACCGGGACGACACGCAACTGGGGGCGTTCGGCGTCAACGGCGTCGCCCGCCTCGCCGCCGGCTCCACCCTGGAGCAGGCGCAGGCGGAGCTCGGCGCGATGACGTCCAACCTGGCGGACGTCTTTCCCGACGAGGGCGCGGCCCCGGTGCTGGCCAACGCCGGGTTCCGGCCGCTCGTCGCCCGGGCGCGCGAGGTCGTGGTCGGTGACGTCGCGGCGACGTTGTGGACGCTCCTGGGCGCGGCGGGGTTCCTGCTGCTGATCGCGTGCGCCAACGTCGCCAATCTCTTTCTGGTGCGGTCCGAGGCGCGGCGCGGCGAGGTGGCCGTTCGCGCCGCTCTCGGCGCGGGCCGCGGGCGGCTCGTCGGGTCGGTCTTCGCGGAGAGCCTCGTGCTCGCCGTGGCCGGCGGTCTCGCGGCGCTGCCGCTGGCCCTGCTGGCCGTGCGCCTGCTCGTGCGCTTCGGCCCGCGGGATCTGCCGCGCCTCGACGAGATCTCGATCGACGCGGCGGTGTTGCTGTTCGGCCTCGCGGCGTCGGTCGCCGCCGGTCTGCTGTTCGGCGTCCTGCCGGCGTGGCGGGCGCACGCGGCGGCCGCCGCCGGCCGGCCCGCGGCGGGCGCCCGCGGCGCCTCCGCGGCCCGCGAGCGGCAACTCGCCCGCCGCGGCCTGGTGGTGGTCCAGATTGCCCTGGCCCTGACGCTGCTCGTAGGGTCGGGACTGTCGGTGCGTTCGTTCCAGAAGCTGGCCGCCGTCGACCCGGGCTTCGACCCGGCCGACGTCCTGACCTTCGGGCTGGCGCTGCCGCGGCGCGGCTACGAGACGGACGAGTCGCGGCTGGCCTTCCACCGTCAGGCGGTCGCCCGCCTGCGCGCGCTGCCCGGCGCCGCGGGCGCCGCCGCGGCGTCGACGGTCCCCCTGGGCGGCGAGATGTCCGGCTCGGGGCACACCGTCGAGGGCCGGCCGCTGGCCGACGGCGAGGTGCCGCCGGTGTTCACGTGGAAGCGTGTGTCGCCCGCCTACTTCGACGCGATGCGCGTGGCGCTCGTCGAGGGCCGGGTGTTCGACGCGCTCGACGGGGAGCGGGACGTTCCGGTGGTCGTCGTGTCGCGGGCGGTGGCGCGGACGCAGTGGCCGGGAGAGAGCGCGCTCGGCAAGGGCATCCGCCTGGGCGGTCCGCCGGCGGAGGAGGGCGAGGAATGGGCCCGCGTCGTCGGCGTGGTGGACGACGTGCGCGAGACCGCGCTGCACGAGGATCCGCCGCCGATGGTCTACTACCCGATCCCCGGCGTCGTCGGCGGCGTCGGCGTCCCGCCCGTGATGCGCTACCTCGTGCGCGCTCCGAACGCGGCGGCGCTTGCCGGCGCCGTGCGGGAGACGGTGCGCGCGCTCGACCCGACGCTCCCCGTCGCCGACGTCGAGACGCTGGAGACGCTGGTGGGGCGGGCGCAGGGGGAGCGGGCGTTCGTCATGGTCCTGCTCGTCGTCGCCGCCGCGCTCGCGTTGCTGCTGGGTTCCATCGGCCTCTATGGCGTCGTCGCCTGCGCGGTGGCGCAGCGGCGCCGCGAGATTGCGATCCGCATGGCGGTCGGGGCGCAGGTGGCCGACGTGCGCCGCCTGGTGCTCGCGGAGGCGGGATGGATGGCCGGGGCCGGGGTGGCCGCGGGAGTGGTGTCGGCGGTGGCGCTGACCCGCCGGCTCCAGGCCCTGCTGTTCGAGACGGCCCCCCTCGACCCCGTCGTCTTCGGCGCGGTTTCGCTGCTGCTCGCCGCGGTCTGCCTGCTGGCGAGCTGGCTCCCCGCGCGGCGCGCCGCGGGCATCGACCCGATGACGATTCTGCGCGCCGAGTAGCCGGGACCGTGGCACGGGACCAGGTTGGACCGACAGGGCGGTTGGAGGGGGGCGACGGCGAGCGGAATCGACCGCGAGGTCGCGCGGCGGCTCCGGGCGAGGAGTCTGCGCCGTGGTGGAACGGCGCGGACTCCTGCCCGGTTGGTCGGGCGGCGAACGGCGTCGTACTGCGCCCCGCAAGTTCGCGCCGCGACCGGAGGTCGCGCCGCGACGGGTCTGCGGGCTAGCCGCCGAGCGCGGCGCGGCCGAGCCGTTGCGGGGACGGTTCGCCCGCGAGCGGCGCCGCCGTCGCCGCGTCGAGCCGCTCGCGGGCGCCGTCCAGGGTGTCGGCGAGGCGGAGCAGCCACTGGGGCAGGCGACCCGGGGAGCCGTCCGCGATCGGCCCGGCGGCCGGGCGCCCGCCGCCCTGCGCCGCCCCGGACAGCGCGGCGGCCGGGCTCTGCTGGGCCGGGGCGTCGTCCGCCGGCGCGGCCGGGCCGCGGTCCGGGGGCGGACCGCCGGCGCCCGGATCGATCGGCGCGGGGCCCGCGGCCGGATCGCCCGGCGGTTCGTCCGGTGCCGTCTCCGCCGCCGGTTCCGGGGGCGGCGCGGCGACCGTCGTCCCCGCCGGCGGCATGGCGACGATCGCCGGCGCGATCGCGGCCGCCGCCGTTTCCGCGATGGCCGCGAGCGGCGCGGAGGCGTTCAGGTTCTGCACCTCGAGATCCGCCCGCCGCGCGACTTCGATCGAGATCTGCTGCGCGACGATGGACATCTGGGCCTCCGCGAGGCGGCTGACGGCCGCCTTGATGGGGGCGAACACGTCCGTCAGGTCGATCTCGACGCTGTTCTCCTGCGCACGGGCGAGCTGCATCTCGCGGATCTGCTCCTCGAGGGCGGCGATCCGGTCCTGGGCCGCCGACTGCTCCTGCCGGAACGCCTCGCGGTGCAGCCGGGCCTCCTGATCCATCACGAAGTAGCCGGCTCCGAAGGAGACGGCCGCGAAGACCAGCAGCATCAGCAGACGGCTGAAGAAGCGGCCCACCGCCGACCGGCGGCGCGTCTCGGGCTCGGCCCGCCGCGGCGGCGGCGGCTGGACGTTCCTGGTCTTGGCGGGCTCGGGCCGCGGCTCGGTGGGTGTCGTCGTCATGTTCCCTCTCCTGGGCGAACGAAAAAGGCGCGCGCGGCCCGGACGGGTCATCCGTCCGGCCGATGGCGCCGTCACGGAACGGAAGACCGGGGCGCGTTTCCCCGACAGCGCCGCCGCCGACCCGGATCCCGAAAAGGTCCCGGGGCGGTTCGGCCGGCGAAACGCGAATGCCTCGTTCCGGGGGAGAGGATCACGACCGCCGATCCCGGCGGTTGGGATACCGTCCGGGGGGAGGGGAGGGCGGTGACCGGAGCCCGTGACGATGATCGAAGACCAGGGCCTTCATTGTCAAGAAAAAACGGCGGCGCCACAAGATGTTGTGGTGTTCCGGCGGCGCGGGCCGCCCGGCGGCGCCGGTCGGGGCGTTTGATAGGATCCGCACAGGATTCGGCGCCGGCAGGGCGCGGGGCTGACGCCGGCCGAGCGGGGAGCGCCGCCTCGAAGCCGGTCCCCGCGCGGGCCGGCGCGCGTTCCCGGGAGAACCCGATGATGTCGACGGACGGCGGAACGTACGTGGTTTCCGGGCTTCTGGCGGGCGTCCTCGCGCTGGCCGGTGCGGGCTTCGCGTCGGCCGGGCAGGAGCCGGCGCCGGCGGACGCCGCCGCGGGGCCGGCGGTGGGCGGCCGGACCGCGGCGCAGCCGCCGATGGCCGGTTTCGGGCTCGTGCCCGGCCGCCCCACGGTGCGCCCGCCGCGCACGGACTCGCCGCCGGCCATCGACGGCCGCCTCGACGACGCGGCCTGGCGGTCGGCGGCCGTGATCACCGAGTTCACGCAGCAGTCGCCGCTCGAGGGCGCGCCCGCGACCGAGGACACCGAGGTCTACGTGACCTACGACAGCGACCACCTCTACTTCGGGTTCCACCTGCATTACAGCGATCCGGGCATCATGCGGGCCAACCGGGTCGACCGCGACACCGCGTGGCAGGACGATCTGATCACCATCTACATCGACACGTTCCTCGACCAGCAGCGCGCGTACGACTTCGACGTGAACGCCTTCAACGTGCAGGGCGACGGCATCGTCAACACCAGCGGCAACCGGAGCGGCTCGCCCATTCCGCCCGCGGACCGGTCGTGGGACGCCCTCTTCCACAGCGCGACGGAGATCGTGGCCGACGGCTACGTCGCCGAGATGGCGATTCCCTTGAAGAGCCTGCGCTATCCGCAACGCGGCCCCGGCGAGCCGCACCGCTGGGGCTTCCAGATCGTGCGCGAGATCAAGGGCAAGAACGAGGAGAACGACGTGTGGGCGCCCATGTCCCGCGACGTGGCCGGTTTCCACCGGCAGATGGGGCTGATGGAGGGCATGACCGACTTCTCCACCAGCCGCAACCTCGAGTTCCTGCCCACGTTCACGGCCATCCAGTTCGGATCGCTGAACCGGTCGACGGGCGGGTTCGACAACCGGCGCGCGAATCCCGAGGGCGGCCTGAACGTCAAGTACGGGCTGACGTCGAACCTGACCGCCGACTTCACCGTCAACCCCGACTTCTCGCAGATCGAGTCGGACCAGCCGCAGATCGAGGTGAACCAGCGGTTCCCCCTGTTCTTCAGCGAGCTGCGCCCCTTCTTCGTCGAAGGGGCGGAGATCTTCGACTTCCCGGGTCCGGTGACCTTCGTGCACACGCGGACCATCGTGGACCCCACCTGGGGCGCGAAGCTGACCGGGAAGGCCGGCCGCTTCGCCGTGGGGCTCCTGACCGCCGAGGACGAGGCGCCGGGGAACCTGGACGACGTCGACGACCCGGGGTACGGCGAGACCGCGCGGAACTTCATCGGGCGGGTGAAGTACGACGTCTACTCCGAGTCGCACGTCGGCGCCATCTTCACCGACCGCTCGTTCCTCGACAGCCGCAGCCGGCTGGGGGGCGTCGACGGCAGCTTCCGGCTGTCGCGGTCGATGTCGACCAACTTCCGGCTCATCGAGTCGCGGCACCGGGACCTCGAGGGCGTGGAACGTTCCGGCCACATCTACGACGCGAGCATCAGCGATACGGGGCGCAACCTGGGCTGGTTCCTGGCCGCCTACGAGCTCTCGCCCGACTTCCGGACCGACGTCGGGTTCGCCCGCCGGGTCGACCAGCGGCGCGTCATCGGCAACGTCGGCTACCGGTGGTGGCCGGAGAGCTGGCTCATCAACTGGGGGCCGCGGCTCACCTACGGGCGCAACTGGAACTTCGACAAGGTGCTGGAGGACGAGAACGCGGGGGTCGCACTCAACTTCGACTTCGCGAAGAGCATCCGGTTCAGCGCCGACATGCAGCGCGACCTGGAGCGGTTCGGGGGCGTGAACTTCCGGAAGACCCGGACGTCGGTGAGCGGCGGCGTCAGCACCACCCGAGCCCTGTCCGTCAACGCCAGCTACCGCCGCGGGGACGAGATCTTCTACGACCCCGACAATCCGTTCCTGGGTTACGGCGACAGCACGCGGTTCAACGTCACGGTCCGGCCCCTCGCCCGCCTGAGCTCGCAGATCGGGATCGACACCAGCCGCCTGCGGGATACGGACAACGGCGGCGCCGAGGTCTTCGACATCCAGATCTACCGCGCGCAGAGCGTCCTGACGTTCACCGACCGCCTGCTGATGCGGAACATCACCGAGTACAACACCTTCGACAAGGACCTCGACTTCAACCTGCTGTTCACGTACCGGATAAACGCCGGCACCGTGTTCTACGTCGGGTACGACGACCATTACCGGCAGGCCGACCAGCTCTACGGCGACCCGGACGGAGACGGTTTCGACGAGCGGCTCTTCTTCACCCGCGACCTGCGGCGCACGAACCGGGCGATCTTCACCAAGCTGCGGTACCTGTTCCGGTTGTGACCGATGATGCGGCTATTCGGCGGGCGCGGCGGCGATCTCGCCGCACACCGCCGCGACGATCTCGTCGCTCCCGCCCGCCAGGCCGCCAGCCACCCGGTTCCCCGAGGCGTCCCACAGCGTCATGTAATGGCGGGTCCGGAACTTCGCTTCGAACTCGAACCAGACCACGAAGTCGGCCGTCTCTTCCCTGCTCGTCGGTACGATGCCGGCGCACTCGGGGGCGTCCATCAGGTGTTCCAGGTACTCGTACCGCGTGGGTCCTTCATTGAGTTCCGGCTTCGCGATCGGGGCGACGAACAGCCGCGTCGGCGCGGCCGGCGGTTCCTGTGCTTCGGCCGGGGCGAAAGTGAACGCGACGATCGCGGCGGCGACGCTGGTCGGTATTCGCATGGTCGCTCTCCTCTGGACGCACCCGGTCCCGGGAGCCGGGGCGACACGGACCGCCGCCGCGCCGGGCGGGGCGGCAAGCGGCACGCCGGGACCACCATCATACCGCCCGTGGGGGAAACCCGCGTCGCCCCGCTTTCCCTCGGCGCAATCCTCCTCGTGCTCGCGGCGCTGGCCCCGGCCGCGCCGGCGGTCGGCCAGGCGCTCGAGCGGCGGCTGGTCGTGGTGGTTCCCGAGGCCGGCGACCCGCGGGTGGCGCACACCCGCGCGGCGGTGGAGTTCTGGAACCGCACGCTGGCCGACCTCGGGCTCGACGTGCGGTTGCGCGAGGCCGCGCTGGTCGCCGGTTCGCCCGGGATGCGGGCCATCGAGACGTTCGCCCGCTTCGTGTCGCAGCGCGGGGGCCGCATTCCCAGAGGCGAGGCGGGTCCCCGGCCTCCGTCCGAGATCACCGACCTCGGGGGAGACGTGGTGGTCCTGCTGTCGCGCCAGCCGCTGCTGCCGTTCGCCTGGCCCCTCGCCGGTTCGCCCGACCACTTCGTGGCGATACGGGCGCTCCGGCCCCGGCGGCGCGACGACACCGTGCTGCGCAACGTCATCGCGCACGAGCTGGGCCATACGCTGGGGCTCGGGCACAACCGCGGCGGCGCCTCCCTGATGTGCGGCCCCTGCTCGTCGCTGGCCGCCGAGGACAGCCCGGGCGGGTGGCTGCCGTTGACCGCGCGGGACCGGGCCCGGCTGCGCGCGCTGCACGGGGCCGTCGACGGGCGCGGGGAGTCCGGCGGGCGCGCCGGCATCGACGCCGCCCCCGACTGAGTCGTCAGTCAGCGCCACGAATCCGATGGGTTCCGTTCCGCGGCGCGGTCCCGGCGTCCGCCCGCCCTCGACGCCCGCCCCCGGTCCGGCCCGCGGGCGCCGGCCCGCCGGCGGTCCGCCGGTTCGGCCGTTCCTGAAGTGGGCCGGCGGCAAGCGGCAGCTCCTGCCCCGGCTCCGCGAGTTCTATCCCGAGCGCTTCGGCGCCTACCACGAACCCTTCCTGGGCAGCGGCGCCGTCTTCTTCGATCTCGCCGCCGCCGGCCGCCTGGCCGCCGGCCGGATCCGCCTCGCCGACGTGAACTCCGACCTCGCCGGCTGCTGGCTTCGGTTGCGCGACGATCCGGACGCGGTGGTCGAGCGCCTGCGCGGCCTCGAGGCCGACTACCGGGCCGCCCCCCGCGGCCACTACTACCGGGTCAGGGACCGGTTCAATCCGGCGCGCGTGGAGATCATGAACGGAAACGGGCCGCGGGCCGAGCTGTACACCGCCGACCTGGCCGCCATGTTCATCTACCTGAACCGCACGGGCTTCAACGGTCTCTTCCGATTGAACTCCCGAGGGCTGTTCAACGTGCCCCGCGGGAGCTACGGGAACCCGCGGATCTGCGACGAGGAGAACCTCCGGCTCGTGTCCCGGACCCTGGGGGCGTTGTCGGTGCGCGTCGAACACGCCCCGTTCGACGCCGTGCTGGACGCGGCGCGCGCGGGCGACTTCGTCTACTTCGATCCGCCGTACGCCCCCCTGAGCCCGACGGCGCGCTTCACTTCCTATACGGCGGACGGCTTCGACGGCGAAGACCAGCGGCGTCTCCGGCAGGTGGTCCTGGCCCTCGCGGGAAGGCGCTGCCACGTGCTGCTCAGCAACTCGACGGCCCCGGAGATCGCGGCCCTGTACGACGGCGACCGCGGCGCGGAGAGAGCCGGTCTCGCGGCGCACGTCGTGCCCGCCCGCCGCGCCATCAACGCCGACCCCGCGCGCCGGACCGGCGCGCGGGAGTACGTCATCACCAACCTGCCCCGGCGCACGGCGTAGACGGGACGACCGGAGCGCGTCACATGCCCCACACGTCGACCGGCGCGGCGCCGGCGCCGCTTTGCGGGCGGGCCGGGCGGCGCTGGTAGTGGAACGTCTTCTCGTCCCAGCTTCGGCCCTCCCGCTGGTCGATGACCACCAGATGCCCCGCCTCGGCCGCGCAGCGGTCCACGTACGCCGCCGTCTGCTCCACCCCCTCGTCGATCGTGCTCTCCAGTCCGTCGCGCTCCCGCACCACCTTGCACTCCACCGCGAACTCCTGCACCCGCTCCGCCAGCGGCCAGACGATCAGCAGGTCCACCCGCCCGCTCCCTGGCGCATACTCCCGCTCGATGCGTCCGCCCCCGTTCACCACCCGCTGCAGATACGCCTGCAGCAGCAACTGGGGCCACGCCTCCTCGTAGGCGAAGCGGTTCCGCCAGTGCTCGGAGTGGTGGCGGAAGAAGTCCTGGAACTCCGCCAGCAGCAGCGCCGCGTCGAGGCTGCCGTCCGCCCGCACGTACCGCGGCGGCGACAGGTCGAGCGTCTCCTGCGCCACCCAGGCCAGATCGCGCGGCAGCACCTCGGCGTAGATCGGGTTGGCGATGCGTACCGGCGCGTCCTGCGCCAGCAGCCCCAGGTCGCGCGCGTATCCGACGTCGCGGTCCGTGAAGGCGTACCGGTCCGCGCCGGTCAGCATCGGCTCGATCACCCGCCGCACGCGCTCCTCCCGCAGCTTGTCCGCCAGATAGTCGAGGTGCGTCACCCGGTTGACGATGAGGTCTTCGCGGACCGCGGCGACGTCGGCGGCGGTGACCGGGCGCGAGCGGTCGGCGCGCAGCGTCTTGTTCTCGAAACAGGTGCCGTACGCCAGCGCGTTCACCAGCCACGGCTGGCCGCGCGTCTGCGTCCACACCGCCTCCAGCGCCTCCGGGGCGAACGCCTGCCCGGTCTCCGCGGTGTGCTGGCCGAGCAGCGCCAGCGTCTCTTCGCGCGAGAAGTCGCCCAGCCGCAGCGACTTCGCGGCGATGTTGAACGGGCTGCCGGAGGCGCCCATGCGGTAGTCGCGCACGTCGCGCAGGCCGCACAGCACGACGCTCTGCGGGAAGCGCTCGGGGCGGTCGGGGTAGCCGGCGCGGAGTTGCTGCAGCACCGACAGCAGCGAGTCGCCGACCAGGGTGTCGATCTCGTCGATCAGCAGCACCAGCGGCCGCGGCGCCGCCTCCGCCCAGCGCCGCAGGGCGGTGCGCAACGCCATGTTCGGCCCGAACCGGGCGAGGACGTCGGGCCACGCTTCGCCCAGGAAGCGATCGCCCAGCGCGGTCTCCGCCGCCTCGCCCAGCGCGGCGAGCACCACCTGCATCGCCTGCCGCACGTCGTCGCGGGCGGTGCGGGCGGTCTCCACGGTGACGTACACGCAGTGACAGCCCCGCTCGTTCAGCACGTCGGCCAGGGCCAGCAGCGCCGAGGTCTTGCCGGTCTGCCGCGGCGCGTGCAGCACGAAGTACTTCTCGTCGCGCACGAGACCGAGGACTTCGTCCAGGTCGATGCGCGAGAGCGGCGGAATGCAATAGTGGTTGTCCGGTTTGACGGGGCCGGCGGTGTTGAACGAGCGCATGGTTTCGATCTCGCTGGC
Source organism: Vicinamibacterales bacterium (assembly GCA_965202695.1). Classification (GTDB taxonomy): domain Bacteria; phylum Acidobacteriota; class Vicinamibacteria; order Vicinamibacterales; family UBA8438; genus JAJEEA01. The sequence goes on from OZ241843.1 coordinate 1,188,771, forward strand.
GGCGGTCGGCATCGGGAAGTCGAGTCCGAAGAAATCTCGCCGGTCCGCGGGAGTGACGATATCAGCACCGGGCCGCCGGGCGTGAACGGCGGGCCGCGGCGCGGTCCGTGGTAACGTGCGCGGCGAGCGGGCCGCGCACGGGCGCGGGCGGTCCCTGCGCCGCCGTCGGGTCGGAGGCCCGCTTTCGAGGTGAGCGGGCCGCGTACGGGTGCGGGCGGTCCCGGAGACAGGAGTCTTGAAATGACGGACAGAGTCATGCGGCGGCATGGCGCGCGTTGGGCGACCGGTCTCGCCGCGGCCGCGCTCGGGGTCGTCGGGGCCGGCTTGGTGCGGCCGGCGGCCGTTCCCCTGCGGGCGGCGGAAGATCTGCCGCTGGCCCCGCCCGAGTCGGTCGGCATGTCGTCGGAACGGCTGCAGCGCATCGACGATTACTTCCAGCGGTTCATCGACGACGGGCGCATCGCGGGCGCGGTCACCCTGGTGGCCCGCCGGGGCAAGGTCGCGCACCACTCGGCGGTGGGCTGGCGGCATCGGGAAGCGGAGCGGCCGATGACCACCGACGCCATCTTCACCCTGATGTCGATGACCAAGCCCGTCGTCTCCGCCGCCCTCATGATGCTGTTCGAGGAGGGCCGTTTCCGCCTGGACGACCCGATCGCGGACTGGATTCCCGAATACGCGGACCACCTCGTCCTCGAGCGCGACGGTCCGCGCCTGCGGCGGGTCCCGGAGGCCCGGCCGGTGACCATCCGCCACGTGCTGACCCACACATCGGGGCTGACGTTGAACCCGGACGACGCGGGGCTGTCGGAGGAGGAGCGCCGCCACGTCACCAACGGCGGAGAGCCTTTCGCCACCCTCGGCGAGCGGGTCGCCCGCGCCGCGCGCATCCCGGGGGCGTTCCATCCCGGCGACCGCTGGCAGTACGGGGCGTCCACCGACTTCGTGGCGGTCCTCGTGGAGAAGATCTCGGGCCGGTCGATCGACGTGTTCCTGCGGGAGCGGGTCTTCGAGCCGCTCGGCATGCGCGACACTTCCTACAACGTGCCCCGCGAGAAGGTCGGCCGGGTCGCGGCGGCGTACCGCCGGAGCGGCGACGGTCCGTCCGAGCTGATGCGGGCGCCGGCGTTCCGGCCGCCGACGACCTATTTCCCCGGAGTGGCGGGGCTGCAGGGCACGGCGGCCGACTACTTCCGTTTCGCCCAGATGATCGCGAACGGCGGCGAGCTCGACGGCGTGCGCCTGCTGGGCCGGATGACCGTCGACCTGATGATCAGCAACCACACCGGCGACCGGGAGGTTTACGTCCGGGGCCCCGGGTACGGGTTCGGGCTGGGCTTCGGGGTGCTCGTCGACCCGACGCGGTCCTTCGACGCGCTGTCGCCGGGCAGCTACGGATGGGGCGGCGCCTGGGGCACGCTCTACTGGGCCGACCCGGTGGAGGACCTCGTCGGCCTGATGTTCATCCAGCTCGCCGGCCACGGCCCCCTGAACGTCCGCCAGCGCTTCACGAACGTCGTCACCCAGGCGGTGGTCGACAGCCGGGCCGACCAGCGCCCCCGGGTGCTCGGTTACGGCATCCGGCGGTGATGGTGCGGCGCCCGGGTGGAACCCCGACGGCTGAAAAAGTTGCAAATTGTCCACGGCGTGGATAAATTGCAAGGATGATTCCGCGAATCATCCTGCCGCACATCGAGCAGGCCCTGAACCGTCAGGCCGCCGTGGGGCTGATCGGGCCGCGACAGGTCGGCAAGACGACGCTTGCGCTGGAGATCGCACGGTCGCGCGAGGCGCTCTATCTCGACCTGGAGGACCGCGACGATCGCAACCGGCTCGCCGAGCCCGCGTTGTTCCTCGACAACGTGGAGGACCGGCTCGTGATTCTCGACGAGATCCACCGGATGCCGGAGTTGTTCCAGACGTTGCGCGGCGTCATCGACCGCGGCCGGCGCCGGGGGAAGGGGAAGGGCCGGTTCCTCATCCTCGGATCGGCCTCTATCGACTTGCTGCGCCAATCCGGCGAAACGCTGGCCGGACGCATCGCGTACGTCGACGTGGCGCCCTTTTCCGCGCTCGAAGTGGAGGACGCCCGTACGGCGCGCGAGAGGCTGTGGCTGCGGGGCGGTTTCCCGGACAGCTACCTGGCCGACGGCGACGGCGAGAGCCTGGCCCTGCGCCGGGACTTCATCCGTACGTACCTGGAGCGCGACGTCGCGACGTTCGGCCCGCGCGTCCCCGCCACGACCCTGGAGCGGCTCTGGACGATGCTCGCGCACCGCCAGGGAACGACGCTGAACGCCTCGGTGCTGGCGAGAGCCCTGGAAGCGAGCGTGCAGTCGGTCAGCCGCTACGTCGATCTCCTGGCGGACCTGCTGCTCGTGCGCCGACTGCCGCCGCTGCACGCCGACGTCGGCAAGCGGCTCGTGAAGTCGCCCAAGGTCTACGTCCGCGACAGCGGCCTCGTGCATGCCCTGCTCGGCATCGTGTCGCTGGAACAGCTCGCCGGGCATCCGGTGGTCGGAGAGAGCTGGGAGGGCTACGTCGTCGAAACCCTGGTTTCCGTACTGCCCCCGCGCGCGAAGCCGCATTTCTACCGGACGAGCGCCGGGGCCGGAATCGACCTCCTGATCGAGCACGGCGACGGCGCGCTCTGGGCGGTCGAAATCAAGCGCTCGCTGTCGCCCCGGGTCAGCCGCGGCTTCCACCTCTGCTGCGCGGACCTCGAACCCGCGCGCGCCTTCGCCGTACACGCGGGAGACGACCGCTACCCGCTCTCGGACACCCTGGAAGCCATCGGCGTCCGGGCGCTGGCCGCTGAACTGCGCGCCCTCTCGTGACGGCGCTGCCGGCGCGGCGCCACCCGGGGCGGCCGGCCTCCCGGCTCAGTCCGGCGTGACGCAGCGGAAGTTGGCGGCGTCGTCGGTGCTGCCGGCGCCGCTCCACCGCGCGACCTGGGGGTACGGACAGAGCGGCCGGGTGCGCACGACCGCGCCGTCCTCGACCTTCGACGCGACGATGCGCTCCGGGGCGCGGCCTTCCTCGACCCACGCTTCGAGGGCCGACAGGGCGTCGAACCGGTCCGGCCCCGGGCCGCCCCGGCAGTGGCCCATGCCCGGCGCCATGAACAGGCGGAAGAATTCCTGCGTCTCGGCGAGCGCGGCGGCCGTGTCGCCGCCGCCCACCGTCCTGACCACCTCTTCGTAGTAGTCGATGGTGCCGAGCGGCGAGATGTCGGCGTCGCTCCACCCGTGATACGCCAGCAGCTTGCCCCCGGCGTCGCGCAGCGGGCGCAGGTCGGGGTCGTTCGCGTCGAGGGCGGGGCCGGTCCGTTCCAGCGCCACCGGCAGGTCGCGGTCGTAGTCCCACGAGCGGAAGCGCCAGTCGGGGTCGCCGAACACCATGTACTTCATGAAGTTGTCGGCGGCCAGGTAGTGGATGCTCCGGAACGGCTCGGGTCCGGTGACCCAGCGCGGCCAGCCGCCGGGGTCGTCTTCGCCCCCCGGCACGAGGCCCGGGTAGATGACCTCGCCGGCCGCGTTCGTCGGGCCGCGCCAGATGTCCTTCACCGCCTGCGCCTGCTTCGGCGTGAAGCAGGCCGCTTCGTCCTCGCCGGCGCCGCAGGTCAGGTCCGCCGGATCGAAGCCGCAGGCGCGCGGGTCGTCGAGCACGCCGTCCTCGATGCCGTCGATCGCGTCGCAGGCGGCGGTGACCGCGCGGCCGAGCAGCACGGCCTTGGCCGGCGGGACGTAGCTGTCGGGGTCGTCGAGGGTCGCCAGGGCGTACCAGAGATGGGCGCCGGCGTAGAAACGGGTCCAGTCGTGGGCGGGGTTGCCGACGACGAGGCCGTCGAAGTCTTCCGGATACCGCTGCGCTTCCATCAGGCCCTGCTGCCCGCCCTTCGAGCAGCCGACGTAGTAGGCGTGCTCGGGCGCCGCGCCGTAGAACGCCTCGGTGATCGCCTTCCCGTGGACCGCGGTCAGGTGCAGCGCGCGGTGCCCGAAGTCCTCGATGAGGTCGGGGCGGCCCAGGGCCCAGCGCGCATCGAATCCGTCGGAACCCCGGACGTGCCCGGTGTCGGTGCTCGACGTGGCGTAGCCGCGGTTCAGGGCGCCGGCCATCGCGCCGTAGCTGACGACCCCGGCCATGCCGCCGTTGCCGGCGGTGTGGAACTTGCCGTTCCACGTGTCCGCGGGCAGCCAGACCTCGAACTCGACGGCCGGGGCGCTGGTCGCGGCCACGCGGCAGAACGCCGGCGTCTCGAGGGGCTGCGCCGCGCCGGGCGGTGTGAACGCGCCGGCGGGGACGGACTCGGCGGCCCGGATGGTCGTGTCGGGCAGGACGAGACCGGCGAGGGCCGCGCACGCGGCGGGCTCGGCGAACCGGGCGCCGCGCCCCGCGGGCGCGGCGCCTCCGGTGGAGGCGGCCGCCGTGGCCAGCGCGGCCGCGGCGGCGGCGCACCCGAACAGCGTCATCGATCGTCGCATGGCTCGTCGTCTCCTGCCTGTTTCCGATTCTCTCGACGTCCGGGCGGTCCGCGCTCCCGCTCGCGCAGGGCTCCGGCAACCGGCGGCGGGCGCCGGCGCCCGCCGCCCTGGGCATCATCGCCGGTGGGGGGCGGCCCGTCAACCGACGCGGCGCGGGCCCTCCAGGAGCGCCGCGACGCCAGGAAGCAGGCGTAGTTCTGGGCCGGGGTCGGGGCCTCGATCTCCTCCTCGAACACCCGCAGGCACTCCGCCGCTTCGAACCCGACCCGCCGCAACAGGTCGAGATGGGTCGCGACCTCGAACCGGCCGGGCTCGTACTCGTGCGCGGCGCCGGCCGGCTTGATGAAGTCGCCGTTCAGCAGGGGCCCCCCGCTTCGCAGGACCCTTGCGCACGCCGCGTAGACGTGCTCGACGCGGGCCGGAGCGCCGAGGTCGTGCAACGCCCACGTGGAGACGACGGCGTCCACCGGGCCGTCCAGGTCGCGCCACCACGCGTCCGCCAGCAGGTCGGCATGGAGGAAACCGACGCGTCCGGCGTGGGGCCGCAGCCGGCGGGCGGCGATGTCGAGCATCGGGCGCGAGAAGTCCACCCCCCGGTACCGGACCGCGGGCAGGGCGTCCAGCAGCCGGCCCGCGAGATAGCCGGGACCGATGCCGAGCTCGACGATGCGGCCGGTCGGCGCGACCCGGTCCCGCAACGTCGACAGCATCAGGTCGAAGAGGGCGAGGCGGCCGGGGGTCGGCGCGAAGCGCGCCGCCCAGTCGGCGGCGTACGCGGGGTCGTGGAACTCGTGGTACGCCCCCACGATCGGGGTCATGGCCGGTCTCCGCCGGCCAGATCCGCCGCCGCGATCTCGCGCATGCGGTACTTCCGGACCTTGCCGGTCACGGTCATCGGGAACCCGTCGACGATCTTCCAGTATCGGGGGATCTTGCAGGTCGCGATGGCGCCGCGGCAGAACGCGGCGAGGGCGTCGCCGTCCAGCGCCGCGCCGGGCCTCGGCTTGACCCACGCCATCACCTCTTCCCCGTACCGGGCCGAGGGCACGCCGACGACCTGGGCGTCCGCCACGTCCGGGTGGGTGTGGAGGAACTCCTCGATCTCGCGCGGGTAGACGTTCTCGCCCCCGCGGATGATCATGTCCTTGATGCGGCCGACGATGCTGACGTAGCCCGCTTCGTCCATGCAGGCCAGGTCGCCCGTGCGCATCCAGCCGGCGTCGTCGATGGCGCCGCGGGTGGCCGCTTCGTCGTTCCAGTACCCCAGCATCACGCTGTAGCCGCGGGTGCGCAGCTCGCCGCGCCGGCCCCGCGGCGCCACCCGGCCGCTTTCGGGGTCGACGATGCAGACCTCGACGTGCGGATGCGCGGGTCCGACCGTGCTCACGCGCTTGTCGACGGGGTCGTCGACGCGGGTCTGGGTGGAGACCGGCGCGGTCTCGGTCATGCCGTAGCAGATCGTGATCTCGCGGACGTTCATCCGTTCGCGGACCTGCTTCATGACCGCGGCGGGACACGGCGACCCCGCCATGACCCCGGTGCGGAGCGACGAGAAGTCGGTGCGGTCGAAGTCGGGGTGATCGAGCTGGGCGATGAACATCATGGGCACGCCGTAGATCGACGTGCACCGCTCGGCCTCGATCGCGGCCAGGGTCCGGTCGGGCCGGAACGCCGGGCCCGGCGCGACGATGCACGCGCCGTGGGTGGTGCAGGCGAGGTTGCCGATGACCATGCCGAAGCAGTGGTAGAACGGAACCGGGATGCACACGCGGTCGTATTCGGCGTAGCCCAGGACCTCGCCGCAGAAGAAGCCGTTGTTCAGGACGTTGTGGTGCGACAGGGTCGCGCCCTTCGGGGCGCCGGTGGTGCCGGACGTGTACTGGATGTTGATGGGGTCGTCGAACGTCAGGGCGGCTTCGCGCGACGCCAGATCGCCGTCTTCGACCGGCGCGCCTTCCTCGAGCAGCGCCGCCCAGGCGTCGTCGAGCACCACCGTCTCTTCCAGCGCCGGGCACGCGGGGCGGACGCGTTCGACGATCGCCGCGTAGTCGCGTTCGCGGAACCCCTGCGACAGCAGCAGGAGCCGCAGACCCGACTGGTTCAGCGCGTGTTGCAGCTCCCGCGCCTGGTAGGCGGGGTTCACGTTGACGAGAATCGCGCCGATGCGCGCGGTGGCGTACTGGATGACGACCCACTCGAAGCGGTTGGGCGACCAGACGCCGACCCGGTCGCCGCGCTCGATCCCCCGCCGGAGGAGCGCCTTGGCGAGGGCCGTGGTGGCGTCCCAGAGCTGGCGGTACGTGGCCCGGTAGCCTTGCGACGGGACCACCAGCGCCTCGCGGCCGCCGTGGCGTTCGACGGTGCGGCGCAGGTTCTCTCCGATGGTCTCGCCGAGCAGGGGCACGGCGCTGGCGCCGTGCGCATAGGAGGGCAGGCTCATGGCGCAGGCTCTCGACGGATGCCCGGCGGCCGGGCGCCGGTCGACCCCCGATGAAGGTCACGCCGTCCGGCCGCACGGCCCGATCACGGCCGGGGCTCCGGCTGGTCGTAGGTCAGTTCCACGTACCCGTCGCGCGGCGTCCACTGCACGCGCCGGGCCGGCAGGTCCGAATCGTCGCCCATCCGGTTGACGTAGACGAGGATCTCGGCGTAGTCGTCCTTGATCGGCTCGACGAGCGCCCGCGAGATCGCCCCGGTCCGCTCGGGGTCTTCCGCCTCGACCTCGATCACGAACGCACCGTGCGCGGTCGCCATGTTGCGCACGTACCACCCCTCGTTGACCAGGGAAGGCCCGTCCGGCGCGGGGGCGCGGCTCCGTGGGGGGTCGGGCGCCGCGTCGACGGCGACGATTTCGATCCCGCCGCCCGGACCGGTCTCCACCGGCGCCCGGCGGAGGTTCCAGTTCAGCACGAGCAGGGCGCCGGCGCAGCCGACGAGTCCCAGACGGAGCCACCCGCGGGGACCGGGCAGCGCCGGGGTCCGTGGTATAAGGGGCACGACGCTGTCCTGATGTCGTTTCGAGGGCGGGACGCCCTCGTCCCCCCCAGGCACGTTCTTCTCCCGCGGACGTCCGCCGGCGGCCGGTTCGACGCCGCCCGCCAAGTTTCCGGTGCGTCCCGTCAGGGTAGCACGCCGGGCGTGTCGGCGCGGGGTTCCGGGGGCATTTCGGCGGCACGGGCGGGCGGACAGGAGCGTGAGTTCATGACGACGGGAAGATTCCGGCGCACGACCGGCCTGATCGTCGCGGCGGTGCTGGCGCATGCCGGCGCCGCGCAGGCGCAGACCCTCGAGGAGATCGTCGACGCGAGCCTGGAGGCGGTGGGCGGACGCGAGGCCCTGGCGGAGGTCGAGAGCGTGCGGCAGACCGGCACGTTCACGATGAGCACGCCGTTCGGGGATCTGGAGGGCAGCGTCGAGAACGTCGTCATCCCCGGCCGGAAGCTCTACCAGAGCCTGGACAGCGACCTGTTCCAGCAGACGACCGGCTGGAACGGGATCACCGCCTGGGAATCGGACAGCACCCAGGGGGTGAGGGACCTCGGCGGATCCGAGGCGGCGGCGCTCGTGGCGCAGTCGTCGCTGCATCCGTTCTGGGACTACGGCTCGTCGGAGCCGGACGCTCCGGTCTACAGCCGGCTCGACGACGTCGATCTGGACGGCCGGAACCACCACGTCGTGCAGGCGAGCTGGCAGGGCTTCGACTTCCAGGTCCTGGTCGATGCCGACACCATGCTCGTGTCGCGGATCGAGTTCGCCAGCGAGGCGCCCGGCATGGGTCCGGTGACGGTGGTCGCCGACGCGTCCGGCTACGAGGAGCACGCCGGCGTCCTGTGGTCGGCCACCAACACCATCGAGATCGAGGGGGCGTTCAGGATGGACGTGCGGTTGACCGGCGTCGAGGTCAACGGCGAGGTCGATCACACGATTTTCGACAAACCCTGACGGCCCGCGGCGGAAGGCCCCGCCGCATTGCGAGCGGCGCGCATCCCGCCTGACGTGTCGTTCGGCGGTTGCAGATGCCCGACGTGCGCCCTTCTCGCGCCTTGTCCGCCGGACGTTCTCTGTCCGCCGGACGTACTCTGTCCGCCGGACGTTCTCTGTCCGCCGCGTCCTCGGCGTCGCTGGCACCCTTCGGGCGCGGTGCTGCGCGGGCGTTCCACCACGGGTTGCCGACGGCCGGCGGATGAAGAGCCGTGACGGCCGGCCGGTTCGGAACGTCCGGCCCGCCGGCCGTCACACGTGCAGGTTGCCCCGCCCCGGTCCCGCGAACGAGCAGAGGGTCATTCCCGCCGCCGCCGCCATGTCCACGGCGACGCTCGACGCCGCGCCGACCGAGACCATCGCGGGGATGGCCGCCATCAGCGCCTTCTGCACCAGTTCGAAGCCCGCCCGGCCGCTCACCACCAGGACCCGGTCGCGGAGCGGCAGCGCGCCGCGCAGCGCGAAGTGGCCGATCGCCTTGTCGACCGCGTTGTGGCGGCCGACGTCCTCGCGCACGCACAGCAGTTCGCCGTCCAGCGTGAAGATGCCCGCGGCGTGGATGCCGCCGGTCGCGTGGAAGAGGGTCTGCTCGGCGCGGAGGCGGCCGGGCAGCGTCTCGAAGAACGCCGGGCGGCATTCGACCGGCGCGAGGGGCGGCAGATCCTGATCGAGGTCCTCCATCGACGTCTTGCCGCAGACGCCGCACGCGGCCGTCGCCCGGAAGCCGCGCGCCGGCCCGGCGTTCGGGGCCGCCGCGGCGCCGCCCCCCGCCAGGGTGACCTCGACCCGGTCTCCGGCGAAATTCGTGACCCTGATGCGGGTCCCGCCGCCGGCCGCCCGGTCGCCGGCGACGGTCCGCAGCGCGGCGATTCGCGCGCCGCCGGCCGTTATTCCCTCGGCGTGGAGAAAGCCCGCGGCGAGCTCCTCGTCGTGCCCCGGCGTGCGCATGGTGACGACGAGCGGCCGGCCGTCCACCCGGATCTCCAGCGGCTCCTCGACGACGACCACGTCCTGCTCGACCCGCCCGCCGCGCCGGCGCACGGTCACCGTCCTGAGTCCGGGCGAGAGGGCGGTCTCGGAAGTCATGCCGCGATCATAGACCTTCGCTGTCGCGTGGTGTGATGCCGGCGTCCGTAGCGGCTCGCAGTGGAGCGCCGGGGAACACCTTGGACGGGTCCGGATGTCTTCGAGCCGGGGCCGGGGTTGGCCGGATGCGCACGGACAGTGTGTAATGGTCGGCGCACGTCGAATCGGGGACGGTCAGGAGGTCACCGAATGCCGCGGCGAGTCAGCGTCGTGAGGGACGATGCCGCGCGTGGCGCGCCATCGAGAAGGTTCGTGCGGTCGGCACGGACGTAGCCGGCTGGATACGGCAAGGACGGGAGCGGAGATTCATCGTCATGAGCCGGGCCGACGTCCTCGACACGGGGACGACGAACTACCTCGATCTGATCGGCAACGGCAAGGCGTATCGGGTGCCGCCGTACCAGCGCGACTACGCCTGGACGGAGCAGGAGTGGGAAGACCTCTGGAACGACGTCGTCGATCTGCGGGGCGAACCGGCCGGCCGGCACTACATGGGGGCCCTGGTCGTGCAGGCCCGCGGCGATCGGGAGTTCCTGGTCATCGACGGCCAGCAGCGGCTGGCGACCATCTCGTTGCTCGCGCTGGCGGTCATCGGCAAGCTCCGGCGCATGGCGGATCAGGGCGCGGACGAAGGTCGGAACCGGGAACGCGCGACCGAGCTTCGGAACCGCTTCATCGGCGAGAAGGACCCCGCGTCCCTCGTCGAGAGCAGCCGGCTGCGCCTCAACGAGACGGATGATCCGTTCTACCAGGACTATCTGGTGCAGCTCGGGGATCCGCTCAACCCGCGCGGCCTTCCCCGTTCGAATGCGCTGCTGTGGGACTGCTTCCGGTACTTCTCGGAACAGATCGACGAACTGGAAGTGGATGCCGGCAATGCGGGCGAGGAAACAGCGAAGCTCCTGTCGGAGACGGTGGCGCGGCGCCTGCTCTTCATCCTCATCACCGTGGACGACGAGCTGAACGCCTACACCCTGTTCGAGACCCTCAACGCCCGCGGGCTGGAGCTCACGACGACCGACCTGCTGAAGAACTACTTCTTCTCGAAGGTGCGGGCCGGAACCGACGTCGACGCGCTGAAACGCCGCTGGCAGGCGTTGATCGCCACCGTCGCCCAGGAGCGCTTTCCCGACTTCCTGCGCTACCACCTGCTCTGCGAGCAGCCGAAGATTCGCCGGCAGCGGTTGTTCAAGCTGGTACGGGACCGCGTCCGGACGGCGGGGCAGACCTTCGAGTTCGTGGCGGCGCTGGAGGACCGGGCGGAACTGTTCGCGGCGTTGCGCGACGTCAACCACGGGTACTGGATCGACCGGCCCGCGGCAGGGCCGTTCGTCCGCGAGTTGAACCTGTTCGGCGCCCGGCAGATGACGCCCGTCTTCTTCGCGGCGTGGGGCGCGTTCTCCGACGACGACTTCGTCCGGCTGCTGAAGCTCGCGAGCGTCATCGCCTTCCGGTACTCCGTGGTGAGCGGTCTCAACCCCAACCTCCTGGAGCGCATCTGCCATTTCGCGGCCAAGGCGGTGATCGACGGCCATGCGACCCGTCCCGGGGCGGTGTTCAGACATCTCCGGCCGATCTACGTGGACGACGACCGGTTCGAGAGCGACTTCGCACGGTGGACCGTCGGCACCCGAGGCCGGCGGGGCAAGATCGCGCGGTACGTGCTCGCCCGGCTGGAGACGGACGCCGGCGGGCGCGCGGTCGATCCGGAGACGGACCCCGCCACCGTCGAGCACGTGCTGCCCGAGAACCCGGCCGGCGAGTGGGCCGGGGTCTTCCCGCCGGAGCGCCGGGAGGCGGCGGTCGACCGCCTGGGCAACCTGACGCTGCTGGAGCGCACGCGGAACCGGAGCGTCGGAAGCGCGGCGTACCCGGCCAAGCGGGACGCCTACGAGTCGAGCGCGTACGCGATCACCCGGGAGATCGCCGGCCTCGCGCCCGACGAATGGAGCCCGGCGTTGCTGGAGGAGCGGCAACGGCGACTCGCCGCGCGCGCCGTGCGCTTGTGGCGGGCGGACTTCGCGTAGCGCGGTGGCCGGGTGCGGCCGCCGCCCCTGCCGCTGGCGTCGGCCCCGATCGCCGCCGCCGTCGGCCGCTCCACGGCCCGTGGTGGAAACCCCGCGTCACACCGCGCCCGAAGGGCGCCAGCGAACGCCGAGGGCGCCGGCGGGTAGAGAACGCCCGCCTGACACGGCGTGAGAAGGCGCATACCGGGCATGTTCAACCGACGAACAACGCGGTCAGGCGGGATGCATCGCCGCTCGAATGCAGCGGGGACTCCCACCGCGGGCTGTCCCGCCGCCGACCGGCGCACCGCCGCGCCGCAACGCCCCCCGGTGCGTTGTGGTATAAGGGAGCGGAGCACGGGCCGCCCATGGACATCTCCCGCCGCACGTTCCTGAAGGCCTCGGCCGCCGGCGCCGCGGTCAGCGTCCTCGGCTTCGACCTGCGGCCGGCGCACGCCGCCGTGCGGCAGCTCAAGATCCGCAACGCCACCGAGTACCGGACGGTCTGCCCGTACTGCGCGGTCGGCTGCGGGACCATCGCCTACGTCCACGGCAGCGGCGGCCTGAACACGAAGAACACGGTCATCCACGTCGAGGGCGACCCCGACAGCCCGATCAACGGCGGCACCCTCTGCCCGAAGGGCGCGTCGCAGATGCAGCTCGCGGTCAGCCCGCGGCTGCGGCACCAGCCGCTGCTGCGCCGGGCCGGCGCCGCCGACTGGGAAGAGGTGGACTGGGACACCGCGATGGACTGGTTCGCGCGCCGGTTCAAGGACTCGCGCGACGCGTCGTTCCGCGAGCGGGACGACGCCGGCCGGGTGGTCAACCGGGCCGACGGCATCGCCTGGGTCGGCAGCGCCACCGTCTCGAACGAGGACGCCTACCTCATCACCAAGACGATGCGGGCCATGGGCCTGGTCTACATCGACCACCAGGCCCGCATATGACACAGCCCCACGGTGGCCAGTCTGGCCGCCACGTTCGGCCGCGGGGCGATGACCAACCACTGGAAGGACATCAAGAACACCGACGTCATCCTGGTGATGGGCGCCAACCCGGCGGAGAACCATCCGTGCGGGTTCAAGTGGGCGGTCGAGGCGCGTGACGAACGGGGCGCGAAGCTCCTGACCATCGACCCGCGCTACACCCGCACGTCGGCGGTGGCCGACCGCCACATGCAGATCCGGCCCGGCTCGGACATCGCGGTCCTCGGCGGGCTGATCCGCTACGCGCTCGAGAACGACCTGCACCACGCCGACTACGTGCGCGCCCACACCAACGCGGCGTTCGTCGTCGACGAGCGGTACGGCTTCGCCGACGGCCTGTTCACCGGCTTCGACGAGGCCGCGAGCAACTACGACCGGACGACCTGGGACTACGAGCGGGGCCCGGACGGCTACGTCCGCCGCGACCCGGCGCTGCGGCACCCGCGCTCGGTCTTCCAGTTGCTGAAGCGGCACTACGACCGCTACACGCCGGAGGTGGTCGCGGACATCGCCGGCTGTCCGGTCGACGAGTTCCTGCGGATGGCCGAAATCATCTGCTCGACGGGGCGGGCCGGCCGGGTCGGAACCATCCTGTACGCGGTGGGCTGGACGATGCACACCGTCGGCAGCCAGATCATCCGGACCGCGGCGATCCTGCAGTTGCTGCTGGGCAACATCGGCCGCCCCGGCGGCGGCATCAACGCGCTGCGCGGGCACGCCAACGTGCAGGGGGCCACCGACCACGCCATCGTCGCGGGCATCCTGCCCGGCTACCTGAAGGTGCCGACGCCGCCGCAGACGTCGCTGGCCGCGCACCTCGGCGACTCGACGCCGCGGCCGCTCGTCCCCGACACCGTCAACTACTGGGGCAACTACCCGAAGTTCTACGTCTCGCAGATGAAGGCGTGGTTCGGCGCGCACGCCGCGCGCGAGAACGACTTCGCCTACCACTACCTGGCCAAGCAGGACGGCGACGCGACGTGGCTGACGATCTGGGACAAGGCCCGCCAGGGGACGCTCGAAGGCTTCGTCGCCCTCGGGTTCAACCCGCTGCTGGCCGGCCCGGACGTCCCGCGGCTGCTCGACTCGATGTCGAAGCTGAAGTGGAAGGTGGTCATCGACCCCTTCATGCTCGACTCGGCCGAGTTCTGGAAGGCGCCGGGCATGGACCCGTCGGCCATCGACACCGAGGTGCTCTACCTGCCGTCGTCCCACTGGATCGAGCGCGACGGTTCGTTCACCAACAGCGGGCGCTGGGCGCAGTGGAAGGAAAAGGCGATCGACCCGCCGATCGGAGTCCGGTCCGACACCTGGATCCTGTCGGAGCTCTTCTGGCGGGTGAAGGAGCTGTACCAGGCCGAGGGCGGCGCCTGGAACGAGCCGATCCAGCACCTGACGTGGGACTACCTGAACCCGCGCGAACCGACGATGGTCGAGCTGGCGCAGGAGATCAACGGCCGCGAGGTCGCCACCGGCCGGCAGCTCTCGTCGTTCGGGGAACTGCGGGACGACGGGACGACGGCGGCCGGCAACTGGATCTACACCGGCAGCTTCACCGAGGCGGGCAACCGGATGCGGCGGCGTGGCACCGCCGACCCCACCGGCCTCGGCATGCACCACGACTGGGCGTTCAGTTGGCCGGCCAACCGCCGCGTGCTCTACAACCGCGCGTCGGCCGACGCCGCCGGAAGGCCGTGGGACCAGAGCCGCGCCGGCATCGCCTGGAACGGGCGCGAGTGGATCGGCGACGTGCCCGACTACGGGCGGACGACCCCGCCCGACGCGGCCGGGGCGTTCATCATGACCGAGGAAGGAGTGGCGCGCCTCTTCAGCAACCACCTCGCCGACGGCCCGTTCTCGGAGCACTACGAACCGGTGGAGAGCCCGACTTCCAACCCGCTCCACGACGCCGTGCCGATCAACCCGGTCATCCGCTGGTACGACGGCGTGCGCGAGACGCTGGCGTCCGGGGACGACGAGTTCCCCTACGCCTGCACCATCTACCGCGTCGTCGAGCGCGAGCACTTCGTGACGAGCAACGTGCCGTACCTGGTCGAGGCGATGCCCGACTTCTTCGTCGAGCTGCCCGAGGGCCTCGCGGACGAGAAGGGCATTCCGAACGGCGGCCAGGTGCGGGTCTGGTCGAAGCGGGGCGAAGTGCAGGGGACGGCCATCGTCACCAAGCGCATCAAGCCGCTGCGCGTCAACGGCAAGGTCGTCTGGACCGTCGGCATCCCCGTCCACTGGGGCTTCGTGGGCCTGACCCAGGGCTCGATGGCCAACCTGCTGACCCCGTTCATCGGCGACGCCAACACCCGCTGCCCGGAGTTCAAGTCGTTCCTGGTCAACGTGGAGCGAGCGTGATACGCGCTTGGGGGGTGTGGTTGCGTGTAACATGAGGCAAGGGAGATCGGCTGTTGTGGAACGCGATTCAGATCAACGGCATCGACAGCAAGGTCGATGAGTTGATGGGCAAGGTCGACACGATTGAAACGATCCTCGAAGGGCACGTGAACAGGCCGGATCTCCATTCGGAGGCGCCTGTTCCGGAACCGGATCTCTCGGCGGCGCGCTGAGCCGAATCATGGCCGACACCGCCAGCCCTCGAGTTCAAGTCGTTCCTGGTGAACGTGGAGAAGGCGAACGCATGAAGACGGCATCGATTTTCGTCCGTGCGTTCCGGGATCCCGAAGCGAAAGTGTGGGTGGCGGCGAGTGACGACATCGATGGCCTGTCGGTGGAAGGTGCCACGCACGAAGAGCTGGTCGACAAGGTCATGGCGGCGGTCGCCGACCTCGTCGAGCTCAACGGAATCGAGACGGATCTGCCGGAAATTCCGGTACACGTCATGACGGACGAAGTGCGCCGCGTCGGCAATCCGCGGGTGGCATCCGTTGGCGGGTTTCTATCGACGCCTGGTTCGCATTCTTCGTGACGCCGGCTGTACGTCGGTTCGCAAGGGTCGCGGTGATCATGAAGTGTGGTACAGCCCGATTGCACGGCGGCACTTCACCGTGGATCGCCAATCCCGGTCGAGACACACGGCGAACGAGTCTCTGAAGCAGGCCGGGTTGAAGAAAGCGTTCTGACGATTGCGTCGATATCTGTTCCTTGGACTCAAATGGCCGACTCACTCACCATCCGCCGCGTCTCCGCCAGTCCGGACGCCTACATCCCGATCAGCGCGCTCCGGTCGGGCGGGCCGACCTACGCCAAGCTGGTCGACATCTCGAAGTGCATCGGCTGCAAGGGGTGCGAGGTCGCCTGCAAGGAGTGGAACGACCTCGGGGTCGAGCCGACCGCCAACTTCGGGAGCTACCAGAGCCACCGGGACCTGAGCCCGAAGACGTGGCTGCTGATGCGCTTCAACGAGGTGGAGGTCGACGGCCGGCTCGACTGGCTGATCAAGAAGGACGCCTGCCTGCACTGCGAAGAGCCGGGCTGCCTGTTCTCGTGCCCCGCGCCGGGGGCCATCGTCCAGTACACGAACGGCATCGTCGACTTCAACCAGGAGAACTGCATCGGCTGCCAGTACTGCGTGACCGGCTGCCCGTTCGACATCCCGCGCTTCGACGCCGCCACCCGCAAGGTGTCGAAGTGCAACATGTGCGTCGACCGCGTCGAGGCGGGGCTGGAGCCGGCGTGCGTCAAGACCTGCCCGACCAACGCCATCGCCTGGGGCAGCAAGCGCGACATGCTGGCGCTGGCCGAGAGCAAGGTGGAGACGCTGAAGTCGCGCGGCTACGCGAACGCCGCGGTCTACAACCCGGCCGGCGTCGGCGGCACGCACATGATGTACGTCGTGCCGCACGGCGACCGCCTGGCGGACTACAGCCTGCCGTCGGACCCGACCGCGAGCCCCGCGCCGATGACCGCGCTCGGGTTCCTCAAGCGCGCCGGCGCGTACCTGATGGGCTTCGGCGTCCTCGGGGCGCTCGTCCACTTCCTCCGCTACGGGCCGGAGCGGCTGGAGGAGGAGCACGAATGACGCCGCCGGGCGGCCGGCGGCGCGTCGGACGGAGCAATCCGACGGCGCGCATGGCGCCGCGGGTCGGCGGCGCGCGGGGGCGGAGCGGTCCGGCGCGGGGGCGGCGGTGCCGACATGGCTGACCGGCTGTTCAACCGCTTCACTTTCGTCGAACGCATCGTCCACTGGGTGGTGGGCGTCACGTTCGTCCTGCTGCTGGCCACCGGCCTCGCGTTCTCCTACCCCGCGCTCTTCTGGCTGACCGCGCTGCTCGGCGGCGGCCCGTCCGCGCGCGTGCTGCACCCCTGGGTGGGCGTGGCGTTCGCGGTCGGCATGGTGTTCATGATCGCGATCTGGATCCGCGACATGTTCCTGAGCGACACCGACTGGCGGTGGCTGCGCGCGGTGCGCCACTACGCGACCCGCGACACGGCGCGCGTACCGCCGGCCGGCAAGTACAACGCCGGCCAGAAGCTGTTCTTCTGGGTGCAGGGCGCGCTGGCGGTCGTCTTCGCCGGCAGCGGCGTCGCGCTCTGGTTCCCGGCCGCGTTCGACGCGTCCTTCCTCCAGTGGATGCGCCTCGCCCACTACCTCGCCACCCTCGGCGGCGGCCTGTTCCTGATCGTCCACGTCTACCTGGGCACCGTCGCCTACCCCGGCACCGCCCGCGCCATGATCGACGGCACGGTCACCGACCGCTGGGCGCGCCACCACCACCCGCGCTGGCACGACGAGCAGACGCGCGGATAGCGGCCGCCGGTGGGTCCATGGCCGTCGCGCCGACGTCTGCCCGCGGACGCGGCAACGCGCTTCGATGGCGAGCTTGACACGTTGACATGTCACTGACAGGCTGGTGGCCAGACAGATGCGTACTACAGTGAGGCTGGACGATCGGTTGCTGGCAGAGGC
The DNA here is from genome assembly GCA_965202695.1 of Vicinamibacterales bacterium. Classification (GTDB taxonomy): domain Bacteria; phylum Acidobacteriota; class Vicinamibacteria; order Vicinamibacterales; family UBA8438; genus JAJEEA01. The sequence continues at coordinate 1,206,190 of OZ241843.1, forward strand.
GAAACGCCATGCGGCGCGGTCGGGCCGGACGCTGACGTCGCTTATCGACGAGGGCCTCCGGGACGTGCTGGCTCGCCGGGCCGCACCTGCGCCGGTGGGACCGGTCACGCTGCCCACGGGCGGCCGCGGCGGGCTGCAGCCGGGCGTCAGCATCGACAGCTACGCCGCGCTGCTCGACGTCATGGAGCGGGAACCATGATTGTGCCCGACGTCGGTGGGTCGCGATCATCGCAGGCCCGGCGGCCGTTTCCTTGAACTCCCATGTGGAAGGTTCATCGCCGATGACGTGCTCGGTGGTATGACGCCGGTGCGCCGGGCGCAGGAACGAAAGTGTCTCGCACGGGAGCGCTTCGGTTGCCGGGAGCGGGCGGGTAACCGCAAGTGCAGCACGGGTTGTCTCTCGGCGGCGAGGAGCGCCGGACGCCGGACGCGCTCGCGGACGAGCTCGAACGTTGGCGTCGTTACGGGAGGAGGACGCACGTCGAGACATGCGGCGGTGTCCCGATCTTCACGAACGAGTTCTGGACGTCGAAGCAGCGCGCGGCGCATTCCCTGCACGAGATTTCCTACCGGGCCTGCTTCAAGCCGCAACTGCCGCGGTTCTTCATCACCCGGCTGACGGATGCCGGCGACCTCGTCTTCGACCCGTTCATGGGGCGCGGCACGACGCTGCTCGAAGCGGCGCTGCTGGGACGCGACGCGTTGGGCAACGACGTCAATCCGGTTTCCCGCATCCTGGTCGAAGCGCGGCTGAACCCGCCGTCGCAACCGGAGGTCGAAGCCCGGCTCGCGCGGCTGGCGCTGGACGCGTCCGCGGACCGGCCCGAGGGCTTCGACGTGTTCTTCCACGAACGCACGCTCAACCAGATCTGCCGGCTGCGCGCCTACCTGATCGAGCGGGAAGCGGCCGGGCGCCTGGACGGCGTCGACCGCTGGATCCGGATGGTCGCCATGAACCGGCTGACCGGACATTCGCCGGGGTTCTTCTCGGTCTATACGCTGCCGCCCAACCAGGCGACGTCGATCGGGCGGCAGCGCAGGACCAACGCGCGCCGGGGTCTGACGCCGGGGTACCGCGACGTCGCGGCGCTGATCGTGCGCAAGACGCGCGCGCTCCTGAAGGACGTGCGGGCGGCGGCGCCCACCGGCCGGGGCCGTGGATTCCTGCGCCAGAGCGTCGCGGAGCCGTTCGAGTACGCCGGCCCGCCGGTCGCGCTCGCGGTCACGTCCCCGCCGTTTCTGAACGTGGTCAACTACCGGCAGGACAACTGGATGCGGTGCTGGTTCGCCGGGATCGATCCGCACGGGGTCGCCGTCACCCAGACGGCGAAGCTGGAGGAGTGGAAGGACCTGGTGCGCCGCGTGCTCGCCAACGTCGCCGCGGTCACCGCCCGGGGCGGCGCGTTCGCCTTCGAAGTGGGCGAAGTCCGGAAGGGATCGCTGCTGCTGGACCGCGTGGTCGCGGACGTCGCGCGGGAGACGGCGTGGGAGCCGGTCTGCATCGTCGTCAACGAACAGCGCTTCACCAAGACGTCGAATACGTGGGGCGTCGACAACAACCGCGGCGGCACGAACTCGAACCGCGTCGTCGTGCTGCGCCGCCGGGGCGCGGGGTCTGCGGACGGAGTTTCACCAGGATCCGATCGCGGCGATAATGCGAGGCCAAGGCAGTCGCATCCGTTTCGTTCGTACCACGCGCAAAGATGACGGTTCCGGCTCTGGAAGCATGACTCTCTCCGCGGCGGTCTGGCCGCTTCGCCGGCAACGGGCGGAGCGCCTGCGCGGCGAGCATCCGCATGCGGCGGAGCTGCTGGCGTTCTACGGCGACGTGCTGGCGTTGCAGGAGCCGCTGTACGTCAGGGCGGCGGGCTCGCGCTGGCTGGGCGCGGTCGAGGCGGCCGACGGCGACCCGCCGCGCCTGCGGCTGGCCCGGCTGCCGGAACGTCCCCGCGCGCGGGCGTTCGCGCGCTTCGTGCGGGCCCTCCCGGCGTCGGCCACCGGCCTGCTGCGGGCGGCGGCCGGCCGCTTGGCGGCGGAGCCGGCCGCGATGTCCGCGCTGCTGAGCGCGGCGCTGGAGGGGCGGCCCGCCGCGCCGATCGCCGCGTCCCTGGATTGCGAGGCGGCGGCGCTGGAGTTCTTTCCGCGCGCCTTCCTGCAGCCGGTTGCCGAGGCCCTCGCCACCCGGGCGCCGGCCTCCTCCGGGCGCCCGGCGGGAGACGCCCCCGTTTCCGGGGAGGACGCCGACCGCGCGGCGTGCCCGCACTGCGGGTCGGCGCCGCTGGCCGCGGTGCTGCGCGACGAGCCGGAGGCAAGGGGCCGGCGGACGCTGCTCTGTTCGCTCTGTCTGGCGGAATGGACGTTCCCGCGGACGCGGTGTCCGGCCTGCGGGGAGGAACGCCCGGACCGTCGCCCGCACCACGTCTCGGAGTCGTGGCCGCACGTCCGCCTGGAAGAGTGCGGGTCGTGCCGGACCTACGTCAAGGCGATAGACTTGCGCGAGGTGGGCCTCGCGGTTCCCGTCGTCGACGAACTGGCGTCGGTCGAGCTCGACCTCTGGGCGGCCGGCCAGGGGCTCTCGAAGCTCCGCACGAACCTGCTGGGACTGTAGTGGCGCCGCCGGCGACCGGATAGGGTTGCCGTGTCGCCGCGGGTGTCCCGGAACATGTCTGTCCACACGGACGTATCGATCGGAATCGCCACGGATCCGCCGGCATCGCCTTGTAGTCGAAGTCGGGACGCAGCTTCATTTGCCAGCGAGAGGCGCCTTTCGCGATTGCGCGAGCCGGGTCGTCGTTTCCCGAACGAGCCGCGGTACGCGTCGTCGAGCGTGGTCCAGCAGGTCCCTGCCCGCCGCTTTCAACGCCGCCCACGTTCTTTCCGGGTCGGCGTGCCTTGGGGTGTCGTATTGCCAGTCGCCGGCGTACCGGGACAGATTCTCCAGTTCGTCGCGGTCCGGGCTCGCGTCTATCCGTTCGCCGTATCTCTCCGCCTGTTCCCATAACTGGTTCAGGTCGTGGGTGTGCTCCACGCGCCGTCCCTGGGCGGTGATCAGGGCCTTGAGCGCGCGCTCCATGCACGCCTGCAGCATTTCGCATCTGTCGATGACGTGCGTCTCGTCCCGGTTGGCGAGTCGCCACTTCCTTTCCGCCCGCTCCACGAACTCGTGCGCGTGGTCCGGTTCGAACAGCGTGTTCTTCGCCATTTCGTGGCCGTTCCAACTGTACGTCGGGCCCGTCGGCACGGGTTGGACCCCTGCGCGCGCGTAGACGGTCCGCCCTTCTTCGAGCGCCGCGCCCTGGATCCAGGACGCGCTTCTCCGACCGCTTTCGGCGGTCGTCCGGTCCATCAGGATCACGTCGACGGCGTCGCCGGTCTCCTCGCATTTCCAGTGTTCGTGGTCGGTCGTCGGCCGGCCCGGTTCCGGTTCCTTGATCACGAGCAGATCGAGGTCGCTGTCTTCCGACATCCGTTCGCGGGCGGCCGAACCGAACAGGATGATCTGGTCGGGCTGGAGCCGCGCCACGACGAGGTCGATCGCGGCCTGGAGCCGCGCCGGGTCGGGGGCGCCGACGGACGGGGCGGTCGATTCGCGCGGCATGGGGTACGGCGATTCTACTTCCCGCCCCGGGCGGGTGTCCCGTCCTCTTCCTCCGCTTCGAGCACCACCGCGGTGCCGTAGGCGAGGAGCTCGGCGGCGGCGCCCATGATCATCGAGGTCGAGAACCGCAGGGAAATGACGGCGTTGGCCCCCAGCTCGCGGGCTTCGTCCACCATCCGGTCCAGCGCCTGCTCGCGCGATTCGGCGAGGAGCTTCGTGTACTCGGCGACCTCGCCGCCGACGATGTTGCGCAGCACGGCCATGATGTCCTTGCCGAGGTGGCGCGCCCGTATCGTGTTCCCGCGCACGAGCCCGAGGGTGCGGGCGACCCGCCGGCCGGCCACCCGGTTCGCGGTGACCACGATCATTCGCGCACCTCCCGGTAGCGGTCCGTTTTCGCGGCCTTCAGGCGGTCGAGCAGCACGCCGGCGAACAGCAGCCCGAAACCGGTCACCCCGCCCAGCAGCAGGAGCCGCTCGACGAGGTGGTCCGTTTCCCGCCAGGCGCCCCACAGGGCGTAGCCGCCGAGGAGGACCGCCCAGGCGGCCACCACCGGCCACCCCAGCCCGACCAGCAGCCGGCCGGGCGCGGTCCGCGGGGTCTCCGGCCACTCGTCGTCTCGCGGCGTCTCGAACGTCGACGTCATCGTCGCCTCCCGCACGGTGCGCAGGTCCGCGACCACGGCGCGGCACCGGGCGCACTGCTCCAGATGCAGCCGGACCCGCTGGCCGTCGCGTTGCACCAGCGCCCGGTCGACGTATCCCGAGAGCAGGGCCTCGTCGAACGTCCGCCCACAGGGTTCAGGCATGACGTCCTCCTTCTTCGAGCCGCGTTCGCAACTGCCGCCGGGCGCCGTGCAGCCGCGACATCACCGTGCCGATGGGGACGTCGAGCACCTGCGCGACGTCGCGGTAGGACAGGTCGTGGAAGTCGCGGAGCACGATGATCTCGCGCTTGTCGACCGGCAGGGCGGCGAGGGCGCGCCAGACGCGCTCCTGCATCTCCCGCCGGTGGAGGTCCGCTTCCGGGCTCGGCTGTGGCGTGGCGAGCTGCTCGACGAGGGCGACGGGCTCCCCGCCGGCTTCGGCCGGCCGGCGCCGCCTCTGGCGCCACAGGTCGCGCACCTGGTTCCGCACGATGGTGAACAGCCAGGGCTCGATGCGGCGGGCGGAGTCGAAGCTCCGCAGGGTGCTGAAGAACCGCAGCATCGCGTCCTGGGCCACGTCCATCGCGTCGTCGCGGTTGCCCAGCATCTGGAGGGCCAGCAGGTAGGCGGCCGCGCGATAGCGCCGGGCGAGGGCGTCGCACGCGGCCGGCTCGCCGGCCTTCGCCTGGTCGATCAGTTGCCGGTCGGACCCGCCCGCCGCCAGCACCGGCGCCGGAGAGTCGACCATCACGGTATGCACTGTCCCTTTCTACGTGTCCGCCGGCCCGGATATTCACGGTTGCGGCCGGCCCCGGCGGTTCGCCGACCCGTCCGCGGCCGGCGCGCGCCGCCGCTCATTTTCGGCGCCGGGGTCCCCGCTGGCAACCCCGGCGGCGGGCGTCGTCCGGCCGCTTCCTGTCAACGCGCGGTATGACTCGGGAATGCACGACAAATGCGCGCGCGGCCTGCAGCACGACCGATCCGTCCCGATACAACACCTTGATGCTGTGGTTCTTCAAGGCGGCCGGGGGGCCGCCCCGGTTCATCGGTATCCACTGCGACCCGCGGCCCGACGCCTGCGAGCTCGTGGTGCTGTATCCTGATGGCGCGGAGGAGAGCGAGCATTTCGACGACCTCGAGGCGTTGGTCGACGCGGCCCGGAGCCTGGGCCGGGACCTCATCCGCCTGGGGTGGGAGCCGTGTCCGACCCCGGCCACCCCGACCCGCCGCGAAAGCTGAGCAGGCGCGGGTCCTCCCGCCGCCTCCCTCGTTTCCGCGAGCATGAACGTGTTCCTGATCGACGGGACCTGGGAGCTGTTCCGCCACTACCATGCGGTGCCGCCGGCCCGGGACGTCGACGGACGCGAGGTCGGCGCCGTGCGCGGCGTCGTCGGCTCCGTGTTGTCGTTGATCGAGAACGGCGTGACCCACCTCGGCGTCGCCACCGACCACGTCATCGAGTCGTTCCGCAACGACCTGTGGCCCGGCTACAAGACCGGAGACGGTATCGACCCGGCCCTGCTCGGACAGTTCGGTTTGCTGGAGGAGGCGCTGGAGGCCCTCGGCGCCGCGGTGTGGCCGATGACCGATCTCGAGGCGGACGACGGACTGGCGTCGGCGGCGGCGCGCGCGGCCGCCGATTCCCGCGTCGAGCAGGTGTTCATCTGCTCGCCCGACAAGGACCTCGCGCAGTGCGTGACCGGGAGCCGCGTAGTGCAGTTCGACCGGCGGGCGGGCACGCTGCGTGACGAGGAGGGGGTCCGGGCGAAGTTCGGGGTGGCCCCGGCGTCGATTCCCGACTACCTCGCGCTCGTCGGCGACGCCGCCGACGGCTTCCCCGGCCTGCGGGGGTGGGGGGCCAGGTCGGCGGCGGCCGTGCTCGATCGGTACGGGAGCATCGACGCGATACCGGACGACGCCGCCGACTGGGACGTCACGGTGCGGGGCGCGGGCCGTCTGGCCGCTGAACTCGCGGACGGCCGCGGCCTCGCCTTGCGTTTCCGGGAGCTCGCCACGCTGCGCACGGACGCGGCGCTGTTCGACGCGGTCGACGACCTGCGCTGGAGAGGACCTCGTGCGGCCTTCTTCGACCTCTGCGCACGGCTCGGCGTCCCCGGCCACTTCGAGCGCGCCCGGGCCCTGGCGGATCGTCCGTGAACCGTCGACCGCCGGGGCGGTCCGCGGGTTTCAGCTTGACGCGGTTTCGGGTATCCTGCACCGTCTTCCGGCCGCGGGGGGCCGGGGACGGCGCACGTGATGCCAGGACCGATCAAGCACCGACTGCCGCGGTGGGCGCGCGACCTGATGGACGCGAATCCCGGAGCGGCGGCGCCGACCCCCGACGACCCGCTGCCGGCCTGGCTGGAGGAAGAGCTCGCCCGCGTGCCCCTCTGGGCGCGCATCCGGGGCACCGCCGACGTCCGGCAGGGGCATCCGTTCCTGCTGATCGAGGACGTCCGCCGGCAGCCGGCGCTGATGCGGCAGGCGGCCGAGAGGCGCCCGGAGATGGCCGCGCTCGCCCGGCGCCTGGTCGAGCGGGGCATCCGGCGCCTCGTGTTCACCGGATGCGGCTCCGCCTTCCACGCGGCCGATCTCGGGGCGTTCCTGTTCCGGCAGTGGACCGGGTGGGCGGCCGAGAGCCACGAGTCGCAGGAGTTCTCGAATCACTGGCGCCGCGGACCCGAGCCGACGGCCCTCGTCCTCCAGTCGGCCACCGGGGCCAGCGTCGAGACGCTGGAAGCCGGCCGGCGGGCGCGGGACCAGGGGGTGCTCACGGTTGGGCTGACCAATACGCCGGGGAGCGCGCTGGACGAGCTGTGCGACGAGAGCGTCTGTTTCCCGGCCGGCCAGCGTTGCGGTCCCGACGTGTCGGTCCTGACGACGCGTCTGGTGGGGCTGTATCTGCTGGGAGTCGAGATCGGGAAGGCCACGGGGGCCCTCGCGGCTCGCGCGGCCGAGGAGCTCGCGGCGGAGATCGCGGATCTGCCGAACGCGGCGGCGCAGTTCCTGGAAGAGGAGGACGTGAACGTATCGCAGATCGCCGACGCCCTCAAGGACCACCAGGCGCTGCTGTTGTCCGGCGGCGGCGCCAACTGGTTCTCCGCCCGCGAGGGGGCGTTGAAGATCGAGGAGGAGAGCGGCCTGCTCTGCAAGGCGTACCGACCGGCCGAGTACGCGCACAACGCGATTCCTCTGCTGTCGGGGGACGTCGCCACGGTGGTCGTCGCGCCGCCGGGCGGTTCCTGCGCCCGGCTGCACGACGTGGTGCGTACGGCGCGGGCCGCCGGTTCGCCCAGCCTGGCCCTGGTGGTCGACGGAGACGACACGGTGGCCCCGGACGCGACGTTCGTCATCGCCGTGCCCGGCACGATCGGAGAGCTGCTGATGCCGCCGCTGGCCGCCGTCACGTTTCAGTTGCTGGGCTACTACCTGGGCGCGGAACGAGACTGCAACCCGGACACGTTGCGCACCGACGACATTGACCACGCCCGGGCCTGGCTCACCGCGTTTCCGTTCGGGTCGCACTAGCCGGCAGGCTCGCATGCGGCGGGCGGCTCTCGCGCCGGGCTGATAGAATCGGAGCCGGTCGGGCCTGCCGCCCGGATTCAGGGACGGAAGCCGCGGCCTGCCGGCGCCGTCACTCCGTCGGCCCGGGCAATCCGGGCCGCCCATCGAGAGGAGGATCGCAGATGCCCTCGGAGCCGAGCGCTCTCGCCACGCTGATGTTCGCCGCCGGTACGGTGCTCCCGTTCGTCGTAGTCATCGCCTGCGCCGTCCTGGGGCTCGTCAGGCGCTGATCGCCGATGGCCGGACTGGTTCCGCGCCGCCTGCTCGTGCTGACGCTCGTCCTGGCCGCGTCCTCGTACGGGGCGGCCGGCCAGGACCGCGAGACGGCGCGCGCCGATCGGCCGCGGCATCTGCTGATCGTGCTCGACGGGTTGCGCCCCGATTACGTGCAACCCCATTTCATGCCGGCGCTCCACGCCCTGGGTCGGCGGGGTATGGTCATGACCCGGCATCACGCGGTGTTCCCGACCGTGACCCGGGTCAATGCCGCGTCCATCTCCACCGGCGCCTATCCCGAGACCCACGGATTGCTGGGCAACGCGGTGTTCTTCCCGCGGGTGGACGCCGCCCGGTTCCTCTCCACCAGCGACCGCGGCAACCTGCTGCGGATCGACGCCGCCGTCGACGAGGGCTTGCTGACGGCGGCCACGCTGGGCGAGGCGCTCCAGTCGGCGGGCGAGCGGCTCCTCGTCGTCAGCGCCGGGTCCAGCGGGTCGTCCCATCTCCTGAACCACCGGGTCGCGGGCGGGGCCATTCTCCACTACGAGTACAGCCGGCCGGCGGACCTGCGCCGGCAGGCGGTCGATCGGCTGGGGGCGGTCCCCCCCGCGGGTACGCCCAACCATGCGCGAAACCGCTGGGTCGTCGATGCGTTCCTCGAGGTGGCCCTGCCGGCGATCGACCCGACGGTGACCGTGCTCTGGCTCAGCGACCCCGACACCACGGCGCACCGGCATGGCGTCGGCCATCCTCTGGTGGTCGAGGCGCTCTTCCGGCTCGACGCCGAGATTCAGCGCCTTCAGGACGGTCTTGCCGCGGCCGGTCTCGCGGACACCACGAACGTCTGGGTCACCTCGGACCACGGGTTCTCCGAGCATACCGGCGGCGTCGACGTCGAAGCGGTGCTGGCGCCGTTCGCGGCCCCGCTCGACGATGGCGCGCCGCGGGTCGTGGCCGGAGCCGGCGCCGTCTACGTGCGCGACGGCGATGCGGCGGTGGTGTCGGCCGTCGCCGCCGCCTTGCAGGCCACCCGAGGCGTCGGGGCGGTCTTCACGCGGGGGGCGGGTCCCGGCGCCCGCGAAGGCGCGGTGGCCGGCACGTTGTCGCTGGCGCTCGCGCGGTGGGATCATCCGCGCGCCGCCCAGATCCTCTACTCGCCCGACTGGACGGCGGCGGCGGGCCGGTACGGCTTCCGCGGGACGTCGGCCCAGCCGGGGAGCGCCGGTCACGGCAGTTCGAGTCCCTTCGACGTCCGCATCCCGCTGGTGGCCGTCGGTCCCGACCTGAAGGCCGGCGTCGAGAGCGGCGTGCCGAGCGGCAACGTCGACTTCGCCCCGACGTTCCTCCATACGCTGGGCATCGAGATTCCGGCCTCGATGCAGGGGCGGGTGCTCCACGAAGCGTTGCGCGGGGGGCCGGATCCGTCCGAGGTCGCAGTCGAGTCGTCGGAAGTGCGGGTCGAGTCCGCGGGCGGGAGCTACCGGCTGACCGCCGCCGTCTCCCGGGTCGGCGGCCGGTCCTATCTCGACTACACGACGGTCGAGCGGCCCGAGTAGCGCGGTTCGGCCGACCCGCCCATCGCCGGCTGGCGGCTCCGCGGCTAGCTCTCGTACTGGGGGCCGTCCACGACCCGCCCGTCGTACAGGTGCACCTCGCGGCCCGCGTGCCGGGCATAGCGCGGGTCGTGGGTGACCATGCAGATGGTCGACCCCTCCGCGTGGAGGGCCGCGAGAAGCTGCATCACCGCCGCGCCGTTCTTCGAGTCGAGGTTCCCGGTCGGCTCGTCGGCGAGCAGAATCGAGGGCTGGCCCGCGACGGCGCGGGCCACCGCCACCCGCTGTTGCTGGCCGCCGGAGAGCTGGCTGGGCAGATGCCTGGAGCGGTGGGCCATCTCGACCTTCTCGAGGGCCTCGTCCACCCGCTGCCGCCGTTCGGCCGGCCGCATGCCCCGATAGGTCAGGGGCAGCTCGACGTTCTCGTAGACGGTGAGGTCGCCGATCAGGTTGAAGCTCTGGAAGATGAACCCGATCTCGCGGTTCCGGGTGCGGGCGCGGTCCGACGTCCTGAGGCTCGCCACCGGCCGTCCGTTCAACTGGTAGTGGCCCTGGGAGGGCGAGTCGAGCAGCCCCAGAATCGACAGCAGCGTCGATTTCCCGCAGCCGGACGGTCCCGAGATGGCGATGTACTCGCCCGGGTAGATGTCCAGGTCGATTTCCGCGAGCGCGTGGGTCTCCACTTCGTCCGTGAAGAAGACCTTCGTCACCTTGTCGAGGTGGATCAGTGGCTGGGCTGCGTCGTTCATGGGCCTGGGTCCCTTCTTTAATTCAGGCGAATGCGGTCGAAGGCGTCCCACTGGGACATGTCCGACAGCACGACCTGATCGCCGGGCTGGAGCCCCGCGCGCACTTCGATGGTGTTCACCGAGCTCCGGCCCAGCTCCACCCGCGTCCGCACCGCCTCGTCGCTGCCGGGCTGGAGCTTGAACAGGCTGACCACGCTGTCTTCCTGGCCGTACACGGGACGGCCGACGTACACGACGTCGACGAGCCGCTCGAGCTCGATGGTGCCGTCGACGGTCAGGTCCGGCCGGGCGCCGCGAGGCAGATCGCCGTCGAGCGTCACGTCCACGGTGACGGTGCCGTTCTGCACGGCGGGGTCGATGCGGGCGACGTGTCCCGGGATGATCCCGTTGCGGGTGTCGATGGACGCCGGCTGGCCGATCTGGATGTCTCTCGCCTGCGTCTCCGCGATCCGCAACTCGGTCATGAGGCGGGTCGGGTCGCCGACCCGCGCGAGATTGGCGCCGGGGGTGACGCTGGTCCCTTCCTCCAGGGGCACTTCCTGCAGGACCCCGGCCACCCCGGCCGTGACGCGCAGATCGGCGACCTCGTCCCGGCGCAGCGCGTGGATGGTCGCGAGGCGGTCCACCTCGGCCTGCTCGGCCGCCAGTTGCGTCGCCATCGCGTCGATCAGGATCTCGAGCCGCTGCTTGTCGAGTTCGTACTGCACGCGGAGCTGGCTCGCGGCCGACTGCTTCTGGCGGAGCTGCAGCTCCGAGACCAGGTCGTCCCTGAACAGCTCTTCGTCGAGACTGGCTTCGTACTCCGCCAGCGTAAGGGCGTGCTCCGAGCTGGCGACGGCCGCACGCTGGGCCAGCACGTCCCGGTCCAGCTCGACCTGCCGGCTCTTGTAGCGGGCCCGCGCCGCGTCGAGCTGGAGCCGCGCGTCCAGCGCGCTCTGCTCGAGCTGGGGGTTGCTCAGCTCGACGATGACGGTGTCCGGCTCGACGGTCACCCCCGGCCTGAGCACGATGCGCTCGACCGTGCTGTTGGTGACGGCGGATATCCACCGGATTTCCTCCGGCACGAGGGTGCCGGTTCCCCGCACCTGCCGCAGCATTTCTCCGCGCTGCACGGTGTCGGTGTACACGGTGTCGCGATCGACGGCGGGCGCCGCGGGTTCGAGGCGCGAAACCCCGACCGTGATCAGGATGACGACGACGCAGGCCCCGGCCCCGTAGACGATACGGCGCACCCGCTTGGCCCGCGCGATGTCCGGACGTGCGATGTCGACCATCAGGCGTTCCTCCGGAACCGGGGTCGGCGAGCCCGCGTCCCGCGGCCGCGCCGTTGCCGCGCTCCCCGCGTCTCCCCACGGAGTTGGACGAGGGCCGGGATCGGAAAGTTGCCGCACCGGGCCGGGGCCGGCGTCCTTCCGCGGCGCCGCCCCTGGGACCCCCCCCGACGAGCGCATGTTGCACCGGCCGGGATCGGATGTCAAAGTCCCGCCCGATCTCTCGACCCCGGTTTGGGGTAGGCTTAGTGGGCGCGCCGGCCCGGCGCCGGCCGGACCGGGAGTCCGGCGCGCGGCCGGGCGAGACGCCGCGGTCCGCCGGCCGCATGGCGCGGGCCATGCGGGGCGCCTGAAGTCCAGTTCCGTCCAGGAGTCATCACCATGCCAAGAGCCGTCATCCGCCGCCGCCGTTCGCCCCTTCCGCTCACGCTGGCTGCGCTGGTCCTCGGGATCGGGCTGCTGCCGGTCGAACCGGTTACGGCGCAGGAGCATCGCTACGGACGCCACGCGGCCGCGCGCGATCTGGGCCCTGCCGACCCGGCCGCCGTCGGCTTGTCCGCGGCGCGTCTCGAACGGCTCGACGCCGGGATGCAGCGGATGGTCGACGAGGGGAAACTGGCGGGCGTCGTGACGATGCTCGCGCGGAACGGCAAGGTCGCCTTCGTCGACAGCGTCGGGGTGCAGGACGTCGAGTCGGGCGCGCCGCTGGCCGCCGACTCGATCTTCCTCATCTACTCGATGACCAAGCCGGTGACCGCGGCCGCCCTGATGATGCTCTACGAGGAGGGCAAGTGGCAGATCGACGACCCGGTGTCCGACTTCATTCCGGAGTTCGCCGATCTCCGGGTCCACGCGGGTGAGTACGCCGACGGCTCGCCGGTGCTCGAGGCGGCGGCGCGGTCGATGACCATGCGCGAGCTGCTGACCCACTCGGGCGGGCTGGACTACGGGTTCGACGACCATCCCGTCGCGCGCGCGTATCGCGAGAAGCGGGTCCTGGACGCGGATGCGCCGCTGCAGGACATGATAGACAAGCTCTCGAGGCTGCCGTTGCGTTCGCAGCCCGGCGTCGCGTGGCACTACAGCGTCGCAGTCGACGTGCAGGGCTATCTCGTCGAAAAGCTGTCGGGGCAGCCGTTCGACGAGTTCCTGCTCGACCGCATCTTCGAACCCCTCGGCATGGTCGACACCGGGTTCTTCGTGCCGGCGGGAGACCTCGATCGGGCCGCCCGGATTCACCAGGACGCGGACGGCGGCGGGCTCGAGCTCGCCGACAACGAGGTGCGCACCCTGCCGCCGGCCGGGCCGTCCGGGGGCGGCGGACTCTACTCGACGGCCGGCGACTACCTGCGCTTCATGCAGATGCTGCTCAACGGCGGCGAGCTCGGCGGCGCCCGGCTGCTGTCTCCGCGTTCGGTGGAGATCATGCGGACGGACCACCTGCTGCCCGGACCGCTGAGCACGCGGCCCGCCGGCCGGGGGTTCAGCTTCGGTTTCGAGGTGGTCACCGACGCCGCGGCCGCCGGCGAGGTCTATGCGGACGGCACCTACCGCTGGGGCGGGGCGGCCGGCACGTGGTTCTGGATCGATCCGGTGACGGACCTCGCGTTCGTGGGGATGATCCAGCATCGGGGGCGCGCGGCGGGCGAGGTGCAGGCGTTGTCGCGCAATCTCGTCTACCAGGCGCTGGTGCGCTAGCCCTTGCATTCCGGGGGTCTGCGCACGGCTTCGGCCGCGCAGGCCCCCGGCGGCCGGTCACTCCGCGAGCTCGAACCCGCTCCACTGCGTCGTTTCGCTCCGGCGCGTCGTCCGGAACAGCACCCGCACGTGGAAGTAGATGTCCAGCTCGGTGTTCAGCCAGACGTCCCCGGCGACGGGTTCGCGGTCGACGCGCCCGGTGACGTCGGAGATGGTGCCGAGGATGCCCCACCAGAGACGCACGCGCTCCCTGAGCTGAAAGCGCACCTGGGCGATCTCGTGGGTCTCCTGGTCGATCCACGCTTCGCCCCGCGACTTGTTCAGGGCGTGGTCGATCCGCCGGCGCACCGGGAGCTTCCCCGGCCGCGGCTCGAACGACACCACGTAGCTGGGGCGGCCCCGCAGGTCGCGGATGCCTTCCAGGGTGGCCGTGAAGCGACTGATCAACTCCTCGTCGAACTTGATCTCGTTGTCGTCTTCCTCGTCTTCCGCGCGTTCCGCGCGTTTCCGCGGGTCGTCGAGCTCGGCCCGGAATTCCTCCCAGCGTTTCTCCTGCTCGTTCAGGTCGCTTCCGCTGATCGGTTCTCCGTTCCTGACCGTCAGCCGGTTGAACAGCGCGCCGCGGTACGGCTCCACCCGGTAGAGTCGAATCTCTTCTTCGGTGACCTCCCCGTTTTCGTCGAACCGGCGGGTCTGCCGGGTCAGGGCGCGGCGGTAGAGGCCGTCGAAGCCCTGTTCCTCGGCCCAGGCCGCACGCTCGAGGGCGCGGTCGATGATCGACCGCAACTCCGCGTCCGCCGGTTCCGGCGCCGGTCGGCGCGCCGAGAGAGCCATGACCGCCAGTCCGGCGGCGAGCAGGACGGCAAGGCATCGGGCGAACGAAGGGGGAAGCCGGCGAGGCATGTCGGGAGATCGAGGACGGCCAATCGTAACACGCACGGACCGGACCGGCCGCGCCGGATGCGCCGGCCGCCGCCCGCGGCGGTGTCTCGCTTTACCTCGACGGGTCCCGCCGGCCCCCTTGATGGCCGTCAGCCCGATTGACTATGCTCTACCAGCCCGGGTGAAACGCCCCGCTGCGTTGCGAGCGGCGATGCATCCCGACTGACCGGCCCGACCATTCGAGGCGCGCGTGCGTCTTAATCTGGTCCGACGTGCGGGAGCACCGACGCCCATGAGGGTGTGAACGTGGTCGTCGCCCGGGCCGCCGGCCGTGCGGACGGTTGCGACGTCGAGGCAGATCCACATGAATGAGGAAGAAGCAGTGGCGAAGGCGACCCCGGGTCCTGCGCCGGCCGCGGCGGCTGCCCCGGCGCCCGCGCCGGCCGCGGCGGCGGACGGCCCCGCCGCCATGATTGACGCGCACGGGCTCTGCAAGTACTTCGGGCCGTTCGTCGCGGTGCGCGACGCGTCGTTCTCGATTCGCCGGGGCCAGGTGGTGGCCTTCCTGGGACCGAACGGGGCCGGCAAGTCCACGCTGATGCGCATGCTCACCGGCTTTCTGGCGCCGAGCGCCGGCCGGGCCGCGATATCGGGGTTCGACGTGCGGAAGCAGCGCATCGAGGCCTCGAAGCGTCTCGGTTACCTGCCGGAGAACGGGCCGCTCTACCCCGACATGACCCCGCTGGAGCTGCTGCGCTTCTTCGGCGAGGCCCGCGAGATCGCTCCGCGCGCCCTCGGGGGCCGCATCGACGAGGTCGTCGGGGTCTGCGCGCTGCAGCTCGTGCTCGAGAAGCCGATCGGCAAGCTCTCGAAGGGTTACAAGCAGCGGGTGGGGCTGGCCCAGGCGTTGTTGCACGACCCCGAAGTGCTGATCATGGACGAGCCGACGGCCGGTCTCGACCCCAATCAGATCAAGCAGTTCCGCGAGAACATGCAGCGGCTGGGCCGCACCAAGACCCTGCTCATCTCGACCCACATCCTGCAGGAAGTCGAGGCGGTGGCCGACCGCGTGCTGTTGATCCACAACGGCCGTCTCGTGTTCGACGGGGCGCTTGCGGAACTCGAGGAGGACGGTTCGATCGAAGAGCCGTTCCACCGGCTGACGCGCGAGCCGCCGGAAGCCCCGCCGCCTTCGGCGGCCACCGACGCCTCCTGACGGGAGACGATGAAACGATGGGCATCAGGATCAACTTCGCGATCGTCCGGGCGCTGGCGAGACGGGACCTGCGGCTGTACTTCAGCAGTCCGTCGGGCTACGTCTTCATCACCCTGTTCATCTTCCTGAGCGCGGCGGCCGCGTTCTGGCAGGACCGGTTCTTCCTCGACAACCTCGCGAACCTCGATCAGCTCAACCGGGTGTTCCCGTTCCTGTTGCTGCTGTTCATTCCCGCCCTGACGATGTCGGTGTGGTCGGAGGAGCGCCGGTTGGGGACGGCCGAGCTGCTGTTCACGCTTCCCGCCGACGATCTCGAGATCGTGCTGGGCAAGTACGCCGCCACCCTCGGCATCTACACCGCGGCGCTGCTGCTTTCGTTGAGCCACGTGGTGGTCCTGTTCTTCCTGGGGAGCCCCGACCTGGGCCTGATGTTGGGGAACTACGTCGGCTTCTGGCTCGTGGGCGCGGCGCTGGTGCCGGTCGGCATGCTCGCGTCGCTGCTGACCGCGAACGTCACCGTCGCGTTCATCCTGGGGGCGGTGTTCTGCGGCGCGGCCATCTTCCTCGATGCGGCGGTCGCCTCCATCAGCGTCGAGGCCGGCCGGCTCGTGGCGCCGCTCAGCGTGTTCAGCCCGTTCCGGGACTTCTCCAGGGGAGTCCTGACCCTGTCGGGGCTGGCCATGTTCCTGTCGGTGGCGGGGCTCTTCCTCTATCTGAACACGCTGATCGCCGGGCGGCGGCACTGGCCGCGCGACCCCGGCGGGTTCCCGATGTGGGCGCACCACGCGATTCGGGTGGCGGCGGTGGGGGCGGCGCTGGTGGCGGTCAACGTGCTGGTGGCGCGGGCCGCGGTCCGGCTGGACGTCACCGCCGAGCAGCTCTCGTCGGTGAGTGACGAGACGCGCCGGCTCCTCGACGAGCTGCCCGAGGACCGCCCGGTGTTCATCCAGGCGTTCCTGAGTCCGGTCGTGCCGGAGTCGTTCGTGCAGGCGCGGTCCAACCTGGTCAGGACGCTCGAGGAGATCGACGCCCTCGCCGGGCCCAGGGTCGAGGTGCTCATCGAGGATACCGAGCCGTTCACCGATGCCGCGGTCCGGGCGCGCGAGAAGTTCGGCATCGGTCCCCGCCAGATGCGCGACGTGGCCGGCGGCCGCTCCGAGATCGTCGACGTGTTCCTCGGCGTGGCGTTCACGTCGGGGGCCGAGCAGCAGGTCATCCCGTTCTTCGATCGGGGGCTGCCTACCGAGTACGAGGTGGTGCGCACGATCCGCGTGGTGGCGGGCGCCGAGCGCCAGCGGGTCGGCGTGGTCGACACGATGGTGAAGATCTTCGGGGGCCAGAACCTCGCGAGCAACCAGCAACTGCCGCAATGGTCGGTGGTGAACGAGCTGCGGAAGCAGTACGAGGTGGTGGAGGTCAACGCCGAGTTCCCGATCCCTCCGGACATCGACGCGCTCCTCGTCGCGCTGCCGTCGTCGATGCAGACCGACCAGATGGCCCACGTCGCCGAGTACGTCCGCCAGGGCCGGCCGGCGCTGGTCCTGGTCGACCCGCTGCCGGCCGTCAATCCGACCCTGGCGCCGACCGAGTGGGTGGGCGAGGGGAACCCGTTCACCTTCCCTCCGGGCTCGGCCCGGCCCGGCCCGCGCGGCGACGTCCGGCAGTGGATGCGCGACCTCGGGGTCGACTGGGAGCCGACCCGGATTCTCTGGGACGGCTACAACCCGCACCCGGATCTGTCGCACATGCCGTCCGAGGTGGTCTTTCTCGGCGCCGGCAACGAGAACCCCGATACGTTCAACCCGGGCGTGGACGTGGTGCGGGACCTGCAAGAGCTGGTCTTGCTGTATCCGGGGTTCCTGCGCCCGGTGACCGGTCCCGACGCGGACCCGGAGATCGAGTTCGAGCCGCTGCTCCGGACCGGGATCGTGTCGGGGCACACCGGGTACTTCTCGCTGGTGCGCCAGAGCTTCTTCGGTCCTTCGATCAACCCCAACCCGGTGCGCGAGCAGGACGACGAGGACTTCGTGGTGGCGGCGCGGGTGCGGCGGGCGGGTCCCGCGCCGGCGGCGGCCGGCGAGTCGGTGGCGCCCGGCGAATCGGCGGCGCCCGAATCCGAATCCGCCGCCGAGGAAGACCCGTCGGCGGCCGGCGAGTCGGCGGCGCCCGGCGAATCCGAATCCGTCGCCGGCGAGTCGGCGGCCGACGAGTCCGCCGCCGGGGAAGACCCGTCGGCGGCCGGCGGAACCGAGGAAACGCCGGAGGCTGAATCCGCCACGGCGGCCGACGAGTCCGCCGCCGCCGCCGCGCCGGACTCGGCCGCCGAGGCGGAGGCGTCAGCGGAGGCGTCGAGCGCGGAGTCGTCGTCGAGCGCGGCGGCGTCGACGTCGTCGAGCGCGGCGGCGTCCGCCACGTCCGTCCCGGACGCTCCTGCGCAGGCGGAGGCGCCGGCGCCGGATGCGGCGGAACCTGCCGCGCCCGCCGATGGCGCCGTCCCGGACGAAGCGGCCGCCGCCGTCGAGCCTCCTCCCGCGTCGGACCGGCAGCCGCCGCCCGCGGCGGAACCGCCGGCCGGGTCGTCCGCGCCGGCCGGGTCGTCCGCGCCGGCCGCGGATGCGGAACCTGCCGCGCCCGCCGATGGCGCCGTCCCGGACGAAGCGGTCGCCGCCGTCGAGCCTCCGGCCGCGGCGGCGCCCGAGTCGCCGCCCGCCGCGGGGGCAGAAGCGGTCGGAGCGGGCGAGATGGACGAATTGGACGTCGATGGCGCCCCGGCCGAAGAGGACGGATCCGGATCGGACTGGGTCACCGAGGGGCCCCTGAACCTCGTGGTGGTCGCGGACCTCGACTTCATCAGCGAGCAGTTCTTCCAGATTCGCGAAGTCGCGCCCGGCAACCTGAACTTCGACAACGTGACGTTCTTCCTGAACGCCATGGACGCGCTGCTCGAGGACGACTCGTTCATCGCGCTGCGCAGCCGCCGCGCCCGCCATCGGACCCTGGAGCAGGTCGAAGCGCAGACCGCCGAGTTCATCGAACAGCGCACCCTCGACGAGCAGCAGGCGGAAGCCGAGGCGGAGCAGGCGCTGGCCGAGGCGCAGAACCGGCTGAACGAGCGGGTGGCCGAGGTGCGGGACCGCACCGACATCGATGCGCAGGCCAAGCAGATCATGGCCCGCAACCTCGAAGAGGTCGAGAACCGCCGGCTGAACGTGTTGTCGGCCAACATCGAGAACGAGAAGGAAACGAAGATCCGCGCCAGTCTCGAACGGATGGAGACCCAGGTTCGGCGCATCCAGAGCAGCATCAAGACGTTCGCCATCCTGCTGCCGCCGGTGCCCGTGTTCGCGCTCGGGGTGGCGATCTTCGTGCGCCGCCAGCGTCGCGAGCGCGAAGGCGCCGCCGCGGCCCGACGCCTGCGAGACTGAGCCGTTACCCGCTCCGGAACCGGTTTCTCCGCGATACCGGTTCCGAGCGCCGGGACAACAGCCATGACGGAACTGGAAAAGACGACGGCATTCGGCGGGGCGGCCATCCTGGTCGTCGCCCTGGCCCTCGGCACCGCCCCGAGCCGCTCGGCTCCGGACGCGTTCTTCGACGTCGGCGAGACCTTCTTTCCCGAGTTCACGGACCCGGAGGCGGCCACGTCGCTCGAAGTGGTCGAGTTCGACGAAGACACGGCGGCCGCCGCCGTCTTCCGGGTGGCCAACCGGGACGGGTTGTGGACCATCCCGTCGCATCACGACTATCCCGCCGACGGGGAGGAACGGCTCGCGCAGACCGCGGCGGGCATGATCGCGATCACCAAGGACGATTTTCGATCGGACAACGTGACGGACCACGAGGCGTTCGGGGTCATCGACCCCCTCGACGAGGGCGTCAGCACGTTGCGCGGCCGCGGCCGCCGGGTCACCTTCCGGGGCGCGAGCGAGGAGGTGCTGGCCGACCTCGTCATCGGGAACCGTGTCGAGGGGCGGCCCGGGCTGAACTTCGTGCGCGTGCCGGACCAGAACCGGGTCTACGCGGCGCGAACGGACATCGGGATATCGACCCGCTTCAACGACTGGATCGAGACCAACCTGCTCGGGGTGGAGCGCGACGACGTCAAGCGGGTCGAACTGAACGAGTACGAGATCGACGAACGCACCGGCAGCGTGCGGCGGCGGGGAGAGTTCATCGTCGACTGGGTCGAGGACGACGTGTGGACGGCCAACGACGTGCCCGACGGGAAAGAGGTCGACTACGTCCAGATGAACCTGCTCGTGGGCGGGTTGATGGGGCTCGAAATCGTGGGCGTGCGTCCCAAGCCGGAGGGCCTGTCGGGCAACCTGCGGCAGGCGTTCGAGGAGCGGACCATCACCAACGCCGACCTGCAGACCATGCAGGCGCGCGGGTTCTATCCCACGCAGACGGGCGAGATGCTGTCCAACGAGGGCGAGTTGAAGGTGCGCACCGACCTCGGGGTGCTCTACACGCTGCGTTTCGGCGAGATCGTGTACGGCAGCGGCAACGCGGTGGCGATCGGCGACGAGACCAGCGACGACGCCGAGACCGGCGACGGCGAGAACCGTTACGTCCTGATCAACGCCGAGTTCGACCCCGAGGCGCTGCCCGAGCCGGAGCGGCCGGCGAACCGCGACTTCGAGAACAAGGCCGAGTCGCAGTGGACCGACGCCGACCGCGAGAACCGCGAGCGGGCGGACCTCCATGCCCGGTGGGATCGCCGCACCGCCGACGGGCGCGCCCGCGCCGAGGAGCTCGCGACCCGTTTCGCACGTTGGTACTACGTCGTGTCCGCCGGCAGCTACAACCGGGTGCGCAAGAGCCGCGACGATTTCCTGAAGGACGTCGAGGAGGACGAAGTCGCCGAGCCGGTCGAGCCGTCCGACCCGGTCGTTCCGGCCCTGCCGTCCTCGCCCGCGTCGCCGGTCGAACCGGTCCCGGCGCCGGGCGACGCCGCGCCGTCGGACCCTGCGCCGTCGGCCGCGGACGACCTGGTAGAGGCTCCGGTCGAACCGTCCGAGCCCGCGTCGCCGGTCGAACCGGCTCCGGCGGTCCCCGCGGCTCCGGGCGGCGCCGCGCCGTCGGAGCCGTCCGACCCGGAATCGTCCGACCCTGGGCCGTCGACCCCGGACGACGCGAGCGATGCGGACGCGCCGGCCGCGGCTCCGGGCTCCCGTGATGCGGACGAGCCGGCCGAACCCGACGACGCCGGTGGTCCGGCCGCGCCGGATGACGTCGGCGGTCCGGCCGAACCCGACGCCGGCGGCGACCGCCCCGGCCCGCCCGCGGCTCCCGGCGGCCCGGCCCCGGCGCCGCCGCCGGCGTAACGCGCGGCGTGCGGACGCGAGGACCGCGGCGGCCCGCCCCGGCCGGGAGGGGGGCTCCCGCGGCCCGCGGCCGGCCGCGGACAGGAAACTGCATGGGCAGGACACTGCTGAAGAAAGTCTGGGACCTCCACGCGGTGCGTCCGCTGTCGACCGGGCAGACGCAGTTGTTCGTCGGGCTGCACCTGATTCACGAGGTCACGACCCCCCAGGCGTTCGACATGCTGCGGGCGCGCGGCATCGGCGTGGCGTTCCCCGACCGCACGTTCGCCACCACCGACCACATCATCCCCACCCTCGATCGGGAGCGGCCCTTCGCCGACCCCCTCGCCGAGGCGATGCTGGCGGCGCTCGAGCGGAACTGCCGCGAGTTCGACGTGCCGTTCTGGAACCTGGACAGCGAGCGCCAGGGGATCGTGCACGTCATCGGGCCCGAGCTGGGGCTCACGCAGCCGGGGATGACCATCGCCTGCGGCGACAGCCACACCTCGACCCACGGGGCGCTCGGCGCGGTCGCGTTCGGGATCGGGACGTCGCAGGTGCGCGACGTCCTGGCGTCGCAATCGCTGGCGATGAGCCCGCTGAAGGTGCGCCGCATCTCCGTCGACGGCGCGCTGGGGGCCGGGGTCTACGCCAAGGACGTCGTGCTGGAGATCATCCACCGGCTCGGCGTCGAGGGGGGCGTCGGCCACGCCTACGAGTACGGCGGCGCGGTCGTCGACGCCATGAGCATCGACGAGCGGCTGACCATCTGCAACATGTCGATCGAGGGCGGCGCCCGCGTCGGTTACGTGAACCCCGACGAGACGACGTTCGACTATCTGCGCGGGCGGCCGTTCGCCCCGTCCGGACCGGCGTTCGACCGGGCCGTCTCGTGGTGGCGGTCGATGGCCTCGGACCCCGGGGCGGACTACGACGACGTGGTCGAACTGGATGCCGCCGACATCGAACCGCGGGTGACGTGGGGCATCAACCCCGGCCAGTCGGTGGGGGTGAGCGAGCGCATTCCGGCGGCCGGCGCGGACGACGGGGCGGCCGAGGCGCTGGCGTTCATGGGGCTCGCCGGCGGGGCTCCCGTCGCGGGCACCCGGATAGACGTCGCCTTCGTCGGGTCCTGCACCAACTCGCGCCTGTCGGACCTGCGCGAGGCGGCCCGCGTCGCGCGGGGCCGGCGGGTGGCGCGCCACGTGAAGGCGCTGGTGGTGCCCGGTTCCCGGGCCGTGCGGGCGGCCGCCGAGGCCGAGGGGCTCGACCACGTGTTCCGCGAGGCCGGGTTCGAATGGCGCGGCGCCGGGTGTTCGATGTGCCTGGCCATGAACCCGGATCGGCTCGAAGGCCGGCAGGTCTGCGCTTCGTCGTCGAACCGGAACTTCAAGGGGCGGCAGGGCAGCCCGACCGGCCGCACGCTGCTGATGAGTCCCGCGATGGTCGCCGCGGCCGCGGTGGCCGGCGAGGTGACCGACGTGCGGGCGGCGCTGCCGGCGCCGGCGTCCCGGGCCGGCGGTCCGGACGGGCGGCGGCCGGCCGCCCGGTGACGGCTTCCGGGTCCCCGCGGGGGGGCCGGGCCGGCCTCGCGGGGGCCGGGAGGCGGACGGGAGGCAATGCGTTGTCCACGCGCGAGATCGACCGCATCGACGGTACCGGGCTGCCGTTGCGCGGGAACAACATCGACACCGACCGCATCATTCCCGCGCGGTTTCTGAAGGCGATCACGTTCGACGGGCTGGGCCGCCACGTCTTCGAGGACGACCGCGCCGCCCTCCCCGGACATCCGTTCTCGAACCCCGCCTATGCGGGCGCGCGCTTCCTGCTGGTGAACGAGAACTTCGGCTCCGGCTCGTCCCGCGAGCATGCCCCGCAGGCGTTGAAGCGCTGGGGCATCGACGCCTGCGTCGGCGAATCGTTCGCCGAGATCTTCCGCGGCAACGCGCTGGCCATCGGACTCGCCTGCGTGACGGCTCCGCACGACGCGGTCGCCGGCCTGATGGCCCGGGTCGAGGGCGCTCCCGCCACCCCGCTGGTCCTGTCGCTGGCCGAGCGCGTGCTCGAGGCGGCCGGCCAGCGGGTCGCGGTCGGCGTCGAGGACCAGGTTCGCGACGCCCTCCTCTCGGGGACGTGGGACGCCACCGGGCTGCTGCTCGACGACTTCGACGTCGTCCGCGCCGCCGCGTCGCGGGTGCCCTACGTGCGCGGCTTCTGAACCGCCCGGGCCGCCGGCTCGCGCCGTTCGGCCGCGTGCGCCCGGGCCGCCTGGAGGAAGGCGGCGGCGGCCCGCGACGACTCTCCCGTCCGGCGGTGGACGAGCCGCAGGTCGCGGGGCGCGCGCAGTTCGGGGACGGGCACCGCCGCGAGCTGTCCCCGGGCGATCTCCGAGAGGGCGCACCGCCGCGGCAGCAGCGCCACCCCCAGACCCATCTCGACCGCCCGCTTGATCCCGTCCAGACTGGGCAGCGACATCTGGATGTTGATCGATGCGCGGTGCTGCTCGAAGAGCCGGAGGACGAGATCGCGCCGCGGCGACGGGTCGTTGTGCGCGATGATCGTCTGCTGGCCGAACTCGCTCATCGCGACCGCCTGCCGGTCCGCGAGCGGATGCCGCGGATGGGTCAGCATGACCAGCTCGTCGACGCCGAGCCGGACCGACCCGAGCCCCCGCTCCCGCGGCGGATAGGTCACCAGTCCGAAGTCCAGGCTGCGGTCGAGGACCTCGCCCGGAATCTCCCGCGAATGCACGCGGCGCATCTCGACCTGGGCGTGGGGATGGTCTTCCCGGAACCGCACCACGATGGGAAGCAGCACGTGGACGGCGGCCTCGTTGACCCCGACGACCACCCGGCCGCGCCGCAGTTCCTGCAGCTCGCGCACCGCGCCCACCGCTTCGGTCCGGAGGCGGGCCATCCGCTCCGCGTAGTCGAGCAGGACCGCGCCGGTCTCGGTCAGCCGCCCCCCCTTCGACGATCGGTCGAACAACCGCTCTCCCAGCTCGTCCTCCAGCCGCCGAATCGCCTGGCTGACCGCGGGTTGGGTGCGGTGCAACCGGGCCGCGGCCCGCGAGAAGCTCCGCTCGGCCGCGGCCACCTGGAACACCTGGAGATCATGCAGTTCCATGTCGGGAGTGAGTCATAAGAATAATTTATCGAAACGTAATAATTATAAACTTGACTTCTCGCCGGTCTGCGCGTGAAGTAGGAATGGAACGGCGCGGGGGCCGCTGCCGGGCCGGGCATCCCGCGCGGAGGACCAGGGAGAGGCATCGTGGCGGACGACAGACTGATCATCTTCGATACGACCTTGCGGGACGGCGAGCAGGCCCCCGGCTTCTCGATGAACACGGCCGAGAAGCGGCGGCTCGCGCGCCAGCTCCAGGCTCTGGGCGTCGACGTGCTCGAAGCGGGGTTTCCGATCGCGTCGAAGGACGACGCCGAGGCGGTCCGCCTGATCGCGTCCGAGATCGACGGACCGGTCGTCGCCGGCCTCGCCCGGTGCAACCCCGCCGACATCGAGTGCGCCGCCGCTTCCGTGAAGCCGGCCCGGCGCCCGCGCATCCACACGTTCATCGCCACGTCCGACCTGCACCTCGAGCGGAAGCTCCGCATCTCGCGCGACGACTGCCTGCAGGCGGTGGTCGACAACGTGAAGCTGGCCCGCGGCTTCACCGACGACGTGGAATTCTCCGCGGAGGACGCCACGCGCAGCGACCTCGACTTCCTGTGCCGGGTCGTCGAGACCGCGATTGCGCAGGGGGCGGCGACGATCAACCTGCCGGACACCGTCGGCTATTGCACGGCCGACGAGATCGAGCAGTTCTTCACCGACGTCATCGGCCGCGTGCCCAACGCCGGCCGGGCCGTCTTCAGCGCCCACTGCCACGACGATCTCGGGCTGGCGGTGGCGAACTCGCTGGCCGCGGTACGCGCCGGGTGCCGCCAGATCGAATGCACCGTCAACGGCATCGGCGAGCGGGCGGGCAACGCGTCGCTCGAAGAACTGGTGATGGTGACGCGGGTCCGGCGCGACCGGATGCCCTATGCGACCGGCATCCGCACGACGGAGATATACCCCACGAGCCGGATGCTGTCCGAGCTGACCCGCGAGCCGGTGCAGGCCAACAAGGCGATCGTGGGGCGGAACGCCTTCGCGCACGAGGCGGGCATCCACCAGGACGGCGTCATCAAGGACCGGCGGACCTACGAGATCATGCGTCCGGCCGACGTGGGGGTGGCGCAGTCCACGCTGGTGCTCGGCAAGCACTCGGGCCGGCACGCGGTCAGGCAGCGGTGCGAGCAGCTCGGGTTCGCGTTGAGCCGTCTGGAGCTGGATCGGGTGTACCGGGCCATGATCGACCTCGCGGACCGCCAGAAGACGGTCGAGGACACCGATCTGGCGGCCATCGTCGGCCGCCTCCAGGAGGATCGAGCGGCCGGCGCGGCCTGAGGCGGTGCGATGCAGGCGACGATTGCGCTGCTGCCGGGCGACGGCATCGGACCGGAGGTCGTCGCCGCCGCCGAGCAGGTCGTGCGCGCGGTCGGCGAGCGGTTCGGCCACACGTTCGTCATGACGCGGCACCTGGTGGGGGGGGCCGCGCTCCGCGCCGGGCGTCCGCCGCTGCCGGACGAGACCCGCGACGCCTGTCTCGCCGCCGACGCGGTGCTGCTCGGGGCGGTGGGCGACCCCGCGTTCGACCAGGGGCCGGGCGCGGGCCGTCCGGAAACGGCGCTCCTGCAGTTGCGCCGGGCGCTGGGGGTGTTCGCCAACCTGCGTCCGGCGCGGGTCTGGCCCGGCCTCGAGGACGGCGGCGCGTTCAAGGCGGACCGCGTGGCCGGCGCCGACCTGCTCATCGTGCGCGAGCTGACCGGCGGCATCTACTACGGAGAGCCGCGCGGGGTGGCCGACGACGGGCAGTCGGCGTTCAACACCATGCGGTACACCCGGGCCGAGATCGAGCGCATCGCGGAGATCGCCTTCGAGAGCGCGGCGGGGCGCCGTTCGCGCGTGACCTCGGTCGACAAGGCCAACGTGCTCGAGACGTCCCGCCTCTGGCGCGAGGTGGTGACCGAGGTCGGCGCGCGGTATCCGGGCGTGACGCTCGATCACCAGTACGTCGACGCGTGCGCGCTTCTCCTCGCGACCCACCCGAAGCAGTTCGACGTCGTGCTGTCCGGCAACCTCTTCGGCGACATCCTGTCGGACGAGGCCGGCGCGGTGGCCGGGTCGCTCGGCCTCCTGCCGTCGGCGAGCGTCGGGGGGCGGGGCGGGCTGTTCGAGCCGGTCCACGGTTCCGCGCCGGCGCTGGCCGGCCGCGACGCCGCCAACCCCGTCGGGGCCATCGCCTCGGCCGCCATGCTGTTGCGGCACGCCCTCGGCGCCCACGCCGAGGCCGATGCGGTCGAAGCGGCGATCGGCGCGGCGCTGGCCGCCGGCCATCGGACCGCCGATCTGGTGACCGACGGACGGACGGCGCCGTCGAGCGGGTCGGCCCTGGCGCGGGAGATCACGGCGCGGGTGAAGGACGGCGCGCCGTCTGGGGTTGGTGTTCAGTAGCCAGCTTGCCTGATCCTACTGCTCGACGCGACAGCCCCGCACGAAGGCGTTCATGAGATATCCGTCTCCCTTGCCGCGCAACGTTACGCGATCACCTCTCGAAAGGCGCGCGAGTTCATTTCGGTGGCTATCCCCGAAGAAACACTGCACTCTGGTGAAACTAAATTCCGAACCATCAGTCAGGGATACATAGGCATCCCCCATGATGTCCTCTCCGACGTTGTCGACGATTCCGCTAACGGAGATCACTTTGCCCTGAAAGAGTTGATTCGCTCTGATTTCGTTCACTCGATAGGCGGCGATCAATTGCTTCGCGGTGACCGATACGACATCCTCAGGAGCCACATCCTCGATCTCACTTTCAACGGCTTCATCCGAGACGCACGCTGAGATCGGCAGGGACGCCGCAAATGTGAAGGCGACGAGGCTGATTCGGACCAACAGAGAACACCTCCTTCGTTGAGGAAGGGCGCAGTATCGCACGAAGACCAGAGGTACTTCAACCATATCCGAGAGGCGCTAAACTGGTAGTAGCAGAGCGTCGCGGTCGCCGCAACGGCGGGACAGTGCCGGGATCGGTTCGTACGGCACGGAGCCGGTAAACGGCTTCGAAGGCGCAGGCGTCTACTGCTTCGATTGTCGGAGTGCTACAGAGACTTGTCCGAAACACTGCCGAACGGCGCATCGTCATGAAGAGTCCTCGCCTCGCTGGCGTCGTCGCACCGGTCGGGTTGCTGGCCGCGGTCTCCGCCGTGGCGCCGGCCGCCCTTGCCGGCCAGGTCCCCCGCTTCTCCGCGGCGCCGTCCGGCCGGGCCGCTTCCGCGGCGTCGATCGAGTCGGTGGCGGTGCTGCCGTTCGCGAACGTCTCGCGCAGCGAGGGCGACGACTGGCTGGGGCGCGGCATCGCCGAGACGATCGCGGCGGACCTGGAGACCCGCGACGCCTTCGCGGTGATCGCGCTGGAGCGCGTCGCGGCGGCGCTGGACGGCGGCGCGGACCCGGAAGGCGCGCCGGCCGCGGCGCTCGGGCGTGCGCTGGGAGCGCGTTGGGTCGTCGCCGGCGGCTACCAGCGGATCGGCGATCGCCTGCGCATCACCGCGCGGCTCGTCGACGCCCCGAACGGCGGCGTCGCGGCGACCGCGAAGGTGGACGGCGCCTTCGCCGACCTCTTCGACCTGCAGGACCGGATAGCCGGCGAGCTGACCCGGGGGGGCGGCGCGGCGGCGGCCTTCGGGCGCGCCGACCGCGCGGGCGGCCGGGTCCCGCCGGGCGCCGGCGGCGAGGGTGACGGCGGTGTCGGACCGGCCGTTGCCGGCGCCGGCGCGGCGTCGTTCGGCGAAGGCGCGGGCGGTTTCGATTTCGAGCGCGCGATCCGGGACGGCCGGTTTCGCCGGCCGGGACGATTCGACGCCGGCCCCGGTGCGGCGGCTCCCGCGGCCGTTGCCGGCGCCGGCGCGGTGACCGGGGGCATCATTCTGCCGCCCCGCGATCCCGCGAACGCCGGGTCGCGGGAGGAGGCCCCCCGCCGCGCGCCGGAGGGCTTCCCGGCCGGTGCGCCCGGCCGACCCGGGGAGGCGGGTCGGGCCGGCGGCGCCTCCGCCGGCGCCCCGCCGCGCGCGCCCGCCGGTCTCGCCGCCTCGCCGGGCATCCTGGCCGGCCGGCCCGCCGTCCGGGCCGTCCGGACCGCGGAGCCGCCGCGGATCGACGGCAATCTCGACGATGCGGTCTGGCGGCAGGCCACCCGCATCACCGAGTTCGTGCAGCAGAGCCCGCTGGAGGGAGAGCCGGCGACCGAGGACACCGAGGTCTACGTGGCCTACGACGACACGCACCTCTACTTCGGGCTGTACGCGCACTACGCGCAGCCCTCGATGATGCGGGCGAACCGGGTCGACCGCGACCAGGCGTTCTTCGGCGACGACCTCATCTCGGTCTACTTCGATACGTTCCTCGACCAGCAGCGGGCCTACGTCTTCTCGGTGAACGGCTACGGCGTCCAGAACGACTCGATTCTGGAGGCGCGGGGCGGGGGCGGCGGCAGCCGCCGCGGCAGCCGGGGCGGCGGGTTCTCCATGGGGGGACGCAGCAGCTTCACCGGCGTACGTTGGGGCGACCGGTCGTGGGACGCGCTGTACGAGACGGGCGGCGTCGTCGTCGACGACGGATGGACGGCCGAGATGGCCATCCCGTTCAAGAGCCTGCGGTATCCCGCGGTCGGCGACCGGCCCCACCGCTGGGGGTTCCAGATCGCCCGGCGCATTCGCGGCAAGGACGAGACGGTCGTCTGGTCGCCGATGTCGCGCGACGTGTCCGGGCTGCTGCCCCAGATGGGCGTGCTCGACGGGCTCGCCGGCCTGTCCACCAGCCGCAACCTGGAGATCCTGCCCACCGCCACCGCCATTCGCGTCGACAGTCTCGACCGGACGTCCGGCGGGTTCTCCGACCAGGCGCAGCCGGAGGGCGGCGTCAACGTCAAGTACGGCGTGACGTCCAACCTGACCCTCGACGTCACCTACAACCCCGACTTCTCGCAGATCGAGTCCGACCGGCCGCAGATCGAGGTGAACCAGCGGTTCCCGCTGTTCTATCCCGAGATGCGCCCCTTCTTCCTCGAGGGGCAGGAGATATTCAACATGCCGGGGCCGGTGAACTTCGTGCACACCCGCACGATCGTCGACCCCCGTTACGGCGGCAAGCTCACCGGCAAGGTCGGCAACACGACGATGGGCGTGCTCTACGCCAACGACGAGGCGCCCGGGAACCTCGACGACACCGCCGACTTCCGCTACGGGAAGACCGCGGACGTGCTGATCGGGCGGGTGCGCTACGACCTGTACGCGGAATCGCACGTCGGCGCCATCGTCACCGACCGGGAGTTCCTCGACGGGCACAGCCGCCTGGGCGGGGTCGACGGCAACTTCCGGTTGAACGACGCGACGTCCGTCGGGTTCCGGGCGATCACGTCGCAGAACCGCGATTGCGCGGACTGGGGCGCGGAGGGGTGCCTGGACCTGGCCGACACGTCCGGGAACATGTTCGACGTCGGGCTTCGGAGCAACGGCCGCAACCTGAGCTACTTCCTGGCCGGGTACGCCATCGATCCGGCGTTCGACACCGCGGTCGGATTCGTCCGGCGGCGGGACATCCGGGCCGGCGCCGGCAACGTCGGCTACCGCTGGTGGCCCGAGGGCTGGCTCATCAACTGGGGGCCTTCCTTCGGTTACACCCGGAACTGGAACTTCGAGGACGTCCTCGAGGACGAGATGGCGAACGTCGGCGTGAACTTCTCGTTCGCGAAGGGCATCCGCCTCAACGCCAGCGTCAACCGCGACATGGAGCGGTTCGGCGGCATCGACTTCGACAAGACGTACTACTCGCTGGGCGGCAACGTCAGCACGATCCGGGCGATCTCGTTCGGCGGGTTCTTCAGCCACGGCGACCAGGTGCGGTACGCCGGCGCCGACTCGTTCCTGGGGACCGGGGGCCGCGGCAGCATCTTCATGTCCCTCCGGCCGTTCAGCCGGTTGCAGTCGCAGATCAACGTCAGCACCAGCAACCTCGTGGATCCCGTCGCCGACGTCGAGGTCTTCGACGTCCGGATCTACCGGGCGCTGACCACCTTTCAGTTCACGGACCGGCTCCTGCTGCGCAACATCCTGGAGTACAACACGTTCAGCCGCACCGTGGGGGCGAACGTGCTGTTCACGTACCGGATCAACTCCGGAACCGTGTTCTTCATCGGTTACGACGACCGGTACCAGCAAGGCGATCTGATCGCCGGCGTCGACGGCTACACGCCGGCGCATCTGTTCAATCCCGTGTTCCGCACGACGGACCTCCTGCGGACCAATCGCGCGTTCTTCACCAAGATCTCGTATCTGTTCCGGTATTGATCGCGCATTTTGCGGCCGGCTGCCGCGCCGCCCGGCGCCGAGACCCTCTGGGGGGCCGTCGGCCGGGTCGCCCCCGGCGAAGCGCGGACGACGGACCGGCCGGAGCCGTCCGGACCGCGTCATGACTCGCTGATGGCATATGCTGTTCAAGAGCGCCGTCGACCATGAAGCAGCCAGGAGTCCGCGTCCGTTTCACCCGATTCGCCCTGATCGCCTGGGCGGTCGCCGCCACCGCGTCGGCCCAGGGCCTCGGAACCCTGACGGGGACGGTCACCACGGTGACCGGCACGCCGGTCGAGGGTCTCCGGCTCACCTTCACGGGAGCCGACGCCGCGGTGGCCGCGGTGACCGACGGCGACGGCGACTATCGGCTGGAGCGGCTGGAGCCCGGGCGCTACCGCCCGTCCATCGAAGATCCGGCGCAGGCGGTGGAGCCCGCGTTCCCGGTCACGGTGGTCGCCGACATCACGATCCGCCGTGACTTCACCCTCCGCAGCGCGGCCGACGTCCAGACCCGGCTGCGCGGCGGGGACCGGCTGCTCGGGTCGGGGCCGGGGCTCACGGCGACCCAGGCCAACCTCGACGCGTTCGAAGCCCGCGAACACTCGGTCGCGGCCTTCCTGCGGCAGGTGCCCGGCGTGGCCGTGCGCCGCGCGGGGGGGGTGGGCCAGCCGACCGCGGTGGGGGTGCGGGGGGCGCCGGTCAGCGGCCGCTTCCTGCTGACCGACGGACTGCCGTTCGGGGGGTTCGCGTCGGAGCTCGACGCCGCGACCCGCCTGGAGTGGGCGCGGTTCGAGGCGGTCCGCGGCATGACGTCGGCCCGGCACGGAGAGCTCGCGGGCGGCGTCCAGCGGCTGTCGAAGACGGCCGGAGATGCGCGGGCGCGGCGCGTGTCGGCGGGCGTGGAGGCCGGAGACTTCGGGTGGAGGCAGTTCGAGGCGGCCACCACGGGCCGCCGGGGAGACTACGACTGGAGCATCGCGGGCCAGCACGTCGAGACCGGGAACGAGCAGCCGAACAGCGCGTTCCGGCGTACCGGGGTCGGCGGGACGGTCGGGGTCGCGCGGGAGAACCTGTCGGTGGACTTCACGTTCCGCGGCGAGATCGCTTCCGTCGGGCGGCCGGGACCGACGTCGCTCGTGCGCGCGGATCTGGACGCCTCGGAGGAGCGGACCCGGTTGATGTCGGGGGTGACGCTGGGGCTGCGCCGGGGCCGGAGCCTGCACGAGGGGCGCCTCGTCGTGTCGCGGACGGACCGCCGGTTCCTGAACCCGCGGGATTCCGGGACCGTCAGCCTGCTGCCGGCCGATCGGGCCGCGCTGCAGTTCGACGTGCCGGACTTCGCGGCGGCGGACGGACTTCGGGACGACGGGCAGTCGGCGCAGCTGATCTACGAGTACACCCATCGCGCCGACGAGTTCCACTTCCTGACCCTCGGGGGGTGGGCCGAGGTGCGGGCGGGCCGGTTCGGCAGCGACGAGGGGTTCGACCAGCAGCGGCTCAGCCTGGTGGCGTACGGCGAGGACCGCATGCAGGTGCTGGAGAACCTGACGGTCACCGCCGGGGGGCGCGTCGAACGCCACGGCCCCTACCCGGTGGTGGGGATGCCGCGCGGGGCGGCGCGCTACCAGTTGGGGCCCGGTGTCTTCCTGCACGGCAGCGCCGGCACCGCGGCGGCCGCCCCGACGTTGGGACAGCGGTTCCGGGACACGTTCCGGCGGCGCGGCAATCCCGAGCTGGCCCTGGCCCGCAGCGTCGTCTTCGACGGCGGTCTGACCGCCGCGTTGTGGGCCGATCGGGTGGAGGTCGACCTCACCGGGTTCCGGCACGCCTATCGGGACCTCGTCGTGTGGGGAGGGCTGGACGTCCCCCGCCTCGATTCGCTGGACGCGTTCCGCCGGCTGAGGCTGTCGGAACGGAAGCAGCTCGTGGAGGACGTGCTGGCCGGAGTCCGCGCGCCGCTGGTGACGGCCGCGACCTTCGATCAGGCCCGCGGGAGCTACGTCAACCTGCCGGCGAGCCGGGCGCAGGGGGTGGAGGTTTCGTTCACCGCGGCGCCCGCGGCGGCGTTCGAGGCCGTCGCGGCGTACTCGTTCACCGACAGCCTCGTGACCGACGGCGTCGGGCGCACCGAGACCGGGGAGCCGTTGCCGGGCGTTCCGCGGCACAAGGCCGCGTTCACGGCCGAGCTCCACCTCGGTCCGGTGTCCGCCGGCGGCACGCTGACCTGGATGGGAGAGCGGCAGACCGACGTCGACCTCTTCAGCGCCGCGTTCGGCGTCGACGCGCTGGCCGCGTACCGGCGCTGGGACGCGTACGCCCAGTTGCGTCTGGGCGGCCGGCTCAGCGTGTCGGTCGTCGGCGAGAACCTGACCGGCGAACGGTACGAGGACGTGGCCGGTTTCCCCGCGTTGGGCCGTTTCGTCCGCGCCGGTGCGCAGGTAGGCTTCTAGCTGGCCAGGCTGGGAGTTTGCGCCGCAGGTGGGAACACTGATGCTGGAGAGAATCTGTCGCATGGGCCTGGCCGCGGCCGGCCTCTCGCTGGCCTGTTCGGAGACCCCCCTCACGCCGACCGACGCCGTCCCGGAGCCGAACGCGGTGCTGATCTCCACCGCGCCGGAGCCGACCTACGCCGTTCCGTCGACCGGGGTGACCTTCATGGAGGACGGCGTTCGGCGGGAGTACGCGTTCCTCGCGTCCTTCGACCTCATCCTGCGCGGCAATCCCGACAACGACCTCGACGTCGTAGTCGTGTCCGACCGCATCGCGCTGCAGCAACTCGGGGACGCGCCGACGGACGGCGAGGGCGGCGGGGTGGCGCAGGTGCGCTTCCGTCACGAGTCGCGGGGGGCGGACCCCATCGAACCGGGCGGTGAGACGTCGCGGGCCTTCGACGTATGGTATACGCTGCCGAACGGGGGGCGGCAGGTGCTCATCGCCGTGACCTTGAACTTCGACGACGGAAGGGGCGTCACCTTCAACCAGGTCCATCAGGTGACGGTGGAGCCGTGACCGCGGCCGGCGGGGTGGAACCCGGCGGCGCGCCGGTTCGTAGATACGGGCAGAAGACCCCCGGTGACCGGCGCGGTTTCGCCGTCTCCGAATCCCGAACCAGACGCAGGAGAGTTGTCGTGAGGAATCAACGATTTCGTCGTCCGTGCGGCGTCGTCCTGACCGCCTTCCTGGCCGCCGCGGCCGGGCCCGGGACGGCCCGGGCGCAGGAGGTCGAGCGGTTCGTCAAGGTGACCGATGCCGGCGGCGCGCCGGTGACCGACCTCGGGGCCGGCGACTTCGTCGTCGAGCACGACGGCCGCGCCGTCGCCGACGTGCGCGTGGAGCTGGTCGATCAGCCGTTGCGCGTGGCCCTGATCGTCGACGACGCCGACGGCGCGAGACCCTTCTTCCGCTACTTCCGCGACTACCTGCCCGAGTTCGTGAACGCCCTGCCCGACGACGCCGAGATCGGGTTGATCCTGCTGTCGGGCCGTCCCCGCACGGTGGTTGACTTCACCACCGACCACGACGAGGTGCGCGATCAGCTCGCGGAGTTCTTCGTGGAGGAGGACCGTGCCGCCGGGTTCTTCGAGGGCCTGGAACAGACCGTGGACCGCTGGGACGACGACCTGCGCTGGCCGGTGCTCGCGGTGGTCACCACCGATGGGCCGTCGCAGAACCCGCCGACCGACGGGCGTTACGCCGCCTTCATGGAGCGGGCGGTCGAGCGCGGGGCGATCATCCATGCCCTGGCCCTGTACGGCTCGGGGTCGAACGTCGGATTCCAGCCGGCGATCGCGAACAACGTGTCGGCGGCCACCGGCGGCTGGTTCGACAGCGTCGCCGGGCCCAGCCAGTCCATCGGCGAGAAGCTCCAGGAGATGGCCGCCGAGATTACGCGCCAGTACGACCAGACCCGCTATCAGTACGCGCTCGCCTACGAGCCGCCGCCGGGCACCGACCCCGGGGCCTCCATCTCGGCCGCCGTGCGCCGGGCCGAGGTGGGGTTGAGCATCTCCGGGTCGGGCCGGCCCCGCCCCGCCGCCCCGGCCGTCGCCGCCGCCGCCGACGTGGGGGACAGCCGCGAGGAGCTGTTCAACCAGGGCGAGGCGGCCTTCGCGGCCGGCGACTCCGCACAGGCCGCCGAATGGTACCAGAAGGCCCACGACCGCGACCGGCGCTGGGTCAAGCCGCTGTACAAGCTGGGGCTGGTCGCCCTCAACCTGGGCGACGTCGAAGGCGCGAAGCAGTGGTTCGAGCAGGCGGTCGACGCCGATTCGGGCTCGCCGGAAGGCGCCCAGGCGGCCGCGATCCTGGGTTCGCTGCCCTGACCGAAGCGCCTGCGCCGCGGGCGGTCATGCTGAGTGCCCTTGTTTCCAGTTGGAGGTCCACGTGTCTCGATGCATCTGCGGTCTCGCCCTCGGCCTGACCGTCTTCGCCGGCGCCGCTTCCGCCCAGGTTCAGCTCGACAGGCTCACCCTGCCGGAGGGATTCTCGATCGAGGTGTACGCGCCCGACGTGCCCAACGCCCGGTCGATGGCCCGGTCGCCGGACGGCGTCCTGTTCGTCAGCACGCGCCGGGCCGGCAACGTCTACGCGGTGCTCGACCCCGACCAGGACCAGCGGGCCGACGAGGTGCTGACCCTCGCCAGCGGCCTGAACATGCCGAACGGCGTCGCCTTCCGCGGCGGGTCGCTCTACGTGGCCGAGGTGAACCGGATCCTGCGTTACGACGGCATCGAGTCGCGGCTGCGGAACCCGCCCGAGCCGGTGGTGGTGGACGACGGATTCCCGACGGACCGGGCCCACGGCTGGAAGTTCATCCGCTTCGGGCCCGACGGCAAGCTGTACGTCCCGGTGGGCGCGCCCTGCAACGTCTGCGACCGGACCGACGAGGACGTCCGCTACGCCACCATCACCCGGTTGAACCCGGACGGCAGCGCGCCGGAGGTCTTCGCGCACGGCGTGCGGAACTCGGTCGGGTTCGACTGGCATCCCGACACCGGCGACCTGTGGTTCACGAGCAACGGCCGCGACCGGCTGGGCGACGAGAGCCCGGGCGACACGTTGAACCACGCGCCCGAGATCGACATGCACTTCGGCTACCCCTTCTGCCACCAGGGCGACGTTCCCGACCCCGAGTTCGGCGCGCTGCGCGGCTGCGGCGAGTTCGCGCCGCCCGCGCAGACCCTCGGGCCGCACGTGGCGTCGCTCGGCATGCGGTTCTACACCGGGTCGATGTTCCCGGCCGAGTACCGGAACCGCATCTTCATCGCCGAGCACGGGTCGTGGAACCGCAGCCCGGAGGCCGGGCACACGGGGTTCCGCATCACCGTCGTCACCCTCGACGGCGATCGGGCGACCGACTACTCGGTGTTCGCCGAGGGCTGGCTGAACCCCGACAATTCGTGGTGGGGCCGGCCCGTCGACGTCGAGGTGATGCCCGACGGCGCCCTCCTGGTGACCGACGACACGGCGGGCGCGATCTACCGGATCACCTACGCGGGATGATGCGGCGCGCGTCGGTGACCGGCGGGCCGATCGCCCGTGGCGAACGTTCCGCGGTGTTGCGAGCGGCGATGCATCTCGCCTGACGACGTCGTTCGTCGGTCGAAAAAGGCCCGACATGCGCCCATCTCACGTCTTGTCAGGCAGGCGCCTCCGTTCGCGGGCGCCCTCGGGGCGCGGTGCGGCGCGGAGGCGCCACGGGCTGGTGACCCCGCGGCGGATCGGGCTCCTGTTCCTCGCCGGCGCCCTCGTCTTCGCGGCGGGGGCGCCGGCGGAGGCGCAGCCCGCCCCCGAGCTGATACGCGCCCGCGCCGAGCGCGAGTGGACGGTCAAGGCGGACAAGATGCGGCGGCGCCTGCTGCCGCTCATGCGCCGCCACGGCGTCGACCTGTGGGTGATCCTGAGCAGGGAGAACGCGCCCGACCCTCTGCTGGAACTGTTCGGGGGGTACGGGATCACCGGCTGGTACGGCCATCGCAACGCCTACCTGTTCTTCGACGCCGGGGCCGACGCGGGGCTCGAGACCACGGCCATCGGCACCCACCTGAGCGGCCATCTCCGCCGGTTCTACGACACGCTCGCTGCCTACGGCGAAGAGGGCCTGATGCCGCACCTGCGCGAGTACCTGGCCGCCCGCGAACCCCGGCGCATCGCCGTCAACCGGTCGCGCACCATCAGCATGGCGGACGGGCTGACCGCCGAGCTCGAAGACTATCTGCTGGAGGCGCTGGGACCCGACCGCGGCGGCCGCGTCGTGTCGTCGGAGCCCCTCGTCGTCGACTACGCTTCGGCGCACACCGCGGCCGAGCACGCCATCGCGCGCGAGGCCAGCGCGGCCACGTTCGACATCCTGCGCCGCGCGTTCTCCGGCGCCGTCGTCACCCCCGGCCGCACCACCCTGATGGACGTGCATTACTGGATTACGGCCGAGTGGAAACGGCTGGGGTTCGAGTTCAACTTCCCCGCGTCGCTCGATCTGCAGCGGGCCGGCGGCGTCGGCCTCGGCGACGCCGACGACCCGACGATAGCGCGCGGCGACCTGCTGCACGTCGACTTCGGCGTCCGCACGTCGGGCATCGTGGCCGATCAGCAGAAGATGGCCTACGTTCTGCGCGCGGGCGAGTCGGCGCCCCCGGCGGGGCTGGTCCGGGCGTTCGAAGCCTCGGTCCGCGCGGCCGAACTGATTCTCGACGAGATGCGGGTCGGCCGCACGGGCATCGCGATCAAGCAGGCGGCCGAGCGGCGGGCCGCCGAGGCCGGCATCGACCTGCTCGTGTACTCCCACGTGCAGGGCTACTGGGTGCACGGCGCCGGCATGTGGGCGGTTCACGACTGGCCCGAGCGCTACGGCGGCCACCCCCGGTTCACGGTGAAGGACGGCGACTGGGTGTCCCTCGAATTCGCGGTCACCGCGCCGGTTCCCGAATGGGACGGCCAGACCGTCACCATCCTGCGGGAGGAAGACACCCTGATCACCGCCGGCGCCCCGCCGCGCTACCTGTCCGGACCCCAGACGAGCCTGTGGGTCATCGACTGAAGGTCAACGCATGGAAGTATGTATAATCGGAAGACTGGCAGAGGCCGTGGCGGACGGCGGCCAGTACGGTTCATGGTGAGGTGGCCGAGAGGCTGAAGGCGGCGGTTTGCTAAACCGTTGAAGGGGCATAAACCTCTTCCCAGGGTTCGAATCCCTGCCTCACCGCCAACTTTCCTCTGCACGTGAACGAAGACGAGAGGGTGCCGGGCTTGTCGGGGAGCGGCATCACGACCATTGCACGCAGTTGGTTCCTGGCGCTGGCCGCCCTGACTCTCCTCGCCCCGCCGCCGGCCGCCGCCCAGGAAGCGCCCATCGTCGGCGCGGTCACCGACGAGACGGGCGGCGCGCTGCCCGGAGTGACCGTCGAGGCGCGGAGCGCCGGGGCCGGCGGGCCGCCGCTCGTCGCGGTCACCGACGGCGCCGGCCGGTTCGAGTTCCCGGCCCTCGGCCCCGGCGCCTACGACCTGACCTTCGCGCTTCCGGGCTTCGTCACCGCCGTGCGGGAAGGGGTCGCGCCCGGCGCCGCGCTCGACGTGCGGATGCAGGCGCAGTTCGAAGAGACCGTCGTGGTGGTCGGGACCCGCGCGGCGCCCCGTTCGGCCACCGCGTCGGCGGTGCCGATAGACGCCATCCCGTACCGGGACGTCGTCAGCCAGGGCGCTTCGGACCTGAGCGACCAGTTGCGGAACGTGGTGCCGTCGTACCACGTCAACACCCAGCCGATCAGCGACGCGGCGACGATCGTGCGGCCGGTGAACCTGCGCGGGCTGGCGCCCGACCATACGCTGGTGCTGGTCAACGGCAAGCGCCGGCACCGCTCGGCGGTGATCAACTGGCTGGGCAACGGGGCGGCGGACGGCGCGCAGGGGCCGGACGTGTCGGTCATCCCGGCCATCGCGCTGCGGCAGGTCGAGGTGCTGCGCGACGGCGCGTCGGCGCAGTACGGATCGGACGCGATCGCCGGCGTCATCAACTTCCAGTTGAAGGACGACCCGGCCGGCAGCAGCCTCGAATTGCGCTCGGGCGCGCACGGCGCCGGCGACGGCCGGGCGTACTCGGTGGCCGCCAACACCGGGTTGCCCCTCGGCGCCACGGGGTTCGCGAACCTCAGCCTGGAGTACGGCAACACCGGGCCCACCAGCCGCAGCGTGCAGCGGGACGATGCGC
This sequence comes from Vicinamibacterales bacterium, assembly GCA_965202695.1. Lineage (GTDB taxonomy): Bacteria > Acidobacteriota > Vicinamibacteria > Vicinamibacterales > UBA8438 > JAJEEA01. Next base: position 1,244,553 of record OZ241843.1, read on the forward strand.
AGGCGCTCATCGACGCCGGCAACACGGCCGTGGCCGACCCCGTGCAGATCTGGGGGTCTCCGGCGGTCGACGACGACCTGAAGCTGTTCGGCAACTTCGGCCATCTGTTCGACAACGGCCTGCAGTTCTACGGGCACTCGAACTACGCCCGCAAGAGCGTGGACGGCGGCTTCTATTTCCGCAACCCGAACACGCGCTGGGGCGTCTACAGCCCCGACGGCGGGGAGACGTTGCTGATCGCCGACGTCCTCGACGCCCGCGACGGCGTCCTCGACGGTTCGGCGAACTGCCCGACGGTGACCATCACCGACCACGTGCCGGATCCGACCGCGCTCCGGGCGGTGTTCGACGACCCGAACTGCTTCTCGTTCCAGGAGTTGCTGCCGGGGGGGTTCACGCCGCGGTTCGGCGGCGAGTCGATGGACGCGTCGGCCGTCGCCGGCTTGCGGGGGCTGGGCGCGAACGGATTCGTCTGGGACGCCAGCGCCAGCGTCGGCGCGCACGAGGTCGACCTGTTCATCTACAACACCGTCAACGCTTCGCTCGGGCCGGAGACCCCGCTCCGTTTCCGGCCCGGCCTGAACCGGCAGCGCGAAGTCAACCTGAACCTGGACGTTTCGTACCCCGTCGGCGACCGGGTGAACGTGGCGGCGGGCGGCGAGTGGCGCCAGGAGCGGTTCACGACCGGCCGCGGCGAACCTGCGTCGTGGGCCACCGGGCCCTACGGCGCACAGGGGTTCGCCTCGACGTCGAACGGGTTCCCCGGCTACGGCCCCCTCACCGCGGGTGTCTGGAGCCGCGCCAACGCCGCGGTCTACGGCGACCTCGAGGTGCGCGACCCCGAGGCGGTGTGGACGGCGGGGGCGGCCCTGCGCGTCGAACGCTTCGACGACTTCGGCCTGACGACGAACGGCAAGGTCTCCGCGCGCTTCCAGATCGCCCCCGCGGTGGCCGTGCGGGGCGGCGTCAGCACCGGGTTCCGGGCGCCGACGCCGGGCCAGGCCAACGTCTTCAACATGTCGGTCGAGTTCGATCAGGAGACGAACGACTCCGTGTTCAACGTCACCCTGCCGCCGACCTGGACGGTCGCGGGCCTCTACGGGGGGCAGGCCCTCCAGCCCGAGCGGTCCGTCAACGCGACGGCGGGGGCGGTCGTCGATTCCGGTCCGTTCACCCTGACCGCCGACTACTTCCACATCGCGCTGGCGGACCGGATCGGTCTGTCGCAGAACTTCCGGGTCACGGCGCGGGAAGTGGACGTGCTGCTCGCCGAGGGGGTGGACAGCGCCCGCGACCTGAGGAACTTCCGGTTCTTCACCAACGCCTTCGACACCCGCACGCGCGGGGTCGACCTCGTGGCGACGTGGACGCCGCCGGCTCTCGACGGCGGGACCAGCTTCAGCGTCATCGTCAACCGCACCGACACGCGGGTGACCGCTTTCGATCCGGGCGCGCTCGACGCGGTCCGCATCCGCGAACTGCAGGAGGCGGTGCCGCGGACCCGCTGGAACGCGGCCGTCACCCAGGCCCTCGGCCCGGCGCGCCTGCTCGGCCGGCTGCACTACTACGGCGGCTGGTGGGACACGGAGGACTTCCTGTTCTACGGCGGCAAGCACCTCCTGGACCTCGAGTTGCAGTTCCCCCTGCCCGGCGGGACCACCCTCGCCGGCGGCGGCCAGAACGTGTTGAACACCTACCCCGACGAGCACCCGGACGCCCGGCAGAAGCTGGGGAACCGCTACAGCCAGTTCACGCCGTTCGGCTTCAACGGCGGCTACTACTACGTGCGGATCGCCCACGCCTGGGGGACCGGCGGCTGACGAACCGGCATCCCGGCCGGGGCGCGGTGGTAGACTGGTGGCGCCATGCAAGCTGTTTTCCGCGTGCTGACCGTCGTGGGCTGCCTGTTGCTGATCCCGGTGACCGCGGTCCTCACGGCGGCCGCGAAACAGCGCTTCGCCGACGGGCCGAACCGGCTGTTCTCGGGCGGCCCTCTCGTGGCGGGCGAGCTGCACGCCGGCCCGGAACCGGACTGGGGCTTCGTCGGTGACGTCGAGACCATCGAGCTGCAGTTGCTGGACCCGCCGCGGTCGCGCCGCATCTGGGCGGCCGAGCACGACGGCCGGCTCTACGTCTGGTCGGGCTACATGGGGACCGCGGTCGGCCGGTTGTGGAAGAAATGGCCCGTCCAGGCCGAGCGCGACGGCCGTGCGGTGCTGCGCATCGACGGCCGGCGCTACGAGCGGCAGCTCGTGCGCATCGGGTCGGGCGAGGTCCTCGACGGCGTGGCCGCGGCCATCCGCGCCAAGTACCCGTCGCAGGTCACCCGGGCGGCAGTGGAGGCCGGCGACGCCTGGGTGTTCAAGGCGGCGCCGCGCCGGGAGCCTGCGCCGTAAGCCGCCCGTGTGGAACCCCGCTGCGCCCGGAGGGCGCCGGCGAACGCCGCGGGGCGCCGGCGGACAGAGAACGTCCGGCGGACAGAGAACGTCCGGCGGACAGAGAACGTCCGGCGGACAGAGAACGTCCGGCGGACGAGGCGTGAAGGACGCTACGCCGTAGCCGCCCGTGTGGGACCCCGCGGCGCACCGCGCCCGGAAAGGGCGCCGGCGAACGCCGCGGGTGCTGGCGGGCAGGGAACGCCGGCCCGACAAGGCGTGAGAAGACGCAGTCAGGCGGGACGTATCGCCGTTGGCAATGCAGCGGGACGGTCGCCGCGGGCTGACAGGATGGCGGCGGTTCCGGACGGCGTCGTCAGCGGCGGCGCCGGGGTCACGGCATGAAGAACTTCTACTGGTGCATCGCGGCGGCGCTGGTCGTGACGGTCCTCGCCGTCCTGTTCGTTCCGGGCGTGGACGATCTGGTGGAACGCACGTTCCAGGGTTACGTCGGCCGCGCCGCCCGCTGACCGCACCGGGCCGGAAGCCTGCGCCGCAGAGCCGCGCGGAGTCCTGGGGACGCGATGCCGGCGAGCCGGAAGGGGAGACATGCGCGTGAGGACCGCGCGCTGGGCGCGCTGGGGCGCGGCGGCGGGCAGCGCCGCCGTCGTCGCGGCCCCGCTCGGGTACCGCATCGGCATCGCGCCGCTGGGGCCGGCCCTCCTGCTGCTCGCGGCCGGGTTCCTGGCCGTCGCCGTCTGCGGATTCGTCCTCGTCTTCCGGCTCGTGCGGGCGGCGGGGCTGCGCGACCGGGGGGCCTGGGCCGTCCTGGGCGTCGCCGCCGCCGTGGGGGTCTTCCCGGCGGCGACGCTGGTCTCCGCCGTGGGTGCGCCGCCGATCCACGACGTCACCACCGACCCCGGGAATCCGCCGGCGTTCGTGGCCGCGGTCGCGCTGAACGCGCCGGGCCGCACCGACTACGCGGGTCCGGCGCTCGCCGAGCGGCAGCGGGCCGCGTATCCCGACCTCGGACCGGCGCGGCTGCCGGGGGTCACGCCGGCCGACGCGTTCGCCCGGGCCCTCGCGGTGGTCCGGGCGCAGGGTTGGGAAGTCGTGGCGGCCGACGCCGCCGCCCTCCGCATCGAGGCGACGGACCGCTCGTTCTGGTTCGGGTTCGCGGACGACGTCGTCGTCCGCGTCACCGCCGCCGGCGAGGCCGGGAGCCGCGTCGACGTCCGTTCGCTGTCGCGCGTCGGGGTCGGCGACCTCGGCGTCAACGCCCGCCGCGTGCGCGCGTTCGTGGCCGCGCTGCTGGCCGATGCGGAGAGGGAGTGACGGGTCAGGCGGGAGGCGTCGCCGCTCGCAATGCCGCGTCGGGGCGTTTCACCACGGGCTGTTGCGGCCGGCCGGAACGGAAGGAGCACGAGGCCATGAAACGGATCGCCGTCTCGTTCGCCGTCGTCCTGTTCGCTTCCGCCCCCGGCGTGACCGCCCAGCCGGCGGCCGGAGGCGGCCCGCCGCGGTTCGCGCCGGTGACCTGGGAGCGTCTCGTCGACGCGGCCGACGAACCGCACAACTGGCTGATGTACAGCGGCACCCTCGACAGCCAACGCTTCAGCCGGCTCGACCGGATCGACCGGACCAACGTCGCCGACCTGGAGCTGAAGTGGGCCTACGGCATCCGCCAGCTCGACCGCGCCGAGACGACCCCCCTCGTCGTCGACGGCGTGATGTTCATCACCGAGTCGCCCAGCAACCTGACCGCGGTCGACGCGACCAGCGGGCGCCCGTGGTGGCGCTACGAGCACCCCCTGCCCGACGACCTGCGCATCTGTTGCGGACGCAACAACCGTGGGGTCGCCATCCTCGGCGACACGCTCTACATGAGCACCCTCGACGCTCACCTCGTCGCCATCGACGCGCGCAGCGGCAACCTCGTGTGGGACGCCGAGGTGGCCGACTACCGGGGAGGCTACAGCAAGACGGCGGCGCCCCTCGTGGTCAAGGACCGCGTGGTGACGGGCATCGCCGGGGGCGAGTTCGGCATCCGCGGGTTCCTCGACGCCTACGACGCGGAGAGCGGCGACCGCGTGTGGCGCACCTGGACCATTCCCGGACCCGACCATCCCGACAACCGGACCTGGTCCGGCGACTCGTGGCGGACGGGCGGGTCGCCGACCTGGATCACCGGGTCGTACGACCCCGAGCTGAACCTGGTGTACTGGGGCACCGGCAACCCCGGTCCCGACTACGGCGGCGCGGTGCGCGAGGGCGACAACCTGTACGCCGACTCGGTGCTCGCCCTCGACGGCGACACGGGCGAGATGCGGTGGTACTTCCAGTTCACCCCGCACGACGTCCACGACTGGGACGCCATCCAGATCCCGGTGCTCGCCGACGTCGAGATGGCGGACGGGCCGCGCCGGGCGATGCTCTGGGCGAACCGCAACGCCTTCTACTACACCCTCGACCGCGAGACGGGCGAGTTCCTGCTCGGCAAACCGTTCGCCCTGCAGACCTGGGCCGAGGGGCTCGACGAGAGCGGCCGGCCGATCCGGCGGCCCGGCATGTTCCCCTCGCCCGACGGGACGGTGGTGGCCCCCACCGCGGGCGGCGCCACCAACTGGTGGTCGCCCGCGTACAGCCCGCGCACCGGACTCCTCTACGTCAACGCGTTCGACGGCGAGGGCGAGTTCTTCCTGCGCGACGAGGCGTACGTGGAGGGCGAGCGCTACACCGCCGGCGGTGTCCAGGCGCCGCGGGCGATGGACAACTACCGCAGCGCCATCCGCGCCATCGACCCCGCCACCGGCGACGTCCGCTGGGAGTTCGAGATGAAACCGCGCGCCCGTTCCGGCGTGCTGGCCACCGCCGGCGACCTCGTGTTCAGCGCCACCGTGGACGGTTACTTCTTCGCCCTCGACGCCGAGAACGGCGCAGAACTCTGGCGCATCCCCCTCGGCGGCCCCGTCAACGCCAACCCCATGACCTACGCCGTCGACGGTGCGCAGTACGTCACGATGTCGGTGGGCAACACCGTCTACACGTTCGGTCTCGACGAGTAGGCGGCGCGTGGATGGTGCTTGCATTCGACTTTCGTTTCTTCACGAGCCTGCCAACCGCGGAGCGGCGGCGGGAGCAGCGAGCCGCCGCGGGCGGCGAGGGAGGATACCGATGAGGGACGGGACGGGAAGCCGGCGGCGGGCGCTTGGCTGGGCGGCGGGGATGCTGGTGGCGGGCGCGGGGGCGGCCGCCGCCCAGGGAGGTTCGTCGGCCGTCGTGCTGTCGGCCGAGACGCCGGTGACGGTCACCGGCGGCCGGATTCGGGGCACGGAGGCCGCTCCCGGCGTGGTCGCGTTCAAGGGGATTCCGTTCGCGGCCCCGCCGGTGGGCGAGCTGCGCTGGCGTCCCCCGGCTCCCGTCGCGGCCTGGGACGGCGTGCGCGACGCCGGCCGGGCCGGATCGATTTGCCCGCAGGGCGCGGAACTCGGCGCCGGGCAGAGCGAGGACTGCCTGTTCCTGAACGTCTGGGCGCCGCGGGAGACGACGGAGCCCCGGCCGGTGCTCTACTGGATTCACGGCGGCGGGTACACGGGCGGCTCGGGTTCGACCTCCATCTACGACGGCGCCCGGCTCGCCGCCGACGGCGCGGTGGTGGTGACCATCAACTACCGGCTCAACGTCTTCGGGTTCCTCGCGCATCCCGCGCTCTCGGCCGAATCGCCGCACGGCGCGTCGGGCAACTACGGGCTCCTCGACGTGGTGGCGGGCCTGGAGTGGGTGCGGGACAACGTCGCGGCCTTCGGCGGCGACCCCGGCCGCGTGACCATCTTCGGCGAGTCGGCCGGCGCCGGCGCGGTGATGTCGGTCATGGTGATGCCGCAATCGAAGGGGCTCTTCCACCGCGCCATCGCGCAGAGCAACTGGATTCACGGCTGGGACCGTCCGTTGCGGGAGGACGCCGCGGACCTGACGCCGGCCGAGGCGCAGGGCGTGGCCGTCGGGGCCGCGCTCGGCGCCGGGGATCTCGATCCGGCGGCGGCGCTGGCCGCGATGCGGGCGGCCCCCGCCGGCGAGGTGCTCGCGGCGATCGCGGCCGGAGCGGGCAGCCCGTTCCTGCGCACCGGCCACGTCTGGGCTCCGAACGTCGACGGCTGGGCCGTTCCCGACGATCCGCTGGCGATGTACGCCGCCGGCCGGCAGCACCCCGTTCCCCTCGTGGTGGGGATGAACGGCAACGAGGGGTCGCTCATGACGCGGGCGTTCCCGATGGACGGCGCCGAGGCGTTCGCCGCGCACGTCGAGTCGGTGTACCCCGCGGACTTCGCCGGAGAGCTGCTGGCCCACTACGCCGTCACGGACGAGACGGTGCGCGACGGGCTCGACCGCCTCATCCACGACCTGTACTTCGCGGGGCCGGTGCGCGTCCACGCCCGCCATCAGTCGGCGGTCGCGCCGGTGTGGATGTATCATTTCACGCGGGTGCCCCCGACCCCCTGGGGCGAGGCGCTGGGGGCGCACCACGCGGCCGAGCTCGTGTACGTCTTCGGGACGCTGACGACGAACGACGAGCCGGGCGAACGGCCGCTGGGGCTGTCCCCCATCGGGGACTTCACCGAGGTCGACACCGGGCTGTCGGAGACCATGCGGGCCTTCTGGGTACGGTTCGCGGCCACCGGCGACCCCAACGGCCCCGGGCTGCCGGCATGGCCAGCCTGGGACCCGGCTTCCGACCGCTATCTCGAGCTGGGGGTGACGGTGGCGGCCGGAGACGGTCTGCACGTCGGCGGGGCCGCGTTGTGGGACCGGTTCCAGGCGCTTCGGCGCGGGGACCGGTAGCCGCCGCGTCGGGATGGCGGGGCAGGACGGTGGTCTTCCAGGCGGCGGAAGGACGCGGGGCCTCGGCTCACCCGCGCGCGTTCGAGGACGTGAGCGGCGGCGAGACGCTGACCACCGTGGCCTTCGGCGAGCCGGGCCGGTATCGGCTGATGGCCGGCAACGGTCTCGGGCGGCGGCGATCTGTGCCGCCGGCGATGGCGCACGTCGACTTCGCCGTGCGGTGAACACGGCACCCCGGTTCGGGAACGGAGGAGGAGAACGATGAAGCTGCTTCAGAGATGGACGGCGGCGGGCCTCGCGGTCGCGGTCGGCGCGCTGGCGGCGGCGTCGGGGGTCGGGGCGCAGGACGGGGTGTGGTACGAAGTCGACATCGTGCAGGTCAAGCCGGACCGGCTGGACGACTTCAACGAGCTCTATCTGGAGGAGATCAACCCGGCCCTGCAACGGGCGGGGGTGCCGTGGCGCTCGGCGTGGGTGACCGGCGAGTTCGGATCGATCTACGAGCGTCTCTTCGTGCATCCGCTGTCCGGCTTCGCGGGCCTGGACGCGGGCGGACCGCTGGCCCGGGCCCTCAGTGCCCGGCAACTCGACCGGGTGCTCGGGAAGCTGCGCGAGTACACCGACTCGCGCCAGAGCTACGCGGTGCTTTACCGCGGCGACCTCAGCGTCGAATCCGACGACGTCAGCGGGCTGCCCATCGCGCGGGTCACCAACCTCGAGATCGCCCCGGGGCGCGCGCCGGCGTTCGAGGCGTTCCTGCAGAACAACATCGAGAACTTCCGGGCCGCCGGGGTGATCTTCGGCATCTACCATCGCCAGTTCGGGCCGGGGCCGGTGGTCTGGCAGATCGTCGAGAACCTGCGCAGCTATGCCGAGCTGTCCCGGGGCGGCATTCTCCGGGCCTTCGGCGACGCCGACGCCGCCCGCGCCCTGGACGAGCTGGCCGGCGTCATCACCAGCGTCGAACGCACGATCCTGGAGTACGACGTCTCGCTCAGCTATCGCGGCGCCGGCGTCACCCAGTAGCCGCCGCGAATCGCGCCGCGGCCCGGCGGGTCCGCGGCGGCCGGCCGCTGGCCACCCTGCGCGTCGCCTTCGTCCGCGGCGATCGCGCCGCGGTCCGACGGGCCCCGGCTTGGCCGCGCGTCTGCGCCCGGGCGCGGCGCCGGACTCCTGGAGGGGCGGTCGGTCCAGTGGCGAGCTTCGGGTTCGGCGGACGTCGCCGGGCCGCGCTGTCCGCCGCCGGCCGTGTATCCGGGCGGCGTCCACGCTGCCGTCAGGCGGATTGGGGGGCGGTAGCCGCCTGACGGCTGATTCTCCACCCTTGTGGTTCCGTCGGCCGCCGGATCGGGGCTCATCCCGCGGCCGCGGCCCGTTCCGACAGGTAGTGGTGCCACAGGATGCGGGCGGCGACCGTCCGCCACGGCGACCATCCCGCCGCCATCTCGCGCAGCCGGCGGGCGTCCGGCCGTTCCCGCAGATTCTTGACCTGCTGCGCCGCCGCGGCCAGCGCGAGGTCGCCGTCCGGCCAGACGTCCGGGCGGCCCAGCGCGGTCATCAGATAGATGTTCGCGGTCCACGGTCCGATGCCGCGAATGGCCGTCAGCCGTTCGCGCACCGTGTCGTCGTCCGCCCGGCCCAGCGCTTTCAGGTCGAGACGGCCGTCGAGGATGCGGCGGGCGATGCCCTGGCAGTAGCTCGCCTTCCGACGGCTCACGCCCGCCGCCTGGAGGACGGGCGCGGCCAGGCCGGCCACGCGCTCGGCCGCGACCTCGCCGCCGCAGGCCTCGCGCAGCCGGGCGAAGGCGGTCCGGCCCGACGCGAGGGACACCTGCTGCTCGAGCACGATCTGCACGAGGGCGGCGTATCCGGGCCGGCGCGTCCACAAGGGCGGGGGGCCGAAGCGCGAGACCACGCGGCCGAGCTGCGGGTCGGCGGCGGCGAGCGCCGCAACCCCTTCGAGCAGGCGCGCCCGCGTCAGCCGTTTCCGCCGGTGTCCGGCCGGAGACGGCGTCATGCCGCGGCTCCGGGCCGGTGCGGCCGAAGACCGGCGGTCCCGCGGGGCACGTACGGCTCGCGGCGCGGCGGAACGTCGTGGCGCTCGGCCGGGGCCGGACGCGTGGCGGCGGGGCCGGCCGCGCCGGGAACGGCTGCGGCAAGACCCCGCGTTGCTGCGCCCGTCATCGCCGGGCCGGCGGCGGGGGGAGCCGTGACGGCCGGTCCCTTCGGGACAGGTAGAATCGGCGCGAAGCCATGTTCGTGCTGCCGCTGGGCGACGAGCCCAACCCGCCCGATGCGCCGGTGGTGACGTACGGCCTCGTTCTCGCCAACTGCGCCGCCTACGTCTTCATTACGCTGCCGCTCGGCTTCGTGCGGCCCGAGTGGGCCGACCCGGCGGTCCAGGCGTATCTCGCGGCCTGGGTCGAGGCCCTCCCCGGACCGGTCTCGCGGCGCGACGTCGCCGCGATGTACCTGCAGCTCACCGGATACGACCTGTTCGTCTTCGAGTGGGGGTTCAGGGGCGTCGAGCCGCGCGCGGCGACGCTCTTCACCGCGATGTTCCTGCATGCCGGACTCCTCCATCTCGCCGGCAACATGCTGTTCCTCTGGATCTGCGGCGACAACGTCGAGCATCGGCTCGGCCGGGTCCGGTTCCTCGCCGCCTACGTCGGGACGGGGGTCGCGGCGACCGCGATCCAGACCATGGTGGCCGGCCGGTCGACCCTGCCCCTGCTCGGGGCGTCGGGCGCCATCTTCGGCGTCGCCGGCCTCTACTTCGTCTGGTTCCCCCGCAACCGCGTCCGGGTCTGGGTGATGCTGTTCCCGTTCTTCATGAACGTCGTGCGCATCCCTGCGCGGGCGGTGCTCGGCTTCTTCGTGCTCGTCCAGAACCTGCTTCCCTTCCTGACGGGGGCGGGGGCCTGGGGCGGGGGCGCCGCCCACGGCGCGCATCTCGGCGGGTTCCTCGTCGGGCTGGCGCTGGCGTGGTCCGTCGACCGCCGGTCGCGGTCCGCGCGCGCCGCGCCGGTCGGCCGCGGCGCCGTCTCTCCGCCGCCCGGCAGCCTCGCCGCCCTCATCGAGGACGGAGACTACGAGAACGCGGCCCGGCGATACGTGCGGTTGTCGTCGGCCGAGACCCGGCGGCTCCTCGACGAGCGCCACTCGCTGATGCTCGGGACGTGGATGGCCGCCCGCGGGCATCCCCACGCGGCCCTCGCCCTGTTTCAGCAGCACGTCCGCGATCATCCGGTGTCTTCCACGGCCGCCGAGGCCCATCTCGCGGCCGGACTGCTCCAGTTGCGCACCTTCGGCGCGCCGGCCGCCGCCTCCCGGCACCTGCGCGAGGCCCTGGCCCTCGACCCCGACCCCGCGACCGCGGCCCGGGCGCGCGAGGGGCTGGCGGAGGCCGCGGCGCTGGAGGGGTTCCAGTTGAACCGTCTCTGACCACGGACGGCGGGGCCGGCGCGCGGGCGGGCGCGGCGGGCATCGCGGCTCCCCGCGGTCCCGCGGCCCGAGGACGCGGTATAATGGAAGTCCCCTGCCATTGCTGGGAGGTCGTTCAATGGTAGGACACGCGGCTCTGGACCGTGGAATCGGGGTTCGAATCCCTGCCTCCCAGCCACTCCCGTCGTGCCCCGCGGCCGTCGCTCCTCCGCCGGGAGCGCGAAGGCGACGAACCTCGGGCCGCCGCCGACGGTCAGCGCGACGTGCTGCAGGCCATCGACCTGGCAGGTCATCGGAGCGCCGATGGCCCCCGACGTCAGGTCCGCCGAGACGAGCTCCGCGCCGTCGGTCTTGTCGCAGGCGCCCGCCACGCGTGCTCGCCGGTGTTCATGCCGATGGCGCGGGCAGCGGCATCGCGAGGAACGAGAACGACCGGCGCATGGCGAACCTCCCTGTCCCGGGAACGGGTCTTCCGCGCCCGGTCCGCCGGGCCGGGCGCGGGGGATCGTACAACGGTTCGGCCCCGTCGGGTCTCCCGGCGTCCCGCGCCCGCCGCGGGCCGGTGCGGACCGGGTGACGGTCCGAGCGAGCCTGTCCGTCGGTTCCCCACCCGGCGTCCCCCGCCCTCCGCGTCCGGAGCGGACCTGGCGGGCGGCAGTTCGACGTCGCCCACCCCGTCCCGGCGTCCCCCGCCTGCCGCGTCCGGTGTAGACTGGCCGCGTCCGGCCGCGATCGACCCGCGGCCCGTTTCCCGGGCGGTGACCCCATGACGAAGCTGCTTCGCGCGCCGGCGGGCGCGGGATGGCTGATCGTCCTCGCCGCCGCCGGCGCCCCGGCGCAGCCGGCGGCGGAGGGCGGGCATCCCGACATCCGGTTGTTCCTTCAGGCCGGCGCGGGAGAGCCGGAGGAGGCCGAGTACGCCCTGCGGCAGATCGGCGACCGGTGGCGGGACGGCTACGCGGGCATCGTCTGGGACATGGCGTGGCTGCAGCGTCCGCCCAACCTGCAGGGGTTCGCCCGCTTCTTCACCCTCGTCGGGTTCCTCGAAGAGCAGACCGGCCAGCGGCTCGGCGCCGACCTGCAGGCGTGGCAGCGGTGGATGTGGGCGCGGCCGTACGAGCCGCATCCCGACCACGGGTTCTTCAAGGGCCTCTGGTACCGCCGGATCGACCCGCGCTTCGCCGGGTTCTTCCCCCGCGGGGTGGCGTCGCGCATCCGGCTGGACGAAATCGAGTGGGGCGGCGTCGCGGTGAACGGCATCCCGCCCCTGGAGTACCCCGCGCGGCTCGACGCCGCCGGCGCCGACTATCTCGAGGACGACCACGTCGTCTTCGGCGTCGCGATCGGCGGCGAGGCGCGGGCCTATCCGAAGCGCATTCTCGCGTGGCACGAGATGGCCCTCGACCGCGTCGGCGGGGTCGAGCTGACCATCGTCTACTGCACCCTGTGCGGGACGGTGATTCCGTTCGAGAGCACGGCGGGCGGCCGGCGCCTGAAGTTCGGCACGAGCGGTCTCCTCTACCGCTCGAACAAGCTGATGTTCGACCACGAGACCAGGAGCCTGTGGAACACGTTCGAAGGGGCGCCGGTGGTCGGCGAGCTCGTGGGCAGCGGGCTGCGGCTGACCCCGCGCGCGGTGGTGACGACGACCTGGGGCGCGTGGCGGCGCCGGCATCCGTCGACGACCGTCCTGTCGCTCGACACCGGCCACCGGCGCGACTACTCGGAGGGGGCGGCGTACCGCGGCTACTTCGGCGCCGACGACCTGATGTTCCCGGTCTCGCGCACCGACGACCGCCTGCCGAACAAGGAGGAGGTGCTGGTGCTGCAGCTCGACGACCCCGCGCAGGACGGCGCCCCGGCGCGGCTGGCGGTCACCGCCCGCTTCCTGGCTCGGAACCCGGTCTGGCACCACGAACTCGCGGGACGCCGCCTCGTGGTGGTGACGAACGCGGCGGGCGCGAACCGGGTGTACGACGCCGGGGACGTCCGCTTCGCGCGGCGGCTCGGCCCCGGGCGGGTGGTCGACGCGGCCGGCCGGGCGTGGCGGGTCACCGAGGACGGGCTGGTGCGGGAGGACGACCCGGACGTGCGGCGTTCCCGCGTCTCCGCCCACCGCGCCTTCTGGTTCGGCTGGTACGCCCAGTTCCCCGACACGGCGCTGGTCGACTGAGCCGCCGGCCCGGCGTCCGGCGAGGCGGCGCCGCGGCGCCCGCGGTCTGACACGGCGCTGGTCGACCGAGCCGCGGGCCCAGGTGTCCGGCGGGCGTCAACGGCCGGGTTCGTCTCCCGTTCCCGGGCCGGGCCTGCCGGTGCTCCTCGGGTCCGTGGTGGGATCCACGGCGTCGCACCGCGCCCGACGAGCGCCAGCCAACGCCGAGGGCGCCGGCGGACGGAGAACGTCCAGCGGCGAGGAACGCCCGCCTGACCAGGCGTGAGGAGGGCGCATATCGGGCATTTTCAACCGATGAACGACGCCGTCAGGCGGGGAATGGGGGCCGCTCGAATGCAGCGGGGCCTTCACCGCCGGCGTTCCAGGACGCGCGCGGCGCCCAGGATGTTGCCCACCGCCCGGTTGCCCTCGTGGCAGGCGTACTCGTAGAGGGTGTAGCTCATGTCCCGCTTGAGGGGCAGCTCCAGGGTCCAGGGCTGCGCGTAGACGGGCGGGTCTTCGACGCGGACCCGCCAGTCGAGCGCGTCCTCGGCGACGCGGGTGAAGCGCTCGACCAGCTTCAGTTCCCGGCTGACGGGGACGCCGTGCATGCGCCCCGCGTTCTGGTTCGGGGTGATCCAGCCCTTTTCGGTGAAGCGGGTGGTCTCGACGACGAGCGTCTCGCCTTCCCAGCGCCCGCGGGCGTCTCCCATCCACTGCCGAATCCGCGGGTCGACGTGCGGGCGGCCGTCGAGGGGGATGATGCGCGGTTCGCGGACCATCTCGTGGACGATGATCACGTAGCCGGGAACCTGGAAGATCTGGTTGCCGGTGTTGTAGGCGTTCGGGATCATCGACCCCGGCATGCCGCGCGTGATGCAGCGGCTGTACGGGCTCATGTTCAGGTACGTCGCGCTCCGGTCCGCGACCAGCCGGCGCGCGCGCGCCTCGGCGTCGGGCCGGGTCGGGACGCGCCCGTTCGCCGGGTCGGTCACCAGCGCCGTGCGGCGCGTGGGCACGACGTGGTCGCGCGGGTCGAACCAGAAGAAGTTGTAGCCGCGGTCGAGCGAGGCGCCCGCGCGGGTCCGGCGCCGGCCGGGGGCGTTGTCGCCGTCGCGCGCCGCGGCGCCGCGGCGTTCGACGGCCGCCGCCTCCTCGGGGGTGTAGAACGCCTTGTCGCCGAGCGCGCGCGGCCGTTCGAGGGGGGTCAGGGTGTCGTTGGTCCAGATGCCGGAGATGTCGGGCTGGCCGTCGGGCGTGCGGGGCGCGCGGTAGCCGGGCTCGGCCTCCGGCTGCGCCTGCGCCGCACCGGGGCCGCCGGACAGGAGGACGACGAGGGTCGCAACGATTCGGGAGAGTTGATATCGTGACATCGGGCCGTCGATTGTACCGGGTGCGGGGGACGATCGCCACCGGTCGCGGCGCTTGAGCGCACGTCGGATCGTGAGGCGAGTGTCCGCTGGCGGTCAGGGTTGTCGATTATTGATGCCGTGTCGTCCCGGTTTCAGGCCCGCCGAACGGGTACGGACACCGCGAGAACCAGCCGGGCGGAGGCCCCAGCGGGGGCGTCACCTTTATTGACGTGCGCCCGGCGCTGCGCCCTTGCGCCGCCGGCAGGGAGGAGAGCAGATGCGGATTGGGGTCACCGGCGCCAGCGGACTCGTGGGATCGGCGTTGCTTCCCGTCCTCGCGAACGCGGGGCACGAGGCGGTGGGGCTGCGGCGCGGGCCCGCATCGGCCGCGGGGCCGCCGGGCTGGGACCCGGCGACGGGGCAGGTGGCCGCCGGCGGGCCCCTGGACGCGGTGGTCCATCTGGCCGGCGAGAACATCGCCGGCGGGCGCTGGAACGCCGCGCGCAAGGCGCGCATCCGCGACAGCCGGGTCGAGGGCACGCGCCGGCTGTGCGAGGGGCTGGCCGGCCTCGACCCGCGTCCGGCGTTCCTGGTCGCCGCCTCCGCCGTCGGGTTCTACGGCGACCGCGGCGACGAGCGGCTCGACGAATCGTCCCCGGCGGGAAGCGGGTTCCTCGCCGACGTGTGTCAGGAATGGGAGGACGCGGCGGCGCCCGCGCGCGAGGCGGGGATCCGCGTGGTCCATCTGCGGATCGGCATCGTGCTCACCCCGGCCGGGGGGGCGCTGGGGCAGATGCTGCTGCCGTTCCGGCTGGGGGTGGGCGGGGTCATCGGTTCGGGCCGGCAGTTCATGAGCTGGATCGCCCTCGACGACGTGGCGGGCGCCGTGCTGCACGCGGCCGGCGCCGACGGGCTGGAGGGGCCGGTGAACGCCGTCGCGCCGCACCCGGTCACCAACGCGGAGTTCACGAAGACGCTGGGCCGGGTGCTCCGGCGGCCGACGGTCCTGCCGATGCCCGCCTTCGGCGCCCGCCTCGCGTTCGGCGAGATGGCGGACGCGCTGCTCCTCGGCGGCGCCCGCGTCGAGCCGTCCCGGCTGCTGAAGACGGGGTTCGAGTTCGGCCACCCCGACCTGGAGGGGGCCCTGCGCCACCTGCTGGGGCGCTGACCGGCAAGGGGCGCTCAGTCGCTCCACCGCCCGTCGCGGCCCCGCCGGACGTCGATCACCACCGAGCCTCGCGCGCGGGGCCGCGCGCCGGTGAGGCCCCCGATGAACCACGAAACCAGCCCGACGGCCATCGCCCCGAGCACCGCCGAGAAGAACGACGCGACGCCGAACCCGGGGACGAGGAACGCGGCCAGTGCGAACGCGAGTCCGTTGACGACGAAGTAGAACAACCCCAGCGTCAGCACCGTGAACGGCAGCGTCAGCAGGAGCAGCAGGGGCCGTACGACGGCGTTCACGAACCCGAGGACGAGGGCGGCGAGGGCGAGGGAGAACAGGCCGTCGACCCGGACGCCGGGCAGGACGACGGCGGTCACCGCGAGGGCGGCGGCGGTCGTCAGCCAGTGGGCGAGGAACAGGGGGTTCATGCCGATGCCTTCCCGCCGGCCGCGGCCGGGAACAGCACCCCGGGGGCCAGCTTGTTCTCCGGGTCGAGCGCGCGCTTCACCGCCCGCATCCGCTCGATGCCCGCGGAGCCGTGGAGCAGCCGCAGCAGCGCCTGCTTGACGGGGTTGCGGCCCACCCCGTGCTCGGCGAGGGGGCAACCGCCGAGCCGGACGACCTCCCGCCCGCACGCCAGGATCGCTTCCTTCCCCGCCCGCACGTCGTCCGCCGAGCGGGGGAGGACGTTGGGGTGCAGGTTGGCGTCGGACAGGTGCCCCCAGACCGCGTGGTCGAGGCCGCGCGCCTCGAACGCGGTCCGGAACAGGCGGACGCAGTCGGCGAGCCGCGGGAAGGGCACGATCATGTCGGCGGCGGTCTTCTCGATGGCCTCGTCGATGGTGCGCTTGGCGGCGGCCACCTGCCGGTTGACCGCTTCCGGCGCCGCTTCCCGGAGGGCGAGCAGCTCGGCCGTCCGGGTCGTCTCGCCGGGGGCCGCGAGCGCGGTGCGGTCGAGAAGTCCTTCGGCGTCGAGCAGGCGGCAGAGGCAGGCGATGGGGCCGGCGGCCGGCCCCGGCGCCGACGCGCGGCCGATTTCGTCGTGCGCCTCGGCCGCGGTGGTGTCCGGGGGCAGTTCGATCTGCAGCAGGACGATCGCGCCCGCGGTTTCCGGAACCGCGGCGCGCCGGCGCCCGCCGGCCCCGTCGGTGCGGACCAGCTCGAGCGAGCGCCGGTCCAGATACTCGATGGCGACGACGTCGAGCCCGGCCGGGTCGGCCCGGCGGCGGGCGTCGAGCGACGCGTCGCGGAGCCGGGCCGCGAGCGCCACCGCCTGCTTCTCGTCGTCGAGGGCGACGAGCACGGTGCAGACGGCCGGGCGCCGGGGCAGGACGTCGAGGGTGACCGAGGTCACCACGCCCAGCGTGCCCTCCGAGCCCACGAACAGGTCGATGAGGTCCAGGTCGGGGGCGGCATGGTACCCGGCCGCGCGCTTGGGAACGTCAGGCAGGTCGTACGTCGGCGCCGGCACCACCACGGCCCCGCGCGGCGTGTCGATGACGAACCGGCCGTCCGCGGCGCGCACCTGCCCCCGCTCGAGGTCGAGCATCTCGCCCGAGGCGAGCAGCACCGTCAGGCCGCGGACCCAGTCCCGCGTCGTGCCGTACTTGAACGTCGCCGCGCCGGCCGCGTTCGTCGCCACCACCCCGCCGACCGTCGCCCCCTCGAACGTGGGCGTCGGCGGGTACGACCGGCCGGCGGCGTCGAGGGTCTCGCGCAGGGCGGTCAGGACCACCCCCGGCTGCACGGTGACGCGGGTGTCCGCCAGGTCCTCGACGGCGTTCATCCGCGACGTGCTCAGCACCAGATCGCCCATCGGGGTCGCGCCTCCCGTCAGCGACGACTGCGCGCCGACGGGCAGCACGCGGGCGGCCCCGCGCACGACCGCGGCGCATTCCGCCTCGTCGCGCGGAAACGTCGCCGCCGGCGCATGGCCGCCGGGGTAACGGGCCGCGTCTTCGACGAAGCCCGAGACGTCGGTGACGAGAACCGGGGGAGACGGGCCGCGGCGGCCGGCGCGCGGCGGACGGGTTCGGATGCGGTTGGTCGCCATGGTCGTCGAGCGCGTCCGGCGGCTCGCGGGTCCGGGTATCCGGTCGTGCGAAGACGCCCCGGCCGCGGTCCGGGGATCATGATAAAGTGGCCTGCTCCTCCCGAACGGCCGGCAGCTTCGCGCCGGACCCGCGGCGCCGGCCGTCTCCGCGACGCTCCGCGGCGCGGGAGCCTCTCGCCGGGCCCGCGTGACGCGGGTTCGGCACGGACACGCAGACAGACGAAAGGTATCTTCCCATGTTCCAGCGGCTTTGCGTTCCGGGCGCGGTCCTCCTGGTCTCGGCGGCCTGCGGCGCCGCGACGCACGCCCAGTCGGACGGCCCGGTGGTGGGGCGCGTCGGCGACCGGGCGATCACCATGGCCGAGCTCGACGAGGCCTGGCGGAGCAACGACGCGGCCTCGCGCATGCGCATGCTGCAGGAGCTGTACGAGACCCGCAAGCGCACTCTCGACGTCGTCATCGGCGAGATCCTCATCGAGCGGGAAGCCGTTTCGCGGGGCACGTCGCGCGACGAGCTGCTGGCCCGGGAGCTGCCCGCGAGGACGCTGCCGATCACCGACGAGGACGTCGCCCGCGTATACGAGCGGAACCGGCGCGCCTTCCCCGACATGACCGAGGAGGAGATGGCGCCGCAGATCCGGGCGTTCCTCGCCCAGCAGCGGCCGATGCAGGCGCTTCATGCCTACATGGCCGATCTGCGGGCCGGCGCCGACGACGTCCGGGTGGAGCTCGACCCGCCCCGTACCGCCGTCGAGATCGGCGAGGACGACCCGGCCCGGGGTCCCGCCGGCGCGCCGGTCGAGATCGTCGAGTTCTCGGACTTCCAGTGTCCGTTCTGCCAGCGGCTGACCGGCGCCCTCGACCGCCTGAAGGCGGAGTTCGGCGACGAGGTGCGGCTGGTCTTCAAGGACTATCCGCTGCCCAACCACGCCCAGGCGTTCAAGGCCGCCGAGGCCGGCCTCTGCGCCCATGCGCAGGGAAGGTTCTGGGAACTGCACGACGTGATGTTCTCGCAGCAGGACGCGCTGGAAGTGGACGACCTGAAGCGCCACGCCGGCGCGCTCGGAATGGACCAGGCGGCCTTCGACGCCTGCCTCGACAGCGGCCGCTTCGCCGAGCAGGTGAACGCCGACCTGCAGTACGGACAGGCGCTCGGCGTGCAGTCGACGCCCACCGTGTTCATCAACGGCCGCGCGGTGATGGGCGCCGCCCCGTACGAGACGTTCGAGGAAATCGTCCGCGACGAGCTGGACCGGGCACGGTGAGGGAGGGGCTGGAGGTCCGGCCCATCTCAAACCCGGCCGGCGGAAGGCGCGGGCGGCGCCGGCCCCCCGCGCCGGCGCCGCTGTCGACGTTTCGCCGAAGTCAGTCGGCCGCGGGCGCGATGCGGGCGCCCTCGGTCGCGAGGAAATCGTCGAAGTCGGCGCGGCTCTGGATGGTCACGAACCCGCGCATCCGGTAGTGGCCGAGGCCGCAGAGCTGCGAGCAGTTGACCTCGTAGTCGCCGGCGACCGTCGGCACCCACCAGACCGGGATCTCCATGCCCGGTATCGCATCCTGCTTCACCCGCATCTGGGGGATCGCGAAGCTGTGGATGACGTCGAGGCTGGACAGGTACACGATGACCGGCTCGTCGACCGGCAGGTTGAGCTGGTTGATGGTGTGGACGTCGTCGGCCCCGGCCGGGTCGCTACGGTCCAGGCCCACCGCGTTGGTCGGGGTGATCAGGCTTGCGTCGCGGCGCCCGAACGCACCGTCGGGGCCGGGATAGATGGAGTGCCATTCGAACTGCTTCGCGACGACGTGCACCACCGTCGCGCCGTCCTCCGGCGGGAACGCGTTGACGCGCACCGTCCACGCGGGGATGGCGAAGAACAGCAGGATGACCGCCTCGACGACGGCCACGCCGACCTCGAGGTAGCTCGACGTGTGGCTCTTGACGCCGGCGTAGTCGGCCTTGGGATTCGCCGAGGCGCGGAAGCGGATCAGCGTGTAGACGAAGAACGCCCCCCAGCCGACGAACAGCACGGCCATGAGCCAGTGGACGATGACGATGATCCGGTCGATCTCCGCCGCGTGCGCCGCCGCCTGCAGCGGCAACCCGAGAAATTCCTGCATCGATACACTCCCGGCCCGTCGTGGAACCCCGCGGCCGCGGGGTTACGAAGGGCTCCCGGTCTGCGACGACGGGGCCAGATCGACGCGCTCGCCGATCGCCATCCTGGATCGCTTCAACAGATAGAGGAAAAAGCTCGCGAAGGCGGCCAGCACGCCGCCGGTGATGCCGAGCAGCAGCGCGATGCCCCAGCTCGCGCCGATCGCCATCGACGAGTTCGGGTCGCCGAAGCAGACCGGACAGGCCCATCCCGTCCCCGGCGCGGCCAGCACGAGGCCCGCCGTCACCGCCATCGTCCGCAGCACGTGTCGCAACGTTCTCGGCATCTCCGCACCTCGCACCGGCTCACCGCAGCCCCATTTCGCGCGTCTTCCGAACGAACCGCACCGCGTAGTACGCCAGCAGCCCCGCCGCCAGCAGCGACCCGGCGGCGGCGGCGAGATGCCAGCCGGAGCCGCGGCCGCCGCCCCACGTCACGCCGCCCCACACGGCCATCGCCAGCGTCAGGGCGATCGACGCGACGACGAAGACGACGTGGAAGGCGCGCAGCGACATCAGTGCGCCTCGTCCTCCGCGTGCGCCGCGTTCGCGTTCGGCAGCGGCTTGTGGACGCCGTAGGTGTCCGAGACGGTCAGGATCGGGACGAGCATGAGCACCAGCCAGAAGACCACGGTCAGGACCAGCGTGATGCCGAGGGCCCGGCTCCGCTCGTCGACCAGATGCATGAAGTAGCTCGCGACCAGCGAGCCCTTGGCGGTGGCGATGATGACCGCGATGATGATGGCCAGCGGCACCGCCACGTCGATGTACGAGGCGAGGACGGTCACCACCGTGAGGACCGCCAGCGCCCCGGCGACCTTCAGATAGATGTCGATGTGCTTCCTGGTTTCTTCAACGCTTCCGCTCATGACGCCTCCGCAACGTCCGGGGAGTCCGGCCGGGAACGGCGGCCGGACTCCCCGGCCCGCGACTCCCCTACAACAGGTACAGCACCGGGAACAGGAAGATCCAGACGAGGTCGACGAAGTGCCAGTACAGGCCGGCCGCCTCGATCCGGTTCTCGAACATCTCCCGCTTCTCGCGCCACATCCGGCTGCCGGGGCCCCAGAAGTAGCCGTTCACGACGACGCCGCCGATGATGTGCAGCGCGTGCAGCCCGGTCATCGTCCAGTAGATGGCCAGGAAGGTGCTGTGCGACGGCAGGTGGTCGTGCGTCACCTTCTCGTAGTACTCGAAGCCCTTCACGGCCAGGAACGTGAGCGCGAGCAGGATGGTCGCGCCCATGTAGTTCCGGTACTTCGCGAAGTCGCCGAGCTTCAGCGACGCGAAGCACATGACCATCGTCACGCTCGAGGCGATGAGCACCGCGGTGTTGAAGGCCCCGATCGGGATGTTCAGGTACTCGGCCCCCAGCGGCCAGTCCACGCCGCCCACCCGCAGGATGACGTAGGTCGAGAACAGCCCCCCGAACAGCATCACCTCGGAGGCCAGGAACAGCCAGATGCCGAGCTTGACGTTGTTCAAGCCGGTGTCCGGCCGTTCGGCTACGGTATACGGGATTTCCATCCTGGTTACACCTTCGCGGGCGCGGGCGCCGCGCCGGACGCCTGTCCCTGCATCGTGAAGTCGGTCGAAGCGCCGGGCACGCTGTACTCGTAGGGGCCCCGGTGCGCCTCCGGCGGAGTGGTGAAGTTGCCGTGCGGCGGCGGCGAGGGGGCCTGCCACTCGAGGGTCGTCGCCCGCCACGGGTTGCCGTCGACCTGCCTGCCGTTCCGAATGCTCCAGAAGAAGTTGACGATGAAGAATATCTGGAAGAGCCCGAGGGCCCAGGCGCCGTAGGACATCACGGCGTTCCACTCCATGACCTCCTGGGCGTGGGCGTACTGCATGCCGCCGTCGTACAGCCGCCGGTTCACCCCCGCGAGCCCGGTGATGAACATCGGCATGAACACGCAGTTGATGGAGATGAACGAGCCCCAGAAGTGGATCTTGCCGAGCATTTCGTTCATCACCCGGCCCGTCGCTTTCGGGTACCAGTAGTAGATGCCGGCGAAGAGCGCGAAGATGGTGCCGGGGGCCACCACGTAGTGGAAGTGGCCGATCACGTAGTAGGTGTCGTGCAGGTGCAGGTCCGGCGCCGCCAGGCCCAGCGGCAGTCCCGTGAGGCCCCCGATGCCGAACATCGGCAGGAACGCCAGCGCGAACAGCATCGGCACGTTGTAGCGGATGGACCCGCCGTACAACGAGATGAAGAACGCCGACAGGATGACCACCGACGGCACCGAGATGATCATCGTCGTGGTCTGGAAGAAGGCGCTCATCACCGTGCCCATGCCGGTCAGGAACATGTGGTGCGCCCACACGATGAACGACATGAAGCCGAGGAAGACGACCGACGCCACGAGCACGCGGTAGCCCCAGATCGGCTTCCGGGTGTTGTTGGCGAGGACCTCGGCGACGATGCCCATCGCCGGCAGTATCAGGACGTAGACCTCGGGATGGGCCAGGAACCAGAACAGGTGCTGCCACAGCAGCGGGCTGCCGCCGCCGCTGACGTCGAGGGGCCCCTCGGTGGTGACCAGCCCGCTCGGCATGAAGAAGCTGGTTCCGGCCACGCGGTCCATGAGCTGGAGGACCCCCGCCGCCTCGAGGGGCGGGAACGCCAGCAGGAGCAGGAACGAGGTGACGAGCTGGGCCCACACGAAGAAGGGCAGCCGCATGAAGCTCAGGCCGGGGGCCCGGAGCTGAAGGGTCGTGACGATGAAGTTGATCGAGCCCAGCAGCGAGGAGGTGATCAGGAAGATCATCCCGATCAGCCACCAGGTCTGCCCTTCGAGCGCGATGACCGACAGCGGCGCGTAGGAGGTCCAGCCCGAGTTCGCGGCCCCGCCCGGCACGAAGAAGCTGGCGAACATGACGACGCCGCCCAGGAAGAACGCCCAGTAGCTGGCCATGTTCAGCCGCGGGAACGCCATGTCGGGAGCGCCTATCTGCAGCGGCAGCACGTAGTTGCCGAAGCCCCCGACGGCCAGCGGCACCACTCCGAGGAACACCATGATGGTGCCGTGCATGGCCCCGAGCTGGTTGTAGAACTCGGGCAGCATGATGCCGCCCGGCGCGTTCGCCTGCCCCAGGAAGTTGCCGATGATCGGGATCGGCGCGCCCGGGAAGGCGAGCTGCCACCGCATGATCATCATCAGGGAGAAGCCGAACAGCAGGAAGAGCATGGCGGTGATCGCGTACTGGATGCCGATCACCTTGTGGTCGACCGAGAAGACGTACGTCCGCAGAAAGCTCAGCTCGTGTTCGTCGTGGGCGTGCGCGGCATGCGCGGCGTGTTCGGCGGTGGTCACGTTCTCCAACGTCGTGACTCCTTTCTGGACCTGCGCGGGCGATCCGGCCGTCGGCGGCGCCGGCCGGGCGCGAGGCGGCGCCGCGACCGGGTCGGGCGCTCGCCGGGGACCCTCGACGGCGCAGGCCGACCTTCGCGATTCCCGGCGTGATTCGGACCGGGCGGCAGCGGCGGCGAGGCCGGGCCGGGGGGACGAGAATCCCTCCCCTCTGCCCACGCGCATCGCTTCACGAACGTCCGACGCCCGCGCAATTCTATCGACGCCGCGCCGCCCGTGCAACCCTGCCCGGCGGCCCGTGACGCCGCGCCGCCGTGCCCGTCCGGCCCGTGCGACCTTGCCCGGCGGCCCGTGACGCCGCGCCGCCGTGTCCGTCCGCACTGCCGTCGCCGCCGGGGCGCCGCCCGGTCGCCGGCGGGTATACTGCTTCCGAGGCCGACCCCATGACCCTGCCGCCCGAAGACCGCCCGCGGCTGCTCGATACGCGCGGGGACGAGCCCCTCGCCGCCGCCTTCGCCGCGGTGATGGCCGTCGAGGCGCTCGTGCTCGCGGCGTTGTGGCTCTTCTCGCGCCATTTTTCGGGCTAGCTGACCGGCAGGAGCCGCGCCGCCTTCCCATGCATCCCCTCGACTGGCTGATCATCGGCGGCTACCTCGCGTGGGTCCTGTACGACGGGCTGAAGCGGTCCCGGGGGACCGACGCGGTCGAGGGGTACTTCCTCGCCGGCCGGTCGCTGCCGTGGTGGGCGGTCGGGCTGTCGGTGATGGCGACCCAGATGAGCGCGATCACCCTCGTCGGCACCACCGGGCAGGGCTACGCCGACGGCCTGCGGCTGGTGCAGATGTACTTCGGCCTCCCGCTGGCGATGATCGTCCTGTCGGTGACCCTGGTCCCCTTCCTCTACCGGGCCCGGGTGTTCACCGCCTACGAGTACCTGGAACGCCGGTTCGACCGGAAGACCCGGGCCCTGACCAGCCTGATCTTCCTCGTCTCGCGCGGGTTGGCGGTGGGGGTGATCATCTCCGCGCCGGCGGTGGTGCTCTCGGTGGTGCTGGGCTGGAACCTGACCCTCACCGCCCTCGCCATCGGCGTGCCCACGACCTGCTACACGATGCTGGGCGGGGTGCAGGCGGTCGCGTGGGCCGACGTCAAGCAGATGGTCGTCATCGTCGGCGGCCTCGCCGCGGTGGTCGCGGCCCTCGTCCTGGGGTTGCCGGGCGGGGTCGGCCTCGGCGACGCGATGCACCTGGCCGGCGCCGCCCGGAGGCTGACCGCCATCGACTTCACGCCGGACCCGGGCGAGACCTACACGTTCTGGTCGGGCCTGCTGGGCGGGCTGTTCCTCATGCTCGGGTACTTCGGGTGCGACCAGAGCCAGGTGCAGCGCCACCTGACCGCCGATTCGGTCGACGCCGCCCGCCGGTCGCTGCTGATGAGCGCGTACTGGAAGATTCCGCTGCAGGCGCTGATTCTGCTGACCGGCGTGCTCGTGTTCGTCTTCCACCTGTTCGATGCGCCGCCGATGCTCTTCGACCCGGCCGGCGACGCCGCCGCGCGTACGGGACCCCGGTCGGCCGAGTACGCGGAGCTGGAGGGGGAGTTCGCGGCGGCGTTCGCGGCGCGGCGCGCCGCCGCCGGCGAGGTGCTCGCGGCCCGCCGGGGCCCCGGCGCGGCGGCCGAAGCCGGGGCCCGGGCCGCGTTCGAGGCCAGCCAGCGCCGGGTCGCGGACGTGCGCGATCGGGCGGCGGGGCTGGTGGAGGACGCCACCGGCGCGGAGTACGCCGACGTCAACTACGTGTTCCCGACCTTCATCGTCACGCACCTGCCGGTGGGGCTCGTGGGCCTGCTGATCGCGGCCATCTTCGCGGCGGCGATGTCGAGCGCCGCGGCCGAACTGGCCGCGCTGTCCACCACCACCGTCATCGACTTCTACCGGCGGTACCTGAACCGCGGGGCGGCCGACCGCCACTACCTGCGGGTGTCGAAGCTGGCGACCGCCCTGTGGGGTGTCGTGGCGACCGTGTTCGCGGTGTTCGCGGTCAACCTGGGGTCGCTGATCGAGGTCGTCAACCAGGTCGGGTCGTACTTCTACGGGTCGCTCCTGGGGGTGTTCGTGCTGGCGATCGGGTTCCCCCGGGCCACCGCCGACGGCGCCTTCCTGGGGCTGTTCGCGGGCATGGCGTCGGTCGCCCTGGTCGAGAGCGCCGCCGACGTGTCGTTCCTCTGGAACAACGTGGTCGGCACCGCCGCGGTCGTGGCGGTCGGCCTCGCCGTCAGCCGGTTCCAGAGGCGCCCGCCCGGCGTTGCCCCCCGGTCCCGCCCCGTGGTATGTTGATATGCGACCGTTTTGGTCGCCAATCCGATTCGGCAATCGCCGGCCGGGGTTGACGAGGCCGTCGATGCCGTCGGCCGGCGGGGGCCGCCGCGGCGCGCCGGAACCCCGTGCCGGTCACGTGCAGGGAGCGTCATGAGCACCGCCATCGAGACCGTCGAACGGCTTGCGCAGCAGGAATACAAGTACGGGTTCGTCACCGACGTCGAGACCGAGTCGATTCCGGTCGGCCTCGACGAGGGGGTCATCGAGCTGATTTCGGCCAAGAAGGACGAGCCCGGGTGGCTGCTCGACTGGCGCCTGAACGCCTTCCGGGTCTGGTCGAAGATGACCGAGCCGGCGTGGCACAACGTGCGCTATCCGCCCGTCGACTACCAGGCCATCAGCTACTACGCGGCGCCCCGGAAGCAGCCGCGGCTCGAGAGCCTCGACGAGGTGGACCCCGAGATCCGCGCCACGTTCGACAAGCTGGGCATCTCGCTCGACGAACAGAAGCGCCTGTCCGGGGTGGCCGTCGACGCGGTCTTCGACAGCGTGTCGGTCGCGACCACGTTCAAGGACACGCTGGCCGGCCTCGGCATCATCTTCTGCTCGTTCTCCGAGGCGGTGCGCGACCATCCCGATCTGGTCCGCAAGTACCTGGGCACCGTCGTGCCGCACACCGACAACTTCTTCGCCGCTCTCAACTCGGCGGTGTTCAGCGACGGGTCGTTCGCGTACGTCCCGAAGGGCGTGAAGTGCCCGATGGAGCTCTCGACCTACTTCCGCATCAACGCCGCCAACACCGGCCAGTTCGAGCGGACCCTGCTCGTGGCCGACGCGGGGGCGGAGGTGAGCTATCTGGAGGGCTGCACGGCGCCGCGGCGCGACGAGAACCAGCTCCACGCCGCGGTGGTCGAGCTGGTGGCCCTCGACGACGCGACCATCAAGTACTCGACCGTCCAGAACTGGTATCCCGGCGACAAGGACGGCAAGGGCGGGATCTACAACTTCGTGACCAAGCGGGGCAAGGCGTTCACCAACGCCAAGGTGACCTGGACCCAGGTCGAGACCGGCTCGGCGATCACCTGGAAGTACCCGAGCTGCATCCTGCAGGGCGACAACTCCGTCGGCGAGTTCTACTCGGTCGCGGTGACCAACAACCGCCAGCAGGCCGACACCGGGACGAAGATGGTGCATCTCGGCCGGAACACCCGCAGCACCATCGTGTCGAAGGGGATCTCCGCCGGACGCGGCCAGAACACCTATCGGGGCCTCGTGCGCATCGGCAAGGGGGCGCGCGACGCCCGCAACTTCTCGCAGTGCGACTCGCTCCTGATCGGCGACCGCTGCGGCGCCCACACGTTCCCCTATCTCGAGGTCAGGAACACGTCGTCGCAGGTGGAGCACGAGGCGTCGACGTCGAAGATCGGCGAGGACCAGATCTTCTACTGCCGCCAGCGCGGGCTGTCGACCGAGGACGCGGTCAACCTGATCGTCAACGGGTTCTGCAAGGAGGTCTTCCGGGAGCTGCCGATGGAGTTCGCGGTCGAGGCCCAGAAGCTGCTGAGCGTCAGTCTCGAAGGCAGCGTCGGCTAGCAGGCGGACGGCCGGAGGGCCGGCCGGGCGCCGGGCGGAGCCGCAACGCGGGCGGCCGGGCCGCGCGGCGGCGATCGGCGGGCCAGGAGTCAGGGCGGGCCGTGCGGGGCGGCGCCTCGCGGATCGGGGCAGGGAAGACAGGGACCACAGGATGCTCGATATTCGCGGTTTGCAGGCCACGGCCGGAGATCGCCGGATCCTGAACGGGATCGATCTGTCGGTGAATCCCGGCGAAGTCCACGCCATCATGGGCCCCAACGGCTCGGGCAAGAGCACGCTGGCCGGGGCGCTCGCCGGCCGCGACGGGATCGAGGTCACCGGCGGGTCGGCGACGTTCAGGGGGCAGGACCTGCTGACCCTCGACCCCGAAGAGCGCGCCCGCGAGGGTCTGTTCCTGGCGTTTCAGTATCCGGTCGAGATTCCCGGCGTCAACAACGCCTACCTGCTCAAGGCGGCGCTGAACGAGGTGCGGAAGCACCGGGGAGAGCCCGAGCTCGACGCAATGGACTTCATGACCCTGGTCCGGAAGCGCATGTCGCTGCTGGACATGGACGAATCCCTGCTGACCCGTCCCGTCAACGACGGCTTTTCCGGCGGAGAGAAAAAGCGGAACGAGATCTTCCAGCTCGCCGTGCTCGAACCGTCGCTCGCCATTCTCGACGAGACCGACTCGGGGCTCGACATCGACGCCCTCAAGACCGTCGCCGGCGGGGTGAACGCCATGCGAAGCTCGGAGCGCTCCATGGTCGTGGTGACCCACTACCAGCGGCTGCTCCACTACGTCGTTCCCGATTTCGTGCACGTCCTGTACCGGGGGCGGATCGTGAAGTCGGGCGGCAAGGATCTGGCGCTCGAACTCGAGGAGAAGGGCTACGGCTGGCTGGATGCCGCCGAGCCGGCGGCGGCGACCGCCTGACGCCCTGCGCCGTTCTTGGCGCGCGGAACGACCCGAAGAGTCGATTTTTTCGTCCCCATGCGCGTTCGCGCCGACAGGGTTCCGCGAACCTTGCGGCCGACAGGACGCCGGACCGACACCGACGATGTCCCGGATCGCCACCAGCGCAGAGAGCTACGCGGCCCAGTTCGCGGCCGTGACGCGGACGGCGCCGCTCGCCGGTCCGCTCGCGTCGTTGCGCGAGGACGCCTTCCGCTGCTTCAGCCGGCTCGGGTTCCCCACCACGCGCATCGAGGAGTGGCGGTTCACCAACGTCGCCCCCATCGCCGAGACCGTGTTCCAGACGTCGCCGGCGGGCGGCGGTCTCGACCGGGAGGTCCTCGACGCGCTGCACCTGCCGAGGTCCGGCGGCCCCGAGATCGTCTTCGTGAACGGGCGCTTCTCGCCGGAGCTGTCCGACGGGTCCGGCCTGCCGACGGGGGTCCGGGTGCGCAGCCTCGCGGCGCTGGCCGGCGGCGGGGCGGGCGGTCCCGGCGCGGCCGCGGCGCGCCTCGGACGGCTGGCGCGGTTCGAGAACCACGCGTTCACGGCGCTCAACACCGCCTTTCTGCAGGACGGCGCGGTCATCGAGGTGGACGGCGGCGTGGTGTTCGAGCCGCCCATCCACCTGATCTTCGTGTCTTCGAGCGCGGGGGCGCCGGCGCTCAGCCAGCCGCGGGTGCTGCTCGTGGCCGGGGACGACAGCGAAGTCCGGGTGGTCGAGAGCCATGCCGGGGCCGGGGACGCCCCCTGGCTGAGCAACGCCGTGACCGAGGTGTCGGTCGGCGACGACGCGGTGGTGGATCACTACACGGTGGTGCGGCAGGCCGACACCGCGTTCCACGTGGGCAACCTGGCCGTCCGGGTCGGCCGGGCCGGCAACTTCTCGTCCCACGCCATCACCGCGGGTGGGGCCATCGTGCGGAACGAGGCCGAAGTCGTCCTCGGCGGCGAAGGGGGCGAGTGCACGCTGAACGGGCTGTATCTGGCCGACGGCCGGCAACTGGTCGACAACCAGACGATCATCGACCACTCCATGCCGCACTGCAACAGCCACGAGCTGTACAAGGGGATTCTGGACGGGCGGAGCCGCGCCGTGTTCAACGGCCGGATCATCGTCCGTCTCGATGCCCAGAAGACCGACGCCAAGCAGTCGAACAAGGCGCTGCTGCTGTCCGAGGACGCGCAGATCACGACCAAGCCCCAGCTCGAGATCTTCGCCGACGACGTGAAGTGCACCCACGGGGCCACCGTCGGTCAGCTCGACCCGGACGCGCTGTTCTATCTCCGGTCGCGCGCCCTGTCGGAGGCGCAGGCCCGCCGGTTGCTGATCCACGCGTTCGCCGCCGATCTGCTCGGACACGTCAAGGTGGAGGCGATCCGCCGCCAGCTCGACGCGCTGCTCCTGGAACGGCTTCCGATGAGCGGAAGCGCGTGACCGGCGGCGTGCGGCGGCCCGGTTCGGGGGAGGCGATGACCAGCGTGACCGCGTCGGATCCCGCCGTGCTCGACGTGGCCCGCATCCGCGAGCAGTTTCCGATTCTCGCGCAGACGGTCGGCGGCAAGCCGCTGGTCTATCTCGACAACGCCGCGACCACCCAGAAACCGCGGTCGGTGCTCGACACGCTGGCGCGGTACTACGCGGCCGGCAACGCCAACATCCACCGCGCCGTATACGCCCTGAGCCAGGACGCGACCGAGGCCTACGAGGCCGCCCGCGCCAAGGTGGCCGCCTTCCTCAACGCGGCCGAGCCGGCCGAGATCGTCTTCACCCGCAACGCGACCGAGGGCATCAACCTGGTCGCGCAGACGTTCGGGCGCGACCGCATCGGCGCGGGCGACGAAGTGGTGATCTCGGGCATGGAGCACCACTCGAACATCGTCCCGTGGCAGATGGTGTGCGAAGAGAAGGGCGCCCGCCTGCGGGCGGCCCCGTTCTCCGATGCGGGAGAGCTGCTCGTCGACGAGCTGGCCGCGTTGCTGGGGCCGCGAACCCGCCTCGTGTCGATCGTGCACATGTCGAACTCGCTGGGGACCGTCAATCCCGTCGAGCAGGTGGTCGAGCTGGCGCACCGGCAGGGCATCCCCGTCGTCGTCGACGGGGCGCAGGCGGCCTATCACATGCCCGTCGACGTGCAGGCGATCGGGTGCGACTTCTACGTCGTCACCGGACACAAGCTGTACGGCCCGACCGGCATCGGCGCCCTCTACGGCCGGCGCGCGCTGCTCGAAGCGATGCCGCCCTATCAGGGCGGCGGCGACATGATCAGCTCGGTGACCTTCGACCGGACGACCTACAACGAGGTCCCGCACCGGTTCGAGGCGGGCACGCCGCACGTCGCGGGGGCGATCGGGCTCGGGGCCGGCGTCGACTTCATCACCGGGGTCGGGTTCGACGCCATCGTGGCCCACGAGCGGCGTCTTCTCGATTACGCGACCGAGGCGCTGTCGGCGGTGCCCGGACTGCGGCTGATCGGCACCGCGGGCCGCAAGGCGAGCATCCTGTCGTTCGTGATCGAGGGAGTGCATGCTCACGACGTCGGGACCATCGCGGACGCCGAGGGGGTCGCGATCCGCACCGGTCACCACTGCACCCAGCCGGTGATGGACCGGTTCGGGGTGCCGGCCACCTCCCGCGCCTCGCTCGCGGTGTACAACACGGCCGGCGAGATCGATCGGCTGGTGGCGGCGCTGGCCCGGGTCAGGACGCTGTTCGGCCCGGCGTAGCCGCCCGCGTCCCGGAGCCGCACGGCTCCGGCGGGAGCAGACGGCGGCCGGCGCGGGCCGCCCGGGCGCCGCGGGAAACGGAGACGACATGTCCGACTTGCGCGACCTCTATCAGGAGGTCATCCTCGACCACAACCGCAGTCCGCGCAACTTCGGGCGGCTGGACGACGCCGACCTCCGGGCCGACGGCCACAACCCGCTGTGCGGCGACCGGCTCTCGGTCACCGTCAAGCTGACCGGAAACCGCGTGACCGACCTGCGTTTCGAAGGGTCGGGGTGCGCCATCTCGAAGGCGTCCGCGTCCCTCATGACCGAGGGCGTCAAGGGCCGCACCCTCGACGACCTCCGGCGGCTCTTCGACCGGTTCCACCGGCTGGTCACCGACAAGTCCGCCCCGGCGGACGACGCCGACCTGGGGAAGCTGGCGGTGTTCGCCGGGGTCCGCGACTACCCGGCCCGCGTCAAGTGCGCGATCCTCGCGTGGCGCACCCTGCGGGCCGCGGTGGACGATCGCCGAGAGGTCGTCTCAACGGAGTAGATGGTGGGGCCAGCCGCGGTCCGCGCCCGGTGACCGTCCGTATCCTGGGAGACAGCGCCAGTGGGAATCTTCAACTTCAACACGCCGCCTCGGAGCGGCGAGCCGTCGTCCGGATCCGCGGTCACGCCGGCGCCGTCGTCCGGGTCCGCGGTCACGCCGGCGCCGTCCGATGCTCCGGCCGCCGCGCGTCCGGACCCCCCGCGGCCCATTCTGCCGAGCGAGCCGCCCGCTCCGCCCCCGGCCGCCGCCCACGACCCCATCGAGCCCGACCCGCTCAAGACGCTGGAGCTCAAGCCGAAGCTCATCGAGGCCCTGTCGACGGTCTACGACCCCGAGATACCGGTCAACATCTACGAACTGGGGCTCATCTACGACGTCGACGTGAACGCCGACGGGCTGGTGGGCATCCGCATGACCCTGACCTCGCCGGCGTGCCCCGCCGCCCAGACCCTGCCGGGAGAGGTGAAGGCGAAGGCCAGGGCGGTGCCCGGGGTCAGCGACGCCTGGGTCGACGTCGTCTGGGAGCCGCAGTGGGACATGAACAAGATGTCCGATGCGGCCAAGCTGCAGCTCGGGCTGCTGTAGCCCCGCGATTCGTACCGCGCTCTCCCCGCGCGGCGGTTGCGCCCCTGCCGGGTTTGGGGACAGAATGCCCCTCTATCATCTCTGTAGTCGTTCGCTGCGGCAGGCGTATTCGACCCGGTTGCGCCGGAAGTCCGTTGCGGGTCCGTGTACGCCTCGATTCGGCCGCGCGGGGTTCGTTCGGTGGCGAAAGGAGTGCGGATCATGATGAAGAGGTGGGAACACCGTCTGATCGCATCGTGCGTCCTGTTCGTCGGCTGCGGAGCGGCGACCCCGGAGTTGCAACTCCTGGAAGATGCGGCGGAGGCGATGGGGGGGCTCCGCGCCGTGAGCGAGACGACCGGCATGGTGCTCGAGGGGTCGGGCCGCACCTACCGGCTCGGCCAGAACATGGCGCCGCGGTCCGACCTTCCGTACTACGAGATCGAGAACTACCGCCTGCAGCTCGATTTCGCCAACCGGCGGTGGCAGTTGCGGCAGGACCGCACCACGACGTTCCTCACCGGGAATCCGCTCTACGGGGTGCGCCAGACCTACGGCTTCGACGGCGACGCCGCCTGGGACGAGGGGGCCGACGGAATGGTGCAGGCGCCGGGGCTGGCCGACGAGCGCCGGGCCGAGCTGTACCACAACCCCATCGGCGTCCTGCAACTGGGGCTCGACGAGACGTCGACGGTGAGCAACCTGCGCGAAGAGGGCGGCGAGCACGTCGTCGACGTCGTGGCCGCCGACGGCGCCCAGTACACCCTCCACGTCGACGGGACCACGATGCGCCCCAGCCGGGTGGTCTCCACCCGGTATCACCCCATGCTGGGTGACGTCGCCTACGAGACCGTCTTCGAGGACTACGCCGAGACCGGCGGGCTGGGCGGGTTCCAGGCGCGGCTGACGCTGCCCCGTAGCTACACCACGAATCTCGACGAGTACACGGTCGCCGAGTATCGGGTGACCAGCGACACCCAGGCGCAGATCGGCGACCTGTCGGTTACCGCCGCCGAGCCGCCCTCGGACGACGTGGTGGTCGAGTCGGAGGAGGTGGCCGACGGGGTGTGGCATCTCACGGGCGGCTCGCATCACAGCGCGCTGATCGAGTTCGACGAGTTCCTCGCCCTCGTCGAGGCGCCCCGGAGCGAAGCGCGGACGCTGGCCGTGATCGAGCACGCGCGCGGCCTGCAGCCCGAGAAGCCGCTGCAGTACGTGGTCAATACCCACCACCATTTCGACCATGCGGCCGGCATCCGGGCCGCCGTCTCCGAGGGGCTGACGGTGATCACGCACGAGATCAACCGGCCGTTCTTCGAGGAGCTGGTGGCCCGGCGGCACACCATCGAGCCGGACGCCCTGGCCCGGAACCCGCGGCCGCTCGAGATCGAGGAAGTGGTTGCGGACGAGGTCTACGAGTTGAGCAGCGGGCGGCGCACCTTGCAGATATCCCGCATCGTGGGCGATCCGCACTGCGACGGGATCCTGATGGCGTACCTGACGCGGGAACGGATCCTGTTCCAGGTCGACGCGTTCTCGCCGGGGGCGGCGGCGGCCCCGTTCGCGGCCGCGCTGCTGGAGAACATCGAAGAGCGGAATCTGCGCGTCAGGACGATCGTGCCGCTGCATGGCCAGGGTGTCGCCACCCTCGACGATCTGGAGAGCGCCGTGGAGCAGGAGGCGCGCTAGCGGCGCGGACTGCCGGCAGAGCTGGTTGGGCGGCGAGCGGAGCCGCAACGCGGTCGCGCGGCGGCGCTCTCCGGGGTTCGGGACGCGCGGAACGCGGGCGCCGCGAGGCGGCCCGCTCCGCCTGTCCGCCGGCCGCGGGTCGTGCGCCGGCGCCGGCTCTGCCCCCGTCCGCCGCGGCCCGGTTCCGTCACGCCCATCGCGTCGCTCCGTCCTTTGACGTCCATGCCCCTGCAGGACCACGTTCGCGTGTTCGCTCCCGCCACCCTGTCGAATCTCGGGCCCGGCTTCGACGTGCTCGGGTTGGCCATCGAGGAGCCGGGCGACCGCGTGGACGCGGAGTGGTCGGATCGGCCGGGGGTCGAGATCGCCGGCATGCGGGGCAACGTCGACGGGCTGACGGCGGATCCGACCCGGAACGTCGTCGGCATCGCCGCCGCGGCCGCCCTGCGCCGGGTCGACGCCCGCGCGGCCGGGCCGCGTCCGCCGGGCGTCCGCCTGCGGCTCGACAAGCGCATGCCGCTGGCGAGCGGACTCGGCAGCTCGGCCGCCAGCAGCGTGGCGGGGGCGCTGGCGGTGAGCGAACTCCTCGGGGGCGGCCTCGAACGGCGCGAAATCATCGCGGCCGCGCTCGAAGGAGAGCGCGCGGTCTCGGGAGGCGTCCATGCCGACAACGTCGCGCCCTGCGTGACCGGGGGGTTCGTCCTGATTCGGAGCTACTCCCCGATGGAGTTGCTGTCGCTGCCGGTGCCCGAGGCGTTGCGTGTCGCCGTCGTGCACCCCCACGCCGCGGTGTCGACGGCCGCGGCGCGGCGTCTGGTGGCCGAGCGGCGCTTCGCGATCGCCGACGCGGTCGCGAACCTCGGCCAACTGGGTGCGATGATCACCGCCCTCCACCGCTCGGACCTCGAGCTGCTCGGGAGGTCCATCAGCGACGCCCTGGTCGAGCCGGTTCGCGCGCCGCTCGTGCCGGGTTTCGCCGAGGTCAAACGGGCGGCCCTGGAGGCCGGCGCGCTCGGATGTTCGCTGTCCGGGTCGGGCCCCTCGGTGTTCGCGTTCGCCGCGTCCGACGAGCAGGCGCGGGCGCTGGCCGCCTGCATGTCCGAACGGTTCCGCGAGGCGGCCGGTCTCGAATGCGACAGCCACGCCGGCGCGGTGAACGTGCGCGGCGCCTGCCGCGTGGACGCCGCCGCGTGAAGGCGCGGCGGGGAAGGCGGCGGCCGTGGGTGCGGTGACGCTGCATCGATCCGCGAGCGCGCAGTCGCGTCTGGCCGCCGCGCACCGTTTCCTCGAGAGCCTGACGCCGGCGTCCGAGGCGCTGATCGTCGGGGCGTCGCGGGATGCCGCCGACGACTTCGCGCGGGACGGCGCGGTCCGCCGCGGCGCCACGTTCGGTCTTCACCGCTTCAGTCTGCGCCGGCTCGCGACCCGGGTCGCGGCGCCGCGGCTGGCCGGCCGGCGGCTGGCTCCGGCCACGCGGCTCGGCGCCGAGGCGGTCGCCGCCCGCGCCGCCTTCGAGGAGGTCCGGCGCGGCGCGCTCGGGTACCTCGCGCCGATCGCCGAGCTGCGCAGCTTCGGCCGCACCCTGGCCGCGACCCTCGAGGAGCTGCGCCTCGCCGGGGTCGAAGACGGCGCGCTGCCGGCCCACGGTGCGGTCGGGGCGGACCTCGACGTCCTGGCCCGGCAATACGCCCGGCAGCTCGGCGCGGCCGGGCTCGTCGACATCCCCGATCTGTATCGACTGGCGGCGGAGGTGGTCGCGGCCCGGGACCCGGTCGACGTGCCGCTCGACGCGCCGGTCGTGCTGCTGGACGTGCCGGTTCACGACCGCGCCGTCCGCGGCTTCGTGACGGCCCTCGCCGGTCGGTCCGCCTGTCTTCTGGCGACGGTTCCGCGGGGCGACGATCGGACGTGGACGGCGCTCGGCCGGCTGCCGCACGCGGACGAGGCGCGGCCCGACCCGCCGGCCGAACCGGACGCCGCGCTGGCCCGGGTCCGCGACCGGCTCTTCGAGCCGATCGCGCAGGGCGGCGGGATCACCGACCCCGGCGGCGGCGGCGTCACGTTCTTCTCGGCGCCGGGCGAGAACCGCGAGTGCGTGGAGATCGCCCGGTTGGTGCAGGGCCGGGCCGCGGCCGGCGTGCCGTTCGACCGGGTCGCGGTGGTGCTGCGGGCCCCGGAGGTCTACAGCGGATTGCTGGAGACCGCCCTGCGGCGGGCCGGCGTCGAGGCCTGGTTCGCCCGCGGCACGCGCGCGCCGGACCCGGCCGGCCGGGCGTTCCTCGCCCTCCTCGCGTGCGCGGCCGAGCGCCTGTCCGCGCGCCGGTTCTCGGAGTACCTCTCCCTGGGGCAGGTGCCGCAACCCGATGCGCGCGGCGCGCCCCCGGCCGGCCCCGCGCCGTGGACGCCTCCCGCCGACGCCGACCAGGTGCTGCCGGCGTCCGCCCTGCCGGTGCAGGGATCGCTGTTCGACGCCGCGGACGTCGATCCGGACCACGACGATCCGGGCCACGACGACCCGGACCCCGGCGGACCGGGCGACGCCGACGACCGGCCGGTCGTCGCGGGGGTGTTGCGCGCGCCCTGGCGTTGGGACCGCCTGCTCGTCGAGTCGGCGGTCATCGGCGGCCGCGGCCGGTGGGTCCGCCGGTTGAAGGGGCTCGAACGGGAGCTCCGCCTGCGCCTCGACGAGTGCGCTGCCGACGACCCCGGTTCGCCGCGGGTCCGCCGGTTCGAACGCGACCTGGGCAGTCTCCGCCACCTGCGTCGATTCGCCCTGCCGGTGATCGAGGCGCTCGACGCGTTTCCGCGGGAGGCGCACTGGGGCGACTGGCTCGATCGCCTCGAGATCCTGGCGCCGCGGGTCCTGCGCCGGCCCGGCCGGGTGCTGGCGACCCTCGGCGAGCTGCGTCCGATGGCGGCGGTCGGTCCCGTTCCGCTGGCCGAGGTGCGGGACGTGCTGGCGGAGCGGCTCACCGAACTGCAGGCGGATCCGCCCGCCCGGCGCTACGGCCGGGTCTTCGTGGGGGAGCCGGAGCAGTTGCGGGGGCGCGTCTTCGACACCGTGTTCGTGCCGGGACTCGCCGAGCGCATGTTCCCGCGGAAGCCCCGGCAGGACCCTCTCCTCCTCGACGACGTGCGCCGGCGGCTCGATGCGCGGGGCGAACCCCTCGGCCTGCCGGTGCTCGACGACCGTGCGGCCTCGGAACGGTTGCTGCTGCGGCTGGCCGTCGGCGCCGCCGCGCACCGGCTCCATCTGTCGTATTCCCGCCTCGAACTCGGAGAGTCGCGCCCGCGGGTGCCGTCGTTCTACGCCCTCGATCTCGAACGCGCGCGCACCGGCCGGGTACCCGATTCCGCGGACACGGAACGCGAGGCGTTCGAGCGCGTGCGGTCGCGGCTGGCGTGGCCCGCGCCGGCGGATCCCGATGCCGCGATCGACGCCACCGAACACGATCTCGCGGTCCTGGGGCCGCTGCTGCGCGCGCCGGTATCGCCGGAATTGACCGGGCGCGCGCGCTATCTCCTGGCGCTGGAGCCGGCGCTGCGCCGGTCGCTGCTGACCCGCTGGGCGCGCTGGAAGCCGGTCTGGAGCCGCTATGACGGCGTCTATCGGCCGGCCGGCGGGGCGCGGGCCGCGCTCGACGCGCAGCGCTTGTCGGCGCGGCCCTGGTCGGTGACCGCGTTGCAGCGTTTCGCCGTCTGTCCGTACCAGTTCCTGCTGTCGGCCGTCCACCGCCTGCAGCCGCGCGAGGACGTCGCCGCGCTGGAACGGCTCGACCCGCTGACGCGCGGGCGGATGTTCCACGAGGCGCAGGCCGATCTGGTGCGTCGGCTCGAGGCCGGCGGGCAACTGCCGGTCACCCGGGACCGCCTCGCCGAGACCTGGACCCTGCTCGACGAGGTCCTCGATGCGCTGGCCGCCCGCTATCACGAAGAGCTGGCGCCGGCCATCGATCGCGTGTGGACCGACGAGATCGAGAAGCTGCGGCTCGATCTGAAGGGCTGGCTGCAGGAGGTGGCGGACGAGAACGGAGAGTGGACGCCGATTCGGGCCGAGCTCGGGTTCGGTCTGCCGCCGGGCCCGGGGCGCGACCCGCGCAGCGCGGCCGAGCCGGTGCGGCTTGAAGGCGCGTGGACGCTGCATGGCGTCGTCGACCTCGTCGAGGCCCGGGCGCGGCCGACGGCGGTCGGCGCGCTGCGGGTGACGGACCACAAGACGGGGCGGAACCGCACCGCCGAGCGGATGGTGGTCGGGCACGGCGAGGTGCTGCAGCCGGTGTTGTACGGGCTGGCGGTGGCGCAGGTGCTCGGGCGTCCGGTCGAAGAGTCGCGGCTCTTCTTTGCCACGGCGGCGGGAGGCTACGACACGCGGTCCGTCGCGCTCGACGAGACCGCGCGGCGCTGCGCGTTCGAGGCGCTCTCGATCATCGATCGGGCCATCGAGACCGGCGTGATCCTGCCCGCCCCGCGCCGGGACGCCTGCACCTGGTGCGACTATCGCGTGGTGTGCGGACCCTGGGAGGAAACCCGGGTGCGGCGCAAGGACGCCGCGAAGCTGGCCGACCTGCAGGCGTTGCGGAGATTGCCGTAACCGTCCGGGGTCAAGAAGACCCCGCTGCATTCGAGCGGCGATGCATTCCGCCTGACGGCGTCGTTCGTCGTTCGTCGTCCGCGACCGTTTTGCGGTCCGCGGTTGCGACAGCCCGATGCGCCTTTCTCACGCCTGTCAGGCGGGCGTTCCTCCGCCCGCGGGCGCCCTCGGCGTTCGCCGGCGTCCTTCGGGCGCGGTGCGGCTGTCAGGGGCTCGGCGCGGTCGAGGTCGCCATGGCCTTCTCGACGTTTCCGGCCTGCGCGCCGCCGACGGCGGTCGAGAGTTCCGGCGTGTCCGCGATGATGCTCTCGATCTGGTCCTGCGTGTCGGCGACGGCGGCCACTTGCGGCAATCCGGGAGCCAGCTCGACCGCGCGGGCGACGTGCCGCCGGGCAGTGTCCAGGTATCGCACGTCGCGGGTCACGGCCTTCTGGTAGAAGGCGGCCATCGAGGCCTCGTGCAGCCAGTTCTGCGGCTCCGTCCTCGAACCGCGCTCGGCCTCCCGCGTGACGAGCTCGGCCGTGCGCCGGAAGTCCTCTTCGGACAGGCCGTCGTGCGCGGCCGCGTCGCCGGCAAGGTACATGCGAGGATAGTTCGCGAGGCCCGGGAATCCGCGGATGGCGGCGGTGAAGTCGTCCAGTCGATCCGGCCAGGGCCGGGACGTCGTCCTGGCCTCCGCGGCCGCCGTAGCGGCGGAGTACAAGCGGACGTTGAAGTGGGCGAGGGACACGATCGCCAGTGCGGCGGCGATGGCGGTCGGCACGGCCGCTCTCCCGGGCGCCGCCGGCAGTCCGGCGACACGGTCGAGCGCGGCGCGCAGTCCGAACCGCCGCGGCGGAGAGCCGGCGCCCGCGGCCGGCTCGGGAGAACGCCCCCACGCCTCGACCGCCGCCGCGAACGCGGCGAGGAGCGAGAAGTGCATCCTGGAAATCTGCGTGTCCACCTGAAAGAGACTCTGGACGAAATACGCGGCCAGCGCGGCGCCCACGAGGCCGAGCCGGAGCCGATCGCGGCCTGACCGGCGTCCGAACGCCCGGAACACCGCGGACGTCACCGCGGTCCAGACGGCGAGGTACGACAGCAACCCCAGGACGCCCTTGGTGGTCAGTTCTTCGAGCAGCTTGTTGTGGGCGTGGTCGCCGTAAGCGGTGTCGGCGACGTTGTGGCGTCCCCATGCGATGAGGAAGTTGTCGGGTCCCCATCCCAGCACCGGACGGTCCCGAAAGGCCCGCAGTCCCGCCGCGGCGAAGCGGGCGCGCTCCACGTCGCTGGGGTCCCGGCCCACGTCCGCCATTCTTCTCAGGAGGACGTTCGATCCGGTGGCCGGATCGAGGCTCGTCGTTCTGGCGATCCCGATGAACAAGACGGCGGCCAGGAGCACCGCGACGACGGCGCCGCCCAGGATTCGCATGACCCTTGCGCCGCTCCACGCCATGTACGCGCCCAGAATGAAGGCCGCGACGCCCAGGCCGACCGCCGCGCTCCGCGTGCCCGACAACCACAGCGTCCACAGGTTGAGCAGAACCGGCGGCGCGCACAGGCTCGCGGCGGCGCCGCTTCCGATCCCGCGCCTGGCCGGGCCGGCCGACGGTCCGGGAACGTGAACCAGGAGCGCGGCGCCGGTCAGCACGTTGACCGCGGTGTACGCGCCCAGGTACATGGGGTTGCCGAGCGTGGAGCCTATTCTTTCGGACGAGTCGCTGAGCAGGGCGATGCCGACCAGGCCGTAGTGCCCGGCCAGACCCGTCGCGCACACGATGGTGCCGACGACGAGGTTGACGCCGAAGAGCAGCCGCCAGTCGGCGGCGCTCCTGAACACGGAACCGGCCATGAGCGCGAACGCGAACCAGTGGGCAAGGTCGAACACCCCGAGCATGCGCTCGTAGGTGGACCACATGCTTCTCGTCGGGCTGACGCCGAACAGGCCCGAGATCGACGA
Organism: Vicinamibacterales bacterium; assembly: GCA_965202695.1. Lineage (GTDB taxonomy): Bacteria > Acidobacteriota > Vicinamibacteria > Vicinamibacterales > UBA8438 > JAJEEA01. The sequence goes on from OZ241843.1 coordinate 1,284,291, forward strand.
AACGAGCAGCCAGACGGCGAACGCGGCAATCACCCACGACCAGGCCGGCCGGCGCCGGGGATGGAAAAGAACGAGCGCGGCCCAGAAGACGAAGGTGATCTCGATGAGCGAGCGGGCGAAGACGGCCTTGCCGACCACGAAGGGGAAGACGGTGTTCTGGCTGACGACCAGCGGCGTCGTCAGGACGAGGCAGATGCCGGTTCTGACGATCCGCAGCAGGACGACGTCCGGCGGGGACGACGGCGCGGCGCTTCCGGCGGGGCTGCCCGCGCCGGCCGCGCGGCTCGCGGGTGAGAATGCGTTCGCCGGCTGCGCGCTCCGCCGTTTGCGTCGCCGAGACATGACCAGTCAACAACTTATCATGGCGTCGGAAGGCCGCGGAACGCGGCCGCCGCGGCCGCGAACGGCGTGGTTGCGCGGGTCGGCGCGTCGTCGCCGCGGCCACCGGCCGGCACGGTCATGACGGAACCCGAACTGGTCGATGCGGAGGCGCGTGAACGCATCCGGTCCGCGCTCGACGAAAGCCTTCTCGTCGAAGCCGCGGCGGGCACCGGCAAGACGTCGGCGCTCGTGACCCGGATGGTCAACGTCCTGGCCGCCGGCGCCGCGCGGGTCGGCGAGATCCTGGCGGTGACGTTCACAGAGAAGGCGGCCGGCGAGCTGAAGCTGCGTCTGCGGGAGGAGCTCGAACGGGCGCGGGGGGGCGATGCCGCCCGCCGGCCGCACGTGGAACACGCCATCGCCCATCTCGAGGAGGCCCAGGTCAGCACCATCCACGGATTCTGCGCCGACCTGCTGCGCGAACGGCCGGTGGAGGCCGGCGTCGACCCCCGGTTCGAGGTGCTGGCGGACCCGTCGCAGGTCTTCGGGCAGGCTTTCGACGGCTGGCTCCAGCAGACCCTGGCCGATCCGCCGGAAGGGGTGCGGCGCGCGCTGCACCGCCGTTCCGCGAGGGGCTTCGGCGAGTCGGGGGCGGAGGAGCGGCCCACCGCGCGGCTGCGGGCCGCGGCCGAGAGCCTCGCCGAGTGGCGCGACTTCCCGGCCCCGTGGCGCCGCGAACGGTTCGATCGGGCCGCGATCGTCGATCGCATCGTCGGCGAGCTGAGCGATTTCGCCGCCCTGGCGGAACGGGTGAAGGACCGCCGCGACCGCCTGTTTCTGGACCTGCGGCCGGCCCTGCTGCTGGTGCGGGAGATCCGCAGGCAGGACACGCTGCGGCCCGCCCGCGACTACGACGGCATCGAGGCGAAGCTGGTCGAGCTGGCCGGGACCCGCGGTTTCACCCACCCCCGGAAGGGGTCGGGCGCCCGCTACGGCGAGGACGTGACGCGGGAGACGGTGGTCGAGCACCATCGCCGGATCGCGGACGTGCTGCAGGACTTCCGACGGGTCGCCGATGCGGACCTGGCCGCGTGCCTGCGGGACGAATTGCAGGCGCCGATCGCCGCCTTCGGCCGGCTCAAGCGGGATGCCGGCCGGCTCGACTTCGTCGACCTGCTGATCGAGGCGCGCAATCTCGTGCGCGGCCACGATGCGGTGCGCGCCGACTTCCAGCGGCGGTTCACCCGGATCTTCGTCGACGAGTTCCAGGACACCGACCCCCTGCAGGCCGAGATCGTCCTCCTGCTGGCGGCCGACGACCCCGCCGAGCGGGACTGGCGCCGGGTCCGGCCGGCGCCGGGGAAGCTGTTCATCGTCGGCGATCCCAAGCAGTCGATCTACCGGTTCCGGCGGGCGGACGTCGGCGTGTACCGGCAGGTGAAGAGCCAACTGGAAGCGGCGGGGGTGCCGGTCCTGGCCCTGACCACCAGCTTCCGCGCGGTGCCCGGCATCCAGCGCCTGGTGAACCGGGCCTTCGCGCCGCTGATGGCCGGTTCCGCGGCGCGCCGGGGGGGTGGCGCGGAACCGCACCAGGCCGACTACGTGCGGTTGTCGCCGTACCGGGACGACCCGGACCGGCAGCCCGGCGTCGTCGTGTTGCCGGTCCCGCGTCCCTACGGCGTGCGGCGGGTCGCCGCCGCCGCCATCGAGCGTTCGCTGCCGGACGCGGTCGGCGCGTTCATCCGGTGGCTCGTCACCGAGAGCGGCTGGCGGGTGACGGAACGGCGGTCGACGGAGGCGGGACCGGCCGGCGACGGTTCCGGGCCGCCGGCCGGAGTCCCGGTGGCGGCGCGGCACGTGTGCATCCTGTTCCGGCGTTTCGAGAGCTTCGGCGCCGACGTGACCCGCCGCTACGTCGAGGCCCTGGAGTCGCGAGACCTGCCGCACCTGCTCGTGGGTGGCCGGGCGTTCCACGACCGGGAAGAAGTGGCGACGATGCGCGCCGCCCTGGCCGCGGTGGAGTACCCCGACGACGAGCTCTCGGTGTTCGCCACCCTGCGGGGTTCGCTCTTCGCCGTCGAGGACGCCGCCCTGCTCGAGTACCGCCAGCGGTTCGGCCGGTTGCATCCCTTCCGCATTCCCGCCGAGCTCGCGGCTGACGGCGCCGTCGGCGACGCCGGCCGGCGGGAGCGGCTCGGTCCGATCGCCGAGGCGCTGGAGGTGCTGCGCGGCGCCCACCGGCGGCGGAACGCCGTGCCGATCGCGGAAACGGTCGGCCGGCTGCTGGAGGCCACGCGCGCCCACGCCGGCTTCGTCATGCGGCCGGGCGGCGAACAGGCCCTCGCCAACGTATTGCTGATCGCCGAGCTGGCGCGGCGGTACGAGTCGGGCGGGGGGCTTTCGTTCCGCGGGTTCGTCGAACGGCTCGAAGACGAGGCGCTGGCCCGGCAGGCGGGAGAGGCGTCCATTCTGGAAGAGGGGAGCGACGGGGTCCGGATGATGACCGTGCATCGGGCCAAGGGCCTCGAATTCCCGGTGGTGGTCCTCGCCGATCCGACCTGCCGGCTCCACCGCCGGACGGCGGCCCGTTTCATCGACCCCGCGCGCGGCCTGTGCGCCCTGCGCATCGCCGGCTGGCCGCCTCTGGATCTCCTCGACCACGAAGACCTCGAGGTGGAGCGGGATCGGCAGGAGGGCATCCGGCTCGCCTACGTCGCCGCGACGCGGGCCCGCGACCTGCTGGTGGCGCCGGCGGTCGGCGACGGACCGTACGGAGGCGGATGGCTGGAGCCGCTCCACCCCGCGATCTATCCCGCGGCGGGCGCGCGCCGCGCGCCGCTCCCGGCGCCGGCCTGTCCGCGGTTCGGCCGCGACAGCGTGGTCGAGCGGCCGGACGGCGAACCCGCCGGACCGGACACCGTCGCCCCGGGCCGGTACTGGTTCGACGAGGACGGTTCCCGTGCGGCCGCCGCGGTGGTGCCGTTCCCGGCCCCCGGCGCGGGGCCGGCCTCGGCCGCGGCGGCGCGCCCCGGCCCCGGCCCCGGCGGGATGCCGGCGGCCGGCTACCCGGTCGTCTGGTGGGATCCCAATTCGCCCACCCTGGCGCTCGGAGTCGAGGCGCGGTTCGGCATCCGGCAGGCGGAGCTGCTGTCGAAGGAGGTTTCGCAGGACGTCGTCGACCGGGACCTCGCCCGCCATCGCGCCTGGCGGTCGCGGCGTGACCGTACGGTGGAGGCGGCGTCGGCGCCGAGCGTGGAGGTGGTCACGGTGACCGAGCTGGCGCGCCGTCAGGTCGCCGGCCGCGTGCCGGCGTCGATGGCCGAGCCCGAGCTCGTGGAGATCGATCGCGGCGGGCGCCGCCCGGCCGGCCCCCGTTTCGGCGCGCTGGCGCACGCGGTGCTCGCGGCGGCGCCCCTGGACGCGGGGCCGGCGGAGGTCGAGCACGTCGCCCGGTTGCAGGGCCGTCTGCTCGGCGCCGCCGGGGACGAGGTCGAAGCGGCGGCGCGGGCGGCGGCGGCGGCGTTCGCCCACCCCCTCTTCGATCGCGTCCGGCGCGCGTCGGCCGCCGGCGCATGCCGGCGCGAGGCGCCGGTGACGATGCGGGCCGACGACGGCGTGCTGGTCGAAGGCGTCGTCGACCTCGCGTTCCGCGACGGTGACGCCTGGGTGGTGGTGGACTTCAAGACCGGCCGCGAGCTGGAGGCCGCCTTCGACGTCCACTGCCGCCAGGTGCAGTTGTACGCCGACATGGTGGCCCGGGCGACGGGGCGTCCCGCGCGTCCGGTGCTGATGCGGGTGTGAAAGGCGCGCGGTCGCGCCGGTCTTCGCGGCGGCGGGGGACGGCGGCTGCCCGTGTCCCGCGCGTGCGGCAGAGGCGGACCGATTGAGCCGGGCGCCCCGGCCCTGCCGCCCCGGCTGCCCCGGACGTCCTCGCGCCGGCTCTCTCGGCGCCGGCGCGCGTCGGCCGGCCGGGGAATCCGGCGCCGTCCCCCGGGCCGCCGATGCCCGGCATATAATCGGAGGCCGTCGGGGCTCGGGAGCGCGGTCGCGCCGCGGGCGGAAACGCGGCGCCGCGGGGCGCCGATTTCCAGGCCGTGGGGAGCTGCACGTGGGTACGAAGCGACGCACGGAGCACGGACCGGCGCGGGGACGCGCCCGCTCGGCGGCCGCCCGGCCGGGGCCGCCGCGGGTCTGGGCCGCCGCGGCCGCGTTGCTGCTGCTCGGCGGCGGCGGCGTCCTGTGGTGGCGCGCGCCTTCGGCGCCGCAGGCGGCGCCCGCCGAATCCGCCTCCGTGGTAACGGCGGCGGTTCCCGCCCCGGTTCCCGAACCCGCCGTCCGCCTCCTGCGGGTCGAGGTGCTGCGCGAGTTCCCGCATGAGCGGGACGCCTACACGCAGGGGCTCGTGTGGTGGAACGGGGTGCTGTTCGAGAGCACCGGCCGGGAGGGCGAATCCACCCTGCGCCGGATCGACCCGCGTACCGGGCGGGTCGAGCAGCGCATCGACGTCCCCGCGCAGTACTTCGGCGAGGGGTTGAGCCTCGTCGACCGGCGGCTGATCATGCTGACGTGGCGGGCGCAGCGCGCGTTCACCTACGATCGCGATTCGTTCGAGCTGCTCGACACGCATCGCTATCGGGGCGAGGGCTGGGGTCTGTGCCACGACGGCGACCGGCTGGTCATGAGCGACGGCACCGACCGGCTGACCTTCCGCGACCCGGCGACCTTCGCCCCGATCGGCGAGCGGCGGGTCCGGTTCCGCGGACGGCCGCTCCACGCGCTGAACGAGCTGGAGTGCGTGGACGGGGGGGTGTACGCCAACGTCTGGCAGACCGACTTCATCGTCCGCATCGATCCCGCGAGCGGCCGGGTGACCGACCGCGTCGACGCCACGGGTCTGCTGCGGGGAGCCGACCGCGTCGGGGCCGACGTGTTGAACGGCATCGCCCACGACCCGGACGCCGGCACCTTCTACGTCACCGGCAAGTGGTGGCCGAAGATGTTCGAGGTGCGCTTCGTCGACGATCGGGGGGACCGGCCGGACGGCGGGTGATTCCGGCTGTGCTATGCTGCCTCGCAGCCCGTGGAGCTTCCGTGACGCGGGCGGCGGCTTCCCCCGTTCGGCGGGCGGCGCGGGTCGCGGCGGGCGCTTTCCCTGGAGCAGACGAGTGCGGCTACCGACGTTCGCGCCCGCCGGAGTCACGGCCGCGGTGCTGATCGGCGTCGGGTGGGGAACCTCGCCGCCGGTCGAGCGCCCGTTCGTACCGGCCGGTCCGCCGCCGGCCGCTCTCGCCGCGGGTCCTCCGCCCGCCGGGCCGCAGCCCGTCTTCCGCCGTCGCGACGTCCGGCCGTCGCTCCGGAACCCCAGCGCCGACGCCCGGGAGTTCTTCTTCACCCGCGCCGTCTACAACAGCGGCTACCGCTGGAGCTCCTGGGCCACCGACTACCCCAAGGCGGACCGCCAGTTCCTGATCATCCTCGACCGGTTGATCGACCTCGACGCCTACGAGGCGGAGAACGCCGTCCGGCTCGACGATCCCGACGTGCGCCGGTTCCCGTTCCTGTACGCGCTCGAGGTCGGCGACATGTACATGAGCGAGGCGGAGGCCCGGGGGCTCCGCGACTACCTGCTCGCGGGCGGGTTCCTCATGATCGACGACTTCTGGGGAACCTGGGAGTGGGCGAACTTCGAGTCCGAGATCCGGCGCGTGCTGCCGGAGCATCCGATCGTGGACATTCCCCTCGGCCATCCCATCTTCAACACGGTCTACAACATCGAGGAGATCGTGCAGGTTCCCTCGATCGGAAACGCGCAGGGCGGCCCGACCTGGGAGCGGGACGGGTACGAACCGCAGGTCAAGGGCATCTTCGACGACGACGGCCGGCTGATGGTGGTCATCAACTGGAACACCGACATCGGCGACGCCTGGGAGTGGGCCGAGAGCCCCTACTATCCGTTGCGGTACTCGACCTACGCCATCGAGATCACGATCAACATCATCGTCTACGCGATGAGCCACTGATGTTCGAACTCCTGTTCAAGTACCGGCCCGTCGCGTTCGAGGAAGGCGTGTTCGCGTTCCGGCCCACGGCGGCGACGTATGCGGCGACGATTCTGGTCGTGGCGGCGGCGGTCGTCACCCTGCGCACCTACCGGCAGGTGCGGGCCCACAGCCGGCCCGTCGACCGCGGCGTCCTGACCGGGATCCGGTTCGCGGTCCTGGCCCTGCTGGTGGTCTGCCTGTGGCGGCCGGTGCTGGTGCTCTCGCAGGTCGAGCCGCAGCAGAACTTCCTCGGCGTTCTCGTCGACGACTCGCGCAGCATGCGGATCGCGGACCTCGACGGCGAGTCGCGCGCCGGCGTCGTCCGCCGGCAGCTCGGCGACGAGGGCCCGCTGCTGGCCGCCCTCGCGGACCGGTTCGCGGTGCGGCTCTTCGGGTTCTCCTCGCGCACCGAGCGGGTCGACTCGGTCGGCGAGCTGGCCCACGACGGGACCCGCACCGATGTCGGGCAGGCGCTGACGCGCGCCTGGGAGGAACTCTCCGGGGTGCCGCTGTCCGGCATCGTCCTCGTCACCGACGGCGCCGACAACGCCGGCGGTTCCATCGAAGAGACGTTGCTGCCGCTGCAGGCGGCGGGCGTGCCGGTGTTCACGGTCGGGCTCGGGCGCGACGTCCATTCCCGCGACGTCCAGATCAGCCGGGTCGATACGCCGCGGACGGTCCTGAAGGGCGCGGCCCTGGTGGTCGACGTGGTGGTGGCGCAGACCGGATACGGCGGCGAGCGGGTCAGTCTGGTGGTGGAGGACGAGGGGCGGATCGTGGCCGACGAGGCGGTGACGCTGCCGGCCGACGGCGAGCCGGCCACCGTACGCGTCCGCTTCACCGCGTCCGACGCCGGCCCGCGGCTGTTCAGCTTCCGCATCGCCCCGCAGCCGGACGAGATGGTCACCCGGAACAACGAGCGGAACGTGCTCGTCGTGGTGGAGGACACCCGCGAGAAGGTGCTCTACTTCGAGGGCGAGCCGCGCTGGGAGGTGAAGTTCCTGCGCCGCGCCGTCGCCGACGACGAGAACCTGCAACTGGCGGTGCTGCAGCGCACGGCCGAGAACAAGTTCATGCGGCTGGGCGTCGAGGACGCCGAGGATCTGGCAGGCGGCTTCCCCCGGACCCGCGCCGAGCTGTTCCAGTATCGGGCCCTCGTCCTCGGGGGCATCGAGGCCAGCCACTTCACGCCCGACCAGTTGCGGATGATCGCCGACTTCGTGGGCGAGCGCGGCGGGGGCCTGCTGATGCTCGGGAGCCGCCGCTCGTTCGCCGAGGGGGGCTATGCCGGCACCCCGGTGGCCGACGTCCTGCCGGTGGCGATCGAGCCGGAGCCGGCGGAGGGCGGGCCGCGCTTCTTCGTCGAGACCGGCGTCCGGCCGACCCGGGCCGGACGGACCCACCCGGCGACGCAGATCGCCGAGACCGAGCAGGCGTCGAGCGCCCGCTGGCTCGAGCTGCCGCCCATCACCCTCGTCAACGCCGTCCGGGAGGTCAAGCCGGGAGCCACGACCCTGCTGACGAGCGGGGACGAGTCGCTCGTGGTGCTGGCGTTCCAGCGTTACGGCGCCGGCAAGGCCCTCGCGTTTCCAGTGCAGGACTCGTGGATGTGGCAGATGCACGTCGACATCGACGTCGACGACCAGACCCACGAAACCCTGTGGCGGCGCCTGCTGCGGTGGATGGTCGACGGCGTCCCCGACCAGGTGGAGGCGGACGTCCCGGCCGAGCGGGTCGAGGTCGGCGAGCCGCTGTCGCTGGGGGCCGAGGTCGACGACGCCAACTACGAGGAGGTCAACACCAGTCAGGTGTCGGCGTGGATAACCGACCCCGACGACGAGCTCTTCGAGGTGCCGATGGACTGGACCGCCGACCGCGACGGCGAGTACCGGGCCAGCCTGACCCCGCGCAAGGAGGGTCTCTACGAGGTGCGGGTGGAGGCCGCCCAGGACGGTGAGCTGATCGGCAGCGACACGACCTGGGTGCGGGTGGCCGCGAGCGACGCCGAGTACTACGACTCGACGCGGCGCACCGCGTTCCTCGAGCGCATCGCCGCCGAGACCGGGGGGCGCTTCTACACCGCCGACGACCTCGGTGGCCTGGCCGACGACGTGCAGACGGTCGGCGGCGGCGTGACCGTGATCGAGGAACGCGACCTGTGGGACATGCCCGCGGTGCTGCTGGCGTTCCTGGTGCTCGTCGTGGGCGAGTGGGGTTACCGGCGCGCACGGGGGCTGGCATGACCCCCGGCGTGCGCCGGGCGCTGCCGGCGGCGCTCGCGGCGCTCGCGCTGGCGGGTCCCGCGGCCGCGCAGCAGACCCACGTCCTCGTCGTCACCGGCCTCAGCGGCGACCCCGCCTACGCGGAGCGGTTCCACGCATGGGCGGCGACCCTCGTAGACGCCGCGGCCGAGCGGTACGCGCTGCCCGCCGCCAACGTCACGTGGCTGGCCGAGAAGGCCGGCGTCGACCCCGGCCGCGTGGACGGGCGGTCGACGAGCGAGAACGTCCAGGCGGCGGTGGCGGCCATCGCGGAGCGGGCCCGGCCGGACGACCACGTCCTGATTCTGCTGATCGGGCACGGCAGCTACCGGAACGGCGAATCGCGGTTCAACCTGCCGGGGCGCGACCTGACCGCCGGCGACTACGCCGTGCTGCTCGAACGGCTGCAGGCGCAGCGGGTCTCGTTCGTCAACACCGCGGCGGCGAGCGGCGGCTTCATCCCGGCCCTGTCGGGCGAGGGGCGGACGGTGGTCACCGCGACCCGCAGCGGCGGGCAGTGGAACGAGACCGTCTTCGGGGGCCATTTCGTCGCCGCGTTCGCCGAGGGGGCGGCAGAGTCCGACCAGAACCGGGACGGGCGCGTCTCGGTGCTCGAGGCGTTCGAGTACGCCGTCGCTCAGGTGAACCGGGTCTACGCGTCGGACGGGCGGCTGCAGACCGAGCACGCGCTGCTCGACGACAACGGGGACCGCGAAGGCACGCGCGAGCCCGACCCGGTGAGCGCGGACGGGGCGCTGGCGCGCACCCTGTTCATCAGCGCGGGAGCGGGCGCTGGCGCTCCCGGTTGGCCCGAAGACCCCGTGCTGCGCGCCCTCTACCAGGAGCGGCTGGAGATTCAGGAGCGGATCGAGGCGTTGCAGGCGACCCGGGGCGGGACCGACGAGGCGATCTACCAGGCGGAGCTCGAGAAACTGCTGGTGGCGATTGCCCTGAAGGGCCGCGAGATCCGGGAAGCGGAGGCGGCGGCCGGGGAGCCGCGCTGATGCGCAGACTGCTGGAGGGTTGGTTGGTCGGCAATCGCTGCCGGCAGGCGGCGCTTGCCGGGGCAGGAGTCCGAGTCGTGGAACGGCGCGGACTGCTGGAGGGTTGGTTGGTCGGCAATCGTGATCGTCGGGCGGCGCTTGCCGGGGCAGGAGTCCGAGTCGTGGAACGGCGCGGACTGCTGGAGGGTTGGTTGGTCGGCAATCGTGATCGTCGGGCGGCGCTTGCCGGGGCAGGAGTCCGAGCCGTGGAACGGCGCGGACTGCTGGAGGGTTGGTTGGGCGGCAATCGCCGCCGGCAGGCGGCGCTTGCCGGGCTGGCGCTGGCGGTGCTGCTGACCGGCCCGGGCGTCGAGGCCGGCGACGATCCGCCGCCGGTGTCCGGCCCCGCCACCTTCGACGGGCGGTTCGTCTTCGCCCGCATCCGCTACGCCGACGACTACGTCGGCGGCGGGTTCGCCTTCCGCCAGGACCTGCCGTGGGCCCACGACTATCCGCGGGCCGAGGCCAACCTGATGCGGATTCTGGAGGCCATCACGTTCGTCGATCCCTACCTGGGGGCGGACGGCGGGACGATTCTGAAGCTCGACGACCCGAACCTGTTCAAGTACCCGTTCGCGTACATGTCCGAGCCGGGGTACTGGACCCTCTCCGACGACGAGGCGCGCGGGCTGCGCGACTACCTGCTCAAGGGTGGCTTCCTGATCTTCGACGACTTCCGGGGCGACTGGCACTGGGACAACCTGGAGACGCAGATGCGGAGGGTCCTGCCCGACCTGCGGTGGCTGCCCCTCGACGCCACCCACCCGGTGTACCACGCGTTCTTCGACATCGACTCGCTCGAGTACGAGCAGGCCTACCCGGGGTACGACCCGATCTTCTTCGGGTTGTTCGAAGACAACGACCCGCGCGGCAGGCTGCTGGCGGTGGCCAACCACAACAACGACATCGGCGAGACCTGGGAATATTCGATGACCGGCTGGCTGCCGATCGAGCGGTCGAACGAGGCGTTCAAGCTCGGCGTGAACTACATCATCTACGCGATGACCCACTGATCGCCGCTCCCGGCCCCGGCCGGCGCCGGCGCGCGGCCCGGCGGCGGCTGCCGGGTCGGCGGACATCGGAAAGAGACGCCCCTGCGCGGGGCCGGCCGCGGCCGAGGAGACATCCGCTGTGAACGAGATCGCCGATCGACCGACCGACCTCGAAGACCCCGACGACATCGCGCTGGCCGACCGCATGAAGGCGGGACGCGAGCAGATCCTGACCGAGATCCGCAAGCGCATCATCGGCCAGCAGCAGGTCATCGACGAGACCCTGCTGACGCTGTTCGTCGGCGGCAACAGCCTCGTCATCGGGGTGCCGGGGCTCGCCAAGACCCTGCTCATCCAGACGATGGCGCAGGTCCTCGACCTGAAGTTCGCGCGAATCCAGTTCACCCCCGACCTGATGCCGTCCGACATCACCGGCACCGACATCATCCAGGAGGACGCGGAGACCGGCGGGCGCAAGATGGTGTTCGCGCCGGGGCCGGTGTTCACCAACGTGCTCCTCGCCGACGAGATCAACCGCACCCCGCCGAAGACCCAGTCGGCCCTGCTCGAGGCGATGCAGGAGCACCGGGTCACGGTGCAGGGCCGGACCTATACGCTGGAGGAGCCGTTCTTCGTCTTCGCCACCCAGAATCCCATCGAGCTCGAGGGGACCTACCCGCTGCCCGAGGCCCAGCTCGACCGATTCATGTTCCACATCGTCATCGAGCATCCGCCCGAGGACGAGGAGATCGAGGTGGTCCGCACCACCACCGGGCTCGCCGAGCCGGAGTACCGGCACGCGGTCACCGGCGCCGACCTCGTGGAGTTCCAGAAGCTGGTCCGGAAGGTGCCGGTGTCCGAGCCGGTCATGCGCTACGCGCTGGGGCTGGCGCGGACGAGCCGGCTGAAGGGGGAGGGCGCCCCCGACTTCAGCAAGTGGATCGCCTACGGGGCCAGCGTGCGCGCGGCGCAGTACCTGACCCTCGGCGGGAAGGCCCGCGCCCTGACCCAGGGCCGCTACCACGTCAGCTTCGAGGACGTCCGCGCCCTCGCCCATCCCGTGCTGCGGCACCGCGTGCTGCTCAACTTCCACGCGGAGTCGGAGGGCGTCACCGCCGACCAGATCATCGACCAGTTGATGGAGGTCGTTCCCGTCCCCGTCTCGCAGATGTAGCCATGGCGACCGCCCCCCCCGCGTCGCCCGGCGCGCGGTTCATCGATCCGAAGGTGCTGGCCCGCGTCGGCAGCCTCGAGCTGGCGGCGCGGTTCGTCGTCGAGGGGTTCATCAACGGCCTGCACAAGGCGCCGTACCTGGGGGTCTCCATCGACTTCGCCGAGCATCGCGGGTACATGCCGGGAGACGACATCCGGCGGGTCGACTGGCGGCTGTACGCCCGGACCGACCGGTTCTACGTCAAGCAGTTCGAGGCCGACACCAACACCAACTTCTCGGTGCTCTTCGACGTTTCGAAGTCGATGAGCTTCGGCAGCCGCGGTCTCACCAAGCTCGACTACGGCCGGTTCCTCGCCGCCTGCCTCAGCTACCTCAGCACAAAGCAGCGCGACCGGGTGGGCATCGTGACCTTCGACGACGACGTCGTCGAACGGGTGCCGCCGTCGGCCAAGCACTTCGAGGTCGCCTTGCACACCCTCGACCGGATGACCGCGGGCCGGCCGGGCGCGCTGGGGCCGCCGCTCTACAAGGTGACCGAGTTCTTCAAGCGGCGCAGCATCCTCGCCGTCGTTTCCGACTTCTACGAAGAGCCCGACCGGGTGCTGGAGGCGGTCAAGCCCCTGCGCTTCGCGGGCAACGACGTGATCCTGTTCCACGTCCTCGACCCCGCGGAGGTCGACTTCCCCTACGACGATTCGGTCAGCTTCCAGGACCTCGAAACCGGCCGGAAGGTCCCCGTGGTGCCCGACAAGCTGCGCGATCAGTACCGCCAGCTCGTGCAGGACCACATCGGGGCGATCGCGCGGCTCTGCAACCGGAACCGGATCGACTACCACTTCATGAACACGCGGGTCCCGCTCGACCACGCGCTGTTCCGGTACCTGGCGATGCGGCACCGGCTCACCAAGGTGCGCTGATGGCATTTCTGACTCCGCTGCTCCTCGCCGCCCTCGCGGCGCTCGGGGCGCCGGTGCTGCTGCACATGATCCAGCGCCAGCGCACCGAGGTCGTCGAATTCCCGTCGCTGATGTTCGTGCGGAAGATCCCGTTCCATTCGCTGCGCCGGCAGCGCATCCGGCACTGGCTGCTGCTGCTGCTGCGGTGCGCGGCCCTCGCCCTGCTCGTCGCGGCCTTCGCGCGGCCGTTCCTGCGCGCGACCGCCCTCGCGGTGGCCGGCGGCGGGCGCGAGGTCGTCGTGCTCCTCGACCGGTCGTGGAGCATGGCCTGGGGCGGCCGGTGGGACCGCGCCCGCGCCGCCGCCCGCGGCGTGGTGCAGGACCTGGGGCCGGACGACCGGGCCACCGTCGTCCGGTTCGACAGCGGCGCCGAGGCCGGGACCCGTTCGACGAACGACCGCGCCAGCCTGCTCGCGGCCATCGACGGCGCCGAGGTCGGCGCGGGCACGACCCGCTTCGGCCCGCCGCTGCAGCTCGCCCAGGGCATTCTGGAAGATTCGGACCTGCCGCGGCTCGAGGTCGTGCTGGTCAGCGACTTCCAGCAGACCGGCGTCGACAGCGCCGCGAACGTCCGGCTGCCGTCCGGCGCCGTGCTGACCCCGATGGTGGTGGGCGGCGAAGAGGCGGCGCCCAACGTCAGCGTGGTGGGGGTGTCGGTGCAGCGCGACACTTTCGCGGGGGCGGAACGCGCCACGGTGACGGCGCGGCTCGCCAACCGCGGGTCCGAGCCGGTCGAGCGGATGCGGGTGGCCCTGGAGCTGAACGCCTACGAGCTCGAGGTCGTGCCGGCGGCCGTCGATGCCGCGGGCGTGGCCAGCGTCACCTTCGCCCCGTTCACCGTCGAGGACACCGCGATGCCCGTGTCGGTGCGCGCCCAGGCCGACGTCCTGCCGCACGACGACGTCTTCCACTTCCTGGTCGCGCCCGGCGACGTCGTGTCGGTGCTCGTGGTCGGCAGCCCCGGCGCGCCGGACGCGAGCCTCTATCTGGAACGGGCGCTGGCCATCGGGTCGAGCCCGTCGTTCGCCCCCGTGGTCCGGTCCGTGGACGAGCTGACGGTCGAGGATGTCGAGGCGGCGTCGGTGGTGGTGCTCAACGACGTGGGGCTGCCGTCCGGCCCCCTCGGGGACGCGGTCGCCCGGTTCGTCCGCGGCGGAGGGGGGCTCTGGATCGTGCTCGGCGGGCAGGCGCGGTGGCCGGGCGGCGACCTCGAAGTGCTGCCGGGCGCCGTCGGCGAGCCGGCGGACCGCGACGGCCGCGGCGGCGTGCTGGGGTTCGTCGACTACACCCACCCGGTGTTCGATCTGTTCGGGACGCCCCGTGGCGGCGACCTCACCACGCCCCGGTTCTTCCGCTACCGGCCCCTCGACCTGCCGGCCGACGCGGCCGTGCTGGCGCGGTACGACAACGGCGACCCCGCCCTCGCCGAGCGCGCCCTCGGCGCCGGCCGGGTGCTGGTGTGGACGTCGACCCTCGACAGCTTCTGGAACGACGCCGCCCTCAAGCCGATCTACCTGCCGTTCGTCCACCGGGCCGTCGAGTACCTCGCCGCCTACCGGCCCCCGACCCCGCATTTCACCGCGGGCCAGGTGCTCGACCTCGCCCAGTATCCGGGTGCGGACGGGCTCGACCTCGCCGGCGGCAACCTGGTGGTGCGCGACCCCTCCGACGACCGGGTGCCGGTGGGGTCGGGCGGGCGCGACGGCCGGTCGGGCTTCATCGACCTCGTCGAGCCCGGCTTCTACGAAATCCGCGACGTCGACGCGGCCGGCGCCTCGGTGGTGCGGGTGGCGGTGAACGTCGACCTGGCGGAATCGAACCTCGCCCCCGCCGACCCGCAGGAGCTGGCGGCCGCGGTTACCGGCCGCGCCGCCGCCGGCCGGGCCGCGGGCGCCGCGCGCGATCTCCCCCCGGAGGACCTGGAGCGCCGGCAGACCCTGTGGTGGTACCTGCTGATCGGCGCCCTGGGATTCCTCGCCGCCGAGACCGTCGTGTCGAACCGCCTGTCGCGCCGGGAACTCGACCCCGACGCGTAGGTTTCCAGCCCAGCCCGGTTCCGGGCCGTGGATTCGTCGGTCCGGTTCCCCTTCCCCGCCGTAGTCTCCCCGGATTCGGTCTCGGCACTCCGCCGCCGTGAGCAGGCGTCTCCGCCTGCGAACCCTGTCGTCGGGCACAGCCGATTCTCCCCCGCACCGAATCGCGGGATCCGCCCAGGACGTCCCTCCGGCGAGAAAACTGTAATCGTACGCCCTCTGAAACTCTTATTATGGAGTGAACGCCGACAACCTTGGAGAGCCGAGATGCCGACAGCGGCCGAGTCAGGGGGAAGCGGAAAGGAGGGAACCGTCATGCTGGGAAAATCGTCTCATGCGTACGGGCGTGACACTGATGCTGGCCGGTCTTCCGGCTCTTCTGGGGGCCAGTGCCGGGGATGACGGATGGGCTCGGTTCACGGACGCCTTCTGGTGCTGGCTGGTCGCGAAGACCAGTGCGCCGAACCTGTCATGAGGAGGTGTGCCATGACGAAGACTGTCGCTTGCCTGTTCGTGGTCGCGTCGATCTTCTCGGTCGGCGCGCAAGCGGCCGATGGACCTGTCGAAGATGCGCGTCTCAAGAAGGCCGGCAGGATGATACGGGTCGGCGAGGCGGGATGTGCGACTCTTGGCATCCTGGGGTTGGTGGGTGAGGCGCGTGGCCACGACGAGACGTGGTTGCGGGCCGGGCTGGTAGCCGGTGTCGGCGCGGTCGTCACCGGGCTCCTGGGACGCAGGCTCAAGCGCAACGTCGAACGCGCGGGACGCGAGAACGTGGTGTCGATAGCGTTGCCGCCTCCGTCGTCCGGCAAGGGCGCGGTCGGCATCTGGACGGTGCGCTGGTGACGGGCGAGGCGACGTCGCATCCGTCCGGCGGAACGCACCGCCGCGGGAGGTCGGGACGCATGAGCTGTCCGAGAGGGTCCGCATACGGCATTCCGGCCGCCTGTCTGCTCGCCGCGCTCGCCGCCCTGCCGGCGCACGCCCAGGAGTCGCGCGGGGAGGTCTTCGGCGGCTTCCTGGCCGGCAAGGAGATCGGCCGCAGGAACTGTTCCCTGCGCGGCGTCACCATCACGCCGTGCGCGTCGTGGAAGCTGGGATGGAACGGTTCGTTCGCCGTGCACAGGTCCGACCGCTGGTCGCTGGTCGGAACCGTCTTCGGACTGCATGAGTCTCTGGATGCGGAGCTCCGGATTCAGGAACCGTTCCCGGCTTCCATCCCCTTCTCCGCGTCGGCCGACACGTTCGCGTTCGCGGGGGGCGTACGCCTGAACAGCGACCGAGCCGGAGCCGTGCGGATCTTCCTCGACATCCTGTACGGCTACAGCCGGACCGACGGAACGGTCGAGACGATTGCCGGCATGGCCGTGCCGGACCTGGGCGGCGACCAGGCAGTCTTCGATGTCACGTCCGGACCCATGTTCATGCCCGGTCTCGGCGCCGACGTCGCGGTGTCCGACCGGGCGGCGGTCCGGTTCCAGGCCCATCTGCCGTTCCTGACGGAACTGCGCCTGGGCGCGGGCCTCGTGTTCGCGATCGGAAACTGAAGGGGCGCACCCGCGCCAGGCGGAGCCGTCCCGCGGAAAGGCGACGCTTCAGGCGGAGCCGCCCCCGCTGTCGGCGTCGGTCAGCACGCGCCGCACGTCGTCCACGTCGATGGACAACGCGCCGGCGATCTCGTCCGCGTCGTGCCCGAGGCCGCGCAGATGCTGGATGGACCGGGACAGCGCCTGCTCGGCCTGCTCGGCCCGCCGCCTCTCGTGTTCCTTCCCGGCCTTCTCGCGTTCTTTATCGGCCCTCTCGCGCTCCTTCTCCCGCCTCTCGTGTTCCTTCTCGGCCTTCTCGCGCTCCTTCTCCCGCCGCTCGTACTCCGCCTGCCGGCCCCAGGAGATGGAGTCGCGCAGCAACTGGTCTTCGCCCTCCATGAAGCGCCGCACCTCCGCCTCCGCCGCCGCCCGGTGGAGCTGACGCAGCACGAAGGCGTACTTCCGCGGATACGCCGATTCGTCGATGGTCAGTACCTGCGCCCCGCCCCGTTCGATGCGCGCTTCCCCCTGGTCGAAGATCGACAGCACCCGCTCCAGGTCGTCGCGCCGCCGCCCCCGCAGCCGCGGGATCTGCACGACGTGGCTCCGGTGGTGGATGCCCGCGATGAACGGATGGCCGGCGTCGACCCCGGCCCCCGTGCGCCGCGCCGTCACGCGCGGGCACACGTCGAGCACCGCCTCGTCGGATATCCCCAGGTCGTAGCCCAGCAGGTAGATGGTGACGATGGACGCCGCCTCGCGGCGCCCCGAGGGATGCGCGATCACGTTCGCCGGGTCGCACATCTGCCGGCCGAGGTACGTCCGGAAGCGCTTGACGACGGTGGGGGCGTTGGTCTTCTGGATATCGATCAGCACCTGGCGCTCGCCGCCGTCGGCGGTGCGCACGCGGGCCGCGAAGTCCATGCGGAACAGGGCGAGGGGCGGCTGCGCGGTCTCCGCGCCCTCGGTCCGCGGCACGTCTCGCGGGGCGGCCACCTCCTGCGGTCGCAGCTCCAGCGCCTGGACGTCGAGTCCCGCGATGCGGCCGACGAGCAGGCGCGCCGCGCGGTCGTCCTGCATGAGGTACTTGAAGGCGGCGTCGTAGATGGGGTTGGCGATCTCCATGTCTGGTTCCCGGTCCTGGCCGGCGGCGGCGCGTCAAACCGTCGGTTCCGGGCGTCGGGGTCGATGCCCCGAGGACCGTGTGGCAGTCCGGCCGCGGGGCGTTTCGTTTCCCCGGCCGCCCCCGCCAGCGCGTCAACCGTCGATTCCGGGCGTCGGCGTCGAAGTCGCGAGGGCTGACCGCGTGCAGTCCGCTCCGGGGCGATCTGCCGTCGGTGTTCTCCTGGGGCTCCACGGCCTCCTCGTTGCGCGGGGGCGGGGCCTCTTGTTCGATCGGAAATTGAAGGCGGACCCCTCAGTCGGCACGTTCCCCGCCGTCGGCGTCGGCCAGCACGCGCCGCACCTCGTCCACGTCGATGGACAACGCGCCGGCGATCGCGTCCGCGTCGTGCCCGAGGCGGTGCAGATGCCGGATGGACCGGGACAGCGCCCGCTCGGCCTGCTCCGCCCGCTGCCTCTCGCGTTCCTTCTCGGCCTTCTCGCGTTCCTTCTCGGCCTTCTCGCGTTCCTTCTCGGCCTTCTCGCGTTCCTTCTCGGCCTTCTCGCGTTCCTTCTCCCGCCTCTCGTGCTCCTTCTCGGCCTTCTCGCGCTCCTTCTCCCGCCGCTCGTACTCCGCCTGCCGGCCCCAGGAGATGGAGTCGCGCAGCAACTGGTCTTCGCCCTCCATGAACCGCCGCACCTCCGCCTCCGCCGCCGCCCGGTGGAGCTGACGCAGCACGAAGGCGTACTCCCGCGGATACGCTGACTCGTCGATGGTCAGCACCTGCGCCCCGCCCCGTTCGATGCGCGCTTCCCCCTGGTCGAAGATCGACAGCACCCGCTCCAGGTCGTCGCGCCGCCGCCCCCGCAGCCGCGGGATCTGCACGACGTGGCTCCGGTGGTGGATGCCCGCGATGAACGGATGGCCGGCGTCGACCCCGGCCCCCGTGCGCCGCGCCGTCACGCGCGGGCACACGTCGAGCACCGCCTCGTCGGATATCCCCAGGTCGTAGCCCAGCAGGTAGATGGTGACGATGGGCGCCGCCTCGCGGCGCCCCGAGGGATGCGCGATCACGTTCGCCGGGTCGCACATCTGCCGGCCGAGGTACGTCCGGAAGCGTTCGACGACGGTGGGGGCGTTGGTCTTCTGGATCTCGATCAGTACCTGGCGCTCGCCGCCGTCGGCGGTGCGCACGCGGGCCGCGAAGTCCATGCGGAACAGGGCGAGGGGCGGCTGCGCGGTCTCCGCGCCCTCGGCCCGCGGCACGTCTCGCGGTGCGGCCACCTCCTGCGGTCGCAGCTCCAGCGCCTGGACGTCGAGTCCCGCGATGCGGCCGACGAGCAGGCGCGCCGCGCGGTCGTCCTGCATGAGGTACTTGAAGGCGGCGTCGTAGATGGGGTTGGCGATCTCCATGTCTGGTTCCCGGTCCTGGCCGGCGGCGGCGCGTCAAACCGTCGGTTCCGGGCGTCGATGTCGCGATGACTGACCGCGCGCAGTCCGGTTCCGGGGCGGTCTGCCGTCGGTGTTCCCCAGGGGCTCCACGGCCTCCTCGTTGCACTGGGCGCGGGCCTCTTGTTCGCGATCGGACTGAAGGCGGGCCCTTCAGTCGGCACGCTCCCCGCCGTCGTCGGCGTCCAGCACCCGCCGCACCTCGCCCGCGTCGATGGACAACGCGCCGGCGATCGCGTCCGCGTTCTGCCCGAGAGTGCGCAGATGGCGGATGGACCGGGACAGCGCCTGCTCGGCCTGCTCGGCCCGCCGCCTCTCGCGTTCCTTCCCGGCCTTCTCGCGTTCCTTTTCCCGCCGCTCGTACTCCGCCTGCCGGCCCCAGGAGATGGAGTCGCGCAGCAACTGGTCTTCGCCCTCCATGAACCGCCGCACCTCCGCCTCCGCCGCCGCCCGGTGGAGCTGACGCAGCACGAAGGCGTACTCCCGCGGATACGCCGATTCGTCGATGGTCAGTACCTGCGCCCCGCCCCGTTCGATGCGCGCTTCCCCCTGGTCGAAGATCGACAGCACCCGCTCCAGGTCGTCGCGCCGCCGTCCCCGCAGCCGCGGGATCTGCACGACGTGGCTCCGGTGGTGGATGCCCGCGATGAACGGATGGCCGGCGTCGACCCCGGCCCCCGTGCGCCGCGCCGTCACGCGCGGGCACACGTCGAGCACCGCCTCGTCGGATATCCCCAGGTCGTAGCCCAGCAGGTAGATGGTGACGATGGGCGCCGCCTCGCGGCGCCCCGAGGGATGCGCGATCACGTTCGCCGGGTCGCACATCTGCCGGCCGAGGTACGTCCGGAAGCGTTCGACGACGGTGGGGGCGTTGGTCTTCTGGATCTCGATCAGCACCTGGCGCTCGCCGCCGTCGGCGGTGCGCACGCGGGCCGCGAAGTCCATGCGGAACAGGGCGAGGGGCGGCTGCGCGGTCTCCGCGCCCTCGGCCCGCGGCACGTCTCGCGGTGCGGCCACCTCCTGCGGTCGCAGCTCCAGCGCCTGGACGTCGAGTCCCGCGATGCGGCCGACGAGCAGGCGCGCCGCGCGGTCGTCCTGCATGAGGTACTTGAAGGCGGCGTCGTAGATGGGGTTGGCGATCTCCATGTCTGGTTCCCGGTCCTGGCCGGCGGCGGCGCGTCAGCCGTAGGTTCCGGGGCGTCGGCGTCGATGCCGCGAGGACTGACCGCGTGGCAGTCCGCCGCGGGGCGTTTCGTTTCCCTGGCCGCCCCCGCCAGCGCGTCAACCGTCGATTCCGGGCGTCGGCGTCGAAGTCGCGAGGGCTGACCGCGTGCAGTCCGCTCCGGGGCGATCTGCCGTCGGTGTTCTCCTGGGGCTCCACGGCCTCCTCGTTGCGCGGGGGCGGGGCCTCTTGTTCGATCGGAAATTGAAGGCGGACCCCTCAGTCGGCACGTTCCCCGCCGTCGGCGTCGGCCAGCACGCGCCGCACCTCGTCCATGTCGATGGACAACGCGCCGGCGATCGCGTCCGCGTCGTGCCCGAGGCGGTGCAGATGCCGGATGGACCGGGACAGCGCCCGCTCGGCCTGCTCCGCCCGCCGCCTCTCGCGTTCCTTCTCGGCCTTCTCGCGTTCCTTCTCGGCCTTCTCGCGTTCCTTCTCGGCCTTCTCGCGTTCCTTCTCCCGCCTCTCGTGCTCCTTCTCGGCCTTCTCGCGCTCCTTCTCCCGCCGCTCGTACTCCGCCTGCCGGCCCCAGGAGATGGAGTCGCGCAGCAACTGGTCTTCGCCCTCCATGAACCGCCGCACCTCCGTCTCCGCCGCCGCCCGGTGGAGCTGACGCAGCACGAAGGCGTACTCCCGCGGATACGCCGATTCGTCGATGGTCAGCACCTGCCCTCCGCCCCGTTCGATGCGCGCTTCCCCCTGGTCGAAGATCGACAGCACCCGCTCCAGGTCGTCGCGCCGCCGTCCCCGCAGCCGCGGGATCTGCACGACGTGGCTCCGGTGGTGGATGCCCGCGATGAACGGATGGCCGGCGTCGACCCCGGCCCCCGTGCGCCGCGCCGTCACGCGCGGGCACACGTCGAGCACCGCCTCGTCGGATATCCCCAGGTCGTAGCCCAGCAGGTAGATGGTGACGATGGGCGCCGCCTCGCGGCGCCCCGAGGGATGCGCGATCACGTTCGCCGGGTCGCACATCTGCCGGCCGAGGTACGTCCGGAAGCGCTCGACGACGGTGGGGGCGTTGGTC
This sequence comes from Vicinamibacterales bacterium, assembly GCA_965202695.1. GTDB lineage: Bacteria > Acidobacteriota > Vicinamibacteria > Vicinamibacterales > UBA8438 > JAJEEA01. The sequence goes on from OZ241843.1 coordinate 1,305,438, forward strand.
TTCTGGATCTCGATCAGCACCTGGCGCTCGCCGCCGTCGGCGGTGCGCACGCGGGCCGCGAAGTCCATGCGGAACAGGGCGAGGGGCGGCTGCGCGGTCTCCGCGCCCTCGGTCCGCGGCACGTCTCGCGGTGCGGCCACCTCCTGCGGTCGCAGCTCCAGCGCCTGGACGTCGAGTCCCGCGATGCGGCCGACGAGCAGGCGCGCCGCGCGGTCGTCCTGCATGAGGTACTTGAAGGCGGCGTCGTAGATGGGGTTGGCGATCTCCATGCTTCGTCCCGGCCCTGGCCGCGCGCAGGAATCCTCGATACGACCCGCGGCGCGGTCCAGGCGTCGCGCCCGCAACCGCGCGGCAGAACGGCGGACGCGGCGTTGCGCACGGGTCGCACCCGCGGTTTCCGCCTTGCAGGCGACTCCCGCCGAGCCGTTTCGCCCGCGGTCGCCGGACGGTGATGGCGGCCGAATCCCGCGCGGGGCCGAACGGCGAAGTCCCCCGCCCGCTGGAACGTCAGCCGGCTGCGGGCGGGTCGAGGCAGACGCGGCGGAACCCGCGGTTCCCGTCGAGGGCGGCGAGCGCGGCGCTGGTCGCGTCGTCGGCGCGCAGGACGTGGATGGTCGACCCGAGCGGCCCGGTGCGCATCGTCGCGGCGTGACTCACGAGTTCCGTGCGGGGCATGGCGTCGGTTCCGGCGCGCCGCTCGATCGGCGGCGCGGTACGGCGAACCGCTTCCCATCGTAGCAGATGTCATCACCGCGGACGCGGGGGACCGGGGGATCGTCCCGTCGCCGTGCGGTCCCTCCCGCCAGGCATCGACGCGCCGGCGGCCGAGCGGCCGGCCGGTACCGCTTCGCGCCCCGCGGTTTCCGCCATCGTCGTATGATCGCCGGCAGGTCCGGCGTCGCGAGGGGCATCGCCGGGGGACAGGGCATGTCGATGCTGGAGACCGCTTCCGGGGCCTCTTCACGCATGGCGTGGACTGAACGCGACGTCCCGGCGCAGGCCGGGCGCATCGCCGTCGTGACCGGGGCGAACAGCGGCATCGGCCTGGAAACCGCCCGCGTGCTGGCGCGAAAGGGGGCGCGCGTCGTGCTGGCGGTGCGCGACCCGGGCCGGGGCGAGGCCGGGTGGTGAAGCTGCCGTTCCTGGCGCAGGCGGCCCCGGCCGGCGCGTGGCCCGTGCTCTACGCGGCCACCGCCGCGGACGTCGCGGGCGGCGACTATTTCGGCCCGAGCGGTCCGCTCGAGATGACCGGCCCGCCGGCCCCGGCGTTCATGAACCGGCACGCCCGCGACGACGACGCCGCGCGGCGCCTGTGGGACGTCTCCGAACGTTGACCGGCGTCGTGTTCGCGGCCGTGTGACGGATCGCGCCGCGCTGTCGCGACGCGCTCGACAGCCGTGTGGGAACTCCGCGCCGCGCCGAGCGGGGGACCGCGGTCGAGCACCCGCCGGCGCATGGAGCGCGGCGAGCCGCGGGAACTGCACTCGCGAAGGAACGCATCGAAGCCCTGCTGGTATTCTGGATCGCATGGAGCGCGACGAGCTGGCGGAACTGCACTACATCGCGCCGATCGCGAACCTCGCGTCAATTGCGCGCCACGGCATCCTGTCGCACGCTTGGGCCAAGAGGATGACTCCCGATCACGAGTCCGTGGCCGACGCGAGCGTGCAGGCCCGCAGGGCGGATACGCGGCTGCCGTCCGGCCGCACGCTGCACGAGTACGCCAACCTCTACGTCGAGGCGCGCACCACGATGCTCGCCCACTTGTGGGACAACGGGAAGCATCGTGTGTGCGTGTTGCGGATCGACCCGCGGGTCGTGGACGTCCCCGGCGCGTACGTGTCGAGTGAAAACGCAGCCCGTAACCGTGCGCGGTTCGAGCCTGCGCCCGATGGGCTGGCGATGGTGCAGCAGAGCACCGCCTTGACGGATTTCACGATGGCGGAAGTGCTGGTTCCGGCTTGGGTACCGCCGTGGCTCGTCACCGGTGCGTATGCCCACGATTCAGGAACAGCCGGGCAGGTCCGCGAAGCGTGGGTCCGCGAAGCGTGGCCCTTGTCGGTCACGGTCAAGGGGGTCATCTTCCACGGGAGGCAGTGATGGTCGCACCGGCAACCACGGTCAGCGTCCACACCGGCGACTTGCTGCGGTCCGGGATGCAGACCCACGTCAACACCGTGAACTGCGTCGGGGTGATGGGGAAGGGCATCGCACTGCAGTTCAGGCGCGCCTACCCCGCGATGTTCAAGGACTACGCGCGCCGTTGCGCCGCCCGCGAGGTGCGCCTCGGCGAGCCGTACCTCTACCGCGAGCCCGCCGAGGCGGCCCCGCCGCACCCCGTGCAGCTCCGCCTCGGCGAGGAACCCGCGCCGTACGCCGCGCGCCCGTCGCCGTGGATCCTCAACTTTCCGATCAAGGGGCACTGGCGGGCGCTCTCGCGGCTGGAGGACCTCGACCGCGGCCTCGACCACCTCGAGGCGCGCTACCGCGAGTGGGGGATCGAGTCGCTGGCGGTGCCCGCCATCGGCTGCCAGAACGGCGGCCTGCGCTGGGCCGACGTCGGGCCGCGGCTGCTCGCACGGTTGGAGCGCCTCGGCATCCCCGTCGAGATCTACGCTCCGCACGAGGCTGCTGCGCGCGAGAGCACCGAGGAGTACCTGCGTGAGCGGCTCGCGGAACGCGCCGCCGGCTGATCCCGGACGGCCGACTGCCGGCGGCCGCGCAGGCGCGAACCGACGGCGGCGATTTTGAGGAATCGGGCCGCGATTGGGATAAGATGGGCGCCAGTCCCGTCCGTGGAGGAGAGGACAACCATGCTCAGCAACCTGTGGTCGTCAGGCGGCCCGGAAGACCTGGCGGGCGTCATCCGCCGCGTACGGAACCGGTGGCGGGTGCGCATCGCCCTGCGCGGTTTCGTGGTCGTGCTGGGGGCCGGCCTCGCCGCGTTCCTCGTCTCGTCGTACGGCCTGGAGTTCTTCCGGTTCTCTTCGGGGTCGGTCGTCGCGTTCCGCGCCCTGACCTGGCTGACCCTGGCCGGTCTGGCGTTCTGGTGCCTGGTGCGGCCCCTGGCCCGGCGGGTGCCCGACGAGCGGGTGGCGCTCTATCTGGAAGAGCACGAACCGTCGCTCGACGCCAGCGTGCTGAGCGCGCTGGAGGAGACGAAGCGGGGAGTCCGCCCGGGGAGCCCCGACTACTCCCCCGCCCTGGTCGAACGGCTCGTGCGCACGGCGGTGGAGCGGTGCCACGACCTTGACCTGGGGTCGGCGGTCGAGCGGCAGAAGCTCCGGCGGTCGTCGGGCTGGCTGGCCCTCGTCTCCGCCGCCGCCCTCCTCGCCTTCGTCCTGGGGCCGTCCTATCTGCAGCACGGCGCGGCGGCGTTGATGGCCCCCGGCGGGGACCTCGACGAGGCCAGCCCCTACAGCATCCTCGTCGAGCCGGGTGACGTGACCATCGCCCGCGGGGCCGACCTCACGGTGACCGCGCAGCTCTTCGGGTTCGAGACCAACGACGTCAACCTGTTCATGCGGAGCGTCCCCGATGCGCCTTGGGCGCCGGTTCCGCTGATCCCCCGGGACGCCTTCGGCGACGCGCCGCCGCCCCTCGGCGCGTTCGAGACGGTGCTGTTCGACGTCCGGGAGGAGACCGACTACTACGTCGATGCGGCGGGCGTGCGCTCGGAGACGTTCACCGCCGACGTCATCGACCTGCCGTACGTCGACCGTCTGGAGCTCGAGTACCGCTTTCCCGCCTATACCGGTCTCGAGCCGCGCCTGATCCAGGACGGCGGAGACATCGCGGTCCTGCGGGGAACCGAGGTGCGCGTGCGGGTGTTTCCGACCATGGACGCGCCGTCCGGGCGGCTGGTGTTCGACGAGACCGCCGCCGCCGACCTGAGCGTCCGCGAGGACGGGGTGCTGACCGCCGCCTTCCCGATCGAGGAGGACGGCTTCTATCAGGTCGAGCTCGAGGGGCCGGGCGGCGCGCTGGTGGAGGCGTCGCCACGGTACACGATAGACGTGCTCACCGATCAGGCGCCCTCGGTCATGTTCGTCGAGCCGGGGCGCGACACCACCGCCAACGCCATCGACGAAGTGTTTCTGGAAGCCCGCGCCGACGACGACTTCGGGGTGCGGTCGCTCAGCCTGACCTGGTCCGTCAACGGCGGCCCGGAGGAGACGGTCGCGCTGTTCGACTCCGAAGAGGGCGGGCTGCGGGAGATATCGGCCGGGCACACCCTGTTCCTCGAAGAGTTCGAACTGGAGCCCGGCGACTTCATCTCGTACTACGGCAGCGCCGGAGACAACGCGGGAGACGCCGGCCGGGTCGTCAAGAGCGACCTGTACTTCGTCCAGATCCGGGCGTTCCGGCGGGACTTCCGCGCGGCCCGGTCGCAGGGCGGTGGGGGCGGCGGGGGGGGCGGGGGCGATGCCCGCGCCCTCTCCGAGGCGCAGCGTCAGGTGATTTCGGCCACCTTCAACGTCATCCGCGACCGGGACACCTTCGACGACGAGGAATTCCGCGAAAACCTGGTGTTCCTGACCCTCGCGCAGGGACGGCTGCGCGAGCAGGTCGAGACCCTGGTGCGGCGGATGAACAGCCGCGTGATGCCCGCCGACCCCGCGTTCCGCTCGATTCTCGCGGTGCTGCCGCGGGCCGCGGAAGAGATGCGGGCGGCGGAGAGCGCGCTCCAGGAGCAGGACGTCGACGCGGCCCTGCCCGCCGAGCAGCGCGCCCTGCAGCAGTTGCAGCGGGCCGAGGAGGCCTACGACGAGGTCCGGGTTCAGCAGGGCGGCGGGGGCGGCGGGGGCGGCCGCGGCGGCCAGACCGCGGCCGAAGACCTGGCGGACCTGTTCGAGCTCGAGCTCGACAAGCTGCAGAACCAGTACGAGACGGTGCAGCGCGGACAGCAGCAGGCCGGCGACGACGAGGTCGACGCGCTGATGGAGCGGCTTCGGGAACTGGCGCGCCGGCAGGAGCAGGAGGCGGAGCGGCAGCGCCGGCGGGCGCGGGGCGGGCAGACTGCGCGGGCCGGCGGCGGAGCGTCGCAGCGCGTGCTCGCCGACGAGGCGGAAGAAGCGGCCAGGCGGCTCGAACGGCTGGCGCGGGAACAGCAGTCGCCGCAGATGATGCAGGCGGCGCGGCGTCTGCAGGAGGCGGCCGACGCGATGCGCCAGGCGGCGGCGAACGCCGACAACGAAGGGTTCGCGGAGGCGGCGTCGGCCCTCGACCGCCTGCGCGAGGTCCAGCGCCAACTGGAGGGGCAGCAGAGCGAGCGGCTGGCGCGGGACATCGAGGACTTCCGCCGGCGGGCGTCGGAGCTGTCGGCGGACGAGGCGGACGTCGCCGAGCAGGTGACCGGTCTCGGCGACCTCGCCGACGAGGAGCGCATCGAGCGGATCGTGCGCCTCACCGAGCGCAAGAACGAGATGGAGGCCGGCATCGCCGATCTGGAGCGCGACATCGACTCCACCTCGGCCGAGTTCCGCCGCGAGGAACGGGGGGCGTCCACCGAGCTCCAGGAGGCCGCGAACGGCATCCGCGAGAGCAAGCTCAAGGAGAAGATCCGCTACTCGCGCGGTCTCATCCGCGCCCGGTCGCCGGCCTACGCCGAGCAGTTCGAGGCGGAGATCGGCAACGACATCGCGGACCTCGAGCGGCAGCTCGCCGAGGCCGGCGCGGCCGTCGGCACCGGCGGCGAGACCGGGCTGGAGCAGGCGCTCGACCGCACGCGGGACCTGATGCGGGGACTCGAGTCGCTGGAACAGCGGATTCGCCAGGGCCGGGCCCGCGCCGGGAACGAGTCGGCGGGCGAACCGCGGGCGGGCGAGCCGGGGCAGGATCAGGCGGGCGGCGAGCCGGGGCAGGATCAGGCGGGCGGCGAGCCGGGGCAGGCGGGTCAGCCGGGGCAGAACGCGCAATCGGGCGGGCAGCCGGGAGGCGCGGCCGCGGACGGCGCCGGGGGCAACCGTTTCGGCAGTCCGTTCGGCTGGGGCGGCCCCGGCGACGCGCGGCCCGGCGACCGGGCGTTCGACCCCCGGGACGTGCGGCAGTGGCAGCGCGAGTTCCGGGAACGCGGGGCCGACGCGCAGGAGCTGCAGCGGCTGTTGCGGGCCGAGAACTTCGGGGACGTGGGCGACCTCGCCGGGATCATCCAGGCGATGCGCAATCTCGACGACCCGCGGGCGTACGAGAGCGCCGAGGAGATCGCCCGGCTGCAGTCGTTCGTCATCGAGGAGCTGAAGCGGTTCGAGTATCGGCTGCGCCGCGAGGTCGACGGCGACCGCGAGGACCTGTTCCTGGCCAGCAGCGACGAGGTCCCCGACGGGTTCCGCGATCTGATCGAGGAGTACTTCCGGGCGCTGGCCGAGGAGTAGACCCGCGGTGAGGCGGTTTGCCGCGTCCGTGGTCGTGGCGGTGCTGCTCGGCGGCTCGGCCGCCGCCGTGGCGCAGTGGGGGTGGCGCCGCATGCCCCCCCGCTTTCCGTCCGCCGAGCCGACCCACCGGCTGTTCACGTTCGCGCGGGGACTCTACCAGAGCACCCACCGCGAGCGGGGGGGCCAGGGGTGGCATACCGACTACCCCGACGCCGACGTCAACTTCTCGATCCGGCTTTCGGAGCTGACCCACGCGCCGGTGGGGGTGGACGGGCGGAACGAGCCCGACCACGTCGTGGTCCGGCTGACCGATCCCGAGCTGTTCGACTATCCGTTCCTGTTCATGTCGGACGTCGGCACCATCTGGCTCGACGCGGACGAGGCGGAGCGGCTCGGCGCCTACCTGCGGAAGGGCGGCTTCCTGTGGGTCGACGACTTCTGGGGGCCGTACGCCTGGGAGCAGTGGGCGGCCGAGATCGGCAAGGTCCTGCCACCCGGCCGGTTCCCCATCGTCGACATCCCGATCTCCGATCCGATCCACCGCGGGATGTTCGACGTCGACGAAGTGCCGCAGGTGCCGTCGATCCAGCACTTCCGGCGGGTCGGAGGGATGACCACCTCGGAGCGGGGCTCGCAGAGCGCCGAGGTGCACGTGCGGGGCATCTACGACGACCACGGCCGGCTGATGGTGCTGATGACCCACAACACCGACATCGCCGACGGCTGGGAGCGCGAGGGAGAGGACTACGAGTTCTTCTACCGCTTCTCGGTCACGTCGTACGCCATCGGCATCAACTTCCTGCTGCACGCGATGACGCATTGACGGTTCCGGCGGCGCCCGCCGCGCTCTCGACACCGAGCAGACTCCTTGACCATCACCCAACCGCTCGAAACGGTCGAGCGGCAGCCGGACCGCCCGGCCGACGCCGCCGTGATCTGGCTGCACGGGCTCGGCGCCGACGGGTACGACTTCGCGGCGCTGCCGCCGCGGCTCGGCCTGCCGCCCGGCGCCGCGGTCCGCTACGTCTTCCCCCACGCGCCGGAGCGGCCCGTCACCCTGAACGGGGGCATGCGCATGCGGGCCTGGTACGACATGGCGAGCCTCGATGCGCGGGGGCGCGACGAGGCCGGCATCCGGCGGTCGTCCGCGGACGTCGGCGCACTTATCGCCCGCGAGATCGAGCGCGGCGTCCCGTCGCCGCGCATCGTGCTGGCCGGCTTCTCGCAGGGGGCGGCGATGGCCCTCTTCACCGGGCTGCGGTATCCCGAGCCCCTGGGCGGCATCGTCGCGTTGTCGGGCTATCTGCTCCTGGCCGACGCGCTGGCGGACGAGGCAGCCCCGGCGAACCGGCAGATCGAAGTGTTCCAGGCGCACGGACGCCACGACGACGTCGTCCCCTGCGCCCTGGGGCGCGGCAGCGCCGAACGGCTGCGCGCGGCCGGGTACCGCGTCGAGTGGCGCGAGTACGCGATGGCGCACCAGGTGTGTCCAGCGGAGGTGCAGGACATCGGCCGCTGGCTCGCCGGACGGCTGCATCGGGAAGGGGGCGGCTGACGGGCCGCGGCGGCGGAGAGACGGGACGGCGGACACCCGGGAGTCTTGCGCCGTGAAACCGCGCGGACATCTGGAGGGTTGGTTGGGGCGCCAGGCGGAGCGGCAACGCGGCCGCGGGTCGCGCGGCGGCGACTGGCGGGCTGGGAGGACGATCGTGCGCAGACTGGTTGCGGTCGGAGGCGTGCTCGCCGGCATCGGGTGCGGGGGCGCGGGGGACGGTTCGGGGACCGGCGCGGCCGGGGTCGCGGCCGGAATCGGCGCCGAGACCCTGATGGCCGGCGTCGAGCGGCTGGCGTCGGACGCGTTCGGGGGGCGGGCGCCGGGGTCGGAGGGCGAGACCCTGACCGTCGCCTGGCTGACGGAGCAGTTCTCGGCGCTGGGGCTCGAGCCGGGCAACCCCGACGGCTCGTGGGTGCAGGACGTGCCGCTGGTCGGCATCACGCCGCTGCCCGGTGACGGGCTCGTCGTCGCGGGGGACGGCCAGACCCGGACCCTGGAGCCGGGGGCCGACTACGTCGCGGCGACGAAGCACGTCGTCGAGGCCGTCAGCGTCTCGGACGCCGAGTTCGTGTTCGCCGGCTACGGCGCCCGGGCGCCCGAGTACGACTGGGACGACTTCGGGGACACCGACGTGAGCGGCAAGATCCTGCTCTTCCTGGTCAACGACCCGCCGCTCGACGACGCCTTCGGCGGGCCCGCCATGACCTACTACGGCCGGTGGACCTACAAGCACGAGGTCGCGGCCGAGCTCGGCGCGGCCGGTTCGCTCGTCATCCACGAGGCCGGCCCCGCGGGATACCCGTGGGAGGTCGTCGGCGGCGCGCCCTGGGCCGAGTCGTTCGACCTCGTCACGGCCGACGGCAACCTGGGCCGCGCGACCTTCGAGGGGTGGGTTCAGCGCGCGGCGGCGGAGACGCTCTTCGAGATGGCCGGTCTCGACTTCGAGGCGGCGAAGCGGCGGGCGGCGGAGCGGGGGTTCGAGCCGATGCCGCTCGGCGTGACCGGGAGCCTCGAAATCCGCAACGCGCTGCGCACCATCGATTCGCAGAACGTGGCGGCGCGGTTGCCGGGGACCGGCGCCCCCGACGAGGTCGTCCTGTACGTCGCGCACTGGGACCATCTGGGCCGGGACGAGAGCCTTGCCGGCGACCAGATCTTCAACGGCGCCGCCGACAACGCCACCGGCACCGCGGGGCTCGTCGAGATCGCCCGCGCGTTCACCATGAGCGAGGCGCCGCGCCGCTCGGTGCTGTTCCTGGCCGTCACCGCCGAGGAACAGGGGTTGCTCGGGTCGCGCTACTACGGCGAGCAGCCGTTGTATCCGGCCGCGCAGACCGTCGCCGCCCTGAACATGGACGTGCTCAACCAGTGGGGCCGCACGCGGGACCTGACCATCGTGGGAATGGGGCAGTCCGAGCTCGACGACGTGGCGGCCGAGGTCGCGGCCCGGCTCGGCCGGGTGCTGAACCCCGACCCCGAACCCGAGAAGGGGTTCTACTACCGCTCGGACCACTTCTCGTTCGCCCGGGTGGGCATCCCCGCGTTCTACGCCGACCCGGGGGTGGACTACCTGGACAAGCCGCCCGGCTACGGCCTCGAGAAGCGGCAGGAGTACACCGCCAACGACTACCACGCGGTGTCCGACGAAGTGAAGCCGGACTGGGACCTGTCGGGGGCCGTGGAGGACCTGACGTTCCTCTACCACCTGGGCGCGAGGCTCGCCGCCACCGACGAGTGGCCCGCCTGGAGCCCCACGAGCGAGTTCCGGGCCGTCCGCGAGCGCCAGCGTCCGGGGGGGTAGGCCGGGCAGGCTGGGTGGACTGAGTAACGTCGAGAACCTGAGTGGCAAGGCTCGGGGCTGCGAAGAAAGCCGACTGGTCTGCACGTGTACTATTCTTGCGCCTGCTCCGCTTGCGCAAACAGACCGGTAACGAGCTTTTGCACGTTCGGGCTCGCGCAATAATCTACTATGGCAGTCTCGAGTGCCTCGTCGTCGTCGTACGCGACGGGTGGTATCTGGTCCCATTCCGTCAGCAGAGTGGCGGGATACTGCGTGACGGGGTGCCTGACGCGGAACAGGACGACTTCGTAGTTGTTCAAGGTCGGAACGCAGGCGTTGAACGCCACTAGCCTGGATTATTCATGAAGGTCGAGCGTGAGGTCCAGGCGGGCCACGCCCGGCCACGAAACGGGGCGTCGGACGCGTCGGTGCACGGGACGCGACGCGTGGAACAGCCTTCACGGGGCTGGCGGGTGCGGATGGGCGGGTTCGGGGCGGCCGAGGCCGGGCAGTCAGGCGTACGCGGGGTCCGGCGGGTGTGGATGGGGCGGGTTCAGGCGAGGCTTCGCCGTCGCGGGCGGTGCTGTCCGGGCCGCGCGCCGCGCGGGTTCGGACTACCCGTCGCGGGCGCCGAGGGCCATCGCGATATGCCGCCACGCGTGAAGATGCGGCGTCCCCCGGGGCAGATGCAGGACGATGCGGCGCACGGAGCCGACGACGTGCACGCCGAGCTTCAGCAGCCGGTTGCGCAGCCACGTCACCTGGGTGCGGGCACAGCCGGTTCGCGCCGCCCGCAGCCGCAGTTCCTGCATGAGCACGTACGCGGCAGCCGTCAGCAACACGCGCAACTGGTTCGCCAGGAACCGGCAGCAGCTCGTGCGGTCGATCTGCAGACCGTCCAGCAACTCCTTGATCCGGTTCTCGACGTCGCCGCGGGCGCAGTAGACCTTCTCGTAAACGAAGCGCGGATTCTGCGGGAGATTCGTCACGACGAAGCGCGGATTGTCCCGCGGCTCGCGGCCCGGATGCCGGACCACTTCCGCCTTGATCACGACCCGGCGTTCGCGGTTCCACGTGCGGGCCGCGTAGCGGGTGTCGGTATAGACGTGCTCGGTCCGGCCGCTGGCCCCGCTCTGCGCGCGGGCTGCCGCCATGGCGGATTCGGCGTGCCGCACCAGCACCGCGTTCCTGCCCATCGCCACCACGTAGTCGAGTCCCGGTTCCGCCTCCAGGAAATCGAAGACCTCCGGGGTCGCAAAGCCCCCGTCGAGCCGGACGAGAAACTCTGCCCGCGGAAACGCCGCCCGCAGCATCGGCAGCAGCCGTCTCAGCAGGCCCGGGCTCCCGTCGGCCGCCACCGCATTGCCCGGCCGCAGCACCGCCGCGCACAGATACTGCTCCGTCTCGTCGTTGAAGGTCAGGAACGCGAGCAGCGGCAGATAGCACCAGCCGTCGTAGTGTCCGTTGAAGAACGAGAGCTGCTGCGCGCCATGCGTCAGGTCGTCGGTCGGGTCCAGATCGATGGTGATGCGCCGCACCCGCCGCCCCAGCCGGCGCCGGTGTCGCTCGATGACGCTCGCGGCCAACCCCCGCGCCATGCGATAGAGCGCGCCGCGGCCCGGGCTGTTCTCGAACCGCGAGATCGTCGGCTGCGACGCCAGCGGCGTGCCGGCCACGGGGTCCCGTCCGAGCAGCAGCTTGTGAACGGGGTCGTCGGCCAGGTCGTCGGCATCGTTGCCGTCGGGGTGGCCGCACGCGATGCCGAAGATCCGCTGCCCGACCAGTTCCGCGAGCGTGTGCCGAATCTTCTCCGGGTCGCGCCGGTCGGCGAGACATCCGGCAAACGTCTCGACGAGGCCGTAAACGCGCTCGGCCGCCTTGAGGAGAACGGCGCCGCCGTCGGAACTGGCGTGCTCGCGGTCGAACGCGGCGACGAGGGGCTTGTCGAAGAGTTCCGGGAACAGGACAGTCTGTGGTATGGTGTCAGGTGTCACGCGGGGGCCTCCGTTGTGGGCTAAACGCTTGTGTTCACAACGTTTATACCACACGGAGGCTCCTGTGTCTCCCCCGAACCACCACCGTTCATGAATAATCCAGGCTAGAGTAGTATTATTTCTAGCTGGCTTGGTATCCAGCTGCCCTCGTATCACGCCACCGGTGGCCTCATCCAGCAGCCGGGCCTGGTTGCGAAGAACCCGGGTGGGCGTCCGAATGCCCTGTGAATCTTCCTTCAGCCTGTGCCACGGATTCCGTGTTTCCATGCAGAGCTCCCCTTTCTATCGACAATTCGAGGAACAGCGGCAGGTGATCGGACCCCGCTCTGGAATCGGGAATGCCGTTTCGATTCAGGAGCGAACGCTGTCCGATCCGGGTGAGAATCTCGAGTCCGTCGTCCGGGAAGAAATCGAGCAGATCCGGCCGCAGCAGGACCTGATCGAAGAAATACCAGAAATACTCGGTTCGTCCCGAACCCTGGCGGTAATAGGACCCGGGAGGGCTGGGAGGACGATCGCCGAAGTGGTTCCACGTCGGGTTGTAGAAGAAACATCGCGTGTGGTTGTCGACCCTCCGCGATTGCCGTTGCGCTGTCTGTCGCGACATCACCGCGTGAAAGCAGTCGGAACTCACCAGGCCGTCTTCGGTTACCGGGTCGGGCGAAAAAAATCCACGAAAAGGTATGCAGGTCCGTCGACCACGTGCCGATACGTGAAGTATGGCGCGCAGGAGCGATGACCGGAGCGGTTCGATGGGACCTGGGCCCCAGCGGGATCCCCGGGACGTGCGCATCGAGCACCTCGAACGAGAAAACGCGACGCTGATCGAGGAGCGGGACCACTGGAAGCGCCGCAGCGAGGACCTGGAGAAGGAACTCGAGGCCGCGCGGCGTGCCGGACGCCGGCAGGCCGCCCCCTTCGCCAAGGACCGCCGCCAGGGAACCGGACGCCCCCCGGGGCGGCGCGCCGGCGCGCAGTACGGGAAGCAGGGAAACCGCCGGCCGCCGACCCGGGTCGACGAGATCTATGCGGCGCCGACCCCGAAGACGTGCCCGGACTGCGGCGGCGCAGTCGCCCTGGACCGGGTGGCGGAACAGTATCAGGAAGACGTGCCGGACGTGCGCCCGCTGGTGCGCCGCTTCGACGTCGAGGTGGGCCACTGCGCGCAGTGCCGGCGGCGCGTGCAGGGCCGGCACCCCTTGCAGACCTCCGATGCGCTCGGCGCAGCCGGCGTGCAGCTGGGGCCGAACGTCGCCGCCCTGACCACCGAGCTGCACACTGAGTGGGGCCTGCCGCTGGAGAAGACCGTCCGCGTGCTGGAGACCCGGTTCGGGCTGCACGTGACCAGGGGGGGGCTGGTCCGGCTGCTGCACCGCACGGCCGACGCGGCCGCGCCCGCGTATGCGGCGCTGTGCGAGCAGGTCCGCCGCAGCCCGGTGGTCACGCCCGACGAGACCGGCTGGCGCGTGAACACCGAACCCTTCTGGCTGTGGGCATACGCCACCCCGGAGACGACGGTGTACTCCATCCGCGCCGGCCGCGGGTTCGCCGACGCGGCCGCCGTGCTCGGCGCCGACTTCGCGGGCGTGCTGGTGCGGGACGGGTGGGTGGCGTATCGCGGCTTCGAGCACGCGCCCCACCAGACCTGTCTGGCGCATCTCCTGCGGCGCTGCAAGGACCTGCGGAACGATCATCCCGACAGCCCCTGGGCCGCCGCCGTGCAGACGGTCCTGCAGGACGCCCTCGACCTGCGGACGCGCTGCAACGCCGGCGGCATCGGCGAGCACGGCCTCGCGTCGGCCCGCGGCCGACTCGAAGCCCGGCTCGGCCGGCTCATCGACGCCCCGCCGCCGCTGGCCGCCGCCGAGCGCTTCGCCGGGCATCCGGCCCGCGAATTCCCGGCCGTGTTCCTCTTCCTGCGCGACCCGTCCATCGACGCCACCAACTGGCGGGCCGAACAGGCCATCCGGCCCGCGGTGGCCATACGCAAGGTCTGCGGCGGCAACCGCACCCGGCGCGGAGCCGACACCCAACAAATCCTGGCCAGCGTCGTGCGCACCGCCCGCCAACGCCGTCTCGACCCGCGCGCCCTGTTCACCACGATGCTGCGCGCCCCCGAACCCGTCGTCCCCGAAGCCCTCGCCCTGCCGCCGCCCGCCTGACGCCGGCGGCGCGGGATCGCGCATCCGCGCCGCCCGGGCCCGCGCATCCGCGCCGCCCGGGCCCGCGCGGTCCGCGACCCCGAACCGATACCCGCGGAACCGCGCCCCCCGGCTCGCTCTCCGCCATCTCGACGCCGGGCCGGCCGCAACCGCCCGGACCCACTCCGCATCCGGACTTCGCCGCCGCGCCGACGAGAACGCCGCGCCGACGGCCGGGTGAGAATGCGCGGCCGGAACACCGCGCGCCGCCCCTCCATACAGGTAGAAACCCCGTCCCGCCAGAACGACAAAACTGTGCCGGCGCAACAGCGTCATGCCGCAACTTCCCGAACGTCCGCTCCATTTCGCCCCTGTGGCACGGGCGAAATCGGCCTGAATACCCGGTAACCGAAGACACCAGGCCAAGCTCGAAGGGACTCATGTTGAAGTCGCCGATGACCATGGTGCGACGGTGACCGACCCGGTGCTCGATTCCCTCGATGTCCCTGTTGATGGACGCCGCCGCGAACGCTTGATCTTCCTGGGTACGGAACAGCTTGCTGCCAAGATGGACGGCGGCCATCGTGAAGTCGGGTCCGATGATCGGGCGCACGCGCTTCACGGCGACGCCGGCGTCGTCTCGAAGAGCCTCGATTCGACCCTTTGGAAGGCGTGTCAGCACGTGCAACGGCCGCCTGACGGACGCCGGGGGATCGTGCGCGGAAGAGTAGACCTGTCTCGCATCCTTGTTCAACCGGGATACGACGTTCCTTATCGGATCGGCTGTTTCGGCCAGGACGATGACGTCCGGGTTCCGAAGGCGGCCGAGGTCTCCGAGCAGGTCGACGACGGGACGGTTGCCGGTATTCCAGAAGAGAATGCGCATTCCGAAGCCCGCGTGTGACGTCTCGCTGCAGACCCTTCCACCATTCTTGCCGTCGGACGATAGTCTGTCAACGTGCCGCCGCGATGAGTGGGGCGCGGCCGCCCCGTCCGGCGGTCGGGCGTTGCGCGCGGGGCGGTCGCGGCGGAGTTGAGGCGTGGCTGGTCCCGGCGTGTTGCCAACCGGTGCCGGCCACGGAGACGAACTGGTCGGGGATGCGGGAGGGACGTGGGAGTCGCGGAAGAGCGCTGCTCGACGAGGAGTGGAATCGGGGGGACACGGCGCTCAGGGCGCGCTCGGGACCGGGTTGCCGCGCAGGTCGGTCAGGTCGTGGTAGCCGGCGGCGCGGGCGCGCCCCTCGTGGGCGTTGGCGTAGAACCCCGCCGTGTGCAGGGTGATGGTGATCTCTTCGGTCCCCACGTTCTCCCAGTACCAGCCGTGGATGCCGGTGAACGGGGCGGTGTAGGCGCCGTGGCCGCCGTCCTCCAGGTCGCGGTCGTCGAAGAACTCGGCGTAGCCGGCCGGCGCGCCGTCGGGCGCGGCGTGGAAGTTGTAGGTCACGGGGCCGGAGGCGGTCCACGTGAACAGCATCGTGCTGCCTTCGTCGAGCCGGTAGAAGTACTCCACCCATTCCGCGGGGTAGAGGCTCAGCTCGACCCGGTCCACGCGGTACTCGTCTTCTTCGGGGCTGATGGGCTGGGCCTGCCCGAGGGCGAGGAGGCCGAAGAGCCGGCCGGTGCCGAGGGGGTCGATCCCGTACTCGGCCGGCAGGATAGCGCCGAAGAGCACCGCGGCGGCGGTGAGCAGGGCGCCGCCGGTGGTCGCGAGGATCTTGCGGCGGGAAGGCGGTGGAACGTCGGTCATGGCGGAACCCCGGCGGCGCCGGAGCAGGGGTCAGGAGAACAGCACGAACCCCACGATCTGGACGCCCGCGAACAGGAAGCCGCCCACCATCAGGGCGGTGTTGGTGGCGAAGCTCCAGCGCGCGAAGCCGGGCCGGGTGCGCCAGTAGCCGAGCACGGCCACGACCCCGAACAGGGCGAGGATCTGGCCCACCTCGACCCCGACGTTGAAGCTCAGGATGTTGGCCACGAGCCCGTTGTCGGACACCATGAACTCCTGCAGCTTCGTGGCGAGACCCAGACCGTGGAAGAGCCCGAACACGAGGACCGCGGCGCGCGTGTCGGGGGCCGCGCCGAACACCCGCCGGAACCCGCCCACGTTCTCGAACCCCTTGTAGACGACCGACAGCCCGATGACCGCGTCGATGACGTAGGCGTTGACGCTGACGTCGGCGAGCACGCCGACCAGCAGGGTCAGGCTGTGTCCCAGCGTGAACAGGCTCACGTAGAGCACGACGTCGCGGAGCCGGCGCAGGAAGAAGATGACCCCGACCAGGAACAGCAGATGGTCGTAGCCGGTCACCATGTGCTTCGCGCCGAGGTACAGGAAGGGGCCCGGGGCGGGTCCGTCCACCGACTGCACGAACCCGGCGTTGGCGCCCTCCATCGGATGCGCGTGGGCGGGCGCGTCGAGGGCGGCGGCGAGTCCGGCCGCGAGCAGGCACGACAACAGCGCTCTGCGCATGACGGATACAGTCTACGCCAAACGCGGCCGGATCGCCCGCGACGCGGGCGCGTTTTTTGCGCGGGCGGGACGGGGGCCGGTTCGGACGTCGGCGATCGGCTGCGGTACAATGCCGGGGTCGACATCGGTCCGTCCGCCCGTTGCGGAACCCTGCGCCGCACCCGGGAGCGGCGCGGGCGCCGTCCGACCCGGCGCGAGGCGCACGCGGCGACCGCGGATTCGCGCGCCCCGCCGGGACCGACGCCCGTCCCGGCGAACGACGCGGGTTTGCGGACTGCGCCGCCGCTCGACGTGCGGCGGGGACTCCGCACCGCGGGCCGCCCGGGGCGGCGGCTCCGCCGGGATCGTCCGCCGATGCGCCGTTCCCGATTCCAGCCATGGCCGACTTCCACTATCAGCCGATCTTCGAACGAGGCGCCGACGACACGCCGTACCGCAAGCTGACCGCCGACGGGGTGTCCACCGTCTCGGTCGACGGCCGCGAGCTGCTCGCGGTCGAGCCCGACGTGCTCCGCCGGCTGGCCCGCACCGCGTTCGACGACGTCGCGCATCTCCTGCGGCCGGCGCATCTGGCCCAGTTGCGCTCGATCCTCGACGATCCGGAGGCGTCGCAGAACGACCGCTTCGTCGCCCTCGAGCTGCTGCGCAACGCCAACGTCGCGGCCGGCCGGGTGCTGCCCGGGTGCCAGGACACGGGGACCGCCATCGTCATCGGCCACAAGGGCGAGAACGTGGTGACCGGCGCCGACGACGCCGCCGCGCTGTCGCGGGGCGTGCGCGACGCCTATGCCGAGCGGAACCTGCGCTACTCGCAGATGGCCCCGCTCGACATGTTCGCCGAGAAGAACACGGGGTCGAACCTGCCGGCGCAGATCGAGCTCTACGCGGAGCCCGGCGGCGAGTACGAGCTGCTGTTCATCGCCAAGGGGGGCGGGTCGGCCAACAAGACCTTTCTCTACCAGGAGACCAGGGCGCTGCTGAACCCGGCGAGCCTGCTCGCGTTCGCGGAAGAGAAGATGCGGTCCATCGGCACGTCGGCCTGCCCGCCGTACCATCTCGCGCTCGTCGTCGGGGGGCCGTCGGCCGAGTTCACCCTCAAGACCGTCAAGCTCGCCAGCACGCACTATCTCGACAACCTGCCCGTGTCGGGCAACGAGCACGGCCGGGCGTTCCGCGACCTCGACATGGAGCGGCAGGTCTTCGACATCTGCCGCGGCATCGGCATCGGCGCGCAGTTCGGCGGCAAGTACTTCGCCCACGACGTGCGCGTGGTGCGGCTGCCGCGGCACGGCGCCTCGTGCCCGGTCGGCCTGGGCGTCTCGTGCTCGGCCGACCGGCAGGCGCTGGCGAAGATCACCCGCGACGGGGTCTTCCTCGAACGGCTCGAGGAGAACCCGGCCCGGTTCCTGCCCGACGTGACCCCGGACGATCTGCAGGGCGAGGTCGTGCGCGTCGATCTGAACCGGCCGATGCGGGACATCCTGGCCGAGCTGCGGAAGCACCCCGTCGCCACCCGGCTGTCGCTCAGCGGACCGATGATCGTGGCCCGCGACATCGCCCACGCCCGGTTGAAGGAACGGATCGAACGCGGCGAGGGCCTGCCGCGCTACTTCCGCGACCACATGGTCTACTACGCCGGTCCCGCCAAGCGCCCGGAGGGGCGCCCGTCGGGGTCGTTCGGCCCCACCACCGCGGGCCGGATGGACTCCTACGTGGACCTGTTCCAGCGCCACGGCGGCAGCATGGTGATGCTGGCCAAGGGGAACCGGTCGCGGCAGGTGCGGGAGGCGTGCGGGAAGCACGGGGGGTTCTACCTGGGCTCGATCGGCGGACCCGCCGCCCGGCTCGCCGACCACAGCATCCGGAAGGTCGACGTGCAGGAGTACCCCGAGTTGGGCATGGAAGCGATCTGGAAGATCGAGATCGAGGACTTCCCCGCGTTCATCGTGATCGACGACAAGGGGAACGACTTCTACGCGGACCTGATGGAGAAGAAGCCCGCCACCCTGGTGCGGCCGCGGTAACCGTGTCGTCGGGGCGCGGCTCGGCGTTCGGCGCCCGGCGTCCGGCCGCGGCTTCAGATCAGCGATCGCTGGCGGGGGGCGGCGCCGCCGTCGGGGCGCAGATGCGGAAGGTCGCGCTGCCCGCGGGGCGCCGGCGCGTCGATTCCCCGGGGCGCATGATACCGTTTTGGAACGGAACGACATGCGACGAATCTGCGTTTTCACGGGATCGAGATCCGGGGCGGGCGACCAGTACGCCTCGGCCGCGCGATCGCTGGGCGCCCTGCTGGCGGCGCGCGGGCTCACCGCCGTCTACGGAGGAGCGGAGATCGGCATGATGGGGGTGCTGGCCGATACGGTCCTGGCGCGCGGCGGGCAGGTCATCGGGGTCATTCCCGGCCATCTGACCGAGCGGGAGATCGCCCATTCGGGGCTGACCGAGCTGCGTCTGGTCGACTCGATGCACGAGCGGAAAATGGTGATGTCGGAACTGTCCGACGGTTTCATCGCCCTCCCCGGCGGCTTCGGGACCCTCGACGAGCTGTTCGAGGCGCTGACCTGGGCGCAGATCGGACTGCACCGGAAACCGTGCGGCCTCCTGAACGTGGCCGGGTACTTCGACGGGCTGCTCGCCTTTCTCGACCGGGCGGTCGAACAGGAGTTCCTCGCCCCCGAGTATCGCCGCATGCTGCTCGTCGATACCGACCCGGCCGCCCTGCTCGACCGGATGCAGGTCTACGCGCCCTCCGTCGCCGAGCCCTTGTCGGATCCCGTGCCGCCGTGACCCGGCGGGCCGCCGGCGCAGGTGGTGATACGCTGTCCTGACCGTGAGCGGCCGCCGCCGGCGGCCGTTCCGTGTCTGCGCCGCCAGGGGGGAGCAGACTGGAGGTGACGGGGGGAGGTGGAAGAAGTGACCAGCGAGAACACGCCGCGCATCGCGCTCGCCGCCGCCCTCGCGTCGGCCGTCGCGACGTTCGGGGCGGGCGCCGCCGCCCAGACGGTACGGGTCGAGCGGCTGGCGGATGCGCCGATCATCGGACCGGGTCTGCATCCGAGCATCGGCGAGAACATCCAGGGGCCGTCCGTGATCCGGGCGCCCGACTGGGTGGCCGATCCGCTGGGCGCGTACTATCTGTACTTCGCGGACCACAAGGGACGCTACATCCGGCTGGCCTACGCCGACGATCTGCGGGGTCCGTGGCGGGTGCATCCGCCGGGCAGCCTGCGCATCGCCGACTCGCACTTCCTGACCGAGCCGCCCGAAGTGTCGCCCGAGGAGCTGGAGCGGCTGCAGGCGGCGCGGGCGGCGCGCGGGGCGGCGCCGATCTCGCACGACGCGCTGTTCGAGGCGACGACGCCCCACATCGCGTCGCCGGACGCGCACGTGGACGACGCCAACCGGCGCGTCGTCATGTACTTCCACGGCCTCGACGGGGTCGGCCGGCAGGTGTCGCGGGTCGCCACCTCGTCCGACGGCGTCGTGTTCTCGGCGCGGCCGGAGCGCCTGGGACGAAGCTACATGCGGGTGTTCCAGCGGGACGGATACACCTATGCGATGGCGATGCCGGGACAGTTCTACCGGTCGCGGGACCCGCTGGGGGGCTTCGAGGAGGGGCCGCTGCTGTTCAATCCCCGGATGCGGCACTCGGCGCTGCTCCAGCGGGGCGACACCCTCCACGTGTTCTGGACCCAGGTCGGGGACGCGCCCGAGCACGTCAAGCTGAGCACCATCGACCTGTCGGGCGACTGGATGACGTGGTCGGAGACGCCGGGAGTCGAAGTCCTGCGTCCGGAACGCGACTGGGAGGGGGCCGACGCGCCCCTCGAACCCTCGGTGCGGAGCACCGCCTACGGTCACGTGAACCAGTTGCGCGATCCCGCGATCTTCGAAGAGGACGGGCGCACCTTCCTGTTCTACGCGGTGGCGGGGGAGAGCGGCATCGCGATCGCCGAGGTGCATTTCGATTGACGGGACGTTCGGGCCCGTGGATGGACGCGACCGGCGGGCCGCCGGCCGTCCGGAGGACGAGGAGACAGACATGAGCAGGACGAGACAGGCATCGACACGCGTGGGCGCGGCGCTGGCGGCGGCCGCGTTCCTGGCGGCGCCCTCGATCGCCGCCGCGCAGAACGGCGAGAGCGACTGGGTATCGCGCCCGCTGCCGAATCCGACCGGCGAGGTGATCCTGAACTGGGCGCCGCTGCCCGACGGCCGGGAGTGGGGTTCGACGGCGGGCATCGACATCGGTCCCGACGGCCACGTCTGGGCCTACGACCGGTGCGGGGGGCTGGCCCTCGCCGGCGGCTGCGAGGAGAACCCCGACCGCGACCCGGTCTTCAAGTTCGACAAGGACACCGGCGAGGTGCTGACCAGCTTCGGCGCCGGCCTGTTCGTGCTGCCCCACGGCATCCACGTCGACGACGACGGCAACGTCTGGGTGACCGACTCGCAGGGCAACGAGGCGGGCACCAAGGGCCATCAGGTCATCAAGTTCAGCCCCGAAGGCGACGTGCTGATGCGGCTCGGCATCGCCGGCCAGCCCGGCAGCGGCCCCGGCCAGCTCAACGAGCCGTGCGACGTGATCACCGCCCCGAACGGCGACATCTTCGTGTCGGACGGCCACAGCGGCCAGAGCCCCGATCCGCCGGCCGGCGCCACCGGCCGCATCCTGAAGTTCGCGCCCGACGGCACGTTCATCAAGGAGTGGGGCGAGATCGGGTTCCGGCCGGGGCAGTTCCGCACCCCCCACGCCCTGGAGTTGGATTCGCAGGGCCGCCTCTTCGTCGCCGACCGGGGCAACCACCGGATCCAGATCTTCAGCCAGGACGGCGAGCTGCTCGACGTCTACATGCAGTACAGCCGCATCAGCGGGTTGTTCATCACCGACGACGACACCCTCTACGCAATCGACTCGGAATCGGGCGTGGGCAACCACCCCGGCTGGAAGACCGGCGTCCGCATCGGGCCGGCCGGCGAGGACCGGCTGACCGGATTCGTCCCCCCGCACGCCCACGACGTGCGCGTGCTGCAGGGGGTGGCCGGCGAAGGGGTCGCCGTCGATGCCGACGGCAACGTCTACGCGGCGGAAGGACCGGGGTCGCGGCCGACGGCCGGCGGCGGCATCACCAAATACGTGGCGAAGCGGATGGACTGACCGCCGGCGCCGGCGGTTCTCGGGACTCCCGGCCGGCTCGGGTCGCCGGCCGGGAGTCCCGTCATTTGCGGCGGGTCTACTGGAACTCGACGCGCGACACGCTGGGCGGATCGTCGTCCGCGAAGTGGGGATGCACGACGTACACGTCGTCGCCGACCACCGCCGCGGTGGTCGCCTGCGGCTCGTAGGCCGCGACCCCCGCCAGCTCCGCCGTCGTCCACTCGTCGGCGCTGGTCAGCGCCACCACCCGGTTGCCGGAGTTGCTGACGATGGCGAGACGGCCGGCGCTCCAGACCATGCCGTCCTGGCCCGGGATCTCCTCCGGCAGCGCCACCGCGGCGGCCGAGGCCGGCTCGGCGAGGGGCACCTTCCACAGCGCATCGCCCCGCGCCACCAGCAGGTAGCCGGCCGGATGCTCCACGATGCCGTTGGGGCCGGCGCCGCCGTCGTCGAACCGGTGGAACACCGAGGCCTCGTAATCGCCGTCGACGCGGTAGACGAGGTTCATGCGCGTGTCCGTCACGTAGGCGGCGCCGTCGTCGGCGACCGCGACGTCGTTCGCGAAGAACGAGGCGTCGTCGCCGGCGTCGGCCACCGCGGCCGCGAGATCGACCATGGCGAGCCGTTCGCCGGTGGTCAGGTCGTAAACGCCCAGCATGGCCTGCCCGCGGCCCCCGCCCTGGAACACCGAGCGGTCGGAGTTGGCGACCAGCAGCCGGTTCCGCAGCTCGTCGGCCTCGATGCCGACCGACGACACGAGGTCGGGGTCGCTGACGAACGGGGTCACCCGGCCGTCGTCGTGCATCTCGAACACCGATCCCTCGGACAGCGACCCGGTCAGCAGCCGGCCGTTGTCCATGTCGTACTCCACGCCCTCGGGAACGAACCCGCCGCGCTCGGCGACGATGACGTCCGGGAGCATCGGCGGGCCGGGAGCCGGCTCCGCGGGGGGCGCGGTGGCGGCCGGTTCCGGCTCCGGTCCGCACGCCGCGAGCAACGATCCGGCGACGGCGACTGCATACACTTGAACACGCATGTCCGCGGGGTCTCCTTTCGTGGCGGGTCAGGGGAGGTGCGTGAAATGTTTCCAGGCCCGCGGCCCGCTGTCAACCGCGGCGCCTCGGGTACGATTGCCGCATGACGTCGTCCCCTCCCCGCGGACCTGACGGCCGATGAGGGCGGCCGGTTCCGGTATCGCCAACCCCCGGCGGCGCAACGTCGCGATCGTCGCCCACGTCGATCACGGCAAGACGACCCTCGTCGACGCGATGCTGCACCAGAGCGGCGTGTTCCGCGCCAACGAGCGGGTCGCCGAACGCGCTCTCGACCACATCGACCTCGAGCGCGAGCGGGGCATCACGATCCTCGCCAAGAACACCGCCGTCCGCTATCGCGACCTCCTCGTCAACGTCGTCGATACGCCCGGCCACGCCGACTTCGGAGGCGAGGTCGAGCGGACCCTCACCATGGTCGACGGCGTCCTCCTGCTGGTCGACGCTTCCGAGGGACCGTTGCCGCAGACCCGGTTCGTGCTGCGGAAGGCGCTCGAGCAGGGGTTGCCCTCCATCCTCGTCATCAACAAGATCGACCGCCGCGACGCGCGTCCGGCCGAGGTGCTCGACGAGGTCTACGACCTCTTCATCGACCTCGACGCCAGCGAGGAGCAGATCGAGTTTCCGGTCCTCTACACGAACGCGAAGGCGGGCACGGCCAGCCTCGATCCCGCCGCGCCGGGACGGACGCTGCGCCCGCTGCTGGACGCCATCGCCGAGCGGATTCCGCCGCCCCGGGGCGATGCGTCGGCGGCGCTGCAGATGGTGGTGGCGAATCTCGACTCCAGCGACTACCTGGGCCGGATCGCGATCGGGCGCATCGTCAACGGCCGGGTGGCGCCGGGCGACGAGGTCGCGGTCTCGAAGCTGGATGGAGCCGTCGACCGCACCCGGGTCACGAAACTGTACCTGTTCGACGGCCTGCGGCGGGTCGAGGTGGATTCCGCCGCCGCCGGCGACGTCGTCTGTCTGGCCGGCATCGACGGCGTCACCATCGGCGAGACGATCACCGACCCGCGGGACCCGCGGCCGATTCCGCCCCTCCACGTCGACGAACCCACGGTGTCGATGGTCATGGGGGTCAACACCTCGCCGATGGCGGGCCGGGACGGCCGGTACGTCACGTCGCGCAACCTCCGCGACCGGCTGGCCCGCGAGCTGGTGGGCAACGTGTCGCTGCGGGTCGAGGACGCCGGGTCGCCGGAGCAGGTGCAGGTGATCGGCCGGGGCGAGCTGCAGTTGTCGATTCTCGTGGAGATGATGCGCCGGGAGGGTTACGAGATGCAGGTGGCGCGCCCGCGGATCGTCACCCGCCGCGCCGCCGGCGGCGTCGAGGAGCCGGTCGAGGACCTGGTGATCGACGTCGCCGAGGACTACCAGGGGGTGGTCATCGCGCAGCTCGGCATCCGCCGGGCGGCGATGACGAAGATGGTCAATCACGGGAGCGGCCGCGTCCGGCTCGAATTCCGCATTCCGACGCGCGGGCTCATCGGGTTCCGCTTCCAGTTCCTCACCGACACGCGCGGCACCGGCATCATGCATCACCGGTTCGCGGGCTGGGAGCCCTGGCACGGACCCATCGCGGGCCGGCCCACCGGCGCCCTGGTGGCCGACCGGGCGGGCCGGGCCACCGCCTGGGCCGTCTCGAACCTGCAGGAGCGCGGCGACATCTTCGTCCCGGTCGGCACGGAGGTCTACGAGGGGATGATCGTCGGGGAGAACGCGCGTCAGGACGACCTCGACGTCAACGTCACCAAGGAGAAGAAGCTCACCAACATGCGGGCGTCGACGGCCGAGGAGGCCCTGCGGCTGGCGCCCCCGCGGCTGCTGAACCTGGAGCAGTCGATCGAGTTCATCGACGACGACGAGCTGGTCGAGGTGACGCCCCGCCGCGTCCGGCTCCGCAAGCGCGTGCTCGCCGCGAACCGGCGGCCGAGGAAGGGCGCTTGACCGGCGGGGCGGCGGCGGGCGGCTGCGCTATCATACGGGGCGTCGCGTGTCCGAATCGGTTCTTCCGGTCGCTTGGATCGGGCTGCAAGGAGGCTTGATGTGAAACGCTTGATCATCGCCGCGGTGGTCGCCGCCCTGGTGCCGGTCGCGGCGCCGGCGCCCGCCCAGACGCAGGACGCCCCCGAGATCCCCTTCGTGTCGGTGCCGAACTTCCTGAAGTATCCGCCGACCATGAACCTCGGCGAGGCCCTCGCGGTGGCCGAGAACTCGAAGGGCCACATCATCCTGCTGAACCACCCCGGCACCGCCACCACCGGTCCGCTCTACGGGAACGCCACGACGAACCTGCTCGAGTTCGACGGCCAGGGCAACTTCGTGCGCGAGATCGGCCAGGGCGTCTACGGGCTGGGGTACGGGCACTCGGTTCGGTTCGACGACGACGACAACCTCTGGGTCGTCGACAAGGGGACCAACGCGGTCACGAAGTTCGATCCCGCCGGCTACGTCACCCTGAACCTCGGCCGGCGCCCCGAGGGCTTCGACCACTACGAGCACGTGGACCCGCGCGAGGCGCGTCACGTCGACGGCTACTTCCAGGGCCCCACCGACGTGGGGTGGGACCCCGACGGCAACATCTACGTCAGCGACGGCTACATGAACTCGCGCGTCGGCAAGATGGACAAGCACGGGAACTGGATCAAGTCGTGGGGCGCCTACGGAACCGGGAACGATCAGCTCCGGCTGCCGCACAACCTCCAGGTCGACCGCGAGGGCTACGTCTACGTCGCCGACCGCACCAACCGCCGCATCCAGAAGTTCGACTCGGACGGCAACTACGTCAGGACGATCCTGCTCAACGTCCCGTTCGACAAGACGCGGCAGCCGGTGCTGGGCAATCCGCGGCCGGACCAGCCCGACAACACCGCGCCGTGGACGCTGTGCATCTCGGGCGGCGAGACGCAGTACCTGTTCGCGTCGGACGAGGAGCCGGGGCGCATCTACAAGATGACCCTGGACGGCGAGATCCTCGGCTGGCTGGGCGAATCGGGCCGGCAGATCGGGCAGTTCAACTGGATTCACGGCATTTCGTGCCGCGACGAGAACGTGCTGATCGTCGCCGACATGAACAACTGGCGCGTCCAGAAGCTGCTGCTCTACCAGACCGCGCTGCCGACCGACGAGGAATAGCAGTCTGCGCCGCGGGGCGCCGTGGACTGTTGCCAGGCTGGTTGGGCGGCGAGCGCAGCCGATGCGCCCGCGAGGTTGGCGACGCTTTCCGGGCGCGGAGTCTGCGCGGCAAGGCCGGCGCGGACTTGCCGCGGGTTGGTTGGGGCGGCGAACGGAGTCTGACGCGTCCGCGCGGCGGAGCTCGCCGGGCGAGAAATCTGCGCCGCGGCCGCTCGCGGCGCTGGCGGACGGGTGTTCACGAACCAGGACCCTGGCGGCATGTCCCGCCGGGCCGCAACCGGGCGGGGGGCGCCGGTCGCGCCGGCGCGTCCCGCGCGGGTCCGCGAACGAAAGGACCGGAGCCATGCCGAACCGTCTCGTTCCCTTGTCGATCCTCATGACGTTGCCGTTGGCGGCCGCGCCGGCGGTGACCGGCGTGTCGGCCGAGGGGGGCGGCAGCCCGGCCGCCGGCCAGACGGCCGCCGCCTCCGGCGCCGAGGTCCGTCTGGCGAACGTCCGGCAGCTCACGTTCGGCGGCGAGAACGCCGAGGCGTACTTCTCGCCCGACGGCTCGGAGATCATCTTCCAGAGCACCCGCGAAGGGGTGCCGTGCGACCAGATCTTCCGGATGAACCTCGACGGGTCGAACCAGCGGATGGTGAGCACCGGCGCCGGCCGGACCACGTGCGCCTATTTCTATCCAGACGGCGAGTCGATCGTCTACGCCTCCACCCACCTGGCCTCGCCCGAGTGCCCGCCGCGGCCCGACTTCCGGATGGGCTACGTCTGGGCCACCTACGACAGCTTCGACATCTTCCGGGCTTCGCCCGACGGCCGCCTGACGCGGCTGACCGACACCCCCGGCTACGACGCCGAGGCGACCATCGGCCGCGACGGCCGCATCGTCTTCATGAGCGTGCGGGACGGCGACCAGGAGATCTACTCGATGAACGGGGACGGGTCGGACGTCCGCCGCCTCACGCATCGCCAGGGGCCGGACGGGGGGCCGTTCTTCTCGCCCGACGGCTCGAAGATCGTCTTCCGCGGGCGCGAGATCCCCGACGGCCCCGAGTACGACGACTACAAGCGGCTGCTCGACCAGGGGCTGTGGCGGCCCGGCGCCGTCGAAATCTTCGTGATGGACGCCGACGGCTCGAACCTGAAGCAGGTCACCGACCTCGGCGGCGCGAACTTCGCCCCCTTCTGGCACCCCGACGGCGAGCGCATCATCTTCGCGTCGAACTGGCACAACCCGGAGGGCCGCAACTTCGACCTGTTCCTGATCAACCTCGACGGTTCGGGACTGGAGCGGATCACCCACACCGACGTCTTCGACGGCTTCCCGATGTTCTCGCCCGACGGCGCCAAACTGATCTTCGCCTCGAACCGCAACGCCGCGGAGGAGGGCGAGACGAACGTCTTCATCGCCGACTGGGTGGAGTGAAAGTCTCTCCACGAACCGTGTTCGCCCGCGAAGTCGAATGGCTGGAGTCGGCGGTTCGATTCCAGCGCGCAATCAGCTACGGACCGGATTCGAGCGGCGGGGCAACGCCGACCCGCTGACGTGGCTCGGCGCCGACGGCCGGCAGTACGTGGCGATCGTCGCCACGGACACCCTCGTGGCGTACGCCTTGCCGTAGCGGAGATGCCGTTCCCGGGGAGGAAGCCGAGATGCCCACTGCACGATTCTCGTACGGCGCAGTCGTCGCCCTGGCGGTTCCGCTTGCGTTCGGCGCGGTCTCGTCGCACGCGCAGTCCTCCGATTTCGTCCCGGTCACCGACGCGATGCTCCAGGACCCCGCGCCGGAGGACTGGCTGATGTGGCGGCGGACGCTCGACGGGTGGGGCTACAGCCCGCTCGACGAGATCGACCGCGGGAACGTCGGCCGGCTCCGGATGGTCTGGTCGCGCGGCCTCGGACCCGGGCTGCAGCAGGGGACCCCGCTCGTCTACGGCGGCGTCATGTACATGCCGAATCCGCGCGACGTCATCCAGGCCCTCGACGCGGTCACCGGCGACCTCCGTTGGGAGTACCGGCGCGACCGCCCGGACGATCTCGAGGACTACATGCTCGGCGTGCTCACCGACCTCAACCGCAACCTCGCCATCCACGGCGCGCAAATCATCGACACCAGCGGCGACGACTACGTCTTCGCCCTCGACGCGGCCACCGGCGAGCTCGCCTGGGAGACCGAGATCCTCGACTACCGGGTCAACCCCGCCAACCAGAGCTCCGGCCCGATCGTCGCCGACGGGAAGATCGTCTCCGGCCGCGGGTGCACGCCGCGGGGCGGGCCGGACGCCTGCGTCATCGTGGCCCACGACGCGGCCACCGGCGCGGAGCTGTGGCGGCGGCGGACGATTCCGGCGCCCGGCGAGCCGGGAGACGAAAGCTGGGGCGGCGTGCCGTTCGAGGAGCGCAAGCACGTCGGCGCGTGGATGGTGCCGAGCTACGACCCGGCGCTGAACCTGGTCTACGTCGGCACGTCGGTCACCTCGCCCGCGCCCAAGTTCCTGATCGGCGGCGCCGACCTCAAGCACCTCTACCACAACTCGACGCTGGCCCTCGACGCCGACACCGGGGAAATCGTCTGGTACTACCAGCACCTGAACGACAGTTGGGACCTCGACCACCCCTTCGAGCGGCTGCTCGTCGACACCGCGGTGCGTCCCGACCCGGGCGCCGTCGAGTGGATCAACCCGCGCCTGCAACCGGGCGAGGAGCGCCGGGTGATGACCGGCATTCCAGGCAAGACCGGCATCGTCTACACGCTGGACCGCGAAACCGGCGAATTCCTGTGGGCGACCCCGACGATCGCCCAGAACGTGGTCGCGGGCATCGACGGCGCCACCGGCGCGGTGTCGGAGAACTCCGAGGTGGTCTTTCGGAGCGAGGGGCAGGAAGTCTTCGCCTGTCCGACCCTGGTCGGCGGCAAGGACTGGGAGGCGGGCGCCTACAGCCCGCTCACCAACGCGATGTACATGCCGTTGCGCAACGCCTGCGCCCGCTTGGTGGCGACCAACGACGGCTCGCTCTACGGCCTGGGCGTCCGCACCCAGATCGCGCCCGGCACCGATCAGGTGGGCACGGTGCAGGCGATCTCGGCCGAGACCGGCCGGGTGCTCTGGAAGCACGAGCAGCGCGCCGCCACCAGCTCGCTCTTGGCGACCGGGGGCGGCCTCGTCTTCGGCGGCGACCACAACGGGCGCTTCCGCGCCTTCGACCACGAGACCGGCGAGGTCCTCTGGGAGATCAACCTCGGCTCGCCGCTCACCGGCTTCCCGATCACCTACGCCGTCGGCGGACGTCAGTACGTGGCGGTCAGCACCGGCCGGTCGCTCACCTCGGGCGCCTTCAACCGTCTGACGCCGGAGCTGCGCCCGAGCGACGGCAACACGCTGTTCGTCTTCGCGCTGCCGGAGTAGCGGGCCGGAAAACGTGCCGGCGCGATGCGAGACCCTGCCAGAAATGCCAGGCTCGCGCACCGCTTCTGCAACCTGGAACGAGGAGGATGCTGAGCGTGATTGGCGCCGTTGCAGGCGGAGTTGTGGAGTGCGTTTTTATTCCAGTGCCCGATCCACGCGCATCGGCAGGGCGCGAGCCACGTTGCGCATGAACCGCACGGTGACGGGTGTGGATCGGATCCAGCGCGAACGGCTCGGCAACTGTTGCACACCGGGAAGAACGCCGGCTCGATGGCTCGGTGGATACGGACTCGTGCCGGGCGCATGAAGAAGCGCAGACTGCCCACCGGCATCCAGACCTTCCGCGAGCTCCGCGAGGCGGATTGCTACTACGTGGACAAGACCGCCCACGTCCGGCGGCTGGTGGCGGAGGGCAAGCACTACTTCCTCTCGCGCCCGCGGCGGTTCGGCAAGAGCCTGCTGCTGGACATGGTGAAGGAGCTGTTCGAGGGCAACGAGGCGCTGTTCCGCGGGCTGCGCGTCCACCGGCACTGGGACTGGACGGTGCGCCACCCGGTGCTGCGGCTGGACTTCAGCGGCGCCGGCGGCGGGCCGGAGGCACTGCGCGCCAACCTGATGCAGCAGCTCGACGACGTCGAGGAGGACGCGGGCCTCACCGTCACGTTCTTCGCCGCCATTCCGTACAACTGGCACGTCAACAACCCCGTCGCCGGGTACGAGGGTTACTACGCCAGCGTGTTCTATGCCCATTTCGCGGCGGCGGGGCTGGACGTGGCGACCGAGGACGCGAGCAGCCGCGGGCGGCTGGACATGGCGGTGCGCGCGGTCGGCCGCGTGTACCTGTTCGAGTTCAAGATGGTGGATCGGGAGCCGGAGGGCAAGGCGGTCGCGCAACTCCGGGAGCGGCGCTACGCGGACAAGTACCGCCATCTCGGCGAGGCGATCCACCTGGTCGGCGTGGAGTTCAGCCGCGAAACCCGCAACGTCGCCGCGTTCACCGTCGAACCCGGCTAGCTTCGATACTGTTGCTTGCCGCCAGGGGAGCGGCGGGCGGGAAGCCGTAACCGCGGCCGCGGGTGGCGCGGCGGCGCTTGGCGGGGCAGGAGTCCGCGCCGTGGAAGCGGCGCGGACTCCTGCAGGGTTGGTTGGGCGGCGAGCGAGGTCACGCAACCGCGACGTCGCGCGGCGACGCTCTCCGGGCTGGCTGGCGTCAGCGGGCGCGCGGCGGCGCGTTGACGATCTCCGAGAAGTTGATCGCCCTGTACACGAAGGCCTTCGGCGCCATCAACCGGTGTCCATAGCCGTCCAGCCAGTCCCGGTGCAGCGCGAGGGAGAAGACGTCGGGGGGGTTGACGTAGAAGTACACGGTATACGGGTCGGAGGCGCCGCCCGGAAGCTGCATGTTGCGCGCGTAATGGAAGTTGTCGATCAGGTTGATGTGCGGCAGCAGGGAGACGAACTGGATCTCTCCCGTCATCTCGTTCTGAACCAGCGCATGGACGTTCAGATACGGGACGAATCCCTCGGGCGGAGTACCCTCCGGGATCCCGGCCGCGTCCCAGTTCACGCGCGCCTCGATATGGACGTGCGTCAGATCTTCAGCCAGGTTCTGCGACGTGGGCGAGACGAGGTCCCGCACCGCGCCCTCGAAGATGAACACGATTCCGGGGTCGACCCGCTCTTCGCCGATCACCAGTTCCTGGGCCGACGCCGGCGGCGTCGCCGACAGGAGCAGGCCGAGGCACAGGGCGGCGGCCGCCGGCGCGCGCCCGCGGATGGTCGTGGGGGAAGGGTTGAACGTCATGGTGTCCTTTCGCTTGCACGGCATGACGCCCGCTCGTACACTTGCGGCAGGACGAGCGTCGTCACGCGTGCTCGGAGTCGGTCCGGTCGGATCGGGCGCTCGGCCACGGCCCGCCGGGTGCTGCCACACCCGGCGGGCCCCTTGCCGCCACGGTCGTCGTGCCGTTGACGGCATGCGTTAAGACTGAGACTCAATCTCAGATAGTGCAGATTCTATCCCCCCGGGGAGTCATCGGTCAAGGGCCGATCCCGACCCGTCGAAATCGGGGCCGGCAAGCCCTGCCCCATCCAGAAAACGCCTGAAGCCGCGGCGCGTGAGCCGAGGCGGGCGATCATGACGACGCGCGACCGCCGGCCGGCGGCTGGCGCCTGAGCCGAGTCTGACGCGCCGGATTCCGGCCGCTGTCGGGCGACCGCGGGCGGCGGGCCTTGACGGCCGCGGCGTCCGGGGCGTATACTTCCGCTCGCCTGATATTGAGACTCATTCTCAGTGGTTTGCCGATGACGACGATCCGCCAGCGAGACACGGCCGGGACCGGCGGGCGCCTCCGCAACTTCGTGCTGCTGGTCTTCGTCGCCGGAACGCTGGGGACGAGCACCGAACTCGTCCTGCTCGGTCACGTGGAGGACGTCTGGCAGTGGGTGCCGGTGGCGCTGCTGCCGTTCAGCCTGCTCGTCGTCGCATGGCACCGGCTGGACCGGGCGCCGCGCAGCACGCGCGTCCTGCAGGGGGTGCTGGGGCTGTGCGTGGCCGGCGGCGCGGCGGGGCTCTGGTTCCACTACGCGGGCAACGCGGCCTTCGAGCTGGAGATGTACCCCTCGATGGCGGGCTGGGAGCTGGTGCGCGAAACGCTGACCGGGGCCACGCCGGTGCTCGCGCCGGCGGCGATGATTCAGCTCGGGCTGCTGGGGCTGACCTACACGTACCGGCATCCGTTTCTCGAACGCGGGACGGCGCCTGCCGATTCGCCTCCCGGCGATTCGCCGGCGGCGTCGGGACGAGCAGCAGAGGAGATGTGACGATGGGACTGACCGGAAATCGGCGCGGCCGGAGCTGGATCGCGGGGCTGGCGCTGTCGGCGGGGCTCGCGCCCGGCGCCGCCGCCCAGGTGGGCGAGAACATGGGGGTGCTGAACCCGAACCTGGCCGGCGAAGCCGAGTTGGCGGCGCTGCCCGGGGTGACGCCGGCCCTCGCGAACCGGATCGTCGAGAACCGCCCGTTCCTGACGATGAACGCGTTCGACGCCCTGGTGGCCGGGTCGCTGGACGAGGCGCAGCGCGAGGCGCTGTACGCCCGGCTCTTCGTGCCCCTCGACCTCAACACCGCCAGCGAGGAAGAGATACTCCTGGTGCCCGGCGTCGGCGCCCGGATGGCGCACGAGTTCGAAGAATATCGCCCGTATCGCGCGATGGCGCAGTTCCGCCGCGAGATCGGCAAGTACGTGGACGACGACGAGGTGGCCCGGCTCGAGCAGTTCGTCTTCGTGCCGATCCGCCTGAACACCGCCAGCGACGAGGCGATCCTGAGCATCCCCGGGATCGGCCAGCGGATGCTGCACGAGTTCAAGGAATACCGCCCGTACCGGAGCATGGCGCAGTTCCGCCGCGAGATCGGCAAGTACGTGGACGACGACGAAGTGGCCCGCTTCGAGCGCTACGTGGTAGTGGACTGATGGGCGTCGTCGAGCGCATGAAGACGCGCTGGGGGGTCGGGCCGGGCGGCGTGGCCGCCATTCTCGCGGCGTTCTCGCTCGCCGGCCTGACCACCGTCCGGCTGAAGGAGCCGGTGACGGGGTTCCTCTTCGCCGACACCACGGCGGGGTGGGTGCAGTGGACGGTCTATCTGGTCGTCATGCTGCCCATCTATCAACTCCTGCTGCTCGGCTACGGAACCCTTCTGGGACAGTTCGATTTCTTCTGGAGCAAGCTGAAGGCGGTCGGCCGCCTCGTGCGCGGTCGCGCGGTCGGGACGTCCGTCTGACGGATCCCGTGTCTCCGCCGCCGCGGTCGGCCGACCGCGGCCATGGAGATGAACGACGCCGTTTTGGGTTGACGATCGGGTGGGCGGCCTGTACAGTGTCGCTCGAAAGTTGAGACTAAATCTCAACTTTCCGCCGGGCAGCCCTTCCGCCCGGCGGAGAACGAAGAAGGCCCGCGGGTGCGGCAACACCCGGCGGGCCCGGCTGAACGGTCACCACACGCTACCCCTACGGCAACGCCGCGGCTCCCCCATGTTCAGCAGGGCCATTATAGGGCGACGGTCGGGGTATGCAACCAGACGAGGAGCACATGCCCATGACGAACGAACGCCATCGCCCCATCGAGTACGCATTGGTCGTGACCCTGCTCTGCGGCGGCGCCGCCGCCGCGGCGGGACAGGGAATCCCGTCGGACGTCGGGTCGGCGCATCCCGCGGTTGCGGGGGTTCCCGCCGCGATCGCCGCGGCTCCCGGCGCGGCGGCGGAGACCGCGGAAGCCGAGGCGGATCCGGAAGCGGATCCCGAGGCCGCCGAGGGCGCGGGAGAGCAGGAGCAGGAAGTCGACGTCGCCGAGCTGGAGCAACGCATCGACGTGCTGGCCGAAGAGATCGAGCGGCTGCGGAGCGGCGAGGACGAACGCCTCGACGCCGACGAGGCGCGGCGGTTGGGGCTCGCCCCGTCGGCCGCCGCGACCTACGCCATCGACCGCGGCGTGTCCATCGCCGGGTACGGCGAGATGCTGCTGGAGAACTACGCCGACGTGAACCAGGGCGGCAGCCCCACCAACAAGACGACGCAGTTCGACTACCTGCGCGCCATCCTCTACGCCGGCTACCGGTTCAACGACAAGTTCCTGTTCAACTCCGAGATCGAGGTCGAGCACGCCAAGGAAATCTTCGTCGAGTTCGCGTACGTCGACTACCAGGCGACCGAGAACTTCGGTCTGCGGGGCGGCATGCTGCTGGTGCCGATGGGGCTGGTGAACGAGTTCCACGAGCCGACGGTGTTCATCGGCGCCGAGCGTCCGGTCACCGAGAACCGGATCATCCCGTCGACGTGGCGCGAGAACGGCGGCGGCTTCTACGGCGCCTTCGATCAGGTGTCGTTCCGGGCCTACTTCATCAACGGCTTCAACGGGTCGGCCTTCTCGTCGGGCGGCCTGCGCGGCGGCCGGCAGAAGGGCGGCAAGGCCAAGTCGACCAGCATGGCCTTCACCGGGCGGCTCGACGTCACCCCGACGCCGGGCGTCTTCTTCGGCGCCAGCTTCTATACCGGAGATTCCGGGCAGGGCGAGATCGTCGTGGACGGCACGGAGTACGGCATCGGCACGACCATCTTCGACGTGCACGGCCAGGCGCAGGTGCGCGGCGTCGACGTGCGGGCGCTCTTCGCCCGCGCCAGCCTCTCGGACGCGGCCCGGCTGAACCAGGCGCTCGGGAAGAGCGGGAGCAGCGGCGTCGGCGAGGGGCTGCAGGGCGCGTACGTCCAGTTCGGCTACGACCTGCTGTCGCAGGTCCCGGGCGCCGGCGGCGTGGGGCTGACGCCCTACGTGCGCTACGAGCAGGTCGACACCCAGCACCGGATGCCGTCCGGGTTCGAGCGCAGTCTTTCGACCGACAACACGTACTTCACGGTGGGGATCGAGCTGAAGCCCAACCCCGGCGTCGTCCTCAAGGTCGACCACGCCTGGGTGCGCAACGACGCCGACTCCGGCGTCAACCAGTTCAACGTCAACCTGGGGTACGCCTTCTGAGACGGGAATCGGCAGCGTCCCGGCCCGCCGCGCCCGCGGCGGGAAGCGGGCGGAGCGCGAAGTGACGATGCGGCGACGACGGGCCGGCGGGTTGACGGCGGTGCTGCTGGCCGCGGCCGGCGCATGGGTGTCGGCGCAGGGCGGGCGCATCACCCGCGACGAGGCGCTGGCCGCCGTCTATCCCGGCGCCACGGTGGCGGCCGAGCGCGTCTTCCTCACCCGGGCCCAGCAGACCGCGATCCGCGAGCTGGCCGGGGTCGACGTCGAGAGCCGGCTCGTCGCCCGGTACGTGGCCACGAAGGACGGCGAGGTCGTGGGGCGCGCGTACGTCGACACCCACGTCGTGCGCACCAAGCGGGAGAGCCTGCTGATCGCGCTGCACGCGGACGGCACGGTGAAGCGCATCGACGTGACGGCGTTCCTCGAGCCCGTCGAGTACCGGCCGTCCGAGCGGTGGCTCGCGCAGTACGACGACCGCCCGCTGAACGACGACCTGGCGATGCGCCGGGCCATCCGCGCCATCGCGGGCGCGACGCTGACCGGGCTCGCCGCGAACGGAGCCGCGCGGCGGGTGCTGGCGACCGACCGGGTGCTGACGGGCGATGTCCGGTAGAGCGGCGTCCGGCGCTGCGCGGCGCGGGGAGGCGCGGCCCGCCGCCGGGCCGGGCCGGCGGCCGCCGGGCGTCACCCTGGCGATGACGTGGTGGGAGAAGTGGGCCTTCAACCTGCTGCACGTCCTGGTGGCGGCGACGGGCGTCGCCTACTTCTGGATGAAGTACGGGATGACGCCGGCCGATCCCTTCGCCGTCGTCAATCATCCCTGGCAGCCGGCCATGCTCGCGCTCCACATCGTGGCCGCGCCGTTCTTCGTGGTCTTCTTCGGCATGCTCTTCCGGACCCACACCCTGCGCAAGCTCGTGTCGGCGAGCCCCCGGAACCGGCGGACGGGATGGACGTCGCTCGTCGGCTTTTCGGCGATGGCGCTGACCGGCTATCTGGTGCAGGTCGCCTCGAGCCCGGCCTGGGTCACCGCGTCGATCTGGGCCCACGCGGCCACCAGCGTCGTCTTCGTCGTCGCCTATACGACGCACCTCGTCGTCGGCTGGCGGCTCGGGCGCGAGTCGGCCCGATCCGCCGCCGCGCTCCGTCCCGCCGTGCGTCCTTCCCCATGAGAGCCGCGGCGTTCGGCGTGGCCGCCGGTCTGGCGGTCGCAGGGACCGCCCCGATCGTCGCCGACGGCCCGGCAGACGGCCTGCCGGGAGCCGCCGCCCTCCGCGGTCCCGGGTGCGCGGGCGCCGCGTCCCCCGGCGGCGCCGTCGCTTCCGTTCCCGGCGGCGCCGCGGAGAGCGGCCGCGCCCCCCGGCGCCCCGGGTTCCGGTCCGCCGGCGGTGCGAACGGGGGCCGTCGGCAACCGGCCGCGGCGCGGGTTCCGGTCGAACGCACCGTTTATCTGATGGGGACGTGGGCGACCCTGGTCGTGCAGGCGCCCGACCGGGCGTCCGGACTGCATCTGCTCGAACGGATGGTCGGCCTGATGGAGCGCACCGAGGCGGCGCTCAGCACGTGGCGGGCCGACAGCGTCCTGAGCACCCTCAACCGCCAGCCCGTGGACGAGCCGTTCTCCCTGCCCCCGGCGCTGTGCGGCCTGTGGCCGCGGCTCGCGCACTGGCGCCGCCTCACGGGGGGCGCGTTCGACCCCGCGGTCGGGAGGCTCGTCGAGGCGTGGGGGCTGCGCACGGGCGGCGCCGCTCCCGCGCCGGACGCCCTGCGCGCGGCGCGGGCGGCGACCGGCTTCGCGCACTTCCGGTTCGAGGCGGAGACCTGCCGCGTCACGCGCGCGGTCGACGCCGCCCTCGACGCTGGCGCCTTCGGCAAGGGCGAGGCCCTGCGGCGGTTGACCGCCGCCGCGCCCGCGGGCCTGCCGTGGATGGTCGACTTCGGGGGCCAGATAGCCGTGGGCGGCGCGCGGGCCGACGCCGGCTGGCCGGTGGCCCTCGCCCATCCCGCCCGCCGGCAACGGGCGGCGGTGGCCCTCGCCCTCCCGGCCGGCTCGCTCGCCACCAGCGGCGCCCGCGAACGGCCGCGGGTGGCCGGCGGGCGGCCCCGCGCCCACGTTCTCGATCCCCGGAGCGGCCGGCTGGTCCGCCGCCCGGCGTCGGTGACGGTCTGGCACGAGGACCCGCTGGCCGCCGACGTCCTCTCGACGGCGCTCTACGTGATGGGGGTGGACGACGGCCTCGATCATGCGGCGCGTCACGGGGTCGCGGCCGTGTTCCTGGTCCCCGACGCCGCCGCGGGCGCGTCGGGGGTCGCGGTGCGCGCCAGCCCGGCCTTCATGACGCGGTTTCCCGCCATCGCGGAACCCCCGCCCGGGGAAGGCGAGCCGTAGCAGGATTCGGCAACGGTGCCGGCGTGACCCGGCGGCCGGCCGTGGCGACCGGCTCGATGCGGCGGGGTGGAGCGGCCGGCCGAGGGCGGTATATTGGCGTCATGCTCGACACGCTGGAGGTGGCGCGATCGCGCACGGACGTGGACTTCACGCCGTCTTGGGCGGACGCCGCCACGAACGCGGTCCGGCGTCCCGCCGAGCACGACGACCACGACGACCACGACGTCACCCCGCCGCGGATCGGGCGGGTGCGGAGGCGCCGATTCGGCGTCAATCCGCCCGTAGCGCGTCCGCGGGGTCGACGCGCGTCGCCGTGCGGATCGGTCGCCAGCAGGCCGCCGCGAACGCCGCGAGCAGGACGGCGGCGGAGGCCGCGGCGATCGCCCACCACGGCGGATACCGCCCCCCGGGGGGCGGGACGATCACCGCGCGCATCGCCGACAGGCCGCACAGCAGCAACGCGGTCCCCAGACACACGCCCGCCGCGTAGACGACTCCGACCGGACGAGCGGAATCGAGCGCGATGCGGCGCACCGTCGCGCCGAGGGCCATGCGAACGCCGATTTCCCGCCCCCGCGGGGCGAGGTCCTGACCGACCATCGCCTGGAGGCCGATCGCCGCCAGGAGCAGCGAGACGACCGCGAAGGCGATGGCGCCGGCCGCGACGAGCCGTTGCCGGCCCACGTGGTTCCCGATCAGGTCGGTGACCGGAGACGCCGAACGGATCGCGAACTCCGGCATCTGGTCGGCGACCGCCGCGCGGACGACGTCGAGGGTGGCCGGAACGCCTCGCGTGGTCTCGGCCAGGACGTACATGCTTCGCATCGACAGCGGCGCCAGGGTCGGCCACCGTTCCAGGGCATCGTCGAAGAGCACGTACGCCTCGGCCTGCATCTCCTCGTGGACGTCGTGCTGCCGGACCGGCGGGGCGACCCCGACCACCGTCCACTCGTGTTCCCGGCCCACCCGTCTGCCGAGTTCGGCCCCGCCCGGAAGCACGGCCGCGAGGAACGCGTCGTTCACCACCACGAGATGCGATCCGGCGTCGCCGTCCGCGAGCAGCCGCCCGCGCGTCGCCGGCGTGCCCGTCACCTGGAAGTACGACGGGGTCACGGTCCTCAGCCGGACCATCGTCCTGACGCGCCCGCGTGGCTCGCGCGGCTCGAAAGTGATGCGATCGTCGGATCGCGTGAACGGAAAGGTGCTGGCGGCGGCGGCGCGGACGCCCCGGCGACCCAGCCGATCGAGCAGGCCCTTGTAGCGGGCCAGTTGCAGGTTCGCATCGAAGGCTCCCGCCCCGCGCGGCTGCATCTGCACGACGAGGAAGTCGGTCTTCGTGAAACCGACGTTGGTGCGGACGAGACTCTGCAGAACGAGCCCGACGAACACGGCCTGGGCGCTCAGGGCGAACACGAGACCCGCCTGCACGACCATGAGCGGGCGTTCCCACCGCCCCCGCGCCGCCGCCCGCGCCCGTTCGTGCAGCGCCCCCCGGGCGCGGGCGGCGGCGACCGCGCCCGGCAGGCACGACGCCGCGCCGACCAGCACGGTCAACGCGAACGCGACCGCCGCCACGTGCCCGGTCACGGCCGGGGCCGCGGTGCGGGAAAGGACGCCGCTCTCCAGCGTCAGGCTGAACCGGAGCAGCCCCCACGCGACCAGCACGGCGCACGGCGCGGCGGCCGCAACCACGCACGCCGCCGCCGCGAGGTGCGTGACCAGCACCTGACCGGTCGTCGCTCCCAGCGCCCGCAGGCTGGCGAGAGTCGGTTGCAGCCGGCGCCCGCGGGCGGCGTAGAGCCAGCCCACGTTCAGACCCACCAGCAGCAGCACGAGCCCCGACCCGGCCTGCAGCGCGGCCAGCGCGGGCCTCATCGGGGCGGTCAGAAGCGACACGTGCGACTCCACCCGGTAGCGCACGCGGCCCGGCCGGTCGCCGGGCCGCGAAAGCCGGACGTTCGTCTGCGCCTGCGCGGCGCCCGGACCGACGCCGGCCCCCAGGCGCGCGATCGTCGAGCTCAGCGTGGCGCGGCTTCCCGTCCCCGCCTGCTCGCGCGGCGCCGCCAGGACCGGCGCCCAGAACTCCGTCTGGCGGTCCGGGAACCAGAACGTCTCGGGCATCGTCCCGATCAGCCGGTACGACGCGCCCTCGAACTCGACGGCGCCGCCGAGCCGGCCGCTCACCAGGCCCGACCGCACGAGCCGCCGGCTCACGACGATCGGCGGGACGTTCGTCAACCCGCCGTCCTCGGCCCGAAACGTCCGGCCCGTCGCCGCCTCGACGCCCAGCACCTGGAAGAGGTTGACCGATACGTGCGCCCCGGCGAGCTCGACCGGGGCCGCGCCCGGCTCCGGCACGAGGTCTCGTTCCAGCAAGACGTGACTCGCGATGCCCTCGAACGGCGACGGGGCCTCGGCGAGGACCTCCACCTCTCGATCCTGAAGCAGCCGCCGGCCCGGCCGATCCGGGTCGACCTCCCAGACCTGCACGAGCCGCCCGGGTTCGCGGTACGGCAGCGGTCTCGTCAGGACCGCGTGGATCAGACCGTAGGCGGCGACCGTCAGACCGACGCCGACGGCCATCGCCGCCGCCATCGCCGGAATTTCCCCGGGGGATCGCAGCAGCCTGAACCCCGTCACGAGGCCGCCCGGCCAGGCGTATGCGGACTTCACGCCGTCCTCCTCGGAGCGCTGGCGGACCAGCATCGCGAACCGGGCGGCAAAACTCGGATCGCGCCGGTGAAGGGTGCGATCCCCGCGGTTCGCACGACCTCGCGAAACGTCGGCGGCAGCCCGTCGAATCACCGGGCG
Source organism: Vicinamibacterales bacterium (assembly GCA_965202695.1). Classification (GTDB taxonomy): domain Bacteria; phylum Acidobacteriota; class Vicinamibacteria; order Vicinamibacterales; family UBA8438; genus JAJEEA01. Next base: position 1,345,240 of record OZ241843.1, read on the forward strand.
CGCCGCGCGGACCCGATCACGGAAGTACGACCTACCGGGGCGCCTTGAACGCCCACAGTTCGCCGGGGAATCCGCCGCCGGCGATGGCCACCACCAGGTACTGCTCGCCGTCCGCGAGGTAGGTCATCGGCGACCCGGTGGCGGGGACCGGCAGCGGGACCGACCCGACCTCCTCGCCGGTCGCCTTGTCGTAGGCCCGCAGGGCCGAGCCGCGGACGCCGTCGGGGCCGGTGAACAGACCGCCGTCGCCGGCGATGACCAGCGTCTTCGTCACCAGGGTGCCGATCCGCTGGTTGGCGACCCCCGTGCGGGGCACGTCGACGCCCGCCAGCAGCGGATGGCCGCGGATGTGGTCGGGGGTCTCGCCGTGCGCGATCTGCCAGACGATCTCGCCCGCGTGCAGGTCGATGGCGGTGATGCGCCCCCAGGGCGGGCGGATGACGGGAATGCCGTCCACGTTGAGCCCGAAGCCGCTGCCGGCCGCGCGCCGGCCGGCGGGGGGGCGGGGCCGGCCCATGACGTAGTCCATGTTCGAGCGCCGCGGATCGCTGACGAGGCCCAGCGCGTGGACCTCGGTCTTCGAGTAGACGTAGAAGATGCCGGTCTCGGGGTCGAACGACCCCCCGGGCCAGTTCGATCCGCCGGTCAGGGCGGGGACGTGCAGGGTGCCGAGGGTGCCCTCCCAGGAGGCGACCGACGGCGGCGTGTAGAGCGGGCCGGTGCGGTACGGGGCGATCGCCTCTTCGGCGCGCTGGCGCAGCTCGGGCGTGAAGTCGATGAGGTCGTCGATGCCGATCCCCTGCCGGTCGAACGGCGGCGGCCGGGTCGGGAACGGCTGGGTGGCCGAGGTCGCCTCGCCGGGCACGTCCGATTGCGGCACGGGCCGCTCGTCGATGGGCCACACCGGCTCGCCGGTCGTGCGGTCGAGCACGTAGAGGAACGCCTGCTTGCTGGGCTGCGCGAGCGCCTTGACGTCGCGCCCGTCGACGGTGACGTCGACGAGGATGGGCGCGCTGGGCAGGTCGAAGTCCCAGACGTCGTGGTGAATCGTCTGGAAGTGCCAGACCCGCTCGCCGGTCTCGAGGTCGAGGGCGACGATGCTGTCCGAGAACAGGTTGTCGCCGGGCCGGTGCCCGCCGTAGAGGTCGCCGGTCGGCATCTCCACCGGGAGGTACACGTAGCCCAGCTCGGGGTCGATGGTCATCTGGCCCCATACCCCGGTGTTCCCGGTGTAGCGCCACGAATCGTTCAGCCAGGTGTCGTTCCCGAATTCGTCGGCGCCCGGAATGGTGTGGAATATCCACTTTCGCTCGCCGGTCCGGGCGTCGTAGCCCCGGACGTGCCCGGTCGGTTTCTCCTTCGTGGCGGGCGCCACCCCGGCCAGGTGGGCGGCGCCGATCACGACGACCCCGTCGGCGACGACGGGCGCCGCGTGCAGCCCGACCTCGCCGGTGACGGGGTCGATGTCCTGGTCGAGGCCCTGCTTCAGGTCGACCATGCCGCCGGCGCCGAAGCCCGGCGCCCGGCGGCCGGTGCGGGCGTTCAGCGCGATCAGGCGGTAGCCGGGGGTGACGTAGAAGATCACCCCGTCGCCGCCGTCGTCCCAGTATGTCAGGCCGCGCCCCGAGAGCCGCCGCGGCGCGCCCGCGCCCCGCTCGCCCTCGTTGAGCCGGTGCGCCCACAGCAGCTCGCCGGTGGCCGCGTCGAGGGCGGCGGCGGCGCGGCGCGTGCCGGCGGTCGTGTAGAGCACGCCGTCGACCACGAGCGGGGTCGACTGGAAGACGTACTCCGGGCCCGGACCGAAGTTCTCGGTGCGGAACCGCCACGCCGGTTCCAGGGCGCTGAAGTTGCCGGCGTCGATCTGGTCCAGGGCGGCGTAGCGGGTGTGGCCGAGGTCTCCCCCGTAGGTCGGCCACTCGCCGCCGGGAGCACCGTGCTGGGCCGTGGCGGGGACGGGGAGAACGCCCGGCACGGCGATCAGCAGGGCGAAGACGGCGCGGCGTCCTGGAGGGCTGGTCGGGCGGCGGGCGGGGCCGGAAGGCGCCGCTCTCCGGGCGAGGCAGGTGATTGCGCATGCTGACATCGGGTCCTCCAGGATGCGTGCGGTGCGACGACGGCGCACGCTCGAATCAAGTGTAACTGCTGCCGGCGCGTCGCGGCGGGCTGGCCCCCGAAGTGGAAGACCCCGTTACGTTCGCGCGGCGATGCATCCCCGCCCGACCACGTGTTCGTCTGACCGTTCCTGGTCCGCGGCTTCTGGCGGTCCGCGGTTACGATATGCCCGGGAGGCGTCCTTCTCACGCCACCGTCAGGCGGGCGTTCCTTGCCCGCCGGACGTTCTCTGTCCGCCGGACGTTCTCTGTCCGCCGGCGCCTTCGGCGTTCGCTGGCGCTCTTCGGGCGCGGTGCCGCGCGGGGCTCCACGACGGGCCGCTGAACTCCGGGCGGGCCCGGCTCGTCTTCACTACCATCGGGCGATCGCGCCGCGCCGTTGCGCACGGCCGCGCGGGTCCCGCGGCCCCGGCGCTCCTCCCGTCTGCTGGTGAAACGATGCGGCGAAACGGACCGAGACTCCTCCGAACCCTGTGCTGGTTGCTTCCGGTCTTTCCCCTGCCGGCGGCGGCGCAGCCGGCGGCCACGGTGACCGGCGTCGTCCTCGACGGCGTGACGGAGGCTCCGATCGCCGGCGCGCGGGTCGTGGTCGGCGCGCGCGAGGTCCGGAGCGGCCCGGACGGGCGGTTCACGATCGTGATCGAGGGCGGCGCGGCCCGCCTGCGGTTCCAGGCCGACGGCTACTTCGAGACGGAGGTGGCGGTCGACCCCGCCGCGGACGACCCGGCCGCCGTCGAGGTGCGGCTGTTCCCGGAGACGTTCGCCGAGACGGTGGAGGTCGTGTCGGACGTGCCGGTCCAGGAGCGGCCGTCCGCCACGCCGGTCGCGCCGGAAGCGGTCTTCCGGGCCCCCGGCAGCATCGACAACGTCTTCCGCACCCTCGGCACCCTGGCCGGGGTGGCCGCGACCGACGACTTCGGGAGCCGGCTCGCGGTGCGCGGCGGCACCCCCGATCAGAACCTGACGATCATGGACGGCGTCGAGGTGCACAACCCCTACCGGCTGTTCGGCATCGCCAGCGCCTTCAATCCCGAGACGGTCGAGGGCTTCGAGCTCACCGCCGGCGGGTTCGGGGCGGCCTGGGGCGACCGGCTGTCGTCGCTGCTCGTGGTGGACAACCGGGCCGGCCGGCCCGGGTTCGGCGGCTCGACCGCCGCCAGCATCACCGACGCCAACGTCGTGCTGGAGGGGAGCACGCCGGCCGGCGCCGGCGGCACGTGGCTCCTCAGCGCCCGGCGCACCTACTACGACCTGGTGGCCGGGCGCGTCGCCGATCAGAACTTCCCGTCGTTCGCCGATCTGCAGATGCAGGCGGGATGGGACCTGGGGCCCGGGCACCGGTTCACCGTGACGGGTCTCCGCAGCGTGGAGAACGCGGACCTCGCGTTCGACGTCGACGACGCGGACGACGGCGGCGACCGCGTGGCGTTGGGGTCGGACGTCACCAACGGACTGGCGTCCGCGCGGTTCGACGCGGTGCTGGGGCCGCGGGCGACGGCGACGACCATCGTGTCGTGGTACCGCAACCGCGAGTCGTTGAACTTCGGCGGGCAGGTGCGGGCCGACGCCACCCGGTCCAACGCGCCGGACGACGACGTGGCGTTCCGGCGGTCCGAGATCGCGTTCGAGCGCGCCATCGAGGTGGAGGACCGTTCCCTGCGGCAGGACCTGAGCGTGCAGGTCTCGCCGCGGCATCTGCTGCACGCGGGCATCGAGGTGCACCGGCTGGACACCGGCTTCCGGTGGCTGATCGCCGGCGACCGGAACGACGCGGAGCCGAACGGTTCGAGCGCGCTGGGCGGGGCCGGGCTGCCCGGCGACCTCGACTCGACGGTGCGCGGCACGCGCGGCGGCGTCTGGCTGCAGGACACGTATGCGCCGTCGGAGCGCCTCTCGTTCGAGCCCGGGTTGCGCCTCGACTGGAGCACCGTCAACGGCGGGGCCACCGTCTCGCCGCGTCTCGCCGCGAGCTATGCGCTCGGCGGCGGCGCGCGCCTCCGGGCCGCGGGCGGGCTGTACACGCAGAGCCCGGGGTACGAGAAGGTCAGCCTGTCGGACTACTTCATCGACCTGTCGGCGGCGCGTGAACTCGGACTGCGCCACGAGAGGTCGACCCAGCTCGTGCTCGGCCTGGAGCAGTCTCTCGGCCCCGACCTGACCGCCCGGGTCGAGGGGTACTACAAGCGGTTCGACGATCTCCTCGTCGGGCGGCTGGAGACCGAGGCGGAGCGGCGGGCGCGGGTCGGGCGGTACGACTTTCCCGCGTCCCTGCAGGACAGCGTGCCCGTCGCGCCCATCATCCTCAGCGCCCCCACCAACGACGCGGCCGGCGACGCCTGGGGGCTCGACGTCTTCCTGACGCACGGCGACCCCGCCGCGCGGCTGACGGGGTGGGTCTCCTACGGGTGGGGCCGTGCCGAGCGCGAGAGCTACGGCCGGCGCTATGCGTTCGAGTACGACCGGCCCCATGCGTTCAGCGCGGTCGGCCGGTACCGGCTGACCAGCCGCTGGGACGCGGCCGCGACCGTGCGGCTCGCCAGCGGCTTCCCGCGCACGCCGCCGCTGGGCCTGCGGGTGGCCGCGGCCGAGGACGACCGGGGCCGGCTCGTGCCCGCGACCGATTCCGCCGGCGACCTGCTGTACACGATCGACTACGGCGGGGTCGGGAACCTGAACGCCGACCGGTTGCCGCACTACGCCCGGGTCGATTTCCGCGTCAGCTACCAGCGCGGCGGGGCCGACCGGGGGTGGTCGCTCTACGTCGAGGTCATCAACCTGCTGGGGCGCGACAACGCCATCGAGCTCGAGCCGCGGCTGCGCCACGATCCCGGCGCCGACCGGCCGGGGCTGTCCGAGGCGCCCAGCGAGGGATTCCCCCGCATCCCCACCTTCGGCCTGCGCTACCGGTTCTAGCTGCTAGCTGGTCATTTTTAAGGCGGTCGTTGGTTTGATGACGCTAGCCAGGAGTTGATGTAGCGCAGGCTGGGCTTCCAAAGAACCCCCGCACAAGAGCGGCGTTTGCTGCTAAGGAGCGTAGATGGCTGATGACGTAGCGCTTGAGCTCCGCCAGCGTTTGTAGCAGGCGCTTGCGGAAGCCATGCGGCGCAGCCGTTCGAGGTGTCCGCCTACCGCGAGACCTCGCGCACGAGATGGCCCAGCTCGGGCAGCACCAGCCGGGTCATGCCCAGCCGCACCGCGTTCCGCGAGCCGGGGAGCGCGATGACGACCTTGCCCCGCGCGGCCCCGGCGACCGCCCGCGACAGCATCGCGGCGGGGCCGATCTCCTCGAAGCTGAGGGCCCGGAACAGCTCGCCGAAGCCGTCGAGACGCTTCTCGAGCAGGTCCGCGATCACTTCGTAGCTGCCGTCCCGGCGGCTGATGCCGGTGCCGCCGGTGGTGATGATCGCCCGCGGCGCGTCCGCCGCGAGCTGGCGTTCGATCGCCGCCCGCAGCGCACCGGCGTCGTCGGGCACGATCTCGTGGCCCAGCACCCGGTGTCCGCCCTCGGCCAGCAGCGTCCGCAGCAGCCGCCCCCCGGTGTCGGTCTCCTCGGTCCGCGTGTCGCTGACGGTGATGACGTGGCAGCCGACCGCCGCCGGCGCCGCGGCGCGGTGCTCGTCGTGGCTCATGGACGTTGATGATACCTGTTACCATCCCCTACGTGCTTGTCTGGACACGCCTTCCCGCGGTCGCGGCGGGTCTCGCGGCCGCGGCCCTCCTCACCGGGGCCGCGGCGCCCCGGCTCGATCCCGAGGCGGCCCGGTGGGTCGAGACGACCCTGCGCGGGATGACCCTCGACCAGAAGATCGGTCAGCTCGTCATGCCGTCGTTCCGGGCCGCCTATCTCAGCACCGACAGCGACGGGTTCGACCGCCTCGCGGCCCTGGTCCGCGAGCAGCACGTGGGCGGGTTCCTGCTGTTCGGAGACCGCGAGCCGGCCCCCGACGTGCTGCTCGCCTCCCGCCGCCCGCGGTCGACCCTCGGGCGGCCGCTGGCCGGGGCGTCCATCCTCAACCGGCTCCAGGCGCTCTCGGCCCTGCCCCTGCTGAACGCGGCCGACTTCGAGACCGGCGTCGGGTTCCGGCTCCGGGGCGGCACCGCCTTCCCCCGCGCGATGGCGTTCGGAGCCGCCGGCGACGAGGGACTGGCGTTCGAGGCGGGGCGCATCACCGCGGTCGAGGCGCGGGCCCTCGGCGTGCACGTCAACTTCGCGCCGGTCGCCGACGTGAACAACAACCCCCGCAACCCGGTCATCAACACCCGCTCGTTCGGCGAGGACCCGGCGCTGGTGGCGCGCCTCGCCGCCGCCTGGGTGCGCGGCCTGCAGGCGGGCGGCATGGTGGCGACCCTCAAGCACTTCCCCGGCCACGGCGACACCGAGGTCGACTCGCACGCGGGGCTGCCCCTGATCGCCCACCCCCGCGAGCGCCTCGACCGGGTCGAGCTGCCGCCGTTCCGGGCCGGCATCGCGGCCGGGGCGGGGGCGGTCATGACGTCCCACGTCGCCCTGCCCGGCCTCGACCCCGGCGCGGCCCGGCCGGCCACCGTCAGCCCGCCGATAGTCACCGGCCTGCTGCGCGGCGATCTCGGGTTCGACGGACTCGTGTACACCGACTCGATGCGCATGCGGGGCATCACCGACCTGCAGTCGACGGCGCCGGCGGCGGTGGCGGCGGTGGCGGCGGGGCACGACGTCGTCGTGCACGCCCCCGACGACGCGGCGGCGTTCGCCGGTCTCCGGCGGGCGGTCGAGGGGGAGGCCCTCGCCGAGGCCCGCGTCGACGCCTCGGTGCGCCGGATCCTCTCGGCGAAGGCGGCCCTCGGCCTGCACCGGAACCGCGCCGTCAGCCTCGACGACCTGCCGCGCGTGGTCGGCGCGCGCCGGCATCGGGAGGTGGCGGCCGAGGTGAGCCGCCGCGGCCTGACCCTCGTCCGCGACGAGCGCGGCGACGTGCCGCTGACGCTGCCCGCGTCCGCGGCGGTCCTGCATCTGTCGGTGCTGGACCGTCCGTCGGGGTGGGGCGCCGGCGCCCCCGGCCGCACGTTCCTGCCCGCGCTGCGCGACCGGTGGCCCGACGTCACCGCGGTCGAGGTGTCCGACCGCACCGCGCCGGCCGCGCTCGATCTGGTGCGGGCGGGCGCCGACCGCTACGACGCGGTCGTCGCGTCGGTGTTCGTGCGCAGCCGGCGGATGGATCTGGCGCCCGGCGTCGTGCGCCTCCTGCGCGGCCTCGCCGAGAGCAGCGCCCGGCGCGGCCAGCCGTTCGTGGCCGTGCTCTTCGGGAATCCCTACGTCGCGACGGTCCTCCCGGAGCTGCCGGCGCTGCTGCTGACCTACGACTTCCACGATCTCGCCGAGGACAGCGCGGTCCGCGCGGTCGCCGGCGAGGCGGCCGTCGGCGGGCGCCTCCCCGTCACCCTCGGCGGCGGCTTCCCGGCCGGCCACGGGCTGCGCCGCGCCGCCCGCCCCCGCTGACGCGGGACGTCCCGGGCCGCCGTCCCCGCGCGGGCGCCGCGGGTGCGCGCCCTGTTCGATATCCGCCTCGGGTCGGAGAACGGCGCCGGATTCCGCTTCGGGCCGGATTGAAGGGCGGCGCCGTCATCGTCCTGCGCCGCCGCCGGGTGGGAGGGCCCGCTTCGAGGACTTCCGGCGGCGCCCGGCGTCCCGTCCGGGTTGGTGCGGCGCGGTTTCTGGGTTACCATGCGCCGTTGGACGTGCCCGTACGTCGGGCGCGCCCCGGCCCGCGGCGGCGGGGCGCGCAGGAAGGCTGACTGCGATGACGGCCAGAGGCTTGACGGGGTGGTTCGGTCTCGTGCTCGCGGCCGGCGGCGCCGGTCCGGCGGGCGCGCAGGGGGCGCCGGACGCCGTTGCGCCGCGGGCCCTGCTCGATCGGTACTGCGTGGCGTGCCACAACGACCGCGCGCGTCAGGCGGGCCTGACCCTGGAGTCCATCGACGCCGGGCGCGTCGGCCGCGTGGCCGGCGAGGTCGAGACCTGGGAGAAGGTGGTCCGCAAGCTGCGGGGGCGGGCGATGCCGCCGCCGGGCCGTCCCCGCCCGGCCGCGGCCGCCTACGACGCGGCCGCCGCGGCCCTCGAGACCGCTCTCGACGCGGCCGCCGCGGCCGACCCGAATCCGGGCCGTCCTCCGATCCACCGTCTGAACCGCGTCGAGTACCGCAACGCGATCCGCGATCTGCTGGCCCTGGAGATCGACGAGCGGGCGCTGCTGCCGCCGGACGAATCGGGGTACGGGTTCGACAACGTCGCCGACGTGCTGTCGGTCTCCCCGGTCCTGCTCGACCGCTACATGGCCGCGGCCGGGAAGATCGGCCGGCTCGCCCTCGGCGACGCCGTCATCCGGCCCGCCGTCGAGACCTACACCGTCCCCTACACGCGGTGGCAGGAAGGCCGCATGAGCGAGGACCTGCCGTTCGGTTCGCGCGGCGGCCTCGCGGTGCGCCACCATTTCCCCCTCGACGGCGAGTACGTCATCCGCCTCGAGCTCCAGCGCGCCTACGGCAACCACATCCGCGGGCTGCAGGAGCCGAACGACGTCGAACTGCGGCTCGACCGCGCGCGCATCGGCCGGTTCACGGTGGGCGGCGACGGGGTGCGGGCGCCGTGGGACGCGGTGTCGCGGCCGTCGCTCTACGAGCAGACGGCCGACGAGGGCCTGGAAGTCCGGCTCGACGTCGCGGCCGGCGCCCGCCTCGTCAGCGCGGCGTTCGTCGACCGGGCGGCGGTCGCCGAGGGCGTCCTCGAGCCCCGGCCGGGGGTGTCGAGCCTCGCCTACGCCCGCGACCGGAACGCGGCGATGGCCCTCGGCAGCATCGAGATCCGCGGCCCCTACGGCGGGACCACGCCGCGGGACACGGCCAGCCGGCGGCGGGTGTTCTCGTGCTACCCCGAGACGCCGGCCGACGAGGCCGGCTGCGCGGCCGAGATCCTGTCTACCCTGGCCCGGCGGGCGTTCCGCCGTCCCGTGGACGAGGCCGACGTCGAGCCGCTGCTCGCGCTCTACGACGAAGGCCGTCGCGAGGGCGGCTTCGAGCAGGGCGTCCAGTTCGCGTTGCGGGGCATCCTGATCGACCCCGAGTTCCTGTTCCGCATCGAGCGCGACCCGGCCGGGGCGGCGCCCGCCACCGCTTATCCGGTCACCGACCTCGAGCTGGCGTCGCGCCTGTCGTTCTTCCTGTGGAGCAGCCTTCCGGACGACGCGCTGATCGACCTCGCGGCGGCGGGCCGGCTGCGCGAGCCGGGGGTGCTCGAGACCCAGGTCGCCCGCATGCTCGACGACCCGCGTTCGGACGCCTTCGTCGACAATTTCTTCGGCCAGTGGCTGTTGCTGCGCAACATGCGGACGGTCGCCCCCGACCCCGACGCGTTCCTCGACTTCGACGAGAACCTGCGCGAGGCGATGGAGCAGGAGACGGCGCTGTTCGTCGAGAGCCAGGTGCGCGGCAACCGCGGCGTCCTCGACCTCCTGCGCGCCGACTACACCTTTCTGAACGAGCGCCTCGCCCGGCACTACGGCGTTCCGAACGTCTACGGGAACCACTTCCGGCGGGTGCCGGCCGCGGCCCACGGGCGGGGCGGACTGCTGGGCCAGGGCAGCATCCTGACCGCCACTTCGTATCCGAACCGGACCTCGCCGACCAAGCGCGGGCTGTGGGTGCTCGAGAACCTCCTCGGCGCCCCGCCTCCCCCGCCGCCGCCGGAGGTGCCCGGGCTGCCCGACGCCGACCACCCCGAAGAGGCCCGCCGGCTCTCGATGCGCGAGCGGATGGAGGTCCACCGCATCAGCCCGGCCTGCGCGAGCTGCCACGTGCTGATGGACCCGCTGGGCTTCTCGCTCGAGAACTACGACGGCATCGGGGCGTGGCGGACGACCGAGGACGGCGCTCCCATCGACGTGTCGAGCACCCTGCCCGACGGCTCGCGGTTCGCCGGCCCGGCCGGGCTGCGGGACGTCCTGCTCGCGGCGGAAGAGCGTTTCGTCGAGACCGTGACCGAGAAGCTCCTGACCTATGCCCTCGGCCGGGGCGTCGAGTACCACGACGCCCCGGCCGTCCGCGGCATCGCGCGCGGCGCGGCGGCGGGCGGCTACCGCTGGTCGTCGATGATTCTCGGCGTCGTCGAGAGCACTCCGTTCCAGATGAGGAGATCGCGAGAGCCATGATTGTCACCAGGAAGCACCTCCCGCGTCGTACGTTCCTCCGCGGCCTCGGCGTGACCCTGGCGTTGCCGATGCTCGACGGCATGGCGCCGGCGTTCGGCCTGCGCGCCCGCGCCGCCCAGCCCGTCCGCCGCCTCGGGATCGTGTACGTGCCCAACGGCATGTACATGCAGAACTGGACGCCGTCGGGCGGCAGCGGCCCCCTCGACGTCACCGAGACGTTGCGGCCCCTCGCGCCGCACCGCGAGCGGATGCTCCTCGTCAGCGGGCTGTGCAGCGAAGAGGGCATCGCCCGCCCCGGCGAGGGGGCCGGCGACCATGCGCGCGCGGCCGGCGCCTTCCTCACCGGCGCGCATCCGAAGAAGACCGAGGGGCACGACATCCGGGCCGGCGTCTCGATGGACCAGATGGCGGCGCGGGTGCTGGGGCAGGAGACCCAGCTCGCATCGCTCGAGCTCTCGCTGGAGTCGGCGGACCGGGCCGGGTCGTGCGACCCCGGCTACAGTTGCGCCTACGCCAACACCCTGTGCTGGAGCAGCCCCACGACCCCGCTGCCGATGGCGAGCGACCCCCGCGCGGTCTTCGAGCGGCTGTTCGGCACGGGGGGGACGACCGACCCCGCGGCGTGGCTCGCCGCCCGGCGGCACGACCGGAGCCTGCTCGACATGGTGACGGCCAAGGTGGCGCGGCTGAAGGGCGAGCTGGGTCCCCGCGACCGGGTGAAGCTGGACGAGTACCTCGACGCGGTGCGCGACGTCGAGCGGCGCATCCAGATGGCCGAGCGGCAGACGGCGCGCGAGCTGCCGGCGCTGGACCAGCCCGCCGGCGTGCCCGACCGTTTCGAGGACCACGCGAAGCTGATGTTCGACCTGCAGGTGCTCGCCTGGCAGGCCGACCTGACCCGGGTCGTCACGTTCATGCTGGGGCACGAGACCAGCAACCGCGCCTATCCCGAGATCGGGGTGCCCGACGCCCACCACGCGCTGTCGCACCACGGCGGCGACGAGGTGCTCATCGAGCGGCTCGAGAAGGTGGACCGCCATCTCACCGAGATGTTCGCGTACTACGTCGACCGGCTGGCGTCGACCCCGGACGGCGAAGGCACGCTGCTCGACTCGGCGCTGTTGCTCTACGGCAGCGGCCTCAGCGACGGCAACCGGCACAACCACCACGACCTGCCCACCCTGCTGGTGGGCGGCGGCCGGCTGACCGGCGGCCGGCACGTGCAGGCGGCCCCCGACACGCCGAACACCAACCTGTTCCTGACCATGCTCGACCAGCTGGGCGTGCACGTCGAGACGATGGGCGACAGCACCGGCCGGCTGGACGTGCTCTCGGGGTGACGGTCGGCGGTGCGGCGCCGCCGCGCGGAGGCGGCGGCCGGAGGAGGGCCGGCGGGGCCGCACGGCGTCGGCGGCGCCCGGCCGTTGCCGGACGGGCCGAGCCGAGCCCGTGGGCAGCCGGGGATTCATGCGAGCGGGAACGCCGGAACGAGAAGCGCATTCGATGCCGGTGGGCGCCCGCGGGGAGCGCCAGCGGGTGGCCGTGATGCCGCACCGCGGGAACCCGGCGCGAGAAGCGCGTTCCGCGCTGGTGGGCAGGGGGTGACGGGAATGCAGGTACGAACGCCGGCCGGAGCCTCTCGCGGCCGCGGTCCCCGGCGGCGGGCGTGCGCTGCCGCGCTGGCCGCGGTCTTCGCGGTCCTGCCGGCGGCCGCCGGCGCGGCGGCCGGAGACGCCGCCCTCGCCGCCGCCGCCGAGCGGCGCGATGCGGCCGCGTTGCGGGCGCTCCTGGCCGCCGCGGCCGACGTCGACGCCCGGCAGCCCGACGGGGCCGCCGCCCTGCACTGGGCCGCGCACTGGAACGACCTCGACGCGGCCCGGCTGCTGGTCGCGGCCGGGGCCGACGTGAACGCGGCGAACGACCTCGGGGTGACGCCCCTGGCCCTCGCCGCCCTCAACGCCGGCGCGGAGATGGCGGACGTCCTGCTGCGCGCCGGCGCCGACCCCGACGCCAGGCGTCCGGGGGGCGAGACGGTGCTGATGACCGCCGCCCGCACCGGGAACCCCGACCTGGTCCGGGCGCTGGTGGCGGCCGGCGCGGCCGTGCGCGGCACGGCCCACTTCCGGGCCCAGACCCCGCTGATGTGGGCCGCGTCGGAAGGCCACGCGGACGTCGCGCGGGTCCTGATCGAGGCCGGCGCCGACATGGGCGCGCGGTCTGCGCACGGCGGCACCGCCCTGCTGCTCGCGGCCCGCAACGGCGACGTCGAGACCGCGCGGGTGCTGCTGGACGCCGGGGCCGACGTGAACGCGGCCGAGCCGTACCTGCCCTTCGACGCGCGCGTCGACGTCGAAGAGTCGCAGACCTCCGGCCGCACCCCCCTGCTGATTGCGAGCGCGAGCCTTGCGGCCACCAGCGGCTGGGAGTACCGCCTCGACGTTCAGCCGAGCACCCACGAGGCGCTCGCCCTGTTCCTCCTGGAGCGGGGCGCCGACCCCGACGTGCCGGACAGCATCGGCCGGACGGCCCTGCACGCCGCCGTCGAGACCGGCCGGACCGGCCTCGTGAAGGCGCTGCTCCGGCACGGCGCCGACCCCAACGCCCGGCTCACCCAGGCCCCGTTCCCCCTCAAGGGCGACTTCGTCTCCTACGACCGCTACGTCGGGGCGACGCCCCTCTGGCTGGCGGCGGCGTCGCGGACGCCCGACCCCGAAGTCGTGCGGGCCATCGCGGCCGCCGGCGGCGACCCCGGCATGCCCGCCGACAACGGCACCACTCCCTTGATGGCCGCGGTCGGCGTGGCGCTGGACGAAGCGCGGCAGCCCCCCGAGAGCCGGTCGCTGGAGATCGTGACCCTGCTCGTGGGCATGGACATCGACCTCGACGCGACCGACCGGCGCGGGTGGACCGCGATGCACGGGGCGGCCCGCTTCGCCAGGAACACGTTGATCGCCGTGCTCGCCGAGAACGGCGCCCGGGTGGACGTCGTCGACCGGCGCGGGCGGACCCCGCTGGACGTCGGCAACGTGTCCCGGCCCCTGCATCCCGACACCGCCCGGCTGCTGCGCAGTCTCGGCGCCGCCGAGGGCGGCAGCGCCGCCGGAGGCGGCGGCGCCCCCCGGTAGCCGCCCGTGGCGGGGAACCCCGCATCGGGAGCGGCGGGTGCGCCAGCGGGCAGGGACGGCCAGGGCGAAGCGTGAGCACGGCGCATATCGGGCACGTTCGACCGACGAACGTCGCGGGCAGACGCGATGCGGCGCCGCTCGAATGCCGCGTTCGCACTGACGGCAGCGAGTGCGCCAGTGGCAGGGACCGCCCGCCGGACCGGGCGTGAGCACGGCGCATATGGGCATACTGCAACCGCGGACCGCAAACGGTCCGTCGAACGACGCGGGCAGGCGCGATGCGGCGCCGCTCGAATGCCGCGGGGCCTTTCGCTACGGGTTCATTCTTGCAGGGGGCGCGCTGTTCGCCGCCCATTTCGCCGCCTGCGCGGGCGCTCCCCCGGACGGGCCGCCGCCGCCCCCCGGCCCGGAGGCGGTCGCGGGCTGGCGCATGGTCGACCTCAGCCACGCCTACGGCGGGAACACCCTCTACTGGCCCACCGACACCACCGGCTTCCGCCTCGACACCCTCGCCGAGGGGCAGACACCCGGCGGCTGGTTCTACGCCGCGCGGGAGTTCGCGACGGCCGAGCACGGCGGCACCCACCTCGACGCGCCGTCCCACTTCGCCGAGGGCGGCGACGACGCGGCGGCGGTCCCGCTCGAAAGGCTCGTCGCCCCCGGCGTCGTCGTCGACGTCGCGGCCGCGGCGGCCGCCGACCCCGACTATCTGGTGACCCCCGACGACGTCCTGGCGTGGGAGGCCGAGCACGGTCCGGTGCCGGCGGGGGCGGCGGTGCTCGTGCGCACCGGCTGGGCCGCCCGCTGGCCCGACGCCCTCGCCTATCTCGGCGACGACACCCCGGGCGAGACCGGCGACCTCCACTTCCCCGGCATCGGCGCCGCCGCGGCGCGTCTGCTGGTGGAGGACCGCGGGGTCGGGCTGCTGGGCATCGACACCGCCAGCATCGACCACGGCCCGTCGACCGACTTCATCGCCCACCGGATCGGGGCGGCGGCCGGCGTGCCCAACCTGGAGAACCTCGCCGACCTCTCCGGCCTGCCCCCCCGCGGCTTCCTCCTCGCCGCCCTGCCGATGAAGATCGAACACGGGACCGGCGCCCCCGTCCGCGTCGTGGCCTTCGTCCCGCCCCGTTGACCCGCCGCACCGACGGCGGCGGTCACCAGCGCTCGACCTCCAGGCCCGGGACCCGTGTGAATTCGCCCGGGTTGCGCGTAGCCAGCGTGAGCCCGCCGGCGAGCGCGATCGACGCGATCATCAGGTCGTTTGCGCCGATGAGACGGCCCTCGCGCTGGAGCTGGGCCCTGACGACACCATATCGTTCGGCCGCGGCGTCGTCGAACGGCAGCGACTCGAACGCCCGGCAGAACGTCTCGACACGTTGAAGGTTCTCGGCCACGCGGGTCGAGTCGTGCGCTCCGAAGTGCAGTTCGGCCTTGACGACGCTGCAAAGGCGAAAAGAACCGGGCGAATGGCCGAGCAGCCGTTCCGCCCCGCGCGCGTCCACCCCGTTGATCAACGGGATGCACGCGCTGGTGTCGAGCAGCCACGTCATCGGAGCGTCCGGACGTCCTCGGGTGGCGGATCGTCGGGTTCGACCAGACCGCCGCTTTCCCGGCGGAGGATCTCGACGAAGCCGCGGGGCCACTCGGTCGCGGTGGCCTCCCGAACCAGCGCGGTGATCCACGCCGACAAGCTGCGGTGCCGTTCGCCGGCCCGCCTGCGTGCGGCGTCGATCAGGTCGGCCGGGAGGTAGATGGTCACCGGAGGCATAAGCAGCAGATATGCTACCACATATATTCGGCCGCCGGGGACCGCCTGTCGACGCCGGATCGCCGTTCGGGTCATAATGAAGGAACCGGCGGCCTCCACCCGCCACAACGAAGGACATCCACCATCCGCGAACGACTGGACTTCCGGGTCGAGGGTCTCGACTGCAACGAGGAAGCGGTCCTGCTCCGCGACGCGCTCGCCGACCGGGCGGGCGTCCACGGCGTCTCGTTCCACGTCGTCGACGGCCGCATGACCGTCGACGCGGACGTCGACGCCTGCGGTCCGGAGCGGATCGTCGAGGCGGTCGCGCGGCTCGGCATGCGCGCCGAACGCTGGGACGCGGCGCCGCGGGTCGAGTCGCGGTGGGACGTGCACGGACGCCATGCGCTGGTCGCCACCAGCGGGCTGACGCTGATCGGCGGGCTCGTCCTCCACGTCGCGGTCGCCGGCGGCGGCGTGGTGCAGACCCTGCTGGCCCATGCGCACGGGGCGCACGGCGTCGATGCGCCGGTCGTGGTCCTGCTCTCCATCGGCATCCTGGCCGGGCTGTTCCACGCGGCGCCCAAGGCGCTGGCGTCGCTCGCGCGCCTGCGCCCGGACATGAACGCCCTGGTGCTGGTCTCGGTGGTCGGCGCCCTGTTCCTGGCCGAGTGGGCGGAAGCGGCGACGCTGGCCTTCCTCTACGGCCTGTCGGGCCTGCTCGAGAACTGGAGCGCGCGGCGCGCCCGCAACGCCATCGGCTCGCTGCTGCGGATCGCGCCGGCGACCGCGGCGGTGGTCCACGGCGCGCACGAGCACCGGGTGCCGGTGGACCGCGTGGCGGCGGGGACGCACGTCCGCGTGCGCCCCGGAGAACGCATCCCCTGCGACGGCGAGGTGACCGAGGGCAACTCCTACGTCGATCAGGCGCTGGTCACCGGCGAATCGGTGCCGGTGTGGAAGTCGCCCGGCGAGACGGTGTTCGCCGGCACCGTCAACGGCCACGGCACGCTCGATCTGCGCACGACGCGCGCCGCCTCGGACACCACGCTGGCGCGCATCATCCGCATGGTCGGCGAGAGCCACCACCACCGCGCCCCGACCGAGCGTTTCATCGATCAGTTCGCCCGCTACTACACGCCGCTGATGTTCGCGGTGGCGTTCGCGGTCGGCGTCGCCCCGCCGCTGCTGCTCGGCGGCGACTGGGAGCACTGGTTCTATCAGGCGATGCTCATCCTGCTGATCTCCTGCCCGTGCGGGCTGGTGATCTCGACCCCGGTGACGATCGCCGCCGCCATCGCGTCCGCCACCCGCCACGGCGTGCTGGTCAAGGGCGGCTCCCACCTGGAGGAGCTGGCGCGGCTGCGCGCCGTCGCGCTCGACAAGACCGGCGTCGTCACCCGCGGCGAGCCGGAGGTCCGCGCGCTGCGGCCCGTCGGCGGACGCGCGGAGGACGAGGTGCTGGCGCGGCTGCTCGCCATCGAGCTGCGCAGCGAGCACCCGCTGTCGCGCGCCATCGTCCGCTACGCGCGCGAGCGCGGCGTGGAGCCGGCCCCGCTGACCGGCTTCGCGGCGGTCGAGGGGCGCGGCGCCGAGGCGGTGATCGACGGCCGGCGGTTCTGGGTCGGGAGCGCGCGCTTCGCGCGGGAGACGAACGGCGTCGACGGCCTCGAGCCGGTGCTGGCCGCCATGCGGCGCGCCGACGAGACGGTCGTGGTGTGCGGAGCCGGCGACGAGGCCTGGGCGTTCGTCGCGGTCACCGATCCGGTCCGGCCGGAAGCCGCCGGCAGCGTGGCGCGCATCCACCGCCAGGGCCTGCGGACCGCGCTCCTGACCGGCGACAACACCGCGACCGCCGCCGGCGTCGGCGCGCGGGTGCGGGTGGCGGACGTGCGCGCCGAGCTGCTGCCGGACGGCAAGGCCGAGGCGGTCCGCGAGCTCATCGCGCGCCACGGGCCGACCGCGATGGTGGGCGACGGCATCAACGACAGCCAGGCGCTGCTGGTCGCCTCGGTCGGCGTGGCGATGGGCGGCAACGCCACCGACGTCGCGGCCGAGGCGGCCGACGTGGTGCTGATGCAGGACGACCTGCGGAAGCTGCCGTTCCTGGTGGACCACGCCCGCCGGGCGAGACGGGTGATCATCGAGAACGTCACCGTCGCGCTCGGGGCCAAGGCGCTGTTCCTCGCCGTCATGGCCTTCGGCGCCGCCACCCTCTGGATGGCGGTGGCGGCCGACATGGGCGCCTCGCTGCTGGTCACCTGCAACGGCCTGCGCATGCTGCGCCCGGCGCGGGTCGGCGGCGGGGCCCGCAACCCGCTGGCGGCCGCCCCGGAGCGCGCGTGATCCCCGCGCGGCCCGGAACGCGGCCCGCGCCGGGCCGCCGGGCGCCGGGCGGTGCGGTCCCGCGGCCGTTCCGGACCATCGGCTACGGGAAGGCGACCCTCGTGCAGGCCGATTGCCTCGACTGGCTCGCACGGCGCGAACCCGATTCCATCCACGCGGTCGTCACCGACCCCCCGTACGGTCTCGTCGAGTACTCGCCGAAGGAGCAGAAGAAGCTGCGCGCGCGCCAGGGCGGGGTCTGGCGCCTCCCGCCCTCCTTCGACGGCGCGCAACGGTCGCCGCTGCCGAGGTTCACCGTTCTCTCTCCCCGCGATCGGTGCGCGATCGACGAGTTCTTCTGCCGCTGGGCGCGCCGTCTCGCGCCCGTGCTGACGCCCGGCGCGAACGTCGTCGTCGCCGCCAATCCCCTCCTCTCGCACGTCGTCGCCGGGGCCCTGGCCCGGGCCGGCCTGGAGCGCCGCGGCGAGATCGTGAGGCTGGTGACGACGATGCGCGGCGGCGACCGGCCCAAGGGGGCCCACGAGGAGTTCCCGGACGTGAGCGTGATGCCGCGCTCGATGTGGGAGCCGTGGCTTCTGTTCCGGCGTCCGCTCGACGGCCGCGTCCAGGACAATCTGCGCCGCTGGCGCGTCGGGGGCTTCCGGCGTCCGTCCCCCGCGTCGCCGTTCGGCGACGTGGTCCGCTCTTCTCCGACTCCCCGGGAAGAGCGGCGCATGGCCCCGCATCCGAGCCTCAAGCCGCAGGACTTCCTGCGCAAGCTGGTTCGCGGCGTCCTGCCCCTGGGCGAGGGCGTGGTCCTCGACCCCTTCTGCGGGGCCGGCTCGACGCTGGCCGCCGCCGAGGCCGTCGGCTACCGGAGCATCGGCGTCGAAAACGATCCGAAGTACTTCGACGTGGCCTCGCGCGCCATCCCGCGGCTGACCGCCTGTCGAACGACCGCGCTCACGGCGCCCGGCAGAGCCAGTGCCCGCGGAGCTTCCTGACGCCGCCCTCCACGTCACCGGCGTCGCGCACGACTGGGGCGGCTCCAGCGACTCCAGCGGGCCGATTGCCGCTGCCGCGGGAGGGTGAGAGAATGGGCGGCGGGCGGAGCCGTGAACCACCTAGCTAGCCCGGTCCCGTGGGCCGGTGCAGGTTCGGTGCCTGTCGTTGCGTACGAGCACGACGCGTCGCGTACGGGGGCAAACGACTTCGATGTTCGGCGCCGTCGACGAGACGGCCGGCGTTCGGCGTGCATGTGCGCGCCGGTCTCGTCAACGGCAACGTGACGGCCGGAGCCGGACGGAGGGAAAGGGAGAGGCATGGAAGCGGTGGACTGGCCGACCATCGGCGTGATGGTGGCGCTCGGGGCGATGCTCTGGCGACAAATGGCGGCGATGGACCAACGCCTGACGGCGGCGATTGGGGCGCTCTCCGTGCGGCTCGACGCGCTGGAACTCCGCGTCGGCGACGTGGACCGCCGGCTCGCGCGGCTGGAAGGCTGGATCGAAGGCGAGCGGGCCGGCCGAACGGCGGCGGCAGCGGGCGTGGAGCCGGCGGCGAAGTGACGCGGCCGCGGTGGCGAAGCGGTCCTCGCGCCTCACCGGCGGCGCGCACGCGCTGGTCAAGCGACGCCGGCCGGGTCCTGGTCTTCGCCGCCGGCCTGCGCCAAGCGAACGCGGACAGGCGTGCCGAATGCGGGGTTACGCAAGGCGCTACGGTTGGGCTATTCGAAGACGTCGTCGACCGGCATCCGGAACCCGGGGAGCACGTCGGCGCCGGTGAGCACCTCACCGCACGCCAGAGATCGGGGCTCGCCGCCGCCGCGGTGGACGCGCACGGTGCGCGCGGCCGGGTCGATCACCCACACGAGGCGGACGCCGGCCGCGAAGTACTCGCCGAGCTTGCGCCGCACCTGATCCGGCCGATCCGTCGGCGAGAGGATCTCGACCGCGAGCTCGGGCGCGACGTCCAGGAAACCGTGCCGCGACGTCCGGCGCGCGTCCCGTTCGTGCGACAGGAACAGGACGTCGGGCGCCCGCACCGTATCCGGATTCCGGCCGGTGAAGACGCCCACCTCGCCGGCCATGACGACGCCCAGGTCCCGCGTACGCAGGAACTGCTTGAGGGCGGCGGCCACGTTCACCTCGATGCGGCCGTGAGTGGGGCTGGTCGGGGTCATCGACACGATGCGGCCGGCGACGAGCTCGCAGGGGTTGCGCCCCGGCATGCGCAGCAGTTCGTCTCCCGTCACCGGCCGGGTCGGTTCGCGCAGGGTAGAAGCAGGTTCCATGCCAGGGTCTCCGTCCGGGCGCGGCTCCGTCAGGCGGACTCGCGCATGAGGCGCCGGAGCTTCTCGGGCCGCGGCGTCCTGCCGACGTGGCGCGCGGCCGAACCGGCTCAGCGCGTCGGCGGCGGGGTCGCGGCCTCGCGCATGAGGCGCCAGAGCTTCTCGGGCCGCAGCATCATGTCGACGTGGCGCACGCCGAACGGGCTCAGCGCGTCGACGGCGGCGGCGACGATGCAGGGGGTCGAGCCGATGGTCCCCGCTTCGCCGACCCCCTTGGCGCCCAAGGGGTTGAGGGGGGTCGGGGTGACGGTGTTGGCGAGCTCGAACCGCGGGAAGTCGGCCGCGCGCGGGAGGGCGTAGTCCATGAACGACCCCGTGACGAGCTGGCCGTTCTCGTCGTGGACGACCTCTTCGACGAGCGCCTGGCCGATGCCCTGGGCGAGGCCGCCGTGGATCTGCCCTTCGACGATGAGGGGGTTGACGAGGTGGCCGGCATCGTCGACCGCGACCATCTTCAGCAGCCGCGGCTCGCCGGTCTCGCGGTCCACCTCCAGCATCGCCACGTGGCACCCGAACGGATAGGTGTTGTTGGCCGGCTCGAAGAACGCCTCGTCGCTGAGTCCGGGGGTGAGCCCTTCGGGCAGCTTCACGGGCTTGTAGGCATAGGCCGCGACCTCGGCGAACGGCCGGGCCGACGCCGGCGCGCCCCGGACGCCGACCGTCCCGTTCTCGAAGACGAGGTCCTGCTCGTCCGCTTCGAGCAGGAACGCCGCGAACCGGGCCATCTTCGCCTTCACCCGGGTCCCCGCCTCGTGCAGGGCCGCCCCGCCCACCGCCTGCGAACGGCTTCCGAAGGTGCCGATGCCCTGCTTCACCACCGCCGTGTCGCCGTGCCGGATGGTCACGTGGTCGATGGGCACGCCGAACTGGTCGGCGAGCATCTGGGCGAAGGTGGTCTCGTTGCCCTGGCCGTGCGGCGACACGCCGGTGGCCGCGCTGATGCGGCCGTCGCGCTCTATCGTGACCTGCGCGTGCTCCCAGCCGCCCGGCGACACCGCGGCGGACGGTCCCATGCCGCAGACCTCGACGTACATCGACAGCCCGAGCCCCACGACCCGGCCGTCGGCCCGCGCCGCGTCGCGCTCGCGCCGGAGCCGCGCCCATCCCGCCGTCTCCAGCGCGCGGTCGAGGGTCTTCTCGTAGTCGCCCGAGTCGTAGACCGCGCCCACCGGCGTGCGCCAGGGGAACCGGCCGGGCGGGATGAAGTTCTTCCGGCGCAGGTCGGCCGGGTCGAGGGCCAGCTCGCGCGCGAGCATGTCCATGGCCCGCTCGACGAAGTAGATCGCTTCCGGACGGCCCGCCCCGCGGTAGGCGTCGGTCGGCGTCTTGTTGGTGAAGACCTCCGTCAGCGTCACCCGGACGGCGGGGATCGCGTACGTGCCGCAGGCCATCGTCATGCTGTTGGTGGGGATGCCCGCGGTCAGCAGCATGTTGTAGGCGCCGACGTCGGCGACGATGCGCAGCTTCAGGCCGAGGACCGTCCCGTCGCGCCGGGCCGCCAGGTCGACGTAGCCGATGAGGCCGCGGCCGTGCACGGTGGCGAGGAACGCCTCGGACCGGTCCTCGATCCACTTGAGGGGCACGTCGAGCCGCTTCGACAGCGCCGCCGCGACGTATTCTTCGCCGTAGACGTTGATCTTCGCCCCGAACCCGCCGCCGACCTCGGGGGCGATGGCCCGAACCCGGTCCTGGCCGAGACCGAGCATCCGCGCCACGAAGGTCCGGAGGACGTGGGGGTTCTGGGTCGACGACCAGATCGTCAACTCGTCCCGACCCCCCTCGTAGTGGGCCACCACCCCCCGCGGCTCGATGGCGCTGGGGGCGAGCCGCTGGTTCACCATGCGCTGGGAGATCACCACGTCGGCGGCCGCGAACGCCTCGTCGATGGCCGTGTCGTCCACCGGCTGCCCGCGCCGGACGCCGGTCCCCCGCGACAGCGGGCCGAGGGCGACGTTGGTCGGATAGTCGGCGTGCAGCACCGCCGGCCGCCCGGTCATCGCCTCCTCGGGGTCGACCACCGCCGGCCGCGGCTCGTAGTCCGCGGCCACCGCGTCGGCCGCGTCGCGGGCCGCGTAGCGGTCGCGGGCCACCACCACCGCGACCGGGTCGCCGACGAAACGCACCGTGTCCACGGCCACCGCGCGATGTTCGGGCGAAGGGAACGGGGTCCCGATGGGCATCGGGTCGAGGAGCCCGGCGATCTCCGCGCCGGTGAAGACCGCCTCGACCCCGTCCATCGCGGCGGCGGCGCGGGTGTCGATCGACCGGATGCGCCCGTGGGCGACGTCGCTGCGCTTGAACGCGAGATGCCGCAGGCCGGGCAGCTTCACGTCGTCGACGTAGACACCCCGCCCCCGGACGAGCCGCGGGTCCTCGCGGCGCTTGACGCGCTGGCCGACCAGCTTCGGCAGCACCGGAACGGTGTCCATGCGCGCGCATGTTACAACGAGCGGGTGGCCCTGTCCCTCGCCGGCGGGATCCCGGGTACTCGATGGGCCGCGGCGGGCGGCAGGTCGAGAGTCAGGCGCCGGCCCGCGCTGGTCGGCGGGCAGGATGACGGCGCGCGGACGGCTACGGCTCCAGGCTGGCCGTGCAGGCCACGACGTCCACGACGTCCTCCACGGTGAGGTTCTTCACCGCGGCGTCCATCAGGTCGGACCACGCGGGCGGCCCGGCGAAGCCGGCGCTACCCGCCGGCCGCGCCGGGACGGTCCGGGGCCACCAGGCCGGCGTGGTCGCCGAGCACCAGGCGCGCCCGCCGGCGGGGGTCGAGGGCCGCCGCGCGGCGGCGCATTCCGGCGGCCAGCCCCGCGCCCAGCCCCGTCCAGACCAGCACGATCAGCCATTCCTCCGGCCACGCCAGCGCCGACGGGCTGCCCGGCAGGTAGAGCAGGATGAAGAACACCGTGGCCGCCACCGCGAGCCAGCCGACGACGGCCGGCGCTCGGACCCGGTAAGGGCGGGGCAGGTCGGGGTGCCGGCGCCGGATGACGAGGAACGCGGCCGCCACCAGCAGGTAGGCGACCACCGTCGCCAGCGATCCGGCGTCGACCAGCCACACCAGGGCCGGCCGCCCGAAGAACGGGGCGATCACGGTGACCGCGGTCAGCACCACGACGGCCGCGGCGGGCGAGCCGTGGCGCGGGTGCAGGCGCGCGAACGCGGCCGGCAGCATGCCGCCCCGCGCCATCGCGAACAGCAGGCGGGACGCGCCGAGGAAGAACGCGTTCCAGCTCGTCAGGATGCCGACGGCGCCGCCCACCACCAGCACGCGCCCGCCCCACGGGCTGCCGTAGACCGCGCTCATGGCGTCGGCGGTGGGCAGGGTCCGGGCGGCGAGGGCGCCGGGGTCGAGCGTGACGCCGACCGTCCATTGCACGAGGCCGTACCAGCCGAAGGCCATCACGATCGACAGCAGGATGACGCGGCCGATGGTCCGGAACGGCAGGGCTATCTCTTCCGCGAGCTGGGGGATGACGTCGAACCCCACGTACAGGAACGGGGTCATCAGCATCACCCGCAGCACCCCCTCCCAGCCGGTGACCGCGGGCGCGAGGTTGGCGGCGTCGCCGCGGGCCGCGCCGGGCAGGAAGAAGGCGAGTCCGACCAGCAGCAGGCTGCCGACGGCGAGCCGCTGGACGAACGCCGCCAACCGGATGCCGCGGTAGTTGACGGCGCCGACGACGAGCGCGCCGGCCACCCCGATCGCCACGCCGCCCGGCCGCACGTCCCATCCCGCCACCGTGTAGAGCGGGTCTCCGGCCGCGAACCCGGGCGCGAGGTAGCCGACGACCGTGGGCAGGGCGACGGCCTCGAAGGCGCAGACCGCGGCGTAGGCGAGCACCAGGGTCCAACCGCAGACGAACGCCCCGGCCGGCCCCATCGCGAGGTACGTGAAGCTGATCTCGCCCCCGGCACGGGACAGGGCGGCGGACAGCTCGGCGTAGGTGAGCCCCACCAGCCACACCATGACCGCGCCCGCCCCGAACGCCAGGATCGAGCCCACGGCGCCGGCCCGCACGATCATCTCGCCGGCCAGCACCACCCAGCTCCAGCCGACCATCGCGCCGAACGCGACGGCCAGCACGTCGCCGCGGCCGAGGAACCGGCGGAGATGGACCGGCGCGTCAGACATGTCCGCTATGCGCCCTTCTCACGCCTTGTCAGGCAGGCGCCGTTCGCCAGCGTCCGCGAGAACGAGATCATACCGTCCCCGTACTGGTAGGCTTGTCGGGTGGACCGCGGCGAACTCGTGGGCCTGTTGCGCGCGCTCGAGGCGGCCGCGGTCGACTACGTCCTGATCGGGGCCGCGGCGATGGGGTTTCACGGTGTGGTACGCGCCACCGAGGACGTGGACGTGCTCGTCCGGGCGGCGCCCGAGAACGTCGAGCGGCTCCGCGCCGCCTTGCGGGCCGCGTTCTCGGGTGACCCCGAGATCGCGGACATACGTACGGACGACCTGCTGGGCGACTATCCGGCCGTGCGGTACTACCCGCCGACCGGGGACCTGTATCTGGACGTGATGACCAGGCTCGGCGAGGCCGCGAGCTTCGAATCGGTGGAGGCGGAGACGAAGCAGGTCGACGGCGTCCGCGTGCGGGTCGCCACGCCGGCGGCGCTTCACCGGCTGAAGAGGGGAACGGTGCGGGCCATCGACCGGCAGGACGCGGCCGCGCTCCGGGAACGCTTCGACCTGCCGGACGAGCAGGGGGAGTAGAGTGCCGGTCGAGCGATTCCGATCGATCGAGGAGATGAACGCGGCGCCCGTGCGCCGCGGGCCGGACGACGGGTTCGAACGGTTCGTTCGCCATTGCGCGCGGTACCGCCCGTTCGCCCGGCGCCCCCGGCCGCGCGGCGTGTTCCGGTTTCGCAGCCTGGAAGAGGCGCAGCGGGCGCGCCGGCCCGGCCGTCGCGGCCCCGAGCGCGCCTCCTGAAGACGGCGAGGAGGGAGCCATGCGAAGACCCGCAACCGGCGTCCGGCGTTCGGCGCCGTCCCGCATCCGGCGTTGCTTCGTGAACGCCGCGGTCGCTGCCGGCCTGGCCGCCGCGGCCGCGTGCGCGGCCCCCGCCGCGAGTCCCGCGGACGCCTGCGCCGGTCTGACGGCGCTGGAGCTCATCGACCTGCGCATCGGCTCGGCCGAGCACGTGGCCGAGGCGGACCTCCCCGCGCATTGCCGGGTACGGGGAATCATCGAGACCGAGATCAACTTCGAGCTGCTGCTGCCCGACGACTGGAACGGGCGGTTCCTGATGGGCGGCGGCGGCGGTTTCGTGGGCAGCGTGCAGAACCAGGCGCGCGATCTCTTCGCCCACGGCGGGGGCCCGCTCGCGCGCGGCTACGCGACGGCGGGGACCGACACCGGGCACACCGGCCCCGGCGGCGCGGCAAGCTGGGCGCTCGACCATCCCGAGCGGCAGGAGAACTTCGGCCACCGCGCCGTCCACCTGACGGCGGAGACCGCGAAGTCGGTCATCGCGCATTACTACGAGCGGCCGTCCGACTACGACTACTTCGTCGGCTGCTCGCGGGGCGGCGGTCAGGGGATGGTCGAGTCGCAGCGCTATCCCGACGACTTCGACGGCATCGTGGCGGCCGCCCCGGCCCACGACTGGACGGGGCTCACCGCGGGCTTCTTGCAGAACCAGCAGGCCATCTACCCGGACGGGGACCTCGACGCCCCGGTGCTGACCGCGGCCGTGCTCGACCTGCTCGGGTCGAGCATCCTCTCCGCGTGCGACGCCGACGACGGGGTCGAAGACGGCATCATGACCGACCCGCGGCGATGCGGCTTCGACCCCGCCGACCTGCCGCGCTGCGCCGGCGGCCGGCCGGCCGACGGCTGCGTCACCGAGGCGCAGCTCGCCGCCGTCACGACCGTCTACGACGGCCCGCGGTTGAACGGCGAGCGGCTCTACCCCGGGTTCAACTACGGCGGCGAGCACGACTACGGCGGTTGGGACCCGTGGGCGGTCGCCCTGCCGTGGGGCCGGAGCGCGCAGTACGGCTTCGGGACGGAGCTCTTCAAGTACTTCGTCTTCGGCGACCCCGACTGGGACTACACCGGGTACGACTTCTCGACCTGGGAGGAAGACGTCGCCGCGACGGCCGCCGTCCTCAACGCGACCGACACCGACCTCAGCCGGTTCCGCGACGGCGGCGGCCGCATCATCTACTGGACCGGCTGGTCCGACCTCGCCATCCCCCCGCTCGGCACGATCGACTACTACGAGCGCCTCGAGGCCGCCGACCCGTCGGCGCGCGACTACGCGCGGCTCTACATGCTGCCGGGGGTGCTGCACTGCGCGGGCGGCCCCGGGCCCGACCGCGTCGCCTGGGTCGAAGCCATCCGCGCCTGGGTCGAGGACGGACAGGCCCCCGAGCGCCTGCTCGCGTCGAAGCTGGACGAGGACGGCGAGGTTACGATGACCCGCCCCGTCTGCCCGTACCCGCAGACCGCCGTCCACGACGGCGCCGGCGACCCCGACGCCGCCGCCAGCTTCACGTGCGAGATCCCGTCGTTGTAGCGGCCCGACAGGCGGCGGACGGAGCGCTGACGCGCTCGTGGTGAGCGCCCCACTTCGGAGGACCGGCGATCCACACCCGCGTGGGCACGTTTGCTCACGACGCACCGCCGGGGCGCGGACCGGGATAGCCGGCGTCTGGCGCTGAAGGTCCGGGTCTGGCGCGCTTGACTTGAGCGGCCCGAGGCGAGACACTGAAGACCTAGCCTTCGTGCTTGCGTGCACGTCGGCGGAATCGGCGGGCAGACGCGGTAGACCTGCCTGATGCGCAGGCACACTGTGGCGGGTAGTAGAGCCTTGGGGCGCTGAGCCACGCCCGCGCGGTGCGGTCCTACTCGGGGGAGTCTGGCACATGCGCACGAATCGTCGACGCCAATCGGCATGGTCAGGACTGCTCGCGGTATTAATTATTAAAACTCTCCTCGTATGCGTTCCCGATCTCTCGATAGCGCAGCCGGTCGAGGGACCCGGCAGCCAGACGGCGACCGGCGGAGCCGTCGGCGACTTCGTCCCCTACGCTTTGGTCTTTGCCGCCTCCGTCCTGATCCTCGCTTCCGCCCTCGCCGTGCTCATCGTGGCCGTCGCCAGGGAGGTGTTTCGCGCGCCCGCTTCGGCCCTCGCCAGCCGTCAGTGGCAAATCAGCCTGGTTGCCGGCAACGCCGCGCTGTTCGGCATATTGCTCGCCGAGCTCTTTCTCTTCTTCGCGCTCCAGTCCACCGGCGTCACTCGGCCGGCCTCGGCGTCATCGGCCCGAGACGGGACTGACGAAATGGCGGCCGCGGGTGCTTCCGCGGCCGCGGATGCGACCGTTCAGGACGCGATACCGCCCGTCGATGCCGAGTCCATAGGTCCCGACGACCCGCGGGAAATCACGCTCGGTCTCAACGAGAAACGCTGGTTCCGGCTCACCGAGCCCGACAGCGGAGAGTACGTCATCGAGGTCCATGGTGCGAGTGCCGGCTTCGATGCGTACCTGTCCGTCGTTGACGAGGACGGGAAGTTCTTGGAAGCTGACGATGATGGTGGTGACGGCACCGATTCAAGCTTGGCGATCGTCCTGGAAGACGACCGGACGTACTACGTGGTAGTGCAAGAGAGGTTCGGCTATGCGGGCAGGTGCTCCCTGTCGGTGCAGCCGTCGACCGGGTGAAATGCCTGCCGACGGCGCTGCGTGAGTTCGACGACTCGCGGATGGGAATGGAACGATGGGCAAGTCCGACCGGCGACGACAGGAAGAGCGGAAGCGAAAGCGCGCCGATCGTCCACGAGGCGAGACCGACGCGAACAGCCGGCGCAAAGGAACCGGCGCCGCCCCCGGCAAGGAGGCAGTTCGCCCACACGGCGTGTCGGAGCGCGTCGCCGTCGCCCTTTCAGTCCTGGCGCTGTTCCAGTGCCTCCTGATCGTGCTGCTTGCGATCGTCGTGAGCTTCGACTGGCTCGATGAATCCGGCACCGGTCGCGACTCTCTCCCCGCGGGCGACGTTGCCCCGGTAAACCCGGTAAATCCCGCCCGCTCGGCCACGCGAAGCCCGGCAAACCCGGTAAATCCCGCCCGCTCGGCCACGCGAAGCCTCGCCCCGGGTGCCTGCCCTCACTACCTTTCTCCCTATGAGGCGACCGAGTTCGTGAAGCAGGCCGTCTCGAAGATCAGCCGGTTGCCCGCCGACAGTATCGGGGACACCCAAAGCCTGCGGGACGTGGACGTCGGTGCCCCGGAGAGGGTCGAAGACATGAAGAGCCTCCTGAGACTCTCGATCGAGGCTTCCTGCAAGAACGGCTCCCTGAACATATCGAGCTTCATGGACACGCTCCAGCTCACGTCCAACAACACGGTGGCGTCCGCGGGGGAGCGTCTGGTGAACGCGTACCAGGTCGCGTGGTCCACCGATTGAGTCCGATGGCCCATCCGAGAAGGAGTCTGTCCGCGATGCCGATCCGCACTTGCCGGACGTTTCTCACTTTGGCGCTGGTCGGGTGGGCGGGCTTGGCGGTGGGCTCGGCCCAGGGCCAGACACTGCCGACCACGGTTCTCCGCCCCGAGCCCACGACGATAGTCCTGAGGTACTTCGGCGGACTCGTGGCGGACGCCGAACCGCGAGTCACGTTGGTGGTCTTCAGGGACGTCTACCTGGACCTCGACGCCGAGGTTACGCTGGCGGAAGTCATCGTGACTCTCTCCCCCGAGATGAGCGGGCGTCTCGACTCGGCGGGGGGCGAGTCGCCACCGGCCGCCGCGCTGCTCATCA
The DNA here is from genome assembly GCA_965202695.1 of Vicinamibacterales bacterium. Lineage (GTDB taxonomy): Bacteria > Acidobacteriota > Vicinamibacteria > Vicinamibacterales > UBA8438 > JAJEEA01. The sequence continues at coordinate 1,373,852 of OZ241843.1, forward strand.
TCGACGAGCTGACGATAGGGCGTCGGGTCGAGCGGAATCTGATCGCGCCGCTGCCGGTCGTGACGGCGGCTCGGCTTCTGGGCAGCGTGTGGAACAGGACGGTCCTCTTGACGGACTACCTGCCGACGATCTACCGCGAACGCTCCCTGGTGCCGGACGCGTGGCGGGTGGACATTGGAGGTTCGCCGTTTCCGGTCGTCGACGTTCAAGAGACGTCGGTGCGGATTGGCCGAAATCAATGGGATCCCGGCCTCGTGCTGTTCATCGACGGGACGATTCCCAGGGGGGCCGCGGCCACCGTGTCCTTTCTCGAGCGGCCCGGCGCCGATCCGCGGCCGCTCGTGTCCGGAAGGACCGTTCCCGCCGCCGGCCGTTCGGGCAGTCTTCTCAACTACACCGACGTCTACACCGGCCTCACGTTCGTCAACAGCCAGGGTGCGGACGCCACGTTCGGCTTGGTCACCAACTTCCGGCAACCCTTTCCCATTGTCCGAATCGGTGAACGAAACGAGCTGTCGGTCGGGCCCCAAGTCGCGTTCAGGACCAACAGTTCCGACCAGGACGACGAGAACAGTCTTCTTTTTTCGGTGCCGCTGCAGCTCACGCACTATCGCAGCCTGCCGGTGTTCGGGTCGCGCCCGGGTTCCCGGGCGGAGGTGGTCACCGCGGACCGGCCTTGGTTGTACGCCCTCGTATTAGACGTCGGTCCGACCTTCGAGTCGGAAAAGACCTTCAGCGACGGCAACCTCGTCGCCAACGGACAGCTCGACTTCCGCACGCGCACGGTGGGAACCGCGGGTCGGAGCGGGGTGTTGTCGGGCTATGCCGTCGACCTCCTGCCCTACGTGGGCTTCGAGGCGGGAAGGAACCTGGCCAACCAGGTCGCCGCCCTGGACGACGGATCGATTGGGCGGCTGAAGCTCGGCTTCGCCGGCCTTCTACGTGTAGAGCTCGGAGGGCCGCATCTCGACCAAGTGGTGTTCGACGTGGACTACGTGTACCGCCGGCTCTACACGGAAGAGGCCCTGGGCACTCGAGCGCCGATCGAGAGGGAGACGTCAGGACAGAGCATGGGCAACACGTTCGTCATCGACAGGGGAGTCGCGTCGCGGACGACGCTCGTAGGGCAGGGCGGTTCCCGGAGCTATCTGAACGCCGCCATCCGGCTGGTCTTCGGTCCGCACTGGGAGTTCTTTGCTTCCTATGCCAACGGCGAGCTGCCGCCGAGATTCGTCAGTGTCGACAAGTTCCAGGCGGGCTTCGCATTTCGCTTCAATAGTCCATACTGACGGAGAGGGGAATGTGTTGTTTGCGACGTGTATTGCTTCTGCAAGAATACCACATTAAAGCGATCTTCGCCACTCGAAATACGCATATTAATAATATTAACAAATCAATCGGTTGTGGGTTTCTGGCAGACACTATTTATAATAATATCCACCTGTGCTATTAATAACCGCGTCGATTGCATCCCGCACAAGTATACAGGAGCTATCCAATGTCCATGCAGCAAGGCAACGCACTGATCAAGCCCAGCAAGACGCGCGGTCCGGCTTCGGTCGTCGCATTAGTGTTAGTGCCGGTGGTGTTAGTGCCGGTGGCGGTAGCGTTAATAACCGGCAACGACCATGGCGACAACATGGTGACCGCGACCCGAGTCGCATTGGGACAACCGGTGCCCGGAACGCTTGCAGACGGCGACATGGACTACTTCGCTGTCGATGTCGAGGCGGCCGGTATGTTGATCGTGAGAACGACCGGCGGGAGGGATACCGTTGGCACGCTTTATCACGACGGTGTTTCGTTGGATTCAGACGACAACAGCGGCGACGGACTGAATTTCGAGATTCACTGGGAGGTGTCGCCGGGCACGTATTACGTGGGCGTGAACGGGGACAACGGCGACGTGGGCGACTACCGTTTCCAAGCAGTGTTCGCCGGTGACGACCACGGCGACGACATCGTGACCGCGACCCGAGTCGCATTAGAGGAACCGGTGCCCGGAACGCTTGCAGATGGCGACATGGACTACTTCGCGGTTGATGTCGAGGCGGCCGGTATATTGATCGTGAGAACGACCGGCGGGAGGGATACCGTTGGCACGCTTTATCACGACGGTGTTTCGTTGGATTCAGACGACAACAGCGGCGACGGACTGAATTTCGAGATTCACTGGGAGGTGTCGCCGGGCACGTATTACGTGGGCGTGAACGGGGACGACGGTGACGTGGGCACCTACCGTTTCCAAGCCCTGACTGCGACCCGAGTCGCATTGGGGCAACCGGTGCCCGGAACGCTTGCAGATGGCGACAAGGACTACTTCGCTGTCGATGTCGAGGCGGCCGGTACGTTGACCGTGAGAACGACCGGCGGGATGGATACCATTGGCGCGCTTTATCGCGACGGTGTTTCGTTGTATTCAGAGAATTCAGATAGCCCCTATAGTGGCCATGACGGAGTGAATTTCGATATTCGGTGGGAGGTGTCGCCGGGCACGTATTACGTGGGTGTGAGTGCCAGAGACGTGGGTGAGTACCTCTTCCAGGCGATGTTCGATGAATCTGTGGCACCGATGTTCGATGAATCCGTGGCGTCGACATATGCGGACGGCCAAGTATTTCAGGACTGTGACTTCTGTCCGGAGATGGTGGTGATTCCGGCGGGGACGTTCCAGATGGGGTCTCCGGCGTCGGAAGAGGACCGCAATGACGATGAAGGTCCAAGACATCGGGTCACGCTACGGTCGTTCGCGCTGGGTGTGAAGGAAGTGACGTTCGACGAATGGGATGCGTGCGTGCGCGCGGGCGGGTGCAACGGGTATCGCCCTGATGACGAAGGTTGGGGGCGGGGCGCGCGCCCGGTGATTAGAGTGAACTGGGAGAACGCGCAGACATACGTGTCTTGGCTGTCGGAGATTACGGGTGCGCAGTATCGTCTTCCCAGCGAGTCGGAGTGGGAGTATGCGACGCGTGCGGGCACGACGACGCCCTTCCATACGGGGTCGACGATCTCGACGGATCAGGCGAACTACGACAGGAACCGCGGGCGGACAACGCCCGTGGGCAAGTTTGCGCCGAACTCGTTCGGCCTGTACGACGTGCATGGCAACGTATGGGAATTTGTGGAGGACTGCTGGCATGACGACTACAGCGGCGCGCCGTCGGACGGGACGGCGTGGACCCATGGTGGAAGCTGTGTTTATCGTGTGTTGCGCGGCGGTTCGTGGTCCGATGATTCGCGGGAGGTCCGTTCGGCCCATCGTATCTGGGGCACTACCTGGGTTGCGTTCCGCTTCATCGGTTTTCGCGTGTCGAGGACGCTTGATTGAAAAGTCAAGTCTTCGACGATTCTCGCGTACGCGGCGTCCGTTTTCGGTCGAGGTCCATCAGGCAGTCTTGGGTGGTGCTGGAACAGTTGGCGCATCGAGACTCCGACGGCGGCCCGACCTTGGCGCGTTTCGATCGGCATTATGGGCAAACCGGTCACCATTCGATGGCATCTCGCGCCTTGCCCTTCGGTCTGCCGTCCAGGTACTTCGTCCGATAGCGGAACTTTCCGTCGCGGACGATCCACGTGCCCTGCTTCTCGCCGTTCACATAGCGGCCCTTCTCGACGGCCCCGTCGGCGAAGCGCCGAGTCCAGACCCCGTGACGCAGGCCGTCGACGTACGGGCCCTTCATTTCGTCGCCGTCGGCGAAGCGGAAGACCCACATGCCTGACTCTTTGCCGTCGGCGAGGAATCCTTCCGCCTCGTTGCCGCCTGCATCGCGGCGACTCCAAGGGCCATCCTGTACGCCGTACACGTGGGAGTAGAAACCTTTGTGAACGCTTCCGTCCGGGAAACGTAGGGTAAAAGTGCCGCCCGATTGGCCGTTCACGTAGGGTCCCTCGGCCGTGGACCCGTCGGCTTCGCGGAAGCGCCAGGCGCCGTGCCGCTGGCCGTCCACGTAAGGTCCCTCGGATGTGGACCCGTCGGCTTCGCGGAAGCGCCAGGCGCCGTGCCGCTGGCCGTCCACGTAGGGTCCCTCGGATGTGGACCCGTCGGCTTCGCGGAAGCGCCAGGCGCCGTGCCGCTGGCCGTCCACGTAGGGTCCCTCGGCCGTGGACCCGTTGGTCCTGCGAATGACTGTGTCGCCCTCGCGTCTGCCGTGGTCCAGGCGTCCGGTGACGATTTCGTGGAAGCCCTCGGGGCTCCATATGAGCAACCCCGTCCCGTGGGCGATGCCGCCGCTGCACCCGCCCGTCCAAGCCGCGGTCTCGTTCCTCCCGAGTGACGGATTCCAGACGTAGCATCCGGGGTGGTTGGCCAACTCCATCCAGCACGGCGTTTGGAGCCACTTTTCGGCGCACGTCTCAGCGGTGATGGGAGCGCGAGGCGCGGGACCCGCAATCAGCACGCGCGGATCGGCTTCAGCGGCGTGGGTGACGCCGGCACTTTTCTCGGGCGGTCGCATGCTTCGGTTGAGGCGATGAAGCCGTCCCGGTCGCTCCCGGAAGCCGACCTCCACCGTCAGGTTGCACACGAAGACGGGGAGCTCGTTCCAGAGCCGGAAGGCATCGGCTTCGGTCGGGAACGAGGCGGTGCCGCCGTTCGGCGTGGTGGCCCTCCAGGAGCCATCGTCGACTTGCCACGTCAGGAGCACGGCTTCGTCGGCCGGCACGTCGCAGACGACTCGACCGCGCATGTCTGCGTCGGCCAACGGAGCGCCGGCCGCCGTGGCGAAGGTGACGAGGATGGTGCTCGACAGCAGCACATTAATAGGCTTAGGCATCAATCACTCCAGAAGGACCAGAGCGAAGTTCGACTATCGCCCGATGGGCAGAGTGCGAACGGGGCTCCGGGATCGCCCGTGGAGCTATTTTAAGGCGACGAAAAGTATCGTGACATATGGTATAAATAGCTTAGCTCCACGGGCTCAGGGGCGCCTTGTTTCAAGGCGGCGGATGTCCTCCTTCGCGGCTGTATTTCCCCCGTCGGCGGCCTTGCGGAACCACATAAGGGCTGCCTCGTAGTCCTGCGGCACGCCTCGACCAGCTTCGTACATATGCGCCAGCAAGTGCTGTCCAGATGCGTATCCTTGCTCCGCCGCTCGACGGTACCACACGGCGGCCATAACGTCGTCCTGCTCCACGCCTCGACCATCCCTGTACATGAAGCCGATCACGGTCTGCGCCTCCGCGTGTCCTTGCTCAGCGGCTCGACGGTACCACGCGACGGCCGTAACGTCGTCCTGCTCCACGCCTTGACCATCACTGTACATGAAGCCGAGGTTGTACTGCGCTCTGCTGTATCCCTGCTCCGCCGCTCGACGGTACCACGCGACGGCCATAACGTCGTCCTGCTCCACGCCTCGACCTCTTTCGTACATGAGGCCGAGGTTGTGCTGCGCTCTGCTGTATCCCTGCTCCGCCGCTCGACGGTACCACACGACGGCCATAACGTCGTCCTGCTCCACGCCTCGACCTCTTTCGTACATGAGGCCGAGGTTGTGCTGCGCTCTGCTGTATCCCTGCTCCGCCGCTCGACGGTACCACACGACGGCCATAACATCGTCCTGCTCCACGCCTCGACCATCCCTGTACATGAAGCCGAGGTTGTACTGCGCCCCCGCGTGTCCTTGCTCAGCGGCTCGACGGTACCACGCGACGGCCATAACGTCGTCCTGCTCCACGCCTAGACCATCCCTGTACATGAAGCCGAGGTTGTACTGCGCTCTGCTGTATCCCTGCTCCGCCGCTCGACGGTACCACGCGACGGCCATAACATCGTCCTGCTCCACGCCTCGACCATCCCTGTACATGAAGCCGAGGTTGTTCTGGGCAACGGGAACAACTAGGTTGTCGTGCGCATACTGTTCTTGCTCAGCGGCTCGACGGTACCACGCGACGGCCATAACATAGTCCTGCTCCACGCCTCGACCGAACGCGTACGCCGCGCCAAGGTTGTTCTGCGCCCGGGCGTCCGCCTGCTCGGCTGCTCGGCGGTGCCATTCGACGGCCGTCCGATGGTCCTGCTCTACGCCTCGGCCTCTGTCGTACAGGAAGCCGAGACTGGCCTGCGCAGGAGCATATCCGCCATTCCCCGCCCGCCGGTACCAGTCAGCGGCCATGACGTAGTCGACCGCCACGCCGCGCCCGGTCTCGTACCTGTCGCCCAGCTCGTCTTGTGCGACCACGTCTCCTCGGTCCGCCCTGCGGTAGAGATCTGCAATCAGCTCGTTTCTTCCCGCCAAGTAGTGCTCGCGCAGCAGCGCACCGAACTCGCGGGGACGCTGTTTGCCGCCGGTGGCCTCCCCAACCTCCGCGCGTACGTACCGGAACAGGAGGCCGATGTCCAACGGCTTATCGAGATACTTCAGCAACGCGGCGGTGTACGGGCTGTTGCGCCCCGTGCCGTCCACCGCCTTCGTTCCCGCCGCGGCCGCGTAAGCCACGAGCGTGTCGTCCGCCAACGCCAACACCGAGTCGTCGATTCTCCCGAAGGCGCCGTCGCTGACGCTGCGCCACGCTCGCGTCTTCCGCATCGTCCTCACAAGGGGATTGTCCCGGCACGCATCCAGAATCACCACCCTCAGCGAGGCCCCCGTCGTCGACGCCAGCACGTCTGTAAGCTTTATCGTCTCGAAACGTACCTGCGTGTCCCGCTCCAGGCGCGCGTCCACCGGCAACAGGTAGTTCACGCCGTCCATCTCCATGCCGTGCCCCGCGTAAAACACCAGGGCCATGTCGGCGCCCTCGCTCCGCTCCGTGAAAGCGCGCAGGGCGCCCAGCAGCGACTCCAGGTCCGTATCGAGCTCCGTCCTCACCTCGAACCCCAGCCGCCGGAGGGCCTGTGACACGTCGGTCGCATCGTTGCGCGGGTTCGCCAGGGTCCCGATGTGCGAATACTCGCTGTTGCCGACGACCAGCGCGACGCGGCTGGCGGCCGACGCGACAGACACGGCGCACGCCAGGGCGACGCCAAGCAGCAGGGTGGAAGCGGCTCTCGTCGATCTCATCGGGGCCTCCCTCGCGAGCACTCTACACCAGATCGGCGCGCCGCCGGAAGACCGACGCCCCGCGGATCCGTGACACCGGCCCGGACCGGTGGCGCGAGTCCGCCCACCGGGCCGCTTCAGAAGCTGTAGCGCAGGCCGAACTGCATTTCCCGGGCGTTCAGGGCGCTGAAGATGCGGCCGAAGTTCGGGGTGCCGAAGATGCGGTTGGGCACGTCGAAGTTGGCCCGGTTCAGCACGTTGAAGATCTCCCAGCGGAACTCCAGGCGGCCCTGCTCGCCGACGCGCCAGTCCTTCTGCAGCGAGACGTCGACGTTCGCGAGGCCCGGCGCGAACACGCTGTTGCGCGGCGCGCTGCCGAAGGTGTAGGGGGCCTGCAGCGCGAACGCCGAGGTGTCGAACCACCGGTCCGCGGAGCGCTGGCCGGCCGGGAGGTTGGGGTCGCCGATCTGGTCGGGGCGCTGGGCGGGGCCCGACCCGACGTTGGCGCGGTCCGTCCCCAGGTTCACGGTGAAGGGGGCGCCCGACTGCACGGTGACGATGCCGTTCACCCGCCATCCCGCGCCGAGGGCCCCCGCGGCCCCGCCGGCGCCCTCGAAAAACGGCAGTTCCCAGACGCCGCTGGCCACGAGCTGGTGGCGGTGGTGGAAGCTCGACAGGGCCTCTTCGCCGGGGAAGATGTCGTTGACGTCCTGGGGGACGTTCGACTCGAACGCGGTGGCGCCCGGGCTCGACGCGTCGTCCCGCGAGTCGGAGAGCGTGTAGGCGGCGGTGAACGCGCGGCGCCCGTCGAAGCGCCGCTCGACCTTGAACGTGACCGCGTGGTAGATCGACTTGCCGTCGAAGCGGATGGCGCGGACGCCGCTCAGCGCGGGCGCCGGCCGGCGCGCGTCGATGGGGCCGGGGCCGGGCAGGGGCACGTTGCGGATGGTCGAGTTGTCGGCGCCGATGGTGTACGAACCCATGTAGGACGCCTCCACCATCGTGCCCGGCGCCGCCTCCATCTGGAGGCCGCCGCTCCACGTCTGCGTGTACTCGACCCGGTAGTCGTTGTCCATGATGGAGCCGCCGATGCTGCCGGTGGCGTCGCTGGTCAGGATGTCGCGGGTCCGGTGGGTCGGGGCGAGCTGGTCCGACGGGGTGTCGACCTGCTTGAGGAAGAAGAACGGCAGGTTGCGGGTGAACGCGGTCTGCACGCTGTAGGCCCACTGGTTCAGGAAGACCCCGTAGCCGCCGCGCAGCACCGCCGCGCGCCGGTCGCCGAGCAGCAGCGCGAACCCCAGCCGGGGGGCGAGGCGGAGCCGGCTGGGGCGCAGGAGGCTGCGGTCCCATCCGATCTCCGCCGACGTCACCCACGGGATCGGTATCTGCGGCAGCAGCGCCTCGGCCGCCGGCGAAACGTTGCCGTCGTCGTCGCTGGCGATGACGTAGCGCCCGCCCGGCACCGACAGGTCGATCGACGACAGGCGGTTGTCGACGTCCTTCATGTGCGCGTTGTACTCGTAGCGCAGCCCGTAGTTGATGGTCAGGTGGTCGCGCGCCCGCCAGTCGTCCTGGACGTAGAGGTGCGCCCACGTCGTCCGCGAGTCCTGGTCGCCCCCGCCGATGCCCGCCCGCGCCGAGGTCGGATGGCCGAGCAGGAAGTCGGCCAGGGCGTTGCCGCTCCACTGCCCGGTATAGGTGAAGGCGCCGCGCGCGGTGTCGGCGTTCACGGGGCGGAACCGCAGGTGGAACACGTACCCGCCGAACTTGAAGCGGTGGTCGCCCCGGTCGATGAGGAAGTTCTCGTAGACCTCGAAGTGCTCGTTGTTCCGCGACACGAACGTGGTCGGGTCGCCCATGGTGCTGAACAGCCCCGCCGTCGATATCTGGGGATACCCCGTGTCGCGGGGATTGCGGCTCACCCCGAGCAGGCCGACCCGTTCCGCGAAGTCGGCCCCGGCGTTCCGGCTGCGCTGTCCGCCGTCCACCGAGAGGTAGCCGAACCGGAACTCGTTCAGCATGTTGCGGCCGATGGCGCGGGTATAGCTCGTCCCCACGTTCCGGGTCGTGGTGTCGAGGGTGCGCCCGAACCCCGGCACCAGGGCCTCCTGCTGCACCCCGGTGCCGAACGGCTGGACCTCGTCGGCGTCGAAACTGCTGATCCGCAGGAAGAGGTGGTCGGCCTCGGCCAGCCGGTGGTCGATCCGCAGGCTGAACTGGTGCGCGTCCTTGTCCTGCTGCTCCACCGCCGTCAGGTTCTGGAACCGCGCGCCGGCCGTGGGCAGGGGCACGCGGTCGAGGAAGGCGCGGGCGATGGGGTCGATGCGGTCGGCGGGGATCCGGTTCCCCGCGAACGGCCGGCAGCCGCCGGACGCCGCGTCGATGGTGCGCGGGTCGCAGATCGGGTCCCAGCCCGAGAAGTCGCCGCCCCGGACGGCCGCGTCCGGCACCGAGAAGGTCTTCGTGATCGACCGCCGCGTGTCCTGCCGCTCGTAGCTGGCGAAGAAGAAGGTGCGGTCGCGGACGAGGGGGCCGCCGAGGGAGCCGCCGTACTGGTGCTGGTCGAGCGGGGGCACCGGCCGGCTCCGGTCGTCGAAATAGTTGTGCGCGTCGAAGCGCTCGTCGCGCATGAACTCGAACAGGCTCCCGTGGAACGTGTTCGCGCCCGACCGGGTGGCCACGTTGATGAGGGCCGACGCCTTCCCGCCGAACTCCGGCGGGTACATCGACTTCTGGATCTTGAACTCCTGGATGGAGTCGACCGACGGGTTGACGACGAGGTTGTTGAACAGCTCGTCGGTCACCTTGAACCCGTCCAGCATGTAGATGTTGTGTCCGGCGCGCTGCCCCCCGACGTTGGGCAGCGGACCGGCCTGCTGCAGGGCCCCGCCCCGGGTGCCGCCGGGGGGGATGACCACCGCGTCGCTGAGCTGGGCGAGCTGCAGGAACTGCCGTCCGTTCAGGGGGATCTGCTCGACCTCGCGGGTCTCGATGACGTCGCTGATCTCGGCCGTGGTGGTCTGGAGCAGGGGGGCGGCCACCTCGACGGTCACCTCTTCGGCGACCGCCCCGAGGGCCAGCGTGAACCCGATCTGCAGGGTCCGGCCGATCTCCAGGCGGATGCCGCTCTGCGTCGACCGCCGGAAGCCGGGCAGCGCCGCGGTGACCGTCCACTCGCCGGTGGCGAGGCCGGGGAAGAAGAACCGCCCTTCGCCGTCGGTCACCCGTTCGACCACGGTCCCGCTCGCGGGATGGGTCGCGGCGACGACCGCGCCCGGCAGCACCGCGCCGCTCTCGTCGGCCACGACGCCCAGAATCTCGGCCGTGTTCGTCTGGGCCGCGGCCGGCGCGCCCGCGGCCAGCAGGGCCAGCAGGACGAGCGCCCGCGGCGCCGCCCGAACCCCTCGCCTCCCTCTCCGTCTCCGCCCGCCGTGTCGCTGCATCCCTTCATTATATGAAGGTGCGGCCGGAGCGGGGCCGGCGCGGCGGCCGGTTCCCGGGGGGGCGGCGTCAACCGCCCGCCGCGACCTCCAGCACGTGCTCGGCCGCGCGGCGGCTCGCCCCCGGCTTCCCCAGCTTCTCGCGCACCTCGCGCAGGGCCCGCCGGGTGCGGGCGGCGTGGGCCTCGTCGGTCAGGAAGCGCACCGCGTCGGCGGCCACCACCGCGGGCCGGAACGCGTCCTGCGCGTACTCGGGCACGACGGTCCGCCCCGCGACGAGGTTGACCATGCCGAACGCCCGGACCTTGACGATGCGCCGCGCCAGCCACCACGTCAGCCGCGAGAGCCGGTAGACGATCACCATCGGGCGTCCGTGGATCGCGGCCTCGACGGTGGCCGTGCCCGACGCGGTCAGCACCACGTCGGCCGCCGCCAGCGCCGCATCGGTCCCCGGCCCCACGACGCTCACGGGCGCGCCCGCGCGGCTGAACGCCTCGACCGGTTCGAACAGCGGCCGGGGCAGGCCGGGGGCCCGCGCGACGACGAACTGCGCCGCCGGCAGCCGCTCGCGCACCAGGGCGGCCGCGGCGGTCAGGTCGGGCAGTATCCGGCGCACCTCGTTGGGGCGGCTGCCGGGCAGCAGCGCCACCACCGGCGCTTCCGGGTCGAGGAGCAGGTCGCGGCGGCGCTTCTTCCGGTCGCTGGCGGGCGGGGCCGCGTCGAGCAGCGGGTGGCCGACGAACGCGGCGGGGATCTCCGCCTCGCGGTAGAGCGGCGCTTCGAAGGGGAAGATGACCAGGGCGCGGGTCACGAACCGCCGCATGGCGCGGAACCGGCCGCGCCGCCACGCCCACGCCTGCGGGCCGACGTAGTAGACGACGGGGATGCCGAGGGCCGCGACGGCCGCGCCGAGCCGGAAGTTGACCTCCGGGAAGTCGACGGCCACGAAGACGTCGGGGCGCTCCGTGCGCGCCGCCCGCACCAGGCGGCGATAGGCGCTCCACGTGCGCGGCAGCACCGACAGCGCCTCGGTCAGTCCGGTGGCCGCCAGCCCCGCGTGGTCGGCGGTCAAGCGCGCGCCCGCCGCCGCGAGCCGGCGTCCCCCCAGGCCGAAGACCTCCGCGCGGGGACGCAGGCGCAGGATCTCGGCGGCGAGGGCCCCCGCGTACAGGTCGCCCGACGCCTCGCCGCACGAGATCATCACCCGGGGCGCCGGCCCGGCGCCGGTCGTCGCGGTGCGGCGCGGGGGGGCCGTCACGGGGCCGTCAGCGCCGGAGGTCGGGGCTGGCGAGGTCGAGCTCGGCCACCGACAGGACCTCGACGCCGCGGAATCCGGCCCGCCGGAGGCCGTCCACGAACGCGCGGGCCTCGCCCACGAGCACGATCGAGAGCCGGTCGGGGCGCAGGTGCGTGCGCGCCACGCGCCGGATGTCCTCGACGGTGACCGCGTTGATGCGGTTCGGATAGTTCGGGAGGTCGGCGAGGTCGAGGCCGTACATCAGCGCCTCCAGCACCTGCGAGGCGATGGCGTTGGGGGTCTCGATGCTCAGCGGGAAGTTCCCGGCCAGATAGGCCCGGGCGTTCTCGATCTCGCGGCGGCTGACGCGCTCCCGCCGCAGGCGGCCCACTTCGCCGACCATCAGCCGCAGGGCCTCGACCGTCGCCTCGGTGCGGGTGTCGGTCTTGCCCACGAAGTCGCCGGCGTAGCGGCCGCTGCCGACGTCGGCCGAGGCGGAATAGGTGAGCGCCCGTTCCGTCCGCAGCGCGCTTCCGAGCCGGTTCCCCCCCTCGCCGCCCAGGATCTTGATGGCCACGTCGAACGGCAGATGGTCGGGGCTGTTCCGCGGCAGGGCGACGTGGCCGACCCGGATGGCGGTCTGGAGCGAGCCCGGCTTGTCGACGACGACCACCCGCCGGGTGGGCTCGGGTATCTCGCCGGCCGGCGGGTCGGCCGCCGACGTGCGGGGCGCCCAGTCGCCGAAGACCCGTTCCGCCGCCGTGAACGCCGACGCGGCGTCGATGTCGCCGACGATCGCCAGCAGGGCGTTGTTGGGGGCGTAGTGGGCGGCGTGGAACGCCTGCAGGTCGGCGCGCGTGATGCGCCGCACCGATTCCGGCGTGCCGTTCGACGGCATCCCGTAGGGGTGGAAGCCGTACATCAGCCGCGACAGCACGACCCCGGCCAGGTAGTCGGGGTCGTCGTAGCTCACCTGGAACCCCGAGAGCACCTGCTGCCGCTGCCGCTCGATCTCGGCCGGCGCGAACGCGGGCCGCCGGGCGGCCTCGGCCACCAGCTCCAGGCCGAACTCGAAGCTGTCGGTCATGACCAGGGCGTTGACGACGCTCAGGTCGGCGCCCGCCCCGACGTCGAGGATGCCCCCGACCGAGTCGATGCCGTCCGCGATCTCGGTGGCCGATCGGTCCGCCGTCCCCTGGTCGAGCAGCGCGCCGATGAAGGCCGCCACCCCGCTCCGGCCGGGCGGGTCGTAGACCGACCCCGCCCCGATGATCAGCCGCAGGTTCACGGCCGGCTGCTCGTGGTGCATCACCACCACCACCTGGAGCCCGTTGTCGAGGGTGCGGACCTCGTAGGGCGGGAAGGTCGCCTGGCGCCACGGCAGCGGGGGCGGGGGGCTCTCGCGGGGCCAGTCCGCCGGCGGCTGGGCGAACGCCGCCGCGGCCGCCGACAGGCCGACCACCAGCGCCGCCGCGCCGGCGCCCGCGGACCGCGGCCTCATCGGCCGCCTCCGACGCGCGGGAACGCGGGCTGCGCCGGCGCCGCCGGCAGGATCGTCAGCACCAGCCGGTTCTCGGCCGTGAAGTAGGTCCGGGCCACCCGCCGCACGTCCTCCCGCGTCACGTTCATGAAGATGTCGAACTCGGCGTCCGCGGTGGAGACGTCGTCGTGGATCACCGCCGCGTGCGACAGGTGCGACGCCTTCTGCTCGATGGTGGCGCGGCCGAAGACGTAGTCGCGCGCGAACTGGTTCTTCGCCTGCCGCAGCTCCCGCTCGCTGACGAACTCCGTCTTCAGCCGGTCCAGCTCTTCGACGAGCGCGGCCTCCGACTCGGCCGGCGTGCGGCCCGGCTGGACGATGGCGACGGCGTAGAACAGGTTCGGGTCTTCGATGAGGACGCGCTCGCCGGCCGCCGACACCGCCAGCTGGTCTTCGTACACCAGGCGGCGGTAGATGCGCGAGCTCTGCCCGTCCGACAGCACCTTGGCCGCGATGTGCAGCGGATAGGCGTCGGGATGCCCGTCGTAGGTCACGTGATGGGCCACGATGACCGCGGGCAGGGGCCAGTTCTCCGACTGCGTCAGGGTCACCCGGCGTTCCGCCGTCGGCAGCGGCTCGCGGGGGATGTCGCGCGGCACCGGGCGCTTCGCCTTCGGCACCCGGCCGAAGTACAGCTCGACGTGGGCCAGGGCGTGCGCGGCGTCGAAGTCGCCGACCAGCACGAGGGTCGCGTTCTCGGGCACGTAGTACGTGTCGAAGAACTCCTGCACGTCCTCGACCGAGGCCGCCTCGAGGTCCTCCATGCTGCCGATGACCGTGTGCTTGTACGGGTGCACCGAAAACGCCTGGTCGTACAGGATCTCCGACAGCAGGCCGAACGGGCTGTCCTCGTAGCGCCAGCGGCGCTCCTCCTTCACCACCTCGCGCTCCGCCTCGAACGTCCGCTCGTCGATGCGCAGGGTGGCCATCCGGTCCGCCTCCAGCCACAGCACCAGCGGCAGGTACTGCGAAGGCACCGTCTCCAGGAACGTCGTCGTGTCCTCGGTCGTGTAGGCGTTCCCCTGCCCCCCCACCCGCGAGATCATCGCCAGGTGCGAGTCGGGGGCCACGTTCTGCGAGCCCTTGAACATCATGTGCTCGAACAGGTGGGCGAACCCCGTGCGCCCCGGCGGTTCGTTCTTCGACCCCACGTGGTAGACCATCTGCAGGTGCACGATGGGCGTCGAACGGTCCTCCGAGAGGATCACCGTCAGGCCGTTGTCCAGGGTGTGCAGCTCGTAGTCGAGCGGCTTCGGCCGCACCGCCCCGTCGAGGACCGCCGACAGCGCCAGCAGGCCGCCGAGCGCGGCGAGGAGCATCCGCCCCGGCCCGGCCGGGCGGCGGCCCGCCGCCGCGCCGCCGCGCCGCCGCCGGGCCGCAGGAATCGTCTGAAGCATGGCCGAATTATGGCACAGGCGGGGCGGTCGAGGGCGGGGGCGGTGGCAGAGCTCGCGTCGGGTCGCCAGCGGTCCGACCGGCAGATCGGCTACCGCGAGAACACGGGCGGGAGCCGCTGGCCGATCCGGATGGCGGCGCTCCACGGATGCGAGTGCCGGCCCGGAGATGCGTCCTGTTCACCGACGTCCCTGGTCGAGCCGGTGGCGGTCGCACCCGGCGGTCCGAATTGGTTCGGTGGCGACGGTCGGATCGCACGGAGACGCGCCCCCCCATCGGTGGTGGTGACCCGATGCGCACTCGGCGGGCCGGTTCGGCGTTGACAGTCGAGCTCCGGGTGAATATTCTGTCCCTCGGTCGCGGTCGCGCCGTAGCTTTTGAGGAATGAACCTGATGGCTTCGTTATCCGTCAACGTAGAATGAAGCGCTTGTGGTCGACCTCCGAGTTCGTCGCTGGACAGAGGATCCGATCGAAAAAGCTGGACCGACGCTGGGGGAACACTCGGAAGGCAAGCTCGAGTGACGCACTTCTCCTGCTGAAAGCGATTATGGATCCGTCTGTGAGAGCCCCCGACACTCGCGTCAGGGGAAACTTGCCCGGCAATCCGAACGTCGCTACCGAATTTTCAGTTTCGTCGATCTCGGCGTGGGGATTCTCAAGAGCGTGCCAGTGAAGCATTTCGTTCGAAAGGCCACGATTTCGATTTCGTCGTACGGACGAGCTTCACTTCCAAAGGACGTCTTTGAGGGAAAAATCGGGTCCGCCACTGGAAAGCCGGGTAGAGGTCTTGGTTTGCCGAAAATGAAGCAGGAAGTGGACGGTGGCCGGCTCGCTGGTCTCCAGGTATTGACTTCCGATGTCGTTGGACCCGTCGCGTCGCTGGCCTTCAAGTCCGTCCGCGAGCCACTGCGTGGCACTGCGTTTCGCTGGCACGTCGGTCAAGAGGGAGGTGGATGATGAACGTCATCAACGTCGCCAAAGACTTCACGGAGTGTCCGGGGCCACGATATCGCGAGCAGGGACCCGGATCTGGAGAAGAATTTCTGAAAGATCATCTAAGGCCGGCATTCCTGGAGGCCAGACAGGCCGGCGACAAGGTGACCGTTCAACTCGATGGAGTCAAGTACGGCTATCCGACCTCGTTCCTGGAAGAAGCATTTGGCGGCCTCGCCAGGGAATTCGGGATCAAAGAGGTAGAAGGGACTCTTGTTTTCGAATCCGCCAACGAACCCCTTCTTGACTACGAAATCCGCCGGTACATCAAGGACGCGAAGCACGTGCGAGGCTCTGGGGCGGGGATGATGGCGTGAGAGACGTTGACCTTATTCCGGCTATCGTATTCGGCGCTCTCCTGGGAGCTTTGTTGGCGAGTGTGTCGCGGTCGTCACTCGCCGGTTTGGCTCCCGGTTTGATTGCTTCTGCTACGACCATCGTCGTCGGCTGGTGGATTCACAAGGCGGTGCGGCGCCGTGGAGAGCTTGATCGCATTCCAATCGAGTATCTGTCGAAACTGAACCACCGGATCGACGCACGCATTTCCGCGTGTCTTGAGAGTCCAGAACAAATTACCAATTTCACGCTCCTTTCCAACGAGATTCACTGGCAGATAGTCTTGCTTCGTAAAATGCGGCCGGATCTGAATGTGCTTGGAGAAGAAATGGCGTCGCGTTACGTTCAATTCAAGAAGCATCTGACCGACAGCGAACCGGCGGACGTCATATCGGCGTCGAAGACGAGTCACGACATGCGAATCACGGTCTTGAGGATACAATGGAAGCTGAGTCGGCACGTCCTCGACCGGCCGGGGGGCTTGGATGTCTTGACAGCCCGTGGTGAGAGTCGGCATTCGGGCATTTCGGGATCGACATGACGGTTCCCGTGTTCTACACTGGCGGGCATGGCGATGGGCACGAACGGGTCGCGGCAGTTGCGGCTGCGCCCCGCCAGACGAGGCGGCGCGGGGGTCCGGCGCCATCGAAATCGTCGACATCTATCATGCCAAGCAGCATCTGTCCGACGCGACCAAGGCCCTCTACGGCCCCGGCGCCGACCGCGCCGACGCCTGGGCCAGGCAGCGGCATGACGAGTTGGACGACGGACGGCTGCGCGCGATCGTGGCGGAACTGGGGTTCCACTCCAAGACCTCCGACGCCGCGCGCCGGCGCCTCGACTACATCGTGCGCAACCGCCGCCGGATGCGCTGTCCGCGGTTCCGCGCCCGGGGCCTGTGCGTCTCTTCGGGCGTGGTCGAGGCCGGGTGCAAGCGGGTCGTCGGCGCACGGCTGAAGCGCGCCGGCCTGCGCTGGACCGTCGCCGGCGCCAACGCCATCATCGCCCGCGCTGCTGCCCAGCTCAGCGGCCGCTGCGAGGACTACTGGGAGCAACGAGCCGCCCGCGCCGCCTGACGGGCCTCATAAAATCTGACGTGCACCCCCGGAGTCCGTTTCCGATTGACAACCGCGGCCGTGTCTGTCACGATGCCGCGGTATCCGTGTTCCGTGGGCGCCTGCCCGTGGCGCGATCAGGTGCGCGGGCGGCCTCGCTCGAGCCTTCAGGGTCGGACGCGCGGCTCGCGTGAGTCGTTGCTGCCGCATTGGTGGAGTTGCTGTCCGATGGCGTTTTCGATCAGCAGCGGCGGGGTACTTGGCATCACGGGATCGATGTCGAACATGATGTTCTGTAAGTCGTTGAAAACAATAGACTTACCCCCCCCCCCCCCGGCTCCCGCGTAGCGCGCTTTCCGGCTTCCGCTTCTTCCCCCTCTGACCGATCTCCGGTTCCCGGGGCCGTAGCGCGGTGCGGCGGGTTCGAGACCCGACGGCCGCCTGGAACCACCCCCGCGGCGGTCCTGCCATGAACGGGCTTCCGTACCTGTTCCGGTGGGGCGCCGCGGCCGGCTTGCTGCTCGGCTTCGCCGCGTCCGCCTTGCTGTGCCTGGGGGTGGGCATGGTGCTCGGGGAGGCGTTCGTGCGGACGGGCTCTTCGCTGACGGGTGCCGCGCTGACAACCGCGCGGCTGCCCGAAGCGTTGAGCCGGAACGCCGTCGGCATCCTCTCGATCTTGCCCCTGGTCGTCGCCGTGCTGGCCGCGATGCACGGCGGGTTGCCCGGCTGGCTCGCGCGATTCACGACGAACGTCGTGCGGTTCGTCAGGGAATGCCTGAAGTTCCCGGCGCGCGAACACTCCTGGTTCGGCGGGCCCGCCAATCCGGGCTTGGCGCCGTCTTTCGCCGGATCGTGCCTTCCTCTGATCGTCGCCGCGTTCCTTCTGGGTTCGTACGGCGCGCGATCCGCCGAACCGTCCCGCCCGCCAGTGACCTACGTCTTTTTCTCCGATTCGATGCTGAGCGTCCTGCCGATCCACCCGCTGGTGCATTTCGAGAACGCCGGAATCGACGCCGCCCGTGAACTGACCGGACGCGGCACGACGCTGGACGACGCGCGGCGAGCGGCGCTGAAGAGGTTCGTCGACGCGTTGCGCCCGTGCGCCCGGCCCGTGGCGATCAGGCCGTACGGATTCGCGAGCGACGATCCGTTCGCCGGCGTCGACCAGGCGGAGAGCGACCGGTTGAACTTCGAAGTCGCGAACCGGAGGGCTCAGGCCGTGCGCGAAGAGCTCGAAGCGTTGGTCAAAGGCGGGTTGGCCGAGTCCGGCATGACGGTCGAGGCGGAGATCAAGTGGACAGGGTTCGAGCAGATGAAAAAGGAGCGCGACACGATGATCCGGGTCCCGGCGGGAAGCGCGCGGCACCCGCCCGCCGACCGCGTGGCGATGCTGCGCGTGACGGTCGCCGGCGTCTGCGGAGCCGCCGAGCCGGACGGAAACGGCAACTGAAAAAGGGACCCCTGACGGTGCGGCCGCCGCGGCCCGGGCGCGGGGAGGCGCTCCACCGGGCGCGGGGACACGCCCTCAATCCGAGCGTGGAGGGACGACAGCGGGCGGACCAACACGTGGCCCGAGAACGGATAAGCGCAATGCTCAGGAAGTTGACGGATTTCATCGAGAGACATCCATATCTGCCCATCGTGGTCATGGTCGTGCTGGATGTGGCCGGCTACGCGTTTGAAAGCGATCAGAAAGGCGAGCAGATCAAAGAATGGGATTTTGGCGCCGCTTGGGTCAGGCTGCGTGAAGCCTTTTCTTCAACCTCTAAATTCATGGAATTGTTCCCGGAAGAGATATTCGTCTTCTTCACGGCGTACAGCCTCAGCCACAAGATGCGCACCGTCAAGGAACAAGAGGCCGCAGTGGAGGGAGTCGTGGACAAGTTGACGCAGACGGGGCGATTCCTGGAGAGCATCTGGGCGCGCGGCGACAGCCGGAAACTGCTCGGTGGTGACGATGCCGCGGGTGATCAGAACGCGGCGGACCAGGCGAATCGCGCGGCGGACAAGCAGTAATGTCGCCGGCGACGTGCGCACGGTCTGCGGACCCCTGGGAGACAACACGAAATGAGGCGAGCTGAAGTCGTGAACGCGCTACGGCAGGAAGATCGTTTCCGCGTGAACACGCCGGACGGCCCCTGGATGGGTGCACGAGCCGCTTGACGATTCCGGTTCGGGGTGTGTAGTAGCCTTCGACGATGGCACGTCGGGATAGCTCTAGCGTGGTAGCTGTTGCTGGTTATGGAAGTGTCGCTAGTGACGAAAGGAAAACGACGATGACGTTCCGAATCCTGATTGCGGCGGTAACGGCCGTATTGCTGTTTGCTGGCCCGGCGACGGCGCAAGACAACAGAGACGACAGAGACGACAGAGCCGCACTGGAAGCCCTTTATGCTAGTGCGGGCGGCCCGGGTTGGACCCGTAGCGACAACTGGAATACGGACCGGCCGTTGGATGAGTGGTACGGCGTTGGAACTAACGCCGATGGTCGGGTTGAAAGGCTTCGCCTTCCCCGCAACAACTTGACCGGCGAGATACCGCGCGAGCTAGGCAACCTGTCACAACTCGTAAATCTTGATCTTTTCAGCAACAACTTGACCGGCGAGATACCGCGCGAGCTAGGCAACCTGTCACAACTCGTAGATCTCTTGTTTTTCACAAACGGATTGACCGGCGAGATACCGCGCGAAATCGGCAGCCTGTCACAACTTCGACGGCTTTTTCTTAACGACAACAGATTGACCGGCGAGATACCGCGCGAAATCGGCAACCTGTCACAACTCGTAAATCTTTATCTTAACGACAACAGATTGACCGGCGAGATACCGCGCGAAATCGGCAGCCTGTCACGACTCGTTTTGCTTCAGCTTGGCACCAACAGATTGACCGGCGAGATACCGCGCGAAATCGGCAACCTGTCACAACTCGTAAGTCTCTCTTTTAGCCGCAACGACTTGACCGGTGAGATACCGCACGAAATCGGCAGCCTGTCACGACTTGAAGGGCTTTGGCTATACGAAAACAACTTGACCGGCGAGATACCGCGCGAGATAGGCAACCTGTCACAACTCCAACGGCTTAGGTTTAACACCAACAACTTGACCGGCGAGATACCGCGCGAGCTAGGTAGCCTGCCACTCCGAGTGCTTGATCTTTACACCAACAGATTGACCGGCGAGATACCGTACGAGCTTGCAGGGTTCGAGGATACGATCAATCCGCAGCAAGGCGGGGTAAATCTGCCTGTTCAGTTGACGCCGGTACCAGCGTTGCCAGCCCTTGCGTTGTTGATTCTTGGTGGCGGTCTTGGTGTAATCGGGTTGTGGCGTACTCGCCGTGCGGCCGTTTCCTGACGCGGCCCCACGGGGCAGGTCTCGGTGCAGCCATTGCCGTTCCAATAGCTCTAGCGTGGTAGCTGTTGCTGGTTATGGAAGTGTCGCTAGTGACGAAAGGAAAACGACGATGACGTTCCGTCTTCGGTTACCGGGTCGGGCGAAAAAATCCACGAAAAGGTATGCAGGTCCGTCGACCACGTGCCGATACGTGAAGTATGGCGCGCAGGAGCGATGACCGGAGCGGTTCGATGGGACCTGGACCCCAGCGGGACCCCCGGGACGTGCGGCGCATCGAGCACCTCGAACGAGAAAACGCCACGCTGATCGAGGAACGGGACCACTGGAAGCGCCGCATCGAGGACCTGGAGAAGGAACTCGAGGCCGCGCGGCGCGCCGGACGCCGGCAGGCCGCCCCCTTCGCCAAGGACCGCCGCCAGGGAACCGGACGCCCCCCGGGGGCGGCGCGCCGGCGCGCAGTACGGGAAGCAGGGAAACCGCCGGCCGCCGACCCGGGTCGACGAGATATATGCGGCGCCGACCCCGAAGACGTGCCCGGACTGCGGCGGCGCCGTCGCCCCGGACCGGGTGGCGGAGCAGTATCAGGAAGACGTGCCGGACGTGCGCCCGCTGGTGCGCCGCTTCGACGTCGAGGCAGGTCACTGCGCGCAGTGCCGGCGGCGCGTGCAGGGCCGGCATCCCTTGCAGACCTCCGATGCGCTCGGTGCGGCCGGCGTGCAGCCGGGGCCGAACGTCGCCGCCCTGACCACCGAGCTGCACACTGAGTGGGGCCTGCCGCTGGAGAAGACCGTCCGCGTGCTGGAGACCCGGTTCGGGCTGCACGTGACCAGGGGCGGCCTGGTCCGGCTGCTGCACCGCACGGCCGACGCGGCCGCGCCCGCGTATGCGGCGCTGTGCGAGCAGGTCCGCCGCAGCCCGGTGGTCACGCCCGACGAGACCGGCTGGCGCGTGAACACCGAACCCTTCCGGCTGTGGGCATACGCCACCCCGGAGACGACGGTGTACTCCATCCGCGCCGGCCGCGGGTTCGCCGACGCGGCCGCCGTGCCCGGCGCCGACTTCGCGGGCGTGCTGGTGCGGGACGGGTGGGCGGCGTATCGCGGCTTCGAGCACGCGCCCCATCAGACCTGTCTGGCGCATCTCCTGCGGCGCTGCAAGGACCTGCGGAACGATCATCCCGACAGCCCCCGGGCCGCCGCCGTGCAGACGGTCCTGCAGGACGCCCTCGACCTGCGGACGCGCTGCAACGCCGGCGGCATCGGCGGGCACGGCCTCGCGTCGGCTCGAAGCCCGGCCCGGCCGGCTCATCGACGCCCCGCCGCCGCTGGCCGCCGCCGAGCGCTTCGCCGGGCATCCGGCCCGCGAATTCCCGGCCGTGTTCCTCTTCCTGCGCGACCCGTCCATCGACGCCACCAACTGGCGGGCCGAACAGGCCATCCGGCCCGCGGTGGCCATACGCAAGGTCTGCGGCGGCAACCGCACCCGGCGCGGAGCCGACACCCAACAAATCCTGGCCAGCGTCGTGCGCACCGCCCGCCAACGCCGTCTCGACCCGCGCGCCCTGTTCACCACGATGCTGCGCGCCCCCGAACCCGTCGTCCCCGAAGCCCTCGCCCTGCCGCCGCCCGCCTGACGGCCGGCGGCGCGGGGCCGCGCATCCGCGCCGCCCGGGCCCCGCGCGGTCCGCGACCCCGAACCGATACCCGCGGAACCGCGCCCCCGGCTCGCTCTCCGCCATCTCGACGCCGGGCCGGCCGCAACCGCCCGGACCCACTCCGCATTCCGGACTTCGCCGCCGCGCCGACGAGAACGCCGCGCCGACGGCCGGGTGAGAATGCGCGGCCGGAACACCGCGCGCCGCCCCTCCATACGGGTAGAAACCCCGTCCCGCCAGAACGACAAAACTGTGCCGGCGCAACAGCGTCATGCCGCAACTTCCCCGAACGTCCGCTCCATTTCGCCCCTGTGGCACGGGCGAAATCGGCCTGAATACCCGGTAACCGAAGACGTCGAGCGGATCATCCGGCTGGTTACGAACCCGGGTGATCTGGTTCTGGATCCGTTCTGCGGGAGCGGCACGACCCTGGTCGCGGCGGCGCTCAACGGGCGCCGCGGGTTCGGAATCGACGTTTCGGAAGACGCGGTCGTCCTGACCAGGGAACGACTCGCGGATCCGGTCAGGACCCGGTCCCGCCTGCTGGAATGCGGGCGGGAGTCCTATGATACGGCGGATCGGACCGCCCTGGCGCACCTGACCGGATCCGATTGCGTGCCCGTGCACCGGAACAAGGGACTCGACGCCGTTCTCGTCGAACAGTTCCGCGGCCGGCCGATTCCCGTGCGCGTTCAGCGGAATCACGAATCGGTTCGCGAAGCCGCCACTCTCCTGGAACGGGCGGCGCGGGGCAAGCACGCGGAACTGATGATTCTGGTTGCGACCGAAACAGGGTGCGCGGAGGACCATGCCCTGACCCTGCCTCCCAAAATGGTGGTCGTCGAGAGCGCCTCCGTTCAGATCGCACGTGCGCTTGGAAAGTCGGGCGCGACGCGGGGCGCAACGGGCGCTGTTCGAGATCAACGCGTGACGCGCCGAGGGTAACCGCCGATCACGGTTGCGGTAGAATTGAATTCGTGGCCGCCCGACGGACGAGGATGAGGGCAGGGGATCGAAATGGCAACCACCGACGTCACAAGCGAACGAAGATCGGACGCCCGAGCGGAGTTAGACAGAGAGGCGACGGACCTGGAGCTCGAGCCGATCACGTCGGAAGACGAGGACTACGAAAGCGCCCCTCCCGTCTACCAAATTGCGACGTATCCGGCCGACTATACCCTCGAAGTGCTGCACC
Source organism: Vicinamibacterales bacterium (assembly GCA_965202695.1). Taxonomy (GTDB): domain Bacteria; phylum Acidobacteriota; class Vicinamibacteria; order Vicinamibacterales; family UBA8438; genus JAJEEA01. The sequence continues at coordinate 1,397,028 of OZ241843.1, forward strand.
AGAAGTGGAAAGCGGGAGACTTTCGGATCCCCGACTTCCAGCGGGGGTTCGTCTGGAAGCAGACGCAGGCCAGCAAGTTGATCGAGTCATTCTTGGTCGGACTGCCGGTGCCCGCGGTTTTTCTCTACAGCGAGCGCAGCAGTCAGAAGTACCTGGTCATAGACGGACAGCAACGCTTGAGGAGCGTCTTCCAATACCTCGACGGATATTTCGGCGAGGAAAGCCGGGGGATGCGCAAGGTCTTCACGCTGAAGGGCCTCTACAAGAACAGTCCATTCAACGAGGAGAAATTCGAAGACCTTCGGGAAGAAGATCAACGGCGGCTCAAGAACGCCGTGTTGCGCGCATTCATCGTCGAGCAACGGGATCCCGATGACGATACGAGCATGTACCACATCTTCGAACGGCTCAACACGGGCGGCACGCTGTTGACGAACCAGGAGATTCGCAATTGCGTCTACAATGGAAAATTCGTCGATTTTCTAAAGGAAGTCAACAGATTGCCGGACTGGCGAGCGATTCTGGGGAAGGAAGATTCCGACAGTCGACGAAGAGACATCGAGCTCCTGGTGCGGTTCTTCGCGATGAGAGACATATCGGAATACAGGAAACCGATGAAGGAATTCCTGTCGAAGTTCATGCGGAAGAACAAGGATGCGCCTAACACGGCCATCGAGGACAGTCGTGACGTGTTCGAACGCACTTGCGGGTCAGTCGTCGAAAAGCTCGGGGGAAAACCGTTCCACGTTCGTTCGGGGTTGAATCCCGCGGTGCTCGACGCGGTCATGGTTGCGTTTTCCACGCACCTGGACGGAATCCCGGATGACGTATCCATACGATACAGGGACCTGATAGAGAGTGGAGACTTCGATCAGGACACCAAACGGAGAACGACGGACGTCGAGAGAGTCCACGCCCGGTTCCGGCAGGCTTCGCAGCGTCTTTTCGGCGCATGACCCGCCGCTGTCTCGACGATGCGAATCGACAGGATCGACCGGGCGCCGGCGAAACCTTGCCGAGGGTTGATAGCACGATGACTCTCGCCGCGCAGATCATCGATCAGCAGGTGTCCGGCGTCGTCGAGAGGCACTCGGACGCCTTCGCCGGCGAGCTGCGGCTGGGCGGCGACGAGCACCGGCGGCGCGCCGTCGCGTTCCTCTTCCTCGTCGCCCGGACGGCGTTCCACCTCGCCGACGAGGAGGCGCTGGACGGCATCGTCGACGGCGGGGACGACTTCGGCATCGATGCGCTGTACTTCGAGCCGCCCGACGACGGCGAGCTGCGCGTCACCGTGGTGCAGGGGAAATACCGGCGGGACCTCGGCGGAGACTCGGCGTTCCCGGAGCGGGGCGTCGCCGGCCTGATCGACGCCGTCGGCGCGCTCTTCGATCCGGCGCGGCCGGTGCGGTTGAACCGGCGCCTGAACGAGAGGATCGAAGAGGTGCGGTCGTTCGTCAAGGACGGCGCGATCCCGCGGGTGACGGCGGTCGCCGCGAACAACGGCGCGCGCTGGACGGCGCAGGCGCAGCAGCGGATCGACAACGCGGCGCGGGTCTTCGGCGATCAGGTCGAATGGCGCCACCTCGGGGCCGACGAGATTCTCGCTCTCCTGCAGGCGCACAAGCCCATCGACGCCGAGCTGCGGCTCACCGGCGCCGCGGTGGCCGAGACCTTCGACTTCCGCCGCGTGCTGACGGGACGCATGTCGGCCGCCGAGCTCGCGCGGCTGACCGACACCTACGGCGACCGGCTGTTCGAACGGAACGTGCGGCGCTACCTGGGGCTCGCCGGCAACCGCGTGAACGAGGCGGTCGCGTCGACGCTGCGCGCGCGCGGCCAGCGGCCGAACTTCTATTTCTACAACAACGGCGTCACCATCACCTGCTCGCAGTTCCGCCACAACGCGCTGCAGCGAGAGGACTGGAGCGTGCAGGTGAGCGACCTGCAGATCGTCAACGGCGGGCAGACGGCGCGCACCGTGCAGCAGGTCGCGCAGGAGATCGGCGCGGCGATCCGCGAGGCGGAGGTGCTGGTCCGCGTATACGAGCTGCCGCGGAACGACACGGAGCTGGTGGAGGCGATCACGTTCGCCACCAACAGCCAGAACCCGGTCGATCTGCCCGATCTGAAGGCCAACGACGCGCGGCAGCGGGCCCTGGAACGGTCCATCGCCGGGCTGGGCTACGCCTACCGGACGAAGCGCGAAGATCGCGCGTTGTCGGCCGACGAGTTCACGAGCGCCGTCGTCGCCGAAGCCGTGCTGGCCGTCTGGCGCCACCGCCCGCACCAGGCGCGGTTCAGGGGCCGCGAACACTTCGGCGCGTTGTACAGGACGATCTTCACGGACGATCTGAACGGCGCGCAGGCCGTCGTCGCCGCGCTGCTGCACCGGCACGCCGAGAACCACCGCAAGCGCCCGCCGGAAGACGCGCCCGATTTCCTCGCGTACGGCTCGCGCTTCCTGGCGATGCTGACCGGGCGCTATCTGCTGAACGAGATGGGGATCGCGCTCGGCGCGCTCGACCACCGCAACTTCGACGCCGCGCGCGACCTGGCGCATCGGAAGGCGGGCGACTATCTGGCTCGCGCCCAAGCGCAGATCGAAGACGTGCTCGCCCCGCTGTTCAGGGACCGGGATCGGACGCTGCAGCGGTTGTCGGCCACCTTCCGCCGGGCCGACCTGGTGGACACGCTTCTGGAAGCGTCGACGCGAGACGGGTGACCGCCGTCGTGCCGTTCCCGGGGCTATTTCAGCTTGAGCAGCGGATAGTCGGGGAACCGCGGCGCCAGCGTGCGGTCCGCGCAGTCGGCGATCAGGTCGAGCGCTTCGAGGACGATCTGGCCGATCAGGGGTTCGCTCAGGGGCGGGCCGACCACGCAGTCGGTGTTCATGGACCGGTTGCCGATCCGAACGGTCACCGGGCCCGCGAGGGGGCGTTCCTCCTTGCGTTCGTCGGCGTACGTGACGACCACCGTACGCTGTTTCTCCAGGCCCAGGCGATCGACCACGTTCTGGGGGAGGACCAGCATGGCGGCGCCCGTATCGACGACGGCGTCGACGCTCGATCGCCGGACCTCGCGCTCCTGGCCGTAACCCCGCGCCACCAGAGCGCGGTCTCCGGGGTTCTCCAGTTCCACGTTGGCGACGATCTCTCCCATGGCGCCTTCACGGCGTCGAGCCGGAGAACATTCTATCACCGCGGTCCTCGAGGTCCGGCCGGCAGGAGAACCAACGCGCGGGGGCGGGTCGATGGACCCATACCGACCATTTCGGAATATACTCCTGAACGGTCAGGCTGAACGGGAGCGGAGTCCGCATGGGTTCGTATCGGCGCGCGTTGGCCCTGGACCTGCCGGCGGGGCAGTCGGCGTTTCTGTGGGGGCCGCGCAAGACCGGCAAGTCGACGCTGCTCGCCGAGCGGTTCCCCGACTCGGCGCGCTTCGACCTGCTGGACACGCGCACGCTGATCGCGTTCACGCGCGAACCGTGGCTGTTCGCCGAGCGGGTGCTGGCGCTGGACGCGGCGCAGCGGGCGCGGCCGATCGTCGTCGACGAGGTGCAGAAGGCGCCGGCGCTGCTCGACGAGGCGCATCGGCTGATCGAGCGGCACGGCCTGTCGTTCGTCTTCTGCGGGTCGAGCGCGAGGAAGCTGAAGCGCGGCGGGGCGAACCTGCTCGGCGGCCGGGCGTGGCGGTTCGCGCTGCATCCGCTGGCGTGGCCGGAGGTCCCCGGCTTCGACCTGCTGCGCGCCCTCGACCGGGGGCTGGTCCCGCAGCACTACGACGCCGCGCACCACCGGCGCGCCCTCGCCGGCTACGTCGACGACTACCTCAAGGAGGAGGTCTTCGACGAAGGGCTGACGCGCAACGCCGCGGCCTTCGCGCGCTTCTTCGACGCGCTGGGCTTCCGCCACGGCGAAGTGCTCAACTTCAGCGGAATCGCCCGCGACTGCGGCGTCGACGCGAAGACGGTGCGCGAGTACTTCCAGATACTCGCCGACACGCTGATCGGCGTCTTCGTCGAGCCGTTCAGCCGCCGCCGGGGCCGCGCGATCATCCTCCGGGCGCCGAAGTTCTACCTGTTCGACGTCGGGGTGGCCGGCCACCTGCGGGGGCGCCGCATCGCCCGCGCGGCGGGACCGGAGTTCGGACGCGCCTTCGAGCACCTCGTCCTGATGGAGCTGCTCGCCTGGCGGAGCTACCGGGAGCGGGACTTCCCGGTGCGGTACTGGCGGACGAAGTCGGGCCTGGAGGTGGACTTCGTGCTCGGCCGCGGCGCCGAGGCGGCCATCGAGGTGAAGGGGACGCCGCGCGTCCGGCCCGAGGACCTGAAGGGCATCCGGGCGTTCTGCGAAGAGCACGCGCCGCGCCGGGCCGTCGTCGTCAGCCAGGACCCCGCGCCGCGGCGCACCGGCGCCATCGACGTGCTGCCGTGGAACGTCTTCCTGGAACGGCTGTGGGGCGGCGCCATCATCTGACGGGCCGGTCGAGGCGGGCGCGGTCCGCGGTCCGCCGGCCGCCGCGGGCAGACCGGCGGCCGGACGACGGCGCCCCTCAATCTCCAGCGTCTTCCGGCTCCGGCCCGTCCGGCCGTCCGGCGTCTTCCCGCCGCGGCCGGCTCTGCTTTTCCAGCTCGGCGCAGCGGCGTTCGAGGGCGGCGACCCGCTTGCGCAGGGCGGGCAACTGCGCGAACGAGCTCGCGGCCTTCCGCCAGGCGCGGTTGTCGATGGCGGGCAGGCCGGAGACGAACGACCCCGGCGGCACGCTGTTGGTGATGCCGGTCTGCCCGGTCGCGCGCGCGCCCTTCCCCACCGTGACGTGGCCGTTCACGCCGACCTGGCCGGCCAGCACCACGTCGTCGCCGATCACCGTGCTGCCGGCAATGCCCACCTGCGCCGCGAGCAGGGCGTTGCGCCCGACCCGGACGCCGTGCCCGACCTGGACGAGGTTGTCGATCTTCGCGCCGGCCGCGATGCGGGTCTCGCCGAGGGCGGGCCGGTCTATCGCCGCGAGCGCCCCGATCTCGACGTCGTCCTCGACGACGAGGCCGCCGTGCTGGGGGATCTTCTGGTGGGTCCCGTCGGGCCGGCGGGCGAAGCCGAACCCGTCGCTGCCGACGACCGCCCCGTTCTGCACCACCACCCGGTCGCCGAGGACCACCCGTTCGCGCAGCGCCGCCTGCGCGTGAATCACGCAGTCGGCGCCGATGGCCACCTCCGGGCCGATGGTCACGTGGGGGTGGATGACCGTCCGCGGTCCGACCACCGCGCCCGAGCCGATCGACACGAACGGCCCGACGGAAACGCCGTCTCCGAGCGCGGCGTCGTCCGCGACGTGGCTGGCGGGGTGGACGCCGGGCGCCGGGGCGTCGTCGGCGGCGAACAGCGCGACGGCCCTCGCGAACGCGAGGTACGGCGCCTCGGTGCGCAGCATCGGGCACGGCGCGGCCGGCGCGTCGCCGGCGAGAATCACCGCCGCCGCCCGCGTCGACCGCAACGCCCGGGCGTATCGGGGATTGGCGAAGAACGTGAGGTCGCCGGCCTCGGCCGTCTCGATGCCCGCGAGACCGCGGATTTCGACCGCGCCGTCGCCTTCGAGCCGGCAGTCGAGACGCGCCGCCAAGTCACGAAGTTTCAAGCCGGGCCAGTGTACCACGCGGCGATCAGACCTGCGTCCGGCGCTCGACGAACGTCGCGAGGTGCTCCAGGCGCAGGGCGCGCGAGAGTTCCCGCAGGCGGGGGCGGCGCCGGTCGGCGGGGAGGGCCAGGGCCTCGCGCACCTCGTCGAGCTCGGGGCGGACCTGCGCCGACCATTCGACGCCGGACACGCCGCGGCGCGCGCCCCGGAACGCCAGCCAGTGCCCGGCCATCTTCGCGGCGAAGTACCAGGAGATGAGGTTCGGCCCCGGGACGAAGAAGAACAGCGGCCCGAAGACCGCGGTGGCGAGCCCGTCGACGACCATCCAGAACCGGTGGTGGTCGCTCTGGCGCTGCAGACGGCCGCGGGCGATCGACAGGGCCCGCTGCGCGTCCACGTCGCCGGCGTGGATCAGCACGCCCTCGCGAACGTGGCGCATGTGCCACAACAGCCGGTGCTGGGATATCCAGTCGGCGAGGCCCCGCGTGAGCGAGGCCTTCATGCGCGCGGTCCAGCCGGCCTCGGCCGACAGCGCAGTCGTGCGGTCGCGGCGCGCCTCCTGCTCGGCCGCCAGCACTTCGCGGGCGCGCCGCAGCAGCTTGCCGGTGACGGCGCCGGGCGGGTGGTCCGTGTCGTCGGGCTCGCAATAGAGCTCGTAGCGGGACGGATCGACGGGCACGAGGAAGACGTTCATTCGGTCAGCAGGGCGTTCATACCGGTACGAAGACGTTCACCCCACGCAGAACGTTCAGTCCCGAGCGGTCCTGACTGCGAGCTCTTCCCCCGGCGCCGGCTCCCAACCTTGCTCTATCAGACCCTCCAGGTGCTTCTGGTTGTACGTCCCGGCGAACACGAGCGCCATTATCAGATTGCCGATACCGAAAGTCCAGGACAGGAGGAGGTGCACAAGAATCTGTATCGCCCCCCACTTCAGGTCGCCGCGAAGCAACGCGGGAATGGGGCCGAAGAACAGCGTCGTCCACGAGAAACCCGCGGGTACGCTGCGCCGGGCGCCGTTTCGACTTAGCGTCATCTGCCCCGGTCAGCCGTCGGGAGAATAGCCGCCGCCTCACCGCGGCCGGGCGGCAGACAGAGCCGCCCGGCCGCGGTGTCCGGCCTTACCGCGCCAGCGGGTCGGGACGGAGCTGGAAGTGCACGATCTTGCTCTTGGTCCCCTTGCCGCCCTCGGTGTGCCAGATGTAGTTCGAGCCGTAGTTGGCCCACAGCCCGCGCCCCTTCCAGCCGGCGTCCGGATCGTCGATCCGGCCGTCGAGGCCGCGCGAGTAGAACGCCATCGGATACGGCACCCGCAGGACCACCCACTCGCCGGTGTCCGGATCGAGGGCGAGCAGCGAGTCCGACGTCGAGCCGTTGGCGATCGGGACGTTCTCGCCCATCCCCAGCGTGTCGTACTGGTCGACCCAACTGTAGTAGTGGAAGTCGGCGCCGACGCGCCCCTCCACGCCCTGCATCCGCGGGCCGGGCACCGGGTACAGCGTCCACCCTTCCGGACAATGCTGGCCGGTGGCGGTCGGACCGTTGGTCACCGCGCACTTGCTTCGGTCGAAGCTCGCCATGTGGCTGCTGCCGGAGAGGGCGGTCCAGATGACCCCGTTGCGGTCCACGTCGATGCCGCGGGGGGCGAACCCGGTCTCCATCGGGTCGACGGCGGAGTTCTCGATCGACGGCGGCTGGTACATCTCGGCGATGCACGTCTCGGGCGGGTTGTCCCCGCGGTCGAGACGGACTATCGACCCCGGGAACGGCCCGGTCCGCGTGATCCACACCGCGTGGTCGGTCGGGCTCGCGATGATGCCGTAGCCGAACCCGGCCACCCGGGTGTCGAGCGCGGGGTCGGGATTCTCGTCGCGCGGCTCGTTCCACGGCCGGGTGATGACGCCGTCGCCGTTGGTGTCGAGCACCGTCGGGCACCAGCCCTGCGAGCCCTGCTCGTCGCCGGTCTCGTCGTAGAGGCGGGTGTTCAGCCAGCCGACGACGTTGCCGTCGCCGCTGAACCAGAGGGTGTCGTCCTCGTCCTCGCCGAACTGCAGGTGGTGGGTGCCGAAGCAGGTGTCCACGAGCACGAACTGCTCGTCGCCCGAGGCCGACGGGTCGTAGTACGACGCGTGCCGGCCGGCGCGGCCGACGGAGTGGTACTGCGCGTAGGGGTTGTCCGAACCGTCGCGGCACCAGTCCGGATTCTGGAACTGGCGCACGGTCGAGGTCATCCACACCCGCCCCTTCTGGTCGAGCATCGGGTTGTGGGGGTCCGACCGCTCGTGCGGGCCGACGCCCCAGAGCTCCTGGTCGCCCCAGTAGTAGGACGGGACCTGCACGTCGGGGAAGCGGGTCGGCATGGTCTCGGGGTCGGGGCGGACGGGGATCGTCAGCTCCGTCGCGGTGTTGGCCACCGGGTCGACGAAGGTGATGGTGCCGTGCCCGGCCGAGACGCCGTACACCGGCCCGTTGGCGTTGACGTTCGGGTTGCGCTTGTCGGTGGCGATCTCGTCGTGGATGAAGGAGGTGTCCACGCCCCAGTCCCACAGCGTCACCACGACGTTCTGCTCGAGGCCGTCCGGCCGCGGGGGCGCCTCGGGAACCGCGCCGTTGGCGATGCGGTCGCTCCAGTCCGCGAACATCCGGAGCGCCGGCTCGCGGCCGAACCGGTTCATGGCGTTGCTCATCTGGTTCCCGCGCTGGCCGGTGGTCACCCGGTGGTCCCACGCCGCGACCGTCGAGTCGAAGTCGTCGCGCTCCTGCACGACGCGGGTCGCGGTGTTCCCCAACTGGTGGCAGAGCTGGCAGCCCTGCTTCATGTTGTCCACCCAGTGCGACTGGGTGCGCATGGTCGGGTTGATGCCGTTTCCGCCGTTGCCGGTGCCCGGGAACTCGCTGGCGGCGGGCGGCTCGATCAGCGAGTACCAGTAGTTGCCGGGATAGTACTGGGCCGCGTCCCGCGCCGTCGGCGCGACGACCGCGGCGAGCTGCACGTCTTCCTGCCCCGGAGAGAGCCGCACCTTCTCGGAGTCGACGAGGCCGTAGCCGCGGACCCAGACGTCGTAGGTGGCGTCCGGCAGTTGCGGCAGCAGGAACTCGCCGTCGTCGTCGGTCACGACGATCTTGGCGAACTTCGTCTCGAGTTCGTCCGTCTCGGCGATGACCCAGACGCCCGCCTCGGCGCCGTTGGCGCTCGCCACGCTGCCGGCGATGACGCCGTCGGCCATGCCGGCCTGGCGCGCCGCGGCGTTCGTGCTCCAGGCGGCAATCCCGGCCGCCAGCAGCCCGCCGAGGGCGAGCGCCGCGGGCCTGCGAATGTCGATGCGCATATCCTCTACCTCCACTGCCGTGCCTGCTCCACGCGCACGAGTGCAAAACGAGCCCACCACTTTACCTTGAGAGCGGGCGGGGGTCAACGCTCGTCAGCTATCGCCGCCCAGCCCGTCGCCGGCCGTGACGTCCCATGCCTCGCCGCCGTGCTGGACCCACTCGTTCCAGGCGGCCCCGCAGGCGTCGCCGGGCTCGCGCTCCCGCAACCGCGCCTTCCGTACGACGGCCGACCGCGACGCTTCGTCGTGGTCGGAGACGTACCGGTCCACGAACTCGACGTCACCGGCCGGCAGACTCACGCTGAGTTTCATGCGCGTATGCTACCAGAGGGCGGCCGGCAGTGCCTGCCCGTGCTGCTGCCGGCCCGCCGACGGGCGTCAGGCCGATGCAGTCAACTACCCGTCAACTGGACAACTACCTGTTCCTGCAATAGTTTGCGGCAATTTTTGCGGTGTTGGCGAGCCGCCGGTCAACTACCCGTCAACGACGGGTGTCCCCGGGCCTCGCCGGGGTCCGAAGACGTTCGGCCGTGCGGCCGGTCCGACCGTCCGCGTCGAGCCGGGCCAGGGGCCCGGCGAAGTCCAGTCGCCGCCGGCGGGTATCAGGCCGCGGTCGGAGCCGGTGTGCGACAATGCGTCCACGGCGGGAGGCCCTGGCCATGAGCGGCGTGTTCGTCTACTGGGACAACTCCAACATCTTTCACGAGGCGCAGCGCATCGCCGAAGAGCGCGACGGGACCGCGGGCGCCCGTCATCTCGTGCGCATCCACTTCGACAATCTGCTGCGTCTGGCGCGGGCGGACCGCCCGTTGACCAAGGCGGCCGCCGCCGGTTCCGTGCCGCCGGAAATGCGGCAGCTCTGGAACCGCATGGAGAACTCCGGGGTCGAGGTCAACCTGTTCGACCGCGGCGCACGGGACCGGGGCGAACAGGAGGTCCCCGACCGATGGCTGCAACTGCGCATGCTGGAGGACGGCCTGGACTACAACGGCAACCCGGGGATCGTCGCACTGCTCACCGGCGACGGCGCCGGCTACGTCGAGGGCCGGGGCTTCCACGGCACGCTGGAACGCCTGCGCCGGCGCGGGTGGCGGGTCGAAGTGCTGTCGTGGACCCACTCGTGCAACCGCGGCATGCGCGAATGGGCGGAGGCCAACGGCGTATTCGTGCCGCTCGACGGTTACTACGAGGCGATCACCTTTCGCGAGCCGTCGCGTCCGGGCCACGAGTTCGCGCCGGCGCGGGATGCGGCCCCGCTGGACTTGTCGAGGCGTCCCCGCGCCTGACGCCGGCCCCGCCGGCAGGCGTCGGACCGGCGCAGTCAACTACCCGTCAACTGGACAAGTGCTTTCCGGGCAACGGCTTGTGGTGATTCCCGCCGCCGCGGCGAGCCGCCGGTCAACTACCCGTCAACTACCCGTCAACGAAGGGGGCCGCCGGCCTCTCCGCCCTGGCCGTGTCTCCTGTCCCTCCCCGGCGGATACCCCGGTCGTTCATGGACCACGGGCCGCCGGACGGCCCTGCCGGAGGGGTGGGAAGACGGCCGGACGACCGTTGCCGGTCAACTACCCGTCAACTGGACCAAACCGCTTTTTTTCAACAACTTGCCTGGATTTCAAGCGGGCGCGGCCCGCTGTCCGTCAACTATCCCGCCGCCGGAAACGCCGGCCCAGTGGGGAACGTACTTCCGCAGCTTCGGGGCCGCGTGCTCGTCGAACGGCCTGATCGCGCCCGCGTCCACCGCCTCGCGGATGCGGCGGGAGACCGTCGCCTTGTTGTTCGTCGTGACGCCGAACCGCTCCCGCAGCGACGCGTTGGTCAGGAAGTCCCGCGTCACGTACTTCAGGCAGGCGTGCAGGTAGCAGGCCCGCACCCGCTCGGCCCGGTCCATGTCGGCCATCGGCTTGCGGCCGAAGAGGACGACGCGGGTGAAGCCGGGCGGCGCCTCGAAGAGCGGCGCCGGGAGCTGGTGGGCCTCGACCTGCGCCACCACCTTGTCGATGCCGCTGCCGCGCTCTTCGCAGATGTCGAACCGGCGCAGGAGCGACGCCAGCGCCTCGTTGCGGGAGGCGGGCGGACTGTCGAGAAAGCGTTCGGTGTCCACCAGCGGCTCGCCGGGATTCGTGATCTCGACGCGGCCGTCGAAGATCTCGATCATCGGCCCGGCGCCGGTCACCGAGAAGTCCTGGTGGATCAGCGCGTTCGCCACCAGCTCGCGCACCGCCGGTTCGGGAAACTCCGGGACGGTCCGGCGCAACGCCGGCCCGATCTCCTCGCGCTTCGGCAGCCGGGCGTCAACGTGGTCGATCAGCCCCTCGAAACCGGCGGCGTACCCCGTCGTCTCCTCGCGTTCTCCCAGCGCCTCGGTGCGCCCCCGGCCGCGGTACTCGACGACCCGCGCGGCCTTGCGCGCCAGCGGCGGAAAATCGCCGAGGTTCCTGGCGAACAGGATGGCGCCCAGGTTCGTGACGTCGAAGCCGCCGGCCTCGCACGGCGCGACCAGCCGGTCCTGCTGCAGCGCCTCGAGAACCGCGGCCCGGCCGTCGGGCAGCGGCCGGCCGAGCAGGTGGAAGTACGCCGGGTAGTCGAGCCGGAGCAGGGTCTCTTCGCCGCTCAGCCGTTGGGCCGCGACCCCGTCCTCGAAGCGCGTCCGGTCGAACCGGCGCCAGAGCGCGCGTTCCTTCTCGGGATAGTCCCTGAGCTTGCGCTTCGTGCTGCCGATGGCGACTTTCTGAGGCATGAATGAAAATGCCCCGGCGCCACGCGAGGACTGAGCCTCTTCGATCAGGGGCGTGGCGACGGGGCGGTTCTTCTATCGCTTCCATGCCAGGAGGTCCGGCCGCGGGTTGTCAATTCCCGGCGCCCCGCCAAAAGGAATGCCTGGCGGGCGCCGGCCCCGCGTGGTCGGCCCGCGGCTGCGCGGGCCGCGTGGCAGTATGCGTGGGCTGTCGAGCCCGGTGCGGCCGATGCGGGGTAGAGTGGCGCCGAGATGCCGCCTGCGTGCCGTTCGCCCGCGGGGCGGCCGCGGCGGAAGCCGGAAGGAGACCGACATGTCCGAACCTGCGTTGACCATCCGGTCGCTGACCGCCCGCGCCGTCGCGGCGCCGCTGGCCCGGCCGCTCCGCACGGCGGCCGGCGACGTGCCGGTGTCGCCGCTCCTGCTGATCGACGTCGCGTCGGAGGAGGGTCCCGTGGGGCGGGCCTACGTCTTCGGGTACACGACGCTGGTGCTGCGGGCGCTGAAGGCGTTCGTCGACGACCTCGACGAGGTGCTGCGGGGCCGTCCGGCGGGTCCGGCGGCGGTGGCCGGCGCGCTGGCCGCCCGCTTCCGCCTGATGGGGCGCCAGGGGCTGGTGGGCATGGCGCTGTCGGGCCTCGACATGGCGCTGTGGGACCTGCGGGGGCGGGCGGCGGGCCGGCCGGTGGTCGAGCTGCTCGGCGGGGAGGCGGCGCCCGTGCCGGCCTACGACAGCTACGGCATCGTCGATCCGGCGGCCGACGCGCCGGCGCTGGAGCGGAGCGTCGAGCAGGGCTTCCGCGCGATCAAGGTCAAGATCGGGGCCGGCGGCCTGGAATGGGACCGGAAGAACCTCGCCGGCGTGCGCGAGGTCATCGGCCCCGACGTGCGGCTGATGGTCGACTACAACCAGTCGCTGACGGCGCCGGAGGCGCTGCGGCGCATCCGCGCGCTGGCCCGCTTCGACCTCGAATGGGTGGAGGAGCCGGTGGCGGCCGAAGACCTGGCCGGACACGCCCGCGTCCGCGCGGGCTCGCCGACGCCCATCCAGACCGGCGAGAACTGGTGGTTCGGGCACGACATGGCCCACGCCCTGGCCGCCGGCGCCTGCGACTTCTGCATGCCCGACCTGATGAAGATCGGCGGGGTGACCGGCTGGCTCGGCGCGATGGGGCAGGCGGAGGCCGCCGCCGTGCCGATTTCCAGCCACCTGTTCGTCGAGGCCAGCGCCCACGTGCTGCCGGTGACCCCCCTGGCCCACTACCTGGAGTACCTCGACCTGGCCGGGGCGGTGCTGGCCGACCCGCCGCGGCCGGCGGACGGCCGGCTGACCGCGCGCGGCCCGGGCCTCGGCATGGACTGGGACGAGGCGGCCGTGGCCCGCTACCGGCTGTAGCGCACGCCCGCGCCCGGGCCGGGACGACGGCCACCGATCGGCCCGACACGGCGGGCATCTGCGCCCGCCCGCGCCCGGCCGGGAAGACGGGTCCGCCGCCCGGTGCGCCCGCCCGCGGGTTCGGTTATGATCTCGCGGTTCGTCCCGCGCCGGTGCCCCCCTCCGGAGAGACCACGCGCCGACACCGTGACGGCAGGCGGACGGCGGCCGTCCGCGACAGGAGATGACTCTGCACGCGATCAGCGTCCGGCCGGCCGCCGCCGTGCTCGCGGCGGCGTTCGCGATCTTCCTGGGGACGGGGGTCCTGACCGTCTTCGTGGCGCAGGAGCCGGACGCGGCCGAGGCGGAGCGCGCTCCGGAGACGGCCGGCGCGGAGACGTCCGGCGGGGACCCGCTCGACCCGTCGGCGCAGCCGATCGCGTTCAGCCACGCGCACCACGTCGCCGAGGTCGGCATCGACTGCCAGTTCTGCCACGCCTACGCGCGGCGCGGTCCGGTGGCGGGGATCCCGTCGGTGCAGCGCTGCGCGGGGTGCCATCGGGTGGTCCTGAGCGAGCGGCCGGAGATTCTCGAGGTCCTCGAGTACTGGGAGAACGAGGAGCCGATCCCGTGGGTCCGGGTGCACGACCTGCCCGACCACGTGCGCTTCACGCACAAGGCGCACGTCCGGGCGGGGGTCGGGTGCGAGACGTGTCACGGCGACGTGGCGGCGATGGAGGCGGCGGTGCAGGTCGAGTCGCTCCGCATGGGCTGGTGCGTGGACTGCCACCAGGAACGGGGGGCGACGCGGGACTGTCTGGCGTGCCACTACTGATGACGGCGCGAGTGCGGAGCGCGGCGGCGCGGCCGCCCGCGCGAGCGGCGGTTTCGTGCGTCGCGGGGCGGTGTTCGGCCGCCGGCGCGGCGCCCGCCGGACCGCCCGGGCCCGGCGGCGGCTCCGCGGACGCGGCGCGGCGGCGCGGCGCCCTCCGGACCGGCCGGGCGGGAACCTCGCGGCGCCGCCGGACCGGGCGCGGCCGCCCGGGAACCTGAAGAGAAGAGAGCGCAAGTGGAGCATCCCTCGTCGTCGCTCGTCGACCGGGTCGGCCGCCGGACGTTCCTCAAGGTGCTGGGAAGCGCCGGCCCGGCCGCGGCCGTGACCGCCTGCGCGCCGGTGCCGCCCGAGCGGATCATTCCGTTCGTGGTGCCTCCCGACGACGTCGTCCCCGGCGTCGCCGCCTGGTACGCCAGCGTGTGCGGGGAATGCCCCGCGGGGTGCGGCGTCCGCGTCCGCGTCCGCGAGGGGCGGGCGGTCAAGGTCGAGGGCAATCCCGAGCATCCCGTCAACCGGGGCGGGCTGTGCATCCGGGGCCAGGCGTCGCTGCAGGGGCTCTACAACCCGGACCGGATCGCCGGCCCCCGGCGGCGGCGCGTCACCGACGCGGACGCCGGCCGGAGCGTGCTCGAACCGGTGGCCTGGGACGAGGCGCAGCAGGAGTTCGCCGACCGGCTGCGGGCCCTGTACGAGGCCGGCCGGGGCGACCGGATCGCCCTGATCACGCCGCCGCTGACCGGCGCGCTGGCGGGGCTGGTGTCGCGCTGGTCCGAGGCCCTGGGCGCGCGGTGGGTGCGCTACGAGCCGTTCGCCTACGAGGCGATCCGCACCGCCAACCACCAGGTCTTCGGGCGCGCCGAGGTGCCCCACTACGACTTCGCCCGCGCCGAGATGGTGATCTCGTTCGGGGCGGACTTCCTGGAGACGTTCGGTTCGCCGGCGGGGTTCGCCCGCGACCACGCGGGGGCGCGCCGGGTGCGCGACGGCCGCACGATGCGGTTCGTGCAGATCGAGCCCCGGCTCTCGCTGACGGGGACCGGCGCCGACGCGTGGCACCCCTCCGCCCCCCAGACGGAAGGGCTGGTGGCCGCGGCCATGGTGCAGGTCATCGTGACCGAGCAGCGGACGCAGGGCGTGCCCGCGGCCGAGGCCGCCCGCATCGGCGAACTCGTCGCCGGCGCCTCGCCCGAGACGGTGAGCGGCGCCGCCGGCGTGCCCGCGGACCGCATTCGCGAACTCGCGCGGGCGTTCTCCGACCCGGCGCGCGGCCCCGGCCGCACCCTCGCCGTCGGGGGCGGGGTGGGGGTGTCGGGCGCCAACGCCACCGCCGCCCACGTCGCCGTCACCCTGCTGAACTACGTCGCCGGCAACGTCGGGTCGACCGTCGACTTCGGCGCGGCGTCGGCCGTCGACGCGGCGCCCTACGCCGAGGTGCGGGCGCTGGCCGACGCGATGCGGGCGGGCGAGGTGGAGCTGGTCGTCGTCCACGACGTCAACCCGGTGTTCGCCCTGCCGGGCGCGGCCGACTTCCGGGGGGCGCTGGCCGCGGCGCCGTTCGTCGTCGCCCTGTCGAGCCTGCCGGACGAGACCACCGCCCTCGCCGACCTGCTGCTGCCGGTGCACACGGCCCTGGAGTCGTGGGGCGACAGCAACCCCCGGCGCGGCGTCCGGGGGCTGATGCAGCCGGCGATGCAGCCGGTGTTCGACACCCGTCCGGTCGGCGATCTGCTGATCGACGCGGCCCGCGCGCTGGGCGGCGGCATGACCGCCTACCTGCCCCGGCGCGGCGGTTTCTACCGCTACCTGCGCGAGGCGTGGGAGGCGATGCAGCCGGCGCCCGGGTCCGCGCCCGATGCGCCGCCCGGCGGCGGCGAGGCGCCGGAGCCGCCCGACTTCGAGACGTGGTGGGCCGACGCCCTGCGCCGCGGCGGGGTCACGCTTCCCGCCGCCCCCGTCGAGACGGCCCTGCGCCCCGGCGTCTTCGACGCCGACCTGACGCCGGCCCTCGGCGCCCCCGCGCGGCGGCGGCGGTTCAGCCTGGTCGCCTATCCCTCGCTGCACTTCTTCGACGGCCGCGGAGCGAACCGCCCGTGGCTGCAGGAGATACCCGACCCCCTGCTGAAGACCGCGTGGGGGACCGGGATCGAGATGACCCCGGACACCGCGCGGGCCCTCGGGGCGGAGGAGGGCCAGCTCGTCACCGTCGCGTCGGACCACGGCCGGGTCGAGGCGAGCGTCGTCGTCAACCCCCATCTCGCCGAGGGGGTCGTCGCCATCGCCATCGGCCAGGGGCACACCGCCTTCGGGCGCTATGCGACGGGCCGCGGGGTGAACCCGATGGCCCTGCTCGACCCCGCCCCGGAAGCGCGGTCGGGCGGCGTCCGGTGGGTGGGGACCGGCGTCGACGTCACCCCGCGCGCGCTGTCGCGGCCCCTCCCGCGGCTGCAGCGCACCTTCGACCAGGAGGACCGCGGCCTCGCGCAGGCGGTGTCGCTGGCGGACCTCGCGGCCGGTCGCGTCCACCCCGAGGAGCACCACTTCAGCCTGTATCCCGAGCACGAGCACCCCGTGCACCGCTGGGGGATGGCCATCGACCTCGACGCGTGCAGCGGGTGCAACGCGTGCGTGGCCGCCTGCTACGCCGAAAACAACGTGCCGGTGACGGGCCCCGACCGCATGCGCCGCGGCCGCACCATGTCGTGGCTGCGCATCGAGCGCTTCGACGAGCCGCGGCCGGCGGGCGGCGGCGCCGACGTCCGGTTCCTCCCCATGCTCTGCCAGCACTGCGACCACGCGCCGTGCGAGACCGTCTGCCCCGTGTTCGCCACCTATCACACCGACGAGGGGCTGAACGCGCAGGTCTACAACCGCTGCGTGGGCACCCGCTACTGCTCGAACAACTGCCCCTACAAGGTGCGGCGGTTCAACTGGTTCATGCCGGAGTTCGAGGCCCCGCTCCACCTGCAGCTGAACCCCGACGTCACCGCGCGCAGCGACGGGGTGATGGAGAAGTGCACGTTCTGCGTGCAGCGCATCCAGGACGGCAAGGAGCGGGCGCGCGACGAGGACCGCCCGGTGCGCGACGGCGACGTCTCGCCGGCCTGCGCCCAGAGCTGTCCGTCGCAGGCCATCGTCTTCGGCGACCTGAACGACCCCTCGAGCCGCGTGGCGCAACTCTCGGCCGACGCCCGCGCGTACCACGCGCTGCACGCGTTCAACACCCGGCCCGCGGTCACCTACCTGAAGAAGGTGAACCGCGGCGCGTAGCCCGCCGCCATGAGCTTCGCGAAGATCAACGACGACGTCCTGCGGACGCTCCGGCCGCCCGGGGCGCTCTACTACGCGGGGGTGGCGGCGGCCCTCGCGGCCCTCGCGGTGGGGGCGGCGGCGTTCCTGCACCAGGCGCGGACGGGTCTCGGGGTCGCGGGCTACGAGCACCCGATCCTGTGGGGCATCTACATCACCGACTTCGTGTTCTGGGTCGGCATCGCCCACTCGGGGACCCTCATCTCGGCCGTGCTGTTCCTCTTCCGGGCGAAGTGGCGCACGGCGGTGGCGCGGGCCTCGGAGGCCATGACGGTGTTCGCGGTGATGACCGCGGGGCTGTTCCCCATCATCCACATCGGGCGCCCGTGGTTCTTCTACTGGCTGATCCCCTACCCGAACGAGCGGGACCTGTGGGTGAACTTCCGCTCCCCGCTGATCTGGGACGTGTTCGCCATCACCACCTATCTCACCGTCAGCGCCATGTTCCTCTATCTGGGGCTGATGCCGGACGTCGCCGCCGCCCGCGACCGCATCCGCGACTGGCGGCGCCCCCTCTACCGCCTGCTCTCGTTCGGCTGGCTGGGCACCGACCGGCAGTGGCGCCACTACACGGCCCTCTACGGCTTCTTCGCGGCCCTCGCGACGCCGCTCGTCATCTCGGTCCACAGCGTCGTGTCGTGGGATTTCGCGATGTCCATCCTGCCGGGCTGGCACAGCACCATCTTCGCGCCCTACTTCGTGGCCGGGGCCATCTTCTCGGGGCTCGCGATGGTCATCACGCTGCTGGTGCCGATGCGCCGCATCTTCCGGCTCGAGAGCTACATCACCGTCCATCACTTCGAGAACCTCGCGAAGCTGATGCTGACGACGTCGCTCATCGTCGGCTACGCCTACCTCACGGAGTTCTTCATCGCCTGGTACAGCGGCAGCCCGTTCGAGCAGGGGACGTTCTTCGACCGCATGTTCGGCCAGTACCGGGGCTACAGCTGGACGATGTTCGCGTGCAACGTCATCGTCCCCCTGGCGCTGTTCTCGAAGGCGGTGAGGACCAGCCTGAAGGCGCTGTTCGTGATCTCGATCTTCGTGAACGTGGGCATGTGGCTGGAGCGCTACGTCATCATCGTCACGTCGCTTTCGCACGACTTCGACCCCGCCAACTGGGCCGGCGTCTACCAGCCGACGTGGGTCGAGGCGGCGATAACCGTGGGGTCGTTCGGGCTGTTCTTCACCCTGTTCCTGCTGTTCGTGAAGAACTTCCCGGCGGTGTCGATCACCGAGATGAAGGAGACCATGGACCGGTCGGCGGAGGCCGACCCGGCCAGCGCCTGGCCCGAGCCGGTATAGAGCGATGGAGATACTCGGCGTCTTCGACCGGGGCAAGACGGCGGCGGCGGCGGCGCGGGAGATCCTCGAAGGGGAGCTCGGCCGGGTCGTCTCCTACTCGCCGGTCCCCGACCACGCGCTCGACCAGGCCCTGCACGTCTCGGTGAGCCCGGTGCGGGTGTTCGTCCTCGTCGGGGGCCTGCTCGGGTGCGTGCTCGGCTTCGCGTTCCCCATCTACACGGTGCTCGACTGGCCGATGATCACCGGCGGCAAGCCGCTGATCTCGATTCCCCCGTTCGTGGTCATCGCCTTCGAGCTGACGATCCTGCTCGGCGCGATCGGCGGCATGATCGGCTTCCTGGTGCTGTCGGGGCTGCCGCGCGTGTTCGGCCGGCCGGCCCCGGACCCCCGTTTCACCAACGACCGGACGGGCATCGAGGTGGCCTGCGCCCCCGGCCGGGCCGCGGCCGTCCGCGCCTGTCTCGAACGCCACCACGCCGTCGAGATCCGGGGATGACCCTGCGCGTCCGCCGTCGAGACCGGGAGACGACCATGCCCGACCCCGCCCGCCGCTCCGTCGCGCCGCGCCCGCGCCCGGCCGCCGCCCGCATCGTCTTCGCCGCGGTCGCCGCCGCGTCCGCCGGCGCGGTCGTCCTGGCCCAGCCGGCCTTCATGCGCAACATGCATACGGGGCCGGTCGTGCTGCCCCAGGTCGATCCCCGCGCGCCGGCCGAGGACACCATCGCGGTGGACGGCGAGCGCCAGCGCGACCGCCTCGAGTCGCGCGACCTGCCCAACCCGACGCCCGACACCCCCGCCGTCCGCGCGGAGGGCGCGTGGCTGTACGAGGTGTACTGCGCGACGTGCCACGGCGCGTCGGGGCGGGGCGACGGGCAGATCGCGGGGCATTTCCGGCGCATGCCCGACCTCGCCCTGCCGCACGTCCAGAACTACACCGACGGGTGGATGTACAGCATCATCGGCGACGGCGGGTTCAACATGCCGCCGTTCGCCCATTCCATGAGCGCCGACGAGCGCTGGGCACTGGTGCGCTACGTCAAGACGTTCACCGGGCCGGACGCCGGACGATGATCGCGGTCGGGACCCCGCTCGTTTCGGACGGCGCGCGCCGCCTCTGCCTCGCCGCGGCGGGGCTCGGCGCCCTGGCGTTCATCTACGCGCTGGCGCTGGGCGACCCGGTCCGCGGGTGGCAGTCGCTGCTGGTGGGCTTCCTGGTCTTCGGGGGGCTGGCCCAGGCGGGGGTGGTGGTCTCGGCCATCATGCAGGTCACGTCCTCGCGCTGGGGCCGGGCCCTCAAGCGGATGGCCGAGGCCACCGCCGCCTTCTTCCCGGTCTCGTTCGGCCTGCTGCTGATCCTGCTGGCGGGGGTCGCCGACTGGGCGCCGTGGGTCCGCGAGCCGGTCGAGGCGAAGGCCGCGTGGCTCAACGCGCCGTTCTTCGTGGCCCGCCAGCTGGGCGGCTTCGCGCTGCTGACCGGCCTCAGCCTCTACTACGTGTACCGGTCCCTGCGGCCCGACATCGGGCTGCTCCACCAGTCGGGCGAGCATCCGGCGGCGGGGTTCAGCCGCCGCCTGATCGGGGGCTGGCGCGGCATCCACTACGAGCGCGAGGCGGCGCAGCGGGTCCAGAGCCGCCTCGCCCCCGCCGTCCTCATCGCCTACGGCTGGGTGTTCACCCTGGTCGCGTTCGACTTCTTCATGTCGCTCGACCCGCACTGGTTCTCGACCCTCGCGGGCGGGTACTACTTCATCGGCAACCTCTTCTTGGGGCTGGCGTTCCTGGCCGCGGCCGCCGTGTGGGCGACCGGGCGGCTGCAGTTGGCGCAGTACGTCGGCCCCCACCAGTTGCACGACGTCGGCAAGCTCCTGTTCGGGTTCTGCATCCTGTGGGCGTACCTGTTCTGGTCGCAGTACCTCGTGATCTGGTACGGCGACCTCGCCGAGGAGACCGAGTTCGTCCACCACCGGATGCACGGCGCGTGGGCGCCGGTGGCGTGGACGGTCTTCGCCCTCGCGTTCGCGGTCCCGTTCGTGGTGCTCCTGAGCCGGGCCGTGAAGTCGAGCCCGCGGGGGCTGACAGCCATCGCGCTGGTGGCCTTCGCGGGCATGTGGCTCGAACGCTTCGTGCTGGTCTCGCCCTCGCTGTGGCAGGGCGAGGGGGTGCCCCTGGGCCCCGTCGAGCTGCTCGTCGGGGCGGGGGTCGCGGGCCTGTTCGTGCGCTCGTACGTGGCGTTCCTCGAGACGTTCCCGGTGCTGCCGCTGGCCGACCCCCGTCTGGAGCCGGCGTCGGCGCATCCCCACGCCCACGACCTCCACGGAGAGTGAACCCCGGGACCGCACCGCGAGCGGGAAGGGCGCGACCGCCGCATCCGCCGATGGCCAGGCATCCCCACCAGTACATCGCCGAACCCGACCCCGGCGCGTCGCCGCCGTCGCGCGAGTGGCGGGTGCGGCGGCGGTTCCGGCGCCGCCTGCGGCTGCTGGGCATTCCCGCCGACCTCACCGGGTGGAGCGTGCTCGACGTCGGGGCGTGGCACGGGTACTTCTCGTTCGAGTGCGAGCGGCGGGGGGCCGACCGGGTGCTGGCCGTCGACCGCTTCGCCTGGGACCGCCACGGCATGGACGGGTTCCTCGCGTCCCGCGCGCGTCTCGGGTCGCGGGTGGAGTACGAGCGTCTGGACGTCCACGACCTCGACCCCGGCCGCCTCGGGCAGTTCGATTTGGTGCTGCTGCTCGGCGTGTTCTACCATTTGCGCTATCCGCTGGCCGCGCTGGAGCGGATCGCCCGGGTGACGAGACGGCTGCTGATCTGCGAGACGCACGTCCTGCTGCCGTTCATCCACGAGCGGTATCCCCTGGTGCCGTTCTTTCCCGGCGACGAGCGGGCCGACGAGCAGACCCACGACCTGTGCGGCATCCCCACGATGACCGCCTTGACCGAGATGCTGCGCTCCGCCGGGTTCGGCTCGGTGGAGGTCGCCTACCGGCCGTCGTTCCGCTACTGGAAGAAGCTGCTGGCCCTGCTGACGACCCGGCCGCAATCGGGCCGGGGCATCGTGCACGCGAGGCCCGGACCCGTCGAAAATCCACCGTCCGAAGGAGACAGTCACCCATGAACATCGCGGTCATCGGAATGGGGACCATGGGCGCCCCGATGGCGAGGAACCTGTTGAAGGCCGGCTACCGCGTCGTGGTGCACAACCGCACGCGCGAGCGCGAGGAGCCGCTGGCGGCCGAGGGCGCGAGCCGCGCCGAGAGCCCCGCCGCCGCCGCCCGCGGCGCCGACGTCGTGCTGACCTGCGTCTCGGACACCCCCGACGTGGAACGCGTGCTGCTCGACCCGGAGACCGGGGCCGTCAACGGCCTGCGGGCGGGCGGGCTGGTCATCGACTGCTCGTCGATCGCGCCCGCCGCCACCCGCGACGTCGCCGCCCGGTTCCGCGAGAAGGGCGTCGGCTACGTCGACGCGCCGGTCTCGGGCGGCTCGGAGGGGGCCGTCAAGGGCACCCTCTCCATCATGTGCGGCGGCAGCGAGGCCGACTTCGCGCGGGCGAAGCCGGTGCTGGAGGTCCTGGGCGCGAAGATCACCCGCATCGGCGGCGTCGGCGCGGGGCAGATTGCGAAGGTGGCGAACCAGGTGGCCATCGCCGGCACGTTCCTCGCGCTCGGCGAGGCCCTGACCCTCGCCCACCGCGCCGGGGCCGACCCCGAGAAGGTGGTCGAGGCGATCGGCGGCGGCGTGGCCGGGTCGTGGATCCTCCAGAACCGGTCCGCGAACATGCTGAACGACACCTATCCGCTCGGCTTCCGGACCCGCCTGCACCGCAAGGACCTCGGCATCGCCCTCGAAACCGCCCGCGCGTTCCAGGTCCCGGCGCACGTCGCCAGCCTCGTCGCGACCCTGGAGGACGGCCTGATCGCCCAGGGCTTCGGCGACGAGGACATGTCGAACCTCGCGCGCTGCGTCCGCCGCGGGGCGGGCGTCCCCGACGGCCCCATGAAGGGGCAGGAGTAGCCGGCCGGGCGGCGATCGGGGCGGGGCAGGCATGAGCAGGAAGGTGTATCCGGGCTCGAAGGAGGCCCTCGACGGGCTCCTCCACGACGGCATGACCCTGATGGTCGGCGGGTTCGGGCTGTGCGGCGTGCCGCAGAGCCTCGTGCTGGCGCTGCGCGACTCCGGCGTGAAGGGCCTGACCTGCGTCAGCAACAACGCCGGCGTCGACGGCGCCGGGCTGGGCCTGCTGCTGGAGACCCGCCAGATCGACAAGATGATCGCCAGCTACGTCGGCGAGAACAAGCTGTTCGAGCGGCAGTTCCTCGACGGAATCCTCGAAGTCGAGCTGAACCCGCAGGGCACCATGGCCGAGCGCATGCGGGCCGGCGGCGCCGGCATCGCCGCCTTCTACACGCCCACCGGCTACGGCACGCCCCTCACCGAGGGCAAGGAGACCCGCCGGTTCGACGGCCGCTGGTACGTGCTCGAGACCGCGCTCCGCGCCGACGTCTCCCTCGTCAAGGCGTGGAAGGCCGACGGGGAAGGCAACCTCGTGTACCGGATGACCGCCCGCAACTTCAACCCGCCGATGGCCGAGGCGGGGCGGGTGACGGTGGCCGAGGTCGAGGAGATCGTGCCCGCCGGCGCCATCGACCCCCACCTCGTCCACACGCCCGGCATCTACGTCGACCGCGTCGTCGTCGGCGAGCACCAGGAAAAGGTGATCGAGCGCCGCCGCACGCGCCCGCGCGATTGAACCGGGCGGATGGCGCACCGGCCGCGGGGGCGAGGAGGAACGCGCGGCCTTGCCGGGTTGCGCAGGTCGCCGCGGGGCGCGCGCTGAACGACGGCCGCGCGGGCGGACAGGGAACCGCGCCGTGCGCGCCGATTCCGGGGGACCGGTGAGCATCCGGACCATCTTCGATACGTGCCGCCCGCGCCCCGACGTGGTGCGCGGGGCCGTGGCGGAAGACTTCG
Source organism: Vicinamibacterales bacterium (assembly GCA_965202695.1). Taxonomy (GTDB): domain Bacteria; phylum Acidobacteriota; class Vicinamibacteria; order Vicinamibacterales; family UBA8438; genus JAJEEA01. The sequence continues at coordinate 1,420,520 of OZ241843.1, forward strand.
CCGCCGACCTCGCGCAGGTCGTCAACGGCGAGGGGAGCCCCGAGTACGTCGACCCCGCCCGGTTCTTCGCCAACACCTATCCGACCCGCGGTCTCCGGAACCTGCTGGCCAACGTCTGCCGGCGCCTGAGCGGCGCGGGGGGCGAGGCGGCGGCCATCTTCCGCCTCGACACTTCGTACGGCGGCGGCAAGACGCACGGCCTGATCGCGCTGGCGCACGCGGCGCGGGGGCTGCCGGCGGTGGCGGGCATGGACGAGTTCATCGACCCGGCGCTCGCGCCGCGGGGGCCGGTGCGCCTCGCCGCCTTCGACGGCGAGAACGCCGACCCCGCCAACGGCGCACGATGGGCGAAGGCGTCCGCGCCCACACTCCGTGGGGCGAGCTGGCCTGGGCGCTCGCCGGGCGGGCGGGCTACGACCGCGTGCGGAACAGCGACACGGGCGGCGTCGCGCCGGGCGCCGACACGCTGCGCGAGCTGTTCGGCGGCGGACCGGCGCTCGTCCTGCTCGACGAGCTCTCGGTGTATCTCCGCAAGGTGCGGCAGGCCGACGCCGCGCGCGACCAGTTGACGGCGTTCCTGACGTCGCTCTTCAAGGCCGTGGAGGCCACGCCCCGCGCGGCGCTCGTCTACACGCTCGCCGTCGGCAAGGAGGGCCGGGCGGTGGACGCGTACTCGGCCGAGAACCAGTTCATCGCCGACCGGATGGCCGAGGCCGAGAGCGTCTCGGCCCGCAAGGCGACGCTGCTCAACCCGACCGAGGAGGACGAGACGGCCCACGTCCTGCGCCGGCGCCTGTTCGAGTTCATCGACGAGGCCGCCGCGCGGGAGGCCGTCGCCGCCTACCAGGCCGCGTGGTCGGCGCAGCGCGACGCCATCGCCGCCGACGCGAACCGCCCCGAGACCGCCGCGCGCTTCCGGGCCAGCTATCCGCTGCACCCCGAGGTCCTGCAGACGCTGACGTCGAAGACCGCGACGCTCGAGACCTTCCAGCGCGTGCGCGGCATGCTCCGGCTGCTGGCCCGCACCATCGCGCATCTCTGGGAGACGCGCCCGGCCGACGCCGCCGCGATTCACCTGCACCACGTCGACCCCGGCTGCGAGCCCGTCCGGCAGGAGCTGGTCACCCGCCTCCAGCAGTCGCGCTACGTTCCGGCCGTCGCCAACGACGTGGCCGGCGCCGGCGGCGCGCCGGCCCTGGCGCAGGAGATCGACGCCCGGCGCCACGTCGGCCTGCCGCCGTACGCCGCCTACGTGGCGCGCACCGTCTTCATGCACACCCTGGCGTTCAACGAACCGCTCCAGGGGCTGTCGCCCGAGCAGTTGCGCTATTCGATGCTCGGTCCGGGGTCGGACCTGAGCTTCATCGAAGAGGCGCGGAAGGAGTTCGTGCGCGAGTCGGCCTATCTCGACGACCGGCCGGGCGCGCCGATGCGGTTCCTCGCGGAAGCGAACCTCACGCAGATCATCCGCCGCGAAGAGAAGAACGTCGACTCCGGCGAGGCCCGCGCCGCCCTGAACGACGGCATCGGGCAGATATTCCGGGGCGGCGTGTTCGACCTCGTCCAGTTCCCCGGCGGCCCCTTCGACGTGCCCGACGACGTGGGCGCCGGCCGGCCCAAACTGGTCGTGCTGGCCTGTGACGCGGTGGCCGTGGGCGCGGCCGAACACGTCCCCGATCTCGTGCGGCGGCTCTACCTGCGCAAGGGTTCCGACGGCTCGGCCCTGCGCATGCTGCGGAACCACGTCGTCTTCCTGGCCGCCGACGACGGGCGGAAGGCGGAGATGCGCCGGCACGCGACGCGCCGGCTGGCGTTGCGGGAACTGCGGAAGCCGGAGCGCCTCGCCCCCCTCGCCGAGCACCAGCGCGCCCAGGTGCTCGAGCTCGAGGCGCGGTCCGAGCAGGAGCTGGCGCTCGCCATCCAGCAGTGCTACCGGCACGTCTTCTATCCGTCGCGGCACCGGATGGAGACGGCGGACGTCGATCTGGCCCACTCGGCCATCGACGCGCACTCGACCTCGGACCAGCCGGGCGCCGGCCAGCGGCACGTCGCACGGGCGCTCGCCGGCCTCGCCAAGCTGCGCTACGCCGAGGACGAGCCCGACTCCCCGGCCTACGTGCGCGACCGGACGCCGCTCAGGAAGGGCGAGATGACGACCGCAGCGCTGCGCAACGAGTTCCGGCGCGACCCGGGCCTGCCGATGCTCGTCGGCGACGACGTCTTCATCCGCGGGGTCCGTCTGGGGATCGAGCAGGGCGAGTACGTCTACCGGCGCGGCGACCTGCTGTTCGGCCCCGGGGACCCGTCGGCCGACGTCGTGATCGACGAACAGTCCGTCGTCTTCACGATGGCGTTCGCCAGGAACCGGGGCCTGTGGCCGCGGAAGAAGCCGGACGGCCCGGACCCGCCTCCGCCCCCGCCGCCGCCGCTCCCGAAACCGGACCCGGACCCGCCCGTCATTCCGCCCCCGCCGCCGGATGCGCTGACGGCCGAGGGCGTGCTCCGGGACGCGCTGACGCAGATCTGGGAGCAGGCGCGCGGCCGCGGCCTCGACCGCATCGGCCGGCTGACGATCCGGATGTTCGAGGCCGGCGACGCGTTCCGGCTCCTCGGCAGCGTCGGCGCCGTGCAGGGGGCCGAGCGGGTGGTCACCCTCGCCGGCGGGTACGAGACCCGCGACGGCGGCTCGTTCCAGATCGAGTTCCGCGGGCCGGTCGCCGACGCCCAGCCGGTGCGCGAGTTCCTCGAACCGCAGTTGCGCGACGCGAGCGCCCGGAACCTGGAGGCGGGCTTCGAGCTGACCTTCGCCGAGGGGCTGGCGATGACCGGCGGCGCGGCGGAGAAGTTCACCGAGCGCGTGTCCCGTTTCGCGGGAGGAGCCGCCTACGTGTCGGCGACGGCGTACGCGGCGGCGGCGTGATGGCCCGGCTCGAACGTGCGGCCTCGGTCGAGACGCCGGCCTCGGCGCCCCGCTACGAGCTGCGGGTGCGCCGCCGCGGTCCCGTCGACGCCGAGTACGCCATCTGGCAGATGCCCGCCCCCGCCACCCCCCACGTCGCGGCGCCCACCCGCCTCGCCCGCCTCGCCGGCCGCAACCTGCAGCTCGTGGAGCACCGCGTGGCGAAGCGCCTCGCCCGCGCCGGCGTCCGGCCCGGTTCGCCCGCCCGCCGCCTGACCCGCGGCTACGCGCTCACCGAAGACCTCGCCCTGACGCTCGGCCTCCTGTTCCGCGCCCTCGCCCCGATGCGCAGCCGCGACAAGATGCGGGCGGTGGCCGACGGCATCGAGGCGATGGGCCGCGAAGAGGCCGCCTACTGGCTCGGCATGGCCATGCACCGCCCCCGCCCCCGCCGCGTGCTGACCGCGCTGCGGACGCTGCTGACCGAGCCGCCCCGGCGGGAGGCGCGATCATGAAGCTGGAAGCCGTCGAAATCGACAACTACCGGGCGATAAAGCACCTCCGGCTTCCGCTCGACCCGGCGCTGACGGTTCTTCATGGCGACAACACGTGTGGCAAGACGAGCGTCCTGAGCGCCATCGCCGTCGGGCTGGGCGCCATTCCCGATCTCCTGCCCGGGATTTCAGGAATCGATTTCCTCGACACCGACCTCCGAGCCGGCGAGTCGTTCGTGCAGGTCGACGTGGCGGCCACCGACGAACTCGCCTGGAAGCGGGAGCGCGAGTACGGCCCGGAGAACGAAGCCCCGGAAACCGTGATCCGGGGATTCGAACGGTTGAACGACAAGCTGTCCCGGATCGTCCGCGCGGACCGCGAAGCGAATCCGCCTGTCGATCTGCCCGTGGTCGCGTACTACGATACCGATCGGGACGTTCTCGACGTTCCGGAGAGTTGGCGCGGCGGCGGTGACGTTCCGCCGCATACAGCGCCCGCGGATCGAGGAGCCGCCGAGCGGTGGCGTCTTCCTCGCTACGCGGCGCTGGAGGGCGCGTTGTCGGCGCGCGCGAAATACGGTCAACTGCTTCAGTGGTTCCATGTGAAAGAGGACGAAGAACTGCGGGAACAGAGGGAACGGCGCGACTTCGACCATCGCCGAAAGGACCTGTCCGCGGTCCGAAGCGCGATCTCCTCGATGCTCGACGGCGTGTCGGAGCCCCGTATCGACGTGCGGCCACTACGCTTTCTGGTCGCCGTAAAACGGGACGACGGGCGCGCGAACACGCTGGAGATCAGCCAGTTGAGCGACGGACAACGGGCCGTGCTGGCGCTCGCGGCCGATCTCGCGCGGCGCATGGCGCAGGGCAACCCGCACCTGGACGACCCGCTCCAGTCGGAGGCGGTGGTGCTGATCGACGAAGTGGAGCTGCATCTCCACCCGTCGTGGCAGCAGCGCATCCTGAACGACCTGCGGCGGACGTTCCCGAACACCCAGTTCATCGTCTCCACCCACAGCCCGCAGGTGCTGACCACCGTCGAACCGCGGCACGTCGTTCATCTCGCCCGCGAGGACGGCCGCATCGTCGCCGGATCGGCGTCCGGCTGGACCTACGGCGCCGAGGCGGGCGACGTGCTGTCGGCGGTGATGGGCGTGGACCAGCGGCCCGACAACGCCTTCACCCGGAAGCTGGCCCGCTACCGGCGCCTCATCGGCGACGGCCGGGGCGAATCGGACGAAGCGCTGGCGCTGAGGCGCGAGTTGAACGCGTTGTCACCCGATGACCCGGCCCTCGACAGGGCGGACGTCGAGATACGGCGCCGCGAGTTGCTCGGCGGGAAAGGCGGGTCGGCGTGAAGCGCATCCGGCTGCGCAGATTCTTCACGACCAGCCGGAGCTACTTCGGTCCGATCGCGGAACGGGTGCTCGAGGAGCAACCGCGGGCGTGGGTCTGAGTTTCAGGAGTTCACGTCATGTCCCTGCCGGAACGCCGGGCGCCGAAGGCGACCTTCCACGCGCTGCAGGAGTGGGAAGGCTACGTCGTCGAGATCGGAGAAACCGACTTCGTGGCGCGCCTGATCGACTTGACGGCCGGATCGGAACACGAAGACGAAGAAGCGACCATCCCGCTGGACCAGATTTCGGACCGCGACGCCGAGCGCATCCGCGAAGGGAGCATCTTCCGATGGGTGATCGGCGACGAGCGCTCGGTCACGGGAGCCAGGAAGCGCGTATCGCGAATCGTGTTCCGCGACCTGCCGGCGCTCACGGAAGCCGATCTGCGGGATGCTCGGGCGTGGGCCGAAGACATGGCGCGGGCGCTCGCGCCGTGACCTGCCGGGCGCAGCCTCTCTTGGTGGCGTTGGGAGAGGAGCTCGGAATCGAGTCCCGGGTGGCGCGGGAAATCGAAGAAGTCGCCCGAGATCTTCGCAAAGAACTGTCGCGCCGTCGCGCGAAGAACTGAACTGTCGCTCGCTATCGATTTGTGACGCTCGGGACCGTGTCAGTTTCGATGGCGAACAGCCGATCTTCGACTTTCCTCAGGTAATCCGTCGAGAACGGCAGCGTGGTATCTTCGCTGGCGGCGGAGATGGCGGAGGAACAGGCCTTGACGAGACGTCGGGGATTCGAACGAGTTCTGGAGCGGAATGGAACGTCGTCGGGAAACGGAAAGAGCGTGCTTCCGTTGTCGCTGCCGCCGCTCGTCGAGTTTCGATGTCGGGCCGCGCGCAGGCGAGACTGAATCAGCGTCAATGCGTCGTGCCTGTGAAGGGGTTCGATGCGCAAGACGCTGTCTTGCGTGGCGAAGCGTTCTACCAGCGCGGGTTCGAACTCCATCGTCGTTCGATACGTATCGCGAGTCATGGAGAGAAAGAGCCAGAAGTGGTCGTCTTGTTGCCGGGTGAGGTGGACGAGGCGATTCAAGGTAGACAGATAGTCGTGGACCACGCGCTTGGTCGGTCTCTTCTGCAAGCCGATTTCCTCGAATTCGTCGATCAGGAACGCGATCGCGTCGGCGCCGGATCCACGGGCCAACATCGTGAGAATCGCACCGAAGTACGGGGCTTCGGCGGCCTCGGCGACCAGGCTGTCGGTCTTGGAAGGCAGGAAATCGCGATATTCGAAGTAGGGTTTCCGCACCGCGTCGGTGACGATTCGGGCGAGGCAGTGGGCAATCTCCTCGTCCGACGTGACGTTCGCGGACATGATTGCCTTCTGGAGCGGCTCCACCGCGTCCTGACGGTCTCCGCGTCGCGGCCGACTCTCGGCAATCAGATATTCGTTGAAGCTTTGCCGGAAGAGATTCCGATCATACGGCGTCGACAGGTGCGGACCGGCGAACTCCCAGATGAACTTGGCGAAGTCCTTGCGGCCGATGGTTCTCAACAGCGCGTTGGCGAGATCGTAGAAGTGCACGCCCGGATTGTCGAAGTAGAACGGCCTGATCCGCTGGTCGGGAAGCAGGCCGCCGTGCAGCCATCGAAGCAGGCAGGTCTTGCCGGTCCCGTAGTCGCCGAGGATCACGAGGACCTTCGGTCCGCGCGCGCGCCGGCCGGTTTCGACGAAACCGCTCAACCGGTCGGCGAGGGGCCGGGGAGGCGAGATCGCGATTCCGACGGGCGGGCCGGACGCCGCCGGCTCGAACGGATTGAAGGCGAGGCCGAGCTTGGACAGCATGTCAGGCATGATGGCGTCCTGTGAAGGGGCATCGGCGATGATGGAACCAGATGTGGGAGACGTGTAGGGATCGCCCGCCGGGATCGCAGGGATTTACCCCGAACGGTCTGCCTGGGGCGCCGCGGGCGCGAAGCGAGCCGGAGCTACTCGCGGTCCGGTGTCGGGGCGTCGCGCTGGTCGCCGCCTGCGGAGACGACAGGACGTTTCGACAACCGCACGTAGTCTCGCCCGGACGCCTTCTGTCTGGCGCGAACGTCCCTGAAGATCGCGTCCACATCATAGTCGAACCGCGCGGCGTACGCCTGCCGGATGGCGCGGACTTCAGCCATGATCGGGTCGGTCTGCTTCGTCTTCATGGTCGTCGTCCATTGGCGTTACGGACGGGGTTGGATTCCGAGGCGCTGCCGGACTTCCTGGTACACCGGAATGCCCTCGCCGGCCTCGATAGTCACCGCCAAGCCGTACCGAATTCCCCGATCGAGCGGACCGGCTTGCTCTCGACAATATACGCGGAATTGGATATGCCCGTCATCGACGAACGACACGGCATCGCTGCCATGGTAGCGGACGTGGAACAGGGACCCGCGCGGCACTGATTTGTCCGATGGCTGTTCGGGGACGCGGCTGACGCCAGCACTGGTCTTGAAGTCGAGCGGCTGGATTTCCAGTTTCGCTCGACGGTACGCGCGATGCCGAACGTTGACGGGCGAGAACCAGGCGAGTGTCATCGTGATGGAGCGGGGCTCGGTGACGCGTTCCAGACTGACCGGCAACGGTACCCGGTACAGGTTGGCCGATCCATCTGGGGTAACTGATCCGTAGCCAACCAGGATCGCCCGGTTTGCTGCACACGTCATCGTTTCTTCGACGAGCGGTCGGCCGTAACCGAGGACACGGGCAATATTGTCTTTGCGTTCAACGTGCTTTCCCCGGCCCTTTGGTCCGTAGAGCTCGTCGAGCAACGAACCCTTGGCGCCCCAGTGCGCACGGTGCGCAAGCAACGCCTTGATCATGACGCCGTAGTATTCCGGCGCCCCACCGGACAGTATCGCTCCGTTGTCTTCGTCCATCAGCGCGTCGAACAGTCGGTGCGCATCGCGCGTTGCGAGCGCCGTCGCCGCGCTCGTCCCCGCGGTCAATCCTTCCTGGTCAAGGCGTCCGTCCGCGTTCGGGATGGCGGCCCTCAGACCGAAGAGCCGGCCGGGCTCGGCAGATCGAATGCGCAGTCCTGCGCTTCCGCCCACGTTGCTGAAACTGAAGGGCTCGCGACCTCCCGGCATGAAGATGTCGGGCTTGACGACCTTGCGATGTCCGAGGCCCAGGGCGGACGTGATGTTCGGTCCCGGATCGTCTTCGTATGGTGCGAACACCAGACTGCTGGGGTGATTGGCGGCGCCGACGGCATCTTCATGCCAAGCGCCGACCGTGATCACGTTCAGTGCTTCCGCCGGCGAGAGCAGCGTGCGATGGGAACGCTGCAGGGCCAGCGCCTCGAAGACAGCTCGTTCGCGATCGCCGGGTGTGGCCTGCTCAAGATCGGCCAGCCCGTTGAACGCCGGTACTGGCAACGGGTCGCTGACGTTCCCCGCGCTGACGAGAAACAGGATGCCGAACCGATCGGCCAGATAGTCGAGGAGTCGCCCCCAAGGACTCATCGGCCCGGTAAACGGCCGGTTCTGGTCTCCGAGTGACAAGTTGACGAGGAAGACTTCCGGCGCCGTGGCTTCCCCCTCCGGGTCGCCGGTTCTCATTCGCAGGACGGCTCGGTAGATCGTGTCGATCAGCAGACGATCCGGCTGCGTCCGCTCGGGAACGCCGCCGCCCGGCGCGTACAGGACGGGGCGGACGTAGAGCGGACGTTGTAGCGAAGACCCGGCGACGTTGCGATCTCCGTGAAGTATCAAGGACGCCATTTCGGTGCCGTGGCGCCGCTCTGCGACAACGCTGATCGCTTCGATGTCGTCAGGGTCGTCGAACCTCACGCGGCCGTCCAGGAGGCGGTGCCCCAGCACTGGCACGCCGTCGAACAGGGCCGCGATCGGTGGCCCGCTGTCTGTCGGCGCAGGTTCGACCGTTCCACCGGCGCCGAGGGCGTCGACGGCGATGGGGAACTGGGCGGTCGACTGTGGTCGAATGAGCATGACGTCGTCACAGATCGCGATCGGCGAATCCTTGCGGTTCCTTAGCCGCCGTACCTCGGCCCGCGGCAGATCTATCAGAGCTGCGTCGTAGGCAATCTCTGGAATCGACGCCCTGGCGATGATCTTGCCGTCGGCGGTGTCGACGGCTTGTTCGAAACGCGAAGCGGATCGGCGACGGCGCTGGTCATTCTGGTAGCTCCAGAGTTCGATTTCGACCCGTATGGAATCCGTTCGCGCTTCAAGTTCCCCCTCGATCCATGAAATCGTGCTGTCGGGAACACGATCCGGCGGTCCCCATGCCCGAAGCTGACGGAGGCGGCCGAACAGGTCGAACCATGGAGCGAAGCCCGGAGGCGGAGACTCGCCGCCCTGATAGCGATCCCATAGCCGCAGCAGTTCTTGGAGCGCCCGCGTGTCGGGCATCGCCAGGTACAGTCGGCCGACGACCGGCTTGTCGGCCCTGTCTTTACCTTCTCGCCCCTTTCGGGTATCAAGTTCGGCAAAGTCCTGGTCCGCATCGAACTCGGTCTCTTCGTCGCCGAGGTATTCGAGGCCGTCGATGCGCTGCGCTGCTCGGTAGAAGTCGTCAATCCCGCCTGCCACGTCGAGCACGAGCGCGCGCTCGGGCGCGATTTCCGCTGGATCGTCCTGCAGGGTGACGGGATCGCGGTCGGCTTCGAACACGTCCCGCAGACGCTGAAAGACGGGTTGGAGCCGTTCGCCCTGCCGGGCTCGACCCGGCAGACGGGGGCTGCTTCCGCCTCGCGGTCCACTCGGGCGTCGATCACGTACCGGTGCCGGCACCGGCAGCAGCGGGAACTCCGCCATGCGTCGTTTCTCCGTCCGCGGAAGCTCGCGCCCGTTCCCTCCAGAGCTTCAGCCGCTCGGCGACGATCGCCTCAAGCGCCTCCTGGCCCGTCGCCAGCACCGAGCGGCGGCGCACGTCTCGGCAGAACTCCTCGGCTTCGGCGTAGCTGACCGCGCCGAGCCGCTTCGCAATCGCCGCGGGTGCCTGGCCCAGCGGCTCGTCGAGCGAGTCGGCGAAACGGGCCAGATAGGCGGTCAGGTCGCGGCGCGTCGGCGAATTGAGCGCCAGACGCACCTGGAAGCGTCGCCAGGCGGCCCGGTCGAGCAGCTCGGCGTGGTTGGTGGCGGCGACGACCACGGTGTAGCTCGGCAGCTCGTCGACCTGCATGAGCAGGGAAGACACGACGCGCTTGATTTCCCCGGTCTCGTGAACGTCGCCGCGTTCCTTGCCGACGGCGTCGAACTCGTCGAAGAACAGGACGCACGGCGTCGTCCGGGCGTAGTCGAACACACGCTTGAGACGTGAGGCGGTTTCTCCGAGGAAGCTGCCGATCAGCGCCTCGTACCGCACGACGAAGAACGGCGCCGACAGGGCTTCCGCGATCGCTTCGGCGAGCGACGTCTTGCCGTTTCCCGGTGGCCCGACGAGCAGCACGCGATGGCGCGGTTCGAGCGAATGGGTGCGCAGAACCGACGCTCGGTGTTGCTCCTCGATCAGTTCCTCGCAGGCCCGGCGGGCGGCGGCGGTCAGGACCAGATCCGCAAGCCGCTTCCGCGGCGTCAGCTCAAGCAGGAACCGCCGGTGCTGCCGCTGGCCGGGGTCCACGAACGCGGCGGGAGAACCGGCGCCGTTGACCCGCATCGCGTCCGTCAGCCGGTCGGCCAGGACGTTGTGGCGCTTGGTCCGTTCTTCGGCGATGATCGCCTCGGCCACGGTCCGCGCCCGCGCGGTGTCGCCGCTCGATCCGGCCTTGACGAGCGAAACGAGGAGGTCGCTCCGCGCCATGTTGCTCCCGTGGTCCGTCCGTCGTGGTCCCGTCCGTCGCGCTCCCGCGCCGCCGCCTCGTGGCCCGGAACCGAGACCGCGTGGAGACAGGTCAGTTTACCGCGAATCGGGCCGGCCTGCGCCGCGCCGTCGCCGACGCGCGACACACGGAATCGCCGGTCGACCCGACGGCCGCCAGCCACGCCGCGAACGCCGTCGCCTGCCGTTGCCCCGTTACACGGAATCGCCGGTCGGCCCGACGGCCGTCGCCTGCCGTCGCCCTGTTCAGCCCGGCATCGACACGCCCCCGCGCTCCCCGACTTGCCGGATTTGACGTCTGTCGCGCGTCACGATACAATTCGCGTCATGGTCAAGCCAACGAATCGTTCCACGGGCGTCGGGAGCTTCATCCGGCAGCAGGTCATCCCGCCGGGGATGACCGTGACCGAAGCCGCCCGGAGGTTGGGCGTCGGCCGGCCGGCGCTGTCGAATCTCCTGAACGGCAGGGCGGCGCTGTCGCAGGAGATGGCCCTTCGGATGGCAGGAACGTTCGGCGCGGACAGGGCGAAACTGCTTGAACTTCAGGCCGCGTCCGATCGGGATCGCCGGCGTGTCGAGGACCGGGCCGTGCCTGTCGGCACGTACGTGCCGGGATTTCTGACCATCAAGGCCTGGCAGATCACCGAATGGGCACAGAAGATCCGAGCTCGCGAGCACCTGCCCGTCCTTCTGCGCCGCCTGATCCACTCGACCGGCCGCGACTTGCGCCACGTGGACTTTCCCGGCTACGACAACGCCCAGCGCCCCGGCTGGGACGGATGGGTCGAAGCAGGAGCCGCGGCGCCGTGGGTGCCGGAAGGCAGGTCGGGGTGGGAGTTCAGCGTCGAAAAGCGTCCCGCTGCGAAAGCCGAATGCGATTACCAGGCGCGCCTGAAGAAGTTCTCCCCATCCGAACGGGCGGAGTGCGCCTTCGTGTTCGTCACGCCGCGCAACTGGGAGGGCAAGGCCGGATGGGTTCGCGACAAGGAGGCTACCGGCGAGTGGAAGGCAGTGAAGGCGTTCGATGCGAGCGATCTGGAGCAGTGGCTGGAGACGACGATCGCGCCGCGTATCTGGCTCGCCGGGGAACTGGACGTTCCCACGGACGGCTTCGAGACGCTCGATCAATTCTGGGATCGATGGGCCAGGGGGAGCGATCCGCCGCTGACCGCCAAGATCTTCGCGCCATCCATCGACACCCACCTGACAGTGTTCAAGAAGTGGCTGGAAGCGCCGAGCGATCGCCCCTTCAGTGTCGCCGCCGACTCCAGAGAGGAAGCCGTCGCGTTCCTCGCGTGCCTGCTGCGACACGAAGATGCGCCCGCCGACGCCGGCGATCGCGCGGTCGTTTTCGAATCTGCGAGCACACTGAGGACCTTGGCGGACTCCTCTGCTCCGTTCATTCCGATCGTGTGCAACGAGGAGTCCGAACGCGAGATCGTCACCCAGTACCGCAAGCGTCACTGTGTCGTCGTGCGGCCCCGCAACGCGGTCGATCGGGAGCCGGACGTCGCTGTTGAACTGCTTGGCCACGCCGCGTTCGAAAACGCCCTTGCCGACATGGGCATCGGCCCGGAACGCGTCGATCGGCTGGCGACGGAGTCCGGCCGATCGCCGACCGTACTGCGGCGGCGGTTGTCGCCGATCGGGGCGATCATGACGCCGCCTTGGGCCGGAGACAAGGACGTCGCACGAAGTCTGATTCCGATGGTCCTGGTCGGTGCATGGCACTACGGATCGAAGGCGGATCGTGACGTACTCGCGGCACTTGCGGATCGCGAGTATCAGCAGGTCGAGGAGAGCCTCGCCGACCTGCTTCGACAAGATGACTGCCCGGTCTGGTGCGTTGGCCAGCACCGTGGAGTGGTCTCGAAAATAGATGCCTTCTTCGCCATCAGTCAGTGGATGACGGAGAAGGACGTTACCGATTTCGTGGACTTCGCCGAGTACGTCCTGTCCGAGGCCGATCCGGCGCTGGAACTCCCGAAACATGAACGTTGGGCCGCCGGACTGCGCGGCAAGGTGCGCGATCATTCCAGTGCGTTGCGGACGGGCATATGCGAAACGCTGATCATGCTGGCGGTTCACGGGAACGCCCTGTTCCGGGAACGCCTCGGCATCGACGCCGCGGCGCTCGTCGCCATGCTCGTCAAACGCCTGCTCACGCCCTTGACGAGTGACAGACTGCAAGCACACGACCGAGAACTTCCCGGGTACGCGGAAGCCGCTCCGGACGAGTTTCTCGCGCTACTCAAAGAAGATCTCGCACGGCCAACACCTGCCTTGCGGGCGCTTCTGAGGCCGGCGGGCGCCAGCGTTTTCGATAGTCCGGCGCGAACCGGTGTTCTTTGGGCGCTGGAGCGTCTGGCCTGGAATCCGACGACTTTCATGCGCGTCGTGCTAATCCTCGCCAGACTCTCGCAAACGAAGATCGACGACAACTTGGTGAACAAGCCTATTAACAGCTTGTCCGCCGTTTTCCGCTCATGGCTACCCCAGACGGCTGCGCCGATAGACGGTAGAATCAAGGCGCTCGAGACGTTCTGTCGGCGCTTCCCCGACATTGGATGGAAAATCTGCGTCCAGCAGTTCGAACCTCGTCCGCAGGTCGCATTTCCAAGCGACCGACCCCGCTGGCGGAACGATGCCGCAGGCGCAGGTCGGGGAGTGAGTGGCAGGGAACGGTACGAGTTTAGCCGTAAGGCGCTCGATCTTGCACTTGCATGGGGGTCGCACGATGAAACGACGCTTGGCGATCTGGTCGAGAGTCTCGATCGTATGGCCGACCAGGACAGGCGATCTGTATGGAACCTCATCGATGGCTGGTTACAGACTGAAACTGACAGCAAGACGAAAGCGAAGTTGCGCGAACGTATTCGTTGTACGATTCGGTGGGGCCGTCGCTGGGGTCTCGACGCTGCGACGATAGACAGAGCGCGCGAAATCTTCGAGAAACTTGCTCCGAGCGATCCGGTCTTGCGCCATGCCTGTCTCTTTGCTGATGCAGGAGGGGAGACGTCCGTTGACGAAGAAAGCGACGGGAACATCGATTGGAAAGCACAGGAGGAGCGGATTCACGAACGTCGTGCAGTGACGATGGCGGAGATTTGGGCGTCGAACGGAACCGACGGTGTTTTTGCGCTGTTGGCTGACGGTCACGGACAGACGATCGGTGAGTATGCAGCTCGTTGCGTAACCGCCCCACAGGCGGCCGTCGACATTCTCCAGACCTGCCTGTCTATTGAGGACGAGACCTCCGAGAAGCTGGACGCATTCATGCACGGGTTCATTTCGTGCATCGGCGAAGACATTCGCGTCAGGGTTGTCTCGACCGTTGCAGAGACCGAAACGGTGAAGCATAGGATTCGCCTTTTCAAGTGCGCCCCGTTTCGCGACGAAACGTGGCGTCTCCTTGATCGACAGGACGCGCGTGTACGAGACCGGTACTGGTTAGAGGTCTTTCCGGAGAGAGCGCGGTTCACCGAATTCGAGACGATAGAGGTCATCGATCGCTTGTTGGAAGCGAAACGCCCACGGGCCGCATTCCATGCAGCAGGACTCGATTGGAACAAGGTCGAAACTTCACGCCTGAAACGTCTTCTGACCGATGTCGCGAGCGTTCGGGCCGAGCCCGAGAACGATTTTGAGTCCTATTGTCTTTCCAAGGCACTGGATTCACTTGACGGCCGACCGGGTGTCACTGTGGACGAGATGGCGCAACTCGAGTTTGCATACATCAAAGCGCTGCACCGTAGCGAGCACGGGATTCGTAATCTCGAAAGGAAACTCGCCGAGTCTCCTGGTTTTTTCGTGCAGGTTCTTGCTCTCGTCTTCAAGCGTGGCGATAATGGTCAGGATCCGCCCGAATGGCGCATTGACGACGACGACGACTATCGGATTATCGCTGCATGTCGATTGCTTGAGAGGGCTGCACGCATACCTGGCACCGACACCGATGGCAGGGTGGATGTTCGCGCGCTGAGGCAGTGGGTCGCTGAAGTTCAGCGCCTGTGCTCTGAACATAGTCGGGCCGCAATCGGAGACCGAAACATCGGTCAACTGTTGTCGAGGGCGCCTTTCGGAGAAGACGGTTCGTGGCCTTGTGGGCCGGTCTGCGAGGTCATGGAAGCCATCGCCTCACCGGAAATCGCGTCTGGTTTCGAAATCGGAGTGTACAACTCGCGCGGTGTCCATTCCCGTAGCATGGACGAAGGCGGTAGTCAAGAGCGAGACCTTTCAGCCAAGTATCGCGCGTGGGCGCAACGGTTGGCTTTCGACTACCCTTATGTCGCCCGCAGCCTCGAACGTATAGCCGGGAGTTATGATCGAGATGCTGAACAGGAAGATGTCGATGTGCTGGCAAGGAAGCGGCTGGGGTACTGACCGGCGCAACTACGGAGATTATCCGGTGGTGACGGATGCGCACATGTATTGTAATGCGCAGGAGGGACGTATGGGTAATGAGACGAGGATAACGCGCCATCGGGAGGCCAAGAAGCGACTGACTGATGTTTTTGGACGACGGCCCAAGCGAAATCCTTTTCGATTCACCAACTCGCCGAACACAATGGAGGCGTTCTGCGGGAAGACATCGGTGGCAATTACGATAGACTGGAGAAAAGGATGCTCGAGGAATTCTTCAACTATGCGAGAAATCATGAGGACTGTACCTGGTTGCATTGGAACATGCGGGATGCAAACTATGGATTCGAAGCGTTGGAACATAGATTCAGGATTCATGGTGAAGACCCCTTCGTGATTCCGGAATCACTTCGCTTCGACTTGGCGCGAGTGCTCACGGAAGCATATGGCGTGAATTACGTAGGCCACCCTCGCCTTGAAATGCTGACCAAGAAGAACGGCATCAGTACCCGCGATTTTCTCAACGGTGAAAAAGAGGCTAGGGCATTCGAAAACGGAAAGTACGTGGCATTGCATCGATCCATTCTCCGCAAGGTTGAAATCATTTCTGACATTGCTTTTCGCGCTGTTGAAGATACGCTGGCGACCGACGCTAAACCAAGGGAAATTTACGGAAGTTACGTTGTCTGGCTAACGGAAAAGGTGAAAGAACACCCGCTATATTATATTCTCGGTCTCATCGGTGCAATCGTCAGTATCCTTGGCTTCTTTTGGTCGTAGCGTGTTAGAATCTGACTAAAAATAGTCGGTCGTCCGTGCCGACCGGCTCGACGAGAATCCAGCAATGCCCGACACCCGCCTGATCGAACGCTGGCTGCCGATTGCGGCGCTCGGCGAGGAGAGCGTGCGGGAGCGGCGGTCCATGACCGCGTTGCCGCCGACGTACTACCTCCACGTCTGGTGGGTGCGCCGGCCGCTGGTGGCGTCGCGGGCGGCGGTGCTGGCGTCGCTGCTGCCGGAGGACGCGGACCGGGAGCGGTTCCTGCACGTGCTCGGGATTCATGGCGACCCGGTGGCTACGCGCCGCAGGTTAGACGTAGCGAAGCGAACGAAGGAGAACCTCGGACCCAATCCGTATGGCTACAAGCGCGCTTTCGCGTACACGCCAACTCGAGACGATCGCCATTGGGTGGTGTGTAGTTGCGGAGGAGACCCGGAGACCCTGACGATCCTGGACCCGACTGCCGGAGGTGGCAGCATTCCGATTGAGATCCACCGGCTGGGGTACCCGGCCGTCGTCAACGACCTGAACCCGGTCGCCGCCCTGATTCTCAAGGCGACGGTCGAGTGGCCACGGGTACACGGCTCGTCGTTGCACACGCATTTCGACGACTTGGCGCGCGAGTTCATCGCCCGAGCGGAACCGAAGTACGAACGGGTCTTCCCGGTGGAGCCCGCTGGCGTGCGCGTTGAGGGTTACCTCTGGGCGCGCACGGTCACCTGCCCTTACTGCGACGGTCTGGCGCCGCTGTCGCCGAACTGGCGGCTGGCGGCGGACGGGACGGGAGTGCGGCTGCTGCCGGACTGCGCGGGCGGGCCGGGGACGCCGGGCCGGGTCTGCGCGTTCGAGATCGTCGGGTCGGCCGGGGAGCAGTTTCCGGGCACGGTGGCGCGCGGCGACGGGCATTGCCCGTACGCAGACTGCGGCCGAGTGATCGACGGCGGCGAGATCAAGCGGCAGGCGCAGGCGGGGCGGATGGGCGAGCAGCTCTACGCGGTGGTCTTCAAGCGGCGGGTCGAGACCCGGACGAAGGCGGGCAAGCGGGGGCGCGACAAGTGGGTGCGCGGCTACCGCGCGCCCCGGCCGGAGGACGACGACGCGGCGGCGATCGGCGCGCGGCTGGCCGAGAAGCTGCCGGAGTGGGAGGCGTTCGACGTCGTGCCGGGCGAGCGCTTCCCGGAAGACGGGAACGACGACCGGCCCATCCAGTACGGCATGCCGCTCTGGCGCGACCTGTTCTCGCCGCGGCAGCTTCTCTGCCACGGGACGAGCGCGGAGGTGTTCCGGGAGATGCTCGACGCGGACCGGGCGGCGGGCCGGCTGGACGATCTGCGCCGGGCGGCCTACGGCTATCTGGCGCTCTCCCTGGACAAGCTGCGCGACTACAACTCGCGCTTGACCCATTGGCACGTCGGCCGGCAGGTCGTGGCCGGCACGTTCGACCGCCACGACTTCTCCTTCAAGTGGTCGTACGTCGAGATGGCCCCGCTGGTCGCCGGCCTCGGCTACGACTGGGCGATCCGACAGACCGCCAAGTGCATCCGCGAGCTGGTCGCGCTCGTCCGCCCGGACGCCGGCGGCGGCGGGCTCCCCGGCCTGTTCGACCCGCCCGCCGCCGGCGCCGATGCGCCCGAAGCGTCCGCCACCCGCGCTGCGCCGGGCCGCCCGGCCGTGGGCGCCGCCGGCTCCACCCCAGACGGTCCGGCCGTCCACACCGTCTCCCCTGCGCCCGACCATCCCGCCGCGGGCGCCGGTCCCGCCCTCGGTCCCGCCTCGTCCGCCGCCCACGCCGCGCCCGACCGCCCGGCCGTGACCTCCCGCACTGCGCCCGAGGGTCCCGCCGGTCCCGCGGCCAGCACCAGTGTTCCCGACGGCGCGACGCCGCCGGTCACCATCACGTGCAAGTCGGCCGACGACCTCGACCATCTGGCCGACGGCTCGGTCGACGTGGTGGTGATGGACCCGCCGTACTACGACAACGTGATGTACGCCGAGCTGTCGGACTTCTTCTACGTCTGGCTCAAGCGCACGGCCGGCCACGTCTTCCCCGAACTCTTCCGCCGGAAGCTGACCGACAAGGAGCACGAAGCGGTGGCCAACCCGGCCCGCTTCGCGGGGCAGCCGGGCGCGAAGGCCCTGGCCGGGCGCGACTACCAGGAACGGATGGCGGCCATCTTCGCCGAGTGCCGGCGGGTGCTCGGGCCCGGCGGCATCATGACCCTGATGTTCACCCACAAGGCGACCGGCGCCTGGGACGCGCTGACCACGGGACTGATCGAGGCCGGTTTCGTCATCACCGCGTCGTGGCCGGTGAACACCGAGGCCGAGGGCAGCCTGCACATCAAGGACAAGGCGGCGGCGAACAGCACCATCTTCCTCGTCTGCCGTCCGCGCGCGACCGCCGCCCCCCGCGGCGCGGGCGGCGCGCGCACGGTGCGCGAGACCGGCCCGGCCTACGGAGACGAGGGCGCGGGGTTGTATTGGGAAGACGTGGAGCCGGGCGTGGCGCGCGCCGTCCGCGCGCGGATCGAGACGTTCCAGGCCGCGGGGATCACCGGCGTCGACCTGTACCTGGCGTCGTTCGGGCCGGCGCTCGAAGAGTTCTCGCGCCACTGGCCGCTGCGCCGCGGCACGCCGCGCCAGCAGCCGGCGGACAGCCGCCGGCAGCGGCAGCGGGTGCTGTTCGAAGAGCCCCGGGACCCGTACGCGGTCACCCCCGAGGACGCGCTCGACGCGGCGCGCCGCGAGGTCAAGCGGTGGCGCCTGAGCCAGTTGACGCACGTGAAGGCCGACGACGACCTCGATGCGCCGACGGCGTTCTTCGTGCTGGCGTGGGACGCCTTCAAGGCCCCCGTGTTCGCCTTCGACGAAGCGCTGCGGCTGGCCCGCGCGGTCGGCGTCGACCTGGAGGGCGGCGTGGTGGGCCGCGTCGCGGGCAAGAAGGGCAGCGACCTGCACCTGTGGGACAGCGCGCGGCGCGCGGCGGCGGGCGCGCTGGGGCCGGCCGACGGGTCGAGGGGGATGATCGACGCCGTGCACCACGCCGCGCACGCGGCGCGCGGACGGTCGCTCGCCGCCGCCCGCGAACTGCTCGCCGCCGCCGGCCTCGACCGCGAGCCGCGTTTCTTCGCGGCGCTCGAAGCGGTGCTGGAGGTGCTGCCGCCGTCGAAGGCGTTCACGGGCATCGCGCTGGAGGGCGCCGCCGCGGCGTCGGGCAGCGACTTCGAGGCGCTCTACCAGTTGTACCGCTTCGCGTACGGCGACCGCATCGACGAACCGGACCAGCTCCGGCTGTGGCGCGACGACGGGTGAGCGTCGCCGCCCGCGGTGCTGATAGAATTGCGGACAGGGCGGATCGGTCCCGTCGGGAGATGGAACGATGGAGCGGAAGCGTCGTGAGAAGATCGCAGAGATCGTGAAGGAGACGCTGGAGGAGCGTTTCGCCGACGATTTCGTGTTCGATCCCGTTCTGGTCATGCCGGCGATAGACGAATACGGAGACGGAAGCGGAGATCCGTATCTCCAAATCATGATCGTCTTCGACGGCGATCAGAAACTTCTCGATCCGGGTTGGACCTCTGGCCTGATCAGGCGCATTCGTCCGAAGCTGATCGAGGCTGGCGTGGAGGAATTCCCCAGCCCGTCGTTCATCACGAAGGCCGAGTGGCCGCGCATGGAGCGAAAACTGCACGATGCAGGCGCGTGATTTCCTCAGCACCGCCAGAAAACTGGCGGGTTCGGGCATGGTGGGACGACCTCTGGAAACGGATCTTCGCCGGGCCGTCAGTACTACGTACTACGCGCTTTTTCACTGCTTGGCCACTTGTTGCGCCAACATGATCGCGGGTGTCGCCAGCGCGCATCGCAGCCGGTCGTGGCGCCAGACATACCGTGCGTTGCAACATGCAACTGCACGAAGACGTTGCGAGAACCGTAACATTCTCACCCGGTTCCCGGTCGAGATCCAGGACTTTGCCAATCTGTTCATCGACATGCAGAAGAAGCGGACCGGCGGTCATGCAGGACATCAACGAGACGGAAGAGGCAATTCGTCGCTTCTTGCGGTCGGACAGGAAAGATCGTCGAGCTTTCGCCGTTTACCTTCTGCTGGACCTCAGAAAGGACTGACGAGGGCCGTCGGCGCGCCGGCCGGTCCGCTCCGGCGCGGCGCGCGGGGGCAGGAAGCTCCTCATGCGGGCCGACCGCGCCCGGTATCCGCCAGCGTGCCGTTCGATCAGGTCCTCCGCCACGAGCCAGTTGACGTCGCGCGTCAGCGTCTTGTCGGTCTTGCCGGCGTAGCGTTCGGTCACGGCCGGGTCGATCCGCCGCAGCTCCGCCCGCGGCGCGGGCCGGTCGCGCGCGCTCAGCGCGAGCACCAGTTCGCGTCGGCGCTCGATCGCCGGCGAACGCCGCTCGCGCCGGAACCGGTCGAACACGAAGTGCCGCCACGCGATGGACAACTGCACCGCGCCGACGTAGCGGCACTGCTCTTTCAGGCCGTCCACGAGCCCCTGCGCCGCGTAGCCGATGAATCCGAGCGGATCGCCCCGGCCGCCGCCGACGCGGCTGGCGCGGTCGAGCTGCCGGTAGTATTCGGCGCGCGTCAGGTTGTAGTGGTTGCTCGGGAGCTGCGCCGAGGTCAGCGGCACGCCGGCGCGCGCCAGCAGCATGAACTCGACGAGCCGCGCGGTCCGGCCGTTGCCGTCGCCGAACGGGTGGATCCAGGCGAGGTACAGGTGGGCGAGGACGGCGTGGAGCATCGCCGTCGCGATCCGGTCGTCGTCTTCCTGATCGAACGTCGTCAGAAGGGGTTCCTCCTCCAGCCAGCGGCAGAGCCGGTCGAGCAGGAAGGCGCAGTCGGCCCGCGGCGCGCCCCGGTAGCGGCCGACGCCGACCGCGTGCGCCGGGACGGCGCCGGGGACCACCCCTTCCTCCAGATGCGCGTCGAGGCCGTCGAGCACCTGCCGGTTGCACTTCGCGATCCAGTCCGGCGTGAGCCGCGGCGTGCCGCCGCCGCGGACCGCCGCGGCGATCGCGTCGCAGGCGCGGACGACGTTGTCCACCTCCTGTCCCAGGTATGCCTGCGACGGCGGCAGATCGAGCCGTCCCTCGACCCGCTCGCGGATCTGCTCCACGCTGAGCGTGTTCCCCTCGATGGCGGTGGTCGCCTGCACGCCCTTCACCAGATAGAGCCTGTGCATTTCGGCCGCGGCGCCGGGCGGCAGGGCGGCGCCGGCGATCTCCCGGCAGAGGGCCACGGCCTGGCCCAGCCGCGCCCACAGGCGGGCGGGCGCCGCGCGGAGATCGGCCTCGAAGCGGATCCACGGATGGCTGCGCTCGTACTCCCGACTGCTCATCGGGGGCGGCCTCCTCGACGCCCGGCGTCCGCTTGCCCGCGTCCCGCGGGCAGAGAGGCACGGGCGCCCGGCCACGGTTCCGTTATTTTAGTCCGTGTAACGTCCATCTGGATGTCCCCCGGGATGTCTCCTGCCGCGGATCCCGTGCGGCCGGCGGAACGTGATACGCTGGCAGCCTCGCCGGCCGCGACCGGAGCGAGGGCGCGAACGGCCCCGGCCCCATGCTCACCGACCACGAGTGGCGGCTCAAGTACACGCCGGAAGACGGCGACCTCGTGCGCCGGTTCTATCTGCCGGCGCTGGAAGACGCGGCCCGCTACGACCGGCTGACCGGCTACTTCAACGCCGGGGCGCTCGCGCTGGCGGCGCGCGGCATCGAGGGGCTGGTGCGCAACGACGGGCGGATGCGCCTCGTCGTCGGCTGCACGCTGGCCCCGCCCGAGGTCGAGGCCATCGCGCGCGGCGCGGCGTTGCGCGAGCAGGTCGAGCGCCGACTGGCCGCCGTGCCCCTTGCGCCGCCCGATGCGGAGGCCGCCGACGCGCTGGAACTGCTGGCGTGGATGGTGGCCCGCGGGCATCTCGACGTGAAGGTGGCGGTGCCGTGCGACGCGGACCGGCGGCCGGCGGCCGACGCCGCGATCTTCCACGAGAAGTCGGGGGTCATCGAAGACCGCGCCGGCAACCGGCTGGCGTGGACGGGCAGCCTGAACGAGACCGAGGCGGGCTGGCGGCGCAACTGGGAAAGCCTGAACGTCTACACGAGCTGGGGGCCGGAGCCGGCGCGCGTCGATCAGGAGGAGCGGAACTTCGCGCGCATCTGGGCCGACCGCTCGTCGCGCGTCATCGTGCTGGACGTCCCGGACGCGGCGCGGCGCGACCTGCTGCGCTTCCTGCCGGCGGGCGACCGGCCGGCCCGGCTGGCCGCCGCGGACCGCGACCCCGCGGGCGGCGGACCTCCTTCCCCGCCCCCGCCGCCGGCCGTCGAGCCGACCCCGCCGGCCCCGGTCCCGGCGGTCGATCGCCGCCGGCTCGTCTGGCGGTTCATCGCCCGCGCGCCGTCGCTTTCCGACGGCGGGGCGCGCGTCGGCGAGGCCACGGCCGCGGTGGTCCCCTGGCCCCACCAGGTGCGCGCGTTCGAGCGCCTCTACGCGCACTGGCCGCCGCGGCTGCTGATCGCCGACGAGGTGGGGCTGGGCAAGACCATCCAGGCCGGCCTGCTGCTGCGGCAGGCGTGGCTCGCCGGGCGCGCGAAGCGCATCCTGATCCTGGCGCCGAAGGCGGTGCTGCGCCAGTGGCAGATCGAGCTGCGCGAGAAGTTCAACCTGAACTGGCCGATCTACGACGGGCGCCAGCTCGTCCGCTGCGCCTCGCCGGCCCTGCGGGGGGCGCGAGAAGCGTCCGGCCGCGCCCGATGCGTGGCACGAAGAGCCGGTGGTCATCGCCTCCAGCCACCTGATGCGGCGGCGCGGCCGCGCGCGCGTCCTGCTGGAGGAAGCGGCGCCGTGGGACCTGGTGGTGCTGGACGAAGCCCATCACGCGCGGCGGCGGGCGGCGGGGGCGGCGCAGGAAGGCGGGCCGAACGCCCTGCTGCGGCTCATGCAGGGCCTGAAGGACCGGGCGGCGGGCCTGCTGCTGCTGACGGCGACGCCGATGCAGGTCCATCCGATAGAGGTCTGGGACCTGCTGCACCTGCTGGGGCTGCCGGACGAATGGACCGGGCCGGCGTTCCTCCGCTTCTTCGAGGACGCCGCGCAGCCGAACCCGCCGGCCGACGCCGTCGAACGGATGGCGCGGCTGTTCCAGGCGGCGGAGCGGCGGTTCGGACCGGCGTCGGCCGCCGGCGTCCGCGGCGCCGCCGGCCTGTCGCCGCTGCGGGCCAACCGTGTGCTCCGCGCGTTGCGCGACCCCGCGAGCATTCCGCGCCGCCAGCTCGAGACGCCGGAGCGCCGCGCGGCGCTCGCCGTCATGCGGTCGCACACCCCGGTCCGCCACCTGGTCTCGCGGCATACGCGCGCGCTGCTGCGCCGCTATCACGAGAAGGGGCTGCTGGCGACACCGATCGCCGAACGCCGGGTCGAGGACCGCTTCGTCGAGATGACCGCCGGCGAACGGGCGCTCTACGACGCGGTGGAGGACTACATCGCCAGCACCTACAACCAGGCGGCGGCGGACGAGCGCACCGCGGTCGGGTTCGTCATGACCGTCTACCGCCGCCGGCTGGCCAGCAGCTTCCGGGCGCTGCGCACGACGCTGCGGCGGCGGCTCGACGCGGTGGCCGCCGGCGGCGCCCGGGCCGCGGCCGGCGGCGGACCGGCCGCGCCCGGGGCGGGCGGTCCGCCGGGCCCGCCCTTCGCCGGTCTCGACGAGGACGTGTCGGACGACGAGACGTCGGACGAGGCGCGCGACGCCGACGAAGTGGCGCGGCTCGAACAGCGGGCGCTGGCCTTCGAGGAGGCCGCCGACGTCGACAGGCTGCTCGACGGCATCGGCCGCCTGCCGCCGGACGGCAAGGCGCAGGCGCTGAAGGGCGTGATCCGCGAGCTGCGCCGGGACGGCTTCGCCCAGGCGATGGTGTTCACCCAGTACACCGACACGATGGACTTCCTGCGCGACGAGCTGAGCCGGTGGGACGCCGCCGGCGGCGACGGCCGGCCGCGGGCGCCCGCGGCCGGCGCGGACGGGCCGCCGGGCGCGGAACGGCGGGCCGGGGCGTTGCGCCTGATGTGCTTCTCGGGCCGCGGCGGCGAGGTCCCCGCGGCCGGCGGCGCCTGGAGCGCGATCGGCCGCGACGAGGTGAAGCGCCGCTTCCGCGGCGGCGAGGCCGACCTGCTGCTGTGCACCGACGCGGCCGCGGAAGGGCTGAACTTCCAGTTCTGCGGCGCCCTGGTCAACTACGACATGCCCTGGAACCCCATGCGGGTCGAGCAGCGGATAGGCCGCATCGACCGCCTGGGGCAGGCGCATCCGGCCATCCGCATCGTCAACCTGCACTACGAGGGAACCGTCGAGACCGACGTCTACCGCGCGCTGCGCAGCCGCATCCGCCTGTTCGAGGCGGTGGTCGGCCCCTTGCAGCCGATTCTGGCCCGGCTTCCACGGACCATCGCGGGCGCGGTCCTCGCGGGCGGCGGCCGGGCGGCGGCGCCGGCGCCGGACACCGGCGGGCGGGCCGGCGTCGTCGAAGACCTGGAGCGTCAGGTGCGGGAGGCGGACGCCGGCGGTTTCGACATCGACGCGACGGTCGACGCCGACGTCGCGATGCCTGCCCGCGCGCCGGCGCCGGTCGCCCTGGAAGACCTGGACCGGGTGATCGCGTCGCCCGCGCTCATGCCGCCCGGCGCCGACGTCCAGCCGCTCGGCCGGCGCGAATACGGCCTGCTGGCGCCGGGCATGGCCGAACGCCTGCGCGTGACCACCGATCCGGCCTACTACGAGGAGCATTCCGAGAGCGTCGAGCTGTGGTCGCCGGGCAACCCGCTCTTCGAGCCGCCGGAGTTCCTGGCCGGCGGCGAGGAAGACCCGTTCCCGGAGGGGACGACGCTGAAGAAGCTGCTGGACGGTTGAGCCCGCGGCGGCCCCCCCGCGTCACCCCGCGCCCGGAGGGGCCAGCGAACGCCGAGGGCGCCGGCGGACAGGAAACGTCCGGCGGACAGGGAACGTCCGGCGGACAGGGGACGTCCGGCGGACAGAGCACCCGCCTCACAAGGCGTGGGAAGGCCGTCCCGGTGAACGGCCCGCGTCACGCGCCGCCGGCGCGGGGCATGACGCGGTAGTGCAGGGGCGGGTCGCCCTGCGCCGCCTCTTCGAGGGCCGCGGCCACCAGGTGGTGGTGGGGCGAGAGCTCGCAGACGGGGTCGGTGGCGGTGACGTCGCCGGTCATCAGGAACGCCTGGCACCGGCAGCCGCCGAAGTCGATCTCGCGGCGGTCGCAACCGCGGCACGGCTCGGGCATCCAGTCGGTGCCGCGGAACCGCTGGAAGACGGGGGCGCGCTCCCAGATCTCCTCCAGGCCGTGGTCGCGCACGTTGGGGAACTCCAGCCCCGGGATCTCGCGGGCGGTCTGGCAGGGGAGGACGAAGCCGTCGGGGGCCACGCTCATCGACACCATCCCCCAGCCCTGGAGGCAGGCCTTCGGGTAGCGCTCGAAGTAGTAGTCGGGCAGCACGTGCTGGATGTCGACCCCGCCGGTCCCCGCCGCGCGCACCCGCTCGACCTCGGCGTGGGCGCGGTCGAGCTGGGCGCGGGTGGGCATGAGCGCGGCCCGGTTCCGGAACGCCCACCCCGTGTACTGGGTGTGCGCCAGCTCCAGCCGGTCGACCCCCCACGCCTGGGCGATGGCGATCACGTCGGCGATGCGGTCGAGGTTCTGGCGGTGGAGCACCACGTTGAGGGTCACCGGGAACCCCAGACGCTTGGCCCCCAGCACCGCCTCGCGCTTCCGGTCGAACGACGGAACGCCGGCCAGCCGGTCGTTCGACTCGGGGAGGGTGTCGAGCAGGCTCACCTGGAAGTGGTCGAGCCCGGCCTCGCGCAGCCGCTCCAGCCGGTCGCCGTCGACCACCGTGGCCCCCGTGCTCATGTTCGAGTAGAGACCCGCCGCGGCGGCCGCGCGGACGAGGTCGAGGATGTCGCGCCGCACCAGCGGCTCGCCCCCCGACAGGTGGAGCTGCACCACCCCGAGGTCGGCCGCCTCGTTGAACACCCGCACCCAGGTCGCGGTGTCGAGCTCGTCGCGGTATTTGCCCAGCTCGAGGGGGTTGCTGCAGTACGGGCACTGCAGCGGGCACCGGTAGGTGACCTCCGCGAGCAGGGCCAGCGGCCGGGGCAGGGGGGTGTCGGTCATGGCGGCGCTCCTTCGCGCACCAGTCCCCGCTCGGCCAGGTGGCCGAGGAACGCGCGCACGTCGTCGGCGGGCTCCGCGCCGGGGAACTTTTCCTTCAGCGCGGCGATCAGCTCGTCGGTGGTCCGCCCGTCGCAGAGCTGCACGATGGCCGTCCCCGATTCGTTCAGCACCATCATGCCCTCGGGGAACACGAGCTGGTGCTGGTTGCGCACCTTGTCCCAGCGGTAGCGGGCGCCGGGGGCGAGGACGGGCGCGGCGATCGGCGGCGGCATGGCTCGGTTGCGGTGGCGGCGAGCGACGCAGTGATGATACAACGAACACCGTTCGGAACCCGCCGCCGGGTCCGGGGCGGACGTTCCGCCGCGTGGCGTTCGAGCGGGCCGCGGCGACGTTCGGCTGGTTCGTCCGCGGACCGCCGACCAGCAGGTCCGGGGCGGACGTTCCGCCGCGTGGCGTTCGAGCGGGCCGCGGCGACGTTCGGCTGGTTCGTCCGCGGACCGCCGACCACAGACCGGAGCAATCGATGCAGGTACACGTGCTGGGATCGGCCGCGGGGGGGGGATTCCCTCAATGGAACTGCAACTGCCGCAACTGCCGGCGGCTTCGCGAGGGCCGCCTGCGGGGCCGGGCCCGCACCCAGTCGTCGATCACCGTCAGCGGCAACGGGGTCGACTGGGTGCTCTTCAACGCGTCGCCGGACATCCGGCAGCAGCTCGCCTCGTTCGCGCCGCTGCAGCCGGGGCGCGCGGTCCGCGACACCGGGATCTGCGCCATCGTCGTGGTCGACGCCCAGATCGACCACACGACGGGCCTCGTCGTGCTGCGCGAGCACACGAAGCCGTGGGACGTCTACTGCACGCGGGCGGTGTACGACGACCTCACCACCGGGTACCCGCTGTTCAACGTCCTGTCCCACTTCAAGGGCGTGAACTGGCACGAGGTGGGGCTCGACGAGGCGCCGTTCGCGATCCCGGGGGCCGACGGGCTGCTCTTCACCGCCGTGCCGCTGAAGAGCGAGGCGCCGCCCTACTCGCCCCACCGGCACAACACCATTCCCGGCAACAACATCGGGGTCCGCGTGGCGGACGCCGCCACCGGCCGGAACCTGTTCTACGCGCCGGGCCTGGGCGAGATCGAACCGCACGTCCGCCGCTACATGGAGCAGGCCGACTGCCTGCTCGTCGACGGCACGGTGTGGACCGACAACGAGCTCGCGCGCGAGGGGATCAGCGACAAGCGGGCGCAGGACATGGGGCATCTGAACCAGTCGGGGGCCGGCGGCATGGTCGAGACGCTGCTGTCGCTGGACTGCCCGCGGAAGATCGTGATCCACGTCAACAACACCAACCCGATCCTCGACGAAGAGTCGGCCGAGCACGCCGCGCTCGTCGAGGCGGGCATCGAGATCGCGTACGACGGCATGGACGTCACGCTGTGACCGGCCGGGAGGCGGCCGGCGACACGGGAATGCGGGCGGCCGGACGGTCCCCGTGGCGTGAAAGGGGCGGACGCCGAAGGCGCTCGCCCCCCGCGGGACCGCGGTCAGGGCGCCTCGGGGGCGGCGGGGGCCGGACGTTGCGCGGATTTCCGCGGCAGCCGGCGTCGAGCCGCCCGTCGGCGCCCGTGCGGACGTCGAGGCGCGGGCGTGCGGAAGCGGACGTCGACGGGTCGGGTCGGGTCCGGTGACCGCCGGCGTCGAGTCGCCGTTCGGCGCCGTCCGTGCGGACGTCGATGCGCGGGGCGGCCGGTGGAGGGGTGGAGGAGAACGTCGGCCGTACGAACGACAGCGCGTGCGCGACAGGGTCGCGCACGCGCCGACAGAACCGGGGAACACGGTATCCGCTGGTTCGAGACCAGAAGATCCCACGTACCCCAAGACGCGAAGCGGAAACGCCGAGAGGGCGCTCCGTTCGAGTCTAGCGAGCGGTGACGTAGAGAGTCACTTCCATGTTGAGGGCGATCTCTCTGATCTCGGGCTTGGTCCAGGTCATGTTCTCGCTCCTTCTGTCAGGAATTGGCCAACCGAAGCACGCACTATACACGGCCGCCGGGGGGCGTGCAAGAAAAAAATGCACGGGCCGGAAATCGCCGCCGGTCCGGTCGCCGCGCGGGCGCCACGCCGGGTCGGCGACGGGGCGGTCGGGGTGCGGGGGGCAGCGTGCCGCCGGTCCGGTCGCCCGCGCGGGCGCCACGCCGGGTCGGCGGCGGGGCGGGCCGGAGACAGCCGCGGCCGGATCGTGCTAGCCTGACAGCCCGTGACGAAATGCCCCGCGGCATCGCGAGCGGCGATGCATCTCGCCGGACTGCGTCGTCCGGCGGTTGAACGTGCCCGATCCACCACGGGGCTGACGCCGACGGCGGAATCCGGGAGGTCGAGCAGGTGAACGACGTCGAGACGGCGCCGTGGTCGCGGGAGGAGTTCGAGCGGAGGCTGCGCGCGAAGGAGAAGTACTATCACGTGAACCACGAGTTCCACGTCCGGATGCACGCCGGCCGGCTCGACCGGGAGGCCATCCGGGGGTGGGTGGCGAACCGCTTCTACTACCAGGTCTCGATTCCCGTCAAGGACGCCGCCCTGATGTCCAACTGCCCCGACCGCGAGGTCCGGCGCGAGTGGGTCAAGCGCATCGTCGACCACGACGGCGCCGCCGGCGCGGAGGGCGGCATCGAGGCGTGGCTGCAACTGGGCGAGGCGGTCGGGCTCGCGCGCGCCGACCTGTGGGCCCACACCCACCTGCTGCCGGGCGTGAAGTTCGCCATCGACGCCTACGTGAACTTCGCGCGGCGGCAGCCGTGGCAGGTCGCGGCGGGGTCGTCGCTGACCGAGCTCTTCGCCCCGACCATCCACCAGCGGCGGCTCGACCACTGGCCGCGGCACTACCCGTGGATCTCCGAGCAGGGGTACAACTACTTCCGCAAGCGGCTCTCGGAAGCCCGCCGCGACGTCGCGCACGGCCTGAGCATCACCCTCGACTACTGCCGGACCCGGCGGCAGCAGGAAGCGATGCTCGACGTGCTGCAGTTCAAGCTCGACGTGCTCTGGACGATGCTGGACTGCATGTGGATGGCCTACGTCGAGCACCGCCCGCCCTACCACAACGTGGAGTGACGCGCGCCGGAGGGGATCGGCCGCCGGCGCGCCGACTGCCGCCATGGATGAACGTTCCGACGGCGTGCTGCCGCTGTCGCTGATCGTCCTCTGCCGGAACGAAGAAGCGAAGATCGGCCGCTGCCTCGACAGCGTCCCCTTCGCGGCCGAGAAGATCGTCGTCGTCGACGCGGGCACCACCGACGGCACGGCGGCGGCGGCGGCGGCGCACGGGGCGGCGGTGGTCGACCGCGAATGGCTGGGCTTCGGGCCGATGCGGCGCCGCGCCGAGGAGGACGCCAGCCACGAGTGGGTCCTGATGCTCGACGCCGACGAGTGGATGAGCGAGGAACTGCAGCGGGAGTGCCGCGACGAGCTGCCCGGCCTGCTGGAGACGGCCGACGTCTTGCAGTTCGCGCGGCGCACGCGCTACTGCGGCCGGACGATGCGCCACTACCGCCCGTTCGCGCGCGACTTCGTCTGGCGCGGCTACCGGAAGACCTTCGCGGCGTGGACGCCCGACCGGGTGCACGAGCGCCTGCGGCCGGCGCCCCGTTGCCGCACCCACCGCCTGACCGCGCCCCTCGTCCACGACAGCTACGCCAGCGTCGCCCACCACCAGGAGAAGGCCTGCCGCTACGTCGACCTGTGGGCCCGGCAGGGGTTCGAGCAGGGGAGGAAACCCCGGCTGCTGCGGTCGTTCCTGGCCCTGCCCGTCTACCTGTTCCGCGACCTGGTCGTCCGCGGGGGCGTTCTCGACGGCTGGCCGGGGGTAATCGCGGCCTGGATCACCGTCCACAGCTCGGTGATGAAGCGCATGCGGCTGTACGAGCTGTATCGGGGCGCCGGCCGCTCGTGACCGCCCGGGGCGATCACGGTCGTGGCCGTGCCGCCCGCCGTGGCGATCTGCATCGGGGCGCCGGCCGCTCATGACCACCGTCTCCGTCGTCGTCGCCACCTACGACCGGCCGGACGCGCTCGACGCCTGTCTCCACGCCCTGCGGCGGCAGACCGAGGTCCCCCTGGAGATCATCGTCGCCGACGACGGCAGCGGGCCCGGGACGCGCGCCGTCGTCGAGCGGCGCCGGGCCGCCAGCCCCTGTCCGGTGCATCACGTCTGGCACCCCGACGAGGGGTTCCGGCTGGCGGCCATCCGCAACAAGGCGATGGCCCGCGCCGCCGGCGACTACGTCGTGAGCCTCGACGGCGACATGGTCTGCCACCCGCGGTGCCTCGAAGACCACGGCCGCCTGCGCCATCCGGCCTGCTTCTGCCAGGGGTCGCGCATTCCGCTGGGGCCGCGGGCGAGCGCGGTCATGACGGCGCGGCCGGGCTGGTGGCCGTCGGTGTTCAGCCGCGGCGTCCGGCGGCGGGCGCGGCTCGCGCGGCTGCCGTGCGGGGCGGCGCGGCTCCTCAACCCCCCGCACCGCGACCCGATGACGGTGCGCGGCTGCCACCAGGGGTTCTGGCGCCGGGACCTGCTCGCGGTCAACGGCTTCAACGAGGCGATGCGGGGCTGGGGCCGCGAGGACAACGAACTGGCGGTGCGGCTGGGCAACCACGGGCGCCTGCGCCGCAACCTGCGCGGGGCGGCCCTGGCCTGCCACCTGCACCACGGCGCCGGAGACCGCCGCCGCCTCGCCGAGAACGAGCGCATCCTGCGCGAGACCATCGCCGCCGGGCGCGTCCGGTGCGGGCGCGGCCTCGACCAGTGGCTCGGCGACCCCGGGCAGTGGGACTACCGCGCGCAGCACCCGGGCCGGTGACGGCGGCGCCCGGCGTCTTCCTGGCGCAACCTGACCCGCGGCCAGTCCGCCGCGACCCGCGCGGCCGGCGCCGGCGGCGGCCGACGGGCGGTCAGCTCCGGCGCCGCTGTTTCCAGCGCCCCGACCGGAACCGCCGCCGCATCAGGACCAGTTGCACCAGGGGGGCGGCGACCCAGGCGGCCAGCGGTCCCTCCGGCTCCCAGCCGAACCCGGCGAGGGCGATGAACGTCAGCGACAGGAGCAGGCCCCACTGGGTGACGATCGTGTAGGTCAGAATGGGCTTCGTGTCCCCCGCCCCGGTCAGCGCGCCCTGGACGCAGATGCTCACCGAGCTGAAGAACTGGGCCGCCGCGAACCACCGCAGCACCGTCGCGGCGAGGGGCACGACCTCGGCGTCGGCGATGAACAGGGCCGCGAGCGGCCGTGCGAACCCGAAGGTCGCCGCCACCACCCCGGCCATGATCAGGGCCAGCAGTTGCACGCCGCGGCGCCCCAGCGCCTCGGCCCGGTCGAGGCGGCCGGCGCCGACCGCATGGCCCACGAGGGTCGCCGTCGCGACCTG
This sequence comes from Vicinamibacterales bacterium, assembly GCA_965202695.1. Classification (GTDB taxonomy): domain Bacteria; phylum Acidobacteriota; class Vicinamibacteria; order Vicinamibacterales; family UBA8438; genus JAJEEA01. The sequence continues at coordinate 1,451,823 of OZ241843.1, forward strand.
GAACGCCAGGGCCGGCAGCACGCTGACCAGCCGCACCTGCAGCCCGACCGCCGCCGCCGCGTGCATCGACGCCCCCAGCGCTCCGGCCCCCACCAGCCCCAGGTAGACCACCCGGGCCCCGTTGCGGGCGACGCCGGCGAGGGCGGGGGGCATCCCGATGCGGAGCATGCGCCGGATCAGGGGCCAGTCGAGCCCCAGCAGCGGCCGGAAGCGGACCCGGCCGTGCCGGGTGCCGCGGGCGAGGAGGACCACGTAGACGCCGCAGCCGACGGCCCGGGCCGCCACCGTTCCCACCGCCGCCCCCGCGACCCCCATCGGCGCCCACGGTCCCGCCCCGAAGATGAACAGGTAGTTCAGGGGAACGTTGAGCGCCGCGACCGCGGCGGCCAGCTTGAGCGGCGTCTTCGCGTCGCCGGCGCCCCGGAAGATCGCCGAGGGGATGACCGTGCCCCACAGGAACACGGTCCCCAGGAAGTAGATGCGCAGGTAGGGGACGCCGTGGGCCAGGGCCGCCTCGTCCGCCTGCATCGCGGCGAGCAGGGGGCGGCTGGCCAGATAGCCGAGCAGGGTGATGGGGGGGCTCAGCAGCAGCACGAGGCGCGTGCCCTGGTGAATCACCCCCTCGACCTGCCGGCGGTCGCCGGCGCCCGCGCCCTGGGCGACGAGGGCGAGCACCCCGGTGGCCACGGCCAGCGCCGACGCTTCCAGCAGGAACGCGATCTGGCGGGTCAGCCCGATGGCCGCCGTCGCCTCGTGTCCGAGGCCCCGCACCATCAGCAGGTCGGCCACGCCGAGGCCGAGCTCCAGTACGCTGTAGAGCAGCGTCGGCCAGGCGAGCGACCAGATGCGGCGGAACGGGGCCGACTCGGGCGCGTCGTCCGAAGCGGGGTCCGGGGGGGCAGGGGGCACGGCGGCCTCCCGATCCTACTACTTCGTTCCGGCGCGCCCGGGGGGCGGCCGATCGGGAGAGCGGCGCCGCGCTCCGCCGGCCTTCGTTCCGGCGCGCCCGGGGGGCCACCACATCTTGTGGCGTTGCGGCCGGCAAGCGGGTGGATCAACAATCGGATCAGCGGTTCCAGCGGCCCCGAGAGGGCGCGGTGAGACGGACGATATGGCAGACTGGTTCAGCACTCCCTTGATCGTGACGGCTTTTCTGGCCGTCCTCATTACCGCCGTGAAGGTCGTACGCTGGACCGCAACGGTCGATCTCAAGCTGGAGCAGTTCACCGGGTTCGCCAGGGAAGTGCGGGACGACATCAAACTGATATTCCTGCGGCTTCCGCCTGTGCCGGTTGCCGGCGCCAGCCCGCTGCAACTCACCGATTTCGGCGAGAAGATGGCTGATTTCATGAAGGCGAAGACGTGGGCGTCCGAACTCCGACCATCCCTGCTTGCTGAAGTTGCCGGCAAACGTCCGTTCGAAGTCGACGAATTCAGCCGCCGCTACGTGCAAACACGTTTGCAGGACGATCTGAAGGAACGCGTCGCCGCCTGCGCATACGAGTTCGGTGTCGAACGGGACGACGTGCTGAAGGTGCTGCGGGTCGTGCTCCGCGACGAACTGCTCCGCGACGACTGACGTGTCTTCCGGCGCCCTGCGCGACGAGGGCGCCCTTCCGGATCGATTCCTCTTCGGGCCGGCGCCGCACGCCCGCGGACCGAAGCGCATCTTCGGGCGCGGCGGGAGAAACCAATCGGCCGGCGCCGCACGCCCGCGGACCGAAGACCCGCGCCCATGATCGACGTCCCGCCCGTCCCGCCCGCCGCCCCGCCGTCGCCGCGGGCGCGCGCCGTCGCCGACCGCGCGGTGGCGGCGTGGTTCGACGCCGTCGTCGACACGCTGGCCGACCTCGTGGCCTTCCGCACCGTCTTCGAGAGCGGGGTGCCCAACGCCCGGAACCCCGAGTTCCTCCGGCTCAAGACCTATCTCGCGGACGCCGCGGCGCGCCTCGGGCTCGACTTCGAGGACCACGGCGCGGCGCTGGTGCTGGGGCTCGGCCGGCCGCGGGACCGTCTCGGCCTGCTGACGCACGCCGACGTGCGGCCCGCCGACGAGGCGGCCTGGAAGACCGATCCGTTCACCCTCGACCGCGACGCCGAGCCGGGGCGGCTACTGGGCCGCGGGGTCGAGGACGACAAGGCGGCCATCGCCGCCGCGCTGTACGCCCTGAAGGCGTTGCGGGACGCGGGTCTGCCCACGCGCCGCCGCGTCGAACTGATCGTCTCGCTCGCCGAGGAGTCCGACTGGACCCCGTTCCGCGAGTTCCTCGCCGGCTGGACCCCGCCCCCGCTCAACGTCGCGTTCGACGCCCTGTATCCGGTGGTCACCGGCGAGAGCGGCGGGGGGGCGATCCGCGTCACCCTGCGCGACGGCCCGGCGATCGGGCCGGGGCCGCGGATCGTGTCGTTCACCGGCGGCAGCTATCTCTCCCAGGTGCCTGCCCGCGCCGAGGCGGTGGTCGCCGGCGCCGACGCGCGGCTGGCGGCGGCGCTGCGGCGGGAAGCGGCCGAGGCCCCCGCCGGCCGTTTCGTGGTCGACCGGCGCGGCGGCGCGCTGCGCATTCGATCCCGCGGCGTCGCCGCCCACTCGTCCGCGCCGTGGACGGGACGCAACGCCATCGTCCAGCTCGCCGCCCTGCTCGGCCGCCGCCGGTGGCCGCCGACCGCGGCGGCGGCGCTGGTGCGTTTCACCGACGATCTCGTCGGCGACGGACACCACGCCGAGCGCTTCGGCGATCTCGCGTACGCGCATGAGGTCATGGGCCGGCTCACGTTGACCCTCGCGACCGTCGCGCCGGCGGACGGCGGCGGCATCGTCGCCGCCCTCAACGTCCGCCGCCCCGTCGGGCGGACCCGGCAGGCGGTGGAGAAGACCATCCGGGCCGCCCTCGACGACTGGCGGCGGCGGTCCGGCCGGTCCTTCGAATGCGCGGTGGACGTCGGCGAGCCCTACTATCTGGAGTCGGCGCCGCACGTCCCGGTGCTGCTCGGCGTGTTCCGGCACTACACCGGCCGGGCCGCCGCGGGGCCGATCTCGGTGGGCGGCGGCACCCAGGCCCGGCTGCTCCCGAACGGCGTGAACTTCGGTCCCGCGATGCCCGACGAGCCGTACACCGGGCACAGCGACCACGAGTTCATGACCGTCGACCGCCTCCGGTTGAACCTGCGGATGTGCACGGCGGCCCTCGTCGATCTGGCGGGGTAGCCCCCGGCGCCGCGGGCCGGCGGCGGGCCCCGGCCCCCGGAACGTGCGCCCGCGGGGCAAGTTGACCGGATGGCCGCCCGCGCCGTACGCTCGGGGGCGCGCCGCCGGCCTGAACCGCGATGCCGTTGCGGCAAGCGGGGTCGGTGCGCGGGGTCGCCGGCCGGCGGCGCGGGCAGCGGCCGCCCCGCCGCGGGCGGCGTTCGGAGACCGAAGATGGCACTGACCCGCGAGCAGATGGCGGCCCGCGCCGCCCGCGAGATCGACGACGGCTACTACGTCAATCTCGGCATCGGCATTCCTGTCCTGTGCGCGAACTACATTCCGTCCGGCGTCGACGTGAAGCTGCAAAGCGAGAACGGCCTGCTCGGCATCGGGCCGTACCCGACCGACGACGAGATCGACGCCGATCTGATCAACGCCGGCAAGGAGACGGTGACCGCGGTGCCCGGGGCGAGCTTCTTCAGCAGCGCCCAGAGCTTCGCGATGATCCGGGGCGGGCACGTCGATCTGGCGATCCTGGGGGCGATGCAGGTCTCCCGCACCGGCGATCTCGCCAACTGGATGATTCCCGGCGCGATGGTCAAGGGCCCCGGCGGGGCGATGGACCTGGTGACCGGCGCGAAGCAGGTGCTCATCGTCATGGACCACGTGTCGAAACGGGGCGACCTGAAGATCCTGAACGAATGCAGCCTGCCCCTGACCGGCAAGCAGGTGGTCGACCGGCTGGTCACCTCGCTCGCGGTCATCGAGGTGACCGGCGGCGGGCTGCGGCTGCTGGAGCGGGCGCCCGGCGTGTCGGTCGACGAGATTCGCGCCGCGACCGAGCCCGAGCTGCTGGTCGACGGCGACGTCCCGGAAGTGTCCGTGTAGCGCGGGGCGGCCGCGGGCCGCAAACCGGTCCGGCTTTCGCCGCGGGCGGGCAGGCGTCCCGTATGATCGGGGGCGCGCACGATCACGTCGAAGGAGGCAGGAGAGCATGACGAGAACGACTTGGCGCCGCACCCGCGCCGCGCGCATCGCCGCCGCGGCCCTGGCCGCCGGGACGCTGGCGGCGCCGCCCGTCGCCGCCCAGGACGGGCCGGAGCTGCCCGGGCAGTACCGGGAGCCGATTCCCTACCAGCCCGCCGTGCTCGGGCCCTACTCCTTCCCCATCTCCTCCGACGACGCCGCGGCCCGGCAGTTCTTCGACCAGGGCATGCAGTTGATGTACGCCTTCGCCAAGGTCGACGCGGTGCGGTCGTTCCGCGCGGCCTGGGCCAGCGACCCGGACTGCGCCATCTGCTACTGGGGCGAGGCCTGGGCGTGGGGTTCGTACCTCAACGGCCCGATGCGGCCCCCGGAAGCGCCCCACGCCTGGGCCGCGGTCCGGAAGGCGATGGCGCTCGCCGCGGCGGGACACGGCAGCCCCCGCGAGCGCGACTACATCGACGCGCTGTCGGTGCGCTACGTAGAAGACTTCGACGTGGCCCGGCGGCGCGAGCAGGACGAGGCCTACGCAAAGGCGATGAAGGCGCTCTCCGAGCGCTACCCCGACGACCTCGACGCCGCGACCCTCTACGGCGAAGCGCTCTTCCTGCTCGAGCCGCGCCGGGGCACGCGCGACCTGAACGACCCCGACGTCCAGCGGCTGCACGGCGTGCTCGAGAGCGTGCTCTCCCGCGACGTCGAGCATCCCGGCGCCTGCCACCTCTACATCCATGCGACCGAGTCGACGGTCGAGCCCGGGAAGGCGGCGGCGTGCGCCGAGCATCTCGGAGGCGCCATTCCCGGCGCCAGCCACATCAACCACATGCCGTCGCACACCTGGAACGAGATCGGCCGGTGGGCGGACGGGGTCCGGGCCAACGTCCGGGCCTGGCACTCGGACCTGAAGGCGGCCGACGGCGGGGGCGAGGGCGTGGCCATCTACCCGACGCACAACCTGCACATGCTGCTGTTCGCGGCCTCGATGGACGGCCAGGGCGCCGTCGCCATCCAGGCCGGCAAGGACTACCGGCGGCTGACCGGCAACAGCGTCCACCACGTGCTGACGCTGCTGCGCTTCGGACGGTTCGACGAGGTGCTGGCGGTGACCGACCGGCCCGACGACGACGTTTCGGCGGGACTGTGGGACTTCGCCCAGGGCTATGCGCACCTCCGCACGGGGGCCGCGGACTTCGCCGAGGTCTATCTGAACCGGGTGCGGTCGCTGGCCGAGACCTCGGAAGCCCGGATGCGGTTCCACCCCGCCGAGACCTTGCTCGGCGCCGTGGCCGGCATCCTGGAGGGCGCGCTGCTGCGGGAGCAGGGCGACACCGCCGGCGCGGAGGCCGCCTTCGAGCGCGCGGTCGAGCTGGAGGACGCGCTGGTCTACGACGAGCCCGAGCCGCTGCCGTTCGCGGCCCGGCACTGGCTCGGCGCGCTGCTGCTGGAACTCGGGCGCCCCGCGGACGCCGAGCAGGTGTACCGCGACGAGCTCGCCGACCACCCCCACAACGGCTGGTCGCTGTTCGGCCTGAAGGCGGCCATCGAGGCCCAGGGCCGCACCGATCCCGCCGTCGACGCCGACCTCGACGCGAGCTGGGCGCGGTCAGACACCTGGATCAAGGCGTCGCGCTTCTGACCGCCCGCGGCCGGGGGCCGTCGAACCGTTCCGCGCGGTCAACGCTCGCGTCGAGCCCGTTTCGATGCGTACCGCGGACAGAGCTGACGGACCTCGACGCCCAACTCGTCCATCAGCGGCCTCTGCTCGTTCCAGCCGCTGTCGGTCGCGTTCAGAACGATTGCTTCCGCGGCCACGGCGACCGCCAGGAACTTCCGATCGGAAGGATCGAAGGTGTTCATCGGCAGCTCGTCGAAGCCGCGCCGATCGTCTTCGGACGGCGTCACGGCGACCCTGCGGACGTAGTTGTCCTGGTGCTGGTGGTTGAATACGTGCTTGAAGAACATGTCACCGACGCCCGGCGTTCCCGAAAAACTCAGATGTTTCTTGTACTCGTTCAGAACAAGCCACCTGTCGTCGATGGCGATTACCTCCTGTGCAACCAAAGACCGTAACCTCTTCACGCAGGTCAACTGACATTCCTCGTCCGCGTGGGTTTCGCGGCCGTTGGCGGCTATCGCCACGTTGGTGTCCACTACGAAGGTCATTCCGACCGCTCCATCTTTTTTTTCAAGGAGGCCTCGGTGATCGCCGCGATTTCGCCCATTTCGTCGCCGAAGAAACTCTCCGGCCAGTTCTCGATCTCGCCCCACTCGTTCAGGCGGAGATCGGAAAGGTGCGCCTGGCTTCCTTGCGAGGAAACGAAGTACAGCTTCACGTCCTCGGGGGACGCGGACCCTTCGGCTACCCGGCGTTGCAGGCGTCGCATCAGGTGCTCGCTGTGGCTCTCGACGACGATCTGCACGTTCCGCACGGCTGCGACGTTCAACATCACGTCGGCCAGACCGCTCTGCACTTTGGGGTGAAGGTGGATTTCCGGTTGCTCCATCAGCACCGTCGAACCCTTCGGGACATAGTAGAGAAGGACCAGCGCAGGTAGAACCTGGGACACTCCGAAGCCGACGTCGGTGAGCGCCGTCTGTACGCTCGACGGCGACGTCCTGACCATTGCCCGGTACAAACTCGTTCCCTGGGCGATTTCTTCGAGGCGAAAATCGGTAATCAATTTCAGATCGTTCAACCAGTGGGCGATTATCTTCTGGAACGGTATCTTTCGCACCCCTCGCGCCGGGGGTTTCAGTCTTCTCATCTCCTTGTCACGAGTGGCGGCAAGTATCGCGTCGATGGCGCGCTCACCGCGCTGACCGACGTCTTCCGGGCTCGATCCGGCCCAATGGTAATCGCGTCGAGGATGCTCGCGCAGGGGGCCGAGATAGTAAATCGAGTCCATCATATTCTCGTACTCGAATTCGAAATCGCGAAGGAAGTCGGCGTTCTGAAAATAGCTCTTCGCCTGACTTGGAAACAGGTAAGACTTCACCGGGCGCGGCAGCGGCCAGGCGCGGCCCTGTTTGCGTACGAACTCGAAGTCCGGCGCGTCGGTCGACAACTCGAAGACCCCCGTCGGACGCGCTTTCGGCCGCAACCGAAAATCGACGTCGCTGAAACGGTACGCCAGCTCCCGCGGCCGCAGGTTCCTGCTTCGGAGTTCGACCGAGCACCGCACCTGAAGACGGTCGTCCTCGAACAGCGGATCGGATGACGTCTCCCATGGATTGTCGATTGTCAGCACGTTCGACAGTGTCCACTCGATCAGCCAGCTTATCGCCTGCTTCTTGTCATGCTGGTGCACTGTCGCGTCGAACGTACCCAGGTTGACCATGTCCCCAGGCCCGCCGAAATCGAGCACCAGCCTTCGGTCCGTCGCGTTCCGGGTCTGCTTGAGCAACAGAAAGAACTGGAGAAGGCTGCTCTTGCCGGCGCTGTTGGTCCCGAACAGGCCGGTCACCTTGCCGAACGCAAGATCGACTTCTCGCCACGCCTTGAAATTCTCGATCTTCAGGCGGTTCAGCATCTCGGGACGTTCCTCCTGCCGCGGATTCCGGAAACGGCGAGATCATATATCAGTCCGCGGTGATATACCGTTGCCGGAGTCGGCCGGTGTCGAGGTCGCCGCCCGGCGAGCGGAACCACGGAACCGGATCGCGCGTCGCAACCGGCGAGACGCCGGCGCAGGTCGAGCGCCGCCCGAAGCGTGGAACTGGAAGCGCGGCCGGGCGCGGGCGGCCGGGCCGCCGGGCGCAACCTTGCGCGGCGGGTGTCATAATCGGTCCATGCGATTCTTCAACACGGAAGGGCCGGTGCGCCCGGAGGACCACTACGCGATTCCGCCGCTGAGCCGGGTGGACGTCGACGAACTGCTGGGCCTGATTCGGTCCAAGCGCTACTTCGTACTGCACGCGCCGCGGCAGACGGGCAAGACGTCGGCGCTGATCGCCCTGCGCGACCTGCTCAACCGCGGCGAGGCCGGCGACTTCCGCTGCGTGGACGTGAACGTCGAGGTCGGTCAGGTGGCCCGCGACGACACCGCACGGGGCATGCGGGCCATTTTGAGCAGCGTGGCCTCCAGCGCACGGCTTCTGGGCGACGATTTCCCGCGCGGGGTCTGGCCCGGCATTCTGCAGCAGTCCGGCGCCGACCACGCGCTGAAGGACCTGCTGATCGAGTGGTGTCTGGCGGACCCGACGCCGCTGGTGCTGCTGATCGACGAGATCGACGCGCTGGTGGGCGACACCCTGCTCTCGGTGCTGCGCCAGCTCCGCGCCGGCTACCCGCAGCGGCCCGCGGGCTTCCCGCAGAGCATCGTGCTGTGCGGTGTGCGCGACGTCCGCGACTACCGCATCCGTTCGAGTTCGGGCGAGGTCGTCGCGGGCGGCAGCCCGTTCAACGTCGCCGCGAAGTCGCTGCGCCTGGGCGACTTCACGGAGGTCGAGACGCGGGCGCTGATGGCGCAGCACACGGCCGAGACGGGCCAGCGGTTCACGCCGGCGGCGCTCGACGCGGTGTGGACGCAGACGCGGGGCCAGCCGTGGCTGGTGAACGCGCTGTGCGCGGGGGCGTGCTTCGACGACCGGACGGGGCGCGACCGCTCGCGCGCCATCGGGGAGGACGACGTCCACGCGGCGCGGGAGGAACTGATCCTCTCGCGCCGCACGCACCTCGACCAGTTGGCGCACAAGCTGGAGGAGGAGCGGGTGCGGCGGGTCGTCGAGCCGATCCTGAGCAACGTGGAGGAGCCGCGGTGCGGAGTGTCGGACATCGGCTACCAGCGCGACATCGACTACGTCCGCGACCTGGGGCTGATCGCGCCGGACCCGCCGCCGCGCATGGCGAACCCGATCTACGCGGAGGTGGTGCCGCGCGAGCTGACGTCGGCGGCGCAGGAGCGTCTGGCGGAGCGGGCGGCGTGGTACGTGGACGGGGCCGGCGGGCTGGACGTGCGCAAGCTGCTGGCGGCGTTCCGGACGTTCTACGGGGAACACGCGGAGCACTGGCTGGGGCGCTTCGACTACCGCGAGGCGGGTCCGCAGCTCATCCTGCAGGCGTACCTGCAGCGGGTGGTGAACGGGGGCGGCCGCATCGAGCGGGAGTACGGGTTGGGCCGGGGCCGTACGGACCTGCTGTTGCGGTGGCCGCGCGAGGCGGGCCAGCCGTCGGACCTGTGGCAGCGGTTCGTGATCGAGTGCAAGGTGCTGCGCGACGCGGACCGCAAGAGTCTGGCGGGGACGATCGAACGGGGCGTGGAGCAAACGTCGGGCTACATGGCGCGGTGCGGGGCGTCGGAGGGCCACCTGGTGGTGATCGACCGCCGCGCCGCGTCGGAGCGCCGCGGCGCCGGCGACGCGGACCCGGCCGAGCGCCGGCACGACGGCCGCACGGTGCTCGTCTGGACCCTGTAACCGCATCGTCCGGCGCGTCGGCGGTGAAATGCCGTCCGCCGTTCGTCATCCTTTTCGGCTCCGCCGGATACCGGTCCGCGGCGCGGGCGGCGCGGGTCCGGCCGAGTGCCGGCGCGCCGGCCGTACCGTGCTCGTCCGGACCCTGTAGCGCATCGTCCGGTGCGACGGCAGCGAAACGCCGTCCGCCATTCGTCATCCTCCCGGCTCCGCCGGATACGGTTCACCGCCGCCGTCCCGTACTCATCGTCCGTCACCTCGAGCGCGGCGAACCGGTCGTCGCCGGTCGTCCCGCGCTCCCGCGCCGGCGACCCCGGAGCATCCGCACGGTCTCGGCGGCGTCGATGATCGCCTCGCCGCGGCCCGCTTCGTCGATGTCAGCGAGAATCGTACGGCCGTCGCGGGACGGCGGCGGTCCGGCGGTCGTCGCACCGAGCGGTGCCATAATCGGTCCATGCGATTCTTCAACACGGAAGGGCCGGTGCGCCCGGAGGACCACTACGCGATTCCGCCGCTGAGCCGGGTGGACGTCGACGAGCTGCTGGGCCTGGTTCGGTCCAAGCGCTACTTCGTGCTGCACGCGCCGCGGCAGACGGGCAAGACGTCGGCCCTGATCGCTCTGCGCGACCTGCTCAACCGCGGCGAGGCCGGCGACTTCCGCTGCGTGAGCGCGAACGTCGAACCGGCGCAGGTGGCGCGTGACAACGTGCAGCGGGGCGTGCGCGCCATCCTGAGCGGCCTGGCCTCGAGGGCGCGGCAGACGGGCGACGACTATCCCGACCGGGTCTGGCCGGACGTGCTGGCGAAGGCGGGGCCGGAAGACGCCCTTCGGGCGCTCCTCGCCGGCTGGTGCGAAGCGAACCCGACGCCGCTGGTGCTGCTGATCGACGAGATCGACGCGCTGGTGGGCGACACCCTGCTCTCGGTGCTGCGCCAGCTTCGCGCCGATTACGAGCAGCGGCCCGCGGGCTTCCCGCAGAGCATCGTGCTGTGCGGCGTGCGCGACGTCCGCGACTACCGCATCCGTTCGAGTTCGGGCGAGGTCGTCGCGGGCGGCAGCCCGTTCAACGTCGCCGCGAAGTCGCTGCGCCTGGGCGACTTCACGGAGGCGGAGACGCGGGCGCTGATGGCGCAGCACACGGCCGAGACGGGCCAGCGGTTCACGCCGGCGGCGCTCGACGCGGTGTGGACGCAGACGCGGGGCCAGCCGTGGCTGGTGAACGCGCTGTGCGCGGGGGCGTGCTTCGACGACCGGGCGGGGCGCGACCGCTCGCGCGCCATCGGGGAGGACGACGTCCACGCGGCGCGGGAGGAACTGATCCTCTCGCGCCGCACGCACCTCGACCAGTTGGCGCACAAGCTGGAGGAGGAGCGGGTGCGGCGGGTCGTCGAGCCGATCCTGAGCAACGTGGAGGAGCCGCGGTGCGGGGTGTCGGACATCGGCTACCAGCGCGACATCGACTACGTCCGCGACCTGGGGCTGATCGCGCCGGACCCGCCGCCGCGCATGGCGAACCCGATCTACGCGGAGGTGGTGCCGCGCGAGCTGACGTCGGCGGCGCAGGAACGTCTGGCGGAGCGGGCGGCGTGGTACGTGGACGGGGCCGGCGGGCTGGACGTGCGCAAGCTGCTGGCGGCGTTCCGGACGTTCTACGGGGAACACGCGGAGCACTGGCTGGGGCGCTTCGACTACCGCGAGGCGGGTCCGCAGCTCATCCTGCAGGCGTACCTGCAGCGGGTGGTGAACGGGGGCGGCCGCATCGAGCGGGAGTACGGATTGGGCCGGGGCCGTACGGACCTGCTGTTGCGGTGGCCGCGCGAGGCGGGTCAGCCGTCGGACCTGTGGCAGCGGTTCGTGATCGAGTGCAAGGTGCTGCGCGACGCGGACCGCAAGAGTCTGGCGGGGACGATCGAACGGGGCGTGGAGCAGACGGCGGGCTACATGGCGCGGTGCGGGGCGGCGGAGGGCCACCTGGTGGTGATCGACCGCCGCGCCGCGTCGGAGCGCCGCGGCGCCGGCGACGCGGACCCGGCCGAGCGCCGGCACGACGGCCGCACGGTGCTCGTCTGGACCCTGTAACCGCATCGTCGGGCGCGGCGGCGGTGAAATGCCGTCCGCCGTTCGTCATCCTTTTCGGCTCCGCCGGATACCGGTCCGCGGCGCGGGCGGCGCGGGTCCGGCCGAGTGCCGGCGCGCCGGCCGTACCGTGCTCGTCCGGACCCTGTAGCGCATCGTCCGGTGCGACGGCAGCGAAACGCCGTCCGCCATTCGTCATCCTCCCGGCTCCGCCGGATACGGTTCACCGCCGCCGTCCCGTACCCATCGTCCGTCACCTCGAGCGCGGCGAACCGGTCGTCGCCGGTCGTCCCGCGCTCCCGCGCCGGCGGCCCTGGAGCTCCGCACTCGGCGGCGTCGATGATCACCTCGCCGGGGCGCGCGTCGTCGATGTCGGCGCGCGCCGGCGGACCGTCGCAGGACGGCGGCGGTCCGGCGGTCGTCGCACCGAGCGGTGCCATAATCGGTCCGTGCGATTCTTCAACACCGAGGGGCCGGTGCGCCCGGAGGACCACTACGCGGTTCCGCCGCTGAGCCGGGTGGACCTCGACGAGCTGCTGGACCTGGTTCGGTCGAAGCGCTACTTCGTGCTGCACGCGCCGCGGCAGACGGGCAAGACGTCGGCGCTGATCGCCCTGCGCGACCTGCTCAACCGCGGCGAGGCCGGCGACTTCCGCTGCGTGAGCGCGAACGTCGAACCGGCGCAGGTGGCGCGTGACGACGTGGCGCGGGGCATCCGCGCCGTTCTGGGCAGCCTGGCCGACAGCGCGCTGCTGCTGGGCGACGACTACCCCGACCGGGTCTGGCCGGACGTGCTGGCGAAGATGGGACCCGAAACCGCCCTCACGGGGCTGCTCACCCGTTGGAGCAAGGCGGACCCGACGCCGCTGGTGCTGCTGATCGACGAGATCGACGCGCTGGTGGGCGACACCCTGCTCTCGGTGCTGCGGCAGCTCCGCGCCGGCTACCCGCAGCGGCCCGCGGGCTTCCCGCAGAGCATCGTGCTGTGCGGCGTGCGCGACGTCCGCGACTACCGCATCCGTTCGAGTTCGGGCGAGGTCGTCGCGGGCGGCAGCCCGTTCAACGTCGCCGCGAAGTCGCTGCGCCTGGGCGACTTCACGGAGGCCGAGACGCGGGCGCTGATGGCGCAGCACACGGCCGAGACGGGCCAGCGGTTCACGCCGGCGGCGCTCGACGCGGTGTGGACGCAGACGCGGGGCCAGCCGTGGCTGGTGAACGCGCTGTGCGCGGGGGCGTGCTTCGACGACCGGGCGGGGCGGGACCGCTCGCGCGCCATCGGGGAGGACGACGTCCACGCGGCGCGGGAGGAACTGATCCTCTCGCGCCGCACGCACCTCGACCAGTTGGCGCACAAGCTGGAAGAGGAGCGGGTGCGGCGGGTCGTCGAGCCGATCCTGAGCGGCGGCGAGGCGCGGCACCACGTGCGCGACCTCGAATACGTGCGCGACCTGGGGCTGATCGACGGCGGCGCGCCGCCGCGCATGGCGAACCCGATCTACGCGGAGGTGGTGCCGCGCGAGCTGAGCTGCGTCCTGCAGGGCAGCCTGGATCAGGACGCGGCGTGGTACGTGGACGGCGCCGGCGGCCTGGACGTGCGCAGGCTGCTGACGGCGTTCCGGACGTTCTACGGGGAGCACGCGGAGCACTGGCTGGGGCGCTTCGACAACTATTCCGAGGCGGCGCCGCAGCTCATCCTGCAGGCGTACCTGCAGCGGGTGGTGAACGGGGGCGGCCGCATCGAGCGGGAGTACGGGTTGGGCCGGGGCCGTACGGACCTGCTGTTGCGGTGGCCGCGCGAGGCGGGCCAGCCGTCGGACCTGTGGCAGCGGTTCGTGATCGAGTGCAAGGTGCTGCGCGACGCGGACCGCAAGAGTCTGGCGGGGACGATCGAACGGGGCGTGGAGCAGACGGCGGGCTACATGGCGCGGTGCGGGGCGTCGGAGGGCCACCTGGTGGTGATCGACCGCCGCGCCGCGTCGGAGCGCCGCGGCGCCGGCGACGCGGACCCGGCCGAGCGCCGGCGCGACGGGCGCACGGTGCTCGTCTGGACCCTGTAGCTGTAACGGCCCGTGGAACCGAACGGGACTTCGGAGACGGCCACCGAGGCGCGGCGCGCGGGCGGCGACGGCCGTCAGACCGCTCCCGCGGACCCCGGCGTCGAGGAACCGGCGTTCCGAAGCCGGCGCCGTCAGTAGAACACGATGGCGAGGACGAAGACGACGATGGCGAGCATGACGACCCACTGCCAGATTTCCTGCTGGTCGTCCGACGGGACGAGCTCGAAGGAGACGCTGCGGTGGGAGTCGACGACGTTGCGGAGGAAGGTGGCGGCGTCCGTCTGGGGGCTGTCGATGACGATCGAGCGGCCGCCGGTGCGCTGCTCGACCATGTTGATGCCCTCGAAACCGAGCTGCGTGCGCTGGCCCGCGAGGTCCGCTTCGAGGGTCTCGTCGTAGTCGATGCCGCGCACGTAGTCGATCAGCACCGAGTCGACGTCGGCCCCGGTCCGGCTGCCGATGCCGATGGTGTAGATGACGAGGCCGCGGCGCCGGAACTCGGCGAGGGCCACGTCGAGGCGGCTCATCTGCTCGGCGTCGATCAGGAAGTCGCCGTCGGTGAACAGCAGCAGCAGGCGGTCGCTGCGCTCCTCGGGCAGCCAGTCGTCGTCGCCCGACTCGAACCGGTCCTGGTTGTCGAGCGACAGATAGATCGCCTCGAACGCGGTCGCGACGTCGCTGTCCCAGGGGAACGCGTCGCCGGTCAGGCTCGCGGGCGGCGCGATTCGGCCCACCTCCTCGATGAACCGCTCGGCGTTCGACGCCATGTGGGCGCGGCGCAGGGTCGTCGTGCCCCACACGTACACGGCGGTGCGGTCGCCGGGAGTCAGGACGTCCTGCGTGTACAGGCTCAGCGCCTCGCGCACCGCGAGCTCGAGGCGGGACGGTCCGAGGTCCTTGACCCACATCGACGCGGAGGCGTCGATGGCGACCACGACGTCGACGTCGCCCCGCCGGAACGTCGAACCGCCGTAGACCCAGAACGGGCGGGCGGCCGCCACGGCCACCAGGGCGAGGGCCACGACGGCCAGGAACCAGAACTTGACGTGGCCGAAGAAGGGATACTTCGAGCCCGCGGTGCGGGCCGGGCGCAACTGCAGCCGCAGGGCGAAGACCACCAGCCCGAAGACGAGCAGCAGGCCGGCGATCGGGAGTATCGCCAGGTACTCCGGGTTCGCGAACTCGATGCTCTCCCGGAACAGGCGGCTGATTCCGTCCATCTCGTACGCGTGCGCGGCGCCCTTCCAGTGAGCGGGACGGCTCGCGGCCCGCCAATCGTCTCGGCGCGGCCAGCTCCGCTCGCCGACCTACCCGCGGCGGCGGCGCACCGGAGTGCCCTCGCCCTTCATCTGCTCGAGCTCGGGCGGATCGATCTCGCGCGGCGCTTCGAGGGCGCGCCGAACCGCCTCGGCGTTGCTGGTCAGGTCGTAGTTCCACTTGTAGTCGAAGCGGTCGCCGGGGTCGCTGCGCAGCGCCCGCTCGTAGTCGGCGTTCACCGTCTCCATCACTTCGAGGATGATCGCCTCCTTGCGGGTCGCCGCGTCGGGGGCCTCGGGGTCGATGGCCCGGTACCGCTGCCGCGCCAGCATGAACCTGGCGTTCGCCAGCAGTTGCGACGCCCGCGGGTCGTCGATCTCGTCGGCGAGGTCCTCGACCACCGACTCGTAGTCGCCGGTCAGGTAGTTGTAGGACGCCTGTTGCAGGAACGAATCGCGGAACAGGTACGAGTCGGCGAACCACTGCATGCCCCACGCCCGGCTGCCTTGGTAGAAGGCGGACACCTCGGCCAGTTGCGCCTCCGCGGTCTCGAAGTCGGCGCGCTCCACGCTGTCGCTCAGCCCTTCCAGGTTCGCGTAGAACCCGGCGAGGCTGCGCGCGGGTATCGACACCAGGGCGAAGAAGAGCAGGGCGAGCACGAAGCCGACGAGGTACCGGAAGGAGTGTTCCTTGTCGAGCAGGTCTGTGAGTCGCATGTCGGTTCTCTCTCAAGCGCCGCGTATTCCGGGTCGGCCGCGAGACGGCGGCCCCACGGGGCCGGGCTGCCCGCTACGGGGTCGTCCCCCACAGCAGCTCCGACACGAACCCCACCGGGATGCCGACCAGCAGCAATCCCATCGCCACGAGCAGGAACCGCGAGTAGATGGGCACCTTCAGTGCCCGGTGCTTCAGCTCCATGCGCACCGCCTCGCGTTCGTCGATCGCCTCGTAGGCGCGCAGCAGGCTGTCTTCGTCGGTCACGTCGAAGTAGTCGCCGCCGTACTCCTGGATCTGCCCGACGAGCTGGGGGACGGTGGGATGCAGGAAGCTCGCGGTGCGGGCGTCGCTGGTGTTGATGTAGATGATGTACGGCACGATGTTCCGCTTGTTCAGCTCGGCGAACTCCGCGTCCGGAAATTCGTCGACGGCGGCGTCGGTGATGATGAGCACCGCCCGGTTCTGGTTCGAGCCGCGTCCCACCGCCGCCTCGTCCTGGTCGAAGTACTTCACGATGTCCTGCAGCGGGCGGATGATGTTGGTGTCGCCCTCGGCGGGAACGATGCGGACCTTGTCGCGCGGCACCACCATCGCCTTGTCGAGGCGCTGGGTCATGACGTACGGCGCGTCCCACACCTGGTAGTAGTACAGCTCGTCGTCCATCACGAAGTCGTCCACCTTGTAGGGATAGGTGGAGAACAGCCACAGCGACACGCGGTCGTTCTTGTCGCGCCGCATCTCGAGGAACTCGAGGTGCGCGTCGCGGGCGACCTCGGCCTTCGACTTGTTGGTGTCGGGAAACTCCCACGCCATCGAGCCCGAGGTGTCGACGAGGTCGACCCGGACCCGCGACTCGACGTAGCCGCTGACCTCCTCGGTCGCGGTCAGGAACGGGTCGGCGACCGAGAACACCAGCAGCGCGAGGGCCGCCGCCGCCAGCGTCTTGGGAGCGGTGTGCAGGACGCGGATCCAGAGCCGCTTGCGGTGCCCCGGCTCTATGGCGTGTCCGGAGTGCTCGCGGACGTGGCGCTTGCTGACGGACGCCAGCCGCAACAGCGTCAGGACCAGTACGACGCCGAGCATGGCGGCGATGGCCGTCGCGACGCCGACGTCCCCGTACCGTATCTGCGCGAAGTCGGTCCCGGCCAGCTCGCGGACCCCGCCGTCGACGAACGTGACGAACTCGGACCAGGGCATCAGCATGATCGTTCACCCCGCGGCCCGGACACGCCGCCTCCCGGCGGCGGCGTGTCCGCCCGATCTGCCGGCGCCGGCGCCGGGCCGCGGCGCCGGACGCCCGGCGCTACCCCTTCGCCGGACGCGGAGACGCCGCCCCCACGAGGGCCTTCAGGTTGTTCAGCATGCGCACGTGCGGGCGCAGCAGGGACAGGGCGTCGCCCAGCTGGCGCGCCTCCGCGGCCGGGCGCTCGACCGGCGCCGGCTTCCCCGTCTCGAGCCCCCGCTGATAGGCGACGAGCCGGGCCGCGAGCACCCCGAGCGCCCCCTTCCGATAGCCGTCCTTCAGCCCGTCGACGTGCCGCTGGATGTCGAGGGCGGTGTCGCCGGGATGCAGGCCCGGCAGGTCCGCCCGCAGGTAGTCGCGCAACGCGAGCACGAGCGACCGCTGCCGGTCGGCGAGCTGGTCCGCCGCCGCGTCCCGGGGCAGTCTCCGCAGCGCCCCCAGCTCGCGGGCGACCACCCGGCGCGCCTCCCAGATGGACGGGGGCGCCGGTATCTGCGCCTCGATGCGCGCCAGCTCGTCCTCTTCCTGCTGCTTCTCCATCGAGACCGCCTTCGGCTTGCGGGCGAACCGCACCAGCATCACGAGCCAGAGCGCGAGGGGCAGGGGAGCGACGACCCAGGCCAGGGTCCGGAAGAACGCCGCGAGGCCGTCGAACGTGCCGAGCTCGATGGTGTCGCGGATGTCGAGCAGCGGCTCGTCGGTGATCGACGTCACGTAGCGCACCAGCCCCTGCCCGCCGTCGACCTGCTGGACCTCGGCGTCCTCGATGTCCTCGCCCAGGTCCCGGACCAGGTAATAGAAGCTGAAGCTCGGCAGGACGTAGGTCATCTTGTTCGGGTCGACGAGACGGAACTCGTACACGAAGTCCCAGACGTGGGTGTCGTCGATGCGGTCCTTCTCGACCGCCAGCGACACCGCCTCGAACGGGTGGACCGGCAGCGCCTCGGGGGTCATGCGGTCTTCGAGGACGATGATCTCCCGGCCGCTGGGGATCAGGTCGGGGAAGCGCAGGCGGTAGCGCTGCGTGATGCGGTCGCCGGTCTTGACGACCGTCGGCTCCAGCTCCAGCGTCTCGACCTGCACGACACCCGCGCCGGGGGCGCCGCCGCCGGACGGCTGGGCGGCGGCGTCCGGCGGCAGGAGCGGCGCGAGTACGGCGGCGGCGGTCGCGATCAGGCGTGTCATGTTCACGGGATGGTCCCTGCAAGTCTGCGGCGGTCCCCGCGGCGTCGGCCCCCGGGCCGTCCTCCGGCCGGTCCCGGCAGGAGTCCGCGGCGTTCCGGGCGCGGACTCCTGCCGCGCTGCCGCGCTACCGCGCGAAACGGGACATCAGGAACTTCGGGAGCTCCACGAGGTGGTTCTGCTCCGTCAGCACCGTCGAGTCGATGCCCGCCTGATGCTTCAACCTGTACTGCAGCGCCGCCCGCTTCTCCTCGATGCGCCGGCGCACCGCGCCCGCCTTCCGCGCCGACATCACGGTCTGCTTGCCCGTCTCCATGTCCGAGATGCGGATGTAGCCGAGACGGCTCCGGACGCGGAACTCGTCGGGGTCGTCCAGCACGAGCACGATCATATCGTGCTTCGCGGCCAGCGTGCTGAGCTGCTTGAAGTCGACCGCGTCGGGGTCGTTGACGAGGTCCACGAGATCGGTCAGGAGGACGATCGAGTGGCGCATCTTGAGCCGGGCGAGCATGAAGGCGACGGCGACCTTCAGGTCGGCCGGCCGCCGGCTCGGGAACTCGCGCTCCAGCTTCAGTTTCTCGAAGATCCGGTACGCCATGTGGAAGACCTGCGAGGTCCCGAGCTTCGGGCGCAGGTAGAGCTCGATGCGGTCCGAGTAGCCCAGCAGCCCCACCGGGTCGCGCAGGTTGGCGCGGGTGAGGCCGACGTTGCCGAGCAGGTCGAGCATCAGGAGCGCCTTGTTGGTCTCCTGCGACACCTGGAACAGCGTGGAGTAGGACAGGTCGCAGACGAGCAGGGTGCGGAGCTCCTTGGGCTCCATCCGCTCGATGCGGTACAGCTTCTCGGGGTAGGTGCGGAGGCTCAGGCTCCAGGCCACGTCCTTCAGCGGCTGCCCGGGCCGCCACTGGTCGACGCCGACGATGTCGTAGCCGGTCCCCTTGAACCCGCTCTTGTGCTCGCCGAAGTGGATGCTGTTGGACGGCTTGCGGGCCCGGATGCCGTGCTTGATGTCGCGGAACCGGGCGTAGACCTCCTCTACTTCCACGGCGGAACCTCCATGTCCCGCAGGATCTGCTGGAGGAGATCGTCCTTGTCGACCGAGAACTCCATGCCCTCGCGCAGCACGATCCGGTGGGCGAGCACGGGGCCGGCGACCGCCTTGACGTGGTCCGGCGTGATGGCCAGGTCGCCGTTGAAGAAGGCGAAGGTCCGGGCCACGGCCTCGAGGTGGAAGTGCACCCGCGGGGAGATGCCGACGCGGACGTACTCCTTGACGGTCCGCGCCGCCCGCCCCGTCACCCGGTGCGGGCGGGTGTTCCGGATGAGCCGCACCTTGTACTGCTGCCCGTAGTCCGACATCCGGACGTTGTCGAAGATGTAGCGGGCGATGTCGAGCACCTCGTGGAGGTCGGTCAGCTTCTCGACCTTGCGCCCGACCACGTTGCGGGCGCTGATCTTCAGCTCGTCCTCCTCGCTCTCGGGGTCGAGCATGTTGATGGACAGGGTCGTGCGGTCGAGCTGGGCCACGGGGTTGGCGAACGTGCCCTCCTCTTCCCCGAAGATGTTCTCGGTGCAGATGACCATGAAGAAGCGGGGGCCCTCGACGTCGTTGAAGTCGCACGACAGCGGGAACAGCGGCAGCATCTTGCCCTCGGCGAGGTTGCCGTAGTCCGAGCTGAGGGTCGCCGAGCTCTCCTCCATGCCCTCGAGCACCGCCGCCTTGGTCTTGCCCGACAACCGGTTGTCCTCGTCGATGAGGACGATGTGGGCCATCAGCTTGCCCGGCTTGAACACGAGCTTCCGCGAGCCGTCGGTCTCCTCGACGATCGTCTCGTAGCCGAGGATGTCCTCGGGCATGTACGTCGGCAGCCCCTGGATGCGCTCGAACTTGGCGTCGATGGCCATCGCGCAGGCGCTGACGAGGTCGGTCTTGCCGGTGCCCGTGGGCCCCCGGAACATCACGTGGGGCTGGCGCAGGAGCTTGCTCTGGCTCAGCTTGTCGGTGTACGGCAGCAACGTGAAGAACGCCCACGACAGGATGCGGGCAGCCTCGTCGAGACCGTAGAGCCACTTGGTCGACTCCTTCTGGAACCGCTGGACCACTTCGTTGGCCCGGTCGAAGTCGACGACGCGCGTCTGTTGCACGGCCATGAATCTGTGCTGCTCTCCCTTCGCTGCCGCGGCGCAGACCGGCCGCCCGGCCGACGCGCCCGACACCGCCCGCCGGCGCCGGTCCGGGCGCCTGCTTCTTCACACCGACGCCGTGAAGCAAGCCCCTAAGTGTCTTCGCCCCGCCGCGCCGCGTCAAGGCGGACCGGCCGGCCCCGCGGCTACCGGCGGCCCCCGCCGATCGTCAGTCCCACGTAGTACTCGCGGTCCGGGGACGGCTCGTAGTAGCGGCGGCCGAACGCGTTGGTGATGGTGGACGAGTTGTAGAGCGCGTTGAACAGGTTGTCGATGCCCACGAACGGACGGACGTCGACGCCGCGCCACGCCGCGTCGAACCCGAACCGCAGGTCGACGACGGTGTAGGCCCAGTTGAACACGGTGTTGGCGTTGTCGAGCGTGTAGTCGTCGACCCACCGGACGGTCATCCCCGAGCGCAGGCCGAACGGCGCGGCGTGGTCGAAGCCGGCGAAGACGCGGTGCGGCGGCGACCCCGGCTCCAGGTTGCCGGAGAAGTCGTCGCCGCCGGGCGCGAACCGCACGAACTTGAAGTTCTGCCAGGTATAGGCGAACCGGGTGCTGAAGGCGGGGTCCGGAATCCACTCGATCAGCAGCTCGACGCCGTCGCGGGACGACTCGCCGGCGTTGCGGAAGAAGATCTCCTCGGTCGGGCTCTGGAACGAGACGAGCGCGTTGTCCACGGTGGACACGTACGCCGCCGCCTCGTAGCGCAGGCGCGCCGCCTCGGCCAGCCCCCGCACCCCGACCTCGAAGCTGCGCAGGTCCTGCGGCCCGAGCTCCTGGTTGAACCCGCCTTCCCCGGTCGGGGTGTTCGACAGCTCGACGGTGGTGGGGGTCTCGTAGGCGGTGGCGAAGTTCGTGAACAGGTTGACGTTGGGGGACGCGGCGACGGTCATGCCGACCGAGGGGCTGAACGCGCCCATCGTGCGGTCGCCGGACTGGTCGCCGTCGTCCCGTTTCCGGTCGCCGGCCCGGAAGTGGTAGTAGTCCCAGCGGACCCCGGCCGTGAGCCGCACGCGGTCCGTCGGCGCGACGCCGACCTGGGCGAAGGGGCCGGCCGACCGGACGTCCTCCGTCTGGTCGATCCGCAGGGCGCCGCTCGTCGCCCGTCCGCCGCTCACCGCCGGCGCCACCTGCCCGAACTCGCGGCGGTCGTCGTTCTGGGACGCCACGTCCACCCCGGCCGCCCAGTCGACGCCGGCCGCGCCGCCGACGTACTCCGACCGCAGGCCGCGTCCGTTCCGGCGCAGCTCCACGTTCCGGAACGCCCCCACCGCGTCGAGGTCCCGCCACATGCCCCAGCCCGTCACCCGGAAGAGCTGGTTTTCGCGGAAGCGGTGCTCCAGGGTGACGCCGCCCTGCCCCTGGTTCGCCCCTTCGCCCCAGTTGCGGTCGCGGGCGACGCCGCGGGCCGCCCGCCGCCGCACCGGGTCGCGCGCGTCCTCCTCGTTCAGGAAGCTCGCGCTCTCGGCGAACGGCGAGTCGTAGAGGTTGAACACGCCGCGGATCTCGGTGGCGTCGCCCAGCTCGCGCCGCACCACGAAGTTGGCCTGGGTGATCTCGGCGTGGCTGTTCTCGCGGAACCCGTCGGTCTCGAAGCGGCTCACGCTGGTCATGAACCGGGTCGGACCGTCGCCGCCGGCGTCCACCCGGACCTGCTGCCGGTTGTAGCCGTAGCTGCCGAACTGGACGTCGGGCCGGACGACGAACCGGCGGGAGGTGTCGAACGTCGTGGTCAGGTTGATGACCCCGCCGGCGGAGTTCCCGTACAGCACCGAGCTCGGCCCCCGGATGACGTCGATGCGGCCGACCGACCCCAGGTCGACGTTCCCCGGCTCGGTCGTGCCGTCGGCGGTGGTGATGGGGATGCCGTCCTGGACGATCGTCAGCCCGCGCAGCCCGAAGCGCGGCTCGGGGGCCCGGATGCTCAGCCCGATGCCCCCGGACAGGCCGTAGTTGCGGCGGTTCTGCACGAACAGCCCGGGGATGCCGCGCAGCGCCTCGTCGAGCGACGAGCGCCGCTGGGCGAACTCGATGCGGTCGCGCTGCACCACCGCCACCGACTGCGGGACGGTGGCCAGGTCCTGGTCGGTCCGCGTGACGGTGACGGTCTCGGCGAGCGGCGCGATCTCGAGTCGCAGGTCCAGGGCGGCGACGGCGCCCGCCTCGACCGGCACGAACGCGATCTCGCTGCTGAAGCCCGGCAGCACCCCGCGCACCTCGTACCGGCCGGCCGGGAGACCCGCGATCTCGTACGCGCCGAGGCCGTCGCTGACGGCGCCGCGGACGGCGCCGCCCCCCTCGGGGACGGCGGTCACCGCCGCGCCCGGCAGCACCCCGCCGCTCTCGTCCACGACCACGCCGGCGACGGCGCCGGAATCCTGTCCCGCCCGGCTCGTCGATGCGCCGGCGGCGAGCAGCGTCAGCGCGGCGGCGCCGACGCACGCGAGACGCCGCCCGCCCGATGGTGTCCAGTCGCACATGGTCCTGCTTCCTCTCCTGCTCGTGAATGCGCTGGCGAGACCGTTGACGAACGCGCCGGCGGGGGCAGCGCCGGCGGCAGGGGGAAGGTTCGCCGCGGCGACGCCCGGCGGGGGCGATCCTACCTGCGCGACGCCTCCCAGGCGCCGGTCCCGTACCAACTGAAGCTGCCCGGGGCGCCCTGGATGGTGTCGCCCACGAGTTCGCCCTCGAAGTCGATCGGCTGGTCGCCGTCGAGGTCGGGCACGACGATGACGAACGCCAGCTTCGCGCCGTCGACGGTGCCGTCCACGTCGAGGATCTCGTTGTCGCCGAGGTCGATCTCGCCGCCGAGCCGCTCGCCGTCCTGCTCGAACCGGGCCTGCCACGTCGTCACCCCGGTCTGGGTGCGCAGCCGCATCTCCCAGTCGCCGGACACGCCGCTCTGGGCGCGGGCGGGCGGCAGGCCCGCCAGTACGGCCGCGAGCGCCGCGGCGGCCGCCGCCGCCGGTAACCGTTTCCCCATCATCGCTCCTGCCCCGTTTCGTCCACGACCTTCGTGTGCCACATGACCCCGAAGTTGACGAACGGCCCGCCGTCCACCGAGACCTCCTGGTTCACCCGGTACGCGTACGGCGAGACGAAATAGCTCCGGCCCCGGATCCGCAGCTCGGCACCGCCGTGCCGGATCGGCGGGGTCTCCCAGAACTGGCTGTAGTACCCCCCGAGGTCTCCGCCGACCGGCCCCGGCTGCAGCACCGCGAAACCGGCGTCGTACGCCACGTACCTGGTGAGGTGGGCGCCGAACGGCCCCGTCTCCAGAAACAGGATGCCCTGGCCGCGCAGCGACCGGTCCTGCCCCTCGAGCTCGACGGCGATCTCCAGATACCGGCCGTCCGCGACGTGCCGGACCCGCTCGACCCCGGTGTACTTCCCGCCGGGCAGCAGCGGCGTGTCGAGGGGAGACCACTCGATCTCCCAGTCGCCGAGAAAGTACCGCGGGTCGAACGGCGGCATCATCTCGTCGCCGGTCGTGGGTCCGCCCTGCGCCGCCCCCGGCGGCCGCGGTTGGGCGGGCAGGGGAGAAGCGGCCATTCCCGCGGCGGCGCCGACCGCCAGCAGAACCGGAAACATGCGCCTCATGCGACGATTCTATCCCGTCTTCGGCCCGGGGTGGGTGGAAGCGGCCGTCCCCGGAACGACCGGCCCGCGCGGCGCGCGCTCGACCACCTCGGCGGCGGGAGGCAGGTTCCGGCGCCGGCGTCCGAGCCATCCGGGCATCGGCTCCAGGGTCCGGCCGGCCGCGGGCGGGTCCTCCTGCCGCAGCCGGTCCAGCAGGTCCAGGTACTTCCGCTCGATCACCGGCCAGGCGTAGTGCCGGTCGAAGTACCGGCGGCCGTTGGCCCCGAGGTCGGCGCGCAGCCGCGGATGGTCCTCCAGCAGCCGCAGCGTCTCCGCGAATTCCGGATAGCTCGTGTAGTACAGGCCGGCGTTGCTCCGGACGGCCTGGCCGCGCAGTACGTCGCAGGCGCCGTTGACGAGCACCGGCCGCCCCATCGCCCACGCCTCCAGCGTCACCATCGACAGGCTCTCGTACGGCGACGGCATGATCAGCACGTCGGCGGCGGCCAGCGCGTCGTACTTCTCCTCGTCCGACACGAACCCCAGGTGGCGGATGCGCGGGTCGTCGGGCAGGGGCATGTGCGCGGACCCGGCCAGGACCAGGTCGAGGCCCCCTCCCTCGGCCGCGTATCCCCGGAAGTGGCTGAACAGGTCGGCGCACCCCTTGTTGGGGTCGATGCGGCCGACGTACAGGGCGAAGGGGCCGGCGACGCCGGTGCGGGCGCGGAAGCGCGCCGGGCTGGCCGACGGCGGCACCTCGGAACCGACGCCGACGACCACCTCCGGCACCGCCCCGTTCGCCGCCACGTGCTGGATCAGCGCCCGCTCCTCGAACGAGTTGTAGAGGACGGCGCGGACGCCGCGGAACGTCGGGCCGAAGAGCGACAGGCCGACGGCGGGGTCGCGCTCGGCCGTCGGCACGAGGAGGGCGCGCGGCGCGACGGCCCGGATGCCGTGCCAGGCGTGGTGGTAGCGGTAGCTGAAGAAGATGCAGTAGTCGTAGTCGTCTTCGCGCCGAACCAGGTGGGCGAGCAGGGCGGGGCTCGCGGGGCCCTGGCTCGACATCCAGCGCAGTTCGTCGGCGAGCGAGTGCCGCTGCTCGAACACCCGGCGGGAGTGGCGGCCGAAGTCGTCCGGGTCGCGCTCGCGGGCGACCGGGAACCGGCGCACCGGCAGCCCGTTTATCGACTCGGGGCCCGGCGGGTATTCGTTCCGCCAGGTGACGTAGTCGCGCGCGCAGGTGGTGAGGACCTCGACGTCGGCGTGCCGGGCGAGCCGCTCGGCGACGTAGCGCGCGTGCAGTTCGGCCCCGCCGTTGATCTCGAGCCCGTAGCGCTGGACGACGACGGCCAGCCTCATCGCTTCGCGGGGCGCGCGCCGTCCGCCGGCGGCGCCGGCCCGGGGGCCGCGCCCCCCGCCGGTGGGTCCGCCGCCCCGCCGCCGGTCGGCGGCGTCTCGGCGGCGGCGGGCGCCGAGGGGGCGTCGGCGGCGGCGGACGCCGAGGGGGCGTCGGCGGCGGCGGCGGGCGCCGAGGGGGCGTCGGCGGCGGCGGCGGGCGCCGAGGGGGCGTCGGCGTCCGCCCGCTCGTCCGCGCGCCGCCCCCCGGGCGGCCCCGCCGCGTGCCCGCCGGTCCGCGCCGGCGCGAGCGCATCCAGCCGCGCCGCCACCGATTCCACGAGCCGCCGGTGACTCCGCATCTCTTCCGAGAGCCGCCGCACGTCGGCCGCCAGTTCCCGCACGGCCGCGCGGCCCCGGGCGTCCTGCTCGTCCCGGGCCGCCAACCGCCGCGCCACGTCGTCGTCGAACGCAGTCTGCTGCGCGTTCAGCCGGGTCTGCATGACCAGCGCATGCACCATCCGGTCGATGTTGAAGACGAACTTCACCAGCGGGCGGAGCAGCCGGCGGACGCCGTGGAGCACGCGCCCGGCGGCGCCGCGCGACGACCAGTAGATGCTGTTCTCGTCGAACTCGAACGACACCGAGGGCGGGAGCGCCGCGCTCCCGCGCCCCTCGTCCGCGGGCCGTTTCGCCGCCCGGCGGCGCCGGTCTTCGATGCGGGCGCGGATCTGCTCCATGATGCGCTCCACGTCGACGTCGTCGGTGCGCACGGGGAGTTCGGGCATCACGGGCGGTCAGGCCGAGGGCAGGGACTTCGCGGAGCCGGGGGACAGGGCCGGTTCGTCGTTCCGGTTCCGCAGCGACCTGACCACGGGTGAAGTGTTCGGCGGATACTGGCCGAAGCTGACCCCCAGCGCCCGCGCCGCCACGACCCCCGCGCCGTCGGGCGAGACGCGGGAAATCTGGTTCACCGCGTCCTGAATCGGCACGCTCTCCATCGCCGGCGGGTGGTAGGCCACCATCTTCCCGAACTGCCGTTCGAAGACGAGGCGGACGGCGTGGGCGCCGAACTGCGTGGCGAGGGCGCGGTCGAAGTTGGTCGGGGGGCCGCCGCGCTGCAGGTGTCCCAGGATGACCACCCGCGTCTCGCGCTTCAGCCTGGCTTCCAGCTCCCGCGCGACGATCTGTCCGATGCCGCCCAGCCGGATCTGCTGCCCCGGGACGGGGTCTTCCCGGGTCACCAGACCCCCGCCGGGCAGCTCGGCTCCCTCGGCCACCGCAACCAGCGAGAACCGTTTGCCCAAGGTGTCCCGTTCCAGGATCTTCTGGCAGACGTTCTCCCAGGTCCACGAGATCTCGGGGATCAGGATGACCGACGCGGCGCCCGCGATGCCCGCGTGCAGCGCGATCCACCCGGTGTGGCGCCCCATCACCTCGAGCACCATGATGCGGTCGTGGCTCGCCGCGGTGGTGTGCAGGCGGTCCATGGCGTCGGTGGCGCAGGCGACGGCGCTGTCGAAACCGAACGTGAAGGCGGTGGCCGAGAGGTCGTTGTCGATCGACTTGGGCACCCCCACCACCGGGATGCCGTACTCGTGGAACTGCTGGGCCACCGCGAGCGACCCGTCGCCGCCGATGCAGATCAGGCCGCCGAGGTCGAGCTGGCGCAGGGTGCGTTCGACCTGGGGCAGGAGCTCGGGGTCCAGCTCCTGCCGGACGTCGACCCCCTTCCGCGCCGAGAACCGGCCCTGGTTGGTCGACCCCAGGATGGTGCCGCCCAGGTTGATGATGCCCGACGTGTTCCGGGTGTCGAGCGGCACGTAGGTCACCGGGTCGACCAGCCCCTCGAAGCCCCGCCGGAAGCCGACGACCTCGGACCCGAGCCGCGCGGCGGACTTGACGGCGCCGCGGATGACCGCGTTCAACCCCGGGCAGTCGCCGCCCGCGGTCAGGATTCCGATCCGGCGTGTGGCAGTCGGCATGGTCTCCTTCCGGGTCGCGCGGGGGCCGGGGAGCGCCGCCGCGGTCGCGGCTACGAATGCCCGAGGACCGCGTGCGGGACGTACCGCTCTTCGAGGAACCGGCATTCCTCCTCGTCCAGCGTGACGTCGAGGGCGCCGACGAGCTCGTCGAGCTGCTCGGGCCGGGACGCGCCGACGATCGGGGCGGTCACCCCCGGTTGCCGGACCAGCCAGGCGAGGGCGACCTGGGCGGGGGCGGCGCCGCGCCGCGCGGCCAGCGTCCTGACCCGCTCGACGATCTCGAAGTCGGCCGGCGCGAAGTACAGCTTGCGCGCGAAGTCGTCGCTCCGGGCCCGCGGCGACGGGCCGGATCCCTCCGTGTCCGCGGTGCGGTTGCCGGCGAGGAACCCGCGCGCGAGGGGGCTCCAGGGGATGACGCCGACGCCCTCGGCCCGGCAGAGCGGCAGCATCTCCCGTTCCTCCTCGCGGTAGACGAGGTTGTAGTGGTTCTGCATGGCCACGAACCGCGCCCAGCCGTTCCGCTCCGCGGCGTGGAGCGCCCGCGCGAACTGCCAGGCGTACATGCTCGACGCCCCGAGGTAGCGCGCCCGCCCCGACCGCACGACGTCGTTCAGCGCGTCGAGGGTCTCTTCCATCGGCGTCTCGGGATCGAAGCGGTGGATCTGGTAGAGGTCCACGTGGTCCATGCCGAGCCGCCGGAGCGAGCCGTCGATGGCGTCGAACAGGTGCTTCCGCGACAGGCCCCGGTCGTTGGGGCCGTCCCCCATGGGAAAGTAGGCCTTGGTGGCCACGACCACCTGGTCGCGGCGGGTCAGGTCGCGGACGGCGCGGCCGAGGATCTCCTCGCTGACCCCGCGCGAGTACATGTCCGCGGTGTCGAAGAAGTTGATCCCGTGGCCGAGGGCCTGCCGCACGAACGCCCGGCCCGTCTCCTCGGGCAGCACCCAGTCCCGCCAGCTCGGCGAGCCGTAGGTCATCATGCCGAGGCACAGGCGGGAGACTTTCAGGCCGGTGCGGCCGAGCGGCACGTAGTCCATGGCGATCCTGGCCGCCGGCCGCGGCGCTCCCGCGGAATCCGGGAACCGGGCCGCGCACCGGGCGGACGTCCAGTGGAAGTCTAGTGACAGTGTCCGTGGTCGATCGACCAGACCTGTCCGGGGGGACAGATGCCGCTCGCGACCCGGTTGGCGGAGGAGAAGCCGAAGACGAGCGCGGCCAGCACCACGGCGGCGACGCCCGCGATGGCGAGCCACGCGGCCGGACTCAGCCGGCCCGCCTTGCGCTCGCAGCACTGCTTGTACTTCCTGCCGCTGCCGCAGGGGCAGAGCTGGTTCCGGCCGACCCTGGAAACACGCGCCATCGCAAGTCCCCCCCCCGCCGCGGCGACGGAGACGAGTATACTGCACGCGGCCGCCCGCGCCCGCCGGCCGCGCCGTGCGTCCGCACTCCTTTTACACTACCAGCAGCAGCTTGCCGACGTGGGCGCTCGACTCCATGAGCCGGTGCGCCTCGCCGGCCTGCGCCAGCGGGAACCGGCGGTGGACGACGGGTCGCACCCGTCCGGCTTCGACGAGCGGCCACACCCGCTCCAGGACCGCCGCCGCCACCGCGCCCTTCTGTTCGACGCCGCGGGCCCGCAGCGTCGAACCGGTGACCGTCAGCCGGCGGGTCATCAGCGTCGCGAGGTTCATCTCGGCCGCCGCTCCGCTCATCAGCCCGATGACGACGAGGCGCCCCTCCGGCTTCAGGAGGTCGAGGTTGCGCCGCAGGTACCGCTGCCCGACCATGTCGAGAATCACGTCGACCCCGCGGCCGTCCGTCGCCGCGCGGACCTCCTCGACGAAGTCCGCCTCCTTGTAGTTCACGGCCGCCTCGGCCCCGAGGGCCGCGCACGCGGCGCATTTCTCCGCCGAACCCGCGGTCGCGAAGACCCGGGACCCCAACGCGGCCGCGAGCTGGATGGCCAGGGTGCCGATGCCGCTCGATCCCCCGTGCACGAGCAGCGTCTCGCCGGGCCGGAGGGCGGCGCGGTCGAAGACGTTGGTCCAGACCGTCATCGCGGCCTCCGGCAGGGCCGCGGCGTCCACCAGATCGACCCCCGCGGGCGGCGGGAGGCACTGCGGCGCGGGCGCCGCGCAGTATTCGGCGTAGCCGCCGCCCGCGAGCAGCGCGCAGACCGGATCGCCGACCGCCCACCCCGACACCGCGCCGCCGACGGCGGCCACCGTGCCCGACACTTCCAGTCCGAGCACGTCCGACGCGCCCGGCGGCGGCGGGTAGTTCCCGCGGCGCTGCATGGTGTCGGCCCGGTTCACTCCCGCCGCCGCGACCCGGACGAGCACCTCGCCGGCGCCGATCGCCGGCGCCGGCCGTTCGCCCACGGCCAGCACCTCGGGCCCGCCCGGCGCCGTCGTCTCGATCACGCGCATCCGGTCCGGCGACTCGTCGGTCATGTCTCGCGGCTCCGCGCCCTCCTCGCGCCTCGTCAGGCGGGCGTTCCCTGCCCGCCGGCGCCCTTGCGGCGCGCCGCGGGGTTCCGCCGCGGGCTGCCGGGTGAGCGGGACCGCCGGCGGCGCGGCCGGCGCTCCCCCGCCTCGAAGCCCGCGGGGATTATAATTTGCGGCGGCCGCGGCGGTGACGGGCGCCGGGCTCGTTGCTCCTGGTATGGACATCAAGGTCAAGAGGGTCAGGCTCTGGCGCACCGAGGTGTCCCGCCGGTCGGGCGCGCTGGCGGCGGCGCTCGAACCGCTGGCCCAGCACGGGGCCGACCTGAAGGTGATACGGGTTCGGGCCGCGCCCGGCCGGGCGCAACGCAACGTCGTCGAGGTGTACGCCGGCGACGGCCAGCGGGCGGCGCGGGCGGCGCGCGCCGCCGGGTTCAGCCAGACGCCCGCCACCGCGGTGCTGCTGCAGGGCGACGACCGTCCGGGGTTCGCCTACGAGGTCGCGAACGCGGTGGCGTGGGCGGGCATCGGGGTGCGCGACTACGAGGCGGGGGTGGTCGGCCGCAAGTTCTCGTCGACCCTCACGTTCGACAGCGAGTCGGAGGCCGCCAAGGCGGCCGCGATCATCCGGAAGGTCGTCCGCGGAGCGGACGGGCGCGCCGGGGAGCGGTAGCCGACGTGCGCCTGCTGCTGATCGGCTACGGCCGGATGGGGAAGGCCGTCGACCGGCTGAGCGCGTCGTACGGGTGCGCGGTGGCGGGCCGCCTCGACGTCGACAACAACGCCGGGGGCAGCGGCATCACCGCCGCCGCGGTGGAAGGCGTGGACGCCGCCATCGACTTCTCGATTCCCGACGCGGTGGCCGAGAACCTGCCGCGTCTCGCCGCGCACGGCGTGAACCTGGTGGTCGGCACCACCGGCTGGGAGGCGCACGAGCCGCGGATGCGGCAGGCCGCGGCCGAGGCCGGGATCGGCGTCGTCGCCGCCGCGAACTTCTCGCTGGGGGTCAACCTGTTCCTGGCCCTGACCGAACGCGCGGCCGAGCTGTTCGCGGGCCGGCCGGAGTTCGGCGCCTACATCCACGAGCTGCACCACGCGGCCAAGATCGATGCGCCGTCCGGCACCGCCCTCGCCCTGCGGAACGCCATGACCGGCCGCGGGTATTCCAGCCGCATCGACGTCGCTTCGAGCCGCGCCGGGTCGGCCCCGGGCACGCACACGGTGGCGTTCGACGGCCCGGTGGAGTCGATTGCGCTGACCCACGCCACCCGCGACCGCGACACGTTCGCCCGCGGCGCCCTCGAGGCCGCCCGCTGGGTGCGGGGTCGGCGGGGGTGGTTCTCGATGCGCGACGTGCTGGGGCTGCGGGAATGAGGCGCGACTGGTCAGGCTGCGGGACCGCCCTGGTGACGCCGGGCGCCGCCCGCCGGGTGCGGGGTCGGCGGGGGTGGTTCTCGATGCGCGACGTGCTGGGGCCGCGGGGATGAGGCGCGACTGGTCGGGCTGCGGGACCGCCCTGGTGACGCCGTGCGCCGCCCGCCGGGTGCGGGGTCGGCGGGGGTGGTTCTCGATGCGCGACGTGCTGGGGCCGCGGGGATGAGACGCGACTGGTCAGGCTGCGGGACCGCCCTGGTGACGCCGTGCGCCGCCCGCTGGGTGCGGGGTCGGCGGGGGTGGTTCTCGATGCGCGACGTGCTGGGGCCGCGGGGATGAGACGCGACTGGTCGGGCTGCGGGACGGCCCTGGTGACGCCGTTCACGGCGGGCGGCGCCGTCGACGAGCCCCGGGTGCGGGCGCTGGCCGCCCGGCAGATCGAGGGGGGCGTCCACTTCCTGGCGCCGTGCGGCACCACCGGCGAGAGCCCGACGCTCTCCGCCGCCGAGCGCCGCCGGGTGGTCGAGCTGGTGGTCGAGACGGCGGCGGGCCGCGTGCCGGTGCTCGCCGGCGCCGGCGGATACGACACCCGCGCGGTCGCCGAGCAGGCGCGGGAGATGGAGCGCGCCGGGGCCGACGGCATCCTGTCGGTCACCCCGTACTACAACCGGCCCACCCCCGAAGGGCTGTACCGGCACTACGGGGCGATCGCCGACGACGTGGCCCTGCCCATAGTCGTCTACAACGTGCCGGGGCGGACCGGCTGCAACGTCGACCCCGCCACCCTCTGCCGTCTCGCCGGGATCCCGAACGTCGTCGGGGTGAAGGAGGCCTCGGCGAACCTGGCGCAGATGTGCGAGATCTGCCGCGCCGTCCCCGACGGGTTCAGCGTGCTGTCGGGCGACGACCTGTTCACCGTGCCCCTGATGGCCGTGGGGGGCGCGGGCGTCGTCTCGGTGGCCTCGAACGAGGCCCCGGCCGAGATGGCGCAACTCGTGTCGGCGGCGCGCGCGGGCGACTTCGCCGCCGCCCGCCGGGTCCACGCGCGGCTGCTCCCCCTGATGCAGGTCAACTTCGTCGAAGCCAACCCGATCCCCGTCAAGGCGGCCATGGCCCATCTCGGGCTGCTCGACCCGCACTACCGGCTGCCCCTGGTGGCCCCGCAACCGGCCTCGCTCGAGAAGATCGTGCGCGTGCTCGAGGAGCTCGGAATCGACGGCGAGGTCCCGCGCGGCCGCGCCCGCGCACCGCGATGAAACGCCACGCCGGCCTCGTCCCGCTCTCCCGCGATCACCACCGCGGACTGGTGATGGCCCGGCGGCTGATTACGGGACGGCCGGCGAACCCGCGGGACGACTGGCCGGCGGACCGCTCGCGGCAGGCGGCGCGCCTCGTCCGGTTCTTCGAGACCGACCTCCGGCCCCACTTCGAGGCGGAGGAGGCCCACGTGTTCCCCGCCGCGGCCCGGGCCCTGCCCGACGGCCCCCGCCGGACGCGGGCGCTCGTCGCCGAGCACGAGACCATGCGGGCGATGATCCGCGAGCTGGCCGGCGCCCCGGCCTCCCGGCTGGACGCGCTTCTGACCGCCTTCGGCGAGCTGCTCCGGGCGCACATCCGCGCCGAGGAGCACGAGCTGTTCCAGCAGATGCAGGCCGCCTGCGACCCGGAGACGCTGGATACGCTCGGCGCCCGGATCGCCGGGAGCGGCGGGGCCTGCGACGCCCGTCCCGCCGCCGGGACCCGCTGACCGCCGGCGTCTCCGCCCGCGGCCCTGGCCGTGCCCCGCACCCCAGCGCCGCGCCGAATCACGAGCCGGCCCGGGGCTCACCGCTCCGCCCAGCCGCGGGCGAGCGCCTCGCGCCGGGCGTCGTCGTCGAGCACCCGCGCGCACGACTCCCAGTCCACCCGCTCGACCGCGTGATGGTAGCGGAGGTCGAACGGGTGCCGCCGCGGCGCTGCGTCGATGGTCCGTTGCGCTTCCTCGACGCGGCCCAGCGCCACCTGCACCCACACGTCTTCGAGCGTGTCCGGCAACTGGCCGAAGAGCCGCGAGACGTTCTCCAGGCGTTCCGAGAGGAGCTCGCGGACCCGGTCCTCGACCGAGCCGGCGTAGCGCAGGTTGCAGACGTCGACCGCGGGCCGGACCTGCCCGATGCGCTGGATGCGCCCCTTGCGCTGTTCGAGCCGCGACGGGTTCCAGGGGAGGTCCAGGTTGACGAGGGCGCCGAGCCGCTGGAGGTTCAGGCCCTCCGAGGCCGCGTCGGTGCCGAGCAGCAGCCGCATTTCGCCCCGCCGCACCGCCTCCTTCAGCGCGTCCCGGCGGCAGCCCGCGAAGGCGCCGCCGCGTAGCGCGCCGGACCGGTTCGCGCCGGCGTAGAGGCCGATCCGCTCGTCCGGCAGGTCGCTCGACAGCCGGCCGGCGAGCCACCGCGCCGAGTCGAAGTACTGGCTGAAGACGATGCAGCCGGAGCGGAGCCAGCCCTCGTCGACCAGGAGCCGGCGGACGGCCGCGTACTTGGGGTCCGGCCCGCGCTCCGCCGCCAGGGCGCGCAGCAGGCGCCCGAGCACGTCCCGCTCCGGGGCGGTCAGGGCGCGGAACGCATCGGCCGGCTCCCCGCCCCCCTCCTCGTCGTCGTCCTCCTCCGGGTCGTCGGGAGACTCCCAGCCGGCGAGGATCTTCTCGACCGTGCGGCGCCCGGCATCCATCGTGCTGCCCATGCGGCGCAGCAGCAGCGTGCGGAAGAAGCCGCTGTTCGCCCGCTCCGCGAGCAGTCCGCAGAACTCCTCGGCCAGGTGGTAGGCATCCGCCAGGAACGGCGGCAGCCGGATGGCGTCGGCGGCCGACTCGCCGCGCAGGCGCACCCGGACCGGGGCGAGGTACGGCTCGTTCGTCTCCGGGTCGAGGGTCCGTTCGAGGTGCTCGCGGGTCCGCCGGACGATGGTCCGGAGGTAGGGGTTGTGATGCTCGACGAACCGCGGGAAGCAGTCCGCGATGCGCTGCCGGTCGGGCGGGCGCAGCGCGTCGGCGGCGCGTCCGGGCGCGTACGCGGCGTCGTCCGGCAGCGCGATCGACCGCCGCAGAATCTCGAAGTCCCGCCCTTCCGAGCGGGGCGGAAAGGGGTTGCGCAGCCACTCCCAGCGCTCGTCGAACCGGTCCGGCGCGGGCGTCCGGCCCAGCACCAGGTCGAGCGCCGCCCGGGCGTTGCGCCAGCGGCTGCCGGGTCCGCCGAGCACCGCGTCGGAACCGCGGGCGAGCGCGTCGAGCAGGTCGCAGGCCTCGACGGGATGCAACTGCACCGGCGTCGCGGTGGCGAGCAGCAGGCTCTTCGTGCGCGGCGCGATCTCCTGCAGGAACCGCAGCAGGCGGTTGGGCTGCGCCGGCGCGAAGGCCCGCTGGGCGTCCAGGTTCAGCCGGCGCGCCCGATGCGCCTCGTCGAGGATCACGCACTCGAAGCGCAGGTCGGCCAGCCGCGCGGCGGCCTCCGAGCCGCGGGTGATCAGGCCGGTGGAGACGATCCCGATGCGGCGCGGGCAGCGGCGGATCGATTCCGGGCCGGCGGCCGGATGCTCGACGCCGCGTTCGTCCACCCACTGCCCGCCGTCCCAGACCGCCGACGGCAGCCCGAGCAGCGTGTCGAGCTCGTCCTGCCACTGCCGCACCAGCGTCTTCGGCGCCAGCACCAGCACCGGCCGCTCGCCGGCCAGCGCCATGAGCTGCGCCGCCATCGCGAGTTGCAGCGTCTTGCCGAGCCCCACCTGATCGGCCAGCACGAACCGCGCGCCGTGCGGCCCGCGGTGCGCGTCGAAGGCGAGCTTCACGAAGTGCTTCTGGTGCTCCCACAGGCCCACTTCGCGGCGGTAGACCGGCGCCTCCACCACGACCGCCGCCGGGTCCGGCGCCTCCCGCCAACCCGCGACGCCGCCGATCACCTCGCGCCGCGCCAGGCGGTCGAGATCGGCGACGACGAACTCCGCGAGCGGAACCGCGCAGGGCGACGACCAGAGGGAGTCGAACTCTTCCTGCACCCACGCCACCGCGTCCGGGTCGTCGTCCTCCCAGAGCAGCTCGTAGTTGAGGCGGAACGCGCGCGCCGACTCGTTCGCGCTGCCGAGGAAGCAGACCCGGCTGCCGCCGGCCCGCGTGATCACGCCCGCCTTGCCGTGGACGAGGCCGAAGACCTCGTCCGGCAGGACCCGGACCTCCATCTTTCCCGAGCGGAGCAGATCGTGGAGCCGCCGGAACCGCGGCCGGGCGGCGTCGCCCCGATCCTGCGGGCGGGAGTCGCACCACTCGCGGCGCAGCGCCGCCTGCGCCGCCTGGGCGACCTCGACGTCCGCGCGCGACAGCCCGGAGTTGCAGGCGACGCGGATCTTCCCGCGGACGCTCTCCAGCGTCTCGCCGGCCACTTCCAGGATCGACGAGGAGAAGTAGCCGGCGATGCGGTCGTAGCCCTGCGCGCCGGCGAGCCGGGCGGCGAGGAAGCCGGCGTCGAGCCGGCGGCGGCGGGAGGAATGGCGCTCGATCACGGCAGGCTCGCCGGCGCGCCGCGTCCGCCCCGCGGGTCGGCAGGCGCGGCCGAAGTGGTCGACGCACCGTCCCGACCAGCGCCCTCGTCGTGTCCGCGTCCCGGCGCGCCCCCGGCGGCCGTCCCGCCGGGTCGCACGGGCAGCAGCGCGTGCCGGATTTCGATCTCCCCGTCGTCTTGTCGGCGGTGACGGCTGGAGAAGCGCGTCGCCACGCCGACGGCGGCCTCGTCTTTCGGCTTCCCGATCAGCGCGATCTCCCGTCGGCACGCGATGATCTTCCCCCGAACGCGCGACGCCGCGTACGCCACGTCGCCGTCGAGGACGTACCCGAGCATGCACCCGACGGGCAGATTCTCCGAGTACCGCTCGGCGACGAAACGGGACAGTCCCTCCATCACGTACTCTCCCGCCAGCGACCGTCTGCCGCCTTCGCGCACGTTGTTGAGGCGTTTGCACTCGTAGGCGAGGTAGATGTCGCGGTCCTGGTTCAGGATCACGGCCATGTCGATCCGGCCCTGGCTGTACGCCGTGCCTTGCGGGGTGCGGCCGAACGGTTCGTATTGAAACTCGATCCAGTGGAACCGGCGTCGAATCCCGGAGTCGCGCTGCAGAAGGTTCACGAGATTGGTGGTGATGGCGTCTTCGTCCGGACGGTCCGGCAGGACGGAGAGACACCGGGGCCAGACCGCCGCGACACGCTCCAGAAACCACTCGTCGAACGACCGGAACCGGTCCGCCCAAGCAGCGGGGTTGCCGACACCCATCAGGCTCGGTCCGATCGAGCTTCGTCCCGCCGGCCGCCGACCGCATGCAGATCGAGCGCGATGGCGTTGGCGTCGGCCAGGGCGGTCGACCGGAGCCAGAACCGCTTCCCGGCCGGCTTGACGAGGAACAGGTCGCGGTCGGCGAATACCCGGAAGTCCGGCAGCGCCTGGAAGTTGCCCGGCAGCGGCTTGTGGACGTGTTCGGCGAGCCGGGACAACGCCTCCGCCACGGCCCCGTCGTCGTCCTCGGCGTAGTCGAACGTGCCCGGCCCGTCCCGCAGCGACAGTTGCAGGATGGCGAGATCGTCGTTGTGCGCCACCAGGCGCGTTCCGATGGAGCCGTCGAGCCAGTCCGCGAGGGCGCCGGTCAGCGTCCGGGCGTAGGCCCGGCGGTCGCCCGGGGTCGAAGGCCGCCAGAGCGCGGGAACCCGGCCCCGGTTCGGTTGCACGGCAGGGATCACGTGCTCCACCGTGTCTTCCACCAGGATTCTCTCCTCTTCCGACAGGCAGAAGAACTCGTACGCCAGATCGTCGATTTCCCGGAGCACGCCGCGTTCGTCCGGCCGGTGCTCCAACGCCGGACCGGGCTGCGCCGGGGCTGGGTCGAGCCGTCGAACCTGCTTCTCGACGACGGCGGCCAGCGCATCCGCCGCCGCGCGCGACCGCTCGGGCTCCGGCAGGTCGTCCGGCGCGGGAAACGGCAGGCGCAGGAGCTCCGCCTGATGCACTTTGGGTCGATCCGAACCGAACGACGACGTGCCGTGGAACGCGAACCACAGCATCAGCCGGCTGTTGAGGAGTCCCGCGAGCAGCATGCCGCGGCGTTCGTCTCCCGGCGGAACCACGATGGCCTGAACGATGTGCCGGAAGGTCATCGGAGCCTCGACGTAGGCCGCGCGCAGCCGCGGTCCTCCCTGACCGGCGCCGGCGGCGACGCCTTGCGGAACCAGTACGCGCGGTCCCGCGAATTCGGCCACGAGATCGCCGAGACGGGGGAACTGCGACAGGTAGTTGAACAGCCGGGCCTCCGGCTCGCTCAGCCACAGGCGCTTCTTGAAGACGGACGGGTCGGCTTCCACCATGCGGGAGTCGAGATGGCAGCGGTCGGCGCCGCCGATCGTGATCAGGCGCCGGGACTTCAGGTTCAGGTCGGCCTTCGGCGTCAGGTAGTCGAACCGGTAGGCGGCGCCGCCGGCCAGCGGACGGCCGAACAGGACGAGCGCGGCGGGGCGCACGGCGTGGTCGAACAACTGGAACCGCAGGTCCACGAAGTTGACGACGGTGAAGATCTGCGCCTCGCGCAGCAGGCGCTTGCGGGCCTCGACGGCATCGCCGGCATGGTTGTGGAGAAAGCCCATGGCCGGCAGGAGAAACGCGACGACGCCGTTCTCTTGCAGATGCCGCAACGACTTCCAGACGAACGGCCACGCCTGCTCGCGGCCCGGCGCCGGCAGACCTTCTTGCCTGCACCATTCGAGAGCGGAATGGCCTTCGCCGTGGCGGCTCGACCAGGGCGGGTTTCCGACGATCGCGTCGACCGGCGCGTCGTCGGGCTCGACCGAGAAGAAGTCCTCGTGGCGAAGCGTCTTTCCATGCAGCGCGGGGAGCATTCTGCCCCGTTTCATCAGCGCCCGGACGTCCGGCGGGGTGACCTCTTCGAGCAACGCGACGTACAGCGAGAACACGGCCACGCGGACGGCGCCGCCGTCCACGTCCCGCCCCTGCAACCTCAAGAGAACGTCCAGCAGGTCGTCCCAAGGAATCTTCCGGTCTCGCCGGCCCGCGCGCACGTGTTCGCACAGGCGCTGGAACAGGCGCACCAGGAAGACGCCGGACCCGCATGCCGGATCCAGAAAGCGTCCGGCGTCCCGGACCGCGGGCGGCAGCCGGTCCCACGCGTGCGAGACGGCGGTGTCGGCCAGGAACATCGGGGTGTAGTAGGCGCCCGACGTGCGGCGGTCGGGACCTCGTTCGGCGAGAAACCGGTCGTGGACGGCGCTGATCAGCTCGATCGGGATGTACTTGAAGTCGTACGGCCAGAAACGATACTGCCCGCTCCGCCCGCGCATCTCTTCGCGGCCGGAACGGAAGCGGGCCAGGATCTCCAGGTGCGCGGGGCCGAGGCGCGGGCCGCGGTCGTCGGCGTCGAACGAGCACGGGGCGAAGAACAGGTCGCCGTTGAAGTCCTTCCGCAACGCTCGGAAAAGGCCATCCAGTGACTCGACGTCCCCGGACCGGAGCAGCGTTTCGAAGTCTTTGGCGCGCACGTTCGAGACGTCCCGGAAGTACCCGGCGCCGACGATCTCCCGGTCCTCGAGATAGGCGACGAACATCGCCTGCACCAGCAGCGCCTGCGCCGCGTCGGTGGACAGGTCGGCGTCGCGAAGCAGCGCGTGCGACTGCGTGAGGTTGCCGAGAAGAACCCGGTCCACGCGATCTTCCGGCCGGAAGTGGTCGGGATGCTCCTCCCAGTAGCGGCCGGATTCGGCGGCGTAGACGAGGTTGCGGAGCGCAAGCGCGTCGGCGGTGGCGTACAGTTGATCGACGAGACAACGGGTGACGG
This sequence comes from Vicinamibacterales bacterium, assembly GCA_965202695.1. Lineage (GTDB taxonomy): Bacteria > Acidobacteriota > Vicinamibacteria > Vicinamibacterales > UBA8438 > JAJEEA01. Next base: position 1,490,700 of record OZ241843.1, read on the forward strand.
CGTCGTCGTCGTCTCCGGAACGCGGGATGCGAGCCAGCGAAAAGACGCGCACCGTCTCCCCGGAGAGGACGACGAGCAGACTGGCGAGGCCCTGGTTCCAGAGCGCCGGGCAGAGCGAGGCGACGGCGGCGGGATCGTACTCGTCGACGGAGAGGAGGACGACCGTCGGGACGTCCTGCACGCAGAAGACGGCCGATCCGCCCAGGTCGTCCAGCGTCGTGCGCAACGCGCCGGCGTGCGGCACGTTGCCGACGTCTTCCGACTTTTCGTAGAACTCCGGCGCGGCACGGGCGGAAAGACTCAGGCGGTCCTTCCAGACCGGGCCGAGCGGTTTCGACGCGATGGCCTCCATCAGGGCTGTCCCGGCGCTGCTCGGCCGTCGACCCGCGTGCGGCGCCGGGTCGCGTTCATCGGATGCTCTCCGCGGCGCTGACGAGCCGGACGCCCCTGGTCGACCCGCGTGCGGCGCCGGGTCGCGTTCATCGGCGTGGCGGTCGTCACCGCCATCCGGCGTCGCGCGGCCGTCAACCGGCAGCCGGCGCCGTGACGGGCCGGCAAAGCGAACGGCTGTTCCGCGCTCCTCCGAGCATGCTTCCCTTCAACCGTCCCCCTCCATTGTAGATCATGAAAGCGAAGACAAGGCAAAAATCAACATCCGTCCCCTGCGAGATACGGAACGCTCTTCAGTGCCACGCGCGCCACAACGGATTCTCCCAGCGGAGGCGCCCGAACCGGGCAAGTCGCCGTCATTTGCGGAGAGACAGCTTGCGAGCCGCTTCCTCGTCTTCCAGGCGCGCCGCCAGCGCCAGCGCCTTGTCGAGGTCGGCCATCGGCTGCCCCATGTCGGCGGTCTTCTGCCGGAAGGGCCGGCGGCGTGCGCCGTCGGGCCGCGGTCGCGCCAGACCGGCGCGGAGGGTGCGGTTGAGAATGCGCGTCAGAGAGACGGATTCCGCGTGAGCGCGCGCCTTGAGCTCGATCATCAGGTCGTCGTCGATTCGCACGGTGCTGCGCATGGCGGACATTTATGACATTCGAGATGGTCCGGCCCGCGGGTCGGCGGGCGCGACCGAAGCAGTCAACGCACCGTCTCGACCAGCGCCGCATCGACGATGCGGCGATCCTGCGTCAGCAGCGTCGCGCCGAGCACGCGGGCGGTCGCAACCAGAATGCGATCCGCCGGATCGCGATGAAAGGAATCCGGCAGCGCGGCCAGCTCCGCCGCAACCGCCGGTGAAATTCCGCATCTCCGCACCAGCGGCGGCGCGACGGCGGCTTCCAGCCACTCCCGCAACGGAATCTTCAGGCGAATCCGCCCCCGGCTGTGGAGCATCGCCACTTCCCAAAGCGAAACGTCGGACACCAGCAACGGCGAATCGCCGCTGGCGGCCGCGATCGCTTCCTGCTGGCTCCGCGAGAGCCGCTGCCGGTCGTCGAACCACCAGATCAGGACGTGCGTATCAAGCAACGCCCTCATCGAGCGAGACTGTCCCAGTCTTCTTCCGGCACCACGGGTCCGATGATGTCGCCCGTTGTGGTGACGGTGCCCTTCAACGCCGTCTGGGGGTATTCGGCGTTCGATCGACCGGCAGGGGACAGCTCCGCGACCGGCCGCCCGCGTTTCAGGATGACCACCCGCTCACCGGTCGCGTGCACGCGATCGAGAATCGCCAGACACCGGGCCTTGAAGTCGGACGCATTGATCGTCTCCATCTGACCAGTATTCAAGACCGGTCATGTGTCGTCAAGCCGGCGGCGGGAGGAGTGGCGCTCGATCACGGCCGGCTCGCCGGCGGCGCCTTCCACAACCGGACCGTGAACCGCTCGTCCTCCTCGACCAGGTCCGGTTCGGTGCCGTTGTGCTCCCGCATGCCGCGGACGATCTTCCGCGGCACGCCCATCCCCATGTGCTCCAGATAGCCGTAATCCCGCATCACGTCCTTCAGGAGCTCGTTGCGGGCGCTCCGGCAGCCCGCGCGCATGCGGTCGGGGGTGATGCCGTTCGCCAGACGGCCGGGGCTGACGACCTCCAGCCGGTCCGCGTAGAGGCCGAGCTCGACGTCGGTGCCCGACAACAGGTAGTCGCGGTGCACGATCGCGTTGACGACCGCCTCGCGGACCGCTTCCACGGGGTAGTCCCAGCGCTCCTCCCGGCGCACGCCGTCGCGCAGCCTCACCGTCTCGACGTTCCGCCGGACGAACTCCACCGCCTGTTCCACGAGACCGGGCTCCAGCACGGAGCCGTCGACGCCCTCGAGCGGCACGATCGGGCCGCGCAGCGTGCGGCGCTCGCGGGCCTCGTAGTCCTTCTCCGTTCCCGGATACGCCACCGCGTCGATCTTCGATTGCGGCAGGAACCGGCCCGGGTTCCTGCCGAACAGCACCAGCCCCGCGATGGTCGCCGGGTGCGGGGCGTCCTCGTGTAGGAACTCCGTGTTGACGAGCAATGATTCCCAAGCCGTTTCCTGCTCCTCGCGCCATTCCCGTTCGCGGTCCTCGGCGAGGAAGCGCCACCGGGCTTCGTCCTGACCCTTCGCCCAGGTTTCGGTCTCCATGCGCCAGGCGTCGGACGGGTTGGCGCCCGGGGCCTCCTGCTCCCGGACCCGCTCGAAGTAGTCCACGAGCCGGCGCCGGTCCAGGTCGGCGATCGACGTGCCGGACACCGGCCGGTGCTCCGGGCGCACGACGCCCCGTTGCTGGAACAGCCGCGCCAGCTCTTCCGGGCTCGCCTCCCGGTTCAGGCTGCCGACGCGGACGTAGTAGGTGCGACGCTGGTTGTGCCAAACGTGGTGAACGTTCCAGCCGCGTTCGATCCAAACCACCGCCACGTCCCGACCCGGGGCGACGTCCCGCAGGATTTCGAAATAGGGAATGATCTCGGGCCGTATCTTGTCACGGCAGGCCTGCATCACCCACTCTTCAAGTTTGCGATAGGTGTGCCGCGCCGGCGGGGCCTGTTCCGGTTGCATCGCCGGATCGTTCCGCGACAGACCTCGAATACTCCCGTCGTCATCCACGCCCAGCAGCAGTCGTCCTCCTTGCAGGTTCGCGAGCGCGACCAGCTCCTTGGCAAGTGCGTGGTTTTCGATCACGTCGGACTTGAATTCGACGCCAGAGTTCTCACCTTCGGCAATCGTCTCGCGAAGCTCGGTCTTCGTCACCGTTATAATGCGCCTCCGTCACGCTCAGAAACCATATTTGCGGCGCCGACGCTCGAACGCATCCTGTCCGCCTTCGAGCAGTTCTTCTACGAGTGCCCGGACGGGACCGGCGTCGATGGAGCCAACATGCTCAGGCGCGATCTTTGCGTGTCCTCCGCTCGCCTCCCCCGACGCGCTCAGGCCCAGAATGAGCTCGGCGTCGCCGAGCACCGGGATGTTGGCGTTGTGGGTGGAGAAGAGGAATTGACGCCGCCGCTTCCCGTCGCGCATACGCGGCACGATTCCTTCCGTGATGAACCGGTTGTCCAGATCGTCCTCCGGTTGATCGACCACCAACGGCGCATCGGATTCCAGCAGCAGCAGGAGGAGGATTGCGGTCGCCTTCTGTCCGGTCGACAGATCGTCGAGCGCCTGCCAGTTCGCCGACTCACCCCGCGCGGCGACGTTGAGCTCGATCTTCGTGGTGGGTGGGAGGTCGAGTTCCTCGATCTGCATGAGCGTCGTCTCGGATGCGCGCGCCAGCCGTTCCGCCTGAGCTCCGGGGATATTCATCTGGACCAGGGCCGTCGCTCCGCGACGGCACGCCTGGACCAATTCGCCTGGCGACAACGTGTCCGCTCGCCGAAGTGCCTCGATCGCCTCTGACAATCTTCCGCCGATACCGTCACGAAGAAGCCGGAACAGAGGCTCGCGGTTCCCCCCGGATTCGACCTGCACGCGGACATGCCCCGCAAGTTGTTGCGTAACGAGCTTGCTAGCCCGATCGAGCTCGCGAAACTCTTCTCCGTTATCGTCCCTCCATTCGGCGAGCAGCTTCCGACGGCGATTCTGGCGGTCGGTCTTCTGGCGCTCCAGGATTTCCTGTCGTTCGGTCAGAGGGCGCAACTCTTCGATTCTGCGGCGAAGACCGATGAACTCCTCGCCGTCGATTCTGGACTTCTGAAGGTTCCGAAGTTTCTGCTCGTAGCGGGACTGCACCGATGCCCTGCGTGCATCGAATTGCGCGCGGACGTCGCGGAGTTTCCGATCCGCCGCGGCGATCGCCCCGCCGAACGCCCGCACGACTTCTTCCAGGTCCGTGCTCAACTCTTCAAGCACGCGGTCGGCTTCCGCCAGGATCTCTTTTCCCGGCAGGTCTTCCAGTGCCTTCGGCGACACGAAGGCCCGGTCTATCGGTAGCGTCTGCTTCAGATCCTCCTGGCACTGGCGAATCGGCGTCAAGCGCTCAAGCGCGGTGTCGAGCATACGTTCTTCTCGAACAAGCAGGCTCTTTTCCTCGAGATCCTCCTCAAGACCCACGTCCTGATACCGCTTCAGGGTTTCTTCGAGACCCGGCAGGGCCGCCAATCGTTCCTCGATCCGCGCGATTTCCTCGCGAGTCTGGCGGAGCCCGTCGCGCGAACGCTGCAATTCGTCGCGCAGTTCCCGCTTCCGGGCGACGAGCGTGTCGTCTCGCTGGACGAATCGCTCCAGCAGCCCAGTCAGTTTCTCCGGACTTCTGGCGAGCTCCGATATCTCGTGTTGACCGTAGATTTCGACGCCCGGGAAGACGTCGTCGGCAGTGACGTTCAGCACGTTGCCCGTCCGAGCGTTCCGCACGACGGCAGGATTCGGGATCGTGCGTTCTATGCGGTAGTCGACAGGGTGCGGACGATGGCAGCGCGCGATTAGTGATATCTTGGTGCCGCTTCGGAGCACGTTCTTGCGGATGCCGGCATGGTTCGTTCGGGCTTCGTCACCCAGGGGTTCGCGACCCAGGACGTACCGCAGGCTCTCGACGACCGTCGACTTACCCGATCCGCGGCCGCCCACCAGGACGTTCAGGTTCGAGTTGAAACGCATCTGCACGCCATCCAGGAAACCGCCCTGCCACGACATCGAGACGAACTCCGCATGATCCTCCGGGACCGGATCGTTGTGCAGCCGGATGCGCGATCCAGGGTCAAGGAACGCCTGCCGCAAGCCTTCGATGCCGACCTCCGACATTTTGACCCAGCAGGTTGCCGATGATTTTTCAAGGTCGTCCGGCGACACGACGTCGCTGGCGTTGACGACCGCAATGGCAAGATCGTCTTCGGGTGCGTAGTCCCGCAAGTAATCCGGATTGCGATTCTGAACGATCTCCTGGAACTCGTTGGGCAGATCCGGTGCCGAGCCGGGGATCTGGACAGCGTAGAGGTTTCGGTCCCGCCAAGCAAGGATCCGCGGTTGCCCCTTGAGCACACGAAACAACCCGCTATCGCTCGTAACGTGGGCGGCAATCGTGACGCCCTCCTGATCGCGCACTCGAGCCAGAACCTCCGAAAAGTCCTTGTTGCAGGGACCGCTTGACGCCGCCGTGTCTCGAATACCGAATTCTCCCAAAAAACGTCCTAGCTGTTCCGTCGTCGTCTTCATCGGGTACAGGCACAGGACGTGAATGCCCTCTTTCGAAGCTAGCTCGAAGCCCGGAAACACGTGAATGTTGTGTTTCTGGGCTTCGGCGCGGATCGATTCCACGCCGCCGACGTGATTGTGATCGGTCACCCCCAGCACCGTGATATGCAGAGCCGCCGCCTTGGTGGCCAGTGCCGTAGCGTATTCTGCCGCGCTGAACGGCGACGCTTTGCCGCGGTACGTGCCGGCATAGTGATGCGGGTTCACCTGGAAGGCGCATCGATGAAACTGGGCCCCCGCCGCGAGATTCGCCGCGGATCCGTTGGTATCGTCCATGTTCATGCCTTCAACCCGCCAGCGACCGTAGTTTACACATGGTCGTTCTCCACCGCCCCCGCGAGAACCCGCGCGGCGGCGGCGTCTTCGCGCCAGTGGCCGGCGTCGAGCGCGGCGAGGTAGCGGAGGACCGCGGCCAGCCCCTCGCGGCGCGGCCAGTAGTCGGGCAGTTCGGCGCGCAGCCAGCGCACGCTGTCGGCGGGGTCGCCGCCGTGTTCCGCCGTCCACCAGACGGCGTACAGCGCGTGGCGGACGAGGCTCCGTCCGAACGCCGAATCGGCGAGCTCGCGGCGGCCGAGCTCGGAGGCGGTCTTCAGCCGCGTCTCGTTCGCCTTGCCGGTGCGGAGCAGGGCGCGGTAGTCGCGGACGCCGAAGCCGCGCGCGAACTCCTGGTAGACGCCGGCGCGGAACTCGCGGCGGCGCTCCACGTCGAGGCCCTTCAGGTAGAGCTTCTCCTCGGGACCGAGCCGCCGCCACAGATGCGCCGGCAGCCCCCGGGGGACGAGGAAGTCGCTCGCCGTCCGCACCGCGTCGGCGATGATCCGCTCTATCGGATTGCCGTCGTCCGCGCGCCGCCCGCGCGCGAGCTGGCGGGCGACGTCGACGTCCTCGACGGCGCGGTAGCGCGTCAGCACGCGCAGCGCCGCCGCGTAGGCCGCGAGCTGGTAGTCGGCGTCGGAGAAGTTCGGCGCCTCGCGGTCGTCGAGCCGCAGCATGGCGTCGAGCTGGCGTTCGACCTCGATCTCCACCTCGGGGACCACCTCGTCGAGGAACGCCGTCTCCGCGGAGGTCTGCTTCCGCAGCACCAGCAGCACGGTGCCCTGGACGTAGTTGCCTTCCTTGAGCGCCGACTCCGTTTCCGTGGCGATGGTCCACGCGGCGGTCACCCGCAGGCCCGCGGTCCAGAGGATCAGGGTGAGATCGGCCCAGACCGATGCGTCCTGGTGCGTGAACAGGACGACCTGGAGGCCGTCGTCCGGCATGCGGGCGGCGAGGTTGCGGTAGCAGTCGACCATGCCACGGCGGAAATCCGAATCGGCGCCCCGGACGGCGAGGGCGCGCTTGCTGTCGGCGTACCAGTCCGGGAAGATCGCAGGCAGTCTCTTCTCGTACCAGGCGAGAAAGTACTCCGAAAGCTCGTGGTAGTTGATGGCGTCGGCGTACGGCGGATCGGTAATCCAGATGTCGGCATCGCCGTATGGAGTCCTCGCGTCGGTCGGCCTGACTGTACTGCCGCCGCTGACCCATTCCACTCGAAATCGAAGCATGCAGACAGTGGACAGGCTGGCGAGTGACCTTGCAGCATAATTTTCGAGTGTGTTCAGCGCCTGATTGCTGAATACCTGCTCGCTTTTTTCGTTCGCTGCATGTGGATGCCACCTGGACAGCCTGCTGTTCCAGTCCGCGGCCCGTCCGATCCCGAGCAGACACGCCGCCGTCGCCTCGTCGGAAAAACCGGACGTCGCGGACACCTCGGCCAGCTTCCCGTGCACGAGGAGCTGCCGCGGCGTGAACAGGTGGTGCCAGTGCGTCCAGCCGCGCGTCCGGATCGGCTCGTCCGTCTTCGCGCCCGGCGCGATCGCCCGGCTCGGCACGTACCCGCGCGCCTGCCATTCCGGGAAGTGCTCGCGCAGCAGGTCGAGCGCGCGCGCCTCCCGCGCGAGGTCGGCGTCGCCGGCCGGGCGATACAACGCCGCGGGGAGGGCCTTCGTCAGGGCGTCGACCCGCGCATCCCTTCCCGCGACCGTCGCCTGCGCCTCCCGCAGCCGCCGAGCCGCCGCGTCGAGCTCCGCCTGCGGGCCGCGGCCGGTGGACCGCGTGGCCTTCGTCAGAGCGTCGACCCGCGCATCCCTTCCCGCGACCGTCGCCTGCGCCTCCCGCAGCCGCCGAGCCGCCGCGTCGAGTTCGGCCCGCGGGCCGCGGCCGGCGGACCGCATCGCCTTCGTCGGGGCGTCGGCCCGCGCGCTCCTTCCCGCGACCGTCGCCTGCGCCGCCCGCGGCCGCCGCGCCGCCGCGTCGAGCTCGGGCTTCGGGGCACCGCCGGCGGACGGCCCGGGGGCGGATCGGAGAGGAGGATCGAAAGCCGCGCCGGGTTCCGCCTTCGGGCCGCGGCCGGCGGATCGAGCCTCGGACTCCCGGCGTGCCTCCTCCAGGGCGGACCGGGCCTCGAACTCCCGGCGCGCCTCATCGAGGGCGCGCTCCTCGGCCGGCCAGTCGCGCGCGCGGAGCGCCGCGATCTCCCGCCGCCCGGCCGCGTCCGACAGCGCGGCCAGCGCCGCGATCGCGCGGTCGATGCCGACCTGCTCCGGCACCGGCGGCGGGGAACCCGGACGCCCCGCGCGGGCGTCCTGCTCGGCCCGCAGCAGCGCGTCGAGCCGCGGCAGGCGCCAGCGGACGCAGTAGAGGCGCTCGCCGAACACGTCGTCCGGCCGCGGCGCGAGGTCGTCGTTCTCCCACCGCCGCAGGCCGCTGCCCCGGCCGCCGTCGCGCCGGTCGCCGCGGAGGGCGGCCATCGGCGTCGATTCGCGGCACTGCGGGCATTCCAGCCGCGACCCCTTCACGGTTCCCGCCGCGCGCGCCGCCGCCAGCTCGTCCGGCCCGACGCCGGAACGGACGTCGATGGCGAAGCGGCGCTCCGCCGGTTCCGGCCGCAACCGCGCCACGGTGCGCGTCTTCTCCCATCGAACCGCTCCGGTCATCGCTCCTGCGCGCCATACTTCACGTATCGGCACGTGGTCGACGGACCTGCATACCTTTTCGTGGATTTTTTCGCCCGACCCGGTAACCGAAGACCACAGTCCCTCGACGAACGCGTCGAAGCCGGCCGCCTCGAGAATCCGGTTCAGCCGCTCGTAGAACGGATGACCCCCGCCTCGCGGCAGGTCGGCCGCCGACACCCACATCGACTGCTGCGACCCGTCGTCACGTGTCGTACCCATCGCCATGCCCGCCAGTGTAGAACAGGTGAGCCGTCGGCATGTCGATCCCCAAAATGCCCGAATGGCCGACTTTCACCACGGGCTGCCAGGGGCGGCGGCCCGGTCGAGCTGGTCGGCGCGCATGAGCTGGGCGTGGATGATCACGGCCCGGTGGTCGGGCATCGGGTCGAGGCCGCGCACCGCCGCGCCCACCCCGTCGAGCATGAGGTCGATCGCCGCGTCGCCGTTGGCGTGGACGATGATGGGCACGGCGCGGCGGATGAGATGCGCGGCGCCGGCGCGCCTGGCGTCGGGGTCGAGGGTGCCGTAGGCCCGGTAGTCTGGCGGCGCCCCCGGCGGTCCTTCCGCGTAGCCTGGATTATTCATGAAAGGTGGTGGTTCGGGGGGAGACACAGGAGCCTCCGTGTGGTATAAACGTTGTGAAAGCAAGCGTTTAGCCCACAACGGAGGCCCCCGCGTGACACCTGACACCATACCACAGACTGTCCTGTTCCCGGAACTCTTCGACAAGCCCCTCGTCGCCGCGTTCGACCGCGAGCACGCCAGTTCCGACGGCGGCGCCGTTCTCCTCAAGGCGGCCGAGCGCGTTTACGGCCTCGTCGAGACGTTTGCCGGATGTCTCGCCGACCGGCGCGACCCGGAGAAGATTCGGCACACGCTCGCGGATCTGGTCGGGCAGCGGGTCTTCGGCATCGCGTGCGGCCACCCCGACGGCAACGATGCCGACGACCTGGCCGACGACCCCGTTCACAAGCTGCTGCTCGGACGGGACCCCGTGGCCGGCACGCCGCTGGCGTCGCAGCCGACGATCTCGCGGTTCGAGAACAGCCCGGGCCGCGGCGCGCTCTATCGCATGGCGCGGGAGTTGGCCGCGAGCGTCATCGAGCGACACCGGCGCCGGCTGGGGCGGCGGGTGCGGCGCATCACCATCGATCTGGACCCGACCGACGACCTGACGCATGGCGCGCAGCAGCTCTCGTTCTTCAACGGACACTACGACGGCTGGTGCTATCTGCCGCTGCTCGCGTTCCTGACCTTCAACGACGAGACGGAGCAGTATCTGTGCGCGGCGGTGCTGCGGCCGGGCAATGCGGTGGCGGCCGACGGGGCCGCGGGTCTGCTGAGACGGCTGCTGCCGATGCTGCGGGCGGCGTTTCCGCGGGCAGAGTTTCTCGTCCGGCTCGACGGGGGCTTTGCGACCCCGGAGGTCTTCGATTTCCTGGAGGCGGAACCGGGACTCGACTACGTGGTGGCGATGGGCAGGAACGCGGTGCTGGTGCGGCAGGCCGAATCCGCCATGGCGGCAGCCCGCGCGCAGAGCGCGGCCAGCGGCCGGACTGAGCACGTCTATACCGACACCCGCTACGCGGCCCGCACGTGGAACCGCGAACGCCGGGTCGTGATCAAGGCGGAAGTGGTCCGGCATCCGGGCCGCGAGCCGCGGGACAATCCGCGCTTCGTCGTGACGAATCTCCCGCAGAATCCGCGCTTCGTTTACGAGAAGGTCTACTGCGCCCGCGGCGACGTCGAGAACCGGATCAAGGAGTTGCTGGACGGTCTGCAGATCGACCGCACGAGCTGCTGCCGGTTCCTGGCGAACCAGTTGCGCGTGTTGCTGACGGCTGCCGCGTACGTGCTCATGCAGGAACTGCGGCTGCGGGCGGCGCGAACCGGCTGTGCCCGCACCCAGGTGACGTGGCTGCGCAACCGGCTGCTGAAGCTCGGCGTGCACGTCGTCGGCTCCGTGCGCCGCATCGTCCTGCATCTGCCCCGGGGGACGCCGCATCTTCACGCGTGGCGGCATATCGCGATGGCCCTCGGCGCCCGCGACGGGTAGTCCGAACCCGCGCGGCGCGCGGCCCGGACAGCACCGCCCGCGACGGCGGAGCCTCGCCTGAACCCGCCCCATCCACACCCGCCGGACCCCGCGTACGCCTGACTGCCCGGCCTCGGCCGCCCCGAACCCGCCCATCCGCACCCGCCAGCCCCGTGAAGGCTGTTCCACGCGTCGCGTCCCGTGCACCGACGCGTCCGACGCCCCGTTTCGTGGCCGGGCGTGGCCCGCCTGGACCTCACGCTCAACCTTCATGAATAATCCAGGGTAGGGCTCGGTGACCCACGCGGTGCGCCCCTGGGGCGACCCGTCGAGGCTGAACTTCACGCCGGCCACGCGGAAGCCGCCGCGGTAGGCGGCTCGTGGACCGCGCGCTCGGCGTCGGCCATCGTGCGGAACCGTGGGAACACCGCGACGTCGACCGCGAACGGCTCGCGCGCGGCGGCGGCCCGCAGCGCCCGGACGACCTCGGGGCTCGTCGAGCCGTCCTGCACGGTGGTGGCGCCGTGGCTGGCGTAGACCGCGACGGCCCGCCGCGCCAGGGCCTCGTGGTCGGCGGCGGTGGGGGCGGGGCCGCCGGCCGCGACCAGCGCCCCGCCCGCTCTTCGAGCACGCCGTCGGGTTCGCGCGACCCCGCGCGGCGCCGGATGTGGCCGCCGGGCGGGTCCGGGGTGTCGGCGGTGACGCCGGCGGCTTCCAGGGCGGCGGAATTGGCCGCCCGCAGATGTCCCGAGACGTGGGTCAGTACGATGCGGTGGCGGGTCGAGGCGCGGTCAAACGTGCGCCTTCGGCAGAATGGACATGCCGGCAGTCTACAACCCGCCCCGCCGCGCCCGCCGGCCTTGACGCGCCCCGCCCCGCGCGCGATACTCGCGGTGGGCGGCCCGTCCGCACCGACCAGGGACCGTCGCGACCGGCTCGAAGGCGACCCGATCGCGGTGCAGGGCCGCCGGATCCCCCCGGCCACCCCGACGTTCACCACGGACGACCCATGACGACTACCGCCGGCAGCGCCCCCGCTCCGTCGCCCCTGACCCGGCTCTCCGACGACGAGGACCTGTTCCGGGCCAGCGTCCGCGCGTTCGCCGAGGCGGAGATCGCGCCGCGGGTGCGCGAGATGGACGAGCAGGGGGTCATCCCCCGGCCTCTCATCGACCGGTTGTTCGACCTCGGGGTGATGGGCATCGAGATACCCGAGGCGCTCGGCGGGGCCGGCGCGCCGTTCTTCCTGTCGGTGCTCGCGGTCGAGGAGCTGTCGCGCGTCGACCCGTCGGTGGCGGTGCTCGTCGACGTGCAGAACACCCTCGTCGTCAACGCCCTGCTGCGCTGGGGCTCCCCCGACCTGCAGCAGCGGTTCCTGCCGCGCCTCGCCGGGGGCGCGGTGGGGGCCTACGCGCTGTCGGAGGCCGGCGCGGGCAGCGACGCGTTCGCGCTCCGGACCCGCGCGGTGGAAGACGGCGGCGACTACGTCGTCACCGGCCGCAAGCTGTGGATCACGAACGCCCGCGAGGCCGGGCTCTTCATCGTGATGGCCAACGTCGACCCGGCGGCCGGCCACCGCGGCATCACCGCGTTCGTCGTCGAGCACGACCGCCCCGGGCTCGCGGTCGGCAAGAAGGAGGACAAGCTGGGCATCCGGGCCAGCAGCACCTGCGAGCTGCTCCTCGACGGGTGCCGGGTCCCGAAGAGCCACGTGCTCGGCGCGCGGGGCCGCGGCTACAAGGTCGCCATCGAGACCTTGAACGAGGGCCGCATCGGCATCGGGGCCCAGATGGTGGGGCTGGCGCGGGGCGCGCTCGACCACGCCATCCGCTACGCGCGGGAGCGCACGCAGTTCGGCCAGCCGATAGCCGGGTTCCAGGCCGTGCAGTTCCAGATCGCGCAGGCGCAGACCGAGGTCGAGATGGCCCGCCTCGGCGTCTACAACGCCGCGCGCCTGCGCGACGCCGGCCAGCCGTTCCTCACCGAGGCGGCGATGGCCAAGCTCTTCTCGTCGCAGGCGGCCGAGCGCGCCGCGTCGCTCGCCGTGCAGATCTTCGGCGGCGTGGGCTACACGAAGGACTACCCCGTCGAAAAGCTGTACCGCGACGCCAAGATCGGCCAGATCTACGAGGGGACGTCGAACATGCAGCTCCAGACCATCGCCCGGCAGATCCTGGGCGCGTAGCCGACCGGGGTGGAACCCGGTAGAACCCTGCGCCCGGACGGCGTCGGCGAACGCCGCGGGCGCTGGCGGACAGAGAAACGTCCGGCGGACAGAGAACGCCCGCCCGGGCGCGAAGTCAACGTCGGGCGGCATGGCCTCGCGGTCCGCGGGCGCCGCCGGCCCCGGACCCCCGTCAGGGAACGGGCGCGCCCGGCATGAGGGCCAGCGGCTCGCCGGGACGGAACAGCCGCACCGGCGCGGCCGCCCTGCCCACCACCGCGGCCTCCGACAGTGGGAGTCCCCCGAGCGCCCCCAGGGCGCGGGCCACCGGGAGCCCGTCGTCGAGCAGATCGAAGAAGCTCCGGGGGCGGGGGTACACCACCAGCCGCACCTCGTCGTCGGCGCCGATGCCGGCCTGCTCCTTGGCCAGGGCGATGGCCCGGCTCAGGCCGCCGAGCTCGTCTATCAGCCCGTGCTCCAGCGCCTGACGGCCGGTCCACACGCGGCCCTGGGCCACCGCGCGGACGGCGTCCCGCGTGGTCTGCCGGCCCTCGGCCGCCTTGTCGACGAACCGCTCGTAGACGGCGTCCACGTGCTCCTGCATCTTCGCCCGCTCGGCATCCGAGAAACGGGTCACCGGCGAGTAGATCTCGGCGAACCGGCCGTGACTCACCGGCTCCACCGCGACGCCGAGCTTCTCGTAGGCGCCTCCGGTCGCCAACTTGCCGACCACCACCCCGATGGAGCCGGTCAGGGTGGCCGGTTGCGCGACGATCGCGTCGGCGTTCATGGCGATGTAGTAGCCCCCGGACGCCCCCAGGTCGGACATCGAGACGACCACCGGCTTGCCGCTCTCCCGCGCCAGCCCGACCTCGCGCCAGATAACGTCGGAGGCGATGGCCGACCCGCCGGGGCTGTCGATACGCAGCACGACGGCCCGCACCGAATCGTCGTCCCGGGCGGCGCGGATGGCGCTCGTCAGGGTGTCGGAGCCCACCACCTCTCCGCCCCACACGTCCACGCCGCCGGACCCCGAGGCGATGGCTCCGACGGCGTAGATCAGGGCGATGCGCTCGCCCCGGTTCAGGCCCACCGCCTGCAGGCCGACCTGACGGTAGTCGCGGTCGGAGATCTCCCGCCAGCCGTCCGCGTCGAACGGCTCCAGGCCCTTCAGTTCGTCGGCGTAGGCCAGCCCGTCCACCAGCCCGGCGGCCAGCGCATCCTCGGGCAGGAAGGGGCCTTCGTCCACGAGCCCGCGCACCTCGGCGTTCGTCAGCCCCCGCGCCTCGGCGATGCCCTCGACGACCTGCTCGTAGAGGTCCCGGTTGAGCGACTCGGCCATCTCGCGATGAGACCGGGTCATCGTGGTCTCGGTATAGAAGTTGGCCCCCGTCTTGTAGGCGCCCGCCGCCAGCATGTCGGGGTAGGCCCCGATGCGGTCGAGCGCGGTGCGGACGAACATCTGGTACTCGGCCAGACCCACGACGTCCAGGGGGCTTCCCGGCGCCAGATAGACCTTGCCGGCGGCCGACGCCAGGTAGTACGCCTGCGTGTCGCCGTATTCGAGGAACGCCGCCATCGGCTTGCCGGACTCGCGGAAATCGAGCACCGCGTCCCGGATCTCCTGCACCTTCCCCCAGTAGAGCTGAGACCCCAGCGGCTTCAGGACCACCCCCTCGATGCGGTCGTCCACCTTGGCCTTGCGCAGGCTGTCGACCACCGACCGCACGGTCGGGCCCGCCCCGACGAAGGGTGTCAGCAACGGGTTCCGGCGGTGCTCCGTCAGGCCGCCGGGCACCCGCAGCACGAGCACCGAGCCCGAGGTCACCGCCGGCGGGCGCGACACCAGGAAGTACAGGGCGCCGACCCCCGCCAGCGACACGACGACCGCCAGCAACAGAAAGACCAGGATGAACCGGACCCCGCGCTTGACTCCCACAACTGCCTCCTCGGCGGCGCCGTGCGGCCCCCCGCTGCCGCTCACCGGCAAAGTATACGTGACGATTGACCGGCCGGCCGGTGTCCCGCGCTGGCGCCGCCCGCGGCGTCTCGGGTATACTGGACGCCCTGTCAGACAGTTCCTCCCCGGCTGCGGAAGTGGCGGAATTGGCAGACGCGCAGGCCTCAGGAGCCTGTGGGACTTTGTCCCATGGGGGTTCAAGTCCCCCCTTCCGCACCAGTATCCGGTCCCGGGCCGGGACCGCCGCCCGCGAGCCTCTCCGGGCGCCGACGTCCGCGCTCCACACCGCGAAAAGGCTCGCCGGTGCGTCCCGGTGGACGGATGCGGATCGCCCCGCGGCGGTCCGGATCGGCATCCGCCCCGGCGCGACGGCCCGTCCCGCCGCGTCGGGCCGCGGTCAGCGCCGCTGGTCGAACCGCCGGCCGACGAGAGCCGAGGCGACGTTCACCTTCTGGATGTCGATGGTGCCGCCGGCGATGCCCCAGCCCCAGGCGTCGCGCAGGCGCCGCTCCATGGGGTACTCGCGGGAGTAGCCGTAGCCCCCCATCAACTGCACGGCCGCGCCCGCGACCTCCCGCGCGGCCTCGTTGGCGAAGCACTTGGCGATGCTGGAGTCGAGTATCGACGGCAGGCCGCCGTCGGCGTTCCGGGCCGCGCGGTGAATCAGCAGGCGGGACGCCTCGACCCGCATCGCCATCTCGGCCAGCTTGAGCTGCACGGCCTGGAACTCGACGATGGGCTTGCCGAACTGCCGGCGTTCCTGCACCCAGGCCAGCGCGTCCTCCAGCGCCCCCGACGCCTGCCCCAGGGCCATCGTCGCGTTCCCGCACCGTTCGAGGTCGAACGCCCGCATCAGCTCGGGGAACCTGCCGGCCGGCGCCACGAGGTGCTCCCGCGGCGCCGACACGTCGTCGAAGTAGAGGTCCGACTCGGGAATGCCCCGGAACCCCATCAGCCGCTCCTGCTCGCCGAAGGTCAGCCCCGGCGTCCCCTTCTCGACGTAGACGGCGCCGATGCCCCGGGCCCCCGGCGCGTCCGACAGGCGGCAGTAGACCAGGTAGCCGTCCGCGTGCCCGCCGCCCGAGCACCAGCGCTTGGCGCCGTTGACGACGATGCGGTCTCCGCGGACCTCGGCCCGCGTGCGCAGGTCGGTGAGGGCGGTCCCCGCGTCCGGCTCCGACATCGCCACCGCCACGACGTGCTCGCCGCGGCAGACGGCGGGGACCACCCGGCGCTTCAGGGCCTCGTCGGCGAAGTGCTCGATGGCCCGCACCGGGCCGGCCACCGACTCGAAGATGGGGAACGCGACCGCCGACGACACCTTGGCGAACTCCTCCAGGACCAGGAACGCCTCGACGTTCCCCAGGCCGAGCCCGCCGTGGGCGGCGGCGACGTTCACCCCGAGGAACCCCATCTCGGCGTAGCGCTTCACCCACGCCCGCGGCAGCGGCGCCGCGCCGCGCTCGAGCTCCTCGGCGACCGCGGTCATCTCGCCGCGGGCGAAGCCGCGCGCCGCCGCCTGCAGGGCCTGCTGCTCTTCCGTCAACGCGAAGTCCATCCGGCGAATGGTACACTCGCCCCATGGCAGACGAGACACCCGCGATGTCCGCACCGCTCCACCACGGCGGCCTGAAGGCCCGGCGGCGGGTGCTCGGCGACGAGTACGTGGACCGGGCCCTCGACGGACTCGACGCGTTCGACGCCGAGTTCCAGCAGCTCGTGACCGAGTACTGCTGGGGCCGGGTGTGGACCCGGACCACCCTCGACGACCGCCAGCGGAGCCTGATCAACCTCGGGATGATCGCGGCCCTGAACCGCGGCGGCGAGTTCAGGACCCACGTCCGGGGCGCCCTGCGCAACGGGTGCGCGGTGGAGGAGATCCGCGACACCCTGTTGCAGGTGGCGGTGTACTGCGGCGTTCCGGCCGGAGTCGAGGCGTTCCGGCTGGCCCGCGAGGTGTTCGACGAGGAAGGCGTGACGCCGGGGCCCGCCGAGGCCGGATGACCGCCCGGCGGTCCCGCGGACCGTCACCGGCGCCGGCGAGGGTGCGGCGGGAGGTGCCCGAACCGCGTCGGCGAGAGCGCGGAGCGCCCGTACCGGAGCCGCCGGCCGGCGACAGCGACGCGGGGCGCTTCCGAACTGCGCCGGCGAGAGCGCGGGGTGCCCTTGCCGGCGCCGCCGGCCGGCAACGGCGGCGCGGGGCGCGCCCGACCGACGCCGGCAAGAGCGCGGGGCGCCCTTGCCGCAGAGGCGTCGTCCCCCGCCCTGGAGCGCCGCATCCACGACCTTCAGGAATCGGAGGCCGTGGACTCCCGGTTCAGAAGGTCCACGCCAGGCCGACCGTCGGCAGGAACGCCGAACCAAGCCAGAGTCCTCCCGCCTGGACCGCGCGGGAAGGCGACACGGGCACCCCCACGAACACGCTCACGACCGGAAACGGAACCAGCCGGAAGTCCTCGCCGGGGCTGGCGTCGACGAACGCGTTGGTCCAGGCCATGAGCCCGAGGCCGCCGTGCAACGTCATCCGCCCGCCGTACATCGGCCGCCGCCAGCGGATGGCCGGCGCGACCACGTGGTGAAACCGGGGTCCGTCAGCCTCCCGCTCCAGTCCCGCGCCCACCGCCCAGTACGACCCCGCGACCCCCCAATGGTCGGAATGCCACCGCGTCACGGCGCCGGTCGCGCCCATGCCCGCCCATCCATGGCTCCGGACCCCCAGAAGCCCCGGTCCCGCGGCCCCCAGGAACTCGACGCCCTCCTCCTGGGCCGAAGCCGGAACCGGAAAGCTCGGGAACGTCGCCGCCACCGCGATCGACAACGCCCGGCGAACAGCCGTTCCAGTCATGGTCCCCCCCGGTCATCGTCGGCGAACGCGGCACGCGACCGATCGTGGTGGCCGGGAAACGCCTCGGCGCGGCCGCCGAGACGACGCCAGCAGCGGACGGCCCGGCGGCGGTCGAGGCGGCGACCGGGCCAGCCAGCCGGCTCGGGCGGGCCGCCCGTCCGTCACCCGGCGTCGGCGGCCGTCCGCAGGTCGGCCTCGGCGCGGCGCGCCGCCCGTTGGCCCTCCTCGACGTCCACCCGCGACAGCAGGAGGCCGCCGACGACGAAGAACGTGACGATCGAGAGGATCGCCCCGCGGCTGGAGCCGGTCACGAGAATCATGCCCGCGAACACGGCCGGGCCGGCGATGCCCGCGAACTTCTCGAACACGCCGAAGAAGCCGAAGAACTCGGCCGACTTGTGGCGGGGCACCATGCTCGCGAACAGCGACCGGCTCAGGGCCTGGCTGCCGCCCTGCACCATGCCCACCAGCAGGGCGAGGACGTAGAACTCGGCCGCGGTGGTCATGCCCCAGGCGAGCACGCTGATGACCACGTACACCACCAGCGACAGGAAGATGGCGCGCTTCGCCCCGATGCGCGCGGCGAGCTGGCCGAACGCGAACGCGAACGGCACCCCGACGAACTGCACCAGCACCACCGCCGCGATCAGGTCGCCCTGTTCGAGCCCGATCTCGGTCCCGAAGGTGGTCGCCAGGCGGATGATGGTGCCGATGCCGTCGTTGTAGATCAGGAAGGCCAGCAGCATCAGGAACGCCTGCCGGTAGCCGCGCAGCTCGCGCAGCGTCTCGACCAGCCGGACGAACGAGGCGAGGACGGGGTTCCGCCCCGCCCGCTCGTCGGCCTCGAGGGTCCGGGCCGGCTCGGGCACGCCCCGGAACAGGGGAATGGAGAATCCCGCCCACCAGAGCGCCACGCTGACGAACGACAGCCGGCTGGCCAGCGCCGCCCCGCTCAGCCCGAACAGCTCGGGGCGCTGGATCCAGGCCAAGTTGACGAGCAGCAGCAGGCCCCCGCCCAGGTAGCCGAGGGCGTAGCCGGCCGTCGACACCCGGTCGAGCTCGTCGGGGCGGGCGACGTGGGGCAGCAGCGAGTCGGCGAACACGACGCTCGACGTGACCCCGACGTTGGCGACGGCGAACAGCCACGCGGCCAGCACCCAGTCCCCGCGCTGGATGAAGAACATGCACGCGGTCGCGGCCACCCCGAGCCCCACGCAGGCCCCCAGCATCTTCTTCTTGGCGGCGGCTATGTCGGCCAGCGCTCCCAGCACCGGCGCCAGCAGCGCCACCACCGACAGCGCCACCGTCGTCGTGGCCGCGAACCGGAAGCTCGCGGCCGCGGGGTCGAGGTCGGCGGCGGCCACCGACGAGAAGTAGATGGGGAAGACCGCGGTCACGATGGTGACCATGAACGCGGAGTTGGCCCAGTCGTACAGCGCCCAGGCGCGCAGTTCGCGGCGGTGAAGCCCCAGGCGTTCGAGCAGGGAGGGAGCAGGCATCGCCGCAAACTACCACACCCGCGCCGGCGGCCCGCCGTCCGGGACGCGGGGAGACGCGGCGGGGCGTGATATACAGGGAGGAGCGTTCGAACCCCCGGATCGCGGCGCGACCGCCGCGGCGAGCAGAGCCATGCCTTCATTCCGCAGAATCGCCCTCGTGACCGCGGCGCTCGGCTGGGCGCCGACCCTGGCCCTCGTGGCCGTCCACTGGACCGGCGACGCCCATGCCGCCGCCCAGGCGCGGACGCCGATCAAGGTGACCCGCATCTACACCGGCGCGGACGGCAAGACCCACGCCGAGGAGTACGAGGTGCCGCTGGGGGCGCCGCGCGGGGCGACCGAGCTCTCGGAGCCGATAGAGGTCACCAGCGTGCAGTTCCGGCGGACCTCGCCCGACTACTTCATCGACTGGCACACCGCGCCGCGGAAGCAGTTCGTCATCACCCTGAGCGGCGAGAGCGAGGTCGAGATCGGCGACGGCACGAAGATCCGCCTGCACCCCGGACACATCCTGCTGGCCGAGGACGTCACCGGCCAGGGGCACATCTCGCGGGCCGTGGGCAGCGCGGACCGCATCTCGCTGTTCCTGCCCCTCGCCGAGCAATGAGCGGCGCCGCGGGGACGGCGGGCCGCGGGGGCGCCATCGACGCCGCCACCCTCTTCGACCTCACGGGCCGGACGGCGCTCGTCACCGGCGGCTCGCGCGGCATCGGCCGGATGATCGCCGAGGGCTTCCTGCAGGCGGGGGCCACCGTCTACATCTCGTCGCGGAAGGCCGGGGCCTGCGCGGCGGCGGCGGCCGCGCTGGCGGCGGCGGGTCCGTGCCACGCCCTCCCCGCGAACGTCGCCGACGACGCCGACCGCCGGCGGCTGGTGCGGGCGCTGGCGGAACGCACCGACCGCCTCGACGTCCTGGTGAACAACGCCGGCGCGGCGTGGGGCGCCCCCTACGCGGAGTTCCCGGAGTCGGGGTTCCGCAAGGTGATCGAGCTGAACGTGACGGCGCTGTTCTTCCTGACCCGCGACCTGACCCCCCTGCTCGCCGCGGCGGGCGCCCCCGACTCCCCCGCCCGGGTCATCAACGTCGGCTCCATGGACGGCATCCGGGCGCCCACGGTCCTGGAGACCGGCACGTTCCCCTACTCGGCCAGCAAGGCCGCCGTCCACCACCTGACGCGGTCGCTGGCCCTCGAGCTCGCCCCCCGCCACGTCACCGTCAACGCGGTGGCGCCGGGGTTCTTCCCCAGCAAGATGACCGAGGCGTCGCTCGAGCGGTTCGGCGCCGAGATCGAACGCCGCTGCCCGCTGCACCGCATCGGCCGCCCCGAAGACGTGGCCGGCGTCGCCATCTACCTGGCGTCGCGCGCCGGCGCCTACACCACCGGCGCGGTCATCCCCGTGGACGGCGGGACGTCGATCGCGTAGCAGCCCGGAATGGACGCCGCGCCGCACCGCGCCCGGAGAGCGTCAGTGGACGCCGAGGGGGCCGGTACCATCGCCGGCGTGCCACCCGACGCGAACTCGGTTCGATGAGGCGGTGAAATCGGCGGACCCTGACTTTTTCGACCGGCGACGACGCGGTCGGGCGCGCGATGCGGCGCCGCCCGCAATGCGGCGGGGCGTTCGCCGCGGGCTGATAACATGCGCGCATGGATCTCGCCGCGTTGCGGCCGAACGACGCCTTCAACCGGAAGTTGGCCGCCAACGTCCATCCGCCCGCGTGGCGGAACCCGACGCCGGCGGGCCGCTACAACCTCGTCGTCGTCGGGGCGGGGACGGCGGGACTGGTGACGGCGGCGATCGCCGCCGGCCTCGGCGCCCGGGTGGCCCTCGTCGAACGGCATCTGATGGGGGGCGACTGCCTGAACGTCGGCTGCGTGCCCTCGAAGGCGGTCCTCCGGGCGGCGCGGGTCTGGGCGTCGGCGCGGGACGCCGCGGCGTTCGGGCTGACCTTCCCCGCCGGCGTCGAGCGCGACTTCGGCGCGGCGATGGCGCGCATGCGCCGGCTGCGGGCCGAGCTCAGCCGCGTCGACTCGGCCGAGCGCTTCGCCGGGCTCGGCGTCGACGTCTTCCTCGGCGAAGCCCGCTTCACGGGGCCCGACGCCGTCGCGGTGGACGACGCCGTCCTGCGGTTCGCGCGCGCCGCCGTCTGCACCGGCGCGCGCGCCGCGGCGCCCCCGATTCCGGGGCTGGCGGACGCCGGCTGTCTCACCAACGAGACGGTCTTCTCGCTGACCGCGCTGCCCCCGCGTCTCGCCGTGGTCGGGGCCGGTCCCGTCGGCTGCGAGCTGGCCCAGGCGTTCGCCCGTTTCGGCAGCGAGGTCACGGTGGTCGAGCGGTCGGGCCGCATCCTGTCCCGCGAAGACCCCGACGCGGCCGCCGTCGTCGAGGCGCGGATGGTCCGCGACGGCGTGCGGTTCGTCTTCGACGCCGCGGTCACCGGGGTGGAGCCGGCGCCGCCCGGCGCCGCCGACGCCGGTGGGAAACGCATCCGCTGCGAAGCCGCCGCCGGACCGCGCGAGGTGCGCGCCGACGAGATCCTGCTCGGCGTCGGGCGGGCGCCGAACGTCGAGGGGCTGGGGCTCGACGCGGCCGGCGTGGCCCACGACCGGAGCGGCGTCACCGTCGATGCCTGCCTGCGGACCACCAACCCGCGCATCTACGCGGCGGGCGACGTCTGCTCTCCGTTCAAGTTCACGCACGCGGCCGACGCCATGGCCCGCATCGTGGTCCAGAACGCGTTGTTCCCGCACCCGTTCGGCCTGGGAAGGGCGTCGGCCGAGGCGCTCGTCGTTCCCTGGTGCACCTATACCGAGCCCGAGATCGCCCACGTCGGGATGTGCGAGGCCGATGCGCGGGCGCGGTCCGTCGGGGTCGAGACCTTCACGCAGCCGCTCGCGGGGGTCGACCGCGCGGTGCTCGACGGCGAGGACGCGGGCTTCGCCCGGGTCCACGTCCGGCGGGGGACCGACCGCATCCTCGGCGCCACGGTGGTCGCCGCCGACGCCGGCAACCTGATAAGCGAGGTGTCGGTGGCGATGAAGGCGGGGGCGGGCCTCGGCGCCGTCGGCGCGGCCATCCACCCCTATCCCACGCAGGCCGAGGCGTGGCGCAAGGCCGCCGACCAGATGCGCCGGGCGCGGTTCAGCCGCCGCCAGCGGGCGGTGCTGACCCGCCTGTTCGCCTGGCGGCGCCGGGGCGGCGCCGGGGAGTCGGCGCCGTAAGAAACGGTGCGGACTCCCGCCGGGTCGGTTGGCGGCGAGCGGGAGTCACGACGCGACCGTCAGGCCGCGCGGCGGAATATCGGGCCGGATGCGCGCATGCAGCGGGAACTTTCACCACCGGCGGGCGAGGGAACGGGCCGGAAGGCGACCCGTTTCCTGCTGGTCGGCCCCCTTCCGCCGCCGATACACGGGGAAGCGCTGGCGTTCGAGATGTTGTGCGGTGCGCTTGCGGAGCGCGGCCACGACTGCTGGACCGTGAACGTCCACGGGAAGGACTCGTCCTGCCTCGGCCGGTTCACGCTGAAGCGCTCGATGGAGATCCCGCGCCTTTTCGCCCGGTTCGTTCGCGGGTTGATCGCGCGTCACCGGCGCGTGTACGTCACGTTGTCCCGTTCCCGGGCCGGCTTCCTGCGCGACCTGCTCATGATCTGGAGCGCCTGGTCGTGCGGTTGCCGCCTCGTCGTCCACGTGCATGGCGGGAACTACGGCGTCTTCTACGGCGCGCAACCGCGGTTCTGGCGCTTCCTGATCCGCCGCACCCTGCGGCGTGTCCACCGGATAATCCTCCTGAGCGAGCGGCTCCGCGGCATGTTCGACTTCGACCCCGCGCTGCAGGGGCGTCTCACCGTCGTCTGGAACGGTCTGTCCTTCGTCCCGAACGCCGGGCCGCGGGGCCGGCGCCTGGACGGCCGCCGCCCCGTCCGCCTCCTGTTCCTGTCCAACCTGCACCAGTCCAAGGGGTACTTCGACGTGCTGGAGGCGGTGGCGGCCCTGCGCCGGACGACGGCGATTCCGCTGGAAGCCGTCTTCGCGGGGAGCTTCCTGCCGTCCGTCGACGATCCGGCGCCGATGTCGCCGGCGGAGGCGGAAGCGCGCTTCCACGAGTACGTCGCGGCCCACGGCCTCGGGAACGTCGTTCGTTACGCGGGGCCGGTCGTCGGCTCCGCGAAACGGCGCCTGCTCGAGACGAGCGACGTCTTCGTGCTGCCGACCCGCTATTTCACGGAAGGGCAACCGCTGGCGGTCATCGAGGCCATGGCCCACGGCTGCGTGGTGATCGCCACCGACTACCGGGCCATACCGGACCTGGTGGTCGACGGCGTCACCGGCGTGCTGATCGACCACGGCCGGCCGGACCGGATTGCCGCCGCCGTCCGGGGACTCGTCGCCGATCCCGACCGATACCGGTCGATGAGCCGGGCGGCGGTGGAGCGCTACGAGAAGCGCTTCACGATGCGGCGACACCTGGAGGCGATGGTGCCTCTGCTGGAAAGTGGGTAACCGCTCGCCCGCGGACGGCGGCGCGGCCCCCGACGCGGCCCGCGGCTTCATCCTGCAAGCCACTTACCGCATCGAGGACGGCGCGCCGGTCGTTCACCTCTACGGACGGCTGGAACGCGGCGGCGCGTTCCTCGTGCGCGACCGCCGCGAGACCCCCCACTTCTACGTCCGCCGCGCGGACGCGGCCCGCGCCCGCGGGCTGGGCGCAGAGCGGCAGCGCGATACCGGGCAGCGGACCTTCGCCGGCGAGGGCGTCGTACGGGTGGAAGTCCCGGCGCCCCGGGACACGCCGCCCCTGCGCGACCGCCTGCACGAGCACGGCATCCCGACCTTCGAGGCCGACGTCCGGTTCGCGGTGCGCTATCTGATCGACCGCGGCATCCGCGGCGGCTGCGCGATCGCCGGGGTTTCGACCCCGGGCGAGCGCATCGCCCGGATCTACGAAGACCCGGAACTCCGCCCCGCGGAGGTGACGGTGTCACCGTCCGTGCTGTCCATAGACATCGAGACCGACCCCGCCGGCCGGCGCCTGCTCGCCGTCGCGCTCTACGGCGAAGGCGTCGACGAGGTGTACGTCGTCGACCCCGACCGCCGCCCCCTGCCCGCGGGCGCGATCGGCTGCGCGGGCGAGCGGGAGGCCCTGGACGCCTTCGGCGACCGCGTGCGCGCGCTGGACCCGGACGTGCTGACCGGCTGGAACGTCGTCGACTTCGACCTCCGGGTGCTCGACCGGATCGCGGGACGCGCGGGCGCGGCGCTGCATCTCGGCCGCGACGCGGGGCCGATGCGCCTGCGCCCCGCCCGCGGCTGGTTCGGCAGCGGCCATGCGTCCATCCCCGGCCGCCTCGTGCTCGACGGCATGGACCTCGTGCGCGGCGCCTTCCTGCGCTTCGACGAGTACTCGCTGGACCGGGTCGCGTGCGAGGTGCTCGGCGAGGGCAAGGCGCCGCTCGGCGCCGACGGCGGCGACCGGGCGGAGGCGATCCAGGCGCGGTTCCGCGACGACCTCCCGGCCTTTGCCGACTACGCCCGCACCGACGCGCGGCTGGCCCTGCAGATCGTGCGGAAGCTCGACCTCGTCGACCTGGCGCTGGCCCGCAGCCGCCTCACGGGGCTGACGCCCGACCGCGTGTCCGCCAGCATCGCCGCGTTCGACTTCCTCTACCTCGGCGCTCTCGGCCGGCGGGGCATCGTGGCCCCCACCGTGCGGTCCGACGACGCCAGGGTCTCCCGGCGCCAGGCCGGCGGCCACGTCTTCGAGCCGGTGACGGGCATCCACGAGAACGTCTGGGTGTTCGACTTCAGGAGCCTGTACCCCAGCGTCATCCGCACCTTCAACATCGATCCGCTCGGCTACGTGGCGAACCCCGAGCCCGGCGCCGCGGTGGTGCGGCTGGCCGGCGGCGCGGCGTTTCGCCGCGGCGACGCGATCCTGCCGGCCCTGCTCGACGAGCTGTTCCCGCAACGGGAGGCTGCCCGGCGCGCCGGCGATGCCGTCGCTTCGCAGGCCATCAAGATCCTCATGAATTCGTTCTACGGCGTGCTGGGCGCCCCGGCCTGCCGGTTCCACAACGTCGCCGTGGCCAACGCCGTCACCGGCATGGGCCGCCGCCTGCTGCAGTGGTCGAAACGCTGGTTCGAGGAGCACGGCTTCGACGTGCTCTACGGCGACACCGACAGCGTCTTCGTGCGCTCGGGCATGGCGGCGGACGACGCGCGGCGCGCGGGGCCGCGTCTGGCGCGGGAGCTCAACGCGGCCATCGCCGGCCACGTCCGCGTCGAATGGCAGGTGGCCAGCCGCCTCGACATGGAGTTCGAGAAGCTGTACCTGAAGCTCGTGCTGCCGTCCGTCCGACACGGGCGCGCCGGTGCGCGGAAACGCTATGCCGGGCTCGTCGACGGCCGCCGCGGCGTCGAGTTCGTCGGCATGGAGGCGGTGCGCCGCGACTGGACGGAGCTCGCCAAGGACGTGCAGCGCGTGCTCTACGCGCGGCTCTTCGCCGGCGAGCCGGTGGACGGTTATCTCGCGGACACCGCCGCCGCGCTGCGGAGGGGCGAACTCGACCACAAGCTCGTCTACCGCAAGGGCCTGCGGAAACGCCCGGCCGCGTACACCGCCGGCGCCCCGCCGCACGTGGCCGCCGCGCGCAAGTCCCGGCGCCCGGGCCGCGTGGTCTCCTACCTGATGACCCTCGCCGGCCCCGAACCGCTGGACGCGCTGGCGCACGCGCCCGACCGCGAGCACTACCTGGACAAGCAGGTGCGCCCGGTGGCCGAACCGGTGCTGTCCGCGCTCGGGCTCGACTTCGACCGGGTGGTGGGCGACGACCGTCAGCTCGCGTTGTTCTGACCGGCCGCCCTCATCTCCCGCCTCGCCGTGCCGCCGCGCACGCTCCCGGCATCGGTCCGGCTGGACTCTCGACGGGGCCGTGTGTAACATGTGTTGCCGTACCCGTGCGCGTGCCCGCCCCTGCGAACGGGCGCGCGTGCCTGCTTCGCCACCGGACGCGGGAACGCGGCGAGGGTCGACATGCGCATACAGAAGATGGCCGTCCTGGCGGCCGCGCTCGCGCCGGTGTGTCTGGGGCTCGGGCTGCCCGGGGCGGCGGACGCCCGGACTCCCGGCCCGGAACAGTCGCTCGTCAACCGCTACTGTCTCGGGTGCCACAACGACCGGGCGTTGCGGGGCGGGCTGTCGCTCGAGGCCGCGCCCCTCGACGACGTCGCCGGCCACGCCGAGTTGTGGGAGCGGGTGGTCCGGAAGCTCCGCGCCGGCGCGATGCCCCCGGCGGGGTCGCCGCGGCCGGAGGCCGCCGCCTACCAGGGCCTGCTCGCCCATCTCGAGACGGCGCTCGACGCCCGCGCCGCCGCCTCCCCCGACCCGGGACGGCCGGACACGTTCCGGCGCCTGAACCGCACCGAGTACCGCAACGCCGTCCGCGATCTCCTGGCCCTCGACGTCGACGTGGCCGCCCTGCTGCCCCGTGACGACGCGAGCTACGGCTTCGACAACGTGGGGGTGGTCGAGCTGTCGCCCACGCTGATGGAGCGGTACCTCGCGGCCGCGCAGAAGATCAGCCGGCTCGCGGTCGGCAGCTCGGCCATCGTGCCGGGCAGCCGCGTGGTCATCCTGCGGCCGGACCTGACCCAGGAAGGGCACCTCGAGGGGCTGCCGTTCGGCACGCGCGGCGGCGCGGCGGTCGAGCACACGTTCCCGCTCGACGGCGAGTACGAGATCGAAGTGCGGCTGGCCCGCAACCGCAACGAGAACGTCGAGGGGCTTCGCGACCCCCACGTGGTCGAGATGCTGCTCGACGGCGAGCGCCTGCGGCTGTTCACGGTGGTGCCCGACCGCAACCGGCTCGGCGGCTACTACGCCGACGAAGGGGTCGACCGGCACCTGCGCCTGCGGCTCGCCGTCGACGCCGGCCCCCACACCGTCGGCGCCGCCTTCCTGCGCAAGAACGCGGCCCTCATCGAGACCGAGCGGCAGCCCTATCAGGCGCAGTTCAACCAGGACCGGCATCCGCGGCAGCAGCCGGCGGTGCATTCGATATCGATCAGCGGTCCGTTCGACCCGAGCGGCGCCGGCGACACGCCGAGCCGCGGCCGCGTCTTCACGTGCCGGCCGGCGACGGCGGCCGACGAGGCCGACTGCGCCGCCCGCATCGTCTCCACGCTGGCCCGCCGGGCCTACCGGCGGCCGGTGGCCTTCGGCGACGTCGAGATGCCGCTCTCGTTCTACGAGCGCGGCCGCGCCGCGGGCGGCTTCGAGGCCGGTATCGAGCTCGCGTTGCGGGCGATCCTGGCGAGCCCCGAGTTCCTGTTCCGCATCGAGCCCGACCCGGAGGACGCCGCCCCGGGCGCGCCCTATCGGCTGGACGACTTCGCGCTCGCCTCGCGCCTGTCGTTCTTCCTGTGGAGCAGCATCCCCGACGACGAGCTCCTCGACCTCGCCGAGGCCGGCCGGCTGCGCGACCCGGCGGTGCGCGAGGCGCAGGTGCGGCGGATGCTGGCCGACCCGCGGGCGGAGGCCCTGACCGCCGACTTCGCCAGCCAGTGGCTCCACCTCCGCAACCTGGAGGCGGCGGCGCCGAACCTGCGCCGCTTCCCCGACTTCGACGACAACCTGCGCCGCGCGTTCCGGCGCGAGACCGAGCTGCTGTTCGCCAGCGTCGTCGAGGAGGACCGCAGCGTCCTCGACCTCCTGCAGGCCGACTACACCTTCCTCGACGAGCGTCTGGCCCGGCACTACGGCATTCCCGGCGTCTACGGCAGCCGGTTCCGGCGGGTCGACCTGCCGGAGGACAGCCCCCGCGGCGGGTTGCTGGGGCACGGCAGCATCCTGACCGTCACTTCCTACGCCACCCGGACGTCCCCGGTGCTGCGCGGCAAGTGGATTCTCGAAAACCTGCTCGGCATGCCCCCGCCCCCGCCGCCGGCGAACGTGCCGCCGCTCGAAGAGCCCGAGCCGGGGGTGCCCGCGCGTTCGATGCGCGAGCGGATGGAGGCCCACCGCGTGAACCCCGCGTGCGCCGCCTGCCACCGGCTCATGGACCCGGCCGGGCTGGCCATGGAGAACTTCGACGCCATCGGCCGGTGGCGCGGCCGGGCCGACGACTGGAGTCCGATAGACGCCCGCGGGAGCATTCCCGGCGGCGGCGGCTTCGAGGGCATGGCCGGGCTGCGCGGCGCGGTGCTCGCCCGCCCGCACGTCTTCGCGGGCACGGTCACCGAGAAGCTCCTCACCTATGCGTTGGGCCGCGGGCTCGACCACAACGACGGCCCGGCGGTGCGGCGGATCGTCCGCGGCGCCGCCGGCGACGACTACCGGTTCTCGTCCCTGGTGCTCGGCATCGTCGAGAGCATCCCGTTCCAGATGCGGAGGTCGCAGTCATGATGATCAGCAGGAAGGCGCTGCCGCGCCGGACGTTCCTCAGGGGTCTGGGCGCCACGGTGGCGCTGCCGTTGCTCGATGCGATGGCGCCGGCGCTCACCGCGCAGGCGGCCACCGCCGTCAACGCCCCGCGCCGGCTCGGGTTCGTGTTCATCCCGATGGGGATGAACCCCGCGCCGTGGACGCCGCGGGAGGTGGGCCGGCTGCGCGGGCTCTCGCCGTCGCTGGCCGCGCTGACCCCGCATCTCGACGACGTGACGGTGGTGACGAACCTCGATTTGGAGAACGCCCACACCACCGGCAACCACGCCTCGTCGAACGCGGCGTTCCTGAGCTGCCTCAAGGGCAAGCGGACCGAGGGCAGCGACTACGAGCTGGGCGTCACCGTGGACCAGATCGCGGCCCGCCAGATCGGCGCCGACACCCCGATACCGTCCCTGGAGCTGGGCACGGACCTGATCGTGCAGGTGGGGTCGTGCGACAACGGCTACGCCTGCGTGTATCAGAACAGCCTGTCGTGGGCGTCGCCGACCTCGCCCCTGCCGACCGAGGCCGACCCGCGGGTGGTCTTCGAGCGGCTCTTCGGCGACGGCGGGACCACCGAGCAGCGGCGGGCGGAGATGCGGACGAACGCCAGCATCCTCGACTGGGTGCTCGACGACATGGCGAAGCTGCAGCACCGGGTGGGACAGGCGGACCGCGTCCGCGTCGACGAGTACGTCGACACCGTCCGCGAGGTCGAACGCCGCATCCAGCTCGCGGAGAAGCAGGCGGCGGATTCGCCGCTGCCCGACCTGACCCGTCCCACCAGCGTGCCCGCCGACTGGGAGGACCACGTCAAGCTGATGTTCGACCTGCAGGTGCTCGCGCTTCAGGCGGACCTGACGCGGGTGATCACGTTCCAGCTCGCGCGCGAGGCGAGCACCCGCACCTATCCGCAGATCGGGGTCCCCGAGCCGCACCATCCGATCTCCCATCACGTGAACGACCCCGAGAAGCTGGCCAAGCTCGCGAAGATCAACGCGTACCACGTGTCGCTCTTCGCGTACCTGGTCGAACGGCTGAAGTCCACCGCGGACGGCGACGGCTCGCTGCTCGACCACTCGACCTTCATGCTCGGCAGCGGCATGGGCAACCCCGACGTGCACGACCACCGCAACCTGCCGGTCGTGGTGGCGCGCGGCGGCAACGACAAGCCGTGGGGCGGCCGGCACGTCCTCTACGAGAAGGGCACGCCGCTGGCCAACCTGCATCTGGCGCTGCTCGACGACGTCGGCGTGCATCTCGACCGGTTCGTCGACAGCACGGGGCGGGCCACGGAGGTGTTGGAGCCGCTGTCGCTCTGAGGCATCCGGGCTTCCCCCTCGGCGGTCGGGTCGGGGGGGAGCCGGCGGCCCCTCGGGCCGGTCGGCCGGCCGCCGCGAACGGACGGGCGGCATGGCGCCGGGGCAGCCGTTCGGCATCCCCGGCGGCGGCGTGGACGGCGCAACGCGGGAGGCAAGCCCATGACTCGGGTCAGACCGTCGATCTGCTTCGTGTTCGCGGTGCTTCTGGCGGGGTCGGCCGCGGCCGGCGCTCCGGCCGACGCGCCGCTCGTCGAGGCGGTCAGGGCCGGCGACCCGGCGTGGTTGCGCGCCCTCGTCGACGCCGGCGCCGACGTGGACCAGGCCGAGCCGGACGGTTCCACTCCGCTCCACTGGGCGGCGTGGAACGCGGACGTCGAAGCGGTCCGGCTGCTCCTGGAAGCGGGCGCCGTCGCCAACACCGGCAACCGGTACGGCGTCCGGCCGCTGTCCCTCGCGTGCGTCTCCGGCAGCCCCGGCGTGGTCGCGGCGCTGCTCGACGCCGGCGCCAACCCGAACACCACCCTGACGGAGGGCGAGACGGCGCTGATGACCGCGGCCCGTTCGGGCAACGTCGAAGTGGTCGAGCTGCTGCTCGACGCGGGCGCCCACGTCAACGCGCAGGAGCACTGGAAGGGGCAGACGGCGCTGATGTGGGCGGCGGCCGAGGGGCACGCCGCGGTCGTCCCCGCGCTCGTGCGGTACGGCGCCGACGTCGGGGCGCGGTCGAAGCGGGGGTTCACGGCCCTGCTGTTCGCGGCGCGGGAGGGGCGCACCGACGTCGTGCGGACCCTGCTCGAGGCGGGGGCGGACCTCGACGAACAGATATCCATCAACTCGACCCTGACCGCCGGCGGCGTCGAGCGGCGTCGCGCGTCCGACGCGGGACTGAACGCCTTCCTGCTCGCCGCGGGCAGCGCGCACTTCGAGCTGGCCGCCTATCTGCTCGACCGCGGCGCCGACCCCGACGCCGCGCCGCGGGGCTGGACCGCCCTCCACCAGTTGACCTGGGTCCGCAAGGCGGGCATCGCCGGCAGCAACAACCCCGCCCCGCGCGGTTCGGGCGACGTGACCAGCCTCGACTTCGCGCGCAAGCTGATCGCCCACGGCGCCGACGTGAACGCCCGCGTCACCACGCGCCCCCCGGCCGGCATCACCTCCCTGAACTTCATCGGCGGCACGCCGTTCCTGCTTGCGGCGCGGACCGGCGACGCCGAGTACATGCGGTTGCTGGCCGGACTGGGCGCCGACCCGTTCCTGACCAACGAGGACGGCTCGACCGCGCTCATGGTGGCGGCCGGCCTGGGCACTTCTTCGCCCGGCGAGGACCCCGGCACCGAGGCCGAGGTCCTCGAAGCGGTGCAGGTGGCCCTCGGTCTCGGCATCGACGTCGACGCCGTCGACGCCAACGGCGAGACCGCCATGCACGGCGCCGCCTACAAGCACCTGCCGAAGGTGGTGACCCTGCTGGCCGAGGCGGGGGCCGACGTCGAGGTCTGGAACCGCGCGAACCGGCGCGGCGCCACCCCGCTGGGCATCGCCGTCGGCATGCACCGGGGCATGAACCTCCTCAGCTCGCCGGCCACCGCCGACGCCGTCCGCGACGCCCTGCGCGCGGTCGGCGTCACCCCCGGCCAGTAGGCCGTCGGGGCGCGCCGTCTCCCGATCCGGGGACCCGCGTCATGTCCACGACGACCCGCGGCGGCGCGCGCACCCGGCCGCGACGCGCCGCTGGCGGGCGTCGATCCGCTGGCGGATACTGCTGAAGTCGGATGTAGCCGCGTCGTCATTCGAGATGACGGACCGCGTCCAGCAGGCCGTCATCCGGCCGCCCGGCAATCGTCGCCCGCCAGCCGGTCAGATCCGGTCGTGGGCCGAACAGCACGAAGACCCGGCCGTCCCGCGGCTCGCCGGGCCGCAGCCCGCCAGCCACCCGCCAGCCTCGCGCGCCGCCGGGCCGCAGCGCCGCCGACGGCGCAACGAGTCCGCGCACCCCCTGCCGCCGCCGCCGATGCGCTTCCGCCCGGCACGCGGGGTAGGATGCGCACCCGCCGGTGAGGGTCTCGCGCGGCAGGGCCGGTTCCGCCAGCGCCCGATCGTCCAGTTCCACGGCCCAGAGGGCACGCCGAATCGTCGGCAGGTCCTCCGGGTCGGAGATCTCCTCGTGGCGCAGAAACTCGGCCCAGGCGCCGTCCGGGGTATCGCTGAAATAGTGCGTGGGGCCGTCGCCGTCCCCGTGCCAGCGCGCAGAAGGCTGACCGGCACCCTCCCACAGGAAGGGATAGCGAGGATCCGCGTGGCGGAAGCCGACGACCTTCACGTCGCCGGTGACGCGGCGAGGGCGCTCGCCAGACTGCGCACCTGTCGAGGTCCGGTATCGTCCGGCCCCCACCCGGGAACCAGGACGTCCACGGGAGCACGATTGTCGAGCATCGTGCGGGGACGGACGAACCAGCGCCGGACACCGGCCTCGTTGTAGGCGCCCGCCAGATCCCCCACCATCAACGCCAGCGCGTGCAGGCGGACGGCGACGGGGTCCGGGGTCGTCCGGGCGTCGGACCGGTAGCGGCGCAGGCTCACCGGGGAGATCTGCAGCAGGCGGGCGAGGAGGTCGGCGCCGAGCGCCTGCTGCATCGCGGGCCACTCCGACGCGGGAACCGGCGACGCATCGAGGGCTTCGTTCACGTCGCGGAGCATCGTGCGGAACCGTGTCGATCCGGGCACGGCCGTGACCGCAGACGCCACGACGATGGCCTGGCCGACCCCCGCCTTCGAGATGTCATCGGCAATGCGTCGCCATTCCGCCAGATCGAGATGGTGGATCTCACGCGGCGGAAGCAGACCCATCGCATCCGCTCGCATCAGGACGGCAACTCCAAGCCGGGCCGTGTCCGGATCGTCGAATGGACGCTCGGCGGACTGAATTCGGATATTCGCCATGGGATCCGAATGGTATCCACGCCCGGCATGTTGCGTCAAATGGCGTCGTAATACGCCTGACGGGTCGAGGACGGTCTGCTCCATCGATTCGACGTCGCAGACCACGCGGTTCGCGGCGAGCGAGACGACGTAGCCCTCCACGACCGGAAAGCGGATATCGAACGCCGCTGCCGGTCGCCATCTTGCAGGCGTAGCGCGGGATGGCCCGCGACGGCGCGCGGTGGCGGTCAGTTGGGGTTTTCGAGGCTCTCTACGCGCCCTTCGAGGTCACCGACGTCCCCCCGGATGTCCGCGAGGAGTCCTTCGAGGCTCGTCGGCGGCGTCCCGACGAACACCGTTTGCGGCAGATAGGTATTCCCGGTCAGACGGGTCTCCGTGTGCGTCCCCGCCGTGCCGATCCGGATGATCCCGGACTCCCCGGCCACGCCCTGGTGCCAGAGGTAGATGTTGTTGCTTCCCGCCGGGTTCGAGAGACCGGCATTTAAGCCGATCTTGATGTTGTGGGACCCTCTGTTCCGGAAACCGGCTGCGTTGCCGATCGCGACGTTGTAGGACCCTCGGGTGTGGCGCAGCGCGGCGTGGCCGACCGCGACGTTGCCTATGGCGGCGGCGGTGGCGTTCTGCATGGCCACCGAGCCGACCGCGGTGTTCAAGCGACCGGATCTTACGCCGGTCAGGGCGCGCCAACCGACGGCCGTGTTCTGCCCGCCGGTCGTCACGTTGATCAGCCCGTTGAAACCGAACGCAGTGTTGCGTATGCCGGTGGCGAGGTCACGGAGAGCGTCCGTGCCGTAGCGGGTCGTGCCGACCGGGGACGGGAGCGCAAGCCCCGTCTCGGCCGCCGTATCCTCGGCCTCCGCCGCCGCGGGCGGATCCCCGAAATGCGCACCGCCGGGTCCCGGCAGGCCCCGGGGTCCCTCCGGTCCGCGCGACCCCTCCGGTCCGGCGGGGCCGACGGCGCCGATCGTCAGGTGGAAGTCCGCCTGCGACCCGTCCGGCCAGCGGGCGCTCAACCGGTACGTGCCCGGCCGGAGTTCCGGCAGCCAGGCCGCCGCGGTCGACTCGGTGGCCCAGCGGACGGGCAGCTCGTGATTGCCGAGGAAGACCACCGGGAAACCGGAGCGGAAACCGACGCCGTCGAGCGTCAGGGTGGCGTTCTCGGCGTCGGCGAACGCTGCGGTGATGACCGGCGGCGGCGCCTGCGCACCCGCTCCGGAGGCAGACGGTCCGATGCAGAAAGCGGCGGCGAGGCCACCCGAAAGAAGCCGGAAACCGCGGATGTTCCTCATGGTAAACGCTCCTGTCATTAACGGGTGATTCGGGCGACGCTCCTCGACTCCCGCCCCACCGGTAGCACCGCCTCGACCTGCTCCGCCGCCGTGGTCAGGGTCTCGACCAGCGTCGCCGTATCGGGCGCGCGCGGTCCCTCGGCGAACGCGTCGAAGCCGGCCTGATTTATACCAACGTGCCCTGGACCTCCGAACCCTCGTCCGCCACCGGTCGGTGCTGCTGTTCGGCCCCCGCCAGACCGGCAAGAGCACGCTGGTGCGCCGCACGTTCCCGAGGCGGCGTTCTACGACCTGCTCGAAGCCGACACGTTTCGGCAACTGCGCCGACGGGCTACTGCTCGTCGGCCGCGCGGGCGCGGGCGTCGAGGACGCGCTGGCCGGCGAGCGCGTTGCGCACCGCCCAGTTGCCCTCGTGGCATGCGTACTCGTAGATCTCGTAGCCGGGGTCACGGGTCAGCGGCATCGAGATGGTCCACGACCCGGTGTACACGTTGGGATCGGTGACGGTGACGGTCCAGATGATGGTGTCCTCGGAAACGCGGCGGAAGCGCTCCACGACCTCGAGGGCCTTGCTGGTCGGAATGCCCTTGAGCCGGCGGCCGGCGCTGCTCGACGCGATCCAGCCCCGGTTGTGGAAGTTCCTCGACTCGACGACCAGGGTGTCGCCCTCCCAGCGGGCGCGGGAATCGCCCATCCACATGCGGATGTTCCCGTCGACGTGCGGCCGGTCCGAGATCGGGATGATGCGGACGTCGTGGATCATCTCGTGCTGGATGACGAAGTGGTCCGGGGTCTGGACGATGCGATAGGCGTTGTTGTAGCCGGCGGGGAGCATCGACCCGGGGACGCCGCGCGAGATGCAGCGGTCCCATACGCTCATGTGCAGGTAGTCGTCGCCGTTGTGGTCCAGGTTGTACTGCTTGGCGTCGAGCGCCCACTGCCGGATGGGCGCGCGTCCTTCCGGCGGGTCGACGATGAGCGACGTCTGCCCGGTAGACAGCACCGTGTCCCCGGCGTCGAGCCAGTAGCTGCCGTAGCCGCCGACGTTGCCGCCGGCCTCGTAGCGCCGCGCGGGGGCGTCGTCGCGCGCCTGCTCGTCGATGATGCGCTGCTGGTTGACGGCGGCGATCTCCTCGTCGGTCAGGAACGCGCGCCCCTCGACGCCGGCGGGCCGCTCGATGGGGGTCAGGGTCTTGTTGCCCCACATGCCCTGGAAGTCGGGCTGGCCGTCGGGAGTGCGGGGCAGCGTCCAGTCGGGATCGGCGACGCGCTCTATCTGCGCGCCGGCCCCGGCGGCGCCGGCGAGCAGGCAGGCGGCGGCGAACGCCGCGACGACGAGGCGTCGGCAAGGGGTGAACGTCGGCATCGGATGTCTCCTTGTTGTTTGCCCGGAACCGGGCGCCTACTCGCAGACCTCGCCGAGCCCCTGGATGGAGGTCACGTTGAGGCTGTCGACGGCGTCCGCGCCGCCGTCCTCGGCGCGGATCAGCAGGCCCTTGGTCTCGACCCTGCGTCCGAGGTGGGCCTCGGGGCTCGGGAAGACGTACAGCAGCTTGAAGGCGCGCTCGCCGGGTGGAATCGCCTGCGCCTCGACCAGCGCCCCGCCGGTCGACGGGGCGGGGTCGGTGGCGCGGACCTCGGGGCTCGCCGCCGACAACCGCCAGCCGGCGTGGGCGTCGCCCGTCAGGCAGCCTACCACCCGCACGAGCGCGAAGTTGGGCACGACCCCCGGACCGTCCTCGCCTTCGACGCGCACGTGGCCCAGGAGGCCGGCCGAGAGCTCGGCGTCGCCCGGCGGGAAGCCGTTCCGCTCGAGGACGTAGCTGATGATGTCGACGTAGGCGTTCTCCGACAGGTTCTCGGAGCCGTCGGGGGGCATCGACTGCATGCGCTCGAACAGCCCGTCGAGGGTCAGCCCGGTCCAGTCCCGCAGGAACACCACCCCGGTGAGCGACCGGCCGGCGCCCCCGCCGAGGTCGGCGCCGTGACAGCGCTGGCAGCTCTCCTCGTAGCGCTCGCGGCCGCGGGCGGCCTGCCCGTGGGTGTACACCCCGTCCTTCACCGTGGCCCCGCCGCCCGGCTCCTGGCCCGCCGCCGGGGCCGGAGCCCCCGCCATCGCCATCGCCGCCGCGGTCGCCGCCATCAGCACTCGCATCTTCCCTGCCTCTTCATGTCTGGTCTTCCGCCCCGGCGCCAAGCCGTGCGGTGCGCCGGGGCCGGTCACCGCCCGGCCGCCCCGAGCGCCTCGAGCCGCCGGGCCGTGCCGGGCGCCGCTTCGACGTTCCCGGTCCGGCCGCGGGCCACGATGGCGTACGGGGTCTGTCCCCGCCGGTTGACGCGGCCGAGGTCTGCGCCGCGGGCGGCCAGCAGCTCGACGACGCGGTCGAAGCCCTTGTCGACCACGTGGTGGAGCGCGGTGTTCCCGTCCGCGTCGGCCGCGTTCACGGCTGCCCCCCGGTCCAGCAGGAACCGCACCGCCGCGCGCGTACCGGCCTCGTCGTGCATCTGGGCCTGGAACGCCGGCGACTTCGCCACCGCCCGGTCGCGCCGATCCCACACCGCGTAGCGCCAGCTCGCGCCGGCCGCGAGCATCAACGGCGTCCATCCGTTCTTCAGCGGCAGCCGCACGTCGGCGCCGGCCGCGGCGAGGGCCTCCATGATCTCGACCTCGGTGAACTTCGCGGCGAGGGCGAGGGGGGTCGCCCCGAGCAGGTGCTCGCCGAGCATCAGCACCTGGCCGTTGCGGGTC
Organism: Vicinamibacterales bacterium; assembly: GCA_965202695.1. Classification (GTDB taxonomy): domain Bacteria; phylum Acidobacteriota; class Vicinamibacteria; order Vicinamibacterales; family UBA8438; genus JAJEEA01. The sequence continues at coordinate 1,527,516 of OZ241843.1, forward strand.
ACCTTCGTGGCCAGGGTCACCTGGGCGTCGGGGCGGGCGCCGCGGGCCAGCAGCGCCTCGACCATCGCGAGGTCGCCGGTCAGCACCGCCGCGTGCAGGGCCGCGTAGCCGGCCCCCGAGGCGTTCGGATTGGCGCCCCGCTCCAGCAGGAACGACACCAGCTCGCGGTGTCCGCCGTGCGCCGCCACCACCAGCGCGCTGGCGCCGTCGGGCGCGGCGTCGTCGACGTCGGCGCCGGCGTCGAGCAGCCGGCGCGCCACCGCCGCGTCGCCGTGGCGCGCCGCGAACAGCAACGGCGTGAACCCGCCGACCTGCGTCTCCTCGGCGTCGGTGCCGTAGTTGCGCCCCAGTTCGCCGTAGCGCAGATCGGACTGCAGCCGCCGGCTGATGACGAGCCGGCGGCTGCGCGACCGCGCCCCCACGTCGGCGCCGCGGTCGATCAGCAGCCGCACGACGTCGGGGTGGCGGCGGGCGGCCGCCCACATCAGCGCGGTCTGCCACTCGAGCGACTCGCGGGCGTCGACGTCGGCGCCCGCGTCGAGGAGCCGCCGCACGGCCTCGACGTTCCCGGTCCGGGCGCAGGCCATGAGCGCCGTCTCGCCGGTTTCGACCGCCGCGGCGGGGTCGGCGCCAGCCGCGAGCAGCAGGCCGACCATGCGGGGGCTGCCGTTGTCGCAGGCGAGGGCCAGCGGGGTGACGCCCAGGTCGTTCGCGGCGGCGGCGTCGGCCCCGGCCGCGGCCAGGCGGCGCGCCGTCTCCAGGTCGTCGTGGTAAGCGGCCCAGTGGAGGGCGGTGGCGCCGTCGGGCCGGGCCGCGTTCACGTCGACCCCGTCCGGCGCGCCGGCCGCGTCGAGGAGGGCGGCGGCCTCCGCCCGCTGCTGCCGCTTGACCGCGTCGATCAGGCGCAGGTCGGGGCCGCGGGCGGACGTCCCCGCGACGGCGAGCGCCAGCCCGACGGCCGCGAGGCCGGCGAGCCGTGACGGCGAGACCCCGGCAGGCATGGCGGCCGCGGCTCCGTTCAGATTCCGGTCAACCGCTCGGGCCGGGGGCCGGGCGCGAGGTTCGGCAGCGGCCCGGTGCTGTCGCCGATGCGCTCCACCGGCGCCCCCAGCTTGTCGAGCAGCGACACGTGGAGGTTGGCGAGCGGGGTCCGGTCGCGCGCCGGATAGACGACGTGCCGCCCCCCCGCGAGCCGCCCCGCGCCGCCGCCGAGCAGCACGAGCGGCAGGTCGTAGGGCGAGTGCGAGTTGCTGTCGCTCATGCCCGCGCCGTACAGCAGGATCATGTGGTCGAGCAGCGAGCCGTCCCCGTCCGGCGTCGCCTGCAGCTTCTCGACGAAGGCCGCGAACAGGCTGACGTGATAGCGGTTGATCTTCGTCAGCTTGTCCAGCGCTTCTCCCACCCCGCGGTGGTGCGACAGCGGGTGGTGCGCGTCGGACACGCCGATCTGCGGATAGGTGCGGCCGCTCAGCTCGTGCCCGCTCATGAACGTGGTGACCCGCGTGCGGTCGGTCTGGTGGGCCAGCAGTTGCAGGTCGTACATCAGGTCGGTGTGCTCCGCGAAGTCGGCCGGCGCCCCCATCGGCCGGGCCATCAGCGGAACCTCGCGTTCGCCCTGGGCCTCGGCGACCGAAATGCGCCGCTCGACGTCGCGCACCGCGTCGAGATACGCGCCCAGCTTGCGCCGGTCGCCGGCGCCCAGGCGGGTGCGGAGCCTCGCCACGTCGGCGCGCACCGAGTCGAGGATGCTGCGCTGTTCGCGGCGGCGCCGCTCGCGGGCGCCGGGGTCGGTGGTCTCGTGGTCGCCGAACAGCCGCTCGAACACCGCCCGCGGGTTGTGCTCCATCGGCAGCGGGGTCGCCGAATCGCGCCACGAGATGGTGTACGAAAAGGCGCAACTGAACCCGCCGCTGTCGCACGAGCCGGCGAAGTTCGCCCCCTCCAGCCCCAGTTCCAGCGACGCCAGCGGCGTGTGCCGCCCGAGCTCGCGGGCCGCGATCTGGTCCATCGAGACCGCCTCGGGGTTCCACGCGCCCGGATGCACGTCGGTGAGGAAACGGGTGGCGGCGCGCGAATGGCTCCCCCCGCGCACCCCCGGCGGCGGCGTGCAGTTCAGCCCCGACAGCACCAGCATCCGGTCGCGGAACGGCGCCAGCGGCTCGAGGATCGGCGACGGCTCGAAGCCGCGGCCGGTCGCGGCCGGCGTCCAGTTCCGCATGACCATCCCGTTCGGCACGTAGACCGCGCCGAACCGCACCGGCGCCGCCGCCGCGCGCAGGGCCGGCACCATGCCGTCGAGCAGCGGCAGCGCCACGCTCGCGCCCAGTCCCCGCAGCACCGCGCGGCGCGGAATCGCCCGCCTCGTGATGAACGTCATGGCTCCGTTCTCCTCATCTGAAAGGGCACGCTCTCGACGACGCCGCGCACGATCGACGACCAGCGGTACCCGCCGCCGCGCGCATCGCGCACGATGCGCCGGATCGCGGGCTGGTCGAACCACTCCATCCGCCGGCCGACGGCATAGGTCAGCAGCTTCTCGGTCACCGTCCGCACGACGCTGGTCTCGTGGGCGAGCACCGCGCGCCGCAGGGCGGAGGGGCCGTCCACGGCGGCGCCGTCGGCCAGCGTCCCCGCCGCGTCCACCGGCGCCCCGTATTCGTCGGCGGCCCGCCACCGCCCGACGGCGTCGAAGTGCTCCAGCGCGAACCCCGGCGGGTCCATCAGACGATGGCAGGCGGCGCAGGCGGGGTTGGCCCGGTGCCGCTCCATCCGCTCGCGCAGCGTCCGCGGCGGCGCCGCGCCGTGGTTCTCCTCGAGGGCCGGCACGTCCGCCGGGGGTTCGGCCGGGGGCATCCCCAGGACGTTGTCGAGCAGCCACTTGCCGCGCAGCACCGGCGACGTCCGGGTGGGATAGGCGGTCACCGTGAGCAGGCTGGCGTGGCCCAGCAGCCCGGCCCGGTCGCCGCCGACGGGGATGCGCCGGAACCGCTCGCCGTAGACGCCGTCCAGCCCGTAGTGCCGGGCGAGCCGCTCGTTCACGAACGTGTAGCCGGCGTCGAACAGCTCCAGGACGCCGCGGTCGCCGAGCATCTGGCTCTCGAGGAACAGTTTCGTCTCGCGCTCCATGTCCGCGCGCAGGTTCTCGTCGAACTCGTAGAACACGTCGGCGTCGGGAATCACGCCGCGCACCCGGCCGAGCTGCAGCCACTGGCTGGCGAAGTCGTCGACCAGGGCCCGCGCCCGCGGGTCGGCCAGCATGCGCGCGACCTGGCGGCCGAGCTCGTCCGCCCCGGAGAGACGGCCCGCCTCGGCCGCGGCCAGCAGCGGTTCGTCCGGGACGTCGCTCCACAGGAACAGCGACAGGCGCGACGCCAGCTCGAGGTCGGTCAGCCGGTACGCGGCCCCGGGGGGCACGCCGGGGGGGTCGCGCTCGATGCGGAACAGGAACTCCGGCGCCACCAGCAGCCGCTCGATCGCCTTCCGCACGCCGGCCTCGAAGCCGTCCTCGGCCCGGCCCCGCGCGTAGAAGGCGAGCAGGGTGTCGAGATCGCCGCCGGTCAGCGGCCGGCGGTAGGCGCGGCGCCCCAGGGAGGACAGGATCTCGCCCGCGCAGCGGTCCTCGTCGGCCGCCGCGGCGCCCCCGGCCGGCCGGCAGACGAAGATGCGGCGCCGGCTCGCGGTGTCCCCGGGACCGGCGGGGTCCCAGGGGCCGGTGATCTCCACCCGCTCGACCGCCGCGTGTCCGTGGTAGAAACCGAGCCCGCTCAGCGAGAACCCGGACAGCCGGCGTTCGAGGACGCCGGTCGCCTCGGTGCGCGCGGCCACGAACGACACCCCGACGACGTGTTCGCCGGCCAGCGCCGTCAGGGTGACCTCCAGGTCGGCGTCGGCGTCTATCGACACGTACTGCTCCCACGCGGGGTCTCCGCGGATGGTGCCGAAGAAGCTGTAGGCCGAGGGGTACCCGAAACGGTCGGCGCCGCCCACGGTGAACCGCCGCACCAGGCGTCCGTCGAGACGGACCTCCATCTGCTGGGGCGTTCCCATGCCGACGACGTAGTCGTAGATCATCCGGCGCAGGCGGATCTTGACGCGGTAGTCGCCGTCGAGCGGGAAGTAGTGCCGGACCGCCATCCCCCCGCGCGACCCGAACGGAAGGTCCTCGCTCATGCGGCCGTCCTGGTACAGCAGCCGCGGCGTCGCATAGGTGGCGGCGGCGAAACCGGGGCCGACGGCGGGGTCGCCGACCGCGAGCCGGCTGATGCGGTTGGCGGCCGAGAGGTAGCGGTCGAACAGGGCGGGCGACACCGACAGCGCCTCGGCGTCGGTGGCGAAGCCTTCCTGGCTGACGTCGTCGGGCGGGAACAGCAGCCAGCCGTCGTCGACTTCGAGCCCCAGCACGCTCCGCACCGCGTTGCGGTACTCGGGCGTGGTCAGGCGGCGCACCGCGGGCCGGCCCGGGTCGGGGTGCTCGGCCGCGGCGGCGTCGAGGGCGTCCTCGAGCCAGACGAGGAACCGCTCGCGGTCGTCCTCGGCCGGGCGCGGCCGGCCCGCCGGCGGCATCATGCCGAGCCGCAGCTTGCGGACGATCCGCTCCCAGGCCGCGGGGGCCGCCCCGACGTCGCGGGCGTCGAGCCGGTCGAAGGCCGCGGGCACCAGTCCCCGCGCTTCCCGCGCCGCGGTGTGGCAGGCGAGGCAGTACCGCTGCACGAGCGCCTGGGCCGCGGCGGCGCCGTAGCCCGCGCCGGCCGGGCCCTGGCCGGCCGCCGCGGGCGCGACGACGACCGCCAGCGCGATCGTGCCCGCGGCCCCGGCCGCCCGTCGGAGGGCCCGCGTCACCCGCGACTGCATCTTTTTTTTCACCCTGGCCGGCCGGAAGGCGGCCGGCCCTCCATCGCGCGGCCGCCGCCCGATCGCCGGTATCCGCTACTGTAGTGCCAGCCGGTCGCGATGGCAACCGGCATCCGTCGACGCCGCGCCGCCGCCCGCCGCCCCCGGCCCGAAAATCGGTGTTGCCCGCCGGGGCGGGTTGGTGGCATAATCGCCCTCCGATACTTGTCACATCCGCGTAGCGGTCGAAGGAGTCCATCCATGAGAATCCAGGCGCGAACACCCGCGATCGTCATGGCGGTCGCCGCGTTTTCCGTCGCCGCCGCTCCCAGCCAGGCGAACGAGGGCGGCGTCACCTACTACCGGGACGTCCTGCCGATCATCCAGGACAACTGCCAGAGCTGCCACCAGCCGGAGGGGCAGAACCTCGGCGGGGTGCTGGCGCCGATGTCGTTCATGAGCTACCAGGAGACCCGCCCGTGGGCCCGCGCCATCGCCGGCAAGGTCGAGGCGCGCGAGATGCCGCCGTGGTACGCCTCGGCGCCGAAGGGCGTCTTCTCGAACGAGCGCCTGCTGACCGACGCCGAGATCGACACCGTGCTGCGCTGGGTCGAGGCGGGCGCTCCCGCCGGCGACCGGGCCGACGCGCCGGCGCCCCGGCAGTTCGTCGAGAACACCAGCGGCGGCTGGTCGCTGGGCACGCCCGACTACGTGTTCAAGCTCGACGAGCCCTACTTCGTCGAGGACGACGTGTACGACCTGAACATCAGCTTCTTCAAGACCCTGACCGAGGCGGACCTGCCCGACGACGTGTGGGTGCGCGGCTGGGAGTTCAAGACCGACGCCGGCACCGTCGGCCACCACATGTGCGGCTTCGTGCGCGGCCCCGCCCCGGGCGGCCGGCCGATAGAGGAGGTCGCGGCCGAGGAGGGCGCGGCGGGCGCCGGGCAGTTGCTGACGTGCGTCGCCGAGGGCGCCGAGGCGGTCATGCTGCCCGAAGGCTACGGCCTGCGGCTCGAGGCGGGGTCGACCCTGACCTACAACATGCACTACCACAAGCAGCCGGGCGAGGGCACGGGCATCTGGACGCAGCCCGAGATCGCCTTCTTCCTCGAGGAAGGGCCGGTGCAGTACAAGGTGGTCAACGACTCGATCGGCAACACCGGGTTCGAGATTCCGCCCGACCATCCCAACTACCGGATCGGCACGTCTCGCACGCTCGATCAGGACATCCGCGTGCTGACCTACTGGCCGCACGCCCATCTGCGCGGCACGGCTTCCCGCTACACCGCGTTCTATCCCGACGGCCGGGAAGAGCTGCTGCTCGACGTGCCCCACTACGACCAGGGGTGGCAGGAGACCTACAAGTACAAGGAGCCGAAGCTGCTGCCCGAGGGCACCCGCATCGACGTCAGCTTCTGGTACGACAACTCGCCGGAGCGGGGGGCGCGCTACGACTTCCGCTCCAGCGCGTCGCCCGGCCACGGTCCCCGGACCGACGACGAGATGGCGCTCGGTTTCATCGGCTACGCCGTCGAGCTCGACGAGCCGGCGAACACGACGACCGACGACTAGCGGACCGTCCTGCCCATGCCGTCGCCCCGTTTTCCCCGACGGTTGCGGGGTCGGGTCGACGGCTGGACGGGCAGTCTTGTTCAAGGACGGTCAACCGGAGTCTGCGTCGTAGAGCGGCGCACGCTCCCGCGGGGTTGGTCGGGCGGCGGCCGAGCGGCACGCGACCGCGAGGCCGCCGACGCTCCTCCGGGCTGGCCCGACTGGCGACGATCGACCTGCCGGGCGGACCCGCGCTCTTCCTCCGGCGCGGGTCCGCCCGGTTTCCTTTACACCTCGGGTTGGACAGCCCATGCCTGCTTCGCGATTCCTCCTCGCCGGGTGTTCCGTCGTCCTGTGCGCCCTGACCCAGACCGCCCCGCCGTCGCGGGCGGGACAACCGGCCGAGGCGGAGGGGGACGGACTCGTCCGGGCCGAGCTGACCCTGGACGGACGGCAGGTGCGCGTGGCCTGGGACCCCGCCCTGCGCTCGGACCACCGCTCGCTGCCGGTGCTGCGGGCCGGCTCCACGCGGGCGGCGGTGCGGGTGGGGCGGCTGGAGGGACACGGCTCGCTGGCCGTCGGGACGCTGGTTCCGGACCCGGACGAGCCGGCCGGCGCGGGGCCGGACCACGATCTGTGGCTGATGCGCACGGCGGCGGGCTGGGTGCTGGACGCGCGGCCGGTCGAGGCCGCGGCTCCGGCCGGGGAGAACGCGCCGGACACCGCCGCCGGGGGCGGGTTGGCCGATGCCGCCGCGGCGCCGGCCGATGCCGCCGCGGCGCCGGCCGATGCCGCGACCGGGGAAAACACCCTGGACACCGCCGCGGGGGGCGGCCGCGCCGCCGTGGCCGAGTCGGCCGGGGAGAACGCGCCGGACGCCGCCGGCGCCGAGGCGGCCGCCGCGGCCGGGTCGGATGAGGGCGGCGAGGCTGACGAGGGCGGCGAGGGTGAGGACGAGGGCGAGGAGGCCGACGAAGCGCCGCGGCCCGGCCGGATCCTCCTCGCGCACCGCGCCCGCGCGGCCGAGGCGGAGACGCTGGCCTTCGGGCTGCGGCCCACCGGGGACACGGCCGGAACGCTGACCCTCTCGTGGGGCCGGAGCGACTGGACCGCCGACTTCGAGTTCGTGGAGTTGCCGCCGCGGCCCCGCCCTCCGCGCACCTCCGACGTCGGCCCGGGGACCAGCCTGACCCCCGACTCCGATCTGGAGGCCCGCTACCGGGCGGCGGCGCTCGGCGCGCGGAACGAGACGGCCCTCGTGACCCCGGCCGGGGCGCGTCTCCAGGTGCTGTTCCAGCAGGAGCTCGGGACCGACGGCGTCGACTTCGCGGCCCTGGAGTCGATCGCCGACGGCGAGCTCGTGCAGTTGACGCAGGGGGCGGTCATCCGGCTCCGGAGCGAGGCGCCCCTGCGGTTCGGCGACACCCTCGTGCCCATCGGCAACCTCGCGCCCGACTTCCCCGGCTCGTACGGCCTCTGGCTGCGGGCGGCGGGTTCGGGCTGGACCCTCGTCTTCAACAACGAGCCCGATTCCTGGGGCACGCAGCACGACCCGGCGTTCGACGCGGTCGAGGTCGACGTCGCCCACGCCTACGGCGGCCCCCACCAGGAACGCCCCCTGTCCGTGTCCCTGGCGCCGGTCGACGCCGCCGCGGCCCGCCTCGAGATCCACTGGGGCCGGCACACCTGGGCGGCCGACTTCACCATCGAACCGTAACGCCCCGTGCCCCGCCGTTGCCGGCGTGATACCGTCCGGCACCGATCCCCCGGGGGCGACTTGTGCTACGGCTATCGCCCGCGGCCAGGAAGTACCGTGAGACTTTCTTCATTTACCCTTGGCTGGACGGTCGTGGGGTCCCGGCGCACTTGGAAAATCTGTCGTCCTCTTGCCCCCGTTTCATGCTCGTGACGCCGCCGAGGGAACATGGAGACGGTTTCGATGAAACTCGACGCGACCACGAAAGTATCCGTAGAGTGTCTTCGGCTGGATCGGCGGAACCCGCGGCTGAGCGGCGATGCCGAGCAATCGAGCGACGAGTCGATCATCGCGCGTCTCTACCGCGCCGCCGAGCTCGACGAGTTGCTCCAGTCGATCTCCGCCAACGGCTATCTCGACATCGAACCGCTGGTCGTCACGCCCGAGGCTGGCGGCAACGGGCTCGTGGTGCTGGAGGGCAATCGACGGCTCGCGGCGCTTCGCCTGCTACGGGAGCCGGATCTGAGCAAGAAGATTGCGTCTTCTCCCGAGAAGCTCCGCATCACCGTTCCGTCGATCGACGAGGCAGTGCGCTCCACCATCGATGACGTATCGGTGTATACCGTCGCCAGCCGCGACCGGGCGCGTTCATTTATCGGCTTCAAACACATCAACGGTCCGGCCAAGTGGGACGCGTACGCCAAGGCGAGGTTCGCCGCCGACTGGTACAAGACCGGCAGGCCCGAAGGGGTCGGTTTGGACGAAATCGCCAGAGCCGTTGGCGATAAGCACGATACGGTAAAGCGGATGGTGTCGGCGATCTACGTGCTCGATCAGGCGGCCGGCAACGGGCTGTTCGAGATCGAGGATCGGTTCACGAAGAAGTTCAGTTTCTCCCACCTTTACACCGCTCTCGGACGGTCGCCGTACATGGAGTATCTGGATCTCGGAGCGCAGTGGGCACGTTACGATCCATCTCCCGATCCGGTTCCTTCCGGCAAGCTCGACGCGCTCCGGAGCGTGCTCGTCTGGATCTACGGATCGAAGAAGGACGACACGCCGCCCGTCGTGCAGTCGCAGAATCCCGACGTCAAGCGCCTCGGGGAAGTGCTCGTCAACGCCGAAGCGCACCATGTGCTTGAAGAGACGTGTGATCTCGACGCGGCGTACGCCAGCACCGAGCCCGTGAACACCCGGTTGACTGCCTCGTTGATTCGGGCGCGCGACGCCATACGGGAGGCCGCCGGCTCGCTCCGGGCGTACGACGGGCAGGACAGGTCGCTGCTCGACATCGCCGAAGACGTCCAAGAGACGGCGCAAAGCGTGCACTTGACCATGAAGAAGAAGTTTCGGGACGCCAGGACCACGCCATGACGCCGCGCCTTTTTCTGCCGCCCGACGCCGTGACGGGGTGGCCTGTCGACTTCGATCTGGTCGCGGACTTTCTGGAGCTTGTCGCCTTCTTCTCGGAGGAGGCCCGTGCTCTGACGTCGGACTTGGCCAACGAAACGTTGATCGGTGCCGCGGAAGACCATGCCGATCTGGACGGCGAGATGAGCCACGGGGAGGAAGAAATCGTGTCCGGTGCGGTCGAACGGATCGAAGAGCGTCGTCGCGTGCTTGGCGACGTCTATCCGTTTCACTTGGACATCGGCGGCGACGTGCTCTCGTGCGATTTCGCCGAAGGCTCCCTCGGGCAGGCCGCGTACGTCCTGAGCCTGGTGTTGTCGAACTTGCAGGCGGTGTCGCCGGTGCTCGGCGGCTCCGACCTCCATCCGGACGATGGCGACGTCAGGAAGCTGCGAGAGTATTTCCAGTACTTCGCGACAGCGGCGCTGGCGGCCGAGATCCAGGGTGACGCCTGGTCGTTCGGTTTCCCGCGCCCGGACGGGTCGCCGTTTCTCGAAAAGCTGGCGCAGATCTGGCGTGAGCTCCGTGACGGGAGCGTCGATCGGCAGCGCGGTGCGCCGAGGCATCCGAAGGACGATCGGGTAGACGTTTTCGCCGCCCGCCGGCATCCGGATGGACTGCCCGGATTCCTGCTCGCCGCCGCGCAGGTCGCCACCGGGAAGGACGTGCGGGAGAAGTCGTTGAAGGGGCACCTCGGTGTGTTCAGGAGCCGCTGGTTCGCCCCGCAACCGGTCACGGAGTTCATCGCCTGCATGGTCGTGCCGTTCGCGGTCCGCCGCGACCAGTTCATCGACGACGTGCGCACGCTCGGCAACGTGCTCCATCGGCTGCGGGTTCCACGTCGGGTGGCCGAGGCGGCGCGTCTGGTGGAGGCGGGCGCGACGGTCGAGGGGTATGACCGGCTGGCGGAGGCGGCGCAGTGGGTCGCGGACTACCGCCATCGCGCGCGAGTAGCGGCATGAGGCATCGATTCCACTCGATCTGTCCCTATTTTGCGATGTTTCCGGAAGCGTTCGTCGAGAAGCATCTGGCTGCCAGTCGCCATCGCGGAGTGGTCTTCGATCCGTTCTGTGGTCGGGGAACGGCGGTGTTCCAGGCGCTGCTGCAAGGCCGCGCGGCGGCCGGCTGCGATCTGAATCCGGTAGCGGTCTGCATCGCAGGGGCGAAGTGCGATCCACCTGCGTCGGCCGAGGTTCGGGCGCGGCTCGACTTTCTGCGTCAAAGATGCCGGGAACCGAACGATGACGGATGGCAGGGCGACCTCCAGCCGTTCTTCGAGCTCTGTTTCCACCACGACACGCTGCCTCAGGTTCGTTACTTGCGTTCGATGCTGGACTGGCGCGGTCGGCGGGACGACCGGTTCATTGCTGCGTTGTGTCTCGGCGCGTTGCACGGAGAATCCCACCGGTCTCCCAACTATTTCAGCAACCGCATGTCACGGACGATCAGCACGAAGCCCGACTACTCGGTCCGGTGGTGGCGCCAGACAGGATGCGCGCCGCCGCCCCGCGACGTTTTCGACATCCTGGAACGGATGATCGTGTATCGCTTCCGGACTCCCCCCCCGACCGGCGTGGGTGACGTAGTGCAGGCGGATGCGCGGCGCGCGGGAGAAACCTTTCTGGCGCTCGCGGGCCGCGTCACCGACGTGATCACGTCGCCGCCCTACCTGGACACCACGAACTACCGAGAAGACCAGTGGCTTCGTCTCTGGTTCCTCGGAGGCCGCCCCGTGGTTCCGCACGACCGCGGGGACGACCGGCATTACGACAAACGGGTCTACTGGACTTTCCTGCAAAACGCGTTGCGCGGTCTGCGCCCGTTGCTGGCCGAACGAGCGCGGGTAGTCGTCCGCATCGGCGGACGCCGCTTTCAGAAGGAGGAGTTGCGCACCGGCCTGCTGCGCGCGCTGACAAGCACCCTGGACCACGTCGTTCAGCCGATGGACCGTGGCATCACGTCGGACATCACCAGCACGCAGTCGAGCACGTTCCGCGGTGCCAAGTCATCCCGGTGCGTGGAGCACGACTTCTGTTTCATTCTGTCGCGCGCACAACTCGCCGGCGTGCGAGAAATGTGGGGAGCCGATGACGGTGATGCCTTGAGCGGGCGTCGGGCCGGACGCCTAGACGCGCGAACGCCCCGACCCGCGAGTGGGCAAAGCACAGTCCGGGCTCCCACACGGCTACCAACCACAGTCGATTGGTAGTCCGGCGCGTTTAAAAGGGCGTCAACTTCTTGATCACCTTCTTGACCCCCCCGGCCGCCTTCTTGACCACCTTCCTGGCCGCCCTTCCCGCCTCCCTTGCCCCGGGCACAAAGGAGGGAGTGACGATCTCGATGCCGGCTTCAATGTCCTTCTTGTCCAGTTTCCCATTCATGAGTGTTTTTGCGTTCCGGACAGCGTTGTTTATGCCCGGAGGCACAGGGAGGCTTCCTTTCTGGCAGGGTTGCACGTCGGTGAACCATGAGCGAATCAACGAGGCTTGTGGCGGTCCTCCACTTGGCAGTTCGTCGATGGCATCGAGCAACTGAGCATCGCACTCGCAATCGCGGTATCCACGTCGCTCGTAACACTCGTCGTGCCGCTTGCACGCTTCATCGAGTGCATCGTCGGGTTCACCGCCTCCATGACCCGGGCCACAGTAATGCCCATGGACAGGGAATCCATCCGCTTCTGCGTCAGTTGGCAGCAGACCAAAGACTGCTCCGACTAATATCGCGAGCACCAACGTCAACGTCTTCATAGGTCGTCCCTCCTCTGTCGATCGTCACCCGACGCGCTACCAAGCCGTCGACCTCGAACCATGCTGGACCAGTATCGGCCGTAGTGTAGCGGGTGTCAACCTGCTCGCAGAGGAGGGATGCACGTCCAAACTTGTGGGGATCGCCATCGGGTGCAGGCAGGGCGTGATCGCCCGAAACTTCAGTAGACTGACTGTTCATTGGAGGAGTCCGAGCGTGCCCGAGGAAATCGCACCGCGCTGCTGCCAGATCAGCAGGCCACCTCGAAGATTACTGGGCGCGACGAGCCGCCCGTGCCGCCTGACCAGCGTCACGAATCTGACGTGCACCCGGCCGCGACGACGCACGCGGCGCCGACGCTCCCGACACCGGCCGGCCGACAGCGGTTCACGGCGGGCGTCGCGACGGTCGGCGCCGTCAGCCGGTTCCCGTCCCCGACCACCGCACGGCGCGACGCCCGCGTATCGTGGACGGCTGGGACGCCCCCGTCCAGACCGGGCCGCACAAGGCCATATGAGGAACGTAGTCGTGCGTGATATTGCGAACGCGGAACGGCGCCGTTCTCCGGCGGCGGGGGCGGCGTCAGCGTACGAGGCGGCCGTCCCGCACCCAGGCCTCGCCGCCGACGGTCACCGTCGTGTCGGTGAAGAAGTTCCAGCGGACGTAGCCGCCGGTGACCGTGCCGCCCAGCTCGGAGTTGTCTCCGAGCGAGAGCCGCACGATGCCGGCGCCGTAGCCGTAGTACGGAATCCACGGGTTGCGTTCGGGCACGGCGAGCAGCGGGTTGAACCCGAGCGCGAACTCGCGGAAGGCCCGCGCCTCTTCGGGGACGCCGGCCAGCTCGGCCTCCGCCGCCTCCTGCCCCGACGCCGCGGTCAGGCCGGCGACGCGCCCGCCCTCGATGGTCAGCCGCAGGCCGGTGACCGGCCGGCCGTCCCACTGCGACGGCGGAAAGACGATGACGCCGTCGACGGTGTCCTCGACCGGCGCGACCCGGACGGCCCCCGCCGGCAGCTCGATCTCGCGGTCGATCAGGATCACCCCCCGGTCGGTGCGCGCCTTCGAGGCGTCGCCGTCGCCGAAGTTCACCGGCCGGTCGCCGATGCGGAAGCGGAGGTCGGTGCCCGCCGGCGACGTCACCCGGACCTCGGCGCCGCGCATCGCCGCCGCGAAGCGGCGCTGCGCCGCCGCCAGTGCCGCGTAGTCGGTGTCGAGGAGCGCGCGCTGGTAGGTGGCGTCGATGACCGCCGCGGGCGGCAACGGCTGCCCGGGCAGGGGGAAGGCGCTGCCGTTCTGGGTCCAGTGGAAGTGGATGGTGCGGCCGACGCCCTCGTGCAGCAGGTCCTGGAGCGCCGCGTACACCGCGTGGTCGGGCCGCGCTCCCGGCAGCATGACGGCGCCGTCGAAACCGCGCAGCATCTCGCGCCAGGCGGCGCGGGCGGCCGCCGCGCCCTGCGCCAGCAGGTCCGCGTCCCAGGCTTCGGGATACGGCTCCTCGACGACGTCGATCACGCCGAGGTCGACGGCGCCGGCCCGCAGCAGGGCGTAGCGCAACGGCGGAATCAGGGCGTCGAACTGGCCCGGCCGCGCCACCAGCACGATGCGTTCGCCCGGCTCCGGCGCCAGTTGCGTCACCAGACGCTCGGCCATCGCCTCCCACTGCATCGTCAGCCGGGGCTGGGCCGGGGCCGAGCCGGTTCCGAGCGCCGCGATCAAGGCGGCGGCGGCGACGGTGGACGTGACACGCTGCATGATTCGACTTCTCCCGACCGCCGTGCTCTCCCGCCGCCCCGGACAGCCCGCGGTGAAAAACGCCCCGCTGCATTGCGAGCGGCGATGCATCCGGCTTGGCTGCGTCGTTCGTCGGTTGAACGTGCCCGATAACCCAAGTTTAACAGCCCAAAAAACCAGCCCTTTAGAATCAGTGGTTTACACCGACAGAAATCCTCGAGTGGCACTACAAAACGATCGGTAAACCGTTGAGAGCGGCTGTTCAGATGAGGGTCTTGCACACGCCGCCGGGGTGCGGGTCGACGCCGAGGGCGTCGTAGATGTCCCGCTGTTCGGGTTCGGCCTGGGTGGCGGTGCGGACGTGCAGCGTGCGTCCGTCGGGTCGGCGGAAGGTGGCGGTGACGCGCTGCTGGCCGTCGAGGATGCGGCGCAGCGTGGTCCAGCTGGCGTGTTGTCCGTGTCGGCGCAGTCGGGTTCGGATGACCTGCACGAGCTGGTAGGCGATGACGGTGATGAGCAGGTGGCCGTCGGCCCGCCGGGGCTTGTGGTGGTAGATGGGGCGCAGGCCGAGTTCGGACTTGAGGGCCCGGAAGACGGCCTCCACGTCGGTGAGGGTGGTGTAGGTGCGCCACAGGGCGTCTTCGTCCCACTCGGTCTCGCTGCTGCGCAGGCAGCAGACGCCCGGGTGGGTGACCATCGAGCCGTTCAGGGGCCGGCGCGTCCAGGTGACGGCGCTGGCGTTCTTGCCGGTTTCGTCGGCGGCGACGGCGATCTGGTAGTGCGCGGCGACGCGGGAGTGTTTCGCCTGCAAGCGCCCGATGCGCTGCCAGACCTGGTCGAGCCGCTTGCGGGTGCGGGGGCGCGCGAGTCCTGCGTTGAGTTGGGTCAGGGCGGCCTCGAAGCGGGCGGCGAAACGTTCGACGATGGCCTGCTCCTTGTTGGCGCGCTCCTCGGAATAGCAGTACAGGCGCACTTCATCGGGGTCGGTCGAGACCACCTTGTGCAGGTGCACGGTCTGCCGGGAGCGGGTCTGGATGGCGACGGCGGCCTCGGGGTCGAACCGGCGCTGCCGTTCGCGGCTGACGACCAGATAGCGGTAGCCGTGGTCGCGCAACCACTGCACGCTGGTTTCGGTGGCGACGCCGCGGTCCATGACCACGAGGGCGCCGGGCGGGGCGCCGAGCGCATCGAGCATGCCGGCCAGCGTGCGGTGTTCCCGGACGTTGCCGGCGAAGACTTTGGAGCGGCGCACGAAGCCGCTGGCATCGAGCATCAGGCCGAGGGTCAGCAGCGGACAGTCGCTGCGCTTTTCCTTTGAGTGCCCGCGCTGCGCCTGCGGCTGCTCGCCCGCCCCGCCTTCGAAGTAGGTGTTGGTCAGGTCGTAGAGGGTCACCGTGGGCTGCAGGTCGAACAACCCCATCGCGCGGTCGAACAGATGCGCCTCGATCGCCTCGCGGTGCTTCACCAGGGCGTCGGAAGCGCGGTAGAGTTGCATCGCGCTGACGGTTTCGAAGTCGACGCCGAGCAACTCTCCGAGGCCGCTGCGTTCTTGCAGCCAGCGGTGTGTTTCGCGCTCCGAGGCCGGATGGGCCAGACGCCCCACGAGGGCGCCGGCCGCCGCCGTGCGCAACGCGCCGTTGACGCCGAGGTCGGTCAGCAGGGCGGTCAGGCCCAGTTGCTCCAGCGCCCACAGGCCGACCTGCTCGACGCCGACGCTGCGGGGGCGGACCAGACGGAGCGAGTCGACGTCGACGGGCTGCACGTCGGCCCGTTCGGCTGCCGGTCCGCCCGTCTGTATGCCGCGGGAGACCAACTGCGCGGCTGCGCGCTGCGCTTCGCGTTCGACCGCGTGCGGGCACTCGGCGACCAGGGGCGCCTGTCCGGTCAGGACCTCCTCGATGCGGGTGCACAACTGCGGCCATTGGGCCTGGGGGATGTCGAAGTGGCGTCCGAGATTGAGCAGGGTGCGCTGCCGGACGGTTTTTCCGACGCGCTCGGAGTGGACGAGGCGATGGACGAAGTAAGGCGTGCCGTTTTCGGTACGTCGTGTTTGGGTGCGGCGAATGAACACGCCCCCACGATAGCGGGTGCGCGGCCCCAAGTCAACAGTTTCTTGAGAATTATGGCACTACATTTGGTATCTCGAAACCCCGATCCTTTAGAATCAACAAGTTACAGGGACGAAACCTCCAAAATATCGCCTAAATCGGCAAAATGACCGGGGATCTTGTTAAACTTGGGATAATGCGCCCTCGTTCACGCCTTGCAGGCGGGCTGTCCCCTGGCGCCCGCGGCGTCGCTGCCCCCCTTCGGGCGCGGTGCGATGCGGGGTTCCGCGCCCGCGGGCGGCTACGGCCAGAGCCAGCCGAACGCGCCGGCGGTCAGCAGCGCGTAGATCAGCCCGTCGAACGTCGTCGTCAGGGTGAAGCGCCAACCGCGGTGCCACCAGATGGTGCTCTGGGCGATCGCCAGCGCGTAGCCGGCGAAGGCCACCACGCCGACGACGCGGAAGACGAGGCCGTACTCTGCGCCGGGAGGGAGGGTGAGACCGGCCGCGTAGCCGGCGACGGCGCCGACGACCAGGCAGTAGACGAACCACTGGCCGAGGCTCCTGCCGATGGCCATCGGTCCGTTGGGGAGCACCGTCAGGAACATGACGGGGCCGCGGGCCAGCGCGGCCGTGAACTCGGGGGAGTTCATTTCCTTCATCGACGACGGACGCGGGATGGCGTAGTCGCCCGGCGGGATCTCGAACGGCCGGAGCGCGTCCATCACCTTCTCCTGGTCGGGCACCGGACCGGCGTCGCCGGCGTGATACGAGAGCAGCATGTGGATGACGGAGCTGGCGGCGAAGACGAGGACCGCGGACAGCAGCACCGGCAGCCAGAGCGAGGCGATGGACACCATGGACGACCTCCCGCCGACGTGGGTTCTGCCGGCGAGCACGTCCCAACCGCCGTTGTTGCACGACGAATGGAAGCGCGACGTCCCGCCGACGTGGTTCGTGCCCGCGAGCATACCGCAATTTCCCCGCCCCGCGGCCGACGGTCGGCGGGCGGCGAGCGGGTGTCGACGTGGACGCCCTGCCTGCAGCGTGGCCGCCCGCGCCGCCGGCCGGCGTCCCGCCCCTCATTCCCGCCGGCCCGCCGGCCGCGCTCTCCCGCGCGGCGCCCCGCCCCTTCCCGACGGTCCGGCGCCGGCGGCAAGGCCCGCGCCCCGCATCCCCGCCGCCCCGGCGCCGCCCGCGCGATCCGCGGAGCGCCGAATTGCGGTAACATCCGCTCCGCGGGCCGCCGGGACGCGACGTCTCGCGCGTGTCCACGGGAGGTCTGCGCCCGGAACCGCGCGGACGCCCGAAGGGATTGGCCGTGAAGGGAAGCGGAGCCGCGGGCGGCGGTTCCCGGGCCCGCCTTGCCGGGCCGATGGAAAGGGGTGTGCGATGCTGCTGGCGTTACGGTCTTCTCGTTCGGTGTTCCGGGTCGTGCGGGCGGTCCCCGTGCTCGGCCTGACGGCGGGAATCGCGATGATCGGAACCGACGCCGCCCTGCGCGCCCAGACCGACGAGGCCCTCGGCCACGGCTACAGCCGCCCGGCCCGGAGCCCCCACGGCAGCCGGTCGGAGGTGATCGCGCCGCACGGGATGGTGGCGGCCAGCCAGCCGCTGGCGGCGCAGGCGGGTCTCGACGTCCTGAAGGCCGGCGGCAACGCCATCGATGCGGCGGTGGCCGTCAACGCCGTCCTCGGTCTCGTCGAGCCGCACATGAACGGCGTCGGCGGCGACCTCTTCGCCCTCGTCTGGGACGCCGACACCGAACAGCTATACGGACTGAACGCCACCGGGCGCGCGCCGTACGAGATCAGCCGCGAGACCCTGGTGCGCCAGGGCTACACCCGCATGCCGGGGTCGGGGCCGCTGACGTGGACGGTGCCCGGCGCCGTCGACGGGTGGCACGAGCTGCTCCAGCGCTTCGGCACGATGACCCTCGCCGAGGTGCTGGCCCCGGCCATCGCCTACGCCCGCGACGGCTTTCCCGTGAGCGAGATCATCCAGGGGCAGTGGGCGGCGGCGGCGCCGGGACTGGCGCAGTGGCCCGATTCGGCCGCCACCTACCTGCCCGGCGGCCGCCCGCCGCGCGTCGGCGAGGTGTTCAGGAACCCGCGGCTCGCGGCCACCTACGAGGCGATCGCGCAGGGGGGGCGCGACGCGTTCTACAAGGGCGACGTCGCCCGGCGCATCGTGTCGTTCAGCGAGGCGAACGGCGGCTACTTCACGATGGCCGACTTCGAGGACCACTCGTCGGTGTGGGTCGACCCGGTCAGCACCAGCTACCGGGGCTACGACGTCTGGGAGGTGCCGCCCAACAGCTCGGGCATCCTCGCCCTGATGATCCTCAACATCATGGAGGGCTACGACGTCGCCGCCCTCGGCCACAACTCGGCCGACGCCCTCCATCTCTACACCGAGGCGAAGAAGCTGGTCTGGGCCGACCGCGACACCTACGTGGCCGACGCGGACGCCAACGAGTTGCCGACCCTCCCCCTCATCACGAAGTCGTACGCCGAGGCCCGGCGCCGGCTCATCGACCCCGATCGCGCCGCCGCCACCGTCGCACCCGGACAGCCGTTCGACCACAGCGACACCGTGTACCTGACCGTAGTCGACAAGGACCGGAACGCCATCTCCCTCATCGAGAGCATCTTCGGCGGCTTCGGCTCGCTGGTGGTGCCGGGCGACCTCGGCTTCGCCCTGCAGAACCGCGGCTCCGGTTTCTCCCTCGAAGAGGGCCACCTGAACTCGCTCGCGCCCCACAAGCGGTCGCTGCACACCAACATGCCCGGCTTCGTCACCAGGGACGGCAAGCCGTTCCTGTCGTTCGGGGTCATGGGCGGCCCCATGCAGCCGCAGGGCCACTGGCAGGTGCTGTCGAACATCATCGACTTCGGCATGAACCTGCAGGAGGCGGGCGACGCGGCCCGGGTGCGTCACAGCCCGAGCCGCGAACCCGGCGGCACCCTCGCGGCCGAGCCCGGGGTCTCCGACGAGGCCGTCGCCGAGCTGCGGCGCCGCGGCCACCACGTCGTCCGCGCGGGCGGCGGCGGCATGGGCGGCTACCAGGCCATCCTGATCCACCCCGAGACAGGCATGCTGCACGGCGGCACCGACGTGCGCAAGGACGGCCAGGTCGTGGGCTACTGAGCATCGCGCGACCCGCGGTGAGGGGTCGGACGAAGTGCGCGAGTCGCCGGCGGGCGTGCGCCGAAAGTCGGCCGCGGCGCTGAACGACGGGTGGATGCGCGCCCCGTTCCACACCGGCCGCTCCACGGCCGGTCGGTACGAGCAACTCAACCTCCGGCTGCGCCGCGCCCTCAGTTGGCTCGAACGGGCCGAAAGTGAGGTCGACGACTGCGACGCCGACGCCGCGTTCTTGTTTCACTGGATAGCCTTCAACGCCATGTACGGATCCCCGTGGTCCGCACCGCCCGTATCGGATCGCGAAAAGAAACCTGTCGAGTTCGAGGCGTATCTCAAGAAGGTCTTCCGTCACGAGTCGGAGAGGACAACCGACGTCGTGCGGAGTTTATCGACCGATGTCGAGAAACTGCTCGCCAACAAGTACGTGTTCGAGCCGTTCTGGAAATACCGCAACGGACAACTCGGGTACCGCGATTGGGAACAGCGGCTCAAGGCTCAAGAGATAGAGAGGAAGTCGACGAACGGGCGCACGAAAACCGAAATCACTCTGCGCCAGATCTTCGATCGTCTCTATACTCTGCGCAATCAACTGCTGCATGGCAGCGCGACATGGAAAAGCACCATGAACCGCAACCAGGTCGAGACGGGCGCGAGGATCATGATGAACTTGGTGCCGCATTTCATCGACGTGATGATCCGACACCCGGACGGCGGATGGGGCGCTTCGCGTTATCCCGTGGTTCGGGAGCGCGGAAAGCAGTCGGGATGGCTGGACAACGCATGACGTGTCGAGGCCGCCCAATATTCTGCATGTGGTACGTTGTGGGGATGAAACCGGTACAGGTCACGTTCGACGACGCGCTGCTCGATCGGCTGGACCGGCATCCGACGGTCCGCGAGCGCGGGCGCTCCGCGGTGCTGCGGGAGGCGGCGGCCGATTTCCTGGCGCGCAAGGACGCCGAGGAAATCGATCGCCGATACCTCGACCACGTCCAGACCGTCGAACAACGGCTGCTCCACCGATACGTCGGCTCCCTGAACGATGCCCGGATGCGCCGTGTTTTGCCGCGCCCTCGCCGTCGCCGTCGGTTGCGCCTGACCTCTTCGGCCTGCCGCTCGGAGCTGGTTCCGCGCGCCGACCGGGCCTGCCGCCGGCCGCCCGCCGAGGAGGCGCTCGCGGCGGTCCGTCGAGCGCCTTGCGGCCGGGACGGTCGCCGCGGCGGTTTGCAGAGACGGTCCGCCAGCGCCGGCCGCGGGATCGCGTCTCCGCCGGATCGGGCCGTTTCCGGTTCCGGGCCGCGGGCTGCTACCATGACGGACGAGGGCGGCGGCGCCGCCTGACTGAATCTCCGCCTTGAATTCGAGCACCCTCGGGGCGCCGCGACCGCCGTGGCGTCTCCGAGGCCCTGCAAGGCGTCGGCGGCATGCTCGGAACGTGCGCGGAACGGATCACGGGAGCAGAAGTCACATGAGAACGCAGGAACGACACACGGCCGGTCGAACGGTGGCGGCGGCGCGCGGGCTCGCGCTGGCCCTGGCGTGCGGGCTGTCCGCGCCGGGGGGCGCGGCGGCCCAGGGGCCGGGCACCGAGGACGGGCAGTGGACCTATCTCGGCGGCGACGCCTGGCACACGCGGTACACGACCGCCGACCAGCTCGACCCCTCGAACTTCGAGCAGATCGAGGTCATCTGGCAGTGGAACGCGACCAGCTTCGGCCCCGCCACCGCGCGGGCCACGCCGTCCCTGGTCGGCGGCAAGCTCATCACCGTGGCCGGCAACCGGCGCCACGTCGTCGCCCTCGACCCCGCCACCGGCGAGCTGCTCTGGAGCTTCCGCGAGCCGAACACCTACCGCTACGAGTATTCGATGCGCAAGGGCTACGGCAAGGGCGTCGCGTACGCCGAGATCGACGGCCGCGGGGTCGTGTTCATCACCTCGCCGGGCTTCTTCCTGCACGCCCTCGACGCCGACACCGGCCAGCCGCTCGAGGGCTGGGGGCGCCCCGTGCCCCTCGACGGCTTCGGCCCCACCGGCACGGTCGACCTGGTGGAGGACCTGATCGCCGACTGGGGCCCGTGGACGAGCATGGACCGGCCCTACGATCCCTTCATCGGCATCCCCCGGGAGATCGGCTACATCACCGCGTCGTCGCCGCCCATCGTGGTCAACGACACGGTGGTGGTCGGCAACTCGGCCGAGCAGGGCTACCTGCAGACCCGGGTGGAGAACGTGCCCGGCGACATCCTCGCCTACGACACGCGCACCGGCGACTTCAAGTGGAAGTTCCACGTGATTCCGCGGCCCGGCGAGTTCGGGCACGAGACCTGGGAGAACGACGCCTGGCAGTGGATCGGCGACGTGTCGTCGTGGGCCCCGATGTCCGCGGACCCGGAGCTCGGACTGGTCTACGTCGTGACCAACGGCCCCACCATCGACTACTACGGGGGGCACCACCCCGGCGACAACCTGTTCAGCACGAGCATCATCGCCCTCGACGCCGACACCGGGGAGCGGCGCTGGCACTACCAGATGGTCCACCACGACATCTGGAACTACGACACGCCGACGGCGCCGGTGCTGATGGACGTGACCGTCGACGGGCGCGAGGTCAAGGGACTCTTCCAGGCGACGAAGCAGGCGTTCCTGTATGCGCTCGACCGCGAGACCGGCGAACCCCTCTGGCCCGTCGAGGAGCGGCCGGTCCCGGCGTCCCGGATCCCCGGCGAGAAGCTCTCCGCGACCCAGCCGTTCCCGACCCGGCCCGCGCCCTACGACCTGCAGGGGCGGACCGAGGACCACCTGATCGACTACACGCCCGAGATCCGGGAGATGGCGCGGCAGGTGGCGCTCGACAACGACCTCTTCAACGGGCTGTTCGACCCGCCGACGCACACCGGCGACCCGGCGGGGCCGGCGTGGAACTGTCCGGGCGGCGGGGGCGGCACCAACATCACGGGGCCGGCGGTCGGCGACCCGACGACCGGCGTCCTGTTCGTCAGCTCGCAGAGCGGCTGCTTCCGCCTGCAGGTGATGCCGGGCGTGGACTCGCCCCTCGAGGAGCTCCCGCAGTCGGGCACGACGCACACCGACTGGGCCGCGGTCGCGACCACCGTGCGCGGCAGCATCGAGGCGTTCACCCTCGACGGACTGCCGATCTGGAAGGGGCCGATCGGGCGCATCACGGCCATCGACGTGAACACCGGCGAGCACCTGTGGGTGACCCCGAACGGGGATTCCCCGCAAGCGGCGCAGGACCGCATCCGCAACCATCCCCTCGTGCAGGGGCTCGACGGCGTCGAAGTGAACCGCGGCCGCGGCGGAAACGCGGCCATGGTCGTCACGCCGACGATGCTCCTGGCCGGCGGCCAGACCGCCGACGACACGCCGCACCTCTTCGCCATCGACAAGCGGACCGGCGAACGGGTGGGGGCGGTCGAGATCCCCGGCCTGACGCGCTACGGCATGTCGAGCTGGATGCACGAGGGCCGGCAGTTCGTCGTCGTGCAGTTGCGGGACGGCCTGGCCGCGATGGCCCTGCCCGTCGAGGGCGGCGACGCGGCCGACGGGCACTGAGCGCTTCCGGACCGGCGCCGGGGGCAGGTCCGCGTCGCGGGACTTGTCCCCGGTGCGCCGGGGAAACCGCGAGGGCGGCAGGGACGATCGCCGACCCGACGCATGTCCGGCGCGGAGGCGCAGGCCGGCGGATGGTCAGGGATTCGCTTGCTCGGCCCGGCCCCGCAGCACTGCGACGTCTTCCGCCATGCGGCGAAACGCCGCATCCATCGCCCGATGATCGTCGCGCAGAAACGCCACGTCGCTGCGCAACTGGCGAACGGTCGTCGTCATCCAGACGACGGCGCAGGCCAGCGGCACCGGCAGCAGCGCGCCATCCTGCGTGAGTCCGATCAGCCTCAGCGCTTCGGCCATCGATCCAATCATATCCCCGGCTTCGCCTTCAGGCTGCCCTGACCGGGATCGTCCGTCTTCCTGCGCCCGGCCCGTGCCCGGCCGCGGTTCTGGCGCCCGGCCGACCCGGAACCACGGCGGCGCGGCCCCCGGCGCGGCAGGTTGCATTCGGCGGCCGTTCGGCTACACTTTGCGAATCGAGACCCGGCCGGCGGCGACGACGCGCCATTGCCCGCCGCGTCGCGTGCCTGCGAAGGAGCCGAGCATGACTGGACGAGGAGCACCCACCCGTTTCATCGACCGCGGCGCGAGCCGGCGGGAGTTCTTCCGGCTGCTCGCGGCCAGCCCGCTGCTGGGCGTGGCTGCGTCGGGCCTGCCGCCCGCCTGGCAGCGCGCCCTCGCGCGCGAGGCGGAGCGCGGCGCGGCGGCCGGGCCGGCCGTGCGGTCGTGCTCCAGGTGCGGCGCCGAGACGTTCCCGACGCTGACGCAGCCGCGTTTCCACGCCGTGCAGGACCCCGTGCTGCCGCCCCAGAACGCCCTGGAGGACCAGTTGACGGGGCAGCTCGTCGAGTCGCCCGACGACGCGGTCAACGTGTGGGACTTCGAGCGCGCGGCGCACGCCAGCAACCTGGCCCAGCACTGGGACTACCTGCACATGGGCGTCGACGACTACGAGACGCGGAAGGCGAACCGGGAAGGGTTCCAGCGCCTGATGCTGCGTCCCCGGCGGCTGAGCGGGGAGGCGGCGGCCGGGCCCGACACGTCGGTCGAGCTCTACGGCCGCCGGTGGGACTCGCCCCTCTTCCTCTGTCCCGTCGCGAGCCTTGAGGCCTATCACACGCAGGGCGAGAGCGGCGCGGCCCGCGCGGCCCGCGCGCGCGGCATCCTGCAGATGCAGTCGCACCAGAGTTCGCAGTCCTACGCGGAGATCGCCGAGGCCCGCGGCGAGCCGCACTGGTTCCAGATCTACACCGTGCCTGACTGGAACGTGAACCAGCGGGTCATCGACCGCGTCGCCGGCGCGGGCTGCCCCGCCCTGGTGTGGACCATCGACCTGCTGGGCGGCAGCAACCGCGAGCTGCAGCGCCGCACGCTGGCCGGCGAGGGCTACGAGTCGGTGCTCTGCCAGAACTGCCACCAGCACCACCCGGACTACCTGCGGCCGATGCGGGCGGGGCTGGAGGGCCCCGCCGGCCCGCGCTACCCCTACGACTGGGACTACGTCAAGCGTCTCAAGGACGCCAGCGACATGAAGCTCATCCTGAAGGGCATCATGACCGCCGAGGGCGCCGACGAGGCGATAGAGCACGGCGCCGACGGCATCTTCGTGTCGAACCACGGCGGCCGGGCGGTGAACAGCCTGTGGGCGTCGATCGACTCGCTGCCCGAGGTCGTCGCGGCGGTCCGCGGGCGCGTGCCGGTGTTCATCGACAGCGGCGTGCGCCGGGGCACCGACGTCTTCAAGGCGCTGGCCCTGGGCGCCGACGCCGTCGGCATCGGCCGCCCCTACGTGTGGGGCCTCGGCGCGTTCGGGGAAGACGGCGTCGCGAAGGTCATCGACCTGATGCTCGCCGAGTTCCGCATCGCCATGCGGCAGACCCGGACGGCCACCGTCGACCAGATCACGCCGCGCTTCGTCATGGAGGGGAAGAACCCCATCATGATGCGCGACAACCGGTTCGGCTTCGGGCTGTAGAGGATTTCCAGGATGCCGGTCCCCTCTCGAACACGTTTCCTGCCGCGCTTCGCGGCCGCCGCCGCCTTCGCTCTCGCGCCGCTGAGCGGGGCCCCGGCGGCGGCGCAACCGTCCGCCGTCGAGTTCACGGTGTCGGGAACCTCGACCATCCGGGGATGGACCTGCTCCGTACAAGGAACGGCCGAGGTGACGCCCGGTTCGGCCGCCCCGGCGCCCGGTTTCTCCGCCGGCGTCCGGTCGGCGGCGCTCGTGGTGCCGGTGGCCGGCTTCGAATGCCCCGACGAAACGATGACCGAGCATCTGCTCGAGGCCATGAAGCCGGCCGAGTTCGCCGAGATCACCTTCCGGCTCGACGGCTACGAAGCGATTCCGCGGGGCGCCGAGGCCCGCGGCGACCTCACCATCCAGGGCGTCACCAGGCCCGTGAGCTTCCCGATCGCGCTGACCCCGGCCGGCGCCGGCGTCGAGATCGCCGGGGAAGTCCAGCTCGACATGACCGATTACGGCGTGGAGCCGCCCGTGGTCATGCTCGGCCTCCTGCGAGTGCGCCCGCAGATCCGCATCGAGTTCCAGGGGCTCGTCGTCCCGTAGGGCGGCGGACGCCGCCCCGGGCCGCGGTTCCCCCGTAGTGCGCCGGTTGCCCATCTCCGGCGGGCGCCTGCGCGTGCGCCGCATTCGTGCGCACAAGGGGTTCCCCCGACGGGTCCCGGCGCCTGTCGAACGCGGTCGTGGCCGCGCCTCTACGCGGGTTCCCCCCGGCGGGTCCCGGCGCCGTTCCCCCGCGCACTGGCCCGCGCCGCCCGGGTTACTCCGGGTGTCCCGGTGCGCCTGACCCGCGCCGCCGCCGTCCGGGCTCCGCCCGGCGGTGATCCTCCGGCGGGTCCCGGCGCCTGTCCCCCGCGCACTGGCCCGCGCCGCCACCCGGGCTACTCCGGCGGTGTCCCGGTGCGCCTGACCCGCGCCGTCGCCGTCCGGGCTCCGCCCGGCGGTGATCCTCCGGCGGGTCCCGGCGCCTGCGTTCGCGCGCTCCTCCCCCGGTTCCCGCGCCCGCCCGTCTGCCTCGATCGGCTCCTGCGCCTGCTCGTTCGCTCGGGCGATTTCCCCCGCGGTTCCTGCGCCGAATGGCCGGATCCGCCGCCGTGAGCCGCCGCGGCGAAAAAAAACGCAATAAATCTGTAATGGATCACCTCCTCGAGCCCTCTGTGCAAGTAGAGCCCGCGGATCGCTCGAACCGTCGGGGCGCCGCGGGGCCGCATCGCCATCGGGTTCCGCAAGCGGCTGGAGCATCGGGGAAAAACGGCCGCCCGACGAACGCCTCCAGAATGCCGGTGGCCGCGAGGGGCCGCTACTCGCGGTGCACGGGAGATTCGGCATGGATCGCTGCAGCCAGTGGCCGGGGGACCATATCCGCGAGAGTTCAGATAAGAGTGAGGACGAATCAATGGACACCCCCAAATGGGCGCTGATGCTTGCCCTGCTGCCGGCAATCCTGTGCCTCGGTGCCGTCGCGGCCGAGGCGCAGGAGTCGCGGGTGGACGTCTTCGGCGGCGCCGGTCTGCTCGCGGGCGTCCGCGAGCCGCGCCCGACGGCCAATCTGGGCGCGAACGTGTGGATCTTCCGGCGCTGGGGAGCGAGCGTCCGGCACACGGTCGCGACCAGAGGCGATGACCTGGCGGTCGTGACCGAGTTCGGAGTCCGTTACCGGATCGACGTGGACGGCGGCCGAACGACGTTGCACGTCGGCGGAAGTCCGGTGGGGTTCTCGATTGACGACGACGGCAATTTCGAGGCAGGGGTCGCGGCGGTCTTCGACGTCTTCGTGGGCCGACAAATCTCTCGGCGCTTCGGCGCCGGGATCGGCGTATCGACCTTGATCGGGCCGGGGGCGTTCATCAACCCGGTGGGGCTCGTCGTCTGGTCTTTCGACTGAGGCGCCGGTTCATGCACGGCTCAGGCACCGACACGTCGCGGTGCAGGGGAGAATCATCGTGGATCGCAGCAACCGGCGGCGGTGGCGCCGTAACCGCGCGGGTTCGGACAACGGTCAGGACAAGTTTGTGGACGAGTCCAACAGGACACCGATCCTCGTCCTGCTGTCGGGGGTCCTGTGGCTCGGGTTCGGCATGGACCTGGCCGAGGCGCAGGATTCGAGGGCGGAGCGCTTCGTCCTGGAATCGGCTCGGCAGGCACCGCCGGCCGAGCCGCGGGACGCCAGGGTGGAGATTCTCGGCGGGGTGGCGGTTCTCCGCACGGACACTACCCTGCCGATGCGGCAGGTCGGCGCCAACGTGTGGATGACACGACACTGGGGCCTGGGTATCTCGCACCAGATCTGGACAGGCTACCCGACAGGCGGCGCAACGGCGTTGTTTTCGATCCGCTACCGGCTCAGGTTGTACGACGGCCGAACGGAGCTGCACGTCGGCGCCAGTCCCGTGGCGCTCTCGAAATACCGTGCCGGTTTCGAATTCGAAAAGACGGCGTTTTTCGATTTTTCCGTGGGCCGGAGACTCCACCGGGGGTTCGGTGTCCGGTTCGGGCTCGGTGTCGCCGGCGAAGGGGGGTTCGTTCCCACGGGCCTGGCGTTCTGGGCCTTCGACTGAGACGCTGGCCGGACGTCTCGTTGACGGCGAAGGTCCCGGACTCGAAATGGGAGAAGAGAAGGAAACCATGAACCAGTGGAACCGGACACGCCGGATGAGAACTCTCGCGCTGCTGCTGGCGGTCCTGTGCTTCGGCACCGCGGCGGCCGGGGCGCAGGAGTCGCGGGTGGACGTCTTCGGCGGCGCGGGCGTGCTCGTGCTCGACGACAGAAACGCCCCGGCCGCCAACCTGGGCGCGGACGTGTGGATGTCGCGCCATTGGGGGGGAAGCGTCTGGCAGACGGTCGGACGACGAGAATACGGGACGGCCGTCGTCGTCAATCTGGGGATCCGCTACCGCATCGCGTTGTACGACGGCCGGGCGGAGTTGCAGGTCGGCTCGAGCCCCGTGGCGTTCTCGGTTTACGAGGGCCGTTCCGACGTCGGAGTCTTCCCGACGGTCGACGTCTTCACGGGCTGGAGAATCTCGCGGCGTT
This sequence comes from Vicinamibacterales bacterium, assembly GCA_965202695.1. Lineage (GTDB taxonomy): Bacteria > Acidobacteriota > Vicinamibacteria > Vicinamibacterales > UBA8438 > JAJEEA01. Next base: position 1,555,358 of record OZ241843.1, read on the forward strand.
TCGGCGTGAGGTTCGGCCTGTCGGCTCTCGTCGGGGACGGGGCCTTCTTCCATCCGATGGGTCTCGCCGTCTGGTCTTTCGACTGAGGCGCGGGTTCATGGGCCGGCCGGTTGGAAGCGCGGTCGCGGTGGTCGAAGGAGGAGAGGCGCGGCGCCGGCCGGCGGCTACGGCGTCACGGGCTGCGCCTCCACCATGCGGACGTCCGCGACGAGCGGCGTGTTCGGCGGCGCCGAGCCGAATGCGCGCCCCCCAAGCGCATACGCGGGAGGAATGACGAGTCGGCGTAACCCCCCGACCCGCATGCCGACGAGACCCTGGTCGAACGCGGGGATGACCTGGTTGGCCCCCAGAAAGAACGTGTACCCGGTGCGGGAATCGACCTCCTGTCCCTTGTTCTCGGCCTGCCCGGAATCGTAGGCCCACGTCACGTAGTCGATGACCACCCGGTCTCCGGCGGCCGCCGTCCGCCCCGTCCCGATTTCGATCTCGTACACCTGCAGATAGAGGACGTCGGACGGCGCCGTCGGATTCGAAGCGCATCCGGCCAACCCCGCCGCCAGCAGCGCCAACGCGCCGAGCCGGGCCGTGCCCCGTGGAATCGTCGTGGCCATTCGCTTCGGTCTCCCTGCGCCGCGCGCCGCGGGCCTCGCCGCCCGTTCCGATCGTCCTCTGGCCGCGCCGCGGCCTCCGGCGAGGCAGGTCCCCAAGCCGCGGAAGGCCGGCCGGCACCCCCTCGCCGGGCGGCGCCGCCTGCACCCTGCCGATCCTATCAGCCCGCGGTGACGGGCCGCCGTCCGCGGGCGCCCGGTCGACGAGCGCCGCGCGGCGCGGGAACCCTGTCGCGCGCCGCGGATCGGCCGGTCAGCCCGTGGCGGAGGTCCCTGCCGCGTTGCGAGCGGCGCCGCATCGCGGCCGGCCGCGGCGTTCGTCGGTCACGTATGCCCGTTCTCACGTGTCGTCGGGCGGGCGTTCGCTGCCGCCGGCGCACTCGGCGCGCGCCGGCGCCCTTCGGGCGCGGGCGCGGCGCGGGGTTCCGCCGCGGGCGGCTACCGGAACAGCCGGGTGACCTTGACGACGAACCCGCGGTTGCGGAGCTCGGCGTAGCGGCCGGGACGCAGCGGGTCGACGTCCTGCTCCTCGGTGTAGACGACGAACAGCTCGCTGCCGGGCGAGTACTCCCACCGCATGCGGAGGTTGGCGCCGAGAGTGCGGTTGGTGGAGTTGTACTGGAACAGGCCGCTGACGAACATGCGGGGCGAGAACGTGTAGTTCAGGCGCCCGCGCACGAGGTCGGTGCGGAACCGGCCGGCCGGCAGGTCGATCCAGTTGAACGAGACGCTGGGCTCGACGGACAGGCGCGGCGACAGATCGACGCGCCCGCGGCGGAGGTCGACCGACGTGAGCCGCCCGTCGAAGTAGCCGCCGGCCGCCACCTCCACCGTCCCGTTCAGCGGGCGTTGCGGGCCGAGCGCATAGGTCAGGCGCACGTCGGTGAAGTCGTAGCCGCCGGCCGGAATCGTCACCCCCTGGCTCCGCGAGACCGTGAACGGCCGCTGCAGCAGCTCGAAGGCGTCGCTCACCCGCACGCCGAACTGGTCGCTGTTCTCGAGCTCGGTCTGCGCGGCGATCTGCTGCTGGCGGGTCTCGAGCCGGCCGGTGTCGGCGGTCAGGAAGTAGTCGATGCTGCCCTCGAGGACGAACTGGCGGACCGATTCGAGCGACCGCGGCCGCGGGCTGAAGCGGCCCGAGACCGACGTGCGCCGGAAGTTGTCGCGCCGCACGAACCCGACCTCGGGGCGGAAGTCGTCTTCCACCGCCAGGTGGTCGAGCTCGAAGCCGTAGCGGTCGGCGCCGTAGTCGAACCGCGCCTGGTAGCTGGCGTCGCGGCCCCGCGCCCCGGTGGTGCGGGTGCGGGCGTAGTAGCCGAGGAAGTTGACGCTGTCGAAGAACGAGAAGCTGGCGTCGGCTCCGTACGCCTGGTTCGAGCCGGTCCCGTCGAGCGAGACCGAGCGGCTCGTGAGCAGGGCGCCGACGCTGCTGCGCCGCAGGAGGTCGCGCTTGACCCGCAGCACCGTGAAGTTGGCGCCGGCCGCGCCGGAGACCGCCTCGTCGCCGGTCTGGACGTTGAGGGCCCCCACGTCGAACGCGCCGACCTTGCCGGTCAGGCGCCCGCCGCCGCGGATGGGCACCGCCGCGCCGCCCTGCAGGCCGATGCGCCGGCTGTAGAAGAGGGTCGGCGCGTCTCCCCCGCCGAGCACGCTGCCCTGCCGCAGGCTGCGGGCGGTGCGGAAGCTCCCGCGCGCGAAGTCGAAGATGCCGCGCCCCTCCAGAAAGAATTCGCGCTTCTCGGGAAAGAACAGGTTGAACCGGGTCAGGTTCACCTGCTGCTCGTCCACCTCGACCTGCGCGAAGTCGGTGTTGACGGTGAAGTCGGCGGTCAGGTTCCGGGTGACGCCGTACTTCAGGTCGGCGCCGACCTCGCCGTGGCGGGTCCCCCGGCCGGGAGGAGCGTTCACGTCGGCGGTCAGGCCGCCGATGGCGTAGGGCTTGACCTCCAGGTGGTTGTCCGCCGGCGGGGTATCGAGCCCCACGAGGGTGCCCGCCGCCGATACGCGGAAGACGCCCCCGCGCCCGCCGAACCCGGCCGCGGAGATGGGAATCAGGGTCAGATAGGCCCATTCGTTCTTGCGGATGACGGTGCGGCGGATCTGGATACCCCACACCTGGTCGCGGCCGGGCCGGTAGCGCAGCGACTTGAACGGCACGACCATCTCTATCGTCCAGCCGCCGTCGAACCGCCCCGTCCTGACGTCCCACACCGGGTTCCAGTCGCGGTTCGGATTGCCCTCGTTGGTGATCGCCTGATCGACGAAGCCGCCGGCGGGGTTGGCATAGAAGAGGAGCGCGTTGCGCCGGTCGTAGAACGTGTCGATCAGGAAGCCGAACAGGTCGTTGTTCAGCATGTTGAACGCGTCGCGGCGCATCTCGGTGGCCACCCACGCGCTGGGCGGCGCGCGGTCCCAGCAGCGGCCGGCGACGTAGAAGTTCTCGTCGTCGAACATCACCCAGGCGTCGGTGCGCTCGGTGGCGGGGGCCCCTTCGTCGGGAAGCTGCTGGATGAAGCCGGAAACCGGGGGCACCCGGTCGTAGACCGGCTCGTCGAGCCGTCCGTCGACGCGGATCCCCGCCAGCAGCCGGATCGCGCGCATGGTCGCCTGCCCGCCCTCGCGGGTGATGGTCGCGGGCGGGGTCGGCGGGGGAGGGCCGTCGATGACGACCCCCGGCGCGATCGGGGCCGCTTCGGCCGGCTCCCCGGCCGCGTGCTGCGCCGGGGCCGGCGCCGCGAGGCCCAGGACCGCGGCGGCCAGGAGCGGCGCGGCCCGCCGGCCCCGGAGCGCGGGCGGCAAGACGGCGTCCCGGCGCACGCGGCGCCCTGGCGGCTCCGGGCATCGGCGTCCCCGTGTCGCGAATCGACCGGCGCCCGGGTCGGCCGCGGTCCGCATGTTCTTTTTCACCCGCCGAGACGGCGCTGGTTCCGATTCAGCAGCCCGTGAGTGAACGCTTCGCTGCATTGCGCATCCCGCCTGCCGGCGTCGTTCGTCCGCCGTCCGCCGGCGCCTCCTCCGGGCGCGGTGCGACGCGGGGTTCCACCCCGGACCGTCAGGCGACGCGGTGCAGCAGGTCGGCGCCCGCCGCGAGGCGGCGGCAGTTCTCGACGGCGACGGCGAGGCTCCGCTCCAGCGTCTCGCGCGTGAGCCACGCGACGTGCGGGCTGCAGACGACGTTGTCGAGAGCGAAGAGGGGGTTGCCGGCCGCCGCCGGTTCGGTTTCGAACACGTCGAGCCCCGCCGCGGCGAGGCGGCCCGTCCGCAGCGCGGCGGCGAGCGCGGCCTCGTCCACGAGCCCCCCGCGCGCGGTGTTGACGAGGACGGCGCCCGGTTTCATGCGGGCGATCGCGGCGGCGTCGACGAGCCGCGCGGTATCCGGCGCGAGCGGCACGTGGAGCGACACGACGTCGCTGTCCCTCAGCAGGGTGTCGAGCGGAACGCGCTCGCCCGCCGCGTCCGGTTTCGGGCTCCGGCTGGCGTACAGGACGCGGGCGCCCAGTGCGCGCAGCACCGGCGCGAGGCGGCGCGGCACCGCGCCGTATCCCACGAGTCCGACGGTGCGCCCGCGCACCTCGCCCGCGTGGTCCTGGAACTCGGGCGGGAGGCTCCAGCCGGCGCGCGCCTCGGCGTCGAGCCGGGTCGCGCGCCGCAGGGCGCCGAGCATGAGCAGCAGGGTCATCTCGGCCACCGCCTGGGTGTTCGTCCCCGGCATGTTGCACACCGCGACCCCGCGGCGCCGCGCCTCTTCGAGGTCGATCGTGTTCACCCCGACGCCGATCTTCTGGATGAGCCGGAGCCGCGGCGCCGACGCGATGACCGCCGCCGTCAACGGCTCCAGCAGGTGCCATATCGCGTCGGCGCCGGCGAGCAGGCGCCGGAACCGGTCCCGGTCTTCCGGCACGCAGACGCGGACCGCGAGTCCGCGGTCGTCGAGGGCCGCGAGCCGGCGCGCCAAGGCCGGCCCGGCGGCGTAGTGGAAGACCACGTTCAAGGTATCATCCGGTTTGCCGCGCCGCGCAGGGGGGCGGACGGCGTCCGCGTCGGTCGACGGGCGGAACCGCCGGCGCGGGCGTCGGCATCTTGTGTCGCGGTGGGGGCGATGTCAAGCAGCGCGCGTCGAGCGTCGCCTTCGCCCGGGCTGGTGGCGGTTGCGGAGCGGCTCCGGAAGCGCACCCGGCGCCTGCGGTTCGCGCCGCCGGTGGCCTGCGTCTACGCGCCCCTCGATTACGCCTGGGCGCCCCACCGGCTGTACCTGGAGCGGTACGGCGGCGCGCCGCGGGAGGTCCTGTTCGTCGGGATGAATCCGGGCCCGTTCGGGATGGCCCAGACCGGCGTTCCGTTCGGCGACGCCGCGATGGTCCGCGGCTGGCTCGGCATCGAGGCGCCGGTCGGGCGGCCCGCCCGCGAGCATCCGAAGCGCCCGGTGCGCGGCTTCGCCGTCGGGCGAGGCGAAGTGAGCGGCGCGCGCTTCTGGGGCTGGGCGCGGGCGCGTTTCGGCGCTCCCGAACGGTTCTTCCGGCGCGCCTTCGTGTGGAACCACTGCCCGCTCTGCTTCGTCGGGGCGTCCGGCCGCAACCTCACCCCCGACACGCTCCCGCGGTCCGAGCGCGATCCCCTGTTCGCGGCGTGCGACGACGCGCTGGCCGCGGTCGTCGCGCACCTCCGTTGCCGCCTGGTCGTCGGCGTCGGCCGGTTCGCGGCCCGGCGCGCCGCCCCCGTCGCCGCCGCGGCCGGGGCGCGGTGCGGGACGGCGCCCCACCCCAGCCCCGCGAGCCCGGCCGCGAACCGCGGCTGGCCCGGCATCTTCGACGCCGCCCTCGACGATCTCGGGTTCCGCGTGGACGTCCCGCCGTAGCCCGGCGGGCTGCCGGCGAGCCGGTGGCGGAACCCGCGCCACGCCGCCCCGCGCCCGAAGGCCGCCCGCGCCGCCGGGGCAAGAAGCGCGCCGGCGGGCAAGATGCGCCCGCCTGAGCAAGGGCGCATCCTGGGCACGTTCAACCGCCGAACGACGCGGTCGGGCGGGGATGCGGCGCCGCTCGCAATGCCGCGGGGCGTTCACTTCACTATCACCACGGGGGCAGTCCGGCTCGAGCGCGCCCGCGTGCTCGCGCCGGGCGTCCGGGCGGTCTGACCCCGGACGCCGCGTCAGTCCGGCTCGAACGCGCCCGCGTGTTCCCGCCCCGGCGCCGCGGCCTGCTCGTCCTTGCGGAGGAAGCAGTTGCCGATGGCGAGGCAGTCGATGTCGGTGCCCAGGAAGCAGCGGACGGCGTCGGCGGGGGTGCAGACCATGGGCTCGCCGCGGACGTTGAAGCTCGTGTTCACGACGACCGGGCAGCCGGTCTTCGCCCGGAAGGCGTCGAGCAGCGCGCGGTAGCGCGGGTTGGTCTCGCGGTCGACGGTCTGCACGCGGGCCGAGCCGTCCACGTGGGTGACGGCCGGGATGGCCGCCCGCCGCGCCGGGCGCACGTCGGCCGTCAGCAGCATGTACGGACTGTCGCGGTCGAGGTCGAACCAGTCGGCGGCGTGGTCGCGCGGCACGCTCGGCGCGAACGGGCGGAACGACTCGCGGCGCTTGACCGCGAGGTTCAGCCTCTGCTGCATGGCGGGCGACCGGGCGTCGGCCAGGATCGACCGATTGCCCAGGGCGCGCGGGCCGAACTCCATCCGGCCCTGGAACCAGGCGACGACCTGGCCCGCGGCCAGCGCCGACGCCGCGGCGTCGAGCAGGTCGGCGTCGGAGAGCTCGCGGTAGCGCGCGCCGGCGGCGTCGAGCGCGCCGCGGACGGCGTCCGGGGAGAAGGCGGGGCCGAGCAGGGCCCCGCGCATGGCGTCGCCGCCCGCTCCCCCGGCCTCCGGCCCGCCGCCGGCCGGGCGCGGCGCGCCGAACAGGCGGTGGCTCGCGAGCAGCGCCGCGCCCAGGGCGCCCCCGGCGTCGCCCGCCGCGGGCTGGATCCAGATGTCGTCGAAGCGTCCGTCGCGCGCCACCTTGCCGTTGGCGACGCAGTTGAGGGCTACGCCCCCCGCGAGGCACAGCCGGCGGATGCCGGTCTCCTCGCGGAGCGAGCGGGTCAGCCGCAGCACCGCCTCCTCGATCACGGCCTGGACCGAGGCCGCGAGATCGCGGTGCCGCCGCGCCAGCGGCGCCTCCGGCCGTCGGGCCGGACCGCCGAAGAGGGCGTCGAACCGGTGGTTGGTCATCGTCAGGCCGGTGCAGAAGTCGAAGTAGTCGAGGTCGAGCCTGAACGTGCCGTCCGGTTTCAGGTCGATCAGGTGGTCGAGGATGGTCCGGACGTACGTCGGCTCGCCGCGGGGTGCGAGACCCATCAACTTGTACTCGCCGGAATTGACCTTGAAGCCGGTGTGGTAGGTGAACGCCGAGTAGAGCAGCCCCAGGGAGTGGGGGAAGTGGATCTCGCGCGTGATCTCGAGGTCGTTGCCGCGGCCGACGGCGGCGGAAGTGGTGGCCCACTCGCCGACCCCGTCCATCGTGAGGACCACCGCTTCCCGGAAGGGCGAAGGGTAGAAGGCGCTCGCCGCGTGCGACTGATGATGCTCGGCGAACAGCAGCCGGGCGTTCCAGTCCACGTCCGGCGCGAGTGCGTGCAGTTTCCGGCGCAGCAGGTCCTTCTGGAACAGCTTCTCGCGGACCCAGACCGGGACCGCGGCGGCGAAGGAACGGAAACCGCGCGGGGCGAACGCGACCGCGGTCTCGATCAGCCGCTCGAACGTGAGGAACGGCTTGTCGTAGAAGACGACCCGATCGACCTCGTCGAGCGCCACGCCCGCTTCGTCGAGGCAGCAGGCGACGGCATGGGCGGGATAGCGCGCGTCGTGCTTCCTGCGCGTGAACCGCTCCTCCTGCGCGGCGGCGACGATCCGCCCGTCCTCGACCAGGGCCGCGGCGCTGTCGTGGTAGAACGCCGAGAGACCGAGAACGCGCACGGGCTCAGAAGATCGTGTAGACGAGCGGCGCGACCGCGGTGGTCTGGCCCAGCACGATCAGCCCGCCCAGCGCCAGCGTGACCAGGATGACCGGCAGCAGCCAGTACTTCTTGCGCACGCGCAGGAACATCCAGAACTCGCGCAGGAAGGTCATTTTTCTTCTCGCCTCCAATCGGTGCTCCAGGAACCGCGTGTCGGACGCCGCCGTCCGCGCGGGCGCTCAGAACTGGTTCGTCATCGACCCCGGCTCCGGGCCGGGCGGGTCGCGGCGTATCCAGTAGCTCGCGGCCCGCGGGTCGCGGCGCAGACGCAACGGGTCCTTGCCCCGGGCGCGCATGACGAGGCCGGTCGGCGTCACCACGGCGACGTAGATCACGGCCAGCACGACGGGGTTGACGATGCGCCCCAGCACCAGGCCGAACTTGAACCAGAGCCGGTTGAACGGCGCCAGCCAGTGCGCCTTGACGAGCGCGATCGCCAGCACCGCCCCGGCCGCGGCCAGCGCCCACCACCGGGGCGGCGCGCCGTCGAGCAGCGGCCACCCGCCGACCCCCGTGAAGACGAGGGCGGCGACCATCCCGAAGCCGCGGTCGGAACCGCCCGGTCCGGGTTCCGGGCCGTCACCGGCCCGCCTCGCGCCGCGATCCGCCGCGTTCATTGTACGGCGGCCCGCGCGCCCTCCGGGAGCGCGGCGGCGTCCTCGAGCGCCTCGGCCCGGTAGTGGGCGGTGAGCGTCTCGCTCATCTCCGCGAGGTCGCCGTCGAGCATCTCGGTCAGCCGGTGGGTGGTGAAGCCGATGCGGTGGTCGGTCACCCGGTTCTGCGGGAAGTTGTAGGTGCGGATCTTCTCCGAGCGTTCGCCGGTGCCGACCTGGCTCTTGCGGTTCCGGGCGATCTCGTCGTGCTGGCGCCGCATCTCCATCTCGTAGAGCCGCGAGCGCAGGACCTTCATGGCCTTCGCCTTGTTCTTGATCTGCGACTTCTCGTCCTGCTGCGAAACGACGAGCCCGGTGGGCAGGTGGGTGATGCGCACGGCCGAGTAGGTGGTGTTGACGCTCTGGCCGCCGGGGCCGCTCGAGCAGAACGTGTCGATGCGGAGGTCCCCGGGGGCGATGGCGACGTCCACCTCCTCGGCCTCGGGCAGCACCGCGACGGTCGCGGTGGAGGTGTGGATGCGGCCGCTCGCTTCCGTCGCGGGCACGCGCTGCACCCGGTGGACGCCGCTCTCGTACTTGAGCCGGCTGTACACCCGGGCGCCCTCGATCAGGGCGACGACCTCCTTGATGGCTCCCGCCCCGCTCCCGCTGGTCGACAGCACGTCGACCTTCCAGCGCCGCCGCTCGGCGAAGCGGGCGTACATGCGGAACAGATCGCCCGCGAACAGGCCGGCCTCGTCGCCGCCCGCGCCGGCGCGGATCTCCAGCACGACGTTCTTCTCGTCGTTCGGGTCCTTCGGCGCCATCAGGCCCCGGATGTCGGCCAGCAGGCCGTCCTGGCGGGTCTTCAGCGCGGCCAGCTCCTGCGCGGCCAGCTCCCGCAGCTCGGGGTCCGGTCCGTCGGCGAGTTCCCGGGTCCCGGCGATCTCCGACGCCACCGCCTTGTAGTCGCGGAACTTCTCGACGACGGGCTGAATCTCGGACAGCGCCTTCGAGTGCGTCCGGTACCGGGCGGGGTCGGACTGCGCCGCGCCGTCGCCGAGCAGGCGCATCAGCTCGTCGTAGCGGGCCTCGATGGTCTGCAGCTTGTCGAACATGTCGGCTCCCGGGAACGCGGACCGGTTCGCGCGTACCCGCGGCGGCGTGCGTACCCGCGGCGGCGCCCGATCAGCCCCCCGAGACCGGGGGAAGGAACGCCACCTCGTCGCCCTCGCCGAGGGGGGCGTCCATCCGCGAGAAGTCCGCGTTGACGGCGGCGGAGACCGAGTCCCGATAGGCGTCGAGCTCCGGGAATTCGCCGGTCAGCCCGTCCCAGACGCCGCGGACGGTGGCCCCGTCGGGAACCTGCCTCGCAATCTCTCCCGCCCCCACGATGTCGCGGAGCCGGGCGAACAGCCGGACGTTGATGCGCATGTCGTCGTCGCCGCTCCCCGGCCCGGGGCGCGCGGCCGGCTCGCCGCCGCCTCGCGGCGTTCCACCCGACCGCGCGCGCCGTCAGCCGGCCGGTTCCGCCGGGCCCGCGCCCGCGGCCAACCGGCAGGCGGCCTCGCGGGCCCCCGCGTCGTGCGCGTCGGCGCTGGCGCCCTCTATCCACACGTCGCCGCCCTCGAAGAACTCGTGCTTCCAGATCGGCGCGATCTGCTTGATGCGCTCGATGGCGTAGCGGCACGCGGCGAAGGCGTCGGCGCGGTGCGGCGACGCGGCCGCGATGATCACGCTGGCCTCGCCGACGTCGAGCGTTCCCAGCCGGTGGTGGACGGCCAGGGCGACCGGCCACCGGGCGCCGGCCTCGTCGCCGATGCGTTCGAAGGCCCGCACGGCCAGCGGCTCGTAGCCTTCGTACTCCAGCCGCAGCACCCGGCGTCCCGCGTTCTCGTTGCGGACGACCCCCACGAAGGTGACGACGGCGCCCGGGCCGACGGCGTCCGCGGCGGCGCGGGCGCCGACCGCGCGCGCCAGCGCGTTCTCGTCGAGCGGCGCGGTGGTCACCGCGTACGGCGGAATCGGCATGGACGCCCTATTGTCGCTCATTTCGGCGGCCGCCAGAAGCGCTCGAACGGCCGCGGCCCCGTCCCGGCGGGGCGGCGTGGCGAATGCCCCTTCGACGTAGCGCCTGTCGCTCATTTCGGCGGCCGCCAGAAGTGTTCGATCGGCCACGGCCCCCGTCCCAGCGGGGCGGCGTGGCGAATGCCCCCTTCGACGTAGCGCTTGGCGCCGGCCGCGGCGGCGGGCAGCGGCCGGCCGGCGGCCAGCCCGGCCGCGATGGCCGCCGAGAACGCGCATCCGGTCCCGTGGTTCGTCCGGTCGTCGCGGGGGCCGCGCAACTCGACGACGGCGCCCCCGTCGTCGAGCAGGTCGACCGACTCCGCGGCGTCGAAATGCCCGCCGGTGACGAGGGCCGCCGCCGCCCCGCGCGTCCGGATGCGGGCGGCGGCGCGCCGCGCGTCGTCCAGCGAGTCGACCCGCCGGCCGGCCAGCACCTCCGCCTCGAAACGGTTGGGGGTGACCACCCGCGCGCGTTTCAGCAGCCGGCCGCGCACCACGGCGACCGCGTCCTCGTCGAGCAGCCGCCGGCCGCTGGTGGCGGCGATGACCGGGTCGACGACCAGCGGCGGCTCCGGATGCGCCTCGAGCGCCTCGCACACCGCCTCGACGATCGCGGCGGTGGCGAGCATTCCGGTCTTGACCGCCCGTACGTCGAAGTCGTCGAAGACGGCGCGAATCTGGGCCGCGACCATGCGGGCGGTGACGGCATCGACGGCGGTGACCGCGCGCGTGTTCTGAGCGGTGACCGCGGTGACGGCGCAGACGCCGTGGACGCCGTGCGCCGCGAACGTCTTCAGGTCGGCCTGCAGGCCGGCGCCTCCCCCCGAGTCGCTGCCGGCGATGGTGAGCACCGTGGGCCGGTCGCGGGGGAGGCGCTCCGCCCGGAGCCGCTCCGCGGTCACCGCGCCGATTCGCCGGCCGGCCCCGCCGGTTGCGGGCCGAGCCGGAAGACCAGCAGGAACTGGTAGGGGAGGAACGTCTCGTGGGACACGAGCGCGAGGCCGGCGTCGCGGGCGTCGCGGATGACCGCGGCGGGGTCGACCCGCAGGTCCATCGGCGGCCCCGGGCCGTGGCCCTCCCTGGTGAAGTCGACGATGCCCAGCCGGCCCTGGGGCTCGAGGGCCCGCGCGACGTCGCTCAGCAGGGAGACGGGGTTCGCGACCTCGGCGTAGACGTCGACGATGAGCACCGCGTCGAGCCCGTCCGGCAGCTTCGGGTCCTCGGGGGTGCCGAGCACCGTCCGGACGTTGGTCAGGCCCTCGCGGCTGACGCGGTAGTTGATCGCGTCGAGCATCGGCCGCTGGATGTCCTCGGCGTAGACGCGGCCGCGGGGGCCGACCCGGCGCGCCAGCCGCACCGTGAACCAGCCGGCGCCCGCGCCGACGTCGGCGACGGTGGCGCCGTCGGCGATGTGCAGCGCGTCCATGATCTCGTCCGGCTTCTGCCAGATGGCGCGGTCGGGCGCTTCGAGCAGGCCCAGATCCTCGGGGGGGAAGAGCCGGGCGTGGGGCAGGTTCTGCGCCGCCGCCGCCGCGCCCAGCGCCGCGAGCATCCACGCCGCCGCGGCCGCCGGTTTCCGTCCCGTCATTCCGGTCTCCTCCCGCGGGCCGCCGCCCGCCGACGGGCGGGATGCGTCGCCGCTCGAATGCAGCGGGCGTTCCGGCCCGGTCCCCTACGCTCCGCCGGCCGGCGGGGCCGGCTCCCGGCACGGCGGCCGGTCCGGGCCGCCGAGGGTCGGCAGCGGCGGGCGGCCGAACCCGCGCCGGGCGGCCAGCGCGTCGACCGCCGCCGTCGCCAGGTCTTCGACCGCCAGCAGCTCGAACGGCGTCGGCGCCGCCCGCTCCAGCCACTTGAGGTAGCCGCCGCACGCGGCGCACAGGGCGGCCCGGGCGGCGGTCGCCGGCGGCGCCGACACCCAGGTCGGGCCGGAGTCGCGGGCCCGGCAGTACGTGCACCGGTCGGCGGGCGCCGGCCAGTCGAGCCCGCAGAACGAGCAGCGCCGCCGGGCGGCCCCGCCGCACGCCTCGGCGAACGCCGGCCAGGACCCGCAGGCCGGACAGTAGCCGTGCGGCCACCGGTCCCGGGCCCCGGCGAGGCCGCCCCCCGCGTCGAGCAGCGCCCGGGCCGCGACGTGGGCGGCGGGGCCGGCCGCGAGCTCCGCGGCCAGCCACAGGACGTCCGGGGAGATCCCTTCGTGCAGGGCCTTCGTCCGGATCGCGTCCTGGTTGCGGTCGAACGAGGCGGTCAGCAGCGACTCCACGTCGATCCGTCCGTCGTCGATGCAGCCGCGCACCCGGCGCGCGACGTCGCCCGCGCCTCCGGCCGCGAGGTCGTCGCACGCCTCGAGCACGAGCGGCGCCAGCAGCGACGCCGGCAGCGCCGCCGCCTCGCCGCGGATCAGCGGGGCGCCGGCCTCGAGCTTGTCGGCGATGCGTTGCGGGGCGAGCCGGAGCACCGGCGGTTCGAGCCGCAACCGGTCCACGAGGCGGATGGTGCGGACGACCATCGGCCGCTGCACGGCGATCGCGGGGATCAGGTCGGGTTGCGCGGCCGCGACGGCCGCCCACCGGGTTTCGGCGCGGCGGACGAGCGTCTCGGGGTCGGGGATGGTCGAGTGCACGGGCCGTTTCGCTCCCCGTCGGGCCGGGACGACGGTCGGGCGGGATTCGGATCGCCGCTCCGCATCCGCCGTCCGCCGGGAACCGGGCCGGGAGAGCGCTGCTTCGCACCGGATCCGGTTCTCCATCCGGCCAGGACGCCGGGCGCGCCGTGGAGGCCGGCGGCCAGCATGGTCAGTCTTGCAGACACCCGGACGGAGGTCAACCGGCGTGCGCGTGCGGGGCGCGCCGGTCCGCGACGTGACGGCCGGGCAGGCAGCGCCAACCGGCGTGCGCGTGCGGGGCGCGCCGCCGCCGCGGTTGAAGCGCCGCCCGCGTCGCGGCTATACTTGAGTGCCGACTCCATGTTACGGAGCCGCGGGGAGAAACGTGGGATGGCCCAGTTGATTACGGTGACCGAGACCGCCGCGTCGAAGATTGCGGCGCTGATGGCGGAAGAGAACAAGGAGAATGCCGGGCTCCGGGTCTTCGTGCAGGGCGGAGGATGCTCCGGCTTCCAGTACGGCCTGATGATCGAAGAGGGCGCCGGGGACGTCTCGGCCGACAGGATCTTCGAGTCGAACGGCATCAACCTGTACGTGGACCCCATCAGCATGCGGTATCTGTCGGGGGCGGAGGTCGACTTCGTCGACAACCTGACCGGCGGGGGGTTCACGATCAGGAATCCGAACGCGAAGTCGACCTGCGGGTGCGGGTCGTCGTTCAACACCTGACGAGGCGCGCCTCGGACCGGCGCGGCGGTCGCGGCCGTCCCGGGAGTCGGGCGCAGCACGGCGTATGGCGGCGCGTCGGACTTCCGGTCCCGCGCCATGCCGCTTCCCCGGAAATCCGCTTCCGGGTACTCTGGCCCCGGGTGACCGGCGCCCGCCGCCGCTCGTCCGCGGGAGGCGGCCTCTCTGCCATGTGCCCGGGTGGCCATGGACACGCAAGCAGACTACATCGAACGCCTGCGGCCGGCCGGCGGCAAGCGTTCCGGCAAGCGCGACCTCGTGGTCAGGGTCTTCCTGCGCCAGGAAGGCCACTTGAGCGCCGACGACCTCGTCGACCTGTTGCGCGAGGAAGACAAGCGCATCAGCCGGGCCACCGTCTACCGCACGTTGCAGTGGATGGTCGACGCCGGCATTGCGCGCAAGGTCGATTTCGGCGAGGGCCGCTTCCGGTTCGAGCACTCGTATCGCCATCCCCGCCATTTCCATCTGATCTGCAAGACCTGCAACCGGTCGTCCGAGTTTCTCAGCTCCGACGTGGAAGCGCTCCTCGCCGAGATCGCCGAGGCCCGCGGCTTCCAGGCGCGGCAGAGCGTGGTGCAGATCTACGGAACCTGCGAGGACTGCCGGCAGGGCAAGCGCCCGTCGCGCCCCGCCGCGGCCACCGAGACGGTCTTCGCCCGCGACGCCCTGCGCATCGCCATCGCGACCGAGCGCAGCGGGCTCGACTTCTATGCCCGGGGCGCCCGGCTGGTCCGAAACCCGCGCGCCCGCAAGGTGTTCGAGAACCTCGCGGCCGAGGAAAAGGAGCATCTGGCGACGCTCGAGGCCCGTTACGAGCAGTTGCGGGCCGACGACCCGGACATCGAGTCGTACCCCACCTTCCTGTACTTCAAGGGGGCGTCCGACGGGTTGTTCGCCGAGGGGGCCGAGAAACTGAAGCAGGTCGTCGACGACCGGGAGGCGTTGAGGATCGGCATCCGGTGCGAGCGCGCGTCGCACCGGTTCTTCAAGCGGTACGGCAGGCATTTCGAGGACTCGGAGGGCAAGCGCATCTTCATGGAGTTCGCCTCCGAGGAGCGCGAACACCTGCAGCGGTTGATCGGGGAGTACCGGGTGCTGGTCGGCCGGGACCGGCCGCGCCGCCGCGGCGCCCGCCCGCCCGGCTGACGGCGCCCGCCGCGGATCGCCGGAGCCGGGACGCCGGGCCGGAACCCACGCGGGACGGCGGGCGCCCTTCGGGCGCGGTGGACGCAGGGTTCCACCACGGGCTGTTGTCATGAGCGACCGATGTCCGCCGCGTTGATTACCGCATCGGTGCTCTCGTTCGTCGGTCTGCTCGCCAGCTTCGCCCTGGGATACGCGGCGGCCGCGCCGGAAGACGTCCTGCGTCACACGACGCTGGCGATCTTCGTGACCTTCGTCACCCTGCTGGCGCACTCCATGACCATGTTCTACCTCATCGGCAAGGGCCGCGCCATCCGCGATGCGGTCGCCGAAGGGGGACTGGAGACCGATGCCGTCGCGCGGGTTTCCGCGCTGCGCGGGCCGGTGTTCAAGCTCGCGACGCTGGCCATGGCCGCGACCATGCTCACCGCCATACTCGGCGGCGGGGTCGACACCGGCGTCGTCCCCGCCACCGCGCACACCCTGCTGGCGACGTTCACGGTCGCCGCCGCCTTCGTGGCGCTGCGGGCCGTCGTGCGCGCCCTGAACGAGTCGTCCCGCATCGTCGACGAGGTCAACCGCGGTCTCGGGGCCGACCGGTGATCTCCAGGATTCTGCTTTTCGACATCGACGGGACGCTGCTGCTGTCGGGACGGGCCGGCTACCGCGCGTTGACCCGGACGTTCGAGGAGCTGTTCGGGGTGCCGCGCGGCTTCGACGGCGTTCCGGTGGCGGGGCGGACCGACGAGCTGATTCTGACCGCGGCGGCGGACCGGGCGCGGGTGACCCTCGATGCGCCGACCCGGGCCCGCTTCCACCGCCGTTACTGCGAGCTGTTCGCCGACGAGATCCACTTTCCGGGGCCGCGGAAGGGGCTGATGCCCGGGGTGGCGCGGTTGCTCGAAACGCTCGCCCGGACCGACGCCGTGCGGTGCGGTCTGGTCACCGGGAACTTCGCGGAACCGGCGCGCATCAAGCTCGACCACTTCGGTCTCCGGCGGTACTTCGGCTTCGGCGCGTACGGAGACGACGCCCCGGTGCGCGACGCTCTCGTGCCGATCGCGGTCGAGCGGGCCCGCCGGGTGCGGGTCGAGGTGCGGAGACCGGACGACGTCGTCGTCATCGGCGACACGCCGCTCGACGTGCGGTGCGCGGCGGCGGCGGGCGCCCGTTCCGTGGCGGTCGCCACCGGGTCGTACGACGAGGCCGCCCTGCGCGAAGCGGGGGCCCACGCAGTGCTGTCCGACTTCAGCGACACGGCGACGGTCGCCGACGTCCTGCTGGACGGGCGGATTCGCTGAGCGGTCCGTGGTGGAAGTGGAACCCCGCGTCGCACCGCGCCCGGAGGGAACGCCGAGGCGGTCGCGGATGCGCCGCCGCTCGAACGCAGCGGGGACTTCCGCCACGGGCCGTTGGGCGGCCCCGGCCGCGCTCCACGGTCGAGTCGCATCGTCCGTCTCGCGTCGCCGCGGCAGCGGCGGGCACGCCCGCCGGCCGGGTTCCGGCGGTTCGAGGCGAAGCGTCGGGGCGTGCGGTTCGGGTTGGTCCGGCCTGGCCCGCCGCGGCGTGCGATTCCGGGTTACGGTCCGACCTGGCCCGCCTCCGGTTGCCGCGCGCTCCCGGCCGTGCGTGACTTGGAGTTGGCGGAAGCGCCTGGGAGTCGAACCCAGCCCCCCCGCGTTGGCGGGGGGCGACCGATTTTGAAGACCGGGAGGGCCACCGGGCCCCGTTCGCTTCCTCGCCGGCTCGGCCCCGGCGTCCATCGCACGTCGGGGGGATGCGGATCGCGTGACGCCGGGCTGCGCTGCGCCGAATCCGCGGCCCCGGGATGACCGCGAGGCCCGCGGAGCGGGCGCCGCGGCGGACACCTGCCGGTGTCGGGAACGACGGCGGCGGCACGCAACGGGGACGCGACCGTACGCACGACGACCGGCGCGGACCGTCGAACCCGCGGCAGACGGGGGAGGAACGTTCGGGGGGCGTCCCGAAACCGGTGGGTCGTGCAAGCGCCGCCCCGCGGCCGGGCAGGACGGCGCGGCGCGGGCTAGCTCTCGATCAGGCGCACTTCCCCGGCACGGGGGCCCTTGGTCGATTCCTCGGTCGTGAAATCGACCCGCTGGCCTTCCCGAAGCAACTCGAAGACTGCTCCGCGCACGGCGCTGCGGTGGAAGAAGTGCTCGATCCCACCTTCGTCGCGAATGAACCCGAACCCCTTGTCGATCAAGAGACGTGCGATAGTGCCGCTGGCCATACGAACTCCTCCGATGCCGAATCCCGACCGCCGTGACGGCGCCCAGACGCCCCGTCCACCAGCCGGGACCTGACGGATTACTCTCCCTCTTCGCAGGCCAGAGCGACCGCCAGAACCACCCGCATCCCCCGATGGGGGCGGGTTGCGAGGTCCGGGACCACGCAGACTTCGGTGCGCCCGACCTTGCGGCGAACCTGCACCGAAAGGGAGCCAGTCTAGTGACGTTTGCCGGTGGAGTCAAGGGGCGGCCGTGCGCCCCGGTTTCCGCGCCGCGCCGGTCTCGCCCGGCGCCGGCGGGCGTGTTGCGGCGCCGGCCGGTCCGTCTCGGCCTGCCGCGGGCTCCGGGGGGCCGCGCCGGCCGGGGGATACTATTCGGCCGGCGTCGACGGTTTGACGGCCGGTTTCGCCGGTTTCGCCGGTTTCGCCGGCGGGTAGGTGGTCCAGAAGTGCCGATTGCAGACCGGGCACTCCCAGAACTGTTGCGGTTGCCACGGATCCTCAGGGCCGGGATCCCGCAGTTCCATCGCCGCGCCGCACCGCTGGCAACGAACCGAAACGTCAGGGTGGTCCATGGGCGAATTGTAGTGCCCGCCCCGGGGAGTTGCAAACACGCCCGCGGGGGATGCGCGTCAAGTAAAGTGACACGCCGCGCCAACGGGCACTCGCCTCACGAGTCCGACGTGCCGCCAGCGCATCTCTCGCGGAGGAGTGCGCGAAGTCGAGGTTGCAACGCGCCCGCGGGGGGCTCGTTCCCCCGCGAGTGCGGGAATCGGAGGTCGAGACGATGATTCCCGGCGTCGTGCTGGCCGGCGGGGCCTCGTCCCGCATGCAGGGCCGTCCGAAGGCGCTTCTCCCCACGGGGACGGGCGGCGAAACGTTCCTCGACCGCATCGTTTCCACGTTGCGCGCGGGCGGGGTCGGCGACGTGGTGGTGGTCACCGGCCGCCACCATGCGCCGGTCGTCGAACGGGCGGCCCGCCTGCCGCCGATGGTCCGCGTGGTGCGCAATCCGCATCCGGAACGGGGCCAGCTCTCGTCGCTCCTGGCCGCGCTCCAGGTCGTCGACCGGCCGGGGGTGCGGGCGATGCTCGTCACGCTCGTCGACCTGCCCCTGATCGCGCCGGCGACGGTGCGGGCGGTGCTCGATGCCTGGCGGCGGACCGGCGCGCCCCTCGTGCGGCCCGGCCGGGGCGGGAAGCACGGACACCCGGTGGTGTTCGACCGCGCGCTCTTTCGGGAACTGCGGCAAGCGGACCCGGTCCGCGGCGCCCGGCCCGTCGTGCGCGCGCATGCGCCGAACGGGGTCGTCGTCGACGTCGACGACGGCGGCGCCTTCGACGACGTCGATACGCCGGAGGACTATCGACGATGCTTCGGCGCGGCGCCGCCGGCCCTCGGGGCGGGTGGTCCGGAGATTCCGAAGGCCGGCGCGGGTTGAATGCGCGGCGCCGTCCGGATAGAATGATCCTCGGCTGGGCCAGTGGCGCAGTTGGGAGCGCGCGTGAATGGCATTCACGAGGTCACGGGTTCGACCCCCGTCTGGTCCACCACCCCTTCCCGTTCAGTATTCGCCGAAAATCCGCTGAATGCCGGCCGCATCCCGGGTCTTGCCGAGGGCGAGCATCAGGAGAATGCGCGCCTTGACCGGCGCCAGGTCCTCGCCGGAGATGCGCCGTTGCGGCCGCGCGCCGCCGGCGCGGCGGGGAGCGATGCGTCCCCGTCCGGTGCGGGTGGTCATGACGACGAACACCCCGCGCGCGTCAGCGTACGCGATGGCGTCCCGCTGGCCGGGGCTCGTCGAGCCCGCGCCCGCTCCCGCGATCACCACCCCGTCGGCGCCGCGATCGACGGCGGCCCGGATCAGGTCGCCGGATGCGCCCTGGTAGGCCATGACGACGTCGACGCGGGGCAGGCGGCCGACGCCGGAGACGTCGAACTCGCTCGTCACGGTGTGGCGGCGTTCGACCCCGCGGTAGTACACCACCCGGTCCCGCGCCACGATGCCGAGCACGCCGTACCCGCGGGTGTCGAACGCGTGCAGGTTCGCGGCATCGGTCTTGGTGACTTCCCGGGCGGAGTGGATGGCGCCGTTCAGTACGACGAGTACGCCACGGCCGCGGGAACCGGCGGCCGCGGCCGTCCGGAACGCCTGCCGGAGGTTGGCGGCGCCGTCGTAGCCCAGTGACTCCGGCCGGCGCATCGCGCCCACCACGACGACGGGCCGCGCGCGCCGTACCGTCAGGTGCAGGAAGAAGGCGAGCTCTTCGAGGGTGTCGGTGCCGCTCGTGACCACGACGCCGGCCAGGTCCGCGTCCGCGGCGAAGACCTGGTCGATGCGCCGGGCGAGGCGCACCCACTGGTCCAGCGTGAGCGCATTGCTCGGGACGTTCGCGAAGGCCTCGGTTTCCGCGTCGACGAGCCCGTCGAGGTCGGGGACCAGCGCGACGAGCTCGTCCGGCGACAGCCGGCCGCCGGCCTGATTGGAGATGGTGCCGCCGGTCGCGATCAGCCGGACCCGGGGCAGCGCCGCCTCGCGTCCGGTCTCGAGGAGGGGGGCGGCCAGGAGCGGGAAACCCGCGGCCACCAGGACGCGCGGTATGGGCCGCAATATCCACCGCATCGGTCAACCGGGGCGCGTACCCGTCGCACGGGAGCACGGAGTCGGAATCGTCGGAGACCCGCGCGCCCCGCGCCGGTTCAGCCCCGGTTTCCGACCGCCGGCTCGCCTGTACTATAGCGCAAGGCCGTCGGGCGGTGGACGAGGGCCAGCCAGTCGACCAGATGCTCGACCGCCTGTTCGGGGGTCTCGCCGTAGAACGGCATCAGTGCGCTGGGTCCGCCGGGTACGCCGACCAGACAGGCGCGCCACCGATCGGGGTCGACCAGAGCCGTCTCGATGACGTATCGGCGGTCGGCGATGGTGCGGTCGAAGCGATGAGCGGGCACGGGTCTGTCCGGCGCGAACTCGATGGACTGGCGTGCGGTCAAGGAGACCGAATTGTAGCCGGCCGTGGACGTCGATCAAGCGAAGGAAGGTACGAAGACCGATCCACACGTCCTCCGATTGCCGGGCGCGAGCCAGGGGTTTCGGGGGCAAAAAATCTGTTTTCCACCGGTGATTCATACCCCGTGCACAGGTCATGCACAGGTTTTCCATGGTACGCGCGGACGGGCCCGCCGCGAACCCCGCTCCGCCCCGCGCCGCCGTGACCGTCCGGCCCCGAACCCGGCTGTTCGGCGCGCCGGATCTCCCCGCGTTCCGCCGCGCGATCGCCGACTGCCTCGACTGGGACGGGTCGTGGGACCTGCGCTCGTCGGCGGTGCTCGTGCCGTCGCGCGCGGCCGCCGATCAGTTGCGGTGGACGCTCGAGGAACGGCTGCTGGCGGAGAGAACGGCGTTCGTGCCGCCCCGGGTGGTGACCCGCGACGGGTTGTACGCCGAGCTGCGCCGCCGGCTGGGCGGCGCCCCGCCGGGGCTGGGCGGCATCGAGCGCCTCGTGTGCGGGCGCGCCGCGGCCGAGGAGGTGCGGGCGGCGGGAGCGGAGCCGCCGTTCAGGCTGCGTCCGGGGCTGGTCGACGAGTTCCTCGGGCTGTACGACGAGTTGCGCCGGCGCCGGCGGGACGTCGACGCCTTCGAGCGGGCGCTGGTCGAGGCGCTCGAGCCGAGCCGGGACCTCGACCGCGGGGCCCGCCGCATGCTGCGGCAGACCCGGTTCCTCGCCGGGATGTTCCGGGCCTACGAGCGCCGCGTGGCGGGGTCGGGGCGGATCGACGAGCACGGGGTGCGGGCGCTGGCCCTCGCGCGCGGGCTGCGCCGCCCGTTGCGGCACGTCGTGGTGACCGTCGGCGACCGGGCCGCCGGCCACGACGGACTGTGGCCGGCCGACTTCGATCTGCTGGCCCGTCTCCCCGGCCTCGCCCGGCTCGACGTCGTGACGACGGCGCCGCTGCTCGCGGCCGGGTACCGGGAACGGATCGAGGACCTGCTGCCGGGCATCGAGGAACGGCCGGTCCCCGCCGCGGCGGCGCGGACGGTCCGGCTCGCGGCGCCGGGCGCGCCGCCGCGGCCGCGGCACTTCATCTGGAGGGACCGCGAAGAGGAGCTGCTGGCCGTCGTCCGGCAGGTGAAGAGCCGACCGGCCGGCGAACGCACCGCGGTCGTGTATCAGCGGCCGCTGCCGTATCTCTATCCGGCCCGCCACGTGTTCGCCTCGGCGGGGGTTCCCTACGAGACGAGCGACACCCTGCCGCTGGCTTCCGAGCCGTTCGCGGCCGCGCTCGACCTCGTGCTGACGTTCGTGTCCTCGGGCTACGCGCGCCGGCCCGCCGTCGAGCTGCTCCGCTCGCCGCACTTCCATTTCGCCGATGCGGACGGGGCTCTCGACCTGCCGGCGACAGCCGCCCTGGACCGCGAGCTCCGCGGGGCGCGGTACCTCGGCGCGGCCGGCGCCGGAGACGACCGCGAGACCGGGAATCCGCTGCGCCGGTTCGCGGCGCGGCGCGGCGGTCCGGACCGCGGCGGCCGCCGGGCCCCGGCGGCGCGGGCGGCGGCGGCGGCGGCGGCGGCGGCCGACGACCTTGCCGCGCTGAACCGGCCCGGTCCCGCGAGCGCCCTCGTCGACTGCCTGTTGCGGTTCGTCGACGGGCGCCGTCCGCCGCGCCCGGAGGACGCGGACACGGCGGCGCGCGAGTCGCGGGCGCGCGCCGCGGTGCTCGGCATCCTGCAGGACTGGCGGGACGCCCACGTCCGCCACGACGACCCGGTGGTGGACTTGGCCGCGGTCTCGTCGACCCTGCGGCGCCTGCTCGAAGCGGCCACGTTCGCCGCGCCCACGGGCGCCGATGCTCCCGGCGACGCCGCCGGGGTCGTGCTCGTCGATGCGCAGGCGGCCCGCTACGGCGTCTTCGACAATCTGTTTCTGGTGGGGCTCGTGGACCGCGAGTGGCCCGACGCCGGCCGGCAGAGCGCGCTGTATCCGGCGGCGCTCCTGCATCCGCTCGGCTGGTCGCGAGAGTCGGACCGGCTGCGCGCGGCGCGGGCCGCTTTCCGCGACCTGCTGGCGTCGGCGTCCCGGCGGGTCTCGGTGTCCACCATCGCCTTCGAGGACGACGCGGTCGTGGCGGCGTCGGCCCTGCTCGAAGATCTGACCGACCTCGACGTGGAGGTCGCCGTCGATCCCCCGCCCGCGGGCCGGGTGACGGTGGACGCGGGGCTGGCCGAGGTCCCGGCCGCGACGCCCCTCGCGGGCGAACCGGCCGGCTGGCTGGCCCTGCGGGAACGGCGCCGCGCGCAGGCGGACGCCCGGCCCGCGGGCCGGACGGGCCCGCGGGCGCCGGCCGCCTATGCGGTCGGCGCGGTCGAGCGGTACCTGAGCTGTCCGTTCCTGTACTTCGCGTCCGAGGTGCTCGGGCTCGGCGAGGAGCCGGACGACGAGATCATCCTGAGTCCCCGCTCGCGCGGGCGGTTCGTGCACGACGTCTTCCGGGTGTTCTTCGAGCGGTGGCAGCGGGAGGGCGGCGGGGCGATCGACGTCGAATCGTCCTCGCGCGCCCGCGCCCTCGCGGTGGCCGTCGCCGAGGAGCATCTGGCCGGCCTGCCGCCGCGCGACCGCGCGGTGGAGCGGGTCTGGCTGCTGGGTTCGCCGGCCGGCGCCGGCATCCTCGACCGTCTCCTGATGCTGGAAGCGGACCGCCCCGACCGGGTGCTGGAGCGGTTGCTGGAGGTCCGTTTCGACGACGCGTACGAGCTCGACGGCGGCGCCGGCCCCCGCCCCGTGCGGGTGCGCGGCGCCGCCGACCGCGTCGACCTGCTGGCGGGCGGCCGGCTGCGGGTCGTCGACTACAAGACCGGCCACGCGCCCGACCGTGCCCGGTCGCTGCAGTTGCCGATCTACGGGCAGTGCGCCGAGCAGGCCCTCGCGGGCCGGCACGGCCGCGAGTGGCGGCTCGCCGAGGCCGGGTACGTCGCGTTCGGGGAGGCGCGGCCCTGGGTGCCGCTGGACCGGCGGCAGGACCTGACGGCGGCCGCGGCGGCGGGCCAGCAGCGGTTCCTCGAGACGGTCGACGCGATCGAGGACGGACAGTTTCCGGTGCGTCCCGCGGAGCCCTTCCGCTGCATCTTCTGCGAGTATCCCACCGTGTGCCGGAAGGATTACGTCGGTGACGAGTGAACGGCAACTGCCGCTGTTCGGCGAGGCGGAGGGCCCGGCGGCGGCGCGGCCGGCCCGCCCGGGCCCGCCGCCGGCCGCCCTGCCCGACGCGCGGGCGCGGGCGTTCGCCACCGACCCCGCCAACAACGTCGTGCTCGAGGCCTCGGCGGGCACCGGCAAGACCACCGTCCTCGTATCGCGCTACGTCAATCTGCTGCAGGCCGGCGTCGATCCTTCGAACATTCTCGCCATCACGTTCACGCGCCAGGCGGCGGCGGAGATGCGCGACCGCATCATCCGGCGGCTGCGCCGCTCGGCGGCCGGGCCGCCCGCGGAACGGGACCGCTGGCGCGGGCTGCGGGACCGGCTGGGGGAGATCGCCGTCAGCACCATCGACGCGTTCTGCCTGTCGCTGCTGCGCGAGTTCCCCCTCGAAGCGGACCTCGACCCCGGTTTCGGGCTGACCGACGCGACCGAAACGCCCCGGCTGGTGCAGCAGGCCCTGGACCGGACCCTGGCGGTGTGCGGGGCGGTGGCGGCCGACGACCTCGCGGTGGCGCTGGTGCTGGCCCGCCTGGGGCCGGGCCGGGTGCGGACGGCGCTGGCCCATCTGCTGGAGCGGCGGCTGGTGGCGCCGGCGGCGCTGCAGCGGTTTCTGCTCGCCGGGCCGCGGGGACTGACGGCCGACGCCGCCGGCCGGCGGACGGCGGTCCGGCTCGCCCGGGTCCTGGCCGGCGTCGACGGCGGCCTCGATCCGTTCCTCGCGGACGGTCCGGCCGCCCACCCCCGGTACCGGGCCCTCGCAGACGCGCTCACCGGCCTCGAGGCGCGGGCCGAATCGGAGCCCGAGGCGCTCGGTCCCCTCCTCGACCGCATCCGCGATTATTTCCTGACCGCCGCGGGACAGCCGCGGCGGCGGTTCACGCCGTTCCGGGCCGAGCAGTGCCGGTCCGCCGCCGCGTGGCGGCGGCATTGCCGACTGGCGCGGTCGGTGGCGCCGGCGGTGGCGGAGGCGCTGGCCGCGTTCGATCGCGACGTGAACCTGATGCTCGCGCGCGGCGTCCAGCGCATGTACGCGATCGCCGTGACCGAGTACGAGCGGGAGCTCGCCGCCCGCTCGGTTCTCGATTTCCCGGGGGTGCTGGCCCGCGCCCTGGACCTGCTGCGCCGCATGGACGAGTTCGCCCGGAGCCGATACCGGCTGGAGTCCCGTTACCACCACGTGCTCGTCGACGAGTTCCAGGACACCAGCCGGGCCCAGTGGGAGCTGGTGTCGCTGCTCGTGCAGTCGTGGGGCGAGGGGTACGGCCTGGTGCACGATGCGCCGGTGCCGCCGTCGGTGTTCGTGGTCGGCGACCGCAAGCAGTCGATCTACGGGTTTCGGGACGCCGAGGCGGCGGTCATCGACGACGCCGCCGGCTCCATCGGCGCCCTGCGGCCGGACGGCGACGTGCGCCGGTCCATCTCCCACAGCTTCCGGGCGGTTCCGGCCCTGCTCGCGTTCGTCAACGACCTGTTCGCGGCCGTCGAGAAGGCCGACCGTCCCCGCGACGGGTTCCGGTACGACGCCGGGGACCGCTTTCCCGTGGAGCCGGCGCCGGCCGGCGCCGCGGACGCGCCGCTGGGACTGGTGCCCGGCGACCGCCTGGAGGCGTGCGCGGAACGGGTCGCCGGCGAGGTCGCCCGGTTGCTCGACGGCGCGGTGGTGCGGGACCGAGACGGCGGGACGGCGCGCCGGGCGGCCCCCGGCGACGTCGCGATACTGTTCCGGTCGCGCGACTCGCATCGCGAGTTCCAGGCGGCGCTGGAGGCGCGGCAGATTCCCGCCTGCGTCTACAAGGGCCTGGGGTTCTTCGACGCCGACGAGATAAAGGACTGCCGCGCCCTGCTCCGGTTCCTTGCCGACCCCGCGTCCGAGCTCCGCGCCGCCGCCCTGCTCCGGTCGCGGCTGGTGGGGCTCTCCGATGGCGCGCTCGCCGCGCTGTCCGGCCATCTGGCGGAGTCGATCGGACCGGCCGGGCCCGGACCCCGGCTCGAACGCCTGGACCCGCTGGACCGGGACCTCCTGCTGCGTCTGCGGGCGAGCGCGCCCCGCTGGCTGGCCGCCCTCGACCGGGTGCCTCCCGCCGAGCTCGTCGACCGCGTCCTCGCCGACTGCGCCTACGCGTTCGAGCTGCGGGGGCCGCGTCTGGTGCAGGCGCGGGAGAACCTGAAGAAGCTGCGCGGGCTGGTCCGCCGCGCGCAGAACCGCGGGCTGGCCACCATGGCCCGGATCGCCGAGCACGTCGACCGCCTCTCCGGCGACGTGTCGAACGCCGTGGTCGACGCGTTCGACGCGGTCAACCTGATGACCGTCCATGCCGCGAAGGGCCTGGAGTTCCCGGTGGTCTTCCTGGTCGAGCTGGCGCGGGGAGCGGGCGGCCCTCCGCCACCGATCCGGGTCGTGGCCGACCGGGGCGACGGCGGTCCCTCGGTCTCGGTGGCCCCGTTCCGCTCCGCCGCGGACCGCGACCAGCGCGGCCGGGACCTGGAGGAGAGCAAGCGGCTTCTCTACGTGGCCGCGACCCGCGCCCGCGACCGCCTGTACCTGTCCGCCGCCTCGACCGGCGGGACCGTCCGGGCGGGGGCGGGCAGTCTGGCCACGGTGCTGCCGCCGGAACTGCTCGCCCGGCTCGCGGCGGGCGCCGGCGGGGAAGGGAGGACGACCTGGACCGGTCCGTCGGGCCGGGCGCACGTCCTGGCCGTCGTCGGGCCGGAGACGGCCCGGGTCGCCTTCAGCCCGCCCGCCGCGTCCGCCGCCGCCGCGCCGGACCGGTTCGAGCCGTGGCGCCCGGCCGGGGGCGCGCGCCGGGTCGCGGCGACGGCGCTCGCGGACCGCGGGAGCGGGAGCGGGGGCGGCGCACGGGAGCCGGTCCGGGGCGTCGACGCCGTCGTGGGGCGCCTCGCGCACCGGCTCCTGCGCGACGACGGGGAAGGGGCGGGGGCAGGCGCCGGCGCCGCTGCGTTGCGGGAGCGGGTGGTGGGGCTGATGGAGCGCGAGGAGCGGGCGCGGACCGACCATCGGGCGTTGGCCGACGAGGCCGCGGGCATCTACCGGCGGGCCGTCCGGCGCCCGGACGTCGCCGCGCTCCTGGCCGGCGACCGTCTCTTCGAGGTCCCGTTCACGCTCCGGCGTCCGGACCCCGGCGGCGCCGCGGAACCGACGTTCGTCCGCGGAACGATCGACTGCCTGCGCAGGTGGCCCGACGGGCGGGTGACGGTGGTCGAGGTCAAGACCGGCGCCCCGCGGCCGGAGCACCAGGCGCAGCTCGAACTGTATCTGGAAGCGGCGCGCGCCCTGTTTCCGGGGGGGCAGGTCGACGGCCGTCTGCTCTACCTGGCGTGACGGTCCGGCGCGGCGGCGCGAGCGAGGCGGTCGGGCAGAGCGACACGCGATCCGCGCTGTCCCGCGGCGTGACGGCCCGGCGCGGCGGCGTCCGCGGCGCGAGGGACGGGGGCGATCAGCTCCGGATCAGGACCGGGTCGGCGGCCAGCCGGTCGGCCCAGGTGCGGGCCTCCGCCTCCGCCTCGGCTTCGGTGCGGCCGACGAGGATGACCGAATCGAGCGGTTCGTCGCCGCCGTCGCGGGTGACCCACGCGACCCAATGCGCGCCGCGGGACGCGGTCCTGACGTCCAACTGGATGCTGTCCGTCGTCATGGCCGTCCGCGATCCTACCGTACCGGGCTCGTGGTCCGAAAGCGCCGTCCGACAGCGGGCGCGCGCCGGCCCCGAGGAACGGCCGGGGACTGGCCGCGCTGGCGGCTCGCCGCCGGGCGGTCAGGACTTCCGCCAGCCGCAGAGCAGGCACTGCCAGCGGCCGGTCTCGCGCTCCGGGCGGCTCGTCCGGTTCGGCGGAAGCGCATCCATCAGCGTTTGCCAGGGCGCGGCGGCGGGCTCGAGAATCCCGCCGCAGTCCGGACAGGTCGGCAGCGTGGGCCGGGCCGGATTTCCGGCCGGGGCCGCGGAGTCGGGCATGGGAGGCAACGGTAGCACCCGTATCCGCTATTGACAAGGCCGAAGGCCACTTCTAAGGTAACAGGCCGATGTCCGACCAGCGCCGGAGACCGGGGTCGCCGCATTCGCCCACTCTCCACGACGTTCGGCGTGCGTACCGCGAGCTCGCCCGGCGCCGCCGGGCGCGGCGCGGCGAACCGGCCCGCGGCGGGCGGCCCGATTCGTGGCGCGTGGCGTACCCCGTGAACGCGCCGGACGGGGAAGGGGCCGGCGGGGCGCCGGCGGAGTGCGGCGATGCCTTCCGCGACGAGATCGACGTCGACTTTCCGTCGGTGCCGCGGCTCGTCGACCGGATGCGCCGGTCGTTCCTCGGCGAGCGCGCTCCGTGCGCCCTGTCGGCCGACGTGCGGCTCACTCCGTCGCAGGCGGACCGGGGCGTCGCCGTGCCTTTCGAAGTGTCCCTGCGCCACACGTGCCCCGCCTGCGGCGGGCGCGGCGAGACGTGGATGGACCCGTGCGGCGCGTGTCACGGCAGCGGGGCGGGGCTGCTGCCGCACCAGCTCCGACTGGTGGTGCCGCCGGGGGTGCGGGACGGCGCCTGCCTGTGTTTCGACGTGACCCCGCCCCACGCGCCGGCCGCCCGCGTCCGGATGCGCATCTCGGTGCCCTGACGGTCCTCGTCGGCCGCCGCCGCAAGTGTTCCATCGCTTCACCGGGTACCCGACGTCAACCGCGGGCCATCGTCACCCATCGGCGTCGGCGGACCCCACGTCGGCGGAAATCCGCCATCTCTGGGCATCGTGTCCCATCCCGGCCTCGTCGCTCGCCGGAGATCCGGAGTTCATGCGGTGCGACCTGCCGCTGCCGGAGGACGTCTCCTCGTCAACGAGGTGGACCCGGAGATCGCAGGGCAATCGCGCGAGTACGTGCGGACGAATCCTCGATGAGCGACGTCTGCTGCTGTTCGGCGAGCAAGATGATGGCGGCCGGCCCGGACTCCGGGTCGGCCGCTCCTCATGCGCCCGACCGCGGCCGGACCGCCCATCAGGTGTTCGGGACCGACCGCGGGCTCGACCCCCACGAGCTGCGCCGCCGCGCCGAGGCGCACGGATCGTCCAGGCGCTTCCGGAGGGGCGCCGGCTAGAATCGGTCGGTGTACTCGCTGACGCCCGGGATCAGGAATCGGCCGCCCTGCAGTCCCTTCGCGATGCACACGACGTGGACCACGAGCACCGCCAGTTGGACCAGCGGGACCAGCAGGAAGCCGAGCCACCCGGCGACGCCGCTCACGATCGCGAGGGCGATGAACGCGACGAACTCGGTCCCGAACAGGACCAGTCCGTGCTTGGCGTGCCACCGCACCTCCTGGTCGTGCTCTTCCACCAGGAGCGGGACGATCGCCAGCAGCCAGAGGTAGGCCAGCACCACCATCAGTCCCCGGTTCGGTGACCCCGTACCGGGCGGCGGCGTGCCCGGCGGCGGCGTGCCCGGCGGCGGCGTGCCGTGGAAGGCCGTGCCCGGCGGCGGCGTGTCGGTGGACGCCGTGCCCGGCGGCGGCGTTGCGCCCGTCGGCGCGGCCGCCGTCGGCGGTGTGCCCGGTGGCGCGGCCGCCGTCGGCGCGCCCGTGGAAGCCGTGTCCGGCGGCGGTGTTGCGTCCGTCGGCGTTGCGCCCGTCGGCGCGGCCGCCGCTGGCGGTGTGCCCGGTGGCGCGGCCGCCGTCGGCGGTGTGCCCGGCGGCGGCGTACCCGTCAGCGCCGTTCCTTGCGGCTGCGGGTCGGGCGGCGACACCGGCGAGGACGGCGGCCGGGGCGGGGGCGGCGTCGGGTCGGGGGTCTGTTCGTCGGTCATCGTCATCTCCGAGGGGCATGAACCGGCCGCCCGGACACGGCTCCCGGGAGCGTGTCCGCCGGGCCGCCGTCCGGATGCACTTGCGAGAGTTTCGACGATCTGACTAAGCTGGGAGTTCCATTGTGGCCGCGCCGCCGCGGCCGGGAAGTGTCGAGGACCATGCAGCCAGTCGAACCGTCCGCGGTGATGGAAGCGCTTCGCGTCGTCCGGGATCCGGATCTGGGCCGCGACATCGTCAGCCTTGGATTCATCAAGGACCTGCGCATCGACGCCGGGCAGGTGTCGTTCGCCATCGAACTGACGACCCCGGCGTGTCCGGTGAAGGACCAGATGCGCGATCAGGCGGTGGCGGCCGTCTCGGCCCTCGACGGGGTGGCCGGGGTCGCCGTCGAGATGACCGCGAACGTGCGCGCGGTGGCCGCGCCGGACGCGGGACGCGCCCCCGTCCCCGGGGTGAAGAACGTCGTCGCGGTGGGCGCCGGCAAGGGCGGCGTCGGCAAGAGCACGGTGGCCGTGAATCTCGCCCTGGCCCTGTCCCGGTGCGGGGGGCGGGTCGGCCTGATCGACGCGGACGTCTACGGGCCCAACGTCCCGATCATGCTGGGCGTGCGCGCGCAGCTCGAGACCGACGGCAAGAAGATCAAGCCGGCGCGGAAGCACGGGATCCCCGTGGTGTCGATGGGGTTCCTGACCCAGGACGATACGCCGATCATCTGGCGCGGCCCGATGCTGCACGGCGTCGTGCAGCAGTTCTTCCGCGAGGTCCGGTGGGACGAGCTGGACTACCTGGTGGTCGACATGCCGCCCGGGACCGGCGACGTCGCGCTGAGCCTGAGCCAGACGGTGCCCGTGTCGGGGGCCGTGGTGGTCACCACCCCCCAGACCGTCTCGCTCGCCGACTCGCGCCGCGCGGTGGCGATGTACCGGAAGCTGAACGTGCCGGTCCTCGGCCTCGTCGAGAACATGAGCCATTTCGTGTGCCCGGCCTGCGACCACGAGAGCGACATCTTCGGGAAGGGCGGCGGCGAGGCCGCGGCGGCGGCGGCGGGCGTCCCGTTCCTCGGGCGGATACCCCTCTATCAGCCGATCCGCGAAGGCGGCGACGCCGGCAATCCGATCGTCGTGTCGGAGCCGGAGTCGCCGGCCGCCCGGGCGTTCCGCGGCGTGGCGGAACGGACCGCGGCCGAGGTGTCCATCGCCGCGCTCGGCGCCGCCGCCCCGGCCGGCGTGTCGTAGCAGCCCGCCGGCGAGGTTCCCCAGGGGCCGCGGTCAGGGGGCCGCTGGCGCGCCGGGAACCGTCCGCGGGGCCGCGTGGCGAGCTGGCCGGGCCGCGGCCGGCTGTCAGCGCCGCTCCGCCTCGCCGGTCATGGGCACGAAGAGCACCGGGAGCGCCGCCTCCTCGGTGACGCCCTCGTCGGTGCGCACGAGGACGGTCAGGGTCTGGCGGTCGGCGCCCACGGGGATGATCATCCGGCCGCCGACGGCCAGCTGGTCGACGAGGGGTTGCGGGACGTGGTCGGGCGCCGCGGTCACCATGATGGCGTCGAACGGCGCCGCTTCGGGCCACCCGGCGTAGCCGTCTCCTTCGCGCACCCGGACGTTCTCGTAGCCCAGCTCGTCGAGGGTGGCGGCGGCGCGCGCGGCGAGCGGGGGAACGATTTCGATGGAGCGGACCTCGGCCGCGAGCTCGGCGAGCACCGCCGTCTGATAGGCCGACCCGGTGCCGATCTCCAGCACCCGCGCGTCGGGGGCCAACTGCAGGGCCTGGGTCATCCAGGCCACTATGTAGGGCTGCGAGATGGTCTGTCCGTGGCCGATGGGCAGCGGCCGGTCCGCGTAGGCCCAGGGGCGCACGTCGTCGGGGACGAAGCGGTGGCGCGGCACCCGCCGCATGACGTCGAGTACGCGCGGGTCGGTGATGTCGCGGGCGGCGAGCTGTCGCTCGACCATGCGCATGCGGTCGCCCTCCCGTTCGGGCGGAGACTGGGCCGCCGCGGCCGGTACGCCGGACGCGGCGTCGGTCCCGATGTCGGCCGGGGCCGCGCAGGCGGCGACGGCCATGCTCAGGGCGAGGAATCTGCGCGCGCGCCGACCGCGGCCTGGATCGCACCGATGTTCCTGTTGTTCGTCGCGGCCGGGGCCGGTCTGCTGGCGCTCTCCCACGTCGCTCCCTTTCCGTTCCTGCTGGACGCGCTGACTCCCGCGTCTTCCCGCTGGAGCATGCCGGTCGGCGGCAAGCCCACAATTTACCTCACCTACGACGACGGCCCGAACCCGGCCGCGACGCCCGCCCTGCTCGACGTGCTCGCCCGCGAGGGGGCGGTCGCGACGTTCTTCGTTCTCGATCGCCATCTCGACGCCGAGACCGCGCCCCTCGTCGAGCGGATGTTCCGGGAAGGGCACGCGGTGGCCCTGCACTCGCACACGCGCCGGATGATGCTGCTGTCCCCGGACGACTTCGGCCGGACCCTGCTCGCGTTCGCCGACCGCATCGAGCGGCTCGCCGGCCGCCGTCCGTGCCGGGCGTTCCGCCCCCACGCGGGATGGCGCGGCGGGCGGATGTACGAAGGGCTCCGGCGGATCGACCACACCCTGGTCGGATGGGGCTGGTTCCTCTGGGACTGGGACTGGTTCCGCGCCCGCGACCCGGCGCGGCTGGTACGGCGGTTCGCGGGGCGGGTGTCCGACGGCGACGTCATCGTGATGCACGACGGCCACCACGAGGACCCGCGCCCGGACCGCCGGTACGCGGTCGACGCCACCGCCGGCCTGGTGCCGGTGCTGCGCCGGGCGGGCTTCGCGTTCGGCACCGTCTGCTGACCACCCGTGGTCCGCTACGGCGCGGGCGGCGCGGGCTCCGGCGAGCCCGACAGCCAGGCCGCGCGGTTCCGGGTCTGCGCCGGCGTCGGGTCGTCGACCGGCCGGAGCTCCCAGCGGCGGGCCGGCGGCGCCGCCGTCTCGACGGCGATGCGGCGGAGCGCGCCCCGCCGCGCCACCAGCACGTCGATCCGCGCGCCGGGCCCCGTCTCGGCGATCCGCGCGTTCCACTCGGACGGCAGCACCCGGTGGCCGCCGATGGCGAGAATCTCGTCGTCGACGTTGAAGCCGGCCGCGTGGGCCGGGGTCTCCCGCGGCACCCGGGCCACGACGAGGCGGCCGTCGACGGTGCGGACGACGGCGCCGACCCAGCCGTCGTCGTCCCCGTCGGCGTCGTCGTCGAAGGTCAGCCCCAGCCAGTCGAGGGCTTCCGCGTATTCCAGCTCGCCGGTCGAGTCGAGGGCGTGCGCGAACCAGTCCGACAGCGGCGCGCCGGCCACCGCCTCGGCCGCGGCCCGGAACTCGGCCGGCGTGAACCCGCGGTCGCCGGAGTACCGGGCGTAGGCGCGCCGCAGGACGTCGTCGAGGCTGCGCGCCCCGCCCGTCGCCGCGCGTATGCGCACGTCGAGCAGGAAGCCGACCACCGCGCCCTTGGTGTAGTAGCTCACCGACGAGTTCGGCGAGTTCTCGTCGCCCCGGTAGAACTTGATCCACGCGTCCCAGGACGCCAGCGTCACGGGTTGCACGGCCCGCCCCGGCGTGGTCTGCAAGCCGCGGATCCGGCGCGACAGGGCCTCCAGATACTCGGCCTCGGTCGAGAGCCCCGCCCGGCGCACCGCGAGGTCGGCGTAGTAGCTGGTCAGTCCTTCGACGACCCACAGGCTCTCGGTATGGACCTCGGCCTCGTAGTCGAAGGGCCCGAGCTCGACGGGCCGCAGGCGTTTCCCGTTCCAGGCGTGGAACAGCTCGTGGCTGACCAGTCCGAGCCAGCGCAGGTACCGCGGACGCGACGACGTCGTCCACCGGCTGGTCATGAGCAGCGTCGAGTTGCGATGCTCCAGGCCGCCCCCCGCCTCGGTGATCAGGTTGAGGAACCGGTAGCGCTCGTAGGGCATCAGCCCCCACATCCGGTGCAGTTCGCGGGTGATGCGCTCCGTGTCCTCGGCCGACCGCGGGCCGTCCCAGGTTCCCGATTCGCCGACGTTGACGAGCTGGTGGGGCACGCCCGCCACCGTGAACGGATAGACCGCGGGGTTGCCGGCGACGATCGGCGAGTCGACCAGGGTGTCGAAGTCGCGGGCGCGCCAGGCGTGCGGGGCCCCGCCCGGGTGCGGGGACAGCCCCGTCGCGGTTCCGCTCCATGCCGGCGGAAGCTCCAGGAAGACGTCGTGGGGGCGGGGACCGTCGTCGTCGGCCAGGGTGAGGAACGTCGGAGCGCCGTTCAGCATCGCGAAGTCGGCCTCGACCCAGTTCGTGCGCACGGACATTTCGCGCCCGTAGACCTGGTAGGAGACCACGATGGCGTCGGCGCCCCCGGTGGCCGCCCGCCACCGGTTCTTCCGCGACTTCTCCACCGGCAGCCGCGCGCCGTCCGGGGCGCGGGCGGTGACGCCCTCGACGTGCCGGGCGTACTCGCGGATCAGGTACGACCCCGGCGTCCACACCGCCATCATCAGCTCGACCTCGGGCCGGCCGCCGGTGGGGACGCGGGCGTCGACGGCGACGTAGTGGGTGTGCGGCGCGGGGAACCGCAGCGTGTAGGCGATGGGCTCGCCCGGCTGGGCGAGGGCCGCCGGGGCGGTCGGCGCGACCGCCGCGATCGCGGCGAACAGGAGGAGTCTGCGCACGGGAGCACCGTCCTTTCCGGTTGCCGGCACGTCGTCTATTCCGAGAGCTCGCGGGCGGCGACGGCCGCCCCGAGCAGGGCCGGGCGTTCCTCGAGGATCACCCGCACCGGCGCCCTCTCGAGCAGGGCGCGCATGGGGGGCTTGTCCACGAAGGCGTCGATGAAGCCGCCGGCCTGCAGGGCCGGCAGCAGGTTGGGCGCGATGCCGCCCCCGACGTAGACCCCCGCGGTGGCGAGCGTCCGCAACGCGAGGTTCCCGGCCGCGGCCCCGAGCGCCGACACGAACAGGCGCAAGGTCTCCGCGCACGCCGCGCAGGCGCCGGCGAGGGCGTTCGCGGTGACCGCGGCGGGCCGGCGCCGGCGGTCGGCAGGCATCGGCGCGGCGGCGCACGCGGTCGCGCGGTGCGTGAACGCGTGCAGGTTGACCAGCCCCGGGCCGGAGACGACGTCCTCGAGGGATATGCGTCCCCGCGCGGCCGCGAACGCCGCTGCGAACTCGATCTCGCGCGGCGTGCGCGCCGCGAAGTCGGCATGGCCGCCCTCGGAGGGGATGGGAATCAGCCGGGGGCCGACGCGGTGCAGGCAGGCTTCGCCGAGCCCGGTGCCGGGGGCGATGAGGGCCGCGTTGCCGCCGGCCTCCGGAACCCCGGCCTGCAACACCGCCAGCTCGTGCGCGGCGAGCCGCGGTATGGCCCAGCCCATCGCCTCCACGTCGTTGAGCACGCGGACCGACGCCACCGCGAAGCGGTCGCGGATCGCGCCGGCGTCGGCCGCCCACGGGACGTTGGTGAGCTGCGCGACCCCGTCCCGCACCGGCCCGGCCACCCCGAAGCACGCCGCGGACGGCGTCGCGCCGGCGCCGGCCCCGTCGAGGAACCGGGCCACGATGCCGGCCAGCCCGTCGAACTCGATGGTCGCGTAGCGCGCGCTCGCGATCGGTACGGGGCGGGGCGGGCCCGCGTCGAAAAGCCCCAGCCAAGTCTTGGTGCCTCCGACGTCACCCGCGAGGATCGTGCGGCGCATCACGTGCGGTGCGTGTCCTGGCGCGTTCGCGCCGGCCGCGGCGGGGTGCGGCCCGCCGCTTGACTTCGGGACTATTCTCGTTCATCTTCGGCGCGGTGGCATAGTGCCTTTTCACTCCGATTCTCCGTTTCGCAATCAGGTGGTGGTCTTCGCGGGGCGTCTGGCCTCGGTGCAGCGCCGGGCGGCGCGCCAGCTCGTCGAGCGGCTCGGCGGCGCCGCGGCCGACGACGTGACCACGCGGACGACCATGCTGGTGGTGGGCGGGGGCTCGCCCGCGCCGAGCGGCTCCGGCGCCCTGCGGAAGGCGGAGGCGGTGAACGCGGCGGCCCCGGGCCGCGTGCGCATCGTCGCCGAGGACGAGTTCTGTCGTCTCGGCGACCTGCCCACGGCCGACGTCCTCGACCGCCGGTACTACAGCCTGCGGCGGATCCGCCGCCGTTACCCGCGGGTTCGGGCGAACCATCTCCGTTGTCTCGAGGAACGGTCGCTGGTCCGGCTCGCGGCGCGGACCGACGTCGATCGCTACTACGGATTCCAGGATCTGCGGACCGTTCGCGGCGTCAGCGACGACCTCGAGGGCGGCGCGCCGTTCCGGGCGGTGCTGCGGGGGCTGGAGGCGGCGCGCAACGGGCAGTTGACCTTCGACTTCGACCAGCGCCGGCCGGCCGCGCCGCCGGCCACCGTCGTGGCCCTGCCCGCCCGGCGCCGGTTGTCGATGGACGGGGGGGCGCCCGACGACGGCCGGGTTCAGCCGCCTTCGTCCGGCGACGCCGCGCTGGCGATCGCCTGCTTCCAGGAGGGAGCGGCCCTCGACGAGGGCGACGAGCGCGACCGGGTCGGGGCCGGGGCCGCCTATCGCAAGGCGCTGATGCTGGATCCGAACCTGGTTCCCGCCCTCGTCAATCTCGCCAACGTCCACTACGCCCGCGACGATCTGGTGGTGGCGCAGGCCCTGTACGAGCGGGCCATGCGCCTCGACGGCGAGTGCTTCGAGGCCCGGTTCAACCTGGGGAACATCCATCACGATCTCGGCCGCCACGACGATTCGGTCCGGCACTACCGCCGTGCGCTCGAGATCGACCCCGCCTATCCCGACGCCCACTTCTATCTGGCCGTGACCTTCGAGAAGGCCGGCCGCCCGGCCGAGGCCCGTCCGCACTGGCGGGCCTACCGGGAGCTGGCCCCGCACGGGGAGTGGATCGAGCTGGCCCGGGAGTTCACGGAACAGCCGCCCGCGGTGAAAGACTCCGCGCCGCCGTTTCTCGCCGCCATCGTCGACGCCCCGCCCGACGGCAGCTGACCGGTCGTAGTCCGGAAGTTGCGTGCGCCGGCGGCGCGGCGGTTCTGCGAGCGCATCGCAGATCGCCCTGCCATTTCACGAACCACGTGCGCCAACGGCCGGCTCGATGCTGCGCCTCTTCCCGCTCCGGGTCGGCTTTCGAAAGGTGCCCCCTATCGGGGCTGGTACCGGTAGTCGTCGTCGGGGCGGCGCGGTTTCGGGGCCTTTCGGCGCAGTTTGTAGAACGTGCAGTCGAGGCACCACGCTTCGGCGTTGAAGCCCCCCTTGCCGGCGTAGGGCAGGACCTCCGGGTTCGAGCAGTACTCCTGCCCGGCGGCGCGCGCCGACCACCGGCAGGCGCGGAAGCGGACCTCGGCCGGGGTCGGCTCGGGCTCGGCGGCGCGGGGTGTCCGGGCGTCCGGGTCCGTGGCCGAAGCCGGCGCGGGCTCCCGCGGCGGGTCGCTCGAATCGTCGGTCCGCATGGGATGAGCTGAGCTACCGCAGTTGCAGGTCGATCGAGCGCTGCAGCGCCTCGATGGCCTGCAGCTCGGCCGGCGCCGCGAGCGTCAGGGCGCTGCCGGTGGCGTCGAGCCGGGCGGTCCGCCCCACGCGGTGCACGTAGGTGTCGCGGTTGAGCGGCACTTCGAAGTTCACGACGTGCTTGATGCCGTCGATGTCGAGGCCCCGCGCCGCGACGTCGGTGGCGACCAGCACCCGGTAGCGCCCGCTGCGGAACCCCCCCACCGCGGCCAGCCGCAACGCCTGCGATCGGTCCGCGTGCAGGGCGGCGGCCTTGATGCCGGCGCTCGACAGCGCCCGCGCCAGCCGTTCCGCGCCGCGCTTGGTGTTGACGAAGACGAGGACCGACCCTGCCGACCGGCCCAGGAAGGACGTCAGCCAGGCGGTCTTCCGGGACGACGGCATCCGCTCGACGGCGTGCGAGATGCCCTCGGCCGGCTTCCCCCGCTGGCCGATCTGGACGTAGGCGGGGTCGTGCGTCAGCTCCGACAGCGGGGTCAGGACCCAGTCGGGAATCGTCGCCGAGAACAGCAGGGTCTGGCGTCCCGACCGCCCCGACCGCGGACCGGACGGGAGGTCGGCGACGATGCGGCGGACGTCGGGCCAGAACCCCATGTCGAGCATGCGGTCCGCCTCGTCGAGAATCAGCGTTTCGATCCCGTCGAAACCGGGTATCCCGCCCCGCAGGTGGTCGATCAGGCGCCCGGGGGTGGCGACGACCACGTCGACGCCGGCCGCGAGGGCCTGGCACTGCGGAGACATCGGGGCGCCCCCGAAGACCGCCGCGCTCGCGAGCCCGGTGTGGTAGACCAGCCCCTGCAGGTCGTCCTCTATCTGCACCACCAGCTCCCGGGTGGGCCCCAGCACGAGCACCCGGGTTCGGGACGCGCCGCCCGCGTCCGGGCCCTGCTTCAGCAGGCGGTCGAGCACCGGCAGCAGATAGGCGGCGGTCTTGCCGCTGCCGGTCTCGGCGCTGGCGATCAGATCGCGATCGCGCGCCACGATCGGGAAGACCGCGGACTGGACCGGCGTCGTGACGGTGAAGCCGCGGTCGCGGACGCCCTCCGCGAGCGCCGGGTCCAGATGCAGATCGTCGAACGGGACCGGTTCCGCGTCGACCACCGCGGCGGGCAGCTTCAGCGTGGCCGACGGCGCCGCGAAGTCCTTCGCGGACGGAGTCGAAGGCCGTTTCGCACGGCCGGGGGGGCGCCGCCCGCGCCGCGGCCGTCTTCGTTTCGTTGGGGAATCCAAGATGTCAGCGAGCCCGGAAGGTGATGATGCCGCGGACCGGATCGTAGGGCGAGACGCCCACCGTCACCCGATCGCCCGGTACGACCTTGATGCGAAACCGCCGCATGCGGCCGCTCAACTGGGCCAGAACTTCGTGGCCGGCGTCGCACTGCACCCTGTACAGCCCGCCGCTGTGCACGGCCATTACCGTGCCCTGCACGTCGATGAGGTCGTCCTTTGCCACTCTCCTCCTTATCTCTCGCCGTTTCGCCCGGCAGACGCGCGTCCGCCGCCCGGCCTCGGCGCATTCCTCGACCCGGCGGGCGACGAGGCCGCCCGGCGGGATGACCGGACACCGCGCTACTTCCCTCAGTCTTGCACATCGGCCCGACG
Organism: Vicinamibacterales bacterium; assembly: GCA_965202695.1. Lineage (GTDB taxonomy): Bacteria > Acidobacteriota > Vicinamibacteria > Vicinamibacterales > UBA8438 > JAJEEA01. The sequence continues at coordinate 1,593,451 of OZ241843.1, forward strand.
CTTGCCAAGCCCGCGCGTGTCGGCGGGGGCCTCAGAGCGCCCTGACCGCCGCCTCCAGATCGGCGGCCATCGCCGTGTAGTCCGACCCGGCGAGGCGCCGCGGCGGTCCGAAGCGAACCCGCACCCGGCCGGGGCGCGCCATCCGGCGCCCGCGGCCGAGCACGCGGTCGACTCCGCGCAGCCGCACCGGGACCACCGGCACGTCCAGCCGCGCCGCGAGCATGGCGGCGCCGGGCTGGAAGCGGGCGATGGCGTCGCCGGTCACGCGCAGCCCCTCGGGGAAGATGAGCAGCGAGTTGCCGGCGCTGACGAGCTCGCCCGCGTAGCGCAGGGCGTCGCGCGCCCCCGCCTCGCGTTGCGGGAGGGGGAACGCGTTGTAGAAGCCCACGGCCAGATGGTAGTTGACGCTGCTGGTGAAGCGCTCGATCCGCGTGTGGCGCGCGGGGTCGAAGTGGCCCGCGAAGAACTCCTTGGACATCGCGGTCGCCACGCGGTAGCGCCGCGCCCGCGGGAGCGCGGCGAGAATCACCGAGGCGTCGATGAAGCTCTGGTGGTTGGCGGCGAAGACCGCCGGACCGTCCAGGGCCGACACGTGCTCGAGTCCCTCCGCGCGGATCCACGCGAAGAGACGGGTCAGGGGCAGGAGCCACACCGCGAGCGCGGCCCGGCGGAGGAGCCGCACCGGCCCGGCCTGGTTCCAGCGCGGGGCGGGGAACGGCGCCCCCGCCGGGGCGGCCGGGCCCGCCGCCGCCGTCACGAGGGCCTCGAGGTCGGCGACCGTCGCGGCTCCGGCCATCCTCTCTTCGTCGACGGCGGCGTCGAGCTCGCTCTCGAGGGTCATCAGCAGCTCGACGCGCTCGAGCGAGCTCAGGCCCAGCTCGTCGAGGCGGGTGCTCCCGTCCACGGGACTGCCGGCGAGGCGCCGGAGGATCGACGACACCGATCGTTCTCCGCCGGCCGCGGCGGCGGGCGCCCGTGCGCCCCCCTGCCCGGCCCAGGTCTTCACCGCGCGCCGCCGGAGTTTGCCCGTGCCCTCGGTGCGGGGCAGCCGGTCTTCCGGCCACGCCAGGACTTCCCGGATCTTCTGGTGGTCGGCGAGGCGGCGGTTGGCGGCGCGCGCGACCTCGCCGGGCGAGGCCGGGGCGTGCAGCACGGCGACCGCGTACACGCGCTCGCTGCCGTCGCGGGTCAGTCCCACCACCGCCGATTCCTTCACGCCGGGGACCGCGTCGACGACCCGTTCGACGTCTTCGGGGAAGACGTTGAGCCCCTCCGGGGTGACGATCGTCTCCTTCTTGCGGCCGTGCACCCGCAGGCGGCCGTCGTCGTCGAGAGCGCCGAGGTCGCCGGTGTGGAACCAGCCGTCCTCGAAGACCGCGTCGTCCTCGGCCGTACCCCCGAAATAGCCGCTGGTGACGTTGTCTCCCTTCACCAGAATCTCGCCGTCGTCGGCAATCCGGACCTCCATGCCCGCGATGGGGGCGCCGACCGAGCCGCGCCGGGTCCGGAACGGGTGGTTCAGGGTCACGATGGGCGCCGTTTCGGTCAGGCCGTAGCCCTGCACGACGAGGAAGCCCAGGCGCCGCCAGAACGCTTCGAGGTCCGGGTCGAGGGGCGCGGCGCCGACGATGAAGCACCAGAACTTCAGTCCGAACAGCCGGTGCGCGCGGCGGTAGCGCCACCACCGGCGGGCCACCCCCAGCCCGTCGGGGGGCGGCTCGGCCGTCTCCGGGGCGGCCTGCATCACGTACTCTCTCAGGACGTCCAGGATCTTCGGGACGCAGACGAGCACCGAGATCCGCCGCCCGCGAATCTGGCGGACGATGGCCTGGGGGCTGTAGCCCTTCATGAACACGCAGGCGCCCGGCAGCATCGGGGGGATGAACGTGGCCAGGGCCTGTCCGAACATGTGGCTCAGGGGCAGCAGGTCGAGGAACCGCAACGGCTGGAACGGGCGTGCGTAGCGGCGGTACTTCAGGACCTCGCGCTCGACCGGGACGATGTTCGCGAGCACGTTCCGGTGGGTGATGACGACCCCCTTGGGCTCGGACGTCGCGCCGGACGTGAACACGATTTCGGCCGTGTCGTCCGGCGCCGGAGCATGGGGGGGCGGCGGCGGCCCGCCGGCCTCGGGCGCCCCCGGCTCGCCGAATCGCCAGGTCTCGACCCCGTCGAGCCGGGTCGGGGGCACGTCGTCGCCGGTCAGCAGGAGCCGGGCGCCGACCCGCCGGGCGATGGTCTCCAGGAACGCGGACGAGGCCCGGTAGTCGATGGGCACCACCACCGCGCCCCGCAACAGGCAGCCCCAGAAGGCGACGATCCACTCCGGGCGGTTCTCGCTCCAGAACAGCACCGGGTCTCCGGCGCCTACTCCGGCCCCCGCGAGGCGCCGCGCGAACGTGGCCGCGGCCTGCCGCACCGCGTCGTAGCTGAGCCGCCGCACCCGGTAGCCGTCGTCGTGGACGAGGAACCCGGTGTCCCCGCGCACGCGGTCGTCGAAGTAGTCGAGCAGGGTGTCGCGTTTCATGCGCGCATTATCGGCTCGTGGCGAAGGCCCGCTCTCGGCGCGGCGCGGCCTGCCGCGGTCGGCGGGCGCCCGGCTTCGGCGCCGGTCACCGGATGGAGACGCCGACGTTCGCGGCCGTCAGGGTCATGCGCGGCGACCCGGGCTGCTCGCCGAGCCGCTCCAGGGGGCTGACGGCGAAGAACCGCAGATCGAGCGACAGCGCCACGTTGGGGGTGAGGAACCATCGGGCTCCCCCGCCGTAGTTGAGGGTGCGGGCCCGCCGTTGCGGCGGCGTCGTCGCCTGTTGCGGGTAGACGTTCAGCCGCGACGTCCCCAGTCCGCCGCCCAGGTAGCTCCACCCGTACCGGTGTCCGAAGTTGAACGAGAGCTGCGGCGACACGGCGGTGAACCGCGTGGTGACGAAGGGGACCGCGCCGTCCGGGGCCGTCTCCGCGGGGTCCGGGGGCGCCGCGGGGTCGGGGGCCATCTCCGCGGGGGCGGCCGGCGGGCGGTGCGCCGAGGTGGACGTCACCGAGGCGCCCACGCCGAAGGTGATCGCCTTCCACCGGAAGACGTAGAAGTGGCCGCCGAGGTCGACCGCGATGCCGCGCGGAGGCAGCTGGTCCGCCCGGAGGCCGCGCGGCTCGGCCAGTTCGCCGCTCCGGTTCAGGCTCACGATCGAGCCCCGGAGGTCGATGACGTAGCGTCCGATCGGTTCCTCGTCCTGCGCGGCCGCGCCCGCGGCGGTCAGCGCGAGCAGGAACGCGACCCGCAACGCAGTCCGCACGTGGGCGCTCGACATCCTCCGCCCAGTATACCGGCGCCCCGCCGCCCGACGGGCTCGACCTGCCGCCGCCCGTCCGGCCGACGGTCAGGACGGAGAGGGGCCGCGGGGCTCCACGGACCGCCCATCCCCCGTGGACCCGACGCCGCCTGCCGGTATACTGCCCCGCATGACCGGCGTCGTTCCCGTACGCGCCATCGAGGAGGCCCGGCGGCGCATCGCCGGCGCGGTCCGCCGCACCCCGCTGCTGCGGCTGCCGGTCGACGGCGGGCCGCCGGTGTACGCCAAGTGCGAGAACCTGCAGGCGGCCGGCGCCTTCAAGATACGCGGCGCCGCCAACTTCATCGCGCGGCTCGACCCCGCGGCGCGCCGGCACGGCGTCGTCACCTATTCGTCGGGCAACCACGCGCAGGCGGTGGCCCTGGCCGCGGGTCGGGTCGGCGCGCCCGCGGTGGTGGTCATGCCGACCACCGCTCCGGCCGTCAAGGTCGAGGGGACGCGGGCCCTCGGGGCCGAGATCCTCTTCGCGGGGACGACGTCGACCGAGCGCCGTCGTCGGGCCGAGGCGGTAGCGCGGGAACGGCGGCTGCAGATGGTGCCGCCGTTCGACCACCCGTGGATCATCGCCGGCCAGGGCACGGTCGGGCTCGAGATCCTCGACGACTGCCCCGACGTCGCGCGCGTATTCGTGCCGGTGGGGGGCGGCGGGCTGGCGGCGGGCGTCGCCGCCGCCGTGAAGCGGCGGCGTCCCGAGACGCGGGTGGTCGGGGTCGAGCCGAGCGGCGCCGCGAAGATGGCCGCGTCGCTCGCCGCGGGCCGGCCGGTCGCTCTCGACCGGGTGGCGAGCCTCGCCGACGGACTGCTGCCGGTGCGGCCCGGGGACCTCACCTTCGAGCACATCCGGCGTTTCGTCGACGAGATGGTCACCGTCGACGACGGACCGATCGCCGACGCCGTGCTGTGGCTGTTCCGCCGGGCCAGGCTGGTCGTCGAACCCAGCGGCGCCGCGGCCTTCGCGGCCCTCCGGGCCGCATCGGCCGCGGGCGCGCCGCGCGAGCCGCCGGCCGCGGGCGCCACCGTCGTCGTGCTGAGCGGCGGGAACCTGGGTCTCGACACCCTGAACCGTCTCGCCGCCCTGCGGTCCCCGGAGGAGCCGCGGCGGGTGGGGGAGTCCGCGCCCTGACCGCCCGTGGTGGAACCCCCTCGTCACACACCACCGCGGCCTCCGTCCGGAAGCGTCAGCCCGCGCCTGACAAGGCGTGAGGGTGCACGTCGGACGTGTCGCAACCGCGGCTGACGTCGGACCGGCAGATGAAGCTGCCCAAGCTGTTCCCCCGCGAATGCGATCAGTGATCGTATTCGCCTCGGTGGCAGGGGTCCCGCGCAGAACGAACGAGGAGTCAGGAGGGGGGCCAGAAGCGCAGCATCGCGGCGACCGCACCGACACCCGCCGCCACGGCCGCCAGCGCCGCACCGACCACCCAGCGGATGAGCCGCGCCTCACGATCGGCGGCATCGGTGCGCACACCGGCCACCTCGGCACGCACGTCGGCTATCTCGGTCCGCACGTCGGCTATCTCGGTCCGCACGGCGGCGAACTCGGTCCGCATCTCGGCACGGACATCGGCGAACTCGGTCCGCATCTCGGCGCGGACCTCGGTGAACTCGGTCCGCATCTCGGCGCGGACCTCGGCGAGGCCCGCCTTGAACCGGTCTGACGTGACGTGGTCGCCGTGCTCGGCGGCGCGGCGCACCGCGTTCGTGATCGCGTTCGCCTGAGCTGACGTGAACTCGGCGTCGGTGAGCGAACGGGCTACCTCGAGGGTATCGAGCATGTACGCCAGTATACCGCTCGCCGCGGGCGGGAAGTCCACCCCTGACGTCCGGGCGGGACGCCTGCCCCCGCCGCGGCGGTCTCAGAACTGCACGCGGACGCCGGCGAAGGCGCTGCGCGGCGGGCCCGGGCCGATGAACCGGGGGTCGGCGGCGTCGGGCGCCTCGCGCAGGAACACTTCGAGCTCGGCGAGGACGCCGGCCGTCGCGTACCGCGCGTCGAGCAGGTTCTCGATCCGCACGAACAGCTCGACGCCGGCGTCGAAGCGGTAGGTCGAGCGCAGGTTCACGACCCCGTAGCCGTCCAGCCGCGCCTGGTCGTTGCCCTCGTCGCCGACGAAGACCCGGTCCGACGCGACGACCGTCTCGACGGCGGCGTCCCATGCGGCGGAGATCGCGTGCCGGACGCCCGCTTTCAGGCTGTGGCGCGGGACGCCGGGCAGCCGGTCGCCCGGTTCGACGTCGATCGCCCCGTCCGAGGCGGCGTCGTTGACCTCGTCGTTGCCGGGCAGGCGCAGCGGCGACTGGAAGGTCGCTTCGAGCAGCGCGTAGCCGACGCGCCACCGCGTCGCCCCGCGGCCCCCGTCCACCTCGACGTCGAGTCCGGACCGCCTCGTGTCGCCGGCGTTCTGGAAGTACCCGGCGCCGATGAGTTCGGGCGAGGCGACGAACAGGATGTCGTCGCGGATGCCCGTCCGGTGCGCCGACACCGACCACGCGCCGGCGCGCCACCGGCCCCGCGCCCCGGCCTCGACGGCCCGCGCGGCCGCCTGCTCGAGGGGCGGGTCGGAGACGAAGGCGTTGGGGACGCGGCACGGTTCGGCGGGGTCCGCGCAACTCAGCTCGGCGGCCGTCGGGGCGCGGTTCGACTCGGCGTACCGCGCGAAGACCGACACGCTGCCGCCTGCCTGGAAGACGGCGCCGACGGCGGGGTTGAAACGGGCGAACGCGTGGGTCCCGTCGAGCGACGTGCCGAGACGGTCAGCGACGTCGACGTGCGCCCGGTTGTAGCGCCCCGAGAGGGTCACGTGGACGCGGCCGGTCGCCGACAGCGTGTTGCTGGCGTACAGCCCCACGGCCCGGTTCGCGGTGTCGATGGCGGTGTTGAACAGGTCGTCGCCGCCCCGGCCGTGGAGGCTGGCCAGAAACCCCGACCCGGCGACCCCCCGCTCGCCGGTCAGCGACCCGACCTCGCTCGACGCCGTGAATTCGACGTCCGCCAGGTCGGCCGACGCGCCCATCACGAACACGTTCTCCCGGCCGCCGACGGTGGCCGCCGCGGTCGCCTGCACGGTGGCGCCGTACCCCGCCGCCAGCGTCCCGGTCCGGTTGAAGGCGCCGTCTCCGGCCGCGTCCAGCCGGGTGACGAAGCGTCCCGTCACCACGTCGACCAGAGGCGTCGCCGCTTCCTCGTCGTCGTCTCCATCGTCGTCGTCTCCGTCGTCGCCGTCTCCGTCTTCGCCGTCTCCGTCTTCGCCGCCGTCTCCGTCCTCGCCGTCGTCGTCGTCGTCGTCGCCGCCGAAACAGAGGGTGTGCGCCGGGGCTCCCTCCGGGAGCGCGTCGTCTCCGCAGACCTCGAAATCGGCCTCGTCGCCGTTGAGGGTGCGGCGGTCGAGACGGCGGTAGTAGCCGGTCGCCTGCACCGACCAGGTGTCGGACGCGGCGACGTTGGCGCGGCCCTGCACGAACGCGAGCCGGTTGTCGGTCCGGTCGGGGAAGGTGAACACCGCGGCCCGGTCGACGTCGAGCAGCTCCACCGGGGCGGCGGCGTTCCCGGTCAGGCTCGTGTCGGCCCAGGTGAAGCTGAGGCCGGCGTCGGTCCCTTCGCCCCGGTATGCGAGGTCGGCGAAGGTTTGCGTCACCTCGGACGGCGACTCGGCGCGCCACCCGGCCTCCGAGAAACGCGAGGCGCCGGCGTAGAACCCCCACGGTCCGCGGCTGACGCCGTACTCGGCGGTCGCCGTGTAACGCCCCCACGACCCGCTGGAGATCTCGCCGCGGAACCCGGCGGCGTCGAAGCCGTTCGCGAGCTCGAGGGAGAGGGCGCCGCCGAGGGCGTTCAGGCCGTAGGCGGGGTCCGCGCCGGCGCTGATCTGCGCCCGGGCGACGGCGAACCGCGGAAACAGGTCGAACTGCACGGTGTCGCCGAACGGCTCGTTGATGCGGACGCCGTTCTGATAGACGGCGATGCCCTGGGGCAGCCCCAGCAGCGGCGAGGCGGTGAAGCCGCGGAAGCGCAGCGTCGGCTGGAAGAGGTTCGTGGTCGTGCCTTCCAGGGTGACCGCGCCGAGGCGCTCGTTGAGGGCGTCGGCCATCGAGGCCGCGCCCCGCGCCGCGAGGTCGTCCCCGTCGATCACCGAGACGGCCGCCGCCACGCGCTCGCGGCTGACGCCGGCGCCGGCGACGGGGGTGAGCGCCACCACGTCCACCGCCTCCGCGATCGCGCCGACCGTCAACGTCACGTCCAGCACCCGCGGGCTTCCCGCCGTCAGGCGCACTTCTTCGCGCCGGGGGTCGAACCCGTCGAGCGCGAAGGTCACCGCGTAGACGCCCGGCGCCAGGGCCAGGGAGTACTCGCCGGCGTCGTCGGTGGCGTCGTCGGCGGGCGCGGCCGTCCCCGGCGCGGCGGCGGTCACCGTCACCCCGCGCAGCACCGCGCCCTGCGCGTCGGTGACCCGCCCGCGGAGCCGGGCGGTCCGGGCCTCGGCGGCCGCCGGGGCGGCGAGGGTGGCGGCGAGGGCGGCGGCGAGGACGCGGCGGACGGCCGGTCCGGCGGAACCGGGCGCGCGCAGGGCGGACAGCACGGCGCAGACTCCTACCCGGCGGTGTTCCCGCCGGCGCCGGAGGGATCGGTATAGCGGTCGTTGAGAAGCTGGACGAAGCCGTTGGCTTCCGCCAGCACGTCGACGATGCGGCGCCGCGCGCGGGACTCCCAGCCGGCGGGCCGGCGGCAGTAGATGCTGCGCCAGCCGCTCGCGCTCTTGCGGAACGCGCGCGGCAGACTCTCGGCGAACCGGGTGCCGTGGGGGTCTTTCGGCTGCTGGGCCAATCTGGCCAGTACCGCCGCGGCCGCCTGGCCCCGGAGCTTGGCGTGCCCGTAGCCGCCGGCGAGCAGCACGGCCGCCAGCAGCGCGATCTGCCATATCGGCTCCAGGGCGGACAGGCCGGCCCACGCGGGGTGCGAAAAGTCGAGGCCGTCCCAGGCGCCGGTCCACAGCGTCCAGCCGCCGAGGGCGGCGATGACGAGGCCGAAGAAGACGGCGTCGAGCCGCAGCACGTCGCGCCGCCATTCCGCCAGCAGCGCCTGCAGCCTCGGCACGAACAGGTCCTGGACGTCCCGCGCCGTCTGTTCCAGCGTGCCGACGACGCGATAGGCGCGGTCCACGCTCACCTGCTCCATGCGGTCGTGGACCTCCTGCAGGTCGACGTCGCGCTTCGCCTCGAACCGCTGGCGCAGGGTGTCGTCCTCGATGGCCACGGCCGCGTCGGGGTTGTAGATGCGGTAGAACCGGCCGGCCGTCAATCCCTTCTGGGCGAGCGCGCGCTGCCACGAGGCGATGACGTCCTCGGGGTTGTCCTCGCGCGCGGTGGTGTCGATCTGGTTCAGCACGTAGAGGAACTTGTTGGAGTCGGGCCGGTTGATGGTCCGCGCCACCAGGTGGTCCAGCGTGTCCCGCATCGTGCCCGCCTCGGGATGGCGGGCGTCGAAGAACACCAGCACCAGGTCGGAGAGGTCGATGATGTGGTCCGTGACGCGGAGGATGGACGTGCGCTGCGCGTCGGCGTCGAAGCCGGGCGAATCGATGATGATCTTGCCCCGCACCTTCGCGCCGCCGCAGGTCTTCAGCTGCAGGTAGGCGTCGATGCGCCGGCCCTCGCCGGTCGCCAGCTCCTCGATGGAGCGGCTCAATCGGTAGAAGGGGAAGCGCGGGTCGGCGTCGAGGGCGAGGCCCGGCAGCACCCGGGCGTCGTCTCCGTGCGTGTAGCAGATGACCGTGAAGCGGTCGTCGACGGCCTGGTTTCCGGTGAGCTGCAGGTTCTCCCCGACGTAGTGGTTGATGAACGTGGACTTGCCCGACGAGTAGGTTCCCAGCACCGAGATCATCGGCCACCAGGAGATGCGCGTCGCGAGCGAGTCGTCCGGCTCGAGGAGGCCGAGGCCGTGGCACACCCGGTCGAGCTTGCGGAAGCTCGCCACGGTCTGCAGCAGGACCGGGTTCTCCTCGGCCAGATGCTTCTCCAGGCTGCGCAGACGCTTCTTCAACTGGTGTGATTGCGGCATGTCGTCGTCCTCGCCGATCGTCGTCCGCCGGGTCGCTCTCCGCGGCGCGGGGGTTCGCCGGGATCCGCGACCCCGCCGCGAACCGCGGTCATTATCTCCGGTCCCGCGCGGATTCGTCCAATCCGGCGGGTGGCCCCGAAGGCTCCCCGCGGCTCCGGCGGGTCGGGACGGCCCGGATCAAAGGGGCGATTGGACGGATCCGCGCCTGATGACGGTCTGCGCCGGCCCGGACGTGTCGAAGCGCAATCCGCGGGCAGGAACGGCCGTTTTCCCGGCGTCCCGCGGGGCGCGCCGGCGGCAAAGGCAGGTACCATGTCGGCGGCAGGCGCATCTGCCGTCTCGAAGGGTGGCGCATGGTTCAGAACCCGGCACCGGACCCCGGCGCGCCGGATCGGTCCGCCCCGCGCCCGGCCGCGGCGTGGGGCGTGGTCGCCGTCATGGTCTATCTGCTCCTCGTCGCGGTCGGCGTCGTGGGCGACGGCTTCGGCCGGGCGGTGGGCGGGGAGGCCGCGGCCGAGCGGCTCTTCGCCTTCGCGACCAACCCGTTCGTGGGGGTGCTGCTCGGCACCCTCGCCACCGCGCTCGTGCAGTCGTCGAGCACCGTGACGTCGATCGTCGTCGGCCTGGTGGCCGGCGGGTTGCCGGTCTCGGTCGCGATTCCGATGGTCATGGGCGCCAACATGGGCACCACCGTCACCAATACCCTGGTCAGCCTCGGCCACGTCGGCCGGCCCGACGAGTTCCGGCGGGCGTTCGCGGCGGCGACCGTGCACGACTGGTTCAATCTCCTCGGCATCGTCATCTTCCTGCCGGTCGAGGTCTTCTTCGGCCTCATCGAGCGGGCGAGCGGGGCGCTGCTGACCACCTTCGCGTCCGTGGGGTCGTACTCCACCGGGGGTTGGGACGTGCTGGGCCGGGTGGTGCGGCCGGGCCGGTCCGCCGTCGGGATGCTGGTCGATCCGCTGCCCGACCGCGGGGCCGGGGTCGTGCTGATCGGGCTGGGCGTCGTGCTGGTGCTGGTGTCGATCACCTATCTGGGCCGGGCGCTGAAGACCGTCATGGTGGGCAACGCCCGGCGGATGCTGCATGCCGCGATCGGCCGGGGCGCGGGGGCCGGCATTCTGTCGGGGACGGTGGTGACGGTCCTGGTGCAGTCGTCTTCGACGACCACCAGCCTGATGGTGCCGCTCGCGGCCGGCGGCGTGTTCGCCCTGCGCGAGGTGTATCCGTTCACCCTCGGCGCCAACATCGGCACGACGATCACCGCGCTGATGGCGGCGACCGCGGTGCTGGGCGAGAACCGCGAGCCGGCGCTGCAGATCGCCCTGGCCCACTTTCTCTTCAACGTGTTCGCGGTGGCCGTCGTCTACGGCGTGCCGTGGCTGCGGCGCGCCCCGCTCCGGGGCGCCGACTGGATCGCGGACGTCGGCGCGGAGCGCAAGGGGCTCGCGTTCGCCTGGGTGTTCGCGGTGTTCTTCGCGGTTCCCGCCGTCCTCACCGTCGTGACGCTGCGTCTCTTCTGACCCGGATCGTTCGCGGCGGTCCGGCGCGCGCCGTCTCCGGCAGGACCGTCCCGCCGGCGCATCGAGGAACTCGAGACCTGCGTCTCCCGGCCACGGCGCCGGGCCTCGCGGGCGCGGCCGGTCCCCGGTCCGCCGCCGCGCCGGCGTCATTCCATCGTGCGCACCTGGATGGCGTTCACGTAGCCGTGGCCGGTGGCGACGTTCGCGACGATGACCACCGGTTCGCCGCTCACCAGCCGATCGTGGGCCCGCAGGCGGTCGAGGGCGCTGACGACCGTTTCTTCCGGGTTGCCCGACACGTCGATGATGAACGGCACGACGGAACGCGAGAGCCAGAGCCGCCGGCGGACGACCTCGGTGGTCGTGAACGCGTAGATGATGGCGCCCCGCGGGCGGAAGCTGCTCACGAGATGGCCCAGCAGGCCCCGCAGGGTGATGACGACGATGGCCCGCGACCCGAGGGAGTCGGCCAGGCGGCACGCGCTGCGGGCCAGCTGCTCGCGGACCGTCCGCAGCTCCCGGCCGCGGTGCATCTCGAGCCCGCGTTCCTTTTCGATGCGCCGGGCGATGCGGTCGAGCGCGGAGACGCAGCGCACGGGGTACTTGCCGGTCGCGGTCTCTCCGCTGAGCATCACCGCATCGGCCTGCTCGTACACCGCGTTGGCGACGTCGGTGACCTCGGCGCGGGTCGGCATCGGGGAGTCGATCATCGATTCCAGCAGGTGGGTCGCGACGATCACGGGCTTGCCGGCCGTCACGCAGCGCCGCACCATGTCGCGCTGGGCCACCGGGAGCAACTCGAACTCGACCTCGACGCCGAGGTCGCCGCGGGCCACCATGATGCCGTCGGCCGCGTCCACGATCTCGTCGAGGTTGTCGAGGCCCTCCTGGTTCTCGATCTTGGCGATGATCCGCATGGGGCGCCGGCCGGCTTCGTCGATGACCCGCCGGGCTTCGCGCACCGCCTCGGCGCTGCGCACGAACGACACCGCGAGGAAGTCGACGTCGTGCTCCATCGCGAAGCGGATGTCCGCCACGTCCTGCTCGGAGATCGCGGGCAGGTTGATGCGCACGCCGGGCAGGTTGATGTGCCTGCGCGAGCCCAGCACGCCCCCGTCCAGCACCCGGCAGCGCAGGTCGTGCTCGCGCGTCTCCAGCACCTCGAGGTTGATCACCCCGTTGTCGACGGTGATCCGGTCGCCCGCCTTCAACTGGTTCACCATGTCCCGGTAGTCGACGTGGATGCTCCGTTCCTCGGGGTCCTCGGTGGGGGCGACGGTGACGTGGAACTCCTGGCCGACCTCGAGGGAGAGATGTCCGAGGCGGTCGCCGGTGCGGATCGCCGGTCCCTGGAGGTCGAGCAGCAGCGCGACGGGGTGGTTCAGGCGCTCGTTCAGGCTCTTGACGGTGCGGATCACCTGTCCGTGACTGGCGTGGTCGCCGTGGGACATGTTGAGGCGCGCGACGTTCATGCCGTTTCGGGCGAGCTGCTCGATCTGCTCCGGCGCGGAGCTCGCCGGACCCAGCGTGCAGACGATCTTGGTGTGTCGAAAGTCTCGTCGCGGTGTCATGGCGCAACCTGTCCTTCGCTGCCGTGGCCGGCGGTCCCTCTCGCGGGATCGGCGGCTCCCGTACCGGCGCGCTGCCGCGGAACGCGTCCGAACGACTATAGCAGCCCGCGGCGAACCCCCGCCGCATTGCGGGCGGCGCCGCATTCCGCCTGACCGCGCGGTTCCACCACGGGCTGGCCGAAACGAGGCGCGCTCAGTCGACGACGAAACTGAAGACCTTGTGCTCGCCGCCGCGCACGAGGGTCGACCCGTAGAAATGCACGTCGATTTCCCGGCCGGTCTCGTCCCGCACCCGCAGGCGGGTCTCCCGATGCACGCGGAACGCGCCGTAGTCGGTGGTTTCGCCGTCGTAGGCGACGCCGAGCAGGGTGAGGCGGCGTCCGCCCCAGCGCGCGACGAGCCGGCGCAGGGCGTTCGCGCTCTTCTGGCGCAGGTCGGCCCAGGCGTACGACACCGGCACGCCGCGCTCCGGCCGGCTCGCCGGGAGCGCCGGCCACACGACGTCGCGGAACTCCTGCCCGTCGAGGGCGAGCGCCGCGAGACGGTCCGGGTCGGGGACGGCCAGGGCCTCGAGCACCGCGGCGGCCAGGGCCTCGGACGACGGTTCGGCGTTGGCGAGGGGCGGCGGCGCGCCGCAGGCGGAGAGCGCCAGGGCGCAGAGCGGTGCGAGCACGGCCCCCCCCGCCGGGCGGCGGAAGGGGCCGCGACGCCGGGTGCGGACGAACGCCGTCAGCTGGTCGCGAAGTCGGTCCACCCCTGCCACCAGGTGTCCTGCCCGCCGCCGGCCGGTCCGACCGCGCCCAGGAAGTTGGCGACGTCGAAGAAGCCGTCGTTGGGAGGCACCGACGGCCTGACCGCCCCGGTCAGGGCCGGCGACGCCGCGGCCGGCCGGTAGTCGGGGTTCGACAGGTCGAAGGGAGCGGCGAGCATCGGATCGACGAACGCGACGTCGGGACTGCCGGCGACGAATTCCTGCGTCGTGATCGACGCCCGGGCGTCGTCGCGCTCAGGCCGGAACTGGCCGACGCACCTGCTCACCACGCAGTTGCCGTGGATGATGCCGCTGCCGAGGGTCAGGCTCCCGTTCTCGATCTGGTCGAACGTCGCGGCGTGGTCGACGTCCACCGAGCCCTCCTTGAATCCGAGGACGATGAAGTTCCGGATCGTGGCGGCGGTGCCCTCGCGCAGCAGCATTCCGACGTCGCTCTCGCTGCCCTGGTCGGTGTCGGGGTCGCCGATCAGGGTCAGGTTGTACAGGGTCGGATTGGAACGCGGGGTCAGGTTGTTGTTGTCGCCGTTGTTGTCCGCCTCGATGCCCTGGTCCGCGTCGTCCCCGCTCTGCATGACGATGATGAACTGGCCCTTGCCGGTCCAGCCGTCGGTCCAGTCGACGCTGTCGTCGGCGATCCCCTGCAGCACCACGTGCTTCACCGCGACGGTGCCGCCGAAGAACTCCAGGCCGTCGTCCTTGTTGTACTTCACCATGACGTGGTCGACCTCGGTCCCGCTGCCCACGCCCTGGAAGGCGATGCCGTTCAGCTCGTTGTCGGGGCTGAACTCGGTGCCCGCGAACTCCACGCGGACGTAGCGCAGGTGCCCGCTGTCGTCGGCCGGGTCGCTCCCGCCGAACGCGCCGGTGTCGCCCTCGCCGAAGCCCTCGCCGCCCGGCACGTTGAGCGGCGCGCGGCCGTTGATGATGAGCCCGCCCCAGTCGGCGCGCGCCCGTTCACCGATGGGCTGGTCGCTGCTGAACACGATCGGCGCGTCGGCCGTGCCGTTGGCGAGGATCCGGGCGCCACGGGCGATGATCAGGGTGCCGTTGGTGGCGAACTCCCCGAAGATCTCGGTGCCCGCGTCGATGGTGAGCCGGGCCGGCGCGTCGACGAACACCGCGCCCCGCAGCACCCAGTAACGGCCGGCGTCCCAGGTCGTGTCGCGGGCGACGCGTCCGGCGACGACGCAGACCGGCTTGTCGATCCCGTCCACGTTCCGGCACGAGGTCGTCGACCGGGTGTGCGCCGCTTCTCCCGTCAGCAGGATCCCGGCGCCGGCGAGGAGCAGCGCCGCCGCGGCGCCGCCGAGGGTCGTTCCGTGCGTATTGGTTCGCATGCTTGTTCCGTCCTGGTTCGGATGATTCGTTCCGCGGCGCAGACTCCCGGGCCGCTACGGATGCACCGACAAGCCGAACGCCACCGTGCGCCCGAGCTTGAACGCCCGCTGGTCCTGTCCGCCCTGCTGGAAGACGTAGGGCGCGTCGGTCAGGTTGCTGACCGCGAACCGGAAGCTGACCTGACGGAAGCGCTTGGCGAAGATGAAGTCGAGCGAGTTCCGCGCGTTCTCGATGATGTCGGGCAGGCCGAGCGAGCCGACGTCGCTGATGCGGTCGTCGAGGAAGTTCAGGAGCAGGCGGCCCGAGTAGCCCGCGTTGCTCACCTCGAACATGGTGTTGACGAGGTTCCTGGACGTGCCCGCGAGAGGGCGCACCAGCGACGTCTGCACCTGCCGGGCGGCTTCGTCGAGGGTGACCTCGGAGTCGACGAAGGTGTAGTTCGCGCCGACGAACACGTACTCGCCGAACGCCTTGCGCCCCTCGATCTCGAACCCGGTGTTGCGGGCCGAGTCGGCGTTGGTGAACGAGGTCCGGAGCTGGGCCGTCGGCTCGACGATCCGCTCGATCGGGTTGTCGAAGTTCTTGTGGAAGAAGCTGGCCGCGACCACTTCCTCCCCCGTGCCGGGGAACAGCTCCCAGCGCACGTCGACGTTCTGGATCAGCGACTGCCGCAGGTCGGGGTTGCCGACGGTGGCCCGCCCGCCGACGACGTCGGTGAACTCGAACGGCGCGAGCTCCCGGAACTCGGGGCGGTTGACCGTCTGGCTGAACCCGACCCGGACGTTCTGGTCGTTCCGGACCGAGTACACCAGGTTGACGGCGGGGAAGACGTTCGTGTTGTCGAGTTCGGCCCGGATGATCGGGGTGTCGCCGAAGACGGCGCGCGCGAACGGGTCGTAGGTGTCGACCTGCTGCCGGAAGTTCTCGACCCGGGCCCCGGCCACGAGGCGGAGCCGGACGGCGAGGGGGACGTCGACCATGCCGTAGGCGGACAGGGTCTCCTGCGCGGCGTCGTACTGGTCGGTCGGCCGCGTCTCCTCCTTGAGCTGGAAGTTCTCGCCGACGTTGCCCGGCGTGAAGAGCTCCTCGGCCGGCCGCGAGAGGTCGAGCCCGCGCGTGCCAGTGGGGACGAACCGGAGTCGCCGGGAGAGGAAGTCGCGGGTGCGGTCGATGTAGCTGGTCCCGAACTTGACCTGGGTCGGGAGCCCCGCCCAGTTCTCCATCAGCGCCGCCCAGTTCAGGTTGAACTCGAGGCTGTCGTCCGCGAGGTCGTTGAACTGGCGCAGTCCGCTCTGGGACTCGTCGGCGAGCACGAAGGCTTCACGCGCGGGGTCGAACTCGTACAGCACCTCGCGCAGGTCCGGTTCCGCCCGGTCCGCCCGGGAGAACGCGACCTTCCAGTCGAGCCGGCTGTTCGAGGCGTTCGGGAACAGGTGGTCGCCGCCCACGTGGTGCGATCGGATCTGCTCTTCGACGAAGAAGAGCCGCTGGTTGCGGATGTCGTTGTCGGCGTCGCTGTTGAATCCCTCGAAGATGCGCGTCTCGTCGGTGCCGACGTGCGTGTAGAAGTTGTCCAGCGACAGCCGGTGGTTCGGACCGAGCTGGTAGGCGAGGTTGCCGACGCCGCCCACGGTGGAGGCGAACCGGGTCTGGTCGAAATCGTAGGGGCCGTTGAACCGTTCGACGCCGCCGCCGGCGCCGACCTTGTAGAAGGTGCGCTCCTCGTCGGTGATCTGCGAGGTCTGCGAGTGGCGCAGCGTGGCGACGACGCCCAGCTTGCCGAAGCGGCCGCCGAAGAGCCCGCTGTACGACTGGTCCATCGGCTGGTCCTGCGCCACCGGATCCCAGACGTTGTCGAACGACTCGCCCAGCCGCTCGAGGTCGCTCTGCAGGAAGCCCAGCTCGTCGCTCGTGAACCGGCCGCCGCGGATGACCTTGCGGTCGGGGAAGCCGGCCGGAAGCCGGCGGCTCCCGCCGGCGAACCCGTTCCACGGCCGCGCGCCCGGGTAGCCGAGGCCGCTCCGGCCGGTCGTGATGCTGTTGTGGGCGCCGCCCATGGAGAACTCCCAGGCGGTCTCGTTCGGGAACTTCAGCGGAATGATCTCGACGAGGCCGCCCGCGAACTGCGACGGCTTGTCGGGCGTGTAGGTCTTGCTGACCTGGACGCTGTCGATGAGGCCCGTCGGGAACAGGTCGAGCGGCACCACGCGGCGGTCCGGCTCGGTGGTGGGCAGGGTGGCGCCGTTCAGGGTCGTGTTGCTGTAACGTTCGCCGAGACCCCGCACGAAGACCGACTGGCTGTCGACGACCGAGACCCCGGTCACCCGGCTCATGGCGTCGGCCGCGTCCGAGTCGTTGTTCGACCGCATTTCCGCCGCGCCGATGTTGTCCTGCACCGACGGAGCGCGCATCCGCAGCATCATCTGCGCCGCCGCGGTGGAGCTCTGCGCTTCGAGGGTGGAGGCGACGACCGCCACCTCTTCCGCGAACCGGTTGGTGGTCAGCGAGACCTGGACCTCGGTGACCGCGGCCGGGACGATCTCGACGTCGACGATCTGCTCGGCGTACCCGCCGAGCGCGATGCGCAGCCGGTGCTCGCCGGCCGGCAGCTCCAGGTCGTAGCGGCCGTCGAGGTCGGTATAGGTGACGTAGCCGGCGCCGACCGATTCGATCGGCACGCCGGGAAGGGGGATGGCGTTCGTCTGGTCGATGACCACCCCGACCGCGCGCCCCGTGTCCTGCGCCGCGGCGGGAGCGGCGCCCAGCAGGAGAGCCGCCGCCATCCAGATCCGTAACCGTGTTCGCATGCCCTTGTCTCCTCGCAACCGGTTCCACCCGCCGCACGGCGGACGGGCGGCGGACGGACCGCCTTCGAACTCCACGGGTGCGAACTGTACAGAGCGGCGGTGACGGATGAATTACGGGATCGTTACGTCAGGGTTAATTTCGGAGCGCCTCGGCGTTCGCCGGCGCCCTTCGGGCGCGTTGCGGCGTGGGGTCCGCCACGGGCCGGCAGCACACTGCCTGCAAGGTCACGGTAGCGAAACGACCGCGCACTACGTTGGCGGCCGTCGCGCGGAGTCGGAAGCGGCTCCGGCGGCCGACGGCCTCGGAGGGAGGCGGGCGGAGGGATCGCGGGTCGCACGGCGGCGGTTTCCGGGCTAATGTACGGAGATGACCCGGAGACGACGGGACCGCTTCGAGAGCATCGTCGAGTGGGCGCTCCGCGCCTGCGCGGGGGCGCCGGTCCTCGTGACCGTCGGCATCCTGTCGGTCCTGTCCATCGAGACCGTCCGGTTCTTCCGCGAGGTGCCGCCGTTCGAGTTCCTGTCCGGCACGGTGTGGGCGCCGCTCGTCGTCCAGCAGTCCTTCGGCGTGCTGCCGCTGGTGGCGGGCACCCTGCTGGTGGCGGCCATCGCCCTCGCGGTGGCGCTTCCCGCCGGGCTGCTGACCGCCGTCTATCTCAGCGAGTACGCGCCGCCGCGGGTGCGCCGCGGCGTCAAGCCGGTGCTGGAAGTCCTGGCCGGCCTGCCGACGGTGGTGTACGGCTACTTCGCGCTGCTGGCCGTCACCCCCTTCCTGCAGCGGCTGATCCCGGACCTGGCGGGTTTCAACGCGCTCGGTCCCGGTCTGGTGATGGGCGTGATGATCCTGCCGCTGGTGTCCTCCCTGTCGGAAGACGCCCTGCAGGGGGTGCCGCGGGGGCTCCGGGAGGCGTCCCGGGCATTGGGGGCCACCCGTGCGCAGACCACCCTGGGCGTGGTCCTCCCGGCCGCCTGGTCGGGCATCTCGGCCGCCGCGGTCCTGGCCGTGTCGCGGGCCGTCGGCGAGACGATGATCGTGGCCATCGCGGCCGGCCGGCAGCCGCGGCTGACCTTCAATCCGCTGGCGCCCGTCGAGACCATGACCGCCCACGTCGTGCAGGTCGGTCTCGGCGGCGCCCCGGCCGGAACCCTCGCCTACCGGGCGATCTTCGCGGTCGGCATGCTGCTCTTCGTCAGCACGCTGTCTCTCAATCTCGTCAGCGCCTGGCTGCGCGGGCGGTACCGCGAGGCGTACCCGTGACCCGGCGGCGGCGGAGCCGGATGGCCGACCTCGTCCTGCATGCCCTGGGGCTCGGCGCCACCCTGCTCGGGTTGCTGGTGCTCGCGGTCCTGCTGGCCGACGTCCTTCTCGACGGGCTGGGGCGGGTGTCACGGGACTTCCTGACCGGCCTTCCGTCCCGCCGCGCCGAGAACGCCGGCATCTTTCCGGCCCTGGCCGGCACGGTGCGGGTGATCGCCCTGACCGCCGTGCTGGCGGTGCCGGTCGGGGTCGGCGCGGCGGTCTACCTGGAAGAGTACGGCGACCGCGGGTGGTGGACCCGCCTGATCGAGATCAACGTCGCCAACCTCGCGGGGGTCCCGTCGGTGGTCTACGGACTCCTGGGGCTGGGGCTGTTCGTCCGCACCCTCGGGTTCGGCCGGAGCGTCCTCGCCGGCGCCGCCACCCTCGCCCTGCTGGTGCTGCCGGTGGTCGTCCTGTCGTCGCGGGAAGCGCTCCGGGCGGTGCCGCCGTCGCTGCGGGAGGCGTCGTGCGCCCTGGGGGCGACGCGGTGGCAGACGGTCCGGCACCAGGTGCTGCCGGCCGCTCTTCCCGGCATGCTCACGGGGACGATACTGGCGTTGTCGCGCGCGATCGGCGAGGCGGCGCCCCTGATCGCGATCGGCGCCCTGGCCTGCGCGCCGGACGGCATCCGGTCGCCGTTCACGATGTTGCCGATCCAGGTGTTCGACTGGGTGTCCCGGCCGGAGCCGGCGTTTATCGAGAACGCGGCTGCCGGTATCATTGTGCTGCTGGCCCTGCTGCTCGCGATGAACGGCCTCGCCGCGTGGCTGCGGGACCGGTATCGGCATTGACGCCGGCGCCGCCGGATTCCTGGACGATGGCCTCGCGCAGCCCGGCGATACCGTCCCTGGCCGACGTTGCGGCGCGCGGCGAGCGCGAGGTCGTCCGGACGGGGACGAAGGTCGACGTCAGGGGCCTGAGCTGCTTCTACGGCGGGACGCGGGTCCTCGACAACGTGTCGATGCGCATCCCCGCCAACCGGGTCACGGCGTGCATCGGTCCCTCGGGATGCGGCAAGAGCACGTTTCTCCGGGCGTTGAACCGGATGAACGATCTCATTCCCGCGACCCGCGTGACCGGGTCGGTCGCCATCGACGGGCTGGAGGTCTACGCGCCGGACACGGACCCGGCGCAGGTGCGCCGCCGGGTCGGCATGGTGTTCCAGAAATCGAATCCGTTCCCCAGGTCGGTCTTCGAGAACGTCGCCTATGGATTGCGCATCAACGGCCTGGCCGAGTCGCGGACCGAGCTGGAGGACCGGGTCGAAGCCAGCCTGCGGGCGGCCTCCCTGTGGGACGAAGTGCGTGACCGCCTGCGGGAGCCGGCGCTCGCGCTGTCCGGAGGCCAGCAGCAGCGGTTGTGCATCGCGCGGGCCCTGGCCGTCGAGCCGGACGTCCTGCTGATGGACGAGCCGGCGTCGGCGCTCGATCCCATCGCGACGCAGCGCATCGAGGAACTCGTCTACGCACTCAAGCGCCGCTACACGATCGTCATCGTGACGCACAACATGCAGCAGGCCGCCCGCGTTTCGGACGACACCGCGTTCTTCTGGCTGGGGAAGCTCGTGGAGCACGATCGGACGAGCCGGATCTTCACGGCGCCGGCCGCGAAGCTGACCGAGGACTACGTCACGGGCCGGCTGGGGTAGCAGCCCGTGGTGGAACCCCCGCGTCGCACCGCTCGAATGCAGCGGGGCGTTTCATCACGGGCTGGTAGGCTCGTCGAGCGGTCATGCCGCACTTCCAGGACGATCTCGACCACCTCAAGGAGCGGCTGCTGGTGATGGCCGGCGCGGCGGAGGAACAGGTGCGCGCGTCGGTGCAGTCGCTGGTCGATCGCGACCACCGGCTGGCCGAGCGGGTGCTGGTCGGAGACGACGCCATCAACCGGTTGCACATCGAGATCGACGAGCGGTGCTTCCAGTTGCTCGCGTTGCACCAGCCGGTGGCGACGGACCTGCGGGTGGTGGTGTCCGGCGTCAAGATAAACAGCGATCTGGAACGCATCGGCGACTTCGCGATCAACGTCGCCGAGGCGACCCTCCGGTATCTGGAGCATCCCGCGGTCAAGCCCCTGATCGACGTCCCCCGGATGGCGGACATCGCCCAGGGCATGCTGCGCGATTCCCTGAACGCGTTCGTGCGCCAGGACGTCGGGCTGGCCGAGGACGTCCTCGACCGCGACGATTCCGTCGACCGCCTCAAGGATCGCGTGTTCCGCGAGCTGCTCGGGGTGATGGCGGCCGCCGCCGGGGTGACCGAGCCCGCGCTCGATCTCCTGCTCATTTCGCGGCACCTCGAGCGGATCGGCGATCACGCCACCAACATCGCCGAGGAAGCCATCTTCATCGTGTCGGGGCGCGACGTCCGCCATCACGGACGCGAGGGAGGGGCCCGCGGCGCCGATCCCGCGGGGCGGTGAGCGGTCCCGGCCGTCCGCGTATCCATTGCCGATGCCTGGCCGCATACTCGTCGTCGAGGACGATCCGGACATCGCGGAGCTGGTCGAACACCACCTGTCGCGAGCCGGTTTCGACACCAGCGTCGTCGGAACCGGCGCCGACGCCCTGGAACACGTGCGCCGGCGCCCCGACCTGGTCGTGCTCGACCTGATGCTGCCGGGGCTCAGCGGCCTGGAGATCTGCCGGCTGATGCGCAGTGACCCGCGGACGGCGGCGGTGCCGATAGTCATGCTGACGGCGCGGGCGGACGAAGAGGCGCGGGTGCAGGGTCTCGAGCTCGGCGCCGACGACTACGTGACGAAGCCGTTCAGCCCGAGAGAGCTGGTGGCGCGGTTGCGGGCCGTCCTGCGCCGCACGCAGCCCCGGGGGGCGGACCGGATCCTCAGGTTCGGCGGGCTGGTGATCGACCTCGACGGGCACGAGGTCAGCGAGGACGGCCGCCCCGTCCGCCTGACCGCCAAGGAGTTCCTGCTGCTGAAGTACCTGATCGAGCACGCCGGCCGGGTGCTGTCGCGCGATCTGCTGCTCTCCGACGTCTGGGGGTACCAGTACACCGGAGGCACGCGCACCGTCGACGTGCACGTCCGGCGGTTGCGCGAAAAGCTCCCCACCCTGGTCGAACGCATCGTGACCATCAAGCAGTTCGGCTACAAGTTCGTCGAGAGCGCATGACGGCCTGCGCCGGGGCGCCGTGAGGCTGCCGACCCGCCTGTTCCTGACGTCGATGGCCGTCGCCGGGGCCGCTCTGGCCGCCGGCGCGCTGATCGTGTGGTCGGCGCCCGCGTCGTCGATGGGCGCGGAAGACCGGTTCGATCTCCTGGCGCGGGCGCTGGCCGCCGCGTTCCTGGTGGCCGTCGCCTCGTCCCTCGCGGTCGCCCGGGTGGCCTCGACGCGGCTCCGCCGGCGGGTTCGGGCCCTGAACGAGCGGGCCCGGCGCTATACGGCCGGGACCCCGTTCCCGGTGGGGCGCGACCACGGCGACGACGAGCTGGGAGTGATGGCGCGGGCGCTCGATCAGGCGGCTCGCGAGCTCGCGCGCCAGGTGCAGGAACTCTCCGGCCAGCGGACGCGGGTCGACGCCATTCTGGGGGGGATGGTCGAGGGGGTCCTGGTGATCGACGAGCAGGGCCGGGTGCGGATCGCCAACGAATCCGTCAAGCGGATGCTCGGCATCGACGGCGACCCGGCCGGACGCTTCCACGTGGAGCTGATTCGGCATCCCGAGGTAACCCGGGTCATTGCGGCGGCGTCGGCGGGCGACGCCGAACCGGGGAACGAAGTGAGGCTGCATACCGATCCCCCCAAGGTGCTGCTCGCCAACGCGCGTCCCTTCGCGGCCGACGGCGAGCGGGGCGTCGCCCTCGTTCTCCACGACGTCACGGCGTTTCGGCGGGCGGACCAGGTCCGGCAGGACTTCGTCGCCAACGTGTCGCACGAACTGCGCACGCCGCTCACCGCGATCCGGGGAGGGGTCGAGGCCCTCCTCGACGAGGTCGGCGCCGAGGAACGCCGTTTCGTGGCGATCATCGCCAGGAACAGCGCCAGGATGGAGCGTCTGGTCAACGACCTGCTGCGGCTGGCCCGCCTCGATGCGGGACAGGAGGAGCTGGCGCTGACCCCCTGCCTCCTGGAGGCGACGTTCGGCTCGGTGGCCGGCGAGCTGGCCCCGCTGGTCGAGAGCAAACACCTGGAGGTCAGGACCTCCGTCGCCCCGGATGCCGGCACGGTCGTGGCCGACCCCCGGAAACTCCACGACGCCATCCGCAACCTCGTCGAGAACGCCGTCAACTACGCCCCGGACCGCAGCGCCATCGAGCTCGGCGCCGCCGGCGAGAACGGCATCGTCCGCATCACCGTCGCCGACCGCGGTCCGGGGATTCCGGCCACGGACCTGACCCGAATCTTCGAGCGGTTCTATCGGGTGGACGCCGCGCGGCCGCGGGACCCCGGCGGCACCGGCCTCGGGCTGGCGATCGTCAAGCACCTGATCGGTCTGCACGGAGGGTCGGTGCGGGCCGCCAACCGGCGCGGCGGCGGGACGACGTTCACGATCGAGCTGCCGCACGTCCGGTCGTCAGATGGCGGCGGAGCTGCCGGAACGCCCGCCCGCGATGGCTGACGGCGGCTTTTTCTTCCGGCGTCGCTTCGGCCAGCGTGCGGCCCCAGGGCGGGTAGTGGAAGATGGGGTCGTATCCGAAGCCCCGGTCGCCGCGGGGGGGCAGTTGCACACGCCCCTCGACGACGCCCGCGGCCTCCCAGAGAATGCCGCCGGCGCTCGCGAGGGCGACGGCGCAGACGAAGCGCGCGGTGCTGGCGTCCGTCCCCCGCCGGGCGAGCATCCGCCGGATCGCGGCGAACTTGTCCGCCTGGGACCCGCCGTTGAATCGCGCCGAGCGCACCCCCGGAGCGCCGTCCAGCGCGTCGATTTCCAGCCCCGAGTCCTCGGCGACGGTGAGCTCGCCGGTCGCCGCCGCGTAGTGGCGCGCCTTCAGGCGGGCGTTGGCCGCGAAGGTCGCGCCGGTCTCTTCCGGTTCCGCGGTTCGGGGATGGTCGTCGAGCGTCGCCAGGACCATGGGCAGCCCGTCGAGGATGCCCCTGATCTCCGCGAGCTTGCCGCGGTTGGTGGTGGCGACGAGCAACCGGGCCGGGCCGGCGGTCACAGGGCGCCGACCAGTTCGCGCTGCATCGCGACCAGCCGGAGGATGCCGGCCTCGGCCAGCTTCAGCAGCGCATCGTGCGAAGCGCGGGAAAAAGGCGCGCCCTCGGCCGTTCCCTGCACCTCGATGAAGCGGCCGTCCCCGGTCATGACCACGTTCATGTCGACTTCCGCGTTCGCGTCTTCCTCGTAGGCGAGATCGAGCAGGGGGGCGCCGCCGACGACCCCGACGCTGATGGCGGCGACGTGTTCGGTCAGCGGCATGCGGGTGATGGCGCCGCGTTCCCGAAGGCGCTGCAGCGCGAAGACGAGCGCGACGAACCCCCCCGTGATCGACGCGGTGCGGGTGCCGCCGTCAGCCTGGATGACGTCGCAGTCGATCCAGACGGTGCGTTCCCCGAGCGCTTCGAGGGTCGTGACCGCACGCAGCGAGCGGCCGATCAGCCGCTGAATCTCCTGGGTGCGTCCGCTCGGCCGGCCCCGGCTCGACTCGCGGGCGGTGCGCGTCGATGTGGCGCGCGGCAGCATCCCGTACTCGGCCGTCACCCAGCCCCTGCCGGCGCCCCGGAGGAACGGGGGCACCTTGTCTTCGACGCTCGCCGTGCAGATGACCCGGGTGCGCCCGGCCTCGATGAGCACCGACCCTTCGGGGTGATCGAGAAAGTGGGGGGTCAGACGGGTCGGCCGGAGCTGATCGGAGGGCCGCGCATCGCCGCGGGGGGTCGGGGTCATGACGGACGGTCCGGGTCGGTGGACGTGTCTTCGCAGCCCGTGGCGTCTTCGGCCGGCGTCCGTCAGGAACTCGGGGCTTCCAGCAGATCGAGGTTCCGCCGCAACGGACGCTGCAGGTCCACGTGACCGACCAGCGTGTCGATCTCGGCGCCGTCGACCAGGATCTGCACGGCGTCGACGGAGGCGAGGTTCATGGTCAGGGCGTTGACGATGGAGTATACCGTGAACAGTTCCTCGCGCGACCCGCCGGGGTGACCGCGTGCGATCTCCTCGGTGAGATCGACGAACGCGTCGCCGTCGCCGGTGACGTAGACCGCGCGCAGGGCGGTGCCGGAGGGAATGGCCGAGAGGAGCGGCGCCGGCGGTTCCGCGAGCTGGGCCTCGAGAATGACGCGGGCCTGCGCGGTCGGGTTCGCCCGGCGCGCGAGTTGGAACGGGGATCCGACGAGCCGCATGCCGTCGTCGGAAACGTGGAACAGCGTCGCGACGGTGAGGCCGCTCGTCGGGTCGTCCGCGGCGTCGCCGACCGGGGACGCGGAGTCTCCGGCCGGATGCCATCGGGGGAGCCCGACGAAGAGCATCCACGCGGCGCCGAGGGCGGCGGCGCCGAACACGAGTCTCCCCAGCCGCCTCACGGGGCCGGCCTCCGGGCCTCCGCGGAATCGTCCGCCGGCGGTTCCGTGTCGAGGGGATCGGAGGGATAGCCCCGTTCCGCGAGGTCCCGGTACCGGATGACGCCGTGGAGCAGGCCTTCGACGACGGCGTCCTGAAAGGCGGGAGAGACGAGCTGGGCCTCCTGCTCGGGATTCGAGAGGAATCCCATCTCGACCAGGACCGCCGGCATGTTGGCGCCCACGAGCACCCGGAGCGGCGCCTGCTGCACGCCCCGCGGGCTCATCGGCAGCCGCGTGCGCAGCTCTTCGGCGACCGTCCGCGCCCACAGCGCCGACCGCTCCAGGAAGCGGAACTGGGCGCGTTCCCAGCGCACGATGTCGAGCACCCGGGTTCCGCCGCCGGCGACCGGAATCGGGACGCCGGCGTCCGGCCCGGCGCCCGCGTCGCCGCCGTGATCGGCCGGGCCGAGATGGAAGACTTCGGCGCCGGCGGCGGTCTCCCGTACCGATGCGTTCGCGTGGAGACTGATGAACAGGTCGGCGCGGTTGTTGTTGGCGATGGCCGCGCGTTCGTCCAGGGTGACGGCGGCGTCGCCGGAGCGGGTCAGCACCACCCGCAGCCCGAGTCGGCGCTGGATGGCGGCCTGCAGCCGGTGCGCGACGGAGAGGGTGACGTCCTTCTCCAGCGTGCCCGCCGGACCGCGGGCGCCGGCGTCGGCGCCGCCGTGTCCCGGATCGATGGCGATGGCGCGGACCGCCGACGGCGCCGTGAGATCCGCCAGGGTCGGAAGCGCGGCGCCGGCTTCCATCCCTTCCGGGTCGGGCGCCGCCGGCGCGGCGCGGGACGCCGGCGCGGCGCGCGCGGTCGCCGGCGTCAGATCGATGACCACGTCCAGGCTGCCGCCCGGCCCCGGCGTGCTGGTCGCCGCATGGCTGCCGAATGCCGCTCCGAGCTCGATTTCCAGCCGGGCGCGCCGTTCGTCCGCGAGCACCCGGCGGAGCAGGTCGTCGGGCGGTACGTCGCCCGGCGCGAGGTCCACGGCGTCGGCGTCGAAGGTGACGAGCAGCCGGTCCGCCGCCTGCTCGATGCGCAGTGCGACGTGGGGGGTGACCAGCAGCCGCAGGCGCGCCCCCTGTCCGGCGCGTCCGTAGCGGGCGGTCACCCGGGGGACCCGGAGGCCGTCGAGGATGACCAGCCCCGACCGGGGCCTCAGCTCCACCGGCCGATCGGACAGGAGGGGGAGGGCGCGTCCGATGAAGTCGGTCGGTACGTACCACGCGCCGTCGCGTTCCACCGGGGGGGCGCTGAGCGATTCCAGGCGCCCCGCCACCGAGACGATCCCGTCGTCGGCCGTCAGCACCATCACCGCCGTCCCCCGCAGGAGCGTCAACCGGCCGCCTGGCCGGTCGTCGCCCAGGCGCAGACCGAACGGCTCCAGGAGTTCGGTCACCGCGACCATCGTGCGTCCGCCGATGGGGACCGTGGGCAGCGGGCGGCGGCCGTCCCGCGAGACGATCGTCAGGGGTTCGGGGGCGGGCTGACCCCCGCCGGGAAGGGCGGCGGCGAGCAGAAGGCACAGCGCCCATCCGATCCGGCGCGTCCGTCCCGTCCGGGCGCCGGGGCGGCGGCCGACCGGGTCGGCGGGAGGTGACGACGCGGGCATGGTGCTCGACGGATGCGATTTTCGCGGCCGATGGAAGATACTGCACGCATCATAGCGTACGGACCGGCCGGTTCGACCCCGGCGCTCGCCGCGGCCGGGTCGGACGAGAGGCGTGCGGGTCGGCGGCCGCGCGCCGCCACGACCGGTCGGCGGGTTGCCGCCGACCCCCGCCCTCCTGAAGCCGCTCCGGGGAACAGGCATGGCGGTGAGCGGACTCGCCGGCGAGCCGACGTTCCCGCCGCCGGGCGAAGGCGCCGGAGAGACCATGCGTATCGACAGGCTCGACGAGAAGGCGTACGCCCGGCTGCTGACGCCGGTCTGGAACTACCTGCGCCTGACGCACGCGCCGGCGCACAGCGACGTCATCTTCGTGTTCGGCAGCCGGGGACTGGAGGTTCCCCGGCGCGCGGCGCAGCTCTACGCGGCAGGATGGGCGCCGCGCCTCCTCGTGTCGGGACGGGCCGGGCCGATGACCGAACACGTGTTCGACAAGCCGGAGGCTCTCGTCTTCAAGGACGAACTGGTGCGCCGCGGCGTACCCGCTGCGGCCGTCACCGCCGAGGTCGAAGCGGGCAACACCCTCGAGAACGTACGTTTCGGCATGGCCGCCCTCGAGGCGGCGGGGCGGCGCCCGCGGTCGGCGCTGCTGGTCGCCAAGGCGTTCGCGATGCGCCGGTGCGTTGCGACCTTCGCCCGGCAGCACCCCGGCGTGGCGGTGCGGGGATGCCCCCCCGGCGGAGCGTTGATCGGGCATCTGGACCGCGGCCGGGCCGCCTTCGCCGCGCGGCTGGTGGCGGAGATCCGCCGCCTGGAGGCGTACGGAGCGTCCGGCGACGTCGAGCCGTGCGCGATCCCCCCGGCCGCGCGCGCGGCGGCGCGCGAAATAACGCGGCTCCTCGACCCCGCGCCGCTTTCCTGACGCCGGCCCGGGTCGTCTTCCGCCGGTCCGCGCCCGGCGCCGGACGAGATCGCGGCCCGGCGCTCCCCGCGCCCGGATCTCGCGCCGGCCTGCCTGAACCGCCGCCTCGCCGCCGCCAGCGGATGGGCGCACGTCAAGAAAGTGAGACGCCGCCGCCGGGGCTGGTTCTCGCGGCGTTCCGTACCCCCGTTCGGAGGCCGGTGCGGCCGAGAGCGGCACCGTAATCGACGATCCTCGCAGCGCCGACGAGCGCTCGTCCCACAACCTGACGTGCCCCCGGCGGATCTCGCGTGTGTGAAAACCGGCGCGAAAACCCGTACAATCAACGCGGACGTTCGCGGTGTCTCCGAAACCGGCGGCCTCATGTTCGGCGTGAAGCTCTCGATGGTCGGTCTGCTGCTTCTGATCGCCCCCGCGGCGCCGGCGGCGCAGCGCACGGCCGCCGCGGTGACGCGGGAAGCGGCGCCGGTGTTCAGTTCCGGCGTCGACATGGTGACGGTCAACGTCTCCGTCCGCGACCGTCGGGGGCGTATCGTCCGCGGTCTCGCCTGCCGGGACTTCCGGCTCGTCGACAGCGGATTCGGACGCCCCATCCGCAGCGTCTTCGAGAGCGCCGCGGCGCTTCGCATCGCGGTGCTCCTCGACGTGAGCGGCAGCATGGCGATGGACGGCAACATCGCCCACGCGCGGAGCGTCGTCAGGTCGATCGTCGGCGCGTTGCAGCCGGGTCGCGACGAAGCCGCCCTCTTCGCGTTCGACAGCGGGTTGCGGGAGATCGTGCCGTTCACCACGGAGCTGGATCGGTTCGATTCGGCCGACCTGTCGGGCCGGCCGTATGGCCGGACGTCGCTCTACGACGCGGTGGCCGACACCGCGTCGCTCGTGGGCGGCAGCGGCGACCGCCACCACGCGCTGCTCGTGGTGACGGACGGCGTGGACACCGGCAGCCGCCGTACGGTGGAGGAAGTGTCGGGGGTGGCCAGCACCATCGCGGTGCAGGTGCATCTGCTCACGGTCGGCGGCGTCCTGGCGCGGCGCGGAGGGCCGGGCGCCGCCGGCGCGGCTGGCGCCACGCTGGCGGATCTCGCCCGGTGGACCGGGGGCAGCGTGCGCGCGGCCGGCGCCCGAGAGGATATGCTTGAAGCGGTGGAAGAACTGCTGCCGGGCCTGCGGCATCAGTACGTGCTGACGTTCAGGCCCGGCTTCCGGCGGGGGTGGCATCCCATCGAGATTCTGACGGCGGATGACCGATTGGCGGTTCATGCCCGCCGCGGCTACGTGGCGGGACGGGCAAAACTGGATCAACGGCTTGTAGCAAGGGAGAGACCATGCGAGTGACGATGTTGAAGGTGGTGACGCTGGCGGCGCTGGTCGCGTTGGTGGCGCCGGCTTGTGCGACCCGGGGCTTCGTGCGCACCGAGACCGCGGTGGTCGACGCCAAGATCGATTCGGTGGCGGGGATGGTCGAGGAGACCCAGGAGCGGGCCCTGCAGAACGGGGAGCGGATCGGCGAGGTCGACCAGCGTGCGATGTCGGCCGGGCAGGCGGCCCAGATGTCCCAGGCGGCGGCGGACGGCGCAGCTCTGGCGGCGGAGGAGGTCGGCGGCCGCGTCGACGCCATGGAGGCGCGGGCCGACCGGTTGATCCTCGAGGTCACCCTCAGCGAGGACCAGGGGAACTTCGCGGCCGGCCAGGACGTTCTGCCGGATGCGGCGCGGGCCAGGATCGACCAGCTGGTCGGGCAGCTCCAGGCCGACGGGCAGGCCGAATTCATCGAAATCGAAGGACATACCGATTCGACCGGCGACCCGAACTACAACATGAGACTGGGAATGCGCCGGGCCGAGGCCGTGAAGCGGTATCTGTACGAGCAGCACGACGTGCCGCTGCACAAGATGAACGTGTTCAGCTACGGCGAGGAGCGTCCCGCGGCGTCGAACGACACGCCGCAGGGCCGGGCGCAGAATCGCCGGGTGGTCATCCGGGTGCGGACGTAGGCAGGGGACGGGCCGGGCGGGGGACGGGCCGGCGGTTCCGTCCCCGCGCCACCCGCCGCCGGCCCCCGGTCTCGGCGCTCGTCGGCTTCCTGCCTCCGGCCCTTCCGGGGTCGGCGCCCGACGTCCCCACGCGCTTGGTAGCAGCAACATGAAAGGGACCTCCGTGGCCAGTTGAAAAGGGACCCCTGAGCACTTGGGAGAAAGCGATCGCCTGGCGAAGAACTCGGCCTGCGCCCCATCTACCACCACAAGCCCCGGCGGGCCGACGGCCACCTGTTCATCACCGTCATCGCCTACCAGCTCGTGCAGCGCGGTGTCGTCGGCGGCCTCGCCCGCCGCGCGGGGGCCGGCGGCGCGGTTGACCGCGTGCCGTGCTATGCTGGCGTCAGCCGGTCGGCGACCCATGCTCGCGAGCTCCGCGTCCCCGTCATCCGAATCGACCGACGCGCTGATTGAACGGTGTCTCGCGGGGGACGCGCGCGCCTGGGACCGCATCTTCACCCAGCACTGGCGCCGGGTCTTCAACGTCGCCTACAAGTTCACGGGGCGGCACGACCTCGCGGAAGACCTCGCCCAGGACATCTTCCTGAAAATCTTCAAGGCCCTGGACACCTTCGACCGGCGCGCCAACTTCCAGACCTGGCTCGTCAGCGTCAGCCGCAACCTGTGCATAGACCACTACCGCAGCGTGCGGAAGGAACGCGAGCTGGTGGACCGGAGCAGGGACGTGGAAGACCTCGCCTCCGCGAGCCGCGAAGGCATCGAACGCCGGCGCCGCGGCCGGCGCCAGGCTCAACCGACGTCGCCCCCGGACGCCTTCGCCGCCCTCGAACGGGAAGACCGCCGGAAGCTGCTGCATCGGGCCCTGGCCCGGCTCCCCGAGACCTTGCGCACCGCGGTCGAGATGCGCGACGTTCAGGAGCGGTCCTACCGGGACATCGCCCGACGGCTGGCCCTGCCGGAAGGCACCGTGAAATCGCGGATCAACCGCGGCCGGCGCGAGCTGGCCCGGCAGATCCGCCGCCTGACCGCCGAATCGGAGCGGCGGAGCGGTCAGGCCCGCGGCCAGGAGTGACCCCATGAAGCTCACCACCGAGCAGACCGGCGGCGTCGCCGTCGTCCGCGTCGGCGAGACGCGGCTGATGTACCCCCTGTTGCCGACGTTCGCGAACGCGGTCACGACGATGATCGACGCCGGCGCCCCCAACGTCCTCATCGATCTGGCGCCGGTCGTCTACGTCGACAGCGCCTCCATCGGATGCCTGATGGACCTGTACCGCAAGTCGGCGGCGGCCGGCGGCACGCTGAAGCTCGCGAACGTGCAGAAGCGGGTCGAGACGATGCTGACGATGACCGGGGCGCAGCACTTCATCGAGATCCACGGCGACGAGCCCGGTGCGCTCGCGGCCTTCGGGGTGTGACATGCGCAGCATCACCACGACCGGCGGAATCGCGCTGCCGCTCGACGGCGATCTGCTGGCGATGCTCGAGACGCTGTACAAGGAGCTGACCACCCGCTACCCGCTCGATCGCACGTTCGAAGACACCGTCCGCGAGATCGACCACCTGCTCCGCCAGATGACCGAGGAGGAACGGCGCGCCTATCTGGCCGAGAGCCTCTTCCTCAACACCGTCACCTACGAGAACGAACGCCTGGGCGCGTACATACGGAAGGTGACCGAGAACGCATGACGGGCGCGGCGGGTCAGTTGGCGACGACGGAGGGGGCCTCGGCGGCGACGGGGGCAGGGTCGGGGTCGAGGCCCGGGGACTCGACGAGGCGCCACGCATCCGCCTCCTGGCGGATCTTCCCGGCGAAGGCGGTGTGCAGCTCGTGGCCACCCCGGTGCGCGACGAGATGACCGATGACCGGATGCCCCACCAGGGCGAGGTCGCCGATCGCGTCCAGGATCTTGTGGCGGACGAACTCGTCCTCGAACCGCAGCCGGCTGTTCAGGATCCCGGTGTCGCCGAGCACCACCGCGTTGTCGAGCGACCCTCCCAGGGCGAGGCCCTTCCGGCGCAGCATCTCGACCTCCTTGAGGAAGCCGAACGTGCGGGCCGGCGCGATCTCGTCGACGAACGACGCCTCCGTCACCGTGACGGTGCGGCTCATGTGCCGGAGCATCGGATGGTCGAAGCCGATGCTGTAGGTCACCTTGAAGTGGTCCGACGGATACAGGGCGATGCGCTTGTCCCCGCGTGACAGCGCCACCGGCCGAAGCACCTTGAGATAGCGCCTCGGCGCGGCCAGCCGCCGGAGTCCGGCCTCGTGCAGGAGATACACGAACGAGGCCGCGCTGCCGTCCATGATCGGCACTTCCGGCTGGTTGATCTCGACGACCACGTTGTCCACGCCGAGACCGACCAGCGCCGCCAGCAGGTGCTCGACGGTCCTCACCGTCTCGTCGTTCCGCGACAACCCGGTGGCGTAGTGCAGGCGGTCGACGTTGTCGACGGTCGCGGGAATCTCGACCCCGTCGAGGTCGGCGCGGCGGAAACGAATGCCGCTCCCGGCCGGCGCCGGCCGCAGCGACAACGTGACCCGCCGGC
This sequence comes from Vicinamibacterales bacterium, assembly GCA_965202695.1. Classification (GTDB taxonomy): domain Bacteria; phylum Acidobacteriota; class Vicinamibacteria; order Vicinamibacterales; family UBA8438; genus JAJEEA01. The sequence goes on from OZ241843.1 coordinate 1,625,763, forward strand.
CGGAATGCAACCCGATGCCGGTGCAGGACACCGGGCGTCTGACCGTCTGCTGAAAATCAGTCACGGAGCGGCGACCTCCAGGGGCGCGGCGAACGACGCCATCCCATCGGGCGCCGCCGCGCGGGTACGTTCCACTGAACCGGTTATCGGCAGGTTCCCGCGTGTTCATGCGCCGCGGCCCCGCCGGAGCCCGGGGTCAAAGAGGCCCCGCTTCCAGCCACCGTAACATATCCGTCACGCGGGCGCGGTGCGGCGCGGGGTTCCACCACGGGCGGTCACGACGCGAGCAGATCCGCCAGGCATCGGCCGGTCGCCGACGCGGGCTCCGCCGCGACTTCCTCCGGCGTCCCCACCGCCACCACCCGCCCGCCGTCGTCACCGCCCCCGGGACCGAGGTCCACCACCCGGTCCGCGTTCTTGACGACGTCGAGATGGTGCTCGATCACGACCACCGTATTGCCCTGATCGACCAGCTTCTGCAGCACGTCGAGCAGCTTGCGGGTGTCTTCGAAGTGCAGGCCGGTGGTCGGCTCGTCGAGGATGTAGAGGGTGCGGCCGGTGCTCCGGCGCGACAATTCCTTCGCCAGCTTGACCCGCTGCGACTCGCCGCCCGACAGGGTCGTGGCCGACTGTCCCAACCGGACGTAACCGAGTCCGACGTCCTGCAGCGTGCGCAGCTTCGCGGCGGCCGCCGGCACGTTCTCGAGCCGGGGCGCGGCCTGATCGACGGTCAGTTCCAGGACGTCGGCGATCGACGCGTCCCGATACCGGACCTCCAGCGTCTCGTGGTTGTAGCGGCGGCCCTTGCACTGCTCGCAGGTCACGTAGACGTCGGGCAGGAAGTGCATCTCGATGGTCTTGACCCCTCCTCCCTGACACGCCTCGCAGCGTCCGCCCTTGACGTTGAACGAGAACCGCCCCGGCCGGTAACCGCGGGCGCGCGCCCCCGGCAGCATCGCGAACAGCTCGCGGATGAGCGTGAAGAGCCCGGTGTAGGTGGCGGGGTTCGACCGGGGCGTCCGGCCGATGGCGGACTGGTCTATCCGGATGACCTTGTCCACGAGATCGGCGCCCTCGATGCGCCAGTGGGCGCCGGGCGGCGCGGCGGCGCGGTACAGGTCGCGGGCCAGCGCGCGGTACAGGACGTCGTTGACGAGCGTCGACTTCCCCGAACCGCTCACGCCGGTCACCACGGTGAACAGCCCGAGCGGGACGGCGACGTCGATGTCCTGGAGATTGTTGGCGCGCGCCTTCCGGACGACGAGCTCCCCGCGCAGCGCGGGCCGGCGGGCGGCCGGGACGGGGATGCCGCGTTCCCCGCGCAGGTAGCGTCCCGTCAGCGACGGGCGCCCGTTCGCCAGCAGCTCCGCCGGCGTCCCCTGGAACATCACCTCGCCGCCGTGCGCCCCCGCCCCGGGACCGAGATCGACCACGTAGTCGGCGGCCCGGATGGTCTCCTCGTCGTGCTCGACGACCACCACGGTGTTCCCGAGGTCGCGCAGCCGCCCCAACGTGGCGAGCAGCCGCCGGTTGTCGCGCTGGTGCAGCCCGATGGACGGTTCGTCGAGCACGTACAGCACGCCGGTCAGGTTGGCGCCGATCTGGGTGGCGAGCCGTATGCGTTGTCCTTCTCCTCCCGACAGGGTGGCCGCGCTCCGGGCCAGCGTCAGGTACCCGACGCCGACGTCGGTGAGGAACCGCAGCCGGTCGCGTATCTCGCGGAGCACGCGGCCGGCAATCAGCTCCTCGCGCTCGGACAGCTCGATGGCGGCCAGCGCCGCGTCCGCCTCGGCCAGCGGCAGCCGCGTGTAGTCGGCGATGGTGCGCCCCTTCACGCGCACCGCCCGGCTCTCGGGCCGCAGGCGCTCTCCGCCGCAGGCGGGACACGGCTGCAGGGACCGGAAGGTCTCGAGCGTCTGCTGCTCGGCTCCCGTCCCGGCCTCGTAGCGCCGCTGCAGGTTCGGCAGGATCCCCTCGAAGTCGCGCCCGAACGGCTCCCGCCGCCGGCCGCCGCCGGCCCCGGGGCGTTTCGCGGAGGCCGGCGGACCATGCAGCAGGATGTCGCGGTGGCGGCGGGGCAGCCGCTCGAACGGCGTGTCCGGATCGATGCCGAAGTGACGGCTCAACCCCGAGAGAGCCGTCCGGACCAGCCTGGCGCCGCCGTCGCCCCAGGGCGCAATCGCCCCCTCGTTCAGCGACTTCGCGCCGTCGGGCACGATGCGGACGGGATCGAAGTCATCGACGGCGCCGAGGCCCTGGCAGGCGGCGCACGCGCCCAGCGGCGAGTTGAACGAGAACACCCGCGGCGTGATCTCGGGCACGCTGACGCCGCACTGCGCGCACGCCAGCGTCCGCGAGAACAACCGGTCGCCGCCCCGCTGCGTGTTGACGATCACGACGTCGTCGGCGAGGCTCAGGGCGAGCTCGATGCCGTTCCGCAGCCGGCGCTCGACGCCGGTTCGCAGGACCAGCCGGTCCACCAGCACCGCGACGTCGTGGTTCCGGCGGCGGTCGAGCCGGATGTCGTCGTCGAGGGGCCGGATGCGGCCGTCCACCCGGACCCGCATGAACCCCCGCGCCCGGAGCGCCGCGAGGTCCTTTCTGAACTCGCCCTTGCGGCCGCGCACGATCGGCGCCAGCACGTTGATGCGCTCGTCGGCCGGGCCGTCCAGCACCATCTCGATGATGCGGTCGACCGACTGCCGGGCAATCGGCCGGCCGCACTCGGGACAGTGCGGCACGCCGACGTTGGCGAACAGCAGGCGCAGATAGTCGTATATCTCGGTGACGGTCCCGACGGTCGAGCGGGGGTTCGACCCGGTGGTCTTCTGGTCGATGGAAATGGCGGGCGAGAGCCCGTCGATCAGGTCGACGTCGGGCTTCTCCACCTGCTCGAGGAACTGGCGGGCATAGGCCGACAGCGACTCCACGTAACGCCGCTGCCCCTCGGCATAGATGGTGTCGAAGGCCAGGGACGACTTGCCCGACCCCGACAGCCCGGTGACGACGACGAAACGGTCGCGCGGCAGCGTGACGTCGATGCTCTTCAGGTTGTGGACGCGGGCTCCCCGTACCTCGATGCGATCGTGAGCCATGGCCGTGATCAGGTCTCGACCCTGCCAGCCCGCGGCGAAAGTCCCCGCTGCATTGCGAGCGGCGATGCATCCCGCCCGACTGCGTCGTTCGGCGGACTGCTTGCCGTCCGCGGTTACGACGTGCCCGACGTGCGCCCTTCTCGCGCCTTGTCGGGCGGGCGCTCTCCGTCCGCCGGACGTTCTCCGTCCGCCGGCGCCCCTCGCGGCGCGGGGCGACGCGGGGTTCCACCACGGGCCGCTACGGGCGCGTCGGCGGGCGCCGGCGCGGGCAGGCGCTCGAACCGGTACACGCGGTCGTCGGACGCCACGACGGCTCCGCCGCGCCGGTCGAAGGCGACGCCGACCAGAGACGGCGCCGCGACGACCTGCTCCGCCTCGTCGACGCCGCGAATGCGGTAGAGGCCGGCCGCCCCGGCCAGCGCCTCGACCACGTGCAGCGTCCCCTCGGCGTCGAAGGCCAGCCCCTGGGGCCGGCCGAACCCCCGGTGGACGCTGGTGACCGTCCCCGCGCGATCGATGCGGTACACCGCGTCGCGGGTGGCCAGCGTCGGCGCGGTCACGTGGAGGTCGCCGGTGGGGGCCATTCCCAGGTGGAACGCGGCCACGCTGGCCGGCAGGGCGGCGAACGGCGACACCTCTCCCGACGGGGTTATCCTGAAGATCGTGCCGGACCGGTCGCCCACGAACAGCGTGCCGGCCTCGTCGAACGCCAACCCGCAGGCCACCCCCAGCTCCGCCGCCAACTGTTTCCGTCGCCCGTCGGCGTCGACGCGGAACACCGCGCCGTCGAAACGGCTCGACACGAACAGGCGGCCGAGGGGGTCGAGGGCGAGCGACGTGGGGTTCGTGATGCCGGTCACGAACGGCTCGCGGAAGCCGTCCCGCCGGAGCCGGAACACCGACACCGGCGCCGATTCTCCGCGGGTCCCGCTGTAGGTCAGGAACACGGCGCCGTCGGCGTCGACGACCGGGCTGTCCACCTGATGCACGCCGGTGGCGACCTCCGCGCCGACTTCGAGCCGGGCCGTCCCGCCGGGCGCGGTGCCGAGGCGCACCGGCAGGGAGCCCCCGGCCGCCCCGGGCGGCACCAGGCACGCCACCCGGTCGCGGCCGGCGTACACGACGCGCGCCGGATGGCCGCCGATCCATGCCTCGGGCAGGCTGCCGCCGTCTCCTCCGACACCGGGCCCGTGGACGTCGATGCGCCCCCCGGCGACCGCCGCCGGCGGATGCACGCGCGTGATTCGCGGGCCGGACGCCTGACCGTGAGTCATGAGCGGCGGCGGGAACGGGCGGCCCGAGGCCGGTGCGCAGCCACGGGCTTCTACGCGGGGTCCAGCTCGACGTTCCAGTAGAGATAGTCGCGCCAGCTCGCGGGGGTGTCCCGCAAACCGACGGCGATGCGCACGGTCGCGGGCCGCACCGGACGCCGGGGCGTCCGGATCACCCGCATGCCCGCCTCCGCGGGCGTGCGTCCGCCCTTGCGGCGGTTGCACGTCACGCACGACGTCACGATGTTCTCCCAGTCCTTCCGCCCGCCGTAACGCACCGGAATCACGTGGTCGAAGGTCAACTCGCCGGGCGGGAACCCGCGGCCGCAGTACTGGCAGGCGTGGCCGTCGCGGGCGTAGATGTTGGCGCGCGAAAACGGCACGAGATTGAAATGGTGCTTGATCGTGATGTAGTGCAGCAGCCGAATCACCGAGGGCAGCTTCACCGTCAGCGAGACCGAGCGCACCTCGCGATCGTAGACCGAGAGCACCTCGACCTTCCCCTGACACCACAGCCTGATGGCCCGCCGCCAGTCGACGACCTTGAGCGGCTCGTAGGTCGCATTGAGCAGCAGAGTGTGCTCCATGTGTCTCGCCACGGTTCGGGTTGCCGGTGACGCAAAGGATCGATTGTGCCCGAATCCGGTGTTCCTGTCAAGCCGCTCGGCGTCGCCTAACACGTTGCCGCGCAACGACTTAATGACGCGCCGCGGCCGGCGGCCCTATCGGCGGCGGGGCGGGGCGCCGACAAACAGGGGCGATGCGTCGATACTTCTGGCTTCCGCTGCTCGTCGTCGCCGCCGGATGCGCGGTGCGCCCCGGCGCGACGCCGCACCCCTTCCCGCGGCCGCACCTCGCGCCGGCGGACGCGCCGCCGCCGGCCGGGCGCGGGGACCGTCCCGCGCCGAACGCGGTCACTGCGACCGCCCTCGAGTACCTGGGAGTCCCGTACCGGTGGGGGGGGACCACCCCGCGGGGATTCGACTGCAGCGGATTCACGTACTACGTGTTCAGCCGCCACGGCCTGGAGCTGCCGCGGGTGGCGGCCGACCAGTACCGCGTCGGCACGCCGATCGACCGCAACGCGGTCCGGCCGGGAGACCTGCTGTTCTTCGAGACCATCTCCGAGGGGCCGTCGCACGTGGCGCTGGCCCTCGACGGCGACCAGTTCGTCCATGCGCCGTCGAGACGAGGGAAGGTCCGGGTCGAGCGCCTGAGCTCCAGCTACTGGGCGAGCCGCTTCCTCGGCGCCCGGCGGGTGCTCTAGCCGGCCGGGAAAGCTTCGCCGCGCGGCCCCGCGGCCGTGTTGCGGCTCCGCCCGCCGGCTACGGCGCCGCGCCCGCCGGCGCGGCCGCGAGCGATTCGAGCCGGCGGCGAATTTCCTGGGCCGCGTCGGCGCCCACCGGGGCCAAGGGCCCGCGGGGGCGCCCGCCGGCGTAGCCGAGCGCGGTCAGGGCCGCCTTCAGTCCGGGAACGCCGTGGACGGTGGTCACCAGCCTCGCCAGCGGGACGACCTGCCGCTGCAGGGCCCGCGCCTCGTCGTGGCGGCCGGCGGCCGCGTGCTCGTAGATGCGGACGCAGGCGTCGGGGAGCACGCACGCCAGGGCCAGGATGCCGCCGCTCGCCCCGAGCGCCAGACTGGCGTAGAACGTCGGCGCCGACCCGACGAGGACGCTGAAACCGTCGCGCGCCGCCCCGACGAGGTCGCCGACGTAGCCCAGGTCGGGACCCGACTCCTTGAGTCCGACGACGTTCGGATGATCGACAAGTTCGGCGACCGCCTCGACCGGCAACGTCACGCCGGTGAAGGCCGAGAAGTTGTACAGGATCACGGGCACGGGAGAAGCGTCGGCCACGCCCGCGTAGTGGCGGACGAACGCCGCGGCGGTCAGTTGCTTCCTGAAACAGGACGGCGTCCGCACCAGCACCGCGTCGGCCCCGGCGTCGGCCGCCCGGCGCGCGGCCGCGATGGCCGCGCGGGTCGACTGGCGGCCGGCGCCGGCGACCAGCAGCCGGTCGCCGGGCACCCGCGCGCGCGCCTCGCATATCAACCGATCCGCCTCGTCGTCGTCGACGAACGGCGCCTCGCCGGTCGTGCCGAGCACGACGATCCCGTGCAACGGCGTGTCCATCCAGCGATCGAGGTTGGCGCGCCAGGCGGCCAGATCGAGGGCCTCGTCGTCGGCGAACGGCGTGGGCACCGGGGCCAGGACACCGCGAATGGTCATGATTCGACGCGCTCCGGACGTTCCCTCGTCGCGCCCCCGGCGCCCTGTGCCGCCCCGGTTCCGCCGCGGCGCGGTTCCGCCCCACGTCCTGGAGACGCGCCGTCCAGGTTCCGGCGCAGCACGGGTTCAGCCACGCCGCTACCGTAGCGGCGCGGGCGGCGGTTGTCAAACCGGGCCGGGCCGGGTCCGCCGCGTAACGAGGCAGGACCCGGCGACGCCGTTCGAAGCAGCGCCGGCCGGGTCAGTGGTGGGTCACGGGCGGATGGCAGGCCGTGGCGCCGCCGATTGACTACCGGCCGGCCCCAGGGCGTGTAGGCATGAAGACGTGACGTTCACCGGGCTCCCGCCCGCGCCGCGGGCGGGAGAAACCGGTGACGCATTTCCATATGCAATTGTCCCGCCAACTCCCCGACACCTCCTTCTCGGCGACTCGCAACGTGCTGCAAGGAAACGACTTACAGGATTCGCACCCGGGTCCGACCCGCGGCACTGCGCCAGTCCGTGCGCCCGGATAACGGAACCGCGGTTTGCCAAGGACGTCGATCGTGCGGCCCGAAACCTGCATGTTTGGCGAGTACGCGCCGTATTCGAGCGGCGCTGCGCCCCGCCTGACTGCGTCGTTCGTCAGTCGAACCTGCCCGCCATGCGCCCTTCTTGCGCCTTGTCAGACAGGCGTTCCCTGCCCGCCAGCGGAAGCGGACGGGGCCGCGCTCACGGGGGCGGTTCGGCGCCGGACCGGCCCGGCCGCAGCGGATGCGTGAGAATGCGCGCTTCTTCCACCGCGCGCCCCCCGGCCAGATGCCGCTGGATGATCTGCTCGATCACCGGCGGATCGCACGCCCGGTACCACACCCCTTCCGGGTAGACGACGGCGATCGGCCCGCCCTCGCAGACCCGCAGGCAGTTGGCCTTGGTGCGCAGCACGCCACCCCGCTCGGACAGCCCCAGCTCGCGCAGCCGGCGCTTCAGGTAGGTCCACGCGGCCAGTCCGCGCGCGTGGTCGCAGCACTTCGGGGCGGTCTGATCGGCGCAGAGCAGAACGTGCCGCCGGGCCGCGGTGACCCCGACGGCGGCGGCGGCGCGCTGCTGGCTCGCGGCGGAACCCCGGTCGGGGGCGGATGCCGCGCGGACTTCCTCCACGGGGCTGGTAGCATAGCACGCCATGAGCAAGCGCCCCGCCGCCGCCGCCGCGGTCCTCGGCCGCGCGATGACCGTCTTTCTCGCCGCCGTGGAACGCGGCGGGAACGCCCTCCCGCATCCCGGCACCCTGTTCGCGCTGCTGGCGGGGGTCGTCGTCGTCGTCTCGGCCGTCGCGGCCAGGACCGGCGTCGAAGTCGCGCATCCCGGCACCGGCGCGCTGATCCGGCCCGTGAGCCTGGCCACGGTCGAGGGGCTGCACCGCATCCTGACCGGGATGGTCACGAACTTCACGGGCTTCGCGCCCCTCGGCACGGTGCTCGTGGCGATGCTGGGCATCGGCGCCCTGGAGAGCAGCGGGCTGATCGGGGCCGCCCTGCGGCTGCTCGTGCTGTCGGCGCCGAAGCGGCTCCTCACCTTCGTGCTCGTCTTCGCCGGGGTCCTCTCGAACACCGCCAGCGAGATCGGCTACGTGCTGCTCGTGCCCCTCGGCGGCATCATCTTCCTCGGCGCCGGACGCCATCCGATGGCCGGCCTGGCCGCCGCCTTCGCCGGGGTGTCGGGCGGCTACAGCGCCAACCTGCTGCTCGGCACCATCGACCCGCTGCTGTCCGGCCTGTCCGAAGAGGCGGCCCGGATCGTCGACGACGACTACCGCGTGAACCCCGCCGCCAACTACTACTTCATGGTGGTCTCCACGTTCATCGTCGCCGCCGCGGGAACCTGGGTGACCGAACGGATCGTCGTTCCGCGGCTCGGCCCCTACAAGGGGTCGGCCGGCGCCGACGCGGGCGACGCGGAGGTCATGCGGGAGCTCTCCGACGTCGAGAAGCGCGGGCTCCGGGCGGCGCTCGCCGCGGCGGGAGTCTTCGTGCTGTTCCTGCTCTGGGGAACCGTGCCGGCCGACGGATTCCTGCGCAACCCGGAAACGGGGGGGCTGCTGCGCTCGCCCTTCCTCTCCGGCATCGTCGCGTTCATCTTCCTGGGAGGCCTGGTCGTCGGCGTGGCCTACGGAGCGGCGACGGGCAAGTTCCGCAACGACACCGACGTCATGAACGGCATGGGCAAGACCATCAGCACCCTCGGCACGTACCTCGTGCTGGTGTTCTTCGCGGCCCAGTTCGTCGCCTACTTCAACTGGACCAACCTGGGCCTGATCATGGCCGTCAAGGGGGCGGAGTGGCTGCGCGGCTCGGGCCTGGGGGGCATTCCCCTCATGCTCAGCTTCGTGGTGCTCTCGTCGATCATCAACCTGTTCATGGGCAGCGCGTCCGCCAAGTGGGCGATCATGGCGCCGGTGTTCGTCCCCATGTTCATGCTGCTCGGCTATACGCCCGAGCTGACCCAGACCGCCTACCGCGTCGGCGACAGCACCACGAACATCATCGCCCCCATGATGTCCTACTTCGCCCTGATCGTCGCGTTCTTCGAGCGCTACGACCGGAACTCCGGCATCGGCACGGTGGTCGCCACCATGCTCCCGTACACGGTGACGTTCCTCGCCTGCTGGTCGGTCCTGCTCGTCGTCTGGATGCTCCTCGGCCTCCCCGTGGGCCCCGGCGCGGGACTGCGGCTCTAGCCGGCCCGGCGCGCGAGAGCGTCACGCGGACAGAGACCCGGCGGGCGACGCCGATGGATCGAGTCGGTGGCCCGCCGCTTCCAACAGCTTGACCGGGCGCACGAACGACTCGGACGAGTCGAAGACGTCGCCCGCGTTCTCCAGCACCGGCTTGACCACGCCGGACCGTCCGGGTGTCCGCGTCAGGAACGCGCATTCCGCTTCGTGCCGCCGGCCGCCGCGCTTGAAAGCCCCGCGCGGAACCGCCGATAATGCGGCGCGGCGGCGCATGGCCCTCAGGAAATCGCAGATCTACTCGTCCCTCTGGCGGAGCTGCGACGAGCTGCGCGGCGGCATGGACGCCTCGCAGTACAAGGACTACGTCCTCACCCTGCTGTTCATGAAGTACGTCTCGGACCGCTACGCCGGCGATCCGGACGCGCTCATCACGGTGCCCGCCGGCGGCGGCTTCGCCGACATGGCGGCGCGGAAGGGCGACAAGGAGATCGGCGACCGCATCAACAAGATCATCGGCCGGCTGGCCGAGGCGAACGACCTGAAGGGGGTCATCGACCAGGCCGACTTCAACGACGAGAGCCGGCTCGGCGCCGGCCGCGAGATGCAGGACCGCCTGTCGCGGCTGGTCGCCATCTTCGAGGGGCTCGACTTCCGCGCCAACCGCGCCGGGGGCGACGACCTGCTGGGCGACGCCTACGAGTACCTGATGCGACACTTCGCCACCGAGTCGGGCAAGAGCAAGGGGCAGTTCTACACCCCGGCCGAGGTCTCGCGGGTCATGGCGCAGGTGGTCGGCGTCGGCCCCGGCACCCGCCCCGACCAGACCATCTACGACCCCACCTGCGGCTCCGGGTCGCTGCTGCTGCAGGCGGCCGACCGGGCCCCGGACGGCGTCAGCGTCTACGGCCAGGAGATGGACGTCGCCACCTGGGCGCTGGCGCGGATGAACATGATCCTGCACGGCCACCCGACGGCCGAACTGCGGCGCGGCAACACGCTGGCCGCCCCGGAGTTCCGCGGCCCCGGCGGCGGCCTGCGGACGTTCGACTTCGCCGTCGCCAATCCGCCCTTCTCGGCCAAGGCGTGGTCCAACGGCCTCGACCCCGCGCACGACGAGTTCGGCCGCTTCGCCTACGGCGTCCCCCCGGCGAAGAACGGCGACTACGCCTTCCTGCTGCACCTCGTCCGGTCGCTCAAGAGCACCGGCCGGGGCGCCATCATCCTGCCCCACGGCGTGCTGTTCCGCGGCAACCGCGAAGCCGGCATCCGCCGCGAGCTGGTGCGGCGCGGCTTCGTCAAGGGGGTCATCGGCCTGCCCGCCAACCTCTTCTACGGCACCGGCATCCCCGCCTGCATCGTGGTCATCGACAAGGCGCACGCGCACGCCCGCAAGGGCGTCTTCCTGGTCGACGCCAGCCGCGGCTTCCGCAAGGACGGCCCCAAGAACCGCCTGCGCGCCCAGGACGTGCACCGCATCGTCGACGTGTTCAACCGGCAGGTCGACGCGCCGGGCTACGCCCGCATGGCCCCGCTGGCCGAGATCGCCGCCCCCGCCAACGACTTCAACCTGAACATCCCGCGCTACGTCGACGCCGGCGCGCCGGAGGACCTGCACGACCTCGACGCCCACCTGCGCGGCGGCGTCCCCGACCGCGACCTCGACGCGCTCGGCGCCTGCTGGCAGGTCTTCCCGGCGCTGCGCAAGGCGCTGTTCGAGCCGCTGCCCGGCCGCCGGGGCTACAGCCGGCCGCGCATCGACGCCCGGCAGGTCCAGGCGGCCATCCTCGGCCACGAGGAGTTCGCGGACTACCGGAAGCTGGTGGCCGACCTCTTCGCCATCTGGCGCCGCCGCGCCGCGCCGCGGCTCCGCAACCTGCCCGGCGGCGACCCGCCCGCCGCCGTCATCGGCGAGTTGTCGGAAACCCTGCTCGAAACGTTCGCCGAGGTCCCGCTGCTCGACCGCTACGACGTCTACCAGCGGCTGATGGACTACTGGGACGAGACGATGCAGGACGACGTCGACCTCGTCACCGCCGCCGGCTGGACCGACGCCGCCCGGCCGCGCGCGATCGCCGAGACCGGGACGAAGATCCGCGAGACGCCGGACCTCGCGATCGGCCGGCGGAAGTACAAGATGGACCTGATCCCCCCGGCGCTGGTCGCCGCCCGCTGCTTCCCCGCCGAACGGGCCGAGGCCGAGAGGCCGCGGGCGGAGCGGGAAGCGGCGGCCGCCGCGCTCGACGCGTTCCTCGAAGAGCACGCCGGCGCCGACGGCGCGCTGGCCGACGCCGCCAACGACAGGGGCAAGGTCACCCGGGGCGCCGCGCAGGAACGCCTCCGGGCGCTCCGGGACGAGCCGGACGAGCCCGACGATCCGGACGGCCCGGACGAACGGGCCGTGCTGACGCGCTGCCTCGCGCTGATGGACGCCGAGGCCGCTGCCAGCAAGGCCGCCCGCGCCGCGCGGACCGCGCTGGACCGGCGGGTGTTCGACCGCTACGCCACGCTCACCGACGCCGAGATCCGGACGCTCGTAGTGGACGACAAGTGGCTCGCCGGCATCCGCGACGCCATCGACGGCGAGGTGCGGCGGGTGACGCAATCGTTCGCCGCGCGCCTGAAGGAGCTGGAAGAGCGGTACGCCCGGCCGCTGCCGGAACTCGAGCGCGAAGTCGCGGCGTTCGGCGCGAAGGTCGAGGGGCACCTGCGGCGGATGGGGTTCGCGCCATGAGCCGGGCGTTCGATTTCGGGCATCTCGTCGACCTGTGCCGGCGGACCCACGACGAGACCCGGCGCTCGGCGGCCCGCGCCGTCGACACGTACCTGGTGACGCGCAACTGGCTGTTCGGCTGGTACATCGTCGAGTACGAACAGCGCGGCGCGGACCGGGCGCAGTACGGCGACCGCCTCCTCGCCAAGGTTTCCCGCCGGCTCCAGGAGGCCGGCGTCAAGGGGTGCTCGGCCACCCGCCTGAAGCTCTATCGCCAATTTTATCAACAACATACGGGAATCAAGGGAATTGGTCCCACACTGTCGGACCAATTCGCGTCCTCGTCAATTCCACGCCTGCCCGGAGAGTCGACAGACGCTGTTGAGTCCGTTGGGAAGCTGCCCGCCGAGATTCGACAGACGCCGTCTGTCACATCCGCGTCCCCGACGTCGGACGGTCAGGCTCCCGCAATCGGTCCGACGGTGTCGGACCGATTGCGGCGGTCCGGTTTTCTTCCGGTGCGAGGGACGGCAATTGGTCCGACGGTGTCGGACCAATTCGCGTCCCCGCTGGCCGTCCTGTCGCGTCCTCTGGCGGAGGTCATCGCCCTGCTCGATGGCCGATTCTCCCTTGGCTGGTCCCACTACGTCACCCTGCTGACCATCGACCGGGCCGAAGAGCGCGCGTTCTACGAGATCGAGGCGACCCAGAACCAGTGGAGCGTGCGCGAGCTGAAGCGGCAGATCGCCAGCTCCCTGTACGAACGGCTGGCGCTCAGCCGCGACAAGGCCGAAGTGCGGCGGCTTTCCCGCGAGGGGCAGGTGGTCGAGAAGGCGTCCGACCTCGTCAAGGAACCCGCTCGTACTGGAGTTTCTGGGCCTCGCGGACAGGCCCACCTACTCCGAGACCGAACTGGAAACGGCCATCATCGACCGCCTCCAGCACTTCCTGCTCGAACTCGGCAAGGGCTTCCTGTTCGAGGCGCGGCAGAAGCGGTTCACGTTCGACAACAGCCACTTCTTCGTCGACCTCGTCTTCTACAACCGGCTGCTGCGCTGCTACGTGCTGATCGACCTCAAGCGCGGCGAGCTGACCCATCAGGACCTGGGCCAGATGCAGATGTACGTCAACTACTTCGACCGCCACGTGAAAACCGACGCAGAATTGCCGACCGTCGGCATCGTCCTCTGCGGGAGCAAGAACGATGCCGTGGTCGAACTGACCCTGCCGCGAGACGCCAGCATCTACGCATCGCAATACCAGCTCTACCTCCCCTCGAAACAGGAGTTGAAGGCGCAACTGGAGAGCGTCCAGAAGGAGCTTGGCGAACCTCGGGAGCGCGCGAGCGATGGATGAAGGGCAAGCCCGATGTCGAGCTGCGGGCGGAATGGGAAACGGTGGGCGGCGCGCTCGACGCGTTCCTTGATGAGCACGCCGGCGCCGACGCCAACGACAGAGCTTACACGGGGCGCCGTGCAGGAACGCCTCCGGACCGTCCGGGACGAGCCCGACGATCCGAACGGCCCGGACGAACGGGCCGTGCTGACACGTTGCCTCGCGCTGATGGACGCCGAAACCGCCGCCGACAAGGCCGCCCGCGCCACGCGGATTCGCCTTGGACCGGCAGGTGCTCGACCGCTACGCCACGCTCGCCAACGCCGAGATCCGGACCCTCGTAGTCGACGACAAGTGGCTCGCCGGCATCCGCGACGCCATCGACGGCGAAGTGCGGCAGGTGACGCAATCGTTCGCGGCGCGCCTGAAGGAGCTGGAAGAACGGTACGCCCGGCCGCTGCCGGCACTCGAGCGAGAAGTCGCCGCGTTCGGCGCGAAGGTCGAGGGACACCTGCGGCGGATGGGGTTCGCCTTGACAAGCATCTCCCTGCGTGGTTAAGGTAGGAATTCGAGAGAGGGAGGGGGGGAGGCAGGGACACGGACGGTCACTTCAATAGGAAGAGTCGAATGACCAAGCAAGCCGCCAACGTCGGGCCGGTCGTGGCCACGCTCAACCTGAAGGGCGGCGTTGGCAAGACGACCGTCAGCGCCCATGTGTTTCGCATGGTCTGGGGAATATTTCGCGTCCCCACGCTACTCATCGACTTCGACCCGCAATTCAACCTCTCGCAAACGTTGTTCGACCGAGACCGCTACGATCGCATACGCAAGCGGAACAAGACCATCATGGCAGTGATGGAGCCACCACCAGAAAGGAGCCTCTTCAGGATCAACACATCGAGCGAGCCGCCGCCCGAGCCTGACGACGTCAGCACTCCATTGTGGCACAAGCAAAACGAGCGCCATGTCGACTTGCGTGTGCTGCCTGGAGACTTTCGCCTCGTCAAGTACAGCCTGATGGACGACCACAGCCAGCTTGACGCGGTGGAGAAGCGCTTCCTCGCGTTCGTGGACAAATGCCGCCAAGGCGGCCAGATTGCGGTACTCGATTGCAATCCGAGTAGTTCTTTCTTGACACTTTGCGCCCTCCGCGCGTGTACGCATCTCCTCGTTCCGATCAGGCCGGATCGATATTCGATCCTGGGCGTCGAGTTGCTGGACCAGTTCGTCAGGGGCGTACCGACTATCGAACCGAAACCCAAGAAGCTGATTCTTCTCAACGGCGTGCCGCGGCAGCACTACGATCGTGGCATAGAAGACGAATTGCGACGTCATGAAGACCACGGCCCGGCGACGCTGGTCCACCGAATCTACCAATCGGCGAAGTTGCAAGCCAAGCCCGACTATGCAGGCTTCGCTACCGACAAGCCCGGGCCCTACAAGAAACGTCTCAGGCGCGAGATTGGCGCCGTCGCAAGGGAGATAGGCGAGAAGCTGGGGTTGGCTCCATGAAGAACGGTACGAAGCGGTGGCTGTACCTGCTGGCGGGATCCGCCCTTTCCGCGAAGGAAATCAAGGATCTATGCGCCTGGCTCGCCAACGACGCGCCCGACGACATCGTGGCTTCCGTAATGCGGCTGCGGCGTCAAGAGCTGACGCTGCCAACCACTGCAGAATCCGAAGCTGACGCCACGGCACCGAACGCCTCCAGCCGAACCAGAAGGCATGACGCGCGCCGCGTCGCCGCCGCCGAGATTGAATCCATTCTGAGGACCGAGTGCCGCTTGACGGTGCGCGATGCGGCGGAACGACTTGCCGCGGAGTTGGCGAAAGAGATGCGTCGCGGGTCCGTCGCCGTCGCCGACGTACCGGTCTACTCGAAAGAGTCTTTCCGCACTTACGTAGCCAAGTTGCTCAAACATGCGTCGCCGCAGATGTTGCTGCATCTCGCGCATCGCATCCGGGACGGCGTCGTGAAGCGGCGGGCATCGGCGTGGCCGCTACGGGCCGGGGCGATCTGAGCCGTGGCGAGCGACGTCGGCGACAACGTGAAGGCGCTTGTGGAGGTGGTGTCGCGCCATGGGCTCGACGTCGGCGTTGATCTCTGCCGTCGCATGCAGACGGATACAGAGGTTTTTCTGGACTGGCTGGACCACCTTCGCAAGTCAGAGGCCACCGGTGTCGCCGATGCGCTATTGGACGGCACCCAAGGAGCAATTGTCGAGACGGCCGGCTGTCTGGCGTTGGGTTTGGTGCGGCCTGCTCTATCATCGTTGAGATCGGAGATCGACATGGCCTTGGGTTGGTTGTATTTCAAGGATCACAAGGTGGAGTGGGATCGTCTCCGTGATACCGGCCGGGGGTTTCAAAACAAGGCGCAGGTACTGAAGTACGTCGAGGATCACTGGCCCAGGTTCAAGACTCGGTTCAAGCTGCTCGAACAACAGAAACCCGCGGGGAGCACGACCCCTATCGACTGCTGTCGGCCCACATTCACGGGCAAACCGACTTCACGACCCCGAGCGTCGGTCCGCTGGTCGAACTGGTGGCGGAAGCGCGTCTGTCCGACGAGTGCGTGACGTTGCAACGCGACGTGACGGAATACGTGTGCGACGTTCTGCTGGCCGTGTACGGGGACAGGTGGGCTTCCCTGCCCAATACCGTCAGGGCGGGCTTCAACAGCAGGCTCAACGCCAGACAGCGAAGGGCGTTCTTTCCTGGGAACCTGTCTTGAAGCAGACCGAAGTCACGGCGTTCGGCGCGAAGGTCCAAGGGACACCTGCGGCGGATGGGGTTCGCGCCATGAGCCGGGCGTTCGACTTCGGGCAGCCCGTCGGCCTGTGCCGGCGAACCCACGACGAGACCCGGCGCTCCGCCGCCCGCGCCGTCGACACGTACCTGGTGACGCGCAACTGGCTGTTCCACCGGGCCTGCCCGGAGATTCGACAGACGCTGTCTGTTGAATCCGCCGGGAAGCTGCCCGCCGGGAATCGACAGATGTCATCTGTCACACCCGCGTCCCCGATGTCGGACGGTCAGGCTCCCGCAATTGGTCCCACACTGTCGGACCAATTGACGCATGGCGCGTTGCGCGAGCACGGCGCGCTACCCCCGCCCGCAATTGGTTCTCACACTGTCAGACCAATTGACGCCCCCAACATCGGACGACCGGACCGCCCCAATCGGTCCGGCACCGTCGGACCAATTCGCGTCCCCGGAACGTGCCCGCCGCCGTCCGAGATCGGCCAGGAGGAAACAGCAATGGCGGAACACATAACCGTGTCGGTCGATCCCGACGTGGCCGACGTCTATCGTTCGGCTTCGGACGACGACCGCCGCAAACTGGATCTGCTGATCAACCTGCGCTTGCGGGAAGCGACGGCGCCCGGAAGCTCGCTGCGCACGATCCTGCTGGAAATCAGCCGCGACGCGCAACGCCGCGGCCTGACTCCGGAAGTCCTGCAATCCATCCTGGACGAGAAATGACCCCGCGTCGTCCCGGAACCGTCACTCGAAGCGTTCACCGAGGTCCCGTCAACCAACCATCTGTCCGCTCCAGCGCAGCATGGGCGACGACGACACTTGGAGAAATCGCGGAAATAAGGAACGGAGCGACACCGAGCACCCGCATTAGCGCCAACTGGGACGGTTCGATTCCGTGGTGCACACCGACCGACATCACCAATGCCCCCGGCAAATATCTGACCGAAACAGCGCGAAGCATTACCGAAAAGGGGTTGGCCGGTTGCGGCGCGAGTTTGCTTCCTGCCGGGGCGCTCCTGCTGTGCAGCCGTGCAACCATCGGAGAAATCAAGATCGCCTCGTCTTCGGTCTGCACGAACCAGGGATTCAAATCTCTCGTCTGCACGGAACAAGTGCACAATGAGTTTCTTTACTACCTCATTCTCACCCTCAAATCGAAGCTGGTACAGCAAGCTATCGGCTCCACTTTCCTGGAGATCGGCAAGCATGCTCTTGCCTCCATGGAAGTGAGATTACCGCCGTTGAAGGAGCAGCGAGCCATCGCAGAGGCGTTGTCGGATGTGGACGGGTTGATCGAATCGCTGGAGTCGTTGCTCGCCAAGAAGCGGGCCGTCAAGACCGGCGCCATGCAGCAACTTCTCACCGGCAAGACTCGCCTGCCGGGCTTCGGTGAAGATTGGGAAGAAATGCGATTCGGTGACATCTGCACGTTCCTATCGACTGCGAACAACCCACGAGCCGATCTCGAAGAACACGGAGAAGTTGGATACGTTCACTACGGGAATGTTCATGCGCACCCCCTACCAGTGCTGAACCGGGCCAGTCTGGATCTACCTCGCATCGACGAAAGTCGCATTGGCAACATCTCCCGACTGCGGGACGGCGATCTCGTCATGGTCGACGCTTCTGAAGACCTGGAAGGGCTCGGCAAGAGCGTTGAAGTCATGGGGATCGGAATTGACAACATCGTAGCCGGTCTGCATACGATCTTGTGTCGAGGCGATTCGTACCACTGGGCTGCGGGGTTCAAGGCATATCTGCAGTACATTCCGGCATTCAAGTCGGCGCTCACGCGCGTAGCGGCAGGCATTTCCGTCTATGCCGTCTCCAAGAAACAACTCGCCGACATCGTTCTCGCGCTGCCGTCGCCATCGGAACAGGCAGCTATAGTTTCGATCCTCTCCGACATGGACGCTGAGATCGCTGCGATCGAACGGCAACTCGACAAGATTCGCGCCATCAAGCGGGGCGCAATGCAACAACTCCTTACCGGCAAGATCCGGTTGGTCGATCCGGCGTGACCAATGGCCATCATGGAAAACATCGAGCGCGATTTTCACGAAAAGGTTTCAGCCAAGATCAGGCTGTCGGCCGAAGGCGTGGACCGCTTTCGCGTATCCACGCCTTTCCTGTTCGACGACGGCGACCACCTGTCCATCGTGTTGAAGAAGGAGGGATCGCGTTGGGTGCTTTCCGATGAAGCGCACACCTACATGCGCCTCACGTACGACGTGGAAGAGGCCGATCTTCACCGGGGCACGCGACGGAAGATCATCTCCAACGCATTGTCCACGTTCCGGGTCGAGGATCGCGACGGTGAATTGGTGCTCGCCGTCGCGGACGGCCGCTACGGCGACGCGCTGTACTCCTTCGTTCAGGCGCTTCTCAAGATCGCCGACGTCTCATCCAGACCATGACGCCCGTCAGAATCTTCGTCAGCAGCGTGCAGAGCGAGTTCGCGCAGGAGCGCGAGGCGTTGCGCGACTACGTGCGCGAGGATGCGCTTCTGCGGCGCTTCTTCGACGTGTTCCTGTTCGAGGACGCGCCCGCGTCGAGCCGGCGGCCCGACGAGCTGTATCTGGACGAAGTCGGACGGTGTGACGTCTACGTCGGGCTGTTCGGCTGGGGGTACGGGAGCGAGGATGAAGCGGGGGTTTCGCCGACCGAGCAGGAGTTCGACCATGCGACCGCTCTCGACGCGCATCGCCTGGTCTTCGTGAAGGGCGCCGACGACGGCGCACGGCATCCGAAGATGCGGGCGTTGATCGACAAGGCTCAGGCCGGGCTGATCCGAAAGCGCTTCAATACGTCCGAAGAATTGAAGACCGCGCTCTATGCGGCGCTGGTCGAGTACCTGGAAGTCAGGGAGCTTCTCCGCCGGGGGCCGTTCGACGCGACGGCTTGCGAGGGCGCGGCGCTGGACGATCTCGACCCCGAGTGGATGACCCTCTTCGTCCGCATCGCGCGCAGGGCCAGAAAGTTCCCGCTGCCGGAAGACGTCCCCCCCGAGGGACTGCTGAAACATCTGAACCTGCTGAACAAGGGGCGGTTGACGAACGCCGCCGTATTGTTGTTCGGGAAGTCGCCCCAACGGTTTCTGATCTCCTCCGAGATCAAGTGCGCGCACTTTCACGGAACGGAGGTCGAGAAGCCGATCCCCTCGTACCAGGTCTACAAGGGCACGGTGTTCCAACTGGTCGATCAGGCCGTGGACTTCGTGCTCGGCAAGATCGACAGAAGGGTGGGTACGCGGTCGGAGAGCGCCCGCGCGCCCCGGACTTACGAGATCCCTCCGGAGGTCGTCACCGAGGCCGTCGTCAACGCGGTGGCGCACCGCGACTATACGAGCAACGGCAGCGTGCAGGTGATGCTTTTCTCGGACCGGCTGGAGGTGCGGAACCCCGGACGGCTGGCGCCGCCGCTGACCCTGGAGGATCTGCGCGTTGCGCACAACTCGGCGCCCGGCAACCCCTTGCTGGCGGAGCCCTTGTACCTCGCCGAATACGTCGAACGGATGGGAACGGGGACGCTGGACATGATCCGCCGGTGCGCCGCGGCGGGCCTCCCGGAGCCGGAGTTCGCCGTCACCGATGGATTCGTGACGACCGTTCGCCGGGCAGCGCTTCCGGGCCAAGCCGGGGGCCAAGCGGGCCAAGCAGGGGGCCAAGAAGGGGCCAAGAAGGTCCAGGCTGAGGGCCAAGCCGGGGGGCAAGCAGGCCATGTCGAGGGCCAAGCTGAGGCCAAGCAGGGCCAAGCAAGGGCCAAGCAGGGCCAAGACGAGGGCCAAGCGATACTGTCGACCAAGGACGCCGCCATGCTGCGAGCCTGCGGCCGGGAGGCCGTTCCCGGTGAAGATCTGCAGGCAGCCGCGGGCTATCCGCGTCGGACGGGCGATTTCAGAAGACGGCTGGAGCGGCTCCTGAACCGGGGACTGCTGGAAATGACCATTCCCGGCAAGCCGAGGAGCCCCTTGCAGAAGTACCGGATGACCGCCAGAGGCAAGGCGGTGTTGGACAGATTGCACCCGGGATTCTCCATGAGAGACAAGGCGGTAAAGTGAGCGGCGGCCGCGGAGACGTCAGCGAGCGCGGGCGGCGGGAGGGCCGGCGATGATCGAGCGGCGCTTCAGGAAGCTCTGGGGGCAGTTGCAGGGGAAGAAGCCCCACGTGCCGCACTTCCTGTCCGGGGTCCGGCTGCAAGGCATCCGGGGCATCGACGACCTCCGGGTGAGCTTCGACTACCCGGTGAGCGTCGTCGCCGGCGGCAACGCCAGCGGCAAGTCGACGGTGCTCTTCGCCGCCGCCTGCGCCTACCGGGTGCCGGGCGCCGGCGTCAGGGACTTCACGCCGTCCACGTTGTTTCCCGACCACCGGCCGAAGCCGGGCGGACGGGCGGACGGGCGGGGCGAGGCGGCCATCGAGTTCGACTACTCGACGTCCGACGGCCGCACGGCTATGCGGTGGCGGCGCACCAGGGGTTGGAGCCGGAGCTTTCTCGGGCGCAGGGGCGCCGCCCAGCCGGAGCGGCCGGTCTTTCTGCGGACGCTCGACCACCTCGGCGCCCCGGCCGGCGCGCGCCGCGGGGCCGGCGGGCCGCGCCTGGGCGCCGCGGCGCGGGAGACGCCGCTCACGTCGTGGCAAATCGAGTTCGCGCAGCGGATGCTGCCCTTCCGGTACGCGGAGGTGGTCGATCTCTCCGACGACGGCAGAAGGCTGCTTTTCGCCGTGCAGGAGGGCGGGGCGGCCTATTCGGAACTGCACATGGCCGCCGGCGAGCGCGCGGTCCTGCGTCTGTCGCAGGAAATCGCCCACGCCGACGGGGCGCTGGTGCTGATCGACGACGTCGAGGCGGGGCTGCATCCGTGGGTGCAGCAACTTCTGATGCTGCAGCTGCAGCAGCTCGCCCTGAGCCACGATCTGCAGATCGTGGTGACCACGCACAGCCCGATCGTGCTGGAGTCGGTGCCGTTCTACGGAAGGATCTTTCTGGACCGCGACGGGACCGGCCGGGTCTCGGTGCGCCGCCCCTGGCGCGACATCGTGCAGGACGCGCTGTACGGCCGCGCCGGCGAGGCGCTCAACCTGCTGTGCGAGGACGACGCGGCGGAGGGCCTGCTGCAAGGGGTGTTCGACCACCTGCTGACGAGGCGGGGATTCCGCCGGGAAGCGGTCCGCATCGGCCGGGACGCCGGCGCCGAGGAGTTTCCGATGCACGCGGCCGCGTTCCGGAAGTTCGGACGGATCGGAAACTTCGTCTTCGTCGTCGACGGCGACAAGCGCGGCGGCGACGTCGAACAGCGGATTCGGCGGGCGGCCGGGGCGGACGTCCCGGTGTTGTTCCTTCCCGGCCGCGCTGCGCCGGAGGTCTGGGTGTGGGACCGGCTGCGGCGGCGCGCCGGGGCCGCCGCGCCGGAGCTGGGCGTCGATCCGGACGACCTGTCGGGGAGGATGGACCGGCTGGACGCGGTCTACGATGCGGCGTCGGACCGGCCGGCGGAGATCGCCAGGGCCAAGCTGCGGGGACTGTCCGAACCCCTGGGGTGGGAGCCCCCGGACGTCTGCCGGCTCGTGGCCAGGCTGGAGGCGGCGCGCAGGGAAAGCGACGTGCAACCCCTGGTGAAGGACCTGGAGACCGCGCTGGCGCAGTGGCGTTCGGAATGAGCGCGGAAGGCGGAAGCGATGCGGAAGCCGGCGGCGGCGCCCACGGGACGGGGAACGCGGGAGCGCAGGACGGTCGCGCCATGAGTCCGGTCGGCGAGCGGGAGATCCGCACGCAGCAGCGCGTCGCCGCGTTCCTCGACGACGCGCTCGGCTACGCGCGGCTCGGCGACTGGAAGCGCCGCTCTGTCAACGCCAACGTCGAGGAAACGCTGCTCGCCGCCTTTCTTGCGCGTCAGGGCCACGACGAACGGACCGCCGGCCGCGCCGTCCGCGAGCTGCGCAAGGCTGCCGCGGTCGGCGGCGGCACGACCCTGTACGACGCCAACCGCGCGGTCTACGGCCTGCTGCGCTACGGGGTGAAGGTGCAGCCGGCGGCGGGCGCGCCGCGCGTGACGGTTCGGCTGGTCGACTGGTCGAACCCCGGCGCCAACGACTTCTCCTTCGCCGAAGAGGTGACCGTCGCCGGCGCGAACGACCGGCGGCCGGACCTCGTGCTCTACGTCAACGGCATCGCCTTCGCGGTGCTGGAGCTGAAGCGCTCCACGGTGTCGGTGGCCGAGGGCATCCGCCAGAGCCTCGACGCCCAGCGGCCGGAGTTCATCCGCCCGTTCTACGCCACCGTGCAGCTTCTGCTGGCGGGCAACGACACCGAGGGGCTGCGCTACGGCGCGATCGGGACGCCGGAGAAGCACTGGCTGCGGTGGAAGGAGGCCGACGCCCGCCCCGCGGCCGGCGGCAACCCGCTGCTGCGCGCGCTCGGCCAGCTCTGCGCGCGCGAGCGGCTGCTGGAGATGGCGCACGACTTCACGGTCTTCGACGCCGGCGTCCGCAAGACCTGCCGCCACAACCAGTACTTCGGCGTGCGGGCGGCGCAGGCGCGCGTCCGGCGGCGCGAGGGCGGCATCGTCTGGCACACCCAGGGCAGCGGCAAGAGCCTGACCATGGTCTGGCTGGCGCAGTGGATCCGCGAGCACGTCCCGAACGGCCGGGTCCTCGTCGTCACCGACCGCACCGAGCTCGACGAGCAGATCGAGCAGGTCTTCCAGGGCGTCGGCGAGCGGATCCGCCGCACCCGCAGCGGCGCGGATCTGGTGGACGCGCTCGGCGCCGGCGAAGACTGGCTGGTCGGCTCGCTGATCCAGAAGTTCGGCGCGGCGGAGGAAGGCGACGTCGACGCGTTCGTCGCCGACCTCCGCCGCCACGCGCCCGCGCGCTTCCGCGCCGCCGGCGAAGTCTTCGTCTTCGTCGACGAGTGCCACCGCACCCAGTCCGGGAAGCTGCACGCGGCGATGGCCGAGCTGCTGCCGGGCGCGATGCTGATCGGCTTCACCGGCACGCCGCTGCTGAAGAGCGACAAGCAGCGCAGCATCGAGGTCTTCGGCCCTTACATTCACACCTACAAGTACGACGAGGCGGTGGGCGACGGCGTGGTGCTCGACCTGCGCTACGAGGCGCGCGACGTCGATCAGAACCTGACTTCCCAGGACCGGATCGACCGCTGGTTCGACCTCAAGACCCGCGGACTGACCGACGTCGCGAAGGCGCGGCTGCGGCGGCGCTGGGGCACGATGCGGAAGGTGCTGAGCGCGCGCGACCGGCTGGCGCGGATCGTCGACGACGTCCTGATCGACGTGGAGACCCACCCCCGGCTCCGGAGCGGACGCGGCAACGCCCTGCTCGTCTCCGACAGCATCCACTCGGCCTGCCGCCTCTTCGAGATGTTCGACGGGACCGACCTGCGGGGCAAGTGCGCCGTCGTCACGTCGTACCGGCCGGCCGTCGCGGACGTCAAGGGCGAGGAGACCGGCGAGGGGATCACCGAGAAGCTGCGCCGCTACGACGCGTACCGGAAGATGCTCGCGGCGCACTTCGACGAGCCGGAAGAGACGGCGCTGCGCAAGGTGGAGCGCTTCGAGCAGGAGGTCAAGCGCCGCTTCGTCGAAGAGCCGGGACGGATGAAGCTGCTGATCGTCGTGGACAAGCTGCTGACCGGCTTCGACGCCCCGTCGGCCACCTGTCTCTACATCGACAAGCAGATGCGCGACCACGGCCTGTTCCAGGCGATCTGCCGGGTCAACCGCCTCGACGGCGACGACAAGGAATACGGCCGCGTCATCGACTACAAGGACCTGTTCCGGTCGCTGGAGCGGTCGATCCGCGACTACACCGGCGAGGCGTTCGACGGATACGACGCGGCCGACGTCGCGGGGTTGCTCGAAGACCGGCTGCGGAAGGGCCGCGAACGCCTCGAGGAGGTCCGCGAGCAGGTCAAGGCGCTGTACGAGCCGGTCGAGCCGCCGCGCGACACCGCCGCCTGCCTGCGCTTCTTCTGCGGCGACGATGCGGCCGGGCTCGCGGCGAACGAACGCAAGCGGGCGGCGCTCTACGCGCTCGTCGCGTCGCTGCTGCGGGCCTGGGCGGGCCTCGCCAACGAAATGCCGGAGGCCGGCTATTCCGAGGCCGAGACGCAGGCGATCCGCGCCGAGGTGGACCACTACGAGAAGGTGCGCACCGAGGTCCGGCTGGCGAGCGGCGACTACGTCGACCTGAAGCTGTACGAGCCGGCCATGCGGCATCTGCTCGACACCTACGTCCGGGCCGAGGAGAGCGAGCGGCTGTCGGCCTTCGACGACCTGACGCTGGTCGAGCTCGTCGTCGAGCGCGGCGAGAAGGCGATCGACGCGCTGCCCGACGGCATCCGGCGCGATCCGCGGGCGGCGGCCGAGACGATCGAGAACAACGTCCGGCGGGTCCTCCTCGACGAGACGGCGATCAACCCGAAGTACTACGAGAAGATGTCGGGACTGCTCGACGCCCTGATCCGCCGGCGGAAGCAGGAAGCGCTCGACTACCGCTCGTACCTGGCGGAGATCGTCGCCCTGACCCGGCAGATCCGGGTGCCGGACGGCCGGTATCCGCTGGGCATCGACACCGCCGCGCGGCGGGCGCTGTTCGACAACCTGCCGTCCGGCGCAGCGCCGGAGGATCGCGGCGGGGCGTCGGTGGCGCGGGAGCGGGGAAACGGCGGACCGGACGCCGCCGGCGGCGACGCCAGACCGGCGACCGCGCGGGCGATCGACGCGGCGGTGCGCCGCGTCCGGAAGGCGGACTGGCGCGGCAACCGCATCAAGGAACGCGAAGTGCGGAACGCCGTCCGGCGCGCGCTCGGCGGCGACGACGCGCTGACGGAGACGATCTTCGAGATCGTGAAGGCGCAGCATGAATACTGACGCCGGCGTCCGCCGCCTCGACGTCCGCGGGACGGCGGTGCGCGTGGTCCGCAAGCCGATCAAGCACCTGCACCTGGGCGTCTATCCGCCGGACGGCCGGGTGCGCGTGGCCGCGCCGCCGCAAGCCGATCGGCGCGGATCAACTGATCTCCACGAGAGGCTCTCCCGCCGCCAACAACTTGACGGCTTCCGGAACACGCGGCCGAGTATCTCCCGCAGCCTTTGATCCGACGTGTTGCCGCTTGTAATCCAGACGACTTGCGGCGGTGGGCCATCCCGCTCGACCATTTCCACGAAGTCCCGATCTTTCGTCATCACCACGATGCCGGCCGTCCGTGCGGCTTCGAATATCCGCCGGTCCGTGGATTCGAGCAAACCCAAATCTCGAACCGGGATCGCTTCGAGCGCGAACCGTGAGGACAGCCACCGGGCGATTCCTGGCGAGAGTTGCGCGTCGACCCAGACGGTCATTCCACCAGGACCGGGTGGTCGACTCGACGGCGGGCGAACTGTATGCAGGCGCGGACGTCCTCCGCCTCCAGGTCCGGCATCTCGTCCAGGATCGCCTCTTGCGAGAGGCCGGCCCCAAGCAGATCAAGCACGTCCGTCACCCGGATGCGCATGCCACGGACACACGGACGCCCTCCGCACTTCCGAGGGTTCGTGATGATGCGGTTGACCAAGTCCGTGCCGCCGGTTTCGCGCGGGTTCCCTCGATACTCACTGGGCCTTGGCATGCAAGTCACCGGTGTAGCCGTACTCGCTCAGTCGTCGTCGGCAGATTTCCAGTTCGTCGCTGGTGAAAAGATCATGGAACCGCGGCGTCTCGATCACCTTCGCCTCGACCGTCAGGTCAAGGCGGCCCTTCTCCCACAGCGCCGTGTAGCCATCCGACACGGTGGGGGCGTTGATCAGCCTTCGCGCCGTCTCCGGCCCGCCATGCTCGGCGATCATTCGTCGGAACACCGTTGCATTGTAGCCAGCTTCTTCGTTGGCCCGCCGGTAGATGTCTTCCATGGCCGAGTGGAACTCCTCTTCCAGTCGCGTGGGCATTCAGTCCCCCTGTCGCTCATCGGCTTCAGGATTCGCAGTATCCCCACGCGAGAAGCGATTGTCAACGTCGAGCGGCGTGCCGTGGCCACGGCGCCGCGGGAAATGGCGCGGGACGACGCAAACAGGGGATCGGGGCGCCGAAGCCGCGGTATCATCAGGAAATGATCGTCGAAGTCCGCGGGACGGCGGTGCGCGTGGTCCGCAAGCCGATCAAGCACCTGCACCTGGGCGTCTATCCGCCGGACGGCCGGGTGCGCGTGGCCGCGCCGCCGCACGTGGACGACGACGCCGTCCGGCTGGCGGTGGTCATGCGCCTGGGGTGGATCCGCCGCCGGCAGGCCGAGTTCGAGCGGCAGGCCCGGCAGTCGCGGCGGGAGCTGGTGACCGGCGAGAGCCACTACGTCGACGGCCGGCGCTGCCGGCTGGACGTGGTCGAGCGCGACGGCCCGCGGGAAGTGCGCCTGACCGGCAGTTCGACCCTGACGCTGCGCGTCCGTCCGGGTGACGGGCGGGACGCGCGCGACGCCGTCCTGCAGCGCTGGTACCGCCGCCGGCTCCGCGAACGGCTGCCGGCGCTGCTGGCGCAGTGGGAGCCGCGGGTCGGCGTCGCCGCGGCGGACGTGCGCATCCGGCGGATGAAGACCCTCTGGGGTTCGTGCAACCCGCACGCGCGTCGCATCTGGCTGAACCCCGAGCTGGCCCGGAAGCCGCCCGCCTGCCTCGAGTACGTCCTGGTCCACGAGCTCGTCCACCTGATCGAGCGCCGCCACACCGACCGGTTCCGGGCTCTGATGGACCGCTTCCTGCCGCGGTGGCGCCGGCATCGGGACGATCTGAACCGGGCGCCGCTCGCGCACGAGGAATGGACAGGACCGAAGATGCGCGCTGGCCCCACGACTCCCACTGGACCCCCACCGGCCACCGGTGGGCCGCCGAAGCGCTGATCGAGTGGCTGCGCGAGCATCAGGACTATGATGTCGAGCACTGCTGGTCCGGCCGCGGCCGCTGCTGCTCGCACCGGGACGGGCTGAACCGGGCGCCGCTCGCGCACGAGGAGTGGACGTGGAATCGCTGCCGAACGAGAGAACGGCGTTGCCGGAGCGGGTTCGTCCGCGCCGGCCGGCGGACCGCGTGCGCCGCCGCCGTCGTTGCTTCTGGCTGCGGGACCACGGCATCCCCGTGTTCCTGGTCGTCTATCTGTTCCTTGCCCTCGTCAGACCCCTGTCCCAGGCGTTGGTGAGACCGGTCACCGACGTTTCCAATCACGAGATATTTCCCTTCTTCGCCTGGACCCTGTTCTCGTTCACCCCCGGATGGAACCGGACCGAAAACGCCGTCGTCGTCCATTCGATGGATGGAAAGCCGGTTTCCGGAATCCGCTACGTGATTCCGAGCGGTGACGTCCGCGACCGCAGGGTGCTGGAACGGGTCGTCGGACTCTGCGGCCGCCCGCTCTCCCGTGCGTGCGACGACGCCGCGAGGGACTCCATCGCGCCGATCGTCAGGCGCGCGACCGGGGGCGGCGCCGTCGAATTCAGCATCGTCACGGTCGACGTCGACCTCCGGGACGTCCGGGACGCCGTTCGCAGCCGCGGCCGCGCGGGAGCGGCGAGCGAGACCGACTACTATCGGCGGGTGAAGACGATTGGCCGCTGGGCGGTCCCGAAGGAGGGCGGGTGAGGCTCCCTCCGGCGCCTCGACTGGTCAGGGCGCTGCGCCTCTTCATGACGGTCGATCCCGGCCCGCCGCGCGGGCCCGGCGACTTCCGGCGCATCGCCGTCGAAGTGGTGTGGCTGGTCCGCTTCTTCTACCTGTTCGTATTCTTCCTGATGAATACGAGCCTCCGCCTCCCCGTGCAACTGAGACGCGGAGACCCGCCCGAGCCGGTGTGGCCGATAGCCCTGCTGAACGACGCGCTGGGCGCCGGGTGGGTGGACGCCGCCGCCGGTCTGCCCGTCGTACCCGTCGCGTCCGCGGCGATCGGCATCCTCGCGATGGTCTTCCCCGGGATGCTGGTCTGGCGGTTCGGGATCTTCCTCCATCTCTTCATCGTCGCCGCGCTGGACGCTTCCTTCGGAAACGTCACGCACCTCAACCACTTCCTCGTCTACGTCAGCTTCGCGCTGCTGTTCCTGCCGGCCGCGGCCGGCCGGCCGGACCGGATGCCGCGGAGCGCGGTCGTGCGCTGCATCACGGCGTTCTGGTTCGCGCAGTGCATCCCGCTGTTCTGCTACTCGCTCTCGGGGCTCTGGAAGGTGCTGTTCAGCGGACCCGAACTGCTGGCGTCGGACGGGTTCGTCAGAATCGTGCTGCACCAGAGCCTCTCGAGCGGTGCGGCGCCTCTGCTGGCCCCGTACCTGGTGCGGCACGAGCATCTCTTCCAGTTTCTCCTGCTCGGCGGCGTCTACACGGAGGTCTGCGCCATCTTCGCCTGGTTCAGACCGCACCTGCATCGGCCGTTCGGCGTCCTGTTGATCCTGCTCCACCTCGGAACCGGCTGGTTGCTGAACGTCGTCTTCGTCAACAACCTGGTCGTACTGGGCATTTTCATGGTCTTTTCGCCGTTCGCACCGCGCCGTTCGTCGTGGTTCGCGGCGGCGCAGTCGTTGCCGCTGCTGGGGATTCCGTTTCGGGCATCGGCTCTCCGGTCTTCGGCTCCGCACCGGCGGCGGCCGGTCCTGCCGCGGCCTCGCGTCGACGCGCGGGAACGCGGGGCCGCGGGGGATCATCGCGGCGACTGACGGCGGCCCCCGGGACCTCCGCGCCGCCGGAACCTGCCTCTCACTCCGCCGGCCAGACGAGGTCGGCGCGGATGCCGGGCAGGTCGTCGGCGGTGTGCGCGGCGACGTAGAGCGCGCCGTCCCGCAGACTCTGCACGTCTCGAGCCGAGAGGACCAGCCGGCCGGACGCCCGCGCCTGACCGCGCCCGCCCAGCAGGTGCGCGACCGGCCCCGCGCCACCGCCTTCGACGGCGCGGTGGAGATGGCTGACCAACACGTCGCCGTCCACGACGCCGTGCAACGAAACCGACCAGGCCAGCTCGCGGCGGGCCCTGTCGAGCTCGAACCGCCCACGCAGGCCGGGGCCGGGGGCGGCGGGCGTCTCCACCTCGATGACCACCGGCGGCGGCGGCGCCACCAGGCTCGGGGTGCTGTCCGGGGGGCGGCGATGGAGGGTCGCCTGCTCGAAGGCGTAGGCGAGACGGACCAGGTCGAACTCGGCGAACTCGCGGCCGATCATCTCCACCCCGACGGGCATGCCGTCGGCCGCATGGCCGCCGGGGACGGTGATGGCGGGCAGCCCCGAGATCGCGCTGAGGGCGCAGTTGCTGCCGGGCTGCGCCAGCCCGATCGGGCGGGCGGTCTGCCGGATGGTGGGGTAGACGAGCGCGGTCAGGCGGTGCTCGTCGAGCAGCGCCTCGACCGCGTCCCGCGCCGCGTCCCGCCGGGCCAGCCGTCCGCGATAGTCGTCGGTGTCGAGCGTCTCCACCTCGAGCGACGTGCGGAGACCCCCGTCGATCACTTCGTGGTAGAGCCCCAGGTCGACCAGCTCGGCCAGCGTGCGCACCGGAGCGTCCGGGGTCTCCGCCAGATAGGCGTCGAAGTCGCGCCGGAACTCCAGGCCGATCACCGACGCATCCTCCAGCAACGACCGCAGGTCGGTCTCGCCGACGTCGACGATCTCCGCCCCCGCCTCGGCCATCGCCTCGGCCGCGGTCTCGACGACCTCGCGGACGGGGCGTTCGGCGCCGCTGTCGCCGAGCAGCTCTTCGAGAACCGCGAGCCGCGCCCCCCGCAACCCGCCGGCGTCGAGGGCGTCGCGGAACGAAGCGGGGACCCGGCCCTCGCTCCGGCGCGTCACGGGGTCGGCGGGGTCGACGCCCACCGTGGCGTCCAGGATGACGGCGAGGTCTTCGACCGACCGCGCGAGGGGGCCGCCGACGTCCTGGGTGGTCGAAAGGGGCACGATGCCGTCGCCGCTCGCCAGCCCCCGCGTCCCGCGCAGCCCCACCAGGGCATGATGGGCCGACGGGATCCGTATCGACCCGCAGGTGTCGCTCCCCATGCCGACGGCGCCGAAGCTCGCGGCCACCGCGGCCCCGGTGCCGCCGCTCGACCCGCCGGGATTGCGGGTCGGGTCGTAGGGGTTGCGGGTCTGGCCGGCGAGGGAGCTGACGGTGGTGATGCCCCGCGCCAGTTCGTGCATGTTCGTCTTGCCGAGAACGATCGCCCCCGCCTCGCGCAGGCGGCGCACCTGGGTCGCGTCGTCCGGCGGCGTCGAGGTCGCGAGACCGACGGCGCCCGCGCTGGTCGGCATGTCCGCGGTGTCGTAGTTGTCCTTCACGACGACGGGAATGCCGTGCAGCGGGCCGCGCACCTGCCCCGCGGCCCGCTCGGCGTCGAGCCGGCCGGCCTCGGCGGCCGCGTTCGGATTGAGGACGACCATCGCGTGGAGCGCCGGTCCGCGCCGATCGTAGGCGTCGATGCGCGCGAGGTAGCCCGCCACCAGTTCGCGCGAAGTCACCTCGCCGGCGTCGAGGGCGGCGGCGAGCTCGGTGATGGACCGCTCCATGACGTCGAAGGCGCCGCCGCCGTCCCCACCGTCCGCCCCGCATCCGGCGCCGGCGGCGGCCAGGAGGATCAACGCGAACGCCGGGGGACCGTCCCGGAACGGGGATCGCCGTGCGGCCGTGTCCAGCGTCATCTGTCGCCTCCTCGTTCGCATCGCGGGGAGGGATCGTACATCAGTCCGCCCGCCTCCTCCGGCGTCCGCGGGCGGGAGCCTCGCAACGCGGCGCTCCCCCCGCCTCGAGGGAACCCCTGCCGCCGCGCGTCCAGCGTCCGGCGGCGCGAACGCCCGGGGCGCGCCGCCGCGTGGGTACAATGGACCGATGACGACACGACGGGCGGCGGGAGCGGCGGCGGCGCTGGTCACGGCGGCGGTGCTGGTCGCGGCGGCGCTGGTGGCGCAGGACCCCGCGCCGGCGCCGGGCAGCGCATCGATCCGGGCCCGCGACCTGGAGGCGGACGTGCGCTTCCTCGCCGGCGACAGCCTGCGGGGCCGGCTGACCGATACGCGCGGGAACCGGGTCGCGGCCGACTTCATCGCCTCGCGTTTCGCCCGGCACGGCCTTGCGCCGGTGGGGTCCGACGGCGCCTGGTTCCACGAGTTCGATCTGCTCACGACCGCTCTCGGCGACGACAACGCGTTGCGGGTGAGCGGCATCGACGCGTCGGACCTGGCGCTCGGGGAAGCGTTCCATCCGGACCCCGCCAGCGCCAGCGCCAGCGCCGTCGGGGACCTCGTGTTCGTGGGGTTCGGCATCGACGCCCCCGCTCTCGGGCACGACGACTACCGCGTCGCCGACCTCGACGGCGCCGTCGCCCTGATGCTGGAGCACGAGCCGGGCGAGTTCGACCCGGAAAGCCGGTTCGACGGCGCCGCGCGATCGGAAGACTCGCGGCTGGTGCGCAAGGTGCTGGCCGCCCAGGCCCGGGGCGCGAGCGCGGTGCTGGTGGCCCCCGACCGCCACAACCACGCGGCGCCCCCGACGGTCGCGCGGAGGACCGCCGCCCTCTGGCCGCCGCGGCCGCCCCGCGTGCCGCGCTACGGGCTCGCGAGCTGGGTCGAGGCCGTGGACGTTCCCGTCGTCCACGTCTCCGGCCCGTTGGCGGAGCGGATCGCGGAGTCGGCGGGACGGTTGTTCGCCGACCTGACCGCGGCGGCCGAACGGCCCGGCGGGGTCGCGGCCATCGCGCTGGAGGGACCGCGGGTGGAGGTCACGGCGTCGGTGCGCCGGACACGGGCGCCGAACCGCAACGTCGTCGGCCTGATCGAGGGGGCGGACCCCGAGCGCCGGGACGAGTGGATCATCATCAGCGCCCACTACGACCACGACGGCGCGGAGGGATCCGTCATCTACAACGGCGCCGACGACGACGCGTCGGGGGTGGCGGGGCTCCTCGAAATCGCCGAGGCCTACCGCGTGGCGGCGCGCGGGGGCGACCGCCCGAAGCGGTCCATCCTGCTCGCCGCGTGGAACTCGGAAGAGCAGGGTCTGCTGGGGGCGTGGGCGTACACCGAGGCGCCGCTCCACCCGCTCGCCCGGACCGTCGCGGTGCTGAACATGGACATGATCGGCCGCGACGAGGAGGTCCCCGCCGTCGGCGGCGCGCGGTTCCGCGGTCTCGCGCCGCAGTCGGCCGAAGACAACCGCAACGCCGTCAACGTCCTGGGCTACAGCCGGTCGCCGGACCTGCGGCGGGCGGCCGAACGCGCCAACCGCGCGGCGGGGCTGGACGTGCGGTTCCGCTACGACGACAACGCCTCGAACCTGCTGCGGCGCAGCGACCAGTGGCCCTTCCTCTACCGGGAGGTCCCGGCCCTCTTCGTGCACACCGGGCTGCACCCCGACTACCACACCGCACGGGACCGGCCGGAGAAGCTCCGCTACGACAAGATGACCCGCATCGTGCGGATGGTCCACCAGTTGAGCTGGGACCTCGCGGAGGACGCGGGCCGCCCCGCCTACGCGCGGCCCTGACGCGGCCGCGCCGGCGGCGGCGCCGGGCCGCCGTCCTCGAAGGTGCAGGCGCGGCGCATGCTCGTCTCGAGCAGGGCCAGATACCGGGCGCGCGGGATTTCGACGGCGCCGAACTGCTGCAGGTGGGGCGTCACCCACTGCACGTCGAGCAGCCGGTAGCCGCGGCCGCGCAGTCGTTCCACCAGACAGCTCAGAGCCACCTTCGAGGCGTCGCGGACCCGGTGGAACATCGACTCGCCGAAGAACGCGCCGCGCAGGCTGACGCCGTAGAGGCCGCCGGCGAGCCGGTCGTCGGCCCACACCTCGACCGAATGCGCATGACCGGCCCGATGCAGGACGCAGTAGCTCTCCCGGATCTCGTCGTCGATCCAGGTGCCGTCGGCGTCGCCCCTCGCCGCGCAGGCGGTGACGACGCTCCGGAACGCCACGTTCACCGTACAGCGGAACCGATGCTGGCGCAGCACCCGGGCGAGCCGCCGCGAGATCCGGAAACGGTCGAGGGGAATCACGCCCCGCCGCTCGGGGGAGAACCAGCGGACGCCGCCGTCGACGGCCATCGGGAAATAGCCGTGCCGATAGGCGCCGAGCAGGGTGGCGATCGGAATCATGGTCCGCCGGCCGCCCGGCGGCGGACGGACGGACGGCGGCTCACGCGGTTCCCCGGCGCGGGCGGCCGCGTCTTACAATAGGCGGCGCGCCGGGGAGCCCGCGGCGCGGAGGCGGCGGACGGCCGAGAGACCCGGCGCCGCGCCCTCGCCCGTCCCGGCCGGAAAAGGCCGGGAACCAGACGGCCGGCGCCCGCGGGCGGACGAAGACACTCGAGGACTCGATGCAGCGCAGCAGCGTCCACACGTCGGAGGCGGTCACCCGGGGCGTCCGGGTCGCCGTCACGTCGCGATTCTCCCACGTCGAACCGCACCAGAACCGGTGGTTCTTCACCTACACCATCCGGATCACCAACGAGGGCCCGGAGACGGTGCAACTGATCAGCCGCCACTGGATCATCACGAACGGATCGAACCAGGTCGAGCAGGTGCGGGGCCCCGGCGTGGTCGGGCGCCAGCCCACGCTCGCCCCCGGCCAGTCGTTCGAGTACACCTCCGGCTGCCCGCTCTCGACGCCGTTCGGATCGATGCGGGGCACCTACCAGATGGTGACGGCGGACGGCGCCGCGTTCGACGCCGAGGTCGCGGAGTTCGCCCTGACCGAACCGTACACGGTGCACTGACCGCCGGCGCGGTCCGCGGCTTCGTTCTCCGGCGCCCGGCCGTCCTGTCAAGGTTCCGCCCCGGCCGGGCCGCCCGCCCCGACCGGCGCGAGACGAACGCCGGCCTCCTCCAGCCGCGCCCGCAGCGCCGCCGCGAGGTCCGCGGCCCCCGGCGTGTCCCCGTGCAGGCAGATGGTGTCGCGGCGCAGCCGGATGACCTCGCCGTTCACCGCGGCGACCTCCCCGTGCCGCACCAGGCGCAGCGCCCGCTCGGCCACCACCGCCGGATCGGTGATCACCGCGCCCGGCTCGCGCCGCGGCACCAGCCCGCCGTCGGCGCGATAGGCGCGGTCCGCGAACACCTCGGCCGCGGTCCGCAGGCCGAGGGCCTCGCCGGCCTCGACGAGGCAGGACCCCGAGCCCCCGAAGAGGATCAGCCCGTCGTCGACCGCGCGCACCGCCCGCGCTATGGCGTCGGCCAGCCGCCGGTCGCGGGCCGCCCGGTTGTACAACGCGCCGTGCGGCTTGACGTGGCGCAGCCGCGTTCCCTCGGCCGCCGCCGCCCCCGCGAGGGCGCCGATCTGGTACACGACCAGGTCTTCGAGCTCCCGCGGGTCCATCGCGACGTCCCGCCGGCCGAACCCCATCAGGTCGGCGTAGCCCGGATGCGCCCCCGGGCTCGCCCCGCAGGCCGCGGCCAGGCGCAGGGTGCGGCGCATGACCGACGGGTCGCCGCCGTGACACCCGCACGCGACGTTGGCCGACGTCACGTGCGGGAGCATCCGCTCGTCGTCTCCGATGACGTAGGGACCGAACGACTCGCCGACGTCGGCGTTCAGATCGATGTGCTGCACGCGGCTTCCCCCCGACGCGTCCCCGAATCCTGCGCCCCGCGAGCCGCCCCGGCGCGGGTGGGGCGACATCGCCGCCGGGCCGCGAAGCGCCGACGGCGCTCGGGAACGGCCCGAAACCGGCGCCTCGCGCCGCCTCAGAACAGCAGCGCCCTGGCGGCGGCGGCGAGGATCAGGGCGATGGCCGCCGGGCACGCCCAGCGGATGAGGAACGACCACGCCGCCGGGAACGGCATCCACCGCCCCTCCGCCCGGAACTCCTCGAGCGCGCGGTCGACGCCCCAGACGTGGCCGACGAAGATCGCGGTGAGGCACCCGCCGACGGGCAGGGCCACCTCGTTCCAGACGTTCGCCATCAGGTCGAGGAACCCGATGCCGAGGACGGGCAGGCTGGTGAAGAAGGCGACCGCCCCGTTGCCCAGCGCCGACGGGACCGCCAGCACCGAGACGGCGCCGGTGACGGCGGCGACCGACTTCTCGCGTGACCAGCCCAGGGCGTCGACGCACTGCGACACCGGCACCTCGAGCAGCGAGATGGTCGACGTCAGCGCCGCGACGCTGAGCAGCAGGAAGAACGCGCCGCCGAACAGGTTCCCGCCGGGCATCTCGGCGAAGAGGAGCGGCAGCACCGTGAAGATCAGGCCCGGGCCGCTGGCGGCGGGGTCGAACCCGGCGATGGAGAACCCGACCGGAAAGATGATGAACCCCGCGAGGAGGGCGATCCCGGTGTCGAGGGCGACGATCCACAGGGCCGAGGCCGCGATGCCGTCCTCGCGGCCGAGATAGCTCCCGTAGGTGAGGATGCACCCCATGCCGAGGCTCAGCGAGAAGAACGCCTGGCCGAGGGCCGAGACGAAGACCCCCACGTCGGCGAGCCGGCTCGGGTCCGGGTACAGGTAGTAGGCCAGGCCGGCGCCCGCGCCGGGCAGGGTGACGGCCCGCACGGCGAGCCCCACGAGCAGGAGGAGCAGCAGCGGCATGAGCCCCTTCGTAACCCGCTCGATGCCGGCGCGGACTCCGCCCAGCAGCACCGCGGCGGTGACGCCGATCACGAGGACGGCCAGCGCCGCGCTGACCAGGCCGTTCCCGGTGAATTCGGCGAAGAAGCCGCCGACCTCGTCGGGGCCGCCGCTCACCGCCCCGGTCATCGTGAACCAGACGTAGGCTACCGCCCAGCCCGCGATCACCGAATAGAAAGAGAGGATGCCGACGCCGGCCAGCACCCCCAGTCCGCCGACCAGCCACCAGCGGCGGCCGGGCGCGAGCGCGGCGAACGCCCCGATCGGGCTCTGCCGCGTGCGGCGGCCCAGGGCGATCTCGCCCGCCATGATCGGGGCGCAGATCAGGAAGATGCAGGCGAGGTAGACGACCACGAAAGTGGCCCCGCCGCCCTGCCCGACCCGGGTCGGGAACCCCCAGACGTTGCCCAGCCCGACGGCCGAGCCGGCCGCCGCCAGGATGAAGCCGGCCCGCGAGCTCCACATGCCGCGCGAAGGGGTCTGGTTCATGTCGGTCGCACCTCCCGTGGATCGCGCGTCGGCCCGCGGTCCGCCCGCATTGTACCGGACCGCGGCGGCCGAGCCGACACGCGGACCGCGAGCGTCCGGCGAACGGCGCAAGCGGGTGGGACGCCGCCGCGCGGGACTCTCGCCGCGGACGGCCGGGGCCGCGCGGGGCTACGGCGCGGGGAACGGCGCCCCGGCCGGGACCGCGGTGATCCGGTCGCCGACGGCGTAACGCCTTTTTCCCGGGTACACCACGTAGAGCGCGTCCAGCCGGAGGTCGTTCAGGGCGACCGCCATCGAACGGGTGCGGCGCGGGGCGTCGACGCGCTTGATCTCGACGCCGACGCGCCGGCCCCCGATCATCAGCAGCAGGTCGAGCTCGGCGCCGTTGTGGGTCGCCCAGAAGCAGACCTCGTCCGGCGCGGACTCGGCGATCACCTTCTCCAGAATGAATCCTTCCCAGGACGCGCCGAGGCGCGGATGCATCTGCAGCGCGTCCATCGTGGCGACGCCGATCAGATGGTGGTAGAGACCGGAGTCGCGGACGTAGACCTTGGGGCGCTTGACCTGCCGCTTCCGAAGATTCTCGTGCCACGGACGCAACTGGCGGATGAAAAACAGGTGATCGAGCAGGTCCAGATAGCGGCGCACGGTCGCCTGGGCGACGCCGAGGGCGGTCGCCAGCTCGGCGACGTTCAGGATCTGGCCGTGGCAGTGCGCGAGCATCGCCAGGAACCGCTGCAGGGCCGGGGGGCCGAGCTCGGCGCCGAAGCGCGGCAGGTCGCGTTCGACGAAGGTGCGGACGAACGCCTTCCGCCACGCCGCGCTGTCGGCGTCGGCGCCGGCCAGAAACGACCGCGGGAAACCGCCCCGGACCCAGAGGCGCGGCATCTGCGCGACCCCGACCTCGGCGACCTGGAAGCCCGTGAGCTCGATATACTCGATGCGGCCGGCGAGCGATTCGGCGCTCTGGCGCAGCAGGTCGGGGGCGGCGCTCCCGAGCACGAGGAACCGCGCCGGGTTGCCGTCGCGGTCGGCCAGCACCCGCAGCACCGGAAACAGATCGGGCCGGTGCTGCACTTCGTCGATGACGACGGTGCCGGTCAGGTCTCCGAGCGCGGTCATCCCCTGGTCGAGTCTGGCCAGGCTCACGGGATCTTCGAGGTCGAAGTAGTTGGCCGAGTCGGCCGGCACGCGCTGCCGCGCCAGGGTCGTCTTGCCGCTCTGGCGCGGACCGACGATGGCGACGACGGGGGAACGTCCGAGCGCCTGCGTCACCAGATGCCGGGCCGCACGGGGAATCAGGGGGCGCACCATGGGGATCCATGATAATACGCACGAGACTTTCTATTTTTCATGGATTCGCCGGCCGGAACCGCGGCGCGCCGGGCGATGCGCGGGAGAAGCCCCGCTGGCCGCGCCACACGGCCGGCGCCGGCACGCGTAAAGATACCGGAGACCACGCCCCGCGTCGAAGCGGGCGGGACCGCGGAACCGAATGCGTGGGAAGCGGCCGGCCGCGCCGTCAGTCCTGCAGAATCTCGATCAGCGACAGGGGATCGACCCGGGCGCCGCCGAGGCGCACGGTCCAGTGCAGGTGGGGCCCGGTGACTCTTCCGGTGGCTCCCGACAGGCCGACCACCTCGCCCTGCCGCACGAGGTCCCCCTCTTCGACGAGGATCCGCGAGAGGTGGGCCAGATAGGAGTAGAGGCCCCAGCCGTGGTCGAGGATCACCGAACCGCCCGAGAAGTACGTGTCCCCGGCCAGGACCACCCGGCCGTGGTTGGGAGCGGCGACGGGGGTGCCCACGGCGGCCAGGAAGTCGGCGCCGCTGTGCGGGCTCCGGGGCTGGCCGTTGAACACGCTGCGGCTGCCGAACCGGCCGTTCGCGCGCCCGGGAACGGGGCGGACCCACGCCCCCCGCCAGAGCCGCTCCGGCGTGTCGGCGGCGAAGAGGGCGGTCTGGCGCAGGTACTCCCGCGCGATGCGGGCCGCGACTTCCGGCGGCGGCTCGACGTAGCGCGGCTCCACCGTCAGGCGGCGGGTGGGATAGGCCTTGTCGGCCACCGCCAGGGTGTGGACGCGTGACACGACGACCCCGCCGGCCGCGGCGACCCGCAGCGCGAGATCGTGGTCGCCGGGCTCGACGAGCAGGTCGATGCCGACGAGCCCCCGCCACGATCCGTCCTCCCCGCGGTGGAAACGGACGGCGCGGTCGAAGATCGCCCCCTCGACCGAGACCAGCGGCTCGGGTGACGAGACGGACACCAGGACCGCTTCGCCGGGGAACACCCCGCGGGCGCGATGCGTGACGTCGACCTCGAACGGCTGCCCGGCCGAAGCCGAGACCGCGAGCCACCAGCAGACGGCCCCCGCCGCATTCCGCACGATCGCCGGCGATGCCGAGCGCATGGTCAACCGCCGAACAAGGTCACGCCGAACACCCGCGCCAGGATGATGACGACGGTCAGCGCGGTGAACACCGCGAGGCTGAACCAGCTGAACCAGATCACCGGCGTCGACGGATAGAACCCCTTCTCGGTCTTCGGAATGACGGTCAGGCAGTAGTAGACGTTCAGGAAGAAGATGACCGGCGCGATGAAGAACGCGAGGGCCGAGGACACCAGCACCAGGAAGACCGGCCGCGGCAGCCCCGCGACGATCAGCACCGCCGCCGCGAGCGAGTAGAACATGGTGATGCGGTAGACGTTGTACTCGGACCACCAGGCCCGCCGGTGCGCCTCCGTCAACCCCTCGGCGGCGACGCCGGACAGCGCGGCCGTCCCCCGGAACAGGTTCCGGCAGCACGCGGCCACCACCCGCGGCCAGCCGTCGAAATAGTTGAACGCGGTCGAGAAGGTGGCCGCGAACGCGCCGCCGAGGAAGACCAGCATCATCGCCGGCCCGACGCTGTCGGTGAACATGCGGGCGATCTCGCCGATCACCGCGTTGCCGGCCACCTCGCTCGGATACAGCCAGACGGCGGCCAGCAGCAGGAAGATGGACGCGAGCACGAACGACACGACGTGCCCCATCGTGAAGTCCCAGATGCCGATGCGGAACCAGCGGCGGCAGTACTCCTGCGCGTGCGCGGGCAGCTTCGACACTTCGACGCGGAGGTCGTCCGCGTTCGGGGCGAAGGCGTCGAACCGGCGGGCGAGGCCCTCGCGCTCGAGCCGCTCCCGGATGCGCCCCATGCCGACCCGCTTCGCCTTGCCCCACTCCGAGGCCTGCAGCGACACGTCGATGCCGGTCGGCAGCAGCCCGAGGAACGCCGCGATGATCAGCCACGACCCGCCCGGAACCTCGACCGTGACGAAACGCCCCAGCGCCGAGAACGGCGCCGGCTCGAACAGGTAGACGCCCACCGTCGACACGAACAGCACCCCCGCGAGCACCTTGGTGGCCAGCTCGACCGCGGCATAGCGCCCGTACAGGATGATGCCCACCGACGCCGCCCCCAGCCCGAGCCCGTACACCCAGCTCGGCAGGCCCAGTCCGAGATACTCCGAGAACACGAAGAACAGCACCGCGGCGGCCGCCGCCAGACGGCCCGCCTGGCCCAGGGCGCACTGGACCAGCGTCGTCACCAGCACGTACCAGACCGGCCATTTCCCCGGCGCGGTGGTATAGGCGTCCAGCATGCTGCGTCCGGTGGCGTTGGTGAACCGGAACGCCATCTCGAAGCCGTAGTACTTGAAGACGTAGGCGACGGGGATGCACCAGAGCAGCGCGTACTCGAACCGGCCGCCCGCCGCTGGCGCCGTCACCAGATGGCTCGTGCCGATGCCCGTCATCATGAGGATGAGGCCGGGACCGAAATGCCGGAGCAGCCCGCGGGGGCTGGTTTCGGGCAACGGCAGATCGTCGAACGCGCCGGCTTTGTCCGCCATGCGCGCCATCCTATCAGACGCGCCCCGCCGGCCGGCGGCGGGACCGCGCCGCCCCCTGGCGCCCGCGCCGCTCCCGGCGCGGACCCGGGGTCGCCGCGGACTGCTAGAATCGAAGGCGACCGGACGCTTTGGGGAGGAGACCATGCCCGCACACCGCACCCGCCAGCGCCCCCCGCGGGCGAACGCCGCGTCGGTCCTGGCCGGAATCGCCGCCGGCGTCGCCGTGTCCGCGGCGGCCTGCTCCTCCCCCCTCTCCCGCGACGCCGAGCCGGGACGCGACGCCCTCGGCACCACGGGCGCGGTCACCGCCGGCCATCCCCTCGCGGCCGAAGCCGGCCTGCGCGTGCTCCGGGCGGGCGGACTCGCCATGGACGCCGCCGTCACCGCGGCCGCCGTGCTGGCCGTCGCCCGCCCCCACATGAACGGGGTGGGCGGCGACACGTTCCTCCTGTACTGGGACTCGGCCACCCGGCTGACCTACGCCCTGAACGGCTCGGGCCGCTCGGGCAGCGCCAGGACCCTGGAAGAATTGAAGGCGGACGGCCTCGAGCGGATGCCGGCCGACGGCCCCCTCAGCGTCTCGGTCCCCGGCACCGTCGGGGCCTGGGCGGAAGGCCTGCGCCGCTTCGGGACGATACCCTTCGCGCAGGCCCTGCAGCCGGCCGTCGACCTCGCCGCGGCGGGGCTGCCCGTCTCCGAGCGGCTCGCCGAGGACGTCGCCGGCGCCGCCGACAAGCTGCGGCGGGAGCCGGAGGCGGCGCGCATCTTCCTGCCCGGCGGCGCCCCCCCGCGGCCGGGCGACGTCCTGCCGCGCCCCGACCTCGCCGCGACCCTCCGGGCGCTGCAGGAGGAAGGCTGGGAAGAGTTCTACACCGGCGCCCTCGGCCGGCGCATCGCGGGCTTCCTGCGCGAACGCGGCGGGCTGCTCATGCCCAACGACCTCGCCGACTATCTGCCGGAATGGACCCAGCCCATCAGCGCCCGCTACCACAACCTCGAAGTGCAGGCGTTCCCCCCGAACACCCAGGGGGTGACGCTGCTCCAGGAACTGGCGCTGCTGGAGCAGGTCGACGCCGACCTCGCGGCCCTCGGCCACAACTCGGCCGACTACCTGCACACCGTGTCCGAGGCGATCCGGCTGGCGTTCGCCGACCGGGACCGCGAGGTGGCCGACCCCGCCGCCATGCGCGTCTCCGTCGACGAGCTGCTCGACCCCGGCCGCATCCGGCGGATGGCCGCGGCCATCGACCCCGCGGGCCGGGCGCCCGCGATCGCCGCCGGGCCCGTCGACGACCATCCGAACACCGTCTACGTGATCGCCGTGGACCAGTACGGCAACGTGGTCTCGCTCATCCAGAGTCTCTTCGCCACCTTCGGGTCCGGGCTCGTGGTGCCCGACACCGGCATCGTGCTGCACAACCGGGGGGCGCTGTTCCGCTTCGAGGAAGACCATCCCAACGTGTTCGCCCCGCGTCGGCGGCCGCTCCACACGCTCTGCCCGGTCATCGTCCTCAGCAACGACCTGCCGTGGCTCGCCGTCGGCACCCCCGGCGGCGACGGGCAGACGCATACGCTGGTGCAGGTCATCAACAACATGCATCTCTTCGGCATGAACCCGCAGGAGGCCATCGACGCGCCCCGGCTGCGGCGGCGGGGCGACGGCTCGCTGGCCGTCGAGGACCGAATCCCCCGGGCCGTCCGCGACGCGCTGGCCGCCCGCGGCTACGCCGTGCGCGCGCGCAGCGGATGGACGGCCGAGTTCGGCGGCGCCCAGGCCGTGCTCGTCGACCAGATCGCGGGCCGGCGGCACGCCGGCGCCGACCGCCGCCGCGAAGGGTGGGCGCTGGCCTACTGACGCAGCCGCCCGATGTCGGGCGGCTGCGTCAGGTCGCCGCCGCGCCTCGGGACGCGCGCCCCCCTGACGGCCCGCCGCCGCCGGGGGCTGGTGACCGCCGGCGTCGCCGCGCTCGGCCCCACGCCGCACCGCCGGCCGCGCTCGCCCGGTCGAAGGGGCGGCACCCCGAGCCGAATCCGGCCGCGCCGGGCGGCCGGACTTGTCTTGCCGCGGCGTTTTCGATAGATTGACAAGTCCGGGCCGGGCACACGGACCGGCCTCGGACGCATCAGCGCCCGTAGCTCAGCTGGATAGAGCGTCGGCCTCCGGAGCCGAAGGCCACAGGTTCGAATCCTGTCGGGCGCGCCATCGTTTTACCGCTTCTCCGTCGCCCCTTGCCGCGGCACGGCCCGGGCGGCCGGGGTCGGTTTCCGCACTCGACCGGAGTTTCCGGTATCATTGAGGCCGCGCCCCGGAGATTTCAGCCACGGCGCCGACGTTCCCCCTTGTTTCATCGAGGATGGATGCAGGTAATGAATCGAGAGCGTTCCGTGTGTTTCGCAGTGCTGCTCGCGAGCGCCGCGGCCGGCGACGCCGCCGCCCGGCCGTTCGAGGCCGACGTGGCGCCGCTCGTCGAGACGTCGTGCATGACGTGCCACGGCGCCCGCACCGCGACCCCGCTCGACATCGGAAACCTGGGCCACGACCTGAGCGACCGCGCCACGTTCCTCGCGTGGGAACGCATCTACGAGCGCGTGGAGAACGGTGAAATGCCCCCCCGCGGCGTCCGGCGCCCCGACGCGGCGGTCGTCGAGACCGCCCTGCGGTCGCTGAAGCGGGCGCTCGTCGAGGCGAACCTCGCGGCCCGCAACGGACCGCGCACGCCTTTGCGGCGGCTCACGCGCCTGGAGTACGCGCACACCATCCAGGACCTGCTGGGGGTCGACGAAGCGGTCGGCCTGGACGTGTCGCAGGTGCTGCCGGCGGAAGCCGACTCCGGCGGATTCGACACCGTCGCGGCCAACCAGAGCATGTCGCCGCTGCACGTGCGCGCCTACCTTGAA
Source organism: Vicinamibacterales bacterium (assembly GCA_965202695.1). GTDB lineage: Bacteria > Acidobacteriota > Vicinamibacteria > Vicinamibacterales > UBA8438 > JAJEEA01. The sequence continues at coordinate 1,668,720 of OZ241843.1, forward strand.
GCCGCCGACCGGGCGCTGGACGCGGCCATCCGCACCGACCCGCGGCCGGAGCCGGCCGCGCACCGCATCGAGTACGTGAACTCGCAGTACCTGCCCGTCATCGAGAACGCGAAGGCCCTGGGGCTCGGCATCGTCAAGAAGCTGGACGACGCCTTCGTGGCGTTCTTCGACTTCGGCTCGACCTACACGTTCCACAGCGCGACCGAGGGCTTCCTGGCGTCGCGGCCGGGCCGCTACCGCGTCACCGTGGACGCCTATCCGTACCAGGCGGAGACGCCGGTGACGGTGATGGTGTACCGCGGGAAGATGGCGGGCGTCGCGGCGTCGCTCGACGAGCTGATCGGCACGTTCGACCTGGAGGGGCCGCGGACGGTGGAGTTCACGCCGTACCTGCGTCCCGGAGACCTCATCGGCCTCTCGGTGGCCGATCTCGACGCGCCCCCCGACGCCCTGCAACTCGACGATCCCTCGCAGGGTTACGGCGGCATGAAGGACTACCCGGGCGAGGGCGTCGCGTTCCGGTCGCTGACCATCGACGGACCGCTGCTCGATTCCGACGCGTGGCCGCCGGCGAGCACGCGGCGCCTGCTGGCCGGGGTCGAGTTCGACGACTTCGGCGAAATCCGCCTGACGAAGCCGCCCTACGAACACGTCGTCGACGTCGTCGCGCGGTTCGCGCCCCGCGCGTTCCGCCGGCCTCTCGAGGACGGCGAGCTGGAGGCCTACGCCAGCCTCGCCGAGCCGCTGCTGGCCGAGGGGCGGCCGTTCCTGGAAGCGGTGCGCGTGTCCCTCCGGGCCGTCCTCAGCGCGCCGGCGTTCCTGTACCAGACCGGCGGCGCGGGCCCGCTCGACGACTTCGGGCTGGCCGCGCGGCTGTCTTCCTTCCTGTGGCGCAGCATGCCCGACGCGCGGCTGTTCGACGCGGCGCGCGCGGGCCGGCTGTCGAACCCCGCGGTGCTCGCCGGGCACGTCGACCGGATGCTCGACGACCCCCGCGCCCGGCGGTTCGTGCGCGACTTCGCGGGACAGGCGTTCCGCCTCTACGAGCTGCGGGCGACCACCCCCGACGCCGGGCTCTACCCCGAGTACGACGACCGGCTCGGGCAGGCGATGGCGCAGGAGACCGAGCTGTTCCTGGGCGCGCTGCTCGACGAGAACCGGGGGGTGGACCACCTGGTCGCGGCCGACTTCACCTTCGTGAACCGCCGCCTCGCCGAACACTACGGCCTGTCCGGCGTCGCCGGGCAGCAGATGCGCCGGGTGACCCTGCCCGCGGACAGCCCCCGCGGCGGGCTGATGACCCACGCCAGCGTGCTCAAGGTGACCGCGAACGGGACGACGACCTCGCCCGTGCCGCGCGGCAACTTCGTGCTCGCCAGCCTGCTCGGAACGCCGCCGCCGCCGCCGCCGCCGGGAATCGAGGGGCTGGAGCCCGACACCCGCGGCACGACGACGATCCGCGAGCAGTTGACGGCGCACCGCGCGAACCCCGTCTGCGCGAGCTGCCACCGGACCATCGACCCCCCCGGCTTCGCGCTCGAGTCGTTCGACCCGATCGGCGGCTTCCGCACCCGCTACCGGGCGTCGGGCGGCCAGATCGACATCGACGGCTTCACGGCGCCCCTGCCGTTCACCGACGGCCCGCCGGTCGACCCGAGCGGGGTCACGCCGGCCGGCGACGCCTTCGCGGGCATCGGAGAGTACAAGGCGCTGATGCTGCGGGACGACATCGAGCAGGCGGCCCGCCACCTCGCCTCGCAGCTACTGGTGTTCTCGACCGGGGCGGAGATCGAGTTCGCGGACCGCGACGCGGTGGAGACCATCGTGGCGCGGCTCGGCGACGACGGCTATCCCGTCAGAAGCATGATTCACGAGGTCGTGCAGAGCGATCTCTTCAGGAGCCGATGACCATGATCCTCACGCGACCCGTCGATCGACGCACTTTCCTGCGCGCCTCCGGCGTGGCGATGGGCCTGCCGCTGCTCGAGTCGATGGCCCCGGCGCTGGCCCGCGCGGCGGCCGTCGAAGCGCCGCGGCGGATGGTCTCCATCTGCACGACCCTCGGGCTCTACTCGTCGTCGTGGTTCCCCGAGACCGCCGGCGCCGACTACGAGGCGACGGAGTACCTGCGCCTCATCGACGAGCACCGCTCGCGCTACACGCTGTTCTCGGGTTTCTCGCACGAAGAGCAGACCGGACGCCAGCCGCACAACTCGGAGATCACGTGGCTGACGGCGGCGCGGCGCCCCGGCCTCGACGGGTTCCGCAACACGGTCTCGTTCGACCAGGTGGCGGCGAACCACCTCGGCTACGTGACGCGCTTCCCGTCGGTGGTGCTCGGCACGCTGAGCGCGCAGAGCCAGTCGTTCACCACGAGCGGGGCCATGGTGCCGGCCGAGACCAGTCCCGCCAACCTGTTCAAGAAACTCTTCCTGCAGGGCACGCCCGAGGAGGTCGAGCGCGAGACGCGGAGCCTGAACGACGGCGGCAGCATTCTCGACCGCCTGAAGTCGCAGACGGCGGCGCTCCGCCGCCGGGTCGGCGCCGCCGACCGGCGGAAGCTCGACGCCTACTTCGACGCGGTGCGGGCGGCCGAGCAGGAGCTCACCGAGGTGCAGGCGTGGCTCGACCGGCCGAAGCCCGCGATCGCCGAGGAGCCGCCCACCGACATCCCCAACCCCGCCGACCTCATCGGCCGCATCCGGCTGCTGTTCCGCATGATCCCGCTGATCCTGGAGACGGATTCGTCGCGGGTGGTCAGCATGATGATCCACGACCACGGCGTCGTGCCGCAGGTGCCGGGGGTGAGCGGCGACCAGCACAGCCTGTCGCACCACGGGCAGGACGAGGCGAAGATCGCGCAGTTGAAGAAGATCGAGGTCCAGGTGGTGAGCGCCTTCGGCGACCTGCTGGCGGAACTCCGGGCGCGCGGCGACGCGGGCGGCTCGCTGCTCGACCGGACGACGGTCCTGTTCGGCAGCAACCTCGGCAACGCCAACGCCCACACCCCGGTCGACCTGCCCATCCTCGTCGCCGGCGGCGACTTCGCGCACGGGAAGCACGTGGCGCACGAGGGCGAGCACAACGCGCCGCTGTGCAACCTGTTCGTCACCCTGCTGCAGGCGATGGGCGTCGAGACCGACACGTTCGCGCAGAGCACCGGCACGCTCACTTGGTCGTGACCGCCGCGCGGTTTCCGATTCGCCCGCCGGACCTGTCCACGGGCGCATCGGAACGCGCAACGCGGGTTCCGCCGCGGCCGCGGAGGCGCTGTGAAAGACGATCGCCATTCCGGCGGGTGCCGGGCCGCGGCTCACTCGGCCTTGAGCACCGCCAGCGGGTCGACCCGCGCCGCGCGGCGTCCGGGCAGGTATCCGGCCGCGAGGCACGCGGCGAACAGGACGGCGCACGTTCCGGCCCACGTCACGCCGTCCAGAGGGCTCGTGTCGAAGAGCAGCGACTGCATTATGCGCGCCACTCCCGCGGCCGCTGCCGCGCCGGCCGCGATGCCGGCGGCGGCGGGCAGCAGCGCCGTCCGCATCGCCTGCAGGACGACCCGCCGCGGCCCGGCGCCGAGCGCCGAGCGGATGGCGAGCTCGCGGCGGCGCTGAACGACCGCCTGCGCGACGACGCCGTAGACGCCGGCCATGACCAGCACGAGGCCCGCCGCCCCGAACGTCGAGACGAGGAAGGTCCCGGCGCGGCGCTCGGCCTGCGAACCGGCGATCGTCCGATCCATCGAACGCACGTCGGTCACGAAGGCGTGCCGGTCCACGCCGCGAATCCGTTCCCGCACCTCCGACGCCTCGTCGAGCGGGTCGCCTTTCGTGCGCGCGATCAGGGTGACCGCCGCCTGGGGGAACAGGCCCTGCGGAAGATAGAGGTCGATGGTCGGATCCCTTTCGAGACCCGCGTACCGGACGTCTCCGGCGACGCCGACCACCGTCATCATCCAGTTCTTCCAGTTCTCCCCGAAACTGATCCGTCTCCCCAGCGGATCGCGCCCCGGCCAGTAGCGCTCCGCGAAGGAGCTGCTGACCAGCACGTTGCGCGGAAACCCGCGCTCTCCCTCTTCGTCGCGCGCATCGAACGGCCGGCCGGCCACGATCGGAATCTCCAGGGTGGCGAAGTAGCCCGGGCTCACCACGCGGATGCGATAGGTCGGGCCCTCGGCGCCGGCCGCGGGCACGTACCCTTCGACGACGCCCGATCCGTCGGAAACGAAGCTCCCGCCCCCCAGCGGAGCGCCCTGCGCCACCGCCGCGGCGCGGACCGACGGGAGCGACCGGACCGCGTCGATCACGTCGCGCGCGAAGACGGCGTTGTGGTCCCAGTCGAACTTGTTGCTCGGCAGCGAGACGGTCATCGCAGCAGGCCGTCCTGGTTGAACCCGGTCTCGACCCCTCCGGCGCGCAACGCGCTCCGGACCAGCAGCCCCCCGGCCAGGAGCAGGACGAGCGCAAGCGCCACTTCGGCCGAGACGAGGACGGCGACCGGACGGGAATGCGATCCGCCCGGCGCCACGCCGCGTCCGTCGAACCCGGTCAGCCGCACGCGCTCGGCCCGCGCGGACCGCAGGGCCGGCGCGACGCCGGTGACGCAGGCCGTGAAGACCGCGCCGGCCAGCGCGGAGACCAGAACCGTCGCGTTGATCTCCATTTCCTGGAGCAGGGGCAGGTCCGGGGGCATCCACGGCCGCGCCAGCTCGACGGCCCACGCCGCGAACAGGACCCCGAGCAGGCCGGCGCACGCGGCGAGAACCGCGGCCTCGACGAAGAACTGCCGCGCGATTCGCCACCGCGGCGCACCGAGCGCCGCGCGGATCGCCACTTCGCGGCGGCGCGCGACGCCGCGCGCCAGGAGCAGCGCCGCCACGTTCGCGCTCGCGATGAGCAGCAGCACGGCGGTCCCGGCCGACAACAGCAGGACGCCGTCGCGGGAACCGCCCGCCATCTGCTCCCGCAACGGCACGACCCGGACCTCCCGGCCGCGGTTCGTCTCCGGGTGGCGTTCCGCCTGCCGGCGCGCGATGCCGTCCATCTCGGCCTGCGCCATCGCGAGGCTCACGCCCGGCTTCAGCTTCGCGACGACCTCGAGCCAGGAGTCGAACGGGCGGCCGCGCGAATCGGTCGGCGACACGAACCGCGGCATCCAGAAGTCGATGGTGTCGACGACGCTGGAGACGCCAAGCTGGAAATCCGCCTCGAACGGGGGAAACCGGACCGGCGCCGCCGCCGCGCCGAGCACCGTGTGGCGGGTCGGACCGACGCGGGAAAGATCGAGAACGTGGAAATCGACGACGCCTCCCACGAGCGCGTCGTCCGCGTCCCCCCGGGACGCCCAGCGCCGGAGGCCGGCGCCGGCCACCACGGTCCGGGCGCCCCGGTCCTCGGCGAGGAAGGAACGTCCCCGGAGCCGTACGCCGAACACCTCGAAGAATTCCGGCGTGACGGAGAGTCCGCTCAGCCGTTCGCTCCGGGCGCCGTCGATCACGTCGACGGTCGTCCAGCGGTACCCGGCGATCGCCTCGAACGAGGCCGCGCCGCTCTGCCAGCCGGCCAGCGTCCCCGGCGCGACGCGCGTGGACGGATGGCCGCTCAGCGGGGCGACGCTTCGCAACGTCACCAGGCGCTCACCCGCGGGCCAGGGGAGCGGGCGCAGCAGCAACGTTTCGCTCACGCTGAAGACGACGGTCGTCGCTCCGATCCCGAACGCGAGAATCAGGACGGCGACCGCGAAGAACAAGCGGTTGCGCCGGAAATGGCGCAAGGCGGCGACGACGTCCGGGAATGCCGATGAATGCATGGGGATTGGCGGCAACGCCGCGGCAGAAGCACGGCGGTCTCGCACGCGCCCGCCCTCGGCGAAAATCTCCCGGACAGAAGCATAGCAGCCGGTGGTGAAACGCCTCGCCGCATTGCGAGCGGCGATGCGATTGCGGCAGACTGATCGGGATGAGCTTCCAACCGGCGCGCACCGACAGGCGAGGAATGAATCTCCCCGCGCCCCGGGCGGGGGTCCGCGGGGCGACCCGGTGCACCGGCGCCGCCGCGCCGGCCGCGGTCCTCGGGATCTGTCTCCTCGCAGGGCCCGCGTCGACCCCGCCGGCGGACGCCGGACAGGCCGCCGAGGCGCCGCTGCGGTGTCCCGCCCTGGACCCGCGCGGGCCGGCGGCCGACCCGGATCTGTACTGCATCACGCTGATCCACGTCCCCGACTTTCCCGGCGCGTCGGGATACGTCGAGCTCACCCCGTCGCCGTCGCCGTTCGGCGCCTCCGTCACCGTCGACGGCCGCCACCGGTTCGACCTCGCCCTGCACGTCGACGGGCTGCCGGACCCGGCCGCGCTCGGCGGCTACGGCGGCTACGTCGCCTGGGCGGCCACGCCGCGGTTGCGGCCGATCCGGAACCTGGGACCGGTCGCGAACGGCCGCACGGCGCTCGGATCGGTCGACCTGGACAAGTTCCTGGTGCTCGTCACCGCCGAGTCGGACCCGGCGGCGCCCGCGTGGCGGGGCCGCATCGTGCTGCGGGGCACCTCGGCCGGGATGCGGATGGAGCCGGAGGATCTGCTGGCGCTGACCGGGATGGTCGGGGACGCCGCGCCGCCGCCCCCCGCCCGCGGGTGGACGCGCCCGCCGATGCATCCGTCGGTGGCGATGATGCCGGGCCTCGGCCGCCTCGCCCCGGCCGTCGACCCGTTCCTGCCCTCGGCGGCGGAGCCGCCGCCGGCGGCGCGGCCGCGCGAGGTGGTGCGGCTCGGCGACGGCGGCGCGCTCGATCTGGAGGCCGGACTCGTCCGGCGCACCATCAACGGCCGCACGTTCACCATGTACGGCTTCAACGGGCAGTATCCCGGCCCCCTCGTCCAGGTGCCGCAACAGGCCACGATCACCGTCGACGTCACCAACCGGCTCGACCTGCCGACCGCCGTCCACTGGCACGGCATCCGCCTCGAAAACCGCTTCGACGGCGTTCCCGGGCTCACGCAGGAGCCGATCGAACCGGGTGAGACGTTCCGGTACCGCATCCACTTTCCGGACGCCGGCCTCTACTGGTACCACCCGCACCACCGCGAGGACGTCCAGCAGGATCTGGGGCTGTACGGCGCGCTGCAGGTGGAGGCGGCCGACCCGCGCTACTTCGGTCCGGCCAACCGCGAGCAGGTGCTGATGCTCGACGACCTGCTCCTCGACGAGGCGGGACTCGCGCCGTTCGGCCGCCAGCGGGCCACCCACGCGCTGATGGGCCGCTTCGGGAACCTGCTGCTCGTCAACGGCGAGCCGGACTACCGCCTGACCGTCGCCCGCGGCGAGGTCGTCCGCTTCTTCCTGACCAACGTCTCGAACACCCGCACGTTCAACCTGTCGTTCGGCGGCGCCGCGATCAAGCTGGTGGCGTCCGACCTCGGGAAGTTCGAGCGGCAGATCCGGGTCGACAGCGTGGTCATCGCCCCGGCCGAGCGCTACGTCGTCGAGGTCCTCTTCGACCGGCCGGGCGAAACGCCGCTGGTCAACCGCGTGCGGGCGATCGATCACGTCCACGGCAACTACTTCGCCGACCACACGGTGCTCGGCGCCGTCACCGTGACCGACGCTCCGGCCGCGCCGGACCACGCGGCCGCCTTCCGCGAGTTGCGGAGCCACCCGGACGTCGACGCCGACGTCGACCGCTACCGCGGCGAGTTCGACCGGCCCGTCGACCACCGGCTCCTGCTGACGCTGGCGCTCGGCGACCTGCCGGACCCGCTCGAACCGCTGCTGAACCTGGACCGCTCGTTCTTCAACCCGGTGGAGTGGAGCGGCACCATGCCGCGCATGAACTGGGTCGCCACCGCCGGCCGGGTGCGCTGGATCCTGCGCGACCTGGACACCGGCCTGGAGAACGACGCCATCGACTGGCGCTTCACCCGCGGCGACGTGGTGAAGATTCGCCTGCGCAACGACCGCGGCGCGGCGCACGCCATGCAGCACCCGATCCACGTCCACGGGCAGCGGTTCCTGGTGCTGAGCCGCGACGGCGTCCCGAACGGCAACCTGGTCTGGAAGGACACGACGCTGGTGCCGGCGGGATCGACCGCCGACCTGCTGCTGGAGCTGTCCAACCCCGGACGCTGGATGCTGCACTGCCACGTCGCCGAGCACCTCGAAGCGGGCATGAAGCTGGTCTTCGACGTCGCGGCCGGACCTCCGCCGGGGCGCCGCTGACGGACGGTCCGCTCCCGTTGCGGACGCCGAGCGCGTCGGACATAATCCGCGCAGGCGCGGGGCGGCAGGCGAGGGCGGTATGGAGCATCCACTCCATCGCGTCACGGCGTTCGAGATCGTCGAACCGTTCGTGCTGAACGTCACGTTCGACGGCCGAACGCGACAGCGCATCGATTTCCGACCCGTGTTGCACGGAGAGCTGTACGGGGCCCTTCGTGACGCCGCGACGTTCGAACGCGTCGCGATCGACCCGGAAGCGCATACGCTCGTCTGGCCGAACGGCGCGGACTTCGATCCCGCGACGCTCCACGACTGGCCTGCGGCCGGACCGGAAATGATCGCGCTGGCTCGACGCCAGGCGGACCGGGACGGAGCGGTCCGAAATGCGCGCGGCGACACGTGCGTCGGCAGGATCGCCGGGATCATCGGCGTCGACGTCGCAACGAAGGACGCCAAAACGGGACTGGCCCTGGCGACCGCGGACGGCGTTCGGCTGCGCGAAGTCAGGATCCCCGGCCGTGGCCAGCCGGTCCGGTCCATCCTGGAAGAATGGCTGACCGGCAGCGGCGGCGCCGTACTGATCGCCATCGACGCCCCGCTCGGCTGGCCCGTGCCGCTGGCCGCGTCCCTGAAGTCACACGCCGCCGGCGAGGCGCTGAAGAAGCCGGCCGATGACCTGTTCCGTCGAGCGACCGACAAGTTCATCAAGCGTGAAGTGAAAAAGAAGCCGCTCGAGGTCGGCGCCGCTCTGATCGCCCGGACGGCTCATGCGGCTCTCCGTCTTCTGGGAGATCTGCGGACGCAACTCCGCGCCGCGATTCCCCTGGTCTGGGATCCGGCGGACGTGACCGAACATGCCGTGATCGAGGTGTACCCCGCCGCCACCTTGAAAGCCCACGGAATCCGGGATACCCGTTACAAGAAAAAAAACCGGGAACATCGCCTCGAGATCGTGGAGGCGTTGCGAAAGAAGATTGACATTCCGGCGGGCGTCGCCAAGGAGCTTTCTGGAAACCCGGATCTCCTGGATGCGGCGGTATGTGTCCTGGCGGCGAGGGACTTCGTCACCGGGCGTGCGATGCCGCCGCCAGATCGAAGGTTGGCCGAACGCGAAGGTTGGATCTGGACGGCGAAACCGGAAAACTGACCAGGCGGCTGTCGAATGGAGCAATCAGGCGGCGGCCGGCGCGTCCCGGCGCCGCGCACCGTTCCGGCGGCCGGCCGGATGGAGGTAGCAGCCATGCGTATCCCGATCGCGGCGCTCGCGGTCCTGACCGCCACGCTCCCGTGCGCGGCGCAGCCGGCGGACGCGCTCTCCGCCGCCGTGCGGCAGTTCGTCGAGGTCGCCGAACCGACGGTGGCGCTGACCGGCGCGCAGGTGGTCGACGGCACCGGCCGCCCCGCGGCCCGCGGACAGACCATCCTGATCCGGGACGGCCGGATCGCGGCGGCGGGCCCCGACGCCGAGGTCGCGGTCCCCGCCGGCGCCCGCGTCCTGGCCCTCGACGGACACACGGTGATCCCCGGCTTCGTCGGCCTGCACGACCATACCTTCTACATGACCCGCGGCCGGCGGGTGCAGCTCAACGTCAGCGCGCCGCGCCTGTACCTGGCCAGCGGCGTGACCACCATCCGCACCACCGGCGCCTTCTCGCCCTACAGCGAGCTGAACCTCAAGCGGTCGATCGCGGAGGGCCGGGCGATCGGCCCGCGGATGTACGTCACCGGGCCGTACCTGTCGGGCGCCGGCGCGATGGCGCAGATGTTCCAGGCCGGCACGCCCGAGGACGCGCGCCGCGTGGTCGCCTACTGGGCCGACGAGGGCGTGGACTGGTTCAAGGCCTACACCCGCATCGGCGACGAGGAGCTGGCCGCCGCCATCGACGAGGCGCACCGGCGCGGCATCAAGGTCACCGGCCACCTCTGCTCGGTCTCGTTCCGGGAGGCGGTGGCGCTCGGCATCGACAACGTCGAGCACGGCTTCTTCACCAACAGCGATTACGTCCCGGGCAAGCAGCCCGGCGTCTGCCCGCCCGGCGTGCAGCGCAGCCTGCTGGAGGTCGACCTCGACGGCGAGGAGGTGGCGGCCACCATCCGCGAGATGGTCGACGCTGGCGTCGCCATGACCTCGACCCTGCCGGTCTACGAGCTCGCCGTTCCCGACCGCCCTCCGCTGGAGCAGCGGGTGCTGGACATGCTGGCCCCCGGCGCCCGCGACGAGTACCTGCAATCGCGCGCCGACGTCGCCGCGCGCGACTACGCCCCGATGGCGACGATCTTCCCCAAGGCGCAGGCGTTCGAGCGGATGTTCGTCGAGGCGGGCGGCCTGCTGGCCGCCGGGGTCGACCCCACCGGCATGGGCGGGGCGCTGCCCGGCTACGGCGACCAGCGCAACTACGAGTTGCTGCGGGAGTCGGGGTTCGCGCCGGAGCAGGTCATCCGGATCATGTCGCTCAACGGCGCCCGCGTCCTGGGCGAGGACAACCGCTTCGGGTCCATCGAGCCGGGCAAGCTGGCCGATCTGGTCGTCATCGCCGGCGACCCGGTGCGCCGCGAGTCCGAGATCCGCAACGTGACGCTGGTGTTCAAGGAAGGGGTCGGCTACGACGCGCCGGCGCTGGCCGAGTCGGTGAAGGGACTCGTCGGCCTGCGGTAGGTTCGTTCGTCCGCGCGTGCGGCCAGAACCATCGCCGGCGGCGGGAGACCGGCTCCGGCCGGAGGGAAGAGCGCACCGGCCGCGGCCGGTGCGCTCTGGAGAAGGCGCGGCTGCCGATGACCGGGGTTCTCGACGGGGTTCGGGTGCTCGATTTCGGCCGCTACGTCGCGGGGCCGTTCTGCGCGGCGCTGCTCGCGGACCTGGGGGCCGACGTGGTGCGGGTCGAGAAGGTCCGCGGCGGCGAAGACCGTTTCCTGGTACCGCTGACCCCGGCCGGCGACGGCGCGCTCTTCATGCAGGTCAACCGCAACAAGCGCGGGATGACCCTGAACCCGATGAAGCCCGAGGGGCGCGCGGTGCTGCGGCGGCTGGCGGCGGGGGCGGACGTGGTCGTCGCCAACCTGCCCGATCCGGCTCTGCGCGCCCTGGGGCTCGACCAGGCGTCGCTCGCGGCGGTCAACCCCCGCATCGTGCTGACCAGCGTGTCGGCGTTCGGCGCGGGCGGGCCGTACGCGGACCGGGTCGGCTTCGACGGCGTCGGCCAGGCGATGTCGGGGGCCATGTATCTCTCGGGGCAGCCGGGCCAGCCCACCAAGAGCTACGTGCCCTGGGTCGACTTCACGACCGCGCTCTCGGCCTGCGCCGGCACGCTGGCCGCGCTCCTGGCGCGCGAGCGGACCGGCCGGGGCCAGGAGGTCCGGGGGTCGCTGCTCGGCGCCGCCCTCACCGTCGCCAACGCGGCCCTCATCGAACAGGCGGTGCGCGCGCCCGACCGCGTCGCCTCGCTGAACCGGAGCCAGGTGTCGGCCCCGTCCGACACCCACCGGACGCGCGACGGCTGGGTCCTCGTGCAGACCATCGGGCAGCCCTTGTTCGAGCGGTGGGCGGCGCTGGTCGGCGAGCCGGGCTGGGTCGACGACCCCCGGTTCCGCGACGACGTGGCGCGCGGCGACCACGGCGAGGTCGTCAGCGCCCGGATGGCGCGCTGGTGCGCCGAACGCACGACGGCCGAGGCGCTGGCCGCGCTCGAAGAGGCCCGCATCCCCGCCGGGCCGGTGCTGTCGCCGCGGCAGACCCTGGAAGACCCCCACGTGGCGGCGGCGGGCTTCCTGCGGGCGCTGGCGTTTCCGGGCGCCCCTGTCCCCGCCCCCGTCGCCGACACGCCGTTCTCGCTGTCCGCGGGCGCGCCCGGCGTCAGGACGCGGGCGCCGGGCCTGGGCGAGCACACCGACGAGATTCTCGGCGAGCTCGGGTACGCCCCGGCCGAGATCGCCGCCCTCCGCGCCGCCCGCGTCGTGTAGGCGCCCCGCGGTCCTCCGCGTTGCGCCAGGCCGGAAACCCGCGCCGCCGGGCGGGTGCGGGCGCGGGCCGGCTCCGATGGCCGGGCGGCGTCGTGCAGGCGCCGCGGGGGGAACTCCGCGCCGGGAGCGGAGCAGGGGGCCGGCGGTCGGCAAGCGTCGGAACCCGCGCCGCCCGCCCGACGATTCGAGCTGTGCGCGCGCACCATTTTTCTGGCAGCATGGGAGGGCTGCCCCGGGTACGCGCCGCTGGCCGGACCCGCCTTCCGGTTCCGGCGGCACGGGGGACTGTCGCGTCCGGATTCGCCACGCCCCTGCGCGGCGACCCCGCGCGGGGCCACGGCATCGAAAAAGAGTGGGACCAGCCCTCTTGGAAACCCGGGGAACGCACGACGGCCGGCGGCGGCTTCCGACGTTCCGGTTTTCGGACTACGCGGACTGCGTCCGGGCCGGATGGACCGAGAACGAGCTGGAACGGTTCATCCTGCGGGATCTCCCCCGCAAGTTCCACGGCCTGAGCCGCCGGCGCCAGCAGGAGGAGCTGGAGCGGGGCGTCGGGCTGACCCGCACCAGGTGGGATGCGCTGATCGCGGCCATGGCCGAGCAACTGGCGCTCACCCACGACCTGCCGGTGCCGGCGTGGGTCGACGAACCCGAACGCTTCCTCGACGAAACCTGGGTGCTGGCGCAAGGACCGACAGCGCGCCAGTACTGCCTGATGTTCGCCCCGGGCCCCTTCCTGAGACACGGCGCCGTGCCCGACCCGGACGAGTTCGACGAGAGGACGGGAGACACCAGTGAATGGGGGCCTTGACCGCGAACGGCTGACGGACCTGTTCGACGCCCTCTCCCAGGAGCTGAAGTTCTTCCGGACCCGCGCGCAGATCTACGTGATCGGCGGCGCCGCGATGAGCATGGCGTTCGACCGCGGCCGGACCACGGACGACGACGACGCGCGGGTCGCGTCCGGACACCGGGCGTTGCGCGAGGCCGTCCGGCAGGTGGCGCGCGAACGGGGGCTCGACGACGACTGGCTCAACGAAGCGGCGACCGCGGCCATGCCGCGCGAAAGGGACGCGAACCCGCGCACGCTGTACAACTCGCCGCACCTCACGGTGACCGGGGCTTCGCCGAAACACCTGCTCGCCATGAAGCTGGCCGCCGGACGGGTGCGGGACATGGACGACGCGAAGATCCTGATGAAGCGCCTGCGCGTTTCGGACGCGGCGGAAGCGGCGGAAATCCACCGGCGGCTGTATCCGGAACGACCGATGAAGCCCAAGGCCGTCGAGGGTCTCGAGCGGATCAGCCGGGAACTGAAGGCCGAGGAGGAGAGAAGGGAACCGGAGCGATAATCGACGGCGGTCCCGCGTCAGACGCCGGCGGCGCCGACCGAGGCGCCGCCGGCGCAGCCAGGAAACTGACCCGCGTTCCCCCCGGCGGACGAACCCGGCCGGCGCCTGCGTCGTAAATCGGCGGTCCGGTTGCCGCCGGACCCTGTCCGTTGCTGCCGGCGGCGAGCCCGTGGTGTCACGGCCTCGTCGTGACGAGCCTGTCCGTCACCGGTCGCTCGGCGTGGCGGAACGGCCGGACGACCCGCCGCTCGATCCGCCCGAGCGCGGCGTGGCGGAGCGGCCGGACGACCCGCCGCTCGATCCGCCCGAGCGCGGCGTGGCGACGCGGCCGGACGACGGCGCCCCGCCGCCCCGGCTCCAGCCCCTCGTGCTCACGCCTCCACGCCCGCCCGAGCCGCTCGATCCGCCGGTTGCGCGCGGCGCGCCCGACGAGTCGCCGCCCGTCGCACGCGGCGGGTTCGACGAGCCGTCGCTTCCCGATACCACGGCGACGCCCGCGCCAGGGTTGCGGGGCTGCGCGCGCCGGCCCTCCCCGTCGCGCGGCCTGCCGATCCGCGTGTAGCCGTAGCCCTCGTAGACGCGGCCCCTGCCGCCGCCGGATCGGTCGCGGACGCCCGACCCCGGTGCGCCGTAGTAGGGCGTGTCGAGGTAGTAGTAGTCGCCCCACCCGTACAGGGAACGATAGGGCGACCATCCGTAGTAATAGCCGAACGGCGCCGCGTAGTACGGATACCAACTGTCGTAGCCGTAGCCGCTCCACGAGCTCAGGAATCCGCCGCCGCCGCCCCCGCCGGCGGGCTCGGAACGGCGCACCGAGAAGTTCTCCGGGAACGAGAGCGCCACCAGCATGTCGGTGATCTCGCCCGATACGCCGCCGTCGGCGAGCCGGACCAGGGTGCGCCCGTCGAGGTCGAAGGTCGCCCCCGTCTCCACCAGCAGCGCTTCGAGCACCGCGGGCCCGACCGCGGTCCCGGCTTCGATGACGGCTTCGATCGTCAGCTCGGCGTCGGCCGCCGCGGTCCGCGCCCGCGCGAGCAGATCGGCGGTGAGGGTGGGACCGGCCGCGCTCAGGGTCGAAACGTCGCCGGCGCGGCGGTAGCGCCGGACGGTCACCGCGGCGCGCTGCCCGGCTTCCACCTGCTCCAGGTTCAGCCAGTTCCCGTCGTCCGCGATGAGTCCGACCCCGGACACGCGCCGGTCGTCGTTATCGCCGCCGCACGACAGTTCCGCCCGCGTGAACAGGCGCGCGCCGTCGTCCGACCAGGCGATGCGGCGCCGGCCGCGGCACTCGGTCTGGTCCACGGCGTGCTCCCGCCCGTCCGCGGACAGGGTCTCTTCCAGGACCGTTTCGCCGTCGGCCAGCGTCGTCACCACGACGTCGGTGGCGGGCGCCGGTCCCGCCGGCGGGGTCACGCACACCAGCACGCGGTTCGCGAAGGCCGAGAAGTCGTCCGAAGGCCGGGCGCCGGTCTCCTCGACGAGCTGCCAGCACCCGAGCCACGGCAACCAGCGCGGGTCGCCGGCCGACGGCTGGGCAGGCGCCGCGGCCGGCAGCGCGAACACCGCTGCGACCACGGCGGCCGGCGCCAGGAGCCACGGCGTGCGCCCGCGCGAGGGGCCGGACGCCGCGGAGGAACGAACGCGGGACGTGATGGGGATGGTCATTTCTCACCTCGACAGGTCGAGAGGCACGGCGCCGGCGGGAGTTTCCTTCTCGATGGCCGCGTTTCTGGCGCTGAACCCGTCGAACTTCGCGTCCATGTGCTCCCTCATGCCGTGAATCCGAGCCGCGATCCCGTCGTGGGCCTCGCGGTTTTCCTTCCGTATCGCCTCGCTCACGGTATCCAGACGGCGCCAGAGGAAAGCGACCACGGTGAAGGCCAGTCCCAGCACCCCCGACACCTCGGGGATCGTCAGCGTCATGACAAGCGCCCCTCCCAACCCATGATCGCACGCCGGTGGCGGCCCCGCAAACCGAACGGACGTGCGGACCTGTGCGGTCTTTCGTTCCCCAGCGCCGCTTTCCTCGCCGCCACGGAATGGTCCAGGCTAGAACACGAACTCGATGCCGCCGGTCATCTGCAGTCCGTTCAGGTCGAGGCTGCCTACGAAGTCGTCGGCCAGCTCCCTCCGGGACCAGACCCGGCGCACGTCCGCGACGGCGAACACCCGCCGCGACAATCGCAGGCTGACGCCGGCCGTGGCGTGCGCGCTCGCGGCCCACCCCCGCGATTCGTACCGGTCGGAGTAGATGGGGAGGCGGAAGTCCGCGGTGTCCACGAAGTCTCCGAACTGCGCGAGGTGGTACCGCCGCGCGCCGCCGCCGACGCCGACGTGGAACGCGAACGTGTTCGGCACCCACGCCAGCCGCCCGACCCGGCGTCCGCGCGGCACCACCCAGAACCGCACGCCGGCGTTCAAAGGCGCCTGCGTCAGCTCGGTGGTCTGCGCTATCGGCAGACCGTCCTCCGTGAACTCCCGGTCTTCCGACACCGCTCTGCTCCGCGACACGTCCACGTCGAAGACCAGGTCGACCCGGGGAGAGAGTGCGGCGCCGAACGCGAAACGGAAGAGCAGGGAGTCGTACCCCCGCTCGCCGATGGTCAGATACTCACGGAAGTTGCCGAGAAGGCCGCCTTCCCCCCCCTCGGCCCGGAGCCAGCCGCCCGAGAGGCCGATGATGCCGCGCGGCTGGCCGAACAGGAAGTCGGGCCGGTCCCGGGAGTCCGGGGGTTGCGCGGCGGCGGCCGGCGGCGCTTCGGGTCCGTCGGCGGCGAACGTGGTGGCGCCGCCGGCCGTCAGGGCGCCCGCCGCCAGACAGGCCGCGAACATCCACCGGGTGGTGCTGGTGCGCATCGGCGCGAGAGTTGTCCTGGGCATTGGTCGAATGATCCGCGATGGCGGCGAGCAGGCTGTCCGCGGGCGCATCAAGCCGGTTCGCGCGGGATGTCGTGTAGCCATGCCCGGTTCAGTGCATCTATCGTGCCACCGCCGAAACAGCCGCGGTACGCGCGTTGGATGCCCGGCGTCCCCGGGGCAGGGACGAAAAGCAGGGCCGGAGCCCGCGGCACGCGGGTCGGACGTCCCGTGGATCGACCGCTGCGCGCATCCTTCGCCATTGTAGCAGTCCGCGGCGGCGGTAATCCGCGTCGCACCGGTCCGTCGAACGCGGCGGCGCAGGCGCGCTGCCGGGGCCGGCGAGCGGTTGGACGTCGAGGGCGCGGCGGGAAGCCGCGCCGGGGTGCGTCCGGAGCAGCCGGCCGCCCGCCGCCGGGAGCCCGGCGCGGTCCCCGACTGTCCCCCGGCGGCTACACGCTCGTCCGTCGCGGCGGTCAGCAGTTCGTGGCGGACCGCGGCGGAGAACCCCGCATGGCGCCGGCGGCCGGCGCTATAATCTGACCTGTTCATCCTGCACAGGTCAGGAGCATTCCCAGGAGCATCTGATGAAGCGATTGTTTTTCGCCGCGGCGGCGCTGGCCCTGCTGACGGCCGCATCGCCCGCCCGGGCGCAGTTCGACAGCGTCGGCTCGCTCGACTTCCCGACGTCCGGCTCGGCCGAGGCGCAGCAGCACTTCCTGCGCGGGGTCGCCATCCTCCACAGTTTCGGCTGGAAGCAGGCGATCGCCGAGTTCCAGGCCGCGCAGCGGCTCGACCCCGACTTCGCGATGGCCTACTGGGGCGAGACGCTCTGCTACAACCACCCGCTGTTCGGCTCGCCGGCGGACGACGAGAACCCCCGCGCGGTGCTGAAACGCCTGGGGGCGACGCGGGAAGAGCGGCTGGCCAAGGCCCCCACCGAACGGGAGAAGGGGTTCCTCGAGGCGGTCGAGATCCTGTGGAGCGAGGGCGACTACGACGACCGGCGGGTGGCGTACATGGAGGCCATGCTGCGGCTCGTCGAGCGCTATCCCGACGACGACGAGGTCGCCGCCTTCGCCGCGGTGGCCACCCTCAGCGGGGCGCGCGCCCTCGACGACCGCACGTTCCGCTACGAGATGCGCGCCGGCGCCCTCGCCCTGCCGGTCTTCGAGCGGAACCGCGACCACCCCGGCGCCCCCCACTACGTGATCCACGCCTTCGACGATCCCGTCCACGCGCCCCTCGCGCTGCCCGCGGCGCTGCGCTACGCCGAGATCGCGCCGGCCGTCGCCCACGCCCGCCACATGCCCACCCACATCTTCATCCAGCACGGCATGTGGGACCTGGTGTCGAACCACAACCAGAGCGCGTACGACGCGGCCCGCGACCTGTGGGCGCCGGGCGACAGCGTGGGCGACACCGTGCACCCCCTCGACTGGGGCCAGTACGGCGACCTGCAGCGCGGCGACTACGCGAAGGCGCGCACGTGGATCGAGCGGCTGGAGATGGTCGTCCGCGAGAGCGACGGGCAGGCCCGCGCGGTCAACACGCTGCCGCTGGTGAAGGCGCGCTACGTGGTCGAGACCGAGGAGTGGAAGACGCTGCCGGTGACCGACGACTCGCCGGCCGTCGAGCTGCTGGCCACCGGCATCAGCGCCGTCAGGACCGGCGACCTCGCCACCGCCGAGGCGGCCGCGGCGCGTCTGAAGGCGCTGGCCGAGGACGGCGGCCCCGACGACGAGATCATGTACCGCGAGGTCGCGGCGCTCGTCCACGCCGCGCGGGACGAGGCCGACGCGGCGACGGCCCTGATGGACGAGGCGCTGGAGCTGACCGGCCGCATGCGGCTGCCGAACGGGGCCGCCAGCCCCGTCAAGCCGCCCTACGAGCTCTACGGCGAGATGCTGCTCGATCTCGGGCGGCCCGCCGAGGCGGTCGCGAAGTTCGAGACGTCGCTGGAACGGATGCCGGGCCGCGTCCGGTCGGTGCTGGGTCTGGCCCGCGCCGCCGCCCGCTCGGGCGACGACGCCGCCGCGGCCGAGCAGTACGCCTTGCTGCTGTCCACGTGGCAGGGCCGCGACGAGTTGCCGGGCTATCAGGAGGCCAGCCGGTTCGTGCGGCAGACGAACGACCAGTAGCCGGCGCGCCGCGGCGGTTCCGCGGCCCGGACAGGCGGCGGCGGGCGTTGCGCGCCGGTCACGCCCGCCGCCGTCGCCCGGCCCGCCCCGGAGTCGGCGCGATCGTCGCCATCCCGCGGACGTTCGAGTGACCCGCCGCCCGTGCCGGACGGGAAATCTCGACCGGGGCGGTTCCGGCCGCGCGCGGACGGCGGCGGCCGGGAGCGGGAGCGGGGTGGGCTACCACCGGTCGAAGCGCACCAGGCCGCGGTCGATCAGGTCGATGCGCGGCCGGCCCGACGCGGCCATGTTCCGCGCCAGCTCGGTCTGCAGGAGCTCCACCACCGTCCGCACCCCTTCCGCGCCGTAGGCGGCGAGGCCCCACAGGGCCGGCCGCGCCACCAGCACCGCCGCGGCGCCGAGGGCGAGGCCCTTGAGGACGTCGGTGCCGCGGCGGAAGCTGCCGTCGACGAGGATCGGGACGCGGCCGGCGACCGCGTCCGCCACCGCCGGCAGCACGTCGATGGGCAGGGCGCCGCGGCCGCCGTGGCTGGAAACCACCAGGCCCCGCGCCCCCCGGTCGAGGGCGGCCTCGGCGCCGGCCGCGTCCATGACCCCCTTGACGATCACCGGCGCGTCCACGGCCCGGGCGGCCTGCTCGACGGCCGTCCAGTCGGGCGGCGCGGGGTCGCCGCCCGCGGTGAAGCCGACGGTCACGCAGACCGCCCGGCAGCCCGCCTCGACCGCGCGCGCCGCGTCGTCGACCAGCGTGGCGGCGTCGGCGTACTGCTGATACCACACCGGCTCGCCGCTCGCCGCCACCACCGCTTCGATGGCGTGGCCGCCGCGGCCGGTGGCGACCATGACGGCCCTGGCGGCCGAGGCGCCGCGCGCCGTCGCGAGCTCGCCGTCGGGGTGCAGCTTGTGCTGACCCGCCGCCGGCCCGACGACGATCGGGGCGAACATGTCGTACCCGAACAGCGCGGTGGTCAGGTCGAGGTCCATCGCGTAGACCATCAGCCGCTGCCGCAGGGTCATCCGGTCGAACGACCCGCGGCTCCCGCCGGCGATGCCCGCGAAGCGTTGCGGCGGCAGCACGAGCCGCGCCATCGCCTCGAACTCGGGCACGTTCACCAGCTCCAGCACCGGGGCCAGCCGGTCGTTCGGGGGGGCGCCGCCCCCGGGCCGGCCCTGGGCGCGCACGAGGGGCGAGCCGCCGAGGAACGTCCGGAACCGCCGCAGGGATTCCCGTCGGTCGATCTTCATCGCTGCATCGCCTCCGTGGTCGAACGCGGAGCCCGCCACCGGCCGCCGCGTGTCGCCGCCGCGCCGCCCGCGGGAGCGGCGGCAACGCCGGCGGGCTCCTGTCGCCGTTTCCTTCCCCCGGTCTCCGTCATGCGCCGCGAACGGGCCGATCCATGCCGGCCGGAGTCAGATGAGCCCCACCGCCCAGAGCAGGTACACCATCGCCATCGCGGTGACCCCGTTGACGAAAGTGACGCCGCCGTAGGACAGCAGCGCCGACTTGAGGGGCATGCGGGACAGCGACGCGCAGACCCAGAAATAACTCGAATTCACGTACTTGACGATCATGGAGCCGGCTGCGCCCGCGAGCATGGTCGCTTCCGGGCTCAGTCCCAGCGTGTCCATCATCGGGGCGGCGACCGAGGCGGCGGTGATGACCCCCACCGTGGTCGAACCGGTGATCATGTTGCCGGCCACCCCGAGCGCGAACGGCAGGAAGATGGCGGGCAGGCCGGTGGACGCGACGGCGGCGGCGATGGCGTCGACGGCGGGCGTCTCCCGCAGGATGCGGCTCAGGGCGCCGCCGAGCCCGGTCACCATGACGATCATCGCCGACGCGCGCAGGGCGTCCTCTATCCACTGCCCGGTGCGCGCCGCGGCCTGGTCCGGCCGGGTGTTCCGGTACGCGAGGAGGATGCCGATGCCGAGGGCGACGACCGGCCAGCCGAGATAGCGCATGGCGGCGTTGACGAGATGGTCTTCCGGCAGCGCGAACGCGGTCACGCTCTGCCCCGCGATGAGGCCGAGGGGGATCAGGATCGGAGCGTAGGCGCGCCACGTCGACGGCAGCTCCGACTCGCGTCCCTGCTCGATGAACGACTGCCCGACGAACTCGCGCGACGGCGGCGACTCGATGCGGGGTCCCGCGAGGAGGGCGTAGACCCAGCCGGCCAGCGACGCGACGAGGGTGACGAGGCCGCCGTACAGGATGACCCGGCCGATGTCGGCGCCGACGAGGGCGACGGCGGCCAGCGGACCGGGCGTCGGGGGGACCATGGCGTGGGTGAGCTGCATCGCCCCCACGAGGCCCGTCGCCATCACGCTCATGTTCAGGCCGCTGTTGAGGGCGGCCGAGTGGACCAGCGGGTTGAGGATCAGGTAGCCGACGTCGGAGAAGATGGCGAGGCCGATGACGAACCCGCTCAGGGTGAGGGCCAGCGGCATCCGCTTCTCGCCGACCCACCGGATCATCGAGACCGTGATCCGCTCGATGCCCCCGGTATGCTTGAGGGCCTCGGCGAGGATCGACCCGAGCACGATGACCACCGCGATGCCCTGGACGGTCCGTCCGAAGCCCTGCTCGAAGGCGTCGATGAACGCCTGGCGGTCGAGGCCGGGGATCAGCGCGAACAGCACGATGGGGACGAGCAGGGCGATGAAGACGTGCCAGTTGAAGCGCGTGATCAGCAGGAAGAGCAGCGCGACCACGGCGACGAGGCCGGCGATGGCGGCGAACGCGCTTTCGGTGATCATCGATGCAGGGTCCCGCCCCCCGGTCCGCCGCCGCGCGGCCGGCTCTCCGGGGTCGGCGCCGTTCCGGCCCCGGCCGGCGAACCCGGCGCTGGCGCGGTCCGTCGCCGCGCCGGCGGCCCTCCGGGGTCGGCGTCGTTCCGCCGGCCGGACTCCGGCCCGGAAACCGTCGCCCGATCCTATCAGCCCGCGGCGGAAGTCCCCGCGGCGTTCGAGCGGCGGGGCATCCCGGCCGGCGTCGTCGTTCGCCGGACCGTTTTCGGTCCGCGGCGCGGGAACGGCGAACAGGGGCGGGGACGGCCCGCCCGCGTGACGCCGGCCGGCCGCGCGCGGACGGCCAGGGCCGCCGGCCGGACGGACGGAGACGGGACCGCGGCATGATCGTGATGAAGTTCGGCGGCAGCTCGCTGGCCACCAGCGACGCGCTGACCCGGGTCGCGGGGTTGGTCGCCGCCCGCGCCCGGCGGGGCGCGGTGGTCGTGGTGTCGGCGCTGGGAAAGACCACCGACGGCCTCGTGGCGGCCGTCGATCTCGCGGCGCGCGGCGCGCTGTCCGACGCCCGGCGGCGCGTCGCGGCCCTCCGCGGCGACCTGCTGGCCGCGGCGGCGCCGGTCGTCGCCGACGCGGCGGGTCTCGAGGGTCTGGTCGACGCCCACTGCGAAGAGCTGGACCGCACGCTCGCCGAACTGGCCGCGGGGGACGGGCGGGCCCGCCCGCGGCTGACCGACGCGGCCCTCTCGCACGGGGAACGCATCTCCAGCCTCGTGATGACGCGGCTGCTCCGCCAGCGCGGCATCGACGCCGTCCACGTCGATGCGCGCGACGTGCTGGTGACCGACGACCGGTTCACCGAGGCGGAGCCGCGGTTCGGACCGACGAACGAGCGGCTCGGGCGCCTCGTCCGGCCGCACGCGGCGGCGGGGCGGGTGGCGGTGATGGGCGGGTTCATCGCGCGGACCGCGGACGGACGGCCGTCCACGCTGGGCCGCGGCGGTTCGGACTTCAGCGCCTCCATCGTGGGGGCCGGCGTCGGGGCCGGCGAAATCCAGATCTGGACCGACGTCGACGGGGTCATGACCGCCGACCCGGCGGTGGTCCCCGACGCGCGGCGCCTGCCGCGGCTGTCGTTCGCCGAGGCGTCCGAACTGGCCTGCTTCGGCGCCCGGGTGCTGCATCCCCGCACCGTGCTGCCCGCGATGGACGGGAACGTCCCGGTGCGGGTGCTGAACTCGCGGAAGCCGGAAGTCGAGGGCACCCTCATCGTCGCCTCGTGCCCGCCGGCGGGTCCGCCCGTCAAGTCCATCGCCAGCAAGGAGGGCGTCACCGTCATCGACGTCCGCTCGACGCGCATGCTGCTGGCGCACGGCTTCCTCGCCGCGATCTTCGAGGTCTTCGACCGGATGCGGACCGCCGTCGACGTCGTGTCGACCTCCGAGGTCGCGGTGTCGCTGACCATCGACCGCACCGACCGGCTGACCGAAATCGCGGACGC
Organism: Vicinamibacterales bacterium; assembly: GCA_965202695.1. Lineage (GTDB taxonomy): Bacteria > Acidobacteriota > Vicinamibacteria > Vicinamibacterales > UBA8438 > JAJEEA01. The sequence continues at coordinate 1,691,479 of OZ241843.1, forward strand.
GCTGCGGCGCATCGCCGAGGTGCGGCACACCGGCGGGCAGGCCATCGTCTGCCTCGTGGGCGAGGCGATCCGCGACACCCCCGGCGTCGCCGCCACCGCCTTCACCGCGTTGCGGGCGATCAACGTGCGCATGGTGTCGCAGGGCAGCGCCGGCACCAACTTCAGCCTCGTCATCGACGGGCGGGACGTGCCGGCCGCCGTCCGCGCCCTGCACGCCGCGTTCTTCCCGGCGCCGGAACCCGCGGGCCGGTGAACGGCGGGAGGGGGGAGGCCGCCTTGTCGGTCACCGGGTTCGACCCGCGCCGCCGCCGTCCGCGGCCCGCGCCGCCGAACCGTCATGCAGGGGCACGCGATAACGGGTCACGAGGTTCGACCCGCACCGCCGTCGTCCGCGGCCCGCACTGCCAGGCCGCCCAACCGTGGCCCGCCATGCGGCGGCACGCGGTTGCGCCAGGCCGGGAAGCGGGCGGGGGCCGGCGCCTCCAGGTCCCGCGATAAGATGGAGCGTCGCGGTCCGTGGCGCGGCCCCGCGCGTCCGCAGCGGCGGGCTTCGCCGCGGGTTGCCGCATCGTCGCGACCCGCGGCCGGCCGTTTCGCATTCCCCGGCGCCGCTTCGACCGGGACCCGGCGGCCCGGCGCGAGCGTTGTCCGACGTTGGCCGCCCGCCGGCCGGCGCCCCTGACCCATGAATCCGACAAGCCTGCTCCAGCGCATGGCCGACTTCGACCTGACCGACACCCAGCGGCAGGTGCGGGCGGCGGTGCGCGAGTTCGCCGAACGCGAGATCCTGCCCACCGTCGAGCGGAACGAGCAGGAGGGGCGCTATCCGCGCGAGCTGATCGCGCGGCTGGCCCCGCTGGGCTACCTCGCGCCCCTCATCCCCGAAGAGTACGGCGGGTCGTTCAGCGACGTGGTGACCTACGGCATCGTCTGCGAAGAGCTGGCGCGCGTCGACTGGGTGGTCGCCTCGGCCGTTTCCGTCGCCAATTCCCTGGTGGGCAGCGTGATCCTGCGGTTCGGAACGCCGGCGCAGCGGCAACGCTGGCTCCCGCCGCTGGCCGGCGGCGACATCCTGGCCTCGGCCTGCCTCACCGAGCCCGGCGGCGGCACCGACCTCGCGTCGCTGCGCACGCGCGCCCGCGCCGCCGGCGGCGGCTGGATGCTGAGCGGCAGCAAGGTCTTCATCTCCCACGCGGCCGAGGCGGGGGTGTTCCTCGTCCCCGCGACCGTCGATCCCGAGCGGGGGCATCGCGGGGTCACCCTGTTTCTCGTCGAGCCGTCCGCGCCGGGCATCGCCATCGCCCCGCTGCCGATGCGCACGTTGCAGCGCGACAACATCGCCGAGGTCCATTTCTCGGAGGTCCGGGTCGGCGGCGACGCGCTCCTCGGCGAGCCGGGCGGGGGGTTCCCCATTCTCGGCGCCGCCCTCGACACGGGCCGGTTCTCGGTGGCCGCCCGCTGCGTGGGGCAGGCGCAGCGCGCCATCGACCTGACCCTGCCCTACGCCCGCGAGCGGCGGGCGTTCGGACAGGCCATCGGCGAGTTCCAGATGGTGCAGCAGAAGATCGCCGACATGATCTGCCGCACCGAGGCGGCGCGCGCGCTGGTCTACCGGCTCGGGCGGATGAAGGACGCCGGGGTCGAGCGCTGCTCGATGGAGGCGTCGATGGCCAAGCTCACCGCGAGCGAGGCGGCCACGCGCAACGCGGCCGACGCCATCCAGATCTTCGGGGGGTACGGGTTCTCGGCCGAGTACGAGGTCGGCCGGCTGCTGCTCGAGGCCAAGGCCCTCGAAGTGGGCGAGGGGACGAGCGAGCTGCACCGCAAGTTGATCGCCGAGTTCGGTCTGGGGCTGCGCTGAGCCTCCCGCCGCGGGAGAACCCGGAACGCGCGCAGAGGCGTCGTCGTCCCGCGCTCCCCGGCCGTCGCCGCGGGACGGATGGTTCCGCGCACCGCCTTGACCGGGCGCAGGCCCGCCGCGTCGGGCGGGGTTCCTGCCGCGCGGCCTCCGCGTCGGCGGTCGGCCGAACCGGCGGCCGCGAATACCGGGCTCCCCGGCCGCGTATGGGTCATGGACGATGCCACACCAGGAAGCAGCAGGGGCCCGGCCTTCGCCGCGGGCGCCCGCCCGGGCGGCCCGCGTGGTGCGGCTGTCCCTCCTGACCGCCGTCGCGATACTCGTGCTCGGGGCGGCGCTGACGCTGCTGGGGCGTCTTCTCGTCCGGCAGGCCGTCCGGCTGTTGAACTTCTCGGTGCAGGGTTTCGTCTGGATTGTTGGCGGGCTCGAGCAGGGTCTCGACGCCTGGAGCCTGGCCGGCGAGGTCGTGCGGGCGATCGGCGCCGCCCTCACCACCCCGGAGGTCGGGGCGGGCATCGTCGTCGTCGAGGTCGTCGGGGTCGCGGCGCTTTACGCGTTGCATCGGTTGCTGTCGAAAGACAAAGGGGCGGGGCGATGATCACGGGTACCGTCGGACAGGGCGCGTTGCCGTTCGCCTCGCGGGTCCTGACCCTCGGCGTGCTGGCGGCGGGCGCGCCCCTGCTCGCGCAGCCGCCCGGACCGGAGGGGTTGCGGGAGGACGTCGAGGCGCAGTACCGGGTGACCGCGACGCGGGGCGGAATCGGGCTGCTGCCGCGCGGCGGCGCCGGCGACGCCGCGCTGGTCGAACTCCGGGGCGAGCAGGTCTACGTCGACGGCGTCGGCCCGCTGAACGTACAGCGCCTGACCGAGGCGCTCGGCCCTGCCGCCACGCCGCTGCTGCGGTTGCGGCGTCTCGACGCCGCTGCGCAGCGATCCGTCCTGGGCCTGCCGGCGCTTGCCGCCGATGCCGCCGGCGCCGAGGCGGCGGCAGGGCCGGCCGCACCCGACGACTCAACGTCCGACCCCGCCGCCGCATCCGACGATTCCGCGGCCGACGCCGACGCCGCGGAAGCCCGGGCAGCGCGAGATTCCGCCGCGGCCACTGCGGCCGAAGCCGCCGCCGGTGCGGGCGCGGAGGTTTCGGACGACGTCTCCGGAGCCGCCGCGGCCGAAGCCGCCGGTGCGGGCACGGAGGTTTCGTCCGACCCCGCCGCGGGCGAAGCCGGCGCCGAAGACGACGCGGAAGTTCCGGCCGCCGCCGCCGGGGTCGCGCTCGGGCGCGCGCCGCCGGTCGCTCCCGCGCCGCCGGCTCCTCCCGCGCCGCCGGCTCTTCCGCAGGTTGCCCCCGCGCCGCCGGCTCCTCCCGCGCCGCCGGCGCCTCCTGCCCCCCCCGACCCCCCCGATCCACCGGAACGGCCGCGCCGGACGGTGCGCCGGAACGTCGTGCGGTTCGGCGGCCACGTGCACGTCCCCGCCGACGAGCGGGTGCGCGGCGACGTCGTCGTGATCGGCGGCAGCCTGCGGGTGGACGGAGAGGTCACCCGCAGCATCGTGGTGATCGGGGGTTCGGCCGAGTTCGGCCCCGAGGCGGTGGCCCGACGCGACGTCACGGTGGTCGGCGGCCGGGTGACGCGGCATCCCGGCGCCCGTTTCGATCGGGACCTGAACGAAGTGGGCCTCGGCGGTCTCGACCTGGACCTCGGCGGCGTGGACCGCGGGCCGTGGTTCGGGTGGCCGCGGTTCGGGTGGCCGACCGCCGCGCCGTTCTACCGCTCGACCGACCTGATGGAGACGCTCATCCGGTTCGCGTTCCTCGGCCTGCTCGGCTCGGTGGTGGTGCTGGTAGCGGCCGGCGCCGCGCGCCGGGTGGCCGACCGCGTGACCCGCGAGCCGGTCAAGGCCGGCGTGGTCGGGTTCCTCGCCCAGCTCCTGTTCCTGCCGCTGCTGATCATGGGGAGCGTGCTGCTCGTGATCACCCTCATCGGGATCCCCCTGCTGGTCCTCGTGCCGGTGGTCGTGGTCGCGGCCCTGGTGGTCCTGCTGCTCGGCTTCACCGGCGTCGCCCAGCTGGTCAGCCGCCTGCTGGCGCGGGGGCGGCCGTCCGACTTCGTGCTGTTCTGGGTCGGGCTGGTGTTGCTGATGACGCCCGCGTTCTTCGGCGACGCCCTGGAGATGATCGGCGGGCCGTTCCGCCTGTTTGCGGTGGTCCTGGCCGTGACCGGGTTCGTCGTCGAGTACGTGGCGTGGACGACCGGCGCCGGCGCCGTCATCCTGAACTGGTTCGGCGACGCCCCGGCCCCCGCCGGCCCCCCGCCGGCCCTGGCCGGGGGCGCACCCCCGCCGGCCCCGCCCCCGGCGCCCCTGCCCCCGGCCGCGGCCGGATCGCCGCCCCCGCCGGTCGCACCCGCCGCTCCGCCCCCGGCGCCCGACTGACCCGCGCTGCCGCGTCAGAGTCGTCTCGGCGATTTCTGGCGTGGGCCAGCTGGTCACGCCCGTTCGCTCGCGCCGCCGGCCCACCGGCCCCCGTCGCCGCTGCGAGACCGGTTATCCACGCGGTCCGCCACAACCGCCTGCGCGGGCTGCTCCGACGGGATGCACGTCACGCCGCCCGAGGCGTCCGTCGCGGCTGGTCATTCTCGTGGCAGGCGTACCCGTTCGGGAGATCTGGAAGCCGAGAAAACGACGCCGTAATCGACGCCCTGAACGCGCCAACGAGCACTCGTCTCTCAGATCTCACGTGCACCCGCCGCGCAGGTCCCGCAAGCAAAGATCATGCTATTATTGCCCGTCAACGTAATCTGCGCCGGTTCTACAAGCCGAGTGCCGACGGTGGCGCCACCGTTTTTGCGACTTGCAGCAGCGACGGTAGCGATCCGCGTCGCAGGGTTCGGGCCCGGCCGGTTCAGCGGCCATGCGTAACGTGCAGTGAACGCCGAGCAGCTTCGAACCTGCGTAGTGCGGAAGCCGACCGTGGTGACGATTCCGAGCGTGCGCGATGATGAAGCTCGAAATTCTTCGCCGGCAAGTGTCAATCGGTTCGTACGTCACCCTGCGCCTCACGCGAGGCGATGACGTCTCGGGACGCATCGACGAACTCGACGATGCATACGTTCGCCTCAGTCGTGACGGGACCACGGGTACCGTCTTCGAAGAAGAGCTTGCAGGATGGAACGTACACCCTCGCGACGTTCCCGGCGACGTTGCGGAGCGCGTCGTCGTCTCGACGCCTCCCCCGGAGCGTGACGACTCGAGAATGCCGCCTGCCGGACCGCAAACGGCGGACGACTCCGATCCCGAAGCCGCACCGCGGTTCGAACGAGTCAAGGCCGAGTTCTCGGCCGCCTTGCAACACACAGGACTTCAACACCCCGAACCGGATTTCCAGTTTCCCGAAACCGAATTCGCGCCAGCGCTCGCTCCGGACCTGCGTCGGGAATGGGACCGGGCGCGGAACCAGTACGATTATGCGCTCAAGGTCAGAGAAATCGGACGCCTCAACAGCGTCGTCGCGCAGATACTCGACCCGCTGGGAAAGCGCTGTCCCCAATCGCCGGCCATGAGGTCTCTGCTGGGGCGCGTGCTCCTGAAACTGGATCGTCAGTCCGACGCCGTCGACCATCTCTCCGTGGCGGCCTCCCTTTCGAATACACCGGAACATTGGCTGGCTCTCGCATCCGCGGCCGACCAGGACACGGCGGTCCAATGCTACGCGCTCCGCCGCTACTTCCGCTTGACGCCGCCATCGCACGCCGGTGACGCCTGGTTTCGATATCTCGCAGTCGCCATCGAGCATCACGACCTTAAAAGTGTCGTCCGAGCGATCCGGCAGTGGTACGAAGAGCGTGGCGGCGACCCCGCCACGAGACGTGTGCTTTGCGAATCGGGGCTCTATCTGCTTTCACTGTCGAAGGCTGACACCCTTGCGATGCGGACGGCGGCCTCTCTCGCACGCGGGGCCGCGGAACTGCCGTCCGGTTGGGAAGAGGAGATCGGCGGCAACGCTTCGTCCTCGGCGGAACTTCTCGCAATCGAGCGACGATTCGACCAACGTCCGGCGCCCAACGCCGCCGTTGCCTCCGCCGCCCGACCTGTTGCCCCCGATGACGGGAACAACGGTGTGCCCCACGGACGCATCGTGTCTTTCGGCAACCAGCGGTTTGGTTTCATCGAAGCGCGGCAGGGCGAGACCTGTTATTTCCGTATCGACGACGTAGCTGATGAGCGACTGCGCGACGCCCTCTTGGACGGAAGCTGGAAGACGTTTGGCGCCGTAGAGTTCGAGGTTCGTCCGTCTCACGGACACAAGTACAATCGCGCCGCAAACGTGGTTCCGCTCCAAGACAGCGCCTCACTGATGCAAAGGGCGCGACGCCTTCTCCGACTCGGCCAGCCCCCGCAAGCGATGGCTCTGGTCCGACGCGTGCTCGCCGCCGATCCGACTGACCAGACCGCTCTCCGGCTCGAAAGGGAGATCAAGGAGAACATCAAGAAGCAGCTCCTGCCCAAGGGCCGCGGACCCTACGCACGTGCGAAACGGGCGCAACTCGTCGACTTGGACCTCGAACAAACGGAGACACTTCTGAGAGATGCCATTCGCGAGCGGGACAAGCCGGAGAGCGCGATCAAGGACTTGGCCGCCCTGCTTCGACAATTGGGGCGCGCCGAGGAGGCTATCGTTCTGCTGGAGGAAAATTCCAGGCGCGACGGATCGTACGACAACATGTTGGCGACCCTCTACGAACATTCGGACCGACACGACGATGCGGCCAGGATTCTCCGTCGCCTTGCGGGTGCCGCGTCCGGGTCCAAGAAGCGTACCCTTCTGGTGCGGCTGGCGTACTCGCAGCTTCGATGTGTCAGGTACGACGAAGCCGAGCAGGTCCTGCAGAAAATCCTCACCGACAACCCGAACGATCGGACTGCCGTGCGCCTGCTCGAAGCGCTCCAGGATGCTCGGCGAGCCGGGAGTCACGACGAAGCTGGCGAAATCATCGCCGGCTTTGGCAGACTGACCGAGGAAGGTGTCGAGCTCAGCTCCCTTGCGCGTGCGGCAATAGATCATTGCACTTTCGAGGGAGTCGACTCGGCGAAAGTTCAAGCGCGTACCGCAGGGGCTCGAGATGTCCCGCGAGTGGAGGAACTTGCCAAGAAACTGGGCACCAGGCGCCCGCGCGATCGCGCAGCGTACTATCTTTCTGCCGCGGCGTTGCTTAAACAGGATCCAGGAGATAGCAGTCCGGAACGTGTCTATGACTACCTGCGCAGGTACTTCGCATCGATGGCCGACGCATCCTGGATCGACAAGAAGCCCGCGGACGTGGTTCGTTCCTACTACATCGAATCGTTGGCGCTGGTCTCCGACGACAGCCTCGACGAGGCGTGGCGCAGCTTGGTTCGATATCTCGCGACCTTTTCGAAAGGAGAACCGAGGGACATCGAGGCAACACTTCCTCGAGGATCAGTCATCTCTCGTGACAAATATATCGATGCCCTTCAGAAGACGTTGCGCATGATCGAGCCCGAGGCCGAGGCGCCGTGGGTGGACGGTCTCCTCGCCGTCGGAGCGCAAAGCAGCTTCGCCCGTGGTCGTCTCGGCGATGCGTTTGCGACGGATTCGGGCCTGCGTTCGACGTTCGGAAAGCTGCTGGACGGTTCCGGTCCGGTCGCCGACGACCTTCGAGAGACATGGCGATCGCGATGCCAGGAGCACGCGCGCAATTACCGGCGACGACTTTCAGTATGCCGTACGTTGGCGAAGTACCAGGCCGACGTATCCCAGATGGAGCAGATCGGCGAACAGATTCGAAGTGCGACCCAGGAGATGAGGACCGAGGTGGACCGTCGGCGGCTGAACACCCTGGGTGACATCGTGGCGTCCGCGCTGGAGTTCTGCCGTGGATCGGACTTCGAAGAACGGGAACGCAATTTCTGGTTGGTAACCACGCAGTCGGAACGTTTCAGGGACGAGGTCGTCGAAGCCCCGACCCGATACTCTCACGAAGGCCTTCTGCCTATCGCCGATCATCTGAAGGCGTTGATCGAAGAAGAGTACGCGCAGATGGATCGGACGTCTGGTGCTGAACTGAGTCTGCGGTTGGTCGTGGACAAGTACGTGCGGGGGCAGGAAGGCGAGCTGCGACTTCAGATCGGTGTGTCCAACAAGAGCGGGTGCAGTCCCGCGAGTGCGGTTCGAATCTGCCTCGGTCCGGCGGACTCCGAGTACTTCGCCGCCGACCAGTGGGAGCGGGAGGTGGTTTCGACGCTGCGTGGGGGACACACGGAGATTACGCAAATGGTCGTTCGCCCCCGCGACGCAGCGCTTCAGGATCGTGCATTTCCAATCAATGCATCGGCCACCTACCGGAACCGTCTCGGCGAGGAGAAGCGCACGGACGACCGCTCGTGGACCGTTCGTCTCTACGACGATGCGGAGTTCCAATACCTGAAGAACGTGTACGCTCCGTTCGCCGAGGGTGGGCCGGTTGACGAACCGGACATGTTCGTCGGGCGCGACGACTTGCTGGCGCGTCTGGAAAGTTCATTGCTTTCCGGCTCTGGAAGCAAGTCAATCGTCATGTTCGGCCAGAAGCGAGCTGGCAAGTCGTCTCTGATCGAACACCTTCGTCGACGGCTTGTTCGCAGAGGCGACGTGGTGCCGGTATGCTTCAGCGTCCAGGAAATCGCGTCGGAATTGACCGTGCCCGCCTTCTTTCATCGTATTCTTCAGGGCACGTCGGAGGCGCTGGACGAACTCCGATACGGTGGCCGGGACGTGCCGGATTTTTCGCCGCCCGGGATCGCGGTGATAGAGTCTCATCCGGTCCTCCGGTTCCACACGGAGATGTCGTCCGTCGTTCGGGCGATGGAACGCCATCCTGCCAGTCTGAGAATAGTCCTTCTGGTCGACGAGTTCACGGATATCTTCAAGGAGATACGCAAGGAGCGTATCCCTCGGGAATTCATGAAAGCCTGGAAGGCGATAGTCGAGAAAAGATACTTCGCATCGATGCTGGTCGGACAGGACGTCATGCCGGCGTTCAAGGAGGAGTTTCCGAATGAATTCGGTGTCACGGAGGACGTCCGTGTTACCTACCTCGATGACGGCGCCGCGACGACGTTGGTGGAGAAACCGATCGGCAGGGAGCGTTTCGCCGGCGGGACGGTACCCCGGCTTCTCGGTCTCACCGCGAACAGTCCATACTATACCATGATGTTCTGTGCCCGACTTGTGGACTACATGAACGACACGAGATCGGTGATCGTCACGGAGGCCGATATTCGCGCGGTCGAAGATGGAATGCTGCGGGGCGATCGGCGACTGACGCGAGACAAGTTCGACAATTTGCTGACCGCGGGTGATGGCGTATCGGACGGAGGTGTCGACCCCGCCGAGACACTTGCGGTGTGCGCGACGATCGCCCGGGAAACGGAAAAGGAAAAATGGTGCGCCCGCGAGTCACTGCGCGGGGATTTCGACGATGCGAACCTTGATGCGCTTCTGTCGGATCTAGAGAGGCGTGACGTCGTCGAACGCAAGGGAATGGCGTACCGGCTGCGCGTGGGGCTGTTCCGGGACTGGTTGACGCTTCGGGGTTGAGCGGGATGGAACGCGCCAATCCTTATGCGGATTTCGGGGGAACCGTCACGGGAACCCGATTCATCGGTCGGGAAGCGGAGCTGCGCACCATTGCGAGCCGGGTGTTCGGGGCCGGTGGTTTCGGGTCGATTGCGGTGGTCGGACTACCCCGCATCGGCAAGACGAGTCTGGTTTCGGAGGCGATTCGGCGGGCCGAAGCCCGCGCGGACGCGGGACGCATGATCGTGGTTCGGTCGAACGTAGGCGCGGCGGACTCGATAGACGGTCTGTTCAAGGGGCTGCTTGAAGGTCTGGTCGAGGGCGTTCGCGACCGCGAACGTGGAAACTATTTGCTGGAGTTGGAGAAACTGGAGAAGCGGGTCGGCGAAGTCCTCGCCTCGCCCGTGGTCGATTTCAACGGGGTTCGGGCGGTATTCAAGGTTCTTCGCCGTGCGGAAATGCGCCCTGTCTGGGTCCTTGACGAGTTCGACGCCGGTCGTCGGGTGTTCGAGAACGCGCCGCAATGTTTTCACTGGTTGCGCGAATTGTGCTCCAATCCGGAATTCAAGGCGGCCGTGGTGCTGGTCGCCAAGCGTCGGCTCCAGGACGTCGCGCGGCTCGCGGGGCACGAGTCCGACTACTGGGCCAACGTATTGATGACGCTTCCGGTGAAACCGCTGTCGGCGCTCGACGTCGCCAGCTTTTTCTCGCGACTGGATGCCGAGGGCGTTTCGCTGGGGGGCGCGGAACGGGCCGAGGTTCTGTCGCTCTGCGGAAGTCATCCGTACCTGCTGGATGCTTTCGGTTACTACGCATGGGACCATGTGGAACAAGGCGGACGGATCGGCATCGAGTGGATAGGCATCGCGTGCGGAATGCTGGTTCGCGATTATTTTCAGCAGATTGCGACTGTTCTGGACGATGGACGGATGCTCTCGAAGGCGGTGCAGGTAATCGTCGGCCCGCAGTGGGACGTCACCGCGGAAGACGCGGAGGCTCTTTGTGAACTTGGTGTTTTGCTGCGAGACGAGGATGGCGTGCTCCGGGGTTTTTCGCGGACTTTCGAAGACCATCTGCGGGTCGTGGAGCGCAGCGTGGATATCTGGCCATTGTGGCGCGACACGGAACGCGTGTTGCGGGAGGCTCTGCAGCGACACCTGGAGCGAGCGTTCGGAGCAGATTGGCCCGATGCATTGGGCAAGGCCCGAGCCAGTTGCGGAAAACTGATCGCATCTTGTCGAGAAAAACAGGCTCGGGAACGAAAGCGCTTCGGGGCGCGCGCCGAATCGTCGCTGCTCGCGTACACGTATCCCGGGGAATTGCACCAACTCATGAGCGCCGACTGGAAGAGGCTTGGCGAGCCGTTGCTTGGCAGTGACCGGCAAGGTTGGGCCGTGAAGTTCACCGTGCTGGCGAAAGTGAGGACGCCGCTCGCTCACAACCGCGAAGAGGCGGTCAGTGACGGAGAGCGCGAACAGGCGAGAGGAATCTGTCAGGAGATCCTTGAATTGTACGACCGGTTCGGAAATGAGCCCGGTAATGACGGCGGCGGCGGTTGACCGATGCTCTCCAGCGGCGACGTCGATGCATTGCCGCGGCGGCCCCAATGGTGCGCGTCGCTCCCAGGTGGTCGGGAGGAGGGCGCCGCCCGCGGGAAGACCGGCGGACAGGGCGTGGCTATTCCAGGCGCACCGTGCGCAGGAACGCGCTGAACGGCGCGTCCCAGCGGTCGATGGTGCGGGCGGGGCCCGTCAGCTTGAAGAACCAGGGGCCGGCCGGGGTCTCGACGACCGCGGCGAGCAGGCGGAAACCCGGCTTGTCGAGCCGTTCGGCGGCGCCGGGGCGGACCGCGGCCACGTACGTGCCGGGTACGTCCAGCACGACGACGTCGAGCCCGTTGGCGGCGAACGCGGTCGTCGACGCGACCGCGAACGACGGGCGGCCGTCGGGCTGCTCCATCTGGCCGATCCACCGCTGGAGGTTGGCCTCGACCGAACCGCCGCTTCCCCCGAAGTGGAACACCACCAGCTCGCCGTCCTCGGGGTCGCCGGGGACCCGCGGCAGCCGGAACTGCGCGGCCCGCATCGGCGACGGGGCAGGTTCCTCGATCCAGTCGCCCGGCGGGTCGTAGCGCAGCGTCGGCTGGCCCGCGGCCGGTCCGGCGAGGGCGAGGGCGGCGGCGGCGAAGACCAGCAGGACGCGGAGCGGCAGGGTGCGCAGCATGGGCGCGATCGTACCACGGGACCCGGCCGCGGTATGATGCGTCCGATGATCTCGACGACCCGGCATCACGTGCGGACCACCGGACAGGGGGACGCGCACGACGTCACGGCCCTCGTGGCCCGCGCGGTGGCCGACTCCGGCCTGTCGAGCGGCCTGGCCACGACCAGCGTGATCGGGTCGACGGCGGTGGTGACCACCATCGAGTTCGAGCCGGGGGCGGTCGCCGACCTGAACCGGCTCCTCGACCGGCTCGCCCCGCGCGACGGCGACTATGCGCATCACGCGCGCTGGGGAGACGACAACGGCTCCAGCCACGTCCGGGCCGCGCTCATGGGCCCCTCCCTCACGGTGCCGTTCGAGAGCCGCGAACTCGTCCTGGGGACCTGGCAGCAGATCGTGCTGCTCGAATGCGACACCCGCCCCCGGCGCCGTCCGTTCGTCGTCCAGCTCATGGGCGAGTAGGCGGCCCGCGGCCGGCGGCGGAACCCCGGCGCCGCCCCGCGCCCGAAGGGGCGCCGGCGAACGCCGCGGGCGCCCGCGGGGTGGACGACCCCCGCCCGACTGTCAACGACGATGCTCGACTGGACCCGGCAGACGCTCGACAACGGCCTCGACGTCATCGTGCACGAGGACCACCGGTGCCCGATCGCGGCCGTGAACCTCTGGTACCACGTGGGCTCGCGGAACGAGTCGCCGGGCCGGACCGGTCTCGCCCACCTGTTCGAGCATCTGATGTTCGAGGGCTCGCTGCACCACGACCGCAACTACTTCACGCCGCTGCAGCAGGCGGGCGCCGCCGTCAACGGGTCGACCAGCTGCGACCGCACCAACTACTGGGAGGTCGTTCCCGCCAACGCCCTCGACCTCGCCCTGTGGCTCGAATCCGACCGCATGGGCTGGCTGCTGCCGGCCCTGACCGCGGCGAAGTTCGAGAACCAGCGCGGCGTGGTCCTGAACGAACGCCGGCAACAGTACGAGAACCGGCCCTACGGACTGGCGTCGATGGCCCTGATGTCCGCCCTCCATCCCCCCGACCACCCGTATCACTGGACGACCATCGGCGAGGCCGCCGATCTCCGGGCCGCCACCCTCGACGACGCGCACGCGTTCTTCCGCACCTGGTACGGCCCGGAGAACGCCTCGCTGACGGTGGCCGGCGACGTCGAGACGGGGGCGGCGTTCGCGGCGGTGCGGCGGCATTTCGAGGAAATCCCCGCGGGGCCGGCCCGCTCCCGCCCGGCGGGGCCGCCGCCTCGGGCCGGCGCGCCGAAGGAGGAACGCCGCCTGCGTCTGGAAGACCGCGTGGAGCTGCCGCGGCTGTATCTCGCCTGGCGGACGCCGGCGCTGTTCGACGAGGGCGACGCGGGGATGGACCTGCTGGCCCACGTCCTGGCCGGCGGGAAGACGTCGCGGCTGCACCGGGCGCTGGTGCGCGACCGCCGCCTCGCCACCGACGTCAGCGCCGCCCAGAACTCGCGGGAGCTCGACGGCTGGTTCTGCATCGCGGCGACCGCGGCTCCCGGCCGCGGGCTGGCCGAACTCGACGAGGTGATCGGTGCCGAGCTCGCGGCCCTCGCCGCCGACGGTCCCGAGGCGGGCGAGCTCGAGCGCGGCCTGGCCCAGGTGGAGGCGCAGTTCGTGTACGACCTCCAGACGGTGGGCGGGTTCCACGGCCGGTCCGACCAGCTCAACGCCTACAACGTCTTCGCCGGAGACCCCGGATTCCTGGACCGCGACCTCGCCCGCTATCGCGAGGCCGGCGCCGGCGAGGTGCGGGACCTCGCGCGGCGGCTCGCACCCTCGGGGCGGGTGGCCCTGAGCATCGTGCCGGCTGGCGGCGTCGGCCTCGCGCTCGCGGGTTCCGCCCCGGCCGGGGTGTCGTGATGGCGGCGGTGGACCGGACGCGGTTGCCGGCGCCCGGCCCGGCCCCGGCCGTGCGGTTCCCGGCCGTGGCCCGGCATCGGCTGACTTGCGGCGTCGCACTGCGCGCGGTCCGGCATCCGGGTCCGCCGGTGGTCCACTGGCTGCTCTCGTGGCGCGCGGGGACGGCCGCGGACCCCGCGGACCGGCCGGGCCTCGCGGCCTTCACCGCGGACCTCTTCGACGAGGGCACCGAGCGGCGGTCGGGGCTCGAGCTGCACGACGCCCTCGACCGCCTCGGGGCGCGGCTCGGGGTGCGGGTGGGCGCCGACGCCACCCTGGTGTCCCTGACCACGCTCGGGCGCCACGCCGCCGAGGGGCTGGCGCTGCTGCGCGAGATCGTGGCGCAGCCCCGTTTCGCGGCCGACGACTTCGATCGGGTGCGCGCGCTCCGGCGCAGCCGGGTGCGCCAGATGCGCTCGGTCCCCGCCGCCGTCGCGGAGCGGGTCTGTCTGGAGACCCTGTATCGCGGGCACCCCTACGGCCATCTCGGCATCGGCACCGACGCGGCCCTGTCGCGCATGACCGTCGACGACGTCCGGCGTTTCCACCGCGAGCGGTACCGGCTGGGCGCGGCCACGCTGATCGCCGCCGGGCCGCTTTCCGGCGACGCCTTCGCGGACGTGGCCGAGCGGGTCCTGGGCGGCCGCCCGGCCCCGGGGGCCGGGGCGCCGGAACCGGACGCCCTCCCCGACGCGCCGGCGCCGCCGCCGGCCCGGCTGCTGATCGTCGACCGCCCCGGAGCGGTGCAGTCGGCGTTGCGCATCGGCCACGTGGCGGCGGCCCGCCGCACGCCCGCATATCATGCGCTGCAGGTGCTCAACACGGTGCTCGGCGGCCAGTTCGTCAGCCGTCTCAACCAGAGCCTGCGCGAAGAGAAGGGGTACACCTACGGGGTGCGGACGGCGTTCCACTTCCGGCGGGCGCCCGGTCCGTTCGTGATGCAGGGCAGCGTGCAGGCGGACGCCACCGTCGAGTCGGTGCGGGAAGTGCTGGACGAAATGCGCGCGATCGGCGCCGAGCGGCCGGTGACGCGGCCCGAGCTCGACCTCGCGCGCTCGGCCCTGACCCGGGGGTTCGCGCGGGGTTTCGAGACCGCGGGACAGGTGGCGCGGGGAGTCGCCGAGCTCGTGCATTACGATCTTCCCGACGACGAGCACGACCGTTTCGTGCCCGCGGTGGCCGCGGTCGACGCCCCGGCGGTGACCGCCGCCGCGCAGCGCCTGCGGGCCGACCGCGCCATCGTGGTGGTGGTGGGGCCCGCGGACCGGATCGAAGCGGGGCTCGGGACGTTGTCGCTCGGCGACCCGCAACGGGTGGACGCACGGGCGTCGGCGCGGTAGGGGCGGTGCGGGAGATTGCCAGGATGAAGGCTGTCCGCTTCCACGAACACGGCGGGCTCGACGTGCTCCGGTGCGAGGAGATCCCGGAGCCGGAGCCGGCGGCGGGCGAGGTGCTGGTCCGCGTGCGCGCCTGCGCCCTGAACCACCTCGACCTGTGGCAGCGCCGCGGCATTCCCGGCGTGCCGCTGCCGCATTGTCCGGGCACCGACGTCGCCGGCGAGATCGTGCGCGGCGAGGCCCACGGGGTCGGCGAGGGCGTGCGGGTCCTGCTGCAGCCGGGCATCAGTTGCGGCCGTTGCCTGGCCTGTCTCAACGGCCAGGACAACCTGTGCCGGAGCTTCGGCCTCGTCGGACACCAGTCGGAGGGCGGCTACGCCGAGCTGGTCACGGTCCCGGTCGAGAACGTGGTGCCGATCCCCGACGGCATCGGGTTCGTGGAGGCGGCCGCGTTCCCCCTCACGTTCCTGACCGCGTGGCACATGCTGGTCACCCGCGCGCGGTTGCGGCCGGGCGAGACGGTCCTCGTTCTCGCCGCCGGCAGCGGGGTCGGGCAGGCCGCGGTCCAGGTGGCGCGCGCCCAGGGCGCCCGCGTCATCGTGACCGCCGGCTCGGCCGAGAAGCTCGATCGGGCCCGGGCGCTCGGGGCCCACGAAGGCATCGACCACCACCAGGAGGACGTCGCCCGCGAGGTGCGGCGGTTCACCGACCGCCGGGGCGTCGACGTGGTGTTCGAGCACGTCGGGCAGGCGACGTGGGAGCAGTCGACGAAGAGCCTGCGGCGGGGGGGGCGGCTCGTCACCTGCGGCGCCACCACCGGCCCCGTCGGGTCGCTCGACATCCGGCACCTGTTCACGCGGCAGATCTCGCTGATGGGGTGCTACGTGGGGTCGAAGGGAGAGCTGCTCCAGGCCGCCGAGCTGTTCTTCGACGGCCGGTTCGAACCGGTCGTCGACCGGACCTATCCGCTCGACGAGGCGGCCGAGGCCCAGCGCCGGCTGGAAGACCGGGCCCGGTTCGGGAAGGTCGTCCTGCTGCCCTGACCGCCGCGGGCTGCCGACCCGCGGCGAAGGCCGCCGCCGCACGGTGAACCGATCCCCGCGATTTCGCGTCCTGATCCATCGATGTCCGGGAGCGCGGCCATGCGGAGACTCGCCCGGATCAGCGTGAGCGTCGTCGGCCTCGTGGGCGTGGTGGCGGTCGTGGCGGCGGGGGCCGCGATCTGGCTCCTGCTGACCGATCCGGTGACGGTGGCCGACGCCGTCAGCGAGCAGGACGTGACCCCCCTGGTCCGCGAACTCGCCGCGATTCTCTACGAGGCCCTCCAGCGGCTCATCGGTTATCTGTAGGCGCTCCCGCCGCCCCGGTGGCCGACGCCGTCCGCGCCCGCGTCTACAGGTTGCGCCGCAGGAACTGGATCAGGACGTAGCCGTCGAGCCACTTGAACGGCGCCTCGCCGGTCGTGTAGTGTCCGCACGGCAGCACGAACACTTGCGGGCGGACGCCGCGGCGCTCGACCTCGGCGACGAACCGGCGCGACAGGCGGACCGGAAACGACAGGTCCCAGCGCGCGTACACCAGGAGCACGCGGGCGCCGCGCAGCCGGTCGACCCAGGGCATCGGGCTGATCGGCAGCCACAGGCGGCGCAGCCGGTCGAGGTCGACGGCCCCGTCGAGGCCGGCCCGCACGTGCTCGGTGGACAGCCCGTCCCAGACCACGTCGGCGAAGTACGGCGAGACGTGATTGAGGGCCGCGGCGGTGACCCGGGGCTCGTGCGCGGCGGTGAGCGAGGCCAGGCACGACCCGAGGCTGGTGCCCAGGACGCCGATGCGTTCGTGTCCCTGCGCGTCGAGCCACGCGACGGCCCGGCGGGCGTCGAGCACCGCCTGGCGGTTCACCTGCAACGTGCGGCCTACGTTGGCGCTGACGATGTAGTCGGCCCGATCGAGCTCGGGGGGCATGCGGGCGTCGTGGTACGGCAGGCTCAGGCGGAGGGCGCTGATGCCCACCCGCGCCAGGAACCGGCACAGGCCGGCGTGTCCTTCCGCATCCGCGTTCCACTGCGGCAGCACCAGGACCGCCCGGCGCCGGTCTCCCGACGCGGCCGGGAAGTACCGGGCGCGCACGGTGTTGTTGGCGGCGTGCGGGGTCTCGATCTGGCTCGGGAACGAGAGCCGGTCGCCTCGCAGCACGTACTCCCGGCAGGGCGCCGACGCGAACCAGTCCGGGTCGGCCAGGGCCGCCGCCGCGGCCTCCTCCAGGCGCTGCGCCGGGTCGCGGGACGGATCGCCGGGGTCGTCCAGCCAGTCGAGCCCCCATTCGAAGGGCCGCACGACGCGGTTCGTGGTGGTGGCGGCCAGCGCGCGTTCCCAGGCGTGAAAGAATCTCCCGATCACGCGGGTAGTATGACCGCCGGCCGGGAGACGAAGGAGACGCGATGAGCTTTACGACCGTGGGCGTGCGCGAGGCGCGGCGCCTCCAGACCGAGGAAGGGTACACCTACGTCGACGTGCGGTCGGTTCCCGAGTTCGAGAACGGGCATCCCGAAGGGGCCTGCAGCGTGCCCCTGCTGCATCTCGACCCGGCGACCCGGCAGATGCGGCCGAACCCCGAGTTCCTCGCCGTCGTGCAGGCGCGTTTTCCGACCGGCGCCAGGCTGCTCGTCGGCTGCCAGATGGGGGGGCGCTCGGCCCGCGCGGCGCAGTTGCTGGCCGGCGCCGGCTACCAGACGGCGGTGAACGTGGACGGGGGGTTCGGCGGGCGCCGGGACCCCGCCACCGGCCAGGCGATCGCCGAGGGCTGGGCCGAGGCGGGGCTGCCGGTCGAGACCGGCGAGGGCGCCGACCGGGGCTACGAAGCGCTGCGCCGGCCGCCCGGCGCCGAGGACGTTCCGGCGCAGGAGCCGTAACCTTCCGCCGCCCGAGGCGGCGTTCGGCCGGACAGCGCCGCCTCGCACGCCTCCGCCACGTCCAGCAGGTGGTCGGTGCGGCGCCGCCGTCCGACGAGCTGCATGCCGCACGGCAGACCGCCCGCGGTCAGCCCGCAGGGTATCGAGACGGCGGGGTGCCCGGTCGCGTTGAAGAGCTGGGTCAGCCGCAGCATGAGCGGCCGCAACGGCTCGGACCGGCCGTCGACCGTCACGGCGTCGACGCCCAGCCGGGGTGCGGGCGTCGCGAGGGCCGGCAGCACGAGGGCGTCGCAGCCGGTCAGCGCGGTGTCGACGGCGTCGGCGAGCACCGCCCGGCCGCGCTGGGCGCGCACGTAGTCTTCGGCCATCACGTACCGACCGAGCTCCAGCCGCAGCCGCACGTCGGCGGAGTAACGGTCCGCGTGGCGGTCGAGGCCGCGGGCGTGGACGGCGGCGGCCTCCGCCAGCACCAGGTGCAGACAGACGGCGGGGGCGTCCTCGGCGTGGCGGACGGGAGCGTCGCGCACGTCCCACCCGGCGCCGCGCAGGCGCCCCAGAGCCGTCTCGAAGGTCTCGCGCACCTCCGGATCGAGCCGGTCGAAGAAGAACGGGCGCGGGCAGCCGAGCCGCCGCGTCACCGGGTCGCGCGCGGCGGGGCGCGCCGGCGCGGCCGGCCGCAGGGCGCGGAGGACCAGCCGCGCGTCGGCCACGCAGCGCGTGAGCGGCCCCGCGTGATCGAGGCTCGGCGCGAGGGGGACCACGCCGTCGCACGACACCTCTCCGAACGTCGGCTTCAGCCCCACCAGCCCGCAGGCGGCGGCGGGAATGCGGACCGACCCGCCGGTGTCCGTGCCCACCGAGGCCCAGGCCATGCCCGCGGCCACCGAGACGGCCGACCCGCTGCTCGATCCCCCCGGCGACCGGTCCGGGTCGAGGGGGTGGCGGGCGGGGCCGAACGCCGAGTCCTCTCCGGTGGTGCCGAACGCGAACTCGTGCAGGTTGCACTTGCCGACGACGATGGCGCCGGCCGCCCGCAGCCGCGCCACCAGCGCGGCGTCGGCGGCCGGAGGCGGGCCGGACGGCGCCCGCGACGCGGCGGTGGTCGCGGCGCCGGCGACGTCGACGAGGTCCTTGATGGAGACGGGCACGCCGTGCAGGGGGCCGCGGTACCGGCCCGCGGCGATCTCCCGCGCGGCCGCGTCGGCCTCGGCGGCGGCCGCCGCGGCGAGCACGGTGATGAAGGCGTTCAGGGCCGCGTCGTGCTCCCGGATGCGTTCGAGGGCGGCCTCGACGGCCTCGCGCACGGCCAGCTCGCCGGTGCGGATGGCGTCCGCGAGCCGGTGCAGCGGCCGGTCGCACCAGGACGTGGTCACGGCTCGTCCGGCGGGCGGGTCGGCGGCGCCGGCGCGGCCGCCTCCCGGTTCCCGGCCGAGCCGCGCGCGTCGTCGTCGGGACCGGCATGGCGGATCCGGCCGCGCGCGGCCGCCTCCCGGTTCCAGGCCGCGCCGCGCAGCCGGCGGGTGGCCTCGGCCAGCGCCGCGAGGTGCGGCGCGAGGGCGGGCCGCCGCCGCCGCTCGGCGTCCTCGACGGCCCGGCGGAGCCACTCGTCGATGGTCATCGATGCGCCTGCCCGGGACGCGGCCGGCCGCCGCGTGACCGGCCGCGCCGCGCGCCTCTTCAACCGGCGGGACGCCGGGCGCCCCCGTCCGGCGCCGCTCCGCCGCACGTCATCGCAGTTTGACCGACACCGCCAGGCCGTCCCCCACCGGGAGGAAACTGGTCACGAGACGCGGGTCCGCCGCGAGCCGCCGGTTGTAGGCGGCCACCGTGGGCGGGACGGCCGCGGACGAGACGGCCGCTTCGACCGTGGCCGCTTCCTCCTCCGCCGCTTCGACGGCCGCCGTTTCGACCGCGGCGGCGCCCGGCGGACCCGCGCGCCCGGGAACCACCTCGCCGGGCCGGAGCACGCCGGCGGTGATCAGCATCCCGCCGGGCCGGAGCAGGGTCACCAGCCGGTCGAGCAACGGTCCGTACTGCCGCCGGTCGCCGGCGTTGAAGACGACCTCGAAGGGCCCGGCCACCTTGCTCACCATGCGGGCCGCGTCGCCGGTGATGACGTGCGCCCGGTCGCCGAACCCCGCTTCCTCCAGATGGGCCCGCGCCATCGCGGCGCGTCGGGGATCGATCTCGATCGAGAAGAGCCCGCCGTCGTCGGGCAGGGCGCGGGCCATCCACAGGGCGGCGCAGCCGTTCGCGGCGCCGATCTCCAGCACCCGGCGGGCGCCGGCGGCGCGGACCGCCGTCGCGAGGAACCGCCCCAGGGTGGGGCCGACGGCCGGCAGGCCCTCGGCCCGCCCCTCCGCGGCGGCGCGGGCCAGCAGGGGGTCCGCCGGCGTCAGCGACGCCACGTAGGCTTCCATCTCCGGCGCGACCAGCATGGCGGCGCGTCCATTATACGGACCGGGGCCGGGGCCGCGCCCGCGTGCGGGGCCGGTCTCGGCGCGACGATAGAGTCGGCCGCCTGTTCGGAGCCGGGGGTCGCGCCCCGCGTGCGGGAACGGTCACGGTGGCGAGGGTCGTGAACCGCGTGCTGCTCGCCGGGGGTCGCGCCCGCGTGCGGGGACGGTCGTCGGAATGCGCGGCAACGCGCGCGAGTATGGGTCCCCGATGCCCGACGCGGCGTCGTGGACGTTCCGGCCCGGACGGGTCAGATCAGCGCGTCGTCGCGCACCGCTTCGCCGCGTTCGAACCGGTCGGGGGCGAAACTGCTCACGTCGACGGTCTCGGTCCGGCCGAGACGGATCAGCTCCGACAGCACCTTGCCCACCGCCGGCGCGATCATCAGGCCGTGGCCGCTGAACCCGTTGGCGAGGACGAAGCCGGGGGCGGCGGGGTGTTCGCCGAGCAGGGGGTTGTGGTCGGGGGTCATGGCGTAGAGGCCGGCCCACCCTTCGATGACGTCGATGGGCGCCAGCCCCGGCATCCGCGCCTCCAGCGGCGGCCGGAAGTCGGCTTCCCAGCGGTGGTGGTCGCAGGCGAAGTTCTCGCCGGGGGGCTCGTCGAGCTTCGTGCGGGCGACCACCAGCCGGTCGGGCCCCTCCCGGTCTCCGGTGTCGTCGTGGCGCCAGTGCGCGCCGCTGGGGTCGACGACCATCGGGAGGCGGTAGGGGAGGCGCACCGGCAGGGCGCAGCGGAACAGATGCTGGCGCACGGGCTCGACCGGGAGGTCGAGGCCCGCCAGCGCCGCGAGCCGGCGCGCGAACGGCCCGGCCGCGTTCACGACGGTGTCGGCCGCCAGACGTTCGCCGCCGTCGAGGACGACGCCGGCGACGCGCCCGCCCTGCCGCACCAGATCGACGACCTCCGCGGTCACGTAGCGGACGCCGGCGTCGGCCGCCGCGGCGCGGAACCCCGCGAGCACCTCGCGGGGCTCGCCGTAGCCGTCGTCGGGACCGAAGACGCCGAACCGGACGTCGTCCAGCCGCAGGTCCGGGGCCAGCGCCCGGATGTCGGCCGGCTCGAGCCGCCGCACGCGGGCCCCGAGCCGGCGCTGCCGTTCGAGGCGCGCCGCGAAGCGGTCGGCCGCCGCGTCGTCGACGAGGAAAAGGTAGCCGCGCTGGCGGAAGTCGGCGCGGGGGGCGTGCCCGGGCACGCGCATGGCGCGATCGAACGCGGCGTAGAACCGCGTGCCGTACTGCGCGAGCCGGACGTTGACGGCCGAGCTGAACTGCTGGCGGATGCCCCCCATGGCGAGGAACGACGAAGCGCGGGCGTAGGTGGCGTCGCGTTCGACCACCACCACCGGCCCCGGATGGCCGTCCCGGACGAGGTGGTAGGCGATGCTCGATCCGATCACCCCGCCGCCCACGATCGCGATGCGTCCGGTCGCCGGCGTCACGTTCGTCCCTCCGGAGAGGCGCCGGCGGGGGCGTCGGGCCGGTCGCCGCCGTCCTCGGCGCGGGCCCGGGCGGCCCGCTTCGGGTCCCCCTGCTCGAGGTAGGCCTTGAGGTCGCGGAGCGAGGTCTCCCAGCCGGTGGTGATGATCCGGTAGTAACGTTCCCACCGCGGCCCCCCGTGCGAACCGCTCTGCCGGACCCGCAGGCGGGTGGCCGGGCCCGTCGCCGCGCAGCGCACGTCGAGGGCCATCGGACCGAGGGCGAGCGCGTCGGGCGGCAGCCAGTAGGCGTCGGCGAGCGAGAACGACCGGGCCGGGCGGTAGTCGGTCACCGTGCCGTAGAAGACGCCGCCGAGGGTGCCGAGCAACTCGTCGCGGAACGGGGTGGCGCGCCATTCGACCGCGTACACCCCGAGGGGGCGGGGCGTGGTGACCGAACGTACGGCGTCCCACCACCGCGGCAGCGCCGCCGGGTCGAAGAACGCCCCCAGGACCACGTCGGGCGACGCGGTGATGAGAATCGTGTGCTCGAACGCCAGCGGCGTGGAGGAGGCCATCGTCTGGTCAGGGGCCGGGCCGGTCGCCGCCGAGGGACCGCCCGGCCGTCACGTCAGTACGCCAGATGGCGATCGCGCAACGGCCGGAACGCGTCGAGGTCCGCCGCCCATTCCTCGGCGATCGCGGTGTAGGGCACGTCGGCGTCCAGCGCCCGCCGCAGCGCGTCCGAACCCGACAGGATGTCGATGGGCGGGATGACCGTCTCGTACTCGTAGGGCGGCTCGCGCCACGCGAACCGGTCGGGGGCGAGGCGGCGGCAGACCTGCACGAAGGCGACCGCGGCCAGCACGGGCCGGAACGCGGCGCGGTCGGTGACGTGGAGCTGGCACCCGCCGCAGGTCTCCCCCGCGTGCTTCTGGAACGTGGGCTGGAACTCGGCGGGGCGGAACCACACCCCCGGCAGGCCGAGGCCGTTCATGGCCGCGGACAGTCCGTGCGCGTCGAGCCAGGGCGCCCCCGCGATCTCGAACGGGCGGGTGGTGCCGCGCCCTTCCGACAGGTTGGTGCCCTCGAGCAGCACCATGCCGGGATAGACCACGGCGCTGTCGAGCGTCGGCAGGTTCGGCGACGGCAGCACCCACGGCAGACCCGTCTCGTCGTGGTACCGGTCCCGGCGCCAGCCCGCGAGGGGCAGCACTTCGACGGCGCACCCCAGCCCGAAGGCCTCGTTGCACAGGAGGGCCAGTTCGCCGATGGTCAGGCCGTGGCGCAGGGGTATCGGGAACTGTCCGACGAACGACTCGTAGCCGGGCCGCAGCATCGGGCCTTCGACGGCGTCGCCGCCGATGGGGTTCGGCCGGTCGCAGACGACCACCGGGACCCCGCCCGCGGCGCAGGCCCGCAGGCAGTTGGTCATCGTGTGGACGTAGGTGTAGACGCGCGCGCCGACGTCCTGCAGGTCGATGACGAGCAGGTCGATCTCCGACAGCATCGCCGGCGTGGGGATGCGGGTCTCGCCGTACAGGGAGTAGACCGGCACGTCGAGCCGGGCGTGCCGCGCGTGGCCGGTCTCGACCATGTTGTCCTGCACGTCCGACCGGAACCCGTGCTGGGGGCCGAAGAGGGCCCGCAGGTCGATTTCCGGCGCCGCCGCCGCGACCTCGACGACGTGGCGGCGTTCGGCGTCCAGCGAGGCGGGGTTCGCCACGAGGCCGACGCGCCGCCCCCCCGCCCGCGCGCCGACGTGCGCGGCCAGCCGCGCCGAACCCGTGATGACCGGCATGTCCGCCGATTATAAGGGAGGGCCGGCCGCGGCGGGGGGTGCCGGGGGGCCGGCGTGTGCTACAGTGCAAGGGCGATGGAGAGGATCAAGCGAGCAGCTCACTGGATTCGCGAAAACGCGAGCGTACTCACGTTGTTTGTGGCGGTGCTCACGATCATCGGCGGAATCGGCGGCGGAATCATCAACCTGGACCGGTATTTTTCGACGCTGGCGACCACGGACCACGTCACTGCGGCCGTGAGCGAGGCGTTGAAACCGCTGGATCTGGCGACCAGGGACGACGTCACCGCTGCCGTGAGCGAGGCGGTGGGGCCGCTGAGCGAAACGGCAGGCCGTCTGGATGAAACGGTCGACGGCCTGGCGGCCAGGGACGACGTCACCGCTGCCGTGAGCGAGGCGGTGGGGCCGCTGAGCGAAACGGCAGGCCGTCTGGATGAAACGGTCGACGGCCTGGCGGCCAGGGACGACGTCACCGCTGCCGTGAGCGAGGCGGTGGGGCCGTTGAGCGAAACGGTAGGCCGTCTGGATGAAACGGTCGACGGCCTGGCGGCCAGGGACGACGTCACCGCTGCCGTGAGCGAGGCGGTAGGGCCGCTGAGCGAAACGGTAGACCGTCTGGATGAAACGGTCGACGGCCTGGCGGCCAGGGACGACGTCACCGCTGCCGTGAGCGAGGCGGTAGGGCCGCTGAGCGAAACGGTAGACCGTCTGGATGAAACGGTCGACGATCTGAGGGTGACGGTCAGCGAGCTTGGCGGGACGGTTCGCGGCTTCGAGACCGCCGTCGGTGCGTTGAACGCCCTGAGCAGCATGGTCCAGACCCAATCTGAAATGCTCGATACCCTGAACAGCACGGTTCAAGGTCTGGACGATTCGGTCGATGCGCTGGATGGTTCGGTCGATGCGTTGAACAGTGGGCTTCCGCTGCTGGTATTATGCGCCATGGTACTCCATGGCTTGGAGGTGGAGCTTGCCGGGCTGGACACGCGGTTTGGGCTGGGCAGACCTGATGCGCTGGTATTGCGTCCTGATTCCGATCTCATCTGCAGCCTAGCGCTTGAGTGGGCGAACTCGCAAGCGGCATCCCGCCCCTAAATTTCCTCGGATTTCTTGCCGAGATCCTGCGGCCTCTGAAATTTCCTCGGATTTCTTGCCGAGATCCTGCGCCCACGGGCGGCGCCTTCGCCTCCGGCAGGCCGTCCGCAAGGTCCGGGCCGGGAGCGGGACGGCCGGCGGGTTCCTGGTCGACGCCGGGCAACGGGGGCGGTTCCTGGTCGCGTTTCCCCGCGAATGGAGGTTGAATCCGCCGTGGCCAACGCCGAGCTGCACGCCGATCTGCGGACCGCGGTGCGCGAACTCTGCGCGCGGTTCCCCGACACCTACTGGCGCGAGCTCGACGCCCGCGAGGAGTACCCCGAGGAGTTCGTCCGGACCCTGACCGAGGCGGGCTATCTGGCCGCCCTGATACCGGAAGAGCTGGGCGGCTCGGGGCTCGGCGTCGCCGAGGCGTCGATCATCCTCGAGGAGGTCAACCGGTCGGGCGGCAACTCCGCCGCCTGCCACGCCCAGATGTACGTCATGGGCACCCTGCTCCGGCACGGGTCCGACGAGCAGCGCCGCCGCTATCTCCCGAAGATCGCGGCCGGCGAACTGCGGCTGCAGGCGTTCGGGGTCACCGAACCGACGACGGGGACCGACACCACGCAGATGAAGACGATGGCCGTGCGCCGGGGCGACCGCTACGTGGTGAACGGACAAAAGGTGTGGATATCGCGGGTCGAGCACTCCGACCTGATGCTGCTGGTGGTGCGCACCACGCCCCTCGAAGACGTGAAGAAGCGCACCGACGGGCTCTCGGTGCTGCTGGTGGACCTGAAGACGGCGATCGGCCGCGGCATGACCGTGCGCCCGATCCGGGCGATGATCAACCACGCGACGACCGAGGTGTTCTTCGACAACCTCGAGGTGCCGGTGGAGAACCGGGTGGGCGAGGAAGGCGCGGGGTTCCGCTATCTGCTCGACGGGCTCAACGCCGAGCGCATCCTGATCGCGGCCGAGTGCGTCGGCGACGGGCGCTGGTTCGTCGATCGGGCGTGCCGCTACGCGCGCGGCCGGGTCGTGTTCGGGCGCCCCATCGGCAAGAACCAGGGCGTGCAGTTCCCGATCGCCCGCGCCCACGTCAACGTCGAAGCGGCAGACCTGATGCGCGTGCGGGCGGCCGAGCTGTTCGACGCGGGCCGGCCGTGCGGCGCCGAGGCGAACATGGCCAAGCTGCTCGCGGCCGACGCCTCGTGGGAGGCGGCGAACGTCACCATGCAGACCTACGGCGGCTTCGGGTTCGCCGAGGAGTACGACGTCGAGCGCAAGTTCCGCGAGACGCGGCTCTACCAGACGGCGCCGATCTCGACCAACCTGATCCTGTCGTACGTCGGCCAGCACGTCCTGGACCTGCCGCGGTCATTCTGATGCGGCCGCTGGACGGGGTCACGGTCCTGTCGCTCGAGCAGGCGGTGGCGGCGCCGTTCGCCACCCGCCAGCTCGCCGACCTCGGCGCCCGCGTCATCAAGTTGGAGCGCCCCGGGGTCGGCGATTTCGCGAGGAGCTACGACGCGGCGGCGGGCGGGCTCTCGTCGCACTTCGTCTGGCTGAACCGGTCGAAGGAGTCGCTGACCCTCGACGTGAAGCGCCCCGAGGCGCGCGAAGTGCTGCGCCGGCTGCTCGCCGCGGCCGACGTGTTCGTCGAGAACCTCGCCCCGGGGGCCACCGGGCGCCTGGGGCTGTCCGCCGCCGCGCTGCGGGCCGCCCATCCCCGGCTCGTCGTGTGCGAGATCTCGGGATACGGCTCGACCGGCCCCTACCGCGGCCGCAAGGCCTACGACCTGCTCGTGCAGGCCGAGGCGGGGCTGCTGGCCATCACCGGCACCCCGGACGAGCCGGTCAAGGTGGGCATCTCGGTCGCGGACATCGCGGCCGGCATGTACGCCTACTCCGGCGTCCTGACCGCGCTCCTGATGCGGGCGCGCACCGGCGCGGGCACGGTCGTCGAGGTCTCGATGCTCGAGGCGCTGGGCGAGTGGATGGGCTATCCGCTCTACTACGCTTCCGGGGGGACCGCGCCGCGCCGGTCCGGCGCCCGCCACGCGGTCATCGCCCCCTACGGGCCGTTCGCGGGGGGCGACGGCGGCGTCGTGTACCTCGGCGTCCAGAACGAACGCGAATGGCGGGCGTTCTGCGAGCAGGTGCTGCGCCGGCCGGCCCTGGCCGGCGACCCGCGGTTTGCGGCCAACGCGTTGCGGCTCGAGCACCGGCGGGAGCTCGACGCGGAGATCGAGGCGGTCTTCGCGCGGCTCGACGCCGCCGAGATCGTGCGGCGGCTCGACGCCGCGCGCATCGCGAACGCGCGCATGCGGACCGTGCCGGAGTTCGCCGCGCATCCGCAACTGGCGGCGCGGGGCCGCTGGCGCCGCGTGGACACGCCGGTCGGTCCGCTGCCGGCGACCCTGCCCCCCGCGGCCATCGGGGGCGTCGAGCCGGTCATGGGGCCGATCCCCGCGCTCGGAGCGCACACCGACGCGATTCTCGACGAGCTGGGCTTCGACCCCGCGGCCGTCGCGGCCTGGCGGGCGGCCGGCGTGGTGTGAACGCCCCGGCGGCGCGGTGCGGAGCCCCCGGCGGCGCCGGGGGAGCTATCATTGGACCTGAAGGGAGTCACCGAATGCCCGTGAAGGAAGGCTGGACCGGCCGCGTCTACGAGGACTTCGAGGTCGGCGACATCTACGAGCACCCCCTCGGCCGCACCGTGCTCGCCGCCGACAACACGTGGGCGACGCTGCTGTCCATGAACACCAACCCCATTCACTTCGACCACGCCTTCGCCGCCAACACCCCGTACGGCCGCACGCTGGTCGACTCGACGTTCACCCTCGCGGTGGTGACCGGGCAGTCGGTCATCGACCTGTCGCAGAACGTCATGGCGAACCTGGGGTGGGACGAAGTGCGCCTGCCGAACCCGGTCTTCGACGGCGACACCATCTACTCGCGCAGCGAGGTGCTGACGAAGCGGGAGTCGAAGTCGCGTCCCGCCGTCGGCATCGTGACCGTGAAGTCGACCGGCTTCAACCAGGACGGCAAGGTCGTGATCGACTTCAAGCGTACGTTCATGGTCTACAAGCGCGGGCACGTGCCGCGGCGGTTCCGCCCCGCCGCACCCGCCGCGTGACCGGACGGGGCCGCCGCATGGGGTCGAGCAGGACGCGGGCCGCCGGCGCGGGGTGGGTCTTCGCCGCCCTCGTGGCCGCCGCCGGGTGCGGCGATCCGCGGCCGGAGGTACGGGGCGACCTGGCGTTCGTCGGCGTGAACGTCCTGCCGATGACCGAGCCGGGGGTCCCCCGCGTCGTCGAGAACCGGACGGTGGTGGTGACCGGCCGGCGGATCGCGTCGATGCATCCGGCGGACGAGGTCCAGGTCGGCGGCGGCGCCGAGGTCGTCGAGGCCGAGGGCATGTACCTCATGCCGGGGCTGGCCGAGATGCACGGGCATCTTCCCGGGCCGCGCATGGTGCCGTCCGACGCCCGGAACCTGATCTTCCTCTACGTCGCCAACGGCGTGACCACGGTCCGCGGCATGCAGGGCGAGCGGTCGCATCTCGGGCTGCGGGCCCGCATCGCGCGCGGCCAGACCCTCGGCCCGCGGCTCTTCGTCGGCAGTCCGTCGATGACCGGCGCGCGCGTGACCACCCCGGAACAGGGGGCGCAACTGGTGCGCGAGTACCACCAGACCGGCTACGACCTCGTGACCGTGCGCGAGGGGCTGTCGCCCGACGTCTTCGACGCGATGGCCGCGGCCGCCGCCGAGGCCGGTCTGCCGTTCGGGGGCCACGTGCCCGATGCGGTCGGTCTGCGGCGCGCCCTCGCCGCCGGACAGGTTTCCATCGATCACCTCGACAACACCATCGAGGCCCTCGTTCCCGCCGAGCCGGGTCCGGCCCGGGGGGACGGGCTCTTCGGCGTGGGGGCCCTGCTCGACCAGGTCGACCTCGCCCTGCTGCCCGATCTCGTCGACGCGGTCCGCGCGTCCGGGGCCGCGGTGGTGCCGGCGATGGTGCTCTGGGAGTCGGTCTTCTTCGGCGGCCGCTCGGCCGAAGAGCTGCGGGCCGCGCGTCCCGAGGTGCGCTACATGCCGCCGGAGACGGTCGCGCAGTGGGAGCGCGTGGCGGACGAGCGGGCGGCGGCGGCCGACCCCGAGATCAATCGGCGGGTCGCGGCGCTGCGCCGGCGCATTCTTCAAGCGCTGCACGAGGGCGGCGTCCCCGTCCTGCTGGGGACCGACTCGCCGCGGACGTTCAGCGTGCCCGGGTTCTCGGCGCACCGCGAGATGGCGTTGTGGGTCGAGAACGGCATGACCCCCTACGAAGTGCTCGAAGCGGGGACCCGTCGCGTCGCCGAGCACTTCGACGCGGCGGACGAGTTCGGGACCGTCGAGGTCGGCCGGCGGGCCGATCTGCTGCTGTTGACGGCCAACCCGATCGACGACGTCGCCCACGTCGCCCGGCGCGCGGGGGTCATGGTGAACGGCCGCTGGTGGCCCGAGGCGCGGATTCAGGAACGGCTGGCGGGCATCGCCCGGTTCTACGGAAACTGACGGATGGCGGCGGCGGGCCGCGGTCCGGGCGCGCGCGGCGCCGGGCGCGGCCGACGCCGGGAAACGCGGCCAGGGACGCCGCGGGTCCGGGCGCGCGGCGCCGGGGCGGGAAAGGAGCGACGGCGTGACCGACGAGACGTTGCCGGCGTTGACCCGGTTCGGCGAGTTCGCGGCGGGCTGCGTGGTGCCGGCGGCGGCGCGGCGGGCGGCGCGCGACGCGCTCCTCGACACCGTGGGCGTGGCCCTGGCCGGGTCCGTCGAGCCCGCCGCGCGCATGGTGCGCGATCTCGCGGCCGAGGAGGGCGGCGCGCCCCGGTGCGGCATCCTCGGCGCCGGCGGGCGCACCGGCGCGGGGTGGGCGGCGCTCGCCAACGGCGCCGCCGCGCACGCGCTGGACTTCGACGACATGTGCTTCGTGTCGATGGCCCATCCCAGCGCGCCGCTCGTGGCGGCGGGGCTGGCCGCGGCCGAGCTCGCCGACGCCGGCGGGGCCGCCCTCCTCGACGCCTACTGCGTCGGCTTCGAGGTCGAGGCGGTGCTGGGGCGGGTGATGAACCCCACCCACTACGAGCAGGGGTGGCACGCCACCTCGACCCTGGGCGCGCTCGGGGCGGCGGCCGCCGCCGCCCGGCTGCTGGGGCAGGACGCCGCCACCACCGTCCGCGCCCTCGCCATCGCGGCCTCCGAGGCGTCGGGGCTGAAGGAGAGCTTCGGCACCATGGTCAAGCCGCTCCAGGCGGGGCTGGCGGGGCGGAACGGCGTGCTCGCGGCGCTGCTCGCCCGCACCGGGTTCACCGCCTCCGACCGCGCCCTCGACGGCGCGCAGGGCCTGTTCGTCGCGATGCAGGGCCGCGCCCGCGCTCTCGGGGACGCCGCCGACGGGTTGGGACGCGACTGGGAGATCGTCGACGGCGGCATCACCGTGAAGCTCCATCCGTCGTGCGCCGCCACCCACCCCACCATCGACGCGCTGCTCGACCTGCGGGCCGAGCACGGGTTCGCGGCCGGCGACGTCGAGGCGGTGGAGATCGGCGTGGACGCGGTCACCCCCACGGTGCTGATCCACGACCGGCCGCGGACCGGTCTCGAGGGCAAGTTCAGCATGCACTTCTGCGCCGCGGCGGCCGCCGCCCACGGCCGCGTCGATCTGGAGACGTTCGAGCCGGCGGGGATGTCGGACCCCGCCACCCGCGCGCTGCTGCCGCGGGTGACGATGCGCGTCGACCCCACGGTCGGCGTCGGGCAGCCGCCGTTGACGGAGGCGGCGGTCGCCGTGCGCCTGGCCGGCGGGCGGCGCTGCGCGCGGCGGGTCCGAGGCGCGCGCGGCTACCCGAACCGGCCTCCCTCGGCGGCGGAGCTCGACGCCAAGTTCCTGGCGTGCGCGGCGCGCGCGGTGTCTCCCGCGTCCGCGCGCGCCGCGCTGGCGTGGTTGCGCGACGCCGAGCGGCAGCCCGCGGTGTCGGCGCTGCCCGAGCTGGTCGGCGCCGCCGTCGCCGCCTGACCGCCCGTGGTGGAACCCCGCGTCGCACCGCGCCCGAAGGCGCCGGCGGACAGAGAACGTCCGGCGGACAGAGAACGTCCGGCGGACAGAGAACGTCCGGCGGACAGAGAACGTCCGGCGGACAGAGAACGTCCGGCGGACAGAGAACGTCCGGCGGACAAGGCGCGAGAAGGGCGCAGGTCGGGGCGCGCCCGCTTTCGCCCCACCGGGAAGGACGCTTGACCATGTCCACCGCCAGCGATACGCCGCCGCGGCGGCGCGTCCGCCGATCCGTCCTCTTCGTGCCCGCGGTGCGGCCGGACCGCTTCGCGAAGGCCGTCGCGACGGGAGCCGACGCGGTCTGCGTCGATCTGGAGGACGGGGTCGCATTCGCGCGGAAGGACGAGGCGCGCGACAAGGCGCTCGCCCTGCTCGCGGACCGCGCGCCGACGCGCGCCGAGGTCGTCCTGCGCATCAACGAACCGGAGTCCGATCCCGGCGAGCGCGACCTCGAGGCCCTGCTCGCGTCGGGGGTCCGGCCCGACGCCCTGATGGTGCCCAAGGTCGGCGGTCCCGACATCCTCCGGACGCTCGATCGCCGGCTCGCCCCCGGCCTGCCGCTGGTGGTGCAGATCGAGACCGCGCGGGGGCTCGCGTCCGTCGAGGCCATCGCGGCCGCGTCGCCCCGCGTCGCCGTCCTCTTCTTCGGGGCCGTCGACCTGTCGGCCGAACTGGGCTGCGTCATCGAGTGGGACGCGCTGCTCCATGCCCGGTCCCGGGTGGTGGCGGCGGCGGCCCTCGCCGAGGTCGACGCGATGGACACCCCCTTCATGGACGTGGGGGCGCCGTCCGGTCTCGAGGAGGAGGCCCGCGCCACCCGGCGGCTGGGCTTCACCGGCAAGGCCGCGATCCATCCGACCCAGGTGCCGATCATCCAGGCCGCGTTCTCGCCCGCGCCCGAGGCGGTGGCGTGGGCCCGCCGCATCGTCGCCGCCTACGAGGCCAACGCGGGCGGAGTGCTGCTCGTGGACGGCAAGCTCGTCGAACGCCCCGTCATCGCCTCGGCCCGGCGCATTCTCGATGCCGCCGGTGCCGTCGGCCGCGCCGGACGGGAGGCGTGACCGCTCGGCCGGCCGCCTCCAGTCAGGCGCCGGACCGCGGGGCGTCGAACAGGGCCGTCACGTCGACGGCGAATCCGGCGAGCAGCGGCGAGGTCGTCGTGTCGCCGGGTGCGAACACGCCGTGTTCGACGTATTCGTTCTCTTCGAGCGCGAGCACGGTGACGGTCTGGTTGCGGGGATCGACGATCCAGTATTCCGGAATGCCCGCCTCGGCATAGTCGGCGCGCTTGACGACCAGATCGCGATCCGGGTCGTCCGGGTTGATGATCTCGGCCACCAGGTCTGCGCCCAGCCAGTAGCGATCGCGGCAGCGGGCGTCCGAACGGCCGCAGAGCAGCAGCAGGTCGGGTTCGCGGAACTTCCCCTCGCGGATGCGCAGCCGCAACGCGGCGAACGACACGACGCCGCCGCGCGGCTCGAGATGCGCGTGGAAACGGCGGTAGAGCAGCGCGAGGATCGCCTGGTGGGTGAAGGTCGGCATCGGCAGCTCTTCGACGTGGCCGTCGGCGAACTCGACCAGGCGCTTGCACCTGTCGGTGAGCCACAGGTACTCCTCGTCGCTCCAGGCGCCCTGGGGCGGCAGGATCTCCCGCAGGAGGGCGTGCAGCGCTTCCGGTGACGTGGCCGGCGCCGCATTGACGACCGTCATGCCTCCATCGTAGCGCCGGGAGCGTGCGGCGGCAAGACGCGGCGGCACGGGGCGTCGGGTTCGACGAACGGGTGCCGGGCGCGGCATCGCGGGCGGGTCCCGCCGCCGGTCCACGGTCCCGCGGCTGGCGCAACCGGCGCATCGGCGCGACAATCTCCCGCATGAGCGCACCGCTGTCCGACTTCCTGCCGTCCGGCGCGGCGTCCGCCGACGACCTGCTGGACCGCTTTCTCGACTACGTCGACGGGCTGGGCGTGACCCTCTATCCCGCCCAGGAGGAGGCGATCCTGGCCCTGCTCGAGGACCGCCACGTCATCCTGAACACGCCGACCGGCTCGGGCAAGTCGCTGGCCGCGTTCGCGCTGCACTTCGCGTCGCTGGCCCGCGGGCGGCGCTCGGTCTACACGTGCCCCGTCAAGGCGCTGGTCAACGAGAAGTGGATGGCCCTGTGCCGCGAGTTCGGCCCCGACAACGTGGGGCTGGCCACCGGCGACGCCACCGTCAACCGCGACGCGCCGCTGCTGTGCTGCACGGCCGAGATCCTGGCCAACGTCGCGCTCCGCGAGGGGGAGCAGGCGCCGGTGGACGACGTGGTGATGGACGAGTTCCACTGGTACGCCGACCGCGACCGCGGCGTGGCGTGGCAGACGCCGCTGCTGACCCTGCCGCGCACGCGCTTCCTGCTGATGTCGGCGACGCTCGGCGACGTGGCGTTCTTCGAGCGGGAGCTCGCGCGGCGCACGGGCCGGCCGACGGTCGCCGTGACCTCGAGCGAGCGGCCGGTGCCGCTGGAGTACGCCTATTCGGAGGAGCCGCTCGCGCAGGCGGTGGAGCGGCTGGTCGAGGCGGAGCGGGTCCCCGTCTACGTGGTCCACTTCACCCGGAAGGACGCCGCCGCGAGCGCCCAGAGCTTCACCAGCCTGCGGGTGGCGGCGCGCCCCGAAAAGCAGGCGCTGGCCGCGGCCATCGAGGACGTGCGCTTCTCGACGCCCTACGGCCCCCGCGTCCGCACGTGGCTGAAGCACGGCATCGGCATCCACCACGCGGGCCTGCTGCCCCGGTACCGCGTGCTCGCCGAGCAGCTCGCGCAGCGGGGCCTGCTCAAGGTCATCTGCGGCACCGACACGCTGGGCGTCGGCGTCAACGTGCCGATTCGCACCGTGCTCTTCAGCCGCCTCTCGAAGTACGACGGCGAGAAGACGGCGGTGCTCTCGGCCCGCGACTTCCACCAGATCGCCGGCCGCGCCGGGCGCAAGGGCTTCGACGAGCGCGGCTACGTCGTGGTCCAGGCTCCCGAGCACGTCATCGAGAACCGGCGGCTGGCCGAGAAGGCGAAGGCGGGGAAGAAGGTGGTCCGGCGCCAGCCGCCGCGCAACTTCGCGCCGTGGGACCGGGGAACGTTCGAACGTCTCGTCCGCGCCCGTCCCGAGCGGCTCGAGTCGCGCTTCGCCGTCTCGCACGGGATGCTGCTCAACGTGCTGTCGCGGCGCGGCGACGGTTGCCGGGCGATGCGGCGCCTGGTGCGCGACAGCCACGAGTCGGCCGCCGCGAAGCGGGCGCACCGGCGCCGCGGCTGGCAGCTCTTCCGCGCGCTGGTGGCGCGCGGCGTCGTCGAGATAGTGCCCCGTACGCCCGACGGCTCGCGGGTGCGGGTGAACGTCGAGCTCCAGGACGATTTCTCGATGGACCAGGCGCTGTCGCTCTATCTCATCGAGGCCATCCCGCTGCTCGACGCCGACGCCGACGCCGAGACCCGGGCCCTCGACGTGCTCACGCTCGTGGAGAGCGTCCTGGAGAACCCGGGCGCCATCCTGCGCCGGCAACTGGACAAGCTGAAGGCCGAGGCGGTGGCGGAGATGAAGGCGGCCGGCCTGGACTACGACGAGCGCATGGAAAAACTCGAGCAACTGGAGCATCCCAAGCCGCTCGCCGACTTCGTCTACGCGACCTTCAACGACTTCGCCGACCGGCACCCGTGGGTCGGCGAGGAGAACGTCCGGCCCAAGTCGGTGGCGCGGGAGATGTTCGAGACCTACCTCTCGTTCTCCGACTACGTCCGGGAATACGGCCTCGAACCCATGGAGGGGCTGCTGCTGCGGCACCTGTCGAGCGTCTGCAAGGTGCTCCGGCAGACGGTGCCCGACGGCATGAAGACCGACGAGGTGGTGGAGATGGAGATATATCTCCAGGACCTCGTGCGCCGGGTCGATTCGAGCCTGCTCGAAGAATGGGAGCGGATGCGCGACGCCGGCTTCCGGCCCGCGGACGCGCCCGAACCGGCCGTCCCCGGCCGCGGCGAGCCGGTCGACGTGACGCGCGACGCGCGCGCCTTCACCGCCGCCGTCCGCGCGCGCGTGTTCGCCCTGCTGCGCGCCTGGTCCATCGGCGACGACGAGGCCGCGCTCGACGTCCTCGACACCGCGCGCGGCGGGGACGACGGGGCGTGGACCGCGGAGCGGCTGGCGCGGGCGCGGGAGGCGTTCGCGGCGGAGAACGGCGGCCTGCGCCTGGACCCCGAGGGCCGCAACCGGCGGCACACGCACACCCGGCCGTCGGACGACGGCGCGTCGTGGCGGGTGGAGCAGATGCTGGTGGACACGGAGGGGCACAACGACTGGGTGGCGGAGATCGAGGTGGACCTGGCCGCCTCGCGCGCCGCCGCCGAGCCGGTCCTCCGGTTGCTGCGCCTGGACCGCCTGGTCGCGTAGCCGCAGCAGCAGCCCGTGGTGGAACCCCGCGTCGCGCGGCGGGCGCCGCGGCGGACGGGATGACGCCTGCCTGACAGGGACGGGGAGAGCGCGGCGCGCGCGCCCCCCGGCGCACGCCGACCGCGGGCGGCGTCGTGCGAACGGGGAAGGACGCAGCGTCTACGCGGTGGCCCGATCCTGCGCCGGGGCCGGGGCGGCGGCCGGCCGGCGCCCGCGCATCTCTTCGAGCCGGTCGTGGGCGAGCATGTTCTGAATCAGCGGCAGATAGAACACGCCGTCGTCGCGCACCCGCACCGCGTCGTCGGAGACCGTGACCCACCCGAGGTCCTGGAGCGCCCGCCACACCACCGCGTGCTCGTCGACGACGTCGGGGCCGAGCAGTTCCCGATAGGCAGTCCGGTCGACCGACAGTCCCTGCATCTCCTGGAAGAGCAGATGCAGCCGCAGGTCTTCCGGCGTATAGCGGAACCCGCGCATCACCGGGTAGCGCCCCTCGCGGATGCAGCGGAAGTACTCGTCCACCCGCACGTGGTTCATGAACGCCCACCCCGGCGACCGCGGGGCGCCGAAGAAGAACGAGATGCCCGCGTAGCCCCAGCCCCAGGCGTCGAACCCGATCGGACCGGCGGCGCTCGACGCGAACGGCTTGCGGAACAGCTCTTCGTACAGGTATGCGCTCGACACCGGCGCGTCCCGCCGCTCGAAGTCGTAGGGGGTCACCTGCGTGTAGCCGCGGGCCTCGAGCACGGACCTGCCGACCCGGTACATCTCCAGATTGTCTTCGGGCGAGGGCAGCTCGCCCCGGCGGTTGCGGGCGAAGTCGGTGCGCCCGGCGACGTTGAGCTCGTAGTGGGTGATGTGCGCGACCCCGGTGGCGGCGATCGCCTCCAGGTCGCGCACCATCCGGTCGATGGTCTGGTTGGGCCAGCCGAAGATCAGGTCGACGCTGGCCGGCAGCCCGAGCTCGTCGCACGACTCCAGGGTGCGGAACACCTGGTCGGCGCGCTGCCGCCGGCCGCTCGCCTTGATCAGCTCGTCGTCGAGCTGCTGCACGCCCATGCTGATGCGGTTCATGCCGCACTGCTTCATGGCGAGCAGCTTGTCGTGGCTGAAGGTCTGCGGAATGCCCTCGAGGGTGATCTCGATGTCGTCGGGAACGTCGAACACTCCGCCCACGATCTCCATCAGCCGCGGGTACTGGTGGGGCTTGTAGAGGTTCGACGTGCCGCCGCCGAAGTAGATGCCGGCCAGCTCGGCCCCCGCGAAATGGTCGCGGAAGAGGTCGCCTTCGCGCTCGAGATGTTCCAGATACTCGTCGAGCTGCCGGTGGCCGGTGTATATCTCGGTCGGAAAGAGGCAGAACCCGCAACGGTCGGGGTCGGTCGGCAGGCAGTACGGCGTGCCGACGTACAGATTGACGCGCTTGGGTATTTCGCGGTTCGTCCGTTCCCGGGCCCGCAGCACCGCGTCCATGGGGACGTTCCGTTCGGCCCAGTGCACGGGAGACGGATGGCCGTGCAGCACCTTGTTGCTCTGGCGCCGCCGCCGGTGCTTTTCAACGAAGGCCCTGGCCGTCCGTACGTCGCGCATGTCGGAATCTGTCGAGAAATTGTCGGCCGGCCACCGCCGGTTGTCAACCTGAATCCGGCGCCGTGAGCGGGACGTTCAACGCCCCCGACCGAGCCGTGCGTCACGGGCGCCGGCCGAGATCGATCGGGACGGCGTGGCGCGGGTTCGCGACGGGCTGTCCCGGCGCCGGCGAGCCCAGGAACGTGATGCTGTCGTAGAAGTCGTCGAGGGCGATGAACTTCCCGTACCGTTCGGCCCATTCCCGCATCCGGCGATTGCAACTGTGCCGCCACGACAGCACTTCGATGCGCCAGTCCCGGCGCCGCATGCGTTCGAGGTCGGCGTGGAACCCGACGCCGTCGTGGAATCCGGCTCCGTCGCCGGTGAGCAGGACGGCGATGCCGGGGTCGCCGTTGTAGTCGAACCCGTCGCGCAGCATAGCGGTCTGCAGAGCCTGGTCCGCGCCCTGTTCCCGCCCCTGCAGGGCGCCGCGTTCGAAAAGCTGCACGGTGACGCCTTCGTTCTCCAGGCGGTTCCAGACGTGGCGCAGCTCCGGGGGAATGGAGCCGACGGCGACCGCGCGCTCGATCTCCCTTCCGGCGCCGGCCAGCGCCAGCAGGTTCCGGAAGTGAATGCGCAGCCGGGACCGCGCGGCTTCGCCCTCCCGATCGACCGCGGCCTCCTGCGCGCTGATGAAGATGTTGGAGTTGTCCCAGTAGATGAAGCCCTTCCGCATCGCTTCCGAGTATACACGTGCGCGGCCCCCCGGCGGCCGGTCCGGCGCACGGGACCCCGCTGACGGTACGGCGCCGGGCGCCGGAGATCCGGGTCACCGCACGCGGGCGAGCACCGCGTGTCCGGCGTTGAACTCGATGCCGGCGGGGCGGGCCGGCAACGGCAGCTCGACGGAGACCTCGGGGGCGTCGACGAGCACGTGCCGGACGAGCGGCGGGCGGTCGTCGAAGGTCAGGCGCACGGGCACGGGCATCCGGAACCCGTCGGGGACGTCCTCCTGCCGGATGCGCCCGTGGAGGACGAACGGCGTCGGCTGGTCCACGACCCGGCGGACGTGGAGGTCCGCGCGGTAGGTCGGCACGTCGACGCCGTACACCCACTGGTCGAAGAACCAGCCCATCGGCTCGCCGAACGCCGCCGACACCGCGTCCTCGAACGATCGCGTGGACATGACCCGCCCCAGGTGCGCGCCGGCGTAGCCGCGCATGAGGCCGCGGAACCGGGCGTCGTCGCCGGTCTCCCAGTCGAGCAGCATCGACCGCAGCATGTGCAGGACGTAGGCGCCCTTCTCGTAGATCAGGATGCGGTGGTCGATGCCCGCGTCGTACCGCGGCGCGGTGGAGATCAGCCGGTAGCCGAGGGCCAGCGCCCCCGCCGCGTGCCCGTCGCTCCACCGCAGCGACTCCGGGCGGTGGCCGTAGTGCCGGAGCCCGAGGCCCTGGCCGACCTGCCCCTCGCCGAGCACGTCGAGACGCCACGCCTCGACCATCGCCTCGAACTGGCCGGGGTCGTCCAGGCCGCGCAGCGCGTAGAGGGCCGCCGCGTAGTGCGAGAAGCCTTCCGCCATCCACTGGTCGCGGTAGTCCCGCCACCAGTCGACGCCGGCGCCCCACCACTGGTGGGCCACCTCGTGGGCCCGGAACACCTCCGCCTCGCCCGTGTGCAGGTTGCCGAAGGTCTGGTACGACAGGAACAGCAGGCCGGGGAACGCCTGCCCGCTCAGGGTCTCGGTCTCGGTGACGAGCAGCGACGGGTGGGGGAACGGCCCGAAGTACTCGGCGAAGAGATCGATGGCGCCGGTGAGGTCGGCGATGGTCTTCTCCCGGTTGCCCGGCGCGAACCCGCGGTGGTTCTCGTCGGCCCAGATGGAGATGGCCGGGCCGGCCGCCCGCTCGACCTCCGTCACCTCGAACTCGCCGTAATGGAACGCCATGCCGCCGACCGGTCCCGCCGTCGTCCAGCGCTGGACGCGGGTGTCGTCGTCCACGCGCTCGTCGACCAGCGCTCCTCCGCTGGCGACGCGGTACCGCGCGGGCACGCGGAACGTCGTGTCGAGGCGGCCGGTGCGGTTGTCGGGGTGATGCGGACGCCAGTCGAGCGTGTCGAGGAGCACGAAGTCGCGGGTGTGCCGCAGGCGTTCGACGAGCGCCCCCTCGTAGGCGATCTCGAGGACGAACGGTTCGCCGGCCGCGACGGTGCGGGGCAGCGCCGCCGTGACCCACGGCTCGAACCGGTCGTCCTCGAACGTCCGCTCGTGCCGCTCCTGCGCGAAAGGCAGCGGCTCGCCGGTCGGGGCGACCGGGTCCGCGGGGTCGGCGTCGGGGGCATCCCGCGCGAGCAGGCGCGCGCCGGTCCCGCCGCCGGGAGCGGGGCGCCACCGGACGTCGGTGACCTCGAGGGTCGCGCTGATCCGCAGCCGGACCCCCCGCGTCGGCTCCAGCGGTTCGACGAGCAGGGCCGCGGTGGCCCGGGCGTCGCCGTCGCCGTCGAGGGCCATGTCGACCTCGGTGCGGGGCGTCCGCGCCCGCGCCGTCCAGCCCTCGCGGTGCGGAGCGGCCGGCCGCGGCGGCAGCCCCAGGGCCGCGCCCGTCGCCTCGTCGTCGTCGAGCGCGTCGGGGTCGATCGGGAACGGGTCGAACGCACGGTCCGCGTACTCCGGCCGGTAGTCGGTCAGGGCGTCGAACCGCATCCAGGTGTCGGACACGCCACGGCGGTGCTCGTAGCGGTAGAGGGCCACTTCCTCCGGCTCGTGGGGTTCGACCAGCAGGGTCAGCCAGCCGTGGTCGTCGCTGTCGAGCTCGACGAGCCGCCAGGTGCGCCCCGGCGGCAGCGTGTCCGTCTCCCGCCGCCACCGGTCGTGGAGAATCCGGCTCTCGGGGTTGATGCGCTGCTGGTTCAGCAGCCGGCGCCGCCGGTCCCGCAGCAGCCGGTTGGCGCGCTCGGTGTCGCGCCGGCGCTCGCGCGCGGGGGCCGCGAGCGCGCGCAGCCGTTCCGCGGTGTCGCCGCCGCTCCACAGCACCAGGCGGTCGAACGCTTCGTCGACCCGATGCTCGTCCGAGAACCGCTCGAGCTGGTGGTGCTCGACCGCGTCGGGGGGATACGCGCGCAGCCGGCCGTCGCCGACGAAGACGGCGGTGGAGACCGCGCCGCCGATCTCCGGTCCCAGGTACAGGCGCCCTTCCGTCAGGCGCAGCTCGAACCGGTCCACCCGGAGCCGGCCGCCGCGGATCTCGCCCGCGTGCGCGACCTCCGCCTCGCGCAGTTCCCGATACAGCGGCGGCGGACCCGGCCCTTCGCCCTCCGCGTCGTCCTGCGCGGCGTGGGCCCCCGCGGGGAACGCAGCCGAGAGGGCGGCCAGGGCGGCGACCGACAGCCGGGCGGCGGTCTGGAACCTGAAAGGCATGGGGCCAGCATACCAGCCCGCGGCGTCCGGGGCCTTCACAAATGACCGGCGCCGCGGGCGGCTCCTCGACCCGCGGCCGCGGGCGCCTTCACAGTCCCTCGTCCCACAGGGCGGCCAGGAAGAACTCCAGGGGCCAGATCTCGATGCCCTGTTCGACCCGCGGGCGTTCCTCGCGGCAGACCACGATGGACCGTTCGACGAGCCGTTCCTCCCCGAGCGCCCGCAGGTTCCGCAGGTGCTTCGGCTGGACGCGGCGGGCCGCCTTCGCTTCGATGGCGACCCGGTCGTCGAGGATGAAGTCGACCTCGTAGCCCGACCGCGAGCGCCACCAGGCGAGGGGCGTGCGCGGCCGCCGATAGTCGATCCAGGCGCGGAGCTCCAGAAAGACGTAGTGCTCGAAGAACGCGCCGAAGTCGGCCGAGCCTTCGACGACCCGTCCCATCCGGCGCAGCGCGCGCACCACGCCGGTGTCGAAGAAGTAGAACCGGGCCGTCTCCACCGCCTTGCGCCTGACCGTGCGGGTCCACGCCGGCAGATCGAACGCGATCAGCGTGTCGCGCAGCACCTCGTACCACTGCACCACCGTCTGGCGCGGGACCTGGGCGTCGCGGGCGACGTTCGAGTAGTTGAGCATCTGCGCGTTGGTGGTCGAGGCGGTCTGCAGGAAGCGGGCGAACCGGGGCAGGTTCCGCGCGAGACCCTCGGCCGCGATCTCTTCCATCAGGTAGCGGTCGACGTACGACGCGAGTCCCTCGTCCGGTTCGTCCAAGAGGTAGTGCGGCGGGAGGAGGCCGTGGTTGAGCGCCCGGTCGAGCGAAAAGCGGCCGCGCAGCTCGCACCACGAGAACGGGTGCATCACGCGGTCGCTGCCGCGCCCGCCGAGCATGTTGACGCCCTTGCGCCTGAGCGCCCGCGCGCTCGACCCGGTGAGGAGGAAGCGGATGCCGCGCTCCTCGATCATCAGGTGCGCTTCGTCCATCAGCGGCGGGCACTTCTGGATCTCGTCGATGCAGACCACCGCGCCGCGCAGGCCGCGGGCTTCGATCTCCCGCCGGATGCGCGTCGGGTCGGCGAGGACGGCGGTCAGCAGCCCCTGGTCGAGCAGCGAGAACGACAGATCGATCGTGCCCGGGAGCTGCCGCCGGACGTAGGTGGACTTCCCCGTCTGGCGCGGCCCGAACAGCATCACCGAGCGCCGCGCGAGCAGGCGCTCCAGGTCGAGCCGCCGGGGAACGAACGTCGTGTCGCCAACAGACATGGCAATCATCATGATAATCGCCATGTCCGTCGGCGGCAACACCCGCTGGCGGCCGGATGACGCGGGACACGTACCTGGAGCGGACTGGTTACCGTCGAATCTGAAAAATCTTGACAGCCGTATGCGCAAGTTGCAGGGGTCGCCGCGATTGCAGCCACGAGACCTTGTAGTCATTTTGCCTGCCAAAGCTCACCCCCGGCCGGACGCGTCCCGGCTCCGGTTGACGTCCTGTTCTCGAGGCGAATATGCTTGTCGATCCGCGCATTTCAGGAGGGGTATATGACCGTGTTGCTGTGGATCCGGGGGCATGGCTTCAACTTGGACGTCTCGAACCCGAATGCGCGACCGCGTTGATGTCGACGTTCGCGATGAAGTCGCCGAACGGTAATGTGTTGTTGCGGGATTTCGTACTTCGGCTTCCGGTGCGCGACAAACCCGTCCCGCAGGCTCCTGACGCGAGTCGCAGAGGATTCCTCGAGATCCGAAAAGGAATAGCCAGAGATGCTGACGTTCAATTCAATCGATGTGGAAACCGCCAACGCTGATCGGGCGAGCATCTGCCAGATCGGCATCGTTCACGTTCGGGATGGCGAAATCAAGGATTCGGCGGTGACCTTGGTCAATCCCGAGGACTGGTTCGATCCATGGAATGTCTCAATTCACGGAATCGACGAAAACGCCGTCAAGAATAGCCCTACTTTCCCGGAAGTACTTATTGAGTTGCGCCCTCGGCTGCGCGGCTCGGTTCTAGTAAGTCACACTTCATTTGATCGCGTTGCATTGGAACGCGCCATGACGCGGTACAACCTTGAACAGCTTCAGGTTACTTGGCTGGACAGCAGCAGAATCGCCCGGCGCGCGTGGCCGGAAAGCTACGGACGATCTGGTTATGGTCTCCAAAATATCGCGAAGGATCTCAACATCTCATTCAAGCATCACGACGCGCTGGAAGACGCCAGAACGGCAGCAGAGATCGTGCGACGCGCGTGCGCAGCTACCGAGACAGACATCAATGAGTGGCTGCGCCAAGTAGATCGTCCCATCTTCCCGTCGTCTTCCGGATCTGTATCGTCAGCGAGGCGAGAAGGAAACGTGGAAGGAGCGCTGTACGGTGAGACAATCGTATTCACAGGCTCCCTTCGCGTTCCACGACGGGAAGCCGCCGATATGGCCGCGAAGGTCGGCTGCGACGTAAACAACGGCGTCAACAAAAAAACCACCATACTCGTGGTAGGCACTCAGGACAAGAGCAGGCTGAACGGCTATGAGAAAAGCGGCAAACACCGGAAGACGGAAGTGCTGATCGCAAAGGGTATGGATGTTCAGATACTTTCGGAGGAAGATTTTTTCGAACTCATGAATGTTGAACTGTCGAAACACGGGCAATACAGCCACACGAACTCGTGAAAGCCCTCGTCCGGAACACTTCTCGCCGAAATCTCATCCATGCTCGGACAGCGGAGTGATTGACCATGAAACGAGAGGTTGAAATGGGTCACACGAACCGGTCCGGCGGCCTCGATCCGGATCGAGGCCGGAGCGGCGGACCGGCGATCGGGACGGGAAGTCCATCACGGTGCGGTCCCGCCGACATGCGTCCCGGCGCATCTCCGAAAACGTGAAACAATGACCGGCGCATGCCGAAGCCGCACGCGCCGCTGACGGCGGCGGTCGAGGAGTACTTCGCCGAGCTGCGGCGGGTCCGGGCGTCGGGCGGCGCCACCGGCGAGCGGTCGAGCTACGGGGCGCTGGCGGGCCTGCTGAACGCCGTCGGCCGCACGCTCGACCCGAAGGTGTTCTGCGTCCCGGAGATGGCCGACCAGGGCGCGGGCCATCCCGACTTCGGCCTCTACGCGGCGACCCAGGCGCCGAAGGGCCGGCCGCGGGACGGGCAGGTCCCGGAGCGCGGCGTGGTCGAGGTGAAGGCGCCGCGCGACGACCGGCGGGCGACGGCGGTCCGCGAGCAGGTCACCCGCTACTGGGGACGCTACCGCCTGGTTCTGGTGACCAACCTGCGGGAGTTCGCTCTGGTCGGCCCCGACGCGGCGGGCGCCGAGACGACGCTCGAGTCGTTCAGTCTGGCCGGGAGCGCCGACGACTTCGCCCGCCGGCTGGAGACCCCGCGCGTCTTCGCCCGCGACGTCGGCGCCAGCTTCGGCGAGTACCTCGGCCGTGCGCTGTCGCACCGCGCCCGGCTCGCCGAGCCGAAGGACCTCGCGTGGCTGCTGGCGTCCTACGCGCGCGACGCCCTGGCGCGGGTGGAGGCGGCCGGCGCGGCGCCGTCGCTGGCGGCGGTGCGCGCCGCGCTGGAAGAGGCGCTCGGCGTCCGCTTCGAGGGCGCGAAGGGCGCCCGCTTCTTCCGCTCGACGCTGGTGCAGACGCTGTTCTACGGCGTCTTCGCGGCCTGGGTGCTGTGGGCGCGCGCGG
The DNA here is from genome assembly GCA_965202695.1 of Vicinamibacterales bacterium. Lineage (GTDB taxonomy): Bacteria > Acidobacteriota > Vicinamibacteria > Vicinamibacterales > UBA8438 > JAJEEA01. The sequence goes on from OZ241843.1 coordinate 1,735,250, forward strand.
CGGCGCCGCCGGCCGGCCCGTTCGACTGGCGCACGGCGGTCTGGCATCTGCGCGCGCCGGTCCTGCGGGCGCTCTTCCAGCAGCTCTCCGACCCCGGCCGCCTGCAGCCGCTCGGCCTCGTCGAGGTGCTCGACTGGACCGCGGCGGCGCTCGACCGGGTGGACCGGCCGGCGTTCTTCGCCCGCTTCCGCGAGGGGGAGGCGGTCCCCTACTTCTACGAGCCGTTCCTCGAAGCGTTCGACCCGGCGCTGCGCAGGCAGCTCGGCGTCTGGTACACCCCGGCCGAGGTCGTCCGCTACATGGTGGCCCGCGTGGACCGGGCGCTGCGCGACGACCTCGGCGTCGCCGACGGCCTGGCCGCCGGGAACGTCTACGTGCTCGACCCCTGCTGCGGCACCGGCGCCTACCTCGCCGAGGTGCTGCGCCGCATCGCCGCCAACCTCCGCGGCCTCGGCCTCGGCGCGCTCGCCGGCGCGCGGGTCAGGCAGGCGGCGGCCGAACGGGTGTTCGGCTTCGAGATCATGCCCGCGCCCTTCGTCGTCGCGCACCTGCAGGTCGGCCTGACGATGCAGGACCTCGACGCGCCGCTGGCCGGCGACGGCGCCGAGCGGCCCGGCGTCTTCCTCACCAACGCGCTGACCGGCTGGGAGCCGCGCGCGGCGAAACCGCTCCCGTTCCCCGAACTGGAGGAAGAGCGCGACCGCGCCGAGCGGGTGAAGCAGGAGACGCCGGTGCTCGTCATCCTCGGCAACCCGCCGTACAACGGCTTCGCGGGCATGGCGGTCGACGAGGAGCGGGCGCTGTCGGAAGCGTACCGCGCGACCCGGCGCGTCCGGCGGCCGGAAGGCCAGGGCCTCAACGACCTGTACGTCCGCTTCTTCCGCATGGCGGAGCGGCGCATCGCCGAGAAGACGGGGCAGGGCGTCGTCTGCTTCATCTCGAACTACTCGTGGCTCGACGGCCTGTCGTTCACCGGCATGCGGGAGCGGTACCTGGAGGCGTTCGACGTCGTCCGCATCGACTGCCTGAACGGCGACAAGTACAAGACCGGCAAGGTGGCGCCCGACGGCTCGCCGGACCCGAGCATCTTCTCGACCGGCGGCGACCCGGTGGGCATCCAGGTCGGCATGGCCGTCACGACGCTGGTGCGGAAGGCGGAGCACGCGCCGGCGGCCGGCGTCGGCTTCCGGCACCTGTGGGGCCGGCGGAAGCGCGAGGAACTGACCCGGACGGCGGAGACCGAACCGGGCGCCCTCTACGATCTGGTCGAGCCGGTCCTGCCGCTCGGCCTGCCGTTCGCGCCGACCGCGGTCAACAGGGAGTGGTTCGACTGGCCGGCGCTGCCGGATCTGTTCCCCGTGTCGTTCCCCGGCGTGAAGACCAGCCGCGACGGATTTCTCGTCGACAGCGACATCGACCGGCTGAAGGCGCGCATCGCCGACTACTTCGACCCGGCGCTGAGCCACGAGGAAATCGCCCGGCGCCATCCGGCCGCCATGCAGACCACGGCACGGTTCGACGCCCGCGCGGTGCGGGAAGCGTTGCTTGCGCGCGGCGGCCCGAACGAGGACGGATTCGTGCGCTTCGCCTACCGGCCGTTCGACGACCGTTGGCTGTACTGGGAGGCGGACGGCCTGGTTGATCGTCCGCGTCCGGACTATCGGCCGCACGTGTTCGAAGGGAACATCTGGTTGTCCGGGGCGCAACATCTTCGGAAAGACGCGGCGGAACCGCAAACGTGCTTTACGGAGCACCAGGGTTCGCTGCACCTGATCGAACGCGGCGCGTTGATGTTCCCGCTATGGCTCCGGGAGGATGCATCCACGGCCGACACGTTCGGAATAATGGAAACGGACGACAAGCGTAGCGAGCATCGCTTGAACTTGTCCGGCGCCGCACGGCGATATCTGCAACGTGTTGGCGTTGAAGCCGAGGACCTCTTCTTTCACGTTCTCGCCGTTCAGCACGACCACGGCTACCGCTCCGCCAATGCCGGGGCGCTCGGTCTGGAATGGCCGCGCATCCCGCTGCCGGGCTGGCCCGACGGCGACTCCGAGGGCGCGGCGGCGCTCGCCGAGTCGGCGGCGGGGACGCGAACCCGCCCGGCTGCCGCTGGTCGTGCAGACGGCCGGGCGGCCTTCGACGCGACGGCGCGACCCGGGGGCACGGGGGAGGGCGCGGCGGCGGCGCTCGCCGAGTCGGCGGCGGGAACGCGAACCCGCCCGCCTGCTGCTGGTCGCGCAGACGGCCGGGCGGCCTTCGACGCGACGGCGCGACCCGGGGGCGCGGCGGAGGGCGCGGCGGCGGCGCTCGCCGAGTCGGCGGCGGGGACGCGAACCCGCCCGGCTGCCGCTGGTCGTGCAGACGGCGGTGCGGCCTTCGACACGCCGGCGCGACCCGGGGGCGCGGCGGCGGCGCTCGCCGAATCGGCGGCGCGGGGACGCGAGCTCGCCCGGCTGCTCGACCCCGACGCCCCGGTGGACGGCGTGACCACGGGAACGCTCCGCCCGGAGATCGCCGTCGTCGCCCGCCCCGCCACCGTCGACGGCCGCAACATGGCCGGCGGCGACTTCGCGCTCACCGCCGGCTGGGGACACCACGGTGCCGGCGACGCCGTGATGCCGGGCCAGGGCCGCACCGTCGAGCGTCCGTTCACGGCCGGCGAACGCGCCGCCCTCGGCGACGCCCTGCCCGCGCTCGGCGACGCCACGTTCGACGTGCACCTCAACGACCGCGCGTTCTGGGCCAACGTCCCCGCCGCCGTCTGGTCGTACCGGCTCGGCGGCTACCAGGTGCTCAAGAAGTGGCTCTCCTACCGCGAACGCTCCGTCCTCGGCCGCCCGCTGCAACCGGACGAAGTGCAGCACTTCACCGACACGGCGCGGCGGATCGCGGCGATTCTGCGGGTGACCGGCGCCGGAACGACCGGGCAAGCAGCTTGGTGAATGCCGGGCGCGTCAGCGAGCGGCGAGACCGCCGCGGCTTGACCCGCTCGATCGCCGGGCGGTACGCTGTTCAGCGGGAGGAACGCAATGCTGATGCCGAAACCGAAGAAGCTGTCAGCAGCGGAGGAAGCGGCGATCGAGCGACTGAAGCGGGTGGCCGGCCGGTCGATGACGAGACAGGAGCTCCTGGAGCAGCGTATCTCGTGGGTGTATGGCAACCTGCCGAGCAAAAGCAGGATCACGCGTGAAGAGGTGGCCAGTCTGGTCAGGGCGCGGGAAGGCGAATAGTCCGTCATGGTTCTGTACGAGCTTTGCGGTGGTGGGTCCGCATGAAGCCTATGGACGATAGATGCCGGGAAGCAACGGTTTCTCCGGAATGGCAATTCTGTCGGTTGGATCGAGGCGTTGCAGGTCTCTGCGACGTTTCTTCCCGTTGGCGTCGAGGATATCGAATTCCTTCTGTCCTGACAGTTCGAGAATGACTTTGTCGAGATCCGAAAACCGCGCCGCGGTTTCATTCGCGAGCGCGTGTCTGACGGCGTCTACGGTGACCGGTTGTTCCGACGCCAAACTGTACAATCTTGCTGGCATCGAATCGAGAAGTTTACCATGCATTTGTTTTCCTTCGAGTTCTTCGAAGCGGAACAGCGGCAGCGTATTTCCGTCCTTCAGCGCGTCCCATCCCAGCATTCCAAAGCTGCCGGGTCCATAGTGCTCGAAGGTGTTCTGTGAATCCCAGTGGCATTGAACCATAACGTCGCGCGCCGTCGGATGCCTCGACAGATGGAGAAACCACAGCGCGCGGCGGGATTGACGTGGTTTGATGAAGAATGGGGTGTCGTAAAGCGCCCCCGTCGTGGCTCGCATATGCTGGCGAAGCACTCTTTGAACCAGTGCTCTTCCACCGTCGCCGTTCTTCAGCTTGATCAGATCGCGAATTCGTGTTTCCGTCAACTCGATCGGTGCGACGGCGCGGACAAGAGCCGGCGTGTCCGCCAGATGGTTGACGAGAGCGTCTGCCGCGAACGTCAGAATGATCTCGGCAGCAGGAAGTCTCTGGAAAATCCGGGCGACAAGAGCGGTCTCAACGCGAGAAAACCCACATTGGTCCAGAAGGAAGATCGCGCGGCCTGCCCTGGGCTGCCGGCGACGGGTTTCGGCGATGATGCTGTCCGCCACGTCTTCGAACCGACTGTTCCGTACGACGATCTTGTCACCGTCAACCTGATGGCCTCGCTCGTTCAGTTCTTTTTTGAGATGGCCGGTGTGAGCGGCGTCGACGTCGACGAAGTAGTACTTGAAGTCGAAGTGTAGCGGCTTCGAGCGATTTCGGTTCAGTTCCTTTTCTGCGCGGGTCGATTCCTCAAGCATGGTGAGAGGCGTTCCGGGCATGATCTCGGCGCCGGACCGAAAGACGCCACCGCCCGCGAAGCCATCGACGAGATCGAGCGTGAACTTATCACGAGAAGGATTGATGTTCAGCCGTTCGAAATAGGCGCGAAGATATCGACGAAGGACGTCGAGCTTCGCCTTGCTGTGATCTTCAATCTCGGGCGGTGGCTCACCCACTCGCCATTGGAAGACCTGGGAATGCATTCGTGCCTCCGCATCATGCGAGCTCGGCGCCCGCCGTCTTGACGCTCTCACCTGCCGGTTTCTTCGTCGCGATCCGATCGATTGAAGGCATCGCACTCCAAGTGCGGCCATCCAGCTTGCGTCCGGTCCGCATCTTGTGGACTCCGCCCCACTGCTTGAAGAAGAACGCCACTCCCTGATTTTCGCATGACTCGCGGATGGAACGTACCCAGTCGGCGGCCATGGGCCGCGCGCCGGGGCCGCTTTCTCCTCCCACGATCGCCCAGTGGATGCCTTTGAGGTTCGCGTCGGTCAATGGACCGAGCAGCGGTTCGAACGAGGCGAAGCGCACGGCTGCGCGAGTAGCCCGGAGGTCGTCGAGCCGCAGCAGGTAGTCCCTGGTTTCGACGCTGGTTCCCAGCCAGACGTTCGGCAGCAGGGCGAGGTGCTCGGTCACCTGCCGCATGCGTTCCGGTCGCTTGGTCAGAATCTGGAACGTATGCCGTGGCGCGGCGGCCATTGTTTTCCATACCCTGGCGATGAAGGCGTCGGGCACTTCGGTGTGGAAGAGATCGCTCATGGAATTGACGAACACGAACCGCGGCTTGCGCCAGCGGAGCGGGACGTCGAGGCTCGTCTCGTCGCATCTGACGGCGCCGGTCCATACCGGGCGTCCTCCCGGCGCGCGCGTCAGGTCCCGGTACTTGTCCTGTCCCATCGCGTCCAGTCTCGCCGCCATGCGCATCGCGTAACAGTTCGTACAGCCGGGCGAAACGATCGTGCAACCGGCGACAGGGTTCCAGGTCGCGTCGGTCCATTCGATGGTGGAGGTTGCCATTCCAGTGTCCCCTCGTGCGGAGTCGGCCTGCGGTCGACGGCTGCGTGACGCGCGTGTTGCCGGGGTGGCCGCTCTCTCTGGCGTTTCGGCGCATCGGCGTGATGTCTGCACGTTGAACGTCAGAAAATATGCGAGGGCATCTGACACGGTGAGAGGATATGGTGGCGCAGGAGCGTCTCGACGTCGATGTCGGCGCGCGGCGGCGGGCGGGCTGACACAGGCCGTTGCCGACGGGCCGGCGGCGCCGAACACCGTCGTGCCGGCGCGCCCATGCGAAGATCTCCGTGTCCGGCGCTCTGCCGTCACCCGACGGCGCTCCAGGTGTCGCGCTTCGATGCCGGCAGACCGCAACGCCTCGACCCATCGAGGCGACCGATAACAGTAGTGCCTGTGGACCGTGGGGCGGCGCTTGTGCTGTCCAAGCGGGGGTGGGAAACGCGCTGTCTCGGCGGAACAACCCGGCATGACGCGGCGCCGACGCTCCCCGACACCGGCCGGCCGACGGAGGTTCACGGCTCGTGCCGGCCCCGCCGCGGGCACTGTCAGCCCGTTCCCGTCCCCGAACCGCCGGACGGCGCGCCGCCTGCGTGTCGTGGACGGCCGGGACGCCCCCGTCCAGGCCGGGCCGCCCGACTATCGCCGACTCAACCTGCCCACACGCATTGAGGAAAGCAGGATGACCGCGAAGAAGACATCGTCGTAGCGTGGCGGCGGGTCTGGAACGACTCTTGCGGATCGATGCTTGGCGAGGAGCTGCCGGATCTTCTCCGCCCGGCCTCCAGCGCGGCGGTCCGGCGCCGCTTCTTCGGCCTCCGTGCGTCGAACGCGGGGCGCCGGTGGAACGGGCGCACCCGCACCCTGCCGGCAACGGTAGCACGTCGCCCCGCAACCGGCAACGGGTGCTTCCGCCCGAGGCCGCGGGAACACCGACCGGCGCCGCCCGCCGCGATCGTCCATCGACGCGGCTGCGCGTGCGGAACTGCGCCGCGGCTTCAGTGCGGGACGTCGATCTGGCCGATGGATTCCCGTATCAGGGCGTCGTTGTCTTCCGGCGTCAGGTTCTTCCGGACGAGCTTCGACGCGATCTGCAGGGACAGGTCGACGGTCTCCCGGCGGATGTCCTGCATGGCGCGCGCCGTCTCCTGCTGAATCTGCCGTTGCGCGGCGGCCACCAGCGCCTCGGCCTCGGCCCGGGCCTTCTGTCTCGACTCTTCCTGGAACGTCTCGGCTGCCGTGCGGCTCCGGGCCAGGATGGACTGGGCCTCGGCGCGGGCGTCGGCGATGACCTTCTCCGACGCCTGCTGCGCCTCGGCCAGCGCCACCCGGGCCTGCTCGGCGTCGTCGAGCGACTTGCGTATCGTCTCCTGGCGCGCGTCGAGCACCCGCAGCAAGGGCCCCCACGCGTACTTGCGGAGCGCCCAGAGCAGGACCAGGAAGGTGGCGATGGTCCAGATGAACAGACCGGGATCCGGCTGGACCAGCGGATTATCCATGAGACGGTCCCTCCGATGAAATCACCCGTCGCGTTCCGGTGAGTACGGCGGTCACCGTATCAGCACGACGACGAAGACGAAGACCTCGGCCAGAATCGCCACGCCTTCGAGCAGGAACAGCGGAAGCTGCACGGCCCCCGTGATCTGTGCGGCGGCCGAAGGTTGGCGTGCGATGCTCTCGGCGGCGGCCGCGGTGAACCGGCCGATTCCCAGACCCGCGCCAATCACGATCAGCCCGAGCCCGATCGCAACGCCGGCGATGTACAACAGTTCCATGCAGTCAACCTCCGTGTGTGAGTGTATCGTCGTTTTGGGGACGCGCGGCGACCGTTGCGTTCAGCCACGGGCCGCGCCGGTCCGAGGCGAAGCCTCGTCAGTGATGAACGTGGATGGCCATGCCGATGAACACCGCCGTCAACAGGGTGAAAACGTAGGCCTGCACGAGGACCACGATGATCTCGAGCGCCAGGATTCCGGTCGCCAGGGGCACGCCGACGAATGCGCCGACCCCCATCGACAGCAGCGCGCTTCCGAACTGCTGGTCGAAGATGAAGACCAGCGACAGGATCGCGAGGATGGCGATGTGCCCCCCGCTCATGTTGGCGGCCAGCCGCATCGTGAGCGCGAACGGTTTCACGAACATGCCCATGACCTCGATGGGGATGAGCAGGACGTAGATGGGCCAGGCCAGCCCCGACGGCACCAGATTCTTCCAATGGGTGACGAAGCCGTGGGCCATCGTGCCGGCCGCGATGATCGAGAAGAAGGTGATCGTGGCCAGCGCCGCCGTCACGTTGTAGTTGGCCGTCGTGGTGGCTCCGCCGTGGAGCACGTTGTTCAGCAGCGACTCCGGGGAGGTGCGCAGCACGGCCCGGTCCAGCAGGCCGAGCACCTCGAACACCGGCACCAGCCCGATCGCGTTCGCGGTCAGGATGAAGACGAAGAGGGTCAGGATGAGCGGCGCCCACGTGCCGACCCACCGGGCGCCGACGTTGGGCAGGACGATGTTGTCGCGGACGAGCTGGACCACCGCTTCGAGGGCGTTCATGAACCCGGTGGGAACGCGGCGCTCCTGCGCGAGGTACCGGCGGGTCGCGAGGGTGATGGCCACGAACAGGAAGCCTGCCACCAGCCACAGCATCAGGACGTGCTTGGTGACCGAGAAGTCGATGCCCGCCCAATGCGGCAGATGCAGGATCGGGTGGTCGAGCGGGCTGTTCGCGATGTGTTCGATGATGACCTCGCCCGCGTCGAAAGTCTCGCCGCCGTGGCCGCCGGCGGCATGGTCGGCGGCGGCGTGCGTATCTTCAGCGTGCTGTGCGGCGTTCATCATGGCGTCGGAATCGCGGGGGTCGGCGTCAGTGGCCGCCCGATGGCCGTGCGCTGGCGTTCGCCACCAGGGTCCTGAAGTACAGCGCCTCGGCGATCTGGAGGCCCACGAAGTAGACGGTGAAGCTGAGCGTGAACGGCACGGGATCGACCCGCAGCCACCCGACCACGGCCGCGACGTACGCCGCGTAGAACCCCAGCTTGGCCGCGAAGGCCGCGGCCATCCGCGCCGTGAGCCGGGTGACGTCGGTGCTCACCGTCCGTTCGACGAGCCGTATCGTCGCCAACCCCACCACGAGCGGCGCGGCCATGCCCAGAAACGCCGCCGCGGCCGTCCCCGGCGCCAGAGCCGCCGCCACCCCCCAGGTGAGCACGCACGCCAACGCCAGCACGGCCGACAGCCTCATGGCTTCCAGATCGTTTTCGACAGCTCGTAGAACCCGACGACCATGCCCGTCAGCAGGCCCGCGAGCAGGAACCAGGGCGCGGTCTCCGCCCACCGATCGACCAGATGTCCCGCCCCCCCCAGGAGCAGAATGGCGCCGATCAACGTGTACCCCGCGGCGGCGGCCGGACCCGCGCGACGCACGTTCTCCTGCAAGGCCTGAAGCGATCTTGCGAGAAAAGGGCCGTCGGGGTCGGGCATCGGGGGGCGCCGATAGCGAGAGCGTGCGGCTGTCTCTCTCAGTCCGCCATCGCTGTCAGGTCACGCTTCATGCCCGTGGGATGGCCGTACCACGCCTTCGGAAAACGCATCATCATAGCAGGACGATCGTTCCCGTGGCAACCGCCGGAGGGCGCCGGCCGCCCGAAGGGGTCGTCGGGGGCGCGGTCAGTACGCGGCGGCGGCCCTGATGGCCTGCAGGACGTCGTCCGCCTGCGGCAGGATCGCTTCTTCGAGAGCGGGGTGGTAGGCGACGGGGCAGTCGAGGGCGCCGACGCGCTTGACCGGCGCGTCGAGGTGGTCGAAGAGCTCGTCGGCGATGCGCGCGGCCAGCTCGGCCCCGAACCCGCACGTGAGCTGGTCCTCGTGCGCGACGACCACGCGGTTGACGGCGGCCACCGCCGCGGCGATCGACGTCCAGTCGTAGGGGGCCAGCGTCCGGAGGTCCATCACCTGCACGCTGACGTCGTCCTGCGCCGCCCGCTCCGCCGCGAGCAGCGCGCGCTGCACCAGCGACCCCCAGGTGACCACGACGACGTCGGTCCCCTCGCGCCGGACGCTCGCCCGCGCGAACGGTATCTGGTGGTCCGGACCGTGGTGGGCGGCCTTGCTGTAGATCTGGCGGTAGAGGTGCTTGGGTTCGAGGAACAGCACCGGGTCGTCGCAGCGCATGGCGGTCCGCAGCAGACCGGCGGCGTCGGCGGCGTTCGACGGATAGGCGATGCGCAGCCCCGGGCAATGCGCGAAGATGCTCTCGCCCGACTGGCTGTGATAGAGCGAGCCGCCGCGCAGGTAGCCCCCGATGGGGGCCCGGATCACGAGCGGGCACGAGAACGCGTTGTTCGACCGGTACCGCAGCATCGTCAGCTCGTCGCGGATCTGCATCATCGCGGGCCAGATGTAGTCGAAGAACTGGATCTCGACGACCGGCTTGAGCCCGCGGATGGCCATGCCCACCGCCCGTCCGACGATGTTGGCCTCGGCCAGGGGCGAGTTGAACACGCGTTCGCGTCCGAAGGTCCGCTGCAGCCCCAGGGTGGCCTTGAACACCCCGCCCTTCCCCCGCACCGCCGACAGCGCCTCGGCGCGGCTGCAGTCGGCCACGTCTTCCCCGAACACGAGGATGCGCGGGTTCCGGGCCATCTCTTCCTCGAGGGTCCGGTTGATGGCCGCCACCATCGTGATCGGCGGGCCCTCGGGCGCGCCCGGCGTGTCGAAGCGCTCCGCCGCCGGGTCCACGTCGGGCGAGTACACGTGGTCCAGCGCCGTCGCCGGATCGGGGGGGGCGGCGGCGAGGGCGCGGTCGGCCGCGGCCTGGATCTCGTCGTCCACGCCGCGCGCGATCCCGGCCAGCGCGTCGTCGTCCGCGACCCGGCGGCTCTTCAGCAGGGCGGCGAACCGGATGATCGGGTCACGGGCCCGCTCGGCTTCGCGCTCCGCCTCGCTCTTGTACTGGCCGTCGTCGTCCGACTCCGAATGCGAGTGCAGCCGCACCACGCCGGCCTTGATCAGGACCGGACCGCGCCCCCCGCGCGCATGGACCAGGGCCCGCCGCAGGGCCGCGACGCTCGCCAGCGCGTCGGTGCCGTCGACGGTGATGACTTCGAGCCCCGGGAACGTCGACACGAGGCGGGCGACGTCGCCGCCCGGCGTCTGGATCTCGACCGGGACGGATATGGCGTACCCGTTGTCCTCGATCAGGTAGATCACGGGGAGCCGGCGGGTGCAGGCGGTGTTCAGCGACTCCCAGAACTCGCCCTCGCTGGTGCCCCCTTCGCCGAGCGACACGTAGACGACGTCGCCCTCCGAGCACGCGCCGGCCGCGATCTCCGGGAACCGGAGATGGTACTGGCAGGCCTCGGCGCATCCGACGGCGTGGAGGCACTGGGTCGAGACGGCGCTGGAGGGAGACACGAGGTTGAGGTCGGGCCGGCTCCAGTGCGCGGGCATCTGGCGCCCGCCCGAGGACGGGTCCTCGGCCGCGCCCACCGCCGCCAGCAGCATCTCGCCGGGCGTCATGCCCAGGGCCAGGGCCAGGGCCCGGTCGCGGTAGTAGGGGAAGAACCAGTCGCGGCCCGCCGTCAGCAGCGTTCCGGCCGCGACCTGGATCGCTTCGTGGCCCGCTCCGCTGATCTGGAAGAAGCTCTTGCTCTGCTTCTTGAGCTGCAGTTCCTTGTCGTCCAGGCGGCGCGCCAGCAGCATCGTGCGGTAGAACCGCAGCAGCTCTTCCGGCGACAGCCCCCCGTCCATCTGCGGCGAGGCCGCGGTCTGCGGCGAGGCCGCGGCAGACGCGTTCCCGGAGCCCGTCGAGCACTTCATGGATGCAATCCTGCTCATGGATGCAATCCTGCGCGCCGAAGGTGGGACCGACGGCGTCCGGCCCGCATCGGACCGCCCGCGGCGCAAGTCCCCGCGGCATTCCCGCGGCGCCGCATCCCGCCTGACCGCGCCGTCCGTCGGTTGAACGTGCCCGGCATGCGCCCTGCTCACGCCTCGCGGGGCGGGTGTCTTGCAGCCCGCTGGCGCACCTGCCGCTCTCGTTGCGGCGCGGGGTTCCATCGCGGGCCGTGAAGGCGGATTATAGCATCGCGGCGGCGCGCTCCGACCGCGCCGCGGCCGGCCGGGCGAGGAGTCCGGGCGGTGGAACGGCGCGGACTCCTGGAGGGTTGGCCGGGCGCCAGGCGGAGTCGAAGGCCGACGATCGGCGGGCGAGCGGCGGGACATGGGACACGCACGCACGGGGACGGTGACCGCGTGGGACGATCTGGCGCTCGACAGGGTGACCGCGCTCATCTCGCGGAAGCGGGTCGAGGGCGCCCGCCAGACGCTGGCCCAGGTGTATCTGAAGCGCGGGGCCCTGGTGCCGCTCCACGCCCACGGGAGCGAGCAGATGATCTACGTGCTCGACGGGATGCTGAAGCTGCGCGTGGCGGGCGAGGACGTCACGGTGCGGGACGGCGAGGTCGCGTGCATCCCTCCGGAGGCCCCGCACCAGATCGAGGCGCTCGCGGACACCTTCGCGCTGGAGGCCCGCGGCCGAACTCCCCGCCGCCCCGCGACCGGAGACGGCCGCGGGCGGCGTCGGGAGTCTGCGCCGTAGAACGGCGCGGACGGCCGCACACCCCTCTTCGTGCCTTGCCGGCGGGCGCCCTCGGCGCAACGCGGGCGTACCACGGACGCGCGGCGTCAGTGCACCGTGCCGTCCCAGTCGTCGCGGTCCGGCACGACGCGGAACTTGCGGCGGAGACGGCCCATCCTCCACTGCAGGTACCGGTACTTGATCTCCGCCCGGACCCCGAATCGGCCGAACCGGGTCAGGCCGGCCCTGCCCCGCTTGAGATACAGGTAGCCGACGACCAGCCCGGCGAGATGGGCGACGTGGGCGACGCCGGCGTCGCGCGGCACCGACAGGAATGCGATGGCTCCGATGATCAGCACGAAGTACCGCGCCGGGATCGGGAACACGAAGAACACGAGGACCGGCGCGTTCGGGTAGTAGACGGCGAACGCCGTCAGCAGCCCGTAGATGGCCCCCGAGGCGCCGATGGTCACGCCGTGCCAGGTGGGTTCGCTGAATGCGAACGGCAACAGGCCGGCGGCGATCGTCGCGGCCCCGGCGCCGACGCCGGTCACGAAGTAGAAGCGCAGGAAGTACGCGGGTCCCCAGAGGCGCTCGAGCTGGACCCCGAACATCCACAGCACCAGCATGTTGAACAGGACGTGGCCGATGCCGCCGTGCAGGAACATGTAGGTGGCCGGCTGCCACAGCCGCAGTTCCGTCACCACCGCCCGCGGCCGCAGCCCGAACAACTCGACGAGCAGGCTGCCGAGGGGCGGAATCAGGGCGCCGGCCACGAAGACGCCGGTGTTGGCCCAGAGCAGCATCTTCACGGCCGGGGTCATCGGACCCGGACCGAACGACATGCCGGACGGCCCCTGGCGTCGGTAGTAGTGGACGCGGCGCATCGCGGGCCATCGTACCACGGGCGGCTTCCGCGCGCCCGGGGGCGGGTCGATATGGAGCGGGGCGCCGCCGCCGGAACGCGGCGAGGGGAAGAGAGCAGCCGGGCCGGCCGCGGCGGTGGCTACCGGCGCTCTCCGCCGGGGGGCAGGTTCGGGGCGGCGCGCAGCCGGCCCAGGATCTGCTCGCGGACTTCGTCGAGCTCGGCGACGCCGAGGAGCCGGGCGGCGGCGGCCAGCACGACCAGCCCCAACGCGATCTCTCCGCCCAGGAGCACCGCGGCGGTCGGGAGGCCGCCCTGCGCCGCGACGCCCGCGACCGCGCCGTCGGCGGCCGCGACGGCCGCGCCCATGACTCCGGCGGCGGCGCAGCTCCGCGCGAAGCTGACCGCGAGGCGGCGGGCCTCGATGCCCCCGAGCCGGCGATGCAGCAGCCCGAGCAGGACGCCGGCGTTCAGCCAGGCCGCGATGGTCGTGCCCAGCGCCAGTCCGGGATACCCCAGGACGCGGACGAGGACCAGGTTCAGGCCGACGTTCGCGGCCACCGTCAGGACGCCGACCAGGGCCGGGGTCAGGCTGGTGCCGAAGGCGTAGAAGACCGGGGCGGTCAGCCGGACCGCGGCGTAGCCGACGATGCCCGGCGCGTAGAGCACCAGCGCGCGCGCCGTCGCGGGGGTGTCGGCCGCGGTGAACTCGCCGTGCTCGAAGACCACCCGCACGATGGGGGTCGCCAGCACCGCGAGTCCGACCGCCGCCGGAGCCATCACCGCCGCCGTCAGGCGCAGTCCGTGCGAGACGGTCCGGCGCACCGCGGCCAGGTCGCCGGCGGCGGCGTGCCGGGAGATCGCCGGCAGCGCCACCGTCGCGATCGACACTCCGAGCACCCCCAGGGGGAGGTACATCAGCCGGAACGCCAGCGTCAGCCAGGTGACGGCGCCGGTGCCCTCGCCGGTGGCGAGGATGGTGTTGACGAGCAGGTTCACCTGCAGCGCGGCGCCCGCGATCGTCGCCGGCCCCATCAGTCCCACGACCTCCCGCAGACCCTGGTCGGCCGGATCCAGGGCGGGCCGGTAGCGGAATCCCTCGCGGCGCAGCGCCCACCACTGCACCGCGATCTGTCCGGCCCCGCCGGCCAGCACCCCGGCCGCTACGCTCGCGATCGGCGCGGTCCCGTCGTCGGGCATCAACGGCGCGACGACGACGGCGCTCGCGATGAGGCAGACGTTGTACGCGGCGGGGGACAGGGCGGGCACGAAGAACCGCCGCAGCGAGTTCAGCATGCCCATGCACGCGGCGGCGACCGCCACCAGGGTGAGGAACGGCAGGACGATGCGGGTCAACTGCACGGTCAGCTCGAACTTGCCGGGCACGGCCTGGTAGTCGCTGGCGAAGAGACGGATCAGGGGCTCGGCGAAGACGATGCCGGCGGCCACCAGGACGCCGGTGACGACCGCGAGGGCGTTGACGAGCTGGGCGCCCAGCCGCCATGCCGCGCCGCGGCCCGCCGTCGTGAGGCGCCGCGTGAAGACGGGCACGAAGGCGGCGTTCATCGCCCCTTCCGCGACGAGCTCCCGCAGCAGGTTCGGAATGCGCAGCGCCACCAGGAAGGCGTCCATCGGGTTGCCGGCGCCGAAGCGGTAGGCGAGGGTCTGGTCGCGGACCAGTCCGAGCGCCCGGCTGGTCATGGTGGCGAGGCTCACGATGCCCGCCGAACGGGCCAGCCGGTCGCCGTCGGGGGTGGGGGGCGTCATCGTCGGGGATGCGGAGAACCGTCAGGTAGCGAACCGGAAGTTGATGACGTCGCCGTCGCGGACCACGTAGTCCTTGCCCTCCAGCCGCACCTCGCCATGCTCGCGGCACGCCGCGTGCGAACCCTGGCGCGCGGTCAGGGCGTCGTAGTGGACCACCTCCGCGCGGATGAACCCCCGCGCGATGTCGCTGTGAATCTCGCCCGCCGCCTCCTGAGCGGTCGTGCCGCGCGGCACCGGCCACGCCCGGCACTCGTCCTTGCCCACGGTGAAGAAGGAGACGTAGCCCAGCAGCCGGTAGCCCGCCCGGGCGACCCGGTCGAGGCCCGCGTCGGCGAGGCCGAGGTCGGCGAGAAACGCGGCCCGGTCGCCGGGCGGCAGCTCCGCGATCTCCAGCTCGATCTTCGCGCAGACCGCGACCGCCTCGACTCCGCTGCCGGACAGGGCGCCGGCGAGGCCGGCCCGGGCGGCGGCCGGCTCCGGGTCGGCCACGTCGGCCTCGTCGAGGTTGAGCACGACGAGCAGGGGCTTGGCCGAAAGAAAGCTGAAGCCCCGCAGCCGCCTGGCGTCGGACGCGTCGAGGGCGAGGGCGCGCAGCGGCCGTCCGTCTTCGAGGGCCCGCCGGCACCGCTCGATCACCCGCAGTTCGTCCTCCAGCTCGCGGCTCCGGCCCCTCTTCAGGTCCTGGTCGATCTTCTGCCGGCGCCGCTCGGCCACTTCCAGATCGGCGAGGATCAGCTCGTCCTCCATCTGTCGGGCGTCGCGGGCCGGGTCGAGGCCGCCGGCCGCGTGCGGGACCCGCTCGTCGGAGAACATCCGCAGCACGTGGAGCAGGGCGTCCGCGTTGCGGAATCCCGACACGTCGAGCAGCGCCGCGGCCGGCCCCCGGCCCGCGAGTTCGCTCATCTCGATCGTGGCCGGCACCCGCCGCCGCGGCTCGAACAGGGCCGTCAGCCGATCGAGCCGGGGGTCCGGCACCTGCGCGACGCCCACCCGCGGCCCCGCCCGGCGCGCCGCCAGCGCCTCGGCGCCCGGTTGCGTCAGCAGACGGAACAGGGTGGTCTTCCCCGTCGATGGCAGCCCGATGAGCCCGGCCCGAAGCATGTCCGTCGTCCTCCCCGCATGGTCGCCGTGGTGCGAACCCGCCGCGTTCGAGCGGCGATGCATCCCGCCTGCCCGCGTCGTCCGTCGGACTGCCCGGCAGTCCGCGACTGCCTGCAGTCCGCCGTTGCGACGTGCCCGGCCCGCGGCCTCCGCACCCCCTCGTCACGTGGGCGCTTCGGCACGACGCGGGAGCGACCGCGGACTGACCTTGGACGCACACGAAGATAAGGCGTAAGTGCTGGACTGAGCGTCACTTGTTGACACGGTGGTGGCCGTCGTCTATAGTCCGCGGTGGACTTCATTGGACTTCAGTGGAGCATAGTGGTGCTGCGGGGGAACTATTCAGCCAGAATCGACGAGAAGGGGCGGCTGAAGATCCCCACCGCGTTCCGCACCGCCATACAGGAACAGTACGGCTCCGAGGTGTACGTGACTTCCCGCAAGGGCCAGGGCGTGGCCGTCAGCATCTATCCGGCGCCGGTCTGGAGGAAGATCGAGGACAAGCTGGCGGCGCAGTCGCAGCTCATGCCCGAGATCGAGCGCTACATCGACCTGGTGAGCTACTACGGCCAGGACGGCGAGATCGACAAGCAGGGCCGGGTGTCCATTCATCCCCTGCTGCGGGAGTCGGCGGCGATGGCGGGCGACGTGGACGTCCTGGGGCGGCTCGACCATCTCGACGTCTGGAATCACGAGCGGTTCGCGACGCGCATGGCGAACGAGCCCTTCACGGACGCCGATGCCCGGAAGCTGTCGGAGTACGGCATCTGATGGCGACGATCCTACACGAGCCGGTTTTGCGGGCGGAGACGGTCGAGGCGATCGGGCCGGCGGGCCGCGGGCTCGTCGTCGATTGCACGGTGGGGACGGGCGGGCACGCGGCGGCGCTGCTGGAGGCGGGCGCGGCCCGGGTCGTGGGGCTCGATCGGGACGCCGAGGCGCTTCCCCTGGCCCGCCGCCGCCTCGCCGCCTGGAAGGACCGGGTGGACCTGGTGCACGCCGACTATCGCCGCCTCGACGACGTGCTGGACCGGCTGGGCGTCGATCGGGTCGACGGGGCGCTCGCCGACCTCGGGTGCTCCTCGCTGCAGCTCGGGACCGAGGGGCGGGGGTTCAGCTTCCGCCGCGACGATCCCCTGGACATGCGCATGGACCGGACGACGGGGCGGACGCTGGCCGATCTCCTCGCGGGGGCGACGCCCGAGGGGCTGGCGGACGTGATCTTCCGGTACGGCGAGGAGCGCCGCTCGCGGCGCATCGCCCGCGCCGTCGTCGCCGCGTCGGCCGGCGCCGGCATCCGGACCACGGCCGAGCTCGCGGCCGTCGTCCGCCGCGCCGCGCGGTACCGCGGCCGGTCCCGCATCGACCCCGCGACCCGCACGTTCCAGGCCCTGCGCATCTGGGTCAACCGCGAGCTCGACGGGCTCGAGGCGTTCCTGCGCACGGCCGCCGGCCGGCTGCAGGCGGGCGCGCGCCTCGCCGTCATCAGCTTCCACTCGCTCGAGGACCGCATCGTGAAGCGCACCCTGCGGGAGCTCGAGCGCGGCGGCGACTTCGCAATGCGGCTCCTGACCCGCAAGCCGGTGCGGCCGGCGAAGGAAGAGCTGGCGCGCAACCCGCGCGCCCGTTCCGCCCGGCTGCGCGCGGCCTGGAGGACGTCGTGAATCAGCAGAACCTGGACTTCCGCGTCACCCGCGACATCCGCAACGACCCGGTCCGCGAGATCGACCACCAGCGGCAACGCGAGCTGTGGCGGTCGCTGGCCGTCGGCGTCTGCTTCGTGGCCGTGGTCCTCTTCGCCGCCTGGCAGAACGTCACGCAGTTGCGGTACGGCTACGAGACAGAGCAGATGCGGCAGGAGCGCGTCGAGGAGCGTGATCTGAATCGGCATCTCCGCCTGGAGATCGAGACGCTGAGCGCGCCGGAGCGGATCGAGCGCCTCGCGACCGCCGAGCTGGGTCTGGCGCCGCCGGCGGCGGTCGGCGTGGAGATGATCGAGCGCCGGGTGACGTCGCCGCCGCCGGACGGCGCCCTGCTCGCGGACCGGGACGCGGGGGGCCGGAACGTCCCGGCCGTGCGCTGAAAGGACCATGGCACCGAAATCCGGCGCGCCCGGCGACTGGCGGCAGGTCCTGCATCCGCGGATCAGGGTCGCGGCCTGCGTCATGGCGCTGTGGGGCGCCGTCATCGCGGGGCGCCTCGTCGATCTGCAGGTCGTCCGCCACGACTTCTTCGTCCAGCGCGCGGAGGCGCAGCGCGAGCGCGTGGTCGCGACGCCGGCCCGACGCGGCGAGATTCTCGACCGTAACGGACGCGTGCTGGCCCTCGACGTGGCCGCCGACACCGTCATCGCCAATCCGCGGGCCGTGCAGGGCGGGGACGAGGGCGCGGCGGAGACGGCGCGTCGGCTCTGCGCGGTCCTGGCGTGCGCGGCCGGCCGGCGGGAGCGGCTCGAGTCGGTCCTCGCCAGCGACCGCGCCTTCGCCTACGTGGAGCGGCAGACGGCGCCGCGGACGGCCGAGCGGATGCGCGCCCTCGGCCTCGGCGGCATCACCTTCATCAAGGAGAACCGGCGCTACTACCCCAACGGCGCCCTGGCCGCGCATCTCCTGGGCCACGTCGGCGTCGACAACCAGGGGCTGCACGGCCTGGAATCGTTGTACGAGCGAACGCTCGCCGGCGAGCCGGGGCGGCTCCTGGTGCAGCAGGACGCCCGCAGGCAGGCGTTCAGCCGCGTGGAGTGGCAGCCGACGGCGGGCGTCTCCCTCGAACTCGCGATCGACGGCTACGTGCAGCACATCGCGGAACGGGAACTCCGCGCCACCGTCCGCGAGCACGATGCGGCCGGCGGCAGCGTCGTGGTCCTGGCCCCCCGCACGGGTGACGTTCTCGCGCTCGCCAACGAACCCACGTTCAATCCGAACGCGTGGGCGGGCTCGCCGTCGGCCGCCCGCCGGAACCGGGCGACGCAGGACGTCTACGAGCCCGGCTCGACTTTCAAGGTCGTCACCGCCTCCGCCGCCCTCGATGAGCAGGTCGTCCGGTCGGGCGACGTCATCGACGTGAGCCCCGGCGTGATCTTCTTCGGGGGGCAGCCGATCCGCGACTTCCGCGACTACGGCGCCCTGACGTTCGCCGACGTCATCGTCAGGTCGAGCAACGTGGGGACGAGCAAGATCGGGGTGGCCCTGGGGGCCGACCGGCTCAACCGCTACGTACGGCGTTTCGGCTTCGGACAGACGGTCTCGCGCGACTTCCCCGGAGAGAGCCGCGGCATCGTGCACGACGCGTCGCGGCTTCGCGAGGGCGGGCTGGCCCGCGTGGCGATGGGCTACAACGTCTCGGTCACGCCGCTGCAGATGGCCGTCGCGATGAACGCGGTCGCCAGCGGCGGCGACCTGATGGCGCCCCGTCTGGTGCGGGCGGAGCTGGACAGGGGCGTCCGCCGGGAGGTGTCGCCGCGGGTCGTCCGGCGGGTGGTCACGGCGCGGACCGCCGCCGCGCTGACCCGGATCATGGAGGGGGTCGTCGCCCGCGGGACGGCTCGGCAGGCGGCCATCCCGGGATACGCGGTGGCCGGCAAGACCGGCACGGCCGAGAAGATCCTGCCCGACGGCACCTACTCGAGTACCGACCACGTCGCCTCGTTCGGGGGGTTCGCGCCGGCCGCGCGGCCCGAGATCACCGTTCTCGTGGTCATCGACGGCGTGGCCGGTTTCGGCGGCGCCGTCGCCGCCCCCGCGTTCCGGCGGATCGCCGAGGCGGTCCTCCACCATCTCGGCGTCCCTCCCGATCGGGAGGCCCCGCCTGCGCTGCTCGTGCCGCCCGGGCCCGCGCCGTTCCCGGGCGTGCGGCCGGTCCCGGTGCGCGCGGACGGACCGTCCCGCCCGGCCCCGTCGGCGTCCGTTCCCGGCCCGATGCCCGACCTGCAGGGGCTCGGCGCGCGGGCGGCGCTTGCGGCGGCGACCGGTCTGGGGCTGTCGACGCGCCTCCGGGGGCGGGGAGTGGTGGTCGAGCAGTCTCCGGCGGCGGGCGAGGCGGTTGCGCCGGGGCAGACGTTGCTGCTGACGCTGGCGCGCCGGCGGGCGGAGACGGGGGCGGGCTCATGACCGTCGGCGACCTCATGCCGCATCTGTCCGGACGGGTGGCGGCCGGGGGCCGGGTCCCGGCGCTGGACGCCGCCGTCCTCGCGCAGGACGCGGCGGCCATCGCCTTCGACTCGCGCCGGGTCGAACCCGGGGCCGTCTTCGTCGGGATGAAGGGGCGGCGCGCCGACGGGGCCAGCTTCGCCGCCGAGGCCGCCCGCCGCGGCGCGGCGCTGGTGGTGTCGGAGTCGCGCGTGGGGCCCGAGGCCGAGGGGCGGTGGGTGCAGGTGGCCGACGCGCGGCTCGCCCTCGCCGAGCTCGCGGCGGCGTTCTACGGCGATCCGAGCCGCGACCTGACGGTGGTGGGGGTCACCGGCACCAACGGCAAGACCACGACGGCGTATCTGCTGGCCGCGATCTTCGAGGCGGCCGGCCGTTCCTGCGGGCGCACCGGGACCGTGTCGCATCGGACCGGCGGCGCCGAGGCGGCGTCGTCGCACACGACGCCCGAGGCGCCGGAGGTGCAGGCGCTGCTGCGCGAGATGGTCGAGCAGGGCGCCGCCGCCTGCGTGATGGAGGTCTCCTCGCACGCGTTGGCCATGCGCCGGGTGGACCGGACCCTGTTCAGGGCCGCGGTCTTCACCAACCTCACGCGGGACCATCTCGACTATCACGCGGACATGGAGGACTACTTCGCCGCGAAGCGCCGCCTCTTCGACATGCTGCCGCTCGGCGCGCCGTCCATCGTCAATCTCGACGACCCCGCCGGCCGCCGTCTCGCCGAAATGGTCGGCCACCCCGTGACCTACGCCCTCGACCAGCCGGCGACGGTGCGGCCCGAGCGGATGGAGTCGACGCGGGCGGGCACCCGGATCGACGCCGCCACGCCCCGCGGCCGCCTGCGGCTGCGTTCGCCGCTCCCCGGGCGCGTGAACGCCTGCAACCTGCTCGCCGCCGCCGCCGCCGCGTTCGCCCTCGACCTCCCGGCGTCGGCCATCGAGCAGGGCGTGGCGGGGCTCGACGGCGTGCCGGGGCGGTTCGAGGTGGTGTCGTCGCCGGACGACGACGTGTGGGTGCTGGTCGACTTCGCCCATACGGACGATGCGTTGCGCGGGGTGCTCGGGGCCGTGCGCGAACTCGGCGCCGGCCGCCTCGTCGCCGTCTTCGGCTGCGGCGGCGACCGCGACCGCGCCAAGCGCCCGTTGATGGGGGCGGTGGCGGCCCGGCTCTGCGATCTGGTCGTGCTGACCTCCGACAATCCGCGGTCCGAGGACCCGGAGCGCATCATCGATCAGATTCGCCGCGGCGTGCTCTCGATGGGCGGCGGCGCGGAGAAATGCCGGCATCTGGCCATCGCCGATCGCCGCGCCGCCATCGAACGGGCCATCGGCGAGGCGGAACCGGGCGACGCCGTCGTCATCGCCGGCAAGGGGCACGAGCGCGTGCAGGTGATCGGCGACGCGCAACTGCCGTTCGACGACCGCGTCGTGGCCCGGGAGGCGCTCGCGAGCCGCCGGTCCCGGGCCTCATGAAGCCGCGCGAGGGAGAGTGCGCCGTGGGGGACGGCCGGGGCGGGCCGCGGGAGACGGGCGAATCGTGGGCGATGACGCTGCGCGACGTGGCCGGAGCCGTCGGCGGGCGGCCGATAGCGGGCGAGACCCGCGTCACCGGCGTCTCCATAGATTCCCGCACGCTGCGCCCGGGCGACCTCTTCGTGGCGATCCGCGGCGCCCGCTTCGACGGACACCGCTTCGCAGCCGACGCCCGGGAACGCGGCGCGGCGGGGAGCCTCGTCAGCGATGCGGCGGCCCTGGGGACGCCGCCGGCGCCGGGGGTCGTCGTCGATGACCCCCTGCGCGCGTTGCAGGCGCTGGCCCGCCACGTCCGGCGGGCCTCGGGGGCCCGGGTGGTCGCGGTCACCGGCAGCGTCGGGAAGACCACGACCAAGGAGCTGGCCGCGGCGCTGCTCGCGGCGCGGTACCGGGTGGTCCGGAACCGGGGCAACCTGAACAACCACGTAGGGTTGCCGTTGTCGCTGCTGGAGTTGCGGACCCGGCCGGAGATGGCCGTGATGGAGCTCGGAATGAGCGGTCCCGGAGAGATTCGCCGCCTCGTCGAAATCGCCGAGCCCGATCTGCGGGTATGGACGAACGTCGCCGAGGCGCACGCCGCGTTCTTCCCGTCGATCGAGGCGATCGCCGACGCCAAGGCGGAGATCCTGACGGGAGCGGCGCCGGACGCGGTGGTCGTGGCCAACGCCGCGGACCACCGGGTCATGCGCCGGGTGTCCGGGTTCCCGGGCCGGGTCGTCACGTTCGGGGTCGACGTCGAGGCGGAGGTGACCGCGGACCGCGTCGAGGACCTCGGGCTGGACGGCATGCGGGCCCGTCTTCGGACGCCGGCCGGCGGGGCCGCGTTGCGCACGCGGCTGCTCGGCCGCGGCAACCTCGCCAACGCCCTCGCGGCCGTGGGGGTCGCGACGACCCTCGGCGTGCCGCTGGCCGCGGCCGTGGAGCGGGCGGCGGAGGTGGAGGCCCCGCCGCATCGAGGACGGGTGCACCGCCTGGCCGGCGGCGTGGTCGTGATCGACGACTCCTACAACGCCAGCCCGCTGGCCGTGGAGACGGCCCTGGCGACCCTGTCGGGCGCCGCGCGCACCGCCCGCCGGGTGGCGGTGCTCGGCGAGATGCTCGAGCTCGGCGCCCGTTCCGCGGATCTGCATCGGGCGGCCGGCCGGGCCGCGGCGGCGGGGGGAGTGGGGCTGCTGCTGACGGTGGGCGGCGGCCCGGCGCGGGCTCTCGGCGCGGCCGCGGTCGAGGCCGGCGCGGCCCCCGCGGGAGTCGTCCACTGCGAGAGCAGCGAGGAGGCGGCGGCCCGCGCGGCCGCCCTGGTCCGCGACGGTGACGTCGTGCTCGTCAAGGGGTCGCGGGGCGTCGGCGCGGACCGGGTCGTGGAGCGGCTGCGCGCCGATCGGGCGGCGGGAACGGAGCATGCCTGATGCTGTACCACCTGCTCCATCCGCCGCTGAACGTCGTCCAGTACATCACGGTCCGGACCGCCGCAGCCGGCATCACCGCGTTCCTGATCAGTCTCGTCGTCGGGCCCTGGCTCATCCGGACCCTCCGCGAGTTCCAGATCGGCCAGATCGTGCGGGACGATCTGGCCGGGCACCAGTCCAAGGCCGGGACCCCCACGATGGGCGGGCTGCTCATTCTGGCCGCGGCGACCGTCCCGACCCTGGCGTGGGGCGACCTCACCAACCCCTACGTGTGGATCGCCACCCTCTCGATGCTCTCGTTCGGCCTCGTCGGCTTCCTGGACGACTACCTGAAGATCGTCCGGCGGAACCACGACGGGCTCCGCCCGCGGTACAAGCTCGCCGGCCAGGCGCTCGTGGCTCTCGGTGTCGGTTTCGCCCTGTTGTGGATGAGCGGCCGCGAGCTCTACGGCACCGAGCTCATCCTGCCGTTCTTCAAGCAGATCACCCCGGACCTCGGCTGGCTGTACGTCCCGTTCGGGATGCTGGTGATGGTTTTCTTCTCGAACGCCGTCAATCTGACCGACGGGCTCGACGGGCTGGCCATCAGCCTCTTCGTCGTCGCGGCGGCGGCGATGACCGCGCTGGCCTACGTCACCGGACACGCGACCTTCGCCGAGTACCTGTTGCTGACCCACGTGGCGCCGGCGGCCGAGCTCACCGTGTTCTGCGGCGCGCTGGTCGGCGCCGGACTCGGCTTCCTCTGGTACAACTCGCATCCCGCCGAGATGTTCATGGGCGACGTCGGCTCCCTCGCGCTGGGGGGATCGCTCGGGACGGTGGCCATCCTCATCAAGCAGGAACTGCTGCTGCCGGTCGTGGGCGTGATGTTCGTCGTCGAGGCCCTCTCCGTCATGATCCAGGTCGGGTCGTTCAAGCTCACCGGCCAACGCGTGTTCCGCATGGCCCCGCTCCACCATCACTGCGAGCTGATCGGGTGGAGCGAGCCGAAGGTGATCAGCCGGTTCCTGATCGCCGCGGTGGTCTTCGCCTGTTTCAGCCTCGCCACCCTGAAGCTGCGATGAGCGGATTCTCCGTGCGGGGGGCGGCGGTGGTCGTGGTGGGGGCGGCGCGCAGCGGCGTGGCGGCGGCGCGGCTCCTCGCGGCGCGCGGCGCGCGCGTGGTCCTCACCGAGCGGCGCCGCGAGGTCGAGCCTCCGGTCCGGCGCCTGGAGGACGCCGGCGTCGCGCTGGAGCTCGGCGGCCACCGGGCCGAGACGCTGGCGCGGGCCGACCTGGTGGTGCTGAGCCCCGGCGTGCCGCCGGCGCTGCCGGTGTTCGACGGCGTCCGGCGGCGGGGCGTCCCCCTCATCAGCGAGCTCGAGCTGGCGTGCCGCTGGTTGCGGGGGCGCATCGTGGCGGTGACCGGCACCAAGGGCAAGTCGACGACGGTGGTGCTGGCGGGGCGGATGCTCGAAGCCGCGGGCCGGGACGTGCTGGTGGGGGGGAACGTGGGCGCCGCCCTCAGCGCGCAGGTGGACGAGTCGACGCCCGAGACGGTCCACGTGGTCGAGGCGTCGAGCTTCCAGCTGGAGCTGACCGAAACGTTCCGGCCCTCGATCGCCGTGCTGCTCAACCTGCATCCCGACCACCTCGACCGGCACGGGGGGTACGCCGCCTACGCGGCGGCCAAGGCCCGCGTCTTCGCCAACCAGACGGCGTCCGACACGCTCGTGGTGAACGCCGACGATCCCGAGGTCCTGCGGATGGCGGAAGAGAGCCGCGCCCGGCCGGTGGCCTACGCCGTCGCGGCGCCGATCGCCGCGGGCGTCGCGGTCGCCGACGGCGCCATCGTGCGCCGGACCGCGGGGGGCGACGAACCCCTGGTGCCGCTGTCGGCGGTGCATCTGACGGGACGCCATCTGTTGAGCGACGTCCTCGCCGCGAGCGCGGTGGCGAGCCTCGTCGGCGTGTCCGCGGACGAGATGACCCGGGCCGTCGATCGGTTCGCGGGGCTCGACCATGCCCTGGCCCCCGCCGGCGAGATCGCCGGCGTGCGGTTCGTCGACGACTCCAAGGCGACCAACGCCGCGGCGGCGCGATGCGCCGTCGAGAGCTGCGGCGGCCGCCTCGTGGTCATCCTGGGCGGGCGCTTCAAGGGGGGGGACCTCTCGTCGCTCGTCCCCGCGCTGGAACGCCGGGCCGACGCGGTCGTCGCCATCGGCGAGAGCCGCGCCCGCGTCCGCGAGACGTTCGAGGCGGTGGTGCGGGTGGTCGAGGCCGGGTCGATCGACGACGCGGTCCGCGCCGCCCACGGACTGGCGGCGCCCGGGGGCACGGTGCTGCTGGCGCCGGCGTGCGCCAGCCTCGACATGTTCCGGGACTACGCGGAGCGCGGCCGCGCGTTCGTGCGGGCGGTGGCCCGGTTGCGGGAGGAAGTCGAAAGGAAGCGTGAGCAGTGAGCAGTCATCAGTCGTGTCGCGGCGGAGGAGAGTCGGCCGCTGGGAACGCAGGCTGCCTCGGTCTGCGAGGTCGGTGTCTTCTCCTCGCGCGCGGCTGATGACTGCTGACCGCTCACGCTACCGGAATGTCGGGCCGAAACGCCTCGAGCTTTAGTTTAGCCGGTGCCGCCCCGGCCGTGGCCGTCACGAGTCGAGAACATGGCGCGAACGCTGAAATCGGACCGGGTGCTGTTTCTCGCGACCGTGCTGCTCCTGTGCGCGAGCGTGGTCATGGTCTACAGCTCCTCGGCGGTCGTCGCCGTGGGCCGATACCATCAACCGCCCTGGTTCTTCCTCTTCAAGCAGGTGATCTGGGCCGTCCTCGGCCTCGGCCTGCTCGGCATCGCCATGCGCGTCGACTACCGCCTGCTGCGGCGGCCCCTCGTCATCCACGGCGCGCTGGCGATCTCCTTCGTGGCGCTCATCGTCGTCTTCTTCGGGCCTGCGACCCAGGGGGCGCGCCGGTGGTTCTCGGTGGGGGGCGTCGGCATCCAGCCCTCGGAGCTCGCCAAGGCCGTGGTCATCCTGTTCGTCGCCGCGGTCCTCGAGCGGCGCATGGAGACGATGGACCGGGCGGCGCGGGCGCTGGCGCCGGTGGTCGTCGTCACCGGTATCTTCTGCGGCCTGATCGTGCTCCAGCCCGACTTCGGGACCGCGTTCACCCTGCTCTCCATCGTCGGCGCGATGGTGTTCGCGGCCGGGCTGTCGTACCGCTGGGTGGCGGGGCTGACGGCGGCCCTCGTTCCGCTGCTGTACGCGGTCCTGGTCAGCGAGGACTACCGCGTCCAACGGCTGCTCGCGTTCCTCGACCCCTGGGCCCATCCGACCGGCATCGGCTATCAGGTCATCCAGTCGCAGATCGCGGTGGGCACCGGGGGGGTGCTGGGGCAGGGGCTGATGGCCGGCGTGCAGAAGCTGTTCTATCTCCCGGAAGCGCACACCGACTTCATCTACGCGGTCATCGCCGAGGAGACCGGGCTCGTCGGGGCGCTGGTGGTGCTGTCCTGCTTCGGCCTCATCGCGTGGCGCGGGCTGGCGACGGCGGCGGCCGCGCCGGACCGGTTCGGGGCGTTCCTGGCCCTCGGGATCACCGTGATGGTGACGTTCCAGGCGTTCTTCAACATCAGCGTCGTGCTGGGGCTGTTGCCGACCAAGGGCATTCCGTTGCCGCTGGTCAGCGCGGGAGGCTCGTCGTTGCTCGTGAACATGCTGGCGATGGGCATTCTGCTGAACATCTCGCAACACACGTCGCCGTTCCGGCGGATGCCGGCGGCGCGGGCCGGATGAGAAGGGTGTCGGGAACCGCGGTTCGGGCGGGCGCGGATCCGGCGGCGGGGGAGCGGGCCGCGCGGGAGGTGGAGCTCGTGACGTCCGGACCCCGCGTGCTGATGAGCGGAGGCGGCACCGGCGGGCACCTCTATCCCGGCATCGCGGTGGCCCTGGAAATCCGGCGCCGGCGCCCCTCGGCGCGCATCGTCTTCGCGGGCACCGGCCGGGGCGCCGAGGCCCGGACCGTCGCCGCGGAGGGGTTCGAGCACGTGCTGATTCGCAGCGCCGGGTTGAAGGGCGCGTCCTGGCGGCGGCGCATCCGCGGGCTGTCCCTGCTGCCGGTGAGCGCCTGGGACGCCTGGCGGGTGATCGGTCGGGTCGATCCGCATCTGGTCGTCGGACTGGGCGGCTACTCGGCCGGGGCGGTCGTCCTGCTGGCGGCCCTGCGGCGCATTCCGACCATGCTGCTCGAGCAGAACGCGACGCCGGGCGTCACCAACCGGTTGCTGGCGCCGGTGGTCAGCGCCGCCGCGGTGTCGCACGACGCGTGCCTGCCGCGGTTTCGGGGCAAGGGCTTCGTGGCCGGGAATCCGGTTCGGAGCGAGTTCTTCGAGCCGGCCCCGGCCCCGGCGCCGGGGCCGGTGCGCCTGCTCGTGCTCGGCGGATCGCAGGGCGCCCACGCCGTCAACCTCGCGATGGCCGCGGCGGCGCCGGTGCTGGCCGGTTCGGGCGTCCCCATCGCGGTCACCCACCAGAGCGGCGAACGCGATCGGGACCTGGTGCGCGAGGCGTACGCCCGGGCGGGGATGCCGGCCCGGGTGGCGCCGTTCTTCCGGGAGATCGCGGACGTCATGCGCGGGGCGGACATCGTCGTCAGCCGCGCCGGCGCGACCACCCTCGCCGAGCTGGCGGCGGCCGGCCGTCCGTCCGTGCTGGTGCCGCTGCCCGGCGCCGCCGACGGCCACCAGCAGGCGAACGCCGAAGTGCTGGCGGACCGGGGCGCGGCCGAGGTGCTGCCGGAGGCCGGTCTGAGCGGAGAGCGGCTGGCGGCGCGGGTGCTCGCGCTCGCCGCCGACGACGAGCGGCGGCGGCGGATGGGGGCGGCGGCCAGGACCCTGGCGAGGCCGCGGGCGGTGGCGGCCATCGTCGATCGGGCCGAAAGACTGATCGGAGAGACGAACGGCGCGTGAGCAGGTGGCCAGGCACGCTTCCGGGAAGCGCCGGGCGCCGACGGCGGCCGATCACGGCCTGCCCCCGGGTACCCGCCGGGTGCACTTCGTGGGCGTGGGCGGGGTCGGCATGAGCGGTGTGGCGGAAATGATGAGCGGTCTCGGGTACGAGGTCAGCGGCTCGGACCTGCTGGCGTCGACCGCCACCGAGCGGTTGCGGTCGCTCGGGGTCGCGGTCGGGACCGGCCACGACGCCCGCCGGGTCGGCGGCGCGCAGGCGGTGGTGGTTTCGGCCGCGGTGCCCGACGACAACCCCGAAGTCGTCGAGGCCCGACGCCGCGGCCTGCCGGTGGTGCGGCGCGGCGTCATGCTGGCGGGGCTGACGGCTTCGCGCGCCACCATCGCGGTGACCGGGACCCACGGCAAGAGCACCACGTCGTCGATGGTGGCGGTGATGCTGGACGAGTGCGGACTCGACCCGGCGGTCGTGGTGGGGGCGCGCGTCGATGCCTTCGAGAGCAGCGCGAGGATCGGAAACGGATCTCATTTCGTGGTCGAGGCGGACGAGAGCGAGCCGTCGCTCCTGGCCCTGCGCCCCCGCGTCGCGGTCCTCACGAACCTCGAGCCGGAGCACCTCGACAACTACGGGACGTTCGACCGCCTGCAGGACACCCTGGTGCGGTTCGCCAACCGGACCGTCGAGTCGGGCGCGGTGGCGCTGTGCGCGGACGACCCCGGCGCGGCCGGCCTGCGGGACCGCATCGAGCGGCGGGTCGTGACGTATGCCGTCGACGAGGCGTCGGCCGACGTGGTCGGTTGCGAACCGGTCTCGGACGCCGGCGGGTCGCGGTGCCGGGTGCGGTACCGCCGGGGGGGGCGGTGCGAGACGACGGCGCTGGAAATCGGGGTGCCGGGGGCGCACAACCTGCTGAACGGTCTCGCCGCCTTCGCCGTCGGGCTGGAGGTGGGACTCGATCCCGAGGCGATCGGAACGGCGCTCGGGCGGTTCAGCGGGGTGGGCCGGCGGTTCGAGCACCGCGGCGCCGCCGCCGGCGTGCGGGTCGTCGACGACTACGGCCACCATCCGACCGAGATCGCGGCGGCGCTGGCCACCGCCCGCCGGCAGCCGCACGACCGGCTGGTGGTGGTCTTCGAGCCCCATCGATACACGCGTACGGCCCGGTTCCTCGACCGTTTCGCCCGGGTGCTGGCCACCGCCGACGTCGTGGTTCTCGTGGATATCTTCGCCGCGGGCGAGCCGGCGCTCCCGGGCCTGACGACCGAGACGCTCGTCCGGGCCGTGCGCCGGGAAACGGACCGGCCCGTGCACCACGCGCGGGCCCGCGGCGAGGTCGCGCCCCTGGTGGCCGGCCTGGCGCGGCCGGGCGATCTGGTGCTCATCCTGGGGGCCGGCCCCATCGGCGGGGTCTGCGGCCCCCTGCTGCGGGCGATCGAATCGGCGGCGGGCGGGGAGCGGGCGGGATGACGACGTTGCCGCCGGACCCCCGCTCCATGCCCGTGAACGGCCCCCAGCCGCTTCCCTCGGGCCTGAACCGGCTCGCCGCCGGCGCCGCGCGGCACTGGCGGCGGGTCGTGCGGGGCCTGGGGCTGGCCGGCGGTCTGTGCGCCGTCGGATGGACGGCGGCGGCGGCGCTGCCGGCCGCTTCGTTCCTGGCCATCGACGACGTCGTCGTGCGGGGCAACGCGCGGTTGTCGGACGGGGAGGTGACGGCGCTGATGCCGGACCTGCGCGGCGCCGGCATCCTCTCCGTCGATCTGGAGGATTACCGGCGCCGCCTGTCCGCATCGCCGTGGGTGTTCGGCGGCGCCTTGCGCCGCCGCCTGCCGTCGACCGTCGAGGTCCACGTGACCGAGCGCCGCCCGATCGCCATCGCCCGGTTCGGCGGCCGACTGTTCCTGCTGGATGCGTCCGGGGTGATCGTCGACGCCTACGGGCCGCGTTTCGCGGAGTTCGATTTCCCCATCGTCGACGGCCTGGGGGGCGAAGAACCGGCGGCGGAGCACGTCGACCCGAAGCGGATGGAACTGGCCGCCCGGCTGCTGGCGGAGCTGGCGGACCAGCCCGACGTGCTGGCCGCCGTTTCCCAGATCGACGTCGCCGATCCCGACGACGCGGTCGTGCTGCTCGACGACGACGTGGCGCTGCTGCGTCTGGGGCGCGAGCGGTTCCTCGCGCGTCTGCGGCTCTATGCCGAGCTGGCGCCGCTGCTGCGCGAGCGCGTCCGGGACGTCGACGAGGTGGATCTGCGGTTCGACCCGCGCGTGTACGTCCGGTCCGGCGGCGACGCGGGCGGAGAGGGCGCGGCAGGGTTCGACCCGCGCGTGTACGGCCGATCGGGGGACTGAGCCCGCGCCGGCGCCGGCAGGTTCCGATCGGCGCGCGGCGCAGGGGCATGTTGCCGCCGCGGACGGCGCCGCGGCCCGGCGAACGCCGCGGTCCGGGTGGTTCGTCCGCGGTTCATGAGGCGTGACGGACGGGGGTTCCCATGGCGCGAAAGGACAATCATCTCGTCGGTCTCGACGTCGGCACCTCGAAGGTGGCGGCCATCGTGGCCGAACCCGTCGGCGACGGCGGCATCGACGTCATCGGCGTCGGCGTCGTCGAAGCGCAGGGCGTCCGGGGCGGCGTCGTCGTCAACCTGGAGGCTGCGGTCGAATCGATCAGGAAGGCCGTCGAGGAAGCCGAACTGACCGCCGGCGTCGAGATCGATTCGGTGGTTCTCGGTCTGTCCGGGGCGCATCTGAAGGCGCTCAACAGCCGCGGCGTGGTGGCGGTGGCCGACCGACATCGCGAGATCACCCCGGGGGACGTGCGCCGGGCGATCGACGCCGCCAAGGCCGTGACGCTGCCGACGGGCCGCGAGATCGTGCATCTCCTGGCCCAGAACTTCGTGGTCGACGGCGAGGACGCGGTCGGGGCGCCGGTCGGCGTGACCGGCTCCCGCCTCGAGGTCAACGTGCACGTGGTCACCGGCAGCATCGCGTCGACCCAGAACATCATCGCCTGCGTGAACCAGGCGGGGGTGGAGGTCGCCGACATGTTCATCGAGCAGTTGGCGGCGAGCGAGTCGGTGCTGACGACCGCCGAACGGGACCTGGGCGTGGCCCTGGCGGACATCGGAGGCGGCACCACCGACCTCGCGGTGGTGGAGCGGGGCAGCCTGTGGCATACCGGCGTCGTCACCCTCGGCGGCGACCACTTCACGAACGACGTCGCGGTCAATCTGCGGATGTCGAAGGCCGATGCCGAGAGGACGAAGCGCCTGCACGGGTGCGCGCTCGACGCGATGGTCGGCGAGGACGAGCGCATCGAGGTCGCGAGCGTGGGGGGACGGCCGCCGCGGAAGGTGTCCCGGCGCGTGCTGTCCCAGGTCCTGCAACTGCGCGCGGAGGAGCTCTTCCACAAGGTGTGGGACGAGATCCAGCGGGCCGGCTACGAAGATTCCCTGCATTCCGGCATCGTGTTGTGCGGCGGGGGGGCCCTGCTGGAAGGGATGGCGGAGATCGCCGAGCAGATCTTCAATCTGCCGATTCGTTGCGGACGCCCGGCCGGCGTCGGGGGGCTCACCGACCACGTCAACAGCCCCGCGTTCGCGACCGGGGTGGGGTTGGTGAGGCACGCGCACCGCCGCCAGATGCAGGAGCCGGTGCGAAAGAGCTGGTGGAACGTCGACCGGAGCCTCGCCGGGCGCCTGAGAGGGTTGTCCCGGTTCCTGGGGCGGGTCCGAAGCCGCAGTTGGGCATGACCTCGGTCGTCGGGAACGCGGCGCCTTCGGGAATCCGCCATGCGGGCGGGTCGGGATACGCGGCGGCGGCCGCACGTTGGCGGAAGGACAAGGGGGAGGCAGATGGGATCTTCTGAAGTGAGAGATGCGCACGGTGACGAAGGCGCTCGCGAACCGGCATCCGACAAGCAGGGCCCGCGCATTACCATTCACGACCCGGTCGACGCGTGGGGCGCGCGCATCAAGGTCATCGGGGTCGGCGGGGGGGGCGGCAACGCGGTCAACCGCATGATCCGCTCCGGCGTCTCCTCCGTGGAGTTCATCGCGGCCAACACCGATGCCCAGGCGTTGAGCTACAGCGAGGCGCCGTTTCGCGTTCAGATCGGCGGCAAGCTGACCCGGGGCCTGGGGGCGGGGGCGATGCCCAACGTGGGCCGGCAGGCGGCCCTCGAGGACACCGACCAGATCATCTCGGCCCTCGACGGCGCGGACATGGTCTTCGTGACGGCCGGACTCGGGGGCGGAACCGGCACCGGGGCGGCCCCGGTCATCGCCAACCTGGCGACCGAACTGGGTGCGCTCACGGTGGCCGTCGTCACCAAGCCGTTCAAGTTCGAGGGGAGGCGCCGGCAGATCCAGGCGGAGCGCGGACTCGCGGAGCTGCGCGAATGCGTCGACACGATAATCACGATCCCGAACGAACGGCTGCTCACGACCACCGATCGTTCGGCGACGCTGGCCGAGGCGTTCGCCACCGCGGACGACGTGCTGCGGCAGGCCATCCAGGGCATTTCGGACCTCATTCTGAAGCCCGGTCTCATCAACCTCGACTTCGCCGACGTCAAGGCCATCATGTCCAGCGCGGGGCTGGCGGTCATGGGCACCGGCTACGGGCGGGGCGAGAACAAGGCGGTGGACGCGGCGAGAGCGGCCATCTCCAGTCCCCTGCTGGAGGACGCGACGGTCGAGGGGTCGCGGGGAGTCATCATCAACATCACCGGAAGCAGCGACGACCTCTCGCTGGCGGAGGTCCACGAAGCGACCTCGATCGTCCAGGAGTCGGCGCACGAAGACGCCAACATCATCTTCGGGGCGGTCATCGACCACGACGTGGAGGACGAGGTCAAGATCACGGTGATCGCGACCGGCGTCAACCGGCCGGCCGCCGCCGCCTCGAAGCAGGACCGGGCGAACGCCGATACGCCGGTCGATCTGCAGCAGTACGCCGACTGGAAGGAAGACACGGCCGCCGGCGAATCGTCCGGCGAGCCGCCGCCCCTGCGCCGCCCGCCGGTGATCACGCTGCCCGCGCCGGACCGCGCGGAGTCCGGCGAGACGGGCGGCGCGGAGGAGCCGGCGGCCGACCCGGAGTTCGAGATGCCCGCCTTCCTGCGGCAGCGCGCCGGCGAGTAGCCGCCGCGTCCGGCGGAGCGGCCGGCCGCCCGCGGGTGGGACCCGGTTCCGACCCCGCGGCGGCGCGCCCGCGATCAGTGCGCCGAGCCCTCCACCGGCGGTTCTTCCGCCGGCGGAGGGGCAAGGCGGTTCGGGTCGTGGTACAGCACGCGCAGGCAGCTCTCGCAGCGGATCAGCTCGGTGTTCAGCAGTATCTGGTTGAAGACCTGCGGGCGCAACCGGACGTTGCACACCGTGCAGTGCCCGTTCCGGGCTTCGACCACCGCCAGGCCCTGCCGCTGGCGGGCTATCGACTCGAAGAGCCGACGGCTTTCCGGGCTGATGCTCTCGATCAGGCCGGCCCGTTCGTCGGAGGCGCCGGCCAGCTCGCGCTCCATGCGGGCGCGCTGGTCCTCGACGTCGGCGCGTTCGCGCTCGACGGCCGCGGTTTCCTCCCGGTCCGCGCGTTCGGCCGCGTCGGCGGCGGCTTCGAGATCGTCGCACCGAAGCATGTGCTCGAGAACGCCGTCTTCGAGCCCGGCCACCTCTTCCTCGGCGGTGGCGATCTCGTGCCGCATGGCCGTGTACTCCTTGTTGGTCTTGACGGACATGAGCTGGTCCTTGAACCGGGACAGCCGGCCCTGAACCACCGCGAGGCGCTTCTCCATCTCCCGCCGGTTCTTCCGCTCTTCCTCCAGGCGCCGCCGGGCCTCTTCCACCCGCGTCCGGCTGGCCTGCAGCCGTTCGTCGAGCGCGTTCATGCGTTCGGGGACGGCGTCGACCGTGCGCCGCGTCTCGACGGTCGCGTTGTCGAGGTGCTGCAGGCGAATCAACCGTTCGAGATCAGGCAGCATCGGGTGTCACGTCTCCAGGGACGGCGGCGCCGGAACCGGAATCCGGGCAAAAAAAACCCCGCCGGAAGGCGGGGCAGAACACGCCCGCGCTCGTCGAGCGCGCCAGCGACACGCGGACCGTGCTGGCGGGCATGGTCTGTCCGTTCAAGTGGTGGGCCCACCAGGATTCGAACCTGGGACGGACCGGTTATGAGCCGGCGGCTCTACCGCTGAGCTATGGGCCCCGGCGGGACGGCGCATCCGCGGGCCGCCGCCGCGACGACACGACCGTACGCCAGACCGGTTGACCGTCCCGGGAACGAACTTCCCGTGCGGCCCTCGACCCGTCCCCGCAACCGCCGGAGAACGGGACGACGGCATGGGCGGCTTTCGCGCAGGACGGTCCGCCAGCTAGGTGCCCTCGAGGAACGCGCGCAGCCGGCGGCTGCGCGACGGATGCCGCAGCTTGCGCAGCGCCTTGGCCTCGATCTGGCGGATGCGCTCCCGGGTCACGGCGAAGTTCTGGCCCACCTCCTCCAGGGTGTGCTCGCTGCCGTCGCCGACGCCGAAACGCATCTTGACGACCCGTTCCTCGCGCGGGGTCAGGGTCCGCAGCACGCTCTCCGTCTGCTCCTTGAGGTTCAGGTTGATCACCGCGTCGGCGGGAGAGACCTCCTGGCGGTCTTCGATGAAGTCTCCCAGGTGGCTGTCTTCTTCTTCGCCGATCGGCGTCTCGAGCGAAATCGGCTCCTGGGCGATCTTGAGCACCTTTCGGACCTTGCTCACGGGGATGTCCATCCGCTCGGCGATCTCCTCCGAGGTCGGTTCCCGCCCCAGCTCCTGCACCAGCGCGCGCGAGGTGCGAATCAGCTTGTTGATCGTCTCGATCATGTGCACCGGAATGCGGATGGTCCGCGCCTGGTCGGCGATGGCCCGCGTGATCGCCTGCCGGATCCACCACGTCGCATAGGTCGAGAACTTGTACCCGCGGCGGTACTCGAACTTGTCGACGGCCTTCATCAGACCGATGTTGCCTTCCTGAATGAGGTCGAGGAACTGGAGACCGCGGTTCGTGTACTTCTTGGCGATGGAGACCACCAGCCGCAGATTCGCCTCCACGAGCTCCTTCTTGGCCGCCTCGGCGAGCATCTCTCCGCGGAAGATGGCGTGATGGGTCTTCTCGATCTCGGGCACGACCTGCTCGAGCTCGTCCCTTCGCGCCCGCAACCGGGCCCGCAGCTCGCGGTGCCGCCGTTTGAGCCGTTTCCGATCCTCGTCCGGCCGGGGCGCGCCGGCCTTCAACTGCCGATCGAGGTGCGCCAGATCGCTCTGAACCGTCTGGACGTCCTCCAGCACCTCCTTGGCGCCGTCTATCAGCGTGCGCTTGACGGTCTCGGTGAACTCGATGCCGCGGATCAGCCGGGACAGTGCGACCCGGGCCCGCAGCACGCGCCGGTGGCCTTCCCGGTACCGCCGCCTCTGGACCTTCGATATCTCTCCGAGCAGCGTCTGCCGCCGCGCCACCTCTTCCCGGGCCTTCCGTACCCGGTCGATCGCATCCAGCACCGCGCGGGACAGACGGCGCATCTTGTCTTCGGTGATCTCGTCCTCGTGGAAGACGACGAGATCGCGCAGGGTGCGCTCGCCGTTCTTCAATCCGTCGCCCAGGTCGATGACCTGCCGGACGACGCGCGGCATCCGCGAGACGGCCTTGAGGATCGAGAGCTTGCCGCGTTCGATCCGCTTGGCGATCGCGACTTCTCCCTCGCGGGTCAGCAGGGGCACCGTCCCCATCTCGCGCAGGTACATCCGGACCGGGTCGTTGGTCTTGTCGATCGCGCTCGGCGTCAGGTCCAGCTCGACGTCCGAGCCTTCGCTGCGGCGGTCGAGCAGCTTGTCCTCCCGGTACTTCTGCTCCGAGTCCACGACCTCGATGCCGGCGTTGCCGAACGTCGTGAACAGCTCGTCGAGTTCGTCGGAGGTGGTGATGTCCGGCGGGAGCAATTCGTTCACCTCGTCGTAGAGCAGGTATCCCTTCTCCTTGCCGATCTGGATGAGCTGCCTGACTTCGTCGTACTTTTCTTCGAGCGACAAGAGCATCACCTCCCCGGGACGGTCTTCACGAACGCAGGGACTCGAGTTTCGCGGCCAGATGCCGCTTCTTCTCCCACAGCCGGTCGATTTCGGCGAGGGCCGACGGGGTGCCGACCTGCTGGCAGCGATCGATCGCGTCCTGGATGGCGGCCCGCTGGCGCTCGTACCCCAGGCGCTTGATCTCGTGCCCGCAGTCGGCGGCCGCCGCCGGCGGGCGGTCGCGGGCTCCGACCCGCGCCATCCACTCCGCCTCTTCGGCCGTCAGACGCTCCCGGAGCGCCTCGATCACCGCGTCGCGGGGCCAGTCGGCCAGCGATCGGGCCGTCCGGAGGATGGACTCCGTCGCGAGGCCCGCCATGTCGTCGTCGTCCAGCCCGGCGATTATCTCGATCGCCGCCGGCGCATCCCGCGCCAGCGCCCAGATCAGACCCTTCTCGGCCGGCTTGACGCGCCGCCCCGTCGTGACCCGGCGCTCGTCGACCGTCGTTCTCCGGGCCACCGCCGCCTTGCGGATCTCCCGGCGCGCCACGTCCTCCAGAATGCCCGCCCGGTGCGCCAGGCTGTCGGCGAACCGGTCGCGTTCGGCCGGCTCCGGGATGCGCGCCGCCACCTCCAGCATGCGGGTCAGGAACTCGCGCCGGTGGTCGCCGCGGGTCAGGTCCCGCTGCGCCGCCTCGCGATCCAGTACGTACTGCAGATACGGCCGGGACGCGCGGAGTGTTTCCCGGTAACCGTCGACGCCGCGGTTCCGGATGCACGTGTCGGGGTCCTCGCCGTCCGCGAGCTCCGCCACGTTGACCTGCAGCCCCTGGGCGAGCAGCAGCCCGCCCGACCGCGCCGCGGCCCCGGCGCCCGCCGGATCGGGGTCGAAGCTCACGATGACCTTCGACGCGAACCGCTTGAGCAGCCGGACCTGCCGTTCCCCGAGGGCGGTGCCGCAGCAGGCGACGACCGGCGCCACTCCCGCCTGCACGGCCTGCGCGAGATCGAAGTACCCCTCCACGAGGATCGCGTACCCCGCCTCGCGAATGGCCCGCTTCGCGAGGTGGAGTCCGTACAGTGTACGCGCTTTCGCATAGATCGCGGTTTCGGGCGAGTTCAGGTACTTCGGTTGCTGGTCCGGACGGAGGGCCCGCGCGCCGAAGGCGATGACCGTCCCGCTGTCCCGGGCGATGGGAACGACCAGCCGGTTCCTGAACCGGTCGGCGAGCCGTCCTCCGTCGCGGGCCACCGCCAGCCCGCTCCGCACGAGCAGGTCGTCGCCGTAGCCGGCGGCGCGCAGGTGCGCGGTCAGGCCGTCGCGTTCTGCCGGCGCGAATCCCAGTCCCAGCCGTTCCGCGGTCTCCGGGGTGATCGCCCGCGCGGCGAGGTGGTCCCGGGCCGCCCGGCCCGCCGGCTCCGCCAGGCGCGCGGCGAAGAACCCGGCCGCCGCCTCGTGGATGCCCACCAGCGCCTCGCGTTCCGCCTCGGCCGCGGCGTCGCGATCGGTGTCGGGCTCGGGGACCTGGACGCCGATGCGCTGCGCGAGATGGCGCACCGCGTCCTGAAACCCGAACTTCTCCTGGAGCTCGAGGAACTTCAGGACGTCGCCCCCCGCGCCGCATCCGAAGCAGTGGAAGAAGCCCTTGTCCGGGTGGACGTGGAACGACGGGGTCTTCTCGGCGTGAAACGGGCACAGGCCGCGGTAGCTGTTCCCGGCCTTCCGGAGCGGGACGTACCCCTCTATCACGCGCACGATGTCCGCCTGCGACTTCAGGTCGTCGATGAACGGCTGCGGAAACAGGCCCATGTCGGCGGATCAGTCCTCGAGCTCGGCGATCGTGACCGCGCCGCCGCCGTCCTCGGGGGGCGCCGCCGACACGCGCCGGACGCAGGGGTGCGTGTCGAGGAACCGCGCGATCGAGCGGCGCAACTGGCCGGTGCCGTGTCCGTGCACGAAACGCACCGTGCGGGTCTCGCTCATCAGGGCGCGGTCGAGGTGCTTCTCCACCCGCGACAGGGCTTCCTCCACCCGGCACCCGATGACGTTCAGCTCGTCGAGCGCCCCGGCCGGTTCCTCGACGTGGATGGCGACCTGGCTTGTCGGCCGGCGCGGCGCCGGGCGGCGGCCGCCCGCGGCCCGCAGCGAGGCGAGCGGCACCCGCACCCGCTTGCCGTTCACCTCCACCTCGGCCTCCTGGCCGTGGAGCGACCGCACCGCGCCGTCCACGCCGAGGGTCGGCACCGTCACCCACGCCCCGACCTCGACGTCGGACGCCGCCGGGTCGGGCGGCGGCGCGGCGGGCGGCGGCGCGGTCGGGATTTCGAGCTTCCGGGCGACGCCGTCGAGGGCCGACTGCGCCTCGGTCCGCAGGGTCCCGCGGTCCCCCGTCGACAGCGCGCGCTCCCGGTTGCCGATCCGGCCGGCCGCCTCCTGCTCGAGCGCGGCGACCCGCTCGCGCAGGCCGCCGACGATCGCGTCGATCTCGTGCCGGGCCGTCCGGAGCCGCTCGCCGAGCGTCTCCTCGAGTCGTTTCCGCCCGGTCCGCTCGCGCTCCTCCATCTCGCCCTCGCGCCGGGCGACTTCGGCCGTGCGCGCGGTCAGCGCCCGCTCGCGTTCCGCGATATCCGCGCCGAGCCGATCGAGCTTCCGGCGGTCGGTGTCGATGCGGGCCAGGTGTTCCGCGAGCTGCGCCTCGCGGGCGCTGCGCCGGTTCGCGGCGTCGGTGACGATCGCGGGGGCGAGACCCAGACGGCCGGCGATCTCCAGGGCCAGACTGCGGCCGGCCGACCCGTAGATCAGCCGGTACGTCGGGGCGAACGTGTCGGGGTCGAAGCCGAAGGCGGCGCACGCGGCCCCCGCCGTCGTGGCCCCCCAGGACTTGAGCAGGTCGTCGTGGGTCGTCGCGACGACGTGCGCGCCGCGGGCGCGGAAGTGCTCGACGATGGCGCATCCGAGGGCCCCCCCCTCCACCGGATCGGTGCCGGCGCCGACTTCGTCGAGCAGGATCAGCGCGGGAAGGACCAGCCGCCGGTCCATGGCCACGACGTTGCTCATGTGTCCCGAGAACGTGCTCAGGTTGGCGGCGATCGACTGCTCGTCGCCGATGTCCGCGAACACCGACCGGAAGACCGGGATCACGGATCCGGGGGCGGCGGGGACGTGCAGGCCGGCCTGGGCCATGAGGGTGAGCAGCCCGGCCGTCTTCAACGCCACCGTCTTTCCGCCGGTGTTCGGCCCGGTGACGATCAGGGCGCGGTCGGGCGGCGCCATCACGACGTCGACGGGCACCGGCTCGGCCGGTCCGTCCGCGCGCGTCTCGTCGAGCCGGCTCGTCACCGCCGGCATCAGCAGCGGATGCCGGGCCTCGCGGAGTGCGAACGTCTCGTCGTCGGCGAGCCGCGGCTCGACGCCGCCGATCGCGGCCGCGAACGCGGCGCGCGCCTGCACCACGTCGAGCGCCGTCGCCGCCGCCAGGGTGCGGCGCAGGTCCGCGGCGCGCCGCCGGAACGCCGCCGACAGCGCCAGCAGCACGCGTCGGACCTCTTCTTCCTCGTGCTGCTCCAAGGCCACGATCTCGTTGTTGAGGTCGACGGTGCTGAGCGGCTCGAGGAACAGGCTGGCCCCGCTCGTCGAGCTGCCGTGCACGATGCCCGGGATGGCGGTGCGATGCTCCGAGCGGACGACCAGCACGAATCGTCCGTTGCGCTCGGTGACCACGCGCTCCTGCAGGTATCTGGCGGTGTCCCGGCCCCGCAGGAACGAGTCGAGGTTGCCGCGCAGCCGGTTGCGCTGCTTGCGCAGGCGGCCGCGGATCGTCTTCAGCCCGGGGCTCGCGTCGTCGACGACGTCGCCCGCGGCGTCGATCTTCCGGCCGACGTCCTCGCACTCGCGTTGCCAGGCGGCGCAGTCGTCGGCGATCGCCGTCAGCGCGGGATAGGGTCCGCCGTCGGCGCCGCGGACGGCCTGGCGCGACCGTTCGACGGACCGGAGGAAGTCGGCCAGCTTCCGCAGATCGACGGGGTCGAGAGGATGCGCCTCGATGGCGAGCCGCGACAGGACGTCGGCGAGGTCGCCGGGCGCCTCGAGGGGGAGGCCCCGGCCGTTGGCGGCGAGGAAGCGCACGCCCTCGGTGGTGTGGGCGAGCGCGGTCTGGACGGCGCGCCGGTCGGTGAGCGGTCGCAACCGGGCCAGCTCGGCGGCGCCCAGCGGGGTCAGGGCATGACCGGCGACCGCCTCGACCACGCGGTCGAACTCGAGCGTCGTCCGGGTTCCTGCGTGCATCGCGGTAACGGGACCGGTTCTCGATGGACGCCGGCCGCCCCGGGTTTCCGAGCGGCCGCGGTCACCATGCTCGAAATGGTCGGAAGCAGAAGTTCCGCAACAAAAGAGAATATCACGGCCGCCCGGTCCGGAGAGCGCCGCCGCGCGGCCTCCAGAAGAACTTCCCGTCCGGCCCTCGACCCGCTCCCGCAACCGCCAGGG
This sequence comes from Vicinamibacterales bacterium, assembly GCA_965202695.1. Taxonomy (GTDB): domain Bacteria; phylum Acidobacteriota; class Vicinamibacteria; order Vicinamibacterales; family UBA8438; genus JAJEEA01. The sequence continues at coordinate 1,775,436 of OZ241843.1, forward strand.
GATCGATCGACGGCATGGGCAGCCTTCGTGCCGGACGGGCCGCCGGACTAGAGATGGTTGATGAGGCTGGCGAGGGCGGCGGCCCCGAAGCCGTTGTCGATGTTGACCACGGCGACGCCCGCGGCGCAACTGTTCAGCATCGAGAGCAGCGCGGCGACGCCCCCGGCGCCGGCGCCGTAGCCGACGCTGGTGGGCACCGCGACGACCGGGGCCGCGACCAGCCCCCCCACCACGCTCGCGAGGGCGCCTTCCATGCCCGCGACCACCACGATGACCCGTGCGTCCTCCAGGCGCTCCCGTTCCGACAGCAGCCGGTGCAGGCCGGCGACCCCTACGTCGTAAAGTCGTTCGACGCGGTTGCCCATGACCGCGGCGGTGACCGCGGCCTCTTCCGCGACCCGCTGATCGGCGGTGCCGCCGGACACCACGAGGACGGTCCCGCGGCCGGTCGGTTCCCCGCGCCCGGCGCGGCTGATGACGCCGGCGTCCCGGTGGAAGACCGCGTCGTTCACGCGCTCGCGCACCGCGTCGAACGCGGCGTCGTCGGTCCGCGTCACCAGCAGCGTCTGGTCCGCCGCGACGATCCGGGCCGCGACTTCGGCCACCTGGGCCGGGGTCTTGCCGGCTCCGAAGACGACCTCCGGGAAGCCCTGGCGGATCGCCCGGTGGTGGTCGACGCGGGCGAACCCGAGGTCCTCGAACGGGGCGCGCCGCATCGACGCCGCCACCTCCGCGTGGGCGGCGCCGACGTCGACCGCCCCGCTCCGCACCTGCTCCAGTAGAGAACGAAGCCGCTCGGGTTCCATGCCGACGATCATACAGACGCCGGCGGGGGACGGGCGCTTGCGGCCGGCGGCCGGGGCCACCGTTCTTCGGGGCCGACGGCCGGGCAGGCGGCGGGGCTCGACCCGGGTGGCGGCGGCCGCGTCGGGCAGCGGTTGCGGTCGGCGGCCGGGACCACTATTCTTCGGGCCGATGGCCAGTCAGGCGACGGCGGCGGCGGGGCTCGACGAAGTGGTGGCGGCCACGTCGGGGATCTGCTATCTCGACGGGCAGCGCGGCGTGCTCGCCTACCGCGGGCACGACGTCCACGACCTGGCCCGGCACGCCACCTTCGAGGAGGTCTGCCACCTGCTCTGGCGCGGGGGGCTGCCGACCCGGGCCGAGCTCGGCGATCTGCAGACCGAGCTGGCGCGGCATCGCGCCCTTCCCGATCCGGTGGTCCGCCTGCTGCGCTCGCTGCCGCCCGGAGACCTGATGGACGCGGTCCGCACCGGCGTGTCCGCGCTCGCCCATCACGATCCCGACGCCGGCGACGACTCGGCCGGCGCGTCCCGGCGCAAGGCGGTGCGGCTGACGGCGCAGGTCGGCGTCCTGGTCGCGACGCTCGGGAGGCTGGCCGCGGGGAAGGCGCCGGTTTCCCCGGACCCGGTGCTCGGACACGCCGCCAACTTCCTGTACGTCCTGACCGGGGAGCGCCCGGGCGCGCTCGCCGCCCGCGCGTTCGACGTGGGGCTGATACTCCACGCCGACCACGAGCTGAACGCGTCGACCTTCGCGGCGCGGGTCGCGGCGGCGACCCTCGCCGACCTGCACTCGGCCGTCGTGGCCGGGGTGGCCGCGCTCAAGGGGCCCCTGCACGGCGGGGCGAACGCCGCCGTCATGCGGATGCTGGCGGCGATCGGCGACGACGCCGACGACCGCCGGGCGGACGAAGCCGTCCGCGGCATGCTGGCGGCCCGGCGGCGGGTGCCCGGCTTCGGCCATCGGGTCTATCGCACCGAGGACCCCCGCGCGACCCATCTGCGCCGGATGTCCCGCGACCTCGGCGAGCAGGCGGGGCGGCCCGGCTGGTACCGGCTGTCCGCGCGCATCGAGAAGGTCATGAAGGAGGAGACGGGGCTCGACGCGAACGTCGATTTCTACTCCGCGTCGACCTATCACGTGCTCGGCATACCCGTGGACCTCTTCACGCCCATCTTCGCCGCGAGCCGGGTGGCGGGCTGGACCGCGCACGTCCTGGAGCAGTACGAGAACAACCGGCTGATCCGGCCGCGGGCCGAGTACGTGGGTCCCGAGCATCCGCGGCCGTTCGTGCCGCTGGCCGGGCGGCGGGCGCCCGCGCCGTAGATCCGCGCGGGTCCGCCACCGGCCGACGAGGCCCGGGGGGCCGCCACGGGCTGTATAATGGCGGTCCTGCATGGACCAGCGCCGCATCCGCAACTTCTCCATCATCGCGCACGTCGATCACGGCAAGTCGACCCTGGCGGACCGTTTCCTCGAGATCACCGGCGCCCTCCGGCCGCGGGAGATGGAGGCGCAGGTGCTCGACTCGATGGATCTGGAGCGCGAGCGGGGCATAACCATCAAGGCCCACGCGGTGCGGCTCAGCTATACCCCCGAGGGCGGGGCGCCGCATGTCCTCAACCTCATCGACACGCCGGGGCACGTCGACTTCTCCTACGAGGTGACGCGGGCCCTGACCGCTTGCGAGGGCGCGGTGCTGCTGGTCGACGCCTCCCAGGGGGTCGAGGCGCAGACGGTCGCGAACGCCTATCTCGCCGTCGACCAGAACCTGGAGATCGTGCCGGTCGTGAACAAGATCGACCTGCCGGGGGCGCAGCCCGGCGAAGCCACCCGGCAGATCGAGGAGATCGTCGGGCTCGACGCCGCCGACGCCCTCCTCGCCAGCGCCAAGGAGGGCGCGGGGGCGCGGGCCGTGCTCGACGCGGTGGTGGCCCGCGTGCCTCCCCCGGCCGGCGACCGGGACGCGCCCCTCAAGGCCCTGATCTTCGACTCGTGGTACGATTCGTACCGTGGCGTCGTCGTGCTGATCCGCGTCGTCGACGGGGTGGTCGGGCGCGGGACGAAGGTCCGCCTGATGGCGCGGGGGCACGACTACGAGGTCGAGCAGGTCGGCGTGTTCTCTCCCAAGCCGCGGGAGGTCTCCCGGCTCGGGGCCGGCGAGGTCGGCTTCGTCGTCGCCGGCATCAAGACCGTCGGCGACGCCCAGATCGGCGACACCCTGACCGAGGCGGCCCGCCCCGCCGCCGAACCGTGCGCCGGCTTCACCGAGATGAAGCCGATGGTGTTCGCGGGGCTCTATCCGGTCGAAGGGCACCGGTACGACGAGCTGCGCGAGGCCCTCGAGAAGCTGCGGTTGAACGACGCCTCGTTCTTCTTCGAGCCGGAGACCTCGACGGCGCTGGGGTTCGGGTTCCGGTGCGGGTTCCTCGGCCTGCTGCATCTGGAGATAGTCCAGGAGCGGCTCGAACGCGAATTCGGCATGGACCTGGTCACCACCGCGCCGGGGGTCCTGTACCGGGTGACGACCACCGCCGGCGAGACGTTCGAGGTCGACAGCCCCGCCAAGCTCCCCGACCCCGGGAACATCGCGGCCCTCGAGGAGCCGGTCATCACCGCGATGGTCCTGACCCCGGCCGACCACCTCGGCGCAGTCCTGCAGCTCTGCCAGGAGAAGCGCGGGGTGCAGAAGGGGCTGGAGTATCTCGCGTCGAACCGGGTCATGATTACCTACGAGCTGCCGTTCAACGAGGTCGTGCTCGACTTCTACGACCGGCTGAAGACGCTGTCGCGGGGCTACGCGTCCCTCGACTACCACGTCACCGGCCACTGGACGTCGCCCCTCGTCAAGCTCGACCTCCTGGTGAACGGCGACCCCGTCGACGCCCTGTCGGTCATCGTGCACAAGGACTCGGCCTACGCCCGGGGCCGGGCGCTCGCCGTGAAGCTGCGCAAGCTCATTCCGCGGCAGATGTTCGAGGTGGCGATTCAGGCCACCGTGGCGGGGCGCATCATCGCCCGCGAGTCCGTCAAGGCCCTCCGCAAGAACGTGCTCGCGAAATGCTACGGCGGCGACGTCTCCCGGAAGCGCAAGCTCCTCGAGAAGCAGAAGGAAGGCAAACGCCGCATGAAGCGCGTGGGCCGGGTGGACATCCCCCAGGAGGCGTTTCTCGCGGTGCTGACGGTGGATTCGGACTAGCGGCGGCCGGCGGGCCGGACGAGGGAGCATGGCTGGAGAGACGCCGTTCAGGAAGTCGACCGCGCGGGAGTACTTCGAATCGATCGCCATTGCGGTCATCCTGGCCCTGTTCGTCCGCACGTGGGTCGTCCAGGCATTCAAGATCCCGACCGGGTCGATGGAGGAGAACCTGCTGATCGGCGACCACCTGCTGGTGAACAAGTTCGTCCACGCGCCGGCCGCGACCGCGCTGGAGCGGCTGCTGCTGCCCATCGGCGACATCGAGCGCGGCGACGTGCTCGTCTTCAAGTTCCCCGAAGACCCCGAGCGCGACTTCATCAAGCGGGTGGTCGGCCTGCCCGGCGAGACCATCGAGCTGCGGCAGGGGCGGGTGCTCGTCGACGGGAACGCCATCGACGAGCCCTATCTCGACGCGATGCGGCCCGGCGGCCGGCTCCCCCCCGACTTCCGGGGCACCTACGGGCCGACCACCGTTCCCGCGGGCCATTTCTTCATGATGGGCGACAACCGCGGCGACTCCGAGGACAGCCGCTACTGGGGGCCGCTGCCGGCCGGGTACGTCCGGGGGCGGGCGTTCATGCTGTACTGGTCGTACGAGTCCGGGAGCGACTTCTACGCCGAGGTCGGCGTAGGGGCGACCCTCCGCCGGCTGGGGTCCGCCGCCGCGCACTTCTTCACCCGCACCCGCTGGAACCGCCTGTTCATGGCCGTGCCGTAGACCGATCGGCCGGCGGGCGTTGCGGGCTTCCACGGTCGGATGCCCAATCTGGCCGACGAGGTTCCCTGCGCTTGACCGAGACCGCTCCGGAGCGCCCGATAGCTGAGACAGGTTCGTCATGACCCCGAAGGATCCGTACGCCGCGGATTTCGCGGACGTCTTTACCGCGCTGTGGGACCGACGCCCGTTTAGCTGGCAGAAGGAGTTGGCGCAGAGGGTGCTGGGACGTGAGGCGGCGTCGGCGGATTCAAGGGGAGTCGATGCTTCGTCGGGCGCCGGTGGAGCGACATCGTCGTCCTGGCCCGGCGCTATCGCCTTGCCGACGGCATCCGGGAAGACCGCCTGCATGGACATCGCTTTGTTCGCCCTGGCGGCTCAAGCGTCGCGGCTGAATTCCGAGCAGCCGATCACCGCGCCGCGCCGCATCTTCTTCGTAGTGGATCGGCGGGTGATCGTCGATGAAGCGTACGAGCGTGCGGGCTGGCTGGCCAAGAAGCTGGCGCAAGCCGAAGGCGGCATTCTGAAGGTCGTCGCGGACGATCTGCGGCGCATCGCCCACGGCGCGGCGACTGAATTCGAGTGCGAACGGCCGCTCGCCGTCCATGCGCTGCGCGGCGGCATGTATCGATCCGAAGCCTGGGCGCGTAACCCGCTGCAACCGACCATCATCGCCTCGACGGTAGACCAGATCGGCTCGCGGTTGCTGTTCCGGGCCTACGGGCGCGGCGCCGGAACCTGGCCGATCTACGCCGGCCTCGTTGCCAACGACAGCCTCGTGCTGCTCGACGAAGCGCATTGCGTACAGCCGTTCCTGCAGACCTTGCGGGCCGTCCGCCGCTATCGGACCTGGGCCCATGAGCCGCTACGGCGTTCCTTCGTTCCGGTCGTCATGTCGGCGACGCCCCCGCCGGGGATGGACGACGTGTTCCGGGATACGTCCGACGACGGCCGCAATCCAGACCACGTGCTCGGTCGGCGGCAGTTGGCCAGGAAGCCGGCGGCGTTGCGGCGGATTCCCGGCGCGAAGGGCGCCGGCGCATCCGAAGCCTTCTCGACAGAACTGGCTCGAAGCGCCCTGGGTCTACTTGACAGCGGTCGGCAAGCCGTCGTCGTGTTCGTCAATCGAGTGGCGACGGCCCGCGAAACGTACCAGCGGTTACGCGAGAAGGAAGACGTCGAAGCGATCCTGCTGACCGGACGCATGCGCCCCGTGGACAAGGACGCGATAGCCCGGAACCTTCGCTGCCTGGATCTCCATTCGGACGGGTCTGCCGGCCGCCAGCTGGAAAAGCCGGTCATCGTCGTCGCCACCCAGACCCTCGAAGTCGGGGCCGACCTCGATTTCGACGGCCTGGTGACCGAATGCGCGAGCCTCGACGCCCTGCGCCAGCGCTTCGGCCGCCTGAACCGCATGGGGCGGAGCATCGAAGCGCGCGCGGAAATTCTCGTTCGCGCCGATCAGGCCAAGCCGGCTCGCGGCGCGGAGAGGGAGGAAAAGGATCCGGTGTACGGCGAAGCGTTGACCCGCACCTGGAAGTGGCTTGGTGATCACAGGAACAAAGACGGCGAGGTCGACTTTGGCATCGCCCATCTCGACCACCTGCTGGCGGAATCCGATTCGCATCGCGGAGAAGCGGCGCAATGCGCGCTCGCCGAGCTCGCCGCGCCGTCGGCCGATGCGCCGGTGATGCTCCCCGCGCACGTCGATTGCTGGGCGCAGACCGCGCCAGAACCGCGTCCTTCACCGGAAGTGGCGCACTTTCTGCACGGTCGGCGGGAAAGCGTTCGGGACGTGCAGGTCTGCTGGCGCGCGGACATCGACTTGGCCAGCGCGGACGCACAGAACGACGCCATCGAATCCGTGACGCTGTGCCCGCCCGCTAGCAGCGAGACGCTGCCGGCGCCGATCGGTGTGTTCAAGCGCTGGCTGGTCGGGAAGGATGCGGGCGACTTCAGCGCCGACGTGGAGGGCGCTCGGGCCGTTGACGGGTCCGGAGATGATTCGGAGGGTGTGGAGGGATCGAAGCTTGCCGACCGCCGGATCATCCGCTGGCGCGGGACCGGAACGGGCCGCAAGGACGTGACCGCCGATCCGGCCGACATCCGGCCGGGAGACGTAATCGTGATTCCGACCACGCACCCCGGACCGCACGACCGGCTTGGAGACCTTCCGCCGGAAGCGTCCGATTCCCCTGCAACGCTCGACGTGGGGGATGCCGCGCACCGGCTCGCCCGCGCCAAGCCGATCCTGCGCCTGCACCCCGCCCTGGTGGACGCCTGGCCGGACTCGGTGACCGGCAAGTCAACGGCGCGGTCGCTGCTGAGCGATCTTGCGCAGAAGTATGAAGACGACCCGCATGAAGTCGCGGAAGTGCTGTACCGCCTCCTGATGGAGCTGTCGAAGGCCGAAGCCCTGCCGGACCGCTGGACTTGGCTGGCGCAAGCTGCGGAAGAGCTCGTAGCGGAATTTTCCACCGTTGCCAAGATTCGCCGGGAATGCCGTCTCATCGGCGCCCGATGCCTCGTCCTCGTCGGACGCCGCCGTATTGGGAAGCTTGCGCACGGGGCCTCCGTCTTCAGCGACGAGGACGATGCCGCCGCATCCGGCATCTCGCACCGCGATGGCAAGCCGGCGCTGCTCCGCACCCATCTCCCCGGCGTCGAGGCGTTCGCCCGTCGCCATGCGGCCGGCTGCGGCTTGCCGGACGGGTTGACGCAAGCCCTCGCCCGTGCCGGACTGCTGCACGACCTTGGTAAGGCGGACCCGAGATTTCAAGCCATGCTCCGGGGTGGATCACCGTGGTCGAGTGGGGAGCCTCTGGCGAAATCCGCCGAGATGCCCAAGACCCGGGCGGCGCGGGAACGGGCTCGATCCGCATCGGGATACCCGGAAGGAAGCCGGCACGAGCTGTTGTCCGTGCGCTTGGCGGAAGCCGCGCCGGCGCTCCTGCCGGACGACCGGGAATGGCGCGACCTCGTGCTTCACCTCGTGGCCAGCCACCACGGCCATTGCCGCCCGTTCGCCCCTGTGGTGGCCGATGACCAGCCCGCGCCCGTGGAGTACACGTTGTGCGGCCACCGGATGCGGTGGTCCGGCCCGACCGGGCTGGAACGGCTGGACTCCGGCGTCGCCGACCGCTACTGGCGGCTCATCCGCCGCTACGGCTGGTGGGGGCTGGCATGGCTCGAAGCCCTGCTCCGCCTCGCCGACTGGCGGCGCAGCGAATGGGAGGAGGCCCACGATGCCGGCGGGTGACATCCGGGACGGTGACACACCGGGCGTCCTGTTGCGCGGCCTCGACGGGAGCAATCCTCTGGGCTTTCTGGCTGCCGTCGGGACGCTGCACGTTCTCGGTGATGCGGGCGCGGGCTCGGGCCGCCTCGGATGGCGGAACGTCCACGGTAGCTGGAAACCCTTGATTACGGGTTGCGGTGACGACGAGCGGGAGCTTTGTGGTGCGGTGCTGCGAGCGCTGAAGAACGTCTCGACAGTCGTGTTCGACGTCGGGAAGGAGAGCAGGAACGGGAAGGAGTTCAACAAATTTCCTTTCGCCCATGACCGGTTCGTTCAAGCACTTGAGACGCAGCAGGACGAAGCCTGCCCATCCAATCGCCGGGACGTGGATTTCCTGGCCGGCTTCGGCACGGATCTCTATCCGAATACGAAGAAGGGCGAGTTCCGGGAAACGCGCTTCAGGATGGTGCGCGCCGGAGACTCCGGCCGGCAGGGCATGTTGTTCTATGCGAAGGCCATCCGCGAAGACGTCGATCATCGGCAGATCGAGCGCGCGCTGTTTCGAACCTGGGACTACCGGGACGAGGGTTACAGCCTGCGTTGGGATCCGATCGAAGATCAACGCTACGCGCTCCGATGGAAGAACCCGAGCAAGTCGAACCCGGCCGACGGCCCGGGCACGATGCTGGCCGCCAATTGCTTGGCGTTCGAGTCGTTGAGATGTTTTCCGACCGTCGCGATCGGAAGGCAGGGCCACACCACCGGATTTCACCGGCATGAAAGACAGGCATTTCGTTTCGTGTGGCCGATATGGACTTCGATGGTGGGTATCGAGACCCTGCGCTCCCTGGTTGCGCTGCGCGATCTGCATGAGAGTCCCCTGCCTCGTCCGGCCCTCCTCGCCAAAGGTATCGAAGAGGTCTATTGCGCCCGCCGGGTACAACCGAACCAGTATTACAGCAACTTCGCACCGGCGCAGCCGCTCCGGTGACGGCTGGACCTCGAACGACCAGGAGACAGGGAATGGAGGAACGCATGACGCTCGATTTGGAGACCTTGCGAGGTGCGGTCGCGGGCACGGCCGCGGCGTTTCGCTGCGTGACCGACCACCAGCCGGCGGGCGGTCCCGGCGACAAGGTGTTCCCACCGACCTATGAAGGCGGCAAGTACGCCACGGAGAAACGCATCGATCCGGAGACGGGTGAGACCAGACCCTGCGTGCTCCTCGATTCCGTGCAATCGCAGGCCAACCGGATGGAGCTGGCCCTTCTGGAAGCGCATCGCGCCGGCAAGGTGACGCTTCCCCTGATCGTGACGCGGTTCGATCAGGAAGAATTGCTCAGGAGATTCACCGTGACCAGCCTGGAGGCGCCGCACCGGGCCGCGGACGCGCTGTTCCGTGACAGCCGGTTGAACGGCGTGATGTTCCGAAAGTCGGACAAGGGCCGGATCCTCGATACGGCGGACGTCCGTAATGCCACGGGCCTGTTCGGTCTTTGTCCCACGGCCCTGGTCTTCGGCCTGTGGGACTCGACGGGTCCGCGCGGCGGCCTTGGCGCAAAATTCCAAAGGGCGCTAGTGTCGGAGATCGTCGGATACGATGCGGCGCCGGGGATCAAGACGGCGAGCCGCATCGACCCGGCGGCAATTGAGCGGAGCGCTGGTCCGGTGTTCATAACGGCGGACGGGGGCTGGACTCTGGATCCGGAAAAGGCGAAGAAGATCGGGGAAAAACCTGTTCTGTACAAGCGTCGTCAGGGAAAGGAGGTCACGTATGACGTCAAGTCGGGAAAAGACGTCCCCGATCAGGGACGGCCGTCGGTGATCAATCACGGAAACGTCACGCCGGACTACGATTTCGTGAAGAACAACAATAATCAAATTCAATACGAAACGCGGATCGACGATCGCGGTGAGACCGTGAGGGTCGGACCTCGCATTCTCGGTGGCTTCACGATCTCCAAGGCCACGCAGACCACGGTGCTGTCGCTCGCCGCGCTGCGCCGGCTCCGTTTCCCGCTCGACGGCGCGCCGGATTCCGACCACGCAACGGACGTCTGCGCGCGTACCGCACTGGCTGCGCTGGGGATCGCCGCCGGTACGCTGGCGCGAACCGACGTGGACCTCCGCTCTCGCTGCCATCTGTTCGCCGAGAGCGAGCCGGCCTGGGAACTGGTCGATCGGCCCGGCAATCCTCCCATCGAATTCGAGCTTTCCCCGGATGCCGCTCTCCAGTTGCTGACGGCCGCGACAAAGGAAGCGAGGAAAGCGGGCCTCCCCTGGGAGGATGAGATCAAACTGACGCCCTCTGCCGAACTGGTCGAGCTCGTCCACCGCAGCCAGAAATTGACGAGCCAGGAAGGAGCGGAGGGTAGCTGATGTTCGCACTCGGCCTCCGCTACCTGAACGGGTGGTCGATGGCCGCCACGGACGGGGCGCGGAAGGAGCGAGCCGAGTGGCCGCCGCACCCCGACCGGGTGTTCATGGCTTTGGCGGCGGCGTGGTTCGAGACCGGCGAAGACACCGATGAGCACGCCAGGGAAGGCGACGCGCTTCGTTGGCTGCAAGCCCTTCCCCCGCCCGCCATCGCCGCTTCCGGCGCCGAGTATCGCACCTCCGTCACCAGCTACGTGCCGGTGAACGACGTCGCGATCAAGAGAGGAAGGAAGAGCAATCCGAAGACCGATGTGGACAAGCTGAGGAACGAAGGTCTGGCGCTGCTCCCGGAACACCGCCTGCGCCATCCCCGCGGATTCCCCGTCGCCATCCCCCACGACCCCGTCGTGCGCCTGATCTGGCGGGAGGCGGAGCTGGATGTCCACCGCAACGGGTTGGAGCGGTTGGCCGCGAAGGTCACCCACGTCGGGCACTCCGCATCCTTCGTGCAGGCATGGGTGGAGCAGGAATGCGAAGTCGCCGCGAGCTGGGAGCCAACCGATGGCATCGCCGTGCACCGGTTGCGGATCCCCTCGGCGGGGAGCCTCGATCGGCTGGCCCGAACCTGCGACCGCGAGGCATTGATCGCTTATCACGATCTGTGTAACGAGCTTGAGCGGGCGCAAGCGGATCTCAAGGCGATGAAGCCCCCGCCAAGGATTGCCTGGCGGGGTTTTCCTGACGCCGTGCTGCTGGCCGATGAGATGAAGACCAAGAGGCATCCGGCGTACTCCAATGCGAAAGCAGGCGATGCCGGGGCCGCGGCGGACCTCGTCCACGCATTGGTGGATGAGGCCGGAATCGCCGCCGTGCGCCGACTGTTGGCCGCGGCCGCGGCCGCCCTGCCCGTACTGGTCAGCGCCCATGCCTATGAACGCGAGGGCGTCAACGCGATTCCTGCCGCACTGGCAAAGCTCCTAAGCGAACGCTTAAGTATCTCGTTCGACACCGTCGTCGTGCAGACCAACGTCGTCAGCCACACCGGGGCCAGCGGTTATGGCCGGCTTGCCCGGCAGGCGACTTTCGGCGGTGAAGTCGAAAAGGGCCGCGAGTACGTGATGGTGGACGACTTCATCGGCCAGGGCGGTACACTGGCAAACTTGCGCGGCTGGATCGAGAAGCAAGGCGGCACGGTCGTCGGCGCGGTCGGGCTGACCGGCAAGCAGTATTCGGCGAAGTTGAACCCCTCCAAGGAGCAGCTCCATGAACTCGAACAGAAGCACGGATCGGACTTTGAGAGTTGGTGGCGTGAGCATTTCGGCCACGCCTTCGATTGCCTTACTCAATCGGAGGCTCGGTACCTCGCCCGCTCCCCGGATGCTGACACCATTCGAGATCGACTTGCTGCGGCGGAGCGCGAAGGAGGTGGCCGAGGTCGCCAGCGAAATCCTCGCGAGCAAAGACGGCACGTCAAAGGCTTGAGGAACGTCTCGCGGTTCGGTTCCCGGCCGGCCGGCCGGCGGCGCCCATGCGGCCGATCCCCGGCAGGTGGCAGGGATACGGCCGCCCGCAGGCGACGTCTCCACCCGAAGCGGTGCCCCGTTCAGTGTTCGACCCGTGCTTCGTCGTCCTCGCGGTTATCGGCAAACGTGTCTCCCTGCCCGCGACCCTGCGGCTGACGGCCGCGCTCCGCGGCCTGCTGATGCGCAACTGTCCCGTGCAGCCGCCCCTGGAGTGGTTCAGCGGCCATCGCCCCGACGGCAAGGCGACCACGGAGCCGCACATGGCCTTGGCGCCCCTCGCATTCGTCGGCGCACCGCATGCGGACGGGCGTATCATGGGCCTCGCCCTGATCCTGCCTCGCGGGCTGGAGCCGCAAGAGGCCGGCCGCTGCCTGGAGCCCATTCTGCGGGACCCAGAGACCGGCCTGGCGCGCGACGACCTCCGTTTGTTCGATGGCGACTGGCTCGAATCTCTTGTCGAGCTCGAAACCCGTGAACGCCCACCGGCGAATCTCGACCCCCGGACGTGGACCAGGGCGTCCCGCGTCTGGGCTAGCGTGACCCCGGTCGTGCTGAACCGGCACTTCGACGGCAAGGATCGGTGGGAGCGGGCGTCCGAAAGCGTGAAGGACATGTGCGGGCACGTCGGCCTTCCGTGCCCCCGCGAGGTCTTGCTGCACCCCGTTTCCCTGGCCGAAGGCGTTCCCCACGCGAGGGAGTTTCCGCAGCTCACCCGCAGACGCGACGGCGGCCGGCAATGGCACGGCCATGCCGTGCTCATTTTTGATGCACCCGTATGCGGGCCGGTGTTGATCGGAGCGGGGAGGTTCCGCGGATACGGATTGTGCCGGCCGATCGAAAACGTCGGCGGTGGTCGCGGTGTGTGATCGTCCGAACCGGTCCCCCAGACAGACAGACGCACCAGAACGCTCGGCACCGAGCCGGTGATCCGACGCCGTCACGTGAGCGGGAGCGGCGCGGCCGGGTTCCTCCCGGGGATGCGGCGCGGGCGGCGGCGGGCTGGGCGCCGGCGCGCCGGTCAGGGGCCGGCGGGTTTCGGGCGCGGGCCGAAGAGCGCGGTGCCGATGCGGACCATGGTGGCGCCCTCCTCGACGGCGGCTTCGAAGTCGTGGCTCATGCCCATCGAGAGCTCGTCGAGCCGGACCGATGCGGGGGCGCCGGCCTGCAGGGTGTCGCGGAGCGCCCGCAGGCGCCGGAACCAGGGCCGCGCCGCCTCCGGATCGTCCGTCCACGGCGGCATGACCATGAGTCCGCGCACCTGCGCGGCCCGGCAGCCGGCGGCGGCCTCCACGATGCGGCGCGCCTCGTCCTCTCCCGCCCCGTGCTTGGTCGACTCCCGCGCGAGGTCGACCTGAATCAGGAGCCGCGGCGACCGGCCCGCCTCGGCCGCGGCCCGATCGAGCCGCCCGAGGAGGGCGGCGCTGTCGACGGAGTGGATCCAGTCGAAGGCGACGGCCTTGCGCGCCTTGTTCGACTGCAGGTGCCCGATGAGGTGCCAGCGGACGGGCAGGGCCGGAGCCGCGGCCTGTTTCTGCAGGGCTTCCTGCACCCGGTTCTCGCCCAGGTCGCGCAGGCCGGCGGCGGCGGCGGCCGCCGCGTGGGAGACGCCGAACGTCTTCGTGACCGCGATCAGGCGGATGTCGCCGGGCTTGCGCCCCGCCGCCGCCGCCGCGCGGTCGAGCCGTTCGCGGACCGTGGCGAGGTTGGCCGAAATCGCGGCTTCGAGGTCCATGGTCGGAGATCCCGCGGCGGCGGCCCGCGAAGGGCCGGGCGTCCAGCGTCCCGTAATCGTGGTTCGCGAAAGTTCGATACGAGCGTTTCACCCTGACGGAACACCGGAAACCGATCCTCCCTGGATGGTTCCGCTGTCGAGGGCCAGCGCACTCGCCGCGATGCCGGTCCCGTCCGTGTCCGCATCGGTCGCTAGCTCTCGCGCCCGCGTCAGATGCTCTCCACCTCGAACGCGGCGATGTTGCGATCCGCCTCGCTGAACGCCACCCCGATCAGGTGGATGGGTTGGCCCAGGTGGCGGTACTTGTCCGCGTAGCGCTTCTCCCTGGCCTGCGCCAGCGCGGCGCCGGCCCCGCCCCGGCGGCCACGGACCGTCGCGCGCGCATCGCCGCGGGCCGCGGTGGTCGAGACGGCGCCGCGTTCCCCGGCCCGCGCCTTGAACTCGAACACGCACACGCCGCCGTCGTGGCGAACCGTGAGGTCCGGACGCCCGTGGCTGGTGCTTTCCTCCGCGCGCACGTCCAGACCGGCCCCCGCGAGGTGCGCATAGAAGACGGCGGAGTAGTAGCCCTCGTAGCGGGCGACGTCGTTCTTCGCGTACCACTGATACGGCACGCTGGCGAAGAAGGCGCGGAACAGGCGCTCGACGCCGGCGAAGTCGTGTCCCGCCAGCAGCCGGCGCAGGCTGGAGCACGCCGTCCGGATCGAGGCCTCCGGCGCCATGGTCTCCAGCAGGCTCACGTTCAGGCCGTGACGCACTTCGCGGTTCGGATAACCCAGCCGGTAGAGGCAGCCCGCCGCATCGCGCTCTTCGCCGCGTATCGTCAGGTAGCCCGTCTGGAACAGCAGGGCCTCGGTCTTGACGCGCCGTACGTCGAAAGCGGCGAGGTCGGCGTCGCCGACGACGAGGTTGTCGAGCGTGGCCGGATCGACCCTGCGTTCGATCAGCGTGCCCGGCAGGAAGGCCGGCGTGCCGGTCTCGAACCAGTACGGCTTGAACTCGCGGCTCCGGAAGAACAGCAGCATGCCGTAGGGGTTGTAGACGCTTTCCTCGCCCCGCCAGTTGTAGCCGTTGTACCAGTCGCGGATCGCCTTCCGATCCAGGCCCTCGAGTTCCGGCGTGAACACGGTGTCCAGGTCCGCTTCCGTGTAGCCGCAGATGGCCGCGAACCGGCGATCCAGCGTGATGTCCGTGAGGTTGTTCAGGTCCGGGAAGATGCTCACCTTCGAGAACTTGCTCACCCCCGTGAAGAAGCTGAACCGGATCAGCGCGTCGCTGTCCTTGACCACGCCGTACGCGCCGCGCAGGAAGTCGCGGTTGTCGGCGGCCAGCGCCGGGTCGTCGAGCGCGCCGGTGATCGGGCGGTCGTACTCGTCCACCAGGATCACGACGCGCTGTCCGGTCCGGGCGTGCAGGGCATCGATCAGCCCGGCGAAGCGGCCCTCCGGCGTGGCGTGGTCCGAGACCACGCCGGCGGCGCGTTCGAGCCGGGCCATCTGGTCCGCGAAGTTCGCCTCCAGCAGGCCGGGCCGGTTGAAGCGGCCGGCGGCGAAGCTGAACCGCAGCACCGGATGGCGCACGGACCAGTCCCAGCGGTCGTGGACGGCGAGGCCCCGGAACAGCGGCTCGTTGCCCTCGAACAGTTCCTTCAGCGTGTCCACGAGCAGGCTCTTGCCGAAGCGCCGCGGGCGGGAGAGGAAGTAGTGGGCGCCCTCCGCGGCCATTTCGCGGACGTAGGCCGTCTTGTCGACGTAGTAGCAGTCTTCCTCGCGGATCCTGCGGAAAGTCTGGATGCCGGCGGGCAGCTTGCGCCGTTTCATCGGTCCGTCCCACCCGTCCGCGGCGTTCCGCCGCCGCGGGGCGTGCGATTCCACGACCGGCAGGAGCATCGGCGCAAGGCCGATCGGCGCCACGACCCTCCCGGAGGCGCCGACCGCGGCCGGATGCATGATCCGTCCAGGTCAGCGCAGGGCGGCCAGACGCTCCCGGGCCGCGCCCGCGTGCTCGCCGTCGGGGGCGGCGCCGAGATAGCGCGCGAACGATCGCCGCGCACCCGCCGGGTCGCCGCTCGCCTCGTAGGCGAGCCCCAGCCAGTAGTGGGGGGCGGCCAGGGTGGGGTCGGCCTCCGTCGCTTCGCGGAACAGGCGCAGCGCCGCGTCCGCGTTGCCCGAGTCCCAGACCGTGATGCCGCGGTCCAGGGTCTCGCGGGCCGCCGTGCGTCCCGCCGCGCGCTGCCGCACCGCGATGCGGTTCGCCTCGCCCCGCGCCGCCGCCGCCTCCTCGGGGCGGTCCTGCCGGGTGAAGATGTCCGCCAGCCCGTAGTGGGCCGGGGCATAGTCCGACCGGATGGCGAGCGCCCGGCGGTAGGCGGCCTCGGCGTCGGCGTAGCGGTTCCGCCGGCTGTGCGACACGCCGATGTTGAAGTGGCAGTCCACGCAGGTCGGGGTGACCTGCAGCACCCTCTCGAACTGCGCGACGGCCTCGTCGTAGTCGCCCTCGCGGTTGGCCCGGACCCCGGCCGCGAACGCGGCGGCGGCGGCCTGGCCGTCCTGCTGCGCGCGCAGCCAAGGGGCGGCGGTCCGTCCCGCCTCGAGGACGAAGCGCACGTCCACCGCGCCGGCGGGGTGCACGAGCACCCGGAATATCTGGTCGCCGAGCCCGGTCCGGCGGGCGCTGACGCTGTACTGGCCGGGGACGAGGTCCACGCCCTGAAAGCGGCCGTCCGCGTCGGTGACCGTCTCCAGGCCGGGTTCCCGCGATTCGAGGGGCACGAGCGTCACCGTGGCCCCGGCCACCGGCCGGCCGTCGCCGGTGGTGACCCGGCCCTGCACCGAACCCGTCGGCTGCGCGCCCGCAACGGGGCCCTGCGCCGCTCCCGGGCCGGCGGGGGCGGGGGGAGCGAAGCGCCCCCGCGGGACGGCGCAGTCGGGCGGCCGGCAGGGCCGGAACGCGGCCGGCCCCGCCGCCCCCGGCCCGCCGGTCCCGTCCGCCGGCGCCGCAGCGCCGAGCGCGGCGCCGAGGACGGCCGCGAGACCCGGGTTTCCAAGGACTGGCACGTCGTTCCGAGTTTACACCGTCGGGCGCGCCATGAACGCCCTGACCTCCTCCAGGTCCTGCACGACGGGCGCGTCGGGCAGCGAGTCGAGAAAGCGGCGCCCGTACCCCTTGTTCAGCAGCCGGGGGTCGAGCACCGACAGCACCCCGCGGTCGCGGCGGTGCCGTATCAGCCGTCCGAGTCCCTGCTGCAGGCCGAGGACCGCCAGCGGCACCTGATACTCGTCGAACGGGCGGCCCCCGCCGCGGGCGATCGACTCCATCCGCGCCGCGGTGACGGGGTCGCCCGGCGGCGCGAACGGCAGCTTGTCGATGATGACGCAGCTCAGGGTGTCGCCGGCCACGTCCACGCCCTGCCAGAAGCTCGACGTGGCCAGCAGCACCGCGTTCGCGGTCGTGCGGAACCGGTGCAGCAGCACCGGGCGCGGGGCGTCCCCCTGCACGAGCAGGGGGTAGCGGCAGGCCGGCGCGATCAGCCGGCGCACCTCGTGCAGGTTGGCGAAGCTGGTGAAGAGCACGAAGGCGCGCCCACGGGTGACGTCGAGCAGGGCCCGGACCTGCTCCGCCGCGTCGCGGGCGAACGCCGGCGACCGGGGCTCGGGCATCCCGCGGGGCAGATACAGCACGGTCTGCGCGGCGTAGTCGAACTCGGACGGGAGACGCAGCTCCGTCGCCTGGCGGATCCCCAGGCGCGATCGCTGATAGTCGAAGGACCCGTCGACGGCGAGGGTCGCCGACGTCAGGATCGTCCCCTGCAGCCGGTCGAGGAGCATTTCGCGGACGATGGAGGACACGTCGATGGGCGACGCCCGCAGGAACGCGCCGCGGCCGCGGCGCTCCAGGAAGTACACGAAGTTCTCGTCGCCGGCGGCGAGCACGAAGTCGACGTCGTCGGCCACCTCGTGCGCGCGGCGCCCCAGCGCGAGCAGGTCCTCGGTGGCGTTGGCGAGGGACTGCACGGCCGTCTCCAGGTCCCGCACCGTGCTGGCGAGCTCCCGCCCCGGCTCGGCCACCGGCTCGAGGACGTCGGCGTTCAGGCGGGTCCGCTCCGCCCGTGGGAAGCGGGTCTCGACGTCCATGAAGAACCGCGCGGCCAGCTCCTCCACCGCGGTCAGCTTCTCGTGCAGGGTCCGGGCGGCCTCGGCGTCCTCCTCCAGGTCGCGGGCCGTCCAGCGGCGGCCGTCGGCGATCAGCCGCTCCAGCCGGTAGTTGCTCACCGCCACGCCGAAGTACTGCGTCGCCACGTCCTCGAGCTGATGCGCCTCGTCGATCACCGCGTAGGGATACGACGGGATCACCTCGCCCCAGGCCGACTGGCGCACGGCCGCGTCGGCGCACAGCAGGTGGTGGTTCACGATGACCAGGTCCGACTCGGCCGCGCGCTGCCTCATGCGGGTGATGAAGCACTCCGCGTGCCGCGGGCACTCGGCCCCGATGCAGTTGTCCGACGCGGCCGAGACTTCGTTCCAGAACGGCAGGTCGTCGGGCAGGTCCGCGATCTCCGCGCGGTCGCCGGTCCCGGTCCGGACCGCCCACTCGGCGATGGCGTCCACGTGGCGCCGGTCGGGGGCGAGGCCCAGGCCCAGGGGGTCGCCGTCCCGGAAGGCCTCGAACCGGTGCAGGCAGAGGTAGTTCCCCCGGCCCTTCATGCAGGTGGCGGTGAAGTCCACGCCCAGCGCGGCGCGGAGGGCGGGGAGGTCCTTTTCGTAGATCTGGTCCTGGAGCTGCCGGGTGCCGGTGGAGACGAGCACCCGGTGGCCGCTGAGGATCGCCGGCGCCAGGTAGGCGAGGGTCTTGCCGGTGCCGGTGCCGGCCTCCGCCAGCAGCACCCCGCCGTCCTCGAAGACGCCGGCCGCCGCCGCCGCCATTTCCTGCTGGCCGGCCCGGGGCTCGAACGACGGCAGGGCCGCCGCGAGGGGGCCGTCGCCGGCGAACGCGGCTTCGACGTGATCGACCAGGGACCCGGGAGCGGAAGCCTTCGGGCGGGAATCCGCGCCGCGCCGCCCGGTTTCCCGGGTCAGCGGGCGTCCGGATACAGCGGGAACTTCTCGCACAGGGCTTCGACCCTCGCCCGCACGGCGGCCGCGTCCGCCTCGGGCGCCTCGAGTACCCGGCCGATGCAGTCGGCGATCTCGTCCATCTCGGGCTCCGCCATGCCCCGGGTGGTGACCGCGGGGGTCCCGATGCGGATGCCGCTGGCCACCATCGGCGGTTGCTCGTCGAACGGGATCGCGTTCTTGTTCACGGTGATGCCCGCCCGGCCGAGGGCGGCCTCGGCGGCCTTGCCGGTGATGCCGCGCGAGAACACGTCGACGAGCACGAGGTGGTTGTCGGTGCCGCCGCTCACGAGGCGGAACCCGGCCTCCCGCAGGGCGGCGCCGAGGCGCGCGGCGTTCCTGACCGTCTGCTCCTGGTAGTCCCGGAACGCGGGTTCGGCCGCCTCCCGGAAGCAGACCGCCTTGGCCGCCACGACGTGCATGAGGGGGCCGCCCTGGACGCCCGGGAACAGGGCCCGGTTCACCGCCTTCGCGTGCGCTTCGCGGCACAGCACGAGGCCGCCGCGGGGGCCGCGCAGGGTCTTGTGGGTGGTGGTGGTCACGACGTCCGAGTGGGGGACGGGGTTGGGGTGCAGGCCGGCGGCCACGAGGCCGGCGACGTGCGCCATGTCGGTGACCACGAACGCCCCGACTTCGTCGGCGACGCCGCGGATGCGGGCGAAGTCGATGACCCGGGGGTAGGCGCTGGCCCCGACCATGATCAGCTTCGGGGTGCGCGCGCGCGCGAGCCGCGCGAGCTCGTCGTAGTCGATCCGCTCGTCGTCCCGCCGCACGCCGTAGGGCACGACGTCGTAGAGCTGGCCCGAGAAGTTCAGCGGATGGCCGTGGGTCAGGTGCCCGCCGTGCGCGAGGTTCATTCCGAGGACGGTGTCGCCGGGGGCGATCAGCGCGAAGTACGCGGCCATGTTGGCCTGGGCCCCGGAGTGCGGTTGCACGTTGGCGTGCTCGGCCCCGAAGAGGGCCAGGGCGCGTTCGACGGCCAGCGATTCGGCGACGTCGACGTGCTCGCAGCCGCCGTAGTAGCGGCGCCCCGGATACCCTTCCGCGTACTTGTTGGTCAGCACCGAGCCCGCGGCTTCGAGCACCGCCCGGCTGACGAAGTTCTCCGAGGCGATCAGTTCGAGGCCGGTGTTCTGGCGCGCCGTCTCGTCGGCGACGACGGCCGCGACGGCGGGGTCCGCCTCGCTCAGGGGGCGCTGCCGGGCAGGGGGGGAGCGATCGACGACCGGATGCACGGCCGTGAATTGTACTACGGCGGGCCGGCGGCCCCCGGTTCCGGGGGATGCCCGGCCGGCCGCGCCGCGTGCTATAGTCGGCGCATGGCGCAGAACACCACCCTGTCGTCACCGCCGGTCCGGTACGAAGACGCGTTTCCGGGCTCGCGCCAGGTCCTGGTCGAGGGGGGACGGGTGCGCGTGCCCATGCGGGAGATCCGCCTCTCGGGCGGGGAGGCGCCCCTGCGGGTCTACGACACCAGCGGCCCGCGGGACGGCGACGTGCGGCGCGGTCTGCCGCCCCTGCGCGAGGCCTGGATCGCCGGCCGCGGCGGCGTCGCCGCCCGGCCCGGTCCGGCGGGGCCCGAGGCGCCGGGCCTTCCCGGCGCGGGCCGCCGCCCCCTCCGCGCGACCGCCGGGGTCACCCAGCTGCACCACGCCCGCCGGGGCACGGTCACCGAGGAGATGGAGTTCGTGGCCCTGCGCGAGGGCTTCGCCCCCGAGTTCGTCCGCGGCGAAGTGGCCCGCGGCCGCGCCATCATCCCCGCCAACGTCAACCATCCCGAGCTGCAGCCGATGGCCATCGGCCGCAACTTCCTCGTGAAGATCAACGCCAACATCGGGAATTCGGCGGTGTCGTCGTCGATCGAGGAAGAGGTCGAGAAGCTGCGCTGGGCGACGTTGTGGGGCGCCGACACGGTGATGGACCTGTCGACCGGCCCCGACATCCACGAGACGCGGGAGTGGATCGTCCGCAACTCGCCGGTGCCCGTCGGCACCGTGCCGATCTACCAGGCCCTCGAGAAGGTCGGCGGCCGGCCGGAAGATCTGACGTGGGAGATCTACCGCGACACCCTGATCGAGCAGGCCGAGCAGGGGGTGGACTACTTCACGGTGCACGCCGGGGTGCTGCTGCGCTACGTGCCGATGACCGCGCGGCGGGTGACCGGAATCGTGTCGCGGGGCGGATCGATCATGGCCAAGTGGTGCCTGGCGCACCACCAGGAGAACTTCACCTACACGCACTTCCGCGAGATCTGCGAGATCATGCGCGCCTACGACGTCTCGTTCTCGCTCGGCGACGGCCTGCGCCCCGGGTCCATCGCCGACGCCAACGACGAGGCGCAGTTCGCCGAGCTGAAGACGCAGGGCGAGTTGACCCGCATCGCCTGGGAGTACGACGTCCAGGTCATGAACGAGGGGCCGGGGCACGTTCCCATGCACCTCATCAAGGAGAACATGGAGCGCCAGCTCGACTGGTGCGACGAGGCGCCGTTCTACACGCTGGGGCCGCTGACGACCGACGTCGCCCCCGGGTACGACCACGTCACGTCGGCCATCGGGGCCGCGATGATCGGCTGGTACGGCACCGCCATGCTCTGCTACGTCACCCCGAAGGAGCACCTCGGCCTGCCCGATCGGGACGACGTCAAGGCGGGGGTCATCGCCTACAAGATCGCCGCGCACGCCGCCGACCTCGCCAAGGGGCATCCGCGCGCCCAGGCCTGGGACGACGCGCTGTCGAAGGCGCGGTTCGAGTTCCGGTGGGAGGACCAGTTCAACCTGTCGCTCGACCCGCGGACCGCCCGCGCCTTCCACGACCAGACCCTGCCGGCGGAGGGGGCCAAGGTCGCCCATTTCTGCTCGATGTGCGGCCCGAAGTTCTGCAGCATGGAGCTGACGCAGCAGGTGCGCGACTACGCGGCCGGCAAGGGCGTCGGGGTGGACGAGGCGTTCAGCGCGGGCATGCGGGAAAAGTCGGCCGAGTTCCGCCGCGAGCGCGAGGTGTACGTGCGCGCCGCGAAGCAGGGCTGACCGCCCGTGCCGGGGCGCGGCCGGGCTAGCGGCTCGATCCGGGGGGAGGCGGGACTATCTGTATGATGGTTCTGAAGCGCCCGCCGGCCGGATCCGGATACCCCTCCGAGCCGTTCCACGCATAGTCCTTGATGGTCACGCCCGGGGGGAAGGCCATCTCCCGCTCCCGGAAGCGTCCGACCTCGAAGACGTGGGTCGGCGGCGCGTCGAACACGCGGTTCCCGCGTTCGCGGAGGACGTTGGCGTAGTAGCGCACCATCGCTTCGAAATCGGAGTTGGCGCCAAAGAGATAATATCGTTGCTGCCGCCCGGCGTCGTACGAGGCGATGAACTGCGACGCGGGGTAGACGGGAAGCCCCAGCGTTGCCGCGGTGGGCGCTTCGGCCGCCGCCGGCGCCCCGGCCGCCGCCGGCGTCTCGGCCGCGGTGGGCGTCTCGAGAGGGCTTTCGGCCCGCGGCGGGGCCGCGCCGGGGTCCGATGCGGGCGGGCTCGGCCGCGGGAACGGCCGGGGCACCGGCCGGCGTTGCGGTTCGCCGGCTTCCGTTGCGGCGAGGGCCTTCACCGCGGCGAAAGCCGGCCCCGCGGCCAGCAGGGACACGAGGCAGCCGCCGACGAGGAGTCCGCGGCATGGCAGGAAGCGGACTCCTGCCGGGCTGGTCGGGCGCCCGGCGGAGCCGGCCGCGATCGCGGCGGCGCGCGGCGGCGATTGTCGGACCAAGGTGCGGAAACACATGGCAGACATTATGCGGCCCGGCCGGCGGGCCTTGCAACCGCCGGCCCGCGCGTCATCCGGCCCGACGCGCCTCGGCGCCTCGCCGGCCGCGGCGCCCGCCCCGGAGGCGGGGCGCGGCGCCCGGCGGCCGGAAACCCGCGGGCGGCGGCATTCGACTGGCGGTCGACCGTGATGAGCACTGGACTCGCCGTTCCTTCCACCGCGACCGAGCAGGCGTTGCTCGGCTACTGCGAGGCGCGCCGCGAATGGGCGATCGACACCACCCTGGCGCTGGCGCGCCTGGAGTCGCCCACCGGCGACAAGGCCGCCGTCGACGCCTGCGGCCGCGAACTGCAGCAGCGCATGGAGGCCATCGGGGGCGCCGTCGCCCGGCTGGACCAGGCCGAGGCCGGCGACCATCTCCGGGCCGAGTTCGGGAGCGGCGAGAGCCAGGTGCTGCTGCTGGGCCACTTCGACACCGTCTGGCCGGTCGGACAGCTCGCCCGCATGCCGCTCGAATTCAGGGACGGCCGCCTGTTCGGACCCGGGGTGTTCGACATGAAGGCGGGCATCGCGGTGGGGCTGCTGGCGGTCCGCGCCCTGGCCGAGGTGTCTCCGCCTCCGGGGCGCATCGTCCTGTTGTGGACCTCGGACGAGGAACGCCGCAGCCGCACCTCGCGCGCCCTGATAGAAGAGGAGGCGCGCCGCAGCCGGGCCGCCTTCGTGCTCGAGCCGGGGCTGCCCGGCGGGGGGGTGAAGACCGCCCGCAAGGGATGCGCCGAGTTCCGGCTCGCCGTGCGCGGCGTCGCCGCCCACGCGGGCGTCGAGCCCCACAAGGGGGCGAGCGCGGTCCACGAGGTGGCGGCCCAGATCGTAGACCTGCAGCGGGTGCGCGGCCTCGCGCCCGACGTGTCGCTCAACGTCGGCATGGTGGCGGGCGGGACCCTGCCCAACGTCGTGGCCGAGGAAGCCCACGCGATCATCGACACGCGGGTGACGGCGGCGGCGCACATGGACCGCGTGGTCGACTTCGTCCGGAGCCGGACCCCCACCATTCCCGGGACCCGCATCGAGGTGACCGGCGGGTTCGACCGCCCGCCCCTGGAACGAACCGCGGCGGTGGCGCGTCTCTACGAGAGAGCGCGGGCGATCGCCGGACGGATGGGCCGCGATCTGTCGGAGGGGGCCACCGGAGGCGGGTCCGACGGCAACTTCACGGCCGCCGTCGGCACGCCCACCCTCGACGGTCTCGGGGCGGTCGGCGCCGGACCCCACGCCCTGCACGAGCACGTGGAGGTCGATTCGCTGCCGTGGCGGGCGGCGCTGCTGGCGGCGCTGACGGCCGGCGTCCTCGGCGCCGAAGCGGCCGGGCCGGACCCGGCGGGGCGATGAGTCGAAGCAGGAAGCATCGAAGGAGAGTTGCAAGCCATGGGTAATTCGGTCAAGACGGTCGTGCTGCTGGGTCTGCTGAGCGGGCTCCTGCTCGTGATCGGCGAGCTGCTGGGCGGCCAGGTCGGTCTGATGTTCGCGTTCGTCCTCGCGGTGGCCATGAACTTCGGCTCGTACTGGTTCTCGGACCGCATCGTGCTGCGCATGTACAAGGCCGAGCAGGTGGGGCCCGAGCATCCGCTGCACCAGATGACCGAGCATCTGGCGAGCCGGGCGGGGCTGCCCACCCCGAAGGTCTACGTCATTCCCGACGACTCGCCGAACGCGTTCGCGACGGGGCGGAACCCGCAGCACGCGGCGGTCGCGGCGACCCGCGGCATCCTGCGGATGCTCGACCGGGAGGAGCTCGAAGGGGTGATCGCCCACGAGCTGGCCCACGTGAAGCACCGCGACATCCTGATCGGCTCGGTGGCCGCGACCATCGCCGCCACCGTCATGATGGTCGCCCGCATGGCCCAGTTCGCGGCGCTGTTCGGGGGGCTGGGGCGCAGCGACGACGACGAGGGCGGCAACCCCCTCGCCCTGATCGCGACCATCATCCTCGCGCCCGTCGCCGCCGTCCTCATCCAGTCGGCGATCTCCCGTTCCCGGGAGTACGCGGCCGACCGCGGGGCGGCCCGCATCGTGGGCAGTCCGCACGGGCTCGTCCGGGCGTTGCGCAAGATCGACGCGGGTTCACGGCGGGCGCCCCTCGACGCCAGCCCCGCCACCGCCCACCTGTTCATCGTCAAGCCCTTCTCGCGCGCCGGCGTGATGTCCCTGTTCAGCACCCATCCGCCGACCGAGAAGCGCGTCGAGCGCCTGCTCCAGCCGCGGTAGCCTCCGGCGGCCGGCCCCGGTTCCACGGCGGCGCCCGGGCCGCTGCGAGCGCGGGCGTCCTGTGCGCCCTCGGCATCGAGGCTCACGGCCGCGGCGGCGGCCCGGGCCGCCGCGCTTGCCCGGGCAGCAGCGCCTGCCGCGGCGTCGGGGGCGGGGCCGCGCGGGGGCGCGCGGCCGCCGGCATGGGGGCGGCGCGCCGGGCGGGCAGGCGGTGCCGGCGCCGCAGCAGTTCCAGCACGCGGCGCACCTGGTCGCGGTAGCGCCGGGGCGCGTGCTTGCCCGCGTAGAGCCGGTCGATGCGGGGGGCGAGCGCCGGGAACTCTCGGTCGAGGAACCGCAGGAAGTGCTCGCGGGTCCCTCCCTCGAGGTGGAGGACGTCGGCGCCGCAGAACCGGGCGCCGTGGTCGGCGACGGCCTTGATGGTGCGCTCGATCTTCGCGGGGTGCGAGGTCAGCCCCGGCACGATCGGCGCCACCAGCACCCCCGCCTCGATGCCCGCGTCGCCCAGCGCCCGCACCGCCCGCAGCCGCTGCAGAGGGTGGGCGGTCCCCGGCTCCAGGGCGCTCCACGCGTCTTCGTCGACCGTCGGCACGCTCACGTGCACCATGCACTCCGTCCGCGCCGAGAGGTCCCGCAGCAGGTCGACGTCGCGCACCACCATCGGTCCCTTCGTGATCAGGCCGACCGGGGCCGGGCGCTCGACCAGGGCCGCGAGCGCGCCCCGGCTGAGCCGGTAACGGCCCTCGGCCGGCTGGTACGGATCGGTGGCGGTGCCGAACCCGATCGGCGCGCGGGGCCGCCGCTGCCCGGCGAGCTCCCGCCGCAACATCTCCACGAAGTTCACCTTGACGAGGATGACCGAGGCGAACTCGTCCCCGGCATCGAGCTCGAGGTGCGGCTGGTACCGGCGCGCGAAGCAGTAGTGGCAGCCGTGCGTGCAGCCGCGGTACGGATTCAGCGTCCACCCGAACGGCATGCCGCGCACCCGGTTCAGGGCCGAGCGGCAGGTGACCTCCTGGTAGCGCGCGTCGTCGGCCCGGCGTACCGCGGCGGGCAGGTCGGCGGGGCGGGACGGGTGGGCGGCGCGGCCCTCCCGCACCCGGTCCGCGACCTGCCGCGTCGTCGGCGGCCCGGGCGACAGGTCGAACAGGGTCGAGCCGCCGCCGTTCGCGGCGCCGACGTTCGTTTTTTGTTCGCTCATGGGCGCCCATGTTGCGCCAGGCGCACTCGGCGCGTCAAGGGTGAAGTCGTGCGCGTTGGGCCGAAGCCGTGTGTCGAGCGGAGTCGCGGAGGTGGCGGGCCGGCGCCGCGTCACGATGTCGAGAACTCAAGCCGGCGCGACGTCGAACGCGGCGAGGTCGCGGCGCTCGGCGCCGATCTCCACGCCGATCAGGTGCACGGCGCGGCCCGGGGCGCGGTACTTGTCGGCGTAACGGCGCGCCCGCAACTGCGCCAGCGCCGCGTTCTCCGCCCGCGGGCGCTCGCCGCCCGCGTTCTCCGGCCGAGGGCGCGGAGCCGCCCGCTCCACGACCTTGAACTCGAACAGGAACGCGGCGCCGCCGAGCACCACCGCCAGGTCCAGCCGGCCGCGGCTGGTGGCGTCCTCCACCGCCACGCCGTCCATCGACGCCTGGAACCACGCGTAGAAGACGCTCGACCAGTAACCCTCGTAGCGGGCGACCTCGTTCCGCCGGTGCCAGTCGTGCGGGATGCCCGCCAGCAGCTTCCGGAACAGCGCCTCCAGGCCGCTCCAGTCCTCCGCCGCCAGCACGCGGCGGAGCGCGGCGCCGCTCCCCGCCGACCGCCAACGCGGTGCCAGGGCGTCGAGCAGACCCCGGTTCAGGCCCCGCCGCACCTCGCGGTTCGGATAGCCCAGACGGTACAGGGGCACGCCGTCCGCGTCCTTCTCCTCCTCGGCGATCGTCAGATAGCCCGTCTGGAACAGCAGGGCCTCGGTCGACACCGCGTCCACGTCGAAGGCCGACAGCAGGGCGTCGTCGGCGTGCAGACTCTCGAGGTCCGGGGCGGAGAAGCCGCGCCGCAGCAGCGTGTCGACCAGGAAGCGCGGCGTCGCGGTCTCGAACCAGTGCGCCTCGAACTCGCGGCTGGCGAACAGATGGAGGATGGCCCAGGGGTTGTAGACCCTCTCTTTCCCCCGCCAGTCGTAGCCGTTGTACCAGGCGCGGATCCGATCCCGGTCGAGGCCGGGGAGCTCGGGCGCGAACACCGTGTCGAGGTCCGCCTCGGTGTAGCCGCAGATGGCCGCGCAGCGCGGGTCGAGGGTGAGGTCGGTGAGGAAGTTCAGGTCGGAGAACAGGCTGACCTTCGAGAACTTGCTGACGCCGGTGATGAAGGTGAGCTCGACGTGGGCGTCGCAGTCCTTGATCGCGCCGTACAGTCCGCGCAGGTCGTCGCGGTTGGCCCGCGCCTGCGCGTCGCCGGCGCGCGGGGCGGCCCCCGGCTCTTCCCCCGGAAGCTCCGCCTCGTCCCGCGCGTCCAGGATCGGCTTGTCGTACTCGTCCACCAGCACGACGACGCGCTCGCCCGTCCGCTCGTGCAGCGCCTCCAGCAGGTCGGCGAAGCGTCCCGCGGGCGTGGGGACGCCGGAGGCGGGCAGCCCGGCCCGGCGCCCGGCCGCGGCGAGCTGCCGCATGACGCTCGCGCGCAGCTCCTCCGGCCGCTTGAAGTTGCCGCCGGCGAAGCTCAGCCGCACGACGGGATGGCGCTTCGACCAGTCCCAGGCGTCGTGCGCGGCCAGACCGCGGAACAGCGGTTCGGCGCCCTCGTACAGATCCTTGAGGGTGTCCACGAACAGGCTCTTGCCGAAGCGCCGGGGGCGCGACAGGAAGTAGTGCTTGCCGGCATCGTCCGCGATCCGTCCCGCGAAGGCCGTCTTGTCGACGTAGTAGTAACCCTCCTCGCGAATCTGGCGGAAGGTCTGGATGCCGACGGGGAGCCTGCGCCTGTCCATCACCGCATCATACTGCCGGCGCCGCACGCTTCGGCCGGCCCGCGGCGGACTGCCGCGTCCGGCCGGGGACCTTCCGGACGGCGCCGCGCGCTTCGGCCGGTGCGGCCGGCCCTCCCGGCCCGTCCGCTCCACCGCCCGCGTCAGGCGGGCGTCCGGCCGGCGTAGACCCCGCGCCAGCAGTCGAGCAGGTCGGACAGGGTCTCCGGCAGGGGGCGCCGGGGTTCCCAGCCGAGCTCGCCGGTGATGCGCGACCGGTCGCCGAGCAGCACCGGGTGGTCGCCGGGCCGGGCGCGGGCCGGGTCGTACCGGACCGCGACCCGCACCCGCGCCAGGGCCAGGAGGGCGTCGAGGACGTCGCCGATGCGGTGGGCGGCGCCCGAGCACACGTTGCAGGGCCGGCCCGGCGTCCCGCGCTCCATCAGCATCCGGTACGCCCGCACCGTGTCGCGGACGTCCGTCAGGTCGCGGCGCGCCTCGAGGTCGCCGACCGACAGGACCGGCTCGGCGCGCCCCGCTTCGATGCGGGCGATCTGTTCCGCGAAGCTCGACGCGGCGTAGGCGGGGGCCTGTCCCGGACCGACGTGGGTGAACGACCGGGTGAGGACGACGGCGAGACCGTCGCGGCGGAACGCCGCGAGTCCCCGCCGCTCCTGCTCGAGCTTGCTGGCGCCGTAGGGGCTGACCGGGGCCAGGGGCGCGGTCTCGGCGAGGGCGGCGGTCGAAGGCCGGTAGACGAGCGCGGAACCGGGGATCAGGACGCGGGGCGGAACGGGCAGGCCGCGCACCGCCGCCAGCAGGTGCTCGACGCCCGTCACGTTCCCCTGCAGGGTCGCCCGCCGGTCGGCCCACGAGCCGTTCACGTTCGCGACCCCCGCGCAGTGGTACACCTGGGTCGGCGGGCGTTCCGCGATCGCGCGCCGCACCGCCGCGCCGTCGAGCAGGTCGACCTCGCGCCAGGCCGCGCCTTCGGGCGCGGGCCGCGGCGGCGCCGCGCCGGCCGGGGGGCAGCCTCCCCGCGGGCGCCGCCACGCCAGCAGCGTGGCGTCCGGCGCCGTGCGGCGCAGCAGAGCGAGCAGATGGCTGCCGGCGAAGCCGGCCGCCCCGGTGACGAGGATGGTTTCGGACACGTCGCGCCTCGTCGGCCGTGCGGATGCCCCGCCGGCGCCGGGCGGGCCTGCCTCGCCGCGGGCCTGTCAGTACTGCCGCGCTCCCGTGCCGGGGCCGAAGGGGCCCAGCAGGTTGGCGAACGTGCCGAGCCCGGCCAGCGTGACCGAGATGCTGAATATCCGATCCCGCGCCGCCCGGGTCCGGAACCCGAGGTTGGCCAGGTTGTACGTCTGGTACTGGACGTTGACTCCGCAGCACTGCGCGTTGTAGTAGGCGAGAATCCGCTGCTGCACCATGCGGCCGAGCTGCAGGTCGTAGTTGAACTGGTAGACGCCTCCCCACTTGTTGTCGCGCGCCCGGAAGTTGGTGAACGAGTTGATGACGTGGTCGAGGAAGTTCGGGTTGTCGAATCCGGACAGGCCTTCTATGAACCGGCGCTGGCTCCAGCCGGCGGTCTGGTGCAGCCGGTCGCTGAACGCGATGTCGGCGTCGGCCCGGATGGTGCGCAGGGCCATGAAGTGCGTGTCGTACTCGGCGCGGAACGCCCCGTGCATGCCGTCGGTCAGGGCGGCGCGGACGGTCACCGCCAGCGGCGACAGCTTGCTCGGGGCCGTCTGCAGGAAGCTGGTCAGGAACTGCTGGTCGAACTGCGACGCCCGCTCGTCGCTGTAGTAGGTCTGCTCGACCCCGACGGTCAGGAACTCGTGCGTCCCGCCGTCTCCCCGGCTCGCGAAGAACCGGTTGTCGACGCCGTACCGGAACCGCGTGGTGTTGCCGACGATCGAGTCGGTGGAGTCGATCCGGACGATCCGCTCGAAGTTGTCGACCGCGGTCGTCCGCTCCACGACGACCCACGGCTCGATCACGTGCTTCATCCGTTCGGAGTAGCCGGTGTTCGGGGTGTCCCAGATCTTGACGAACACGGGGCCGGTGACCTCGGTCACGAACTCGAACAGCGACCGCGAGATGGGCACGTCGACCTGTTCCGTCGTGGCGAGGTCGATGCTCTCCCGCCAGTGGGTCCGGCGGTAGCCGGCCGACGCGTTGAACGTCAGGAACGGCCAGCGGGTGAACGGCGCCCGGACGAGCGGATTGACGTCGTACCGCACCAGCCCCGCGTCCGTCTCCCGGCCGCCGAACCCCTGGCGCTGGAACAGGTTGGCGTACTCGCTCGTGAAGCCGTAGTAGAGGGGCAGCGTCCCGATCTGCCGCTCCGACTGGTTGAACGAGATGCGCGGCCCGGCCCCGTGGAGCGAGGCGTCGGCGACCCCGAAGAACGTCTCCCGGACGTCGGCGGTGGCGTTGAGCGTGTACGCGTTCCAGGAACCGGTGACGTTGCCGCCGAAGGTGCGGGAACTGTTGGTCGCGCGGAAGATGTCCCGCTGGTACGTCTGCTGCACCTCCACGTCGGAGAAATAGTCGATCTGCCCCCGCGCCTGGAGCGCGTCCGAGATGCGGTGCTGCAGGTTGCCGCGCAGCTGGAAGCTGCGGCGGGCCGGGAAGGTGGTCTCGCCGCCGCGGAACGGGTCGATGCCGGTGGTCTCGCGTTCGTCGAGCAGGTAGGCCTCGGCGTCGCCCCGGGATCCCTGGCCGAGCACGTAGCGGTACTCGCCCCCCAACCCGTGGCCGGCCGACGTGAGCCAGTCGTGATAGACGGTGGCGTCGTGGCTGCGGTCGATGGCCCAGAAGAACGCGCTGCTGACGGACTGGCCCCGGACCGACGAGGCGCCGTAGACGGGCATCAGGAAGCCGGTGGCCCGGTTCTCGTCCTGGACGGGGTAGTACATCCAGGGCAGGTAGAAGACGGGTACGCCCTTCACCAGCAGCAGCATGTTGCGCAGCCGGGCGTACTCGGCCAGGTCGATCTCGGCCGAGCTGGTCCGCAACTCCCACCGCGGCGTCGGCTGGATGCACGAAGTGAAACCGCCGTCGATGAGCCGGTAGCGCCGCGGGCCGATCTTCTCGACGAGGTCGCCCCAGAAGCGCATCTCGGGCTCCTGGGTGCCGAACATGCTCGGCTCCACGTCTTCCACGAGCTGGGTGGAGCCCAGGGCGGCGTAGAACGTCCCGGTCCCCGCCACGTAGTCGTACTCCACCCGTTCCGCGGCGACCCGGGCGTTCTCGCCCGCGAACACCACGTTGCCGGTGGCCACGAGCAGCGATTCGTCCGTGTACAGGCTGGCGTCGTCCGCGTGGATCCGCCACACCTGGCCGTCGCCGTGGATCTCGACCTCGCCCTGGAAGCGCCACTGGTTGTGCGCGATCTGCTCGAGCCGGAACTGCCGCGAGCCGGCGATGCCGTCGGGAAGGTCCTGGGCGCGGCCGGCGCCGGCGGTCGCGAGGCCCGCGGCTAGCGCGAGCAGGACGAGGCGGAAACCCGGCCGCCGGCGCCGCGCGGCGCATCCCGCGCCGCCGGCGCCGCGTGGCTCGATCACGCCGGTCCCGGCGCCGCGCGCGGTCTCGACAGAAGTCTCCGGACAGCGCAGGCGGTTCATGGAGGGGACGGGGGCCGGACGGTCCGGCTCGGCGGGCGCCCCGCGTCCTGCGAAGAATACCACGCTCCGCCGGTCCCGCGCAGGGCCGCGAGCAGTTCGCCCACGAGAAAGACGGAGCCCGTCGCGCAGACCGTCCGGGCCGTGCTCCAGGCCGCTTCCAGCGCCCGCCGGGGGTCGTCCTCGACGGTCACCGGCAACGCCGCCGCCCGCGCCCGGACGCGGGCCGCGAGGGTCTGCGCGGGAGTCGCCCGCGGCGTGTCGGGCGCGGTGCAGACGATGCGGCTGGCGCAGGGGGCGAGGCGGTCGATGATGCCGTCGGCGTCCTTGTCGCGCATGACCGCGC
The DNA here is from genome assembly GCA_965202695.1 of Vicinamibacterales bacterium. Classification (GTDB taxonomy): domain Bacteria; phylum Acidobacteriota; class Vicinamibacteria; order Vicinamibacterales; family UBA8438; genus JAJEEA01. The sequence continues at coordinate 1,807,059 of OZ241843.1, forward strand.
ACACGAGGGGCAGCCGGTCCGGGAACGCGCCCCGCAGATACCGGGCCAGCGCCGCCGCCGCGGCCGGATTGTGGGCGGCGTCCAGCAGCACCGCGCCCCGCCCCGGTACGCGGACCAGATCGAGACGCCCCGGCCACGTCACGTCCGAGATCCCGCGGACGATGGCGTCGGCGCCGACGGGCAGGCCGGCGTCGGCGAGCGTTTCGAGCAGGCGCATCGCCCCCGCCGCGTTCGACCGCTGGTGCGCCCCCGCGAGGCCGGGGCGGAACGCGGGATAGCGGCGGTTCGGGGTGGTGACCTCGATGCGGGGGCCGCGGGCGCCCGGCCGCGGCGTCACCGTGGTGTCCGCGCCGGCCCGGACCAGCCGCGCGCCGCGCCGCTCGCAGGCGTCCTCGATGACGGCCAGGGCGGCCGGGGCGGTCTCGGTGGTCACCACGGCCATTCCCGGCTTGACGACCCCCGCCTTCTCGGCCGCGATGGCCTCGATGGTGTCGCCGAGATGGGCCTGGTGGTCGAGCCCGATGGAGGTGATGACCCCCGCAACCGGCGTCACCACGTTGGTGGCGTCGAGCCGTCCCCCGAGACCCACCTCGACCACCGCCGCGTCGACTTCCGCCCGCCGGAACCAGGACAGGGCGATCGCCGTCGCCGCCTCGAAGAACGTGGGCGGATGGGGCAGGTTCCCCGCGGCCCGGAGGGCGTCGGCCCGCCGCAGGACCCGGGCCGTCTCCGCGCGCAGGGCCGGCTCGTCGATCGCCGCGCCGTCGACGGTGAAGCGCTCGGTGATCGACGTCAGGTGGGGCGACGTGTAGCGGCCGGCCCGATACCCGGCCGCGCGCAGGGCGGCGTCGATCATCGCCGCCACCGAGCCCTTGCCGTTGGTGCCGGCCACGATGATCGAGGGATAGGCCGTCTGGGGGTCGCCGAGCGCCGCCATCAGCCGGCGGATGGTGTCGAGCCCCGGTCTGATGCCGAAGCGCTCGAGCCGGGAGAGCCGATCCAGCGGGTCGGCCGGCGCCGGGCGGCGCGGCCGCTCCTGCGGCGATGACGCCGGGTGGCCGGGAGCGTCGCGGGCGCCGTCGTCGAACCGGTCGTCCGGCTGCATGGAAGGCGTCGGTGCGCCGTCCGCCCCGACGCCCGGCGCGCCGCGAGCGGACGGAAGCGGCCGGAGACTGCATGATATCTTACGACTCGTGGTGGAACCCCGCGCCGCGCCCAGGCTCCCGGCCGCATGGACGCCGGCATCCGTTGCGCTTCCACGCCGCATCTCCACGCTGCTCCTGGCCGCGTGCATCGTCCCGGCTCTCGCCGGTTGCGCGTCGACGCCGTCCCGGAGTCGGGCGCCGGCCGAGGTGACCGACGCCCGGAAGCTGGCCTGGATTCTCCGGCTCGAAGATCAGCGCCGGCTGCGCGACCCGGCGCCGGCGGCTCCCCCCGTTCCCGAGGCCGCCGGAGAAGGGGCCGATCTCGGGGGGGCGCCGGTCCCCGACCTGGTCCGGCTCGTCCGCGATCCGGGGGCCGGGGTGCGCTATCGGGCCGCGCTGGCCATCGGCCGGGTCGGTCTTCCCGAGGGCGGACCGGCGCTCGTCGCCGCCCTGTCCGATCCCGAGGCCGACGTGCGGGCCGTCGCCGCCTTCGGGCTGGGGCTGCTCGGCGGCGCGGAGGCGGCCGGGGCCCTGACCGCGGCCCTGCAGGACGAGTCGCCCCTGGTGCAGGCGCGGGCCGCCGACGCCCTCGGCCGGCTGCCCGCCCCGGCCGCGGCCGGGGCCATCCAGGCGATGGCCGCGGCGCACGTCACCGTGGCCTGGGACGTCGATCCCGACGATTCGGGATATCCCCTGAGCCCGCGCGTCGAGGCGTTCCGGTCGGGCGTACGCGCACTGGCCGCGCTGGGCGATTTCGACGCGCTCGCCGCCACCGTGCTCACCGAGTCGGGCGACCCCCGGCTGTGGTGGTGGCCGGTGGCCGATGCGCTGGCCCGGGTCGGCGATTCCCGGGCGGCGGAGCCCCTCCGCACGCTGGCCGGGGTCGGCGGGGTGGTGGGGGTGGTCCTGGCCGTCCGCGGCCTCGGGCAGCTCGGCGACGCGTCGGCGGTCGAGCCGCTGGTCGATCTGCTGGACCCGGACCGGCGGGACCCGCGGATCGTGCTGGCCGCGGTCCAGGCGCTGGGGGCAGTCGGCGCGGCCGAAGCCGCCCCCGCCTTGCTCGATCTGCTGCGGACCCCCGACGTCGACGCGAACCTGCTGGTCGCCGTGGTCGAGGCGCTCGCCGCGGTCGGCGCGCCGGAGACACGGGAGATCGCGGTCGAACTGCTCGGGCACCGCGCGCCGGCGGTGCGGGGAGCGGCGCTGCAGACCCTCGCGGCGCTCGACCCCGATACGTTCCTGCTGCTGCTGTCGGGGCTGCCGCCCGACGCGCACTGGCAGGTTCGCGCCGACCTCGCCCGCGCCCTGGCCCTCGTCGACCCCGACGTGGCCGCCTACCGCCTTTCCCTGCTCCTCGAGGACGAGGACCGGCGGGCGGTCCCGGGCGTGCTGCGGGCCCTGGCCGCGGTCCGCGCCCCCGGCGTCGCCGCGGTGCTGCGGGCCCACCTCGCCGATTCGAACGCCGCCGTCCGCGAAACCGCGGTCCGGCTGCTGGGCGACGCCGGCGGCCGCGGCGCCGCCGCGTCCCTCGCCGACGCATACCGCGACCCGCTGAACTCCGCGTCGCCGGCGGTGCGCGCCGCGGCCGTCGACGCGCTGGTCCGGCTCGGGGGCGGTGCGGCGGTCGACGCCCTGCGGGAGGCGCTCGACGACCCGGACTGGGCGGTCCGGGTCCGGGCCGCGGAGGGTCTCGCCGGGCGCGGCGGACCGGACGATCCCGCCGCGGCGATCCGGTCGGCGGCGCTGCCGCAGATCGAGGACTACGATTCGCCCGAGCTCGTGCGCCCGACGGTGGCGCCCCACGCGTACGTCGACACCGACCGCGGGACCGTTCAGATCGAGCTGGCCGTCAACGAGGCGCCGCTCACCTCGGCCCACTTCATGCGCCTCGCCCGCTCCGGCTTCTACGACGGCGTCGTCGTCGACGAGGTGGCGGCGGGCCGGGCCGTGCATGCGGGCGACTCCCGCGGCCGCCGCGACGGCCTCCCCGGCTACCGCATTCGCGACGAGCTCAGCCCCCTGCCCTTTCTGCGGGGGACGGTCGGCCTGGTCCTCGACGGCGCCGACACCGGGACCGGCCGCTTCTTCATCGCCACGTCTCCGCGGCCCCGGTTCGACGGCCGGCGGCCGGTGTTCGGCGCGGTGGTCGACGGCATGGACGTCGTCGATCGCCTGCAGCGCGGCGACGTCATCCGCGCCGTGCGGGTCTGGGACGGCCGGACCCCGTTCCGGGAACGGACGGCCCGGGAGTCCGCGCCGTAGCGCGGCGCGGGATTCAGGGGCCGCCGATGCGGGATTCGCGCCGGTCTTCGCAGCGCTCCACCGCGAGCGTGATCAGCCGGTCCAGCAACGCGGGATAACCGACTCCGCTCGCCTCCCAGAGCTTCGCGAACATGCTGATGGTCGTGAACCCGGGGTGGGTGTTGATCTCGTTGACGAACAGGCGGCCGGCGCGGTCGAGAAGGAAGTCGACGCGGGCCATGCCCGCGCAGTCGATGGCGCGGAACGCGGCGATCGACAGCCGGCGGACCTCGTCGGCCTCGTGGGGGGCGAGGTCCGCGGGGACGATGGTGCTCGATCCCTCGTCCAGGTACTTCGCCGCGTAGTCGTAGAACTCTCCCGACGGGATGATCTCTCCGGGCGCCGAGGCCCGGGGCTCGTCGTTGCCGAGCACCGCGCATTCGATCTCGCGGCACGGCGCCACCCCTTCCTCGACGACGATCTTCCGGTCGAACCCGGCGGCGAGGTCGACGCCCGCCGCCAGCGACTCCCGGTCGGCGGCCCGCGAGATTCCCACGCTGGAGCCGAGATTCGCCGGCTTGACGAACAGGGGGTACCGAAGCCGCGCGGTCAGGTCGGACAGGACCGCGTCGCGGCCGTTGCGCCAGGAGCGGCGCAGCACCGTCTCGTGCTTCACCATCGGCAGGCCGGCCGAGGCGAACAGCGCCTTCATCAGCGCCTTGTCCATCCCCGTCGCGGCCCCGGCCACTCCCGCCCCCACGTAGGGGATGTCCGCGAGCTCCAGCAGGCCCTGCAGCGTGCCGTCCTCGCCGCAGGGTCCGTGCACGATCGGGAAGATGACGTCGAGGATCAGGGTGTCGGCCAGCATCCGCCCGCCCTGCGCCGAGGGGCCGCGGTCGACGACCAGGAGGGTGTCGTGGCCGGGGCGGGCGACGGGATGCACCTCGCGGCCTTCGCGCCCGGCGCGTTTCGCCGCGCGGGCCCGTCCGATGGTCTCCGCCGCCGACGCGGCGGCGGGGGGATGGTCGGGCACCGACCAGCGGCCGTCGCGGGAGATGCGGATCGGTACGGGGTCGTAACGCCCGCGGTCGAGGTTGGCGAAGATGGACGCGGCCGAGGCCAGGGAAACCTCGTGCTCGCCCGAGCGGCCGCCGTACACCACACCGATGCGAAGCCGTTTCACCGTGGTCCCGGTCTCGAAGGCGCCGCCCCGGGGCGCCGCCCGCCGCCCACCGACCCGCCGCCGCCGTCTCCCGCGGCGCCGGCAGGGCCGCGAATGCGCGTAGTATACGGCAGCGCCGGGAGATTGGGTTGATGCCGCCGTCCGACCTCCGTTTCTCGTTTCGCGTGACCCACCGCGACGGGACGGCGCGCGCGGGCGAGATCGGCACCCCCCACGGGATCGTCCGGACCCCGGCGTTCGCCCCGGTGGGCACGCGGGGCGCCGTCCGGGGGCTGACCCACCGCGACGTCGCCGGCCTCGGGGCGGAGCTCGTCCTCGCCAACGCCTATCACCTGCACCTGCGTCCCGGCGCCCGGCTCGTGGCGCGGGCCGGCGGTCTGCACCGCTTCAGCGGCTGGGACCGGCCGATCCTGACCGACAGCGGCGGCTACCAGGTGTTCAGCCTCGGCGACCGGCGGGAGATCGACGAGGACGGGGTCTGGTTCCGGTCGCATCTCGACGGCAGCCGGCAGCGCCTGACGCCGGAGAGCGCGACCGACGTCCAGGCCCGCCTCGGGTCCGACGTCGCGATGGCGTTCGACGAGTGCGTCAGCTATCCGGTGTCGGAGCCGCGGGCCGAGGTCTCGATGCGGCGGACGCTGCGCTGGGCGCGCCGGTGCCGCTCGCGCTTCCTCGCGGTCGGCGGCGATCCCGCGCGCCTCGGCGGCGAGGTGACCAACCCCGGCCAGGCGCAGTTCGGCATCGTGCAGGGCGGCGTCTACGGCCGCCTGCGCGAGACGAGCGCGCGGGAGACGGTGGCCATCGGGTTCGAGGGGTACGCCATCGGCGGCCTGAGCGTGGGCGAGCCCGTGGACGTGATGTACGACGTGACGGCGGGCGTCGCGGCCTTCCTGCCGGACGACCGGGTGCGGTACCTGATGGGGACGGGCATGCCGGACGACCTCGTGGAGTGCGTGGCCCGCGGCGTCGATCTGTTCGATTGCGTGCTGCCGACCCGCAACGCCCGCAACGGCCAGCTCCTGACGCGCACGGGGCCGCTCTCGATCAAGCGGGCGGAGTTCGCCGAGGACGTCCGCCCCCCCGATCCGGCGTGCGCCTGCTACACGTGCCGGCGCTGCTCCCGGGCCTATCTGCGCCATCTGCACGTCTCCGGGGAGATGGCCGGGAAGACCCTCGCCACCCTGCACAACCTGCACTTCTACCTTGACACCATGCGTCGGATGAGAGAAGCTATCACGTTCGGCACGTTCGAATCGTTCAGGCAACGCTTCCATGAGACGTTCTCGCGCCGGCCGGCGGACCGCCGCGGGCGGGGCGGGAGCGGGTCGCAGGCGTGATGAGAGAGCGCATGTTCGAGTCCGGTCCGCCGGTGATCTTCGCCCAGGCGGCGCAGGGGAATCCGCCGGTATGGGCGCAGTTCCTGCCGTTCGCGCTGATTCTCGCCATCTTCTACTTCATCATCCTGTTGCCGATGCGGCGGCGCCAGAAGAAGGTGCAGGAGTTCCGCGCGGCCCTGAAGGTGGGCGATCGGGTGATCACGACGAGCGGCATCTACGGCTCGATCACGAAGCTGAACGACCGGTCGGTGCAGCTTCAGGTGGCCGACAAGGTGCGCATCGAGGTGTCGCGGTCGGCGGTCGGAGGCTATCAGGGGCAGGAGCCGGTGGCGCAGGATTCCGGGTCGATGTAGCCGCCGCGGGTACGGCGGGGCGGCGGCGGACGGCGGGACGGATCGAGTCATGAAGAAGAATTTGCGCTGGAAGCTGCTGACCATCGCGGCGGTCGCGGCCGTCGCGGGGTTCGCCGTCTATCCGCCCGAGGACCAGGTGCGGCTCGGCCTCGACCTCCGGGGCGGCGTCCATCTCGTGCTGCGGGTCCAGACCGACGACGCGCTGCGGGTCGAGACCGAGACCAGCGCCGAGCAGTTGAGCGAGCAGGCCAGCCTCGCCGGCATCACCCTGCTCTCGGCCGCCGCGGCCACCCCGACGGAGATCCGGGTGGAGGGCGTGCCCGCGGACCGCGACCAGGAGTTCCGGCGCATCGCCGACGACCTGCTGCAGGTGAGCTACGACCGTGGGTCGGAGGCCGGGGGAGCCTACGCCTTCCGCATGCAGCCGGGCGTCGAGCGCTCGCTGCGCGAGGAATCGGTGCGGCAGGCGCTGCAGACGATCGAGCGGCGCGTGAACGAGCTGGGCGTCGCCGAGCCCATCGTCGCCCCCCACGGCGTGGCCGGCGACCAGATCCTGGTGCAGTTGCCGGGCGTCGAAGACGTGGCGGGGGCGAAGGAGATCATTCGCTCGACCGGTCTGCTCGAACTGAAGCTGGTCGAGGACGGTCCCGCGATTTCGCGCGAGCTGCTGCTGCAGGCGAGGAACGGCGTCGTGCCCCCCGACATGGAGGTGCTGTCGGGAGCCGACGAGTCCCTCGGGGCGGTTCCGGGCTCGACCGTCTATTACCTGGTGCGGCAGGTGGCGCCGGTGACCGGGCGCGATCTGCGCAACGCCCGGCCCACCATCGACGAGTTCAACCAGCCCGCCATCAGCTTCTCGTTCAACCGGGAGGGGGCCCGCAAGTTCGGCAACTTCACCGGGAGCAACGTGGGCCGCAACCTCGCCATCATCCTCGACGAACGCGTGTACTCCGCCCCCGTGATCCAGGAGCGGATCGCCGACGAGGGCCGCATCACCGGCACCTTCACGACGGAGGAGGCGGCGGATCTGGCGCTCATCCTGCGCTCGGGCGCCCTGCCCGCCTCCCTGACCTATCTCGAAGAGCGGACGGTGGGGCCGTCCCTGGGGGCCGATTCGATCCGCGCCGGGGTCACCGCCTCGATCTCCGGGCTCGTCGCGGTCGCGCTGTTCATGCTGGCGTACTACCGGCTCTCGGGCATCAACGCCGTCGTCGCGGTGGGGATGAACCTGCTGATCCTGCTGGCGTGCATGGCCTACGTCGGGGCCGTGCTCACCCTGCCGGGCATCGCCGGATTCATCCTCACCATCGGCATGGGGGTCGATTCCAACGTGCTCATCTTCGAGCGCATCAAGGAGGAGCTCGGCTCCGCCAAGGGGGCCCGGTCGGCCGTCTCGGCCGGTTTCGACCGCGTCTTCCTGACCATTCTCGACACCCACATCGCGTCGCTCATCGCCGCCGCCTTCCTGTTCCAGTTCGGTTCGGGGCCGATCAAGGGGTTCGCGACGACGCTGTTCTTCGGCCTCGTGTCGAACGTCTTCACCGCCGTGTTCGTGTCGCGCACCCTGTTCGAGACGGTGCTCACGCGCCGCCGGGAAGCCTCGTTGAGCATCTGACCGCCCGAAGCCCGCCGGCCCGACGGGAGCGCGGCGCCGCCCGCCGGCGCGGCGGGGGCGCGACCATACCGGGACACCAACGCGCGTATGCCCATCTTCAAGAATCCGGACTTCGACTTCCTCAAGTGGCGCTGGCCCGCCGTCGGCCTGTCGTGCTTCGTCATCGCCGCCGGCGCGGCGATGACGGCGCTGCAGGGGGGGCTGTCGCTCGGCATCGACTTCTCGGGCGGCACCCAGGTCATCGTGCAGTTCGACGGGCCGGTCACCGAGGACGCGGTGCGCGGCGCCGTCGGCGGGGCGGCCGGCGAGAGCGTCGTCCAGCAGTACGGCGACCCCGACGCCAACGAGATCCTCATCCGGCTGCCGCAGGGCGGCCCCGAAGAGGGCGCGAGCCTGGAAGAGGGCGCGAACACGGTCGTCGCCGCCCTGGAGGAGAGCGCCATCGGCGGCTTCACGGTCATCGGACAGGAGCTGGTGGGGCCCGTCATCGGGCAGGAGCTGCAGCGCCGCGGCATCAACGCGTTCGTGTTCGCGATGCTCGGCATCCTGGTGTACGTCGCCTTCCGTTTCCGGTTCAGTTTCGCGGTCGGGGCCATCATCGCCGTAGTGCACGACATCCTGGTGACCCTGTCGCTGCTGACCTTCTTCGGCTTCGATCTGTCGCTGAACGTCGTGGCGGCCATGCTCACCATCACCGGGTACTCGGTGAACGACTCGATCGTCGTCTTCGACCGGGTGCGCGAGAACCTGCGGCGCATGCGCCGGGACGCGTTCGACAAGCTGGTCAACGCCAGCATCAACCAGACCCTGAGCCGGACCATCATCACCTCGGGCACCACCGCCTTCGCGGTCCTCGCCCTCTTCGTCTTCGGGGGCGAAGTGTTGCGGGGCTTCGCGTTCACGATGTTCGTCGGCGTGCTCAGCGGCACCTACTCCACCATCTTCGTCGCCGCCGCCGCGGCGATCGTGATCAGCGAGCGCCGGGCCGCGAGACGCGCGCTGGCGGGGTCGGCGGCCGCCGCCCCGAAGCCGAAACGGCGCAGCCGGAAGTCGAGGGCCCGCGCCTAGCCCGGACCGGCGGGCGCCGCCGCGCGGCCCGCGGTCGCGCCGGGCTCCGCTCGCCGCCCCCACGCAGCGTGACCAGCCTGCAGGCCGTGTGGCTCGGGATCGTGCAGGGACTGACCGAGTTCCTCCCGATCTCCAGCTCCGCGCACCTCATCCTGGTCCGCGACGTGTTCGGCTGGGACGCGGGGGAGGCGGCGGTCCCGTTCGACGTGGCCTGCCATCTCGGCACCCTGCTCGCGATCCTCGTCTACTTCCGCCGCGACGTCGCCGCGCTGGCGGCGGCCGCCCCCGGCGCCCTCGCGGGCCGCGGCGGCGACGCCCCCCGCACCGGACGCCTGATCCTGCTCGCGACCGTCCCCGTGGTTCCCGCGGGGCTGTTCCTCTCCGGGCAGATCGAGCGCCTGCGCGAACCGGAGGTGGTGGCGCTGGCGCTGGCCGCCGGCGCGGCCGCGATGCTCTGGGCGGACCGGGGCGGCCCCCGCGCCCGCCGCGCCGCGTCGCTTTCCGCGGTCGAGGCCGTCGTGCTCGGCTGCGCGCAGGCGGCGGCCCTCGTGCCGGGCGTCTCGCGTTCGGGCGCGATCATCACGGCGGCGCTGCTGCTGGGGCTGTCCCGGGGCGAGGCGGCCCGGTTCGCGTTCCTCCTCGGCATTCCCGCGATCGTCGGCGGCGGGCTGCAGGCGGCCCGGATGCTGGGGGGGGACGGGCTCGCCGCCCACGGGCAGGTCCTGCTCACGGGGCTCGCCGTTTCCGGGGTCGTCGGCTACGCCGCGGTGGCCGGGCTGCTCCGCTATCTCGCCCGCCACTCGCTCGCGGCGTTCGCCTGGTACCGGGTCGCGGTGGCGGCGGTGCTCGCGGCGCGGTCGGCGCTCGGCGCGTGAACGGCGGCCGGGAGCGCGGGCGGCTTGACAGCGGCACGGGCGGCTGCTAGCTTTCCGCGTCCCTGATCGACCGCTTCGGCGGCGGCGGATCGTGCGGGGTGCGTCCGGCGCCGGATGCGGTCGGCGAACCGGAAGGCAAGAGATTCCGAACCGGAAAGGCAAGAGACACTCCAAGGTCGAGAATGGACAACTCACTCTACGTGCTCCTCGGGATCGGCGCGCCGGTCGCCGCCGCCCTCTTCGCGCTCTCCCTGATCCGGGCCATCAACGCCCACGACGCCGGTTCCGAGCGCATGCAGCAGATCGCGGCGCTCATCCGCCGCGGCGCGATGGCTTTCCTGAAGACCGAGTACAGCGTGCTGGCGGTGTTCGTCGTCGTCATGTTCGGCGTCCTCGTACTGTTCCTGCCGGGCGACTCGTTCCTCGTCGGCGTCAGCTTCCTGGTCGGCGCGTTCCTCTCCGCGACCGCGGGCTGGGTCGGCATGCGCACGGCCACCGGCGCCGCGGTCCGGACCACCGCGGCGGCGCAGACGAGCCTCGCCGGGGCCCTGCGCGTGGCGTTCTCGAGCGGCGCGGTCATGGGCCTGACCGTCGTCGCGCTCGGGACCCTGGGCATCGCGCTGCTGTACTGGCTGTACGGCGGCCTCGACGGCCGGGGGCCGTCGGCCGTCGGGTCGCTGCTCGGGCTGTCGCTCGGGGCCTCGTCCATCGCGCTGTTCGCGCGGGTCGGCGGGGGCATCTTCACGAAGGCCGCCGACGTCGCCGGCGACCTGTCCGGCAAGGTCGAGGCGGGCATTCCCGAAGACGACCCCCGCAACCCCGCGACCATCGCCGACAGCGTGGGCGACAACGTCGGGGACGTGGCGGGCATGGGGGCCGACCTGTTCGAGTCCTACGTGGGCAGCATCATTTCGTCGGTCGCCCTGGCCTGGGCCCTCACCGCCGCCTCCGCCGCCGATCTGTGGGGCGTGGGCGAGGGCGCCTTCCTGGCCCTGCAGGCCGACCTCGCGGCGTTCCCCGTGCTCCTCGCCGGCGTCGGCATCGTCGCCTCCATCCTGGGGACGTTCACGGTGCGGACCGACGACGAGAGCAAGGTGCAGGGGGCGTTGCTCCGGGGGCTGATCGTGGCGTCGGTCATCGTCGTCGGCGGCGCCGCCGCGCTCGTCTCGGCCACCACCGTGCCCTGGGAGGTCCTGGGGTGCGTGGTGTTCGGGGTGGTGGCGGGGGTCGTCATCGGCAAGCTCACCGAGTACTACACCGGCAAGGACATGCCGCCGGCCGGCCACATCGCCGAGCAGTCGAAGACCGGCCCCGCGACCAACATCATCGCGGGCCTCGGCGTCGGCATGATGTCGTGCGGCTATCCGGTGCTGGTGGTCTGCGCGGCCATCTTCTTCAGCTATCAGCTCGGCGCGCTCTACGGCATCGCCATCGCGGCCGTCGGCATGCTGTCGACGCTCGGCATCAGCCTCGGCGTGGACGCCTACGGGCCGGTGGCCGACAACGCCGGGGGCATCGCCGAGATGAGCAAGTGCGAGTCGTTCGTGCGCGACCGCACCGACGCCCTCGACGCGGTCGGGAACACCACCGCGGCGATGGGCAAGGGCTTCGCCATCGGGTCGGCCGCCCTGACCGCCCTCGCCCTGTTCTCGACGTTCCAGGCCACCGCGGCCGACAACGTGGCCCGGGCCGGCGGGGCCGCCGTGTTCGACCCGCGGCAGCTCGGACTCGAGCTGACCAACCCGAACGTGCTCATCGGCATGTTCGTCGGCGGGATGCTGCCGTTCATCTTCTCGGCGATGACCATGAACGCGGTGGGCCGCTCGGCCAACGAGATGATCGAGGAGGTTCGGCGGCAGTTCCGCACCATTTCCGGCCTGCTCGAAGGCAAGGCCGAGCCCGACTCGGCGCGGTGCGTGGCCATCTCCACCCGTTCGGCCATCCGGGAGATGATCGTGCCCGGCCTGCTGGCGGTGGTCGCGCCGGTGCTGACCGGTTTCGTGCTCGGGGTGGCCGGCCTCGGCGGGCTGCTCGGGGGGGCGCTGGTGACCGGCGTCCTGATGGCCCTGATGATGGCCAACGCCGGCGGGGTCTGGGACAATGCGAAGAAGCTGATCGAAGAGGGCCACCACGGGGGCAAGGGCTCCGAGCCGCACAAGGCCGCGGTGATCGGCGACACCGTCGGCGACCCGTTCAAGGACACCGCGGGGCCGAGCCTCAACATCCTGATCAAGCTGATGACCATCGTCGCGGTCATCTTCGTGCCGCTCGTCGTGGCCTGGATGCGCTAGCCGGGACGGCCGTCGTCCGCGCGTTCCGCGGTTTTTCCGGACGCTCGGCGGGCCGGAAAAACGGAGCCGCGGGACGGATTTTCGCGGCCGCGCGTTGCGTTGACACGTTTTCGGTGTCTGAATATAATGCGTCTTCTCATTTTGTGGAGCGACTATTCCCGAATAGGGGCGCAGGAGGTTGCCTGTGGCAGGTCAGATGTTCGGTGAAATCGCGAATCCGTCGATCAAGATCGGCGCCCAGAAGTGGTACACGGTGCCCGTCTCGATCGTCGCGCACGTGGCGGCGGTCGCCGCCGTCGTGATCGTGCCGTTGCTGGCGGCGGAAGCGCTGCCGCAGGTGCCGTCCATGATGGCGTTCGTGGCCGCGCCCCCGCCGCCCCCGCCGCCCCCGCCGCCCCCGCCGCCCCCGGCGGCGCAGGCGGTGGAAGCCCCTGTCGTCGACGTCAACCCCAACGCCGCTCCGATCGAGGCGCCGGCGCAGATTGCGCCGGAGACCGGCTTCGACCTGTCGAGCGTGCAGGGGGTCGAAGGCGGCATCGCCGGCGGCGTCGTGGGCGGCATCGTCGGCGGGCTGCTGCAGGCGCCGCCGCCGCCGCCGCCGCCGCCCGAGCCCGTCCGCGTCGGCGGCAACATCCAGGCCCCGACGAAGGTGACCGACGTCCAGCCGCGGTATCCCCCGGTCGCGCAGGCCGCGCGCGTCCAGGGCGTCGTCATTCTCGAGGCGGTCATCGGCCCGGACGGCCGGGTGACCGACGTGAAGGTGCTGCGCTCGGTGCCGCTGCTCGACGAGGCGGCCCTCGAGGCGGTGCGCCAGTGGACGTACACGCCGACGTTGCTGAACGGCGTGGCGGTTCCCGTCATCATGACCGTGACGGTGAACTTCCAGTTGCGGTAGCCGGCGCGCTCGTCGGGGACGGCAGGGACGGAACGTGGGCGGCGGCGCGCCGGGACGCCCGGCGCCCCGCGGCTCGGTGAATCGAATTTCAGGCAGGAGGCACAATGGATCTTCTCGAACTCTGGGAACAGATGGGGTTGGCCGTCAAGACCCTCATGCTCATTCTGGGGCTGATGTCGATGTGGTCGATGGGCGTCTTCTTCGAGCGGCTGTTCACCTTCACGCAGGCCGGCAAGCAGTCGAAGGCGTTCGCGCCGCAAGTGGCCAAGCACCTCAAGGACAGCCAGTTGAAGGACGCCATCGCCGTCTCGCAGTCGAAGAACTACAAGTACAGCCATCTCGGAAAGGTGGTTCTGGCCGGGCTGCAGGAGTACCAGTTCCAGAAGGACGCCGGGGTCGAGCTGACCCGCGACGATCTCATCGACAGCGTGCGCCGGGCCATCCAGCGCGCCTCCGCCCTCACCGCGGCCGACCTCAAGAAGGGCATGGGGTCGCTGGCGACCATCGGGGCGACGGCCGTGTTCGTCGGCCTGCTGGCGACCACCCTGGGCGTCATCAACGCGTTCCAGGGCATCGCGGCCACCGGTTCGGGCGGTCTGGGCGCGGTGTCGGCGGGCATCGCCGAAGCGCTCGTCGGAACCGCGGTCGGGCTGTTCGTGGCGATTCCCGCCGTGTGGTTCTACAACTACCTGACCTCGCGCATCGAGTTCTTCAACGTCGAGATGGACAACTCGTCGTCCGAGCTCGTCGACTACTTCATCAAGAAAGCAGACTAGGGGTCTGTCGTGCCGGGGCCGGCCCGCCCGCGCGCCGCGCGATCGGGTCCCGGCCCGCCCGTGACACCGGAGCGAACCGAGGAGAGACACCCATGGGGATGCAGGTAGGCGACAAGAAGGGTGCGATGAACGCGGAGATCAACATCACGCCGCTGGCCGACGTGATGCTGGTGCTCCTGATCATCGTCATGCTGATCGCGCCCCTGTTGCAGAAGGGCGTCGACGTGACCCTGCCCGAGGCCGCGAACACGACGGACAAGCCCGAGAACGACACGCAGACGGTCCTCGCGGTGACCGCGGACGGCCGTTTCTACGTCGACAGCACCCAGACCAGCGAGCAGGAGATGCTGGCGACGGTGCAGACCGTGCTGGAGCGGAAGTTCGAGAAAGTCGTGCTGATCAAGGCCGATCAGGACGCCCAGTACGCGGACGTCATGGCCGTGCTCGACCGCCTGCAGCGCGCCGGCATCGAAGACATCGGTCTGATTACCGAGCGGAAGGTCGGGAGCGGCGGCATTTCCGCCGGAGGGGGCGATTAGTCCATGGCCAAGAAGCACCACGGGGCGGACGCCGTCGTCTCGGCCGAGAAGCCGAGCTCGAACGCCGACATCAACATCACGCCGTTCATCGACGTGTTGCTGGTGCTGATCGTCATCTTCCTGGCGGCCCTGCCCCTGTCCCAACGGGGGCTCGACATCAACCTGCCGCTCGAGACGCGGGGTTCGACGGAGTCGGCGGTCGACTCCAGCCAGATCGTGCTGCAGTACACGGCTGACCGCGTGATCACCGTGAACCAGCAGCCGATCCCGATCCAGCGGCTCGAGTCCGAGCTCCGCGGCATCTTCGAGCAGCGCCGCGAGAAGACGATGTTCGTGGCCGGCGCCGGCAACCTGCGCTATGGCGAGATCATCGAGGTGATCGACGCCGCCAAGGGCGCCGGAGTCACCAAGGTGGGCATCGTCACCGAGTCGATGCGGCGAGCCGGCGGAGCCGACGCGCTGTAGCCGCGGCGCGGGCCGCCGGCGGGTTGGCCGGGCGGCGGGCGGAGCCGCAACGCGACCGGCAGGTCGCGGCGGATGTTCTCCCGGTCAGGCGTCGCTGCCCGCGGCTTCGGCGCGGAATTGTCGGGAACGGACGGCGCGGCATGTGCGAGCATGCCGCGCCGTTTTCCGTTCGGGGGGCGCATCCGGCCTCCCCGGAGTCGGCCGTTCAACAACTCGGGACGCTGCGCGACCGCGGCTGCGATTGCGAGGCGCATCCGGTCCTCCGGAGTCGGCCGTTCAACATCTGATAAGCAACCAGCCGCCGCGTGCGCCGCATGTGCTACGCTGTCCCGGTGGACGACGCGGCACGCATCGAGCCGCCCGCGGCGGACGCCGGTCCGCGCGTGCGGCGTCTGAGGCGGCGTCTCGGGCTGACGCAGGGCCGGTTCGCCGAGCGGCTGGGCGTGGCCCTGCTGACGGTGCACCGCTGGGAGGCCGGCAAGTCGCGCCCGCAGCGGCTGGCCCTGGAGCGGCTGGCGGCGCTGGAGCGGGAGCTGGACGCTGCGCCGCCGGCGCGGACTCCGCGGCCGGTCCGTTCCCTGGCGGGGCTGCGCCCGGCCGGCCCGCCGCCGCTCGACTTCGCCGGCCGCCCGGACGCGGCGTCGGCGGTGGCCGAAGCGCACCGTCTCGCCCACGGGCACCAGTTCAACCCCGCGTTCGCCGCCGAGACCTCCCGCATCGACCCGCTCCCGCACCAGCGGATCGCCGTCTACGAGCGGATGCTCCGGCAGAACCCGCTCCGCTTCCTGCTCGCAGACGACGCGGGCGCCGGCAAGACGATCATGACCGGCCTCTGCGTCCGCGAGATGCTCTCCCGCGGCCGCATCCGCCGGGTGCTCGTCGTCCCGCCGGCCGGCCTCGTCGGCAACTGGGAGCGGGAGCTGCGGACCCTGTTCCGCCTGCGTTTCCGCATCGCCGCCGGCGCGGACGCGCGGGCCGGCAACCCGTTCCGCGGCCCGGAGGGCGACCTCGTCATCGTGTCGCTCGACACCCTGACCGGCGAGCGGACGTTCGGGGCGCTGCGGGAGGAGGGGGTCGCGCCCTACGACCTGGTCGTCTTCGACGAGGCGCACAAGCTGAGCGTCGTCGTCCACGCGCAGGGCGCCCGCAAGCGGCGGCGCTACCGGCTGGCGGAGGCGCTGGCCGGCTGCGCCGACCCCGCGGGCCGGTTCGCCGGCCTCGGCTGGTCGGCGCGCCACCTGCTGCTGCTGACGGCGACCCCGCACATGGGCCGGGACGAGCCGTACCACTACCTCTGGCGGCTGCTCGACCCGCACGTCTTCGCCGTCGGGGAGGCGTGCCGGCGCGCCCCGCCGGAGGTCCGCGATCGGCACTTCATCCGTCGCACGAAGGAGGAGATGGTCGGCCTCGACGGCGCGCCGCTCTACCGGCCGCGGACGTGCGACACCTTCAGCTACGACCTCGGCCCCGGCCCCGACGGCGAGCAGGCGCTCTACGACGAGACCACCGCCTGGCTGCGCCGCGCCTGGGGCCGCGCCCTCGACGACCGGCCGGCGGTCCGCCTCGCGCTGGGCGTCTTCCAACGCCGGCTGGCCAGCTCCACCCTGGCCGTGGCGCGGTCGTTCGAGCGGCGGATCGCCAAGCTGGAGCGGACCGCCGGCGACCTGCGCGCCGGCCGCGTCGACACGGCCGAGCTCGCCCGCCGCCAGCGCCGGCTCGACCGCGAGCACCGCGACGACTTCTTCGAGACGCACGGCGCCGACGACGACGCCGTCGACGGGGCGGGCGGCGAACGGCACGAGGAGTTCGAGGACGCGGTGCTCGGCGCGGTCGTGGAAGTGACGATCGAGGAGCTGGAGCGGGAGATCGCCACCCTGGCCGGTCTGCGGACGCGGGCGCGGGCGCTGATCGACTCGGGCCGCGAGTCGAAGTTCGAGACGCTGCGCGAGGTGGTCGAGGACCCGCGCCACGCCGGCGAGAAGTGGCTCGTCTTCACCGAGCACCGCGACACCGCCGACTACCTGGTCCGGCGGCTGGAGGGCCTGGGGTTCTCCGGTCAGGTCGGCTGCATCCACGGCGGCCTCCGCTGGCCCGAGCGCGAGGAGCAGGTGGCGCGGTTCCGGCGGCCCGCCGGCG
The DNA here is from genome assembly GCA_965202695.1 of Vicinamibacterales bacterium. Lineage (GTDB taxonomy): Bacteria > Acidobacteriota > Vicinamibacteria > Vicinamibacterales > UBA8438 > JAJEEA01. The sequence goes on from OZ241843.1 coordinate 1,823,978, forward strand.
CCCGCTTCCTCGTCGCCACCGACGCGGCCGGCGAGGGCATCAACCTCCAGTTCTGCCGGCTGATGGTGAACTACGACGTGCCGTGGAACCCGGCGCGGCTCGAGCAGCGGATGGGCCGCATCCACCGCTACGGCCAGCGCCGCGACGTCCGCATCGTCAACCTCGTCGCCGGCAGCACCCACGAGGGCCGCGTGCTGGAAGTGCTGCTGGAGAAGCTCGACGCCGTCCGCAAGGCGCTCCGCTCCGACAAGGTGTTCGACGTCGTCGGCCGGCTGTTCGAGAACCGGTCGCTCCGCGACTACATGGCCGAGGCGCTGACCGACGAGGGGGAGCGGCGCGTGGTCGGCCGCGTGACCCGCGCGCTGACCGCCGACCGGGTGGCCGCGGTCCGCGACGCCGAGACGCGCGCCTGCGGCCGGCCCGGCGACGTCGCCGGACGCCTCGACGCGCTCCGGGCCGACCTGGAGCGGGAACGCTACCTGCAGCTTCTGCCCGGCTACGTCCGGCGCTTCGTCGAGAAGGGCGCGGCCCTGCTCGACCTGGAGATCCGCGGCGACCTCGACGGCGCGTTCTCGCTCCGGCCCCGGCGGACGGGCGCCCTCGACGCGCTGTTGCCGGCGCTGGAGAGCCATCCGCCCGCGGCGCGCGAGCGGTGGCGCGTCCGCCGGCCGGCGGCGGAGGAAGAGCCGTGCATCTGGCTCCACCCCGGCGAGCCGGTCTTCGACGCGCTCTCCCGGCAGGTGTGCGACCGGTTCGCGCGCGACGCCCTGCGCGGCGGCATCTTCACCGACCCGCGCGCGGAGGCCCCGTACCTCGTCCACCTCGCGCTGGCGTCGGTGGAGCAGGAGATGGAACCGGCGGAGGCGGGCGTCTTCGCGGTGGCGGACGCGCCCGGCGCCGCCGACCTGCGCTTCGACCGCGGCGCGCGCCGTCCCGACGGCGTCCCGGCGGCGGACGTGCCCGGGACCACCGGCCGCGTTCGGGAAACGCTGGTCCCGGGCGGCCCGGACGCCGCGAAGCCGGACCTTGCCGGCGCCGCGCCCACGCGGGGGAGCGCGGTGTTCCCGTCCGCGTCGGCGGACGCCGCGAAGCCGGACCTTGCCGGCGCGGCCCGCGCGTTCGGAGGCGCGCCGCCGGCCGGACGCCAAGTGCTCGAACGGCGGCTCGTCGCCCTGCGGCAGGACGCGGACGGCGCGACGGCCGAATGCCCGGTCGAGCACCTGCTGCTGCTGCACGGCGCCCCGGAGGTCGCGCCGGGCGCCGTCCCGCTCGCCGGCCGGGGGATCGGCCTGCGGGCGTCGGCCGCGGAGTACGCCGGCCGCGAGGTCGCGGCGCGGATGGCGGAAGAGCACCGGGCGGCCCTGCGGGCGGAAATGCCGGAGCAGCGCCGCCGGACCGCCGTCGGCCTCGACCTGCGCGCCGCCGACCTCGCCCGCCGCCGCGCCGCGCTGTCGAAGGGGGCCGCCCGCGGCGGCGCGGAGCAGGCCGCCGGCGCCGGCGGAGCACGGACAGGCGGTGCCGGAGCGGAGGAGCGCGCAGCGCTCCGCGCCGTGGTCGAAGAGCAGCGCGCGCTGTCGGCCGAGCGGCGGCGGATCCTCGCCGCGGTCGAGACCGCGCCCGGCCGGATCGCGGCCGGCGCAGTCCGCTTCCTCGCCCACGCCCTCGTCGTCCCCGCCCGCGCCTCCGCGGAACTGGAGCGCTACGACGCGCGCGTCGAGGAGATCGCGGTCCGGATTGCCGCCGGCTGGGAGCGGGAGCGGGGCGCGGAGGTGCGCGACGTCTCCCGGCCGGCGCTGGCGCGGCAGGCCGGCCTCCCCGACTGGCCCGGCTTCGACCTGCTCTCGACCCGGCCGGACGGCGCCGTCCGCAACGTCGAGGTCAAGGGCCGCGCCGGGCGCGGCGGCGTCCAGGTGGAGACCAACGAATGGAAGCAGGCGTGCCACCTCGGCGACCGCTACTGGCTCTACGTCGTCCTCGACTGCGCGACCCCCGCGCCGCGGCTCGTCCGGGTGCGCGACCCGTTCTCGAAGCTGCTCGCCGCGAGCCGCGCGTCGTTCGCGCACGTCATCTCCGCCGCGGCGCTGGTGGAGGCCGCGGAGGAGGATTGAGGATGGGAGGAAATCAGGTCTTGGGACTCTTGCGCACGGCCGTCACAATCCGGAACCCGGCGGACCGGACCCGAAGCTGGCAGGGGAACTTCCTGGTCGACACCGGGGCAATCGACACGCTCGTACCGAGACCCCGACTTGAAGCGATCGGCCTCGCGCCGCGCCGGCAGCGAACGTACGAAACCGCCGACGGCATGCAGATCGAGATGGACGTCGCGGTCGGCGAGATCGAGGTCATGGGGGAGCTCACTGCCGGCCTCATCATTTTCGGAGAGGCAGGCGCCGATCCGCTGCTCGGGGTCACCGCGCTGGAATCGGCCGGCATCGAAGTCGATCCGCGGAATCAGCAGTTGAAGAAACTGCCCGCGGTGCACCTGAAGGAATTGGCCCGCCGGCCCTCCGACCGGGCCGATCCGGACCCCGGCGGCGACGAGACCGGGAAGTGATCTTCGGTGCGGGTTCCAGGACGCTCCTGATCATCGCCGGGCCGAACGGCGCGGGAAAGACGACGTTCGCCCTGGAATACCTGCCGAACGAGGGCGGCTGCCCGGTCTTCGTCAACGCGGACCTGATCGCCGCGGGCTTGAACCCGTTTCATCCGGCGGAGGCCGCGATCCGGGCCGGCCGGCTCATGCTGCGGGAGATCGACGAGCACGCGCGGCGCGGCGTCCGCTTCGCGTTCGAGACGACGTTGAGCGGGCATGGCTACGTGCGCCGTATCTCCCGATGGCGGGACGCGGGCTACCGTGTAGGATTGGTGTTCCTGCGGTTGCCGACGCCTGAAATGGCGGTCGCCCGGGTGGCGCAACGCGTCGCGCAAGGAGGGCACGGCGTCCCCGACCCCGTGATTCGCCGGCGATTCGCCCGGGGATGGCGCAACTTCGAGCGCGTATACCGAGGTCTGGTGGACGAATGGAAGGTGTACGACAACGGCGGCCATGTTCCGATGCTGCTGGCCGAAGGGAGCCGACCCTGACCGCACGGGATCGGATGCCGACCGAGCCGCCGGGCGACCCGGACTTCACCGGTGTCGAGGCCGCGTTGCGGCGGGCCGCGGCCCGCGCCCGTCGGCAGGCAGCCGCGGTCGGCGGGGAGGTGATCGTGTTCCGGGACGGGGAAGTCGTCCGGGAGAAACCCGGCCGGGAGTCGATCTCCGCACCCGGGTCCGCCACCCGTCAGGCGGTTGGCACGTTCGAAGAACGGCCGGTCATCGGCGCCGGCCTGGACGATCTGGAGGACTTTCTTCTGAAGGAGCACTTCCGCTCGCGCTTCCCGGACCGGCGGTCGCCGGACGACCGGGTGTCCTTTCTCGCGGCCCGCAAGATCGTCGTGATCACCGACGCCGGCGTCGTTCCCACTCCCCTGGGATTACTCCTGTTCGCCATGCAGCCCGAGGAGCACGTGCCCGGCGCGTACGTCGAAATCGTCTCGTACAGGCACAACGACCCCGACGGCGACGCCGCGGTCCGGGATCGCATCGCCGGACCGCTGCCGGAACAGATCAAGCGCGCACTGACGTACCTCCTCGTCTCGTCGCTGACGCCAACTGCGTCCAGAAAGGGCGCCTACGGCCGTCGCGACTACCCAAGCTACGCCGACCGGGCACTGCGGGAAGCGATCGTCAACGCCGTCGTCCACCGGGATTACGGGATTCCCGGTTCGCCAATCGTCATCCGGCTGTTCCCGGACCGGATCGAGTTCCGGAATCCGGGGGCGCTTTGCGGTGGCTTGGCCGTCGAGGACCTGTACGCCGGGCGCCGGCCCGTACGTCGCAATCCGCTTCTCGCCGGTTTGCTGCGCGGCCGCCGCGACGATGCGGCCGGCGGCGCCATCATGGAGGCGCGGGGCGAGGGCTTCCTGAACCTGGTCCGCGCCAGCGAGCGCCTGTCCGGCCGGCGGCCGGAGCTGGAGCAGATCGGGGAGGCGACGAAACTGACGATCTTCGCCGCGCAGCACGCCGCGCCGTCACCCGGGCGAGGGCTTCCTGAACCCGGTCCGCGATAGCGGGCGACGGTCGAACATCGAGTCCAATGGCGACCACCATGCTGCAGGACGTGCTGGAAGCCACCGGCTATCTCGCCGGCGGCGAACCGGCGCACGGCGTGCTTCTGGGCGACGAGGCGCGCCGCGGCCGCCGGACCCGGCAGTTCACGCCCGACGCGTTGTGGCGCAGCGATTCGGCCGTCACCGTCCACTTCAAGTACGAACCGGACGTTCCCGCCGATGATCGGGTCGCGGCGTGGCGCCGCGAAATCTGGAACCTGGGGTTCGCGCCGCTGTTGTGGGTCGTGTCCCCGGAGCGGATCGATCTGTACAACGGCTTCGGCCGACCGCGGGCGTCCGGGGACGCCGCCGCCCATCGGCTCCGGACGTTCCGTACCGTCGAACGTGCCCTGAACGAGCTCGACGCTTTCGCCGGCCGGCTGGCCATGGAGACGGGCCGGTTCTGGGGGCAGGCCGCCGCCGCCGCCGTGGATCGCCGGACCAGCGTCGATCGCCAGTTGCTTTCCGATCTGGCCGCCCTGGAGCGGGACCTCGTCGCCGCCGGGCTGGACCGCGCCGCCGCCCAGGGGCTGATCGGCCGGTCGATCTTCACGCAGTACCTCATCGACAGGGGGACCGTCACGGCGGAGCGCCTGGAGAGCGAGTACGGCCACGGCTCCCTTTCCGCCGTCCTGCGCAACCACGCCGCCACCGAGCGGCTGTTCGACTGGCTCCGGGACACGTTCAACGGCGACATGTTCCCGCCGGAGGGCGCCTCCGTGCCGGATGCCGAACATCTCGGCCGGGTCGCCGACTTCCTCGACGCCGTGGACCCGGTGTCGGGACAGGGGACGCTGTTCCCGTACCAGTTCGACGTAATCCCGGTGGAGCTGATCAGCTCCATCTACGAGCAGTTCGCCCACGCCGACCGAACGACGGCCGGGCCGGGGTCCGGAGCGGATGTCTTCTACACGCGGTTGTCGCTGGTGTCGCTGGTGCTCGACGAGATCACGGACGGCCTGACCGGCGAGGAAACCGTCCTGGACTTGACGTGCGGATCGGGAGTCTTCCTGGTCGAAGCATTGCGGCGGCTGGCCGCTTTGCGCGCGAACGGGAGCCCGCCGAGCCGCGAGACGATCCGCTCCACGCTGTACGGGCAGATCCACGGCGTCGACGTCAGCGAAGCGGCGGTTCGCGTCGCCGCCTTCAGCCTCTATCTGGCCGCCCTGGAGCTCGATCCGGACCCGCGGCCGCCGGAGGCGCTACGGTTCGAGCCGCTGATCGGACGGACGCTTTTCGTCGGCGACGCGTGGGAGATCGACAAGGCGCCGGAAGCGCAGCCGGCGTTGGCCGAGGGGGGAGCCCCGAGGAAGTTCGACGTCATCGTGGGGAACCCGCCCTGGAGCTATCGGGGCAAGGCGTCCACGGCGGCGCGCCGGCGCCGCGCCGGCCGGTCCGACGCCCGCGCGCCGCGCGGGGAAAGCCTGGATTTCGTGTTCCGGGCGCTGGACTTCGCATCCGGCGCGACGCGGTTCGGCCTGGTCCTGAGCGCCGTCCAGTTCTTCAGCCGCAGCGGCACCGGGGCATCCGCGGCGCGGCGGCTCATCGAAGATCTGTCGCCGGTGACGCTGGTCAACCTGTCGAACCAGTCCGACTGGCTGTTCCCGCGCGGCAGCATGCCGGCGATCGTCCTGCTCGCGCGACGTCGGGCGCCGCGCCGCGACACGATCACCGCCGTGCAGGTTCCCTGGTCTCCGGGCGGCGCGCGCAGCCACACGTTCGAGATCGCGCCCGGCGACGTCATCGACCTGCCGTTGGCCGACTGGCGGAGAAAGCCGGAGCTGCTGAAGGGGGCGCTGCTGGGAAACCGCCGCGATCTGGCGCTGCTGGATCGGCTGACGACCAGGCATGGCGCGCTGGGCGACCGCCTCGACACGCTCGGCGCGCCGCTCCGCACCGGGCTGATCTTCGGGAACCGCGGCCGGGACGCCGGCTCTCTTCGTGGATTCCCGCTGCTGACCGCTCGGGATCTTCGGCCTTTCTCCGTCATGGACCCGTTGGAGACGTTCGACGAGGCCGCCGCCGAACGGCCGCGCGAGCGGAGCGCGTATCGGGCGCCGCTCCTGGTCGTCAAGGAGTTCCTGCAGGGCGGTCCCCGGCCGGTCGCCGCCGTCATGAACCACGATACGGTCTTCACCGACGCCTTCTTCGGAGCCGCGTTTCCGACCTCGCGCCGTGAAGCCGCCCACCTGCTGGCCGCCGTCCTGAGCTCGTCGCTCGCCTCCTGGTTCTTCCTCATGACCGCGTCCACGTTCGGGGTCTCCATGCGACGGATCAAGTGCCGGGACGTCGAGCGCCTGCCGGTTCCCGACCCCGCGGCGTCGTGCCGCTCCGACGCGGGGAGCCGCCTGACGCGACTTGCCCGCGACCTGCGGCGCCGTCCCCCGGCCGGCGACGACGACCCGCGCTGGCCGACGCTCGACGAGGCGGTCTTCGACCTGTACGGCCTGCACGACGCCGAGAGAATCGCCGTGCGCGACGGCGGTTTCCGCGCGAGCTGGCAATGGAAGGACGGCCGCGAGCGGTCCGTCGAAGCCGCGATCCCGGAGCCGCACCTGCTGGACTATGCCCGTACGTTCCTGTCGGTGATGGACGCCTGGCTCGCCGCGGGAAAGCGCCGGCACATGCGCGCCGAGGTCTTCGACCTGCCCGAGCGCGCGCCGCTCCGGGTCGTCCGCTTCGCCCTCGAAGAGAGATACGCCGCCTCCACCGCCGAGGTCGTCGAGCCGGAAGGTTCGTTGCAGGACGTGCTCGAGCGGATCGGCCGTCGCCTGAACGTTCGGCTCGCCACGGCGCTGTCCGGTCAGCGCGAACTACGGGTCCACGGCCGCCGCGAGGTCGTCGTCGTCAAGCCGGCCGCCCGCCGGCACTGGATGGGCGTGTCCGCCCTCGACGACGCCGACGCGGTCATCGTCGAGAGTTTCTCGGGGCCCGCCGCATGAAGCTGCCGCGTGACGCTCCGAAGGTTGCGGGGAGGACGTTCATCGATCTCTCTTCCGATGTTTCTATCGCGGTTTTGCGAACCGTCGCCGCCGGATGGGCGCAGGCGTTGAAATCGCCGGACGTCAACGTGGACGCCGGAGAAGTAGTGATGAACGAGCGGTTGCGCGACGGCATGCGCGCGGTCTCTGACGAACTGCCGTGGGGCAAGACCATGATCGTACTTGACGGAATGGAGTTCCGATCCCGCCCCGAAGTCCTGATACCGGACGGCCGGACGGACATTTCCATCCTGTGGATCGAGATATTCTTCCGTTATAGAGAGCACGTTCCCCACGCGATCATCGAGTGCAAGCGGATCTCCGGCGACGACGCCCGCCTGTGCCACGAGTACGTCGATAACGGCATCGACCGTTTCCGGAGCGGCAAGTACGCGCCGAACCACGCCGCCGGGTTCATGGCCGGCTACCTGATCGTCGGCGCTGCCGACGAGGCCGCGCGTGGCGTGAATCGATACCTCAATTCCGACGAGAACCTGGCGCCATCGACCCTGGTCGACGAACCGTGGGCTTGGACGAGCCGGCATCCGCGGGCGGAGGCGCCGCCGATCGACTTGCACCATGCGCTCTTGCCGTTCCGTGGAGGAAGGGACAACCACAGGCGAGCGCTTCGGAGAACAAGCCGCATGGAATTCATCGGCGTCGACCTGGCCTGGGATGGAGGCTCGGACAAGAAGGCGGCCAACGAAAGCGGCGTAGTCATGCTCGACGCATCGGGCAGGGTCGTGCATGCCGGTTGGACTCGCGGCGTCGAGGAGACGGTCGCCTGGGTGGAGAGGAATGCACGTGGCGATGCGCTTCTCTTCGTGGACGCTCCGCTGGTCGTGAACAACGAGAGCGGACAACGACTCTGCGAGAGGCAGGTTGGCCAGCGTTACGGGTCCGCGAAAGTGTCCGCCAACTCGACCAACACCAGCTCGAAGCGGTTGGGAGGCGTGAAGTTGCGCGAACGACTGGAAAGCATCGGCTGGCGCTACTCGGACGGATGCAAGGGACCTCCACGCACTGGTCGACACATCAGTGAGTGCTACCCATACACGACTATTGTCGGGGCGCCGGCACTCGGCTATGACGAGCGTCCGCGGTACAAGCGCAAGCCAAAGAGCATGCCGGTGTCCGAGTTCCGCGAGTGCCGAGCCAAGGTGTGCGATGAATTGATCCGCCGAGTCGCGAAGCTCTCGTCAGAAGATCCGCCGCTGGATCTTTCCTCTCACCCCGAGACCCGCGCCTTGGTTGAACGGCCTTCACCCGTTCCGGACGCCGAGTACAAGCATCGGGAGGACTTGCTCGACGCGACGCTTTGTGCATGGACGGCTTCCGTGTGGGTTCGATGGGGCAAGAAGCGCTGCCAGGTGATCGGATGCAACGACTCGCTATTGCGCAATGGTCTCCGCGCCACCATCATTGCGCCCTGCAAGGACGAGCAACGGCAGGCAAGTAGACCGGAAGACTGGCGGAGCCGGAAACGGTCGATGAAGGGCATGAACGCATGATCAACGAGAGACTCAAGGATCGTTTTTCGGAGTTGCAGAAAGAGTTGGAGGATATGCCTGTTACGATGAGCAGCGATTATCTGCCGATGCGCTACATAGAGGCCGACGTGTGGCAAAAATGGGCGACGAGCGTCGAAGCCTTGATCGGCGCTGCATGCGGTCAGCATTCTCCATATTATAAAAACTTCATCACGGTAAGGGCAAAATGTCGCGGCTACGAATCGCAGATAAAGCCGTTGGCCGGCATTTTTCGAAGCGCCAAAGAGGCATTCGATGGCAGTTATCTCTTCGATCTGGAACGCGAAGTCTCCGTCGAAATCTTCGGCAGTTTCATCGTCCTGGCAAAGCAGGCGCTCGCGGAAGACAACAAGGATGTGGCGGCGGTGCTGGCGTCGGCGGCACTGGAGGACGCCCTGAAACGTCACGCGGTGTCGAACGGCCTCGATGTCGACGACGCATCGATGTCGAGAATCATCAGTGCGCTCAGGTCGAAGGGGCTCGTTTCCGGAGTCCAGAAGCCCATGCTTGCCGCCATGCTTCAGATGAGGAATCATGCGATGCACGCCAAGTGGGAGAAGATCCAGAAACCGGAGGTCAGCAGTCTCGTCGGTTTCGTCGAGCAGTTCCTGCTGACCCACTTCGGCCGGCACCATTAAGGCGTGCGGCGCAAAAGTGCGCCGTCTGACGCCGCCGTTACCGACCGTCATGGCGCAACGTCTGATGACCCCCGGCACCCGCCTGATCGAATCCGCCTTCCCCCTCCGGCAGGTCTCCCGCGCCTCCGTGCACGAGAAGAGCGTGCGGCACGGGCACGTCTCCACCCTGCACGTCTGGCCGGCGCGCCGGCCGCTGGCGGCGAGCCGGGCGGCGGTGCTGGCGGCGCTGCTGCCGGCGCCGGGGGACGAGGACGAACGGCGGCGGCTGCTGGCGCGGATGGCGGCGATCCTGCCGTGGGGCGGGGAGGACCCGGCCGAGCTCGCGCGGTTCCGGGCGGAGGTCCGCGCGGCGTTCGGGGGGCGGGCGCCGCGGGTGCTCGACCCGTTCGCCGGGGGCGGGGCGATTCCGCTGGAGGCGATGCGGCTCGGGTGCGCGGCGGAGGCGGCGGACCTGAACCCGGTGGCGTGGTTCCTGCTGCGGTGCACGCTCCACTGGCCGCGGGCGCTGGCGGCGGCGCGCCGGCCGCTGCCGGGGTTCGCGTTGCAGGAGCGCGCCTTCGCCGAGGCGTTCCTGAAGGCGCAGGGGGTGACGGGGAAGGCGGCGCTGCGCGCGGAGCTCGACCGGCTGGGCCACGGCGACGGCGCGGCGGCGCAACTGACGGCGCCCGATCTGGAGCGGCCTTCGCCGGCGGAGGCGGCGGACGCGGCGTGGCATCTGCGGGCGTGGGGGCGGCGGGTGCTGGCGCGGGTGCGGCGCGATCTGGCGGCGCGGTATCCGACGTACGCCGAGTTCGAGCCGCGCCGCCGCAAGGGGCGCAGGCGGGCCGGGCGGGCGCCGCGGGTGCGCTACCGGCCGCGCGCCCCGCGGCTGCTCGCGCCGGACGCGGAGGGGCGCGTGTCGGCGGCGGCGCTCAACGCGGAGTTCGACTCGTACTACCTGGAGCAGGACGCCAACCCGCGCTGGGTGGCGAAGCCGGCGGTGGCGTACCTGTGGGCGCGGACGGTGCGGTGCCGCGACTGCCGGGCGGAGATCCCGCTGCTGAAGACCGGCTGGCTGTGCCGGAAGGGCGGGAAGCGGGTAGGACTGAGGATGACGCCGGCCGACGGCGGCGCGGGCGTGGCGATCGGCGTCGAGACCATGGGGAACGCGGCGGGCGGTTCGGCGCGGCGCGGGATGGGTGACGCGGCGCAGGACCCGGCGAGCCGCGGAGCGCGATATTCCGACGGCGTCGCGCCCGGCGGGACGAGCGGCGGCGCGCGCGACGGTAGCGGCGGCGCGGCCCGGGCGCGGGATGCCGGGCGACACGCGGCGGTCGACCCGGCGTACGACGCGGCCGCCGGCGCGGCGCGAGACTCGGCTGGCGCGGCGCGAGACGCAGCCGCCGGTGCGGCGCAGGATGCGGCAGGCGGGGGAGCACGGGACGCGGCCGCCGGCGCGGTCCAGGCGGGCGTCGCGGCTGGGGCGGGCGTCGCGGCGGGGAACGCTGTCGGCGGCGCGTCGTGGCGCGGGACGGGTGACGCGGAGGAGGATCGGGCGAGCGGAGCGCGAAGTCCCGGCGGGGCCGCGCACGACGGGACGATTGGCGTCGCGGCGGGTGCGCGCGGCCGGCCGCTCGGCGCGGGGACGATGAGCCGGAGCGGCGCGTCGTGCCCGGTGTGCGGATCGGTCACGACGATGGCCGACCTGCGCGCGGCGGGGCGCGCGGGGCGGCTGGGCGCGCGCCTGACCGCGGTGGTCGTGGACGGGCAGCAGGGCAAGGAGTACCGGCCGCCGACCGCGGAGGAGATCGCGGCGGCCCGCGTGGAGGCGGGCGCACTCGACGCCCTCTACGCCGGGATCCCGTTCGGGCCGCCGGACGAAGCGACGCCGAAGGCGGGAGTTGGGGCCTCGCGCGCTTTCTCGGTCGACGGCTACGGCTTCGACACGTGGCGCTCGCTCTTCACCGACCGGCAGCTTCTCGCGCTCGGCACGTTCGTGCGGGAGATCCGCCGCTGCGCGGACGACGTCGCCCGGCGCCCCGTGTCCGCGGCCGGGGGCGGCGGCACGGGAAAGTTCGTCGGCGTTCGGTCCCGGCCGCTGTCCGGACGTTCCTCGCCCGCGCCCGCCGGCCGCGCCGGCCGCGCGATCGTCGAGATGCGGCGCCGCGGGCAACCGTCGCCCGCGCCCGCGGCAGGCGGCACGGGAAAGCCCGCCGGCATGCCCGCGACGGCCGGGGATGGCGGCGCAGGAAAGCCCGCCGGCGTGCCCGCGACGGCCGGGGGCGGCGCGGGAGAGCGCATGGGCGCGCTCCCGAACGCCGGGGCCGCGACCGGCGCCGTCTCGGTCACGCCGTCGAGCGGCGCCGGGGCCGCGGCGCCGGGTCCGGTTGCCGGGGCCCTGGCCGGCGCCACCGCGGTCACGCCGTCGAGCGGCGCCGGGGCCGCGGCGCCGGGTCCGGTTGCCGGGGCCGCGGCCGGCGGGGAGACGCCGGGGGCCGGGGGCCGCCCTCCCGACGTCTGGCGCGAAGCGCTCGCTGCGTACCTGACGTGCGCCGTCAGCAAGCTGGCGGACTACGGCAGCGCGATCTGCTCGTGGCACAACAGCGGCGAGAAGCTCCGCAACACGTTCGCCCGCTTCGCCCTGCCGATCGTCTGGGACTACTGCGAGGTCAACCCGCTGGCCGAGACCACCGGCGGGTTCCCGGCCGCCGTCGAGTGGGTCGCCCGCGTCGTCGAGCACCTCGAGGTTGCGGCGGCGGATGCGCCCGCCCCGGCCGTCGCGCGGCGATCGGCGGCGGCGCCGGCCGGCGGCCCGTTCGACCTGATCTGCACCGACCCGCCCTACTACGACGCCATCCCCTACTCCGACCTGATGGACTTCTTCCACGTCTGGCTGCGCCGGGCGTTGCGCGGGCTCTCGCCGGAGGTCGACGCCGCGTTCGCCGACCCGCGCGGGCCGAAGTGGGACGCGGCGGCCGGCGACGGCGAGCTGATCGACGACGCGGCCCGCTTCGGCGGCGACCGCGCGGCGTCGAAACAGAACTACGAGGAGGGGATGGCGCGCGCGTTCGTCCGCTTCCGCGACGCCCTGCGCGACGACGGCCGGCTGGTGCTGGTCTTCGCCAACAAGTCGCCCGACGCCTGGGAGACGCTGGTCTCGGCGCTCGTCCGCTCCGGCTTCGTGGTCACCGGCTCGTGGCCGATCCGGACCGAGATGGAGACGCGGCAGCGGTCGTTCGCCTCGGCGGCGCTGTCCGCCTCGATCTGGCTGGTCTGCCGCAAGCGCCCGGCGGCGGCGCGGCAGGGGTGGGACGGGAAGGTGCTGGCGGCGATGGAGGCGTCGATCACGGCGCGGCTGCGCGACTTCTGGGACGCCGGCATCCGCGGGCCGGACTTCGTGTGGGCGGCGACCGGGCCGGCGCTGGAGGCGTTCAGCCGGCATCCGGTGGTGAAGAAGGCGGACGCGCCCGGCGAGCGGCTGACGGTGGCGGAGTTCCTGCGGCGGGTGCGGCGGATGGTGGTCGGCTTCGTGGTCAGCCGCCTGCTCGACCAGCGCGACGGCGCCACCGCCGACCTCGACGACCCGACCACCTACTACCTGCTGCACCGCGCCGACTTCGGCCTCGCCCCGGCCCCGGCCGGCGCCTGCATCCTGTACGCGCTCTCGTGCAACGTCCCGGACGCCGACCTCGCCGGCCGCCTCGACCTGCTGGCCCGCGGCGGCCGCGCGGCGGCGGACGACGGCGCGGACGCGGACGACGCGCCCGGGGACGCCGGCCGGCCGCCCGCCCGCGGCGTCGGCATCGGCGGTCCGGGGGCCGCGGCGTCGGAGGATGCGGCGGACGACGCGTCGGGCGCCCGCGGGGGCGGCGCCTCGGGCGGCGAGGTCCGCCTGAAGCCGTGGCGTCTGCGCCGCGCCCGCGGCCTCGGCGAGCCGGCCGCCGACGGCACCCCGCCGCCGCTCGTCGACTGCCTCCACAAGCTGATGCAGCTCTGGAAGACCGGCGAGCTGCGCCGCGTGGACGCCTACCTGGAGGCCCGCGGCCTCCGGCGCCACGAGCTGTTCGCCCGCGTCACGCAGGCCGTCGTCGAGCTCGCCGAGCGCGGCTCGGACGAGCGCGCCCTGCTGGAGTCGATCCAGAACCACCTCCGCACCGGCCCCGCCGCCCCGGCGGGCACGATGCGCCTGGACTTCGGAGGGGAGTCGTGAAAGGGTTGCCGGCCGCCATGTTGAAGGACCTCGGCCTGGACAAGGAGCGGTTCTGATGCGCTACGTGTACCCGTGCGTCCTGGAGGCGGAGGAGGACGGCGGCTTCTTCGTGACGTTCCCCGACGTTCCGGGCGCCAACACGTGCGGGGACGATCGGGCGGAAGCGCTGGAAATGGCCGAGGAAGCGCTGGCCGGCGCCTTGGCCGGCCACGTGCGCGAGCAGTGGGACGTTCCCGTTCCGAGTCCGGCGGCGCCCGGCCAGGTGCTCGTGGCCGTTCCGGCGCTCGTCGCGGCGAAGCTCGCGCTCCATGCCGCGATGCGCGAGCGCGGCATGACCGCGGCGGCCCTCGCCGACCGGCTGGGCCTGGACGAGCCGGCCGTCCGGCGGCTTCTCGACCCCGATCGCCGCTCCCCCATCGGCCGGATCGAGCAGGCGTTGCGGGTGGTCGGCCGGCGGCTCGCCGTGGAAGACCGCGTGGCGTAGCACGCTATAATTCGTCAGGATACTGTCAGCAAGGGCGGAAACGGATGCAGCTTCAGAATTTCCTCGACGGCGAGACCCGGACATTCTCGCCGACCCTCATCGCGGGCGCGTTGCGCACGACGAAGGCCGATATCGCCGACACGCTCGGGCTCAGCCGGGACGCTCTGTCCCGGGCGGCGCGGATCCGCGCCGCGAAGACGCAGACCCGGCTGCGGGAGATGGTGGATATCCTCCACCGCGTGCAGGACCACGTCGGCGTTCCCCCCATCGCCGCCTACGCCTGGTTCCGCTCGGAGTCGCTGCCGGGATTCGGCGGCATGACGCCCAATCAGCTCGTCCGCGAAGGCAACGCGCACATGGTCCACGCGCACCTCGACCGGATCATGGCCGGCGGATACGCGTGACGCCCGGCCGGCCCGATGCGTTTCCGGGGAATCGTCCACCGACGTCAACCTCGTGCTCCGGAGCCGGAGCGGCCGCCGGCCGAGCCGCGTCGTGCTGATCGACGACGAAGGACGGTTGCCGAAGCGCGGCGCGCCATGACGACGCGCGGCCGCAGGCCCGCTCCATGATCACCTCCCTGCGGCTGATCGACTTCAAGAACTTCGCCGACGAAACGCTCCGCATGGGGCCGTTCACGGTGATCGTGGGGGCGAACGCCAGCGGCAAGAGCAACCTCCGCGACGCGTTCCGACTTCTGCACGGCATCGGCCGGGGCTACAGCCTCGCCGACGCCGTCGGCGGCAGGTACGGCGCCGGGGGGCAGGTGGAGTGGAACCAGATCCGCGGCGCCTTCCGCGAGATCATCCGCTTCGGGCAGTCGGCGTTCCGGTTGGACGTCGAAATGAACGTGGCCGGCTTCTCGTCCAGATCTTCATCGGCTTCCGGCCGGTTGTGGAAGGCGCATTACTCGGTAATGGCCGGCAACGATGACCGGAAGGTCGGCACTTTCCGAACGACCAGAGAGAAACTCGACTTGGATTTCGCATGGGAACCGATCTACACGAGTCATCCACCCGATCCCGACCCGGTTCGGAAACAGGATGACGACGAGCACCTGCTGCTCCGCATGGCGAAGAAGGGAGAACAAAAAAAGTACGGCGACCGCATCGCCGTACGACCCGATCAACCTGCTCTGACGCAGATTCGAGAACACAGGCGCGTGGCGAAACTTCACAAATTGACCGCCGCGCAAGTGCTCGACGTGCTGGGCGCCATGCGCTTTCTCGACCTGTCGCCGGAGAGCATGCGGCAGCCGGCGTTCCCCGGCCAGACCGTCCTGGGCGACAGCGGCGAGAACCTGCCCGCCGTCCTGAAGGAGATCTGCGCCGACCCGGACCGCCGCGAGACGCTGGCCGAATGGACCCGGGAGCTGACCCCGATGGACGTCCGCGACTTCGAGTTCCCGACCGACCCGACGACCGGCAAGGTGCGGCTCGCCTTCCGGGAGTCCAGCGGCCGGGAAGTGTCCGCCTGGATCGCCTCCGACGGGACGCTGCGCTTCCTCGCCATGCTGGCCGCGCTGCTCGGCGCGAACCCGGCGCGCCTCTACTTCTTCGAGGAGATCGACAACGGCATCCATCCCTCCCGGCTGCGCCTGCTGGTGGAACTGATCGAACGGTGCACGGCCGAGAACGGCGTCCAGGTGGTGGCGACCACGCATTCGCCCGACCTGCTGTCGATGGTCGGCGACGAGACGTTCAAGAACACCTCCGTCGTCTGCCGCCGGCCGGACACCGACACGGCCGTCATACGCCCGGTCGCCAGCTTGCCCAACGCCGACGAACTGCGGCGGTCGCAGGGGTTGGGGCCCCTGCACGCAGCAGGCTGGATGGAGGACGCCATCTTCTTCACCGAGGGAATCGAGGACGAGGAACACGGCGCATGAGCATGCGGGTGCTGATCGTTCCGGAAGACTTCCGCAAGGACCAGTATGTTCTCAAGCCGCTGTTCGCACGGCTCTTCGAATCCCTGGGCAGACCGAAGGCGCGGGTCGCGGTCTGTCAGAACCCGCGGCTCGCAGGCGTCGTCGAAGCCATGAAACCGGAACGGCTGGCCGGGATCGTCGAACGCTACCGCGGCATGACCGACGTCTTCGTGCTCTGCGTGGACCGGGACGGTAGCCCCGGCCGCCGGCAGGCTCTCGACGGGCTCGAGAAACGGTTCAATCGCAAGCTGGTGTTTCTGGCCGAGAACGCGTGGGAAGAGCTGGAGACCTGGACGCTGGCCGGCCTGGCGCTTCCCGACGACTGGCGCTGGAGCGACGTGCGCGCCGCGGTAGACGTCAAGGAGCGGTACTTCGACGAGTTCGCACGCTCGCGCGGCCTCTCGGACGCGGTGGGCGGCGGACGCAAGCGGCTCGGCGAGGAAGCCGCGCACCACGTTGACGCAATCCGGCGGAAATGCCCGGAAGACTTCGACCACCTGGCCCGGCGCATCGAGACCGTTCTCGCGGGAGCGACACCATGACCACCTCCGCGCGGCCGAAGCCGTGGCACGCCGTCGTGCGCCTGAAGGACGAGCTGCGGAGCGGGGAGCTGGCGCTGGCCGAGTTCGCGGCCGACCTGCACGAGGTGACGCTGGCGCGGGGGCGGCGGCCGGTCTACGAAGATCCGGCGCAGTTCTTCGCGCTGACCTTTCCGACCCACGCGCTGCGCGACCTGGTCCGCGACGTGGCGGCGCGGCTCGCGGGGCGCAGCGATAAGGCGGTCCGGCAGCTCGAGCTGACCTACGGCGGCGGCAAGACGCACACCCTGATCACCCTGCATCACCTGTTCCGCGACCCGGCGGCGCTGCCCGACCTGCCGGCGGTGCGGGAGTTCCGGGAGCACGTCGGGGCCGACCTGCCGGCCGCGCGCACGGTGGCGCTCTGCTTCGACAAGATCGACGCCGAGCGGGGCATCGACGGCGTGCGCGGGCCGGACGGCGCGGCGCGCACGCTGCGGCATCCGTGGAGCGTGCTGGCGTTCCAGCTCGCGGGGGCGGACGGGCTGCGCGCGCTGCACGCCGACGGCGCGGACGCCGAGCGGGAGACCCCGCCGGCCGAGCCGCTGCTCGCCGCGCTGCTGGAGCTGCCCCGGCGCGACGGGCTGGCGACGCTGGTGCTGGTGGACGAGGTGCTGATGTACGCCCGCGAGAAGGCCGGCCTCGCCCCGGTCTGGCGCGAGCGGATCGTCGACTTCTTCCAGTACCTGACGCAGGCGGCCGCGAAGGTGGACACGGCGGCGCTGGTGGCGTCGCTGCTCGCCACCGATCCGCGCAAGCAGCAGGGGGAGCTGGGCAAGCGCCTGACGTCGGACCTGTTCGACGTCTTCCGCCGGCAGCGCGAAGAGGGGGTGCAGCCGGTCCGCAAGGAGGACGTGCCGGAAGTGCTGCGCCGGCGTTTCTTCGAGCCGGAGTGTCTCCGCGGCCCCGAGGCGTTCCGCCCGCACGTCATCGGGGTGGTGCGCGAGCTGGCGAAGCTGGACGAGACCGTCGCCAGGGCCCGGTCCGCGGCCGAGGAGCGCTTCCTCGCCAGCTTCCCGTTCCACCCCGACCTGACCGACGTCTTCTACGGCCGCTGGACGCAGCTCGAGGGGTTCCAGCGGACGCGCGGCATCCTGCGCACCCTGGCCACGGCGCTGCGCGCGGCGGAGCGGTGGGACGCCGCGCCGCTCGTCGGCCCGTCCGCGCTGCTGTCCGCCCCCGGCGCGCCGGGCGTCTCCGAGGCGGTGCGCGAGCTGGCTGGCGTCGCCACGTCCGAGGCGGCCGAGGGCGCGCGGACCGACTGGACCACGCTGCTGGAGGCGGAGCTCGACAAGGCGCGGCAGATCCAGGACGAGCTGCCGGCGCTCGGCGCCGGCCGGGCGGCGGAGCAGGCGGTGGTGGCGGTCTTCCTGCACTCGCAGCCGATCGGCCGCAAGGCGTACACGCCGGAGCTGGTGCGGATGGCGGGGAGCGGCGCGCCCGACGCCATCGAGCTGGAGAAGGGGCTGCGGCGCTGGCGCGACATCTCGTGGTTCCTCGACGACGAGGACGCCGGCGTCGACGAGCCGGACGCGGCGCTGCCGAAGTCGTGGCGGCTCGGCAACCGCCCCAACCTCCGGCAGATGCACGACGAGGCGTACCGGCAGCGCGTGAGCGGGGAGGAGGTCGAGGCGCGGCTGGAGGAGACCGTCCGGGCCGCGAAGCCCCTGACCGACGGCGCCCGGGCGGCCGGCGCCGCCGTCCACCTGCTGCCGGCGTCGCCGCGCGACGTGGGCGACGACGGCAGCTTCCGGTACGTGGTGTTGGGCGCCTCCGCCGCGTCGGAGTCGGGCAAGCCGAGCGCCGGGGCGGTCCGCATCCTCGACCAGACCACCGGCCCGGACCGCCCGCGCGTCCACCGCAACGCGGTCGTCGTCGCCGTCCCGTCGCGCGACGGGCTGGAGGCGGCCCGCGCCGCCGTGCGCGCCCTGCTCGGCTGGGAGGACGTGCAGCGGCAGCTCGACGCGCACGCCGTCGATCCGATCCGGGGCGAGCGGCTGCGGCGCCGGCTGCAGGAGGCCCGCCGGCTGGCGCCCGACGTCGTGCGGCAGGCCTACGGCGTGGTGGTCACCGTGAACGAGGCCAACGCGGCGCACGCGTTCAAGCTGCCGGCGGCCGGCGGGCCGCTCTTCCCCGCGATCAAGAACGACGAGCGGGCGCGGATCCGGGAGACCGCGGTCGACGCCGAGGCGCTGCTGCCGGACGGCCCCTACGACCTGTGGCGCGACGACGAGGACGCCCGGCGCGTGGCCGATCTGGCCGGCGCCTTCGCCCGCGCGCCGCGCCTGCCGAAGCTGCTGCGTCCGAAGATCGTCCTCGACACCGTGCTGCAGGGGGTGGAGCGCGGGCTGTTCGTCGCGCGGCTGGCCCGTCCCGACGGCAGCGCCCGCACCTGGTGGCGCGAGGAGGTGGACGCGGAGGCGCGCGAGGACCCGTTGCTCGAGGTGGCGCTGCCGGCGAGGGCGGCGCTGAGCCGCCTGCCCGAGCATCTGCTCGCCCCCGGCGTCCTGTCGGATCTGTGGACGGGCGAGGAACTGACGCTCCAGGCGTTGCGCGGCTACTTCGCGGGCGGACGGGCGGTCGCGGTGCCGCGGGAAGATTACGAAGAGACGTACGTCGTGCCGCGCTGCGCCGAGCGGGAGGTGCTGGAGGCGGTCCGCGCCGCGGTCGAGCGGGGCACGGTCTGGCTGGTCAGCGGCCCCACTTCCGTCTGGCGGGAAACGATCCCGTACGGGGCGCTCGACGACGGTGCGGTGCTCCGTCCGCGGCCCGACCCGGTCGCCGCGCAGGAACTCTCCGCCGACGCCCTGCCGGGCGCGTGGCGGGACGGCCGGACCAACGGCAGCGCGCTCACGCGGGCGCTGTCGCAGGCGCGGGGCCG
Source organism: Vicinamibacterales bacterium (assembly GCA_965202695.1). Taxonomy (GTDB): domain Bacteria; phylum Acidobacteriota; class Vicinamibacteria; order Vicinamibacterales; family UBA8438; genus JAJEEA01. The sequence continues at coordinate 1,843,336 of OZ241843.1, forward strand.
GACGCTTCCCTGGGGCCTGGTCCGCGAGGGCATCCGGACCGGCGTGGAGAGCCGCTGGCTTACGGTGGTCGATGGCGGCGCCCCCGTCACCTGCGGCTACGACGAGGCGGGCCAGCTTCGGCTCGCGCGGCCCGCCGCGGAACCGGCTCCGCCGCCGCCGCCCCCGGCCGCCGGCGTGCTGCTCGAAACGTCCGGGGTGCAGGATCTGGCGGATCTGGTTCCCCGGCTGCTGGAAGCGAGCGCGGGGCACGCGCTGCGGTTCCGGGTCGGCGCGGCGCTCGACCCCGACGCCGGGGGCCGCGTTGCCGACGATGTGCGCGCGGCGGTCGACGATCTGCTCGCCACGGTGTCCGCGGACCTGAAGGTCGAGTAGCCGGCGCGCCTCGCGCGCCCGCCGGCGGCGCCCGCGCAAGGCTGGTCAGCGGCAACCTGAACACGCGGATCCGGCCTCTGGCCGGCCGCGACGACTGGCCGACCTCCGGCCGGCCGTTGCCTGGTCCGCTCGACTTCCAGTCCGTTCGCTCCGCGCCGCCGGGACGAATCCGCCGGCCCGGCCCGGTCGACGCCCTGGCGATCCGCGGGGGCGGCGTCCGCGGTGGTATGCTGTGGCGCCGTTCGCGGCTTCGGCCGCGCGTTCGCCCCCGCGGGCGGGCGATGCGGTGCTCGCCGTCGCCGCCGTCGTCGTTCGTTCGCCCCCGCGGGCGGGCGGCGCGGACGTGGTGGCAGCGGCTGGCGGTTTCGGCTGCCCGCGCGGGCGAGCCGTCGTCGTCGATTTACTCCATGCGCGCCCGTAGCTCAGCTGGATAGAGCGCCGGGCTTCGAACCCGTAGGTCGGGGGTTCAAATCCCTCCGGGCGCGCCATCTCCTTTCACACTGCGCCTTCGATCGGGTTCTGCGCAGGCGTCCTGCCCCCCGTGTCGGGAGTTCGCTGGAAACCGGCATCCGGAACAGGTCATCGACCACAACGTGCAGGGGGGCGTGATTGGGCATCGCCGGACAGATGCCCACCGTGGGGGCACGGCGACCCGACCCCCGCAAGTTGTCGATTTTATTGGTGAGCCGCCAGGGACTCGAACCCCGAACCCGCAGATTAAGAGTCTGCTGCTCTACCAGTTGAGCTAGCGGCCCACACGGTGCAGAGTCGATGACTTGCGAAGATGGACGGCGCAGGCAGACCCGTGCGCCGATCCGCCACGGGCGGCGTCGGCGCGAGCCGTCCCGCCTGCCGCGCCCGCGAAGTCTCACCGAAAATACTACCATGCCGCGTCCGAAGGGGTCCGGGCACGCATCGGCACGCACGGGCCGGACGCGGTCAAGGCCGTGAGCCGCATCGAGGGCGGCGTCGGACGGGGTTGCGCAGCGGCGGTCCGACCGGCTCGTCGGGGCGGTCGGCCGGCGCGGAGGGTCCGTCCGCGCATCCCTCTTGCGTGCGGGCGACGCCCGCATTCGGCCTTCCCGCTGCGAGGCGGCGTCCGCGCGCGGCGCCCGTGGGGGGGCAGATCCGGCCCGACGGGGCGGGGCGGTGCGGCGGCGGCGCGGCGGAGTTCAGTAATTCTGGCCCCAGTCGTCGACGTCCTCCGTCCGGTAGTCGGGGTGGCGGGCGCCGGGGTCGGCGAAGAGCGCCGGGTCGACGCCGGGGGTCATCTCCGTCAGCTCGAAGGTCTCCACGACGCCGCCGATGGTGCGGGTCAGCCGGCCGAGCACGAAGAGGTCGTCGTTCCACCACGCCTCGACCCGGACGTCGCCGCTGCCGCCGGCGTAGTGCGCGAAGGCGGCGCCGGCGATGCCCTCGGACCCGCCGGTGGGCCGCAGCCCGTCGATGAGATCCGCGCTCGCCCCGAGCGCGAGGACGTCGCGCCATCCCGAGGCGATCTCTTCGCGGGCCAGCGCCGTGTCGTCGTAGACGAGCACCGCCCGTTCCCGGTGGTCGACGAGATAGCCGGCGGCGCGGCGGGGGTCGACGGGGTTCCGGACGAACAGCCACTCGGGGGAGCCGGGGGGTCCGGTCCGCACGTGGACGCGGTCCGCGGTGCGCGAGACCACCTGCCGGGTGACCGCGGCGCCGGCCGTACGCGTGAAGACGGCGGTGAGCACGGGGAGGGCGTCGGCGTGGGGCGGCAGCGCCGGGGCGACCCGGAGCGGTTCGAAGCCGGGCGGGAGGTAGTCGGGGACGCGGGGGGCGGTGGTCGCCGCCGTGGTCCCGGACGGAGAGCGGTCGCCGCCCGATGCCGGCGCACGAGCGCAACCCGCCGCGAGAACCACGACCGCGAACACCGCGGCCCGGGAGAGTGCCCGGCGCCACCCTGTCTTCCTCTGACCCATTGTAACGCCCCGCTGCATTCGAGCGGCGATGCATCCCGCCTGACTGCGTTGTCGTCGGTTGAAGATGCCCGACATGCCCTTCTCACGCCTTGTCAGGCGGGCGCCTCCATTCGCTGGCGCCCTCCGGGCGCGGTGCGACGCGGGGTTCCACCACGGGCTGCTACCGCCGCAGGCCGTCCAGGCCCATCGCGGTGACTATCCAGTCGAATATCCGCGTGTTGGGAACGGTGCCGCGCACCACCTCCGACCCGGCCCCGATGCCGTAGACGGCCACGTCTTCGGCCGAGTGCGTCTCGGAGAGCAGGGGGACGGCGGCCTCCTGCAGGTAGGCGGGACTCGCGGTGTTCGCCGGCGTGTCGCCGCGGTAGCCCGGAGTGGCGTCCACGTTCGGATCGACTCGGGGGCCCGGGCGATGGCCGGGGCCGTTGCCGTAGCCGAGGATGGTGTAGGGAACGTCGTTGGCGTCCCCGACCTCGAAGATCGCGCCGGTGCGGTCCAGGTCGTAGACGGTGCCGAAGATGCCGTTGTAGGGCTGGTCCGCGAACGCGCTCGGGACCGAGGTCGGCGTGTACCGCAGGTCGCCGATCGGCCGCATCGCATAGCCGGCCAGCGTGAAGACGTGGCTGTGGTCGGCGGTGACCAGGATCATCGTCTCGCGCAGGTCGACCTCCCACGTCGCGGCGCCGATCGCCTCGTCGAACTCCGCCGTGTCGTGCAGGTTGCGGTAGGCGTTGCCGTCGTGGTGGGCGTGGTCGATGCGGCCCGACTCGACCATCAGGAAGTACGGTTTTCCCATCCCCTCGAGGGTTTGTATCGCCTTCCGGGTCAGCGCGGTCAGGCTCGGTTCGCCGCCCTGGTCCGAGGGGCGGTCGAACTCGTACTCCAGGTGGCTCGACTCGAAGAGGCCGATGACGCGGCCGGGCCGGGCCGGGAGCGCGTCGAAGCCGGTCTGGTTCCACACGTAGGCGTAGCCGCGCCGCCGGAACTCGGCCCGCAGGTCGCGGCCGTCGGTGCGCCGGCCGGCGCTCCCCTCCTCGTCGGTCATGCCGGCCGGCAGGAAGAACTGCCGGCCGCCGCCGAACAGCACGTCGATGCCCGGGCCGAGCCGGCGGTTGTAGCCGGGGCCGCCGGGAGCGAGCTGGGCGGCGATGTCGTTCTCGAGGTTCCGGTCGTTGACGTGCGCGTAGACGGCGGCGGGCGTGGCGTGGGTGAGCCGGGCGGTGGTGACGATCCCCACGGAGTACCCGCGGCCCTTCGCCAGCTCCGCGACGTTGGTCAGCGGCACGCCGTCGCCGTCGCCGTTGAAGTCCGCCCGCTCGGTGGTCGGCGGGTACCCGATGACGCCGGAGTTGGTGTTCACGCCGGTGGTCATGGCGGTCATCGTGCCGGCGCTGTCGGGGGTGATGTGGTCGGCGGTCGAGGTGCGCGACAGGGCGGTGTAGGGGAACTGGTCCATGACCAGCCGGCCGTCCACCCCCACCACGCCGAAGCGGGTGAACGACACCGTCGAGACGCCCATGCCGTCGCCGACGAACAGGATGACGTTCTTCGTCTGCGCGGCGGCGGGGGCCGCGCCGGCGAACGCCGCCGTCAGCAGCAGGGCGAGGACTCCCGCGGCCCGCCGCGGCCGTTCCGGGGTTTCGTTTCGCGTGTCGGCTCTGCGTCGCATCGACGGTCGTCTCCTTCCGTGCGAAAGTCTCGCGTAACCCGTTCCGCCCGCCGTTCGGCGGAGGGGCCGCCATCGGTGAAGGCCACGGGTGCAACGATATTAACCTGGATTATTCATGAAAGGTGGTGGTTCGGGGGGAGACACAGGAGCCTCCGTGTGGTATAAACGTTGTGAAAGCAAGCGTTTAGCCCACAACGGAGGCCCCCGCGTGACACCTGACACCATACCACAGACTGTCCTGTTCCCGGAACTCTTCGACAAGCCCCTCGTCGCCGCGTTCGACCGCGAGCACGCCAGTTCCGACGGCGGCGCCGTTCTCCTCAAGGCGGCCGAGCGCGTTTACGGCCTCGTCGAGACGTTTGCCGGATGTCTCGCCGACCGGCGCGACCCGGAGAAGATTCGGCACACGCTCGCGGATCTGGTCGGGCAGCGGGTCTTCGGCATCGCGTGCGGCCACCCCGACGGCAACGATGCCGACGACCTGGCCGACGACCCCGTTCACAAGCTGCTGCTCGGACGGGACCCCGTGGCCGGCACGCCGCTGGCGTCGCAGCCGACGATCTCGCGGTTCGAGAACAGCCCGGGCCGCGGCGCGCTCTATCGCATGGCGCGGGGGTTGGCGGCGAGCGTCATCGAGCGACACCGGCGCCGGCTGGGGCGGCGGGTGCGGCGCATCACCATCGATCTGGACCCGACCGACGACCTGACGCATGGCGCGCAGCAGCTCTCGTTCTTCAACGGACACTACGACGGCTGGTGCTATCTGCCGCTGCTCGCGTTCCTGACCTTCAACGACGAGACGGAGCAGTATCTGTGCGCGGCGGTGCTGCGGCCGGGCAATGCGGTGGCGGCCGACGGGAGCCCGGGCCTGCTGAGACGGCTGCTGCCGATGCTGCGGGCGGCGTTTCCGCGGGCAGAGTTTCTCGTCCGGCTCGACGGGGGCTTTGCGACCCCGGAGGTCTTCGATTTCCTGGAGGCGGAACCGGGACTCGACTACGTGGTGGCGATGGGCAGGAACGCGGTGCTGGTGCGGCAGGCCGAATCCGCCATGGCGGCAGCCCGCGCGCAGAGCGGGGCCAGCGGCCGGACCGAGCACGTCTATACCGACACCCGCTACGCGGCCCGCACGTGGAACCGCGAACGCCGGGTCGTGATCAAGGCCGAAGTGGTCCGGCATCCGGGCCGCGAGCCGCGGGACAATCCGCGCTTCGTCGTGACGAATCTCCCGCAGAATCCGCGCTTCGTCTATGAAAAGGTCTACTGCGCCCGCGGCGACGTCGAGAACCGGATCAAGGAGTTGCTGGACGGTCTGCAGATCGACCGCACGAGCTGCTGCCGGTTCCTGGCGAACCAGTTGCGCGTGTTGCTGACGGCTGCCGCGTACGTGCTCATGCAGGAACTGCGGCTGCGGGCGGCGCGAACCGGCTGTGCCCGCACCCAGGTGACGTGGCTGCGCAACCGGCTGCTGAAGCTCGGCGTGCACGTCGTCGGCTCCGTGCGCCGCATCGTCCTGCATCTGCCCCGGGGGACGCCGCATCTTCACGCGTGGCGGCATATCGCGATGGCCCTCGGCGCCCGCGCCGGGTAGTCCGAACCCGCGCGGCGCGCGGCCCGGACAGCACCGCCCGCGACGGCGGAGCCTCGCCTGAACCCGCCCCATCCACACCCGCCGGACCCCGCGTACGCCTGACTGCCCGGCCTCGGCCGCCCCGAACCCGCCCATCCGCACCCGCCAGCCCCGTGAAGGCTGTTCCACGCGTCGCGTCCCGTGCACCGACGCGTCCGACGCCCCGTTTCGTGGCCGGGCGTGGCCCGCCTGGACCTCACGCTCAACCTTCATGAATAATCCAGGTTAATATGAAGCCGCGGTGACGGATGAATTACGAGATGGTTACGTCCGGGTTGATTTCGGAATGCCGCGCCGCCCGTCCGGGTTCGGCGCCTTCTCACGCCTTGTCAGGTGGGCGTTCCTCGCCCGCCGGCGCACTCGGCGTCCGCCGGCGGAGGCTCCACGCGATGCCCAGGTGGGGCGGCAGGGCCAGGGCGAGGAACGCCGCGTTGCGCTGGGTCGAGGCCGGCGCGGCCTGCCAGACGAGGCCGGCGAGGGCCAGCCCGGCCACCGCGGCCGCGAGGGCGCGGGCGCGCCTCCGCCAGGTCTCGCTCCGGGCCGACAGCGGCAGCAGGACCGCCGCGGCGAGGGGCAGCGGATTGAAGAGGAAGAGGTTCTCGTTCCACCACGCGAAGGTGTGGTCGGTCGCCAGGAGCAGGAGGAGGACGGCGCCCGCGCCGCCGGCCGCCAGCGACCAGCCGGCGGCGAGGGCGAGGATGCTCCGGCGCAGCCGGGCCGAGCGCCGGACCCGCGGGTTCCCCCCGGCCGCGAGCACGACCCCGAGCAGCAGGCCCGCGGCCAGATGCCGGCCGAGCCACGCCGGCGGCTCGGCCGGCTCGGGGGGGCGCGCGGACGGCGCCGCGACCTCCTCGGCCCGCACCAGCGGCCGGGTCTCGCCGCCGCGCGTGATGCGGACCGCGCGGAGGCGGTCGCGGAGCGCCAGGGGCAGGAACAGTTCTTCCCACGCCGAGATCGGCCGGTCGGCGGGGGCGCCGAGCAGCAGGTCGGCGCCGGTGAGCGCGAGCGGGTCGACCTGGGCGAGGCGCCGCGTGTGGTCCCGGTAGCTGAGGCCGGTCGCGCGCCCCGCGAACGCCCGGCGCAGGGCGCCCCCGAGCACGCGGTCGAGCAGGTCGCGGACCCGCGTCGAGCAGTTGTCGAGGAAGTACCGGTAGGCGTAGTCGCGGTTGCCCGGCAGCGCGTTCTCGCGGGCCGCGGCGCGCAGCGCCGACTTCTCGGCCGGGGTGAGGTCCAGCTCCTGCAAGGTCACCTCGCGGTCGGCCTCCCGGTACTGGTCGATCATGACGTCGGTCCGCATGACCGCCAGCGTGTAGAGCATGCGGCCCCGCAGGAAGCGCGCGGCGAAGTCGGCCTGCCGGAAGTCGAAGACGCCCCAGTTGTAGGAGACGTCGCGTCCGGTGCGCGTGTCCAGCACCCGGAGGGCGTTGTGGCCGTAGCGCTCCCAGACCGCGTCGCCGGGGCCGGCCGTCACCAGCCAGACCCGCAGCGCGTCGCCGGGTTCCCCGGTCCGTTGCGCCGCGGCGGGGCCGGACAGCAGCAGCGCGGCGAGGGCCAGCCAGGCCGCGGATCCGCCCCGTGTCCGGGTCGATCGAGCGCCCGGCGGCCGGGCCGGGAACCCGGTGGATCGGAATGCCGTAGACATGATGGTTCCTATAATCTCCCGGAGACCTGTCTTTCCGTAAGGAGGAGGAGACCATGCCGCATGCCTGTCGAGTGCTTCTGGTGGCCGGTCTGGCCGGCGGATTCGCCGCGTCCGCCGCGGCCCAGGAACGGACGTTCGAGCGGACCCTGGAGCTGCAGCCCGGCGGACGCCTCGCGCTGGAGGCGGATCGGGGGAGCGTGCGGCTGACGTCCTGGGACCGCCCGTCGGCGGAGATCGTCGCGCGCATCGAACCGCCCCGGGGCGTCGACGCCGACCAGGCGCGGCAGGCGGTGGACGCCGTTTCCATCGAGGTGCGGGGCAACCGCCGGTCGGTGCGCATCCGGACCGACCACGACCGGAGCGGCGCGGCGCGGCCGGGGCTGTTCGGCGGTCTCGGCGGCCGCCGGCCCGCGCGGGTCCACTACGACATCCGCGCCCCGCGGCAGATCGACCTGGACCTCGACGTCGATCGCGCGGACACGACGCTGGAGGGGTTCGAGGGGCGCCTGCTGCTCGACCTCGACCGGAGCGACGTCGAGGTCCGCGACCTCGCCGGGGCCGTGACCCTGGCGTTCGACCGGGGGACGCTGCGGGCGCGCGGTCTCGCCGGCTCGATCGCCGTCGAACTCGACCGCGCCGGCGAGGCCGTGCTGGAGGAGCTGCGGGGCGGCTTGCAGCTCGACGCCCACCGGACGAGCGTGGCCCTGCGCGACCTCGCCGTCGAGGACGACTCCGCCGTCGAGATCGACCGGGGCGACCTCGACGTCGAACTCGCCGCCGATTCGGCGGTGACCATCGACGCCGCCGTGACCCGGCGGTCGGGATTCTCGAGCGACCTGCCGACGCTCGAATCGCAGGGCGCCGGCGCCTTCCGCGGGGACGTCAACGGCGGCGGCCCGGTGCTGCGCATCGAGGCCGACCGGGGCGCCGTCCGCGTGCGGATGCGCCGGTAGTCCTCTCGCCAGGACGCCGGTGCGGCGTACGCCGGCTCGGCGGCCGGGCCGCCGTTTCGCCGCGGCCCGCCGGGACCCCGTGGCGGTTCCGGTCGTGGCGTGCGAGAACCCGGGCGTCAGACCGGGGACGACGAGCCAACCCACGAGCCGCCGGCCGTGAAAATGGCGGCGGTGAACCGCGCCCGGCGGCGGAGAAACCAGTTCTGTCCCCGCATCCGGGTCCGGAGGGCGGCGGCGCTCGCCCCGGGCGTCACGCCGCCGGGGGGCGGCGGCGCGGGCGCGCCACGCGGCCGGCGCCGGCGTCCCGGTAGCCCAGGGCCTCGACCACCGGCCGGACGTCGGCGCGGGGGCAGGACAGCCGCCGGCGCACCGCGCCGTCCGGGTCGAACGGGCCGCGGCGGGCGAGGCGCCGCAGCTCGCGCACGAGCCGCTCCAGCACGTCGGCGCGGACGGCGCGGGCGCCGGCCACGGGGAAGCCGACGGCCGCGTAGAGGCCGGCCGGCCGGTCCGGGCGGGCCGGCATCGACACCGCGGACGCCGGGGGGTGGACGGCTTCCGCCGCGCCCCAGAACGCCGCCGCCAGGGCCGCCCGGCGGGCGACCGCGGCCGGCTTCAACGCTTCCCGCAGATAGACCACGTGCAGCCCGAAAAGGATGCCCGCCTGCTCGAGGCGGCGGCGCTCGGCCGGGGTCAGGGCTTGCAGTTGCGCGCGCGCTTCGCGGGCGAAGAGGGTGCCCAGGCCCTGTTCGATCTGGTAGATCACGCCGCGCGCGGCGGCCCCGAGCTCCCCGAGCCGGTCGGCCCGCAGGGGGGCGAGCACCTCGCCGGCGAGGTCGCGGCCGGCCGCGGCGAGACGCCGTTCGACGCGGTGGCGCAGGCCTCGCGAGGGAGTCGCGCCGTCGGCCAGCACCACGTTCGGACGCAGGATGTCGGCCCCTCGCACGAGTCGGCCGACGGCCCGTCCGGCGAACCGGATGCGCCCGGCGGGGTCGATCCCGACATCTTCATGCGGCGCGTCGACGAGCCGCTCCAGGGGGTCCGCGGGCCGCGGGGCCGGCGCGGCCGGGGCGGCCGCGAGCCGGGCGAGGACCGCGAAGGGACCGGCGTCCCGCCGCCGGGCGTCGCCCGCGGGCGGGACCGCCCGCGGCGCGGAGCGCCGCGCATCGACGAACCGATCGACCAGCCGCTCGTGCAGCGCGTCGCTCAGGCGGTCTTCGATGGACCGCGTGCGCCCCTGCCAGTGCCCGGGGTCGGCGACCCACGCGGGGCGGTGGGCGACGTAGGTCCAGGTACGGATGAACGCGAGCCGCATCAGCAGGTCGTCGACGTCGCCGTCGGTCCGGTCGAGACGGCCGATGCGCTCCGCCATCCAGTCCGCGGAGAGCCGGCCCGCCGCGCCCGTCAACTGCCGGAAGACGTCGCCGAGCAGCGCGGCGTGGTCCTCCGGCGCGAGCTGCCGGTAGTCCGGGATCTGGCAGACGTCCCACAGCAGCCGGACCCCCGGCGCGGTCCCCGCGCGGCCGCGGACCACGGGGTCGAGGGCGAGGCTGCGCAGGGCGTCGCGGTCGGCGCCGCGCGCGGCGAGCCGCAGCCCGCGTCGCGGCGGCGGTCGATGGAGCGAGGCCGCGAGGGCCTCGAGGCTGGTGAAGTCGAGCTCGCGGTTGCGCCACATCATGCTCCGGGCGGCCGGGAAGCGGTGGTTCTCGACGGCCTGGACGACGCGGGGGGCGAGGTTCTCCGTCGGGGCCAGGACGCCGAACGTTCCGTCGTTCACGTACCGCCCCGCGCGGCCCGCGATCTGGCCCAGCTCGACCAGGTCGAGGTTCCGGCTGGCGCGGCCGTCGAACTTCACGAGCTCGGCGAACGCGACGTGGTCGACGTCGAGGTTGAGCCCCATGCCGATGGCGTCGGTGGCCACCAGATAGTCGACCTCTCCGCTCTGGTACAGGGCGACCTGGGCGTTCCGCGCGCGGGGCGACAAGGCGCCGAGCACGACGGCGGCGCCGCCGCGGCGCGCCCGCAACCGTTCCGCGAGGTCGTACACCCGCGCCGTCGAGAAGGCGACGACGGCGGTGCGCGGCGGCAGCGCGCCGACCTTCAGGCGGCCCCGGTGGCGCAGGGTCGATTGCCGGGCATGGCTCCGCACGGCGGCGTCCGGGACGAGCGCCGTCACCATCGCCCGGACGGTGTCCGAGCCCAGGAACCAGGTCTCCCGCCGGCCGCGGGCGTGCAGCAGGCGGTCCGTGAACACGTGTCCCCGCTCGGGGTGGGCGGCGAGCTGAATCTCGTCGACGGCGAGGAAGTCGACGGTCCGGTCGAGGGGCATCGCCTCGACCGTGCAGACCCAGTAGCGCGGCGACGCCGGCACCCGCTTTTCTTCGCCGGTCACCAGCGCCACCGCCCGCTCGCCGGCCCGTACGGTCAGGGTGTCGTACACCTCCCGAGCGAGCAGCCGCAGGGGCAGGCCGATCATGCCGGTGCGGTGTTCGAGCAGCCGCTCGACCGCGCGGTGGGTCTTGCCGGTGTTGGTAGGGCCGAGCAGGGCGGCCAGCCGCGGACCGGACGGTGGCGGAGACGTGAGCACGGCGATGCCGTTTCGTCGGACTTCGGGCCGGGCCGCCGCGGCGCCGGGCCCACCTCGGGGAAGGCGACGCGGGACCCGACCGGGTCGCCCCGGGCGAGCGCGGCGCCGGGCCCGCCACCGGGAGGCCGCCGCCAGTCCGGCGGCCGGGGTGGTGGAACCCTGCGCCGCACCGGGCGCGGCGCAGGCGCCAGCGGGCGGAAACGCCCGCCCGACAAGGCGTGCGGACGGCGCCTGTCGGTCATATCGTAACCGGTGGCGGACCCCCGCGTTGCCCCGAGCGCGGCGCATGCGCCAGTCGGGCAGGAAAGCCCGCCTGACGAGGCGTGAGATGGGTGTCGTCGGGTATGCGCAACCGACGAGCAACGCGGTCGATCGGGATGCATCGCCTCTCGAATGCGGCGGGTGCGCGCGCCGCGGGGCGCCGGCGCCGGAGAGCCGGGTCAGGCCGCGGGGCGCCGGCCGCTTCTCCCCCGCGGGCTCCTCGCGGGATTTGTTACACTGGACGGCCGAGTGCAGGCCGGGATCGCGGAATCTCCGTCGCCGGCGCTTGCGGACGGAACCGCGGTGGAGCGATACTGAAGGGCCGGTTCCGGGCGCCGTCGACCCGGATTCCCATGTTCTTGCGGAAGGAGAGTCTGCGATGAGCGCCATGCGTGGTTCGGGACTTCTGGTCGCCGGCGTCGTCGGTCTCGGTCTTCTGGTTCCGTCCGCCGCGATCGCGCAGTCGGCGCCGGCGGCGTCCGCGCCGTCCTCCGGCGCCGACTCCGAGGTCACCTTCGCCCGGGACGTCGCGCCGATCCTGCAGCGGAGCTGCCAGCAGTGCCACCGCCCCGCGTCGGTGGCCCCGATGTCCCTGCTCACCTATGCCGACGTGCGCCCCTATGCGCGGGCCGTCAAGACCCGGACCGCCCTGCGCAACAAGCGCGGCGCCATGCCGCCGTGGTTCGTCGAGCGCGACATCGGCATTCAGCGCTACAAGAACGATCCGTCCCTGAGCGAGGAGGAGATCGCGCTGATCGGCCGGTGGGTCGACGCCGGCGCGCCCCTCGGCGATCCCGCGGACCTGCCGCCCCCCCTCGATTTCGGCGACGAGGACGAGTGGGCGATCGGCGAGCCGGACCTGATTCTGGAGTCGCCCGAAGTCGTCGTGCCGGCCGCCGCCGCCGACAAGTGGACCAACCTCGGCACGGTTCCCACCGGGCTCGCCGAAGACCGTTACGTCGCCGCGGTCGAGGTGAAGGAGTTCAACGACATCCCGCCCGACGGGACCGGCGACACGGTGGGCGGGCGCTACGTGTTCCACCACATGACCTACGCGTCGGTGGTCCCCGACGGGGCGGATCCCGGCGACGCCACCCGGTTCCCGGTCCACGAAGTGGGGCGGAACGCCGACATCTTCCCCGACAACGCGGGGCGGCTGCTCAAGGCGGGGTCGTCCCTCGAGCTCGAGACGGCGCACCTGCACTCCAACGGCCGCGAGACCCGCGCGCACCTGAAGTTCGCGTTCAAGCTGCACCCGAAGGGCTACGAGCCGGAGATCCGGCATGCGCGGACCCTCGTCGGGAACGGCGTCGACATCGACATCAAGCCGAACCGGACTTCGCAGGAGCTGCACGCCTACCGGGTGCTCGACCGGCACACCCGGATCGTCTCGTTCGAGCCGCACCAGCACGCGCCGGGCACGCGCATGTGCCTGGAGGCGATCTGGGGCCACAACATCGAGACCCTGGCCTGCGTGGGCTACGACCACAACTGGGTCAAACAGTACATCTTCGAGGACGACTACGCCCCGCTGCTGCCGAAGGGGACCATCGTGCACGTCATCGGCTGGCTGGACACGACGGCGGCCAACCGCAACGTGGCCGACCCGCGGAACTGGTCGGGCGGCGGGCGCCGGTCGGTGGCCAACATGTTCATCGACCTCGGCGAGGCCCTCGAGCTGACCGACGAACAGTTCGAGCGCGAGATGGCCGAACGCCGCGAGCGCCTGGGTCTCGAGCTCGGCGACCACCTCATCGGCTGTCCGCTGTGCATGGCGGACTTCCCGTCGCAGCAGGCGCAAGAGGTCGGCGATCTGCCATGACGACGCCCGGGAAGCGATTCGCCGCGTTTGCCGCCGCCGCGCTGCTGGTCCTGGCCGCGCCGGCCGCCGCCCAGACCCGTTTCACGTACTCCCGGGGGCAGAGCGTGTCTCCCGCCTACGAGGGGTGGTGGCAGAACGACGACGGCACCTACGAGATGTTCTTCGGCTACATGAACTCGAACTGGGAAGAAGAGCTCGACGTGCCGGTCGGACCGGACAACCACGTCGAGCCGGGGGGGCCGGACCGGGGGCAGCCCACCCACTTCTATCCGCGGCGCAACATGTTCCTCTTCACGGTGCGGGTGCCCGCCGACTTCGGCGATCGGGAAGTGGTGTGGACCCTGACCACGAACGGCCGGACCGAGCGGGCGTACGGCTCGCTGCGCACCGACTACCTGCTCGACCCGCAGACCATCGCGACCGAGATGGGCGCCAACTTCGGCCGCATCCGCGACGAGTGGCGCGAGAACCGGCCGCCCGAGCTGGACCTCGGGGTGGACCGGCCGCGGACGGTGCGGGCCGGGCAGCCGCTGACCCTGGTCGCGTTCGCGAGCGACGACGGCATACCGTCGGGCAGTTACCGGCCGCCGGCGCCCGAGCCGGGCAAGCCGCATCCCGCCTACCGGCCCGTCCAGCAGATAGTTCCGGGAAACCCGCCGGGGCTGCGCTTCTCGTGGATCGTCTACCGGGGCGACGCGTCGAAGGTGCGCTTCACCCCGCGCCAGTTGAAGACCTGGCAGGACACCCGCGTGTACTCGTACTCCCCGTGGTCGCCGCCCTACGTGCTGCCCGAAGCGCCGGCGGACGGGCGGTGGGAGGTGCGGGCGACGTTCGACGCGCCCGGCGTCTACGTCCTCCGGGCGATGGCCGGGGACGGGGCGCTGACGACGAGCGAGAACGTGACGATAACCGTCACCCCGTGACCGGGGTGACCCGGTTCCGGCCGGGACCGGCCGCGCTTCCGGCGCGCACGCGCCGGATCGAGGGTGTCGGAGGCGGGGGCAGAAGGAGACTGACGACGATGACGAAACGGCAGAGCGCGCGGGCCGGTGCGTGGCTGGCGGGGGTCGTGCTGGCCGCCGGATCGGCCGCGGCGCAGACCGAGGCGCCGCGCGCCTTCGACGGCAACCCCGATCTGAACGGGGTCTGGCAGGCGATAGGCACCGCCCACTGGGACGTCCAGGACCACGGGGCGGGCGCGGGGCCGCCGGACATGGGGGCCATCGGGGCGATCCCGCCCGGGCAGGGCGTGGTCGTGGGCAACGAGATTCCCTACCGCGCGGACGCCCTCGCGCAGAAGCAGCGGAACTTCGAGAACCGGTGGACCGACGACCCCGAGCTGAAGTGCTTCATGCCGGGGGTCCCGCGGGCCACCTATCTGCCGTATCCGTTCCGGATCATCCAGGGCGACCGGAAGATCATGTTCGTCTACGGGTTCGCCGACGCCAACCGCACCGTGCACATGGACAAGGAGAACCCCGAGCCGCCGCCCCTCGACACCTGGATGGGCCGGTCGCACGGGCGCTGGGAGGGCGACACCCTGGTCGTCGAAGCCGAGGGCTTCAACGGCGAGGCGTGGTTCGACCGCGCCGGCAACTACGCCGGCAGCGGCCTGCGCGTCGTCGAGCGTTATACGCCGCGGGGTCCGAACGCGATCTGGTACGAAGCGACCATCGAAGACCCCGACGTGTTCACCCGCCCCTGGACCATGGAGATGCCGCTCTACCGGCGTCTCGAAGCCAACGCGCAGGTCCTGGAGTACAAGTGCGTGGAGTTCTCGGAGGACCTGATCTACGGGCACCTGCGCAAGGAGCCCACCCGCTGACCGCGGCGCGCCCGTCCGCACCCCGAAGAAGCGAATCCGAAGCGAGGCATCGCACGATGAAGCGGATCCGAAACGTCCTGCCGTCCGCCGCGGCCGCGGCGGCGCTGCTGCTGCCGGCTCCGGCCCTCGCGGCCGAGTACCACCACGTGCACCTGACGACGTCGAACGCCACCGAGGCCATCAGCTGGTATTCCCGCTACCTCGATTGCGAACCGTTGGCCGACCGCGACGACGCGGTCGCGTGCGGCGGCGCGCAGGTGGTCTTCGACTCGCGCCCGACCCTCGGCAGCAGCCAGCGGACGGGCATCGACCACATCTCGTTCTCCTACGCCGACCTGACCGCGAAGATGGCGCAGCTCGAAGCGGTCGGCGTGCGCGGTTCGGGGGTGCGGCTGCAGCGGTTCGACGACGGGTCGACCCTGCGCGACGCGCCGGGGCTGTTCAAGTACGGCTTCATCTTCGACCCCTGGGGCACCCGCATCGAACTGGTCGAGGACGGCGACACGCTCGGGTTCCACCACGTCCACCTGAGCGCGGCCGACCCCGCCGCCACCCTCGCCTGGTACCAGGCGCGGTTCGGGGGCGAGAGCGCGCGGCTGCGCGACCGCATCGACGGCCTGCGTCTCGGCGGCGTCTGGCTGCTGGCGATGCGCGCCGAGGGCGAGCCGGCGGCGACGGCGGGCCGGGCCATCGACCACCTCGCGTTCGCGGTTCCCGAGATGGACGCGGCGGCCGACGACCTGCGGGCGAGCGGCGTGGAGTTCCTCTCGGCGCCGGAAGTGCCGGCGGGCGGCCGCACCGGCGCCCGGCGGGCGTTCGTCGCCGGCCCCGACAACGTCAGCCTCGCGGTCGTCGAGGAAGGGTTCGCGGGGGTCGACGTCGAGATCGACGCGCCGGTCGACGTCACCACCGAGCGGCGGCAGTACACCGTGCCCCGCACCCCGTGGGGGGCGCCCGACTTCCAGGGCGTGTGGACCGGCGACGCCGCGCACGGCATTCCCCTGGAGCGGCCGGAGGACCTCGCGGAGGTCGAGGTGCTGACGCCGGAGCAGGCGGCGGCGCGGCGCGAGCGCGGGACCCTCGGCAGCATCTGGGGCTACGAGTCGGAGTGGCGCGACACCACCCTCGGTTACGTGCGGTCCGCGCCGTCGCGGCAGGTGGCGATGGTCATCGACCCGCCCGACGGCCGCCTGCCCCCGCGCACGCCCGAGGGCGAGCGGCTGCTGGCCGCGGCGCGGGCCGCGCGCCGGCCGATCGCGGAGGGCCCCGAGGACCTCGGCTCGTGGGTGCGGTGCATCACCCGCAGTCTCGTCCCGACCCCGGGCGTCTACAACAACGGGCTGCAGATCGTGCAGGGGCCGGACCACGTCGCGATCCAGCGGGAGATGATTCACGAGACGCGCGTCGTCCCCACCGACGGCAGTCCCCACGTCGGCGCCGACGTCACCTCGTGGCTGGGCGACGCCCGGGGGCGCTGGGAGGGCGACACGCTGGTCGTCGAGATCCGCAATTTCAACGGCCGCGCGCCGTATCAGGGGTCGAGCGACGCGTTGACGATGACCGAGCGGTACACCCGCACCGGTCCCGACACCCTGGAGTACCGGTTCACGGTCGACGACCCCAGGGTGTGGACCCGGCCGTGGACGGGGACGTTCACGTTCGTGCGGGACGAGACGCAGTACGAGCTCGTCGAGTACGCCTGTCACGAGGGCAACTACGGGATGACCAACATCCTGAGCGGCGCGCGCGCCCGCGACGCCGAGGAATCGGGCGCCGGCCGTTAGCTGGAATCGGCGGCGGTCGCCGGCGGTGCGGAGGGGACGATGCGGTGACCGTCCGGCGCGCTCTTCCAGGGCGGCATCGCCGTGCTGGTCGGCCGCGACGGATCGAGGGAGTGAAAGTCCGGGGCACTTTTTCAGGAGCGAGGTAGGCAATGCGAAAGAACGGAGTCATGCTGGCCGCGGCGGCGGGAATCGGTCTGCTTGCGGGCGCCGCCCAGGTCGAGGCGCACCACGCGTTCGCGGCGGAGTTCGACGCCAACAAGCCGGTTCGGCTGCAGGGCAAGATCACCCGCATGGAGTGGATCAACCCGCACTCGTGGATGCACCTCGAGGTGGTCAGGGACGACGGTACGGTCGAGAACTGGATGATCGAGGCGGGCCCCCCGGGAGCCCTGGTGCGCCGCGGGTGGAGGAAGGACTCGGTGCTGCCCGGCACCGAGGTGATGGTGGAAGGGTATCAGGCTCTCGACGGCGCCCTGCGGGCCAACGGCCGTGACGTGACGTTCCCCGACGGCCGCCGGCTGTTCGCGGGGTCGTCCGGCACCGGCGCCCCCCTCGACGGCCGCGACCCCACCGAACCGCGCCGCTAGCCCGGAGAGCGGCGCGTTGCTCCGCTCGCCGCCAGCCGACCCTCCAGGAGTCCGCGCCGTTCTACGGCGCCGACTCCTCGCCCGGCCCGCACGTTCCGGTGTTCGATGGGGTCCCCGGATACCGCCTCGACTGTCGACCCGGGTCGAATGCCTTCCTGAACGGCCGCGGGACGCAGGGGGCGCCAGAGGCGGGACAAACGGGGCCGTGGCCGGCGTCGCTCCGCCACGGCCGTTCCGTTCGCGTTGGCGGTGGTGAGCCGAGACGATTCAGCGGCCTGCCGCGGGCGGCTGCCGTTCCACCAGCGCCGCCAGATCGGTGACCGCCGTCACCACGTGATGGGCCGGGAACCCGAGTTCGTCGGGAGGCTCGGCCGCGGCGCGCTGAATCCAGAACGTGGTCAGCCCGGCCGAGCCGGCGCCGGCGACGTCCCACGAATTGGACGACACGAACCCGAGCGCGGACCGGTCCACCCCGAGCCGCTCCGGCCCGAGGTCGTAGACGCGGGGGCTGACCTTGAAGACCCCGACCTCTTCGACGCTGATGACGTCGTCGAGCAGGGTGTCGATGCCCGCGCCGCGGGCCGCCGCCTCGAGCATCCGCGGCTCGCCGTTCGAGAGGATCGCCAGTTTCACGCCGAGGTCCTTCAGCGCCTCGAGTCCCGGCTTCACGTCGGGGAACGCGGCCAGCGAGAGGTACGACTGCATCAGCCGGCCGCGCCGTGTCGGGGTCAGGTCCAGACCGAGACTCGCCGATGCGTGGACGAGGGCGTCTTCGGTGACCAGCCAGAAGTCCCGGTGCCGGCCCATGAGGCTGCGGAGCAGGCTGTACTGGAGCTGCTTGGCGCGCCAGCGCTGCGCCAGCGCGTCGCCGCGGCCCGGAAAGAGCTCGTCGCAGAGCGCGGTCACCGAGAAGACGTCGAACAGGGTGCCGTAAGCATCGAACGCGAACGCGCCGATGCGCCCGACGCGGCTGGCGGGAGCGGCCCGGTAGCGCGGGTCCGGCGAGGCGGCGGCGAGCGGCCCGCCGGCCTCGCGGACGGCCCCCCGGGGGAGCGCCGCCGCTGCGAGCCCGGCGCCGGCCGCCGGCAGGGCCCCCGCGGCCGCGCCCACGGTCTTCACGAATTTCCTGCGGTTCACCGCCGCTCCCTCCCGCCCGCGGCGGCTGGCGGCGATGACGACGGCGGCCCGGCCTCGACGATCCAGACGCCAAGCCGAACCGCCGCCTCGCTGACGGTGAGGACGGAACGCCCGGAGGACGGCGTTCCCTGGATCAATCCAACACGCTCCGGTTCCCCCAACCGCCTCCCATGACCCGGCCGCGACCGCTCCAGTCGATCCCGCCGGCCGCCTGTTCCAGATCGGCCTCGTCGAGCACGGTCGTCGGCGGAAGCACCAGGTGGACGGTGTTCCGGTCGTCCTCGTGCACCTTGACGTCGAACCCGGCCGGAATCTTCAGGTCCAGTCTTTCCTCGATCGCCGCATTCGGCTCGGCGAGCAGCCGGGCGCGGAACGCTCCGTCCTCGGCCGCCTTGGTGACCAGCAGATCACGCATCTCCTCGATGCTCCGTGTCGCAGTGCCCACATCGACCTCCTTTGCTTCGCTCGTGTCTACCTGCGTCCCGCGTCCTCGCGAACATATTATTAATAATATGGACGCAGACCGCCTCGGCCGCACCGGTGAGCTTCCGCCGCGCGGCGGTCAGTCGAAGGAGAGCTTGCCGACGTAGCTCCAGTCGATCCCGCCGGCCGCCTGTTCCAGATCGGCCTCGTCGAGCGCGGCCGTCGGCGGAAGCACCAGATGGACGGTGTTCCGGTCGTCCTCGAGCACTTTGACGTCGAACCCGGCCGGAATCTTCAGGCCCAGTCTTTCCTCGATCGCCGCATTCGGCTCGGCGAGCAACCGGGCGCGGAACGTTTCGTCCTCGGCCGCCTTGGTGACCAGCAGATCACGCATCTCCCCAACGGTCCGTGTCGCAGTGCCCATGTCGGCATCCTCCGCTTCGCTCGTGTTTGCCCCGCGTCGTTTCTGCACAAGAAACTCTGCGGGCATTATAGAGGCGCACCGATCGAATGTCAATCCGTGCGCTGGATCGAGGGTTCTCGCGCGGCGACGAACACCCCGCGCAAGCACCGGCACGGTCTTTGTGCGTGTCGGTCCGCGGGCGATGGCGAAGGCGCGCGGCCCGGGCTGGTGCGCCGCCAGGATGGAGCGCAACGGCGAACTCGGGGATAATGGTCGTTTCGGCTGAACGCGGAGAAAACTCGATGGCCACCTTCGAATCCAAGGTCCACACCCTGCGCATCGAACCGCATCCGAACGCCGACCGGCTCGAGCTGGCGGCGGTCGGCGGTTTCCGCTGCGTCGTCGGGAAGGGGTCGTTCGCCGACGGCGACCTCGCCGCCTACGTCCCGGAAGGGGCGATCTGTCCCGACTGGCTCATCGCCGAGCTCGGCCTGGAAGGCAAGCTCGCCGGCAGCCGCAAGAACCGGGTCAAGGCGGTCAAGCTGCGCGGCGCGCTGTCGCAGGGTCTCGTCTACCCGGTGCGCGACGGCATGATCCGCGGCCGGCCGGTGGCCGAGGGCGACACGGTGACGGAGCTGCTGGAGCTGGTGAAGTACGAGCCGCCGATCCCCGTCGCCATGCAGGGCGCGGTGCGGCCGGCGCACGGTGCGACGCTGCACTACGACATCGAGAACGTCAAGAAGTACCCGGACGAGCTGCGGGACGGCGAGCCGGTCGTCATCACCGAGAAGCTGCACGGCACCTGGTGCTGCCTCGGCTGGCATCCGGACCACGGCCCGCTGGTCACCTCCAAGGGGATGTCCGACCGCGGCATGGCGCTGATCCTGAACGAGGAGAACCGGAACAACCTCTACGTGCGCACGTGGCGCGCCTGCGAGGCCGCGTTCGAGACGGCGCGCGCCCGCGTCGCCGGGGCCGGCGAGCCGTTCTACGTCCTCGGCGAGGTCTACGGGCGCGGCGTGCAGGACCTGCACTACGACGAACCCAACCCCGCGTTCCGGGTGTTCGACGCCTACGTCGGCGAGCCGCGGCAGGGCCGCTATCTCGCCCCGGGCGAGATCGAGTCGTCGCTCGGCGACCTGTTCCCGCTGGTCCCCGTCCTGTACCGCGGGCCGTTCAGCACCGCCGTGCTGAACGGGGAGACCGACGGCAAGACCGCGCTCGGCGGCCGGCATCTGCGCGAAGGCGTCGTGGTGCGGCCCGCCGCCGAACGGGAGTCCGCCGAGTTCGGGCGGGTGATCCTGAAGAGCGTCTCCGGCGACTACCTGACGCGCAAGGGCGGCACGGAGTTCAACTGAGGCGCCCGCGCGTTCGCGTTTCCTTGGATTGCGAGGAGGACGTTTATGGCCGCACGGCAGCGTGAATTGAGCGCACTCGGGGAGTTCCGGCGCGACTTCTGGCGCCACGTGGCGGGTAAGCATCCCGGCGAAGTGAGGTACGACTACGCCGGCAGCAACGTCTATCATCGGGTCGACGAGGCCGACCTGCGAATCTCGCAATACGTGGCCCGCGACTGCGTGGGTGTCTACCTGGTGAAGTCCAGCATCGTGGATATAGACCGGCCGTCCCAGGTCGAGCCGTACCTGGAGCCGTTGCGGAGGGCGCTGAACGACGAAACCAGCGAGTTCGGGGGGACCGTACTGCGAGCGGATACCCGGGACCCCGCCAACTGGGACCGCATGGCCGACTGGCTCCACGACCGCCGCGTCATCTACGAGTGCGTGCTGCGCGAGACCGCACGATCCCGATTTCGCGCGCCAGACGGCGCTCGCCGATGACGTCATGCGCGACGATCGCGAGGCGCCGCGGGCTGGCGAAGCGAGCGCGCCGGCCGACGGCAGCCTGCCCGTGCGGTGGCGGGCGGGCGGCGTAGAACGAAAGAAATCCGATGCTTTCCTTCAAGGTGACCGCGGTGGGTTCTTCGTCCGGCCTCATCCTCTCCGAGGAAGCGATGGCGCGGCTCGGGATCAGGAAAGGCGATACGGTCTTCCTGACCGAGGCGCCGGGCGGCGGGTACCGACTTACGCCGTACGACCCCGATTTCGCGCGCCAGATGGCGCTCGCCGATGACGTCATGCGCGACGATCGCGAGGTGCTGCGGGCGCTGGCGAAGTGAGCGCGCCGGCCGACGGCAGCCTGCCCGGGCGGTGGCAGGCGGGCGGAGCCGGCCAACTCGCGTACACTTTTGACACGGTGACGGCGGAATCCTTCGCCGAGCAGGTGCTTGCTGGCGTGCGAAAGGCGGAGACGCTCTACCACCGGCTGGTGATCGTCGCGTCGGACGGACCCGGGAGAACGCCGGTGCTGCGCGAGGTCGCGGCGCGGACGGGCACGCGCGTCCTGAATCTCAACCTGGAGATCGCCCGGCGGCTGCTCGACCTGACCGCGCGGAAGCGGCGGCTGGCGTTGCCCGATGCGCTGGAGGACGCGGTTGGCGGGCACGAGATCGTGCTGCTCGACCACCTCGAGATCCTGTTCGACCCGGCCCTTCGGCAGGATCCACTCCGCTTGCTGCAAGGGGTGTCGCGCGATCGCACGGTGGTTGCCGCCTGGCCGGGAACGATGGAAGCAGGCTGCCTGCGCTACGCAACGCCGAACCACCCGGAGCACCGGCGTTACCCGTGCGGCGATCTGCCGATCGTCGACCTGGCCGGCGACGCCGGGCGCCCGCACGGTGCGCGGAGCGGGGGGCGTCTCCGCGACGCCGGGCGCGGCGACAGCGCCACGGACCGCGCGACGCGGGAACGCCGATGACCTGCGGCGACCTGATCCGGTTCGATCCGATCGAAACGGTGGTCCAGCTCCGCGACGCGGACCAGGAAGCGGCGGCGCGGCGGCTCGCCGCCCCGGGCCGCGCGACGCGGGAACGCCGATGACCTACGGCGACCTGATCCGGTTCGATCCGATCGAAACGGTGGTCCAGCTCCGCGACGCGGACCAGGAAGCGGCGGCGCGGCGGCTCGTCGCCACCTACGTCGTGAGCGGCGCGATGGCCGACAAACTCGCGTCCTTGCTGATCCCGCAGTTGCAGTTCGACCGGCCGGCGGACAACAAGGGGGTGCTGGTCGTCGGCCACTACGGGACCGGCAAGTCGCACCTGATGTCGGTCGTCTCGGCCGTCGCCGAGCGGGCGGCGCTCTGCGACGCGGTGACGCATCCGGGGCTGGCGGACGCCGCGCGGCGCATCGCCGGGCGGTTCCAGGTGGCGCGGACGGAACTGGGCGCCACCACGATGGACCTGCGGACGTTCGTCTGTTCGCAGCTCGAGGAGGCGCTGGCCGGCTGGGGCGTCGACTACCGTTTCCCGGCGCGGGACGCGATCCCGAACCACAAGCAGGCGTTCGAGGAGATGATGGCCGCGTTCCACGCGCGGCATCCCGACCGCGGCCTGCTGCTGGTGGTCGACGAGCTGCTCGACTACCTCAAGAGCCGCCGGGATCAGGAGCTGGTCCTCGACCTGAACTTCCTGCGCGAGGTCGGCGAAGTCTGCAAGGACCTCCGCTTCCGTTTCGTCGCCGGCGTGCAGGAGGCGATCTTCGACAGCCACCGCTTCGCCCACGTGGCGGACAGCGTGCGGCGGGTGCAGGACCGCTTCGAGCAGGTGCCGATCGCCCGGACCGACGTCAAGCACGTCGTCGCCGAGCGGCTGCTCCGCAAGACGGCCGGGCAGCAGGCGCAGGTCCGCGACTACCTCGCGCCCTTCACCCGCTGCTACGGCGGCATGCAGGAGCGGCTGGACGAATTCGTCCGGCTCTTCCCCGTGCACCCCGACTACGTCGACACGTTCGAGCGCATCGCGGCGGTCGAAAAGCGCGAAGTGCTGAAGACGCTCTCGCGCGCCATGACGCGCCGGCTCGACCGGGAGCTGCCCGCCGACCGTCCCGGCCTGATCGCGTACGACGACTACTGGGACACGCTGCGCGGGAACCCCTCGGTCCGCGCGGTGCCGGAGGTCCGGGAGGTGATCGACTGCAGCCGGGTGCTGGAGGCGCGCATCCGGCAGGCGTTCACCCGTCCCGCCTACGAGGAAATGGCCCTCCGGATCGTGCGCGGCCTGTCGGTCCACCGCCTGACCCATCACGACGTGTACGCGCCGCTCGGCGCGACGCCGGAAGAGTTGCGGGACGGCCTCTGCCTCTACCAGCCGGGCGTCGAAGACCTCGGCGGCGACCCGGCCGACGACCTGCTCTCGCAGGTGGAGACGGTGCTGCGCGAGATCCACCGGACGGTCAACGGCCAGTTCGTCTCCGCCAACCGGGACAACCGCCAGTACTACCTGGACCTGAAGAAGACGGAGGATTTCGACGCCCTGATCGAACGCCGCGCCGAAACCCTCGACGACGCGGAGCTCGACCGCTGGTACTACGCGGCGCTGCGGCGCGTCCTGGAGTGCGCCGACGCCACCTACGTCACCGGCTACCGGATCTGGGAGCACGAGCTGGAGTGGCGCGAACGGCGGGCGTCGCGGCTCGGCTATCTCTTCTTCGGCGCGCCGAACGAGCGGTCGACGGCGGCGCCGCCGCGCGACTTTTACCTCTACTTCCTCCAGCCGCACGAGCCGCCCCCCTTCCGGGACGAGAAGAAGGCGGACGAGGTGTTCTTCCGGCTCGAGGGCCGGGACGACGCGTTCCGGCGGGCGTTGCGGACCTGCGCCGCCGCGCTCGACCTCGCATCGCGCACCTCCGGCCGCGCGCAGGACGTCTACCGGAACCGGGCGGAGGGCGCCCTCCGCGACCTGACCGCGTGGCTCCGGGGGCGCATGGCGACCGCGTTCCGGGTCACCTGCCAGGGGCGGACGAAACCGCTCGCGGACTGGCTGGACGTCGCGCCGGCGGCGGACGACGAGCAGGTCAACGTGCGTGATCTGGTGAACGCGGCGGGCGCGGCGGCGCTCGCCGCCCACTTCGAAGACCAGGCGCCCGAACATCCGACCTTCCCGGCGTACTGGACGCAGGCCAGCCGGCCGCAGGCCGTCCGGGACGCCCTCCGCCGGATCGCCGGCCGGTCGAAGACCCGGCAGGGCGCGCAGGTGCTCGCCGCGCTGGGCCTGCTCGCCGGCGACCGCCTCGACCCGCGCGGCTCGCCGTACGCGCGGCGTCTCGTCGAACGGTTGCATGCGAAGGGCGCCGGGCAGGTGCTGAACCGGGCCGAGTTCGTGAGCGCCGTCCGGGACGTCGAGTACCTCGACCCGGACCGGTCCCGGCTGGAACCGGAGTGGGGCGTCGTCCTGCTCGCCGCCCTGGTCCACGCGGGGGACGTGGTGCTCGTCCTTCCCGGCCGCCGCTTCGACGCCACCGGCGTCGCCGACCTCGCCGACGCCCCGCTCGACGACCTCGTGAACCTGAAGCACGTCGAGCGCCCGAAGGAGTGGGACCTGCCGGCCCTGACGGCGCTGTTCGAGCTGCTGGAACTGGGTCCGGGGCAGGCGCGGCTCGTCGCGCAGGGCCGGGACGAGCCGGTGCAGGCGCTCCAGGCCGCGGTGACCGGCCATGCCGCCCGCATCGTCGCCGCGCAGCAGGCGGTCCGGGCGGGGCTTCCCTTCTGGGGCGCGAACCTGCTCGACGACGTGGAGCGCGGCGAGCGGCACGCGGCGCTGGCGGCGGCCAAGGAGTTCGTCGAGTCCCTCCAGGCGTTCTCGTCGCCCGGCAAGCTGAAGAACTTCCGGTACGGCGCCGACGACGTGGCGCGCCGGAGGCCGGGACTGGCCGCGCTCCGCGACACGGAGGCGCTCGTCGCCCTGCTGCGGGACCTCGAAGGCGCCGCGTCGTACCTTTCGACGGCGGCCGCGGTCCTGCCGGCGGACGACGGCGAGGCCGCCGAGATGCGGCGGGCGCGCGACGGGTTGCGCGCCCGGCTCCGCGACCCCGAACAGCGGACCGCGCCCGACTTCCGCCGGCGGGCGCTGCATGAACTGGAGGCCCTGAAGCAGGCATACGTCCGCGCCTACGTCGGCAGCCATGCCCGCGCCCGCCTGGGCGTCGACGCCGACCGCCGCAAGGCGCGCCTCCTCGCCGACGGACGCTTGAAGGCGCTCGACGCGCTGGCCGCCGTCGACCTGCTGCCGCGCCGCCGCCTGACCGGGATCCGGGACCGCCTGACGGCTCTGACCACCTGCTTCGCGCTGACCGGGGACGAGTTGGCCGCGGCGCCCGAATGCCCGCACTGCGCCTTCCGCCCCGCCGCCGAGCCGGTGACCGGCGCGTCCGCCGAGCAGACGCTCACCGCCATCGACGACGAGATCGACGCCCTGCTCGCCGAATGGACCGCCACCCTGCTGGAGAACCTCGACGCCCCGGCCACCCGCGAGCAGTCGGCGCTTCTCCAGCCGGAGCCGCGCGCCGCCGTGCAGGCGTTCCTCGACGCGCGCACGCTGCCCGACCCGCCCGGCGCCGCCTTCGTCCGCGCCGTCGCCGAGGCGCTCTCCGGCCTCGCCAGGGTGACCGTCACGACCGAGGACCTCCGCGCCGCGCTCCTCGCCGGAGGCTCGCCGGCCACGCCGGCGGAGATGAAACGGCGCTTCGCCGATCATCTCGATGCGCTGGCGCAGGGGCGGGACCCGGAGAAGGTGCGGATCGTGCTGGAGTAGAGACGCGAAGGGTGCGGAAGCGGCGATGATGCGGGAAGAGATAATCGAGCGGTTGAAAGGCTACGAGTGGTCCGACGTCGAGTTCAAGGAAGCCCGTACCGCCGCGCCGAAGACGGCGTACGAGACGGTGTCGGCGTTCGCCAACACGGCGGGCGGGTGGCTGGTGTTCGGCGTCTGCGACCACGGCGGCGCGTTCGAGGTCGTCGGCGTCGTCGAGGTGGACAAGGTGCAGGGCGAGTTCCTGAGCACGCTGCGGTCGGGCAGCAAGGTGAGCCGCACGGTCAGCGTCGCCGAGGACCTGGTCGAGACCGACGGCAAGATCTTGCTGGTCTTCCACGTGCCGGAATCCCCCCGGCACGAAAAGCCGGTCTACCTGGACGGCGACCTCCGGCGGTCGTTCATTCGGCGCGGCGGATGCGACGAGCGCTGCACGCCGGAGGAAATCGAGCGGTTCCTGCGGGACGCCGCGCGGGACCGGTACGACGACCAGCCGCTCGACGGGCTGGACGCCGGGGAGTTCTTCGACCCCGATTCCGTCCGCTGGTACCGGCGCGTGTTCGGCGACCGCAACCCCGGCAGGACCCACGCGGTGTCCGACCCCGAGTTCCTGCACGAGTGGGGCTTCGTCGTCGAGCACGGCGGCGGTCTCGCGCCGACCCGTGCGGCCGTCCTCCTCTTCGGCCGCCCGCGCCACCTGCGCCGGGCGCTTGGCCGGCCCGTGGTCGATTGCCAGTTCATCGACGCCGCGTACGACTCCTGGACGACGGACCGGCGCTGGATCGACCGCGTGGTGGTCGAAGAGAACCTGATCCAGGCGTGGCTCGTGCTGTCCGAACGCTACGTGAAGCACGCCGAGCACCCCTTCCGGCTGGACCCGGCGACGCTTCGGCGGGACGACGACCCGCCCGACTACGTCTCGTTCCGGGAAGCGGCCATCAACCTGCTGATCCACCAGGACTACGGCGACCCCGGCCGGAAGGCGTCGATCCGGTTCTTCCGGGACCGGACCCTGTTCTGGAACCCGGGCGACGCCTTCGACGCCACCGACGAGCTCCTGAACCCGACCGAGAAGGACGTGCGCAATCCGGCCCTCGTCGCCGCGTTCCGGCGGATCGGGCTGAGCGAGCAGGCGGGGACCGGCGTGCGCGCGATTTTTCGGAACTGGCAGAATCTCGGCCACGTGCCGCCGGTGATCGGGAACGACAAGGCGAGGAAGGCGTTCGAGTTGCGCCTCCTGCGCGAGGAATTGCTCGGCGAGGAGCAACGGCTGTTCCAGGCGCAGCTCGGCGTCCGGCTGGACGAGGCGCAGGCGCGGCTCTTCGCCCTTGCCTGCCGACAGGGCAGCGTCTCGCTCACGGACGCGAAGGCGGTCACGGGACGGACCGGCCCCGCGGCCCGGACGGTGCTGGACGCGCTCGCCGTCCAGAAGCTCTTGCGTCCGCTCGAAGGGGGCGTCCGATACGGCATCACCGAGCATCTTGCCGGCCGGTTCGACACCCGGGCGCCCGGCCGGTCGTCTCGCGGCCAGGTCGGCGGTGATTCGGAAGAGTTGGTCACGGACCAAGGCTCCGGCGGCACGGGCGACATGGTCACTGACCAAGTCGGGTCGGGGACGGGCGACAGGGTCACTGACCAAGTCGGGTCGGGGACCGGTGACATGGTCACTGACCAAGTCGGGTCCGGGGCCGGTGGCATGGTCACTGACCAAGTCGAACCGGAGGTGGGCGGCATGTCCACTGCACATGTCGCACGCGGGTCCGGCCACATGTCCACTGCACATGCGCATGTCGCACGCGGGTCCGGCGACATGTCCACTGCGCATGGCCGCCGGGCGTCGGACGCTCGGCGGGACGAGCCGCTGACCGAACCGTCGGCCTTCCAATGGCGGATCGTCGAGCGCTGCGACGCGCCCCGGCGGCTGGCCGAGCTCATGGACGCGCTTGGCGTCTCCAATCGCGGCTACTTCAAGAAACGGCACCTCGACCCGCTGATTCGGGCGGGACTCGTCGCCATGACCAACCCCGCCAACCCGCGGGCGTCCGGCCAGCGCTACGTCCTGACGGAAGCCGGCGCCGCGCTCAAGGCGGCCCGCCGCGGCAGGGACCGGGAGGACGAGCGCCGTGGCCCGGCGTGACCCGGCGCCGAAGCTGCTGCGGGACGCCGCGGACGCCGCGGTGGCCGGGCCGGTCGAGTGCCTCGGCCGGACCTTCGAGTCGGACGCGGCGCGGCGCGCGCACTTCCTCGAACGGCTGCGGGCGATGCTCCCCGCGCTGCGGCGGCGGCCCGACTTCCCGGCGGGGACGGACGCGGACGTCCTCCGGCTGTCGGACCCGCCGTACTACACCGCCTGCCCCAACCCGTTCCTGGCCGAGTTCGTCGAACGTCACGGCCGGCCGTACGACGCCGGGCAGCCGTACCACCGCGAGCCGTTCGCGGTCGACGTCAGCGTCGGCAAGACCGATCCCCTCTACCGGGCGCACGGCTACCACACCAAGGTGCCGCATCTGGCGATCGTCCCGTCCATCCTGCACTACACGCGGCCGGGCGACCTCGTGCTGGACGGCTTCTGCGGGTCGGGGATGACCGGCGTCGCCGCGCAGTGGTGCGGGACCGCGCCGCCCGCGTACCGCCGGGGGCTGGAACGGCAGTGGGCGGCGGAGGGCCGGGCCGCGCCGGCGTGGGGCGCCCGCCGCGCGGTTCTGGGCGACCTCTCGCCAGCCGCCGCCTTCATCGCCGGCAACTACAACCTGCCCTTCGACGCCGACGCCTTCGCCCGCGCCGCCCGGACGCTCCTCGACGATGCGGCGGCGGAGGTCGGCTGGATGTACGAAACGCTCCACGCCGACGGGACGACCCGCGGGCGGATCGACTACACGGTGTGGAGCGAGGTGTTCGCGTGCCCGGAGTGCGCCGGCGAGATCGTCTTCATCGACGAGGCGCTCGACGAGGGGACCGGCCGGACGCGGAGCGGGTTCCCCTGCCCGCGCTGCGGCGCCGCGCTGACCAAGAAGACCCTCGAACGGTCGTTCGAGACGCTCGCCGACCCCGCGTCCGGCGCGCCGTGGCGCCGCATCCGGCTGCGGCCGGTCTCGATCGTCTACACCGTCGGCGATTCGCGGCACCGGAAGAAGCCGGACGCCGCGGATCGGGCGACGCTCGACCGCATCGGCGGCCTGCCGCTGCCTTCGGAGGTTCCGACGGACGCCTTCCCCATCGACGCGATGTACCACGGCTCGCGTCTCGCCCCGAAGGGGTTCACGCACGTCCACCACCTGTTCCTGCCCCGCGCGGCGCACGCGCTGGCCGCGCTGTGGCGGCGGGCCGCCGCGCACGAGGACCCCCGGCTGCGGAACATGCTGCTGTTCTTCGTCGAACAGGCAACTACGACTTTGTCCGTGCTCAATCGATTTCGCGCCAATCAAGCAGGTCAGGCAAACCAAGTTCTGAGCGGTGTCTACTACATTCCATCTCAGGTGGCCGAAATCTCTCCCTGGTACAGACTCGACAGTAAAGTTGCTCAGATA
Organism: Vicinamibacterales bacterium; assembly: GCA_965202695.1. Taxonomy (GTDB): domain Bacteria; phylum Acidobacteriota; class Vicinamibacteria; order Vicinamibacterales; family UBA8438; genus JAJEEA01. Next base: position 1,872,545 of record OZ241843.1, read on the forward strand.
CCTGATTCGTTCATAAAGCTGCAACTATCGCAAGGAAAACACGTTGCCGTCACGACGGCAGCTTGCAGCGAGTCCGCCATTCCCGACAACTCGGTCGACTACGTCTTCACCGACCCCCCGTTCGGCGAGAACATCTACTACGCCGACCTGAACTTCCTGGTCGAATCCTGGCATCGGACGTTCACGAAGACCGCGCCGGAGGCGATCGTCGACCGCAAGAAGGACAAGGCGCTGATCGACTACCAGCGCCTGATGCAACGGTGCTTCGCGGAGTACCGCCGCGTCCTGAAGCCGGGGCGCTGGATGACCGTCGTCTTCCACAACTCCCGGAGCGCGGTGTGGAACGCCATTCAGGAGGCGATGCTCGCGGCCGGCTTCGTGGTCGCCGACGTCCGCACCCTCGACAAGCGGCAGGGCTCGTACCGGCAGGTGACGAGCACCGCGGTCAAGCAGGACCTCGTCATCTCCGCCTACAAGCCGAACCACGGCCTCGAAGAGCGTTTCAGGCTGGCGGCGGGAACCGCGGACGGCGTCTGGGACTTCGTGCGGACCCACTTCCGCCAACTGCCGGTCTTCGTCTCCCGGGACGAGCGGGCCGAGGTGATCGCCGAGCGCCAGGGCTATCTGCTGTTCGACCGCATGGTCGCCTTCCACGTCCTGCGCGGCGTGACGGTCCCGCTCTCCGCCGCCGAGTTCCACGAGGGGCTTGCGCAACGCTTCCCCGCGCGGGACGGCATGTTCTTCCTGCCCGAGCAGGTGGCGGAGTACGACCGCCGGCGCCTGTCGGCGCAGGATATCGTCCAGCTCGACCTGTTCGTCCGGAACGAGGAAACGGCGATCCAGTGGTTGAAGCAGCAGCTCGAGAAGGAGCCGCAAACCTTCCAGCAGATCCACCCGCGGTTCATCCGGGAGCTCGGCGGCTGGATGAAGCACGAGCGCATGATCGAGCTCTCCGACCTGCTCGAACAGAACTTCCTCTGCTGCGGCGGCCGGGGCGAGGTCCCCGAGCAGGTGCGCGGCTACCTGTCCGGCGCCTTCGGCCACCTTCGCAACCTGGAGAGCGACGCCCCCACTCTCCGCGCGGCGGCGAAGGACCGCTGGTACGTGCCCGATCCCCACAAGGCCGCCGACCTCGAGATACTCCGCGACCGTACGCTCCTCCGCGAGTTCGACGAATACCGGGACGCCGCCCGCCGCCGCCTCAAGGTGTTCCGCCTCGAGGCGGTCCGCGCCGGCTTCCGCCGCGCATGGCAGGAACGCGACTACGCGACGATCATCGCGGTCGCGGAGAAGGTGCCGGAGACGGTGCTGCAGGAGGACCCGAAGCTGCTGATGTGGTACGACCAGGCCCTGACGCGCAGCGAGAAGGAATGACGCCGTGCCGGAACGAGGCGGCGCGGCGCACGGCTGGCGCGAAGCGATCCTCCGGGAATTCCTGCCGGGCGCCGCGCGGCTGACGCTGGTCGCGGACCCGGACGGCCTGCTGCTCGACGCGGGGCTGCTGGCGGCGCTGGAGGAGCGCGGATTCGATCTGCTGCCGTTCGACGACCCGGTCGCCTTCCGCTTCGCGTACGAATCCCGGTACCGGGATCGGGAGGACGGCGGCGAGGCGGCGGGGCTGATCGTCGTCCCGCGGGGCGCGCAGTCGGACCTGGGCGCGCTTCCCCACGACCTGCTGCGGGCGGGGCGGCGGCTGGCGTTCAGCCTCGCCGACCTGTTCCCGCGCCTGAGCGCGCCGGTGGTCGAAGCGCTGGATCGGGACGAACTCGACGCGCTGTACGCCGCGCAGGCGCGGGAGGCGCCGGACCGGCCGCTGGGCGCGGCCCGGACCCGCGCGTTCGTGTTGCGGCACGTCTTCGGGATCGCGCCCGAGGCGGTCACCGGCGCGCCGGCGCTGCTCCGCCTCCTGCTGGAGCGCCACTACCGGGACCGCCGCGTGCCGCCGGACCTGGACGGTCACCTCGTGCGGGCGCTCCGCGGGCGTTTCGCGGACTGGCCGCTGGCGCGGATCGTCCCGGACCGCGAGGCGTTCTTCGGCTTTCTTCAGGAACGGTGGCCGGTCTTCCTGAACCGTTGCGCGGCCGGCGGCGGCGCGCTCCGCGGTTCCGGCGGGGCGGCGACGCTCGGCGAGCCGGCCGAGGCGTACGGATTGGCGTTCCCCGGGCCGGCGGATCTCCCCTTCGGCCACGACGACGTGCGCGTCTACGTGGACACCCTGTTCCTGGAAGGTCTGCTGCGACCGGTCGAGCATCCCGCCGCGCGCACGCTGGCGGGGTCGTGGGCGGCCACCGGCGTGCGGACGGACGCCGCGGGCGACCGGCGGCGGCGGATCGCCCGCCTGCTGGACCGGGCCGAGGCGTCGCTGCCGGACGACGCGGCCGGCCACCGCGACTGGCTGGCGTTCGCGCGGGTGTGGGCGGCGCTGAACGCGTTGCGCTTCGCCGGTGCCGATCCCGCGTCCCCGGAGAACGGCGCGCGGTACCGCGGCGTCCGGGACCGGGTGGACGCAGCGTTCACCGCGTGGCTCGGCCGGCGCTTCTCGACGCTGCACAACCAGCCGCCGGCGCCGCCGGTGATGGTCCACCACGTGCCCCGCCTGCTGGCGCGGCGCCTCGCGGCGGCGGCCGGCGCGAAGGTGGCGCTGGTGGTGGCGGACGGCCTGTCGCTCGACCAGTGGCTGACGGTCCGCGAAGGGCTGGCGGCGCAACGGCCGGGCCTGCGCTGCCGCGAAGGCGCGCTGTTCGCCTGGATCCCGACGCTGACGATGGTGTCGCGGCAGGCGTGCTTCGCCGGCCGCGCGCCCTTCTACTTTCCGTCGGACATCCGCACCACCGACCGCGAGCCGGCGGCGTGGCGGCGGTTCTGGGGCGACGAAGGGCTCGAACCGGCCGCGGTCGGCTACGCGAAGAACCTGCGCGGCGCGCCGGACCTGCCTCGCGTGGCGCAGCTCGCATCGGACCCCCGGATGCGTGCGATCGGCCTGGTGGTGGACACGGTGGACCGGATCATGCACGGCATGGTCCTCGGCGGCGCGGGGATGCACGGACAGGTCCGCCAGTGGACGGCGGAGGGGTTCCCGGCGGCGCTGCTCGATCTGCTGCTCGACGCCGGGTTCCACGTCTTCCTGACCGCGGACCACGGCAACGTCGAGACGCGGGGCGCGGGCCGAATTGCAGAGGGCGCGCTGGCGGAACTGCGCGGGCAGCGGGTGCGCATCTTCACCGATCCGGCGCTGCGCGCGCGGGTGGCGGCGCGGGCGCCGGGCGCGATCGCGTGGCCGCCGGCCGGCCTGCCCGACGACTACCTCGCCCTGATCGCCCCCGGCCGCTCGGCGTTCGTCCCCGCGTCGGAACGCCCGGTGTCGCACGGCGGCGCCGCCCTGGAGGAAGTGATCGTGCCGTTCGTGGAGATCGACCGCCCGTGACCGCCGAGGCGCGCCGGATCATCGGTTTCGACCGGCGGATCCGGCTGGAGTGGCTGGACGCGGCGGCCGACCGGACCGCGGCGGGCCTGCCCCCCGCCGAAGTGCGGTCGCAACTCGTCCGGCGGCTGGAGGGCGAGGTGGCCGGCGGCGACACGCCGCATCACGCGCGCGGCAAGACGGCGACGGTGCTGGTCCATGTCTGGGCGCGCGTCCCCGCGGCCCTGGTCCCGCTCCGGGACGACGCCCTCGCCCTGCTGCCCGGCCGTTCCGGGCGCGACCGCCTGCCGCTGCACTGGGGCCTGTGTCTCGCCGGCTATCCGTTCTTCCGGGACGTGGCCGCCGCCACCGGCCGGCTGCTGGCCCTGCAGCGCACCGCCGCGCTCGACCGGATCGTCCGGCGCGTGACGGAAACCTGGGGCGCGCGCACCAGCGTGACGCGCGCCGCGCCGCGCATCGTCCGGTCGTTCGTCGACTGGGGCGTTCTCGAAGAAACCGGCGCGCGGGGCGTTTTCGCCCCTGCGCCGCGCATGGCGGCGTCCGGCGCGGAGATCGGCCCGTGGCTCCTCGAGGCCGGTCTCGTGAGCACCGGCCGCTGCGCCGTCCCCCTCGGCGATCTGCTGCGGGCGCCCGCCTGCTTCCCGTTCGACCTGCGGGTGTCGGGGCGCGACGCCGCCCGCCGGCCGCGGCTGGACCTCTCCCGCCAGGGACGCGAGGACGTCGTCGGGCTACCCGCGCATGGGGCGGAGCTCCGCCGATAGCTGCGCCGCGGGCAGGGCCCGGACGCGCGGCGCCAGCCTGTACAGGCGCTGCCCCGCGTGCACTACGTCGAGGCGCTGCAGATCGAGCGTCTCCACCGCGGAACGCATCGACGTGGTCAGCCGAGGGGCTTCCGTCCGCTTGACCTCGAAGCCGTAACGCCGGCGGCCGGCCACGACGAGCAGGTCGAGCTCGGTTGGGGATTGAAGCCCTGCTGCATTCGAGCGGTGATGCCTCGATTCCTCACCTCCGATCCGCAGAAGAGCCGCCGTATCACGTTCCTGATTGGCAGGAACCTGTTGTTCGTGTTGATTCTGGCGCTGGTCGCGGTGGTCGGCGGTGGCAGTGGCTCTTCCCGCGCTGGAGTGCGCCCGTTCGTTTCGTCCCGCGGGTGGGCCGCATGTTGGAACCCGACACGGAAGTGCGCGGGACGAACCATCGTGACTTCTGGACGGTCTCGCGCACCAACCGTCAGGGCTTCCTCGACCGCGAACCCATCGACCCCGAGCGCGCCGCGGCGAGTTGTCACGTCGCCCTGACGAGGTGTCGTTGGCGATCCTGTCGACACACACGATGGGAACCCGCGGCTACCCTCCATTCGACCGCCTGAACGCCCTGGCCGCGGCGCGGGGCATCCCCGTCATCGACCAGTTCGACCATATCAATATCCGCCGGGGGCGCGCGCCCGAGGACGCGGTCTGGATGTACGACGGCCACTGGAACGCGGCCGGCCACCAGTGGGCGGCGGAAGCTCTGCTCGATTACCTGAAGCGGAAGCCGGAGGTCTGCGCTCGACCCTGGACCGGCGGCCGGTGACGAGGGGGCTGCGGCATTGGCGACCCAATCCGGGGAAGTCGACGCGCCCGGCGGTTCCCAGCCGCCGCCCGATCGCCGCCAGCTTCGCGCGTTCCGGGCCTTCGCCGAGCACTGCGAGCCGCGCGTCGCGCGACGCCGCCGGCGTCGCGAACGCCTTGAGCAGGGTCAGATGGTGCTTCTGCCGCACCGAGTGTCCCGCCCCCGCCGAAGAGGCTAAAGTGGCGAACAGCACCCCGCGGCCGGCGCGGCCGCTCCGTCGCCGGCTGATACACTGGGAGCGTGACCGACCGGCCGGGCCATCTCGGGATCCGCCATCTCGCGCTGTTCGCGCGCGCGTTCGACGACATGCGGCGGTTCTACGTCGAACGGCTGGGTTTCGAGGTCGAATGGGCGCCGGACGACGACAACGTCTATCTGACGTCGGGCGCCGACAATCTCGCCCTCCACCGCGCCGGTCCCGGCGCCCCGGCGGGACCCGGCCCGCTCGACCACCTGGGGCTGCTCGTGGGTTGCGCCGCCGACGTCGACCGTTGGGCCGCGTACCTCGATGCGCACGGCGTGCCGCTGCGGTCCCGGCCGCGCACCCACCGTGACGGCGCCCGGTCGCTGTACCTGGAAGACCCCGACGGCAACGTCGTCCAGATCATCCACCATCCGCCCATCAGCGCACCCTGACGAGGACGTTGCGTTTTTCGCCGTCGGCGCACCCGACGTCGAGGAGTCGCTGGAAGTGGAGCGTAGCGACGCGCTTGGCGCCGGCGCTCACCGCGCCGCCCACCCCAGTTTCTCGCGCAGCACCGCATAGTAGGGGCGCGAGGCGGCGCGGATCATCCGCAGCGGGCGTGGGGCGGCCTCCACGACGACGGTGTCGCCGGGCTGGAGCTCGAAGCCGGTCTGGCCGTCGAAGCTGGCGTACGCCCGGGCGTGCCGCTTGGCGAGGTCGGGCGTGATGCGGACCGCCGCGCTCTCGGGCAGCACGAGGGGGCGGTTGGCGAGCATGTGGGGGGCGATGGGGGTCAGCACGAGGGCGTTCACCAGGGGGTGGACGATCGGGCCGCCGGTCGAAAGGTTGTACGCGGTCGAGCCGGTGGGGCTGGCGACGATCAGGCCGTCGGCCCGGAGCTGCGCCACGAACTGGTCGCCCACCGACACCGACAGATCGATCATGCCGGACAGGGCGCTCTTCGTGATGACCACGTCGTTCAGGGCCACGCCTTCCCCCGCCGCGGCGCCGCCGCGCAGGGTGTGCGACCGCAGCATGCGGCGCTCGTCGATCCGGGCCGCGCCCGCGGCCACCGACTCGAGCGCCGTGAAGAGCTCCGGGAGGGTGATCTCGGTCAGGAAGCCGAGCCCCCCGAAGTTGACGGCGAGAATGGGGGGGTCGGCGGCCGCCGCCGCAATGCGGCGGGCCATGCCGAGGAGAGTGCCGTCGCCGCCGAGGACGAGGATCAGGTCCGAGGCCTCGGGAAGGGCCGACTTGTCGGCGGCGGCGGGCGCGGGGAGCGCGGCGAGCGCCGCGGTGTCGCGTTCCACCACCGCCCGCAGGCCGCGCTGCTCCAGCCACGCGACGACCTCGCGGACCACCGGCGCCGCCGCGGCCAGGCGGGTCTTGGCGACGATGCCCACGCGGGTCACCCCGGCGGCGGCCGGAGCGGTTTCGGCGCCCATCACCGTTCCGCGGCCTGCAGGTGCAGGAAGAACTCCCGGTTGCCCCTGGCCCCGGTGATCGGCGAAGGGGCCGTCGCCACGCGCCTCAATCCTACCGCAACGGCGGCGGAGGCGACGTTCTCCACGACCCGTTCGTGCACGTCCGGGTCCGTGACCAGCCCGCCGCGCCGGACCTCCGCGCGGCCCGCTTCGAACTGCGGCTTCACCAGGGTCAGCAGATCGCCCCCGGGCGCGAGGAGCGGAGGCAGCCGATCGAGGAACCGGCGGATCGAAATGAACGAGACGTCGACGGTGACGACGTCGAACCGGCGCAGGCCGGCCGGCAGGGTCTCCGGCGTGACGGCGGCGACGTGGACGCGCTCGAGAACCCGCACGCGGGGGTCGCCCCGCAGCCGCCAGTCGAGCTGGCCCCGGCCGACGTCGAGGGCCACGACGTTGCGGGCGCCGCGTCTCAGCAGGACGTCCGTGAAGCCGCCGGTGGAGGCGCCGACGTCGAGGGCCACGGCGCCGGCGGGGTCGATCCGGAAGACGTCCAGGGCGTGCGCCAGCTTCACGCCGCCGCGGCCGACCCAGGGATGGTCGGGAGCCTCCAGGGTGACCTCGGCGTCGGCGCGGACGAGGGCGCCGGCCTTGGCCGCGGGGCGGCCGTCGACCCGGACCCGCCCCGCGAGCACCGACGTCCGTCCCCGCGTGCGGGAGCTGACGAGGCCGCGTTCGTGCAACAGCGTGTCGAGGCGGATGCGCGGCGGCATCAGGGCACGGCTCCGTTCCGTTCGCCGCCGGTCAGGAGGTGCGCGACAGCACCCATTCCGCCAGGTCTCCCAGCCGCCCGCCCAGTCCCGCCGCCGCGAGCGCGTCGCGGGCGGCGGCGACGGCGTCGGCGGCCAGCGCCCGCGACCGGTCCAGCCCGTGCATCGACGGGTAGGTGGGCTTGCCGGCGGCGGCGTCCTTCCCCGCGGTCTTGCCGAGTCGGTCGGTGCTGCCTTCGACGTCCAGGATGTCGTCGACGATCTGGAACGCCAGCCCCAGGTGGGCGGCGTAGTCGTCGACCCCCCGCACCGCCGCCTCGCCGCCGCCGCCCAGTATCGCGCCGACGACCGCCGCCGCGTTGATCAGGGCGCCGGTCTTGCGTTCGTGCACGTCGCGCAACGCCTGCTCCGGGTCGGCCGCGGGGGCCGGCCCGCCGTCCGGCGCGGTCCCCGCGCCGGCGAGGTCCAGGGCCTGGCCGCCCACCATGCCGCCTGCGCCGGCGGCGGCGGCGACCCGCGCGACGGCCCGAAGCCGGCGCGCCTCGAACCCCGGCGGCGCGCCCGGCGGAGGGTCGGACAGCAGGACGAAGGCCTGCGTCAGCAGCGCGTCGCCGGCGAGGATGGCGAGTCCCTCGCCGAACACCACGTGCGACGTGGGGCGGCCCCGCCGCAGGGTGTCGTCGTCCATCGCCGGGAGGTCGTCGTGGACGAGGGAGTAGGTGTGGACCAGCTCTATCGCGCATGCCCCGCCGAGGGCGAGGGTCCGCGCGGCGTCGTCCGGGGCGGGGGAGTCCGTCCGGCGCGGGCGCGCCGCCTCGGCCGCGGCCAGGGTGAGTATCGGGCGGAAACGCTTGCCGCCGGCGAACACGCTGTAGCGCATGGCCTCGGCGATCGGCGGCGGGCACGCCGGCGGCGCCGGCAGGGCCGCGTCGAGGGCCGCGTCGATCTCCCGGCGGCGCGCGTCGAGGTAGCGGCCGAACGCCGGTCCGCCGGTCACGTCCCGTCGTCCCCCGGGCCGGCGGCGAGCGCGTCCGGCGCCGGCGTCCGTTCGCCGCGCTCGGTCAGGACCTCGATGCGGCGCTCCGCGTCCTCGAGACGGGCGTGGCAGAACCGGGACAGGCGCACGCCGCGCTCGAACATCTCCAGCGACTGCTCGAGCGGCATTTCTCCGCGCTCCAGGGTGTCGACGATCGACTCCAGCTCGCGGAGGGCCGACTCGAAGTCCTTGACGTCGTCATTCATGCGGTTCGTCCTTGCCGGTGACGGTGCAGTCGAGCCGCCCGCGGTCGAGCCCGACCACGAGGTCGTCTCCCACCGAGACGGTCGACGCGTCCCGGACGATTGCCTTGCGGTCTCCCCTCCAGCAGATCGCGTAACCGCGCCCGAGGACCCCGAGCGGGCTCAGGGCGTCGAGCCGCCCCGACAGTTCGGCGACGCGGCCCCGCGCGCGGTCGCGGCGCCGGGCGAGGGCCGCGTGCAGGCGGCCTCCGGCGGCCACCAGCCGGGTCCGCGCGGCTTCCAGACGCCGCCCCGGCTCGCAGGCCTCCAGACGCAGCCGCAGGCGGCGCATGCCGCGTTCCCGGGCGCCGAGGCGCGCGCGCGCGGTCCGCGCCAGGGCGTGGGTCAGCCCCGCCGCGTGACGGCCGCGCATCGCCAGCCGCCCCGGCCAGCCGGCGAGCCCCGGGCGCCGGTCGAGGTCGAGCAGCCGCGTGCGCCGCCGGCTCGCCGCGCCGCGGACGGCGGTCCGAAGCCGTTCTCCGAGCCGGTCGATGCGCGCGACGAGGTCGCCGCGGCCGGCCACCACCATCTCGGCCGCGGCCGAAGGGGTCGCGGCCCGGACGTCGGCCACCATGTCGGCGATGGTGAAGTCGATCTCGTGGCCGACGGCCGAGATGACGGGGACCGCCGCCGCCGCGATCGCCCGCGCCACCGGCTCTTCGTTGAACGCCCACAGGTCTTCGAGCGAGCCGCCGCCCCGCCCCACGACGACCACGTCGACGCCGTCTTCCTGCGCGAGGCGCCGGAGCCCCCGGGCGATCTCGTCGGCGGCGCCTTCGCCCTGGACGCGGACCGGACACAGGACGACGTGGGCGGTCCGGTGCCGGCGGCCCAGCACCTGCAGGATGTCGCGCACCGCGGCGCCGTCGGTCGAGGTCACGACGCCGATCTGCCGGGGCAGGACGGGCAGCGGACGCTTCCGCTCGCGGGCGAAGAGCCCCTCCGCCTCGAGCCGGCGCTTCAACTGGTCGAAGGCCAGTTGCAGCGCGCCCAGACCCTGCGGCTGCAGGTGCTCGCAGACGATCTGGTACTCGCCCTTGGGCCCGTACACGGTGACCCGGCCGCGGGCGACGACCCGCAGGCCGTCCTCGGGCGCGAAGCGCAGGTAGCGCGCCGCCGCCCGGAACATCACTCCCCGGATCTGGGCGTTCTCGTCGCGCAGGGTGAAGTAGAGGTGGCCCGTCTTCCACCGCCGGCAGTTGGCGAGCTCGCCCTCCACCCACACGTGTCCGTGCGCCGATTCCAGCAGCGTCCGGATGCGGTTGGTCAGCTCGGTGACGGTGACGACCTGCCGGGCGGTCCGGCGGACGGGCGGGGCCGCGTCGAACGGCAGGGTGGGATTGGTGCTCACGAGGCGCTCCGGGCCGGCGGCGCCTCCAGGTCGGCCGGGGTCAGGCCGAGGCGTTCGATGGCCGTCGCCCGTCCGGTGGCGGCGTCGGCGGTCACGAGCACGCCGTGCAGGCGGGGGTCGCCGCGGGCGGTGTCGAAGCGCCCCGGCAGGGCCGTCAGGAACCGGCGCAGCACGACCTCCTTCTCGACCCCGAGCACCGAGTCGTGGGCGCCGGTCATGCCGACGTCGGTGATGTACGCGGTGCCGTTCGGCAGCAGCCGATCGTCGGCCGACTGCACGTGGGTGTGGGTGCCGACCACCGCCGTCACCTCGCCGTCGAGATGCCATCCCATGGCGATCTTCTCGGACGTCGCCTCGGCGTGGAAGTCGACGAGGACGACGCGGGCGGTCTCGCGCACCGCCGCGATCTCGCGCTTCACGACCGTGAACGGGTTATCGAGGGGCGCCATGAACACCCGGCCCATCACGTTGATCACCCCGACCGGTTCGCCGCCCCGGGCGGCGACCACCACCCGGCCGGCGCCGGGGACGCCCGCCGGGTAGTTGGCGGGCCGGATCAGGCGCGGTTCCAGCTCGATGTAGTCGAGGGCCTCCTTCTTGTCCCAGACGTGGTTCCCGGACGTCATCACCTGGATGCCGTGGTCGCGCAGGCTCTCGCCGATCGCGCGGGTGATGCCGTTGCCCCCGGCCGCGTTCTCGACGTTGGCGACCACGAGATCGACGCCGTGCCGGTCGACGAGGGCCGATACGCCCCGCCGGGTGAGCGCCCGCCCGGCCTTTCCGACGATGTCGCCGATGAACAGGATCTTCATGGGTCGGATGAGCCGGCGGAGCCCGGCGGGGTCGGGACGGCCTCCCGCCGGCCGTCAGCCCGCGGTCCGGCCGCGCGCCTGCTCATGATCGCACAGGACGGCGGCACGTCGAAGAATTGATACTTAGTGTTTTATTATAAGATTTAGTTATTGACAAGGACTTAATGCAGGTGCATACTGTCCGAACGGTCGGCGGCCGGCTGGGGGCCGGCAGGGTGGGTCGCGTGATTCGGGCCCCGCCGCCGAAGTATGAGAGTCGACCATGTCCGCAACCCCGACTGCGCATGAAGGCACGGCGATGGCCGCGGTGGACGCCCGCGACGTCGTGGCCGTCCGGGACGCCCACGGCGGTCTCACGGTCTACTTCCGGGATCGGCCGATCCGCTATCTGCTGGGAGGCGAATGGTACCGGGCGGCCGCCCCGCCCGGGCGCCTCGCGGCGGCCCCCGTCTCCGGCCCGCGGTCGGCCGGCGGCGCCGGGACGCCCCCGCGGCCCCCGGCCGGCGCTCCGCTGGTGTCCTGAACGGCCCGCGCTTTCTCGCCGGTCGACGCCGCGGCCCCTTTTGGAGTACGATGCGCCCCATGGACGACGATTTCGACAGCGTATCGGAGGATCGGGAGGAGCCGGCGCTCCAGCCGATCCCGATGCCGCGGATCCCCGACGAGCCGATGCCGCCGATCGACAACCGGTTCCTGTTCGTGGACGTGGCCGCGCAGCGCGCGAAGCAGTTGCGGCGTGGGGCGTTGCCGCGGCTCGAGGAATTGCGGCCCGACCCGGAGACCGGCGAGCGGCCGGAGGTGTCGGACCGCCTCGAACGCGTGGCCATGGAGGAAGTGGAGGAGGGGCTCGTGGTCTACGATCTGCCGGAGGCCGTCTCGTGAACGAGATTCAGTCGATCGTGGTGGGGGTGCTGCAGGGGCTGGGCCTGTCCACCGCCTTCCTTCTCGCCGTCTTCATCGGCTTCTGCGTCCTCGTCGGCTTCACCAAGCACCGGACCATCGGCAAGCGCAGCCCGGTGGTGCGCAGCCTTGACGATCGCCTCGGTTCCGGGGCGCGCTACCTCTCCCCGAGCGCCCCGCGCGGTCCCGCCGACCAGCTCCGGACACCCGAGCTGCTGGAGCAGTCGGCCAGGAAGGACTGACCGCGCCGGACGGCGTCCGCGGCCCGCCGCGTCATTCCGAACCCGCGGCCGGCGCCTCGCGCCACCACGGCGCCCGTTCCTCGTAGGCGGCGCCGATCCGTATCAACGTCTCTTCGTCGAAGGCGCGCCCGACGAGCTGCAGGCCGACCGGGAGCCCCGCGTCGTCCCGCCCGCAGGGAACGCTGATGGCGGGCAGCCCGGTCAGGTTGGCGCTGGCCGTGAAGACGTCCCCCACGTAGAGCTGCAGCGGATCGTCGGATCGCTCGCCGAGCCTGAACGCGGTGGTCGGGGTGGTGGGCATGGCGACGGCGTCGACCCGCTGGAAGGCGGCGTCGTAGTCGCCCCGGATGAGCGTCCTCACCTGCTGCGCCTTGAGATAGTAAGCGTCGTAGTAGCCGGCGCTGAGGGCATAGGTCCCGAGCATGATCCGGCGCTTGACCTCGTCGCCGAACCCGCCGCGGCGCGTCCGGCCGTACATCCGTTCGAGCGTCGCGTCCCCTTCGTCGAGCGGTGCGCGGTACGCGTACCGCACCCCGTCGTAGCGCGCCAGGTTCGAGCTGGCCTCGGCCGGCGCGACGATATAGTACGCGGGCACCGCGTACTCGGCGTGCGGCAGCGGCACGTCGACGACGGCCGCCCCCATGCCGCGCAAGGTCTCGACGGCCGCCGCGAACGCGGAGGCGACGCCGGCGTCCACGCCGCTCTCCAGCATCGTCCAGGGCACGCCGATGGTCGGCGGCCGCCCCGGCGCGGCGGCGGCCGAGTCGAACGCGGGGACCGCCCGGTCGGCCGCCGTGGCGTCGCACCGGTCCGCGCCGGAGATCGCCTGAAGCAGGGCGGCGGCGTCGGCCACCGTCAGCGCCAGTGGCCCGATCTGGTCGAGCGACGAGGCGAACGCCAGCAGTCCGTAGCGGGACACCCGCCCGTAGGTCGGCTTCAGCCCGACGACGCCGCAGAACGCGGCCGGCTGCCGGATCGAGCCGCCGGTGTCCGACCCCAGGGCCGCCGGGGCCAGCCGCGCCGCCACGGCCGCGGCCGACCCTCCGCTCGACCCGCCGGGCACGCGGTCCCGATTCCAGGGGTTGCGGCTCGGTCCCCGCGCCGAGTGCTCGGTGGTCGACCCCATCGCGAACTCGTCGCAGTTCGTCTTGCCGACGACGACCGCCCCGGCCGCCGTCAGCCGCTCGACGACCGTCGCGTCGTAGGGGGGCGTGTAGCCGGCGAGGATGCGCGACGACGCGGTGGTCGGAAGGCCCCGCGTGCAGATGTTGTCCTTGACGGCGACGGGAACCCCGCGCAGGGGCAGGGCCGCCGCATCCGGCCCCCGCCGGTCGAGCGCCGCCGCCCGTTCCAGGGCGCGGTCGCCGGCGACGTGGGTGAAGGCCCGGACGGCCCCGTCGCGCGCCGCGATGCGGTCGAGAAACCGGGCGCACACGTCGACCGCGGTCGCGCCGTCCCGCAGCGCGGCGCGGATGTCCGCGATGGTCTGCAGCCCGGCCAGATCCATCAGCCGATGACCTTCGGCACTCGGAACAGGCGGTCGCCCCCGCGGTCCGGCGCGTTGGCGAACGTGTCGTCCAGGGGCATCGACGGCCGCGGTTCGTCGGCCCGCATGACCGGGGCCGACGCGACGGGGTGGGTGGTGGCCGCGACCCCGGTGGTGTCGATCCGGTTCAGGCGCTCGAAGTAGGCGAGGACGTCGCCGAGCTGGCGGGTGAACCGCTCCGCTTCCGGCTCGGTCAGCTCGAGGTGGGCGAGCCGCGCGATGCGGTCGACGTCGGCACGGGTCAGGGGGCCGGGCACGGGCAGGATCGTAGCAGACGTCCGCTTCGCCGGCCCGGGAACGCGGCCGGCGCTTCCCGGAGAGTCGGTTCGGCGGAGATCGGCGCCGCGGGCGGCGGTGTCCCTCGCCGCGGCAGCCGACGACGGATCGATACGCGCAATGCGGGGCGCGGCGCCGCGGGGTCAGCGTCCCTCGTAGACGTACCGCACGATCATCTCGACGTAGCCGGGGGCCGCCGTGTAGTCCGAATAACGGTCCGGCGTGACGTAGGCGGCGGCCACCTCGTCGGCGCCGAGCCCCGCGTCGATGCCCCGCTTCGCCCGGTCGACCAGATCGAGATAGAAGCCCCGGTATTCCACGAGGTCGCTCCACGCCAGCGGCGTGTTCCAGTGGCCGGTGATGATGGTGTCGACGTCGGGCACGCCGTCGATCGCCTTCGTCAGCGTGCGGCCGAACTCGAGCGCGCTGCCGCCGTTCCCGTTCTCGGCGTCGATGAACGGGAGCAGCTTGCCCAGGAACATGTCGCCGGTGTGCATCGTGCGCGCGGCCTTGAACACGACGAACGTGTCGCCGTCGGTGTGGCCGCGGCCGAAGTAGTAGAGGTCGATCTGGTCGGGGCCGCCCGCGAACAGCGTCAGGCGGTCCGAGAACGTGGTCGACGGCAGATACCGCGCGTTCTCGCCCTGGAAGTCGTCGCAGTTGGTCGGGACGGGCTGGCAGTCAGTGCGCGCCCAGTGGCGCCGGATGTTCTCGTGCGCCACGAAGTGCACGGTGTCGGGGAACTCGGTGTTGGACCCGCTGTGGTCGAAGTGGACGTGCGTGTTGACGATCGTCGTCACCGGCTTGTCCGTCAGGCGCCGCACGTGGCCGAGGATGTCCTCGCCGTAGCCTTCCAGCTTGGTGTCCACCAGCACCACGCCGTTCTCGGCGATGAAGACCGCGACGTTCCCGCCGGTCTCCATCCCGGACCCCAGCATGTGCAGCTTGTCGGTGATCCGGTGCACCTCGATGGCCGGGCGGGATTGCCGCGCGGCATGGGTCTCGGCCACCAGGGCCAGCGCGAGCACGGTGATCGGCAACAGAAACAGGCGTCTCATTCCATACCTCCCCCCGACGGTGCGGGCCGCTCCCCGCGGCCCCGCGGTTTCCTCGACGCCGGCCGCCTCCCGCGCCAGGACTTCGGGCCGGTCGGGCGCACCGGGATTCGTATCGTCGGCGTCAAAATCGTTGTTCTACGGAGCAGTAGCCGCCAACGCCTCCCAGAACGCCCGGATCCGCGGGTCGGTGCCGGGACGCCCGCCACGGCCCGCCATTATCTGCGCCGGCCAAGCATGGCGTCGACCATTTTCTGCCGTCTGGGTCTGGCCTGAAGCCGTACCGTGCCGTGCAGTTCGACGTCCGGAAACTGGAGCATCGTCGTCGCGAGGGCGGGGCGGACGATCAGTCCTCGCCACCGGCCGCGGAGCACCGGAAGCAGCGGCAGCAACCACAAGGCGGACGGGCCGGGAACGCCCCGTTCGTCGAGCCAGCCGCCGTACAGACGCACGTCCAGTTCACGCAGGTCCGGAAACGCCGCCTGCGACGCGAGAGCCAGCGAATCGAGGAGTTCCGCCGTCCGGATCTCGACCTCCGTCTCGAAGCGGTTGCCGGGGCAGAGGTTGTCGTAGTCGACGAACGCGAGACCCTGCATGGTTCATCGTATCCGATGCAAGAGACGGGCCGTGGGCGGTGCGCCGATTCTCACGCCGCCCGCCGCTCAGGGTGTCGCCCGCGGACGCCGGACGGCCTCATTCCCGCTCGGGCAGCGCGAACGCGACGAGCCGCGGTCCGCCGCCGATGGTCAGGGCGATGTGCTGCCGGCCGGCGACGCGGTAGGTCATCGGGGTCCCGACGGCGCCGCTCGGCAGGTCGACCGAGCCGACGATCCGGCCGGTCGCCTTGTCGCGCGCGACGAGCCGCGGCCCGCCGTCGCTGCCGCCCGCGGTGAGCGCGCTGACGAGCAGGGTCTTCGTGACCAGGGGGCCGCCGCGGCCGTCGCCGCCGAGCGGCGGCAGGTCGAGGGCGCGCAGCAGGGGGTGGCGGCGGAAGCGGTCGCCGTCGCCGTTGGGCTGCATCCAGGCGATGTCCCCGGCGTTCAGGTCGATGGCCGTCATGCGCGAATAGGGCGGCTTGAACAGCGGCAGCCCCTGGGGCATCGCCGGCTGCCGGCCGCCGCCGAACGGGCCCTGGGTGTACCGCATGGTGGCGCCGGCGGCCGGGTCCGGCGAATAGAAGTGCAGGACCGAGAACCGGTTGTGCGACGGCACGTAGAGCAGCCCGGTCTCGGGGTCGACGCCCGCCCCTCCCCAGTTGGCGCCGCCGTCGATCGCCGGACGCTGAATCGTGCCCTGGACGCCGCCGTCGACGCTGCGCAGCGGCGGCGTGAACAGCGGACCGAGCTGGAAGTCCGCCACGGCCTCCACGGCCATCGCCCGGATCTCCGGCGTGAAGTCGATCAGGTCGTCAATCGAGACGCCCTGGTATTCGAAGGGCGGCGGCCGGGTGGGAAACGGCTGCGTCGGGGCCGGCGCCTCGCCCGGCATGTTCGTGCGTTGCGGGACCGGCCGTTCCTCGATGGGCCAGACGGGCTCGCCCGTCACGCGGTCGAAGACGTAGACGAACCCCTGCTTGCTCACCTGCGCCAGGGCCCGGACGGGGCGGCCGTCGACCGTGACGTCGATCAGGTTGGGGTGGGTCGGAAAGTCGTAGTCCCACAGCCCGTGGTGGACCGCCTGGAAGTGCCAGACCCGCTGCCCGGTCTCGACGTCGACGGCGATGATCGATTCCGAGAACAGGTTGTCGCCGGGCCGGTCGGCGCCGTAGTAGTCGTTGGTGGCGGTGCCCGTCGGCAGGTAGACGTAGCCCAGCGCGTCGTCGCCGGCGAGCATCGACCAGACGTTGGCGTTGCCCGAATAGCGCCACGACTCGTTCAGCCAGGTGTCGGCGCCGTACTCGTCCGGGCCGTTCGGAACGGTGTGGAAGTCCCACTCGTGCGCGCCGGTCCGGACGTTCCAGGCCCGCACCCACCCCGGCGGGGCCTCCTTCGTGATCCGCACGTCGGCGATTTGCGAGCCGTGGATCACGCGGTCGCGCACGACGATCGGCGGCGAGTTGATCGAGTAGAGCATGGCGTTGAGATAGTCGCGCGCGCCGCGGTCGGCGCGGGGGATGCCGGCCGCCGCGTCCACCATGCCGCTGCCGTCGGGTCCGAAATCGGGGCAGGGCCGCCCGGTCCGGGCCCGCACGCAGACCAGACGGCCGTTGCCGGTGCCCCAGAAGACCCGCTCGTCACCCGCGTCGTCGGTCCACCAGGCGACGCCGCGCTGCGTCCACGGGCCGCTCATCGACGGCGTGCCTTCCTCGTAGCTCTTCGGGTTGAACACCCAGAGGGTCTCGCCGGTCGCCGCGTCCACCGCGACCCCCTGCGAGAGGGGGGTGTTGAAGTACAGGACGCCGTCCGCCATCAACGGCGTCGCCTGCATGCGCGACGGGTTCGGAGACTGGCCCGCGCGATAGAGGTCCGGCGTGTCCGCCACGAGCGATTCGACGACGGCGCCGAGCGGCGCCCGCCACTCGCCGCCGCCCGGCGTCGACCGGCTGAGCACGGTGTCGACCGACGTCCACTCCCAGACGATCTGCAGCCGGTCGAAGTTGTCGGCGTCGATCTGGTCCAGCGGCGAGTACTTCGTGCCGGCGACGTCGCCGGCGTAGCTCCGCCATTCGCCGTTCTCGGTCCCGTAGCGCGGCCACGGGCCGTCGGCCGGCCCGGTCTGCGCTCCGGCGCCGCCGGCGGCGAGCAGCGCCGGCAGGCATGCGAACCGGGTGAGTTTCGTGCGGGCGCGGCCCGCGGAACGACGTGGCGCAGTGTTTCGACCCATGTGCGAACGACTCCCAGGCGGATATCGAGGACGACGATGGTCCGGGCGGCGGGCCGGCCCCCGGCGAGGCCGGCCGCGTCAGTGCGCGCCGGGGCCGCGATATGCCTTCTCGCCGGCCTCGATGCGGACGTCGAGCCGGTTGTCGGGCGGCGGCAGGGGGCACGTGGTGTGCGGGTTGAACGCGCACGGCGGATTGTAGGCCTTGTTGAAGTCGACGGTGGTCCACCCGTCGGCGTCGGGCGCGTCGGTGTAGAGGAACCGCGCGGCCGGGTACGTCTCGTCGCCGCTCGTCGCGTCGCGCAGGATGAACCAGAGCCGGCCGTCCGAGAGCACCGGCAGCATCCGCGCCTCGCGGCCGGCCACCGTCAACGTGACGTAGCCGGGGCTCTCGTAGGTCTCGACGTCGCCGAGGACGTTCATGGTCTTCACCGTCAGCGGCTCGGCGTGCGGGGTGAACTTCCCGCGGACCCGGTAGTCCTCGTCGACCGGGTACCACTCCAGGCGGGTGAAGTTCCGGCGTATGGCGGCCTCGAGGTCGCGGACGCGGATCGCGAGGCGCTCGCCGCTGGCGTGCACCCACAGGGACACCGGGCCCGCGGTCAGCGTCACCCGTTCCTCCGACGGATGGAGCCGCGCGGCGGCCGCCGGCGCGCCGTCGACGGTCAGCGGCCGGTCTCCCGCCGCCCGCGCCCGCACCGTGCGTCCGCGGCGCACGAACACCCCGGCCTCGGCCGGAAACGGGTCGTCGGGGAGCACGAGGTCGTTGCGCGGGCTCGATCCGAAACGGCTCTCGCCCTCGGGCAGGAAGAACAGCGCCGACACGGTGAGCCAGCCGTCGTCGGCCTTCAGCCGCGCCTCGCGGTCGGCCCGCCAGGCCTCGATCTCTTCCGCGTAGTCGTTCGCGCCGGCGCCGGCGGCGCCGATCCCGAGGGCCGCCGCGGCCGCCGTCGTCACCAACCCTGTGCGCGCTTTCATCGTCTCTCTCTCCGAGCCCCGAGGAGTCCCGCTGCAAGCGGGCCAGAAGCGGAAAACAAGTGTAGCACCCCCGCGCGGGCGGTCGGGGTGTGCGACAATCGGGCGGCGCGATGAACGACGAGCGACCCCTGTTCACGCACCCGCCGTGGATGGCGGGCGTCATGCTGATTCTCGGCGCGGCGTCGCTCTTCGTGGGGCTCACCGTCGACCCGTTCTGGCTCGTCATGGGGGCGCCGGCCATCCTCACCCTGGTCGTCTACGTGGGGGTGCGCATCGCGTTGTCGCTCGGTTTCGGGGTTCCGCCGGGCGATGCGGCCGGCGCGGGCCGTCAGCCCCGCGAACCGGACGGCGCGCCGCCCCCGCCCGGCGACCCGTGATTCGCCGGCCCGTGGCGCAGGGGCCCCGTTGCATCGCACGGCGCATCCCGGCTGGCGGGGTTGCTCTTCGGTTGCCTGCGCGCGCCTTCGTTGCGCCTTGTCAGCCGGGCGTTCTCGGCCCGCCGGCGCACCCGCCGTTCGCCGGCGCCCGGTGCGGTTCACCACGGGCCGTTGACCCTGCTGCCCATGCGCTTCCAGTCGCCCGATCCGATCCGGCCGGCCGCGGTGGCCGGGACCTGGTATCCGGGGGCCGCCGCGCCGTTGCGGGCGGCGGTGGAGGGCCACCTCGCGGCCGCGGCGCCGCCGGCCGGCGACGTGGCGGCGCTCGTGGCGCCGCACGCCGGGCTGGTCTACTCGGGGCCGGTGGCGGCGCACGCGTACCGCGCCGTCGCGGGCCGCCGTTACGACGTGGTCCTGCTCGTCGGGCCGTCCCACCACCACGGTTTCGCGGGGGTGGCGGTGTGGCCGGCGGGGGCGTTCGAGACGCCGCTGGGGCGGGTGGCGGTCGAGTCCGGCGTCGCCGACCGGCTGCTGGCCTCGCCGGTGGTCGGCACGCACCCCGCCGCCCACGACCGCGAGCACGCCCTCGAGATGCAGCTTCCGTTCCTGCAGGTGGTGCTGCCCGGCGTCCCCGTCGTGCCGCTGCTTCTGGGATGCCAGGAACGTCCCACGATCGAGGCCCTGGCCGACGCCCTCGTCGAGGCGTGCGCGGGGCGCAACCCGCTGCTGGTGGCCAGCACCGACCTTTCGCACTACTTCCCCGCCGACCGCGCCGCCGCCCTCGACCGCGTGGTCGTCGACCACGTCGCCCGGTTCGACGCCGGCGGCCTGCTGGCGGAGTACGAACGCCGTCCCCTCGCCGAGCGCGGGCGCTGCGTGGCCTGCGGGGGCGGCGCGGCCGTCGCGGTCATGCTGGCCGCGGCCCGGCTGGGGGCGAACCGGTCGCGGGTGCTGCGTTACGCCGACTCGGGCGACGTGTCGGGCGACAAGTCCGCCGTGGTCGGCTACCTCGCGGCGGCGTTCGAGCGGGACGGCGGCGCGCCCGCCGGGGATCGACCGCCCGGCGGCCGCTGATGCTCACGCCGAACGACCAGCAGCGCTTGTTGCGCCATGCGCGCCGGGCCGTCGCGGCGCGGCTCGAAGACCGCGCGCCGGCGCCGCTCGCGTCTCCCGGCGCCCTCGGCGCGCCGGCCGCCGCGTTCGTGACCCTCCGGCTCGGCGGCCGGCTGCGGGGATGCATCGGCTCGGTCGAGGGCGGCGAGCCGCTCGCCGACGTGGTGGCGCGGTGCGCGGCCGACGCCGCGACCCTCGACCCGCGGTTCCCGCCCCTCCAGCCCTCGGCCCTGCCGGACGTCCGCCTCGAGATATCCGTGCTCACGCCGTTCCGCCGGGTGTCCGATCCGGCCGAGACGGTGGTGGGCCGGCACGGGGTGATGGTCGAGCAGGGGCGGCGCCGCGCCCTGCTGCTGCCGCAGGTGCCGGTGGAATGGGGATGGGACCGCGACACTTTCCTGTCGCAGACGTGCGTGAAGGCCGGGCTGCCGGCCGATGCGTGGCGGACCGGCGCCGCCGTCCACACGTTCGAGGCGCAGGTCTTCGGCGAACCTCGTCGGTCTTCCCCCGCGGACCGGCGAGACGCCCCGGTTCCGTGAATCGCCGACGCGGCGTGGTCCGACCAGGGACGGCCGACGCGACACGGCCAGGACGGCCAGATTATTCGCGCCTCGAGAAGCGTGTCAAGAACCGCGCCACGGGGGCCGGTCGGGTTGCGCGCGGCCGGGACAGCGGACAGAATGAAAGCTGTCCGATTGACGTCGGCGGAGCGCCCCGCCCGCCGAGGGTCCCTGAAGAGAGAGGTTCATGAGCAACACCTTCGGTACGCTCTCCACGCTGTCGGCCGGCGGCGCCGCGGTGTCGTTCCACAGCCTCGAAGCGCTGGAGCGCGCCGGTTTCCCGCGCGTCGCGCGCCTGCCGTACTCGCTGAAGGTCCTGCTCGAGAACCTCCTGCGCCGCGAGGACGGCCGCGGCGTCACCGCCGACGACGTCCGGACCCTCGCCGAGTGGGACCCGGCCGCCGGCGGCGCCCGGGAGATCGCGTTCATGCCGGCGCGGGTCCTGCTGCAGGACTTCACCGGCGTGCCCGCGGTGGCGGACCTCGCGGCCATGCGCGACGGGGTCGCCCGCCTCGGCGGCGACCCGGCGCGCATCAACCCGCTGCAGCCGGCCGAGCTGGTCATCGACCACTCGGTGCAGGTCGACCACTTCCGCGGCGCCGATGCGTTCGACCTGAACGCGCGGCTCGAATTCTCGCGCAACCGCGAGCGCTATGCGTTCCTGAAGTGGGGCCAGCAGGCGTTCGACAACTTCCGCGTGGTGCCCCCCGACACCGGCATCGTGCACCAGGTGAACCTGGAGCACCTGGCGCGGGTGGTGTGCGTGGACGACGCCGCCGGCCGGCCTCTGGCGTATCCCGACACGCTGGTGGGGACCGACTCGCACACCACGATGGTCAACGGCCTCGGCGTCGTGGGCTGGGGCGTGGGCGGCATCGAAGCCGAGGCGGCGATGCTCGGGCAGCCGATCTCGATGCTCGTCCCCGACGTCGTCGGGTTCAAGCTCGTCGGCCGGCTGCCGGAGGGGACCACCGCGACCGACCTCGTCCTGACGATCACGGAGCGGCTGCGGCGGCACGGCGTCGTCGGCAAGTTCGTCGAATTCTTCGGTCCCGGGCTGGCGTCGCTGACCCTCGCCGACCGCGCCACCCTCGGCAACATGTCTCCCGAGTACGGATCGACGGTGGCCGTCTGCCCCATCGACCAGATGACCCTCGACTACCTCCGGCTGAGCGGGCGGGACGCGGGGCAGGTGGCCCTGGTCGACGCCTACGCCCGCGCCCAGGGCCTGTTCGGGGCGCCGGCCGACGACCCCGTCTACGCCGAGGTGGTCGAGTTCGACCTCGGCGGCGTCGAGCCGAGCATCGCGGGCCCCCGCCGGCCCCAGGACCGGGTGCCCCTGGCGCGGGCGGCGCCGGCGTTCGCGCAGGCGCTCGACACGCTGCGGCCGGGCGCCGAGGCGCCCGCGAACGGCGCCGGGGCCGGGCTCGGCCACGGCGCGGTGGTGGTGGCGGCCATCACGAGCTGCACCAACACGTCGAACCCGAGCGTGATGATCGCGGCCGGCCTGCTGGCGCAGAAGGCGCATGCGCGGGGGCTGAAGCCGAAGCCGTGGGTCAAGACCAGCCTCGCCCCGGGGTCGATGGTGGTCACCGAGTACCTGGAGGCGGCGGGCCTGCTGGCGCCGCTCGCCGCGCTCGGCTTCCACCTCGTCGGGTACGGCTGCACGACCTGCATCGGCAACAGCGGACCCCTGCCCGAGGACGTGTCGGCCGAGGTGCAGTCGCGCGACCTCGTGGTGGCGTCGGTGCTCAGCGGCAACCGCAACTTCGAGGGCCGCGTGCAGCCGCAGGTGCGGGCGAACTACCTGGCCTCGCCGCCCCTGGTCGTCGCCTACGCGCTGGCGGGGTCGATGACCGTCGATCTGACGGCGGCGCCGCTCGGGCAGGACCGGGACGGCGCCGACGTCTTCCTGCGCGACCTCTGGCCGACGTCGGCCGAGGTCCAGGCCGCGATGACCGCGGCGGTCCGCCCCGAACAGTTCACGGCCCGGTACCGCGGCGTGTTCGAGGGCGACGCGCGCTGGCAGGCGCTGCCGGCGCCGGGCGGCCGGCGTTTCGACTGGGACGACGCGTCCACCTACGTGCGGAACCCGCCGTTCTTCGACGACCTCGCGCCCGACCCGGCGCCCCCGCGGGACGTGCGCGGGGCGCGGGTGCTGGCCCTGCTCGGCGACAGCGTCACCACCGACCACATCTCGCCGGCCGGGGCCATCCCCGCCGACGGACCCGCCGGGGCGTATCTCGTCTCGCGGGGCGTCGAGCCGCGGGACTTCAACTCGTTCGGCAGCCGCCGCGGCAACCACGAAGTGATGATGCGGGGCACCTTCGCCAACATCCGGCTCCGCAACCAGCTCGCGCCGGGGACCGAAGGGGGCTGGACCCGTCACCAGCCGGACGGCGAGCAGATGACCATCTACGACGCTGCGATGCGCTACCAGGCGGCCGGCGTGCCCCTCGTCGTCCTCGCGGGCCGCGAGTACGGCTCGGGCTCGTCCCGCGACTGGGCGGCCAAGGGCACCATGCTGCTCGGCGTCCGCGCGGTGGTGGCCGAGAGCTTCGAGCGCATCCACCGCAGCAACCTCGTGTTCATGGGGGTCCTGCCGCTGCAGTTCCAGGACGGCGAGAGCGCGGCCGGCCTCGGCCTCACCGGCCGGGAGGCGTTCGACGTCACGGGCGTCGCCGACGGTCTGGCCCCGCGCGGCGAGGTGCGGGTGCGCGCCGCCGCCCCCGACGGCGCGGTCCGCGAGTTCACGGCGCGGGTGCGCATCGACACCCCCGACGAGCTCGCCTACTACCGGCACGGCGGCATCCTGAAGTACGTGCTGCGCCAGCTCGCGGGCGATGGGCGGCCCGCATAGCCCGGCGAGCGCGGCGCTCGCGGCCGCATTGCGGCGCCGCTCGCCACCCAACCGAATCCTGCAGGAATCCGCGCCGTTCCACCGCGCAGACTCCTGGCCCGGCGCCGTCCTGGCCGGGCGAACCGCATGAGGCGCGCATGACCACGACCCCCGCCGACGCGGCCCCCGACGACGTCGAGCCTTCCCCGCCGCGGCGGATCGAGTGGGACCTCGGCGCGCTCTACCCCGACCTCGAAGCCTGGAACGCGGCCCGGGGCCGGCTCGAAGAGCAGGTGGCGGCGCTCTCCGGCTACCGGGGCCGCCTCGGCGAGAGCGCGGCGACGCTGCGCGACGCCCTCGACGCCGTCTCCGCCGCCGAGAAGGACCTCGCGCGGCTGTTCGTGTTCGCGTTCCTGCAGGCCGACGAAGACCGCCGGGCCGCGGCGGCGCAGGAGCGCCGCGGCCTCGCCGCCGCCCTCCGGTCGCGCTTCGGCGAGACCGTCGCGTTCCTCCCGCCCGAACTGCTGCGGGTCGGCGCAGAGACGGTCGAGCGGTTCATCGCCGAAGAGCCGGGTCTCGCGCGGCACGCGTTCAACCTGCGCGACGTCCTCCGGCACGCGCCGCACACCCTGTCGGACGAGTCCGAGCAGGTCGTCGCCGCCGCCGCCCCCGTGACGCAGGGCCCCGAGCGGGTCTACGCCATGCTGACCGGCTCGGACATGGCGTTCCCCGCCGCGACCCTGTCCACCGGCGAGACCGTGACCCTCGACCAGGCCGCCTACACGCTGCACCGGGCGTCGATGCGCCGCGGCGACCGCAAGCTCGTGTTCGACCGGTTCTGGGGCGCCTGGAAGACGTACGAGGCGACCTTCGGGCAACTGCTCGACACGCAGGTCAAGGCCCACGTCTTCCACGCCCGGGCGCGGCGCTACGGCAGCGCGCTCGAGGCCGCCCTGTCGGGCCCGAACATCCCCGCCGCGGTCTACCGCACCCTGCTCGACGCCGCCCGCCGCCACCTGCCGGCGCTGCACCGCTACTTCCGGCTCCGGCAGCGGATGCTGGGCCTCGACGACCTCCGCTACTACGACGTCTACCCGCCGCTGGCCGCGTCGGACCGCACGTTCGACGTCGACGAGTGCGCGGCCCTCACCCTGGCCTCGACGGCGCCGCTCGGACCCCGCTACCGGGACCTGCTGCGCGAGGGGCTCGAGGGCCGCTGGATGCACGTGTATCCACGGCCCGGTAAGGCGCCGGGGGCGTACATGTTCGGCGACGCGTACGACGCGCACCCGTACCTGCTGCTGAACCACAACGGCCGGTTCACGGACCTCTCCACCTTCGCCCACGAGTGGGGGCACGCCATCCACACGCGGCTCGCCAACGAGCGGAACCCCTGGGAGACGTGCGGCTATCCCACGTTCATCGCCGAGATCGCCTCGATCACCAACGAGCTCCTGCTGCAGGAGCACCTGCTGGGCCAGGACGTCGGGGACGGCGAGCGGCTGTTCTACCTGGGCGCGGCCCTCGAGGGCATCCGGGGCACGTTCTTCCGGCAGGTGATGTTCGCCGAGTTCGAGCTCGTGATCCACGAGGCGGTCGAGGCGGGGGAGGCGCTGTCCGGCGAGAAGATGACCGGCCTCTACGGCTCGCTGCTCCGGCGCTACCACGGGGCCGACGACGGGGTGATGGTCATCGATCCCGCCTACGCCGTCGAGTGGGCGTTCATCCCCCATTTCTACGGCAACTTCTACGTCTTCCAGTACGCGACGTCCATCGCCGCCGCCGCCCTGTTCGCCGAGCGGTTCCGCGCCGGCGACGCGCGGGCCCGCGCCGACTACCTCGCGGTGCTGTCGGCCGGCGGCTCGCGCTACGCCTGCGAGCTGCTCGGCGAGTACGGCATCGACCTCGCGGCCCACGCCCCCTACGACGCCCTGATCGCGCGCATGGACCGCACGATGGACCGCATCGAGGCGATCCTCGACCGGCGGACTCCCGGCGCCGGCCCCGCCCCGGGGCGGGACGCACCCGCGGGACGCTCTCCGGGCCGGGAATCTGCGCCGTAGGACGGCCGGATTCCCGGCAGGCCCGATACGCGCCCTTCTCACGCCTTGTCATGCGGGCGTTTTCTGCCCGCTGGCGCACTCCGTTCGCCGGCGCCCTCCGGGCGCGGTGCGACGCGGGGTTCCAGCCACGGGCCGTGGGGGTTGGGGTCGAGAGCGGCGCCGCGGCCGGCGCCGGCCGTGGTGTGGTAGATTCAGGGGGTTCCGCGGGGGCCGCGAGGTCCGCCCCGCGGAGGAGAGGAGCGGGCGATGCGGGCACTCACAGCGGCGGCGCTCTTCGGCGTGGTCGTCGGCGGTACGGCGGCGGCGGGCGAGTCGGGGGCGGGGGCCGAAGCGGTCCCGACGTTCGCCCGCGACGTGGCGCCGATCCTCTACGAGAACTGCGTGACCTGCCACCGGCCGAACAACATCGCGCCGATGGCCCTGATCGAGTACGCCGACGTCCGTCCCTGGGCCCGGTCCATCAAGGACGTCGTGGTCTCGCGCGAGATGCCGCCGTGGCCGGCCGACCCGCGCAACAGCATGAAGTTCCGGAACGAGCGGTACCTCGATCAGCGCGACGTCGACACCCTCGCGGCCTGGGTCGACGCCGGCGCGCCGCGGGGGAACGACGCCGATCTCCCCCCGCCGCCCGACTTCCCGGCGGAATGGACCTACGAGGGCGGCGAACCCGACTACGTGTTCGAGCTGCCCGTCGAGTACACGGTGGCCGCCGAGGGCGAAGAGGACTACATCGACTTCTACACCGAGATGCCGTGGGATGAGGACCGGTTCGCCGAGGTCCTCGAGCTGCGGCCGAGCGACTACCGGGTCGTCCATCACTCGGGCGCCTACACCGTCGACCTCCCCTGGGGCACCCAGGTCATCGACGGCGTGCTGCACGACCTCGACGGCAACTCGCTGCTGCGGGCGCCGCTGCCCGAGCCGCCGGCTTCCGAGACCGGGGGCGGGGCCGAGGCGGAGGGCCGGGTCGCGCAGCGGGTCTTCAACGAGGTCAACCTGCCCGGGTCGAGCAAGCTGCTGTCCTACGTGCCCGGCCGCGGCGTCGAACGGCACCGTCCGGGGACCGGCAAGCGGCTCGCCGCCGACAAGTGGATCCGCTGGACCATGCACTACAACCCCATCGGGGTCGAGGCGACCGAGCGCAGCAAGCTCGGCATCTGGTTCAACACCGTGCCCGTCACCCACGAGGTGCTCACGCGGCAGGCCGGCAACGCGTTCCCGACCGACCCCTTCGGCGCCGACGTCTACGTCGTGCAGGGCGAAGAGGTGAAGCCGGTCCGCGACCCCGAGACCGGCCGGGTCCGCCGCGGGAAGATCCCGAACATTCCGCCCTACGCCGACGACTGGAAGATCACCGGCGTCACCCCGATCAGCGAGGCCATCACCCTGTACGGCCTCTCGCCCCACATGCACCTGCGGGGCAAGAGCCTGCGGTGGGTGGTGACCTGGCCCGACGGGCGGGAAGAGACGATCCTCGACGTCCCCGATTTCGACTTCAACTGGCAGATCCACTACGAGCTGGCCGAGCCGTTGCGCCTGCCGGCCGGCAGCAAGATCACCGGCATCGGGGTGTACGACAATTCGCTCGGCAACCGGTGGAACCCCGGTCCCCATCTGGAGGTGTACTGGGGGCAGCAGAGCTGGGACGAGATGTACCAGGCGTTCACCGAGTACACCGTGGACAGCCAGGACCTGACGAAGCTGCCTGTCACCGACGAGTAGGCGGTCGAACCGGGAAGGGCCTGTTCCAATGCGCGGGCGGTTGGCGGCGTTGACACTCGTGGCGGGACTCGTGGTGGCCGCGGCGTCCGCGCAGCCGCCGCGGCCCCAGGGACAGATACCCGACCGGGGCCGGCCCACGCAGAGCGGCGACGAGATCCCGCTCTTCGACTACGACGCCTACTTCCCCGGGGTCTGGCGGTTCGAGTGGCGGGTGCCCGAGAGCCCCCTCGGCGCCGGCGGGACCATCGAGGGCGCCGAGGTCTTCTCGTCCGGCGACGGCCGCTACTACACCAGCCGCATCGAGGCGGACGGCCCCGACGGACCGTTCACGGCCGAGTCGCGCATCGTCTATCTCGCCGGGCAGAAGGTCTTCGCCCGCCACGAGGTCGACAGCCGCGGGTTCGCGCTGTTCAAGGCGGGGCGGGTCGGCGGCGACCTCGGCGGGTTCTACACCATCCACTACGAGACCGCCCCGTTCGACGCCGGCGGTCGGCGGGTGCAGTTGCGGCTGGTCACCCGCCTCGTGTCGCCCGTCAACTACCGGGTCGAGTCGCGCATCTCCGTCGACGGCGGCCCGTTCACCAACTTCGGCACCGGCTGGTGGACGAAGGACCTCTCCGCCGCCGGCGAAGCGCCAGGCGGGGAGCCGCAATGACGCGCCCGGTCAGGCGGCGGACGGCGCCAGGCGGGGAGCCGCGATGACGCGCCCGCGCCGGCAGGCGGACGGCGTCAGGCAGGGAGCCGCGATGACGCGCCCGGTCAGGCGGCGGACAACACCAGGCGAGGAGCCGCGATGACGCGCCCGCGCCGGCTTGACGCCGAGTCCGCGCGCGGGCGCGTCACGCGGCCAGGCGGGGGAGAGGCGATGGCACGTCCGCGCCAGCCGCGGATACCGGGACGGCGGGCCTGCGCCGCCGCCCTGCTGCTCGCGGCCGCCGCCGTCGGCGCCCCGGCCGCCCAGCCGATGCCCATCATGACCACCGTGGGCTGCGTCGAGCCCGCCGACGGCGGCGGGTTCCTGCTCGTGCGGGCCACCGAGCCCGAGGCCGTGCAACAGCGCCTGCCCCCGGAACCGCCCGCCGACACGCCGCTCGGCCCGCGCACCATCCGCCTCATCGGCACCCTCGACGAGTTCGGCGTCGCCGGCCGCACCGGTCGCAAGGTCTGGGCCAAGGGCCTGCTCAACCCCGCCCCCGCCGGCCCCGACCGGCTGAACCTCACCTCGATCACCACGCTGTCCGACCGCTGCGGGCCGTGAGATCCGGCGCCCGGGTCAGTCCATCGCCCGGAGTGAGGCCGGCCGCACGCGCGTCACCTTCTCCTGCCGCCCGAGGAGCGGGCGGCGCATGGTGGCGTACGGAAAACGCAATCCCGGTTTACGTTCATCCCGGTATGTCACAAAATAGCGTTCATGTTCATGCCGCGCCCCTTCTGGGTCGATCGGGTCGAGACGCTCTGGCGGTCGAGGAGCATCGTCTGGCTCGCGGGCGCGCGGCGGCTCGGCAAGACCGTGCTGGCCGGCCAGATTCCGGGGGCGCAGATATTCAACTGCGACCTGCCCTCGGTGCGCGAGCGGCTCGCGGCCCCCGAGCTGTTCTACGGAAGCCTGGCGCCGGACTGCCGCATCGTCCTCGACGAAGCGCATCGCGCCGACGACCCGTCCGAGCTGCTCAAGATCGGCGCCGACGAGCATCCGGGCGCCCGCATCGTCGCGACGGGGTCGTCGACCCTGCACGCGAGCGCGCGATTCCGCGACTCTCTGGTCGGCCGCAAGTGGCCTCTGCGGCTCGCGCCGGTGCTGTGGCGCGAGTGTCCGGACTGGCTCGGCGTCTTCGACCTCGACCGGCGGCTGCTGCACGGCGGGTTCCCCGAGCAGTTGCTGGCCGACGCTCCCGACCCGCACTGGTTCGAGGAGTGGGCCGACAGCTTCTTCGCCCGGGACGTCCACGCGCTCTTCGGCGCCCGCAACCGCACGGGCTTCCTGCGCGCGGCGGCGCTGGCCGTCGCCCGGAACGGCCAGTTGCTCGACGTCACCGCCCTCGCCCGCGACGCCGGCGTGAGCCGCCCGACCGTCGTCAACTACCTCGATCTCCTCGACGCCTGTCAGGTGACCGTCCGTCTGCCGCCGTTCCACGGCGGCGGTCGGCGCGAGATGGTCCGCCGGCCGCGCCTCTACGCGTTCGACACCGGGCTGGTCTGCCACTTCAAGGGGTGGACCGGCCTGCGCCCCGGCGACCGCGGTCCGCTCTGGGAGAACCTGGTCCTCGACGAGCTGCTGACCGCCGTTCCCCGCGGCGCCGTCCACTACTGGCGCGACGCGGCCGGGCACGAAGTGGACTTCGCGGTGGTGACGGGACGCGACCGCGTGGCCGCGGTCGAGGCGAAGACCGCGCCCGACGCCTTCGACGCACGGTCGCTGCGGGCGTTCCGAAATGCCTATCCGGACGGACCCAACCTCCTCTGTTGCCCGTTGGCGCCCGAGCCGTACCCGAAGCGCTTCGCGGAGTTCACGGTGACCGTCTGCGCCCCGTTCCACGCCGGTCCCCTGCTCGATGGGTAGCCGCCGCCGGCGTTCAGCCGAGTCTCAACCGGCGCCGCGGATCGGCGGGAGCGGCTGGCTACAGTTCCGAATCTTCGATTCGGGCGATCTGCATCAAGTGTTTTTGCAGGCCCCGTTTCAGGACCCGGTTGCCGTGCACCGGCACCGAGATACGGGCAACGGTTCCCTTTTTCGTGTAGATGCGATGACTGCCGTTGGTTCTTTCCAGCCGCCAACCCCGGGACTCGAGAAGGCGACAGAGCCGTTTTCCGGTGACGGGCTTCACACCGTGATCTCGACGATCCGATCCGTCTTCGATATCGGGACGTCCTGAACTTCGACGGAGAGACAACCCTCGACGGCTTCACGGACGTTCTTCAGCAGTTCCTCCAAGGTGTCTCCCTGAGTCGCGCACCCGGGAATGGACGGCACTTCCGCCCAGTAGCCGCCCTCGTCCGCTTGATGGATCACGACGTTCAACTTCACGGCACCTCTCCGGCTTGCGGGTGTTCGCGCCATACGCGCCGTTCGCCCCGGCATCTCCCGGCTACCCCGCGGAGCCAGCGCGTCCAACCGGACTCTTGACTGAAAGTTCAACTGCGCCGGCCGCACACCAATTCTATTCTCGCACGTATTTCCAGTCGTAGTCGCGGTAGCGATGGTACGACTGCGGTAAGCCATGCGTGGCTATTTAAAATAGCACTGCTGCCGAGCGCGTCGCGCGGGACTTGCAGTGCGCGCCGCCAGCGGTAGATGGCCGCGGTTTTGGGAACGAAGTCGGACAGGGGAATCTGGCGAACGCAGGCGTCCTGCCCCCGTGCGGCCACACGATCAGCAGGTCCACGCGTCCCCGGCCCAGGGCGTACTCGCGCTCGACGCGGCCGCCCCCGTTCACCACCTTCTGCAGGTACGCCTGCAGCAGCAGTTGCGGACCGGCCTCGCGATAGCGGTCGAAGCGCTGCGTCCAGTGCTCCGAGTGCTCGCGGAAGAACCGCTGGAACCCCGCCAGCAGCGCGTCCACGTCCAGGCCGCCGCCGGCGTCCACGTACGACGCGGTGTCGGCTTCGACGTCGTCCTGCGTCACCCACGTCAGCTCGCGCGGGATCACCTCCGCGTAGATCGGGTTGGCGATGCGCTTCGCGTCGTGCTGCGCCAGCAGGCCCAGGTCGCGCGCGTACTCCACGTCGCGGTCGCGGTCGGCGTAGCTCCCCCGGTCGGCGGCGCCGGTCAGCATCGGCGCCACCACCCGCCGCACCCGCTCTTCGCGCAGCTTGTCGGCCAGCGCGTCCAGGTGCGTCACGCGGGCCAGGATCAGCCGCTCCTGCGCGTCGAGGACGTCGTCGGCGGTGACGGGGCGCGAGCGGTCGCGGCCCTTCGCGCTGTCGAAGCAGGCGTCGCGGCACAGGGCGTTCGCCAGCCACGGCTGGCCCGCCGTGCGCGTCCAGACCGCGGCCAGCGCGTCGGCGGTGAACGCCTGGCCGTGTGCCAGACCAGCAGCGCCCGCGTCTCCGTCTCGGTGAAGTCGCCCAGGCGCAGCGACTTCGAGCGGACGTTGAACGCGCTGCCGCCGAGCACCGGCGCGCCCTGCGCCGTCGAGTGGATGCGGTAGTCGCGCACGTCCCGCACGCCGCACAGGATCAGGCTGTGCGGGAAGCGGCCGGGTCGGTCCGGATATCCCGCCCGCAACTGCCGCAGCACCGACAGCAGGGTGTCTCCGACCAGGGTGTCGATCTCGTCGAGCAGCAGCACCAGCGGCCGCGGATCGGCCAGGCACCAGCGCGCCAGCGACGCCCGCAGGGCTCCGAGCGGCCCGGCCCGCTCCAGCGCGCCCGGCCAGATGTCGGCCAGGGTGCGGGCACCCAGCGTCGCCTCCTCCTCCGACTCCAACTGGTAGAGGATGACGCGCATCGCCTCGGCCACGTTTTCCCGCGCCGCCTGGCCGGGCTCCACGTTGGCGTACACGCAGCGGTAGCCGCCGCCGGCGTTCAGCCGATCGCGCAGCGCCAGCAGCGCCGAGGTCTTGCCGGTCTGCCGCGGGGCGTGCAGCACGAAGTAGCGCTTGTCGCGGACGAGACCGGGCAGCTCGTCGAGGTCCAGCCGGTCGAGGGGCGGGACGTGGTAGTGGTCGTCGGGGCGGATGGGGCCCTCGGTGTTGAAGAACCGCACGTCCGGGCATTGTCGCAGTGCGCGGCGCCGTTGTCACCGCACGCCATCGCACGTTCCACCCCGGCGGGCGCCGGCGGCTGGTGCGCTCCTTCCGGCGCCGCCGTCTGACGGCTGCCATACGCACGCCCCGCCCCGGCGGGCGCCGGGGGCCGCCGCCGGCGCCGACTCGAGCGTGTCATACTGGAGCGCCCGCCGCTTCACGGGAGAGCGCGTTGTATTCATCGATACGGATTCAGGGCTACCGCGGCCTCGACTCGTTCCGCCTGTGCGGCCTCGGCCGCGTCAACCTGCTCGTCGGAACCAACAACTGCGGCAAGACTTCGATTCTGGAGTGCATCGAACTGCTCCGGTCGGCCGGCCGTCCATCCGTGCTGTCGGCCATCGCGGCGCGGCGGGGAGAGTGGACCCGGGCCGGCGCCGGGGATGCCCGCGGAACTCCCGTGCCTCGTTCGAATCTCGTCGACGTGTCGCACCTGTTCGCGAACCGCGGGTTGGAGAACCCGATACGCATCGAGGCGGAACGCGCCGGCGGCGCCGACCCCGCCGCCTGGAACGACCGGGTGACCGTCTGCGTCCAGGCTCCATCCCCTTCCGAGCACGATGAACGGGGCCCGGAGCCGGCGGCGGCGGAGGAGGACGACGACGACGCGCGCCTCGTCCTGCGCGTCAAGTGGTCGGATGCGCAGGACGACCACCGGGCTCCCGTCACCGACGAGGGACTGCTGCCTGCGTCCCGACTGCGACACCCCCTTCACCTCGGGCGCGCACTCCGGCTCGGACGCTGGCGCAATCTCGCCCGTCAGCCGGTGCGATTCGTCACGACGACCGGCGTGACGGCCGCCGACGTCGCCGAGACGCTCAGCGAGTTCGTCCTTACGCCCAAGGAGGAGGCCGTCACGCGGGCGCTTCGCATCGTCGAGCCGGCCATCGAGCGTATCGCGCCCGTCGACCGCGGCCGTCACAATCGCGACGCGCCCGGCGGAGTAGTGCTCAAGCTGCGCGACGTTCCGGACCGTGTGCCGATCGGCAGCATGGGCGACGGCCTGTGGCGCATGCTGGGACTGGCCCTCGCCCTTGCGGACGCCGAGGGCGGGGTCGTGCTGATCGACGAAATCGACTCCGGTTTCCACTACTCGGTGATGGAGGACATGTGGCGGATGCTCGGCGAGCAGGCGGCCGCGCTGTCGGTCCAGGTGTTCGCCACGACCCACAGCCGCGACTGCTACGAGAGCCTGGCCGCCGTCGCGACGTCCGAGACCGGCGACGTCACGATTCAGAGGATCGACCGCGGCCAGGGCGAAGCGGTCCGGTTCAGCCGCGAGGCCGTCGTCGCCGCCGCCGAGCGCGGCACGGAGGTCCGGTGAGTGCGCGCCAGGATCCATCCCCGGAAGCTCCTCGTGGAGGGCGAAACCGACAAGCGCGTAATCCCGTACCTCCTGGAAGCCAACGGCGTCCCGTGGCCGGATCCTCCGAACTCTCCCGTATGCATCAAGCCTTCCGGCAGCGTCGACGAAATCCTGAAGCCGGGAGTCGTCGAGGGCGAGATCAAGGCATCGGGCCTCGAAGCTCTGGGGGTCGTGGTCGATGCGAACGGTTCGGCATCCGACCGATGGGAGCAGCTTCGGGACTCGTGCGGCGGCGAATTCGCGGACCTGCCGGAACAGATTCCCGCCGAAGGCCTGGAGGTCGTCCACGCCGTCGGCCCGCGGTTCGGTGTCTGGATCATGCCGGACAATCGTTTCGAGGGCATGCTGGAGGACTTGCTCGTCCGACTGATTCCGGACGATTCCAACGCGCTGTACGAGCTGGCCCGGAAATGCGCCGCGGAGGCCGGAGGCAAGGGCGCTCCATTCCGGGACGCACACGAGCGGAAGGCGGAGATCTTCACTTGGCTCGCGTGGGGGGACCCACCCGGACTTCGGCTGCACGAAGCCGTGAAACACCGGGTTCTCGACCCGAAGAGACCGGAATCGCGGCCTTTCGTCAACTGGTTCAGGCGTCTCTTCCGAGTGTAGACGCCATCGGCGGCGCAAGGCGCCGCGGACGCGGCCGACCGCACGTGCTCGCGGCGCACGGCGCTCCGGGGAACGAGGACGCCGCGACCCGGGCGGCAACGTACTGACTGCGTTGTTCGTCGGTTGAGTATTCCCAATATGCGCCCTTCTCACGCCTTGTCAGCAGGCGCCTCGCCGCTCTCGGGGCGACGCGGGGGTTCCACCACGGGCTGCTGGGGGCCTTCGCGCCGCCATCTTGCCGCGCGTCGGGCGTGCTACGGTGAAGGATCGCCATGCCCGGCCCCTTCACCCACCGCATCGATCCGGTCCTGCTCGACGTCGGCGGCGTCTACCTGTGGTGGTACGGGCTGGGCTTCGCCCTGGGGTTCCTCGAGCTGCATCTGTTCCTCCGGCGCGGGGGCGGACGGCTCCGGCTGTCGCCGCGCGAGGCGTGGAGCCTCAGCCTGCACGTCGCGGTCGGGGTGCTGGTCGGCGGGCGCGCCCTGGAGATCGCGTTCGACGAGTGGCCCTTCTACCGCGAGCACCTGCACCTGCTGCCGGCCTGGTGGCTCGGGGGCATGGCGACGCACGGGCTGCTGCTCGGAGGGGCGCTGGGGGGCGTCCTGTTCGCGCGGCGGTGGGGACGGCCGTTCCTTCTGGTGGCCGACGCCCTGGTCGTCCCGGCCGCGTTCCTGCTGGGGGTCGGACGGATCGGGAACTTCATCGACGGCCAGATCGTCGGGGCGGTGACCGACGTGCCCTGGGCGGTCGAGTTCCCCTACGCCGAGGGCTTCCGCCATCCCGTGGTGCTCTACGACGGGGCCAAGAACCTGCTGCTGACGGTCTGGCTGCTGCGCGTGCGGCGGACGAACCGGACGCCGGGGGCGGTCGCCGCCCGCTTCGTCTTCTGGTACGCGTTCCCCCGTTTCTTCATCGACCTCTTCCGCGAGTACCCCACCCACCGGCTCGCCTTCGGCACCGGCCAGACGCTGAACGTCGTCATGGCGCTGCTCGGCGCCGCCGCCCTGTACCGCTCGCGCTTGCGCCGGCTGGGGCGGCTGGGGCGCAGCGCGGGGTGGGGGCTCGCCGCTACGCCTCGCGCCGGCGGGTCGGAGGGGGCGCCGCCGCTCGTGTCGCAGCGCCTCGCCTTCGCGGGCCTGCTGGCGCTCTGCCTGACGATTCCGAGCAACTGGACGCAGGACGTCCCGGCCCGCTACGGCGCGCGGCACCCGGGCCTCGAACACTCGTGGCTGTATCCCGAGATAGACACCGACCCGCGCCCGGCCCCGGAAGACGCCGGCCGGCCCGCCGCCGGGTTTCCGCCGGAAACGACGGAACGAACCGTCGACAGGCCGGAAGCAGGAGGACCGGGGAGATGACCCGCCCGCGCCTCGTCGGGCGGGCGCTGCTTCTCGGGCTGGTCGCCGCGGCCCCGCCCGCCGCCGGCCGACCGGCGGGGCCGGAAGCGGTCGGGGCGGCCCCGCGCGAGGCGGCCCCGCGCGAGGCCGCCGCCCGCGCCGTGCGCCAGCCGCCGGGGCCGGACGTGGCCGTCGAGCCCGAGAGCGGGACGCCGTTCCCGGTGGTGCTCGCGCCGCCGGGCGCGGCGGCGCCGCATCGACTGATGGGGACCGGCATCCGGAAGCGGACCATCTTCAGGGTGAAGGTCTACGCCTTCGGCCTCTACGTCGACCCGGCGGGCGCGGCGGCGGCCCTCGCGGAGTTCGCGGGAACCGGGGCGGAGGGGCTGGAGCGGGACGCGGCCTTCACGCGGCGTCTGCTCGATCTCGACTTCGGGATGGCCCTCCGGCTGGTCATGACGCGGACCGTCAGCGGCGGCGACGTGGCCGACGCGTTCGACGACGCGCTGCGCCCGCGCATGCCGCGGGCCGGCGCGGCGGCCCTGGCGCGCCTCCGCGGCCATCTCGACGTGGACGAGGTGCGGCGCGGCGCCGAGATCGTGTTCGCGTGCGGCCCCGCGGGCCGCCTCGCCACGTCGGTCGACGGCGCCGGGCGGCCGGCCATCGAGTCGCCGGCCCTCTGCCGCGCGCTTTTCGACGTTTACTTGGGCGCGGACCCGATAGAGCGGGACGGCAAGCGCAACGTCGTCGCGGGCCTCGCCGGCCTCCTGGACCGTTCGGCCTCCCGGTGAGACGGACCCGCGGCCGGCTGCCTGCCCGGTGCGTCGACGGCGGCGACGGCCTCGCCGTGTCGTATCGGGCCGCGGGCCGCCGCCACCCGCGCCTCCTCGCCGTCGGTCCACCAGGCGATGCCGCGCCTCTGCCGCACGCGCACTTCGTGCGGACGCGGAGGGCGGCCGTTCCACGGTATGGGCGGCCGTGGCGGCGACGCCTGCCGCCAGAACCGGAGCCAGGGCGTCGGCCGTCATGCCGGCCGGACGGAAATCCGGTCGGCGCCCGGCCGCATCTCGACCTCCCTTCGGTGAACAGGGGCCCGTCCACGGCCGACCCGCGTCGCGGGGTACCCATCCTGGCGTCCCACGGCCGGACCCGCGCCGCGGGGGATCCCGGACCACGCTCCGTGACGGAATCGGGGACGCCCGTGACCAGATGCAGGTAGAATTGCGTTTGGTCGCACCATTTGTCGACCGTGGTGGCGGATGGTTCATCGAAGTCACTGGGTACAGGCCGTCGAGCGGCGGTGGGCGGAGAAGTCGATCGTCTGGCTAGCCGGCGTCCGGCGGGCCGGCAAGACGTACCTGTGCCGGTCCCTGCCCGACGTCGAGTACCTCGATTGCGAACTGCCGAGTTGCCGGCGCACGCTCGCGGATCCGGAGCGGTTCCTCCGCGACGTCGGCTCGCGGCGTGTGGTGATCGACGAGATTCAGCGCCTGCGTCATCCCTCGGAGCTGCTCAAGATCGCGGCGGACTACCATCCGGAAACGCACGTGGTCGCCACCGGCTCGTCGTCGCTCGGCGCCTCCCGGCGGTTCCGCGACACGCTCACCGACCGCAAGCGGGACCTCTGGCTGACGCCGATGATCGTGCGGGACGAGGAGGAGTTCGGTCCCCGCGGCATCGACCATCGGTTCCAGTGCGGCGGGTTGCCGCCGTTCTTCCTTGCCGACGCGGCGCCGGAGCGCGGGTTCCAGGAATGGATGGACTCCTACTGGGCCCGGGACGTTCAGGAGCTGTTCCGCCTGGAGCGCCGCTGGTCGTTCCTCCGGTTCGTGGAGCTGGTGCTGGCGCAGAGCGGCGGCGTCTTCGAGGCGACGCGGCTCACCGGCCCGTGCGAGGTCAGCCGGACCACCGTCGCCAACTACTTGCGGGTGCTCGAAGAGACGTTCGTGGCGCAGGTGGTCCGGCCGTACAGCACCAGGCGTGTCTCCGAAATCGTGGCCGCGCCGAAAGTCTACGGGTTCGACACCGGGTTCGTCTGCCTGTTCAAGGGGTGGGGCCGCCTGCGTGACGAGGACCGGGGCGCCCTGTGGGAGCACTACGTGCTCAACGAGTACCTGGCCCACGCGCAGCGGCGCCGGATTCGGTACTGGCGGGACAAACGCGGTCACGAGATCGACTTCGTCGTCGATCGCCGGACCGGACCGCCGGTGGCCATCGAGTGCAAGTGGCGGGCGGGCGGGTTCGACGGGCGGAACGTGCGGGCGTTCCGCGGCCGGTATCCCGGCGGCGACAACTTCGTCGTCACGTCCGACACCGAAACGTCGTACGTCCGGGGCTGCGGCGGCGGGGTGGACGTGCGGTTCGTGAGTCTGCCGGAGCTGATCCGCCGCACGACGGCTCGCGGCGGCTTCGCGGACCGTTCGGCCT
Organism: Vicinamibacterales bacterium; assembly: GCA_965202695.1. GTDB lineage: Bacteria > Acidobacteriota > Vicinamibacteria > Vicinamibacterales > UBA8438 > JAJEEA01. Next base: position 1,910,374 of record OZ241843.1, read on the forward strand.
CCCGGTGAGGCGGCCGGCGGCCCGTCCCCGCGTTGTGTCGCGGGTCTCGCTCGGTTCCCCCGACGAGACGCGCGGCGGCGGCGGCCCGCGGTGTGCAACCGGTCGTCCCGGCGTGCTACAGTTGCGCGTTCCCCGGGCGCGCCGGACACCTCTGACGACGGGTACCGACCATGTTGACCACCTGGCAACAGGACTATACGCCGATCCTGGACAGTCTCGGCTATTCCACCATCGCCGCGGCCATCCCTCTCGTCATCCTGTTCTACATGCTCGGCGTCCGGCGCAAGCCGGGGTGGATCGCGGGTCTCACGGCCCTCGGGGCGGCGGTGGTGCTGGCCCTCGGGGTGTACGGCATGCCGGTCGCGCAGGCGGGGGCCTCGATGGTGTACGGCGCGGCGTTCGGCCTGTTCCCCATCGGCTGGATCGTCGTCGCCTCGCTGATCCTGTACCGGGTGACGCTGGACTCCGGCAAGTTCGAGGTCATCAAGGACTCGATCGGCGCGCTCAGCGACGACCGCCGCCTGCAGGCGGTGCTGATCGGCTTCGCCTTCGGGGCGTTCATCGAGGGGGCGGCGGGTTTCGGGACGCCGGTGGCCATCGCCGCCGCGATGCTGACGGGCCTGGGGTTCTCCCCGTTCTACGCCGCGTTCATCTGCCTGATCGCGAACACCGCGCCCGTCGCGTTCGGCTCGCTGGGCATCCCCGTCGTCACCCTGGCGCAGGTCACGGGGCTGCCCGAGGCGGGCCTGAGCGCCATGACCGGGCGGTTGTGCGCGCTCATCGGCATCCTCATCCCCGCCTACATGGTGGTCGTCATGTCGGGGTTCCGCCGTGCGCTGGAGGTGCTGCCGCAGGTGCTCGCGTGCGCGGTGACCTTCGCGGTGGTGCTGTTCGCGGTCACCAACACGCTGGGGCCGGCCCTCGCGGTCATCATCGCGTCGATCGCCGCGATGGTCGCGATGGTCGCGGCCATGAAGGTCTGGCAGCCGAAAGAGGTGTTCCGTCTCGAGGGCGACGTCGCGGCGACGGCGCAGTCGCGCACCCACACGCTCGGGGAGCTCCTGTCCGCCTGGACCCCCTACATGCTCCTCGTGGCGTTCGTCCTCGCGTGGCGCTATCCTCCCTTCGAGGCCCTGCTGAACACCGTCAGCCTGACGATTCCGGTGCCCCTGCTGCACGAAGTCATCATCCGCGTGCCGCCGGTCACGCCCGAGCCGTCGCCGTACATCGCGTCCTACAACTTCAACTGGCTGGCCGCCGCCGGCACGTCGTGCTTCCTCGCCGCGTTCACCGCGGCGCTGGTGACCGGCTTCACGCCCGGGAAGTTCTTCGGCATCGTGGGGGCGGTGCTCAAGCAGTTGCAGAAGCCGCTGCTGACCATCGCGTCGGTCCTCGCCCTCGCGTTCCTCATGAACTACGCGGGCATGACTTCGACCCTGGGACTGGCCTTCGCGGCCACCGGGGTGCTCTTCCCGTTCTTCAGCGCCATGCTCGGCTGGACCGGCGTCTTCCTCACCGGCAGCGACACGTCGTCGAACGCGCTGTTCGGCACCCTGCAGGTGGTCACCGCCAACGCCCTCGGGCTGAACCCCGTCCTCACCGCGTCGACCAACGCCGCCACCGGGGTCATGGGCAAGATGATCTCGCTGCAGAGCATCGCCGTCGCGGTGGCCGCCACCGGCATGGCGTCGTCGCAGGAAGGGCGTCTCTTCCGGATAACGCTGAAGCACAGCATCATCCTGGCCCTGTTCATGGCCGTGGTGACGATGGTCTTCGCCTACGTCGTCCCGCAGCTCGTGCCGCCGCCGGCGTGACGGCCGCGCCCGCCGCCGGCGGCCGCGCGAGCGGGCGGCGTCGCCGCGGGCGATGCGTCCGGACCGGGGCGCGAACCCGGCTATAATCGGGGTTGTCCCGTTCGACTCCAGGAAAACAAGCTGACCCAGGACCTGGACGGAAGCGGGTATCCGGTTTCCGCGGCCGTCCTGAACGGCCGCGGGAGCAGGGGGCGCCGGAGGCGGGACATCGGCCGCGGCCGGCAGCAGTCGGCCGCGGCCTTTTTCGTTCTGAAGTCGTATGCCGAGACGCCGAACTTCGTCCGGGCGGTCAGGATGGGGATCGCCCGGGCCGGCCGGAATCGGGCGGGAGGCCGTGCCCCCGGCGGCGCGCGCTGGATTCAGAGCATCGAGGGCGCGAGCAGCATGGCGGCGGCGGTCACGAGGAACAGGACCACCGCGACGAGGCCGCTGTAGCCGAGCACGTCGCCGAACTTCATCCGGGTGACGGTCAGGATGGGGATCGCCCAGAACGGCTGGATCAGGTTGCTGGTCGAGTCGCCGTAGCAGTACGCGAGCAGCGTGGTGGTCGGCGACACCCCCAGGTCGCGCGCCGCCGGCAGCAGGTAGGGGGCTTCGATCAGCCACTTCGAGCCGCCGGAGGGGACGAACACGTTCACCACGCCCGAGTAGACGTAGACGATCAGGGGGTAGGTGTCGGTGGTCGCCACCTGCACGAACAGGGCGCCGAGCCAGTCGCCGAGGCCGGTGGCGTTGATCACGCCGAAGATGCCCGCGTAGAACGGAAACTGCAGGATGACGCCGGACGCCGTCCGCGCGCCGGCGCCGAACGCCCGGACGAGGTTCGCGGGCGTTCCCTGCAGCAGCATGGCCGCCATCAGGAACACCGCGTTGTAGGCGTTGATGGTCCAGCTCGCCCCGAACCCGCGGGTCGCGATGGAGTGCCCGAGGGGATAACCGATCAGGACGACGGCGAGGAAAATCCACCCTCGGAACGCCTCGATGCGCGCCGCCGGCGTCGTCGGCTCCACCTCTTCGGGCATCGCCGGCAGGATCGCGGCCAGCTCTTCGTCGTTCAGGGTCCGGGCGCCGCGGCGCGGGTGCAGCACGGCGACCATGCCCAGGGCGACGGCCGACACCACGGCGAGATAGCCGAGGTTGAACGCGTTGAAGAGGGTCTCGGTCACCGGGAGCAGCCGGTCGACGAGAGGCTCGGCCCCCGGCGGCGGGGTGGTGATGGGGTTGCCGGGGGTGGCCATGATGAGCGGGGCCGACCCCGAGAGCCCGCCGTGCCACACGGTGCCGAGGCCGAGGTAGCCGGCCGCGATCAGGATGCGCACGTCCGCGCGGCGGTTCCGCCGGGCCACGAAGGGGAGGAAGAGGGCCGAGGCGACCACGCTCGCGGCCCAGTTGAAGTAGGCGACGACGATCGAGAACAGGCCCAGCAGCACCACCGCCTGCACCGGCCGGTCCGCGTCGGGGCGGCTCGCGAGCCAGTCGAGGAACCGGAACGCGGGCCGCGACGACACGCAGGCGTGGGCCGCGATGAGGGCGATGGCGAACTGCATCGCCAGCTCGAGCAGCGCCCACGTGCCGCCGCCCCACGCCAGCACCGTCTCTTCGACGCCGGCCCCGGCGCCGAACACCGCCAGCGCCATGGCCAGCACCGTCAGCGACATGCAGACCACCCACGAGTCGGGTATCCAGCGCTGGGTGAAGCGGGACAGGCTCTCGCCGAGGTCGCCGACGAGCCGGATGATCGCGGACATCGCGCTGGCGCGGCCCCGGGGGGGTCAGGCCGCCTCTTCGGCGGCCGGAGGCTTCGCCGCGTACAGGCAGATCAGCGAGGCGATGGACAGCGCCGCGGCCCCGAAGAACGCCCACTGGTAGTTGCCGAAGGTGTCGAACACGAGGCCCGCGAGCCGCGCCCCGACCACCGCCGCCAGCCCCCACGCCAGGAACAGCAGACCGTAGTTCACCCCCAGGTGCTTCGTGCCGTAGAAGTCGGCGGAGGTCGCGGCGAACACCGCCAGCAGCGCGCCGTAGCAGAAATAGACGGCCCCGACGCCGAGCACGAAGAACGCCAGGTTCGAGCCCAGCACGTAGAGCAGGGGCATGGCCGCCGCCGACACCACCACCATCAGCCGCAGCACGTTCAGCCGGCCCAGGTGGTCCGACATCGCCCCCGACAGCACGCGCCCCGCGGTGTTGCCGACGGCCCCGACGACGAGCCCGATCAGCGCCGCGCTGGCGATGCCCGCCTCGGCCCCGAACGGGACGAGCTGGCTGATCAGCCCCAGCCCGGCGATGGCCCCGAAGAAGTAGGCGAGGAACAGGAAGTAGAACGAGCTGCCCCGCAGCATCTCCGCGGGGGTGACGTCGCGCGCGGCCCGGGTCACGGCGGCCTTGAGCTGGCTCGGGTCCCACCCCGCCGGCGCGTACCCGTCGGGGGCGGGCCGGAGCAGCCAGGCCCCGACGATGGAGATCAGGAAGAAGACGACGCCGTACACCTGGAACGTCGTCTGCCACCCCGCGCCCGGGATGAGCAGCTCGTCGGCGATCGGCCCGAAGATGCCCGATCCGGCGCCGTAGCCGCCGACCGCGATGCCGATGGCGAGTCCGCGCCGGTCGGGGAACCACTTCGAGACGACGGGTATCGCGATCGAGTAGCCGATGCCGTTCCCGGCGCCGGCGACGAGGCCGTAGGTGACGTAGAGGGCCGTCAGCGACGTCGTGAAGCTGGCCAGGAAGAAGCCGGCGCTGAACAGGATCCCGCCGACGGCCGCGAGGGCGCGGAACCCCACCGCCGCGTGCAGGCGCCCCGCGAGGACGAACGTCACGGCCATGGTGAAGATGCCGATGCTGAAGGTGGTCGACGTCTGCTCGCGCGCCCAGCCGAATTCTTCTTCGAGGGGCAGCACGAACACGCTCCAGGCGTAGAACGATCCGAGCACCAGGTTCAGCATCGTGCCCCCGATCAGCGGGAGCCATCGGTTGCCGGCCTGCGATTCAGCCATCGGGTTTCTCTCCTGGCCCGGTCGCGCGGCCCCGCGGGCGCGTTGCGGCTCCGCTCGCCGCCCCTGCCGGCGCAAGACGCGCCCCTACTTCAGGGTGGGCATGCTCAGGCTCACCGCCTCGCGCCGGTCCGGCCACCGGGTGGTGACGACCTTCGTGCGGGTGTAGAACCTGACGCCGTCTTCGCCGTGCACGTGGAGGTCGCCGAACAGCGAGCCCTTCCAGCCGCCGAACGAGAAGAACGCCATCGGAACCGGGATCGGGACGTTGACGCCGACCATCCCGACCTGCACGTCGCGGGCGAACCGGCGCGCCGCCTCGCCCGAGCGGGTGAACACCGCGGTCCCGTTGCCGTAGGGGCTGCGGTTGACCACGTCGATCGCGTCGCCGCAGGTGTCGGCGCGCACGACCACCAGCACCGGCCCGAAGATCTCGTCGCGGTAGATCGGCATCTCGACCGTCACGCGGTCGAACAGCGTCGGCCCCAGGAAGAACCCCCCCTCGTGCCCCGCGACCCGGACGCCGCGGCCGTCGAGCACGAGCTCGGCCCCCGCGCGCTCGCCGAGGTCGACGTAGCCGGCCACGCGGTCGAGATGCTCGCGGGTGACGAGGGGGCCCATGTCGACGCCCTCGCGGGCGCCGGGGCCGACCCGCAACGCGGCCGCCCGCTCGCGGATGCGCGGCACGACGGCGTCGCCCGCCTCGCCCACGGCCACCACCGCCGAGACGGCCATGCAGCGTTCGCCGGCCGATCCGTAGGCGGCGCCGACGAGGGCGTCGGCGGCGGCGTCGAGGTCGGCGTCGGGCAGCACCACCGCGTGGTTCTTGGCGCCGCCCAGGGCCTGCACCCGCTTGCCGTGGGCGGTGGCCGTCTCGTAGACGCGCCGCGCGACCGGGGTCGACCCGACGAAGGAGACGGCGGCGGCGTCGGGATGCGCCAGCAGCGCGTCGACCGCGGTGCGGTCGCCGTGCACGACGTTGAAGACGCCGGGGGGCAGGCCCGCGTCGCGCAACGCCTCGGCCGCCATCATGCTCGCCGACGGGTCCTTCTCGGACGGCTTCAGCACGAACGTGTTCCCGCACGCGACGGCCACCGGGGCCATCCACAGGGGGCACATGATCGGGAAGTTGAACGGCGTGATGCCGACGCAGACGCCGAGCGGCTGGCGGATGGAGTGGGAATCGACGCCGGCGCCCACGTCCTCGGCGTGTTCTCCCTTCAGCAGGTGGGGGATGCCGCTGGCGAACTCGACCACCTCGAGGCCGCGCTGCACCGAGCCGGCCGCGTCGTCGAGGGTCTTGCCGTGCTCCTCGGTGATGACGCGGGCCATCTCGCCCTTGCGCTGTTCGAGGAGGTCGCGGAACCGCATGAGGACCCGCGCCCGCCGGAGGGGGGGCGTGTCGCGCCACGCCGGGAACGCGGCGCGGGCGCTCCGCACCGCGGCGTCGACGTCGTCGGGAGCCGCGAACGGCACGGTGCGCACCGTCCGCCCGGTGGCCGAGTCGGTGACGAGGCCTTCCCGGCCGCCGGCCGGCGCGGCGGGGCGCCCGTTCACCCAGCACGGCACGGTGGGAACGGCGGTTCGCGTGGTCATGCGGCCGGTGCAGTGTATCAGAAGGGAGGGGCGGGCGGGCCGGAACGACGGAGGGCCGCCGAACCGGAACGACGGGGGGCCGCGGGGGGCCGGAACGACGGGGGGACCGCCGGCGCCGGCCGGCGGCCCTTCCCGATTCGCCGATCCGCGGACCCGGGCGGACCGGGGGTGACGGCTAGATGTCGAAGTACATCGCGAACTCCCACGGATGGGGCCGCAGGCGGACGGCGTCGACCTCGCCGCGCTTGTAGCTGAGCCACGTGTCGATGAGGTCCTGCGTGAAGACGTCGCCTTTCAGCAGGAACTCGTGGTCCGCCTCGAGGGCGTCGAGCGCCTGCTCGAGGCTGCCCGGCGTGCTCGGGATCTGCGCATGCTCCTCGGGAGGCAGGTCGTAGAGGTCCTTGTCGAGCGGCCCCATCGGCGTGACCGCGTTCTGGACGCCGTCGAGCCCGGCCATGAGCAGCGCGCTGAACGCGAGGTAGCCGTTGCAGGTCGGGTCGGGGAAGCGGGTCTCGATGCGCTTCGCCTTCTCGCTGCCCGAGTACATGGGAATGCGGACGGCGGCGCTGCGGTTGCGCATCGAGTAGATCAGGTTGATGGGCGCCTCGTAGCCGGGCACCAGCCGCCGGTACGAGTTGGTGGTCGGGTTGCAGAAGGCGAGCAGGGCCGGGGCGTGCTTCAGGATGCCGCCGATGTAGTGCAGCGCCGTCTGGCTGAGCCCCGCGTAGGCGTCGGGCTCGAAGAACGTGTTCTTGCCGTTCAGCCAGAGGCTCTGGTGGACGTGCATGCCCGAGCCGTTGTCCTGGAAGATGGGCTTGGGCATCAGGGTCACGGTCTTGCCGTGCCGACGCGCCACGTTCTTGACGGCGTACTTGTACTTGAGCAGCTTGTCGCTCATGTTGACGAGCGAGTCGAACCGCAGATCGATCTCGGACTGGCCCGCGGTTCCCACCTCGTGGTGGTGCACCTCGACGTCCACCCCCATGTCCTCGAGCGCGAGGAGCATCTCGGTGCGCAGATCCTGGTGGCTGTCCATCGGCGGCACCGGGAAGTAGCCTTCCTTGTAGCGCGGCTTGTAGCCGAGGTTGCGCGAATGGCCGGCGGCGTCCGGGTTCTCCACGCGGCCGGCGTTCCAGAAGCCCTCGCCCGAGTCCACGTGGTAGTAGCCCTCGTGGTGGTTCTGTCCGAAGCGGACGTCGTCGAAGATGAAGAACTCCGGTTCGGGGCCGAAGTAGGCGGTGTCGGCGATCCCCGTGCTCTTCATGTAGGCGCTGGCCTTCTGCGCGACGTACCGGGGGTCGCGGGAATACGACTCGCCGGTGATGGGGTCCTTGATGTTGCAGATGATGTTCAGTGTCGGCCGCTCGAAGAACGGGTCGACGAAGGCGGTCGAGGGGTCCGGGAACAGCAGCATGTCGCTTTCCTGGATCGCCTGGAATCCACGGATGCTCGATCCGTCGAAGCCGACGCCTTCCTCGAAGGCGTCCACGTCGAACTCCTTCGCCGAAATCGTGAAGTGCTGCCAGAGGCCCGGCAGGTCGACGAACCGGAGATCGACCGCGCGGATACCGTCACTCTTGATCTTCGCCATCACGTCGTTCGCTGTCATCCGTGTTTCCTCCCTGTGTCACCGTTCGTTCCCGTACCCGTGGCCCGGTTCCCGCGGCGCGGACGCCGGACCGCTGCATTCCCGGCGCGGCGCGGGGTTCCTGCCGACTAAGCCGGCGCCGCCTCCCCCATGCCCAGCACCGCCTCCAGATCGGTGCGGAGCTCGTGCTCCATGCCGGTCGACAGCTTCCTGCCGTCCCGCGTCAGGTGGAACACGTCGGTGGCGCGATCTCCCTCGGTGGATATCAGGACCAGGTCGATGTCGCATCCGTGCTCGGAGATGATCCGGCTGATGCGGTGGAGCAGTCCCCACTGGTTGGTCCCGCCGACCTCCAGGACGGTGTACCGGTCCGAGTAATGGTGGTCGAAGTACACCACGTTCGCGCCGTCGACCCGCCGCCGCCGCGCCCGCGCCGCCGCCTCGCGCCCCTTCAGCATCGATTCCAGATCGACGGCGTCGGTCAGGACCTGCTGCAGCAGGCGCGTGAGCTCGGACGGCCCCGATTCGTTGAGGGCCAGGAACCGGTCGGCGTCGACGAAGCGGAACAGGTCGAGGACGACCCCCTCGCGGTTGCTCATCGCCTGGCCGCGCAGGATGTCCATGCCGAAGTAGAACAGCACGCCGCTGATCTTCGCGAAGACGCGCGGGCGGTCGCGGGTGACGACGCCGAGCTCCCACACGTCGTCCTGCCGCTTCAGGTTCACCCGTACGCCGTCCGGCTCGAGGCCGCGCGAGAGCAGCACGTGCTCGTACACCCGGCCGGCGTCGACGAGCCGCAGGTAGCGCCGGGGCAGACCGTCGAGGAACCGCGTCACCTGCTCCTCGGTGATCTCCGGCGGCCGGCCGGCGAGCAGGTCGGCCACGCTCGGCTCGCCCGTCGCGATCACCTCGTCGCCGTAGCCCAGCGTCAGGTGGTTGTAGGTGTCGACGTACAGGCGCCACAGGAGCTCTTCCTTCCAGGGCGTGAGGGTCTCGGGGGTCGTGCCCTGAACGTCCACGAGGGTCAGCAGGCACAGCATCCGCAGCCGGTCCTCGGTGCCGACCAGCCGCGCGAACTGCCGGGCCACCTCCGGGTCCTGGGTGTCCCGGCGGAACGCCGTCTGCGACATCACGAGATGGTGGCGAATCAGGAACTCCACCGTGCTGGCCGCGGCCGGGGGGACCCGCAGGCGGCGGAGCGGTCCCGCGACCATGCGGACGCTCTCTTCCGCGTGGTTCCTGTTCGTCCACTTGCCGACGTCGTGGAACAGCAGCGCCAGGACGATCAGCTCGGGCTGGTCGAGCTCGGCCAGCACCCCGGAGAACCGTTTGCGCGACGGCGTGCGCGAGTCGGGATCGGTCAGGTCCGACAGGTTGCGGATGGTCACGAGGGTGTGCTCGTCGACCGTGTACTTGTGGTAGAAGTCGCGGATGACCCGGCAGTAGACCTTGCGGAACTCGGGGAACATGCGTCCGAGCAGCCCGTTCTCGTGCATCTCCGACAGCCGGTGGTAGAGGCCGGGGCCCGGTTTCAGGAAACGCAGGAACCCCTCGCCTTCGGCCTTCTCCGGGAAGAACTGGTCGGACGTGTAGCGGTCGCCGTGCCGCTCGATGAACGTGAGGGTGTCGGGGGCCACCGGGCAGCCTTCGTCGATGGCCGCCTGGAACACCGCGAGCCACGTGGACGGCTGCAGCGACGCGCGCACGGTGTCGATGAAGCCGACGCCGTCCGGCCGGCGCTCGATGTTGTCGGCGACCACGCGGACGGGGGTCCGGACCGGGGCCGGGTTCGTGCTCTCGAGGACGTGCGACAGCACCCGCGCCACGATGCGCGCGTGGTGGAAGTAGACGCTCATCAGCGCCTCGACCGTCCGCGCCCGCGAGCCGGGCGCGCCGAAGCGTTCGGCCACCGTCTCCTGGTGCTCGTGGCTCAGGACGTTCTGGTCGCGCCGGTTGTCGAGGTGCACCATCGACCGGATGCGCAGCAGGAACTCCTCGGCCTCGTCGAGCGCCTCGTCGAGGCGGCCCGCGATGAGCGGCGCGGCGCCGCCGGTCTCCGCCGGGGTCAGCGCCGTCAGGGTGCGGACCGCGGATACGTCGCGCAGGCCGCCGGGGGCTTCCTTGACGTCCGGCTCGAGGTGATAGATGGTGTTGCTGTAGCGGCGGTGGCGTTCCGCGACCAGTCCGCGCAGCGCGTCGACCGTCGCCCGCGGCCACGGCGAGCCGCGGCCCCGCACGCGTGCTGCGAGCCGGTCGAAGACCGCGGTCTCGCCGGCCACCAGCCGCGCGTCCGAGACCGAGACGAGGAACTCCGGGTTGTCGGTCTCCACGTTCTCGAACTCGCCGGTCTGCCGCACCTGGTGGCCGACGTCGAGGCCGAGGTCCCACAGGGGGTGGAGCAGGGCCTTGGCCAGCCGCTCCTCGGCCGCCGTTATCCGGGCGTCGAACAGGATCAGGAGGTCGACGTCCGAATGCAGGCAGAGGTGGCGCCGGCCGTACCCGCCGATCGCCGCCAGGGCCGCCGGGGCCGTGGAGGCCCCGGCCCGGGCGCGGGCGGCGGTGAAGATGCCGGCCAGTATGCGGTCCACCGCGGCGGAGTACTCGCGGGCGGCGCGCCGGCCCCCGCGCGCCTGCCGGATGTCCGCCCCGTAGCGATCGCGGGCCGTACGCAGGGTCTCCGCCGGCGACGGACCCGCGGCGTGCTCGATGGCGGGGGAAGTGCTGGTCATCGATTCGGAACGGCGCCGCGGCGGTGGACCGCCGGTTCGGCCCTGCGCCGGGCTCCGGCGGCGTGCGCCGGCCGGGGGGACGCCCGGAGCCTGCGCGTCAAGGCGCCCGGTCGGGGCGCGGATGCGCCCGGGGCGCCCCGCGGCACCGGTCGCGGGCCGGGCGGGTCCGAACCAGCCGCCGTCCGCCTCGCGACAGTCCGCAAAAAGCGATACATCCTACCAGAGAAACGGGGAACCTCCGCAAAAGGCATGGATGAAGGCGGCATCCGGGGCCGGCGTTCAGGCGCCGGATGCCGCCGCGTGGAGTCCGCGCCCGCCGCGGGGTGGCCGGGCGGCGGGCGGAGCCGGACGCGGCCGCGGGCCGCGCCCGCGAGGTCGCGCGGCGACGAGGCTAATAGCCGACGCTCAGTCCGAAGAGCGCGATCGGCTTGAAGCCGGCGTCGTCCCCGTTGATCGCCTTCAGCGCATCGCCGAACATCAGGGCGTTGAAGCCGAGGGCGATCTCCCACGAGCCGTACTCCTCGGGCGTGTCGAGGGGGATGCCGAGCGACGCGCCGACGCTGAAGAACCCGAACCTGCCGTCGGCCATCGTTCCGGCGTCGTCGTACTCGAAGTAGTTGCTCAGGCTCATGCCCAGCGTCACCGGGAACGACAGCCCGACCGCCGCGTCGATCGGCGCCGCCGGCTCGACGCCCAGCTCGAGATAGCTGCCCCGGTTCGGACCGCCCTCGGCGCCGCCGGAGAGCTCGAACGCGAACGTGGCGTAGGGGGCGGCGGCGCTGTCGTGGCTCAGGCCGAACGCGATCTCCTTGGTCGTGCCCCAGCTGCCCCGCGGACTCATGTACGCCGTGTAGGTGACGTCGAGGCCGACCGGACCGGCGGCGCCGCCGATGCCGGCGTAGAAGTCGGTCTCGTAGAAGCTCTCCGCCGCGCCCGTGAACCCGGCGTCGGTGCGGGAGTGCAGGCTGCTCCAGGTGCCGGCGGTTATCGAGGCGGCGCCGAAGCTGATGCTGGCGTCGAGGTACGGCTGCATGATGAAGCCGCCGGTCTCCTGCACGATGCCGCGGAAGAAGTACTGGTTGACGACGTCGGTTCCCGCGCTCATCGAGATGTTGCCGGAGTTCTGCGCGTCGGCGGCGCCGGCGAGCAGGACGAAAGCCGCCGCGGCCAGGATGCCGCGGGCCGGGCGTCTCGTGACGGTGGGTGCGCTTGTCGAAGTCATTGCCGTGATTCCTCTCCTGTGAAGGTTGGTCGTCGTACCGGCGACGGGCGCGGCGCGCGTTCGGCGGCGCTGCGTTCCGCCCCGTTTCGTTTTCCCTGTCGTCCGGTTAGCGAGGCAGCGGCCGGAGCCGTGCCTTCGGTCCGGGCGGCGCGAGCGCGGGAACGCCCCCGCGCGCGCCGTGTGAAGGGGCGCGCCGCCGGCCTTCGCGGCGGCGGCGCGTCCCCCATTATCGCCCGACCGGCCTCGACACCCCGTGGCGAAAACGCCCTGCCGCATTGCGAGCGGCGCCGCATCCCGCCTGACTGCGTCGTTCGGCGGTCGAACATGCCCGATACGCACCCTTCTCACGCCATGTCAGGCGGGCCGCCGGACGTTCTCCGTCGGCCGGACGTTCCCTGTCCGCCGGACGTTCTCCGTCCGCCGGCGCCCCTCGGGCGCAGTGCGGCGCCGGGGGTTCCGCCGCGGGCGGTCATGCCTGGGTAATCTGGAAGCCGCCGTAGGCCTCCATCCCGTGCTCGCCCACGTCGAGGCCCATGCGCTCCTCTTCCGGAGCCACCCGCAGTCCGAGCGCCGCCTTGATCGCGAAGAAGACGACCAGTGCCGCGACGAAGCAGAAGGCGCCGTAGGCGAGGACGCCGACGAGCTGCGTCAGGAAGGCGTGTTCCGGGTTGGTGCTGAAGATCCCGACGGCGAGGGTGCCCCACACGCCGCACACGAGGTGGACGGAGATGGCTCCCACCGGGTCGTCGAGCCCGACGCGGTCCAACAGCAGCACTGACCCGACGACGATGACGCCGGCGACGAGCCCGATGACGATGGCGGAGGTGACCCCCACGGTGTCCGCGCCCGCGGTGATGCCGACGAGGCCGGCCAGCGATCCGTTGAGCACCATGCTCAGGTCGGGCTTGTGCTGCAGCCCCCACGAGGCGGCCATCGCCCCGATGACGCCGGCCGCGGCCGCGAGCGACGTCGTCACGAACACGAGCGACACCAGCCCGGGGTCCGCGCTCAGCACCGACCCGCCGTTGAACCCGTACCAGCCCAGCCACAGCAGGAACACGCCGATCGTCGCGAGCGGCATGCTGTGCCCGGCGACCGGACGGATCCGGCCGTCGACGTACTTGCCCATGCGCGGTCCGAGCACGATGACGCCGGCCAGCGCGGCCCAGCCGCCGACCGAGTGCACGAGGGTGGACCCCGCGAAGTCGTAGAACCCCATCTGGTCGAGCCAGCCCCCGCCCCACTTCCAGGACCCCGCGGCGGGGTAGACGACCGCGACGTAGACCGTGGTGAAGAGCAGGAACGACCCGAGCTTGATGCGCTCGGCGACCGCGCCCGACACGATGGTCGCCGCGGTGGCCGCGAACATGCCCTGGAAGATGAAGTCCGTGTAGTAGGTGTAACCGGGGTTGTAGGCCGAGGTGTTGCCCTCCGGCCCGGGGTCGAGCCCGAACCCGGCGAACCCGAAGAACTCGCCGAGGCTGAAGTCGCCCGGATACATGAGGTTGAACCCCACGATCGCGTAGGTCAGCAACCCGATGGCGATGATCGCGGTGTTCTTGAACAGGATGTTGACCGTGTTCTTGGCTCTCGTCAGGCCGCTCTCGAGCGCCGCGAAGCCGAGATGCATGATGAACACCAGGAAGGTGGCGACCAGCATCCAGGTGTTGTTCACGGTGAACATCTCCTCGGAGACCTCGCCCTGCGCGAACGCCGCGCCCGGCGCCAGCACGAGGGCCGGGAGCAACGCCGCGTAACGGCCGACCCGCCGCGGAAGCGTATTCGTCATGGGTATCGTCCTTCTTGTCCTCTGCCGTCCGTGCAACTCTTCGAGACCCGCCCGGGAAGCCGCGGCCCCGCGGGCCCGGTTTCGCGCGCGGCCTGCCCCGCGGGGCTCCCCTACAGCGCCTCCTCCCCCATCTCTCCGGTCCTGATCCGGACCGCGTCCCCGACGTCGCTCACGAACACCTTCCCGTCGCCGATGGACCCGGTGCGCGCGGCCTGGGTGATGGCGTTGCTCGCCGCCTCGACGAGCTCGTCCGCCACCACCGTCTCGATCTTCGCCTTGGGGACGAAGTCGACGGTGTACTCGGCTCCCCGGTAGACCTCGGTGTGGCCCTTCTGGCGTCCGAAGCCCTTGACCTCGGTGACCGTCAGGCCCTGGATGCCCGCCTTGGCGAGCTGGTCCCTGACGTCATCGAGCACGTGCGGCTTGATGATTGCGCTGATCAGCTTCATCTCGACTCTCCCGTGATGTCCCGATCGACGTGACCTCGCCGCGGTCGCCACGACGGTGTCCGGTCGCTTTCCGTGTTTGTGCAAGCAATTACCGGGCCACCTTGGCCGATCACGCGCGCACGCGCCGGAAGTCCAGTGAATCCGGGGGGGAATCGCGCGGCGGGAGAATGGGCCGGGCGGCCGGGGATCCACGAAAATGTCGGCGGCGGAGCGCGATTCGACGTTCGTGCCCCGGGCGGACCGCGCCGGCCCCGCCGGGGAAAGGGCGTGTTCGCGGCGCCGGCCGGCGCTCGCGCCGTCTCGCGGTACGAGCCGACCCGCGGCGCTGATCCGCCGCGCGTTCGCGGCGTTCGCCGGCGTTCGTGCCGTCGGGGGCGGCGCAAGCGGCCGGGGCGTCGGCCGCGCTCACCGCCGCGCGACGTCGGCGAGGGCGCGCCGGGCGTAGACCTCGGTGTCGGGATGCGGGCCGGTGTCGAGCACGGCCATCAGGTGCTGGTAGGCGGCGGTCGGCTGGTTGCGCGCGTACAACTGCACCAGCCCCGCGCCGAGGTGGGCCTCGGCCACGTAGGGACCGCGCGGGTAGTCGCGCAGATGCCGCTGATAGACCACGAGGGCGGCGTCGGGATGGTCGTGGTTGGCCAGCCACCGGCCGAACTCGAGGGAGTCGCGCGGCATCAGCAGCCGCACCGTCCGCGCGGGGCCGAGCTGGAAGTAGGCGGGGGCCGCCGCCGCGTGCTCCCCGGCCTCGATCAGCTGGCGGATGCCGCGGACCGACGAGGGATCGCCGTCGACGGCCGGCGCCCGCGGCGCGTACTCGGCCGGCCGTGCGCTCGTCTCGCGCCGCGCGCTCCACCAGGCGTACGCGAGTCCGCCCGCGAAGCCGCCGACGTGCGCGCCGTAGGCCACCCCCCCGCCGCCGGCGCGGGCCGCCAGCATCGGCAGCAGGTTGTCGACGACCAGGTACACGCCGAGCACGAGCCGCGCCGGAGCGTGGACGACGTGCATGAAGAACGGAAACAGCATGATCCAGAGGCGCACGCGGTTGCGCGGGAACCAGACGAAGTAGAGGCCGAGGACCCCCGAGATGGCGCCCGAGGCGCCGACCATGGGCAGCGCCGAACCGAGGTTCAGGGCCGCGTGAGCGAGGGTCGCCAGGACCCCGGCGCCGAGATAGGCGGCCAGATAGCGCCACCGTCCGAGGCGGTACTCGACGTTGTCGCCGTAGATCCAGAGGAACAGCATGTTGCCGGCGAGGTGCATGAACCCGCCGTGGAGGAACATCGAGGTCGCGAGGGCGGACAGGCTCGGGTCGGCGGGTCGGAAACCGTGCGCGAAGACCACGAGGTCGTAGGCCGACACCTGCTGCAGCAGCGCCTCCAGCGCCGGCCGGCTCGACACCCGGGCGCCGAGGGCGCGTACGTAGTCGAACAGGACCGGGTCGTCGGGCGCCGGCCGCATGGCGCTCAGGGGCAGCGTCACGAGCAGGAAGACCGCCGCGTTGACCCCGATCAGGGTCCAGGTGACGACCGGCGTCCCGCGGGGGTTCGGCTCGTCGCCGAGCGGAAGCAGCATGTGTCAACCGGAAGGAGACGGGGCCGTCCCGGCGAGCTCGCCGTCGAGGTCCGCGAGCCGTCGGGCGGCCTGACCTTCCTTCGCCCGCGGGCCCTCCCATTGTAACGGGATTCGCGGATGCCGGCCGCGTTCACCGTGGACGCCATACGGGGCGCCCGGCCGGGTTGTGCCAACGCAAGTCTGAACGCGCCGTCAGGATCCGCTTCAGAAAAACTTCAGTTGATGAGGGGCGGCTCCGTTGGATAAAAAGCGCGGGTCCTTGAAGGGAGGGGTGCAGTTGATTTCAGCGATTCGGAGGAACGGGTGGCGCAGGGCCGGCGGGCTCGGCCTGCTCGTGGCATGGGCGGCGGGACTCGGCATCCTGGAGGCCCGGCCGGCGCAGGCGCAGGCGGTCGGCACGGTGCGGGGGGCGGTCGTGGACGACGAGGACGGGACGGCGCTGTCGGGGGCCGTCGTCACGCTGGAGGGAATCGGGCTCTCCACGACCACGGGACCGGACGGGACGTTCGTCATCGACGGGGTTCCCGCCGGGGACTACGGCCTGACGGTGACCCGCGAGGGATTCGCGCCGCTCGCGTCCCGCGCCACGGTGGCCCCCGGCGTTCCCGTTCGCCTCGACCTGCGCCTCCCCGCCGCGGCGTTCGAGGAGCGGGTGGTCGTCACCGGGATTCAAGGCGAGCTGGGGCTGGCCGGGCCGACGGACACCGGCAGCCGCCTGGGCCTGCGCGCCATGGACGTACCCGCGTCGATAGACGTCATCGACAGCTCGGTCATGGAAGTGCGCGGCTACCAGCGGATCAGCGACGCGGTCGAGACCACGCCCGGCGTCGTCGCCGGACAGAACCCGGCCGCGCCGTCGAGCTTCTCGATGCGCGGCTTCACGCGTTCGCAGATCACCGTCCTGCGCGACGGGATCTGGCTGGGGCCGGCCAACATGGTCATGCGGCCGCAGAACACCTTCAACCTCGACCGGGTGGAGGTGCTGCGGGGGCCGTCCACGGTCCTCAACGGGCAGGGCGCCGTCGCCGGCGCCGTCAACGCCGTCACGAAGCGGGCCACCCCGACCGGGACGCACCAGTGGAACGGGCTCTTTTCGTACGGGCGCTTCGACGCGCATCAGATCGCCGTCGGGGTGAACGGACCCGTCAGCGAAACGCTCTGGTACCGGATGGACTTCAGCGACTACGGCTCCGACGGGCACGTCGAGCGAATGAGTCCGCGCTCGTCCAACCTCACCGGCAGCCTTTTGTGGCGACCGGGCCCGCGCGCGGACCTGAGGTTCGAATTCGACCTTCTGGACGACGACGTCGGGTCGTACTTCGGCACGCCGCTGCTGCCGGCCGACCACGTCGTCGAGCCGCTCGACGTGATCACGACGACGACCGGCGAGGGCATCGACGCGCGGACGCGCTTCCTCAACTACAACGTCGGAGACGCCGTCAACGACTCGCGCCAGCTCCTGCTCCGCGCCGACGCCGAGTTCCGCCTGAGCGATTCCGTCACGCTCCGCAACACGACGTACGGGTTCGGCGCGGACCGCGACTGGCAGAACGGCGACGGCTTCGCCTATTGCACCGGGGTCTTCGACGTCTGCCGGCGGGTTGGCGAGGTACAGCGGTACTACGGCTACTTCTGGCTCGACCACGACCAGCGGCTCGTCGGCAACCGCGCGTTCCTCGACGTCCGGACGCCGACGCCCGGGGGCGAGAACCGCGCGACGATCGGCGTCGAAGCCTCCACCCTCGACTTCGAGCGGACCCGCGGGTTCCGGATCGGCGTGCCCCAGGTCCCGGGCGACGGCGTCGATCTGCTCGACCCCGTGCCCGGCGTCTACGGGCCGCGCGAGCTGCGCGGCATCGCGCCGACCTACATCGATTCGCGGGCGCTGTTCGTCGAGGACTCCCTGGCGCTGACGAGCCGCTTCCGGGTCGCCGGCGCCCTGCGCTACGAGGCCATGGACCTGGAGCGCGTCAACCTGAACGCGGCTCGCGAGGTGGAGGGAGGCGGGTTCGCGCGGGCGTTCCGGTGGTGGAGCTGGCGCGCCGGGGCGGTGGCGAACCTCCATGACGACGTGGTCGCCTACGGGCAGTACAGCAACGCGAAGGATCCCGTCGACGCCAACATCTTTCTCGTCAACGCCAACCGGGACTTCGATCTGACCGACGCCCGCCAGTGGGAGATCGGCGTGAAGGCGGATCTCGCCGGCGGACGGACGCAATTGACCGCCGCCTGGTTCGACGTCGAGCGGGACGACGTGCTGGAGCAGTTCGCCCGCGACAGCGCCACGACGATCGGCGGCATCGCGTCCCGCGGCTTCGAGCTCGCGGTCGCGGCCAGCCCGTCGGACGCCGCGCGCCTGGGCGCCAACCTGGCCTGGACCGACGCGGTCTTCGCGCCGTCGGCGAACTTCGTGGAATTCGCCGGGAACACGCCGCCGAACGTGCCCACGGTCCTCACCAACCTCTGGGGCAGCTTTCGGAACACCGGCGGCGTTCCCGTCGAGATCGGCGGCGCGGTGCGGGTGGTCGGCGACCGCCAGGCCAACAACGCCAACACCATCGTGCTCGACGGTTACGCGCTCGCCGACGCCTGGATCGCGTGGGTGCGCGACCGCGTGCGGGTGACGTTCGCCGTCGACAACCTGACCGACACCGCCTACGCCTCCTGGTCGGACGTGTTCTATCTGGGACAGACCGATCCGTCGTTCTTCTATGCCAACACGCTGATGCTCGGCGTCCCGAGGACCTGGTCGCTCATGCTTCAGACCCGCTTCTAGTCGTCTCGGCAAGGCAGATGGCGGCCTTCTTGCGGCGCTGGTCGATCCGGACGCACCGTTACGTCGGCATCCCTCTCAGCGCGCTGTTCGTGCTCTGGTTCGTCTCCGGCATCGTGATGATGTACACGGGGGGCATGCCGGAGCTGTCGCCGGCGCTGCGGCTCGAGCGCCGGGCGGACGTCGATCTGTCAAGGGTGCGCCTGACGGCGGCGGAGGCCGCCGAGCGCGGCGGGGTTCCGCAACCGCCGGCGCAGGCGGGACTGCTGTCGGTCTTCGGCCGGCCGGCGTACCGCTTCGACGGGCTCACCGTCTTCGCCGACACCGGCGAGCGGCTCCCACCCCTCGGGCCGGATGCGGCGCGGGAGGCGGCGCGGCGTTTCACCGGCGCGCCGCTGTCGGCGATAGCGCACGAGCGCCTCGTCGTTACGCCGGATCAGTGGATGCTGATCGCGCAGCAGTTTCTGCCGGCCCACAAGCTGCGGGTGTCCGACGGCGCCGGCACCGAGCTGTACGTCGCGCAGGAGACGGCCGACGTGGCGATGGTGACGACGCGCCGCGGCCGCGCCGCCGCGTGGCTCGGCGCGATCCCGCACTGGTTCTACCTTCCCGCCCTGCGGAACGACCGCCCGCGGTGGGAAGCGGTCATCGTGTGGACCTCCGCCGTCGGCTGCCTCGTCGCGATCACCGGCCTCCTTCTTGGCGTGACGCAGTTCCGGTGGCGCCGGGCGCAGCGCGGGCAGCGGCGTGTGCCCTACGCCGGCGGGCTCCGCTGGCATTACTTCAGCGGCGTCGTCTTCGGGCTCGTGACGTTGACGTGGGTCTTCAGCGGCATGTTGTCGGTGCAGCCGTTCGCGTGGATGACGGCGGAGGGACTGCGCGTGCCGTCCGGCGCGCTGGGCGGCGGGCCGCTGGATCTGGCGGACTTCCCGCGGATCGACCGGGCGGCCTGGGCCCGGGCGACGTCGGGCCGGGCGGTGAAGGAGGTCACGCTGCTGCGGATCGACGGCGAGCCGCACTACGAGGTGCGTTCGGGGCGCGCTCCGGGAACCGCCTCCGGCCGGAACCGCCGAGACCGGCTGGTGCTCCGGGCGGACACGCTCGCGCCGCGGCCCGCGCCGTTGGACGCGGATGCGCTCGTCGACCGCCTGCGCGCCGCGATGCCCGCCGCCCCGGTCGACGGCGCGACGCTGATCGAGTCGTACGACGGCTACTACTACGGCCGCGGCCCCGACCGCCCGCCGCTGCCCGTGGTGCGCATCCGGTTCGCGGATCCGCTGGAGACCTGGATCTACGTCGACCCCGCGGTCAGCCGGATCGTGCTGACCGCGCACCGCCTGAGCCGCCTCGAGCGCTGGCTGTTCAACGGCCTGCACAGCCTGGACTTCGCCTTCTGGTACGACCGTCGGCCGCTCTGGGACGTCGGCGTCCTCGTTCTCATGTCCGGCGGGCTGGCGTCGGCCGGCATCGGCCTGTGGCTCGGCGCCGCGCGGGTCCGCGCCGCGGTCACTCCGGCAGCGCGAAGACGAAGAGCCCGTTCCCGCCGTTCGGGCGCCGCTTCTCCGGGGCCAGCTCGAGGGGGATGGTCGTCCAGCTCCCGCCCCCGATGCCCGTCCCGATCGCGACGTACTGACGCCCGTCCACCGCATAGGTGATCGGGAAGCCCTGCACGGAGGTCGGGAGGCGCGTCTCCCACAGCTCGTCGCCGGTCGCCACGTCGTAGGCGTAGGCCCGGCGGTCGAAGGTCCCCACGAAGACGAGGCCGCCCCCGGTGGTCAGCGCGGCCGAGATGTACGGCGTCCGCTTCCGGTGCGACCAGAGGATGCGGCCGCTCACGTGCATGGCCGCGAACTCGCCGAGGGCGCCGCCGCTGTCGGGGTGGATGAAGTTCTCGCGGAACACCATGCCGTTGCCCCCGCCGCCTTCCCGCCACTCGACGTCGCTGTAGATGGTGCGCTGGCAGTTCAGGGTCAGGGGAACGTAGAACGCCTCCGTCTCCGGGTGGTAGGCCATCGCCCGCCAGCTCTTCAGGCCCGAGTGGCTCGGGCAGAATTCGAGCCGCTCGTTCAGCACCGGCATCATGCCGGGGCGGAACGACATCCGGCCGGTCGCCGGGTCGACGTCGACGATGTTCTGGTAGCCGAGGTCGGTGGCGTTGACGAACCCGCCGGTCTCGCGGTCGAGCTGCCACAGGATGCCGAGCTTGCCCATCGTGAACACCGACGGCCGGCCGTCGACGTCGACGAGGATGCGTTCGAAGGTCTCGTCCATGTCGTGCGACTCGCCCGGCAGGTGCTGGAAGTACCACCGCATCTCGCCGGTGGCGGGGTCGAGGGCGAGCGTCGAGCTCGTGTAGAGGGCGTCTCCGTCGGTGCGGCGGCTCACCTGCGCCCACGGCTTGGCCTGCGCCACCCCCCAGAACGTGAGCCCGAGCGCGGGGTCGTACGACCCGGTGATCCAGGCGTCGCCGCCGCCGCGGAACATCATCGGCAGGTCGCCCCAACTGTCGCCGCCCGGTTCGCCCGGCCGCGCCACCGTCGACGTCCGCCAGAGCTCGCGTCCGGTCGCCGCGTCGTGCCCGGTGATGAAGCAGCCGTCGTCCCAGAACCTCATGCAGCCGGCCATGCCGGAGATCACCACGCCGTCCACCACGAGCGCGCCCCCGGAGTAGAAGTACCCCTTGCGCGATTCCGCGACCTCCGTCTCCCACGCCACCTCGCCGGTCCGGGCGTCGAGGGCGACGACGTGCGCGTCGGCGGTGTTCAGGATGATGCGGTCGCCGTGGATGGCGAGGTTGCGGTTGGGCCGCCCGCGGCCGCGCCCCGCCGGGAACTCCCGCCGGTGCTCCCAGAGCAGGTCTCCGGTGGCCGCGTCGAGGGCGTGCACGACGTTGCCGGGGCTGGCCAGGTACATCACGCCGTCGTGGACGATCGGGGTCGTCTGCTGCGAGCCGGTCTCCAGCGCCCACGACCAGACCATCCGGAGCTGCCCGACGTTGCCGCGGTCGATCTGGTCGAGGGGGCTGTACCCCCAGCCGTCGCGGGTGCGGCGCCAGTTCAGCCAGCTCTCCGGCGGCGGGTCGGCGAGCATGGCGTCGGTGACCGGCCGCACGGCCGGCGCCTGTCCGGGGGCGGGCGCGGCGGCGCCGGCGACGAGGGCCGCGAGCGCGGCGGCGAGGGCGAAGCGGCGCATGGTGGTCTCCCTGTGAGGAGGTTCGGGCGACGGCGTCCCGGCCACCATATCACGCCCCGTGCGGCGGCGCGCCGGTCCGCCGCGACCCGGACGACGCCCCGCGGGGGACGGCGGGTCGCGGACTACCGCCGCCGCGCGTTCACCCAGACGGGACTCGACCAGGCCATGACGGTCCGGCCGCGGACCAGGCCGCGCTGGCGGAGGCGCAGGTAGTAGACGGCGTCGTCGCGGAAACCACCGTCGCGGCCGGACCAGGCGAAGTCGAGCGCGTTCGGCCGCAGGTCGTGGATCACCCGGAAGCCGCCGTCCGGCGCCGAGTGGCGCAGGATCTGCACCGACTCGATGACGTCGGTTCCGTGCGCTTCGACGTCGAAGCGCGGGACCAGCGCGGCGGTGGCGGCCGCGCGTTCGCCGCATTCGGGCGACGTGCCGGCGCACGGCTCGGGCAGCGGCGCGTCCAGCGTGATCTCGCTGCCCATGGGCGCGTCGTTCACGCGAAAGTCGAGCAGGATGCGCTGGCCCGTCGTCCCGTAGGTCCGCCGCGCGTGCAGCGCATCGAAGACGGCGGCCCGCGTCAGCTCCGGCGCCCGCACCGCCGCCAGCCCCCAGTGCGGCTTCCCGGGCTGCGAACGGTGATCGTCCGAGGCGGCGATCGTGCCGAGGCGCAACCCCTGCATCCAGGCGTCCTGCGCCGAGACGCCGGTTCGCGCGGACGTCGACCGGTTCGTGAAGTCGCTCTGTTCGAACGCCAGGGGATGGCCCGGGTCGTACGCCTCGCTCAGGCCGTGCGCCGAGTAGATCTCGAAGCTGCGCCGCAGCGCCGGATCGTCCGCGTCCCAGGTCAGCGGCTGCGGGAACTTGCTGGTGTGGTGCGGAATCGTCAGCGCCTCGCCCGCGGTCAGCGCCGCCCACAGCTCCGGCAGGGTCGCCTGCGCGGGTGCGAGCAGCGGCCCCGGCGCCCCGCGGAAGTAGACGTTGTGGTGGCCCCAGGGCGCGGGGAACGACGCCTCGTAGGCATGCAGCGTGACGAACTCGCCCGGCGCGTCGTGGGCGTCGGTGGCGGCGGTGTACTCGTCCCAGACGTGCGGACCGAGCCCCCGCGTGAAGCCTTCGCGCGCCGGGCCGGAGGCGTGATCGGTCATCGCGTGGAAGTCGAGTCCCGAGATCCGGCGCGCGTAGTCGAAGACGCCGCTGCCCACTCCGTCGAAGCTGTGCCCGGTGTGCGAGTGGAGATCGCCCCACCAGGTCCGCTCCGCCGGGGGCTCGGCGAACACCTCCATCGGATTGCCGCGCGCACGGAGCAGGTCGGCGCGGGCGCTCGCCTCCAGGCGGACGATCCCCGCGCCGCGCGGCGTGAACGGGACGGTGGTCCAGCCCTGCCCCTCCGGGAACTCGACGGATCGGGGCAGGTCGACGTCGCCCTGCAGCACCCGCAACGTCACCGTCTCGCGGAACGGCGCGGCCGGATTCGAATGGCGATCGACGGCGGCCAGATGCAGTTCGGCCCGTTCGCCCGCCACGAGCGCCGAAGGGCCCGCGAGCAGCAGCTCGGCCGCGGCGCCGCCGCGGGACGTGAGCGTCGCTTCGTGCGCGACCGGCTCGAACACGCCGTCGCCGTCGCGGTCGACGCTGACCAGGACCGGCTCCGGTCCGGCCGCGACGATCGCCGCGCGCATTCCGCGGCTGCCGGCGGAGGTGTCGCCGTAGACCACGCGGATCGTCTCTCCCGCGCGCAGCGATCCCGAGACGACGTTCGCGCGGACGACGAAGACGTAGCGCTCGGACCGCCCGTCGAGACCCGGCCGCGCCGACTTCACCAGGAAGTCGGACGTTTCCGACTCCACTTCCGCCTCGACCCGCACGTCGGCCCCGGAGCCGTACGCCGCGACGTAGTGGTCGTCGGCGGGATCGGAAGCCTGAAGCCGGTTCGCGGAGTTGCGCTCGCCGGCGTGCCAGGTGTCCGGCAACTGCACGCGCAGCGCGCCGCCCGGCGCCATGCCGCCGCTCCCGACCACGTACGTCACGGTCCACGTGCCGTAGTGCCCCGCGATCCCGAACGAGGGCGAGACGGTCACCGTTTCCCGCGGCTGACCCGCGACCGCCGCCAGCACGCCCGCCAGGACGCCCGCCGCCGCCAGCATTTTTCGCATGGCGGCATGATAGCGCAACGTCCGGCCCGACGACCCGGCCGGCGGTGAGCCGTTTCGCGGCCCGTCTGCGCACTTCCCGGCAGCGGACACCGGCGGCGGGCCGCGGCACGCGGGCCCGACGACGCCGGTTCCGGCCGGGAGGATCGCCATGCGTCATCTCTTCGTCGTGCTGCTCGCCGTGCTCGCCGCCGGCGCGGCCGGAAGGCCGGCCCTCGGCCAGGCGCGCACCGTCGACGTCCGGGCCGTCTGGGGCTACAACTACGGACTCGACGATTCGCCTCCGCGGGCGCTCGTCGGCGGCGTCTCCGTCACCCGCGCCGTCACGCCCCACTTCCGGATCGGCGCGGAGGTGCTGAAGGCCAACCTGTTCGGCCCCTACTCCACGTACAAGCAACGCGCCGTGCTCGTGCGCGCCGTGCTGGCGCACGAACTGCTGCCGGACCGCCGCGCGAATCCGTACTGGGTCGTCGGGGTCGGCCTGGCGCAGTACCACGGTTTCGTTCCGTCCCGGTACCGGGACGTGCAGAACCTTCTCAACGTCACCGGCGGCATCGGCATCCGCCTGTTCGCGACCGAGCGTCTGTTCGTCGCGCCCGAGGTGCGGTTCGGCTTCGCCCCGCTGTTCCACACGACGGTGGCCGTCGGGTTCGCATTCTGAATGACGACGCCGGGCGCGCACCCCGGCGCCCGGTATGCCGTCGGGTCCGCATTCTTGAATGACGACGCCGGGCGCGCACCCGGCGCCCGGGTGTCGTCCGGGAGGACACGATCATGGTCGAAAGACACGCGCCGCCGTCGTCCGCCGTCCTGTTGGCGGTGACCGTCTGCCTCGGCGCCGGATGCGCCGCGAGACCCCCGGCCGCGCTGCCGGCGGCGCCCGACGGTCTCGACCGATGGGAACGCGTCCTGGCCCTGACGCCGGGCGCCGACCTGCGGATCCGGCGCCGTTCGGGCGAGGTCGTCCGCGGGCGGTTTCGTTCCGCCGACGGCGGGAAGGTCGTCGTGGGCGACGGCGCGGCGGGGATCGAGACGCCGCGGGCGGAGGTGAAGACGGTGGCGATGCGCACCCGCCGCGTCAAGGACTTCACGTGGCGCGGCCTCCTGGTGGGGGCGGCCTTCGGCGCGCTCGCCGTCGGCGCCAGCCTCGGCTCCTCCGACGAGCTCCCGGCCCTGGTCGTTCCTTTCTTCGGGGGTCTCGGGGCCGCGTCGGGGGCGGTTCTGGGGCTGACGCCTCTGGAGTCGCTCGTCTACGAGGCGCCGCCCGCGCCTCCGGCGCCCGCGGCGCGGGCGGGCGTTCGGGGCAGCCCGCGCCCCGGCTTCATCTACGCCGGAACCCGGGGCAGGTGATTGGCCGCGAGCACGGCCAGCACCGCCACGCCGACCGCGGCGGTCATGGCGTCCAGAAGCCTCTGCAATCGCATGGCTACCTCACGGGCCGGGCGTCGTACCCGGCCGGAATCGCGAACGTGTCGGCCGGCAGGCTTTTCCGCGCCGCCGACGTCACCCGAGTGCCGGACCAACCGCCGTCGGGGGACCGGAACTCGTCGGCCACGGACTGCTGCGACTGCTCGTCCAGCCACGACACGATCCGCATGCCGTCGGGCTCTTCCTGCACCCACGCCCTCAACAGGAGCGGCCCGATCGTCCGCACTTCGTCCGTGCGGACGGCGCCCCGGGGTTCATGGGCGTCGCCTCCATGTCCGCCGCCGGCGTCGCTTCCGTGTCCGCCGTGTCCACCGCCCGCGTCGCCTCCGCGTCCGCCGCCGGCGTCGGGGCCCTCCGTGGCGGGCGCCGGTGTCGACGATCTCGGCAGAATCACCATCGGACGGAGCGAGGGCGCCTCCCACCAGACGGACCGCGGCCCCCAGAGCGCGATCTTCATCGTGTGGTTCACGGTGATCCGCTGATCGCCGACCACGATCTCCGACAGGTGTTCCGGCGCCCCGCCGGTCGTGCGTTCCACGTCCCGCCGGTAACGCCCGTCCGTCTTCGGCGTCAGGTAGTGGGTTCCGGTTTCCAGAACCCGAACGTCGCCGGCCGCCGTCACCAGAACGCGCTCGTAGGTCACGACTGCGCCGTCCACCGGCTGCGCCTGCGCCGCGGGCGCCAGCATCACGAGCCAGCCGAACGTCAAGTACTCCCTGCGCATGGCTTTCCTCCTGAGTAACCGATCTCTACTCCACGTCGATCACGACGGCCGTCGGCCTGGTGTCCGTAATCGTGATTCGCGAAAACAACGTTCGAGATGGGCATTTTCCCCAACGTTCATGGGGTATTTCTGCCGTTCTGGACTTTCACGAACTTCACTGACAGGACACTGGCAGCCTCCTCCCGTCTTGCGACGCCGACCTTGACGTCGCGGCGTTCTCTTTCATAGTGTGCCCGGGGCGGGATCGGTCACCGTTTTTTCGGTCGGGCATCGAGACCGGCAACGGGCCCTTCGGCGGTTCCGCTTGGCGTGGAGTGTCCCCCGGGCCGGAACGCGGTCAGCATTCGGGCGTGGCGGCGTCCGACCCTGTCGGCGGGGCCAGCGTCCGGGCGGCGGATGTCGAGGGTATGGCCGCGGACCCGGCAATTCACGGCAAAAAATCCGAAAATCCGAGATCGATCCCGGCCCTTCATCCGTCTATAGAAGAAGGCGCCGTTCTCGACTGCCAGCAGGGCGGCGGGCTCCGAAGTTGCGAGCACCTCCCGCGGGCTCCTGCCGGCGGTCGGCGCCGCACGCCTGACGCGGAAGGCAGGTGTCCCATGGCCGAAACGGATGCGACGGGGCCCGGCGGGGCGGCAGCGCGACCGGGCGGGGCGGCAGCGCGACCGGGCGGGGCGGTAGCGCGACCGGGCGGGGCGGAGGCGTGCGGTGTGCGGGATGCGGGGCGGGGGCGGCCGTCGCGCAGGGCGCCGCCGTCGCGGCCCGGCCGTGCGCAGAAGGCCCGGGACCGAAGCCGGCGGCGCGGCCCGCCTCCGCGTGCCCGCTCGTCGAGGGCCGCGTCGACGACTGGAGCCGGTGCTGCACGGCGCGGTTCCTGCCGATTGCGCGTCAGACAGCGGGCGACGACGCAACCGCCCGCGACGCTCTGCAGGATAGCTGGATCGCCGTGTGGCGGGGCATAGACGGCTACCGGGGACGGCCGCCCGCGTGCGCCTGGGTCTGGACCATCGTCCGGCGCATGGCGGCGCGCGGCAAGGCGCGGCGGCGCCGCGAAGTGGCGGCGGACGGACACTGCGCCCGCGCGCCGGCGCCGGCCGGCGCAGACCCCGAGAACGACGCCGACCGCCGGCGCCTGCGCCGCCTTCTTCTGGACGGCATCTCCGGCCTTTCGCCGGAAGACCGCCGCATCATCCGGCTGCGCGACCTCGACGGCCTCCCGCCGGAGCAGGTGGCGGCCCGCCTGCGCCTGTCCCGAACCGCGGTGTCGTCGCGGCTGCACCGGGCGCATGCGCGGCTGCGCCGCCGCCTCCGGCGCCTCGGCCTGAAGCCGCGGGCGGTCAGGTCCGGTAGCGGGCGCAGTCTATCTGGTACTTCCTGACCTTGTAGCTCACGATCCGTCCGGTCGAACGGAGGAGGGAGGCGGCCTTGACGCGGTTCCCGCGGGTGGCCTTCAGGGCGTCTTCGATCAGGTCCCTCTCGTAGGCGTCGACGGCCTCGGCGAGCGACTGGCTCATCACCGTCCCCGACGCTTCCGCGGTCTGGAGGGACGGCGGAAGGTCGTGGGCGTGGATGACGCTGCCGTCGCACACCAGCACCGCCCGTTCGATGGCGTTCTCCAGCTCGCGGACGTTGCCCGGCCAGTGGTAGGCCATGAGGATGTCGATGGCGGGGGTCGAAATGCGCCGCACCTGCTTGCCGTGCTCGACGCCGTAGCGTTCCAGGAAGTGGTCGGCCAGCAGCAGCACGTCGGTCTTCCGCTCGCGGAGCGGCGGCACGAAGATGGCGAACACGTTCAGCCGGTAGTGCAGGTCCTCGCGGAAGGTGCCGGCGGCGATGGCCTTCTCGAGCGCGGCGTTGGTGGCCGCGATCAGACGCACGTCGACCTTCACCGGCTCGGTGCCGCCCAGCCGTTCGAACTCGCGCTCCTGCAGGACCCGGAGCAGCTTGACCTGGGTCGAGGGGTTCAGGTCGCCGATCTCGTCGAGGAACAGGGTGCCGCCCTGGGCCAGCTCGAACCGCCCCTTCTTGCGGGACTGGGCGCCGGTGAACGCGCCCCGCTCGTAGCCGAACAGCTCCGACTCGATCAGCGAGTCGGGGAGGGCGGCGCAGCTCACCTTGACGAACGGCTTCTTCGCCCGCGGCGAGTTGTAGTGGATGGCGTGGGCGATCAGCTCCTTGCCGGTCCCCGACTCGCCGCGCACGAGCACCGTGGTGTTGGCGCCGGCCACCTGGGAGACCTGGACGTAGACCTGCCGCATGGGGCTGCTGGTGCCGACGATGTTCGCGAAGTCGTAGCGTTCCTGGAGCTCGCCCCGCAGATGGACGTTCTCCTCGGTCAGCCGCTGGCGCTCCGCGTCCACGAGGTGGTTGACGCGGATGGCCTGGGCGATCATGGTGGCGACGACGTCGAGGAACTTGACGTACCGCTGGTAGTCGCGCCCCTTCTCGAAGGGCAGGTCGATGCTGATGGCCCCCACCGCCTTCTTCCGGGTCCGGATGGGGACGCAGATGAAGCTGATGTCGCGCCGGTCGAGGTTCTTGCGCCGGGCCCGGTTGAGGAACGTGGGCTCCTGGCTGGCCCGGGGCACGATGACCGGCTTCCCGCTCTCGACGACCCGCCCGGTCACCCCTTCGCCGATCGCGTAGCGGGCCGAGCGCCCGGCCGCCGCCAGGCCCTCGGAGGCCTCCACGTGGAGCAGTCCGGTGTCCGGGTTCTGCAGGGTGATCGAGCCGCACACGACGCTGTCGCGCCGGTCGAGGAGCTGCATCACCCGCTGCAGGGCGGCGCGCAGGCTGGACCCGCCGGCGAGGGCGCCGTTCACCTCGGCCAGCGTTTCGAGCCGCGCGACGTCCGTCGAGCCGTGCGCTTTCGCCACGTCCTGGTCCGTCCTGGCAATGCGGTTGCCGGCCGGCGCCCCCGAATCCGGCGGCGCGCCGCTCCTCCGGGCGCAGGTTCGGGGAAGCGCCCCGGTCAGGGCAGGGGCATCGGGAGCCGCGTTTCGCCCATCAGGTGCCGGTCGATGCCGGCCGCCGCGCTGCGGCCTTCGGCGATGGCCCACACGATGAGCGACTGCCCGCGTTGCATGTCGCCCGCGGTGAACACGCCGTCGACGCTGGTCATCCAGTTCCCGTCGCGCGACACGTTGCCGCGCTCGGTGAGCTCGACCCCGAGCTCGGTGAGCAGCCCCCCGCGGTCGGGGCCGACGAACCCCATCGCCAGCAGCACGAGGTCGACCTCCAGCGCGAACGCGCTGCCGGGGACCCGGTCGACCGAGAGCCGCCCGTTCTCGCGCTTCACGTCGACCTGCGCGGCGTGCAGCGTGGTGACGCGCCCGGCCGCGTCGCCGGAGAACCGTTCCGTGGACACCGAGTAGACGCGTTCGCCGCCCTCTTCGTGGGCGCCGGACACGCGGAAGACGTTGGGCCACTCGGGCCACGGGTTGTCGTCGCTCCGCTGCTCCGGGGGTCTCGGGAGGAGCTCGAACTGGTGGATGGAGCGGGCCCCCTGCCGGTGGGCGGTGCCCAGGCAGTCGGCGCCGGTGTCTCCGCCGCCGATGATGACGACCCGCTTGCCGCGGGCGGTGATGAAGTCGCCGTCGCCGACCGCGTCGCCCTCGCACCGCCGGTTCTGTTGGGTCAGGTACTCCATGGCGAAGTGGATGCCGGCCAGTTCGCGTCCCGGGACCTTCAGGTCGCGCGGCTGGCCGGCGCCGCCCGCGAGCAGCATCGCATCGTAGCGCGCGCGGATGGCCGCGGCCGGCACGTTGGCGCCGACGTCGGTGTTGGGCCGGAACACGACGCCCTCGGCCTCCAGTATCTCGAGGCGGCGGTCCAGGAACCGCTTCTCCATCTTGAACTCGGGGATCCCGTAGCGCAGGAGCCCGCCGATGCGGTCGGACCGCTCGAACACCGTGACCAGGTGCCCGGCCCGGTTCAGCTGGTCGGCCGCGGCCAGCCCGGCCGGCCCCGAGCCGACGACGGCCACCGTCCTGCCGGTCCGCGTTTCCGGCGGCCGGGGACGGATCCACCCCTCCTCGAACGCCCGCTCCACGATCGCCATCTCGATGGACTTGATGGTCACCGCGTCCCGGTTGATGGCGAGCACGCAGGAGCCCTCGCAGGGCGCGGGGCACAGGCGCCCCGTCCACTCCGGAAAGTTGTTGGTCTTGTGCAGGCGCTCGATCGCCGCCTTCCACTGGTCGCGGTAGACGAGATCGTTCCAGTCGGGGATCAGGTTGCCGAGCGGACACCCCTGGTGGCAGAAGGGGATGCCGCAGTCCATGCACCGGGCGCCCTGGGCGCGCAGGTCGTCGTCGGCGTACGGCAGGTAGACCTCGCGCCAGTCGCGGACCCGCTCCGCGACGTCGCGGCTCGCCTGCTTCTGCCGATCGATCTCGATGAATCCCTTCAGCTTTCCCATGGGTTCCGTGGGCGGGGGCTCGGACGTCCCCGCGGCGGGGGGAGCGGAAACCGCGGCCGTCGGTCAGGGTTTGCGCAGCGTCAAGCGCGGATCTGCGCGCCTTGCTCGTCCACGCGCCCCTTCAGGTGGTCGAACTTGCCGTTGAGCCGCAACACGCCGTACGCGACCAGCGCCGTTATCACCAGATCGATCGCCTCCAGAATCTCGGCCAATGCGCGTCTCCTCGCGGGCGGAGAGAACCGCCCGCCACCTCGCCCGGCCCGGCTGGACACGGCCAGAATAGCACGAGGAGGTCTTGCTACGCGGCGCCGGTCCCCACCAGCTCGGCGAAGCCGGGCTCGCGCGACTCGGCCCGCGCCCGCGCCTCCGCCGTCAGCACCCGCTTGTAGTCGCGCGGCATCACCTTCACGAACGCCGGCCGCAGCGCGCTCCACTGGTCGAGCACGGCCTGGCCGCGGGCGCTCGCGGTGCGGTCGACGTGACGCCGTATCAGGCCCCGCACCAGATCGGCGTCCTCGTCGTCGAGCGGCTCCCGATCGACCATGCCGGGGTTGCACCGCCGGGCGAAGGTCCCCGTCCGGTCGAGTACGTAGGCGATGCCCCCGCTCATGCCCGCCGCGAAGTTGCGGCCGGTCGGGCCCAGGATCACCACCCGGCCGCCGGTCATGTACTCGCAGCCGTGGTCGCCGACGCCCTCGACCACCGCGTTCACGCCGCTGTTGCGGACCGCGAACCGCTCTCCCGCGACGCCGCGCACGAACGCCTCGCCGCCGGTGCCGCCGTACAGCGCGACGTTGCCGACGACGATGTTCTCCTCGGCCGCGAACGTCGCCGCCCGCGGCGGATACACCGCGAGCCGCCCGCCCGAGAGGCCCTTGCCGAAGTAGTCGTTGGCGTCGCCCTCGACGGCGAGGGTGACCCCGGCCGGCAGGAACGCGCCGAAGCTCTGTCCGGCCGACCCCGTGAAGGTGACGTCGATCGTGCCGTCCGGCAGCCCCGCGCCGCCCCAGCGGCGGGTGACGGCCGACCCCAGCATGGCGCCGACGGTGCGGTTGACGTTGCGGATGGGCAGGGTGAACGACACCGGCGTCCGGTGCTCGAGGGCCGGCGCGCAGCGCTCGATCAGGACGTTGTCCAGCGCCCGATCGAGGCCGTGGTCCTGCCCGCGCACGGCCCGCCGGGCCACCGTGTCGGGCACGTCGGGGTTCAGCAGGATCGGAGACAGGTCGAGCCCCCGCGCCTTCCAGTGGTCCACCGCGCCGGCGGTGTCGAGCCGGTCGACGCGGCCGATCATCTCGTCGAGGGAGCGGAAGCCCATCTCCGCCATCAGCTCGCGCACCTCGTCGGCCACGAACCGGAAGTAGTTCTCGACGAACTCGGGGCGCCCCGAGAAGTGCTTCCGGAGCTCGGGGTTCTGGGTCGCGATGCCTACCGGGCACGTGTCGAGATGGCAGACCCGCATCATGATGCATCCCGAGACCACGAGCGGGGCGGTGGAGAACCCGTACTCCTCGGCGCCGAGGAGGGCCGCGATGACCACGTCGCGGCCGGTCTTCATCTGGCCGTCGGTCTGGACCACGATGCGGTCGCGCAGCCGGTTGAGCACCAGCACCTGCTGGGTCTCGGCGAGGCCGAGCTCCCACGGCACCCCGGCGTGCTTGATGCTGGTCAGCGGCGAGGCGCCGGTCCCGCCGTCGTGCCCCGAAATCAGGACGACGTCGGAATGGGCCTTGGCCACGCCCGCGGCCACCGTGCCCACGCCCACCTCGGCGACGAGCTTGACGTGCACCCGCGCCCGCGGGTTCGCGTTCTTCAGGTCGTGGATGAGCTGGGCGAGGTCCTCGATCGAGTAGATGTCGTGGTGCGGCGGCGGGGAGATCAGGGTCACTCCCGGCGTCGAATGGCGGATGCGGGCGATGAAGGGGTAGACCTTGAACCCGGGGAGCTGTCCGCCCTCGCCCGGCTTGGCCCCCTGCGCCATCTTGATCTGCAGGTCGTCGGCGTTCACGAGGTACTCGCTGGTGACCCCGAACCGTCCCGAGGCGACCTGCTTGACCGCGCTCCGCCGCAGGTCGCCGTTCTCGTCGGGCGTGAAACGCGCGGGGTCCTCGCCCCCCTCGCCGGTGTTCGACTTGCCGCCGAGCCGGTTCATGGCGATGGCCAGCGTCTCGTGGGCCTCGGCGCTGATCGAGCCGAACGACATCGCGCCCGTGGAGAACCGCTTGAAGATCGACTCCGCCGGCTCCACCGCGTCGAGCGGGAGGGGCGCGTCGGCGGGCCGCAGCCGGAACAGGCCGCGCAACGTCGAGCGCTGGCGGCTCTGGTCGTTCACGAGCCGGGCGTAGTCCCGATAGATGGCGTACTGCCCGCCGCGGGTGGCGTGCTGCAGCTTGTGGACGGTGTCCGGATTGAACAGGTGGTACTCGCCGTCGCGCCGCCACTGGTACTCCCCGCCGGCGTCCAGCTCGTCGTCCTCGTCGCCGCGGGTGGGGAACGCCGCCCGGTGCCGCTGCTTCACCTCCGCCTCGACGGTGTCGACGCCGATGCCCCCGAGGCGGGACGCCGTCCACGTGAAGTAGCGGTCGACGAACGCCCGGTCGAGCCCCACGGCTTCGAAGATCTGGGCGCCGCGATAGCTCTGCAGCGTCGAGATGCCCATCTTCGACATCACCTTCAGCACGCCCTTGGTGAGGGCCGCCACGTGATGGCGGACGCCCTGCCGCGCGTCGACGTCCGCGACGTCGCCCCGCTCTGTCAGTTCCTCGATCGTCTCGAACGCCAGGTAGGGGTTGACGGCCCCCGCCCCGTAGCCGAGCAGCAGCGCCATGTGGTGCGCCTCGCGGGGCTCGCCCGACTCGACGACGAGGGCGCACCGGGTGCGGGCGCCCTCGCGCACGAGATGGTGGTGCACGCCGGCGGTGGCGAGGAGGGCGGGGATCGGGGCGCGGCCGGCGTCGACGCCGCGGTCGGAGAGCACCAGCAGCGCATGGCCCTCGGCCACCGCGGCGCTCGCCCGGCGGCACAGCGCGTCCATCGCCTTCTCGACGCCCCCCGCGCCGCCGTGCGGGTCGAACAGCGTCGACAGCGTCGCCGCCCGCAGCGCCGGGTCCGGGTTGCCCCGGATGCGGGCGGTCTCGTCGTTGTCGAGAATCGGGTATTCGACGCGGAGCTGGTGGCACGATTCCGGCCCCGGCTTCAGCAGGTTCCGCTCGGACCCCAGGGTCGAGCTCATGTCCGTGACGAGCTCCTCGCGGATGGCGTCGAGCGGCGGGTTGGTGACCTGCGCGAAGAGCTGCTTGAAGTAGTCGTAGAGCAGCCGCGGCCGGTCGGACAGCACCGCCAGCGCGGTGTCGGTGCCCATCGAGCCGACCGGTTCGACGCCCTGCGCGGCCATGGGGCCGAGCAGCAGCCGCAGGTCCTCCTGGGTATAGCCGAACGCCCGCTGGCGCCGCCGCAGCGTCTCCCGGTCGACCGGCGGCGGGCCGGGGGCGGGCGGCAGGTCGTCGAGGGACACGACGTGGTCGTCCAGCCAGGCCTGGTAGGGATGCTCGGCCGCGAGCCCCGACTTGATCTCCTCGTCGTCGATGATGCGCCCCCGGGCGGTGTCCACGAGGAAGATCCGGCCCGGGTGCAGCCGTTCCTTGACCAGCACGTTCTCCGGGGGCACGTCGAGCACGCCGACCTCCGACGCCATGATCACGAGGTCGTCCCGGGTGACGTAGTAGCGCGAGGGGCGCAGCCCGTTGCGGTCGAGGACCGCCCCGACCACCGTGCCGTCGGTGAAGGCGATGGAGGCGGGACCGTCCCAGGGCTCCATCAGGGTCGCGTGGTACTCGTAGAACGCCCGCCGGTCGGCGGCCATCGACTCGTGCTTCTTCCACGGCTCGGGGATCATCATCAGGACCGCGTGCGGCAGCGAGCGGCCGGTCATGGCCAGGAATTCGAGCACGTTGTCGAAGGTGGCGGTGTCGCTCTGGTCCTCCTTGACGATCGGGAACAGCTTCCGCAGGTCGTCCCCCAGCAGGTCCGACTCGCACAGGGCCTCGCGCGCCCGCATCCAGTTGACGTTGCCGCGCAGCGTGTTGATCTCGCCGTTGTGGGCGATGTAGCGGTAGGGGTGCGACAGCGGCCACGACGGGAACGTGTTGGTGCTGAAGCGCGAGTGGACCAGCCCGATCGCCGACTCGAAGTCGGGGTCGACGACGTCCGGGAACATGGTCGTGACCTGGTCGGCGATGAGCATGCCCTTGTAGACGATGGTCTGCGACGACAGGCTGGCCGCGTAGAACCCGTCGCCGGCTTCGAGGCCGAGGCTCTCGACCGCGTTCTCGATGCGCCGGCGCACGACGTAGAGTTTGCGCTCGAACCGGCGCTGCGCGTCGGGGCCCTCGCCCGCCGCCGGGGCCCGGCCGATGAACACCTGCCGGATGACCGGCTCGCCCCCGCGGGCGGTGGCGCCGAGGGGGGTGCTGTCGGTCGGGACGTCCCGCCATCCCAGCAGGGTCTGGCCCTCCTCGTCGACGATGCGGGCGATCAGCTCCTCGACCCGGCGCCGCGCGTCCGGGCGCCGCGGCAGGAACAGCATGCCCGCGCCGTACCGCCCCTCCGGGGGCAGGGCGAACCCGAGGGCGCGCGCCTCGCGGCGCAGGAACCGGTCGGGGATCTGCAGCAGCAGCCCGGCCCCGTCCCCGGTGTCGGGCTCGCATCCGCAGGCGCCCCGGTGCAGCAGATTGACCCCGATCTCGAGCGCCTGGTCGACGAGCCGGCGCGAGCGCCGCCCCCGGACGTGGACCACGAACCCTACCCCGCAGGAATCGTGCTCGAACCGGGGGTCGTACAGCCCCCGGCCCGCCGCGTGCGGCGGGCGTCTTGCGGATCCGCTCATGGGTTCGCTCCCCGTGGTTCGGTGCTCGCGGCCCGGACCGGGTCCCCGGCCCGTCTCCCGAAGGCTCCCGCGGTCGGGCGGGAACCCGCCGCCCCCGCCGCGGGAGGCGGCGCGTCGGCGCCGAGCAGCTCGATGAACGCGGTGACGGCCGGGCCCAGCCGTCGATTGCCGCGGTGCACGATGCCGAGGGGCCGCACCAGCGGCGGTTCGCCGGCCGGCAGCACGAAGGGCGCCTGCACGAGGGTCCCGCGGCGCACCTCGCGGCGCAGCGTCGGTTCCGGCAGGATCGCGATGCCCGCCGCTTCGTCCACCGCCTGCTTGATGGTCTCGATGTTGTCGAACTCGGCGGTCACCGTCACCTCGACGCGGTGGCGCCGCAGGAAGCGGTCGACGGCCCGGCGCACCGGCAGCCTCCGTTCGAACGCCACGAACCGCTCGCCCGCGAGGTCCGCCGGCCGCACGCCGCCCGCGGCCGCCCGCGCCGCGAACCGGTGGGCCGGCGGGCACGCCACCACCATCGCCTGCCGGCGCCAGGGGATGACCGCGAGCCCGCGGCGCGGGGTGGCGAACGACATCAGGCCGAGGTCGCACCGGTCGCTGGACACCTGCTCGCGGATCTCGGCGGGGTGCATGTACTGCAGGTCGACGCCGGCCCCCGGGACCACGTCGCGGAACCGCTCCACGTACCGGGAGAGGTCGTGCATGCCCACGGAGTAGATGGTCGCGAGCCGGACCGTCCGGCCCGACGGGTTCCGCCGATGCCGCACGGTGTCTTCCAGTTCGTGATAGCGCTCGACGAGCTCCTGGCAGCCCTTGAAGAACAGCCGGCCCTCCGGGGTCAGTTGCCACGGCCGCGTGGACCGGTCGATGAGCTGGACGCCAAGGTGCTTCTCGAGCTGCCGCACCGCCTGGCTCGCCGCCGACTGGCTGACCGCGCTGGTCCTCGCGCCGCGAGAGAAGCTCTGGTGGCGGACGACGTTGCAGAAGATGCTCAGCGTTTCGACGTGCATGAGACCGAACAATCTACCACATGAACACTAATAGCCCCGCATCGCAATATCAGTTTTTCTAATATCTCTGGCGCCGGCCCGCGCACGGAGCCGGCCGCGGGAGCGGCCGCCGCCCCGGCCGCCCGTGGTGGAACGCCCGCGTCGCACCACGCCCGAGGGCGCCGGCCGACACCGGGGAGGCGCCGGCGGACGGAGAACGTCCGGCGGACGGAGAACGTCCGGCGGACGGAGAACGTCCGGCGGACGGAGAACGTCCGGCGGACGGAGAACGCCCCGCCTGACGAGGCGTGAGGTAAGGGCGGGCCGCTCAGGAACCCGTCCCGGAATCGAGCCGTCCGGCGAGGGTCTCGAGGGACGCCGCGGCGGGGGTGCGCGCATGGATGCCGAAGCGCGTCCCCGGCCCGCGGCGGGGGGTCAGGGTCCAGGGCGCGCCGCCGGACAGGGCCGCGAGGAACGACTCGAACGCCGGCCGGACGGCCGAGAGGGTGTCCGGCGTGTTCGGGGCCAGGAGCCGGTCGTTCGCGATCCAGTCGATCTCGCCGCCGCGGAAACGCGCGGCGCCGGCCGGGGCCGCATCTTCTTCGAGCCGCCGCGCGGCGCGCAGCAGCATTCCCGCCGCGGCGCGCAACCGCGCTTCCAGCGGGCCGTCCAGCGGCTGCGTGCGGACGTACTGCAACCCCAACCGGCCGTCGCCGCGGTCGAGGACGTACCGGCCCTCGTGACCCACGAGGAGGACCAGCGGGCCGGAGGAGAGGTGGGTGTAGTCGGCGACGTCGATCAGCAGCCCGTCCACCGCCCGCGTCTGTATCCAGCGGTGGAACACCGGGATGACGTCGTGCGGCGACAGCCCCGTCGGCTCGTCGAGGAAGAGCTTCAGGGCGATGCGCTGCACCGCCGCGGCGTCGGACGCGGCCACGTTCACGCGGGGCCCCCGGCGCCGGCCGACGCGGCGCCCGCCGGCGCGGCGGAGAGCCGCGCCTGGCACGCGTGGGTGGCCTCCAGAAACAACTGGGCCTCTTCGATCGACTGCCGCACCGTGTCGGGGCCGGCCGGCGGTCCGGTGCGGGCGTGCCGCCGGAACAGGTACTGGGCGAACTTCCCGCCGGCGAACCGGTCGAAGAAGACCCCGGTGTCGAAGAAGCGGGTCCGGAACTCGGCGACGATGCGGTCCGGGTCGTCGGAGACGTCGATGAACTCGGTCTTGACGAGGCCCCGCGCCGCCTGCAGCATCGCGGCGTAGGCCAGTCCGTCCGCGCGGGCGGCGTCGCCCGCCTCGAGCCGGAGCTGGGCCTCGAACACCTGGCTCTCGGCCCCGGCCAGATCGAACTCGGTCAGCGACACCACCTCGCCCGCGCATTCGCCGACCCCCATGTCGCCGATGCCGAATTCGCGCGGGTCGCCCCAGTCGCGGTAGTAGTCGGGCGCCGCCGCGTAGTCGGGCGCCGCCATCAGGTCCTCGATCATGCCGCGCAGGGCCCGCTTGCCGATGCGCGTCGTGAAGGCGTGGAACGTCTCGCCGGGCCGGCGCTCCTCGACGAAGCGCGCCGTGATCCGATCCACCACTTGCGGGATCGCCCGCGCCGGCACCGCGCCGATGGCGAGCCCGTAGGCGCCGGCGTTGTCGACCCACTTGCCGCCGAGCACCACCTGGAAGTGCGGGACCACCCGTCCCCGCACGTGCCGGCTCACGCCGTAGAACCCGAGGTCGCTGACGTGGTGCTGGCCGCACGAGTTGAAGCAGCCGCTGATCTTGATGCGGAGGCCGCGGACCGCCTCGTCCAGGGTGTCGAGCCGCTGCCGCACCTGCCGCTCGATCTCGGCCGCGAGGCCCCGCGACGAGGCGATGCCGAGCTTGCAGGTGTCGGTGCCCGGGCAGGCGGTGACGTCGCCGATCGACTGCGCGCCGGGCCGGGCGAGGCCGAGGGCGTCCAGCTCCCGGTGCAGGGCCGGCAGGTCCGACTCGCGCACCTGGCGCAGCACCACGTTCTGTTCGACGGTGGTGCGCACGGTGTCGCCGACGAACCGGCGGGCGACGTCGGCCAGCCCCCGGAGCTGGTCGCCGGTGACGTCGCCCAGGGGCAGGCTGATCGTCACCGCCGCGTATCCCGGTTGGCGCTGCCGGTAGACGTTCGAGCGCGACCACGCCGCGAAGCGCGGCTCCGCTGGCGCGCCGGCAAGGGGCGCGCCGGCCTTCAGCGGCTGATCGGCCGCCGCCGGCAGGTCGGCGAGCCAGGCCGTCCAGCGCGCGTCGGGGGCGAGGCGCCGCCGTTCGTCCCGCACCAGCCGCCGGAACTCGTCGATGCCGAGCCGGGCGACCAGGAACTTGACGCGGGCGCGGGCCCGGTTGCGCTTCTCGCCCAGCCGCGCGAACACCCGCGCGATGGCCTGCAGCGTCGGGAGGACCTCGGCCTCGGGCAGGAACGGATCGAAGAGCTTCGCCTCGTGGGGCACCGCGCCGAGACCGCCCCCGACGTGGACCTCGAACCCGCGCTGCGCGCCCCCGCCGGTCTCGCGGGTCACGGCGATCGCCCCGAAGTCGTGCATGTTGACGAGGCCGCACGCGTGCTGCCGGCACCCCGAGAAGGCCACCTTGAACTTGCGGCCGAAGTCCTGGGCGTCGGGATGGCCGAGAAGGAACCGCATCGACGCCCGCGCGCAGGGGGTCACGTCGAACGTCTCGTCGCGGCACACGCCGGCGAGGGGGCAGGCGGTGACGTTGCGGACGGTGTTGCCGCACGCCTCCCGCGTGGTGATGCCGACCGCCGCGAGCCGGCGCATCAGGGACGGGGTGTCGTCGAGGTGGACGAAGTGGAACTGCACGTCCTGCCGCGTGGTGACGTGGCAGATGCCGTCGCTGTACTCCTCGGCGAGGTCGGCGAGCGTGTCCATCTGCTCGGCCGTCAACCCGCCGAACGGGATCTTGATCCGCTGCATGCCGGGGGCGTCCCAGACCGTGTCGGGACCCTTCGTGAGGCCGTTCGACGGGAACGGCAGGGTCTTGACGCCGTTCCCGTCGTTCCGTTGCCCGTTGTCGTAGCGCTGTCCGTAGGCGCCGCGCCGCAGGCGGGTCTCCGCGAACACCTTGTCGTCGATCCGGCCCTGCCGCTTGAGGGCGATCTGGTTCTCGAAGGTGTCTATCTCCCGCCCCAGCTCCGCCGGGATGCGGCCGCCGAGTCTGTCCTTCCAGGTCATCTTGAACTCCAGCCCCTTCGTTCGCCCGCCGCCGCCGCTTCCGGCGCAGTCTCGTCGAGCGCCGCGCGCAGACCGACGACGTCGCCGACGACGATCGTGCCGGGGACGTCGGCCGCGGCCGGGTGCGGGGCCGTCCCCAGTCGTCCCAGCGTTCCCGTCCAGACGCGGGGCGGCGGCGAGACGGTCGCGCACACGATGGCCGCCGCGGTGTCCGGCGGCCAGCCGCGTTCGAGCAGGCAGGCGGCCACCGCGGCGCGGCGGGCCAGCCCCATCAGCACGACGACGGTCAGCGCGCCGGGGGGCAACGCGCTCAGCACCGGCCGGAAGCTCGCCT
Organism: Vicinamibacterales bacterium; assembly: GCA_965202695.1. Taxonomy (GTDB): domain Bacteria; phylum Acidobacteriota; class Vicinamibacteria; order Vicinamibacterales; family UBA8438; genus JAJEEA01. The sequence continues at coordinate 1,950,231 of OZ241843.1, forward strand.
CGTCGTGTCCCGACACCACGGCGAACCCCGAGGCGAGGCCGCGATGGGTCATGGGGATCCCGGCCAGGGCGGGGGCGGCGGTCGCGGTGGTCAGCCCCGGCGCCACCTCGAACCGGACCCCCGCGCTCCGCAGCGCCAGCGCCTCTTCGCCGCCGCGCCCCAGCACGTAGGGGTCGCCGCCTTTCAGCCGGACCACCCGGCGTCCGCGGCGGGCGGCGCGCACCAGGATGCGGATGATGGTGTCCTGGCGCACCGACCGGCGGCCCGCCCGCTTGCCGACGCAGAAACACTGCGCCCGGCTCGCCAGCGCCACGATCTCGGGGGCCACGAGGGCGTCGTACAGCACCAGGTCGGCCGTCCGCAGCCGGTCCGCCGCCTGCGCCGTCAACAGTTCCGGGTTCCCGGGACCTGCCCCCACCAGCGACACGAACCCCGCGGTCGGGGCCGGGCCGGCGCCGCCGGTCTCCGGCCGTCGAACCGGGGACGCCGGTTGCCGTTGCAGAGGTCTCATTCTCGAGGGTGGTCCGGTCCCGGCGCAGACTCCTGCTCCGCCCGTCCGCCGGAGTCCGCACCGTGTCCGTCGGCTTCCGCACCGTGCGCGGGCGCCGGCTCCCCGCCGTCTTCTCCGGCCGCCGTTCCATCGCCGTAGAGGGCGGCCAGCGCTTGCAGGAGCATCGGCCGCCGCCGTTCCATCGGCACCCGGCCCGCCATCCATCCCGCGCGCTCCCCGGCCGCCGCGGCCAGCCACCGGCGCACCTCGTCCTCGGGCAGCAGCGCCTCCAGCGCCTCCCGAATCAGCCCCGCCAGGGCCGGCGCCCGGCCGTCGGTCGAGATGGCCGCGGTGACCCCGCCCCGGCGGACCACGCCGCCCAGATAGAGGCTCGCGTTGCGCGGATCGTCCACCGCGTTCAGGAACAGACGCCGTTCCGCCGCCGCCCGCGCCACCGCGCGGTTGACGTCCGGCGGCGCCGCCGCCACCGCGAGCCACGCGCCGTCGAGGTCCGGGGCCCGAAAGCGCCGGCGGCGGACGGCCGCGCCGCTCCCGGCGATCGCGGCCGTGACGTCCGGCGCCACGACGGTCACGCGGGCGCCCGCGTCGAGCAGCGCCCCGAGCTTCGACGCTGCCACCGGCCCGCCGCCGACCACCGTGACCGGCCGGTCCGCGAGCTTGAGGAACGCCGGAAACAGGGGCGGCGGCGCGGCGGGCGCGGCGCCGGTCATCGCTCCCGGTCCGGCGCCGGCGGTCCCGCGGCGCAGGCCGCCGGGTCGATCCGGCCGGCTTCGGCGCCGTCCCCGGCCGCGGACTCCCGCCCCGGCCGCGGTGCCGCCGCCCCGGCCGCACCGCCCGCCGCGTGCAGGCCGCATTCGGTCTTGGCGCTGCCCCGCCAGCGGCCGGTCCGTTCGTCTTCGCCGGCGGCGACGCGGCTCGTGCACGGACGGCAGCCGATGCTCGGAAACCCGCGATCGTGCAGCGGGTTGTACGGCACGTCGTATGCGCGGACGTGCGTCCGGACGTCCTGCCGGGTCCAGCGTACGAGGGGGTTGATCTTCCCCAGGCCGAACTTCGGGTCCCACTCGACCACGAGCGCCCCCGCGCGGCCGGCCGTCTGGTCGCGCCGGATGGCCGTGATCCAGGCGTCGAAGCGGCCGAGTTCGGCCGCCAGCGGATCGATCTTCCGCAACGCGCAACAACGGTCCGGTTCGCGGTTCCACAGGGCGGGGCCGTGCGCCGCCGCCTGCTCCTCGACCGTCGAGACGGGACGGACGCCGCGGATCGTCAGCCCGTAACGCTCCTCGAGCCGGCCCCAGAGCTCGCGGGTCTCCGGGAACAGCAGCCCCGTGTCGAGGGTGAAGACGTCGATGGGCAGCCGGTGACGGCCGATCAGGTCGACGAGCACGCAGCCCTCCGCGCCGAAACCGGTCGCGAACGTCAGCCGCGGCCCGAACGCCTCGGCCGACCAGCGCAGCACGTCGAGAGGTTCCGCCGTCTCGAGCGCATCGCCCACGTCGGCGAGGTCGTCCGGAAGTCGTCGGGCCGGGGCGGCCGGCGCCGGCTCGACCGCGGACGCGATGCCGGCGGGCGGCTGGCGGGGCGAAGCGTGAGGAAGGCGGCGGTCCAGCGCCGGCGGCCGCGGACCGCGCGTGGTCCGGCGCACCACGCCGACGGGCGGGTTGCGCCGCCGTTCCAACGCCGCCGGAACGGTTGCCGCGGGGAAGCTGTCGACGGGAAGGGGAGCCACGAGGGTGTCGGTCATGTCCATGCCTGACGAAAGCGCCGGTCCGGCCGCTCGGCCGCGGGCCGGGACGACAGGAGCCGGGGTCGAAACGAAAAAAGCCCGGAGCCTTGCGGCCCCGGGCTTTCGGTCTCTCGCGCTGGTGCTTGCTGGTTCTATCTGTCAGCTTCCGTGCATCAACTCACACGACCGTCAGCATGGGGGCCGGGGGCGGCCTCCGGACAACAGCAGCAACAACAGGCGGTCCGTGCGCGCGGCGTCACAACCTCCGTATTCTGCCCCGGCACGGCCCGGCGCGTCAAGGGGGTGGGCCGGCGGGATGTGGAATGACCAGGGTAATGCGACGCCCGAACCTCGCAACGGCAACCGCCCCCGGGACATGCGTACGGCTGCTCGTGCCCCCGCACTCGCGGGGCCGCAGGACACACGCCGGCTGCTACACTGTGGCCCATGGTGACGACGGAAGCGGTCAACGAAGTGGCGTTGCGCGCCGCCGCGGAAGTGCTGCGGCGCTACCGCGCCGGCGACACGTGGGTGCGGGCGAAGGAGGACGGGTCGCCGGTGACCGGCGTCGACCTCGCGGCCGACGAGATCCTGCGCGGCGGGTTGACGGCGCTGGACCCCGCGATCCCGTATCTGTCCGAGGAACACGAGATACCCCCCTTCGAGGTCCGCCGGCGGTGGTCCCGCTACTGGCTCGTCGACCCGCTCGACGGGACGAAGGAGTTCGTCGGCCGCACCGGTGAGTTCACCGTCAACGTCGCGCTGATCGAGCACGACGTTCCGGTGCTCGGGGTGGTGGCGGCGCCCGCGGCGGGGTTGCTGTACTACGCCCGCGCCGGAGAGGGCGCGTGGAAGCGCGAGGGGGACGGACCGCCGCGGCGCCTCCGGTCGACCCTGGCCAGCCCGTCCGACCCGTTGCGCGTCGTCGAGAGCCGGTCCCACCCCAGCGCCGCCCTCGAAGCGTTCCTCGACCCCCTGAACGTGGTCGAACGGGTCAGGAGCGGCAGCTCGCTGAAGTTCTGCGTGGTCGCCGAGGGCCGGGCCGACGTCTACCCCCGGCTGGGGCCGACCATGGAATGGGACGTCGCCGCCGGCGACTGCGTCCACCGCCACTCCGGGCGCCCCGAGCCGCATCCCGGCACGCTGCGCTACAACAAGCCGTCGCTGCGGAACGGCAGCTTCGTCGTCGGGTTTCCGCCCGGCGCCTGCGCGCTGCCCGACGCGGAAGGGTGACCGCCCGGCGTCGCACCGACGTTCGGGTGGGCCCTTGACGTGGGCCCGTAGTGCTCGACGCCCCGGCCCAACGCGAACGTGTCGCACCGACGTTCGGGTGGGCCCTTGACGTGCGCCGCCCGGGTCAACTACGTTCGGGCGCATGGGAGAAAATGCGCATCGCTGGTTCGGGCATGCGATCGCCGTGGCCGGGATCTTGCTGATGATCTGGATCAAACTCGACATCGCAGAGTTGCGCGGCGCGGTCGAGACCTTGACGGAGGTCGTCACGACACACGTCAACATGCCGAATCTGCACGCTGCTGCGAAGTGAACGGCGCAGCCGCCACCTGACCACCCGGCCTTTCCGGAAGCGTTGGGCGAGTTGGTGCGCCTCGATTCCCGCGACGTTGGGAAACCTGACGAACCTCACCGCGTTGTTCCTTGCGAACAGCACCGTGACGGGATCCATTACCGGAGGCGCTCGGCAACGTGACCAGCCTCCGGATCCTGTCCCTCGGTAATATCGACAACGTCCCTTCGGGCGGCAGAAACGCTTGACCGGTCGGGTGCCCTCGACGTTGGGGAATCTGCGGAATCTCGATCGGTTGTGGCTCCAAGCCAACCGGCTCGAAGGCGAGCTGCCGGCCAGCCTGACCAATCTGTCGCTGGACGGTTACCGCGGCTCCGCGGAGCAGCCGACGCTGCGTTTCGAGGACAACGCGGGACTGTGCGCGCCGATGGACGACGTGTTCCAGGCGTGGATCGACTCGTTTTCGTTCGGCCATACCGGCCCCCGGTGCGGTGCGGTGGTCCCCGCGGTTCCCCTCGTGGGGCTGATGCTGCCGGGACTGATGCTGATCGGCGCGGGCGCATATGCGAGACGTTCCCCAGGTAAGCGGCGGCTCGTGCGGCGTGTCCCACGGCGATGGCTCGTGCCGCGTGTCCACCCGAGAGCGCGCGACGGCGGGCTGAACGACCGAGAAGCGCGATCGCCCTCGCGCGTCAGGCGCGGCGTTCCGCGCCCGCGGGCGTGCGGCGCCGCCACCACGCCGCGATCAGGCTGCCGACCAGGGAGTGGAAGACGCTGGCGATGGCGCTCGGAATCGCCACCAGGGGGTTCGCGAAGTTCTGCTGGGCGAGCACGACGCCGAGCCCCGTGTTCTGCATCCCGACCTCGATCGACACCGTCCGCGCGGCCACTTCGCGCCCCAGGGCGAGCCGGCCGGCGGCGTAGCCGAGCAGGAAGCCGAGGGCGTGGAGACTGACCACCGCGAGCGCCAGCCGGGGGCCGGCCTCGACGATGCGCTCGCGTCCGCCGCCGATGACCGAGGCGACGATGAGGCTGATGGCCGCGACGGCCACGAGCGGCGCCGCCGGCAGGACCCGGGCGACGGCGCGGGGGAAGCACCACTTGAGCATCGCCCCCGCCGCCACCGGCAGCACGACGACCTGCACCGTGCCGAGCAGCAGCCCGCCGACGGGGACCTCGACGCGGCTGCCGGCGAGCAGCGCGGTCAGCGCCGGCGTCATCACGACCGCCAGCATCGTCGAGAGCGCGGTCAGGGTGACCGACAGGGCCACGTCGGCCCGCGCCAGGTAGGCGATGACGTTCGAGGCGGTGCCCCCCGGACAGCACGAGACCAGCACGAGGCCGGCCGCGGACGGCGGCGGCAGGGAGAAGAGATGGCCGAGGCCCCAGCCCAGCGCCGGCATCACCGTGTACTGCAGGACCACGCCCGGCAGCACCCGGGCGCGTTCGCGCCCCACCCGGCGAAAGTCGTCGAACCCGAGGGTCATTCCCATGCTGAGCATGATGACCCCGAGCCCCACGGTGATCAGCGGTCCGCTGAACCACGTGAACCACGCCGGCCGGACCAGCGCCGCGGCGCCCGCGGCCAGCACCCAGAGGGGGAACGCGGAGGTCAGCAGGGAGAGCATGGCGCACGCCGATCATGCGCCTGGCGGCGGGCGCGTGCAATACCGACCCACCCGCGCGAGCGGAGCGTAGCAACATCTACCTTTCATCACGGGCTGCCAAGAGCGGCGCGGGTGCCAGCCGGCAGCAGGACGCCCGCTGACCGGGCGCGAGGGGGACGTCGGGCCGGGCATGGCAAGAACCGCGGACCGCGCGGTCCGCGGAACGATGCAGTAGCCGGACTGCGTTGCCGTTCGGCCGCCGGGACTTCCCTTGTCCGGGTCATTCGTCGTCCGACACGTCGCTGTCCGCAATCGCTGGCGCCGTCCGTTCCAACGGCGGTGTGACACCTAGTTGCTGCAGGAAGTTCCGCTCCCCGGCTATCAGCGTGTCGAGGCGTTTCCGTATCAGACCGGTCCGGTCGCCGTTTCGAAGCAAGCCGATGCAGTCGATCGGAAAACCGTGCGTCGGCAGAACCTGCTTCAGTGCGTTGTCGTCCAGGTTCGTCAGCGCGCTCAGTGCCTGTCCGTCGTGGTCGTCGTCCACGAACATCCGGTTGGCCGGACTGGAAACCAGGTAGCGCCGGTCCGGGTTTGACACCACGTAACCTGCCGCATCGGTTCCCAGTCGAGACAGGAGCGCACCAGGGTCCAGCTCCGCGTCGTCTCGAAGAAGCGCGCGAGGACGAAGGGACGCCAGGTACAACAGGAATGCGCGGACGCGGGCGCTGCGAGCATCGAAGCGGTCGGGAAAAGGCTGCGCCGGCATGTCTGGATCGACCACGCTGAACCCCTCGCTCTTTCTTTTCGCGATGTCGCGGATCTCCTCCAGTGCGCGCTTGGCCTGCGCCGCATTGCCCCCGAACCAGCCCGTGAACGACGTCACCCAGAACCAGCGCTTCAGTGTTTCAACCGTTTCTGCTTCCGGCCGCGGGCAGATACGATGGAACTCGCCGAGCAGCACGAGTTGCAGTCCATAAGGCAGCAGTCGGTCGGACGTAACGCCGAGGCTCTGGAGCAACTTCAGAGCGAGTCTGATGCCATGCGCGGCGGCATTGAACGCCTCCGGGAGCTTCTCGCGGACTTCCGGCTTCACCATGAGGTCCGCCCAGTCCTTGGCGTAGATGTCGCGGTCGAGGGCCGCGAGCACCGATCTGAGAAGAAAAACGCGGTCGAGGTTTCCGAAGCCTCTCTTCCTGAGCTCGGACTTGAACTCATCGAGCATTCCGGCGAGATGAAACTGCCCCTCCTGGTACGTCAGCGCCGAGACCATTTCGTCCGCCGCCATCTTGCGCCCGGTGCGGTTCAGGCGGGCGAAGACCGTAACGGCGCTCTCCAGGTCCGCCTCGCGGATGTGGATGAGCGGGAGTTGGTAGTCCCGAAAGGCGCTGGCGAGACGGTCCGCTTCGTCGAGCCATGCCTGGGCCTGGCGACTGTCGCCGACGTTCTGCTGGATACGGCGGCAAGCGTCGAAGAACCCCGCCGTGTTGAGCAGGCTGCGCACCGGAAAGTACCTTGGTTCCGGAGGTCTCGTCTGCTCCGAAGGTCTTGCCTGCTGGCGCAGGTGGACGAACTCCTGGCTGTCGAGGTCGTAATGGATCCGCCAGTCGATCTGTTCCACGATCGGATCATTCACGCTGTCGGGTAGACGCAACGTGCCTACGAGAGTCGAAACGCGCTGCTGACCGTCGAGCAGGTACCCTGTTTGTCCTTTCGGGCGGGGGCTGATTTCAACCGGGCCGATACGCGAGGTTGACTCGATGTTCTCCTCCGTGTCCCAGACCAGGATCGAGCCGATCGGGAAACCCCGCAGAACGCTGTCGAGCAGTGCGCTCAGGTCGGGCTGTTTCCACACGAAGGTGCGCTGGAACTTCGGGACGCGGATCGTACCGGCGGCGACGCGTTCCACGAGTTTTCCCAGGAAAACGACCTCCGGAACGACCTCGGTACGCTTCTGGTTGCTGCTTGGCATGTTACAGTTCCTTCCTGATCAGTACGAGGCCGCATTCGACGTCGCCCCGTCCCCGGGCAAGCAGTTCACCTCCGACGTCCCGCACGTCCCAGCGGTTCCAGCATTCATGCACGTTCGGGCCGAATCCCGCCGCGAGAATCTCCCGGTCGGCTTCCAGCAGGTCATCGAATAGATCCTCCTCGATCACCGAGGGGGCGTCCGGCAGGCCATCCTTCATGTCGAAGAAGTCCTTCTGGTCGTCGCCGAGTCTGTCCCATGCTTCGACCAGCCTTTCGTGCCGGCCGCCGGCGTTGGGCATCGCGCGGAGGAGGGTTCGTGGCAGGTAGTTCTCCGCCTCCCTCTTGGCGAGGACCCAACAAGACAGACCGTGCTTGTCGCAGACCTCCCGTAGCCGCCGGGCGTTCGCGCTCTCCGGGTCTCCCGGACCCCTCCGGTCGCTGTCGACGACGGCGACGAGCCGCGGGCGATAGGGTACCGCGCCTGCCCGTGTTTCGACTTCTCGCGGCATCTGGCCGGCGCCACCGACGCTGTCGAACCGGATCGGTTTTCCGCCGCGTCCCCAGATCGCGCGGAGGGACTTGTCCATTTCCTTCACCACGCGTTCCACGAACGCGCCGTCGCTGTTCCGGTTTTCGACGAGGATCACGAGCGGTTCGTCGGCCAGACGAAAAGCAGGTTCGGGCTTCAGTTCAGCGGGTTCGGCGGGATGCGGAGTCACGCGCACGCGCCGTCCGTGGTGGGGAGCTGGCGCCCACGCGTCGCGCTGGATCGATGCGACCAGCAATTTGCATACCCACTCGCCTTGCACGCCGCGACTCCTGATCCACGGCGTGTTCCGGAAAACGTCTGGATCCGGCGACTCCGACAGATCCCACACGTGCCAGCCGTCTTCGACCCGGTACAGAATGCGGTCCAGCCATCCGTGAGCATCCGGATCGTTGGCGGCGCCGAGGTCGATCACGATGCGCACGCCGTTCTATCCTTTTCCTCTGGCGGCGCGCCGGATGGCCAGGATCTCCTCGTAGTCCTCGATGAAGACGCCGTCCGGCCACGTCTCCATCTCGCCGTTCTCGCGGATGCCGATTTTCTCCAGCACGGACCCGCGCTCGGCATCGGCGTGAATCCAGTAGACCAGCACGTTCTCGGCCGGCAACCGCCCCTCCGCGACCCAGCGCCGCGCGCGAAGCAGCACCATTTCCGAGTGCGTCTCGACGATCAGCGGCCGTGCGGCTCCGGCGAGGTTCGCGAGCAGGAGCTTCGCGACGTCCGCGTGCGCCGCCGGATGGAGCTCGGCTTCCGGATGCTCGATGACGTCGGCGCCGGGGCCGGCTCCGCGGGCCGACAGCGCGGTGACCACGATTGGCAGCACGTGGGACAGCCCGCGGCCGGATTGCTCGAGGCGCACGTCGTCGTCCCGGAACGGCGTTCCGGTCACCAGCTCGAAGTACTTGCCCTGCGCGACGACGTCGATGCGCGCGCCGAAGGTCCTGCGGTACCAGTCGCGGACCGATTCCCGCAGGGCGTCGTCCGCGGCCAAGGCCAGCGGCGTGTCGCGTCCGTCCGATCCGATGGCCGTGGGCGCGTGTTCGACCGCGGGAAACGGTGGCGGCAGAAGACGCCGCGGGCACCGCAGGTGGCGGACGCCGGCGGCCCAGCCCGCGAAGGCGTCGACTTGCGGGGCCGCCCATGCCGCCAGTTCAACCGGCCGCGTGGGCAGCAAGCCTCGCCAGGCCACCGTCCGAAATTCCGGTTCCGCTCCCGGCATGGAGATCCGATAATCGGACGTTGCGCCGAACCCCTGCCTTTCCGCAACGATCTTGCGGCCGCCGCTCGTCAGCCGCCAGTCGGAAATCTGGCGCTCGGACGGGCGCCCCGGCGCCACGACGTTCGTGACGGTGGCGGCAAGCGACGATTCGGTGCTCCCGTCCGCCAGGGTGATGGAAAGCCGTAGCTGGCCGTGCGGGGCGCGTCCCGTCACCAGGTCCTCGAACGTCTCCCCGTGCCGGATGCCGCCGGACTCCAGCGGAAGCGGTTCCCGCGCGTCGCTCTCCGCGGGAGCCAGACCGCCCGCCAGCAACTGGATCGCCTGGGCCAGCGCGGTCTTGCCCGCGTTGTTGGGCCCCACGAGGATCGTCAGCGGCGCGAGTTCCATCTCGGCCCGCCGGGCGTAGCCCTTGTACCGTTCGAGACTGAAACTTCGGAGCTCCACGCTGACTACATGATAACGATTCACGGGTCACCGACCCGGGCCGCAGGCTGTCGAGTGACGGTGGTGTGCCGGGCCGGCGCCGGCGACGGTACGCGGACTCGGTCCGGCGGCGGGAGATGGAGAGCAGGCGCCGAAGTCCCGGCGTCTGCGCCGCGGGGGTAACGTCGCGGACGCCGGGAGGAGTCGGGCGGCTGACCGCTGGCGGCGAAGGCCGCATCGGCAACGCGGGATCCCGATCCGGCGGGCCAGGAGTCAGCGCCGCGGAACGGTGCTGACTCCTGGAGGATCGGTTGGGGCGGCAGGGAGCCGCCGACCGGGCTACCGGTTCGCCCGCTACGCCGAAAGGCGCCGACGGCCGGACTACCGGTTCGTCTTTCTGGTGGTCGAGTCGGGCCGCATCGACCACGGCCGCAGGGCGCCGACGGCCGGGCTACCGGTTCGCCCGCTGCCGGTCCAGCAGGTCGACCTCGAAGGTGAAGGACAGCGGCACCGACACGGGGTCGAAGCACAGCCGGTCGTCGCACGCCTGGTAGTCGAGGGCGCCCGACAACGTCACCGCGTCCACTTCGGCCAGGGCCTCTTCCGTGCCCGGGGCGCCCGACACCACCGCTTCCTGCAACAGCGTGAACGGGGCCTGGTAGACGGGCACCCGCTCGTCGAGCGGCTCGAAGTGGTAGATCTCCGACGGCGGGTACTCCACCGGCTCGAACCGGACGTGCGGCGTCGGTGCGAGCGACAGCCCCGTCACCCGATAACCGAGCTCCTCGGCCCCCGGGGCGTAGAGGTGCATGCCCGGCTTCGGCTCGATTTCCAGGGCGACGGAGAAACGGGTCCCCACCGTGATGGCCGGGTCGCTGGCGTACGCGGTGAACTTCAGGTGCGCGGTCGTGCCTTCGACGGCCTCGATGGGGGACAACCCCTCGCCGAGCCGGAGCATGACGTTCGCGGTCGTGTTCCGTTCCCGATAGAACTCTTCGAAGAAGCGCGCGGTCACGCGGCCCTCGCGGTCGAGGATGAAGGTCCCCGGGAACGGCGTTCCGACGATGTTCGGACCCGCGCCGAACACCGACACGTACCGGGCCACGTCCGCGACCACGTCGGGGGCGTCGCGGTCGGGGCCCTGGGCCTCGAGGGCCACGGTGTTCAGGATGCCGAAGTCGGTGATGACGGCGGAGTCGTCGTCGGCGAGGAGCGGGAAGGTGACGCCGCGCCGCCGGCTGAAGTCGGCGAGCACCTCCTGCGAATCGTAGCTGACGGCCGCGACCCCGAGGCCTCTCGCCCGCAGTTCTTCGAGACGGTCTTGCAGCTCCACGAGCTGCGCCTTGCAGTACGGTCACCAGTCGGCGGATCGGTGGAACAGCAGGATCGCGCCGTTCGGTCCGAGAATCGAATCGCGCGTCCGGACGCGCCCGTTCTGGTCCGGCAGGGAGAAGTCGGGGACGAGTTCCCCGATCTGCGGACCCAGCGCCGCGACGTCCACCGGTGTTCTCTCCTGCATGGCCTGGGTCGGGATGCCGAGCGCGGCGCCGCCGAGAGCGCCCGCGAGAGCGACGTGACGCAATGTGCGTTTCATGACGCCGCATCCTACCACGGGTCGGGTCCGCCTCCGCGGTTCGATTCCTGGTCCCCGCCGCCGGCCGGCCGAACGATGCATCCGGCCCTCGCCGCCGGCCGAGCCGCCGTCGCGCGGCGCCGGCCTGCGCCTCGCCCCGGGCTCGCCGCCCCGCCGCCGTCCGCCGCCGGCTGAATATAATGCGCGGCGGGAGGACGACAGTCATGCGAACCGCACAGAAGCTGACCCTCGACGACGCGCGGGTCATGATGGCCGCGGCCGAGGCCCGGGCGCGCGAGATCGGCGTCGACATGGACATCGCGATCACCGACGACAACGGCAGTCTGCTGATGTTCCACCGCATGGACGGCGGCCGGATCACGAGCATCGACGTGGCCATCTGCAAGGCGTTCACGGCGGCCGCGGCGCGGCGCTCGACGCGGTCCTACGGCGAGGTGAGCGGACCGGGAGGCCCCGCGTTCGGCATCCACGTCAGCAACCAGGGCCGCTTCATGATCGTGGCCGGCGGCCTGCCGGTGTTCGTCGACGGGGAGATCGTCGCGGGCATCGGCTGCAGCTCCGGCACGCCCGATCAGGACGAGGTCGTGGCCCAGGCCGGCGTGGACGCGCTGCTGGCCGGTCTCGCCCGGCCGTAGAACACCCCTTCCTCCAGTTCCACGGGGAAGCGCCGCGTCCTGGCCCCGGCAATCGGCGACGGCGGAAGCGTTGGCTGAAACACGCGTCGTGTTGTCCGCTCGGGCGCGTCGCGACCTGCGCCGGATCGACGCGCCGGCGCGTATCCGTATCGTTGCCGGCATCGACCGGTACGCCGCAACGGGTGTCGGCGACGTCAAGCGCGTACAGACTCGAACCGACCTTCGTCTCCGGCTTGGCGACTGGCGGGTGTTCTTCAGGCGGGGTATCGGGGGCGCCATCGAGATCGACGCCATTCTCCATCGGCGCGAGGCGTACAGACGGACGTGACCGGCACGACACGCTGGTGGACGGGCGGCGCCGGTCGGCTCAGGAATCGATCCCCAACTCGTGCTTGATCTCGGCCAGGGTGAAGGTGCGGCCGGCGGCGTGGTCCGCGCGGCCCTCTTCGATCGCGCGGATTGCCTCCTCGCTCAACTCGTCCTCCGCCCGGCCGGCGCGCGGTCGGACGGGCGGAATCTCGCGCGGGCGAGTCGGCGCCGGCCGTTTTTCGAGTCTGGGCATCTTGTGCTTTCCACGGCGATGCGTTTCATCGCCTTCACGGCCGATTGGTCCCGGACACCGGGCAGCCTGGCCAAGCGGGCCCGACTACGGCTGCCGCTCGCGCGCGGCGAGGATGGCCCGGAAGTCCGGCCCCAGGTCCTCGCCCAGCGTGGTGTCGGCTCCGAGCTGCTCGAGGACCTCGCCGGTCTCCTCGTGGGTGTAGAACGAGCCGGACCGGTATTCGCCTTCGGCGGCGATCATCCAGGGGGTCTGGCCGCGGACGTTGACGACGTCCATCCGCGCTCCCTGCTCGACCAGATACGGCGCGAGCAGGGTTCCGCCGAGATAGACGGCGCCGTGCAGCGCGGTCTGCCGGTGGACGTTGGCGGCGTTGACGTCGAGACCGAGATCGAGCAGGTACTTCACCGCCGCGAGGGCGGACTGCTGCAACGGCAGGTTGTCGCCGAACCAGCGGACGCCGTACTTGTCGGCCCCCTCCACGTAGTCGGCCCCCGCCGCCGCCATCAGCGCGGTGGTCTCGTCGTCGGTCCGCAACGTCGGGTCGGCCCCGCCCTCCACGAGGACCTTCATGCTCTCGAGGTCGTTGAAGCTGGCCGCGAGGAAGAACGGCGTGGCGCCGACGTTGGACGGCGTCATCCCGTTGGCCTGCGAGATGCGCCGCGAGACGAACGGCAGCCGCTTCGTCATCCGGGGGTTCGGGTCGGCGCCGTGTTCGAGCAGCGCCGCGGCGACCTCGGGCATCTTCCGCTGCACGGCGGCGTGCAGCGCGGTGCGCCCCGCGCCGTCGTGGTCGGGGTCCGCCCCGCGCGCCAGCAGGAAGCGCGCCATCGCGGAGTGGCCGCTGTCGATGGCCACGAGCAGGGCGGCGGCGTCGGTGTCGGGCACGAAGCGCGAGCGCGCATTGGTGTCGCCGCCGATGCCGTCGGGCGCCGACTCGTCGACGCCGGCCCCGGCCGACAGCAGCAGTTCGGCCGCCTCGACGCTGCCCTGCTGGGCCGCGAACAGCAACGGGGTGAACCGGTTCTTCGAACGGGCCGAGACCGCGGCCCCGGCCTCGATCAGCAGGCGCGCCACCGGGGTGTGGCTCTCGGCCACCGCCAGCATCAGCGCGGTCTGCCCGAGGGCGGCCTCGGCCGCGTCCGGGTCGGCGCCGGCCGCGAGCAGGCTCCGCGCGGCGTCGAGACCGCCGACCCGCGCCGCCGTCATCAGCGGCGTCTCGCCGTTGCCGCGCGCCGCGTTCGGGTCGGCGCCGGCCGCCAGCAGGACGTCGACGACCAGCCGGCTCCCGTTCAGGCAGGCCAGCGCGAGCGGCGTGACCCCGTGGTCGTCCGCGGCGTCGACGTCGGCCCCGGCCGCGAGGAGGTCGAGCACCAGGGCGTGGGCGTCGCGGTGCGCCGCCCAGTGGAGGGCGGTGGCCCCGTCGCCCCAGGCGGCGTCGGGGTCCGTCCCCGCTTCGAGCAGGGCCCGCACCGCCTCGTGGTCGCCGTGTTTCGCCGCCGCCACGATCCCGGGCGGACCGAAGGCGGGCTGGGCGTGGGACGTGATGGCGAGCGCGGCGGTCAGGACCCCGGCCGCGACCGCGGCCGCCGTCGATTCGTGTGCCTGCATGGTTCTCGTTCTCTTCGCCGGCCGGGAGGGTGCTCGTTCGCCCGCGGGCAGTGTCTGCCCGCGTCGTCTCTTGACTGCCGTCCGCGCCTTCATGATAATGCAACGGCGGGTCGCCGGCACAACTCCCAGGCGACCGGTCGAACATGTCCCAGGGTCCAGTCCGCACACGGGTTCTCCCGGCCGTCCTGGCCGCGGCGCTGCCGTCGTTCGGGGGCGGGACGGACGCCGCGTCGGCGCAGTCCGCGCCGGACGGCCGCACCCTCCTCGCGCGCTACTGCGTGGGGTGCCACAACGACCGCACCCTGACCGCGGGCGTCTCCCTGCAGGACCTCGACTTCGATGGGGCCGGCGAGCACCCCGGCGACGCCGAACTGTGGGAGAAAGTGGTGCGCAAGCTGCGCGCCCGGTCGATGCCCCCGGCCGGCCGGCCGCGTCCGAGCGAGGCGCAGTACGAGGCGGCCGCGGCCCGCCTCGAGGCGGCGCTGGACACGGCCGCCGCCGCCGCCCCGGACCCGGGCCGGCGTCCCGCCGTCCACCGCCTCAACCGCGCCGAGTACGCCAACGCCGTCCGCGACCTGCTGGCCCTGGAGATCGACGCCCGGGCGCTGCTGCCGGCCGACGACTCGGGCTACGGCTTCGACAACATCGCCGACGTGCTGTCGGTGTCGCCGATGCTGACCGAGCGCTATCTGTCGGCGGCGCGGAAGGTCAGCCGTCTGGCCGTGGGCGACCCCGATCTGACGCCGGCGACCGAGATATTCACCGTCGACAAGTACCTGAAGCAGGATGCGCGGGTCAGCGACGACCTGCCGTTCGGGTCGCGGGGCGGGCTCGCGGTGCGGCACACCTTTCCCGTGGACGGCGAGTACGTCGTCAGGATCCATCTGGCCCGCACCTACGACGGACGGTTGCGCGGCCTCGCCGACCGCCACGATCTCGAGGTCCGGCTCGACGGGGTCCTGGTGCGGAGCCTGACCGTGGGCGGTCCCGTGCGCGACGCGGCGGGGGCGGAGCAGCGGCGCGACTACCGGAACTCGGCCGACGACGGGCAGGAGGTGCGCTTCGCGGTTCCCGCCGGCCCGCACCTGCTCGCGGTCACGTTCGTCGATCAGGCGGCGGTGCTCGAGGGCATGCGCCGGCCGCACTACGCGGTCACGAGCTACGAGTACGCGGGCGACCAGACCCTCGATCCGGGCATCGGTCGCGTCGAGCTGCGGGGGCCGTACAACGTCACCGGCCGCGGCGACACCCCCAGCCGGCGCGCCGTCTTCGTGTGCCGCCCCCCCGCCGGCGCCGCGCCCTCGGGTCCCGAGGAAACGGCCTGCGCCCGGAAGATCCTCGAACGGCTGGGACGCCGCGCGTTCCGGCGGCCGCTCGACGGCCGCGACCTGGACATGCTGCTGGGCTTCTTTCATCTGGGGCGCGAGAGCGGCGACTTCGACGCGGGCATCGAGATGGCCCTCCGCCGGGTGCTGGTCAGCCCCGACTTCATCTTCCGGCGCGAGCGCGACCCGGACGGGACGGCCCCGGGAGCGCCCTATCCCGTCAGCGAGCACGAGCTTGCGGCGCGGCTGTCGTTCTTCCTGTGGAGCAGCATCCCCGACGACGAGCTGCTCGACCTCGCCGCGCGCGGCGCGTTGCGCGAGCCGGGCGTTCTCGAAGCCCAGGTCGACCGGATGCTGGCCGACCCCCGGGCCGCGTCGCTGGTCGACAACTTCGGCGGGCAGTGGCTGTACCTGCGCAACATGGCGCTGGTGGCGCCCGACCCGTACGCCTTCGCCGACTTCGACGCCAACCTCCGGGCGGCGATGGCCCGCGAGATGGAGCTGTTCCTCGACCGCCAGATCCGCCGCGACCACAGCGTCCTCGATCTGCTGACGTCGGACGAGACGTTCGTCAATCAGCGGCTGGCCGAGCACTACGGCATTCCCAACGTCTACGGGAATCACTTCCGGCCCGTCACCCTCGCCGGCGCGCTGTCGCCGCGGCGCGGACTGCTCGGCAAGGGCAGCCTGCTGACGGTGACCTCGTACGCGCACCGGACGTCTCCGGTGGTCCGCGGCAAGTGGCTGCTCGAGAACGTCCTCGGCGCGCCGCCTCCGCCGCCTCCCCCGGACGTGCCGGCGCTGGCCGAGAACGACGACGTGGGCGAACCGCCCCGCTCGGTGCGCGAGCGGCTCGAGGCGCATCGCGAGAACCCCGCGTGCGCAGTCTGCCACCGGGTGATGGACCCCCTGGGCTTCGCCCTCGAGAACTTCGACGCCATCGGACGCTGGCGGACGGTGACCGAGGCGGGGACCCCGGTGGACGCGGCCGGCGTGCTCGCGGACGGGACCCCGGTGGACGGACCCGAGTCGCTGGCCGCGGCCCTGCTCGAGCGGCCCGGCCCCTTCGTGACCACCGTGACCGAAAAGCTGCTGACCTACGCGCTGGGGCGCGGCGTGGAGTACTACGACGCCCCGGCCGTGCGCCGGATCGTCCGCGAGGCGGAGGAGCGCGACTACCGCTGGTCGGCGATCGTCGCGGGCATCGCCCGCAGCGTGCCGTTTCAGATGAGGAGAGGTCCCGCGTCATGATTATCACCAAGACGGCGTTGCCCCGGCGCACCTTCCTGCGGGGCGTCGGCGCCACGCTGGCCCTGCCGCTGCTCGACGGGATGGTGCCGGCCCTGTCGGCGATGCGCAACACCGCGGCGCGGCCGCGGGCGCGGCTCTACGTCGGCTACGTGCCCAACGGCGTCATCATGGACCAGTGGACGCCGCCCGCCGAGGGCCGGGACTTCATCCTGCCGCAGACCCTCGCCCCCCTGAAGCCGTTCCAGGATCAAGTCACGGTGGTGAGCGGACTCGCCAGCGAGCCGATGTTCCCGCTGCCGGGCGAAGGCACCGGAGACCACGTCCGGGCCGCCGCCGCGTTTCTGACCGGCGTGCATCCAAAGAAGACCGAGGGGCCGGACATCCGCGGCGGGACGTCGATGGACCAGATCGCGGCGGCGCGGATCGGCCAGGACACCCAGCTGACCTCGCTCGAACTCGCCCTGGACCCGAACGAGCTGATCGGCGCGTGCGAGGCGGGCTGGAGCTGCGCGTACGCCAACACCCTGTCGTGGCGCAACCCGACCACCCCGCTGCCGATGGAGAACCAGCCGCGGGCGGTCTTCGAACGGCTGTTCGGCGACGCCGACGACACCAGCCAGGCCGCGCGGCTGGCCCGCATCCGCGAGGACCGCAGCATTCTCGACTCGCTGGCGCACGAGGTCGACAGCTTCCGGCGCACCCTGGCCCCGGGCGACCGCGACAAGGTGAACCAGTACCTCGACGCGATCCGCGACATCGAGCGGCGCATTCAGCTCGCCGAGGCGCAGAACCACGTCGATCTGCCGGAGCTGGCCCGGCCCGTCGGGGGCATCCCCGACACCTTCGCCGAGCATGCGCGGCTGATGTTCGACCTGCAGTTGCTGGCGTTGCAGACCGACATGACCCGGGTCGTCACCTTCATGATGTCGCGCGAGGTCAGCCCCCGGACCTACCCGGAGCTGGGCATTCCCGACCCGCACCACGGTCTGTCGCACCACCAGAACCGCCCGGTGCAGATGGAGAAGCTGGCCAGGCTGAACCGGCACCACGTCGAGCAGTTCGCGTACTTCGTCGAGCGCCTGAAGGCGACGCCGGACGGAGACGGCACGCTGCTCGACCACATGATGATGCTCTACGGCTGCGGCATCAGCGACGGCAACCAGCACCTGCACGTGAACCTGCCGATCCTGCTCGTGGGCGGGGCGGCCGGGCGCCTGCGGGGGGGGCGCCATCTGCGGGTCGCCGAAGAGACGCCGCTGACCAACCTGCAGCTCAGCCTGCTCGACAAGGTCGGCGTGCCGACCGAGCGGCTCGGCGACAGCACCGGCCAGTTGAAGCACCTGTCCGGCGTGTAGGATCCGCGGAACGGCGCCGCCGCGGCCGGGTTCCGGAACCGCCGCGGCCCGGACGTCGCCGCCGGCGGATGGCGCCGGCTGCTCAGTGGTGTCGCCGCCGGCGGATGGCGCCGGCCGCTCAGTGGTGATGGTGGTGGTACGCCTCGTGTTCGGCGTGCGCCTTGTCGCGCTGGATCTTCTTCGCGGCCTTGCGGGCGAGACCCAGGTTGCGCTGCCGCGTTCCGTCCGAGCTCACGGACGCGATCGACAGCAGCTTCTCCAGATCGCCGCCCTGGCACGCCGGACAGGCGGGGTCGGCGCCGGGCAGCACGAGCAGCTCGAACTGGTTCCGGCAGCCGCGGCACTCGTATTCGTAGATCGGCATCGTTTCCTCACTCGGCAACAGGGGCCGGGCGCAAGGCCCCGTCGCGTTCGACCGGCGACGCATCCTGCCGCCATTTCCCGGAACTGCTCCGCGGTCGCCTCCCGGCGTCCGACAGGCTCCCGCAGTCAGGCCCGGTCGCGCGCGCCGGTTCAGGCGCGGCGCGGGGTTCGCCGTCGGTTCCCCGTCAGGTCGATGCGACCGGCCGGACCGGGATGGCCGGCGCTGCCCGCCGCTGCCGCCGCCTGGCGCGAAGCAGCAGCAGCCAGTGCGGGCACTTCCCGACGTCCGCGTAGAGCCGCTCGCAGTCGTCACAGCGGACGCACTCGGTCATGACGATCCGCGGTCCGCGGATGGCGCCCCATTCGCAGGCCTTCTCGCAGATCTTGCAGGTGTCGCATTCCTTCCACCGCTTGATCCGGAAGACCGTCAGCTTCGAGAGGATCCCCAGGAAGGCGCCCACCGGGCACAGGAAGCGGCAGTAGAGGTTGCGCACGAACACGGTGGCCGCGAGCAGCACGGCCAGCCCGATCCACATCGCGGTCGAGCCCCGCCGGGTGAACATCCAGAACGGCTCGACGAAGCGGTAGGCGGGGATGTCCGCGGTCGCCAGGAAGTACGCGAGCGTCGCCGCCAGCAGGCCGTACTTGATCCCGGCGGCGCGCCGTTCGATCCGCGGCGGTACCTCGACGCGCAGCCGCGCCGGGACCACGCGGTCCATCAACTGGGTCAGCGCCCCGAACGCGCATACGCGCCCGCAGTAGAGCCGTCCCCAGAGCACCGTCGTGACCACCGTGAACCCCGCGAACAGATACCAGGCGAGGCTGTAGCGGAAGACCGGCATGTTCCCGGTCATCAGGCCGTAGACGTTGACCACGGAGACGAGCTGGCTCTTGGTGAACCCCAGGTAGCCCACGGCGGCGGCCAGGGTCACGTACTTGAGCGGGACGCTCTTGCGGAAGAACCCGACGAGCACCAGCGCTGCGAAGGCCGCGAAGAACGCGAGGTCGGCGGCCTGATCGCGGAGCAGCGCGCCCCAGGTTTCCGTCTCCGCCGGGTCGTCCTCGAAGCTCCAGGCGTCGGCGTCCTCCGCGTCGTCCCCGAAGTCCCAGCCGTCGTCCTCGTCGTCGAGGCTCCGGCCGGCTCCGGCCGGAGCCTCGACGATGCCGGCGGCCTCGGGCGGCTGCGCGGCGGCCGTCTCCGCCGGCCCGAACCCCGCGAGCAGCAGCGCCGCCAGCGCGCCCGGGACGCGGGTCACCGCAGCCCCCCCTCGGGACGCAGGAACCGGCGCGCGATGCGCCGGGCCCCGTTGCGGACCGCCCGCGTCGCGCTGCGCACGGTGATGGTGGCGGTGGCCACCGCGTCGACGTCGACGCCGACCCGGAACCGGTCGCGCACGCTCTTGCGGACGAACTGCGCGGCGTACTCGGGCGTGTCGACCGAGAAGTAGCCGTAGGGCTCGTGGTGGCGGACGACGATGACGCCGGTGAGCTCGGCGTTCAGGTCGACGCCCACGAGCACCTGGATGGGGCCGTCGTAGCCCCGCTCCAGCGGCTCGAGCTCGGTCGTCCAGAAGGCGAAGCCGATGGTGTCGCCGTTCTCCCCGCGCGCCTTGAAGTGCGGCGGCGATCCCTCCTTGGGCGAGAAGGAGGCGGCCGTCGGGAACAGGCGGGCAAGCTGCTCCTGCAGCCGAGGGTCGGCAGGCGGCCGGCCTTCCAGCACCGTGACGCTGGCGAGAAGCAGCGCGAGGAGGGGAATTCTCATAGAATCTGGAAGTGTATCTCAACCGGAGGACCCATGCCGCGCACCAGATCCGGCGCGACCGCCATCGTGCTCCTCGCCGCGTTCGCCGTGTGCCCGCGCGCGTTCGCGCAGGGCCGGCTGGCCGGCGTCACCGGTCTCGACTGCTCGTTCACGGTGATCACGACCGCCGACTGGGCCGGCGGCGCCGCCGCGGCCGCCACCGATCCCGCGGCGCTGTCGCTGCGCTTCGAGGAGATCGACGCCGACGGCGCGACGGCCGCGATCGTCGGTCCCTACGGCGCCTCGCACATCATCGTGCGCCAGACCGGCGACTACCTCCACCTCGTGCAGATGTTCACGGTAGGGCCGCTGTACACGACGACGGTGATCGATCGGGAGACGGCGGACGGCCGGCTGATGGCGGTGCACACGCGGCACGAGTACACCGACACCCGGCTTGTCGGCTTCACCTCGAGACCGGAGCAGTACGTCGGGGACTGCGCGGTGGAGCCGTGAACCCGCCGGCGCCCGGCGGCGCTGCGAAGTCCCCGCGCCCCGGCCGCGGCAGGCCGGGGGCGCAGAGGGGCCGGCCCCGTCGGCGGGACCGGGCCGCCGTCGGCGGACGCCGCGCCGGTCTTCCGCCCGGTGGCGGGACCGGCGACGCCGAATTGCCGGCGGCGGACGCCGCGCCGGCGGGCGGAGGAGCCGGAGGACGGAGGGACCGACGCATGACGCCGTCGAAGGGTGCGGCCCGATTCGCGATCGTCCTGGCGCTCGGGCTGTGCTCCGGGGACGGCGCGTCCGGGGAGCAGGCGATGCCGGCGATCGCGATCGACGAGGGGGTGTCCCGGGCCCTGGCCGAGCACCGGGCCGCGACGCTGTCCGACCTGCGGTACCGCTACCGCCTGCGGATCCCGCGCGAGCGGGACGCGCCGGTTGCGGGGACGGTGGAGATACGCTTCGCGTGGTCCGACCCCCGGGCCCGCGATCTGGTGCTCGACTTCAAGGATCCGGCCCGGCGGGTGACGGCGGTGCGCGTCGACCGCGCGGCCGTCGACTGGACGCCCCGGCACGATCACGTGGTCGTTCCCGCCTCCGCCCTGCGCCCGGACGCGCGGAACCGGGTCGAACTGGACTTCGAGGCGGGCGACGAGGCCCTCAACCGGAACGACGACTTCCTCTATACGCTCTTCGTGCCCGACCGGGCGCACTTCTCGCTGCCTCTCTTCGATCAGCCCAACCTGAAGGCGCGTTTCACCCTGACGCTGGAGACGCCCGGCGGCTGGACGGCGGCGGCCAACGGGGAGACCGTCGAGGCGCCGGACCCCGCCGGCGGCGGGCGGGGCTCTTGGCGTTTCGCCGAGACGCAGCCGATCCCGACCTACCTGTTCGCGTTCGCGGCCGGGCGCTTCCGCGTCGAGACGGCGGAGCGGTCCGGCCGCCGGCTTCGGATGTTCCATCGCGAGACCGACGGCGCGAAGGTGGCGCGGAACCGGGAGGCGATCTTCGACCTGCACGCCGCCGCCCTCGACTGGCTCGAGGACTACACGGGGATTCCCTATCCGTTCGGCAAGTTCGACTTCGTGCTGGTCCCGTCCTTCCAATACGGGGGGATGGAGCATCCCGGCTCCATCTTCTACCGCGCGTCCAGCCTCCTGCTGGACGAGTCGGCCACCCAGGCCGCGTACCTCGGGCGGGCCAGTCTCATCGCCCACGAGACCGCGCACATGTGGTTCGGCAACCTCGTGACGATGGACTGGTTCGACGACGTGTGGACCAAGGAGGTGTTCGCGAACTTCCTGGCCGCCAGGATCGTCCACCCCGCGTTCCCGGAGGTGGACCACGACCTCCGCTTCTTTCTCGCGCATCACCACGCCGCCTACGGCGTGGACCGGACCGCGGGCGCCAATCCCGTCCGGCAGCCGCTGGACAACCTGAAGGAGGCGGGGGCGCTCTACGGGCCGATCATCTACCGGAAGGCGCCGATCGTGATGCGGCATCTGGAGCGGCTCGTGGGGGAGACGGCGTTCCGGGACGGCCTGCGCGAGTACCTGCGGGCGTTCCGGTACGGCAACGCGACCTGGCCCCAGCTCATCGACGTCCTCGATCGTCGCACCGAGACCGACCTGCGGGCCTGGAGCGCGGTGTGGGTGGAGGAGCCCGGGCGCCCCACGGTCACCGTCCGGCGCGGGTCCGGGGCCGCGGCCGGACGGCTCACGCTGTCGCAATCGGATCCGGCCGGCCGCTCGCGCCTCTGGCCGCAGCAGCTCGAGCTGCTGCTGGCCTGGGACGACGCGGAGGTCCGGACGCCCCTGTCGCTCGCCGGGGAAACGGCGTCGGTCGACGCCGGCCGGCCGGCGCCCCGCTTCGTGCTGCCCAATGCGGGCGGGGTCGAGTACGGCCGCTTCCGGCTCGATGCGGCCAGCACCGTGTTCCTGCTGACGGGTCTCCCGGACATCGCCGACCCGCTGACCCGCGGCATCGCCTGGGGCACGCTGTGGGACGCGGTGCTGGAGGGGGAGGTCGCGGTCCGCGACTGGTTCGAGCTGCTGCTGCGCGGTCTCGCGGACGAACCGGTCGAGCAGAACGCCCAACGGCTGCTCGCCTGGCTGTCGACCACGTGCTGGTCGCTCATGGACGACGCCGCGCACCGGGCGGCGGCGGCGCGCGTCGAAGCGGTTCTCTGGGCCGGCGTGACCGGCGGCGCCGAGTCCACGCGGCGGGCCGCCTACTTTCGCGCCTGGCACGGCCTGGTGCGGACGGCCGACGGGGTGGCGCGGCTGCGCCGAATCTGGGCGGGAGAGGAAGCGGTTCCGGGGGTGACGCTTTCCGAACGCGACTTCACCGCGCTCGGCGCCGCCCTGGCCGTGCGCGCGGCGCCCGGAACGGAGGAGATACTGGCGCGGCAGGCCGCCCGCATCGAGAACCCGGACCGGCGCGCCCGTTTCGATTTCCTGCGCCCCGCCCTCTCACCGGACCCGGAGGTCCGCGAGCGTTTCTTCACCGGGTTGCGCGAGGCCGCCAACCGCGAGCGGGAGCCGTGGGTGCTGGCCGCGCTGGGCCACCTGCACCATCCCCTGCGGGCCGCGCATGCCCGCCGGTTCATCCGCCCCGCCCTCGATCTGCTGGTGGAGATCCAGCGTACCGGCGACATCTTCTTCCCCGCCGGGTGGCTCGAGGCCACTCTCGGCGGGCACAATTCTCCCGCCGCGGCCGCCACCGTCCGCCGGTTCCTGGACGGGCTCGAGGCCGGCTACCCGCCCCGCCTGCGCGCCAAGGTCCTGCAGGCGGCGGACATGCTGTTCCGGGCCGCGCGGCTCGCCGCGCCGGAGGCCGCGCCCGGCGGCCCGCCCGGCGATGCGTGACGGGGCGCAGGCGGGCACGTCGTGGCCGCGGACCGCAAACGGCCGCGGACCGCAAACGGCCGGACGAACGACGCGGTACAATACGGCGTTCGTCCGCGGCCGGGGCGGTCCCGCCCGGCCGCAGAAGGAGACTGGAATGCGTAGCTGGTTGCCGTTCGTCCTGCTGACCGTGGTGAGCTGGGGCACCTATATCCCGACGTTGCACAAGGGGCAGACCGCGCTGGGCGGGAGCGGCGTGCACGCCTTCCTGATGGTGGGCGTGGCCTATCTGCTCGTCGCCATTCTGGTGCCGGGGACGATGATTGCGCGGGCCGGGAGCTGGAACCTGTTCACCTCGGGCGGGGTCACCTTCACGATGGCGGCGGGGGTGCTGGGCGCCCTGGGGGCCCTCGGCATCGTGTTCGCGCTCGTCAACGGCGGCCGCCCCACCGTGGTGCCCCCGCTGGTCTTCGCAGGGGCGCCGGTGGTCAGCGTGTTCGTGGCCATGCTGTACAACCCGCCGGAGAACCTCCCGTCACCGGTCTTCTTCCTGGGGCTGACGATGGCCGCGGTCGGCGCGGGTCTGGTGCTGGCCTATCGGCCCAGTTGACGGCCGCGGGGCGATGGCCGCGGCCGCGCGATGGCGGGCGGCGCCGGTGGAGTGCGGCGGGCACGGGTGACCGGGAACCGTGCGGTGCGCACGGGGCGGCGCCGGCCCCGATGATGCGGCGGGGGACTTCCGCCGCGGGCTGTTACAATCACGTCGGAAGGCTTCGGATCGTCCAATCAAGGGGGGAGAGCGTGCACGTGGAGATGTCACTGAGGTTGAAGGGAATGTTCGCCGTGGCGGTGTTCGCCGTTGGCGCGGCGGCTTGCGGCGGGGGCATGGAGGAGGCCGAGCCGGAGAGCGTCGCGGAACCGATGGAAGAGGCGGCCGATGCGGTGTCGAGCGAGCCGCGGGTGTTCTTCGTCGCCCCGCGGGACGAGACCGATCATGCCACCGAGATTCCCCTCGGTCTGACGTTCGGCGTCGAGAACTTCGAGATCGGCGCGGTGCCCGAGGAAGTGACCACGGTGCGGGAAGGCGTGGGGCACTACCATCTCGGGGTGAACACCGAGTGCCTGCCCCCCGGCGAGATCATCCCCGCCGCCGACCCCTGGGTGCACTTGGGCGACGGTTCCGACGGCATGGAGATGCAGCTCGAAGGCGGCGAGTACCGCATGACGGTGCAGATCGGCGACGACGAGCACCGGACCCTCGAAGGGCTGTGCGAGACCATCACCGTCCGCATGGAGGACGGAATCTAACCAGCCCCGAGAGAGTGCGACCGCGCGGCCTTGCGGTCGCGTTGCGGCTTTGCCCGCCGCCCGACCCTCCAGGGGTCCGTGGCGCAGATTCCTCGTCCGCAAGAAGCCGCCACCCCCCGGCGGGTGGCGGCGCCTGCCCTGCCCGCGCGCGGCGTCACCGGTCGAACTCCACCGCGTGTCCGCCGGCGCCGGGGAGAAACCGGCCGTCGCGATACCGCAGCTCGCCGTTCACCCAGGTCGCGCGCACCCGCGCGTTGAACGGAAACCCGCTGAACGGGCTCCACCCGCACTTCGACAGTACCGGTTCGTCGCGGCTCGCCGCCGACGGGTCGACGAGCACCAGATCGGCCCAGTACCCCTCGCGGATGAACCCGCGTTCCCGGACGTCGAACAGGCGCGCGGGGGCGTGTGCGGTCTTCTCGACCAGGGTGGCGACCGTGCACCGGCCCGACCGCACCTGCTCGAACAGGACGAGCAGGGCGTGCTGCACGAGCGGCAGTCCGGCCGGGGCGGCGCTGTACGGGCACGCCTTTTCCTCCGCCGTGTGCGGCGCGTGGTCGGTGGCGATGACGTCGATGCGCCCGTCGCTGACCGCCGTCCACAGCGCGTCCCGGTCCGCGGCCGACTTGATGGCGGGATTGCACTTGACGCGGGCGCCGTGTGCGGCGTAGGCGGTGTCGTCGAAGAACAGATGGTGCACGCACGCCTCGGCCGTGACCTGCTTCCCGGCGGAATCTCCGGGCTCGAACAGGTCCAGCTCCCGCGCCGTGGTGAGGTGCAGGACGTGCAGGCGCGTGCCGTGCCGCCGGGCCAGCGCGACCGCGAGGCTCGACGAGCGGTAGCAGGCCTCGGCCGAACGGATGCGCGGATGCTCGCCGAACGGAATGCGATCGCCGTATCGCGCCCGCGCCCGGCTTTCGTTCGCGAGAATCGTCGGCGTGTGCTCGCAGTGGGTGGCCACCAGCAGGGGCGCGTTCGCGAAGATGGCCTCCAGGGTCCGCTCGT
This sequence comes from Vicinamibacterales bacterium, assembly GCA_965202695.1. Classification (GTDB taxonomy): domain Bacteria; phylum Acidobacteriota; class Vicinamibacteria; order Vicinamibacterales; family UBA8438; genus JAJEEA01. Next base: position 1,975,848 of record OZ241843.1, read on the forward strand.
CGTCCACCAGCATGTTGCCGGTGCTCGATCCCATGAACACCTTGATGCCGCACGCGAGCCGCCGGTCCACCGCCTTCACCGCGTCGAGGTTGTCGTTGGTCGCGCCGAGGTAGAACCCGTAGTTCGCCATCGAGCCGGCGGCGGCGCGGGCGTGCTTGTCTTCCAGCGCTTCGGCCGTCACCGTCCGCGGGTTGCAGTTGGGCATCTCCAGATAGCTGGTCACGCCGCCCGCGACCGCCGCCCGCGACTCGGTGGCGATCGTGCCCTTGTGCTCGAATCCCGGCTCCCGAAAGTGCACCTGATCGTCGATCATCCCCGGCAGGAGCCAGGCGCCCGCGGCGTCGAAGACGGCCGCTCCGTCCGGTCCGCGCGCACCGACGCCGGCGATGCGTCCCCCCGCGATCGACAGATCTCCCTCGACGACCGCGCCTTCGTTGACGATGCGGGCGTTGACGATGCGGTGGTTCACGGTGCGCCTCGTTGACGATGCGGTGGTTCGCTTTCGTTGACGATCCGGGTGTTGACGATGCGGGCGTCGGCGGTGGCACCCGCGCCGCGGGCCGGGCGGCTACTCTTCCAGCAGCAGCCGGATCTCGGCTTCGATCGCCGCGCGGCTCACCAGACCGACGTGCTCGGCCGCAATCCGGCCCTGCCTGTCGATCAGCCAGGTCGTGGGAAGCGTGTTCAGCGGACCGAAGGAGGCGAGTCGCGCGGCGGTGTCGGCCAGGGCGATCCGGTAGTTGACCGGCGAGCGTTCGAGGAACGGCTCGACGACGTCCCGTCCCGGTTCGTCCACCGAGACGCCGAGCACCGCGAAGCCGGCGCCGCCGAACGCGGTCTCGAAATCGGCGAACCACGGCATCTCCGCCCGGCACGGCAGGCACCAGGTCGCCCAGAAGTTCAGCAGCAGGACGCGTCCCGTGTAGTCGGCCAGGGTCGCGGCGCCCCCGTCCAGGTCCGGCAGGGCGAAGCCCGGCGCCGGGTCGCGCCGCGAGACGGGGACCAGGCGCGGTTCGGCGGCTCGCCGGCCGGACGCGCCCGCCCCGCCGACGTCGGCCGAAGCGACGGCGGCGCCGGGGGCAGCGCCAGCCGGGCGCAACGCCGGCCGGGCGCCCCCGTCGGCCGGGTTCTCCGGCCCCACCAGGAACAGCATCGTCCCGAGCCACAGGCCGAGCGCGGCGGCGACCAGCCACAGGCCGAGCGGCCGGCGCCGAGGTCCGTCAGGAGCCGGGTCCGGAGAATCGTCTGTCCGGCCCGCGGGACCGGCGGCCTCGAGAGGTTCGTCGCGGACGACCCCGGCCGCGAGAGACCGGGAACCGTCTGTCCGGCCCGCGGGTTCGGCGACGGTGTCGCGTGCGGTCATGACCTCCCGTAGCCTACCATCGAGCGGCCGGCCGGGAAACCGCCGGCCTCTCGGCGGGTCGGGAGCACCTCGAGACCGCGAACGCAGCGATTGCCGGGGGCCCGCTCTCCCGCCCGGCCGCCCGCGATGAAAACGCCCCGCTGCATTGCGAGCGGCGGCGCGTCCCGCCTGACGGCGCGGTTGGCCGAATATGCCCGATATGCGCCCTTCTCACGCCTTGTCAGGCGGGCGCTCTCTGCCCGCCGGCGCACGCGGCGTCGCTGGCGCCCTCGGCGCGGTACGACGCACCCACGAGTTTCCACCCCGGGTCGTCAGGCGTCGGCGCGCGCCGGCCGGTAGGGATGGAACCGCGGCGGGGCCGCCGCGCCCGCGGCGACCAGGTCTTCGAGGCGGTCGAGCCTGAAGCACGACGAGATCCGGGAGTCGAGGGGGCCGCCGCCGGGGGCCTCCCGCTCCAGGTGGTCGATCAGGCGGGGGACCAGGAACGTCCGGCTCAGCGCGTCGAGGTCCGGGCCGGGGGGACCGGCCGGCCGGGGGCCGAGCGCGGCCGTGAAGGCCGACACGGTGCGCGAGAGTCTCCGGATGCTGTCGAGCAGGCTGCGCCGGAACCACCGGTCGTCGGGCATCGATTCGAACGGCACGAGTGTGGAGATGTCCGCGAACCCGCCGTCGATGCAGGCGCTGCCGGCGTCCACGCACGACCCGCGCCCGGCGTTCCAGGACGCGGACGGCATGAACCCCAGGTGCAGCAGCCGGGCGAACTGCCGGCACCAGCCCGCCACCGTCTCTTCGCCGGCCTCCGGCGCCGGCCGCAGGCGCGGGTCGGCGGCGGCCAGACGCCGCAGGTCGTCGACGCGGATCGGGGCCGTGGGGTAGTACCACACCGAGACCCCGCATCCCGTGCGCGCGCGCGCCTCGGCCCGTTCGAAGGCCGGCCGGGGCAGGCGCCACCGCAGGGTCTCGACGTAGCGCGCGGTGTCCTCGGCCGAGCATCGGTGCACGGCCAGCGGCGCCGGCGCCTGCGCCAGCTCGCCGTAGAGGGCCAGATGCCGTTCGTGCAGCGCCGCCGCCAGCCGTTGGGCCTGCAGGCATTCGTCCAGCGGCACCGCGCCGGGCGGGACGCCGGCGACGAGGGGGAAGTGCAGCCCGATGGGCAGGCCGCCGTCCCGGAGCGGGGTGGTCAGCATCCACCGCAGGTAGTCGTCGAAGTCGGTCATCAAAGGCTCGGAGCCTTCGAGGGCGACGACGTCCCCCTCCCACAGGCGTTCCGGGCCGGGCAGGTCGGGGATGGCGCAACAGACGCGCCGGTGGTGGCCGGGCAGCCGGTAGAACTGTCCGGCGACTCCTGCGCCGGCGTTCCGGGCGACGGGCAGCCGGCGCCGCAGACCCCGCAGGATCGCGCGAATCGGAGGACAGCGCCGCTCGAGGGCGCGGACGAGCCGCGGCCGGCCGTGTCCGGCGTCGAAGGCGAGGTCGGCGGCCACCAGGGCGAACCCGGCGCGCTCGGCGTGGCGCCGGAGCAGGTCGGTCATGGCAGCAGTCCCCGCACCAGGTTCAGTATCGGCCCCGCCATGCAGATGACGAACAGCACCGTCCCGGCCGCGACGGTGGCGCGGACCGACAGCGACCCCACCACCTTGAGGGCGATGGCCAGCACCGCCGAGAGCCACAGCAGGGAGTAGTTCTCCAGCAGGTGTCCCGTCGACATCAGCGGGTCCGACTGGACGGTCGTCTGGTAGCGGCCCACGTGTTCCAGTATCTCGGACCGGGAAGCCCCCACCGGCAGGGACAACGGCTCCGGCGTCCAGTACCAGGTGATGGCGAGCATCAGGACGCACCACGGCGCCTGGGTGTAGAAGCTGACCGCCGTGAACTTGGCCAGCAGGCGCGGCTGTTCCGACCCGCTGGCCACGACGTCGAGGGCCAGCATGGCGAGGAACATCATGCCGAAGAACATCGGGTAACCCAGGAGACCCGCGAACACCGCGAAGCCCTGCACGGGGAACTCGGAGAGCGGGATTTCAAGGTTGTCGAAGACCGTGTCCATCGCCAGCATTGACTTGGCGGTGAGCACCGCGCCGGTGGCGGCCTGCAGTCCGGCGCACACGGCCGGTGCGGCGGCCGCCGCGAGCCAGTGCAGGCCGCCCGCGCGGCGGGTTTCGAAGAAACGGATCGGGCTCCAGAACAGCATGCGCATGGCGGGCTCCCGTCGGCGAATCAGTCGACGATCCGGTAAGTGTCGGCACGTACGAACCAGCGCACGATGATCCCGACGATCGAGAGGTAGATCAGCAGCAGACCGGCGGCGGCGAGCGGGCGGCCGTACGGCGCGTTCCACAGCGTCGCGAGCGCGGCTTGCCGCGCGGTGCCGTCGCCCGCGAACGCCATGAACAGCATCACCGGCGCAACGAAGACGAGCATCCCGGCCACGTGGGCGTAGTGCCAGTTGAAGCGCAAGCGCGCCCCGAGACAGAGCGCGCCCAGCACCAGCAGCATGCATTGCAGCACCAGTCCGGTGGTCCAGGGCGACCACAACGTTTGGACGAACAGTCCGGACGTTGCCGTCCACTGCGCTACGCATACCGCCGCCGCCAGCAGGAACTTGCTGCCGACCAGCGCGTGGTCGTCCACGGGCAGCGTACGCAGCCAGGCGAAGGTGCGCGTCGCCCGTTCCCGTGCGACCAGCCACTCGGGCAGGAACACCACCACGAGCGCGTTCGCTCTGAACACGAAGCCCGCGAATGCACTCATGCTCCGATCCGATCCGACGTGCGTCGCCGCGGTGCAGATCCCGAGCAGGGCGGCGGTCGTCAGCACGATGGGCTGGCGGTGCAGGCGGAGGTCCTTGGCGACGAGGGCCAGAAGCGTCCTGTTCATCTCGTGTCTCCGTGGCCGTCCTGCGTGCCGTGATACACCGCCGCGAGCAGGCTGGCCGGGTGGTCCTCGACGCAGTCCTCCCGCCGTTCCAGGTCGGCCTGCAGGGGGCTGCCCCGGCGCGCGAGGAGCCACTCGGCGTCCTGGCGCGTCCACCGGGCGAGGAGGTCGGGCGCCGCCGCGGCGCCGGCGCCCGGGGTGCGGTACAGGGCCGCCGTCCGCAGGGCCTCGGCCGACGCCTCGAAGACGAACCGGCCGCGCCGCAATATCAGCACGTCGGTGGCGGTCGCTTCGACGTCTTCGAAGATGTGCGACGACAGCACGACGCACAGCCGCGCGTGCTCCGCCGCGAGGTCGCGGACGAGGGCCTGGACCTCGGCCCGGGCCGTGGGGTCGAGACCGGCCGTCGGCTCGTCGAGGAGCAGCAGGTCGGCGTGGTGGGCCAGCGCGCTCGCAATGCCCAGCTTGACCCTGGTGCCCTTCGAGAGTTCGCTGACCCGGCGGCGCAGGGGCAGCTCCAGCGCGCCGGCGACCCGCGCGGCGAGCGCCGCGTCCCAGCGGTCGTAGAGACGCGACGCGAGCTTCAACGTTTCGGCCACCGTCAGTTCGCCGTAGAACGGGACGATCTCGCGGACGTAGCTGAACCGCGACTTCCACGCGCGCGACCCCCAGCGCAGGGGCTCGCCGCCCGCGCGAAGGGCCCCGGCGGTGGGCTTGAGCTGCAGCGCGACGAGGTCGAGCAGCGTGGTCTTCCCGGCGCCGTTCGGGCCGAGGAGACCGTAGATGCGGCCCGGCCGCAGCTGCAGCGACAGCGGACCCAGCTCGAATTCGGGAAACCGGCGCCGGATGCCGGCGATGTCGAGAATGACGTCGTTGCTCAACGGGCGCCTCCTGGGGACGGTGCGGATTCGGCGATCGCCGCGATCGCGGGTATCACGCTCGCTTCGACGACGGCCGCGACCACCAGCAGCGCGCCGGCCGCGGCCAGGCCGGCGACGCCGGCCCGCGGCCGCACCGGCGCGCCGGTCGCCAGACAGCGGACGACCCCGAACGACAGATGCTGCGTCCCGGTGACGACGAGCAGGAACGCCAGGAACTCCAGCGGCACGTAGCTGACCAGGAACGGCAGGACTTCGCTGGCGCCGCGGGCCAGGGCGGACAGGCCGTACCCGAGCACGAATGCGTTGTAGAGCAGCCCGACGAGAGAGAACAGCCCCAGCGTGCACGCCCCCGCCAGCATGCCGGCCGCGACCCGCAGGTTGCCGCGCAGGATGTAGGCGGCGTCCGAGTGGATGCGGTCGCCGGTCACCCTGGCGCGGGGCCGCACCTGAAGCTGTTCTCCCCGCAGTTCGGCGCTGACCCAGCCGGCGCAGGCGGTGAGGCTGAAGAGCAGGACGTTGGCCGCGAGCAATGCCCACCACGAGCGGAACCATCGGTCGAGCTTGTCCACGTCGGCCTCCATTACTCTCCGCGGCGCCCACCTGCTTGCGCGTGGCTGGCGACTAGCTGGCTAGAGCATTCCGGTGAAGGCGCAGGCGAGGGCGCCGGGTAGCGTGAACGCCGCGCAGACCACCAGGCCGACGATGTCCCACGCCATCGATTCGTTGCCTTCGAAACCCCACACCCAGCTCCACTGCGGCGTGGTCGGGTTCGCCGCCGCCGGCGGCGCCGGGGCGTCGAGCGGTTGCGCGTGGGATGCGAGCTCCGCCGCTCCTTCGACCGGGGCCGGCTGCAGGGCCCCGAACGAGAGCACGAGGGCGGTCAACGTCGCGGTGATCAGCAGTGTTCGTTTCTTCACGATTACCTCCTATGCTATTACGCGACACCATGTCGCGTATTCGACGCCTCGAGTCTTCCGGGTTCGATGGCGGATCCGGGGCTACTTGATGCGCAGGCTCGCCGTTCTCGCCTGCCGCGCGCCCGTCCGGTCGGCGCCGGTTCCGCCGCGTGGTCGCGCTGGCTAGAGCGCGTGGGCAATCCTGGCCGCCGTCCGCGCATCGGCCCCCAGCGAATGGGCCCACCGCGGGCCGCTCGGGCGTTCGGCGGCGCGCCGTTCGTCTGCGGCGTTCGCCGCGGCTTGGCGAGAGACGGGCTGCAGGGCCCCGGCGGCGAGCAGGAGCGCGGCCAGCGTCGCCGCCGCGAGTACCTTTCGTGTGGTCATGGACAACCTCCTTGGGTCCGGCGCGGCGACATGCCGCGCTCTCGGGCGTCGAATCGGTTCGGCCGCCCTCGTCCTTTACGATTACAAGGGCCGTGCCACGAGCCGCAAGGACGTGGCGCACGGGCGGAACCCGTCGTCGGGGACTCCCCCCGTCGCGTCGCCCGGTCGCGTCGCCGGCTGCCGGTAAACTGAAGGTGTCGAAGGAGACGGTCGGGAAATGGTCCCGACCGCGAACGATGCCGCATACCCCGCGTCGATCGGGGTCTGCGTCGGGAAGCAACCAGGGTTGGCGCACGACGCGCCCGGTTCCGGGGCGGTCCCGACATCTTCGCGGCCGGCGTCAGCCGGGACTTTCGGACGTGCGTCCCCAGAGGTCGGCGACGAACAGGATGCGGGCCGGGCGATCGGTGAGGTCGTCGGTGGCGAGGTCGGGGCAGGCGGTGGCGAGGTCGGCGAGGAGCGTCGGGGTCTTCGGTGGCGCGGTGCAGGACCGGCTCGACGAGTGGTGCGGCGAGGGTCCGCCACTCGTCGGCGTCGATCGCGTTGACGATGCGCGCCAGTGAATCGGCCTCGGCGGCGCGGGCGGCGGCCAGCGAAGCAGAATCCGGTCCTGCTGGCGGTTGCCTGCCGGGACGCCGTCGAGGTGCGCGTCGGCGCGGAGTTCGCGGTCGCCGGCCGGGATGCGCAGGGTGCGGTACTGGCGCGGCTGCACAGGGCGGTGGCGAGGCCGATCCGCCGCGCGGGCGAGAAGATGCAGCCGGTGACTGGGAAGTCCGCACCGGCAGGGACAACGGCTCCGGCGTCCAGTATCGACACCAGGCGACGGCGAGCATCAGGACGCACCGCGCCGGGACCGGCTTGGCGGGCGTGATCGAGCCGGTGCCGGCCTGCAGGCCGGCGTACAGGACCGGCCTGCAGGCCGCCGCGAGCCAGTGCAGGCCACCCGCGCGGCAGTTCTCGAACGGACCGGACTTCAGAACAGCGTGCGCATGGCGGGCTCCCGTTGGCGAATCAGTCGACGACCTGGTAAGTGTCGGCGCGTGCGAACCAGCGCATGATGGTTCCGACGATCGCGAGGTAGAGCAGCAGCAGGCCGGCGGCGGCGAGCGCACGGCCGTACGGCGCGTTCCACAGCGTCGCGAGCGCGGCTCGCCGCGCCGTGCTCTCGTCCGCGAACGTCATGAACAGCACCAGCGGCGCCGCGAAGACGAGCACCCCGGCCAGGTGGGCGTAGTGCCAGTTGAAGCGCAACCGCGCCGCGAGGCAGAGCGCGCCCAGCACCAGCAGGATGCCTTGCAGCACCAGTCCGGTAGTCCAGGGCGACCACAGCGCGGGGGCGAACGGTACGGAGGTCGCCGTCCACAGCCCCACGCTCACCGCCGCCGCCATCAGGAACTTGCTGCCGGCCAGCGCGCGATCGTCCACGGGGAGCGTGCGCAGCCAGGCGAAGGTGCGTTTCGCCCGTTCCCGTGCGACCAGCCATTCGCTCAGGAACACCGCCACGACCATGTTCACGTTGAAAACCAGGCCCTCGAATGGGCCCTGACCCCGATCCGGTCCGAAGTGCCTCAGCGCGGTGCAAACCGCGAGCGGGATGGCGACGACCAGCGCGAGGGGCCAGCCGTGCAGGCGGAAGTCCTTGGCGAAGAGAATCCAGAGCGTCCTGTTCATCTTGTGTCTCCGCGGCTGTCCTGCGTGCCGTGATACACCGCCGCGAGCAGGCTGGCCGGGTGGTCCTCGACGCAGTCCTCCCGCCGTTCCAGGTCGGCCTGCAGGGGGCTGCCCCGGCGCACGAGGAGCCACTCGGCGTCCTGGCGCGTCCACCGGGCGAGGAGGTCGGGCGCCGCCGCGGCGCTGGCGCCCGGGGTGCGGTACAGGGCCGCCGTCCGCAGGGCCTCGGCCGACGCCTCGAAGACGAACCGGCCGCGCCGCAATATCAGCACGTCGGTGGCGGTTGCTTCGATGTCTTCGAAGATGTGCGACGACAACACGACGCACAGCCGCGCGTGCTCCGCCGCGAGGTCGCGGACGAGGGCCTGGACCTCGGCCCGGGCCGTGGGGTCGAGACCGGCCGTCGGCTCGTCGAGGAGCAGCAGGTCGGCGTGGTGGGCCAGCGCGCTCGCAATGCCCAGCTTGACCCTGGTGCCCTTCGAGAGTTCGCTGACCCGGCGGCGCAGGGGCAGCTCCAGCGCGCCGGCGACCCGCGCGGCGAGCGCCGCGTCCCAGCGGTCGTAGAGACGCGACGCGAGCTTCAACGTTTCGGCCACCGTCAGTTCGCCGTAGAACGGGACGATCTCGCGGACGTAGCTGAACCGCGACTTCCACGCGCGCGACCCCCAGCGCAGGGGCTCGCCGCCCGCGCGAAGGGCCCCGGCGGTGGGCTTGAGCTGCAGCGCGACGAGGTCGAGCAGCGTGGTCTTCCCGGCGCCGTTCGGGCCGAGGAGACCGTAGATGCGGCCCGGCCGCAGCTGCAGCGACAGCGGACCCAGCTCGAATTCGGGAAACCGGCGCCGGATGCCGGCGATGTCGAGAATGACGTCGTTGCTCAACGGGCGCCTCCATGGGGACGGTGCGGATCCGGGCGATCGCCGCGATCGCGGGTATCACGCTCGCTTCGACGACGGCCGCGACCACCAGCAGCGCGCCGGCCGCGGCCAGGCCGGTGACGCGGTGGCCGGCAGTGTTCGTTTCTTCACGATTACCTCCTATGCTATTACGCGATACCATGTCGCGTATTCGACGCCTCGAGGCTTCCGGTTTCGACGGCGGGTTCGGGGCCGCATCGGGGGCTGCGTGCCGCGCAGGTTCGTCGTTCCTCGCCTGCCGCGGGCCCGTCCGGTCGGCGTCGGCTCCGCCGCGTGGTCGCGCTGGAGCGCGCGGACGATGCGGTGCGCCCCCTGGCTCACCCGTCGCCCCGGCGGAGCAACGGATGGCCGGCGACGAAGGGCCGCCGGGGGCGGCCGAGGCGTTCGACGCTCCGGGTCCGGGCCGTGTCGCTCGTCGCGGGCACGGGATGCTGGAAGGACGTGGCGCCCGGGCGGCTCCCCCCTCCGGCGCGGCGCCCGGCCCGCGGCGCCGGCCGCCGGTAAGCGGTGCCCGGCTGGAGGCGCCGGCCGCCGGTAAACTGAAGGTGTCGAAGGGGACGGTCGGGAAATGGTCTCCCGACCGCGAACGATGCCGCATACCCCGCGTCGATCGGGGTCTGCGCCGGGGACGCAACCAGGGTTGACGCGCGACGCGCCCGGTTCCGGGGCCGTCCGGACGTTTCGCGGCCGGCGGGAACCGACTCCATTGTCCGGTCGCGGTCGACAGGGTTCTCACGTCTTGTCAGGCGGGTGTTCCCTGCTCGCGGTGCACTCGGCGTGCGCCAGCGCCCCTCGCGCGGGGCGACGCGGGTGCCTCACGCCGATACACGGCACGACCGGGCCAGCGCCCTTCGCGCGCGGGGCGACGGCGGGGTTCCACCACGGAGGGTGGCACGCCGCGGCCGAGCCGCCGGGCCGCCTTTCGCCCGGCCGGGTTCCCGGACCCCGGCTCGGCCCCCCCGCCGGCGCTCGGGGCGTCGGGAGGGCGCCGCCGTTCGCCGGCGCCGACCGCCCCCCGGAGACGTCCGGCCGGCCGCGGTGGTATGCTTCGGCGGGAGACGTCATGACGGAGACGAAGGAGGCCTGGAAGAAGACCCCCGGCGAGTGGCGCGCGCTGCTGCCGGCGGAGTCTTTCGCGGTCCTGTTCCGGGAGGCGACCGAGCGGCCCGGGTCGAGTCCGCTGAACCACGAGAAGCGCGCCGGGACGTTCGTGTGCGCCGCCTGCTACGCACCCCTGTTCGAGTCGGCGAGCAAGTACGAGAGCGGGACGGGCTGGCCGAGCTTCTTCGCGTCCATCGAGGGCAGCGTGGGCACGAAGCGCGACTTCCGGATGGTCCTGCCGCGCACCGAGTATCACTGCGCCCGTTGCGGCGGGCACCAGGGTCACGTCTTTCCCGACGGGCCTCGGCCCGGCGGCAAGCGTTACTGCAACAACGGCGCCGCCCTGCGCTTCGTGCCCGACGGGGAGCCGCTGCCGGAACGGTGACCGGTCTGCGAAGGCAGGTCTTGAGACCGGCGCCGGGCCGGGTTAGAATGCGGATCGCCGTGCGCGTCGGCGCATCCATGGATCACGCTCCCCGCTGCTCCCCCGCGGCCGGCGTTCACGGCGCCGGCGTCAGGATCGCGCCGGCGGCCGGTGGGTGATGCGCTCGACGAACGCAGCGGATTGCCGGGCCGTCATCCGCGGTGGGATGATGGCCCTTTTTTTGTCGGAAGGCGCCCGCACATGACCGGCATGCCAGGCAAGACCCGCAGCGGCGCGATCACCGACGGTCCCTCGCGGGCCCCGGCCCGATCGATGCTGAAGGCGGTCGGGTTCGACGACGACGCGCTGCGGCGCCCGATCATCGGGGTCGCGAACACGTGGATCGAGATCGGGCCGTGCAACTTCCACCTGCGGCGGCTGGGGGACCGCATCAAGGAAGGGATCCGCGCCGCCGGCGGCACGCCGATGGAGTTCAACACGGTGTCCATCTCGGACGGCATCACGATGGGCAGCGACGGCATGCGGGCCTCGCTGATCAGCCGCGAGGTCATCGCCGACTCCATCGAGCTCGTCGCCCGCGGCAACCTGTTCGACGGACTCGTGGTGCTGGTGGGCTGCGACAAGACCATTCCCGGCGGGGTGATGGCGGTGGCGCGGCTCGACGTCCCGGGCCTCGTGCTCTACGGCGGCTCCATCGCGCCGGGGCGGTGGGAGGATCACGACGTCACCATCCAGGACGTCTTCGAGGCGGTGGGCGCGCACGCGGCGGGCAGGATGACCGACGCGCAACTGAAGGCGCTCGAGGACGCGGCGTGTCCCGGGCCGGGCGCGTGCGGCGGGCAGTTCACCGCCAACACCATGTCCACGGTGTGCGAGTTCATCGGCATTTCGCCCATGAGCCACAACGCGGTGCCGGCGATGGAGGCCGAGAAGGACGCGGTGGCCGCCGACACGGGGCGTCTCGTCATGGATCTGGTCCGCGCGGACCGGCGTCCGCGGCAGATCATGACCCGGGCCGCGCTCGAGAACGGCATCGCGTCGGTCGCCGCCACCGGCGGTTCGACCAACGCGGTGCTGCACCTGCTGGCGATTGCGCGCGAAGCCGGGGTCGACGTCGGCATCGACGACTTCGACCGCATCAGCCGCGCGACGCCGCTGCTCGCCGATCTGAAGCCGGGGGGGCGTTTCGTGGCCACCGACCTGTATCGGGCCGGCGGCAGCCGCCTGCTGGCGCACCGGCTGCGCGAGGCGGGGGTGCTGCGGTCCGATCAGGTCACCGTCACCGGCCGCACGATCGGGGAAGAGGCGCAGGCGGCGGCCGAGACGCCCGGCCAGGAGGTCGTGCGGCCGGTCTCCAGTCCGATAACTCCGACGGGGGGGCTCGTCATCCTGAAGGGCAACCTCGCGCCGGACGGTTGCGTGGTCAAGGTGGCCGGCGGCTACGGAAGCCGGAAGCACCGCGGTCCGGCGCGGGTGTTCGACAGCGAGGAGGCCTGCTTCGAGGCGGTGGAGAAAGGCGCGCTGCGACCGGGCGACGTCGTCGTCATTCGTTACGAGGGACCGCGCGGGGGACCCGGCATGCGCGAGATGCTGGCGGTGACCGCGGCCATCGTCGGGGCCGGCCTCGGCGACTCGGTCGCCTTGCTGACCGACGGCCGGTTCTCCGGCGCGACCCGCGGGCTGATGGCGGGGCACGTGGCGCCGGAGGCGGCGCAGGGAGGGCCGATAGCCGCGGTGCGCGACGGCGACGTCGTCGTGTTCGACCTGCCGTCGCGCGAGCTGCGGGTCGAGATCGACGAAGCGGAGATGGCCCGCCGCCTGCGCGGCTGGCGGGCGCCGGCCCCGCGCTACGCCGCCGGCGTCATGGCGAAGTACAGCCGTCTCGTGGGGTCGGCGGCCGAAGGCGCGGTGACGACGGCGTGAAGAGACGCGGGTCTCCGCGCCCGCGGCGGGTACGGTCATGGGAAACATGAGAACCGGCGCGCAGATTCTGTGGGAGTCCCTCGTCCGCGAGGGGGTGACCACCGTGTTCGGGTATCCGGGCGGTGCGATCCTGCCCGCCTACGACGCCATGCTGGAATACCCGATCCGGCACGTCCTGGTGCGGCACGAGCAGGGGGCGACCCACATGGCCGACGGCTATGCGCGGGCCAGCGGCGAGGTCGGCGTGGCCGTGGCCACCTCCGGGCCCGGCGCGACCAACATGGTCACCGGCATCGCCACCGCCATGCTCGACTCGTCGCCCATCGTCTGCATCACCGGGCAGGTGGGCAGCCGGCTCATCGGGTCGGACGCCTTTCAGGAGACCGACGTCACCGGCGTCACGTTGCCGATCACGAAGCACAACTATCTGGTGTCGCACGTCTCCGACGTGGCCCCGACCATCCACGAGGCGTTCTACGTCGCGCGGTCCGGCCGGCCCGGCCCGGTGCTCGTGGACGTCACGAAGGACGCCCAGCAGGCGTCGGCCGAGTTCGTGTGGGACGGCAGCCCGGTTCGCCTGCCCGGCTATCGACCGGACCTGCGGGCGTCGGAGGCGGACCGCGGGCGGGCGGTGGAGCTGATCAACGGCGCGAAGCGTCCGATCATCTTCGCGGGGCACGGCGTGATCTCGTCGGGCGCGATGGAGCTGGTGCGCGAGCTCGCCGAACGGGCCGACATCCCCGTCGCGATGACCCTTCTCGGCATCGGGTCGTTTCCGGCGCTGCATCCGCTGAATCTGGGCATGATGGGCATGCACGGAGAGGCGTGGGTGAACCAGGCCATTCAGGAGGCCGACCTCCTGCTCGCCTTCGGCATGCGCTTCGACGACCGCGTCACCGGCAACGTCAGGACGTATGCGCCCAACGCGCGGAAGATCCACGTCGACATCGATCCGGCCGAGTTCAACAAGAACGTCATCGTGGACGTCACCCTGGCCGGCGACCTGTCCGGCGTCCTGCGCGATCTGCTGCCGCGGGTCGAGTCCGGCGACCGCGGCGCGTGGCTCGGGGCCATCGCCGGGATGAAGGGCGATTCGGCGGTCCGCGACGTGCAGAACCTGCCCGACAGCGGGCACCTCTATGCCGCCCACGTCATCCACGACCTCTGGCGGATGACCGGCGGCAAGGCGGTGGTGGTGACCGACGTCGGCCAGCACCAGATGTGGGAGGCGCAGTACTACCACCACCAGGAGCCCCGCTCGCTCATCACCTCGGGCGGCCTGGGGACGATGGGGTTCGCCCTGCCGGCCGCGGTCGGCGCGAAGCTCGCGCGGCCCGACGCCGAGGTGTGGGCGATCGTGGGCGACGGCGGTTTCCAGATGACGATGTGCGAGCTGGCGACGATTGCGCAGGAGAAGGTGAAGGTCAACGTGGCCATCATCAACAACGGCTACCTGGGCATGGTGCGCCAGTGGCAGGAGTTCTTCTACGAGAGGCGCTACGCGGCCACGCCGCTGCTCAGCCCCGACTTCGCCAGACTGGGCGAGGCCTTCGGTCTGCGCAGCGCGACCGTCTCGCGGCGCCGGGACGTCGAGCCGGCGGTGGCGATGGCGCGGGCCGAGCCCGGCGCGGTGGTCATCGATTTCCGGGTCGAGCAGGAAGATACCGTCTATCCGATGGTGCCGGCCGGCGCCGACCTCCATGCCATGATCCGGCGGCCGAGCCCCAGTCCCATCGTCGAGACGGCGGACGATTAGCTGACGGCCGGCGCCCGCCGCGCCGCCGGGAGGACCATGCGGCGTACTTTTGTCGTGCACGTCGAGGACAAGCCGGGAGTCCTGAACCGGGTGGCGTCGCTGTTCCGCCGCCGGGCGTTCAACATCGAGTCGTTGACGGTCGGCCGCACCGAGGCGGCCGGCGTGTCCCGCATGACGATCGTCGTCGATACCGACGACAACGGGGCCAGGCGGCTCGAAGCGAACCTCTACAAGCTCGTGAACGTCCTGCGGGTGACGGACCTGACCGCCGCCGCCGCGGTCGTCCGCGACCTGACGCTCATCCGGGTGGCGGCGACCCGGGAGACCCGTACGCAGGTGATGCAGATCGTGGATACCTTTCGAGGCCGGGTCGTCGACGTGGCGCCCGATTCGCTGATCGTGGAGGCGACCGGCACCGAGGACAAGATAGACGGGCTGCTGGGCGTCCTGCAACCCTACGGCCTGCTCGAAATAGTGCGGACGGGGCGGGTCGCGATGTCCAGGGGCCAGCAGAGCGCGGCGCCCGAGGCGGCCGGCGAACCGGCCGAGGTCGACCCCGGCGGCCACGTATCCTTTTCCGTGTGACGGGCGCAGCCCGGCAACCCCCTTCCCGAGCGCATCGGGAGCATCCCGACCGACGAGGCGGAACCAGATGGCGACGATTCACTACGACGACGCGGCGGATCTCTCACTCGTACAGGGCAGGAAGGTCGCCGTCTTCGGCTACGGCTCCCAGGGCCATGCCCACGCGCTGAACCTGAAGGACAGCGGCGTCCCGGTGCAGGTGGCGCTGGCGGAAGGCAGCCGTTCGCGCGCGCGGGCGGAGGCGGACGGGCTCCCGGTGAAGAGCGGGGCCGAGGCGGCGTCGTGGGCCGACGTCATCATGATTCTGGCGCCGGACACGAAGCAGCGGGCCATCTACGACGAGTCGATCGCCCCCAATCTCGCCTCGGGCGACATGCTGATGTTCGCCCACGGATTCAACGTCCGGTTCAGGACCATCGCGCCGCCGCCCGACGTCGACGTCACGCTGATTGCGCCCAAGGCGCCGGGTCACCGCGTGCGCGAAGTGTTTCTCGAGGGAGGAGGGACGCCGGCGCTGGTCGCGGTCGAGCAGGATGCGACGGGGGGCGCGAAGCCGCTCGCGCTTTCCTATGCGAAGGGGCTCGGGCTCACGCGGGCCGGGGTCATCGAGACGACGTTCGCGGAAGAGACCGAGACGGACCTCTTCGGCGAGCAGACGGTGCTGTGCGGCGGCGTCAGCGAGCTGATCAAGGCGGGTTTCGAAACGCTGGTGGAAGCCGGCTACCAGCCCGAGGTGGCGTACTTCGAATGCATGCACGAGTTGAAGCTCATCGTCGACCTCATCTATCGGGGGGGGCTCAACTACATGCGCTACTCGGTCAGCGACACCGCCGAGCACGGCGACTACACCGGTGGGCCGCGGGTCGTGACCGACGCCACCCGCGAGGCGATGCGAGCCGTGCTCGAAGACATTCGGAACGGGACCTACGCGGAGAAGTGGGTCGCGGAGGACCGGGCCGGCCGGCCCTGGTTCATGGCCCGGCGGCGGGCCGAGCAGGAACATCGAATCGAGAAGGTCGGCGCCGAGCTCCGGGGAATGATGCCGTTCCTCGACGCCGTCACCGTGAAGGAGCCGGTGGGCTGACGGGAGGGTTTGCGCCATGCCACGTGTCACTTTCGACGAGTTGCCGCCGGAATCCCGCCTCTGGATCTTCGCGGCCGGGCGCGCGTTGGCGGACGGGGAACGCGCGCGCGTGACCCGCGAGGTGGACGCCTTCATCGACCAGTGGACCGCGCACGGCGTTCCGCTGACGGCGGCGCGCGACGTCCGGTACGATCGTTTCGTGTTCGTGGCCGTCGACGAGCGCGCGGCCGGCGCGTCGGGTTGCTCCGTCGACGCTCTCGTGCGCCGCATGAAGGGCCTCGAGGTCGAACTGGGGGTAGAGCTGGTGAACCATGCGCCGGTCCTGTATCGCGGCGAAACGGGTATCGCGAGGGTCTCCCGCGAACGGTTCGCCGACCTGGCGGAGAGCGGGGCGGTCGGCCCCGGAACGGTGGTCTTCGACAATACGCTGACGAAGGTCGAACAGGTTCGATCCGGTCGATGGGAGCTGCCGGCCGGCGAGTCGTGGCACGGGGCCGCGTTCTTCCGCGAGCAGTCGCCGTAGCCCGGCGCGGACTGCCGGCAGGGTTGGTTGGGCGCCAGCAGCCCGTGGTGGAACCCCCGCGTCGCACCGAGAGCGGCGATGCGCCCGCCTGACAAGGCGTGAGAAGGGCGCATATTGGGCATATTCAACCGCCGAACAACGCAGTCAGGCGGGATGCAGCGCCGCTCGAATGCAGCGGGGCGTTTCACCACGGGCTGCCAGGCGGAGCCGTGACCGCGAAGTCGCGCGGCGACCCTCTCCGGGCTGGTCCGACGCCGAAGATCGGAAGGGCGGGAGCGGTCCGGCGCGAGGTGGTCGGGGCGCCCGGGTTCGAACCGGGGGCCTCCTGCTCCCAAAGCAGGCGCGCTACCAGTCTGCGCCACGCCCCGACGGGTACGACGATCCCGGATAAGTTAACACAACCGCCCCTCCCTCCTCATCCGTTCCGCCGCACCGCCCCCGGGCGCGGAGACCCGCCGGCGGGCAGTCCGGCCTCGCCCGCGTCGTCCACGGGCGCCCGCGAGACAGGTTGTCGATTCCGGTGTCGTTCCCGGCGCCCCGTTTTCTTGACGCGCAACGGGGTTTGACATTGCTATTGCAGATCACTATCCTTTGCAGCCATGAGTGTCATAGCACAGGCAATTGCCGAACGGCAGAGCGAAATCGATCGCCTTCAGGCGGAAATCACGGCATTGAGCGGCGTCGAGAAGATGCTGGGAGACTCCGCCCCGCAGGCGAAGCCCGCGAGGCGGCGGTCGTCCTCGCGGAGGAAGGCGGCCGACGCGCCCGCGGTGAAGACCGCGCCCGAGGCGAAGCCCAAGAGAAAGCGCCGCGAGATGTCGGCCGAAGAAAAGCAGGCGGTGTCCGAGCGGATGAAGGCCTACTGGGCCGCGCGGCGCAAGAACAAAGCCGGAAAGTAGCTGGCCGCGGGCCGGGGTCTTCGAGCCGTGGCCGGAGGCTCGCGACCTGCTGCCGGTTTTCGGTCGTTCCTGCGTTTTTCACGGCTGCATCGTGCGGCCCCGCGGCGCAGTCTCCGCTGTCTTGGGGCGCTGACGCGCCCACCTGGCTGCGTTGTTCGCCGCGACCGTGCGCAGTTCGTGAACTGCGCCGTGGTTCGTGCGTTGCGCGTCGGGCGGGCGGACCACATGCAGTCCGGGATCGCTTTTGCGGTCTCCGGACTGCCTTCCGGTGTCGACGGTTACCGGCTCGCCAACGTCTGTCTGACCGATGCGAGCTCGACGCAGGTCGCGAATACGCGCATCGCCTGGTCGAGATCGGCGAGTTCGGGGAACGTCGGCGCGAGCCGGATGTTGGAGTCGTCGGGGTCCCGTCGATACGGAAACGTGGCGCCGGCCGGCGTGAGCTTCACCCCTGCGCATGCCGCGAGCCGGACAATCTCGCCGGCCAGACCGGGCCGGGCGTCGAACGAGATGAAGTAGCCCCCGCGCGGCGTCGTCCACGAGCCGGTTCCGGTTCCATCCAGCGCTTCCGACAGCCGGCGGAACACCAGATCGAACTTGGGGCGCAGGATGGCCGCGTGCTTCCGCATGTGCGCCCGCACGTGATCCAGGTCGCGCAGGAAGCGGACGTGGCGCAACTGGTTCACCTTGTCCGGTCCGATGGTCGCCACCTGCATCCGGCGCCGAAACCAGTCGAGGGTGGCGGGTGAACCGCCCATGAAGCAGATGCCGGCGCCGGCCCGCGTGACCTTGGACGTCGAAGCGAACAACACCAGGCTGTCCTCGGTGCGGTGGCGCCGGCACGCGTCCATGACGTTCGCCGACGGCGGCGGTTCGTCGTCCAGATCATGGACCGCGTAGGCGTTGTCGCAGAGGATGCGGAAGCGCGGGCCGGCGACGAGCGCGAGCCGGGCCAGACGGTCGATGGTGGCGTCGGAATAGACCTGCCCGCCGGGATTCGAGTACCTGGGCACGCACCAGATGCCTCCGATCGAGGGGTCGGAGCGCACGCGGTCCTCGACCTGATCCATGTCCGGACCGTCGTCCCGCATCGGGACGTTGATCATCTCGATGCCGAGTTCCTCGAGAATCGCGAAGTGCCGGTCGTAGCCGGGCACCGGACAGAGGAACCGCGCCGGTTCCGATCGCCGCCACGCGGTGTCCGGCCCGGCCGGACCGTGAAGCCAGGCGTTCAGCACGTAGAGATACATGAGGGTGAGGCTGCTGTTGCCGCCGGCGATCGCTTCGTCGGGACGGACGCCGAGCCACGCCGCGCCCAGCTTCCGGGCCTCCGGCAGGCCGTCGAGACCCCCGTAGTTGCGGACGTCGGCGCCGTCGGCGGCGGCCAGCGGGCCGGTCTCCCGGTCGAGGGAGTCGGACAGCGCGAGCTGGGCCGGGCTCGGCTTGCCGCGGGTCAGGTCGAGGGACAAGCGGGCGGAGCGGAAGCCTTCGTGAACGGCGGTCAGTTCCCGTTCGCGGGAAACCAGCGTCTCCGGATCGAAGCGGCCGCGGGTCGTGGTGGTCAAGGCGCCTCCTCATCCTTCATGTTACAGGACCCGGCGCCGCCGGCGAGCGCGGTTTGCAGGGGCCGGGACGGCGGTGGGATAATCGAGGGCGCGCCCGTGACCTTCTGCCGACCTGAACAGTCCGTGGCGAAAGCCCCCGCCAACCCGGCCGCCGCCGGCGCGAGGCTGCTGTTCCTGGTGCTGGCGTGCGCGGCCGGGAACTGCGCGCCGCCGTCGGACTTCGCGGCCGGCGGCGCGCCGCCGGAGGACGGCGCCGCGGTCGAAGGGCCCGCGCCCGGCGAGTGGTTCACCGAGGGCGCGGCGGAGGCGGGGCTCGACTTCCGGCACTTCAACGGCATGTCGGGCGATTTCCACCAGACCGAGATCATGGGACCCGGGGTGGCGTTGTTCGACTATGACGACGACGGCGACCTCGACGTCCTCGTCGTGCAGGGACGGACCCTCGGAAGCGGCGAACCGCTGGTGCCGCCGCCGGACGGACCTCTCACCGACCGTCTCTACCGCAACGACCTCGAACCGTCGCCCGACGGACCCCGGCTGCGGTTCACGGACGTGACGGCCGGGAGCGGGCTGAACCCGGGCGGACACGGCATGGGGGTTGCGGCCGGCGATTTCGACAACGACGGCCGGGTCGACCTCTACCTGACCGGATTCGAGCGCAACCGGATGTTCCGGAATCAGGGCGACGGGACGTTCGCCGACGTGTCGGAAGCGAGCGGGACGCACGACCCCGACCGTTGGGGAGTGTCGGCCGCGTTCCTCGACTACGACCGCGACGGTTGGCTCGACCTCTTCGTCGGCAACTACCTGAGCTTCAATCTCGACACCCACATCCCCTGCTTCAACCGGTCCGGCCCGCCCGACTACTGTCCTCCCGAGGTCTATCGGGCCCAGCCGGACCGGCTGTACAGGAACCGGGGCGACGGCACGTTCGTCGACGCGACGGCGGAAGCCGGCGTCGCCCGCGAGTTCGGGCCGGCGCTCGGGGTGTCGACGGCGGACTTCGACAACGACGGCTGGATCGACGTCTTCGTCGCCAACGATCAGCAGGAGAACCAGTTGTGGATCAACCAGCGCGACGGCACCTTCGCCAACGAGGCGCCGTTGCGGGGGGCGGCGTTGGGCGCCGGCGGCGAAGCGAAGGCGGACATGGGCGTCGATGCCGGCGACTTCGACAACGACGGCGACGAAGACGTCTTCGTCACCGAGCTCGTGGGGCAGGGCAGCACCCTCTACGTCAACGACGGCGCCGGACTGTTCGAGGAGCAGAGCACGCAGACGTTCGTTCGTCTGCCCAGCCTGCCCTATACGGGCTTCGGGACGGCGTGGTTCGACTTCGACAACGACGGCTGGCTGGATCTGTTCTCGGTCAACGGCCGCGTCACCCGGAACATGGAGACCCTCGGGCCGAACAACCCGTTCCCGTTGCAGCAGCGCAACCTGCTGTTCCGCAACCGGGGGGGGCGGCGGTTCGACGACGTGACGGACCGCGCCGGGGCCGTGTTCCGCCAGTCGGAGGTGAGCCGGGGCGCCGCGTTCGGCGACGTCGACAACGACGGCGACGTGGACGTGCTGGTCGGCAACGGAGCGGGTCCGGTGCGCCTGCTCGTCAACCGCATCGGGAACCGCAACCCGTGGTTGGGCCTGCGGCTCGTCGGCGCGGCGGCTCCCCGGGACATGATCGGCGCCCGGGTGGAGGTCGTCCGCGAGGACGGCTCGCGCGTGTGGCGCCGCGCGAGGTCCGACGGCAGCTACGCTTCGGCCCAGGACCCGCGCATCCTGATCGGGCTGGGCGCATCGGCGGCGCCGGCCGAAGTGCGCGTCACGTGGCCGAGCGGGCGCAGCGAGACGTGGCGCGGCGTCCCGGCCGGTCGATATACGACGTTGCGCGAGGGCGAAGGCGGCTGAGCATGACTGGGCAGGGGCTGGCGGCAGGGCTCCTGGCGTGTTTCATGGCCCTGGCCGGGGGCTGCGCCGCGCCCGAGGACGGCCCGGCGGCATCGCCGCGGCCGGAGCCGGCGCGCGCGATGCGCGCGGGCGGACCGCGGCAGCCCGTCGCGCTGCCGGATCTCTCCGGCGTGGCCGCATCGGTCCGGCGCCAGGTGCGCGAGCATCACGCACGCGTGACCGCGAAGCTCGCGGAGCCGGGCGCCCCGCCGGTCGAGCTCGCCGACGCCTTCGGCGAGCTCGGTCTGGTGCTCATGGCGGCGGAGTATTACGAGGCGGCCGAATCGTGCTTCGGAAGCGCGATCGATCTCGCGCCCGACGCGATGCGGTGGCCGTACTATCTCGGCCATCTCCACGCCGTACAGGGCGACGGCGCGGCGGCGGCCGACCTGTTCGCGCGTGCGCACGCGTTGCGGCCGGCGGATCTGCCCACCCTGGTTCGACTGGGCGAGGCGTTGCTCGATCAGAACCGGCCCGACGCGGCCGAAGAGGCGTTCATGCGCGCCCTGGCCCTCGATGCCGGATCGGCCGCGGCGCTGGCCGGCGTGGGACGCGCGGCGCTGGCGCGGCGTGACGCCGCGCGCGCGGTGGACTACCTGAGGCGCGCGCTGTCCGCCGACGAGCGCGCGACCAGCCTGCATTACCCGCTCGCGATGGCCTACCGGCAGCTCGGCGACGTCGACGAGGCCAGGGCCCATCTCCGCCGGCGGGGGAACGGGGCGGCGGCGCCGCCGGACCCGTTGATGGACGCCTGGTCGGAGGTGCTGGAGAGCGCGATCACCTATGAGACGCGCGGGCTGCGGGCGCTGCGGCGCGGGCAGTTGGCGGCGGCCGAGGACCTGTTCCGCCGGGGGCTGGCCCTGGCCCCCGACGACCCCGCCTTGCGGCATCGGTTGGGCACCGTGCTGATGATGGCGGGGAACCCCCGCGGGGCGGTCGAGGAGTTCGCGGAGACCGTGCGGCGGTCTCCCGACTTCGCCAAGGCGCACTTCGGCCTCGGCATGGTCGCGATGCTCGACGGCGGTTATCCCGAGGCGATCGAGAGGTTCTCCGATGCGGTCGAGCGTCAGCCCGACTATCTGGAGGCGCGCGTCGGCCTCGCCGATGCCCTGCGGGTGACGGGCCGGCCGGAGGCGGCGCTCGCGCACTACCGGCAGGTGGTGGTTTCCGATCCGCGGTTCGCCGACGCCTGGGCGGGCTACGTGCTGGCTCTCGCCGACCTGGGCCGCGGCGAAGAGGCGCGCGGCCGGCTCGACGAGGCGCAGGCGCTCCTTCCCGGCCACCCGCTCCTCGCCCGGTTGCGGGCGCAGTTGCCGTGAAGCCGGCGCGGCCGGGAGGTTCGCCGGTCCGGACCGCGGGGCCGTCCGCCCGTTCTCCGGCGCCGGCCGCTCCCCGCGGCGGGCGTCGAAGAACGAAGGCCCGGGGCGGGGAAGCCGGTGACCCCGACGTCCGTGGTGGAACCCCGCGCCGCACCGCGCCCGGAGGGCGCCAGCGAACGGAAGCGTCCGCCTGACAAGGCGTGAGAAGGGCGCATGTTGGGCATGTTCAACCGGCGAACGACGCAGTCAGGCGGGAGGCGGCGCCGCTCGAATGCCGCGGGGCGTTTCGCCGCGGGCTGCCGGCGTGGTGTCCGTCGCATCGGATCCCTGGTCGCGGCGGCCGCGCTCGGGACGGCCGCCGCGGCCGCCCAGGACGACGGGCGCGAGTCGGGCACCGCGGCGATGGCGGCGCGTCTCGAAGCGATCGCCGCCGCGGCGGCGCAGACGAATCCCTACGCCGGCTCCCTCCGGGCCCGGACCCTCGCGGCGGTGACCCCGCCGTCCGCCCTGCCGGATCGGCTGCGGTACCGTTCGGAAATCGCGCGGCACCTCCTCTACGCCGGCCGGAGCGAGGAAGCGGCGGCGGCGTTCGAGGACGTCCTGCGCGAGGCGCGGGACGCCCCGTCGGTCTCGCCGACCTTCGTCAGCGCGGTGCGGCAGCTCCTGGCCCTCTCCCATCTGCGGGTCGCCATGCGGCGCAACTGCGTGTCCGGCCCGGCCGCGGCCCGCTGCTCGGCGCCGGTGACCCGGAACGCGGTTCACCCGGACGGCGGCCCGGCCCGGCGAGCCATCGAGGAGTACACCCGCATTCTCGGCGATCCCCCGGACGAGTCGACGGCCCTCGCCGCGCAGTGGCTGCTCAATCTCGCGCACATGACCGTCGGCGAGTATCCGTTTCACGTGCCGGAACGGTGGCTCGTGCCGCCGGAGGCCTTCCGCTCGTCGCACGACGTCGGCCGGTTTACCGACGTCGCGGGTCGGCTCGGCGTCGACGTCGCGGGCCGGAAGGGCGGCAGCGTCATGGACGACTTCGACGGCGACGGGCGCCTCGACGTCGTCGCGTCGTCGGCCGGTCTGTTCCCCGTCGCGGCGGGGGAGAACCCCAACCAGTTGCGCTACTTCCGCAACGACGGCGACGGCACGTTCTCGGACCGGACCACCGAAGCGGGGCTCGACGGCCTCGTCAGCGGCCTGCACGTGGTCCACGCCGACTACGACAACGACGGGTTTCTCGATCTGCTGATCCTGCGCGGGGCGTGGCTGGAAACGGGCCACCCGAACTCGCTGCTGCGGAACGGCGGCGACGGCACGTTCACCGACGTCACCGAGGCGGCGGGCCTGCTGATGCCGGCCCCGACCCAGGCCGCGGCGTGGGGCGACTACGACAACGACGGCTGGATCGATCTGTTCATCGGCAACGAGTCCCGGGGCGGAACGTCCCCCGCGTACCCGTCCCGCCTGTTCCGCAACGACGGCGACGGCACGTTCACCGACGTGGCCGCCGAGGCCGGGGTAGCCGTGGTCGGCTTCGTCAAGGGGGCCGTCTGGGGCGACTACGACAACGACGGGCGGCTCGATCTCTACGTGACGCAGCTGCGCCCCGACCAGCCGAACCGGCTCTTTCGCAACGAGGGACCCGGCCCCGGCGGCGCGTGGTCGTTTCGCGACGTGGCGGCCGAAGCCGGGGTCGAAGGGCCGCCGGTGAGCTTTCCGACCTGGTTCTTCGATTACGACAACGACGGGTGGGACGATCTCTTCGTCGGGGGATTCAGCGGGGGGCTGGCCGACGTGGTCCGCGAGCGCCTGGGACAGCCGCACCGCGGCCAGTTGCCGCGCCTCTATCGCAACGGCGGCGACGGCACGTTCACCGACGTCACGCGGGCGCTGGGCCTCGACCGGATCATCGTCGGCATGGGGTCGAACTTCGGCGATCTCGACAACGACGGATTCCTGGACCTGTACCTCGGCACCGGAGATCCCGACTACCGGATGCTCATCCCCAACCTGGCGTTCCGGAACGCGGCGGGAGAGCGTTTCCAGGACGTGACGTCGTCCGGCGGCTTCGGCCACCTGCAGAAGGGGCACGGCGTGTCGTTCGGCGACGTCGACGGCGACGGCGACCAGGACCTGTACCACGTCTCCGGCGGCGCCTACGAGGGCGACACCTTCCCGAACGCCCTCTACCTGAACCCCGGCCACGGCAACCGCTGGATCACCCTGCGGCTGGAGGGCGCGGCCACGAACCGGGCGGCCATCGGCGCCCGGATCAGGGTCACCGCGGTCACGCCCGCCGGCGACCAGGAGGTCCACGTCACCGTCGGCGCGGGGGGCAGCTTCGGCGGGTCGAGCCTGCAGCAGGAAATCGGGCTCGGGTCGGCGACCGCGATCCGCACGGTGGCGATCACGTGGCCGGTGACCGGCGAGACGGACGTGTACGCCGGCGTCGGGCTGGACCGCGCGTACCGCGTCCGGGAAGGAGACCCGGCGCTGACCCCGGTCGCGCTCGAACCCCTCGACCTGCGCGCGCCCGCCGCCGCCGGCCGCGGCGCCGCGGCCGACGGGCCGGACCACCGGGCCCGGGGCCTGGACGCCGCCGCCGTCGGCGACTGGCCGGAGGCCCTCGCCCGGTTCCGGCAGGCTCTCGCGCTCGCCCCCGACGACCCCATGCTCCACTGGTACCTGGGCATGGCCCTGCACCTGTCGGGCGGCGAGGCGGAGGCGGCGGTGGGGTATCTCGCGGAGGCGGCGCGGCTCGACCCGGCCCTGACGACGCGGGCGCACCTGACCATCGGGGCGGTGCGCGAGCGCGGCGGACGCGGCGCGGAGGCGATCGGCCACTTCGCGCTCGCCGCCGCCGAGGCCCCGGTGGGCGGCGAGGCGCACTTCCGGCTCGCCGAGGCGCTGCGTCGCTCGGGCCGGGTCGAGGCCTCGCTCGGCTGGTACGAGCAGGCGCCCGACCGCCGCGACGCCCGCTTCGGCGAAGTGCTGGCCCTCGTCGCGCTGGGGCGCTACCGCACGGCGCACGACCGCCTGGCCGCCGCCGTCGACCGCCATCCGTGGGAGCCCGTGTTCGCTCTCGCGCTGGCCCGCCTGCTCGCCGCCGCTCCCGACGACGCGCTGCGCGACGGTGCGCGGGCCCTGGCCCTGGCCCAGGCGCTCGCCGAGGAGATGCGCACGACCGCGGTGGCCGAGACGGTGGCGATGGCCCACGCCGAGCTGGGGCGGTTCGCCGAGGCCGTCCGGTGGCAGCGTCTCGCGATGTCCGTCGCGGCCGGGGCAGGGCAGTCGGCGGCGGCGCAGCGCATGTCCGCCAACCTGGCCGGGTATCTCCGCGGCGAGCCCTGCCGTATCCCCTGGCAGGACGACGAACTGGAGTAGCGTTCGGAGGCCGGCGGCGGGTCCGGGAGCTTACGCGCGTGCGAGCAGGGAACACGGCGGAACGTGACGGCTGTCGAACCCGATGACGGCGGCGCCGTCGTGGCCCGCTCGGGATAGCTGTCTCAACCGCTCGTGGTGAAGCCCCGCTGCCCTCCTCGATGCCGCCGCGGTGATCGTGGCAACGTACTTGCACTTGCGATGATCCATGAGCACACTGGACAGGACGAGCGCTTCGTCCGAACGGGGCATCGGGTTTCAGGCGGCCGGATTCGCCGTCGTCGGGTGCGCCAGCGTGGCGATTCTGCAGACCGGTTCGGAATCGTGGGCGTACCAGAGTTTCGAAACGGCGGCGACCCGATTGTACTGGGCTTTCGTGGTGCCGCTGGCGGCGCTGTTCGATTGGGGGAGGAAGATGTTCGAGACGCGCAAGGCCATCAGGGAGGCCGCGATCGAGAGAGCGATCCAGAAGGGGGTCAAGAAGGGGATCCAGAAGGAGTTCCAGCAGGAGCTCCAGAGGGAGGTCCAGAGGGGGGTCCAGAGGGAGATCCAGAAGGAAGTCCAGAAGGCCGTCCAGAAGGAAGTCCAGAAGGCCGTCCAGAACGAGCGCAGACGCATCGTGGCGTCCTGGGAGCAGCTCCGGGGGCTGTCGCGGGAGGAAATCGCCGACCGGATCTCGCAGGTCGGCCCCGATTCCGGCGTCAGCGCCTCGTGAGCGCGGCGCGGGCCGCGTCGAGTCGGGCCGGCAGGTCGGGATGGTCCGGCGCGATCCGCATCGCTTCCCGGAACTGCGCGACGGCTTCCTCCAGCCGTCCCTGCATCTGCAGCGCGGTGCCCAGGTTGGCGCGGGCGTCGACGTGCTCCGGGTCGAGGGCGAGGGCCCGGCGAAACTCGACCGCCGCGTCGGCGAGCCGGTCCTGCGAGCCGAGCACGATGCCCAGCCGGTTGCGGAGCTCGGCGGAGGCCGCGCCCAGTTCGAGGGCGCGGCGCAGGTGCGCGGCGGCGTCGTCGAGTTCGCCCCGCTCGTGCAGGGCCAGGCCCAGGGCGGCGTGCGCCTCGGCCGATCCGGGGTCGATGCCGAGGGCCCGCCGCAGGCTCGCGACGCCCTCGTCGCCGCGGCCGGCCGCGAGCAGGGCGTTGCCCAGGTTGGAGTGGGCGTCGGCGTCCCCGGGCGCCAGCGCCAGCGCCCGCTCGTAGTGGCCGACGGCCTCGTCGAGCCGGCCCAGCGCGGCGAGCGCGGTGCCGAGGTTGCTGTGGGCGAGGGCGTCGTCGGGGGTCGCCGCGAGCACCTGCCGGTACTGCGCGACGGCCTCGTCGAGCCGGCCCTGCGCCTGGAGCTCGGTCCCGACGTTCAGCGTGGTGATGGCGCGCATGTCGTCCATCGAGAGCACCGGCCAGTTGCAGAAGACGAGCAGCCCGGCCGCCGCCGCCCCCGCCCACGCCGCCTGCCGGGTCCTTCCCGTCCCGGTCCTCGCCATCTCCCGGACCGCCGCCAGTCCCGCCCCCGCGAACAGCATCAGCATCGGCGCCAGGGGATGGCGGTAGCGCCCCATCACCGCGAAGGCCACCATGCCGGCCGCGTACGCGCCCAGCATCAGGTGGAACGGCCGAAGCTGCCGCCGCCGGTCCCACGTCAGACAGAGGCCGGCGACCCCCAGCGGGGCGAGCAGACCGAAGTGCCACACGCGGCCGGCGAGCCGGAGGGGGACCGACCAGTCGGCGTGGCTGAGCTGATCCTCGGTGTCGGCCACCTCCGCCGCGTTCAGCCCCAGCATCACCTTGCGCGCGGTGAGGCGCAGCCAGTCCGCGGGCCGGGCGCGGATGTACTCCAGCGCCCGGCCCGTCCAGTAGCGCGACACCTGTCCCGGGGTCAGCCGCGCGCCGACGTCGCGCTCGGCGATCTGCGTCGCGTCCCGGCGTTCGAACCGGGGGTCGCCCCGCCCGGCCGCCAGGGGGCGGTAGGTGCCGTCCGCGTCGGGGTTGTTGCCGATGTAGAAGTTGGGTCCGAACTGGGCGGTGGTGAGCAGGAACTCGCCGCCGACCGCCTGGTTCCGCACCGCCACCGGCAGCAGCACCAGGGCCAGTCCCAGCGCCAGCG
This sequence comes from Vicinamibacterales bacterium, assembly GCA_965202695.1. Lineage (GTDB taxonomy): Bacteria > Acidobacteriota > Vicinamibacteria > Vicinamibacterales > UBA8438 > JAJEEA01. The sequence continues at coordinate 2,003,391 of OZ241843.1, forward strand.
CCCCCGCCCGCGCGAGGCGCCGCGGGCCGGCGGCGCGCGACGCCGCCAGCCATCCCAGCAGGACGGCGGCGAAGACGAAGGCGTTCTCGCGCGTCAGCACGAGGCCGCCGAGGACCACGCCGGGCCAGACCCAGGCCCGGGGGCGCCCGGACCCGGTGACGAGCCGGCTGAGCAGCAGCAGCAGCAGGCACAGCAGGAACACGCCCAGCGACGTCTTCTGGACCAGGCCGTCGAAGAAGAGCGCGGGCGGATAGACGGCCAGCATCAGGCCCGCGGCGACGCCCGCCGGCTTCGAGAAGAGCCGCCGCCCGGCATCCGCCAGCAGGACGCACGAGGCGGCCCCGAGCACGGTCTGGCACAGGCGCACCGCGAGCAGGCCGGGACCGAACAGCGTGTGCGCGAGCCCGAGGAAGTACGGGTACAGCGGCGCCTGGTAGAAGGTCTCCCGGCCGAGCCAGTCGCCGGCCGCGATTTCCAGCCCCCACGCGTGGTAGCTCTGCGCGTCGCCCATGGCGAGGTCGAAGAACGGGGCCGGCCGGAGCTGCCAGACGTGGACGAGCCGGAGGGCGAGGGCGAACCCGAAGATGCCGAGCGCGGCCCCGGCGAACCCGCCGCCCGCCGCCCGGCCGGCGCGCGGCCGGCCCGGCGCCGCGGACGGCGGCCGGGATCGGGCCCGGGGCGCGGCGCGGCGGCGGCGGGAGGACATGCTGGAACCGCGGAAACCGGGGACGGGAGCCGTTCTACCGCGCCGGCGCGGCCGGCGCCGCCCGGGCGCGGCGGTACCCTTCGAGCCGCTGGCGGATGACCGCGGCGACGGCGTCCTGCCCCGCCGGCACCAGGTCGAGGGCGGTCTCGGCGGCGGCGACGGCGTGGTCCAGCCGCCCGGCGGCGGCGTAGGCGGCGGCCAGCACGTCGAGCACCGCCGGCTGCGCATGGCCGGTCAGGGCCGCGGCCCGCTCGGCCAGCTCGACGGCGCGGGAAGGGTCGCGCCGCGCCGGGTCGGGGTGGGCGGCGAGCAGCCACGCCAGCTCGGCCGCCGGCTCCGGCGCGTCGGGCGCGGCGGCGACCGCCCGCCGGTACAGCGCGGCCGCCTCGTCCAGCCCGCCCTGCGTCGTCAGGGCGTTCGCCAGGTTGTAGAGCGCTTCTCCGTCGTCGGGGCGGATCTCGAGCGACCGGCGGAAGTGCCGTACCGCCTCGTCCAGCCGGCCCCGCAGCCGGTGGACGGCGCCCAGGTTGTTGTGGGCGAGGGCGTAGTCCGGCTGCAGGTCGAGGGCCCGCTCGAAGTGGGCGGCCGCCTCGTCCAGCGCGCCCGCCTGCAGGAGGCCGGTGCCCAGGTTGTAGGCGGCGGCCGGCGAATCGGGCCGGAGCCGCGCCGATTCCCGGTAGTGGGCCACGGCCTCGTCGATCTTCCCGAACTGCAGGTACAGGTCGGCCACGTCGTCGCGCATCATCACCTGGCCGGGGTCGGCGGCGAGCTCCATCTCGAACCCCACGATGTCCTCGGCGAGCTCCATCGGGCGTCGGTCGCGGGTCAGGGTTTCGAGGTCGGCGGGCCGGCGGGGCACCACCTGAATCCACAGGTCCCCCATCTCGTTCGACGAGTCCTGCCCCCACGTCACCCGCCGCGGCGGCGAGAAGCGGTTGTCGGGGTTGGCGGCGGAGTTGTCCCAGGTGAACTCCATCGTCAGCTCGGCGCCCCGGGGCAGCACGAACGGCGTCCGGTAGCGGTAGAAGTCCTGCCAGTGGAAGTCCCAGTCGGCGATGTGGATGAGGGGGCGGCGGGTCCCGTCGGGCAGCGTGGCGTAGCCCCGCACGTCCTCGGCCAGATAGTGCGCGTGCGGCTGCACGCCGTGCACCTCGACGTCGACCGGCAGCACGTAGCGGTCCACGCGCCGGTAGCCGGCGGCCCCGGGCGGGATGTCCAGGTCCTGCTTCCCGAGCCGGATCGTGAACGGGACCTTCGTCGGCGCTTCGCCGGTGAAGAAGAAGCCGACGCGCGACCGCACCGGTTCCGGCTCGCGGGCCGGCGTCAGATGCAGCTCGAGCAGGAGGTCGGAGCCCGGGTCGAGGCGCCACGCCATGCCGTCGGCCTCCAGCGGGCGCGCCTGTCCCGGCGTCCAGCCCAGGAAGTAGCCGAACGGGAACCGTGCGTCGAACGGCGTGACCCCCTCGTAGCCGGGCTCGGGGTCCTCGGCGTCGAGCCGCCGCGACGCCGGGGTCGGGTCGATCTTCAGGTTGGCGTGATGGACGACGCGCGGGTTCCCCGGCTGGAATTCGACGCCCTTCACGTACCGGGTCTCCCGGACCGGGATCGGGACGGCGAACTTGCGGAGGACGTCGTCTCCTTCGCCGCCGGCGGGCAGCGTGTAGGGCTCCGGCATCTCCACCACGAGGTCCGGCGCGCCGAGCCGCCACCCCGCGGCCCGGACCGCCGGCATCGGCGGCCGGTCGGCAGGGTTCCCCTCCGGGGCGCCGCCGTCGACCCAGCGCGCGATCAGGTCGATCTCGGCGTCGTCGAGCCGGCGCTCCCCGAGGAACGGGCCGCCGTACCCGGGCTCCGGCTTCCATGGCGGCATCGACCGGGTGCGGACCGCCTGCCGGATCGCCCGCGCCCACGGCCGGACCTCATCGTAGGTCAGCACGCTGAACGGGGCGCCGCCACCGGGCTGGTGACAGGCCGCGCAACGGGCCGCGAGCAGGGAAGCGACGTCTTTCGTGAACGTGACCGGCCCGGACGGTGGGAGCCGCGGCGCCGCCCCGGCTCGCGGGTCGGCGGTCAGGACGGCGACGGTCGCCAGCGCCGCCGCGGCGCCGCATCGCGCCGCGCCGGGCCAGGCGGTGCGCACCCGGTCGGGCATCGCCCGCCAGTGTACTACGGGAAGAACACGAGCTTGACCAGCAAGCCGAGGACGACCGGTCCGTACGCGAACTTCAGCAGCTTGAGGTCGCTCTTCACGTCGGCGATCTCGGCCTTCAAGTCCGCTTCGACACGGCCGATCTCGGCCTTCAAGTCCGCTTCGACACGGCCGATCTCGGCCTTCAAGTCCGCTTCGACACGGCCGATGGCGCGTTCGAGATCGAGCTTGGTGACCAGATCCTCGCGGCCGGCGATGGCGAGGTTCTCGCCGACGTTGGCGGCCCGGAAGGCGTCGTACACTTCGGTGACGATCTGGCTTATCGTTCCCCCCCCGAGGGGTCTGCGCCCCAGTCTGGCACGGTCCAGTGGCCCGAACCTCGCCGGGACCGGCGCCGTACCGAATTTCCTGCTTGACCCGCGGGCCGCGAACGGTTAAGGTGCGCCGTTACGACGGTGTTGACGGGACCTCGTTGCGGTGAATTGCCAATCCGTTGGATGCTGTTTCCAATGTTTTGGATTGCCGGGGAGCGGTGTCAGTCCGTCGGGCGGAGTCACGTGCGCGGATCTCTACGCGCATCGAGCGGTTCAGGTTCCGGCGCGTAGACGGCATGATGTTTGCTGCTAACTGGGGGAAGCCCGGCTCGGATCGGCGTTGCGGCCGTCGGTCGTTGCGTCGGTCGCCATCGCGCCGGCCGGGCGCGGACGGTGGAATGACACGGCTCTCGGAGGAGGTTGTCGAATGATGCGCAAGCGTCTCGTATTCGGTCTCGTGCTGGCCGCCTTCACGGTCTGTCTGCCCCCGCCGGCGTCGGCGCAGACGGGCGGCGACCTCGCCGTCGGGTACTCGTTCCTGTCGAACGACCAGCTGGCCGCGAACGCGGGCAGCCTGCCCTTCGGCTGGTTCTTCGACACGTCGGTGCAGTTGAACGATTCCATCTCGTTCGCCTTCGACGTGAGCGGGCACGATCGGCGGGGCATCGAGCCTTCCGCCATGTACTCCGGGGGGCCGATGGACATGCCGGTGCGGCCCGACCCCAACGAGGAATTTCAGACGTTCTCGTTCAACCGGCCCGAGGTCGAGTACTGCTCGCCGATCCTGAGTTCTTCCGTCGGTGAAGGGACGACGCCCTGCCAGGTGCACATCCAGAGCCGGGGCGTCGTCGGCGGGCCGCGGTTCCACGTGCAGGCGGGCAGCGTCCGGCCCTACTTCCACGCACTGTTCGGGGTCGCGCGGTCGCTGCGCAAGATCGGCTTCTTCGCGCACACCGCCACCCACTGGGCGATCCAGCCCGGCGGCGGGGTCGACGTCGACATGACCCCGAACACGGCGTTCCGCATCCAGGCCGACTACCGTCTGACCATGTACCCCACGCCGGACCAGAGCAACCCGGGGGCGTCGCTGGTGAACCCGGACGGCGAGGACTTCAGGGAGCTGTCGTTCTCGCTCGGCGTGGTCGTCCGGCTCGGCGCGCGGCGCAACTGAACCGTTGGGGGCGGCGCGCGGTCGGGTCCGGTCGGCGCGCCGCGGCAGTCGAGAAATGAAGAAACAGAAGGAAGCAAGTCACGCTCGTTCGGATCTGCATGGAGGAGGTGCACGCATGAGGTTCGGAAGGTTCCTTGCGGTTGCGGCGGCGGCTTTGCTGCTGGCGCCCGCGGTTGCCGTGGCGCAGAGCTCCATCGGGGGCGCGGTCACGGACGACACCGGGGGCGTGCTGCCCGGTGTGACGGTCGAGGCGACCAGCGACGTCCTGATCGAAGGGTCTCGCGTCGTCTTCACCGACGGCACCGGGAGCTACAACATCATCGACCTGCGCCCGGGCGAGTACACCGTCACCTTCAGCCTGCCGGGGTTCGGCACGCTGGTGCGCGACCAGCTCATCCTCGGCGCCGACGTGGCCCTGCCGCTCGACGCGGTCATGTCCGTCGGCTCGGTCGAGGAGACCATCACGGTGTCGGGCGAGACGCCGGTGGTCGACGTGCAGCAGGTGCAGCGCATCGAGGTCATGACCCGCGAGACGCAGGAGGCGATTCCGACCGGGCGCAGCATGTGGTCGTACGCCCTGCTGATCCCGGGCGTCAAGGTCCACAAGCCGGACGTGGGCGGCACCGCCGGGGTGCAGCAGTCCGAGATGATGGGCCGCGGGCTCGACGCCGCCCACACGACCATCGAGGTCGACGGGATGATGATCAACACGATGATCAGCGACGGCCGCTACCAGGCCTACCTGAACCCGATGCTCGCGGCGGAGACGTCGTACACCACGTCGGGGCAGGGGGCCGAGACCCAGAACGGCGGCCTGCGCATCAACATGATCCCGAACGAGGGCGGCAACCAGTTCAGCGGCAACTTCTTCGGCGGCTTCACGCCGGGGAACTGGCAGGCCGACAACCTGGGCCTCGCCGCCGACGAACAGAGCGCGTCCAACAGCTGGGCCTTCGACCAGGGCGTCAGGCAGGCGACCGGCGTCGGCCTCATCTACGACACCAACGGGGCCATCGGCGGCCCGGTGTTCCGCGACCGGCTGTGGTTCTTCTCGACCGGGCGCTACAACGGGGTCAACAACGAGATCACCAACAGCGTGAACTCCGACTACTCGCAGGGCCTCGACAACAACACCATCCACAGCGCCAACGTGCGGCTGACGTGGCAGATGAACCAGCAGCACAAGGTTTCGGCGATGTTCGACAAGGTGCGGAAGCGCCGGTTCAGCCAGCACGGCCCGAACACCGACCTCGCCACCGCGTCGTCGTCGTGGACGTCGCCGCACTACGACACGGGGACCGCGAAGTGGACGGGCACCCTGAGCAACCGGATGCTCGCCGAGTTCGGGTTCTCGCTGATCTACGAGGACTGGGACCCCGGCTACTACCGGTACCGCGACGACGGCAACCTCATCTTCCAGGACAAGCCGGCCGCCGAGGCGCTGGCCACCTGCTTCGAGACGCCGTGCTTCCCCGAGGTCGGTTCGGCCCGCCACACGGCGCAGATGTCGCCGGCGATGGGCGGCGACCCCTGGTACTCCCAGGTTTCCATCGTGGACGCCCGGCTGGGGAACCTGCGGTACGGCGCGAAGGAGAACGGCGAGAACAACAACTACACGCACCGCTGGGCCTACCAGAGCGCGCTGTCCTACGTCACTGGGTCGCACAGCTTCAAGTTCGGGATGAACTTCACGAACGGGCACAACCGGCACACCAACAACAGCAACGGCAACCTGGATCTGCTCTACGACGACGGTGCGAACCCCCGCGGGCGGACCATCCAGAACTCGCCGCTCCTCTACGGCCTGCCCTGGTTCGGCTGCGAACATCCCAACGCGACCACGAACAGCGACGCCGGCACCCCCTGCGGCCTGCTCGGCACGCCTGACGCGGTGGACGTCTACAACCACCCGTCCAACCTCGACTACAAGCTCGACTACAACGGCGGCTTCTACGCGCAGGACTCCTGGACCATCGACCGGCTGACCCTCAACTACGGGATGCGGGTCGACTTCGCGGCGGTCTCGGTGCCCGAGGCCCCCAAGGGCGCGGGGCGGTTCGTGCCCGCGCAGCTCCAGCCGGGGCGCGAGCAGAGCGAGCTGCCCAGTTTCGGCCCCGACTTCTCGCCCCGCCTCAGCGTCGCCTACGACCTGTTCGGTGACGCCCGGACCGCGCTGAAGTTCGGCTGGAACAAGTACGTGCGCGACATCGGCGGCACCCTCGCCTCGCGCTACGCGTACGGGTTCGCCGGCTCCGACCGCCGCGACTGGTACGACTGCCACATGAACCCGGCGGGCACCGAATGCACCGGGCTCGACCCCTACGGGAGCAACTACGACGGCATCGCGCAGAACTGGGAGATCGGCGAGCGCAACTCGTCGACCTTCGGGTCGATCACGAGTCCCACCCGGATACCCGACATCAACGCGCGCGAGTACAACCGCATCTGGACCGTCGGCATCCAGCAGGAGATCGTCCCGGGGCTGTCGCTGAGCGGCGAATACCGCCAGCGCTCGTTCCACAACACGTGGTGGGACGACAACCCGAACTGGAACTTCTCCGACTTCGGCGCCGACGCGATGGGCAACCCGCTGCCCCAGTACGCGGGCGTCCGGCACTTCCAGGTGGCCCGGCCGTACCCGTTCGTCGGCCATTTCACCGCGTTCAGCATCGACCCGGACGTGCGCACGAACAATGAGGGCTTCGCGGACCGCACGCGCGGCCCGGGTTTCACCAACGTCTACCGGGGCTTCGAGCTGAGCGTGCAGGGGCGGCTGGCGGGCGGCGGCACCCTGTTCGGCGGCTGGTCGCTGGAAGACACGGGCCGCACGTCGATCTACGGCTACGACCAGAACGGCGGGGCCGGGACCCGGTACGGCGGCGAGGTCAACAACTGCTCGGACATCATCGAGCGGGGCGACGAGCCGCACCAGTTGCGCTTCTGCAACGCCGGCGCGTATCCGCGTCCGTACCGGAACGAGTTCAAGCTGTCGGGCACGCAGCCGTTCTCGCTGCCGGTCGTCGGCGACATGCAGTTCGGCGCGTCGTTGCAGGCGTATCCGGGCGGTCTGGGCACCTGGGGTGGCATGCAGGAAGGGCTCTACGTCCACCGCACGTCCACCAACGACCGGTACCGGACCTACTCCCAGGAGCTCTACGGGCAGCCCGGCCACTGCGTGGCGCCGTGCGTGCTCGGACAGAACATCATCCCGGACGGCTTCGCCAACATCGAGCGCTCCACCGGCGGCGAGTGGTACCCGATGGTCCCGCTGAACAGCGTGAAGTTCCTGCCCTACTGGACGCAGCTCGACATGAACGTCCAGAAGGTGTTCAACATCGGGAACTGGCGCTACGACGCGCGGTTCGAGTTCTTCAACGCCCTCAACAACGGGGTGGTCCTCGAACAGACCGGATCGCGGAACGCGAGAGGCAGCACCGGCGCCGACTACCAGGCCCTGAGCCAGTGGGAGCGCGGCAACCGGATGCTCGAAGGCCGCGTCGTCCGGTTCGCGCTCACCGCCCGCTTCTAGCCGCCCCCGCGCGGCCGGAAGCACCACCATCGTCCCGGAGGCGGGAGAGTTTCTCTCCCGCCTCCGGTTTTTTGTTTCTCGTCCCCACGCCCAATATGCGATCTTCTCATGCTCGTCAGGCGGGCGCCCCGGCGTTCGCCGGCGCCTTGTCGGGCACGATGCGATGCGGGGTTCCACCACGGGCTGCGAATGCGGCATAGCCGGGGGGCGGACGGCCGGTACGCGGGCGCGTTCCAGGCGCAACGGGCGGTTCCGGCGCCATCGTGCAGGGTGGGGAAGTTGAGCGAGGACCTCGTACGGACCGGTCGCCGCCGCGGGTTGGCGAAGTCGGCGGTTCCACGGCCGCCGGCTCCTCCAGCGGCGCTGCCCGTCTGGGTACTCGCGGCGCTCGCGGCCGCCTGCGGGCAGCCCGCCGGCTCGGCGCCGGGCGCCGCGGCCGATGCGCCGGGGGTTGCGGCCGATGCGCCCGGCGCCGCGGTCGGCGAGACGTGGTTCACGGACCGCGCGGCCGAGGCGGGCATCGACTTCGTCCACTTCAACGGCATGTCGGGCGCGTTCTACTTCAACGAGGTGGTGGGGTCGGGCGGCGCCCTGTTCGACTTCGACAACGACGGCGACCTCGACGTCCTGCTGCTGCAGGGACAGATGCTCGGACCCGGCGCGACGCCGGACGACGCGCGGTTCCCGCCCCCGGCCGGGCCGCCCCTGACCGACCGCCTCTACCGCAACGACCTCGCCGTCGACGCGGTCGGCGCGCGCACCCTGCGCTTCACCGACGTGACCCGCGGCAGCGGTCTCGGCGTCGGCTCCTACGGCATGGGCGTGGCCGCGGGCGACTTCGACAACGACGGCTGGACGGACCTCTACCGCACGCGGCAGGGGCCGAACCAGTTGTTCCGGAACGACGGCGACGGCACGTTCACCGACGTCGGCGCGGTCAGCGGCACGGACGACCCGCTCTGGGGCGTGGCCGCCTCCTTCGTCGACGTGGACCACGACGGCTGGCTCGACCTCTACGTCGGCAACTACGTCGAGTACGAACCGGGCGACGGCGGCCAGTGCCGGACGGCGACCGACGAGCCGAGCTACTGCGCGCCGAAGAGCTATCCGTACCAGCCGGACCGCCTCTACCGGAATCGCGGCGACGGCACGTTCGCCGACGTGACGGCCGAAGCGGGCGTCGACACGGCGTACGGCCCGGCCCTCGGCGTGGTCGCCGCCGACTTCGACGCCGACGGCCTGGTCGACGTCTACGTGGCCAACGACGGCGAGCCGAACCAGTTGTGGATGAACCGGGGGCGCGGGCGCTTCCGCGACGACGCGCTGCTGGCCGGGGTGGCCGTGAACGCGGTCGGGGCCGCCGAGGCCAGCATGGGCGTCGACGTGGGCGACGTGGACGGCGACGGCGACGGCGACCTGTTCATGACCCACGTCAGCGCCGAGACGAACACGTTCTACGTGAACGACGGCTCCGGGTTCTTCGACGATCGGAGCGCCGAGGCCGGGCTCGGCGCGCCCAGCCTGCCGCACACCGGTTTCGGCGCGGCCTGGTTCGACGCCGACAACGACACCTGGCTCGACGCCCTCGTCGTGAACGGCGCGGTGCGGACCATCGAGGCGCTCGCCCGTGTCGGCGACCCCTTTCCGCTGCACGAACCCAATCAACTGTTCCGCAACGTCGGCGGCGGGCGTTTCGAGGAGATCTCCGACCGGGCGGGGGCGGCGTTCGCGCTTTCGGAGGTGAGCCGCGGGGCCGCCTTCGGCGACGTCGACAACGACGGCGACGTCGACGTGCTGGTGACGAACAACAACGGACCGGCGCGCCTCCTGATCAACGAGGTCGGCCACCGCCGCCACTGGCTGGGGCTGCGCCTGGTCGGCGGGCCGGAGGCCCCGCGCGACATGCTCGGCGCGCGGGTCGGGGTGTTCCGGGCCGGCGGCGGACCGCCGCTCTGGCGCCGCGCGCGCGCCGACGGGAGCTACGCCTCGGCCAACGATCCGCGGGTGCTCGTCGGCCTCGGCGCCGCGGCCGAGGTGGAGCGCGTGCGGGCGGTCTGGCCGAGCGGCCGGGTCGAGGAATGGACCGGGCTGGAAGTCGATCGCTGGACGACGCTGGTGGAGGGCACGGGCGCGGCCCGGCAATGACCATGCGGCGCACGGTTCTGGCCGGATGCGTGCTCGCCGCCGGCATACTGGCGGGATGCGGCGCGCCCGGCCCGGCCGTCGACGAGGCCGCGATCCCGCCGGTGGCGCTGCCCGACCTGACGGGCATGCACGAGGCGGTCCAGGCCCAGCTGCGTGACGCCCACCGGGCGCTGGAATCCGGCGCCGCGGCCGGTCCGGGCGAACTCGGAGACGCGTACGGCCGTCTGGGCGTGCTCCTGATGGCCGGCGAGTACTTCGACGCCGCGGAAGTCTGCCTGCTGAACGCCCGGCGGCTGGCCCCGGAGCGGTTCCGCTGGGCCTACTACCTGGCGCATCTCCACAAGCGGCGCGGAGACCTGGAACAGGCGGCCGAGGCCTTCGGGCAGGCGCACGGCCAGCGGCCGGGCGACTTCGCCGCGCTCTTCTGGCAGATCGACGTCAACGTCGATCTGGGCCGGTGGGACGCCGCGCAACCGCTCCTGGAGCGGGCGCGCGCCATGCGGCCGGGTTCCGAGGTCGTGCGGTTCCAGCTCGGCCGGGCGGCCGCCGCGGCCGGAGACCACGCGGCCGCCGTCGAGCACCTCGAGGCCGTCCTGCGCCGGAATCCCGCCGCGACGATCGTGCACTACCCCCTGGGCATGGCCTGGCGCGGCCTGGGCGACCTGGAGAAGGCCCGGCATCATCTCGACCAGAGCGGCGGGCGCGTCGGCCGCGGCTTCGTCGCCGGGGGCGGGCTTTCGTTCCCGGATCCCCTGATGGACGCGCTGCGGACGGCGCTTCGCAGTCCGCAGCGTCATCGGACCCTGGCGCTGCAGGCCGACGCCGCCGGCGATCGGGAGGAAGCGGTCCGCCAGTTCCGCTCCGCGGTCGAACTGGAACCCGGCGACGCCGACCTGCAGCTCAGTCTCGGCATGGCGCTCGACCGGGCCGGGCGGGCCCGCGAGGCGCTCGTCGAGCTCGAGGCCGTGCTCCGGCTCGACCCGCGGTCGGCCCAGGCGCACTACGTGATCGGAACCATCTTCGAGCGGGCGGGGAGGGACGCGGAAGCCACGGAACGCTACGCCGCGGCCGCCGAACACGCTCCGGATTCGGTCGAGGCGCATCTGCGTCTGGCCGACGCCTTCGTCCGGACGGGGCGTGTGAACGAAGCGCTGCCGCATTACGAGCGGGTGCTCGCCATCGCCCCGGAGTCGGTCGCGGGCCGTTTCGGCGAAGCCCTGGCGCTGGTCCGCCTGGGACGCCACCGCGAGGCGCGGGACAGGTTGGCGGCGGCGCGCGATCGCCATCCCGACCAACCCGTCTTCGCGAACGCGCTGGCCCGCCTGCTCGCCGCGTCTCCCGACGCCGGGGTGCGGGACGGCGGCCGGGCCGTCGCCCTGGCGGAGACCCTGGTCGCCACGACGAAGACGACGGGCGCCGCGGAAACCATGGCCATGGCGCTCGCCGAGGCCGGACAGTTCGCCGGCGCGGTGGAGTGGCAACGCCTGGCCATCGACGTGGCGCGCGACGCCGGGCGCCGGGACCTGGCGCAACTGATGTCCGCCAACCTGGCGTCGTACATGCGCGGCGCGCCGTGCCGGACGCCCTGGCGCGGCGACGAGCCCGAATACCGTCCGGGTCTTCCCGTGGAGCCGGGTCTGCTGGACCCGTGACCGCGGGCGGCGGCGGGAAGAACGCCCGTTCGAGCAGCAAGCCGCCGACGACCGGTCCGTATGCGATTCAGGTTACCCTTCACCGCCCGTGGTGGAACCCCGCGTCGCACCGAGAGCGGCGCGGCCCCCGCTTGACAAGGCGTGAGAAAGGGCGCACGTCGGGTAGTCTGCTTCGACGCGGCCGATATCGCTCGTGACCCCGGCCGGGCGGGCCGGATCCGGCCCGTGACCGTGGCGCGGCACGGCCCGCGGCGTGGCACGGACGGCGTCACCGCGCTCCCGCGTCCGCGCAGGAGCAGCCGACGACCGGGCTGTCCACCTGATGCACGCCGGCGCGCTCCCGCGCCCGTGCAGGAGCAGCACCAGCCCACCGGCGCCCTGCGTGGCACGGACGGCGTCACCGCGCCCCGACGTCCTGCAGCCCTTCGCGCGCGCCCGCGTGGCCGGGGTCGATCAGCAGCGCTTCGCGGAACGCGCGGGCCGCCCGGTCGGGCGCGCCGGCCGCCGCGAGCGCGAGGCCGAGGTTGGCGCGGGCGTCGGCGTTCTCCGGGTCGACGGCGACCAGACGCTCGAAGCGGCGCACGGCTTCGTCCATGCGGCCCTGGCTCGCCAGCGCCACCCCGAGGTTGTTGAGCGCCTCGAGATGGTTGGGGTTGCGGTCGAGGGCGCGGCGGTACTCGTCGACGGCCTCGCTCAGCCGCCCGGTGCGGTCGAGCACCAGGCCGAGTTCGTAGCGGGTGGCGGCGTTGTCGAGGCCCGCCAGCGCGCGCCGCAGCACTTGCTCGGCCTCTCCGTAGCGCCGCAGGCCGGAGAGGCAGCGGCCGACGTCGGCGAGCACGCCGTGGTCGTCGGGCCGCCGGCGCCGCTGGCGTTCCAGCAGTTCCAGCGCTTCGTCGTAGCGCCGGAGCAATCGGAACGTCGTGGCCAGTTCGGCGAGGGCGGCGGGGTGGTCGGGGTCGAACTCCAGGGCCCGGCGAATCAGGTGCTCGCGCCAGGCCGCGTTCGTGGCGAGGTCGGCGGCCGCCGCCTGCTGGAGCAGGAACGTCGCGCTCCGCGATTCCCGGACGAGGGTCTCGAACAGGCGGTCGGGGTAGGGCTCGTACCGGGGCAACCGGTCCGCGGCCCGCACCGCCCGCGCCGCGTCGTCGTCCCGGCCCAGTCTCGAGTACGCGTCGCCGAGCAGCCGGAAGGCGGGGCCGAACCCGGGCGCCGCCGCGGTCGCCGCTTCCAGCCGCGCCGCCGCGCCCGCCGGGTCACCCCGCACGAGCGCGACGCGGGCGAGCCCGAGCGCGGCATACGCCGACACCGGCGCGCCGGTGGCGCGCTCCGGTGGCGCGCCGGGCTCCGGTGGCGCGCCGGGCGCCGTCGGCGCGCCGGGCGCCGGCGCGGGCGGCTCGTCCAGCCGCAGGGCGCGGCGCCACGCCGTGGCGGCGTCTTCGTAACGCCCCGCCTTGAACTCCGCCTCCCCGAGCCGCCACCAGGCGGGGCCGAAGTCGGGGGCGGCGGCGGCGACCCGCCGCAGCGCCGCCGCCAGCGCCTCGGTGTCGCCGCGCATGCCGTGCGCCAGCGCCCGGTAGTACGTCCAGCGCCACGCCCCGCGGGCCAGCGCCTCGGCTGCCGCGTAGGCGCGGTCGGCGTGGTCGAGGAAGAGGTCGGCGTGGTAGGCGAGGCCGAGCGCCCCCGCCGCGTCGGCGGAACCGGGCCGGTCCCGCGCGGCGCGGTCCGCCGCCTCGAGATGCGCGCGCAGCGCCGGCGGCCGCCCCGAGAGATCGGGCAGGACGGGGAGCCGCGCCGCGTACGCCGCCCGTCTCGCGTAAGAGGCGCCGGCCAGGAGCAGAGCGCCCGCGGCCACGGCCGCCGCGGCCCGGAGCAGCCGCCGGCGCCCGCGCGGCCCTGAACGCCGGTCCGCGGCGGGCGGTCCCGCGGTCGTCCCGGCGGCCGGTTCGCCGGGGGTGGTACCCGCGTGCGGCGGGTCGCCGCGGCCGGCGTCGATTGCGCCGGTGGTGGAGGCCCTCGGCGCGGTCCCCGCGCGCGGCGGGTCGCCGCGGCGGTCCGCCGCGCCCGCGCCGGCCGGCGGGCCCTCCGGCCCGGCCGCCCGGCGTCGGGGGTCACCGCGCCGGCGCGCCACGATTGCTCCAGACCGTCACCCGCGACATCCGGTCGTAGGGACCGCTGACGTGCATGCCGCCGGTGACGAGATCGGCGGCGCCGTCCCCGTCGAGGTCGCCGGCGGCCAGCGTGATCAGGTGCGTCGGCGCCCGCGCGATGCGGCGCATCGCGAACTGCATCCGTCCGTTGTTCTCCAGCCAGACCAGGCTCTGCGCGGTCTCGTCGTCCCACTGGTTGTAGGCGCTGACCACCGCCACGTCGAGGTCGCCGTCGCCGTCGAGATCCGCGGCCCGGGGGCTCGACGCCCCCGACAGGTCCGCGATGCGGTGCGCCTCGAACTCCAGGCCGCCCCGGTTCTCCAGCCACTGCACGCCGTGCCACGGCCGGCTGTCGGCGGGCGCGTAGTCGAACGCGTCGCCGTTGCTGTGCAGGATGTCCGGGTCTCCGTCCCGATCGAGGTCGACGAGGGTGATCCAGCTCGAGCCGTAGTCCGGGTTCGCCGTGCCCCAGAGCAGACGCGGACGAAGCGGCCGGCCGGTGAAGGCCCAGATCTCTTCCCATTCCTGGCTGACCAGGTTCACCACGTCGAGGGCCCCGTCGTCGTCGAGGTCGGCGGCGATCGCGTTGATGGCGCCGGAGAAGCGCTGCAGGACGTGGGCCTCGAACTCCCATCCGCCCCGGTTCTCCAGCCACAGCGTCTCGCCGTGGTCGTAACCGAAGGCGGCCACCGCGAGGTCGAGGTCGCCGTCGCCGTCGAGGTCGCCGGCCCGGACGTCGGCGACCCGGGGGATTCCCGCGGCCGCCACGCGGCTGGTGAACCGTTCGTTCCCGTCGTTCTCGAGGACGACGACCGAGCCGATGCGCAGGTCGCTCGGGAAAAGCTCGCCCAGGCTGGCGACCAGGAGGTCGAGGTCGCCGTCGCCGTCGAAATCGGTCGGCTCCGCGTGCGCCGGGGCGCGGACGTCCTCGGCGAGGGGCCGTTCGGTCCAGGTCCCCGCCGGGTGCTGGCGGATCCAGGAGACGCGGTTCCGGAGCGCGTCGCACGCCACGACGTCGGGGAGGCCGTCGGCGTCGAGATCGGCGATGGCGACGTGCGCGATCTGCGGCCGTTCGTTCTCGCCGCGGGGGTCGCCGACCGGCCGCGGCGCGAAGAAGTCCGCCGGCGGCCCGTCGGGGAGCATCGAGCGGCGCTCGTCGGCCGGGGCCTCGCGGCCGGGCGCGGGGCCGCACCCCGCGGCCAGGGCGCACAGCAGGCCGGCGGCCGTCGCCCGGACGACCGCGCGCGGGGCCGCCATCACCACCAGCGCTGGCACAGTCCTGGGCACGCGCCCGGACGACCGCGCGCGGGCCGCCAGCATCCCCGGCGTTCCATGGCGTGACACCGATTCGATTATAACCAGACGCGCGGCGCGGGGCCCCGCCGCGGGTGGTGACCGGCTCCGCTGCACGCGCCCTTCCCACGCCTTTGCCCAGCGGGCGTTCTCCGCCCGCCCGCCGCTTCCGGGGGGCGACGCGGCGTCACCCCCGGGCGTTCGGGAAACGGCGCGGCTCCCGCCCGGCCGGACCCCGCCCGGCGGCGGCGCCCGCGCGTGGGTTCCTGCGACCTCGGCGCGAGCCGGCAGGCCGCGTGAGGCGGCGCCGCCCGCGCGGATTCCTGGCGTATAATCCGCGCGCAGCCCTTCTCGCTTCGCCATGCATTCGAGTCCAGGCGCCCCCCTCGCGCGCCGCGGTTCGACCCCGCGACCCCGCGGGCGGTCGTCGTGCGCCGCGGCGCGCCGCGGCGCGCGAGCCGCGGTCGCCGCCGGCGGCCTGCTCGCCGGTCTCTGGGCCTGTTCTCCGCCCCCCGGCGTCGACGGTCTTCGTCTCGCGGCCGAGCAGGGGGACGTCGAGGCCCAGATCGACCTCGGGTCGCGGTACGGAGCCGGCCGCGGCGTCCGGCGTGACGACGCGGAGGCGGCGCGGTGGTTCCGGCGGGCGGCCGAGCAGGGACTGGCGGCGGCGCAGGGCCGGCTCGGGGAGATGTACCTGGAGGGCCGCGGGGTGCCGCGGAGCGACGCGGAGGCGGCGCGGTGGCTCCGGCGGGCGGCCGAGCAGGGACTGGCGGCGGCGCAGGGGCAGCTCGGGGCGTTGTACGCGGGGGGCCGCGGCGTCCGGCGTGACGACGCGGAGGCGGCGCGCTGGCTCCGGCTCGCCGCCGACCAGGGAGATGCGCGGGCGCAGGGGCAGCTCGGGGCGTTGTACGCGGGGGGCCGCGGCGTCCCTCGGGACGACGCGGAGGCGGCGCGGTGGATCGGACTCGCCGCCGACCAGGGGCTCGCCGAGGCGCAGAGCCGGCTCGGCATGCTGTACGCGGGGGGGCGCGGAGTTCCCCGCGACGACGCCGAGGCGCTCCGGTGGATTCGTCTCGCGGCTGACCAGGGGCTCGCCGAGGCCCAGGGCCGGCTCGGGATGTTCTACGCCGAGGGGCGCGGGGTCCCGCGCGACTACGCGGAGGCCGTACGGTGGTACCGGCTCGCGGCCGACCAGGGAGATCCCCAGGCCCAGGCCAACCTCGGGTTCGCGTACGGCGAAGGGCGCGGGGTCCCGCAGGACGACGCGGAAGCGGTGCGGTGGCTGCGGCTCGCGGCCGAGCGGGGACACGCCGTCGCGCAGGGCCAGCTCGGGATGATGTACCGGGCCGGCGGCGGGGTCGCGCCGGACGACGCGGAGGCGGCGCGGTGGCTGCGGCTCGCGGCCGGGCAGGGGCTTCCCGAGGCGCAGTTCCAGCTCGGGATCCTGCATGCCCAGGGCGTCGGGGCCGCGCCGGACGATGCGGAAGCGGCCCGGTGGTTCCGCCTCGCGGCGGACCAGGGGCACCCCGGGGCCCAGGCCGGCCTCGGGGCGCTGTACGCCGAGGGGATCGGCGTTCGACGGGACGACGCCGAGGCGGTGGCGTGGTTCCGCCGCGCGGCCGACCAGGGGGACGCCCAGGCGCAGGCCCATCTCGGAGCGATGTACGCCGGCGGCCGCGGCGTTCGGCAGGACCAGGCGGAAGCGGTGCGGTGGTTCCGCCGCGCCACCGGGCAGGGACACCCCCAGGCGCAGCACTACCTCGGTCTCGCGTACCTCGAAGGCCGCGGGGTCCCTCGGGACGACGCGGAGGCGGTGGCGTGGTTCCGCCGCGCGGCCGACCAGGGATTCCCCGACGCGCAGCACTACCTGGGGTTCGCGTACCTCGAAGGCCGCGGGGTTCCGCGGGACGACGCCGAGTCGGCGCGCTGGGTGCGGCTCGCCGCCGAGCAGGGGCACCCTTATGCGCAGGGCCACCTCGGCCGCCTGCACGCGGAGGGCCGCGGGGTCCCGCGGGACCTCGTGGCCGCCCACACGTGGCTCGGCCTCGCCGCCATGCAGGTCCCCCCGGCCGAACGCGCCGCCATCGTCGAGGCCCGCGCCGCCGTCGCGAGCCGGATGACGCCGGAGCAGATCGCCCGGGCCCGGGACGACCTGGAGACGCGGCTGGCCGCGGGCGGCGGCCCGTAGCAGCCCGCGGGGGAATCCCGCGCCGCACCGCCCCCGAAGGGCGCCGGCGAACGGGAGGCGGGATGCGACGCCGCTCGCAGCGCAGCGGGGACTTTCGCCACGGGCTGGTGGCCGCCCGTGGCGGATCGGGCCGGCCGGGTCACGCGCGTGGGCGCGGGGCACGGCCGGCCGGGCACGGCGGCGTCCCGCGCGGCGCGGGCGGCCGGGTCACGCGTGGGCGTGGGGCGCGGCGAGGATGCAGTCCGATCTTCCCGTCCTCGTCTCTCGGCCGGGTCACCCGTGGCCGCGGGGCGCGGCGGGGTATCCCCGGCTGGCGTGCGGCGGCCGGGCGTGGTACGCTTCCGGCAGGGAGCGCGCGGCGCCGCCGCGGGCGTTCGGTCCGCTCCCGGGTTCCATGGCCGAAGGAGTGCGCCCGTGGGTCTGACGGATCGGCTGTTCGGCCGGAAGCGGAAGGACGACGCCCCCGATCCGCTCGCCGACCTGGTCCTCGCGAAGCTGAAGGTCGGCTATCTGGTCGACTACGACCTCCGCACCTGGAAGGTGACCGCCTACTGCCGCTACCGGTTCTCGGGCCGGGACGACGTCGAGGAGTGGGAGCTCACGGCGAGCGGCGAGCAGCGTTATCTCGAGCGGGCGGACGACGCGTGGTCGCTGTCCCGCCGCATCGCCGTCGGCGACGTCGCCGGCGACGTGCGGCAGCACGTTCTCGACCACGGCGACCCGCCGGAGCGCATCGTCTTCGAGCGCGCCGAGTACCGTCTCGACGCCTCGTGCGCCGGGCACATGCTTCCCGACGGCGCCGGCGCCGGCGAGCCGGTGGTCCGCTGGGAGTACGTGGACGAAACGGAGACCGCCTTCGTCGGCATCGAACAGTGGAGCGAGACGGAGTTCACGGCGGCCGCCGGCCGCGTGGTCGAAGACTATCAGTTCACCCACATTCTCCCCGGGAGTCCGGAATGAACCGCCGCCTCCGGCCGGCGCCGCACCCGTGGATCGGCCGCCGCGGCCCGGCGCCGACGGTCCGCGGCGGGAACGCGCGGCGGGCTTTCCGCCGCGGGTTCCTCGCCGCCGTCCTGCTCGCCGCCGCGTCCTGCGACACGCAGACGCCCCTCGAACGGCTCGAACGGCAGCTCGACCGGTACCCCGAGTACTCGGTGGTGCTGCAGGACATGAGCGACGAGGGGTTCGGGTACGCGCACCAGTACCGGGTCGTCGTCGGCGAGCCGCGGGCCGGCTCGGAGGAGCCCGTCTACCGCGAAGAGGTTCTCGACTGGCAGGACGTCGATTCCGGTACCTACCGACGCTACCAGTCGTCGCTCGGCATGGTGGTCCTGTCGAAGGGCCGCGACGGCCTGGTCGATCGGACCGAGCAACCGCCCGGCTACCAGCAGGTGGGGGACGAGCGGTACGGGCAGTGGCGCGACGACGGGGGCGGCCGGTCGTTCTGGGAGTTCTACGGCCAGTACGCCCTGTTGAGCAACATCATGGGCGGCTTCGGGCGTCCCGTCTACCGGGACGACTGGAACGGCTACCGGGACGCGCGGGGCCGCGGCGACACCTGGTACGGACCCGGCGGCCGCACGTACGGCACCACCGGGACCGCCACCCGCCAGACCAGCCCCGACTTCTTCCGCCGGCAGCAGGCGCGCCAGGCCGCGCAGACCCGGTCGTTCGGCCAGCGGGTGCAGAGCCGCATGGCGGGAGGCGTCCGCGGCTTCGGCAAGTAGCGGTCCGCGGCGGGGTCGCGCGCCGCGCCGACACCGGCCCGGGCGCCGGCGGACGGTCGCCGCGGGCGGGCGGCGAGGGAGCACGTCGGGCGTACGTGACCGGGGCCGGGCGCCGCGGAGCGGCCCGGTTCAGGCGGAGCGCATCGCCGGTCGAACGCCGCGGGGCCGCCGCGGGCGGCCGGGCCCGGGAGGCGTGTGATGTCCGTGGATCAGATCGTGGCCGGCTTCGTCTACCTCGCGGTCGTTCTCGGCCTGCTGGCCGTCGGCAAGTGGGCGTACGACGCGCTCCACCGGCGTTTCACGCTCCGGGTCGAGCTGCTCGAGAAAGACAATCTGGCGCTCGCCGTCACCGTCGCCGGCTACTACCTGGGGCTGGTGATCGTGCTGGGCGGGGTCGTGTCCGGACCCGCCTCCATCAGTCTCCTCGACGACGTCGTCGGTCTCGTGATCTACGGCGGGCTCGCCATCGTCCTGCTCAACCTCTCGGCGTGGGTCAACGACCGTCTGGTGTTCTCGAGGTTCGACAACGAGCGCGAGATCGTCGAAGACCGCAACGTCGGCGTGGGCATCCTCGAAGGAGCCAGCTACGTCGCGGTGGGCCTGATCACCGCCGGGGCGCTGTCCGGCGAGGGAGGCATGGCGCCGGGGCTCGTCTTCTGGGTCACCGGCCTCGCCGCCCTCGTCGTGGCCGGGGTCCTGTACGACCGGATCACGCCGTACGATCTCCACGATCGGATCGAAGGGAACAACGTCGCGGTCGCCGTCGCCTTCGCCGGCGTCCTCGTCGGGTTCGGAAACGTGATCCGCCTCGCCGGCGAGGGAGACTTCGTGTCGTGGAACGAGAGCATGGCCGAGTTCGGGTACTACCTGGTGGTGGGGCTGGTCCTGCTGCCGCTCGTCCGGCTCTTCGCCGACAAGGTGCTGCTGCCCGGCGCCCGATTGACGGACGAGCTGGTGCAGGAGCAGCCGAACCTGGGCGCCGGCGTCATCGAGGGCGTGACCTATCTGGCCGCCTCCATCCTGATTGGACTGACGCTGTAGAGGCCCCGGCGCGACTTGGGCGGCGCGCGCCACTCCAACCCCACCCCGGGCTTTTCCTGTTTCCGGACCGCGGCGCATTATAGTACGGCATCCGCGGGCCGCCGCGGGAGGCCGTGCGGTCCGGCGGTCGGGGGCAGAGGCCCCCCGCGGTTCGATCCGGCGGCGGGAACCCGGATGGGCGAGGACGGAAGCGAGGACCGGCGGCAAATGCGGGACGCGACGCGCATCTTTCCGTTTCTGCGGTACGAGGACGCCCCCGCCGCGTTCGAGTGGCTCCACCGCGCGTTCGGGTTCGAGAAGCAGATGCTCGTGCCGGGGCCGAAGGGGACCGTCGCGCATGCGCAACTGCGCTGCGGGGCCGGCGTCGTCCTGATCGGGACGGCGCAGGAAGACTTCATGAACATGAAGAGCCCGAAGGCGGCGGGCGGCGTCACGCAGGGGATCTACGTGCACGTGGACGACGTCGAAGCGCACCACGACCGGGCGAAGGCGGCCGGCGCCGAGATCGTCATGGCGCTCGAAGACACCGACTACGGCGCGCGCGAGTACGCGGCGCGCGACCCCGAGGGGCATCTGTGGAGCTTCGGCACCTACCGGCCCGAGACCGGCGGTTCCGCGGACGGCGGGCGGGGGGACGCCGGACCCGGTCCGTCCGCCGGGAAAGGAGCGGCTCGTTGACGCGGTTGCGGGATGCGGCGTGCGCGTTCATCGGGACGGGGGCGATGGGCGAGGCGATGATCGGCGGTCTCCTGCGCCACGAACTCGTCGCTCCGGAGGCGGTCACCGCGTCGGACCTGGACGAGGGCCGGCTGCGGGCGGTGGAGGAGCGGTTCCGGATACGCGCGGCCCGGGACAACCGCGGCGCCGTCCGGGACGCGGACCTCGTGGTGCTGTCGGTCAAGCCGCAGGTGCTGCCCGCGGTCTGCGACGACCTGCGGGGAGCGCTCCGGCCCGAGGCCCTGGTCGTCTCGATCGTGGCCGGGGTCCGCATCGCGTCCATCGCGGGGCGCCTGGCCCACGACGCGATCGTGCGGACGATGCCCAACACGCCGGCCCAGGTCGGCGAGGGCATGACGGTGTGGACCGCGACCGACGCGGTGTCGGCCGGGCAGCGCGAGCAGACCGCGGCGCTGCTCGGCGCGCTGGGCAGGCACCTGTACGTGGGCGGCGAGGAGTTTCTCGACAAGGCGACGGCGGTCAGCGGCAGCGGTCCCGCCTACGTCTTCCTGTTGATCGAGGCGTTGATCGACGCCGCCGTCCACATCGGCTGGTCGCGCGCCGAGGCCCACGAGATGGTCGTCCAGACGGTGCTCGGCGCCGCCGTCTACGCCCGCCAGTCGGCGCTGCACCCGGCCGAGATGCGGAACCGGGTGACGTCGCCCGGCGGGACCACCGCCGACGCGCTCCACCAGCTGGAGGAGGGCGGTTTCCGCACCGTGCTGTCCAGGGCGGTCTCGGCCGCCCACCGCCGCAGCGTGGAGCTGGGCGGCGGCGGATGAGGCGCGGCCCGGCGCCCCGGGCTACTTCTTCTTGCCGACGAGGACGAAGATCATCACGACGTGGAGCAGGAACGCCCCCGCGGCGGTCAGCAGGAACAGCAGGATCGGATTCATGGGCAGTTTCTCCGGGACCCGGCGCGGCGCCGGGAACGTTGCGCAAACGGCGGACGGTCTTCGCCGCCGCTCCGGAAGCGCGCCCCCCACCGCCTCGCGGTCGAGAACCGGAGCTCCGCGGCACGCGCATTGTATCCGGCCCCGGCCGCGGACCGCCACCAGCTAACCGGCGCCGGCGGCGGCCGGGCGCATCGACGCCAGGCGCGTGTCGATGATCGCGGCCGCCTCGCGCATGATGCGGTCCACGAGTTCGCGGCAGGTCGGGACGTCGCGGATCAGTCCCGCCACCATGCCCGCCGACCAGATTCCGGCGTCGGCGTCCCCGCTCCGCAGCGCCTGCCTACCCCGTTCGCCGGAGACGAGGTGCTCGAGGTCGTCGATGGTGGCGTCGCCGGCGGCCTCGATCGACCGCACCTCGTCGGCCACGGCGTTGCGGAAGACCCGCGCCGTGTTGCGCAGCGACCGGAAGATCAGGGCGGTGTCCCGCTCGGTCGCGGCGACGAGCCGCTGCTTGACGTCGTCGTGAACCGGCGCTTCCCGGGTGGCCATGAACCGGGTGCCCATGTTCATCCCGTCCGCCCCCAGCGCGAGGGCGGCCACGAGGCCGCGCGCGTCCCCGAAGCCGCCCGAGGCGATCATCGGGATGCTCACGCGGTCGGCCGCGCACGGGATGAGCACCAGCCCGGGCACGTCGTCCTCGCCCGGATGCCCCGCGCACTCGAAACCGTCGATGCTGATGGCGTCGCACCCGATCTCCTCCGCCTTGATCGCGTGCCGCACCGAGGTGCACTTGTGGATGACCTTGACGCCGGCGGCCTTGAACCCGGGGAGGAACCGCTGCGGGTTGTTGCCGGCGGTCTCCACGATGCGGACGCCCGACTCGACGATGGCCTGCGCGTACTCGTCGTAGGGGATCGGCTTCAGGGTGGGGAGAATCGTCAGGTTCACCCCGAACGGCCGGTCGGTCATGCCGCGGGTCCGCGCGATCTCCCGCGCCAGCGCCTCCGGCGACGGTTGCGTCAGCGCCGTCACGAACCCGAGGGCCCCCGCGTCGGCGACGGCCGAGACCAGCTCGGCGACCCCGACGTGCTGCATGCCGCCCTGCACGATGGGGTGTTCGATGCCGAAGGCTTCCGTGAAGCGGGTCGAGATCATGGGTCGGGAGTGCGGTCCCGCGGCGCATCCGCGGCCCGCGGTCAGGGGGCGAACGGGATGGCGTTCAGCGTTTCGACGTCGTTCGGGAGCGCGGCGTCGCCGGGGGGGAACCGGTTGCCCCGGAGAACGTGGGCGACGAGGCTCGCGGTCTCGTCGGGCGACAGGGTGCCGGGGGCGTCCTGCGGCATCTCGTCGCGGATCAGCGCGAACAGCTCGCCGAGGGAGCGGCCGTTCCACCGGTTCCGGAAGGTGTGATCGCCGAGCAGGGCGGCCATCTCCGGCACGAACGCGCGCAGGCCGCCGTGGCAGGACGCGCACTGGTCGGCGTACAACCCCGCGCCCCGGTCGGCCTGCGCCTCCGTGTAGAGGCCGTTCGCCTGGCCGCCGGCCGCGAGCCCCCCGGCCCCGACGGCGAGAGCGGCCGCCGCGATGAAGAACACCCGCATGGTCCGGTCCGGGCGGCGGGGAACCCGGAGGCTCCCCGCCGCCCGCGTGTTTCCGAACGACTCCCTACTGGTCGAGGACGAGGGTCGCGTTCCGCTTGGGAACCTGCCCGCCGGTCTCGATGCGGGCCACCAGCTCCACCTTCGCGACGTCGATCACCGCGACGTTGTTGTTGCCCGACACCGAGATGTAGGCGTACTTGCTGTCGGGGGTGATGGTGATCCAGTTCGGCGAGTGTCCCACCCGGACGCCTCCCACCAGCTCGAGGTCCGGCAGGCGGTAGACGTACACGCTGCTGTTCAGGCTGCTGTTGGCGACCAGGTACCGGTTGTCGGGGGTGACGCCGAGGCCGTGCGCGGTGTTGCCGCCGTGCCCCGGGGTCCGCTCGTCGGGCGGCAGCTCGGGGTACTCGATGCGCCTGACCTCCCGCCGCGTCTCGAAGTCGAGGACTCCGAACCCGTTGAAGTTCGAGAGCTGCGCGTAGATGCGCCGCGTGGACCCGTCCTCGTTGGTCTCGAAGGCCATCGGGCGGATGCCGCGGTCCCAGTAGGCCGTCCACACCGGCATGTCCGTCGCGGTGTCGACGACGGTGATGTTGCGGGCGCCGATCATGCCGGCGACGGCGTGCTTGCCGTCCGGCGTGACGTAGGTGTTGTGGACCCCGCCGTGCACCGAGATGGTGGCGGTGATCTCTTCCGACTCGGTGTCCATGACCTGCAGCGCCCCCGGCGACTCGGCTATCGCCACGTACACCTTGCGGCCGTCCGGCGTGATCGCGATGTTGTTGGGGCGCCCGACGAGCTCGACCTGATTGACGACCTTCAGCATGCCGACGTCGACGACGTCGATGGTGTCGTCGGACTCGTTGGCGACGTACAGCTTCCTGCCGTCGGGGGCCGGCGCGGCGCCGTGGGCGCGCTCGATCCCCTGGATCTCGCCGACGACCTCGTTGGTGGCCGGATCGATGATGTGCACGTTGTCACCGGCGCTGTTGGTCTGCACGATGCGGACCGTCTGCGCCGCCGCCGCGGCCGGGATGACGAGGGCGGCGGCCGCCGCCAGAGCCGCCAGTCTGCGTGTCGTGGCCATTGCTCGAACTCCTTCTCCTTGAGCGGGTTCCATCGGTTGCTACTGAACGGTTTCCCCGCGGACCCAGGCCGCGAGGGTCTGGAACCAGGGGTCTTCCTGCGAGCTGAACTGGCGTCCGCCGTTGTGGAACTCGTCGCCCCCCGCGTCCGGTTCGAGCGGATGCACGAGCAGCCGGCTCTCCAGCGGCCGGCCGGGGACCACGAGCTGCGACACCGCCTCGAAGTTGGCGCGCGACTGCTCCTCGTTCCAGTCGTCGACGCCCCGCGGCAACTCTTCGAGGAACCCGACCCGGCCGCCCTCCGCGTGGCAGACCACGCAACGGGTGAAACCCGCCTTCCTCTCCAGGAAGATCGGTTGCACGTTCGCCTTGTAGTACTCGTAGTCGAGGGTCGGGGTCGGCTCCGCCGCCTGCGGTTGCGCCAGCAGTGCGGTCAGAGCCAGGACGATCGTCATGGAGGCCTCCTTGAATGTCTGTCCCCGTCGGTCAGGGCCGCCGCCACGAGCCGATCAGACGGCGCCCTCCGGCGTCGCGGACACGTGCGCGAACCCGGTTCCCGCTCCGCTCGACGCCGCCGGCCGCGCGACCGCCGTGAATCCGGGCACGGGCCACGTTCACGGCGGTCCCGGCCGCGCGAACCCGCAACGCTCCGCGGCGCCTCGACGCGGGACCGCCGCCGGACCCGGAAGCAAAAGGATACCACTGTCGCGGCTCCGCGGCGCGGACACCAGCGAACGCACCATGATACAGCGGACGGGGGCCTCCGGCTTGCCTCCGGCCCCCGGTATGCCGACAATGGTGGCAGTGACGGGGTTCGAGTCCCCGGGAAGGACGGAAGGCCGCATTGCGCAATCACATCCAGGTCGAACCGGTGTCGCCGGTCATCGGCGCCGAGGTGTCCGGGGTCGATCTCGGCCGGCCCCTCGCGCCCGACGTCGTCGCCGAGCTGCGCGCCGCCCTGCTGACCCACCTCGTGCTGTTCTTCCGCGATCAGCCGCTGACCTGGCCGCGGCACAAGGCTCTCGGCCGCTCCTTCGGGGACCTCCACGTCCACCCCGCGGCGCCGAAGGACGCGGAGCACCCGGAGATCCTGGTCGTGCACGCCGACGAGAAGGCGAAGTTCGTGGCCGGCGAGCTGTGGCATTCCGACGTCTCGTGCGACGTCGATCCGCCGATGGGGAGCATCCTGCGCGTGGAGCAGGCGCCGTCGTCGGGCGGCGACACCTTGTTCGCGAGCATGTACGCGGCCTGGGAGGCGCTCTCCGACCGGCTGCAGCGGCTGCTCGGGGAGCTGACGGCGGTGCACGAGGGCCGGCAGTACTACGTCGGCCGCTACGGCGGCGGCCATCTGCGGGACGGCGACTATCCGTCGGCCGAACACCCCGCGGTGCGGACCCATCCCGAAACCGGCCGGCCCGCGCTCTACGTCAACGAAGGTTTCACGACCGGGTTCAAGGAGCTGAAGCGGGCCGAGAGCGACGCCCTGCTCGCGTTCCTGGTGCGCCACTGCGCGGCGCCCGAGTTCCAGTGCCGGTTCCGCTGGCGCGCCGACTCGGTCGCGTTCTGGGACAACCGGTGCACCCAGCACCACGCGGTCTGGGACTACTTCCCCGAGACCCGCCACGGCTACCGGGTCACGATCAGGGGCGACCGGCCGTACTACGCCCCGGGCGCCCGCGCCGGGCAGGGGGCGGGGCGGGAGTCCGCGCGGCGGTAGCGGCGCGGGCCGGGGGAACCGCGGCGCGGCCGGCGTCGGGCGCGGGTCGGGGCCGCCGGCGGCGGGTTCCAGCGCGGCGCGGCCGGCGTCGGCGGCCGGCGAAGCCGTGGGGCGGTGCTTCCGGGCCGGTCCTTCTTCACGCTTTGTCAGGCGGGCGCCTCGGTGTTCGCTCGCGCCGTTCGGGCGCGGTGCGACGCGGGATCCGCCACGGGCGGTTACGGCACGGCTCTTGCTCCCGTGATGGCGGGAGCGACGAAGGCCAGGGTGTTCGCCCGCGCCGTTCGGGCGCGGTGCGACGCGGGGTTCCACCGCGGGCGGTTACGGCACGGCTCTTGCTTCCGTGATAGAGCGGGAGCGTCGAAGGCCATGAACGGACCGGCAACGGACCGGGCGGTCGGCGGGCGGCCCGTCGACGTGGACGGTTTCGTCCACGCCCTCGCCAGTCCCCGGCGGGACGTCCACCAGCTCATCGTCGACACCATCGCGGGCGCGGTGGCGGCGCGGCGGGCGGCGCTCGCGGTCTGCGACGACGCCGGCGCCGGGTTGCGGATCGCCGCGACCCGCGGCTCTCCGGCCGCCCCGCCCGCCGGCTCGGTGATCGCCCCCGGGGCCGGCATCATCGGCCGGACGTTCGCGACCCGCCGTCCCCTGCTCGTGCCGGACGCCGGCGGCGAGCCGGCGGAACTCCGGTTGCCGTTTCGCGCCGGCTCGTGCATCTCGGTGCCGCTGGTGGCCGCGGGGAAGGCCCTGGGGGTCATCACCCTGACCGACCGCGCCGGCGCGCGGCCCTTCGACCAGGGCGACCTGTCGGCGGTGCGGGGACTGGCCGCGACCGCCGCCCTCGCCCTGGCCTACGAGCGCGTCGTGCAGGTCAAGAACCGGCTCGAGCGGGCGGCGGAGGTCGATCCTCTCACCGGGCTCCTCAACCGCGGCGGCATCGACGCGCGGCTGCGGGACGCGCTCGACCGGGCGCGCCGGCGCCGCGAGCCGGTGGCGCTCGTCGCCATCGACGTCGACCGGTTCAAGGCGCTGAACGACGCCCTCGGCCATCCCGCCGGCGACGCGGTCCTCAGGGGGCTGGCCGCGATCTTCCGCCGGTCGGTGCGGAGGTTCGACCTCTGCGCGCGGTTCGGCGGCGACGAGTTCGCGATCGTGATGCCCCGCGCCGCCGCCGCCGCCGCGTGCCGGCGCGCCGAGCGGATCCGGCGGCGGATACAGGACTACTGGCCCGAGGCGGTGTCCCGCCGGCCCGCCGGTCTCCGCATCACCGCCAGCTTCGGGGTGGCCGTGTCCCGGCCCCCCGGCGCCCCGCCCGCCCTCGTCGAGCGCGCCGACCGGGCGCTCTACGTGGCCAAGACGAACGGCCGGAACCGCGTCCGCCTCGCCGCGGCGCCCGACCGCGCCGGCCCCGGGACCTGACCGCGGCGATCACGGGCGTCAGCATGGGAAGCCGCGTACGCCGGGGAGCGTCCCGAGTCGTCCGTCTGCGCCGGCCGGCGCGACCGCCCCGGCGCCGGCGCCCTGACCGCCGCCCCGGCTTCAGCGGACACCGCGCGGCTTCGGCGACGCCCGTCCTGCCGGTCACCGGCGCCCGCGGACGTCGCCGCACGACGAGACCTTCCGCGCCGACGTCGATGCCGCCTCCGGCCGCACGGGTGCTATGCTGGCGCCGAGGGTAGCGAGCGATATCCGTGATGCCGGTCCAGCCCCGCCTGTTTGCGCCGCCGCGTCGACCTCGGGCCGAACCCGCGGCCGGGGAGCGCTTCTCCCGCGGCCGGGCGTTTCTCCACTTCGGCCGCGCCGAGGATTGCTACGCGGAGTGGCCTCGCCCCACCTGCCTGATCTCCGACGGCCCGTACGGCGTCGACGGTTTCCCCGGGGACCGCCGGACCGCGGACTCGCTGGCCGAGTGGTACGAACCGCACGTCCGCGCGTGGAGCGCCCGCTCGACGCCGGCCACGACCCTGTGGTTCTGGAACACCGAGATCGGCTGGGCCAACGTCCATCCGGTGCTGGCCGCCCATGGCTGGGAGTATCGCTGCTGCAACGTCTGGGACAAGGGCATCGGTCACGTGGCGGGGAACGCCAACACGCGGACGCTCCGGAAGTTCCCGATCGTCACCGAGGTGTGCGTGCACTACGTCAAGGCGGCCAGATTCGCGGCCGGCGGCGGGGACCTGACCATGCAGGAGTGGCTGCGGCGGGAATGGCGTCGGACCGGCCTGCCCTGGCGCGCAGCCAACCAGGCGTGCGGCGTCTCGAACGCCGCGACCCGGAAGTATCTCACCGGCGACCATCTGTGGTACTACCCCCCGGTGGAAGCTTTCGTGAAGCTGGTCGAGTACGCCAACGCGCACGGTGATCGCACGGGGCGGCCTTTCTTCAGCGTGGACGGCCGGCGGCCGTTGTCCGGCCGCGAGTGGTCGGCGTTGCGCGCCAAGTTCACCTGCGCCGTCGGCGTCACGAACGTCTGGCGGGAGCCCCAGGTCAGCGGCGCCGAGCGCATTCAGGGATCACGCAACGGCATGAAGTACAAGTTCCGAAGCCTGCACGGCAGCCAGAAACCGCTTCGGTTCATCGACACGATCGTGCGGGCGTCGACCGACAAGGGCGACGTCGTATGGGAGCCGTTCGGTGGGTTGTGCCCGGGCGCGGTCGTTTCCTGGCTCGGCGGCCGGGAGTACTACGCCGCCGAGACCGTACCCGAATTCTACGCCGCCGCGAAGGAAAGGTTGGCCTCGGCGTGAACGGCGAACCCGTTTCCCGCGTTCCACCGGCTCCGGAGAGAAGGGTGCCGGCTGAAGACTGGGAACATCATGACTTGTACCGGAAAGTACGTGAGGCCGTCGCGGCTCTACCCGTCTATTTCCGAACGGAAACCCGCATTTCGGGAATCATGGCGACCGATCTGCACACGTTGAATACGGTGCTGGGTGCGACCATCGAAGAGCAGGTCGTCCGCACGTTGAACCTGACACGCAACACGTGGGATCCGACCGGTCGATACGCGCTTTATGGCTTCGTCAGACAGGCTCAAACTTTCCCGGACGTCCTGTTGCGGCGTATTGCGGGCGACGACATCATCCTGGGCATCGAACTCAAGGGATGGTACCTGCTTGCGAAGGAAGCCGAACCCAGTCTGAGATTTCAGGTTACGGAGAATGCGTGCGCCGAACAGGACTTGATCGTGGTGGTTCCTTGGGTGCTGGACAACGTCATCAGCGGATCGCCGATCCTCTTCGAGCCGTTCGTAGACTCCGCGAGATACGCGGCCGCGTATCGGAATTATTAATAACACCAGCCGCCGTAGTGCCCGTTGAAGAACGAGAGCTGCTGCGCGCCATGCGTCAGGTCGTCGGTCGGGTCCAGATCGATGGTGATGCGCCGCACCCGCCGCCCCAGCCGGCGCCGGTCGCTCGATGACGCTCGCCGCCAACTCCCGCGCCATGCGATAGAGCGCGCTGCGGCCCGGGCTGTTCTCGAACCGCGAGATCGTCGGCTGCGACGCCAGCGGCGTGCCGGCCACGGGGTCCCGTCCGAGCAGCAGCTTGTGAACGGGGTCGTCGGCCAGGTCGTCGGCATCGTTGCCGTCGGGGTGGCCGCACGCGATGCCGAAGATCCGCTGCCCGACCAGTTCCGACGGCGGCGCCGTTCTCCTCAAGGCGGCCGAGCGCGTTTACAGCCTCGTCGAGACGTTTGCCGGATGTCTCGCCGACCGGCGCGACCCGGAGAAGATTCGGCACACGCTCGCGGATCTGGGGCGAGGGCGTGCCGTCCATCCTCTCGCAGAGCAGGCGCCTTTCGGGCAAGCAACTCGTGTACGAGACGTTCGGCGACGAGCTGCAATTGACGGTCTACGCGGCGTACGCGGCGGACTTCGGTACGGGCGGGGCGGCGTGAGGCGAACCGAACGGCAGGTCATCCCGTCGGTCGGGGTCGACGACGTCGGGCCGCGCGGGATCCCGGCCGCGTCCGCGCCGCCGCGCGAACTATTCCGCCAGAAGCTTCTTCAGCTCCCGCCGCGAGCGCGCGGTCAGGGCGTAGATGCCCGGGCCGGGCTCGTCCAGTTGCCGCTCCCTGATCAGGTTCTTCAGATACCGGCTCAGATTCTTGCCGTAGACCGGCTTGTAGTAATCCGCCGCGGTCTTCATCTCGCCGAGCAGCGCGGCGCGCGAGAACGACTTCTCGCCGGCGCGGATACTCAATTGCGCGGATGCGGCGAGCACGAGATCGGTGCCGTGCCGGCACCCCATCCGGGCCGCAACGTCGGCGACGCCCGGCGGCATGCCCGGGTCCTGGCCGGCCGGCGCCGCGTCGACGGAGCGGGCGCGGGCAGGAGTCTTCCGGGCGGACCTTTTCCCGCCGCCGGAGGTCCGGCCGGGCGCGGCGGGGTGGGCGGGCGGCGACTGCGCCCGGCGGTCCGAGACCGAAGGGAAGGTCGAGGCGGCTTGAAGCAGGCTCGACAGCTCGGTCCTGAGAAACTGCTCGCTTCCTTCGTACTCGACTTCCGTATCGCCCTTGCGGACTCGAATCCTCGTGGCCATTGACACTCCTCTCCGGCGGAATCACTCGATGTGCGGACAGCCGCGGGCCGACGAACCGGCGGCCCGTCAGCCCGCGGAAACCGGGTCGCGCGACTCCTCGGCCGCGCGGGGCCGGCGCCGGCCCGGCCGCGACGCCGCAACCGGGTCGCCCCGCGGAAACCAAACGCGGGAATCCCAACCCAAGTTTAACAAGATCCCCGGCACGTCCGGGAACACCGCACGCTGGCCGGCATGCTCGAGGCGCTCGGCGCCCCGCCCGGCGCCCTCGTGGTCATGGACCGCGGCGTCGCCACCGAAACCAGCGTGCAGTGGTTGCGCGACCACGGCTACCGCTATCTGGTCGTCAGCCGCGAACGGCAGCGCCGGTTCGACCCCGAGGCCGCCGTCGCCATCCAGACCCGCTCGCGCCAGACCGTGCACCTGCACAGGGTGGTCTCGACCGACCCCGATGAAGTGCGCCTGTACTGCTGTTCCGAGGAGCGCGCCAACAAGGAACAGGCCATCGTCGAGCGTTTCGCCGCCCGCTTCGAGGCCGCCCTGACCCAACTCAACGCAGGACTCGCGCGCCCCCGCACCCGCAAGCGGCTCGACCAGGTCTGGCAGCGCATCGGGCGCCTGAAGACGAAACACTCCACCCGAACAGCGGGACATCTACGACGCCCTCGGCGTCGACCCGCACCCCGGCGGCGTGCGCAAGGCCCTCATCTGAACAGCCGCCCTCAACCGTTTACCGATCGTTTTGTAGTGCCACTCGAGGATTTCTGTCGGTGTAAACCACTGATTCTAAAGGGCTGGTTTTTGGGCTGTTTAAACTTGGGCTAATGAACGCTCGCGGCCAATGCAAGCGGCGCGGTCGCCGGGGACCTGCGCGCCCGCGCCCGCCGGTGGCGCCGGCGCGCAACCGGCACGGAACGGACGCGACGCCGGACGGACGGCCCCGCTATAATGCGCACCGACGCGGGGGCGAAAAACGGCGCGGCGGCGCGGGCGGCGTCGGCGACCAGCGGAAGCGGCGGCGGAACGAGTGCCGAGGGCGGGGCTCGAACCCGCACGACCCGAAGGGTCACGAGATTTTAAGTCTCGTGCGTCTGCCAGTTTCGCCACCTCGGCATGGCCGTCCCGTTCGACGCGCTCCGGGCGCCCCGCGACGCTCGACGCGGCACTGCTTCACGGACCGACGCGAACCGCCGGGGGAAACGATGACCGAGATCATAGCGCGCTTCACCCGGACCGCGCTCCGCGCGGTTCTCGTCGGTCTCGCCGCCGCCGGCCTGGTCCTGTCCGCGGCCGGCGGCGCAACGGCGCAGCGCGCCTCCGGCGACGGCGCGCACCGCGGCTATCTCGCCGCGCGCCTGGGCGAAGACGGCCGGCTGGAGGTGATCGACGCGCTGAACGCCGACCGCTTCTTCGTGCCCGCGTCGGTGCTCAAGACGGTGACGGTGGCCGCGGCCCTCGATCACCTGGGCGCCGGGTACCGCTGGCGCACCCGCCTGACGTCGCCCGCCCCGGTCGCCGGGGAGGTCCTCGACGGCGACCTCGTCATCGAACCGGGCGGCGACCCGACCTGGGGGCGCGGCCGGTTCCCGGGCGGCGCGGACGAGGCCCTGGCGGTGCTGGCAGGCCAGGTGCGCGCACACGGCATCGCCCGCGTCCGCGGCGATCTCGTGGTCGACGCCAGCCGGTTTCCGGGGCGCCCGCACCCGCTCGATCGCACCTTCGGGGATCTGCCGTATCGGCACGGCACGCCGGCCGCCCCCTTCGCCGTCGACGAAGCGACCATCACGGTGCGGGTGGCGCCGGGCGCGGCGGTCGGCGCGCCGGCCCGGGTCGAGGCGCCCGAGGACGTGACCGTCGTCAACCTGACGACCACCGCGGGCCGCGGCCGACAGGGGGCCGGCACCCTCGACTTCCTGCCGGTGTGGGGCGTCGACACGCTCGTCCTCCGCGGCGAGTACCCCCTCGGCGAGCCTCCGTTCGTGGTGCCGGTCAGCGATCCGGCGCCGGCCGCGCGCGCGGCCCGCCGGCTGCGCGACGCGCTGCGCGACGCGGGCGTGACCGTCGACGGCGGCGTGCGGATGCAGCGGGCGCGGCCGGGCGCGGCGGCGCCGGCCGCGGTGCTCGCCGAGTTCCGCTCTCCCCCGCTGGACGATCTGCTGGAGCCGGTCCTCGCCTACAGCCACAACTGGTACGCGGACGCCCTGACCCTGACGCTGGGCCTGGAGGTGGCCGGCAGCGGCCGCTTCGACGACGGCGTCGAAGTCGTCGCCGACTTCGCCGCGCTCCGCGCCGGCGCGCCGGGCGCGATCGCGATCCGGGACGGCTCCGGCCTCTCCGCCGCCAACCTCGTGACGCCGGCGGCCGTCGTCCGGGTGCTCGCCTACGCGGCCGGCCGACCCTGGGGCCGGAGGTACGTCGCGGCGCTGGCGGGAACCGGCGAGGGTACGCTGGCCGCCTGGCCGCGCCTGCCCCCGGTCGCGGCCAAGACCGGAACGCTGCGTCACACCGTGGCGCTGGCCGGCATCCTCGATCCCGGATCGGAGACCCCGGTGGTCTTCTGCTATCTGGTCAACCACCACCGGCGGCGGACCGCGGCGCGCCGGGAGATCGCCGCCGCCCTCCGGTCCTGGCGGGCCGGCGAACCCGCCGCCGGCCCGCGGGGATCCGCGCCGTAGCCGCCCGGCGGGACTCCCGGAGGGCCGTCGGGCGGCCGGCGCCGCGTGTGGTAAGGTTGCGGCTCCCGGCGGCGCCGGAGCACCGCCCCGCCGATTCCCGGCTGGAGGAGTCCCATGACCCCTGTCCTCATGACGTTGAGCCTGTTCGTGGCCACCGCGGCGGCGCAGCTCGTCTACGGCTCGACGCTCTACTTCGCCTGCACCGCGATGGACGCCCGGCACGTCACGTTCAGGCATGCCCTCACGAACGCCATGGGCGTGCTCATCCTGAGCCTCTTCGTGGTGCTCACGACCGTCGCCGTGATCGACCACGCCTCGTGGATCTTCCTGTTCCTGCCGGCGTGGATGGCGGTGACCGTCACCTCCCACGTCAGCAACCTGTTCTCGGTGCCGTTCCGCCGGTCTCTGGCCATCCTGCTGCTCGCGGCGATGTTCTTCGGGATCACGGTGCTGGTCGTCGGCCGCGTCGTCGAATTGATCACGGCCCGGATGGCGGGGGCATAGCTGCCCGTGGCGAAACCCCGCGCCGCGCCGCGCCCGGCAGGGCGCCAGCGAACGCCGAGGGGCGCCAGCGGACGGAGAACGTCCGGCGGACAGAGAACGTCCGGCGGACGGAGAACGTCCGGCGGACGGAGAACGAAAGCGCCCGCCTGACAAGGCGTGAGAAGCCGCACGTCAGGCGTATGCAGCCGCCGACGACGCCGTCGGGCGGGGATGCGGCGCCACTCGCGTGGGGGACTTTCGCGCGGGCCGACAGGGCCGGCGCGCGGCAGGAACGCCGGGAGGGCCGGACCGCAACCGGAGCGCGCCGGCCGCCGGGCCGGGAGGAGTCAGCCATGGAACCGGGAACCCGACGCCGGAACGGACCGCGGACGGGGCGCCGTGCGCGGCGCGCGGCCGGGCGGTGGGTCCTCTGCGGTCTCTGCCTCGGCCTGCCGGCGGGAGCCGGGGGGCAGGAGGTCCCGCGGCACGAACTCGATCCCGCGTGGCCGAAGCTGCCCCTGCCGGAACGCTGGCTGACGGGCGGGCTGGGCGGGATGTGCGTGGACGACCGCGACCACGTCTACGTCCTCAACCGGCAGAACGTCGTCCCCGAAGATCTCGACGCCGCGTCGCTGGCGCCGCCGATCATCGAGTTCGACCCCGACGGCCGCGTCGTCGGGTCGTGGGGAGACCCGGAGACCCTGGGCAGCCGCCTTCACGACTGCCATGCCGACGCCGACGGCAAC
Source organism: Vicinamibacterales bacterium (assembly GCA_965202695.1). Lineage (GTDB taxonomy): Bacteria > Acidobacteriota > Vicinamibacteria > Vicinamibacterales > UBA8438 > JAJEEA01. The sequence goes on from OZ241843.1 coordinate 2,037,914, forward strand.
CTGTGGATCGTCGCCGCCGGCGCCGGTGTCGTGCGGAAGTACTCGGGCGACGGCGAGCTGCTGCTCCAGGTCGGCGAGACCGGCCGCTACGACTCGTCGGACGGAACGCGCAACGGGACGCCGCTGAACTCGGACCGCGCGCAGTTCTTTCTTCCCGCCGCCATCGACGTCGACGCGGAGACCGGCGAGGTCTACGTCGCCGACGGCGAGCTGCCCGGCGGGAACCAGCGCGTCGCAGTGCTCTCCCCCGACGGACGGTTCCTGCGCCAGTGGCGGCTGCACCGCACCGCGGCGGAACGCGGCGTCACTCCCCTGCCCCACTGCCTGCGGGTGTCGGACGACGGTCTCGTCTACGTCTGCGATCGGGAAGCGGATCGGATTCAGGTGTTCGACCGTTCCGGCGCGTTCGTCCGGAACATCGACGTGCCGTGGGAACCCCGGACGCCCCTGGAGGGGCGGCCCGGCGGCACGCGGGGCACGGCGGTGGTCCTCGCGTTCTCGTCCGACCCCGGACAGCGCTGGCTGTACGTCGTGAACCAGAACCGGGTCATGGTCGACGTGCTCGACCGCCGCAGCGGCGAGGTCGTCTCCAGCTTCGGCGGCGGCCCCGGGCGGTATCGCGGCCAGTTCACCCTGCCCCACGGCATCGGGGTCGATTCGGCCGGACACGTCTACGTCGCCGAGCAGGAAGGCCGGCGCATCCAGAAGTTCCGCCGCGTCGCGCCCTGACCGCCGCCGGCGGAATCCCATCGCGGGCGCCCGCGCCGCACGGTCCCCCCGAATGCCGCGGGACGTTCACGTTCACCACCGGCCGTCCGGCCCCGGATCGAGCGCCATCCGGCCGGCGGGGGACGGCGAACCGGGCGCGCCGGCGCTCCCCCGCGCCGCCGCCTCGAAGTGCGCGACCCGCACGCCGCCGGTCCCCGCGCGGTCGATCGCGGTCGCCACGACGTGGCTCTCTCCCAGGCGGTCCAGCGTGAACCGCCACCGCGCGGGGTCGTCTTCGACGGCCGGGGTGAAGCGGATGCGGATGCCCTCCCGCGCCGGGGCCGGCAGCTCGAACCAGAACCCCGACAGCGGGAGCGTCAGGCCGCGCCCGCGGGCCTTGACGTAGGATTCCTTCAGCGTCCAGTACTCGAGGAACCGCAGCGGCCGAAGAGCCGCGGGGACCCCGCGCAGCGCGCGCGCCTCGGCCGGCGCGAAGAACCGCTCGGCGAGGTCGAGCCAGCGGCGGCCGCGGCCGAGGCGCTCCGCATCGACCCCGAGACCGCGGGCCCGGCCCACCAGACAGACGACGAGTCCCTCGGTGTGCGACACGTTGAACCGGAGCCCCGAAGCGGGCGCGGCGATCTCGGGCCGGCCGTGCTGGTCGGCGCGGAAGCGCCACCTCGCCGGCGGCACGCCGCAGTACCGCGACAGCGTGACCCGCACCAGCGCGCGGGTCACGAGGCTGGCGCGGCGGTCGCGCGCGAAGCGGAAGCGGCCGGTACGCGCACGTTCCTCGTCGGTCAGCAGCGCCCGCAACCGCGCGAGCTGCGCCGGGTCGGTGAACGAGGCGGGCCGCGCCGACCACAGATGGGCGTGGCCGGCGGGGAGCGGCAGGACCGCGGCGGGGGCGGACGGCGCCGCCGGACCCGCGCCCCGGCTTCCGGGCGCCGCGCCGTTCGCGGTCATCGGTGGCGCACCGGCCCCGCCCGCCCGCGGGCAACCGGCGGACCCGGAAGGATCTCGCGCAGATAGCCGTCGACGCCGCGGTCGCGGCGCCAGTGCCGCGGATAGCCGAGGGACACCTCCTCGAACCGGACCCCGTCGATCCAGTCGGTGGTGCGCACGTGCAGGTGCCCGGCCACGACCACCTTCGCCCGATACCGCCGGTGCCACGACTCGGTGCGCCGGGTGCCGCACCAGACGCGGAACCGCGGAATGCGGGGCAGCCGCACGAGGTCGCGCCGGAGCGGAAAGTGGTTCACGAGCACGAGGGGGTGCCGCGCCGCCGCCTCTTCAAGGCGCGGCATCGTCTCCCGGATGCGCGCGCGGCACCAGGCGGCCCGCGACGGATACGGATCGGGGGCGAGAAAACGCTCGTCGGCGCACCGGACCCCGGCCTGCGCGGCCCACGCCGCCGCTTCCTCCGGCGGCACCGAGTCGGGTCCGAAGCTGTAGTCGTAAAGCAGGAACAGCGGGGCGATGACGCACCGGGGCGCCTCGGGCCAGACGACGTAGGGGTCTTCCGGGGTCACCACGCCGAGCCGGCGGCACGCCTCGACCACCGCCTCGTACTTGGCGACGCCGCGGGGGCCGCCGCCGCGGCTCCAGAGCTCGTGGTTTCCGGGCGCCCAGAAGACCTTCGCGAACCGCTCGACCGCGGCCCGCAGCCCGAGCTCGACGAGGGCCGTCGACTCGCCGACGTCGCCGGCCAGAATCAGCCAGTCGCGAGGCCGGGCGGGCCAGTCCGCGAGGGCCTCGCGATTGGCGCGATGGCCGAGATGCAGATCGCCGAGGGCATGGAGCTTCATCGCGGACCGGGCGCGTCGGACCGCCTCGCGGTCGCGACGGCGGGCTCCGCCCGACTGTATCACCGGCGGGCTTGATATGATCCGTCCGTACGCATCGCCACCGACCGGCCGCCGTTCCCGACGGGCTCCCCGTCGCGCGCGGCCGCCGATGTCCGACGAGGTAGGATTCATGAGCACGAGATCGATGTCGATCGCCGCCGCGGCGGCGGCCGCGCTGCTGTCCGTCCCGGGAAACGCGGCGGCCCAGGAACCGTCGACGGCCGACGGCGAATGGCCCTCCTACGGCGGCAACCTCTCGCACGACCGCTACTCCCCGCTCGACGAGATAACCGCCGACAACTTCAGCGAGCTGGAGCTCGCCTGGCGGTTCAACACCGACAGCTTCGGCCCGCGGCCCGAGACCAACTACCAGGCGACCCCGCTGATGGTCAACGGGATCCTCTACGCCACCGCGGGGTCGCGCCGGGCGGTGGTCGCCCTCGACCCCGCGACCGGCGAGCTGCTGTGGATGCACCGGATCGACGAAGGCGAGCGCGGGGAGACGGCGCCGCGCCGGCTGTCGGGCCGCGGCCTCGCGTACTGGGACGACGGCGGGAACGGGGTCGTGTTCTACGTGACCCCCGGCTACCAGCTCGCGGCCCTCGACGCCCGGACCGGGTTCGAAGTGGAGAGCTTCGGGAACGGCGGCATCGTGGACCTGAAGCAGAACATCGACCAGGACCTGGAGCCGACCTCCGAGATCGGCCTGCACGCGGCCCCGATCGTCGCCGGCGGCACCGTCCTCGTCGGCGCCGCGCACCGGCCGGGCGGCGCCCCGCCGTCGCGGACCAACGTCAAGGGCTACGTGCGCGGGTTCGACGCCCGCACCGGCGAGCGCAAGTGGATCTTCCACACGATTCCGGGCGGCGACGAGTTCGGCAACGACACCTGGCTGAACGACTCGTGGCGCTACACCGGCAACACCGGGGTGTGGGCCCAGTGGAGCGTGGACCCCGAGCTGAACCTGGCCTACTTCCCGGTGGAGGCGCCCACCGGCGACTACTACGGCGGGCACCGGCCGGGCGACAACCTGTACTCGGGCAGCGTCGTCGCCGTCGATCTCGACACCGGCGAGCGCGCGTGGCACTACCAGACGGTGCACCACGACATCTGGGACTGGGACCTGCCGGCGGCGCCGGTGCTGCTGGACGTCACCGTCGACGGGCGGGAGGTCAAGGCCCTGATCCAGCCCACCAAGCAGTCCTGGATGTTCGTGCTCGACCGGGCGACGGGCGAGCCGGTGTGGCCGATTCCGGAGGTCCCGGTGCGGGCGGGGAACGTGCCCGGCGAGTGGTACTCGCCGACGCAGCCGATCCCGATGCGGCCGCCGGCGGTGGACGACGTCGACCTCGGCATCGACGACCTCGTCGACTACACGCCGGAGCTGTTCACCCGCGCGATGGAGATCTACAACCGGCACACGATCGGCTGGATCTACGACCCGCCGACGGTGGCCGAGCCGGGCATGCTCGGCACCCTGCAGCTCCCCAACTCGACGGGGGGCGTGAACTGGCCCGGCGCCTCGGCCGACCCCGAGACCGGTTTCTTCTACGTCTACACCAAGACCCAGGTCGGAGCGCTGGGGCTGGTCAACGACCCGGAGCGCTCGGACATGGACTTCATCCGCGGCCGGCCCGACGGCGTGAGCTTCCGCGATGCGTCGACGAGCATCGACGGGTTCCCGATGATCAAGCCGCCCTGGGGACGCATCACCGCCATCGACATGAACACCGGGGACATCGCCTGGCAGATCCCCCACGGCGAAGCGCCCGACAACATCCGGAACCATCCGCTGCTCGACGGCATCGACCTCGGACGCACCGGCTGGCCGGGCCGGGTCGGGGTGCTGGTGACGAAGACCCTGGTGGTCGCCGGCGAGTCGGGCGCGTACACGACCGAGACCGGCGAAGTCGGCGCGATGCTGCGCGCCTACGACAAGGCCACCGGCGAGGAGGTGGGCGCCGTGCACATGACCGCCCCGCAGAGCGGCTCGCCGATGACCTACGAGGTCGACGGCCGGCAGTTCATCGTGCTCGCGACCAGCGGCGGCGGCCAGTCGGCCACCCTGCTCGCCTACGCCCTGCCGTAGCAGCCCGTGGTGGAACCCCCGCGTCGCACCGAGAGCGGCGATGCGCCCGCCTGACAAGGCGTGAGAAGGGCGCATATTGGGCATATTCAACCGCCGAACAACGCAGTCAGGCGGGATGCAGCGCCGCTCGAATGCAGCGGGGCGTTTCACCACGGGCTGGTAGACCTGGCGCGCCCCGCGCAGTGCGCCGTGCTGCGCGGGGCGCGTCCCGAGATGCCCGCGATGACCAGGCGCCACCGGTTCTTTTCGGACCTGACACGCATCTTCGACCGCGCGGCGTCGTTCGGAGACCACTCCCCCGGCCTGCTCGACCAGATCAAGCGCTGCAACGCCGTCTACCGCTTCGATTTCCCGGTGCGGCAGTCCGACGGCGGGATCCAGGTGGTCCGGGCGTGGCGGGCCGAGCACAGCCATCACCGGCAGCCCCTGAAGGGCGGCATCCGCTACAGCCCGCAGGTCGACGAAGACGAGGTCATGGCCCTGGCGGCCCTCATGACCTTCAAGTGCGCCATCGTCGACGTCCCGTTCGGCGGGGCCAAGGGCGCGGTGCAGATAGACACCCGCGCCTGCACCGTCGAGCAGCTCGAACGCATCACCCGCCGGTACACCCACGAACTGGTGCGCAAGAACTTCATCGGCCCCGCCGTCGACGTGCCCGCGCCCGACTACGGTACCAGCAGCCGCGAGATGGCGTGGATCGCCGACACCTACACGGCCCTGCGCCAGAACCAGATCGACGCCCTCGGCTGCGTGACCGGCAAACCGGTCGAACAGGGCGGGATCAACGGGCGGACGGAGGCGACGGGGCGCGGGCTGTACTACGTGCTGCGCGAGGCCTGCGCGGTCCGCGAAGACATGCGGCGGCTCGGCCTCGACCCCGGCGTGGCGGGCAAGCGCATCGCCGTGCAGGGGTTCGGGAAGGTCGGCTACTGGGCGGCGCGGTTCTGCCGCGACGCGGGCGCCAGCATCGTCGGCATCGCCGAGCACGACGGCGCCATCGCCAACCCCCGCGGCCTCGACCCCGACGCCGTCCAGCGCCACCGGGCCGCCGCCGGCTCGATCCTCGACTGCCCCGGCGCCGTCAACCTGCCGGATACCCGCGCGGTGCTGGAGCTGCCGTGCGACGTCCTGATCCCCGCCGCGCTGGAGCACCAGATCACCGACGAGAACGCTCCCCGCGTTCAGGCCCGCATCGTGCTCGAAGGAGCCAACGGCCCGACCACCCCGGAGGCCGACGCCATTCTCGACGACAAGGGAGTCCTCGTCGTTCCGGACATCTACGCCAACGCCGGCGGGGTCGTCGTTTCCTACTTCGAGTGGCTCAAGAACCTCTTCCACGTCGGGTTCGGCCGCATCGAGAAGCGGTACCAGGAAACCACCTTCAGCCGCCTCCTCACGACCATGGAGACCGCCGCCGGCGCCCGGCTCACCCCGGACGAACACGCCGCCGCCGTCCGGGGGCCGGACGAGCTGACCATGGTCAACTCCGGGCTCGAGGAGATCCTGGCCGTCGCCTGCCGCGACGTCCGCGAGACGCTCGAACGCCGCCCGGAGATGGGCTCGTTGCGCGTCGCCGCCATGGCCAACGCCATCGAGAAGGTGGCGCGGTCCTATCTGTCGATGGGCGTGTTCCCGTGACGGTGCGCGGCGGCGGCGCGCCCGGCGCAGCCGTCAGTCCGACCCCGTCCCGGCCGGCCGCCGCGGGAGCCGCTCGCGCTGCAGCCGGGCGCGGTCCATCCTCGCCAGCAGGCGCTCCTGCTCCGGGTCCCGCGACCGCCGCCCGGCCGCGCGTCCCGGCGGTTCCGCCGCCAACATCTTCGCCCAGCGCTCGCGCTTGAGCCGCTGTACCTCCGCCTGAAACGCGTCGTAGTCGATCATCGCCGGCGCGCCTCCTCCTCGACTCGCCGCAGGGCCTCGGCTTCTTCCGGAACGTCGTTCGTCCGGGCTCGCAAATAGCGCCAGTCCAGACGGTGCGCGTAGAGCTGCGCGAGCCGCCGGGTCCAGCGTCCGTCCTCGTCGCTCTTCCAGTGCACCCACGCGCGCAGGCGGTCGACGAGCAAGTCCTCGACGCCGACGATCACCACGCGAAGACCATCGACCTCGACCTCCGTCCGCGGGGCATCCTCGCCCGGGAGCCCGGCCGGCGCCGGCGCCTCGAAGAGCAGATCGAGGTCGGCGTGATGCCAGAACCGCCCTTCCTTCTCGAATCCCAGGGCCGCGAAGGCGGCGTCGACCTCGGGCCCCGGCGAAAGGGCCAGGTCCACGTCGCCCGTCGCGTAGCCTCCAGCCGTGTAGAACTCCACCGCCGCGCCGCCCACCAGGATCGGCTCGATGCCGCGGGGCGAAAGCCGGGCAGTGAGCAGCCCGAGCATGATCAGCCGGCGGCGGCGCGGGTCCGGTTCCGTGCGCAGCCGGCGCAGCCGCTCCCCGACCTCGTCCTGCCCTTCCACCGGCGCCTCCAGCGTCAGCGTCGCTACACGATCCACAACTCCAGGTATCCCGAGTATAGTGGAGGCGAGCGGTGAAGACGCCACGTGCGACGAGGCGGCTGGCGCAGGCCCGGTTCGCCGCATCGGCGCCGCCGCCACCTGCCGGCCACGACGATCGTCGCGCGGGCGACGCGGGACGCGGCGGCTGGCGGGGAACGGAGGGGCGCAGCCGGCCCGCCCGGTGACGTCCCCGGCCGGGCCGGGGCGCGAACACGACAGGAGATGCATCGATGAGAATCACGCGTATCGTCACGCTGTGCGCATCGCTCGCGCTGGGGGCGGCCGCGGCCGCGCAGACCCCGGCGCCGCCGGACGTCGACGGGGTCGGCCCCCAGGTCGGCGACGTCGTGCCGTCCTTCTCCCTGACCGACCAGACCGGCGCGGCGCGCGACCTCGCGTCGCTGATGGGGCCGAACGGGCTGATGCTGGTGTTCAGCCGCTCGGCCGACTGGTGACCGTACTGCAAGACGCAGCTCGTGGAGCTGCAGAGCCGCCGTCAGGACCTCCGGGACCGGGGTCTCGGCGTCGCCGTCGTCACCTACGATCCGGTCGAGACCCTCGCCGCGTTCGCCGACGCGCACGGCATCGAGTTCCCGCTGCTGTCCGACGCGGGCTCGGCGACCATCCGGGCCTACGACCTGCTGAACCACGAGATGGACCCCGCCCGCGCCCCCGAGGACCGGCGCGAGCTGATGCGCCGACTCTACGGAATCCCCTATCCCGGCACGTTCCTGCTCGACACCGCGGGCCGGGTGACGGCGCGGTTCTTCGAGCCCGCGTACCAGGAGCGCTCCACCGTGTCGAGCATCGCCGTCCGCCTCGGCGACGCCGTCGCCGGCGCCGCCGACCGGGCCGCGACCCGCGTCGCCACCGACCATCTCGAGGCGCTCGTCTGGGCCACCGACGACGTGGTGGCGCCGGGCAACCGCCTGTCGTTCGTGGTCGACGTGACCCCGAAGACCGACATGCACGTCTACGCGCCCGGCGACCACGGCTATCGGGTCATCCGCCTGCGCCTGACCGCGCCGGACTTCCTGCGGAGCCACGACGTGACCTATCCGCCCTCGCAGACGTACCATTTCGAGCCGCTCGACGAGACGGTGCCCGTCTACGAGGAGCCGTTCCGCCTCGTGCAGGACGTGACGATCCCGATGAGCCGCGCCATCGACGCGCTGGCGTCGGAACCGGACGCCGCCCTGCGGGTGGAGGGAGTGCTGGAATACCAGGCCTGCGACCACGAGGTGTGCTACCTGCCGGCGGAAGCGCCGCTGCGCTGGGAGCTCGCGTGGCGCCCGCTGGTCCGGGACTAGTCGTCCTGCCCATGCCGGTTGACCCGCTTCCCAGCGGTGCGGGAGCGGGTTGCGGGCCGGACGGGAGGTTCGTTCAGGGACGGTCAACCCGCCCCGCGGGCCGGACGGGTCGCGGCCGGTGCGGTCAGGGCCTCTCCTCGATCCGGTAGAGGTGCGTGTCGGTGCGGAGGAACAACGCCCCGCCGGAGACCGCCATCGACGCCAGGGTCGAGCCGTCCAACCGGTTCCGGGCCAGCACGTCGAACTCGGCGCCCGGCGCGATCACCGTCGTGACCCCCGCCTCGTTCTGGAAGTAGATGCGACCGCCCGCGAACACCGGCGACGCGGAGTGGTTGCCGCCGAGCCGTTCCTGCCAGTGGACGTCGCCGGTGAGGGCGTCGACGCAGGTCGCGACGCCGAAGTCGGTGACGACGTAGAGCTCGCCGCCGACGAGAAGCGGCGACGGGGTCAGCGGCGCGCCCCGCCGGAGGCGCCAGGCGACGTGCGACCGGGTGACGTCGCCGGCCCCGTCGGCGCGCACGGCCAGCAGCGTCGGCTGCTGGAAACCGGTCGACAGGTAGACGAGCCCGTGGCCGGACACCGGCCGCGGAACGTTCGAGAAGCCGCGGGGATAGCCGACCCGCCAGATCTCCCGCCCCGACGCCGGGTCGTGCGCCGTGGTCCGGAAGGCGCTGACGTTGACGATCTGCTCGCCGCCGCCGACGCGGACGGCGATCGGCGTGGAATAGGCCTGCGACACCGGATCGGGGCGGACCGAGCGCCAGCGTTCGTCGCCGGTGCGCGCGTCGACGGCCACGAGGTAGGCCGTGTCGTAGCCGTCGATGCTCACGACGAGCTTGCCGTCGTGGAGGATGGGCGACCCGCCGTTGCCGTGCTGCGAGACGTAGGGAAAGCGGGTGCGCCACAATACCTCGCCGGCCGTGCTGACGGCGGCGGTCCCCGCGGCCCCGAAGTGGACGTAGACGCGCTCGCCGTCCGGGTCGAGGACCGGCGTCGGCGAGGCGAGGCTGTTCTTCGGGTTGAGGGGACGGACCTCGGTGCTGCCGAACACCTCGACGTCGAGGACGGCGCCGCCGGCCGCGGCGTCGAAGGCGAGCAGGCGCAGCGAGCTGCCCCGGCCGGGATCGGCGAGGGCGGTCGTCAGCCAGACCCGGCCGTCCGCGACGACCGGCGACGACCACCCGAGACCCGGCACCGGCGTCTTCCAGGCGACGTTCTCGGTCTCGCTCCACGCGAGGGGCGCCGGCGTGCCGTCCGGCGCGTGCCCCTGCCCCGTCGGCCCCCGGAACTCGGGCCAGTCGCCGGCGTGCGCCGCGCCGGCCGCAGCGGCGAGCGCCACGCACGCGGCGGCCGCCGCGCGTCTTCGGATTCCGCCCGCGTCGATGCTCATCGCCTGTCTCCCCCGAGGGGCATTGTATCCGGCATCCGGCGCCGCCGACACGCCGGCCTCCGGGCGGGGGGACACGTCAAGAAGTGAGACGCCGCCGCCGGGGGCATCGGGCGCGGCTGGTTCTCGCGGCGTCCGTACCCGTTCGGAGGTCCGGAGGCCGCGAACGACACCGTAATAGACAACTCCGGCAGCCAACGAGCACTCGTCTCACGAATCCGGCGTGCACCTCCGGACAGCGGTACACTGGCGCCAGGCGAGCGCCGTCACCGCGCGCGGGGCGCTCGGTGCGACGCGGCGTTCCACCACGGGCGGTTACGATGAACGTGGCCTGTCGTCCAGGATCCGGCCGGCGGCTTCGCGATCGCACCCACGGATCTTCATGCGCTCCCTGGCCGGGCCGCGGGCCGGCGAGACCGTGGTCGTCGGCGACGCTCCTCACGACCTGGAGAGGGGACCGCGGGATTTGACCGGGAATTGATTGCAGGGCCGGATCGACCCGTCCCGGGGGCCGCATTGGAAGACAAACCATTGACCCGCAACGAGTTACCATCAAGACACGGTTTTTTGACCGGGTTTTGATCGCCGCCCTCGGGCCGGCCCGCGGCGGGATGGACCATGACGGACGAGCGCCTGCTGGCCCTACGCCTGGAGAACAGGCATCGCCGTTCGGCCCGCGCCGTTTCGCCGACATGACGGCGGAGGAGCGGTTGCACGCCTGCTACCAGCACGCCGTGCTGCGTTGGGCAGGGGCCGCTTGCGGAACGCCACCCTGCGCGACCGGCTCGGCGTCGACCGCCGGAACGCCGCCCAGATTTCCGGCGTGATCCGGCAAGCCCTGCGCAACCGCCGGATCCGCCCGGCCCACCCGCGCCCGAGGTCCGGCTACGTGCCGTTCTGGGCATGAGCCTCGACTCGGAGCCCGAGCGGACTGGCCCCGCGTCCCGCCGCGAAACGATACGCGCCATCCGGTTCGACGAGTAAGGCGCATACCCGATTTCGAGGCGGTCCGGCCGCTCGCTGGCCGCCGAGGCGCGGGGACGCCGGGAACGACTCCGGCAAGCGACTGACGGGCAGGGCGTGACCGGTCCCGGGAACGGGGCGCGCGCGAAGTGCGGTGGGGGGTACGATGCTCAACCGAGGCCGCACATCGGCTCTTTCACGGTTCGCACCGGCTCGCGGTCGCACCACGCTTTGCCGTAAGATACAGGCGCTTGGCGTCCGGCACGCCTGAACGTCTCATGAACCTGACCGACGCCCAACGCCGCGCCGTCGAGCATGACGGACGGAACCTCCAGCTCATCGCCTGCGCCGGCTCCGGCAAGACGGAGGTCGTCGCCAGGCGCGTCGTGCGCCTGCTGACGCCGGGGCGTCCGGAATCGATGCAGCCGGGCAACATCGTCGCGTTCACCTTCACCGACAAGGCGGCGGCCGAGCTCAAGGAGCGCATCGTCACCCGCACGCGGGAGGCCCTCGGCGAGATCCACGGCATGGCCGACATGTTCGTCGGGACCATCCACGCCTTCTGTCTGGGGCTGCTGCGGGACGAAGCGCCGGAGTACCTGAAGTACGAAGTGCTGAACGAGGTCCAGCAGGCCCTCTTCGTCGACCGGCACAGCCGCGGCAGCGGCCTGACCACCTCGACGGACCTCCAGGAGCGGCCGCTCAGGCGTTATGTCCACACCAACCACTACGTGAACGCGCTGGCGATCCTCCGCGAAGCCGAGGTGGAAGAACCGCAGATGGACGGCTGTTCCGTCGCCGCCGGTCTCGACCGCTACCGGGAGCTGCTGCGGGACCGGAGCTACTTCGACTATTCGTCGATTCTCGAAGCCGCGGGCGACAGTCTGACCAACGACGCCGACCTGCGCCGGCGGCTCGCCGAGCGGCTCCGATACGTCATCGTCGACGAATACCAGGACGTGAACCCGATCCAGGAAAAGATCGTCCGGTCTCTGCACGATCTCGGGGCGCGGGTCTGCGTGGTGGGGGACGACGATCAGACGATCTACCAGTGGCGGGGCAGCGACGTCCGGAACATCCTCACGTTCCGCGATCGGTACCCCGCTGTCGATCGGATCCGGCTCGACGAGAACTTCCGCTCCAGCGCGGGGATCGTCCACACGGCGCGCGCCTTCATCGAACTGAACGACGAACGGCTGGAGAAGGCGATGACGCCGGCCGGCGCGCAGACCGCCGAGCGCGGCGACGTGGCGGCGCTCGCGTTCGACACACCGGAGGAAGAGGCCGAGCACGTTGCGGCGACGGCGCGGTCGTTGCGCGGCGTAGCGTTCCGGGACGGCGACTCCGAACGCGGTCTGGCGTGGTCCGACATGGCGGTCCTGCTCCGCAGCGTGAAGCAGAACGGCGCGCCGATCACCGCGGCGCTCGCCGCGGCGGGGATTCCGTACGTCGTCACCGGCATGACGAATCTGTTCGGCGCGCCGGAGGCCGACGCGGCGCGGCAGCTCTTCTACTTCATGGCGCACCGCGACGGCGTGGACGAAGCGGCGGTAAAACGGGCGTGGCGACGCGCCGACCTCGGACTCGAACCGCGCGCGTTGCGGCGGGCAGTGGCCAACGCCGCCCGGGCCAGAGCCGCCATCGAGGACGCCGCGGAGCGACGGTGGGGAACGTACTCCATCCAGCGCGTCTTTCTCGCGTTTCTCGAAGACGCCGGCCTCCGCGAGGAACGGGTGCCGAACGGGCGCGGCGACATCGTCTTCTTCAACCTCGGGAAGTTCAGCCAGGTCATCACCGACTACGAAACGATCCATCACCACTCCAAGCCCACCGACAAGTACTACTCGTTCGGCCAGTTTCTCCGGTACCGTGCCGAAACCGCCTATCCGGAAGGGTGGCAGGACAACCAGTACGCCAACCCCGACGCGGTGCGGATCATGACGGTCCACCAGGCGAAGGGCATGGAGTGGCCGGTGGTCTTCCTGCCCGCGCTCCTGCGCAACCGCTTTCCCGCGGCCCGTGTCGGCGGCATGACCGTCTGGCATCTGATTCCGGACGCGGGCATCAAGGGGGCGGAGCGTTTCCGGGGAACGCTCGAGGACGAACGGCGGCTCTTCTACGTCGCGATGACGCGCAGCCGGAAGTTCCTGCACCTGACCTGGGCGCCGGTGCCCGGCAAGAACAACCGCTATGCGTACCCATCCGAATTCTGGGAGGACGTCCTCGTCTCGAAGCACGTCAAGAGGCGGCGGCCGGATTACGCGGAGCGCAGGCGGACGAAGCCGGCGCCCCGCGCCGGCGTGGCCAACGTCGTCCTCTCGTTCTCCAACCTCAAGTACTTCTTCGACTGCCCGTACGACTTCAAGCTCCGCGTGCTGTACGGGTTCAACGCGCCGATCCACGAGGCGCTCGGCTACGGGAAGTCGTTGCACGACGCGCTCGCCGACGTGCACACGCGGGCCATCGACGGACAGGCCGTCGATGCCGTCGACCCGGCGCAACTGGTGAAGACCCACGTGCGCGTCCCCTACGCGTACCCGGCGCTCCGGGAGACGCTCGAAGCATCCGCGGAACGGGTGCTGCGGAACTACCTCGACGACAACGCCGCGGAGTTCGAGAACATCGAGTTTTCGGAGAAGCAGGTGGAGATCAGCCTGGGCGACGGCGTCACCGTCAACGGCCGGATCGACCTCGTGCGCCGGCTCGATACGAACGAGACGACGATCGTCGACCTGAAGTCGTCCGATCGGGCGCAGGCGGAGGACGTCACCGAGAACCAGCTCCACGTCTACGCGCTCGGCTACCAGGAGTTGACCGGCCGTGACGCCGATTACGTCGAGATCTACGAGTTGGAGCAGCGGAAACGCAAGCCGCGTTCGGTGGACGACGACTTCATCGACGACGTGAAGGACAGGACCCGCGAGGCCGCCCGGGCGCTCCGCGACGCCGACCTGCAAGCCACGCCGGAGCCGAGAAAGTGCCGGGGCTGCGACTACCGCGGCATGTGCACCGCCGGCCGGCAGGTCGCGCCGCCGGACGCGTCGAGGAAGTAGCTGACGACCGAGCGAAAGACGAAGGCAGCGCAACGCCGATTCTGGCGGCGGCTCACGGGCAGGGCGTGACCGGTCGCGGAAGCGGGGCGGGCGGGAAGAAACGTGGGGACGATGCTCAGCCGAGGAAACGCAGGATCCCGACGGTGGGCGCACCGGTCGCGGGCACCGTGCCGACCATCCAGCGGACGAGCCGGTCTCGGTGTTCGCCATTTCCGTACGCAGGCCGGCGTTCTGTGTCCGCTGCTCGGTGCGCAGGTCGGCAATCTGCTCCAACAGCCGCGTGTCGAGGCCCGCGATCTGCAAACCCGCGCCCCGGACCGCAACGGCCGCCCCCGAGGTGGCCGCGGGAAGCGGAGGAGCGGCGCTCCGTCGACCGGTGCGCGGCCGGTGACTATACAATGCGGAGCACCGGCGGGCGCCTGCGACGACCTGTCCGGCCATGCGGCTTCGAGCGTGGCCCTGCGGCGATCGCCGCCGAGACGACGATGAAAACACGATTTTCGAGACGTGAAGCGCGGAACACGCCCGCACGCACGCCGGCGCTGACGGCGTTCGCGGCCGGGGTGGCCCTGGCGGCGGCCGCGGCGCACGCACAGGACGTGGAGTGGCGCTCGTACGGGTCGGACGCGGCCGGCACCAAGTACTCGCCGCTCGACCAGATCGACCGGGAGACGGTCGGCGGCCTGCGGATCGCGTGGCGGCAGTCGGTGCTGCCGGAGGCCATGCGGGAGGGGCGCGACGACTTCACGCCGCCGGTCGCCTCGCAGAACACCCCGCTGATGGCCGACGGCCGGCTCTACGTCAGCTCGGCCCTCGGCACGGTGGCGGCGCTCGACGCGAAGACGGGCGAGGTGCTCTGGTTCGACACGCCGCCCGACCGCGGCGGCGAACCGTTCACGCGCGTGCGGCAGACGCGCGGCGTCGCGTACTGGGACGATCCGCAAGGCGGCGACGCCCGCGTGCTCGCGGTGGTCGGGTCGTACCTGGTGGCCCTGAACGCCCGCACCGGCGCGCGCTATCCCGACTTCGGCGAGGACGGGGAGGTGGACCTGACGCAGGGGTTCGACCGCCCGGTGGAGACGTTCAGCTGGGGGTCGCCGCCGCTCGTGGTCGGCGACGTCGTGGTCATCGGCTCGGCCATGACCGACGTGACCAACCCGAACATGCCGGCGCTGAAGGAGATGCCGCCGGGCGACGTGCGCGGCTTCGACGTGCGGACCGGCCGGCAGATCTGGATCTTCCACACCATCCCGCGCGAGGGAGAGCCGGGCAACGAGACGTGGCTGACGGCGATCGACGAAGACCGGCCCTCGTGGGAATACAGCGGCAACACCAACATGTGGGCCTGGCCGAGCGCGGACGAGGAGCTGGGCCTGGTGTACCTGCCGCTGTCGACCCCCACCAACGACTACTACGGCGGATACCGCCCCGGCGACAACCTGTTCGCCGAGAGCATCGTCTGCCTCGACGCCCGCACCGGCGAGCGGGTCTGGCACTTCCAGGCCGTGCGCCACGGCATCTGGGACTACGACTTCCCCGCCGCCCCCAACGTCGTCGACCTGCAGGTCGAGGGGCGCGCGGAGCCGGTGAAGGCGGTCGCGGCGGTGAGCAAGCAGGCGTTCACCTACGTCTTCGACCGCGTGACCGGCGAGCCGGTCTGGCCGATCGAAGACAGGCCGGTGCCGCCGGGCGACGTGCCGGGCGAGTGGTACGCGCCGACCCAGCCGTTCCCGACGAAGCCGCCGCCGTTCGACCAGCAGGGGACGACCGTCGACGACCTCATCGACTTCACCCCGGCGCTCCGGCAGGACGCGCTCGCGGTCTTCCGGCAGTACGTCACCGGCCCCCTGTTCACCGCGCCGTCGCTGGTCGACGACGCGCCGGGCGGCACGCGGGGCACGCTGCAGATCCCGGGCGTGGTCGGGGGAGCCGACTGGGGCGGCTCGGCCGTCGACCCCGAAACGGGGATCCTCTACGTGCCGTCGGTCCACAGCGAGTCGGTCATCGGCATCGTGCCCTCGGAGCATCCCCGCTCGGACATGCGGTTCGTCGTCGAGACGCTGGCGCCGCTGCAGGGCCCCAACGAGCTGCCGCTCTTCAAGCCTCCGTACGGCCGCCTCGTCGCCATCGACCTGAAGCGCGGCGAAATACTGTGGTCGAAGGCCAACGGCGACGGACCGCGCGACCACCCGATGCTGAGGGACCTCGACCTGCCGCCGCTCGGACAACCGGGCCGGGTGTCGCCGCTGGTCACGAAGTCGCTCGTCTTCCTCGGCGAGGGCGGCAACGCCGGCGTGGTGGTGCTCCAGCCGATCTGGGGCGGGGCCGGCGGCAAGGCGTTCCGCGCCTACGACAAGCTGACCGGCGACGTCGTGTGGGAGATGGAGCTGCCGGGGGGCACGACGGCGGCGCCGATGACCTACATGGTCGACGGCCGGCAGTACGTCGTCGTCACCGTCGGCTGGGAGGACGTGCCGAGCGAGTACGTCGCGCTGGCCCTGCCCGAGTGAGCCTCGGAGTCTGCGCCGTGGAACTCCCGCAAGGGGGCGCTGACTCCCTGTACAGGGCTGGTTGGATACCCGGCGCAGCCGCAGAACGCGGTCACCAGGTCGCGCCGCCGCGGGATTTCGCGGTCGGCGGAACTTCCAGCGCGACCGCAAGTCGCGCAGCGGCGATTGGCGGGCGCGATCGGTTCGGCCCGCCGGCAGGTTCGGCAGCGGGAAGGAATTGCGAACCATGCTCATCCCGAACCCGGCAACCAGGTTCACCTACGACGACTACCTGAACACCCCCGACGACAGTCGTTGCGAGCTCCTGGACGGCGAGCTGGTCATGGCCCCCGCACCGGATCTGAGGCATCAGAGAATAAACACCCGGCTCTCGTCGCTGGTCCACACGTTCGTGAACGAGCGGGGCCTCGGCGAAGTCTTCTGCCCTCCGTGCGACGTGATGCTGTCGCCGACCGACGTGGTGCGGCCGGACCTGATCTTCGTTTCCCGGGAACGAAGAAGCATCCTCCGCGAAGGCGACGCCGTCCGGGGAGCCCCGGACCTCGTCGTCGAGATCCTGTCGCCGTCCACCGCCGATCGGGACAGGAAGCTCAAGCGCGCCCTGTACGCCGCGCACGGCGTCAGGGAATATTGGCTCGTGGACCCGGACGCCGGAACGGTGACGGTCCTGACGCCGGGCGCCGGCGGCTTCGACGTCGCCGCCGTCCACGGCAAGGGACAAACGCTGACTTCGCCGACGCTGCCCGGTTTCGCCGCCGACCTGGACGAGGTATTCCGATAGCGGCGCCCCCGCGCGCCGCTCCGCCGGTCACGTTCAGGTCCGAAACGGGCGCCGGACGCCCTTTTGGACGGGCGGCGGATTGCGGCCACCTCCGAACCCGAAGTCGCAGCCGGAAGGTCCAGTGTCGTGGTGACGGTCGAGTACCATAGCAGCCCGTGGTGAAAGTGAAAGTCGGCATCCGGGCACTTCGGGATCGATGTCGCGCTACGGAGCCAATCTCCCAATGCCGTGGCCAACCACATGGCCACTCACTCCCCTACTCCATGACGCCAGCCGCTCCAAGGCGCTTTGTTTCCGTCGATCAGTGCGCCCGTAGAAGGAGCCGCTCACGCCGCCGGCCCGCCACCGGTCAGCGGAGGTCGATGGCGACCAAGGTGTCCGTATTCCTCGCGTAGAGGCGGCCGGCGGCCAGCGCGGGGTACGCGCGCACCACGCCGGGCAGGATCGCCGCCCGCGCGAGCGGCCGGAACGCGTCGGGGGCCGCCTCGGCCAGCACCAGTTCGCCGCTCTCGCGCAGAATCACGAGGAGGTCGCCGGCGAGGGTGACGGTGCCCGCGCCGAAGCGGTCCTCGCTCCAGCGGACCGCGCCGGACCGCGCATCGACGGCCCGCAGGCTCGGGCTGTACTCCTGCCGGCCGTGGTAGCCGTACAGCACGCCGTCGTGCTCGACGGCGGTGGCGTAGTGGTTGGTCATGCGGTCGTCGCCCGACCACTCCTCGGCCAGCGTCCCGCCCTCGACGCGCAGCAGGGCGGCGCCCGTGCCGTAGCTGGCGGAGATGAATACGCGGTCGCCGAGCACCAGCGGCGTGGCCGCGTTCACCGACGCCCCCAGGCGGGAGCGCCACCGCCTCTCGAACCGCACCTCGCCCGAGGCCGGGTCGAGGCCCACGAGCCCGTTGCGGGTGAAGACGAGGGCCGTGCGCCGCCCGCCGAAGGCGCCGACGGCCGGCGACGAGTAGCTCGCTTCGTGGGTGGTCGCGGTCCACAGCTCGTCGCCGGTGGCGGCATCGAACGCGACGATGCCGCCGCGGCGCCCGCCGACGTTCGCGATGACCCGTCCGTCCTCGACCAGCGGCGACCCCGCCGCCCCGAAGAAGCCCTTGCGAACGCCGTAGCGGGCGTGGGTGTCCACCTGCCAGACGCCGGCGCCGGTCTCGACGTCGACGGCGTGGAGCTGGCCCTGCGCGCCGAACGTGTACACCCGCCCCCCGCGCACGACGGGCACCGACCGCGGCCCCTCGTCGAACCCGAAATCGTCGCGGTAGGTGGTCGGATAGTCGTAACGCCACAGGACCCCGCCGGTCGCCGCGTCGAGGGCCTCGACGACCTCCCGCCCCCCCACGCGGTGGAACAGGATGAGGCGGTCGCCGGCCACCGCCGGACCCGCGAAGCCGGCCCCCACCGGCCGGGACCACAGGCGGCGGGGGGCGCCGTCGGACCAGTCGACGGCCAGCGGCGCGCCGGTGTAGCGGCCGTCCCGCGCCGGCCCGAGAAACTGCGGCCAGTCCTGCGCGTCCGCCCCGCCCGCCGCCGCGGCGACGATCATCGCGGGAACGCTCCACCACGTCCGGCTCCGTGTTCGTGTCATGGTCCGTCCTGACCGCCCGCGGCCACCTCGTCGTCCCGGGCTGCGGCCTGTCGGCCCGGGGCGGAAGTCATGCGCCCTTACTCACGCCTTGTCAGGCGGGCGCTCCCGGCCCGCGGGCGCCATTCGGGCGCGGCGCCACGCGGGGATCCGCCACGGGCCGCCATCGACCGCCGGGCCGGCGGTCCATTCCCCGAGGACGCCCCCCGGCGCTCGACGAGGCCGCGCGGCCGGATTTCCGAGGCGCCGCACGGGGATCCGCCACGGCCGCTACGCGAAGCTCTGCAGCGCGTCCGCCTCCGAGCGGAACGAGTCGAACACCATCTCGAGCTTCGTGGTCACTATCAGGTCCTCGACCTTCTCGGCGAGGTTGAGGAGCTTGAGCTGGCCGCCCCCGTTCACGACCGTGCTGCGCATCGACAGCAGCCGGCCGAGCCCCGCGCTGTCGATGATGGACACGCCGCCGAGATTCAGGATCAGCCGGTTACGCCCCGCCCCGACGAGACCGTCGACGCGGTCCGCGAGGGTCTCCCCCGCTTCCCCGGTCAGCTTCCCGGCGAGGTCGAGAATCGTCACCGGACCTTCGTCCCGCTGGTTGATTCGAAGCGCCATGATCGCCCTCCTCCCTCCTGCCAATGCTGACGCAAATGGAGCCGGCGCGCAACACGCCGGCCGGCGGGACGACCGCCGGGGACGCCGTGCTCACGCCGCGCGGCCCCCGACGGCGGGCCGGGCGGCGCCGCCGCGGCCGGCCCCGGCGCGCGGCGCCGGGAGACCTCCCCGTGATATAAGGGTCTGGTCGGACGGCCGGGCGTCGTCGCGGACGCCGCCCGCCGGGAAGCCCGGGGACACCCGGGGCGGAGGGATCGCCAGATGCGTGTCGCGCGGCGCCGTCTCCCGGCCGGGACCGCCCTGCTGCTCTCGATCGGGCTGGCGGCTTCGCTCGCGGCGGCGGCGGGCGCCCAGCGGTTCTTCGGCGAGGGCAACATGCCTCCGCGCTACCCGCCCCCCTCCATGCCCGATCGCGACTTCGCGTTCTGCAAGCTGATGTACCGCAGCGTGCGTTACGAGGCGCTCGGCATGGGCTGGATCACCGACTATCCCTACGCGGGCATCAACCTGATGTTCCGGTTCTCGGACCTGACGACGGCCCGGGTGAGCCTCGACCGCCGGGGCGAGCCGAACCACTGGGTGGTGTCGCTCACCGACCGCGAGCTGTTCAACTGTCCGTTCATCATGGCCGCCGACGCCGGCACCATCGGCCTGAGCGCGGCGGAGACCACGCGGCTCCGCGACTATCTGCTGAAGGGCGGCTTCCTCTGGGTCGACGACTTCTGGGGCACCGCCGCCTGGCGGCACTGGCAGTCGGAGATCAGCCGGGTGCTTCCCCCCGCCGACTACCCCATCCGCGACCTGCCGCCGGACCATCCGGTGTTCCGCGCGCTGATGTACTTGGACGAAGTGCCGCAGATCACCGCGATCCAGTTCTGGTGGCGCAGCGGCGGGGTCACGTCCGAGCGCGGCAGCGACAGCGCGGAAGCGCACCTGCGCGCCATCACCGACGAGCATGGACGCATTCTCGTGCTGATGTCGCACAACACCGACGTCGCCGACGCCTGGGAACGCGAGGGTGAGGACCCGCGGTACTTCCGCCAGTTCTCGCCCGACGGCTACGGGCTCGGGATCAACGTCCTGCTCTACGCCATGAGCCATTAGTCAGGAGCAAGCCCCGTGACACGGAGCGACACCACCCCCCGCCGTCTCGCCGCCCTGGCCCTCGCCCTCGGCGCGCTCTCGGCCCTGGCGCCGCCGGCCGGCGCCCAGGACCCGGCCGGCGTCCGCATCGTCCCGCCGGAAGGCGACGGCGCCCGCTACTGGCCGCGCTGGCGGGGCCCCTCGGGGCAGGGCGTGGTCGAGGACACGGGATACCCCGACCGCTGGTCGGACACCGTCAACGTCCTGTGGAAGCGGCCCGTGCCCGGCCGGGGGCACTCTTCGCCGATCGTGTGGGGCGACCGCATCTTTCTGACCACGTCGCAGGACCAGGGCCGGCGCGTGTCGATTCTGAGCTTCCGCCGGAGCGACGGGGCGCTGCTCTGGCAGGCCGACGCCCCCAACGGCCCGGCCGAGCGACACCACGGCAAGAACAGCCCCGCGTCGGCGACCGCGACCACCGACGGCGAGCGGGTGTACGCCTCGTTCGGCAGCCGGGGCCTGCTGGCCGTCGACTTCGACGGCAACGTCGTGTGGCACCGCGACCTGGGCCGCATCGACAACTACCACGGCCCCGCCGGGTCGCCGCTCCTCTATCGCGACAGCGTCATCATCTACCAGGACCAGAACGGCGGCGCGTTCGTCATCGCCCTCGACGCGCGCACCGGCGAGACGCGGTGGCGGACCGAGCGGACGGCGCGGGTGGGCTGGGGCACGCCGATCGCCGTCAGCGTCGGCGACCACGACGAGCTCATCGTCAGCAGCCAGCGGTTCGTCCGGTCCTACGACCCGTCGACCGGCGAGGAGCGGTGGCGCTGCGACGGCATGCTGCGCGAGGTCATCCCGACCCCCGTGGTCGGACACGGGCTGGTCTACTGCGCCTCGGGCCGGGCGGGGCCGACGCTGGCGATCCGGCCGGGCGGCCGCGGCGACGTCACCGGCGCCCGCGTCGCGTGGAGGACCACCCGCGGGTCGCCGTTCGTACCGTCTCCGGTGGTGTACGGCGACTACCTGTACCAGATCAACGACATGTCGAGCATCGTCACGTGCCTGAACGCGCGGACCGGCGAGACGGTGTGGCAGGAGCGCCTGGGGCGGCCGCGGCGCGAGGGCATCTCGGCGTCGCCGGTCGTCGTCGACGACAAGCTGTTCGTCACCAACGACGAGGGCCTGACCTTCGTGCTCAGGACCGGTCCGGAGTTCGAGCTGCTGCACGTCAACGACGTCGGGGCCCCCACCCTGGCCTCGCCGGCCCTGGTCGACGGCGTCTGGTACATCCGGACCGCGGACGAGCTGTTCGCCATCGGCCGTTGACGCGGCCCGCCGGCGCCCGCCGCGCGGCGCCGGTCGGGAACGCCGGCGATGGCGGCGTCCCCTCCCTCGACCGACCTGCAAGAATGTAGATCCGGGCCGGCGGATCCGGACAGGGGTGTGGATCGCCGCG
This sequence comes from Vicinamibacterales bacterium, assembly GCA_965202695.1. Lineage (GTDB taxonomy): Bacteria > Acidobacteriota > Vicinamibacteria > Vicinamibacterales > UBA8438 > JAJEEA01. Next base: position 2,059,793 of record OZ241843.1, read on the forward strand.
CCCCGCCCCGGAGTTTCCGCGTCCGTTTCCCGGGCGGATCGGACGGACGATACATGGCGCGATGTTTGCAAAACCCTGTACCGACATGCCCTCCCGGGCCCGGCGGCGCCGCATGACGACGCCCGGGAGACGGCGTCGGGCCCGGCCCCGGACCCGCCCGGGAAGCCCCCGCGGACGCCCGGGCGGGGGGCTGGAGAACACATGGAGATGAAGCCGTTCGTCGTGAACTCGCACCGCCGCCTCGTCTTCCCGTCCAACTTCTTTCCCGAACCGGACTTCTCGGCCATCGACACCGTCGAGGACCTCGCGGCCATCGTGCGGCGCGACTTCGAAGTCAAGGCGCCGACGGGCTCGGAGATAGCGGCGCGGGCGGAATCGGGCCGGTACGCCAATCGATACGAGCTGCTGCGCGATCTGGGACTGCACCTGTTCTGGATGAACCGCTACGTGATCACGATGTACGAGAAGCGGCCGATCCGGTGGCGCGACGTGCCCCGGCGCCGCGACGACGTCTTCCTCCCGGCCCTGACTCCCTGGGAGGACGGCGAACGCAAGGTCGCGGCGGTGGAGGCCTGCTACCGCCGGTTGCCCGCGGCGTGGTCGCCCGAGGTAGAGCACGAGCTGTTCCGCATGCTGTTCGACGTATTCCGCCACAAGCGACACCACGCGACCGACCTGCCGGCGATCAAGCCGACGGTCGCCGAGGCGATAGCCGCCGGCTCGCAGCGCGTGTGCCGCCTCGGGTCGTACGAGCCCGACTATCCCCGGTTCGGTCTCGGGGAGATCCTCGACTGCCACGAGAGCGTGCCGGAGCTCGAGGCCCTGCGGCGCTGGACGATGACCCTGCACAACCAGTATCCGTGGGACCGCTCCGAGACCCGGCTGACCCCGGTGGGGGCGCTGAAGGACGACGACGTCGTGGTCGTCTACCAGCCCCGCCACGGGGACGTGCTGGACTTCATCCGGCGCGTGAAGAACGGCGAGCGGCGCCGGCCCCGCATCCCCCCGGCCGCCCCGCCGCGGCCGCCGGCCGCCCCGCTCGCGCCGGTGCTGGTGCGGTCCCGGTTCCCCGTGCAGCCGCGCATCGAGGCCCTCGCCGTCCGGCGCGGCGAGCTCCGATGCACCAACGACGACATCATCCGCAACTCGGCCTCCAACTGGTCGCCGATGAGCGCGGCCGAGATCGCGGCCAAGACCGGCATCGAGAGCCGCTGCTACACCGAGGGCGGCCTCGATCACCTCGCGCTCGACGCCGCCGCGAACGCGCTGGCCGCGGCCGGGCGCGCGCCGGAGGAGATGGGCGCCGTCATCTTCTGCACCTGCACCAACACCCGGCTCCTGCCCTCCGCCGCCACGTGGCTGTCCGGACAGCTCGGCATGTTCCAGACCCACGCCTCGGTCGACCTCGTGGCGGCCTGCGCCGGCTTCCCCTACGGACTGGCCGACGCCGTCCGCATCCTGCCGGAGGTCGGCCGTCCGATCCTGCTGGTGTGCGCCGAGAAGTTCTCCGACAAGGTGGGCAGCGTGCGCACGTCGCGCATGATCTTCGGCGACGGCGCGGCCGCCCTCGTCGTGGGTCCGGCCCCCGCCGGCGCGCCCGGAGACGTGGACGTGCTGCAGACCTACGCCAGCGGCCCCGAGAGCCAGGTGAACTCGATCATCTGGCCGAACGTCGAGTTCGGCTGCGACATCACCGTCTACGGGCCCGAGGTCAAGGCGCTCGTAAGGCGCTACCTCGAGCAGATGCTCGGAGAGTTGCAGGCCCTGCCCCATCCCGACGGCCGGCCGGGGACCCTCGTCGACGCCATCGACCTGATCGTTCCGCACCAGGCCAACAAGCGGATGGTGATCGAGCTGGCCGAGCAGGCCGGCTTCGGCCGCGAGCGGATGTACTTCAACATCGCCCGGGTCGGCAACACGTCGGCCGCCAGCATTCCCCTGGCGATCCACGACGCCGTCCGCGAGGGCGCGCTCTCGACCCCGACCCGCGTGTTCACGCCCGGCTTCGGAGCCGGCGCCGTCGCCGGATACGCGGTGCTGCGCATCGATCCGGCCGTCGTGGCGCCGGAGCGGGCGGGACCGCCGGCGCCCGACGCTCCCGCGCCGCCGGCCCCGGCCCGCACCTCGTCGTCGGCGGACGTCGAAGCCGCCTTCGGCGGCTGACGTCCGCCGCGGACGGGGGCGGACGCCGGGCGTTCACCACAGGCGGCCCGGGTCCCGCGGGCGGCCGTGTTACCCTTCGGCAGCGCCTCCCGGAAGCGGCGCGGAGGAACCAGGATGTTCACAGGGAAGGTCGCCGTCGTCACCGGGGGATGCCGCGGCATCGGCGCCGCCATCACGCAGTGCCTGGCCGAGGCCGGCGCCCACGTAGCGGCCGGCTACAACCGGGGGGCGGAGACGGCGGAGACGCTGGCGGCGGGCCTGCGGGCGCAGGGCCGCTCGATATCGCTGCACCAGGGCAACGTCGCCGAGCCCGAGGCCTGCGAGCGCGTGGTCCGCGAAGTGCTCGACGCGCACGGGCGCATCGACTTCCTGGTCAACAACGCGGGCATCAACCTCGACAAGACGGTGCGCAAGATGACCGTCGACGACTGGCACGCGGTCCTCCGGGTGAACCTCTCCGGCGCGTTCTACATGATCAAGGCGGTGCTCGACCACATGGTCGAGCGCCGGAGCGGCCGCATCGTCAACATCAGCTCGGTCATCGGCCAGAGCGGCAACGTCGGCCAGGCGAACTACGCGGCGTCTAAGTCCGGTCAGTTCGGCTTCACCAAGAGCCTCGCCCTCGAGGTCGCGCGCAAGGGGATCACCGTCAATTGCGTCGCCCCCGGGTTCATCGAGACCGAGATGGTCGCCTCGGTCCCCAGGGAGGTCCTCGCGGCCATCGTCGGCCGCATTCCCGTGGGCCGTCTGGGACAGGCGTCGGAGGTCGCGCGCTGCGTGCGCTTCCTGCTCGAGGACGACGCCGGCTACATCACCGGCGCGGTCCTCGCCGTCAACGGCGGTCTGGAGATGTAGGCCGGCGGCGCCCATGACCGCCAGGCGATCCGGTCCGGACGTCGGCCTCGGCGAGTTCATCCGCCGCCAGCGCGAGCTGGGCCACCTGTCGGTGCGCCAGCTCGCCGACCTGTGCGGCATCTCGAACGCCTATCTGAGCCAGATCGAACGCGGGCTCCGGAACCCCAGCAGCTTCGTCCTCAAGGCGCTCGCCGACGGGCTGGAGCTCTCGGCCGAGACGCTGTACGCCCAGGCCGGCATCCTCGACCCGTCGGACGGCGCGGCGAGCGGCGTCGTCGAGGCCGTGCGCCGCGACCCCCGTCTGTCGGCCCGCCAGCGTGAAGTGCTCGTGGAGATGTACGAGTCGTTCCGCAAGGTGAACGACGCCGCCGGCTGAAGGCCGGTGCGCCGCGGCGCGGGCGGTTCCGCCCCAAAAAACGCTTGCAAAAGTTAGCAACCCTTGTTACCATCCTCGGCGCCGCCCCCCGCGAGCCGGACGGCGGGCGGCGCGCGGACGCCCGGCTCGGGCTCGCGCCCTTCGTTTTCGAGGAGAATCCATGATCAACTGGACCAGACAGACCGACGAGGTGCTGCAGGCGTGGACGGACACCCAGAAGAAACTCTGGAGCGCCTGGGCCGAGGCGGCGGAGCAGCAGGCCGGCCAGGCCCAGCTCGCGGAGACGTGGCGGAAGGCCGTCGACACCTGGGAAGCGGCCGTCAAGAACGGTCTCGAGACGCAGAACGCGGTGATGCGCAGCATCGCCGACAGCGCGTCGGCCGTCCCCGGCGTCCCCCGCGACCTGCTGGACTGGGCCGAGCAGACCCGGGCCCTGGGCGCCCGCTGGACCGAGGCCCAGAACGAGCTCTGGGAGTGCTGCTTCGGCATGGTCCGCAAGGCCGTGCCGGTGAAGATGCTCGGCACCATCGACGACGAGAACCAGAAGCTGTTCGCGGCGTGGCAGGAGTCGGTCGAGAAGGTCAGCGCGGCCCAGTCGGCTTGGGCGCAGATGTGGACCGAACGCGCGGCCGACGCGGCGCCGAAGGGGGCCCGGACCACGACCAGGGCGAAGGCCGGGGCCCGGACCGCCGCGTAGAGACCGCCCGCCGGCGCCGACGTCCGTCGGGCCGGCCCGGGAACCCGCTTGGCGCCGCGGCTCCCGGGCGGCGCGGGTCCGGCGCGCCGGCGCGGCCGACGACGCGAACCGGGCCGGCCCCGGCGCACGCCCGCGCCGGGCATTCGTGCCGTGGAGGAGACCCGCATGCCGGTGCAGTCCACCCCCGCCGAGAACGTCTGGTCGGCCTGGCAGACCGAGATCGAGCGCACGTTCCAGCGCGTGTGCAACCTCGGCGCGCTCGCGGCGGAGGCCGGCGGGCCGGCCCTCGGGCAGAGCCCCCGCCGCGAGGTCCACCGCAAGCACAAGGCGCGCCTGTACCGCTACGAGGGCGAGGCCCGCCACCGCACGCCGGTGCTCTTCGTGCCCAACCTCGGCATCAGCCGCCCCACCGTCTTCGACCTCCTGCCCCAGGCCAGCTTCATCGGGTACATGGTGGAGCAGGGGTTCCCGTTCTATCTGCTCGACTGGGGGGTCTTCGGCCCCGAGGACGACCACCTGACGTTCGCCGACTGCGCCACCCGCATCCTGCCCCGCATGGGGCGGAAGGTCCTGGCCGACGCCGACGCCGACGCCTGCTCGGTGGTGGGCTACTGCATGGGGGCGCCGCTCGCGGTCAGCTTCCTCGGCTCCCACCCCGACTTCCCGGTCCGCAACCTCGTCAACCTCGCCGGCCCGATCGACTTCGCCCACGCCGGGCTGTTCGGCCGCTGGCTCGACGCGCGGCACTTCGACGTCGACAAGCTGGTCGACACCCTGGGGCAGATGCCGGCCGAGATGGTGCAGCTCGGCTTCAAGCTGCTCCGCCCCACCATGGACCTGAGCACCGGTCTCAACCTGTGGTGGAACGCCTGGAACCCCCGCTATCTCGAAGGCTACCGGGCGCTGCAGAAGTGGGCCTCCGAGTACGTGCCGTTCCCCGGCGAGTTCTTCCGGCAGTGGGTCACCGACTTCTACCAGGAGAACCGCCTGGCCCGGGGCACGCTGCGGCTCGACGGGAAGCGGGTCGACGTCGGCGGCATCACCTGTCCCCTGCTCGTGGTCGGGGCCCGCGACGACAACATCGCGCCGCCGCGGGGGGTGAAGGCGCTCGTCGATCTGGCCGGGAGCCGGGACAAGGAGTACCTGGAGCTGCCCGGCGGGCACATTTCGCTCATCGCGGGGCGCAGCGCGTCCCGCGACTGCTGGCCGCACGTGGCGGACTGGCTCGGGGCGCGGTCGTGACGGCCGCGGGAGAATCGACATGGCAGACTCCGGTTCGGACCGCGACGACCTGTTCGCGGCGTGGCGGAAGCAGGTGGAGGCCGGCACGGAGGCGTGGATCAGGACCGTCCAGCAGATGGCGGGCCAGGGCCACGTCCCGCCCCCGCCGGACCCGGCGCAGTTCTGGCGGCAGTTCACGAACCTCGGCCCGACGGCCTCGGCTCCGTTCCCGGGAACCGGCCCCGTCGATCCCCAGGTGCTCGCCCAGTGGAAGCGGTTCCTGGACGACTGGATCGCGGCGTGGAGCCGGGCCCTCGAGCAGGCGATGGGGACCGAGGCGTTCGCGGAGGCCCTCGGCCGGACCCTCGACCAGTTCCTGACCGTCCAGGGCAAGGCCCGGCAGGCGGCGGAGCACTCCACGAAGGCCGCCATCGACGCGCTCGGACTGCCGTCCCGCGACCAGGTGGTCGGCCTGTCACGGCAGTTGATGGACCTCGAAGACCGGTTCGAGGCGCTGGAGGACAAGCTGGACGCCCTCGGGAACCGGCCGGCGGCGGCGCCGGCCGACGACCAGCCCCGACCGCGCCGGCCGGCCCGCCGGAAGACCGGCGGCGCCGCCGGGAAGACGCCGAAACGGTCGGCGTGACGGCCTCTCCGCGCGCCCGGCGGCGGCCGCCGCGGCCCGCCCGGACCGACCCGAGAGACGGAGACGGATGCGAGGACTCCCCTTACAGGACACCGCCGTCGGCGACCGCGCGGAACTGACCCGCGTCGCCACCGCCGGGGACGTGGCGGAGTTCATCGACTCCATCGGCGACCACAACCCCATTCACCAGGACTACGAATACGCGGCATCGACCCGGTTCGAGAAGCCGATCGTGCCCGGCATGTGGACGGCGGCCCTGATCTCCGCCGTGCTGGGCACGAAGCTCCCCGGACCCGGCTGCATCTACGTCAGCCAGCGGATCACGTTCACGCGGCCGGTCTACTTCGGCGACCGCATCACCGCGCGGGTCGAGGTCGTGGAACGGCTGGCGGACCGGAACCGGGTGCGGCTGAAGACCGTGTGCCTCAACCAGAAGCGCGAGGAAGTGCTGGTCGGCGAGGCCCTGCTGTCGCCCCCGAAGCAGGCGGTCACCTACACGCGGCGCGAGACCGGACCGGCGCAGGTCGCCCACTGGGCCCTGCAGCCGACGCTGTGGGCGGCCCACGCGGCCGGCGCGTGGGCGCGCCTCGGCGCCGCGTGGGTCTCGGCGTGGGGACGGGGAACCGCCCCGGCAGAGCCGCGGCGCCGCCGGCCCGACGCCGACCCCGGGGTCGGCGCAAGAACGGCGCCGGGAAACCACCCCGGCCGCGCCGCGGCGCCTCCCGATGCGAAACGCGCCGCTACCGGACGGCGGAGCCGGTCCTGATCCTGCGACCAGCCGCCCCCGTTGCCGCGGGTCCGGATTCCGGAGCACACGACGTTCCGGTGCCGGGTGCGGAAGTGGAGCACGATTCGGGTCGGCGGCCGGATCTATTCGGTTCCGTCGCGGTTGATCGGCCACACGAAGGGCTGTCCATTCTTCAGTCCGACCCGGGACGGATCTCTCCCTCCCAGAGATGGTGGAAGCCGCCGTCCACCGCCTCGACCTGGCCGGTCCTGATCGCTGCGATGCCGTATTCCGGGAGACGAGCCGCGGCCAGACAGGCCCCGTCGAACCGCGCGCCCCGCTCGTCGAACCGGAAGTCGAGGTTGTCGAAACCGTGCCCCCGCCGCGGGCCGGGAAGGTCGTCCGGATCGACGGCCTCCACGGCCAGGAAGAACGCCGCATCGACGTCTTCCGGTCCGCACGATTCCCTCGCGTAGATCAAGGTGTTGTCCACGAGGTACACGTCGAAGACGGACTCGATCGCCGGACGGCGGCCCGCAACCCTGCCCGCCAGACGCTCGCCCACCTCCGCCTCGTCCGACCCGGGACGGATCTCTCCCTCCCAGATATGGTGGAAACCGCCGTCCACGACTTCGACCTGGCCGGTCATGATCGCCGCGACGTCGTATTCCGGGAGAGGGGCCTCCACCAGGCAGGCGCCGTCGAACCGCGCGCCCCGCCCGTCGAACCGGAAGTCGAAGTTGTCGAAACCGTGCCCCCGGCGCGCGGCGGGGAGGTCGTCCGGATCGACGGCCTCCACGGCCAGGAAGAACGCCGCGTCGACGTCGTCCGGTCCGCACGACTCCTTCACGTAGATCAAGGTGTCGTCGACGAGGTGCACGTCGAAGTCGGACTCGATCGCCGGACGGCGGCCTTCGACCCGACCCGCCAGATGCTCGCCCAGCGCCGCCCCGTCCGGTCCGACGCGGATATCCTCCGTCCAGAGCTGGCGGAAACCGCCCTCCTCGGCCACGGACTGGCCGGTCGTGATCGTCGCGACGTCATATTCCGGGAGACGGACTTCCACCAGACACGTCCCGCCCACTCTTACGCCGGGCCCGCTGCCGTACACGTTGAACCCGAAGTCGAGGTTGTCGAAACCGTACGGGCGGCGCGGCTCGGAAAGGTCGTCCGGATCGGCCGGCGCCACGCCCAGGAAGAACCGCGCGGCGACGTCTTCCGGTCCGCACGACTCCTTCACGTAGACCAGACGTTTCCCGACGAGGTACACGTCGAAGCCGGAGCGGATCGCCGGACGGCGTCCTCCGACCCGATCCGCCAGATACTCGCCCGCGGTCATCGCCGCCACTCGCGGGGAGGGAAGGGCGTCGGGCGGCAGTACGATGGCGCTGACGCAACCCGCCGCCGCTTGCGTCCAGGGCAGGAGCACCGTCCTCCCGTCACCCCAGGTCCATACCGCCGCCTGCGTCGGCGTGCAGTCCCGGACGAACGCCTGCGCCATCCGGCCGTCCACGAGGAGCCCGATGCCGTCCGCCTGGAATTCGAGGTGGGGCTCCATCCTTTCCCAGAACCAGTCGGAAAGATCGCCCCCACCCCAGTCATGGATCCGCCCGTCGAGCCAGAGCGCGAACTGGAGAACCCTCTCGTCATACGGCGGACCTTCGAAGAGAATGACGTGGTCGTCCGGCAGGTAGGCGAGATGGGCGTCATTGGCGAAGTGGGTAATCCCGTGCCGCGAGAAGAATGCGTTCACGGTCCCTTCCTTCTGCGCGCGCAGGTAGTCCCAGGAATTGACCAGGCCGTCCACGTTCATCACCGGGACGCGCGAGAAGTACCCCATCGTGCCGCTGTCCCGCGACCCGACCACGGCGCCCTCGGGCAGCACGCGATCCGTGACCATCGTACCCAGGTAGGTACTGACCTGCCGGTAGCGGTAGGTCGCATCGCGGTGCCAGTCGACGTACCGGAACGGAGCGCCGTAGTCCGCCGCCGCGAACAGGAAGACCGCTCCGATCGCGGCGATCCCCAGGCCCGGAATCCTGGACGCGCGGCGCAGTTCCGGCCCGAGGACGCGGCGCACGAACCAGATGGCGACGTAACATCTTGCGGGAACGACGAGCACCTCCATCAGGTACGCCGGAACGAAATACCAGGTGGCGCCTCCAAACCTGGGATGCACGGTGAGAACGCTCTGCGCGAACTTGGCGAGATGGCCCGCCGCCAGGCCGAACACCCCCACCAGAAAGGCCAGCAGCAGCCGGTCGTCGCGGCCGCGGGTGCGGCGCGAGAACCACCAGACCACCGCCGCGTAGACGCAGACCTCCAGCGCGATCAGCAGTTCATCGTCGAAGAAACCCGATCGCAGATAAGCCCGGGTGTTCTCGATCAGGCTGTATCCGCCGTTCCACTCGTTCTGCGACCAGAACTCCTTGGTCGCTCCGCTCACCGGCACGATGCCGCCGAAGACGACCGCGTTGTACGCGAAATACACCAGGAGGCTTGCGCCGGCGGCGAGCACCGGAATGCCCGCCCTGGCCCGTTCCGAGCCGTCCCGCCATGACCGTTCCAGAAGGCACAGCACGGCCGTCGCGGCCATCGCGATGGCCGCGTACTCCAGGCGCGCCCAGGGCAGCGCGAAGGCCGCCGCCGCCAGCGGCCACCGCCACCGCGCCGGGTCCCGCGCGAAGAGACAGACGGCCAGCAGGAACAGCCCCAGCAGGAACAGCGCCGCGGCCGCCTCCATCCCCCAGAACAGGGCCGTATTCCCGTAGAGCGCCGGCAGCGCCGCGAACAGGAGGATCCACGGCAGGCGCGCCACCCGGGCCGCGCCCGCGGCCAGGGCCACGCCCCCGGCGACCAGCATGACCTCGAACGCCTTGATCGCGAACAGTGCCTCCGTCTTGTCGAACACCCAGTAGAAGGGCGTGATCAGAAGCAGCCAGAGCGGGTGGTAGCCGTTGGTCCGGGTGAGGCCGCCGTCGAAGGTCGAGAACCGGCCCTCGGCCAGGTGCCAGGCAATCTGGAAATAGTAGAACGAATCGTCCCAATTGACGTCGCGGATCAGGTTGACGAGATCGAAGCGGTCGAGCATGTACCAGGCGAACGCCGCCCCGTAGGCGAGGATGCCGCCGACGAACAGGGCGAACGGCGCGTTGCGCAACGCCGCGTACCGGGCGCGGGGAACCGGGGCGTGATCCACCGGTCCTTCAGCAGACATGCCGTCCATTCTTCAGTCCGACCCGGGACGGATCTCGCCCTCCCAGAGATGGTGGAAGCCGCCGTCCACCGCCTCGACCTGGCCGGTCCTGATCGCTGCGATGCCGTATTCCGGGAGACGAGCCGCGGCCAGACAGGCCCCGTCGAACCGCGCGCCCCGCTCGTCGAACCGGAAGTCGAGGTTGTCGAAACCGTGCCCCCGCCGCGGGCCGGGAAGGTCGTCCGGATCGACGGCCTCCACGGCCAGAAAGAACGCCGCATCGACGTCTTCCGGTCCGCACGACTCCTTCGCGTAGATCAAGGTGTTGTCCACGAGGTACACGTCGAAGTCGGACTCGATAGCCGGACGGCGGCCCGCAATCCTGCCCGCCAGACGCTCGCCCACCTCCGCCTCGTCCGGCCCGAGATGGATCTCGCCCGCCCAGAGCTGGCGATAACCGCCGTCCACGACTTCGACCTGGCCGGTCATGATCGCCGCGACGGCGTATTCCGGGAGAGGGGCCTCCGCCAGGCAGGCGCCGTCGAACCGCGCGCCCCGCCCGGCGAACCGGAAGTCGCGGTTGTCGAACCCGTGCCCCCGGCGCGCGGCGGGGAGGTCGTCCGGATCGACGGCCTCCACGGCCAGGAAGAACGCCGCGTCGGTGTCTTCCGGTCCGCACGACTCCTTCACGTAGATCAAGGCGCCGTCGACGAGGTGCACGTCGAAGTCGGAGTCGATCGCCGGACGGCGGCCCTCGACCCGACCCGCCAGATGCTCGCCCATCGCCGCCCCGTCCGGCCCGACGCGGATCTCCTCCTCCCAGAGCTGGCGGAAACCGCCCTCCTCCACCACGGTCTGGCCGGTCAAGATCGCCGCGACGTCATATTCCGGGAGACGGACTTCCACCAGACACGTCCCGCCCACTCTTACGCCGGGCCCGCCGCCGTAGACGTTGAACCCGAAGTCGAGGTTGTCGAAACCGTGCCCCCGCCGCGCGGGGGACAGGTCGTCCGGATCGACCGCCGCCACGTGCAGGAAGAACGGCGCGTCGGCGTCTTCCGGTCCGCACGGCTCCCTCACGTAGACCAGGCGGTTGTCGACGAGATACACGTCGAAGTCGGAACGGATCGCCGGCCGGCGTTCTCCGACCCGATCCGCCAGATACTCGCCCACCGTCATCGCCGCCGCCCGCACGGAAGGAACGTCGTGCGGCAGTACGATGGCGCTGGCGCACAACCCGCTTGACGTTTGCGTCCAGGGCAGGAGCAGCGTCTTCCCGTCACTTCCGGTCCATACGACCACCTCGGCCGGCGTGCAGTCCCGGGCAAACGCCTGCGCCATCCGGCCGTCCACCAGGAGCCCGACGCCGTCCGCCTGGAGTTCGAGGTGAGGCTCCATCCTTTCCCAGAACCAGTCGGAACCGTCGCCCCCGCCCCACGACGCCTCCGGCGGTTCGGTGGTGTAGAGAAGGAATCGGCTCTTTTCCTTTCCCGCCGGGAAATACGGGCCTTCGAATATCGGGGGGGCCGGGAGCATCGTCGTGGGCAGGACGTCGGTGAAGTGGGTGACCCCGAACCGCCGGAAGAACGCGGCCGTGGTCCCTTCCTTCTGGGCGCGCAGGTAGTCCAAGGAATTGGCCAGGCCGTCCAGATTCATCACCGGAAAGCGCGAGAAGTACCCTATGACGCCCTCGCCCCAGGCGCCGACCACGCCGTCCTCGGGAATCAGGCGATCCACGACCGGCGTATTCATGCGGGACACGAGAATCCCTCCGATGTGAGTCGACCGGCTCATCCGATCGACAAACCGGAACGGAGCGGTGAAATCCGCCGTTGCAAGCAGGAAGGCCGCTCCGAGCACGACGATCCCCAGGCTCGGAATCCTCGACACGCGGCGCAGCCTCGGCCCGAGGAAACGGCGCACGAACCAGACGGCGACGTAACATCTTGCCGGAACGACGAGCGCCGCCATCAGGTACGCCGGAACGAAATACCAGTAAAAGGTCGCCTCGTTGCTGGGATGCACGGTGAGAACGCTCTGCGCGAACTTCGCCAGATGGCCCGCCGCCAGGCCGAACACGCCCACGAGAAAGGCCAGCAGCAGCCAGTCGTCCTGGCCGCGGGAGCGGCGGGAGAACCACCAGACCACCGCCGCGTAGACGCAGATCTCCAGCGCGATCAGCAGTTCATCGTCGAAGAAATCCATGCGCAGAAAGGCCTGGACGTTCTCCGTCAGGCTGTATCCGCCTTCCTGCTCCCAGAAAAGCTGCGACCACCACAGCTTGGTCGCCGCGTTCACCGGCACGGCGCCGCCGAAGACGGCCGCGTTGTACGTGAAATACACCAGGAGACTCGCGCCGGCGGCGAGGAACGGGACGCCCGCCCCGGAAAGCATGGAGCGGACCCGCTCGCCCGCCGGCGCGCGTTCCGGGCCGTCTCGCCGCGACCATTCCAGAAGGCACAGCGCCGCCGTCGCCGCCACCGAAATGGCGACGTACTCCAGGCGCACCCAGGGCAGCGCGAAGGCCACTGCCGCCAGCGGCCACCGCCAGCGCTCCGGGTCCCGCACGAAAAGACAGACGGCCAGCACGAACAGCCCCAGCAGGAACAGCGCCGCGGCGGCCTCCATCCCCCGGAACAGGGCCGGATTCCCGTAGAGCGCCGGCAGCGCCGCGAACAGGAGGACCCACGGCAGGCGCGCCACCCGCGCCGCGGCCGCGACCAGGGCCACGCCCCCCGCGACGAGCATGACCTCGAACGCCTTGATCGCGGACAGCGCCTCCATCTTGTCGAACACCCAGTAGAAGGGCGTGATCAGGAACAGCCAGAGCGGGTGGTAGCCGTTGGTCCGCGTGAGACCGCCGTCGAAGGTCGAGAACTCGCCTTCGGCCATGTGGTACGCAATCTGGAAGTAGTAGAACGCATCGTCGTAATTGACGTCGCGGACCAGGTTGACGACGTCGAAGCGATCGAGCAGGTACCAGGCGAAAACCGCTCCGTAGGCGAAGACGCCGCCGACGAACAGGGCGAACGGGACGTTGCGCGCCGGGCGCCGCCATCGAACCATGATTCCTCGCACTCAACGTCCGGCCGCAACCGCCGTGCGCGCACGCGGCCGGGATGCGTCGGCCGAAACGTCGGCCGCCGGCCCGCACCCGGCCAGGCGCACACCGCGGCCGTTGGCCGCGGGCCGTCCACTCGATACGCTCGTCGAAGGTTCCATACCGATTCCGGCGGCGCTCTTCACGGCCCGTGGTCGACCCGTGGTCGACCCCCGCGGGCCGTTCAGTCCGGCCCGAGACGGATCTCGCCCTCCCAGAGATGGCGATAGCCGCCTTCCACGGCCACGACCTGGCCGGTCCTGATCGCCGCGATGCCGTATTCCGGGAGACGAGCCTCCGTCAGACAGGCCCCGTCGAACCGCGCGCCCCGTTCGTCGAACCGGAAGTCGAGGTTGTCGAAACCGTGTCCCCGCCGCGCGGCGGGGAGGTCGTCCGGATCGACGGCCTCCACGGCCAGGAAGAACGCTGCGTCGACGTCGTCCGGCCCGCACTCGTCCTTCACGTAGATCAAGGAGTCGTCGACGAGGTGCACGTCGAAGTCGGAGTCGATCGCCGGAAGACGTCCCGCGACCAGACCCGCCAGACGTCCGCCCGCCTCCGCCCCGTCCGGCCGGATCTCGCCCTCCCAGAGATGGCGATAACCGCCTTCCACGGCCACGACCTGGCCGGTCATGATCGCCGCGACGTCGTATTCCGGGAGAGGGGCCTCCACCAGACAGGCCCCGTCGAACCGCGCGCCCCGCCCGGCGAACCCGAAGTCGAGGTTGTCGAAACCGTGCGGCCGGCGCGCGGCGGGGAGATCGTCCGGATCGACCGGCTCCACGGCCAGGAAGAACGCCGCGTCGGTGTCTTCCGGGCCGCACCGCTCCTTCACGTAGATCAAGGAGTCGTCGACGAGGTGCACGTCGAAGTCGGAGTCGATCGCCGGCTGGCGCCCGGCGACCCGACCCGCCAGACGTTCGCCCACGTCCGCCTCGTCCGGCCCGAAACGGATATCGCCCTCCCAGAGATGGCGGTAGCCGCCCTCCACGACTTCGACCTGGCCGGTCATGATCGCCGCGACTTCGTATTCCGGGAGAGGGACGCCGACCACGCAGGCCCCGACGACCATCGCGCCCCGCCCGGCGAACCCGAAGTCGAGGTTGTCGAAACCGTGCGGCCGGCGCGCGGCGGGGAGATCGTCCGGATCGACCGGCTCCACGGCCAGGAAGAACGCCGCGTCGGTGTCTTCCGGGCCGCACCGCTCCTTCACGTAGACCAGGCGGTTCTCGACGAGGTAAACGTCGAAGGTCGAGTCTATTGCCGGCCGGTATTCTCTGACCCGAACGGGAGGAAGGGCGTCGTGCGGCAACACGAGGGCGCCGGTGCAGAACCCGATTGACGTTCGCGTCCACGGGAGGATGGTCGCCTCCTCCTGGCCGGCCCAGGTCCATGCCGCCACGCCGTCCGGCGCGCAGTCCCGCGCGAACGCCTGCGCGAGCCGCCCGTCCACCAGAAGCCCGACGCCGTCCGCCTGGCGTTCGAGATGAGGTCCCATCCGTTCCCAGAAATGATCGACCCCGCTCCACGACGTCTCCCGCGGTTCCTTCATCCAGATCTCGAACTGGAATACTCCCCGCCCGTCCAATGGCGCGGCTTCGAACAGTTGGGAGAAGGTTACGCCATGCAGTTGAGTGGAAGAGTCGATGTTGATGTCGGCAAGGTGGGTAATCCCGTACCGCTGCCGGTGCGCGCCCTCGTTCCCTTCCTTTCGGGCGCGCAGGAACTCCCAGGAGTTGACCAGGCCGTCCAGATTCACCACCGGGAAGCGCGAGAAATATCCCATGACGCCGGATGACCAGGACCCGACCACGCTGTCCTCGGGCAACATGCGGTTCATCACCAGCGTGGTCGTATAGGAAGAAACCTCCCATTCGCGGAGTTCCGAATCTCTCGCCGAGTCGACGAACCGGAACGATGCGCCGAAGTCCGCCGCGCCAAACAGGAAAACCGCTCCGACGGTGACGACCCCCGAGCTGACGAGCCTGGACGCGCGGCGATGCTCCGGCCCGAGGAAACGGCGCACGAACCAGACGGCGACGTAGCATCTTGCCGGAACGACGAGCACTCCCATCAGATACGCCGGAACGAAATACCAGGCATAACTCCCATACTGGGGATGCACGGCGAGCACGCTCTGCGCGAACTTGGCCAGATGGCCCGCCGCCAGACCGAACAGGCCGACCAGGAAGGCCAGCAGCAGCCAGTCGTCCCGGCCGCGGGCGCGGCGGGAGAACCACCAGACCACCGCCGCGTAGACGCAGAACTCCAGGGCGATCAGCAGTTCGTCGTCGAAGGCGCTGTTTCGCAGATATTCATGGCTGTTTTCCGTCAGGCTGTATCCTTCCCGCTCCCAACGGCGTTGCGACCAGAACATCTTGGACGCCGCGCTCACCGGCACGGGGCCGCCGAAGAAGACGGCGTTCCAGGCGAAGTACGCCAGGATCCCGGCGACGGCGCCGAGCAACGGCGCCGCCGCGTTCAACGCGAGCAGGGAGCGCCCCCACCTGCTCCATCCGCCTCGGTGACCACGCGGGAAGCTCCCCGCAACGGGAGCCGGGAACCCGCCCGACCACTCGACGAGGCACAACGCCGCCGTCGCCGCCACCGAAATGGCGACGTACTCCAGGCGCACCCAGGGGAGGGCGAAGGCCGCCGCCGCCAGCGGCCACCGCCACCGCGCCGGGTCCCGCGCGAAGAGACAGACCGCCAGCAGGAACAGCCCCAGCAGGAACAGCGCCGCGGCGGCCTCCAGCCCCCAGAGCATGGCCGGAATCTGATAGAGCGCCGGCAGCGCGGCGAACAGGAGGATCCACGGCAGGCGCGCCACCCGCGCCGCGCCCGCCACCAGCGCCACGCCACCTGCGACGAGCATGATCTCGAACGCCTTGATCGCGAACAGCGCTTCCGTCTTGTCGAACACCCAGTAGAAGGGCGTGATCAGGAACAACCAGAGCGGGTGGTAGCCGTTGGTCCGCGTGATGCCGCCGTCGACGGTCGAGAACTCCCCCCCGGCCAGGTGGTACGCAATCTGGAAGTAGTAGAACGCATCGTCGATGTTGACGTCGCGGAGCAGGTTGACGAGGTCGAAACGGCCCAGCATGTACCAGGCGAACGCCGCCCCGTAGGCCAGGACGCCGACGACGAACACCGCGAACAGGGTGTCATGGGCCGGGCGCCGCCATCGAATCATGTTCATCTTCCTCGCGCTCTGCGTTCAGCCGCAACCGCCGCGTGCGCGCAGGCCACGACCGGGACGCGCCGGGCGCCGCTCCTTCAGTCCGGCCCGGGACGGATCTCCCCCTCCCAGAGATGGAGACGGCCGCCCTCCCCGGCCACGACCTGACCGGTCCTGATCGCCGCAATGCGGTATTCCGGGAGAGGGACCTCCACCAGACAGGCTCCGTCGAACCACGCGCCCCGCCCGGCGAACCCGAAGTCGAGGTCGTCGAAACCGTACCCCCGCGGGCCGGGGAGGTCGTCCGGATCGGCCGGGACCACGTGCAGGTAGAACGGCGCGTCGACGTCATCCGCGCCGCATCGCTCCTTCACGTAGATCAGCGTGTTTTCGACGAGGTGCACGCTGAAGCCGGACTCGATCGCCGGCCGGCGTCCCCGGACCCGATCCGCCAGACGCTCGCCCGCCGCCGCCCCGTCCGGCCCGAAGCGGATTTCTCCCCCCCAGGGATAATGGAAACGACCGTCCTCCGCGACCCACTGGCCGGTCCGGATCTCCGCGATGCCGTACGCCGGGAGAGCGACCCCGGCCGCGCAGACCCCGTCGAACGTCAAGCCGCGATCGTCGAACCGGAAGTCGAGGTTGTCGAAACCGCGCCGCCGTAACGAGCCGGGGAGGTCGTCCGGATCGGCCGGGACCACGTGCAGGTAGAACCCCCCATCGACGTCTTCCGGCCCGCACGGCTCCTTCACGTAGAGCAGGCGGTTTCCGACGAGGTGCACGTCGAAGTCGGAGCGGATCGCCGGCCGGCGTTCGCCGACCCGGGCCGTCAGGTAATCGCCCAGCGTCATCGTGGCCGCCCGCACGGGAGGAACGGCGTCGGGCGGCAGCACGACGCCGCTCGTGCAGAACCCGATCGACGTCCGCGTCCAGGAGCTGACCATTTCCATCCGGCCGGCCGGTCCCGAGGTCCACACCGCCAGTTCGTCGGGCGCGCAGTCCCAGGCGAACGCCTGCGCCAGCCGCCCGTCCGCCAGGAGCCCGACGCCGTCCGCCTGTCGTTCGAGATGAGGCTCGATCCTTTCCCGGAACAGGTCGGAACGGTCCTTCCCCCTCCGCGGCGTCCGCCACTCGGCCGGCCAGACCATGTATTGATTTTCCTCTTCCCCCACGAGAAACCGCGGGCCTTCGAACAGCCTGGTGTCGTAGTGTTGTCCTGGCAAGGAGGAGTATTGAAAATTCGCCAGGTGGCTAATCCGGCGCCGCTGAATGAACTCCGTCTCGGTCCCTTCCTGCCGGGCGCGCAGGTATTCCCAGGAATTGACCAGGCCGTCCAGATTCATCACCGGAAAGCGCGAGAAGTACCCGACGATGCCCGCGTCCCAGGACCCGACCACGCTGTCCTCGGGCAGCACGCGGTCCATGACCATCGTCCCCATGTATGCGGCGACACCCCATTCGCCGGCATGCATCGTCTCCCTGCCTCCGTCGACGAACCGGAACGGCGCGGCGAAGTCCGCCGTTGCGAACAGGAAGACCGCTCCGGCCGTGACGATTCCCAGGCTCCCGATCCTGGATGCGCGGCGCAGCGTCGGCCCGAAGAACCGGCGCACGAACCAGACGGCGACGTAACATCTTGCCGGAACGACGAGCGCCCCCATCAGATACGCCGGAACGAAGTACCACGAGTCGAAACCTCCCCAGGTGGGATGCACGGTGAGAACGCTCTGCGCGAACTTGGCCAGATGGCCCGCCGCCAGGCCGAACAGGCCGACCAGAAAGGCCAGCAGCAGCCGGTCGTCCCGGCCGCGGGCGCGGCGCGAGAACCACCAGACCACCGCCGCGTAGACACAGACCTCCAGCGCGATCCGCAGTTCGTCGTCGAAGTAACCGGTTTGCAGGAAGGCCCGGACGTTAGCCGTCAGGCTGTATCCGCCCTCCCGTTCCCAGGAAAGCTGCGACCACCAACGCTTGGTCGCTCCGCTCACCGGCACGACGCCGCCGAAGACGGCCGCGTTGTACGCGAAATACGCCAGGAGGCCGGCGCCGGCGGCAAGGAACGGGACACCCGCCCTGGCATGAAAGCGAACCCGCTGGCCAGCGCGGCCGTCTCGCCACGACCATTCCAGAAGGCCCGCCGCGGCCGTCGCGGCCATCGCGACGGCCACGAACTCCAGCCGCACCCAGGGCAGGGCGAAGGCCACCGCCGCCAGCGGCCACCGCCACCGCGCCGGGTCCCGCGCGAAGAGACAGACGGCCAGCACGAACAGACCCAGCATGAACGACGCCGCGGCGGCCTCCATCCCCTTGAACAGGGCCGGCTGCCCGTAGAGCGCCGGCAGCACGGCGAACAGGAGGACCCACGGCAGGCGCGCCACCCGCGCCGCGGCCGCGACCAGGGCCACGCCCCCCGCGACGAGCATGACCTCGAACGCCTTGATCGCGGACAGCGCCTCCATCTTGTCGAACACCCAGTAGAAGGGCGTGATCAGGAACAGCCAGAGCGGGTGGTAGCCGTTCGTCCGCGTGAGACCGCCGTCGAAGGTCGAGAACTCGCCCCCGGCCAGGTGGTACGCAATCTGGAAGTAGTAGAACGAATCGTCGAAATTGACGTCGTCGTCGAGCAGGTTGAAGAATTCGGAGCCGTCGAGAATATGCCAGGCGAACGCTGCTCCGTAGGCCAGGACACCGCCGACGAACAGGGCGAACGGAGCGTTGCGCGCCGGGCGCCGCCACCGAACCATGATTCCCCGCGCTCGGCGTCCGGCCGCAACCGCCGGGCGCGAACGCGAACCGGCGGCTTCAGCGATCCGTCGATGTCCTGAAGAGATGGAACGCAACGGCATGTTGCACGAAATTGCGGTCTGCCCGGCCCGGAGGGCGACGCGACCTGCGGTTGCGGCGCGGCTCCGCTCGCCGCCCAATCAACCCTTCAGGAGTCCGTGCCGTTCCACGGCGCAGACCTCGGCCACGCAGCATATCTTGTCCCACAATACGCCCCCCGTCAAGACGGACGCCGCCCCGGGGGCGGCGCGGGTTCCGCCCGGGGCGGCGGCGCGGCGGCCGGCGCGGTCTTGTCTTCGAACTCGCAGAGGTCCGCGATCACGCAGGTTCCGCACCGGGGTCTGCGGGCCGTGCACGTGTAGCGGCCGTGCAGGATCAGCCAGTGGTGGGCGCCGCGCCGGAAGGCGCCCGGCACCCGGCGCATCAACCGGTCCTCGACCTGCCGGGGCGTCTTGCCGGGGGCGATCCCGGTGCGGTTCGACACCCGGAAGATGTGGGTGTCGACGGCGATCGCGGGTTCGCCGAACGCGGTGTTGAGCACGACGTTGGCGGTCTTCCGGCCGACTCCGGGCAGGGCCTCCAGCGCCTCCCGGCGGCGGGGCACCTCGCCGCCGTGCTCGTCGACGAGAATGCGGCAGGTCTTCAGGATGTTGGCCGCCTTGGTGTTGAACAGGCCGATGGACTTGACGTAGCCCCGGAGCCGATCGAGGCCGAGGTCGAGCATCGCCCGGGGGGTGCGGGCGGCCGCGAACAGGGGACCCGTCGCCCGATTGACGCTCACGTCGGTGGCCTGGGCCGACAGCACGACGGCGACGAGCAGCTCGAACGGGGTGCCGTAACGCAGCTCGGTCGTGGGTTCCGGGTTGCCGGCCCGCAGGCGGGCGAATATCTCGGTGCGCTTGAAGCGGTTCATGGGCCGGACCGGCGGACGTCGATTCGGCTATTATAGGCGCCGCCCGACCGTCCCGCCGCCGGCCCCCCGGCGAGCGACCGGGGACGCGGGCGGGAACGATGTCCCTCTCCCCACCCGAAACACCCGCCGCGCCCCCGCTGGTCGTGGACGTCGACGGCGTGCTGGTGGTCGGCGATCTGGTCGTCGAGGGCGCGGCGCGGCTGGTCTCGCGGCGCCCGCTCCAGGCCCTCCTGCTCCCGTTCCGGCTCCTGCAAGGCCGCGCCGCCCTGAAGCGCCGGGTCGCGGCGGTTCCGCTGCCGCCTTCGACGCTGGCGTTGAATCCGGCCGTGCTGCGGGAGATCGACGCGGCGCGGGCGGCGGGGCGCGAAGTGTGGCTGGCGTCGGGCGCCGGCGAGAGCGCGGCCGAGCCGCTGGCGGAGGCCGTCGGCGCGGCGGGGTGCATCGCGTCGGACGGCGGCGCCGACCGCACCGGAGAGGCCAGGGCCGCCGCCCTCGTGGCCCGTTTCGGCGAGAACGGATTCGACTACGCGGGCCGCCGACGCCGCGACCTCGCGGCGTGGCGGAGGGCCCGGCGCGCCATCGGCGTGGGGCTTTCGCCGAGACTGTCCGCGGAGGTGCGGGCGCTCGACCCCGATGCGCGGCTGCTGCCGGGCGCAGACGGCACGCCGCTCGACCACGTCCGGGCGCTGCGTCCTCACCAATGGTTGAAGAACGCGGTGGTGTTCGTGCCGCTGCTGGCGGACCACGGCACCGACGCCGGGCTCTACCTGCGCCTGCTCGTCGTCTTCGCGGCGCTGTCGGCCTGCGCCTCGGGCATCTACCTGCTGAACGACGTGCTCGATCTGCCTTACGACCGCCGGCACGGCCGCAAGCGGCATCGTCCGCTGGCGGCCGGCCGGGTGGGGCTGCTGCCGTCGGTGGGCATCGGCTTCGCGCTGGTGACGGCGGGCCTCGCGGCGGCGTTCGGGCTGTCGGTGAACGCCGGGTACGGTATCCTCTTCTACGCGGCCGCGGCGCTCGCCTACGCGCTGTGGCTGAAGCGCAAGACGTTCATCGACGTAATCGTCCTCGCCCTGCTCTACGCGATCCGCCTGCTCATCGGCTCCGCCGCCGTCTCGGTAGCGCCGTCGCCGTGGCTGCTGGCGTTCTCGCTGTTCATCTTCCTCGCCATGGCCATCGCCAAGCGGCAGACGGAGCTCGCCGCCGGAAAGGGGACCGACGGCCGCGCCTACCTGGTCGGAGACGGCCCCGCGCTGGCCGCGCTCGGCGCCGCCAGCGGCTTCGCGACGGTGGTGGTGCTGACGCTGTACATCCAGAGCCCGGAAGTGACCGCGCGCTACGCGCGGCACGAGGCGCTGTGGCTGGTCTGCCCCCTGCTCGTCCACTGGCTGGGGCGGCTGACGCTGCTCGCGGGACGCGGCGCGATGGACGAGGACCCGGTGGTCTTCGCGATGCGCGACCGGACGAGCTGGCTGACCGGGCTCGCCATCGCGGCCCTCGTCCTTGCCGCGCTCCGGGAACCCTGACGCCATGGACCTGTCGGGATGGGGACGGTACCCGGTGCTCGACTGCCGGGTCGCGCGGCTGCGCCGATGCGGGCAGCTCGGCGGCGTGCTGTCGAAGAACCCCACCCTCATCGCGCGGGGCAACGGACGCGCCTACGGCGACGCGGCCCTGAACCCGGAGCTGACGCTTTCCATGCTGGCCATGAACCGGCTGCAGGCGTTCGACCCGGACACGGGGCGGCTGACGTGCCAGGCGGGGGTGCTGCTCTCGGACGTCCTGGCCACGTTCGTCCCCCGCGGCTGGTTCCCGCCGGTGGTCCCCGGCACCCGGCTGGTGACCGTCGGAGGCATGATCGCGGCCGACGTGCACGGCAAGAACCATCACCGGGACGGCTCCTTCGGCGCCCACGTGGAGTCCCTGACCCTGGCGATGGCGGACGGCGAGACCCGGCGCTGCAGCCGATCGGAGAACGCGGACCTCTTTCGCGCCACCCTGGGCGGCATGGGGCTGACCGGCATAATCCTGTCGGCGACCTTCCGCCTGCAGCGCGTCGACTCCGCGTTCCTGCTGGCGGAGACGATCGCCACGCGGGACCTCGACGACACCCTGGCGGCGTTCGAAGCGTCCGGCGACCGGCCCTACGGCGTCGCCTGGATCGACGGTCTGGGGCGCGGGGCCAGGCTCGGACGGTCGCTGGTGTCCCACGGCGCGTGGCTGACGCGGAAGTCGCTGCCGGCCCGCCTCGCGGCGAACCCCCTGCCCCCGGCGCCCCCGGCGCGGCTGGCGGTCCCCGTCGATGCGCCGGCCGCGCTCCTCAACCGTACTTCGATCCGCCTGTTCAACGCACTGCGCTACCGGCGGGGGCGCATGAGCGGCGGCGAGCGCCCGGTGCACTACGGGCCGTTCTTCTTCTCCCTCGACGGCATCGCGGCGTGGAACCGGCTGTACGGGAAGCGGGGCTTCGTGCAGTACCAGTGCGCGCTGCCGCGGGCGGAGAGCGCGCGCGGCCTGGCGGCGCTGCTGGAATGCGTGGCGGAGTCCGGACAGGGCCCGTCGCTCACGGTCCTCAAACGGTTCGGGCCGGCCGGCGACGGGATGATGTCGTTTCCCCTGGAGGGCCATACCCTGGCCATGGACTTCCCCATGCGCCCCGACGCCCCCGCGTTGCTGCGCCGGCTCGACGACGTCACCCATGCCCACGGCGGACGGGTGTATCTCGCCAAGGACGCCTGCTCGGCCCCGGAGCGCGTGCGGCAGGGCTATCCCCGGCGGGAAGAGTTCAACGCCGTCCGGACCGCGGCGAACCGCGGCGCGCACCGTTTCGCCTCGGCGTTGTCGCGGAGGCTCGCGCTGTGACGAGCCGCGAGACCGCGCTCGTCGTCGGCGCCACGTCGGACGTCGGACGCGCCATCGCCCGCCGCCTCGCCCGCGACGGCTGCGCGCTGCAGCTCGCGGCCCGCAACCCCGAGGCGCTCGCCGGCGAAGTGCGCGACATGCGGGAAAGGACCTCCGGGGAGGTGACCGGGCACCGCTGCGACCTGCTCGACGCCGACGGCGGCGCCTCGCTGCTCGACGCGCTCGGGGTGCTGCCCGACGTGGCGGTGTGCGTCGTCGGGCTGGCCGGCGATCAGGAGGCCGCCCAGCGCGACGGCGCGGCCGCCGAACGGATCATGCGGACCAACTACGTCGGCCCTGCATTGATGATGGCGGCGCTGGCGGAACGTTTCGAGCAGCGCGGCAGCGGCGTGCTGGCCGGCGTCAGCTCCGTGGCGGGAGACCGCGGGCGCGCCTCGAACTACGTCTACGGCTCGGCCAAGGCCGGCTTCTCCGCGTTCCTGTCGGGCCTGCGCAACCGCCTGGCCGGCTCCGGGGTCCACGTCGTCACCGTCAAGCCGGGCTACGTCCGCACCCGCATGACCGACGGCCTGGACCTGCCGCCGCGGCTGACGGCCGAGCCGCACGAGGTGGCGCAGGCGGTGGTCCGGGCCATCCGCCGGCGGCAGGACGTGGTGTACGTCAGACGCATCTGGCGCGCGATCATGCTGGTGGTCCGCGCCCTCCCGGAGCGCGTCTTCAAGCGTACGCGGCTGTAGCGGGGACGCCGCTTGGCTCGACCGCTGCCAGTCCTGACCGCCATCCTGGGCGCCGGGGCCGCCTTGCAGGCGCTGCTCTGGTCGCGCCAGTGGCTCTACGGCGACCAGTACGCCCTGCTGCTGTCCGGGATCGAGGTCGTCGAGACCGGCGACCTGCCGCCGCACGCCAAGACGATGAGCGGCGGCGGACGCATCCCCGGCGCCCTGCTGCCGCTCCTCGTCGCCGTCCCGCTCCGGCTGTGGGCCGACTATCGGGCCCCGGGGCTGCTCGTCGGCCTGTCCCACCTCGCCGCCGCCGCCGTCCTGTCGGTCTGCATCGGCCGCGCCCTCGGCGCCCGGTTCCTCGCCGCGTATCTCGCCGTGTACTGGCTGTCTCCCTGGCGTCTCTACCACGCCGGCTTCCTGTGGGAGCCCGCCTACGTGTTCCTGCCCGCGGCGCTGCATCTCGCCAGCGCGTACCGGCTCCGCGAACGGCCCCACGCGGGATGGAGCCTGCTGCACGCCGCCACCCTGACGCTGA
Source organism: Vicinamibacterales bacterium (assembly GCA_965202695.1). Lineage (GTDB taxonomy): Bacteria > Acidobacteriota > Vicinamibacteria > Vicinamibacterales > UBA8438 > JAJEEA01. Next base: position 2,083,768 of record OZ241843.1, read on the forward strand.
CGGCGCAGTTGCACGCCTCCTTCTTCGTGCTCCTGGCGCTGACCGGGATGCTCGCGGCGGGACGGCGCATCCGCCTGCACGTCCGGGCGAGCCTCGCCGGCGCGCTCGCCGGAGGACTCACCCTCGTTCCCACCGCGCGGGCGCTCGCCGCCGGCGACCTGCCGCCGATGCTGCCCGCGGCCGCCGACGATCTGCCGCGGGTGCTCGTCGGCCTCGTGAACCTGCCGAAGAGCCTGGCCTACTGGTGCCGCCTGGGCTCGCTGCACATCGGACGGCGGCTGGAGCAGACGGTCCACGCCGGGGCGGAAACGCCGGCGTCGGAAGCCGCGACCGCCTTCGCCTCGGCGCCGACCAGCGTCGTCATCGCGGCGAGCGCGGCGTCGACGGCGGTCGCGGCGTTCGCGTCCTGGCGCTACTTCCGCCGCGCGCGCCGGCCCGCGCCCTCGTGCGGGCGCGGACCGGGGCGGGCGCGCGCCGGCGCCGCTTCCGCCGCCGCCCGTCCCCGCGCCCGCGGCGACCTCGAGGGCCCGGGGCCGCCCGCGGACTGGTTCCGCGCCTACGCGGGGTGGTGTCTGGCCGCCCTGTGCGCGGCGGCCACGGCGTCTCCCGTTCCCGTCCAGGGGTGGCACGTGGTGATCGCCCTCCACGCCGCCTGCCTGCCGGTGGCGGCCTGGATGCGCGACGCGTTCGGCGCGCCGTCCCGCCTGCCGCGGGCGGCCGCCGCCGTGTTCGTCCTGCTGGAAGTCGTCATCGTGCTCCTGCTGGCGTTCGGCCATCCGATGTACCGCCCCGTCTCCGCCGCCGCGCTCGACCGCCAGGACCTCCCCGACGCCGTCCGCGCGCTCGTGCCCGCCCGAAGATAATCGCAACGTCCGTTCCTCGTCGGCTCTCTACGTCGAGCTGCCCGAGCGATGCCGCAAATGCGTTCAGTGCTTCCTTGCGGGCCGCGACCAGGTAATCCCTGATCCGCTGTATCGTCGTCCTCGACGCCGCCTCGATTCTCCGTACGCACCGAAGGCACGTCCGGTCCGACGCGCGTCCGTCAATCGAACGTCGGGCGGCAAGGGCCTCCATCGCCTGGAACACTTCCGCGGCCCGGAGAGCACCGTTCCGCCGGCTCGCTTGCGCCCGCCGCCGCGGAACCGCGGCCGGGGCCGGAACGTATGTGAAGATTACGGGGGCGCGGCGGGTCCGCGGCGCGGCGCCGCGGCGGGCGTCCGGAGACGGGTCGATGAGCGAGACCGAGGCGCTGGTGCGGATACGCGGCCTGCGCAAGCAGTTCCGGCGCGGTTCGGAGCGGATCGACGTCCTGCAGGGGGTCACCGTCGATCTGCCGCGGGGCGACTTCCTCGCGCTGATGGGGCCGTCGGGCTCCGGCAAGACGACGCTGCTCAACCTGCTCGGGGGTCTCGACACGCCGACCGACGGCTCGGTGACCGTCGGCGGCGACCGGATCGACCGCATGTCGGGCGGGCGGCTCGCGCGCTGGCGGGCCCGGCACGTCGGCTTCGTCTTCCAGCTCTACAACCTGCTGCCGGTGCTCACGGCCGAGCGCAACGTCGAGCTGCCGTTGCTGCTGACCCCGCTGTCGCGCGCCGAGCGCCGCCGCCACGTGGCCACCGCGCTGGACGTCGTCGGCCTGACGGAGCGGTCCCGGCACTATCCGCGCCAGCTCTCGGGGGGACAGGAGCAGCGCGTGGGCATCGCGCGGGCCATCGTGACCGACCCCACCCTGCTGCTCTGCGACGAGCCGACCGGCGACCTCGACCGGAAGTCGGGCGACGAGATCCTCGACCTGCTGCAGGCGCTGAACACCGACCACGGCAAGACCATCGTGATGGTGACGCACGACGCGCACGCCGCCGCCCGCGCGCGGCGCACCCTCCATCTGAACAAGGGCCTGCTCACGACGGAGCCGGAATCATGAAGTTCCTGCCGCTGGTCTGGAAGAACCTGTTCCGGCGCAAGGTCCGGACCCTGTTCACGGTGCTGTCGATCGTGGTGGCGTTCGTGCTCTACTCGTACCTCGCCGCGGTACGCCTCGCGTTCGGCTCCGGGGTGGAGGTGGCGGGCGCGGACCGCATGCTCGTCATCCACAAGATATCGCTCATCCAGTGGCTGCCCGAGAGCTACCTGGGGCGCATCGCATCCATCGACGGGATAGCCGACGTCAGCCACCTGTCGTGGTTCGGGGGCGTGTACCAGGACCCGCGGAACTTCTTCCCGCAGTTCGCGGTCGACCCCGAGAGCTACCTGCGGCTGTACCCGGAGATCGTGCTGACCGACGCCGAGCGCGAGACGTGGCTGCGGAACCGCACCGGCGCCATCGTCGGCCGGGCCACCGCCGACCGGTTCGGGTGGGAGGTCGGCGACCGGATCCCCCTGCAGGGAACCATCTTCCGCACCCGCAGCGGCCCGACCTGGGAGTTCACCATCGACGGCATCTACGACGCCGGGGTGGAAGGCTACGACACGGCCTCGTTCTACTTCCACCACGAGTACCTGATGGAGGCGAACGCGCAGGGCCAGCGCTTCATCGGCCAGTTCGTCATCCGCATCGACGACCCGGCGCGGTCGCCCGACGTGGCGGCCGCCGTGGACTCGCGCTTCGCCAACTCGCCGGCCGAGACCCGGACCTCGACCGAGCAGGCGTTCCTGCAGGGGTTCGCGGACCAGATGGGCAACGTCGGCGCCATCGTCACGGCGGTGCTGACCGCGGTCTTCTTCACCATCCTCGTGATCACCGGCAACACGATGGCCCAGTCGATCCGGGAACGGACCGGCGAGCTGGCGGTGCTGAAGACGCTCGGCTTCACCGACCGCCGGGTGCTGGCGCTGGTGCTCGGGGAATCGCTGGCGATCGCGGTGGCCGGGGGCGCCGCCGGCCTCGGCGTCGGCCGGCTGCTGATCGGCCTGGGCGACCCCACCGGCGGTTTCCTGCCGACGTTCGTCATGCCCGCGGGCGATCTCGCGGCCGGGGGCGTCCTGGTGGTCCTGCTCGGGCTCGCCGCGGGCGCCCTGCCCGCGGCGCAGGCGACGCGGCTGCGCATCGTCGACGCGCTGCGAAAGGTCTGACCATGCGCTTCTTCTCCCAGGTGCTCACCATGATCGCGCTCTCGCTGCGCACCGTGCCGCGGCGCGCCGGCTCGTCCCTCGTCGCGGTGACCGGGGTGACGGGGGTGGTGATCGTCTTCGTCGCCGTGCTCTCCATCGCCGAGGGGTTCCAGGCCGCCCTCACCGGCGCCGGATCGCCCGACACGGCGATCGTCATGCGCGGGGGGAGCGACACCGAACTGAGCAGCGGCCTGCCCCTCGCGAGCACCCGGGTCGTCAAGGACGCGCCCGGAGTGCGCCGGGGGCCGGACGGCCCGGTCGCGTCGGCCGAGCTGTTCGTGGTCGTCGACGTACCCAAACGGACCACCGGGACGCCGGCGAACGTCCCCCTGCGGGGCGTCGAGCCGGCCGCGTTCCAGGTCCGGGACGAGGTGCGCATCGTCGAGGGGCGGAGCTTCCGCCCCGGCACCAACGAGATCATCGTCGGCCGCGCCGCCGCCGCCCAGTTCACGGGCATCGACCTCGGGTCCACCCGGCGGTGGGGCGAGAACACGTGGGAAGTCGTCGGCATCTTCGAGGCCGGCGGCACCATCGCCGAGTCGGAGATCTGGTGCGACGCCCGCGTGCTGCAGCCGGCGTACCGCCGCGGCGACACGTTCCAGTCGGTTTATGCCCGCCTCGGGTCGGCCGGCGACTTCGACGCCTTCAAGGACGCCCTGACCGCCGACCCCCGCCTCGACGTCATGGTCGAGCGCGAGGACGACTACTACCAGGGGCAGACCCAGGCGGTCACCGCCATCATCACCGGCATCGCCACCGTCATCGCGTTCCTGATGGGCATCGGCGCGGTGTTCGGCGCCGTCAACACCATGTACACGGCGGTGGCCAGCCGCACGCGCGAGATCGCGACCCTGCGCGCGCTGGGGTTCTCCAGCGCGCCGGTGGTCGTCTCGGTGATGGTCGAGTCCGTGGCCCTGTGCGTCGCCGGCGGGGTGCTCGGCGGGCTGCTCGCCTACGTCGGCTTCAACGGCTACCAGACCGCCACCCTCAACTGGCAGACGTTCAGCCAGGTGGCGTTCGCCTTCCGCGTCACGCCCGCGCTGCTCGTCCAGGGCGTCGCGTGGGCCGTAGTGATGGGTTTCGCCGGCGGTCTCTTCCCCGCCGTCCGCGCGGCGCGGCTGCCGGTGGCCACCGCCCTGCGCGAGCTGTAGGCCGGCGCACCCCGGCCGGGCGGCGGCCCCTCCCGGCCGCGTTCCCGCCGCGGGCGCGTTCCGCGTAAAATCGTCGCGGCAGGTCAAATCATCATGATATTTTGGAGTGCATGTTCAAGCGGAACCTGGCCCTTCCCGATCCCGGCCAGGAGTCCTTCTTCCTGTGGGGTCCGCGCCAGACGGGCAAGAGCACGCTCCTGAAGCAGCGCTACCCCGACGCCCGCCGCGTGGACCTGCTGAAGGCCGACGAGTTCCGGCGCTACGCGGTCCATCCCGAATACCTGCGCCAGGAGATCGACGCCGAAGGGCCGGAGCCGGGGCGGCAGATCGTCATCGACGAGATCCAGAAGGCCCCGGCGCTGCTCGACGAAGCGCACTGGCTGATCGAGAACCGCGGCCTCCATTTCGCGCTGTGCGGATCGAGCGCGCGCAAGGTGAAGCGGGGCGCCGCCAATCTGCTCGGCGGGCGGGCGCTGCGCTATCACCTGCACGGGCTGACGGCGGCGGAACTCGGCGGCGGCTTCGACCTGCCGCGGATGCTCAACCACGGCTACCTGCCGCGGACGTACCTCGCGGACCGCCCCCGCCGCCTGCTCGACGCCTACGTCGCGGACTACCTTCGGGAGGAAGTCGCCGGGGAGGGTCTGGTGCGCAACCTGCCCGCGTTCGCCGGCTTCCTCGACGCCGCGGCGCTCGGCGACGGCGCCCTGGTCAACTGCTCGACCATCGCCCGCGAATGCGGGGTGTCCAGCAAGACGGTACGCGGCTACTTCGAGATCCTGCAGGACACGCGGCTCGGGCGGAACCTTCCGGCATGGCGCAGGCGCCCGAAGCGCCGCACCGTCGCCGCGCCGAAGTTCTACTTCGCGGACGTCGGCGTCGTGAACCGCCTCGCGCGCCGGGGCGTGCTGGCGCCGGGCTCCGAGCTCTACGGCCGTGCGTTCGAAAACTGGGTGTTCCACGAGTTCTCCGCGTTCATCGACTACCGCGAATGGGACGGCGAACTCTCGTACTGGCGGCTGGCGGGCGGCGCCGAGGTCGACTTCGTCCTCGGCGACATGCAGCTCGCGGTCGAGGCGAAGGCCAGCGCCCGGATCACCAGCGACCACCTGAAAGGGCTGCGCAGTCTCGTGGAGGACCACCCGGAAGTGGGCCGGCGCGTCGTCGCGTGCCTGGAGCCGCGCGCGCGGCGCACCGAGGACGGTATCGACGTCCTGCCCGCGGAGACCTTCGTGCGCCGTCTCTGGCGGGGCGAGCTGACGCAGCCGGACGACCGGCCGCGGCGCTGACCGCGCGGGCCATGGCGGGGGCGGGGGCGCGGGGCCGGCGCGGCGCGCGCCGACGGCGCCGGGCGCCTCCACCGAGGCCTCCCGGCGCCCGCCGATCAGAACAGCGAGGTCGGACGGCGCTTCCACTCCGGCATGATGCCCTCGAGCGCTTCGACGTGGGCGCCGGCCTGCGTCAGCAGGTGGTGCAGGTCGTTCCCGATGCTGACGAGGCTGAACCCCTGCTCGCGGAACTCGGCCACGCGGTCGGTGCCGAAGAGGAACAGGCCGAGGATCACGCCGTTGCGCCGGGCCGCGGCCTTCAACGCGTCGGTGGCTTCCTTGAGCTCGGGCGACGTGTACATGTCCGGGAACTTGTACTTCTCGTAGAGCCCCATCGACATGCACAGGTCGTTCTGCCCCAGGAACAGGATGTCGACGCCGGGCACCGCCGCGATCTCCTCGATGTTGCGGATGCAGTCGGCGGTCTCGACCTGCAGGGCGCAGATGACGTTGTCGTTGGCGGGACCGGCGTATCCGAGCAGACCGGCCTTGTTCATGCTGCGCTGCGGGAAGTACACCGAGCGCGTGCCCGCCGTCGGGTACCGCGTGCAGCTCACGGCCTGGCGGGCCTCCCCGGCATTGTTGACGTACGGCACGAGCACGCCGTCGGCGCCCACGTCCAGCGCCTGCTGGATGCCGGCGCGGTCGCCGTAGCCGGTCACCCGCACCAGCGACTTCGCGCCGCCGCTCGCGATGCCCCCGATCATCGTGGACAGCGTCTCGTACCCCATGGGGCCGTGCTGCGAGTCGATCAGCAGCCAGTCGTAGCCGCTGTGGGCCAGTTGCTCGACGACGGTCGCGCTGTGCGAATTGATGAACAGGCCCATCTTCGGGGTACCGTTCCGCAGTGCGGCCTTGAATTCTGCGCCGGTCAGGCTGTCGCTCATGTGGCTCCTCTCCTCTGCTCGTGGCCCGCGCCCGCGCGGCCCGGCGCGGGCCGATCCCTCCGCCGTTCGACGGCGGACGGGCGGAAGTATACAGCCCGCGGCGAAGTCTCCGCGGCGTTCGCGCGGCGCCGCATCCCGCCCGGGTGGGTTGCGGCGGGGCCGGCGCCGCGGGGTCCCGCGGTCTCGGCCGACCGGCGGCGGCGGGGGCGCAGAGCGGTTGCCGCGCGCGACCGGGCGGGGCGCCGCCAGGGCCGGGAGACCGGTCACGCCAGCAGTTCGAGCAGGGCCGCCGACACCGCGTCCGGACGCTGCACCGGCAGGTCGTGCCCCGCGCCCGCGACGATGCGCCGCGCGACGAGGTTCGTGAACCGGCGCCGGTCCTCCGACGGGTCGGGCGACGGCCGGCCGAAGCCGCTCTCGTCCCCCCGCAGGACGATCGCCGGCACGGTGACCGGCGGGCGCGCGGCGAGGCGCCGCTCGACGGCGAGGAAACGCTCCTCCCCGGGAGCGTTCCCGTGCCGGTGCCGGTAGGAGTGGACGACGACGTCGACGAAGTCGGGGTTGTCGAACGACGGCGCGGATCGTTCGAACGCCTCGTCGGTGTAATCCCACCCCGGCGCCCACGTCTCCCACAGGTACCGGACGATGCCGCGCCGGTTCGCCTCGAGCCCGGCCACGCCCTGGGGGGTGTTGAAGTACCACTGGTACCAGAGTCGCGCCTCGCGCGCGGCCGGGCCCGGCCGGCCGGGGTTCACGGTGTCCTGCACCGAGTAGCCGTTCACCGCCACCTGCGCCCGCACCCGCTCCGGGTGGAGGATGGCGGCGATGCACGCGGCGCGGTTGCCCCAGTCGAAGCCGGCCAGGGCCATCTGGTCCAGCCCGAGGGCGTCCGCGAAGTCGACCACGTCCTGGGCGATCGCCGCCTGCTCGGCCGTCCGCGGCGCCTCGGGATCGAGGAACCGGGTCGGGCCGAACCCGCGCAGGTACGGCACGAGCACCCGGCGCCCCGCCGCCGCCAGCGGCGGCGCGACGCCGTCCCAGGCGCGGACGTCGTAGGGGAACCCGTGCAGCAGGACGACGGGGAACCCGCGGCGGTCGCCGTGCTCCTCGTAGCCGATCTCCAGGACCGGCGTGCGCACCGTCCGCACCGCCGCGCCCGCCGCCGGCTGGCCGGCGGGGCGCGCCGCGCCGCTCGCGCCGCCGGCCGCGGCGGCCACCCCCGCGGCCATCCCCGCCGCCCCCGTGCGTCTCAGAAAATCCCGTCGGGTCTGGGTCATTTCCGCTCCTCCCGCCGCTTCAACCGGGCCGCGGCAGCTCCGTCGCGTAGAACGGCTCGAGGCGGTCTATGGCCTCGACCGGCTGGCGGTCGACGTCCCACCGGAACTGCCGCAGCACGATGCGGTCGGGCAGGAAGTCGCACAGCGTGAAGCCGTGGTCCTCGATGGGCGCCACCGACTCCTCGACGTCGAGATGGGCGGGAGGCGTGGCGCCGATGCCCCGCACCACCGAGGGGAACCCCCGCACCGACGTGCCGACCGGCCCGGCGAGCACCGCGGTGATCGGCCGCGCCGCGAGGTCGACCCCGCCGGCGCGGTGGATGCGGCCGACGCCGATGGCGTGGAGGTCGCCGCTGACGACGAGCGGGACGCGGCCGGGCTGGGCGCCGATGGCCCGGACCAGCCGGTCGTGCTGCCGCAGCCAGCCCTCCTGCCAGTACGGCTTGGCGACGGCGGTGGTGAGGCCCCCGCCCTCCCGCTCGAGGACGTCGGGATACCATTCGCCCCACTTGCCGGCGCTCCACCCGAACGGATTCGAGGGCGCGTGCGCCAGGTGCCGGACCTCGGTCGACGCGGTGCGTTCGAGCAGCCACGCCTCGACCTGGGCGTCGACGAACACCGCGTTCCGGCCCGCCAGGCTCAGGGTCCGGCGCACGTCGTACAGCACGACCTCGGCCAAGTCGCCGTAGCGCACCGTCCCGAAGCTCTCCGACAGGTCGCCGCGGTCGCCGGCCGACGACCACGGCAACCCGGCCGGGCGCCGGGCGTCGGGGAGGAACTCGGGGTAGTACAGGTGCTGGGTGGCCCGCGCGAGCTGCAACTGGAACCACGGTATCGGGAAGCTCGCGAGGTCGTCGGTCACCGCGTCGTTCTCCCAGTGGTCGTGGTCGTCCTGCAGGAAGAACACCGGCGTCGAGCGGAAGTCGGCGCCGTAGACGGGGACGATCTGCGGCCCCGCCGCCGCCTTCATCGCCGCCTCGTTGCTCGCGCCGAACACGGTGGCCGAAAAGTCGAAGTTCGACGCCCGGCCGCTCGGGCTCAGGCGTCCCGCGTTCTCGCCCTGCCACGTGTGCAGGTCCCAGTAGATGTGGTCGCCGTTGGCGACCGCCGCGTCCGGCTCGAACGACAGGGCGCGGCGCAGCAGCCGGTTGCGGATGGCCGTCGGCAGGAAGCCGCTCCGCCGGCCGATGCCCTCGTACGACCCGCCCGGCCCGCCCGCGCAGGTGTGGAACAGCAACCGGAACCGCTCGGGGCTCGCATCCGGGGCCGGGAACGTCGACAACGGCCAGGGTTCGCAGAGCGACGCCCCCGCCGCGTCGCGCAGCGACAGCACGTGGCGGCGCCCCGGCGCGAGGCCCGCGGCGTGGAACTGCCAGTATTCTCCCGCGGTGTCGGTCATGCGCCCCGGAAAGTCGGCCGCCCCGATGCGCAGCACCGGGGTGTCCGACAGCGGACCGTCGAACGACGCCTTCAGCAGGATGCGCGTGTCGCTGACCCCCGGCAGCAGGTGCCGCACCCTCCCCGCGTCCCACCCCCGCGGCGCCGGCGGGGCGCCCTGTTCGACCAGCGCCCCCAGCGGCAGCCGCCCGAAGAAGGCCGCGCCCAGGGCGCCGGACGCTCCCGCCAGGAAACGCCGGCGATCGACCGATGCGCGCCTGCTCATGCTGTCCCTCCGTCCTTCCCCGCCGTTCTCTCCGCGCCGACCGTCGACATGCGGTAGTACAGGCCGTACAGCCGGTTGGGGAAACGGTATCCGCCCTGCACCCCCGGGTCCGCCTCGATGGCCCCGAGCGTCTTCATGCGGCGCAGGAAATTGTCGAGTACGCCTCTTTCCGCCGCGGTCAGGCGGTCGCGGAGCCGCGCCTTGCGAAAGCGCATCTCCCGGGCCTCGTCGATCATCTTCCGGAAGATCGAGCGGTAGCGTCCGCTGGCGATGCCTCTGAAGATGCCGGGTTCCAGCAGCTTCCGGCCGATGACGCCGGCCGCGACCACGATGCCCTCCACGACGTCGCCGTGCTCGATCCGCGGACCGCGGGCCGTACGCCAGACGGCGTCACCGAGTTCATGCGCCAGCACCGGGAGTCCGCCGGTGTACCGGGCCAGCACCCGCACGCCCTCGTCGGAGATCTCCGCGGCGCCTTCGCGAAACGCCCCGCGGTAGAAGTCCAGGACCTCGTCGTCGGACCAGGGCGCGACGTCGATCGGGTCGAGCACGCGGGCCAGCGACGGCTGCCGCCGCACCAGCTCCTGCCGGCGCGCTTCGAGACCCACCACGAGGATGCAGAGCCGGGTCTCGGCATCCGCGGCGGCCATCTCGTCCACGGTGCTCTTGAGCCAGTGGGCGAACTCGTCCGAACCGGCCAGGCCGTTGACGTCGTCGAGAATCAGGAACAGCGACCGCTTGTGTTCCGCGAGCTCCTCCAGCAGGCGTCTCACCGACGGCGCGAAACCGTGCTTGATGGCCGCGAGGTCGCGTTCCGGGAGATCCAGCTCGAAGGTGACGCCGAAGAGCCCGACCTTGCGGACCCGGTCGCCGAAGAAATCGCGCAGCTTCCGGCTCCACGGCTTGTCCGTGCTCTCGTTCAGGAGCCGCTCGAACGTGCGGCGCAGCATCTGTCCGAGGTCCCGCACCCCGCCGAGGAAGACGTGGCACCCGACCGCGCCGTCGTCCTGCTCGACGAGATGGCGGACGAACCGGGCCAGCGAGCTCTTGCCGATGCCGCGTTCGCCGCTGACGAAGCCGACGCCCACCCGGCCCCGCGCGCTGGCGCGCACCATGCCGCGCACCCGCTCGATTTCCGCCCGCCGTCCGACGAAGAACTCGATGGGCGCCGGCTGCCCCGGCCTGAACGGACTCGATTCGGGGTTCATGGGCCGACGGGGCGCGGGCGGGCGGGCGCCGGCCGCGCCCCGTTCCTTCCGCCGGCGCGGGCCGGCGCGGGGCGCCGTGTCCTACTCGCCATCGCCGTGGCTCCGCAGCAGCGCCGCGATCTCCGGGCGGGTGGCGCGGCGGCCGTTGGTGCCGGGCACCGGGAGGGGCGTCTCGGCCAGGGTCAGGGCGGTCTGGCCGCGTTCGTTCGCGGCCCGCGCGTCGGCGCCGTGCCGGGCCAGGAACTCGACCACCGGGAAGTACCCGGTGCGCACCGCGTCGTGCAGCGCGGTGTCGCCCCGCCCGTCGGCGGCGTTCACGTCGACGCCCATCCCCAACACCACGCGCACCAGGTCCAGCGTCAACTGCTGCTGGTCGACCTCCCCGGTCGCCGCCACCCCGACGCGGTTGCGCCGGTTCTCCTGGGAGATGGCGGGGGCGCCGATGGCCGCCTGCAGCGACGACTCGCCGCTGGACGGGATCATGAACGGGTCCGCCCCGTACTCGGCGAGGGTGCGCAGGCTGCCGAGCTCGCCGTACCTGGCGGCCAGCCAGAAGGCGTTCGCCCCGACGGCCTGGTGGCGGATGCTGTAGTCGGCGCTGAAGCGGCGGCCGGGGGTGCCGCGCACGACGGGCTGGTTCGGGTCGGCGCCGTGGGCCAGCAGGGCCTCGACCAGCGCCTCCTGCCCGCGCAGGACGGCGGCGTGGAGGGCCGTGTAGCCGGCGCCGGCGGCGCCGGGGTCGGCCCCCCGATCGAGCAGGAACCGCGCCAGCGCGCCGTGCCCGCTGTGGGCGGCGACGACGAGCGCGCTCGTGCCGGCGGCGGCCGTGTCGTCGACGTCCGCCCCGGCCTCCAGCAGCGCGCGGGCGGTCTCGACGCCGCCGTTGCGGGCCGCGAACAGCAGCGCCGTCGAGCCGCCGTGCGCCATCCGGAAATTGCCGATCGGGTTCGTGTTCCCGGCCGTGTTCTCGAGTTGGCGCCAGACCCGGCTGCGGGCGCGCACGTCGGCCCCGGCGGCCGCGAGCAGGCGCACCACGCCGGCGTGGCCCTGCGCCGCCGCCCACATGAGGGCGGTCTGGCCCCGCTCGCGCTCGGCCGCGTCGACGTCGGCGCCCGCCGCCAGCAGAAGCCTGACGGTCTCGGCGTCGCCGGACCGGGCCGCGCTCATCAGCGGCGTCTCGCCCATCCTGAGCGCGACGTTCGCGTCGGCGCCCGCCGCCAGCAGCCGGGCCACCAGCCGGGCGTCGCCGTTCTGCGCCGCCAGCCACAGCGGGGTGGCGTCGAGCGCGTTGGCGGCGTCGGCGTCGGCGCCCGCCGCCAGCAGCGTCTCGGCCAGCGCGAGATCGCCCCGGTGCGCCGCCCAGTGCAGGGCCGTCGCCCCGTCCCCCTGGCGGGCGTCGGCGTCCGCGCCGCCCGCCAGCAGCACGCGCACCGCGGCTACGTCGCCGGCCCGCGCGGCCGCGATCACGTCTTCCGCGGCCGGCGCCGCCGCGGCCTCCACGAGCGCGGGCGCGGCCGTCACGAGCGCCGCCGCCACCCCCCACGCCGCGAGCGCCGCGGTCCGCTGCGCGACGCTTCGATACGGTCGGCTCCGGCCGGTCGACTGGCGTTCATCCATGCTCTGTCACCATCGGTCGCGACGGGTTCCGGCCGGCGGCCCCGCGGCGCCGGCGCGCCGCACCGCCCGCCGGCCGCCGTCGGTCCGCTCTCGATTCGGCGAACGTATCACGCCGGTTTTCGGCGGTCAATCGACCCCGGCGCCGCCCCGGCGTCCCGCTTCCCCGACGCGCGCCCCGCCGGGGGCGCGTTGCGGCGCCGGAATCCCCGGCCGGCGGATGGCCGGGGGCGCATTGCGTTCGCATCCGGGTCATAGGACAATTGCCGCACGCCGTCCGGGACGGCGCCCGCATCATGCCCGAGCCCCCCCGCGCCTCCGCGAACCTGCCGCCCCCGCCGGGAAGCGGGTGGCCGGAGCCCGCGTTCAGCCGCGCCGAGGTGGACCGGGCCGGAAGGCTGCTGGCGCAGAACGGCGCCGCGGCCGACGCGCTGGTCATCGGTCATGCGCTCGACGTGATCAGCAACTGGCGCTCGTCGCACGGCTTTCCCCTGAACACGTTCCAGGCGACGCTCCGGAACCGCTCGTCGTCGATCTGCGAACGTCCTGTCGTGGCGCAACGGCTGAAGCGCGTGCCGTCCATCTTCGGCAAGCTGCGCCGCTTTCCCAGGATGAAGCTCTCGCGGATGCAGGACGTCGGCGGCGCCCGGGCGGTGCTGCCGTCGGTCGAGGACGTCGCCAGGCTCAGCCGGAAATACCGGCGAAGCAGGACCCGGCACGAGCTGGTCGGGGAGAAGGACTACGTCACGAGACCGAAGGCGTCCGGATACCGGAGCGTGCACTTCGTGTACCGGTATCGCAGCGCTCGAAAGGCGGTCTGCAACGGGTTGAACGTCGAGCTGCAATTCCGTACGGGGCTGCAGCATGCGTGGGCGACGGCGGTGGAGACGGTGGGGACGTTCCTCGGACAATCGCTGAAGGCCAGCGAGGGCCGCGCGGAGTGGCTGCGGTTCTTCGAGCTCGTCGGGTCGGGGTTCGCGCTGGTCGAAGGCACGCCGCCGGGCGCCAACGTGCCCGAAGACGCCGGCGTGCTGGTCGAGACGATTCGCGACGCCGCGCGGAACCTCCAGGTCAAGGAGAAGATCGAAGCGTTCGGAAGCGCCCTGCAGGTCACCGGCGATCTCGAAGAAATGCGCCGGGGCAGGTATTTCCTGCTGGCGCTTCAACCGGAAGACCGGGGACTCACGATCCGGACCTACCGCGGCGACAAGCTCGCGGACGCGACCAGGGACTATCTGGCGCTGGAGAAGACCCTGGCGGGCACGGCGGGAGAAACCGTCCTCGTCGCTTCCGATTCGCTGGAGTCGCTTCGGCGCGCGTTTCCGAACTACTACCTGGACGCCGGGACGTTCGTCAGGGAGATGGACGAGCTGCTGTCGTAGCGGATTCACGCTGTTTCCGGGAGACCGAACCGATGCAACCTTTCCGCGCCGCAACCCTCGCCGGCCTGTGCGCGCTCCTCGCCGGGGCCGCCGCCGCCCAGAACGTCGACTGGCGGCTCCACAACCTCGACCCGGCCGGGAGCCGGTTCGCCGAGACGGACCGGATCACGCCCGCGAACGCGCACCTGCTCACCCCGCGGTGGCTCTTCCAGCACGGGGTCATCGACGGCGTGAGCAACCAGACCACGCCGATCGTCGTAGACGGCGTCATGTACGTCACCGACTCGCGGGGCAGCGTCTACGCGGTCGACGCCGCCGACGGCCATCTGCTCTGGCAGTACGACGTGACCGAGCGGCTCGGGGGCGGACGGCGCGAGGGCTACATCTTCCGCCACCGCGGCGTCGCCTACGCCGACGGCGTGGTCTACAGCGCCGCCGGGTCGTTCATCTTCGCCCTCGACGCCGCGACCGGCGAGCCTCTCGAAGGGTTCGGAGAAGACGGGCAGGCCAGCGTCATCCTCGACGTGCTGCGGCTGCGCTACCCCGAGGTGGAGACGGCCATCTCGATGGGCTACTGGTTCACGAGCGCCCCCCAGATCCACGACGGCGTCCTCTACGTCGGCTCGACCCGGAGCGAGAGCATGATCCCGGGCGGCCACGTCCTCGCGGTGGACGCGAAGACCGGCGACGTGCGGTGGCACTTCAACACCGTTCCCCAGGACGAAAACGACCAGGGTTGGGACGTCGCCGGCCCGACCTGGGTCGGCGGCGGGCGCAACGGCGGCGGCATCTGGGAGACGCCGTCCTTCGACCCCGAGCTCGGCCTGCTCTACGCGGCGGTCGGGAACCCGTTCGGGGACAGCACGAAGCGGGCCGGCGCGAACCTGTTCACCGACTCGATCATCGCCCTGACCCTCGACACCGGACAGCTCGCGTGGTACTACCAGCAGGTGCACCACGACGTGTGGGACTACGACAACGGCCAGCAGCCGGTGCTCTTCGACATGGAGGTCGACGGCGAGCCGGTCCGCGCGCTGGCCCAGGCCAACAAGAACGGCTGGCTCTACATCCTGGACCGGGAGACCGGCGAGCCGGTGCATCCGATCGTCGAGACCCCGGTGCCCACCGAGACGGACCGCGAGGGCGAGACGCCCTGGCCGACGCAGCCGATCCCCCACAAGGCCGACGGCGAGCGCATGACGCCGGTGTCGCCGGTGTTCCCCACCCACGTCCCGCCCGAGCACGCGGACGGCAAGCGCCTGCTGGCGCAGTACACCCCCCTGCCCCGGGTGACCCGCGACGTCATCTTCGCCCCCGGCTTCGGCGGCGGGGCCAGCTACGGCCCCATCGCCTGGAGCCCGGACACGGGGCTGCTCTACGTCAACGCCATCGACCAGCCGTTCAACTCGGGCCGCGGCCCCAGGGGCTACTTCTCGGCCTACGACCCGACGACCGGCGAACTGGCGTGGCGGCAGACGTTCGAGGGTTACGGGCAGGCCGGCGCGGTGGTCACCCGCGGCGGCGTCGTGTTCGTGGGGACCGGCAGCAACGTCGCCGGCTACTTCTTCGCGTTCGACGCCCGCACCGGCGAAGAGCTGTGGCGCTACAACACGGGAGCCGGCGTCTTCGCCTCGCCGGCCGTCTACATGGTCGACGGCGAGGAGTTCGTCACCGTCGCGTCGGGCGGGGGCTCGCGCGGGCGCCGCGGCGGCGACCTGATCCTGAGCTTCGCGCTGCCGCCCTCGACGCGGTGACCGCGACGCGGGGCGAACCGGCGCTTCGGGCCGGGAACGAAGAGACGCAATGGAGGAGATGCCCGCGCTGTACGAGGAATGGTGGAGAGGTGCCGGAGCGCTGCCGGACCTCGTCGAGAAGCGCAGGATGAACCGCGGCGCCGTGAGGGCCATGAACCTCTGCAGCGACGCCGCGTGGCTGGCGGCCGCCGAACGGGCGGCGGACGCGGGCGCGCCCGCGGTGCTGCGCCCCGCGAGCGGAGAACCGGAAGGCGGCTGGAGCGGCCTGGTCGTCACCGACGGAACGCGGTACGGCGTGCTGACCGCGGCGCACGGCCTCTGCGCGGCGGCCGGCCCCGGGAGGCCGCGCAGACGGAGGCTGCTCGCGACGATACCGGACCGGGTGCGCGGCCCCCGCGCGCCGGAGGAAGCCCCGAAGGGCGGAGCGGCGCCGAACGGCGCGGCGACGATGGACGTGATCGGAACGTCGGCCTCGATACCGCGGCCGGGAACGCCGACGGCGGACGTCGGAGTCGCACGGCTGCCGGCGGACGAGACCGTCAGGATGCTGGAGGAAAGCGGGCGAAGGGCGTTCGACCTGCGGGAGGCGGCGAAGCGCGCGGCCGCACTCCCGTTCGCCGGCATGCACGTCGCCGTCGGGGCGCCCCGGCCGCGGCAGGCAGGACCCCCGGGGTTCTGGACGAGCGCCCTGAGCCTGGAACGGCGGTACGAGAGAAACGGATTCGCGTACCTCGGCTACGGCGCGAACGGCGGCGCCGGGAGGATGCCGCGCGAGGCGCGCGCCTGGCGAGGCTGCAGCGGAGCGCCGATCTGGCAGATCCGGCCGCGAAACGGCAACTACGAGCCGCTGCTCCGGAAGGGCGGCGCCGTCTCCCGCGGCGAGTTCGAGGAGCCGCTGCTGCTCGGAACGCTGGCGTACCGTCGAACGAAGAACTGGCCCGAGGGCGCCGGTCCCCCGGGGGGGTTCGAGGAAGAGCTGTACGCCCATCAAGTCGAGGGGCGCCTGGTCCACCTCGCCGCGCGGATGCTGGCCGCGACCGACGCGGACGAGGACGGCGGGTCGCAACCCGCGCTGGACGAAGCCGCGCTCGCGTGGGAAGCGGAGCGGGCGCGAATCCGGGCGCAACCCGGGGGCCGGGACGCCGAGCCTGACGCGCTCGCCCCCCTGACGTGCTTCGGACTCGACCGTGGACGCGAGACCGACGCCCGTTGGAGCGGTGTCGTGAAGTTCGCCGTGGAATCGGCCGCGGGCGGCTGGAGGCGTCCGGCGGAGATCGGCGAGATCGCGGCGGTCCTGAAGAAGCAGGCGCCGTTCGACCACCGGGACCGGTTCGTGGTGAACGCCCTGATGGAAGCCCTCGAGGACGACGGCAAGCTGATGGCCGCATTCGCCGAAGACGCCTTCACGACGTACGAGCTGGCGCGGGCGCTGCACGCCGCGGGCCGGAGCACGGGCTGGTTCACCGGAGCGCTCAACGGGCGCGCGACGATGCCGCTGTAGGAACGGCGTCGGGATGAACGGAGACGACGAATCGAAGCGCGGGACGCTGAAGCTGCCCGAACAGGTCGCGGAGGCGTGGAGAAAGGTCAGGGGACCTCTGAAGGAGGGAGCGAAGGGACTGGACCCGGACGCCGAGGTGAGACTCGGCGGAGGGTCGGTTCTCGCCGCCCGATGGAACCACCGGGCAAGCATGGACGTGGACGTGTTCCTGCGGACGCGCAGGGACGACGAAGCCACCACCGGGATGCTGCGCGAAGCCGCGCGAAACGCCGGCGGGCAGCTTGTCGCGAACCCCGCATGGCCTCAGAAGGAGATCCGCTTCGAAGGAGGCGGACACGTCGACGTCCTGCCGGCGAACGAAAGCCTGCAGCGGCCGAGCAGCGAAACAAGCGTCGAAGGCGAGCTGGAAGCCGTGTCGGAAACGGCCGAGATCCTGTTCCTCAAGCTGAAGGAACGCGGGGGCAGCGCGCACGTCCGCGACGCGTTCGACGTCGTCTGCGCCGGGAAGCTGGATCCCGAAGAACTGACGAGGGCCGTGAACGCGTTGACGCGGAACGAACGCTGGATAGTCGAAGCGCGGCTCGTGTCGCAGGAACCGTTCTACGAGGCGCAGATGAACCTCGTGGAAGACAGAAGGACGGAGATCCGGTTCGACGAGAAGCGCCTGGGGCGAACGGCGGCGGAAGAGATCGCGAATCGGACGTGGGTCCTGCTCGACTTCCGGCGAGTCGGGGACGGCGTCGAAACCACGCGGATCGAGGCCGCGGGGAAAGAAAGCGTCACGCGGTGCGCCCTGCAGGATTGGCCGCGACACGCCGAAGCGGAGTGGTACGACGCCGCCTGCATGGCGCGGGGGATGCGGTTCGACGACGTGACCAGGGAGCTGCAAGCCGGACGACCGGTGACGGTGGCGGCGGGGAAGTCTCCAAGAGCGCGCCGGCCGACGCCGGGGGACGACCGGAAGCGCACGGGAAACCGGGACGCCGCCCGGTGAACGAAGTCAGGAGATTCGACATGTACTGCCATGCCTGGAACCGCGCGGCCACGGCGGCCGCGCTCCTCGTCCTCGCGCTCGCCCCGGGCGCGGCGGCGCAGCCCCCGGCACCCGAGGCGCCGCGCACGGCGTGGGGAGACCCCGACCTGCAGGGCGTCTGGGACTACGCCAGCATCACGCCGATGCAGCGCCCCGAGCGGTTCGGCGACCGGGCGTTCCTGACCCGCGAGGAGGCCGCGACCCTCGAGCAGGGCGCGGCCGACCGCGACCGGAACGCCGCCGCCGCGCCCGCGCGCCGGGCCGTCGCCGGCGAGAACGTCGGCGCCTACAACCTCTTCTGGATGGACCTGGGCACGCGGGTCGTGGAGGACCGCCGGACCTCGCTCATCATCGACCCGCCGAACGGCCGGTTCCCCGCCCTGACGGAAGCCGGGGCGGCGGAAGCGCGCTCCCGCCGGGGGTTCGGGGCGGACCTGCCGGCCGACTCCCACGAGGACCTGGGGTGGGGCGACCGGTGCATGGCGGTGCACGGGCTGCCCATCGTGCCCCTGCCCTACAACAGCATCGTCCAGATCTTCCAGACGCCGGACCACGTGGCGATCTACGGCGAGAGCAACCGCGTCTGGCGCATCGTGCCGCTCGACGGCGGGCCGCACGGCCGCCTGCGCCAGTGGCTCGGAGACGCGCGGGGGCGCTGGGACGGCGACACCCTGGTGGTGGAGACCACGCGCTTCCAGCGCCTGCTGCAGCAGGTCGGGTCGGGCCGGAACATCCGGCGGCTGGTCGAGCGCTTCACCCGCGAGAGCCCCGGCGTCATCCGCTACGAGTTCACGGTGGACGATCCGGTCCGGTTCGTCGGCCCGTGGACCGCCGCCCTCTCGTTGCGGCGGATCGACGGGCAGGTCTGGGAGGTCGCGTGCCACGAGGGCAACTACGCCCTCGAGAACATCCTGCGGGGGGCGCGCGCGCTCGACGGCACGCCCGAGGCCCCGGTGGCCGAGCCGGGCGTGCGGTGCTGGGACTGCGAGCCTCCCCGCCCGGAGTCCGGACCGTAGCAGGAGCAGAGACCGCCGGCTGACAGGGCGTGAGAAGGGCGCATGGCGGGCATGCCCGACCGGCGGACGACGCGGCCAGGCGGGATGCATCGCCGCTCGCAATTCCGTGGGGCTTCGCCGCGGGCCGGCGGCCCCGGGGCCGGGGGCGGCCGAGGTTCCTCACCATGAACGCGGGCGTCGAAGGAACGGCGGGAGGCGCGGGCGGGGCCTTCGGCTCGCTCCTCGCGGGATGCCGGCCCCTGTTCCCGCCCACCCTGGTGGACGCCGCCGGCTGGCGGCGTCTGCTGGACCAGGCGAAGCGGCTGCCCTCGTCGGTGACCGACGCCCAGTTCGGCTTCGAATTCCATCTCGCGGAGCCGAGCGCGGAAGCCGACCTCTGCGTGGTCGTCCTGCCCGGATCGGACCTGTCGCGGCACTACGTCCGCGCCGGGGCGCAGGCCGAACCGGGATCGGCGGCGGCGGCGCTGGCGGCCGGGTTCCGGGAACAGGCCGAAAATCCGGCTTCGTACCTCGCCGAGTCCGTGTCCGGCGCGATCCTGGAATACGATCTGGCGGGACCCGCGCCGCGCCGGCCGCCGCGTCCGCCCGGGATCTTCCTGGTGCCGCGGACCGTCGAACGCGGGCCGCGGCAAGGTTTCGCCGAGCACCGCGACCCCGCCCGCCTGCTCGCGGCGCTGGCCGCGGTCTCCGGCTGGGGCGGCTACGACGCGGAGGCGCTGGGGCCGGTCGAGCGCGTCTTCGCGGCGCTGCCGGCGACCGGTTACGTGTGCCAGGCCGGCGCGCTCCCCGCGCGCTCCCGGCGGGCAATCCGCCTCGTCGTCGCCGGCGTCGCGAAGGACGGGATCCCCGCCCTGCTCGAACGCCTGGAATGGCCCGGCCCCATCGCCGCGGCGGCCGACGTCGTCGCTTCCCTGGACGCCCTCTTCGCCTACGCCTTCGTCAGCCTCGACGTCACGGCGCGGGGCCCGGGCCCGCGGCTCGGCCTGGAGCTGTTCCACCGCCCGCAGTGGCTCAAGGCGGACCGCGCGACGTGGCTCCCCCTCGTCGCCCGGATCGAGGAAAGGGGCTGGTGCCTGCCCGCCAAGGCCGACGGACTGCGGCGCTTCCCGCGCAGCGAACGGCTGTTCGGCGGCGGCGAGGTGTACGAGGCCCGTCAGGGCATCAACCACCTCAAGGTCGTGCTCGAACGAGGCGTCCCGACGGCGGCGAAGGCCTATGCCGGCATGGTCATGGTTCCGTACGGATCGAAACTCTCCCCTCCCGCCACGCGGGAGGCGCCCGCCACGCGGGAGGCGCCCGCTGCGCGGGAGGAAACGTGAACGCGAACGGCCGGCGGCGGCTTCCGTTCGAGCGCGGCCCGGCGCTGGCGAGGGCGTCGGCGGCGGAACGATCGAGTTGACGTCCCGTTCGGACCGTTCTACAATGTTCGAGTGGGTTCACGGGAACACGAACCCGTACGGTTGGTGGCGGACATGCGCTCCGCGCCCGCAGCGTCCGGCGAACCGCGCGGGATGGACTCGCGGAGGCTCCTGCGCGGCGGAGCGCCGATAGTATTCCTCGCCGACCGGGACGCCTTCCAGCAGGAAGAAGAGTCGCTGGCGGCCCTGTCCGACGCCGGCGGTTCCGTTCCGCGCATCAGCATCGAGATCGTCCCGGACGCCCCGAACGCTCCCGCCGGGGGATCGCGGCTCGCGCGGGCCGCGGAGCCGCGGGCCGGGAAACACGACGCCCCCCGGCCCCCCGAGGCGGGACGCCCCCCGGCCGACCCCGCGGGGGCCGGCTCCCGCGGCGCTTCCGCCGTCGAGGTTCTCGCGGCCGGCGAGGGCGGGTCCGAGCCGGTGTCCACGTTCGACGGCCTCGTCTGGCCGCTCACCACGCAGGAGTTCCTCGACACCCGCTACCGGTGCAAGCGCCCCGTCCTGTTCCGGGCGCGGAGCCCGCGTTTCGCCTCGCTGTGCACCTGGGACGAACTCAACGCAATGCTCTCCTCGAGCGCCTGCCAGAGCCGGATGCGACTCGTCCACGACGGCAGGCCGGTCGCCGCCCGCCTCTGGACGACGCCTTCCTTCGGCTTCGGATGGAGAGGCAGATCCGCGGACACGCGCCAGCTTGACGGCGGGCGCCTGACCGCCCTCCTCCGCAAGGGAGCCACCGTCATCCTGAACGGGATCGATGGTTTTCATCCCCCGGTCCGTCCCGTGGCCGACGCCATCGAGGCGGCCCTGGGCGGCTACGCCGGGATCAACCTCTACGCCTCGTGGATGCCGACCCGCGGCTTCTCCACCCACTGGGACGACCACGACGTGTTCGTGCTGCAGGTCGCCGGCCGCAAGCGCTGGCGACTCTACGGCGAGACCCGCCGCTCGCCGATGTTTCGGGATGCGGAACCGGCCGCGGAGCCCCGGGAACAGGTGTGGAGCGAGGTGATCGAGGCGGGCGACGTCCTCTACGTTCCGCGGGGATGGTGGCACGACGCCCGCGCCGAGGACGGCGGCGCCGAGGGCGGCGACGGCGCGGACGGCGGCGGAAGCCTGCACCTCACCTGCAGCGTCCTCCCTTTCACCGGACTCGAATTCATGGCGTGGCTGTCCGGCCGGCTCGCCCGCCACGAGACGTTCCGCCGCGATCTTCCCCACCCGGCGGACGAAAACGGCGGCGGCCACTTCGCGGCGCTCCGCGATCTCGTCCTGGGCGAACTGCAGGGAGACGTCGGGCGGAAGTTCCACGACGACCTGCGTGCCACCTGGTCCGAAAGCACGCGGACGAACCTCGGCCCGCGCCTCGAGCCGTGGAAGTCTCCCGGCTGGGAGCGGTACCGGATCCGGCTTCGGGGAACCTCGCGCGCAAGCCTGGCGCGGGACGCCGGCGGGGACGCGGTGCTGCAGGCGAACGGCTACCGCTGGACCTTCGACGGCCGGTGCATGGAACTGCTGGCTTCCCTGCTCCGGGACGGGACGGTCCTCGTCGGCGCCTTCCGGGAATCGGCCCCCGCGCCGGCCCCGGGGGAAGACCCCGCGTCGTTCGCCGACGAGCTGCTCAGGCTGCTGGTCGCGCGGGGGATCGCGCACGCCATCCCGCCGGATCCGGCCTCCGGGCCGGAGCGCCGGGCGAACGCGTGACGCGGCGGAACGGATGCGGACACGGCCGGACACGGCCTGCCGGCGCTTGCGGGCGCCGGATCGGGTGCGGACGCGGATGAAATGCGGACGCGGATTGCAATGCGGATGACGAACGGAGGAGGAGACCATGAGTTCCGAAACGGTGACCGCGAGCGAGTTGCGCGCACGGCTGGTCGACAAGGCGGCCGCGGACGAAGCGTTCCGCGCCCGGTTGCTCGCCGATCCGAGAGCCGTCGTCGAGGACGAGCTGGGCCTGGCGATTCCGGCCGGGTTCACCATCAAGGTGCACGAGGAGCGCGCCGACACCGGCCACCTGATCCTGCCGCCGGCGGCGTACCTCACCGAGGACGACCTGGAAGAGGCGGCCGGCGGCATCACCTGCCGCCGCGTGTCGGTCTGGACGGAAGAGCGGGTGTGCACGCGCGACGTCGCCGACTACAACAACTCGTGGGGGGGCAGCAACTGGTGAAGGCCTGACCCGTGCCGACGACGGATCGGCGCGAC
This sequence comes from Vicinamibacterales bacterium, assembly GCA_965202695.1. Lineage (GTDB taxonomy): Bacteria > Acidobacteriota > Vicinamibacteria > Vicinamibacterales > UBA8438 > JAJEEA01. The sequence goes on from OZ241843.1 coordinate 2,106,319, forward strand.
GAACCGGGTCGGCCCGTCGGCGCCGGGCCGGCCCGGTTCGCTGGTACGAGGACGGCACCATGCCGGCTCGTCCGGCCGGGTCAGATCATCTGGCGGCGGACCAGTTCCCGGAAGGGTCCCTCGGTCTCCATCAGCTCGTCGAAGGCGCCCTTCTGCGCCACCCGGCCGTCCTGCAGCACGTGGATGCTGTCGGCCAGCCGGATGGTCGACAGGCGGTGCGCGCTCACGAACCGGGTGACGGCGAGTCCCGCCACGTGCTTCATCACCCGCGCCTGGCTCCGGTTGTCGAGCCAGTTGGTGGCCTCGTCCAGGAACAGGACGATCGGGTCCCGGACCAGCGCCGCCGCCAGCATGATCCGCTGGATCTGCCCGCCCGAGAACAGCGGCGAACCGTCGCCGGCGATCGTCTGCATCCGCATCGGCAGGGCGGCGATGTCTTCCGCGACGGCGGCGAGCCGGGCGGCCCGCCAGGCATCCTCCTCGGTGAGATCCCCGGACAGTCCGATGATGTTGTCGAGCACGGTCCCGGGCTGCAGCGACGCGTCCTGCGTCACCATGCCGATCCGGCGGCGCACCGCGCGCGCGTCGAGGCGCCCGAGGTCGCGCCCGTCGTAGTAGACGGCGCCCGCCGCCGGGGTCTCCATCCCGATCGCCAGCCGCAACAGGGTGCTCTTGCCCGCCCCCGACTCTCCGACGACGGCCACGAACTCGCCGGCGCGGGCGTGGATCGACACGTCCCGCAGCACCAGCGGACCGTCCTCGGCGTAGCGGAAGCTGACGTGGTCGAGGCGCACGTCGCCGCTCAGGGCCGGCGGCGGCTCGCCCGCGGGGCCGGTCTCCGGCGCCGCCTCCAGGATCGGCGCCGCCTGCCGGAACACGGGCAGGATCGCGGCGACGGCGGAGAACGAGCCGCCGAGTCCGGCGACCGCCGCGTAGAACGCCATGAAGGCGGCATAGACGGTGAGGAAGTCCCCGGTCGGAACGGCCGGCGAGCCGCCGGGCGCGGCGGCCGCGAACACCGCCGCCGCGGCCACCAGGGGAGCGGCGGCGAGGAAGGCGATCAGATGCGCGGCCAGTCCGGCGAGCCGCAGCTCGGTCTCCTTCTGTTCCCGGTAGCCCGCGGCCCACACGGCGAACCCGATGCCCTCGGATCCGGTCGACCGGAGCTTGCCGACGCCGTTCAGCAACTGCAGCAGCTTCCCCGCCAGGCGCCGCAGGATCGCGAACCGGCGCCGGTGGAGCGGGAGCTGGAGGATGCCGACGACCAGCGTCACGCCGAGGGAGAGAAGGCCCAGCCCCAGGCCGAGCCAGCCCATGCGGGTGTCGTAGAGGAACAGCAGGACGAACGTCGGCAGGAGGAAGATCACCGACAGCAGGGCGTTGGCGACCACGCCGGAGACCTGGTCGCGCAGTTCCTGGAAGACCGTCGCGCGCAGGGCCAGGTCGCCGGCGGCGAAGCGGCGGAAGAACCGCCGCGGCAGGCCGAGCATCCGGTCCTGGATCGCCGCGCCGACGCGGGCCGCCGACAGCGCCTCCAGCCGCATCAGGGCCGTTCCCTGCAGCGTCTGCAGGAACGCGGCGAAGACCGCCAGCAGGACCAGGAACAGGGACACCTGCAGCAGTTGCCAGCCGGACCCGCTCGGGATCACGCGGTCGACCAGCGCGCCGAGCAGGATCGGCGGCGTCAGCATCAGGAGGCCGGCGAGCAGCGCGGCCGCGACGAAGCGCGCCAGGGCGCCCTGCAGCCCGCGAAACGCGAATCGCGCGAGGGCGCCGGAACGGACCGCTTCGTCCGGCGGCAGCGGACGGTAGAAGAAGTACGCCTCGGGAGCGAGACCGCGAGCCAGGTCTGCGCCGACCCGTTCCGAACGGCCGGTCTCCGGGTCGAACAGGCGGTACCGTCCCGACCCGCGCGGAATCAGCGCCACCGGGCTCGGGCTCCCGGACCCGCGCTTCCCGGACCCGCGGCGGAACGCCAGCAGCGCCCCGCTGTCGCCGAGCCACCAGCGGTCGTCGACGGCGAGCCGGACCCGGCGGGCGCGGACGCCCGACGCGCGCTGTATCGCCTCCAGGTCGGGAGCCTCGTCGGTTTCGCGGCGGCGGCGCGGGAAACGGAAGCGGATGCCCTCGTGGCCGCCGATTCTCTCGAGGGCGGCAGGCAGGGCCGAATCCTCGTCCCCGGCCGGGGCGCGGCGGGGATCGAGGACGCTGAACAGACCGCGGCGGGCCCGCTCCTCGCCGCGGCGGCGGTGCAGCGCCTGGGTCCGTTGCCGGTTGGCGGCATCGACGAGCATCAGACGCTGGTTGAGCGCATGGGCGGACAGCGCCAGCCGATGGAACTCGGCCAGCGCGGAGAACAGAAGGCCGCGGGCGTCGAGCGCCTCGGACGACGCGGTGATCAGCCGGGAGGGACGGAAGAGCCTGATCCAGGCGTCGGCCGCGACCGGCACGAAGCCGGGACCGTCGCCCGCCGGCTCGCCCGCGCCGAGGAACGCCGCGTCCCCGGACGGACTGGAGACCCAGACCACGCCGCGGCGGGTCGCCAGCACGCTTTCGCGCACCATGTCGAGATCCTGGCCCGCGGTCAGGAAACGCTCGGGCCGGGGGCGCGGCGTCACCGCGCGGGCGATCGCCGCGGCGAAGTCGGTGATCCAGGCGTCGATCTGCCCGGCCAGCGGCCCGGCGGTCCGGGATCCGGCGAACGCCGCCCGCGGGACGCGGCGGAGCTCGGCGCCGGGAAGCCCCTTGGCGACGCACACCTCCGGCCCGCCGTCCTCCTCGCGGGCGATTCCGAAGAGCAGCCGTCCGGCGCCCACGCGCAGGATCTGCTTGAAGTCGGACGGCGCCTCGTCCCCGGAACGTCGGGCGACGAACACGTCGACCGCGCCCCGGACGACGTACCACACCGTCTCGGGATCGGAAAGCTGGATGGGCCGGTTGCCGCCGCCGGCGAACGTTTCGCCCCTGGAGAGCGCGATTTCCCCGAGCCCGCCCGGCGCCGATTCTTCCACGTCTCCTCCGATCGCGCGTTCAGCTCGACTCCACGAGCTGGCGGTACAGCCCGTCGTCCTTCCGCATCAGCTCTTCGTGGGAGCCCCGCTGCACCTCGCGCCCCCGGTCGAGGACCACGATCCGATCGCAGTCGCGGATGGTGCTCAACCGGTGGGCCACGATGAGACAGGCGCAGCCCCGGCGCCGCAGGGCGTCGTCGATGCGGACCTCGGTGATCGCGTCGAGCGACGAGGTCGCCTCGTCCAGGATCAGCACCGACGGATCGCTGACGAGCGCGCGCGCGATCTCCAGCCGCTGGCGCTGGCCGCCGCTGAAGTTGCGCCCCCCCTCCTCGACCGGCGCGTCGTACCCGAGCGGCCGGGAAACGATCTCGTCGTGGATGGCCGCGTCCTGCGCGGCCGCCACCAGGAGCTCGTCCGGCACCTCGGGGATCCACATGGTCAGGTTGTCGCGCACGGTGTCCGCGAACAGGAAGACGTGCTGGTCGACCAGGGACACCGAGCTGGCCAGCAAATCGCGGGGAATCGCGTCGCGCGGCCGCCCGTCGATCAGGATCTCTCCCGACCACGGCTGGTGGACGCCGGCCACCAGCGCCGAGAGCGTCGACTTGCCCGACCCGCTGGGGCCGACGACCGCCACCCGCTGGCCGGGTTCGATGGTCAGGCTGAAGTCCTCGATCACCGGTTCGCGGTTGTCCTGGTAGCCGAACGTGACGTTGCGCAGCTCGATCCGGCCCTTGAGCCGAAGCCGCCCGGCAAGGGCGGAGACCTGCCCCGGAGGAGCGTCGGGAGCGCGGTCGAAGGCGCGGTCCTCGTGCGCGTCGAAGACGTCGTCGAGACGGTGCAGGTCCGCTTCGAGCATCTGGAACACGTCGGCAAACTGGATGAAGCGCCCTATCGGTTGCAGGAAGTGCGCCGCCGCCATGTAGAACGCGGTCAGCATGCCGACGGTCAGGTCGCCCGACATGACCCGCCAGCCGCCGAGACCGAGCACGGCCGCGGCGCCGGTGACCAGGAAGAGAACCGGCAGGGCCGCGTTCACGCTGCCGAGCTCGGCGAACCGCTGCCGGGCGAGCAGCTCCCGCGCCTGATAACCCGTCCAGCGGGAGAAGAAGTCGTCCTCGGCGGCGGTCGCCTGCAGGACGTCCATCCGGCCGAGGCCGGCGGCCCCGATCCCGTGGAGCATGCCCTGCTCGCGCCTGAGCCTGCGGTTCTCGTCCACGCGGACCCGGGCCAGCACCCGCATGGCCGTGGCGCCCAGCGCGCCCAGTCCGACGACCACGCCGCAGAGCAGCGGGTCGTACGCCAGCATGAGTCCGAGAAACGCCACGCTGGTGACGACTTCGATCAGGATGCCGACGAAGTGCCGCGTGGCGACCGCCGCGATCGAATCGAGAAGCTGGATGCGGGAGGTCAGGTCGCCGGCCAGGCGGTGCGAGAAGAACCGCATGGGAAGCCGGAACAGCCGGGTCATGAAGCGCTCGGCGTGGTCGACGGAGAGGCGCACGGAGAGCCGGTTCAGACAGCGTTCCCGGAGCCACGTGAGCAGGTAGATGAGCCCGGCGGCGCCGAGCAGGATTCCGATCAGCGCCCCGCCCCAGGCCGGTTGGCGCCCGGAGAGCACGCCGTCCACGAACAGTCCCACCAGCAGCGGCAGCGCCAGCGACGGCAGGGTCAGCAGCAGCCCGCAGCCCGCCGCGAACGCGAGCGGCTTCCGGACGTCGCGCAGCCACGGCCGGATCCGGCGCAGGATGCCGGGGCGGACTCCGCCCGGCCGGAAATCGGGCCCCGGCCGGAACGTCAGCGTCAACCCCGTGAACGCCCGGTCGAACTCTTCCTCGCTGACCGTCCGGTGGCCGTTGGCCGGGTCGTTGATCAGGAAACGCCGTTTGCCGAACCCTTCGAGAACGACGAAATGGTGGAAGTCCCAGTAGAGGATCATCGGCAGCGGCATGCGCCGGAGCTCTCGCGGCTGCCTGCGCCAGCCTTTCGCGTCGAGACCGTACCGGCGCGCCGCGCGGAAGACGTCGGCCGCGTTGCACCCGTCGCGGCCGACCGAGCACGTTTCCCGCAGCTCTTCGATGGAGACCCAGCGGCCGAAATGCGCCAGCACGATGCCGAGGCACGCCGCCCCGCACTCGGTCTGGGTGAGCTGCAGCAGCAGCGGGGTGCGCACCCGCCGGCGCCGCCGGGAAACCGCGCGGGCCGCGCGCACCCGCTTCAGCGCGTCGTCCAGTCGGGATGGCTCGAACATCGCTTCGCTGCGCCGGCGGCCCGCGGGCGCGCCGGATCCGGCTTCGCCTCGTCAGGCGGGCGTTCTCCGCCGGCGCACCCGGCGTTCGCCGGCGCCCTCGTTTACCGGCGCCCTTCGGGCGCGGTGCGGCGCGGGGGTGCCACCACGGGCGGTCCGGGCAGGACGCCGCCGCGGGCGGGCGCGCGCGGCGGGGACGGCGGCGGGCGTCAGCCGCTCCCGCCCGCCAGCAACAGAGCCGCGGGAGACTGCCGCCCCAGCACGATCCGCGCGTGCGCGCCCGCGCCGTCGAGCGGCGGGCGCGGCGGACGGTTCAGGACCAGCCGCAGCAGGTGCGCCGGCGCGGGCGTCGAAAGACCCAGGTCGGCAAGCCATTCGGGAGCGGCCACGGGCCGGGGGGAAACTTCCAGCACCCGGGCGTCCAGCACGTTCGAGACGGGCGTTCCGGGCTGCGCCACCCGCACCTCGGCGGCCATGCCGCCGGCGAGCCGCCCGGCCTCGTCCGAGGTCACGAAGGCCAGCGCCTGCCAGGCGCCCTCGGACCGGCCCCGGATGCGGGCGACCGTCTCGCCGGCGCGCACCGGCCGGCCCGGCGTCAGGCGGTGCGCGACGAGCGTCCCCTCCCGCGGCGCGACGACCGATTCCCCGGCGCGGATCTCGACGGCCCCGAGCGCGTTCCGCGCCGTCGCGAGCAACGTCTCCGGCAGCGCGGCGCCGCCGCGCAACTCGTCCTCGACGGCCTCCACGATCCGCCGCGTGATCCGGGCCTCGCGCCTCGCGTCGAGCGGACGGACCCGCGCAATCGCCTGCCCGGCGTCGAGGGCGTCCCCGACTTCCGCCAGGATCTCGACGACGTCGCCGGCCACGGGGGCCGTCACGGCGTAGCGCCCGCCCGGCTGAACCAGCACCGCGTCGACCGAAAGGCTGCGCTCCACGCTGCCCGACACCCCCCAGACGAGCAGCGCCAGCAGCGACAGGCCGACGCCGGCCAGCACCATCCACTCGTGCGGCGCCGTGACCTGGAGTCGATCGTCGAGCGGCTCCGGGCGCGACCGGCGGGCGACGGCCTCCTCCCGGAACGCCTTGCTGTAGTTGAACACCGATGCAACGCTCCCCGCCGGCCGTCGAACCGGCCCGGCCCGGGCCGCCCGCGGCCGGCGCATCGCGGAGGCCGCCCGGGCCGCGGGGCGCCGCGGCCGGCAAGCCCGCGCCAGCGCCCACAGTATACAGCCCGTGGCGCGCGCCGTACGCGCCGCCGCGCCCCTCCCTGCCGGGCCGCCGCGCGCGGACGTCCGCGCCCCGGGGTGCCCGACGCCGCGTCCGTCTTGCCTCCGGGCAGGCAAGGGCGGTACATTCGGGGAAGCCGTGCGAAAAACGTCAGCACCCTCCGGCCGGCCCGCGCGGAGCGGCGGCCCGGCCGCCGCGGTCCCGCCGGGGCTCCGGGAGACGGTGGGCGACGCCGTGGACCGGGGGCTCGGCTTCCTCGAAACGGCCATCCGTCCCGATGGGGCGTGGCCGTCGCGGATGTACTGGAACCTCGATCTGGAGGGGCGGGCGGAGGAGGAGTTCGCGCCCTTCGTCGCCGCTCTCGGCGCGCTGACGCTGGCCGCCTGCGGCGACCCGCGCGCGCGGGCGCTCCGCGGCCGCTCCGGGGAGTTCATCGTCCGGTCGATGCGCTATCCGGGCCTTTGGCGCTACTGGCCGAGTCTCCCGAACGACCTCGACAGCCTCAGCCTCTGTTCGCAGGCGGCGCCGGGACACCCCTGGGTGCTGTTCGGCATGAACCTCGGCTGCCTGCCGGCGGCGCGGGACGGCCGGGGGAGGTTCAGGACCTGGCTGCGCCCGCCCGAGGGCGCGGACGGCGACGACGTGGACAGCGTGGTGAACGCCAACGTCGTCGGCTACCTCGCCGCCCAGGGCCGGAACGCGCTGGGCGAACGGGCGGCGTCCTGGCTCGCCGGCCTGATCAGGGAAGACCGCGCGGAAGGAAGCTCGCATTACTACCCCGACGCCATCGACCTCTACGACGCTCTCGCCCGCGCCCGGCGGCGCGGCGCGCCCGCGTTGCAGGACCTCGGGGCGCTGCTCGCGGACCGCATCCGCGCCCGGCGCGGCGCGGACGGCGGCTACGGCGACACGTTGCGCACCGCGCGCGCCCTCTCCGCCCTGCACCTCCTCGGATCCCCGCCGGCGGACGAAGCGCGGTGGGCCGCGATAGAGCGCATCCTGCGGCGGCAACGCCCGGACGGCGGCTGGCCGGAGCATCTGTTCTGGCGGGGGCCCCTGCCGCCGAGTCCGCCGACGGTCGGATTCGCGTCCGAAATGCTCGACACCGCCTCGTGCATCGAGGCCCTGGTCCGGTCGATCCCCGTCCCCGCGGACGCCGGGCAGCCAGTGAAGTGATGCTCTGGAAAGACGTCCGGTACGCGCTCCGGCGGCTCTTCCGCGACCGCTCCCTGACGGTCCTGGCGGCGGCGGCGCTGGCGCTCGGCATCGGTGCGAACACCACGATCTTCACCGTCGTCAACGCCGTCCTGATCCGCGGCCTGCCGTACGACGATCCGCACCGGATCGTCAACGTCTCGGGGCGCGATCTGGCGAGCGGCGAGCGGAGCGGCGTTTCGCTGCCCGACTTCGAGGACCTGCGCGGCGCGGCGGCGTCGTTCAGCGGTCTCGCGGCGTTCACCGCCGGCGACGCCGCGAACCTGAGCGACGCCGGCCAGCCGCCGGAGCGGGTGAACGGGTCGCTCGTCACCCCGAACACCTTCCGCCTGCTGGGCCAGCCGGTGCTGCTCGGGCGGGACTTCCTGCCCGCGGAGGGGGAGCCGGGCGCTCCCGGGACGGTCATCCTGGGCCACCGCGTGTGGCAGGACCGCTACGCGGGCGACCCCGGCGTGCTCGGCCGGGTCGTCCGGGTCAACGACGAGCCGGCGACGATCGTGGGCGTGATGCCGGAAGGCATGCGGTTCCCGGTCACCTCGGACGTGTGGCGGCCCCTGCGGCCGACCGCGGAATGGAACCGGCGCGACAACCGGGCGCTGTCCACCGTCGGCCGGCTGGCGCCCGGCGTCGGACTGGAGGCGGCCGACGCCGAGGTGCGCGCGATCGCGGGGCGGCTGCGGGCGGCGTACCCGGACACCAACGAGGAAGCCGGCGCCTTCGCGCAGACCTTCAACGAATGGGCGAACGGCGGCGGGCGGATCCGGCTCGTCGTCCTGACGCTCATGGGAGCGGTCGTGTTCGTGCTGCTCATCGCCTGCGCGAACGTCGCCAACCTGCTGCTGGCGCGCTCGGCGCACCGGGCGCGCGAAGTGGCCCTGCGCGTGGCCGCCGGCGCCACCCGCTGGCAGGTGGTCCGGCAACTGCTGATCGAGAGCCTGGCGCTCGGCGTGCTCGGCGGCGGCGCCGGCCTCGGCCTCGGCCTCGCCGGGACGCGGCTTCTCGACGCCGCGACGCAGGACGTCGGCAAGCCCTGGTGGATGGAGTTCGCGGCCGATCCGGCCGTCATCGCGTTCCTGGCCTTCGTCTGCGTCGGCACGAGCCTGCTCTTCGGTCTGACGCCGGCGCTGCACGTCTCCAGGATACCCGTCGCGACGCTGCTCCAGGATGGCGGGCGCTCCGGTTCCGGCGGGGGGCGCGCGCGCCGGCTGACCGCGGTGATGGTGGTGGCGGAAGTGACGCTGGCGGTGGTCCTGCTCTCGGGCGCCGGGCTGATGATGCGGAGTTTCCAGACGCTCTACCGCCTGGACCTCGGGTTCGACCCGGACCGGGTGCTCACCGGGGTGATGACCCTGACGGCGCGGAAGCACCCCGCGGCCGAGGACCGGATCCGCTTCATGGAGCAGGTCCGGCAGCGGCTGGACGCGATGCCCGGGGTCCGGGCGGCCGCGTTCGCCGAATTCCCGCCGCTGGGCGGCGGCTACCCGCGGACGCTCGAGATCGACGGGCGGCCGGCGCCGGAGGGGGCGGCCGCGCCGGAGGTGGTCACGCTGCGCGTCGGCGAGCGGTACTTCGAGTCGCTCGACGTCCCCCTGCTGCGCGGGCGGGCGCTGACCCACGACGACGGACGCGGCGGCGCGGCGCCCGCCGTCGTCGTGAACGAACGTTTCGCGGCGCGTTTCTTTCCGGGCGCGGACCCGCTGGGCCGGCGGATCCGGCTGCGGCTGCCGGACGACGCGCCGGGGCCGTGGCTGACCGTCGTCGGGCTCGGCCCGAACGTGCGCCAGCGCGCCTTCGAACCGGATCCGGAGCCGGTCGCCTACCTGCCGTACCGCCTGCGGACCGATCCCGGGTCGGCGTCGGAACAGTCGTTCGTGTTGCAGGTCCTGACCACCGGGCCGCCCGCCGCGTTCGTGCCGCAACTGCGGGAGGCGGTGCGGTCGGCCGACCCGGACCAGCCGGTGTTCCTCGTCCAGCCGCTGTCGACGTGGCTCCGGGAGAGCCGCTGGTCGTACCTGCTGTTCAGCAGCCTGCTGGCCGGCTTCGCGGTGGTCGCCCTCGTGCTGTCGGCGGTCGGCATCTACTCGGTCACGGCGTACTCCGTTGCGCAGCGGACACAGGAGATCGGCATCCGCATGGCGCTGGGCGCGCTCCGGTGGCAGGTGGTCCGGACCGTCATGCGGCGCACGCTGGTTCAGGTGGGCGCCGGTCTGGCGCTGGGCGTCGCCGGCGGGTTCGCCGCGGGCCGCCTGGTCGAGAGTCTGCTGGTGCAGGTGTCGCCCGTCGACCCGGCCACTCTGGCCGTGGTGCTCGCCGTCCTCGCCGGGGTGACGGCGGCCGCCTGCGTCGGTCCGGCGCGCCGCGCCGCGGCGCTCGATCCGGTGGCGGCCCTGCGGTCCGACTAGACGGGGAGCGCGGCGTCGAGGGCGCCGTCGTGCCGCCGGGCGGCTCCCGTACAGGGTCCCCGCCGGCGGTGCGGGACGGGGGGCGCGGCGCCGCTCCGGGAATCCGCCGGCCGGGTGCGTTCGAGCGCGCTTCGTGCCGTTGCAACCGCCCCCGGGCGGCGGGTCGCCGCCGGACGGGGTGCGGGGCGGCGCCCGTTGAATCCCGGCCAGCCGGTCCCTGCAATGCCCGACGTCGTTGAACGCGGACACACCACCGAGGAGGCACCGCTATGGATTCCGAAGCCAGGAGCATGACCGAGTTGCGCGAGCACCTGATCGAGAAGGCGGCCAACGACGAAGCGTTCCGCGCCCGGCTGCTGGCCGACCCGAACGCCGCGATCGAGGAAGAGCTGGGCCTGACGGTTCCTGCCGGCCTCACCATCAAGATCCACGAAGACCTCGCGGACACCAGCCACCTGGTGCTGCCGCCGGTCGCACGACTCGCAGAGGCCGACATGAAACGGGCGGCGGGGGGCGTGCCGCCGTACCAGCTGGGCCTGCGCTGGTAGGCGAGCGGGCGGAGGAGGCCGGCCGAAGCGCAGACGCTACCGGCCGGCGGCGTCTGCCGGACCGCGCGAAGCCGCTGCCCGCTTCCGCGGCCGACGCGCGGTTCGACTCCGGTCCGGCTGGATCCGCCCGGTCCGGCCCCGCCGGCCCGGCCCGCCGACCAGCCGGTCCCGCCCCGCGTCCGGCCGGATCAGTCCTGTTCCCGCGCCGCCCGCGCCTCTTCCGCCCGCGCGCCGCTCAGGATGTTGACCATCGCGTGGTTGCCCTCGTGGCAGGCGTATTCCCAGATCTGCCCCGCGGTGACGCCGCGCGACGCCTGATCGGTGGTCAGGGGGGCCGACGCGGTCCACGCCCGCGCGAAGACCTCCGGGTCCTCGAGCGTGAACGTGTAGTCGATCGACGCGGGGCCGACGCGCGTGAACCGCTCGACCAGCCGCAGGGTGGAGCGCGCCTTGCGCCACGGGGAGCTCCAGTACGCGTCGGGCTTGTCGACGAAGTTGACGGTCTCGACGACGAGGGTGTCGCCCTCCCACCGGCCGCGCGCCTCGCCGGTCCACTGCGCGACGCCGGTCAGGGGCCGGCCGTCCAGCGGAACGACCCGCAGCTCGTGATACATCTCGTGCAGCATCACCACCCGGCCCGGCGTCTGCAGGATCTGCAGGTTCATGTTGTAGGGCTGGAGCGGCGCCAGGTTCGGGAGTCCGTCGGTGATGCAGCGCTCTCCGGTGTCGGTGTCGGTGTGGGAGTGGAAAGGGCCGACCCCGTAGCGCGCCCGCTCGCGGTCGTGGGCCTCGCGCGCGCCCGGCCGCCACGGGATGCGGCCGTCGGGCGGGTCGACGATCAGCGACGTGCGCCGGCTGCCGGTGATGCGCGTCCCCGCGTCGAGCCACACCTGGTTGTAGCCGCCGACGGTGCCCGGCGCCGACTTGCCGTCGTTCGCGGCCCGGCTCTCGGCCGACCGCCGCTCGATGGCGGCCGCCTCCTCGTCGGTCAGCCGCTCCCGCCCCGCCTGCGGGGCCGGCCGCTCCAGCGGGGTCAGGGTGGCGGAGGTCCACACCCCCTGCAGGTCGGGCGCGCCCCAGGCGGTGCGGGGGGCCGCCCACCCGTCCTCCGCCGCGGCCTGCGCGCCCGCCGCCGCCGGTTGCAGCGCCGGCAACGCGCACGCCAGCGCCGCCAGCGACCGCCGTCGCCATCGCTCGCTCATCAGCCTTCTCCTTTTCCAGCCGCTTTCCCGCCGGCGCTCCCGGCGCCCGGGGCGGGTCTCCGCGAAGGCCGGGCCGCAACACCGCCCCCGGCCCGACGTCAGCCTGACGTCAACGTGACGCCCCGGATACGCTCGCGAAGGCCGGGCCGCGCCGCCGCCCCGAGACACATCGCCGCCGGAGCGCGCGGCCGGCTACCCAGGGACGACCGCGGCGCGCGACCGGCTCGCCCCCGGGAGCGCGGGCCCGGGTCCGGTCCGGCGCCGGGAGGACGCCGGGCCGGACCGCCCGCCGCCGGCTGCGCCCGAACTACCGCACCTCCAGCCCGCCGCCCGCCGCGATCTCGCGGATGCGGGCCGCCTGGTTCGGGTTGCCGGCCGCGATCTCGCCGAGACGGTCGGCGATCAGCCCCCGGTCGGCCTCGGAGAGCGAGCCGGCCGCCGACGCCGCGCTCTCGACGGCCGCGTAGCAGTCGGCCTCGTAGGTGATGGAGCCGCACTCGGCGGTCAGGTTGGCGAGCAGCGCCGCCGCGTTCGACGACGCGCCGCCGCCGCCGGTGTCGTTGAACCGCGCTTCCGCCTGCTGGATCTCGGCCTGGGCGCCGCGGCGGATGTTGGCCGCCTCGGTGCCCGCCTGGAAGCAGGTGAAGTCGGGCCGGTCGGCCCAGCGCAGCGGGGCGCAGGCGTGGATGCCGGCCTCCTTGGCGGCGGTCGCCACCTCGGTGATCAGCGCCTCGTACTCGGGGTCGCCCTCGCCGTAGCCCGAGAAGTTGCCGAGGTCGCCGCTCGCCGCGAACAGCCCGTCCACCCCCGGCAGCTTCGCGATCTCGCGGGCGTTCTCCACGCCCTCCAGCGTCTCGATCATCAGCAGCAGCACGACGTTGTCGTTCCAGGTCTGGCGGTAGCCGCCGGGCACGTCGTTCCAGATCTCGCCCGCGCCCTGCCCGCCGCCGGCGCTGCGCCGGCCGAGGGGCGGGAAGTAGGTCCAGTCGACGGCCGCCCGCGCCTCGTCGACGGTGTCCACGGTGGGCACCACGATGACCGCCGCGCCCATGTCCGTCGCGTGCTGGATCTCGCGTTCGTCGGCGTACGCGACCCGCGCGCCCGGCGCCGCGGGGCCCGGGCAGGTCCGCCACAGGCGGGCCACCTGCTCCCAGGAGGTCGCCTCGTGCTGCATCTCGACCCACATGAAGTCGTAGCCAGCCCCCGCCATCGCGCAGTAGGTGCGCGGATCGGTCGCCCGGATCGTGCCGCCGATCAGGGGGCCGCCGTCCAGCAGCTTCCGCATGGCGGGGTTCCAGATCGGCGCTTCCTCGCCTTCCGGCAGCTCGAACCGGCCGCCGAACTCGAACTCGTCGGCCCTGAACTGGGCGGCCGACGGCGCGGCGGCGCCCGGCGCCATGACGAAGGCGACGGCGAGAACCGTGAACGTGTGCAGTCTGCGCATGTCTTCATTCCTCCGGTCGAGAGTCCGTTTCCCCACTCGCGTGTTCCGACGCCGCTATTCTAGCCCGTGGAGGAACCCCGCGGCGCACCGCCCCGCCGCCGGGGACATCCGGCGCGGCGGGTTCTCGCGGCGTCCGCACCCGTCCGAGAGGCCTGGAGGCCGAGAGCGACACGCGCCAACGAGCACTTCGTCTCACGGATTCCGACGCGCACCCGCGCGCGGCGAGATCACGGCCGCCGGTCAATGGCGGTCACGAGCGGTGACGTGGGCCACGCCCGGCGGACGCTGTCGCGGTCCGTGATGACCCGGCGCGCGCCCGGGCCGACCGTGGCGCCGGTTTCCGTCAGGTCGAACATCGCGTCGTAGCCCGGGTCACCGGGCATGAGCAGCATGTACGCGAACGATCGCGCGTGCAATTCGCGGTACACGGCTATCGGCGGCCCGGCATCCGGATACGGTTCCCCGTGATGCGATGCGATTTCGATCTTGAGGTTCCGGTTGGTGTCGCTGTAAACGCAGGGACGCACTTCCTCGTCGGCGAACGTACCGTCCGGCCGGCACTCCACGAGGTACGCACGCTGTGTCGTATTGGGCCGAACGCGAAAGAACCGTTCGATGACGGGCACGTTGAAATGGACCTGTTGCCAGCGATTTCCCGCCTTGGGCACCCGGGCGACGAGGAACCGACGGGTACCGCCCACGGGAACCTCGACGTCGCGCGTCGTGTCGAAGTCCGCGGGACCGGCCGAAGGCGGGGCGCCCGACGCCGGTTCTGCTTCCCGCCGGCGCCCGCGGGCCGTGTTCTGCGCCGCGCGGTCGAGTGCGTGCCGGTCGATCGGGCGGACGTCGTCCGCGTGATCGGTCAGAAACCGATCCCACGGCGAGAAGTCCAGGGGTTCGTCGGCCGCGGATCGAACTACGCTGAAGGCCTCGAAGTTCTGTCGAAGTCCGCCGGGAGTGAGGTTGCCGGAACCGACGATCAGGGACCGCCCGCCATCCGCGTACTCGAACCGCGCGACCTTGGGATGAAACAGCGAGTTCGTCGGATTCCGAAAAACCCGCACCGTCAGGTCGGCGTATTCGGTTTCCAGTTCCCGGAGACGTTGCAGCGTTTCGCGATTGGTGACGGCGTCGAGACCGATCAGCAACGACATGGTCGAGTCGTTCAGGAAACTGCGTATGTCGGGATCGCCGAGCAGGGAGTCGACTCCGGCGCGTGACGCGAAGGCGAAGATGCCGGCGCACGACGTGGCTCCCCGGAACGCGCGGACGATGGCCTCGAACAGATAGACGGTATCGGGCGTGGTCGGGTCCTGAACGTGAAATTCGTACTCCACGGATTCTCCTCACGCCGATGGTTCACCCCTGCGTTCGGACATGAGGACGTCGTACGGGACGACCTTCGGTCCCTTCGATTTCCTCGACGGCGGCTTCGAGAATACGAGGATGTATTCGTGGACGTTCTTGAACAGGAAATTCGGCGGATACGGATAACTGCCGAAGATGGGCCGTTGCCCGTTGGCGGAACCCCATCGCCCGCCGGTGCCGTCCTTGGACCAGACGATCTCGGTGACCATCACGAAGCCGATCTCACGCAGGATCGCGCCGAAGTCCGCCGCGAGCGGGAACGTCAGCAGGCCCTGGTCGGTGTGCTGGTTCACGTTGGCGGTGACGAGGCAACACTTGCGGCCGGGCTGAAGAACGCGGAAGCATTCTTCGAAGACCGGGCGGATCTCCCGCAGGAAGCGCCGGTAACCGGTAATCCGGCCGAGGTTGGCCCGATCCGCGCCGTAGTGGGCCTTGTTCCAGTACGGCGGGCTGGAGACCACGAGGGAGACGGACTCCGTCTCCACGAAGGAAAGATCGCGGCTGTCGGCGCGAAAGACGTCGAGCAGGTTTGCGGCTGTCGCTCCGCCGTTCTTCAGATGCGCGCATTCACGACGGATGATGTCGGTGTACTTCTCGTTCTGATCCACGCAGACGGCCCTGCGCCCCAGCGGGATGGCGGCCGCGGCCGTCGTGCCGCTGCCGGCGAACGGGTCGAGGACGGTCTCGCCGTACCAACTGAAGAGTTTGATGAGCCGGCGCGGGATATCGACCGGGAACACGGCCGGGTGCTGCTCGTGCGTGGTGTTCGCGACGTGCCAGACCGTCTTCGTGTATTCGCGCCACTCTTCCTTGGTCAGCCTGCTCTTCCGCCTGACGGAGTCCGTTACTCGCGCCATCTGTCTCTTCCGTTGTCGAAGTGGTCGGTCGAGCGCGGGCGCGGGGAGTCCTGTCCGGCCACGAACGGCATCGTTCGCGTGAACGTACGCAGATAGTGGAGGAACCCGGGTTCGAGATCGAGGGCTTCGAGCAGCAGCACGTCGATCCGCTCCCGGATGTCTTCGCTGGCGTGCGGACGATAGGAGACGGTTTGGCGTCCACCGTTGACGCTGATGGTCCGTTGGGCCTGAACCTTTTCCCAGAGGAGCGCTCCGAGACGCGCCAGGGCGTGCTTCGCAGGCGCGTTGAACAGCCGGTCGTTGACCGGCAGGTTCATCACGAAGGACCGCGTGACGTGAAAGCCGTCGGCCGTGACGTGCCACAGCCAGTACGCGAGGCGGCTGCTGACGATTGCGAACACGCGATCGGCGTCGCCGGCGGTCGCCAGTCCCAGGGAAAGCAGCTTGCTCGAGCTCCAGGGTGCGCGCGGTTCGGGCAGGTTCCGATGGGACCGGAAGGCGTTCAGGAAATTGTAGGCCGTCCCGGAAACGAAAACGTGGCGAGCGAACCGTTCGGACGCGGCGTCTCGGGGCAGGCACGAGTCGACGGTGGCGCACATGTCGCGCAGCCGCGTCGTCTGCCTCCGCAATCGACGGAATGCGCGGGCGCACCCGGGGCCGGAGAGTTTGGGGATGCCCGCGGCGATCGGGACGCCGGGCAGCGGCGTGAAGTCCAGCGCGTCGAACAGGGCCGCCCGCTGGCGGCTGGTCCAGCGCCGAAGCGGTCCGGTCTCGACGGTGGTTTCGGTCGTCGAACGGTCGAGTCCGTCCGCGCGGAAGACTATGGTGTTGCGCGTCTTGACGTCTTCTCCGAAGAGCGCATGGGGTTCGCGGTCGAAGAACGCGAAGCGCCATCTGCCGCCGCTGCGCATGATCGCGCGCCGGGTGGCCGTCATCTGCGCGCGGCTGCTGCAGGCGAGCGACAGCGGGACGACCATGCCGGACGAACCGCGGCCGGGAATGGTCAGCCGCCACATCATCTCCACGAAGGCGGGGAAGTAGTCCCAGCCGGCGCCGTGACCGGCGGGCAGCGAGGCGAAACGCCGCGTGAGCGCCGCCGCATCTTCCCGGGGACCGATGGTCGCGTATGGAGGATTCCCGACGACGACGTGCGCTCCGGCGGCGAGGGCGGGGAACACGTCGCCGAGAGGCGACCCGTGGGAGAACAGTGTCGTCGCGTTGCCGGGTCGGGCCGACGACGGTTCGACGTAGCGGTCGTCGATCCGCTTCCGGAGGTCGGCGAGGACGTCCCGGCGGTGGTCGTGACGGGCCTCGGGCGCGGCGACGCGGAACGTGAGGGCGTCGGCGACGCACAGGTTGCAGCGGATGCGGTGCCACTGGGACCACGGCGCCGCGTCTGCCCGACGCGGCCCGCACAGGCATTCGTGGAGCAGGACGAAACAGGCGGCGTCCACCGCCAGCGGATCGACGTCGATGCCGTGGAGGTTGCGTTCGACGAACTCGAGGGGGTCCAGGCCGAACCGCCGGCCCGCGGCCAGGTCGAGCACCGCCTTGAGGAACACCCCGGAGCCGCAGGCCGGATCGAGGACGAGCGGCGCGCCGACCCCGCGGCGGACCGCGTCCACCGCCTCGCGCACGATGTACTCGGCGACGTCCGAGGGCGTGTAGAACACTCCGGTTTCCTTTTTTGCGCGCCGGGCCTCCCGGGTACGAGAATCCCGCATGACGCTCGCTCTGCTCCCGGGACCGTGCGCGTCGAGGACGTACGGCAGGAGGTCCCGGAGGTCGTCGTCGTACGCGATCGTTTCGAGCGTCTGGGCGGCGTCGCGGTCGGCGAACTCGACGAGCGTTCCGGAAAGCCGGCTCGGCACCGGAATGGAGCCGACGAACCAGTCTTCGGCATCCCGCACCGATGCGTGCGGCGACAACGCGCCGACGCTGCGGCCGACGATGCGCATGCTCACGAGGGCCCACGCCGTCTGCAGGGCGGACAGCTCCGGCGGCGGCAGCGGCTCCGCGCGCCAGCGGCTGGCCAGGACGTCGGCTCGCGCCCGGTCGCCGGACGCGCCGTCGGCGAGGCCGCGCCGCACGCGCTCCACGGCCGCCCGCACCGGACCGGCGAGCGTTTCGGTGGCGGCGGCCAGCGACGCGCCGGGGGCCGGAACCGAAGGACGGCGCCGGGACGCCGGCTCGACGAGGGAGGGGATCATGATCCGGCGTCCCCGTCGCCGCGGGAAAGCAACGGCGTCCGGGAGTCGAGGTAGCGGGCTACCGCGTCGCGGACGACCCACGCGACGGACACCCGTCCGTTCCGGGCGATGTTCTTGATGTCGGCGTAATCGTTCGCGTCGATCGACACGGACACGCGCACGGGACGAAGTTTCCCGGCGCCAGCGTGGGGCTTGGACTTCTCCATCGCTTCCCTCTCGTCTCCACGGTTGCACCATGATACACCATCGTGGTGCAACCGGACGACGGGGCCGCGGGAGCTTGCAGAAGGGGCTGTCGGCGGACCGCCGGCTCGCGCATTCGACCGGGACCGCCTGGGCGAGAGACCGCTCGACGAGGCCCCGGCGCCGGCATGACCGGCCGTCGGATGCGTTCCGCGGCGCCGGCCCGGTGCGTGGAATCGGGCTGCGTTCCGTGCGACGAACGCGGCCACGGGTGGGACGCCTGGCCCGAGGGCAGCGGGGCCGCGCCGTTGCCCGGCGGAACCCCGCGTCGCACGGCGCCCGAACCCTCCGGGAGCCCGCGCCGGGCCGCGGCGCGGAATCCTGTCCCGGTCAGCGCCTGCGCAGCTCCGACGGCCGGTGGGGGACGTAGCGCACCAGCCGGCGGCGGCTGACCTCGCCGGCGTAGATGTTGCCGTCGAAGTCCACGCCGAGGAACTCGATGCCCGCGCCGACGTCCTCGTCGTGCTGGGGGATGAAGTGGGTCACCCACGCCTGCTCCGTCTTCAGGTCGCCGATGCGGATGCCCTTCTCCCAGCCGAGGTTGCTGCGCCAGTCGTCGGGCGGCCCGGTCCGCACCATGCCCGACAGCCCGTCGCCCGCGTAGAGCACGTCGTTCCCGTCGATGAACAGCCCGCTCGGCTTGCCGTAGTGGGTCCAGATGCGCAGCAGCGCGCCGTCGGGGTCGAACACCTGGATGCGGCTGTTGCCGCGGTCGGCCACGTAGACGCGCCCCCGGGAGTCCATCTTGACGTCGTGGGGGTCGCTGAAGCGGGCCGCCTCCTTGCTCTCCGAGCCGACGCCGCCGCCGACCGCGAACAGGAACGCGCCGTCGGCCGAGAACTTGACGATCCGGTTGTTGCCGCCGCGGTGCCCGTCGGCCACCCAGATGGCGCCGTCGGGGGCGACCACCACCCCGGACGGCCCGTTGAAGTGCGACTCGTCGTCGCCCCAGACGCCGGCCTCGCCGAGGCGCATCACCACCTCGCCCTGCTGGTTCAGCTTGAGCACCTGGTGGCCCATGCCCATGCTTTCGCCCCGCGCGGCGCGCGGGTCGCCGTGCGAGCCCCCCTCGGTCACCCACAGGAAACCCTCGTGGTCGAGGAAGAAGCCGTGGGGGAAGGCGAAGAGCCCGGCGCCGAAGCTGTCGACGAGGTTCCCCTCCCGATCGAACTTCAGGATCGGGTCGAGGTCCGAGCCGGCGCACTGGTTGGCGCCGCACCGGTCGAGAATCCAGAGGTGGCGCCCGTCGGGGTCCGGGAAGACGCCGCTCACCGTCCCCAGCGCGCGTCCCTCCGGCATCTTCTCCCAGCCGAACGTGGCGCGGTACGGATTGGTCGTCGACGACTGCGCCGCCGCGCCGCCCGCGCCGACGAGGACGATCACCCCGATCGCCGGCATCCACCCGATGCGTCCGGACCTTGGCATGGAGCCTCCTTTACGCCGCGGCGCCCCGCGGCGCCGCCACATCTCCCGATTACGCGCACCCCCGGTTCGGAGCGGGGTTGACAAGCGGTCGACGGCGGACGACGATGACAGTTGGAACCAACGAGCCCCCCTGCAATGGACCGGAGCGCCGCGTGAACGACTGGCCCGACTGGGTGACGCCCGCGATGGTGCTCGCCGCCTCCCTGTGGATCGTCCGGGAAGTCCGGGCCGTGGGCGAGCGGCTGGCGCACCTCGAAGGGCGGATCCTCGGCTGGCAGGACCGTAGCGCAGGCCCCCCTCCGGCCGCCTGAACGGCCCGGCGCGAAACGCCCGCCGCATTGCGAGCGGCGATGCATCCCGCCTGACTGCGCTGGTCGTCGGACTGCTTGCGGTCCGCGGTTGCGATGCGTCCGACATGCGCCCTTCTCACGCCTCGTCAGGCGGACGTTCCCTGCCCGCCGGACGTTCTCCGTTCGCCGGCGCCCTCGGCATAGCGGCTGCGCAGCACCTTCTTGTCGAACTTCCCCACGCTGGTCTTGGGCAGCTCGTCGGCGAAGACGAACCGGTCCGGGATCTCGAACCGGGCGAAGCTCTCCGCGAGATGCGCGCGCAGCGCGTCGGCCGAGACTTCCGCCCCCGGGGTCCGCACGACCACCGCCAGCGGCCGTTCCGACCACTTCTCGTCGGGCACCGCGATGACCGCCGCCTCGAGCACCCGCGGGTGGGCCATCAGCGCCCCCTCGAGGGCCACCGTCGAGATCCACTCGCCGCCGCTCTTGACCAGGTCCTTGGTGCGGTCCGTGATGGTCAGGTAGCCGTCGGGGGTGATGGTGCCCACGTCGCCGGTGCGGAACCAGCCGTCGGCGGTGAAGTGGTCCGGGGTGGGCTCGCGCCGGTAGTAGCCGCGGATGACCCAGGGGCCGCGCGCCTGCAGCTCGCCCATCGTCTCGCCGTCCCACGGCATCTCCGCGCCGTCGTCGTCGACGATGCGCAACTCGACCCCGCCCAGCGGCGTGCCCTGCCGCGCCTTCACGTCCCACCGCTCCGCGGCCGACAGGGCCCGGTGCCGCCGCCGCAGTCTCGACACCGTGCCCAGCGGCGACATCTCGGTCATGCCCCAGGCGTGCAGGACGTCGACCCCGAGGTCGCGTTCGTAGCCCTCGATGAGGGAGCGCGGCATCGCCGCCCCCCCGACGACCAGGGCCCGGATCGACGAGACGTCCCGCGGCCTCTCCTTCAGCTCGTGGTACAGCCCGTTCCAGATGCTGGGCACGCCGGCCGCGACGGTGACGCGGTGCGACTCGATGACCTCGGCGAGGGCCGCCGGCTGCAGGTGGGGGCCCGGCATCACGACGTCGGCCCCGGCCAGCGCGCAGGCGTAGGGCAGGCCCCACGCCATCGCGTGGAACTGCGGCACCACCGGCAGGACGACGTCGGTCTCGACGAGCCCCAGCCCCATCGCCTGGTTCTCGCCGAGGGTGTGCAGGAACATCGAGCGGTGGCTGTAGAGGGCCCCCTTGGGGTCGCCGGTGGTGCCGCTGGTGTAGCACAGGCCCATCGCCATGCGCTCGTCGGTCGACCGCCACCGGAAGTCGTCGCCGGCCCCGTCGATGAGGTCCTCGTAGTGCAGCACGTTCGGCAGCGCCGTCTCCACGTCGCGCGGGGCGTTGACGAGCACGTGGTGCTCGACGCAGCGCACGTCGCCCGCCACCCGTTCGTAGAGCGGGAGCACCGGAGCGTCGACGAACACCACCCGGTCCTCGGCGTGGTTGACGATGTACGCGAGCTGCCCGGGGAAGAGCCGCACGTTCAGGGTGTGGCAGACCGCGCCGGCCCCGGGGATGCCGAAGTACATCTCCAGATGCTGGTGGTGGTTCCAGGCGAACGTCGCCACCCGGTCGCCGGGCGCGACGCCGAGCCCCGCGAGCGCGGCGGCCAGCCGCCGGCTGCGGCGGCGGACGTCGGCCCACGTGTGTTCGCGCATCGCCCCGTCGGGCTGCCGCGTATATATCCGCTTGCGGGGGAACAGCCGGGCCGCGTGCTCGACGATGCGGTCGAGCGTGAGCGGGTAGTCCATCATCAGGCCGTGCATCGCTTCGTCCTCACTGCGCGATTCCGGACCCGCGGCCCGACCGGGCCGCCCCCCGCCGGGGAACGACGTGACGAACCCGCGGGCCGGCCGCGAACCGCCCGGCCGCGGGTCTGCGCGCCGCGCCCGGCCGCGCGCCCGCCCCGCCGGGAGGGCGCGGTCAGAGATCGGCCAGCAGCACCCACATCGGCCGGTTCCCGCCTTCCCAGGTCTCGAGCGGGGTCAGCGCGCCGTCGTCCTGGTCGATGCGGTACGACGCGATACGGCCGGAATCGAGGCCGGCCGCGTAGAGGAAGCGGCCCCCCGGATCGAGGTTGAACGCCCGCGGCACCGGCTCGGTCGGGACCCGGCCGGTCGCCGTCAGCCGGCCCGACGCGGGGTCGACGGCGAAGCTGGCCACGCTGTCGTGCCCGCGGTTCGGGGCGTAGAGGAAGCGCCCCGACCGGTGCGCCGCGATCTGCGAGCAGGTGTTCGGCCCCGTGTAGCCGTCGGGCAACGTGGAGATGGTCTGGAGCGGCGCCAGGGTGCCGGCTTCGGGGTCGATGGCGTACGCGCTGACGCTGCCCCCCTGCTCGTCGGAGAAGTAGACGACGTCGAGGGCGGGGTGGAACGCCAGGGCGCGGGGGCCGAGATAGGCATCGGGGGCGTAGCGCGCCGGCGCGTTCGGGGTCAGGCGCCCCGTCGCCTCGTCGAACGTGAACTGGAAGATCGCGTTGGGCCCCCGGTTGGCGATGTGCGGCACGTAGGCGAAGCGGTTCGACCGGTCCGTCAGGATGGCGTGGGCGCCGTGGGCGGTGAACCGCCATTCGACCGGCGGGAACGTGGCCGCGCCGTCGCGCCCCACCGCGTGGACCGCGGCCGTGCTCTGGTAGTAGTACGCGGACAGGACGAAGCGCCCGGTCCGGTCGGTCGCCACGTACACCGGCTCGCCCTGCAGCGGCACGGTCCGGATCGGGGACAGCCGGCCCGAGCCCGGTTCGACCGCGAAGCTCGACAACTGCTGGCGGCCCCGAAGCCCGACGTGCAGCACCCGCCGGTCGGGGCTCAGGGCCATCGGGGCCGGGCCGCCCTCGACGGCCACGTCCTCCTGGCGGCTCAGGGCGCCGGTCGCCGGGTCCTGCGTGAAGATCGCGATGCGGTCGTCGTCCTGGAACGACACGTAGAGGTGGGCCATCACTCCAGCTCCCCGGCACGGGCGCCGCGCATGATGTTCAGCAGGCCGTAGTTGCCCTCGTGGCAGGCGTACTCGAACAGCGGCCCGGTGGTGACCCCGCGCGACGCCTGGTCGGTGGTCATCGGCACGCTGGCCGTCCACGGCGTCGTGAACATCTCCGGGTCGGTCATCGTGAACTCGTAGTCGATGGTCTCGTCGTCGACCCGCGTGAACCGTTCGACGAGATGCAGCCCCGGCCGCGCCGCCCGCCAGGTCGCGCGCCACAGGAAGTGGCGCTTGTCCGAGAAGTTGGTCGTCTCGACCACCAGGGTGTCGCCCTCCCAGCGCCCCCGCGCGTCGCCGAGGAGCTGGCCGACGCGGGGGTCGAGATGCGCGCGGCCGTCCACCGGCACGACCCGGTACTCGTGGAACATCTCGTTGAGGATCACCACCCAGCCCGGGGACTGGAAGACGTGGTAATTCATGTTGTAGCCCTGCAGCGGCACCAGCGGCAGCCCGTCGGTCAGGCAGCGCTCGCCGGTGTCGGCGTCCTCCCAGGTGTCGAAGGGCCCGACCCCGTAGCGCGCGAGGTCGCTCTCGAGCCGGCGCCGCCCCGCCTCCGTCCACGGGATGCGGCCGTCCGACGGGTCCGTGATCAGCGCCGTGCGCCGGTCCCCGGTCACGTTCTTGCCGCTGTCCATCCAGAACTGGTTGTAGGCGCCGACGTTGCCGAGCACGAACCGGTCGGACGCGGCGCGGCTCTCGGCCGACCGCGCCTCGAGGTCCGCGGCTTCCTCGGCCGTGAGCACCGTCCTGTCGGCCAGCGCCTCGGGCCGTTCGATGGGGGTCAGGGTGGCGTTGGTCCAGACGCCCTGCAGGTCCGGGTCGCCCCACGGGGTGCGCGGGGCCGTCCACCCGGCCTCGGCGGGGGCCGGTTCGGCCACCGCGGACGCCGGGGCGGCCGGCGCCGGTTCGGCCGCCGCCGCGGCCGGCTCGCCCGCCGCCGCGGGCGCGCCGTGCCCCGGGCCGGGCGCGTACGCGATGGTCTCCTCCGGCGGATGACGGTTGGCCGCCACGAGGATGACGACACCCAGGACCGCGGCAACGCTCCAGAACAGCCTGTCACTCATGGTCACCTCTCCGGAAAGCCGGGAACCGCCCGTCAGAATAGCACGCGGACGGAGCGGGTCCGCGCCGGTCGGCCGCCGGTCCCCCGGCCGGACTCGGGTAGACTGTCACGAAACGGGTCACAACCTGGGCGGCCGGCGGCGGAAGGCCCCGCCGCATCGCGCGGGGCGCCGTATCCCGCCCGACCGGGTCGTCCGCCGGTTTGAACGTGCCCGACCTGCGCCCTGCTCACGCCTCGTCAGGCGGGCGTCTTCCGCCCGCGGGGGCCCCCGGCGTTCGCCGGCGCCCATCGGGCGCGGCGCGGGTTCCGCCACGGGCCGCGGGGCGCGCTCGCAGTGGCAGGTGCCCGTGAACATCCTGCTCGCGCGCTTCGTCAAGTTCGGCGTACAGTTCACCTGGTAGCGGTCGCCGATCCACCTGTTCGCGCCGGGAGCGCTTATGCTCTGACGATGGGAGGATTCCGATGAACGGCGGAAGCCACGCTCGACGGTTGCCCGCGGCCCGACCCGCTGCTTCCCCGCGCCCGGTCGGCCCGTCGCCCGCCAGGCGCGGAGCGGCGTTTCACGCCGGGCTGCTGACCGCCGTCCTGTGGAGTATCGCGGCCGGGGCCTCCCCGGCCCGCGCACAGGGCGACGGCGACTTCAGGGTAGAAGTGTTCGGCGGCATGGGAGCGACCGTCTTCGACGAAAAGCCGTACAGTTTCGACGCGGGGGCCACCGCGTGGCTGACGGACCGCTGGGGTCTGGGCATCTGGGGCGAATGGATACGCGGAGTCGGCAGGGAGAGTGGGGCGGCCATATTCACGCCCGCGGTCCGCTGGCGGCGCCCGCTGCGGCGCGGCAGGTCACTGCACGTCGGCGTGGGTCTGGTGCACGTCACGGACGGGGTCGACATCGCTTATCCATCGACGTACGAAGTTGTCCCGTACGTCGACGTCCTGTACGGCCTGCAGGCCGCGAACCCGTCGTTCGGCCTGCGGGCCGGGGTGCGGATGCTCGAGTTCTGGCCGCACCTGGTGGTCACCTGCAGCTATGCGTTCGATTGACAGGGATGCTCGCCGCGCTCGCGCTCGGGGGAAGCCGCGAAGTGTTCCTGGACGTGACCGCCGGTCCTTTACGCGCGTCCCCGGGCGTGAACAGCGGCCCCTCGTGCGGGTCGCCGGGGGAAGACGGTTGCGGCTCTACCGGGGAGCGACGCCCGACGATCCCGTCGACGGACTGTCCAGTTTCTTCCCGGCAAGTCCCGCAGGCGGCGACACGGGCTTCCCGCGACCGCGCATCGACCTTTCGGCCGCGGACTTCAACCCGGCCTCTTCGCGCAGTCCGAAGGGGATACGACGCGATCGTACGCCTGACGAGCTGCGCGGCCTGTGGAACCGGCTCGTCGAGCAGGTTCGCGGCGAGGGGCTTGTCCTCGGCACGCACGCCGAGTTGCCTGAGCGGCGTCGAGAGCGACTCCGGGCGCCGATTCTCACCGCCAGGACGCGCCGAAGCCATGCGTTCGACCGACAGCCGCCGCAAAGCGGGGCCGGTTCAGAAACGCCACACCCCCATGACGACCGGTTGCGCCGTCAACGGCAGATAGAGAAGCGGCGTGAACCTGACACCCAGCCGCACGGCGAGTCCGTCCCGCACGGGCCGCGTCAGGAAGACCTCGGCGTGGTACCAGAACGACCACTCCACGGCGCCTTCCGTTTCGTCGGCGTAGTCCCACGCCGGAATCTCCGGATTCCACCGGAGGACCCTCGTGGTCTCGCTCCATGCCTGCGCACCGCCGCCGAGACCGAAGTGGACGGTCTCCCGGCCGCCCGTGCGCCAGCGCCAACGGCAGGCCACGTACGCGTAGACGGGGAACGCTCGTTCCACGACTTCGTTGTGCTCGCGGGGGTCCACCCGCGACAGAACCGCCGTGATGCCCGCCGCGAGCCCGCGGCGCTCGGAACGCCAGGTGGTCCACGCGAAATCCACGCTTGGGCCGCTCGGGTGGACGACGACGTCCTCGACCCCGGCCGGATTCCACTGGCTCCAGCCACCGCCGAATTCGATCCCGGTGGCCGGCTCCTGCGCCGGGGCCGGCGCGGCCGTCGACAACCCGGTTGCGAACACGATCGCGAGTCGATGGCGCATCGTTCCCTCCCTCCGTACGGGAAATGCGCAAACGGAGGGTGGACGGGCTCGACGGCCTTTGCGGCTTCATGCCGCGCGGGCGCGCACCGGATCGATCCGGTGCGGCGGGCCGGCGTCAACGGCGAACGGAGTGCTCGGCGCTTCGGCCCGGCGGGCCAGCGGCGCCCGCGGGCGCTCGCAGAGCGTAAAGAGATGCTCGACGCGCTCGCGCCCGGGGACGGGAAGCCGCGGGCGCCGCGCGTCACCTCCGGAACTGCTTGCCGAGGGCGAGCCCCTGGCGCTGGTACGACGAGCCGATCGACGCGCCGTAGAGCTTCTCCGGGACGTCGAGGAGCCGGCTGTAGACGACCCGGCCGACCACCTGGCCGTGCTCGATGACGAAGGGCACCTCGTGCGCCCGCACCTCCAGCACCACGCGGGTCCCCTTGTCGCTCTCCCCGTAGCCGAACCCCGGGTCGAAGAAGCCCGCGTAGTGGATCCTGAACTCGCCCACCGACGGGTCGAAGGGCACCATCTCCGCCGCGCAGTCGGGCTTCACGACCACGCGCTCGCGCGAGCCCAGGATGTAGAAGTCGCCGGGGTTCAGGATCAGCCGGCCGTCGCGGGGGCCGCCGATGGCGTCCCAGAAGACGCCGGGCTCGTAGTGGTCGACCTTGCGCACGTCGATGAGGGGCGCGTTCTTCCGGCCCCGGTAGGCGACGACGTCCGCCAGGGCCCGGCCCCGCAGGTTGACCGACAGCTTCACGCCCTTCTCGATGTCCGCCGGCGCCGGCCCGTCGTCGTCCAGGTAGATGAGGTCCTCGGCCTCGTCCAGCCGCTCGAGCAGGCTGTCGGTCGGCGGCGGCTTGCCGCGCACGAACCGCAGTTGCGAGAGCCGGACGCCCCGCCGTACGATGACCGAGAACGTCCGCGGGACGATCTCCGCGAACAGCGGCCCCGCGTAGCCGCCGCGCACGCGCTCGAACTCGCGGCCGTAGTCGGTGATCAGGCGCGTGAAGACGTCGAGCCGGCCCGTCGTGCTCTTGGGATTGGCCCGGGCCGACAGTCCGGGGGGAAGCCGCAGGCTCTCCATGAGCGGCGCCAGATAGACGCAGCCCTTCTCGAGCACCGTCGGCGCCGAGAGGTCCAGCTCGGCCATGGAGAGCACGGCCAGCTTGCGCTCCACCGTGGACGACGGGCCCGGCAGGAAGCTCGCCTGCAAGCGGTAGGCGACCGCGCCCAGCCGCAGATCGAGGCTCGCCGGCTGCACCTGGTCGTCGGCGATCGGTTCCTCGGCGGGGACGCAGCCGTCGCGGATCAGCGCCCGGATCCGCTGGTAGGGCAGGACGCCGGTCGAGACCGCCGGGTGCGCATCCCCCGCGATTTCCGGGAACAGCGCCGTCACGCGGTCGTCCGCAACGGCCATCTCACCCGCGCCTCCGGAGCCGGTCTCCGCCGCGCCGCGCGGCCGTGGTCACCGCTCGCCGCACGCACCGCCGGGGAACCGCCGCTCCGCCGCGGGCGGCCGGCGCCGCACCCCCTCGACGCGCGCCGGTACGAGGTCCGGCCCGCGCCCCGGTGGCCCCTCCAACTCGCGGCCTGCTTCCAGGCGGCGCCGGTTCCGCGGCGCAGACCCGGCGGTCAGCCCGCTCGCGGACCGCCCGGGGCGCCCGCCCCGACCTTGACAACCGCATATCCTGAACGAAATACTGCGGAGACCGATGGAGATTCCCCGGGCCTACCTGAACGGCTACGAACGGGCGCGGGCGCTGAATCCCGGGATCGCCGCGGAGTACGTCGCGCACACGACCGTCGGCGACCCGGAGGCCGACGGCGTCGTCGACGCGCTCGCCTCGATCGGCCAGGGGGAAGTGCACCGGTTCATCGAAGCCGGCATGGAGCAGGACGCGAAGGGTCTGGCGGACGCGCCGCGCGTGCTTCGGGACTTCTTCGAGCGCATCGAGACGCCGCCCCCGTGGTTCGATCCGAACGCGGTCCACGCCGGCTGCCGCGCCTTCCACGAATACTCGGACCTGTTCATCCCCGCGTTCTTCGTCGTCACCCTGCAGAACGCCGCCACCCCGATCAGCAAGGCATTCTACATGACGGGCCGGGTGAAGACCCGGCACGGTCTCCGCCGCATCCGGCAGAACACGCGCCACTTCATCGAAATCATGCTTCCGGGCGCCCTCGATCGGCAGGGCGAAGGCTGGAAGCTGTCGGTGCGCATCCGGCTGGTGCACGCGCAGGTCCGGCGGCTGCTGCGCGCATCGGGCAACTGGGACGAGGCGGAGTTCGGCGCCCCGCTCAGCGGCGCGCACCTGGCGCTCTCGTCGGCCAACTTCTCGGCCACGATGCTCCATCAGGCGCAGCGGCTCGGCGCGCGCCTCGACGCCGAGTCGCGCGCCAGCTTCATGCAGACCTGGCGCTACGCCTCCTGGCTGATCGGCTCGCCCGAGCCTCTGCTGTTCGAAGGCGACGAAGCAAGGACCACCGAGCTGCACCACGTCGCCACCGCCTGCGAACCGCCGCCCGGCGAAGAGTCCGCGGTCATCGCGAACGCGCTGGTGACCGCCGTACCCCAGGTGGCCGGCGTCGAAGACCCGGCCGAGCAACGGAAGATGGCGCTCCACGTGTTCCGGGTCTCCCGCGCCCTGCTCGGCCACGACGTGGCCGACCGGCTGGGGTTCCCCCGGCAGCGGACGGCCGGGCTTCTGGGATGGATGCGGTGGAAGCGCAGCGTCCGGAGAACGGCCCAGCGGCTGGTCCCGCGCATGGCCGGATACTGGCGCGGGAGCAACTTCGCCTTCCTGCTCGACGCCGCCATGATCCCCGATCTCAGCTACCGGCTGCCGGATCGCCTGGAGGCGGAGAAGACCAGCCCGTGGTAGGTCCGCGGTCCGCCGCGGCGCCCCCCGTCTTCGTCCTCAGCACCGGGCGCTGCGGCTCGACCATGGTGTCGAACGTCCTGAACCGGCACCCGCGGGTCCTCAGCCTCTCCGAGTTCATCAGCTTCATCGGGATCCGTACGTTCAGCCGGCGCCGCCCGACCGGCGACTGGATGTGGGACCGCTACAGCCGGCAACAGCACCGGACCCGCCTCATGCTGCGCGGACGGTACGAAGAACTGCTCTATCCGCTCGACGATCCGCGCGCCCGCTTCTCGCAGCGCGACGTGCCGCCCATCCTGTGCGCCACGCTCCCGCACCTCACCGAACGGTACGAGGATCTGTTCGACGAGATCGAGCCGGTGGTCCGGGGCCAGCCCCGGCAGCCGTGCGCCGACCACTTCCGGCATCTCTTCGAATGGCTGTGCCGGCGCTTCGACCGCACCGTCTGGGCCGAGCGTTCGGGCGGCTCCCTGCTGTTCGCGTCCCGGCTGCTGCGCGAGTTCCCCGAAGCGCGGGTCGTCCACGTGTTCCGCGACGGACGGGAAACGGCCATCTCGATGAGCCGGCACTACCTCTTCCGCCTGATCGCGGCGACCATGCTGAAACTCCGGTCGTTCGGCTTCGACGCCATGACCTCGCTGGCGCGCGGAAGGCACTGGGAACGGCTCAGCTTCCGGCTCGAGCCGTTGACGCGGGTGTTGTGCGCGCCGGAACGGCTGCCCTGGGACCGTCTGACTCTCCCGTACTTCGGGACGCTCTGGAGCGCCATGATCGAGCGGGGCAGCCGCATGCTCGGCGGTTTCCCGGCCGGGCGGCTGCTGAACGTCAGGTTCGAGGACGTGCAGGCGGAGCCCGACGCCTGGATCCGGCGCCTCGCCCGGTTCATCGGCCCGGACCTCGAAGACGAGGCCTGGCTGCGCGCGGCGTCCGCGATCCCGCGGCCGACGCCGTCGAAGTTCGAGAAGCTCGGAGCCGCCGACCGGGCCGCCCTCGCCGAAGCGTGCCGGCCGGGCCTCGAACGTCTGGGCTATCCGCTCTGAAGCGGCGCGGCGGCGGCGTACGCCAATCCAAAATCCAATTTGGAAATTGGCCTGAGCAATGATACGTTCCGTTCCGTGATCCACCGGAACCTGGCGGCGGAACTGGAACGGGCAGCCACGTGGGCGCCGTCCGTCACGCTCACCGGACCGCGCCAGAGCGGAAAGACCACGCTGTGCCGGGCGGTGTTCTCCGGGCATCCCTACCGGTCGCTCGAGGCGCCGGACGAACGGGCCTTCGCACGGGAGGACCCGCGGGCCTTCCTGGCCCAGTTCCCGCGGGGCGCCATCCTGCACGGTTGCTTCTGGCACAGGCATGAGGGTTGTCGGTTCGCCTGTGAACCCAAGACCAGAATCGGTTTCTGGTCCGAAAAGTTCAACCGGACGTCGCCCGGGATCGCGACAACGAAGAGGCGCTGAGTGCTCTCGGCTGGCGGGTCCTCGTCATATGGGAGTGCGAGATCCGCAATCGGGCGGCTCTGGAAGAATGCCTGTTGGATTACCTTCGCTGGAGTGACGACGAAGCCGGCCAATCGGTGACGTGATGCGTGGATGCGACATATTCAGCGGCGCCGGAGGCGGCAGCGCCGGCGCCCGGGCCGCCGGAATCGACGTCGTCGCGGGCATCGACATGTGCGGAACGGCGACGGCGACGTTCCGCGCCAACTTCCCGGACGCTCACGTGGTGACCAGCCGGCTGGAGGACGTGCGGATAGACGAGTTCAAGGAACAGATCGGTCCAACAGACGTCCTGCTGGCGTCGCCCGAATGCAGGAACCACACCTGCGCCAAGGGCGCCGCGCCCCGGGACGAGTCCAGCCGAGCGACCGCGATGGAGGTCGTGAGGTATGCGCGCGCACTCGAACCGAGATGGCTGGTTCTCGAAAACGTCGTCTACATGCGTCCGTGGTCCCGGTACGGGGAATTGAAGAGCCGTCTTCGAGAAATCGGATATCGTCTGAACGAGCTGACGCTCGATGCGTCCGATTTCGGCGTCGCGCAGAGTCGCCGGCGGTTGTTTCTCGTCGGCGACCGTGAGCGAACCCCTGTCCTTTCGTTGCCGAAATGCGGCGGCCGCCGCAGATCCGTCAGGAGCGTACTCGACCCGACGGGGATGTGGAAAACGTCGCCGTTGTTCACCGCGCGGCGAGCGAAAGCCACCCTGGAGCGGGCCAGGCGCGGATTCGAAGCGCTCGGCGGAAAGGCCAGTTTTCTCCTGGTCTATTACGGCACCGACGGTTGCGGCGGGTGGCAGTCTCTCGACCGTCCGTTGCGCACGATCACCACGGTGGACCGCTTCGCGCTCGTCGAACACGACGGCGCCACGTGGCGAATGCGCATGCTGCAGGTCCCGGAGCTCAAGCGCGCGATGGGATTCGACGATGACTTCATCCTGCCGGTGGGCACGCGCCGGGACCGCATCCGGCTTCTCGGCAACGGCGTGTGCCCGCCCGTGATGGAGACCGTCTTGCGGTCTCTCGTATCCGACGACTGACCGGTCGACCGCCGCTGTCGCCGGACCGTTCTGTCGAAGCGGTCGATGCCTGTCTACCGTGGCCTGAACGAAATCAGGCCTGGCCGGCCGCCGTGGGCATGAAGGTGATGGATGAGGTCGTTGAGAAGCTGCTCGCGGAGCCGATAGACCGGATGCTCGTTCCGAACCTTGGCGGTCTTCGGTTACCGGGTCGGGCGAAAAAAATCCACGAAAAGGTATGCAGGTCCGTCGACCACGTGCCGATACGTGAAGTATGGCGCGCAGGAGCGATGACCGGAGCGGTTCGATGGGACCTGGACCCCAGCGGGATCCCCGGGACGTGCGGCGCATCGAACACCTCGAACGAGAAAACGCCACGCTGATCGAGGAGCGGGACCACCTGAAGCGCCGCATCGAGGGCCTGGAGAAGGAACTCGAGGCCGCGCGGCGCGCCGGACGCCGGCAGGCCGCCCCCTTCGCCAAGGACCGCCGCCAGGGAACCGGACGCCCCCCGGGGCGGCGCGCCGGCGCGCAGTACGGGAAGCAGGGAAACCGCCGGCCGCCGACCCGGGTCGACGAGATATATGCGGCGCCGACCCCGAAGACGTGCCCGGACTGCGGCGGCGCCGTCGCTCTGGACCGGGTGGCGGAGCAGTATCAGGAAGACGTGCCGGACGTGCGCCCGCTGGTGCGCCGCTTCGACGTCGAGGTGGGCCACTGCGCGCAGTGCCGGCGGCGCGTGCAGGGCCGGCACCCCTTGCAGACCTCCGATGCGCTCGGCGCAGCCGGCGTGCAGCTGGGACCGAACGTCGCCGCCCTGACCGCCGAGCTGCACACTGAGTGGGGCCTGCCACTGGAGAAGACCGTCCGCGTGCTGGAGACCCGGTTCGGGCTGCACGTGACCAGGGGGGGGCTGGTCCGGCTGCTGCACCGCACGGCCGACGCGGCCGCGCCCGCGTATGCGGCACTGTGCGAGCAGGTCCGCCGCAGCCCGGTGGTCACGCCCGACGAGACCGGCTGGCGCGTGAACACCGAACCCTTCTGGCTGTGGGCGTACGCCACCCCGGAGACGACGGTGTACTCCATCCGCGCCGGCCGCGGGTTCGCCGACGCGGCCGCCGTGCTCGGCGCCGACTTCGCGGGCGTGCTGGTGCGGGACGGGTGGGTGGCGTATCGCGGCTTCGAGCACGCGCCCCATCAGACCTGTCTGGCGCATCTCCTGCGGCGCTGCAAGGACCTGCGGAACGATCATCCCGACAGCCCCTGGGCCGCCGCCGTGCAGACGGTCCTGCAGGACGCCCTCGACCTGCGGACGCGCTGCAACGCCGGCGGCATCGGCGAGCACGGCCTCGCGTCGGCCCGCGGCCGGCTCGAAGCCCGGCTCGGCCGGCTCATCGACGCCCCGCCGCCGCTGGCCGCCGCCGAGCGCTTCGCCGGGCATCTGGCCCGCGAATTCCCGGCCGTGTTCCTCTTCCTGCGCGACCCGTCCATCGACGCCACCAACTGGCGGGCCGAACAGGCCATCCGGCCCGCGGTGGCCATACGCAAGGTCTGCGGCGGCAACCGCACCCGGCGCGGAGCCGACACCCAACAAATCCTGGCCAGCGTCGTGCGCACCGCCCGCCAACGCCGTCTCGACCCGCGCGCCCTGTTCACCACGATGCTGCGCGCCCCCGAACCCGTCGTCCCCGAAGCCCTCGCCCTGCCGCCGCCCGCCTGACGCCGGCGGCGCGGGAACCACGAATCCGTTCCGCCCGGGCCCCGCGCGGCCCACGCCCCCGGACCGACACTCGCGCAAGCCGCGCCCCGACACCCCCCGGCTCTCCGCCATCTCGACGCCGGGCCGGTCACAACCGCCCCGGCCTGCTCCACGTCCGGGCTTCGCCGCCGCGCCGACGAGAACGCCGCGCCGACGGCCGGGTGAGAATGCGCGGCCGGAACACCGCGCGCCGCCCTCCATACGGGTAGAACCCCGTCCCGCCAGAACGACAAAACTGTGCCGGCGCAACAGCGTCATGCCGCAACTTCCCCGAACGTCCGCTCCATTTCGCCCCTGTGGCACGGGCGAAATCGGCCTGAATACCCGGTAACCGAAGACCCTTGGCGGAAGGCAGTGAAATCGGAAAGCGGGCGCTGACGCGCAGCAATCGAACGGTTCCACCGAACTCGAACGGGGGACTCGTCCACACGGCGACCGATGGCTTCCGTTTCCGGTCTTCGCTGGCCGCCGGGAAATCCAGACCGAGATGAAAGGGCAGTGGACCCGGTTGCGACTGAGCATGATCACAGGCGGCTTGGCACTGCACCAGCACCCAGCGGAACCGGTCGTCGTCCGGGACGAATTCCCTGCACCGGAACTGATTTTCGGCGGCGTCGCTCTCTTCGATGTCGAAGACACTCCTGAAATCGACTCGCTCAGGCAACGGGATGACGACGCCGCGCTCCGCGCCGCCTGCATTGCCGGGATCGGCAACATGGACGAGTCGATTCAGCTTCGCCGCATCGTCCGCTGACAGTCCACGCGCGTCATCTCCCGTGTCGAAGGCTCTCTCCCATATGGAATTGGAGCCATGGGCCGATCGCAGAGCGGCAATTCTGTCGGCGAGAATCGGCAGCAACGCTTCGTTCACCGCTCGAAAACGATCGTGGTCTACGTGCTTTTCGCCAGCCGCTTCTATCGCCAGCTTCGCGAGGACCGTCCTCACCTTGTCCGGCCGCTGTTCCGCTTCCTCCGCCGATGTCAACTCCAGCAGGGAGGACACCGTGTCTCCGGTCGCTTTCAGTACGCGACCCTCCCAGTCGAACAGGGCGCCGATCTGAGGCAATCCGCCGGCAACCGAGTCGATTGCCGCGACGAGTTTTTCTTCGTTCCTGACGTCGCCATTTCCATCAAGATGATCGGCTTTGTCCAGCGGCACGACGTCGAACGGCTTCTTTACCCCCTCCAGTCGCTGGTCGAGGAAAGTTCGAAGCGCAGGCGCCTGATCGGGGTACTGCGTCCACAGCAGGATGAAATATGGACCAGCCGGCTTGACGTTGTTTTCCAGCAGACTGTTGATCGTGCTGAAGTCCGTCGTGTGATCGGATGGCGAACCAAGGCCGAGATGGAGGTCCGCGAAAATGACTCGAACGTCGGGGCACTCTCGAAATTGAGTCATTTCCTCCGTGAAGAGTATCGGGAGAGACGCCACGCCACAGCGGTTCAAGCCTCTCACCAGACCGTTCAGGTGAGCAGGTTCGTCGTCGATGACGATGACTCTCGGTGAAGGGAACATCATTTTCCCGCCTTGAAGATCATGGCGACGACGGCGCCGTCGCATTCTTCCGGGACGTCCACTTCGCCACGTTGCGGAAACGCCAGCCTCCCGCCGTTCAGTTCCATCGCCAGATTAGCATAGTACAGCCCAAGTCCCATGCCGTCCGGTTTGCGCGTGAAGAACGGCCGTACGACATGCTCGGGCGTATCCTGGAGTCCAACGCCGTTGTCCGCCACGACAACCGCCGGTCCATCCGGGAAGTCGCGGGACGCACTGACGGAAAGCCGCCGCCTGACGCGATCCGCCTCGTCGGTCGGATTCGGCCATCTGACTCTCAGCCAGTAAAGCGAGTTGTCTATCAGGTTGTTCAGAGCGCCCAGTACGAGGCCGAACTGGAAGCTGGACTCGAAGTCCGCCCTGGCGCCGTCCAGCAGCGGGGAACTGAATTCGATTCGATGGTGACGGAATCGCGAGAGGTTGAATTGCCGGGCCCGCTCCACGAGCACGCCAGCACTGTGCCGTCGCTTGCTGTCACGTCGCAGCAGAGTGGAGAAACCATCCAGAACCCGCATGAGTTCCCGGGCCTGCCGGGCAGCGCCCTCCAGGTCCTTGCTCTCCACGATCGCCTGATGAAGCACGCGCACGCCTCTTTCCACTTCGTGAAATACGACGGCCAGATTGAGCCCGGACATGCCTGCCGACAGCAGCGTTTCCTGCATGTAGACGTAGTCCCGCTCGATCTTCGAGACGTAGGGCTCGAAGGTTTCGGCGGCTCCTTCGCGGTCGAGGGCCCGCCTCAACTCCTGAACAGGTTTTTCGATTCGGGATACCGTGGGGTCCCCGGGCTTTGCTGTAATCTGTCTGATCCGTTCCTTGTCCTTCTGACGTTCCCCTTCCAGCTCCCCAAGCGCACCGAGAACGACTCCCCGAAGCCGCTGGCATGCGTCGTTCTCGACGAATCCTTCCCGATTGGTCTTCTCGATGAGTTTATCCGACGATTCCAGAGACAGATGGACCTCGCCCAGGATTATGTTCCTGCTGATCCGGCGGGTCGGAACGTTGACTCGCCGAAGGTCGAGACCGAGCCAGTCGTCGCCCTGCTCGCCGTAGTTGTAGACCCGGATGCCGTCTCGGTAGACGCGGACACCGCCGTTGTCGTCGAGATAGTTCGTGAGCAGGCGGGTATCTCCCAGGCGTTGCAGAACCGCCCGTTCACGGTCGAATACGTGAAACTCTCCAGATACCGAACCGATTCCCCGTGTCGTTGCTCCGTCAGCTACCAACTTGTCGTTCTTGCGGCCGTAGAGCGACGGAAGTTTCAGCTTCTCGCCGCGCTTCGAGATCGTTCGTCCGTCGAGATTGAATCCCGGGATCTTTCGAAATTCATACGTGCAGTCGAACCGTCCGTCGTCGAGCCGGAACGAGAACCTCCAGATCGCCCGATCCACGATGGCGGCGGCGTCGGGAAGGTCTTCAATCCAGTCTTCGTGACCAGGAACCTCCAGAGTCGCCTGAAACTCTCCGGGCTGCCGGAACGGGGAACAGATCGAGGTGATCTGGTTGCAGAGCCCGCGGACTTCCCGGCGCGACCAGATCGGTGGCCGCAGTTCGCGAATCTCGATCGTGGTTCCCGTTCGATTTTCTGTGAACACTTCCGGCGATCGAACGACGATCCGGACGGGCGCTTCGTCGAGGAAGGGTTTCGCTATCAGTTCGTTCCAGTCGATGTCCACGACGCACTCGTCGGATTTTCGGGCGCGCGTCGTCAGGCGAATGTGGTTTCCCAGCTTGTGCGCGGCGAATCGCCCGAGCCCCTTTTCGCCGAGTGGCAACCGGTGATGCGTGGGGGAACGCTGACCGTGCTCCCGCTGTTGATGACGATGATCGTCACCGGGAACGAGCCAGACGGACCGGATCAGATCGAGAGTCATGCCCTCGCCGTCGTCGGTTACGGTGATGGCGGGACCGGTGCTCGAACCCAGATCGAGTCGGACGACGACGTCGTTGGCGTCTGCGTCGTAGGCGTTCTTGACCAGTTCGAAGACCGCCAGCCGCGGGCTGCCGATCAGCTCGTCGCCGAGGAGCTGCAACAACCGTGCGCGCGGTCGGAACGGCTGGCGGATTTCTCTGGACATCAGTGGCCTGCGGCAGCCCTGCCGGCCGGTCGTTCGGGGCCGTTGCCAATCGGCGTCGCCTTTTCAGATCTCCATCGCAAGTGGATGGATCCGGGCGGCAGCAGCACCTCTACGCCTGATCGTCGTCGATCAGCCCCAGTTCCCGCAACGGCTCCAGGACGCCGTTTTCGAGCTTGGCCCGGTCGAACCCGGTGTCCGACGTGGCCTGCACGTTGACCGAAATCTTCCCGGCGGCGTCGGCGAGGTTGGCGAGGGCGTTCCAGGCGTTGAACAGCTCATTCCGGTCGGCGGAGAACGAGATGGTGAGGTCGCGCGAACCCGTGGCGGCGGGCTCGGTCCCGGCGGTCACGTTCTCGCCATCCCGGACCACGCCGGCGCCGTCGCCGGGGGGCGGGTAGCGGTCGCCGGCGCCGCCGCCGGGCATCGGGTAGCGTACGTCGTCGTCTCCATCGCCAAGCCCCGGGACCACGGCGGCGGTCGGCGCCGGCAGCGCGGCGGGCGCGATGAGGAAACCGGAGTCGAGGTCGATTTCGTCCTCGGCGACCGTGCGCTCGAAGGCGATGCGGCCGCGGTCGAGCCGGTAGCGCCCGTCGTCGCCGAGCGGCGGCCGGCCGGTCGTGCAGGCGAACAGGCCGGTCTCGACGCCGCGGGCGATCGCCGTGCGCACCACGTCGGCGGCGTGCAGGCGCGGGAAGCCGAGGAACGAGAAGAACCCGGCCACCACCTTGTCGGTCGAAATGCCGGGGCCGCCGCCGTCGCCGTCGCCGAGCCGGTACAGCTCGACGATCTTGCCCGGTGCGACGCTGCCGAAGACCTTCTTCTGCACGGTCGTCAGCAGCTCCGTCAGGCGCTCGTGGATGCGGGCGCGCTTCTTCGCGTCGAGCGTGGTCTGGAGGGGCCGGCCGCCCATGCGGACGGCTTCCATCGACAGCGCGCCGTCGGCGGACGCGGGCAGCCAGACCTCCGCGTACAGCTTGAGCAGGGCGGATTCGGCCGCCGCTCCCTCGGTGGCGCGGCGCTCGCGGAGCTGGCCCTTCTGGGCGTCGGTCAGGTTGTGCTCGCGCCACCGGCCGCCGACGCGCTCGATGGCGAGCAGGTAGCGGACGGCGCGGCGCAGCACCTCCACCTGGTCGGCGGACGGCGCGGCCAGCCCCAGGCCGTTCCGGAACTCGCGCGGCCGGTTGCCGTAGTGCTCGAAAAGGTCGCGCCTGGTCTCCTCCTGTTCCTCCGCGGACAGGGTGGCGAATTCCAGAGGCAGGTAGGCGACGAGGAACCGCGCGTCGCGGTCCGGCACGTCGCCCGACGCGGCCGGCCAGACGACGGCGGCGGGGTGGCCGGCCAGACGTTCCTCGATCATCGTCTGGACGCGGGCGCGCACGCCGGCTTCGTCGCGGGCGACGGCGTCGGCCTCCTGCTCGACGAGGAGGGTGACGTTGGGGTCTTTCCGGAAGCAGTAGCGCACGCCGTCGAAGTGCAGGTAGAGGCACTGCTCCCGGAGCTCCTTGAGGCACGCCTGCGCGGTCGTGCTGTCGAGGTCGGGGCCGACGGCGACGCCCAGCAGATCGGTTTCGCCGATGCCCGGCGGCAGCAGGGCGCCGTCCGCGCCGCCGGCGCGGCGCAGGCCGCCGAACGAGCAGAGGAGCACCGTGGTGGCGAGGCGGGTCGCGGGCTGCCGGCCGGCCTCGGCGGTCACTTCGCGGGCGCGGCGGGCGTCGATGCGCCGCGTGCGCGCGTTGGCGCCGACGAAGTCGTGCTCCAGGCAGGCCAGGAAGTCCTCGCGCTGCCCCACTTCCTTGAAGAAGGCGAGGCGCACGTCGGCGTCGCGGATCGGCACGTCGCCGGGGCCGAGCAGCGCGCGCGACCCGCCCGCCCGGTGCGCCGCCCGCAGGCACGAGGCGAGGAAGCGCAGCGCGCCGCGCGTGCGCTGGAACTCCGGCACGGCGGCCCACCGCTCCCGCATCACGTCGATCAGCGCGGGGTGGAACGGGTAGGACGCCATGATCCGGTCGCGGAGCGCCAGCCCTTCCTCGTCCGCCTGCCGGCGTTCCGCGTCGCTCTGCGCGTACGCATGGCGCGTCCGGGTGAACACCTGCCGCCACGCCTCCGCCGCGGCGCCCGCCGCCCGCGGGTCGGGCGGCGCGGCCAGCAGCCGCCGCTGGATGACGTTCAGTATCTCGTTGCCCTCGACCGGCTCCCGGCGCTGGTCCTTGCGGGCGGCCAGATGCTCGACGGTCCGCAGCAGGCTGGTGTATTCCAGCGACTCCCGCTTGCTCGACTGCAACGAGTAGACCAGCACCGCGTCGTCCACGGCGCCCACCGCCACCGTCAGCCGCTTGAGGAACGACAGCGTCTCGTCGCGGAGCGTGGTCCGCTCGACGCGGACGCCGCCGGCGCTGATGAGATATTCCAGCAGTTCGTCGATCAGGATCAGGCTCGGACCGCGGCGGAGCAGCGCGACGATCTCGTCGCCGCCGGGGGCGACGCGCGCCTCGTCCTGCGCCCGCACGACCTCGTAGCCGTCGCGCCCGCCGAGCGCCCACGCCATCCAGCCCCAGGCGGTCCGCGTCGCGAACGTCCCCGCCGGCGCGCGCTTGCCGGTGGTGGCGTCGAAGAACTGCCCGTCGAACACCGCCACCCGCACGCCGCCGGGACGGGGCAGCCCCGCCGCCTCCGGCAGGACGTCGAGCGCCGCCCGCGACCGGGCGCCGTGCAGCAGCGCGGCCAGGGTGTGCGACTTGCCGCCGCCGAACGGGGTCAGCAGCTTCAGCACGCGGTTGCCCCGCGCACCGGCCAGGCGCCCGAACACGTCGTCGAGCAGCGACCGCAGGCCGCCGGTCAGGTACGACGCCCGGAAGAAGCTGTCCGCGTCGCGGTAGACGGCCGGCACGCGCGGCAGCTCGGCGGCCGGCCGGCCGGCGTCGGCCCCGAGCAGGCGGTCGGACAGCGCGCCGAGGTCGAGCGCGAAGACGTCCTCCGAGAACTCGTCCGAGAGGACGTCGGGGTGCAGCGCCACGCACTCGATCCACGGGCGGAGGGATTCGC
This sequence comes from Vicinamibacterales bacterium, assembly GCA_965202695.1. Classification (GTDB taxonomy): domain Bacteria; phylum Acidobacteriota; class Vicinamibacteria; order Vicinamibacterales; family UBA8438; genus JAJEEA01. The sequence continues at coordinate 2,146,033 of OZ241843.1, forward strand.
TCATCGGTCGTCGCTCGCCAGCGTCAATTCCTGCTGTCCGGTGATCCATGTTGGTTCGCGGCCAGGAGCGCGGCCTCACGCTCTTCGGCCCTGCTTTCGATCCTGATCAGCGTCTCGTTCAAGGCCAGGCGGTACGAAGGAACGGGCAATCCGAGAGCCTTCATCGCCGTGACCATCTGCTTCGTGCCCTCGCTGAGGGCCTGCACGTATGCGACGCCCCTCGGGTCTCGCATCAGCTTCAGCCACTCCAGCAGCTTGGGATTCCTGGGCATCGAGTCGAGTACGACCTCGGCCAACGAGAAAGCGGGCGGAAGATCCGCGTCGCGCTGCAGCATCCGGCCCGGATTCTTCACCACGAAGGCATCCCTGTAGGATTCGCATTCAACCGGTATGGGAGTCCGATAGTCGCGATGGGCCACGGCGTTCACCATCGCCTCGTCGATGACGGTGGGCGGAAACTCCGGTTCCTCGACGAAGCCGCCCGCCTCCCGCCGCTTTTGATATTTCTTGAAGAACGCGGACTCCCTGAAGAACGTCCTCGCTTCCCGGATCTGTTTCGTGACCGGACCCGTGAACTTCCGGTCGAACGTCGGCAGGTCACGCCTGGCGAAGTCTTCGGAGGTCACTCCGAACCGCATCAGGCGGATGTACGATGCGGGGAGGACGCGTTGCGGATTCGATCCGAAGAACAACAGCCCCGCATGTGTGAACCAGTAGTGTCCTTCCCGGCGAACCAGCGCGCCTGCTTCATAGAGCAGCCGCTCGTCCGGGAAATCTCCGGTCGCGTCCGGAGAAAACACCTTGCGGAACTCCACGAGAACGTCATCCGAGAGATCGGCGCGGTCGTAGGGGCAACAGAACGTATTCTCGAAGTCGGAAAGGTGTTTTCTGTCCCTGATCCGATCCCGCGCCGCCTGCATGACGGGCACGTTCTGAGGGCCGCGTCGCTCCCACGCCTTCGGCGCGAATCCCGGCGTCTCGCAGATGCCTCTGTCCGCGTAAGGGGCGAAGATCAGGCAGATGGAGTTGCCTTGGCCGGAGACGTCCACGCACCGGTGAAGTCTTGCTTCTGCCGCCTGGTTGTGGAGGAGACTCTCGAAATTGGTGAGGCCGTTCTTCTGTTGCTCCGTCAGATGGTCGATGCCCTTGACGTCGCCGTTGGATGCGATTCCGATCACGAGGAGGCCGCCCTCGACGTTGCTGTTGGCGAAGGCCGAGATCGTCTCCGTGATTCCCTCTCGGAGTTGGCTCAGTTGGTTTTTGAGCTTCCTGGCGTCACTCGTCCTCTGGCCCGCCTCCTTGCGGTCGAAGTGCTGGCCTTCGAAGCGGTCGTCCGAGGGCCGGGTCAGGAAAGCCCAATGGCTTGCCGGGTCGTCGTAGACTGCCCGTGGGGACGGTTCCATCACCACGTCCTCGCGGAGGGATTCGCTCATCAGCCGTCGCTCTCCAGCGTCAATTCCTGTTGTCCGGTGATCCGCGTCTCGGTCTCCCGCGCGAACGCGCCTCCTTCGACGACGCCGCGCCAGTTGGCGTTCAGCCGGGCGAGGGCGCCGAGCTCCGCCGTCGGCGCGGCGTCGGGCGCCCGCGGGCCGCCGAGGACCGGGGCGCAGAGCGCCTGGGTGACCAGACGAAGCTGCTCCGTATTCGGGCCGGTTTTCCGCAGGAACGCGGGCAGCGCCGCGGGCTGGTGGTCGAGCAGCCAGAGCAGCCGGTGGACGACGTCGATGAGCGGCGCCGCCTTGCCGTCCCCGGCGACGCCCAGCGCGTCGTTGCCGCCGCGCTCCTCGAACGTGCGGACGCGGAACTTGCCGCCGCCCGCGCCGCGGACCTTCTCGACCAGCGCCGGGGCCGGCCCGCAGACGCCGCCCGCGCCGTCGATCTCGATCCCCTGCGGATAGCAGAAGACGTAGGCGTCGCCGGCCTCGATGGGCGACTCGCGGTAGGTGAACCGCCACAGGATGTAGAAGCGCGTCAGCGCGTCGACCGATCCGACCGCCGCGCCGCGCAGGCCGAAGATCTCGTCGAGCATCACGTCCAGCACGACCCCTTCGACCTCGCGCAGGTAGCGTGCGGCCGGCGCCGGCTCGCCGTTGGCGTACTCGACCCGCGCGAACCGCGTGTAGGCGCGCAGGCCGGCGCCGACCGCGGCCATCAGCAGGTCGGCGCCGCCGATCCCCTTGCCGCCCGCCCACAGCGTCCGCACCCGCTCCCGCGCGATGCGGTGCAGTTCCGGCTCCACGTCGGTCTCGTACCGGCCGGTCCCGGATTCGTCCCGCCGCCGCGCGACGAAGAAGATGCTGTCGGAAAGCGCGGCCGCCCCGAGCGCGTTGACCCGCCCGCGCGACTCGGTCTGCACCGGCCACGCCTCGGTCACCGTCAGCCCCGCCTCGACCAGCGCCGAGATCAGGGTGGCCCAGCCTTCCGTCGTCCGGTGCGCGTAGACGCAGACCAGCGGCGCCCCCGGCTTCAGCACGCGCCGCGCCTCGGCGAACGAGCGCCGCATCAGGTCCTGGTAGTGCGCGTTCGCCTGCGCCGCGTCCCCGCCGTGCTCGCTCGGCTGCGCCACCGCCTCCCGCCGCTTCGGGGGCGCGGGCAGCGTGAAGTGCTCCGGGTAGAGGTCGCCGACGATCCGCTTCAGCCAGACGTAGAAGAACGCCGACAGGTCCGCGTAGTAGATGCTGCTGTAGTAGGGCGGGTCGGTGATCACCGCGTCGAAGGTCTCGTCGTCGTAGAACAGCTTCTCCGCGTTGCCGCGGGTGACGGTGGACGGATTGCCGACCTTGGCGAGCTCGCGGATGCAGTAGGCCTGATTTTCCAACGCGAACGGCAGGCAGCCGGCCGTGCGTGCGAACGGATTGATCTCCGAGAAGCACCAGACCATTTTCAGGGCCTGATTCGGACCGATGGCTCCATCGGTTAGCTGATCCGACGAGAGCCAGATTCCGAACTTCGTGAACTGCTTCGCGAGTCGGCCGAACGCCATCGCGAAGTAGCTCGCGAGCGCCCGCGCCCGATCCGCGGCCATGCCCGCGTCGCACATCTCGGCATGGGCGTTCCGGACGTGCTTGACGAGCGTGAACAGCACCAGCAGTTGCCGGGGTGTGAACAACTCGTGGTAGGCGCTCACTCCGTAGTTCGGCAGTTGGTCACGGAGCTTCCCCTGAAGTGTTTCACGGGGGCGTTCACAGTCGAGTTCCCGCTCGAGAAGACGCAGTCGTTCTTCGATCCGTGTCTCCGACGGCGGCGTATGTACGGCCGGACACAGATACAGCTTCGACGGTTTTCCTTCGACGACCACGGCGGCGAGGGATTCCTCCATCCGTCCCGCAACCGCCATTTCCTTGACGTGATCGGCCGACGCCGGCGTGTGGCACGCAACGCAGACCGCCTGCCCCGCGCCGGTCTGTTCCTCGTGCCGGGAAACGTCGCCGGCGGCGGCGCCGGAACGGATGCTCCAGCAGAGCCCGTGATCGTCGTCGATTCCGGGCAGGGCGGCCACGACCCCGCCCTTCCTGCGCAACCAGGCCTGGCGGACGAGCGGCACCGGAGCGGCGCAGCCGGGACGGCGGCAGGGGACCGTGCGCACCCAGATGCAGGCCACCGGGTCCGCACGCCGGGTGCGCGGCGGATCGTCGCCGCGTCCGAAAAGCTCGGTCTGCCGCGCGACGTCCTCGGTCGCCGGAACCCGGACCGGCGGGTACAGATCGCCGACGTCCTGTCGCATGCGTTCGAGCACGACGCGGCTCCAACGCGCGAAGTCGTCCGCAAGGGCGGTCCCGAACTGCTGGGGATACACGAGCGTGCACAGCTCGATCAGATGCGCCACCGGGTTGTAGTCGAGCGCGTGGCTCTCGCAGCCGAGGCGCGCCGCTTCGAGCGGAATCGCGCCCCCGCCGGCGAACAGGTCCAGCACCTTCGGCGCGCGCCCGCCGTGCGCCTTCCTGATGCGATCGCCGGCCTCCCGGACGGCCCCCGGATCGGGCTTGAACGCGGCAAGCCGCTTGACGAACGACGCGGCGTCCGCGCGTTCGCCGCCGGAGTTCGGCGCAGGAACCAGCGCGGCGTAAATCGCGGCGCGCGACGCGGTCGTCGGCCGCCGGGCCGGCCAGTAGTGGACGAGCGCCACCGGGTGTTTCGGGTGCTTCTTCTCCTTCGACGCGACGGCGTTGAGGTCGGCCAGCGGCAGGTAGTCCTCGATCAGCCGGCGGTCGTTCATCGTCATTTCGTAACCGGGATCCGGCAGCGTTCAGCGCCTTCTCCAACTATCCGTAATTGGGCGCTCCGGCATACTTGACGGGTTCCGCAACGTCCCATTCGCAGCGTCCGCCAACCAGGAAGACCACCTGTCGATGAACTCATCGAGCTCGCCGACGATCAGTCGAGTGGGTGGCCACGCAACTTGAAACCTACCAATAGTATTCGAGAGTGCCTGCGCAGCCTCCTTTCCGGGACCCAACGCAAATGGATTCTGACTACCACGTTCTGGTATGAGCGGCGATATCATGAAAGCTGTTTCGAACCACTGGAAATTATCTTCCTCGACGGCGTCACAGAACCACAACGAGTGGCTTCTTCCTTCATACTGATGTCGGTCGGGAGGAATCCGGATGCCGATGGAAGAATGCCCGACTACGGTGAATGCCGGTTGATCATATTCTTCCCACGGTTCCATATTTGTTCGGGCGACTGGCGAAGACTGCATTTCCACATTCCCCAGGCCCATCCACATGCCGGCGATATCGCTGAGATCCCTCACCGACGGCGCAACGGCGACGATTGCAGCCCGCAACGATTCCAGTATCTGATCCAGTTGGGTCTTTGCGGCGTCAAAAAGCTCCGATCGTCGCTCTTGTTCTGACCGTAGCCGTGACTCGAACCGAGCATGTTCAGTCCGGCGCTTCACTTCGTTTTGGTGAGCCTCCTGCAATTTCGCCAGCCCGCCAGTCCGTGGCGGTTCGGAGATACGCTGGAGGCGTTGCAGAATAGCCGCCGGACGCGGACGAGCCGCAGCCGCCTTGCACAGACATTCCTGGACCAGGGCCACCAAGGCCGTCAAGTTCGACGGAACACCGTCCAGGGAAGCAGGTTCTTCATGAAGATGTTGCTCGCGCAAATCCGACAAGTTGGTTCCGGAAAAAGGTAGAGACTTCGACAGCAGCTCGTGAGCGATGACGCCAAGCGAGTACACGTCGGCCGCGGTCGTCGCTCGTTCGTTTCTCCATCGCTCCGGCGCCGCGTAGCGTGGAGAAAGCGCGTACTTCTGCGTATCCGGCGCGGTGCTGGCTTCAGCGTAACGAGATATGCCGAAGTCCGCCAGACACCACTTGCCTTCATGAAGCAGAATGTTTTCCGGCTTGAGATCGCGATGTACTACTTTTCCATCGAGGTCCGACAGAGCAGTCGTGACGTCCACCAGGACAGAGATGGCTTCAGCAGGATCGAGCGGACGATCGGTGTCAGCCAGATGCCGGCGCAACGACTTGTCGGCGCACGGCATTATCAGCATATAGTGGCTGGTGGTTTCGCCGCTATCGAGAATCGGGATGACGTTGCGGGCGCCGCCCAAGTCCACGAACAAAAGCTCGCGCTGAGCGCCGTCCGTCTTGGGAACCAGCTTTGCGACCGCCCGCCCGCAGTCGACCGCCGAGGCTTCGAATACTTCGCCGAAACCGCCGCCACCGATCTTCTCACCGAGGGTCCAGAGTCGTTCAAGCTGTATCTGCATGGTTCTACCGCGGGAGATGCAGCTTCTCCCTGGACGCGACGGTGTTGAGGGCCGGTGCGCTGACGGCGATCGTGTCAACGAAGACCAGGTCGGTCATACAGCTCCTCGCGTGTCGGCTTGCGGCCGTCCGGCCAGTCGATCCTGCGCGGCTTCATCGCAAGGTAGCGCTTCATGGCGATCTCGTACCTGTCCTCCTGGCGCCGCACCCGCGTCGGCAATTCGACGATCCATCCGGCGACGCTGCATCGTTCTCGGCGGCCTTGACCCGCAGCCACCGCGCCACGTCGTCCGGCAGGGTGATGGCGACGTTCTTCATCGCGGCTCTCCAGGCCCGGGTCAACGCGACGCCGGCGAACGGGTCGGCATCTTGATCGCGCGCCCGCCGTGCAGACGCTCACGATCGGACATCATCGCCGCCGGAAACGAAAGCCAAACCCGGTCGCCTCGTTCCCGAACGATCCGATCGACATGGAGCCGACGACCGGACACCGTGAACTCACGGTAGAGGCTGTCGATGAACATGCGGGTCTCCGGCAACTCGTCGGCAATCAAGGTTCGCAGAGACGCGCGGTCGTCTTCGTTCGCGCTCGGCTTTCGCACGTCCCAGGGCGGCGTTTCGCGGTTCATGGCTTTGCAACCTCCGGCAACGCTGGCGTCAACGAAGACACGGCCGATCCGTAGTGTGACACGAAACGCCGCGTCAACGCGCGTTGAGCCGCCGCCGGATCTGGCGCCCCGGACCGGCCCATCGTCTCGGCAGCCCCACGGACACCACCGCGCCGCGCGGGACCGCCCGGGCCGGGCGACCCGACCGCGCCGCCGAACGAGGCTGACGCCGGGGCCGGCCGCGGTCACCGCCGCGCCGCCCGCATCCTCTCGCGCTCGCGGACGAACCTCGGTTCGTCGGGCAGCAGTTCGATCGCCCGGCGCCAGGCGTCTTCGACCTCTCGAACCGGTGACCGCAGCCAGTCGAGCGTGCGCGCCAGTTCGCGCCACGCCCAGGCATGCCGCGCCGGCGACGTGTCCATCTGGACGACACGGTCCAGCAACGTCCGGGCCTCGGTGAGAAAGCGGCGGTTCGAGTCTCGCTGGCGCTCCCGACGGGCTTCGTTCGCCAGCCACAGCTTGGTTTGCGCGAATTCGAGCAGGGCCCGGGGGTCGGCATGCACCGCGTCGCCGGCCCGTTCGAAGTACCGGTGGGCGGCGCGGGAGTCCCGGGCGCGCCGGGCCAGGATGGCCGCGTCGATGGCGTCCTTCCCGGACAGGGCGGGACGGTCCTGCCGGAGCAGGCGTCGCGCCCGGCTCTCGTCACCCGCCTCCACCGACACGTCGATCAGCGTATTGGTGACGAGGGAGACCGCGTTCTCCGGTCCATGCGCCTTGAACGCAGCCAGTGCTTCCTCGGCGCGTTCAAGCTGGCCGCCCCGCGCATACACGCGGATCATCTCCGATGCGAGAACGGCGGAGGCCGGGTTGGACACCCACGCGGATTCGACGCGGCGGAGCGCTTCCCGGTGCTCCCCCAACGTCCGCAGATGGGCCGCGTCCCGCAGAGCGGACAGCGCCGCGTACTCCGGGTGCGCCGGAAGCGTCGCCTGGAAGTACGTCCGCTGCTCGTCGAACGCGAACCGGGGCGCCGGCGACCCGTTGGCTTCCATCGCCTGGAACACCTTCCGCAGCCCTGAGAGCCGCCCCTCGGCCAGCCCCAGCTCCTTCAGGAACTCGCCGATGCGGCGATTGCGGGCGGGCACGGGCCGGATCTCCGCGCCGGGGAGCAGGTGCCCGGCTTCGATTCCCGGCACCGGGCCGGGATAGCTGGCGATCTCGACCCGGCTCGGAAACAGGTAGACCTTGGTGGGCTCGGGCTGGTCGACGTCGTAGCCGCGGTGATAGACGGCGTTGACGAGGGTCTCGCGGAGGGCCGGCATCGGATAGCTGACCCAGCCCCGGACCCGGCTCCGGTCGTGCTGCTTCTGCAAGTGGTACGTCGAGAGGTTCTCGAGATGGTTCAGGCAGTCGCGAAGCTGGTCGACGAGCGCGCCGCCGAAGGTGCGCTCCTCCTGAACGTCCCCGGCCCGGTCCGCGGCGAACTGGACGACCTCGATCTTCGCCCCCCGGAACCACTCCGCCGGGTCCCTCGCAAAGAAGAGGAGGCCCGCGTTCCGGGGCACCTCGTGGTCGTTGACCTTCGTCGTGATCCGCATGCGCCGATAGACGTTCCTGGCGTCCGGCTCGTCGAGGAGCCCGCTCTCCACGTCGCGCAGGTACTCCCGGACCTTCGCTTCCCGCAGGTCCTCGACCTCGGCGCCCGGCGCCCGGCGGTCGTCCCAGGGCACGCGGGCCGTCTGCTGGACGAGCCCCCGGATCAGGTCGCCGCGCCTTTCGGCGTCGACGGTCTCCGCGCCGAGGCGCACCCAGTACCGTCCCGGCCCGGCGCCGACGTCCGGCGCCCGATGGGGCCGCATCTCGCTCGCCGGAGCCCAGACGACCAGAATGAGCCGATCCCCGACCGTTTCGGGCGACAGGATCGGCGGATAGGGCGGGTCGAGCCGGTTGCAGTTGCCGCGGATCCACTTCTGCGCCGCTTCGACCTCCGCCGCGGTCAGGCCGGACGGGGGCAGAGCGACCCGCCCGTCCCGTTCCCGGACGCCGATGACGACGTAGCCGCCGTTGAGGTTGTGATAATCGTTCGCGAACGCACAGATCGTCCGCAGCATCTGGAAGCCGGTCGTATGCGGATCCCAGGACGCCTTGAACTCCACCCGCTCGGACTCCACCCCGCGGCAATGCAGGAGGTCGTCGAGGTTGACGGGGAGGATCGCGCTCATGGTCGCATCACCGCTTCCCCGCCGGCGAAGCAGTCGAGAACACGCGGCGCGGCGGTCCGACCGGCGCCGATGCGCCGGCGCGCCTGCTCCACGACGGCCCGGGACGCGCCCCACCGGCAGAGGTTCTTCAGAAAGGCGTCCTGCTCGTCGCGCTCTTCCGTCGATGCGGGCGCTCCGGCCAGCGCGGAATAGATCGCCGCCCGGCACGCCACCAGAGGCCGGCGCGCCCGCCACAGGTGCAGGGTCGAGATGTGCCCCTTCGTCCGCGGCTCCCCCGACGCCTCCGCGCTCAGCCACTCCACGGGCAGGTAGTCCTCGATCAGCCGGCGGTCGCTCGTGGTCATCATCCGATGCGCCGTTCCGCGCCACCGGTCAGTCGAATCACCGTGCAGGCGAAATCCCGCACGAAGTCGTCGACCGGACATGCGCGCGCGCCGGCCCCTTCGGCGGTCGTCCGCCCGTCGGCGGCGGCGACGCAGATCTCGCGGAAGCTCCGCCCCGCCATGCGGCGAAGCAACGCGTACCGTGCTCCGCCGGTGTTCTGGAACTCGTCGATCAGCCAGTGCCGGTGGGACGTCCGGTAGTGCCGGGCGAAGGCCGGCCAAGCGAACAGCCGGTACGCCTCCAGGATGAGCGAGCGGGAGTCCAGCGCGTTGGCGCGGCGCAACTCCTCCTCGTACAGGCGGTAGGCGCGCGCCACGCGGCCGGGGTCCTCCGAGCAGCCGTTCCCGGCCGCAAGATGCGCCTCCGCCCGGTCCGGGTCGACGAGCTGCTCCTTCAGCCGATCGATCCAGGGCAGAAGCCGGGGAACGTCGCTCGCGTTCCGCGCGCCGCCGCGGCGCAACGCGTCGTCCAGTACCGCCTGTCGGTCCGCGATCTCCGGATAGACGGCGAAGTCCGGCCTGATGTCCAGGTGCGCGCCGTGCTGCCGCAACACCTGGGCGCAGAAACCGTGAAAGGTGTCGATGGTGACGCGCTCTTCGAGTCCCGGCGTCGAGGTCGTGACCCGGCTCGTCATCTCGTGCGCCGCCTTGCGGGTGACCGTCAGCGCGAGGATGCGGAAGCGCCGGTCCCGGGACGCATCGAGCAGCCGGGCGACGCGGCGCGCGAGCACGTGCGTATTCCCGGCGCCGGGCGCCGCCAGCACGAGCAGAGGACCGTCTTGCCATTCGACGGCTCGGCGTTGCGCGTCGGTCAGCTCGGCGAACGGCGCCTGATAGTGCATGGTCGGTCAACTCGCCCGCCGGTCGCTTCCTGCCCCGGTCGGCGCAGTTCACGGCGCCAGCGATTCCAGGACCTCCTCCGGCGTGCGATCCGGTGCCGCGAAGGGATCGACCACCCGGACGTCGTCGAATGCTTGTCCATGCTGCAGGTCCTCGGTCAGGAGCACTTTGCAGTTGGATCTCTGCGCGGCTGCGACGATGAGAGCGTCCCACCACGACAGGGAGTAGCGGTCCTGGAGCAGCCAACCCATCTCCAGGAGGGCGGCGTCTGCCGACACGGGCTGCCACGACATGAGCTTTTGGACGATGGCCCGGGCCTCGGACGAAGAGGCGGTCGGCTTAATCTTCCGAGTGATCACCGCGTAGAGTTCCTGCAAGACCTGGAAGCTCACCCTTGCCGAGCGGGTGACCCAAAGAAACTGGTACCACTGTTCGGCGCGAGCCTGTTTCCTCGGATCGCGGATGTCGTACCGGTAGACGATGACGTTTGTGTCAACGAAGACCGGCCCGGTCATGCAACTCGTCCCGAGTCGGCTTGCGGCCGTCGACCCATTCCATCTTCCAGGGCTTGATCGCCAGGGCCTCCTTCATGGCGACCTCGTAGTTGTCTTCCTGACGCCGCATCCCCGCGAGGAGATCGGCGACCCACCCGGATACGCTGCGGTCGTCCTCCGCCGCCCGGACGCGCAGCCACCGGGCAAGATCCTCCGGCAGCGTGATGGTGACGTTCTTCATCATGGCTCTCGCTTCCCGTTGCGGTGTTTCGCGGTTCATGATGCTGCAACCTCCAATCGGCTTTCTTTCCGGCTATGTTATTTCGGCGCAACCAGTTCGACGACCGTTTTGGCCTTTCGAGACCAAGATGATTTTCGGCGCGACGGCGCGTTCGCAACCGGAGCAGGCTGACGACGTCCGTGTCAACGAAAACGAGGCCGGTCATGCAGCTCCTCGCGCGTCGGCTTGCGGCCGTCCGGCCAGTCGATCCTGCGCGGCTTCATCGCCAGGTAGCGCTTCATGGCGACGTCGTACGGTGAACCAGTCGACAGCGCCGGACTGCTTCCGGAAATCTCCGGCGTCGAACCGGCAGACGACGTTGGCGCGTCAACGAAACCGGCCCGGTCATGCAAGTCCTCCCGGGTCGGCTTGTGGCCGTCGACCCACTCCATCTTCCGAGGCTCCACGGCGAAAAACTCCTTCCTCGCGGCTTCGTACGCGTCGTCCCGGCGCTTCGTCTCCGCGAGGAGATCGGCGATCCACTCGGACACGCCGCGGCCGTCCGCCGCCGCCCGGACCCGCAGCCACCGCACGAGGTCGTCGGGCAGGTTGACGGTGACGTTCTTCATCTCGACTCTCCGGCCCGCGGGACGCATGAACATAGTGTGACACGAACCCCGCGTCAACGCACCCCGGGACCGCCGGGCCTGCCGCGTCCGTCCGGCTCTGGGTCTCGGCGCCCCCATGGTCAGGTCAACCCGCCGGCCGGACCGGCGGCCCGAGCCGTCTCGGCCCCCCAACGGGGCGTCAACACGCCGCGGGATCGCCGCCGCGCTGGCCTTGCCCGTCGTTCTGCTCCCGCGCCGCCCGCTCGCTGACGGCGCATCCGTGTCCGCCTGGACGCGCGGGTCGGGGCCGGAGAGCGGTCCGAAGCCGAGGTCGCCACCGTCCAACCTGCCCCGGTTGCGCACATCCGCACGGGCCTGTACCCTTCGACCGGCGACGGCCCGCTCGTGCGCCCGTGCGCCCGCGACGCTCGGCCTGAGGAAAACGGCCCCATGGCGAAGATCGAGGGAATCCGGATCGCGAACTACCGGGTGCTGAAGGACCTGACGCTCGGCAGGCTGTGGAACACGCAGCACGTTCAGCCCTTGACCCCGATGTCCGTCGTGATCGGGAAGAACGGAGTCGGCAAGAGTTCGCTGTTCGACGCCTTCGGCTTTCTCGCGGATTGCCTGAGACTCGGAGTCGAGGACGCGTGCGACGCCCGCGGGCGCGGCGGCTTCGCGCGGATTCGCTCGCAGGGGAGCGATGAGCCGATCCGGTTCGAGCTCTACTATCGGCAGGAAGCGAGAGCCCGTCCCATCACGTACGAACTGGAGATCGATACGGACGGTTCGGGACGGCCGTACGTTTCGCACGAACGCCTTCGGCAGCGCCGTAAGGGACAGAAGCATGGACGGCCGTTCTCGTTCCTGATCATGTGGGACGGCCGGGGTCTGGCGTGGAAAGGAGAAGCGCAGGGGCGAAGATTCAACGAAACCGACGAGGGTTCGTCCGATCTCGAACAGTTGATCGAGCTGATCGAGAAAGGGTCGCCGGGAGAAGAGAGCGCGGAAACGGAGATCGTCGAGCTCCAGGACCGGCGCAAGCTCGGCATCGCAACTCTCGGCGCCCTGAAGCAACATCCGCGAATAGCGTCTTTCCGGCAGTTCGTGGAAGGATGGTACCTGAGCTACTTCACGCCGGACGCGGCCCGAAGCCTTCCCCTTGCCGGGCCGCAGAAGCATCTGAACGTTCACGGCGACAATCTCGGCAACGTCGTGCAGTTCATGGAGCGGGAACAGCCCGAAAGATTCAAGGGCATCCTGCGGCGCATCGCAGACAGGATTCCGGGGATGGACCGGATCGACACCGAGCAGAGCCCGGATGGACGCCTGCTGCTCCGCTTCAACGACAGGGGCTTTCGTGATCCTTTCTACGCGCAGCAGATGTCCGACGGCACGCTGAAGGTCTTCGCCTATCTGCTCATGCTGGAGGATCCGCAGCCGCCGCCGTTCATCTGCATCGAAGAACCCGAGAACGGCCTGTACCACAAGCTGCTGGAAGTTCTCGCCGACGAGCTGCGCGCACACGCCACGGCAGGAAAAAACGCGCCGCAGATATTCGTCACGACGCATCAGCCGTATTTCGTCGACGCCCTGATGCCCGACGAAACGTGGGTCCTGGAGAAGGCGGCGGACGGCTTCGCCATGATCTCGCGCGCTGGCGACGACAAGATAGTGAAGGCGATGGTGGAGGAAGGGTTGCCGCTCGGCGGCCTCTGGTACAGCGCGTACCTGGATCGGGAATAGGGTCCATGCACCTGGAAATCCTGGCCGAGGACCGGTCGGGGAGCATCGCGCTGGACGTCGTGCTGGAGAAGATTCTCGGCAAGAACAGGCATACCCATTCCTGGAAACTGCACTTCTACAAGGGCCTCGGCCGGATTCCGAAGAACTTGCACGCCGAACCGGATCCGAAAAAGAAATTCCTGCTGAACCACCTTCCGCGCCTGCTGCGTGCGTACGGGCGGAGTCTCGATCCCGGAACCGCCTGCGTAGTGGTCGTCGTGGACCTGGACGAGCGGGATTGCGGCGCATTCAAGCGGGAGCTGCTCGCCGTGCTGGAGGCGTGCGCGCCGGCTCCGAGAACGCTGTTCCGGATCGCCATCGAGGAGAGCGAGGCGTGGCTGCTCGGAGATCGGGACGCCGTGCAGGCGGCCTATCCCCGTGCGAAGAACGCGGTCCTGAACGACTACCGGCAGGACAGCATCTGCGGTACGTGGGAAGTGCTTGCCGACGCCGTGCGCAAGGGTGGATCGGCGCAACTCCGGAAGGAAGGCTACCCCGGCGCCGGCAAGGCGAAGTACGAGTGGGCGCGCAGAATAGCCCCCCACATGGACGTGGACCGGAACCGGTCGAAGAGCTTCCAGGTGTTCCGCGACGGCGTGCGGCGACTGGCCGGCATGCGATAGACGCGATTCAGCCCTGGCGCCGCGGTCGCGCGCCGGCGACGCGATTCACCAAGGCGCCGCGGGACCGGACCCGCCCGTGATCACCGAGACCGCCCGCCCCGGCCGCGGTCCGCGTCAACGCGCCGCGGGACCGCCGGCCCCGCCGGACTCGTCCGCCTGCTCCCGCGCCGCCTGCTCGACCGCGGCGGCGGGCAGGTCGTAGTAGCGGGCGGCGACTACCTCCTGCTTCGCGTGGTCGAGGCGCGCGGCGGGGTTGCGGACCCGCAGGGGGGCCGGATCGGGGTCGTCCAGCGGGTCCCAGACGACGTACAGCCAATAGGTGTCGCCGAGCTGCTGCGCCTTGTACCACTCGTTGGTGGTCAGGCGCACGGGCTGGCCGCGGCGGCGGCCCTTGACCTCGATGCGGCGCACGTCGGCGGGGTCGCGGCCGCCGGTCTGCGGGTCGGGGGGCGCGAGGCTGCGGACGTCGAAGCCGATCTTCAGGTGGCCGACCCGTTCGCACTCGCGTCCCCGGCTCTCCTCCCAGGCGACGACGACGTCCTCGGCGGCCAGTTCGATGCGCCGGTTCTGCGCCGCGTCCGGCTCCCGCGCCGCCCCGGACTTGCCGTCCCCGGCGGCGTCGGGCGGCAGCACCAGGCAGCTCGCGACGTGGCGCACCGGGCCGTGGCGGGCGATGCGCAGCCGCTCGACGCCGGCCAGGCGTTCGGTCCGCGTGCGCTGGAGGTCTTCGAGATCCTGCTCGGAACGCTGCCGCGCCAGGGCCACGTCGGGCTCCGCGGCTTCGCGCGCCCGGAGCGCCATCACCCGGCTCTGCGCGGCCCGGATCCGCGCGTCGAACGACCGTTGCAGGTAGTCGCGCGCCACGTCGGCGTAGCGGCCGCGCTCGGTCCGCGCCGCCTCCCGGCGGTCCATCTGCACCGTGGACTTCACGTGGTCGGCGACCGGTTCGTGGTCGAAGTCGGGCAGCGCTTCGGGCGGGCGCGGATGCGCCGGCAGGTCGATGAGCACGTCGGCGGGGACCGTTTCGTACCGCGCGGAGGCGGGCAGGTCGGCGTCGACCGCTTCGCGCACGGCCACGAGCTCCGCGTGGACGGTCGCCGCCTCGCCGCCGGCGGTCTGGCCGCGGACGGCGATCTCGTGGAAGTGGAGCCGGTACGGCGCTTCCGCCGCCGGGTCCAGGTATACCGCCGCCTGCCCGGCGGCGTCGCGCAGGCGCTCCCGCAGCCGTTCGTCCAGCGCGCCGTAGAGCGGGTGGCCGGGGCCGATCAGCACCGCGTCGAGGTGCTGGTCCTGCTCCAGGTGCTCCTTGTAGAACGTCAGCTTGCGGTAGCCGGCGTCGGGCTTCCCGAGACGCCGGACGGAGGCGAGCCGCTCGGAGCGGAGGTCGGCGAGCACGTGCTCGATGCGCCACAGGCCGTCCGCGCGCGCCTCGGCGCGCAGCCCGACGGCGCGGGCGGCGGCGAGGAAATGGGCCTCGACGTAGCGCGGCATCAGCCGCCGCTCCTCCGCCTCCAGGTTCGACCGGGCGGCGGCGGAGAAGTCGACGTGCCCCCGCGCCAGGGCGATGCCGGTGGCCTCTTCGTACAGGTCGAGCTGCTGCGGATCGATCCGGTCGATGGCGTCGAGGCAGTCGTCGAGGCGGCGCGGGTCGTAGGCCACGTCGCGGAGCATGTCGGGCAGGTTGATCCGGTTCAGCGACAGCACTTCGCCCACGACGTCGAACACCCGGTCGCCGAGCGCGCTCCGCATCAGGTCGAGCTTGCCCAGCAGCCGCTCCAGGATGCGCCCCTCGATGACCGGCTGGCCGTCGTCCGACGCGGTCGCCACGAAGTTGAAGGCGTGCACGTCGCGCGACTGGCCGATGCGGTGGATGCGGCCCAGGCGCTGCTCCAGGCGGGTCGGGTTCCAGGGCAGGTCGTAGTTGACCATCAAGTGGCAGAACTGGAGGTTGATGCCCTCGCCGGCCGCCTCGGTCGCCACGCAGATCTGGCGGCCGGTGCGGAACTCCTCCTGCGCCTGCCGGCGCTCGCGCGGGTTCATCCCGCCGTGGATGGCGCAGGTCGAGTAGCCCCACGACGCCAGATGGCCGCGCAGGTGCTCCAGCGTGTCCCGGTGCTCGGTGAAGACGAGCAGCTTGCCGCGGCCGTCCTGCAGCTCGTCGAACTCCGCCTGCCGCAGGCAGTCGCGCAACGCGACCAGCTTCGAGTCGCGTCCGCCGGCGCGGAGACGGCCGACGCGCGCCGCCAGGTCCCCGAGCGCCGCGACTTCGGCCCGCAGCTGGTCCAGCTCGGCCGCCGCCGTCGTCTCGTCGGCGAGCGCGTCGCGGGTGGTCTCGTCCAGATCGTCCTCGTCCTGCTCGGCGTCGGCCAGCCGCCCGGCGAGCTCCGCCAGCCGCCGCGCCCGGCGGGCCGGCGGCAGCCGCTCCAGTTCGTCGACCAGGTCGGTCAGCCGCGCCCGGCGGCGCTGCAGCGATTCGTGGATCGCGCGGGTCGAGCTGGCCAGACGGCGCTGGAAGACGGTGCGGACCAGCGCCACGCTGTTCTTCCGCCGGCCCGCCGCCCGCGGCAGGAACTCGTTGATGTACGCCGTCACCGCCTTGTAGACGGCGTACTCCTCCGCGCCGAGGCGGAAGGCGACCGTGCGGACGTGGCGGTCGGGGAACAGCCGGCGACCGCGCAGGTCCTTCAGGTCTTCCTTCAGGCGGCGCAGCGACCACGGGCAGTCCCGGCCCAGGCGCAGGATCTCGCGCCGCGCCCGCCGGGCTTCGTCGCCGAAGCGGTGCGGCTCGGGGAACAGGTCGCGGTCGAGCAGGCGGACGAAGTGCGCGAAGCGGTCGTCGTCGCCGTGGTGGGGCGTGGCGGTCAGCAGCAGCAGGTTGTCGCAGCGCTCCGACAGCCGTTCCGCGAGCTGGTAGCGCCGGGTCCGCTCCACCGCGTCGCCGCGGCCGGCCGAGCGCTTCGTGCGCGCGCTGCACTTGTGCGCCTCGTCGATGACGACCAGGTCCCAGTGCTGCCGCCAGACGCGCTCGCGGACGCCGTCCTGCTTGGCGTAGTCGATCGACGCGATGACCTGCGCCTCGCGCTCCCACAGGTTCAGCAACTGCTGCTGGTCGTTCGCGGCGTGGACGATCTGGAACGGTTCGCCGAAGAAGCGCAGCAGCTCGTCTTGCCACTGGATGGTGAGCGGCGCCGGCGTCAGGACGAGGCAGCGGTCGATCGCCTGGCGCAGCTTGAGCTCCTTGACGAGCAGGCCGGCCATGATCGTCTTGCCGGCGCCGGGGTCGTCGGCGAGCAGGAACCGCAGCCGCGGCTGCGGCAGCATCTTCCGGTACACCGCCTCGATCTGGTGGGGCAGGGTGCGGATGCCCGACAGGCTGACCGCGAACTGCCGGTCCCAGGCCCAGGCGAGCCGGATGCGGGTGGACTCGACCAGCAGGCGGACCTGCTCGGGGTCGGCCGGCGGGCGGGCCGCGGGCGCCTCCGGCCCGGCGGCCAGCAGCGCGGCGAGGTCGCCGCCGGACAGGACCGCCTCGTCGAGCGCGCCGTCCGCCAGCCGGACGCGCACTTCCGCGCCGGCGCCGAGCGGGCGGGCGTGCTCGACGGTCACCTCGCCGGCGAAGTGGCCCGGCAGGCGGACGCGGCGGCCGATCAGGCCGAGGAGGGCGGAGCGGTCAGCCGGCTCCATCGACGGAATGATACGCCCGCAGCACGGTGAAGCCGCTGGCGTTGACGACCGCGGCGGCCCAGGTTCGTTTCTCTTCGACGGTGCTTCTGTGCCGGACCACGACTTCGATTCTGCAGCCGGTCTCGTCGTCCCGGCGTTCTTCGTACGCTTCCGGCGCCCCGCCGTTCCTGTCGTCGGTGATCGCCAGGAGGTCGATGTCGCTTTCCTTCGTCCGCAGACCCTTCGCACAGGACCCGAAGAGTATGATCTGCGCTTCGGGCCGTTCACGTGTTTCGTCGGCCACAACGGCGTGGGGAAGAGCAACCTGTTCGACGCGATCCGCTTCCTCGGCGCTCTGGCCGACCGCGACATCGCCGCCGCGGCCACCGAAGTGAGACGGACGAGCGACGGGGGCTCGTCGCCCCTCGATCTGGTGTTCGGCCGCGACCCCGATCGCCGGATCGAGCTGGGCGCGGACATGGTGGTCCCGCCGCGGGCGGAGGACGGCCGGCCGATTACAATTGGGAGTGATGGATCGCCCCGGTCGCGGCGCGGTGCGGCGGGAGATCGGCGCCGCCGGCGCCGATGCGGCTCGGACGCCGGCGCGGGGCCGGCGGCCGGAGGAGACGCCGTTCGACCCGATCCCGGCCGCCAATCCCGACGCGCCCATGCGCGTGGAGGTGGCGATGCCGCGCCATCTGTTCGACCGCCTGACCGATCGCGACGACGCGCCGCGGTGCCGCTACGACGTGGCGACCGGGCGGGCCGAGTTCGTGGCGGAGCCGACCTTCGCGCATGAGTCGCGTGGCGTGATCGTGGGCGAGCTGTTCACGCGGATCATGGATGCGCTCGAAGACGCCGGATCGCCGCTGGAGATCGCGCCGGCGCGCGCCACCCGGCTGCTGAGCGACGACGGGGCGTTCGAGCCGGACGAAGGGCTGTTCGTCGAGGCCGCGAAGATCCGGGCGGCGGAGGGCATCGACGAATGGTTCGACGTCCGCCGGGGCCATCCGATCCCGGATCTGGTGGCCGAGATCGACCGCAGCACCGCGTCGCGCCACAAGCTCGGTCCTTACTTCCGCATGGGCGTGCGCGAGGCGTGGACCTGGAGCCGGCGGAGCGGTACGGCGCTGTGGGTCGCCGACCCGCGGGCGGCCGACGGTTTCCGGCGCGCGGATGCGAGCGTGGTGCTGCCCGGCCTGTCGTGCGAGGCGCTCCACGGCTTGCTGGAATCCCGCACCGGCGTCCGGCGCCGGCGCGAGATGCGGCGCCTCGCCGGGATCGTGGCGCGGGCGCTCGCCGGGAGCCCGCCGGGCGCGGCTTGCTGATGCCGTGCCGGCGTCGCCCCGGCGGTATGATCCGTACTATGACGAGCTGCGGATCGCCTGATTCTGGCGGCGGACTACCGACACGTTGCAGGGGGAACTGATGCGTTCCGCTAGCCTCCCGGACGCTGAGATCGTCGACCGCACGTTGAGGCTGATGCGCGAGCCGCTCGCCGGCTTCGTGCAGAAGTTGATAGCGGAAGCGAAGAAAGAAGGACTCTCCGACGAGAGCAACATCGACGGCGTGGTCGCGCAAATCGGTTATGGAAAACCAATTGCGAAACTGGACACGAGGATCCTGCTGAAGCTGATGGAGCGGGTGTGGAACCCGGTTTTCTGGAGCAGGCCCGGAAAACCGGGACGATCGTACGCGGCAGAACTGCTCTTCTTCAGCAACGCACGATCTCACCAGGAAGACCAGAAGACGTTCGACAAGAAGCGTTTCGTCGACACCGCGATGCGGCTGCTGGCCGAGTGCGAGATCGACCTGCCGGACGAACTGCAGGACCTGCACCGCGCCGCCCTTGGGAACTCGAAACCGCCGTCCGAGACGGAGCCCGAGGTTGAAGCCGAAGGTAAAGGCGCAACTGGAGTCGAGGATCTGATCCGGGATTCGACCGCGGTTCTCAAAGAGCGTCTCGCGGACCTCAACGCGGCAGTGGTGCAAGGCAACGAGACTCTCGCCGTGCTTCTCGATCTCGAACGCGGGAGGAGGAAGACGAGCGAACCGGGACCGTCGGAAACACGGCAGGGAGCTTGCACGGACCAGCAAGCAAGAGCGATATTCCGCTTGTTGCTTGAACTCGGGGTGAAAACCTCGGACGACGACGCCGTCGGCGACGCCCTCGACGACCCAAGATTCGACGGCTCTCACATCAAGACGTGGTGCCAGAAGTGGTACACGAAGATGGAAGCGGACAAGAAGATAAAGGAGCTCAACCGGAAAGCGGCACGTTGACGGTCGTTCCGGCTCCGTCGCCGCGGCCGACGTCGTCGGCCGCCCCGGTGCCCGGGTAGAACGGATACTGGTGCGTCGAGACGTACAGGACCCGCGGATCGTCGTAGAAGATCCACTGCACGCCGTTGCCGTGATGGACGTCGTAGTCGACCACCGCGACGCGCTCGAGGCCGCGCGCGAGGGCGTGCGCGGCAGCGACGGCGGCGCGGAGCGGTCAGCCGGCTCCATCGACGGAATGATACGCGCGGTGAAAGTCACCGGCGTTGACTTGTACGTACAGACTGTACATACTATCCCCGAATGCCGGACCATTATCGCGCGAAGCTGTTCTGGACAGGCGGCAGCCAGGCCGTTCGACTTCCGAAGGAGTGCCGGTTTCCGAAGGATGCCGGGGAAGTCGTCGTCAGCCGGGAGGGGAATCGGGTGGTGCTCGAAGCGTCGGACGGGTGGCCGCCGGCCGTTCTGGAGTGCATCGGACGACTCGACGAAGATCTTCCGCGCCTGCCCCAGGCCCCGCTCGCCGCTTGCGGGAATCCGTTCGAGCACGACGACGGGTGACGTTCCTGCTGGATACCGACACGGTGAGTCTGATCCTGCGGGATGCGGGTCGGACGGCGGAGCGCTTTCGCGCGACGCCCAGGCGCGAGGTCGGCATCAGCGCCCTCACGTTGAGCGAGCTGCGCCGCGGCGTCGCCCTGCGTCGGTCTCGCCGGCTGGCGGCGCTGGTCGACACCTTCGTGTCTGCGATGGAGGTCGTGCCGTTCGATGCCGCCGCGGCCGAGTGTTTCGGCGCCGTCGCCGCGGCGCTGTCGCGCAGAGGCGTGCCGATCGGCGTTTTCGACACGCTGATCGCAGCGCATGCGCTCGCGATGGACGCGGCGATCGTGACCCGCAACCGGCACTTCGACCGCGTGCCCGGCTTGCAGGTCGTCGATTGGCACGGCTGAGATACTGCAACGGTCCCATGCTTGTGAGCCTGTCCATCAAGAACTTCAAGAGCATCCGCGAAGCGCACGTGCGCTTCGGGCCGTTCACGTGTTTCGTCGGCCACAACGGCGTGGGGAAGAGCAACCTGTTCGACGCGATCCACTTCCTCGGCGCTCTGGCCGACCGCGACATTGCCGCCGCGGCCACCGAAGTGAGACGGACGAGCGACGGGGGCTCGTCGCCCCTCGACCTGGTGTTCGGCCGCGACCCCGATCGCCGGATCGAGCTGGGCGCGGACATGGTGGTCCCGCCGCAGGCGGAGGACGACTTCGGCCAACTGACGAAACCGAGCACGACGCTTCTCACCTACAGGATCCGGTTGCGGTACCAGCCGCGGTCGGACCGCCTGCTGGTGGAGCACGAGAGCCTGACGCACGCAAAGCTGGAAGGCTA
This sequence comes from Vicinamibacterales bacterium, assembly GCA_965202695.1. Lineage (GTDB taxonomy): Bacteria > Acidobacteriota > Vicinamibacteria > Vicinamibacterales > UBA8438 > JAJEEA01. Next base: position 2,166,865 of record OZ241843.1, read on the forward strand.
CGCGAAGTTCGTCGGATTCCGCTCGTCGAAGGAGTTCAGGAAGTCGGTCGCACTGGGAGTGCGGCGCGGAGGACCGCTGATCTCGACGAAGGAGGACCGGATTCAGCTCCACGGCGACGGTGGAAGCCGGGGACGGCCCGCACCGGTCGGCAGGTCTCCGTTGACGGTGGTCGGCGGCACCAACACGTACGACTATCCGACCGTCCTGGCCGCGAAGCGGGAAATGGCGTCGTGGCGGATACTCCACCTCGAGCCGAGCGCGATGAGGACTCCCGACACCCGATCCGCACCGCCTCACGTCTCCGCGTCCGGCGGCAACATGCCGGCGACGCTGCATGCGCTCGCCGCGAGACGTCCCGACGCGCAGGCCGAGATCCTCAACCGGCTCCGGCAACTCAACTCGGACGTCGTCGAGCTGGACGTCTACTCGGACGACGTCCGAGACCAGCTCGCACTGCGGGCGCGCGTTCCCGGGGTGGACCGCTGGCTGTACGGCCGTTCCCTTTCGGACGGCACCCTGCGGTACATCGCACTGGTCCTGATGCTGGTGGACGTCCAGGACCGCGCCGTGCTGTGCATCGAGGAGCCGGAGAACGGCATCCATCCGTCGCGGGCGCCGACCCTGACCGCGCTGCTGCGGGACTACGCGGTCGACGTCGACGATGCGGTCGCCGCCGACAACCCGTTGCGGCAAGTCGTCCTCAATACGCATTCTCCCGAGGTGGCGCGACAGCTTTCCTTCGACGATCTGGTGTTCGTCGAGCGGGCGCTCACCACGAAGGACGGACCGATCAGTACGTTCCGGCCGATCTCGGGCGCGTGGCGGGCGAACCTGCCCGACGGAGGCGATTCGAGCGCGCAGCCCATCGATCCGCAGGCGGTCGGCGACTTCATCGGAGGCTCGCCGGTCAACCCGGCGCTCGGTCAGTTGCGGTTCGAGTTCGGATCGGCCAGATGAACCGTCAACTGACCTGGTCGATTGTGGCCGACGGCGGCACGGACCGACTGCTCGTTCCGGTGATCCAGTGGGCGATACACCGGCTCGATCCGGACGTGGAAATACTTGAACCGGAGTTCCGGAAACGGCGCGGGAGCGTCGAGGAATCCCTCGGCGCCTGCAGCTCCGGCGCCATGATCATCTTCGTTCACCGGGATTCGGAAAGCCTCTCGCTCCAGGGCCGCTTGAAAGAATTCGAGACCGTCACCCGGCCGAACGTCGTTCCCGTCGTGCCGGTTCAGATGTCGGAAGCCTGGATCCTCTTCGATGGACCGGCCGTGGCCCGGGCGGCCGGATCACGGGACGCCGAAGTGCCCGTACCCCGGGTCGCCGAAATCGAGAGCATCGGGAATCCGAAAGAAAGATTGGACAAGCTGCTTTTCCGTGCCGCGGGAGAGCCCGCCGGCCGGCGCGGAAGGATCTTCAGACGTTCCATCGCGCAACGCCGCGTGAGCGTCGCCGAGTACATAACGGACTACAGCCCACTCGAGAACGTGCTGGCGTTTCGGTCGTTCCAGGGAACTCTCGCCGAGCGCTACCCGTACCAGGAACCGGCTCGGAGAGCCGGCGCCGGGAATGGATTCTCGCTGAAGAACGACGTCGTCGCAGGCAGGCGGCGCAGCCCGGCGGAACCCTGCCCGATCAGCGCCGTGCTGGACCATCTATAGCGGGACGCCCGGCAGCGCGGGTGAAGCCGGCCGGCAACCAGTCTGTCCGCGATCGGAGCTTGCAACGACGAGCACGGTCCGGCTACGGCGAGGCGGCCAGGGACGGCAGCCCGTCGGCGAGCCGCTCCAGCGCGGCCGTGAGGTCGTCGAAGTCGGCGGCGAACGAGAACCGCAGGAAGCCCTCGGCGATCTCGCCGAAGTCGCGGCCCGGCCCCAGGGCCACCTGCGTCCGCTCCAGGATGTCGAAGGCGAGCCGGAGCGAGTCGCGCCCCAGGCGCCGGGCGTCGGCCAGCACGTAGAAGGCGCCGGCGGGGGTGACGGGGACGGCGAGGCCGAGCCGGCGCACGCCGTCGACGAGCACGCGGCGGCGGCGGTCGTACTCGGCGGCCATCATCCGGCGGTGCGCCTCGCCCGCCGCCAGCGCGGCCAGCCCCGCCGTCTGCACGAAGTGCGACGCGGAGATGAACAGGTTCTGCTGCAGCGACACCAGCCGCCGCATGGCCGACGGCGGCGCGATGACGTAGCCGAGGCGGAAGCCGGTCATCGCGTACCGCTTCGAGAAGCCGTCGAAGACGAAGCAGCGGTCGGTCATCCCGAGCGGCGACGTGACCGCCGCCCCGTCGTAGAGCAGCCCGTCGTAGACCTCGTCGGACAGGATCGGCGGCCCGAGCGCGGCGAGTGCGCGCACGACCTCGGGGGGCTGCACGGCCCCCGTGGGGTTGGCCGGCGAGGCCACCAGGATGCCCCGCGTGCGCGGGGTGACGGCGGCCCGCACGCGGTCGACGTCGATCACGTAGCCGTCGTCCGGGAAGGTCGGGACCAGGACCGGCCGGCCGCCGCACAGGGCCGCCATGTTCGGGTAGCACGGATAGTGCGGCGTCGGCACGATCAGTTCGTCGCCGGGGTCGAGCAGCAGGCTGGCGACCATGAGCAGGGCGGGAGACGTGCCGCTGGTGACCACGACCCGCTCCGGACCGATGGCGACCCCGCGCCGCCGCGCGCAGTCGGCGGCGATCGCCTCGCGCAGCGGGTGGAGCCCGCGGCTGTCGGTGTAGTGCGTGTCGCCGGCGGCGACCGCGGCGGCGACCGCCTCGGCCACCTCGGGCGGCGGGGGGAACCCCGGCTCGCCGACCCCGAGCTGCAGCACGTCGAAGCCGGCACGGGTCATCTCCATGCCGCGCTCCATCACCTCCATGGCGAGGAACGGCGCGATGGACTCCGTGCGGGCCGCGTAGGACATGGCGGTCACCCTGGACGAGAAGACGGCGGTCAGCCCGTGGTGGAACCCCGCGTCGCCCGGCGCCCGCCTGACGAGGCGTGAGAAGGGCGCATACGGGCACGTCCCGACCGCGGACCGCGGAACGGCCCGACGAACGACGCAGTCAGGCGGGATGCGGCGCCGCCCGCAATGCCGCGGGGGCTTCCACCACGGCTGCTATCCTGACGGCGACCGATGCCGATCGAACCCGTCGCCGACCCGGACGACCCGCGGCTCGCCGACTACCGCGTCGTCTCCGACCCGCTCCTGTGCCGCCGGCGCGGCCTCTTCGTCGCCGAGAGCCGGTTCGTGGTGCGGGAGCTGCTGGTCCACCCCCGCCTGACCGCACGGTCGCTGCTGGCGACGCCGGCCGCCCTCGCCAGCCTCGGCGACCTGCTCGGCGACCGCGCCCGCGGCGCCCTGCCGGTGTACGTGGCCCCGTCCTCGGTGTTGAAGCAGGTCACCGGCTTCCGCGTCCACCGGGGGTGCCTGGCCCTCGGGGAACGCCCCCCGCCGGCGACCGACGCCGACCTCCCGGCCCTCGCCGCCGCCCGCCTCGTGGTCGTCCTGGAGCAGGTGGGGAACCCGGACAACGTCGGGAGCATCTTCCGCAACGCCGCCGCCTTCGGCGCGGGCGCCGTCCTGCTCGGCCCCGGATGCTGCGACCCGCTGTACCGGAAGGCGATCCGCACGTCGATCGGCGCCACGCTGCGGATTCCCTGGGGCGCGTTGCCGGACTGGCCCGGCGGACTGCGCCGGCTGCGGGCGCACGGCTACGCGACGGTGGCCCTGGCCCCGGACCGCGACGCGGACCCGCTGCCGGCGCTCGCGGCCGACCCGCCGCCGCGGACGGCCCTGGTCTTCGGGTCCGAGGGCGCCGGCCTGAGCGACGCGGCCGCGGCCGGCGTCGACCGCCGCGTGCGGATCCCGATGGCCGACGGGGTCGACTCGCTCAACGTGGCCGCCGCGGCCGGCATCGCCCTGTACGCGCTGTCGGGCGCGCGCGGACCGGCGCCGGCCCCCGGACCGCGATGACCGGGCGCCCGGCCGCGAGGCGCGGCCGGCGGCACCTGGGCGCCAGGCGGAGCCGAACGCCACCGCGGGGCCGCGCGGCGACGATTGGCCGGCTGGCGCTAGCCATCGTGGACGCAGACGACCGTGTTGCCACGGCCGCGGTTGTGCTCGAAGAGTTCGAACGCCTCCATGAACTCCTCGAACGGAATCAGGCGGTCGACCCGCGGCCGGACCGCGCCGGACGCGAAGAAGCCGAGGATCTCGGCGACGTTGCGCTGGTGCCCGTCCGGATGGTCGGCCGCCCAGCCGGCCCAGATGCTGCCCATCACCACCGCCTGCTTGATGAGGACGAGGCCGGGGCGGATCGGCTTCTGGCCGGCCGTGAAGCCCACCAGGCAGATCCGCCCGCGGGGGCGGATGACCGACAGCAACGCCGCCTCGAACAGGTCGCCCTGCACCATGTCGAGCACGACGTCCACCCCGGCCGGGTGGCCGAGTTCGGCCGACGCCCGCCGGACCTCGTCCTTGAACCGGCGATGCCCGTCGCGGTCCCGGCCGTAGCAGAGCACCCGGTCGGCCCCCGCCGCGGCCGGCGGCTCCCGCTTTTCGGGGGTGCTGACGCCGGCGATGACGTGCGCGCCCATCGCCCGGGCCAGCTCCACCGCGGCCATGCCGACGCCGCCCGACGCCCCGTCGACCAGCACCAGGCTGTCGGCGGTCACCTCGCCGAGGACCTTCAGCGAGTGGTAGGCGGGGAAGAAGTTGCGGCCCAGGTTGGCGCAGGCGGCGAGGTCCACCCCCGCCGGCGCCGGCCAGACCGACGCGGCGGGCACCCGCACCACTTCGGCGAGGCCGCCGATGCTCATCTGGGCGATGACCCGGTCGCCGGCCTGGAAGTGATCGACGTCGGTCTCGAGAACGGTCCCCGCCACGTCCATGCCCGGGACGTAGGGCAGGTCCGGCTTGTGCTGGTAGAGCCCCTGCGCCTGCAGCGCGTCCGGGTACTGCACGCCGGCGTAGTGCGCGCGCACGAGAACGTGCCCCGGCGCGTTCGCGGGCCGGGGAACCTCGTCCAGGGTCAGGACGTCGCACAGGGGGACCGGCGTGGGAAGCGGCCGGCCCCGGTCGTCGAGACCGGCGTAGCGGTGACAGCGAACGGCGCGGATCGGATTGTTCATGCGTCAGCCTGATCGGGAGGCGAACCCGCGGTTGGCGGAGCCGGCGCCCCCTGCTGCTTTCCTCCGGGCGCAGACCGGCGGTGTCGATGATTCAGGGGCGAACCCGCGGCCGGCGGACCGGCGCGGCGCCCTCTCTGCCGTCCCCCCGGCCGGGCGCGGGCCGGCGGCGCCGATATGATAGCAGCCATGCCGGAACCGGACCCGCGAATCGTCGACGCCCTGCGCCGGTTGCGGCTCGCGGGGGCGGACGCGGCGCCGGCGATGACCCCGCTGCCCGGCGGCGTGTCGTCCGACGTCTGGCGCGTCGACCTCCCCGGGGGACCGGTCTGCGTCAAGCGGGCCCGCGCCCGGCTCAAGGTCGACGCGGTGTGGGAGGCGCCGGTCGAGCGGAGCCGCCACGAGTGGGCGTGGATGCAGGAGACGGCCCGCGTCGACCCGGCGTGGACGCCGCCGCTCGTCGCCCACGACCCCCGGTCGAACTGCCTGGTCATGGGGTTCCTCGACCCGGCCGACTACCCGCCGTGGAAGGAGCAGCTCCGCCGCGGCGCCGCCTGCGAACGGACGGCCCGGCAGGTCGGGACCCGGCTCGCGGCGATCCACCGGGCGGCGGCGGGCCGCGCCGACCTCCGGGAACGCTTCGACACCGGCCGCATCTTCCATGCCCTGCGGATCGAGCCGTACCTGCTCGCCACCGCCGAGCGGCATCCCGACCTGCGCCCGCGCCTCGCCGGCCTCGCGGCCGCGACGGCCGGGACGCGCCTCACCCTCGTGCACGGCGACGTGAGCCCCAAGAACATCCTCGTCGGCCCCCGCGGCCCCGTCTTCCTCGACGCCGAATGCGCCTGGTACGGCGACCCCGCGTTCGACCTCGCGTTCTGCCTGAACCACCTGCTGCTGAAGTGCCTGTGGACGCCGGCCGCGGCCCCCGGGTTCCTGGCCTGTTTCGACGGGCTGGCCCGCGTCTATCTGGGCGGCGTGGAATGGGAGCCCCGCGAACGCCTGGAAGCGCGGGCGGCGGCCCTGCTGCCCGGCCTGCTGCTGGCCCGCGTGGACGGCAGGTCGCCGGTCGAGTACCTGACGGCCGAGGCCGACCGGGACCTCGTGCGCGGGGCGGCCCGCGGCATGCTCCGGGCGCCGGCCGCCGGCCTCGCCGCGGTGCGGGACGCCTGGCGGCGCGTGGCGGCGGCCTCGCGCGGCGGCCGCCGATGACCGATTCCGCCCACCGCATCGAAAGCGTCTCGGCCCGCCGGGTGTGGGACTCCCGGGGCCGTCCCACCGTCGAGGCCGAGGTGCGCCTGCCCGGGGGGGTCGTGGGGCGCGCGGCGGCCCCGGCCGGGGCGTCGACGGGCCGCGGCGAGGCCCTCGACCTGCGCGACGGCGGGGCCGCCTTCGGCGGATACGGCGTCACGCGCGCCGTCCGGCAGGTCCGCGGCGCCATCGCCCCGGCCCTGCGCGGCCGCGACGTGACCGACCAGGCGGGGCTCGACCGCGTCCTGATCGACCTCGACGGCACGCCGGACAAGCGCCGGCTCGGCGGCAACGCCTGCATCGCGGTCTCGATGGCGGCGCTCCACGCCGCCGCCGGCGCCGCCCGCCGGCCCCTGTGGCGCCACCTGCTGGGCGGCGAACCGGCGTTGCTGCCGCTGCCCGAGATCCAGATCTTCGGGGGCGGCGCGCACGCGGGGCGGCGGGTCGACGTGCAGGACTTCATGGTGACGGCGGTCGGCGCGGCCAGCTTCGCCGAGGCCCTGGACTGGACGGCCGAGGTCTACCGGGCGGCGGGCGCGCGGATGGCCGACGCGGGGCGCCTGCGGGGGGTCGCCGACGAGGGAGGATTCTGGCCCGCCTTCGACACCAACGAAGAGGCGCTGGAGACGCTGGTGCGGGCCATCGAGGACTGCCGGCGCATCCCCGGCGACGAGATCGCCATCGCGCTCGACGTCGCGGCCTCCGAGTTCCACCGGAACGGCCGGTATCACCTCGGCCTCGAGGGCCGGGTGGTCGACGGCGACGCCCTCGGCGAGATGCTCGCGGGGTGGACGGAGCGTTATCCGATCGTCTCCATCGAAGACCCCCTGGCCGAGGACGACGCCGCCGGCATGAGGCGGTTCACGGCTGCCGTGGGCGACCGCGTGCAGGTGGTCGGCGACGACTATCTCGTGACCGACGCGGCGCGGGTCGAGCGCGCCGCCCGCGACCGCGCCTGCAACGCCCTGCTCGTCAAGCCCAACCAGGCCGGCACGGTGACCGAGACCCGGGCCGCCCTCGACGCGGCCCGGCGCGCCGACATGGGCGCCATCGTCTCCGCCCGGTCGGGCGAGACCGAGGACGTGACCATCGCCCATCTCGCCGTGGGCTGGCGGGCGGGCCAGTTGAAGGTGGGCTCGTTCTCCCGCTCCGAACGGATGGCCAAGTGGAACGAGGTGCTCCGCATCGAAGAGGCGCTGGGCGCGGCGGCGGCGTTCGCGGGCGCCCGGCCCCTCCCCCGCCCCGGCCGCCCGCGGTGAACTTCCGGCCGCCGGCGCCCGCCGGCCGTCCCGGACGTGCGCCCGGCCCGAGGGCTTCCGGCCGCCGGCGCGGCCCGGATATAATGACGGCCCTTGACACCGATCCGCCGTAGCGGATCTCCGTTACCACACCAACTTCGGAGGAACGTTCATGCGCGCAAGCCGCCGTCTCGTCACCCTCTGTCTCGCCCTTCTCGCGCTGGCCGCCGCCGGCCCCGCCGCCGCCCAGGTCGAGGACCGGCCCATGCTCACCAGCGCCGCCGCCATGACCATGGTCCACGGCTGCCTGACCAAGGCGGCGGAAGAAGGGTGGCGCATGCACATCGCCATCATGGACAACCACGGCAACCTGAAGGCGTACCACCGGATGGACGACGCCCAGTTGCTGTCGCACGACGTCGCGATGGCCAAGGCCCGCAGCTCGTCCACGAGCCCGCGTTCGACGCGGCAGTGGGGCGAGATGGCCTTCGGCAACGGCGTCTCCGCCGCCGCCTTCGTCCCCGGCCTGAACTACTTCGAGGGCGGGCTGCCCATCATGACCGCCGACGGCCGGCACGTCGGCGGCATCGGGGTCAGCGGCGACACCGGCGCCAACGACGCCATCTGCGCCCAGGCGGGCATCGACGCCGCCGGCCTCGACTGATCGGCGTTCGCCGGCCGGGCCGCGACCGGGCCGACCCCGCGCGGTCGGCCCGGCCCGGCCCGGCACTCAGGCGCGCCGGCGCCGAAGGAAGGACACTTGCAATGCAGAAGCGACACGCGTGGATCGGCGGTCTCGCCGCGGCGGCGCTCGCGGGCGCGGCCGTCCTCCCCGCGGCGGCCCAGACGCCGGACGCCGCCGCGAAGTTCGTCCAGGTGGCGAGCGGCTACCGGCTGACGCCCAACGTCACCTACCTGCGCGCCGGCGGCGTGGACCTCGCACTCGACGTCTACCGGGCGCCCGGCGCGGGCCCGCACCCGACGCTGCTCTACATCCACGGCGGCGGATGGACCAACGGGAGCAAGGAGAGCTCGGCCCTGACCTTCCTCCCCTGGCTGGAGATGGGCTGGAACGTCGTCAACGCCGAGTACCGCATGGCCGACGACGCCCACGCCCCGGCCGCCGTCGAAGACTGCCGCTGCGCCCTCCGCTGGATCTACCGGAACGCCGCGCAGTACGGCTTCGACCTCGACCGCATCGTGGTGAGCGGCAACTCCGCCGGGGGGCACCTCGCGCTCACCACCGGCATGCTGCCGGCCTCGGCCGGGCTCGACCGCCAGTGCCCCGGCGACCGCCGCCGGACCTGGACGACGGGCGCGACCTCCACGGCCGAGCTGAAGGTGGCCGCCGTCGTCAACTGGTACGGCATCACCGACGTGGTGGATCTGATGCAGGGACCCCCGGGCACTTCGGGGAACTTCACCGAGGCCTGGCTCGGAAGCCGCCCCGACCGCGGCGAGGTCGCGGCCCGCGTGTCGCCCCTGACCTGGGTCGCGCGGGGTCAGCCCCCGGTCCTGACCATCCACGGCGACGCCGACAGCATCGTGCCGCACGCCCACGCCGTCCGCCTGCACGAAGCTCTCGACCGGGCCGGCGTACCGAACCGGCTGCTGACCATCGAAGGCGGCGGCCACGGCGGGTTCAGCCTCGCGGAGAACCTGCGCATCTACGAGACCATCCGGTCTTTCCTGCGGGCGCACGGCCTCGGCCCCGCGCCCTCCGGCGACTGACCGGCCGGCCCGGGTCGGCGGCATGAGGCTCCTGGCCTTCCGCGCCAGGTCGTACCGCGGCCTGCGCGACGCGGACGTCGCGCTGAACGGCCTCGATCTGTTCATCGGCGCCAATGCGTCGGGCAAGAGCACCGTCCTCGACGCGCTCCGTTTCCTGCATGAAGGGGTCCGGGCGCGCGACTTCCGGCCGCCGGCCCTCTCGCGCGGCGGCATCCTCCACATGGCGTGGAAGGGAGAAGAGGCGAAACGCATCGAACTGACCGTCCGGCTGGAGCACGAGGCGCGGCGGTACGAGTGGTCCCTGCGGCTGGTCAGGAGCGGCAGATACGACTTCTACGTCGACGAGCACGTCGACGAGTTGCCGGACGGCTCTCCGCCCGTCGGCCTGCTCGACGCCGCCCGGGGCGAAGGCTGGTGGTGGTCCGGCCAGGACGGGAAGGTGGATCTGAAACAGGACTCGACGTCGTGCGCCCTGGCCGCGGCGGCCGCCGACGCGTCCTTTCCGGCGCGGGACGTCGCGCAGTTCATCGGCCGGTGGGGGTTCTTCGACCCCAACCCGTTCCTGCTCCGCCGCGACTGGCCGGGACTGGAATCGGGACGCTTCGACCACTACGGCCGGAACCTCGGCGAGACGCTTCATGCGCTCCACGGGTCTGCGCCCGACACGCTGGAACGCATCGTGGACGCGACCCGGGCCGTCGTCGGCCTCCCGTCGCACGTCGAGCCCCGGGAGTCGGAAGAAGGCCGCTTCCACTTCGTGCAGGAGGAACCCGGACTGCGCTATCCCGTCCACCAGATGGGCGTCTCCAGCGGCACCCTGCGCATGCTGGCGCTGATGACCGCGCTCTTCGCGGAGCCCGACGCGAACCTGATCGGCATCGAAGAACCCGAGAACTACGTGCACCCCACCGCCCTGTCCGCTTTCGTGGAACATCTGCTGAGCGCGCAGGACCGCGTCCAGTTCGTGGTGACCACGCATTCTCCCCTGCTGCTCGACTGTCTGGACCGGCCGGAGGCGGTCCGCGTCGTGCGCCGCGACGAACGAAAGGGAACGACCGTCGCGACCGCCGCGGATCCGGACGGCGTGCGGAAGGCCCTGCAGGAGTCGGGCTTCGGTCTCGGGCAGTTCCACCAGACCAGGGGCTTCGGGAGCGCCTGACGCGCGTCGAAGCGCGCCACCGTCATCCGGTGAGGCGCGGTCTCGACCACGACCGCGAAAAGGGGAAGCTCACTGCCCCAGGATCCACCAGCGCAGGTTGTGAATCAGCCCGTAGATGATGAGGCCGAGGAGATAGATCAGCCCGCTTCGGCGCAGACGCGAGTAGCGGTCCGGGAGCACGCAGCAGAAAAAGATGGCGACGAACCCGCCGAACCTGAACACCGAATCCGGGGCGTGGACAGTGCTGTCGGGAAGCACCCACGCCGCCAGGCCGACGAGAATCCCCGCGGGGGCCAGGACCATCGCCCATCGGCGGAGGAACGCACAGTCGGCGCGCGCCGTGGGGCGCAACTTCATCGGGTTCCCGCGGTGTCCGAGTCCGGGAGCAGTTCCGCGTGCGCCCTGCGCTGACGCTGTTCCTGCGGACCGACAACCTGACGGACGCCGCCTACGACCACGCGCCCGGATACCCCGGCCTGCCGCGCGCGTTCTCGGCCGGGGACCGCTTCGACTTCGGAGACTGACCGCCCGTGGTGGAACCCCCGCGTCGCACCGCTGGCGAACGCCTGTCAAGGGCTGAAATCTACCACGATGCGTCGGGACTCGCAACGGGAACGGGCTGACGGCGCCCGACCGCCGCGTCGGGGCCGGCGCGAGCCGTGAACCGCCGTCGACGAGCACGTCGACGAGTTGCCGGACGGCTCTCCGCCCGTCGGCCTGCTCGACGCCGCCCGGGGCGAAGGCTGGTGGTGGTCCGGCCAGGACGGGAAGGTGGATCTGAAACAGGACTCGACGTCGTGCGCCTTGGCCGCGGCGGCCGCCGACGCGTCCTTTCCGGCGCGGGACGTCGCGCAGTTCATCGGCCGGTGGGGGTTCTTCGACCCCAACCCGTTCCTGCTCCGCCGCGACTGGCCGGGACTGGAATCGGGACGCTTCGACCACTACGGCCGGAACCTCGGCGAGACGCTTCATGCGCTCCACGGGTCTGCGCCCGACACGCTGGAACGCATCGTGGACGCGACCCGGGCCGTCGTCGGCCTCCCGTCGCACGTCGAGCCCCGGGAGTCGGAAGAAGGCCGCTTCCACTTCGTGCAGGAGGAACCCGGACTGCGCTATCCCGTCCACCAGATGGGCGTCTCCAGCGGCACCCTGCGCATGCTGGCGCTGATGACCGCGCTCTTCGCGGAGCCCGACGCCAACCTGATCGGCATCGAAGAACCCGAGAACTACGTGCACCCCACCGCCCTGTCCGCTTTCGTGGAACATCTGCTGAGCGCGCAGGACCGCGTCCAGTTCGTGGTGACCACGCATTCTCCCCTGCTGCTCGACTGTCTGGACCGGCCGGAGGCGGTCCGCGTCGTGCGCCGCGACGAACGAAAGGGAACGACCGTCGCGACCGCCGCGGATCCGGACGGCGTGCGGAAGGCCCTGCAGGAGTCGGGCTTCGGTCTCGGGCAGTTCCACCAGACCAGGGGCTTCGGGAGCGCCTGACGCGTCGACCGCGGCGGCGCCGCGCCCTCCCCTCCGCGCGGCGAACCGCCCTTGACATCCGGCCGCGCAGGGTCTAACGTTTGGCGTCTGCACGGTTGTGGCTGGATGCACGGGAAGTCCGGTGCGAAACCGGCGCTGCCCTCGCAACTGTGAGCAGGGACGAAATCCGCACCCACGTCACTGCCCGGCATCGGGCGGGAAGACGCGGAGAGTAGGCCGATCCTGCAAGCCAGGAGACCGATCCAGCCGCGCCTCACACGGCCTCCGACGGGGAGGCGAGGAGGAACGGTGACGCACCATCGGCGCCCGCCGGGCGCGCAATCTTCACGAGTCCGCCACCAGTAGGCCAGGTCTTCGGGGCCGGCCGGGGTCTGCGCACCGCACGCCCCGGACGGCGTCGATCGTCGCCGGGCCGGGCGAACGGGGCCGCGCGTGCGCCCGCGCAACGCGCGGTCCCCCCGTGGTCCGCGCCCGAACACAGAGAGGAGCCGCCGCTCATGATCCGTCTTCTCGCGCTGCCCGCGATCGGCGCGTGCGCGCTGGCCGCCGCGCCCGCCGGCGCCCAGCCGTCCGCCTCCCCGGTCACCGTCACCGGCGCGGTCCGGGACTCGTCCGGGCGCGTGCTGCCGGGCGCCGCGGTCGAGGCGCGGCGCGGCGTCCGCGTGGCCGCCGTCGCGACGACCGGGCCGGACGGCCGGTATCGGCTCGACCTGCCCTCGGAAGGCGCCTGGCGCCTGACCGCGCGGCTCGAAGGCTTCGCCGCCGACACCGCCGCGCTGACGGCCGCGGGCGGCGGCGCGACCGCCGACTTCCGGCTCGCCGTCGCGCCGCTGAACGACACGATCGTGGTCACCGCGTCGCGGACCGCCGAGGCCCGCGCGTCGGTCATGGAGGCCCACGCGGTCTTCACCGCGGACGACGTGGCGGTCCTCGGAAGCCGTTCGGTGGCCGACGTCCTGCGCTACGCGCCCGGCCTGCACGTCGAGTCCACGGGCCGCGAGGGCGGGATCGCGGCGCTCCACGCGCGCGGCGGCGAGTCGGACTACAACCACATGCTGGTCGACGGCGTCCGCGTGAACGCCGACGGCGGCGCCTACGACTTCAGCCGCATCTCCGCCGCCGAGATCGACCGGGTCGAAGTGGTGCGCGGCGCGCAGTCGGCGCTCTACGGCTCGGACGCGATCGGCGCCGTGGTGCAGGTCTTCACGAAGCGGGGGACCCCGGACGGCGGCCCCCGGCTGTCGGGATCGTTCGAGGGCGGCTCGTTCGGGACCGCGCGCGGCGAACTGCGGGTGCTCGGCGGCGCCCGCCGGCGCGTCGACTACCAGCTCGGCGCCGCCTGGCGGGGGACCGACGGCGCGTTCCGCGACCGGCTGACGGAACCCGACCGCTTCGACCAGCAGTCGATCGACGGCAACCTCGGCGCGATCGTCGGCGACCGCGCGCGGCTCCGCGCCGGCTTCCGCTACAGCAACGCCCGCGGCGCCTCGGTCGGCCCCATCAGCTACTACGCAACCGGAGACGCCGGCACGCGCAACGACACCGACACCCTGACGTGGCGCCTCGGCCTCGACCAGACCCTCTCGCCGCGCGTCGCCCACGCGGCCGCCGTGAGCGGGTTCCGCTCGGGGCGCGAGTCCGCGGACACCGTCGCCGACCCCCGGAAGCGCGTGTTCGCGGTCCTCGAAGGGCGGCCGGGCGCCCTCTATCCGGCCGGCCCGCGGCTCGTGCGGCTGCTCGACGCGGCGGCGTTCGACCGGCTGGCCGCCGATCCGTCCGGCCTCGGCGCCGGGCAGTTCCTCGCGCAGAGCGGCCCGTACAGCGGCTTCGACCATCGGTTCGAGTACCGGGCGCGGCTGCGGCGGCCGGCGGTGCGCTACCAGATCGACGCGGCGTGGGCCGACGACCAGGTGCTGAGCGCCGGCTACGACCACTACCGCGAGACCAACGCCCTCGACGCGCAGCAGCGGGTGGCGAACCACTCGTGGTTCGCGCAGCAGAAGTTCACCGTCGCCGGCGCCTGGTTCGTCACCGGCGGGGCGCGCGTCGACCGCAACGCGTACTACGGGACCGCGGTGAACCCGAGGCTGTCGGCGGGCGGCTATCCCCTGCCCTTCCGCGAGGGCGCGCTCTCGTCGGTCAAGCTGTCGGTGAACGCCGGCCGCGGCATCAGGAACCCGAGCTTCTCCGAGTTGTACGGCTCGGAGTACGTCGACGGCGACGTCACGCTGCGGCCCGAGCGGGCGCTCACCGTCGACGCGGGGGCCGAGGCGAGCTTCGACGACCAGCGCTGGCTGGCCCGCGTCACCTGGTTCTCGAACGGCTACGAGGACCAGATAGCGTGGTCGCCCTCGCCGGGCTACGGGAGTGACGGAGTGGCCGACTACGTCAACGTCGACGGGTCGCGCGCCGGCGGCGTCGAGCTCGAATTCGGCCTCCAGCGGCCGGCCGGCGGCCTGACCGCGCGCGCCTCGTACGCGTTCGTGGACACCGAGGTGGTCGCCAACGCGAGCACCAGCGAGCAGTTCCAGCCCGGCCAGCCGCTCCTGCGCCGGCCGCGCCACTCCGGCCACCTGCGCGTCGGCTACGCGCGGGGGCGCGGCCGCCTCCACGCGGCGGTGCGGGTAACCGGCGACCGGCACGACGCCGCGTTCCTCGGGCTGCAGCGGGTCTCCGACGGCCGCGCCGTCGACGTCACCGTCAACCCGGGCTACACGCTGGTGGCCGTCGGCGGCCAGTTCCGCGTGCGCCCCGCGCTGACGCTGTTCCTGCGGATCGACAACCTGACGGACGCCGCCTACGACCACGCGCTCGGATACCCCGGCCTGCCGCGCGCGTTCTCGGCCGGGGGCCGCTTCGACTTCGGAGGCTGACCGCCCGTGGTGGAACCCTCGCGTCGCACCGCTGGCGAACGCCTGTCAAGGCGTGAGAGCAGGCTCTCCAGTTGAACCTTGGCGAAGGTCGGAAGCTCTTTGAACTCCAACCACCGAAGCGCAACCGCCTCGGCACGACCGAGCCGATTCGCCTTGTAGTGCAGCGACGCGGCGCTCACCGCGGAGAGCCCGAGGGTGCGCGTCTTCGATGGATCCAGATCCGCGAGGGCGCGATCTTCGGCGTCGGCCGCGCGGGCGTACAGAGCCAGCGCGTCGTCCCGCCGGCCTTCACGTGCGGTGACCTGCGCCTGCGACGCGAGCCGTTCGCTGTTCTCGTGGTGTTCAATCCAGGACATGGTTCCCGTACGCGTCGTCAACGCGCGTGCCGCGCCGGCCGGCGCCGCGAATCTTCGAGATCAGCCATGACGATCAGACGTACCTTGAAACCGACGACGCCTGCCAGCGCCGGCAGGTTGCTTTCGCCCGCGGCGGCCTGGTCCAACTTGTCTTTGAGGCGCCGTTGAACGATCCACGCCGGCCCGCGATCCACGCCGGACACTTCCAGACGCAGGCAGTCCTCGAGATCGTCGGCCAAAGCGCCGGACGGCGCGACGTAATAGTCCGCGCCGGTTCTGGTCTCCGCTCGCCGCACGGCGACGAGGTCGTCGGACAGTTCGATCGCCGCAAGCGCGCAGGCCGATGCGCCGGCCTCGGTCGCGTCGGTCTCGTTCGCCCATGCGTCGCGCGTTCGTTCGTCCGGCATTTGCCATGCGACGGCGACCGTCGATTTCGAACCGCTCCGGTCGTAAAGATCGAAGTTCTTGGGAGACCGGTGATGTCGATCCAGGCACACGCCCGCCGCCTCGGTATACGAGTCGGCGATCGCTTTGGTGAGACCGACGTGACGTTGTTCCATGTCGTGGATCGGCAAGGTTCGTGTGGTCGCCAAACGGTCTCCTTCAAGCACGCCGAAAACGGCGGCGCGCAACTCCTCCGGCATCAGGCCGGCTACCCTGCCTGCCGGTCTGGCACAAGAATTGCTATATATAAACAAGTCACTCATAATGAACGACTTGCGGCTACGGATTGAAGGCACTCGGTCGGAACCCGAGGATGCCAGCCGCCCGCGGTGGCCCACGCGACCGGCCGATCCCCCCGACTCCAGCATGACAGGGCTGAAATCTACCACGATGCGTCGGGACTCGCAACGGGAACGGGCTGACGGCGCCCGACCGCCGCGGCGGGCCGGCGCGAGCCGTGAACCGCGGCGGCGGCCGGTGTCGGGGGGCGCCGCGCCGCGTCGCGCCGGGTTGTTCCGCCGATGCCGCGCGCACCGGGCCGGACGGTCAGTACGCGCGCCGGTACAGCGCGAGGGCCTCGCGGACCCCGAAGGGCCGCGGGTTGAACGTGCCCGTCCATTGCGCGGCGGCGGCCTCCGCCAGCGCGGGCAGGTCGTCGGGGGCCGCGCCGACGGCCCGGAGTTCGGACGGGAACCCGGCGGCGCGGCCGGCGGCGGCGAGACGGCGGACGAGACGGTCCGCGCCGTCCCCACCACCCGGTTCCGGCAGCAGCGCCGCCGCGAGATCGCGGTAGAGGCCGGCGTCCGCCTCCGCGTTCCAGGCCACGACGTGCGGCAGGAGGATGGCGAGGGCGACGCCGTGGGTCAGCGCGTAGCGCGCGGTCAGGGGGTTCGCGCAGGCGTGCGCGGCCCCGAGCATCGAGTGCTCTATCGCCACCCCCGCGTAGAACGCCCCGAGCTGCATCGCCCCGCGCGCGTCGACGTCTCCGGGGTCGGCCAGCACCCGGTCGTAGTGGGCGTCGAGCAGCCGGAACGCGGCGTGCGCGAACAGGGTAGAGACCGCGGTGCGGCGCGTGGTGACCGCAGTCTCCACCGCGTGGGCGATGGCGTCGAAGCCGGCCGCCGCGGTGACCGGGGCCGGCTGCGACACGGTCAGTTCCGGATCGAGGACGGCGGCCGCGAAGGCCAGCTTCGGGTCGCCGCACGCCATCTTCATGCGGGTCGCGGCGTCGGCGATGACCGCGTAGCTCTGCGCCTCGGAGCCGGTGCCGGCGGTGGTCGGCACGGCGATCATGGGGAGCAGCGGCTTCCGGGCGCGCCCGTAGCCCTGGTAGTCGGCGATCGCGCCCCCGTTGGTGAGGAGCAGGTTGACGCCCTTCGCGCAGTCGAGGGGGCTGCCCCCGCCCAGTCCGACGACCGCGTCGGGACGGCAGGCGGCGGCGAACTCCACCCCGCGATCGATCAGCGCGGCGTCGGGGTTCTCCTCGCACGCATCGAAGACGGCGGTCTCCACGCCCGCGTCCCGCAGCCCGCGCAGCGCGCGCTCGACGTGGCCCGCGTCCCGCAGCCCGCGGTCCGTAACCAGCAGCGGGCGCCGGACGCCGAGCTCGCGCGCCACCGGCCCGAGCCGGTCGATGGCGCCCGCTCCGAACCGGACGCGGGTCGGCAGATGGAAATCGAACGGCGTCAGGGCCGAAGCGCTCGCCGCGCCCTCCGGTGTGCCGCGTGCAGCCATGGACACTTCGACGCCGCGCTCGCCCGGCATGCGGCGGCGGTTCTCGGGAAGGCGCGGGGACAGGTCGACGAAGCCCGCTCCCGGCGGCGGCGCGCGGGCGCCCCACGGCGCGGACAACCGCCGCGGGGCTCTGCTCGAACCGGCGCCACCCGCTCCCGGCGGCGGCGCGCGCCCCACGGCGCAGCCCCGACCGCCGCCGGCGCCGAACGACCGGCCCGCGGCGACCGACGCTCAGAAGCCCGGCTTCAGGGTCCCCTTCTCGCGGGCGACCGCCAGGGCCGTCGGGTAGAACTGGACGAAGGTCCGCTCCACGGCGGTGTGCTCGGTGTGGCACGCGACGCACGGCGCCGCGTCCTCGGCCGACAGGGGCGCGGCCGCGTCGGGCATCGAGCCGGCCGGGCCGAAGTTGTAGAACGCCCACCCGTCCTCGAAACGCGAGTCCTTCACCTCGGCCTCGAGCGCGAGGAGGTCGCTCTGGAACCGCCCCGCCACGTTGATCGACGCCTCGGAGACGGCCCGCCGGATCTCGAGCACGAAGATGCTGCCGTCGGGCCACTCGCCGGTCTCCGCGAACGCCCGCCAGGCCGAGCGGTTCACGAAGACGTTCTGGAACCGCGCCGGGCGCGCGCCGCTGCCCGCCGCCTGTCCTCCGCCTTCCGCCTCGTAGGTCATCCCCAGCCCCGCGCTGAGGAACGTCCACTCGCGGTAGTCGTCGGGGCGGACGAGCTCGTCGCCGTTGCGGTAGCGCGGTCCGTCGCCGGGCCCGGACTGGGCGTGGACGGCGGCCGTCAGGGCCGCGGCGCAGACCGCCGCCAGTACCGAGGCGCTTCTCAGGGTCGTCGTCATGCTCTTCATCCCGCCAGGCTTTCGAGGGGGCCGGCGGCGGCGCCGAACCTCTCGATCGGGACCCCCATCCGCTGCAGCAGCGCGACGTGGATGCGGGCCAGGTCGACCGGCTCCGCGTGCTCGAGGTAGCGGCCGGCGGCGATGGTCCCGCCCCCGCGGCCCGCGAGCAGCGTCGGCAGGTGCCGGGCGTCGTGCTCGTTCCCGTCGCCGAGGGTCGCCCCGTAGACGATCATGCTGTTGTCGAGCAGGGTCCCGCCGTCGGGTTCCCGCACCGCCTGCAGCCGGCCGAGCAGATAGGCCACCTGCCGGTGGTGCCAGCGGACGACCTCGGCGTACATCGCGCGCTTCTGCTCGACCGAGTCCCACGAGGTGACGCCGTCGTCGTCCTCGGTCTTGCCCGAGGCGTTCCTGTAGTGCGACAGCGCGTGCCAGGTCCCGCGCACGCCCTCGATGAAGTTGAAGTAGCGGTTCGACTGCCCGTGGTCGAGCATGAAGGTGCAGACGCGGGTGGCGTCGGACTGGAACGCGGCCACCAGCAGGTCCATCATCAGCCGGACGTACGACTCGTGGTCGGCGGGGATGCCGGGGGTCGGGGCGGTCAGCGTGTCGGTCACCGCCCCGTCGTCCCGCATCTCCGCCGAGCGGCGCTCCGCGAACTCGATGCGGCGCTCCAGCGCCCGGATCGACTCGAAGTACTCGTCGAGCCGGTAGCGGTCGGCGCCGCTCACGTAGCTGCCGAGCGCCTTCGCGTCGGCCAGCACCGCGTCCATGACCGAGCGGTCGGTGGCGCCGCCCGACGGCGGGCGGAACATCCGGTCGAAGACCGCGCGGGGCTCGATCTCGCGGGCCATCGGGCGGTCCGGCGCCGACCACGAGATGGCGTTGCGGGGCAGCGAGTTGGAGAAGAAGCCCTCGCCCTGCAGCGACAGCTCGAGCGACGGCAGCAGCGTCTCGTCGCGCAGATGACGCGCGGCGACCTGGTCGGCCGACACCCCGCCGGCGTTGACGGCCATGCGGTCGTAGTCGCCGCCGGTCAGCCACGTCGGCGGCCCGCCCACGTGGCCGTTGCCCTCGGGGGTCCAGACGTTGCCGGGGATGAGCAGGTGCTCCCTGAACGGCTCGAGCGGGCGCATCCACTCGTTCAGCTTCACGAGCCGGCCCCCGACCGCGGTCTCCTCCGGGTACCACGTGCCGCGCGGAATCCCGTTCGGGAAGTACAGATAGGCCAGGCGCCGCGCGGAAGCGGGCGCGACCCCGCCCCCGAACGCGGCGGCGGGCATGACGTCGAGCAGCGGGAGGGCCACGGCGGCTCCGAGCCCGCGCAGCACGGTACGGCGCGACAGGCGGCGGGACGGCATCAGTCGGTCTCCTCGACGCGGTTCTTCCTGTACTGGAACGGATAGCTCGCCACGATCTCCTGCAGCAGGGTCTGGAACCGGTAGCCGTCGGCCTCGAGGGCCGCGACGATCGTGCGCACCGCCGGCTCGTCGTAGTACTCGAGCTGGCGGCCGAGGGCATAGGCGAGCATCTTCGACACCACCTGCCGCACGAGGTCGTCGTGCCGGTTCTCGAGCAGCGCCCGCTTCAGCCCCGCGGGGCCGGAGAAGGTCGTTCCGTCCGGCAGCGCGCCGTCGGCGGCGATGGCCCGACGCGTGTTCCGGTAGTGCCGCACGATCGGGTCGGGGCTGGTCTCGGTCTGGATCTCGACGGTCTCGTCCGCCTCGGCCGGGTCCTCCACCCGCTGCCGGAAGTGGTAGGCGTCGCGCCAGCGCCCGAAGTAGTCGAAGTTCTCGAGACCGAAGCCGATGGGGTCGATGCGGACGTGGCACGCGCGGCAGGTCTCGTTCTTCGAGTGCATCTCGAGCTTCTCGCGGAAGCTGAGCCCGCGCAGGTCGGCCACCTCCTCGCTGAGCACGCCGGCGTTGGGCGGCGGAGGCGGGGGCGGGTCGCCGAGCAGCACGTCGAGCACGTAGTGGCCCCGCTTGACGGGGCTGGTGTCCTTGTAGTTGGAAGTGAGGGCGAGGATGCTCGGCTGGCCGATGACCCCGCCGCGGTTGGGGTCGTCGAGCGCGACCCGCCGCATGTGCGCGCCGCGGACGTCCTCCATGCCGTACAGGGTGCGCGCCAGCTCCTCGTTGACGTAGGTGTGGTCGGCGTCGATGAGGTTCCGGACGGGCCGGTTCTCGCGGAGCAGCGAAAGGAAGAACAGCGACGACTCGTCGCGCATCGCGGTCATCAGCGACGCCGTGCACCACGGGTTGTCGATGGGGTCGAGCCAGATGCGCGTGCCGACGTGCCGGAAGCCGAGCCACTGCGCCGCGAAGACCGTACCCAGCGTGTCGGCGCGCGGGTCGGCGAGCATGCGCGCGACCTGCGCCCGGAGCGTCTCCGCATCCCGCAGGCGGCCGCGCGCCGCGGCGTCGAACAGCTCCTGGTCGGGCATCGAAGCCCAGAGGAAGTAGGACAGGCGCGAGGCGAGTTCCCAGTCGTCGACCCGGTACGGATCGCTTCCCGCGCGGCCCCGCTCGACCCGCAGCAGGAACTTCGGAGAGATCAGGACCGCCTGCAGCACCCGCTTGAGCGCCGGCTCGTACCCGAGCCCCGCCGCCCGGCCCGCCCGGTACCGGGCGAGCGCCTGCTCCAGCTCTTCCGCGGTGGCCGGGCGCCGCCAGGCGCGCCCCAGGAACCGCTGCAGAACCGCCTCGGCCGCGTCCTCGTCGCCGAGCCCGGCGCCCGGCGCGGCCACGAACACCAGATCGCGGGACGCGCGGTGGCGCGCATCGGCCGGCTCCGCCGGCAGGGCCAGCTCGACGACCCGCTCGGCCGCCGCGATGTAGCGCTCCATCAACGCCGGCTGCAGGAACAGGGTGTTCGACGAGTTCTCGAAACCGCTCGCCCCCGTCAACTCGTCGGGAAACCGGTCGGTGACGTTCAGGGCGGCCCCGAAGAGGTCCCGGATGGTGTTGTCGTACTCCGTATGCGTCAGCCGCCGCAACGGCTCGAAGCCGGGATCGTCGATGGTCGAGTAGTCGAACTCTTCGATGTCCCGGTGCAGCATCGCGGCCATCCGCCGCCGCACTTCGTGCGGCGGCCGCGGAGCGCCGGCCGGGGGCATCTTCCCCTCGTCGAGCGCCTCGACGACGCGGGCCCACGTCTCGCGGTTGCGGACCAGCGGGCGCTCGTTCACCAGCGCCGCGAGATCGATGCCGGCGGTCTGCGTCCGCGGTCCGTGGCAGCGGTAGCAATAGCGTTCCGCGAAGGGCGCCACGGCGTGCGCCCCGGCGTCCGTCTGGGCGGAAGCGCTCCCGGCCGCCGCCCCGAACGCCGCGGCCAGCCCCAGCGCCGCGGCGCCGGCCCGGTGCAGACTGCTTCTCATCGTGCGTATCCCCGCATCCGCCCGCCCGCGCGTCCCGCGAGGCCGGGGCCCCGCCGGGCGGTCGCCCCGGCTCCCGGCGGCCGCCCCATTATACCGGCTCGCCGCGGTTCGCGGCCGGCTCGCCGCGATTTCTCCAGCCGCCCGTGGCGGAAGCCCGCGGGAAGGCGCGCTCCCGCCGCTTTAGTTAGGCCGGTTTCCGAAAGACGACGACGAAGCTCGACCCGATCAAGCTCGCCAGGAATCCGTCGGGACGGCGCAGGCGCAGGCCCGCCGGCGGAAAGATCGCGGACGCGCCGTGGACCGCGAGTCCCGCCCCCTCGCCTGCCGCCCGCATCCCGGCCAGGGGGTGATGGAACAGCACGAACGACCTCCGGCCGCGCAGACGCTCCAGGACGCGATGGATCGGGCCGATCAGCCGGTGGACCAGCCCCCGGCGGTTGGACCAGACCATCACCAGCCGACCGCCGGGCCGAAGCACGCGCGCCAGCTCGCGCAGCAGGCGATCGAGCGCCTCCGGCCGGTTCTCCTGCGCGAACTCGACGTTCAACACGACGTCCGCCACGCCTTCCGCCAGCGGGAGATCGAACACGTCGCCGCGGATCGCCTCGATCCCGTTCCGCCTTGCGTACCGGCAGACGGCGGCGTTGATCTCGACGCCGACCACCCGCCGGCCGGCCGCCGCCAGCGGCAGGGTCACCAGCCCCGCGCCGCACGCCACGTCGAGAATCGTGCCCGGCGCATCGCCGACCATCTCGAGCACCAGGGCGCGCTGCCGAAAGAACGAGTACTCCGAGACGTAACCGCACACCCGGGGGCTGGCCTCGCCGAAATCGGCCTGAAGCCTGTCATAGACCTGGTCCTTCCCGGCGTCCGCCCGGCTCATGACCGCCCCCGACGAAACGTCGCCAACGTGCTCACGGCGCACATGGGAATCGAATGGCCGACGTATGCGGGAAGAAGAAGAACGCGGTGGCGAGAAGGGCGACCGCGGCGCACGCCGGCGCGGGTCCGAGCGCCCGGACCCTCCGCAAGCCGCCGGCGCCGGTGACGGTCAGGCCGCCGTCCGCCCGCACCGGCCACTCCCGGCCAGCCGCTCGTGGCATTGCGACAACGTGGACCATTCGTACCCTCGCGCCCGCAGGCGTTCGCCCAACGCCGCCACGTCGTCGAATCCGCGCTGCCGGCCCCGCGCCAGCGCATGGATGACTCGCAGCCAGAGCGGCAGGGGCGCCCGCCCGATCCGGCCGTCCGGGACCAGGTCCACCATGTGCATGTCGTAGACCAGCAGCGCCGGCAACGACGCCACGCGGTCGAACAGCGACTCGGCGGCGCGCCCCATGAGCTGTCGATACGAGTGCGTGAACGGAACCCCGAGGGCGCGCCAGCTCGCGACCGGATATTCCGCGAGCGTATCGTCGATCATGAACCAGTCGCCGCGGCGGAACACCCGGTCCGGATGGTTGCCGAGGCCGAAGCCGGGCAGGATCGACGAATCCCAGTCGAAACCCGCCTCCACGACCGCGGACAGGAGCGCGTCGGTCAGACGGTAGGTGTGCGCCCGATACCCGCGCGGACGGCCGCCCACGAAACGCTCGAAGGCCTCGACGCCGCGCCCGAGACTTTCGGGCGTATCGCCGGGGTCCCGGTGGTCGTAGCAATGGAGCTGCAGGTCGGCGCCGGTCTCGACGAGGCGGGCGCAGAGATCCGGACGCGCGGCGAACAGGCGTCCTTCCACGAAAGCGGTCAACGGCAGGCCGGCGCGCCGGACCGTGGCGAGCAGGTCGGGCAGCCTGTCCAGGGCGTCGGTCCGGTCGCCGTTGTAGTCATGCTCCACGTCGATGGACAGTACGGCGATCTTCCCGGACGACCACCGGTTCACGACCCTGTGCGCCGCCGCATCGAGCATCTTCATCCTCGAAGGCCGCCGACCGCGGGGCCCGACGACCCGCCCCGGCCGACCGCCGGTCCGGGACGCCGCAACGCCTTCTCTCCGTTCACCGCGGTTCCCGGCGGGCGCTCCATCATAGCGCACCGCGGCGCAGTCTGCTGCGCCCGCACCTTCCGAAGCGCCGCCGCCGGGTTCGGAATGCGCATTTCAGCGGTCGACGTCCGGCTGATCCAGGTAGACCCTCTCGTCCCAGTCCGGGTCGCGGCCGGGCACGAACTGGCCGGTGTGGACGCTCGCGACCTCGTATTCGGGAAGGACGCGCACCGCCGCGCAGCGCCCGCCGGCGCGAAACCCGTACCGCTCGAAGGCGAAGTCGAGGTTGTCGAACCCGTGCGGTTTGCGGGAATCCGGCAGATCCGCCTCGTCGACCGGGTAGAGATGCAGGAAGAACCAGGCGGCGACGTCCTCGTCGCCGCAGTCCTCCTTCACGTAGACCAGCCGGTTTCCGTCCAGGTACGCGTCGAAGCCGGAACTGATGACCGGCCGGGCATCTTCGACGCTTGCAAACAGATCGTCGATCGTCCTCGAATCGGTGGGGCGGACCCTTCCGCTCCACTCCGGATCCTGCCCGAATACGTACTGGCCGGTGTGGATGCTCGCGATCCGGTATTCGGGGAGGTCGCGCGCCGCGGCGCAGCGTCCGCCACCGCGAACCCCGTACTTCTCGAAGGCGAAGTCGAGGTTGTCGAACCCGTGCCGCCGGCGGTGTTCCGGCAGATCGGCCTCGTCGACGGGATAGAGATGCAGGAAGAACGCCGCGACGACGTCCTCGGCGCGGCAGTCCTCCTTCACGTAGACCAGCCGGTCCCCGTCCAGGCGCACGTCGAAGCCGGCGCTGACGAACGGCCGGACGTCCTCGACGCTCGCAATCAACCTCCCGGCGGCCCTCGCATCGAACGAGTCGAAATACCAGGAGACCGACCCGGAGACCACGAGCACCGTTCCGAGAACGGCCGACGAGAGCTTCCAGTCCGTCGCCCGGACGCACAGGATCAGGCAGGAGCAGCACAACGCAAGCGGCACGAACACGAACCGCGCGGTCCGATAGGGATAGTGCTCCCCGATCAGGAAACTCAGGGAGTTGACGGCCAGCAGCCCCACGATCCACGGGACGCCCCGGAGCGGATCCCGAGTCCCCCCCAGCCCCCCCCTCCGCCGGAAGACGACGAACCCGGCGGCGACCGCCAGCGAAGACGCCGCGGCCGTCGTCGGGAAGACGCCCGCCGGCAGCCAGCCGGGCCAGGCCATCGCGTAGAAAGACTCCAGATAGGTGCTCAGATGCCCTTCCGTCGACACGTCGGCGACCGAGGCATTGACGACTTTTCCAACTCCTCTGTACCAGTGCCCCCACATCCGCTCGTAATCCCAGACGACGGCCTTCACGATCTGTCCGAGCCCGTGACACGCCACGAAACCGGCGGCGTAGAGCGCAATGCACGAAACCGCCCGCCGGGTTCTCTCCGCCGCGCCCGGCGCGCCGCCGCCGAACCAGACCAGCAACCCGATCCACGTGGCGGCGAGGAACGTGTGGCCGTCGCCCAGCCACAGGTACGACGACACCGTTCCCGCCGCGAAGCACCAGACCGGAACCGCTCCCGAGAACACGCCCGACGACCGCCGGACGCGCAGCAGCCCGGCCAGGACCGCCGCCGACGCCACCGTCCACAGGTACGGCGTGCCGTTGGCCACGTCCGCCCAGTACTCGAGGCCCGAGGAGAAAGCGCCGAGCACGAGCAGGGGCGCCGTCGCCGGCAGCGTTCTCGGGGCGAACGCGACCAGGACGACGGCCAGCAGCAGGTAGGCGGCGCGGGTGGCGGCCAGCGTGAGTTCCCGGATCTCGTGAACGGAAAGGTAGCGGAGGGCGATGGCGTAGAGCGCCTTGCTCCCCCACCAGTAACGGGGCTTGAGAACCAGATCCACCGGTTCGGCGCCGTTCGCCGCCGCGGCGAGTTCGTGACAGTAACGACCATCGACGCCGGGCATGCGCCCCCCCGGCATGCGCCCGAACGTTCTCAACACCACGGCATCGTCAACGGCGCGCCGCCCGCGGGCCCACTTCGCCCCGGCCATCACGGTCTCCGAAATCTGGCAGTACTCGTAGTCGTCCTTGTAGCCCCTCGCCTGCCCCTCGTCCGGCCGACCCGCTTCGAACTCGGCCCGGAACCTCTGCTGGGCCAGCTCGTAGGGAATCGAATTGCCGACGTAGTGCAGGAAGAAGAAGAACGCCGTGGCGAGCAGGGCTACCGCGGCGTACGCCGGCGCGGGTCCGAACGCCCGGACTCTCCGAAGGACCGCCGCCGGTTTCGGAATGCGCATTTCAACGATCGAGACCCGCCGACCATGCCTCCAGGTAGACCCTCTCGTCCCAGTCCGGGCCGTGGCCGAGCGCGAACTGGCCGGTGTGGAGGCTCGCGACCTCGTATTCGGGAAGGACGCGCGCCGCCGCGCAACGCCCGCCGGCGCGAAGCCCGTACCGCTCGAAGGCGAAGTCGAGGTTGTCGAACCCGTGCGGTTCGCGGGAATCCGGCAGGTCCGCCTCGTCGACCGGGTAGACGTGCAGGAAGAACCGGGTGTCGACGTCCCCGTCGCCGCAGTCGTCCTTCACGTAGACCAGCCGGTCTCCGTCCAGGTACACGTCGAAACCGCCGCGGACGACCGGCCGCGCATCCTCGACGCTTGCAATCAACTCGTCGATCGCCCTCGAATCGGCGGCGGCGGACCGGAAGACGGACGAGCTGACCCTTCCGCTCCACTCCGGGTCCCGCCCCGGCATGTACTGGCCGGTGTGGATGCCCGCGATCCCGTAATCGGGAAGGAAACGCGCCGCGGCGCAGCGCCCGCCGCCGCGAAACCCGTACTTCTCGAAGGCGAAGTCGAGGTTGTCGAACCCGTGCCGCCGGCGGTGTTCCGGCAGATCGGCCTCGTCGACGGGATAGAGATGCAGGAAGAACGCCGCGACGACGTCCTCGGCGCGGCAGTCGTCCTTCACGTAGACCAGCCGGTCCCCGTCCAGATGCACGTCGAAGCCGCCGCGGACGACCGGCCGGACGTCCTCGACGCTCGCGATCAGCCTGCCGGCGGCCCTCGCATCGAACGAGTCGACATACCAGGAGACCGACCCGGAGACCACGAGCACGGTTCCGAGAACGGCCGACGAGAGCTTCCAGTCCGTCGTCCGGACGCACAGGATCAGGCAGGAGCAGCACAACGCAAGCGGCACGAACACGAACCGCGCGGTCCGATGGGGAAGGTCCTCCTCTATCAGGAAACTCACGGCGTTGGCGGCCAGCAGCCCGACGATCCACACGATGCCCCGGAGCGGCTCGCTCCGCCCCCGGCGCGCCCGGAAGACGGCGAACCCGGCGGCGACCGCCAGCGAAGACACCGCGGCCGTCGTCGGGAAGACGCCCGCCGGCAACCAGCCCGGCCAGGCCATCGCGTAGAAAGACTCCAGGTAGGTGCTCAGATTCTCTCCCGTCGACAAATCGTCGATCGTGTCTCCGGCGACAG
Source organism: Vicinamibacterales bacterium (assembly GCA_965202695.1). Lineage (GTDB taxonomy): Bacteria > Acidobacteriota > Vicinamibacteria > Vicinamibacterales > UBA8438 > JAJEEA01. The sequence continues at coordinate 2,193,934 of OZ241843.1, forward strand.
TTTTGGTTCTTCCCCAGAGGTAGTGCCACAACACCCGTTCGTAACTCCAGGCGACGGCCTTCACGATCTGTCCGAGCCCGTAACAGGCCACGAAACCGGCGACGTACAGCGCGATGCACGAAACCGCCCGCCGGGTTCTCTCCGCCGCGTCCGGCGCGCCGCCGCCGAACCAGACCAGCAGCCCGATCCACGTGACGGCGAGGAACGTGTGGCCGTCGCCCAGGTACAGATACGACGACACCGTTCCCGCCGCGAAGCACCAGAGCGGAACCGCTCCCGAGAACACGCCCGACGGCCGCCGGACGCGCAGCAGCCCGGCCAGGACCGCCGCCGACGCCACCGTCCACAGGTACGGCGTGCCGTTGGCCACGTCCGCCCAGTACTCGAGGCCCGAGGAGAAAGCGCCGAGCACGAGCAGGGGCGCCGTCGCCGGCAGCGTTCTCGGGGCGAACGCGACCAGGACGACGGCCAGCAGCACGTAGGCGGCGCGGGTGGCGGTCAGCGTGAGTTCCCGGATCTCGCGGACGGAAAGGTAGCGGAGGGCGATGGCGTAGAGCGCCTTGCTTCCCCACCAGTAGCGGGTCTTGAGAACCATCTCCACCGGTTCGGCGCCGTTCGACACCACGCGGAGTTCGTGACAGAAACCATCGGCGTCGGGCAGGTTCCTGAACGTTCTCAATATCACGGCATCGTCAACGGCGCGCCGCCCGCGGGCCCATTTCGCCCCGGCCATCACGGTCTCTGAAATCTGGCAGTACTCGGCCCCGTTCTTGTAGCCCTTCGCCCACCCCTCGTCCGGCCGACCCGCCTCGAACTCGGCCCGGAACCTCTGCTGCGCCAGCTCGTAGGGAATCGAATTGCCGACGTAGTGCAGAAAGAAGAAGAACGCGGTGGCGAGCAGGGCGACCGCGGCGCACGCCGGCGCGGGTCCGAGCGCCCGAACCTTCCCAAAGCCGCCGCCCCAACCCGGAACGCGCATTTCAGTAGTCCGCCAGGTATCGGCACAGTCGGGGGCCGACGGCGCCGGTGACGACGTTCGGAAGCGCGCCCCACAGCTTCATGGCCGGTGCGTAGCGCCGATGGAGATCGGCCCGCCGGTCGGAGAGCCACAGGACGGGAACGGGCGCGGCGCCGAATTTCTGCTTGAACCTGCAGCATCCTCCGCCGACCTGGGAGCGCCCGAAATCGACGATGTCCGCGCCGGCGTTCAGGGCCTCCTCTATCAAGGTCCAGGTGAGCAGGTCACCCGCGTAGCAGTCTCGCCGATTTCCGATCCACGGGTTCCACGCCAGCACGCCGTCGAGAAACCAGAGCAGACTCGCCAGCGCCTCGCCGCCGGGACCGCGAACGACGAGAATCCGGGCGTCGAGCGCATCGACGAGGGCGCTGAACAACGTCACCGGCATCATCGGCGCGCCGTGCCGGGCGAGAGTGGCGGACAGCAAGACGGCGAACGCCTCCATCGCCGCCGCTCCGGTTTCCACGGACGCTCTCAATCCGCGTTTCCGCGCGGCGCGGACACTCTTGCGCGCCGTGGAGTTCAGAGCCCGTTCCCAGACCACCGTTCGGTCACGGCCGAACGCTCCGAGATCGAGTCTGAAAACCGCCAGCGACCCCGGCGGCGGCTTTCCTTCGAGAGCCGAAAGCGCGCGGACGTTGTGCGGACGGCCGGCCGCCTCGCGCGCCAGTTCCCGAGCGTCGGCGGCGTTCAGGTCGGAGTAGTCGAGGCCCGGCAGATAGGCGAACACCGGGCGCCCCAAAAGCGACGGCACGACGGCGAACCGGCCTTCCCGCCGCCAGCCGTAGACCCGGCAGTACACCGACCGCCAGGCCGCGGCGAAGTCCGGACTGTGCGCCGCGGCCAGGCCACCGTTCACCCGCATCGGCCTGTCCCGGTCAGCCCCTCGTGGCATTGCGGCGACGTGGACCATCCGTACCCCCGCGCCCGCGGGCGTTCGCCCGGCGCGGCCACGCCGTCGAACCCGCGCCGCCGGCCCCGCGCCCGCGCACGGGCAGCTACCGGAGCGGCAGGGGCGCCCGCCCGATCCGGCCGTCCGGGGCCAGGTCCGTCATGCGCACGCCGCGGCATCTTCAACCTCGAAGGCCGCCGGTCGCCGGGCCCGACGACGCGCGGCGCTCCAGCTCGTGCCTGAGTATCGAAACTTCCTGAACCAGATTCTTGATCTTGATGGAAAATTCACTGACTTTCACGGACAGTTGCAGGATCAGCAACGCGCACAGGAAAACGCCGAAGAACAACACCATCGGCACGACGTCCTCTATGCGGAACCAGTTCGCCACCGCGGCCATGGGCGCAAGCCACCATCCATACGTCATGAACGCGAGGGCCAGCACGACCCACAGGATGGCGTAGCGTTCCTGGAGCCTGGAGCGGCGGATCAGCTCGACGACGAACCCCAGGATCGACAACCCGCAGAGAAGCGAAAAAACGACGTGGTGAACCGGAACGTCCGCGGCCATCTACGCCCCCCCGCGTCTGCGCATACTGGAAACGGATAGAGAAAGCGTGACCTTGAACATGTACCAGATCGGCGCGATCCCCCGGTGCAGGCGTCCTCCGACGCGGTTCCGGTACATGTACACCGGCACCTCGCACAGCTTGAACCGGCTGCGGATCAGCGACAGGAGCACGTCCGCGTCGGGAAAGTCGTGGGGATAGAGGTCTCCACTCAGGAACCGGATGCATTTCCGGTTCATTCCGACGTATCCCGAGGTCGGATCCGATATCGAGACGCCGGTCATGACGTACAGCAACAGCCGGAAGAACCGGATCCCGATCCTTCGGAACGGAGTCCCCTTGTACAGCTCCTCTTTCGGCGGAAAGGGCGTCGCGCCGGCCGCGAGGAACCTCGAACCGATCACGAAATCCCGACGTGCGAGCTCGCGCCGAATCATCGGCAGAAAGCGGGGGTCGTGCTGTCCGTCCCCGTCCAGCTGGATCAGATACTCGTACCCCCTGGCGAGCGCGTACTTGTAACCGGTCTGCACCGCGGCGCCGTAACCGAGGTTTTCGACCAGGGTAATCGTCCGTACGCCGTGCCGTTTCAGGACGTCGAGCGACTCGTCGGTCGAGGCGTCGTCGATGACGACGAGATCGTACCCTTCCCTTCCGACGACCTCCTTCAGCGGAGCGAGCAGGCGAACGAGATTCTCCGCTTCGTTGCGCACCGGAACGACGATCAGAACCGGCGGCGTCTTCATGCCGCCCCGCTCCGGCCGGCATGATGAACCCCGCGTACGGCCGTCCCGCGACGGGGCCGAACCCGGCCGCCGCGGTTCGGACGTGCGCCCCGAACACACCGGCGCGCGCCGGCGCCGCGACCCCCGGCGGGGTGAAGCCTGTTCCGCATCGTCCGTATCCCGCATCCGACCCGTCCCGGCCGCCGGTCCGGGATGCTCCCCGGCGGCCGCTCCATTATACCGGTCCGCGGCGATCTCTCCGGACGCTGTCCGACCGCCGCACCGCCCGCCGAAGAGGTCGAACCCCTTCCCGGCCTTCGGCCGCCCGCGACCGCGCGGCGGGGCCGCCCGCGGTCCGGCGTCGGCGGTCGGCCGCCTGAACCCGTCCGCCCTGCGTGGCCGCCCCCGACGAAGACCCCGCCGACGCGCTCACTGCGAACGTGCCGCCAAGCTGACGCTTTCGGTCCACTCGGGGTCCTGCCCGGGCAGGTACTGGCCCGTGTGGAGGCTCGCGATCCGGTACTCGGGAAGGACGCGCGCCACCGCGCAGCCCCGGCCGCCGCGACGCCCGAGGGTCCGAAAGGCGAAGTCGAGATTTTCGAACCCGCCCGCCTCGAGGCCGTCCGGCAGGTCGGCGTCGGCGGCGGCGAAGAGATGCAGGAAGAACAGGGCGTCGACGTCCTCGTCGCCGCACTCCTCCTTCACGTAAACCAGCGTGTTCCCGTCCAGGTACACGTCGAAGACGGAACTGACGACCGGACGGAGACCCTCCACGCTTGCGATCAGCTCGTCGAACGGCCGCGGATCGACGACGAAGACGGACCGGTTGTCTGCCCAGTGGACGGATCCGCTCCACTCGGGTTCCTGCGCGAACAGGGCCTGGCCCGTGCTGACGCGCACCAGCTCGTATTCGGGCAGAGCGCGCACCGCCGCGCAGCGCCCGTCCGCGCGAAACCCGGACCGGCCGAAGGCGAAGTCGATGCTGTCCCACCCGTAGCGCCTGGCATGATCCGGCAGGTCCGCCTCGTCGAAGGCCCAGACGTGCAGGAAGAACCAGGCGGCGACGTCCTCGTCGCTGCATTCCTCGTTCACGTAGACCAGCCGGTTGCCGACGTCGTCCAGGTACACGTCGAAGCGGGAGCTGATGACCGGCCACATATCCCCGACGCTTGCAAGCAGCGCGTCGATCTCCCGCCTGTCGGCCCGGATGGAATACGACGAGACGGCCCCCGCGACGACGAGCACGACGCCGAGGGCCGCCGACCGAAACCTCCAGTTCGTCGACCGGACGGACAGGGCGAGGCCCGACCAGCACAAGCCGAGGGGCACGAACACGAACCTCGCGGTCCGGTAGTGCATGTGTTCCGTCACCACGAAACTCACCGCGTTGATCGCCATCAGCCCCGCGATCCACAGGAGGCCCCAGAGCGGATCGAGGCGCCCCCGGCGCGCCCGGTGGACGGCGATCCCGACGGCGGCCGCCGCCGCGGACACGGCGACCGCCGTCGGGTAGACGCCAGCCGGCAGCCAGCTCGGCCAGTACATGGCGTAGAAGGAGTCGTGCCAGGTGCTCAGATTCGCCGTCAAGCCCCGCAACACCTCGTCGGCGAAGCGGTCGAGAGTCCATCCTGAGCCGGATGTCGACAAACCGGTGCCCGGGCCGGCCAACACCTCGTTGGCGGAACGGTCGAGAGTCCCGAGTACCGACCCCCAGACGTTCAACCACGTGGCTTCGTAACCCCGGATGTCGGCCTTGACGGCCAGTCCGAGGCCGTAGCAGGCCAGGAAACCGGCGCAATAGAGCCCGATGCACGACGCCGCCCGCCGGGTTCTCTCGGCCGCGCTCAGCGCGTCGTGGCCGAACCAGACCAGCAGCCCGATCCAGGTGACGGCGAGGAACGTGTGGCCGTCGCCCAGCCACAGGTACGACGACACCGTTCCCGCCGCGAAGCACCAGACCGGAACCGCTCCCGAAAACACGCCCGACGACCGCCGGACGCGCATCAGCCAGACGAGGACCGCCGCCGACGCCACCGCCCACAGGTACGGCAGGCCGTTGGCCACGTCCGCCCAGTACTCGACGCCCGACGAGAAAGCGCCGAACGCAAGCAGGGGCGCCGCGGCCGGCAGCGTTCTCGGGACGAGCAGCAACAGGGAAACCGTCAGCAGCAGGTAGGCGACACGGGTGGAGGCCAGCGTGAATTCTCGAAACTCGCGGACGGAAAGGTAGCGGAGGGCGATGGCGTAGAGCGCCTTGCTTCCCCACCAGTAGCGGGACCTGACGAGCCCGGTGCGGATCTCGCCGCCGTTCACCGCGGCGCGGAGTTCGTGACAATAGTCCTTGCCGGGTACGGTCGCGAACGTGCTCAACACCACCGCATTGAAAAAGGCTCTGCCCTCTTCGGCCCGCGGGCTCCTCCAGCCGCCGCGCGCGCCGGCCAGCACGGTCTCCGACATCTCGCAGTACTCGAAGTCGGTCTTGTAGCCCCTGGCCTGCCCCTCGTCCGGCCGGCCCGCCTCGAACTCGGCCCTGAACCTCTGCTGCGCCAACTCCCGGGGGAGCCGGTTGCCGAGGTCGTGCAGAAAGAAGAAGAACGCCGTGGCGAGAAGGGCGACGGCCGCGTACACCGCCGCGAGTCCGAGCGCCCGAACCCTCCGAGGAACCGCCGCCCGTTCCGGGATGCGCATTTCAGCAAGTCGGTGACGTCCGACGCCGCCGTTCACTGCGAACGTGCCGCCAGGTTGACGCTTCCGCTCCACGCGGGGTCCTGCCCGGGCACGAACTGGCCGGTGCCGATGCTCGCGATCTCGTAATCGGGCAGGACGCGCACCGCCGCGCACCGCCCGCCGGCCCGGCGCCCGTGCGCCTCGAAGGCGAAGTCGAGGTTGTCGAACCCGTGCGGTCTGCGGGGATCCGGGAGGGCCGCTTCGTCCACCGGGTAGAGATGCAGGAAGAAATCGGCGTCGACGTCCTCGGCGCCGCAGTCCTCCTTCACGTAAACCAGCCGGTTCCCGTCCAGATACACGTCGAAAACGCCGCTGATGACCGGCCGCGCATCCTCGACGCCGGCAATCAGATCGTCTGTCGCCCTCGCGGTGGCGAACGACCAGGAGACCGGGAAACTGACGTTCCCGCTCCACGCGGGGTCCTGACCGGGCGCGTACCGGCCCGTGCGGACGCTCGCCAACTCGTATCCGGGGAGGAGACGCACCGCCGCGCAGCGCCCGCCGGCCCGGCGCCCGTGCGCCTCGAAGGCGAAGTCGAGGTTGTCGAACCCGTGCGGTCTGCGGGGATCCGGGAGGGCCGCTTCGTCCACCGGGTAGAGATGCAGGAAGAACCGGGCGCCGACGTCCTCGGCGCCGCAGTCCTCCTTCACGTAAACCAGCCGGTTCCCGTCCAGGTACACGTCGAAGCCGCCGCTGACGACCGGCCGCGCATCCTCGACGCCGGCAATCAGATCGTCTATCGCCCTCGCGGTGGCGAACGACCAGGAGACCGGAAAACTGACGTTCCCGCTCCACGCGGGGTCCTGACCGGGCGCATACTGGCCGGTGTGGACGCTGGCGATCTCGTATTCGGGCAGCACGCGCACCGCCGCGCACCGCCCGCCGCCGCGAAGCCCGTACCGCTCGAAGGCGAAGTCGAGGTTGTCGAACCCGTGCGGTCTGCGGGGATCCGGCAGATCCGCCTCGTAGACCGGGTAGAGATGCAGGAAGAACAGGACGCCGACGTCCTCGGCGCCGCAGTCCTCCTTCACGTAAACCAGCCGGTCCTCGTCCAGGTAGACGTCGAAGCCGCCGCTGACGACCGGCGGCGCGTCCTCGACGCCCGCAATCAGCTCGTCGATGTCCCTCGAATCGGCGGCGGCGGCGGCGGACCGGAGGACGGACGAGCTGACCCTTCCGCTCCACTCCGGGTCCTGCCCGGGCGTGTACTGGCCGGTGCGGACGCTGGCGATCTCGTATTCGGGCAGCACGCGCACCGCCGCGCACCGCCCGCCGCCGCGAAGTCCGTACCGCTCGAAGGCGAAGTCGAGGTTGTCGAACCCGTGCGGTTTGCTGCGATCCGGCAGGTCCGCCGCGTCGACCGGATAAAAATGCAGGAAGAACCGGGCGTCGACGTCCTCGTCGCCGCACTCCTCCTTCACGTAGACCAGCCGGTTCCCGTCCAGGTGCACGTCGAAACCGCCGCTGACGACCGGCTGCCGGTCCTCGACGCCCGCAAACAGTTCTTCGACCTCCCTCGAATCGACGGCGGACCACGGGGCGGACAAGCCGACCCTTCCGCTCCACGCCGGGTCCAGCCCGGGCGTGTACCGGCCGGTGCGGATGCTCGCGATCTCGTATTCGGGGAGGGCGCGCGCGGCGGCGCAGCGTCCGCCGAAGCGATGCCCGTGCGTATCGAGGGTGAAGTCGAGATTGTCGTACCCATGCGGTTTGCGGCGGTCCGGCAGGTCCGCCGCGTCGACCGGGTAGAGATGCAGGAAGAACCGGGCGCCGACGTCCTCGCCGCCGCACTCCTCCTTCACGTAAACCAGCCGGTCCTCGTCCAGGTAGACGTCGAAGCCGCCGCTGACGACCGGCCGCGCATCCTCGACGCCGGCAATCAGATCTTCCATCACCTGCGCATCGGCGATGCCGACCCTTTCGCTCCACTCGGGGTCCTGCCCGGGCAGGTACTGGCCCGTGTGGAGGCTCGCGATCCGGTACTCGGGAAGGACGCGCGCCACCGCGCAGCCCCGGCCGCCGCGGCGCCCGAGGGTCCGAAAGGCGAAGTCGAGATTTTCGAACCCGCTCACCTCGAGACCGTCCGGCAGGTCGGCGTCGGCGGCGGCGAAGAGATGCAGGAAGAACAGGGCGTCGACGTCCTCGTCGCCGCACTCCTCCTTTACGTAAACCAGCGTGTTCCCGTCCAGGTACACGTCGAAGACGGAACTGACGACCGGCCGGAGACCCTCCACGCTTGCGATCAACTCGTCGAACGGCCGCGGATCGACGACGAAGACGGACCGGTCGTTCGCCCAGCGGACGAATCCGCTCCACTCGGGTTCCCGCCCCAACATGGCCTGGCCCGTGCTGACGCGCGCCAGCTCGTATTCGGGCAGGGCGCGCACCGCCGCGCAGCGCCCGTCCGCGCGAAACCCGGACGGGCCGAAGACGAAGTCGAGATGGTCCCATCCATGTCGCCTGGCGCGATCCGGCAGATCCGCTTCGTCGAAGGCCCAGACGTGCACGAAGAACCAGGCGGCGACGTCCTCGTCGCTGCATTCCTCGTTCACGTAGACCAGCCGGTTGCCGACGTCGTCCAGGTACACGTCGAAGCGGGAGCTGATGACCGGCCGCATATCCCCGACGCTTGCAAGCAGCGCGTCGATCTCCCGCCTGTCGGCCCGGATGGAATACGACGAGACGGCCCCCGCGACGACGAGCACGACGCCGAGGGCCGCCGACCGAAACCTCCAGTTCGTCGACCGGACGGACAGGGCGAGGCCCGACCAGCACAAGCCGAGGGGCACGAACACGAACCTCGCGGTCCGGTAGTGGATGTGTTCCGTCACCACGAAACTCACCGCGTTGATCGCCATCAGCCCCGCGATCCACAGGAGGCCCCAGAGCGGATCGAGGCGCCCCCGGCGCGCCCGGTGGACGGCGATCCCGACGGCGGCCGCCGCCGCGGACACGGCGACGGTCGTCGGGTAGACGTCGGCCGGCAGCCAGCTCGGCCAGTACGTGGCGTAGAAGGAGTCGTGATAGGTGCTCAGACCCGTCGTCGACACTTCATCGGCGGAGCGGTCGAAAGTTGCGAGTATCGTCTTCCAGAGATCCAACCACGTGGCTTCGTAACCCCGGATGTCGGCCTTGACGGCCAGTCCGAGGCCGTAGCAGGCCAGGAAACCGGCGCAATAGAGCCCGATGCACGACGCCGCCCGCCGGGTTCTCTCCGCCACGTTCGGCGCGTCGTGGCCGAACCAGACCAGCAGCCCGATCCAGGTGAGGGCGAGGAACGTGTGGCCGTCGCCCAGCCACAGGTACGACGACACCGTTCCCGCCGTGAAGCACCAGACCGGAACCGCTCCCGAAAACACGCCCGACGACCGCCGGACGCGCATCAGCCAGACGAGGATCGCCGCCGACGCCACCGCCCACAGGTACGGCAGGCCGTTGGCCACGTCCGCCCAGTACTCGACGCCCGACGAGAAAGCGCCGAACGCAAGCAGGGGCGCTGCGGCCGGCAGCGTTCTCGGGGCGAGCAGCAACAGGGAAACCGTCAGCAGCAGGTAGGCGACACGGGTGGAGGCCAGCGTGAATTCTCGAAACTCGCGGACGGAAAGGTAGCGGAGGGCGATGGCGTAGAGCGCCTTGCTTCCCCACCAGTAGCGGGACCTGATGTACCCCGGGGGTATTTCGTCGCCGACCTCCGCGCCGTTCACCGCGGCGCGGAGTTCGTGACAATAATCCTTGCCGGGTACGGTCGCGAACGTGCTCAACACCACCGCATTGAAAAAGGCTCTGCCCTCTTCGGCCCGCGGGCTCCTCCAGCCGCCGCGCGCGCCGGCCAGCACGGTCTCCGACATCTCGCAGTACTCGTAGTCGGTCTTGTAGCCCCTGGCCTGCCCCTCGTCCGGCCGGCCCGCCTCGAACTCGGCCCTGAACCTCTGCTGCGCCAACTCCCGGGGGAGCCGGTTGCCGAGGTCGTGCAGAAAGAAGAAGAACGCCGTGGCGAGAAGGGCGACGGCCGCGTACGCCGCCGCGAGTCCGAGCGCCCGAACCCTCCGAGGAACCGCCGCCTGTTCCGGGATGCGCATTTCAGCAAGTCGGTGACGTCCGATGCCGCCGTTCACCGCGAACGCGTCCCCAGACTGACCCTCTCGTCCCACTCCGGGTCCCGCCCGGGCACGTACTGGCCGGTGTGGATGCTCACGATCTCGTAATCGGGAAGGACCCGCGCCGCCGCGCAACGCCCGCCCGCCCGAAACCCGTGCGTCCCGAAGCCGAAGTCGAGGTTGTCGAACCCGTGCGGTCTGCGAGGACCCGGCAGGTCCGCCTCGTCGGCCGGGTAGACGTGCAGGAAGAACCCGGCGTCGACGTCCTCTTCGCCGCATTCCCCCTTCGCGTAGACCAGCCGGTTCCCGTCCAGGTACACGTCGAAGACGCCGCTGACGATCGGCCGCGCGCCTTCGACGCCCGCCATCAGCTCGTCTATCGCGGGGCTGACCCATCCGCTCCACTCGGCGCCCCGCCCGGGCACGTACTGGCCGGTGCTGATGCTCGCGATCCCGTACTCGGGAAGGACCCGCACGGCCGCGCACCGCCCGCCGGCCCGACGCCCGTGCGCCTCGAAGACGAAGTCGAGATTGTCGTACCCATACTGTCTGTGAAGATCCGACAGGTCCGCCTCGTCGACCGGGTAGACGTGCAGGAAGAACCCGGCGTCGGTGTCCGCGTAGCCGCATTCATCCTTGACGTAAACCAGCCGGTTCCCGTCCAGGTGCACGTCGAAGACGCCGCTGACGACCGGCCGCGCATCTTCGACGCCGGCAATCAGCTCGTCGACGGCCCCCGCGGTGGCGAACGACCAGGGGACGGGGAAGTCGACGATTTCGATCCACTCCGGGTCCTGCCCGGGCGGGTACTGGCCGGTGTGGATGCTCACGATCCCGTGCTCGGGAAGGGCGCGCGCCGCCGCGCAGCGCCCGAGCGCCCGACGCCCGTGCGTCTCGAAGACGAAGTCGAGGTTGTTGAACCCGTGCAGTTTTTCAAGACCCGGCAGGTCGGCCTCGTCGGCCGGGTAGACGTGCAGCAGGAACCCGGCGTCGACGTCCTCGGCGCCGCATTCCTCCTTCACGTAGACCAGCCGGTTCCCGTCCAGGTACACGTCGAAGACGGAACTGATTATCGGCCGCGCGTCCTCGACGCCCGCAATCAGCTCGTCGACCATCCTCGAATCGTCGAAACTGAACCTTCCGCTCCACTCGGGGTCCCGCCCGGGCGCATGCTGGCCGGCGCCGATGCTCGCGACCTGGTACTCGGGAAGGACCCGCACCGCCGCGCAGCGCCCGCCCGCCCGACGCCCGTGCGTCTCGAAGACGAAGTCGAGTTCGTCGAACCCGTGCGGTTTGCGGGCGTCCGGCAGGTCCGCCTCGTCGACCGGGTAGAGATGCAGGAAGAACTCGCCGTCGACGTCGTCGGCGCCGCATTCCTCCTTCACGTAGACCAGCCGGTTCCCGTCCAGGTACACGTCGAAGACGCCGCTGATGATCGGCCGCGCATCCCCGACGCTCGCAATCAGCTCGTCGACGACCCGCAAGTCGGCGGGGCTGAACCTCCCGCTCCACGCGGGGTCCGGCCCGGGCGCGGGCTGGCCGGTGCGGACGCTCGCGATCCCGTACCCGGGCAGGACCCGCACCGCCGCGCAGCGCCCGCCCGCCCGACGCCCGTGCGTCTCGAAGGCGAAGCCGAGGTCGTCGAACCCGTGCGGTTTGCGGGCATCCGGCAGGTCCGCCTCGTCGACCGGGTAGAGATGCAGGAAGAACCCGCCGCCGACGTCCCCGTCGCCGCATTCCTCCTTCACGTAGACCAGCCGGTTCCCGTCCAGGTACACGTCGAAGACGCCGACGACGACCGGCCGCGCGTCCTCGACGCCCGCAATCAGCCCGTCGACCGCCCTCGTGGTGGCGAACGACCAGGAGACGGGAAAGTCGATGCTTCCGCTCCACGCGGGATCCTGCCCGGGCGCGCGCTGGCCGGCGTCGATGCGCGCGATGCCGTACTCGGGCAGGACCCGCACCGCCGCGCAGCGCCCGCCCGCCCGACGCCCGTGCGTCTCGAAGGCGAAACCGAGGTCGTCGAACCCGTGCGGTTTGCGGGCGTCCGGCAGGTCCGCTTCGTCGACCGGGAAAAGATGCAGGAAGAACTCGCCGTCGACGTCCTCGGCGCCGCATTCCTCCTTCACGTAGACCAGCCGGTTCCCGTCCAGGTACACGTCGAAGACGCCGACGACGACCGGCCGCGCGTCCTCGACGCCCGCAATCAGCTCGTCGACCACCCACGCATCGGCGCCGACGGACCGTGTGGCGGACAGGTTGACGATTCCGCTCCACGCGGGGTCCGGCCCGGGCCCGTACTGGCCGGTGCGGATGCTCGCGATCCCGTATTCGGGCAGGGCGCGCACCACGACGCACCGCCCGCCGCCGCGACGTCCGTACTCCCCGAAGGCGAAGTCGAGGTCGTCGAACCCGTGCGGTTTGCGGGGACCCGGCAGGTCCGCCTCGTCGACCGGGTAGAGACGCAGGAGGAACCGCGCGTCGACGTCCTCGTCGCCGCATTCCTCCTTCACGTAGACCAGCCGGTTCCCGTCCAGGTACACGTCGAAGCCGAAACCGATGACCGGCTGCGCACCTTCGACGCCGGCGACCAGCCGGTCGATCTCCCTCGAATTCAACGCGGCGAAGTACCAGTGCAGCAAGAAGAAGGACACCGCGGCGAAAAGGGCGGCCGCGGCGTACGCCGGCGCACGTCCAAGCGTCCGGACCTTCCGAAGGGCCGCCGCCTGTTTCCGGTTGCGCATTTCAATGAGTCCGACGAAAGACGTTCGCGCCGCCGTTCACCGCGAACGTGTCTCCAGGCCGACCCCCCTTCTTCGGCCATTGCAATCTTCGCCGACCAGGTTGCGGAGAGCATGTCGGCGGCCGTACCAACCTGACCACGTGTTGACCCGCTCACGGCGACACGAACGACTCTACGCGCTTCGGATCACGACGCACGGGCGGTGCAACAAGTCGAGGTCTTTGGACCAACCTGCCCACAGCAACGCGGCGCCGATGAGGGAACGGGTCCGGGACGCCGGTTCAAGGGCATCGTGGGACGCCGGATCGGGCAGCGCGCGGTGGAACGCGTCGACGGCGGCCCTGGCGTCCGACTCGTGCGACTCCGTCTTCCCCCGTCCGGTGACCATCGCTTCCCAGACGAAGAGGCCGCTCTGAACGGCTTCGAATGCCCTCCAGTCCAGGAAGGCCTCGACGCCCTGGACCGTCGGCCGAATACGTTGCAAAACCCAGGCGACCTCCGTCAGTCCCGTCGCGAGCGACGTCGCTCCCGCCGAAGCGGACCACGGCCGATTGCCTTCTCCCTTCCGCTTCCGTGTCAGATCACATGGGCTGTCCGCCACGGGGACCCACAGCGGACACTCGAAACCGAGCGCGACCTTTTTCCCGTTCGCAAGGTGGCCGCCGACCAGGTCGGCGAGCGCCTCAATGTCTTTTCCCGACGACCTTTCCTGGTCCGCCGCGGTGGAGAGACTGGCCCATCCGAACCGTCCCTTGCTGACCGACCCGATGTCTGCGCAACATATGGTCACGTCGTCGATCCTGGAAACTGCAACGCCCGTGCGGAACCGGCGCCATCCTCCTCCGAAGTTCGATGCCCGCAATTGCCCGGGGCATGGCGGTCGAGAAGGCCGGCCGGCCCCGGCGGCGGCGTTCTCGGGGCCGCCATCCGGGCACGAGATTCCACCACGGGCGGTCACGCCAGGATGCCGTCCACCACCTTTCCGTGCACGTCGGTCAGGCGGAAGTTCCGCCCCTGGTAGACGTAGGTCAGCCGCGTGTGGTCGATGCCGAGCAGGTGCAGCATGGTGGCGTGCAGGTCGTGCACGTGCACCGGGTCGCGGACGACGTTGTACGAGAAGTCGTCGCTCTCGCCGTACGTGACGCCGGGCCGGACGCCGCCGCCAGCCATCCAGATGGTGAAGCAGCGGGGGTGGTGGTCGCGCCCGTAGGTGTCCTCGGTGAACACGCCCTGGCAGTAGGCGCTGCGGCCGAACTCACCGCCCCAGACGACGAGGGTCTCGTCGAGCAGGCCGCGCTGCTTGAGGTCGGTGACGAGGGCGGCCTGGGCCTGATCGACGTCCTTCGCCTGGCGCCGGATGCCGCGGGGCAGGCGGGTGTGCTGGTCCCAGCCCCGGTGGAAGCACTGGATGAACCGGACGCCGCGCTCGGCGAGCCGGCGCGCGAGCAGGCAGTTGCGGGCGAACGTGCCGGGGGTGCGCGAGTCGGGGCCGTAGAGCTCGAAGGTGCTCTCGGGCTCGTCCGACAGGTCGGTGAGCTCGGGCACCGAGCTCTGCATGCGGTAGGCCATCTCGTACTGGGCGATGCGCGTGCTCGTCTCGGGGTCGCCGTACTCGGCTTCCTTCAACCGGTTCAGCGCGCCGAGGTCGTCGAGGTAGCGGCGGCGCGTGCCGCGGTCGACGCCGGGGGGGTCCGACAGGTACAGCACGGGGTCGCCGGTCGAGAGGAACTTCACGCCCTGGTAGCGGGTCGGGAGGAAACCGCTGCCCCACAGGCGGTCGTAGAGGGGCTGCCCGGTCTGGGCCGAACCCTTCGAGACCATGGCCACGAAGGTCGGCAGGTCGGCGTTCATGCTGCCGAGGCCGTACGACAGCCACGCCCCCATGCTGGGCCGGCCCGCGAGCTGGGCCCCGGTCTGGAAGAAGGTGATGCCGGGGTCGTGGTTGATCGCCTCGGTATGCATCGACTTGACGAAGCACAGTTCGTCGACGATGCGGGCGGTGTGGGGCATCAGGCCGCTGACCCAGGCGCGGGTCTCGCCGTGCTGCCGGAACTCGAACATCGACGGCACGAGCGGGAAGCGCTCCTGCCCCGCGGTCATGGTGGTCACGCGCTGGCCGCCGCGCACCGACGGCGGCAGGTCTTCGCCCACCATCCGCGCCAGGGCCGGCTTGTAGTCCCACAGCTCGTGCTGCGACGGGGCGCCGGACTGGAACAGGTAGATGACCCGCTTCGCCTTCGGCGCGTGGTGGGGCAGGCCGGACAGGGCGCCCGCGGCGGGGGCGGCGCCGGGGGCCCGGGCCAGGAGATCCTGCCCGAAGAGGGTCGCGAGGGCCGCCGTCCCGATGCCCGTGCCCGCGAGCTCGAGGAAGCGCCGCCGGGTCGGAAGCCGTTCGAGATGCGCGTCCATCCTTTTCATTCCTTTGTGATGGTGCCGTCGAAGTTCAGGATCAGGTTGGCGACCAGGGTGAAGGACGCCAGCTCGGCCACGTCGAGGGTCTCGTCGCGCGCGGACTCGCCCTGGCTGACGAGCTCGAGGGCGGCGGCGCGGTCGGTCCGGTAGCGGTCGAAGTGCCGCCGCCAGCCGTCCACGAGAATGGTCCGCGCGGCCGGCGCAGGCCGGTGGGCGGTCGCCAGCCGGTACCCGTAGCCGATGCGGTCTTCGGGGGTCTCGCCGCCCTCGGTCATCATGCGCTCGGCGAGGCGGCGGGCGGCCTCGACGTAGGTCACGTCGTTCATCAGGTTCAGCGCCTGCAGCGGCGTGTTGGTGCGGCCGGTGCGCACGATGCACGTCTCGCGGGTCGAGGCGTCGAACGTCATCATCGTGGGCGGCCCGAGGGTCCGCTTCCAGAACGTGTAGAGGCTGCGGCGGTACAGGCCGCCGCCGGTCTCCTGCACGTAGTCGCCGTAGCCGCCTTCGACCATGTCGGCCCAGAGGCCTTCCGGCTGGTAGGGCTTCACCGACGGCCCGCCGAGCTGCTCGACGAGGAGGCCGGACACGGCCAGGGCCTGGTCGCGGATCATCGTCGCGGGCAGGCGCAGCCGGGGGCCGCGCGCGATCAGGCGGTTCTCGGGGTCGCGCTCGTACTCCTCGGGGGTGACCTGCGACGCCTGCCGGTAGGCGGCGCTGGTCACGATGGTCCGCTGCAGGGCCTTGACGTCCCATCCCGAGTCGACGAACTCGACGGCCAGCCAGTCGAGCAGCCCGGGGTGGCTGGGGAACTCGCCCTGGGTGCCGAAGTTCTCGGCCGTCTTCACCAGGCCGGTCCCGAAGTACATCTGCCAGAACCGGTTCACGGTGACCCGCGCGGTCAGCGGATGGCCGGGGTCGACGAGCCACCGCGCGAACGACAGCCGGTTCGCCTCGACGCCCTCCGGCAGCGGCGGCAGCACCGCGGGCACGCCCGGGAACACCTCTTCGGCCGGGCGGTCGTAGGCGCCGCGCTCGAGCCGGTAGGTGGGCTTCCGCACCTCCCGCTCCTCCATGACCATGACCGTCGGGAAGCTCGCCCACAGCGCGCGGCGCCGGCGCTCGAGGCGGGCCACTTCCCGCACCGCCTCGCGGACCGCGGGGGGCGCGTACTGGTCGAGGAACGCGAGCCGCAGCTTGCGGGCCTGCGCCGCGGTCCGCTGACCCGGGGCGAGGGCGGCGATCCGGCCGAGCGGCTCGACCGTCCCCACCACCGCGGCGTCGGCCGGACCGAGCGCGCCCTCGTAGATGCGGACCTCGTCGAGGTGCCCCCGGAACCGGGGCTTGTCCGACCCGCTGGCGCCGATGCGCAACGGATAGCGCGTCGCCGGCAACCGGTTGCCGACGAGGTCGAGCAGCGGTTCGAGCGCCTGCAGGCGCCCGTCCACGTAGATGCGGATGCCCTCGGGGGTCTTCGAGCCGTCGTAGGCGGCGACCACGTGCTGCCACCGGCCGAGTGCGACCTCCCCGACGGTCTCGGCCGCCACGCCGTCGTCGAGCACGCGCGTCGACAGGTTCAGGCGAAGCCGGCCGTCCTCGAGATAGAGGCCCCAGCCCACTTCGCCCTGGTCGCCGCCGGCCGCGCGCGACACGATCACGCCGTCCGCGGCCGTCGGGTACATCCACGCGGCGAGGGTGAACGCGTCGTCGTAGCCGAGGTCGGGACCGTGGCCGGCGTTGACGAAGCGCCGCCCGTCGAAGCTGGCGGCGGACCCGAGGACGCCGGGATAGAACCGCGGCGCCCCGTCCTCGAGCACCGCGGGCACGTCGGCCGTCGTCTGGATGCCGGCGACGGTGCCGTCGAAGGCGTGGTACGCCAGCAGCCCGTCGCGCAGGTTCCAGTCGACCGGCCCCGCCGCCTCGAGCGACGCCTCCCACTCGGCCCGGGCGGCCGCCGCGGGGGCGTCGAGCGCGGCGAGGGCGGCCCGCGCCTCGGCCAGCTCGGCGTCCAGGGCGTCGAGCTCGGCCTGCTGCCCGCCGGTGGGGGCGGTGACCAGCGGCGGGGAGTTCACGTACTTGAAGCCCTTGCCGCGCTCGGGGACGTTGTTGAAGTGCGCCATGACCTCGTAGAACTCCTTCTGCGAGATCGGGTCGAACTTGTGGTCGTGGCAGCGGGCGCACCCCAGGGTCAGCCCCATCCAGACGGTGCCGGTGGTGGACACCCGGTCGACGCCGTACTCGGCGAGGAATTCGTCGACCACGATGCCGCCCTCGCTGTTGAGGCTGTGGTTGCGGTTGAAGGCGGTGGCGACGCGCTGGTCGAGGGTGGCGCCGGGCAGCATGTCGCCCGCGAGCTGCTCGATGGTGAACCTGTCGAAGGGCACGTTGGCGTTGTAGGCGTCGATGACCCAGTCGCGCCAGCGCCACATCGACCGCTCGCCGTCGGTCTGGTAGCCGTTGGTGTCGGCGTAACGGGCGGCGTCGAGCCATTCGACGGCCATCCGCTCGCCGTAGCGCGGCGACGCCAGCAGCCGGTCGACGGCCCGCTCGTAGGCGTCGGCGGCGTCGTCGTTCAGGAAGTCGGCCAGCTCGACCGGGGTCGGGGGCAACCCGGTGAGGTCGAGGGTGACGCGGCGCAGCAGGGTCGCGCGGTCGGCCTCCTCCGCCGGGGCGAGGCCCGCCTCCTCCAGCCGCCGCAGCACGAAGCGGTCGACGGGGTTGCGGGGCCACCCGGCGTCGGCCACCGGCGGCGGCGCCGGCCGCTCGGGCGGAACGAACGCCCAGTGCGACTCCCACCCGGCCCCCTGATCGATCCACAGGCGGAGCGTCTCGACCTCGGTCTCGCCGAGCGCCTCGCCGCCGCGGGGCATCCGCACCCGCGCGTCGTCCGCCGACACCCGGTGCGCGAGGAGGCTCGCCGCCGCGTCTCCCCGCACGATCGCGGGGCCGCCGAAGCGGCCGCGGTCGGCGAACGGCCCCTCGGGCACGTCGAGGCGCAGGCCGGCCTGGCGCGACGCCTCGTCGGGCCCGTGGCACGAGAAGCAGTTCCGGGCGAGCAGCGGCCGCACCTCGCGGGCGAAGTCGACGGTGCGCCCGGCGGCCGCGGCCGGCGCGCCGCCCGCCGACGCGGGGTCGGGGCCCAGGTGCGCCCCCTGATCGATCCACGTCCGCACGAGCCGGATCTCGTCCGCCGAAAGCGACCGCCCGGACGAGACCGGGGGCATGCGGCCGATCCGCTCTTCGGTGGTCAGCCGCTGGAACAGCGGGCTGCCCTCGGCGTCGCCCGGCCGCACCAGGGTCTCGACGAAGTCCGCGGTGTCGAGCCGCAGATCGGCCTGCCGCGCCGCCTCGGCCGGCCCGTGACACGCGAAGCACGCCTGCGCGAGGACCGGCCGCACGTCCCGGTGGAACTCGACCGGACCGGGCGCCTGCGCGGCCGCTTCCGGACCGGTCCCCGCCGCCGCCGCCGCACTCGACACCGCCAGCAACCGCAAGAAAGTCATCCGCATGGCATCTCCCGGAACAGGGATGGCAAAGCCTCGTCAGGACGTGGGAAACAGCCGCCGCAACGGGCCGGGCAGCGCGCCGGTGAACACGACGTAACGCCAGGTCCGCACGCTGACGGCCTTGTGGACGTCGTCGATGGCTTCATGGATATCGCCGATGGCCGCTTCCCTTTGCGAACGGCGGAACGTCCAGCGCCAACGGACCCTCCCTGCTCCGCCGTCTACCGCTCCGCCGCCCGCGCCCCGCTCAGGGCGTTGACCATGCCGTAGTTGCCCTCGTGGCAGGCGTACTCGTAGATGAGCGCATCGGAGCGCCGCATGGGCACCGCGGCCGTGAACGGCGCCGTGAACGTGGCCGGATCGTCGACAGTGTACTCGTACAGCAAGGTGTCGCCGCTCACCCGGGTGAACCGCTCGGTAAGCCGCAGGGTCGAGCCGAGGCCCAGGGCCACCAGCGCGTTGGGCTCGAAGCTGGCCCGCTGATCCGAGAAGTTGCGGCTCTCGACGACGAGGGTGTCGCCCTCCCACCGGCCGCGCGAGTCGCCGTTCAACTGCGGCACCGCCGCCGGCAGATGGTCCCGCGGCTCGAGCGGGACGATGCGGGCGTCGTGGACCATCTCGTTCAGGATGACCACGTGGTCCGCGTTCTGGAATATCTGCACGTTGTTGTTGTAGGCGCTGGGCATCATCGGGGGGCCGGAATTGAAGCCGACCAGGCACCGCTCGGCGAGACCGCGGTCCTCGGGGCCGTCGGCGCCGATGCCGGCCGAGCGCACGCGCCAGGGGCGTTCGCCCGGCATGTCGCCGTCGAGCGATCCGATCTGGCGGGCGGCGCCGGCGGCCAGGGCGGGCAGCCGGCCGTTCGCCGGTTCCACGATCAGCGACGCGCGGCGGTCGTCGCCGACGGAGGTGCCGAAGTCGAGCCAGAACGCGTTGTAGGCGCCGACGTTGCCCGCCGCCGGGGGCTGGTCGGCCGCCTGCTGCGCGGCCGCCGCGAACGACTCGATGGCCGCCGCCTGCTCGTCGGTCAGCCGTTCGCCGAGCCCCTCGGGGCGCTCCAGGGGGGTGGCGGTGCGGAAGTCCCACACTCCCTGCAGGTCGGGGCGGCCGTCGCTCAACCGGGGCGGCTCCCGGACGCCGGGGGGTTCCTGTCCGAGGACGGGCGAAACCGCCGCGCCCGCCAACGCCAGACACCACGCGACGGATCGATTGCTCACGAGTGCTCTCCTTTCGACCGGGTCCACTCGTCCAATTCTACAATGGCGCCAGGCGGTCGCCGCGCCCCCGGCCACGAGTCCGTTGGCTTCCCCCCGTGGCCAACCTACCACACATCGCCGAAGGAACGTCACCACGCGGCGTCCCACAGCAGCTTCACGCCGATGACGAACAGCGAGGCGTGGACGATGCGGAAGAACAGCGCGTCGGTGGCGCGCTCGTGCAGGCGGCGGCCGATGCGGACGCCCAGCGGCGCGAGGGGCAGGAGCACCAGCGAGGTGAGCAGGTTGTCGGCGTTCCACTGGCCCAGCCAGGCGTAGGGCCCCACCTTCGACCAGTTCACCACGAAGAAGAACGCCACCCCGGTGGCCTGGAACGTCGTGCGGTCCATGCGCTGGGACAGCAGATGGGCGTGGAGCGGCGGCCCGCCGGCGTGCACCGAGAAGCTGGCGAACCCCGCCAGCGCCCCCCAGAAGACGCCGGCCGCGCGGCGCGGCGGCCCCGCGGACGCGGACCGCGGCGCGAAGTGCTGCAGCGAGTAGGCCAGGGAGATGACCCCCACGAGGGCGCGCAGACCGTCGGGGGTGAGGTAGTCGAAGGTCGCGGCGCCGAGCGCCGTGCCGAGCAGCGCCGCCGGCACCAGCACCCGCAGGTTGCCCCGGTCCCACGCCCCCCGGTAGGCGCGGATCGCGAGGGCGTCCATGACCAGCAGGATGGGCAGCAGCACCGCCGCGGCCTGGGCGGGGCTGACGACCATGGCCATCAGCGGCACGCCGACCACCGCGATGCCGCCGCCGAGGCCGCCCTTGGCGACGCCGACGACGAGCACGGCGACCGCCGCGGCGACGTAGAACCACGGATCGGCGATCAAGACGGTGGTCCCGCCGGACGGCGCGGACGGGTCTCGGCGCGGGTCATTCCACCTCGACGGCGAAGGGCGCAGGACGGCGCGGTCGTCGCCGGGGGCGAGGACGTCGAACTCAGGCGCCGCGGTCCCGGCCCGAACCGGGCGGGCCGCCGTCCGCGCGCCCGCCGGCCGGCGGCGGAGCATGGTGCTCCAGCACGTAGTCCATCAGCGACGGGATGCCCGGCTCGTACCGCGGCGGCGGCGGCTGTCCGGGCGGGCGCCACACGAACCCGATACGCTCCAGGGCGGCCAGGCCGTCGAAGACCGATCCGCGGTCCGGCTGCCCGGCGAGCCCTTCGTCGATGGCGTCCTTCAACTCCTCGTAAGTCAACGTCGGCGCCGACTGGAACCGGGCCCCCACCTGCCGCGCGACGGCCGGCAGGCCCGACTGGTCCAGTTCCAGGAACCGGTCCTCGTAGTAGTCGGTCACGCTGCCGGCCACCTCCGGCCGGGCCGCATCGACGTCCGGGGAAGCGAGACGATCCGCGCCGCTCCTGCGGTGCTGCTTCCACAACGCCTCGCCCC
This sequence comes from Vicinamibacterales bacterium, assembly GCA_965202695.1. Taxonomy (GTDB): domain Bacteria; phylum Acidobacteriota; class Vicinamibacteria; order Vicinamibacterales; family UBA8438; genus JAJEEA01. The sequence continues at coordinate 2,215,264 of OZ241843.1, forward strand.
AGAGCTGGACGAAGTACGGATAGCCTTGACTCTCCCCGACCACCGCGTCGAGCGCGTCCCGGTCGATGCGCAGGCCGTGCTCCGCCAGCGGTTTCTCCAGTGCTTCCCGGGACGCGTCGGCGTCCAGCCGGCCGACGCCCAGGCGCCCCTTGCCCAACCGGTTCCAGAAGGTGGCGTCCATCGCTCCCAGGTGGGCCGGCAGGCCCGGCGTGCCGGCCAGCACCAGCAGGAACGGGGCGTTCGCCCGAACCTCCTGGCTGACGTTCAGCAGAAGCCGACCGACGCGGAGATCGAGCGTGTGGGCCTCGTCGAGCAGGACGGCCAGCGCGCGGGCGCGACAGCGCGCGATCAACCGTTCCGTCAGGAGCCGCACGGACGGAGACACCGGCGACCGTTCGCCCCTCGCGATCCACGCGACGCTCCATTTCGCCGGCAGGAGCTTGCGGAGGCCGGTCGCCGGCAACAACGCTTCGACGATTTCCTCTCCGGTCCGCGCCCGGCTCGGCGTCAACCGGACGACGTCCACGCCGCCCTTCGCGCGGCACTCTCCCTCGAACCAGTTGAGCAGGACGGTCTTGCCGTTGCCCCGCGGCCCGGTCAGCACGACGTCGTGCGGCGGCGCATGCCCTCGGGCCAGATCCGCGAGGCACGACAGGAAGACCGACTCCTCCCGCCGCCGCCCGGCGAGCGCCGGGGGAAGCGCGCCGGCGCCGGGAGTGAAGACGCGGGCGGGCGTGTCCATCGCCACTCTCAGTCCCCGCCGCGCGCCCGCGCGGCCAGCCGGCGCCCGGGCTCCGGGCCGGGGGCCGCGACGTCCCCCGCCGCGCGGCCAGCCGCTTGCGCTCCCAGGCGTCCACCGCATCGAGCCGCCCGGCTACGCGCCCGCGCGCCCATCCGCCCGGGGGCGGCGCAGAACCCCCCGGCCGGGGGTCAGGCTCCTGCCGCGCGGCCGGCCACCGCGGCCGGCACTCGCGTCCGCCGCGCAAGGCGCAATCACCGCCTTTTTCTCGACCCCGATCGCCGCGGAACCGGGAGCCGTACGACCCGGCCACCAGTGACGTCGACGGCAATCCTACAGGAGTCCGCGCCGGTTCTACAAGACGGCGCAGACTCCTGGATGCGGCCGGACGAGGCCGGCGCCGCGGCCCGGCCGGGAAGTCCCGCCGCGCGGTGCGTGTCCTGCGTTACGATGGAAAGGCGATGAGCGCGTCCGGACCAGCGGCCCCGCGGACCAGCGGACCCGCGGCGGGGAGAAAAGATGACGGCGCCTCCCGGCTGGCGGCGGCCGGCTTCGTCGTCCTGCTGCTGAGCGCGGCCCACCTGGTGGCGGCGCCGGCGGCGTCCCTCTGGTACTTCGCCACCGTGGCCCTGCACCCCCTGCTGGGACTGGTGCTGGCGGGGGCCCTCGTCCGGGCGGCGCGGCGGCGCCCCCCGCGCGGGGACCACGCGGCGGCGGCGGGGCTCGGCCTGCTCGCGGCGGGGCTGGCCCTGGGGCTGGCGGTGGCCGCCGTCGGGGCCACCCGCGACCACGCCTGGCTGCTGCAGGTCCACGTGGCGGTGTCGGCGGCCGGCGCGGTCCTGTGGGGCGTCCGCCTGTGGCGCACGCCCTTCGGGACCCGCGGGTGGACGTGGGCCGTCCGCATCGGCCTGGCCGCCGCCGCCGCCGCCGGCATGAGCGCGCCCCTGCTGCGGGCGGCGCGCGACGCGGAATGGCGCGAAGCCCACCGCATCACGAACCCCGTCCGCCCGCCCGCGAGCATGGCCGAAGAGGGCGCCGGCGCTTCGAGCCCCTTCGCGCCGTCGTCGGCCACGACGACCACCGGCGGCGTCATTCCCGCCGACTTCTTCCTCGACAGCGCGGCCTGCGGCCGGTGCCACGCCGACGTCTACGACCAGTGGAACGCCTCGGCCCACCACTTCTCGTCGTTCAACAACCAGTGGTACCGGCGGTCCATCGAGTACATGCAGGAGGTCGTGGGCACCACCCCGTCGAAGTGGTGCGCCGGCTGCCACGACCACGCGGTGTTCTTCAACGGACGCTTCGACCAGCCGATAGCGGAGCAGATCGACACCCCGGAGGCGCAGGCCGGGCTCGGCTGCACGTCGTGCCACTCCATCGCGCACGTCGGCAGCACCATGGGCCAGGGCGACTTCACCATCGAGTACCCCCCGCTGCACGGCCTCGCGACGAGCGAACGGCCGCTGCTGCGGACCCTGCACGATCTGCTGCTGCGGCTGGCCCCCGGGCCCCACCGCGACACGTTCATGAAGCCGTTCCACCGCGAGCAGAGCGCCGAGTTCTGCTCGTCGTGCCACAAGGTGCACCTCGACGCGCCGGTCAACGACTACCGGTGGGTGCGGGGGTTCAACGAGTACGACAACTGGCAGGCGTCGGGGGTCTCCGGGCAGGGCGCCCGGTCGTTCTACTATCCGGAGACGCCGCAGACCTGCAGCTCGTGCCACATGCCCCTGGTGCGCTCCGACGACCCCGCCGCGCGCGACGGCTACGTGCGGTCGCACCGCTTCCCGGGCGCCAACACCGCGCTGCCGTTCGTCAACCGCGACCCGGAGCAGCTCGCGGCCGTGCAGGACTTCCTGCGGGCCGGACAGGTGTCGATAGACGTGTTCGGCATCACCCGCGCGGCCGAGGCGCAGGCCGCCGCGGCGGCGGTCCGGCCGGGCGGCGAGCCGGCCCTGTCGAGCACGTTCGCGGTCGGCGAGGAGTCGCTTCAGTTCGGGGCCGGCCGGCGGCTGCCGGGCGGACCCGCGCCGGCCGAGGTGATCGCCCCGCTCGACCTCGCCCCGGTGGCCGTGCGGCGCGGCGAGTCGGTGCGCCTCGAGGTCGTGGTCCGCACCCGCAACGTGGGCCACTTCTTTCCGGGGGGCACGGTCGACGCCTTCGACGTCTGGGTCGAGCTGGAAGCGGTGGACGACCGGGGCCGCGTGCTGCTCCACAGCGGCGAGGCGGCCGACGGGGGCAGCGGGCCGGTGGACCCCGGCGCCCACTTCTACCGCAGCCTGCAGCTCGACGCGCACGGCAACCCCATCAACAAGCGGAACGCCTGGGCGACGCGGTCCGTCGCCTACGTGCGGCTGATCCCCCCCGGCGCGGCCGACACCGTCCACTACCGGCTCCGGATTCCCGACGACGCGGGCGACCGCATCACCCTGCGGGCCCGGGTCAACTACCGGAAGTTCGCGTGGTGGTTCACCCAGTGGGCGTACGCCGGCGTGCGCGACCCGTCGGAGCCGGCGCCGTCGGTCGGCAGCGGCCACGACGACGGACGGTGGGTGTTCACCGGGGACACGAGCGGCGTGTCGGGGGCGGTGAAGGCGATCCCCGACATCCCCACCACGGTGATGGCGGAAGCCGCCGCGACCCTGACGGTCATCGACGCGGACGCGCCGCTGCCGCCCCCCCCGGCCCCGCGGCCGGGCGGCGCGCGGCTGCGGGAGCGCTGGAACGACTACGGCATCGGCCTCCTGCTGCAGGGCGACCTGCGCGGCGCGGAGGCGGCTTTCCGCCGGGTGATGGCCATCGACCCCGACTATCCGGACGGACCCGTGAACGCGGCGCGGGCCCGGCTCCAGGAGGGTGACGTCGACGCCGCGATCCCGCTGCTCGAGCGGGCGCTCGCCCTCGAGCCGGGCCTCGCCCGCGCCCACTTCTTCCTGGGGACCGCCCTGCGCGCGCTGGGCCGCTACGAGGAAGCGCTGGAGCACCTGACGGCGGCGCGCGAGCAGTATCCGCGCGACCGCGTCGTGCTCGGCCAGATCGGGCGCCTGCAGTTCCTCGACCGGCAGTACGATGCGGCCATCGCCACCTACGAAGCGGTGCTCGCGATAGACCCCGAGGACGTCTCCGCCCACTACAATCTGATGCTGGCGCATCGGGGCGCGGGCAACCGGGAAGAGGCGATGCGGGAGCGCGCGCTGTACGAACGGTTCAAGGCCGACGAGGCCGCCCAGGCCATCACCGGGGCGTTCCGCCGCGCCTCGCCCGAAGACAACAACGAACGGCAGGCCATCCACGAGCACCGGGGCGCGGCCGGCCGCCCCTGACACGATGACCGGATTCCCGGCCGCCGGGCCTGACCGCGGCCGCGTTCCGTCCCTGACGCCATGACCCGTCTTCTCGCCCTCGGCCTCGCATCGGCCTCCACCCTCGTCCTCGTTGCGAACACCCCGGTCGTCTTCACCGACGTCACCGAATCCGCCGGCATCCGCTTCACCCACAACACCGGCGCCTTCGGGGCCAAGTACATGCCGGAGACCTTCGGCTCGGGCGCGCTCTGGCTCGACGCCGACGGCGACGGCTGGCAGGACCTGCTGCTCGTCAACGGCGCTCCCTGGCCCGGGCGGAACGAGGCGGCGACCCCCGCCGCGCTGTACCGCAACGACGGGGACGGGACGTTCACCGACGTCACCCGCGGATCGGGGCTCGACGCCGCGCTGTACGGCCTCGGGGGGGCCGCCGCCGACTTCGACAACGACGGACACGTCGACGTCTATCTCACCGCGCTCGGCCCCAACCGCCTGTTCCGGGGGGCCGGCGACGGCACCTTCACCGACGTCACCGAAGCGGCGGGGGTCGGCGACCCCGGGTTCTCCACCGCCGCCCTGTGGTTCGACTACGACCGGGACGGGCACCTCGACCTGTTCGTCGGCAACTACGTGCGCTGGACGCCGGAAACCGACCTGTTCTGCTCGCTGACCGGCGACGCCAAGTCGTACTGCACGCCCGAGTCGTACCAGGGCCAGAGCGGCACCCTGTACCGCAACCGGGGAGACTCCACCTTCGAGGACGTCACCGAGGCGGCCGGCGTGCGCGCCCCCTCGTCGAAGGCGCTGGGCGCCGTCATGCTCGACCACGACGACGACGGCTGGATGGACCTGTTCGTCGCCAACGACACCCAGCCCGACCAGCTCTTCGAGAACCGGGGCGACGGCACCTTCGAGGACGTCGGGGTGCTCGCGGGGGTGGCGTTCAGCGACGCGGGGGTGGCCCGCGCGGGCATGGGCGCCGACGCCGCCGACTACGACGGATCGGGCCGGCCCGACCTCGTGATCGGCCACTTCTCCACCGAGATGATGGCCCTCTACCACAACGAGGGCAACGGCCTGTTCATCGACGAGGGGCCGCGCTCGGCCATCGGCCGGGCGACCCTGCCGACCCTGACGTTCGGGTGCTTCTTCTTCGACTTCGACCTCGACGGCTGGCCGGACGTCTTCGCCGCCAACGGGCACGTCGCCGACGACGTCGAACGGGTGCAGACCCGCATCACCTACGCGCAGCCGCCGCAACTGTTCCGCAACGACGGCGGGCGGTTCGAGGAGGTGGACGCCCCCGGCACCGCCCTCGCGGTCCCCCAGGTGGGGCGCGGCGCCGCCTACGCCGACTTCGACCGCGACGGCGACCTCGACGTGCTGGTCACCGCCAACGGGGGGCGGCCGCGGCTGCTCCGCAACGACGGGGGCAACGCGAACCGCATGCTGCGCATCCGGACCGTGGGCACGGCGTCGAACCGCGACGGGGTCGGGGCCCGCATCGACGTGACGGCCGGGGGGCGCACCCGGTGGCAACGGGTCAGGACGGGGTCCAGCTACCTGTCGCAGAGCGAGCTCGCGGTGACCTTCGGCCTCGGCGCCCGGACGCGGGCCGACGCGGTCGAGGTCACGTGGCCGAGCGGCCGGGTGGACCGGCTCGGCGCCGTCCCCGCGGACCGGACGATCACCGTCGAGGAAGGCGCGGGCATCGTCGCGAGCGCGGCGGTTCCCGCCGCGAGATAGCCGCCCGCGGCGGAACGCCCCGCGGCATTGCGGGCGGCGATGCGCCGCGCCTGACCGCGTCGTTCGTCGGACCGTTCCTGCGGTCCGCGGTCGAGACACATGCCCGCCATGCGCCCTTCTCGCGCCTCGTCCGCCGGACGTTCTCTGTCCGCCGGACGTTCTCTGTCCGCCGGACGTTCTCTGTCCGCCGGACGTTCTCTGTCCGCCGGACGTTCTCTGTCCGCCGGACGTTCTCTGTCCGCCGGCGCCCTCGGCGTTCCCTGGCGCCCTTCGGGGCGCGGCGCGGCGCGGGCGTTCCACCACGGGCTGCTGCGAACGCTCGCAACCGCCGCCGCCGCGGGGCTGCTCGCGGCGCCGGCCCTCGCCCAGCGGGACGTCCCGGAGCTGCGCGCCCGGGCGGAGGCGGGCGATGCGGCGGCGCAGTTCAACCTCGGCCGTCTCCACGTCGCCGGCGCCGGCGTCCCCCGGGACGACGCGCGGGCCGCGCACTGGTACCGCATGGCGGCCGAGCAGGGGCACGCCGGGGCCCAGCACGGACTCGGAGTGCGCTACGACGCCGGACTCGGGGTCCCCGAGGACGACGCCGAGGCGGTCCGCTGGTTCCGGCGCGCCGCCGACCAGGGCCACTGGGAGGCCCAGTTCCGGCTGGCACGGATGTACGCCCGAGGGGCCGGCGTCGGCCGCGACGACGTGGAGGCGGTCCGCTGGTTCCGGCGCGCCGCCGACCAGGGCCACGCCGAGGCGCAGTTCAACCTCGGCCGGATGCACTACAACGGGCGCGGCGTCCGGCCGGACCGCGCGCGGGCGGCCCACTGGGTGCGGCTGGCCGCGGCGCAGGGCAACCCCGCGGCGCAGGTCACCCTCGCCAGCATGTACGAGACCGGTTCGGGCGTCGGCCGCGACCTCGCCCTCGCCGCGCGCTGGTACCGCCTCGCGGCGGTCCAGGGCGACCCCGCCGCCCAGGTCACCCTGGGCTATCTCCTCGACGCCGGCGCCGGGGTTCCCGAGGACGACGCGGCGGCCGTCGCCTGGATGCGGCGCGCGGCCGGCCAGGGCCACGCCGAGGCGCAGTTCGCGCTGGCGAACATGCACTTCAACGGCCGGGGGGTGGCGCGGGACCCCGAGGAGGCGGTGCGGCTCGTCCGCCTCGCGGCCGAGCAGGGGCACGTCCGGGCGCAGTTCAACCTGGGGATGAGCTACGATAGCGGGACCGGCGTGGGGCGGGACGCGGCCGAGGCGGCGCGCTGGTTCCGCCGGGCCGCCGACCGGGGCGACCCGGCCGCGCAGCGGAACCTCGGGGTCATGTACGCGAACGGCGACGGCGTGCCGCGGGATCCGGCCGCCGCGTACCTGTGGCTCACCCTCGCGGCGGGCCAGGCGGCCGGGGAGGCGCGCGACCGCCTGCTGCAGGCGCGCGCCGTCGTCGCCCGGCAGCTCGCGCCCGGCCAGCTCGCCGCGGCCGAGCGACGCGCCCGGGAGTGGTCACCCGTCGCGACCGCGAACCCCCGCGAGCGCCCCTGACCGCCGTGGCGGAACCCCGCGTCGCATCGAGAGCGGCAGCGCAGCGGGACTTCACCACGGGCTGCTGACACCATGGACATCAACCAAGACCGGCTCTGGTATCTCAAGCTCCACTGGCAGGTGCTCGGCGCCATGCTCCTCGGCGCCCTGACCGGCATGGTCTTCGGCGAGGCCGCGGCCGACGCCGTCGGCTGGATCGGCGACCTGTTCATGCGCCTGCTGCGCATGATCATCGTCCCCCTGGTCATGGCGTCCATCATCTCCGGGGTCGCCTCCATCGGGGGCGGGCGGGCCATCGGACGCCTCTTCGGCAAGACGCTCGGCTACTACCTGCTGACGAGCTTCCTCGCCGCGTCCACCGGCCTGATCGTCGTCAACCTGTTCCGCCCGGGGGTCGGGGCCTCGCTCGGCGACGCGGCGGCGGGCGGCGAGATGCCCGCGCTCGACATCCCGACCTCGGGGGGCGACCTGCTCCTCGACGTCGTGCCGCCCAACGTGCTGTCGTCGGCCGCCGCCGGCGACATGCTGCCGGTCATCTTCTTCAGCATCGTCCTCGGCGCCGCGATCACCACGCTGAAGGCGGACGGCGCCCGCACCACCCTGCTCGGGTTCTTCGACGCGTTCTTCCAGGCGATGGTCGCGCTGACCTCCGGCATCGTCACCCTGCTCCCCATCGGAGTGTTCGCGCTCATCACGCGGATGGTCGGCACCACCGGGTTCGAGTCGTTCGCGCCCCTCCTCCGGTACTTCTTCACGGTGGGGACGGGACTCACCATCCACCTCTTCGTCACCCTGCCGATCGTCCTGATCGCGCTCGGGCGCATCTCTCCCGCCGTCCATTTCAAGAACCTGCGCAACCCGCTGCTGATCGCCTTCTCGACCAGCTCGTCGGCCGCGACCCTCCCGGTGACGATGCGGACGGTTCAGGACCGGGTGGGGGTCTCGAACAAGGTGTCGTCGTTCGTCCTCCCCATGGGGGCCACGGTGAACATGGACGGGACCGCGGTCTTCGAGTGCGTGGGGGCGCTCTTCATCGCCCAGGTGATCGGATTCGACCTGTCGCTCGGCGCCCAGGTGGTGGCGGTGATGACGGCGCTGCTCGCGTCGATCGGGGCCGCCGCGGTGCCCTCGGCGGGCCTGGTGGTGATCTTCATCGTCCTCGACGCCATCGGGCTGGGCGGCCACCCGCAGGCGGAGGCCATCGTGCTCGCGATGCTCGCCATCGACCGCCCCCTCGACATGTACCGCACCGCCATCAACGTCTTCAGCGACTCGTGCGGGGCCGCCGTCATCGCCCGCTCGGAGGGCGAGGAAGGCGTCGACGCCGCCGTGCGCTGATCCGGCGCCCGCGAGGGCGGCCCGGCGTTCGCCGGCGACTTCCGGACCAGGTGCGGTGCGCCCGACGATTGACTGACGCGGGAGAATGGCATCGTATGCGCATCCGGCCCGTGGAGCCCGCTTCCGCCGCCCCATGACCCGCAAGCAGTTCGAACGACTCGTGGACCGCGCCGTGCGCGGCATCCCCGCGCGGTTTCGCCGGGAGATGGCCAACGTCGCGGTGGTGGTGGAGGACGCGCCGCCGCCGGAGCTGCTGGCGGAGATGGACGTCGAACCCCCGGACACGCTGTACGGCCTCTACCAGGGGACGCCGCTGCCGGAACGGGACTGGACCCACGGGAACGTGCTGCCCGACCGGATATCCATCTACCGGCGGCCCATCCTCGAGGACTGCGAGCACGAGGACGACGTCGTCCGCGCCATCGGCGAGACCGTCATTCACGAGTTCGGCCACTACTTCGGCCTGAGCGAGGAAGAGATCGAGGAGATCGAGGAACGCTACTGGCGGGGCGAGAACGGCCCGGACGACGGGTAACGGCCCGTGGCGGAACCCCGCGCCGCAGGGCGCCCGGCAGGGCGTCGGTGAAGGCGGCCGGCGATTTCCGGTCCTGTCGGCATGGGGTTTGCGGAAGATCAGCGATTTCGTCCGCCGGCGCCAGCCCGCAGGTGCTCTTCCACGCTGTGCAACCGCTTTTCGATCTTCTCGGTATCGGCCCGCTGGTCCTGCCGCAAGTTCTCAATCGATGCCTCGAGATTCTTCAGGCTGGCGATCATGGGTTCTTTGATCGTCCTGGTGAGTTCGTCCTTCACTTCACGGGCATCCTTTCGGGCGCCAAACCACACCATCCCTACCGTCGCGATGGCGGCGATCGCCGGCCAGATTTCGGCCACGTTCCCTCCAGTCTGCCTTTAACAGGTCTCCGAGCACACCCGCGGGCGGCCCCGCCGCGTACCCATGGTCTCGCCCTCTGCCCCGGGCGGGTCTGGTCTCATGTTGCCGGCTGAACAGCGCAGCACAACCGATCTGCCCCGGGCGGGTCTGGTCTCATGCTGCCGGCTGAACATCGTAGCACTACCGAGCGGAGGGCGCTCACCGTTCCGTGCGACGATGGTCAGCCTGGACGCGCGTTGACGCCGGCCGAAACCGGGGCGGCGGAACGGGGACGGCAAGGAGCCCCGGGCGGCCGCCGGCGCCGCGGGCTTGCATTAGGGTTGCCGGCTGCGTATGCTGGCGATCCGAACTTGTGTGCGGTCCGGGCTGCCCGTTCGCCCGAGGCGGCAGGGTCGGCGCTCCAGCGCCGGAACGCCGGCCGGTTCCAGAGCCAACGCGATCGACGCGCCGACGACCGCGGCGCCATACCCGCAGGAGATCCACCGATGAAGACGAAATGCGTCGCCGGGCTGCTCACCGCGGCCGTCGTCCTGGCCTTCGCCCCCCCCGCCCCGGCGCAGTCCGAGGAACCGACGACGCCCATGCGCAGGCCGCATGGCGACCCGGACATTTCCGGAATATTCACGTTCAGGACGCTGACCCCGCTCCAGCGCCCGCAGCAGTTCGCGGACCAGGAGACCCTGGACCCGGAGACCGCCGCCGCGTTCGAGGCGTCGGAGCGCACCCGGCAAAACCGCGACCTCTTCGACCCCATCGCGGGCGCGCGGAGCGCCGGGTATGCGCCGCGTTCGGAAGGCGGCGTGCTGTCCTACAACGAGTTCTGGTACGAGCGGGGGGTCGACCTGACCGACGACAAGCGGACGTCGCTCGTCATCGATCCACCGAACGGGCGGCTTCCGTCCCGGACCCCGGAAGCGCAGCAGGCGGCGCGCGAGCGCGCGGCCTGGCGGCGCGAGCACATGTACGACTCGTACGAGAACCGCAGCCTGATGGACCGCTGCATCATGGGTTTCAACGCCGGTCCTCCGATGTCGTCCAGCGCGTACAACAACAACGTGATGATCTTCCAGACCGAGGATCACGTCGTGATCCTCAACGAGATGGTGCACAACGCCCGCATCATCCCCGTCGGCGACGTCGCCAAACCCCCGTTCAAGCAGTTCTCGGGGGTGTCGCGCGGCCACTGGGAAGGTGAGACGTTCGTGGTCGAGACCACCGGGTTCCGGGGCGGCGAGAGCCGCGGCACGAGTCCGAACAAGCACCTCGTCGAGCGGTTCACGCGGATATCGCCGGACCGGGTGGCCTACGAGTACACGGTCACCGATCCCACGGTGTACACCGCGCCGTACACGGTGCTGATGCCGTTCCGCCGTACCGACGGCCCGCTCTTCGAGTACGCGTGCCACGAAGGCAACATCGGTCTCTACGGCATCCTCGCGGGCGCGCGCGAGCTCGAGCGGCAGGGCCGCGAGCTGCGGCCGTAGCGCCTTCCGCACCGACGGATCGGACGGGCGGGCCGGCGTCGCGCGGCCGCGGCGCCGGCCCGCCGTTCAGCCACCCTGGGCGGCGCGGGCGCCGGCGGGACGAGAGGCGCCCGCCGGAATCCTCGTCACCGGCCGCCGGTCCAGGGTCGGTCGCAGCATCGAGCCGGCGCTCCCGTTATAGCTCAGCACCCACTCGAACAGCAGATGCGGCAGCGTCAGCACCTGCAGCCGGCCGTCGGTGTCGGCCGCCAACTGCGGCACGATCTCCGACTTCCACACGCCGGCGAACGGGTCCTCCCGCGTGCGCCACGGCCGCGGGGTGGCATGGTCCCGCCCGTAACCGTCCCTGGGAAGGTCCTCCGCGTGCGCCACCCCCGGCCGTGGGTCCGCGCGTGGCGGGTGGAGCAAGGCCCCGCGCCGATCTCGCCCTCGCCGACCGGCCAATAATTGTCGTTGATCACCCGGCGGTGTGCGCAAGACTGTCATCTGAACGGCTGCTCTCGCCGGTTTACCGATCGTTTTGTAGTGCCACTGAGGTATTTTTCGGTGTAAACCGTTGATTCTAAAGGGCTGGATTTTCAGGCTGTTAAAACTTGGGCTAGAATGGCGGCATGATGCGCATGCGTACCGGTCTCCTCGCCGGCGTGGTCATCGTGGCCGCGGCGGCTCGCGCGGACGTCGTGGTCGGGCAGCAACCGGGGTTCGACGCGTACTTCCTGGACAAGACCATGCGGGTGGACTACGTCCATTCGGGCGGTCTGGGGCAGGAGCTGTTCGCGCTCGACCAGGTGGTGTCGGACGGGCCGTGGGCCGGCAGCCGTACGCGGCTGCTCGACGACCTGAATCTGGGAAAGTACCGGTTCGAAGTGATCGACCTGCGCACGAACCGGGTCCTGTACTCGCGGGGGTTCGCGTCCATCTACGGAGAATGGGAGACGACCCCGGAATATCGGGAGGCGCATCGCAGTTTTCACGAGTCGTTGCGGTTCCCGTGGCCGCGGGTCCCGGTCCAGGTCGTGCTCAAGGGCCGCGATGCGGACAACGGCTTCCGCGAACGCTGGTCCACGGTCATCGACCCCGCCTCCAGGTTCGTCAACCCCGCCGATCGCCGTCCCGCTGGCGTCGTATGGCCGGTGTTCGAGAACGGCCCGCCGTCGGAGAAGGTCGATCTGCTGGTGATCGGCGAGGGGTACACGGCGGCGGAGATCCCCAAGTTCCACGCCGACGCCGCCCGTCTCGTGAACGCCCTGTTCGAGGAGGAGCCCTTCCGCGGCCGCAAGAGCGACTTCAACGTGTGGGGGCTCGACCTGCCGTCGGCGGAGTCCGGGGTAACCCGTCCCCGCGCCGGCGAGTTCCGCCGTACACCGTTGTCCGTCCAGTACAACATCTTCGATTCCGAGCGCTACGTGCTCACCTACGACAACCGGGCGCTCCGGGACGCCGCCTCGGCCGCGCCCTACGAGTTCATCGAGATCCTCGTCAACGACGAGCAGTACGGCGGCGGCGGGATATTCAACTTCCAGGCCACGGCGGCCGCCGACGCCGGCTTTGCCGAGTACGTGTTCATCCACGAGTTCGGTCATCACTTCGCGGGACTGGCCGACGAGTACTACACTTCCGACGTCGCCTACGAGACCGGGGCGGCGTTCCATCCCGAGCCGTGGGAGCCGAACGTCACCGCCCTCCACGATCCGGAACGTGTGAAGTGGGGCGATCTGATACAGCCGGACACTCCGGTGCCGACGCCGTGGGACAAGACCGCGTTCGAGGCCGGCAGCGTCGAAGCACAGCGGCGCCGCGGCGCGTTGCGGGCGGAAGGCGTGGCCGAGACGGTCATGGATCGGTTGTTCACCGAGCAGATGGAGCGGGAGACCGCACTGCTCGCAGGCATGCCGTACGCGGGGCGCGTCGGGGCGTTCGAGGGGGCGTCCTACGAGCCGACCGGGCTGTATCGCTCCGAGGTCGACTGCATCATGTTCACCCGCAATCCGGTCGGCTTCTGCCGTGTCTGCAGCCGGGCGATCGAGAACGTCATCGATCAGTACGCCCGGCCGTGACCCGGCCAGCCGCAGAGGGGAGGCCCGGCCTCATGCCCGTGGACGCACGTTTTCTCGCCGAACTCGAGCGGATCGTCGGACCCGACCACCTCGTGCGGGACGAGGGCGAGCTGTCGACCTACGAGTCGGACGGGTTGGTCTCGCACCGCTCGCGTCCCCGGGCGGCGGTGCTTCCCGATACGGCCGAGCAGGTCCGGGAGGTGGTGCGGTGCTGTCACCGCGCCCGGGTGCCGTTCGTGGCGCGGGGGCAGGGTACGGGACTCTCGGCCGGGGCCCTGCCGCATCCCGACGGAGTGCTGATCGTCATGACCCGCATGAACCGGGTGATCGACGTCGACGTTCCGAACCAGCGGATCACGGTCGAACCGGGCATCATGAACCTGGAGGTCACCCGCCGGGTGGCGTCCGACGGCTACTACTACGCGCCCGATCCGTCGAGCCAGGTCATCTGCTCGATCGGCGGCAACGTGGCCGAGAACTCCGGGGGCGCGCACTGTCTCAAGTACGGCTTCACCGTGCACCACGTGGTCGGGGTCGAGGCGGTGCTGTCCGACGGCGAGATGGTGCATCTCGGGGGGCCGGCGCTGGACAGTCCCGGTCTCGACCTCCTCGGGGTGCTCGTGGGGTCGGAAGGCACCCTCGCGGTGGTGACGAAGGTGACCCTGCGGCTGCTGCGCCGTCCCGAGTCGGTGCGCACGCTGCTGGCCGCGTTCGATTCGACCGACGCGGCCGGGAACGCGGTCTCCGACGTCATCGCCGCGGGCATCATTCCCGCCGCCATCGAGATGATGGATCGGACGACCATCCGCGCGGCCGAGGCCGCGGTCAGCCCCGGGTTTCCCGACGCCGAGGCGGTGCTGATCGTCGAGCTCGACGGGCCGCGGCCGGAGGTGGCGGCGCTGTTCGAGCAGATCGAGGCGATCTGCGGCCGGAACCGGGCCTGGGGCGTGCAGGTCGCGCGCGACGAAGCGCAGAGAGCCCGCATCTGGCGGGGCAGGAAGGCGGCGTTCGCGGCGATGGGACGGGTCGCCCCCAGCTACTACGTGCAGGACGGGGTGATTCCCCGCAGCACCCTTCCCGAGGTCCTCCGCCGCATCCGGGACCTGGAACGGCGGTCGGGGCTCACCATCGGCAACGTGTTCCACGCCGGCGACGGCAACCTGCATCCGCTGGTCTGCTACGACGACGCGGTCGAGGGGCAGGCGGAGTTGGCGGAGGAGGCCGCCACCGAGATCCTCTCCTATTGCCTGGACGCCGGGGGATCGCTGACGGGCGAGCACGGCATCGGCGCCGACAAGGCCTGCCACATGCCGAAGATGTTCGACGACGCCGACCTGGCGACGATGCGGCTCCTCCGCCAGGCGTTCGACCCCGCCGGGATCTGCAACCCGGACAAGCTGCTGCCGACCCCCCGGTTGTGCGGGGAGGTGCCCGGGCCCTACCGCGCCCACCCGGCGGAGGCGGCCGGCCTCGCCGCGCGGCTGTAGGGTTCTCCTCCAGAAGGTTCATGGTCGAGGTCGCGGAGCCGCGGGACGCGCTGATCAGCCAGATCGACGGCTGCGCCGGGGAGGGAGTGGCCCGGCCCGGCGCCGACGTCGACGCGATCGACGGCGTCATGCCGGCGGTCGTGGCCGAGCCGGCGTCGCCCGACGCGGCGGTCTCGGTGCTGGGATGGGCGTCCGAGCACGGCCGCTCGGTCGTGGTTCGCGGCGGCGGGACGAAGCTGGGGTGGGGGGCTCCGGTGCAGGCGGTCGACGTGCTGCTGTCGACCAGGGCCATCGACCGTGTGGAGAGCCACCGGCACGGCGATCTGACGGCCACGGTGCAGGCCGGCGCGGTGCTCGCCGACGTCAACGCCGCGTTGGCCGCGCACCGCCAGTGGCTGCCCCTGGATGCGCCCCATGCCGAGCGGGCGACCGTCGGCGGCATCGTGGCCGCGAACGACAGCGGGCCGCGGCGGCAGCGCCACGGCGCGCCGCGGGACCTGATTATCGGGATGACCCTGGCGCGGGCCGATGGAGTCGCCGCCAAGAGCGGCGGCATCGTGGTCAAGAACGTCGCCGGCTACGACCTGGCCCGGCTGCTGACCGGGTCGTTCGGCTGTCTCGGGGTCATTCTGACCGCCACCTTCAAGCTGGCCCCGGTGGCCGAGGCGTCGCGCACCGTGCGCGTGACGCTCTCCGAGGTCGGTGCGGTCGGCCGGGTCGCGGCCGGATTGCTCGCTCACGGGGCGGCTCCGACCGCGGTGGAGATCGCGTGGCCGCCGGCGACGATGCTCGTGCGCTTCGAGTCGATCGAGGCGGTGGCCGAGCAGCAGGCCGCGGCGGTGGCGGCGCTGGTGCGTGACGGCGGCGGCGCCGCCGTGGTGCTGGCGGATGCGGACGAGGCCGCGGCATGGCGCCGTCACGAGGCCCGCGTATTCCGGGGCGGGGGGACCATCGTCAAGCTCGTGGTCCTGCCGAGCGACCTCCCGGCCACCCTGGAGTGGCTCGACGAGACCGCACGCCGGCTGTCGCTCGACTGCGAGATCGTCGGCCGGGCCGGGCTGGGGGTGCTGTATCTCCGTCTGGCCGGCGCCGCGTCCGCGCAGGCGTCCCTCGTACGCGCGCTGCGCGACCGCATCGACCCCGGCCGCGGCAGCGCCGTCGTTCGGCAGGCCGGCGGGGAACTGCGCAGCCTGGTGGACGTGTGGGGGCCGATCGGTGACGGCTCCGCGCTGATGCGGCAGGTCAAGCGCCGGTTCGACCCCCGCGGGATCCTCAATCCGGGCCGCGGACCCGGCGGTCTGTGAGCGGCCGGCCGGCGGCCGAAGGGGACGAGGTGGGTGGCGCGTCTGCGAAGAGCGGGCTCGTCGGCGTTGGAGCTGGGCAAATCGCGCCAGCCGGTGTCCAACCAGGTACCCGTTCGCACAGGGTGCGAGGGCCCGGGCCCAGCCGGTATGGCCCTGGCAAAGTGGTTCCGACTCCACGAATGAGAAACGGCTGGGCCCTTTCCCCGTTGCGTCTCCGGCGCTGCTACGACGGCAGCGCCGCGCCACGGATGGACGCGTCCACGAGCTGGACGAGGTGGTAGGTGGGCGGCCGGTGTCCGCACGATTCCAGGCGCTCCGCGATCTGGAGCAGGCAGCCCGGGTTGCTGGACACGACGGCTTCCGCTCCGGTGCTCCGGATATGGCGCGCCTTGCGGTCTCCCAGTTCCCGCGCCGTCTCGGGTTCCACCAGGTTGTAGATGCCGGCCGAGCCGCAGCAGATGCCCGCCTCCGGAACCTCGCACAGGGTGAGACGGGGGATCGCGGCGAGCACCCGCCGCGGCTCCTGGCTCACCCCCTGCGCGTGCTGCAGGTGGCAGGCGTCGTGCCAGGCGATGCGCAGCGGCAGCGGATGGCGCGGCGCCCGCGGCTCCAGCTCGTCGAGCAGCTCCGAAACGTCCCTGCACTTGTCCGCGAGAGCGCGGGCGCGCTCGGCGTAGACGGGGTCGCCGCGCAGCAGGTGGCCGTAATCCTTCAGCGTCGAGCCGCAGCCGGCGGCGTTGACGACGAGGGTGTCGACGTCGGCGGCCTCGGCTTCGAACGCGTCGATGAACCGGCGCGCCACGTCCGCCGCGTCCTCGTCGAGGCCCGCGTGGAGCATCAGGGCGCCGCAGCAGCCCTGTGCGCGGGGGACGACCACTTCGCAGCCTTCCGCCGCCAGCACCCGGATGGTCGCGCGGTTGACCTCGTCGAAGAAGACCCGCTGCACGCATCCCAGCAGCAGGCCGACCCGCCGCCGCGGGGTTCCCGCCGCGGGCGTCCGGGCCGGCGGCCGCGTCCACCCGCTGCTCAGCGACACCGGGGGCAGCAGCGCCTCCATCGCGCGCAGACGGGCGGGCAGCAGGTTCAGCAGGCCGCTCGCGCGGACCAGCCGCTGCGCTCCGAGCCGCTGATACGCCCAGAGTTTGCCGATACCCAGGCGCAGGCGCCGGGGATAGGGGAACAGCGAGAAGATCAGGCGCCTGAACAGCCGGTCCGCCCATGACCGGGTGGCCAGCCGTTCGATCTGCGGGCGCGTGGCCTCGAGCAGCTTGTCGTACTGCACGCCCGACGGGCAGGCGGTGACGCACGCCATGCATCCCAGGCAGGTGTCGAAGTGGCGGGCGAAACGGTCGGTGACCGCCGTCCGGCCCTCGATGCCTCCCTTGATGAGGACGATGCGGCCCCGCGGCGAATCGGTCTCCCGGCCCCAGAGCAGGTAGGTGGGGCACGTCGGCAGACAGAACCCGCAGTGCACGCAGTCGGCCGCCAGGGCCGGGTCGGGCGGGGACTGGGCGTCGAAGGCGGAGCGCGCTTCGGTCGGGGCGGTCTCGGCCGCCGATGCAGTGGTCACGGGTTCGAGGCTCTTCGCGCGGCCGCCGGTCGGCGAGGGGCCGCCGACGCGGCGCCGATGCCCCGCATCGTACCCGACCCGCGCCGCGAAGACCAGACGCCGCGTCCCGGCGCCGGCGCCCGGCGGCCCGGCCGTGACGAAATCCCCGGGGCGGGGCGGGCGGGACCGGGGGTTCCGGCTGGCGCCGGTCGGCGGCGGATCGGACGCGCGGCATCGACGGCGGCGCCGCCGAGCCGGGCGGCGGCCGGGAATCGGCCGGACCGCGGTATGATCTCCGGGCCGCGACGCCCGCCGCCGCTCCCCGAGGCGAACCCCGTGCGGGCGGTCCGGCGCGGCGGCGGCAGCCGCGCGGGTGCGCCGGCAGGGGTTCGGCGTGCGGCGGTGCTCCGGCGCGGCGGAACCCCTGGCCGCGGCCGGGGACGAGAGCGGACATGACGAGAGCGATTCGCATTCACGAGCACGGCGGCCCCGACGTGTTGCGGTGGGAAGAGACCGACCCCGGCTCGCCGGGGCCCGGTCAGGCCCTCGTCCGCCAGACCGCGGTCGGGGTGAACTTCATCGACGTCTATCACCGGACCGGCCTGTATCCGGTGCCGGGATGGCCGGCGATCATCGGCAACGAAGCGGCCGGCGTGGTGGAGGCGGTCGGCGACGGGGTGACGGAGGCCGCGGTCGGCGACCGGGTCGCGTACTGCATGAGCTTCGGCAGCTACACCGAGCGGCGGGTCATCGAGGCCGCGCGTCTCGTTCGGCTGCCCGACGCCGTCAGCGATCGGCAGGCGGCGGCGATGATGCTGAAAGGATGCACCGTGCAGTACCTCCTGCGGCGCATCCATCCCGTCCAGCCGGGCGACACCATCCTGCTGCACGCCGCCGCCGGGGGGGTGGGCCTCATCGCGTGCCAATGGGCCAGGCATCTGGGCGCGACGGTCATCGGCACCGTCGGCAGCGACGCCAAGGCCGAGCTGGCCCGGGCCCACGGCTGCGACCACCCCATCGTGCGCACCCGCGAGGACGTCGTCGAGCGGGTGCGGGCGCTGACCGGCGGGGCCGGCGTGCCGGTGGTCTTCGATTCGGTCGGGAAGGACACCTTCGCCGCGTCCCTCGACTGCCTGCGGCCGCGGGGGCTCATGGTCAGCTACGGCAACGCCTCGGGGGCCGTGGAGCCCTTCAGTCCGGGGTTGCTGGCCGCCAAGGGGTCGCTGTTCCTGACCCGTCCGACGCTGGCCAGCTACGTCGGGACGAGGGCGGAGCTGGAGGCGGCCGTCCGCGACCTGTTCGAGGTGGTCGCCAGCGGCGCCGTCAAGGTCGACGTGAGCCTCGCGCTGCCACTCGAGGACGCTGCCGAGGCGCACCGCCGGCTGGAGGCGCGCCAGACGACCGGGTCGACGGTCCTGGTCATGGAGGGAGAATCGTGATGAAGACGATGCGCATCTTTGCGGCGGGTCTCGTGGTCGGCGGTCTCGGCGCCGGCGGGCTGGGCGGGGTGACGGCCCAGCCCGACACGGAGCGGAGGGCGGTGAACCTGCCCGGCCGGACGGCGCCCAATCCGTTGTTCAGCGACGCCGTTCAGGTCGGCGACACCATCTATCTGGCCGGCCGGCTCGGTCTCGACCCCGCGACCGGGGCGCCCCCCGCCGACGCCCGCGACGAGGCCCGCAACGTGCTGGACCAGATCGCCGCCGTCCTCGGCGAGGCCGGCATGACGATGGACGATCTGGTCAGCGTGCAGGTGTTCTGTTCGGACGTGGCCCTCTACGACGACTTCAACGCCGTCTACCGCACCTATTTCACCGGCGACCCGCCCGCGCGGGCGTTCTTGGGCTCCGGCGCCCTGCTGCGCGGAGCGCGGTTCGAGGTGATGGGCATAGCCGTGCGAAGCTGACAGGCCCCGGGGGGCGGCGCGCGCCGCCCGGGCCGGCTCCGGCCGGCGGGCGGACCGTCGCGCGGTCCGTCGCCCCGGGGGAGACGGCGCCTGGACGGAACCCGCGCCCGGCCGCCGTCGTCCTGACGGCCGCGGCGAAACGCCTTGCCGCATTGCGAGCGGCGATGCGCCCGCTGACTGCGTTGAACATGCCCGGTATGCGTCCTTCTCACGCCTTGTCGGGCGGGCGCCGCTCGCTGGCGCCTGCGGCGCGGGGGTTCCACCACGGGCTGCTGGCCTTCGTCATGGTCCTCGCCGCCGGCCCCGGGGCCGGCCCGCTCGTCCGCGCCGGGCAGGCCCCGCCGGACCTCGCATGGGTCCGGATTCCGGCCGGCGGCTTCGAGATGGGATGCGTCGAGTCCGACCCCGACTGCCTCGACGTGGAACGGCCCCGTCATCCCGTCCGCTTTCCCGTCCCGTTCGAGATGACGGCGACCGAGGTGACGGTCGAGTACTATTTCCGGTTCGTGCGCGACACGGGTCATCGCGCCCCCGCCGCGCCGGGCTTCGCGCAGACCGGTGACCACCCGGTGGTCCTCGTGAGCTGGGACGATGCGGCCGCCTTCTGCGCGTGGGCCGGGGCCCGGCTTCCGACCGAGGCCCAATGGGAGTACGCGGCGCGGGCGGGCCGGCCCGGACTGATCTACGGGTGGGGCGACGAGATCTCGCGGGACCGCACGAACTACGGCGCCGAGCAGTGTTGCGCGGGCGCCACGGGCGGGGCCGACGCCTGGATGAACACCGCGCCCGTGGGGTCGTTTCCCCCGAACGAGTTCGGCCTGTTCGACATGGCCGGGAACGTCTGGGAGTGGGTGGACGGCTGGCTCGACGACGGCTACTACGCGGCGTCGCCGCTCGTCGACCCGCCGGGGGCGGCCGCCGGCTATGCGCGCATCGCCCGCGGGGGGTCGTGGCTGAACCACCCGTCGGCCCTCCGGACCTCGGTCCGCCTGCCCTTCGCGCAGACCGGACAGACCAGCAACGTCGGCTTCCGCTGCGCGCGCCGCCCGGGCGCGGCGGCGGACCAGGAGTCCGCGCCGTAGATCGGCGCGGACTCCTGGGCGCGGACTCCTGAAGGGTTGGTTGGGCGGCGAGCGGAGCCGTGCGGCGGCCGGCAGGTCGCTCGGCGACGCTCTCCGGGCGAGGATTCCGCGCCGTAGACCGGCGCCGGTCGGCGGGTCTTGCGCCGGCCGCGGCCGCCGTGACATTCTCTGGGGGCGCCGACAGGGGAAACTCAACCCGGGAGCGAACGATGAAGAATGCTGGCCAGGGAAGTTCGCGGCGGCGGTTCATGAAACAGGCGGTGCTGGGCGCCGGGGCAGCGGCGGCGGGCGCCCGCACGACGGCCCTCGGCGCGGCGGCCGAGGAGGACGTGGCGCCGATCTCCGTGCCGGCCGAGTTCGAGACGGCGAAGCACGCCGCGCTGCCCGAGGTCGATTTCCCGATGACCGGCGCCCAGGTGTTCGCCCGCGCCTGCAAGGCCGAGGGGGTGGCGGCGCTCTTCTGCTGCCCGGGCAACTACTCGGTGGTGCACGCGATCTCCGACACCGGCATTCCCACCTACGGCGGCCGGCACGAGGGGGCGCTGTGCCACGCCGCCGATGCGTTCACCCGGGTCACCGGGGAGGTCGCCGCGACGTCGGGGACCGAGGGACCCGGCTTCACCGACATGATCTGCGGCATCGCCGCCGCCAACGCGGCGCGGTCCCCGATCCTGGTGCTGGCCAGCAACAAGACGATCTTCGCGGAGGACACCGAGCGCGGCATCCAGGACGCCTACCAGCAGCCCACGACCGAGGGCATGCGGAAGTACGGCAAGCGGCTGATCACGCCCGCCCGCGTTCACGAGTACGCCGGCTACGCGTT
Source organism: Vicinamibacterales bacterium (assembly GCA_965202695.1). Taxonomy (GTDB): domain Bacteria; phylum Acidobacteriota; class Vicinamibacteria; order Vicinamibacterales; family UBA8438; genus JAJEEA01. The sequence goes on from OZ241843.1 coordinate 2,236,497, forward strand.
CCGGCAGCTCCGCAGCGGGGTGCCCAAGCCCGTCCATCTCGACTTTCCGGCCGAGATCGCCAACGCCCGCTTCCGCGACGCGAGCGAGATCGAGTACTTCTTCGACAAGACGCGGTACCGCACCGAGACCCGGCCGCACCCCGACCCCCGGGCCATCGACCGGGCCATCGCCATGCTCGGCGAAGCCGAGCGTCCGATCATCGTCTCGAGCAACGGCGTGTTCCACGGCCGGGCGTGGGCGGCGCTGCGCCGGCTGGCCGAGCGGGCCCACGTCCCCGTGGTCGAGTCGGGCGCCACCAAGGGGCAGTTCCCCGCCGACCACGAGTTGTCCGCGGACACCGCGCCGCGAGCCCTCGCGAGCGCCGACCTCGTCCTGCTGGTCGGGCAGTACTGCATGCCGACGCAGGGCGAGTTCGCGTTCGGCCCGGACACCCGCTACGTCCGCATCGACCCCTGCGCCGAGGACATCGGCCGCAACCTCCCCATCGACCTGGGCATCGTCAGCGACGAGCGGGCCGCCCTCGAGGCCCTCGCCGACGGCGTACCGCGCATGCGGCACGACGCATGGGTGGCGGAGGTCGCGGCGGCGCGGGCCGTGTTCGAGGCGCAGAACGCGGAGTACTACCAGACCGGGCGGGGATACGCCGACGCCGTGCATCCCGCGGTCATCGGGAAGGAACTGGCCGACTTCCTGCACCAGGGCGCGTTGCCCCCCGACCGGACCACCATCGTGCAGGGGGGCTACGGCATCGCCCGCTACACCCGGCGGTACCTGCGGGGGTTCCGCCCGGGGCAGATCATGAACGGGGCGTACCAGTACGGCGCCATCGGTCCCGACGTCGGCTACACCGTCGGCGTGGCCGCCGCGGTCCGGCAGGGGACCGGCCCGCAGGCCGGCTACCAGGGGCACCCGGTCGTCGCCGTCACCGGGGACGCGGGCTTCGGCTACACCGGCATGGAAATGGAGACGCTGTCCAAGTACCGCCTGCCGGCGGTGGTCGTCGTCTACAACAACAACGCCTGGGGCACGTGGCAGGGGCAGCGCAACAACCGGGTGGGGCTGCCGGTGCACCTGTTCCAGGAAAACCTGCGCTACGACCGGATGGGGGAGGCGCTCGGCGCCCACGGCGAGTACGTCACCCGGCCGTCCGAGTTCCGCCCCGCCCTGGAGCGGGCCTATCAGGTCGCCCTTGACGAGAGCCGCCCGTCGGTCGTCAACGTGCAGGCGAAGAAGGAGTTCTGGTTGCGGGACCAGTACGCGCCCGGCTTCCTCGGCAAGATCGAGCCGGGAGTGATGTCGTACTACCACTAGAAATTCAAGTGAGCGAACGATGCCCATTCCCGCGAGGACCGCCGAGGTGCTCGAAGTGCTGAAGGAGTGCGCCGCGGACATGCGCACGATCACCTACGGCGAGATCGCTGAACGATGCGGTCTGGTGGCGCCTGGTGTCGGCGTCCCGCTTGCCCATGTCCGCGACAAGGTCTGCCGAGCCCGGGGGCGGCCTTGGCTGAGCGTGATCGCCGTGAACACGGAGAGCATGCGCCCCGGCGCCGGCTTCCTGCCCGACGGACTGACGCTGCCTGAAGACGAGACCGAAGTGTGGTGGCGGGGCATGGTTCTCCAGGTCTACGCGTACGACTGGGCGGACGTGACCCTCGACGACGAACCCGTTCAGCCGGGTTGAATCGGGCGATCGGCGGTCTCGCGGTGACGACCCATGCCGGCCAGGAACGAGTACGTGCCCGGATCCCGGCGGGTCCGCCGGACGCCGGAGCAGTCGCTGGCCGTCGTGCGGCAGGCGCTTCAGGCCTATGCCGACCGGCGGGTCTTCGCCGGGTTCAGCGAGGGCCGGCCGGTCGCGGGCCGGCGCCGGTTCCGCTTCTCGTGGTTGGGGACGGAGCCGCTCACGCTCGACTACACGCCGGCCAGCGGGACGTTCGTCTTCCGGGGGCTGCTGCCCGGCGTCCCGCCCCGGTCGGTCCTGTACTCGGACGTCGAGGCGTTCGTGGCGGGGCGGGCGTCGACCCGCCTGCCCGAACACCGGCGCATCGACCGGCGCCGCGCCCGCGCCCGGTGCGTCGCCGCCCGGGGCGGCGTATCCATCGAGCTGGTCGCGACGCGCAACTTTCACGATTACGGGGTGAACCGGGTCGTCAACCTCGTCCACGAGATATTTCTGTACCTCCAGGAGTACCAGCCGGAGTACCTGTGGGCGCACTTCGCCGCCCCGGAGGAATGAGCACCGGCCCCGGCCGCCGGAGAACCGTCGACGGAGAATCAGCAATGACCCTGTCCGTGCGTCCGTGGCGGCTCGCGGCGCCGGCCGCCGCGGTCCTTGCCGGCGCCGTGTCCGCGCAGTCGCCGCACCCGCCCGAACCGCACCGGCATCCCGAAGGCCGGGCGCTGGAGAATCCGGTGCCCGCGACCGCCGACTCCGTGGCCACCGGCCGGCAGCGTTACGTGTTCCTGTGCCGGGAGTGCCACGGCAACACCGGTCTCGGCGACGGCGACATGGCCCACGCGGGGGGAGACATCCCGGACTTCACCGACGACGTCTGGCTGCACGGTCCGAGCGACGGAGAGATGTTCCTCGTCATCAAGGAAGGGGTGACGGCCGACATGCAGCCCTACGCGGACCGGCTCGACGACGAGGACATCTGGCACCTGGTCAACTATCTGAAGACGCTTGCCGACCGCCGTTGACGGCCCGGCGTCCGCTCGGCGGCGCCCGGTCGGCCGCTCCCCGACCCCGATGCCCAGCCCGATCGTCTACCGCCCGATGGAGCCGGCCGACGCCGAGGCGGTGTCGCGGCTGATCGTCGACGTCTTCACGGAGGTCATCGAGCCGGAGCACACCGACGAGGGCCGGTCCGAGTTCCTGCGCTACGTGCAGCCGGACGCGCTGGTCGAGCGGACGCGGTCGAACCACTTCGTGCTGGTGGCGCTGGCGCGCGAACGCCCCGCGGGGGTCATCGAGCTGCGCGACAACGACCACGTGTCGCTGCTGTTCGTCGACACCCGCCATCAGCGGCGCGGCATCGCGCGCGAGCTGCTGGCGCGCGCGCTGGCCGTCGCCCGCCCCGCCAAGCCCGGTCTCGACCGCGTGACCGTCAACACCTCCCGTTTCGGCGTCCCCGCCTACGAACGCCTGGGGTTCCGGCAGACCGGGCCCGAGCGCACCGTCAACGGCATCGTGTTCATCCCCATGGCCCACCAGATCGACGCCGGCCGCGGCTGACTGGCTATGCGGCGACGCGCAGGACGGCGACGACGAGGCCCGTCGTGAGTCCGACGATGGCCAGCACCGCCGCGCCGATGGCCCGGTAGAACTCGCCTTTCGTGACCAAGTGGTCGAGCCGGGCGCCGATCACCTTGAGTTCGGCGGTGTGGGCGTCGAGTCGTGCGTTGACGGCGTCCAGCGCGGCGTCGTGCTTGTCGAGTCGTGCGTTGATGGCGCTGAGTTCGACGGTGTGGGCGTCGAGTCGGGTATTGATGGCGTCCAGCGCGGTGTCGTGCGCGTCGAAGCGAGCGCCGAGCGCCTGCACGTCGCCGGAGGTTACGGCTCCGCCTGGCGCCCGCGTGCGGGCGCGCCGGCGCCGCCGGGTTCGGCCGGCGCCCGGCCCGGCGGCGTCCACGGCGACCCGGCGGCGGGGACGGACTCCACCCCGATGCCGTACCGGAACACGAGCCGCCCGCCGTGCAGCGCGGCCGCGGCCAGGAGCCCGAGCCCGACGGCCGCGAGCAGGCACGACACGGCGATGGTCCGCCGGGCCGTCGTGCGCCAGACGAAGGACATCGCGAGGCGCAGCGACGCGAAGAAGACGAAGAACCAGGTGGTCCGGTCGGCCCACGTGAAGTGGGCGGTGACGGCGAGACCCGCTTCGGGGGTGACGCGGATGGCGGCGGCCGCGCTCAACCCGCTGAAGTACGCGGCCACCGCGGTCCCCGCCCCCGCGCAGTAGAGCCACGTCGCGGTGTCGCGCGTCGTCCGGTGGGCCGGCCGCAGCAGGTTCAGCAGGTCGGCGGCGGCCGCCGCGGCGAGGAGCGCGATGGGGAAATGGACGAGGAACGGGTGGAGGTTGGGCGCCCAGTCCGGCATGGGGTTCGAGGTGGCGGCGGCGTCCGATGATACACCGCCGTCCGCCCGCGGCCGGTCCGGCCCCGCGTCGTGATGCGGATCGGACGTCGTTGCGACGCCGCGCCGCCGCGGGCCGCTCGGCGGGCCGGACCGGCCGCGCGTCGTGATAGACTCCGCACCATCGCCTTCGTGCACCCATTCACGGAGTCTCGCCGATGTCCGGCCATTCCAAGTGGCATTCGATCAAGCACAAGAAGGGCGCGGCCGACGCCAGGCGCGGCAAGCTGTTCACCCGCATCATCAAGGAGCTGACGGTCGCGGCGCGGGACGGCGGCGGCGACCCCGACAGCAACCCGCGCCTGCGCACGGTCATCGCCGACGCCAAGGCCGCCAACATGCCCGCCGACAACATCAGGCGGGCCATCCGGCGCGGGACCGGCGAGGAGCCGGGCGTCCACTACGAGCAGGTGACCTACGAAGGCTACGGCCCCGGCGGCGTGGCCCTGATGGTCGAAGTGCTGACCGACAACAAGAACCGCGCCGTCGGCGAGATACGCCACCTGCTGACCAAGCACGGCGGCAATCTCGGCTCCTCCAACAGCGTGGCGTGGCTGTTCGACAAGCGGGGCTACGTGCTGGTGGACCGGGAGGCGGTCGACGAAGAGGCGCTGATGGCCGCGGCCATCGACGCCGGCGCCGACGATTTTCGGGACGACGGCGCCCACTGGGAGATCGTCAGCGCGCCGGAGTCGTTCGACGCGGTCGCCGAGGCGGTCCGGGCCCTGGGCGTCGAGCCGGCGTCGGCGCAGGTGGCGATGCTGCCACGGAACTCCGTGGTCCTCGAAGGGAAGCCGGCCCAGCAGATGATGAAGCTGATGGGCGCGCTCGAGGACCTGGACGACACCCGGCACGTCTGGTCGAACTTCGACGTGAGCGAGAAGGAGATCGAGGCCTCGTTGGCGTGAGGATCTTCGGGATAGACCCCGGCTCCGGGCGCACCGGCTACGGTTGCATCGATTCCGACGGCAGTCGGTGCGAGATGGTCGCGTGCGGAGCGATCTCCGTGCCTTCCGGTTCTCCGTTCCCCGACCGGCTTGCCCGCATCTTCGAGGAGCTGGCCGCGTTGCTGGACGCTCACCGTCCGGCCTGCGTCGCCGTCGAAGAAGTGTTCCACGGGCGCAACGCCCGCAGCGCCCTGAAGCTCGGCCAGGTCCGGGGGGTCGCCCTGCTCGCCGCCGCCCGGGCGGGGCTGCCGGTGGCGGAGTACGCGGCGGCGTCGGTCAAGCAGGCGGTGGTGGGCTACGGGCGCGCGGAGAAGCGGCAGGTGCAGCGCATGGTGGCGTTGCTGCTCGGCCTCGACGAGCCGCCTGCGCCGCACGATGCCGCGGACGCGCTCGCCGTCGCCGTCTGTCACGCGTACGCCGGGACGCGGGCGGCCCCGCCGGGCTCGGCGGGCGGCCCCGACGCCGGGTTGGGGACCTGGCGCCGGTTCCGGGTGTCGGGGTGACCGATGATTGCGCGGCTCCAGGGCCGGATCGCCGAAAAGCGCCCCGACCGCGTGACGGTCGACGTGCGCGGCGTCGGATACGATCTGCGCATTCCGCTGTCGACGTTCTACGGCCTGGGCGAGCCGGGGTCGGAGGCGGTGTTCCGGGTGCACACCCACGTGCGCGAGGACGCCCTGACGCTGTTCGGTTTCGCGACCGCGCTCGAGTTGCGGGTCTTCGAGCAGTTGATCGGGATCTCCGGGATCGGCCCGCGGCTGGCGCTGGCGGTGCTCTCGGGCATCGAGCCGGCCGAGCTGGTGCGGGCGGTGGGCCGCGGCGACGTGCGGCGGTTGACGAGCATCCCCGGCATCGGCAAGAAGACCGCGGAACGGATGGGGCTGGAACTGCGGGATCGGCTGTCGCCGGTGCTCGACGCCGGGCCGGAACCGGAGGCGGGCGGCGGCCCGTCGGCGGCCCGCGGCGATCTGGTGTCGGCCCTCGTGAACCTGGGCTACGTCCGGTCGTCGGCGGAGCGGGCCGTGGACGTTGCGCTCGGCGCCGGGGACGACTCGTTCGAGCAGGTGCTCAGGCGGGCCCTGCGGGAGATCGCCCGATGACCGGGGACGACGCCCCGCGCGTGGTCAGCGCGGGCCGGCTGGGCGATGACGACCAGTTCGAGGCCGGCCTGCGCCCGCGCAGCTTCGACGCGTACATCGGCCAGGAGCGGTTGCGCGAGAACCTCGGGATCGCCGTCGCCGCGGCCCGGCAACGCGGCGAGGCCCTCGACCACGTCCTGCTGTACGGCCCCCCGGGCCTCGGCAAGACGACCCTGGCCCACGTCGTCGGCAACGAACTGGGGGCCGTGGTCCGGACCACGGCCGGGCCGGTCCTCGAGAAGCCGGGCGATCTGGCCGGCATTCTGACGAACCTCGCGCGGCACGAGGTGCTGTTCATCGACGAGATCCATCGGATGAGTCCCGTCGTCGAAGAGATCCTGTATCCGGCGATGGAGGACTACGAGCTCGACATCGTCATCGGGCAGGGTCCCGGCGCGCGGTCCGTGAAGGTGCCGCTGAAGCCCTTCACGCTGATCGGGGCCACGACCCGCGCCGGGTTGCTGACCTCTCCGTTGCGCGCGCGGTTCGGCATCGCGCACCGGCTCGACTTCTACCGCGGCGAGGACCTGCAGGAGATCGTCCGCCGGTCGGCGGGCATCTTCGACGTGCCGATCGAAGACGCGGCGGCGGTGGAGATCGCGGGCCGGTCGCGCGGCACGCCGCGGGTCGCCAACCGGCTGCTGCGCCGCGTGCGGGACTTCGCGCAGGTGCGCGCGGACGGCCGGATCACGCGCGAGGTGGCCCTCGGCGCCCTGGAGATGCTCGACGTCGACACCAACGGGTTCGACGAGGCCGACCGCCGGCTGCTGCACGCCATCATCGACAAGTTCGGGGGCGGTCCGGTGGGGCTGAACAGCATCGCGGCTGCGATCAGCGAAGAGAAAGAGGCCATCGAGGACATCTACGAGCCGTTCCTGATCCAGGTCGGTTTCCTCGACCGGACCCCGCGCGGGCGTGTGGCCACGGCCCGCGCCTACGACTACTTCGGCGTGCCGGCGCCGAGCCGCGGGGGGCGGTTGTGGTAGACGCCGGTTCGCAGACGGGAAACCAGATGACCGACTCCACCGCCAGCGCCTTGTCCCGCCCCGCCGCCTCGAGGCCGGTCCGGATCGCCTCGCTCGGCGCCTATGCGCCGCCGCGCGTCGTGACCAACCACGACCTGGCGAAGCGGGTCGACACGTCGGACGCGTGGATTCTCAAGCGGACCGGCATCCGCACCCGCCGCGTCGCCGACGCCGACGCGGCCACGTCCGATCTCGCGGTCGAGGCGGCCACCCGGGCCATCGACGGGGCCGGGCTGACGCCCCGCGACATCGAGTTCCTGGTGGTCGGCACCACCACCCCCGACATGTTCTTTCCGAGCACCGCCTGTCTCGTCCAGGACCGCATCGGCGCGTCCCGGGCGTGGGGGTTCGACCTCGGCGCGGCCTGCTCGGGCTTCACCTACGCGGTCACCACCGCCGCGCAGATGGTGGCCAGCGGGGCCCACGACCACGCCCTGGCCATCGGGGCCGACGTCATGTCCCGCATCATCGACTACCAGGACCGCGCCACCTGCGTCCTCTTCGGCGACGGCGCGGGGGCGGTGGTGGTGTCGCCGGCCGTCGACCCGGAGCTCCGGGTCATCGACTTCGCCCACGAGGTGGACGGCAGCGGGGCGCCGGCCCTGCGCATGCCGGCCGGGGGCAGCCGGATGCCCGCGTCGCACGAGACGGTCGAGCGCCGGCTGCACTACGTGCATCAGGACGGGGCCGCCGTCTACAAGTTCGCGGTCCGCAAGACCCGCGACATCAGCCGGCGGGTGCTCGAGCGCAACGGGTTCGAGCCCGGCGACGTCGATCTCTTCGTGTCCCATCAGGCCAACCGGCGCATCATCATGGCCGCGGCCGAGCAGCTCGGTCTGCCCGACGAGAAGGTCATGGTCAACATCGAACGGTACGGCAACACGACCGCCGCCACCATCCCCCTGGCCCTCGCGGACGGACTCGCGGACCGGCGCCTGAAGAAAGGGGACCTCGTGCTGCTCGCATCGGTCGGCGCCGGGTTCACGGTCGGCGCGGTGCTGCTGCGGTGGGCCTGCTGAAGTCCGCCGTCCGCGCCATGCGCGTCTCCGACTTCGATTTCGACCTGCCCGCCGACCGTATCGCCCAGCGTCCCGCGGCCGAGCGGCAGGCGGCCCGCCTGCTGGTCCTCGACCGCGCCACCGGCGGCCTCGGGCACCACACCGTCGGCGCGCTCCCCGCGCTGCTGTCGCCGGGCGACCTGCTCGTCGTCAACGACACCCGGGTGGTTCCCGCGCGGCTGCTCGGCCGGCGCGCGCCGAGCGGGGGGGCGGTCGAGTGCCTGCTGCTGTCGCCGCGCGGCGACGGGTGCTGGGACGCCCTCATGCATCCGGGGCAGCGGCTCCGCCCCGGCGCCCGCGTCGTCTTCGAGCGCGGCGGCCGGCGGCTGTTCGGCGAGGTGCTCGCGCGCCGGTATCACGGCCGCCGCACGGTCCGCCTGCGGACCGGCGACGGCTCCCCCGTGGACGCGGCGATCGACCAGGTCGGGCACGTGCCCCTGCCGCCGTACATCCGCCGCGGCGACACCCCGCTCGACGCCGAACGGTATCAGACGGTGTACGCGGCCGTGCGCGGCTCGGTGGCGGCGCCGACGGCCGGGCTGCACCTGACCGGCGGCCTGCTGCGGGAGCTGCGGGAGCGGGGCGTCGGCGTGGCGCGGGTGACCCTGCACGTCGGCTACGGCACCTTCGCCCCGATCCGGGTGGAGCAGGTCGAGGCGCATCGGGTCGAACCCGAGCCGTACCACGTGCCCGCCGACACCGCGGCGGCGGTCCGCCGGGCCCGCGGCGACGGCCGGCGGGTGATCGCGGTGGGGACCACCACGACCCGGACCCTGGAGACCGCGTTCCGGGCCGGCGGCGGGGAACTGCGCGGGGGCGGCGGCGTCAGCAGCCTCTACCTGTATCCCGGCGCCGCGTTCCACGTCGTGGGCGGGCTGCTGACCAACTTCCACCTGCCCCGGTCGTCGCTCCTGATGCTGGTCAGCGCCTTCGCGGGGTGGAACCGCATCCGCGAAGCCTACGCCGAGGCCCTGCGCGCGGGATACCGGTTCTACAGCTACGGCGACGCGATGCTCATCCTGTAGCGGCCCTGGGGCAGGCCCCAAGCCGTCCGTTAGCCTGGATTATTCATGAAGGTTGAGCGTGAGGTCCAGGCGGGCCACGCCCGGCCACGAAACGGGGCGTCGGACGCGTCGGTGCACGGGACGCGACGCGTGGAACAGCCTTCACGGGGCTGGCGGGTGCGGATGGGCGGGTTCGGGGCGGCCGAGGCCGGGCAGTCAGGCGTACGCGGGGTCCGGCGGGTGTGGATGGGGCGGGTTCAGGCGAGGCTCCGCCGTCGCGGGCGGTGCTGTCCGGGCCGCGCGCCGCGCGGGTTCGGACTACCCGGCGCGGGCGCCGAGGGCCATCGCGATATGCCGCCACGCGTGAAGATGCGGCGTCCCCCGGGGCAGATGCAGGACGATGCGGCGCACGGAGCCGACGACGTGCACGCCGAGCTTCAGCAGCCGGTTGCGCAGCCACGTCACCTGGGTGCGGGCACAGCCGGTTCGCGCCGCCCGCAGCCGCAGTTCCTGCATGAGCACGTACGCGGCAGCCGTCAGCAACACGCGCAACTGGTTCGCCAGGAACCGGCAGCAGCTCGTGCGGTCGATCTGCAGACCGTCCAGCAACTCCTTGATCCGGTTCTCGACGTCGCCGCGGGCGCAGTAGACCTTCTCGTAAACGAAGCGCGGATTCTGCGGGAGATTCGTCACGACGAAGCGCGGATTGTCCCGCGGCTCGCGGCCCGGATGCCGGACCACTTCGGCCTTGATCACGACCCGGCGTTCGCGGTTCCACGTGCGGGCCGCGTAGCGGGTGTCGGTATAGACGTGCTCGGTCCGGCCGCTGGCCCCGCTCTGCGCGCGGGCTGCCGCCATGGCGGATTCGGCCTGCCGCACCAGCACCGCGTTCCTGCCCATCGCCACCACGTAGTCGAGTCCCGGTTCCGCCTCCAGGAAATCGAAGACCTCCGGGGTCGCAAAGCCCCCGTCGAGCCGGACGAGAAACTCTGCCCGCGGAAACGCCGCCCGCAGCATCGGCAGCAGCCGTCTCAGCAGGCCCGGGCTCCCGTCGGCCGCCACCGCATTGCCCGGCCGCAGCACCGCCGCGCACAGATACTGCTCCGTCTCGTCGTTGAAGGTCAGGAACGCGAGCAGCGGCAGATAGCACCAGCCGTCGTAGTGTCCGTTGAAGAACGAGAGCTGCTGCGCGCCATGCGTCAGGTCGTCGGTCGGGTCCAGATCGATGGTGATGCGCCGCACCCGCCGCCCCAGCCGGCGCCGGTGTCGCTCGATGACGCTCGCGGCCAACTCCCGCGCCATGCGATAGAGCGCGCCGCGGCCCGGGCTGTTCTCGAACCGCGAGATCGTCGGCTGCGACGCCAGCGGCGTGCCGGCCACGGGGTCCCGTCCGAGCAGCAGCTTGTGAACGGGGTCGTCGGCCAGGTCGTCGGCATCGTTGCCGTCGGGGTGGCCGCACGCGATGCCGAAGACCCGCTGCCCGACCAGATCCGCGAGCGTGTGCCGAATCTTCTCCGGGTCGCGCCGGTCGGCGAGACATCCGGCAAACGTCTCGACGAGGCCGTAAACGCGCTCGGCCGCCTTGAGGAGAACGGCGCCGCCGTCGGAACTGGCGTGCTCGCGGTCGAACGCGGCGACGAGGGGCTTGTCGAAGAGTTCCGGGAACAGGACAGTCTGTGGTATGGTTTCAGGTGTCACGCGGGGGCCTCCGTTGTGGGCTAAACGCTTGCTTTCACAACGTTTATACCACACGGAGGCTCCTGTGTCTCCCCCCGAACCACCACCTTTCATGAATAATCCAGGCTAGGATCCTCCTGAATGGTAATCTAGGTCTAGGCAGGGCGCGGGCCGAACACCGGGAGGCCTTGGGCGCGAGCGGGCAAGGAGACAGGCGGTACGTCCCGCTGGAACTCACGGGGGCGATAATCCAGCACATGCGTCCATCCGGTAGGACTTGGCGAAGGCGAACTCCACATCGACCGGGTCGTGGTCGGGGCTTCAGTGACGGTCAGTGCGGACCACGACAGGAACCACCGACCCAGCGTGGGGAAAGACGGGACGCGGCGAGCAACCGATCACGGGGGATATAGAGTGAGAGGGCCAACTGACAGAGCATTGAGCGTAGTGTCCCTCTTCACCGGGGCGATGGGCCTCGACTTGGGTTTGGAAGAGGCCGGTTTCCGAACCGCCGTCGCGGTCGAGTCCAACTCGGACGCGGTCGCGACGATCCGGAGCAACCGCCCTCATGTACCTGTCATCGAACGGCCGATCTCACAAGTGACGACGGCGGAAATACTGGAGACCGCCGAGATGCAAGCGGGTGAAGTGACCCTCCTGGCTGGCGGTCCGGCGTGCCAGAGTTTCAGCACCGCGGGCAAAAGAGACGCGTTGGGTAGCAAGTCTGGCTCACTCATATACGAGTTCATCCGTGTGGTGGAGGAGGCACGACCCGAGTTCTTCGTCATGGAGAACGTGCGTGGGCTCCTCTCTTCGGCCCTGGTGCATCGACCGCTGAACCGAAGAGGGCCAGGTTATCCGCCGTTGATGGACGATGAGGAGTTGGGGTCGGCGTTCAGGAAGGTCACGGGATTGCTTGAGGCACTCAACTATTACGTGGTCTTCGACGTGCTGAACGCAGCGGACTTCGGGGTGGCTCAGACGAGGCAACGACTCGTACTGATCGGAAGTCGGGATGGGAAACCGGTGACGATGCCGACACCGTCCCACGGAGAGGGTAGACGCGGGAACCGTCCGGCTTGGAGGACATTGCGGGAAGCACTAGTCGGGCTGCATGGGAAAGGTATGCAGTGCGTACAGTTCGTCCCGTCACGGCGACGGTACCTCGCTCAGGTACCACCAGGCGGAAACTGGCGCGACCTTCCTGAAGAGATGAGGGCTGAAGCACTCGGTGGCGCACACAAATCTTGGGGGGGGAGGACCGGATTCCTGCGACGTCTGTCTTGGGACAAACCGTGCCCAACGCTTAACACCGACCCTGACCACAAGGCTACCGCATTGTGCCACCCGGACGAACTGAGACCGCTCAGTGTAATTGAGTACGCCCGGATCCAAGGGTTCCCGGACGGGTGGGATGTAGTGGGTACGTTGGGGAGCAAGTACCGACAGTTGGGTAACGCTGTGCCGGTGAGTCTGGGCAGGGCGTTGGGGCTCTCCGTCGTCAGCGCGAAGCGCGGGAGACCACGAGCGGGGTCGCTGGGGAAAACCGAGTGCCACAACCTCGCGCTGTTGGACAGACTTTCGACGAGGCTCCGGACTAGGCTGAACCCACCGAGGATGAGGGACCCCGGGAGTGAGATGAGTGACGGATGGAGACGTGGGAAATCAGCCAAAAGGGACGACGCGAGTGCTTATGTCCCGGCTTACTTGGTAGGCGCGTTGGGGAAGGCGACGATCGCCAGGAGAGTCACGAGGAAGCTCCGAGACACTTACAGGACACCCGACCTCGGCAACTATAGGGAGCCGGTGGACGAACTCTTCTTTATCCTGCTCTCATTGAGGACGACGGGCCCAAGCTACGAACGGGTGTTCGCTAGGTTCAAGAAGTGGGCGGGGAATTGGGACAAACTACGCGGGAGCGCCGTCGAACGGATCGCACGGGTAATCGCACGAGCGGGCTTGGGGACGCAGAAGGCGCGACACGTCGCGGGCATCGTTAAGCGCCTGCACGCGGAGTTCGGGCGGGTCACCCTAGATCCGCTCAGGAGACGGTCGGATGCCGACGTGGAGGGGTTCCTGACGTCACTCCCTGGCGTCGGTGTAAAAGCGGCTAAGTGCGTTATGCTGTACAGTCTGGATCGGGAGGTCCTGCCCGTGGACTCACATGTAGCCCGTGTCGCCGAGAGGATCGGTCTCGTGGACCCATCGGCGTCAGGGACACGCACTCACGAAGTGTTGGAGAAAATCGTTCCCAGAGAGATCCGTCTGGACTTTCATGTCAATGCCGTGGCGCATGGGCGCGCCGTGTGCAGGGCACGGGAACCAAAGTGCGGTGAGTGCGCGGTCAGACGGCTTTGCCGTCACGGGGGTCGAGGATAGACCGAGGTATTAATATTCGAACCACGGCGACCTCTGTACGTAGGGAAAGCGATCGGGTCCAAGGGCGATCGGAGACGAGACCGGCGTCGGCGATTAGATCGACCAGCACTTTGGTCCAACCGGGGCCGGATCCGGGGGGATAGGCGAGCGCGAACAGGCTCGGCTCCGACCAGCGGTCTGATCCCAGCCAAGAGAGGTAGACGGACAGCCGGGCGTGTGTCGCGCGTGAAGTCGGACGTTCGGTGTGCTTGGCGTCCCCTACGAAGAGCGCCCGACGTTCGGAGTGCATGAGCGCCACGTCAGGCACCGAGCCGTCCGGTAACACGACCGGGAGATGAAACCCCAAGTGGCGAGCAAACGTCTCAAGTTCGACCCGACGGAGCTCGTGGGACCGGCTGACTCCACCGGCAAGACGGGACGGGGGCGTCAAGGCGGGCCCCCAAGGCAAACGGGTGCGTCGGGATTCAAGTCCGCAAGGAAGCTCTCCCGGGTGACGGCGGACGAGACGATGTCACCGAGCAGGTCTCCGGCCATACGCTGCTTGTCCAACAGACGTTCGTACTCGGTCACTTCCAGGGTGTCCTGACAGAGCAACACAACGTACTCTACGTCGCGCTCCTGGCCGCGCCTGTGGACCCGGTCGAGGCTCTGGAGATAGTGCGCGGCTTGGTTCGACATGGACTCGTAGACCGCCAAGCGGGCGCGGTGGAGCGTCAGTCCAGCACCTGCCGCCGCGGGATTCGCCACGAACAGTCGGACGTCGTCGTCCTCCTGGAAGCGACGAACCGCCTCGCCACGCTCAGAAACGTCGGAGACACCGCCATCATAGCGGACGGTGCCGAAGCGCGCGTACCTTGACATGAGTACGTCGACGGACGCTCTGTAGAATGACCAGAGCACGACCTTTTCCCCTTCGTGGCGAAGCCAATGGTCAAGCAAGTCGTCCAAGAGGACCAGCTTCGCCGGCGTCTCGTCGTAACCTTCCACGACCGAGACTGGGTTAGAACAGACTTGGAGGAGCGCCGATCTCCGGGCGAGGAAGGTCGCGTACTCGCGCCGGAACTCGGTCTCGGGGACGGACTTCACGTCCGAGACGAGGTCCTCGTACAGGCGTTCGTACGCGAGGCGCTGGTGTGGTCGCATGGAAACGTACAGACGGTGGAAACTCCGCGCTGGAAGGTTCGGCAGGACCTCTCCCTTGAGGTGACGGATATACAGGCCGCGCTCTTCGACTGCTGTGCGCACAGCCGGCAGTGCGGACTCACGATCCGTTGGCAGAGCGACGCCGTCGAAAGTAAGCCCGAAGTCGACCAAGTTGAACTGTTCGACGAGGTCGTGGGGCGCGTTCGGTGCCGGCGTCCCGCAGAGTACGAACGCCCTGCCGCACCACTCCCGCAGACGCCGTAACGCGCGGGTTCGCTTCGCGTCTGGGGACTTGACGAAGAAGGACTCGTCGACGACTAGGATGCTCCGGTCAGCCCGCGGACGCAAGAGGGCCTCGAAATGAGCTTCTAAAGAGACCACGGTCTCGAAATTGGTCACATAAACATCGGAAGCATTACGCAACGCCCCGCGTTTCTCGCGGGACGTGCCCGCGACGACCGTCACACGGTAGAGACCGGGCCGGAACCGGGCGAAGTCCTTGGGCCACTCGGGCACCATGCTCTTGGGAGCGATCACCAAAATTTGGTCCGCCTCGCCACGTGCCGCGAGCAGGTCGTAGGCAAAGATCAGGCTCACCGTTTTGCCAGCGCCCTGCTCGTCGAAGAGACAGACACCGAACCCATCGGGGAGTGTCATGGCCGCGACGTTCACCAACTGATGGGCGTCAAGTACGTCGAGTCCAGAGCTATCGGCGACGGTTCGGCGGGCGGCCTCCACCCCGCCCTCACGGAGCGTCTTCAGAGACGCGCGCAGGCGGGGGTACGCCGCACGCGCGACCTTCCGGTTCATTGCGTATCGGTGGGCCGCCTCCGTCCAGCGCACGATGACTCCCGCCCGGAGAGAGAGTAAGGATGGGGCGTGCCACCCGCCGACCCGGAGGCCGGTTACGGATCTCCGGACCTCGACGTCGTCGGGAAGCGCGCTGCGGAGGATGCGGAGTGAGTCGACCTCGTCGGGACCGTCGTGACACCTCAAGAGCAGCGCGTCGAGGTCTTCGGCGACCCGGACATCGAAGCTGAGCATGATCAAAAAGTTAGTCTGGCTGTGCTGCACCGGAACCAGCGTACCGACGGAGTTCCTGCGGGATGTGGACCTCCACGAGCTTCAAAGCCGCGTAGAGCGCCCGGAGATTCTTCTCGGTAATCGCACCAGGGGAACCGGGGGAGAAGATGTTGACGGGGACTTCACTCAGCCACTTGACGAATACTTCGATGCGTTTGTTGGCCCCAACGCGACGCTCCGCCGCCCGGGCCGTACGTCCCGCCGAAAGTCCGTCATCGACCAGTTCCTGAGCCTGATCGGGGTCGTCGACCCTGTTTGCCTCACGGAGGAATTCAGTGGCCTCGTCGTTCTCGTACACGTATTTCAGGTCGCGGATCGCCCGCCAGTTACGGAACTTCCGATCGTACAGAAGGTCAAAGACGAGCCCTTTGAAGTTATCGTCCTGGTTAAGAGACCAATTCACCCCCCCGGCGGAACGTCCCTTCCCGAGTTCGTCGAAGTACTGAAAGTACTCGTCCGCGCGGTGTTGTGCTTCGTGGGCGTCCTTATTCCGTTTGACCCGTGCGTGTTCCTCGAACTCGTCCGACAATTCCACCATCTGCACGTAGCGGCTGAACCTGTCCGGCGTGACGGCGAAGCGTCGTGCCAATTCCCTCTTCAGTTCCTTCTGGCGAGCGACGCTAGGGCGTTCCTCTGTCTGTAACGCCGCGCGCCACTCGTCGTAGAGGATCCGTCCCTTCACGTATTCGGGCCAGTCCTCCTTGTAATCGGGTTCGAAGTTGAGAGAAACGACGACAGCCTCCTGTTCGTCCCGCGTCGCGTGCTCCGTCAACTGCCACACACGAACCGTTTGCGCTCGAGTCTTCTCTTCATGCGTGAAATCGTCGCTGGCGAGCACGTAGAGAGAAGCTGTTACACGGCGGTTCCCGTCCAACAAAGTTCCGTTGTAGGAAATAACTGGCGGCTGGCGGACGCCACTGGAAGCGATACTCCGGGCTAGGTCAGCGATCTTGAACTGGTCTGTTTCT
Source organism: Vicinamibacterales bacterium (assembly GCA_965202695.1). Taxonomy (GTDB): domain Bacteria; phylum Acidobacteriota; class Vicinamibacteria; order Vicinamibacterales; family UBA8438; genus JAJEEA01. The sequence continues at coordinate 2,253,056 of OZ241843.1, forward strand.
TCCACACCAGGCAAGTTGGCTTCGCTCCTCATAATCCGTACAAGGTCGTCAGGGGTCGGGCTATGACCATGTGTCTTCTCGAATTGAGCGACGTGGATCTTCAATCGCTGGTTGTCGCCCCAGAGGCGGATATCGTGTACGTTGACGAAGCCCTCTTTGACGGCGATGGGGCGTCCGTGAAAGACAGGAGACGGTTTGACTGGATGCGGTTCCACTCCTTTGTGGCTGCTGAGAGTCAGTGTTGACCGGACGGAGTCGGGCCCGTGGCCATCGCGCAACCCGCGCCGTTCACGGGACTGTGACACTTCCTGCATGATCTGCTCCTTTTTACTTTCCAGACGATCCGCAGTCAAGAGGTCGCCTCGACGTCGGGCCCCGCTGCATGCTTCGTCGATACACCGACCCAAGAGGCGTTCGAACGCCTGACGGGTCATGGGTTCCCGAGCTCCTTCGAGACGGATACGCTCAAGGTCCTCTGTACAGTCCTCAGAGATGGACCTCACCCTTTCCAACAGTAGTTCGTACCCACGCTGAAGTTGGATGTCGAGATTCATCGGCCGTCCTCTTTATGCTAGTCTAAACGGGTCCCGTAGAGTTCGTGGGGTTCCGGATCGAAGCCTTCCGGTAGCGTCAAGCCCTCCCGCTCGGCCTCGCGGCGCAGGCGGGCTAGTCCCCTGTGTAGCAGTGTTCTCGCCTGAGCTCCTGAGATCCCCAAGCTGTCGGCGATATCCACGGGAGTATAATCGGCGACGCCGTGCCGTACGGCCTCTAAAAACAGTGCCATGACATCCCTGACTTGCCCGGTACCAATCTTGGGAAGCAGTCGGGTCGCGTGAACGAGGGCGCGTGCCACAAGTTCGGTATGGTGCGCGTCCTGTTCGGCGACGGCGGAGGCGTCAGACAGGGTGGGGCACAGCGCGGCAACGACGTCTTCACCACGCTCATGGAGGGTCTCCGCCTCCTTGATGCGCTTGGAGGAGATGAGACGAGCTGTTTTATAGAACCAAGCATCGACACGACGGATGACGCCCCCTTCGGAGAGCACCTGCACCGCAGAATCGAAAGTCTCCGAAACGATGTCGTCTGCGAACTCCGATTCTCGCGCAGCGAAGGGGAAAGTACGCCGGACATAAGCAGTGAGACGCCGCCTCAGACCGTCCACGGTTCCGTTGTGCCAGAGATCCCACAACTGCTGCAAGTCGTCCATACGCCTGCCATTTCTCGGTGAGAGCGACCGCAAACCGGAGCGGATTGGACCCTCATTGCTGTACGTGAAAGGCCATAACAGGTCTGAGGTCGGGTCGCCTACCAGTGGTGCAGACGAACGGGGCGCGGCTTGAATCGTGGCAGGGGAGGGTTTGCCAACGCCGATCTCGGCGCGGTTCGTGCAGGGGCAGGGTTGTGGCGGAGGGCGAGCAGGTGAACGCGGTTTCAAAGAACAGAAGAAATCTCGGTGCTGGCGGTAGGGGGCCTCGATATGGGACGCTCGATGGCGCATCGAGGGGTTGACCGACAACAGATGCGTGGCTGTGGCGGAGGCGCATTCATGGGTGCTTGGTGCCGGGGGGCGGCATCTGCAAGGCCTTCGTCACGGCCGCTGTCCTGAAGTTGGGGCCGGAGTCGGTTTTGGGTTGGCTGGATTGTCGTATTGTCAATTGACGTGATGCGGGTGGACCGGTGTCGGATCGGATGGCACATTGATGAACTGACCCTGGAGGACGGGCAGAATCGGTTCGACACCCATCGAGACCGTGGATGGGACTTGGGCCTGCGGCTGGAGCGGGCTCCGCCGTTGTCAGGCGGGATGCGGCCACGGGGCCGGAGTACGCCGAGCAGATCGCGGACCACGTCGCCGAAATTGGCCGGACGAGGGCGAGCTTGTGCCGGTCGGTGAGGATCCCGTCACCGTTCGGTCTCGCCGAGTAGTCCAGATCCCTCACGCTACCGGACGCGCTACGTCGGGTTCACGAGGGATCGGGGACTTCAAGGCCACGAGGCGAATCGTCGCCGCGAGTTTCCGACGCGGGAGGGAACGGATCGGAATCGGCCGAGCATGGTGGCCATGAGCCGGGCGTGCTCCGTACACTGGCGTTGATCCACCGGGATTCGGCCTGAGACCCCGGTGCCGTGTCGTCGCGACGCTTGGCTTCAACCCGACGCGCGGCCTTGCCCACGCTCAACCTCCGTGATCTGCTCGTTGAGTGGGTGGACACGGGCGGCGTTCAGCGACTCGGTCTGGATTCTGCTACAATGTGGGCGGTGTTTTACGCCGGTGTAGCTCAGCTGGTCAGAGCACGCGGCTCATATCCGCGGCGTCCGGGGTTCAAGTCCCTGCACCGGCACCATCTCTCCCGCGATTGGGGGGCCCGAAGCTGATCGTTCCCAGGGCGGCTCCCGGTGTCCGCCCGTGTCCCTCGCCGACCGCGTAGCCGCGTCGGTCGAGGCGCGGGCGTTGATCCCCCCCGGGGGGGCGGTCGTGGCGGCCGTGTCGGGCGGCGGCGACTCGGTGGCGTTGCTGCACCTCCTGGCCGAGCTGGCCGGGCGCTCGGTCTTGTCCCTCGCCGGCGTGGCCCACGTGAACCACCGGTTGCGGGGGCCGGCGTCCGACGAGGACGAGCGCTTCTGCCGGCGGCTCGCGCGGCGGTTCGGCGTGCCCTGCCTCGTCGAATCGGTGGCCGTGGCCGACCTGGCGCGGTCGCGGCGGGTGTCGGTCGAGCAGGCCGGCCACCACGTGCGCCACGCCTTCTTCGGGCGGGCGGCCCGCGAGTTGCGCGCCGGCCGGGTCGCGCTGGGCCACACCATCGACGACCAGGCCGAGACGGTGCTGCTCCGGCTCGTCCGCGGCGCCGGCGCGGCCGGGCTCTCCGGCATGCGTCCGCGGACCGGTCTCCTGGTCCGGCCGCTGCTCGCGATCAGCCGCGCCGAGCTGCGCGGTTACCTTGCGGACCGGGGCGCCGCGTTCCGCGAGGACGCGTCGAACGCCGACCGGCGCGTACCCCGGAACCGGGTGCGGCACGAGCTGCTGCCGCACCTGCGGACGTACTCGCCCCGGATCGTCGAGGCCCTGGCCCGTCAGGCCGACGTCGCGCAGGCCGACGAGGCGTGGCTGAGCCGCCGGGCGGACGAAGCGGCCGCCGACCTCGTCTCCATGAACGGGGGCGAGGTCGAGATGGACGCGGCCGGCCTGGCCGCGCTGCCGCCCGCCCTGGCCCGGCGCGTCGTCCGGGAGGCGCTGGCCCGGGTCGTGCCGGGGCGCGCCGCGGTCGGCTTCGACCCGATCGAGCGGGTGCGGCGGGCGGCGGCCGGGGGGCTCCGGCGGGCGGACCTGCCGGGGTGCCGGGTGGAGCGGGCGGCCGGCCTCGTGCGTATAGTCCCCCGCCGCGGCCGGGGCGCGTCCCCGCCGCGGCCGGGCTTCGCCTACCGGCTGGAGGTCCCCGGCCGGGTCGCGGTGCCCGAGGCGGGGGTGCTGGTCCGGGCCGAGGTCGCCGCCCCCGGGGCCGCGGGCGTCCCCGCCGCGGCCGGGCCGGCGGCGGTGGTCGCCGCGCCCGCCGCCGCGCCGCTCGTGGTGCGGAGCTGGCGGTTCGGGGACCGGTATCGGCCGCCGGGTCTCGGGGGGCGCAGCCGGAAGCTCCAGGACCTGTTCGTGGACCGCAAGGTGCCCCGCGCCGACCGCGGCCGCGTGCCGATCGTGGTCGACGCCGACGGGCGCATCGTCTGGGTGATCGGGTTCGGAATCGGCCACGATTTTCGCGCCGGCGAGGGAAGCGAAAGCGTGCTAACCTTAAAGGTCAGCGTTTTGGGGGAGACTCTGTGAACTCGACGACACGCAGCCTGCTGTTCTGGATGCTTCTCGTGGTCGTGGTGCTGGCGATCTGGAACCTGTCGTCCCAGTTGCGGACCGGAGACAACGACGTCGCGTTCAGCGAGTTCCACCGCTGGGTGGAGACCGGCCAGGTCGACCGGGTCGACCTGTCGGGCAACGACGTCGTCGGGACCACGTCGAGCGGCGAGCAGTTCCGCACCTACGCGCCCCCGCAGTACGACGGGCTCGTCAACCTGCTCATCGAACGCGACGTGATCATCGAGGCGCAGGAGGCGGCGGGCAGCCCGTGGGCGACGCTGCTGTACTCCTGGGCGCCCATCCTGCTCGTCATCGCCTTCTGGGTCTTCTTCATGCGCCAGGTCCAGAGCGGCGGCAACAAGGCCCTGTCCTTCGGCAAGAGCCGGGCGAAGCTGTCGTCGAGCGCGCAGAAGAAGGTCACCTTCAAGGACGTCGCGGGCGTCGACGAGCCCAAGGAAGAGCTGCAGGAGATCATCGAGTTCCTGCGCGAACCCCAGAAGTTCCAGAAGCTCGGCGGCCGCATCCCCAAGGGCGTCCTCCTGATGGGGCCTCCCGGAACCGGGAAGACCCTCCTCGCGCGGGCGGTGGCCGGCGAGGCCAACGTGCCGTTCTTCTCCATCAGCGGGTCCGACTTCGTCGAGATGTTCGTCGGCGTGGGGGCGTCGCGGGTCCGCGACCTCTTCGAGCAGGGGAAGAAGAACGCGCCGTGCATCGTCTTCATCGACGAGATCGACGCGGTCGGGCGGCACCGGGGCGCCGGCCTCGGCGGCGGGCACGACGAGCGGGAGCAGACGCTGAACCAGTTGCTCGTCGAGATGGACGGGTTCGAGTCGAACGAGGGGGTCATCCTCGTCTCGGCCACCAACCGTCCCGACGTGCTCGACCCCGCGCTGCTCCGCCCGGGCCGGTTCGACCGCCGCATCGTGGTGAACCGCCCCGACGTCAAAGGGCGCGAGGGCATTCTCGGGGTCCATACGCGCAAGATCCCGCTGGCCGACGACGTCGACGTGCACGTGCTCGCGCGGGGGTCGTCCGGTTTCTGCGGGGCGGACCTCGCGAACCTCGTCAACGAGGCCGCCCTGAACGCCGCCCGCTACAACCAGAAGACGGTGGCGATGCAGGACTTCGAGTTCGCCAAGGACAAGGTGATGATGGGGTCCGAGCGCCGCTCGCTCATCATCAGCGACGAAGAGAAGAAGGTGACGGCGGTGCACGAAGCGGGACACGCCCTGCTCGGCGTCGAGCTCGACAACGCCGACCCCGTGCACAAGGTGACCATCATCCCCCGCGGCATGGCCCTCGGGGTCACCCAGCAGCTCCCCCTCGACGACAAGCACAACTATTCGGCCGAGTACCTGCACGACCAGGTCGCGGTCCTGCTCGGGGGGCGGGTCGCCGAGGAGATCACCAACACCACGGTGACCACCGGGGCCGGCAACGATCTGGACCGGGTGACGGACCTGGCGCGCCGGATGGTCTGCGAGTGGGGCATGAGCGAGACGGTCGGACCGCTCACGTTCGGCCGCAAGGACGAGGAGATCTTCCTGGGGCGCGATTTCGCGCAGCACAAGGACTACAGCGAGGAAACCGCGATACGGATCGACCAGGAGATCAAGCGCATCGTCACCGAGAACTACGACCGGGCGCGGTCGATCCTCAAGAACAAGAAGAACGAGCTGATGCGCATCTCCGAGGAGCTGCTGGCGCGCGAGGTGCTGTCCGGCGACCAGGTCCGGCGCCTCGTCGCCGGCCAGTCGCTCGAAGAGCCGGCGGCGCCCGCCGCACCGTTCGTCTCGGACAAGCCCGCCAGCCCGGAGGCGGCGGCGCGTCCCCCGGTCGTGCCGCCGCTCGGCAAGCCGCTGCCGCAGGAATAGCGCCGTCCGGCGGTCCGTCTCGCCATCCGCGGGTCGTCTGCGCCCCGCCGCATCGGGCAGGGCGCCCGCTCCGTCCATCGAGACCGGTTTACCACCTCGACCCCGGGGGGCGGTTCGCGTCGCCGGGGGATGATCGCGATGCAGGTTCGCCGCCGCTACACGCTGCCGCTGCCCGGCGCCCCGCCGCTCGCCCTCGGGGAGCGCACGCTGGTGATGGGAGTGGTGAACGTGACCCCCGACTCGTTCTCCGACGGCGGCCGCTGGCGCGACGCCGGGGCGGCCGCCGACCACGCGCTCGCGCTCGAGGCGGCCGGCGCCGACCTGCTGGACGTCGGGGGCGAGTCGACGCGGCCCGGCGCCGGCGAGGTTCCGGCCGTCGAGGAGCTCCGCCGGGTCGTCCCGGTGCTGGAGCGGTTGGCGGGACGGGTCCGGGCGCCGATCTCCATCGATACGTGCAAGGCGGAGGTCGCGCGGGCGGCGATCGCCGGCGGCGCCGCGATGGTCAACGACGTGACCGGCCTGCGGCGCGACCCCGCCCTCGCCGGGGTGGTGGCCGGAAGCCGCGCCGCCCTGGTCGTCATGCACAGCCGGGGGCGTTCACGCGACATGTATCGCGACGCCCGCTACGGCGACGTCGGGGCCGAGGTGGCGCGCGAGCTGCAGGCGTCGGTCGCGGCGGCCGTCGAGGCCGGCGTCGACCGGTCGCGGATCCTCGTCGACCCCGGCCTCGGCTTCGCGAAGCGGGCCGGGCAGTCCTACGCGGCCCTCGCGGCCCTCGACCGCCTCGCGGCGCTGGACCGGCCCATCGTCGTCGGACCGTCCCGGAAGTCGTTCCTCGCCGGTCCCGTCGACCGCGGTCCCGCGGACCGCGACTGGGGGACCGCCGCCGCGGTGGCCGCGGCGATTCTCGGAGGCGCGCACGTCGTGCGGGTGCATCGGGTCCGGGAGATGCGGCAGGTGGCCGAGGTCGCCGACCGCTGCCGGGCGGCCCACGAGGCCGGCCGGCGCGCCGACCCGCGGCCCGCGGTCGGCGCGCCGCGCCCCGCGTTCACCGCATCGCCGAGGTCCGCGTGATCGAAGGTCTCGCCAGTCTCCTGCGGGAGAGCCGCATCGGGTGGTGGGATCTGCTGGACATCGCGATCGTGTCGCTGCTGATCTACGAGCTGCTGAAGCTGCTGCGCCGCACCCACGCCGTGCAGATCCTCATCGGCGGCGGGCTGATCATGCTGCTCTGGTACGCGGCCCAGTTCACGCCCCTGCCGACCCTCAACTGGCTCATCGGCGACATGTTCGGCTATGCCGTGTTCGCGGTCATCGTGCTGTTCCAGGGCGACATCCGCCGCGCCCTCGCCCGACTGGGGCGCGCGCCGTTCTTCCGCTACGTGAACCGGCCGGCGGCGATCGACGAGACCATCGAGCAGGTGGTCGCGGCCCTGCGCACGCTGGCCGAACAGAAGACCGGCGCCATCCTGGCCATCGAGCGGGCGATCGGCCTGCGCCACTACGTCGAGAGCGGGATTCCCCTCGACGCCAGGGTCAGCCACGACCTGCTGGTGGCCGTGTTCCAGTCCGATTCGCCGATGCACGACGGGGCGGTGCTCATCCAGCAGGACCGCATCGCCGCCGCCGCCTGCTTTCTCCCCGTGAGCGCCGACATCCCCGTCGCCCCCAACCACGGGACCCGCCACCGGGCGGCCATCGGGCTGAGCGACGAGACCGACGCCATCGTGCTGGTGGTGTCCGAGGAGACCGGGCTGGTCTCGCTGGTGGTGGACGGACAACTGGAGCCGGACCTCGAGCCGGAGCGGCTGCGGTATCGCATCGAGGCCCTCATGCAGCCGTGGCCGTTCGGGGGCCGGCGCGGCGGGGCAGAGGAGTCATGAGAACCCTCCGAAAGCTGGGCCTCAAGCTGTTCTCCGTCGCCCTGGCCGTGGCGTTGTGGCTCACCGTCTCGGGCGAGCCGATCGCCGAGCGCGGCGTGCGGATTCCCCTGGCGTTCGAGAACCTGCCCGAGTCGATGGAGATTCTGGGCGACCCGCCGCGGAGCGTCGACGTGCGCCTGCGGGGTTCCTCGGGGACCCTGCGGCGCCTCGACGCGCGCGACCTGGTGGCGGTCATCGATCTGGAATCGGAGCACGCGGGAGCGCGGATGTTCGACATGACCGCCGACCGGGTCCGCGCGCCGCTCGGGATCGAGGTGACGCAGGTCGTCCCCTCGACGATCGCGCTGACCCTGGACGTCTCGGGGAGCCGGGTGGTGCCCGTCGTCCCGGAGATCCGGGGCGCGCCGGCCGCCGGCTTCGTCGCGGGGGTCGTCGGCGTCGAGCCGGACGCCGTCGAGGTCGTGGGGCCCGAGAGCCGGCTGCGCGACCTGACCGAGGCGATGACCGAGCCCATCGACGTGACCGGCGTGTCGGCGCCGCTCCGGCGCATGGTCACCGTCGGGGTCGACGACCCCAGCCTGCGGCTGTCCGCCCCGGGGTCCGCGCGGGTCACCATCGCCGTCGTTCCCGCGCCGGGCGGGGGCGTTGGTCGCCGTCCGGACGACGCCCGGACCGGGTGGGGCCCCCGCGGTTGAGCGGTTCCCGCGCCGTGGACGGCGGAACGCCGACGGCCGGCCGGCTGTTCGGCACCGACGGCGTGCGCGGCGTCCCGGGCGAGCCGCCGCTCGACCGGCCCACGCTGGTCCGTCTCGGCGCCGCGGTGGCCGCGCACTGCCGCGCCGCGGCGGGTCCGCGCCGCGTGCTCATCGGCCGGGACCCCCGCGAGTCGGGCGAATGGATGGCCGGCGCCCTTGCCGAGGGCGTCGCCGCCGCGGGGTCCCGCCCGGTCGACGCCGGGGTGCTGTCCACCCCGGCGGTGGCGTTCCTGACCCGCGACGGCGGGTACGACGCCGGCCTCGTCGTATCCGCATCGCACAATCCGTACCAGGACAACGGGGTGAAGGTCTTCACCGCCGACGGCGAGAAGGCCGGCGCCGATCTCGAAGCCGCGGTCACCGCGTCGGTCGCGCACGCGGGTCCGGCCGCGGACGGAGGCCCGGGGGCGCCGGCCGAGCGCGTGTCCGCCGCCGGCGCGTACGTCCGGCACACGGCCGGAATCCTCGGGGCGGCGCCGGTTCCGGACGGGTTGCGCATCGCCGTCGACTGCGCCAACGGCGCCACCAGCCGCATCGCGCCCGTCGTGCTCCGCCGCCTCGGGCTCGACCCCGTGGTGCTCCACGACCGGCCCGACGGACGGAACATCAACCGCGGGTGCGGCTCGACCGCCCCCGGCTCCCTCGGCCGCGCGGTGGTCGAGCGGGGGTGCGACCTCGGCGCCGCCTTCGACGGCGACGGAGACCGCGTGGTCCTCGTCGACCACCAGGGCCGGCCGGTGTCCGGCGACGCGGTGCTGATGGTGGCCGCCCGCTGGCTCGCGGGGCGCGGCCGACTTCCGCACCGGGGGGTCGTGGCCACGGTGATGAGCAACGTCGCGCTCGAGCAGGTCCTCGCCGCCGACGGCATCGCCCTGCACCGCTGCGCGGTCGGCGACCGGATGGTCCGGGCCGAGATGCGGCGGCGCGGGGTCGTCCTCGGGGGAGAGCAGTCGGGCCACGTCATCTTCGCCGATCACCTGCCGACGGGAGACGGGCTCGCCACGACCCTGATGATCCTGCGGGCGATGAGCGAGGCCGGCCGGGGACTCGCCCGTCTCGCCGCCGACCTCGTGCCGCGGCCCCAGGTGCTGGTGAACGTCGCGGTGCGCCGCCGCGCGCGGCTGGAGGACGTGCCCGGCGTTTCGCCCCTCGTCGAGGCGGCGGAGCGGCAGCTCGCCGGAACCGGCCGGGTGCTGGTGCGCTATTCGGGCACCGAACCCCTGCTCCGCGTCATGGTGGAAGGACCCGACGAGGCGCAGGTCCGCGGCCTCGCCGAGGCGATCGCCGACCGGGTGCGGGCCGAGATCGGCGCCGGGCCGGAAAGCGGCCGGTGACCGCCGGCTTCCGCCCCGCGCCGGCGGCCGCGGCGCCCGTGCCGCGCCGCCGGCGGTGGACGGCAATCCGGCGCGTTGCTATGATCGATTCGTGGCCGGTGTCGACCCCGAACGTTCGACGGACCGAACCGAGGCGCTTCCTCTCGCCGTGTCGCTCGTGGCGGCGGTCGGGCTCATGGGCTGGATCGTCTGGAGCCAGCGCCCGCCCGAGCCGGCCGCCGAGGTGGCGCCGACCACCGCTCCTGCGCCGGCCCCGCGGGAAACCGGGGCAGGAGAGGACGCGCCGGCCCCGCTGCCGATCGACGAAGACCACGCCGCCGCCCTGCGCACCGCCGCCGACGCGGCCCCCGACGACGTGCGGAGCCGCGTCGACCTCGGCAACCTCTACCACGAGGCGCGCCGCTTCGACGACGCGGTCCCGTGGTTCGAAGCGGCGCTGGCCCTGAGCCCGGACCTCCTCGAAACGAGCACCGATCTCGGCGTGGCGTACTACTACACGGGGGACGTCGAGCGCGCGCTGGCCCAGTTCGACCGTTCGCTGGAGATCGACCCGGCCCACCCCGGGACCTTGCTGAACGTCGGCATCGTGCGGGCCTTCGGCCGGCAGGACCTGGCCGGGGCGATCGAGGCGTGGGAAGAACTGCGGCGGCTGGCCCCCGACAGCCTCGAAGCGTTCGCGGCCGCCGACGCCATCGAGCGTCTGCGCGCGGCGCACCCCTGACACGCGGCGGCGTCGTCCGCCCGGTGAAGACATGGCCCTTGGCTGGCTCATCCGGTTCCTGATCGCGGCGGTCGCGGTGCGGATGGCCTGGAAGTTCGTCAGCGGACTGCTGGAGGGCGCCGCCGAGCGCCCGCGGGTCCCGCCGCGGCAGGGCGCGATGCTGGTGCGCGACCCCGTCTGCGGGACCTACGTCGATCGGTCCCGGGCCGTCAGCGCCCGCGGCGGCGGCGTCGTGCGCTACTTCTGCTCGGAGGACTGCCGCGCCGCGTACCGGCGGGGCCGGCGCGGGTCCGCGGCCCGCGCATGACGCCGGCCCGAGGCGGGGCGCGATGCGGAACGACGAACGGCTGCGCGCGGACGTCGTCGAGGTCGGCCGGCGGCTCCACGCCCGCGGCTTCGTGGCGTCGAACGACGGCAACGTCAGCGTCCGGGTCGGCGACGACCGGCTGGTGACCACCCCCACCGGCGTGTCCAAGGGGTTCATGACCCCGGACATGCTGGTGACCACCGACCTCTCCGGCCGGAAGCTGGCCGGCGACCGCGAGCCGTCGTCCGAGCTGCCGATGCACCTGGCCGTCTACGAGCAGCGGCCCGAGGCGCGGGCCGTGGTCCATGCGCATCCGCCCACCGCCACCGGTTTCGCGGTGGCCGGCATCGCCCTCGACCGCGCGGTCCTCGCCGAGGTCGTCACCACCCTGGGCAGCATCCCCATCGCCGACTACGGCACCCCTTCGACGAGCGAGCTGGCCGACGCCGTGCGCCGGCACGTCCGCGCCCACGACGGGTTGCTGCTGGCGAACCACGGCGCGCTGACCGTCGCCGCCGATCTCTTCGCCGCCTACTACAAGATGGAGACGGTGGAGCACTTCGCGCGCATCAGCCTCGTGGCGCGGCAGTTGGGGCGCGAGCACCTGCTGTCGCGGGAAGAGGTGAACCGCCTGCAGGGGCTGCGCGACCGCTACGGCATCGCCGCGCCGGCCCCGCTCTGTCCGCCCGACGGCGGCGGGGCCGGCGACTGCCAGGTGCTGGAAGCGCCGTCGCGGCCCGGCGAGCGCCTCGTCGACCCCGACGCCCCCGCCCCCGCGGCCGGCGCCGCGCCACCGCCCGGTTCCGGCCGGCCGTCTGGCGGCGACCAGGAAGTTCGACTAACATACCGCGAGCTGACGGCGCTGATTGCGGACGCCGTCACGCAATTGCGCTGACGGGAGGCGTGTGATGGGCGAGGCGCTCGGCATGGTGGAAACGAAGGGGCTCGTCGCGATGATCGAGGCGTCGGACGCCATGGTCAAGGCCGCCAACGTCACGCTCGTCGGCTGGGAGAAGATCGGCGCCGGCTTCGTCACCACCCTCGTCCGCGGCGACGTGGCGGCGGTGAAGGCGGCGACCGACGCGGGGGCGGCGGCCGCCCGCCGCGTCGGCGAGCTCGTCGCCGTGCACGTCATCCCCCGGCCCCACGCCAACCTGGAGGACGCCCTGCCCATCGGCAAGTCCGCCGCCTCGTAGCGGTCCCGCGCCATGATCCTCGGGAAGGTGGTGGGGACCGTCGTCGCGACCCGCAAGGACGAGCGTCTCGTCGGCAGCAAGCTGCTGCTCGTGCAGCCGGTGCGGCCCGACGGGTCGGAGCGCGGCGCCCCCCTCGTGGCCGTCGACACCGTCGACGCGGGCGCCGGCGAGCAGGTGCTGGTGGTCAGCGGCAGCTCGGCCCGCATGGCCGCGGGACTCGCGGACCGCCCCGTCGACGCGGCCATCGTGGGCATCGTCGACACCGTCGCCCTGGACTGACGCACGGGATCGACGAGGACGAGTGATGACCACGATCGAACTGGCGTTCCACCATTTCGATAACCTGGACATCGCCTGCTACAAGCCCGTTGGCGAAGCGGAGGAACCGGGGCCTTCCGTGTTGGTGAACCGGACTTTTGTTGGAAGTACTTTCGCGGGATCCGTCCGGAGCATGCGAGGCTGACGCTGGTCGTGGACAACGCGGAGCGCGGGCCGGGCCAGGGCGCGTGACCGGGCGCGGCGGCATCGGAGAATCATGCAACTGGCGCGTGTCGTCGGCAACGTGGTCGCCACCCGGAAGGACCCCGGGCTGGCCGCCGCCACGCTGCTGGTGCTGCAGCCGCTGTCCCCGGACCGCGAGCCGGCGGGGGCGCCGCTGGTGGCCGTGGATTCGGTCGGCGCGGGGGTGACCGAAGAGGTGTTCTTCGTGCGCGGGCGCGAGGCGTCCCTGCCCTTCCTGCCGCGCCGGGTGCCCGCCGACGCCTGCGTCACCGGCATCTGCGACCACTGGAGCGCTGGCGCGGACCGGCCCGCGGACGCGGCGCCGCGGCAGGAGTAGACGGTGCGGATCGCGCGCGTGGTGGGGGCGGTCGTCGCGACCCGCAAGCAGTCTTCCCTGACCGGCGCCAGGCTGCTGCTCGCCCAGCCCCTCGGCGCCGACGACGCGCCCGCCGGAGACGCCTGCCTGGCGATCGACGCGGTGGGCGCGGGCCCCGGCGAGCGCGTGCTGCTGGTGCTCGAAGGGCGCGCGGCGGGCGCCGCGCTCGGCCGCCCCGGCGCCCCGGTCGACGCCGCCATCGTCGGCATCGTCGACCCGCGCGGGCCCGCCGCGCCCTGACGCCGCCCGGCTTCCGGAGGACAGTCTCCCCGCTGCCGACGCCCGATGGACCAGACCCTGCCCGGCGTCCTGGTGACGCGCCGCCTGCCGTCGTCGGTGCTCGCCCCCCTCGAGGCGGTCTGCGCCGTCGACCGGCACGATTCCTCCGACCCCCTGCCGGGCGCGGCGCTCCGCGAGCGCGTCGCCGGCAAGCAGGGTCTGGTCTGCATGTTCGACGACCGCATCGACGACGTCCTCCTCGCCGCCGGCGACCGGCTGAAGGTGGTGGCGACGGTCGCCGTCGGGTTCGACAACATCGACGTCGCGGCGGCCGCCGCGCGCGGCGTCGTGGTCGCCAACACCCCGGACGTCGTCACCGGGGCGACCGCCGAACTGACGTGGGCGCTCATCCTCTCGGTCTCCCGCCGCCTCGGCGAGGGCGACCGGGCCGTCCGCAACGGCGGCTGGCGGGGCTGGACGTTCGATTTCCTGCTGGGGTCCGAGCTGTTCGGCAAGCAGCTCGGCATCGTGGGGGCGGGGCGCATCGGCCGCGCGGTGGCGTCGGCCGCGCCCGCCTTCGGCATGAAGGCGGTCTTCGCGGCGCGCCCCGGGGGCGCCGCGGCGTCCCCGGGGTCCGACCAGCCCGTGCTCTCGCTCGACGAGCTGCTGCTCTCGTCCGACGTCGTGTCGCTGCACGTGCCGTTGAACGCCGGCACCCGGCATCTCGTGAACCGGCGGACGCTGGTGCGCATGAAGCGCTCGGCGGTGCTCGTGAACACCTCGCGGGGCGGCGTCGTCGACGACGAGGCGCTCGCCTGGGCCCTCGACGAGCGGCTCATCGCGGGGGCCGGCCTCGACGTCTTCGAGGGCGAGCCCCGCGTGCATCCGGGGCTGGTGGGGCGCGACAACGTCTGCCTGACCCCCCACCTGGGCAGCGCCACGCGGGAGACGCGCACGGCGATGGCCCAGCTCGCGGTGCGCAACGTCGTCGAAGTGCTGGCGGGGCGGCCGGCGGTGACCCCCGTCGCCCGGCCGTGACGGCCCCGGTCCGGAGCGTGCGGGCTGCCCGCGGGTTCGGCGACCCGCGTGGATCGAATCGAGGCCCTGCCGGGGTCGGGCCGCGGCCGCCGGCCGCCCGCGGGTTCGGCGCCGCGTGGAGTGAATCGAGCGGTCCCGCCCGCGCCGCGGGCGCCGGCCGCGCGCGGGTTCGGCGACCGCGTGGGGCGAATCGCCCGGTCCGGAGGGCGTCGGCTGCCCGCGGCGGCGCGGACCGGGACCGGGAAAGACGCGGAAGCCGCGATGCTGACCGTCAACGAGATCTTCTATTCCATCCAGGGCGAGTCCGACTACGCCGGCCGGCCGTGCGTGTTCGTGCGCCTGACCGCCTGCGACCTCCGTTGCGCGTGGTGCGACACCCCCTATGCGTTCCACGACGGCCGCCGGCGCGAGGTCGACGACGTCGTGGCCGAGGTCCGGGGCTACGGCTGTCCCCTCGTCGAGGTCACCGGCGGCGAACCCCTGCTGCAGCCCGACGTCTACCCCCTGATGGACCGCCTGCTCGCGGCCGGCGCGACGGTGCTGCTGGAGACGGGCGGGCACGTCAGCATCGAGCGGGTGCCCGCCGAGGTCGTCAAGGTGATGGACGTGAAGTGCCCCGGCAGCGGCGAGTCCGGCCGCAACGCCTGGGACAACCTCGCCCGGCTGGCCGACCACGACCAGGTGAAGTTCGTCGTCGCCGACCGCGCCGACTACGAGTACGCCCGCGGCGTCGTGCGGCGCCACGCGCTCGACGCCCGGCCCGCCGCGGTCCTGTTCTCGCCGGCGCACGGGGTCCTGCCGCCCGAGCGGCTCGCCGAGTGGGTGCTCGCCGACCGGTTGTCCGTGCGCCTGCAGGTGCAGTTGCACAAGTACCTGTGGGGCGCGGAGACCCGCGGCGTATAGCAGCCCGTGGTGGAACCCCCGCGTCGCACCGAGAGTGGCGATGCGCCCGCCTGACAAGGCGTGAGAAGGGCGCATATTGGGCATATTCAACCGCCGAACAACGCAGTCAGGCGGGATGCAGCGCCGCTCGAATGCAGCGGGGCGTTTCACCACGGGCTGATAGGTGCGCGAACCGCGGGCGGTTACGTCATGACCGATTCACCGCAACGCTCCGCCGTGGTGCTCCTCAGCGGCGGCCTCGACTCCTATACGGCCGCCGCCGTCGCGCGCGCCGACGGTTTCGCGCTGTTCGCGCTGACCGTCCGCTACGGGCAGGTCCACGCCTGCGAAATCGAGGCGGCCCGCCGGGTCGCGCGCGCCCTCGGCGCCGCCCGCCACGTCGAGCTCGACGTCGACCTCGCCGCGTTCGGCGGCTCGGCGCTCACCGGCCACGGCGCCGTCGAGCAGGACCGGCCGCCGGAGCGGCCCGGCATCCCCTCGACCTACGTGCCGGCGCGCAACACCGTGCTGCTGTCCCTGGCCCTCGGCTGGGCCGAAGTC
Source organism: Vicinamibacterales bacterium (assembly GCA_965202695.1). Taxonomy (GTDB): domain Bacteria; phylum Acidobacteriota; class Vicinamibacteria; order Vicinamibacterales; family UBA8438; genus JAJEEA01. The sequence goes on from OZ241843.1 coordinate 2,268,544, forward strand.
ATCGGCGCCCGCGACCTCGTCGTCGGGGTCAACGTCCTCGACTATTCCGGCTATCCCGACTGCCGCCCCGGCTATCTCGCCGCGTTCGAGCGCCTCGCGGGGCTGGCGACGAAGGCCGGCGTCGAGGGCGCCCGGTTCCGCGTGCGCGCGCCGCTCATCGAGTGGACCAAGGCGCAGATCATCAGGAAGGGCGCGGCGCTCGGGCTCGACTACGGCCTCACCCACAGTTGCTACGTCCCCGCGCCCGACGGACGCCCCTGCCGCCGCTGCGACAGTTGCCAGTTGCGCGCGCGCGGCTTCGCCGAGGCCGGTCTTCCGGATCCGGCCGTCGAGTCCCGGCCCGCCCGCTGACCCGACGAGGACGTCGATCGGCGCCGCCGCGTCCTTTCCGACCGGGGCGCGTCCCGGGACGCCGACGTTCACCGGCCCCACGCCGCTCCGCCGCCGAGGTGCGTCTTGGCGAGCGCGGCGAGCCCGCCGCCGCGTCGGAGGGTGGCGCGCACGACGCCGGCGGGCGCCCGCCGGCCTGTCGGCCCTGCGCTCGCGTCGAGCGTCCGACGGAACGCCGCGCGCCTCAGAAGTGGTACTTCAGGCCGGCGGTGACGGCCCAGTACGCCATGCCCTCCAGCCCGACGTCGAGGTTGTACGGCGTCACGCCGTCGGCCAGGACCGGCTCGTGGCTCCGCACGCGCTCCCACACGGCTTCGTGGGCGACCGTCGCGAACCGGGCCCAGCGCGCCTTCAGGCCGAGCGACACCTGGTCCGCGAGCGCGTAGTCGACGCCGCCCAGAAGCTGGATGGTGAAGGCGTTCTGGCTGATGGGGGTGTTGGTGAAGCTGACCGTGCCGGCCGCCGCCTCGGCCACCCGCCGCGGGTCGAGACCGACGTTGGCGAAGTGCGCGCGCGCGGCGTCGTCGAGCGTGTCGAGGAAGATGTTGACGTAGCCGTCGTCGACCGTCTTGCGCACGTAGAGGTTCCGGTAGCGCAGGTTCGTGCGGGTCAGGCCGAGGCCGAGGCCGACGTAGGGCGTCAACGGCGAATCGCCCTCGAAGTCGTAGTACCCGTTCACCACGAGCTGGTGGGCCCGGAAGTCGGAGATGCCCGCGGTGGGCGGCAGGCTCCACTCCCGCGCCTTGCCCTGCGTGACGTCGGTCGTGCCGGGCAGGGGCGATTCGTCGTCCCCCTGTGCGCGGTTCAGATACTCGCCCTCGATGCGCCACCCGCCGTCGAACGCGTAGCCGGCGCTGACGGCGCCCGCGAAGCCGGGACGGGGATTGAACTCGGCGGTGTAGATGGTCCCGGCCTCCTGGCTGGTGCACACCGCGTCCGACGGCGCCTGCGCCCGATCCGCGTACAGCAGCCGGTCGCAGCGCGTCGGATGGCTGATGCCCGCCAGCGACGACTTGACGCCGGAGTGCATGCTCAGACCGAGCTCGACTCCGAAATAGCCGCCTTGTCCGTCCTGGGCGCGCGCCGCCGCCGCCCCGCCCGCGATGCAGACGCCGACCGCGGCGGCGATGAACGCGCGGACGCGAACGCCGCAACCCTGACGGCGCAACGCCGTCCGTGCCTGACCTGTTCCGACCATCCGATCCATTTCTTCTCCCGTTCCTTCCGTTCTCTTCCGTCCGGTCCGTTCGTCCGGCGCACAATCCATTCAGGATAACAGAAACTCCCGCGCCCCCTTGCCCGGCAGCCCGTGCTGCAACACCCCGCCGCATTGCGAGCGGCGCCGCATTCCCCACGCGGCCGCGTCGTCGGTCGGTTGAACGTGCCCGATACGCACCCTCCTCACGCCTTGCCGGAGCCTTCACGCCCGCGCCACCTCGAAGGCGGCCAGGTTGCGGGTCTTCTTGCTGAACTCGGCCGCGACGAGATGGATCGGCCGGTTCGAACCGCGGTACTTGTCCGCGTAGCCCCGGTCCCGCAGTTGCGCCAGGGCCGCGCCGGTGGCCTCCGCCTCCACTACCTTGAACTCGAACAGGTAGACGTTGTCGTTGAACGTCACCGCCATGTCGACCCGGCCGTGGGCGCTGCTGTCCTCCACCGTGACGTCCATGTCGCGCGACGCGAAGCAGGCGTAGAACACGCTGGCGTAGTAGCCCTCGTAGTCGGCGACGTCGTTCTTCGTGCGCCACTGGTACGGGATGCCGGCGAAGATGGCCCGGAGCAGCGCTTCCAGGCCCGCGAAGTCGTTGGCCGACAGCAGGTCGCACAGGCGGTCGCGGTGCGCGGCCAGGCGCTCCGGGTTCGCCGCCAGCCGGTTCAGCAGGCTCTCGTTCAGGCTCCGGCGCACCTCCTGGTTCGGATAGCCCAGCCGGTAGGCCGTCCTTCCGCCGCGCGGTTCGGCGCCGAGAATGGTGAGGTAGCCGGTCTGGAACAGCAGCGCCGCCGTCGTCACGTGGTCCACGTCGAAGGTCGACAGCAGTTCGTCGGTGCCGCGCATGTCCTCCAGGGCCAGGGCGCCGACGCCGCGCTCCACCAGCGTGTCGACCAGGAACGTCGGCGTGCCGGTCTCGAACCACCACGGCTTGAACCGGCGCTCGTCGAAGAGCAGCAGCACGTCGAAGGGGTTGTAGACCTTCTCGTCCCCCAGCCAGTTGTAGCCGTTGTACCAGCGGCGGATCTCGCCGCGGTCGAGGCCGGGCAGCTCGGGCGCGAACACTGCGTCCAGGTCGGCGTCGGTGTAGCCGCAGATGGCGGAGTAGCGCGGGTTCAGGGTGATGTCTTTGAGGTTGTTCAGGCCGGAGAACAGGTTGACTTTCGAGAACCTGCTCACCCCGGTGAGCAGGGCGAACGCGACGTGCGCGTCGGCGAACTTGATGGTCGAGTACAGTCCGCGCAAGGCGTCCCGGTTCGCGCGGGCGGCCTTCGGCGTCTCCAGCGCGTCCAGAACCGGCTTGTCGTATTCGTCGACCAGCACCGCCGCGCGCCGCCCGGTCCGGTCGTGCAGCGCCTCCAGCAGTTGGGCGAGGCGCTCCGGCGCGGTGGCGGGTCCGGCCGCCAGCCGGGCCCGGCGTTCGACGGCGGCCAGTTGCGCCGTCAGGTTGGCGTGCAGGCCGTCCGGCGCGGCGAAGTTGCCGCCGCTGAAGTCGAGCCGCACGACGGGGCGGCGGACCGACCAGTCCCAGCGGCCGTGGACGTCCAGTCCCTCGAACAGCGGTTCGTTGCCCTCGAACAGCTCCTTCAGGGTGTCCACCAGCAGGCTCTTGCCGAATCGGCGCGGACGCGACAGGAAATAGTGCGTGCCCTCGTCCACCAGCCGCCGCAGCCAGGCGGTCTTGTCCACGTAGTAGTAGCCCTCTTCCCGGATCCTGCGGAAGGTCTGGATGCCGATGGGCAACCGGTGCCTGGCCTGCACGTCGAAATCCCGGTCCGTCTCCGTCATCGGCCCCGGAGCCGCCGCAGGAAGTCGGCGGCGACCTCGGCGGGGTCGGCGCCCCGCTCGTCGACCTCCAGGTTCATCCGCCGCATGGCGGGGGCGTCGATGGCGCCGTCGAGCCGGCCGAGCGCGGCCAGCACGTCGGGGGCCTCGCGGGCGAGCCGCGGGCCGGCGAGCACGATGGCGTCGTAGGGCGGAATCGCCCCGCGGTCGTCTTCGAGCAGGGCCAGATCGTAGGCCGCGATGCGCCCGTCGGTGGTGAAGGCGCTGATCAGGTCGACCGCCCCCTCCGCCGCCGCCTGGTACATCAGGGCCGGGTCCATCGTGCGGCGCTCGCGCAGCCGCAGCCCGTAGGCGTCGCGTATCGCGGTCCACTCCGGCCGCGAGAAGAACTCGTAGTCGCCGCCCATCGAGAGCCGGGGCCCGAGCCGCGCCAGATCGCTCAGGCGGGTCAGGCCCCGCGCCTCCGCGTCGGCCGCGCGCATCGCCACCGCGTACGCGTTCTCGAACCCCAGGGTCGCCGCCACCTCGATGCCGTGGGCGCGGCGGAGATGGGCGCGGACGCCCGCCAGCACCGCCGCCCGGTCGGTCCCCGCCGCGCCGCGCCCCAGCTCGTTGGCCCAGAGGGTGCCCGAGTATTCCACGTAGACGTCGACGTCCCCGGCCGCGAGGGCGTCGAACACCACCATCGACCCGAGCGACTGCAACTGCGTCGTCGAGCGCCCGGTCTCTTCCTCGACCAGCCCGCCGATGAGGTGGGCCAGGATGTACTGTTCGGTGAACGTCTTGGCCCCGATGGCCACCGGCCGGGCGCGGCCGGGCGCGAGGTCGCCGGCCAGGGTGAGGCCGGCGTAGAGATAGAGCGCGGCGACCCCCGCGGCGGCCGCCGCCCGCCGCCGCCGGCCCCCGCGGCCGCCGCCCGCGAGGCCGCGCACGAGCCCGTCGAGCGCGAGGGCCAGCACCGCGGCGGCCGCGCACCCCACCAGCACCGACGCGTAGTTCCGGGTCTGGAGGCCGCTGAAGATGTAGTTGCCGAGGCTCGTCGCGCCGACGGGGGTCGAGAGGGTCGCCACCCCCACCGTCCACACCGTCGCGGTGCGGAGTCCGGCGACGATGACGGGCAGGGCGAGGGGCAGTTCGACCCGCCGCAACTGCTGCCACGGGGTCATGCCCACCGCCCGCGCCGCTTCGGTCACCGCGGGGTCGACGCCGCCGATGCCGACGACGGTGTTGCGCAGGATGGGCAGGACGCCGTACAGCGTCAGGCCGATGAACGCCGGCAGGAACCCGATGCTCCGCAGGCCCAGACCCGCCAGCAGCGGCACCATGGCCGCCAGCAGCGCGAGGCTGGGCACGGTCTGGACGACCGCCGCCGCCCCCAGCACCGGCCGTTCCAGCCACGGCGCGCGGGTCACCGCGACCCCCGCCGGCAGGCTCGCGGCGGTGCTGCAGAGCAGGGCCGCCAGGGTCAGTTGCAGGTGGGCGGTGAGATAGCCGGGCAGCAGCGCGAGCTGTTCGCTCATGCGCCCGGCCCCCCCGGGGCGAGCAGCGCGTCGACGAGCCGGGCGTCGCGGCACGGCGTGTCGAGCAACTGCCGCACGTAGTCGTCGGCCGGCGACCGCATGAGCGCCGCGGGCGTGCCCACCTGCACCAGCCGGCCGTCCCGCAGCACCGCGATGCGGTCGCCGAGCACGAGGGCTTCGACCATGTCGTGGGTCACGAACACCGTGGTCACCGCGAGCCGGCGGCGGATGCGGACGAACGACTCCTGCAGCCGCCGGCGGGTCAGGGGGTCGAGGGCGCCGAACGGCTCGTCGAGCAGCAGGACGCGGGGCGCGGCGGCGAGGGCGCGGGCCACCCCCACCCGCTGCTGCTGCCCCCCCGACAGCTCGTCGGGGCGCCGGCCGCGGACCGCCGCGGGGTCGAGCTCGACCAGTTCGAGCAGCTCGTCGACCCGGCGCCGCACGTCCGCCCCGCTCCAGCCGAGCAGGGTCGGGGTGACCGCCACGTTCTCGGCGACGCTCATGTGGGGGAACAGGCCCACCTGCTGGAACGCGTAGCCGATCTGCCGGCGGAGCGCGTGGGGGGGCAGCCGGCTCACGTCCGCGCCGTTCAGGCGCACGGCGCCGCTCGACGGCTCGATCAGCCGGTTGATCATCTTGAGGGTCGTCGTCTTGCCGCTCCCCGAGCCGCCCAGCACCGCCAGCAGCTCGCCCTCGGCCACCGACAGCGACACGTCGTCGACGACGGCCCGATCTCCGTAGCGCCGCGTCAGCCGGTGAAGCTCGATCATGCTGCGCCGCCGCGGGTCGGGAAGGCCGCCGCGGGTCGGGAAGATCGCCGCCGGCTGGCGCCCGAGCCGCGGCGGACGCTCCAGGCGGCTGGCCGCGCGCCGCGGGAACCGCACCGCGTCGGCGCCGTCGGTCGGCCGGTGGCCGGGCTTGCGGCCAGTGTACAGCCAAAGCGCGATTCCCGCTTTCGGTCCGGCCGCCCGTGGCGAGGCCCCGCCGCCGCCGCGGGCGGAGAAGCGTTGCGCGGGCGCCCAGGACCGTCGGCGCCGCTCGCCGGGCGGAATCGCCGTCCCGCGGGTCGCTGTCGGACGTCGAGCGGCACGCGAGGAGATCATCGGCGCCGGCTCGAATCGTCGACCGGGCAATCGTCCCGCGTTCCGACCTCCGACGGGGCGGCGGGGCGCGCCGGCGCGCGCGAGTGCTCCGCGCGCGGGGACCGCGGTCGGTGGCCCGAGCGGCCGTCGATCCCTGGTTCAGGCGAGTGCTCCACGTGCGGATCGCGGTATCATTCCGTGGAGAGTGAGCCGACCGGCACGACTGGACGACAGCGGGGCCGCGCCATGAAGACGCCCGTCTACATGGACCATGCCGCGACGACGCCGACCGATCCGGCCGTCGTCGCGGTCATGACCCGCTATCTCGGGCCGGACGGCGGGTTCGGCAACCCCGCGTCGCGGTTCCACCCCTTCGGGCGCGACGCCGAAGAGGCCGTCGAGCAGGCGCGGGTCCACGTCGCCGGCCTCGTCAACGCCGACCCCCGCGAGATCGTCTGGACCTCCGGGGCCACCGAGTCGGACAACCTCGCCGTCAAGGGCGCCGCCGCCGCGCGCGCCGGCCGCGGCGCCCACGTCGTCACCTCGGCCGTCGAGCACAAGGCGGTCCTCGACTCGTGCCTGCACCTCGAACGCAACGGCTTCGACGTCACCCGCGTCGCGCCCGGCCCCGACGGCCTCGTCACCCCCGCGCGGGTGGAGTCGGCGCTGCGCGGCGACACCGTCCTCGTGTCGCTGATGCACGTCAACAACGAGACCGGCGCCGTCACCGACGTCGAGACCATCGGCCGGCTGCTCCGCGGCCGCGGCGTTCCTTTCCACGTCGACGCCGCCCAGAGCGCCGGCCGGCTCCCCCTCGACGTGCGGCGTCTGGGCGTCGACTTCATGTCGCTCAGCGCCCACAAGATGTACGGCCCGAAGGGCGTGGGCGCCCTCTACGTCCGGCGCCGGCCGCGCGCGCGGATCGAGCCGCAGATGCACGGCGGCGGGCACGAACGCGGCCTGCGCTCGGGCACCCTGCCGACGCACCAGATCGCCGGCATGGGCGAGGCCGCGCGCCTGGCGGCCGAGCGGCGCGGCCGCGACGCGGCGCACGCCAGCAACCTGGGGCGGCGTTTCCTCGACCGGCTCCGGTCCGTCGAGGGGGTCTTCGTCAACGGCGACCGCGCCCGTTGCGTGCCCGGCATCGTCAACCTGGGTTTCACCGGCGTCGAGAGCGAGTCGCTGATGGTGGCCCTCCCCGACCTCGCCTTCTCCACCGGCTCGGCCTGCACGTCGGCGCGGGTCGAGCCCTCCCACGTGCTGCGCGCGATGGGCCTGGACGACGACGCGGCCCATGGTTCCGTGCGGTTCAGCTTCGGCCGGTTCACGACTGCGCAGGAGATCGACTACGCGGCCGGGCGCATCTGCGCCGCCGTCGCCGAGCTCCGCGCGCTGTCGTCGGCCGCGTGGCCCGGCCCTTGCATATCCGACAACGGGCCGCCCCGCGGCCCGGAAGGAGGCGTACGCGCCGCATGACCAGCAGCAGCAACGTCCCGGCCCGTCTCGCCGCCGTCCGCGAGACCCTGCGCGCCGAGTTCACCCGCGGGCACGCCGACCCCTGGATCGTCGCCTATTCGGGGGGGAAGGACTCCACGCTCCTGCTGCACCTCGTCTGGGAGGCGGCCGCCGTCCCCGCCGGCGCACCCCGGCGCCCCGTCTACGTCGTCTCGAACGACACCCTGGTCGAATCGCCCCTCGTCATCCGCCATCTGCGCCAGAGTCTCGCGGTCATCCGCGAAGCCGCGCGGCGCGACGGCCTGCCGATCACCGTCAAGGTGACCGAGCCGTGCATCGACCAGACGTTCTGGGTGAACGTCATCGGCCGCGGCTACATCCCGCCCACGCGCAATTTCCGCTGGTGCACCGACCGGATGAAGATCGCCCCCACCAACGACCTCATCCGCAAGCTCGTGCTCACCCACCGGCGCGCCGTGCTGCTCGTCGGCACCCGCAGGAGCGAGTCGCAGACCCGCGGCCGCGCGATGGCCCGGCGCGGTGTCACCGCGGCCGCCATGAACCCGCACGACACCATCCCCGACTGCCGCATGTTCGCGCCGCTGGCCGACCTGGACGACGACGACGTGTGGAAGATCCTGATGCAGCGCCGGCCGCCGTGGGGCGGCACCCACCGCGACCTCGTCACCCTGTACCGCAACGCCGGGGGCGGCGAGTGCCCGCTCGTCCTCAGCAAGGAGGACGCCCCGTCGTGCGGCACCACGTCCCCCCGCTTCGGCTGCTGGACGTGCACCGTCGTACGGAAAGACCGGAGCATGCGCGGCCTCATCGACGCCGGCCACGACGACGAAGACATGCTCGAAGCGCTCGCCGAGTTCCGCGAGTGGCTGATCGTGCTCCGCGAAGACAACCGCAACCGCCTCCCCGTCCGCCGCGACGGCCGCACGAAGCTGCGCGAGGACGGCACGCGCGTCTTCGGTCCCTTCAGGCTCGAAGTCCGCCAGAAGATTCTCGATCGCCTCCGGGCGCTGGAAGAACAGATCGGCGAGATGCTCATCGAGCCAGACGAGATCGAGATGATCGACGACATCTGGCGCCGCGACCGCATCCGCGAGGAAGGGCGGCTCTCGCTGCTGGCTCGCGTGGGCATCAAGTCGGAGCACGCACTCGCATGAAACCTTCCGGCGTTTCCACCGTCATCACGGCCGCGTCGACCAGTTTCTTTCGGCTGTTCTGCGCCGGCCGTTTCACCGTTCCGTGGCATCAACGCCGTTACGACTGGAAACCGGAGCATGTCGACGAACTTCTTCACGATTTCGCCGAGGCCATCGAGACCGGCCGTTCCTGTTACTTTCTCGGAACGGTAATCCTCGTCCAATCAGCACCAGAGCGCTGGCTGATCAACGATGGCCAACAGCGCATGGTCACGTTGTCGCTGATTTGCGCGTCTCTGCTCCGAACGTTCAACGCCCATGGCGACTCTCACAGAGCGCATATGGCGCTTCGCATCCTGTTTGCCATAGACGAGAACAGCACGGACGTTGACTCCGACCGCCTGGTCCCTCGGTTGACTCCACCCAGGGACGACAAGACACGCTACAACCTGATGATCCGGAACAAGAGCATCGGCGCCAACGGCAAACTGACGCTGGCGTGGCGCCAAATCGACACGTTCGTCGCCGGCATGGGCCTCGACAAGTCGACCCGCTTTTTCGATTTTCTCATGCAGCGAGTTGAAGTAGCGTGCCTTTACATACCGGAATCCGTTGACCCGAACTCCGTGTACGAGACGATCAACTGTCGTGGCAAGCGCCTTGACGACCTCGATCTGATCCGAAACCATCTTTACTCGTACTTCAATGGCGAAGACGACGACGCGCGACGCGACCTCGTTCACGAGCACCTTGAGGGCATTCGCTCACAGCTTCGGGATGATGCGCAATTCACCGAGTACGCTCGTTGCTATTTTCAGTCCAGATACGGTTTCCTTCGGAGAACAAATTTTTATCGCGAGACAAGACGCCATATCCAATCGAAGTCGGATCGCATCGACACTCGTTCCAGTTACGTGTACGACCTCGTTCATGATTTCGCTCTTCGCAACAACGTCGAACTGTTTCGCATCATTGCGAGTCCCAGTCGAGGCAATCACTTCGTCGAGGGTTTTACGAAATCATCGGGGCAGTCCGGTTCGAACCGTACTCTCGCGACGTTTCTACGTGAACTGCACGCCTACAAAGTGACCCAACCGCTCCTGTTCGCATTGTTGTCGCGTTATGTCGCGGAAGCTGATGGACGGCGACGCCGGCGTCTCGCCCGGTGGATTCACAATCGGCTCAAGCACATTACGTCATTTGTAATACGGACCGCGTTGGTTGCACCAAAGTTCGAACCGTCACATTTCGAAAGTGAATTTTCCGATCTCGCGGCCCGAATAATATCAGCACCAGATGTATATGACGTGGATGTTGACGCTTGTTTGAAGGATTACGACAGTACTTACGGCGTTGCGGACGGCAAGAAGTTCAAGGCCCGAATATCCGAAATCACAATGCGGGATTCAAGAAGGATAAAGCGGCTCCTCTTTGCTGTAAACTGCAACATGCAATCCGACGGCGATTTGATGAACGAGAGCCATTGCACTGTTGAGCATATACTGCCTAGATCACCTCGACATTGGGCCGGCTGGAAAGGCTTCGACGACCCGGCAGAATGGATTCATCGGATCGGCAATATGACACTGTTGGGGCACCACGACAACAAGCCAAGCGAAGCGGATAATCAGGATTTTCTCGCGAAGAAGGATGCATACTCCAGAAGCGCGATCCAACTTACGCGGGAAGTCGGCGTGTGTGACGACTGGTCGCCGAGAAAGATAATCGAAAGGCAGCATAGACTGGCAGTCCGTGCGGCGCAAGTATGGTCATTCGGCGAGGGGTGGCATGGAAGCAATTGACAATCGTCACGCACCAATGCCGTGGTCGTACAGCACCGTGGCCTCGGTGCGACGTGACGCGATTGGTGTTTACGTGTTCTGGTTCCGCCTTACCGGCAAGTGCATTTACGTCGGCCAGACGACCGACCAGACCATCAGGGCGCGGCTGCATCAGCATTGGCGCGGGTCGCACAACGAAAGGTTGCGCTTGTGGATGGAGGCATACGGTGAACATCTCGAGGTATGCTACGGAGCGATCGAGAGGAGCCGGATTGCAACAATCGAACGTCGTTTGATACGCTTGTGGAGACCGGAAGCGAACGTGCAACACAACCGGTGAGGAGACCGACGAATGGCTACGACAGTGTCTGCAATGAAGGGGCGGCTTGGCAACACGGATTATTACATGCTGTCGATGAAGGCGCAGGAATTGGTGAAGAAGGTTACGATTCCGAAGAAGGTTAAGGGATGGGACGATCTGTCCATTGAAGAACGCTACCAGCGCGAGATCAGTTATCACCGCGTCAGAACGCAGATTGCACCATACCTTGCGAACGACGATTCGCGTTTCTTCGGGGCCGTGATCGTCACCGCGATGAATTTCGGTGACGTGGTGTCGTTCGAGCCGCTGTCTGACGTTGCCACGAAGGGTTTGCCCGGCCTGTATCGGGCAGCGGCGATGAACATGGGGTTCCTTACTTTCACGGGTGGGGAAGTGCTCGTGCCGCTGGACGGACAGCATCGATTGAAGGCGATCGAGTTCGCGATTTCCGGCCGCGACGAGAAGGGTCACGACATTGCAAACGTAACGCCGTGCAACGAGCTCGCGATGGAGGACATCACGGTCATCCTGGTGCCCTTCGAGGTCGAGAAAGCGCGGAAGATATTCACCAAAGTCAATCGCTACGCCAGAGCGACGACCACCGGGCAGAACATCGTCACCGAAGAAGACGATATGGTGGCGGTCCTGACGCGGGAGGTCGCGAACGACCTGATCGGCGGGCGGTTGGCCAAGTTCAAGAGCAACACTTTGCGGCCGAAGGATCCGGAGTTCACGACGCTGGCGATCATCTATAACTGCAACGAAGAGATCGTCACGCGCAGTTTCTTCGAGAAGGGCAGACCGGACAGGACGCGACTGCCGGAAGTTTCGCAGCAGAAACTTTGGCACCTGAAGGTTCGCGAAGTCTGGCAGGCGGTGCTCGACGGCATCGAGGTGTTCGCCGATGCGCTGGCGGACACGTCGGAGTCGGGAGACGAGAAGCGAAGGGAGATTCGCAGTGCCAATTTACTGGGCAAGCCGGTCGCGCAGGAATGCGTCGTCAAGGCGTTCGTTCGACTCACCGGTCCTCCCACCAACATGACGGCAGAGCAAGCCTGCGGCAGATTGAACCGCTTGCCGTGGAGCATTTCGGAGGAGAACCTGCAAAGTGTGTGGCAGCGGGTGCTGTGGAGCGGAGGCGTGGACGGCAAGGTCGTCACCAAGAACCGGCGGTTGGCGACCGATCTGATCGCGTATCTGGCTGGCGAGCACCTTTCTGAAGACGCGATCGACGAATTGCGAGACGACTACCGGGCGCAGTTCCCGGAGGACGAACGGAGCGAACGCGACCTGCCGGAGCGCGATTGAGTGTTCCAGGCGGAGACGTGACTCCAAGTGGACTGGACGATGGTGGATCGATATCCCGCCGGTCTCGTGCTCGACAGCGTGATCAACGACGATTCGGACGACGTCGAGCTCCGGGTCGCCTTCGATTTCGACGGCGTCCTGGCGGACGACTCCGCGGAGCAGGTTTTTCAGTTGGAGGGGATCGAGGCCTTCCACAAGTCGGAGGGTGAGCAGGCGGACGTGCCGCACGACCTGGGACCGCTGCACGAACTTCTCGTGAAGATCGCCCGACTTCAGGAAATCGGGAGGGCCCGATCGACGTCGGTTTCGGACTACGGGCGGCGGATCAAGATCGCCGTCATCACGAGCCGGAACGCACCGTCACACAAGCGCGTCGTGACGTCGCTTCGCGCATGGGGCATTACGATAGATCAGACGTTCTTTCTGGGAGGCATGGACAAGTCGCGCATACTCAGGAGGTTCCGCCCGCACATTTTCTTCGACGATCAGAAATTGCATCTGGACGGGGCGGCGGCGGTGGCCCCGTGCGTTCACGTTTCGGTCGGCCGCCGAGCGTGAGCGCGGCGCCCCGCCCCCGCGGCCCGTGAAGCGGTTCTTCGCGGCGGTCCGGCCGGACCGACTCGCAGTGGTTCGGACGACCGGCCCGGTCGGGAGGGTGCGGGCGTCGGCGGGAGGGAAGGATGGTGGCGCACGGTTGGCTGAGGTCGCCGGGAGGGGAAGGATGGCGGCGACTCGGCTGAAGGCCGCGGAGCTGCGGGAGTACGCGGGTCGGGACTGGGGACTGCCGGCGCGGCTGGCGCTCCGGCGCCGGTTGCGGCTGCCGGTCGCGGAGAAGGTCCGACTGGCGACGGCCCTCTACGAAGCCGCCCGCGCGACGCGGCCCGGCTGGCCGAGCGAGGCGGACCGCCGCGCCGACCTGGCCGCCCACCTGCGCGTCCGGGCTCTGCTCGACGCCGCGGCTCATGTCCGTCGTCGCTGACACGCTCTCGGCGCTCCGCCGGGTGCTCGACGGGCAGGGGCTCGCGTGGTTCGTCTTCGGGGCGCAGGCCGTCTCCGTCCGCGGAGCGCCGCGCGCGACCCAGGACATCGACGTCACGGTTCAGGTGGAGCGCGCGGGCCTCGGATCGCTCGTCGCGGCGCTGGAGTCCGAGGGACTGCGGCACCGGTACCCGGACGTCGCGGACGATCTGCTGGCGCGGGCGGCGATGGTGCCGCTGGCGCACGACTCCGGTATGGAGGTCGATCTGGTCGTGGCGGGGTCGGGGCTCGAGACGATCGCGCTCGCCCGCGCCGGCCGTGTCGCCATCGACGGGGTAGAGGTGCCGGTGGCGCACGCGACGGACCTCGCTGTCATGAAGGTGCTGGCCGGACGCGGGAAAGACCTGGACGACCTGCGCTCGCTGCTCGCGGGCGGCGAAGTGGACCTGGCGGAGGTCCGGGACACCCTCGGTCAGTTGGAGGCCGCTCTCGGTCAGTCGGATCTGCTTCCGCGCCTCGAAGACGCGGTAGCGGCGCTCGAAGGCGGCTGACGCTCGCGGCATCGGTCAAGCGCGTGGACGAGTCGCGGATACGCGGAACTTTACCGTGCGCGTTCCAGTGCTCGGAAGCGGTATGTGGACCGTTTATGACATGCTACCCGTCTGCTACCGACGCGAACTGATTCACTTCGCATCTGTCGGCGATCGACGTGGCAAGTGACTTGAAATCGCGGTAGCAGTCCTGCACCGCGTAGACGTGGCCGCCGAGCGCGCCGTCGGCGGCTCGAAGATGGAACGTCGGCTTGCGCGCTTCGTGGGCCATCGCCATCAGGCTCCGATAGTGCTTGAGCGTGGCCAGGCACTCGGTGTCGTCGCCCGTCGAGGACGCTCCTCCGTCGGAAAGGTCGAGTACTTCCCGGCGGTAGACGTCCGGAATCCGCTCGATCCACCTCTGATATGCCTGCACGGCACCACCCGACCGCACTGCGTGCTGCATCACGACGTAGCCGGCCGGTACGATCTCGGCGGACGGCAACAAGAGATTCGGATCGTCAGGGCGGCGATCCAGACGGTCGCGCCACTCGCGGCGCCACGCGCGGAGCGTGGGTCCGACGTTCCGGAGCGCCTGGAGGGTGAACAGATCGGGCGCAAGCGGGAAGACGACGAAGTCCGCGGCGATGATCGCCGCCCGGTTGATCGCTCCCAGGTTCGGACCGACGTCGACCAGGGCGAAATCCGCATTCTGCTTTTGGGCGGCGGCGAGAATCGTGCGATGAAACGCGGACTCGATGCGAAACGCGGACTCGTCGCGGTCGAGACAGCCCGGCCACGCCGCGGACAACTTCGCCTCGAAGCTGGACAATCCGAGATCGCCGACGATCAGGCCGAGATTGGCGGTAACGTGCTCGACGTGCGGTTCCCCGATGTCGCCCAGACCACGCAGGATCGGCGAAACGGCTCCGAGGATGCTGCGGGGATGGCTCCCGTCGGGCCACAGTTCCTCCAGTCGGTCTTCTTCGAGACATATGGTGCTCAGGTTTGCCTGCGGGTCGAGATCCGCGGCCAGCACCGAAAGTCCGAGATCGGCGTACATCGAGGCCAAGTGGTATACGAGCGTCGTTTTGCCGACGCCCCCCTTGTTGTTGAAGAACGCGATCGTCTTCATGGCGTCCTCCGGATGGTCGCCAGCACGTGCGACGTGTCGAACGTGAATTTCGCTTCCGGATTCCCGTTCCTCCGTAGCGCGTCCTGCGCCCGGATGACGCCGCGGCCGAACGCGTTGACGTATCCCAAGGTCGCCAAGGCCTCGGACAGGACCGGATTGCGATAATCCGTCTGCCGCGGAAAGTTCTCGGGCGACGCCATGCCGTACAGGCCGCCCGGACTCTGAATGTCGATGCGGTCGTCGTACCAGTAGAACCGGACCGGGGCGTTCGACTCGTACGACCGGTGCATGATCGCGTTCAGCAGCAGCTCGCGGATCGCTACGTGCGGGTAGTCGGTCACGGTCCGATCCCGGAGCACCGACGCCGCTACTGGACGCGGCGGCGCGGGTAGTGCGATGAACGCCTGCAATGCTCTCAGTACGGTAATCAGATCGCCGTTGAAGCTCGTCTCCGCGATCGGGTCGTCGGCCATCGTCGTCCCGGCCCAGTGGACGAACTGAACGCGGGCGCCCGGAAACCAACGCAGGGGATCCCTGGCGAACAACAGGGCCCCCGCGTTCGTCGGGCAGCCGGCGGCCAGGTCATAGAGGCGCAGCGAAGCCATCTGTTCTTGTACGGGGCGGTTGTTCTCCTCGATCACCGAGCGGTCCACGGCGATGGGCAGGTAGGTGACCAGAAACAGGTCCAGGATCAGGTCGTCCATCGCGCATCCGATGCACGGACGCACGTCGAAGGTCCGCTGCAAGGATGTTCGCCTCTCGGTCAGAATGCGCTCTTCCTGCCGGTTCGCGCCCCGGCGCGACGGACCGACGCGAATCCAGATTCGGCCCCTGTATCGAACGGGCGGCAGATCGGAAGGCATGACCTCGACGACCGCCAGATCACCCTCCGGCAACCCGTACTTCTGGATGGTCATCGCCGGCAGCGGCTCGATGTTGACGTTGGCGCGCAGCGCCCCGAGGTTCTTCAGCAGAGCGTCGGTCACCGCCAGGCCGTCTGCGGTTCCGTCGTCGCGCATCCCGACAATCAGATAACCCGGCTGCCGGTGATTGGGAAAGTCGTTGGCGAAGGCGCAGATGGCTTCCCCGAATTTGTCGGTGTTCTTCGTCGACGTCGTGAATTCCACGCGATCGGATTCCCCGTTCGCGATCAACGCGCGCAATTCGTCCATTGCCAGCAAGGACCTGCTCCTGCTCCAAGCTCCAGAACCACGGCCGCCCATGGACGCGACCGGTCGACTTCGATCCCTGTGCGGGTCTCGGCAATCACCGGATCCGATTGCTCAGGCGCGCTTCCCGGCCGGTCAAGCCGTCGCCCGATAGTGTAGCAGCGGACCGATCGTCTCGAAGAGGCGCACGCGAGCCGGGGCCCTGGAGAGCAGCGGGTCGCCGGACGAGGCGCCGCTCCACGGACGGGCAGAGACGTGATTTCCGCGTCCGCCCAGCGACGCCAAGCGTCGCGTCTCGTGCGTGGCTCCACGATTTGGCGGGCAGAGACGTGATTTCCACCGGCGGTCCGAGGCCCGCCCGGTGCACTGGCGTCCGCCCGCCATCCGACGAGAACGCACCCGTCAAGGCCGCGGGTCTGCCGCGCTGCGCACCACCCGGTGTCCGCGGATGGACACGCCGCGCCGGGCGAGGGCGGCCTGCCAGCCGGCGCGCGTGCCGATCGCGCTCGCGGCGTCGAGCAGGCCCAGACGGTCTTCGCGGGCGGTGAGGCGGGCGAAACGTTCGCGGGCGGGGTGGTCGGCGGCGACGAAGAGCTCCTTGCGGTGCAGCACCGGGGGGTTGGCCGACCGCGTGTAGTCGCGGTGGTGGAGGTCGAGCCGCGGCAGATCGGCGACCACGCTGCTCCGCAGGGCCGGGTGCGCCACGCGCTCGAAGTCGTCGTAGGCGAGGTACGACACGCGGGGGCGCCGGCGGAAGAGCTTCACGAGCGTGAGGCCGTCCACGGTTCCGGCCAGTTGACGGCCGCACCCTTCGTAGACCCGCAGCACCGGGGGCAGGTGGCCGACGGCGGTGTGGTGCACGTAGAGGGCGTGCGGAAGCAGCTTGCCGACGCCGGCGTCGCGGCAGGCCTGGTCCACGGCGCGCTGGTCGCCGGCCGAGAACAGCAGGGTGTCGGCGGCGGCGCAGCCGGCCCGGTACGAGCCGAAGAAGGCGCGGACATCGTGGCGCAGCGGGTCGGGCAGCGCGCCGAAGCGCGGGCGCTTCGGGAACGCCGCGAGGGCGAGGTACACGAGGACGTCGGCGCGCCGTTCGTCCCGGATGCGGTCCCAGCGCCCGGTGCCGGTGGCGCGGCGGAGCAGGGAGAACGCCCGGGCCGCGCTGCCGAACGCCTCCCGCAGCCGCGGCGCCGCGGGCAGTTCTCCGGCGGCGGGCAGTCGGCCGCGCTCGGTGACGAACGCGGCCAGCGGCTCGAGCAGTTCGCCGTGCTCGGCGAGCGCGGCGCGGCACTCGTCGGCGTCGGGCGCCCGCCGGCGCCGGGCGACGCGGCGCGCGGCGAACGACTGCGCTTCGGCCTCGTCCCGGAACACGTAGAAGATGCCGGGGGCGGCGGCGACGGCGGGGCGGCCGAGCACGAGCTCGATCCAGGTCCGAAGCTCCTGCTGCGTGAAGAACTTCTGGAACGTCCGCCTGCCGGTCACGATGCCGTCGCCCTGGAAGTCGACGGCGGCGTCGGCCGCCTCCCAGTCGAGGCGGGCCGAGACGACCAGCACCTGCCGGGCGAGGGCCCAGGCGGCGGCGAGCACGACCGTCCGGTCGTCCGGGTCTTCGACCACGTTGACCACGTAGCCGAGGTTCACGACGTCGGCCGGCGCGCGCTCCTCGTCGGGAAAGAACGCGGGGTCCCAGCCCGACACCGGGACGCCCAGCTTCTGCAGCCGCAGCAGGTCGTCCCCGCGCCCGCAGCCATAGTCGAAGAACGTGCGCCCGTGGCGGACGACGCCGTCCTCGAGCGCCAGCGCGATCGGCCGCGACAGCGCGTTCCGGCGCATCGCCGTGCGGTCAGCTCGTGTCGTGCTCATGCCGCGTTCGGTTCCGGGGCGCGCCCCGAAACACCTGTTGGCGGTGCCAGTCTACGTACTCGACCTGGGGTTGGAGTTCCTCCTCCTGCGGCGGACGGAGATTCCTGTCTCGCAGGTCGAGCACTTCACGGAAAGCCTGACTCTGCCCGCTCAACTCGTTGGACACCAGCACCCGGTACGCGCCCAACTCCGGCTCAAGGCCGATGGCGCCCCGGTCGAACGCCTTGTGGTGAAAGGCGCAGAGGGCGAGACCGTTGGGGACTCTGTCGGGGCCGCCGTGCGAGTGCCACCGGATGTGCGCGGCATCGAGACCGAACGAGGTGTCGGCGAGGCGCAGGTCGAAGTCGCAGACGGCGCATCGGCGCTCGTAGGCGCGCAATACGGCCTCGCGGAAATCCGGGTCCCGCCTCGGGCGGCGGGGAAGTGACCGCCCTTCGCGGACCGCCCCCGTCGAATCGCGCGGCAGGCCCACCCGTTCGCGGATGGTGTCGTGCAGCGATTCGGGAAAGTGGTCGGACAGCAGCAGGTCCGCCGCCGCCCGCAGCAATTCGGCGTCGCGTTGCAGAAGTCCATGAAGCGGCTCGGGCAGGCCGCCCCTGGCGTTGCCGCGAACCAGATCGCGCCGCGTCGGGCTCCGCCCGGGGGCGATGGAGAACGCCGCATCCAGTTCCCAGAGATCGTCGGTCTGAAGATGCCAGAACGGGTTCTCCGGATGCAGCACCTTGCGCGGGGCGCCGAAGTCTCCGAGCAGCTTCTTGAGCGGCTCCTCGGCATCCCGTTCGTACGACGCCAGCCGGTCTTCGCCCCGCCAGATTCGACCGAGCGCCCAGAGGAGGAGCAGCGGTTTGTGCGGTGCGCGGGCGCCGCCCCGCTTCCAGACCTTGAGCCGTTCAAGGGCCTTCAGCAGGCTTTGACGAGTCATCAGTCATGATCGCTCGGGACCGCGTCCGGATAGTTCGGTCCTGATTCTCGCAAGGGTTTCGCCCGGTTGGATCGCGTACGTGTCTGTCAGCGTACCGTAAATTCCGCATGCGGCCATTTGAATTGCGGTTCGTTCGACGGTCTTCGGATAGATTCCGTTTTCGACAAGGTGCCGCGCGGCGCCGCGGTATTCGCATTCGGCCGCGAGGTCCTCGGGTCGGATCGTGACGTCGATCCGGGTTCCTCCCGTGGTCTTCCCGCTCATTCGCACGAGCGGCGCGGCGCCGGTTTCGTCTCGTCGAGACGCGTGATCCGCGGCTTCCGTCCGGTCGGGGCATACGACTTCAATTTTCAGCGCCGAGTACTCGGCCTCCTTCAGGAACCTCGCCGTCCTGCTTCCGATGTCGGCGGGGATCGTGTTCGTGAACGCGATGCCGTCAAGTTCTCTGGAGCATTGTTCATGAATGGCTTCGTTCCGGGTGTCCAGGACTGCTTCGAGCGGGGCCCGCTTTTCCCTCGGGAACTGGCCCCATGCCTTCGTCAGCTCGTCCATGCCGCGTTCACCGGCGGTCATGATGTCGTACACGTCCCGGGAGACGATGAATCCTCTCATCAGCCGGCTGATTTTTCCGCTCAGTATCTGGGCGTTCGAGAACACCAGCTGCTCTCTGCCGTCGACGAGCGCGGCGGTCGAGCCTCTTTCGGGAAGGGGTTTCCTGGCCGCGATGTCGAGCCTGCCGTCCTTCATGGATATCGTCAGTTGCCTGTTTTCTCCGACTCTTTCCGGTTTTCCGTCGATCCTGTCCCATATCCGGTTTTCCGGGTCGTCGATGATCGGCGAGAGGTCCTCGAGTCCGGTCACGAAGACGTCGATGTCCGTCGACCGCCGGTGCTTCCATCTGGCCGCGAGGAGAGTTCCGCCGGTCAGGAAGGCCTTGCAGGAGTCGTTGCCGGGGACGAGGTCGTTCACCACGCCCCGTATCCTCTTCCACATCGTCCTGGCGGGTTCCGGCAGGCTCAGCCTCTCCATTTCCTTCCCTCCTGGATCGCCCACAACTTCCTCATGTTTTCGAGGTAGCAGAGGATCCGGTCCGGGTACGGCGGGCCGAGCGTCTTCGTCCACCATGCCAGGTCCTGGAGGCTGAACGCGCCGTCCCGTTCGGCGTCCGAGAGCTCGCTCCACGACAGGCCGCCGAGAAGCGCGGCGGCGATCTCGCGGTTGAGCGGGGTGTCTTTCCGGGACCGTATCCGGTCTTCGAACTCGGCGGCGTCGGGCTTGTTCTTCCAGCCCGCGGTCGTCGAGCAGACCAGCATCCGGACCGTCGGGGACGGTCGGCGCCTGCCGCCTTCCGGCTGGCCGCCGGTTCCCGTCTTCGCGGGGCCGTACACGCCCGGCGTGTCCGGGAACTCTTCGAGCGGGAGCAGATCCGGGGCCGTGCCGCCTTTCTCCCGAAGCCAGTCGCGAGTCGTCTTTTCTTCCCAGAAGTCGTCGGTTCCGAACATCGTCGGCCGCCGTTTCCACGGATTCCGCGGATTCGGGATATCGACAAGCGTACTCAAGGTATGCGGGGGTTTCAACTCACTCCAGCCGCTTCCGCAGGCAGGCGAAGAAGCGGTCCATCGTCATCTTCGAGACGCTGCCGAGCAGCCGCTGGCCGACGCGGGCGATGGTGCCGCCGACCTGCACGGCGCCGTCCACGGTCACCTCGGTCCCGCCGTCGGTCTCGCGCAGGGCGATGGCCGCGCCGCCGTTGACGAAGCCGGGCTTGCCGCGGCCTTCGACGGCCAGCCGGTAGGCGTTCGGCGGGTCGAGGTCCCGCATCTCGACGGTGCCCTCGTAGCGGCCGGTGACGGCGGCGATGCCCATGGTGAGCACCGCGCGGTACCGGTTGTCGCCGGCCGGCTCCAGCGACTCGAGGCCGGGCAGGCAGGCGGCGACGGCGTCGATGTCGACCAGGAGGTCCCAGACGGCTTGAGGGGGTGCGTCGAACGTATAGGTGGCCTTGATGTTCATGACGGTTCAACCGCGCGTTGACGTTCGATGACGGTTCAGCCGCGGTCGGCGGAAGATGCGCCGGGCGCGGCGGTCGCCGGTCGTCTTGACGTTCATGACGATTCGGTGTGCGGAAGATGCGCGGGCGCCGCGGTCGACGGTGGCCGACGAACGCCGGCGCCGGCGGCTGCTCGTCCCGATGCGCCGGCGCCGCGGTCGCCGTCCGCCGTCCGGCCCCCGGTCCTCGGCGGCGGCGGCGGGCGGCGGGTCAGGTCGGCCGGACGGCGGGCCGAGCCGGACGCGGTCGCGCGGCCGCGCGGCGACGCTCTCTTGGCCAGGCGGTTCAGGTGCGCGGCCAGCGACTCCAGGCTGGCGAGGTTGTGCACCGGGAGGAAGTCGTCGATCCAGGGCAGGGCCGCCTGCATGCCCCGGGTCAGGGGCCGGTAGCGCGGAGACCCCAGCAGCGGGTTGAGCCAGACCAGGCGGTGGCAACCGCGTTGCAGCCGCGCCATCTCGCGGCCCAGGCGGTCCGGCTCGCCGCGGTCCCACCCGTCCGAGATCAGGAGCACGATCGGCGCGCGGCCCATCACCCGCCGCGACCAGTCGCGGTTGAACCGGCCCAGCGCCTCGCCGATGCGGGTGCCGCCCGACCAGTCCGGCACGTGGCGGGGCAGCGTCGGCACGACGTCGTCCACCCCGCGCCGGGCCAGCCGCCCGGTGACCCGGGTCAGGGTGGTCGAGAAGAGGAACGTTTCGACCGCGTCGAACTCTCGCGCCAGGGTGTGCGTGAAATGCAGCAGCATGCGGCTGTAGCGCTCCATGGACCCGCTCACGTCGCAGAGCAGGACGAGGGGGCGGGGCCGCGTGCGGCGGCTCCGGCGGGGCAGGACGACGATTTCGCCGCCGAAGCGCAGGTTGCGCCGGACGGCGCGGCGGACGTCGACGGCCGGCCCCGCGCCGGGCCGCCACCGGCGGGTGACCCGCGTCGCGGGCGCCCAGTCGAGAGCGGCCATGAGGGCGCGGGCGTCGGCGATCTCGGTGTCGGTGAACGCGGCGAAGTCCTTCGTCCGCGAGACCTGCCGCGCGCTCCAGGTCAGGGCGGCCACCTGCTCCAGCCGCAGCAGCGGGTCTTCCCGGGCGTCGGCCGCGCCGGCCGCCGGGGCCACGGGCGGCGCGTCGGCCTCGGGCGGCGCGAAGCGGCGGCGCTCGGCCCGCGCCCGCGGGTCGCGCGCGGCGCGCTCGTCCCGCGGGGGGCGCCAGAACAGGCGGAACGCCTCGTCGAAGACGGGGAGGTCCTGCGCGCGGCGGACGAGCAGGGTCCGCAGCGCGTGGTGGAAGTCGGCGCGCCGCCCGACGTCGACGTGGCCGAGAGCTTCCGCCGCGTCGAGCATGCCCCCCGCCGGCGCGTCGAGGCCGACGGCGCGCAGCAGGCGCCCGAACCGCAGCAGGTTGCCGAACAGGTGGCCCGCCGCGCGCGGGCCGCCGGGGCCCGCCGCGGGCCGGCCGCCGGGCCGCGCGCCGTCGGCCGCGGAGCGGTCCGCGCCGGCGCCGGTCATGCGCCCCCGGCCGCCCCGGCCGGCAGGAGGCTGCGCTCGAACAGCGCCTGCGCCCGCGCGCCGCGCATCGCCTCCAGGTCCTCCTGGGTCTTCAGCACGAGGCCCAGGGTCTCGTCGATGGTCGCGGCGTCGAGCTCGCGCCGGTCGAGGGCGACCAGGGCCGCAATCCAGTCCAGGGTCTCCGAGACGCCCGACACCTTGTAGAGATCGGCCGTCCGCAGCTCCTGCACGAAGCGGGCCACCTGCTCGGCGAGGCGCGCCGGGGCGTGGGGCACCTTCCCGGTGATGATGCGGTGCTCCTTCTCGAAGTCCGGATAGTCGATCCACCAGTAGAGGCAGCGGCGCTTCAGGGCGTCGTGCAGCTCGCGGGTCCGGTTCGACGTGACGACCACCACCGGCGGGGTGGACGCGCGCACGGTCCCCAGCTCGGGAATGGTCACCTGGAAGTCCGACAGCAGCTCCAGCAGATAGCCCTCGAACTCTTCGTCGGCGCGGTCGAGCTCGTCTATCAGCAGCACCGGCGCCCGCGCGCCGGTCGACTCGAGCGCGCGCAGCAGCGGACGCCTGATCAGGAAGTCGGGGCCGAACAGGTCCCGGGCCGCCGCCGCGCGGTCCACCGGTCCCGCCGCCTCGCGCAGCCGGATCTCGAGGAGCTGGCGCGCGTAGTTCCATTCGTAGACGGCGTGGGTGACGTCGAGTCCCTCATAGCACTGCAGGCGGATCAGCTCGGCCCCGAGCCCGTTCGCGAGCACCTTGGCGACCTCGGTCTTGCCGACCCCCGCCTCGCCCTCGAGCAGCAGCGGGCGGCCCAGGCGCAGGGCGAGATAGATGGACGTGGCGAGCCCCCGGTCGGCGACGTACGCCTCGCGCGACAGCAGCGCCTGCAGCTCGTCGATGGACGCGGGCAGGGCGGGGGGCGGGGAGGTGTCGGTCACAGCCAGGACGGCTTCCACCACGGGCTGCGGGCCTTGGGAGCCTCGGCCACCGACGAAGCCCGCTTGAGCGCCGCGGTCAGGGCCCGCTTGACGCACACCGGGGCCATCGCCCGCCGGTACTCGGCCGATGCGTAGACGTCGCCGACGAGGTCGGGGCCGAGGTCGTCCGAGACGGCGGCGGCGGCCCCGGCGATGGCGTCGGCCGACGGCGCCTGCCCCGACAGGGCCTGCTCGACCGCGCCGGCGCGCGTCGCCGCCGGCGTCAGCCCCCCGACCGCCGCCACCACCTTGCCGACCCGGTCGCCCCGCAGCTCGACGGTGGCCGCCGCCCCGACCACCGCGTAGCGCGACGCGGGGTGCGAGAACTTCTCGTAGGCCTGGCCCTGGCCGTCCGGTGCGACCGGCACGTCGATCGCGGTCACCACGTCGTGGTCCCCCAGGGCGGTGGTCATCATGCCCTGGAAGAACTCGCCGGCCGCGATGGTGCGCTCGCCGTCGTCGCCCACCACCGCGAACGAGGCCCCGAGGGCCAGCAGCACCGTCGGCAGGTCCGAGGCGGGGTCGGCGTGGGCCGCGTTGCCCCCGATGGTCCCGCGGTTGCGGACCGCGGGGTCGCCGACGACCCCGGCCGCGGCGGCGAGGGCCGGCGCGTGCGCGGCGACCTCCACCGACGCCGCGATCTGCGCGTGGGTGGTCAGGGCGCCGATGCGCAGCCGGCCGTCGGCGGCCGATATCCCCTTCAGCGCGTCGATGCGGCCGATGTCGATCAGGGCCGGGGGGGTGGCCAGCCGGAGCTTCAGCAGCGGGATCAGGCTGTGCCCGCCGGCCAGCAGCCTGGCGCCGGGGTGCTTGCGCAGCAGCCGGCCGATCTCGGCCACCGAGTCGGCCCGGTAGTATGCGAAGTCTGGTGCGTACATCGCCCTGTCCTTTCGCGTCCGCCCGCCGACCGCCGCCGCGCGGGCTCGCCGGCCGCGTTGCGGCGCCGCTCGCCGGTCGACCTCCGGCCGTCGGCGCCTCCCCGTGGGGAGGCGGCGCGTGCTACGCCGACTGCCGCGCCTGCCGAATCGCCTGCCATACCCGCTCCGGGGTCAGCGGCATGCGGATCGAGGTGACCCCCAGCGGCCGCAGGGCGTCGAGCACCGCGTTGTAGACGGCCGCGGTCGAGGCGATGGTGCCCGCCTCGCCGATGCCTTTCACCCCGAGGGGGTGGTGCGGCGACGGGGTCACCGTGGAGAGCACCTCGATGTCGGGCAGCCGGTCGGCGCGGGGCAGCGCATAGTCGAGCATGCTGCCGGTCACGAGCTGGCCGCCCTCGTCGTAGACCGCCTCTTCCCACAGCGCCTGGCCGATGCCCTGCACGACCCCGCCGTGCACCTGGCCCTCGACGATCACGGGGTTGATCTGGGGGCCGCAGTCGTCCAGCGCCACGTAGCGCTTCAGGGCGACGGCGCCGGTCTCGGCGTCCACCTCGACCACCGCGAGGTGGGCGCCGAACGGGAACGTGAAGTTGGGCGGGTCGTAGAACGTCGACGCCTCCAGCCCCGCCTCGACCCCCTCGGGCAGGTTCCACGCCACGTTGGCCATCAGGGCGACGTCGCCGATCGTCTTGTGCTGGTCGGGCGCTCCCTTGACGAAGAACCGGCCGTCCTCGTAGTCCATGTCCTCGACCGCCGCCTCCAGCAGGTGCGCGGCGATGACCTTCGCCTTGTCGCGGATCTTGCGCGCGGTCAGGGCCAGGGCCGCCCCCCCGACCGCGGTGGTGCGGCTGCCGTAGGTGCCCCAGCCCATCGGGGTGGTGTCGGTGTCGCCGTGGAACACCTTCACGTCCTGGGGATCGACCCCCAGCTCGCTGCCCACGATCTGCGCGAAGGTCGTCTCTTCACCCTGTCCGTGCGGCGACGCCCCGATGAACACGTGCACCTTGCCGCTCGGGTGGAACCGGACGATCGCGCTCTCCCACAGCCCGCCCTGGAAGCCGATGGCCCCGGCGACCTGCGACGGCCCGAGGCCGCAGATCTCCACGTACGTGGCGAGGCCCAGGCCCAGGTACGCGCCGTCGGCCGGACCCGCCTTCTGCCGGGCCCGCAGCCCCGCGTAGTCGGCGTGCGCGAGCACCTTGTCGAGGGCGGCGGGATAGTCGCCGCTGTCGTAGTTCAGGGTCGTGACCACCTCGTGGCCGTCCTCGAACTTCGGGATCAGGTTCTTCCGGCGGACGTCGGCGGGGTCCATGTCGAGCTTCGCGGCCAGCACGTCCATCATGCGTTCGAGCATGAACGTCGCCTCGGGGCGCCCCGCCCCCCGGTAGGCCTCGACCGGCGTGCCGTTGGTGTAGACGCCGTACACGTCTTCCCGGACCGCGGGCAGCGTGTACACGCCCGAGAGCATCAGCCCGTGCAGGATGGTCGGAATGCCCGGGGCCGCCGTCGAAAGATAGGCGCCCATGCCCGCGTGCACGGTGCAGCGGAGGCCGAGGACGGTGCCGTCCTTCTTCGCGGCCAGCTCCACCTGCTGCACGTGGTCGCGGCCGTGGGTGGTCGCCTGGTAGTTCTCGGTGCGGGTCTCCGTCCACTTGACGGGGCGCCCGAGCTTCCGGCTGCAGAACATCGTGACGAAGTCGGCGGGATAGGCCGCGATCTTGCTGCCGAAGCCGCCCCCGACTTCCGGCGCGATCACCCGGATCCGGTCTTCCGAGATGCCCAGCACCAGCGACGTGAGGAAGCGCACGATGTGGGGGTTCTGGGTGGTGTTCCAGACCGTCAGCTCTCCCGTCGCGCGCGTATAGCTGGCCAGCGCCGCCCGCGGCTCCATCGCGTTGGGTATCAGCCGCTGCTGGACGATGCGGTCGGAAACGACGACCTCCGCCGCGGCGAAGGCCGCGTCGACGTCGCCCCCCGCGACCTTCCAGTGGAACGCCTGGTTGCCGGCGATCTCGTCGTGCAGCCGCGGGGCGCCTTCCGCCGCCGCCGCTTCGGGGTCGGTCACCGCCGGCAGCGGCTCGTAGCCGACGTCCACCTGCTCGAGGGCGTCCTCGGCCGCGTAGCGGCTCTCGGCCACCACCACCGCCACGACGTCGCCGACGTAGCGCACGACGTCCTTGGCGAGACAGTGGTAGGCGGCGATCTTCAGGTCCGACTCGGGCAGGAGCCAGGCGCACGGGGCAGGTTGCAGCGCGCCCTCGGTGTCGGCGTGGGTGTACGCCGCGAGCACCCCGGGGGCGGCCGCCGCCCGGCTCGTGTCGATCGACGTGATGCGGGCGTGGGCGTGGGGGCTCCGCAGCATGGCCGCGTGCGCCATGCGCGGCAGCGTCAGGTCGTCGGTGTAGGCGGCGCTGCCGGTGATGAGGCGCGGGTCTTCCCGGCGGCGGATGCCCGAACCGAAGATGCGTGCGCTCATGGCTGACCTGCCGTGGTTCCGGCGGCCTGCCGGACCGCCCGCACGATGTTCTGGTACCCGGTGCACCGGCACAGGTTGCCTTCGAGGCCGTGGCGGATCTGCGCGTCGCTCGGGTCCGGCGTCACCCGCAGCAGCTCGTGCGACGCCAGGATCATACCCGGCGTGCAGAAGCCGCACTGCAGCCCGTGCTTCTCCCAGAACGCGTCCTGCAGCGGGTGCAGGGTCTCGCCGTCCGCGAGCCCTTCGATGGTGGTCACCTCCGCGCCGTCGGCCTGCACCGCGAGGGCCGTGCACGACTTCAGGGAGACGCCGTCGAGCAGCACCGTGCAGGCCCCGCACTGGCTCGTGTCGCAGCCGATCTTGGTGCCCGTCGACCCGATGACGTCGCGCAGAAAGTGCACCAGCAGCAGCCGTGGTTCGACCTCGCGGTCGTACCGCTGTCCGTTGACGGTGATCGAGACGGGGACTGTCAACCCGCACCTCCTTGGCGTCGGACCCTGTCCGCGGATGGGAACGGAATTATAGCGCCGTACCCGCGGTCGCGTCCCGGCGGCCCCGGCGGGCGCCGGGGGGTGGCGTTCGACCCCGCGCTGGCGGGAAGACGAGGGCGCCGCGCTCGTCGAGAAGCCGCCGCACGCGGTTGGGGATGGGGTGAGTGACGGGGTTTGAACCCGCGACATCCGGAGCCACAGTCCGGCGCTCTACCACTGAGCTACACTCACCACGCGATGGCCGCGGGACGCCTCCGGGCGGGAAGCGCCGTCCCCTCCATTCTACGCGCCCCGCCACGGTCCCGGCAACCCGGCCGCATGGGCTAAGATGGGGGCGGATCCCTCCGCCGGGCGAAGACGATGGCGCATCCCCAGACGACCCCGGACACCGCCCCCGCCGACGAGGCGCTGCGCTCGGTCCGCGTGCTCGCCGACGCCCACCGGCTCACCGCCGCCTCGGGCGAAGTCGACCACATCCTGAACGGCATCCTCGACTGCGTCGCCCGGCTCGTCGACTACGACTCGGCCGCCGTGTACGTGCTGGGCAGCTCCGGGCGGCACGTGCGCCACTACTGGTGGCGCGACGAGTCGGGGGCCGTGCCCGGCCGCGACGGGGCGCTCGACCGGGTGCTGGAAGCGGGGCGGCCCGTCGCCCGCGCCATCGACACGGGCGAGCCGGTGCTGCAGGACGAGAGCGGCGGTTCCCCCGAGGGGGCGCCGTGCCGCACCGGTCTCGTGGTCCCCCTGGTGGGGCTCCACGCGGTGCTCGGGGCCGTCCATCTCCATTCCCGGCGCCCGGGCGCCTGGGACGCCCGCGCCGTCGAGATGCTGCAGCTGCTGTGCGCGGTGGTCGCCGGCACCATCGAGCGGTCACGGATGCAGGAGGAGGTGCGGGTCAAGCGCCGCATCGACGCCGAGATGCTGGTCGCCCGCGACGTCATGCAGGACCTGATCCCGCGCGACGTCCCCGACCTCGAGGGGTTCGACGTCGCCGGCGTCAACGAGGCGTCGTTCGAGGTGGGGGGCGACTACTACGAGTTCATCCCGCTGCCCGACGACCGCTGGGGAGTCGTCGTCGCCGACGTGGCCGGCAAGGGCATCGCCGCCGCCCTCCAGGTGTCGGCCATCCGGGCCTCGATGTACGCGCTGGTCGGGCGCGAGCTGGCGATCCGCGCGGTCATGCGCCACGCCAACCGCTTCTTCTACGATTCGGTCGACGCCGGACGCTACGTCACCCTCTTCTACGCGGTGCTCGACGTGCCGACCCGCCAGATGATCTACGTCAACGCCGGCCACCAGCCGCCGCTCCTGGTACGCGCCGACGGCGCCGTCGAGAAGCTGTGGAGCGGGGGGGTCCCCATCGGCATGTTCGAGTCGCCGCAGTACTTCGAGGGCGGCGCCCGGCTCCGCCGCGGGGACCTGCTGGCCCTCTACACCGACGGCATCGTCGAGTCGAGCAACGCCCACGACGAAGAGTTCGGCGACGAGCGGCTGGCGCAGACGATGCACGCGGCGCGGGCCGAGAGCGCCCAGGTGATCTGCCAGCGGGTCATGGAAGCGGTGCGCCGCTTCTCGTTCGGCACCGAGGACGACCGCACCCTGCTGGTGCTGAAGGCCACCTGACCGCGCCGGGGCGCCGTCCCCCGGCCGCGCGGCGCCGCCCAGGTGGTCAACGTCCAGGACCGCGGCCGCGTCCTCCGGAACCGCTCCGCTGAAGAGGTTCGAGGCGGAGCACGGCTTCGCGTCCGGCGTCGTCCACGGCGTAGGGATCCTGGCCCAGGCCGGCGGCGACGCGGCAGAACTGCGACTCGTCCTCTCCCGCGGTCCGGATCGCCGCCCATTCTTCCTGCAGCAACGTCCCTTCGACGTTCAGGGCGGCGAGCCGGCGCACCACCAGGTCGACGAACTCGGAGCACCGGTCCCGGAACTCGCCGCTCTCGATCCACGTTTCTCCTTCAGACAGGAACTCGACGTTCGCCCACTCGAGGCGATCGGACGTCCAGGCGAGACGCGTGCGCGCACCGGCCGGGGCCACCAGAAGATTGGGGAACGCATACCCTTCCCGCGAAGCCCCGAGCGCATGGCGCCGCGCGAACGCGGGGTCGCCATCCTTCGCCGGATTCTCGACCTCGTGGAACAGGAACCACCAGTTCGTGACCAGCCATTCGGCAAGGACGTACAGCGGGACGTGGACGTGGTCGCGGACGGTCCTGGCGCGCTCGTCCATCACGCGGGTGATGGTCTTGCCGTCGACGTCGATGCGCAGCGACGCCCACGTCGCGGCCAGTTCGCGCCCCCGGACGCCGTCCGCCGCGATCCATTCAGTCTCGAACCGGAACGGCATGCAGCTCCTCGATGCCGGCGATGTCCGTCGGCGACTCGGCCCGCGTGAAGTTCATGAACTTGCCGACCGAGATCCGACGCGCCCGGCGCAACTCGACGACGCCCAGCGCGTCCCGAGTCGCCGGTTTGCCAAGCCCCCCGTGACCGAGCAGCGCTCGAATGGCGGCAAGGCTGATCGGGTGGCGCCAGATCGGCCATTGGAACGCGAACCCGCCGTCACGCTCGCGCGTTCCGCCGAGCACTTCCAGCCGTGCGGTTCCGGCGCGCAGCCGCGGCGCCACGGTCAGCACGGAAAGGCCGATGGCGGCCAGGCGGTTCGCGCCGTGCTGGGTCGTTTCCCTGGTCCTGGAATCGGTCGGGTCGGTGGCGCGCAACGCGTAACGCACGTCCTCGTGCGGGTCCCACCGGAACGAGAACGTGTCGTCAGCCCGCGTCCAGGTCTCGAACAGCGCTTCCCGCAGGCAGTCGGTTTCCCGAATCGCGGTCTTCTTTCGGCCGGCGCCTCTGGCCGGCGGCGTCGATTGCCGTGGAACGGAGGCGAGGCGAGACATGAAGTGCATGTGTCCCTGGCCGAACAAGAGGCAGAGCGGAGTCGGTTCCGCCTCTTCCACTTTGTTCTTGTCACGGACCGCGGCGTCGCTGATCAGGGCGGCCCACAGGTCGGATGCGTACCGGTCGCCGACCGCGACGCGGCCGAGCCTGTCTTTCGCTTCCTCTCGGGACAGCTTCAGGCCCTTGAGTCCGCCGAAGTCGTGGCGTCGAGCCAGATCGTTCAGGCCCTCGGCGACGGCGGCCACGATCCCCGCTTCCGTCACCTGTTCGGTCACGGTCAACCGAGGGCGGACGGGGGGCGTGCCGACCGTCCAGCCGACGCGCGGACACAACTTGGGCCGCGAACGTTCGAGAGTGCGCAACAAGCCCAGAAGGGCCAGAAAGGCCAACAGGTTGTCAGGTTCCAGACCCTCCAGGCGATGCGTGCTTCGTTCAGGCATGGTCCTGCTCGGACTCCGACGCACGGTGGTCCGCCAGACGCAGGATCGCCTCCAGATGCGCCAGCCTCCAGATGCCGTACCGCCGCTTGAGTCGTTCGGCCATCGCCGCCCAATCTGTGCCGTCAACGTTGAACGCCAGCGACTGAGGACCGGGACCGGACGCTGGCCTCCAGCGTTCCACCTTCAGGCAACCCGTGCAACCGTCGTGGCCGGAGGCGTCGTCGTGCGGGTCGACGAAGTCGAAGAACGGCCGCCCGAATCCGTGGTGCGTGCCGATCAGCCACAGCACGAGGGCGGGGTCGTTGGCGTCCGCAAACCGCGGATGCGCCTGCGCCATCCGGACCGACAGCGCCTCGTGACGCCACCCCTTCGGAAGGCCGGCGCGTTCCCAGGCGCCCTTCGGTGACGGCTGTCCGCTCTTGGCCATGGCGTCGCCGTCGGGGCGATTCCACGGATCACCGCCCGACAGGAGATTCTGAAAGCGGCGGTCGGCCTTGCCCGCGTCGTGCAGAAAAGCGGCAAGCTCGAGATCGCCCGCCACCGACTGCAACTCCAACCGTCGCACGAAGTCGGTGACCCTCTTGACGACGTGGCCGGTGTGGTCGTCGATGCTGACCGCATTTCCTGACGTCTGCGCATCGTCTTCGGTCGCTGGCGCAACTTCGGATTTCTTCGGATCCGTCGCGCCGTCTTCCTGCAGTCCATGCGGCGCTTCGAGCACTGCCCCGCCGTCGGCGCCGCCCGCATAGGGAAGATGTTTGACGATTCGTCCCTTTGCGCGTTGCAGTGCTTCCAGGGTCTCGCGCACCGGGCGGGGGGTCGCCGCGTCGCCGTTATCTTCGTCCAGGTCCGGCGCGGGTTCGGTCAGCAGCACGTCCAGCAGGCGCTCGACGAGCTCGCGGTCCGCAACGCCATCGTCGTTCAGCACGCCGGCGAGACGGTCCCACTGGTTATCGTCGTTCGCCACGACGTCACGGGCGATCCGCACGGCGTGCCGCCGTCTTCGGAAGGGACGCGCCGCGTCGTCCGCCACGTCCGTGACGGACCCGTCGAACGCCGGCGCCCAGCCGAATTCGTCACAGCCGCCGTACTCGGCCGGCACGACCAGCACGTCGCCCGGACGCAGATTGTCCGCCCGCACCAGTTGCGTACGCGGGTCGCCGGCGCCGGCCCAGCGGAACGCCCGGCGTCCGCCCCCATCGGCCCGGTCCACCTCCTGATCGTCGCCGCGTTGCGGCACGTCCGCAACATGCGCCAGTCGTGCGTCCCGGCTCCGGCACAGCCAGGCCCTCACGGACCACAGCGGGACTTCGACCATTTCCGCCGCACGGGGAGGCGCCAGACGCAGAAGCTCGTTCAGATCGATTTCGGCGGTCGGCTTCAGATCGACCTCGGTCATGTCGCCACGCCAGACGAGCGACACGTCCGCGGATGCCCGTTCGACGCCGTGCAGGAACAGGCCAACCTCGGGATCGGCGGCCGGCGGCGGCGAAGTCTGCGACCAGAGATCGAGGTACGCCGGCATCAACACCGGGGCATGCGCCCTGGGCGCGGCGAGCGCGGGAACGTCCACCGGAAGATCGCGAAGCCCGCGATCGAGCGCCTTGATGCCGAAGTCGACAGTGTCGCCGCGCGCCATGTTCCAGAGCTCGTTCCAGGTCTTGACGATGCGGTCGCCATAAACCGGATCGTCGGCTTTTTTCGCAACGTCCTCGGCCGGCGCGAGAACGACGCTGGCGGCGGACACGTTCCGCCCGGCCCGGTTCACCCGGCCGAAACGCTGCCGGAGCGTGTCGAGCGGCGCCGCCTGCGTCACGAGCCCGTCGAGGTCCAGATCGACGCCGACCTCCAGGCATTGCGTGGCAACCACGAACAGTGGCCCGGCATCCGAGTCATCGAGCGTTTCCCGGAACAGCGGAAGCCGGCCCTCGTCCGCGGTTCCGGCTCCGGCCGCGAGCGTCCCTCTCCGGCGGGATGCGCCGGTCTTGAAGGGAGCGAGCGCATTGACGATCCGTTCGCGTCCGACGGCACGCGAGCGCCCGATCATCAGCACCGCGTCGGATGCAGTCTCTTTCCCATGCTCTCGCAGCTTCTCGAAGACGTTGCGCGCCAGACCGACGCGATTGACGACGACGCCGATCGCGGGGGCCGGAACGCCCGCCTGGCGCAACCGATCCGCGATCGTCCGTGCCTCTTCCACGAAGGAATCGACCGGATCGCCTGCTACCTTACGCAACGTCGCGCGTTTGGAGGCTTCGAGCCGGGTCCTCAGTACAGGGTGGGCGCGGTCGTCCGGCGTCAAACCGAAGGGTCGCTTCGACGACGTTTCTGGCGTCGCCGAGAGCAGAACGGTCCGCATGTCGCCCGCGTTGCCGATCTCCCGGACGGCCTGCAACGTTTGCTGGAATGGCTTGGACAGGTGGGCTTCGTCGAGCAGGATCAGACTGTGTGTTCCGAGCAGCCCGGCGTGCACCGGCTTCATGCGGTTCGACACGCCGTAGCCGCGAAACAGCAAGCGCGAGCCGACCTGATCGACGGTCGAGCACAGGATGGCCGGCTGCGTCGGCGTCCGCGCCCAGTCAGGCTCCAGCGGCGCGCCGCCGCGGAGGCGCCGCGCGACGAGCGGCGGCTCGCCATCGCCGGCCAGACGTTGCAGCCGGCGGGCCACTTCGGCGACGACCGGACGATAGTCGGCCGCGGCCTTCGCGGGATTCTCGAGGAGACACGTGATTTTCTCCGCCCGCTCGTACGCGTCATCCACCACCAGCCGCCGGTCGACGACCAGTGCGATCCGCAAGGCGGCGCGCGCCGGAGACTTGAACCGCAACGCCAGATGGAAGACCGCTGCGTCCAGCGCCGCGGTCTTGCCCGATCCCGTCGGCAGATCCAACACGTCGGGCCATTCGTCGCCGTCTGCCAACAGGTCGACCAGCTTTCGCTGCCATGGAAAGGGATCGTATCCGTGGATTGCACGAAAGAAGACCGCGAAATCAGCGGCGCCAAGCTCCACGATCAACTCCCGATGCCGCGGCAAAGACCCAGGCCGGTGAACCGACCCGCACCGAGCAGGACGGGACCGGCCGTTTCACACCCGAAATCGATGACCGCGTGCACCAGCGAGCGGGTGGCCAGCGATTCGGGCACTTTCCAGCGGGTCCAGGGCGGCGCGCCGGCCGAGGGCCGCGCCGGCGGCGCGCCTTCTATGGCGGAGTGCTTGTCGATCCGCATCCGATCGGGACGCGGCAGGCCGGCATTCTCGCACGCGCTGGCGAGCATCTCGCGTATCTCCCCGTCGCCGTTCCGCTTGAGGTGCCGGTCGAGCACGATCGGGGTTACGCTGGCCCACACCCGAGCCAGTCGC
The DNA here is from genome assembly GCA_965202695.1 of Vicinamibacterales bacterium. Classification (GTDB taxonomy): domain Bacteria; phylum Acidobacteriota; class Vicinamibacteria; order Vicinamibacterales; family UBA8438; genus JAJEEA01. The sequence continues at coordinate 2,302,208 of OZ241843.1, forward strand.
AAGTAGGGCTCCGGCGAGAGGGACTGGAAGACTGTAGCGCCCGCGGGCGCTAGACGAAGCGGCGTGCCCAGCGGCCCTTTCAGCTCCAGCACCCGACGCTCCCGTCCGCGGTCGTACGGCGCAATCGTCTCGAACGCCTCGATAAATCCAGGAACTTTCTGCAGATCCAGATCCGAGCCGGCCGGTGGCACCCATGCGTAGCCGAACACCCGGCCGTCGGCATGCGGGTAGCCGGCGAACGCCAGCGGCACGACGGCAAGATGCGGGCGCCGTGTCGGTCTGCGATCGGGAGTGTGGCCTGAAACGATCTCCGGAATCGCGTCGCCCAGTCCCGCGCGCCGATAGCCGCTCATCACCGCCCGCCGCAACGCGCGGCAGACCAGCGCGCACGCCCGAAGATCGGGCGCTTCGCCCTCGATCACCTCAAGCACCAGCCAGTCGGCCGGCGAGGCGGGCGACGACGCCGGCGGGCCGGGAGGCACGGAAGCGCCCGGTCGAATCTGCGGGCGGACTGGATTCGCACGATGCGCCGCTTCCAGCTCGACCAGACGGCCGGGGTAGACACTCCTGCGCGCGGGGGTCCCCGACTCCGGCGGCCTCATCGAGTCATTCCGGCGAAACCGGCAACGCACCAGGCTGGCCGAGTGTCCGAGATAGCCGACGTCACGCGCGATTCCATCCAGAGCCTCACACCGCTCGGGACCAGGATCCTCGGGCCAGACGATCGCCAGGATCGGATCGTCCGGACGGGTAGCGGGAAACCGGCGCTCCTTCCTCTGACGGTACTCGGGATACGTCGAAAGCGCCTGCTGCCAAAGTTTCCTGTAGCCACCCTTGTCGGGAGGTCGTTTTCCGCGGGCGAGGAAATCGCGATACCACTTCTGACGATCCAGCGCATTCAGTGGGGATCGAAAATCATTCGGCGGGACGTAGCATGCCGGGGCGGGACGCGCGGCGTGCTCACTGGCGTAAACGGTGGGAACCGGAGCCTTCTCCAGCCACTCGAGGGCATCCCGCTCTTCGGCCCGTTCTCCTCGCGAGGCCCACGCGCTGACCAGCGCCGAGAACACCCGATCCGGTTGTGGCGGCCAGTCGGGGACGTCGCTGGCCGGGCTGAGCGCCCCCCGGTACACGCCGGTCAGGAACTCGACATCCAGAACGAGGCTCATGATTCCTCGGACTCCTCGCCGCCGGCGCCTTCCAGCGCCAGCTCGCGGCTGCGCCGAACGATCTCGACCAGCTTGTCCTGCGGGGTTAGCAAGATCGACTTGAACCGGAACCCCGCCGACTCGGCGCGGGCGTACGCATCTCTGTACAGCGCCCGCGCCTGCTCTCGATCCAGATCGACGGTCTCGGTTGAACCGTCAGCGCGCACCAGTTCCAGCGGCGCCGGGCCATCGCAGACCAGATCGCAACGCGACCGCAACGCGTAGCCGCTGGCGTCCTGCTCCGCTAGTGCTACGAGACCCAGCGCGGCGATCAGGGCGCGCCCTGCTTCGTTCCGCACGTCGCTCCTGAAGCGCAGCCGCCGTAGTCCCGCCAGTGTGACGACGGCCCGATGCTCGGCGTGGGCGCAGGTCACGCCGAGCGGCTCGACGGTCGGCGTGACGTTGCCGTGATTGATGACCGATGGCTTGCCCGCCTTGTCTCCCTTCTTTCGAGAGAACAGGATTGGTCCCGATTTGCTTCGGGCGGCCTCGTCTTCTCGGGGTGTCCAATCCTTTTCGCTGCTGCCCGATCGGTAGAGCTTGACGTTCTTCGAGATTCCCAACGGATCGATCCGGCTTCCCGTACGCCTCCCCGCCGTCCTCACCTCCACCTCGACGTCACGCTGGTTCCGGCCCGCCGCGCGGACGAACCAGTTGTCTCCGCCGGTCCTTGCTTCCATCTCGACGCCACGCTGGTTCCGGGACTCTTCGACCGGCGTATCGATGCCCATGATTTCGGAGACGAGCGTCCGCGGGAACTTCGCGCCGAGTCCGCCGCCTTCGCCCTGGCTGTGCCAAGCGCCGAACAGCAGCGCCGTCGGCGACGACTCCAGCAACGCGGTCGCGTCGGCCGGCTTCGCAGCCGCGAGGCTCTTGCCGGCCTCGCTTTGCATGAAAGGTTCACCGTCCAGGAGGCTGTCGCGCAGAATTGCGTCATAGACCCGGTGCGGCGCGTCGAGCGACGTGATCCGCTTCAGGGGATCGAGATTGGCGCCGCTGAAGTCGACCGTCACGTACGGAAGCCGTATCCCTCCGCGTTCGGCCGCCGCGAGCAGCGCTTCCTCCAGGCGGTTCGCCTGGCTCTGCACGCTGTCGATGAGCACGCAGCAGACGTCGCCGCCATCGACGTGGCGCCGTTCGAACACGTGCCGAGGCGGGTCGTTCCGTCGCGCGCCTGGATAGGTTGGCGGGAACAGCTTGTCGCCGACCCCGCCGACCGGCTGGAGACGCCGGACCCGGCGAAAGGCCGCGTGGTCGGCGATCGCGTCGATCAGCGAAGCGACGGTCAGGGTCATGCTCATCGGTCGTTCTCCGTTTCGCCGCGAGCGGATCCGATCTTCCGTGGCACGTTCAGCACGGTGCTTGGATCTTCTTCTGTCGCCGGACGGTTGTTCCGGGGCGACTGATCATCGATCGACACCTCGAAATGGAACCGGGTCTCCGAGTGAACCTGCGACCCCGTGATGATGATTCGCTCCATGTCCTCCTCCGCTTCGAAGGCTTCCGCGGCCCGGCCACCATCGCCCAACGCCGGGATACCGTTCGGAGGTAGTGTAGCATAAGCTCCAAGTAATACTATAAAGAAGCGTGTAAAATTCGTAGCATCCGCTCACAAGGAGCGGCAACATCGAAGCTTGATCGTATTGCTTGGTCCAGAAGGACCGGAGCGACCTTCCGCGGTCCCCGGGCCGCGGCCTCATTTTCGGCTGCCCACCGTTGCGGTGATCCGACCGGCCGCCAGGCACCGCGGTCACGCCTGTGTTGCGCCCGTCACGCCGGCCCATAACTCCGCGTGAACGGGCGGCGGGCTGGCCGGCGCAACCGCCGGCCAGCCGGTCGGATCTAGTCCGCGTACCGCGTGCCGTGGTCGTACCGGCGGTAGTGCTCCGCGAGCAGGTCGCGGCCGAAGTCGCCGGCGAAGTCGCGCCACACGCTGTGCACGTGGTTCGCGTTGCCCTGCGTGTTGTCGTACTCGATCAGGAACGTCGGCCCCTGGATGCGGTAGTAGTGCGGCTCGCCCTGGGCCTCGCCGCCCATCCAGACGAACCGGATGCCGTCGAGCCCGGCGTGCCGTACCTCGGCCAGCCGCTCCTCGGCGATCGGCCCGGGCTGGGCCGCGGCGTACTCCTCGACGATCGACCACAGGGCCGCCTGCTGGTCGGCGTCGAGGTCCCTGTGCGCCACCCCGAAGTCCTCGAGCAGGGTGACCCGCGGCTGGGCGCGGGTCAGAATGTCGCTGGGCGCCTCGTCCGAGAGCAGCGCCGCCTTCCGTTGCGGCTCGTCCAGCGACGCGAGCAGGGCGCGGGCCTGGTCTTCCTCGCTCCCCAGCACGCGCAGGCCCTGCCGCGGCCCGCTGCGCACTTCCGCCGGGTTCGAACCGAAGAACTGCGGCGTGGCGGAGACCGCGTCGCCGTCGACGATGGTCCAGTTCTGCGAGATGTGGTGCCCCTCGTAGCGCCAGCCCCAGGTGCTCCCGCCGCCCGGCTCGCCGAAGACCATGAAGAAGTAGAGGTCGGGGTCGCGGATGTCGCGGCCCTCCTGCTCGTACAGGATCTGCTCGAGCTGGCGGATGATCTCGGCCTTGGTGAACCCCTCCTCGCTCAGACCCGTCCGCACGAGGTCGAGGGCCGCCGCCCGCTGCCCGCCGTTCATCGTCTTGAACGACACGCCCTTCCGCTCGCGCGGAATGAAGTGCCAGTCGAAGCGGTCCTCGCTGTCGAAGGGGAACCGCGCCGCGGCCTCCTGCTCGTCGTCCAGGGTGTCGAGGAACCGCAACGCGGCGTCGGACATCGCCGCCGCCGGGTCGGCGGGCGTTTGCGAGAGCGTGATCGTGCCCAGCAGCACGACCAGGCAGGCGACGTTGAAGATGGTACGGGCCATGACTTCCATTCCTCCCCTGTGCGCCGCCGCGCCGTGGCGCCCGACCGCCGGCGCGCAGCGTGTGAGACCGGATTCCGAGGCGAGAGCCGGAGCGTACCTTCCGCGCGGGGGCGAGTCAAGGCGGCGCGGCGCGGCCGACCCGGCGTCTTGACGCGGGGGGCCGCCACGGCCCACCACGGGCTGGCAGGCCTCCAGCGCACGACGGCGGCGGGACTTCAGCTTCCGGACCGGCGGGTGTCCGCCACCCGGGCGAACAGCTCGGTCGCCGTTCCGCATTCGATGATCCAGTCGCCCACCTGCGCCAGCCGCTCCGGGTCGACGACCTCGGCCAGCACGGCCGCCAGGCGTCGGGCGGCGTCGTCGTCGAACTTCCGCGCCACCAGCCGGCACAGCAGCGCGCGGCCCTCCGCGCGGCCCTCCGCGCGGCCCTGCTCGAGTCCCTGCTCGAGTCCCTGCTCGCGGCCTTCCGCCACCCACCCGGCCGTCCACTCCCGCACGTTTTCGGACAGCATCGTCTCCACCTCCTCCAGTTGCGGCAGCGACTCCGGCGGCACGTCGCGCAGTCGCCGCGGCATGACCTGCGCCACCCACGCCCGGAACGCCTGTCCCAGTTCCTCGTCCTTCTGCTGCCGAAGCAGCCCCCGCAGCGTCTTCAGCAGCGCCGGCGCCCGCTCCGGATCCCGGTTCTTCTCCAGCGCGATCAGCGCCGACACCAGATTGCCGCGCGGCAGGGCGGCGTTCTCCCACCGGCCGCCGTCCAGCAGGAAGTAGCGCTGCGACGGCTGGTACCGCGCCAGCACCGGCCCCCCGGATGCGATCAGCTCGGAGACGTCGGAGGCGGCCGTCCACGGCCGGCGTCCGTTGTAGACGACGATCGGCAGCACCGGCGGCAGCGCGCCGTACTCGCGCAACGCGCCGTCGGCGATCAGCTTCTGGTACAGCAGCGCCGTATAGCCCAGCATCCGGACCGCCATCGCCCGGTCCACGGCCGCCTGGAACTCCAGCAGCAGCACCAGGTACAGCCACCGGTCGCCGCGGAAGCGGACGCGCCACACGAGGTCGCCGTGGCGCTGCCGCAGGTCGGCGCTGACGTAGTCGGGCGAGAGCGGGGTCAGAGAGGCGAAGTCGAGCGCGTCGCTCCAGTCGCGGGCGGCGAAGCCGCGCAGCAGGTCGCGGACCATGCGCGGCCGGGAGAACAGCAACTTGTACGCGGGATCGTCCATGGCCACCAGCCATCATACTCCGCGTGGAGTTGGCGCGGCGCGATGATCGACGAGCCGCCCGCGCTGCCTGACAGGCCCCTCACGAGTTGACGTGCGCCCGGCCCGGTCCGGCCGGAATCTCTGCTACACTTCCGGCGTGCCGTCGTGCGGTCATGCGCGCCCGTAGCTCAGCTGGATAGAGCATCGGCCTTCTAAGCCGAGGGTCGCAGGTTCGAATCCTGCCGGGCGTGCCAAGTCCGCGGGCGCGAGGAGGCGCCCCGCGATGTCGAGCACGACACCATCTTCGACGGCCAGGTCCGCGGGGCGCAAGGAGGCGCCGGTGACCGAATCGAGGCCGGCGACGTTGCGGACACTGCCGATGCTCGCTCTCGCGTGGGGGGCCGGCGGCTGCCGGGCCGGCGAGCCGCGGGGCGGGCGGCGGTGACGGGGGAGGCCGCCCGCCGACCGGGCGCCTGCGCCGGGAAACCGCGCCGGCGCGCGCGGCGGGGGCGGCGGTGACGGGGGCGAAGCCGGCCGGCGCCGCGCCGCTCGACGGCGTTCGGGTCGTCGACCTCAGCCGGGTGGTGGCCGGCCCGTACTGCACGATGACCCTCGGCGACATGGGGGCCGACGTCGTCAAGGTCGAGGAGCCGGGGCGGGGCGACGAGTCCCGCGCGTTCGGGCCGCCGTTCCTCGGCGGCGAGTCGCCCTACTACCTCTCGGTCAACCGCAGCAAGCGGAGCTGCACCGTCAACCTCAAGCACGCCGCCGGACGGGCCATCGCGTGGCGGCTCGTCGCGGGCGCCGACGTCGTCGTCCAGAACTTCCGGCCGGGCGCCGCGGCCCGGCTCGGTCTCGACTACGAGGCGGTCGCGGCGCGGCATCCCGGGGTGGTCTACTGCTCGATATCGGGGTTCGGCGCCGGCGGGCCCGACGCCGGGCGGCCCGGCTACGACCTGATCGTGCAGGGCGAGTCCGGCCTGATGGACCTCACCGGCGAGGCCGACGGGCCGCCGTCGCGCATCGGCACCTCCATCGCCGACCTCGCGGCGGGGATGATGGCCGCGCAGGGCATCCTCCTCGCGCTCTACGCCCGGCGGACGACGGGCCGCGGGCAGCACGTGCAGGTCGCGATGCTCGACGCGGTGGCGTCGCTGCTCACCTACAACGCCGGCAACTACTTCGCGTCGGGCGAAAGCCCCACCCGGCGCGGCAACGACCATCCGTCGGTGGTGCCCTACCAGACGCTGCGCGCCCGCGACGGCTGGATCAACCTGGGCATCGCCAACGACTCGCTGTGGCGGCGCTACTGCGACGCGGTCGGGCGGCCCGACCTGCGCGGCGACCCCCGGTTCGCGACCGCCCCGGAACGCGTGAAGAACCGGGACGCGCTGGTCCCGATGGTCGTCGAGATCACCGCCTCGCGCACCGTCGCCGAGTGGATGGACGTGCTCGGCGCGGCCGGGGTGCCGTGCGGCCGCATCCGCAACGTGGCCGAGGTGTGCGCCAATCCGCAGCTCACCGCCCGCGGCCGGGTGGTCGACCATCCGCACCCGACGGCGGGGCAGGTGAGGATGATCGGGCCGCCCATCGAGCTGAGCGAGACGCCCGGCCGCATCGACCGGGCGCCGCCGCTGCTCGGCCAGCACACCGACGAGGTGCTGCGCGCCGTAGACTACACGGACGAGGAGATCCGGGCGTTCCGCGCCGACGGGGTCGTCTGACGGCGGCGGTGCGCCGCGTTGTCGTAGAATGCGGCGCATGACGGCAATTGCTTGCGACGCGCATCGGGCCGTGAAGGCGCTCGATGAAGCCGGTTTCGAGGATGCCCAGGCCGAGGCGGTCGTGGCGACTGTCGGGGGCGGGAGCGCGGGGGCCGCGGGGCGCCGGCGCCGCCCCGGACGGCGGATGCGGAACCGTGCGGAACACAGGGAGGTGGCCAAGATGAGAGCACGAACCTTTCCGGTCGTCGCGGCGCTGCTGGCGGCGGCGGCCTCGGCGGGCGCGCAGACCTGGGAGCCGCCGCGGCTGCCCGACGGCAGACCCGACCTGCAGGGCGTCTGGGACTTCCAGTCGCTGACGCCGCTCCAGCGGCCCGAGGATCAGGACAAGGCGGTCCTGACGGCGGAGGAGGTCGCGGAGATCGAAGCCGCCGCGGCCGAGCGCAACGCCTCGGCCAACGCCCCCAGCGAGGTGCGCGACGAGCCGTTGCCGGTGGGCGGGAACGTCGGCGGCTACAACCGCTACTGGGTCGACCAGGACGCCTCGGTGGTCGACGACGGACGGACGTCGCTCATCGTCGATCCGCCGACCGGCCGCCTGCCGGCGCGCCAGCCCGGCGTCGATCTGATCGAGCTGTCGCTGGGCGAGGACCGGCCCGGCGTCCGTCCGGTGCGGGTGCGGGCGGCGGGCATCGGCGCCGACAGCTACGAGGACCGCGGCCTCGCCGAGCGGTGCCTGCTCGGGTTCAACTCGGGCCCGCCGATCGTGCCGGCCGGCTACAACCAGAACGTCCAGTTGTTCCAGACCGCCGACCACGTGGTCATCCTGCACGAGATGGTGCACGACGCGCGCATCGTGCCCCTCGACGGGCGGGACCACCTGCCCGGGAGCATCCGCCAGTGGATGGGCGACTCGCGCGGCTACTGGGACGGCGACACCCTCGTCGTCGAGACGGCGAACTTCAGCGACAAGACGGCCAGCTTCAACCCCTCGGTGGCGACGGCCGTGGGCACGGGGACCACCCTGCGCCTGACCGAGCGCTTCAGCCGGGTGGCCGACGACACGCTGCTCTACGAGTACACCGTGGACGATCCGGCTTCGTTCACCGCCCCGTTCACCGTCGCCCTGCCGATGAAGCGCGGCCCCGGCATGTACGAGTACGCGTGCCACGAAGGCAACTACGGGCTGCTCAACATCCTCGCCGGCGCGCGGGCCGCCGAGATCGAGGCGGCCGGGCAGGAGCAGTAGGCGGCGTTCCGGCTGCCGACCGGGGAGCGCCGGGCCGGGCACGACGACCGCGGCCGCCGACCGGGAGCGCCGGGCCGGGGCGCGGCGTCCCGGCCCGGGCTCTCCTCACGCCCGGTCAGGCGGGCGTTCTCCGTCCAGGCCCCCTCCGCGTCCGCCGGCGCCGCCCGCGTTCGCCGGCCCTCGGCGCGGAGGCTGCCGTCTCATTCCGCGGGCGCCACCAGCACCTCGACCGCTACGTCGTGGCGGCCCCCGCCCACCGTCACCCCCTTCACGGGGCTGACGTCCTCGAAGTCGCGCCCCCAGCTCAGGGTGACGTGGCCCCCGGCCGGCCTGACGTCGTTGGTGGGGTCGAAGTCGACCCACCCCACGTCCGGACAGTAGACCGACACCCACGCATGCGACGCCTGCGCCCCGGTGACGCCGGGGCCGGGCACGAGATAGCCGCTGACGTAGCGGGCGGGGACGCCGTGCGACCGCAGGCAGGCGATCATCAGGTGGGCGAAGTCCTGGCAGACGCCGTGCCGGTTCTCCAGGACCTCGGACACCGGGGTCGACACGGAGGTCGCCACCGGGTCGTAGGTGAACTCCCGGTAGATGGTCTCCATCAGCGCGCCGACGCCTTCGAGGAGCGGCCGGTGCGGCCGCAGGGAGGCCGCCGCGTAGCGGGCGTAGCGGCCGCCCCGCGGCGCGAGCGGCGACTCCATCTGGTACTCGACGGCGGCCAGTTCGTCCGCCGACCCCCGCGCGCGCAGCCGGGTCAGCGCCTCGGCCAGCGAGGGGGAGTCGACGCCGCCGCCGGGCCCCCCCGACACCGACACCCGGCTCTCGGCCGTCACCTGCAGGCAGCGGTGCGCCTCGTCGATCGTGAAGGTCGTGGCCGCGTTGCCGAAGTAGTCTTCGCGCGTGACCGCGCCGCGCGCTGGCGGGTCGATCACGAGCCGCGCGTCCCGCACCGTCTGCGTCTCGCCGGCCCGCGGCGTCAGGCGCACCTGGTGCATGGACAGCGACACGGTCTCGGCGTACGCGTACCGGCTGGTGTGCCTGACGCGGTAGGTCGGGGCGGCGCTCATCGGTTCGCCGGAGGCCGGCCCGGGGCGGCGTGCGCGAGACGGTCGCGGCTCAGCGCGTCCGAGAGCCCGGTCAGATCCGCCTGCAGCCGGTCCAGCAGCGCCGCCAGCGCGGGGCGGCGGCCGTCGCGCACCGCGCACAGATCGTCGAGATCGACGAGCCGGACCGCCGCTGCCGCCGCCGTGATCAGCTTCGATTCGGGCGACGTCCGCCCCGCGGCCGGGAGGGCGGGCAGCCGCGCGACGTGCCGTTCCAGGCGATCGATCTGGAAGGCCGCGCTCCGCGGGTGGGCGTCGTCGAGCAGCAGCAGGTCGACGACCGGACGGGCGCACGGCGCCGTGAGATGGCGCGACCGGCAGGCGACCGCGCTGTCGGTGGCGTCGAGCAGGAGCTCGACGCCGGCGCGCTCGTCGTCGGCCGCGGCGGTCAACCCGTGCCGCAACAACTGGATCACCTGCAGCGCGCGCTCGAGCCGGCGCCCGAAGTCGAGCAGCCGCCACTCGTGACCGCGGGTCATGCCCTCGCTGACGGCGCCGCTGAAGCTCGTCAGAACCATGACCATCCGGTCGAGGACGTGGCGCACGCCACGTTCCCGCCGCCCGGAGCGGCCCGGCCGCGGGCCCCATTCCAGGCGCCTGACGATGCGCCACGAATCCGCGGGCAGGCGGTCGCGCAGCCGCCGGGCCGCGTTCCGCAGGCGTTTCACCTGCCACCGGAGGCTGCCGTGCCGGCCCGATTCGGACAGCATCGCGGAGATCGCCTGGAAGGTGCGCGCGGGCAAGAGACCGTCGGGGTCCGCCCCGCGCGGCGCGTAGCCGAGGTTCGTGAGGCAGTTCAGGGCGCCGGTCAGCGCCGCCGCCGTGCGCGGCGACGGTCCTTCCGAGACCAGGGGCATCGCGGCGCGCGCCAGCCGCACCGCGGCGCCGACCCGTTCGGCGTACCGGCCCAGCCAGTACAGGTCGTCGGCGATCCGGCTCGGCAGATCGGACGCGGCCCGGCCGGCCGCGGCGGGAGACGCGCCGGCGGGGATCAGCGGGCGGTGGGGCGCGGCCGTCTCTCCCACGACCCAGACGTCCATGCTGCCGCGGCGGTGCGCGTATGGGTCGAACGAGTAGCCGTAGCCCTCCGTCGACGGCGAATTCCGGCCCAGCCCGCCCGGCAGCACGTCGTAGCCGCCGCCGTGCGCCAGGGCGTAGACGCGGATCACCAGCGAGCCGGGGAAGAAGCCGAAGCCGCCGGCGGCGCGGACCGGCGTCGTCGACGGAGCGGCCGGTTCCTGGGCCACGTAGCGGTGGGGCCGGCGCGCGACCTCCTCCCCGCAAACCGGCTCGCGCGGCTCGCCGGGCACGCCGCGGGGGTAGGCGGGCTTGATCACGAGCTCGCCGAGGTGGTCGAGCACGTGCGCGCGGGCCGCGTCGTCGCCGCACCACCACGTGGCCACCGACGGCAGCGCCAGCTCCGCGTTCAGCAGGCGCCGGCACAGCGCCGGCAGGAACGCCATCAGCGCCGGCGACTGGACGGCCCCGGCGCCCGGCGGGTTGACGACGGCCACCGCGCCGCGCCGCGCCGCTTCGACGAGTCCGGCTACGCCGCCCGCCGACGAACCGCCGAACTCCAGGGGGTCGCAGGCCTCCGACGGCTGGCCGCGCAGGATCAGGTCGACCTGCTGCAGACCGCTCAGCGTCTTGACGTGGACGCGGTAGTCGCGCACCGCCAGGTCGGCGCCCTCGACCAGGGCGCCGCCCAGGCAGCGGGCGAGGAACGCGTGCTCGAAGCAGTTCCCGGAGGCCGGTCCCGGGGTCAGGACGGCGATGCGCGGATTCTCCCGCCGCCCCGGCGCGCTCGCGGCCAGCGACCGCTTGAAAGCATCGAACGCGGCGGCCGGGCTCCGGACCTTCGAGGCGGCCAGGAGGTCCGGCGCCACCGCGTCGACGACCATGCGGTTCTCGATCGCGAAGCCGAGCCCGTCCGGCGTTTCGGTGCGGTCGTTCAGGACCCGCCAGCGTCCGTCGGGGGACCGCACCAGGTCCGCGGCATAGACGTGCAGCCAGCGTCCCCCCGGCGGCGCCAGCCCGTGGCACCCGCGCAGGAAGGCCGGGTTCGCGTGCAGCCAGTCCGGGGGCAGCACGCCGCCGCGTATCAGCCGCCGCGGGCCGTAGAGGTCGCCCAGCACGGCGTCGAGCAGCCGTGCGCGCTGGGCGACCGCGCGTTCCAGACGGGCCCACTCCTCGCCGTCGAGCACGCAGGGGAACAGGTCGAGCGGCCAGGGACGCTCCCGCGCGCCTCCGCGCCGGCGGACGTGGAACGCGGCGTCGCCGTCGCGTATCAGCCGGCGGGCCTCCTGCGTCCGCCGGCCGATCTCCCGCCGGCCGGCGGCCGCGAAGGCGCTCGCCACCGCCCGCCAATGCGCGCGGACAGCGCCGCCCGGCTCGACCATCTCGTCGTAGCGGCCGGCGCGCGGGGCGTAGCCCCCGTCCCACGGGTCGATTCCGCGGCGCGGGTCAGTCGAGCTCGGCGTAGATCTTCTCCGCGTTGTCCTCCGCGCTGGTCAGGGTTCCCCGGCTCATCGCGTAGTTCGCGTAGCGGTCCGGCAGGTCGAGCGAGGCCGCGGTTTCCGCCGCCGACCGCCCGGCCGCCTTCCCCGCCTCGACGGCCGCGAGGAAGTCGCGGTTGAACTCGCCGAACTCGCGGAAGTCGGCCCAGGTCATCACCGGGCTGTGGCCGGGAATCACCATGTCGACGCCCTGGATGCCGTCGGCCGCGGCGAGCACCGTCTTCGGGTACTGCACGCCGCTGCCGCCGTTCCCCACGTCGATGTAGGGCACGCCCTTCCATGCGAACAGGTCGCCGGTGTGGGCGACGCGGAGGGCCGTGAACACCACGATGGAGTCGCCGTTGGTGTGGCCGGCGCCGAAGTGGTGCAGGTCGATGCGGTTGGCCCCGTCGAGCAGGGTCAGGCGGTCCTCGTAGGTCCGGCCCGGCAGGTACTGCCGTCCGCCGGCGGACTGGAACGCCGGCATGCGCTCCATGTTGGTCCGGGTGTTGGCGTGGGCCGCCACCTCGACGGGCTGGGCGAAGTCGACGTTGCTCCCCACGTGGTCGCCGTGGGTGTGCGTGTTGATGATCATCGTGACCGGCTCGTCGGTCACGGTGCGGAGCTGGTCGAGTATCGCCTCGCCCCACCCCGGATTCTTGGTGTCCACGAGCACGACGCCTTCGCCGGTGACGAGCGCCGCGGTGTTGCCGCCGCCGCCGGTGATCACGTACAGGTTGTCCTTGACCTGCTCGATCGCGGCGACGTTCCCCTGCGCCGCGGGGCGGCCCAGGGCCGCCGCGAAGCCGATCGCAACGAGCGCGGCCAGAACCGTGGTTCGTTTCATGACGTGCCTCCGTCCCTTCGCGGCCGGGAACCGGCCGCCCGCGTCCGCCCGCCGCCGCCCCGCACGGTCCGCGGCGGGCCGAAAGGCCCCACTATACAACGGTCCGCCCCGTCAGCCGGTGGTCGAGCACCATCTCCTCGGTCAGGGTCGTCCCGAAGCCCGGCGCGGTGGGCGCGAGGACGTCGCCGTTCTCCACCGGCGGCGACATCGCGTCGAGGATCGCCGACCCGGCCGGGAAGCTCTCGGCCATGGTGCAGCTCGGGGAGATGAGGGCGATGGGGAGCCCCCACGAACTGCCGCCGCGGTGCGGGATGATCTCGAGTCCCGCCGCTTCGACGAGCCGGGCGATGCGCCGCCCGGCCGTGGCGCCTCCGCACCAGGTGACGTCCGGCTGGAGGATCTCGGCCGACCCCAGCCGCACGAGCACGTCGAAGCCGTACTCGGTGTACTCGTGCTCGCCGCACGCGACCCGCGTCCAGCCGGGGCCGCCGCCGCCGATGCGGCGCACCAGCTCGGCGTAGCCGAACACGTCGTCGGGCGAGAGCAGCTCCTCCATGAAGTACAGCCCGGCCGGCCGCAGCCGCTCGGCCACGCCGACCGCCCAGTCCACCGTGCCGTTGCGCGAGACGCAGTCGGTCATCAGGTTGCCGTCCGGCCCCAGGGCGTCGCGGGCTTCGAGCACCGAGGCGACGGCCCGGTCGAGCGCGTCGGGCGGGGTGGCGGGGTTCACGGGCAGGCTGCGCTTGAAGTGGCGCACGCCCGCGGCGCGGCCCGCGGCGACGTCGCCGCCGGTCTGGTAGAGGGCGATGCGGTCGCGGGACGCGCCGCCGAGCAGCGCGTGCACCGGCTGCCCCGCGTGCTTGCCCGCGATGTCCCACAGCGCGTTGTCCACCGCGCTCAGGGCCATGGCGAATACCCCGCGCCGGCCGTAGAAGATCGCCGACTGGTACATCTGGTCCCAGAGCCGCTCCACGTCGAGGGGGTCGGCGTCCATCAGCAGGTGCTTCAGATGCCCGTCGATGATCTCGACGGCGGCGCTGCCGCCGGCCCCCATGCCGAATCCGGTCACCCCCTGGTCGGTCTTGACGATCGCGATGATCGCGGACGGAAGCTGCTCGAACGGCCCGCCCCAGCGCCAGCGCCGGGGATCGTCGCCGGACGAGAACACGGGCGGGTCGAGCAGCCCGTCCGAGCGCTGGTTGATGTAGATGGGGTAGGCGTCGACGGCGCGTATCCGGAGGGCGGGCGGCTGCGCGCCGGCCGCCGCCGCCCGCCGCGGCCCCAGCGCGGCGGCCAGGGCCGTGAACCCGCCGGCCGTCTGCAGGAACCGCCGGCGCGTCGTCGTCAGGTCTCTGGTCATGGGCTGTCTCCCCGACTCCCGCTGCTAGCCTTCCCCGACGGGGACGAACGCGAGGAAGCGCCGCGGGTTGTCGACGAGCATCCGGTGGATCGCTTCCTCGGGGACCCCGGCGTAGCGCAGCTTGGGCACGAACTGCATCAGCACCGACGACCAGCCGTGGCCGTAGTACCGCTTGAACTGGCGGACGTTGCCCTGGTCGGACGAGAGCAGGACGTGGTCGATCAGCCCCGCCTCCATCAGGTCCTGCACCATCCGCACCTTGTCGGCGGCGGGAACGTCCGACCGGCTCATCTCGTGGCCGAGGGTGTCGAGCCCGATGAACGCGCCGCGGCGCGCCACTTCGCGGTGCGTCGCCAGCGGGTCGTGCTCGGGCCGGATGGTGGCCATGTGTCCGATGACCACGCGCGAGAGGTCGACGCCCACGCCCTCCATCACGTCGAGCTGCTCCATCGCGCAGCTCGGACAGCTCTCGTGCGGGGTGTGCGTGAAGATGGGGATGCCCGTCCGCAGATGCGCGCGGGCTACCGCGCGGTGCACCTTGCGTTCGTCGGGGCGCATCTCGAGCGACGACGCGATCTCGCCGAAGGCGCCCCAGCGCTGGGCCGCCGCGTCGCGCACCAGCTCGTCGACGAGCTCGTCCTCCGACATCTCGGCGACGCGCACCGGGTAGATGGCGAACCCGACGTCCTCGAAGTAGCCGCCCGCCATCACGATGCGGACTTCGCTGCGGTCGGCGATGGCGTTCAGGTGGCTCACCTGCTCGGGCGTCCGCCGGCCGGTGGCCGCGTCCACGATGCAACGGAGCCCGTCGAACGCGCAGGCGCGCAGCTCTTCCACCGCGAGATCGACGTCGGCCCGGCCCACGTGCTCGTGGAAGAGGGTCGCGCCGTCGGCGAGGGCCTCGGGGGCCAGATCGCCCTGCAGGGTGCGGATGACCGCGCCGTCCGGGAAGTCGGGCGGGGCCACGCTCGCGAAAGTCTGCTGGGCCCGGGCCGGGACCCCGCCGGCCGCGGCGGCCAGGCCGGCGCCGGCGGCCGAGCCGAGCAGGCGCAACGCCTCCCGCCGGGAGCAGTCGCCTCGATGCGGATGTTTCGGGTTGGTCATGGGCCGCCTCCGTCGTCGTCCGCCCCTTCGGCGGGCGCGGGCAGGGAATCCGGCGCGCACGGCGCCGGGCATCTCGTTCGACCGCTCCCGCACCGTTCGACCTCGGCGGGAGCGGACCGGGAACCGGTTCACAGGGTACTACGGCGACCGTCCGCGCGGGCAACCGGACGGCGGGATTCAGGCGCACGCCGGGAAAGTGAGCCGCCGCCGGGGCATCCGCGCGGCTGGCTTCTCGCGGCGTTCGTACCCGTCCGGAGGGCCTGGAGACCGAGGACGACACCGGATCGACGACCCTGGCGGCGCCAACGGGCACTCGTCTCACGAATCTGACGCGCACCCGCGGGATACAATGCGGTCCCGTCGTCGGGCGGGGCCTTTGCAGGTTCGCGGCCCGTGGTGGAACCCCGCGCCGCATCGAGAGCGGCGAGTGCGCCAGCGGGCACGGGACGCCCGGCTGACAAGGCGTGAGAAGGGCGTACATCGGGCGTGTTCAGCCGCCGGACGACGCAGTCAGGCGGGATGCATCGGCCGGTCGAACGCGGCCGGGGCCGTCCGCGACCGGCGGCCGGACCTGCAACGACGAGGTCGCCGTCGGCGGCTGCACCTGCAACGAGGAGGTTGCCATCGTGAAGCGCACCATGCGGTCGGCGGTCGTTCCGGGTGTCGCGGGCTGCCTGTGGCTGCTCGTCGGTGCGGGGGTGTCCGCGCAGGGGAGCGGGGAGCAGGCGTCCGCCGGGGGCGCCGCCGGCGACTGGCCCATGTACCGGCGCGACGCCGCCGGGACCGGGTTCTCGCCCCTCGACCGGATCACGCCCGCCAACGTCGCCGGCCTGGCCCCGGCGTGGACCTACGCGCTCGCGGCGGAGGCGGAAGGCGCGCGGGGACCGAACTCGCAGGCCACCCCGATCGTCGTCGGCGGGGTCATGTATCTGCCCGCCGCCGACCGCGTCGTCGCGCTCGAGGCGTCGACCGGCCGCGAGATCTGGCGGCACGTCGTCGCCGGGGCGCGCCCGTCGCGCCGGGGCGTGTCCTGGTGGGCGGGCGGGGGCGGCCTGGCCCCGCGCATCGTCTTCACCACCGGACGGCATCTGCGCGCGCTCGATGCGGCCACCGGCGCGCCCGTCGAGAGCTTCGGCGCGGGGGGCGTGGTCGACCTGGTCGTGCCCTACAACTCGGTGCCCCTCGTGCACGGCGACCTCGTGGTGGTCGGCGCCAACACCCCCGCCGGCGCCATCGGCGGCGTCGGGAACGCGCGGGCCTTCGACGCGCGCACCGGCGCGCCGGTCTGGGAGTTCAGCTCGGTCGCGCAGCCCGGCCAGCCCGGACACGACACGTGGGGCGGAGACAGTTGGCGGGGACGGCTGGGGGCCAACGCGTGGCCGTTCTACTTCTCCATGGACACCGGGCGCGGGCTGGTGTACCTGCCCCTCGCGTCCCCGATCCCCGGCGACTACGGCGGCGACCGGCCCGGCGACAACCTCTACGGCAACTCCGTCGTCGCCGTCGACGCGGCCACCGGCGCATACCGGTGGCACTTCCAGACCATCCACCACGACCTGTGGGACGCCGACCCGCCGGCGCCGCCCGCCCTGTTCGACGTTCCGCGCGAGGGCGGCGCCATCCCCGCCCTCGGGTTGACCACCAAGTCCGGCTATCTCTACGTCCTCGACCGCGAGACCGGCGCGCCGGTCCACGGCGTCGAAGAGCGGCCGGTGGCGGCCAGCGACGTCCCCGGCGAGGCGACCTCGCCCACCCAGCCGATACCCGTCAAGCCGGTCGGCCTCGCCAAGCTGGCCTGGGACCCGGACGACCTCGTGACCGGCGACGACACCTCGCCCGAGCACGCCGCCGCGTGCCGGCGGCTCGTCGACAGCCTCGGCGAGATATACAACGCGGGTCCGTTCACCCCGTGGGTCCATCGCGCCCCCGGCGCCCCGTTGCGGACCACCCTGTCGTTCCCCGGCGGGGTCGGCGGCGCCAACTGGGGCGGGGTGGCGGTGGACCCCGCGACCGGCCTTCTCCTCGTCGTCACGCAGGACCTCGGCGCCCTCGGCTACGTCGAGGCGGCGCCCCCCGACCATCCCGTGCCCTACCGCAAGGGCGAGCAGCGCCCCGCCAGCTTCGCGGTGCGGCTGGACGGCGCCACCCTGCCGTGCCACCGGCCGCCGTGGGGCCGGCTGACCGCCGTCGACGCCGCGACCGGGGACGTCGCGTGGCAGCAGACGCTGGGGGTCACCGACCAGTTGCCGGCCGGCCGGCGGGCCACCGGCCGCCCCGTCCGCGCCGGCGCCGTCGCCACCGCCGGCGGTCTGGTGTTCGTGGCGGGCACCGACGACGGCCGTCTGCGCGCCTTCGAGACCGCGTCGGGCCGCGGGCGCTGGGAGGCCCGCCTGCCGGGGCCCGGGAACGCCAATCCGATGACCTACCTGGGGGCCGACGGCCGCCAGTACGTGGCCGTGGCGGCCACCGACACCCTCGTCGTGTTCGCGCGGCCGTGAGAGGGGAACATGTTAGAAGCTACTTCGGGCTGCTGAAGGACTACATGGATCGAGAAAAGTTGATTTCGTTCGTGCATTCCAGGGAGTACTTTTGACATGACCACCGAACAAAAGAAGTCTCGATTCGACAGAGAAGACATTCTGGCGCGCAATGTCGACATAAACACTGCGACCGTGGCGTCACATGACAGGTTGGTACAGGAACTCGAACGGCTCGGTATAGAAATCAAGAAACCGCAATTCAAGATCGAGCACCCTCTGGGTGGGGACAGGCTGCGGTTCAGTAATCGGACAAGACGCTGAAGGCGTTGACTACCCCATGCCATGCTTGTCTGGAATGACGGCCGCCGGTGCGCCGCGTTCGTGTTCCCGAGCCGTCGAAAGGCTACTGGTTCGAGTGGCTGCCGCGTTCTTCGAGAAGCGCCTCGAGCTCGGCGAGGGCGTCGAAGTCCCTGGGGCGCCCCGCCGCGCGCTTCGCCCGGATCAGGGCCGGGAGGTCCAGGCACCGGCATCGGCAGCCGAAGAGCTCGACGTCCATGCCGTGGGGCAGAAGAGCCTCGTAGTTCCCCCCGCCGGGGATCTCGCCGAGCAGGTCGATGTCGCCGATGGCCGTGGTCAGCGTGAAATCGAGTCCCCGCTCGACCGTCGCCCGGCTCCATTCGAAGGGCAGGCCGGGCGGCGCGCCTCGCGGGTACGGCGTGTGGGGCCGCAGGGCGTCGACGAGGCGGTCGATGTTCGCTCCGGTTCGGGCGTAGACCAGGTCCACGTCCTGCGTGAGGCGCGCCGACCCGTGAATCGCCGCCGCGAGGCCGCCGACGATCACGCATTCGACCCCGGCGCCGCTGAAGAGCTGGACGACCGCCCGGAAGTCGGTCACCCGTCACGTTCCCGGAGGCGCCGCGCCCGCCGTGCCTCCGCCGCCAGGGCCTGCAAGGCCATCAGGTTCTCCACCCGCTCGGTCACCGACCGCCGGAGGTTCTGCCGCAGCAGGGTCCGATCGACGTGGCGCTTGTAGGCTTCGATCACCGGATCGCGGCCGCCCGCGCCGGTTCGCGCGGAAGGCGGGCGCCCGCGGGGTTCGCCGGCGCCCTTCTGGCGCGGGGCGACGCGGAGTTCGACCACGGGCCGTGAAAGCGGAATGCGGGGTCGCATGCCTTCTCCGCAGTCTAACCCGGATTGTTCATGAAGGTCGAGCATGAGGCCCCGACGGGGCCATGCTCGGCGAAACGGGCCTTCGCACGGTCCGAACGAAGAAAGCCCCCTCCCCCCCGGCACGTCGGGGGAGAAGGGGCAGGGGAGAGCCGCGAGACGACGCCGGACGCTACCGCCGTCTCAGGTACCGGCGGCAGCCGCCGACGGCCAGGAACGCCGCCAGCAGGAGCTGCGCGACGACCGGCAGGGCCGGGACCGCCGCATCCCAGAGGGTGAACGTCAGGGCGTTGGTCTTCATGCCGCCGACCCGTCCTTCGAGCGTCAGCTCCTCCGACCGTTCCGCCAGGTCGTCGTCCACGGCCATCAACAGGGTCGTGCCCGTCGTCTCGCCGGCCCCGATCACGATCGGCTCGGCCGAGTAGTCGGCCGCACCGGCGTCACCGCCCGTTGCGACCAGCTCGACCGTCGTGTCCGCCGGAACCGCCGAGCTGGCCGTCGCCGTCACCTGGGCCGACCGGCCCTCGGGGACGTTCATGTCCGCGGGCCCCGACAGGGTGTAGGTGATCTCTTCGTCGTCGTCGGTCACCGTGAGCGTCACCGAAGCCACTCTCACGTCGCCGACCCGGGCGTGCAGCGTCAGCGTTTCGTCGCCTTCCACGTCGTAGTCGTCGGCGGTCCGCAACTCGACGTCGACGGTAGACTCGCCGGCCAGGATGACGACCCGCGCCGGAACGAGGCGGTAGTCGTCGGCGCCCGCGGTGCTGTCCCCGTCACGCTCCAACGTCACCTCGGTGTTCTCCCGGACCGCCGGGTCCGCGGTCAGCGTCAGCGTGACCCTGCCGCCCTCTTCCACCCGGGCGGTGGTGGGTGACAGGCGGTAGGTGGCCGGCATGTCGTCGTCGGCTACGGTGAGCTCCGTCGAGGCCACGATCACGTCCCCGACCCGGGCCTTCAGCATCAGCGTTTCGTCGCCTTCCACGGTGTAGTCGTCGGTGGCCGTCAGCGTGGCGGCGCCGGACGTCTCACCGGCCGGGATGGTGATCGACGCCGGAGCGAGGCGGTAGTCGTCGGCGCCCGCGGTGCTGCCCGCGTCTCGCTCCAACGTCACCACCGTGTCCGCCCGAACGGCCGGGTCCGCGGTCGCCGTCAGCGTGACCGTACCGCCTTCTTCCACCCGGGCGGCAGAGGGCGACAGACCGTAGGTGGTCGGCATGTCGTCGTCGGTCACCGTGACCGTCACCGAAGCCATGCTCACGCCGCCGACCCGGGCGTGCAGCGTCAGCTTTTCTTCGCCTTCCACCGCGGGGTCGTCGGCAGCCGTCAACGTGGCGGCGCCGGAGGTCCCGCCGGCCGGGATGGTGATCGACGCCGGGGTCAGGCGGTAGTCGTCGGCGCCCGCGGTGCTGCCCGCATCACGCATCAACGTCACCTCGGTGTCCGCCCGGACCGCCTGGCTCGCGGTCGCCGTCAGCGTGACCGTGCCGCCCTCTTCCACCGATGCGGCGGAAGCCGACAGATCGTAAGTGGTCTCCACGTCGTTGTCGGTCACCGTGACCGTCACCGAGCCCGCGCTCACGTCCCCGACCCGGGCGTGCAGCGTCAGCGTTTCGTCGCCTTCCACCACGGCGTCGTCTTCCGCCCGCAACGTGACGTCGGCGGAAGACTCACCGGCCAGGATGACGACCCGCGCCGGAACGAGGCGGTAGTCGTCGGCGCCCGCGGTGCTGCCCGCGTCTCGCTCCAGCGTCACCACCGTGTTCTCCCGGACCGCCGGGTCCGCGGTCACCGTCAGCGTGACCCTGCCGCCCTCTTCCACCGATGCCGTGGGGGGCGACAGGGTGTAGGTGGCCGCCACGTCGTCGTCGGTCACCGTGACCGTCACCGAGCCCGCGCTCACGCCGCCGATCCGGGCGTTCAGCGTCAGCGTTTCGTCGTCTTCCACCTCGGCGTCCTCGGTGAACGTCAACTCCGCGGCGCCGGAGGTCCTGCCGGCCGGGATGGTGATCGACGCCGGAGCGATGCGGTAGTCGCCGGCGCCCGCGGTGCTGCCCGCGTCGCGCTCCAGCGTCACCACCGTGGCCTCCCGGACCGCCGGGTCCGCGGTCGCCGTCAGCGTGACCCTGCCGCCCTCTTCCACCGATGCGGCGGAGGCCGACAGGGTGTAAGTGGTCGCCGCGTCGTCGTCGGCCACGGTAATCCGGATGGTCCGCGACCCCGGGATTCCGGCGCCGGCGGCGACCACCGACACCGACTCGTCAGCGGTGTCGTCGTCCTGCGGTGCCGTCAGCGTGACGGAGCTGCTTTCCTCGCCGGCCGGGATCACGATCGACCCCGGCCCTTCGAGCCCGCCGGCGGGGACGACCGTCAGCGTGATCGTGGTGTCCCCGGTGACCGGCCGGTTCGCCGTCGCGGTGAACGTCGTGACGGCGCCCTCGGCGACCTCCTCGGGATCGGCGGTCACCGTCACCTCCAGCGGCACCTCGTCAACCTGCACGTCGAACGTGACGCTGGCGGCGTTCGCCACCGTCTGGCTCGTGCTGACGGCCGACGACCCTCTGGCCGTCCCGGTGGCGGTGACGGTGACGGTGGCGTCTCCCGCCTCTTTCGCCTCGACCGTCACCGTTTCGCCGCTGACCCTCGCGCTCGCGGCCGCGCCGCGGACCGAGGCCCCGAACGCCGCGTCGACAACGGCCGGGGCCCAGTCGAACAGCTCGTTCGCATCGATCGTGAACGAGTCGCCGGGGTTCAGGGGGCCGCCGCCCATCGCCTCCATGACGACGGCTTCCGCTTCGGCCCGCGGCTTCGCCGCGATCAACTTCGTCGTGTCGTCGACGACGTCGATGGAGAACGTCCCCACGACCTCGCCGGGCCCGTTGGCGGCCTTCTCGCCCGTCGTCACGAGGTTCAACGCGAGCGTCTCGGCCCCGACGTCGTCGTCCGGCTGCGCATACAGCACGAAGTCCGCGTGCTGCTTGCGAGGCCCGGTGGGAACCTCGATGGAGTTCGGCTCGATCCGGAAGTCCGCGGCATCGGCCGTCGAGGCCGCGGCGAGCTCGGGTCTGACGATGAGCTTCTCGCCCGAGGGATAGTCGTTCGACCCGCGGTCGATGGTGACCCGCACGTGGACCGGGTCGCCGCCTTCCGTGACCGAGTCGGCCTCGGTGGTGGTCCTGCCCGTGGCGTCGCCCTCCCGGTCTTCGTACGCCGTCGCCTCGACGTCGCCGGCTTCGGGCAGCGCGTGGAGGTCCGGGAACTCGATCTCGAGCGGCTCGATCCCGGGCAGCAGGCTGCTGGTCCCCGCCAGGAACGCGCTCAGTTCGATCGTGTCGTCTTCCCGATCCCCGTCGTTGTCCGGCGGCGTGATGGTGATGGTACGCGCCGTGGCGCTGCTCGTAAACGTCGTGGCGCCCAGGTCGGGAACGTAGCCGGCCTCATCCGTGGACAGCGCCACGTTCCAGACCATGTTGGCGGGGGCAGGGTCGGCCTTGAGGGTGCGCGTGGTGGGTGTCCCTTCCCTCGGCGAGTCGGCGCCGGCAGGCGTCTCCCACTCGAACGTCTGTTCCTCGTTGTCCTTGATGCGGATGATGATCGTAGGGGGATTGGTGAGCGCCTGCCCATCGTGTCCGACTTCGGTGCCTGCGGGGTCGATGCCGCCCGCGGTGAACCGCAGCCTGAACTGCTCGTCCTCCGCGTCAACGTCGCTTATCAGAGGCAGCTCAACTCGTTGCTCAAGCGTGTGATCCACTGTTTCCGTCAGGCTGAGGGGCATGTTGAAATATCGAGTACGGGGCCCGAACCCTCCGACGATGTCGCCAGCTTCGACCTCGGTAACCCCGTCGACTCTTCCCACGCTGCTTACGCCGCCGCTGTTATCGCGCTCCACTCTGGTCGCCAGTTGAACTTGCGCCTGGTGGAAGGGCGGGTCGGGGATGGTGGGCCCACCCGTATAAGGCAACAGGCGGATCTTGCCGGTGATGACGACCACGAGACGCCGACCCTCGTTCACCTCCCCGTTCACCAGACCGAGGACCTCGACGCTGAGCTGCGCCGAGGCCGAACCGGCCCCTGCCGCGAACACCACGCCGAACAGCGCCATCCACTTCAGCAGCCTGCAGCCGCCTCTCGCAATATCCAGCCTCGTACGCATTGCGCTCTACTCCTTGCTGGTCCGTCTTCTCGCGGCGGTCGGGAGTCGGATCCGCCCCCGCCACTCCCGGGGTCGCCATCGAATCTCCTCACCTCCCGTGGCGAAAACGGCGCAGGCGCCCGTTTGCCTGCTCGACGGTGGGCGTCGACAATGAAGGCGACGATCGGCGAACCGCGGACGTTCGGAACACTCTAATCTATAGAGTTTCGCCCGTCAAGCTGTCGGCAAACCCCGTCGGCGGCGGACCGGCGCCTCCACCGGGCCGGCCACCGGCCGTGGAGGGCGGTGTCGAGAGCGGGGCGGCTTCCCGCCATCGGGTTATCATCAGGAACCGCGCGGTGGCCGCGTCCCGGCGTGGCGAACGTGCTCCCGAAGCCCGGTAGCCGAATCGGATGCTGACGAAGCTGGTCGTCCGGAATTTCAAGCGCTTCGGCGAGGTCGAGATCGATCTCGGCAGCCCGGTGGTCTTCATCGGCCCCAACAACTCCGGGAAGACCTCGGCCATGCAGGCGCTGGCCCTCTGGGACGTCGGCCTCCGGCGCTGGAACGAGAAGCGGGCCGGCAAGAGCACCCCGAAGAAGCGGCCCGGCGTGACCGTCAACCGCCGCGACCTCGCGGCGATTCCCGTTCCCGACGCCAACCTGCTGTGGCGGGACCTGCGCGTGCGGGACGTGCGGCGCGCCGGGGGTCGGCAACGCACCAGCAACGTCCGCATCGACGTCGTCGTCGAGGGGGTGACCGGCGGCCGGTCCTGGACCTGCGGGCTGGAGTTCGACTACGCGAACGAGGAGTCCTTCTACTGCCGGCCGTTGCGTCTCGTCGGGGACGCGGCGGGGGGCCGCATGCCGGTGCCGGAAGACGCGGGGCACGCCCGCATCGCCTTCCTGCCGCCGATGTCGGGGCTGGCCGCCACCGAGACGCGCCTGGATCCGGGCGCCGTCGGCGTCCGGATCGGGGAGGGCCGCACCGCCGAGGTGCTGCGCAACCTCTGCTTCCGGATCCACGAAGCGGAGCCGTCGCCGTGGGACCGGCTGGCCGGCCACGTCCGGGACCTGTTCGGCGCCGAACTGGAGCCGCCGCGCTACGTCGCCGAGCGCGGCGAGATCGCGATGACCTGCCGGGAGCGCGGCGCCCGGCTCGACCTGTCGTCGTCCGGCCGGGGCCTGCAGCAGACGTTGCTCCTGCTGGCGTACCTGTACGGGAACCCGGGCGCCGTCCTGCTTCTCGACGAGCCCGACGCGCACCTGGAGATCCTCCGCCAGCGCCAGATCTACCGCCTGCTCACCGGGGTGGCGCGCGAGACCGGCAGCCAGATCGTGGCCGCCAGCCACTCCGAGGTGCTGCTGAACGAGGCAGCGGCCCAGGACGTGGTGGTGGCGTTCGTCGGACGGCCGCACCGCCTCGACGATCGCGGCAGCCAGGTCCTGAAGGCGCTGCGGGAAATCGGTTTCGAGCAGTACTACCAGGCCGAGCAGACCGGCTGGGTGCTCTACCTGGAGGGGGCCACCGATCTGTCGATGCTCGCGGCCTTCGCCCGGCGCCTGGGGCACGAAGATGCGCGGCGCGCGCTGGAGCGGCCCTTCGTGCATTACGTGGGCAACCACGTCCGCGCCGCGCAGAGCCACTTCCACGGTCTGCGCGAGGCGCTTCCGCGGCTCCGCGGCGCCGCCCTCTTCGACCGTCTCGAGTCGCCGCCGGACGCCGCGCCGATAGAGTGCCTGACGTGGAAACGCCGGGAGATCGAGAACTACGTCTGCACGCGGGCCGCGCTGGAAGCCTGGGCCGTTGGCGCGCCGGAGCCGCTGTTCACGGCGGCCGAGCGCGAACGGCGCCGGTCGGCGATGCGCGAGTCCATCGACGGGATCGAGTCGGCGCTGAAGACGTTGGGCAAGGGGGCGCCCTGGGACGCCGACGTCAAGGCGAGCGACGATTTCCTGGACCCGCTGTTCCGGGCGTACTTCGGGAAGCTCGGCCTGCCGAACCTGATGGCGAAGAAGAACTACCACGAGTTGGCCGAATACGTGCCCGACGCGGAGATCGACCCCGAGGTCCGCGAGAAGCTCGACGCCGTCGCGCGGGTCGCGGCAAGTGCGGCGCCGGCGGGGGAGGAGGGCTGAAGCCGGGTGGATGGGGGGCGCATCGCCGTCGTGGGCGCCAACAGCGCCGTCGGGGTGGCCCTGCTGGCGCAGGTGGCGGGCGGCGGCGCGCTCGACGCGCTGGCCGCGGTGCGGCGTCCCGCGGCGCTGGACGGGCTGCCGCGGTCGCCGCGCATCATGCCGCGCGTCGTCGACTACGGCCGGCCCGACCGCCTGGCGGCGGCGTTCGGCGGCGCCGCGGCCGTCGCGCACCTGGCCGGCATTCTCTTCGAGAGCCGGACGTCCGACTACCGGTCGGGCAACGTCGACGTGACCCGCGCGGTGGTCGAGGCGGCGCGGTCGGCGGCGGTGGGCCACGTCGTCTTCGTCAGCGCCCTCGGCGCCGACCCGCGGTCGCCGAACGGCTACTTCCGGTCGAAGGGCGAGGCCGAGCGCATCGTGGCCGACTCCGGCCTCGACGCCACCATCATCCGGACCCCGCTGCTGCTCGGTCCCGGCACGGCCGGCGGGCGCGCCCTGCTGCGCGCCGCGTCGGGGCCGTCGGTCCGCGTCCTCGGCGGCGGGGCGCACCGGCTGCGCCCCCTCGACGTCGACGACCTGAGCCGCGCCGTCCTCACGGCGTGCGCGCGGCGGCCGGCCGGCGTGCGCACGTGCGAGCTGGCCGGACCTGCCAGCCTCACCCACCGCGAGCTCGTCGAGCGCACCGCGCGCGGCCTGGGCCGCGAGGTCTCGGTGCGCTCGACGCCGGTCCGGCTGGCCCGGTTCGCCGCCGGCCTCGCCGGCCTCGTCCGCGCCGGCGGCCTGACCCCCGACGTCATCGACGTCATCACCTCCGACGAGGCCGTCGACCGGAACGCCGACGGCGAACTGGGCGTCCGCCTCACGCCGTTGTCCGATACCCTGGCCAAGCTATGTCAGACACCCCCGCGATGACGTCCGCCCCCGGGACCGCGCCCCCCGCCGCCGCGCCCGCGCCGGGGACGCCCCCGGCCCGCGGCCGGGCCGCCCGCGCCGCCTTTCTCCTCCTCGGCCTCGCCTGCTTCGCGTACCTCTACTTCCGCCTGGACGGCGCCGCCGCGCGCGAGGGCCTGTCGCTCGCCGCGTACATGGCGCGCGTCTTCGAGAACGTCGAGTGGGGGGCGTGGGCCGCGCTGATGGTCGCCTACTCGGGGTTCTACTTCTGCATCGACACGCTCGTCGTCACGCGCGCCCTCAACTGGTTCGTCACCCCCCTCCGCTACCGCGACGTCCTGCCCATCCGCGCCAGCGCCTACGTCATCTCGGTCTTCAACGAGCAGATCGGCAAGGGCGCGATGGCCTGGTACCTGAACCGGCGCGACGGCATACCGGCGTGGGAAGTGGGCTCGGTGATGCTCTTCGTGATGTTCTGCGAAGTGTTCTACCTGCTGTTCTGGGCGACGGTCGGCTATGCCGCCGCACCGGATCTGCCGCCGGCGTTCGGACTGGTGCCCTGGTTCGCGGCGGCCGCGGCGCCGGTGTTCGCCGTGTGGGTGCTGTACTTCCGCGGCGCGCTCCTGCCCGGCAGCCGCGTGCGCGACCAGCGGATCCTGCACGCGTTCAGGACCGCCTCCCTCCGCCATTACGCCCTGTTCCTGCTGCTCCGCTCGCCGGCGCTGCTCGCCGCGGTGGTCGTCTACACCACGGCGCTGAACCTGTTCGGGGTGGAGGCGTCGTTCCCGGCCCTGCTCGGCTACCTGCCCGTCGTCTTCTTCGCCGCCGCCGTGCCGACCCCCATGCGGGCCGCCGCCATCACCTTCTGGGTGGTCCTGTTCCCCGAGAACGAGGGCCAGATGGCCGCGTTCGGGTTCGTGCAGCACAACTTCTTCATCCTGTTCAACGCCCTCATCGGGGCCGCGTTCTGGCCGCGGGCGCAGCGCGACCTGTTCGGCTGATGGCGCATCTGCTGACCGCCGTCCGGCTGGCGCTGGCCCTGCCGCTGGCCGCCGCGTTCGCCCGGCCCGACTTCCTGGACGCCCGCCTCGCCGCGGGGCTCCTGGCCGTGGCCCTCGCCACCGACTACGCCGACGGCGTCGTCGCCCGCCGGCGCGGCACCGCGTCGGCCCGCGGCCAGCTCTTCGACCACGCGACCGACTGCTTCTTCGTGACCGCCGGCCTCACCGGAGCGGCGCTGGCCGGCCGGACGCCGCCGGTGCTGCCCGTCCTGGTCGCGGC
Organism: Vicinamibacterales bacterium; assembly: GCA_965202695.1. Classification (GTDB taxonomy): domain Bacteria; phylum Acidobacteriota; class Vicinamibacteria; order Vicinamibacterales; family UBA8438; genus JAJEEA01. The sequence goes on from OZ241843.1 coordinate 2,329,466, forward strand.
GGCGTTCGGCCAGTACGTCTTCGACTCCCGGGTCGCGCACCGGCAGAAGCGGCTGCGCATGAGCACGATCGGCCGCTGGAACGGCATCGGCTACTTCGTGCCCCTCGTCCTCCTCGCGGCGGCCCGGCTGGAGGTCGCGCCGGTCCTGACCGCCGCCTTGCCGCCCGCCGCCCGCCTCGTCGCCTACGCCCTGATGGTCTCCACCGTCGTTTCCATCGCCGACCGCGCAACCGCCGCCCGGCGGGCGCGCGCGCTCTGACCGATCCCAAGCGGCCCTGAAGTAGTGTCGGGATTCGGGCTGCAGCCGGACCGAGAGGAGGCGGAGGTGCGAGGGGCCGGGAACTTTTCGGGGCCCCTTCCGTATGTGCTTGCGTCGTCCGGGCCGAGAGGAAGCGAAGGTGCTGAAGATGGCGCACTATGCCCTGCTGCAGCACCTGATGCGGGTGAAGCCCGGGCGGAAGGCATCCTGGCGTATCTGGACTGCGGGTGATTGCCCTGCGCGTATACGGTTCCACTCCCCGGTGCGCTCATCTCGATGTTGTTCCTGTGCCGGGAGGGCATCGAACTGGTACCACCTCTGCCCAGCACGCATTTGAGGAAATCTGAAATATGCATAGCAGCATTGCGCCGCCTCTGTTCCGCGATTGCTGGCCCGCCACAGGGCTGAAGGATTCCCTTGTCTCGGTCGATGCGGACGAGTTGGCCGACGAATACAGGAAACTGCGGAAGTCGGCGCCGCGGCGCTTGAACCCATACTTTTCCCGGCAACGTAACGGAACAACCACGGAGCTGCCTCCCGATACTCGTGGAACTCAATGGGAACCGCGGTATGCCATGGCGCTCTGGAATCTCGAACGCCGTTGGCCGCGACGCGGTGGCGGTTGGCATCGCTTCCTTGACTACCAGACTCCGCTCAAAGCCAAACGGGCGGACTGCGGCATCGGCAAGATCGACTTGGTCGGTATCACGGATCAGAACAGATTCATGGTTGTCGAACTGAAATGCCCGCGCAGCGATCGCGGTCAATCCCCGGCACACGCCTTGATGGAAGGGCTGCGCTACGCAGCCATCGTCGAGGCCAATCTCCACACTTTGGCGAGCGAGGCCCGGAAACGCTTCGACTGCAAGACCGACGCCGAAGCGCCGCCGATTGTGCAAGTACTGGGGCCGGTTTCCTGGTGGCGCGATTGGCTCGACCCCGGACTCAAGAAGCGAGCGGCGGGCGACTGGGACCATGCTTTCGCCGATCTCGCCTCGGCCATCGAGAAGCGGATCGGCGTGACCGTCGAGTGCATGGCGACGGATACGAACATCGCGGAAGCCGTCGATGGTTTGAGCCGGCGGATGCCTTCGATCAGTCCTCCGCCGACGCTTTCTGCCGTCCATCTCGATCGGAACCCGCCCGGATTCGAACGCCTGTCATGAATGAGAAGCAGCAATACGAGGATCTGGTTTTTCGGGCTTTATGGAATTGGGCCGAACCGCATTGCGCCGGCCTGCTCGACGGTGGTAGCGGGGAAGGACGCCGGCCGGTCCTGCGGCCCGAGTTCGCCGACAGGAACGTCCTGGTTCCGCCGGACGGCATCCGTGCAGATATGATTCGATCGGCAATAGGGCCGGAGCAGCGCCACTGCGGGTTTCACAAGCTGCACAGCTCACAGGCCCTGGCGCAAAGCGTCTTCGGGGCTGTCTCCGCTTTCGGGCGGCTGGACGTCCTGAAAGGAATCGCCGCCGAATGCGGCCACCGGGCGTTCTTTACCGACAGCGACGGCTGGCGTCTCGAAATGGAGCATGCGGTCGATGACATTAATGCCCTGAACGAAAGGAAGAAGAGTAGAACCAGCATCGACGTGCTGCTGGACCGACCGGGTCGCCGGGTCGCCGTCGAGTGCAAGTTCATGGAAACGGAGTTCGGAAGATGCTCGCGTCCGGCGCTGAAGCCCGGTGATTTCAGCTACGACAGGCAGCGTTGCGACGGCAGTTACCACGTTCAGGCGGGGCGCCGCAAGCGATGCTCGCTGACCGCAATCGGTATCCGCTATTGGCAATATCTGCCGCGCATCTTCGACTGGGCGCCGGATCGCGACCACGATCCGTGTCCCTTCCGCGCAGGCTACCAGTTGGCGCGCAACGCGCTGGCGGCGTGCTTCGCGCCGGACGGCAGTTTCGATCCTAACCGGGGGCATGTGTTGCTCGTCTACGACAAGCGCAACCCGGCCTTTGCAGCCGACGGCGAAGCGGAAAAACAATGGCGGGACGCACTTGTCGCCTGCCGCGTACCAGCGCTGCTGCGCCGCGTGAGTTGGCAGCGTCTTTCCGCGGCCCTCGCCGCGGCGCCGGAACTGGAATGGTTGGTCGAGGGCCTGCGCGCCAAGTACGGCATCGAGCCCGCAGCGCGTTGAACCCGACGCGCTGCCGCTCGGCGGCGGTTTCGGCGGCCGCGGTCAGGCGGTTCGCCTGCCGGCCGCCCTGTCGATTCGAAAACGTCGGGAGGTCGAGATCGTGAAGAAAGGAAAAATCGCCACCTTGCGCCCGCGCGGCAAGGACTGGACGTCGTATTTCGGAGCCGCGTCGCGGGGAAGCCTGCCGGCGCGCCGTCAGCCGCCACTCGACGATCGTGACTTCCGCCGTACGACTCTGTCCCGCAATCTGACGGATCAGCCGGCCCGCCGCGGCCGCCTCCGGCCGCGCCCGTGACGAAGGGATTCCATGCGGAAGCCGGGTGCGTCGCGCCCCCGTCACGCGGGGCGCGCGCGCGTCGCCTCCAGCCCCTCGACGACCGCGCCGGAGACGGTGTCGACCCCCACGCCGTTGGTCACCTGCGCGAACACGAACGGGCCGTCGCCCCGCATGCGCCGCGAGTCGCGGGCCATGACGTCGAGGTCGGCGCCGACGAGGGGGGCGAGGTCGGTCTTGTTGATCACGAGCAGGTCCGACTGGGTGATGCCTGGTCCTCCCTTGCGGGGGATCTTGTCGCCGCCGGACACGTCGATGACGTAGATCGTGAAGTCGGCGAGGTCGCGGCTGAACTGGGCGGCCAGGTTGTCGCCGCCGCTCTCGACGAACAGCAGCTCGGGACCCACCGAGTCCATGAGCTGGGACAGCGCGTCGAGGTTCCGGCTGACGTCGTCGCGGACCGCGGTGTGGGGGCAGCCGCCGGTCTCGACGGCGGTGATGCGGCGGGTCTCGAGCGCCTCGTGGCGCACGAGGAACTCGCCGTCCTCCTTCGTGAAGATGTCGTTGGTGACGACGCCGAGGCTGTAGCGGCCGCGGAGCCGGCGGCACAGGGCGAGGAGCAGGGCCGTCTTGCCGCTGCCCACCGGGCCGCCGATGCCGACGGTGAACGCGCGCCGGCGGTAGTCGCGCGCATGCGGCTCGCCGCGGTCCGCGTAGACGCCGGGTCCGTGGTCGTGCGGATGGTCGAGCGTGTCGTGCATGGCGGCGTCCCTCCTCGGCGGAATCCGGACATTCTACGACTGGAAGAGGCGCGAATACAGCCGGTCGTGCGCGCCCTGCAGCAGGTCGAGGATCGGCGCCGTCTGGCAGACGTCCTCGGCCGCGAGCCCCGCGCAGGTCTCGAACGTCGCTTCGAGGCAGGCGGCCGCCTCGTGCTGCATCCGCTGCGCGCGGTAGCTGCCGACGATGCCGAGCCGGACCGCGGCCGACAGCACGCCGCGGGCGGCGCCGTGGAGCACGGCCCGGCCGGCGGTCTCCCGCGACAGCCCGATGGTCCGGAAGACGACCCCCGACACCGGCGCGGCGTGCGCCCATCCCTTCCGGACCCGCGACTCGAGGGCGGCCGTCGCGGGCGAGGGCCAGACCCGGGCCGCGGTGGCCGCCAGGGTGCGCCCCTGCACCCGGCTGGCCCGGTTCGCCACCGCGTTGGTGAGGAACGCCTGGCTCAGCGCGTCCAGCTCTTCCAGCCGCTCGGGCCGGCGGTGGGCGGCGGCGGCGAGGGGCAGGGCGCCCCGTCCCGCCTGCTGGATCGACTCGGTCAGGAACCGCCGCAGCGCGGCGTCGCCGTCCACGTGGCCGGCCTGCCACGCCGCTTCGAGGCCCTGGGAATGCGCGAACGTCCCGGTCGGGAACGCCGAGTCCACGACCTGCCAGACGAGCCAGTCGGACATCAGAACAGGCAGTACCGCTGGGCGAGCGGCAGCACCGGGGCCGCCTCGGCCGTCAGGACCTCGCCGTCGGCCTTGACGACGTAGGTCTCGGGGTCGACCTCGATGCGCGGCAGGGCGTCGTTGAGCTTCATGTCCCGCTTGCCGATGGCGCGGCAGCCGCGCACCGCCGACAGCCCGCTGGCGAGTCCGTAGCCGGCGGCGGCGCCCGCCTCGATCGACGCGGCCGAGACGAACGCCAGCGACGTCGCGCCCGCGGCCCGCCCGAACGCCCCGAACATCGGGCGCATCGCCTGCGGCTGCGGGGTGGGGATCGACGCGTTGGCGTCGCCCATCTGCGACCACGCGATGAACCCGCCCTTGACGACCAGCTCGGGCCTGACCCCGAAGAACGCCGGCTTCCACAGCACCAGGTCGGCGAGCTTGCCGACCTCGACCGACCCCACTTCGTGCGCGATGCCGTGGGCGATGGCGGGGTTGACGGTGTACTTGGCCACGTAGCGCCGGATGCGCAGGTTGTCGTTGGCGCCCTGCTCGGCGTCCAGCCGGCCCCGCTCGTTCCGCATCTTGTCGGCGGTCTGCCACGTGCGGGTGACGACCTCGCCCACCCGCCCCATCGCCTGGCTGTCGCTGGCCATGATGCTGATCGCCCCGAGGTCGTGCAGCACGTCCTCGGCCGCGATGGTCTGCCCGCGGATGCGGCTCTCCGCGAAGGCGACGTCCTCCGGCGCGTTCTTGTCGAGGTGGTGGCACACCATGAGCATGTCGAGGTGCTCGTCGAGGGTGTTGACCGTGTAGGGCCGCGTCGGGTTGGTCGAGCTCGGCAGCACGTTCGCCTCGCCGCAGACGCGGATGATGTCCGGGGCGTGCCCGCCGCCGGCCCCCTCGGTGTGGTAAGTGTGGATGGTCCGGCCCTTGAACGCGGCCATCGAGGCGTCCACGAACCCCGACTCGTTCAGGGTGTCGGTGTGGATGGCGACCTGCACGTCGAAGCGGTCGGCCTCGGTCAGGCAGCAGTCGATGGCGGCCGGGGTCGAACCCCAGTCCTCGTGCAGCTTCAGCCCGACCGCGCCGCTCCTGATCTGTTCCTCGACGCCCTCGGGCATCGACGTGTTGCCCTTGCCGAGGAAGCCGAAGTTCATCGGCAGCGGGTCGGTCGCCTGCAGCATGAGCCGGATGTGGCGGCTGCCCGGCGTGCACGTCGTCGCCTTGGTGCCGGTGGCCGGCCCCGTCCCCCCGCCGATGAACGTGGTCACGCCGCTGGCGATCGCCTCGTACGCCTGCTGGGGCGCGATGAAGTGCACGTGGGCGTCGATGGCCCCCGCGGTCAGTATCAGCCCCTCGCCGGCGATGGCCTCCGTCGTCACCCCCACCACGAGGTCGTCGCCGACCCCGGCCATGACGTCGGGGTTGCCGGCCTTGCCGATGCCCGCGATGCGGCCGTCCTTGATGCCCACGTCCGCCTTCCGGATGCCCGTCCAGTCGACGATGAGGGCGTTGGTGACGACGCAGTCGAGGGCGCGTTCGTCCGACACCCCCGCCGCCTGCCCCATGCCGTCGCGCAGCACCTTCCCGCCCCCGAACCGGCACTCGTCGCCGTAGACGGTCGCGTCTTCCTCGACCTCGGCCACGAGGCCGGTGTCGCCCAGGCGCACCCGGTCGCCGGTGGTCGGTCCGTAGAGGTCGGCGTAGTGACGCCGGTCGATGCGGTGGGGCATGGCTACTCCCGGACGTCGAGGTCGCGGGTCTCGTCGACGGGGCCGCTCGCCCACGCGTTCCCGCCGCGGACGACGCGGGCGCCGGCGATGGGCACTAGCGTCACCGTCCGGCTCTCTCCCGGCTCGAAGCGGACGGCGGTCCCCGCGGGGACGTCGAGACGGCGCCCGTAGGCGGTCCGCCGGTCGAACGCCAGCGCGCGGTTGGTCTCGAAGAAGTGGTAGTGGCTGCCGACCTGGACGGGCCGGTCGCCGGTGTTCGCGACGGCCACCGCCACCGCGTCGCGGCCCGCGTTCAGGGTGATCGTTCCGCCCCGGGCCAGCACCTCGCCGGGCGCGCCGGCCAGCGCCGCCGCCGGGGTCCCGGCCTCCGCCTCCGCCGCCGGCGGCGCGAGGAAGCTGCCGTAGAGGGCGAGGGCGTGGTCGCCGCGCTCGGCGACGATGGGCCGGTGGACGGTCACGAGCTTCGTGCCGTCGGGGAAGGTGCCCTCGACCTGCACCTCGTCCACCATCTCCGGAATGCCGTCGAGCACGTCCCGCGTGCCGAGGAAGCGGCGTCCGAGGTCCATCAGGTCGGCCACCGGCCGGCCGTCCCGGATGAACTCCAGCAGTTGCGCCGCGATCAGCGCCACCGCCTCGACGTAGTTCAGCCGGACCCCGCGGGCCAGCCGCTTCTGGGCGAGGAACCCGGCCTGGTGCAGGAGGAGCTTGTCGACCTCGCGGGGAGTCAGATGCACGTCGTCACCATTTCCGCGCCCACGGGTCGTCGCCGAGGAGCCCGGGCACGAAGCCGAGCAGGTCTTCGAGCACGTCGTCCACGTCTTCCAGCGTGCGCCCGGCGATGCGCAGGATACACCCGGCGCCGCCCGCCGGCGCGGCCGCCACGAGCCGGTCGGCCCGCCGCCGGACCGGCTCGGCCCCGACCCGCGCCTCGATGCGCGCCGTCTCGGCCTCGAGGCCGCGGCCGATCACCAGCGCCGTCGCCAGCACGTCGTAGCGGCCGAAGCGGGCGGCCAGCCCGCCGTCCGACGCGCGCAGCGCCACCGCGTCGTACACGGCGAGGCGCCCGCCGACGTGGACCGACGTGCGGCTGACGTACTCGTCGAAGAGCCAGCGTTCGCCCGACTCGCGCCGGCCCGAGGTGACCCGGTCGACGAGGACGAGCCGCCCGCCCTCCGCGACCGCGACCCGCTGGGTCTGCCGATAGCGCGACCCCGCGAAGCACACCACGGCGTCGGGGACGGCCACGAGCAGGCCGTTCTCGCCGACGGCGGCGTCGAGCGCGGTCCGGGTCCCCCGCGGCGACCGGTAGACCTTGGTGGCCGACTGCGTCGACAGGAACGCGGCGGCCCCGGTCCCGACCGCCGCCCGCACCGCGACGTCGTCGCCGTCCACGAGCCCGCCGCCGTGGCTCGACGCGAAGACCCAGGCCGCGTGCCCGTGGTTCCTCGGCGTCAGCAGGCGCAGCGGGCTCGTCGCCCAGGCCGTGCGCACGACGCTCCGCCCGCGCACCTGCTCCACCGCGACCCGCCCGCGGCCGGGGCGCCGCGCCGTCCCCGCCGCCGGGGGGGCCTCGTCGAGCGCCGCCGCTTCGCGCCCGGGCCCGCGCCGTGGAGCGCCCGCGGACGTCATGGCCGCCGAGCGGCCCGCGGCAAGGCTCCGCTGCATTTTCGGGCGGCGCCGCCATGCGCCCTGACCGCCGCCGCGGGGCTCCCGGTCACTCGGCCGGTTCGATGCGGAGCAGGGCGCCTTCGCCGAGGGCGGGGTCGCGGCCGAGGAAACTCCCCGCCGTCAGCACGTACAGCAGCCCGTCGGGGCCCTGCTCGACGTCGCGGATGCGCCGCCGGAGGTCCGCCAGCAGCCACTCCCGCCGCAGCTCCATCCCCTGCCGGTTGAACTCGATGCGCTCGAGGTGGCCGGTGCGGGCGACGCGCGCGGTCATCAGCGAGCCCGTGAACAGGTCTCCGCGCCACGCCGGGAACCGGTCGCCGCTGTAGAACACCAGCCCGGAAGGCGCGATGGAGGGGATCCAGACGATCTCCGGCTGCTCCATCTCCTCGCGCCACGGCCGTTCCGACACCCGCGGCCCGAAGTACTCGCGCGAGTACGACACCACCGGCCAGCCGTAGTTGCGGCCGGGCAGGATGCGGTTGACCTCGTCGCCCCCCATCGGCGCGTGCTCGCTCGCCCAGACCTCCCCGGTCTCGGGGTGGACCGCCAGGCCCATCGGGTTGCGGTGGCCGAGCGAGAACACCTCGGGCCGGTGGCCGGGCCGGTCCGCGAACGGGTTGTCGTCGGGCGCGGCGCCGTCGTCGCGCAGCCGCAGCACCTTCCCGACGTGGCTCGCGGGGTCCTGGGCCAGGGGCCGGAGCCCGCCGAACGCGCCCCCCACCGACAGGTAGAGCGTCCCGTCGGGCGCGAACGCCACCCGCGACGCGCCGCTGCTCATCTGCGCGTCGGCCACGAACACGTCGCGGACGCCGGACAGCGCCCCGTCCTCGAACCGGCCGCGCGCCAGCGCCACGGTCGAACCGTCCGCGGCCGGCTTGGAGTAGGTGAGGTACACGAAGCGGTTCTCGGCGAACCGCGGATGCGCGGCCACGTCCATCAGCCCCGCGAGGGTCGCCTCGGTCGAGACCTCGGGGACGCCGGCGATCGGCGTCGGGTCGAGCGCCCCGTCCCGGATCTGCCGCAGCGTTCCCAGCCGCTCGGTGACGAGCACGCGGCCGTCCGGCAGGAACGCGAGACCCCACGGGTAGGTCAGCCCGGCGGTCACCACCGAGACCCGGATGCGGCGTCCCGCCGCGGTGTCGTAGACGACGGGGGCGTCGGGCAACGGCGCCGCGGGGATCCCCTCGGCCGCGAAGGGCGGCGGCTCGCGTTCCTGGGCGGCCGGCGCGGGCGGGGCCGGCAGCGCCAGGGTCGTCGCGGCCGCGAGCAGGACGGCGGGTCGATGCATGGCGGTCCTCCGATGCCGAGGTCGCGGGCTAGTCGCTTGGCGGAATCGCCTCCATCAGCAGCGCGAGGGCGTTGCGCAGCGCCCGCCCGCCGGCCCCGGCGCCGGCGTAGTGGCCCTGCCGCACGACGACGAGATCGTGCGAGGGGACGATGAGCGTGGTCTGCCCGCCCGCCCCCGACATGTAGTACGCGTCGCGCGGCACGGGGAACGTGCCGGTGGTGTTCAGCCAGAAGAAGCCGCCGTAGATCGGCCGGCCGTCCGCCTCCCACGCGGGCGCGACGGTGCTGACGAAGTCGGCGTAGCCCTCCGGCAGGATCCGCTCGCCGTTCCACACGCCGTCCTGCAGGTACAGGTTGCCGAGCCGCGCCCAGTCGCGGGCCGGGGCGAGCTCGTACCCCTGCAGCAGGTAGTTCCCGTAGGGGTCGGTCTCGAGCACCATCCCCCGGATGCCGATCTTGTCGAACAGTTCGCGCTGCGGGAACGAGAGGTAGTCGTCGCCGCGGCCCTCGACCCCCAGCCGGACGAGGTAGTTGACGAGCACCGGGTCCGAGTTGCGGTAGCGGCCGATGGTGTTCGGCGGCCATTGCCGGGGGCGGGTCGCCGCCCACGCGAACGAATCGACGCCGCCGGTGTACACGTAGAGGTGATCGGGATAGCCGAGCGCCGGGTCGAAGTCGGGGTCGGCGACGCCGCGGAAGCGCAGCCCGCTCGACATCCGCAGGAGGTCGTCGATGCGGATCCGCCGGCGCGGGTCGTCCGGGTTCTGCCATTCCGGCACCGGGGCCGGCTGCCGCAGGGTGTAGACGCCCTGCTGGATCAGGACGCCCATCAGGGTGGCGGTCAGGCTCTTGCCCATCGACCAGCTCTCGAGCGGCGTGCGCAGGGTGATGCCGTCGGCGTAGCGCTCGCCGACGATGCGCCCCCGGTGGGTCACCACGAACGCCGCGGTCATCGCTTCCGCCGGATCGAACGCCGCGTCCACCGCCTGCGCCACCTTCGCGCCGTCGACGCCCTCCGCCAGCGGCGCGTCGGGCACCGCGTCGCCCATGGGCCACGTCAGGGTCCAGGGGTTCGGCAGCGCGCTCGTGACGTCCACCGGCTCGAAGAAGACGTCGTCCTCGCCGACGGGGAGGGCGACGCAGCCGTGGCCGCCGTTCTGCCTGGCGGTGCGGACGGTGCCGTCCGGCAGGGTCAGGCGCACGCGGCGCTGGTCCCGGTCCACGTCGATGGCCGTGACGTGGGCGCGATGCTCGTAGGGGCCGCTGAAGAAGCCGACGTTCCCGGCCGCGAACTCCGGGTCGAGGCCGGTGACGAAGACGGCCGAGCAGAGGGTCTTGGCGAAGCCGGCGGTGTGGTGCGACAGCGGGTCGCCGGGCGGGGCCTCGTAGTCGGTGTCGAGCTCCGCTTCCGCCGCGCGGGCGAGCATCGCGGCGCGGCCGTCCCCGTCCTGGGCCGCGCTCCCGGCGGCCGGGCCCGAGGCGATCAGGAAGAACACCGCCAGGGCCGGCCCCGCCGCCGACCCCCGCGTACGCAACCGTCGTGTCATGCTGCCTCCCCTCCGGCGTTCATGCCGCATGACCGGACACTACCACGACCGGCCGGTTCGCGCATCCCGGCCGGCGGCCGGGCTGATAGTATGCGGGTTCACCCTCGTCGGGCGGCGCGCGGGTCTTGCGGCCGGCGGCGATCGCCGTCACCGGCTGCCGCTCCGTGCTGTTCACCGACTCCACCTTCCTGCTGCGGTTCCTTCCGGCGCTGCTGGCCGGGTTCTTTCTCGCGCTGGCCGCGACCCCGCGGGCCTGGAAGCGGGACGGCCGGCGCTTCGCCCTCGCCAACCCCGTCCTGCTCGCCGGCAGCCTGGTGTTCGTCGCCCGCGGGGCCGGGCCGTCCGCGCGGTGGATGTTCGGACTGGCCGCGGCCGTCTGGCTCGCGGGGGCGGCGACGGCGTGGACGCGGCGGGCGCGGCCGGCCGCCGGCCGGTTCGACCTGATCCCCGACGCGCTGCTCACGGCCGTCGTCGCCGGCGCCGCGGTGCTGTTCGGCGTCTTCAAGTACGCGGCGCCGCCGCCCGCGGCGGTCGCCGGCCCGTCCTTCGCCGTCCCGCGGCTGCTGGTTCCCCTGGGGCTGTCGTTCGTCGTCTGCCACGCGGTCTCCTGCGCGGTCGACGTCCGCCGGGGCGCGGCCCCGGCCCAGGGGAATCCGGTCTCGGCGGGGTTGTACCTGCTCTGCTTCCCCCTGCTGTGCGCCGGCCCGCTGGCGCGGTACCGCGACCTCGCGGCGCAGCTCGCCGAGCGGCGGGCCACGATGGCCGCGTTCGCCTACGGGGTCCGGCGGTGGCTGGTGGGGTTCTGGAAGGCGGGGTTCCTGGCCGCCGTCCTGGCCGGGCCGGCCGACGCCATGTTCGGGTCGCCGTCCGGCGCCCTCGGCGCCGCGCACGCCTGGTTCGGCGCCGCGTGCTTCGGGCTGCAGGTCTACTTCAGCCTGTCCGGCTACGGCGACATGGCGATCGGGTTCGCCCGGATGTTCGGTTTCCGGCTCCCCGAGAACTTCCGCCGGCCGTACGGCGCCGACTCGGTGACGGGGTTCTGGCGCGGCTGGTTCGTCACCCTCTTCGACTGGTTCCGCGACTATCCCGGTCTGTCGCTCGACCCGCCCGGCCGCCGGCCCCTCGCGCGCGCCGCGCGCATCCTGCTGCTCTTCCTCGGCGTCGGCCTCTGGCACGGCCCCGGCTGGAACGTGCTGGCGTGGGGGCTGCTGCACGGCGCGGCGGTGGGGCTGGAGCAGGCCGGTCTCGGCGCCCGCCTCGCCCGCTGGCCGGCCCCGCTGCGGCACGGCTACGCGCTGCTGACGGTGCTCTGCCTGTGGGTCGTGTTCCGCGCCGACTCGCTGGCCCACGCGGGCGCCGTGCTCGGGGCGATGTCGGGTCTGCGCGCGGCGGCCGATGCCGCGCCGCCGGCGGTGACCGGCCTCGAGTGGACGGCCTTCGTCCTCGCGGGCCTGTCGGCGGCCGCCCCGTGGCCGGGGTTCGGCCGGTGGCTCGTGACCGTCGACGCCCTGACCACGTCCATCCTGTTCCTGGTCTCCACCAGCGTCCTGTTCGTCTGGCGCCGCCTGGTGCGCGCCGTGTGGTTCGTCGCGGGCCGCCGGCGGTAGGGCGGGCTGCCGGCCCGTGAGGCGCGCCGCCGCATTGCGAGCGGCGCCGCATCCCGCTGACCGCCCTTCTCACGCCTTGTCCGGCGGGCGTCTCCGTTCGCTGGCCCAAGTTTAACAAGATCCCCGGTCATTTTGCCGATTTAGGCGGTATTTTGGAGGTTTCGTCCCTGTAACTTGTTGATTCTAAAGGATCGGGGTTTCGAGATACCAAATGTAGTGCCATAATTCTCAAGAAACTGTTGACTTGGGGCCGCGCACCCGCTATCGTGGGGGCGTGTTCATTCGCCGCACCCAAACACGACGTACCGAAAACGGCACGCCTTACTTCGTCCATCGCCTCGTCCACTCCGAGCGCGTCGGAAAAACCGTCCGGCAGCGCACCCTGCTCAATCTCGGACGCCACTTCGACATCCCCCAGGCCCAATGGCCGCAGTTGTGCACCCGCATCGAGGAGGTCCTGACCGGACAGGCGCCCCTGGTCGCCGAGTGCCCGCACGCGGTCGAACGCGAAGCGCAGCGCGCAGCCGCGCAGTTGGTCTCCCGCGGCATACAGACGGGCGGACCGGCAGCCGAACGGGCCGACGTGCAGCCCGTCGACGTCGACTCGCTCCGTCTGGTCCGCCCCCGCAGCGTCGGCGTCGAGCAGGTCGGCCTGTGGGCGCTGGAGCAACTGGGCCTGACCGCCCTGCTGACCGACCTCGGCGTCAACGGCGCGTTGCGCGCGGCGGCGGCCGGCGCCCTCGTGGGGCGTCTGGCCCATCCGGCCTCGGAGCGCGAAACACACCGCTGGCTGCAAGAACGCAGCGGCCTCGGAGAGTTGCTCGGCGTCGACTTCGAAACCGTCAGCGCGATGCAACTCTACCGCGCTTCCGACGCCCTGGTGAAGCACCGCGAGGCGATCGAGGCGCATCTGTTCGACCGCGCGATGGGGTTGTTCGACCTGCAGCCCACGGTGACCCTCTACGACCTGACCAACACCTACTTCGAAGGCGGGGCGGGCGGGCAGCCGCAGGCGCAGCGCGGACACTCGAAGGAGAAGCGCAGCGACTGTCCGCTGCTGACCCTCGGCCTGATGCTCGATGCCAGCGGCTTCGTGCGCCGCTCCAAAGTCTTCGCCGGCAACGTCCGGGAACACCGCACGCTGGCCGGCATGCTCGATGCGCTCGGCGCCCCGCCCGGCGCCCTCGTGGTCATGGACCGCGGCGTCGCTACCGAAACCAGCGTGCAGTGGTTGCGCGACCACGGCTACCGCTATCTGGTCGTCAGCCGCGAACGGCAGCGCCGGTTCGACCCCGAGGCCGCCGTCGCCATCCGGACCCGCTCCCGGCAGACCGTGCACCTGCACAGGGTGGTCTCGACCGACCCCGACGAAGTGCGCCTGTACTGCTACTCCGAGGAGCGCGCCAACAAGGAACAGGCCATCGTCGAGCGTTTCGCCGCCCGCTTCGAGGCCGCCCTGACCCAACTCAATGCAGGACTCGCGCGCCCCCGCACCCGCAAGCGACTCGACCAGGTCTGGCAGCGCATCGGGCGCTTGCAGGCGAAACACTCCCGCGTCGCCGCGCATTATCAGATCGCCGTCGCCGCCGACGAAACCGGCACGAACGCCGTCGCCGTCACCTGGACCTGCCGTCCCCTGAACGGCTCGATGGCCACCCACCCGGGCGTCTGCTGCCTGCGCAGCAGCGAGACCGAGTGGGACGAAGACGCCCTGTGGCGCACCTACACCACCCTCACCGACGTGGAGGCCGTCTTCCGGGCCCTCAAGTCCGAACTCGGCCTGCGCCCCATCTACCACCACAAGCCCCGGCGGGCCGACGGACACCTGTTCATCACCGTCATCGCCTACCAGCTCGTGCAGGTCATCCGAACCCGACTGCGCCGACACGGACAACACGCCAGCTGGACCACGCTGCGCCGCATCCTCGACGGCCAGCAGCGCGTCACCGCCACCTTCCGCCGACCCGACGGACGCACGCTGCACGTCCGCACCGCCACCCAGGCCGAACCCGAACAGCGGGACATCTACGACGCCCTCGGCGTCGACCCGCACCCCGGCGGCGTGTGCAAGACCCTCATCTGAACAGCCGCTCTCAACGGTTTACCGATCGTTTTGTAGTGCCACTCGAGGATTTCTGTCGGTGTAAACCACTGATTCTAAAGGGCTGGTTTTTTGGGCTGTTAAACTTGGGCTGGCGCCCTGGGGCGCGGCGCGGCGCCGGGGGTTCCACCACCGGCGGCAGGGTGCGCCGCGGCGCGGGGGCGGGCCGCGGCGGACGCGAGGGGAGCGGGACCATCTGCGCCCTTCTCACGCCTTGTCCGGCGGGCGCCTCCGTTCGCTGGCGCCCTTGTGGGGCGCGGTGCGGCGCGGAGTTTCCACTTCCGCCCCGGGCCGTCATCCACGAGCGGAGTCGCCGCGCAGCGCGCGGGCCGGGTCGAGGCGCGCCATCTTCCGCGTCGCGGCGTACGTCGCCACGAGCGCCACCCCCAGCGGCACCGCCGCGGCGCCGACGAGCGTGGCCGGATCGACGCGTTCGACGCCGAACAGCAAGGCGCCCAGCCCCCTGGTCGCGGCCACCCCGGCCGCCAGGCCGACGGCCGCCCCGGCCGCCGCCAGCAGCGTGGCGTCCCGCGCGAAAGAGAGCAGGATCCGGCGCGGGGTCGCGCCCAGCGCGACCTGGACGCCGATTTCGCGGCGGCGCGAGGCCGCCGCGTAGTGCATCAGTCCGTATACGCCGACCGCCACGAGCCCGAGACCGAAGAGGCTGAACGACGCGAGAACGACGGCGCGGAACCGCTGCTCGTCGACGGCCCCCGCGACGACCTGCTCCATCGGCCGGAATCCGGCCAGCGCCGCTCCCGGATCCGCCCGCCCCACCGCCTCCGTCACGATCGGATTCAGCGGCCCCGGACTGCTCGTGGTCCGCACCACCCAGTTCGGCTGAAAGTACTCGTGCATCAGAGCTTGCAGCGCGTCCGGGACCTGGGCCAGCGGAACGAACACCGTCGGCCGCGGGGGGCGGGAGAGGCCGCCGCTCCGGACGTTGCCGACCACGCCGACGACTGACCTCGGCTCGTCGGCCAGCGCAGGGATCGCCCGGTGCAGACGTACGGTCTGACCGACGGGAGAACCGGCCGCCGCGGAGCGGTCGACGAACGCCCGATCGGCGGCGCGCGGCGCCGGCGGCGGCGCGGGGTCCGCCGGATCGAGGAAGCGGTCGACGAACGCCTGGTTGACGACCGCCGCGGGCGGCGACCCGGCGCGGTCGGCCGGCCCGAACGACCGGCCCGCCACGACCGGAATCCGCATCACGTCGAAATAGTCCGGCGTCACGTAGCGCCACTCGACGCTGGCCATGCCGCCGCCGGCCAGTCCGCGTACGGGAAGATTCAACCCGCGCTCGACCGGCAGGTTGTTGGTCACCGCGGCCGCCTCGACGCCCGGCAGGTTGCGCAATCCCTCGACGACGCGCTCGTAGTGACGGCCGGCGTCTCCCTGGACCGAGAACTTCGCGGTCAGGACGTTCCGGGGCTCGAAACCGAGCTCGGCGGTCGACAGGCGCACCACCGCCCGCACCAGCAGGCCGGCGCCCAGCATCAGGACCACGCATACCGCGACCTGCGCCGCCACCAGCAGCCGGCGCAGTCTCGTCGGCGCGGTCACCGCCCTCGATTCGCAACGGAGGCCGTTCCGCACCTCCATCCGCACGCTCTGCACCGCCACCGCGAACCCGCAGAAGACCGCCGCCAGCACGACCGTCGCCGCCATGAACGCCAGCAGGCGCGCGTCGACCCGCGCGTCCCACGCGGCTGCGCCCGGATACAGGTTCAACAGCATCTCGACGCCGGCCCAGGCGATCGCCGCCCCGCCGGTGGCGCCCAGGGCCGCCACCACCAGACTCTCGGCCAGGAGCTGCCGCACCAGCCGGCCGCGCGTGCAGCCGAGCGCGAGGCGCGTCGCCGTCTCCCGCCCGCGGAGCGTCGCCCGGGCCAGCAACAGCCCCCCGGTGTTCACGCAGGCCAGCAACAGCACGAGTCCGACGGTGACCGCCAGCAGCGACAGGACGGAAACGCTGTCCGCGCGCACCACTTCCTGGAACGGCAGAACCCCGAGCGCCAACGTACTCGCCGCCCCGTCCGCCGCGCCCTCGCCCTCCGCCTCCGCCACCGCCGGCAGGAGCGTTCGCAGCTCGGCCGACGCCCGATCGCGACTCACCCCCGCCTCGAGCCGTCCGATCAACCGCACGTTGAACCCGGTGCGCTCGTCGGGCCGCAAACGGTCCACGATCCACATATCCACGGGCGGGAACGACCGGAAACCGCGGGGCATGACGCCGACGACCGCGTGCGGCTCGCCGTCCACGGTGACGGCGCCGCCGACCAGCGCCGGATCGGCGGCGAAACGCCGCCGCCACAGTCCATGACTCAGGACGACCGCCGCGCCGTGTCCGTCCTGCGCATTCGGGTGCCGCCCCGCGATCGGCGACACGTTCAGGGCGCGGAAATAGTCCGCTGAAACGCGGTGAGCGCTCACGAAGTCGGAGCCGTCCGCGGCCGACAACGTCACTCCGGGGCTGCTTCTCGACGTCGCGAGGTGTTCCAGGGTCGTGACGCGCTCGCGCAGCGCGCCGATCATCCGGCCGTCGAGATATTCCGACTGACCGCGCAGCGTCTCTCTGGCCACCGCCATCAGGCGGTCCGAGTCCGGATAGGGCAGGGGGCCGAACAGGACGGTGTTGGCGACGCCGAAGACGGCCGCCGACGCCCCGATGCCGATCGCCAGCACCGCCGCCGCCGGCCACAGGATCGCCGGGGCGCGCAACAGGCCGCGAACGCTCCACTTCACGTCCTGCAGCAGCTCGACGACCAGGCGAGCGCTCCCGAACCGAAGGCGCCGTCGAACCGACCCGATGCCGTGGTCAGTCATCGCACGTCTCCCTTCCGCGGTCACGGGCGTTCAAGTCGCCGCTGCCGGCCGGCGCAATGAATGCGTCGAGAAGAACGGCGCACGCTTCGTCGGATCGGCCAGTCTGTCCAGCGATACCGCCCACATTCCGTGATACGGGCGTCCGCGTCGAAAGTTTCCGTGCAATTGGACCGGGCCGGGATTCGATTCATATTTCGGATTGTTGTTTTGGTGCTCGCCGCGTGGTTCGTCGCGAGCCGCCGGTGGCGGGTGCGCACCGCGGTGGGGAACCGACCCGGCTTCGGCGAGATCGGGGATAATGCCCCTCCGGGCGTCGCGCGCGGCATCGTGTCCGCGCGCCCGCGGGCGGGGCCGGTATCGTTCGCCGCCCGCCATACTGCAGCCAGTCGTGCCCGCGGGCGGGGGCGGCGTCGCCACGGGAAGGCCGGGCCGGAAGCGGAGCCGCCAGGTCCACGGTCCCGCGGTGAGCATCGACAGCGAGAGGAGCAACGTCATGCGGCTTGCCGGAACGTCGCCGCCGGTTCTCGCGCTTTGTCTCGGCCTCGCGCTCCTTCCCGCGGCGCCCGCGGCCCAGCCGGAGCGGGCCGGCGACACGCTGGAGATCTACGTCGTCGACGTGGAGGGAGGCGAGGCGACGCTTTTCGTCGCCCCGTCGGGCGAGTCGCTGCTGGTCGACACCGGGTGGCCCGGCTTCGACGGACGCGACGCCGACCGCATCGCCGCCGCCGCGGCCGACGCCGGCGTGACCCGCATCGACCACCTGATCGTCACCCATTTCCACACCGACCACATGGGCGGCGCCCACCAGCTCGCGGAACGGCTCCCCATCGGGACCTTCATCGACCACGGGACCACCGTCGACGAGGGCGAGCGCCCGCGCGCCGCCTTCGCGCGGTACGCGGACCTGCGGCGGGGCGGCGGGCACGTCGTCGCCGCGCCGGGCGACCGGGTCGCGGTGGACGGCCTCGACGTCCGCATCATCGCGTCGGGCGGGGCCGAAATCGACGCGCCGCTGCCGGGGGCGGGGAGCGCCAACCCGTTCTGCGCCGGGTTCGAGTTTCAGGGCGAGGACGTCACCAGCCGCTACGGCAACGCGGAGGACGACCAGTCGATCAGCACGTTCGTCGGCTTCGGCCGGTTCCGCACCGTCATCATGGGCGACCTGAACTGGAACCGGGAACACGCCCTGATGTGCCCCGACGACCGGGTCGGTCCCGTCGACCTCTATCTGGTGTCGCACCACGGCTCGGAGACGTCCGGCTCGCCGGCGCTGGTCCACGCCATCGCCCCGCGGGCCGCGGTCATGAACAACGGCCCCCGCAAGGGCGGCGCCGCCCCGGTGTTCGAAATCCTCCGCGCGGCGCCGGGGCCGCCCGACGTCTGGCAGAACCACTACGCCATCCCCGCCGGGGACGGCAACTCTCCCGATCGGTTCATCGCCAACCTGGACGAGGGGGTCGAGACGCCGGACGGCCGCACCGTCCACCTGGGGCCCGCGCACTGGATCCGCATCTCGGCGCGGCGGGACGGGTCGTTCACGGTCACCAACGGCCGCAACGGGTTCAGCCGGGATTATCCGCCGCGGCCGTAGGCGTGCGGCGAGAAGGCGGGGCGGCGCGGCGGGCCTTCACCCGCGCCGCCCGCGTTCGAGCTGCTCGTGCAGCCGGGCGAGGGCGGTCCGCGTCCGCGACAGTTCCGCCATCAGTTCGCCGTGGGTCGGGGGCGCCGCGAGCTCCCGCAACCGTTCCTGCTTCGCTTCGTCCAGGCTGTTGATCACCACCGCGATGAACAGGTTGATGACCACGAACGTCCCCACCACGACGAAGCTCACGAAGTACGCCCAGGCCCACCAGTGGTGGTCGAGCGCCGCGTACATGATGTCGGTCCAGTCCTCCAGGGTGACGATGCGGAAGAGCGACAGCAGGGAGATGCCGAGGGTGCGCCAGTGCGTCGGGTCGACGTCGCGGAACAGGTGGTAGCCGGCCACGCCGTACACGTAGAAGATGATCGACATCAGCGCGAGCACGTTGAACATCCCGGGCACCGAGCGGATCAGGGTGGCGACGATGAGCCGCAGCTCGGGGAGCGCCGACACGAGCCGCAGCACCCGGAACAGGCGGGCGAGGCGGGCGAGGGTCGCCAGCTCGCCGGTGGCCGGCAGCAGGCTGACCGCGATGACCGTGAAGTCGAAGACGTTCCAGCCGTTGGCGAAATAGTCCCGGAGCCGCGGCCACACCGCGGCCATCTTGATCAGCGCCTCGACGACGAAGACGGCCAGGAACGCCTGGCTCGCGAGCGCGAAGACGCCGCCGAAGCGCGCGGACAGCGCGGCCGACGTGTCGAGGCCGATGACGACGGCGTTGACCACGATAGTCGCGGTGACGCCGTGCCGGAACCACGCGGCGCAGGCCGCCCGGCGCGTCCAGGCCGCGAGTCGGCCGTTCGCGCGGGACGACGGTCCGGTCGCGCTCATGGAATGCGTTCTCCCTCCTTGCGGACCCGTGGCGGAAGTCCCCGCTGCATTCCGGCGGCG
This sequence comes from Vicinamibacterales bacterium, assembly GCA_965202695.1. Classification (GTDB taxonomy): domain Bacteria; phylum Acidobacteriota; class Vicinamibacteria; order Vicinamibacterales; family UBA8438; genus JAJEEA01. Next base: position 2,348,877 of record OZ241843.1, read on the forward strand.
ACTGCATCCCGCTTCCGGCGGACGCGCTCTGCCCGCTGGCGCACTCGCCGCTTTCGGCGCAGCTCGCCGTCCGACGAGCCGGTTTCCTGACCGGCCCGCGGGCGGAACCCCGCGACGCCCCGAGCGCGCCGCACGGGGCGCCGGGTCACTCGCCGGCGGGCGCCGGCCGCCGCGGGGCGCCGCCCTCGGCGCTTGTCGGCCGGACCTCGACGGGCCAGCGCGACGGCTCGTGGTGCTCCAGGTACTCGCGCCGCGAGACCGAACCGACGATCATCGACTTCGTCAGCCACCAGTTCCGGGGGCGCGCGCCGAAGATGACGTGGGCGAGGCTCAGCCCGGCCAGCGACAGGCCGGTCATGCCGTGGAAGACGTATATCCAGCCCCAGGCGCCCTCGCCCAGGATGTAGGGGTTGGGGGTGATGAACGGAGTGCCCATGCGCCACAGCATCACCATGCCGGTCAGGCTCACCGTGCACCCGACGAACGTCAGCACGAGGTGGTACAGGCGGTTGCCGATCGGGTACTTGGCCGGATGCGGCCCCGGCACGTCGTGGCCCGCCTCGCGCATGACCTCGGCCTTGAACTCCGGGATGTCCTTCGGGCCCACCCAGATGGACCAGAAGTCGAGGAAGAGCGTCGTGTGGAAGATGTGGAACACGATGGCCCCGGTGAGCACGAGACCGGCCGTGTAGTGGATGCCCACCCAGTCGAACCGCCACCCCATGATCGGGAAGAACGCGGTCCCGAGCAGCGTGAAGACGGACCCCGCCATGACCCAGTGGAACAGCCGCGCCATGAACGAGTGCCGCTTGATGCGCTTCGGCAGGCCGGCGTGCTTCTCTTCGAGGGCGTCCGTCTCGGCCCGGGCGCGGACCCGGTGCGCCGAGAGGATGACGTAGGACGCGTGCGCGACCAGGAACGTGACGAACACGAAGATCGAGACCCACAGGGCGTTCCAGGCCACGTGGGTCAGGACCGAACGTCCCCACGGGTCGACGGCGGTTTCGACAAGGCCCACGACGGTTCCTCCAGCCCGGCGCCCCCGCGCGGGGGCGGATTCGACAGTCAGGGAGCGGCGTCGACCGGCACGTCGCGCAGGCGCTCCTGCACCGTGCCGGGAATCCCGAGGGCGGTGTCGGCCCCCAGGCGCGCGAGCAGCGCGGCGGTCTCGGGCCAGCTCTGGAACTGGAACGACTGCTTGGCGCCCTCGGCCATGCGGAAGGGGGTGCGGCCCCGGAAGTCGCGCGCGTCGATGTCCGCGCCCTCGGCCGCCAGGTACTCGATCACTTCGTTCAGGCCCCGGAACGCCGCGCCGTGCAGCGCCGTGAAGTCCGCCTCGTTCACCGCGTCGACGTCGGCGCCGGCGTTCACCAGCAGGCGGACCGCCGCCTCGGCCGTCGGCGACCGGACGCCGCGGGGCTGGCGGGGCGTGTAGGTGGCCCGGCCCAGTCCCGCCGCGGCCATCAGCGGCGTGGTCCCGTCGACGGTGGTCAGGGTGACGTCGGCGCCGGCCTCGACGAGCGCCGTCAGGATCTCGGGGCTGCTGGCGGAGAAACTCGGGATGACGCTGAACACCTGGTTCGGCGCGCCGTTGAGGTCGAACGCGGCGACCCACGCCGGGGTGGCGCCGCGGAGGTCTCCGGTGCCGGGGGCGAACGGCTCGAACGCGCCCTTCCGGGGATAGCCGACGTAGGACATCAGCATCGCCGATGCGGTGATGCGCGCGTTGGGGTCGGCGCCGGCTGCGAGCAGCTCCTCGACGAGCCGGAGCCGCTCGCGCGCCCCGATCCGGCCCCCGATCCGGCCGTGCCGGCGGTACCAGTCGCCCAGCCAGGTCGAGACGCCGCCGGCGGCGGCGTGCAGGGCGGTGACCCCGCCCGCCCGGCGGTTGGGGTCGGCGCCCCGTTCGAGCAGGAAGCGGGCGAACCCGGGCTGACCCGCGATGATCGCGAACGGGAGCACGTGGGTGCCGTCGGAACCGGGCGCGTCGACGTCGACCCCGGCCGCGACGAGGACGCGGCCCAGCGCGACGTCGCCGTTCCGCGCCGCGAACATCAGCGGCGTGAAGCCGGCGGAGGTCTCGAGGGTCGGGTCGGCGCCCCGTTCGAGCAGCAGGCGCACGACGTCGGGATGGGGGGCCGCGAGCGCCCACATCAGGGCCGTGCCGCGGCTCTCGACGGTCGCCGCGTTCACGTCGGCGCCGTGGTCGATGAGCGCCTCGACGATCGCGGCGTCGCCGGTGCGCGCGGCCGTCATCAGCGGCGTCAGCCCGCTCGTCCGGGCCGCGCCGGCGTCGGCCCCGCCGTCCAGCAGCCGCTCGACCATCGGCAGGCTGGCGTTTTCGGCCGCCCGCTCCAGGGGCGTCACCCCGTGGTCGTCGGCGGCGTTCGGGTCCGCCCCCGCCTCCAGGAGCCGCGCCGCCAGGGCGAGGTCGTCCCAGTGGGCGGCCCACGTCAGGGCCGTGGCCCCGTCGGGCCGGCGCAGGTTCACGTCGGCGCCGCCCGCGAGCAGGGCCGCCACGGCCTCCGCGTCCTGCGCGGCCACCGCGTCGACCAGCCGCGGGTACTGCCCGGCCGCGCCGGGGGCGGCGACGGCGAGGGACACCAGGAAGACGACGATGGCTCGCATTGCTCCGCTCCTCTCGTTCCGCGCCGCTCCGCGGCGGCCCGGCGCCCCTCTATTATGCCGTGCGAGCACGCCGTGCGGCGCCGTTTCCACGTCTTCCGCGGTCCGGCCGCGACGGGCGCGGCCGCGGCGGCCCGCCCCGGCGGCCGCCCGCGGCGCCGGTCGATCGGGCGATCGCGGCCCGGGGCCGCGCGGCGCGGTCGAGGCGACGGGATGCGCGCCGCGCGAACGCGGCGGGGACGCTCGCCGCGGGCTGCTATATACTTCACCCCGATTTACCGATGCCGCTCGGGAAAACCGCGTCGCGGTCCGCCGCGGGTCGGGGCGACGTTGCGCTTGCCCGTGCAGGTGCGCCCGTGCGGCGCGCCGCGCCGGTGTCCGGGCCGCCGCCCTTCGGCGGGGGCTGAAGGAGGAGCAGGGAACATGCTGAAGAGGGAGGGAACATGGTAAGCGACGAGGTCCGGTTCATTTTCAATACGTTTTCCTTCCTCATATGGGGTGGGCTGGTCATGTGGATGGCGGCCGGCTTCACCATGCTCGAGTCGGGATCGGTACGCACGAAGAACGCCTCCGTCATCTGCCTGAAGAACGTCGGGCTGTACTCCATCGCGGGCATGGCCTTCTACCTCATCGGCTACAACCTGATGTACGTCGACGTCGGGAACGTCATCGGCTCGTTCCGGTTCCTGTACGGGCCGTCGGCCGACGAGATCGCCCTGCTGGGGGGGCAGGCCGAGGCGGAAGCGGCCGTCGTCGCGAACGGCTACTCGGTGATGTCGGACTGGTTCTTCCAGATGGTCTTCGTCGCCACCGCCGCGTCCATCGTCTCGGGGGCCCTCGCCGAGCGGGTCAAGCTGTGGTCGTTCTTCGCCTTCACGCTGGTGCTGACCGCCTTCATCTATCCCGTCGTGGGCGCCTGGACCTGGGGCGGCGGCTGGCTCAACCAGCTCGGCTTCCAGGATTTCGCGGGATCGACGATCGTGCACGGCACCGGCGGCTGGGCCGCGTTGGCCGGCCTGCTGGTCGTCGGCCCGCGGCGGGCCAAGTACCGGGCCGACGGGACGCCCCGGCCGACGCCGCCGTCCAGCATCCCGACGGTGACCCTGGGGGTCTTCATCCTGTGGTTCGGCTGGTTCGGGTTCAACGGCGGGTCGCAGCTCGCCCTCGGCGGCGTCTCCGACGCGGTGGCGATGAGCAACGTGCTCGTCAACACGAACCTCGGCGGCGCGGCCGGCTTCATCGCCGCCCTCGCCCTGTCGCGGCCGATCCTCGGCCGCATGGATCTGCTGGGGGGCCTGAACGGCGCCATCGCGGGGCTCGTCGCGATCACCGCCGGCCCCGACATCGTGCAGCACGCCTGGGCGCTTCTCATCGGCGGCGTCGGCGGCGTCGTCTGCATCGCGGCCATGCGGCTGCTCGAATCCTTCCGGGTGGACGACGTGGTCGGCGCGGTGCCGGCCCACCTGTTCGCCGGCGCCTGGGGCACGCTCGCCACGAGCATCGCCGCCGGCGCCAACGTCGGCGTGCAGTTGCTCGGCGTGGTCTCCATCGGGGCGTTCGTGTTCGTGTTGTCCTGGCTGCTGTGGGTGGCGCTGAACATGACCGTCGGCGTCCGGGTGTCGGACAGCGTGGAGCAGCTCGGCCAGGACGTCGCCGAACTCGGCATCGACGCGTACCCGGAGTTCGTGCTCATGCCGGAGCCGGGTGACGACGAGGCCTGACGCCGCGCCGCGGCGACGACACCGACAGCCGGCGCCGGCTCCGAAGCCGGGTTGAACCAGTCGGCGCCGAAGGGCAGGCGGCCGCGATGGCACCGGCTCCGAAGCCGGGTTGAACCAGGCTGGACGGCCCGTGATGGAACCCCCGGCGCCCGCACCGCGCCCGAAGGGCGCCAGCGGACGGAGAACGTCCGGCGAGCAGAGACGCATTCAGGCGGGATGCATCGCTGCTCGCAAGGCGTCGGGGCGTTTTCACCACGGGCTGCTGACGCGGCGGTGGTGGTGGCGATCCCGGGTGGGACCCGCGTCCGCCGAAGGGCCGCGCGTGATCCGGAATCGGACGACGCCGGTGAGCCGGCCGCGGTGCGGGTGACGAAAGCGGACACCGATGCAGGGAGAGTGGTCATGAGGAAGCAGAGACTGGCGTGGGGTCTGGCGGCGGCGATGGCGGCGGGCGCGGCGGCGGCGGGCGCGGCGGCGGGGCAGGCCCCCGAAGGCTGGACGCCCCCGCGGACCGCGGACGGGCGTCCCGACCTGCAGGGCATCTGGGCCAACAACAGCGCCACGCCGATGGAGCGGCCCGAGCAGTTCGGCGACAAGGCGAGGCTGACCGACGAGGAGCTGGCCGAGCTGACCGCCCGCATCGCGGCGTTCCGGGACGCGGAGCAGGCCGGCGACCTGCTCGGCGACCGGCTGGTTCAGCAGGCCCTGGGCAACGCCGAGTTCCAGGACTTCGACGTCGTCACCGGCAACTACAACGCGTTCTGGCTGGTCGAGCGGACGCTGGACAACCGCACGTCGCTGATCGTCGATCCCCCGGACGGGCGCCGGCCGCCGCTGACCGAGGCGGCCCTCGCGCGGCGGCGGGCGGCGCAGGCCGGAGGCCTCGGGGCGATCGGTTCCGACGGGCCGGAAGACCGCACCCTGGGTGACCGCTGCCTGTTCTGGGGCGTGCCCAACATGGGGTCCGGCTACAACAGCTACTCCCAGATCTTCCAGACGAAGGAGCAGATCACCATCATCCAGGAGATGGGGCACCACGTCCGGACGATCCCGCTCGACGGACAGCCGCATCTCGACGAGAAGATCCCGCAGTGGGCGGGCAACTCGCGCGGGCGCTGGGAGGGGGACACCCTCGTGGTCGAGACCCGGAACTACGACCCGCGCAGCCGCTACGGCGGGGCCTCGGCGGGGCTGGTCCTCGTCGAGCGGTTCGACCGCATCGCGCCCGACGTGCTGCGGCACGAGATCACGTTGAACGACCCGGACACCTGGACGCGGCCGTGGACGGTGGAGCTGCTGCTGGACGCCACGCGGGAGCCCCTCTTCGAGTACGCCTGCCACGAGGGCAACTACGCCATGCCCGGCATTCTCGCCGGCGCCCGCGCCGAGGAACGCGCCGCGGCCGGCGGCCAGTAGGCGCCGACGGTTCGGAGGGCCCGGGAATCCGCGCCGCGGAACGGCGCCGGACTCCCGGGCGAGTTGGCCGGGCGGCCATCGGGCCAGCGCGACCGCCGGGTCGCGTAGAACCGACAGCCAGGTCGTGCCGCCCGCAGAAGTAAACTTCCAACGCGACCGTCAGGTCTCGCGCTAGCGAACTTCCGACGCGCCCGCCCGTCGCGCTCGTACCCATCAAGTCACGTCCGGCACGAACCAGAAGTTCGCGCTAGCGAACTTCCGACGCGCCCGCGGGTCGCGCCGTGCCCGTCAGGTCGCGCAGCCGCCAGAGGTGCGAGCGGGTGCGGATGAACAGGCTGCCGTCGGCGATGGCCGGCGACGACATGGCCACCTCCTCCAGCGCGTTGGCGCCGACGACGTTGAAGTCGTCCTCGGCGTCGATGACGTAGGTCACCCCCTCCTCGCTCAGCACGAAGACCTTGCCGTTGTAGGCCCACGGCGAGGCGGTGAACCCGCCGGCGCCGCGGGCCACCCGGCGCCGCACCTCGCGGTCGAGGACCTGGCGCTCGGTGTAGTAGAGCTCCTCGCCGGTCCGGGCGTCGTGCACGGTGTAGAAGCCGCGGTCGAGCAGCGTGAAGTAGTGGTCGCCGTAGACCAGCGGGGTCGGATGGTAGGGACCCGCGGTCTCGGCGTACCAGACCACGTCGTCGCTGGCCGTCTGCCCCGCTTCGAGGGTGACGTCGCCCCGGGCGCCGGGGCGGAGGGCGAAGACCGGGCGCACCGCGTCGCCCACGTACCCCGACATGACGTAGAGCAGCCCGTGCGCGCTGAACGGCTGGGGGATCGCGATGGAGTTCAGTCCGCGGAACGACCAGAGCTCGTTCCCGTCGAGGTCGTAGGCCCGCACGAGGTCGCTGCCGGCGGTGACGAGCTCGACGCCCGCGTCGTGCCGCCACACGAACGGGGTCGACCAGTTGGTGCCCTCGTCCCGGTCGACGCGCCAGCGCTCGGCCCCGGTCGCGGTGTCGAGGGCGACGACGAACGACTGCTCGTCGTTGTCGTTGACGATGAACAGGCTGTCGCCGTGGAGCGCCGGCGAGGCGGCCGGACCCCAGCCCAGGCGCGTCTCCGCCGGTTCGAACCGCCGTTCCCAGACCACCGCGCCGGTCATGTCGAGCGCGAAGACGCCGACGTTGCCGAAGTAGGCGTAGACCCGCTCTCCGTCCGTCACCGGGGTCGACGAGGCGAAGCTGTTCTTCAGGTGCCGGTCGAACCGCGGCGCGCCGGCGTTGACCTCCGTGGTCCAGACGACCGCGCCGGTCTCGACGTCCAGGGCGTGGACCAGCCAGTGGTGCGCGTCCCGTTCCCTCTCCATCAGGTCCCCCGGCCGGGGGTCGGGGAACCGGCTGTCGGGCATCGCCTGGGGCGACCCGTACGGAAAGTAGAGCCCCATGCGCGGCTCCTGGGTCTCTCCGTCGCTGACCACGGTGGTCAGGAAGACGCGATCGCCCCACACGACCGGCGACGACCAGCCCAGCCCGTCGATCGGGGTCTTCCACACCACGTTCTCGGTGGTGCTCCAGGTGAGGGGCAGGCGCGGATCGTCGTCGGCCGTCGCCAGCGCGTCGGCCCCGCGGAACGCCGGCCAGTTCTCGTTTCCGGCCGCGAAGGTGGTCGTCGCCGGCCCCGCCGCGAGCAGCGCCGCCGCGAGGGCGCCGCTGGCGAGCCGGGCCGGCCGGGAATGCAGCGTCGGACATCGTAGTAGAAGCATGCGGACGATTATACGCGGCCCGGGGACGGGGCCGCCCGGCCGCGGGGGCGGCGGGCCGGCCGGGTGTATGATGGCTCATGGCTGCTCACCGACTCGCCGCGCCCGCTGGTTCCGCCGCGCCCGCGCCGGCCGCCGCCCGGCCCGCCGCCGCGGAGTCCGCCCCCGAGTTCCCCGGCTGCCGTCCCGTGCGCATCCCGCGCGACGCCATCGACGACTACGACGGCCGCTTCGAGTACTGGGACTCGGCGACCGAGACGGCCTGGGTGGTGCGGGAGCCGACGACGATCTATCACGAAAGCCCCGGCCAGCAGCTCGCCGGGCTGCTGACGCGGATCGCGGCGGTCCGGGGCGCGCCCATCGTGACCCTCGGCTCCGCCGATCTGCTGCTGCGCGACGCGCGGGGCGAGCGCCGGCGCATCATGCAGGCCGACCAGATGGTCTATCTCGACCCGGTGGAGACCCGGCCGCGGGGCGCCGCCGTCGAAGTCGGAGCCGACCACCTGCCGGACGTGGTGCTGGAGGTGGACTACTCCACCGACGTGCGGCGCGGCAAACTGGGCCTCTACGAGGCGTGGGGGTTTCAGGAGGTGTGGGTGGAGGTGCCGGCGAGCGGTTCGTCGCGGCGCCGGCCGGGTCTGACCATTCATCGGCGGGCCGCGGACGGCTATCGGACGGCGGCCGCGAGCGTCGCCCTGGCCGGCTGGACGGCGGCGGAGATACACGCGGCCCTGAACGAAGCGGCGCTGTCCGACGAGACGTGCGCGGTGCTGGAGCGCGTCGGCCGCGCGCTGGGCGCCGCCTCGGGCACCGGTCCGGACGACGACCCGTGGTTGGGCGGGCAACGCCGCGAGGCGCGCGCGGAGGAGTCGGCCAGGATGGTTCGCGCGATTCTGCGGCACCGGGGGGTGGCCGTCTCCGAGCGGCTCGCCGCCCGGATTGCGGGGGAAGACCCCGACGCGCTCGCCGCCGCCGCGCTGGCCTGCCGCGACGAGGCGGACCTGCTGGCCCGTCTGGATGCGCGGCGCCGCGACGGTTGAAGCGCGGCGGCGGATCGGGCTCCCGCCAGCGCCGCTCGCCCGGCGATCTCGGGTGCAGGGCGGCGCCGCGCGCACGTCGCCCGTCTCGGCCGCGGCAGGGTGGGGAGCCGGCCGCCCGGGGCGGCGCCGCGCGCACGCCGCCCGTCCGCCCTCGCCTGCGTTCGGACTCGAACCTGCGATACGGCGCTGGCGGTACGGGTTCAGCGCGATTGCGCCACGGAGTGACGACCATGCGGGAAACGCGAGGCGGGAGTCGCCGCGGCACGGTGACGACTCCCGGCGGGCGGGACGGCCGGCCGTCGGCGCCGCGGGGCGGCGGCGTCCGGGCCGGGTCGATCGGCCGCCGCGCGGCGATGCGGGCGTTGGGGGCCGGTACGGTCGGGCTGGGGTTCGGCGGGGCCGGCGTCCCGGCGTCCGCGTACGGCCCGCCCCCGGGGTCCGCGGTGCGTCCGCCGGCCTCGACGGCGCCCCTTTCCGAAGGGGCGGTGGTGCGCACGCCTCTGGGAGACGTGTCTCCCGAAGCCCTCGCGGGCGGGGCAACCCTCTTCCACGAGCACCTGTCGTTCGACCACGGCGGTCCGCGGCCCGAGCCGCGGGCGTCCGGCGTCCCGGCGACCTGCCGGTCCGGCAACGAGTCGGTCGACCTCGTGGCGGATGCGCCGCGGAGCGCCTTCGACGGCGTGAGCTGCATCGTCGATTCGCCGATCGGCCCGCGCACGGAGCGGCAGATCGCGAACCTCGCCGCGGCGGCGTCGCGGTCCGGCGCGCACGTCGTGATCGGGGGTAGCTGCTTCCTGCTGCGGGCCGGTCCGGCGGAGATCGTCTCCCGGCCCGAGGAGGAGATCGCGGCGCGGCTCGTCGAGCAGGCCCGCCGCGGGCGCTGGGGGGCGCTGGTCGAAGTCGGCGCCTCGTTCCCCGAGATGCGCGGCGAAGAGCGCAGGATGCTGCGGGCCGTGAGCCGGGCCCACCGCGAGACCGGACTGCCGGTCTTCGCCCAGGGGCCCCACGGGAGCGGTCCGTCGTGCGCCGTCGAGCAGCTCGGCTCCTTCGAGGCGCAGGGGGGCGACCCTGCCCACCTGTGCCTCGGGCGCCCGTCGACGACCGGGCGCGCGGACCGGGCGGCGCACCGGGAGATCGTCCGCCGCGGGGCGTTCATCGGGTTCGACGCCGTCGGCCGCCGCATGAGCGTGCCGTTCGTCCCGGAACGCGAGAGGGTGGACGTGGTGCTGAGCGCGATCGACGCGGGGCTGGAAGACCACGTGCTGCTGTCGTCCGACTTCGCCGCCGCCCCGCGCCTCGGGGCCGACCGGGGGAACGGGTTCTCGACCGTGCTCGCGCGGTTCGTCCCGAAGCTGCGGCGTCGCGGCGTGCCGGACGAGACCCTCCGGAAGATCCTCGTCGACAATCCGCGCCGGTGGCTGGCCTGTCGGCCGGCGTCCTGACGCCGGGCGGCGCCGCCCCGCGCCCGGCGGCGGCCCCGCGCCGCGGATGCGATAATGTACAGTTTGCGGCGGCGGGCGGGCGCGGTCCACGGGCGGCCGGCGGGTGGATGGCGGCAGCGCGCCGGGCGCGCAAGCAGCATCGAGCCGCCACGCCGTCGGCGCCGCCGGCCGCCATGTCCCACGGAGAGTCCATGAAAGCCCTCGAGGGAGTCAGAGTTCTGGACATGACGCACGTCCAGTCGGGACCGACCTGCACCCAGTTGCTCGCCTGGTTCGGCGCCGACGTGATCAAGGTCGAGCGTCCGGGCCGGGGCGACGCGACGCGCGGCCAGTTGCGCGATCTTCCCGACGTCGACAGCCTCTACTTCACGATGCTGAACCACAACAAGCGCAGCCTCACCCTCGACACCAAGAGGGACGCCGGGAAGGCGCTCTTCACGCGCCTCTTGCAGAGCTGCGACGTCCTCGCCGAGAACTTCGCTCCCGGCGCGCTGGACCGGATGGGCTTCTCCTGGGAGCGCATCCGGGAGATCAACCCGCGCATCATCTACGCCTCGGTCAAGGGGTTCGGGCCGGGGCCGTACGAAGACTGCAAGGTCTACGAGAACGTCGCCCAGTGCGCGGGGGGCGGGGCCAGCACCACCGGGTTCCCCGACGGGCCGCCGGTCGTCGCGGGGGCCCAGATCGGCGACTCGGGCACCGGGCTGCACCTCGCCCTGGGCATCGTGACCGCCCTGTTCCAGCGCGAGAAGACCGGCCGCGGCCAGCGGGTCGAGTGCGCCATGCAGGACGGGGTGCTCAACCTCTGCCGGGTGAAGCTGCGCGACCAGCAGCGGCTGGCGCACGGGCCGCTGAAGGAGTATCCGCAGTATCCCCACGGCGCGTTCGGCGAGGCGACCCCGCGGGCCGGCAACGCCTCCGGCGGCGGCCAGCCCGGCTGGATCGTCAAGTGCAAGGGATGGGAGACCGACCCCGACTCGTACATCTACGTCATCGCGCAGGCGGCGGCCTTCGACGGTCTGGCCCGGGTGATCGGGCGCGAGGACTGGCTGACCGACCCGGAGTGGAACACCCCCGAGGCCCGGCTGCCGAAGATCGACCGGATGTTCGACGAGATCGAGAAGTGGACGCAGACGCTGACCAAGTTCGAGGTCATGGCGGTGCTGAATCCGCTGAACGTGCCGTGCGGTCCGGTGCTGTCGATGAAGGAGCTCGCGGACGAGCCGTCGTTGCGGGCGACGGGGACGGTGGTGGAGGTCGACCATCCGGCCCGCGGGCCGTACCTGACCGTCGGCAACCCCGTCAAGCTGTCGGACTCGCCGGCCGACGTCCGGCGGTCGCCCCTGCTGGGCGAGCACACCGACGAGGTGCTGCGCGACGTGCTCGGCATGGACGCGGCGGCCATCGCCCAAGCCCGCGCCGAGGGGGCCGTCTAGCCGGCGCGAAGGAGTGACATGAAGGTCTGCGTTGTCGGAGCGGGAGCCATCGGCGGCTACGTGGCGGTGCGGCTGGCGCACGCCGGGCACGCCGTGTCGGCGATTGCGCGGGGTCCGCATCTGGCGGCCATCAGGGCGGGCGGACTGAAGCTCGTCGAGGACGGCCGCGAACAGGTGGCGTCGGACCTGACGGCCACCGACCGCATCGGCGACGCGGGGCCGCAGGACGTCGTCATGCTGGCCCTCAAGGCGCATCAGATAGCCCCCGTGGTCGACGACCTGCCGGCCCTGTTCGGTCCCGACACGGTCGTCGTCACCCTGCAGAACGGCATCCCCTGGTGGTACTTCCAGCGCTTCGACGGGGAGTTCGCGGGCCGCGTCGTCGAGACCGTGGACCCGGGCGGCGTGCTGTTCCGGGCCATCGACCCGGAGCGCGTCGTCGGGTGCATCGCCTATCCGGCGGCGGAGATCGCCGAGCCGGGCGTGATCCGGCACGTCGAGGGCAACCGCTTCCCGGTGGGCGAGCTCGACGGCCGCGATTCGGACCGCGTGCGGACGATCTCCGGGCTGTTCGAGGAGGCCGGCTTCAAGTCGCGGGTGCTCGACGACATCCGGTCGGAAATCTGGCTGAAGCTGTGGGGCAACCTGACCTTCAACCCCATCAGCGCGCTGACTCACGCGACCCTCGTCGACATCTGCCGGTTCCCACTGACCCGCGGCCTCGCCGCCGCCATGATGACCGAGGCGCAGCAGGTCGCCGAGCGGCTGGGCGCGCATTTCCGCGTGACCCTGGAGCGCCGCATCGCCGGGGCCGAGAGCGTCGGCCGGCACAAGACGTCGATGCTGCAGGACGTGGAGGCCGGCAAGCCGCTGGAGGTGGACGGCATGCTCGGCGTGGTCGTCGAGCTCGCCGAGATGACCGGGGTCGAGGTGCCGACCCTGCGGGCGCTGCACGCCTGCGTCAGCCTGCTGAGCCGGACCATTCAGGAGGAAGGCGTCCGCATCCGGTCCGAACCCCGATAGGGGTTCGCAACCCCGATAGGGGTTCGCAACCCCGACAGGGGTTCGGACGAAGGACGGAGAGGGTGCGCATGCGAACGACGCTGGCCGTCCTGGGGCTGACCCTTGCGGGCGCCGCCGGCGCCGCGGGCGGCCAGGCGGAGCGGACCACGGTGTGGGACGGGGTGTACACGGCCGAGCAGGCCGCCCGCGGCGCGGCCGTGTACCGAACCCACTGCAGCAGTTGTCACCAGGCCGACTTCAGCGGCACCGAGGAGGCCAGCCCCCTCGCCGGCGACGCGTTCATGCAGGCGTGGCGCGAGGACACGGTCGGCAACCTCTACACCCGCGTCCGCAACCTGATGCCGTTCGACGAGCCGGCGACCCTGAGCGACGCCGCCTACCTCGACAGCGTCGCCTATCTCCTGCAGGCCAACGGATTCCCCGCCGGCTCCCGCGCGCTCACCGCGGGCGGGGCGGCCGACGTGCGCATCGAGGCCGAGGACGGCCCCGGCGACGTGCCGAGCTTCGCCCTCGTGCAGGTGGTGGGCTGCCTCGGGCGGGGGGACGACGGCGCGTGGGTGCTGACCCGGGCCACCCGCGCGGTCCGCACCGACGACCCGTCCCCGTCGAGCGCCGAGACGCTCGCGGCCCACGCCGGCCGGCCCCTCGGGACGCGGACGTTCGAGCTGATGGCCGTCTATCCCGACCCCGCCGCCCACGCCGGCCACGTGATGGAAGCGAAGGGGTTCCTCATCCGCTCGCCGGACGGAGACCGCGTCAACGTCAGCGCCCTCGGCATGGTCGCCCCCGCCTGCGGCCCCTGACCACGGTGTCCGGGGGCTGCATGATCTTGATGTTGGACTGGCAGCACCTCGGCGGCTTGGTTGCGGACCAGGACGTTGTTTCGCCGTCATCGGACGTCGATGTCGAGGTCGCGGGCGGCCTGCAACGTCTCGCCCGTGTACGTTGCGGCATGCACCCGTCGATCTTCGTCCGCACGGTGGAGGGCGTGGACCGCGATGTCGCCGGCCCGGTCAGAGTGAGCACGTCACTCTCACGTTCCTCTTCGTCGAGCCAGACCTGTAGTTGTCCTCGTACCGGAACCGGCAGCGGCTGCGCTTCTGCGCCGAGTCCTTCGCTGCGCGACGATCCGTTGCCGGGCGCCGGGCCGGCGCCGGTGGTCGGCGCCGTTTCGAACCGCGCCTTCCACCGGTGCGCGACGCTTCGTTCCGTGCCGGCGAGCTCGACGACGCCGGCGCTCAGCGCCGCCAGCGGGTCGACGCCGGTGTGCGTCGAACGTTGCACGACGTGGTTCCAGGGGAGAACCGGCGTGAAACGGCCGTTGAACAGCCAGACCGCCTCGGCCAGCGACGTCTTGCCGACGCCGTTCGGTCCGGTGATCAGGTTCACCTTGCCGAGGCGATCGAGACGGAGGCCGTCGATGCCGCGGTAGCGAATTGCGTGGAAGGTGTCGAGGTGGCTCACGTTCGATCGGTCCCGTCTCCTCGGTGAGCGTATTCCCGCCCGTCAGGGCATCATCAGGCCTTCGACCAGGGTGTCGATCCGGTAGAGGCCGGTCCGCGCGGTGGCGTAGAGCGTCCGGCCGTCGTTGCCGAACGCGGCGTTGGCCGGCTGCTCCGGAAATCGGACCGTGCCCAGATGATCCCCTTCCGGGCTGATGACGACGATCCCCCCGGGACCGCTCGCCCACAGGTTGCCCGCCGAATCGACCGCGAAGCCGTCCGGCACGCCGGCGGCCTCGCTGCCGGTCAGGTCGAGCAGCACGGCGCCCGCGCCGAGGCTGAGATCGTCGTTGACCGGATAGGCCGTCCAGTGCCGCGCCTCGCCGTCCGAGTTGGCGACGTAGAGCGTCCGCTCGTCCGGCGAGAGCCCGATGCCGTTGGGACGGGTCTGCCCGTCCGCCAGCAGGTGCACGGAGCCGTCCGGATCGAGGCGGTACACGCCGTTCCAGTCGAGCTCCGCCGCCTCGGGGCCGGCGAGGCCGTAGGGCGGATCGGTGAAGAACGCGGCGCCGCCGGAGTGGAAGACGACGTCGTTCGGACTGTTGAGGCGGCGGCCCTCGTACCGGTCGGCGAGCGTGACCCGCGAGCCGTCCTCCTCCATCCGCGCGAGGCGGCGGTTGCCGTGCTCGCACAGCACGAGGCGGCCTTCGAGGTCGAGCGTCAGCCCGTTCGACCCGCCCTGCCCGTTGGTTTCGAGTTCCGGCAGGAACACCGGATTCAGGAACACGCTGGTCCCGTCCGCCTCGGACCAGCGGTAGACGGTGTCGCCGGGAATGTCGCTGAAGAGCAGGTGGCCGTCGTCCGCGCCGCCGACCCAGACCGGCCCCTCGATGAACTGGAAGCCGTCGGCGACCTGCTCGACCTCCGCGTCGGCGGCCAGGAGCTCGTCCAGACGGGGGTCGAGGCGCTCGACCGCGCCCGCTTCGTCGGCGGGCGCCGCCGGCTCGGAAGCGGGAGGCTCCTCGGCCGCCCCGCAGGCCAGGGCGGCGGTGAGAATCGCGGCGGCGCCGATCGCTGTTCCTCTTCGCATGGTTCGAGTCCTCGTCCTTCGCTTCGCCGGGCCGGGTTCCACCGGGTTCCGCGCCGCCGCTGCCGGCCGTTCGACTCGCGCCGCCCGGTGATCCGCGAGAACGACGTTGGGGCCGGCAGGTGCGCAGTCCGTGCGCGGACCGGTTGACAATGTATGCCAACGCACTCGGCGAAGCAAGGCGCCTTCGGGTGCTGGCCGACCGCCGTCCGCGGCCCGCCCGCTTCCTGGCGCCGGGCAGCGCCTCGCCGGATCTGCTCCGGCAGTCGTCGGAGTCGCTCGCCGTGAGAATCGCCTGCTACACCCTGGGCGGGCTGGGTCTGGACGAGGTGGGCCACGACCGTCTCGGCCGGCGGCGGCAATCGCCTGGAGGCCCTGCGCGGCGACCGACGTCGTGCTCGGCCGGCGCTCCGTGAGCACCGACACCGCGTTGCGGCCTGCGCGTTACTTCGGGACCTCCCCGGAGTTCTGGGCGAACCTCCAGGCCCGCTACGACCTCGACGTGGCCGAGCGCAAGCTGCGTCGCACGATCGACCGGGAAGTCAAGCCCGCGCCGCCTGATGGTGCGGGACGGAAGGAGCCGTCCCGGGACTCCGGGCGCCGGCCGGCTACTGCCCGCCGGCCGGCTTCACGACCGCCACGCTGTTGACGTCCTTCTCGTGCTCGGGGCGGTAGACGCCCTGCTCGCGCATGTATCGGCGCAGCAGCTCGGCGGTGTGGTCGGCGCGCTTGACGGTGCCCGTGTAGTGCACGCCGTCGGCGATGCGCAGGGGCGTCCAGCCCTCGCGGGACTCGGCCAGCAGGTCGGCCCCCCGGTCGACGAGGAACTCGACGATGGGGTCGGCGCCCCGCAGCGCCGCCCCGTGCAGGGCCGTGTAGCCCCGGTCGTCGGCCTGCAGGACGCGGCGGTCGCCGAGCTCCCAGGCGAGCCGCACCGCGTCGAACGCCTCTTCGTTGGTGCCCGCGCTCTCGCCCACGTTGAAGATGCCCACCCCCGCGGCCACCATCAGCGGCGACGCGCCGCCCTCGGTCGCCAGGCGCGTGTCCGCGCCGTGGTCCGCCAGCAGCCGCATCAGCGGCACGTCGGCGTGCTTGGCGGCGAGCAGGTAGGGCGTGGCGCCCACGCGGTTCAGGTTGTTCCGTTCGCGGTTGTTGAACCGCCGGGTCTGGCGCAGGTTCGGGTCGGCGCCGTTCTCGAGCAGGAACCGCGCGAATTCGAGGGTGTCGAGGCGGTCGAGCAGCGGCACCGGGGGCATGCCCTTGCCCGAGTTCGGGCGCCGCGTATAGGAAAGCTGGTGCAGGGCCGTCCAGCCCTGCTCGGCCGCGTTGGGGTCGGCGCCCCGCTCGACGAGGCGCCGGGCGAGCGAGAAGTGCCCGTTGGCCACCGCGACGACGAGGGCGCTGGCGCCCTCGGGACCACCCGCGTTCCCCGCCGACGCCGCCGCGGCTTCGGCGGAGCGGGCGCGGATGACGTCGTTCACGTCGGCCCCGGCGTCGAGCAGCGCGTCGGCCGACGCCGCCTGCCCGCTCCGCACCGCGAACAGCAGCGCCGACCAGCCCGCGTCCGAGCGCGCGTCGACGCGCGCGCCGAGCTCGATCAGGGTGCGGGCGGCGCGCGCGTGGCCCTCGGCGGCGGCCCACATCAGGGCGGTCTGGCCGCGCCAGCTCTCGCGTGCGCCCACGTCGGCGCCGTGGGCGGACAGCAGCCGCAGCGCGTCGGCGTCGCCGGCGCGGGCCGCCGCCATCAACGCCGTCTCGCCTTCGGGCAGGGTCGCGTTCGGGTCGGCGCCGGCGTCGAGCAGCGCCCCGACGACGCGGGGGTCTCCCCGTCCCGCGGCCAGGGCCAGCGGCGTCACGCCGTACCGGTTCGCCGCGCCGGTGCGGGCCCCCGCCGCCAGCAGCAGGCGGGCCGTCTCGACGTCGCCCTGGTACGCCGCCCAGTGCAGGGCGGTCGTGCCGTCCACCGCGGGCGCGTTCACGTCGACCTGCTGCCCGATCAGGGCGCGGACGGCCGCGGCGTCCTCCGCGCGGGCCGCGTCGACGATGGGCGCCTCGCGGTTCGCGGCGCCGGCCGGTGCGGACCCGCCCGGAACGGCCGCGAGCATTCCGATGACGACGGCGGGCGAGAGCATCCGGACGCCGAACGGCCGCCGCTCCGATCGAGGCATGGTGCGCATCGTGGGTCTCCAGGCGCCACGGCCCGGCCTCACCCGGTCCCGTGGAGACCCGTATGCTACCCTTCCCTGTGGTGGTCCGCAACCGGGCCGGTCCGGTGCGGGACCGCGAGGGGCCGCCAGGAAAGGGCCGAACGATGCGCAGCACCCGCGAGGTCGTGGTTTCCGCCATATCCGTCCTGTTTCGGGGCATCAGGGAAGATTTCCAGAGGGTGCAGGCGAGAGCCCGCGAAGCCCGCATCCAGGAGATGGCGGAAGCGATTCGCAGGGCCGTGAAGGAACCTGACACCCCCGTGCCCACGGTCAACCCCCGGGCCGCCGCCGATCGCCCGCCGCCGAGTAAAGCGAGTGGCGAGGATGACATCTTCGACACGGCCCAGGCGATGCAGGAGGAACTCGTCGACTGGCTGATCGAGAAATACTGCCCCGACGAGCCGAAGGCCGACCCGCTGGCCGTCATGCTCGCGGCGGCGTGGGCCTGCCGGACGTTCCTGGACGCGCGGCGGAGGATGGTCGAGGCCGGCGCCGTGCCGGACTCCGTTTTCCAGCGCGAACGGCGGCTCTGCGTGCGCATCCTCCTTGAAACGAAGATGCCGGTGGCGGTTTCCGCGGACGAGACGAAGCACTGACGGGAACCGGCGAGCCGCGAGGATGGTCCGCGAGATGCCCGATCGCCCGATCGCTGCCGGTTGACACCGGGGGCGGAAGCTGTAGCATTACAGGATCGAGTCCGTGTTCCCGGAAGGCGCAGCATGAAGGTGATGGAGCAGGCGTCGGGACGGCGTTTACGGCGGCTCGCGGGCGTCGCGGTGGCCGCCGGGCTGGCCGCGGGCGGGCTCGCCGGGACCGGCTCGGCCCAGACGCCGGCGGCGGTGTCCGCGGCGGGCGATCGCGCGAGCGAGATCGCCGCGCACGGGGCGCTGCTCCGGCGGTACTGCCTGACCTGCCACAACCAGCGCCAGCTCGAGCGCGGCGCCGTGCCGGTCGAGCTGGAGAGCGCCGACCTCGGGAACGCCCCGGCGCAGGCGGAGATCTGGGAAAAGGTCATCCGCAAGGTCCGCACGGGGACCATGCCGCCCCTGGGGCGCCCGCGCCCCGAGGCGGCGGCCGCCGACCGCCTCGCGGCCTGGCTCGAGACCGAGCTGGACCGGGCCGCGGCGGCGCGGCCGAACCCCGGGCGCACGGTCCCCCTGCACCGGCTGAACCGCACCGAGTACCAGAACGCGGTGCGCGACCTCCTCGCCCTCGACGTGGACGCGGCGGCGCTCGTGCCGGCCGACGATCAGAGCTACGGGTTCGACAACATCGCCGGCGTGCTCAAGGTGTCGCCCACCCTGCTCGAACGCTACATGAACGCGGCGCGGCACGTCGCCCGGCTCGCGGTGGGGGCGTCGCCGGCGGCGCCGGCCGGCGAGACCTTCCGCATCGTCTCCGACCTCTCGCAGTACCGGCACCGGGACGGCCTGCCGTTCGGCACCCGCGGCGGCCTCTCGGTGGAATACAACTTCCCGCGCGACGGCGAGTACGAGATCGAGCTCGCCCTGCTCGACCTGTTCGCGGGCGCGCCGATACGCGAGCCGCACCAGCTCGAGGTCAGCGTGGACGGCGAGCGGGTGACGGTGTTCCGGCTCGCCCCCATCGACCCCGACGCCGACCAGGGCGCCGCCTACAACACCGGCCCCGACGACCTGCGGGTGCGGGTTCCCGTGGCGGCCGGCCCGCGCACGGTGACCGCCGCCTTCATCAAGAAGACCGACGCGCTGGCCGAGAGCCTGCGCCAGCCGTTCGACCGCCCCCACGGCGAGGGCGACTACCTGCTGTACCAGCCGCATCTGGGCACCCTCACCATCACCGGGCCGTTCGACGCCGCGGGCGTCGCGCCCGCCGGTCGCCGCCCGGCCGCTGCGCCCGGCGCCCGGCCGGGCCTGCCGGCGTCCGCCTACGGCGCGGACTCCGGGGACACGCCGGCCCGGCGCCGCATCTTCGTCTGCCGCCCCGCGGCCGCCGCCGACGAGGCCCCCTGCGCGCGGCGCATCCTGTCGACCCTGGCCCGCCGCGCGTACCGCCGTCCCGTCGGCGGGCGGGACCTCGCGCCGCTCGTGGCCTTCTACGAGGAAGGGCGCCGGGCCGGCGGGTTCGAGGCGGGCATCGAGCGGGCGCTCCGGGCCCTGCTGGTGAGCCCCGACTTCCTGTTCCGGGTGGTCTCCGACCCCGCCGGGGTCGCGCCCGGGACCCCCTATCGGCTGAGCGGCCTCGAGCTGGCGTCCCGCATTTCGTTCTTCCTGTGGAGCAGTCTGCCCGACGACGCGCTGCTGGAGGCGGCCGAGCGGGGCGGCCTGCAGGACCCGGCGCTCGTCGAGGAGCAGGTGCGGCGGATGCTCGCCGACCCCCGCTCGGAGGCCCTGGCGAAGAACTTCGCGGGGCAGTGGCTGCGGCTGCGCAACCTCTCGGGGGCGCTGCCCTCCGACGTGCTGTTCCCCGACTTCGGCGAGAGCCTGCGGCAGGACTTCGTGCGCGAGACGGAACTGTTCTTCGACAGCATCCTCCGCGAGGGCCGCGGCGCGGCCGACCTGCTCACGGCCGACCACACCTACCTCAACGAGCGGCTGGCCCGGCACTACGGCGTTCCCGGCGTCTACGGCAGCGACTTCCGCCGCGTGTCGCTCGGCGGCGTCAACCGCCGGGGGCTGCTGGGCCAGGGCAGCATTCTGACCGTCACGTCCTATCCCGACCGCACGTCGCCGGTGGGGCGCGGCAAGTGGGTGCTGGAGAACGTGCTGGGAACCCCGCCGCCCCCGCCCCCGCCGAACGTGCCGGAGCTCGAGCCGGCCGAGGACTCGGGCCGGGTGCTCGCGATGCGCGAGCGGATGGAGCAGCACCGCGCGAACCCGGTGTGCGCGAGCTGCCACCGGGTGATGGACCCTCTGGGCCTCGCCCTCGAGAACTTCGACGCGATCGGCCGGTGGCGTTCGCACATGCCCGGCGGCGGCGCCATCGACGCCTCGGGCACGATGCCCGACGGCGCCGGGTTCGAGGGGCCGGCCGAAATGCGGCGGCTGCTGGTGCGCGACCGCGAGCAGTTCGCCACCGTGGTGACCGAGAAGCTGCTGACCTATGCCCTCGGCCGCGGCGTCGAGTACTACGACGCGCCGGCGGTGCGGCAGATCGTGCGCGGGGCCGCGGCCGACGACTACGGCCTCGCCTCGCTCGTCGTCGGCGTCGTCCGGAGCACGCCGTTCCAGATGCGCGCGGCGGGGGCCGCCGCGGAAGCGGAGTAGGAGAACGCGGCCGCGGGGCCGCGCTTCGCGTGAAGGAGACAGACTGTCATGTTCATCAGCAAGATGGCGTTGCCCCGTCGGACGTTCCTCCGCGGCATGGGGGTCAGCCTCGCGCTGCCGCTGCTCGACGCGATGGTCCCCGCCTCCACGGCCCTGGCCCGCACCGCCGCCCGGCCGGTGCGCCGTCTCGGCTTCGTCTACATCCCCAACGGGGCGGTCATGCATTCGTGGCAGCCGGCCGGCGACGGGCGGCTCACCGATCTGTCGCGCACCCTGAGCCCCCTGGCGCCGTTCCAGGACCAGGTGGTCGTGCCCATCGGGCTCAGCCAGAAGCAGGCCGAGGCGCTCGGCGACGGCAACGGCGAGCATTCGCGGGCCGGCACCGTGTGGCTCAGCGGGGTGCACCCCAAGGAGACCGAGGGCGCCGACGTGCGCAACGGCACCACCGCCGACCAGATCGCCGCCCGGCACATCGGCGGCGACACGCCGCTCACGTCGCTCGAGCTGGCGATGGAGCAGACCTATCTCATCGGCAACTGCGACAACGGCTACAGTTGCGTCTACACCAACAGCATCTCGTGGCGCACGCCGACCACCCCGAACCCGCACGAGACGAACCCGCGCATCGTTTTCCAGCGCATGTTCGGCGACGGCGGCACTCCCGAGCAGCGGCTCGCGCAGTTGCAGGAAGACCGCAGCATCCTCGACTGGGTGACCCGCGACATCTCGCACCTCCAGCAGAAGCTGGGGGCCGCCGACCGCAACAGCGTCAACGAGTATCTCGAGTCGGTGCGCGAGATCGAGCGCCGCATCAACGTGGCCGAGCGCCAGCACGGCGAGTCGACCCTGGAGCTGCCCGACCGGCCCGTCGGCGTGCCCGAGTCGTACGACGAGCACGCCCGGCTGATGTTCGACCTGCTGGCCGTCGCGTTCAAGGCCGACATCACCCGCGTCTTCGTGTTCACGCTCGGCAAGGAGCAGACCAACCGCGCCTACCCCGAGCTCGGCGTCAACGCCGCCCACCACGCCGTCTCGCACCACCAGCACGACCCCCTCAAGTTCGAGCAGGGGGCCAAGGTCAACCAGTACCACGTCGGCCTGACCGCGCACTTCCTCGACAAGCTGAAGTCGACCCCCGACGGCGACGGCAACCTGCTCGACCACTCGCTCGTCCTGCACGGCGGCGGCATCAGCGACGCCAACGAGCATTCGCACATCGACCTGCCGCTGGTCATGATCGGCGGGGCCGGCGGGGTGAAGGGCGGCCGCATCCTGCGCCACTCGAAGGACACCCCGATGAACAACCTCCTCGTCGCGATGCTCCACCGGGTCGGCGTGCCCGCCGAGAAGTTCGGCGACGCCACCGGCTCGCTCCCGCTGGAGCCCCTCGAGCCGCTCGCCGGGGTGTAGCGCACGCTGGCTGGCGAATACGCCGTTTCTTCGGGGGTCAGTTTTCGATGTCGCCGGGGGTCAGTTTTGGAGGTCGCTTGACAGATCCCGGTCAGGCCGGTCGGCGCCGACGTCGGGTCGTTTCGCCCGTCGGCCCAATCGCTCCCTGGCGACGTCGAACGATTACCGCAACGAGCCGTCCACGACCACGGCCCGAACCCGTACCTCGCGTTCTTGCGACAACCGCTTTGCCTGCTCGTTCAGCTCCCGACGCGCCGTCTCGATGCAATCCCACTTCGGTCGATGACCGGGTCGAAGGCGCCCAGGATTCGGCGTAGTCATCCAGACCACGACGTAGACGCCGTGCGTCGCGTCGAGTTGCTGCATGTATCGGCCGACGAGTTGTTCCTGCATTCCCGTCTTCGCTTCATCGTTCGATGACAGCTTGACCTCTATCGGCACGCGGATCGCGTCGCCGGACACCGTTCCGCGACCAGGCGCCTGCACCAGAACGTCGACCTCCGATCCCGGCTCCCCACCGTCCGACCGGCTGACGCTGCGCCGATGAATCTCGATCTCCCGATCCGCGGTGACGGCGTAATCTTGAAAGTAGTCTTTCACCACTCCACATAACTTTCGGGATACGTGCGGTTCCGGCTTCGGACTCGGCGCGCCGTCGGCCGCAGTGTTCCACAGGTCTTCGACGCTCTCCTTCCCGTCCTGCCGCAACGCGCCGGCGTATTGACCGAGAGCATGTTCGATGCCGTCGACCACGTCGTCGCCCGATCGAAGCAGCCTCCGTGTCTCCGCATTCAGCACGTCGGCAATGACGTCGACCGAAAACGGAGACCAGCGTGACCGGTGATAGCGCCGGGTCACGTGTATCCTCTCGTGCGCAAGCCACGAATAACGGTCTCCGAACTCCTGATCGAGCCGCCGGAACACTTCGACGGATTCTTCGTCACACAATCTGTCCAGGCGGTCGATCAGTCGGTCCCGGAACCAGCGCACGTCACCCGGTCCGGAACTTGCGACACCCTCATCCGAATCGCTTTCCGGCTGAAACAGATCCAGGAACATGCCAAGCAATTCGCCCAGTTGCGGCGTCGACATTACAAAGCATTCAATCGATTCGTAGTCGCGCGCAAATTCCTTCAGAACGCGACGTGCTCTATTTGGATCGGCGTCGAGATACGTCTTCAGCGCCGACCAGCTTGCGCTTGGGCATTTGCGGAGAAGACCAGCCGCAACGCGCTCCGCGCGGGACTCTTCCGCATGCCCCGTCGCATCCTCCAGAATGCGAAGGCATACCGGAACGGACCGGTCGCTCGCACGTACCAACACGAAGTCGACCACGTGGCCGACATGATGCTCCGGTAGCTCGCCGGCCTCCAGCGCTTCGCACAGTGCTTCATCAAGGTCCGCGTTCGGCTGGCCTTCCAACAGGCGCAACGCGTCGGAAAGGCGGCCACGCTCGCCATCCGTCCCGCGGCTTGAGGACAGCCGCATGACCTCCCCGCTAACGCTGGCGGTGGCTGCTTCGTTGAGCAGGGCCACGAGCTGCAGCTTTGGATCGCGTGCCTCGCCGGCCATGTTCAGACTGGATTCCGCGAGTATGTACCGACACCAACCCGCCCACCACGATTCATCACGTGACTTGAACCAGTCCGGGTCACGAGCGAGAACAAGCCACATCGCCTCAAGACCACCAACCTGGATTCTATTTGGAGAGATATTGGATGACAATTCCTCAGCGATGGTCTCCACTGACAGGTAGCGCTTTGCGGCTTCAACGATTCGAGTCCTCGTTCCCGCATCAGCTTCCCGCCAGCCCGGCGTGTTCGTCAGAAAACGCCCGAATTCGTAATGAACACTCGTCGGCTCCAAGGTGAGTTCCCTGCATAGTCCCCGGAAATGACGCACGTCCTTGGTCTCCAGGAGACCCAGGACCTGGATCACTCGATCGCGGGGTGGCGGATCGAGATTCGGTGTTTCAGTCGCTCGTCGGCCTTCGTGAACGATCTTCCATTCCTCGCGAAGCCGCGTCGCCTGTGTCGAATCGAGTTTGGTGAATTTCTGATTTCCGAGAATCTTTCGCACTGGATCGACATCGCAGACCCGAAGCCATGCATCGACGTCCTCCGTCCGTTGCTCCCAGGGCAGGAAAATCGCAATATGCAGGTATCTCTCGCGCGCCTCCATCACCCGGCCGTCATCACAGCTTCGCTGGAGAAGCCATCGGAAATCTTCGACGCGCAACAATCCAGGAGTATGGAACGCCACGTTCTTTAGTTCCTCGTCCGACTCGATACGCTCCACGATCCGGTCGATCAATTTATGCCGGCTCTGTCGGTCGCCATACAACGGCGCATCGTCGTTCGACGGAGACTTCAACGGGTCGCTCCGCAACGGTGCGAGAGGACTTTTCCAGTCTTTCATCCAGCGCCGCATCAGCCCCACCAATTCGACGGCGATTTCCTTGTCGTCCAGTTCCCGTAACGCTGCATGGGCGATCCGCATGCCGAGTCGGTGGAGCGGATCAGTATCACTGCGTTCCGAAGGAAGGTCTCTTGCCCAACGGAGACCTGTGGCCACGTGATCGGCCGGAGGAAACCCATCCGTGTTCATGTCGTGCAAAAACACATCGTACGGTCCGAGGAGCAACCGTCCGTGTCTCGGTGTCAGCGCGTCGAACAATTCCGGCGGCGACAATCGATCCGGCCAATTGCATTGCAGCGCGATTCCCTTCAGGTCTTCGGTTACCGGGTCGGGCGAAAAAAATCCACGAAAAGGTATGCAGGTCCGTCGACCACGTGCCGATACGTGAAGTATGGCGCGCAGGAGCGATGACCGGAGCGGTTCGATGGGACCTGGACCCCAGCGGGATCCCCGGGACGTGCGGCGCATCGAACACCTCGAACGAGAAAACGCCACGCTGATCGAGGAGCGGGACCACCTGAAGCGCCGCATCGAGGGCCTGGAGAAGGAACTCGAGGCCGCGCGGCGCGCCGGACGCCGGCAGGCCGCCCCCTTCGCCAAGGACCGCCGCCAGGGAACCGGACGCCCCCCGGGGCGGCGCGCCGGCGCGCAGTACGGGAAGCAGGGAAACCGCCGGCCGCCGACCCGGGTCGACGAGATCTATGCGGCGCCGACCCCGAAGACGTGCCCGGACTGCGGCGGCGCCGTCGCCCTGGACCGGGTGGCGGAGCAGTATCAGGAAGACGTGCCGGACGTGCGCCCGCTGGTGCGCCGCTTCGACGTCGAGGTGGGCCACTGCGCGCAGTGCCGGCGGCGCGTGCAGGGCCGGCACCCCTTGCAGACCTCCGATGCGCTCGGCGCAGCCGGCGTGCAGCTGGGACCGAACGTCGCCGCCCTGACCGCCGAGCTGCACACTGAGTGGGGCCTGCCACTGGAGAAGACCGTCCGCGTGCTGGAGACCCGGTTCGGGCTGCACGTGACCAGGGGGGGGCTGGTCCGGCTGCTGCACCGCACGGCCGACGCGGCCGCGCCCGCGTATGCGGCACTGTGCGAGCAGGTCCGCCGCAGCCCGGTGGTCACGCCCGACGAGACCGGCTGGCGCGTGAACACCGAACCCTGCTGGCTGTGGGCGTACGCCACCCCGGAGACGACGGTGTACTCCATCCGCGCCGGCCGCGGGTTCGCCGACGCGGCCGCCGTGCTCGGCGCCGACTTCGCGGGCGTGCTGGTGCGGGACGGGTGGGTGGCGTATCGCGGCTTCGAGCACGCGCCCCACCAGACCTGTCTGGCGCATCTCCTGCGGCGCTGCAAGGACCTGCGGAACGATCATCCCGACAGCCCCTGGGCCGCCGCCGTGCAGACGGTCCTGCAGGACGCCCTCGACCTGCGGACGCGCTGCAACGCCGGCGGCATCGGCGAGCACGGCCTCGCGTCGGCCCGCGGCCGGCTCGAAGCCCGGCTCGGCCGGCTCATCGACGCCCCGCCGCCGCTGGCCGCCGCCGAGCGCTTCGCCGGGCATCTGGCCCGCGAATTCCCGGCCGTGTTCCTCTTCCTGCGCGACCCGTCCATCGACGCCACCAACTGGCGGGCCGAACAGGCCATCCGGCCCGCGGTGGCCATACGCAAGGTCTGCGGCGGCAACCGCACCCGGCGCGGGGCCGACACCCAACAAATCCTGGCCAGCGTCGTGCGCACCGCCCGCCAACGCCGTCTCGACCCGCGCGCCCTGTTCACCACGATGCTGCGCGCCCCCGAACCCGTCGTCCCCGAAGCCCTCGCCCTGCCGCCGCCCGCCTGACGCCGGCGGCGCGGGGTCGCGCATCCGCGCCGCCCGGGCCCGCGCGGTCCGCGCCGCCCGGGCCCGCGCGGTCCGCGACCCCGAACCGATACCCGCGGAACCGCGCCCCCCGGCTCGCTCTCCGCCATCTCGACGCCGGGCCGGCCGCAACCGCCCGGACCCACTCCGCATTCCGGACTTCGCCGCCGCGCCGACGAGAACGCCGCGCCGACGGCCGGGTGAGAATGCGCGGCCGGAACACCGCGCGCCGCCCCTCCATACAGGTAGAAACCCCGTCCCGCCAGAACGACAAAACTGTGCCGGCGCAACAGCGTCATGCCGCAACTTTCCCGAACGTCCGCTCCATTTCGCCCCTGTGGCACGGGCGAAATCGGCCTGAATACCCGGTAACCGAAGACCCCTTCAGTTCGTCGTCGTCGTCCTCGGGCAGACCCGCGAGAAGGGGTTTCAGACGTCCGCGCGCCGCGTCCGTGCCACATTCGCATAGTACGCGTCCGGCAAACGTCCGTGCATGCAGCGGCGCCGTCGAATCGAGGGTCAAGGCCGCCAGCGCATCACTCATGGAGTGGCCCATGGACGAGGGGCGCCAGCTCCTGATGAGGGAGACCGCAAACACCAGAACGTTCTCACAACGGTTGCCTCGTTCGTTGAGCGCCGGGCGCAGGTCTGCTTCCGCACCTTCGTACTGGAAGCCGCCCAACTCCATGCCGCCGCGGTAAATCTCCGCACTTGTGACGATCCCGCTGCGAAACCGGTTGAGCATCTCGAGAGTGGCGCACCGCCGGGAATTATCGTCGGCGACGTCGGACAATCCGATCACTTCGGGATCGCTGTCTGTAAGCCACTCGGCGATTTCCGGATTGAACATCGCGGCGAACGCCGCGGTCTCTCGCAGGGGACCAGCCGCGCCCGAACGCCCGTCCGGACCGGCGAGGAATGCGCGGGCCTGGTGCGTCGGCAGCCGTGCGAGGCGCCGTCCGACGAGGTACTCCGCGAATTGCCGGTGGGCGAAGCGAAAAGTTCGTGGCGCTTCGGAATCGCACAATCCTGACGCTCCGACAGCGCGGAGGATATCGTTTTCGTCGATTCCGGCGTCGTCACCAATGCGGCCCGAGAGGTCTTGCAGATCGAGTTGATTCGACGATCGTTCGTCGCCGAGGTTCACCGCTTCTCGACCGCTGAGGATCGTGTAGCAGGCCAACCGCTCCGCTGCGTCCAGCAGCCGAGCCACGGGGAGCGGAGCCTCGGTGCCGATTTCGCGCCTGTCCTCCCGGTCGCGGGCGAGCACGCGGACGCCCTTGTCGAACAGATCCTTCAACCTGGACGGCAGATTTCCGCCATCCTTGCACACACTCAACAACATGCGGAGCGTCAACGGGTGACGTGCGAGGTTCCGAGCACGCGCATTCTCGATCTGTTTCAGAAACGGGTCCGGAGCGATGCGGAGCGATTCCGCGGCGACCGAAACATCATCGTCGGTGAGGGGTTGAAGATATGCGGTGGCGAACGACCGCTGCCCACAGAACCCGCGGATCGCGTCCGAGAGACTTGGTGGCCAAACCGCCGAACGGCAGGTGATGCGAATCGACGCGCCGGTTTCCTGAAGGTCCTGTTCGATCCAGTGCTTGATCGCGAGCCAGCGTCGGCGTTCCGGTATCATCGCCTCGTCCAGCGCGTCGAGGTGAAAACTGGCCGCCGCGTCGGCTCCCGCGGAGAGTTCCTGCAAGCGTCCTTCGAGCTCCGCCGACGTGCCGGCGTACTCCGCCAATCTGCACTCACGTACGGAGTGTCCGGAAGCGCGTTCGTGCTCCGCCAGTCGTCGAGCCTCGGTCGTCTTGCCGGCGCCAGCGGCCCCCAACAGGACGACGCAACGGAAGCGGGAGAGCTCGTCCGTCGACAGGTGTGTGACATCATCGTCGCCGGCGACGACTTGCCAGACGCGCTTGATGTTCCAGAGAGCCATGCTTCTCGTTTCGGATCGGCGGTCACCGGGTACCGTCACGGTCACCGTCGCCGATGACGACCAGCGACTCCGCATCCGCCCGGCGCACCGCGGCAACCGGGATGGATCGATCAAGGGTCACGAGGCGACACGCGTTCTCCACCGCGAGCGCCAGCAGGTACGCATCGGTCAATCGCCGGGGACCGGTCAGGCGGCGATGGTCCAGGACTGCGCCGTCCAGCAGGCTGACGTTGTCGGCCACGAACCGATGATGCGGCGTCGAAACGGCGGCCCGCAGGCGAATCACGGCGTCCGCGACGCTCGAGGCGCCCGGATATCGCGGCTGCGACAGGATGCGAACGCAGCCGTTCTGCGTCAGCGGGCACGACGCCCAGCCGTCCGCGACGTTGTCGTCGAGCCGGTTGAACGCCGTCACGTGGTGAGTATGGTCTTCGTCGAGCAGCGCGACGAGCACGTTGACGTCGAGCAACGCCCGCACCGGTCACACGCCCAGTTCGTCACGGAGATCGTTCACGAGTTCGTTGGTGACCACCGCGCCTCTTGCCGGAAGCGGGCGGAAACCATACCGGCCGCGGGGCGTCCCGGACGTCGCCTGGTTCGTCCTGACCTGCAAGGCCTCGCGCACCAGCTCGGACAGGAGTTGACCGACCGGCCTGCCTTCCTTCTTCGCGAGCGCTTCGACCGCCGCGAACACGGGGTCGTCGATGTCCAACGTGGTGAGCATGATTCCTCGTTCGCGCCGTGAACCGGAGCTGCATTCGATTCTGACTGATTCGGCGGCAGGAACGCAACCGGCGCCCGGTCCGTCGGATTTCGCCGCGACGTACTGCCGCCGCATCGAAGCGAATCGTGTCGGCGAATGCCGTCGGTGATCGCCGCCGCCTCCCGGAGCGGTCTGTGAAGATCGAGGCAATCGCGTCGGCGAATGCCCCATCGGCGCTTGCCGCCGCATCTCCGGGAACGGTCTGTGAAGGAAGCGGGACGGGCCGGCGCGAGCGGGACGGCGGCCCGTCCGGCCGGGGTCCCGATGTATGATGGGCGCCGGTGTCGGCGGGCCGGCGCCGTGTGATGGATGCCGGTGTCGGCGGCCGGCGCCGGATACCGGTTTCGCCGGGCATCGGGGTCGCGACCAGGAGTCCGCCACGAACGCGAGACCCCGCCGGACGGCGGTACTCTTCCCCCGGCAGGCGGCGGCTCGTTTCCCGCCGGAGCGCACTGGACTCCCGCATGCGAACCGAAACCGTGCTGACTCTGGCCGGGCAGTAACGCAAGGAAACCCGACTCGATGCCGCGCAGGAAGAACCGGACGAGCGACCGCGACAAGGCGGGCGTGGCGACGATCACCTACGCGGCGAAGCGGAAGAACATCCCGCCGGCCGGCCTCGAAGCCCACGGGGTGGTCCGGGAGAAGCCGAAGGTCCGCCACGAGTTCAACCCCCACCTGCCGCCGGCGTTGCGGTTCTCGCCCGACGCCGCCGCGGCCGACCGGCTGCCCGAGCTGCTGGCCGCCGCGCGGGAGCGGCCGCTTTCGGCGGAGGAAGCCGACCTGCTGGCCGAGGCGCTGCGCCGGCACGAGCCGTGGCTCGAATGGAGCGGCAAGCGGGAGCGGCCCTGGTTCGAGGTCGATCCGGTGGCTCTGCACATGCACGAGCGGGTCTCCACGCAGGCCGTCCTGCGGGTGCTCGCGCGGCAGGACGTGCAGCGCGACCTGTTCGCCGACCTGCAGCTCGACTACGCCAGGGCCATGCAGTTCTACCGGCACGACGTCGAGGGGATGGACGTCTACGACCCCGCGGCCAACGAGATCCTGCCGACCGACAAGGAGCGCATCGCGGCGTGGTTCGTCGACACCGACTACGACGGCCGCACGTTCTGCATCTGTCAGGCGTTCTTTTCCGACAAGGGCCAGCGGAAGGAGCTGGCGAAGGCGCTCGGCGGCGCCGGGCTGGTGGACGAGGGCGCGTTCGACGCCCTGAGCGGGCTGCGGAGCGTCCCCTTCCCGCGGCCGTCCCGACTCGGCCCCGGCGAGCGGTGGCGCGTCGCCGTCAAGGTGATCGATCCGCGCGGCAACGAGGGCCTGCGGGTGCTGACCGAAGGGGGGGGCCTGGGCGTGATCGACCGCATCGTCGTCGAGAACTTCAAGAGCCTGCGCCGGGTCGACCTGAAGCTCGGCCGGATGAACCTGCTGATCGGCGCGAACGCCAGCGGGAAGTCCAACTTCCTCGACGCCCTGCGCGTGCTGCAGGGTATCGGTCACGGCTTCACGATCGACGAAGTCCTGAACGGCAGGCCGGAGAGCGCGACGCGCGAAACGTGGAAGGGAATCCGGGGCGGGAGCGATCATGCCTGTTTTTCCGGCGCGGACGAGGTCGCGATCAAGGTGCGTGGAACTTGGGACGACGTGCTCCCCGAGTGGGAATACGACGTTGTTTTTTCGCCTAACCTGCAAGGGCGGGTGGTGGATGAACATATCAACGCGGGGGATCTGACGTACAAGCACGGCGATTTCCCCGCGCCCTTCCATTCCGATCCTTCTCGGCCTGCGCTTGGCATGCTGGACGAAGTAGATCGGCGGAAGATTGCACTGGGCGGCCTTTCTGCGGCAGATATCGCGTACCGGTTGGCCGAGTTGACTCTCTTGTTTTCCAACGCCCAGCACGTGGACTCGACGCCGGAAGTGCTGCGGGGTTATTCGTTGCACGCACGGGCGAAGAAGATGGGAGACCACGGCGAGAACTTCGCGGCAGTAGTCAGGATGATCTGCGAGGACGAACGGACCAAGGATGCCTATCTGGCGTGGCTTCGCCAGCTTCGTCCGGAAGAGGTGGAAGATGTCGGAACCCTGTCCGGAGCCGTCGGCGAACCGATGTTCATGCTTCGAGAGAACGGCAGGGAGTTTCCGGCGCCGGTCCTGAGCGACGGCACTCTGCGTTTCGCCGCGATCACGGCCGCCTTCTTCCAGAACGACATGCCCGGCCTCATGACGATCGAGGAAATCGAGAAGGGCATTCATGCGAGCCGCGTGCAAGTCCTGCTGGAATTGTTGCGCAGCCAAGCTGAAGTCACGGGAACGCAAGTGGTGGCGACGACCCACTCGGCGACGGTTCTCGACTGGCTTCAGGAGGAGGATTACAAGACCACGTTCCTGTTCAGAAGGGACGAGACGACGGGCGAATCGCGGGTCTGTTCCCTGGCCGACGTGCCTCGATTCATGGACGTCGTCGAGAAGAAACCCGTTTCCGAACTGTTCTCCGAAGGTTGGATGGAAGCGGCGCCATGAGCTTCAGGGTGCTCGTCGTTCCCGAAGATCCCGAGTTGCGGACCTTGCGCGACCGCACCGCAGCGCATCTCCGGGACCGGTGAACCGATGCCGGACCACCAGATACCCGTCCGGCCGGTCGAGGATCCGATCCTCTGCTCGCCGTGGGAGGAACCGGACCGGCACTGGCTGTACGACACGCGCACCGGCGTGCCGTCGAAGGCGCCCGGGCGACGGCCGGCCGGCTACTGGTTCCGGACCGAACGCACGGGAAGCGCGTAGCGCTCGCTGCTGGCGGAGGAAGAGCGGGACGACCTGCCGCTCGTGAACGTCCTGCGGGATGACGTGTGCCGGTGGCGGAAGGCGGGCTGGCCGGGCGCCTCGCAGACCACGAAGAAGCTCCTGCGCCACTGGTGGCGCCCGGACCGCGCGCGGCGGCTGTTCTTCTGCCAGCTCGAGGCGGTCGAGACCGTCGTCTACCTGCGCGAGATGCTGGCGCGCGGCCGGAAGCCGCGCTGGACGCCGAGGAGCGGGCCGACCGCGAGGCGGCGACGGTCTGGGTGGACGGGCTCGATCGCATCAACGCCGCCTGCGGCATCGACGCCTGCGTCGACCTGTCGGCCACGCCGTTCCACATCCAGGGCAGCGGATACCCCGAAGGGTCGCCGTTCCCCGGGATCGTCAGCGACTTCAGCCTGGTCGACGCCATCGAATGCGGCGTCACGAAGATCCCGCGGCTCCCCGCCGCCGACAACACCGGGCGGCCCGACCCGAAGTACTTCCGGCTGTGGGAGCACGTGACGAAGGACCTGAAGGCGGGGGAACGGCTGACCGGCGGGCGGCCGAAGCCGGAAGTGGTCTACCGCAAGGCGGAGGACGCGCTGCTCACCCTCGCCGGCCAGTGGCGGGAGCGCTTCGACCAGGTGCGGGCGTCGGCGCCCGGCCAGGACCGGACCCCGCCGGTGCTGATCGTCGTCTGCGACACCACCGCCACCGCGACCCACGTGCACGGGATGATCTCCGGCGAGGAGGCGGTCGAGGACCGGGCCGCGGACCGGGCCGGCGGCGACGACGACATCAACGACGGCGATGCGCCGCGGCCGCGGCGCCGGGCGGGGCCGCGGACGACGCGCCGGGGCGCCGGGCTGTCCGGGTTCCCGGAGTTGTGGAACCGCGACGGCGAGGAGGTCACGCTCCGCATCGACTCCAAACTGCTCGAAGCGGCCGAACGCGGCGACCCGAACGCCACCCGGAAGGAAGCCGCCGAGGCGCTGCGCCGGGTCGTCTCGACCATCGGGCGCCCCGGCGAACCGGGGGAAGCGGCGGCGTTCCAACTGGAGCGCTTGGCCGAGCGCGGCGTCGTGGACTGCTACGCGCGCAACGACCACCTCGAGTTCAACGTCCCGTACGAGCTGTACGGCGAGCCGCACGCCTACGAACCGGACTTCATCGTGCGCCTGAAGAACGGCCTCCACGCCGTGCTGGAGATCAAGGGGCGGCAGTACGCCGGGACGGACGCGAAGCACGAGGCGGCGCGGCGCTGGGTGTCCGCCGTCAACCACTGGGGCCGCCTCGGCGCATGGGACTTCCTCGTCTGCCGGGACCCGCAGGCGCTGGAGAACGACCTGTCGGCGCTGCTCGAAGCCCGCCGCGCGGCGGGACCGGCGGCGCCCCGCGCGGGACGGGCGGAACCGGCTCCATGACCGCCGACTTGATCGTCATGCGTGCTCTGCGTGGCGGTCCGTTGGACCGGGGCGCTCGACCATCCGCGCGGGCTGACGAGGGGTGAGAGGAGACCCCGAAAATGCCGCTTCTGCGGTTCCTGTTCCGACCCGTGACCGCCCTCGGGGTTGCGATGGCCGTGTTCGCGGCGTTACTTGTCGCACGCACGGCGCGCGACCTCGTCGCGCGATTCACCGACGCCGGCGTGCCGGTCCTCGAAGTGGAGTACGAACGGGTCTTCCGCGGCGCGGCCGGCCGACGGCCGCGCCTGGTGGAAACGGGGACGCACTTCATCGCCGACGACGGGCGCTACCGCCGGGACGCGACGGCCCTTGCTGCTCCGGACGGCGCGGTCCGTCGACGGACGTCCGAGATCTGGCTGCCGCCGGAAGGGCAGGGCTCGATGCCGGGGCCGCCGATGGAGATCGGCGTCGCTCCCGACCGGGCGCCGGTCGAGCGCATCGCGATCGACCACGACACGGGCCGCGCTGTCTGCGGGCCGCTCGAATTCGCATGGCAGCCGCCGTCGGAATACGCCGCGCTGCTGCGCGGCGACGCGCCAGCGCCCACGTCGCCGGAACCGGAGCAGGCGGGCTTGCCTCGGCCCGAACCCGTTTACGTCGATTCGCCGGCCGAGTCGTTGGGATGGAAGACCATCGGTCCGATGCGCGTGCGCGGGACACGGCGGTTGTTGCCGATGCCGGGCGAGGCCGGCCCGATCACGATCGAGTCCTGGGAGGCCGTCCAGCTCGGGACACGGCGCCCGCTGCCGATCGTGGTCGAGCGTTACGTCAAGGACTTTTCCGGAAGCGGCTACTTCATGCGCGTGAAGTCGGTCACCGAGACCGACGTTCGGTCCGACTTCTTCGACGTGCCTGCCGCCTGCGACGTGCAAGACCCGTCCCCGAGCCGACATCCCGCCGCGAGGTGAGCACCCGGCGCTGGCGCTCCGCTCGGGCGGGGACGGTGGCTGACGGAATGCGCGGGGCCGCCCGCGGCGCCTGACGGTCATCGACGGGCAGGACGATGCGCCTCTACGACGATCTCGCGGCGTGGTGGCCGCTCCTCGACGACCCGGCGGACTACGCGGAGGAAGCCGGCGTCTACGGCGACCTGCTGGCCGAGGCGTGCGACGCGCCGATCGAATCGCTGCTGGAGCTGGGCTGCGGCGGCGGCAACGGCGCGTCGCACCTGAAGCGGCGGTTCCGCCGCCTGGTGCTGACCGACGTCTCACCGAATATGCTGGCGGTCAGCTGCGCCCTCAATCCGGAGTGCGAGCACCGGCTCGGCGACATGCGCACGCTGCGGCTGGGGCGGACGTTCGACGCCGTCTTCGTCCACGACGCGGTCTGCTACATGACGACCGAGGACGATCTGCGGCGGGCCATGGAGACGGCGTGGGCGCACTGCCGTCCCGGTGGCGCGGTGCTGTTCGCGCCCGACTACGTGCGCGAGAACTTCCGGCCGGGGGCGACGGCGGGCGGCTGCGACGAGGAATCGCGCCACTCCGCGACGAAGACCGACTTGTGCGCCGCGCCGGGGGCGGCGGCGGGCGGTCGCGACGAGCGTCCGGCCCCCGGCGCGGTCGGAGTCGGACCCGGTCCCGGCCCGCGGCGCGGTCTGCGTGGTGCGGGTCGCGGCGAGGGGGCGTCGCCCGCCGCGGCCGGGGAGTGCGCGCGCGGGCTGCGCTACCTCGAATGGGTCTGGGACCCCGACCCCCGCGACACGGAATACCTGGTCGACTTCGCGTTCCTGCTGCGCGAGCGCGACGGCTCGGTGCGCGCGGTGAGCGACCGCCACGTCGAGGGGCTGTTCGCGCGCGACCGCTGGCTCGATCTCCTGGCCGGCGTGGGGTTCGCCGCCCGCCGCGCGCCGCTCGTGCTCTCGGACGTGGAGCCGGGCCGGCACGAGGTGTTCGTGGGGCGCCGGCCGCGGTGACGCATCGCGGGGCGGCGCGGAACCGGCTCGGCACGAGTCGGGCCGGCCCGGTCGCGGGAGGTTCTCCTACGGACGGAAGTTGACGCTGATCGTCATCCGCGTATCGACCGGCACGCCGTGCAGCAACGTCGGTTCGTAGCGCCATCCCCCGACCGCGTCCACCGCCGCGCGGGCGAGATCGGGATGTACCGTCGTCATCGTCGCCGGGTCCACCGGGGCCAGAATCTGAATCACTTCGACGGCGCCGTCCGTCTCCAACACCGCCTCCAGCACGACCTTGCCCGTGAACTCGCTGCCGCGCACGGACACCGGGTAGACCGGGGCCTGGTCCCCGGATCTTGATCGGGGGAACGATCGTCCCGCCCCGGGTCCGATTCCGTCGATACCGCGCCAGCGCGTCGTCGCCGATCGTTCGCGGCGGCGGCGGCGCGTCCGTGTCCGTCACCGTGATGGTCTCCTCAAGGGAACCGAGCGGACGCCATCACGAAGGCGGTCCGGCGTGCCGCCGAGCACGGCGACCACGGCGACCACGTCACGCCCGACCTGCTCGCGGCGGCCCTCGCCGAGGTCCGGGCCGAAATGCAGACCGAATTCGCCGAGGTCCGGGCCGAAATGCAGACCGGGTTCGCCGAGATTCGAACGGAAATGCGGACTGAGTTCGCCGCGGTCCGGACCGGGTTCGCCGCGGTCCAGGGTGATTTGCGGGCCGGCATCGCCAGCTTCGAAGCCCGGCTCGTCCGCTGGGTCGTCGGGACCGCGGTGGTGCTCGTCGGCGCCGTCGCGGTGCTCCTCCGACTCTGGCCGAGCGGTTGATCCCTCGGCCCCCGGCCTGGCGCTGTTCGCCTCCGATGTCCTTCAGCACCACCAGCGGCGCACCGATCGCGCCCTCGCCGACCGGCCAGAATAATTGTCGTTGGTCAGGAGCGGCCTGAAACCGGTCGCCTGGAGGCAAAAAGGTCATGGGACCCCGTGACCTCGACGAGGCGCGGCTTGCCGACAGCCTCCAGGACGAAGGGATCCCCGCAAGCTCCGATCCCCCCCGCCCGCGATCGGCGCCGCTTCTCCGAGCCGCGGCGCGGGCCGTGACGGTCGTCGGCGCCGCTTGCTCCCGATTCTCCCGCCCGCGACGATCGGCGCCGCTTGCTCCCGAGCCGCGGAGCGTGGCCGTGGCGGTCGTCGCCGCGGTCCGGATCACGGATACGTATAGGCGCTCTGCAGGCCGAGGGGCAGGCCGGTTATCCAGTACGCGACCAGGAACAGGGTCCAGGTGACGAGCAGCACGACCGAATAGGGCAGCATCAGCGACACCACGGTGCCGATGCCGGTGGTCTTCGTGTAGCGCTGGCAGAAGACGACGACCAGCGGGAAGTACGGCATCAGCGGGGTGACGATGTTGGTCACGCTGTCGCCGACGCGGTAGGCGGCCTGGGTCAGCTCGGGGGCGATGCCCAGCCCCATCAGCATCGGGACGAAGATGCTCGAGAGCAGCGCCCACTTGGCGGAGGCGGAGCCGACGAACAGGTTGACGACGG
The DNA here is from genome assembly GCA_965202695.1 of Vicinamibacterales bacterium. Lineage (GTDB taxonomy): Bacteria > Acidobacteriota > Vicinamibacteria > Vicinamibacterales > UBA8438 > JAJEEA01. The sequence continues at coordinate 2,385,387 of OZ241843.1, forward strand.
CGGTCAGCAGGACGATGCCGACGATGGTCACCTGCGGGGGCAGTTGGAGGTCGCGCAGGAAGTTGGCGCCCTTGAGCGCGATCAGCAGGCCGACGTTCGAGTTGTTGAACGCGGCGATGAACTGGGCGGCGAAGAAGGCCATCACCAGGTAGTAGGCCATCGTGCCCATCGCGGCGGTCATGCCCGCGACGACGTCGCGGTGGGTCTTCACGGTGCCCGCGACGTAGCCGTGCACCACCCCCGGGATCAGGAACAGCAGGAAGATGAGGGGCACCATCATGTCCATCAGCGGCGCCGCGAAGCCGGTCAGCGAGCCTTCCGCGTTGCGCAGCGGCGAACCGGCGGGCAGGGCGGCCAGCACCAGCAGCAGGAGGCCCGCGGCGAGGGTGGCCATGCCGGCCCCGAAGCCGCGGCGGTCGCGGCCGGTCAGCTCCTCCATCTTCGGCATCGCCTCGGGGTCGCCGTCGATGGGCGTCGCCTGCAGGCGCGGCTCGATCACCCGGTCGGTCAGATACCAGCCGACGCCGATGACGAGGAGCGACGAGACGGCCGTGAACCCCAGGTTGCTCAACGGGTTCACCAGCCGGTCGGGGTCGAGGATCTGCGCCGCCTCCTGGGTGAGGCCCTGCAGCAGGGGGTCGATGCCCGAAGGGATGAAGTTGGCCGAGAACCCGCCGGAGACCCCTGCGAAAGCGGCCGATATGCCCGCCAGGGGGTGGCGTCCCGCCGCGTAGAAGACCACCCCGCCGAGGGGGATCACCAGCACGTAGCCGGCGTCGGCGGCGGTGTGGCTGACGATCGCCGCGAGGATCAGCATCGGGGTCAGCAGGCGCGGCGACGTGCGGCCCAGAATCAGCTTGAGGCCGGCGTTGATGAAACCGGTCTTCTCGGCCACTCCGACGCCGAGCAGGGCCACCAGCACCACCCCCAGGGGCGCGAACTCGGTGAACGTGGTCACCAGATCCACCAGGAAGGTGGTGAGGGCGTCGCCCGTGAGCTGGTCGGCGATGCGCAGCGGCTCGCCGGTGCGCGGGTCCGTCTCGGCGAACTCGATCGGGGCCAGGAGGGAGGAGGCGATCCAGGTCAGGACGAGCAGCAGCAGGAACAGGATCGCGGGGTCCGGCAGCCGGTTGCCGACGGTCTCGATGCCGTTCAGGGCGCGCTCGACGAAGCCCGCGCGTTCGGAAGCCGTTTCCCGATCCGGTGGTGCCTTTGCCATGAGTGGGCCTCGGTCGCCGCCGCGCTCGCGGACGCCCCCGCGGCGCCGTCAGTCGAGCACGTCGAAGAGATGGCTGTACTTCAGGATCACGCTGCGGCCGGCATAGGAGGGGATGAAGTCGCCCAGTCCGTCGGTCTCGTTGTAGACGAAGAACAGGCCGGTGTTCGCGTCCTGCAGCCAGCCCACGCGGAAGTTCACCGACCACAGGTCGGCGCTGTCGTTGTGCTGGAGCAGGGTCTGCGCGTAGAGGCGCGGCGAGAAGTTGTAGCCGATGTCGACGCTGCTCAGGTTGGTGACGGTGCTGCCGCCAGGCAGGTCGATGTCGTTCCGGCTGTAGCTCAGCGACAGGTTGAACGTCTCGCCGTAGCGGGCGTTGACCGACGGCCGGATGGTCACGATGTTGCCGTTGAAGAACCCCGCGGTGGTCGCCCGGATGCCGGCGCTGAAGGGCGCCGACCGGTCCGAGTTGTACTGATAGGTGAGCTCGTTGAAGTCCCATCGGCCGGCGGGCACCGTCAGCCCCGACACCGTGAACTCCTCGAAGACGTGCTCCTGGCGGATGTCGTAGGCCACGCCGGCCGACGAGCTGTCCTCGAACTCGCCGGTGTAGTGGAGGTGGACGTAGGTCGTCTCCATCTGGCCGGCGAAGTTCCAGAACCGGCTGTAGCTCATGTGCGGCGTCAGCTCCTGGTACTTGAGGAACCCGTCGGGCCGCGTCGTGTTGCGGATCGAGAAGTCGACCATGCGGAATCCCCGGCGGCGCAGGAAGCCGACCTCCGGGTTGAAGTCTTCGCCGTTCTCCTGATAGCCGGCGGTCAGGCGCCACGCCTCCGAGCTGTACTGGCTCGTCACCGCCAGGGCGTGGTCGCGCCCGTCGAGGCCGGGCGTCTCGGTGCGGCCCGCGTAGCCCTGCACCATGCCGTTCTGCCCGATGCCCCAACGGCCGTCGAAGGCGTAGGTGCGGTTGTAGTCGTCGGCCGCGGCCAGGCGGCCGGTGCCCTGCCGGTTGACGAACAGCCCGCCGATGCTCGACCGGTTCGGCAGGTCGCGGCGCAGCCGCGCCACCGAGAAGTTGTTGGCGGTGCTGACGGCGTCGCCGACCTGCTCGGTCTGCATGTTCAGGAAACCCACCGTGGTCGAGTCGGTCACCTTGCCCGACAGCCTCGCCCCCCCGAGAATCGGGATCTGGGCGCCGTCGTCGCTGATGCCGATGCGCCGGCTGAAGAACAGCTCGGTCTGCCCGAGGTTCTGGCCCGCGGCCTGGTTCGCCACCGAGAACGCGCCGGCGTTCTCCAGGAAGAACGGGCGCTTCTCGGGGAAGAAGAGGTTGAACCGGTCGAGGTTGATCTGCTGGTCGTCCACCTCGACCTGCGCGAAGTCGGTGTTGTAGGTGCCGTCGAGGGTCAGGCCCGACGTCACGCTGTACTTGAGGTCGGCGCCGAAGTTGCCGAGGGTCCGCGGGCCGCCCGGCTCGAGGTCGCGCGCGGCCATCTCGCCGACCACGTAGGGGGTGACCTGCAGGTTCCCGGTGAAGCCGACGGGGGCGCGCACCCCGGTCAGTTGCCCGGCCATCGAGACCCGGTACAGGTTGTACTGCCGGGGCAGGGGCGCCCAGTACGCGGTCTCGTTCCGCCGGCGGATGTTCCGCTGGAAGTTCATCCCCCACACCTGGTCCTCGCGGTCCGGGTAGCGGATGGTCCGGAACGGGATGGCGAACTCGGCGCTCCACCCGACGTCGGAGACCTCGGTCCGCACCTGCCAGGCGCCGTCCCAGTTCAGGTTGAAGCCGTTGCCGCTGCCGCGCGAGAAGCCGCCGCCGCCCCCGCGCCGGAAACTGCCGCGCCTGCCCCCCTCGTCGGTCACCTGGCCGTCGTACTCCTGTCCGGCCGGGGTGGTGCCGAAGACGAAGCCGTTCTGCTGGTCGCGGAAGGTGTCGAGCACCATCTGGAAGCTGTCGGCGTCGTTCATCGACGAGTCGCGCCGGCTGTCGCTCATGATGATGGCGGAGGGGTCGCGGTCGTAGCAGACGACCCCGAAGTAGATGGTGTCGTCGGTGAACACCACCCGCACCTCGGTCCGCTCCGTCGCCGGCTGCCCCGCGTCGGGCGCGCTCTGGCGGAACCCGCTGACCGGGGTGACGTTGGCCCACGCCGGGTCGTCGAGCACGTTGCCGTCGAGCCTCGGCGCCTGCTCGCGCCACAGGGCCGCCGCCCTCTTGCCGGCGGCGGGAACGGGGGCCGCGATCTGGATCGCGGCCGGCCCCCCGCCGGCGGACGGCGGACCCTGCGACTGGCCGCGGACCGGCGGCGAGGCGGCGAGAATCATGCACGCGGCGAGTCCGAGTCGGGCGCTCAGTCGCATCTTGGGTCTCGGCTTGGGGGCCGGTCGACGCCACGCCGTCCGGCCGGCGGCGGTCAAGGGAACCGACAACATTACAACATATCGGCCGTGGTGAAGGCTCCGCGAGGTTCCGCCGCGGCCGACAGCCGTCCCGGGCGCGGCCGGGCCGGCGGGACGCCGCGGACGTTCAGCGCACGCCGCCGGCGACGCCCTGCTCGTGCGCGAGCAGGGTCTCCTTGACCGGCAGCCCCCCGCCGTACCCGACGAGGGCGCCGCCGGCCCCGATGACGCGGTGGCACGGCACGACGATGGCCAGCGGGTTGCGGCCGTTGGCGGCGCCGACGGCGCGCGACGCGGTCGGGCGCCCGATGCGCCGCGCGAGCTCGCCGTAGGAGATGGTCTCGCCGTAGGGAATGCGGCGCAGCTCGTCCCACACCCGGCGCTGGAACGCCGTGCCCGCCGGCGCGAGCGGCAGGTCGAAGCCGCGGCGCGTCCCGTCGAAGTACTCCAGGAGCTGCCGCTTCGCCTCCCCCAGCGGCTCCGGCAGCGACCGCCGCCGCTCCCGCCAGTCCGGGTCGGGGGCGCCGGCCGCCGCGTTCGGCAGGTCGACCCGCTCGACGCCGCCGTCGCCGCCGACGATGCGGAGGGTTCCAATCGGCGTGACGAAGCCGTGCCAGATCGAGCGCATTCCCGAGGTCCTCCCGGCCGTCCGGCCGTCGAATCCAGCCGCTGGCGGCGAATCCCGCGCCGCTCCGCTCCCCGGCGGGGCGCCCGGTCGGCAGCCCGTGGCGGCGCCCGCGCGTCGCATCGCGCCCGAAGGGCGCCGGCGGGTCAGGCGGGATGCATCGTCAGGCCGCGGCCCTGCGCATGCCCGCGAACAGCCGCCGGTGCCCCTCGACGATCCGGCGTTCCGCCTCCGGGTCGACGTCGAGGCTGGCGTCGCCGCGCTCGAACGTGCCGCCGAGGAGGATGCCGTCCGACCGGGGGATCATGTACAGCCCCTGCCGAAGCGCGATGTAATCGACCTCCGGCTGCGGGAACAGGATGGTCAACTGCCCCTTGACCGGCACGAGCTGCCCGTCGCCGAAGAGCGCCGCGGCGCCGAGGCCGGTGCAGTTGACGACCACCCGTTCGGGCAGCGCCGCGACCTCCGGCCGGGCGCGCAGCTCGCCCACCACGACCGCGCCCCCCGCGATGCGCACGTCACGCAGGAGGGCGTTCAGGTAGATGGCCGGCTCGATCAGCATCGTCCGCACGCGCCGCACCACCGGCGCGGCGAACGGATGCTCGTGCGGCGCGAGGTCGGCCGCGCTCGCGAAGACGTCGGGGAGCAGGCGGGTCAGCCAGTCGTCTCCCGGCTCGTCCGACAGGTAATAGTTGTCGACCCAGCGGACGCCGTAGCCCGCCCCCGCGAAGTCCTGGTAGTACCGGTACGCGATGCGGCTCGCCAGCGCGAACCGTTCGACGAAGGCCGGCGTCGCCGCGCCGCGGTCGAACACCGACGTCGGGGTCCACTGGCCCCCGGCCACGTTGGAGGTCGTGCGCGGCGGCAGGTCGCGCGCGTAGACGGTGACCGTCCAGCCCCGGCGCTGGAGGAGGCGGGCGGTCGAGAGCCCCACCACCCCGCATCCCAGCACCGCCGCCCGGCGCTCCCGCCCGACGGCCGCCGCCTCCGCCTCGCGCGCCGCGAGCTCGGCCGTCCCCCACGACAGCGAGATGCCGCCGCCGCCGTGTCCGTAGTTGTGCACCACGACCTGATCGCCCATCCGGACGGTGGACAGCTCGAACCCGGCGGGCCGGAACGGCCGCAGGCCGACGACGCGCCGGATGATGCGGTCCCAGGAGACGTCGACGGGGGCGAGGACGGGGCCGGGGGGCCGGATTCCGGCCGTCGAGGGCGCCCGGGCCGCGCAGCCGGCCCCGGCCGCGGCGCCGAGCAGGGCCCGTCCGCCCCACCGCAGCGCAGCCCGGCGGGTGAACCGCCGCGGCGCGGGACGGCGGGCCGGCGAAACGAGCATCCGGCAACTCTATCATTGCCGGCCCGGGTTGAAACAGGCGGCGGACGGTGGGGGGTGCGCGTCAGACTTGTGAGACGAGTGCCCGTCGGCGCTTTTCAGGGTTGTCGATTACGGTGTCGTTCCCGGCCTCCAGGCCCTCCGAACGGGTACGGAGACGCGAGAACCGGCCGCGCCGGATGCCCCTGGCGGCGGCGTCTCGTTTCTGACGTGCGCACCGGACGGCGGTCAGGAGCAGCATCGGCCGCCGCTGGTCCCGCCGCCCGCGGCCGGCGGCGGGTCACCACAGACCCAGCAGGCGCCACCACAGGCTGCCCGCGCCCAGCCAGATCGCGACGTTCACGACGCTGATCAGGGCGCCGAGCCTCCACCACGTGCCGATGTCGACGTTCCCCGACCCGAACAGGATGGGCGCCGCGGCGGTGCCGTAGTGGGTCATCGAGGCGAACAGGTTGCTGAAGAACGCGAGCACGAGGGCGGCGAGGACCGGCGGGGTCCCCACCGCGAGGGCGACGGCCAGGAACGGGGCGTACATCGCGCTGACGTGGGCGGTGTTCGACGCGAAGAAATAGTGCACGTAGAAGTAGATCAGGCTCAGGGCGAGGAAGGCGGGGAGCCAGGGCCCGTCGCCCAGGACGTCGGACACCTGGTCGGTGAACCAGCCCACGAGGCCCAGCCGGCCGAGCTGGCTCGCCATCATGACGAGCACCGCGAACCAGATCAGGGTGTCCCACCCGTTCCGTTCGTCGAGGACGTCGTCCCAGGCGAGGGCGCCGGTGGCGAGCATCGCCCCCACGCCGGCCACCGCCGTCGCGGTGGCGTCGATGCCGAGCGCGCTCCCCAGAATCCAGAAGCTCAGGAGGAAGGCGAACACGGCCAGGAGGACCCGTTCGTCCCGGCTCATCGCGCCCATCTCCTGCAGCCGGCGCCGCGCGAACGCCGGGGCTTCGGGAGTGTGGGTGATCTCCGGGGGGTACAGGCGGTAGATCAGCAGGGGCACGAGCAGCAGGCTGGCCATGCCGGGGACGAACGCCGCCGCCGCCCAGCCCGCCCAGGTGATGGTCACCCCCTGCTGCGCGGCCAGTTCGGCCGCCAGCGGGTTCGCGGCCATGGCCGTGAGGAACATCGCGCTCGTGACCACCACCCCCTGGTAGGCGGTGAACGTCAGGAAGCCGGCTATCCGGCCCTGGGTGCCCGCGGCCGCGTCGCTGCCGAGCGAGACGCACAGCGACCGGAGGATCGGGTAGACGACCCCGCCGCCGCGGGCGGTGTTGCTGGGGATGGCGGGGGCGAGGACGAGGTCGGTGGCGACGATGCCGTAGGCCAGCCCGAGGCTGCGCCGGCCGAGGACGCGCATGAAGTGGTACGCGATGCGTGCGCCGAGCCCCGTCCTGACGAAGGCGGTGGCGATGAAGAACGCCGCCACCACCAGCCAGACCACGGTGCTGCCGAAGCCCGCCGCCGCCTCGGCGATCGTCAGGGTGCCCGAAAGCACCGCGAAGGCCGCCGCCACGAACGCCATGGCGCCCATCGGCAGGGGGCGCAGGACGATCCCCACGATGGTGGCGACGAACACCGCGAGGAGCTGCCACGCCCGGGGCTCGACCCCGGCCGGGGTCGGGACGAGCCACAGCGCGGCGCCGACGGCGGCCACCACCCCGAGCCGGGCGGCGTCGACGCGGGGCGTGCGGGCGGTTCGCCGAGGCGCGTTGTCGCCCATGCGTCACCGGGACGGGAGTGTGTGTCGGCGCGCGGGCCGGGCTCCGCGAGCGTCGGCGCGCGGCAGGTCGGGGCCGCTTCGGCCGCCCCGCGGATCCCGCCTGCGCCGCGGAACCGGCCGCCGACGCCTCGTCTTCCCGACGGATTGTAGACGAACGCGGTCGCCGCCGGCAGCGCCGCGGCCGGTCCTGTCGTTCGGTCCCGCGGGGAGCGGCCCGCCGGCATCTTCCGCCGCCCGCCCGGGCGCGGGGCCTCGGACGGCCCGCCGAACAGCCCCTTCAGCCATCTTCCGCCGCCCGCCCGGGCGCGGGTGGTATGCTGTCGCCGCTCTATCCACGGGGGAGGTTGGTCATGAACGCGGCGAAACCGGCGGCGCTCGGACTGGTCACGATCATCGCGTCGGGCTGCGGCGCCCCGGCGCCCGAACCGGAGCCGGCCGCCGCCGCCGCGCCCGACCCGCCGCAGTTTGCGGTCACCGGCGAGCACCCCTGCGACCCGGTGGGAGACGTCCGGTTCGTCTGCGGGCTGGTCAGCCCCGAGGACGTCGCGGTCGTCCCCGGCGCCGAGTGGGCCATCGTCTCCGGCGCGCGCGAGGGGGGCCGGCTCCACCTGCTCGACGTGGCCGACAAGACCGCGACGGTGCTGTTCCCGACGCCCGACAGCATCGTGCGGCCCGACCCCGAGGCCTGGCCCGGCTGTCCGGGGCCGCTCGACCTCGCCGACCCCGACGCGTCCCGGCTGCACGGGCTCTACCTCGAAGCGGGAGCCGGGAGCGTCCACACCCTGCTCGTCGTCCACCACGGCCCCCGCGAATCGATAGAAGTCTTCGAGGTCGATGCCGGCGCCGCGCCGCCGAGCCTGGCCTGGGTCGGTTGCGCGGTGGCGCCGGAGGGCGCCAATCTGAACTCGGTGGCCGCGCTGCCGGGCGGCGGCTTCGCGGCGACCAACGCCGGCGTCGGCGTGTGGGAGTGGCAGGCCGGCCGCGGCTGGGAGGTGCTGCCGGAGAGCGAGGACACCGCGCCGAACGGCATCGAGGTGTCCGAAGACGGGGGGCTCCTGTACATCGCGGGCTGGGCCGAAGAGAAGCTCACGCGCCTGTCGCGCGGGGTCGAGCCGGTGCGGAAGGACGTCGTCGAGCTCGGTTTCCGGCCCGACAACCTTCGCATGGCCCTCGACGGGTCGGTCATCTACGCGGCCGGCCACACCGACAAGGACGGCAACTCCATCACCGATCCGCGGGAGCCGACGCTGGAGACGAGCAACGTGGCGGCCATCGATCCCGAGACCCTGGAGTTCGAGCGAGTGTTCACGCACCCCGCCATGGACGGGTTCGTCTCGTCCACCACCGCCGTCCGGATCGGGGACGAGCTGTGGCTGGGCTCGTACCGGGGCGACCGGCTCGCCTGGTTGCCGGCGCCGCGGTGACCCGCGGTACGCGCCCGCCCCGCCGGTCCGTGCCCGGGTCCGACTTCCGCTCCTTCGCCCGCCGCCTGCTCGCGTGGTGGGACGTCCACGGCCGCCGCGACCTGCCCTGGCAGCGGGAGCGCACGCCGTACCGCGTGTGGGTGGCCGAGATCATGCTCCAGCAGACCCAGGTCGGTACGGCCGCGCCGTACTTCGAGCGGTTCGTGGCGCGGTTCCCCGACGTGGAGACCCTGGCGCGGGCCGATCTCGACGACGTGCTGCACCTGTGGAGCGGCCTCGGCTACTATGCGCGCGCGCGCAACCTGCATCGCGCCGCCGGCGTGGTCGTCCGAGACCACGGAGGGAGGTTCCCCGGCACGGTGGCCGCGCTCCGGGAACTGCCGGGCGTCGGCCGTTCGACGGCCGGCGCGATCGTCGCCCAGGCCCACGGCCGGCGCGCGCCGATCCTGGACGCCAACGTCAAGCGCGTGCTGGCGCGGCGCCACCGGGTCGCGGGACCGGTGTCGTCCGCGGCGGCCCTCGACACGCTGTGGCGCCTCGCGGAGTCGCATACGCCGCCGGACCGGGCGGCGGACTACACGCAGGCGGTCATGGACCTCGGCGCGACGGTGTGCCGCCGCCGCCGGCCGCGCTGCGGCGACTGCCCGGTCCGCGCCGGCTGCCGCGCCGGCGCCGCGGGCGACCCCGAGCGGTATCCGGAACCCGCGCCCCGCCGCGCCCGCCGTCTCGAGCGGCGCCGCTTCTTCGTGCTCGTCGACCCCGCCGGCGCGTGTCTCGTCGAGCGCCGGCCGCCCGCCGGGGTCTGGGGCGGTCTGTGGTCGCCGCCCGAGCGCGCCGCCGGCGCGGCGGTGCGCGGCTTCCTCGACGAGGCCGGCGTCGAAGGCCGCCTCGTCGACGAGGTCCGCGCCGGCGGGGTCTTCCGGCACGGGTTCACCCACTTCGACCTGGACGTCGAGCCCGTCTACGTCCGCCTGAAGTCGCGGCCGGCCGCGGTCCGGGAGGAGGCTGCGCGCTGGATCGACCCCGGCAATCACCGGCTGGGCCTTTCGACGGTCGCCGCGAGGCTCGTCGCCGCCACCGGGGAGGCGCCCGTCGAGGGGACGAGGTCCCGCCGCCGGCGGCTCGGAAGCGGAACCGCCGGGTGAGCTTCACCACGAATGTGCGCCCTTTTCACGCCTTGTCAGGCGGGCGCCTCGCCGCTCTCGGTGCGACGCGCGGTTCCACCACGGGCTGTTGAACGTGAACCCTCCTGCTACCAGATTCAGTGGCCGCTACGAGGACTACTGGGGAGCGGCGAACCGCCCGCGCCGGCTGACGGGCCTCACGAATCCGACGTGCACCCTTGCCGAGCCGATCGCCACCGCGCCGGCCTCGCCGCCGCGCGAGCGCGTCACGGTCCGCCCTGCAGCAGGGGGCTCGACGCGCCGTGGCTCAGGACCAGCAGTTCCTTCTTCGCGCGGGTCGCGGCCACGTACACCAGCGCCCGCTCCTCCGTCTCCGCCGATTCGCGCTCCACCGGATCGCCCCGCGCGTCGAGGGCGGCGGGCAGCGGCACCAGGTCGGCGTTGACGCTGGCCATGACCACGCGGTCGAACTCCAGCCCCTTGACGCGGTGCATGGTGGCGAGCCGGACCCCTTCCGTCCCGGCCGCGTCGACGGCGCCGGCTTCGAGGATGACGTGCGCGAGGCCGTGTTCCGCGAGCGCGCCCGCGACGGCGTCGCGCTCGCGCCGGGTGCGGGCGACGACGCAGACGCCGCGCAACGTCGCGTCCCGGGCCTGGACCTGCTTCAGGTACGCGACGAGGAAGGCGGACTGCTCCGCGGCGCTCTCGAAGCGCCGGAGCAGCGGTTCCGGGCCGCGGGTCAGCGACGTGATCCCCCGGTCGTCGTCGGCACCGCCGTCGAGGTCGTCGATCGCGCGGCCGGCCAGCAGGCGTGCGGCCCAGCGGCGGGTCTCCTCGGTGGTGCGGTAGTTCAGGCGCAGCTTGCGCGATCGGCCGCGGACGTCGATTCCGCAACGGCCGAGCACGACCCGGTTCCGGCCGTAGATGCGCTGGTGGCCGTCGCCGACGATGAAGAGGTCGTCGGCGCCTTCCGGCGCGATGGCGCGGAGCAGCCGGTACGCCTGGGCGCCCACGTCCTGCGCCTCGTCCACGATCACCGCGGCGTAGCCCGGTGCGCCGCGGTCGTTCCGCAGCAGGTCGGCGGCGTCGCGGCAGGCGTCGTCCATCTCCTTCAGGCCCCGCTCGGCGAGCTGGGCGCGGTACTCGTCGAACACCGGCCATACCCTGCCGCGGGCGGCCCGGTCGAGGCGTCGACCGCGGCCGACCCGCGGGACGCGCAGATACTCGTCCCGCGTCGTCACGCCCCGGGCCTGCACGACCTGCTCCCACTCGTCGGCGTAGAACCCGTCGGGCAGGTCCGGTTCCGAAGGCCGGAGGTCGAGCGCGCGCCGCCACGCGCCGCCGTCGCGGCCGAAGACGATGCGGAACTCGTAGCGCCGGCCCCGCAGGAAGCGCACCACCCAGCGGTCGAGGTTCGCGACCTCGATGCGCGCCAGTTCCTCCGGCTTGCAGATCGCGCCCAGGTTGTGCCCAATGTCGGCGGCCAGATTCTTCGTGAAGGTGGTGAACAGGATGCGGCCGGGTTCCGGCAGGTTCCGCGCGAGCCACCGCGCCCGGTGCATGGCGACCACCGTCTTGCCGGTGCCGGCCGCGCCCAGGACCCGCGCGGGGCCGTTCCAGGTCCGTTCCACGAGGCGGCGCTGCGACGGGTGGAGGAACACCCGCCAGCGCTCCAGCGGCGCGTTGAGCATCGCCTCGAGCTCCAGCTCGTCTTCGACCACCACGAAGCGGCCCCGCGACTCGCGGCGCGCCAGCGCGGCGGCGAAGTCTCCGGTGTCGACCGGCTCCGGCGGAGCCTCCCGGTCCCGGACGAGCGTCTCGTAGCTGTCGCCCGCCAAGTAGAGGAAGAGCGCCTCGTAGGCTTCCAGGGGCAGGCGCGGCTGCATCGCGTCCAGCTCGGTGTCGTCGCGCACCGCGCGCACTTCGGCGAGCATGGTGGCGGGGACCCCGAGCCGCGCCAGTTCGCGGTCCCGCAGCCTGCCGAAGGCGGTCGGCTCGGCCGGCGGCGGCGCCCCGGCCCCGGCCGGCGGCGCGGCGCCGGGCTCGTACACCTGCAAGGCGCCCGTCTCGGGGTTGATGCGGCACTCGTGCCGTCCGGCCCACGCGTAGGCGGCGTCGTGCTTGTCGGCCCACAGCAGCATGTGGACGCCGCCCTGCGCCGGCTTGAGCACGATCGCCCGGTAGCCCTGGTCGATGCGCAGCGACCGCATGGCCGGGTCGCGGGCCGCGTGGATCTTCTCGTAGCGGAGCCCGCCGGCCGTGGAGTCGGCGTTGAACCTGGCGATGAGCGTCCGCACGCCGCGCTGCTGCGCCCGCGGCAGCCGCGCGAAGGCGTCCAGGAAGTCGCTGGACATCGCCATTCCGGGCGAACCGGTCATGTGTCGATAAGACGGACGGGCGCCGTCGCTTTTATGCGCCAACCTGTTCGGCCAGAAGACGCGAGATGAACGCGCGCAAGCCCTCCAGCGCGTCCCGCCGCCCGGCCCGCACGGCGGCGTCGGTGGACTTCAGCAACCGCACCATTTCATCGCGGTTCCGCCGCAGCAATTCGGGCAGTATCACTCCGCCGCCGGGCAAGCCGCCGACCTTGACGCACGCGACGTAGTAGCAAAGCGCCCGCGCGGTGCGCCCGTTCCCGTTGATGAACGGGTGGATGTGATTCAACCGCCACAGGCAGTAGGCGGCCAGCGTCACGGGATCGGTGGAATCCCGGTACCGATTGACCTCGTTGACGAACGCGTTCAGCAATTCTCGAACGCGGTGGTGCGCCGGCGGTTCATGATCGCCGACCGATACGTCGCAGGGACGGCACTCGCCGGCGTTGACGTGCAGACACGAAATGGCGTGGTAGTTCAGGGCCGTGATGATCGCCGTCGAGACCAGCGGGCGATTTGCGGTCAACGCGGCGGCGACGATTGACTTCAGGAAATCGTATTGCCTCCGAGATTCGCCGCCGCCAGTGCGCGGTACGCCGGATGCTGCTCGTCTTCGAATAGTTCATACAGGATCATGCGCCGTCCTGCGCCCTGACCATCCTGGCTACTTCGTCACGCGTCAGCGTACTGTCGCGCGGCAGGTTGCCGTAGACCCACGAGATGCGCTGCTCGACGACCTCCGCTTTCGTCAGCGGCTTGCGGGCCGACTCCCGGAGCCGCTCCAGCAACGCCGCGTCCGTTTTCCCGCCGCCCTGCAGAATCGTCATCGTTCGCGCCTCCCCCGCCGGCCCGGCCCGCGGCCGGCGCTTCGAACGTGCCGTCTCTCATGATACACCCCGGACGCACCCTCGGCGCACGCGGGGCACGCCGGACCTTCCTGCCGTCAGGAGAGCGCGGCGGCGACCGCGGGCAGCGCATCGGCGGTGCCCGCCGCGAACACTTGCCATCCGGCCGCCCGGAACGCGGCGGCGTCCGTTTCCCGGCCGGCGAGCAGCACCGCCACCTGCGCCGCCGGCCAGGCCAGCTCGGCTTCGGCGCGCACCGCGCCCCGGTCGTCGGCCAGCTCGAAGCCGACCTCCGGTGCCGGCGCGCCGCGCGCGGACAGCGCCGCCAGCAGGGGGCGCGCCGCGGGATCGGCAAGCGCGGCGGCTGCCTCCCAGTCCGCGGCGGGCGGGCCGGTCTCGTTGTCGGCGGCTGGCGGCGGCGGCCCGGGCGCGGAGCCGGCCGGCGGCGGGAACTCCGGGTAGAGGCCGCGTTCGACGCCGACCCGCGTGGTCCACCAGGCGCCGGGCAGGAACTGGAGCAGGGCGAACAGCCGCAGCACGCCGTTCCAGACGCGCCGGTAGCCGTCGCGCCCGCGGCTCGCCGGGTCGTCATGCAGGGTGCAGGGCGACCGCCGCGGCGTCCGGGTCCCCCCGTTCGACGGCGGCCAGCGGCAACGCCGCGAACAGGTCGAAGGACGCCGGCGCCGTCCCGGTCCAGCTTCCGATGCCGCCCACCGCGACCGGGGCCGGCAGGTCGTCGAGCGCCTCGCGCGCCTGGCCGGGCAGCGCGTCGGCGGAGGCGCGGTCGAAGGCGGCCCGCCGCGCGCCGCCCAGCATGTCCCGCCGGTCGAACAGGCCGAACAGCGCCGTGAACACCGCCGTGAACACCGCCTGCTTCCACCGCTCCGGATCGGGCGCCCGCAGGTAGCGCACCAGCAGCGCCAGCGTCGGTTCGGCCAGCCGGGACCGCAGGTCCGCCGTGTCCCAGCGGCGGTCGAGCGTGCGCTGCAGGGCCGCCATGCCGTCGCCCGCCGGCGCGCCGGCGAGCAGGCCACGGTGTAGCTGTTTTCTGGAACGAATGCGCCGGATCCGCGGTCCCCGGCGAACCGCGCGCCCGCCGGTCCCCGGCCGCCCGGCGGCGCCGGATTTTACGCGATCATGACTTGACAAAACATGACTTGACAAAACACGACTTGACGAAACGGCGCGTCCGCCGCATACTGCGGCGATGGCGGAGTTCGTCGGGCGCTCCACGGAGCTGCGGCTGCTGGCGCGGGCGTTCGAGTCCCCGCGTTCGGTGCTGATCCCGATCTACGGCCGGCGGCGGGTCGGCAAGAGCGAGCTCGTCCTGCGGTTCCTGGCCGGCAAGCCCGGCGTGTACTACCTGGGGCAGCAATCGCCGGCCGGGCTGCAGGTGCGCGAGTTCCTGGTCGAGGCGGGCCGCGCGCTCGACATGCCGTTGCTGGCGGAGCTGCGCGCCGGCGACTGGCGGCAGGCGTTGCGCACCGTCGCCGGGCAATGGACGGCGGCCCATCCGGGTTCGAAGCTCGTCCTGGCCCTGGACGAATTCCAGTGGATTGCGGCGGCCAGCCCCGGTCTGCTCTCGGCGTTGCAGCACTGCTGGGACCGGGAGTGGAAGAACGCGGGAAGCGTCATGCTGCTGCTGTGCGGTTCGTACCTCGGGTTCATGGAACGGGAAGTGCTTGGCAAGGCGAGCCCCCTGTTCGGGAGGCGCACCGCGCAGATCCACCTGCAGCCGTTCGGCTATCTGGAGGCGGCCCGGTTCCATCCGCGCTGGTCGCCGGAAGACCGGGCGAAGGCGTACTTCCTGGTCGGCGGCCTGCCGCAATACCTGCTCTGCCTCGACGACGCCCGGTCCATCGGCCGCAACGTCCGCGGTAACCTGATCGACGAGTTCGCGCCGCTGTTCCACGAGCCGACGTTCCTGCTGCGCGAGGAGCTGCGCGAGGTCGCGCCCTACCACGCGGTGCTCTTCGCCGTCGCCTCCGGCCACGGCGCCGCGCCGGCCATCGCCGCCGCCACCGAACTGCCGGAGCGGAACCTGCCCTACTACTTGCAGCAACTCGTGAACCTCGGGTACCTGCGGCGCCGGTACCCGCTCGACCGCCGGCGCCCCAATCCGAAACAGGTGCGCTTCGGCATCGACGACCCGCTGCTCCGCTTCTGGTTCCGCTTCGTGTTCCCCAACATGAGCGCCATTCGCAGCAGCGGCCCCGAGCGCGTGTTCGGCGACCGCATCGCGCCGGCGCTCGACGCCTGGTTCGGGTCGGGCTTCGAACGGCTGTGCCGCGAGGCGCTGCCCCTCGTCTACGCGGCCGAGGGCGTCACCGCGGGATTCGAGGTGGGCGAGTACTGGAGCCGCCCGCGGCGCAACGCGACGGCCGCCGCGCCCCCGGCCACGCAGATCGACGTCGTCGGCCTGCGCGACGACGACTGGACCGACCTCGGGGAGTGCAAGTGGGGCGCGGCGCCGTCGGCGCCGGCGCTGGAGGCCGAGCTCGACCGGAAGGCGCGCCTCTACCCCAACCGCCGCGGCGCCACCATCGGCCGCCGCTATTTCGTGCGCCGCAAGCCGGCCTCGCGGGCGGAGTCGCGCGGCTGGTATTCGCTCCGCGACCTGTACGCGCTGCCCGCCGCGTAGCCGTCGGCCGGGCGGATCGACGGAAGCCCGCCGGCCCGTTCAGTCTCCGCTCGTCTGTGACCGCACGGCGTTGACCTCTTCCTGGATCTCCGTCATCGTCATGACGGGAAATCCGGCGTCGGCCAGCCTGTCGGCCGTCCTGAACAGATCGTCGACTGCATCCCGCCGCAGGCGTTCACGAAGCATCGCCTCGATGGCATCCGAGGTGAGCAATCCCGCTACGCGGGCCTCTTCCGCAAGCGTGTCCGGCAGGTCGATGGTCAGTGTCGCCACGTTGGCCTCTCCTTGTCGCGTACTTTACGCCACCAGCGCGGCCAGGAAATCGGTGAACGGGCCGATCTCCCGGCCGACGCTCGCTGCTTCGAGCGCCGTCATGTAGGCGTCCCGCCGCTCGACCGGGACGATCGTCCAGGGGTAGCCGGCGGCGGTCAGCATCAGGTTCATCAGCAGCCGGCCGATGCGGCCGTTGCCGTCCACGTACGGGTGGACGCAGACGAACGCGAAGTGGCCGAGCACGACCCGCACCGCCGGCTCCGGCTCCTCGCGCAGCAGCTCGAAGAACGCCGGCATCGCGTCGCGGACCGCCGCGGGGGACGGCGGCACGTGCATCGAGCGCTGGATGTAGACGGGGACGTTCCGATAGCCGGCGAGGTCGGCGGGCTGCGCGAGGCCGGCGGCCACGCTCGGCGCGAACAACTCGCGGTACCAGATCCGGTGGTCCGCCTCGGCGACCGCGCCGGCCGGCTCGCCGTCGAACACGCGGCGGAGGCTGGCGAGCACGGCCTGGTGCGCCTGCCAGTAGCCGCGGGCGGCGAGCGCGTCGCGGTGCGCCCGGTCTTCCGGGCGGCGGTCGGGGTTCCAGTCGCCGCTCCGCACCCGGTCGATCAGAGCCGGGCTGACCTGGTAGCCCTCGATGGAGAGCGAATGGTAGGCGTCCGCCGCGTAGACGTCCGCGATGCCGGCGAGCACGGCGTCGACGTCGGCGGGGCGGCCGGGCGGCGCCGGAAAGCCGTCGAGGACGCGGCGCCGCATGGCGTCCCACGTCAGGCGCAGGCGCACGGCCACCGCGGAAGCGCCCGCGGGGACCGGTCGAACAGGGGATTGCGCCGCGAACGGATTGGATTCGCGCACGTCGAAGCCGGCCGCCCGCATTGCGGCGCCGATCTCGTCCGCGACCCGGTCCCGCCCGGCGTCGCGGAACGCGGCAGCCAGACGCCCGGCCACCGTCCCGTGGCCCTCTGCGAGAAGGTGGGGCAGAAGGTCCGACGAGTCGCGCACGAGGGCGAGCGCCGCCCGCACATCGACCGGATGCCGGCGGAAGAACCGCGGTGGGCACGCGGCGAGTGCGGCCGGCAGGCTGAACACGCGCATTCCGTCCAGGTTCACGACGTCGCTGGCGGCGGGCATCGCGGCGCGGACTTCCAGCAGCGACGTGTCGTGGGGCAACGCCGTGACTTGGTTGCGCCCGCGCGGCGCCCGGACGAGAAGCTGCGCCGGCACGGTCCGGTCGCCGGCATGAAGGGCGAGCGACTGTTCCGGCGACAGGCACCAGCCGGTCCCGAAGCGGGCACACAGATATTCCGCGCAAAAGGACCAGAACGAGGAGTACCAGGTCGTGCTGTCGCCAGCGCCTCGACCCGAACCCGGCGCGCCGGCGACGTACCAGCCCTTCATGACCCGGGTCAGGAACCCGTGCCGGACGAGGCGCTCCCGGTGCGTCCGCGAGAGATCGGCGGCGCGGACGGCGACCACGCCGCGCTCCTGAAGGGCGTGCAGGACCTCCAGGGAACCGGCCAGCTTCTCCGACGGCGAAGGCATCGTCTGATCGTGTTCTGTTAGCTTATTGTGCCGTGCGGATATTAGCTTATTGTGCGAAAGGTCGTCCGATTGCGCCGGCGCGTTCATCACATCCCCGCGGTGACCCGACCGTCACGGGACCGCGAAGGCGAGCGGGGAGTGCCGAGCGTTCCCGATCACGACGATGCGGACGGGAATGCGGACCGAAGGGGGCGCAGACCCGATACCTCGGACGATCCGACCGGGCGCGTCATCCACGCCGGGCGCGCCGGCGGACCAACCTCGACGCTGCGATTTCCCGATCGATTTCGGCGGACGTCAGGGTCGCCGCGCCGGTCTCCGCGGCATGCTTGCGGATCTCCCGAACGGCCTTGCGTGCACGGGCGAACACGATTTCCTGAACATCGCCCAGCAGGGTCGCGTCGCTGGTCGGGACCATGATGCTTCGCGGGACGCCGTCCTGGGTGATTACGAGCGCCCCCTCCTTCTCAAGATCGGCCCAGACCCTGCCGGGACTCGCCGCCAGCACCCGCGCGGCGATCTTCTTCATGCGCTACATGTAGACGATGAATTGCCGTGCGTCAAGAACGCGCAGCCATGTCCGACGCCGACAGCCCGGCCAGGAAGCGGTGGACCGTCGGATCCATCCTGGTCCTATTGCGCTGGAGAAATCGGCCCCCCATCACCCCGGCGACCAGATACGATTCATTTACCACCGCTATGTTCTTGAAAAAAAGCGCTTTATTTCAGGTTCATTCTTTCTGAAAGATTCTCGTCCGAGTTGAAATATCGCTTTCAGCTTGTCCACGTTAGACTCTATAAAATCTGTTCGATATCTTGTTTTGTTAAAAGTATCGTTTATTCTGAGAACGTGAACGTCTCCAAACAAGAGTTCTTGGAGAAGGGTTACGGTGTTAGAACTGGTGCCAAGAAGCGTCGTGATAATTCTTGTTGATCTGAAAGCAGAGCACATCCGGCTCAACAACCGTTGCCTCTCTGGAAACTCACCCGTGCCTATGCTCAGGATGCGAACGGCCGTGCGCGGAATGTTCAGTGGCCCCAGCGCGTCAGCCAATGCAAACAAAGTCGGATTGTTCGCTGTAAACCCGCCATCGACAACCTCTCGAACTCCGTGATCCGGAGTATTGATCGATTGCGCTTGAAATATCGGATGCGCCGCACAGGAAGCGGTCACCGCATCAGCAATCGTGCATCCGAAGCCCGGTCGAAAACTCGCCTGGTTGCCGTGTGCTTGTCCGGGATGATATTTGAATATCATCGGCCGGTTGTATTCAAGATGGGTTGCAACAATTCCTGTGTTGATCAGAAAATCACCGAACCTCTTACAGCCAAAGATATCCTCTGCGTGCCTGCGCAACGCGGTTGATTTGCCTCGTGGCAACCAGCGGTTCATTACGTCAGGTGCGATTTCAAGGTACCGCCTTTGAATCGTATCAATATTTTCCCCCAGAGCGATCATGGAGCCAATGATTGATCCGGTGCTTGTTCCATAGACGAGATTGAACTCTTCACATAGACACTTGTCAAGCATTCGCTCGATTTCGATAAGAACACCCAGGGTGTAGATGCCGAGACTTCCGCCTCCGTCAAGCGACAACACGCGGAACGGTTCTTCTAAGCCCGGTTGTTCCATAGATCGGCCATGGCGTTCACGAACCGCTTTGCGGACGCCACGTCAATTTGATGAGGTTCAGCGCCGAAGATAGATTGCTGCTCGTTCTGGCACAGGAACGACTGGATTGCGCCGCTTGTGACAGCATCGAGCAGAAAGTTCACCGCGTTCACAAAGGTATCACTGTGACTGGGGAAAAAATGACGGTCAGGGACATTATAGATCAAGCACTCCAGAAAGTACGAAGGAAAATCGTCGCCGGCTTGGCTGCGTGCGTTCTTGAACACACGAACATTCGGTTTATAGCGATTTAGGCAGCGATTGTTTTTCTGGGCGCCGTTTTCTCGATGATTCTTTGGAAAGTTAATGACTTGGGTGTTGCTGCGAGTCCAGAAAGTTATTCCACTTGCATAATTTCCGTGGTTGTCGTACTTTCGGTACGCATTGCAAGGAACCACGTCCGCGTTCAACAGGCTGTTGGATCCCGCTACCTTTATGCTCTTGCTTCCGTCGCTGACGCGAATAGAGCCGTAGTAATCCATCAGGGCTCGCCTCACCTCCGCACGAAATTGGTTCCAAGTGTATGACCCATGAGTCAATCCATATTGTTCGCGCAGGTAATCTGGAACATTATGGTAAAAGACATTCTTGCTCTCGACTACTACGTCAACATCACTATCACCTCGTATGTTGGTGTGGTTTGGGTACGATCCTTGAAGATAGACATCGTGGTCCATTCCGGGTGGCCATTGGTGTCGTCCCAAAGCCGACTTGATGGAATTGTAGGTGTTTGCTGATCCTTGCTGGGCTCCCAAGCGAGACCATGATGAAAGTTGCTGTTCTGAAATTGCCATCTGTACATGCTACCAGAAATCATCGCGGTTGGCAAGCACCTGTGTACGTGCGCCCAAGGACGGCCACGCCATGCGGTAGTCCTGTTCCCGATCACAGCGATCGAACGGGGCATGGTACTCGATCGCTCGCTCGACCGGGCCGCCCGGCAGTGTGTCGTCGATCACGCGGCGGGTGACGACGCCTTCGGTCAACCCGCGGACGTCCTCCCAGCAGAGCGCGACGCCGATCCGCTCGCCGTCGGGCGTGCACAGGTCGTAGCTGGTGTCGCCCCGGACGGCCTTGCGGGGGAGGCCGACGCCGGGGAGGCGCGCGACGACGAGGACGGGGACCAGCGGATACGACGGACGGCCTTGCGGGGGAGGCCGACGCCGGGGAGGCCCTTGGAGGCGGTGAAGACGATGCGGCCGTTGGCGTCGCACCAGGTGTCGGCCTCGTACTGGCGCAGGACGGGGAACTGACGCGGTAGATGGTCAGGAGCTCGTCGAGGGTCAGGCCGAGGGCGATGGCGGCGAGGCGTCGATCTCGACGAGGGCCTGCCGGCGGGCGTAGTCGGTGCGGAAGGTGTGTCCGACGCCGACAGCACGGCCGGGAAGCAGCGGACCGTCGCCAAGTGGCGACGGTCCGCTGCAACCGATGGCACTACACGTCGAGCACCCGGCCGTCGCTGGGTTTCCGAAATACGAGGATCTTCTCGTCCAGCATCACGTTGTAGAGACCGAACACAATCTTGGGGATCTCGCGTTCGCGTTCCAGGCCGGCGGCAACCGCCCAGTCGCTCATTTCCTGCGTAGTCGTGTACTCGCTTTTGTCCACGGTGGCGTCGCCGATGACGAACGCGGCTCTCGCGCCGGGTTTCAGGACTCGCGCGATTTCGCGGAACATCCGTCGCATGTCCTCGTTGTAGAGCGCCAGCTTCTCCTTGGGACCACGGCCGCGCACGCCCGTCATCACACGTCGAAGCGCCGCGGAACGTACCCCCATGGCCTCAAGGGCATGCTCGTCGTTCTTCACATAATCGAGAGCAATCGAGTACGGCGGCGACGTGACGACCGCATCCACCGTCTCCTGCTCGATCCCAGCCGCATCCAGGTCCCGCGCGTCACCGAGATCCACGGAAACATGGCCGGGGTCGATCTCGAAAGTGCTCAGGGCGCGGGCGTGCGCTTCGACCGATTCCAGCATGGCCAGGAGGTTCCTCCGCAGCCACGTCCGGCCGTCCCGGTTACGCCTGGAGACGTCACTGAGAGTCGTCATGCGCGCGATCTCGACGAAGTCGGCGACGATTGCGTTGCCGTCGGAGGCGATCGAAGCGTCGGAAGGGTCAAGCGTGTCCAGCGCAAGGAGCGCGTGGACCCGATCCCGAATTTCGGCCACGGCTTCGACCGAGCGTGTCTTCACTCGCGTCAGCAGCACACAGAGTGGCGAGATGTCCACGCCGACGCAATCGATCCCGAGAAGCGAGGCTTCCAAAGCCGTGGTTCCGCTGCCCAGGTACGGATCCAGAATCCGCGATCCCGGTTTCGCGCCGACGATGTTGAGCAAGGCGCGAACCATCTGCGGATGATACTTCCCGCGATACGGGTAGATCCAGTGGGTGAGGTACTGATTCACCGACCGCGTGCGGTTGAAGGCGCCCCCCTGGTACTTGGGTCGGATTAACTGCTCGTAGACCGTCGGCTGGTCATCAAGTCGGCCGACGTAGGCCGCTCGGCGCAGTACGTCATGGGCGGCGCCGTTGACTTGCACGCCGACGCGCCAGGGGTTGTCCTCGTCGCGATCCCACCGCTCGCATCCGAGCGCGCGCGCCTCGATGCGCGACAGTTGTTCCTCGTACAAGAACTGGAGGTTCCGCTGCAGGATGAGGATGTTCATGCGCGCACGGTACCAAAGCCCGACGAAAAGTACAAGCCTTTTCTCGGCGGCCAGGCGCAGCCACGAGCCTTGCGTGACCTCGCGGTCGTCGTCGTCCTCGCGCGGCAGCAAGAGGATCCCTTGAGCATGCGCGCACGGTACCAGACTCCGGCGGAAAGTACAAGTCACCCCTCGGCGGCCAAGTGCAGCCACGAGTCTTCCGTGACCTCGCGGTCGTCGTCGTCGCCGGCGTCGCGCAGGTAGTGCGAGAGCCGCTCGACCATGCGACGCTCTTCAGGTGCGAGCAGGCATCGGAACCGGTTGGCCAATCCCGCCGTGATGGTGTACGTCGTACAGTGCGGACAATCGACGAGGAACTGCTGTTGCTCGTCGAACCAGTCGGCATAATCTGGCTTGCATCCGCACAGCGGGCAGGAGTCCAACGTCGGTTCTGTCATCAGGTGGCTTCGTAGATGGTCTCTATGTTCTGAGCCGCAGTCTGCCGGCGCAGCGCCCGCGCGTTCGCGTTCGACTTCCGTGGGGAAAAGAATGCATCCTCCGCGCGCCACAAGACCCAGACCCTCTTCACGTCGGACGGCGAGCGGTAGTTGATCACGATGTAGTTCTCGCCGTCAACCCGCTTGGACTGGTTGATGGTCAGCCCGCTGCCCTTGCATATTTTCACTTCCCACTGCTCGCCATGCCGCTGAAGATCGACGTGGCCCGGCCCGCGGTCGAAGGACTTGCAGTGCTGGCGAATCGACTCCTCGATTTTCTCCGACAGATCCCGCGCCACGACGCCGGCAGACGGGGGCTTGAAGCCGAATTCGTGAAAGAGAGGAATGAGCTGGGCGTACAGTTTGTCCAACTTGCGAAAGACGGATTGCACGGCAACCGTCAAGCCGTCCCGCTCGTCATCCGATAGCGGTTGAACACTCTGGGCCGTTCGAGTCACAATCCGAGAAACCGCCGTCGGAAAATCGTCCAAGACATTCGACAAATCGAACTCGCGATCGCAACCGCCGAACGGCGCATGGTACTCGATCGCTCGCTCGACCGGGCCGCCCGGCAGAGTGTCGTCGATCACGCGGCGGGTGATCGTGCCTTCGGTCAACCCGCGGACGTCCTCCCAGCCGAGCGCGCCGCCGATCCGCTCGCCGGCCGGCGTGCGCAGGTCGTAGCTGGTGTCGCTCCGGACGGCCTTGCGGGGGAGGCCGACGCCGGGGAGGCCCTTGGAAGCGGTGAAGACGATGCGGCCGTTGGCGTCGTACCAGGTGTCGGCCTCGTACTGGCGCAGGACGGGGAACTGGACGCGGTAGATGGTCAGGAGCTCGTCGAGGGTCAGGCCGAGGGCGACGGCGGCGAGGACGTCGATCTCGACGAGGGCCTGCCGGCGGGCGTAGTCGGTGCGGAGGGCGTGCTCCCGCCGCCATTCGGAAGTGAGGGCGGCGAAGTCGTCGGGCAGGCGGGGATCGTCGCGGGTCCAGGCGTCGGCGCGGAACGCGGCGAGGGCGGTCATGGATTCCGGGGCGTCGGGGCCGTGGTCGGCGTCGCCGGGCGGTTCGTCCGTCGCCACCGTGCCGCCGGCGTCACGGGCGGGGTTCCGGTCGGAAGCGACGAAGGCGTTGCCGGGTCGTTCGTCCGTGGCGACCGCGCCGCCGGCGTCGCGAGTCGGGTTCTGGCCGGAAGCAGCGGCGTTTCCGGCGCTGCGAGCCGGATTCGGGCCGTCGGTGGCGACGGCGTTTCCGGCATCCGGAGCGGGGTTCCGACCGGCGGCGCTGACGGCGTTTCCGGGCGTGGCAGCGCGGTCGGGATGATCCGGGGAGGTCGCGGAGGAAGTCGCGGGCGGCGATTCACCGGTGCAGATCTCCCGCCACAGGTCGGCGTAGTGGCTGGTCAGGCAGCAGAGGCGCAGCGCCCGGATGCGGAGGGCGTTTCGGATGCGCGGGTCGCAGGCGTCGGACAGGATCGGCAGGCGGGCGAGCCACGACAGGTTGAGGTGTCCGGTTCCGGTGCTCTTGACGAAGAAGTCGAGGACGATGGACATCGAGAGGGCGGCGAAGTCCAGGCAGGTCCCGGCGTCGCGGAAGGCCGTGGCGACGTTGGTGTGGATGAGGGCGACGTTCCTGGGAATCACTGCCGCGACGAAGGTGCGTTCCGCGGCGGGGCCGACCATCTCCCGATTCACGACGCGGTAGTACTCCGTCACTTTCCGAGGCGTGTTCTTCGCGTCTTGGTCCTTTGCATCCTCGCTCAGTTCCGACCACGATACCCGAGGCGTGCGTCGGTCGTACTCGTCCGGGCTGCACGCCGGGACGTAGTTCGTGCGCGGCAGGTAGTCTTCCGGCAGGGTCGTGAGGTCGAGAACGTCGTACTGCTTGTTGGATTCACATGTTCGGCGCGGGGTCTTGTTGAGCGGATTGCCGGCGAAGAAGTGCGGACCAGAGAGGACGAGCTCCGCCGGCGTGTCCGGGAACCGGGTTTCTCGGCGAATGATGCCTTGACGTTGGGCAGTCGTCTCTTCCCAGTGGCGCGGAGCGCAGTACTCGCCGGTCGAAAGATCGCCGAGGTGCTTCGGGTGGGCGGCGAACTTCCGGAGCACCGCAAGCAGCGTTTTGGCGTGCAGGGCCGGCAGCCGCGATCTGAGAGACGGAGTGCCGGGCTTGTCGTAGAGCTTCGCAAAGTTGTCGAGCGCGTCTCGATCGATCTGGATGGCGCGGTGGGCATGTCCGGCGGTGCTCCAGTCTCCGGCCTCGTCCTTGATGCCGGGGCACGGGCCGTGGCCGTCGTGATCGAGGCAGGCATCGGCGGTCGCCGGCGCGAAGAGATTCGCCATGTGGACGAACGCGGGGGAAGAGCGAGTATTGCCGCAGACGTTGATGCTGAAACAGGTTTCGTTGTGGACCTGCGCGAACAGCTTCTTCTCGTTCTGGAACTGGAAATGCGCCCGTAGCCGCGGGTACAGCGCCTCCCGGAACGCGCCGCCCTTCGGGTCGTCGTACACCCCTTCCGGGTGCAGGAATCCGGACACCCCGCCCTCGTTCCCGATCATCCACGCCTGCGGCAGGAAGCACTTGTACAGGTTGGTCTGCTGGCCCGCCAGCAGCGGGTAGTTCTGCCGCGCGTTCAGGAACGCCTGCGTCGCTTCCGCCTCCTCCATCTCGGCCAGCCAGTCGTCCTGCAGCCCGGGGTAGCGCTCGAACGCGGCGCCGCGCAGCGCGGTCAGTTCGGCCGCCGAGTGCCGGCGCAGCGCGAACGCGGGGTTGCGGTCGCCCAGCACGCCCGCTTCTTCCCACTCCACCTTGATCCACGGGGGGTTCCCGAGCACGAGGTCGAAGCCGCCCCGCACCGAGCCGTCGGCCCGCTCGCCGTAGAACCGGTCGGCGAAGGCGAGCTCCCAGTGGTGGAAGCGGTGGCGCTGCGCCAACTCGTCCACGAACTGCAGGCGCGGGAACCGCTCGAACAGCTTTTCGAGGTCGAGCATGCCGACCTCGTTGGTGATCCGCTTCGCGATGTCGTCGGCGTGCGCGGCGTACTCGGCGCCGAACAGGTCGGCGGTCTGGCCGGGGCCGACGCCGGGCTGGTAGACCGAGCCGGTCAGCACGAGGGTGACCTCGTTCAGGAACTCGTCGCGGTCGGGCAGCCGGCCGGCGGCGCGGATCGGCCAGAACCAGAGGGCGCACCAGTAGTCCATCACCAGCTTCAGGCGGCGGTAGGGGCCGACGGTCCGCGTGTCGGCGCCGAAGACGCCCTGGGCGCGGATGCGGTCCTTCCAGGTGTTGGCGGTGCGGCGTGCGTCCCCGGCGGCGCGGCGGCCCCAGACCGGCAGGGTGTCCTCGGTCTCGCGGCGGTCGCGGGCGAGCTGCTCGGCGTGCAGCGCCCACAGGTCGTCCACGCGGTCGGAAAGCGTCTCCAGCTCGGCGATCTGCTCGTCGGCGAACGGCCGGAAGAAGTGCTTGCGCCATTCCCTGATGCGGGCGAAGTGCTCCGGCTCCAGGGCCTTCGCGGCCTTGTCCGCGTAAGCGGCCATGCCGGGGTCGGGCAGCAGGAAGTGGTAGACGGCGCCGGCGGGGCGCCGCACGGCGCGGGTCCCGGGCGTTCCCGCCGCGGAATCGGCGTCCCGTCCGCGGGGCGGCCCGGCGCCTGCGACGCCGCCGACGCGCGCACCCGGGGGCGGCGGCCCGGCCGGCGGCGCGACCCGCTCCGGGGCGTGGTGGAACCAGAGCGCGGACTTGCGGTTCCCCGCCCCCAGCGCCGCGGCGCGGAACACCTGCCGCCGCGCGCCCACCAGCGAGTCGCCGCAGACGAGCTGGTAGCCGAACCAGGGGACGCGCCCGCCGCGGTGGATGCAGTTCAGCCACAGCGAGACCTCGGCCAGCTCGCGCGCCACCGGGTTGCGGTCGACGCCGTGGACGTTCCGGTCGGCGACGTACAGCTTCACCTGCTGCAGCGCGTCGGCGTACTCGGCGTGCGGGATGCGCCGGCCGCGCTCGCGCTGCTTGCGCTCCAGGTACTTCTCGGCGAGCTGGTTGACCGTCTCGTTCAGGAACGCGGCCGAGCCCATCGCCGGCTCGCAGACGGTCAGGTCGAGGATGCGGTCGGCGGGCATGTCGTCCGGGACCAGTTCGCGCAGGGCGTAGCGGGACGACGCAGCGGGTCAGCGCCTCCGGCGTGTAGTAGCTCGCCGTCTTCTGCCGGTCGCGGCCCGCGAGACGGTAGACGAAGCGGCCCCGCGGATGGACGCGCAGCTTCCGGCGCCCCTCGTCGTCGCGGTCGTGGACCCGCTCGTCGTCCGCGTAGCCGTCGAGGTCGCGCGCGGGCACGAACCAGGCGGCGTCGAGCACGTCGCCGCCGCTGCCCGCCTTCCGCACTTCGTACAGGTCTTCCTCGGCGAAGAAGCCGCGGTACGAGAGCAGCGCCTCGTAGACCGCGCCGAGCTGGTTGATGCCGAGCTGCGCGTACGAGATGCGCCCGCGCCGGCCGCGGCAGCCCTGCGCGGGCCGGGTGAGCGACAGCCGGCGGACCACCTGCTGCAGCACGCGGTTGCGCAGCTTCACGCGGTCGAGCAGCGGCGTCGAACCCTCCCGGAACAGGGCGCTGTCGAGAGCGCGGATGCGGAAGCCGTGCCGCAGGTGCGTCTCCGGGTGCGTCCCTTCGGCCGCCGCCAGCAGGTCGGCGCCGCCGCCCGGCCGGACGCCGTCGAAGCCGTCGCGGACCAGGCGGAACAGGCCCTGCACGGCGTGGTGCAGGTAGTGGCCGTCCAGCGCTTCCTCGCTGGTCAGGCGCACCAGCTCCAGGTCGCGCAGGTGCTCGAGGCTGTAGCCCTTGCGGTACGTCTCGGAGTCGACCGGCGCGTAGCCGAGGTCGGGGCGCGCCTCGGCGTAGAAGAGGAAGAGCAGCCGGTACAGGTAGCGCAGGCATTCCCGCCCGAGCGCCTCGGCGAGCGCGGCGTCGGGGCGGTCGTACACCTTGTCCTTCAGCACGTCGCGCAGGTAGCGGACGGCCTCGTTGCCGACCAGCTCGATCGACTCGCGCAGCGCGTACTTCAGGTCCTCGGAGACGGCGAAGGCGTGCTTGTGGCTGTTCTCGTCGAGGTCGTCGAGCAGGCTCGGGCCGTCGGGCGGCAGCAGGCAGCCGCGGTGCAGCAGGGCGGCGGCGGCCTTCAGGGTGGCGTCTTCGCGGCGGCCGAGAATCTCGTCGAGGTCGAAGCGCAGCAGCCGGTTGTGCGTCCACTTGCCGCGCTCGATCAGCAGGACGCGGCTGAACGAGAGCACCAGCAGCCAGCGCGGCGGGTGGTCGCGGCCGAAGATGCGCCGGGTGACGACGTCGTTCCAGGTCTCGCGCAGCAGCGCCTCGGGCGGCGGCGCCTCGCCGTGGAACTGCAGCGGGTGCGGCTTCAGCGCGAGCGGGTCTTCCCCCTCCGCCTCCGCGTCGTACGCGCCGAGCGCGAGCAGCGCGGGGGCGCCGGCCGCGCCGCCGGCGGCGCACAGCACCGGGACTTCGACGCCGTCGTCGAGCGGGTGGCCGGCCGGCGCCTGGTCGTAGCCGAGCGCCGCGAGCAGCCGCCGGAACCACGCGCGCTGCAGGGCGAGCCGCCGTTCCGCGCGGCGCTCGCGCTCGAAGTCGCGGCGGAACCGCACGTAGTCGCCGGCCAGGGCGCGCAACGCCGCGTACGGCGTCGACCCGCCGCCCGCCTCCGCCGCCCCGCGCCAGCGGTCCACCGTCGCGCGGAGGTCGCCGGCGAAGATCTCCGACAGGTAGTGGTGGCTGTAGAACTCGTTCTCGTTGTGGATGCCGGCGAAAGTCGCGGCGGTCGCGGCGGGCATCGGTCGCCTACGTCGTCATCCAGGTCTCGACGGACAGGTCCGGCACTCGTCGGAACTCGGACAGGTTGTGGGTGACCAGCGGCACGTCCCGGGCCAGGGCATGGGCGGCGATCCAGAGATCGTTGGGGCCGATCGGCCGGCCGATCGAGCGCAGGTGCGCCCGCAGCCGGCCGTACCGCCGCGCGACTTCGGTGTCCAGGTCGTCAACTCGAACGGCGTCAGCGAAGTCGCGTACGGCGGCGAGGCTTTCCTGCCTGCGATTCGAAAGCCAAGTGCCCCACTCCAGCTCGCCCAGCACGACGATGGAGATCCCGCAGTCGCCGAGCGGTAGCCGGGCCTTGAACCCTTCGACCTGTTTCATCGCATAGATGCAGGTATTCGTGTCGAGCATGACCCTCAATCGAACGGCTCCCTCTCTTCGAGCGGCAGTTCGTCCCTGCGCAGCTCTTCCATCGCTTCGACGAAGTCGTCGGGCAGGGGCGCGCCGTTCTTGAAATAGTCGTCCCAGTCCTTGAACGGGGGACTCAGGACCAGGTGGCGGCCCTCGCGCCGGACGATCACGCGGTCGGTGTCCAACCGGAACTCCTTCGGGAGCTGCACGGTCTGCGAGCACCCGGTCGTGAGCACCCGGGCGAATTTGCGGCCGTCGCGTTCTTCCGGATCATCCACGGGCACGGCTCCGGCGGATTTCGTCATGGTTTCCTCCAGGAACGCCCATTCTACCGCTGCGCGCGTCACCCGCCCTCCGGATCCCCGGTCATGACGCAGGCGACCCGCATCCACGGTTGCGGCTCGGTGGTCATGGTGTCCTCGATCCAGGTGTAGTACTCGTCGAAGATCGCCTCGACGTCGCGCCGGCCGCGTTCCTCGCGGGCGCGCTTGAACGCCTCCGGCCGGTCCGACCGTTCGAGCGCCAGCTCGAGCTGGCGGAGCTGGCGCGTCTTCAACCGTTCGAGCGCCGCCAGCTCGCGGTTCAGCTTGTCGTTGACGCGGTTCTCGAAGTCGCGCCGGCGCTCGACGACCCACGCGCGGGCCTGCGCCACCGCGTCGGGCAGCAGGCGCTGCAGCGCGGGCAGGTCGGCCGGCCGGCCGCGGTTCGCGACCGCCTCGCGGCCGAGGCCGGTGCGCGCGAGCACTTCGTCGAACGGGACCACCGCTTCGCGGCGCCCCCCGCGGTAGGAGACAGCGACCCACTCGTACAGCAGGGGATGGCTCCGGCGGTTGGGGACGAGTCCCGAGAGGACGAACACCGTCTCGTCGCCGGCGAGGTTCGGGACGCCGGCCAGCACCGGCGCTTCGTGCCGGCCGAACGCGGCGAGCATGCGGTCGTTCAGCCAGCCGACGACCGGGTGCAGGCGCCACAGGTAGTGCACCGGCGGCCACGCCGCTTCGTCGCGGCGGCTGTCGGCGATGGCGCCGCGCATCCGGCGCCGGTCGGCGGTCAGCGCGAGGCGGCCGTTCGCGGGGAAGACCTCGCGCGGGAACTGGTCGAAGCGGCGGCGCAGGTCGTCGGGCGCGTCCAGGGTCAGGAGGCCGGCGTCGGCGTCGGTCTCGAAGCGCAGCGCGCGGTCCTTCGACCGGAGGCGGTGCAAGGCCGCCTCGCAGTAGGCGAGGTCGTTCTCGAACAGCGTCACCGGCGCCGGGCCGCTGTCCGCATCGTGCGCCCCGGCCGTAGCGGTCGCAGCGCCCGTCCCGGTCACGCCGGCCGCATCGGGCGTCCCGGGCGCGCCGTCCGCATCGGGCGCGCCGCCCGCGCCGGTCGCATTGCCCGCCCCGGCCGCGCCGTCCGCATCGGGCGCGCCGCCGGACCGGGACCCGGCGGCGGAAGGCGCCGGACCAGTGCCCAGGAACAGGGCCAGCAGGTCGTCTCCTTCGCTGGCGGCCGGGGCCAGCCGCGCGTCGAAGCGCTCGGCCCGCTCGCCGGCCGCGACCGCCCGCCGCGTGATCTCCTCCTCGGCCTCGACATCGTAGACGCGCATGAAGACGGACGGATCGCCGAGGTTCCGGTGGGCCTGCTCGTCCTTGTCGGCCAGCACTTCGAGGATGCGCGTGTCGCTCCGGATGGTCTCGTTCGCGCTCTCGGTCACCAGGTAGACGATGCGCGGCGTCCGCTCCTGCCCGTAGCGGTCCACCCGGCCGTTGCGCTGCTGGAAGACCATCAGCGACCACGGCAGGTCGAAGTGGACGAGCCGGTGGCACTGGTAGTGCAGGTTGATCCCCTCCGACGCCACGTCGGAGCAGACCAGCAGGCGCAGCGGGCGCGCCCGGTTGCCGAAGTCCTCGACCACCCGCTGCTGATCCACGTCGCTCAGGCCGCCGTGGAGTGTCCCGACCTGCTCGGCGCCGAGCCGCAGGTCCGTGGCGAGCCGTGCGCGCAGCCATTCCAGCGTCTCGATCCGCTCGGTGAAGACGACCAGCCGGTCCTCCGGGTCGTCCGCGCGCCAGTCGAACGGCCGGCCGCCGCGGACGGCGGTGAGCAGCGCTTGGTACTTCGCGTAGTCGCCGGGGCGGATCGCGGCGAGCGCGCGGCGCAGGACCTGTAACGACGCGACTTCCGCCGCCACTTGCGCGTCGGGCGCCGGCGGCGCTTCCGGCGGTTCGCCCGCCCGGCCGGTTCCGCCGCCGCGTGCCTCCCGTTCCCGCCGGCGGAGGCGCTGGTCGACGCTCGCGATGCAGGCGGCGGGGCTGGAGAAGAGCGCCTTCTCCAGGGTGACGAGGAACAGGTCGCGTCTCGCCGGCGCGGACGGCCCGGACGGCCCGGACGGGGAAACCGCGGCGGCGGCCGGCGCGGCCGGCGCGGCCGACCCGGACGGCCCGGCGGCCGGCGCCGGGCCGCGGCCCGCCATCCGCACCGCGAGCAGTGCCTCGTAGGCCGATTCTTCCGCGGCCGAGGCGGGGAAGCGGTGCCGGACGATCTCCCGGTCGCGGAAGGCGTCGCGCACCTGGTTCCGGACGTCCTTCTTGAAGCGCCGGATGACCAGCCCCTTGCCGCGGAAGTCGTCCTGCGTGTAGTCGTCCGGGTCGGCGATGGCGGTCGCGTCCAGCATGTTCATCAGGCTCGCGAAGCTGCGCGCCCGGCCGTCGTGCGGCGTCGCCGAGAGCATGACGAGCGTGTCGGAGCGGCGCGCGAGCAGCCGGGCGAGGCGGCTGCGCAGCGAGGTCCGCCCGTGCGCGGCCCCCGGCGCGCCGCCGGCGCCCCGGTCGGCGACGTTGTGCGCCTCGTCGATGACGATGACGTCCCAGTACGCCTGCTCCAGATACGTGCGGTACTCGGCGTCCTGTTTCAGGGTGTCGATGGAGACGATCGCCTTGTCGTAGTGGTGGAACGGGTTGTGGCTGGCCGGGATGCGGCTCCGCACCCGCTGGATGCCGACCGAGTCGAGCCGCACGAGGGGTATGGTAAAGCGGTTCCAGAACTCCTTCTGGAACTGCGCGAGCATGCTCCGGACGGCCAGCACCAGGATGCGCCGCCCCCGCCCGCGGGCGATCAGCTCGGCGGCCAGGACGCCCGCCTCGAGCGTCTTGCCGAGTCCCACCGAGTCGGCGATCAGGATGCGCTGCCGCGGCTGGCGCAGCGCCTGGCGGGCCGGCTCGAACTGGTAGGGGGCCGGGTCCATCGCGGCCCCGTGGGCGACGTGGATGCGCTCGTCGTTGGGGACCGCCTGCCGGAGCTGGCTCTCCAGATAGAGCCGGCTGTCGGCGAAGCCGGGCGACGCATCGGGCACGAGCCGGGTCGCGGCCGGGTCGAGCACCTGGACGTCCGGCTCGAGGGTGGTGAGGAAGATCGCCTCGCGCCCGCGGACCAGCTCCGAGACGCCGTCGCACACCAGCCGCCAGCCGCCGTCCGGCGCGCGGTCGATGCGGCGGACCACCCACTCGGCGTCGCGGACCACGACGCGGGCGCCGGGGGCGAGCGCCGGGCCCGCACCGCCGCCGGCCGTGTCACGAGCGGGATACGGGATCGAACCCATCGGTTCGGCTTTCCGGTCCGTGCCGCCGTCGCGCCTCCGATGACGCGCAGCACCCGCGTCATCGGCGTCGACCATCGGTTCGGCTTCCCGATCCGTGCCGCCGTCGCGCCGGCAGCCTGACCCGGCGGGAAGGCGACGACGAACCCGGCTCGCGCGGCCGGGACTTCCGGGCGGCGACCCACCCGTCTCCCGGAGCCGCGCGAGGCGCAATGACGCGTGAGGCGTTGGCGCTACCGATCGTGCCCGGACCGTGACTGCCGCAGGGCGACCCCCGGCACGCCCTCCGGTTCGTCGTCCCACCACCAGAGCGGCGCCAGCGGACGCCGGCGCGGATGCACCTCGTCCAGCGTGTCGCCGTCGTAGAGCCGGCCGTTCAGCATGACCTGCTCGATGGCGTTGGTGTTCCGCAGGTCGTCGAGCGGGTCGGCGGTCAGGATCACCAGGTCGGCCAGCTTGCCTGCCTCGATGGAGCCGAGGTCCCGGTCCAGCCCGATCGCCTCGGCGCCGAAGATCGTCGCCATGCGCAGCGCGTCGTGTTCGTCCATCCCGGCCGACGCCATCGCCCACAGCTCCCAGTGGTAGCCCAGGCCCTGGAGCTGGCCGTGGCTGCCGACGCCGGCCTTTCCGCCGCCTGCGACCAGATCCCTGACGAATTCCGCGTGGCGCGAGAACACGTGCTGATCGTCGCGGAACCACTGCCGGCGCCGCAGCGTGCGCGCGTCGATCTCGTCGTGGGGCACGAAGCGGCGCAGCTTCTCGTCGTCGTGCGGATTCTCCCGGCTGTAGAACCAGTTTTCGGCCCACGGACCGCCGTAGGCGACGAGCAGGGTCGGCGTGTAGACCCGGCCGGTCTCCGCGAACAGCTTCACGTAGTCGCCGTAGACCGGAAAGATCGGGATCGAGTGCTCCAGCCCGGGATAGCCGTCCACCGTCTCGGTCAGGTTCTGCCGGATGTTGAGCGCGCCTTCGGTCGTGGGCATCAGGCCCAGATCGCGGGCCGCCATGATGATGTGCTGGCGGCCCCTGCGCGCCGCCGCCACGTACATCTTGATCGTCTTCGTGTCGAAGTAGTCCGCGTAGCGCTTCAGCGCCTCCCGCGCTTCGTCGGCGGTGTCGATGCCGTCCTGCCAGAAGACGCCGGGCCCGGTGGAGTAGACCCGCGGCCCGAGCACCGCGCCGCTGCGCACCATGTCGGAGTAGGAGAGCACCTCGGTGTTGCCGGTCTGCGGGTCGCGCGTCGTGGTGACGCCGTAGGCCAGGTTGGCGAGGTAGGGCCAGACGTCGGTCCGATGCAACCGGTCCCGCGCCCGCAGGTGCGCGTGCGTGTCGACGTAGCCGGGCACGATGGTGCGCCCGGCGACGTCCAGGACCGCCGCGCCGTCCGGGACCGCCGCCGCGCCCCGGGGCCCGACCGCCTCGATGCGGTTGCCGCGGACGACGACGTCGGCGTCCTCGATCACTTCGTCGCCGTTCATAGTGATGACGCGCGCGCCCCGCAGCACCGCGAGGCCGTCCGGGAGGTCGCGCGCCGCCTCGATCACCACCCGGTGCTCGACCGCCCCGCAGTCCTCGTCCTCCTGCCCGGAGCCGGCTTCGGCCGCGCCCGCGCCGTCCTCCCGGGCCGCCGCTTCCTCCCCGGCGTCCGCCTCGTCCGTGGCCTCCCCGGCCTCGTCCGCCGCGTCCGCTCCGGCCGCGTCGTCTTCCGCCGCCGCCCGCTCCTCGCAGGCCCGCACGGCGTCGAGGTCGTGGGCGAAGTGCGCGTTGCCCAGCGACCAGCGCACGGTGCGGCCGTCGGCGCCCCAGGCGGGGAACTCGCCGCCGACGCTCGTCAACCGGCGGGACGGGAAGGCGGCGTCGTCCGGGTCGGACAGGTCGATCGTCGGCGTCACGCCGATGCGCGGGACGGTCACCGTGTAGATCTGCCGTTGCAGCTCGACCAGCGCCTGATCGCCCCGGGGCGCCATCTCGATGGTCGTCGGGGGCAGCCCCTCGCGGAACCCGCCGGGCGTGGGGCCGCGCACCTTCAGGTGCTCCTTCTCGTCCGTGCCGTCCCAGCGGATCGAGACCAGCATATCCGGGGCGCGGAACAGGTGGATCCGATCGGAGTCCGCGGCGAAGTGGGGGTTCGAGCGCCCGTCGGTGGGCGCCACCAGGGTCGCCGGCCCGCCGGCGTCGCCCTCCGGGTTCGCCGGCACCCAGACGATCTCGGTGCCCGGCGCGCCGCCTTCCCCCTGCGTCTCGTAAGCGCGGACCGGCCCCCGCAGCGCCACGATGCGGTCCTCCGACCCCCAGGCCGGCGCGAAGTATGCGGCGGAGTCGCGGGTCAGGCGCACCGGGTCGCCGCCGCCGGCGGCGCGCGCCTTGTAGAGGTGGCCGGCGTTCCCGTCCCAGGTGGAATACGCAATCCAGTCGCCGTTCGGCGACCACGCCGCGAAGTGCTCCGACACGTCGGCCGCGGTGAGCCGCTCGGGGTTCGAGCCGTCCGCCGCGGACACCCACAGGCGGTCGAGGGCGGTGAACGCCAGGCGGTCGCCGTCCGGGGCGGGCGCCGCGTCGCGGATCTGGCGGACCGTGAAGGTCGGGGAGTCCGCGACGGGGTAGTCGAAGTCCACCCGCGGCCCGAGCGCCAGGTCGAACCGCACGCGGAACGGGATCTCCTCCGCCGGCCCGCCGGCGATCGGCAGCTTCCAGATCCTTCCGCCGTAGGAAGCGACCAGATGGCGGGAGTCGGGCGTGAACGACATCCCCGGCAGCACGTCCAGCGTCGCCCGCGATTCCTGGTCGTCGTGCTGGACCGGGTAGGCGAGCCAGCGCTCCTCGCCCGTCTCCAGGTCGCGCAGCACGAGCCCGGTGTGGTCGTCGTGCCGGGTGCCGAAGACGAGCCGGCGCCCGTCCGGCGACAGCGTCGGGCGGATCGCCGAGCCGTAGCGCGACGACCGCGTGTACCGCTCGCCGGTCTCGGTGTCGTAGGCCTCGATCTGGTACTGGGGGAACTGCGCGTTGTAGGTCCAGTCGCCGGTGCGCCGGGAGTACCAGACGTAGCGGCCGTCGGGCGACACCGCGGGGCCGAGCATCTTCAGGTCGTCGGGCTCGGAGACCGGCTGGATCCCGCTGCCGCCGTCGACGTGGAACAGCTTGAGTTTCGGCAGCGCCCGGCCCCGGAAGTCGCCCATCGCGGCGACGACGTAGTCGCCGTCCGGCATCCATTCGGGCGACTCCGCGCGGTTGGCGGCGCCCTTCGAGATCCGCTTCGTCTCCGACCCGTCGAGGGACCGGATCCAGACGTTCTGGCCGCCGTCGGCGTCCGACGTGTAGACGATGCGCGCGCCGTCGGGCGAGAACCGCGGCTGCGCGTCGAAGGCCATCCCCGACGTGAGCTGCGTCGCGTCGCCCCCGGCGATCGGGATCGTGAACAGGTCCCCCAGGTAGTCGAAGACGATGGTCTCGCCGTCCGGACTGACGTCCAGCGAGATCCAGCTTCCCTCGGTCATGTCGATGGGCACCCACCGGTCGACCGCCAGCGGCAGCCCCTCGTCGTCCGCGCCGTCCGCCGCGCCGCTCTTCTCCGGCTGTGAGCCGAGGCCGGCGGGGAATGCGGACAGCACGACGACGAGGCACGCGCGGAGCGCGCGCCGCGGAAAAGCGTGCGGCAGGGAGCGGGGGTTGCGCATCAAAGCTCTCCTTGGGGAACAGGGCCACCGGCCGCGGCGTCGCCGGGCCGTGAGGTCAAGATACGACATTCGTCCGCGCGTTGCAGGCGGCCTTCGGCGCTCTTCAGGGCGTTCCCCGCGACGCCGGGGCCGCCTGCCGGTGGCGGTTCATGATGCGCCCGCCGATTTCCGGCATCCGCAGGCGCCCGGCGCCGAGGCCGCCTTGCCGCCGGCGGCTCAGAAGCGGAACTGCCGGGTGAGCTTCACCACGAAGGCGCGGTTCTCGAGCCGCGGGAAGCCGCGGTTCAGCCACGTGTCCCGCTGGTCGTTGTACACGACGAACAGCTCGCTCCCCGGCCGGTACTCCCAGCGCAGGCGCACGTTGGTGCTCAGCACGTCGTTGGTGGAGTTGTACTGCAGCAGCGCGCTGGCGAACATGCGCGGCGTGAACGTATAGGTGAGCCGCGTGGTGGCCACCCGGGCCGTGAACCCTCCCCGCGGCAGCGTGATCCGGTTGAGCGAGACGCTCGGCTCCACCGCGAACCGCCGGGTGACCTCGAGGCGGCCGCGCGAGTAGCCGACCGCGGTGATGCGGCCGTCGAAGAACTCGCCGTGCTGGAGGGAGAGGCTGCCCGCCAGCCGGCGCTGCGGCCCCATGCGGTACGACACCTGGAAGTCCCGGAACTCGTAGCCGCGGACGGGAATGGTCACCTCGCCGGCGAGCTCGAAGGGCTCGGTCGGGAACTCGTAGGCCTGCTGGACGTCCGCGCTCAGGCTGTCGCTGTTCTCGAAGTCGGTCCGGAAGCGTCCGTGCAGGACGCGGGTCTCCACCTGCCCCGCGCCGTTCTCGACGTAGTCGAGGCCGGTGCCCCAGGTGAACTGCCGCACCGCGGCGAGGCGGCGCGGCCGCGGGCTGAACTGCGTGTAGACGTAGGTGCGCCGGAAGTCGTCGCGGCGCATGAAGCCGATCTCCG
Organism: Vicinamibacterales bacterium; assembly: GCA_965202695.1. Lineage (GTDB taxonomy): Bacteria > Acidobacteriota > Vicinamibacteria > Vicinamibacterales > UBA8438 > JAJEEA01. The sequence goes on from OZ241843.1 coordinate 2,422,147, forward strand.
GGTTGAAGTTGCCGCCGACCAGCAGGTGGTCGACGAGCAGGCCGTAGCGGTCGCCCTCGTAGGAGAACGCGGCCTGGTAGCTCCGGTCGTCGCCGTCGAGGCCCGGCGTGTTCGTACGGGCGTAGTAGCCGTACAGGTTCACGTCGTCGTGGAACGAGAACGCCCCGTCGACGCCGTACGCCTGGTTCGCGCCGTCGCCGCGCAGCGAGACCGAGCGGTTGGTGAAGATCGCGCCGACGCGGCTCCGGCGCAGCACGTCGCGCTTGACGCGGAGCACGCTGAAGTTGGTGGCGTCGGCCCGCTCGTCGCCGGTCCGGATGTTGACGGCCCCGACGCTGAAGTCGCCCACCTTGCCGGTCAGGCGTCCGCCGCCCAGGATCGGCACGGTCCGCCCCGCCGCGTCGAGGCCGATCCGCCGGCTGAAGAAGAGGGTCGGGGTGTCGCCGGGTCCGGAGAAGCCGGGCGCCCCGGTGAGGTTCCCGCGCGTCGATGCGCCGAAGCCGCCGAAGCCGCCCGCCCGCCCGAAGTCGAAGATGCCCTGGCTCTCCAGGAAGAACTCGCGTTTCTCCGGGAAGAACAGGCTGAACCGCGTCAGGTTGATCTGCTGCTCGTCCACCTCGACCTGCGCGAAGTCGGTGTTGATGGTGAAGTCCGCGGTCAGGTTCTCGGTGAGTCCGTACTTGACGTCGACGCCGCCGTTCCCGCCGGCGTCGTTCGAGATGGGGGGCGCGGTGGTGCGGTCGGTGTTGAGCGAGCCGATCGCGTAGGGCTTGATCTCGAACGTGCGGTTGCCCTCCGGCACCTCCAGGCCGACGAGGGTGCCGGCGACCGACAGGCGGTACTGTCCCGGCCCGGCCGAGATCGGCACCGCCGTGAGATACGACTCCTCGAAGTTCGACCGGATGTCGCGGCCCACCTGGATGCCCCACAACTGCGCGGGGCCGGGCCGGAAGCGGAGCGACTTGAAGGGGATCGCCATCTCGACGGTCCAGCCGCCGTCGAAGCGGCCGGTGCGCACGTCCCAGACGGGGTTCCAGTCGGAGTTCGGGTTCCCCTCGTCGGTGACCTGCCGATCGCTGAACCCGCCGATGGGGTTGACCCGGAAGGCGAAGCCGTTGCGGCGGTCGTAGAAGGTGTCGAACACGACGATGAACCCGTCGTTGTTGATGAGCTGGAACGAGTCGCGCTGCATCTCGTTGGCGACCCACGCCGACTCGGGAACCGACTCGTAGACGCGGGCCGCCGCGTAGATCGACTCGTCGTCGAAGAAGATCCAGGCGTCGGTCGGCTCGGTGGCCGGGGCCCCTTCGTCGGGGGCCTGCTGGATGAAGCCGCCGAACGGCTCGACGCGGGCGTAGACCGGCTCGTCGAGCACACCGTCCAGCCGCAGGGGCGCATCGAGGCGGACGGCGCGCACCGTCGCCCCGCCGTCGGCGTCGCGGGTGATGGTGGCCGGCGGGACCGGGGCGGGGGGACCGTCGATCGCGGGCGCCGGCTCCTGCGGCGCGGCCCGGGTCGCGCCCGCCGCGAGCAGGACGCACGATGCCAGCGCGGCCGGGAGCCGCGCCGTCCGCCCCGCGGGGCATGGCCGCCGGGCCGCCCGGCGGGGACCGACGAACGCCTTCGTCAGCCGCGCCGTCCGGCCCGCGGGGCGGGGCCGCGGGGGGTCGGGCCTCGTCACGGGAGCCCGGGGGGCCGGCGGGCGGCGTCCCCGGCGGACGCGGCGTGGTGGTCGGTCATGGGTGCGGCGCCTCCGCTGTCGTCCGTATCGCTCCTCCATGATGGACCCGCTTGCGCCCCGGCGCAAGCGGGTCCCGGGCCGCGAGCGGCGCTCGTGATACGCTGACCGCCGATGACCATGCGCGAAGGGCGGCTCCTCGGCGCACGGCCGGGGAACGCCCCGGCCGTCTTCCGCGAGCCCCGGCTCCCGCCGCGGGGCCGCGGCGTGTCGGCCGGTGGTGAAAACGCCCCGCGACGTTGCGGGCGGCGCCGCGCCCGCTCGACTGCGTTGTCCGCCGGACCGTTTCGCGGTCCGCGGCCGCTTGCGGTCCGCGGTGGAAACATGCCCGTTATGCGTCCTTCCCACGCCTCGTCAGGCGGGCGTTCTTCGCCCGCTGGCGCACCTCGGCGTTCGCTGGCGCCCTCCGGGCGCGGTGCGGCGCGGGGGTTCCGCCGCGGGCCGTCATGACGGTCATCGCGAAGACCGACTACGAAATCGGCCGGGACAACGTCGAGTGGTTCGGCCTCGACGTCCACAACCCGGTCTTCCTGGTCTCCAGCCTGACCGCCATCGGGTTCGTCGCCGCCGTGCTGGGGTTCCAGGCGTCGGCCGCGGCGGCCTTCGGGGCCCTGCGCCTCTGGCTCACCTCGACGTTCGACTGGGTGTTCATGGGCGCGGGCAACCTGTTCCTGCTCTTCTGCCTCGTGCTGCTGGTGACGCCGATGGGCGGCGTGCGCCTGGGCGGCCCCGGCGCGCGGCCCGACTACTCCGCCGGCGCCTGGTTCGCCATGCTGTTCGCGGCGGGGATGGGCATCGGCCTGATGTTCTTCGGAGTGGCGGAGCCCGTCGCGCACTTCCTGCAGCCGCCGCTCGGCGTCGACGGGGCCGATGCCGACGCGGCGCGCCTCGGCATGGCCGCCGCCATCTTCCACTGGGGCCTGCACCCGTGGGCCATCTTCGCGGTCGTCGCGCTCGCTCTCGCCTTCGCGTCGGGCAATCTGGGGTTGCCGCTGACGTTGCGGTCGGCCTTCCATCCGCTGCTGGGAGACGCGGTGTGGGGGGGCTTCGGCCACGTCGTCGACACCCTCGCCGTCGTCGCCACGCTGTTCGGACTGGCCACGTCCCTCGGCCTGGGCGCCGAGCAGACGGCGGCCGGACTGGCCCACCTGTTCGGCGTCCCGGCCACCGGCGCGACCAAGGTGGCGTTGATCGCCGGCGTCACCGGCATGGCGCTGACGTCGGTGGTCCTGGGGCTCGACAAGGGCGTCAAGCGGCTCAGCCAGATCAACCTGCTGCTGGCCCTGCTGCTGCTGGGGTTCGTGCTGGCGGTGGGGCCGACGCGCGCCGTCCTGGCCGGGGCCGGTGCGAGCCTCGGGCGGTACGCCGCGGAGATCGTCCCGCTCAGCAACTGGGTCGGCCGCGAGGACGTCGGTTTCGTGCACGGCTGGACCACCTTCTACTGGGCCTGGTGGATTTCGTGGTCGCCCTTCGTCGGCACGTTCGTCGCCCGCGTCTCGCGGGGGCGCACGGTGCGCGGGCTGATCGGCGGCATGCTGCTCGTCCCCATGCTGTTCTCCGTGCTCTGGATGAACGCGTTCGGCGGCACGGCGGTGCTGCAGTACGCCCGCGACGGCTATCCCGACGTGGTCGCCGCGGTGCAGGCGCAGCAGCCGGAGCTCTCGCTGTTCGCCATGCTCGGGGCGCTGCCGCTCGCCGGCCTGACGTCGTGCATCGCCATCGTGCTGGTCGTGATCTTCTTCGTGACCTCGTCCGATTCCGGCTCGCTCGTCGTCGACACCATCACGGCCGGCGGCAAGCTGGACGCGCCGGTCGTGCAGCGGGTGTTCTGGTGCGCGTTCGAGGGCATCGTCGCGGTCGCGCTGCTCCTCGGCGGCGGGCTCGTCGCGCTGCAGGCGGCGGCCCTGGCGACCGGCTTCCCCTTCGCGCTGGTCCTGGTGGCGATGTGCGGCAGCACGTGGAAGGGGCTGCGCGCGAGCGTGGCCTTGACAGCCCGGGGCCGAACCCCGCGTCGCACCGCGCCCGAAGGGCGCCGGCGAACGGCGCGGGCGCCGGCGGACCGGGAACGTCCGGCGGACAGGGAACGCCCGCCGGACGAGGCGTGAAGAGGGCGTAACGGGGACTTTCGCCACGGGCTGTTGGGCGGCGCAGATTCCGGCCGCGGGCGCCCGGGTTGACCGACGGGCGGCGCGGCGCCTCGCTTCCCTACACGCCCGACAGCAGCGGCAGGCGGCCCGTGCTGTCGCCGAACTGCTCCATGCGCACGCCGAACCTGGCCATCAGGCTCAACGACAGGTTGGCCAGCGGCGTTCCCTTCGGGTAGACGAGGTGGCGGCCGCCCCGCAGCCCGCGCTCCGCGCCCCCGGCCACGACCACCGGCACGTCGTAGTTGTTGTGGGTGTTGCCGTCGCTCATGCCGCTGCCGTAGAGGACCACGGCGCCGTCGAGCAGCGTGCCGTCGCCGTCGGGGATCGACTGCAGCCGGTCCAGGAAGTACGCCAGGGTGTCGGCGTGGTAGGTGTTCAGCTTCGTGAAGTCCTGCATCTTCCCGGGGTGGTTGCCGTGGTGCGACATCGAGTGATGCGCCTCGGGCAGTCCGATCTCGTCGTACGACCGGTTGATGTTCTCGCGGGCCATCATGAAGGACGTGACGCGGGTGACGTCGGCCTGGAACGCGAGGACCTGCAGGTCGAACATCAGCTCGGCGTACTCGCGGAAGGTCTCCGGCACGCCGGCCGGCCGGTCCGGGACCGCGAAGTCGCGGTTGGTCGACTCGGCGCGGGCGATGCGCTGCTCGACGTCGCGGACCGTCCCCAGATACTCGTCGAGCTTCGCGCGGTCGCGGCCCCCGAGCCGGCCCGAGAGCCTGGCGATTTCCTGCGACAGGCCGTCGAGAATGCTCCGGTCCTCCTCCACCCGGGCCCGGCGCGCTTCCGCGGTGTCGCCGACACCGAAGAGGCGCTCGAACACGAACCGGGGGTTGGTCTCCGCCGGCAGGGGCCGGGTCGGCGTCTTCCACGACATCGAGTTCATGTACGCGCACGCGTAGCCGTGGTCGCAGGCGCCGACGACGTCGTTGCGGTCGACCGAAACTTCAAGCGACGGCAGCTTCGAATCGCGGCAGATCCGCTCGGCGATCACCTGGTCGACGGTCGTCCCCGCCTCCACGTCGGCGCCCTCGGTCTGCTTCGGGTGGACCGAGCTCATGAACGCGGGGGCGGCGCGGGGGTGCTGGCCGCCGGTGTCGCCCTGGTCGGTCGCAGGATAGTTGTCGAGCCCGCTCAGGACGAGGGTCCGCCCGCGGAACCGCTCCAGCGGCCGCAGGATGGGGGAGAGCGCGAACCCCGCGCCCTCGGTGGGCGGGGTCCAGTCCCGCATGTTCATGCCGTTGCCGACGTAGACGGCCGAGAACCGCGGCGCGACCGGCGCCCGCGCCGACAGCGCCGGCGTCATCGCGTCGAGGAGCGGCAGGGCCAGGGTGGTCCCCATGCCCCGCAGGAACGTCCGTCTCGGCAGCGTCAGCTTCGTGATCACCATCGCACCAGCTCCCCGGGCCCGGCTCGGCCCGTCCCGTCGCGTTCCGGTCCAACGTCTCCCGCCGTCCCGACGCCGTGAACGCCGTCCGCGGCGCGCGCCGGCGCACGGCGTGGTCATCCGCCGGGAAGATGCATCATACCCCGGCCGCCGCTCACTCGTTCGACGATCCGTCCGTGCGCTCCCGCGCCATGCGCATCCGGAACGGGAGGCTCGCGACCACGCCCTCGACGAGCGACGCGAAGCGGTAATCGTCTTCGGCGGCGCCGCGCTTGATCCCGCGCACGGCGGGCATGTCGGCGGCTTCGAGCCCGCGGCCGAGGGCGTAGGTCAGCAGCCGTTCCGTCGCCGTCGTCAGGAAGTCGTCGGCGCGGCTCAGCAGCAGCCGGCGGAGCTCGGCCGGGCCGTCGAAGGCGGCGCCGTCGGGGAACTCCGCCGACGCGTCGATGGGCAGGCCCGAGGCGTAGACGTCCCGCCACTCGCCGATGGCGTCGAAGTTTTCCAGGGCGAAGCCGAGCTGGTCCATTTGGGCGTGGCAGGCCGCGCAGACGGGGTTGGCCCGGTGGGCGGCCATCTGCTCGCGCATCGGGAGCACCTTGCGGGGGTCGCGCTCCTCCACGAGATCGGGGACGTCGGGGGGCGGGGGCGGGGGCGGGGCGCCCAGGACGTTCTCGAGGATCCACTTGCCGCGGATGACCGGCGACGTGCGGTTGGCGCGCGACGTGCCGGTGAGTATCGAGCCCTGGCCGAGCAGCCCGCGCCGTACGCTGTCGGCCGGCAGCGACACGCGCCGGAAGCGCGCGCCGCGCACGCCGGGAACGCCGTAGTGCCGGGCGAGCCGCTCGTTCAGGAACGTGTAGTCGGCGTCGAGGAGGTCGAGCACGCTGCGGTTCTCGCGGACGATGCTGTCGAAGAAGAGCTTCGTCTCCTGCTCGAACGCCTGCCGCAGGTTGTCGTCGAAGCGGAACAGCAGCTCGGGGCTCGGCTGGAACCCCTCCACGTTGCGGACGTGCAGCCACTGGCCGGCGAAGTTGTCGACCAGCGCCTGCGAGCGCGGGTCGGCGAGCAGCCGGCGCACCTGCCGCGCCAGCTCGTCGGGGTCGCGCAGCCTGCCGGCGGCGGCCGCCGCCAGGAGCTCGTCGTCCGGGATGCTGCTCCAGAGGAAGAACGAGAGGCGCGAGGCCAGCTCGAGGTCCGGGACGCGGTACGGCGTCCCCGGCTCGACCGACGCCGGTTCGTCCTCGAACCGGAACAGGAAGTTCGGGTTCACGAGAATGCCGCGCACGGCCATCTCGATGCCCGCCTCGAACCCGCCGCGGCCGGCGCCGGCGCGGTACAGCGCCAGCGGCATCTCGAGGTCGGCCGCGGTCACCGGGCGCCGGTAGGCGCGCCGGGCCAGGGTCGAGACGATCGTGCGGGCGCAGGCGGCCTGCTCCTCCGCCGCGTCTCCCGGCGCCGGCGCGCAGACGAGCAGCTTCCGGCGGCTGGGCGAGTCGCCGGGCGACGCGGTCCCGGGCCGCGGCCCGGTGATGGTCACGCTCGACACCGCCGGTTCGCCGTTCCGGGCCCGGTACGGGTCGCGGCGCAGGTCGGGGTCGAACAGGTCTTCGACGTAGGCCGAGGTCTTCGCCGCGAAGTACACCTGCACGAGGTGCGGGCCCGCGGTCACCGGCGCCCGGAACCGCATGCGTTCCAGGATCAGCCGGTTGCGCTCGTCGCCGCGTGCCTCTTCCGGCTGCCGCACGACGCCGCTCCAGACCCGCACGCCGTCGATGCTCACGTCGAGCTGATGGGGTTCGGCGGTGACGCCCTCGAACCCGCCGGCGACGCCGCTCTCCTTCGGCCGCATCTCGAAGAGGTACTCGCCGTCGGCCGGGAAGTGGTGGCGGAACGCGGCGCCGCCGCGCGAGCCGAACGGCAGGTCGTCGACCATCCGCACGCCCTGGTCGCGGTCCGTGGGCACGAAGACCGTCTCGGGAGCCGGCGTTCCCCGCGGCCGGCCGAGGGCCGTCTGCGCGATGCGCGCCGCCGCCCCGAGGTACCGCTCGGTCAGCGTCGACGACAGGGTGAGGGCGTCGGCGTTGTTGTCGAAGCCGTAGGCCGCGTTGTCGGCGGGCAGCAGCGCCGCGTCGACTTCCACCGCCAGCAGGTCGCGGACCGCGTTGCGGTACTCCGTCCGGTTCAGGCGGTGCAGCGTCGGGCGGCCGGGATCGGGGTTCTCGCGGGCGGCGCGGTCGAGCGCGGTCTCGAGCCGCGCCGCCACCGCGTCGGAGGTCGCCCGGTCGGGCCGCGGCCGTCCCGCCGGGGGCATCGCCCCCGTGCGCAGCTTGCGGACCACCGCCTCCCACACCTCGGCGTGCTCGCCGGGCCGGGTCGCGTCGAGCACGTCGAGCGCCAGCCCGGCCGTCCGCGTGCGCGCGTTGTGGCAGGCGAAGCAGTAGCGCTGCAGGACCGCGCGCGGCGCGGGTTCGTTCGCGGTCTCGCGGGCGGCCGGGACCGGCCGGGTCTCGGCGCCCGCCGACGCCCCGTTCGGCGCTGCCGCCGCGTTCGGCGCCGCCGGCAGGACGGCCAGGGAGAGAAGGGCGGCCAGGACCGGCCTCGAAGATCGGAACGGGTGGGACACCCTGATCCGGTCCGCGGGGGCGGCCGGGGAGACAAGGGCGGCCGGGACCGGCCCCCGGCGGGCCCGGCGCATCGCCGCCGCCGCGTTTCGACCCGTCATCGCTTCAGCGCCTCCTCCGGGATGGCCGCCGCGCAGGGCGCCGGACACGGGATCTCCCGGGCTCCGAGCCGCCGCAGCAGCGCCGCCGTGCGCGGATGGGCGGCGAACGAGTTGCCGTACTCGACGCCGTCGGCGACCCGCAGGGGGGTGCGCCCGTCCAGGGCCGCCACGTCGAGCTCGGCGCCCCGGTCGAACAGGTACTGCACGACGCTGTTGGCGCCGCGGTACGCCGCCGCGTGCATCGGCGTCTCGCCCACGTCGCTGACCGCGTTGACGTCGAGGCCCAGCTCTTCCACCAGCAGCCGGACCGTCTCCAGCACCTGCGCTTCGCTCGCGCGGTCCTGGTTGGACGCCCAGGAGATGCCCGCCGCCGCCATCAGCGGCGTGATGCCGTCCTCGGTGTCGATGGCCGGGTCGGCGCCGTGCTCCAGCAGCAGCCGCAGCACCTCGACGTCGGCCGACTTGGCGGCCAGCATGAACGCGGTGGCCCCGGTCATGTGGCGGCGGTACCGCGCGCCCGACCAGCGCGGCTCCTCCATCGAGTTCCGTCCGTTGACGTCGGCGCCGTGGGCGAGCAGCGCGCGGAGGACCCGCAGCCGGTCGATGCGCACCGAGATGAACTGGTCGCTGACGTGCCAGTTGGCCACGTGCACGGCCGCCTGCAGCGGCCGGCCGAAGACGTTGCCCGGAACGATCCCCTCCGACTCGCGCTCGCTGTAGCCGAGCTTGCGGATGCGCAGGGGCATGGGCTCGGCGCGGATGCCCTGCACCGTCAGCCGGGTCGATCCGCCCTCGGCGTTGGGGTCCGCGCCCGCTTCGAGCAGCAGGTCCACGAGGTCTTCGTGCCCGTTGACGACCGCCGCGAGCAGCGGGCCGGCGCCGTCGGGCCGCCGCCCGTCGGCGTCGGCGCCAGCCGCGAGGAGGGCCCGGACGGTCTCCAGGCTGCCCTTGCGCGCCGCGAACAGCAGGGGAGTGGCGCCGCTGCCGGAACGGGCGTGGACGTCGGCGCCGGCCGCGATCAGGGTTTCCACGACGGGGACGTGCCCTTCCGCCGCCGCCCACGTCAGCGCCGACTGTCCGTTCCAGCCTTCCTGCGCGTCGACGTCGGCCCCCGCCTCGACCAGCACCCGCACGGCCTCGACCCGTCCCGAGCGCGCCGCGTGCATCAGCACCGTCTCGCCCGTGTTCACCGCCTGACGCGGATCGTTCGGGTCGACCCCGGCCGCCACGAGCTGCCGGACGATCGCCGCGTTGCCGTTCTGCGCGGCGAGGGCCAGCGGGGTCACCCCGTAGCGGTTCGGTTCGGCCCGCGCCCCGGCCCGCAGCAGGGCCGCGCCCGCCTCCGCGTCGTCCAGGTACGCGGCCCAGTGCAGGGCGGTGGAGCCGTCGTCGCCCGCCGCGTCGGGGTCCGCCCGCCGGTCGAGCAGGTACGTGAAGGCCTCGCGGTCGCCCCGCCGCACCGCGTCGGCGAGGGCCGTCCCGGGGTCGGCCGCCTCCTGCGCGGCGGCGTCGGGCCCCGCGCCGGCCCCGCCGAGACCGGCCAGCAGGAAGGCGGCGGCCAGCCGCCGTCCGGACAAACGTCGAACTTCCATCACCGGCCGTCCTCGGAATCGGCTTCGATACGGCGCGCGGGTCCGCGCCCTCCCGCTACTGCTTCGAGGCCGCCGCGGCTTCCGCCGCATCCTCGGCGCGGCCGCCCGAGAGAATGCCCTCCATCCCGATGTTGCCCTCGTGGCAGGCGTATTCGTACATCAACTGGTCGGACCGCCAGAAGGGGTACGCGACCGTCCAGGGCCGCGTGTACATCTGCGAGTCGGAGACCTCCACCTCGTACTCGAGGCTGTCGGGACCGGTCCGCGTGAAGCGCTCGACGAGGCTCAGTCCCTCGCCCGAGCCGTCGTGCGAGTTGAAGACCGACCACGGCTGCAGCGCGCTCACCCGCGAGTCGAGGTTCCTCGTCTCGACCACCAGCGTGCCGCCCTCGAAGCGTCCGCGCGAAATGCCGTTCCACTGGCCGACGTGCGGCGGGGGGAACGGACGGTCGTCGAGCGGCACCACGCGCAGCTCGTGCACCTGCTCCAGGAGCATCACCACGTACCCGGGCGCCTGGAACACCTGCATGTTGTTGTTGTACGACCGCGGGAACATGGCGTTGGGCATCCCGCCCCGCGTCACGCAGCGCTCCCAGATGTGCCGGTCCTCCCAGGTGTCGTCGCCCCGCGGCCGGCTGTTCCGGGCGCGCTCGCCGGCCGGCGTCAGGGGCGGAAAGCGGCCGCTCGGCGGGTCGACGATCATCGACGTCCGGTTCGTCCGCGCTCCCCGCTCCATCCAGAAGTTGTTGTAGGCGCCGACGTTGCCGCCGGCCCGGGTGCGCTGGGCGTCGGCCGCCAGCAGTCGCTGGTCGCGGGCGTCGGTCTCGCTGCGAATCGCCGCGACCTCTTCGTCGGTCAGCGTCGCCCGGCCCTGGTACTCGTCCGGCCGCTCCATCGGGGTGGCCCCCGACGACGACCAGACGCCCTGCAGGTCCGGATCGCCCCACGGGGTCCTGGGGGCCGACTGTCCGGCGGCCGACGCGGCGGCCAGGACCGGGACGAGGAACGCGAGGACGGGAACGACCGACGCACGGAGCCGTCGACAAGTCATCTGCAACCTCCTTCGAGCCCGCGGCGGCGCGGTCTCGTCTATGCGCGCTTCTCCACGCGGAAACATCGCACAGGCGCGGTTCGGGGTCAAGGCGCGGCGTTCCCCCCTGCCGACCCGCCGGCGCTCGCCGGGGGCCGCCGGTCCCCGTTCTCGTCCCGCTCGCCGTCGTCCCGCAGGGAACGCAGCAGGGACGCCACGGCCAGGACGCCGACCACGAGGAGCGGCAACGACGCCAGCAGCACCACCGACTGCACCGCCCGCAGGCTGTCGATCACGATGAGGGCGGCGGGCAGGAAGGCGAGCGCGGCGGCCCAGAACAGCCGGTGGGCGCGGTGAGGATGGGCGCCGGGCCGCAGGCCGCGGGTCGCCGCCGCGGCGATCGAGTAGGACGCCGAGTCGTAGGTGGTGGCCACGAACACGAACCCGAGCGCCAGGAAGAGCATCAGGGGCCCCGGCTGTCCGGGCAGGGCGCCGAGGGCGGCGGCGATGGCGGCGGCCGCGTCGCCGGCCCGGACGAGTTCCAGGAGCCCGAGTCCCGCGTGCAGGTCCAGCCAGAGGACGCTGTTGCCCCAGACGACGTAGAACGCGGCGCAGCCGAGGGTGCCGAAGCCGGCCATGCCCAGGATCAGCCCGCGGAGGGTGCGGCCGCGGGAGATGCGGGTGACGAACAGCCCCATGAACGGGCCGTAGGCCAGCCACCAGGCCCAGTAGAAGATCGTCCAGTCTTCCACGAAGCCGGTGTCCGCGAGCGGCTCCGTCCAGGTGTTCATGCGGACGAAGTGCTGCAGTATCAGCCCCAGCGACGAGGTGCCGAGCTCGAGGGCGAACCGGGCCGGGCCCGCGGCGAGGACCCAGGCCAGGAACACCCCGGCGAGGACGAGGTTGGCGTTCGACAGGCGCTTGATGCCGCCGTCGAGGCCCAGGTACGCGCTGGCCCCGAACAGCGCCGTGCAGGCGCCGGTGAGGGTCCAGGTCAGGCCGAGGGACTCGTCGACGTCGAAGAGCCGGGCCGCCACCGCGCCGAGCATCGGCGTGGCGAGCCCGAGCGACGTGCCGGCGCCGCCGATGAGGGCGATGACGAAGAAGAAGTCGACGGTGCGCCCGAACGGCCGGTCCGGGAATCCGCGGCCGAAGAGTCCCACCAGGGCGCTCGACAGGCGCAGGCGCGCCAGGTCGTAGCGGTAGTAGGGGTAGGCGATCGCCACCGTCGGCAGCGCGTACAGGGCCCAGGCCGACGGCCCCCAGTGGAAGATGCCGTAGGCCGCGGCCCACTCGCGCGCCGCGGCGCTGCCGGGTTCGACGCCGAACGGCGGCTGGTCGACGTAGAACGCCCACTCGATGGTGCTCCAGTACAGCAGCCCCCCGCCGATGCCGGCGCAGAACAGCATCGCCATCCAGCTCGCGTTGCCGTACTCCGGCTCCGCCGTCCGGCCGAGGACGCGCGTCCCGTGGCGGCTCGACGCCAGCCAGCCGAGGAACCCCAGGGTGAGCAGGGTCGCCCACTGGTAGACGAGACCCAGCTCCCGCGCGATCCACTGGTAGGCGGCCGACACGGCGCCGCCGGCCGTCTCCGGCGCCGCGAGCATCGGAATGCTGACCCCCATCAGGCAGATCAGGGTCATGCCGAACATGGGCCGATCGACCGAGGGGGAGACCGGCGGCCGGCGGGGTTCGGCTGGATTGGAGATGGCGCCTCTGGGAATCTGATCGGCGCCCAGTATACCCGGGTCTTCGGGCCGCCGGCCGTCCGCCGCACCGGGTCGGCGTGCGTCGGGTTCCCGGGGGCGGCGCCCGGCGCCGGACCGCGCGTGCGCCGGATCCCCCGCCGTGGCGGGGGGCGTGGTGTTACGATGGCGGCATGGCGTCGCCGCCGGCCCCGTCCGACGAGATGCGCGCGGTGTGCGAGTCGGTCGGCCGGCCGGCCCCCGCCGGCGGCCCCGACGCCCCGGTGCGGATCGAGGTCGCCATGCCGCGCGGGCTCTTCGACCGCCTCACCGGCGGCGACGACGCGCCGCGCTGCCGCTACGACGAGCACGCGGGACTCGCCGAGTTCGTGGCCGAACCCGGAATCGCGCACGAGGGGCCGGCCTGGGCCGTCGGCGATCTCGTGTCGTGCATCCGCTACGTCCTCGCGGACCGCGGACACCACGTCGGTTGGCGGGCGACGGGCGCGTTGCGCCTGCTGAGCGACGACGGGGCCTTCGAGGCCGACGCCAGCTTCTATCTCGACCCGGCCGCGGAACGCACGTTGCGCGATCGCGGCGTCGCGGGATACGTCGACGTGCGGACCGGCGCGCCGCCGCCCGACCTGGTGGTCGAGATCGACCGCAGCCGCCGGTCGCGGCACAAGCTCGCCCCCTATTTCCGGATGGGCGTCAAGGAGGTGTGGACGTCGGACCGGCAGGAAGGCGCCGGTATCTGGACGCCCGCCGCCGGCGGCTTCGGGCCGGCCGCGGCCAGCGTCGTCCTCCCGGGCCTGGAAGCCGCCGACCTCGCGCCGCTCTGCGCGGCGGCCGACCCGGCCGAGCGCACCCGGCACGTCCGGCGTCTCGCCCGCCGCGTCGCCGCGCGGATCCTCGCCGCTCCGCGCCGCTGACCGGTCGGAGCCGCGGCCTGCCCGACCTGCGCCGTCGCGCCCAATCCGGCCCTCCGCGGCGCTGACCGGTCGGAGTCGCGGCCCGTCGGACCTGCCGCAACGGCCCGTGGTGGAACCCCGCGTGGCGCCGCGCCCGGATAGCGCCAGCGGACGTCGAGGGCGCCAGCGGGCGTGAGCAGGGCGCCGACGAACAACGCGGTCGGCGGGCTGCATCGCTGCTCGCAATGCAGCGGAGCGTTCCGCCACGGCTGGTAGCGCCGAATCCGCCCCCGCCGCTTCGTTTCGCGGACCGCCGACGCGGACCCGGCGCACGGTGTAGCATGGCGGACGTGGCTTCCTCGCCCCCTGCGCCGGACGTCCGGCGCCCGCCGGCCGGCGAACCGCCCCCGGCCGCGGGTCCCGACGCCCCGGTGCGGATCGAGGTCGCCATGCCGCGCGGGCTCTTCGACCGGCTCACCGGTCACGACCATGCGCCCCGTTGCCGGTATGACGAGCGCACCGGTCTCGCCGAGTTCGTGTCCGAGCCCGGGGTCGCGCACGAAGAGCCGGCGGTGGCCGTCTCCCTGTTCTTCGGCCGCCTCGAGGACGCGCTCGCCGCCTGCGGCCGGGTCGTCTCGTGGCGGTTCACCGGGGCGTTGCGCCTGTTGAGCGGCGACGGGGCGTTCGAGGCCGACGCCAGCTTCTATCTCGACGCCGCATCGGCGCGCGCGGTGGAACACGTGGAAGGCTACGTCGACGTGCGCACCGGCCTGCCGCCGCCGACCCTGGTCGTCGAGATCGACCGCGGCCGGGCGTCACGCCACAAGCTCGGGCCGTACTTCCGGATGGGCGTCGAGGAAGTCTGGACGAACCACCGGCGGGACCGCGCGGCCATCTGGCGGCCGGCCGCCGCGGCCTCCGCGGGTTGCCGGCCGGCCGAGCGGAGCGGCGTCTGTCCCGGCGTCGCCCGCGCCGATCTCGATCGGCTGTTCGCCGCCGGCAGCCCGTCCGCCCGCGCCGCGTTCTCGCGCACCCTCGCCCGCCGCGTCGCCGACCGGCTGCTGGCCTCCGGCCCGCGCTGACCCCTTTTTGCGCCCGCGGATCAGCGGCGGGACCGCGCAGGCCCGGCCGCTGCCGGCCCCCGGCACGCGCTGATCCCTTTGTCCTCTCCGCTCGGCGGGTCGCCGAACACTCAATCAGGCGGAGCGGCGCGTGAGGCCAAGGCCCGATGCTCGCGATCTTGGTTCGGCGGGTCGCCGAACGGTGGTCATCCATGCGTCACGGCCGCGTCTTCAGTCCAGGGACCGGAGACCGAGAGACGAAGGCCGTTGCCTTCCCTCGCAGAAATACAGAGCTCTGAACCGAGCCATCTGCTTGATCTTGTCGATCAGAGTGCGTTCCTGGCGGGCCGTCGCGACGTTTCGGACAAGAGACTTCGCATCCGTCTCGGTCAGGCGCAGCACGAGATAGTTGGCGACGGCGGAAAACAACGACACGTCGAAGTCTCTTGCTTCCTGGGAGGCGAGTACGAGCGAGATGCCGTACTTCCGGCACTCTTTCGCCATCGTCGGGATCAGTTTCAGACCGGCGGCCCGGTGTGCCTCGTCGAAGATCAAGGCATGGGTGATCCGCTCCTGAATACCGTGGCGAAACATGTCCTTGTAGAGGCCGTAGAACACGAGCGAGGCGAATGCTCTCTGCAGCGCGTCGTTCTGCGTCGTGTGGATGCGAACGACGGTAGGCCGGTCGCTCTCCCAGAGACTCTCGCGTGTTTCTCCTATCTCAAAGAAACCGTAGTCCTCGAGCTCGGTCAGGCGCGCCAGCAACGTACGCAGTCCACGGTCCGGCTTCGGCTCGGCGCGCAGAATCTCGACGAAACGACCGAACGCCGGCTCCCGGGTTCCCGCTTCCGTTCCAGTCCACCCCGCTTCGGCGAAGCTCTCCTTGATCGCCCGGCGGATGCTCTCGCATTGCAGATCGCCCAACTCCGGGTAGATGGCGGCGAAGATGTCCCGCAACGATCCGGCGACGTCGAGATATGCGCGCGCCGATTCGGGATTCGTCACCGTCAGCGGATTGAATCCAAGTCCGTCGAAGTCGATGAACCGTACCGGGGCTACCAGGTCCACAAGCCGTTCGTCGATGTCCTGGTGGTAGGAGAAGATTATCGGGTGGACGCCGGCAGTCACCATCTGGCGGCACAGGTTGAGCAGACAGGTCGTCTTGCCCATGCCCGGCAGACCAGCGATCAGAAGGTGTGGATTGCCCCTGACGGTCAAGGACCAATGCACGTCGGCACTGGTGAGGGTGTCCGTGCCCAGCGCGACGGTGGGGATTGGCGCAGAAATATCCGGCGTCGCGTTGCGGTTCGGGGCAGTCTCGCTGTCCGGCAGCGTCGTGGCGCCATCGGGTTCCGTCGTTCCGCTTGTCGGGTCTCCATTGCTGCCGGACGCACTTCCATTGCCGTCGTCGGGATCTGTCGACCTTGCGCCGGAATTGCTTCCTTCGGCGTTTCCGCCTCCTTCGCGGGCGCCTTGTGCGGCCCCGCCGGATGCCCGGCTTTCCCCGTTGACCGTCGGCGACACGCCACCAGGGAACGGGCCTCCCACGGGTTCGTCCCCTAAGGACGCCCCGGCTCCGGGCGCGCTTCCTGCCGCGTCGGTGTCCGGCCCGAAGCGGAAACCGGCATCCGGCAACTCGCCAGGACCGAACAGGAAGATTCGCGCGCCCGAACTCGCCGGCGAGATCTCCAGCGGCTTCCGTCCTGCATACTCCGGACAGAATACCCAGCCGCGGTCGCCGTCCGGGGTGGTGTGAATGGCGTAGTCCGCACCCCTTTCGACCATGCGATCGAGCTCGGCGACGAGCTCTCCGTAGCGTTCCGCCGACAACCCGTGCCGGTGCGCCTTGTCCGCGTAGAAACGCAGCACCCGTGCCAGCTTGGCGCGCCGCACCGCCCGGAACGCGGAGTACACGCTCTCGTGACCGTACCATTCGTGCCATCGCGAACGAAGCGCGTCGGTCTGTTCCTGCACCCTGCGCAGCAGATCCGGCGCGCGCGCCTGGCGCAGATGGAGGCGGTGCTTCACCTCGATGAACTGGAAGACGATCCCCCGGCGTGGCTGCGTCGAAACGTGGATCAGGTCCGGACGCATCCCGCCGTTTTCCGCTATCGGCGCTGTCGATCCTGCACCCCGTAGCGGAGGCAGCAGGTCGAGCACGTCGTCCACCGGCACGAAGAAACCGCGGTCGAGTGGCGCCCAGCAGGCGTCGCCGCCTGGCGCTCGCCGGCAGTTGGCGTGGGCGATCGCCAGCGCGATCAGTTCCGAGGTCGGGGCGACGTTGCCGGTGAGACGGATGGCAAGCCGCCCGCTCAGCGACTTGAGGTGCTCCAGAAGGAACTCGGCGTTCCGCCGTGTGCGGCTGAGCCCCATCCGCACGAGTGCGCCATCGAGCAGGTCGTGCACTTCCTCCACGTTGCCGGTCGACGTGATCAGTTGCAGGCAGCCGAGATCCTCGCGCTCGGGCACGCAGTCGATGACGTACGCATCGTAGATTTCCCGATTGTCCCGGGGCGAATCGAAGTACTCGATGCCGGCGTTGCGGTCCAGGGTGATCACCCAGTCGCACAGCCGATGCAGCTCCCGGATGTTGTCCGCCTTCTCGGGCAGGATCGTGGTGCGGAGCATCGGCGTTCCCTGCCCCACGTCGCTGGTAGTAGTGCTTGAGCTGACGTGTCGCGCGACGGCGTCGCCGATCTTTTGGACCAGGCGGTCCAGCCGCTCGGTGTGTCCCCGCTCCGATGGGTGCTTCTCGCCGCCGCCGGACCGGGGCACGACGCTGCGCCACGAAGGAGTCGGTGCGGCCGTGAAACGGCGCTCGAAGAAAGAGAGGAGGCCGAACGCCCGGAGTGGCGCGGTCGACGGCGCGCCGGTGTCGATCCCGACCTGGGAGTCGAACGTGTCGAACGCGACCGCGACGTGCGCCGCCGTTTTCGGGTCGACGGTTTCCTTGCGCGCCCACCGTAGCCGGGGCAGGGCTACGCCGCCCGGCAGGCTGATCGATTCCAGCATCCACTGGTCGTCGGCCGCCAGGACTCCGGCGCCGCTACGGCGTTTTTCCCGCGCTTCTGCGATGAACCGTCCGGCGACGACGCGCTGCTCCGGCGACGGATACAGGTCGAGCGAGAACGCGGGCGCGGCCGCCGTTTCGATGTCGGCGTCCCCGCCATCGGCCGCTTCCTCGTCCGGGTCGCCGTAATGGCGGTGGACCCGGCCGAGCGCTCGCGCGATGGTCAGGCCGTCGCCGGCCCGAAGAGCGTGCACCCGTAGCAGTCTTGATCTTGATGACTCGTGGCACTCCAAGTACTTGACGATCTCGTTCCCGAGGACCGCTCCGCTCTGCTCGCCGACGGTCGGCGCGCCGGCCGAATCGCTCTCGCCGAGAGCACAGGCCAGCACCGCCACCGCTGCTTTCGGCTCACGATCATGGTCGGGCACCATGCCCACCGCGTGGAACCCCAGCGTGTCCGCGAAGACGAACGCCCCGCCCGCCGGGTTGGGCAGGAAAGCGGGGAACATCGCGCCGTCCAGCCCCTTCAGTTCATCCAGTACCTGTCTGGGGGCCTGCTCCTGTTCGAAGACGGCGTGAAACAGGAGGTTGTCGTAGGCGGCCAGCCAGGCGACGCGCAACGGATGCGTGGGCAGCACGATCAGGCCGATCGTCCGGCCCGACAGCGATTGCACTTCGACCGTGTTGCAGATCGCGAGCACCGGCTGACCGCCGTCGAGCAGCGCCGTCCAGGCGAGCACGTACTCCTTCACTGTGTCGAACGATTTCGACTGGTCGTCGTGGACTTGGCCCACCCCGCCCCCGCCAGCCCGGAACCGCTCCGCCAAGCGCCGGCTGGCCGTGACGATGCGGCCCCACGCCGTTCCGCCGCCGCCCTCGGCGGGTACGAACTCCATTGTCGCCGCCCGCTCTCCCGACGCCCGGACGCGCACGCGCCAGCGTCCGAGAGCGCCCTGGCGGCTCGTCCATTCGTTCTCCGCGTCGTGGATCAACGGCGGGCGGAACACGCGAAAGCTCTTGCGCAACCGAGAGTCGGGCGGGCGCAACACCATGAAACCCCTGGAGTCACCGGTGACGCAGGTCGGGTTCTCGGCGACGCTGGCCACCGTTTCTCGTCCCGGGAACTCGATGAGCCCTTCGCTGAACGTGCGAACCTGCCGGCCCGCGCCCCCGGCGGTTGTCTCCCGCGGCTCGCCGAACCGGATGACGAACTCCTCGCTCTCCTGCCGGTCGATCTCATCGCGGCCGACGACGGAGACGACGACGCGGGCCGAGAGCAGGGCGTCCTCGTTCAGCGCCGAGAAGTCGTCGTTGCTGAACCGGCACTTCTCCTGCTGGCGGGCGGAGTGGCGGACGTCGCGCGCGGCCAGTTCCTCGTCCTGGTCCGTCAGCACCGCCACGCGGTAGTCGACGGTGTTCTTCTCCAGGTCGGCCGGACGGGTCCTCCACCGGACTTCCAGATTCGAGTACTCCTTGGCGGACTGGACGTCGGGCTTGAGGACGAGCTCCGGGGCCGTCGCCTCGGAGGGTTCCACCAGCCCCGACCATCTGGTGATCGTTCCGTTCCGGTTGCGCCACGATGCGAGTTCGATGGCCTGGATGGTATCGCTCGGGTCGACCCGAACGGAGCCGACCCACAAGTGACGCTGGTCGGCCAGCGTCTGCAAGGCATCGCGCAATGGCCGGGTCGCCGCTTCCGTGAGAAAGCGCTCGAGATCACGCCGTTGCGGCCCTGTGGCCGCGATCCGGAGCGACGCGATGCGCGCAGGGGACGGCGATGCCGGTGACCGCGGCGCCCAGCAGCCGATCCACGAACCGGCGCGCCACGGCCAGTTCCACGTTCGGGTCTTCGTCTGCTGACGCGGCCACCGGCCACAGACCAAGCAGGTGCAGGTACTCGCCGGGGTGACGCCGGTGCGCGGCGGCGCGACAGAGAAAGTCGAACTCCACCCACGGCGATACACTGTCGTGGCGCCCCACACCCTGCGCCCGGCGGATCGCGCGTTCGGCGTACGTTCGGTGCGGGCTCGCCAGCTCGACGCCCGCGAGCCGCTTGGCGTCGGTGAACAGTTCGGTCTCGCTGACCTCGCGCGCCGCGCTGTAGATGCCGTCCATGCCGGCCCCCGCCCGCCGGGTGTCGACCAGCAGCAGCGTCGGTTCGGCCTTGGTCTCGCGCAATTCGACGGCCGTGTCCGCGTCGGTGGTTCTCCCGGCGGGGTCTTCCCTGTCCGCCACCCGAAGCGTCCGCCACCCGGTCGGCGAGAAGGCATCGTCGGCGGCCAGCATGGCCACCACCTCCGGGGCCAGGCAACGCACGAACGCCATCGCGCCCCGCTCGGCTCGGCCGAGCAGGCGCTCGAACGCGCGGCCGAGCAAGCTGCCGTGCAGCGCCGTCCACTCCACGTCAAATCCCTCCGGCCATCTCGAAACGGGGTGTGAGCCGCTTCATCCTCTCGGCGTCGTTGACGCCGATCAGGAGCCCGAGATCGCGCAGACGCCGCTCCAGCGCCGCCCGGTTCCGCCCCAGAACCTCGTTGGAGATGGTCATGCCCGGCGGCGCCGTATCGACGTGGAGTCCGTAGTCTTCGCGGAGGAAGTCGAGGAACGAGACGATGTTGGCGTCCACGCCGCCGGTCGGACCGGGGAGCAAGTGCAGGTGCACGAGGTAGTCGAGCACCGAATCGGTGAAGACCAGGGCGCGTACGTCGCGGCGTCGGCGGGTTCCCGGACCGCTTCCGCGCGTCGTCGTGCGTTTGACGGCTAGTCCGTTCGGGCGCCCGGCGGCCAGCACGGAATCGACCATCCCGATGAAGTTCTTCTGGAAGTCATTCGCTCCCTTCAAGGCCATCAATCCACCGGCGAGCCGCCAGACGAAATGCCGTTGACCGTCGGCGTTACCCCGAAGGACGCCGGCGACGTCGTCACGGTGCTCGGCCACCCTGTCGGCCAATTTTTGCGCCTTGTCGTCGATGGCGAAGGCGACGCGCTGTGCGTCGGCATGGCGGCCGTGGACGAGATCGCCGAGGAGGTTCAGCCAATCCGTGGCGTACGGTCGCGTCGCGACCTCCTGCGACTTGATGAACGGCCGGGAGCGGGCCTCGTAATCCAGCAAGCGCAGCGCCATCAGGATGACGGGAACTCGTTCCAGCCGGCGCATCAGATCGTCCGTCGACTGCTCGGCCCGCAGCCTGAGCCGCCGGTCCGCGCCATTGGAGCAGTCCACGAACAACGGCGCCGGGCGTTGCGCGTCACGAGCCGGTACGCGCCCGGTCACTGCCCATAGGGAGAGCACGTCGACGGTACTGGTGACGATGGTGGTCAACCCGATCGTGATGCAGGACTCCAGCATGTCGACGAAGACGTGCCGTGGCGCGGAATCGGCGTACGAGCGCACGAAGCGGCGGATGTCATCCGAGAAGCGGCGGCTCGCGTCTTCCGCAATCGGACGCTGGTTGGAAATCCGATGCGCGTCCGGGCCCTGCCTTGGAGCCCTCAGTTTGGTCGGCGCCGCCCCGAGCTGGAGAGCCAGACGAATCGTCAAGAGCTGGTCCAGACCCACCGTTTGGTCGGTGTCGTCGAACCGATCGGAGGTCAGGTCCGCTCGCAAGTCGCCACGATGCTCGAGGCCCTGGCTGAAAGCACGCAACAGCACGTTGTCTTCGTACCCGTTCGCGACCGGGAAGGGGGACGGCCGGTCGGTCGTCTCGCTCCGGGTCACGTAATCGCCCGTACGCCGATTGGCGAGCATGGCGACGATCATCTCGGGAACATAGCGGAGGTTCGACACGTTCCAAGGCAGATCGATCCAGCTCGCCATGTAGTGAGTCGGCGCGATGCGCTGCACCTGTTTGTCGCGGCCGAGCCCGTGCCGGATGTTCTCGATGCAGAAGCAGAGCAGGAGATCGCCGAGGATGGCCTGCTCGGCTTCGCCATCGAACCCGGTCAACTCGTCGGTCTCGGCGAGCGTCGCGGCGATCCGGTCCACGGTGGTCTGCCGGCGCTTTTGAGCCGACGTGCCGCCCGACGGGCCGTACGTCGCCAGGAATTTCCCGCTTCCCCGCCGGTAGCCGTGGCGGAACATGTAGAAGACGGCCGGAAGGACCGCAGATATCTCGAATTTCTGCAGCGCAACCGGCAGCACCTTGTCATAGTTGCCGGTCCAGACCTCCTCCACCATGTCAGGTGACAGTACGTTCTCGACAATTTCTCGATCTGCATGCGCCATGCGGTGCTTCACCTCATGCGAGTGGCCGAATGACCAACCGCTGCGGTCCGTCGCCGGAACCGCCCTCCGCGGCTATTTCGTGGATCGTATCGTCGCGCATCGGGTTCCAGGCCAGCATCCGGCGGTCGTCTTCGCGCTCCAGGCGCTGCACGAAGATGGACAGGTGCGCGAACGTGTCGTCTGTCGAGGCGTCGCCCAACTGGTACCCCTCGCTCAGTTCCAGCAACAGGTGGAACAGTTCCGCGCCGAGTCGGAGACGCTCCATTTGCCCATCCCCGTAGCGGTAGACGAGAATCGCCTGCCGGTGCAACCGGTCGAGACCGGCCGGTGCGGACGGCAGGTCCGCTTCGAGGCGGAAGCGATTCGCCGGTTTCTCGATCCAGAACGCCGTTTCCGTCGGGGTTCGGGGCGTGATCCGCAGGGGAACGACACCAAGACGGTCGTACGCCCGCGGCGGCAGCGTCGCCAGGCGGGCGATGCCGGCGCAGAGCTCCCGGCACGCCGCCGAGCGCTCGCCTTCGTCCACCGGCAACATGCGGAACCGGCGGAGGTGGCGGCCGCGGGCCAGTTCGAGCGCGTGCGGGTCCCCGGCGAGCGATTCGATGTCCCGTTCGATCCACTCGAAGTACGCGCGCCGCCGTGCCGAAGCGAGGCTCGACCCGGGATATCTCGGCCCACCCCGTGGCGCGCCGGCTCCCGTCGGGCGCATCAGGTGTCGATCGATCTGCGGATGCGCGTCGAGGGCCGGGTCGAAGCGCGCCAAATCCGCGAGCACGCCGCCCTGCCGCCGCGGGGACCGCGGGTCGAATGCCCGGTTCCAGTAGGGCAGCGGATGGGGCGCAGTTCCCGACTCCGTATCGGTGCGGGAACGGACCGAGGACCAGGACCGGACGGGCGTCGAGACGGCGCCCTCATGATAGTCGTCGCAGAAGTGGATGCCGAACAGAATGTAGACGAGGGCGGCGCGCAGTTCGCGCATGGTGACGTGTGTCTCGCCGCGCAGGTGGACGGCCTGCAACGCCTCGAAGAGCCGCTCGCGGGCGCGCGAACGCGCCTCGGCGACGGCGCTGCCGGGGAGGCCGGGTGGTCCGAACAACCGGTTGGCCTGGAACACGTTGCAGCGGTCCTGCGCCGAGCAGGTTGCGCACGGCGCCCAGATCGCCGCCGCCCGGTCGCCGCCGTACAGGTGGTCCACGAGGCGTTCCAGGAAGCTGGTCTCGATGTCCGTCCCATCGGCCGTCACACCTCCGACGAGCGACCGCTGATTGAGGTTGATGAACCGGACGTGCGGGGCGTCTTCGCCGGACTCGCACGCGTTCTCGTCGTCCTCGTCACCCGTGGCGGCCGCGGAGGCGCTGGTCCACCGATCCTGCTGAACCCGCTGAAGGGTTTCGGACAGCACCCGCGTGAGGGCGGTCTCGTGCTCGCGCTTTTCGACGTTCTCGATCCACTCGAGCAGACGCCCGTCGTTGATCGCCAGCAGATGCGCGACGTCCTCCGCTGGCGGCCCCTCCCGAAACGGCGCCAGGAACTCGTCGAGCAGGTCGTTGGCCGAGCGTCCCCGCCACGACGCCGAGCCGTCGAGGTTCATCCGCACGCACAGGCCGTCGTCCGTTTTTCCCTCCAGCACCCGCTCGGACGACGCGAGCCGTTCGAGGCCGAACCGCCCGGCGAGATGCTGGAGCAGCGCCGTCTTGCCGTCGCCGGCGTTGCCGCACAGGACGACGAGCCGAACGCGGCGCGCCCGCACATCGTCGTGCAGCGCCTGCTCCAGGGCCGTCTCGACGTACGTCTGTTCCGCGAAAGCGCTGTCGAGCCCGCGCGTCTCCTGGTTCCCCCACCGCGAGCCCGGATAGGATTGGAGCAACCCTCTCAGCCACTCCACCCGCTCGGTGCGGCGTACGGCCCGCGGATTGGGCGCCTCGATCGGCGTGGGTCCGCCAGGGGACGGAACGGGGACGGACGATGGCCCGGGAACAAGCTGGGGCTCCGCTTCTGACGGAACGGGAACGAGCGGCCGGTCCGGTGGCGTGGGTGCTTCGGGAGGTTTGGCCAGCGCCGCCAGCGCCCCGGCCGCCGACTGGAACCGCCGATCTGCGTCCGGCTCGGTGGCGCGGTCAAGGAACGTCGCCACCGTCGGATACTCCTCCCGCTGTCCGGCTTCCACCGCTTCCCAGTTCAGACCGTGTTCCTTCGCCGGCGCGCCCGTCGCCGCGCAGCGGAACGGCTCGTGATCGAAGATGACGTGAAAGAAGCTGGCCGCCAGCGCGTACAGGTCGTCGGAAGGGGACGCCGCCCGGCCTGTCTGGAAGGACGGCGCGCAGTAGAGCATGGCGCCCGGCGCGGCTATCGGCTCACCGATTCGTCCGACGAAGTCGTAATCGGTGAGCACGAGGTCGCGCCCGGACACGATCAGGTTGCCGGGGTTCACGTCGCCATGGACGAGGCCGTTGCTGTGCAGCACGTCGAGCGCCTCGCACATCGTCCGGAGCCAGAAGCGGGCCAGCGCGTCGGCGGATCTCTCGTCGAGGTCGTCCACGAGCAGCGGCAGGACCCCGCGAAAATCGCGCAACGGCGATCCCTCGACCCACCTCATGAGCGCCGTGAACTCGTTCTCACGCCACTCCGACGCGACCTCGAAGATCCCGGAAACGGCTTGATGCTGCAAATGCGACCGCGCCAGCCGGTAGGCGTTCACGGCCCGGCGTCCCGCCTCCTCGTCGTGGCACACCTTGGCGACGTAGGTGCCGAGCTCCTGCTTCCTTGTACGGTCGAGCTGCACGACCTTGAACGTCGTACCCACCCCGCCGGAGCCGAGGCGTTCGACCACCCGGTAGTGGCCGCCGCGGAACGGCACGATCTGATCTTCCGTCCAGAACCGCGCCGGCGGCGGCGGCGGCGCGGGCCGGGACTCGCCCAGCAGCGCCGAGAAGCGCGCGTCGAGCACGGATGGCTCGCTACGGCGCCCCGGATCGTCCGACATCCCGGAAGCCAGCACCTCGAGCGCCGAGCGGCACGTTTCGTCGTCCCGGTCCTCGAACAGGATGCGCAGGCTGGCGCAGAGCGCGTACCAATCCGAGCGGGCGTCCGCCGCGTGCAGTCCTTGCGCGCGCACTTCCGGCGCCGTCGACGGCGGCCACTCCCCGGACGGTGGGCCCATCGACGCCACGCTCTGCTCGAACGGGAGTCTCGAAAACTCGAAGCCCGTGAATATGGGAGTGTTGTCGTGCCGGACGAGGACCGTCAGGGGCGTCAGGTTGCGATGCAGGATCGGGGCGTTGTCCAAGGTCTCGCCATGCAAATCGTCCAACGCGCCCAGTGCAGCCCTGGCGAAGGCCAGCCGCGCCGCGGTGTTCCACGACGCATCCGTCGCGCGCTCCTCGACGGACGGGGCGAGCGGGTCGGTGACGGTGAAGAAGTACATTTCGCCCGCGTAGCCGCGCGCCGGCTGCCAGGAATCGAGTACTCGCGGCGCCCAGAGGTGCAGTTGCAGCCGGTGCAACGTCTCGAACTCCCGCTTCGCTCGGGTCTCGGTGCGCGGGTCGTCGCTCGTGGACAGGTCGTAGAGATGCACGAGCACCTTGTCGTGCCGGGTGGCGTGGACGCCGCGGTATACGCGGTGGAATCGCTCCGTCGGGGGCGTGCGACGCTCCAGGTTGACGTAGCCGGCGAAGCGCCGCAGGGAACCGTCGAGGGCGACCGCGCTCTTCGGCTCCAGGAGACGGCCGAGCCGCGCGACCTGTTGCGGGCGCAGCGTCGGCGTCGCGTCGAAGTCGACTGCTTCGCGCCACTCCCGTAGCGTGCAGAACCGTACCCCCCTGACGATCCGGCCGGCCAGCTCCCTTGTGCCCGGCGATTCGCGCGTCAGCAGAATCACGCCATCCACGCGACCGAGGTCCGGCACGGCCTTGCGGGAAGTGGTTCCAATCTTGCGCGCCTTGTTCGTGACCCGATCCGCTTCCTGGTCCACCAGGTCCGGGTGTTCGTCGACCCATCGCCGTGACCAGTGCTTGACTTCGATGACGCGCATGCCCGCCGGACCGATGGCGATCATGTCGATCTCGTCCGCCTGGAACTGGTGTGTGACCGACCACGTGAGGTTGGTGAGCAGTATCCAGTGGTCGTCGCTGGCCCCGAGCGACGATTGGATGCGGCTTCTGAGATGTTCGAATGCCGTGCGTTCGCTCTCGTTGGCGAAGGGCCCGCAGTGAAATGCGGTCACGTTCATGTCGCCGGTCCATTCATGAGGGAATCGCAGCAGAGCATACAACGTTTCGCCATGTCGGAGGGCGGCTGTCGGTTTTGTTGAGGGCGATGTCGGTCGGGCGCGCCAGGGGATGAGGTTGCGGAAACCGGGAGATCCGGGCGGTGCTTGCGTCGCGGTCGCCCTGACGGTAGAGTGCCGGACGAGATGACATTCAGATCCTGTACAGCGCTCCTGGGCGTGGCCGCCGCTCTGGCCGTCGGCGTCGGGGCCGGGGCCCAGCCGGCGGGGCCGGGCCCGGAGCAGATCGAGTTCTTCGAGACCGAGATTCGGCCGCTGCTCGCGGAGCGGTGTTTCGAGTGCCACGGGGCGGCGGTCGAGACGCCGTTCGGGGGGCTGCGGCTCGACAGCCGCGACGGGCTGCTCGCGGGGGGCGATTCGGGACCCGCGGTCGTGCCGGGCGACCCGCGGGCGAGCCTGCTCGTGCAGCGGGTGCGGGGGCGGCCGGTGCTGATGCCGCCGACCGGCGCCCTCGACCCGTCGGCGGTCGAGAGCCTGGTCGCGTGGGTCGAGATGGGCGCGCCGTGGCCCGACGACGCGACGGCCGCCGGCGCGCCCGACCCGTCCGAGCCTTTCGATCTGGAGAAGCTGCGGCGCGCGCACTGGGCGTGGCGGCCGGTGGCGCCGGCCGACCCGCCGGCGGTCGCCGACGAGGCGTGGCCGCGGGACGCGGTGGACCGGTTCGTCCTCGCCCGGCTGGAGGCCGCGGGGCTCGAGCCGGCGCCAGCCGTCGACCGCCGCACGGCGATCCGCCGGCTGTCGTTCGACCTGCGCGGGCTGCCGCCGACCCCGGCCGAGGTCGCCCGGTTCGTGGCCGACCCGGCCCCCGGCGCCTGGGCGGACCTCGTCGACCGGTACCTGGCGTCGCCGCACTTCGGCGAGCGGTGGGCGCGCCACTGGATGGACCTGTTCCGCTACAGCGAGTCGCACGGCAGCGAGGGCGACCCCGACGTCCCCTTCGCGTGGCGCTACCGCGACTACCTGATCCGCGCGTTCAACGGCGACGTGCCCTGGGACCAGTTGATTCGCGAGCACCTGGCCGGCGACCTCCTGCCCGCGCCCCGGCTCGACGCCGCGGGCCGGACCAACGAGTCCATCGTCGGCACCGCCCACTTCCGGCTCGTCGAGCACGGCTATCAACCGGTCGACCCGTGGGAAGACCGGGTCAAGTGGGCCGACAACCAGGTGGACGTGGTGTCGAAGGCGTTCATGGGCTTGACCGTCTCGTGCGCCCGCTGCCACGACCACAAGTTCGACGCGATCAGCCAGAAGGACTACTACGCGCTGTTCGGCACCCTCTACGGCGCGCGCCCGACGCAGCGCGCCATCGACGCGCCGGCGGTCCTCGAAACCAACCGGGAGGCCCTCGCGGCGCTGAAGCAGGAGATCCGCGAGGGGCTGGCCGACGCCTGGCTCGAGGCGGCGGAGACGGTCGGCGCGCGGCTGCTCGCGTCGGCGGACGCGGAGGCGGCGTCCGGGCGCGCGGCGGCGCCAGCGGGGACCGGCCGTCCGGCCGGGCGCGACGGCAGCGCGCTGGCCGCGTGGCGCGCGCTGGCCGCGGCGGACGAGGCAGACCTCGCGCGCGCCTGGGACGAGCTGCGCGCCCGGTGGGCGGCGGAGGCGGCCGGCCGCGAGCGCTTCAACCGCGAGCGCTTCGAGACGGCGTGGGACCTCGCGGGCGCCGACTACGCCTCGACCATCGGGCACGGCACGGGCCGCCCCGAGGCGCCGGCGCCCCCCGGCGAGTTCGCGATCGAGTGGCGGGGCGGCCGGCTGCTGAACGGCATCTATCCCGGCGGCGTCTACACGCATCTGTTGTCGTCGAAGCACGCGGGGGTCGTGCAGACCCCACGGTTCACCATCGACCACGACCACGTCAGCCTGCGGATGCTCGGCGGCAACCTGAGCTTCGCCAATCTCATCATCGAGAACTACGCGGTGCCGCGCGGCGGCATCTACCACCTGCGCTACAGCCCGAAGCGCGACCGCATGGCGTGGGCGCAGTGGGACACGTCGTTCTGGAAGGGGTTCACCGCGTACGTCGAGTTCGCGACGCAGGACGACGTGACGCAGTTCACGTTCGACCCCGAGGACGCCGCCCGGGCCGACCGGCCGGCGCGGCGCGGCGACGGCCGCTCGTCGATGGGGGTCGGGCAGGTGCTGTTCCACGACGTGGAGGCGGCGCCGCGCGACACCGACCTGCCGGTGCTGCACCTGCTGGCCGGCGACGCGCCGCCGCCCGCCTCGCGCGAGGCCCTCGCCGCGCTCGTCGGCCGGCGCCTGCGCGGCGTGGTGTCGCGGTGGAGGCGCGGCGCGCTGACCGAGACCGAGGCGGCGTTCCTCGACGAGTTCGTCCGCGCCGATCTGCTGCCGCGGTCGCTGGACGATCTGCCGGCCCTGCGCGCGCCGGCCGCGCGCTATCGGCGGCTGGAGCGCGAGGTGCCGGTGGCGCGCCGGGCCCCCGGGGTAATCGAAGAGGCGGCGCCCGACCAGCCGTTGCTGGTGCGCGGAAACCACCGGAACCTCGGCGCGGCGGTGCCCCGCGCGTTCCTGGCCGCGCTCGACGCGCGGCCCTGGCCGGATCCGGGTCAGGTCCGGCTGCGCCTCGCCGACGCGGTCACCGCGCCGGACAACCCGCTGACCGCGCGCGTCGCGGTGAACCGCGTGTGGCGCCATCTGTTCGGGTACGGCCTCGTCCGCACCGTCGACAACTTCGGGCGCCTGGGCGATGCGCCCACCCATCCCGCCCTGCTCGACCACCTCGCGGCGGGGTTCGCGGCCGACGGCTGGTCGGTCAAGCGGCTGGTCCGGCGCCTCGTGTCGACCGCCGCGTACCGGATGAGCACCCGGGGGTCGCCGGAGGCCCTCGCCGCCGACCCGTCCAACCGGCTGCTGCAGCACGCCAACCTTCGGCGCCTGGACGCCGAGGCCGTCCGCGACTCCGTCCTCGCGGTGTCCGGCCGGCTCGACCCGACCCTGTACGGCCCCTCGGTGCCGGTGCATTACGCCGAGCGGCACGGGCTGACGGAGGGCGACCCGGAAAACGGCCCCGTCGACGGCGACGGGCGCCGCAGCATCTACCAGGAGATTCGCCGCAACGCGCACAACCCGTTCCTGGACGTCTTCGACCTGCCGCGGCCGGCGGCGACGCGCGGCTGGCGGGACGCCACCAACGTGCCCGCGCAGTCGCTGACCATGCTCAACAGCCCGTTCGTCATCGGGCAGGCGGCGGAATGGGGGCGGCGTCTCGCCGCGGGCGAGGCGGGGTCGGTCGAGAGCCGCATCGACCACATGTTCCTCAAGGCGCTGACGCGCCGGCCCTCCGAGGCGGAGCGGGCGCGCATCTCCGCCTACGTCGACGCGGCGGCGGCCGAGCGCGGCAGCGCCCCGCATCTCCTGCTCCACGACCCGCGGGTGTGGCAGGACGTCGCGCACAGCCTGTTCAACCTGAAGGAATACCTGTTCGTACGGTAGCCGAGGTTCCCCATGTGCTACGACCCGCGCCGCCACGCCGCGCCCCGCCCGTTTCCCACGCGCCGCGAGATGCTGCGCCGGACGTCGTCCGGTTTCGGCCTCCTCGCGCTGTCGGCGCTGATGGCCGAACCGTCCTGGGCGGGCCTCGCCCAGGACGCGGGCGCCCGGGACGCGGGCGACGGCCCCCTCGCGGCGAAGCCGCCGCACTTCCCCCCGAAGGTGAAGAACGTCATCTTCTGCTACATGTCCGGGGGGTTGTCGCACGTCGACTCGTTCGACCCGAAGCCGAGGCTGGCGGCCGAGGCGGGGCGGCCGATGCCGTTCCCGACCGAGCGGACGATGTTCAACGAGGACGGGAACATCTGGCCGAGCCCCTGGGAGTTCACGCGCTACGGCGAGAGCGGCATCCCCGTGAGCGCGCTGTTCCCCCACGTGGGGAGCGTGGCCGACGAGCTGACGGTCATCCGTTCGATGACCGCCCCGTTCATGGAGCACGCCCAGGCGAACTTCTACTTCCACTGCGGCATGCCCTTCAACGGGTTCCCCAGCATGGGGGCGTGGGTGACCTACGGCCTCGGCACCGAGAACCGGAACCTGCCCGGGTTCGTGGTCCTCGGCAGCGGCGGCATCCCCCTGGGGGGCGTCAACGTCTTCGGCGCCGGCTTCCTGCCCGCCGTCCATCAGGGATCGCTGCTCTATCCCGAGAACGCCGAGCCGCTCGACAACGTGCGGCCCCGCGAGACGGACCGGCGGCAGCGGGACCGCCTGGGCCTCGTCGCCGACCTCGACGCCGCCTTCCTCGACCGCATCGGCGGCGACCCGCAGGTCGAGGCGGCCATCGACAACTACGAGATCGCCTACCGCATGCAGACCGCGGTGCCCGAGCTGGTCGACCTCGACGGCGAGACCGAGGCCACGAAGCGCCTCTACGGCCTGGATTCGCCCGTCGCGTCCACCGCCGCCTACGGGCGCCAGTGCCTCGTGGCGCGCCGGCTCGTCGAGCGCGGCGTCCGCTTCGTCGAGCTGACCATGGTCGGCGCCGACGGCATGGGCCAGGCCGCCAACCCGTGGGACCAGCACACCGGGCTCGAAGCGGGCCACGCCGCCAACGCGCTGACCGTCGACCAGCCGGTGGCCGGTCTCGTCAAGGACCTGCGCGCCCGCGGCCTGCTCGACGAGACCCTGGTCATCTTCTCGGGCGAGTTCGGCCGCACCCCGTTCGTGCAGGGGACCGACGGCCGCGACCACAACCCCTACGGGTTCAGCCTGTGGCTGGCCGGGGGCGGCCTGAAGAAGGGCTTCGTCTACGGCCGGACCGACGAGTACGGCTACCGCGTCGTCGAGAACGCCCACACCGTGCGCGACCTGCACGCCACCGTGCTTACCCTGCTCGGCCTCGACTACCGCAACCTGACCTACCGCTTCGGCGGCCGCGACTTCCGCCTGGCCGACGTCGACGGCCACCCCATCCGGGGGATTCTGGCGTAGCCGCCCGTGGCGAAAGACTCCACGCCGCCGCTCTCGGGGCTGCGACCCGCCGATGGCCGAGTCCGGCCGCGGTGGGGGCAGACGGCGTCGCCGCGTCCCGCGCCCGGATACGCCGAAACCGATGCCGCGTGACGACAAGGCGCTCGGGGCCTACTTCACGCCGGAAGCGGTGGCCGACGCCCTCGTGCGGTGGGCGGTCCGAGACCCGGCCGACCGTCTGCTCGATCCGTCGAGCGGCGACGGGCGGTTCGTGGCGCGCCACCCGAACAGCGTCGGGGTCGAGCGGGACCCGGCGTCGGCGGCGGAGTCGCGCCGGCGCGCGCCGGGAGCCGCGATCGTCGAGGGTGACTTCTTCACGTGGGCGGCGGCCGACCGGCGCCGGTTCGACTGCGCCGCCGGCAACCCGCCGTTCATCCGCTACCAGCGGTTCGCCGGTGCGACCCGGCGGGCCGCGCTCGACTTCTGCCGCCGCCTCGGCGTCGTCTTCAGCGGGCTTTCGTCGTCGTGGGCGCCGTTCATCGCGGCGGCGGCCGGCAAGTTGCGTCCGGGCGGGCGCATGGCGTTCGTCGTGCCCGCCGAGATCGGGCATGCGCCGTACGCCGGCCCGCTCATGGACCATCTGGTCGCCAACTTCGGCTCCGTGCATCTGGTGGCCGTCCGGGACAAGATCTTCCCGCGGCTCTCGGAAGACTGCTGGCTGCTGCTGGCCGACGACGCGGGCTCGCGCGCGAGCGCCATCCGGTTGTCGCGGGTCGAGCGGTTCGACCCGCGTGCGACGCCGCCGCCGGTGTCGGAGGAGATCGCCGTCGCGGCGTGGCGCGGCCGGTGGCGCCGCCGGCTGCGGCCGTTCCTGCTGCCTCCGCGCGTCCGGAACCTCTACGAGCGCCTGGGGGCCGCGCCCGGCGCGGTCCGCCTGGGCGAGGTCGCGCGGGTCGGCATCGGGTACGTCAGCGGCGCGAATCGCTTCTTTCATCTCCGCCCGTCCGACGCGCGGCGCTTCGCGATACCCGACGAGTTCCTGGTGCCGTCCATCCGGAACGGCAAGTACGTCCGCGGCGCGGTGATCGACGACGCCGACGTCGAACGCTGGGCGGCGCGGGACGAACCGGTGTTCCTGCTGCGCATACCGCCGCGCGCCCCGGTGCCCGCCACCGTCCGGGCGTACCTGGACACCCCGGAAGGCCGGCGGGCGAAGGCGTCGTACAAGTGCCGCAACCGGACGCCGTGGTACACGGTCCCCGACGTGCGGCGTCCCGCGTTCGTCTTGACGTACATGAGCGGGAAGTCACCCGCGCTGGCCGAGAACCGCGGCCGGTGCGCGTGCACGAACGCGCTTCTGGCCGTGGACCTCCGTTCGGGTCTGTTCGGGGACGGAGCCGTCTCCGAACGAAGGCTTGCGGCGGCGTGGAACTCGCCCGCCGGCCGGCTCAGTTGCGAGCTCGAAGGGCATCCGCTCGGCGGCGGGATGCTGAAGCTCGAGCCCGGAGAGGCCCGGCACGTGCTCCTCGCGCCGGACGCCGCCGTCGGCCACCGGGAACGGGCGCTGCTGGAGGAAGGCATGGAGGTGATGCGGCAGTGGCGGCATCTGACGTGAGCACTTGCGCGTGGATGTCCCCGCGGGCGGCGCTCACCCATTTCGTGACGTTCCGCGATTCGACGCAGAGCCACCTGCCGCGCGCCGGACGAAACGCGCTACGATGAAGACCATGCCGACCCCGGAACCCGCGGCGGCCGCGCCGGCGTCCCGGCGCGCGCTGGCCTCCCTTCTGCGCGACGTCCTGCCGCCCCAGGGGGCCTGGAGCGACGAGGCGTACCTGTGGCTCACGGACCGCAGCCGCCGCCTGATCGAGTTCACCGACGGCCACGTCGAGGAACTGCCCACGCCGACCGCCACGCATCAGGCCGTCCTGGCCTTCCTGCACGTGCTGTTCCGCGGCTACGTCAGGCCGCGCGGCGGCGTCGTGATGTTCTCGGCGCTGCGGTTGCGGCTGCGCGAGGGCAAGTTCCGCGAACCCGACCTGCTGCTGCTCCGCGATCGCGCGGACCCGCGCTACCAGGACTGCTACTGGCTGGGCGCCGACCTGGTGGTGGAGGTCGTCAGTCCGGACGACCCGGCGCGGGACCTGGTCGAGAAGCGCGCCGACTACGCCGAGGGAGGGATTCCCGAGTACTGGATCGTCGACCCGCGGGACGCAACCATCACCGTGTTCACGCTGCAGGACGGCGTGTACGCCGAGCACGGCGTGTTCCCGCGCGGCGGATCGGCCACGTCGCGGCTGCTCGAAGGTTTCGCGGCCGACGTGTCGGCGGTGTTCGACGCGTCGGAGTTGGGCGCGTGAGCGCGGCGGCGGCCGGTGGCGTTTCCGCGTCCGGGTACCGACGCCGGAGGCGGCGGGCGGTCCCGCGGGGCGTCCGGATTCTCCCCCGCGCTCGAACCGCGGGCGTGGCGGAGCGCGCGGACGAGGAAGGCATTTACCATGAAATATCGGCGGTTTACGCCGAGATTTCATGGTAAAGTACTCGGCCGTGATCCGCCGGGACGGCCACGTCGGCGCAATCCGGCGGCGGCTGCGCTCGTTCTCCGTGGTCGGTATCCTCGGTCCGCGCCAGATCGGCAAGACGACGCTGGCGCGGCAGGTGATCCAGGCGCACGCCGGTCCCGCGCATCGACTGGATCTGGAGGACCCCGCCGACCTCCACCGCCTGCTGGAAGATCCGCGTCTCGTGCTGGACGAACTGCGCGGGCTGGTGGTCATCGACGAAGTGCAGCGGCGGCCCGACCTGTTTCCCGTTCTTCGGGTGCTGGCCGACCGCCGTCCCCGGCCCGCCCGCTTCCTGGTGCTGGGCAGCGCCTCGCCGGATCTGCTCCGGCAGTCGTCGGAGTCGCTCGCCGGGAGAATCACCTACTACACCCTGGGCGGGCTGGGTCTGGACGAAGTCGGCCCCGACCGCCTCGACCGGCGGTGGCTGCGGGGCGGGTTCCCGGAGGCGTGGCTGGCCCGCACGAACCCGGCTGCCTTCCTCTGGCTCAGGAGCTTCATCCGGACGTTTCTGGAGCGCGACCTGCCGGCGCTCGGCATCCGGCCGCCGGGACCGGCACTCCGCCGGTTCTGGACGATGCTGGCCCACTGGCACGGGCGGATCTGGAGATCTTCCGAGTTCGCGCGATCGTTCGGCGTGGCGGACACGACGGTGCGCCGCTACCTGGACCTCCTGACCGGGGCGCTGGTCGTGCGCCAACTGCAACCCTGGCACGCGAACGTCGCCAAGCGCCAGGTCAGGGCGCCGAAGATCTACCTGCGCGACGCCGGCGTGCTGCACGCCCTGCTCGGCATCGAAGACCGGCGGTCGCTCGACACGCATCCCGGGTGCGGCGCGTCCTGGGAGGGATTCCTGCTGGAGACGATCATCGACCGGTTGGGCCTCGACGACGATCAGGCGCACTTCTGGGCGACGCACACGGGCGCCGGGCTCGATCTGCTGATCGCCCGCGGCCGCCGCCGGATCGGATTCGAGTTCAAGCGCACCACGGCCCCGAAGGTCACGCGCTCGATCCGCTCGGCGCTCGATGATCTGGACCTCTCGGAGGTGATCGTGGTCCACGCCGGCCGGGAATCCTGCCGGCTGGCGGCCCGGGTCCGCGCCGTGGCGGCGGCCCGTCTGGAGGAAGATCTGGGAGTGTAGGGGGGAGCGACTGCCGCCGTGCTCCGCCTCTGCGCCGCGGGGTTCCCGCGGACGGCGTCATGCGGTCCGGCCGGAAGCGGCGGCGGGACCGGGGACGCCTCCCGCCCGCTCGATCGTCGCGGGCAGTTCGCCGTAGCGCACCGCGTCGTCCGTGTGCCGCGGGGCGCGCCGCAGCAGGGTCAGCAGCGCGTTGAGGCCGATGGTCTTCTGGCCCGGGCGCTCGCGGTCGAGGTACGCCCGCCCGAGCACGTAGAACGCCCACTGATCGACGTCGAGCGGGTCGACCGCGGTCCGGTCCCGGCGTCCGAGCACGCAGAAGACGTAGACGTCGGCGAGGCGCCGCGGCTCGGGCAGCACCGTGGTTTCGTTCGTCGCCGGATTCCAGACCTGCTTCCGCGGGGCGACGTCGAACTCGATGACCGAGGGGCGGTCCTGGCGCCACGCCTGGACGTAGGCGGCGCTCTTCACCTCGATGGCGACGCCCGACCGGGTCCGCAGGTCGAAGGCCGCCCACTCGACGCGCGGTTCGGCCGCCAGGCCGAGCGCGCTGGCGATCAGGAATTCGGCCAGCACGCCGCGCCAGGCGGCGCTCAGCAGATCGGAGTTCGACCAGCGCCAGCAGTCGAGCAGCGTCGGTCCGATGGAGGCGCCGCCCGCGTGGAACGGCTCGTCGCCCGACTTGAGGCGCGTCGTTCGACCCGCGTGACCGCCGGCGCCGGACGCGCGCCTCCGCGGTGGCGCGGAGTTCACGGCCGGCCCCGCGCCGAACGGGCCGCCGGCGTCGGTCCCCGGACGCAGAAGTGCCACGGTACCGCCCGGATGCCGCGGGCGAGGGGGCGGGCGCGGTCGGTTCGGCAGGCGAGGAAGCCGCGGGCGCCGGTGAGCCCGCACCACGCCGCGAGGTGGTCGGCGTGCCGGGACGTCGGAGTCCGGGTGGCCTTCACCTCGATGCCGTAGAGGCGGCCGTCGACGTCGGCCACGACGTCGACTTCGGCGGAAAGGCCCTCCCAGTGGTACAGCCGCGCCGCGCCGCCGCCGTGGTGGATGGCCTTGGTCAGTTCCGACACGACGGCCGATTCGGCCAGCGCGCCGAGCGCCGGACCCTGCATGATGGCCGCGGTGGTCCGGTAGCCGAGCATCCAGCTTGCCAGTCCCGGATCGATGACGTGCAGCTTGGGGCTCTTCCTGATCCGCTTGCCGAAATTCCGGTGGTAGGGGGCCAGCAGCACCACGAGCCGGCTGGTCACGAGCAGGTTGAGCCACCGGCGCGCGGTGGGGCCGCTCACCCCGACGTCGCGGCCGAGGCGGGCGAGGTTCAGCACCTGGCCGGTCGAGGCGCAGACGAGCGAGAAGAACCCGCGGAACGTCTCGAGGTCGCCGATCCGCTCCATGTTCCGCAGGTCGCGCTCCAGATAGGTCTGGACGTAGCTCTGCATCCACAGGTCGCGGTCCACGCGGGGGTCGAGGCGCGGCTCGGGCCAGGCGCCGCGATGGAGCCAGTCGGCGAGGTCGATATCGGGGGCTTCGCCGCCAGGGTCGGCGTGGAGGCGCTCCAGCAGGTGGTCGAGGCTGTCCGCGGCCGGCGCGCCGACGACTTCCGAAACCGCGAGGGGGTCGAGGTGGAGCACGGCCACCCGCCCCGCGAGGGTCTGGCTCACGCCGCGCATGAGCGCGAAATCCTGCGAGCCGGTCAGCAGCCAGCGGCCCGGCCGCCGGCGGGCGTCGACG
Organism: Vicinamibacterales bacterium; assembly: GCA_965202695.1. Lineage (GTDB taxonomy): Bacteria > Acidobacteriota > Vicinamibacteria > Vicinamibacterales > UBA8438 > JAJEEA01. The sequence continues at coordinate 2,458,293 of OZ241843.1, forward strand.
TCGTCCTTGACGTAGTGGAGAAGCCGCGGCGCGTACTGGATCTCGTCGAGGATGACGCGCTCGCCGGCGTCGGCGAGGAACCCGGCCGGGTCGTCGCGCGCGACGTCGCGCACGTCGGGGCGTTCGAGCGACACGTAGCGGTGCGAGGCGCCGAACTCCTCGCGGAGGAGCGTCGTCTTGCCGGTCTGGCGGGGGCCGGTGACGAGCACCGCGGGGAACGTGCGCATCGCGCGCCGGATGGTGGCGGCCAGCGCCCGGGGAACGTACGGCATCGTCGGTCGGGGGATGCGTCAGATCGAAAACATCATATTACATTTGCAGGATGGTCGAGAGATCGGCGGGACGGTCTGCCTCGTCACGCCGCGCGGCGGACGCAGAGCCGTATGCGCCCTTTCAGTTCAGTTTCAGCGCCGGGGGCGCATCCACGCGGTGGCGAGGCGGTCGGCGTACTCGTTCCACCGGTGGCCGGCGTGGGCCTCGATCCAGCGCAGCTCGCAGGCGGGATGGGCGCGGTAGAGGGCCAGCAGTGCCTGCACGAGGTCGAGGTTGCTGATGGGGCCGGACTTCCGCTTCCAGCCCCGCCGCTCCCACCCCGGCGCCCACTGCGTGATGGTGTTCACGCAGAGCCGGCTGTCGCTGAAGACGCTGACCGCCGCGTCGTCCGGCAGCAGGGTGAACGCCTCGACGAGGGCGCGGAGCTCCATGCGGTTGTTCGTCGTGTCGGGGTCGTGGCCGTGCTTCTCGGCGCGGATCTCGCCGTTCTCGACCCACACCACCCCCCAGCCGCCCGGCCCCGGGTTGGGCGTCGCGCTGCCGTCGGTGAACACGCCGGCGCCGGGGCCGCCGGAGTACTTCGCGCGGACCTCGGCCGGGGTCGGGTTCTCTTCGCGCAAGGGGCGGGCGCGGCCCGCGCCGCCGCGACCCGGACGCTTCGCGGCCGGCCTCCCGGGGGAATGGGCGCGGCAGTACTTCGGCTTCCAGCCGGGATAGCGGTCCAGCCGCGCCTGGGGGATCTCGAACCGCGTCCGGCACACCTGACACTGGAAGCTCGGCACGCCGCACAGGATACGACAGCCCGCAAGCGGCCGGCGGCCCCGGCCGCCCGCCGGCGCTGCATTCGAGCGGTGACGGACTGCGCCTGACCGCGTCGTCGTCGGGAGCGACCCCCGCGCGGCCGGGCGGACAGGCGGGCGTTTCGCCGCCCGCCGGCGCCCGCGCCGCTTCCGGCGCCGTGCGCGGCGCCGCCCCGCAAGCGGTCAGAACGATACGGACATGTTCATCGAGATCGTGCGCGGCGCCCCGAGCCAGGCCGCGTTCTCGACGATCGCCGCGAGATACGAGGTGTCCAAGAGGTTGTTCGCCACCAGCGACACCTGCGCCGACCGGAAGCGGCCGGTCAGCGAGTCGACGGAGAAGGTGAGGTAGGCGTCGGTCAGCCAGTAGGCGTCCGCGTACCAGTCGGTGATCAGGCTGACCCGCCGGGCCGACGTGTACTTGGTGGAGATCCCCATCCCGAGCGGACCCGACCGATCGAGCGACAGGACCCACAGCCGGTCGGGCACCCCGGTCACCGCGGTGCCGGGCTGGATGTTCTGCGCGGCGTCCGCCTGCGCGTCGCCGGTGCCGACGTACTCCGAGTCGTTGAGGGTCCAGGCGGTGTAGAACGACGTGCGGCCGGGCAACTGCACGGTGGCCGACAGTTCGACGCCGGCGGTGTCGATGCCGCCGGCGTTGAAGTAGGCGCCGCCGCCGGGGAGGAGATAGTTGGGACCGGCCGTCGTCGTGGGGCCGAGGAAGAAGATCCGGTTGGCGAAGTCGATGTCGTACCAGGCCGCGCCGAGGGCGACGCGGTCGCCCGAGTACCGCATCCCGACGTCGACGTTCGTGGCGGTCTCGGGCTCGAGGGCCGCGAGGCTCCGGCCCGGCACCTCGAGCAGCCGGTCGGCCAGCGACTTGAAGTTCTCGGCGTAGCCCGCGAACAGCTCGAAGCCGTCGACCGGGGTCTCCAGGGTCACGCCGCCCGAGAGGAGCAGGTCCGAGTCGGAGTCGACGGCGAGGCCGGGTTCGGCGCCGAACAGGTCGCGGCGCGAGACGCCGACCAGGAACTGCTTCACGCCGCCCGAAAGGGAGAGGGGGCCGGCGTACACCGTGTCCTCGACGTACCACTTGAATATCTTCTGGGGGAAGTCCCAGTCGTACTGCTGCCAGTACGGCGTTTCGTCGAAGGAGAAGTCGACGCTCGGGTCGAGGATGCGGTGCCAGTCGCGGGCCAGAATCCGGGTCGTGTCCTCGAACCAGAGGCCGGCCCGCAGGGTGTTGCCGGCGGCCCCGACGGCGCCGGTCCATTCTTCGTCGAGAGTGAAGCCGAACCGGTCCTTGCCGTAGTGGCTGTGGCGGAACGACTGCACCGCGGTCGCCCCCGGATGGCACGCGGGGTCGACCTCCGGCCCCCCCGCGCCGTAGTAGTGGAAGAGGTAGGACGACCGGCAGCCGGGCCGCGGCGCCACCGCCTGGAGGTCCTGGTTCACGAAGTGGAGCTGCCCGAGGACGGCCCCGCCCTGCACCGGCGGCTTCCCCATGACGAGTTCCGACTCGGGGCCGCCGCCGTCGTCGGTCACGTCCACGACGTACGGCGGCAGCCAGTCGCCGTGGCCCCGGTTCCGGTGGTAGTAGGCGCCGGCGCTCAGGGTGGCGGCGTCGTTGGCCGCCCAGTCGGCCTTCAGATAGGCGAACGTGTTCTTGCGGTGGGTCGACCAGCCGCGCCGGTAGAACTGGTTCAGGTACGGCACGCCGGGCCAGTCGCCGAGGAGGCGGTCCCAGCGGGGGGCGGCCGCGAAGTCGGCGGCCTCGTAGATCCGCTGGTAGACGTCCTCCTGGATCTGGTCGTAGGAGAAGTACGAGGTCAGCTCGAGGCGCCCGTGCGACGACGCGACCTTGGCCGCGAGGTGCTCGCGCTCGTTCTGCGCCGCGCCCTGCACCCAGTCGGTCGCGGTCTGCCGGCCCGCCGACAGCCACGCGTACGTCTCGCGGTCGAACAGCGAGCCGGTGTCCACCCGCATGTGGTAGCGCTCGCCGGCGTTCTCGCCCAGGGTGACCGACGCGTTGTAGGTGCGCTCGGCCGCCGGCGCGTCGGTGATGAAGTTGAAGGTGCCGCCCAGGGCTTCGACCGACCGCGAGGCGACGTCCGCGGTCCCCTGCGACACCTCGACCCCGCCCAGGTTCGCGGGGTCGACGAAGCGGTTCGCCTTGGCCCCGCTCCAGTAGTCGGAGGTGCCGTTCGGGAACCCGTCGATGGTCGTGCCGATCTGCGCCTCGTTGATGTTGGTCTGGAAGCCGCGCACCGCGACCGAGCTCGACCAGTCGTCGAACCCGTAGGTGTCGCCCTCCTGCACCGACACCCCCGGCAGGTTGTCGACCACCGCGACCACGCTGGTGATGGCCGCCTGCTGCTCCAGCATCGGCTCGGCGACCACGTTGGTCGCGAAGACCGTCGGCTCGTCGGCGATCACCGACACCGCCTCGATCAGCCGCTCGATCTCGAGCACGACGGCGAGCGGCGCCTCGGCGCCGTCGCCGACGGCGACCGGGATTTCCTGCGTTTCGAAGCCGGAGAGGGTGAACTGCACCACGTACTCCGCCGCCGGAAGCCCGTCGAAGACGAAACCGCCGTCGAGCCCGGTGACCGTCAGCCGTCCGACCGGCAGCAGGTCTCCGGTGACGGCGACGGTGACGCCGGGAAGGGCGCCGCCCCCGGCGTCGGCGACCGAGCCGGCGATCGATCCGCCCGGCTGCGCGCTCGCCGCCGGCGCCGCGAACAGCGTCGACGCCGCGAGCACGGCGGCGGCGAGCCGGGGGCGCGCGGCGGTCGGCGCCGCGGCGCCGGCGCGGGAGTCTCCCGCGTGGCGCGGGCGGCGTACGATCGGGCGGGAATCCGGTCTGCCGCGTTCCTGCCCGTCGGCGAGGGCCTGCCTGCGCGCGGTGTGTGGCGTTGCGTCCATGTCCGTCGTATCGGCCGCAAGGCTCGCCGGGTGCATCCCCGTCCCGCGGTCCGCCCTGGCGCCGCCGGACGTTCGCAGACGGCCGGCCCCGCCCGGGTGCGGTCCGGCGGGCCGCGGTGGGCCGCCGCGGTCTGGACCGGCAGGACCGCCGTCCGGCCGGCTTCCCGGCCCGAGCGCGGTCCCGGCAATCGGGGGCGCTCCCGGTCGGCGCGCGGATTCTTGTCGCGAAGATCGGCGGCGGGAGATAGCATGTTGGCGGTTGTTTTCGCGCCCCGCCGCGGCCGGCCGGCGACGTCGGCGGCGACGGAGTCGTTTTCCCGCGTGAGCGGCCGAGGCCCGCCGTTCTCCTTGACGTGACGAGGTGACCATGAACCGCCGATCCGTAGACCGACGCGCCTTTCTCGCCGCCGCCCTCGCCGCGGGCGCGGGCGCCGCCGCCCCCGCCCTCGCGCAGCCGCCGGCCATTCCGCCCCATCGGCCGCGCGACTGGTCCGGCGACGCCCCGATCCGCTATCCCGACCCGGACGTCGTCGCGCTCGACCCGCGCTTCCGCCGCTACGTGCTCTTCAACACGCCGATCCGGCGCCACCACACCGGCACGCTTTGGGCGGAGGGGCCGGCCTGGAACGGCGTGGGCCGGTACCTGGTGTGGAGCGACATCCCCAACGACCGCCAGATGCGGTGGATAGAGGACGACGGCCGGGTCACCGAGTTCCGCAAGCCGTCGGGCTACAGCAACGGCAACACCTTCGACCACGAGGGGCGGCAGCTCTCGTGCGAGCACGGGGGCCGGCGCGTCGTCCGCTACGAGCACTCGGGAGCGGTGACGGTCGTCGCCGACCGCTACGACGGCCGGCCGTTGAACTCGCCCAACGACGTGGTCGTGCATCCCGACCGCAGCATCTGGTTCACGGACCCGCCGTACGGGGTCCGCGGCGACTACGAGGGCTTCCGGGCCGAGGCCGAGCTGCCCCTCTCGGTCTACCGGGTGGACGGGCAGACCGGGCGCATCGCGCGCGTCACCGACGAAATCGGGGCCCCCAACGGGCTCTGCTTCTCGCCCGACCACGACCGGCTGTACGTGGCCGACACCGGGAGCGGGCGGGATATCCGGGTGTGGGACGTCGACGGCGCCGCCCTCCGCAACGGGCGGCGGCACGCGCAACTGACGATGCCCGGCGACGCCGACACGGTGTCGGGCGCCGACGGCATGCGCTGCGACGTCGACGGGAACCTCTGGGCCGGCGCCCGCCCCGGCGTGCAGGTGGTCGCCCCCGACGGCGACACCATCGGGGTCATCCGGCTGCCCGAGGTCTGCGCCAACGTCTGCTTCGGCGGCGTCAAGCGCAACCGGTTGTTCATGACCGCCAGCCAGTCGCTCTATTCGGTGTACGTCGGCGTGCGCGGCGCCGGCATCGCGTAGCGGCCGTCGGCGGAGCCCCGCGCCGCGCCGGTCGAACGCGGCGGGGTCTCCTGCCGCGGGCTTCCGGCCGGGCGGCGCCGCCCGCCCCGCCGGTTCTTTCGGGGCCTCCGCGCCGTGCCGCGGCGCAGGCTCCCGGCGGCGGCTTCTGAGGAGGTTCGCATGACGATTCGTGGCTGGTTCGTTGTCTGCGCGGGCGTTGCGGCGGCGTCGGGGGCGGGGGAGACGGTGCGCGCGCAGGCGGACGCGCCGGCGCCGGTCACCGACGCGATGCTCCAGGACCCGGACCCCGCCGACTGGCTGAACTGGCGGCGCACCCTCGACGGGTGGGGCTACAGCCCCCTCGACGAGATCGACCGGGGCAACGTGGGCGAGCTGCGGCTGGCGTGGTCGTGGGGTCTCGAGCCCGGCGTGTCGCAGACGACGCCGCTCGTGCGCGGCGGCGTCCTCTACGTCGCCAACCCGGGGAACGTGGTGCAGGCGCTGCGCGCCGACAGCGGCGACTTCATCTGGGAGTATCGGCGCGAGATGGACGAGGCGCGCCGGCCCGCCGCCCAGATGCGCAGCCTCGCGATCTACGAGGACCTGATCATCCTGAACACCGTCGACGCCCACGTCGTCGGGCTCGACGCCCGCACCGGCGCGGTGCGCTGGGACACCCCGGTCGTCCCCGACGAGGAGGGTTACGGCTTCTCGAGCGGCCCGGTCGTCGCCGACGGCGTGATCGTGGCCGGGCTGCGGGGATGCGAGCGGTTCCGCGAGGACACCTGCTACATCGTCGGGCTCGACGCCCGCACCGGCCAGGTGCTCTGGCGCACGTCGACCATCGCCCGCCCCGGCGAGCGCGGCGGCGACACCTGGGGCGACCTGCCGCTGCTGTTCCGCGCCGGCAGCGATGCGTGGATCCCCGGCAGCTACGACCCTGCGACGGGGCTCGTCTACTACGGCACGGCCCAGGCCAAGCCGTGGTCGCGCGACGCGCGCGGCACCGACGGCGACGCGCTCTACAGCAACTCGACCCTCGCCCTCGACCCCGCGACGGGCGAGATGCAGTGGTACTTCCAGCACATCCCCGGCGACAGCCACGACATGGACGAGACCTTCGAGCGCATCCTCATCGACTACGACGGGAAGCAGTCGGTCTTCAGCATGGGCAAGCTCGGCATCCTGTGGGAACTCGACCGGGCCAGCGGCGCGTTCACCAACGCCGTCGACCTCGGCTACCAGAACATCCTCGACGTCGACCCCGGCACCGGGGCCGTCGCCTACCGCGAGGGCATGGTCTCCGGGGTCGGCGAAGAGCTGTTCTTCTGTCCCAGCACCGGCGGCTTCAAGAGCCTCCGGGCGATGGCCTACCACCCGGACACGGCGGCGCTGTACGTCCCGCTCAACCTCAACTGCGAGACCGCCGCGTTCGGCCCCGTCGAGCGCCGGCTCGGGGGCGGCGGCACGGGCGGCGTGCGCGGGCGCCTGAATCACTTCCACCCCGACGCGCCGGGCCAGCTCGGCGAGTTCCAGGCCCTCGACGTCCGCACCGGCGAGACCCTGTGGAAGCACCGCCGCCGCGCCCCCTACAACACCGCCGCGCTGACCACCGGGGGCGGCCTCGTCTTCGTCGGCGACTGGGAGCGCTACGTCTTCGCCTACGACGCCGCGAGCGGCGAGCGACTGTGGCAAAGCCGGCTGACCACCATGTCCAACGGGTATCCCATCACCTACGCCGTCGACGGCAAGCAGTACGTCGCCTTCGGCGCCGGCGGCCCCCTCGGCGGATCGAGCTGGACGAGCGTCCTGCCCAACGACCTGCTCCGGGACCTGCGGAACCCCCGGCAGGGCAACGCCCTCTTCGTGTTCGCGCTGCCGTAGCAGCCCGGGTCGTGAACCTGATGGACCGGCGCGGCGACGGGGTGCCGATCATTCTTCAGGAGTGCCGGAACCTGTCGGGGCGCGCGCCGGAGTACGCGCAGATCGACGAAAGCGAGCTCCGCCTCGTGATGCCGGCCGCCGATAGGAACACGTGATCGCAGAAGGGCGTCGCCGATGCCGACCGTGAAGCGAATCGTCTGTCTCGCGAACTCCCGGAAGCTGCACGGACGGTGCATCGCGGGCCGGGAATGGCGCGGCGAGGTCGCCGGTCCTTGGATCCGTCCCGTCAGTGCCCGCGACGGCCAGGAGGTTTCGGAATACGAGCGCCAGTACGAAGACGGCAGCGACCCGCGGGTGCTCGACGTCGTCGATGTTCCCGTGTTGGAGCCGCGGCCCCAGGGGTACCAGACCGAGAACTGGTTGCTCGATCCCGAGTGCTACTGGGAAAAGGCAGGCCGCCTGTCGCCGCTGGATATGGCGCCGCTCCGAGACCCTGCCGGTCCCCTCTGGATAGACGGACACAGCACCTGGAACGGCCGGAACGACAAGATCCCGCTCGCGGCCGCCGGTTCGGTGGCCGGTTCGTTGCGGCTGCTGCACGTCGACGCCCTGCAGCTCGTAGTCTGCCGGCCGGGCGAGGCGTTCGGCAACGACAAGCGGCGGGTGCAGGGCCGGTTCACCCACGCCGGCCGCAACTACCGGCTGTGGGTGACCGACCCCGGTTTCGAGCGGCGCTATCTGGCGAAGCTCGACGGGGCTTATGCGCTCGGCGGCTGCCATCTCACCATCAGCCTCGGGGAGCCGTTCGGCGGTGCCTGCTACAAGCTGATAGCCGCGGTCGTCGCCGACGACCCGCGCGCCGGCTGAACGCCGGACACTTTCATTCAAAAGATGCCCATCTTCACGGTCGGCCACTCCAACCACACGTCGGAGGCGTTCGTGACCCTGCTGCGGACCCGTGGCGTCACCGCGCTCGCCGACGTGCGGTCTGCGCCCTACAGCCGCTTCAACCCGCAGTTCAACCGCGAGACGCTGGCGCGCGCACTCGAAGCGCAGGGGATCCGGTACGTCTTCCTCGGCCGCGAGTTGGGCGCGCGGCCGAACGATGCGGCGTGCTTTGAAGATGGACGGGTTCGCTACGATCGCCTGGCCGGCACGGCCCGGTTCCGGAGCGGTCTCGACCGCGCGGTCGAAGGCGCGCGCCGCTACCGCCTCGCCCTGATGTGCGCGGAGAAGGACCCGGTCGATTGCCACCGGACGATTCTCGTCGCGCGCGAGCTGGTGCGGCGCGGCATCGACGTCGCGCACATCCTGGCCGACGGCGGGATCGAGCCGCACGACGACACCGTCGAACGCCTGCTGGCGCGCCACCGGCTGGCCGAGCCGGACCTGTTCGCGTCGCGGGCGGAGCGGATCGAACGGGCGTACGACGCGCAGGCCGAGCGCATCGCCTGGGTCGACGAAGACGCTGGCGGCCGGACGCGCGAGGGCGGGCGGCATCCCGCGGGGCGCGATCCGATCCAGCGGGTGGACGAAGAGGGCGGCCGAACGCGCGATCCGATCCAGCGGGTGGACGAAGACGCCGGCGGCCGAATGCGCGAGGTCCGGCCATGCGACTGACGACCATCGGGTTCACGAAGAAGAGCGCGAGACAGTTCTTCGAAGCGCTGCGCGCCGCGGGCGTCCGGCGCGTCGCGGACGTGCGGCTCAGCAACGTCTCGCAGCTCGCCGGGTTCGCGAAGCGGAAGGACCTGGAGTACTTCCTCGACGCGATCTGCGGGATCGGCTACGTGCATCTCCCGGAACTCGCGCCGACCCGCGAGATGCTGGACGCCTTCAAGAAGCACGGCGGCGACTGGCGGACCTACGAGAGGGACTTTCTCGACCTGATGGCCCGCCGGCGCGTCGAAGAGACGATCGCCCCGGAACTGCTCGACGGCGCGTGCCTCCTCTGCAGCGAGGACAAACCGGATCACTGTCACCGGCGCCTGGTGGCCGAGTACCTCGGCCGCCGCTGGGGCGGCGTGGACGTCCGGCACCTGGGTTGACGGCGAGCCATGCGTCTCGAAGACCTGCAACCGCGTTGCGCGGTCCGGGGCGTGCATCCCGACGGCGCCGCCGTGACCGTCGTGGGCGTGGAGTGGTTCGGCTCGGAGGCGATCGAGCTGACCTACAGGACGCCGGCCGGCGGCGTCGCCAACGCGCTGCTCTACCGCGACGACGAAGAACGGCTGGAGGTCGTCGTCGAGGGACGGCCGTGGAGCTTCGACGGCGACGGCGCCCTGTTCAGGCTGGTGTCCGAGGCGCAGCGCATCCGCCTTGCGCACCTGTTCGACCCGGTGCTGGCCGTCCACACGTCGGTGGTCGAACCGCTGCCGCACCAGATCACCGCCGTCTACGAGGCGATGCTGCCGCGCCAGCCGCTGCGTTTCCTGCTCGCGGACGACCCCGGCGCCGGCAAGACGATCATGGCCGGACTCCTGATCCGGGAGCTCGTCGCCCGCGGCGACCTGGAGCGCTGCCTCGTCGTGTGCCCCGGCAGCCTCGCCGAGCAGTGGCAGGACGAGCTCCACCGCCGGTTCCAGCTTCCCTTCGAGATCCTGACCAGCGACAAGCTGGAGGCGGCGCCGACCCGGAACTGGTTCCGGGAGACCGACCTCGTCATCGCGCGGCTCGACAAGCTGGCGCGCGACGAGGACGCGCAGCGGAAGCTGCAGGCGCCCGACGCGGGGTGGGACCTCGTGGTCTGCGACGAGGCCCACAAGCTGTCGGCGACGTTCTTCGGCGGTGAAGTCAGGTATACCAAGCGGTACCGGCTGGCCCGGCTCCTGTCGGGGCTGACCCGCCACCTGCTGCTGATGACCGCTACGCCGCACAACGGCAAGGAGGAGGACTTCCAGCTCTTCCTCGCCCTGCTCGACGGCGACCGCTTCGAGGGCCGCTTCCGCGACGGCGTCCACGCCGCCGACGTCTCGGACCTGATGCGCCGCATGGTCAAGGAGCGGCTGCTGAAGTTCGACGGCCGGCCGCTGTTCCCCGAGCGGATCGCGCGCACCGTGCCCTACCGGCTGTCCGGCGAGGAGGCGCGCCTCTACGCCGCCGTCACCGACTACGTGCGCGACGAGTTCAACCGGGCCGACGCGCTGGCCAACGCCAGGCGGGCGGGCGCCGTGGGCTTCGCGCTGACGGTCCTCCAGCGGCGGCTCGCTTCGTCGTCCGGCAGCTCGCGCACGACGCCATGGACGCGACCCGCGTGCGGCGCGTCCGCGAGGACATGGAGCGGGCGGAAGCGCGCCGTCTGCAGCCGCACTACGTCGAGTCGTTCTTCCGCGAGGCGTTCCGGCGGCTCGGCGGGGCGGCGCGGCAACGCGAGGCGCGCCGCTACCAGGTGACGCACGTCCCGGCCGCGGTCCGCGACCGCGGCCGGGCGATCGGGGTCGGCGAGCCCGTGCTGCCGCGCTACGAGCGGATCGCGTTCGAGAAGCCCCTGGTCGCGCCGCCCGGCCAGCCCCTCGCGGCGTTCGTCCGCCCCGGCCATCCGCTGCTCGACGCGGTCATCGACCTGACGCTGGAACGCCACTGCGACCTGCTGAAGCGGGGCGCCGTCCTCGTCGACGACCGCGACCGCGGCTCGGCGCCGCGCGTGCTCTTCTCCATCGAGCACGCGCTGCAGGACGGCGGCGTGACCCGCGCGGGCGCGCGGCGGGTCGTCTCGAAGCGGGTGCTCTACGTCGAGATCGACGCCGCCGGCGTCTCGCGGCGCCTGCGCTACGCGCCGTATCTCGACTACCGGCCGCTGGCCGAGGGCGAGCCCGCGGTCGACGCGATCCTCGCGCGGGACGAGTGCGCGTGGATTGGCCGCGGCCTGGAGCAGAAGGCCCAGGGCTACGCCGTCACCCACGTCGTTCCCGAGCATCTCGCCGAGGTGCGCGGCGCCCGGCTGGCGCTGATCGGGAAGACCGAAGCGGCCGTGAAGGACCGGCTCACCAAGGAGATCAACTACTGGGACAGCCGCGCCGAGCAGCTCAAGCTCGACGAGCAGGCCGGCCGGACCGGTGCGCGCCTCAACTCGGGCGAAGCGCGCCGGCGGGCCGACACGTTGCAGCTCCGCCTGCGAAAGCGGCTGGCGGCGCTCGAGCGCGACGCGCAGATCGCGCCCCGGCCGCCGGTGGTCCTGGGCGGCCTGCTGGTCGTGCCCCGCGGGCTGATCGACGAGATGACCGGCGTGGCCCCGCCGGTCCCGCCGCCGGCCGACACGCAGGCGTCCGCGGCGCGGGCGCGCGCCCTCGTGATGGAGACCGAGCGCCGTCTCGGCTTCGAACCGGCCGACCGCGAGCACGAGAAGCTCGGCTACGACGTCGAGAGCCGGGTCCCCGCCACCGGCCGGCTGCGGTTCATCGAGGTCAAGGGGCGCCGGGCCGCCGCCGAGACCGTCACCGTGACCCGCAACGAGATCCTCTGTTCGCTGAACAAGCCGGACGACTTCATCCTCGCCGTCGTCGAGTTCCGGGACGACGACACGCACCGCGTCCACTACGTCCGGCGGCCGTTCCGGCGCGAACCCGACTTCGCCGCCGCGAGCGTCAACTACAGGATGAAGGACCTGCTGGCGAAGGCGGAGGAGCCGCGGTAGGGGCGGCAAGATGCGCAGCGAGCGGCCCGACGCGACGGCCAGCCGCTCGGCGAAGGCGGAGGAGCCGCGGTAGGGGCGTCCGGAGCGGACGGGCGGCGCCGCCCGTCCGCCGGCGCGGCGCGGCGGGTACACTGGTACCCGCGCGCGGCGGAGATGCGCGCGGTGGGGTGGCCGCGGACCACGGCGGCCGCGCCGGGACCCGCGCGCGGCCGGAGATGCGGATCGGGGAACGACGGCAATGGCGACGACCAACCACGAACGGGTCGGCAGGGCGCTCGAGCTGCTGAAGGCGGGACTCGGGCCTTTCGTCGACCGCGAGATGCAGGGGGCCGTCAAGGCGCAACGGGTGGCCGCGGCCACGGTGCGGCAGTTCGTCGACGACCCGCGGATCGGCGACCGGCCGGTGACCGCATGGGACGCCGCGGCGCTCCTCAAGCTGATGTGGGAGACGTGGAACGACGTGTTCCGCGCGATCCTCGGACCGGCCGAGCGCGGCTTCGTCGGCGAACTGCGCGGCCACCGGAACCGGTGGGCGCACCAGGAGCCGTTTTCCGGCGACGACGCCTACCGCGCGCTCGACACCGCGAACCGGCTGCTGACGGCGGTGTCGGCGCCGCAGGCGGCCGACGTCGAGAAGCTCAAGATGGAGCTGCTGCGCGCCCGCTTCGACGAGCAGGCGCGCGGCGAACGCCGCCGGCAGGCGGGCCTGGCCCTCGCCGGCGCGGCCGCGGCCCTGAAGCCGTGGCGCGAGGTGGTCGCGCCGCACCGGGACGTGGCGAGCGGCCGGTACCAGCAGGCGGAGTTCGCCGCCGACCTCTGGCAGGTGCGCCTCGGCGAGGGGACCGACGAGTATCGCGACCCGGTCGAATTCTTCCGGCGCACCTACCTCACGGAGAGCCTGAAAGGGATGCTGGCCGACGCGGTGCGGCGGTTGGCCGGCGCCGGCGGCGACCCGGTGGTGCGGTTGCAGACCAACTTCGGCGGCGGCAAGACCCATTCGATGCTCGCGCTGTACCACCTCTGCTCCGGCGCCGCCTCGAGCGAACTGGCCGGCGTGGAGGCGCTGCTGCGCGACATCGGGGCGCCGGCGCCGCCGCGCGTCCGGCGCGTCGTGCTGGTGGGCAACCGCATCTCGCCGGGCAATCCGGCCGCGAAGGAGGACGGCACGGTCGTGCGCACGCTGTGGGGCGAGCTGGCGTGGCAGTTGGGCGGTGCGGCGGCGTACGCCCGCGTCGCCGGAGACGACGAGCACGCGACCAGCCCCGGCGACGTCCTGCGGCAGCTTCTCGTCGAGCACGGGCCGTGCCTGATCCTGATCGACGAGTGGGTCGCCTACGCGCGCCAGCTCCACGACCGGAGCGACCTGCCGGCGGGCAGCTTCGAGACGCAGTTCACGTTCGCGCAGGCGTTGACCGAATCGGTGAAGGCGGTCGGCAACTGCCTGCTGGTGGTCAGCCTGCCGGCGTCGGACTCCACCGGTTCGCCGCACGCGCAGGCCGACGAAGTGGAGGTGGGCGGCCAGCGGGGGCGCGAGGCGCTCGACCGGCTGCGCAACGTCGTCGGGCGCATCGAATCGCCGTGGCGGCCGGCCAGCGCCGAGGAAGGGTTCGAGATCGTCCGCCGCCGGCTGTTCGAGCCGTTCGCCGACGCGGAGCAGTTCAGGAGCCGCGACGTGGTCGCCCGCGCGTTCGCCGACTTCTACCGCCGCCAGCAGCAGGAGTTCCCGCCGGAGTGCCGCGACGCCGACTACGAGAAGCGGATCGGCGCCGCCTACCCCATCCACCCGGAGGTATTCGACCGGCTCTACTCCGACTGGTCGACGCTGGTGACGTTCCAGCGGACGCGCGGCGTGCTGCGGCTGATGGCCGCGGTCATCCACGGCCTGTGGCAGAAGGGCGACGCCGGCCCGCTCATCCTGCCCGCCAACCTGTCGATCGACGATCCGCGCGTGCAGTTCGAGCTGACCCGCTACCTGCCGGAGAACTGGGTGCCGGTGATCGAGAAGGACGTGGACGGCCCGCGCGCGCTGCCGCTGCGGATCGACGGCGAGGTGGCCAACCTGGGGAAGCATTCGGCCTGCCGGCGGGTCGCGCGCGCCGTCTACCTGGGGTCGGCGCCGGGGGCCGGGGCGGCCCAGCGCGGACTCGAGGACCGGCGCATCAAGCTGGGCTCGGTGCTGCCCGGCGAGTCGCCCGCCGTCTTCGGCGACGCCCTGCGGCGGCTGGCCGCGGCGGCCACCTACCTCTACCAGGACGGCGCCCGCTACTGGTACGACACGCGGCCGACCGTCACCAAGCTGGCCGAGGACCGCGCCGAGCAGTTGCGCCGCGATCCGGACCGGGTGGAGCAGGCGATCGGCGCCCGGCTGCGCGGCGCGCTGCGCGAGACCGGCGGCTTCGGCCGCGTCCACGCCGCGCCGCGGACCGGCCACGACGTGGCGGACGAACGGGAAACCCGCCTGGTGGTGCTCGGCGTCGATCACCCGTACCACCGTGACAGCGGATCGCCGGCGGAGCGGGCGGCGGCGGCGATCCTCGACAGCCGGGGGACCACGCCGCGGCTCTACCGCAACACCCTGGTGTTCCTGGCGCCCGACCAGTCCCGGCTCCAGGACCTCGACGACGCGGTGCGCCGCCATCTGGCGTGGGAGTCGATTCTCGGCGAACGCGAGGCGCTCGATCTGTCTCCCCATCAGGTGCGGCAGGCGGAGACCCAGCGGGACGCCGCCGCCGAGGCCGTCACCGCCCGGCTGCCGGAGACCTACCAGTGGCTCCTGACCCCGGTGCAGCCGACGGCGGCCGATCCGGTCAAGTGGGAGCCGGCGCGTCTGACCGGCCAGGGCGCCCTGGCGGTCCGGGCGGCGCGCCGCTTGAAGAGCGACGACCTGCTGGCGGCCGGCTTCGCCGGCACGCGCCTCCGGATGGAGCTCGACAAGGTGCCGCTGTGGCGCGGCGGCCACGTGGCGGTCCGCCAGCTCGTCGACGACTTCGCCAGCTACCTCTACCTGCCGCGCCTCCGGGACCCGGCGGTGCTGCTGGGCGCCGCCGCCGCCGGCGTCGGGCTGCTGACCTGGGAGTCCGAGGGCTTCGGCTACGCGGACGGCTTCGACGAAGACGCCGGGCGGTACCGCGGCCTGCGCGGCGGACAGACGATCACCCTGGCCGACCCGGACGCCGCGGGCGTGCTGGTCCGGCCGGAAGCCGCCCGCCGGCAACTGGACGCGGACCGGCAACCGGACACGGACCGGCCCGCGCCGATCGGGGCGGGCGGCGCCGCCGGCGGCGGTTCCGGAACGTCGCCGCCGGGGACGGACGGCGGCGCGATCGGCGGTTCGGGAACCGACCCGCGGCCCGACCCGCCGCCGACGCGCTTCCACGGCAGCGTGTCGCTCGACGCGACCCGCGCCGGCCGCGACGCGAGCCGGGTCGCCGACGAAGTGATCAGCCATCTGGCCGGGCTCGTGGGCGGCAACGTCAGGGTGACGCTGGAAATCGAGGCCGACATTCCCGGCGGCGCGCCCGACCACGTCGTGCGCACGGTGACCGAGAACAGCCGCACGCTGAAGTTCGACGACCACGGCTTCGAGCGCGAGTGACCGCGCCGGACACCGCGCCGCCTTCGAGCCGGAGGCGCTCGCCCGGTTCCGGTTATCATTGCGCCAGGACGGAACGACATGCGGCTCGGCTCACGATTCGAGGTCCGTGGCCGTCGGGGTAGCCGGCACGCGGACAAGCCGGCAGGCGCGCCGATGGGTGGCGAACGGGCTGGAAAGGCGGGACGGACAGGCAGGCGGCGAACCGCAATTCGACCACTGCGAGGGACCGCGGAAGCAGGCAGGTGAGAAGGGAAATGGACGACACACTGATCGAGTTGACCGTCGTCCTGGTGGCTCATTCCAACAATCCGTCCATACTGAATCCGGATTTTCTGATCCGCACTGGAATCGTGGATGAGGGCGCCGACGTCGAACCGCCCGTCATCTCTACTCCGGCGTTTTCCCGAGTGAGGTTCAAGAACGGCACGGCCGTGACGGCCGACCCTGACCGCGTCATATTTTCCACCGACGAAGACGAGACGGCGGCAAGTATTGCAAAGCGCTATTTGCAACAGGTGCCGCACGTACCATACCGGGCAATCGGCGTCAATCCCAAGCTGTTTGCACCCGCTGGCGATCACGGTTCGGGCGTTGCGGCCGCCTTGCGTGACCATGGCACGTGGATGTCGTTCAAGGACGTGACGCCCGAGGTCATCCTGAAGTTGGTTTATGCCTACGGCGACCGGACCATTACTCTCGACGTTTCCGATACGCGTCGTGAGGCAGCGGGAGAGATGCGTCGTGGACAGATGTTCCAGGCGAACGTTCATCGCGATCTGAGCGAGTCGAACGCCGGGTTTCGCAACGAACGCATCGGTTCTATACTGGATGCATGGGAAGGCGACCTGGATGACGTCCGGAGTTTGATCGGTAAATTCCGCAAGGAGGAGTGAGTTGGGCGCCGACGACCTGGTCTTGACGTCCAGCCCGGGCGAACGGAACGCATCGGCGTCGCTTGCAGCGATTGCCGGGTCGGGTCCAGGTGACCCTCCTGCGTCGGATCCAGTGGATCCCGTCATGTCTTCATGGTGGGATCCGTCTCTCGCTGTTTCGATGGATTCTCGAACCGAAGCGCGCCCGGGCGCGGATTTCGTCCGCTGGTGGATCGCTTGTTTTCCAGGACGCCGGTCGCTGTCGCCCACGCGGCAGGCGGACTTGAGGTCGTTGGGCATGTTCGCGAGTCGAGGAGCGGAATATTTTCCAGTGCTGCTCTTCGACGCTCTCCGCGATCTCGATCAAGTAGGCGACGAGGCCGGGGAAGAAGGCTTTCCGCCGCCGTCGGAGGTGGCCGCACGAAACGCAGCAGGTCTGTTGATGCAGATGTTCGCGTGGTCCGATCGGAGATACGAGATATATCCCACGCCGGATGGTGAAATCGCCATCGACGCACCGGACGGACAGGGCCAGTCGGTGCTCGTGTTGTGCGCGTCCAGCGGGGACGTACTCTGTCTGGTCAACATGAAGACAGGACATCGCCGGGCCAGGTATTCGACGGCAGCGATGCTCCCGGACGGCTTTATTCGCGAGGCGCTGGCCGATCTCGACCGGACGGACCATTGAACGGGGCGAGCATCGCTCACGACGAAGAGCTCGGACGCGGCGTGTTTTCGAGCAGGCAGGCAAAGCGCGCTCAGCGGAGCCGGGTTCCGCATCACGTGTTCCTGGAACGGTCCGGCTGTACCGATGTTTCCGTCGACCGGTTGACCATGCCGTCGGCGGAAGACGCCGAAGCGATCGCTGGACGAGTAGCCGCGGTGCGCAACTCGACCTTTTACGGTTGGGCCGTGGTGACGGCGGCAGAGGCACAGAAAAACGATCGACGCGTGGTTCCGTCGCCGTCGCCGGACAACCCGAGGCATGCCGACGTCGTTCTGCCGCAAGCCGTGACCGACGACCGGGAGGAACAGAAGCGGCACGCTCAGGAATTGGCGGACGCGTCTCGCTGGAGGACGGCGGGTGACGGTTCGAGCGGGACTCATTGAGGTCGGCGTGGCGGATCGTCGTGGACTGACGGCGCGCGGGTCGGCGTTCGGCGCCCGCGCGTAGCCGGCGTCTTCATCAAGCTGCCCCTGCGCATGACGCTCGTTACGTCCCCGCTTCCATCTGTGTCCCGGCGCCGGGCGGAGGCGCGCCGGCCAGCGCCGCGGCGAGGCCGGCGCCGATGCGTTCGGCCGCCGCTTCGACGTCCCGATCGCTGACGTGCGCGTAGCGCAGGGTCATGCGCTCGCCGACGTGGCCGAGCAGGCGCGCGACCACCGGCAGCGCCACGCCCGCGAGTGCTCGGTGTCGATCACCCGTACCACCGTGACAGCGGATCGCCGGCGGAGCGGGCGGCGGCGGCGATCCTCGACAGCCGGGGGACCACGCCGCGGATCTACCGCGACGCCCTGGTGTTCCTGGCGCCCGACCAGTCCCGGCTCCAGGACCTCGACGACGCGGTGCGCCGCCATCTGGCGTGGGAGTCGATTCTCGGCGAACGCGAGGCGCTCGATCTGTCTCCCCATCAGGTGCGGCAGGCGGAGACCCAGCGGGACGCCGCCGCCGAGGCCGTCACCGCCCGGCTGCCGGAGACGTACCAGTGGCTCCTGACCCCGGTGCAGCCGACGGCGGCCGATCCGGTGGCGTGGGAGCCGGCGCGTCTGACCGGCCAGGGCGCCCTGGCGGTCCGGGCGGCGCGCCGCTTGAAGAGCGACGACCTGCTGGCGGCCGGCTTCGCCGGCACGCGCCTCCGGATGGAGATCGACAAGGTGCCGCTGTGGCGCGGCGGCACGTGGCGGTCCGTCAGCTCGTGGACGACTTCGCCAGCTACCTCTATCTGTCGCGCCTCCGGGACCCGGCGGTGCTGCTGGGCGCCGCCGCCGACGGCGTCGGGCTGCTGACCTGGGAGTCCGAGGGCTTCGGCTACGCGGACGGCTTCGACGAAGACGCCGGGCGGTACCGCGGTCTGCGCGGCGGACAGACGATCGTTCTGGCGGATCCGGACGCCGCCGGCGTGCTGGTCCGGCCGGAAGCCGCCCGCCGACAACTGGACGCGGACCGGCAACCGGACACGGACCGGCCCGCGCCGACCGGGGCGGGCGGCGCCGCTGGCGGCGGTTCCGGAACGCCGCCGCCGGGGACGGACGGCGGCGCGATCGGCGGTTCGGGAACCGACCCGCGGCCCGACCCGCCGCCGACGCGCTTCCACGGCAGCGTGTCGCTCGACGCGACCCGCGCCGGCCGCGACGCGAGCCGGGTGGCCGACGAAGTGATCAGCCATCTGGCCGGGCTCGTGGGCGGCGCCGTCAGGGTGACGCTGGAGATCGAGGCCGACATTCCCGGCGGCGCGCCCGACCACGTCGTGCGCACGGTGACCGAGAACAGCCGCACGCTGAAGTTCGACGACCACGGCTTCGAGCGCGAGTGACCGCGCCAGCGTCCGAACGGCGTCGACGAGATGTATGGTACAGTTTGGCAAAGAGGACGATGTCGCGGCGCGCGGGAACTCCATGGCAGATGAGCGGATCGACCGGACCGGTGTTCGTGGCTACAGCATTGATGTCCAGGACTTCGGCCCGATCGCGAGAGCACGCATCGACGTACGTCCGCTTACGGTGTTCGTCGGTCCGAGCAATACGGGTAAATCGTACCTGGCGATTCTGTTGTACGCCCTGCACCGATGTTTCGGTGGGCGGGCCGGCCCGCGCGGTTTTTTTCGTCCCGGGTTCCGGCCCTTCGACCGATCCGCCGCGAAGTCGTCTCCACTCGACGCGTCGTTGCGGGGAAGCCTGACGGCTTGGCTCTCGGCGGCGCTGGACGAGGAATCTTCCTTCGCGCCGCCGGCCGACGTCGTCGCGCACGTCCGATCCACGCTGGAACACGCTCCGGATCTCGACCGGTCCCTGCGGGAGGAAATGCGCCGGTGCTACGGTGTCGCAGGTCTCGACGACCTGATTCGACGGGATGGCGCGGACGGCGGCACCCGCGTAGGACTGCTCGTGCCCCGGAACGGCGTTGCGGGCGGCGGGCGGTACCGTTTCACCTTCGACCAGCGTGACGGCCGGTTCTCGGGCACGGTTTCCGGCGTCGACCCGACCTCGATCGGCCACCTGCCCGCAAGAAATCTCATCCGCAAGGTGGCGCGCTACGGGACGTCGCCGGGGGAGTTCGATTCGGTCGCCGGTCACCGCGACCTGCTTGCGAAGTTCGGCGAGCCCGAATGCGACTCGTTGCTGGCGGCGCTGGCGGCGCGAACGTTCCGGAATGCATTTCGACCGGTGCTCAGAGGCAGCTACTACCTGCCCGCCGACCGCACCGGCGTCATGCACAGTCACCAGGTGGTGGTAAGCACGTTGGTTCAGAGCGCAACGACGGCGGGGCTTCGGCCTTCCACGAACGTACCCATGCTGTCCGGCGTGCTGGCGGATTTTCTCACCCTGCTGATCGGGATCGATGCCAACGGACGCCCCCGGCGAATGCACCAGAACGATGCCGGGCTGGAGATTTCTCTGGAGAACAACCTCCTCGGCGGCGCGATCCGTCTCGATTCTTCCGAAACCGGCTATCCGACGTTCACGTATCGGCCCCGGGGCTGGACCGACGACCTGCCGCTCATGCGGGCGTCGTCCATGGTCTCCGAACTGGCGCCCGTGGTTCTGTATCTGCGCTACGTCGTCGAACCCGGCGCCGTCCTGATCATCGAGGAGCCTGAAGCCCACCTTCACCCCGCCATGCAGGCCGCGTTCGCCCGCGAACTCGCGCGCCTCGTGCGCGCCGGCGTCCACGTCGTCATGACCACGCACAGCGAGTGGTTTCTCGAAAAGATCGGCAACCTGGTACGGCTCTCCGCCTTGCCCGAAACGAAGCGGGAAGGTCTTGACGGGGCGGATTGCGCGTTGCGTCCGGAAGAGGTGGGAGCGTGGCTGTTCAAGTCGGCCGGGTCGCAGGGATCGATAGTGCGGGAAGTGACGCTCGACGCCGAAACGGGTCTCTATTCGACCGATTACGACGTCGTCAGCGAAACGCTGTACAACGAGAGCGCAAGGATCTTCAACCGCATGCAGGAGGACGGAGGCCGGTGAGCGGACTGGTCGCCGCGGTTTCCGAACGGATTCACGGCGACTGCCACGCCGCGCAGTGCAGCAAGGACGGATGCGACGTTTCCTTGCAGGATGCGCCTCCGACAAGAGTCGTCATCGACCTCGACTGCGAGGAACTGCAATTCGCGCCACGCCGGAAACGCTGTGACTACCTTTTCGTCGGCGAGGACGACAACAACGACTGGGTGGTGACGATGGAACTGAAAAGCGGCCGTTTCAAGGCGGCCGACGCCGCCCGGCAACTGCAAGGGGGAGCCGATCTGGCCGACTCAAGGCTTCCCTGGAACAGTTCGTTCCGATTCGTTCCGGTTCTGGCGCATGGGCGAACGGTTCCCAGAGAAGAGCAGAAGGCGCTTCGCCGGCCCGCCAACCGGGTTGGCCTGCGCGGGCAGGTGAGGCAGATAGAGTTGATGAGTTGCGGCGCATCCCTGTCCGCCGTGATCTGCGCCCGCGCGTAGCCGGCGTCTTCATCAAGCTGGTCCTGCGCATGGCGCTCGTTATGCACCCGCTTCCATCTGTGTCCCGGCGCCGGGCCGCGGCGCGCCGGCCAGCGCCGCGGCGAGGCCGGCCCCGATGCGTTCGGCCGCCGCTTCGACGTCCCGATCGCTGACGTGCGCGTAGCGCAGGGTCATGCGCTCGCCGACGTGGCCGAGCAGGCGCGCGACCACCGGCAGCGCCACGCCCGCGAGCACCGCCTGACTCGCGAACGTGTGGCGGAGGTCGTGCAGGCGCACGTCGGCGAGGCCCGCCTCCCGGCGCACCTTGCGCCAGAGCGACAACTCGAGTGGGCGTGGCCCCGGCGTCCCGTCCGGCGCCGGAAAGACGTACGGGCCGCCGCCCCGGGGCTGGCGGACGAGGATCGCCCGCGCCGGTTCGTTCAGCCACACCGTCCGCCGCCCCGTCTTGCTGTCGCGCAACTGCACGACGTCGCCGTCGATCTCCGTCCAGCGCAGGGTCACGATCTCGGCTTTCCGGCACCCCGTCAGCAGCAGCAGCCGGATGACGTCGGCCTGCTGCCGGCCCGATCCGGCGCGCCGGCCGCGATGGGCGTCCAGCGCCGCGTGCAGGCGCTCGACCTCGGCCCGAGACAGGAAGCGGGTCGGCCGCGGCCGCCGGTTGCGCGTCACGCCGCGGGCGGGGTTCGCGGCGAGGTGGCCGCACCGGACGGCGTGGTTCAGGATCTGCCGCAACACGTCCAGCGTCCGGTTCGCGCCGCCCGGCGCCGTCCGGCTGTAGTCGTCGAACCAGGAGTGCAC
Organism: Vicinamibacterales bacterium; assembly: GCA_965202695.1. Lineage (GTDB taxonomy): Bacteria > Acidobacteriota > Vicinamibacteria > Vicinamibacterales > UBA8438 > JAJEEA01. The sequence continues at coordinate 2,480,139 of OZ241843.1, forward strand.
CGCCGCCCGGTCTATCCGGTCCAGCGGTTGCGCCCCGAACGCGGGAAGCAGTTGCGTCCGTAGCGCGCTGTCCACGCGCCGGCGGGTCGACGGCTTCGAGCGGTCGTAACAGACCGTCTTCCACGGGCCGGCTACGAAGTCCCGGAACGTCGGCGCCGCCATCGTCAACCGCCCAGGACCGCGCCGAGCGCGTCGACGGCCTCGCGTGCCGTCGCGTCGGCGCAGTGAGCGTACTTCAGGGTGCTCGCCGGGTCGCGGTGCCCCAGCAGGCGGCCCGTGGTCAGCACCGTCTCGCCCCGCCGCAGGGCGAAGCTCGCGTACGTGTGCCGGAGGTCGTGCAGCCTGACGTCCGGCAGGTCCGCCGCGCGGCGCAGCGCCCGCCAGCAGCCGTACAGGGTGTCCGCCGTCAGGGGGGCTTCGCCGGTCGCGGCGGGGAAGACCCAGCGGCCCGTCCGCGGCAGGGCGTCGAGCACCCGGCGGGCGGCCGACGACAGCCACACCGTGCGCGGCCCGGTCTTGCTGTCGCGCAGGAAGAGCCGCTGCTCGCGATAGTCGGACCAGAGCAGGTTCCGGACTTCGCCCTGGCGGCAGCCGGTCAGCGCCAGCAGGCGCACGGCCGCCACGGTCACGGGGGCGGCGGCCTCCCGCGCGGCCAGCGCCGCGCCCAGACGGCCGACCTCGGCGTGGGTCAGGAACCGCTCTCGCCCCTGTACGCGGTAGCGCCGGAGACCTCCGCAGGGATTGCTGTTCTCGGGGCGGTGGCCGTATATCTCGGCCTGGCGCAGGATGACCGACAGGATCGGGAGCGACCGGTTCGCCGCGGCCGGCGTCGCAGAGAGCGAGTCGAACCAGCGCTGAACGTCCCCGCGCGTGACGTCCGCGATGGGAAGCTCGCGGAACCAGGGCATGATCTGGTTCCGCAGATACGATCGGTTCACGGCGAGCGTCCCCGGTTTCCAGCGGCGCGAATAGCGAGCGAAGACCTCTTCGGCGACCGCCTCGAAACGCGTCCCGCGGCGCGGCCGGGCGGCCCCTCCCGACGCCTGCCGGCGAGTGCGGTGGGTGATGACCATGCGTATCCCTTTCTGCGATCCGGACCGACGGGGCGCACTGATGAGCGGACACCCGTCGACGCGGGCCGCCGGTCCTGGTATGCTCGTGTCTGCTGTCCGACTAGCCGCAATGGACGGCCCTACTACGGGGCCCCTTCGGGGGCCTCTTTTATGCCCGCCTGCGCCTGCCGAAACCGACCCCGCGTGGATCGTGTCGCGTCGGGTTACCACCTGAATCTGCCCGTTGGAAGATGGCCGCCCGCAAGAAACTGATCGAGGTAGCGCTGCCGCTCGACGCCGTCAACGCGGCGTCGGCGCGGGAGAAGTCGATCCGCCACGGGCACCCGTCGACGCTGCACCTGTGGTGGGCGCGCCGCCCGCTGGCCGCGGCCCGCGCGGTGATCTTCGCGCAGATGGTCGACGACCCGTCGGAGTACGTCGACGTGCTGCTGTCGGACCCGCGGAAGAAGCGCGCGGCGCAGCGGGCGCTGAAGCAGCGGCGGGCCGCGACGGCGACCGCCGGCCGGGCGGACGCCGCGGGCAGCGGCGGCGGGAACGCCGCGGTCCGGGACCGCCGGCCGCCAACGGTGCTCGGCGCCCCCGACGCCGCGGGCGGCGGCGGCGGGAACGCGGGGCCCGCGGGGCGGACCGGCGCCACTCGGCCCGGTCCGCTCGATCACCGTGGTGACGGTGCGCCCGCCCGGTCGGCGGCATCGGCCGACCTCGACGCGCTCGGCGAGACGGCGGCCGGGATCGAGCGCGCGCGGCTGTTCGGGATCGTCCGGGAGCTGGTCCGGTGGGAGAACACGACGAACGAGGAGGTCCTGGAGCGGGCGCGGACCGAGATCTGGCAGAGCTGGCGCCGGGCGTGCGCCGCCCACGCCGGCCACCCGCGCGCCGCCGAGCTGTTCGACCGCCACCGGCTGCCCGCGTTCCACGACCCGTTCGCGGGCGGCGGCAGCCTGCCGCTCGAAGCGCAGCGCCTCGGTCTGGAAGCGCACGCCAGCGACCTGAACCCGGTTGCCGTGCTGATCAACAAGGCGATGATCGAGGTCCCGCCCAGGTTCGCGGGCGGGCCGCCGGTGAACCCGGAGTCGCGGGCGGACGCGACGCTGGTCGAGAAGACGTGGCGCGGCGCGCAAGGACTGGCCGAAGACGTGCGGCGCTACGGCCGGTGGATGCGCGACGAGGCGGAGAAGCGCATCGGGCATCTGTATCCGCCGGTCGAGATCACGCCGGCGCTGGTGCGGGAGCGCCCGGACCTGGAGCCGTACGCGGGCCGCAAGCTGACGGTCATCGCGTGGTTGTGGGCGCGGACGGTGAAGAGTCCGAACCCGGCGTTCGCCGACGTGGAGGTGCCGCTGGCGTCGACGTTCATGCTGTCGACGAAGAAGGGCAAGGAGGCGTACGTCGAGCCGGTCGTCGAGGGGCGGGGGTACCGGTTCACGGTGAAGATCGGCGCGCCTGCGGACCCGGATGCCGCGAAGGCGGGGACCAAGCTGTCGCGGGGAGCGAATTTCCGCTGCCTGATGTCGGGCACGCCGATTGCCGGCGACTATATCAAGGCGGAGGGTCAAGCCAAGCGGATGGGCGCGCGGCTGATGGCGATCGTGGCGGAAGGAGACCGCGGCCGGGTCTACCTGGCGCCGGTCAGGGAGCACGAGGAAACGGCGCGGGAAGCGATGCCGGAGTGGCGACCGGAGTTGAACATGCCGCGTGACCGCCGCTGGTTCTCACCGCCGCTCTATGGCCTTCCAACGTACGGCGATGTATTTACACCCCGGCAGCTCGTCGCCCTGACGACCTTCTCCGACCTCGTGGGAGAAGCGACCGAGCGTGTCCGACACGACGCGACGGCCGCGGGCCTGCCCGACGACGACCGGCTGCTGCGCGACAACGGCGCGGGCGCGGCGGGGCAGTCCGGCGACGACCGGCCGCTACGCGACGGCGGCGAGCGGGCGGCGGGTCTGCCCAACGACGACCGGCCGTTGCGCGACGGCGGCCGCGGAGCGGCGGCGTACGCCGAGGCGGTCGCCCTGTATCTGGGACTGGCAATCAGCCGTTTTGCAGATAGAAACAACGACCTCTGCACTTGGGATTCCGGCCCTTCGGGAACGCGAGCTACTACCGGTGGATCCTCACGTACGGCGAGTCTCCGCAATTTGTTCGCGCGACAGGCAATCCCAATGGCATGGGACTATGGAGAAGCTAACCCGTTCAGCGATTCCGGCGGAGGCTACAGTAGTACCCTCGGCTGGATTGAGCCGGCCATTCGCTTCTTTCTTGGATCTGTGTCCGGAACCGCAGACATCGCCGATGCCGCAATTCAGACAAACAGTCACGACAGAGTCGTATCAACAGACCCGCCCTACTACGACAACATCGGCTACGCCGACCTCTCGGACTTCTTCTACGTCTGGCTGCGCCGGTCCCTGAAATCGCTCTTCCCTGACCTGTTCGCCACGCTCGCCGTGCCGAAGACCGAAGAGCTGGTGGCCACACCGTATCGCCACGGCAGCAAGGAGGAAGCCGAGACCTTCTTCCTCGACGGCATGACCCGCGCGATGGAGCGCCTTGCCGAACAGAGCCATCCCGGCTTCCCGGTCACCATCTACTACGCCTTCAAGCAGTCGGAACGGAAGGGGGACACCGGAACCGCCAGCACCGGGTGGGAGACGTTCCTCGACGCCGTGATCCGATCCGGGTTCGCCGTAACCGGCACGTGGCCGATGCGGACCGAACTCGGCAACCGGATGATCGGCATGGGCACGAACGCCCTCGCCTCCAGCATCGTCCTCGTCTGCCGCCGCCGCCCCCCGGACGCGCCAGCCGCCACGCGCCGGGAATGCGTGACCGCTCTCCGGTCCGAACTCCCCCCGGCCCTCCGCCTCCTCCAGACCGGCAACGTCGCCCCCGTCGACCTCGCCCAGGCCGCCATCGGCCCCGGCATGGCCGTCTACACGCGCTACGCCCGGGTTCTCGACGCCGGCGGCAAGCCGATGCCCGTGCGCGAGGGCTGGCGCACTACTCAATCACGATTACGACGAAGTGTTCACCGCGCAGGAAGGCGGCGTCGGCGCCCGACAGCCGCTCCGCCCGCGCGTGATCCGAACCGCCATTCCGCGGGCGCGAATGGCGGGAGGAATCGAAGCCTCCATGCCGATGCCCGAGTTCGCGTTCGACCGGGTGGGCGCGGAAGGCGACGCCGCCGGCGCTTTCCCTTCCGCCGCCATTGCAGAGGTGATCGCGCGGCCCGGATCGGACGTGGCGCCCACGCGAGCCCCGGACCCGCGCAGGAACGAGCGGCCGGCCATCGCACTGCCATCAAAGCCTTCGCCAGCGGTCGATCGACGCCTTCAGCCCCGCCAGCAATTCCGGCATCGCGTTCCTTTCCGCCTCCCGGCGTCCGACGATGCGCGCGACGTCGGGGACGGTGCGTTCGAGCCCGTCCGCCAGGGCGGTGACGGCGACCTTGCCTGCGTCGCGCTGCTGCACGACTCCGCCGGACAGCCGCTCGACGTCGTCCATCGACCGCCGCATGTCGGCGGCGGTCAGCCTGAGTCCGGCCGCGTAATCGTCGTGTCGTTTGCGCAGAACGTTCCACAGCCACTGCTCCGGCGGGCCGTCGCCCGGCAGGAACAGCAGTTGCAACGCATGTCCGTGCTGCTCGGCGACCGCACGCAACCTGGCTTCCAGGTCCCGGGAATCGCCGTCCAGCACCAGGACGAAATCCGACAGCCGGGCGAACTTCGCCAGCGTCCGGACGTGCCCCGGGAACTCGTCCCGGCCGGTGTTCCTCCCGATCACGACGTCCCCGTGCCGCAATTCCAGTTCGACGTTCAGCACGTCCAGCACGCCGCGGATGACGCCCTCGGCGACCGCGTCTTCGCACAGGATGGAGAGCTGGTCCCGCGACTGCCCGTACAGCGCCTTCTGGAAGACGTCCCGGTATTGCGGCGCGCGGCGCACCTGCCCGGTCGCATCGTCGCGGTCCAGGAATATCCGCGCCTCCGGGGGTACGCTGTCCAGCACGACCGGGCTGTGCGAGGCCACGATGACCTGCAGGTTCTGCCGCAGGGCGCTGCGCTGCAATTCGAGCATCGCCTGCTGCTGCGTATGGGGGTGCAGGCCGGTGTCTATCTCGTCGATCAGGACCAGCGCGTTCTTGATCCGCGAGACGTCCTTCGAGATGCGCAGGATGGAACGCTCGCCCGACGACATGTGGAACTCGGAATAGCGCGTCTCGCCGAAACCTTCCATCTCGGCGAACAGCAGATCGCTCGCGCGGCCGCTGACGAGGGTCAGGTTGCGGTAGCGCCACGGCAGGATGCGGTGCGCGAAAATCAGCAGCTCGGGACCGATCGTCTCGGTCTCGACCTGCTTCCTGCCGAGCTGAAGCACGCCGCGGACCTCGGAAGGGTTGGTGAGGTTCGCGAGGGTGCGCAGATAGACCTGCCGCTCCGGCTGGCGCTCCCCGTTGCGGCTCAGGAAGCTGCGCTTCCACGATCGACCCCGCTTCCAGACCATGGAGACGCGGTTGCCGCCGTGCAGATAGTGGAACTCGATCTCGGTCCGCCGCGCCGCGTCCGACGCCACGGCCGGCTGCCGGCTGGTGAAGTTGGGGAACAGTCCGCCGGGCGTGAGGTCCCGCGTACCGCGTCCGGGAACGTCGTAGGCGCAGGCGCAGGCGAACAGCACCGTCGACTTGCCGCAGCCGTTCGGTCCGGCCAGCACGGCCACGGGGTACTCGAACGGAAGCCGGAGATCCCAGATGCCGCGCAGCTTCCTGATGCGCACTTCCGTCAAAGCGTCGTCACGGTGTCCGGCGCCTGCGCGCAGGGCGTCCCAGACTTCGCGCAACTCCTTTGTGATCAACGACATGCCGCGTTCCTGCTCCGATGGTGCGCGAAGCCGACGGCCGCCTTCAAGACGCTGCGTCCGCGGAGTCGCAGCCACGGCGCCTCCCGTGTCTCCGCGGCTCGGCCCGCCAACGCCGTACCAGTCCATTGTACGCGAGCGCCGACCAGAGGAAACCTGGTGAATCGCGCGGTCCTGAAGCGGATGATATGCAGGTGGCCGACGGCCGCGTCTTTCCATTGGCTCGCTTCTTTTCTCGAACGAGCGGAGATCGACCCCAACGTGGTTGCGGTGATCGTCGTCGGGTCCGCTGCAAGACCGAACGTCGCTTCCGATGATCTCGATTTGATGGTCCTGTGCAACGACGTGAAGTTGCTGAGGGAAAAGGGAATCTCCTCAAATGGGTGTGGGCAGGGGCGGCGCGAGTTCGATGCCTCCGCAGCACAGGAACAGCATGGAGATGAGCGCATCGGGGGAGTGGAAGCCGTACGCGCGCCGCGCAATCACCCGCAGCTTGTTGTTGATGCCCTCCACCGGCCCGTTCGTCATCCGGGTGTCCAGATACGCCAGGATGCCTTCCGCGTGTTTCCGAATCGTGCGCCCCAGCTTCACGAACGGCTCCAGGCGGGACCGCGCAGCCCAGTCCAGCCACTCTTCGAGCAGCTCCGGCGCCTCTTCGGGCGTCGCCTGATCCAGGATCGCCGCCAGGTACTCCTTCAGTTCCCAGGCCCGGTCCAGCGCCCGGTTCGCACGACGCAGCTTCTCCAGGCGCCGGGCCTCCTTGGGCTTCAGCCGCGCCGGGTGCTTCAGCAGGTCGTAGCGCGCCCCCTTCAGCGCCTTCGCATCCTTCAGGTCCGGACGACGCTGCTCCGCACGGCGCACCTCGTCGACCGCATCGGCGGCCAGCCGTTCGACGTGAAACCGGTCGAAAACCACCCGCGCCTGCGGAACCCACTCCCGCAGCGCCTTCTGCCAGCTTGACGCCAGGTCCGCCGTCACCAACTCGATCCGTGCGCACCCGACCGGCCCCAACTGCCTGAAGAAGGCCCCCAGCGTCTCCGCGCTGCGGCCCGGCCCCGCCCAGACCACACGACGCTCGTCATGGTTGAGGTTGCCCCGATTCCGTGGACAGGTTAACGCTTGGGTTCCCATCATGACAGGTCCCCCGGATGGACGGGTTTGCGTGTGAGTCATCAACGAGGAACAAGCGCTGTGGACCTGTGGGAATCTCGCGGCCTCGGTGCAGGCACCGGCGGCAGCGATCGCCCGCGAGATTTCCAACGGCCTGTGGGCGCCCGCCGCGCCGATCTGCGGATGCAGTACGACGCCCCGCGGGCGTCCACAGGCCGGGCAGGTCCACAGCGCCCCCGGCGCTCGCTCGGTCCGCCGACGCCGCTTCACGGCGGTTGTCCGCCTCGCGACAGCGAGGCGAGCCGTGCGCCATCATGCCCTCCCGGCAGCAACGCCGGTGACGACGCCAGCCGGCGCCGGCGCGCCGGACGCGACCCGGACCGCGGGTGCGAGCGCCTCGCCGGGCCGGTCCCCGTCCGCGGGCGCCGTCTCCCGGAGACGTTCGAAATCCAGCGGCGACAGGTAGCCCAACGCGGAATGACGCCGCCGCGTGTTGTACCACCCTTCGATGAACGCGAACACCGCCGACCGCGCCTCGGCGTGCGTCGCCCACTTCGCGCGGTCGAGCAACTCGCACTCCAGCGTCGCGAAGAAGCTCTCGGCCATCGCGTTGTCGAAGCAGTCGCCGACCGAACCCGTCGACGGCGTCACGCCCCATTCCTGACAGCGGGCGCCGAAGGCCAACGACGTGTACTGGCACCCGCTTGCGGCTCACCGCGGCCCCGCCTGCCGACAGTTCCGCCTGAATCCGGGGCGCGCCATACGTCCCGCGGCTGCGGGCGTGGATCGCGCTGACGCGGACCGTCAGGTCCGCGTCAGCCTGCGCCCGGACGGACGCACCCCGCCGACGCCACGCATAGTACCCGCTCGGGGAGACACCGAGCACCCGGGCCATGGTGGCGATCCGGAAGCGGGCCTGATTCGCGCTCATGAACCGGTAGATCCCCCGGATCCGGTCTCCCGCGCGAACCAGGCCGTGGCTTTTGCCAGGATCTCCCGCTCTTCCCGCAGCCGCCGGTTCTCCCGACGCAGCCGGCGCATCTCCTCACGCTCCCCGGTGCGCAGGCCGTCGGTGCGCTCGCCGGCATCCCGGCCGGCCTGCGCCACCCAATTCCGGATGGCCTGGGCCGACGGCTCGAACTCCCGCGCCAGAGCCTCCGGCGTGCGCCCCGACCGGACCAGCTCGACCATCTGCCGGCGGAACTCCGCCGCATACGGCGGTCTCGATTTCGGCATCGCGGATACCTCCTCCTCCCAACAGGATAGGTGTCCACGAAACCGGGGCAACTCCAGGTCGACCACGAGGGTCAGATAACGGTGGCGTTTCCGGTAGCTGAACTCGTCAACGCCGATCCGCTTCAGGTTCGCGAACCGCCCCCGGTCCAGCCGCCGGGCCACCACCCGTTCCACGATGCTGCCCACCGTCACCCACGAGATCCCCAGCAGGCGGCTCGCCGCCGTGCGGTCCGTCACCTGCGCCAGATACGCCGCCAGCTCCTCGAACCCCGACGTGAACGCGCTGGTCCCGCTCGCCCACGGCACCCGCTCCACCTTCACCCCGCAACGCGGGCACGACACCCGCCACGGCGCGTACTGCAGCCACGCCGGCACCTTGCCCCACGACAGATGCCGCCACCTGCGGACCCCCTGCCGGTCATACCGCGGCGCCCGTTCCCCGCACGCACCGCACCGGGAACGCCGCCACGACGGCTCCACCGACGCCGTCAACCGGCCGCCGCCGTCGTCGGGCATCTCCACCGCCTTGACGTACAGTTGCGTGACACCGAACAGCCGCCGTAGTAGTGTAGTCACACGCATGGGGCTCTCCTCCTCGCGGGTTCGTTGTGCACACCCATGAGACCAGGAAGCCCCCTGCGTTTGCAACCGCCCCGGCCGGGCGCGACGACGCACGCGGCGCCGACGCTCCGACACCGGCCGACCGCCGGCGGTTCACGGCCCGAGCCGCGGCGGTCGGCGCCGTCAGCCGGTTCCCGCCCCGACCACCGCACGGCGCGACGCCCGCGTGTCGTGGACGGCCGGGACGACCCGTCCGGGCCGGGCCGCAAGGCCCATAACTGCTGTCTGAGCGGAGGGACGGACGGTGTGTCACCCGAAGGGCCGGAGCGGAGCGGAGGACGCGCGAAGCGCGTTGACACGCCGTCCGGCCCGCAGCTATTTCGACGGGACCTGCCCCGCCGTGCGGCCGGTCAGGTGAATGCCCCGGTCGGCCGACTCCGGAGGCCGCCGGCGTTGTCGGCGCCTCCCGCCGACCCGGCGATCGCGCCGCCCCTACCCACACCCATTTGAGGAGAGCCGGAAAAGGCGCCGGTCGAGATCGACATTCGGAAGGCGAAGGTCGACGGCGTGGAGAAGAATATCCGCTCCAGGCAGGACCTTGCCATTTGGGCGGTGCGCTTCGGCCAGCCGTTGCTGGACAAGGACGGCATCTGGAACGGCATAACCCGTCGTTGGAGAAACCGGTTACCGCTTCCGGATCCGGCCGTGGCGCTGGACCGCGCGGCGGCGGCGCGGATACGGATGGAGAAAATGTGCGCGGTCGGAGACGAAGAAGCGTGCGCCGAGCTGGAGATCTCCTACCGGACACACCTCGCCCGTGCGTCATTGGCGACGGCCGGCGTACAGCCGGCGTCGCGTCCCGAGCTGCCGTCGCAACTTCGGGAGCTCGGTGAAACCGCTCTCGCCGTCGATCTGGAACGAACGCTTTCGAACAGGGCGGATCGTCCGATTGGACAAGGCCCCGTCGGCATTCGCGAGATCACGCAGCAAGACGGTTCCCCCGGGAGCGGAAGCCTCGCTCCAGGCGCTTCCCTGAGCGCACGTCGCACGCCGAGGCAATCCACCGCCGGAGTGGACGTTGCGCGAACCGTCCGTCCCCGCCCTTGATATCGGTCCGTCGTCTTCACACGACGACGCTTCCGGGGATTCGTTGAAACGCCCACTGCATTCGAGACTCTGGCGATCAACGACATGCCGCGCTCCTGCGCCGGCGGTGTACGAAGCCGACGGCCGCGTTCATGACGCAACGTCGATGGATTCGTCGTCCGCCGTGCCCTGTTCCATGTTCCGGGCTCCGGCGAGGCGGCCGATCCCGGACTCCGCCCGAAGTACGTGTCTCCGGTACTGATCCACGAAGCGGCCGAGGCGTTCGAGCAGCGAAGAATCGACTTGTCCGGCTCCGCCGAACGGTTCCGCGGCGCTGAAGCCCGCCGGCCGATCCGGGAACGGCAGCGATCCGGGCCGATGCACGGTCAATTTGTACTCGGCGCAAGACAGGTCCAGCGCCTCGCGCTCCAGGAAATCCGCCACGCGACGGGCGAACACGGCATCGCGCCCTCGATAGAGCGAAACATGCGGCTTGTAGCCGTGCTCCTTGATCGGATAGCTCGGCTTCCACCAGACCTTGCGGAGATTCGGGCTGTCCACGCGAAGATACACCACTTTCTCGTCCTGGTTCTCGAACTGCCCGACGCCGCCGACGTGCAGCACGTCGCCTTGCAACCTGGCCTGGATGTCGTTCAGGACTTCCGGCGAAACTTCCCGCCGGTACGGTCCGCGCAACGTCAGATGAACCGGTCGCCGCGGCTCGACGCCCGATAGAATCCACTGCATGCGCCATAGCAGCGAACCGACCTTGGGGTCCGTAATCTCGAGGAAGACGAAACGTTGCGCGGTCATGATCCTGTCCCGCTCCGATCCCGATAGTAATGCTCTATAATTTTGTGAAGATGTTCATCGTAGGTAGCTTCGTTCACCACGGGCTGGCTTTCCAATATCAACACATGCGCGCCGTGAAGAGATTTTCGCTGTCGTCGAAACGGGAACCTGTTTCGGACTTCAGTTCATTCATGCAGTAGATCTTCAGGTACTCGCCGTCGTTGCTGAAAGGAGGAAATCCCAAGTTCCGGTTGAGTGCCATCAGTGCGGAAAAGAGTTCGATCTTGAACAGGTGGCCGTGAGATTTGCCGTCACCGTCCGCGGTGACGAAGATGTCGAGATCCGATTTGTCACCCGCTTCCATCCTGGCCAGTGAACCGGCGCAAAAAATGGCCAACCCGGTAGCCTTGATGGTGCTGCACTTCTTGAAGACGGCGCGCACGTCGGCGAGCCGTTTCCCGGATTTTTCACGACGTGCGGCCAATGCACCGTGAGCCTGGAGGGCATCGACGCAAGGACCGCCGTCTGAAGTCAAGGTCATCTTCGATTCACCTGCGTGCGACGGCCGAACCGGCTGCCCGGTCGACTCCGCCTGCGCTCGTTCCCGTGCACACCACCCAATGATAGCAGTGGATCCTCCTGCCGTGGAGCGCCGGGTCGCGGAACACCGGCGTCGACGGTCGCGCTCATGAACGACCCTCGGCGTCGTCGTCGAACAGCGCACCCTGTTCCGTGCTCGGGGCGCCGGCGAGGCGGCTGATCTCGGGCCAGCTCTGCACCAGCCCGTTGTAGGCGAGGGCCTCCGGGGCGCGCTTCTTGCGTTCGCACAGGGCGTAGAGCCGGTAGCACAGCTCGCGGGCGGCTTCTCCTCGGTCTCCCAGTTTGCGGACCAGCACCGCCGCCGCGAGTTCGCCGCCGATCTCGAGCACCCGGACCAGATGGTGGACGGTTTCCCACACGGTGCGCCGGGCATCGACCTCGGGGTCCCACTCGGGCGGCAGTTCCCGCGGGCGCAGCAACCGCACGCGCCCGCCCCGGGAACGGACGATGCCCGCCTCGGCCATGCCGGCGACGCTCGTGTTCTTCGCCTTCGAGAGCGTTTCGGCCACGCCGTAGTCGCCGTCGGCGAAACCGTGCTGCTCGAACCAAGCGAGCGCCCAACGGCTGTCGGCGTCGAAGTCGCCTTCCTGCTCGGCGAGCACTTCGTCGAGGATCTGGTTGATGAGCGCCAGCGCCTCGCGCACGGGCATCGGCCTGCCGGCGGCGTCGAGCACCCTCGCGTAGCGCGTGTAGACGGCCATGCCGGGGCCGATGGCGGCCTGGGCGAGGTCGACGGGGGCGACGTTGCCGGTCTGGAGGAGGCGGAGGGCCGGGGGGAGTTCGGCGCGGAGCGCGGTCACGCATTCCCGGCGCGTGGCGGCTGGCGCGTCCGGGGGGCGGCGGCGGCAGACGAGGACGATGCTGGAGGCGAGGGCGTTCGTGCCCATGCCGATCATCCGGTTGCCGAGTTCGGTCCGCATCGGCCACGTGCCGGTTACGGCGAACCCGGATCGGATCACGGCGTCGAGGAACGTCTCCCACCCGGTGCTGGCGGTTCCGGTGTCCCCCTTCCGTTCCGACTGCTTGAAGGCGTAGTAGATGGTGACCGGGAAGCCGGGATGGCTCTGTTCGGCAAGGCGCTCCATCGCGCGGGTCATGCCGTCGAGGAAGAAGGTCTCGGCTTCCTCCTTGCTGCCGTGGCGATACGGTGTGGCCACCAGCTCTTCGGTCTTCGGCACGGCGAGCGTGGCGAACAGGTCAGGGAAGAGCGATTTCAGGGACCGGCGCAGCCAGACGTAGAAGAAGTCCGAGAGGTCGGCGTAGCCGATGTTGTCGTAGTAGGGCGGGTCTGTTGATACGACTCTGTCGTGACTGTTTGTCTGAATTGCGGCATCGGCGATGTCTGCGGTTCCGGACACAGATCCAAGAAAGAAGCGAATGGCCGGCTCAATCCAGCCGAGGGTACTACTGTAGCCTCCGCCGGAATCGCTGAACGGGTTAGCTTCTCCATAGTCCCATGCCATTGGGATTGCCTGTCGCGCGAACAAATTGCGGAGACTCGCCGTACGTGAGGATCCACCGGTAGTAGCTCGCGTTCCCGAAGGGCCGGAATCCCAAGTGCAGAGGTCGTTGTTTCTATCTGCAAAACGGCTGATTGCCAGTCCCAGATACAGGGCGACCGCCTCGGCGTACGCCGCCGCTCCGCGGCCGCCGTCGCGTAGCGGCCGGTCGTCGTCGGACAGGCCCGCGTCCGTCGCGACGCCGTCGCGCAGGGGCCGGCCGTCGCCGGGCAGCCCGGCAGGAGCATCCCCTTCATGTGGGTGATTGGGGAAGTCGCGTAACGGCTGGTCATCGTTGGACAGCTTCGCGGCCGCCGCGTCGCGCCGGACCCGTTCCGTCGCTTCTCCCACAAGGTCGGAGAAGGTCGTCAGGGCGACGAGCTGGCGGGGGGTGAAGAGGTCCCCGTAGTTCTTCAGGCCATACAGAATGGTCCAGAAGTTGCGCGGATCGTCGGGCAAGGACTGGTCGGGCTGCCATTCCGGCACCGCCTTCCGCGCGATTTCCTCGTGCTCCCTGACCGGCGCCAGGTAGACCCGGCCGCGGTCTCCTTCCGCCACGATCGCCATCAGCCGCGCGCCCATCCGTCTGGCCCGGCCCTCCGCCTTGATGTGGTCGCCGGCGATCGGCGTGCCCGACATCAGGCAGCGGAAGTTCGCTCCCCGCGACAGCTTGGTCCCCGCCTTCGCGGCGTCCGGGTCCGCCGGCGCGCCCACCTTCACCGTGAACCGGTACCCGCGCCCCTCGACGACCGGCTCGACGTACGCCTCCTTACCCTTCTTCGTCGACAGCATGAACGTCGACGCCAGCGGCACGTCCACGTCGGCGAACGCCGGGTTCGGACTCTTCACCGTCCGCGCCCACAACCACGCGATGACCGTCAGCTTGCGGCCCGCGTACGGCTCCAGGTCCGCGCGACCCCGCACCAGCGCCGGCGTGATCTCGACCGGCGGATACAGATGCCCGATGCGCTTCTCCGCTTCGTCGCGCATCCACCGGCCGTAGCGCCGCACGTCTTCGGCCAGTCCTTGCGCGCCGCGCCACGTCTTCTCGACCAGCGTCGCGTCCGCCCGCGACTCCGGGTTCACCGGCGGCCGGCCCGCGAACCTCGGCGGGACCTCGATCATCGCCTTGTTGATCAGCACCGCGACCGGGTTCAGGTCGCTGGCGTGGGCCTCCAGGCCGAGCCGCTGCGCTTCGAGCGGCAGGCTGCCGCCTCCCGCGAACGGGTCGTGGAACGCGGGCAGCCGGTGGCGGTCGAACAGATCGGCGGCGCGCGGGTGGCCGGCGTGGGCGGCGCACGCCCGGCGCCAGCTCTGCCAGATCTCGGTTCGCGCCCGCTCCAGGACCTCCTCGTTCGTCGTGTTCTCCCACCGGACCAGTTCCCGGACGATCCCGAACAGCCGCTCGCGCTCGATCTCGGCCGCCGTCTCGCCGAGCGCGTCGAGGTCGGCCGATGCCGCCGACCGGGCGGGCGCACCGTCACCACGGTGATCGAGCGGACCGGGCCGAATGGCGCCGGTCCGCCCCGCGGGCGCTGCGTTCCCGCCGCCGCCGCCCGCGGCGTCGGGGGCGCCGAGCACCGTTGGCGGCCGACGGTCCCGGACCGCGGCGTTCCCGCCGCCGCCGCCCGCGGCGTCCGCCCGGCCGGCGGTCGCCGTCGCGGCCCGCCCCTGCTTCAGCGCCCGCTGCGCCGCGCGCTTCTTCCGCGGGTCCGACAGCAGCACGTCGACGTACTCCGACGGGTCGTCGACCATCTGCGCGAAGATCACCGCGCGGGCCGCAGCCAGCGGGCGGCGCGCCCACCACAGGTGCAGCGTCGACGGGTGCCCGTGGCGGATCGACTTCTCCCGCGCCGACGCCGCGTTGACGGCGTCGAGCGGCAGCGCCACCTCGATCAGCTTTCGACGGTAGTCGGGCATTCGTGGTGGGGAGGAGGTTTCGCACCGGCGGCGGCCGTTCCGGCGAGCCGGAATCCGTGTTCCAGATCACCGGAATCGGTGTTCCACTTCACCGAAACACCGGTGAGCCGTCGCCGCGGGTTCTCCGGATCCGGCGTCTGCCCGTGATTCGCAGGCCCGGCGACGTCCAGTCCGACCGTATTGCGGGCGGCCGCGGCTCGATCCGCCGAATGGTGAGCCAAGCCGCCGTCGTTCCGCCCGCGGTGATGATATCGCCGCTCGCCGGGCGCTTTCCGGTCGGCGGATTCAAGCGACGCCGCCTGCTGCGCGGAACTGTCGCCGCGGCGAGTCTGGCCCCGGTCGGTGACCCGCTTCGCCAGGCTCGACCCGCTCGTCATCGACGACTGGATGATCGCGCCCCTCCGCGACGCCGAGCGGCGCCGCCTCACCGAGGTCGTCGAGGACCGCGCCAAACGCGCCGCGCCGTAGTCGCCGTCGCCGCAACACGGACGTCGCCAGCCTGGACCAAGCTATCATGACCAGGTCCCGGAGAGCCTTCCATGCGCATCGTGAACGTGCGCGAAGCCAGGACGCACCTGTCGCGTCTCGTCGAAGCCGCCGCCAACGGGGAGCCGTTCGTCATCGCCCGCGCGGGCAAGCCGGTCGTCAAGGTCGTCGCGGTGGACGCGCCGCGGCCCGGCGCCGTCTCCCGGCTCGGGTTCCTGACGGGGCGCGTCTCGGTCCCGGACGATTTCGACCGCATGGGCGCGGGCGACGTCGAGGCGTTGTTCGAGGGCGGAGCATGAACGTGCTCCTCGACACGCGCGTGATGAGTGGACCGCGATGCGTACGTTCGAGCTGACCAGCGAAGTGATGCTGCCTCGGCCGCGGGACGAAGTGTTCCCGTTCTTCGCGGACGCCCGGAACCTGGAGCGGCTGACGCCGCCGTGGCTCCGCTTCGAGGTGCTGACGCCGGGGCCGATCGAGATGCGGCCCTCCGTGGAGATCGACTACCGCCTGCGCCTGCGCGGCGTGCCGCTGCGGTGGCGGAGCGCGATCACGGTGTGGGAGCCGCCGTTCCGGTTCGTGGACGAGCAGCGGCGCGGCCCCTACCGGCGGTGGGTCCACGAGCACCGCTTCGAGGAACGGGCGGGGGGGACGCTGGCGTGCGACCACGTGCGGTACGCCGTGTGGGGCGGGTGGCTGGTCGACCGCCTGCTGGTTCGACCCGACGTCGAGCGCATCTTCTCGTATCGCCGCGACGTGCTCCGGGGCCTCTTCGGGTCGTCGGGCGCGTGAGCGCCGCTGGCGGTCGGGTCGGCGGCGACTTCCACTCCGTGGAACGGTCGGCCGCCGGCCCGCGGTCCACGTGACGAGGGCTGCCGACTCTCCACGGATTTCCGCCCCCGAACGATGCTACGATGAGGAGTGGCCGGGCGGCGCCGGGGATCGGTCTGCCGCCGGCGGTCGGACACGGAGCCGTCATGCTGACCCCGCGGACAGAGCAGCGTATCGAAGACGTTGAACGTCGCGTCGACCGCATCGAACTGGTGCTGCCGACTCTTGCGACCAAGGCGGATCTGAAGGCGACCGAGGAACGGTTGCGCGCGGAAATCGCCGGCGTCGAGAAGGGTTTGCGCGCGGAAATCGCCGGCGTCGAGAAGAGTTTGCGTGAGCACGTCGATGGCGTCGAGAAGGGTTTGCGCGCGGAAATCGCCAGCGTCGAGAAGGGTTTGCGCGCGGAAATCGCCGGCGTCGAGAAGGGTTTGCGCGCGGAAATCGCCGGCGTCGAGAAGAGTTTGCGTGAGCACGTCGATGGCGTCGAGAAGGGTTTGCGCGCGGAAATCGCAGACGCCAGGGAACAGATGCGGACCCACTTCGACGTCGTGACGGAGAGTCTGCGTCACGACGTCCAGTTGGTCGCCGAGGCGGTCGCGACCCTCGTGGAGCGTCAGCGGGGATAGCCCGCGGGCCGCGCCGCCGCCCGGACCATGCAGGGGCCGAAGCCGGTCGTCGCCGATCAGGGGGCGCCGGACCGGGAAGGCAGGTGCGACCCGGCGGACCGCGGCTTCCCGCCGGACCCGGACTACAGGTTGAACCCGCGCTCGTCGTGCAGGGCGAGGTCGAGCCCTTCCGCTTCTTCGTCGGGGCTGACCCGCAAGCCCATCGCGGCGTCGAGCACCTTGGCGAGCACGAAGGTGAGCACGCCGGCGTACGCGATGGTGGCCGCCGCCCCCATGAACTGCAGCCCGAGCTGCCGGCCGATGCCGCCGTCGAGCCCCGCGCCGCCGAAGGCTTCGGCGGTGAACACGCCGGTCAGGATGGCGCCGATGAAGCCGCCGACCCCGTGCACGCCGAAGACGTCGAGCGAGTCGTCGTAGCCCATCCTGCGCTTGAGGCTGCTCGCCGCCCAGTAGCAGACGAAACCGGAGACGGCGCCGATGGCGAGGGCGCCGACGGGGCCGACGGTGCCCGAGGCCGGGGTGATGGCGACGAGGCCGGCGACGGCGCCGGTGGCGATGCCGAGCACGCTCGGCTTGCCGTGGATCATCCACTCGGTGGTCATCCAGGCGAGGGCCGCGGTGGCCGTGGCGATGTGGGTCACGGCCATCGCCATGCCCGCCACGCCGTCCGCCGCGAGCTCGCTGCCGGCGTTGAACCCGAACCAGCCGACCCACAGCATCGACGTGCCGACCACGGTCAGGACGAGGCTGTTCGGCGGCATGGGGGTGTTCGGATAGCCCTGGCGCTTGCCGAGCACGATGCAGAGCACGAGGGCGGCGACGCCCGCGTTGATGTGCACCACGGTGCCGCCCGCGAAGTCGAGGACCCCCATCTCGCCGAGCCAGCCGCCGCCCCAGACCCAGTGGGCGACCGGCGCGTAGACCACCGTGACCCAGAGGGCCATGAACGCCAGCATGGCCGAGAACTTCATCCGCTCGGCGAACGCGCCGACGATGAGGGCCGGCGTGATGATCGCGAACGTGAGCTGGAACATCTGGAACACGGACTCCGGAATCGTGCCCGACACGGTGTCGACGCCGACGCCGGAGAGGAAGAACTTGCCGACCCCGATGAACGCGTTGAGGCTGCCCCCGTCACCGAAGGCCAGACCGTACCCGTACACCGTCCAGATGAGGGTCACCATGCAGGTGATGACGAAGCACTGCATCATGACCGACAGGACGTTCCTGGCCCGCACCAGACCCGCGTAGAAGAGCGAGAGTCCGGGGATCGTCATGAACAGGACCAGCACGCTCGACGTGAGCATCCAGGCGGTGTCGCCGGCGCTCAGGCCGTCCTGGGCCCAGGCCGCGCGGGGGAGCGTGACGGCGAACGCGCCGGCCAGTGCGGTGGAAATCGCTTTGGACTTGAAGGTCATGCGTGTCTTCCCTCTCCAGGCAGGGTCCCGGGACGCGGGATGGCCGTCTCGTCCGAACCCGCGGCGCTCGCCGCTCTCCGGCGCGGCGGGATTCCGCATGGCCCGCCAACACGGTAGAGAAACAACGCCAGCGCGGGAGTCGGGAACAGCCCGCCGGTGCGCCGGCAAGGATTTCGCCGCTTCGCGCCACCCGGACCCGCCGGCCGGTCCGGCGAGTGTCGCCGCGCGGCTCCGCCCGGCGTCCGACCAGACTGGCCGGCTAGAGCGCGCTGGGCCCCGTTTCGCCGGTGCGGATGCGGATCGCCTGCTCCATGTCGGCCACGAAGATCTTGCCGTCGCCGATCTGGCCCGTACGCGCGGAGGTCTTGATGGCGTCCACGACCGTTTCCACGCGGTCGTCGGCCACGACGACCTCGACCTTGATCTTGGGCACGAAGTCCACCGAGTACTCGGCCCCGCGGTAGATCTCGGTATGGCCCTTCTGGCGGCCGAACCCCTTGACCTCGGTCGTGGTCAGGCCGGCGACGCCGAGACGCGAGAGCGTGTCGCGAACCTCGTCCAGCATGTGCGGCTTGATGATTGCGCTGACGTGCTTCATTGCTGCGGCTCCTTCCTCGGCGCGCGCCGCGGGTCGGCCGCGCCCCGCACGCTCCACCGTCGATGCCCCACCGGATGGGGCGCCCACTATATCAGCAGATCGGGCGGGATCGACGTCACGAGCAGGATCGGGAGGCGGCGGGCGGCTGCATCCCCGGGCGGGACTCCAGCCGGATCGCCGACGCGGGGCGAAGCCGCCGAGGCCGCGGCGCCATGCCGCGCCCGGCGGAGCAGCGCCCGTGGCCGCCGCGGCCTCGGCCCGCTGGCGGCAGAGGCCGCGCCCGCGGCCGGTGAGGCCGGCGCCCGACTGTGGCGCCGAGGCGGGGGCCGGTCCGGTCGCCGATGCGGCGCCGCCGCCCGCGGCGCCGGCGTTTACGACGCGGCCTCGGCGGTCCGGGCGGCCGGGGCGCCTCCCGCCACCAGATCGTCGCCCGTCACGGGGGGCGCGTCCGGTGCGAACGCCTGCGCCTGCCGTCCGAACGCCCGCCGCAGCGTACGCTGCACGTCGTCGAGGATCAGGTAGGCGGTCGGCACCAGAATCAGGGTGATGAAGGTCGCGAACAGCACGCCGAACGCCAGGGACACCGCCATCGGCACGAGAAACGCCGCCTGCATGCTGCGCTCCAGCATCAGCGGGGCGAGGCCGAAGAAGGTCGTCAGCGACGTCAGCAGGATGGGGCGGAAACGGTTGCCGCCGGCCTCGCGGATCGCGCGCTGGAGCGCGGCGGACTCGATTGCGGGGGATGCGTGCGGCCGCCCCGCGGTCTCGTCCCCGCCGCCGGCGTGGGCCCGGCGCGAGCGGTTGATGAAGTCGACCATCACCAGGCTGTCGTTGACGACGACGCCGGTCAGCGCGACGAGGCCGAACATCGACATCATGGTGACGTCGAGCCGCATCATCATGTGCCCCCAGATGGCGCCGACGAGACCGAACGGGATGGCGGCCATGATGATCAGCGGCTGCATGTACGATCGCAGCGGGATCGCGAGCAGGGCGAAGATCAGGAACAGGGCGAGGAAGAACCCGCGCTGGAGGCCGCCCACCGCCTCGACCTGCTCGGCCTGCGCGCCCTCGAACGTGTAGAACACGCCCGGGTAGTCGGCGAGCACATCCGGCAGGATGCGCGCCTGCAGGTCGCCGATGACCGCGCCGGCCGACGACAGGGCCGGATCGACCGAGGCGGTCACGTTCACCGCGCGGTTGCGGTCGACCCGCTTGATCGACGCGAAACCCCGCCCCGGCTCCACCAGCGCCACCTGGCTGAACGGCACCTCGCCGCCGTTGGGGGTGCGGATGCGCATGTTCTCCAGGTCGCCCAGCGACCGGCGGTCGTCGCGGGGATAGCGCACCATGACCCGGACGTCGTCGCGCCCGCGCTGGATGCGCTGGGCCTCCTCGCCGTAGAACGCCTGCCGCACCTGGCGGCCGAGGTCCTGCAGCGTCAGGCCGAGGGTCTCGGCCGCCGGCTTGATGTCGAGCTGCATCTCCACCTTGCCGGCCCGGAACGAATCGGAGATATCGTAGACGCCGGCGTACTCCGTCAGCCGGCGCTTGACCTCGTCGGCCGCCGCCCGCAACTGTTCGAGGTCGGGTCCCGCGAGCTGCACGTCGACGTCGTCCCCGGGGTTCATGACCGACATCTGGAAGTTCACTTCGATCGCTTCCGGGATGGGCTCGGTCATCTCGCGCCACAAGAGTCCGAGCTGCTCGCTGGTGTACGCCCGCGTCTCGGCCGGGGCGAGTTCGACCGACACCTCGCCGAGGTTGGAAGCGGTGGCCGACACCACCGGGCCCAGCGGTCCGCCGCTGCGCGACGCCATCGGCTGGTCGCCGACCGCCGCCGACACGTGGCGGAAGTAGTCCATTCCGGTTTCCTGCAGCAACCGGGCGCGCAGCCGCGCCGCGCCGGTCTCGAGCTTCTCGACCGCCCGCGACGTCGCGTCGACCGGGGTGCCCTGCGGCATGGTGAGCGACGCGGCCATGAAGTCGGCTTCGATGGAGGGGAAGAAGTGGAAGTTGGTCCAGCCCCCGAGCACCATGCCGCCGGTCAGAATCAGGGTCGAGAGCCCGATGGCCGCGGTGACGTACCGCCAGCGGAGCGCGGTGTCGAGCACCGGCTGGTAGACGCCGCGGACGAAGGCCTTGAGCCCGTTGGCGAAGAACTGCTGGAAGCGGCGGAGCGGGCCCGGGGTGGCGCCGCGCCTGGTCACGTGCGACAGGTGGGCCGGCAGGATGCCGAGCGACTCGATCAGCGAGAAGAGCAGGCAGGGAATGACGACGAGGGGAATGACCCGGAAGATCTTCCCCATCATGCCCGGCACGAACATCAGCGGCATGAACGCCGCCACCGTGGTCAGGACCGCGAACACCACCGGCTTCGCGATTTCCCGCGCGCCTTCGATGGAGCCGCGGAGACCGTCCCCGTGCCTTTCCTGATGCCGGAAGATGTTCTCGCCGACGATGATCGCGTCGTCGACGACGATGCCGAGCACGAGGATGAACGCGAACAGGGAGATGACGTTGACCGAGACGTCCAGCCCCGGCATCAGGGCGATGGCTCCGAGGAACGAGATGGGGATTCCGAGGCTGACCCAGAACGCCAGCCGCAGCTCGAGGAAGAGCGCCAGCACGACGAAGACGAGCAGGAACCCGGTGGCGCCGTTGCGCAGCATGAGGCTCAGCCGGTCGTTGAGGACCTTCGCCTGGTCCTGCCAGATCGTCAGCGAGATGCCCTCGGGCAGCCGCGACTGCGAGTCTTCGACGTAGTCGTGCACCGCCGCGGCGATGTCGAGGGCGCTCTGATCGCCGGTGCGGAAGACCGACACCATGACCGTGGTGTCCTGGTCGAAGCGGGCGTACTGGTCGGTTTCCGCGAAGCCGTCGACCACCGTCGCCACGTCGCCCAGCCGCAGGCGGGTGCCGTCCGATCGCGTCAGCAGCACGAGGTCTTCGTACTCGTCGCCCCGGTACGCCTGCCCGATGGTGCGCAGCAGGATCTCGCCGCTGTCGGCGCGGACGGAGCCGCCGGGCAGGTCGATCGACGACCGCCGCACCGCGTTGGCGACCTGATCGAAGGTCAGGCCGTGCCGCCGCAGCGCCACTTCCGAAACCTCGATCGAGATCTCGTAGGGCGGGGCGCTCACGATGTCGACCTGCGTGATCTCGGGCAGGGCGGACAGATCGTCGCGCACCCGCTCGGCGATCGCCTTCAGGGTGAAGACGTCGGTGGCGCCCGAGATGGCGACGTCCGTGACCTGGTTCCGCGCGATCATCTCGCGGACGATCGGCTTCTCGGTCTCGATGGGGAACGTGGTGATCGCATCGACCTGGTTCTTGATCTCGTCGACCACGCGGCGGGCGTCGGCCCCGAGCTCGAGCTCGACGGCGACCGACGCGCTCCCCTCCGACGCCGTCGACTGGATCTCCTTGATGCCGTCTATGCCCTGAATCGCCTCCTCGATCCGGATGGCGACCCCGGCTTCGACCTCCTCCGGCGCGGCGCCGAGGTAGGGGACCTGGATTCGTACCCGGTCGAGCTCGATCTCCGGGAAGACCTCTTCCTTGACCGCCTGGGTGGCGATGACGCCGCTCACCATGATGAAGAGCATCGTCAGGTTTGCGGCGACCGGATTGCGAGCGAACCAGGCGATTCCGCCCTTCATGACCGTTTCCCTTTCCGTTGTGGCGCTCGGGCACCGGCGCCGTCAGCCGGAGCCGGCGCGGTTCCCGCGGTGACGCGGCGGGCCGGACCGGCCGGCGGCCGCGGACCCGCCGCCGCGGGCCGACCGTTGCGTACGTAGACGACGGACCGAGGGCGATTGTTTCGGTCAGACACGATGGTGGTCGGCCCGCCAGTCGGTGACCAGCCTCTTGATGGGGGCGGCCGCGGTGACGTTCTCGTCGAGCACCTTGCGGGCGAGGCCGGGCAGCTCGGCGTCGCCCGCGAACCGCAGGCCCACCATCTGCGTCGGCGTGAAGTCGTCGATGCGGTCCTGCAGGTCGTCGGGCAGCAGTTCGCGCATGCGCAGGCGCATCTCGAGCCGGATCACACGGTCCTGGACCCGGAGCGCGAAGACGCGGACGTAGTAGAACAGGATCATCAGGGCGGCGGCCACGAGCAGATCGACCACCGCCGGGAACGACGGATCGCGGAGGCCCCACACCTTCACGACCAGGTTGAGGAGGAGGATGGGGCCGGCGACGTAATGAAAGACGGGTACGAACCGGGCGTGGTTGGCGAAGTTCTGCTGCGGGTCGGGCATCGGCTGCTCTCCGGGCGCCGGGAGACCGGGTTCCCGATCCACTATACTATCGAGCGGGCGGACCGCGCCGGGCCGGCGGAGCCGGGACAGAGGGAGAGCCATGAGCGAGCTGGCGTCGAAGCAGTGCGTGCCCTGCCGGGGCGGGGTGCCTCCCCTGGCCGGCGCGGCGCTGGAGGAGTACCACCGGAAGCTGGGCGGCGGCTGGGAGGTGGTGGACGGACACCACCTCGAGAAGACCTACCGCTTCGAGGACTTCCGCCAGGCCCTGGACTTCACGGTGCGGGTCGGCGAGATGGCCGAAGAACAGGGCCACCACCCCGACGTCCTGCTCGCGTGGGGCCGGACCACGGTCACCGTCTGGACGCACAAGATCGACGGGCTGACCGAGAGCGACTTCGTCTTCGCGGCCAGGGCCGACACGCTCGAGTCGGTCTGACCCTTCACGGGGCCGGTTCCGCCCAGGCGACGGGGTCGCCGACGGCGATGCGGCCGTCGTCGAGCGCCTCGGCGAAGACGCCGCCCCGCCATTCGGCCGCGAGGGCGGTCCGCAATCCCGGTTCGGCCTCGTCCATCCGCGCGCACGGGCGGGTCTCGCCGCGCACCCGCAGCCGGCAGCCGCCCACCTGCAGCACCCGGTCGCGGCTGTGCGCGAGGACGACGCCGCTGACGAGCAGGTTGGCGCGCCTGATCCCGGGCTCGACCGCGGCGCCGAGGGCCTCGACGACCCGGTCCCAGTCGCCGACCGCGATGATCGTGATCTGCCGCCGCCCTCCCTGGTCCGCGTTGCCGACGAGACCGGCGCCGCTCCGGACGCCGGCGGCGTCGGCGGGGTCCATCGGGCCGCGATGGAACCGCTTGAGCCAGATCCGTTCGAGTCGTCCCACTGCCGTACCCCCCCGGATGCGCCGCGCCCGCCGCCGGTTTCGGGCCCGCGGTCGCGCGGGACCGGTCCCGGGCCGGGGCGGCCGGAGCGCCGTGAGCCGCGCCGCCCCTTCACGGTAACTCCCGGCGGCGGGAGCCGTCCACCCGGGCCGGCCCCGCCGCGGCGGTCCCCGGGACGGCTGGTGTAAGATCACGGATTCATGACTGCCGAGAACGCTGTCGCCGAGACCCGGGCCGCCCAGGCCCGGACCGCGCTCGACGCCTGGGTGCGCGAGATCGTCGAGTGGCACTTCAACCCCGAGACCGGGTGTCCGTTCTGGCTCGACTGGGCGCGGCAGGCCGGTTGGGACCCGCGCCGCGAGGTCCGGGGCTTCGACGACCTCGCGAAGTTCCCGCATTTCGAGGACGAGAAGCTGCGGGGCGGGCCGGTGCGCCGCTGGGTGCCCCGGGCCTACGCGGACCGGCCGACGTTCGTGTTCGAGACCGGCGGCACCACCGGGATCCCCAAGAGCCGGGTCGCCCAGGAGGACTTTCGCATCGACTACGAGCTCTTCTCCGACACCCTGCCCGACGAGCACTTCCCCCGCGGCGCCAACTGGCTGATGCTGGGGCCGAGCGGCCCCCGGCGGCTGCGCCTCGCCGTCGAGCATCTGGCCCAGCATCGGGGCGGCATCTGCTTCTGCGTGGACCTCGATCCCCGGTGGGTGATCAAGCTCATCAAGAAAGGCTGGATGGAGCACCTGAAGGCGTATCAGGACCACGTGATCGACCAGGCGGTCACGGTGCTGTCGGCCGGTCACGACGTCAAGTGCATGTTCGCCACGCCCAAGCTGCTCGAGGCGCTCGCCAACCGGCTGGAGGAGGACGGGTCGAGCCTGAAGGAGGCCGGCATCACCGGCATCTTCGCCGGGGGCACGGAGTTCACGCCGCAGTGGAACCGTTTCGCCCACGAGGAGCTGCTCGACGGCATCTACATGACGCCGACCTACGGCAACACCCTGATGGGGCTGGCCGCCAGCCCCCCGAGCGGTCCCGGGAACGGCTACAAGATCACCTACTACGCGCCGCAGCCGCGGGCGGTCCTGCAGGTCGTGGACCCGGACGATGCGGATCGGGTGGTCGGGTACGGCGAGACCGGCCGGGTCATGCTGACCACGCTGACCCGGGAGTTCTTCGTGCCGCGCTTCCAGGAGCGGGACGAGGGCGAGCGGGAGCCGCCGTGCGAACAGTATCCGTGGGACGGAGTGAGCGGGGTGCGCCCGTTCAGCCGGCTGGCGTCGGCGACGACGGTGGGAGTCTACTAGGGTGATTCACTTTCCGATTCTGCGTTGGGGGCGGGAGTACAAGAGCCTGGAGACCGCCAGGGTGGACCACTTCCTGACCGGCGAGCCGGTGGCCGAGGTCAGCCAGGCCAACCCCGGCATCGTCGCGCGGGACCTGCGCAAGGGGGCGGAACGGGCGCGCGGCGCGCTCCGCGAGATTCCGTGCGCGGAGCTGCTGGCGCGGGTCAGGAAGGGCGGCGAACTCTTCAAGTCGGCGGAGCTCCCGCTGGGCGACGGCGTCCAGACCCCCGACGACTTCGTGCGCCAGCAGTCGGCCACCACCGGGCTGCCCGAGCATCTGTGCCGGATGAACATGGGCAAGCTCGAATACGTGCTGACCCACCTCGACGACGTCCTGCGGTCGCTGACCCGGCGGCTGGACTACGACATCCTGACCCGCGGCTACGGGGAAGAGGACGGGGTGATGCGCAGCTACCAGGCGACGACGCCGGTGCTGGGCATGGTGCTGCCCTCGAACTCGCCCGGCGTCCACAGCCTGTGGCTGCCGATCCTCCCGCTGCAGATAGGGCTGGTGCTGAAGCCGGGTCCGCAGGAACCGTGGACCCCCTGGCGGATGGCGCAGGCGTTCTTCCAGGCGGGGGTGCCGCGCGAGGCGATCGCGCTCTACCCGGGGCTCGGCGAGGTCGGCGCGGCGGTGCTGAACAACACGTCGCGGAGCCTGATCTTCGGCGGCGCCGCAACCGTCGAGCAGTACGCCGCCAACCCGGGCGTCCAGGTGCACGGGCCCGGGTTCAGCAAGATCCTGCTCGGCGAGGACCAGGTCGACGACTGGGAGCGGCATCTCGACCTGATGGTCGAGAGCGTGGCCGTCAACAGCGGCCGCGGCTGCATCAACTGCTCGGGTATCTGGGCGCCGCGGCACACCCGCGAGATCGCCGAGGCGCTCGCCGAGCGCATCGGCCCCATCGCCCCGCTGCCTCCCGACGATCCGAAGGCGGAGCTGGCCGCCTTCACGGTGCCGGGCCAGGCCGCGGCGATCTCCGCCGACATCGACGACGCCCTGAAGGAGGACGGGGTCGAGGAGGTGTCGGCCCGCCACCAGGACGGCGGGCGTCTGGTGTCGATGGAGCGGTGCGACTATCTGCGCCCCACCGTCGTGCATTGCGGCTCGCCGGCGGCCGCGATGGCCCGGAAGGAGTACATGTACCCCTTCGTCACCGTCGTGGAGTGCCCGCAGGACAAGATGATCGGGGCGATCGGCACGACCCTCGTGGCGACCGGGCTGACCGGCGACCCGGCGTTCGCGCGGGCGCTGCTCGACGCCCGCAACATCGACCGGCTCAACCTCGGGCCGGTGCCGACGACCCGGCTCAACTGGCTGCAGCCGCACGAAGGGAACATCGTCGACTTTCTGTTCCGCCCCCGGGCGTTCCAGCAGGCGTCGTAGGCGCTTGCGGGGGCGGCCGGGCCGTGCCTCGGCCCGGGGGGCGGTCCGCGGGTGGAGGTCCCAGTGCTCGAAGTCACCGGCCTCGCGAAGTCCTGGCCGACGCCGCGGGGCGCGCTCGACATCCTCTCGGGCGTCGATCTGACCCTGCGCGCCGGCGAGGCGGCCTCCATCGTCGGGCCGTCCGGCAGCGGGAAGAGCACGCTGCTCTACGTGCTCGGCGCGCTCGAGCCGCCCTCGGCGGGCGCCGTCACCCTGGACGGCGTCGACCCGTTCGCCCTCGCGCCGGCCGCGCTCGCCGCCTTCCGGAACCGGCGGGTGGGCTTCGTCTTCCAGGACCATCTGCTGCTGCCGCAGTGCACGGTGCTCGAGAACGTCCTGGTGCCGACCCTGGTGGGTGACCGTACCGACGGGGCGGAAGACCGCGCCCGCGCGCTGCTGGAGCGGGCGGGTCTCGGGGACCGGATCGACCACCGTCCCGGCGAGCTGTCGGGGGGAGAGCGGCAGCGGGCGGCCCTCGCCCGCGCCCTCATCCGCCGCCCGCCGCTGCTGCTGTGCGACGAACCCACCGGCAATCTCGACCGCGCGGCCGGGGAAGTGGTCGCCGACATGCTCTTCGACCTGCACCGGCGGCAGGATACGGTGCTGGTGGTCGTGACCCACAACGTCGAGCTGGCCGCCCGGTGCCCCATCCGGTACGCGCTCGAAGGCGCCGGCCTGAAGCGCGTGGACGGCGGCGCGGCGTCCGGGAGCGCCCGGCCATGACCTTGACCACCCTGCTGCTCCGCGGCCTGACCCACTTCTGGCGGATCAACCTCGCGGTGGTCGCCGGGGTCGGGGTCGCGGTGTCGGTGCTCGCGGGGGCGCTCCTGGTGGGGACGTCGGTCCGCGCCAGCCTGCGCGACCTCGCCCTCGAGCGGCTCGGGCGCGTCGACCACGTGGTGACCGCGGGGGCCTTCTTCCGCGAGGCGCTGGCCGGGGAGCTGCTGGCCGCGCTGGGCGGCGCCGACGGCGGGACGGCGCCGGCGGCGGCGCCGATGATCGCCCTCGAGGGCTTCGCCGCCCACGAGGAGAGCCGCAGCCGCGCCGGCGGCATCCAGGTGTACGGAGTGGACGACCGGTTCTGGGGGTTCCACGGGCGCGGCGGGGAGCGTCGGCCGGCGCCCGGCGAGGTGCTGGTGAGCGGCGGCCTCGCCCGCGAGCTCGGCGCGGAGGAAGGAGACACGCTGCTCGTCCGGGTGCGGAAGCCCTCGGCCATCCCCGTCAGCTCGCTGCACGGGCGCCGCGACGATCTGGGGCGCTCGATGCGGCTGCGCGTCGGCGCGGTGCTCGCCCCGGCCGAGCTGGGGGAGTTCTCGTTCCGGCCCCAGCAGGGGTTCTCTCGCGCGGTCTTCGTGAATCTCGCGCGCATGCAGCGCGACCTGGAGGTCGACCGCGAGGCCAACACCCTGCTGCTCGCGGGCGTGGCGGCGGGCGCTTCGGGCGCGTCGGCGGTGGCCCGCATCGAGGCGGCCCTGCGCGACGCCGCCCGGCTGAGCGACCTCGGGCTGCGGGTGCGGGCGCTTCCGGGGCCGGCCGCGCTGGCCGTGGAATCGACGGCGGGCCTGCTCGACGACGACGTCGTGGCCGCCGCGCGCGCCGCCGCCGCCGCCGCGGGCATGGCCGGACAGCCGGTGCTGACGTATTTGGCCAACGCGATCCGGCGGGGAGAGCGGTCGACCCCCTGGTCGCTGGTGACCGCGCTCGATCCGGCGGCGCTCGGCGTCGCGCCCCCGGCGGCGGGAGGGCCGCCGCCGATCTGGCTGAACGCGTGGACCGCCGCCGATCTGGAGGCGGCGCCCGGCGACGCGGTGACGCTGGAGTACTACCTTTGGGAGGACGCGGGCGCGCTGGTCACCGAGACCGCCGATTTCCGGGTGGCCGGCGTGGTGCCGATGGAGGGGCTGGCCGTCGACCGGGACCTCGCGCCGGAGTACCCCGGGATAACGGAGGCGACGGACCTGACCGACTGGGACCCGCCGTTCCCCATCGACCTCGGCCTCGTACGTCCGCGGGACGAGGACTACTGGGACCGGTACCGGACCGCCTCGAAGGGGTTCGTCGCGCTCGAAGACGGCCAGCGGCGGTGGGGATCGCGCTGGGGGCAGGCGACCTCCCTGCGGGTCTTTCCCCCGGACGGCGCCACGGACCTCGCGGCGGCGGAGTACGGGGACGCCCTGCGGTCGCGGCTCGACCCCCTCGCGGCCGGGTTCGTCGTCTATCCGGCCCGCGACCTCGCGCTCGAAGCGTCGGCCGGGGTGACCGACTTCGGCGAGTACTTCACCTACTTCAGCTTCTTCCTGGTGGTGTCGGCGCTGTTGCTGGCGAGCCTCTTCTTCCGCCTCGGGGTCGAGCAGCGCCTGCGCGAGATCGGCGCCCTGCGCGCCCTCGGCTTCGACGAGCGCGGCGTGCGGCGGCTGTTCCGGGCGGAGTCGGCGGCGCTCGCGCTGGCCGGCGGCCTCCTGGGGGCGGCCGGCGCGGTGGGTTACGCGGAGCTCGTCATGTGGGGGCTGCGCACGTGGTGGGTCGACGCGGTGGGCACCACCCTGCTCGTCCTGCACGTCTCGCCGCCGGCGCTCGCCGCGGGCATCGCCGGCGGCATGGCCGCGGCGGTCCTGTCCATCGGCTGGAGCCTGCGCACGGTCGCGCGGGCCACCCCCCGCGCCCTCATCCACGGCGTGCTGCCGTCCGGGGCCTCCCGGCCGCGCGCGGCGGCGGGCGCGGGTCCGCCGCGGGCCGCCCCCGCCGTGCGCCGCGCCCCCGCCGTCCTCGGGCTGCTGGCGGCGGCCGTGCTCGCCCTGACGCTGGGCGGGCTCGTGGGCGACACCGCCGGCTTCTTCGGGACGGGCGCGGCGCTGCTGGCGGCGCTGCTCACCCTGGCGTGGTCGTGGCTGGGGCGGCAGGCGCCGGCCGGGGCGGCGGCGCCGCCGACGTGGACGGTCTCGCGGGTGGGGTTCCGCAACACCACCGCGCGGCCCGGCCGGTCGGTGGCGTGCATCACCCTCATCGCGTTCGCCTCGTTCGTCATCGTCGCCGTCGACGCGTTCCACCTGGAGGGCGGGAGCGCGGCCGCCGGCCGGTCGTCGGGCGCCGGGGGCTATCCCCTGCTCGCCGAGTCCCTGCTGCCGCTCGTGCACGACCTGGGCTCGGAAGCGGGACGCGAGGAGCTGGGCGTGTCTTCGTTCGACGACGCGGCGTTCGGCGGCGTGTCCTACGCGCGCTTCCGGCTGCGGCCGGGCGAGGACACGAGCTGCCTCAACCTCTACCAGGCGAAGGACCCGCGGGTGCTCGCGCCGGAAGCGGCGTTTCTCGACGAGGGGCGCTTCCGGTTCGGGGCGACGCTGGCGGAGACCGAGGCGGAGGCCGCCAACCCCTGGCTGCTCCTGGATCGCGTCTTCGACGACGGGGCGGTCCCGGCCATCGCCGACGCCACGTCGCTCGCCTACGCGCTGCACCTGTCGGTGGGCGACGACTTCGTGCTGAACCGGGACGGCGGCAACCCGATCCGGCTGCGGATCGTCGCGGCCCTGTCCGACAGCATCCTGCAGCGCGAGCTGATCGTCGGCGAGGCGGCCTTCGTGCGCCTGTTCCCCGAGCACGACGGATACCGGTTCTTCCTGATCGACGCGCCGGCGGACGGGCTCGCGCAGGTGACCGCGGCCCTCGAAGACCGGCTGTCGGACTACGGGTTCGACGTCACGTCGACGGCCGAGCGGCTGGCCGCGTTCCACCGGGTGAACAACACCTATCTCGCCACGTTCCAGGCCCTCGGGGCCCTCGGCCTGCTGCTGGGGACGCTGGGGCTGGGGGCGGTGCTGCTGCGCAACGTGCTGGAGCGGCGGCGCGAGCTGGCCCTGCTGCGCGCCGTCGGCTACGACGCGCGGCACGTCTCGTGGATGGTGCTGGTCGAGAACGGCCTGCTGCTTTTCGGCGGCCTCGGCATCGGGACGGTCTGCGCGCTCGTGGCGATCGCCCCGGCGTGGCTCGATCGGGGCGGCCAGTTCCCGGCGGCCTCGCTGGGCGGGATGCTGCTCGCGGTGGCCGCGGCCGGCCTCGCGTCGTCGCTGGCCGCCACCGCCGCCGCCGTGCGCGCGCCGCTGCTGGCGTCGTTGCGGTCCGAGTAGGGGGACGCCCCATCGGCAGCCGCTCCTGTCGGCGACGTGTGATTTCAGCTTCAAGGCCGGTTTCGGCGGTCTGTCGGGACTGTCGGTGCGAAGACGAGAGTTGAGGTGAGAATGCTTCCGCGATTCCTGATTCCGATGACGGCGTGTCTCGCCGGTGTGCTCCTGGCGGCGTCGGCGATGCCCGCGTACGGCCAGACGAGGCTGCTTCGCTTCCCCGACGTGCACGGAGACCGCGTCGTGTTCGTGTACGCGGGCGACCTGTGGACGGCGCCGGCCGCGGGGGGGACGGCGACGCGGCTGACCGCCCATCCGGGGCTCGAGGTCTTCCCGAAGTTCTCGCCCGACGGGCAGTGGATCGCGTTCACCGGGCAGTACGACGGCGACGAGCAGGTCTACGTGGTCCCCGCCGCGGGGGGCGTGCCGCGGCAGTTGACGTGGTATCCGGCGCGGGGGCCGCTGGCGCCGCGCTGGGGCTACGACAACCAGGTCTACGACTGGACCCCCGACGGCGGTTCGGTGCTGTTCCGGTCGCTGCGCTACAGCACCGGCCTGTCGGACAGCCGGCTCTTCCTCGTGTCGACCGACGGGGGGCTTCCGACGCCGCTGCCGATGCCCGAGTCGGGGGCCGGCGACCTCTCCCCGGACGGCGCGCGGGTGGTGTACTCGCCGCTGTTCCGCGACTTCCGCACCTGGAAGCGCTACGAGGGGGGCTGGGCGCAGGAGCTGTACGTATTCGACCGGGAGACCCACGACGTCGAGCGGGTCACCGACCATCCGCGGGCCGACCGCGACCCCATGTGGATCGGCGGCGCCATCTACTTCACGTCCGACCGCGGCGGCACCCTGAACCTGTACGCCTTCGATCTCGGCACGCGCGAGACGACGCGGCTCACCGACAGCACCCGGTGGGACGTGCGGTGGCCCGGCGACGACGGCCGGAACCGCATCGTCTACGAGATGAACGGCGAGCTGCACCTGTTCACCATCGACACCGGGGAGTCCCGGCCGATCCCCGTCACGGTGCCCGACGACGGCGTGGCGTCGCGGCCGGCGCGGACGTCGGCGGCGGGGCAGATCGAGGACTTCGCGCTCAGTCCCGGCGGCGAGCGCGCCCTGTTCGTGGCGCGCGGCGACGTGTTCACGGCGCCGATCGAACACGGCCCCACGCGCAACCTCACCCGGAGCCCGGGCGCCCACGACAAATGGGCGCGCTGGTCGCCGGACGGCGCCCGCATCGCCTTCGTGTCGGACCGCGACGGCGAAGACGAGGTATACGTCGTCCCCCAGGACGGCGCCGGCGCCCCGGAGCAGTTGACCGACGGGGGCGAGGCGATGCGCTACGCGCCGGAGTGGTCGCCCGACGGCGGGCGCCTGGCGTTCAGCGACAAGGACGGCAGGCTGTACGTCCTCGACGTCGAGTCGCGGGAGACGACCCTGGTCGTCGACGCGGCGAACGGGCAGGTCCGCGACTACGTGTGGTCGCCCCGGGGCGGCTATCTGGCGTTCTCGCTCACCGGAGACACCGGCTTCAGCGCGGTCCACGTCTGGGAGCGGGCCGGCGGGACGTTGCGGCAGGTGACGAGCGACCTGTTCCACGAGTGGAACCCGGCCTGGGACCCGGACGGCGATTATCTCTATTACCTGTCGGATCGCTCGTTCACGCCGCAACTGGGGTCGTTCGAGTGGAACTACCTCGTGGACCGCGAGACGGGCATCTACGCCCTGGCCCTGCGGACCGACGTGCCGCACCCGCTGCCGCCGGAGAGCGACGAGGTGACGGTGGAGGCCGGGGACGCGGAGGACGAGTCCGGCGGCGGCGGCGATGACGACGCGGAGGACGGCGGCGACTCCGGGCCGATACGCATCGACTTCGACGGCCTCGCCCGGCGGGTGGTGCGGCTGCCCGTCGAGTTCGACAACTACGCGGGGCTGAGCGCCGGCGACGACCGGGTGTTCTACGTCCGGACCGGCGCCCAGTTCTACGGGCGCGGCGGCGACGTGCCGACCGAGGTCCGGACGTTCTCGTTCGACGACCGGGAGACCGCGACGCTGGCCGCCGGCGCCGGGGGCTACGCGGTGTCCGGCGACGGCGGCAAGGTGCTCGTCGCGGCCGGCGGGCGCTACGAGCTGCACGCCGCCTCGGGCGAGGGCGACCCGGAGACCGTCTCCACGGACGGGCTGGTGGTGGACCGGGCGCCGGCCGAAGAGTGGGCGCAGATATTCGACGAGGTGTGGCGGCGGTTCCGCGACTTCTTCTACGTGGAGAACATGCACGGCTACGACTGGCCGGCCCTGCGCGAGCAGTACCGCCCGTGGCTCGAGCACGTCGCCCACCGGTCGGACCTGAACTACGTGATCGGCGAGATGGTGGCCGAGCTGAACGTCAGCCATGCCTACGTCGCGGGCGGCGACTGGGAGACCCCCGATCGGCCCGAGGTCGCCCTGCCGGGGGCGATGTTCGAGCTCGACGGCGCCGCCGGGCGCTACCGGCTGGCGGAGATCTTCGCGGGACACAACGAGGAGCCGCGCTACCGCGCCCCGCTGACCGAGGTCGGGGTGGACGCCCGCGCCGGCGACTACGTGCTGGCCATCGACGGCGAGGAACTCGCGGCCGGCGACAACCCCTACCGCCTGCTGCGGCACAAGGCGGACCGGCCGGTGCGGCTGACCCTGAGCGCCTCGCCGGCGTTTCCGGCCGCGGAAGGAGCCGCGCGCGAGGTCGCCTTCCGGCCCGTCACGAGCGAGACCAACCTGCGCTATCTCGCCGAGGTGACCGCGAACCGGAGGAAGGTCGACGCGGCGACGGACGGGCGGGTCGGCTACCTGCACGTTCCCGACATGGGCGTCGCCGGCATCCAGGAGTTCATCAAGTACTTCTACGGCCAGATACGGAAGGACGGCCTGATCATCGACGTGCGCGGCAACGGCGGCGGCAACGTGTCGGCGATGCTGATAGAGCGGCTGAGCCGCGCGCTCCTCGGCTCGAGCTTCTCGCGGACCGTGGAGAACGTCTCCACCTATCCCACGACGGTGTTCGCCGGACACCTCGTGTGCATCCTCGACGAGGACTCCGCCTCGGACGGCGACATCTTCCCCTACCGCTTCCGCGAGGCGGGCCTGGGGCCCCTCGTCGGCAAGCGGTCGTGGGGCGGCGTGATCGGCATCACCAACCGCGGCCCCCTCGTCGACGGGGGTTCGGTCAACGTGCCCGAGTTCGGCACCGCCGGCCGCGACGGGAACTGGGTGATAGAGGGGCGCGGCGTCGAGCCCGACATCGAGGTCGAGAACGACCCGAAGTCGGTCATCGCGGGCGGCGACCCCCAGCTCGAACGGGCCATCGAGGAGATCGTCCGGATGATCCGCGACGAACCGCGGCCGATGCCCACCCGCCCCGCGCCGCCGGTGAAGACGCCGTGACGCCGGTCGAGCCGTCCCCGCCGGGGGCGCTGTCCGCCGGCGGGGTCCCGGCGCCGCGGGCGCGGGTCTCGCCGACGCACCACGAGACGCACGGCGTGGTGCGCATCGACGACTACCACTGGCTGCGCGAGCGCGGCGACCCCGCCGTCACCGCGTACCTGGAGGCCGAGAACGCCTATGCGCGCGCGGTGATGGCGCCGACCGAGGCGTTGCAGGAGACCCTGTTCGCCGAGATCAAGGGGCGCGTCCGCCAGACCGACGTGTCGGCGCCGTACCGGGAGGGCGGGTACTTCTACTACACCCGCTACGAGGACGGGTGCGAATACCCCGTCCACTGCCGGCGGCCCCTCGACGCGCCGGCGGAGGAGGAACAGGTCCTCCTCGACGTGAACGCGCTGGCCGAGGGACACCGCTTCTGCCAGGTGTCGGCGTTCCGGGTCAGCCCCGACGGGCGCCTCCTCGCCTACGCGGTCGACTTCAAGGGGCGCAGCATCCACACCGTCCGCGTCAAGGACCTGTCGGCCGACGCCCTGCTCGACGACGAACTGACCGGGGTGACGAGCAATCTCGTCTGGGCCGACGACCGGACGATCTTCTACACGCGCCAGCATCCGGAGACGCTGCGCTGGTACCGGGTGTGCCGGCACGCGCTGGGGGCCGCGCAGGCCGACGACGTCCTCGTGTACGAAGAGGCGGACGAGACGTTCAACTGCGACGTGAGCCGGAGCCGGTCGAAACGGTACGTGCTGATCGCCTCGTCGCAGACGGTGTCCACCGAGTACCGCTGTCTCGACGCGAGCCGGCCCGACGGCGAATTCGAGGTGTTCTGGCCCCGCGCGCGCGGCCACGAGTACGACCTCGACCACTACCGCGGCCGGTTCTACGTCCGCACCAACCACCGCGCCCGCAACTTCCGGCTGATGGAGGCGCCGGCCGCCGGGACGCCGCCCGACCGGTGGGTCGAGGTCGTCCCGCACCGCGGCGACGTGCTCCTCGAGGCGTTCGCGCTGTTCCGCGGCCATCTCGTGCTGCAGGAACGGCGCGACGGTCTCGCGCGCCTGCACGTGCGCCCGTGGTCGGGCGGCGGCGCCCACGACGTCGCCTTCGACGAGCCGGTCCACGACGTGCGGGTGTCGGTCAACCGCGAGCCCGACACGCGCCTGCTGCGCTTCGCCTACGAGTCGCTGACCACGCCGCTGTCCATCCATGACTACGACATGGAGGCCCGTACGCGCACCCTGCTGAAGCGCGAAGAGGTGCTGGGCGGGTTCGACCCCGCGCACTACGCGGCCGAGCGGGTGTTCGCGACGGCGCCGGACGGACGGCGGGTTCCCGTCTCGCTCGTCGCGCGGACCGGCGTCCCGCGGGACGGGACGAGCCCCCTGCTGCTGTACGGCTACGGGGCGTACGGCATCTCCATGGATCCGGGGTTCGACTCGGCGCGGCTGAGCCTGCTCGACCGCGGTTTCCGCTTCGCGATCGCCCACGTGCGCGGGGGGCAGGAGCTCGGGCGGGAGTGGTACGACGACGGCCGGCGGGGCCGCAAGCGGAACACGTTCACCGACTTCATCGCTTGCGCCGAACACCTCGTCCGCAAGGGGTTCACGCGCCCCGATCGCCTCTACGCGATGGGGGGCAGCGCGGGCGGGCTGCTGGTGGGCGCGGTGCTGAACCAGCGCCCCGACCTCTTCGCCGGCGCGGTCGCCCAGGTGCCGTTCGTCGACGTCCTGACCACCATGCTCGACGACGGCATTCCGCTGACCACCGGCGAGTACGACGAGTGGGGCGACCCCCGCGAGCGGGCCGCGTTCGACGACATCCTGAGCTATTCGCCCTACGACAACGTCGCCGCCCGCGCCTATCCCGCCCTGTTCGTGCTCGCGGGGCTGCACGATTCGCAGGTGCAGTACTGGGAGCCCGCGAAGTGGGTCGCCAAGCTGCGGGCGCTGAAGACCGACGCCCGCCCCCTGCTTCTCCGGACCCGCATGGACGCCGGCCACGGCGGCGTCTCCGGCCGCTACCGCCGCTATCGCGAGACGGCCTTGCAGTTCGCCTTCCTGCTCCGGGACGCAGGGGTGGCGTAGCCGCCCGTGGTGAAAGAAGAGATACTGTCGCTCCCCGCGGACGCCGTGGCGCCGCTCTTCGACGGGACGACGTGGATCGGCAGGGCGGCGGCGCAGGACCTGGTCGAGCTGTTCACCAGCCGGGGCGGGTTCGAGAGCCGCGAGAGCGTGGAATCCGACACGGCGCGGGTGCAGGCCCTGCCCGTGGTGGTGGTGCGGAACCGGAGCGGGGAGGTTCTGCAATTGAAGCGCCGGGAGCAGCGCAGGGACAGTCCGCTCCACGGCAGGATCGTGATCTGGGCTGGCGGTCACGTCCGGCGGGAGGACGGCGCCAATGGTCCGTCGATCGGCCAGGGCGCGGTTCGCGAGTTGCAGGAAGAACTTCGTCTCAGCGTCGAGCCGTCGGAGTTGAAGTTGCTCGGCGCCGTCTGGATCCGCGGTCGGGCCGGCGGCCGGACCCGGCTCCACGTGGCCATCGTCCACGAGTGGCGCGCGCGCACCGACGACGTCGCCGTCGCGCTGAGTGCGACCGAGTTCTACGAGCGCCGGGGAACGTCGCTCAGCGGGACCTTCGTCGCGCCGGACCGGCTCGCGGCGGACATCGACGCAGATCGGATCGGCGAGCCCTGGAGCGTCGAGATCTTCCGGCGCCTCCTGCCGGAGGGCGAGCAGGCGGCGCCGCGGCTCGTATAGCGTCAGCGCCGGAGGCGTGCGTGGAAGTCCCGCTCGCTGTCGCAGGCGAGGGCGGCGGCGAAGACCACGCGGTCCGGCAGCCCGTCCGGGGCGCCGGCGAGCGGGTGCTCCGAGCACGCGACGCCCCGCGATTGCAGGACCGCCCGCACCGCTTCGGCCCGTCCCCGCGCCTCGCCCTCCGCCCGTCCCCGCGCCTCGCCCTCCGCCCGTCCCCACGCCTCGCCCTCTGCCCGTCCCCGCGCCTCGCCCTCCGCCCGTCCTTCGGCCCGGCTCTGCTCCCGCAACGAACGCAGCAGCGGGTCGTCGTCCGGTCCCGTGCCGTCCCGCGCGCCCAGCGTCCGGCCCAGGCGTTCCAGATCGGTGTGGGTCCAGCCGGACGGCTCGGCTTCGTTCAGCGCGGTGTGGATGGCGGCCGCCCGCCACCCGGGGAACGCTCCGCTCGCCGGCGACTCCCGGTACGCCCCCGCCGCGAGCCGGTAGATCGTCAGCCCCGGCCGCCGGCCGCGCGGCCGGCTCGGCGCCCGCTGGTCCGGCACTTCCACCCACACCTCGGGAAAGCCCCACGACTCGTACAGCCGCAGCTTCCCCCGCCGCACGTCCGTCGTGTGGTCGACCTCCAGCACCACGTCGGGGTACGGATGCTCGTCCACGACCATCTTGCCGGCCGCCAGCAGCCGGCCGTCCACGCGCGACGGGTACAGGTACACGACCTGATCGGCCTCCATGACGCGGCGCCGCCGGCCGTGCTCGTCGCGCACCATGAGGTCCGTCGAGCCGTAACACCGGATCGGCGACCCGCGCACGGCGGCGATGCGCTCGACCAGCCCGGCCAGACCGTGGGCGGGGCTCTCGTGGGCCGGGGAGACGTCGCAGACCAGCCAGGCGGTCTCGGTCTCGGCGTCCCAGACTTCCAGCCGCCCGTCGTACTCGTCGAACCCGGCGGCGGTCATGGGAACCGCCGTGCAGCCGACGAACTCCAGATCGGAGATCGCCGGCTCGGGCGCCGCCGGACGGCCCGCCTTCCGCTTCGCCACGCTGCTTCCAGTGCGCATACGGCAGTATAGCGCGGGCGGGCGGCCGGAATGGGCAATAATGCAAAGGAACGGGGAGATCGACCCGGCGGCGGTTCCAGAGGCGGATCGGATGGCCGGGAGGAATGAGGGAGAACGTGATGAAGCGATTTGCCGGTTCGGCAGGAGTTGCGGTGCTGGTCGTGGGGGCGTCGCTGGCGCCGGTGCTCGCGGCCGGGCAGACCGGGGTGGGGGTTCCCCGCACGCCGTGGGGCGATCCGGACCTGCAGGGGGTATGGGACTACTGGACGTTCACGCCGCTCGAACGGCCGGACGAGTTCGCGGGGCGCGGCGAACTGACGGCCGAAGAGGCGGCGGTGGTCGCGCAGCGCGGCAACGCCGAGGCGCTGGCGCGTGACGACGACGGGCCCCCGCCGGGCGAGGTCGGCGGGTACAGCCAGGAGGTGTGGACGGATCGGGCGCGGGCGACGGCGCTGACCCAGGCTTCGCTGCTCGTGGACCCGCCGGACGGCCGGTTGCCGACGCTGACGGCGCGGGCCGAGGCGGCGGCCGAGGCGCACCGCGCGGCCGGCGGCTACCCGGTGCGGGTGCGGGTCGGCGGCCTCAACGAAGACGGCCCCGAGGCGCGCGGCGTCGCCGAGCGGTGCCTGCTCGGCTTCAGCACCGGGCCGCCGATGCTGCCGGGCGGCTACAACAACAACGTGCAGATATTCCAGGCGCCCGGCTACGTGGTGCTGCTGCACGAGATGGTGCACGACGTGCGCGTCGTGCCGCTCGACGGCCGCGACCCCCTGCCGGCGCGCGTGCGCCAGTGGATGGGGAGCTCGCGCGGCCGGTGGGAGGGCGGCACGCTGGTGGTCGAGACGACGAACTTCACGGAGGGGACCGGCAGCTTCAACACCTCGTTCGTGTCGTGGGGGTCGGCCGGGAACACGCGGCTGGTCGAGCGGTTCACGCGGGTGGACGGCGACACCGTGCGCTACGAGTTCACGGTGGACGATCCGGACACCTGGACGGCGCCGTTCACGGGCCGGTTCCCGTTGAACCGCTCCGACGCGCCCCTCTACGAGTACGCGTGCCACGAGGGCAACCACGGCATGTTCAACCTGCTGAGCGGCGCCCGTGCGGAAGAACGGATCGCGGCCACCGAGCAGCAGTAGCAGCGGAGTCGGCCGCCGCAATCCGGCGAGTGGTCCGGCCGGGAAATCTCGAAATGGAGGAAGAGACGTGACACGACGATCTGCACCGGCCGACGCGGTTCGGCCCCGGCCGCGGCGGAGGAACGTCGGCGGGGCGGCGGTGTCCGCGGTCCTGGCCGTCCTGGTCTGCCCCGGCGCCGCGGTCGGCGAGAACTGGCCGCACTGGCGGGGGCCGGCCCGCACCGGGGTCAGCGCCGAGACCGGCCTGCCGGTGACGTGGGGGCCGGACACCAACGTGGCGTGGAAGGTGGAGATGCCCGCCTGGACGGGGTCGACGCCCATCGTCTGGGGCGAGCGCGTCTTCCTGAACGTCGCCGACGGCGAGAACGTCAGCCTGTGGTGCCTCGACCGGGACGGCGGCCGGACGCTGTGGGTGCGGCATCTCAGCGGCGGCGACCGGCGGCTGCGCAAGCAGAACATGTCGTCGCCGTCGCCGGTGACCGACGGCGAGAGCGTTTACGTGATGACCGGGACGGGGTGGCTGACCGCTTTCGACTTCGACGGCAACCAGTTGTGGCGGCGCGACATCCAGGCGTCGTACGGCCGGTTCGGGTTGAACTGGGGCTACGCGTCGTCGCCGCTGCTGGTCGACGACGCGCTGTTCGTGCAGGTCATCCACGGCATGCGCACCGACGATCCGTCGTACGTCCTGCGCCTCGATCGCCGCACCGGCGAGACGGTGTGGCGGGTCGAACGGCCGACCGACGCGCGCCGCGAGTCGCCCGACTCGTACACCACGCCGGCCTTGCTCGAATACGGCGGCGTCCGCGAGATCGTGATCACCGGCGGCGACGTGGTGACCGGGCACGATCCGGACACGGGGCGCGAGCTGTGGCGCGCCGACGGCCTGAACCCCCGCGACGACGGCGCCTACCGCATCATTGCGTCGCCGGTCGTCCACGGCGAGATGATCTACGCGCCGACCCGCGTCCGCCCGCTGCTCGCCCTCCGGGCCGGCGGCCGGGGCGACGTCACCACCTCGCACCTCGTGTGGACGACCGAGAACGGGCCCGACGTGCCGACCCCGGTGACCGACGGCCGGTACTTCTACGTCGTCAACGACCAGGGCATCGTGTGGGTGCTCGACGCGCAGACCGGGGAGGAGATATACGGCCGCCGGCGGCTGCGCCCCGGCACCTACAGTGCCTCGCCGGTCCTCGCCGACGGCCGGGTCTACGTGACGAGCGAGTCGGGGGTGACCAGCGTCTTCCGGGCCGGACCGGAGTTCGAGCTGCTGGCCGAGAACGACGTGGACGACTACGTCCTCAGCTCCATCGCGGTGTCCGACGGGCAGATCTTCCTGCGCACCACCGGCCATCTCTACGCCATCGGCGAGCGCGCCGGGGGCGGGGCCGACTGACGGCCCCCGGCTGGCCGCGGGGACCCGCCCGGCTCAGGGGCTCTCCCCCCGGAACCGTCCGTGCCGCAGGAAGTGGACCACTTCGTCGGCGACGTCGCGGCGGTTCATGATGAAGGTGTGGGTCGCCGGCAGCACGAGGAACGACGACGCGCCCCGCACGTTCGCCCGGCCGACGCCGACCTTGCCGTCGTCGGGCCCCGGGATGAGCCACGACGCGATGGGGTTCAGGCTCCGGTTGCCGGTGATGATGCCGAGGCTGAACCGGATCGGCCCGAGCTGGCTCGCGATCCCGTCCGGGGCGGTTCCGAGCCGCGACCCCGCGGGGCCGAGGAACGACCGGAGCAGAGGGGAGTCGGCGAACGCGTCGACGATCTCGCTGCCCTGGTTCGGCGGGCTCAGCATCACCACCCGTCCCTCGTGCGGCGCGGGGCGCCCGGAGAGGTGGCTCCGCACCAGCACCCCGCCCATCGAGTGCGTCACGAAGTGCACGCGCCGGGGATCGTCGCCGCAGCACCGTTCCACCGCGTCCCGCAGGCGATCGACGAGGGTCTCGATCGGTTCCGAACGTGACGGGTACCCGAACCGGACGACCCGGAACCCGGCCTGATCGAGGCGGTTGGCGAGGATGGTCATCGAGACCGGGGTCCGGCCCAGACCGTGGGCCACGACGACCGGCGGCGCGTCGTCCGGCGCCCGCGATCGGTTCAGCACCCCGGCCGTGAGGCCCGCGGCGCCGAGCAGAACGGCGGCGAGCGGAACCGCAAGTCGGCGCGCCAGGGGCCGTGGCCCCCGCGGCCGTCGAGTCCTGTGCGCCGGGTGCGGATCGGCCATGGTTCCCCGGCTGTACATACGTTCGGGAGCCCCGGGCCGTTCGCGGCCCGGGGCCCGCCGGCAGGAAGGCCGGCCGCCCGCTACTCGCCGGTGCGCAGGGCGGCGAGCGGGTCCACCCGGCTGGCGCGCCGGGCCGGGAACCAGGCCGCCGCCGCCGCCACCGCCAGCAGCAGCAGCGACACCGCGGCGAACGTCGCGGCGTCGAACGGGGCGACGTCGAAGAGCAGGCTCGCGAGGGTCCGCACGAGCGCCGCCGCCGCGAGCACTCCGAGCGCAACGCCTGCGCCGGCCAGGCCGAGGGCGCCGCGGACGACCATCCACACCACGTCGCGCCTCTCCGCCCCGATGGCCAGACGCAGGCCGATCTCGCCGGTGCGCTGCGCGGCGGCGACCGCGATCACCCCGTAGATGCCGAGGCCGGCCAACGTCAGGGCCGCCGCCCCGAACAGCACGAGCAGCAGCGTGGTGAACCGTCGCGCCGCGAGGGTGTCCGACAGCAGTTCGTCGACGGTCGCGACGCTGTAGAACGCCAGGTCCGGCGCCGCTTCCCAGACGACGCCCCGGATGCCGGGGATGCTGGCCGCCGGATCGCCGTCGGTGCGGACGACGTAGGTCATCGCACCGGTCGGCGCCTGCGCGTGCGGGATGAACACCTCGGGGCGCGGGAGGCTGTCGAAACCGCGGGGGCGTACCGCGCCGACCACGCCGACGATCTCGGCGTCGAACTCGACGTCCGTCCTTTCGGAGGGGCGGACCGTCACCCGTTGCCCGAGCGGGTCCGCGTCGCGCCAGTGGCGCCGCGCGAGGGTCTCGTTGACGATGGCGACGGCGGGCCGTTCGGCGTCGTCGCGCGCATCGAACGAGCGTCCGGCCCGCAGCGGGATGCGCATCGTTTCGAAGTACGCCGGGGTGGCCGTGACGACGGCCGCCGTCGGTTCTTCGCCGGCCGGGGGCGGCGGCCGATCGTGCAGGGTCAGGGGGCTCTCGGCCGTCAGGTCGGCGCGGGCGAGCGGGAACGCGGACACCGCTCCGGCCGCGGCGACGCCGGGGAGGGCCCGGATGCCCTCGAGGGTGCCGCGGAAGAAGTTCGGGGCGGCCTCCGTCAGGTCGTCGGCGTAGTGGAACACCTGCAGCGCCGCCGTATTCCGCGGGGCGAAGCCGAGGTCCACCCTGACCAGCCGCACGAAGCTCTGCACGAGGAGGCCGGCGCCGGTCAGGAGCACCAGGGCGAGGGCGACCTCTGCCGTCACCAGCATCCGGCTCAGCCGCTGCCGCGCCACCGCGTCGCCGCCCCCGCGCCCGCGGGCGAGACGGCGGTTGACGTCCTGGCGCAGTATGCGGACCGCGGGCGCGCACCCGAACCCCAGGGCGGTCAGGAGGACGAGGCCGGCGGTGAACCCGAGGAGCCGCTCGTTCACGCCGATCCGGGCGAGGCGCGGCACGTCGGCGGGCATCAGCGCCACCAGCAGATCGAGCGCGCCGGCCGTCGCCGCGAGCCCGCACAGCCCGCCCGCGGCCGCGATGACCACGCTCTCGGTGAAGAGTTGGCCGAGCAGGCGCCCCGGCCCGCCGCCCACCGCCGCGCGGACCGCGAACTCGTGCTCGCGCCGCGCGTAGCGGGCCAGCATCAGGTTCGCGACGTTGACGCAGGCGATCAGGAGGACGAAGACGGCCGCGCCCTGGAGGAGCAGCAGCACCGGCCGCACCGCCGCGATCTGGCGCGTCCGCAACGGGATGAGGCGCGCGCCGACGCCGGCGTTGGTGCGCGGATGGGCGGCGGCGAGACGGCCGGCGACGGTGTCCATTTCGGCCTGGGCCTCGGCGAGGCTGACGCCGGGGCGGGTCCGCGCGACGACCCGCCACCAGCCGCCGCCGCGAACGTGCCTCTCGTATTCGGCGATGGCCTTCGGCAGGAAGAGATCGCGGTCGCCGCGGCCGCCTTCGACGCGGAGCTCGAAGCCCGGCGGGAGGACCCCCACCACCGTGTGCGGCCGGCCGTCCAGCACCAGGGGCCGGCCGACGATGCCGGGGTCGCCGTCGAAGCGGCGCCGCCAGAGTCCGTCCGTCAGGACGACGACGCCGCGGCCCGGGCGGTGATCGTCGGGCAGGAACGTCCGCCCGTGGGCCGCGGGGGCCCCGAGCGTCTCGAAGAACCCCTCGGTGACCTGCCACGCGTAGATCACTTCGGGCTCGCCGTCGCCGGTCAGGTCGACCGAGTACGGGTCGAGGGCCGCGACGTGTTCGAAGCTCGTCGCCTGCTCGCGCCAGTCCAGGAAGTTGGCGGGGGAGGGGTCGGCCGGCCGGTTGCCGTTCTCCGGATCGGTCTCCCACACGGTGACGAGCCGATCCGGATCGGGAAAGGGCGGCGGCTGGAGCAGCACCGCGTCCACCACCGAGAAGGTGGCGGTGGTCGCGCTGATCGCCAGGGCCAGGGTCAGGACGGTGGCGGCGGTGAAGCCCGGATTCCGGCCCAGCACCCGCAGGCCGTAGCGGACGTCCTGCCGCAGGTGATCGAACGGCATGAAGCGCATCCTTCTCCTCCCCGTTCCCGCCGCCGCGCATCGCGCATGGTGATGCGGCTCTCCCGGCAGGTAAAGGCGAGAGCGCGTGCCCCGCGGGCCTCGACGCCGCCGTCCAGTTACTCCAAGTTTAACAAGATCCCCGGTCATTTTGCCGATTTAGGCGGTATTTTGGAGGTTTCGTCCCTGTAACTTGTTGATTCTAAAGGATCGGGGTTTCGAGATACCAAATGTAGTGCCATAATTCTCAATAAACTGTTGACTTGGGGGCCGCGCACCCGCTATCCCTACACCGAGGACACCCTCGTCCAGCAGACCACCGCCGACTGCCTGAACCCGGATCATCCGCGTTTGCCTGCTCCCGCCGATTCCGCGGCTTCGTCGTCACGGACGGTTCGGGAACACTCCAGGAGACGCTCTCGTCCAGACGGGACGCTGCGGCGGGCGGCCGGGGCCGCGGTGTCTTGCGGCGTCGCCTGCTCACGTTCCACCACCGTCATCGCGCCGGCGAGGTCCTGGCCGACCATGCGCCAGTCGCTGTAGATCGCCCGCGCGTCGGCGAGGGACTCGTCGGCGCTGTCGTTGTAGACGTCGAACCGGCCGGACAGGTCGAGGACGCGGGCGGCCCCGGTCCAGAACGACGACATGGCGAAGAGGTAATCGGTTCGCATGATGATTCACGGCGTCGAGTCCGACACCATGTCCGGCAATTCTGCATTCATCCGTTCGGCCTGTCGCCCCTCGATCGCCCGCGGGCCGCTCAGTCCAGCAGCCGGTACGCGAGCAGCTCGCCGGCGTGCCCGCCGCCGCTGACGGCGACGACGACGTACTGCGCCCCCTCGTGCACGTAGGTCATCGGCGACCCCGACACCCCGGCCGGCATGCGCACCGCCCCGACCTCCTCGCCGGTGGCCTTGTCGTAGGCCCGCAGCATCGCCCCGACTTCGCCCGACGGCGTGGTGAAGGTCCCCGGCTCGCCCGCGATCACCAGCGTGCTGGTGACGAGGGTGCCGACCCGGCCGATGCGGCCGGTACGGGGGATTTCCACCCCCTGCAGGTCCGGGTGGTTGCGGACGTTGT
Source organism: Vicinamibacterales bacterium (assembly GCA_965202695.1). GTDB lineage: Bacteria > Acidobacteriota > Vicinamibacteria > Vicinamibacterales > UBA8438 > JAJEEA01. Next base: position 2,525,059 of record OZ241843.1, read on the forward strand.
CGGGGGTCTCGCCGTGCGGCGTCTGCCAGAGGTGGTCGCCGGTCTTCAGGTCGATGGCGGTGATGCGGCCCCACGGCGGCTTGACGAGAGGCAGGCCGCGGATGGTCAGCGACCGGTCGCGCGGCGCCACCCCGGCCGGGTTGCCGCGAATGAAGTCCATGTCCGACCGCGCCGGGTCGTTCACCAGCCCGAGGGAGGTGACGGTGGTGAAGGAGTACTGGTAGAAGACGCCGGTCTCCGGATCGATGGAGCCGCCCGGCCAGTTGGTGCCGCCGCCGGCCGACGGCAGCATCAGGGTGCCGTACGGTCCGTCCGGGTCGGCGACGACCGGCGGCGTGAAGATGGGGCCCGTCCGGAAGTTGGCGACCCGCGCCAGCGCCTCCGCGCGCAGCTCGGGCGTGAAGTCGATCAGGTCTTCCTCGCCCACGCCCTGCCGGTCGTAGGCGGCCGGCCGCGTCGGGAACGGCTGGGTCGGAGCCAGCAGCTCGCCCGGCACGTCGGACGGCTCCACGGGCCGCTCCTCTATCGGCCAGATCGGCTCGCCGGTCTCCCGGTCGAGCACGTACAGCCACGCCTGCTTGCTCGGCTGGGCCACTATCTTCCGTTCGACGCCGTCGATGACCACGTCGGCCAGCACGGGCGCGCACGGGAAGTCCCAGTCCCACACGTCGTGGTGGATGGCCTGGAAGTGCCACAGGCGGTCGCCGGTCTCCAGGTCCACGGCCACGATGCTGTCCGAGAACAGGTTGTCGCCGTGCCGGTGGCCGCCGTAGTAGTCGTTGGTGGGCATCTCGGTGGCCAGATACACGATGCCCAGCTCGAGGTCGACGCTGGTCTGCCCCCACACCCCGGTGTTGCCGGTATACCGCCACGAGTCGTTGAGCCAGGTGTCGTTGCCGAACTCGTCGGCGCCGGGCAGGGTGTGGAATATCCACTTCCGCTCGCCGGTGTCGGCGTCGAACCCCCGCACGTAGCCCTTCGTGTTGCGCATGGACACCGGGGCGCTGCCCGGCACGTGGGCGGCCCCGACGACGATGGTGTCGCCGGCCACCAGCGGCGTGGCGTGCAGGCCGATGGACCCTCCCAGCGGGTCGATCTCCTGGTCCATGTTCCGCATCAGGTCGACGACGCCGTCCTCGCCGAAGCCGGCGATGCGCCGCCCCGTCGCCGCGTTCAGCGCGACCAGGCGGTAGCCGGGGGTGACGTAGACGATCTGCCCGTCGCCGCCGTCGTCCCGGTACGCGAGACCGCGCCCCGACCGGCGCCGCGGGGCGACCTCCGCCCGCTCGCCCTCGTCGAGGCGGTGCATCCACAGGTACTCGCCGGTGGCCGCGTCGGCCGCGACCACCGCGCGGCGGGTGCCCGCGGTGGTGTAGACGACCCCGCCGACCATCAGCGGCGTGGACTGGAAGTTGTACTCGGGCTCGGGACCGAAGTTGTCGGTCCTGAGCCGCCACACCAGCTCGAGGTCGGCGAAGTTGTCCCGGTCGATCTGGTCGAGCGGCGCGTAGCGCGTGTTCGCCTCGTCGCCGCCGTAGTGGCGCCACTCGCCGCCCCGGGCCCCGGCGCCGGTCTGCCCCCGCGCCGCCGGGGCGGCGAGCAGGGCCGCGGCGAGCAGGCACGCGATGCGCCGGCCCCCGGCGCCCCGCCCGTTCTTCTCCGTGTCCGCGAAACGACGGTTGCACAGGATCATGATCTGGAACACTCCTTGCACGTAACGCTGGTCCGCCCGCGATCGACCCGCCCGCGGCCGCGCGATGCGGCAAGCCGCGGTCCGACACGCGCCGCGCCGCCGACTCGACCCTTGCGCGGACGCCTGGTCCGCCGCGATCGACCCACCCTCGCCCTGCCGCACAGGCCCGCCTCGCGCGCGGGAGACCACCCGCGCCCGCCGTGAATCGATCGCCGCGGACCGCTGCGCCCTTCGCGCGCGGGAGCGTCGGGCCCGCCGCGGCTACCCGGCGGCCGGCGGGGAGCGGCGGCGGCCCGCGGCCGTCGGCACGATCTCCTCCTCCATCACGCGGTACAGCGACCGCCGGTGCGCGCGCAGCGTGGCCCCGGGGTCGGGTGACGAGGTCATCACGGCGACGAGGCGCAGGCCCGGCACCACGTAGATGAACTGCCCGCCGTAGCCCCAGGCGTAGAAGGCGTCGTAACCGGCCAGATCCCGCAGCCACCAGCCGTAGCCGTAGGCGCGGTCCGGGCTGCGGGTCCTCGTCGCATGCGCCCTCGTCGACGTGCGTACCCAGTCCTCCGAGACGATCTGCGCGGCGCCGACGCGTCCGCAGTTCAGGTACATCTCGCCGATCGCCAGCATGTCGCGCGGCCGCATCGCCATCTCGTTGCCGCCGAAGTACACGCCCTGCGGATCGGTGGTCCACCGCGGCACCGAAATGCCCATCGGCTCGCCCAGGTGGCGCCGGGCGAAGCGGTGCGTATCCATGCCCGACGCTTTCGCGATGATCGCCGACAGCAGATGGGTGTTGCCGGTGCTGTAGATCATGCGGGTCCCCGGCTCGGCCACGAGGGGGCGGGTCAGGACGTGGCGCACCCAATGCCGGCTCCGCACCCAGCGGCCGTAGTTCCGGTTGCTGGTGGTCTCGAGGCCCGACCGCATGGTGAGCAGATCCTCGACGGTGATGCGGCGCTTCGCGGGGTCGTCGACGAGGTCGGAGAAGAACCGACCGACGGTGTCGTCGACGCGCAGCAGCCCGCGGTCGACGGCGATGCCGACGAGCAGGGAGATCAGGCTTTTCGAAGCGGACTTCAGGTTGGCGGCCCGGTTCGGCCCCGCCCCGTTGAAGTACCGCTCGACGCGCAGCGCGCCGTCCACCGAGACGAGCAGCGACCGCATGCGCGGCAGTTCCGCGAGTCGGGCCGCGACCGGCTCGAACGCGGCGTCCGGCGCGCTCCCGGCGCGGGCCGGGCCGAGCAGCGTCAGGCCGGCGGCCAGCGCCGCCCAGGCCGCCCAGAGCCGGACGCGCGGTAGCCGGATGCGTTCGTGGCGCATGAATCTCGACCCGTTCCGCCGGCTGAACCGCGCCGGCGGCAGCAATCCTACCACCGACGGCCGATGCGGTCACCGCCGCTCCGGGCGGCGGCGGCAACCGCCCCCGCCCGGCCGCGCACCGGATCGCGCGGACGCCCGGCCGCCGCCGATTCGGAATAGAATCGACGTTCCCGCGCACGGCTTCCGGCCAGGGCGCGGTCACGAAACGGGAGCGACCGGGGCGCCGCCGCGTCGAGCGGGGCGCGGCCGGTCCGGGGAGGTCGAGAGATGAGACGCACGATTTGCCTGGCCGCGCTGACCGCGACCGGCGTCCTCGCGGCGGCCGCGGCCAACGAGGCGCGGCAGGACCGCTTCGGGATCCGCCAGTTGCAGCTCGCGGACAACCTCTACGTCCTGACGTCGGACCCCGCCGAGCAGGGCATGCGCACGGGGGGGAACACCGCGGTGTTCGTGACCACGTCGGGGGTGACGCTGGTCGACACCAAGATCCGGGGCTACGGCGAGGACATCCTGGCCGAGGTGGCGCGCATCACCGACAAGCCGGTCACCACGATCATCAACACCCATACGCACTGGGACCACAGCGGCGCGAACACGGAGTTCCCCGACACCGTCGATTTCGTGGTGCACGAGAACACCGCGGGGCACATGGCCAGCACCGACTGCGCCGACGGGGCGGGGTTCCAGGGCGGCTCCATCAAGAATTGCGAGGCGTTCACCGGCGAGAACACCCGCTTCCTGCCGAAGATCACCTTCGCGAACCGGACGTCCCTGTTCAGCGGGCCGGACCAGATCGACCTGTACTACTTCGGGCGGGGCCACACCGACGGCGACACGTGGGTCGTGTTCCGCGAGGCCCGCGCGATGCACACCGGCGACATGATGGCGCGCAAGGGGCTCCCGTTCATCGACGCCGACAACACCAACGGCAGCGCGACCGAGTTCGGGGCGACGCTGCGGAACGCCGTCGACGCCATCGAGAACGTCGACACCATCATTCCCGGGCACAACGACGACCCGCTGACCTGGGGCGACCTCGTCGACTACGCGGCGTTCTACGACGACCTGCTGACCCGCGCGCAGGCGGGGGCCGCGGCCGGGCGGAGCGTCGCGGAGACGGTGGCCGACTACTCGGCGCCCGAGGAGTACAGCGACTTCCAGGCGCCGGCGGACCGGGTCGAGCGCATCGTGCAGCTCATCTACGAGGGACGCTGAACCGCGGGGCGGCGGCGGACCGCGGGTCCCACGGCCGCTACCCGGAGCGCTGACGCTCTTCACGTCGGCCCGCCGGGTCACGACTGGTGACAACCTTGCAATCGCGGACATCGTATCCGGGATTGCAAGGTGATCGCCAGGACCATCGGGGCGACCGTCGCCGCCCGTCTCCACCAGTTTCCCGCCGTCGCTCATGCGGCGCGTCGAGCGCCGGCGACGCCCACCGCGGGCGCGCCGCCGGAACAGGACAGGACGCCGGCGGCGACCAGGACCGTCGCGCGGCTCGACGGGCATCCCGACGTCATGCCCGGGCTCCTTCCGTCAGGCGCGCGTAGACCTCGAGCGCGCGCGTCGTCATCTCGTCCGTGCTGTAGCGTTCCCGCACCCCCTCGGCCGCGCGCCGGCCCAGCGCGGCCCGCCGGGCGGGGTCGGAGGCCAGCGCCGCGAGCGCCTGCTCCAGCCCGGCCGCGTCGCCGGGGTCGACCAGCACGCCGCCGCCGGTGCGTTCGACGATCTCGGTGTAGGTGCCGCGGCGCGGCGCCACCACCGGCGTCCCGCACGCCATCGCCTCGATGAGCGACAGCCCCTTGGGGTCGTCGTATTCCGCCGGCGCCACGAACAGGTCGAGGCCCTGCAGGAAGGCGACCTTGTCGTCCAGCGCCAGCTCGCCGCGGTAGCGGACGTCCGCGGCCAGCCCCCGGTCGGCGTTCCCGCGCTCGATCGACCGCCAGTAGTCCGCGTGCTCGGGACCGAGATATCCGGCCAGTTCGACCCGGCACCCCGTGAGCGCGCCGCGCGCGCGCAGCGCCGCGTAGGCGTCGCACAGCCGGCGCACCCCCTTCTCGGGCGCGATGCGGCCGAAGTAGCCGAGGGTCAGGGGGCCGGCGGAAGGGCCGGAACCCGGCCGGAAGCGCTCGACGTCGACCCCCAGCGGGACGACGCGCATCCGCGCCCCGGGGATCCCGAGATACCGGCTCATGCGCGCGGCGTAGTAGTCGCTGACCGCCACGAACGAGTCGACGTGGGCGGTCTGCTCGCGGACGAGGGCCAGGGCCCGCGACCGGTACGGCTCGGGCAGCCCGTCCAGGAAGACGTTCTCGCCCTGCAGCGTGCAGTTGACGGGACAGCCCAGCGCCCGCTTCAGGGGCTCGGCGATGCCGATCAGCATCGAGTTCGAGATGTCGACGACGTCGGGCGGGGGCTGGCCGCGCAGCCAGCGCACCAGCTTGTCGAACTCCTTCCGCTGGTGTCCGTGCGTCCCCTCGAGCATCGACACGGTCAGCCCGCCGAGCTGTCCGGGGTCGGTCCGCATGCGCCCCGCGAAGAACCGCAGCAGCCGCGGCGACTCCCAGAGCCGGTCGAGCAGCCACGGCGTCCGGCGGAACAGGGAGACGTACTGCTCCAGATATACGCTGATGCCGCTGAAGAAGACGCGCTTCCGGCTGACGTTCTCCTCGTCGGTCCGGGTCGGCGTGTAGAGCGGCAGCAGGGCGACGTCGTGCCCGCGGCGGGTCAGCGCCGCCGCCAGCGCGTTGTCGCGGATGCAGCTTCCGCAGTACATGCCGCCCGCACCGGCCGTGATGCTGGTGATCCTCACGTGTCGCCCGCCCGCCGGGCCGCGGCGCGGCCCCCGGCGTCAATCCGCCGCGATGCAGTACAGGAACCGCCGCCCCCGGAGATACATCTCGTCGCCGGCGATGGCCGGCGAAGCGTCGAAACCGTCGTCGAGGACGTTGGTGGCCAGCACCTCGAAGGCGGGTCCGGCGCGCAGCACGCTGGTCACCCCGTCGCGGCTCGTCACGTAGATGCGCCCCGCCGCCGCCACCGGCGAGGCGTAGACGTTGCGGACGCCCGGCACCCGTTCCGGTCCGTAGCGGCGCGCGCCGGTGGCCGCGTCATAAGCCGTCAGCACCCCCGAGTTGCTCTTGAGGACGTAGAGCTGGCCGTCGAGCAGGAGCGGCGACGGCACGTAGGGCGTGTCGCGGTCCACCGACCACCGCACCGCGTCCGACCCGCGGATGTCGCCGGCCGCCGCGCTCAGGTCGATCGCCGCGAGCCGGTTGCCGCGGTAGCCGCTCGTGACGAAGACCAGCCCGCCCGCCGCCACCGGCGTCGGGATGGCGTTCTCGGTCAGGCCCTCGCCCCACCAGCGCGGTTCCCCGGTGGCCGCGTCGTAGCCGCGGACGGCCTCGGTCGCACTCGTCACCACCTGGGCGCCGTCCGCGCCCTCGACCACCAGCGGGCTGCTCCAGGAGGTCTCCTCGACCCGTGGCGTCCGCCAGCGCTCGCTTCCCGTCCGCTTGTCGAACGCCGCGATGAACGACTGGCCCTCGTGGTCCCAGGGCACGATCAGCAGGTCCCGGTGGAGGGTCGGCGACGCCCCCTCGCCGAAGCCCATCTTCGTGCGCATGTCGCCGAGGTCGGTCTCCCAGAGGAGGCGGCCGTCGAGGTCGTAGCAGTACAGCCCGCTCGACCCGAAGAACGCGCAGACCACTTCGCCGTCGGTCACCGCCGACGGCGAGGCCCAGGTGTTGGTGCCGTGCTTGCCCTGATGCGGCGTCTCCTCGCGGGCCACCTGCTCCCACAGCACGCGGCCGTCCCGCCGGTCGAGGGCGAGGACGACGAACCGCTGCACGTGGGTCGCGGACTCCCGGCGCATGATCCGGTCGGCGAGCCGCGAGAAGAGCCCGGGGCCCGAGCGCGACCGCTCGTCCGTCGCCACCGCGCTCAGCACGAACAACCGGTCGTCCCAGACGACCGGCGTCGCCGCGCCGAGCCCCGGCAGCGGCGTCTTCCAGCGCACGTTGGACGACTCGCTCCACTCGACGGGCGGGTCCCCCGCCGGGGCGGCGCCGGTATGCAGCGGCCCCCGCCACTCCGGCCAGAAACGGGCCGCGTCGCCGTCGGCCTGCGCGGCCGGAACGGCCGCCGCGGCCGAGAGACACGCCGCGACGACGACGACGACCCCCACGATCCGGCCACTTCCGTTCGCTCTCGGCATCGGACTCCACCTCGGCTCGAAGACTCCCCCGCGGCTCCTCGCCCCGCGAGGATTCCCCTCTATAGTGCCATCGACAGCCCCGGACCGACACCGCGGGCGCTCGCACCAGGCGTCGGCCGGGGTCAACCACCCGCCGCGGACTTCCGCGGCGGCCGCTTCTGGATTTCGTCGAGCAGCTTCTCGAGGCGGTCGCGCTCGCCGTTGCGCAGACGCCGGTTCTGCTGCGGCGGCCGCCGTTCGACGAGCGCCTTCAGTTGGAGCAGCCACTCCAGGTCCGCCCGGACGTCGCCCTCGGCCAGGCCGACGGCGCGCTCCCAGGCGCCGGAGTTCCGCAGCACGCGCAGCACGTCCCTGGACCGGCCCGCGCGCTCGTACGCGGCGACGGCGTCTTCGGGCCGCTGCTGGGCCTCGCGCAGCCGGCCGAGCCGGACCAGGTCGGGCGCGATCGCTTCCAGCACGGACTCGGCCGTGTCCAGCCGCTCGCGGCGCTTCGGACCCGTTTCACCCACGCCGCCGCCCTTCAGCAACGTATCGAACGCCTTGCCGCGCAGCCCGCGGGCGCGGGCCGCCGCATCCCCGGCATAGCCGGTCAGCCGCAGCCAGGTTTCGACGTCGGCGCCGGCGAACGAAGCCGCCATCGTCGGATTCGCGGCGCCGACCTCCAACCCGTCGCGCAGCGCCTGCGCCGCCGGAAGGAGCGCGGCTCCCAGCCAGTCGTCACCGCCGCCCGGCGCCGCACCCAGCCGCCGGGCGGCCTCCAGCAGGTGGAACGGGGGTGCGCCGCGGTCGATCGTCCAGAAGTCCAGCTCCCCGAGCGCGTCCAGCTCGGCCGCCCGCGCCCCGGCGCGGTCGGCGCCGCCTTCCGCCTCGGGCCATCCGCCGGCGGCTCCTTCGCGAACGGCGTCGCCGGGTTCGGCCGGCGGCGCGCTGTCCGCCGTGAGGACGGCCGACCGGGCCGTCCCGATCACTTCGCCGCGAACCACCCCCTCCGGCACGCCCTCGACCAGCAGACGGGCCGCCGTCGCCAGCAGCGCGGAGCGGGCATCCGCGCGGACGCCGCGGTCCGACACGCCGTTCGGCAAGTCCGGCTCTCCGAGCAGACGCATCGCCTGACACGCGCGCTGCCACGCCCGGCGCGGCGCCGAGTCGATCAGCGCGCGGGCGTCGCCCGTCCGCGCCAGCACCCGCTCTTCCGCCGACGCATCCGAGTGGACCAGGTGATCGACCAGGTCTTCCGCGTCGTACGGCGCCGCATCGCCGAGAAGCGTCCGGCTCTCCTCCAGGTCGTCGGGGCCGGCCCCGACGTCCACGAACACCAGCGTCTCCGTCGCGCGGCTCAACGTGACGCGCAGATGGTCGATGGCCGTCCGGCGCGCGGGCTGATCGAGCTCCGCTTCGTACGCGTTCTCCGGGGCCAGGCCCGACAGCGCACGGCCCGGGTCGAGGACGCAGACCGACTGGTACTCCAGGCCCTTGGCCTCCTCCGGCGTGAGCACGACGCCGCGCAGCGCCGGCGGCACCCAATCGGGCACGTCGTTGCCCGGGGCCAGGACGGCCACGTCCTCCGTCTCGTCGAGCCGCTCCAGCAGCCGGACGGCCTCGGCCCGCGCGGGGACCTCGACGTGGACGAGCTGGGCGTCGACGTGCTGTTCGCCGCGCTGGCGCCGCTGCCGGGTCGGACGCATCTCCTTGTAGACGCTGGTGTAGCGCCCGGTGGCCCGCTCCAGCACCTCGGCGATGCGGGAGGGACAGCGGAGGTGCTCCTCCAGATGGAACTCCTGCGGCGGGTGGACCCGGCGAACCAGCAGTTCCTTCAGCGGCGCCCACTCGAACGAGGTCGGCCGCACCGTCTGTCCCGTGTCGCCGGCCATCAGCAGCCAGGGCGCGCGCCCGCGCGATCGGGCGACGGCGCGGCAGAGCTCGACCACCACGGCGGTCTCGAGCAGCGTGAGATCCTGGACCTCGTCGACCACGATGCGATCGAAGCCGTCGTAACCCTCCGGGACATCGTCGCCGCGCAACCGTTCGACGGCCCGCGTGGCCGCGATCAGTTCGGGGAAGACCGTCTCGGCCCGCTCGTGGTCCCGCGCGACGCGCTGCGCCACCTTGAGCAGGGCCTTGGCCGCCTTGTCCCCGACGCCTTCGTGACCGCCCCGCAGGCCGCGGTAGGTCTCGTCGTCCAGACGGGCGATGCCCCCCTGACCGGACACGCATCCGGGGTCGCCGGGGACGGCCCGGCCGAACAGGATGGCGCGCAGCTCGGCGTGGAGCGCCGGCGAGCGCCGCGTCCAGGGCCCCGCCATGTCGCGCCCGAGGCGCGTGAGCACGTCGTCGAACCGCGCACGGCTGGCGGCCAGCGGCTGCCGGACGACGTCGGCGCCGCAGACCTCGCCCACGAACGTCGTGAAGTCGCGCGCCGTCACCCGTGCGTCAGCCGGCGCGAACGACGCGAAACGCTCTTCGGCATGGCGCGTGAGAGCGCTCGACCACGTGAGATAGAGCACCCGCTCCGAGGCCCGGGCCTCTATCGCCTTCCAGAGCACCGTCGTCTTCCCGGACCCCGGGCGGCCGAGGATCAACCGGACCGGGCTCTCGTCCTCGACGAATTCGAGCTGATCGTCCGTCCAGGGGGAACCGGCGATGTCGTCGTTCAGATCGTCGGACGTCGACAGGGGCAGATAGGCGCCGGGGCCGCCCGCCTCGAGCGGGGCGTGGTCGTCGTGATGCCGGACGTCCCGCACCAGGATGGCGCGCTCGGGGGCGTCCAGCGCCGGGGCCGCCCGGCTCCCGCTCGGCGTCCACCACAGGTAGTACTGCATGCCGTTGTGGCCGCCCAGCGGCGACCGGCGCCAGCCGCGGTTGGAGTCTCCGCAGCCCTTGACCACGGTGGTTCGGCCGTGCGCCGCCAGGTGCTGCAGGACGATGCCCAGCCGCTTGTAGAGGTGCGTCCACTCGCGCAGTCGATCGGAAACCTCCGGATGCAGCCAGAGCTCGTGCCGCAGGTCCCGGGGCTTCGGGTCGCTTCGGAGAGCCGGACGATCGGGTCCGAAACGCAGCGTGGTTCGAGAACGCGGGCGGGGGTCGGGCGCGTCCTCGACGCCGTCCAGGCCCGGCAGCGTCGGCCGCGGCTGTTTCCCGAGATCGCCGGCGACCTGCCGGCATTGTCTGGCGGACAGCGTGAAAGCGGGCGCGTCCACCTGGTCGCGCCTCACACCGAACCGCAGCCGCGCCGCCTTCTTGACGTCGCGCACTTCGGCGTCCAGGATGCGCGCCAGTTGCCGGAGCGTCATCCGGCTGTGCAGCGATTCCGCGGGAAGGGTTCGGGAGTCCACGTCGTCATGCGCCGGGGACGCCGGCCGGGGGCGCCGGCGGCCGGGTGTCGTGCTCCATCAGTTGACGATGGCGCTGTACACGGCCACCTCGAACCGGTCCGTCAGCCGCGACCGGTCGTTGGGATAGAGCTGGGTCATGATGATCGCCACGAGCTGCTCCTCCGGATCGACCCAGTACACCGTGTTGAAGAAACCGAGCCACCCGAACGCCCCTTCGGACCGGGGGCCGCCGGTCGCGCCGGGGTCGCCCGCGATCGCGAACCCGAGCCCGAAGCGCCGGCCGTCGCCGGCCGCCCCGAGCCCGGCCAGATGATCGCGGGTCATGAGCTGCACGGTGCGGCGCCCCAGTATGCGGGCGCCGTCGAGCTCGCCGCCGTTGAGGAGCGCGAGGAGGAACCGCGCGTAGTCGGAGATGGTCGAGGACAGTCCGGCCCCGCCGGAATGATAGGTCCGGGGGCCCGCGTAGGGGTAGCCGGCCGAGTAGACGGTGCGGCCGTCGGCGCTCGACACGGGCGCGTCGGGCGCCTTGACGAGGCCGTCCGGCCCCGGCGCGTAGACCGACGCGAACCGCTCGGCGTCCGCCGGGCCGCGGTAGAAGGCGGTGTCGACCATGCCGAGCGGCTCGAATATCGTTTCCTGCAGGTGGTCGGCCAGCGACCGGCCGGCTACGACCTCCACCACCCGCCCCAGCACGTCCACCCCGAGGCCGTAGGTGAACCGCTCCCCCGGCTGGTGCAGGAGGGGCAGGGCGGCCAGCCGGTCCACCATCTCCCCGAGGGTGCCGGGGGTCTGCGCGAGCCCGTCGCTGATGCCGGCCGCGGCGTAGCGCGCGGCGAGCCGCGGGGGGGCGAGAAAGCGGTAGCCGAGACCCGACGTGTGGGTCAGCAGGTGCCGAATGGTGATCGGCCGGTCGAGCGCCCGCGGCTCGGCGTCGCCGGGGGCGAGCACCTCGACCGCCGCGAACGCGGGCAGGTAGCGCGACACCGGGTCGTCGAGCAGGAGCGCCCCCGACTCGTAGAGCTGCATGGCCGCGACGCTGGTGACCGCCTTGGTCATCGACGCGATCCGGAACAGCGTGCCGGTCTCCATCGGGGCCCGGCGTTCGACGTCGCGCCAGCCGACCGCTTCGAGATGCCCGACGCGGCCGAGGCGGGCGACGAGGGTGACGGCGCCGGCGATCTCCTGCCGATCCACCGCCTCCTCGACGAGGGTGACGATCCGCTCCAGGCGCTCCGGGTCCAGGCCGAGCCGGGCAGGCGGCGCGAGCGGAAGGTCCTGCCCCGCCGCGGGGCGGCCCGGCGCCAGCAGCAGCACGAGCAGAAACGGGAGCAGACGCCCCGGCCACGACCGTCGCACGCTTCCGGCCATCTCGTCAGTCCTCCGGCGGCGCCCCGGCGCCGCCATCCCCCGCCGCTCCCGACGCGGGGGCCGGGGTCCCCGGCGCCTTTCCGCCGCCGGCCCGCCCCGGGTACCGCCGCTCACGGGGCGAAGAGCGGCCGGTTCCCCTCGGCCAGCGCCTCCAGCCGGCCGCGGTGCGCCGGCAGCAGGTAGCGGCCGGCGACCAACGCCTCGACCGCCGACCGGTAACGGGTCCGGAAGTCGGCGAAGTCGGCGTACCGCTCCCGCACCGCACGGCGCGGGTCCCCGGTCCGCTCCCGTTCCCGCGCGGTGACCGGAAACGGAATCCGCCCCCCTTGCCGATCGAGCAGCTCGGCGGGCGCCCCGACGGCCGGGCTCCGAAGGTTCCACCCGGTCCAGGTCGCGACCGGCGCCGCGACGCGGGGGAGACGCAGCACCCCCCGCTCGTTGTTGTCGGCGTCGAGGGCCGGCACCCGGACCCCGTAGCGCTCCCCGGTGCGGCGCGGCGGGTGGAGGCCGATGCGCCGCAGGCTCTCGAACTCGCCGCCGTAGTCGACGCGTTCCGGCCGCCGGATGACGGTGGGGTACGAGACGCCGGGCAGGGGCCGCCATCCCGCGGCCGACGCCGTCCACCCGACCAGCGTCCCGTCCGCGATGCGGGGGTGCGCGCTCGGCGGCGGATCGACCCCGTCGGTCAACCACCGGTCGAGGGCCAGGAACAGCGCCTCGCGTATCGGCGCGTAGTCGTTCGGGTTCGCGGGCAACTGTCCGCGGCCGGACGGGGCCCGGGCCGGGCGGGGCTGGGCGCCGCCGATCACGTACACCCGCACTTCGGGCGGCAACACCGCGTCCCGCTCGCCCAGCGGGTCGGTGACCACCAGCGAGCCGCCGCGATGCCAGTACTCGGACGACGTGTCGAGATGCATGACGCGGGGCGCGGCGCCGCTCGCGCGGGCCCGGCGCAGCAGCCCGTCGGTGCGGCCGGTGAACGGGTCGGTCTCGTCGCCGTATGCGAACGGGAAGACGTCCACCGGGTACAGATGGCCGAGGTGCTGGGCCGCGGTCCGGGTCGGCGACGCGAAGCGGTGGTTGAAGAACCCGCGCCCCCCGCCCGCCGCCGTCGGCATGATCCCGTCGAACACCCGCCGGCCCTGCTCGTCGGCGTTGAACCCCTCGTGGAGGAACGACCGCAGGGCCCGGCCGCCCTGCGACCGCCCCTGGCCGATCACCCGCTCCACCAGCCGGGAACCGCCCGGCCGGCGGAGAGGATTCCTGTCCGAGGCATCGTGCTTGAGGAACGAGACGAGGTCCCGGATGGCCGCGAAGCCGGCGCCCTGGACCACCGATCCCCGCGCCTGGTAGATGAGCTCGTAGATGCTCCCGGGCTCGAAGCCGCCCTCGAGGACCAGGTCGATCTCGACCAGCCCGCTGCCCTCGTCGCGGCCGTCGTAACGGGTCCGCAGCCGCCACCGGCCGCGGGGCACCGGTTCCCGCGGGTCGCGCTCGCGCCGCCGGCGGGTGAGGGTCGCTTCCGGCAGGCCGCCGATCAGCGGTTCGAAGGCGAGCTGGCCGCGGTCGCCGACGGGCAGGCGGTCGGTGGCGGCGTCCGTCGACAGCTCGACCCGGACGGCGCCGACGACCGGTATCGCGTCGTCCGGGTCGTAGGCCACCGGCGCCTCGAGCCGGAGCAGGTTCGGGTTCACCGGCGTCTGGGCGATCCAGCCGCTCGACACCGTGACGTATCCGCGTTCGAGAAAGAAGGGCTCGCCGCCCCAGGTCCGCCGCCCGCGGTCGTTCACGACGTAAAGCACCGTGGATCGGGCGAGGGCGCGGTCGACCGGCGTGATGATCTCGACGTCGCCGTAGAACACGACCCGGCCGCGTTCGTCGGGAATCGCGAGGTCGAGGTCGACGATGCCCCGGTTGGCGGCGGTGTCCGGGTCGAGCGCATAGACGGCGCGCCCGCGCAACCGCTCGTAGGGGCCGATCCTGGTCTCGATCTCCGCGCCGAACTCGGCGCGCGACGTGACGTCGAACCGGACGACCTCGGCGCCGGCCGCCGAGGCCATCGCCCCCCAGGCCGCCGCCGCCAGGAACGGCCGGCGGCGGCGCGCCGCGGATGTCGTCACGCCCTCACCGCTTCGGAAGCTGTACACCGCCCCAGGTCATCGACGTGAACCGGTCGTTCGCCGCCGCGCCGAGGGCGATACAGACCGTCGCCGACGCCGCCGCGACATGCAGGAGCGGTCGTCGCATCATCGACTCCTTTCGCCGGAACCCGGCCGGCCGCCGACCTCGCCGCCGCCGCCCGCCGAACCGCGCGGACCCGGCCGCCGCGGCGCGAAACCGTCCCGCCGGCCGCCGCTACGACCCCGGCCTGATGCGGTAGCCGTCGGCGGTCTCCTCCCGGTGGGTGTCGTGGCACGACTGGCACGTGCCGCGGAGGGCCCGGATGCCGGCCCGCGCGCGGCCCTGCTCCATCGCGATCCCGGCGTCGCCGATCTCCCGCAGCGCCTCGATGGTGGTCAGGGTCCTGGCCACCGCGTCGTCGTTGCCGCGCGCCGTCCAGAACGCCTCGATCTGCCGGAACATGGGGAACAGCTTGTCGAGATCCTCCCCCAGTTCGGGCCAGTACCGCGCGTCGACGTGCAGCTCGGCATCGCCCACGATGAGACGGATCTCGCTCATCGTCGGGCCGTACGTCTCCTCCGTCAGCGCCTCCTGGGCCGCGGTCCCGCCGCCGACCGCGATCGCCGCCGCGCAGACACCGGACACCAGAGCCTGCGCACCAGACCATCGAACCATCGACCTTCCCTCCTGGAACCGCCCGTGATGAAACGCCCCGCGGCCTTGCGGGCGGCGATGCATCCCGCCTGACCGCGTCGTTCGCAACGCGGGCTTCCGCCACGGGCCGGGGAACCGCCGAGCCGCCCGCCGCGGCCTCCGCCAAAGGAAAGGCCGGCCCGCCGCGCACGCGGGGACCGGCCTCGCCATCACGACTCCACGAACCGGCTAGTTCCCCGTCGGCCAGAGCACGCCCTGGCTGTTCGTGCCCTCGGCGCCCTCGGGCACCGGCCCGTAGCCCTTGAACACGAACTTCTGCAGCCGCGACCCCTCGTAGGTCTCGGTGGTGTAGATGTTGCCGCCCGAGTCGACGGCGATGCTGTGCACGGCGAAGAACATGCCGGGCTGGCGTCCGCCGTCGCCGAACGCGGTCAGGACCTCCATCGTGTCGCGCTGGATGATGTAGACCTTCATGTTCTGGCCGTCCGCCAGGTAGATCCAGCGCTGCTCGGGGTCGTGGGAGAAGTCGATGTCCCAGGTCGACCCCTGCGAGCGGGTGTTCGGCGCCACGATGTGCTCGGAGACGAACGTGCCGTCCTTCTGGAAGACCTGGATGCGGTCCTCGGCCCGGTCGCAGACGTACACGAGGCCGTCGTCGGCGATGACGGCGCAGTGGACGGGACCGCGGAACTGCGCGGCGGGCTCGCCGCCGGGCTCGTAGCGGCCGAGGTCGAGGTCGTCGTCCGGCTCGTTGCCGTAGGCGCCCCAGTACCGCTTGACCTCGCCGTCGCCCATGTCGACGACCGCGATCCGGCGGTTGAAGTAGCCGTCGGCGAAGTACGCCTCGTTGGCCTCGTCGTCGATCCCGATCTCGGCGACCCGGCCGAAGCTGTCGGTGGCGTGGCTGTTGCGTTGCGGGGTCGGCTGACCCGTGCGCTCGCTGACGGGACCGGTCATGCGGGCGCCGGGAATCCCGACCTGCATCAGGAAGTTGCCCTGATGGTCGAACTTCATCACGTGCGAGTCGGGGCCGCCGTTGCCTCCGATCCAGACGTTGTTCATGCCGTCCACGGCGATCCCGTGGTTCGACACCGGCCAGACGTAGTCACCCGTCTCGGTGCCCGGGCCGCCCCACCCCTGCAGGAGGTTGCCCTCCTGGTCGAACTCGAGGACCGGGGGGCCGGGCTGGCAGCACTCGGCGACCGGCGGGTCGGTGGTCATGCCGATTTCGGTGTTCAGGACGAACTGATCGGGGGTGTTCCGATGCACGACCCAGATGTGGTCGTCGGCATCGACGTCGACCCCGATGGTCGGCCCCATCAGCCAGTGGTTCGGCAGGTTCCTGGGAAACAGCGGATCGACCTCGAACGTCGGCACGCCGTCGTTCGGGTCCATCGAGAGCGCGGCGCCCCCGCCGCCCTCCTGGGCGCCGGTGGCGGTCACCACCACCAGCGCGGCCGCCGCGAGTGCGCCCGCCAATAAAAGATGCTGCTTCCGATTCATCGACTGTCCTCCTTGGTGAAAGACCGCGGCCGAAGGCCCCGCTGCGTTCGACCGGCGCCGCGCGCCGCCGGGCCGCGTCGTTCCCCGGCGCCCGGCTCCGCCGCCGGGCATGGCCGTTAATGGCCCGCCGCCGCCGGCTCCTGAACCCGGCGCCCCTGCGCCGGCTCGCGCCGCGCGGCAAGGGCCGCCAAGCCGCCCGGCGCTCCGCGTGCGGAACCGCGACTCGAACCAAGCCACGGCCGCCGCCGGCCGGGACGCGATCCCGCTGCCGAGCGCCGCCAGTATACTTGTAAACCTGATGAATCGCGCCACCTTTTCTTCGATGCCGGCCCCCGAACGCCCCGAGCGGGGTCGTTCCCGCCGCGCCGACCCGCCGCGCCGACCCGCCGGCGGCCCCGTGCCGGGCGCCGTCCATGCCGGCGGCGCCCGACCGCGCCGGCCCCGCGCCGGCCGCGGACCGTTCGCGGCGGCGGCCGTCGCCGCCGGTCTGCTCGCGGCGTTCCCCGCCCCCCCGTCGGCCCACGACGTTCCGGGCGACGTGACGGTGCAGGCGTTCGTCAAGCCGGAGGGACAACGCCTGCGCCTCCTCGTGCGGGTGCCGCTCGAGGCGCTGTCGGACATGGCGTTCCCGACCCTGGGGCCGGGCTATCTCGACCTGGAACGGGCGCGCGAGCGGGACGAGTTCACCGACGCCGCGATGGTCTGGATGGGGCAGGAAGTGCGGATCTTCGAGAACGACGCGCCGCTGCCCGAACCGGAGATCGCCGCCATCCGGATCTCCCTGCCCTCGAACCGCGCCTTCGAAACCTGGGAAGGCGCGCTCGCCCACGTCCGGGGCCCGCGGTTGCCCGCCACGACCCGGATCGTGTGGCAGCAGGCGATGCTCGACGTCCTGTTCGACTATCCGATCGCGTCGGACCGGTCCGACTTCTCCATCCGCCCCCGTCTGGAGCGGATGGGCCTGCGGGTGATCACCGTCCTGCGGTTCCTGCCGCCGGGCGGGGTCGAACGGGCGTTCGAGCTGCGGGGCGACCCGGGCGTCGTCCGCCTCGATCCGCGCTGGCACCAGGCGGCGTTCCGGTTCGTGGTGATGGGTTTCGAACACATCCTGGACGGCGTCGACCACCTGCTGTTCCTCGCCTGCCTGGTCATCCCGTTCCGGCGGTTCCGGCCCCTGGCCGTCATCGTCACCGCCTTCACCGTCGCCCACTCGGTGACCCTGATCGCCTCCGCCTACGACCTGGCGCCCGACGCGCTGTGGTTCCCGCCCCTCGTCGAGACCCTGATCGCCACGTCCATCGTGTACATGGCGATCGAGAACATCGTCGGCGCCAACGTGCGGCGCCGGTGGACCATCACGTTCGTCTTCGGGCTGGTGCACGGGTTCGGGTTCTCGTTCGCGCTGCGCGAGACCCTGCAGTTCGCCGGCTCGCACCTGCTCACGTCGCTGCTGTCGTTCAACGTCGGCGTCGAGCTCGGGCAACTGCTGGTCCTGGCGGTGCTGGTGCCGGGGCTCCACGTGCTGTTCCGGTACGTGGTGGCGGAACGCGTCGGCACCGTCCTGCTGTCGGCGCTCGTCGCGCACACGAGCTGGCACTGGATGACCGAGCGGTGGGGCGTGCTCACCCAGTTCCCCATCACCTGGGCGGCGTTCAGCCAGGCGATGTTCACCGGCGCGATGGGGTGGCTCGTGCTCCTGCTGCTGATGGCCGGCGCGCTCTGGGCGGGCGCCAGGGCGATTCAGTCTCCCCCGCCGCCCCGCGAGGCCGCCACCGACTGACGGCCCGTGGTGGACGCCCCGCCGCATTGCGAGCGGCGATGCATCCCGCCGGACGTTCTCCGTCTGCCGGACGTTCTCCGTCCGCCGGACGTTCTCCGTCCGCCGCCGCCCTCGGCGTTCGCCGGCGCCCTTCGGGCGGTGCGACGCGGGGTTCCACCCACGGACCGCTGACGGGGCCGCGCCCGCCGGACGCACGGCGCGGACACTTCGGCGGCACGCCACTTGCATAGCACGTGTCCATGGAACCGATGATAGAATCCCTGCCCACGGAACGACGACGTCCGCGCCGGCGCCGGGGCGGGAGGAGGAGCGTCGCCATGGACCGCCTGAACCAGGAAGAGGTACTCAGGAACTTGGATCGCCGGGTCGGTCGGATCGAGCAGATCCTGCCAACCCTTGCGACCAGGGAAGAACTGCGGGCCGAGGTCGCCCGGCTCGCAACCAGGGAAGAACTGCGGGCCGAGGTCGCCCGGCTCGCAACCAAGGAAGAACTGCGGAAGGCCATCGAGCCGCTCGCAACCAGGGAAGAACTGCGGAAGGCCATCGAGCCGCTCGCAACCAGGGAAGAACTGCGGAAGGCCATCGAGCCGCTCGCAACCAGGGAGGAAGTGCGGGCCGAGGGCGAGCGCACGCGGGCGCACTTCAACGCGGTCGCCGAACGCCTCGAAGAACAGTTGCGTCTCGTCGCCGAGGCGGTGCTGGCGCTCACCCGCCGGTTCGACGCGTTCAAGGCCGAAACCGAAGCCAGGTTCGCCGACGTGGAGCAGCGCCTCACCCGCCTCGAAGCCCGATACGCCGGCAGATGACGGCGGCGAGACGCGGCCCGCCCCGTTTCCGAGCATCGTGTCCCTGCTGCAGAAACTCCCGCTGGACAGGCTGACGCCGGCCCGCCTGTGGCCGGCCCTCGACGAACCGGTGCGCCGGCTCGCGGTTCGCGCGATGTACGGCGGCGACGGCGGCCTCCGCGACCAGGCCGACCAGGCCCTGGCCGAGGCCCTGCGCTTCCGGCCCGCGGGTGTCCGCAAGCTGCCCATCGACAAGCGCGTCGACTACTTCCTGCGCCGCGTCCATCCGGACAATACGCTGGCCTCGACGCTTCTGACGACGCTGCACCTCGCCCGCCGGAGAGCCCTGCTCCGCGTCTTCCTCGATGCGCTGGACGTCCCCCACGACGACGGCCTGATTCCGCCCGACCACGAGCCCGAGCCGGTCGCGGCGGCCCGGCTCGCCCCTGCCGTGGACACGATCCGCGGACGCTTCGACGCCCCCGACGTGGACGTATATCTGGCGAGCCTGCTCGCGATCGACCCGGACGTGTGGAGCGGGTTGAGGCCCCTGCTGGAGCCGGAGCGGGCCCCGTAGCCGCACCGCCCCCGAGCCATGCGCGCCGACCTGCAGGACGCCGTCGACTTCCACGACGCGATCATCGCCGAGGGAAGCAAGGCCCTGGTCGGGTACGAGCGCGAGAAGGCGCTCGCCAACATGGTGCTGCTGGCGGAGATTCCCACCACCTACGACCGGGAGGAACAGCGTCAGGTGAACGCCGGCAACCTGCTGCTGCGCGGCGTGCCCGGCGTCGGCAAGACCTTCTTCGGGGTCATCCTCGCCGCCATCAGCGGGGCCCGGTTCGCGCGTCTGCAGGGCCGCGCCGACCTGCAGCCGACCGAGGTCGTCGGGTTCCAGATGATCAACCCGGCGACCGGCGAGTTCACGACCGAGTTCGGTCCTCTCGCGTCGGCCGAGGTGATCCTGCTCGACGAGATCAACCGCATCCCCCTGAAGTCGCAGAGCGCGTTCCTCGAGGGCCTGCAGGACCGCTCGGTCACCGTCGGCAAGGAGACCCGCCAGCTTCCCGCCTTCAGCTTCGCCATCGCCACCATGAACCCGATAGAGCTCGGCCAGGGCACGTTCCCCCTGTCGGAGGCGGCCACCGACCGGTTCGCGATCATGGTCAACATCGGCTACCTGCCCCCCGAGGAAGAACAGAAGCTGGTGGCCTTCGACTTCAGGAAGGTCCACCTCGACGGCCTGATGCCGAAGGCGCGGGTGCTGGAGCTGCGGGCGCGCATCGGCCGGCAGGTGTTCCTGCACGAGGCGCTCGGCAAGTACATCCGCCGGCTGGTGGCGGCCACCCGGCCCTGCCGCCCGGAGACCGAGTGGCGGCGGCGTTCGCCCTCGCCGCTGGTGGAGCGGTTCGTCGACCTCGGGGGTTCGCCCCGCGCCACGATCTGCTGGGGCCGGCTCGTGAAGGTCTGGGCCCTGCTGTCCGGCCGCCGCGCCGAGGTCTATCCCGAGGACGTGCAGGCCCTGGCCCCCTACGTGCTCGGCCACCGCATCTGGCTGGCGCCCCACGCGGGCGGCCGCGACGTGCGGGTCGACGACGTCATCGAAGACGTCATCGACCACGTGCCGATTCCATGAGCCTCGATGCGGAAGACTCGCTGGTGTCCTGGGAGGACATCCGCGACGTCGAGCTCGTCGTCCGGCGGCGGATGCAGGAGCTCGCGGCCGGCATCCATCCGAGCCTCGTCCACGGCCCGGGCCACGACCTCGCCGGCCTGCGCGACTGGCAACCCGGAGACCGGCCGTCGGCCATCGACTGGGCGCAGTCGACCCTCACCAACTTCAGCCCGCTCGTGACCCGCGAGTTCGACCTCGAGAGCAGCGCCTCGGTCGTCATCGCGGCCGACGTCTCCGACTCCACCCGATGCGGGGCGGGCGGCGAGTCGATCGCGCGGCTCATCGCCCGCACGGTGGCGACGTTCGCTCTGGCCGCCGCCTTCTTCCACGACCGGGCCGGCCTCGTCACCTTCGACCGCGGCGGCCGCCGCATCGCGGTGCGCCCGCGGGTCGGGCGGAACCACGCCGTCCACTGCGTGGAGGTCTACCACGAACAGCTTCGGCGGCGGGACGGCTCCGGAGGGGACTCGCACCCGCGCTTCGCGGGCCTCCTGCGCACGCGCTCGCTGGTGCCGGTGATCTCCGACTTCCTGTTCGACGACCCCGACGACTTCCTCGACGAGCTGGTCGACCTGAACAGCGTCCACGACGTGTTCGCCGTGCTGATCGACAGCGCGTTCGCGTTCGAGCTTCCGGCCCTGTCCGCCGGGTGGATAGAGGCCGCCGACGTGGAGACGGGCCGCACCCGGCTGCTCGCGGCCCACGACGTGCGGCAACTGGCGCGCCGGGTCCGCGAATGGCAGGACCAGGTGGAACGCCGGGCGCGGGACCGGGGCCTCGACGTGCTGCGGCTCGCCGGCGCCGGCCGTCACTTCCACGACGCCGTGGTCGCGTTCCTCCTGGAGCGGAAGCAGATGAAGCGCCGGTAGTCCCGCCCGTGCACGTACCGTCCCTGCCCGTGGTCGTCCAACCGCGCGTCTCCTTGACCGCGACGGTCTGATGCTCTGCCCCCATGGGGCTATGCGAATCACTGGCGTCCCACAAGCCGCCGGTCAGCCAGCCGGCGCGGGTCTCGTGGTAAGATGACCGTACTCGTCGATTACGACAACGTGCGTCTCGGACGGAAAGGCCTGCGCTACTTCGCCACGCGCCTCCTGGACCACGTCGGCGTCCGGCGGTGCTCCGCCGAGCCCTCGATACGCTGTCGCCTCTACGGCGGCTGGTTCGACGGCGCCCGCTTGTCGAAGCGAGCGCAGCGCCTCGTTCCGGAGATCCAGAACGTTTTTCCGCGCCGAATGACGGTATCGGACGCCGACGGCGCGGTGCGTGTGCGGGTGACGATGGAACTCGCGATCTCGCTCATCGGCGACCGCGTCGCCCTGACGCATACGTATCGTCGACGTTCGTTGCCGACCGGTATGGTCTGCGCGCGGCCACCCTTTACGGAATGCGCGCATCCCTCTCGGTGCGCCGTCGCCGCGGTTGCGCCGTTCATCAACGAAGAGGAATGCCCACATCCGCGATGCGACGTGACCCCGTTCGACCTTCTCGGTCGGAACGAACAGAAGCTGGTCGATTCCATGCTGGTGGTCGACCTCATACGCCTGGCCCAGGCCGCCTCGGATCTCATCGTGCTCGTGTCTTCCGACGACGACATGTGGCCGGGGATTCGCGCGGCGTTGCTCCACCGTGCGCGAGTTCTCCACGTTCATGCGCGGACACGCCCGCCGCAATACCTGCCGTTGACGACAAAGACGTACGCGCAGGTCGCTGCCCGATGGTAAACGGGGAGGGCGCATGGACTTCGACGTGTTCAAGCGTATCGTGACGGCATTTTCGGACGATCCCGAAGACATCGATCTGAAGCATGGGAAGCTGCTCGTGCAGGTACGGGACGAAGTCATCGAAGCCGCGCTGTCGCAGTCGTCGAGGGGTGTAATGGTGACGGAAAACGGAGATCGTCTCACCGCACGATCCTGGGTCGTGAGGCGATTGGCCAGGCTGCCCCAACTGGCCGACAGAATCTGCTCCCACGACGAGTCGCCGCAACATTTCGTGGTCCCTTCCGGCAGACGGCTCGGCCACGAGGAATTCGCCTCCGACGCCGGCAACTCTCCCGGCGTCGAGATGGAGAACATCGTTACGGCCATGGCGGACACCCTCGGATCACGGATTCCCGGAACCACTTCGGTGTGGTACCTGACGTCCGATGCCGGCGAGGGGAAGACGTCGCTGATCAATCATCTGGCCGTCGAGCAGGCGCGCGCATACAAGCAGAAAAGGACGGAGTGGCTGCTGGTTCCGATTCCCCTCGGCGGACGCACCTTTCTGCGTTTCGACGACGTCGTCGTCGCCGCCTTGGCCAACAGGCTGCGCTTTCAGCTTCTCTATTACGACGCCTTCCTGGAGCTTGTCCGCCTGGGAGTAATTGTACCGGCGTTCGACGGTTTCGAGGAAATGATCATCGAGGGCAAGTCCGGCGAAGCGGTTTCGGCGCTCGGCCAACTCCTGAACAACCTGGATTCGGCCGGCGTCGTGCTGGTCGCGGCGCGCAAGGCCTATTTCGAGTATCTGAGCTTCCGTTCGCAGGCTCGGCTGTTCGACGCCATCGGCAAGAACGACGTGGCGTTCGGGCGCATGTCGCTGGCGCGCTGGGATCGTGCGCACTTCATCGAGTACGGATCGAAGCGCGGGCTGGATCACGCGGATACGCTGTACCAGCAGGTCGCCGGCAGCCTCCGGGAAAAGCACCCGCTCCTGACCCGGGCGGTCCTGGTTCGACGGCTGGTGGACGTCGCAATGGAGGACGGTTCGGATCTTTCCGGGCTTCTCGGGAGGCTCGTACAGCAGCCACAGGATTATTTCCGGGAGTTCGTCAGCGCCATCATCGAGCGGGAGGCGCGGGTGAAGTGGATGGACAAGTCCGGCGAACCGGCGCAACCACTGCTGACCGTTGACGAGCATCACCTGCTGCTGTCGATGGTCGCTCACGAAATGTGGTTGTCGTCAACGGACGACCTCAAGGCCGACGAAGTGGATTTCATCGCCGACATGTTCACGGAGGAAAGAGAGAAAAGCCCCGCGATTGCGCGACAGGTTCGGGAGCGGTTGAAGCAGCACGCACTGCTCGTCAGAACGAGGGGCGACCGGGGACTCGGGTTCGACCATGAGGATTTTCGGCTCTTCTATCTCGGCTTCGCACTGGGGTGCGCGCTCGTGAAGAGTGACGTCTCCGCGGTCAACGCGATACTGGAGGTGACGACCCTGCCGCGCGACGCCGTGGATCAGGCGGCGTCTTGCGTGCGCCGCGACGGCGACGCGGGCTCCGCCCTGGAGTTGCTCCAGAAACTTGCGACACCGCAGCTTCCGACGTCGTTCGTGCGGGAAAACTGCGGGGCCCTGACGGCCGCGCTGGCCGACGGACGGAAAGGGAGCGGGACCGCCGCATCGCACATGAACTTCCCGGGGGACACATTGCGGGGGCGTTCGCTGTCGGCGCTGACGGTCAGCGATTCTCACTTCTCGCCGACCAGCCTCGAGGGCGCCGCGCTCGTCGATTGCCGGTTCGTGCGGTGCCGCTTCGAGCGGCTTGACGGAAACCCGGAAAGGGTCGAGGGGACCAGACTCGACGAATGCGACGTGGCGAGTGTCGCTTACGCCGACGATGAGTACGACGCGGTGGAAATATACGATCCGGAGCACATTCGGCGCCGGCTTGACCGATGCGGATTCCAGATCCAGGATGGCCCCGGGACGCGTCCGCGTGCTCCCGCGCCCGCCAGCGAGCTGTCCGGAGATCTGAAGCTCGTGCAACGTGCGCTCCGGGTCTTCACCCGGGCCACGGGCGTCAACGAGAAGACGATGCAGGCGCGGCTCGGGGTGAAGTTCAACCGGTTCAGCAAGGGAATCCTGCCGCGGTTGCTGGACGCCGGCGTGCTCGAGGAACTGCGGTACGAGGGCAAGGGAAATCAGCGACGTTTCGGAATCGCCGTGCCGATGCAGGAAATCGAGTTCGCGATGGAGAAATCCGGCGGGGAACTCGAACGCTTTGTCGACGCCTTCGGTACTGACGGAAGCCACGTCCGGTAGCGGGATGGTCGAAGTGGGCCAAGTCGATAACGGGCCGGTTCGCCCGAGGCAGTACGCGCGGCACTCGCCCCGCGCGATGCGGCGGCGAATATCCGGCAGGATCGGCGGGTTCCAGAGTGACGCGGCACTCGCCCACGGCGGCGAAGGAGCGTCGCCGTGTCGTCAGCAGGGCCGGACGCCACCCCGAAGACCCGGAACGCCACCGTACTCGCTACTCGCACCGGACGCTCTCGCCCGTGACGGACCGTGTCGGTGGTCACTCCGGCAGCGCGAACACGAAGAGGTTGTTGCCGCTGCTCGGCCGCAGCTCGGGGGTCATCGCGCTCCAGCGCGAGGCGTTGCCGCCGGTGCCGGTGCCGGCCGCGACGTACTGGCGACCGTCGACCGCGTAGGTCACGGGAAATCCGCTCACCGGCGACCCCAGGTTGATTTCCCACAGCACCTCGCCGGTCTCGTCGTCGAGAGCCTTGAACCGGCCGTTCACGTCGCCCACGAACACCAGCCCGCCGCCGGTGGCCGCCAGCGACATGGTCGCGGCGCGCTGCTCGTGGGTCCATGCGACGGCGCCGGTCTCGGCCGAGATGGCCCAGACCGCCCCGAGGCGGTCGGTGCCGGGGGCGAGCTCGTTGCGCATGCCGAGGCTGTACAGCGACCGCCCCCCGTCGTCGAGCGGGACCATCCGCGCGCAGGCGTTCCGCAGGGGCATGTACATGGTGTTGGTCCGCGGGCTGTAGGCGCCGGCCTCCCAGTCCTTGCCCCCCATCGCGGTGGGGCACGTGAAGACTTCCTGGCCGAAGCCGCGGAAGACCGCCTCCGGGTTCTCGAACACCGCGCCGGTCGCCCCGTCGATGCGCCCGACCACGTTCTGGGCCACGGTGGGGGTCGCCCAGAGGAACTCGCCGGTCGCGCGGTCGAGGGTGTACACGATGCCCGTCTTGCCGGGGATGCCGGTCATCACGCGGCGCTCCCGCCCCGGCTCGAGCCGCGGGTTGATCCAGCGCACCGCCGCCGGGTCGGGCCGGACGACGGTGTCGACGAGCAGCCGCTCGAAGGGATGGTCGAGGTCCCAGTGGTCGTTCAGGTGCTGGTAGTACCAGACTATCTCGCCGGTGTCGGCGTCGAGGGCGAGGGTCGAGTTGTGGTAGAGGTGGGTGTTGCCGGCGCCGCCCACCAGGAACTTCGGGGCCGGCGAAGTCACCGACGTGCCGACGTAGAGCAGGTTCAGCGCGGGGTCGAAGCTGGGCGCCATCCACGTGCCGACGTGCCGCCGCTCGTGGTCGGGCACGCCCCCCCACGTCTCGTCGCCGGGCTCGCCGGGAGCGGGGATGGTGCGGCGCCGCCACAGTTCTTTCCCGGTCCGCGCATCGTGGGCGGTGACGACGCAGGCGTCGGGTCCCGCCGCCGGCATGCAGCTCCGCCCCGAGATGACCTTGCCGTTCGCGATGATCGGCCCCGTGCTCTGGTTCGCGGGATGGACCCGGTAGTCGAGGATCCGGGTCTCCCACGCCAGTTCGCCCGTCCGCGCGTCCAGGGCGAAGACGTACTCGTCGACGCTGGTGTCGATGATCAGGTCGTCGTAGATGGCGAGGTTCCGGTTCGTCGTGCAGACGCCGGGCATGATGCGCTCGCACACGTCGTCGGGCAGCGGCCGGCGGTACTCCCAGAGAAGATCGCCGGTGGCGGCGTCGATGGCCTGGATGACGTCGCTCGGGTTCGGCATGTAGAGGACGCCGTCGTACACCAGCGGCGTACCCTGTTGCCGGCCGCCCGGCGCGAGCGCCCGCGACCACACCAGACGCAGCTCGCCGACGTTGCCCCGGTCGATCCGGTCGAGGGGGCTGTAGCCCCAGCCGTCGAGGGTGCGGCGCCACATCGGCCAGTCGGCGGGAGCCGGCGCCTGCAGCATGGCGTCGGTGACCGGCACGAACCCCGCGGGAGTCTGCGCGAGAGCGGCGGCGGCCGGCGCCGAAACCGCGAGCACGAACGCGAGGAATGCGCGGCGGGCGCCCGGCCGCAAGGCGCGATCCGTCATCTGCATCGTCCGACACTCCAGGAATGCGCGGCGGGATGCCGCCCTCCGAATCCACGCGGACCGGAGGCGGCCAGCGTACCGCATGTCACCGCGGGGTTCAAAAAACGGCCGCGGCGGGGGTGCGCGTCAAGAAAGTGAAACGCCGGAGGCATCCGGCGTGGCCGGTTTCTCGCGGCGTCCGTACCCGTTCGAAGGGTCTGGAGACCGAGGAACGGCACGGTAATCGACAACCCTGACAGCGCCAGCGGGCACTCGTCTCACAAAATCTGACGCGCACCGCGGCGGCGGGCGGCGGGGGCCGGTTCCGTGGTCTAATGCACCGTTCACGCGCGGGACGCCCGTCGTGCCCCCGGCGCGACCCGGCCGCGCCGGAGCATCGACGGACGATCGTCCGGTCGGCGCGTTTCGACGAGAGCCATGACCCTGCAGCCGTGGCGGAACCCCGCGGCGCACCGCGCCCGAAAGGGCCAGCGAACGGCGCCCGCGTGACAAGGCGTGAGAAGGGCGCATACCGGGCATGTTCAACCGACGAACGACGCGGTCAGGCGGGAGGCATCGCCGCTCGAATGCAGCGGGGCGTTCCATCACGGGCTGCCTGGCCCTGCTCCGTTCGAGCCGCACCCGCCTGATGGGACCGGCGCTGGCCGCCGCGGCGGTCGCGCCGACCGCAGCCGCGCAGCCCGACGCCGGCGAGACCGCGGTCGACGCGCTGCGGTGCTGGCGGCGGGTGAGCCGCGGCGCCGTCCACGTCGGCGAACGGTTCACGATGACGGTGACCTGCCGGACCGTGGAGACCGACGCCGCCCGGACCCGGCTCGACGGAACCGTCCTCGAGCCGGCGACCCTCGACACCGCGCCCTTCGAGGTCCTCGCCGGCGCCCGCTTCGACGACGTGCTGACCGGACCCTACCGGTTCTCGCAGCGCGACTACACGTTGCGCCTGATCACCGAGACCGGCTTCGGCGAGGACGTGGAGATTCCCCCGCTCGAACTCGCCTACCGGATCGAACGGCGCGTGGACGGCGGCCCCGCGCTCGCGGGGCGCGAGCTCGCGTACGTCCTCCCCGCCGAACCGGTCCGGGTCCTGTCGCTGGCCCCCGAAGCGGCGGACGATGTGCGCGACCTGCCGCCGGCCGGTTTCGGAGCGGCGCAGGCGCGCGCCCTGCGGGCGAGCCTGCTGGAGCTGCTGGCGGCGCTCTTAGGAATCGCCGCGGCCGGCCTCGCCGTGCTCGGCGCGGCGCACGCCGTACGCGCCCGCCGGGGAACCGCGGCCCCGTCGGAGCCGCCGCTCTCGCCCGCCCTCGTCGCGCACCGGGCGCTCGAAGAGCTGACCCGGGTGCGCCGCGCGGTCGGCGGCGGCGGCTGGACGCCCGACGCGGCGGGGCGCGCGCTGACGGCGTTGCGCATCGCCGGCGCGGTGGCGCTGTCCCGACCCGTCGCCCGGTCGGCCGTCTCGGCCGGGAAGCCCCCGCGGGACGGACAACTGCGCCTGCGTCACGGGCTGCTGGGCCGCCGAACCGCGGTCGTCTCCTCCGGCCTCACCGCGGCCGACTGGCGCGCGCCGCGCCGGTCCGGCGGCGCCGCGCCTCTCGCCGGGGACCGCGCGGCGGCCGACCTCGGCCGGGCGATGGCCCTGCTCACGACCGTCCGCTACGGGCGCGGCGGCGAAGCGGCGGCTCCCGAACCCGACACGGTCACGCAGGCCCTCGACGCCGGCATCGCCCACGTCGGGCGCCTGCGCTGGCGCGCGATCGCGCCGGTACGGCGCGCCGGCGCCTGGGCCGACGCGGCCCGGCGGGGGTGGACGTGGGGGGCGCGGTGACGACGGTGACCGCGGTCGTCGAGCGCCTGCGGCTCACCCTGGCCGGGCTGGACGGGACGCCGCTCGCCGCGCTGCCGCTGCCGCGGCGCGACGAAACGGTGATCGCATTGGGCGTACTGGCCCTGCTGGCCCTGGCCGCACTGCTCGCCCGCGCCCTCCGCGCGCGCGCCGGGCGCACCCATCTCGTCCTGCCGACGCTGCTCCCCTCCGCCGTCACCCGGCGTTCGGCCCTCGCTCCGCTCCGCCACGGTCCCTTCTTCCTCGTCCTGGCCGGCCTGCCGTTCTTCGCCGTCGCCCTCGCCGACCCCCACACCGCCCTCGTCCGGGAGCGCGCGACGTTCCCCGGACACCGCATCGCCATCCTGATCGACGCCTCGCTCAGCATGGACAGCTCTTTCGCGACGGACCGGCTCGGCTGGGGCAACACCTTCCTCGCCAACGTCGCCGCCGCCGAGTACTTCGTGCGGCGGCGCATGGAGGGCTCCCACCGCGACCTCGTGGCCCTGGTGCAGTTCGGGGGCGAAGCCTACGTCGTCACGCCGTTCACCAACGACTACGAGAACGTGCTGCTCAGCATCGGCCTCATCGGCACCCCCGAGGAGTACGACCGCTTCCCCGACCACGGGACCCTCATCATGCGCGCGATCAGCCGCGGCGTGCAGCTCTTCCGGACGTTCGACTTCCTGCGGGCGCAGGGCAACCTGATGGTGGTCTTCAGCGACGGACAGGACACCCACGCCGTCTACGAGGGACAGTCGCTGGACGACATCCTGCAGGAGGCGGCGGACAACGCGATCCCGGTGTACTTCATACGGACCGCGTACGATCGGGGCCTCGGCGACGTCCTGCCCGACGTCACCTGGAAGCTCGCCGTCGAGAAGACCGGCGGCCGCTTTTATCCCGCCGCCGACGAGGCCGCGATCCTGCAGGCGGTGCACGAGATCGACGCGCTGTCGACGGGGAACATCGAGGCCGCGCGGTACGTGGCGCACCAGCCGCGCTTTTCCCCCTTCGCGCTGGCCGCGGCGGGCCTGTGGAGCCTGGCCCTGGTCCTGCGCCTGGGCGTGAAGCCGTTCCGGAGGTTTCCGTGAAGACCGCGCTGCGCTACTTCGCGCCCGCCCTGCTGCTCGCCGGCGCCGCCCTCGCGCTGTTCGCCGGCGGCCGCCTCGAACGGCGGCTCGCGGCGGCCGACCGCGCCCTCGCCACCCTCGACCTCGACGCCGCGGAAGCGGGATACGACCGCGTCGCCGCGTCCCTGGCGTTCACCGCGCGCGTGCCCTGGCTGCTCGGCGGTCTGCGGGACGCGGTGGCCGTGAAGCAGGCCGCGGTGCGCTACTGGCGCGGCGAGTACGCCCCGATCGTCACCCACTACGACTCGCCCGACAGTCCGAGCATCGCCGGCAACGTCGGTCTCCAGTTGCTGGTCGCCAACGCCCGCTACCGCGCCGCCCAGCGCCCGGACGCCAGCCGCGAGATGGCCCTCGGCGCGCTCGACCGGGCCGTCGGCGCCTATCGACGCGTGCTCGAAGCCAACGACGGGCATCGCGACGCCGCGTTCAACTACGAAGTGCTGGTGCGCCTGCGGAACCGGGTCGCGGCCGGCGGTCCGGCCCCGGAAGTCCGGCGCCCCAGCGCGCCGGGCAACGAAGGCGCGGACCCGGAAGAGGCGGACATGGAGGACGTCCGGATCTACGTGCCGCGCGACCGGCTCGTCGAACCGGAAGAGACCGACGACCCCACGATCGGCGAAGGAGCGTCGATTCGCCGGCGCGGCTAGCCCGGAGAGCGTCGCGGCGCGGCTCCGCGCTCGCGGCGCGGCCCTGGGACCCCGGCGCGGCTCCGGCGCCGCCCGACCAACCTTGCAGGAGTCCGCGCCGTTCTGCCGCGCAGACTCCTGGCCGAAACGAGGAGATCCGGCCGTGGCCCCTCTCCCCGCGCTCCGATTCGAGGATCCGTTGTACCTGTGGCTGCTGGCGCTGCCGGCGGGGCTGGGCCTGCTGTGGCTGTGGCGGTTCGCGCGTCGGCGGCGCGACGCCCGCGAGGCGCGGCGCGGGCGGACGACGCCGGTGCGCGAACGCTTCGCGCTCGCGGGCGGGCTCGCGTACTGGCTCTGCCTGCTGCTCGCGGTCGCGGCTCTCGTCCTCGCCCTCGCGCGCCCGCGGGTCCTCGTGTCCGTCACCCGGAGCGCCGGCGCCGACTTCATCATCCTGCAGGACGGCTCGGCGTCGATGCGGGTCGGCGACGTGGCGCCGGACCGCTGGCAACGGTCCGTGGCCTGGATCCGCACGTTCGCCGAGCTCCTGGGCTGGCGGGACCAGCGCGTCGCCCTCGCCCTGTTCGCGCACCGCGCGGCCCCGCAGGTCCGGCTGACCCGCGACCCCAACGCCCTGTTCTTCTTCCTCGACCATCTCGGCGACGAACCGCCGTTCCGCCTCGAAGACGACACGAGCTGGGACACCAACATCGAGGAAGGCGTCTACTGGGGCGTGCAGATGTTCGAACGCGACGCCCAGCTCCACGGCGAACGGCCCGGCGCCAAGGCGTTCATCGTGCTGTCGGACGGCCAGGCCTGGAGCGGAACGGTGGACGACGCGCTCCGCATGGCCCGCGACCGCGGCATCCGCGTATACGCAGTCGGCGTCGGCACCACCGCGGGAGGGCTCGTTCCCCAGCTTCCCGCCGGCCCCTACGACCCGCCCCGGGCCCCCCTGCACTCGGCTCTCGACCGCGAGTCGCTGCGCGCGATGGCCCGCACCGGCGACGGCGCCTACTACGAGCTGGCGGTGGACGACGCGCAGGACGTCGCATTGCGGATTCTCGCCGACGTCGAACGCCGCGCCCGGGCGACCCATCGCGAAGAGGCGTTCACGGAACTCTACTGGTATCTGCTCGCCGCCGCGGCCGGATTCGTGGGCCTGGGCACGCTGCTGCTCGACGAGCCCGCCCCGCTCTGGTGGCAAATGGCGGCGGCGGCCGCCCTTGTGGTGATGTTGCTGCGTTCCTGAACCCCGCGAACCGGGTCTCCCGTGACAGGCCCGTACGCGGTCAGCCGCTCGATGGGCAGCACGCCCACGGGAAAGACCGGCCCGGTGGTGACCAACGGCAGGAACACCATGACGCCGGACGATCGGCGCCGCGGGGTGGAGGCCGGCGCTGCCGTCGGCTCGATCATCCGCGTCCGGCGCGAGGATGGCAAGTCTCGCGCGTTGCGCGCGTCCGGCGGCAGGGCGGCGCCGGCGAATGTGGTGTAAGGTTTCGCAAGGAGGAGTCGCATCATGCCCGTTACGCGGTTCGGTGCGGTGGGCGTCGCCGTCTGGCTGGCGTCCGGCCCGGCGGTGGCCGGGGTGGCCGCGGCGCAGGATCGGCCGCCGGAGGAAGAGCAGGAGCAGCCGGCGGAGAACGCGCAGGGAGAAGCGGAGAACGAGGAGGAGCCGCGGGGCGGCGACCGCGGGGGCATCGAGCCCTACGAAGAGGTGATCACCGACGAGGCGGACACCGACGAGGGCGTGTTCGTGGTGCACCGGCTCGACGAAAAGGTGTTCTACGAGATCCCGCCGGCCGAGCTGGGCCGGGAGTTTCTCTGGGTCAGCCGGATCGCGCGGACCAGCCCGGGGGTCGGCTACGGGGGGCAGGCGCTCGGAAGCCGGGTGGTCAAGTGGGACCGCCGCGGAGACCGGGTCCTGCTGAAGAGCGTGTCGCACGCCATCGTCGCCGACGCGTCGCGGCCCATCGCGCGGGCGGTCGCGGCCGCGAACAACGACGCCATCCTGCGGGCGTTCGACGTCGAGGCGTTGTCCGCGGCGGGGGCGCCGGTGATCGACGTCACCGCCCTGTTCACGACCGAGGTACCGGAGTTCAGCGCCCGGTCGCGGCTGCGGGCGCGGGGGTTCGCCCGGGACCGGTCGTTCCTCGAGTCGGTGGCCG
This sequence comes from Vicinamibacterales bacterium, assembly GCA_965202695.1. Taxonomy (GTDB): domain Bacteria; phylum Acidobacteriota; class Vicinamibacteria; order Vicinamibacterales; family UBA8438; genus JAJEEA01. The sequence continues at coordinate 2,557,310 of OZ241843.1, forward strand.
CGTTCCCGCGCAACGTCGAGGTCAGGACCACCCACACCTACACCGCGCCGCCGCCTTCCGGCTCGAGCGGCCGGCCGGCCGCGGCGGCGCGCCGCGGCATGCGGCCCGGCAGCGCGACGGTGGTGCTGCACTACAGCATGGTCAAGCTGCCCGAGGAGCCGATGATGCCGCGCCTGTTCGACGAGCGGGTCGGCTATTTCTCGGTGCGGCAGATCGACTACGGCCGCGACGAGCACCGCTCGCCGCGCCGGCGCTACGTCACCCGGTGGCGGCTCGAGAAGCAGGACCCGGACGCCGCGCTGTCCGATCCGGTCACCCCCATCACCTTCTGGATAGACCCCGCGACCCCCGCGAAGTGGGCGCCGTACCTGAAGCAGGGGGTCGAGGCGTGGCGGCCGGCGTTCGAGGAGGCGGGGTTCAGCAACGCGGTGGTGGCGCGCGAGGCCCCCGCCGACGACCCCGAGTGGAGTCCCGAGGACGCCCGCTACTCGGTGATCCGCTGGCTGCCGTCGACGGTCGAGAACGCCTCCGGCCCCCACGTCCACGACCCGCGCACGGGAGAGATCCTGGAAGCGGACATCCAGTTCCACCACAACGTGATGAACCTCGTGCGCGACTGGTACTTCGTGCAGGTCGGGCCGCTCGACCCGCGGGCGCGCCGGCTGCCGCTGCCCGACGCGCTGATGGGGGAGCTGCTCGCCTACGTGGCCGCCCACGAAGTGGGCCATGCCCTCGGCTTCCAGCACAACATGAAGGCGAGTTCGCTCTACCCGCCCGAACGGCTGCGCGACCCCGACTGGGTGCGGACGATGGGGCATACGCCGACCCTCATGGACTATGCGCGCTTCAACTACGTCGCGCAGCCGGAGGACGGCATCGCGCCGGAGGACCTGATTCCGAAGATCGGTCCGTACGACCGGTGGGCCACCCGATGGGGCTATGCCCCGATCGCGGGGGCGTCGACCCCCGACGAGGAGCGGCCGACGCTCGACGCGTGGGCGCGCGAGCAGGACGAGACGGCGTGGTTCCGATTCTCGACGCCCGGTGCGCGCGACGCCGACGCGGGCCAGTTGACCGAGGCGGTCGGCGACGCCGACGCGGTGGCGTCGACCGCGCTCGGCCTGAAGAACCTCGAACGCGTCGCCGCGATGCTGCTCGACGCGACCGCCGCGCCGGGGGAACCCTACGACGAACTCGACGCGCTGTACGCCCGGCTCGTCGGCCAGTGGACCCTGGAGATGAACCACGTCGCCGCGGTGGTGGGCGGGTTCACGTCGCAGCAGAAGCACCACGGCCAGGACGGGGTGCGGTTTGCGGCCATCCCCCGGGACGTGCAGGCGAACGCGGTGGCGTTTCTGAACGACCATGCGTTCGTCCCCCCGGCGTTCCTCACCGACCCGGAGATTCTGCGCCGGATCGAGCCGGTGGGGGTGCTCGACCGGATCCGCATCAGCCAGACGCGGCTGCTCGGCACGCTGCTGGCCGGCGGCCGGCTGCGCCGCCTCGTCGAGCAGGAAGTGATTGACGGCGACGCCGCCTATCCGGCCACCGCCTTCCTGGCCGACGTGCGCCACGGCGTGTGGCGCGAGCTGGACGAGCGCGAGGTTCGCATCGGCGCCTACCGGCGGAACGTCCAGCGCGCGTATCTCGACCTGATCGATGAGCGGCTCGGCGCATCGCCGCAGGCCGCCGGCGATGCGGGGCCGTTCCTCCGCGGCGAGTTGCGGGCGCTCGACGGCGCCATCGCGCTCGCCCGGGACCGGGCGTCCGACCGCGCGACGCGCCTGCATCTCGAAGACGTGCGGCATCGGATCGCGCGGGCCCTGGATCCGGCCGCCGCGCCCGCCCGCGCGGCGCGCCGGAGCGCGGGACCGGCGGCGGCGGTCGAAGCCGCGGACGGCTTCGACGAGCGGCTCGGCCCCTGGAACCCGCACGGCGAGGGCTTCGAGCGGTGCTGGCCGGACTACGCCGTGCGCCGCGCCCCGAGGTGATCTCCCGGAAACCGCCGCCTCTCGGCCCCGCCGCGCCCTTCGACTTCAACCGAGCCTGCCGGGCGCCTGCGCCGTTCCCGCGGCGCCGGCGCCCCGGTCGGAGGGACCGACATGGAATGGTTGTTCAACCCGATATCTGGACCGCCCTCGTCACCCTCACCGTCCTCGAAGTGGTCCTCGGCGTCGACAACGTCATCGGTCGAGGCGATCAGCACCTTCGTCAACGAGCGGCCGACGGTCAAGGTCCTCGCGTTGAGCTTCCTGCTGCTGGTGGGGTTCTCGCTGGTGGCGGAAGGGTTCCACCAGGAGATTCCGAAGGGCTACCTGTACTTCGCGATGGCGTTCTCGGTCTTCGTCGAGATGATCAACAGCCGGATCCGCCACGTGACGCCGGTGCGCCTGAAGAAGCCGATCACGTAGCGACCCACCAGGCGCCGGCGCCGGCCGCGGCCCCGAGCAGGGTGTCGGCGGCGTAGTGGTAGCGCCCCGCGACGGTGGCGGCGGCGATGGCCCCGGCCGCCGCCAGCAGCGGGACGAGCAGGTGGGGGAGCGGCTGGGCGGTCGCGAGGGCGGCGGCGACGGCGGTGGCCGCGTGGCCGCTCGGGAAGGTGTTGACCTGGACCGAGGCGCGATCGAGCACGACGCGGTTCACGCGGCGGAGCGCGAGGCGGCGCCGGTCCATCGAACCCGGCGGCTCGAGGGCGCGGGGCGGGCGGGTCTGAATCCACGGCAGCAGCCCGTAGCACGCGAACGCGGCGAGCAGCACCGCGGTCCAGTACTGGTCTGCGTTCTCCCGCAGGCCCGCGCCGTAGAGCAGGCCCAGGGTGATGGGAACGAACGGATAGGCGGAAAGATAGGCCAGTTCCAGCAGTTCGAGGACCGGCCGCGGCGTCCGCTCCACCGCGGCGTCGAGCCGCGCCCACGCAAGCAGACGCCGGTCGAGCCGCAACAGCCGCGCTTCGACCGCCGGCATGGGGCGCCGGAAGAAGAGCCCGCTCATCCAGTAGCCTTGCAGCAGGTAGATGCACGGCGCCCAGTCTCGCGCGATGCGCATCGGCAGTTGCAGGCGAAGCTGCGAGAGCACGAGCACCAGCCCCACGCAGGCCGCGCCGACCGCGAGCACCCGGTTGCGCGCGGGCCCCGGCAGCCGCTGGACGCGGGCGAGCACGAGGAGGTAGGCGAAGAAGCCGCAGACGATCCACTCGCTGGCGCGCACCGGTTCATCGTGGCAGCGCGGCGCGGAAGATGCAAGCGGCGGGCGCCTCGGCGCACCCGGGAACGGCGGACCGCGGGCCGGTCGACAGCCCGCGGCGGAACGCGGTCAGGCGGGATGCTCGCCGCTCGAATGCCGCGGGGCTTTCGCCGCGGGCGGTCAGGCCCGGTCGGCGGCGACGCCCGCCTCGTCGACCGCCACCGGCCCGGGGGCGGGGCGGCCGGGAGCGGCGGCCGGCCCGGGCTGCCGGCGGAACAGGCGCACGAGCAGCACCAGGGACACCGCGAACAGGGCTGCGCCGAGGAGGAACGGCGCCCCCGGCAGATGGAGCGGCGCGCGGTCCGAGGTGAAATAGCTGAAGAGCCCGGCCGTGAAGAGGAGCGGCGCGGCGATCGCGGTCAGGCTGACGAGCGACGTCAGCGCGCCCTGGATCTTCCCCTGCTCGGCGGGAGGCGCGGCCCCGGCGACGAGTCCCTGGACCGCCGGGTGCGCGACGCCCCCGAGCGACCCGAACACGATGACCGCGAGGACCATCCAGCCCGCCGACGCGAGGCCGTAGCCGAGGAACGCCAGCATCGAGACGCCGACGCCGAAGAGGATCGCGCCCCGCTCGCCGAGGCGGGCGACCGCGGGCCTGACCAGCAGCCCGTGCACGAGCGCCGTCATCACCCCGACGAGGGCCAGGGTCAGGCCGTTGGCCTGGGCGTCCCACCCGTAGCGGTAACCGGCGTGCAGCACCCAGACGTTCTCGAGGCCCCGCTGGGCCAGCGACAGGAAGATGGACACCACCGCGAGACCGGCCACCAGGGGGTAGGCGCGCAGGCGCTTCAGGCTGCCGAACGGGTTCATCCGGCCCCACGAGACCGGGCTGCGCTGGTCGGGGGGCAGCGACTCGGGCAGCACGAAGAACCCGTACAGCCAGTTGACGAAGGCCAGTCCGGCGGCGACGAAGAAGGGCAGGCGGAGCTCGATGCCGCCCAGCAGCCCCCCGAGGGCGGGGCCGAAGATGAATCCGAGGCCGAAGGCGACCCCCACGAAGCCGTAGTTGCGGGCCCGCGTCTCCGGGGTCGACACGTCGGCGACGTAGGCGTTGGCGGTCGTGATGCTGGCTCCCATGACCCCGGCGACGGCGCGGCCCGCGAACAGCCAGCCGAGAGACGGCGCCCAGCCCTGCACGAGGTAGTCGACGCCGAACCCGAACAGCGAGCCGAGGATGACCGGCCGGCGGCCGAACCGGTCGGAGAGGGCGCCGAGCACCGGGGCGCACAGGAATTGCATCAGCGCGTAGAGCGCGATGATGACGCCGTAGTACAGCCCTGCCCGCGAGTCGTTTCCGGCCGTGAACTCCCTTATCAGCTCGGGCAGGACGGGGATGATGATGCCCAGCCCGAGGATGTCGATGAACAGCGTGACGAGGATGAAGAGCATCCCCGCCTGACGGGTGCGTCGCGCGAAGGCCATCTGTCCGTCTCCGACCGCTCAGCCGCGCGCGGCCTTGCGGGCCGGATCCGTGTCGAGCTTCACGATCGAGATGTTCGCCCACCCGTACAGGGCGGCGACGAGGGGGTTGACGAGGTTGAAGAAGCAGAACGGGGCGTAGGTCAGGGTGGCGACCCCGAGCGTCCCGGCCATGTAGGCGCCGCACGTGTTCCAGGGGATCAGCACGGAGGTGATGGTGCCGCCGTCCTCCAGGGTCCGCGACAGGTTGCGCGGGTCGAGCCCGCGCCGCTCGTACTCGGCGCGGAACATCCGCCCCGGCAGCACGATGGAGATGTACTGGTCGGAGGTGACCACGTTGGCGCCGATCGCGGTGAGGAGCGTCGCCATGACGAGGCTTCCCGTGCTCCGCGCGAAGCGCAGGATGCGCCGAGCGAGGGCCTCGAGCTGGCCGGTGGACTCCATGACCCCCCCGAAGGTCATGGCCGACATGATGAGCCAGACGGTCGTCAGCATGCTGCTCATCCCCCCGCGGCTGAGCAGTTCGTCGAGGGCGGCGTTCCCCGAGTCGAGCGTGAACCCGTCGAAGAGGGCGGTCCAGCAGCCCTTGACGACGGCCAGATGCCTCGCGAGGCCGGGCTCGGCCACGAACGCCGCGACCGTGTCGCCCTGAAAGAGCGCCGCGAAGACCGCCCCGGCCAGCGCCCCGGCGAGCAGCGCGGGGAGCGCGGGGACGCGCCGCACCACCAGGGCCAGCACCAGGGCCACGGGAATCAGCAGGTGGGGCCCGAGCGCGTAGTGGGCGTCGAGGGCCTCGAGCACGACCTCGAGCTCGGCGGCGGTGGCGGGGGCCGGCGCGGCGAAGCCGGCCGCCGTGAACAGGGCCAGCGCCGCCGCGATGCTCGGCGCCGTGGTCCACGCCATGTGCCGGATGTGGGTGAACAGGTCGGTGCCGGCGACGGCGGGGGCGAGGTTCGTGGTGTCGGACAGGGCCGACATCTTGTCGCCGAAGTAGGCGCCGGAGATGATCGCCCCCGCGGCCAGGCCCAGGTCGAGCCCCTGGGCGGCGGCGATGCCGACGAGAGCGATCCCGATGGTGCCGGCGGTGGTCCACGAGCTGCCGGTGGCCACCGAGACGAGGGCGCAGATGACGCAGGCGGTGGCGTAGAACACCGACGGCGACAGCAGCAGCAGCCCGTAGTAGATCATCGTGGGGACGATGCCCGCGAGAATCCACGTCCCGATGAGGGCGCCGACCACGAGCAGGATGAGGATGGCCCCCATCGACACCGAGATGCCGTGGCGGATGCCCTGCTCGACGGCCGCCCACCGGTGTCCGTTGCGCAGCCCCACCAGCGCCGCGGCGGCCGCCGCGAGCATGAGCGCGACCTGGTTCGGACCGCTCGACGACGCGTCGCCGAACAGGTACACCGACCCGGCGAGGAGGGCGATCAGCAGTCCGAGGGGGCCGAGCGCCTGCGCGGCGGTGGCGGGTCGCGTGGTGTCGGCGGCAGGGTCGGCCATGCGCATGGAAGTGGCGCGATGCTAGCACGCCGGGGCCGGCGCCGCCCCGTCAGGCGGTCGCCTCGCCGGTCTCGGTGCGGCGCGGGGTCTCGCCGCGGGCCGCCACCCGGCCGGGCCGCGGCCGCCGGGCCGCGGCCGAAGGGCCGCGCGGCGCCGGCGGCGCGGCCGGCGCCGCGCCGGCTTCCGGCGCCGCCGCACGCGGCTCTCGGGCCTCTGCGCGGGCGTCGGGCAACGGCAGCAGGTCGAGCGCGGCGGCCGTGTCGGCGATGGCGGCGTCGACGGCCGCGGCGGCGCGCGCGGACTGCCGCAGGGTGCGCGTCGCCCACGACGCGAGCAGCGCGGCCGCGCCCGCGGCCCACGGCCAGTACGGGGCCGGGCCGGCGGCGGCGGCCAGCCCGCCCCCCGCGAGGCCGGCGGCGGCCAGCCAGAACTGGGGAGTGGGCCGCAGCCGCCGGGCGAGGCGGACGAGGCACCGTCCCCCGCCATGCTCCTCGACCAGCACCCGCACGTGCAGCCGCACCCACCGGTTCAGGCCGACGTCGATGTCCCGGTCCGCCTGCCAGCCGTCGTCGGTCTCCACCGTCCGCACCTCGCGCGTCCGTTCGAGCCGCGCCGTCAGACGCGAGAGCAGGGTTTCCGCCGCGACCCACGTCTCGCTCCAGAAGCGCCGGGGCGGAATGCGGCGCAGCGCGCCGGCCCGCGGGTCCCGGCCCGCCCCGGCCGCCGCCGCCGGGCGCCGTCCGGCGGCCGGGGCGCGGAGGACCTCGGGCGGGGACATCGCGCCCCGCAGCCGGCCCCACGCCCGGGCGAGGGGCTGGACGAAGTACAGGGCGGCGATGCGCGACCGGTAGATGATGCGGCTCAGGCGCCGCGGGCGGGAGACGAGCGGCGGCAGTCCTTCGATGTCGGTTACGAGGGCGTAGCGGACGCAGCGGGCGACGGTGGCGCCGAGGGCGCCGGCCCCCACCGTCAGCAGGGCGAGGGCCAGCCCGATCTGGCTCGTCGTCAGGGTCGCCGCCCCGAGGCCGATCAGGGCGGCGGCGGCGGCCTGCCAGCGGGCCGAGTGGGGCATGAACGCGAACGGACAGGTGTCGATGGCGTACACCGACGGGAACGGCGCGGTGCCCCACGCCCCGCTGTTGACGCGGGCCCGGGTGAGCGAGCGGTGGAAGGGAAGGGGACCGTAGATGCGCCCGCGCCAGCCGATGCGCAGGCCCTGGAACTGGTCGGGGTGGTGCGGCTTGAGCCAGGACTCGCCCTCTCCGTAGCCGACCTGCTGGCGCCAGTAGGCGCGCAGCGACGCCCGGTGGCGGTGCCAGACGAGGGCCGACGGCGCGAACCCGATCTTCCAGCCGCGCGCCTGGAGGCGCCAGCAGACGTCGACGTCGTCGCCGGCCCGCCGATAGATCGGGTTGAACCCGCCGACGGCGAGCAGCGCGTCGCGGCGGAACGCCATGTTGCAGCCGGGCACGTGCTCGGCGATGCGGTCGTCGAGCATGACCTGGGTCGGGCCGCCGGGCGCGCGGGCGATGCACTGGGCCATCGGCGGGTCGTCGGCGGGGACCAGGTTGGGGCCGCCGGCGCCGCGGACGTCCGAGGTCAGGAACGGGCGGACGAGGTGCGTGAGCCAGTCGGGGTCCACCCGCACGTCCCCGTCGGTATAGGCGACGATCTCCCCGGCGGCGTGCTCGAGCCCGACGTTCCGGGCCGCGCTCAGCCCGCCGTTGGGGATGTCGAGCACCTTGACCGATGCGTGCCGGCGGGCGATGGTCCCGGTGGCGTCGCGCGACCCGTCGTTGACGAGGATGATCTCGAAGTCGGGATAGGTGAGGTCCTCGATGGACGCGAGGCATTCGTCGATGGTGGCGGCCTCGTCGCAGGCGCAGACGACGACCGATATCTTCGGCCACGTGCGGCGTTCGGCCTCGGGGAACGGCGCGTCCGCGAACGCCTCGGCGACCGCGCGCAACGCCGGCTTCGGCTTGCGCGCCGCGTCCACGAGGCCGAACGCCCAGTCGTCGACCGGCTGCCCGCCCCGCCACCACTCGTCGGTCCACGCGAACACCACGGCGCCGCACGCGCCCTCGGAGAACGCCGTGCGCAACTGCATGGCGGCGGTCGAGGCCTGGCCGTCCTCGCCCTGCCGCCGGCTGTCGGCCCCCGCCTCCGCCAGCAGGAGGGGGCGGTGTCCGGCGAGGTGCTGCAGGCGGGCGAGATAGCGCCGCAGGTCGGGCTCGGCGTGCAGGTAGACGTTGAACGCGCAGACGTCGAGGAACGGGAGGGACAGGTACTCGGTCGGCGGGTAGTTCACGTAGGTCAGGAGCGCCTCGGGCGCCGCCGCCTTCACGTCGTGGTAGAGCTCGCGCAGGAAGCGCTCGACGCGGGCCTGGCCGTGCCAGCGGACGACGGGCGCGGGAATCTCGTTGCCCAGCGCGAAGAGGAGGGCGGCGGGATGGCGCGCCAGCGCGCGGACCCCGGCGATGACGTCGCCGCGGATGCGGCGGCAGAGGCCGGGGTCGTCGAGGAACGCGACGTGCTGCGGCCAGGGCAGGCCGATCATCAGGCGCAGCCCGTGCCGCGCGGCCGCGTCGAGGACTTCGGGGTGGGGCGTCGTGTAGGTGCGGACGGTGTTCAGCCCCGCGTCCCGCATCCGGGCGAAGTCGTCCGAGACGATCGCCGCGGCCGGGAACTGGCGTCCCGCCGCGTCGGGCGCGAACGTGCCGTAGGCGGCGCCCTTGACGAAGAACCGGCCGCCTCCGATCGACAGGAACTTGCCGTCGATGGCGGCGCGCGTCTCCGGGGGCGGCGTAGTCGGCATCACGACCTCCCTGTCATCTCCCTTCGGAGTCCTCCAGCAGCTCCTCCGCACTCCCCCGGAAGTCGATGTCCGGGATGATGGTCTGCGGCTTGAAGACCACCCGGTAGTGGTGGGTGCTTACACGCGCCGACGCGACCTGCTCGGCGAAGTAGGTCACGTTGTCGCTCAGGCCCAGGAAGTGCTTGACGAAATCCCCGGAAGCCGTTCTGCAGGTGACCTCGAGCTGGCGGCCCTGGTCCAGGATGGAGCAGTACCCCTCTATCGACAGCAGATAGGAGTCCGTGATCCCATTCAGGAAAACGACCCGGCGGAGTATCTCGAAGTTGTCGGCAGCGCGTGAAAGGTTCTGCGATGCGATCTGCGCATCGGTGCAACCTCCCATGACCACGGGCGAGCCCGCCAGGGCCAGCGAACACAACAGCGTCTTCTTCATCGTCTTTCCCCCAAGCGCCGCGCATGCGCCTCTGCTGCTCTGATCTCCGCAGCCGGACTCCAGCCAGGCTGTATGCGGCCAACGCCCGGAGCGGGATCGCAAATAATGCGCCGTCGGGTCCTCCGCGAGGCGCTGCGTGCAGTTTCCTGTTGGGGTCGCCGCACCAGCAGGTCCGCCCCGGCCGTAGCGCATCCGGCTCAGCTCCTCTTGCGTCGTTGCGGACGGCAAGGCATCTCGTCGGGCCCCTGCGCGGACAGGAGACGCCGGCGCCGCGGCGGGCGCCGGGACGCCGTCCACTCGTTCTCGCGGATCGTCGGATACTCGATCCCGAGCTGCTCCAGGCAGGTGTCGTAGCGCGACGGGTCGTAGTGGTACTGCTGCAGCCGCGGCCGGAACGCTTCCATGATCCTATGGCATTTCGCCCGGTTCCGCATCAGGGATCCGCGCCGGCCGCGGACGGCGGCGGTCCGGCGTGCGTTCTCCGGCCGCCGGTGAGAGAATGGGCGGCGAGAAAGGAGCCGCCTTGCGCTACGCCGTCACCACGTTCGGTTGCCGCGTCAACCAGGCCGATTCCCTCCGCCTGGAACTGCAGTTGCGCGCCCGCGGGGCGACCCCGGCCCCCGTCGCCGACGCCGACGTCGTGGTGGTCAACAGCTGCTCGGTGACCGCGGCGGCGGACCAGGGCGTGCGCCAGGCGTTGCGGCGGGCCGCGCGGGAGAACCCGGACGCGCGGGTGGTCGCGACCGGCTGCTACGCGACCCGCGCCGGGCAGGAAATCGCGGCCCTCCCCGGGGCGCCCGAAGTGGTGTCCAACGACGACAAGGAGACGCTCGCCGACCGGCTGCTGCCCGGCGCCGCGGAGCGCTTCGGGGACGGTCCGGGGCCGTGCGGCGCCCTGATCACGCCGGGGAGCGTCGGCCGGGTGGCGTTCATGCTGCGGGTGCAGACCGGCTGCGACGAGACCTGCTCCTACTGCATCATCCCGTCCACTCGGGGGCGCGGGCGCAGCCTCGGCCAGCGGCACGTGCTGGCCGCCGTCGACCTTGCGGCCCGGAGCGGGTTCCACGAAGTGGTGCTGAACGGGGTCCATCTCGGGTCCTGGGGGCGCGACCTCGCCCCGCCGTCGTCGCTGACGGCGCTGCTGCGGGCCATCGACGCCCATCCGTCGGAAGTGACCTGCCGCATCAGCTCGCTCGAGCCCATGGACTGCCCGGCGGAACTGGTGGACCTCGTCGCGTCCAGCGGACGGTTCGCGCCGCACTTCCACCTGCCGCTGCAGCATGCCAGCGACCGGATGCTGCGGCGCATGCGGCGCCCCTACACCCTCGACGGGTACCGCCGCGTCGTCGACCGCGTGCGCGACCGGATGCCCCACGCGGGCATCGGCGCCGACCTCATCGCGGGTTTCCCCGGCGAGCGGGACGAGGACGCGCGCCAGACGGTGGACTACGTGGCCGCGAGCCCCCTGACCTACCTGCACGTCTTTCCCTACTCGCCCCGCGAGGGAACCGAGGCCAGCCGGCTGCCGGACCGCGTGCCGGGGCCGGTGGTGCGGGCGCGGGCGCGGGCCCTCCGGGACGCCGGCGCCGCGCGTTCGCGCCGGTTCCGCGAAGGACAGGTCGGCGCGGTGCGGCCCGGCCTGACCCTCGACGGGGGCGCCGTCGTCGCCACCGACAACTACCTGAAGGTGCCGGTGCCCCCCACCGGCGGCGCCAACCAGCGGGTCCGGGTGCGGATTACCGGGGCCGACCCCCTCGCCGGCGTGCTGGCGGCCTGACGTCCCTGGCATGATCCTTTCATGATCATCGCCGTGACCGGCGCCGCATGAGGGCGGGAAAGCCGGCGGGCGCCGGCCCGCGGGTGTGCGATACTGGGCGGGCCGGGGAGGGTGGTGAACCGTGAACACCGAACTCGTGACGCTGGTCGTCGGGCTTCTGACGCTGGCCGGGGGACAGATTGCCACCGCCCTGGTTCTGGTCGGCCGGATGGACCGTCAGACCGAGCGGACGGACGGGCGTTTCGACGACGTCAACAAGCGTTTCGACGACGTCAACAAGCGTTTCGACGACGTCAACAAGCGTTTCGACGACGTCAACAAGCGTTTCGACGACGTCAACAAGCGTTTCGACGACGTGATCCGCGAATTCGCGGACGTGCGTGAACGGATGGCGCGTCTGGAAGGCACGGTGGAGGGTTTCGTCGCCGGCCGCGCCCGGGACGCCGCCTGACCGGGACGAGGTGCCGGGCCGGGAGGGTGGTGAACCGTGAGCACCGAACTCGTGACGCTGGTCGTCGGGCTTCTGACGCTGGCCGGGGGACAGATTGCCACCGCCCTGGTTCTGGTCGGCCGGATGGACCGTCAGACCGAGCGGACGGACGGGCGTTTCGACGACGTCAGCAAGCGTTTCGACGACGTGATCCGCGAATTCGCGGACGTGCGCGAACGGATGGCGCGTCTGCCCGCCGGGCGGGCAGGGGAGCACACCATGAGAGGGACGACGTCGTCGGTGGTCTGCCTGGCCGGAACGTTGATGGCGGCCGCGTCCGTCCCGGCGCGGGCCCAGTACGGCGCCGCCGGCGGCGAATGGCGCACCTATGCCGGCGACCAGGGCAGCACCAAGTACTCGCCGCTCGACCAGATAGACGCGACCAACTTCGAGGACCTGCGCATCGCGTGGCGCTGGCGGTCGGCCGACGCCTCGATCGATCTCGAAGCGGTGCGCGAGCGGCAGGGACCCGTGTCGATCCGGGGGTTCCAGGTGACGCCGCTGATGATCGACGGCACGCTGTATCTGTCGACGGCGCTGTACCAGGTGGCGGCCATCGACGCCGGCACCGGCGAGACCCGCTGGGCGCACGACCCGCGGGTGTACGCGGAGGGGCGGCCCACGCACGGCTACGGGTCGCGCGGCGTCGCCTGGTGGCGCGACGGCGAGAGCGGCGAGGAGCGCATCTACTGGGGCACCAGCGAAGGCTATCTGCACGCGGTCGATGCGAAGACCGGGCGGCCCGCGCCCGGGTTCGGCGTCGACGGCCGCGTGGACCTGACCGAGGGCATTCCCCGCGCGGACCGGGGGGCGGTGAACTACCAGGGGCGCAACCTGCTCGGCGTGAAGTCGCCTCCGGTCGTCCTGCGGGACGTCGTCGTCACCCCGACCATCATTTCCGACTTCGTCATCCGCAAGGAGGCGCCGCCGGGCTGGGTGAAGGGCATCGACGCCCGCACCGGCGACACCCGGTGGGTCTTCCGCACCGTGCCGCGGGGGGACGACTTCGGGACCGACACGTGGCTGAACGAATCGTGGCGCTACTCGGGGAACGCGAACGTCTGGCCGCCGATGAGCGCCGACGAAGAGACCGGGTACGTGTTCCTGCCGACCGGCACGCCCACCAGCGACTACTACGGCGGACACCGTCCGGGCGACAACCTGTTCGCCGAGAGCCTCGTCGCCGTCGACGTCGAGACCGGCCAGCGCATGTGGCACTTCCAGGCGGTGCATCACGGCGTCTGGGACTACGACTTCCCGGCCGCGCCGAACCTCGTCGACGTTACCGTCGACGGGCGTCCCGTCAAGGCGGTCGCCCAGGTGAGCAAGCAGGGGTTCACCTACGTCTTCGACCGGGTGACGGGCGATCCCGTGTGGCCCATCGAAGAGCGTGCGGTCGAGACCGACACCGACCTCGAAGGCGAAGTGCTGTCGCCGACCCAACCGTTCCCGACCAGGCCGCCTCCGTTCGAGTATCAGGGCGTCGGCATCGACGATCTCGTCGACTTCACTCCGGAGATCCGGGCCCTGGCCGTCGATGCCGTCCGGAACTTCCGGCTCGGACCGCTCTTCACGCCGCCGATGCTCAGCGTCGAGGGCGGTCTGCAGGGCACGATTCAGCGCCCCCACATCGCGGGCGGGGCGAGCTGGAGCGGGGCGGCCGTCGACCCCGGGACGGGGCTGTTGTACGTGCCGTCCGAGAACCGTTTCTCGGTGCTGAAGTACTACACCCCCGACCCCGCCGAGGGCGGCAACCTGCGCTACACCCAGGCCGACTTCGACAGCGGCGCACAGCCCGTCATGCCCCAGGGCCTGCCCCTGCTGAAGCCGCCGTACTCGCGCATGACCGCCATCGACCTGAACACCGGCGACCATGCGTGGATGCGGCCCAACGGCGACGGCGACCGGCTGCGCAACCATCCGCGGCTGCGCCATCTCGATCTGCCGCCGCTGGGCGGAGAGGGTCACGGCGGTCCGCTGCTGACGCGGACCCTGCTCGTCAGCGCGCTGTCCGCCGGCGGGTCCGACGGGGGGCCGAGGCTGGTGGCGCGCGACAAGGCGACCGGCGAGATTGTCGGCTCGCTCGATCTGCCGGCCGGGGCCATCGGCACGCCGATGACCTATCTGCATGAAGGGGCGCAGTACGTCGCGCTGACGGTCGGCGGCGAGACGCCGGAACTGATCGCGTTGCGGCTGCCGTGACCGGCCGCCGGGGCGCGGACCGGGTCGGCGCCTCCCTCCGGAAGCTACGGCGCGGATTCCCGGCCGTCCAGCCGGGCCGCCGCCTGTTGCGCGAGCGACGCGCGGGGACCGCCTTCGACGATGAGCTGGCCGCAGGCGGCGCGGATGTCCCGTCCCCGGCTCTTGCGCACGGAGACGGTCATCCCCCGGGCGGCGAGGCTGCGCGCGAAACGGTCCACCCGGCGGTCCGACGGCCGGGTGAAGGGGATGCCGGGCGCGGCGTTGAGGGGGATCAGGTTCACCTTGGCGCGCAGCCCGCGCAGCAGGGCGCCGAGCCGCCCGGCGTCGGCCGCGGTGTCGTTGACGCCGTCGAGCAGCACGTACTCGAAAGTGATGCGGTCCCGGTGCTTCAGGGGAAAGCGCCGGCAGGCGGCGACGAGGTCGGCCAGCCGCTGGGTCCGGCTGGTCGGGACGAGGGCGTGGCGCACGGCGTCGGTCGTCGCGTGCAGCGACACCGCGAGGTTCGGGATCCACGGCTCGTCGGCCAGCCGCGCCAACCCCGCCGCGAGGCCGACCGTCGACAGGGTGACCCGCCGGGGGCTCAGCGCGAGCCCGCTGGGTGCGGCGAGCATGCGCAGCGCCTTCATCGTCGCCGCGTAGTTGTGCAGCGGCTCGCCCATGCCCATCAGCACGACGTTGAAGCGGCGGTCCTGCAGGCCGAGCTCGCGGGCCAGCACCCGCACCTGCCCGGCGATCTCGCCCGCCGTCAGATGCCGGGCCAGCCCCATCTGTCCGGTCAGGCAGAACCGGCAGCCCATCGCGCATCCGACCTGGGTCGACACGCAGAGGGTCATCGCCGGGGTGTCGGGTATGAACACCGACTCGATGCGGCGCCCGTCGGCGAGGGCGAACGCGAACTTCCGCGCGCCGTCGTCCGAGTGCCGGCAGGCGGCGATGCGGGGGGTCGAGAACGCCAGGACCCGGCCGAGCGCGTCGCGCAGCGGCCGGGAGAGGTCGGTCATGCCGTCGAACCCTTCCAGCCCGCGGCGGTAGACCCAGCGATAGATCTGCCGGCCGTGGTAGGGCTCGACGCCGAGTCGGGACAGCGTCCGCTCGAGTTCGTCCGGGTCGAGCTCGGCGAGGTCCGGGGGCGCGTCGGCCACGCATCAACAGTACCATTTCCGCGGCGCGGTTCCCGTCCCGCCGGACGCGGTTTGCCCCGCGGGGCGCATCCGTGATACGCTTCTTCCGTCGTAGCGGTCACGTAATTGTCTCCATATAAAGCTACTTACGGGAACGTCAGCCGGCGGGCCGCGATGGCGGGCGGACGGTATCACCCATGGTTGTCTGCGAGCAGTTCGACAACGGATTGCGTCTGCTGACCGAGCCCGTGCCCGGCGCGCGCTCGGTCAGCTTCGGGGTCTGGCTGACCCGCGGGTCGCGCCACGAGCGCGCGGCCCACTCGGGCATCGCGCATCTCGTCGAGCACATGCTCTTCAAGGGTACGGCGACCCGGTCGGCCCGGGACATCGCGCAGGAGATAGACTCGATCGGCGGCCAGATCGACGCGTTCACGGCCAAGGAGTGCGCGAGCTACTACGTCAAGGTGCTCGACGAGCATCTGCCCCGCGCCGTCGACGTGCTGGCCGACATGCTGCTGCATCCGGCGTTCGACGCCGACGAGCTCGCGCGCGAGAAGAAGGTCGTGCTCGAGG
Source organism: Vicinamibacterales bacterium (assembly GCA_965202695.1). Classification (GTDB taxonomy): domain Bacteria; phylum Acidobacteriota; class Vicinamibacteria; order Vicinamibacterales; family UBA8438; genus JAJEEA01. The sequence goes on from OZ241843.1 coordinate 2,572,889, forward strand.
AGATCAAGATGGTGGAAGACACGCCCGACGATCTCGTGCACGAGCTCTTCACCCAGCGTTTCTGGTCCGGGCACCCGTTGGGCCGTCCGATTCTGGGGGTGCCCGCCACCGTCGGCCCCATCGACGGCGCCATCCTGCGGGACTACTTCTCGCGCGTCTATACGGCCGGGAACCTGGTGATCGCGGCCGCGGGCAACGTCGACCACAAGGCGGTCCGGAACCTGGTGGCGGAGGCGTTCGGGGGGCTGCCGGCGACCGGCGACGCGGTTCCCGTCACCCCCCCCACCGCAACGCCCGGCCTGACCGTGCGCGACAAGGCGATAGAACAGTGTCACGTCTGTCTGGGCGTGGACGGATATCCCCAGCAGCACGACGATCGGTACGTCTGCTACCTGCTCAACATCGTGCTCGGGGGGGCGATGAGCTCCCGGCTCTTCCAGAACATCCGCGAGCGGCGGGGCCTCGCCTACGCCGTCAGCAGCGGTCTCGTCTCCTACCAGGACGGCGGTGCGCTGACCATCTACGCCGGCTGCGACGCGGGCGCGGTGCGCGAGGTCATCGATCTGGTGGTCGCCGAACTGCAGGATCTCCGCGACAACTTCGTCTCGGAAGAGGAGCTGCGGCGGGCGCAGGACCATCTGAAGGGCAGTCTGGTGCTGAGTCTGGAGAGCACGTCGAGCCGCATGTCGCACATGGCGCGCCAGCAGATGTACTTCGGCCGGCAGTTCACGCTGGAGGACACGCTGCGCGGGGTCGAAGCGGTGACCCGGGAGGACGTTCGGCGCGTGGCGCGGGACCTGCTGCCGCCCGGCTCGCTTTCGGCGACGGTGCTCGGTCCGGTGGACGGAGTCCGGATCGGTGACGAGCAGCTTGCCCTGGCATAGCAGCCCGTGGTGAGGCACCGGGGGGCGGCGCGTCCGGCGCCGGGGTCGCAGTGACGACTGTCCGGCTGACGGTCCTCGGCAGCGGGAGCGCGGGGAACGTGACGCTGCTGCAATGCGGCGAGGCGCGGGTGCTCCTGGACGCCGGGTTGAGCTGCCGCGAGACGGCGCGGCGCCTGGGCGCGATCGGGGTGGCCCCGGAGAGCATCACCGCCATCGTGATCTCCCATGCCCACGGCGACCACACCCGGGGCGCGGCGCTGTTCTCTCGCCGCTACGGGGCGCCCGTGCACGCGACCGGGGCCACGCGGGCGGTCTGGTCCGGCGCCGGCGTCCGGTCGTGGGGCGCGCTCGCCTGCGACACGGCGACCGATGTCGGCGGTTTCCGCATCACCCCGTTCGAGGTGCCCCACGACGCCGACGCCGAGACGTTGGCGTTCCACGTCGAGACGGCGGCCGGGGCCATCGGGTTCGCGACCGACGTCGGCGCGGCGACCGACGCCCTGCGCGCCCGGTTCCGGCGGTGCCGCGTGCTGGTGATGGAGTCGAACCATGCGGCCGATCTGCTGTGGGCAGGTCCCTACCCGGCGTCCACCAAGGCGCGCATCGCGGGAGAGCGGGGGCATCTGTCGAACGAGGCCGTCGCCCGGTTCGTCCGCGAGGATCTCGGGGCCTCGGTCGAGTGTCTGGTGCTGGCGCACCTCAGCCGGGTGAACAACTTGCCGGAGCTCGCGGCGATGACCTGCCGCGAGGCCCTCGATACGTCGGGCCGGTCGGACGTCCGGGTCGTCGTGTCCCACCAGGATCGGGTGACGGAGACGGTGCGCCTTGACGCGCGTCGCCCGCGTTCCGGATCCGGCCTCGTCCCGGGGCGTCAGATCGCTCTTCCGTTTCAGGTGTCCGCGACGTCATGATTCCACGCTACACGAACCCCGAGATGGGCCGCATCTGGCGCGACGAGCGCAAGTACGAGACGTGGCTGCGGGTCGAGGCCGCGGCGGCCGAGGCGATGGCCGCCGCCGGGCTGGTGCCCGAGGCGGCGGCGCGGGACATCGCGGCGTGCGCCGGCGTGCGGACCGAGCGCGTGGAGGAGATCGAGCGGACGACGCAGCACGACGTCATCGCGTTCACGACCGCGGTGGCCGAGCAGGTCGGCCCGTCGGCGCGCTGGCTGCATTTCGGGCTGACGTCGTCCGACGTGCTCGATACGGCGCTCGCCCTGCAGATGCGGGAGGCGTGCGGCCTGATTCTCGACGACCTCGACGGGGCGAGGGAGGCGGTGGCCGGGCGGGCCCGCGAGCATCGGGACACCCCGATGATCGGGCGCACCCACGGGGTGCATGCCGAGCCGATGACCTTCGGGTTGAAGCTCGCCCTGTGGTACGCCGAGCTCGGGCGGGCCCGCACGCGGATGGAGCGGGCCCGCGACGTCGTGAACGTCGGCAAGCTCTCCGGGGCGGTCGGCGCCTACGCCCACCTCGGTCCGGAGATCGAGCGGCGGGTCTGCGCCGCCCTCGGGCTGACCCCGGCGCCGGTGGCCTCGCAGATCGTGCAGCGCGACCGTCATGCCGAACTGCTCGGCGCGATGGCCATCACCGGCGCCTCGGTCGAGAAGTTCGCCCTCGAGGTGCGCGGTCTGCAGAAGACGGAGATCGGCGAGGTCGAGGAGGGGTTCGCGAAGGGGCAGAAAGGCTCGTCGGCCATGCCCCACAAGCGCAACCCCATCGGGTGCGAGCAGTTGACGGGTCTGGCCCGGGTGCTGCGGGCCAACGCCATGGCCGCGCTCGAGAACGTGGCGTTGTGGCACGAGCGCGACATCTCGCATTCGTCGGTGGAGCGCATCGTCATTCCCGACAGTTTCATCGTTCTCGACCACATGCTGCGGCGGTTCACGCGGATCGTGCGGGGGCTGGTGGTGCATCCCGAGCGGATGCGGGAGAATCTGGAACGGTCGCGCGGCGTCGTCTTCTCGGGCGCCGTGCTGCTGGAGCTCGCGCAGCGCGGCGTGTCGCGCGAGCGGGCCTATGCGCAGGTGCAGCGGGCGGCGATGCGCTCTCACGACGAGCGGCTCGACTTCAAGACCATCCTGGCCGAGGACCGGGAGGTGACGGCGGTGTTGCCGCCCGCCGACCTCGATCGGGCGTTCGACCTCGAGCGGCACCTGCGCCACGCCGGTCCCGTCGTCGACCGCGTGCTCGCCGGCCGGGGCCCGGGCGCGTCGGAAGGACCCTGAACTCCGACCCGGAGACTGCGAGAATCGGGGCCGGCGTGGAACGGAGGCGCCGGCGCCGCCTGGGGGAGGTCCGCGGCGTGAGAGCGAGAGTGTTCGTCACCCTGAAGCCCTCGGTGTTCGACCCGCAGGGCCGGACCATCGTCGCCGCGCTGGGGTCGATGGGTTACGGATCGGTGCGGGACGTGCGGCAGGGCAAGTACTTCGAACTGGACGTCGACGCGGAGACGCCGCCAGCGGCGCGCGCCCTCGCGACCGAAGTGGCCGACCGGCTGCTGGCCAACCCGGTGATCGAGAGCTACCGCGTGGAGGTCGACGACGATGGTCCGCGGGTGCGGTAGGGCGCGCCCGGCCCGCCGCGCATCCGGAACGGCGGCGGCGTGGGCCGCGAGGGATCCGGAGAGACTCCCGATGCCGCGGGGAGAGTCTCCGCGGGCGGCCCGATGCCGCGGGCGCAGGCGCCGATGAAGTTCGCCGTCATCGAGTTCCCCGGCTCGAACTGCGATCTCGACGCCTGCCACGCGGTCCGGCACGTGCTGGGGCAGGCGGCGGAACTCGTCTGGCACAAGGAGAACCACCTGCGGGGCGCCGACGTCGTGGTGCTGCCCGGCGGGTTCTCGTACGGCGACTATCTGCGGACGGGGGCGATCGCCCGGTTCTCGCCGGTGATGCGGCGGGTTCGCGAATTCGCCGACGCCGGTGGGCCGGTCATCGGCATCTGCAACGGCTTTCAGGTGCTGCTCGAGGCCGGGTTCCTCGATGGCGCACTGTTGCGGAACCGCGGGCTGAGGTTTCTGTGCCAGCACGTCCACGTCCGGGTGGAGCGGACCGACACCCCGTTCAGCCGTGCGGCGTCGGCCGGGCAGGTCCTGAAGCTGCCGATCGCCCACGGGGAAGGCTGCTGGCATGCGGCGCCGGAGATGGTCGATGCGCTCGAAGCGAACCGGCAGATCGTCTTCCGCTACTGCGATGCGGACGGAACCGTGACCGACGCCGCCAATCCCAACGGGTCGCTGGCCGCGATCGCCGGCCTGTGCAACCGGCGCCGCAACGTCGTCGGGCTCATGCCGCATCCCGAACGCGCCTGCGAGGCGGCGCTCGGGAGCGAGGACGGCCGGGTGGTGTTCGAATCGGTGGTGACGGCGCTGGCCGGGACAGGTGCCGCGTGATCGACGAAGCCGCCGTCGACGCGCACGGCCTGGGCGGGGAAGAGTATCGCCGTCTGCTGGAGATTCTCGGCCGCGAGCCGACGATCGCCGAGTTGGGCATCTTCTCGGTGATGTGGTCCGAGCATTGCAGCTACAAGAGCTCGCGCCTGCATCTGCGCCGCTTCCCGACCGGCGGCCCGCGGGTCCTGCAGGGGCCGGGCGAGAACGCGGGCGCGGTGGACATCGGCGACGGCCTCGCCGCGGTGTTCAAGATCGAGTCCCACAACCACCCCTCGTTCATAGAGCCCCGACAGGGAGCCGCGACGGGCGTCGGCGGCATCGTTCGCGACGTCTTCACGATGGGGGCGCGCCCCATCGCGCTGCTCGATTCGTTGCGGTTCGGCGCGCTCGAGGACGGGCGCGGCGGGTCGGCGGCGGAGACCGTCCGCCTCGTCGACGGCGTCGTCGCGGGCATCGCCGGCTACGGCAACAGCATCGGCGTGCCCACGGTGGGCGGCGAGGTCGCGTTCGAGCCGGGATACGCCGGCAACCCGCTGGTGAACGTGTTCTGCCTGGGGGTGGCGAAGGCCGACGGGCTCGCCAAGGGGGTGGCCTCGGGCGCCGGCAACCCCGTCTACTACGTGGGGGCGAAGACCGGGCGCGACGGCATCCACGGGGCCACGATGGCGTCGGCCGAGTTCGACGATCGGTCGGCCGACAACCGGCCGGCGGTGCAGGTCGGCGATCCCTTCATGGAAAAGCTGCTGATCGAGGCCTGTCTCGAAGTCATGCGGACCGACGCCCTGGTCGGCATCCAGGACATGGGGGCGGCGGGGCTCGCCTGCTCGACCTGCGAGATGGCGGCGCGGGGCGGGACCGGCATCGACATCGACGTCGCGCGGGTACCGCGGCGCGAGACCGGCATGACCCCCTACGAGATCATGCTGTCGGAGTCTCAGGAGCGGATGCTGCTGGTGGTCCGCCGGGGGCGCGAAGCGGAGGTGGAGCGGGTCTTCGGCAAGTGGGACCTGCACGCGGTGCGTATCGGCGAAGTCACCGGCGACGGTCTGTTGCGGGTGCGCGACGGCGGCCGTGTGGTCGCCGAGATTCCGAGCCGGGAGCTGGCCGACCGCGCGCCGGTGTACGACCGCCCGACCCGCTGCCCCGACTATCTGGACGAGGTCCGGCGGCTCGACGTGTCCGCGTTGCCGGCGCCCGCCGACCTGACCCGGGTCTGGCTGGACCTCCTGGCCGCGCCGGTGATCGCGAGCAAGCGCTGGGTCTATCGCCAGTACGACCACATGGTGCGCACGAACACGGTAGCGCCGCCCGGTCTCGGGGCCGGCGTGGTGCGGATCAAGGGGACCGCGCGCGCCCTCGCCCTGTCGGTGGACGGGAACGGCCGCCATGCCTGGCTGGACCCGCGTGAGGGAGGACGGCTCGCGGTGGCGGAAGCGGCGCGCAACGTGGCCTGCGCCGGCGCGGCCCCGATCGGGGCGACGAACTGCCTGAACTTCGGCAACCCGGAGCGTCCCGACGTCATGTGGCAGTTCGTGCAGGCGGTGGAGGGCATCGCCGAGGGGTGCCGGGCCCTCGGCATTCCCGTCACCGGCGGCAACGTCAGCCTGTACAACGAGACGGACGGCCGGGCCATCTATCCCACGCCGGTGCTGGGGGTGGTGGGGCTTCTCGAAGACGCCGGGCAGGTGCTGACCCGCCTCTTCCCGGCCGCGGGACTGGACGTCGTCCTTCTCGGAGACCCGGCGGGAGCCCTCGGGGGCAGCGAGTACCTGAAGCGGGCGCACGGGCTGGTGCGGGGACGCCCCGCCCCCGTGGACTTCGAGCGGGAGGCGGCGCTGCAGCGTCTGGTCGTGGACGGCGCGCGCCGCGGGACGTTGCGTTCGGCCCACGACTGCGCGGAAGGCGGACTCGCCGTGGCCCTGGCCGAGTGCTGCGTCGAGAGCGGCGGCGTGGGCGCGCGCGTCGACCTGCCGGCCTCGGACGGATCGACCGATCGGTTCGAGATCGTGCGGACGCTCTTCGGCGAGGCGCCCTCCCGGATCATCGTTTCGGCGACCCGCTCCGGGCGGATCGATCTGCTCGCGCGGGCGCGCGGCCTCGGCGTGCCGGCGGCGCTCGTCGGCCGGACCGGGGGCAGCCGGGTGACCGTGTCGGTGGGCGGCGCCGTCGTCGCCGACGTGGCGCTGGAGGCCGCCGAGCACGCCTGGACCACCGGACTGGCCCGTCATTTCGAACCGGCGGCGGTGTAGCGCAGGTAGCCATGGACGACGACAAATTCCACGACGAGTGCGGCGTCTTCGGCATTCACGGTCACCCGGAAGCGCCCGCGCTGACCCGTCTCGGGCTGTATGCGCTGCAGCACAGGGGGCAGGAGAGCGCCGGCGTCGCCACCACCGACGGCGAGCGCCTGCACCTGACGCGGGCGATGGGGCAGGTGTCGGAGGCCATCGACGAGAAGGCGCTGACGTCGCTCGGCGGCGATACGGCGATCGGCCACGTGCGGTACTCGACGGCGGGCGACAGCCAGATCGTCAACGCGCAACCGATTCTCATCGACTGCGCGCACGGCGAGATTGCCCTCTGCCACAACGGGAACCTCATCAACGCGGCCGAGCTGCGCGACGCCCTGGTCCGACGGGGGCACATCTTCCAGACGGGGAGCGACACCGAGGTCGTGCTGCATCTCTACGCCCGGTCTTCGGCCGGGACGCCGCCCGACGCCATCGTCGAGTCGGTCCGGCAGGTGCGGGGGGCGTTCTCGCTGGTGGTCCTGACCCGGGACGGCCTGATGGCGGTGCGCGACCCCCACGGGTTCCGCCCCCTGGTGCTGGGCGCCCTCGGCGACGCCGCCGTGGTCTGCTCGGAGACCTGCGCGCTCGATCTGATCGGGGCGAAATACGTGCGGGACGTCGCCCCCGGCGAGTTGCTGGTCATCGGCCGCGACGGCCAGCACTCGTTCCGGCCGTTCCCGCCCGCGCAGCCGGCGCAATGCGTCTTCGAGCACGTGTACTTCGCCCGGCCGGACAGCGTGGTCTTCGGCGAGAGCGTGCACGAGGTGCGAACCAACTTCGGACGGCGGCTGGCGCGCGAGATGCCGGTGGAGGCCGACGTCGTGGTGCCGATACCCGACTCCGGGATCTGCGCGGCCATGGGCTATGCCGAGGCGGCGGGGCTGCCGATGCGGATGGGGCTCATCCGGAACCACTACGTCGGCCGGACGTTCATCGCGCCGCAACAGGAGATTCGCGGGTTCCGCGTGCGCGTGAAGCTGAATCCGGTCCGGAGCGTCATCGAGGGGAAGCGGGTCGTCCTCGTCGACGACTCGATCGTGCGAGGGACGACGAGCCGCAAGATCGTCGGGATGATTCGCGCCGCCGGCGCCCGCGAGATACACATGCGGATCAGCTGTCCTCCGACCGTGTCTCCCTGCTACTACGGCATCGACACCCCCCGGAAGTCCGAGCTGATCGCCGCGAACCACGCGATCGAAGAGATCCGCCGTTACGTCAAGTCGGACACCCTCGCCTACCTCAGCCTGGAGGGGTTGCGCGAGGCGGTGGGGTCGCGGAGCGGAGACTACTGCACGTCGTGCTACACCGGCGCCTACCCGGTCGACGGTCCGGAGGACACCGAGGCCTACATGCAGATGGCGTTGAAGCTGCCGGACGTGTCATGACCACCCGGACCGCGCTCGACTACCGGTCGGCGGGCGTCGACGTCGACGCCGGCGCGGAGACCGTCCGGCGCATCCGGGCGATCGCCCGCGGGACCTTCACCCGCGGAGTGCTCTCGGAGATCGGCGGTTTCGGCGGTCTGTTCCGACCGGATCTGACGGGCTTCGCCGACCCCGTCCTGGTGTCGAGCGCCGACGGCGTCGGAACGAAACTCAAGGTCGCGTTCCTCGCCGGCCGGCACGACACCGTGGGGCGCGACCTCGTCAATCACTGCGTGAACGACATCCTCGCGCAGGGCGCGGCGCCGCTCTTCTTTCTCGACTACCTCGCGACCGGCCGGCTCTCGCCGGACGCCGCCGAGGCCGTGGTCCGCGGGATCGCGGCCGCGTGCGCCGAGAACGGGTGCGCCCTCCTGGGCGGCGAGACGGCGGAGATGCCGGGGTTCTACGCCGACGGCGAGTACGACCTGGCCGGCTTCATCGTCGGCATCGTCGACCGCGATCGCCTGATCGACGGCCGGGGCGTCCGGCCCGGCGACCGGATCATCGGCCTGCCGTCAAGCGGTCTGCACACGAACGGGTACTCGCTGGCCCGCCGCATCGTGTTCGACACGCTGGGTCTGGCCGTGAACTCGGAGGCGGAGGGGCTCGACGGACCGGTCGGAGACGTGCTGCTGCGCACGCACCGCTCGTACCTGCCGCTGCTGTCGCCGCTGCTCGCCGAGGGGACCGCCGTCAAGGCGATGGCCCACGTCACCGGTGGCGGGCTCACCGACAATCTTCCCCGCGTGCTGCCCCCCGGCGCCGCCGCCGAAATCGACCGGCGGGCCTGGACCCCGCCGCCGGTGTTCAGCTTCCTGCAGCGGCACGGCCGGCTGAACGACGCCGAGGCGTTCCGCACGTTCAACATGGGTATCGGCTTCGTCGTCGTCTGCGCCCCCGATCGGAGCGACACGCTGCTCGCGTGGTGCCGCGGGCACGGTGAGCCGGGCGCGGCGGTGATCGGCCGGGTCACGCCCGGCGACGGCGCGGTGCGTTACGCATGACCGGCGCGGGGGAGGGTCGCTCGGTCCGCGCCGGGAACCGCCGCCTCGGCGTGCTGATATCGGGTCGCGGGAGCAACCTGCAGGCGATCATCGATGCGATCGCGGCGGGACGGCTGGCGGCCGAGATCGTCGTGGTCGTCTCCAATCGGCCGAACGCCCCCGGGCTCGACCGCGCCCGCCGCGCCGGCCTCGAGACGCTGGTCCACGACCATACGCGGTACGCCTCGCGGGAAGCCTTCGACCGCGAGCTGGCGGCGGGGTTGCGGCGGTACGACGTCGCCCTGGTCTGCCTGGCCGGGTTCATGCGGCTCCTGAGCCCCGCGTTCGTGGCCGCGTTCCCCAACCGTATCCTGAACGTCCATCCGTCGCTGCTCCCCGCGTTCCCCGGTCTGCGCGGCCAGGAGCAGGCGTGGCGGCACGGCGTCCGGGTCGCCGGAGCCACCGTGCACATCGTCACTCCGGAACTCGACGCGGGGCCGATAGTGCGGCAGGCGGCGGTGCCGGTCCTCGATGACGACACCCTCGACACGCTGTCGGCCCGTATCCTGGTCGAGGAGCACCGCATCTATCCGGAAGCCATCGGCGTCGTGCTCGATGGCGGATGGCGCATCGA
>OZ241843.1:2587500-5060204 GCA_965202695.1 Vicinamibacterales bacterium
CAATGTAACGGGGCTCAAGCACAGTACCGAAGCCGTAGATTGCCGCGTCCTGCGGGACGCGGCTCTGGTAGAGGAGCGTTCTCTGCGCAGCGAAGTCAGATCGAGAGAACTGGTGGAGCGCAGAGAAGTGACCCTGCCGGCATAAGTAGCGACAAGAGAGGTGAGAATCCTCTCCGCCGAAAGCCTAAGGTTTCCTGAGGAAGGTTCGTCCGCTCAGGGTTAGTCGGGTCCTAACGTGAGGCCGAAAGGCGTAGCGGATGGATATCAGGTCAACATTCCTGAACTACCTGGAAGACGTTATCACGATGGGGGGACGCAGGAGGCTGGCCCAGCCTACGATTGGATGTGTAGGTTCAGGCATGTAGGGGGATTCGCCAGGAAAATCCGGCGGATCGCAACGCCCTGAGGTGCCATGGCGAAGCCGCAAGGCTGCAAAGTGGGTGACGCCACGCTGCCGAGAAAAGCCTCTAAGGAGTCTTCCGGGTACCCGTACCGCAAACCGACACAGGTAGGCGAGGAGAAAATCCTCAGGCGCGAGTGTGAACCCTCGTAAAGGAACTCGGCAAACTCGCCCCGTAACTTCGGAAGAAGGGGTGCTCCATTAGCGTGATGCGGCGAGCCCGCGGAGCGCGAAGGAGTTGCAGTTAAGAGGCCCAGGCGACTGTTTACTAAAAACACAGGACTCTGCCAAGTCGAAAACGACGTATAGGGTCTGACGCCTGCCCGGTGCCGGAAGGTTAAAGGGAGGGGTTAGCCGCAAGGTGAAGCTCTGAACTGAAGCCCCGGTAAACGGCGGCCGTAACTATAACGGTCCTAAGGTAGCGAAATTCCTTGTCGGGTAAGTTCCGACCTGCACGAATGGCGCAACGATCTGGGCGCTGTCTCTACGAGGGGCACTGCGAATTTGTGGTACCGGTGAAGACGCCGGTTGCCCGTGGCTAGACGGAAAGACCCCGTGCACCTTTACTACAACCTAGTAGTGAGTGCTGGCGTGTCATGCGCAGGATAGGTGGGAGACTTCGAACCGGGCCTTTTGGGGTCCGGGGAGTCAACGGTGAGATACCACCCTTGGCGCTCTGGCGCCCTAACCTCGCCCTGTTATCCAGGGCAGGGACATTGCTAGGCGGGTAGTTTGACTGGGGCGGTCGCCTCCCAAAATGTAACGGAGGCGCGCGAAGGTTCGCTCAGGCTGTTTGGAAATCAGCCGGAGAGTGCAAAGGCACAAGCGAGCTTGACTGCGAGACCTACAAGTCGAGCAGGTGGGAAACCAGGCCTTAGTGATCCGGTGGTTCCGCATGGAAGGGCCATCGCTCAACGGATAAAAGGTACGCCGGGGATAACAGGCTTATCTTGGCCAAGAGTTCATATCGACGCCAAGGTTTGGCACCTCGATGTCGGCTCATCGCATCCTGGAGCTGTAGCAGGTTCCAAGGGTTCGGCTGTTCGCCGATTAAAGCGGTACGTGAGCTGGGTTTAGAACGTCGCGAGACAGTTCGGTCCCTATCTGCCACGGGCGCAGGAGATTTGAGGGGGGCTGTCCCTAGTACGAGAGGACCGGGATGGACGGACCTCTGGTGTACCAGTTGTCGCGCCAGCGGCAGCGCTGGGTAGCTACGTTCGGAAGGGAGAAATGCTGAAAGCATCTAAGCGTGAAACCCTCCCCAAGATGAGATCTCCCTGAGCTTCGGCTCCTGAAGGCTCCTGGAAGATGACCAGGTAAATAGGCCAGGTGTGTAAGGTCCGCGAGGGCCTGAGCTGACTGGTACTAATCAGCCGTGAGGCTTGACCTTTACCCTCATTTCCACGCTGCGTGGCCGGGGGGGACTGCCGTTTGCAGGATATTCAGTTGAAGCTGGACGCCCGGCGCATGTCCGGGGTCCGGTACCTTTTCGGTTCTTTGACAGAGGGGGCGGGTCTTCAGGCCCCCCCGGTTTTCCCGGTGGCGATAGGAGAGGGGTCACACCCGTTCCCATGCCGAACACGGCCGTTAAGCCCTCTACCGCCGATGGTACTTCACGGGAAACCGTGTGGGAGAGTAGGTCACTGCCGGGATTTTTCTCCGACGCCCGGGATCGCGAGATCCCGGGCGTTGGCTTGTACGGACGCGGTGGAGGCGGAGGTGCGCGCGGCGGGGGGACGGGCGGTCTCCGAAGCGAACGGACGTGACCACACGGCAGAAAGGGGGCCCGATTGGGGGCGGCGACGTTCCGGTCGAACTGGCGAGCGACCGGAAGATCCGCCATCGGAACAAGCTTCACTATCGGCTCAGCCACTGGCCGATCTGGATTTTCGTCTTCTTCATCCTGCCGGGCCCCCTCACGTTCGACCTCTTCGAGAGCGGTTTCGATGCGCGGATGGCGGTGTGGCTTGGGACCGTGCTGCTCGGGACCGGCGTCGCGGGCGTGCGGGGCGGCCTTCCGGGGTGCGAGCCGAGGCCCTACATCATCCGTTTCACGGAAGACCGCCGCAACCCGCTCTACCGGCGGGTCTGCTATACGTGCGCCTGGAGCGCGGTGATCGCCTTCGGGGCGTTGAACCTCGCGGGCGTGGCGGCGGCCGTCGTCACGGGCGTCTGGAGCATGCGGCAGATATACGACGCGGGGTATTTTCCGCTGGCCGGCGCGATCTGGGTGCTGGGTGCGCTGGGGCGGCTGCCGCGGGTCAAGGCGTCGACGAAGGGAGAGGGGCACGAACGGCGGTACTTCTACGGGTCGGTCTGGGCGATGTGCATCGCGCAGCCGGTGCTTTGGAGCCTCTGGTCGTTTCTGCCGCCAGGCCGTCCCGGCGACGTGTTGAAGCTGTGCGCGTTCGTCGGCATTCTGGCCCTCGTGGGGTGGCTGTCGTATCGGGGAAAGCTGCCGCGCACCCGTGCGATCGTGCCGGGAGAGCTCGCGGTGTCGGACTGATCCGGCCGTCCCCGCCGCCGGCGAAGCGGGTACGGATCGAAGCCGCGGCCGGTGTGCGAGGAGCCGGAGGTTCGGGGCGTTCACGACCGGGATCTGGCGAGATGCCAGGCATACCGAAGCGTGACGATGCCTATGGGTACGCCGACCAGCCCCCACGCGTACTTGAAGTCCTCGGAACGCGCGTACCCGTAACCGATCAGGACCAGCAGCAGCAGGTTGAGGCAGATTCCGATCACGGTGTGCTTGTCGGCGACCGGGTCGCGGTCGGGTGAGGGGGGCGGCGTACGCATTGCTGCTTTTCTCCTCGCGGTTCGTCGCACGGTCCTTGTTCCACCGGCCTGCTGACGGAATCTCCAGTAGGCCGCGAACGCCAGAACCGGTCGTTGAACTCGACCGCGCGCGTCGTCGCGTCGTGGCTGACCACCAGCGACCGCGGGTTGTCGACCAGCACCTCCCGGGGCACGCCGCCGAAGTGACCGAACGCCCCTTCCGGACCGTGGAACCACGACGACTGCCGCTCATGCCGGAACGCCGCCACGTGGCAGCGCCGCGAATACCCCACGTCGCCACGAACAGATACCCGCACCCGCTCGTCGGCGATCGGCACCCGGAGCTGCCCGAAATCGATCTGCAGTTGACGGCCCGGCGGCGTCTCGAACCGCACCGTCGCCTTCGCCTCCGCCGTCAGCAGCCGACGGAACGGCGCGACTGCGCGTTCCACCGTGCGCATGCTCACGTCCACCGACTGCTCCCGCAACAGGTCCTGGCGCACCACCTCGGCGTTGTCCCGGTGCCGGAAGAAGCGCTCCCTCAGCCACGCTGCGTATTTCGGTGAAGTGGAACACGGATTCCGGTGATCTGGAACACGGATTCCGGCGAAGTGGAACGCTCGTCGGGGCGTAGCGACGTTTGCTCGGTCAGTGTCCTCCATCGATGTCGCGACGAGGGCTTGATGTCCCGTCGGTGACGTGGTTTTTGGTTTGGATAGAGTACAACGATCTTGCCTGTGGAGCGTGTGGGCGGCGCTCTGCGTCGTCCACGATACCACAGGCCGTCCGGCCTTGGCGGGACGGGTCGGTTGCGTGACCGGGCCGACCTTGCGGCCGGGTGCGGGCGGTCGTCGGGCAGCCCTGGTCGGAGTGATGGATCACCGCCGCCGGCCGGCGCTGCTTCACGGCCATCTCCAGCGCCCCGGTCACCAGCGCCGTGCGCAGGTGCGCCGCCATCGCCTGACCCACGACCCGCCGGCTGAACACGTCGAGGACGACGGCCAGGTAGAGGAAGCCGGCCAGCGTCGGGACGTACGTGATGTCGGCGACCCACAGCCGGTTCGGTCCCGCCGCCTCGAAACGGCGCGCGACCCGATCCGGGGCCGGCCGAACCCGGACCGCCCGCCGCGTCGTGCGCGGCCCGCGGCGCCGGCTCACCCCCGCAATGCCCGCCGAGCGCATCACCCGCGCCACCCGCTTGCGGCTCACCGCGGCCCCGCCTGCCGACAGTTCCGCCTGAATCCGGGGCGCGCCATACGTCCCGCGGCTGTGGGCGTGGATCGCGCTGACGCGGACCGTCAGGTCCGCGTCAGCCTGCGCCCGGACGGACGCACCCCGCCGACGCCACGCATAGTACCCGCTCGGGGAGACACCGAGCACCCGGGCCATGGTGGCGATCCGGAAGCGGGCCTGATTCGCGCTCATGAACCGGCAGACCCCCCGGATCCGGTCTCCCGCGCGAACCAGGCCGTGGCTTTTGCCAGGATCTCCCGCTCTTCCCGCAGCCGCCGGTTCTCCCGACGCAGCCGGCGCATCTCCTCACGCTCCCCGGTGCGCAGGCCGTCGGTGCGCTCGCCGGCATCCCGGCCGGCCTGCGCCACCCAATTCCGGATGGCCTGGGCCGACGGCTCGAACTCCCGCGCCAGAGCCTCCGGCGTGCGCCCCGACCGGACCAGCTCGACCATCTGCCGGCGGAACTCCGCCGCATACGGCGGTCTCGATTTCGGCATCGTAGATACCTCCTCCTCCCAACAGGATAGGTGTCCACGAAACCGGGGCAACTCCAGTCTTCATCAGGCGGCCGGGTTGAGGGAGCGAAACAGCCGCTCGCGCGCGTGGTTGAGGGCGCGCGCGGCCTCGTTGTCGCTGCGGGCCGTGGCGGCGGCGTCGAGTTGGTCGAAGGTGGTTCCGGGCTTCAGGCAGGCGGCGGCGTCGGGCAGCGACTTGAGCTTTTCGTAGGGGGTCATGACGTCCGCGTGCCGGTAGCGCCTGCGGATTCGGCCTTTGTCGTCGGCCTCTTCGCGGGGGAAGAAGCAGGGCCGGTGGAAGTTGAGGTAGGGGGAGAGGACCTGCTGATTGAAAGTGTTGACCTGCTCGGCGTAGCGGCCAGGGATGTGGCCGTGGCCGAGATGCTTTCGGATCACGGAACCGTTCTTGCTCTCGACCAGCGCGTTGTCGGTGCAGCGGCGCGCCCGGGACTTGGTGAACGCGTCGATGCGTAGCGCCTCGAGTAGCGCGGCGACTTCGCGGTTGACGAACTCCGAGCCGTTGTCGGTGTGGAAGCCGTGCAGGGTGAACGGGAACGCCCGCAGCAGCGCGTCGAGGACCGGGGCCAGGCAGGCGGCGTGGATGTGCTCGACCGAGCCGAGGAACTGGAACTGCGTGACCTCGTCCACCAGGTTCAGGTGGTAGAGCCCCTTGATGCCATCGAGATCGCCCTGATGGACCGTATCGACCCGCACCCAACCGGGCCGTCCGAACGGCTGCGGGCGGCGGCGTTCTCCAATCGAGACCTGCACCGGGCGGGTCGGCTGCGGTGTCGCCCCGCGGCGACGGGCATAGGTCGTCGAGTGCCGCAGGTTGTACAGGTGGCCGTTGGAGATGCGGGCCAGGCGCTCGAAGCGGCTGTCGCCGAACAGATGCAAGGCGCGCGCGCAGAGGGCGCGCGTGGCCGGGCCGGACAACTTGCCGTGCAGTGCGTCGGTTTCGGCCAGCAGCCCGATGTCGGCGCGGGTGTAGCGGCGGGCAAACGGCCGGTTCGGGGCGCCGCGCCGGTCGGTGATCCGGCCGGTGGTCCGGTGTTGGCGCAGCAGGCGGGTGACCTGCGCCCGGGACAGACCGGTCGCCTTGACCAGAAAGCGGCGCAGCAGGCCCTTGTCGGTCTTCCCGCGCAGGGCGTAGTCGAACCGTTGCAGGGTCTTGGCCACGAACGCGTAGGCGTCGGCGCGGCTCTGCGGTTGCAGATCGATCCCTTCGCTCCCGGCGAGGAACTCCCGAACCTGATCCAGGGTCTGCAGGCGGTGCGTGTCGAGTCTCACGATCATCCTCCGATGATCCGCGACCCGGCCCCCGTTCAGGCTCATCTGTCGTTGGAAACGACCCCCCGTTCAGGCTCATCTGTCGTTGGAAGAGACTGTTCGGCGCCGAGAGCCTGTCCCGATTGCTGGTCGAACTGGGACCCGACACGAGGCTGTACCGGGACGATCCGGTCGGTCCGAGCGCGGTCCGGTAGCACTGCGTCCCGCGTTCGGCGACCGGGAGAAGGAGGCGCCCCGGCCGAAACGGAAGGACCGGTGGTGACGGCAGCGGGACTTCAGTTTCCAGGCCGGCGGGTCTCCGCCAAACGGGCGAACAGTTCGGCCGCCGTCCCGCACTCGATGATCCAGTCGCCGACATCCGCCAGCCGCTCCGGATCGGCGACATCGGCCAGCACGGCCGCCAGACGTCGGGCGGTGTCGTCGTCGAACTTCCGCGCCGCCTGCCGGCGCAGCAGCCCGCGGGCCTCCGCGCGGCCCTGCTCGAGCCCCTCCGCGCGGCCCTTCGCCGCCGACTTCGCCATCCATTCCCGCACCTGTTCGGCGAGTCGCGCCGGCACCTTCTCCAGCCGCAACGCTTCGGTTTCAGACCGTCGGACATCCGCCACCCGGGCGAACAGTTCGGCCGCCGTCCCGCACTCGATGATCCAGCCGCCGACCTCCGCCAGCCGCTCCGGATCGGCGACCTCGGCCAGCACGGCCGCCAGGCGGCGGGCGGCGTCGTCGTCGAACTTCCGCGCCGCCTGCCGGCGCAGCAGCCCGCGGGCCTCCGCGCGGCCCTGCTCGAGCCCCTCTGCGCGACCCTGTTCGCGCCCCTGCTCGCGGCCTTCCTCCACCCACAGCGCCATCCATTCCTCGCTGTGTTCGGCCAGCAGCGTCTCGACCTCTTCCAGCCGCGGCGGCATTTCAGTTGGGGACCAACGGGCCTCCGTCACCGGGGCGAACGGATCGACCTCCGTCGCGCATTCGACGATCCCGTCGCCGACCTGCGTCAGCCGCTCCGGATCGGCGATCTCCGTCAGCAGGGCCGCGGTGCGCTGTGCGCCGGACCGGCGGGCGTCCATCACCCGGGCGAACAGTTCGGCCGCCGTCCTGCACTCGATGATCCAGTCTCCGACCTCCGCCAGCCGCTCCGGATCGGCGACATCGGCCAGCACGGCCGCCAGACGTCGGGCGGTGTCGTCGTCGAACTTCCGCGCCGACTGCCGGCGCATCAGCGCGCGGGCCTCCGCGCGGCCCTGCTCGAGCCCCTCCGCGCGGCCCTGCTCGAGCCCCCGCTTGCGGCCTTCCGCCACTCACTCCGCCGTCCACTCCTGCACGGTTTCGGACAGCATGGTCTCCACCTCCTTCCGACCACGAGGCCGATACGGACGACCGCCCCGCGGTCTCCGAACGGTAACGCGCGACGCGGACGTCGTCCTCGCGCCGGCGGGTGCGGGCGACGTGGTACGACGCCTGCGTGAGCATGTCCATCCCGACGTCGAACACCTTCTCGACCCGCAACGCCATCGTGCCGGAAAGATCGGCCCGGCCGTTGAGCAGCGCAGACAGCGCCGGCCGCGACACGCCGAGCGCGGCAGACGCCCCGGCGACGGTCAGCCCCAGCGGCTCGATCGCTTCCGTCCTGATGAAGGCGCCGGGATGCGGCGGATTCGCCATGCACATGGTCGATCTCCCACCGACTCCGGACGCCCCGGCGATCGCCGGTCAGCCGACGCACCTTCCAGGGGCGTATCGCCACGGTAGCGTCGCCTTGCACGCCGCACGTGTCAAGGCGGAGGAACACGACCCGGCCGGCGACTCGGGATCGACCGGCGATGCGCCCCGGGGCCGGTGGGCAGGCGGGGCGCTCGTTCGCCGCCCGCGGCCGGGGCTTGCATCGGCGGGGCGGTTCGCGCATAGTGGACGGTAGCCGTCAGCCGCAACCTCGCGGGAGGGCCGCTGACCATCTCGCCGACGCTGCCGGAGACAAGCGTCAGCGCCGCCGCATGGCCGTGGGCTGCTACGGCATCGAGCGGAAGCGCGTCGGCGACAGCACCGGGCCGCTGTCCATCGCCTGACCCGCGGGCCTGCCCCGCCTCGAGGTCGGTCGTGATCGACTGGTATCTCGTTCTCAACGCAGGGGCCGTCGCTCTGGCCGTGTCGGTCCTGCTCCGCGTCAGCCGGCCCTGGGGCGATCGCCACAATGCCATCGTCGCCGGCGGCGCCGCCGTGCTCGCGTTCTGGCTCGGCGGGTGGCCGTGGGGCGCCGCGGGAGTGCTGGCGGGCGGGCTGCTGGGATACGCGGCGCGCCGCGCGCGGGTCCGATCGGCGCGGCGGTGACGGACGTGCGGGCCAGAGGCGCGGCGGTGGCCGACGAGAACGTGGACGCCCTCGTGGACTACCTGGCGCGGACCCACGGCGCCGAGCAGGGCTTCGAGCAGGGTCCTACGGAAGCAGGAAGACGCGGGCGGCGTCGAACGCCAGCCCGGCGGGCACGACCGGCCGCACGGTGTCACCGGGCGACGCGGCCTGCGCCAGCCGGTAGGCGCCGGCGTCGAGCACGTGGATTTCGATCCGTTCGAGCGCCAGGTCGACGATCCAGCATTCGGGCACGCCGTAGCGCGCGAACGTCCGCATCTTCCGGCCCCGGTCGGCGGCGGCGGTGGACGGCGAGAGCACTTCGACCGCGACGTCCGGCGCGTGCCGCGTCACCGCGTCGGGCCGGACCAGATGGCGGCGTTCCGCCCGGAAGAACAGGACGTCCGGCTGCAGGACGTCGTATTCGTCGAAGACGACGTCGAGCGGGGCGGCCAGGGCGACCCCTCCCGACGTGCGCGCATGTTCGTGCAGCAGCAGGAACACCGCCTGGACGGCGAACTGGCGCCGCGGCAGCGGCGACGGCACGACGACGAGATCCCCCCCGTGAATCTCGTAGCGGCGCCCGTCGGCCGGCATGGCCACAAGGTCGGTATAGCCGACCAGCGACTGCACGTCCTGCATGGACGCCATGATACCACTCGGTAACGTTGCAGATCCCATGCCGCCGCGCGCGTCGCGCCGGCCGGGCATCCAACGGATCGGCGCCGCGGAAACTGCCATCGCTGCGCGGCCTCGGCGTCGCGGAATCAGTCATGCGTGGCGTTGAGGAGAGATGGCGGCCGAGGCTTCCGGCCGGGAGCTCGCCGCGGCGGTGGCGGGGCGCGGTGCTCGGCGCGCATCCCTTCGATCCGCCGGACGTGGAAGCGAGCAAGGCCGCGGACGCGCGCCTCGCCGGTCCAGCGCCCGGTTCGCACGACGACCGCGGGCGCCGACGACGGCGGCGACGACCCGCCGGCCGCCGCGTCGAGCCGGCTACGGCGCCGGCGCCTGCAGGTCGGGCATGGGCGGGGCGGCGAAGAGCCGGTGGGCGGGCCTGGCCATCAGGCGGGCCCACCGGGTGGACCGCGACACGCGGGCGCTGTCGGTGGACAGGCCGGTGTTGGCGAACATCTGCCGGTAGAGCTTGGACACCAGAAGGAAGGCGAGGCGGCCCTTCAGCGACTTCACGACTGCCGAGCGGCGCCAGACCTCGCGGACGCTGTAGAAGTCGTCCCAGACCTTCTGGGTGTGGACGCGGATCTCCTCGCCCGACATCACCGGGTGCGGGGTCATCAGCTTGGGGCGCTTCGACTGGGGAATGAGCCAGTGCCGCGAAACGGGGATGCCGTCGACCCGCGGCATGTCCTCCGCGTTGTCCCGCTCCCACTTGTCGAAGTCGAGGGTGCCCGGGAACGGCGTCAGCGTCACGAACTGCGCGAACGCGATGTCGGCCCGGCGCGCCAGATCGAGGGTCGCCTGGAAGGTGCCCGGGCGGTCGCTCGGCAGCCCGAAGATGAACGACCCCAGGACGTGCACGCCGTGCGCCCGGAACAGCTTCAGCCGTTCGACGAGCTCCTCGCCGGCGAGGTTGAACTCCTTGTAGACGTCCTTCAGCCCGTCGGGGGTGACCGCCTCGACGCCGACGAGGGCGCCGAAGATGCGGGCGCGGCGCATGGCGTCGAGGAACTCGGGGTCCTCGGCCGCCTCCATGGTGATCTGCGTATAGAACACCAGATCGTTCGGCAGCCGCTCCATCTGGGCCATCAGCTCGAAACGCTCGTCCCGGAGGGCCTTCAACTGGTTGTAGCGGGTCTTGTCTTCGCGCCGGTCCGCCATCCGGAGGTCTTCGAGGGTAACGGGGTAGAAGTTGTCGTCGGCGAGGGCGACGAACCGGAACCCCATGCGGCGCAGCTCGACGATCTCCTCGATGACGGGGTTCACGGGCCGCTGCCGCGGCTTCTGCCCGTCGGTGCGCCACACCGAGCAGAACGAGCAGTGCTTGGGACAGCCCCGCACGGTCTGGACCGACGCCCACATGTAGTTCTCGCGCTTCAGCAGGTCCCAGCGCGCGGGCTTGAACGCGCCCGCGTCCACCTGGCCGGCGTCGTAGAACGGCCGCGGCTCGCCCCGGGCGCAGTCATCGAGGACGGCGCTCCAGGCGACGTCGCCGTCGCCCTTGACCACCGCGTGGGCGCCCCCGCGCTCGTGGGCCTCTTCCGGGTACAGCGTCGCGTGGATGCCGCCGTACACGACCCACGCCCCGCGCTCCCGCGCCCGCCGGCCGAGCGCATAGCCGACCAGGGCGTTGCCGGTGTGGATGCCGATGCCGACGACGTCGCCGGGCTCGATGCGGCGGTCGTCGAACGGCTCGAGCGACTCGTCGACCAGGACCGGATCGCCCCACTTGCGGGGCGTCGCGGCCGCGAGCACGTACAGCCAACGGGGGGTGATGACGGCTACGCCGAACGAGAAGTGGCTGGGGTTGACGATGAATACGCGCACGGAGTCCCTTCCTGGGTCCTGCCGCCGTCGGCCGCCGCCCCCGCCCGGGACGCGCCGCCCTGCCGCCGTCGGCGGCGCGGTCCGGCAGGCGTTCCGTCCGCACGGGCCGCCGGAAGATCCGACGCACCGGGAACCGGTGGATTGTAGACCGCGGGCGCGGCCGGCGGCAACCGGCGGGCAAACGAGAGCCTGCTGGACGCGCCCGCGCCCGACCTGGCGGTCGTGGTCGGCGTGCAGGATGAACAGCACGTCCAGGGCCTGCTGGACGCGCCCGCGCCCGACTTGGCGGTGTGCTGGAGAGCGCAGAACCCATGGGCCGAATCCGCCTGAACCCGCAAGGAGCCGGCGCCTTCCGGCGTACGCTCCCGGAACGCCGTCGGCCCGGTTACGCCCCTGGCGGGCCCGGCGGATCGGGCTGATCGCCGGCCGGCCGGACGGACGCGCCCCGAACGAGCGTCAGGACGAGATTGCGAAGGTCGTCGATCCGGGCATGGATGGAGGCATTGCCGTCGTCGATACGCTGGTTGACACTGGCGAGGCCGTCGTCGATCCGAGCGCGGATGGAGGTATTGCTGTCGTCGATACGCTGGTTGACGCCCGCGAGGCCGTCGTCGATACGCTGGTTGACGCCCGCGAGGCCGTCGTCGATACGCTGGTTGACGCCCGCGAGGCCGTCGTCGATACGCTGGTTGACGCCCGCGAGGCCGTCGTCGATACGCTGGTTGACGCCCGCGAGGCCGTCGTCGATACGCTTGCCGATCTGCTCGTGCGCGATCCGGTTCTCGGACCGCATGCTGATCAACACCGTGATCGCGATGCCGCCGACGCCGAGAATCAAGCTGCCGAGCACGCCGATGATCGCCCACGTCTGCGGCCAGCCCATTCCGGCATCGTAGCCGCCCCCGGCCGGCCGCGTCAACACACCGGGTCGCGGCAAGAGTGGAGCACGGCCGTCTTGATCATCGGACGACGACGGTCCTGTCGGCGACGCTCGCGCAGCCATTCGCGCACACGAGCCTTTTCAGCGTCGTTCAGCGCCCCGCCCCCCTTCACGGCGCCGGTTCGACAGTGACCACGACCCGGTTGGCGCCCTCGCGCTCGCCGTCGCCGGCCCGCAGCTCGAGCTCGTAGCGCCCCGCGGCGTCGAACGACGCCAGGGTGCGCGGCTCGTCCGGCGCGCTGAAGGTCACGCGGCCGGGGCCGGTCAGCATCCGCCAGCGGGCGGCGAGGGCGCCGTCGCGGGGCAGCCCCTCGTCGCGGACGCTGCCGAAGAGCTTCAGCGGCCGGCCGACGACGGCCGACACCTCCGGAGGGGCGCCGTCCGGACCGTTCCGCAACCCGAGGAACCTGACCGTCGGCGACCGGTTCAGGCAGACGCCGCGGGCCGCCTCGGCCGGCTCGACCTCGCGCAGCAGGTTGCCCAGCGAGCGCTCTTCGAACTCCCAGTTGTACTGCAGCATGTCGTCGCTGGTGGCGGTGGAGACGCCGGCGTGGTCCACCGTCCACCGCAGGCCGCCCGCGAAGTCGGGGCCGAGCACCATCACGCACTGGAACCGGTGGTGCCCCGGCAGGAACGTCGCCGGCTGCCCGCGGTCGGCGCCGCCCGGCTCGAACCGGTTCCGCGCGCCGGGAGGCACCGTCACCGGCTCGAAGTTGTGGCTGAAGTAGGCGAACGACAGCACGTGGAAACCGTCGTCGGTGACGGTGAACCCGTCGTACACGGGATACACGGGCGCGTGCTGCGCGAACGCGGAAGACGCCCCCGGACCGGCGGCCAGCCCCGCCGCCAGCACGAACGTCGACACCAGCCCCCGGGAAAGATACGTGCCACGGACGGTCATGTCGTTCCTCTCCTCCCGCTGCTCGCCGCCCCGGGCGTCGACCGGGCGGCACGCCGCCGCCACGGACCCCGGACATCGATCTCGCGCCGCCCCGGGCGTCGACCGGGCGGCTTGCGTCCCCGGCCGCCGCGGAAGCGGCGCTGCGACCGCACCTTTACCACGAGGCCGCGATTTCCCACAAGCGGCGGGTGCGCGTCAAGTAAAGTGAGACGCCGCCGGGGGCATCCGGCGCGGCGGCTCTCGCGGCGCCCGTACCGCCGGAGGGCCTGGAGGCCGGGAACGGCACCGTAATCGACGACCCTCGGCGCCAACGAGCACTCGTCTCGGATTACCTGGCGTACGACCCGACGCGCCGGGCGCCGGCGGCGGGTGGATTCGGCGGCGCGGTTCCACTAGACTGGACAGGCGCCGGGCTCGGGGTCCCCGCGGCGGACCGGCGCGGACTCCGGCAGGTCGATGGGGCGGCGATCGGAGCGTGGCGACGGTTGCCGGGCTCGGCCGCATACTACGGGAGGTCATCATCATGCGCGTCGTCTCGACACGAGTTGCCGTCGCCGCCGCCCTCGCGGCGGGTCTGCTGACGCCGGCCGCCCCCGCCGCGGGCCAGTCCGGGGACGGCGCCACGTTCACCCGCGACGTGCTGCCCCTGCTGCAGCGGTCGTGCCAGAAGTGCCACCGGCCCGGTACGGGGGCCCCGATGTCGTTGCTGACCTACGAGGAGACCCGGCCCTGGGCGCGGGCGATCCGCGACCGCGTCGTCGCCCGGCAGATGCCGCCGTGGCACATCGACCGCGGCATCGGCGAGTACGTCGCCGACCCGTCGCTGAGCGACGACGAGATCGCGACCGTCGTCGAGTGGGTCGCGGCCGGCGCCCCGCGGGGCAACCCCGCCGACGCGCCGCCGCCGATCGAGTTCGCGAAACTGAACGAGTGGACCTACGGCGAGCCCGATCTGGTGGTCCAGATGGAGAAGGGCTTCGAGATCCCGGCCGAGGGCCCCGACTTCTATCCGTCCGAGATCGTCGATCCGGGGCTGACCGAGGACCGCTACGTGAAGTGGGTGCAGATCATCCCCGAAGCCTACTGCTGCGTGCACCACTCGCACGTGTACGTCAGCGTGCCCGAAACGGTGGAGGACCGCGACGAGTTCCGGCTCGGCATGGGGTCGAACACGCGCGAGATCGACCTGATCGAGTACGCCATGGGCAGCACCGGCCAGTACTATCCGGAAGGCACGGGCCGGAAGCTGCCGGCGGGGGGGCTGTTCCGGTTCGCCCCGCACTACCACCCGTGGGGCGAGGAGACCATCGACCGGCAGAAGGTCGGCGTCAAGTTCTATCCCAAGGGACAGGCGCCCGAGCTGATCGTCACCGCCCACCGCATCCGCACCGGCATCGGCCACGACTGGAAGCTGAACCGGGAGGCGGTCGAGGACCGGCTCCTCGCCGCCGGCCACGACCTCGACCTGCACGCGGACCGCATGCCGACCGGGCTCCTCATCGACGACAACACCCTGAACGGCGTCGCGCTGCTGAGCATTCCGCCCCATTCCGTCGCGCGCCACGAACGGTTCTGGCCGCTGCCCCAGGCCGCGCTGGTTCTCAGCTTCCAGCCCCACATGCACTTCCGGGGCAAGCGGATGCTGCTCGAGGCGATCCACCTCGACGGCCGCCGCGAGGTGCTGACCGACGTGGTCAACTACGAGCAGACGTGGCAGATCGTCTACGCCTACGACAAGCCGCACGCGTTCCCGAAGGGCACGATCCTGCACACGGTGTCCTGGCACGACAACACCGCCAACAACCGGCACAACCCCGATCCGTCCGCGTGGGTCGGCTGGGGGTCGCGGACCATGGACGAGATGGGCCACGGCTGGACGGACGTCGCGTTCATGACCGACGAGCAGTACGAACGGTACCTGGCCGGCGAGACGTTGCAGCGCGTCGAGACCGACGCCGGCGAGTAGCCGGGACCGCGGGCGGCGATTCCCCGCCGCCCGTGCGGAACCTCGACGGAGAACCGACCGAGCGATGGGCCGCCGCCTGCTCGCCGCCGTCTCCTGCCTGGCGGGAGGACTCACGTCTCCGACGGCGCCGGCCGCCCAGCCCCACCGGGGGCTGACGGCGGTGGCCGGCGTCGAGGTCGGCCACCACACCCTCGCCGCGCGGCCGACCGGCTGCACGGTGGTGCTGGCGGAAGCGGGGGCGGTGGCCGGCGTCGACGTCCGGGGCGGCGCGCCGGGGACCCGCGAGACCGATCTGCTCGACCCCGCCAAGTCCGTGCAGCGGGTGCACGCGGTCGTCCTCGCGGGCGGCAGCGCGTTCGGGCTCGACGCGGCCGGCGGCGTGGTCCGATACCTGTCGGAGCGGGGCGTCGGCTACGACACGGGGGTCGCGAAGGTGCCGATCGTGCCGGCCGCGATCCTCTTCGACCTCGGCGTCGGCGACCCCGCGATCCGGCCGGGCGCCGACTGCGGCTACCGCGCGGCCGCCGCGGCCGCCGCGGGCCCGGTGGCGGAGGGCAACGTCGGCGCGGGGGCCGGCGCGACCGTCGGCAAGCTCGGCGGGGCCGGACGCGCGATGAAGGGAGGCACGGGGTCGGCCGCGGTCACCGTGCCGGGCGGACTCGTGGTGGCGGCGCTGGCCGCGGTCAACGCCGTCGGCGACGTCGTCGACCCCGCGACCGGCCGGGTGATCGCGGGGGTGCGCACCCCCGACGGGAAGCGCCTCGCCGATGCGCGCACCCTGCTGCGGGCCGGGGCGGGCGCGGGCGGGCGGCAGGGTGAGAACACCACTCTCGGGATCGTCGCCACCAACGCGGCGCTGAGCCAGGCGGAGGCGACGGCGGTGGCGCAGATGGCCCACGACGGCTTCGCCCGGGCCATCGTCCCTTCCCATACGCCCAGCGACGGGGACGCGATCTTCGCCCTGGCGACGGGGCGGCACGACGAGCCGGTCCGCGCCGGGACGGTGGGCGCCCTCGCGGCCGAGGTGATGGCCGAAGCCGTGTTGCGGGCGGTGCGCGCGGCCACCGGCATCCCCGGCTATCCCGCCGCCCGGGACATCGCGTCCCGTCCGTAATCCGTGAACCTGTACCTCGCGGTCGTTCTCGCCTACGCCGGGCTGCTCATGGCCGTCGGGCTGTGGCACGGCCGGCGGGTCGCAGGACCGGGCGACTTCTTCGTGGCGGGCCGCCGCCTCGGACCCGGGCTGCTCTGCGCCACCCTGCTCGCGGCCAACATCGGGGCGGGGTCGACGATGGGCGCGGCCGCGCTGGGGTACCGCGACGGCCTCGCCGCGTGGTGGTGGGTGGGGTCGGCGGGCATCGGCTCGATCTTCCTCGCGTTCGGGGTGGGTCCCCGCCTGCGGCGCCTCGCCGAGGTCCACGGCCTGCGCACGGTGGGCGACTTCCTCGAGCACCGCTACGGGCGGGAGGTGCGCGCGGCCATCGCGGCGCTGCTGTGGGTCGGCGCCCTCGCCATTCTCGCCGGGCAGATCATCGCGATGGGCGCGGTGCTCCACGCGGTGAGCGGGCTGGAGCCGTGGATCGGATCGCTGGTCGGCGGGGCCGCGGTGACCGTCTACTTCACGGCCGGGGGCCTGCTCACCTCGGTCCGGGTCAACGCGGTGCAACTCGCGGTGCTGCTGGCCGGCTTCCTCGTCGTCAGCCCCCTCGTCCTGGCCGCGGCGGGCGGGTTGCCGCGGGTGCTCGCCGAAACCGGCGCGATAGACGGATACTGGAACCCGTGGCGGGGCTGGTTCCTGCTCGTCATGATCGCGCCCGCGTTCATCGTCTCGCCCGGCATCCTGCAGCGGGTGTACGCGGCCCGCGACGACCGGGCGGTACGGGCGGGCGTCGGCCTCAACGCCCTCGTCCTCCTCCTGTTCGCGGCGGCGCCGGCCCTGCTCGGCATGACCGCGCGCGCGGTGGCCCCGGACCTCGACGACCACAACCTGGCCCTGCCCACGGTGCTCATCGAGACGCTGCCGCCCCTGCTCGGCGCCCTCGGACTCGCGGCCGTCTTCTCGGCCGAGCTGAGCTCGGCCGACGCGATCCTGTTCATGCTCGCCACGTCGCTGTCCCGCGACCTCTATGCGCGGTTCCTGCACCCGGGGGCGGACGGCGCCCGGCTGCTGCGGGTCGCCCGCGGCGCCGCGGTGGCCGGCGGCGCCGGCGCCACCGCCCTGGCCCTCGCCCTGACCTCCATCATCGAGGCCCTGAGCATCTTCTACACGCTGCTGTCGGTGACGCTCTTCGTGCCCGTGATCGTTGGCCTCTACGCGGGCCGGGTGCGGACCCCCGAGGCCTTCGCCTCGATCGCGGCCGGCGCCGCGGTGTTCGCGGCGGTGCGGCTCGCCGCCGGCGACGGCGGCGTCGGGGGCCTGAGCCCGGCGATGCTGGGGCTCGGCGCCGCGCTCGCGGCGACCCTCGTCGTGACCGCCGTTCGCCCGCGCGGCGCCGGGCGGGCCTGAGCGCGCGCACGTGCGCGCCGCGGCCGGCACTCCGGCGCCGCGATTCCGCGCCCGCGCACCGGGCCGCCGACCCGTGCTACGCTTGGCCGCGACGTTCGAGCGGGACCGTCCCCGGCCGGCGCTGGGCGCCGAACGGCCGCGCCGTGCGCTCCGCGCCCACTCCTGAACGGACCGTCCAACCGTGCCCGACACCTCCACCACACCGGCGAGCGACCGTCGGGCGCTGCTGATCCTCCTGGGCGCCGCCGCCCTCATGGCCGTCGTCCACCTGCTGCCGACGCCCGCCCCGCTCGAGCGCGGCGGCGAACTGATCGCCCTGACCCCGGAAGGCAAGACGTGTCTGGCGATCCTGCTCTTCGCGGTCACCCTGTGGGTCGGCGAGGCGATGCCGTTCGCGGCCACCTCGCTGCTGGTGCTGGTGCTCATCGCGGCCTTCGGCATCACCGACTTCGCTTCGGCGGTGAACGCCGGATTCGGCAACCCCCTCATCGTGTTCTTCATCGGGGTCCTCTTCCTGTCGACCGGGTTCACGTTCTCCGGACTCGGCACCCGCATGGTGCTGCACGTGCTGCGGTGGGCCGGCACCCGGGCCGACCGCGTGCTGCTCGGCTTCCTCGTCGTGGGCGCGCTGCTCTCGATGTGGATCACGGACATGGCGGTGGCCGCGGTGATGCTGCCGCTCGGGGTCGGGGTGCTGCAGGACGCCGGGCTGAAACCGCTCCGCAGCAACTATGGCCGCGCCCTGATGATCTCGTGCGCGTACGGCCCCCTCATCGGAGGCATCGGCACCCCCGCCGGCACCGCCGCCAACCTCATCGCCCTGAGCTATCTCGAGGAGATCGCCGGGGTGTCGATCTCGTTCGGGCAGTGGATGGTGCTGGGTGTCCCCGCCGCCATCCTCATGGTGCCGGTGGGCTGGTGGCTGCTCCTGCGCATCTTCCCCCCGGAGATCGAGACCCTGCCCTACGGGGAGGGCGAGATCGAGGCCAAGATCGAGGCGCTCGGCCCCCTGAAGCCGGTGGAGCGCAAGACCCTGGTCATCTTCGCGCTCACCATCACCGCGTGGCTGATCACGCCGTGGCTCGCCGACCTGACGGGGGGCCTCGTCGACCCGCCGGTGCAGGCGGTGGCCCTGGCCGGGGGGCTGACCCTGTTCCTCCCCCTGATCCGGGTCATGTCCTGGAAGGAAGCGCAGGGCAACATGGACTGGGGCGGGGTGATGCTGATCGTCGCCGGCCTGTCGCTCGGGCTGATGGTGTTCGAGACCGGCGCCGCCCGCTGGCTCGCCCAGCTCCTGCTCGGCAACCTCGTCCTCGTTCCCGCCGTGCTGCGCCCCTTCGTCATCGTCATCGCGGTGTCGCTGCTGCACCTGCTGTTCTCGAGCAACACCGTGACCGGCTCGCTGATCATGCCGATTCTGCTCGCCCTGGCCCTCGACCTCGGCCTCGACGCCTGGACCATCGCCGCCCCCGCCGCCTTCACCTCGACCCTCGCGTTCATCCTCGTCACCGAGAGCCCGACCAACGTGCTCCCCTATTCGGCCGGCTACTTCTCGATCCGCGACATGGCCAGGGTCGGCATGTGGATGACGCTGGGGGCCGCGGTCTGCGTGACCGCCGCGATCACCGTCGTCGGGCTGTTCGGGGGGTGAGGGGGGCCGCCGCGCCGCCAACCCGCCTCCGCCTGGACAGGATTGCCGGTCACCGGCCGACCGGGCGGCACAAGGCACCGGAGGGGCGCCAGCGAACGCCGAGGCGCCCGCCTGACAAGGCGTGAGAACGGTGCCTCTCGGGCACGTTCAACCGACGAACGACGCAGTCGGGCGGGGATGCGGCGCGCCGCTCGCAGTGCAACCGGGCGGTTCGCCACGAGCTGGCAGGGCCGACACGCCGCCGGCGCAACGCCGCGCCGGCCGGCGCAACGGAAACGGTCGTCAAGCCTCCTTCACTGCCCGCAGACCGGCGGCGCCTCGTAGTCCAGCCCCAGCAGCCGGAAGTAGTTCCCGCCGAGGGCGATGGCGCGGAAGGCCTCGTCGTCCAGGTGCGCCAGGATGCGGCTCGTGACCTCGAGCTCCGTGCGGTAGACGTCCAGGTCCTTGTCGCGCGACGCCAGGAAGTCGGTGCCGGGCAGAATCCGCTCCGCGTGCGCGTTCAGGAACGGCACGTACGCCGCCCGGCCCTCCGGCGTCGAGAAGTAGGCGTCGTCGATCACCCGCCACGTGATGTCGAGCATCAGGTTCGGGTGGCGCTCCAGCATCGACGTCATCAGGGCGGCGTGCCGCGCCGGGTCCATGCCCGTCAGCTCCCGCGACAGCCCCATGTGGACCCAGACGACGAGGTTCTCCGGATACCGGTCCAGCACTTCCTCCATCCACGGCAGGTAGCGGGTCGGGTCGTCGTCGCTCCCCAGGTCGGAGTGGATGGCGAGGGGAATGCCGCGCTCGCGCAGCACCTCCATGAAGCCGGCCCAGCTCCGGATGACGCCCACCGGCACCGGCTCGTGCCCGTTGGCGAACAGCGCCTGCTTGACCAGGTTCACTTCGCCCATCCACCGGAAGACGCCGGGGTACTCCGCGTCGAGCAGCTCGATGCCGGCGAGGACCGCGTCGGGGTCCGCGAGGTCCGGGAAGGTCATGGCGAGCGTCAGGTGGAGGCCCTCGGGAGTCTTCGCGACGACGTTCGCGGCGTTGACGAAGTCGTTCTTCAGGGTCGGCGTCACCGGCGTGCCCGGGCAGTCCAGGTAGTAGGCGCAGGAGGACGACGCGGGCAGCATCTGGCCGATGCCGTACACGTTGGCGAACAGGACGCCGGTCGCTTCGAGGTAGCCCACGACCTCCTCGAACGGCACGGCCGGTCCGCCGAACGGCCGGAAGTGCAGGTGGCTGTCGACGACCGCGGTCTGCGGCTGCGCCGACCGGTCGTAGCACGCCGCGCCCCCGCCGCGGAAAGCGTCCAGGGTCAGCCGCGCCGCCGCGCCTGACGGCGCGGTCTGCGCCGACGCCACCGGCTGCGCCGACGCCGAGATCAGTCCCGCGACCACCGCGCCGACGCCGAACCACGTCCTGTCTCTGCTCATGCGGAACAGCGTAGCACGGAACCCGTCCGGCCCCGCCCGGCGGGCGCACGGCGCCGGACCCGACGTGCGCGGATCGGCCGCCCCGATCCCCGACACGCGGTCTCCGTTCGGAGCCTCTCTTTCGTCTTCATCGCTTTTCACGGGATATCTTTCGTCGTGTCGCCTTCCCGGCCGCCGCCGGCGGGCCTCGCCGCTCCTCGTACGATTCGCCGTCGTTCCCTGTCGATTATTTCCGGCCGTTCGCCTTTGGCCCGCGTAGACATGCGCGCCACGGTCAGTCCGCCAAGTCGAGAAGTCTTTCGAGCTCGTTGACGATGGCTAGCGCCGCTTGCGCTTTCGGCGCCGGATGGTCCACGGCGTTCTCGACTCTGCGCCTCAAACGTTCAAGAGCCCCACGCGCTCGTTCATCTGTCGTGCCTTCCTGAAACGTCTTCAGGAACTCGCGCCAGTACGTGGACTTGATGCCACAAAGCTGGACTTCATTCAGCTTCAGCATGTATTTAAGGCGGCGAAAAATATCCTGACATATGGTATAATGGCTGGCATGACAAAACGTGATGGTCGCGCCCTTGACCACAAAGCGCTTGAAGCCATTCGGATTCGGGCCGTCCAGCGAATCGCGGAGGACGGCGAGAGCCCCTCCGAGGTCATGCGGGTGCTGGGCTTCGCCCGTACGGTTGTGTACAACTGGCTGGCAAAGTACCGTGCGGGGGGCATCGAAGCGTTGCGGGCATTGCCGATTCCGGGCCGGCCGCCCAAGCTGACCGAGGAGCAGCGTGCCTGGGTGTATCGCACGGTGACCCGGAACAACCCGCTGCAACTGAAGTTCGAGTTCGCGCTCTGGACGCGGGCGATGGTCCGCGATCTGATTCAGCAGCAGTATGGCGTGACGCTGAGCGTGGGATCGGTCGGGCGGCTGCTGCGGTCGATGGGGTTGACACCGCAGCGGCCTGTCCGTCGGGTCACTCAACAGGTGGCGGCGCGAGTGCAGGAGTGGTTGACGATCACCTATCCGGCGATTCGGGCGCAGGCCCTGGCGGCAGGAGCGCAGATTTTCTTTGCGGACGAGGCGTCGGTGAAATCCCAAGGCCATGCGGGCACGACGTGGGCGTTGAAGGGCGAGACCCCGGTGGTGCCGGCCACGGGGAAACGCTTCGGGCTCAACCTGGTTTCCGCGGTGAGTCCGCAAGGCGCACTGCGGTTCATGGTGGTCGACGGTCGGATGACGGCGGCACGGTTTATCGAGTTTCTCAAGCGACTGCTGCACAACCAGACCCACCCGATCTACCTCATCGTCGACCAGCATGCCGCGCATCGGGCGCGGCTCGTCGATGAGTTCGTGCAGTCGACGAACGGCCGCCTGCGGCTGTTTTTCCTGCCGTCGTATTCCCCGGAGCTGAATCCGGATGAGTTGGTATGGAATCACTTGAAGACGCATGGTGTTCGCAAGCGCCTGCTGCAAACGCCAGAGGAGCTCAAGCGCTACGTCATCAGCCATCTGCGCTCCTTGCAGCAAACGCCCGCCCTTGTGCGCGGGTTCTTTGGAAAGCCCAGCCTGCGCTACATTACCCCAAGTTTAACAAGATCCCCGGTCATTTTGCCGATTTAGGCGGTATTTTGGAGGTTTCGTCCCTGTAACTTGTTGATTCTAAAGGATCGGGGTTTCGAGATACCAAATGTAGTGCCATAATTCTCAATAAACTGTTGACTTGGGGCCGCGCACCCGCTATCGTGGGGGCGTGTTCATTCGCCGCACCCAAACACGACGTACCGAAAACGGCACGCCTTACTTCGTCCATCGCCTCGTCCACTCCGAGCGCGTCGGAAAACCGTCCGGCAGCGCACCCTGCTCAATCTCGGACGCCACTTCGACATCTCACAGGCCCAATGGCCGCAGTTGTGCACCCGCATCGAGGAGGTCCTGACCGGACAGGCGCCCCTGGTCGCCGAGAGCCCGCACGCGGTCGAACGCGAAGCGCAGCGCGCAGCCGCGCAGTTGGTCTCCCGCGGCATACAGACGGGCGGACCGGCAGCCGAACGGGCCGACGTGCAGCCCGTCGACGTCGACTCGCTGCGTCTGGTCCGCCCCCGCAGCGTCGGCGTCGAGCAGGTCGGACTGTGGGCGCTGGAGCAACTGGGCCTGACCGCCCTGCTGACCGACCTCGGCGTCAACGGCGCGTTGCGCGCGGCGGCGGCCGGCGCCCTCGTGGGGCGTCTGGCCCATCCGGCCTCGGAGCGCGAAACACACCGCTGGCTGCAAGAACGCAGCGGCCTCGGAGAGTTGCTCGGCGTCGACTTCGAAACCGTCAGCGCGATGCAACTCTACCGCGCTTCCGACGCCCTGGTGAAGCACCGCGAGGCGATCGAGGCGCATCTGTTCGACCGCGCGATGGGGTTGTTCGACCTGCAGCCCACGGTGACCCTCTACGACCTGACCAACACCTGCTTCGAAGGCGGGCGGGCGGGCAGCCGCAGGCGCAGCGCGGACACTCGAAGGAGAAGCGCAGCGACTGTCCGCTGCTGACCCTCGGCCTGATGCTCGATGCCAGCGGCTTCGTGCGCCGCTCCAAAGTCTTCGCCGGCAACGTCCGGGAACACCGCACGCTGGTCGGCATGCTCGATGCGCTCGGCGCCCCGCCCGGCGCCCTCGTGGTCATGGACCGCGGCGTCGCCACCGAAACCAGCGTGCAGTGGTTGCGCGACCACGGCTACCGCTATCTGGTCGTCAGCCGCGAACGGCAGCGCCGGTTCGACCCCGAGGCCGCCGTCGCCATCCAGACCCGCTCCCGGCAGACCGTGCACCTGCACAGGGTGGTCTCGACCGACCCCGACGAAGTGCGCCTGTACTGCTGTTCCGAGGAGCGCGCCAACAAGGAACAGGCCATCGTCGAGCGTTTCGCCGCCCGCTTCGAGGCCGCCCTGACCCAACTCAATGCAGGACTCGCGCGCCCCCGCACCCGCAAGCGACTCGACCAGGTCTGGCAGCGCATCGGGCGCTTGCAGGCGAAACACTCCCGCGTCGCCGCGCATTATCAGATCGCCGTCGCCGCCGACGAAACCGGCACGAACGCCGTCGCCGTCACCTGGACCTGCCGTCCCCTGAACGGCTCGATGGCCACCCACCCGGGCGTCTGCTGCCTGCGCAGCAGCGAGACCGAGTGGGACGAAGACGCCCTGTGGCGCACCTGCACCACCCTCACCGACGTGGAGGCCGTCTTCCGGGCCCTCAAGTCCGAACTCGGCCTGCGCCCCATCTACCACCACAAGCCCCGGCGGGCCGACGGCACCTGTTCATCACCGTCATCGCCTGCCAGCTCGTGCAGGTCATCCGAACCCGACTGCGCCGACACGGACAACACGCCAGCTGGACCACGCTGCGCCGCATCCTCGACGGCCAGCAGCGCGTCACCGCCACCTTCCGCCGACCCGACGGACGCACGCTGCACGTCCGCACCGCCACCCGGGCCGAACCCGAACAGCGGGACATCTGCGACGCCCTCGGCGTCGACCCGCACCCCGGCGGCGTGCGCAAGACCCTCATCTGAACAGCCGCTCTCAACGGTTTACCGATCGTTTTGTAGTGCCACTCGAGGATTTCTGTCGGTGTAAACCACTGATTCTAAAGGGCTGGTTTTTTGGGCTGTTAACTTGGGTTACCGCGCCGGGGCCGGCTCCAGCTTCCGGACCCAGCCGTCGCTCTTCGTCAGCAGATAGAGCTCTCCCGCCGAGTCGATCCCCAGGCGCGCGTCCGCCCGGTCGCCCGGGGCGTAGGTGTTGGGGACCCCGGCCACCTCGACCAGGTCGCGCTCCCGGCCGTCGATCACGAGGCGGAGTTCGCGGATCTCGGCGGGCTGACCGGGCACGAGCGCGTCCGCGTCGATGTACAGCACGCGGCCGCGCGGGAAGTCGGTGAAGACGTACTTGCCCTGCAAGGCGGGGATGGCCCGGCCGCGGTAGACGAACCCGCCGCCGACGGCGTAGCCCTCGTCGTGGTCGTACTGGGCCACCGGATACACGAAGGGATGCTCGTCCTGCGCCGGGCGCGGATACAGCCGTCCCGGCCGCCCGGGACCGACCGCGTACCCCGTGGCGAACGTGCCTTCCCGCAGCCGCCAGCCGT
The DNA here is from genome assembly GCA_965202695.1 of Vicinamibacterales bacterium. Taxonomy (GTDB): domain Bacteria; phylum Acidobacteriota; class Vicinamibacteria; order Vicinamibacterales; family UBA8438; genus JAJEEA01. Next base: position 2,612,061 of record OZ241843.1, read on the forward strand.
AGTTGGCGCCGGGCACGCCCAGATTGATCTCTTCCACCGAGTTCTGGCCGATGTCGCCCATGAACATGCGGCCGTCGGCGTCCCAGGAGAACTGCTGCGCATGCCGCAGACCGTAGGCCCAGATCTCGGGGGCGACACCTGCCTCGCCCGCGAAGGGATTGTCCGCCGGAACGCCGTAACCCCGGTCGTCTCCGCCGGCGAGCGGGTCGATGCGGATGATCGCGCCATGCGGCGCGGCGAGGGACTGGCCGAAGTCGCGGGGGTCGTAGGCCGACCCGGCGTCGCCGAGGCTGGCGTAGAGGATCCCGTAGTCCGGCGACCCCGGGGCCGCCGTCGGATTGAACGCGATGGTCCCGACGTTGTGGTTGGGGGCGAACTGGCCGATCCGGAAGACCTCGCGCGAAGTGCCGCTGAACACGTTCGCCCCCGGGTCGTCGGCCGTCCACTCCCGGATCACGCTCTCGTGGCTCCCGGCGTCGTCGTCCAGGTAGTCTGCGCGTCCGCTGTCCGACCGGGCGCTGTACGCCGTGTAGAACTTCGCGAACCCCGGCGTGCCGGCGGCGGCGAACTGGGGGTGGAAGGCAACCCCCACCAGACCCGTCTCGTTGGGGAACATCGAGTCGTCGAAGCCGACGTCGCGGGTGCGGACGTCCAGATAGGTCGTCGGCGCCGCCCCGCTCTCGTCGGTGAGGTACAGCAGACCGCGCAGGTCGTTGAGGACGAGGCGCCCCGAGCCGTCCCCGAGCGGCGCCAGGTACTGGATGCGGGCGTAGGCGTCGTTGGTCATGGCGTCGGCGGCCGAATCCGCGGTCGCCGGGGCGCGCACGAACCCGGTCGCCGCCACGACCAGGTCACCCTTCCGGATCGGGTCGGGCAGGGGGTCGTCCAGGGGCGCCACCTGCGCTTCGACGGGGAAGGCCGCGGCGGCGAGGACGAGGATCGGGACGGTCGTTCCGAGCGATCGTGCAAGATGCATGAAAGGGCTCCGTTGGCGTGTGGCGGGCGGCGGCGCCGCGAATGGTCCGACCACGGGGCCGCGGCGAACGCGCCCATTTTACCGCCAGCCGCGGTGTCCGGGAAACCCGCAAGCCGCCCGAATTCGGCCGCAGGCGCCAGCGTGGGGTCGGCTCATCGGCGCGCCGTCGAGGGGTGCGGCGTGTCGTTGTTGAATATCTTATGGTAATAGTTTGATATGCAACGACATGTGGCGCGGCGGACCCTGCTCGACGCCGTCACCGCCGGACTCTCCGAGGCGCCGGTGGTGGCCCTGCTGGGGGCCAGGCAGGTCGGCAAGACGACGCTGGCCCGGCAGGTGGCGTCGGCGCGGCGGGGGTCGTCGGCGGTCGTGATCGGGAGGCTTCCGCGCTCGTAGTAGCGCCGCGAAGACGAGCTGGAAGAACAGGTGCGCGGCGTGCGCCTCGAACGGCAGTACGTGGACACGAAATACGTCAATGACGACGCCGGCCGCCGATCACGGCTGGCCCGGAACCAGCGCCGGCCCTCGTCGAGCGCCTCGTCGGTCGCCGTTGCCGAATGGTGGGTCGTATGTGATCGCGTTGGGCGGCGTGCGGGCTACGCCACGGGCAGGTAGGAGCCGGCGACCGCCTCGCGGGTCTTCTCGGCCAGCGCCCGGTAGTCGGCGTCGACGATGGGCGGGGCGGCGACCACGTCCACCTCGATGCGGCGGTGGTGGAGCAGCCGCCAGACGTGGGGCCAGAAGGCCATACCCCCGTACCAGCAGACGACGTCGCGGTTCCCGGGGCCGACGGGGGACCCGTCGAGGGCGCGGTAGTTCAGGGTCAGGGGAAGCACCGGCGTCCCCGCGGCGGCGCACGCCTTGAACAGGGGGCTCCGGAAGGGCTGGACGCCGGCGCCGGCGCCGGCCGCGCCCTCGGGGAACAGGGTGACCGGGATGCCGCTCTCCAACAGGGCGGCGACGGCCCGGATTTCCTGCGCCAGCCGTCTCCGGTTCTTCCGGTCCACGAAGAAGCAGAGCGCGAACCGGCAGACGTGGCCCAGGAACAGGGTCTCCCGCATCTCCCGCGACGTGATGAACGTGGAGGGGAAGAGGGATGCGTGCACCAGCACGTCGAGATAGGACAGGTGGTTGGCCGCGTAGAGGACCGTCCGCGGGGGCGGGGCGCGGCGCGCGTTCCGCAGCGTGACCCCGATTCCCCAGTGCCGCAGGAACGCCCGGCAGCAGAGGGACGTGACGCGGTTGGCCCAGCGGCGGGCGGCGCGGGGGAACCACCGCGCCAGACAGACCGCGGGGGTCTGCCAGAACGCGAAGGCGAGCACGATGATTCCCCCGCCGACGAGCTTCAGCAGGGCGGTGAAGGACCTCATGCGGACGGCGCCGGGAGCGCGGACCCGCGCCGCCGACGGGCGCGCACCGGGGTCACGGCAGGGCGAACACGAAGAGGTTGTTGCCGCTGCTCGGCCGCAGTTCCGGGGTCAGGCGCATGTTGTCGCGTGAACTCAGCGACGATCCGGTGCTGGCGGCGACGTACTGCCGGCCGTCGACCGCGTAGGTGACGGGGAAGCCGGTGACCGACGTCCCCAGGTTGATCTCCCACAGCGGCTCGCCGGTCTCGTGGTCGAGGGCCCGGAACCGGCCGTTGCCGTCGCCGCCGAAGACGAGCCCGCCGCCGGTCGCGATGAGCGACGTGGTGCCGGCCCGCTGCTCGTAGACCCAGGCGGTGGCGCCGGTCTCGGCGGAAATGGCGTACACCGCGCCGACCTGGTCGGTGCCCGGCGCAATCTGCTGGCGCTGGGCGAGGTTGTAGAGCGTCACCCCGCCCTCGGAGGTCGCCATCATGCGCGCGCACACGTTGCGTAGCGGGTAGTACATCAGGCCCGTCAGGGGGCTGTAGGCGCCGGCCTCGTGGTCTTTGCCGCCGGTCACGAAGCTGGGGCAGATCAGCATCTCCTGCCCCTCGCGCTCGAAGACGAGCTCGGCGTTTTCGGTGACCGCCCCGGTCGCGCCGTCGATGCCGCTGACCACGTTCTGGGCGGTGGTCGGCGCCGCCCACAGGAACTCGCCGGTCGCGCGGTCGAGGGTGTAGACGATGCCGGTCTTGCCGGGAATGCCGGTCATGACCCGGCGGACCTCGCCTGCCTGCAGCCGCGGGTTGATCCACGGCACGGCGGCCGGGTCCGGCGCGACCGCGGTGTCGAGGAGCAGCCGCTCGAACGGATGGTCGAGGTCCCAGTGATCGTTCAGGTGCTGGTAGTACCACACGATCTCGCCGGTGTCGGCGTCGAGGGCGAGGGTCGAGTTGTGGTACAGGTGCTCCAGATCGGTCCCGCCCAGCATGAACTTGGGCGCGGGCGAGGTGACCGACGTGCCCACGTAGACGAGGTTCAGCTCGGGGTCGAAGCTCGGGACCATCCACGAGCCGACGTGCTTCCGCTCTTCGAAGGGCACGCCGCCCCAGCTCTCGTCGCCGGGCTCGCCGGGACCGGGGATGAGCCGCCGGCGCCACAGCTCGGCGCCCGTCGCGGCGTCGTGGGCCACGATGACGCAGGCGTGGGGGCCGCCCTTCGGCGCGCAGCTCCGGCCCGACACCACCTTGCCGCCGGCGACGATGGGGCCGGAGGTCTGGTTGGCGGGATGCACGCGGTAGTCGAGCACCTGCGTCTCCCACACCAGCTCGCCCGTCTGCGCGTCGAGCGCGAAGACGTAGTCGTCGCCGCTCGTGTCGATGATCAGGCCGCCGTGGATGGCGAGGTTGCGGTTCGTGTCGGTGAGGCTGCCGATCATGTACTCGGCGAGGTCGTCGGGCCGCTCACGCCGGTACTCCCAGATCAGGTCGCCGGTGACCGCGTCGATGGCCTGGATGACGTCCCGCGGGTTCGGCATGTACAGCACGCCGTCGTAGACGAGCGGGGTCCCCTGCTGCAGCCCCGGCCCCAGCGCCCGCGTCCACACCATGCGGAGGTCGCCGACGTTCTCCCGGTCGATCTGCTCGAGCGGGCTGTAGCCCCACGTGTCGAGGGTGCGCCGCCACATCAGCCAGTCGGCCGGGTCCGGGTCCTGCAGCATGGCGTCGGTGACGGGGACGAAGCCGGCGGGGTCCTGGGCGCCGGCGGCGGCCGGGGCCAGCAGCCCCAGGGCGACGACGGACGACGAGACGAGACGGGTTGCGCGCATGGCTGCTCCTTCGACGAAGTCGAGGCCCGACGCGGTCACTCCGGCAGCGCGAAGACGTAGAGCGCATTGCCGGTCCGGGCCTGGTGGATCTCCGGATTCAACGCGGCGGTCAGTCCCCTGAAGATGCCCAGCCCGGTCGGCGCCGCGACGAACTGCCGGCCCCCCGCCGCGTAGGTGATGGGGTAGCCGTGGACCGCGTGGCCGAGCCGGGTCTCCCACCGCACCTCGCCGGTGCGGACGTCCAGGGCGCGGAAGTAGCGGTCGGCGTCGCCGACGAAGACCAGCCCCCCCGCGGTGGTCAGGGCCGAAGTCAGGAACACCGCGCGCTGCTCGCGGCTCCACCGCTCTTCCAGGGTGCGGACGTCGTACGCCGCGAGCTTGCCGACGGCGCCGCCGGTTCCGGGCATCTCGAGAAGTTCGGGCAGCGCCGCTTCGCCGCCGCCGCCTTCGACCATGTCCACCGGAAGGCCGGTCAGCGTCATGCACGTCTGGTGGAGGGGGATGACGAGCACGCCGGTCCCGGGGTGGTAGGCGGTCGCCTGCCAGTTGTGCCCGCCGTACAGCCCCGGACACGCCGGCACGGTGTCGCCGACGGCGGCGTCGCGAATGTCCCGGCGGTAGGTGACGCGGCCGGTCTCGCGGTCGATCGACTCGAAGATGTCCTGGAACACGGTCTCGCGCAGACCGGCGAAACGGCCGGTCCGGCGGTCGAGCTTCCAGAGGATGCCGTCCTTCCCGATGGTGAACAGCAACTGCCGGCCGTCGACGTCGATGAGCACCCGTTCGTAGACGCTGTCCATGTCCAGCGTCTCGCCCGGCACGTGCTGGAAGTGCCACTCGACCTGTCCGCTGCGGGGATTCAGGGCGAGGGTCGAGTTGGTGTACAGCGCGTCGTTCCGCGTCGACATGCCCCGGCTCGCCGCCACCCACGGCTTCGCCTGCGCGGTGCCGACGTAGAACAGGTCCAGGCCCGGGTCGTAGCCGCCGGGAATCCAGGTGTCGCCGCCGGCCCGCAGATGCGGCGGCACGTCGCCCCACGAGCCGCTGTTCGGGTCGCCGGGCAGGGCGATGGTCGAGGTGCGCCACAGTTCGCGGCCCGTGTCGGGGTCGTGGCCCGTAATGAAGCAGGTCTCGTCCTTGTAGCGCTGGCATCCGTTGATGCCGCTCACGACCACGCCGTTCGCGACGACGGGGCCCCCGAACTGCATGAAGCCCCGGGTGTAGTCGGCCTTGACGGTCTCCCACACCCGCCGGCCGGTGCCGGCGTCGAGGGCCACCAGCCGGGCGTCGTAAGTGGCCAGGAACACCTTGTCGCCGTAGAGGGCGAGGGTGCGGGTCGCCCCGTAGCGCGCGGCGTCCTCGGGCAGGGGATGGCGGTACTCCCACAGCACGTCGCCGGTGCTCCCGTCGAGGGCCTGCACCACGTTGCCGGGATGGGCGAGGAACATCACCCCGTCACGCACCAGGGGGGTGGTCTGGTTGTTTCCGTCCTCGATGGCGACCGCCCAGGCGAGTCGGAGGCCGCCGACCGTGTCGCGGTCGATCTGGTCGAGGGGGCTGTAGCCGTGGTTGTCGAGGGTCCGCCGCCAGTTCGGCCAGTCTCCGGGCGGAGGCTGCTGCAGCAGGGCGTCGGTGACCGGGGTCGGTCCGAGCGCGCGCGGGGGGCCGTACCGCGTGGTGCGGGCGGCGGCGTCCTCCCCCGCTCCGGCGCCGGCCGCCCCGGCCTGCGCCCGGGTCGCGCGCGCTGGGCCGGGACCGCCCCCGAGGGTGATGGAGGCGTCGGCGGTCAGCCGGACGTCCCCGGCGGCGCGCCCGTTCGCTTCGAGCGCGAGGGCCACCACGTTCAGATAGGCGTCGTCGCTCAACGAGCCGCCGAGCCCCGGCGGCATCTCGCGGCGGACGTACTCGAAGAGCTCGGCGGCGGTGCGCTCGCCCCACCGGCTCGTGAAGCCGACGCCGCTCAGCGCCGGGCCGTGCGACCCGCCCTCGAAGACCGCCCCGTGGCACTCGGCGCACGCGCCCGCGTAGACCGAACGCCCGGCCTCGGCCTGCGCTCCGGTGAATCCGCCGCGGTCACCCTGCGGCGCGCCGGCGGCGGCGGGGACGGCGACGCCCGCCCCGGCCGCCAGCGCCAGCGACCGCATCAGACCTGCCCGCAACCGTTTCGGCATGAACAATCCCCTGCCCCGGGCGGCCCGGCGGTCCGCCGCCCGTCACGCCCCGACGGAACGGCGCCCGGCGGCGCGGCGCACGCCCCGGTCCCCGGGCGCCGCCGCGTTCGGCCCCGGCGCCCGGCGCGCCGGCTCACCGGCGCTCCCCGGCCGGCGGGTCGACGACGACGCAGGCCGTGCCGAGCAACGGGGTGGCGTACTCGCGGCGGACCGCCCGCGGCGGGGGCGCCGGCCCCACTTCCAGGCCGGCCGCGGTCCGCACCGGCGAGAACCGCTCGCGCGGCACGACCTCGACCACCTCGCTCCAGCGGTCTTCGACCACGATGGACACCGCGGGCCGTCCCGGCAGAAGGCCGGGACACCCGGTCGGGACGGCGTGAAACACGGTTCAGGGCTCCTCGTGGGCGGCGCCGACCGTCAGCATTCTCATGGCCCTGACCTCCTGCCGTCTCGAAGGAAACCGGCCCGTGCCTCGCAGAGTACACCCGCGCCGGCCGCGGCGCAATACGGCCGGGCGCCGAACGGCCCGTGCTGCACTCGGACCGCCGCTCTCGGTGCGACGCACGGGGTTCGCCGCCCGGATCGGGCGCGCAAAACCCGGGCCCCCGCGAGGCAGCTTGCCTCTATGATGGGGCTTGCCCGCGGGGGCGCGACCCGGCGTCGGCGGCCGGCCGCCCCCGATATGCGGGCCAGCGCGGAACGGGAACGCCCGCGAGACCGTAATGCAAGCAGGAGACACCCATGCCCAGCCTCATGCCGAGCCGCAACCGTTTCGGCGCGACCGTCGGACCGTTCTTCTTCATCGTCCAGCAGCAGACCGTCGCCGTGGTGCAGCGCTTCGGCAAGTTCAACCGCCTGGCCGACGCCGGCCTGCACGTCAAGGCGCCGTTCATCGAGAAGGTCGCCGGCACCGTCAACCTGCGCGTGCAGCAGCTCGACGTCGAGGTCGAGACCAAGACCCGCGACAACGTGTTCGTCCGCGTGATCGTGTCCGTGCAGTACTTCGTGCTGGCCGACAAGGTGTACGATGCGTTCTACAAGCTCGACGACCCCGTCAACCAGATCAAGGCGTTCGTCTTCGACGTCGTGCGGGCGCGGGTGCCCAGGATCAAGCTCGACGACGTGTTCGAGAAGAAGGACGAGATCGCCGGCGCGGTCAAGACCGAGCTGTCGCAGGTGATGGACGACTTCGGCTACGGCATCGTCAAGACCCTCGTGACCGACATCGACCCCGACGCCAAGGTCAAGGAAGCCATGAACGAGATCAACGCCGCGCAGCGGATGCGCGCCGCGGCCAGCGAAAAGGGCGAGGCCGAGAAGATCATGCAGGTGAAGGCGGCCGAGGCCGACGCGGAGGCGAAGGCCCTCTCGGGCAAGGGGGTGGCCGACCAGCGGCAGGCGATCGTCGAGGGGCTCCGCGAGTCGGTGGACGAGTTCCAGAAGACGGTGCCCGGCACGTCCCCGCAGGACGTGATGAACCTGATCCTGATGACCCAGTACTTCGACATGCTCAAGGACGTCGGCCAGTCGTCGAAGGCCAACACCATCCTGCTGCCCCATGCGCCGGGCCACGTCGCGGACGTCGCCGCGCAGTTGCGCGAAGCGATAATCACGGGGAACCAGGCGGCGCCGGGCCGGTAGGCGCCGGTCGCCGCGCCGGGGGAACGGCGCCCGCCGCCGCCCCCGAAACCCGCCGGAAAGGAGCACCCATGTCCAGAGTGCAGCTTGCGATCAACGTGACCGACCTCGACCGGGCCGTCGCGTTCTATTCCCGTCTGTTCGGCGCCGCCCCCGCGAAGGTGAAGCCCGGCTACGCGAACTTCGCGATCGCCGACCCGCCGCTGAAGCTGGTGCTCTTCGAGGGCCCCGAGGGAGCGACGATCAACCATCTGGGCGTCGAGGTCGAGACGGCCGAAGAGGTCGCGGCGGCGGAACGGCGGCTGCGCGGGGCCGGGCTCGAGACCACCGGCGTCGAGGACACCGTCTGCTGCCACGCCGAGAAGACCGAGACCTGGCTCGCCGACCCCGACGGCGCGCGCTGGGAGTGGTACGTCAAGTCGGGCGACGCCGATCAGCTCCGCAAGACGGTGGCCGGCCGCCCGTCCGAGGCGCCCGGCGGCGCGCCCGCGGCCTGCTGCCACCCGGCGGCCGGTCCGGACGACGCCGGTCCCCGCCCGTCCGAGGCGCCCGGCGGCGCATCCGCGGCCTGCTGCTCGTGAACGGCGCGGTGGGCGGCGGCGGCGCGGCGGCCACGTGGTCCAGGTCGAGGGTGGGCGGCCGTCAGGGCAGGAGGAAACGATGGTGATGCTGGTCCGCAATCGCGTGCGGGACGTCGACCGGTGGAAGCGCGTCTTCGACCGTCAGGCGGCCGCGGGCGCCGCGGCGGGGCTGACCGTCCGGCAGGTGTGGCGCGCGGTCGACGCGCCGGACCAGGTCTACTTCCTGCTGGAGGTCGAGGACCGCGAACGGGCGGAGGCGTTCATGGCGTCGCCGGAATCGGCCGCGGTGGGCGTCGAGGCCGGGGCGATCGACGGCGAGGTCCACTTTCTCGACCCGCTCCCGTAGCAGCCCGCGGCCGGACCGCGACGCGGGCCGACTTCCGCGCCGCCGTGGGCTCTACGCCTTCCGCTCCGCCAGCAGGACGTCGCCGATCCGCGTGTTCACCGCGTCGACGCGCCGGACCACCGCGTCGATCCGACCGGCCAGGTCCCGCCGCACGCGTCCATGCCACTCCTTCCGCCGCGGACTACTCGTAGTCCTCGGCCGCCAGCGACAGGCGCACGACCTCGGCGTCGTTGCGCGCCACCACGTGGCGGTTGGCGAACGCCGGGTGCGCCCAGAGGACGGCGCGGTCGTCCCACCGGCCGGAAGCGCCGCCGCGGGTGCGGGTGGTCGGCGTCAGCAGGTGCGTCCGGTCGATCTCCTCGTACCCGGCCGGCGTGAAGCGGGCGAGGACGAGCTCGCCGTCCTCGTTGACGACGAACCAGCGGTCGCCGTTCCGCACCAGGTACGAGTTGGCCCACCGCTCCTCCGGCGTCAGGCGTCCGGTCGACCACAGCCGCGCGCCCGTCGCCGCGTCGAGGCCCCGGAACTCGCCGTAGGTGCTGAGGCCGTACAGCGCGTCGCCCGCGACCACCGGGGTCGACAGCGTCGCCCCCTGGGGCGGCCGGTCGGTCCGGGCGGGGTTCTCGCCCGCCCACAGGCGCCGGGCGGCCGGCCGGTCGGCGTTGAGGGCCAGCATCAGGCCCCCGTTCTCGACCTGGGTCACCAGCAGGTAGCGCCCGCTGCGCACCGGCGTCCCGATGGTCAGCCCGCTCGGGACCACGAAGTCGTGCTGCCACCAGACGGAGCCGGTCGCGGGGTCGAGCGACGTCACCGCCGCCGCGTGCCAGACTATCAACTGCCGCACGCCGCCGGCGGTAATCACGATCGGCGACGAGTAGCCCGGTTCCGAGGTCGTCTCGATGGCCCGCCACGCCTCGGCGCCGGTCGCCTTGTCGAAGGCCACGACCATCGCGTCCGGTTCGCCGCCGAGCAGCGCGATGAGGTGGCCGCCCTCCACCAGCGGCGACTGCGAGACGCCGAACACGGGCACCGTCACGCCGTAGTCGGCGGCGGTGTCGACGCGCCAGACGAGGTCGCCGGTCCCGGTGTCGAAGCACGACAGCATGCCCGCCGCCCCGAGGACGTACACGCGGTCGCCGTCCACCGTCGGCGTCGCCCGCGGGCCGATGGCGAACTTGAAGTGGATGTTGCGGTACGCGGCCGGCCACTCGCGCGTCCACGACACGTCGCCGGTCTCCTCGTCGAGCGCCACCAGCCGTTCGTGGCCGTCCATCGTGCGGCTGCCCGGCGTCTCCCGGTAGTCGAGCACGAAGACGCGCCCCCCGGCCACCGCCGGCCCCGCGAAGCCGCCGCGCACCGGCGTGCGCCACTTGACGACCAGGCCGCCGTCCGCGAACCGCTCGACGATCCCGGTGTCGCGCCACACCGCGTCGCGGTCGACGCCGCGCCACTGCGGCCAGTCCTCGGCGGCGGCGACGGAAGCCGCCGCCAGGCACGCGGCGGCGCACGCGAGCGCGAGGGTCGTCGGGTTCGGGACAGGGCGGTCAGGCATGGGCTGCTCCACGGCGGCGGCGAGGGTCTGCGAACGCCAGGCGGGCGCGTTCCGGCGGCCGCCCGGCAGAGGCGGTCAGGATAGACGATTCCGGGCGGAACGGCCACCGGGCCGGCTTCTCCTCCCCGCCCGCCACGGCGCCCGCGCGGGACGGAACCACCCGGACCACGGACCGTTTCCTGCGCTGTCCCGGCCGCGGCGCCCGCGCGGCGGAACCGCCGCTGCCCGCCCGACCAGCCCCGCCACGGCGCTCGCGCGGGGAACTCGAACCTCCTCGAGGGGGCGCGCCCCAGCAACCCGCCACGGCGCCCGCGTGGCGGAACCGCCGGCCGGTTCGGCGGCCGGCTTCCACTACGTTGCGCTCTCATGCATTGCCGTGTTATGTATAATGAAAGAACGCGATTCCGGGCGAAGCAGCAGGACATGAAGAAGATGAACATCAGCCGCGACCTGGTGGCCGCCTCGGCCGCGCCGCTCGTGCTGGCGATCCTGGCCGGCGGCGACAGCTACGGCTACGCGATCATCAAGCGGGTCGGCGAGCTGTCGGACGGCCGCCTCCAGTGGACCGACGGCATGCTCTATCCGGTGCTGCACCGCCTGGAGCGGCTCGGCTGCGTCGAGGCGCGCTGGGTGACCGCCGACAGCGGCCGGCGGCGCCGGTACTACCGCATCACCCGGGCCGGACGCGCGCACCTGCAAGCGCAGAGGCGGCAGTGGCAGGTGGTGGACGCCGCCCTGCGCGGAATCTGGATGGCGTCGTCCGCGGCGCCCGAGGCGGCGGCGCCGCCGCGATGGAGGCTCGAACCGGCATGGTGACGCAGGACGACGCGCTCGAAGCGCAGATCGCGCAGTGGCGGAGCTGGCTGCGGCGGCGCCCGGCGATCCGCGACGCCGACGTGGAGGAGCTCGAAGGCCACCTGCGCGACCGGGTCGCGGCGCTCCGGGCCACCGGCCTCGACGCCGACGAGGCGTTCCTCGTGGCCGTCAAGCGCATGGGCAACCTCGACGCGGTGTCGCGCGAGTTCGCGCGCGAGCATTCCGAACGGCTGTGGAAGCAGCTCGTGGTCGCGCCCGACGGCGCCGGCGAGACCGCGCGGCGGGCCTCCCGCGAGACGCTGGTGGCCGCGGGCCTGGCCGCCGCCGCGGGGCTCGCGCACAAGCTGCCCGAGCTGTTCGGCCAACCGCCCATGGTCAAGCCCGACGAAGAGTTCCAGTCGTTCTACTACTCCAACCTCAGCCTCTTCGTGCTGCCGTTCCTGGCCGGCTACTTCGCCTGGAAGCGCGGGCTGCGCCGGGCCGACGGCCTGCGGCTGGCGCTGGCGTTCGCCGCCGCCCTCCTCGTCGTCAACGCCTTTCCGTTCACGCCCGACGGCCACACGCAGGTGCTGGCCGCGCTGCACCTGCCGATCGCCCTGTGGCTGGTGGTGGGCGTGGCCTACGCCGGCGGGCGCTGGCGCGACGGGGGCGGACGCATGGACTTCGTGCGTTTCTCGGGCGAACTGTTCATCTACTGCGTGCTGATGGCCCTGGGCGGCGGCGTGCTCACCGGTTTCACCTTCATCACGTTCGCGGCCATCGGCGTCGACGTCGAGTGGTTCGTGCTGCATTGGCTGCTCCCGTGCGGGGGCATGGGGGCGGTCGTCGTCGCCGCGCGGCTCGTGGAGGCCAAGCAGAGCGTGGTCGAGAACATGGCCCCGGTGCTGACGCGCCTGTTCACGCCGCTGTTCGCGGCCATGCTGCTGGTCTTCCTCGCCACCCTGGTGTGGACCGGCGCCGGCATCGGCGTGGAGCGGAGGGTGCTCATCGGCTTCAACCTGCTCCTGGCCGTCGTCCTCGGCCTGCTGCTCTACGCCGTCTCGGCGCGCGACGCGCAGGCCCCGCCGGGCCCCTTCGACGCGCTGCTGCTGCTGCTCGTGCTCTGCGCGCTCGTCGCCGACGTCGTGGCGCTGGCCGCCATCGCCGGGCGGATCTCCGAGTTCGGCCTCAGCCCGAACCGGGTCGCGGCGCTGGGCGAGAACCTCCTGCTGCTGGTCAACCTGACGTGGTCGGCGTGGCTGTACGCCCGTTTCCTCGCCGGCCGCGGCCCGTTCGCGGCCCTCGAGGCCTGGCAGACGGCCTACCTGCCGGTCTACGCCGTGTGGGCCGCCGTCGTCGTCGTCGTCTTCCCGCCGCTGTTCGGCTACGTGTGAGAGCGGGGTGGGCGGCGGCGTGGTGTACGCTGGGGAACCCATGAACGGACGGGCAGGAACCCCGGCGGCGTGTCTCCTCGCGCTGCTGTGCGGGCTGCCGTTCCCGGGCGCGGCGCAGGACCGCGGCGGGACGCGGCCGACTCGGGAAGAGGCGCAACGGAACCGGACGGACGCGTCGGAACGGCAGGCGGAAACGACGGGCGCGACAGCGCGACAGGCCGAAACGACGGACGCGCCGGCGCGGCAAGCCGAAACGACGGACGCGACAGCGCGACAGGCCGAATCGGCGGATGCCCAGGCGGCGGCGCCGCCGTTCGCCGAAGCGGTGGTGGTCGTGGGCACGCGGGCGCGGCCGCGGTCGGTCGTCGCTTCGACGGCGCCGGTCGACGCCATCCCCGGCGCCGACTTCGTCCGGCAGGGCGGCGCCAACCTCGCCGACCAGTTGCGCGCGGTCGCGCCGTCGTTCAACGTGAACCCGCAGGAGGACGGCGACACCGCCGCCGTCGTCCGTCCGGCGCATCTGCGCGCCCTCGCGCCCCACCACACGCTGGTGCTGGTCAACGGGAAGCGCCGCCACCGGGGCGCGGTCATCGCGTGGAACGACGCCTACGGCATGCAGGAGGGCGCCCAGGGGCCGGACCTCTCGGCCATCCCCGCCATCGCGCTGCGGCAGGTCGAGATACTGCGCGACGGCGCGGCCGCGCAGTACGGCTCGGACGCCATCGCCGGGGTGATGAACCTGCTGCTCGCGGACGACCGCTCGGGCGGCCGCCTGGAGCTGCGCGGCGGCTCCTTCGGCGCGGGCGACGGCGGCTCGTATTCCGTCGCCGGCAACGCGGGCCTGCCGCTGGGCCGGACCGGCTTCCTCAACCTCAGCGCCGAGTACGGCAACGCGAACTCCACCAGCCGCAGCGCGCAGCGCCGCGACGCGGCGGCCCTCGTGGCCGCCGGCAACCCCGCCGTCCGCGACCCCGCCCAGGTGTGGGGTTCTCCGGACGTCGACGACGACCTCAAACTCTTCGCCAACGCCGGCCACCTGCTCGACGGCGGCGTGCAGCTCTACGGCCACGCCAACTACGCCCGCAAGGAGGTCGTCAGCTTCTTCTACTGGCGGAACCCCAACACCCGCGGCGGCGTGTTCAGCAACGACGGCGGCCGGACCCTGCTCGTCGGCGACGCGCGCGCCGCGCGGGGCGAAGGCTCGGCGCAATGCCCCACGGTGACCGTCACGAACGACGCGCCCGACCAGGCCGCGCTCGACCGGATCGCCGCCGACCCGGACTGCTTCTCGTTCCGGGAGCGGTTCCCCGGCGGGTTCACGCCCCGGTTCGGCGGCGCCGTCCGCGACGCGTCCGCGGTCGCCGGCGCGCGCGGGCAGCTCGCCGGCGGCACGCGCTGGGACGCCAGCGTCGCCGCCGGCTCGAACACCGCCGACTTCTTCTTCCGCAACACGGTGAACGCCTCGCTCGGTCCGGAGACCCCCGACGCGCACCGTCCCGGCAGCTACCGGCAGCAGGAGATCGGGGTCAACGTCGACCTCGGCCACGCCGTCACCGACCGGGTCAACCTTGCCGCCGGCGCCGAGTGGCGGCGCGAGCGGTTCGAGATCGGTCTCGGCGACCCCGACTCGTGGCGCGCGGGTCCCTACGCCGCCCAGGGTTTCAGCGTCGGCTCCAACGGACTCGCCGGGTTCGGTCCGATCGCCGCCGGCCACTGGGGGCGCGCCAACGCCGCCGTCTACGGCGACGTCGAGGTGAAGGGCGCGGCGAGGGAATGGACGCTCGGCGGCGCCGGCCGCGTCGAGCGCTTCGACGACTTCGGCGGCGCGGTGAACGGCAAGCTCGCCGGACGCTACCCGCTCGCCGGCGCGGTGGCGCTGCGCGGCAGCCTGAGCACCGGGTTCCGCGCGCCGACGCCCGGCCAGCAGAACGCCTTCAACGTCTCCACGGTATTCGACTTCGCGCGCGGAGACCTCTTCAACGTCGGCACGGTCCCCTCGACCTCCGCGATCGCCGCGCTCCGGGGCGGCCGGCCGCTCGACCCCGAACGGTCGGTCAACTACAGCGCCGGAGCCGTGGCCGGCGGCGGGCCGTTCACCCTGACCGCCGACTACTTCCGCATCGACCTCTCCGACCGCCTGATCCTGACGCGGACCTTCACGCTCGCCCCCCGGGAAGCGGAGCGGCTCGCCGCGGACGGCGTCGCGTCCGCCCGCGGCCTGTCCGACTTCCGGTTCTTCACCAACGATCTGGAGACCCGGACGCAGGGACTCGACGTCGTCGCCGCGTGGACCCCCGCCGCGCTCGGGGGCCGCACCGCGTTCAGCGTCGTCTTCAACCGCACCGACACCGCCGTCACGCGGGTCAACCCCGACCTGCTGAGCCCCGACTGGGTGACCGACCGGGTCCGCAACCTGGAAGAGGCGCATCCGAAGACCCGCTGGAACGTCACCGTCGACCATGCGGCCGCGCGCTGGCGCCTGCTCGGCCGCCTGAGCTACTACGGCGCCTGGTTCGACTACCGCGACGGGTTCGTGTACGCCGGCAAGCCGATCGTCGACGTCGAGGCCGCGTGGCCGGTCAGCGAAGCGGTCACGTTCGCCCTCGGCGGCCAGAACGTCCTGAACACCTATCCGGACGAGAATCCCAAGGCGACGGACCCCTCCCTCGGCTTCTGGGGCGGGAACCTCTACCCGCCCTCGACCCCGTTCGGTTTCAGCGGCGGGTACTACTACGGACGCATCGACTACCGGTGGACCGGCCCGTGACGGCGCGCGGCTCGAACGCCGCGCCGGCTTCACCACCGGACGACACAGGAGGCAGACGTGGAGAAGTGGCGCGGATACGTCGGTGTTACGGCGCGGAAAGCCCTGATCGGCGCCGCCGCCGGCGCGCTCGTCGGCGCGCTGATCGAAATAGCCGCCGACGTGCTGCCCGGCGGCCTTTCGATGGCGTCGGCCGTCGACGTCTGGCCGCCGGTGCTCGCCGTCGCCGGCTTCCTGGGCGGCGCGGTCTTCTCCGCGGCGCTTCCGTGCGCGGGGGGCCGCCGCCGGGATTGAACCGCCGCTCCCCGGTTCGCCGCCGGGCGGACGCCGAGGCCGCCGGCAATACCCGCGCCCCCCGGCAGCCGTGGTGAGCGGCCCGCCGCATTGCAAGCGGCGATGCGCGTATCCTGATCGGGTTCCGACGGCCGTTGACATTACGTACCGCGTGGGGTAACCTTCTCCGGGAGTTGGCTTTCCAGGCGCATGACAGACGGCCGCCGTCGTTCGACCCCATTGCGAACGAACGAGAAAGAATCCGGACCGGCAGCGAGTTGCCCCTTCACGGTCGCGCACTTCGCCGATCTGCACCTTGACACCGGTTTTGCCTGGGCTGGCGCCCACGGCGACGCCGCCCGCAACCGCCGCGAGGAATTGCGGGACACCCTGCGCCGCATCGTCCGCGTAGCCGTGGATGCGAAGGCCGACGCGATCTTCTGCGCCGGCGACCTCTACGAACACGATCGGGTCACTCCCGACACCGCCGCGTTCCTCAAGGACACGTTCGCGGGCATCGCGCCCTTGCCGGTTTTCCTGGCGCCCGGCAACCATGACTGGTACGGACCGGAGAGCATCTACGCGACGAACGACTGGAGCGCGAACGTCCACGTGTTCCGGGAGCCGCGCCTGCAGCGCATCGAACTGCGCCCCGGGCTGACCCTCTGGGGCGGCGCCCACCTGGCGCCGCGGAATACCGGCAATTTCCTGAAGGACTTCCACACCACCGGCGCCGGGCTGCACCTGGCGCTCTTCCACGGGTCCGAAGAAGCGTGGTTCACGGCGCAAGAGGACGGCAAGGCCCGACATGCGCCGTTCGACGCCGCCGAGATTGCAACGGCCGGGCTGCGCCATGCGTTCCTCGGGCACTACCACCGACCCCGGGACGCCGACCACCACACGTATGCCGGCAACCCGGCCCCCCTGGCCTTCGGCGAAGAAGGCGAACGGGGCGCAGTGGTGGCGACCATCCGGGAGGACGGCGCGATCCGCCGAAAACGCCGCCGCGTATGCTCGACCGCGGTCCACGACCTCCATCTCGACGTGAGCGGGTGCGGCTCGCGGCAAGCCGTTCGCGACCGCCTCGCCCGCGGCATCGACGGACTGCGCGGCATGGTGCGCCTGACCGTGCATGGCGACGTCGACCCCCACGTCGACCTGCGGGAAGCCGACTTGCGAACCTCGCTGGAGAATCGCTTCGACGCGGCGCAGATTCGTTACGACGACCTGCGGCCCGCCTACGATATCGACGCCATCAGGCGGGAACGCACCGTGCGGGGTCGATTCGTCAACGACGTCATGGAATCGAACCTGCCGAAAGACGAACGGCGCCGCGTGGTGACGGCGGGCCTGAGAGCGCTGGACGGGCGCTCCGACCTGGATGTTCTCTGATGCGCTTCGAGTCGGTGACCGCCCATGCCTTCGGCCCGTTCCGAGGCGCGCCGCCGCTGAAGCTGACGGCGCGCATGAACGTCGTCCATGGCCCGAACGAATCCGGCAAGTCGAGCTGGCACGCCGCGCTGCACGCGGGTCTGTGCGGCATACGGCATGGAAAGGGTGCGCGGAGGAGGGAGGACCGGGAGTTCGAGGAACGCCGCAAACCCTGGCATGGCCCGGAAGGATGGGAGGTGGAAGTCGTCGTCGCTCTGGCGGACGGACGCCGGATCGCATTGCGTCAGGACCTCGCCGCCAGGAGCGGCGAGGCGCGCGACGCGGACCTGGCGAACCGCGACTACTCGGACGAAATCAACCTGGACGGCACACTGGACGGATCACGCTGGCTCGGCCTGAACAGGGTGTCGTTCCTGAACACCGCATGCGTTCGCCAGGCGGAGATGCTCGGCGTACGCAACGGAGCGGACGCCCTTCAGGATTCACTGCAGAAAGCCGCGGACAAAGCGGACAAGGACGCCACGGCCGCCCAGGCGCTGCTCCGGTTGAACGACTATCGGAAATTGCAGATCGGTTCCCCGCGCGCACCCACCAGGCCCCTTCGCATCGCATCGAAGGCGGTTGCCGACGCCCGCACCCGGCTGACCGACGCCAGGGAGGCGCACGGCGAGTACCTCCGCCGCCGACGCGCGGTCAAGGAACTGGAGGCGGAAGTCGAAGCGCACCGGCGCCGCATACGGGCGGTTCGCGCCCTGCAGGCCGAGAGCGCCGCTTCGGCGGCCGAGCGGCGGCTTCGGCGCGTACTCGAACTGGGCCGACGTCACGCTGACGGACCGCCCCGCAAGCCCGTCGATGACGCCGATCTCGCCGACCGGGTAGCGGCCGCCATCGGAGCCTGGGAGGCCGCGACGCGGCCCGAGCCGCCGCGAGGCAAGACGTGCGAGGAGCTGGAAGTCCAAAGGGCGTCCGTCGCGGAGGAACAGCGCCTGCTCGCTTCGGCCCGGCCACGACGGCGGCCGGCGCGAATGCCCCTGGCCATTGGACTCGGGCTTCTCGGCGCCGCGGGTGTCTGTTTCCAGACCCGGACGTCGTGGCTGGTGTTCGTCGGCGGTGCGGCCGCCGCCGCCGCCGGAATCGGCTGCATCTGGTGGGCCCTGGAACGAGGCAGGCGCGGGGCCCGGGACACCCACGCGGCGCGGGAGGCCGTCCTGACCGAACGCCTCGGCCACGTGGACGACGAAATCGGCCGGCGCCGCGCGGATGACGCGGCCTACCGCGACGCCGTCGGACGCCATCAGGATCTGCAGCAGAAAGTGCACGGCGTCGCCGCCGCCACAGGCATTCAGCCAGCGGACGCCGGTACGCAAGCCCGGGCCCTGCGCGTCTGGCAAAGAAAGAGGCAGGAGCGGCTGGCGCGGGCCGCGGCGAAGGACGAAAGCTGGAGCGATTTGCAGATCCAATTGGCCGGGCAGTCGCTCGAAGACGTCGAACAGGATGCCGGCGCCAAGCGGACCGAAGCAGGCGAACTGCTCGACGGATGCGACGACGCGGACCTGAACGCGGCGCGCGCCGACGAGGGCGGCCTGGAACGGCTGTTGAACGAGGAGAAGGACGCGCAAGCGCGACTGAACGATGCAAGGGGCGGCGTACGCCAGTTCGCCAAGGGCTTGCCGGACATAGCGGATGCCGAAGACGACTACGAAAATGCGGGGCAGCAGTTGAAACGTCTTCAGGATCTCGACCGAACGCTGGCGAACGCGGCAAGTTTCCTCGAAAACGCCCAGGAGCGTGTGCATCGGGACGTCGCCGGCGTATTGCGAAGCACTCTTCTGGAACGGCTGTCGGAGGTCACCGGCGGACGCTACGTCGACTGCCGCGTGGACCCGAAAACCCTGTCGGTCGAAGTATGCGCTCCGCAAGGAGACTGGCGGAACGCCGAACTGCTGTCGCACGGAACGACGGAGCAGCTATACCTGCTTCTGCGGCTGGCGCTGTGCCGCCATCTCGTCGCGGGGGAAGACGAGACCTGTCCGTTGATTCTCGACGACCCCGTCGGCGCCTGCGACGCCCACCGACGGCGCTTGATTCTGGAGACCCTGTTGGCTATCAGTACGTCCACGCAGGTGATTCTCTTCACCCACGACGACGACGTCCGGCTCTGGGGGCATCACCGACTTTCGCCGGAGAACGACAGCCAGGTCGTCGAGCTGCCGAGTCCGGGCCCGGATGAACCGCGCCTCGGCACTCGCATCGCCAATCGGTTCAGAGGCGAACGGTTGGAAGCGCCGTTCGAGGAACTTCGCGGGGCGTCAATCGGACCGGTTCACTTCCAGCAGACCGGCAGATGATCGTTCTCGACACGAACGTCGTTTCCGCGCTCATGCTGGACCGACCGGACGCGGACGTCGTCCGATGGCTGGACGAACAGGCGCCGCGTTCGATCTGGACGACGGCGATTACGGTGTTCGAGGTTCGGTACGGCATCGCCCGCATGACCGCGGGGACCAGGAAGAGGCGGCTGTCGGCGCTGTTCGACGCCTTGCTTGACGAAGACCTGCAAGGCAGGGTGGTCGATTTCGATTCCTCCGCCGCCGAACACACCGCGACGTTGATGGCCGAACTTCAGAGCGCCGGACGCCGGATCGACTTGCGCGACGGCATGATATGCGGAATCGCCCTGGCTCGCCGAGCCGACGTCGCGACACGCAACGTTCGCCGCTTCGCGTCGACTCCCGTCACGATTGTCAATCCGTGGCCCGAATAGAGTGTCCACGCGCACGGCCCGCGGTGGGATCAAGGTACGGCGCCCCCTTCAGGCGCGGGACGTCGAACGACACGCCGCGGGTCACGACGCCGCCCTGCAGGTTCACGATCGACACGTTGGAGCATCCCGCCCCGATGATCGCGCGCCGCGGCGCGCCGTGTGCGCCGCCCCCCCGGGCGGGCGGCGACGAGGCGTTTGTGGTATCATCGCACACGCGGCCCCCGAATGTTGGAGACGGCGCAATGACCGGAGAGCACGCGTACGACACCATCGCCGAGCAGTACCGCGAATCGAAATGGCTGCTGTTCCGCCACTTCATCGAACGCTACACGATCATGGATCTCCTCGGCGACCTGCGGGGCAGGACAGTGCTGGACCTCGCCTGCGGCGAAGGCGTCTATGCCCGCCAGTTCAAGCGGGGCGGCGCGTCCGCGGTGACCGGCGTGGACATCTCCGAGGGCATGGTCGCGCTGGCCGAGGCGGAAGAGCGCAAGGACCCCATCGGCTGCCGGTACGTCCAGGCGGACGCCGCCGCGTTCACCCCCGACGAGCCGGTCGACGTCGTTACCGCGATCTATCTGCTGAACTACGCGCGGACCCGCGACGAGCTCGATCGCCAGTTCAGCGCCTGCTACCGCGCGCTGCGATCGGGGGGCCGGCTCGTCGGATTCAACGACAACGTCCGGCGCCCGCCGCGGCCCGGAGCCTCGCTGGCGGAGTACGGATTCGAGAGGACCTGCCCGCAACATCCCCCGCGCGAGGGCGACGTCATCGTGTACCGGATGACCAACCACGACGGCCGGGCATTCGAGTTCGAGAACTACTACCTGGAGCCGGCCACCTACGCCGCGGCGGCGCGCGCCGCCGGGTTTGAGGACTTCCGCTGGGTCGACGCCATGCTCGAGCCGACCGAGCACGAAGATCCCTATTGGAACGACTTCATGGCCCAGGCGCCGCTGACCGCCTTCACGGCGTCGAGAAGCTAGCCCCAAGCCAGCCCTCTGCCGCATGGACACGTAGAGCCACTGCGAAGCTCCATTCTTGAAGGCCAACACGTTCGGACGGACGTGTCACGGGGCAGAGGAGAGGGCGTCGGCGGGCGCGGCGTCGCGCTGGTACCCGCGCCAACCCGCGAGGCTCTCGCCGTCGAACAGCAGCGCCCAGCCGTCGGCCCGTTCCTCGGCGGTCAGGCCGTCGGCGGCGGGCGTGTCGGCGCCGGCGGCCCAGGCGACGCCCTGCAGGAGGTGGGTCTGGAAGCGCGGGTCGTTCCACACCTCCGGGCGGTGGCCGAGGGCGGTGTAGAAGACGCGGCCGGCGCCTTCCTGCCGGGTCCAGGCGAGGGCGAAGTCGCCGTCGGCGCGCCGGATGCCCGGCGCGTTCATGTCCACCGATCGCGTGTCGAGGCTCAGCAGCACGTCGACGTTGCCGCGGGACCAGTCGCGGTGCTGGTATATCTCGTCGTGGATGCGGAACGACGCGCCGAGGTGCCGGGTGGCGGGGTGCTCCCGGTCCTCGACCCGCACCGTGACCTCCTGATGCCACGGGTGGCCGTCGAAGTAGCCGCCGATCAGCCCGAGGTACTCCGGCCACTCGTAGAAGGTGTCGGTGGCGCTGTGCACGCCGACGAACCCACCGCCGCCGCGCACCCAGGCGAGCAGGGCGGCCTTCTGCGCGGCGTCCAGGGGCAGCTCGCCGGTGGTGAAGAAGACCACCGCGTCGTACTCGGCGAGGGCCGCCGCGGTCAGGGTCGAGGCGTCGCGGGAGACGGTCACCTCCAGGCCCGACGCCTTCGCGATGCGCGTGAAGACCGCCTCGGAGTGCGGAAGGACGGGATGCGCGAACGCGGCCGACTGCGTGAGGTAGAGGACCCTCGCGGTCTGCCCCGCGGCCGGCGTCGGTCCGGCGAGGAGGGCGAGGGTGGCGGCCGCCGCGGCTGCGAGCTGGTCTGCGTGTCGCACGGTGCGCGTCCTTTCCGGGTTCGGGGTCGTTCCACGCCCGCATGGTACCGCGTTTCTCCCCGCGGCGGGAGTCGGCGCGCGGTATGCTGTTGGCCCGATGGCGGTGCTGGGACTCGACGTCGGAACCGGCGGCTCGCGCGCGACGATCGTCGCGGCGGACGGCGCGGTGACCGCGGCGGCGGCCGAGCCGCACGCGGCGTTCGACGCGCCCCGCACCGGCTGGGCCGAGCAGCGGCCCGAAGACTGGTGGCGCGCGTCGCAGGCGGCGGTGCGGGCGGCCCTCGCGGCCGGGGGTACGGCGCCCGGAGCCGTCCGGGCCGTCGGGCTTTCGGGACAGATGCACGGCGCGGTGCTGCTCGACGCGGCGGGGGCGGTCGTGCGCCCCGCGATCATCTGGTGCGACCAGCGGACCGGCGCCCAGTGCCGGCGGCTGACCGACGAGGTCGGGGCGGCGCGGCTGATCGATCTCGTCGGCAACCCGGCCCTGACGGGGTTCACCCTGCCGAAGCTGCTGTGGGTGCGCGACGAGGAGCCGGCGCACTGGGAGCGGGTGCGGACGGTGCTGCTGCCCAAGGACTACGTGCGCTGGCGGCTTACCGGCGAGCGCGCCACCGACGTGGCGGACGCGTCGGGGACCCTGCTCTTCGACGTGACCCGGCGGCGCTGGTCGGCGGAGCTGCTCGCGCAGGTGGGGATCGATCCCGCGAGCCTGCCCGCGGCCCACGAAGGGCCGGCCGTCGCCGGCCGCCTCTCCCGCGCCGGCGCCGAGGCCACCGGGCTCGCGGCGGGGACGCCGGTGGTGGCGGGCGGGGGAGACCAGGCGGCGGGGGCGGTGGGGATGGGCATCGTCGGCCCCGGCGCCGTCAGCGCCACCATCGGCACTTCCGGCGTGGTGTTCGCGGCCACCGGCCGGCCGGCCCGCGACCCCCGCGGCCGGGTGCACACCTTCTGCCACGCGGCGCCGGGCCGCTGGCACGTCATGGGGGTCACCCAGGGCGCGGGGCTGTCGTTGCGCTGGCTGCGCGACCTGCTGGGCGCCGGTGCGGGCGGCCCCGATGCCCCCGACGACGCCTACGACCGCCTGTGCCGCGAGGCGGCCGGGGCCCCGCCGGGCGCCGACGGGGTCCTGTGGGCGCCCTATCTGATGGGCGAGCGGACGCCGCACCTCGATCCCGGCGCGCGGGCGGCGCTGGTGGGGCTGTCGGCCGCGCACGGCCGGGCCCACGTGATCCGCGCGGTGCTGGAGGGCGTCGCCTTCAGCCTGCGCGACAGCCTGACCATCCTCGACGAGATGGGCGTGCCGGCGACGCGCATCCGGCTCGGCGGCGGGGGCGCGCGGTCGCCGCTGTGGCGGCAGATCCAGGCCGATGCGTACGGCCGGCCGGTGGACGTGCCGGCGGCCGAGGAGGGCGCCGCGTACGGCGCGGCGCTGCTGGCGGGAGTCGGCGCGGGGGTGTGGGACTCGGTGGACGAAGCGTGCGCCGCCGTCCGGGTGGCGGGGACGGTCGCGCCGGACCCCGGCGCGGTACGGGTTCTCGACCGGCAGTACGCCCGCTTCCGCACCCTGTACGGCGCCCTGCGCCCGCCGCCCGACCCGTGACGGCCCGTGGTGGAACCCCGCGTCGCACCGCGCCAGCGGGCGGCGGCGGGCGGCGAAGGGCGCATGTCGGGCAGGACGGCGCCGGGCGGTCCGCCGCGCCGGACCCGCGGCCCGACCCGTGACGGCCCGTGGTGGAACCCCGCGTCGCACCGCGCCCGGCGGGCGGCGGCGGGCGGCGAAGGGCGCATGTCGGGCAGGGGCGGCGCCGGGCGGTCCGCCGCGGTCGACGAACGGCGAGAGGAACGATGTCCGACGACGCCTACGCACCTCGTCCCGAGCACAAGTTCTCGTTCGGTCTGTGGACGGTCGGCAATCCCGGCCGCGACCCCTTCGGCGAGCCGGTCCGTCCGCGGCTCGCCCCCGTCGCGCTCGCCGCGCTGCTCGGCGAAGCGGGGGCCTGGGGCGTGAACCTGCACGACAACGACCTGGTGCCCATCGACGCGGCGGCGGCCGAGCGCGACCGCATCGTGCGCGACTTCCGGCAAGCCTGCCGCGACCACGGCCTCGTCGTGCCCATGGTGACGACGAACCTGTTCACCGACCCCGCCTTCAAGGACGGCGCGTTCACCGCCAACGATCCGGCCGTGCGGGCGCTGGCGGTGCAGAAGGCGATGGGCGCGATGGACCTCGGGGCCGAGCTGGGCGCGAAGATCTTCGTCATGTGGGGCGGGCGCGAGGGAGCCGAGACGGACGGCTGCCGGCGCCCCGACGCCGCCGTCGAGCGGTTCCGCGAGGCGCTGAACTTCCTGTGCGAGTACTCCCTCGCGAACGGCTACGACTACCGCTTCGCGCTCGAAGCGAAGCCGAACGAGCCGCGCGGCGACATCTACTTCGCGACCACCGGCGCCTATCTCGGGTTCATTCCCACCCTCGACCATCCGGAACTGGTGGGGGTCAACCCCGAGGTCGCGCACGAGCACATGGCCGGCCTCAACGTGACCCACGCCGTCGCCCAGGCGTGGGAGGCGGGGAAGCTCTTCCACGTCGACCTGAACGACCAGGCCGTCGGGCGTTACGACCAGGACTTCCGGTTCGGGGCGGCGAACCCGAAGGCCGCGTTCTGGCTGGTGAAGTTCCTGGAGGACGTCGGCTACGCCGGCCCCCGTCACTTCGACGCCCACGCCTACCGCACCGAGGGCGTCGAGGGGGTCAGGGACTTCGCGCGGGGCTGCATGCGCACCTATCTCATCCTGAAGGACAAGGCCGCGCGGTGGAACGCCGACCCCGACGTCCGCGCTCTCCTCGCCGAGACCGCCGAGGGCGCGCCGGGTGTCGGCGCGTTCTCCCCGGACGCCGCCGCCGCCCTGCGGACCCGCCGGTTCGACCGGGCGGCGTTGGGCGCGCGGGAGCTGCGCTACGAACGCCTCGACCAGTTGACGACGGAAATCCTGCTGGGGGTGCGCTAGTCCGGCGCCGGACCGCGGTGTTCCCGGGACCGCGGCGCCGGCGGCTCGGCGGGGTCGAGGCGCTGCCGCTCGAAGAGTTCCTCGCCCGGCGGCCCGGCTGGAGACGGGCGGCCCGGTCCCGCGGCTTCCGCGGCGGCGCCGGTCCCCGCGGTCCGGCCCCGCCCGTTCCCTTCGCGGCGGCCCGGGGGTACCATGTTCGGGGCCTGGACGCGGGACGGGCTGCGCGAACCGGGCCGAGGCCGGTTCCGCGAGCCGGGCCGGGTCCGAAGAAGAACGGAAGAACGAGGAGCATGGAGGCGCTCATGACCATTCGATCCACAGGCGTCGCGGCTGCGCTCGCGGCCGCCGCGGCGCTCGCTCCGGCGGCGCTCGCGCAGTCGTCCGCGCAGGATGCGGCCGCGGCCCGCGCCGGGCTTCCCGTCGCCGACCCCGGCGCGGTGGGCATGTCCGCGGCAGGGCTGGCCCGCATCGTCCCCGCGATGCAGGCATACGTCGACGACGGCCGGTTGGCCGGGGTGATGACGATGGTGGCGCGCCGGGGGCAGGTCGTCCACTGGGAGGCGGTGGGGACCCGCGACGCCGCGTCCGGCGACCCCCTGGAGCGGGACGACATCTTCCGCATCTACTCGATGACCAAGCCGGTGACCAGCGCCGCGGTGATGATGCTGGTCGAAGAGGGCAAGGTCGCGCTCGACGACCCGCTCTCGAAGTTCGTGCCCGAGTTCGCCGGCGCGCAGGTGCTGACCGACGGGGGCGGCCGCGCCGCGGCCGACGGGCCCATCACCGTCGAGCACCTGCTGACCCACACGTCGGGGCTCGCCTACGGGTTCTTCGGCGACTCGGCCGTCGACCGCCTCTACAACGAAGCGAACCCCCTCGACCGCGCCGACAGTCTCGACGACTTCGCGCGCCGCGTGGCCGAGCTCCCGCTCGTCGCGAGTCCGGGCGCGCGGTGGAACTACAGCGTGTCGACCGACGTGCTGGGCCGCGTCGTCGAGGTCGCGTCGGGGCAGGCCTTCGACGCGTTCGTCGCGGCGCGCATCCTGGAGCCGCTCGGCATGGACGACACCGCGTTCTGGGTGCCGGCCGGGAAGCGCGGCCGGTTCATGGCCAGCTACGAGCAGCGGGGCGGCCGGCTCGTCGTCGCCGACTCTCCCGTGGACGAGTACACGCGCCCGCCGGCGTTCCCGTCCGGCGGCGGCGGGCTCACCTCGACCGCGTCCGACTACGTCCGGTTCGCCCAGATGCTGCTCGCCGGGGGGAGCCTCGACGGCGTGCGCATCCTCAAGCCGGAGACGGTCGCGCAGATGCGCGCCAACCGCCTGCCGGACGCGCTGGTCCCGATCGAGCTGGGGACGTTCCTCAGCGCCGGCTACGGCTTCGGGCTCGGGTTCGCGGTGCTGGTCGATGCCGGCGCCTCCCCCGAGCCGGACCACGACGGGGTCTTCCGCTGGGCCGGCGCCGCCAACACGTTCTTCTGGATCGACCCGGAGGCCGAGCTCGTCGGCATGGTGTGGACCCAGTTCTTTCCGTTCGCCGCCTACGACCTCGAGCGCGAGTTCCAGACCCTCGTCTACGCGGCGATCGAATAGCCGCGGCGCGTTCGTTCCCGCCGCGCCGGCCGGGGCGGGCGGCGCCGGCGCGGGGCCGGGCGGGCGGTCGATGCCCGCGGGCGGCGCGGGGGACGGGCCGGCAGCGCATACAATCGTCCCGGTCAGGTCTGCTACGAGGAGGGAGTGACGACCATGATGGAAAGCCTGCAGTTCATCTTCCGGTGGCTTCACGTGTTCGTGGGGATCATCTGGATCGGGCACCTCTATTTCTTCAACTTCGTGAACGGCCAGATGGCCGCGCAGCTCGACGGGCCGACGAAGCAGAAGGTGGTGCCGGAGCTGATGCCCCGGGCGCTCTACTGGTTCCGCTGGGGCGCCGCGTGGACCTGGATCACCGGGGTCGTCCTGCTGATGCTGATCTTCCACCACGGCGGCCTGACGCTCGGGGTCGACGCGAGCTGGGGGGCGGGCCCGCTCGCCATGATCGCGGTGACGTTCCTGGCCGTCTTCGGCTACGACGCGCTCTGGAGCAGCGGGCTCAGGTCGAACGTCCGCGCCGCCACCCTCGTCTCCTTCGTGCTGCTCGCGGTCGTCGTCTGGATGTTCGTGGCCGTCGGCGGTTTCCTGCCGCGCGCGGTCCTCATCCACACCGGCGCGATGTTCGGGACGATGATGGCCTTCAACGTGTGGTTCCGCATCTGGCCGGCGCAGCAGCGCATCATCGCCGCCGTCAAGGCCGGGAAGGCCCCGGACGCCGCCGACCCGGCGCTGGCCGGGCTGCGCTCGAAGCACAACACCTACCTGTCGCTGCCGCTGCTGTGGGCGATGCTCAACGAGCACGCGACCCCCTTCTTCGGCGGCAACCTCGGGATTCCCGGCGACTACTACTGGGTGGCGTGGCTCGCGGCGGTGGCGCTCGGATGGCACGTCATCTTCCACTGCTACCGCATCGCCGGCCGCGTGTCCGGAATGTGAGGCCCGTTTGCGGGCGCGCGGCCGGCGGCGGCTTCGATGGCGGTGGAGAGACGCGGTGACCGGTGGAATCGACGGTTCGAGGGCAGCGTGAAGCCGCTTACGCCGGTAAGGACCGTCGCCCGGCCGTGGCGTCGGAGTTCACGCGGACGCCCGGCGTCGGTTACGCCCGGTAGCGGTCAGACTTGCCGGTCCCGCTCGTCCTGCCGCCCGCGCAGGTACGCGACGTCCTCGGCCACCTTCAGCAGCAGGCCGCGGAGTTCCGCGTGCGTCGTCTCGTTGCGGGTTTCGTAGTGCGCCTGGATGCGCCACACCCCGAGCAGGACACCGAACCCGGTCAGCACGACAGAGGCGATTTCCAGGTTCATTCGGTTTCCGCCGATCTCCGGATCTGTCTCTCCCGGACTGGTTCGGTCTCGGGGGTACTCGCGCCGGCTCCAGGCCACGGTCTCTCGGGGACCGACGCACGTCCGCCACGTTTACTTCACGTTCGCCAGGGTGTCAACCGTTGTAAACCGTTACGGGTGCGCGTCAGATTCGTGAGACGAGTGCTCGTTGGCGGCTGTCAGGGTTGTCGATTACGGTGTCGTTCTCGGCCTCCGGGTCCTCCGAACGGGTACGGACGCCGCGAGAACCGGCCGCGCCGGATGTCTCCAGCGGCGTCTCACTTTCTTGACGCGCACCCAACCGTCGCTCCCGGCGCGGTCCGCCAGCCCGTCAGCCTGCCGCTACCGCGCCGACTCCCGACCCCGCAACGCGAACACCCAGACGGCGCCGCCCTGCGGCGTCCGGACGTTCCGATCGAGGTGCGCGTTGACGGTGCGCTGCATGGCCTGCGCCTCGAACCCCCAGCCCGACTGGACGGCGACGTACTGCACGCCGTCGACGGCGTAGGACGTGGGGACGCCGACGACCCCCGAATTGGTGCGCTGCTCCCACAGCAGTTCGCCGGTGGCGGCGTCGAACGCCCGGAAGTACCGGTCGTTGGTGCCGCCGGCGAAGACGAGGCCGCCCGCGGTGGCCAGAATCGGGCCCCAGTTCTGCGATTCGGGGAACTCGTGGGTCCAGACCTGTTCGCCGGTCGAGAGGTCCCACGCCTGGATCTCGCCGAAGTGGTCGGCGCCGTCCGCCGCGAAGACCCGGGACGAGGCGCCGGTGAAGCGCCGGCCGGGGACGTATTCGACCTCGACGCCGACGATGGTCGAGCAGAGGTTCTCGTTGGCGGGGACGTAGAGATAGCCCGTCCGCGGGCTGTAGGCGGCCGGGGGCCAGTTCTTGCCGCCGTACGTGGAAGGGCAGAAGGTGGCCGGCCGGCCCGTGCCGGGCTTGCGTTCCGGGTCGTACTCCGGCCGGCCGGTCACGGGGTCGATGGCCGTGAACACGTTCTGGTCCACGTAGGGCTGCGCGTCGACGAAGGTGATGGCGTCCGGCCCGCGTTCGAGCAGCCACAGATAGCCGTTGCGGGCGGGGTGGACGAGGGCGGGGATGGTGCGGCCGCCGCGCGGGACGTCGATGAGCAGCGGGGCCGACACCTCGTCCCAGTCCCATGAACCGTTCCAGTGGTACTGGTGATGCCCCTTCAGCGCGCCGGTGTCGGCGTCGAAGGCGACGACCGAGTTGGTGTGGAGGTTGTCGCCGGGGCGCTGGTCGCCGATCCAGGGGCCGGGGTTGCCGGTCCCCCAGTAGGTGAGGTTGAGCGCGGGGTCGAACGAGCCGGTGACCCAGACGGGGGCGCCGCCGGTGCGCCACGCGTCGCCCGGCCAGGTCTCGTTGCCGGGCTCGCCGGGGCCCGGGATGGTGTGCGAGCGCCACACCTCTGCGCCCGACTCGGCGTCGTAGGCGGCCACGAACCCCCGGATGCCCAGTTCGCCGCCCGACGCGCCGACGAGGACCTTGCCGTTGGCGACCAGCGGCGCCATGGTCATGTAGTACCCCGCGCGGTAGTCGGCGACGGCGGTCTCCCAGACGACGCCGCCGGTCGCCGCGTCGAGGGCGACCAGGAACGCGTCGTGGGTCGTGTGGTAGACCTTGTCGCCGTAGAGGCCGACCCCGCGGTTGGTCCGGTGGAAACGGGGTGCGTCCGCGGGTAACCGGTGCTGGTACTGCCAGAGCTGATCGCCGGTGCGGGCGTCCAGCGCGATGACCCGCGTTCCGACAGTGGTGGTGGCGGTGGCGAGGAACATGATGCCGTCGTTGACGATCGGCGGCGCCTGATGGCTCCGCCTCGCGCCCGTCGACGCCACCCACACCGGCTCGAGGTCGGCCACGTTCGCGGCCGTGATCTGGTCGAGGGGGCTGTAGCCCCAACTGTCGTAGGTGCGGCGGTACATCAGCCAGTCGCCGTCGTCGGGCGAGCGCAGCCGCTCGTCGGTGACCGGGGTGTAGTCCGGCGCCTGCGCCGCCGCCCGCGGCGGAACCGCCGTCCCGAGGACGCCGATCGCGGCGCCCGCGGCGACTGCCGCAATCGTTCGCAACGCCGGGAGTCTGCGCCGCAAGGCGGCGCGGAGTCCCGGCGGGTGGTCGGGCGGCGAGGGGGCCGGACGCCGTATCGAAAACCTTTGCGAATCACGATTACAGAACACCGGTTCCGCCATGTCGTCCTCTCAGACCGGGGCGGCGCCGCTCTCGGGGCGATGCGGGGTTCCGCCACGGCTGTCGACCGCCGGCTGCGCCGCGCCCGCCACGCGCTTGCGCGCAGGCGCGGCGACGGGAGACCGGGGGCGGCGGTCGCCGACCGCCGACGGAGTGGCGGGCGCTACCGCGGCGTGGACTCCCGGCCCCGCAGTGCGAACACCCAGACGGCGCCGCCCTGCGGCGTCCGGACGTTCCGATCGAGGTGCGCGTTGACGGTGCGCTGCATGGCCTGCGCCTCGAACCCCCAGCCCGACTGGACGGCGACGTACTGCACGCCGTCGACGGCGTAGGACGTGGGGACGCCGACGACCCCCGAATTGGTGCGCTGCTCCCACAGCAGTTCGCCGGTGGTGGCGTCGAACGCGCGGAAGTACCGGTCGTTGGTGCCGCCGGCGAAGACGAGGCCGCCCGCGGTGGCCAGAATCGGGCCCCAGTTCTGCGATTCGGGGAACTCGTGGGTCCAGACCTGTTCGCCGGTCGAGAGGTCCCACGCCTGGATCTCGCCGAAGTGGTCGGCGCCGTCCGCCGCGAAGACCCGGGACGAGGCGCCGGTGAAGCCCTGGCCGGGGACGTATTCGACCTCGACGCCGACGATGGTCGAACAGAGGTTCTCGTTGGCGGGGACGTAGAGATAGCCCGTCCGCGGGCTGTAGGCGGCCGGGGGCCAGTTCTTGCCGCCGTACGTGGAAGGGCAGAAGGTGGCCGGCCGGCCCGTGCCGGGCTTGCGTTCCGGGTCGTACTCCGGCCGGCCGGTCACGGGGTCGATGGCCGTGAACACGTTCTGGTCCACGTAGGGCTGCGCGTCGACGAAGGTGATGGCGTCCGGCCCGCGTTCGAGCAGCCACAGATAGCCGTTGCGGGCGGGGTGGACGAGGGCGGGGATGGTGCGGCCGCCGCGCGGGACGTCGATGAGCAGCGGGGCCGACACCTCGTCCCAGTCCCACGAGCCGTTCCAGTGGTACTGGTGATGCCCCTTCAGCGCGCCGGTGTCGGCGTCGAAGGCGACGACCGAGTTGGTGTGGAGGTTGTCGCCGGGGCGCTGGTCGCCGATCCAGGGGCCGGGGTTGCCGGTCCCCCAGTAGGTGAGGTTGAGCGCGGGGTCGAACGAGCCGGTGACCCAGACGGGGGCGCCGCCGGTGCGCCACGCGTCGCCCGGCCAGGTCTCGTTGCCGGGCTCGCCGGGGCCCGGGATGGTGTGCGAGCGCCACACCTCTGCGCCCGACTCGGCGTCGTAGGCGGCCACGAACCCCCGGATGCCCAGTTCGCCGCCCGACGCGCCGACGAGGACCTTGCCGTTGGCGACCAGCGGCGCCATGGTCATGTAGTACCCCGCGCGGTGGTCGGCGACGGCGGTCTCCCAGACGACGCCGCCGGTCGCCGCGTCGAGGGCGACCAGGAACGCGTCGTGGGTCGTGTGGTAGACCTTGTCGCCGTAGAGGCCGACCCCGCGGTTGGTCCGGTGGGGACGGCTCATGTCCTCGGGGAACCGCCGCCAGATATAATCGCCGGTGCGGGCGTCCACGGCGATGACCTGATCGCCGGGCGTGGTGAAGAACATGATGCCGTCGTTGACGATCGGCGGCGCCTGATGGCTCCGCCTCGCGCCCGTCGACGCCACCCACACCGGCTCGAGGTCGGCCACGTTCGCGGCCGTGATCTGGTCGAGGGGGCTGTAGCCCCAACTGTCGTAGGTGCGGCGGTACATCAGCCAGTCGCCGTCGTCGGGCGAGCGCAGCCGCTCGTCGGTGACCGGGGTGTAGTCCGGCGCCTGCGCCGCCGCCCGCGGCGGAACCGCCGTCCCGAGGACGCCGATCGCGGCGCCCGCGGCGACTGCCGCAATCGTTCGCAACGCCGGGAGTCTGCGCCGCAAGGCGGCGCGGAGTCCCGGCGGGTGGTCGGGCGGCGAGGGGGCCGGACGCCGTATCGAAAACCTTTGCGAATCACGATTACAGAACACCGGTTCCGCCATGTCGTCCTCTCAGACCGGGGCGGCGCCGCTCTCGGGGCGATGCGGGGTTCCGCCACGGCTGTCGACCGCCGGCTGCGCCGCGCCCGCCACGCGCTTGCGCGGCGACGGGAGACCGGGAGGGCGGCCGTCGCCGACCGCCGACGGAGTGGCGGGCGCTACCACGGCGTGGACTCCCGGTCCCGCAGTGCGAACACCCAGACGACGCCGCCCAGGGGCACCTGGACGTCCCGATCGAGGTGCGCGTTGACGGCGCGCTGCATGGCCTGCGCGTCGACCCCCCAGCCCGACTGGACGGCGACGTACTGCACGCCGTCGACGGCGTAGGACGTGGGGACGCCGATGACCCCCGAATTGGTGCGCTGCTCCCACAGCAGTTCGCCGGTGGAGGCGTCGAACGCCCGGAAGTACCGGTCGTTGGTGCCGCCGGCGAAGACGAGGCCGCCCGCGGTGGCCAGAATCGGGCCCCAGTTCTGCGATTCGGGGAACTCGTGGGTCCAGACCTGTTCGCCGGTCGAGAGGTCCCACGCCTGGATCTCGCCGAAGTGGTCGGCGCCGTCCGCCGCGAAGACCCGGGACGAGGCGCCGGTGAAGCCCTGGCCGGGGACGTACTCGACCTCGACGCCGACGATGGTCGAGCAGAGGTTCTCGTTGGCGGGGACGTAGAGATAGCCCGTCCGCGGGCTGTAGGCGGCCGGGGGCCAGTTCTTGCCGCCCCACAGCGACGGGCAGAAGGTGGCCGGCCGGCCCGTGCCGGGCTTGCGTTCCGGGTCGTACTCCGGCCGGCCGGTCACGGGGTCGATGGCCGTGAACACGTTCTGGTCCACGTAGGGCTGCGCGTCGACGAAGGTGATGGCGTCCGGTCCGCGTTCGAGCAGCCACAGATAGCCGTTGCGGGCGGGGTGGACGAGGGCGGGGATGGTGCGGCCGCCGCGCGGGACGTCGATGAGCAGCGGGGCCGACACCTCGTCCCAGTCCCACGAGCCGTTCCAGTGGTACTGGTGATGCCCCTTCAGCGCGCCGGTGTCGACGTCGAAGGCGACGACCGAGTTGGTGTGGAGGTTGTCGCCGGGGCGCTGGTCGCCGATCCAGGGGCCGGGGTTGCCGGTCCCCCAGTAGGTGAGGTTGAGCGCGGGGTCGAACGAGCCGGTGACCCAGACGGAGGCGCCGCCGGTGCGCCACGTGTCGCCCGGCCAGGTCTCGTTGCCGGGCTCGCCGGGGCCCGGGATGGTGTGCGAGCGCCACACCTCTGCGCCCGACTCGGCGTCGTAGGCGGCCACGAACCCCCGGATGCCCCGTTCGCCGCCCGACGCGCCGACGAGGACCTTGCCGTTGGCGACCAGCGGCGCCATGGTCATGTAGTACCCCGCGCGGTAGTCGGCGACGGCGGTCTCCCAGACGACGCCGCCGGTCGCCGCGTCGAGGGCGACCAGGAACGCGTCGTGGGTCGTGTGGTAGACCTTGTCGCCGTAGAGGCCGACTCCGCGGTTGGTCCAGTGGGAACGGCTCATGTCCTCGGGGAACCACCGGGCGTACCTCCAGAGCTGATCGCCGGTGCGGGCGTCCACCGCGATGACCTGATCGCCGGGCGTGGTGAGGAACATGATGCCGTCGTTGACGATCGGCGGCGACTCGTGGCCCGAGATCAGGCTCGTCGACAGCGCCCACACCGGCTCGAGGTCGGCCACGTTCGCGGCCGTGATCTGGTCGAGGGGGCTGTAGCCCCAACTGTCGTAGGTGCGGCGGTACATCAGCCAGTCGCCGTCGTCGGGCGAGCGCAGCCGCTCGTCGGTGACCGGGGTGTAGTCCGGCGCCTGCGCCGCCGCCCGCGGCGGAACCGCCGTCCCGAGGACGCCGGCTGCGGGCGTCGGTGCGATATCGCATCCGATCGCGGCGCCCGGCAGCAACGCCGCCCGGAGTCCGTGCCGCAGCACGGCGCGGAGTGCTGGTTTCGCCATTTGTCCTCCGTGTGTCGTCGGGTCGCGCCGCGCCGCCGCGCGCCCGCGGCGGGGCCTCTCGCCGCGGGCGGCCAGGGTGCTTGTCAACGGAACCGGGGTCTCGAACGTCCGTCATAGTATGCAACAATGGCGCGGTCGCGTGCAGGGAGCCGGAACCATGATACGCAGGACGTCCCGGGCGGCCGGCGGCCGTTCTCCCGAGCGTGGGCCCGGAGAGCCGGGCATCGGCGGCGCCGGCGGGTTCCGCCGTGGCGCCGGCCTCGCGTTCGCGGCGGCGCTGGTCGTGGTCGCGCCGGTCCCGGCGCCGGCGCAAGGGCCGGACACCGTCGCGGTCGTCGCGTTCGCCAACCTCACCGGGGCCGAAGAGGACGAGTGGATCGGGTTCGGCATCGCCGAGACGATCACCGCGGACCTGGCCGGCCTGGGCTCGGTGGCGGTGGTGGGGAACGACGCCGTGCAGGCGGC
Source organism: Vicinamibacterales bacterium (assembly GCA_965202695.1). Classification (GTDB taxonomy): domain Bacteria; phylum Acidobacteriota; class Vicinamibacteria; order Vicinamibacterales; family UBA8438; genus JAJEEA01. The sequence continues at coordinate 2,646,396 of OZ241843.1, forward strand.
GTTGCGGCCGGCGCGCATCGATCCGGGGGCGTCGGTGGACCCGGTCGACACGCCGGCGGTGCAGGCGGGGCGGACCCTGGGCGCGCGGTGGGTGATCAGTGGCGGCTTCCAGCGGCTGGGGCAGCAGGTGCGGTTGACCGCGCGGGTCGTCGACGTGGCGACGGCGGCGGTGCGCCACGCGGCGACCGTCGACGGCCGGCTGGCGGACCTCTTCGACCTGCAGGACGAGCTGTCGGAAGATCTGCGCCGGGGGCTGTCGGATTCACGGCGCGCGCCGGCCGCTGGCCGTCCCCTGGCCGAGGCCGCGCCGGCGCCGCCGATGCGCCGTCCCGGGGCTCCCGCGGGCGGGATGCGGCCCGGCTCCCGGCCGGGCGGTTCCCTGGACGGTCCCGCGGCCGGGCCCCGTCCCCGACCCGCCGGCTTCGCGGCGCGGGAGCCGCGCATCATCGACGGCCCCCCGCCGCCGGCCGCTCCCGACACGCTCGCGCGCGACGCGGCGGGCCGGGTGACGGTTCGCGCGGTGCCCCTCGACCAGCCGCTCGACGTCGACGGCAACCTCGACGAGGGCGTCTACGAGATCGTGCGGCCCCTGACCGGCTTCGTGCAGCAGCAGCCGGACGAGGGGGCGCCGGCGACCGAGCGCACCGAGGCCTGGGTGTTCTACGACGACCGGAGCATCTACGTGTCGGCGCGCAACTGGGACTCGGCCCCGGAGTCGCGCTGGGTCGCGAACGAGATGCAGCGCGACTCGTTCCAGATCATCAACAACGACACGTTCAGCGCCGCCTTCGACACCTTCTACGACCGGCGCAACGGGTTCGCGTTCATGGTCAACCCCATCGGGGGGTTCTTCGACTACCAGATCACCGACGAGGGCAATCCCAACAGCGACTGGAACCCGATCTGGGACGTCCGGACCGGGCGCTTCGACGGCGGTTGGACGGTCGAGATGGAGATTCCCTTCAAGTCGATACGGTTCCCGGGCGGGCAGTCGCAGGTATGGGGCATCCAGCTCGGCCGCAACGTCCGCTGGAAGAACGAGTGGACCTATCTGACTCCCGTGGCCATCTCCGCCGGGCCGGGCATGTTCCGCCTGTCGGCGGCGGCCACCCTGGCGGGGCTGGAGGTCCCGTCCGGCAACCGGACGTTCGAGATCAAGCCCTACGGCATCGGATCGTCGGCCACCGACGTCAACGCGGACCTCCGCAACGACGGCGACTACGACTACGGGGTCGACGTCAAGTACGGCCTGACCGAGAACCTCACCGCCGACTTCACCTGGAACACCGACTTCGCGCAGGTCGAGGTCGACGAGGCCCAGGTCAACCTGACCCGCTTCAGTCTCTTCTTTCCCGAGAAGCGCGAGTTCTTCCTGGAGGGGCGGGGCATCTTCGACTTCGGCCGCGGCGTGCGTTTCGGGGGCGGCGGCGGGCCGGGCGGCGGCGGCCGGCCCGCCGCCGGGGGGTTCTTCGGCGGCGGCGACGTGCCCACGGTCTTCTTCAGCCGGCGGATCGGGCTGGAGTCGGGACAGACGGTGCCGATCCGGTTCGGGGGGCGGATGACCGGAAAGGTCGGCGACTTCACGTTGGGGGCGCTGAACATCCAGACCGAGGACCTGCAGCAGGCGGACGACCCCGACGTGCGGTCGACGAACTTCACCGCCCTCCGCGTGAAACGCGACGTGCTGCGCCGGAGCTCGGTCGGCGCCCTGTTCACGAACCGGTCGGTGGCCGTGGACGGCGTCGGCTCGAACGAGGCGTACGGCGTCGACGGCGTGTTCTCGTTCCACGACAACGTGAACTTCAACGGGTACTACGCCCGGACCCGGACGCCGGGGCTGGTCGGCGACGACGAGAGCTACCAGGCCGCGTTCACCTACAACGGCGACCTCTACGCGTTCGGCGTCGACCACCTGCTGGTCGGCGGCGACTTCAACCCGGAAGTGGGTTACGTGCGCCGCGACGACTTCCGGCGCACCTTAGCGCAGGGCAAGTACAGCCCCCGCCCGCGCGGCATCGCGGCCGTGCGCCAGCTCACGTTCGGGGGCAGCTACGATTACTTCGAGACCGTGGCCGGCGTCCTCGAGTCGGAGATCGCGCAGGCCAACTTCCAGATCGAGTTCGAGAACAGCGACCGCTTCACCGTCGACGCGCAGCGGAGCTACGAGTTCCTCGCGGACCCGTGGGAGGACGTGCTGGGCTCCGACTTCACGATTCCGGCCGGCGGCTACCAGTTCCGCGACTACTACACGTCGTACTCGATGGGGGCGCAACGCCGGGTGTCCGGCACGTTGTTCCTGCAGCACGGCGCGTTCTACGCGGGCGAGATCACCTCGGTGGGCTACTCGCGCGGCCGCATCGAAGTCACGCCGCAGTTCTCGTTCGAGCCCAGCGTGTCGGTCAACCAGATCAGGCTTCCGGACGCGACGTTCACGGCGCCGCTGGCCATCACGCGGCTGACCTACACGTTCACCCCGCGGCTGTTCTTCAGCGGGCTCGTGCAGTACAACTCGGCGGCTTCGGCCCTCGGCACCAACCTCCGCCTGCGGTGGGAGTACCGTCCCGGCAGCGAGCTGTTCGTCGTCTACAACGACCGGCGCGACACCGTGCTGGGGCCGCACGAGCGGTTTCCGATGCTGCAGAACCGAGCTTTCGTCGTAAAGTTCACCCGGTTGTTCCGGTACTGACCGGACGGGCGTTCCGGGCCGCTGGCGCGCTCGTTCGCCGGCGCCGGCCACCTCGCATTGCGGAGAGCGCACCATGTCCATTCGCGGTTCGGTTCTCGCCCTGGCGGCCGCGGGCGGCGCGGCGGTGCTGGCGGCCGCGTCCCCGGCCGGCCTCGCGGCCCGGAGCCAGCCGGCCCCCGCCGTCGATTTCCAGCGCGACGTGCGGCCGATCCTGGCCGACAACTGCTTCTCGTGCCACGGTCCGGACGAAAGCACCAGGCAGGCGGGGCTGCGCCTCGATACGCGGGAAGGGGCGTTCGGCGCGCGCCCGCGGGGCGCGGCCGTCGTGCCCGGCGACGCCGAGGCGAGCCTGCTGCGCCAGCGCATCACCCAGGCCGACGAACGCCTGCGGATGCCGCCCCCGGCGCTGTCGGACAAGACCCTGTCGGCCGGGGAGATCGACGTGCTGACCCGCTGGATCGAAGACGGCGCCTCGTGGGAGCGGCACTGGTCGTTCGAGCCGGTCGCCGAGCGGGCGCCCCCCGACGTGGCCGGCGAGGCGTGGGTGCGCAACCCGATCGACCGGTTCGTCCTCGCGCGGCTCGAGGCCGAGGGGCTGGCGCCCGCGGCCGAGGCCGGCAAGCGGACGCTGGCCCGCCGGGCGGCCCTCGATCTGACGGGGTTGCCCCCCGACCCCGGGCTCCTCGCGTCCTACCTGAACGACGCCTCCCCGACCGCGTACGAGACCCTCGTCGACCGGTTGCTGCAATCACCCCACTGGGGCGAGCATCGCGCCCGCTACTGGCTGGACGCGGCGCGGTACGGCGACACCCACGGCATCCACATCGACAACTACCGCGAGATGTTCGCCTGGCGCGACTGGGTGATCCGGGCGTTCGACGAGAACAAGCGGTTCGACGACTTCATCGTCGAGCAGGTGGCCGGCGACCTCCTCCCCGAGCCGGGTCTGGATCAACTGGTCGCCACCGGTTTTCAGCGCAACAACATCACGACCAACGAGGGCGGCGTGGTGCCGGAGGAGTACGAGGCGATCTACGCCAAGGACCGGGCCGAGACCATCGGCAGCGTCTTCCTCGGCCTGACCGTCGGATGCGCCGCCTGCCACGATCACAAGTTCGACCCCATCGCCCAGAGCGAGTTCTACGCGCTGACCGCGTTCTTCCGGAACACCACCCAGTACGTCATGGACGGCAACGTCTCGGACCCGCCCCCGATCCTGGTGGTGCCCGACGACGCGGACCGCGAGCGCTGGGGCCGGCTGCGCGGCGAGGCGTCGGCCCTCGACGCCGGGCTCGACGCGCGCACGGCGTCGGTCGAGGCCGACTTCGCGGAGTGGCTGACCCGCGGCGGGCACCGCGGAATCGCGACCCCGCTCGAGCCCTCGGCCGAGCTGCTGACGCTGGTGCTCGACGGCCCGGCCGGTCCCGTCGTCGTCGTCGGCGGCGAGCGGCGTCCCGTCGCCCTCGAGCCCGGCGCGGTGATCGGGGACGGCCCCGACGGCCACCCCGCCGTCCGCTTCGACGCCGGGTCGTGGGTCGAGCTGCCGTCCCTGGCGCTTGACGGCGACACGCCGTTCTCCATCGCGATGTGGATATACCAGCCGGAGGACGAGGGCAACTTCGTCGTGGCCGGGCAGTACGATCAGGAGGACGGCGGGCGCGGCTGGGCGGTGACCCTCGGCTCGCGGCAGTTGAGTTTCCGGCTGACCGGCGCGCGGGACGCGCGCGGCGCACCGACCACGGCCCGGGTCGGGCCGATCAACACGAAGCGGATGCCGGCCGGGGCGTGGACCCACGTCGTGCTCACCCACGACGGGTCCGGCGAGCGCGGCGGGCTGCACGTGTACCGGAACGGCGAGCGCGTGGAGGAGCAGGGCAGCGAGTTCTTCGCGAAGGCGGAGGGCGGCATCGTCACCGACCAGCCGTTCTACCTGGGACGCGGCGACGCCATCAACCGCGGCGTGCTCGAGACCCGGCACTTCGGGGGCGGCGGGGTCGCCGACCTCCGCGTCTTCGACCGGGCCCTCACCGTGCGCGAGGCGAAAGTGGTGTCCGAGTGGCGGACCCTGCGGTCGGCGGCGGCGAAGGCCCCGGACGAACTCGACGGGGCGGAGCGGAGCGTCCTGCGGCTGCGCTACCTGAGCCTGGAGGACGCGCCGTACCGCCGGCTCCAGGCCCGGCGCCGGGCGGTGGACGACGAGTGGCGGGAGATCCGGCGGCGCGGCAGCATCACCCACGTGATGCAGGAGCGGCCGGGCGGCGAGGCGGCGGCCCACGTGCTGAACCGCGGGATGTACGACCAGCCGCTCGAGCGGGTCCTCGCGGGCACCCCGGCGGCGCTCCCGCCGATGGCGGAGTCGCTGCCCCGCAACCGTCTCGGCCTGGCCCGGTGGCTCGTCGACGACGCGAACCCCCTCACCGCGCGGGTGACCGTGAACCGGTTCTGGCAGCAGGTGTTCGGCGCCGGTCTGGTGGCGACCGCCGAGGACTTCGGGGCGCAGGGAGAGACGCCCTCGCACCCCGAGCTGCTCGATTACCTGGCGCGCGACTTCCGCGCCTCGGGGTGGGACGTCAAGCGGTTCTTCCGCACCCTGGTGACTTCGGCCGCCTACCGGCAGGCGGCGGCCGCGACGCCCGCGAAGATCGAGCGCGACCCCCGCAACCGGCTGCTGTCGCGCGGGCCCCGGTTCCGGATGGACGCCGAGATGGTCCGCGACCAGGCCCTGGCCGCGAGCGGGCTGCTGGTGCGCACCGTCGGCGGGCCGAGCGTGAAGCCGTACCAGCCCGCGGGGGTCTGGGCGACGGTGGCCATGCCGCAGAGCAACACCCGGGTCTACGAGCGGGACAGCGGCGACAAGCTGTACCGCCGCAGCCTCTACACGTTCTGGAAGCGGTCGGCGCCCCCCGCGTCGATGGACATCTTCAACGCGCCGACGCGCGAGCATTCGACGGTGCGCCGGGAGCGCACCAACACCCCGCTCCAGGCCCTGGTGACGATGAACGACACGCAGTTCGTCGAGGCGTCGCGGCATCTCGCCCAGCGGGCGATGCGCGAGGCCGGGTACGGTTTCGACCCGCGGCTCGACTACGTGACGACCCGGCTCCTCGCCCGCCCCTTCGCCGCGCCCGAACGGGCGGTGGCGCGGCGGACCTGGGACCGCTTCGTCGATCTGTACCGGAACGACGCCGCCGCGGCGCGCGCGCTGCTGGAGGTCGGAGAGTCGGCCCACGACGCGGCGCTGCCCGTGGTCGAGTCGGCGGCGTGGACGATGCTGGCCAGCCAGTTGATGAACCTCGACGAGGTCCTGAACAAGTAGGCGAGGGAAACGATGCACCCCTTCAAGGAAGCCGTTCGCGCCGAGACCCGGCGCCAGTTCTTCGGCCGCGCCGCCCGCGGGATCGGCGGGCTGGCGCTGGCCAACCTGCTGGCCGACGACGCGGTCGCGCGCCCGGGGCAGGGCCGCGCGGCGGCGGAGGGTCTGCCGGCGCTGCCGCACTTCGCGCCGAAGGCGACGCGCTGCATCTATCTGCACATGATGGGCGCGCCGCCGCAGATGGACCTGCTCGACTACAAGCCCCGGATGCGCGACTGGTACGACCGCGACCTGCCCGAGTCGGTCCGTCAGGGGCAGCGGCTGACGACGATGACGTCGGGGCAGTCCCGTTTCCCGATCGCCCCGTCGGTGTTCGAGTTCTCGCAGCACGGGCGGGGCGGGGCGTGGTTCTCCGAGCTGCTGCCCCACACCGCGAGCATGGCCGACGACCTGGCCGTCATCCGGTCCATGCGCACCGACGCCATCAACCACGAGCCGGGCATCACCTTCATCCAGACCGGCCAGCAGATTCCCGGCCGGCCGTGCATCGGGGCGTGGTTCGCCTATGGCCTCGGCAGCATGAACGAGGACCTGCCGACGTTCGTGGTCATGAACGCCGAGCGCAGCCACCCCCGCGCCGGGGTGCAGGCGATATCGGCCAAGCTCTGGAGCGCCGGGTTCCTGTCGCCCGAGTACGCCGGGGTGGGGCTGCGCACCGGGGCCGACCCCGTGCTCTACCTGCGCGACCCCGACGGCGTGTCGCCCCGCGTGCGGCGCGAGATGCTGGACGGGCTCGGCGCCCTGAACCGGCTGCGGCACGGGGAGATCGGCGATCCCGGGACCCTCGCCCGCATCGAGCAGTACGAGATGGCCTTCCGGATGCAGTCGTCGGTGCCCGAGATGGCCGACCTGTCGAGCGAGCCCGACAGCACGTTCGAACGCTGGGGCGAGGAGGCGAAGCAGGCCGGCAAGTTCCAGAACGCCGCGCTGATGGCGCGGCGGCTCGTCGAACGCGGCGTGCGGTTCGTGCAGATCTACCACCGGGGCTGGGACGTGCACGCGTTCGCGCCCCAGGTGCTGCCGGCGCAGGCGCGCGACGTCGACCGCGCCGCGTGGGCCCTCGTGCAGGACCTGAAGGAGCGCGGACTCTTCGACGAGACCCTCGTCATCTGGGGCGGGGAGTTCGGCCGCACCATCTACTCGCAGGGCCGGCTGACCCCCACCGACTACGGCCGCGACCACCATCCGCGGTGCTTCAGCCTGTGGATGGCGGGCGGCGGAGTGCAGGGCGGCGTGGTGTACGGCGAGACCGACGACTTCTCGTACAACGTCGTCAGGGATCCGGTGCACGTCCGCGACCTCCAGGCGACCATCCTGCACCTCTTCGGCGTCGACCACGAGCGGTTCACGTACCGGCACCGCGGACTCGACGCCCGGTTGACCGGGGTCGAGCCGGCCCGCGTCGTGCGCGAAATCCTCGCGTGAGTTTTCCGGCGCCGCTACCGGGCGTCGCAGCTCCGGTGCCGCCGCCCCGCGCCACGGCGTTCCGCGGGCGTGTCCACCGGTTTCGTTAACGGCAACGTGACGGCCGGAGCCAGACGGAGGGAGATGGCGGCGATGGACCAACGCCTGATGGCAACGATTGGGGCGCTCTCCAGTGCGGTTCGATGGGCTGAAGCTCCGTGTCGGCGACGTGGACCGCCGGCTCGCGCGGTTGGAAGGCTGGATCGATGGCGAGCGCCGGCCGAACGGCGGCGGCAGAGGGCGTGGAGCCAGTGGCGACGTGATCTGGAACGAGCTCTTGTCCCCGGCGAGGCGGCGGACGGGTTCGCCCTGACCACGGCGGCGGTCGACGACTTGGGGCAGAGGGCGACCGGCTGGCCGAATCCCGTGGTGCTTCCTTGTAGCGGTCTGGACCGGCTCTTGACACGATTCCGGTCCGATTCGGTGCGGACCGCCCCGCTATCGCGTCGCCGGCCTCTCAACCAGCCATCTGAACACCGAAGACTTGTCAGCCCTTGGTGAAGTCGGCATCCGGGCATGGGTGCACGTCAGATTTGTGAGGACCGTCAGGCGGCTCTGGCGGCTCGCCGCTCCCAGAAGTCCTCGAAGCGGCCACTGAGCCGGCAGCAGCGCAGTGCGATGATGGCGTTGGCGCCGGCGACGGTCCAGCGCATGCCGGCACGCTTCAACCGTGCGCCGACCACCTGCTTGCAGCCGACCTCGACCACGCCCGAGGGAGACGCACAGGCCTTGGGCGCGGAACCGCGGACAGCGCATCCGGCGGCGGTTGCGCACCACGTAGTCGAGGCACCGGCGCGCGGCGTCGGTGGTCTCGGTGTGGGACCGCAGTTCGGCCACGATCGCGCGCAGCCGTCCGGCGTCCAACTCGTCCGTCCACTGCCTGGCCCAGGCGTCGGCGCGGTCGGTGCCGGGGCCGTAGAGAGCCTTGGCCACGTCGGACAGATGCTGCCTGGCATGGCAGACGTCGACGATTTCGGTGGCGCCGGGAAACTGCTCGCCGGCCGGATTCCAGATCCAGGGAGCGCCGTCGCCGAGGACGACGCGGCGTTCGGCGGCGTCGAAGCCGCGCCGTTGCGCCTCGCGATACACCCGTTGCGCGAACGGGGACGGCCGCGGGTCGGTGTCGCGGCCGGCCGCGCTCTCGACGGCGGCGTTGTAGCTGACCGATCCGGGGTCGCGCACGGGCCGGCCCCGTTTGTCCCGCGATTCGGCCGTCCAGACGGTGACCAGCTTGACCTCGCGGGTCCTGGCCGGGCCGTCCGGCTGCTTTCCGGGGCGGCCCTCGACCTCGGAGGGGCGCACCGGCACGCCGGTGCCGTCCAGCCCCAGGTACATCGTCGGCGCGGGGGCGGGCGCCGGCTCGGTCACGGTGCGTTCGTCGGCAGCGACCCGGCGTCCCAGGGCCTCGGCCGTGCGCTCGACCTGTTTGGTCTCGACCCGCACCGCACCCCGGCGCACGCCCCCACCAGTTCGCCCGCCTTGTCGAAGTTGACCTCGGCCGCCGTCGCCCCCACCATCCGCGTGGTGGCGGGCGACAGCGAAGTGCCTTCCAGACCCGACGCCCGGTCGCGGACAGATGCCCGTGCGGCAGGCGTCACAGTGGTAGCAGGCGCGTTCCAGCCGCAACGGCCCCGGCACGCTCAGAAACGTCTTCGGCCGGCGGCCGGCGTAGCGCGCCTTCCGTCCGCAGGCGCACCGCACGGTCGAATCCTGGTGGTCGGCGCGGTCCGCGTTCAGCCGGCGCTCGACCGACCGCGCGGCCGTGTCGAGCGCCCGCCGGCGGACGGCTTGCTCGAAGGCCTCGAAATCCGGGCCGCCGGCTGTCTTCGACCTTACCAGGGCATCGATTTCGGCGTCGATTTCGCCCGCGAGCGTCTTCTCGCAGCCCCCTTTTTTTCCCGCGCCGGCGGCCGCCGCCGCGGGGTCCCGCCCGCTCCCGCTCCCGGCCCGCAGCCGGGCCTCGCTCAGCGCGTCGCTGGCCTCGATCAACTCCTGCGACAGGCGTCGGAACCGCCGATACTCGGCCGCCTCGGCCCAGGCTTGCTCCGCCGCCCGCGCCGGAATGATCCGGGTCACCGTCTTCCCCGACTCCTTGCGCGTCAGCGACAGCACCGGACCCCGCTGTGCCTCGCCCGGCGGGGCGCAGCCGCAACCGGTCTTGCCGCGGCGCCGGCAACGCGCCATCAGCGACCCCGAACACATCTCGCCGATCGAACCCGGCCAGCGCGGCCGGTACGCGGCGGCGTTGGCTTCCAGCCTCGACCCCATCGAGAGGCTCTGCGCCACGAATAACGGAGGAAATTCAAATGCCGCTTCTCCTGCTCCTGGCGGCGATCTTTGCGGCGTCGTGCGCCGGCACGCAGACTCCGCCGGACACGGACGCGGTCCCGGACGACGGAAGGTTCGTGGAGTTCGTGGACGGAGAAGTCTGGCGGTGCGCAGACCACGAGGCCGGATGCGCCGCTGCGAGCCGCATCGAGTCTCTGGACGGCGGTTCGCTGCGCGAGCCGGTGTTCTGGTACGGCGGCCGCTTCCAGTTCATGGAGATCTGCCCGGAGTGGGGATGCCTGGCCGTACAGTTCGGGCCGGACGGCGAAGTCGCGCATGCCTGGCCGCTGCGGCCCGACCTGCTGGAACAGGCGCACGACGCCGCGGCCGAATACGCGCACCGTTCCGCCCCCGGGTTCTCGTTCGCTCGAGACGCCGAGCCGCTGGGGATTTCACGATACCCGAACGGCGACTTGCTGGTGGTGTTTTCCAACGAGAATGACAACGTTCGTACAGATGCCGGCGGCGCGGTCAGGGTCGACCGCCGGGGGTATCCGGTCTGGTTCCGTCGGGATCTCAGTCATCATTGGCCGCATATGGAGAACGACGGCTCGGTTCTGGTTCTCGCGCGCTCGTTTGGCGACAACCCCATACTTGTTCCCCTCAACGACGGGGGGGGGGGGGGGGGGGGGGGGGGGGGGGGCAGCACGTTGAGCTTCGATGCGAGAGAGGGAGACCCTGGCTGGAGTCCGTGAACGTCATCGACGGGGATGGACGGCTCCTCGACAGCATCGATCTGACGGGCGCCATGCTGGACTCGCCCTTCGCGCCGGTCCTGCTCGAACCTCCCGGTCGACGTCGACGTCGACGTCCACCGGAACCTTGCAATCTTCTCCACCCCAATTTCATCCACCGGGTCGGCGGGGACGTGCGGGACGTGCGGGACGTGTCGTCCGGGGACCTGGTGGTGTCCATGCGCGAGTTGAGCGCGTTCGCGATTCTCGACGCCGGGTCCGGGCGCGTGAAGCGGCTGGTGCGGGGCAGCTTCCGCTATCAGCACGCCGTCCACCACTGGAAGGATTCGCGGTTCCTGCTGTTCGACAATGAGGGTGCCGGCGTGAACGGCCCGTCGAGGCTGCTGATGGTGGACCTCGCGGACGGCCGCGAGACGACGATCTTCCCCAACGCCGGCACCCCGGAGGCGTTGCGGGGTCTCCGGTCATCGAGGATGGGCAAGATCAGCATTTCTCCCGACCGCCGTCGGGTGCTGGTCGTGTTCGCCCGGGCCGGCGTCGCGGTGGAGGTGCGTCTGTCGGATGGCGCGGCGTTGAGGGTCTTCCGTTCTCTGCACGACGTGTCGGGTCTCGAACAGTTTCCCGAAGAACGCGCGACCCGGCCGGCCGTATTCGTGATGGCCGGCCTGGACTACGTCCATTCCCCGTGAGGGAGCCGCGGGCGCGCCTCCTGCTTCTGGCGGCGGTCTCCGCGGCGTCGTACGCTGATGCGCAGACTCCTCACAGTGAACAGCCGGTCTACTGAAGCTTCGGCCGATCTCTCCCCGCCCCGCACCCCCAATGGCGATCCATCACAAATCTGACGTGCACCCTCCGGGCATTTCGGGATCGACATGACGGCTTCTCCTGTTCTACACTGGCGGGTATGGCGATGGGACGACACGTGACGACGGGTCGCAGCAGTCGATGTGGGTGTCGTCGGCCGACTTGCCGCGAGGCGGGGGTCATCCGTTCTACGAGCGGCTGAACCGGATTCTCGAGGCGGCCGGCTTCGACGCGTTCGTCGAGGGGCTGTGCGCGCAGTTCTACGCGGCGAAGATGGGCCGGCCGAGCTTGGCTCCGGGGCGCTATTTCCGCCTGCTGTTGATCGGGTATTTCGAGGGGCTGGACTCGGAGCGGGCGATCGCGTGGCGCGCGGTCGATTCGCTGAGCGTGCGGACGTTCCTGCGTTGGCGTCTCCGCCGGACCATTCGACGATCTCGCGTACGCGGCGTCTGTTGTCGGTCGAAGCGCATCAGGCGGTCTTCGGGTCTGGGCATCGACGCGACGACGCTGGAGGCGAACGCGGCGATGCGGAGCATCGTGCGGAGGGACATGGCCCACAAGGTGGAGCATGCGGTGGACATGGAGACGGGTGCGGTGGTCGGCGTGACGATTCAGGGTGCGGACAAGGGCGACACGGCGACGCTGGTCGAGACCCTGACCACGGCGGCGGAGCAGGTCGAGGCGGTGCTGCCGGACGGGGCGGGGGTCGAGGAGGTGGTGGCGGACAGCAGCGAGCGGGGGCGGCGTTTGCAGCGGCGCCGCGGCGAGATGGTGGAGCGGCTGTTTGTGCACTTGTATGAGACGGGCGGGATGCGGCGGGTGTACTTGCGGGGGCACCCGAACATCCTGAAGCGCCTGCTGGTGTACGTCGCGGGCTTCAATCTCGGTCTGCTCCTGCGCCAGGTGATCGGCGTCGGCACGCCCCGGGGCCTGCAGGGGCGGGCGGTAGCCGGCGTTTGGGTGCGGATCGGGCCGTTTGTGGGCCTCTGGAACGGTCTGGAACGGCGTTGACGCGATTCCGGGCCCGATTCGACGCGGATCGTCGCGCTATTGCTCCGCCGGCCTCTTCAACCAGCCATCTGAACGCCGAGGACTTCTGCCTCGACCTGTTTTACCTCGGCCGGCTGAATCGATGACGATCATGGCTAGAAGGATCGATAAGCCTGGGCGAGACCGACTTGGCAAGCTGATGCCTGCGCCATACAGAGCCTTCATCGGTGCCTCCATGGCTGTTTTGGTCGCGCTAGTGTGGGCATTCCAGTGGTATAGTTCGATTTCCGTTGCGTCACTGGACTGGAGGTACTACGTGCCTTCGGTCGTCGTGGGGTTGGTGGGGTTCGTTTGCATGCTTGGGACCAACGCAATTGTGATGATTTATATGGAAGACGAAAGCACGAGTTGCGTTCTTACGAGGGCGGTGGCTCTGCCGGGTGGCCTGAACTTACTCATGAAGGTGTTGGAGAGCAACCAGTGACGAGTGGTCTGACAGTGTTGTATCACTGTTTGTCTGCGACTCTGGTCGCGGTGCTGATTGTCACGTCGGTATCGTGGGCCGCGCAGGCGCCTGCCGAGACCGCGCAGGAGAAGCTGCGGAATATTTTTGAAACGCTTTGCAATTCCGCGCAACAGAACGAGGTGACGTACGAATGGACCAACTCATGTCGCGAGGGTGAAATGGAGTTTTTGGTGTCTCAAGTCGAGGTGAATAAATTGGCGGAGGATATAGCAAACGCCTTCAGAACGGAAACCGGAGTCGGACTGGGCCGGTTTAGCGACTCTTTGCCGGAGTCGCTGGACGGATCCGGTCCCGACGATCCTTTGCGAGTCGGTTCGTACCACAGATATTCTTTTAGTGACATGATTCGTCTTGGAGTTGCGCCTTTCGTGGATCCGGACTCACTGTCCTCGGTAGACACGGCCTATGCAGTTCCAATGAGCGGCGTTCGGGAAAAGGATTTGCATCGCGACATGATCAGAGGATCCGTAGCGGTGGCGATCCGGTCATTGAATTCCTACGAGCTTTTGCTGCCGTCCGACGAGAGTTGGAACGAGGTATTGACGACGATGACGTCGGGTTCTCCCCGGTATGATGACGATGTTTGGGTTCTTGCCCATGAAGATGCCGATTCGTACGTTGCAGACGCGCATACGCCTGTAATCTCATGGAATGCCCAAGCTAGCCTGCATGGAGAACTCCTGACGGGGTACTGGCGTGTTCTTTACAGGTTGGTGTGGGACGCTGTGAATAAATCGCTCCTGAAACAGTGACCGCACATGCTGGCTTCCGTGCGTCTCGCGCTTCCCGTAGCGAGGTGCGCGCTAGTGTCCTGTCAGTAAAATTCGTGAAAATCAGACGCGGCAAAAATACCCCGTGGATGTTGGGGAAAGCGCCTGTCTCTGACGTTTCGCGAATCACGATTACGGGGACACTAGCCCAAGTTTAACGTGAAGCGCCGCCGGCCGGGCGGTTCGCGCCCGCGGCCGGGGGATTACGGCGCGGTGTCTTCGTGGACACGCACGCTGGCGTGCCGGCGGCGGCGCACGATGGCGGCGACGGCCTCGGTGCGCTCGGCATGGGTCACGCTGAGCCGCAGGCCGGCCACCGCCTCGCGGACGTCGGCGGGCGTGAGTCCGCCGAGGACGTTCGAGGCCGCGAGCGGCCGGGGGCTGGTCCGGGGGCGCAGGGCGAGGAAGTCCGGCTCCGGGACGTCGCCGCCGCCGCGATGGCGGAGCAGCCACAGCTCTCGCACCCCCAGGTCGCCGTAGCGATCGATCTTGTCCCGGTCGGCGTTCGTGATCTCGACTTCGACGACGAGGTCGGGCGCGGTCTTCTCGAAGAACGCGTCGGCGGCCTTTCTGCCCTGGGCCAGGGCCGCGCGATAGGCCCGGGCGTTCTCGCCGACGTAGAACGCGCAGTCGGGTTCCATGCCGGTCCCGGGCGGGGCGCCCGGTTCGCGGAGGCGGGCGCTCCGCAGCCCCTTGACCGCGCCGCGGAGCGCGCTGCCGGCGACGTCGACCAGGTTGGCGAGAATCACCGCCAACTCGTCGTGGAGACGCGACGGCGTCGTCAGGGTGACGAGCCCGGCGATCGGGTCGAGGCAGACCCGCGGGAACGAGCGGTTCCAGTCGATGCCCGCGAGGGCCGCGACGGTCGCCGCGTCGGCGCGCAGGACGTGGAGCGTGGAGCCGAGCGGCCCGGTGTGCGCGGTGGCCTCCCGACCGCTTGCGGCGGGTGTCAGGGCCTCGGCCATGGTTCCGGCCAGTATAGCAAACGCCGGCGCCGGGCGTTGCGGCGGCCGACTCCTGGCCGCCCGTGGTGGAACCCCGCGCCGCGCCGCGTCCCGAGCGCGGCGGCGAACGCCGAGGGCGCCAGCGGACGGGCGGCCGGAGAACGTCCGGCGGCCGGGGAGAACCGTCCGGCGGACAGAGAACGTCCGCCGGACAAGGCGTGGGCAGGGCTACGGCCGGTCTTCGCCTTCGGCTTCCGGCCGGAAGCTCGCGTCGGGCAGGTAGCGGACGAGCCACTGTTCGCTGCGGAGCACGACGCCCGACAGCTTCGCCATCACCTCCAGCGCCGCCGGCGCGCCGAGGGCGCGGGCCAGCGGCGACCCCCGGTCGAGGGTGGCGAAGTCGTCGACGTGGAAGACGTGCACGTACCCGCCCTCGCCCCCGAACGTCAGGGCGCCGCTGGTGTGGCGCATCTCCGCCTCGTCGAAGTGGGGGAGGACGTCTTCGGCCATCACCCGCAGGTACTCCTGCTCGCGGCCGGGTGCGATGGAGACGACCTGCACGACCATCAGGGCCGGGGCCTCGCCGGCGGGGAGCGGGTTGTCGAGGCTCGGCGTGGTTCTGACCGCCCAGGTGACGCGGCTGGTGATGACGTTCCGGATGCGGCCGACGACGGCTGCGCGCGCGGGGTCGGCGTCGCCGGCCTCGTCGAGGCGCGCGAAGCTGGCGAGCGGGGCGGTGATGACGAAACGGTAGGTGTCGCCGAAGACCGCGGTCCGGCCCACGCTGCGCCACGGGACGCCCGCCGCCTGGTCGAGGGCCGCGATCTCGCGCTGCGCGGCCAGGAACTCGTCGACGCGGCCCGGATGGACCTGGACGACGGTCATCTCGAGCCACGGCGCCGGCTCCTGCGCCCGCGCCGTCGATGCGGCGGCGGCCAGCACGAGAGAAAGCAGGACCCGCGACGCGGGGTTCCACCACGGGCCTTCGACTCTCTCGGGCATCCGAATCTCCGGGAACGGCCCCGCGCCCGGTGCGGAAGCGGGCCGCGCCTGCGCGGGGCTGCGTTCTGCGCCGCCGGCGCTGGCGGTCCGGTGCGGCGAGCGGGCCGCGCCTGCGCGGACGGCGCCCGCGGCCGGGTCAGCAGGACACGCAGTTGTGGTTGTTCTTCGACCCGAGGCTCTCGAGCAGGGCCACCGTGCGGGGTATCGGCGACACCCGCTGCACCGGGCCGTTGGCCATGTCCGCCGTCGTCTGCCCCCGCCGGCTCACCGCCGTGACGTCCCCGCCCTGCTCGACCAGATAGAGGATGAGCTCGTCGTCCCCGCGCGCCGCCGCGTGGTGGATGGCGTTGTAGCCGTTGTGGTCGCGCCGGTTCACGTCGGCGCCGAGCTCGACGAGGTAGCGGACGGCGGCGAGCCACGCGTCGGGGGCGTGGCGGTGGGCGTTGCCCGCGAACCCCTCGCCGTAACCCACCCCGGACGCGGCGTGGATCGGGTACACCCCCGGGTCGCCGGCCTTGTAGGGGGGCAGGCCCGACGGGTCGGGACCCATGGCCGCCAGGTCCGTCGCCACCCACAGGCCGGGCGCCGCCGGCAGCACCGCCGGCACGTCCGGCTCGTCGGCGTTCCGCGCGGTGGTGCCCCCGCGGGCGCGGCGCGGCGGCGGGGCGAGCGTGGGGACCCCGGGGTCGGCGCCGTGCTCGACGAGCAGGCGCATCGCGGCCACGTCCGTCGCGTACGCGGCGCGCCAGAACGCGGTCGATCCCCGGGTGTCCGCGAGGCCGCAGTTCCGGTTGCCGCAGCCGCTGTAGACCATGTACCAGGGGTGGCGGGTGAGCCGCGCGTCCGGGTCGGCGCCGGCCTCGAGCAGCGCGGCCATCAGGTCGAGATAGGTCGCCTGCTGCCGGCGGTGCTGTTGCGGCTGCGGGAACCGGGTCCTCGGCTGCCACTCGGCGTTCACGGCCGCCCACAGCGGCGTCACCCCGTTGAGGCTCGACGCGAGGTTGGGGTCGGCCCCGCGCTCGACGAGCATCAGGGCGAGATCGAACTGCGCGTTGATCGCGGCCATCAGGAGCGGGGTGGTGGCGTCGCCGTCGCCGGCCTGGTCGACGTCGGCCCCGCCGTCGAGCAGGGCCGCCGCCGCCCCTGCGTGCCCCTGCCGCACCGCGTGGAGCAGCGCCGTCAACCCGCCCTTGGTCTCGATGGCCGGAGGCCGGGCGTCGTCGCCTCCGGCGTCCGGCGGCGGCTCGCCCGACAGGTAGCGGCGGCGTCCGGCCAGCACCGCGGCCTGCACCTGGCTCGGCGTCGGCTCGACGTCACCCGCCGAGAGGGCCGCGAGCACGGCGCGCTGCCGCCGCCGGGCCTCGGCCGCGAGCCGGCCGTCCGCGACGAGATCGACGGTCTTCGAGGTGACGGCGGGGTCGGCGCCGCGTTCGAGCAGGATGCGGACGGCCTCGACGCGGTCCCGCGCCGCCGCGAACGTCAGCGGGGTCTGGCCCCAGGCCCGCTCCCGCGCGTCGGGGTCGGCGCCGTGGTCGAGAAGGACGGCGACCGTGTCCGCGTTGCCGGCGGCGGCCGCGAGATGCAGCGGGGTTGCGCCGGTGGTGCGGGCCGCCGCCGACACGCCGGCGCCCGCCGCGACGAGCCGTTCGACGACGGCGGCGTGCCCCCCGGTGCTCGCCGCGTGCAGCGGCGTGTAGTGCCCGATGCGGGTCACCGCGTCGACGGCGGCGCCGGCGTGGAGCAGGGCCTCGACCATCGCCGCGTCGCCCCGCTCGGCCGCCCAGTGCAGCGCCGACGTGCCGTCTCCGTGCGCGGCGTTCGCGTCCGCCCCCGCCTGGAGCAACGCGCGCACGGCGTCCAGGTCGCCGGCCTGCGCGGCGTCGGCGACCGGCGCGGCGGCCGGCGCCGCCGCGACCCCCGCGCTTCCCGCCCCCCCGCCGCCGGCGAGGGCGCCGACGAGCAGCGCGCCGGCCAGGAGTCTGCGCCGGAGAACGGCGCGGATTGCCGGAAGGCTGGTCGGGCGGCGACCGGAGCCGCAAGGCGGCCGCGGGCCGCGCGGCGACGCTCTCCGGGCTGGCGCATTTCCGACGATCGCGCGCGGCGGATGCACCGGCCTACCCTCCCGCCCCGGTCGTGGCCGGCGCGGCCGGCCCGGACAGCGCCAACGTGCCGGTGCTGTCGCCGAAGTGGTCCATCTCGAGCCCCAGCGACTGCATGAGCGTCAGCATCGCGTTCGCCATCGGGGTGCCGTCGGCCGCCCGCACGTGCAGGTTGCCGCGGAGATGGCCGTTGGCGCCGCCGAGCAGGACCAGCGGGCACCGCCGGTGGTTGTGGACGTTGGCGTCGGCCATCGGCGAGCCCCAGATGACGGCGGTCTTGTCGAGCAGCGAAGCGTCGCCCTCCATCGAGCGTTGCAGCCGCTCGAGGAAGTACGGAAGCTGTCCGACGCGGTACCGGCAGATCGTGTTGAACTCCATGATCCGGGCTTCGTCGTTCCCGTGGTGCGACGCGGGGTGGAACGGCCGGCGGCTGCCGCTCTCGGGGAACACCCGGTTCTGGGCGTCGCGGCCGGTCTTGAACGAGATCACCCGCGTCATGTCCGTCTCCAGCGCCAGCACCTGGAGGTCGAACAGGAGCTGCATGTGCTCCGAGAACGAGTCCGGCACGCCGGGCGGGGCGTCGGGCAGCTCCCGCGGCTCGGCCGCCCCGTCGTTGCGGCCCTCCACCATCTGGATGCGGCGCTCGACCTCGCGGACGTCGTCGAGATAGCGGTCCATCCGGCGGCGGTCGACGGGGCCGAGCGCGTTCCGCACCTCGGCGGCGTCCTTCAGGATCCAGTCGAGGATGCTGCGCCGCGTCGCGCGCCGCGCGGCCCGCTCCTCGGGCGTGCCGCCGGCCCCGAACAGCATCTCGAAGGCGACGCGCGGGTCGCGGATCATCGGGAGCGGCTCGCTCGGCGACGACCAGCTGATCGAGTCGGTGTAGGCGCACGAGTAGTTGTAGGTGCAGCCGCCCGCCTGATCGAGGTTCTCGATGCAGAACTGCATCGACGGCATCGGCGTCGACTGGCCGAAGCGCTGCGCGTAGAGCTGGTCGAGCGAAGTGCCCACGAAGAGGTCCGACCCCTGGGTCTGCCGGGGGTGCGACTGGGTGAGGAAGACCGCGGACGAGCGGAAGTGGTCGCCCCCGATCTCCGGCGGGCTGAACGCCTCGGCCATCCGCACGTCGGTGTTGCTGACGATGGTGAGGTGGTCGCGGAACGGTTCCAGCGCCTTGAGCGCGTTGTCGGGCCCGAGCTCGAAGTCGGACCCCGCCGCGGCCGGCGCGAACAGGTGCCGGCTCGCGCCCCATTCGTTGCAGCCGGGCAGGCCGTGCACCTCCTCGATGCAGACGAGGCGGGTCACGTCGGCCGCGGCCGCCGCGGCGGTCCGCCCGAACCGCCCCGCCGGGGCCATCGCGTCGAGGAACGGCAGGGCCACCGTGGCGCCCATGCCGCGCAGGAACGTCCGCCGGGGCAGGTGCTTTCCGGTGATGAACGCCATGTGAGGTCTCCTCTCGACCGGCCGGTCCGGACCGGGGGGCTATTCTCCCCGTTTGCGCTGGAACGCGTCGCTGCCGACCACGCCGAGGACGAACGACGCCATCCGGTAGCCGTTCGCCTCGGCCGCGCGCGCGATGGCGCGGACGGCCGGCTGATCGAAGTGCTCGACCCGCCGGCCGACCGCGAACGCCAGCAGGTTCTCGGTGAAGGTGCGGACGAGCGGGACCGGCCGCGCGAGCAGGGCGTCGACGAGTTCGCGCGGCGTCGACACCGGGGTGCCGTCGTAGTAGACGCCGCGGGTGTCGAGGGGGACGCCCTGCTCGCGCACGCGCCACCGCGCGGTGACGTCGAAGTTGTCGAGGGCGAGCCCGATCGGGTCGATCAGCCGGTGGCACGAGCTGCAGGCGGGGTTCGACCGGTGCAGTTCCATCCGCTCGCGGGTCGTCAGGCGCCGGCCGTCCCGGGTCTCGTCGGTGTCTTCCAGGGCGGGGATGTCGGGCGGCGGGGGCGGGGGCGGGGTGCCGAGCAGCACCTCCATGACCCACTTGCCGCGCAGCACCGGCGACGTGCGGTTCGCGAGCGACGTCAGCACGAGGATGCTGCCGTGTCCGAGCACCCCGCGGCGGGTGTCGTCGGGATACGCCGCCCGCCGGAAGCGGCGGCCCGCCACCCCCGGGATGCCGTAGTGCCGGGCCAGCCGCTCGTCGACGAACGTGTAGTCGGCCCGGTAGAGGTCGAGCAGACCGCGGTTCTCGCGCACCAGGTGGGCGAAGAACATCTCGGTCTCGCGCCGCATGGCGCGGGCGAGGTTCTCGTCGTAGTCGGGGTAGAAGTTCGGGTCCGGCCGCACCTTGTCCATGTCCTGCAGGCGGAACCACTGGGCCGCGAACCGGGCGCCCAGCGCCTCGGCCCGCGGGTCGGCGAGCATGCGCAGCGCCTGCCGCTCGAGCTCTTCCGGAGTCAGGCGGCCCGCGTCCGCCAGCGTCAGGAGTTCCTCGTCGGGCGGCGCTCCCCACAGGAAGAACGACAGGCGCGAGGCGAGGTCCGCGTCGCTCAGGCGGTAGCCGCGCCGCGGGGCGTCGACCGGCGCGCGCTCGAGCCGCAGCACGAAGTGCGGGCTGGCCAGCATCGCCTCGAGCGCGGTGCGCACCCCGGCCTCGAAGCCGCCGGCCGCCGCGCCCTCGTCGAAGAACGCGAGCAGCCCGTCGACGTCGCGGGGGGTGAGGGCGCGCCGGTACGCCTCGCGGCCCAGCCGGGTGACGATGCTCCGCGCGCAGGGCCGCGCCTCGTCGGCCCGGGTCGGCCGGCACGTGAAGATGCGCCGCCGGCTCGGCGTGTCGGACAGGCCCGTGACCTGACGGGGGCCGCTGACGACGAGGTCGCGCACGTGCGGCAGCGTCGTGATCCCCGCCCCGCCCGAGCCCCCGCCCGCGAACGACCAGTCGTGGGGGCGGATCAGGTCCTCGTAGGGGCCGTCCGACCGCCGGATGAACGCCGCCGCCACGCGGTGCGGCCCCGCGCGCACGAACACCGGCGCCGTCTCGGTGACCACGCCGCCCCGGCCGTCGGCGCCGACCCGCCGGTCGGGGTTGTAGTGCAGCAGTCCCACCCGCTCGCCGTCGATGGAGACGTCGACGTCCTCGATGCGCGTGTTCGCCCCGGACGTGAACGTCAGCCCGAAGACGTACTCGGCGTCGGCCGGGAAGACGTGGTCGACGACGAGGCCGCCGCGGGTGCCCCGGGGCGCCCCCTCGACGTGGTCCCACGGATGCTGCGAGACGTACTCGGAGTTCGAGTAGGTGTGGTCGACGGCGCGGCGGCCGGGCTCGCCGACCGCGAGCCGGCTGATGGCGGCCGCCGCGTTCAGGTACGCTTCGAGCAGCGTCGGCGACAACGTCTGCGCGTCGGCGACGTTGTCGAAGTTGGCGCTCATCTGGTCGAGCGGCAGCCAGTCGCCGGCGTCGACGTCGAGGGCCAGCAGGTCGCGGACGGCGCGGGCGTACTCGGCGCGGTTGAGGCGCTGGAAGGGCCGGCCGCCGGGGTCGGGGGCGATGCCCGCCGCGTCGTCGAGCTGGCGCTCCAGGGTCTCGGCGAGGGCGCGGAGGGCGGCCTCGGCCGGCCGCCGGGGACCGGGCGGCGGCATCATGCCCGCCCGCAGCTTGCGGACCATCCGTTCGGCGACGTCGGGGGCGTCGGCCGCCGCCGTCGCGTCGAAGCCTTCCAGCGACAGGTTGCCGCGCCGCGCGCGGTCGTTGTGGCAAGTGGCGCACGTGCCGCGCACGACGAGGTTCGGGTCGCTGGCCGGCGCGCTCTGCGCGGCGGCGCCCGCCGCCGCGCCGCCCGCGAAGAGGACGCAGGACCCGGCGACCAGGGACGAGAAGCAGGCGGCTCGTGTGCGCATGACCGAGCGGGGACCCCCACAGTCTAGCCCCGCGCCCCTCCCCGATTCAAGGTCGATTCGATCGCGTCGGCCGGACCGTATCCGCGCGCCCGGCGGCCCCGCAATTCGGCCCGGTCCACACCGCTCCCGCGGCCGTCCATCCTCGCGGGTCGCCGCGGCGCCGCCGCGGACGACGTTGTTAGAACATCGCAATCGGATTGACCGGCGACCCCGTGCCGTTGGGTATCGGCAGGGGGGCGATGGTCACCATGAACTCCCACCGGTTGCGCGCGGCGGCGGCCTCGGCCAGCGCCTGGAAGTCGGCCCGGTCGAGGATCTGGATGCCGAGAATCGTCAGCGCGAAGTTGTGGAGGGCGGTGCGGGGCAGGTCGCCCTCGGGCTGCGGCGCGTAGCCGGGCGTCTCCCAGCCGGCGATGGCCACGTCCCGTTCCCGCAGCCACGGAATGACGTTGTTGTCGAGTCCCGCGGCCTCCCGGCCGGTGTCGAACGGGCCCAGGGCGTCCTGCCGGGCCCACCGGCCCCAGCGGACGAGGAAGGCGTCGCCGGGACCGACCCGCACGCCGGCCTGCGCCTCCCACGCCTCCAGGTCCTCGACGGTGATGCGCGTCCCGGGCTCGAGATACGGCACGCCCTTGAGCCGGGGGAGGTCGTAGAGCACGCCCCGCGTGACGAGGCCGTTCTTGACGGCCAGGATGGAGTTCTTCAGCGCGCCGCCGTCCATCGTGACCAGGCCGTCCACGTCGTAGCCGTTCCACATCCGGCCGTCGAAGAACACGTGCGCGAAGGCGTCCAGGTGGGTCGTGCCGGGGCCGTGGATGCACGGATAGCCGATGGAGTCGCTGGCCCCGGTGCGGGTCGCCCGCACCATCGACCACTCGACGGGGCACGGCACGTCGGCCGATCGGTAGTTCTGCGCGTTCGACGCCAGCGAGACGGTGTGGCCCTCGGTGACGAGGGCCGCCGCCGCCGCCCGCCGGGCGGGGGTGATCAGGTTGGCCGCGCCCAGCTCGTCGTCGGGACCCCAGCGGCCCCAGTTCGAGAGCTCCGTCTGCCACCGCTCGAACTGCCCGGCGCTCACGAGCGGGGGCGGGGCGTCCGGCCCCTGCGCCCGGGAGCCGATGGACAGGACCGCCGCGGCGGCGGCTCCGAGAAGCAGCGACGGTCGTCGAATGGCGGTCATCGGCCGGTCTCCCTGTTGCGCCCGCTCTCCGTCTCGCCCGCGGCGGCCGGGCGCGGCGTGCGCCGCGGACCGGGAACCCCGCCATTATAGGGCGTCGCGGCGCCCGCGCTATAATCGCAACCGCACGCGAGAGGAACAGGCCGCACCGTCCGGGCCGGGCCGGTCGAACGCGGGGCAAAGGCCGGTGGGGTTCGTCGAGCGCGACCCCGAATACGCCGGGCCGGTCGACGCGGGGCAAGGTGTCCCGCCGCCGGAGTCCGGAACCGGCGATCGGGGCGGCGGCGCCCGGCTCCGCATCGGGAGCGAGGAGACGAGATGCGAACGAGGACCGCGATAGTCGCCGTCGCCGCGCTGGCGGCGGCGTCGTGCGGAGGAGAGCCGCCGGCCGGGCCGCCGTTCCGTACCGACAACACCGTCAGCATGCTGATGGCGAACATGCTGGACCCGGCCGCCGACCTCCTGTGGGACGCGGTGGGAACGGTGCTCGACGAAAGCGGCGAGACGTACTGGGAGCCGGAGACCGACGAGGACTGGCTGCAGGTGCGGCTGGGGGCGGTGGCCCTCGCCGAGTCGGCGAACCTGCTCATGATGGAGGACCGCGCCCGCGACCAGGACCAGTGGATCCGCCTGTCGGCGGCGATGGCCGACGCGGCGATGCAGGCGTTCGAGGCGGCGGAGGCCCGGGACGCCCAGCGGATATTCGATCTCGGCGAGGTCGTCTACGTGACCTGCAACAACTGCCACTCCCTGTACTGGGTGGACGATCGCGCCCGGGGGCGGGCCATCGAGCCGGGGGCCTGAGCCGGGGGCGCCGGGGGCGCCCGCGGCGCCGCCGGGACGTGCGGGCTGACCGGGACGGGGGCGGCCGGTGTCGAACCCATCCATCGTCTGTCGCCGGGTTCTCGTCTACACGCACCGCTGGCTGGGCATCGCCGGCGGCCTGCTGTTCGTCGTCTGGTTCGCGTCGGGCATCGTCCTGATGTACGCGGGCATGCCCGCCCTCGACCCCCGCGAGCGGCTCGCGCGGGCGCCGGACCTCGATCTGGCCGCGGCCCGCGTCGACGTCGGCGAGGCGGCGGCGCGCGCGGGATTCGTCCCGTCCCGCATCGTCGTCGGCATGCACGGCGGCCGGCCCGTCTACCGGTTCGCGGGGGGCGGGGGCTGGACCACCATCTACGCGGACGACGGCGAGACGGCGGGGGGGCTGGACCGGGAGCAGGCGCTGGCGATCGCGCGCCGGTTCGCGCCCGGGCCCGCGGCCTCCGCCCGCTACGACCGGCGGTTGACCGCGCCCGACCAGTGGACGCTGCAGAGCCGCGCCTACCTTCCCCTCCACCGGGTGCGGCTCGGCGACGAGGCGGGCACCGTCCTCTACGTATCCGACCGCACCGTCCGGCCGGAAGTCGCCACGACCCGCCGCGGCCGCCTGTGGGCGTGGCTGGGGGCGGTGCCCCACTGGCTGTACTTCACGCCCCTGCGGTCCCGCGCCGCCTTCTGGTCGGACCTGGTGATCGGGCTGTCGATGCTCGGCTGCGTGCTGGCGCTGTCGGGCATCGTCTGGGGGCTGTGGCGGGTGTCGGCCTCGGCCGCGTACCGGCTGCGGGGCGGCGTCTCGCATTCGCCCTACGCGGGGCTGATGCGATGGCACCACTACGCCGGCCTCGTCTTCGGCCTGTTCACGTTCACGTGGGTCTTCAGCGGCGGGCTGTCGATGGACCCCTGGCGCTGGCACCCCGGGACCGGCGCGACGGCCGCGCAGCGCCGGGCGGTGGCCGGCGGGCCGTTGCGGCTCGGCCCCCTCACCGCCGACGGGCTCCGCGCCGCGGCGGCCGCGATCCGCGGGTCGTTCCCGCTCCGGGAACTGGAAGTGCTGCAGATCGCCAACGAGCCGCACGTGCTGGCCGTCGACCCCGCGCCGCCGCCGCCGCGCGATCTGGCGCTGCCGACGACCCTGGCCACCCTGCGGTCCCGGGTCCCGGAGCAGCGGCTCGTCTCGATGCTGCATCCGGAGCGCGGCGCCTTCCGGCGGTTCAGCGACGAACGGATCGAGGCGGCGGCGGCCGCCGCCATGCCCGGCGCCGCCGTCGAGGAAGCGGCCTGGCTGCGGGCCTACGACGCGTACTACTACGATCGCGGCCGGCGCCGGCCGCTGCCGGTGCTCCGGGTCCGGTACGCCGACGCCGCCGCCACCTGGCTCTACCTCGACCCCCGGCGCGGGGCCATCGCCCGGAAGGAGGAGCGCCGCACCCGCCTGAACCGCTGGCTGTACCGGGGCCTGCACGGCCTGGACCTGCCGTTCCTGTATTCGCGCCGGCCGCTGTGGGACGCGGTCGTGATCGGGTTGAGTCTCGGCGGGATCGCCGTGAGCGTGACGGCGGCGGCCCAGGGATGGCGGCGGCTGCGCCGCCACGCCCGGCGCCTGCGCCCGCCCTCGTGACGCGCCGCCGCGGGCGGTTGACCTTGGTCCGGCCGCGGGGTACACTCCGCGCCTGCGAAAGCCGGACGTTGCGTGCCGGCGGACGCGGATCATGCGTTTCGATGCCGGCCGCGTGCGGCCATGCCGACACGGCGGCCGGGCGGCCCGGCCGCGCGGACCCCGCGTTCGGGGGCGGCGCGCGCGCCGGGCGGAGGTGGATGACATGCGAGTGCTCGGTGTGACGTTGGTCCTGGCGTCGATGACGACGGTTGCGGCGGCGCAGCCGCCCGCGCGCGAACCGGTCGGCAATCTGGCCGAGGTGATGCGGTCGATTCTGTTCCCGAACTCGAACATCCTGTTCGACGTGCAGTCGCGCGACCCCGACGCGCCGCGCGAGGCGGCCAGCGACGGCACCGTGACGGCGACGTTCTCGGGCATCTACACCGGATGGCCCCTCGTCGAGTACGCCGCCGTCGCCCTGGCCGAATCGGCGCAGCTCATCGCCATGGAAGGCCGCCTGTGCCAGAACGGCAAGCCGGTGCCGCTCGGCAACGAGGACTTCCAGCAGTACACCCGGGAGCTGGTCGACGTCGGCAGGAGGGCCTACGAGGTCGCCCGGAGCCGGGATCTCGAAGCGATGCAGGAGATCACCAACGACGTGGCCGGGGCCTGCGAGAACTGCCACTTCGTCTATCGCCGCTATCCCGAGGAGAACCGCTGCACCGCGCCCTGACGTCCGCCGGGGCGGGTTCCGTGTCCGGGGCCGGTTTCCGGCGGGACGAAACACGCGGCGGGTGCGAGGCGGCCGAGGGGGGTAGCAGCGGATGACTGGCAGCCTGTTCGAGTTGGTGCGGCCCCTGTTCGAGTGGGTCGACGCGATGCCCAGCAGCGTCGCGTTGCGGGAGTCGCTGAACGGCTACGTGTACCTGCTGACGGCCCACGTCGTCAGCATGGGACTGGTGGCGGGCGTCATCGCCTACTGGGACATGCGGCTGACGGGCATGGCCCTCCGGTGGATCCCCGTGTCGAAGGTGAAGTCCGGGCTGTTCCCCTGGCTGTACGCCGGCGTGATCGTCAACGCGGGCACCGGCTTCGTCATGCTCTACAGCCAGCCGATGCGGTATTATCCGAACTTCTGGTTCTGGTTCAAGATGGGGATGCTGCTCGTCCTCGCTCTCAATGCCGCCTACTTCCATCAGAGCATCGAGAAGACGGTCGACCAGTGGGAGCGCGACCCGGTGGCGCCGTTCAAGGCCCGCATGGCCGGCTACGTGTCCCTGGCCTTGTGGGCCGGGGTCATCGTCACCGGCCGCATGACCGCCTACGCCGGCCTGGTGCCCCAATGGTGGATCGATCTGGGGCTGGGGTGACGTGATGCTGCAACCGTTCTTTCAGTGGATGGGGGAGCTCGGGTTCAGCGCCTACTTCCTCAACTCCGTCTGGCCCACGCCGATCGTGCAGTGCATCCACCTGCTGGCGGTGGCGGTGTTCGCGGGCGCGGTGCTGATCGTCGACCTGCGGCTGCTCGGGGTGGGGCTGACCTCGGCGTCGGTCGCGGATCTGGCGCGGACCGCGCAGCCGTGGCTCGTCTGGAGCTTCGTCGCGCTCGTGCTCACCGGCATTCCGCAGATGGCGTCGACCGCGTTGAAGCAGTACTACAGCCCCTTCTTCTGGTGGAAGATGGAGGCGCTGTTCGTGGGCGTCGTCGTGACGTTCGTGATTCGTCGGATCATCTCCAGGGAGGAGGGGCGCTTCGGGCCGGTCTGGCCGAAGGTGGTGGGGGTGACGTCGATCGCGCTCTGGACCAGCGTCACGATCGGCGCGCGCCTCATCGGATTGTTGTCGTAGGGTTGTACCGTCGTAGGGGCAGGCTCGAGGCGGCGCGGGCGCCGCCGGTCAGACACGCAACGGCGTGTCAGGGAGACACAGAGAGATGCGAAATCGGCTCAGAACAGCAACGATTGCCGGACTGGCGGCGGCCGTGGTGGTCTTCGGCATGACGGCCGCCGTCCCGGCGCAGGCCCAGGACGAAGAGTACATGGCGCCGCGCACCGCCGACGGCAAGCCGGACCTGAACGGCATCTGGCAGGCCCTCGGCTCCCACCACTGGGACATCGAGCCCCATGCGGCGCGGTTCGGTCCGGTCGTCGAGATGGCGGCCCTGGGCGCGATTCCGGGCGGGCTCGGCATCGTCGAGGGCGGAGAGATCCCCTACCGGCCCGAGGCGCGCGAGAAGCAGCAGGAGAACCTGCAGTACTGGCTGGAGCGCGACCCGGCGGTGAAGTGCTACATGCCGGGCGTGCCGCGGGCGACCTACATGCCCTACCCGTTCCAGCTCGTGCAGACGCCCGAGTACGTGCTCCTCGCCTACGAGTTCGCCAGCGCCAGCCGCATCGTCTACATGGACCGCCCCGACTTCGAGGCGCCGGTCGACGCGTGGATGGGCCACAACATCGGCCGCTGGGAAGACGAGACCCTGGTCATCGACGTGACCGCGCAGGTGCCCGACACCTGGCTCGACAGCTCGGGCAACCACCACAGCAACTCGCTGCACGTCGAGGAGCGGTACACCGCCATCGGCCCCGACCACCTCATGTACGAGGCGACGATCACCGATCCGGAGACCTACACGCGGCCGTGGACGATCAAGCTGCCGCTGTATCGCCGCATCGACGAGAACATGCAGCTCCTCGAGTTCAAGTGCGTCGAGTTCGCCGAGGAGCTGATGTACGGGCACCTGCGCAAGGACCCCGACCTGACCCCGGTCTTCCGGGCCAGCGGTCAGGGCTCCGACCGGCAGATCGTGCTCGAGCCGCCCCAATAGCCCGCGCGGACCGCGGTATTGACACGGGGCGGAGGAATTTCGATAATCACGGACAGTGTGAGCTTACACAGCGAGGAGGCGTAGGAGATGCGAAGAATGCTGTTTGTCGTGGCGGCCGTGGCCTTCGTCGGCCTGGCCACCGTCCCCGGGGACGCTCATCACGCGTTCTCGGCCGAGTTCGACGCCAATCGTCCCATCCATCTCGAAGGGGTGGTGACGAGGATGGAGTGGATCAACCCGCACGCGTGGGTCCACCTGGACGTCACGAACGAGGACGGCACGGTCACGAGCTGGATGGTCGAGGGCGGCACCCCGAACACGCTGCTGCGTCGGGGCTTCACGAAGAACTCGCTGCTTCCGGGCACCGAGATCATCGTGGACGGCTATCAGGCCAAGGACGGCTCGAACAAGGGCAACGGCCGCGACCTGACCTTCCGGGACGGCCGCAAGCTGTTCATGGGGTCGTCGGGCACCGGCGCCCCGCAAGACGGCCGCGACCCCACCGAGCCCGAATAGTTCGGGAAGCCGCAAGGCAGGTTGGAGAAGGCCCGGGTGCTTCGGCATCCGGGCCTTTTTTCGTGGCCGCCCGTCCGTCGCCCGGGCCGTTCCCGCCCGGCCGGCGCGCCCCGCGCGGGGTCTGGAACGCGGCCCGCGGCTCGCGTAGAATGGCGGTTGCCGCCATGGACAGCCGCACCGTGCCGGGGGTTCCCCTCGCGCTGCTCGCCGCCGCGCTGCCGGCCCACGCGCCGGGCCAGCCGGCCGACCGCGGCGACGATTTCTTCCGCGCCGGGGTCGAGATCGTCCAGATGGCGGCGACCGTCGTCGACGCCGACGGCCGTCTCGTGGGCGGCCTCGGGCGGGACGATTTCGAGATCTTCGAGGACGGCCGGCCGCAGCCCCTCACCCATTTCACGCGCGATCGCGTGCCCCTCAGCGTGGGCGTGGTCCTCGACGTCAGCCAGAGCATGTTCGGGCAGCGCATCGACGACGCGCGCCTCGCCCTCGATCAGTTCCTGACGGACCGGCTGGACGTGGGCGACGAGGTCTTCATCAGCGTGTTCAACCACGAGCCCAGCATCGCGGTGCCGTGGACGGTCGGGCCGCGGGAGCTCCGCAACCGGCTCGACCACGTCCGGCCGTGGGGCGGCACGAGCATCTACGACGCGATGATGAACGCGCTGCCCCTGTTCGACGTCCGCCGGCATCCCCGCGCCGCGGTGGTGCTGATCTCCGACGGTTCCGACACCGGCAGCCTCGCCGACGTCCGCGACGTCCGCCGCCAGCTCCGCCGCAGCGCCGCCTTCGTCTACGCCATCGCCATCGACGCGCCCGATACGCGCGCCATCAACGACCGCGTCAACCCGTTCGCACTGCGCGAGATCACCACCGAGAGCGGCGGCTACACCGAGGTCGTGCGCGACAGCCCCGATCTGGGGCCGGCGACGGCGCGCATCGCGGAAGAGCTGAATCACCAGTACATGCTCGGCTACCGGCCGACGCGGCCGGCCGACGGCAGCTACCGTTCGATTCGGGTGCGCGTCGCGGGGCGGAACCACACGGTGCGGACCCGCCGCGGCTACGTCGCCGAGCCGAGGCGCCGTTGACGGCGGGTCGGCGGTCGGCGGCGGTGACGTCCCGGACGCCCGGCGGCCCCGACTCGGCGCCCGTGCTGCGGGCCGGGAATCTGCGCAAGCGCTACGGGGACGGCGAGAGCGCGGTCGACGCGGTGCGGGGGGTCGACCTGGAGCTCGCGGCCGGCGAGTTCGTGGCCGTCACGGGACCGTCCGGGTGCGGCAAGTCGACGCTGCTGCACCTGTGCGGCGGAATGGACCGGCCGACGGCGGGGACGGTGGTCGTCGACGGCGTCGACCTCGCCGGTCTCGACGACGAGGCGCTGACGGCGTTGCGTCGCGACCGGGTCGGCTTCGTGTTCCAGTTCTTCAACCTCCTTCCCACTCTCACCCTCGCGGAGAACATCGCGCTGCCGCTGCTGCTCGCCGGCGTGCCCGGCCGGACCGGTCTCGCACGCGCCGCGGAGGGCGGCCGGCGGGTGGGGATCGGCCATCGCCTGGAGCACTATCCGGCGCGGGTCTCGGGGGGAGAGATGCAGCGGGCGGCGATCGCGCGGGCCCTCGTCCATCGGCCGGCGCTCGTCGTCGCCGACGAGCCCACCGGCAACCTCGACAGCGACAACGGCCGGCAGGTGCTCTCCCTGCTGCGGGACCTGAACCGCGAAACGGGCGTCGCCGTGCTGCTGGCCACCCACGATCGGGTCCTCGCGGCCGCCGCCGACCGTGTGCTCCGCCTGCGGGACGGGGCCGAGGACGGCGAACCGCCGGCCGGCGGCCGCGCCGGCGCCCGATCGAGACCCGTCCCGGAGCCGGAGGCGCGGCGCCGGCCGCCGTCGGCGGGGCGTCCGTCTCCCGGGAACCCGCGGTGACCCTCTTCCGCTGGTTCATCGTGCGGGCGTTGCGGCGCGACCCGGCGCGGGGCCTCGTCACGGTGGCGGGGCTGAGCCTCGGGGTGGCGGTGGTGGTGGCCATCCGCCTCGCCAACACCGCGTCGGTGCGGGGTTTCGAGACCGCGCTCGACGTGGTCGCGGGCCGGACGTCGCTCGAGATCGTGGGCGCGGGGGTCGGAGTGCCGGAAGCGCAGCTCGCGGGCATGGGGTGGCTGCGCGAGTACGGGCGCGTCAGCCCCGTCCTCGACCGCACGGCCCGGCTGGAGACGCCCGACGGCGCCGGGCATCGGCTCCGGGTGCTGGGCGTCGACGTGCTGCGCGACCGGCCGTTCCGGGATTACCGGTTGCTGCGGTTCTCGCGGCGGGGGGGCGACCCGCCGCCCCTGGAGCTGCTCGACGTCCTGCTGGACCCCGCGTCCATCGTGCTGACCGAGCGGTTCGCGCGGCGCCGCGGCCTGGACGTCGGCGCACCGGTGCGCCTCGTGGTCGGCGGCGCCGCGCACGACATGGTCGTGCGCGGCCTGCTGCTCGACGAGGGGCCGGCGCGGGTGGTGGACGGGCGGCTCGCGCTGCTGGACATCGCGGCCGCGCAGTGGCGCTTCGACGGCCTCGGCCGGGTCGACCGGGTCGAGGTGCGGCTGTTCGACGCGGCGGCCATCGACGACGTGGAGCGCGCGGTCGCGGCGCGGCTGCCGGCCGGCCTGCGGGTGCAGCGCCCCGCGCAGCGGGGGCGGCAGGTCGAACGGATGCTCGCCGCCTTCCACTTCAACCTGACCGCCCTGTCCTGGATCGCGCTGATCGTCGGTCTGTTCCTCGTCTACAACACGGTGGCGGCGGCGGTCATCGCGCGCCGCACCGAGATCGGCGTCCTGCGCGCCCTCGGCGCGCCGCGCCGGCGCGTGCTCGGCCTGTTCCTGGGCGAGGCGGCGGCGCTGGCCGCGCTCGGGGCGGCGCTGGGCGCCCCCGTGGGGTGGGGGCTGGCCCGCGCCGCCGTGCGCCTCACCGCCACCACCGTCAACACCCTCTACGTGACGTCGCAGGCCACGGTGCCGCCGCTCGGGCTGGCGGAGATGGCGCTGGCGGGGGCCGTCGCCGTCCCGCTGGCCCTGGCCGCGGCCGCGCTGCCGGCGGCGGAGGCGGCCGGGGTCGCGCCCCTTGCGGCCGTGCGTGGCGCCGACGCCGCGGCCGGCGTCCGGCGTTCCCCCCGGCGCGCGGCCCTGGCGGCGGCGGGGCTCTTCGGGGCCGGCGGCTGGTTCTCGACGCTGGACGCGGTCGGGGGGCTCCCGGTGTTCGGCCTGGCGGCGGCGCTGGCCGTCGTCTTCGGAGCCGCGGCCCTGGTGCCGGTGCTGCTGGAGGGGCTGCGCCGGCGGGGGCGCGCGGTGTTCGCGGGCCGGCTCCGCATCGAGGGCCTGCTGGCCCACGCGAACCTGTCCGCGGCGGCGCCGCGGCTGGCCGTCTCGGTGGCGGCGCTGGCGGTCAGCCTCGCGATGCTCGCGGCCATCGCGATCATGGTCGGCAGCTTTCGGGAGACCGTGGCCTACTGGGTCGGGCAGACCCTGCAGGCGGACCTCTTCGTGTCCGCCGCGGACCGGGAGGCGGTCGGCGCGTCCGCGGGGCTCTCCGAGGCGGCGGAGCGCGCGGTCGCGGCGCACCCCGCCGTCGTCGCCGTCGACGGGTTCGGCAGCGTCGATCTGCCCTACGGTCCGGACGGGGACCTGATCGTGCTGGGCGCGGGCCGTTTCGACGTGCTGCTCGGTCACGGCGCGCTGCTGTTCAAGGCCCCGGCGGACGGCCGGGCGGCGATGCGGGAAGCGATTGGGGCCGACGCGGTGGTGGTGTCGGAGAGCTTCGCGGTCAAGCACCGGGCGTCGGTCGGCGACCGCATCGAGCTCGACACGCCGCGGGGACCCCGCGGGTTCCGGGTGGCCGCCGTGTACTACGACTACTCGAGCGACCGCGGCATCGTGGCGATGGACGAAGAGACGTTCGCCGCCCACTACGGCCCCCGGCGCCCGAGCGGCCTCACCGTCTATCTCGCGCCCGACGCGGACCCCGACGCGGTGCGCGGCGAGCTGCTGGCCGGGGCCGGCGCGGACCACCGGCTCCTGATCCGCACGAACCGGACCCTGCGCGCCGAGGTCCTGCGCATCTTCGACGCCACGTTCGCCGTCACCTGGGCGCTCCAGGTCATCGCCATCGTCGTCGCCATCCTGGGCGTGGCCGCGACCCTGCTGACCCTGGTGCTGGAGCGCCGCCGCGAGCTGGCGGTGCTGCGGCTGGCCGGGGCCGCCCGCCGGCAGATCCGGCGGATGGTGGTCATCGAGGCGGCGGTGATCGGGCTCGTCAGCCAGACGGTGGGACTGGCCGTGGGCGTCGTGCTGTCGCTGATCCTCATCCACGTCGTCAACGTGCAGAGTTTCGGCTGGACCATCCAGTTCCACCTGCCGCTCGGCTTCCTCGCGCAGTCGACGGTCCTCGTGGCGGCGGCGACGGCGCTCGCCGGCCTGTATCCGGCCCGGGTCGCCTCGCGGACGGCGGCGGAGGCGGCGCGATGACGCCGCCCTGCGCCCGCGGACCGGCGGGCCGCCTCGCCGCCCTCGTTCTCGCCCTGGCCGCCTTCGGCCCGAACGGGTTCCCGGCCGCCGCGCCGGGACAGGAGGGCGTCGGCGCGACGACCCCCGAGGGCTGGCGGCTGGCCGCGCCCGGCTACCCGTGGCGGTTCCCGCGGGACCACGGCAGTCACCCGGAATACCGCATCGAGTGGTGGTACTACACCGGCAACCTCGAGTCGGAGCGGGGGCGCCGGTTCGGCTACCAGGTCACCTTCTTCCGCGTCGGCGTCGACCCGGCCCCCGAGAACCCGTCGCGGTGGGCGGTGCGG
Source organism: Vicinamibacterales bacterium (assembly GCA_965202695.1). Taxonomy (GTDB): domain Bacteria; phylum Acidobacteriota; class Vicinamibacteria; order Vicinamibacterales; family UBA8438; genus JAJEEA01. The sequence continues at coordinate 2,679,682 of OZ241843.1, forward strand.
GACCTTTTCATGGCCCATCTCGCGGTGACCGACGTGCGGGGCGGGCGGCATCTCGCCGCCGAACGGCTCGATCGCGGCGGGCTCGGGTGGGCCGGCGCGCGGACGGAGACCCTCGACGTCCGGAACGGCGGCTGGCGGGCGTTTCTGGACGGGGGCCGCCACCGGCTGGAGGCGGTCGACGGGGCGTTCGGAGTCGAGCTCGACCTGGAGCCCGGCAAGGGGCCGACCCTGCACGGCGCGGGCGGCTTCAGCCGGAAGGGGCCGTCGGCGGGCAACGCCTCGCAGTACTATTCGATGAGCCGGATGCCGACCGCGGGCCGGGTCCGGATCGACGGCGCCTGGGTGGACGTGACGGGCGCGAGCTGGATGGACCACGAGTTCGGCACGACGTTCCTCGAACCCGGTCAGGTCGGGTGGGACTGGTTCTCGCTGCAGCTCGACGACGGCGCCGACCTCATGGTCTTCCAGTTGCGCCGCGCGGACGGGCGCCCCGACGCCCGCTCCGCCGGCACGTGGATCGCCGGCGGGGGCGCGTCGGCCGCGCTCGAAGGAGACGACGTGCGGCTGACGCCGGGCCGCCGGTGGACGTCCCCCGCCAGCGGCGCCGAGTACCCCGTCGAGTGGCGCGTCGAGTTGCCGGGGCGGCAGACGAGTCTCGCGGTCACCGCGGTCCTCGACGCCCAGGAGATGGACACCGGCGCGTCGACCGGCGTGACCTACTGGGAGGGCGCGGTGACGGCGGCCGGCCGGGTCGGCGGCCGCCCCGTGCGGGGGCGCGGCTACCTGGAGATGACCGGGTACGTCGGCCGCCCGATGAGCGAAGTGTTCCGGCAGGACCGGTGAGAATGGCGGCCGACGAACACGCCCGTGCGCTGGACTCGCCCCGTCGTCATGCGCCGGCCGGCCCCCGGTCTTCGGCGGTGTCGACCATGTGCGTGGCCGGACACGGGCCGTCGGTGATGCGGCGACGCTTCGTCTCGCCGGCGTCGGCGGCGCTTGCGTGCGCGCTGTTTCTGCCGGGCGCGCCCTCGGCGGCCGGGGCGCAGCCTCCGCCCTCGGCGCCGGGGCCGGCCGGGACGGCGCCGCCCGGGACCCCCGCGCCGGCGGCCGGGTTCGCCCTGGCCGGCGTGCCGGACCGGCCGCCGCCGCCCCGCCCCCCGGCCGTGATCACGCGGGACGCGCAGGGCCGGGCGTCGGTTCGGGCCGTCCGTCTCGCGGCCGGCGTCCGCCTCGACGGCCGGCTCGACGAGCCCGTGTACGGCGCCGTGCCCGCCGTCACCGATTTCGTCCAGCAGATGCCGGTGGAAGGGGCGCCGGCGAGCGAGAAGACCGAGGCGTGGATTCTGTTCGACGATACGCACGTCTACGTCAGCGGGCGGGTGTGGGACTCGGCGCCGCCCCGCGAGTGGGTGGCGAACGAGATGCGGCGCGACACGCCGCAGCTCCGCGAGAACGACTCGTTCTGGGTCGCGTTCGACACCTTCAACGACCGGCGCAACGGGGTCGCCTTCTACACCAACCCGCTCGGGGCCCTCGGCGACTTCGGGATCACGAACGAGGGCAATCCGAACGGCGACTGGAATCCGGTGTGGGACGTGCGCACGGGACGGTTCGAGGGCGGCTGGACGGTGGAGATGGCGATTCCGTTCCGGTCCCTGCGCTACCGTCCGGGGCCGCTGCAGCAGTGGGGCGTGCAGATCCGCCGCACGGTGCGGCGGAAGAACGAGATGACCTACGTCACGTCGGTGCCGATCGCGGCGGGGCGCCGGGGCATCTTCCGCATGTCCGACGCGGCGCTGCTGGTGGGCCTCGAGGCGCCGGCCAGCGGCGCCAACCTCGAGGTCAAGCCGTACGGCATTTCCGGGGTCGCGACCGACCTGACGGCCGACCCGCCGCGCCGCAACGACGCCGCCGGCGACGGCGGAGTGGACGTCAAGTACGGCATCACCCGCAACCTGACCGCGGACCTGACCTGGAACACCGACTTCGCCCAGGTCGAGGTGGACGAGCAGCGGGTGAACCTGACCCGGTTCAGCCTGTTCTTTCCCGAGAAACGCGAGTTCTTCCTCGAGGGCCGCGGCATCTTCGACTTCGCCCGCGGCGGCGGGCCCAGCACCCGCGACAGCGCGCTGCGGCAGCTCGGCGGCGGTTCCTTCGAGGAGAGCAACGCGCCGACCCTGTTCTATTCCCGCCGCATCGGGCTGCAGGACACCGCCGTGGTCCCCATCGTCGGGGGCGGGCGGGTCACCGGCAAGGTGGGCGCCTTCGACGTCGGAGCGCTGAACATCCACGCCGGCGAAACGCCCGACGCCGGGGTCGAGCCGACGAACTTCACCGTCGTCCGGGTCAAGCGGGACGTCCTGCGCCGCAGCGCCGTCGGCGCCCTCGTCACCAACCGCTCGGTGTCGCTCGCCGGCGACGGGGCCAGCCGGACCTGGGGCGTCGACGGCACGTTCTCGTTCTACGAGAACGTCAGCGCCGTCGGCTATCTGGCCCGCACGCGGACGCCGGGACGGCGCGGACGCGACCGCAGCTACCAGGGGCAACTCACCCACGCCGGAGACCGCTACGGATTCCAGGTCGAGCACCTGATGGTGGAGGACGACTTCCGGCCGGAGGTCGGGTACTGGCGGCGCGAGAACTTCCGGCGCTCGTTCGGCTCCGCGCGGTTCAGCCCCCGGCCCGCCTCGATCCGTGCGATCCGGCAGTTCCGGCTCGAAGGCAGCTTCGACTACGTCGAGACCGCGGACACCGGGGTGGTCGAGACCCGGCAGATGCAGGCGGCGTTCTCGACGGAGTTCGAGAACAGCGACCGGATCGGCGTGTCCGCGGCGGAAAACTACGAGTTTCTGGTCGAGCCGTTCGAGCCGGGGCCGGACGTGGTGCTGCCGGTCGGCGGCTACCGCTTCCGCGACGTGGAGACCACCTGGGTCCTCGGCGGGCAGCGTCGGCTGAGCGGCATCTTCACGGTACGGCTGGGCGAGTACTTCAACGGCTCCATCCGGTCCATCGGCTTCCGGCGCGCCCGGCTCGTGCTGATGCCGCGGCTGGCCGTCGAGCCGACCCTGTCGGTCAACTGGATCGAGACCCCGCGGGGGGCGTTCCGCACCGACCTGCTCGTCTCGCGCATCACCTGGACCCTGTCGCCGCGCCTGTTCTTCAGCGGCCTCATCCAGTACAACTCGGCCTCCGAAACGGTCGCCAGCAACCTGCGGCTGCGGTGGGAGTACAGTCCCGGCAGCGAGCTGTTCGTGGTGTACACCGAAGACCGGAACAGCGATCCGCTGCGGCCCGGGCGGTTCTCCGGGCTGCGCAACCGCGCCCTGGTGGTGAAGGTGAACCGGCTGTTCCGGTTTTGACAATCGGCGAGAGGAGATCATGCGATGAACCATCCCCTGTCTCGGCGTCATTTCCTGCACGCGGCGGGCGCCGGCGCGGCGTCGGTGTGGATTCCCGGGCCGGTCAAGGGCTACGGCGCGGCCGAGATGCGCCGGCAGGCGGTCGGCGGCCGGGTCGAGGCCGGCATCTCGAAGTGGGACCTCGACACGCCGTGCCTCTGCGTCGATCTCGACCGCCTCGAGGCCAATCTGGACCGGATGCAGACCACCGTCATCCGCAACGGCATCGCCAGCCGTCCCCACGCCAAGACCCACAAGTGCCCGGCCATCGCGCGGTTGCAGATCGCCACGGGGTCGTTGGGCATCTGCACCGCGAAGATCTCCGAGGCGGAGGTGATGTTCGAGCACGGCGTCGAGCAGATCCTGATGACCACGGTGAACGTGACCCCGCGCAAGATCCGCCGCGCGATGTACTTGAAGAAGTGGTGCGGCGGTTTCGTGCAGGCCGTCGACACCGAGGTCAACGCGCGCGATCTCTCGGAGGCGGCGGCCGAGGCGGGGGTCACCGCCGACGTCGTGGTCGACGTCGACCCCGGCGGGCACCGCACCGGCATCACGCCGGGGACGCCGGCCCTGGAGCTGGCCCGGCTCGTGGACACGTTGCCGGGGCTGCGCCTGCGGGGCCTGCTGTGCTACGACGGCGGCTCGCAGCACGTGACCGGGTTCGCCGAGCGGCGCCGGCGCGCGCTGGCCAATCTCGAGTCGGCCGCGGACACCGCGGACCGCATGAAGCGGTCGGGGCTCGACACCGGCATCTTCAGCGGCGGGGGCACCGGGACCTACAACATCGACCACGAGACGCCGGGCATGACCGACGTGCAGGTCGGCAGCTACGTGTTCATGGACGCGCAGTACCTGGGCATCGGCGGCGCCGACGACGCCGAGGCGTACAGCGACTTCGCACCCGCCCTGACCGTCCTGACCACCGTGCTGAACGACCAGTACGCAGGCCGCGCCACCACCGACGCGGGCGCCAAGGCGAACACCATCAACCGGCCGTGGCCGATCGTCGCCGGCGAGACCGGGATGAGCTATACCTGCGGATCGGACGAGTTCGGGACGATCCGCTACGGGGACGACGCCAGCCGCATCTACCGGGTGGGCGACAAGCTCGAACTGATCGTGTCGCACTGCGACCCGGTGGTGAACCTCCACGATCAGCTCTACGGCGTCCGGGACGGCCGCGTCGAGGCGGTGTGGCCGATAGCCGCGCGCGGGATGTCGGTCTGAGGCCGAGCGGCGCGCATGCGGATCCCGCCGCCTGGACGCCCTGCGCCGCCACTCCCGGACGGCTGGGCCTTCGGGGCGGCCGCGTCGAGGCGGTGGGGGCCGACAGCCGCGCGCGGGACGTCCGTCCGAGGGCGAGCGGCCGCGCATGCGGATCCCGCCGCCTGGACGCCCTGCGCCGCCACCCCCGGACGGCTGGGCCTTCGGGGGCGGCCGCGTCGAGGCGGTGGGGGCCGACAGCCGCGCGCGGGACGTCGGTCTGAGGCCGAGCGGCCGCGCATGCGGATCCCGCCGCCTGGACGCCCTGCGCCGCCACCCCCGGATGGCCGGGCCTGCCGTCCGGGGCGCTGCGCGGCCGCCGTTTCCGGCGCGTGTTCCGGGGACCGCGGGACCCGTTGGCGGTCCTTTGCGCCCCGTTCGCTCGCGGGCCGTGCGCGGCGGGCCGTGATGCTGTATACTGCGCTGTATGCCTGCCACCCGCACGCAAATCTACCTGCGCCCGTCCCAGCGCCGGCGCCTCGACGAGATCGCCGGCTCGCGGGGCGCGAGCCTCGCCGCGGTCGTCCGCGAGGCCGTCGAGCTGTACATCGCGCAGGCGCCGGTCGATTCGACGACCGCGCTCGACAGCACCTTCGGCGCCGCGCCGGAGGCGCCGTTTCCGAAACGCGACGACTGGGAAGCGCGGTCCGCCCGGCTGAGGCCCGCGGAGTGACCCGGTGGCCGAGCTCCTCGTAGACACGGACGTCTTCATCGACCACCTGCGCGGCGCCAGAGCGCTGAAGCCCGGCCGGCACCGGGTCCACTACTCGGTCATCACCCGTTGCGAGCTGCTCTCCGGCGCCGTCGGATCGGGGATCGTGCGGACGCTTCTCGACCCCTTTCGCGAGCTGGCGGTGGACCGCAGCGTGGCGGAGTGCGCCGGCCGCATTCGCCGCGAGACCGGCATCGCCGCTCCCGATGCGCTGATTGCCGCGACGGCGATCGAATACGGCCTGGCGCTCGTCACCCGCAACCGGAAGCACTTCGAGCCGGTCCGGCAGCTGCGGCTCCGCGAACTCGGCATCGAGCGGCGGGCGGGCCGTCTTCCGGCCCCGGCCGCCGCCGGCGACGCCCCGGCCGGGCCGGCCGCCGGCGGCCGGCGATCGACCCGCCCGCGAACCCGCCGCGGGTCGCGGTGAAGACTGCTGTCTCATGGAGTCCGGCATCGACCACGAATACGCTCCCGCCGCCTGGCCGCCGTTCGCCGTCACCGTGGACGTGGTGGTCCTGACCATCCGGCGAGACGCGCTCCAGGTGCTGCTGATCGAGCGGGGGGGCGAGCCGTTCCGGGGAGGCCTGGCGCTGCCCGGCGGCTTCGTGGGGCCCGACGAGGACCTGGACGCCGCCGCGGCCCGGGAACTGGCCGAGGAGACCGGCCTGCGCCCGGGCGCCTGGCCCCTGGAGCAGATCGGCGCCTACGGCGCTCCGGGGCGCGACCCCCGCATGCGGGTGGTCACGGTCGCCTATCTGGCCATCTGCGCCGACCCGCCGGCGCCCCGGCGCGGCGGGGACGCCGCCGCGGCCGGGCTCAGGCCGGTGGAAGAGATAGAGCGCGGCGCCGTCCGCCTGGCGTTCGACCACGAACGGATCGTGATGGACGCCGTCCGCCGGACGCGCTCCAGGCTGGAACACACGGCCCTCGCGGCGAAGTTCTGCCCGCCGGCGTTCACCATCTTCCAGTTGCGCCGGGTCTACGAGGTGGTCTGGGGCGTGCGTCTCGACCCGGGCAACTTCCACCGCGGCGTCCAGGAAAGCGGCGCCTTCGAGCGGGGCAGCGGGACGGCGCCCGCGGGCGCATCCGGCCGCGGGCGCCGGGGAAGGCTCTGGTCCGTCCGCCGCTCCACCGCCGCCGACCCGTTTGCGGCGCCCCTGCGGCGGCGCCTTGCCCGGCGCGCGGCGGAGGGCGGGCGGCCCGGCGGCGGCGCGGAGACGGGACCGCCGGGGCCGCCGGAAACGGCGAAACTGCCGCGGCGCGAGTACGCGGCCCGGTTGCGCGAGGCGGTCGGGCGCTACGACCATCCGAAGGTCTTCTACGATTTCCGCAAGGCGCGGGAACGCCGCTGCGAGGACGTGCGCGGCGTGGAGGAACGCATCGGCGCGCTGCTGCGCAGCCGGGACCCCGGCGGGATCCGGGACGGCTTGTCGAACGTGCTGTACTGGGGGTACGCGCGGCAACCGGGGCGGCGGGACTTCAAGGTGCGCGCCTTCCGGGACGCGACTCCCGTCGGCGACCCGAGGCTCCGCCGGTTCGCGGAACTCGTCGACGTGGTCGAAGAACGGCCGGCGTCCGCCGCGTCGGCGCTGCTGGACGTCAGGAGGTCGGGGCTGCACCTGTTCGGCCAGATGTCGTTCGCCACCAAGATCCTGATGTTCCTGGACCCCCGGTTCCCGGTGCTCGACCTGATGCTGGCCCGGGCGTTCGCAAGAGGCGGCTTCGAGCCCCTGACCGGTCTCCGGTTCGGCCCCGGCGGCATTCGCGTCACCGCGAACAACGCCGGCGTCTATGCGCGCTGGGCGTGCTGGTGCCGGGAAATCGCCCGACTGGCCGACGCGGAGACGAAAGAAGCGCCCGGCCTGAGAGCCGTCGACGTCGAAAGGGCCCTCTTCGTGCTGGCGGACGAGCCCGGCCGCGGAGACCCGCTCCTGGCGGGTCCGGAAGACTGGACGTTCACGGGCGGCTGACGGATCCGCCGCGGTCGGCGGTCGGAATGCGGCCGGGCGTTCGCCGCGGTCGGCTGGGGTATAATGGCCGCCCATGTGGACGAAGCTTCAGAACACTCCCCGCAAGCGGGCGCCGCGCAAGGTCGCGGTGGTCGACCCCGACCGCTGCTTCGGCGCGTTCGCGTGCTCGATCTGCCAGGCCGCCTGTCCCGTCGAAGACTGCATCGTCGAGGAGAAGGACGCGAACGGCCGCTGGGTCTGCGCGGTGCGCATCGACAAGTGCATCGGCTGCGGGCTGTGCGTCACCATCGGCAACCCTACCGCGCCCGGCAAGCGGGACTTCGGCTGCCCGGCCGACTACGACGCGATCGACATGGTCGCCTATCCCGACGTGGTCGCGGCGGTCGAGGGCGCCCCGGGAGGGGAGCAGCCGGCCGCGTCCGGGCCCGTGGGGGCCTGAGCGAGCCGGCAGAGACCGACGGCAGCCCGGCGGTTCGCCGCGGGCTTCCCGGCCGCCGGCCTTCGTTGCGGCCGGCTTCGGGCGCGGCTCCTCATCCTTCCGGCGTTCCGCCCGCGTCGATCTCCACCAGGCACGTATCGGGGGCGACGCGGTCGCCCGCCGCGCAGCGGACGGCGGCGACCCGGCCGCCGTGCGGCGCCTTCACCGGCAGCTCCATCTTCATCGCTTCGAGCACCACCAGGGTGTCGCCCCGCGACACCGCCGCGCCGGCTTCGACCGCGACCGCGGTGACGACGGCGGGCATCGGGGCGCGTATCGCTTGCGGGCCGCCGGCCGGCTCGGGCTCGCGGCCCGCGGCGTCCGCGGAGCGCGTCCACCGGAACGCGCGGCCGTCCACCCAGCCCCACTCCGCGTCCGGCTCGCGCGCAATCACGACTTCGAACCGCCGTCCCCCCAGCGCGACCCGGTAGCCGTCTCCGTCGATGCGCTCCACCACCGCCGGTTCGTCGAGTCCCGGGACGCGCACCCGGCCGCCCGCCCCGTCCGGGCCGCGGGCGATCGTCTCCACGGTCGCCGCCGGGCGGGGACGGGTCATGAGAGCCGCCAGCCTCCGAGGGTGCGCCAGGGGTCGTTCGCACGGTCCGGCGGCGGCGGCCCGTCCGCGGGGGCGGCCGGCGCGAGCCGCGCGTCGACGGCCAGCGCCGCGGCCAGGGCCTGCGCCGGACCCTCGTCGTCGTCCGCCAGCAACTCGTCGAGGGCGGTGTCGAGGAACCCGGTGTCGACCGGCCCCGCGGCCACCCGCGGGTGGCGCAGGATGCGCGACAGGAGATCGACGTTGGTGCGCACCCCGAGCACGACGTAGCGGGCGAGGGCGGCCCGCGCCCGCGCCAGCGCCCGCGCCCGCGTCTCGCCGTGGACGACGAGCTTGGCGAGCAGCGCGTCGTAGACGGGATGGACCACGCTGCCCTCGACGACCCCGGCGTCGACGCGGATGCCGGGCCCGGCCGGTTCCCGGTAGCGGAGCAGGACGCCGGCGTCGGGCAGGAAGCCCTCGTCCGGACGTTCGGCGTAGATCCGGCACTCGACGGCGTGGCCGCGCACCGTGATCGCGTCCTGCCGCCAGGGCAGGGGGGCGCCGCCGGCGACCGCGAGCTGGGCGTGCACGAGGTCGCACCCGGTCACCGCCTCGGTCACGGGATGCTCGACCTGGAGCCGGGTGTTCATCTCCAGGAACGCGACGGCCGCGTCGTCGCCGTCGCCGTCAACGAGAAACTCCACCGTCCCCGCGTTGCGGTAGCCGGCCGCGCGGGCCGCGGAGACCGCGGCCTCCGTCAGCCGGGTCCGCACCGCCGGCGTCAGGCCCGGCGCCGGGCTCTCTTCGACGACCTTCTGATGCCGCCGCTGGACGGAGCAGTCCCGTTCGTGCAGATGCACCACCCGCCCCGCGTCGTCGGCCATGATCTGGACTTCGACGTGCCGGGGCCGGTCGAGCCGCCGCTCGACGTACAACGTCCCGTCGCCGAACGCCGACGCCGCCTCGCGGCGCGCCTCGTCGATCGCCGCGCGCAGGCGGCCGGGCGCGTCCACCGCGCGCATGCCGCGCCCTCCTCCGCCCGCCGACGCCTTCAGCAACAGGGGGTAGCCGACCCGCGCGGCCGCGGCGGCCAGACCGTCGCCGGTCTGATCGGCCGGGGTCTCCCCGGGGACGACGGGCACGCCCGCTTCCCGCATCAGGCGCCTCGCCTCGATCTTCGAGCCGAGGCGTGCGATGACGTCGGCGGGAGGTCCCACCCAGGCGAGGCCGGCGTCGGCGCAGGCGGCGGCCAGCGCCGGGTCCTCGGACAGGAAGCCGTAGCCGGGATGGACGGCGTCGGCGCCGGTCTCGCGGGCGGCGTCGATGATCGCGCCGGCGTTCAGGTAGCTGTCGCGCGGATGCGGAGGGCCGATGGTGACGGCGCGGTCGGCCGCGCGCGCGTGCGGGGCGCCGGCGTCGGCGGTGGAGCATATCGCCACCGACTCGACGTCGAGCTCCCGGCACGCGCGGACGATGCGCAGGGCGATCTCGCCGCGGTTGGCCACGAGCAGCCGCGAGATGGACGTCGCCCTGGGCATCACATGCGGAAGACGCCGAACTTCGGGTCGGCGAGGGGGGCGTTGGCGGCCATCGACAACCCGAGGGCGAGGGCGGGCCGGGTCTCGGCCGCGGTGATCACGCCGTCGTCCCACAGCCGGGCGGTCGCGTACCACGGAGAGCCCTCGTGGTCGTAGCGGGCCAGTATGGGGTCGCGGATGGCCGCCTCGTCGTCCGGCGCGAGCCGGCCGCCCCGGCGCGCCTGCTGGTCGCGCTTCACGGTCACGAGCACGCTCGCGGCCTGGGGGCCGCCCATCACCGAGATGCGCCCGTTGGGCCACGTCCAGAGCAGGCGGGGATCGTAGGCGCGGCCGCACATGCCGTAGTTGCCGGCGCCGAACGAGCCGCCGATGATCACGCTGAACCGGGGCACGACCGCGTTCGCCACCGCGTGCACCATCTTGGCCCCGTCCTTGGCGATGCCGGCCCGCTCGTACTCCCGGCCGACCATGAACCCGGTGACGTTCTGGAGGAAGATCAGCGGGACCCCGCGCAGGTTGCACAGCTGGATGAAGTGCGCCGCCTTGAGGGCCGATTCCGAGAACAGGACGCCGTTGTTGGCGACGATCCCCACGAGAAAGCCGTGGAGACGGGCGAAGCCGGTGACCAGGGTCGGACCGTAGCGGGCCTTGAACTCGTCGAAGCGGGAGCCGTCGACGAGCCGGGCGACGACCTCGCGCACGTCGTACCGGCGGCGGAGGTCGGCGCCCACGACGCCGCCGATCTCCGCCGCGTCGTACCGCGGGTCCTCGGGGGCGGTGACGTCGCCGGCCGCCGGCTTCGCGGCGCGCAGGGTCGAGACGATGGTGCGGGTCGTCTCGATCGCCTCGACCTCGTTCCGGGCCAGGTAGTCGGCGACGCCGGAGAGCCGCGTGTGGACGTCGGCGCCCCCGAGGTCCTGGGCGGAAACGTCCTCGCCGGTCGCCGCCTTCACCAGGGGCGGTCCGCCGAGGAAGATGGCGCCGGCGCCCTCGACGATGATCGTCTCGTCGGCCATCGCCGGCACGTAGGCGCCGCCGGCCGTGCACGAGCCCATGACCACCGCGATCTGGGGGATGCCCGCCGCCGACAACCGGGCCTGGTTGAAGAAGATGCGTCCGAAGTGCTCGCGGTCGGGGAACACCTCCGCCTGCATCGGGAGGTAGGCGCCCCCGGAATCGACGAGATAGATGCACGGCAACCGGTTCTCCAGCGCGATCTGCTGCGCCCGCAGGTGCTTCTTGACGGTGACGGGGAAGTAGGCCCCGCCCTTCACGGTGGCGTCGTTGGCCACCACCATCACCTCGCGGCCCGCCACGCGCCCGATGCCGGTGACGAGTCCGGCCCCGGGCGCCCGGTCGTCGTACATGCCGCCGGCGGCTAGCGCCGACAGCTCGAGGAAGGGCGTGTCGGGATCGAACAGATGGGTCAGCCGCGCCCGCACCGGCAGCTTGCCCTGCCCGGTGTGCCGGCGGGTCGCCGCCTCGCCGCCGCCTTCCCGCGCCCGCGCCCGCCGCGCTTCGAGATCGCGCTCCAGCGCCTCCATCGCCCGCAGATTGGCGCGGAACTCCTCGCCGCGGGTATCGACGCTGGTCGGCAGGACACGCATGAAGGGACGCCGGTCGGGGGTCGCCGGCGCGGGCCGGCGGGGCGTTTCCCGATTATAGCCCCGCGCCGGGGGGCGGACTTTCCTGATATTCTTCAGGGATGCGCATCGCCTACCAGGGCGAACCCGGCGCCTATTCCGAGGCGGCGGCCCTGCGGTTCAGGCCCTCGGCCGACCTGCTGCCGTGCGAGACGTTCGAGGCGGTCTTCGTCGCCGTCGAACGGGGCCGGGCGACCCACGGGATCCTGCCCATCGAGAACTCCAGCCACGGCACGATCCACGGCAACTACGACCTCCTGCTGAAGCACGAGCTGCCGATCGTCGGCGAAGTGAAGCAACCCATCGCGCACAACCTGCTCGCGCTCGAAGGAACCAGCCGGGACCATCTGCGGCGGGTGTTCTCGCACCCGCAGGGCCTGGGCCAGTGCGAGCGGTTCCTGCGCACGCTCGACGTGGAACTCGTGCCCACCTACGACACCGCGGGCAGCGCCAAGCTGATTCGCGACGGCGGGCTCCGCGACACCGGGGCGATCGCCTCCGAGCGGGCGGCGCAGGTGTTCGGGCTGTCGATACTGACGGCCGGGGTGCAGGACTTCGCCGACAACACCACCCGTTTCCTGCTGGTGGGGCGCGACCCGACGCCGCTCGGCCCCGCCAACAAGACGACGATCGTCTTCACCGTGACCAACGACGCCGGCGCCCTGTTCAAGGCCCTGAGCGTGTTCGCGCTGCGCGACATCGACCTGACGAAGCTCGAATCGCGGCCGATTCCCGAGCGGCCGTTCGAGTACCTGTTCTACGCCGACCTCTCGGCGACGCGCGACGATCTGCCCTGCGCGCGCGCCCTGATGCACCTGGCCGAGTTCGCCCCTTCGCTCAAGACGCTGGGGTCGTATCCGCGCTGGGAGGAACCCGAGCCGCGACCCTAGCCTGGATTATTCATGAAAGGTGGTGGTTCGGGGGGAGACACAGGAGCCTCCGTGTGGTATAAACGTTGTGAAAGCAAGCGTTTAGCCCACAACGGAGGCCCCCGCGTGACACCTGACACCATACCACAGACTGTCCTGTTCCCGGAACTCTTCGACAAGCCCCTCGTCGCCGCGTTCGACCGCGAGCACGCCAGTTCCGACGGCGGCGCCGTTCTCCTCAAGGCGGCCGAGCGCGTTTACGGCCTCGTCGAGACGTTTGCCGGATGTCTCGCCGACCGGCGCGACCCGGAGAAGATTCGGCACACGCTCGCGGATCTGGTCGGGCAGCGGGTCTTCGGCATCGCGTGCGGCCACCCCGACGGCAACGATGCCGACGACCTGGCCGACGACCCCGTTCACAAGCTGCTGCTCGGACGGGACCCCGTGGCCGGCACGCCGCTGGCGTCGCAGCCGACGATCTCGCGGTTCGAGAACAGCCCGGGCCGCGGCGCGCTCTATCGCATGGCGCGGGAGTTGGCCGCGAGCGTCATCGAGCGACACCGGCGCCGGCTGGGGCGGCGGGTGCGGCGCATCACCATCGATCTGGACCCGACCGACGACCTGACGCATGGCGCGCAGCAGCTCTCGTTCTTCAACGGACACTACGACGGCTGGTGCTATCTGCCGCTGCTCGCGTTCCTGACCTTCAACGACGAGACGGAGCAGTATCTGTGCGCGGCGGTGCTGCGGCCGGGCAATGCGGTGGCGGCCGACGGGAGCCCGGGCCTGCTGAGACGGCTGCTGCCGATGCTGCGGGCGGCGTTTCCGCGGGCAGAGTTTCTCGTCCGGCTCGACGGGGGCTTTGCGACCCCGGAGGTCTTCGATTTCCTGGAGGCGGAACCGGGACTCGACTACGTGGTGGCGATGGGCAGGAACGCGGTGCTGGTGCGGCAGGCCGAATCCGCCATGGCGGCAGCCCGCGCGCAGAGCGGGGCCAGCGGCCGGACTGAGCACGTCTATACCGACACCCGCTACGCGGCCCGCACGTGGAACCGCGAACGCCGGGTCGTGATCAAGGCGGAAGTGGTCCGGCATCCGGGCCGCGAGCCGCGGGACAATCCGCGCTTCGTCGTGACGAATCTCCCGCAGAATCCGCGCTTCGTTTACGAGAAGGTCTACTGCGCCCGCGGCGACGTCGAGAACCGGATCAAGGAGTTGCTGGACGGTCTGCAGATCGACCGCACGAGCTGCTGCCGGTTCCTGGCGAACCAGTTGCGCGTGTTGCTGACGGCTGCCGCGTACGTGCTCATGCAGGAACTGCGGCTGCGGGCGGCGCGAACCGGCTGTGCCCGCACCCAGGTGACGTGGCTGCGCAACCGGCTGCTGAAGCTCGGCGTGCACGTCGTCGGCTCCGTGCGCCGCATCGTCCTGCATCTGCCCCGGGGGACGCCGCATCTTCACGCGTGGCGGCATATCGCGATGGCCCTCGGCGCCCGCGCCGGGTAGTCCGAACCCGCGCGGCGCGCGGCCCGGACAGCACCGCCCGCGACGGCGGAGCCTCGCCTGAACCCGCCCCATCCACACCCGCCGGACCCCGCGTACGCCTGACTGCCCGGCCTCGGCCGCCCCGAACCCGCCCATCCGCACCCGCCAGCCCCGTGAAGGCTGTTCCACGCGTCGCGTCCCGTGCACCGACGCGTCCGACGCCCCGTTTCGTGGCCGGGCGTGGCCCGCCTGGACCTCACGCTCAACCTTCATGAATAATCCAGGCTAGATGCCGAACCGCCTCGTCCACGAGCCGAGCCCGTACCTCCTCCAGCACTGCAACAACCCCGTCGACTGGCGTCCGTGGGGGGACGATGCGTTCGCCCGCGCCCGCGAGCAGGACCGGCCCGTCTTCCTGTCCATCGGCTACTCCACGTGTCACTGGTGTCACGTGATGGAGCACGAATCGTTCGAGAACGAGGCCATCGCGCGGGTCCTGAACGAGAACTTCGTCCCCGTGAAGGTCGACCGCGAGGAGCGTCCCGACGTCGACCGGGTGTACATGACGTTCGTCCAGGCCACGACCGGCTCGGGAGGGTGGCCGATGAGCGTCTGGCTCACCCCGGACCTGAAGCCGTTCTACGGCGGCACCTACTTCCCGCCCTCCGCGCGGTGGGGGCGTCCCGGGTTCGTGGAGATCCTGACCGAGATCGCGAAGCGCTGGCGCGAGTCGCGCGCCGAGCTGGTGGCGTCGGCCGACGGCGTGATCGAACGGTTGCGGGAGATGCAGCGGAGCCGGCCGGCCGCCGGCGGCCGGCCGCCGGACGACGCGGCGCTGGCCGGCGGAGTCGGCGCCTACGCGGAGGCGTTCGATGCGCGGGCCGGCGGGTTCGGCGGCGCGCCGAAGTTCCCGCGGCCGGCGGAACTGCTCTTTCTGCTGCGCGAGCATGCCCGCACCGGGGACGTCGAGGCCCGGCACATGGTCCTCGAAACGCTCCGCGCGATGGCTCTCGGCGGCATGCGCGACCACGTGGGCGGCGGGTTCCACCGGTACTCGGTGGACGCCGCGTGGCGCGTGCCCCACTTCGAGAAGATGCTCTACGACCAGGCGCAGCTCGCCGTCGCGTTCCTCGAGACCGCCCAGGCCGCGGGCGAGCCGTCGTTCGCGGAAGTGGCGCACGACACGCTGGCCTACGTCCACCGGGACCTGCGCCACGCCCGCGGCGGGTTCTTCTCGGCCGAGGACGCGGACAGCCTGCCGGCGGAGGGCGCCGCGGCGGGGCGGGACGGACCCGCGGCGAAGCGGGAAGGGGCGTTCTACGTCTGGACCCAGGCGGAGATCGAAGCGCTGTTCGGAGACGACGCCGACGTGGTCCGGTTCCGGTACGGGATCGAGCCGCGGGGGAACGCGCCCCAGGACCCGCATGGCGAATTCACGGGGAAGAACCTGCTCTACGTGGCGCGCGGGGTCGACGACGTCGCGCGCTTGAGCGGCCGGTCCCTCGAATCGGTCATGGCGGTGCTCGACCGCGCCCGGCCGCGGCTGTTCGAGGCGCGGAACGCGCGTCCCCGGCCGTCCCTCGACGACAAGGTGCTGGCCGGCTGGAACGGGCTGATGGTCGCGGCGTTCGCCCGCGCCGCGCGGACCGCTCCCGTCGGCGAGGCGCGGTCGCCGGACCCGCTCGAGGCGGCGGAGGGGGCGGCCCGGTTCCTGCGCGGCCATCTGTGGGACGGCGGGCGGGAGGTGCTGCTGCGGCGGTTCCGGGACGGGCGGGCGGGCATCGACGGCTACGCCGAGGACTACGCCTGCGTGGTGTGGGGCCTGCTCGAGCTCTTCCAGGCCGGCGGGGACCCGGCCTGGCTCGACTGGGCGAAGCAGCTCCACGCGATCCAGAGCCGGCTGTTCCGGGACGGTGCGGACGGCGGATGGTTCAGCACCACCGGCGGCGACGCCAGCGTCCTGCTCCGGCTCAAGGAGGACTACGACGGGGCCGAGCCCTCGGCCGGATCCGTGACGGCGTGGAACCTCCTGAGCCTCATGCACCTGTCCGTCGGCGCGGAGGCGGCGACGTACCGGGACCAGCTGGAGCGGACCCTGCGCCGGGTTCCGGCGTCGGCGCAGGGCGCGCGGGCGATGCCCATGATGACGGCGGCCGCGTCGGCGTGGCGCGCCGGCGTGCCGCAGGTGATCCTGGTCGGTCCGCGCGCGGCGGCGGAGACCGCGGCGCTGCACCGGGTGTTCGCCGCGTGTTTCCTGCCCGGGGCGGTCGGTCTGGTGGTCGAGCCGGGGGAGGGGCAGCGCGCGATAGCGGCGCGGCTGCCGTGGGTCGAGTCCCTGCGGATGCTGGACGGCCGGCCCACCGCGTACCTGTGCCGCGACGGCGCCTGCGAGCCGCCGGTGACCGATCCCGAGGCGTTCCGCGCCCGCCTCGCGGCGCTGACCGCTCACCGGTCGTCGGGGCCGGCCTGACCGCGCGGGAGGAGCCGCCGCATGACCTTCGACGTCGAGGTGTTGCTGAGGGGGACCGACGAGGTGGTCGCCGAGACCGTGACCCATGCCGGCCCCGGTCCGGCGGACTGGACCGACGCGGACGTGCGCGAGGTGCTGCTGTCGATACTCCGCGTGTTCGACCGGGTCAACCGCCGCGAGGCGGCGGAGCCCACCGCGGTGACTCTGCGGGGATTGAGCTGGATCGTCACCGCGGCCGACGCCGGGGCCGCGATCTCCATCGAGATCCCGAGCGGCGCCGTCGCCGCGGGGCCCTTCGACCTGCCGGCCGACGAGCTGACCCAGATGGTCGCCCGGGTCATCTCGTCGAGCGTCCGCGCGCCGTCGGTGTGCTGACGCCGCCGGCCGACGGCTCGACCCGGCCGCCCGGTCCTCTCGCCGAACGTCCGCGCGCTGAACGCCCGCCGCGCCTCGCGCCCGCCCCGGACCGGCGCCCGGGGTCGGGGAGACGGCGGGGGGTGGTGCCGGAGGTGGGGTTCGAACCCACACGGGCCGTAAGGCCCACGGGATTTTGAATCCCGCGCGTCTGCCAGTTTCACCACTCCGGCCAAGGAGGGTTCGGCGTGCCGCTCGAATGCAGCGGGGCGTTTCGTCAGGGGCGCACCACGCCGTCGGCGCGCCACAGGTGGAGCGTGCGCGGCGTGCCGCGCTCGTCCTCGAACTCTCGCGTCACGTCCGGCCGCCAGTCGCCCATGCGGAAGGCGTGCGACACGATGCGCGCCCCGGGCCGGAGCTGCCGCGTCAGGATCGGGCGCAGCTTCCGGTTGGACGACGACAGCAGGTAGAGCGTGACGACCGTGGCCTCGGAGACGTCCGCCTCCATCGCGTCCTGCTGGATGAACGTCACCAGGTCCTGCACGCCCCGGCGGGCCGCGTTGGCCTTCGCCTCCGCGATGCGTTCCGGGTCGTAGTCGATGCCGACGCCGCGGGCGCCGAAGCGCTCGGCGGCGGTGATGACGATGCGGCCGTCGCCGCAACCGAGGTCGTAGACGACGTCGTCGCGGGTCACTTCGGCCAGCTCGAGCATGCGGTTGACCACGTCGTACGGCGTGGGGACGTAGGGCGCCAGGTTCTCTCCCGGCTGGCGGGCGGTCACGCCCGGCAAGGCGATGGGCGCCGAGAGGGCGAACGCCAACACCGCGGCAGGCATCGCGGCCCGTCTACGCATGAGCATCTCCGGTGCGCACTCCTGCCCCTACTCTACAGTACTCTTCGATACGGCGCCGGCGCCGCCCGTCGGCGGCGGGCGGCGGGGCGGTCAGGCCGGCTTCGCCCGGAGGTCCGCGAACTCCGTGACCTTCCGGGATGACAGGTTTGCCGTTGATTTCAAGGGCAAAACGGGCTATACTCGACCCCTTTGCACCCATGAGCCGGATTCCAGCTGGGGGGGAACGTGAAGTTCGAAGTTGGAGACAAGGTCGTCTACCCGAACCACGGTCTGGGAGTCGTGCAGTGCATCGAGACCCGGACGATCATGGGGACGACCTGCGGGTTTTTTTCGCTGCGCATGGCGGACAGTGACACCACCGTGCTCGTCCCGCTCGACAACGTCGACGGCGTGGGGCTGCGTCGCGCGATCGGCGACCGGGAGGTCAAGAAGCTGTTCACGCTGCTGGCGAACGGCAAGATCGACAACCACCAGAACTGGAAGGGGCGTTTCAAGGACAACTCGGACAAGATGCGGACCGGCTCGATCTACGACGTGGTGGACGTACTGAAGAACCTCACGTTTCTGGCCAAGTCCAAGAACCTGTCGTTCCGCGAGAAGCGGATGCTCGACCGGGCGAAGTTCCTGGTCGTGTCCGAGCTCTCGGAAGTCTCGGGCGACAGCGCCGAGGTCGTCGGCGAAAAGGTGAACAAGGCGCTCGAACGCTGCTTCGCCAACCGGGAGCGGGCCCTGGCGCGCGCCAAGGCGGCCAAGACCAGGACGAAGACCAAGCCGGCCGCCGCAAAACCGGCCGCCGCAAAACCGGCCGCCGCGGAGCCTGCCGCTGCGAAGGAGGTCGCCGCGAAGCCTGCCGCCGCGAAGGAGGCTGTTGCGGAGCCTGCCGCTGCGAAGCCGACCGCCGCGAAGGAGGTCGCCGCGAAGCCTGCCGCTGCGAAGCCGACCGCCGCGAAGGAGGTCGCCGCGAAGCCTGCCGCCGCAAAACCGGCCGCCGCGAAGCCTGCCGCTGCGAAGCCGACCGCCGCAAAACCGGCCGCCGCGAAGCCTGCCGCCGCGAAGGAGGCTGTTGCGGAGCCTGCCGCCGCGAAGGAGGTCGCCGCGGAGCCTGCCGCTGCGAAGGAGGTCGCTGCGAAGCCTGCCGCTGCGAAGGAGGTCGCTGCGGAGCCTGCCGCTGCGAAGGAGGTCGCTGCGAAGCCTGCCGCTGCGAAGGAGGTCGCCGCGGAGCCTGCCGCTGCGAAGTCGGCCGCCGCGGCGCCGGTTGCGGCGAAGACGACCACCAGGAAACCGGCTGCCGCGGAGCCTGCCGTTGCGAAGTCGGCCGCCGCGGCGCCGGTTGCGGCGAAGACGACCGCCAGGAAGGCTGCCGTTGCGAAGTCGGCTGCCGCGAAGTCGGCCGCCAGGAAGACGACCGCCAGGAAGGCTGCGGCTGCGAAGCCGGCGGTCGCGAAGACAGTTGCTGCGAAGGAGGCCGCCGCCAAGGCGTCTGCCGACAAGGCGGCCGGACGGACCCAGGAAGCCCGTGCGTCCTGATGGTTGATCGGCGTTTCGATGGACCCGGTCCGGCGCCTGCCGGGCCGGGTTCTTTTCGTTTGCGCCCGACCTCGTTCCGCCATGCGTCTCCCGTGGTCCACCGTCGTCGCCGCCGTGCGGTCCTTCGTCGCCTACGTGCTCGTCGCCGTCTACGTGGCGGTGACCGCTCCGGTGGGCATGCTGATCGCCCTGATCGTCCGGCATCCCGGCGTGCTCTACCGGTTCGGCCGCCTGGGCGTGCGGATCGGGCTCGCCACCGTCGGCATCCGCTATCGGGTCGCCGGCGTCGAGCACGTCGAGGGTCGCCGCGCCTCGGTCTATTGCGTCAATCACACCAGCAACCTGGAACCGCCGATCGTCTACATGGCGCTTCGCGCGGCGCACCCGAAGCTGCGCATCCTCTACAAGGCCGAGCTGCAGAAGCTGCCCCTGCTGCCGGCCGCCTTCGGCGCCGCGGGGTTCGTTCCGATCGAGCGGCGCAATCGCGAGCAGAGCCGCGCGGCCATCGACGCGGCGGTCGCCGCGCTGCGGGAGGGCTTCTCGTTCCTCGTCTTTCCCGAGGGCACCCGCGGCCGGAGCGGAGAGCTGCTGCCGTTCAAGAAGGGGGGGTTCGTGATGGCGATCCGGGGCGGTGCGGCCGTGGTGCCGTTGACCATTCTCGGCGCCGGCGACGCCATGCGCCGGGGCAGCCCCATCATCCGTCCCGTGACCGTCAGCGTCCGCATCGGCACCCCCATCGAGCCGCGGCGGTTCGGCGTCGTCCGGCGCGTCGAACTGATGGCGCGCACCCGCTCGACGATGGAAGCGCTGCTGGCGGCAGGTCCCATCCGGTGACGGCGGGTCCAGCCCCGGAATTGGGGGGACGGGGGCGGGCGCCTCGCTCCCGGCCGGGCCGCGGGCGGTCGGCGGCCCGTGGTGGAACCCCGCGCCGCACCGCGCCCGAGGGCGCCGGCGAACGCCGGGAGCGCCGCCGGACAAGGAATGGCGGCGGGAACTTCACCGCGGGCGGCTACGAGCCGCCGGTGGCGAACCGCAGGGTGTGGGGGACGAGGGCGGCGCCGTCGACGGTCTCGACGCCGGCGCCGAGAGTCACCGCGACGGGGCGGTAGGGGAGCAGCGGCTCCGCGAACCGCACGTTCAGGACCCGGTTGCCGGGGCGGTACTCCACGGCGAGCTCCAGCGTCCCGCCGCCGTCGGCGCCGGCGTAGACCGCCCGGACGTTGCCCGCGAACGAATCGGGGGCCATGTCGCGCGAGAACTGGAAGCGCACGAGGGCGTCGAGGGCGACCCCCGCGTCGTCCTGGGTCGGGGCCGAGAAGATGACCTCGGCCGGAAGCGGCCGCTCCGGCCGGGGCGCGTCCCGGCGGACGGCGGCGGGCGCAGGGCGTTCCACCAGGGCCAGACGATCGGCCTCGATGGTGGCGAGATGGTCGCCCCCGCCGACCACGCCGGTCACCTGCAGCCAGCGGTTGGTGTCGACCCGGGCCATGACGTCGAAGTCGAAGCCGTCGCCCCGCGGCTCCATGCCCACGACCCAGATCGAGGCGTCGCCGGATCGCAGCACGAAGTCGTCGCGCGTGGCGCCGGGCGCCTCCGGGAGGTCGCCGAACAGGTTGCGGGCGCGGAACCGGCCGGTCACGGTGACGGTCTGGCCGCGGTAGCGGTCGGGCGCCAGGGCGATGGTCCGGACGGTGGCGCGGCCGGGCCGGTCGGCCCGCCGGGTGTCGTCGGCGATCAGGATTCGCAGCTCGCCGCTCGACGGCCAGGGCTTGCCGAGCAGACGTTCCGACAGCGCGGCGATGCCGTGGCCGGCGACGCGCGGGTCGTTCGGCCGGAGCCGGCCCACGTCCCAGAACGTGCCTTCGATCTCGAGGGAGTCGCGTTCGCCGGCGAGCGGCGGGGAGACGCGGAGGGCGCGGATCCGCCGGTCGCCGGCGCGGACGAACACGTCCTGCAAGTCGCCTTCCGGCGTCGCGTTCACCACCACCGGCTGCCGATGAAAGAAGCTGGTGTAAGTATCGAGAGCGGCGAGCGTGGTCGGCATGTAGCGGGCCGACTGGACGGAGACGAGGGCCGGGGCGACGATGGAGGCGAGCGCCAGGACCGCCGCCGGCCGGCGCGGTGCGGCGAGACGGTGTCCCCGGCCGGTTGACGTGGCCCGCACGCCGGCATCCTAACATATACTCTATTCCCGCCGTCCGTGGCGGAACCCCGCGCCCGAAGGGCGCCAGCGAACGCCGAGAACGTCCGGCGGCCAGAGAACGTCCGCCGGAGGCGCCCGCCCGATCAGGCGTGAGCAAGGGCGCACGTCGGGCACGTTCGACCGACGAACGACGCGGTCGGGCGGGATGCGGCGCCGGCTTGCAACGCCGCGGAGTGTTTCACCACGGGGTTGAGCGGTTGCGGCGACCGGGAGGCGGCGACGGGGCGCGATGGCGGAGCAGGTTTCCGAGCAGACCACCAATCGGTTGTCGCTGTACCTCCGGTTCCTGAACGAGCTCGAGGCCGGCGGGGTGCGCACCGTGTCGTCCCAGATGCTCGCGGCCCAGTTCGATCTGAACGCCGCGCTCATCCGCAAGGACCTGTCGCATTTCGGCGACCTCGGGGTCCGGGGCGTGGGATACGTCGTCGCGGACCTCCGGCGGCGCCTGCGGCAGATCCTCGGGCTCGACCGGCGTCTCAACGTGACCATCATCGGCGCCGGCAACCTGGGTTTCGCCCTCGCCGACTACCCCGGGTTCCGCAAGGAGGGGTTCCGTATCGCCGCGCTGTTCGACACGCTGCCCGAGAAGGTGGGATGCCGGTCGCGGAGCGGCGTGCCCATTCACGACATCCGCGATCTGAAGCAGGTCGCGCAGCGCGAACGGATCACCATCGCGGTGGTGGCGGTGCCCGCGGAATCGGCCCAGGCGGTGGTGAACACGGCCGTCGACGCGGGCATCAAGGCGTTGCTCAACTTCTCGCCCGGCGCGTTCCGGGTGCCGCCGGGCGTCAAGCTGAAGAGCGTCGATCTCACGGTCTCGCTCGAGAGCCTGTCCTTTCACCTCGCACGCGGCGAAGACCGGCCGGTGCGCTAGCTGGGATCATGCCCGGGACGAAGCCGGACACGCCGGCCGCGGAGCCGGAAACGCGCCTGTCGCACGTGGACGCCGACGGCCGCGTCAGGATGGTCGACGTCGGCGCCAAGCCGGCGACGCGCCGCGAGGCGGTCGCCCGCGGCTCGATCTCCGTCGCCGCGGAAGCGCTGGCCCTGGTGCGCGACGGGCGGATCGCCAAGGGCGACCCGCTGCAGGCGGCGCGGCTGGCCGGGATCATGGCCGCGAAACGGACGGCGGATCTCGTGCCGCTGTGCCATCCGTTGCCGCTCTCGCACGTGGAGGTCGACCTGCGGGAACGGAAGGGCGGGTACGACGTCGAAGCGACCGTGCGCACGACCGCCCCGACCGGGGTGGAGATGGAGGCGCTGACCGCGGTCGCGGCGGCGGCGCTGACCGTCTACGACATGGTGAAGGCGGTCGACCGGACCATGGTGATCGGCGAGATACGTCTCGTGCGGAAGACGGGCGGCCGGAGCGGCGACTATCGCCGGGAATGACGCCGGCCGCGCCCGGACAGGAGCAGACGACATGACCGAGCCTGCCATCAGGACCCTGGCGGATCTGCCGTTCCACGTGTCGGGACGTTTTTCCCGGCCGGTGCTCATGGGGCGCTGCGAGGGCGACCGCATCCGCGAGTGGTCGAGCCGGCAGCTCTTCGACGAGGTGCGGGACCTGAGTCTGGGGCTGGAGACGCTCGGGGTCCGGCCGCGCGACCGGGTGGCGATTCTGTCGGACAGCCGCCCGGAATGGGTGCTCGCCGACCTTGCGATACTGACCGCGGGGGCGGTGACGGTGCCCGTCTACGCGACCCTGCCCGCCAGCCAGGTCGGCTACGTCCTGGCCCACAGCGGGGCGCGGGTGGTGCTGGTGGCCGACGAGGCGCAGGCGGCGAAGGTCCGCGCGGCGCGCAAGGACGCCCCGGCCGTGGAGGCCGTCGTGCTCTTCGAACCCGGTGCGTCCGGGGCGGGAGCGGCCGACGGCGGGGCGGCCGCATCGGCGGCTTCCGAGACCGGGGCCGGGCCGTCTCCCCCCGCCGCCGCGCCGGGGCCGGCCGCGGCCGAAGCCGCCGCGGCCGGGGCGGAGACTTCCGGTGCGAAGTCGGCGGGGCCGGGCGAACACGCCCTGGCCGCGATCATCGAGCGCGGGCGCCGCCGGCTGACGACCGAGGACGGCCTGGGGCGGGTCTACCAGGAGCGGGCGCGCGCGATCGAGCCCGACGCGCTGGCCACCGTCATCTACACGTCGGGCACCACCGGCCACCCCAAGGGCGTGATGCTCTCGCACCGCAACTTCCTGGCCAACGTCGCCGACGTCAACCGGGTCATCGGAATCTCCGAAGAGGACACGGCGCTGTCGTTCCTCCCCCTGAGCCACGCCTTCGAACGGACCACCGTCTACCTGTACCTGTACAACGGCGCCACGTTCGTGTTCGCCGAGTCGCTCGACACGCTGGGCCGGGACATGCAGCGGGTGCGTCCGACGGTGATGACCGGCGTGCCGCGGGTCTACGAGAAGCTCCGGGCGCGGGTGGTGGCGGCCGTCGCCGACGCGCCGCGGGTGCGGCAGGGGCTGTTCGCGTGGGCGGTCGGCGTGGGCCACGCGGCGGCCCGCGGTCGGCTGGCCGGCGGCCGGCCGGGCCTGCTCACGCGGCTCCAGGCGCCGCTCGCCGACCGGCTCGTGCTCTCCCGCATCCGGGAGCGGACTGGCGGGCGCCTGCGCTTCGTCGTTTCCGGCAGCGCGCCGCTGAGCCGCGAGGTGGCCGAGTTCCTGTACGCCGTGGGACTGCCGGTGATCGAGGGGTACGGGCTGACCGAGACCGCGCCGGTGCTGACCGTCAACCCGCTCGGAGCGCCGCGGCTCGGCACCGTCGGGCCGGCGCTGGCGCAGGTGGAGCTGCGCATCGCCGACGACGGCGAGGTGCTGGCGCGGGGTCCGAACGTCATGGTCGGCTACTACGACGACCCCGCCGCGACGGCCGAGTGCATCCGGGACGGTTGGTTCCACACGGGAGACATCGGCCGTCTCGACGACGACGGGTACCTGTCGATCACCGATCGCAAGAAGGAGATCCTCGTCACCGCCGGCGGCAAGAACGTCGCCCCGCAGCCGATCGAGGCGCTGCTGAAGCGCGACCCCATCGTCGCCGAGGCTATGCTCGTCGGCGACCGGCGTCCCTACGTGGCGGCGCTGCTGGCGCCGGACGTGCAGTCGCTGGGGCAGCGCCTGGGGGTCGATGCGGCCGGCGTCCTCGACGACCTCGTGCGGCGCGACGACGTGCGCGCGCTGTTCCAGCCCGTCGTCGACCAGGCCAACGCCGAGCTGGCCGGCTTCGAGCAGGTCAAGCGCTTCGCGCTGCTGCCGGCGCAGTTCTCCATCGACACCGGCGAACTGACCCCCACGCTGAAGCTCAAGCGCCGCGTGGTGACGGAGCGCTGGCGCGGCGTCATCGAGGGGATCTACCAGGACGGCTGACGCGCGCGTCGGCCGCCGCCCCCGGAATCGCCGGTTGCGGCCGGCGCCGCGCCCGCTTGCTTCGCGGCGGCGTACTGTTTAACCTGGATTATTCATGAAGGTCGAGTATGAGGCCCCGACGGGCCATGCTCGACCACGAAACGGGGCGTCGGACGCGTCGGCGCGCGGGACGCGACGTGTGGAACAGCCTTCACGGGGTCTGGCGGATGCGGATGGGCGGGTTCAGGGCGGCCGGGGACGGGCGGTCAGTCATCGAAGGCGTCGTTCGCGGGGTCCGACGGTTGCGGACGGGCGGGTTCAGGCAAGGCTCCGCCGTTGCGGGCGGTGCGGTTCTGGCCGAGCGCCGCGCGGGTGCGGACTGGCTAGCCGGCGCGGGCGCCGAGGGCCATCGCGATATGCCGCCACGCGTGAAGATGCGGCGTCCCCCGGGGCAGATGCAGGACGATGCGGCGCACGGAGCCGACGACGTGCACGCCGAGCTTCAGCAGCCGGTTGCGCAGCCACGTCACCTGGGTGCGGGCACAGCCGGTTCGCGCCGCCCGCAGCCGCAGTTCCTGCATGAGCACGTAGGCGGCAGCCGTCAGCAACACGCGCAACTGGTTCGCCAGGAACCGGCAGCAGCTCGTGCGGTCGATCTGCAGACCGTCCAGCAACTCCTTGATCCGGTTCTCGACGTCGCCGCGGGCGCAGTAGACCTTCTCGTAAACGAAGCGCGGATTCTGCGGGAGATTCGTCACGACGAAGCGCGGATTGTCCCGCGGCTCGCGGCCCGGATGCCGGACCACTTCGGCCTTGATCACGACCCGGCGTTCGCGGTTCCACGTGCGGGCCGCGTAGCGGGTGTCGGTATAGACGTGCTCAGTCCGGCCGCTGGCCGCGCTCTGCGCGCGGGCCGCCGCCATGGCGGATTCGGCGTGCCGCACCAGCACCGCGTTCCTGCCCATCGCCACCACGTAGTCGAGTCCCGGTTCGGCCTCCAGGAAATCGAAGACCTCCGGGGTCGCAAAGCCCCCGTCGAGCCGGACGAGAAACTCTGTCCGCGGAAACGCCGCCCGCAGCATCGGCAGCAGTCGTTTCAGCAGACCCGCGGCCCCGTCGGTCGCCGCCGCATTGCCCGGCCGCAGCACCGCCGCGCACAGATACTGCTCCGTTTCGTCGTCGAAGGTCAGGAACGCGAGCAGCGGCAGATAGCACCAGCCGCCGTAGTGTCCGTTGAAGAACGAGAGCTGCTGCGCGCCATGCGTCAGGTCGTCGGTCGGGTCCAGATCGATGGTGATGCGCCGCACCCGCGGTCCCAGCCGGCATCGATGCCGCTCGATGACGCTCGCGGCCAACCCCCGCGCCATGCGATAGAGCGCGCCGCGGCCCGGGCTGTTCTCGAACCGCGAGATCGTCGGCTGCGAGGCCAGCGGCGTGCCGGCCACGGGGTCCCGTCCGAGCAGCAGCTTGTGAACGGGGTCGTCGGCCAGGTCGTCGGCATCGTTGCCGTCGGGGTGGCCGCACGCGATGCCGAAGACCCGCTGCCCGACCAGATCCGCGAGCGTGTGCCGAATTTTCTCCGGGTCGCGCCGGTCGGCGAGACATCCGGCAAACGTCTCGACGAGGCCGTAAACGCGCTCGGCCGCCTTGAGGAGAACGGCGCCGCCGTCGGAACTGGCGTGCTCGCGGTCGAACGCGGCGACGAGGGGCTTGTCGAAGAGTTCCGGGAACAGGACAGTCTGTGGTATGGTGTCAGGTGTCACGCGGGGGCCTCCGTTGTGGGCTAAACGCTTGCTTTCACAACGTTTATACCACACGGAGGCTCCTGTGTCTCCCCCCGAACCACCACCGTTCATGAATAATCCGGGTTAAGCTGAAAGACAGGCGATGGCACTTCCAAGGAGGACTTATGCTCGCAGGGCTCGTGCGACGTAGCCCGGGCTGGCGCGCCTGGATCGCCGTGCTGGCGGTCACGCTGGCCGGCGCCGCGTCCACCGCCACCGTCTGGCACGGGGACCACGCCAGCGACCAGGGCTGTGCGGTCTGCCAGCTCCGGCATCAGCCTGCCGCCGATCTGTCCGGCGCCGTCCACGTCGGGCCGGCGGACGCCGCGGAGCTGGTCGATGCGCTTCCCCGTGACGGATGCATCACGTCCGACGGACTCGGCCGTCTCCCCGCCCGCGCTCCCCCCGCCCAGGCCCCGCTTGGCTAGCTGGCCAAGCCCGTGGTGAAAGGCCCCGCTGCGTTCAAGCGGCGCCGCATCCCCGCCTGACTGCGTTCCGTCGGTTGCATATGTTCAATATGCGCCGTTCTTACGCTTTGTCGGGTCGACGTTCGCGGTCCGCCGGCGCCTTCGACGCTCGCTGGCGCTTTTCGGGCGCGGTGCGGCGCGGGGTTCCACCACGGTCTGGCAGCTAGCCGGCCAGCTCTCGTCATCCGTTCGCAGTTCGTTGTCCGCGGCCGCGGTGCTCGGCGTGGCGCACGCGCCGGCCGGCCCGGCCGCCGTGGCGTGCGCCTGCGCGCGGGCGCGGCGCGGGATCGTCGCCCCGGCCGTGAACGGCCGGCCGACCGGGACAGGCAGGGGTTCGCGCAACAGGTACGTATACACACATACACACAAGGGAGAGGATTCGATGCACTGCGGATTGACAGCGATACGCTTCGCGGCCGTCCTGGCGGCGTCCGCCGTCCTGGCCGCGCCGGTCCGGGCGCAGGAGACGGGCGCCGTCGGCGGCCGGGTCACGCTGGCGGAGAACGGCGGGCCGGTGCACGGCGCGGTGATCGTGGTGATCGGCGCGGGCGCGGTGGGCCTGACCGACGAGGAGGGCCGGTACGCCATCGACGGCGTCCCGGCCGGCTCCTACGAGCTCCTCGCCCAGCGCGAGCACCTCACGGCCGGCCGCCGACCGGTCACCGTCGCCGCCGGCGAGACCACGACGATGGACTTCATGCTGGAACTGTCGGCGGTCCATGAGCAACTGACCGTCACCGCCGCGGCCGGCGGGACGGAGACCACGCTGGAGACGTTCAACGCCGTCACCACCCTCGATTCGTTCGACATCGCGGCGCAGGGCGGCAACACCATCGGCGAAGCGCTGCGGAACGAGCCGGGCGTCGCGGTCCGCAGTTTCGGGCCGGGCACGGGCCGGCCGATAATCCGGGGCTTCGACGGCGACCGGGTGCTCATTCTCGAAGACGGCGTGCGCACCGGCGACCTCTCCAGCCAGTCGGCCGACCACGGGGTCACGATAGACCCGAACGGGGCCGAGCGCATCGAGGTCGTCCGCGGGCCGGCGACGCTGCTCTACGGATCGAACGCGGTCGGCGGCCTCGTCAACGTGATATCGCCGCACGAAAGCTACCGCGACTCGTCGTTCCAGGGGCTGCGGGGGCAGTTCGGCGCCGACGCGGGCAGCGCGAACCGGCAGGCGGGCACCGCGGCCAGCGTGCAGCATGCGCAGGGCAGCCTGCTCTTCTGGGGCGGCGGCAGCCTGCGGCGGACGGGCGACTACGACACTCCGGAAGGACCCGTCGAGAACTCCGCGACGGAGCTGACGAACGCCCGTGCGGGCGTCGGCTGGTTCGGCGACCGGGCGTTCGCCAGCACCGGGTTCGCGCAGGAGGACGGCCGGTACGGCGTCCCGTTCGCGGGCGAGTTCCACGGCGCGCACGGCCACGACGACCACGACGACCACGACGACGGGGACGACCACGACGACGGGGACGACCACGACGACCACGACGACCACGACGAGGAGGACGGGCACGGCGACGAGCTGGACGTCGACCTCGACTCGCGGCGCCGCGCCGGCCGTTTCGACTTCGGTCTGCGCAACCTCGCCAATCGGGCCATCGAAGGGGTCCGCTTCACCGCCAACGTCATCGACTGGAGCCACGACGAGATCGAGATCGCGGACGGCGTCGAGAGCCTGGGCACCCGGTTCACCAACCGGACCACCATCGTGCGCGCCGAGGTGGAGCAGCAGCCGACGGCGCGGTTGTCGGGCCGGTTCGGGGGGTGGGCGCAGTTCCGCAACTTCGAGGCGGTCGGGGCCGAGGCGCTGGCGCCCGAGACCGACCAGACCGCGTTCGCGGCCTTCGCCTACGAGGAGGTCGACTTCGGGCGCTTCCGGCTGCAGTTCGGCGGCCGGGTCGAACGGAACGACTACCAGGCCGGCGAGCGCCCCGAGGGCCGCGGCCACGACGACGATCATGACGACGACGGCGACCACGACGACGATCATGACGACGACGGAGACGACCACGACGACGACCACGACGACGGGGACGACCACGACGACGACCACGACGACGACGACCACGACGACGACCACGACGGCGACGACCACGACGGCGAGCTCGTGGCCCCCGACCCGCGCGACCGGCAGTTCCTGGGCAGCTCGGCGTCGGTCGGCGTGCACGCCGACCTGGGCGCCGACGGCGCGTTCGTCGCCAACTTCACGTCGTCGCACCGCGCTCCCGCCATCGAGGAGCTGTACAACTTCGGCCCCCACGTGGGGAACCTCGCCTTCGAGATCGGCAACCCCGATCTCGACGCCGAGACGACCGTCGGTCTCGACCTGAGCCTGCGGCACCGGTCCGAGCGCGCCCGCGCCAACCTGAACTTCTACGTGTACGAGATCGACAACTTCATCTTCGGCGAACATACCGAAGAGTTCCGGGACGGTCTCGCCGTTCTCGACTTCCATCAGGGAGACAGCCGGTTCGTCGGGTGGGACGCCAGCGGCAGCGTGCGCCTGGGGAACCGCGCGTGGACGACGCTCGGCGTCGGCCGCGTCGACGCCCGACTCACCGCGAACGACGAACCCCTGCCGCGCATCCCGCCGCTGCGGGCGACGTGGAGCCTGGACCTGCCCTGGCGCGGGTTCACCGTCAGCCCCGAGCTGGAGTTCGCGGCCACCCAGGACCGCGTGTTCCACGGCGAGACCGAGACCGACGGCTACTCGGTCGTCAACCTGCGCGCGTCCTACGTCTGGCCGCTCCAGCACGCCGCGCACGTCCTGACGTTCACGGGCTACAACCTGACCAACGCCCTCTACCGGAACCACACGTCCTTCATCAAGGACCTCGCCCCCGAGATGGGGCGCGGCTTCCGGGTGGGCTATTCCGTGCGGTTCTTCTAGTCCGCCCGCCCGCGGCGGGAACGGGACGGCAAGCGGTCCGGACGCGCCGGGCCGCTTGCCGCGCCGGTTCCCGCGCCGCGGCGTATTCTCGCTTTTCGCGGCGCGGCGTGCTATCATCGACAACTTGGTGAATCGGTGATGGCACTTTCAAGGCTCGTACGACGCAGCCCGGGTTGGCGCGCCTGGATCGTCGTGCTGGCGTTCGCGCTGGCCGGCGCCGCGTCCGCCGCCGCCTTCTGCGAGGACCACGACGACGACCACGGCTGTGCGGCCTGCCAGCTCCGTCATCAGTCTGCCGCCGATCTGTCCGGCGGCGTCTGCGTCGGGCCGGCGGACGTCGCGGAGCTGGTCGGCACGCGTCCCCGTGACGGCTACGTCACGTCCGACGGATTCAGCCGTCTTCCCGCCCGCGGTCCCCCCTGCCCCGTGTCCCGTAATCGGTGATTCGTGAAACGTTCGAGATGGGCGTTTCCCCCAACGTTCACCGGGTATTGCCGCCCGTCTGACGTTCGCGAACTTCACTGACGGGACCGGCTCTCGTCATCCGATTGCAGTCCGTCGTTCGCGGTCGCGCTGCGCAGCGTGGTTCACGCGCCGGCCGGCTCGGGCGCCGTTGCGCCGTCGCCCCGGTACGGGCCCGGTGCGGCTGGCCGTCGACCGGGACCGGCAAGGTTTCGAACGATACGTGCGGATTGACGGCGACTGTCGGAACCACACGTCCTTGCGTACGTGGAGACAGGGAGGAGATTCGATGTACCGCGGATTGACGGCGACTGTCGGAACCACACGTCTTTCATCAAGGACCTCGCCCCCGAGATGGGGCGCGGCTTCGGGTGGGACTGTTCCGTGCGGTGCTTCCAGTCCGCCCGCCCGCGGCGGAACGGGACGGCAAGCGCGGTCCGGACGCGCCGGGCCGCTTGCCGCACCGGTTCCCGCGCCGCGGCGGCCTGCGCCGGACGCGCAACGCTGATGGACCGGTGATGGCGCTTTCAAGGAGAACCATGCTCGCAGGGCTCGTACGACGCAGCCCGGGCTGGCGCGCCTGGATCGTCGTGCTGGCGATCGCGCTGGCCGGCGCCGCGTCCGCCGCCACCTTCTGCGAGGACCACGACGACGACCACGGCTGTGCGGCCTGCCAGCTCCGTCATCAGTCCGCCGCCGATCTGTCCGGCGGCGTCTGCGTCGGGCCGGCGGACGTCGCGGAGCTGGTCGGCACGCGTCCCCGTGACGGCTACGTCACGTCCGACGGATTCAGCCGTCTCCCCGCCCGCGGTCCCCCCGCCTAGTCCGGCTCTCGTCATCCGTTTGCAGTCCGTCGTCCGCGGTCGCGGTGCGCGGCGTGGTTCACGCGCCGGCCGGCTCGGCCGCCGTGGCGCGCGCCGTCGCGCGGGCGCCACGGCGCGGGGCCGTTGCGCCGGCCCCGTGCGGCCGGCCGTCGACCGGGACAGGCAAGGTTTTCGAGCGACACGTACGTGGAGACAGGAGAGGAATTCGATGTATCACGGATTGACAGCGACACGCTTCGCGGCCGTCCTGGCGGCGTCCGCCGTCCTGGCCGCGCCGGTCCGGGCGCAGGAGACGGGCGCCGTCGGCGGCCGGGTCACGCTGGCGGAGAACGGCGGGCCGGTGCACGGCGCGGTGATCGTGGTGGTCGGCGCGGGCGCGGTGGGCCTGACCGACGAGGAGGGCCGGTACGCCATCGACGGCGTCCCGGCCGGCTCCTACGAGATCCTCGCCGAGCGCGAACATCTCACGGCCGGCCGCCGGTCGATCACCGTCGCCGCCGGCGAGACCACGACGACGGACTTCATGCTGGAGCTGTCGGTGTTCCATGAGCAACTGAGCGTCACCGCCGCGGCCGGCGGGACGGAGACCACGCTGGAGACGTTCAACGCCGTCACCACCCTCGATTCGTTCGACATCGCGGCGCGGGGCGGCAACACCGTCGGCGAAGTGCTGCGGAACGAGCCGGGCGTCGCGGTCCGCAGTTTCGGACCGGCCGCGGACCGGCCGATAATCCGGGGCTTCGACGGCGACCGGGTGCTGATTCTCGAAGACGGCATGCGCACCGGCGACCTCTCCAGCACGTCGGCCGACCACGGGGTCTCGATAGACCCGAACAGGGCCGAGCGCATCGAGGTCGTCCGCGGGCCGGCGACGCTGCTCTACGGATCGAACGCGGTCGGCGGCCTCGTCAACGTGATAACGCCGCACGAGAGCTACCGCGACTCGTCGTTCCAGGGGTTGCGGGGGCAGTTCGGCGCCGACGCGGGCAGCGCGAACCGGCAGGCGGGCACCGCGGCCGCCGTGCAGCATGCGCAGGGCAGCCTGCTCTTCTGGGGCGGCGGCAGCCTGCGGCGGACGGGCGACTACGAAACCCCGGAAGGAGCCGTCGAGAACTCCGCGATGGATCTCGTGAACGCACGCGCCGGCGTCGGCTGGTTCGGCGACCGGGCGTTCGCCAGCACCGGGTTCGCGACGGAGGAAGGGAGATACGGCGTCCCGTTCGGGGGCGAGTTCCACGGCGCGCACGGCCACGACGACCACGCCGGGGACGACCACGACGACCACGACGACCACGACGACCACGACGGGGAGGACCACGTCGAGGAGGAAGGCCACGGCGACATCGATCTCGACTTGCGGCGCCGCGCCGGCCGTTTCGACTTCGGTCTGCGCAACCTCGCCAATCGGGCCGTCGAAGGGGTCCGCTTCACCGCCAACGTCATCGACTGGAGCCACGACGAGATCGAGATCGCGGACGGCGTCGAGAGCATTCACACCCGGTTCACCAACCGGGCCACCATCGTGCGCGCCGAGGTGCAACAGCAGCCGGCGGCGCGGTTGACGGGCCGGTTCGGGGGGTGGGCGCAATTCCGCACCTTCGAGGCCGTCGGGGCCGAGGCGCTGGCGCCCGAGACCGACCAGACCGCGTTCGCGGCCTTCGCCTACGAGGAGGTCGACTTCGGGCGCTTCCGGCTGCAGTTCGGCGGCCGGGTCGAACGGAACGACTACCAGGCCAGCGAGCGCTCCGGGGGCCACGGCCACGACGACCATGACGATCACGACGACGATCATGACGACGGCGACGACCACGACGATCATGACGACGGCGACGACCACGACGACGACCACGACGATCATGACGACCATGACGACGACCACGACGACCACGACGACGAGCTCGTGGCCCCCGACCCGCGCGACCGGCAGTTCCTGGGCAGCTCGGCGTCGGTCGGCGTGCACGCCGACCTGGGCGCCGACGGCGCGTTCGTCGCCAACGTCACGACGTCGCACCGCGCTCCCGCCATCGAAGAGCTGTACAACTTCGGTCCCCACGCGGGGACCCGCTCCTTCGACGTCGGCAACCCCGATCTCGACGCCGAGACGACCGTCGGTCTCGACCTGAGCCTGCGGCACCAGTCCGAGCGCACCCGCGCCGACCTGAACTTCTACGTGTACGAGATCGACAACTTCATCTTCGGCGAACATACCGAAGAGTTCCGGGACGGTCTCGCCGTTCTCGATTTCCATCAGGGAGACAGCCGGTTCGTCGGGTGGGACGCCAGCGGCAGCGTGCGCCTGGGGAACCGCGCGTGGACGACGCTCGGCGTCGGCCGCGTCGACGCCCGACTCACCGCGAACGACGAACCCCTGCCGCGCATCCCGCCGTTGCGGGCGACGTGGAGCCTGGACCTGCCCTGGCGCGGGTTCACCGTGAGCCCCGCGCTGGAGTTCGCGGCCACCCAGGACCGCGTGTTCCACGGCGAGACGGAGACCGACGGCTACTCGGTCGTCAACCTGCGCGCGTCCTACGTCTGGCCGCTCCAGCACGCCGCGCACATCCTGACGTTCACGGGCTACAACCTGACCAACGCCCTCTACCGGAACCACACGTCCTTCATCAAGGACCTCGCCCCCGAGATGGGGCGCGGCTTCCGGGTGGGCTATTCCGTGCGGTTCTTCTAGTCCGCCCGCCCGCGGCGGGAACGGGACGGCAAGCGGTCCGGACGCGCCGGGCCGCTTGCCGCGCCTGTTCCCGTGCCGCGGCCACCCGTCCCGCGGATGGGCGCGGTGCGCGTGGCCGGGCCGCTTGCCGCGCCCGTTCCTTGCCGCGGTGACCTTCGCCGGACCCGCAAAAAGGCCCGCGCCCCATCGATCCGGTTTCCTTGCCGCGGTGACCTTCGTCCCGCCCGGCTGCGCCCCGCGAGGCGATGGCCGGCGAGCAGGTGCGGAATCATCGACGGCCGCCGCGCCCGGGCCGGCGGCGCCCCCCCCGAGCGTTCCGGCCCGGACCCGCCCGGGCGCTCCGACCCGCGGTCGTTCCTCGTTCCCCCGCGTCCGTGGACGAACGTCCGAGGCGGCCGACGAAGCGCCGGCCCTTCGTGGTATCGTTTCTCCGATCGGGCCCGCGGACGGCAGAACTTCCCGTCGGGGATCGAGAAGAGGGCCGCATGACGGATACCCGGACGCAGTCCGCTCCCGAACAAGTCGAAGGACTGGAGGACGCTCAATCGTCCTCGTGGAGGGACTATCCGATCGACTCCCTGCTGATCCGGCAGGAGAACCGCACGGTCCACGACGTGCTGCGCCGCATCGACGCGGGGCGGTTCGTCATGAACCCCGATTTCCAGCGCGACTTCATCTGGCCCGAAGACAAGCAGAGCAAGCTCGTCGAGTCCGTCATCATGCGGATTCCGTTGCCGGTGCTCTATCTCGCCGAGGACGAACAGGGGCGGATGATCGTCGTGGACGGCTTGCAGCGCCTGTCGACGTTCAAGCGCTTCGTGGACGACGACCTGAAGCTCAAGCTTCCGCACCGGGACGACCTGCACGGAAAGTCGTTCGGGGAGCTGTCGCCCAAACTCCAGAACCGCGTGGAGGATTGCAACCTCATCTTGTACGTCATAGATCAAAAGGTGCCGGAGCAGGCCCGGCTCGACATTTTCGATCGCGTCAACTCGGGCGTGCCGCTGTCCCGGCAACAGATGCGCAATTCGTTGTACTCCGGTGCGGCGACGAGATTCCTGAAGGAGGAATCCGCCACGAAGATATTCCGGGGCGCGACCGGAGACAGCCTCAAGAAAACCACCATGCGGGACCGCGAATTCGTCAACCGTTTCTGCGCCTTCCAGATCCTGGATCTCGACGAGTACCGCGACATGGACGAGTTCCTGGCCGAGGGATTGAAGAAAATGAACGCGGCGCCGGATCTGCTGGCGGGATTGTCGTCCCGGTTCAGACAAGGTCTCAAGAACAATTTCCGGTTGTTCGGCAGGAACGCATTCAGAAAGCACCAACCGGACCAGGAGCAGCGCGGTGTTCTCAATGCGTCGCTCTGGGACGTCATGTCCACCGGGCTCTCGCGGTACGAGACGCACGTCGTCGAGGAGAAGGCCGCCGCCCTGCGGGCCGGCTTCTTCCTTCTGCTGGACGACGACGATTTCAAGGTTTCGATCACGTACGGCCCCAACGATCCGAGGAAAGTCAGGCACCGCTTTTCGGCGGCGGGCGCGATGATCGAGGAGGCGTTCGGTGCTGGTTCGCCTTGACCTGCGGCTGTTCAAGTGCTTCGAATTGCTGAAGCTGCCCCTCGCGCCGCTGACGTTGCTGTCCGGCCCGAACTCTTCCGGAAAGTCCTCGGTTCTCCAGGCGCTCGTTCTGCTGCATCAGACGATGCGCGAACACGAGTGGTCCACGCGGCTGGCGCTCAACGGCGCCGGCGTCCATCTCGGCGCCGTCGTCGACGTCGTCGACGAGGTGCACGGACGCACCGGATTCGAGATCGGCGTGGCGTCGGACGATGCGACTTGCCACTGGACGTTCGAAGGCGATCGACGCGAGATGTCGATGCAGGTGCGTCGCGTGGTCTTCGACGGCCGCGCGAGCGACGATCCGGAATCCCTGCGGCACCTGCTGCCGCCGAGGGACGATGGACGGGTCGAGCCGCTGGCCGGGCTTCTGCGCCGTCTCACGTACGTCACCGCCGAGCGCGTGGGACCGCAGGAAGCGTATCCGCTCGAAGATCCGCACGACGCGGGTCCGGTCGGCGCCAGGGGCGAGCACGCGGTGAGCGCGCTGCATTGGGGACGGGACGAGCCGGTGCTTCCGGGGCTGGCGCTGGCCGGCGTGCCGGCCACGCGGCTGCGGCAGGTCGAAGCCCGCATGCGAACGCTCTTTCCCGGCTGCGGCGTCGACTTGCAGCAGGTGCCGCAGACGAACGCGGTGATCCTCGGGTTGCGTACCTCCGACGACACCGGATTTCATCCCCCTGTCCATACCGGCTTCGGCCTGACGCAGACGTTGCCCATCGTCGTCGCCGCCTTGTCGGAGGCCCCCGGCGACGTCCTGCTGATCGAGAATCCGGAAGTGCACCTGCATCCGGCAGGGCAGGCGCTGATGGGAGAGTTTCTCGCCGACGTCGCCCGCGCGGGGATCCAGGCGGTCGTGGAGACGCACAGCGATCACGTCCTCAACGGCATCCGCCGCGCGGTCAGGAAAGAACGGCTCGCCCCGGAACAGGTCGCCATCCACTTCTTCAGGCCGAGGTCCGAAGCGGGGGCGCAGGTGCACAGTCCCGCGATCGACGCGGAGGGCAACATCGACGTCTGGCCGGAGGGTTTCTTCGACCAGTTCGACAAGGACATGAACTACTTCGCCGGATGGGGCGATTGACGTGGATCTGCTGTTCAACGAGCTCTCGCTCCACGGGCAGTTTCCCGACTGGCATCCTGAAGACGGCGGCGTTCGACGCGTCGACGTCCGGAACTACTGGGACGCGGACCTGCTCGCGGCCGAACTGGAGAAAGCGCCGCCGCCGCTCGGCTCGTGGTCGGACCTCGAGGCGACGGCCCGGACACGCTGTCCGGATCTCGTTTTTGCGCCGGACGGCTTCAAGCCGCTCGACGGGCATCCCTTCAGCCGGGGGGTGGCGGAACGGCTTCTGGATCGAATCGTCGTCCTGCAGCAGCTCCGTGGCTGTTTCGACGATCACGGAGAGCGCACCCGGGAAGGGCACAGGCTGTATCGGAAGCACTTCACCGGGGACAAGGCGTGGTTCTCGGATTCGTCGTCCACGGAGAAAAGAGAGTTCAGAACGGAGCTGACCTTTCCGAACCCGTCCGCAAGTGGCGCGTTCCTGTTCTGCCCGTGGCACGGCAAGGTGAAGACGCCGCAGCTCAGAATCCATTTCTCGTGGCCGGTACGCGCCGACGAACCGTTGCACGTCGTATACGTCGGTCCGAAGATCACGAAGCGATGACCGCCGCCGGTTTCCGTTGTCCGCGAGCCAGCCCATGAGCAACACGGACCGCATCGAAGTCGTCGAGGGGGACATCACGCGGCTCGACGTGGATGCGGTCGTCAACGCCGCGAACGAGTCGCTGCTGGGCGGCGGGGGGGTGGACGGCGCGATCCACCGCGCGGCCGGTCCCCGGCTTCTCGAAGAGTGCCGCGGGCTCGGCGGGTGTCCAACCGGCGAAGCCCGGATCACCGGCGCGTACGACCTTCCCGCCCGCTACGTCGTCCACACCGTCGGGCCGGTGTGGCGGGGCGGAGACCGCGGCGAGGACGGCCTGCTGGAGAGCTGCTACCGGGAATCGCTGCGGCTCGCGGCGGAGCACGGCGCGCGGACCGTCTCGTTTCCGGCCATTTCGACCGGCGTCTACCGCTTCCCCGTTCCCCGCGCGGCCGGCATCGCGGTCCGCACGGTGACGGCGGGACTCGCGGAGCATCCGTCCGTCCGGCGCGTCGTCCTCTGCTGCTTCGACGCGAGGACGGCTGGCGTCTACCGCGGGGTGTTGCAGGAGGCGTCCTGACGGTTTCCGTCAGTGGGCGCGCCGACGACGGCGGTTGGACGGGACGGTCGCGGTGCGCGCCGCCGCGGTCCGGGCGGCTTCGGGCGCGCCGGCCCGAACCGGGCGGCTTCGGGCGCGCCGGCCGCAACGTCGGTCAACGTGACGTTCCGGGACATGTTTCCGGCGGTCCCGGTCGCGCCGGCCGCAACGGGCGGCTTCGGGCCGGTGGCGAGCCGCCTTGCCGGAACGGGGTGAGGACGAAAGGAATCGTGGCGGCTTCGGTTGCGCCGGTGGCGAGCCGCCCGGCCGGAACGGGGGGGATGATGAGGATGAGAGGAATCGCGGCGGTGCTGGCGTGCGTCGCGGGGCTGGCGTCGACCGCGGCGCCGGCGGCGGCGCAGTCCCGCAAGACGGCGGGAGTCGTATCTCTGCTCGCGGGGGCGGGTCTGGTGGCGGCGGCGTTCGACTACCGGGCCGACGTCTGCCCGACGGGCTACAGCACCCACACCTATGAGGACCTGCCGACGCAATGCTCGTTCGTCAGCGCCGTTCCGCCGTACGACACCGACGTCCGGAACGCGACGACCGAGGCGACGTACAAGCGTCCCGCGCTGGCGTGGGCCGGCATCGGCGCCGCGGGCCTCGGCGTCGTGCTGCTGATGTTGCCCGACAACCCCGTGACGCGGCGCCTTGACGTGCGCGTGTCGCCGGAGCAGGTCTCGGTGCGGCGGAAGTTCGGCTGGTGAGCGATGGCTCGCGGGAATCGAACGGGGCGTCCAGCCGGGAAGATTCCTTGCGAAGCCGGCGTCACCGGGCGGGCCATTTCTGTATGGTCCGACCATGTCGAAGCGCAGGCTCGCTTCCGCGCTGTCGGGCATGGCCGCGGCGGGCTCGGACGGCGCGCGGGTCAGCCCGCCACCCCGGGCCGCGGCTCCGGTCCGAGGTCTGGCACGCCGGCCGGATGGAGCGGTCGCCAGCGGCGCAGGGGAGGTTGTGGTGTTGGACGCCAACCGCCTGTGTCGGAGCCTGCAAGGATGCCGGCTCGGGTACGGAGATCAGGATCCGGGGCTTGCGCAAGGGCATTCAGCGCATGGAAGTCAAGCGTCTCGCCCGCGAGCTCATCCTGCTGGCCGACCCGTTCGGCGGCGATCCTTCCGGGTTCGCCCCCTCGCTCGTGGCTCCCGACTTCGATGACCTCGCCGCGCTGGTGCGGAATCGATACTTCGACGACGCCGAATACCATCTGACCGCCCGCGTCGACGAAACCGGCCGAGCGACGGCCGCCGTCGTCGACTGGAAGGACGAGCCGCTCTTCAGCGCGGAGCATGACGCCCTTGCGGCGTCCGGGAAGAGCAGAGGCTACGGCTGTCCGGCCGCGCGCTTCGATCTGTGGGTGTTCATCCTGAACCGTGACACCTTTTCGACGCGAACCGCCACCGTGCAGGAAGTACGCGAGTGGCTGAGCGAGTTCGGCGGCGTGCACGTCTACCACAACGGACCGCGCGTCATGCCGTACGGCAACCCCGGCAACGACTGGCTGGAGATGAACCTGCGGCGCGTGCGCAGCCCGGAGGAGCGCCCGGGAACCAATACTTCCATCGGCCGCATCGACGTGACCGACACGAGTTCCCGGCTGGCGCAAAGACCGACCGCTCCGGGTACGTCGAGGACGAAGCGTTCCGCGAGCTGGTCCGATTCGCACAAGGCGCCATGGACTGGATGGCCAACCGGCGGCTCGAACTGGCCGAGCGGCGCCGCACGTCCGAGCGCGGCGCCGTTTCGCAGACGTCACACAAGGCCGGAGTGGAGGTCAGAACGGCCATCCGCGACCTTCCGTCGGCGGCGCGCCGACCGCTCGCCGCCGCGTTCGACCAGTACGAGCGGTCGCAGGTCATCGACGCCGCCCTTCGGCGCTGTCAGGACGAACTCGCCGGCTCGGTTCATCCGGCCAGACGGCCGTGGCGCACGCTGGTTCGGGTGCACGATGCCGAGGAAGCGGACTATTGCCACGTAGTCGTGCCCGCCTGGGATCCTCACAAAAAGGTACGACTGTATTTTCAAGACATTCCCGAAGAGGTACGACAGCGCGTGAAGGTGGGAGCGCGGTTGCACGCCAAGGTCAACATCGGGGCCGACAGCTTCGAAGAAATATACTTCGATGAATGGGAGCCGGAATGACCCCGCCCGCCGAGCGACTGCGGGAGACGTTGGCCGTGCTGGACGTCGGACACGGGAACAGCGCCGTCCTGTTTTCGGGCGACGACGTGCAGGAAGATCACCAGCAGTTCAATCAGCGCCGTGATTCGGCTCGCCACCGCCGCCGGTCCCGTCGCGCTGTTGACAGGCGATATCGACTTGGTCGGTCTGGAGGATCTGGAACGCGCGGATGGTGACGTGACCGCGCCGATCCTGGTGTTTTCCTCATCACGGGGGAGGAACCGGGAGCGCGGACGTCCCTGGATACGTCACCAGGCTGATCGAGCGCGTGCACCCGCGCGTCGTGGTGTTTTCATTGGTCGCCGGAGAGAGGGAACGCCCGACCCCGAATCGTCCGGCATCTTCGGCAGGTCGCGCCGGAGGCCCGCATCATGTGCACGCAGTTGTCCCGGTTCTGCGCGAAGTCGATTCCGGCGTTCACCGCGACCCACTTGTCGCCGACGTTCGCGCTCGGTCGAAGCGACCGGGTCTGCTGCGGCGGTACGATTCTCGTTTCGCTGCATGATGCGACTGAAATTACGCCGGAATCCGACGGTCACTTGGCGTTCATCCGAGTCGAGCTGCAGGCTGATGGTGCGGAGATGATCGCGCAGCGCGTGCCGGGAGAACCGACACCTGACGGGTGGTCGGTCCGAAATCACGAAGCGATGCTCACGGCGCGAGACCGTTGCTTCGACGCGCAGACGGCCGGCGTCTTCCGCGGGCGTTGCGGTCTCCTGACGGGTTCTGACAGCGGGCGTTCCGATGATGGCGCCCGGGAAGGGGCCACGGGTGCGCCCCTCGACGCGCAGTCCATCGACGTGGTGGTGACCGACCCGGTGATCGCGTCCGGGAAGGAGCCGCGGGTGCACCGGCCGCGAGCCGGTGAACGGCAGCCCCGCGGGAATCGGGTCGGGCGTCCAGCCGGGAGGGCTCTTTGCGAAGCCGGCGTCACCGGGCGGGCGATTCCCCGCGTGGTCCGCCGCGTCGAAGCGCACGCTCGCTTCCGCAACGCCGGGCGTGACCGTCGGCGGGCCGGACGGCGCGCGTGGGCAGCCCGCCGCCCCAGCCGCTGCTCCGGTTCGAGTCCGGGCGGCCGGCACGTTCCGGCTGCCGACTCGGGTTTCCGCCCCCGGTGCGAGTCGGTGCGAGTTCGGACGGCCAGTGGATTCGGTGGCCGTCTCCACGTTTTGCGGCCCGGTCGTCCGTCGTTCGAGGGTCCGCGGGCGGTAGTGGCGGACGGGCCATCGTCCGCCCCGGCGCGGCCGGCGCTATACTGAACAGGCTGGTTCGCTCGGTCCGTCCCGACCGCTGGCGTCGGGATTGGCCGTCACGGGGACGAAGACAGGGTCGCGCACCGCCATGCCGTCACCAGATCAACTTGGGCGCGCCGTTCCGCGCGCTGACGCCGGTCCGGTTGGGTGGGCTGAGCCGGAAGGATCGACGAACAACGCAGTCAATCGGGAGGTGGCGCTGTCAAGTGCTGCTGCCGACCTTTGCACGGCAAGGTGAAATGGAAAGCTGATGAAGGACGTTCAGAAGCCGGATCGCGTGAGCCTCACGACCCTGGTGGACCGCCTCCGCGAAGGCCGCTACGTGATTCCCGATTTTCAGCGCGAGTTCGAGTGGGAGCCCGGGGACATCAACGAGCTCATGCGTTCGATCTTCCGCGATTACTACATCGGGAGCCTTCTTCTCTGGAAGGCCACGTCGAAGAACTTCGAGGCGCTGGCGTGCGAACCGATCCACGGTTTCAAGGGCGATTCCGACCCGACCCACGTTGTTCTCGACGGCCAGCAGCGGCTGACCGCCATGCACTACGCTTTCGTCGCGCCTGACGAGCCTGCGCCCAAGCGGCGGAATCGCTTCCTCTACTTCATCCGCGTAGACAGGTTCATGGAGGAAGCGTACGACGACGCTTTCCACTACGACTGGACCCGGCGTGGAGAGAAATTACTCGGCGACAGGTCGGTCCAGTTCGAAGATCATATGTTTCCACTGGCCGTCGTAGGCATGGGTGGCTGGGAGCTCGGCAACTGGGTTCAGGGTTACGAAAAACACTGGCGGTCCAAGGAAACGGCGGCCAAGAATGTCGGCGACGACGTTGACTCCAGGCGGGCCGCGCGGCACGCGGAGAACGCCCGCGCCTTCGGTGAGCACCTGAAAGGCATCACCCAGCAGTATCAGGTTGCGTACATAGAGCTGGATCAGCATCTCGGGCTCGACAAGGTCTGCGACATCTTTACGCAGATCAACAGCCGCGGCATCCGACTCGACGTCTTCGACCTGATCAACGCGCTACTCAAGCCGAAGGGCGTCCAACTGAAGCGCCTTTGGCGGGAGGCGGCGGGGAAACTGGATTTCGTCGAAACCGAGCGGATGAACGTCTATATCTTGCAGGTGATGTCTATCCTGCGTCAAACCTATTGCTCACCGAAGTATCTCTACTACCTGCTGCCCGGCCAGGAGAAGAAGGTGCGCGAGCCGGATGGCTCGTTGCGAACGGAAGTGCTGGTTCCGGACGTCGCGGCTTTCGAGCGCTGCTGGCAGGAAGCGGTCCATTGGATCGAGCATGCGATCGGGATGCTTCGGCATCCTCATGAGTTCGGGGCGGTTTCGTCCCGGTACCTGCCGTACGTGTCCATTCTTCCGGCTTTCGCCGCCGCGCAGGCCCTGGTCCAAAGTCTTCCCGACGGCCGGCTCGACGCACAACGCAAGCTCCGGCACTGGTACTGGGCGAGCGTGTTCACCAAGCGCTATTCAGGATCGGTCGAGTCCACAAGCGCGCGGGACTTTCTGGATCTGAAGAACTGGTTCCAGGATGACGCTGCCGAGCCCGGACTCATCGCTGAATTCAAGGGCCGGTTTCGTGGTCTCGACTTGCGGCGCGAGACGAAACGAGGGACCTCGGTGTACAACGGCATCTTCAACCTGCTCGTCGTGCGTGGCGCGCAGGATTGGACGACCGGCACGGTTCCTCAGCATGGAGATCTCGACGACCATCACATCGTTCCCAAGAGTTGGGGCAACAAGTGTGTGCTCGACACTTCCATCGACACGATTCTGAACCGCACGCCGCTCACGGCGGACACGAACCGAAGGATCATCAACCACCGCCTGCCGAACAAGTACCTTCCCGAACTGGTCAAGGGGAACGGCGAAGCCACGGTTCGCGAGGCGCTCGAATCTCATTTCATTTCTCCGGACGCTTATGACATTCTGCTGCGAGACCCGTTCGCTCCATCGGATTACGAGGCCTTCCTGACGGAACGGCAGCGCACGCTTCAGGAAGCCATTGAGGATTTGCTGGTGAAAGAACGGCTGGATCTCGGCCCCCGGCTTCGCGAGCTGGACGCCGGGGTCGAGGAGGTGGAACTCGATCTTCGACGGTTGATCGACAAGGCGCTCGGTGGCAACGTGGCCGACCTGCCACCCCATGTGCGCACACGGATCGACGAAAGGGTTCGGGCCGCGGTGAAGAAGGACCCGGCGCTCGACACGGATCACTACCGAACTCTCGGAGGCCGGCTCGAGTACGCCGATCTGCGAGAACTCCAGGACACGCTGACCAACAGGGCGCTCGCTCCGGTGTTCGAGTCGTGGTTTCCGAACAAGGAAATGCTTGTCCAACGCTTCGATCAACTCGCCGAGCTTCGCAACGGCATACGCCACAGCCGTGCCGTGGGTGAGGTGACCCGCAAGGAGGGAGAGGCTGCTCTTCTCTGGTTTCAGCAAGTGATCGCGTCGTCGAACTCGACGAATGATCCGCGATGAAGGCGTCATGAAAACGATGACGTCCCTGACCGACGCCGATTTCGCGTCCATTCTCGAGGACGAGACGAAACGTATCCCGGACGACGTCATCTGGAGAGAGGACGAGGACCATTCGCCCGCGATGGAGTTTCGGGTCGACGTCGAGTCGGAGAACGGTTGGCCGCTTCTTGTCAAGGGCCGCTGCAACCGGGCCGCCGGGACGTTGAACTATGCGCTCATTCTGAGGACGGCGGGTCGCATCTACGCCCTCGATCTGGGCAAGAGGCACCACAACCCGTGGTGCGAGCAGATCGGAGAAAAACACAAGCATCGATGGTCGGAGAGGTACGGAGACAAGGAAGCATACGTACCGGAGGACGTGAAAGCGCCGGTCTCGGATCCGGTGGCGGTCTGGAAGGAATTCTGCGCCGAGGCCCGCATTCGGCACGCCGGCCGGATGGAACGGCCGCCGGCGGCGCAGGGGAGGCTGTGGTGATGGACGCCAGCCGCCTGTGTCGGAACCTGCAACAGGAGATGGGCGCCCTGTTCACCTGCTCGGAGCAGGACGGCCGGCAGCGGATCCGCACGCCGTACCTCTATCCGGACGGCGACTGCATCGATCTCTTCTGCAAGATCGAAGACGGCGTGGTGACGGTGAGCGACCTCGCCGAAACCACGGGTTGGCTTCGCATGCAGACGGCCGCGCCCGGCCGATCGCCGAAGCAGAAGCGGCTCATCGAGGACGCGTGCGTGACGCACGGCGTCGAGTTCCATCGCGGGATGCTGCAGGCGCGCTGCCGGCCCGGCGAACGGTTGGCCGAGGTCGTCAACCGGGTCGCCCAAGCGGCGCTGCGGGTGTCCGATCTGTGGTTCACCTTTCGGACGCAGGCGGTCTGGTCGATCAGGGACGAGGTGGCTGACTTCCTGACGGAGCGGGAGCTCGGATTCCACCGCGCCGAACGGCTGGCCGGCCGCTCGGGACGGGGTTGGACGGTCGATTTCCACGTGCGGACCGCGCGGCGCAGTTCCCTGGTTCAGGTGCTGAGCACCGGGAGCCGCGCGGCGGCGCACAGGGTCTCGGAGCACGTGCTGGCCGCCTGGCACGATCTGAATCATCTCGCGGCGGGACCGGAAGCCCTGACCTTCGTTTCGCTCTTCGACGACGCGGCGGACGTCTGGGCGGACGAGGACTTCCGGCTGGTCGAGCCGCTGTCGACGGTGTCGCACTGGTCGCGGCCGGACGAGTTCGTGGCCGTGTTGCGCGACGCGGCATGACCGCCGCCGGCGCCTCCGAACGCGGCCGGACGCCGGTCCGTCCGGCGCCGATGCGCCCGCCGCCGGATGCGGCCGGTTGCGCGACGCGGCATGACGACCGCCGGCGCCTTCCGAACGCGGCCCGGACGCCGGTCCGCCCCGGCGCCGATGGGCGCGGCGCGAGCTGGGCG
Source organism: Vicinamibacterales bacterium (assembly GCA_965202695.1). Lineage (GTDB taxonomy): Bacteria > Acidobacteriota > Vicinamibacteria > Vicinamibacterales > UBA8438 > JAJEEA01. The sequence continues at coordinate 2,724,663 of OZ241843.1, forward strand.
GCGCGGGATGACGGCCGCCGGTGCCTCTGAACGCGGTCTCGGACGCCGATCCGTCCGGCGCCGATCCGCCGGCCGCCGGGCGCGGCGCGAGTGGTATCCTGATCGGCGGTCGGCGGCGGGGTGTCCGCCGCGCCGACACGCGCCGCTGAACGCATCCCGCCATGCCGTCGATCCAGTTCAAGGGCCGGGTCTTCGTCGAGAACTTCCACCTCGGCGCGCCGTTCCATGCGCTGACGCCGGTCCGCTCGAAGGGCCTGAGCCGGAAGGCGAGCCTGCACGACAACCTGATCGTCGAGGGCGACAACCTCCTCGCGCTCAAGGCGCTGCTGCCCACGTACCACGGCAAGGTGAAGTGCATCACCATCGACCCGCCCTACAACACCGGCAACGAGAGCTGGGCCTACAACGACCGCGTGAACTCCCCGATGATGAAGGAGTGGTTCAGCAAGGTCGTGGACCGCGACGACCTGACCCGCCACGACAAGTAGTGCTGCATGATGCTGCCCCGCCTGAAGCTGCTGCGGGAACTGCTCCGCGACGACGGCGCGATCTTCGTCTCCATCGACGACAACGAGGTGCACCGGCTGCGCTGCCTGATGGACGAGGTGTTCGGGGAGGAGAACTTCGTCGCGACCGTGGTCTGGCAGAAGGTCTATGCCCCAAAGAGCTCGGCCAGACATTTCTCGGAAGATCACGATTTCATAATCGTTTATGCCCGGAGCGCAGAAACGTGGACGCCGAACCTCTTGGCGCGGACCGAGGAACAGAATGCGGTTTATCGCAATCCTGACAATGATCCACGTGGGCCGTGGCGTCCGAACAACTTGGCGGCGAGAAACCCCTACAGCAGGGGCGTCTATCCGATTACCTGTCCCGGTGGACGCACCATAGATGGGCCACCAAAGGGATCCTATTGGCGAGTCTCGAAAGAAAAACTTCAGGAACTTGATGCGGATGGGCGTATCTGGTGGGGAGAAGATGGCAACAACGTGCCTTCGCCCAAGATATTTCTTTCTGAAGTGAAACCAGGGCGTGTCCCCCAGACTCTCTGGACATGGCGAGACGTCGGGCATACGCAGGATTCGAAGCGTGAAGTAATTTCCATTCTGGACTTCGATACTTCCGGCGACGTGTTCATCACTCCCAAACCATCGTCGATGATCCGGCGCATTCTGCAAATCGCCACCGACAAGGACTCCATCGTCCTCGACTCCTTCGCCGGCTCCGGCACGACCGCCCACGCCGTGCTCGCGCTGAACAAGGAGGACGGCGGCGACCGGCGCTTCGTCCTGATCGAGTGCGAGGACTACGTCGATTCGATCACCGCCGAGCGCGTGCGGCGCGTGATCAAGGGCGTGCCGTCGGCGAAGGACGAGGCGCTGAAGGCCGGTCTCGGCGGCGGGTTCAGCTACTTCCGGCTCGGCGCGCCGCTGCGCCGGGAGTCGCTGCTCGAGCCGGCGAAGCTGCCGAGCTACGAGAAGCTGGCCGCCTACGTCTTCTTCACCGCCACCGGCGAGGAGTTCGAGCCGGACAAGGTGCGGCGCGACCGCTGGTTCATCGGCCGGAGCCGCGTCCACGACGTCTTCCTCCTCTACACCGACGACGTGGAGGAACTGAAGAACCTGGCGCTGACGAGGCGCATCGTCGAGACGCTGCCGCGCGGCGAACGCCCGAAGCTGGTCTTCGCGCCCACGAAGTATCTGGGCCAGGAGATGCTGCACCGCTACGGCGTCACCTTCCAGCAACTGCCGTTCGAGATCTACGAATCGGTCGAGAAGCTCGAACGATGATCCTCAAGGAGTACCAGCAGCGGGCGCTGGACCGCGTCGGCGCGTTCGTCGAGCGGCTGGCGGAGTGGCGCGGGAAGGCGGCCAAGGCGCGCGCGCACGATCCCGACCTGACGTTCGACTGGGTCGGGAAGGCGTGGGAGGCGGCGGCGCCCGGCCGCGCGTACCTGGCGCGCCGCAACGGCCTGGGCGAGCCGCTGCCGTCGTTCTGCCTGAAGGTGCCGACCGGCGGCGGCAAGACGCTGCTGGCGACGAAGGTGATCGACTGCGTCAACACCCGCTACCTGCGCCGGCAGACCGGGCTGGTGCTGTGGATCGTGCCGACCACGCAGATCTACGGCCAGACCCTCAAGGCGCTGAAGGACCGCGACCACCCGTACCGCCAGCAGCTCGACGTGGCGTCGGCGGGCCGCACCCTGGTGCTGGAGAAGACGAGCGGCTTCGGTCCGCGGGACGTGCGGGAACGGCTGTGCGTCCTGCTGCTGATGCTGCCGTCGGCGAACCGCGAGACGAAGGAGCAGTTGCGGATGTTCCGCGACGCGGGCGGCTTCGACCGCTTCTTCCCCGCGGACGACGACGCCGCCGGCCAGGAGAAGCTGCTCGCCGCGGTCCCCAACCTCGACACGTTCGCGCCGGACGGCGGCGTGTGGGGCGCGGCCGTCAAGACCTCGCTCGGCAACGCGCTGCGTCTGCTGCAACCGCTCGTCGTCCTCGACGAGGGCCACAAGGCGTACAGCCTGAACGCGCGGGAGACGCTCGAGGGGTTCAACCCGTGCCTGATCGTCGAGCTGACGGCGACGCCGCCGCGGGGCGCCAACGTGCTCGTCGAGATCTCCGGCCGCGAACTGCACGCGGAGGAGATGATCAAGCTCGATCTGCACGTGGTGAACAAGGCGAACGCGAGCTGGCAGGACACGCTGCTCGCGGCCATCGAGCGGCGCGACGCGCTCGAGGAGGCGGCGCGCGCGCACGAGGCCGACACCGGCGCCTACGTCCGGCCGATCTGCCTCGTGCAGGTGGAGCGCACCGGCCGCGACCAGCGGCGGGCCGGGGTGGTTCACGCCGACGACGTGCGCGACTACCTGCTGCGCCACCCGCGCATCGGCGCCGAGCAGATCGCCGTGAAGACCAGCGGCCGGGACGAGTTGAAGGCGGTGGACGAAGCCGGCGGCCTGCTCTCGCGCGACTGCCCCGTCCGCTACATCGTCACCAAGCAGGCGCTGCAGGAGGGCTGGGACTGTTCGTTCGCCTACGTCCTCGCGATCCTGACCAATCCGGGTTCGAAGAGCGCGCTGACGCAGCTCGTGGGCCGCATCCTCCGCCAGCCGTACGCGGCGAAGACCGGCGTCGCGGCGCTCGACGAGAGCTACGTGTTCTGCTTCCAGCGGCGCGGCGCCGACCTGCTCGCGGAGGTGCGCAAGGGGTTCGGCCTGGAGGGTCTGCAGGACCTGGAAGGCCGGATCACGGACGACGCGGACGGCGCCGACGACGGCCGGTCCGGCGCGAAACGGACCGCCCGCCCGCGCGAACGCTACCGGCGGGCCGCCGCCGATCTCGTGCTGCCGGCGTTCCTGATCCGGGACGGCGGGCAGTGGCGTCCGGCGCAGTACGAAACGGACCTGCTGTCGCGCATCCCCTGGGACGACGTCGACCTGTCGCCCCTCTTCGACCTCGAGCTCGGCGCCGGCGAGCGGGACGTGGCGCTGCGCGCGGGCCTCGACGCGGACCCGCTGGCGGCGCATCCCGGCGCGCAGGACGCTGGCGGGGAGGAAACCGGCGCAGCAGGGGCGGGCACCGGCGCGGCGGGGGCGGCCGCCGGCGCGGCGGGGGCGGATGGTTGGGTGGACGCCGGCGCCGGAGACGGCATCGACTACTACTTCGCCGCCAGCCACCTGCTCGACGCGATGCCCAATCCGTGGCGCGGCGCCGAGGCCGCCCGGCGGGTGTTCGGCGCGCTGCTGGCCAGGCATCCCCGCGGCCGCGTGGCCGCGAACTACGCGTTCGTGCTCGAAGAGCTGCGCAAGCGGCTGGAGCGGGAACGCGACCGGCTGTCGCGGCAGGTGTTCTCGCAACTGCTCGAGGCGGGGACGATGCGCTTCCTCGTCGTGGCCGACGACCTCGCCTTCAACCGCCTCCCGCGCCGGATCGAGACGTCCGGGGCGCGGCAGGCGAACCGCGAGGACGGCGGCCAGTACCAGCGCAACCTGTTCGACGTGACCACCGAGGAGGAGCTGAACGGCCTGGAGAACAAGGTCGCCACCTACCTCGACGGGCAGGCCCGCCTGTTCTTCTGGTACCGGAACCGCTCGCGCCGGGACTACTACGTGCAGGGCTGGAAGCCCGGCCGCATCTACGCCGACTTCATCCTGACGCTCAGGCCGGACGAGCCGGGCGTCGGCGACGAGTACCACCGCGTCTTCGTCGTCGAGACGAAGGGCATGCACCTCGGGCGCTCCGAGGACGCCGAGTACAAGCGCTCGGTCTTCGACCTCTGCACGCGGCACGCGCGCAAGGCGGACTGGGCCGAGTTCGTCCCCGCCATGCGCAACCGGGTGATGCGCTTCGAGGTCGTCGACGAGGCGGAGTGGAAGCTGCGCCTCAACGCGCTGCTCGCGGGTTGAGGGCGGCGGGCGGGTCTGAACGGCCGGCGGCCCGTGGTGGAACCCCGCGTCGCACCGCGCCCGAAGGGCGCCAGCGAACGCCGAGGGCGCCAGCGAACGCCGAGGGCGCCAGCGAACGCCGAGGGCGCCAGCGCCGACCGGCCAAAATAATTGTCGTTGATCAGTTGGACGGTCGATTCCACGTGCGGACCGCGCGACGCAGTTCCCCTGGTCCAGGTGCTGAGCACCGGGAGCCGCGCGACGGCGCACAGGGTCTCGGAGCACGTGCTGGCCGCGTGGCACGATCTGAATCATCTCGTGGTGGGACCGGAAGCCCTGACCTTCGTTTCGCTCTTCGACGACGCGGCGGACGTCTGGGCGGACGAGGACTTCCGGCTGGTCGAGCCGCTGTCGACGGTGGCGCACTGGTCGCGGCCGGACGAGTTCGCGGCCGTGTTGCGCGACGCGGCATGACGGCCGCCGGTGCTGGTGTGGGTCGGCATCGACGCCGCGGGCATCGGCACCGTGCTTCGTGCGCCAGTACTGATGGTAGACTGGAGCTGTACGGAAGAAGTGCCGGGGCGAATCCCGGGGCGTGATTATCGATCCCGATCGCTGTTGATGGACCTCTGGCTCAGCAATTCATGGTGGTCTGGCCATTTGTCGGGACGTGGCGGTCGCGTCTTCGCGGTTCCGACGACTGCCCCCGCTTGAACCTCTTTGGATACCGCACATTTCGCTTTGCGTGACGCCATGGCCCGAAAAACGAGCGTATATGAAGTTCGGAAATATCGAGTGGAGAACGTGGAATGCGCGAAAAAGATTTCAAGGAGTTACTTGAAGAACATGGATCTTGAGAATGCTATCCGTTTCGGGCTTCCTGAAGTCGATGATCGTTATCATGTATGGCGGGTGCCGCTGCTGAATGGGAGCAACAGCAAAATCGGAGAAATCGTAATCGATGCTTATACGAGCCTCGTGCAGGAAAAGAAAACAACGCAAAAGGAGGTTCTGGAAGCGCGGTTGCTTGGTCGTAAGACTCGAAAAACTGGTGCAAGTAAAGTTGATGACGCACCGAAGACGTCCCATTTGAGAAATACGATTGGATTGGGAGACAGCGAAAGCCTGTTGTCTCAAACGCCCTCGGAATGTGTCGATCTCGTCTTTACGTCGCCACCATACTACAACGCCAGGCCGGAATATTCTGATTACATCCAGTACGAAGAATATCTTCTGAAGATGAAGAAAATAATCCATCAATGTCATCGTGTTTTGAATGATGGTCGGTTTTTTGTCTTGAACGTATCGCCTGTTCTAATCCGAAGATCGAATAGGAACGAAGCGTCGAAGAGAATAGCGGTCCCGTTTGATTTTCATCGAATTTTTGTTGACGAAGGTTTCGATTTCATTGACGATATCATATGGGTAAAACCGGACGGGGCCGGTTGGGCTACCGGCCGAGGGCGTCGATTCGCGGCGGACAGGCATCCGCTGCAGTACAAGGCCGTTCCGGTTACGGAATACGTATTGGTGTATCGCAAGGCAACCACCAAGTTGATCGACTGGCATATTAGAAAGCATCCAAATAAAGCTTGGGTGACGGCATCACGAATCGATGATGGGTACGAAATGACGAATGTGTGGAAAATCCACCCTGCCCACAGCAAGAAGCATCCCGCAATATTCCCGGTAGAGCTTGCGGAGAAAGTTGTCAAGTACTATTCTTTTGTACACGACGTCGTTCTCGATCCCTTTGCTGGTTTGGGTACGGTGGGCGAAGCCGCCGCTCGACTCGACAGGCGTTTCGTGCTGTTTGAAATAAACAAGGACTATGTGGATGAAATACGGAACAAGGTCGAGGTGTGGCTTCGAGATGAAGTCGTTGGTGTCAACTGGGTGAATTGCGAGCCTGTCAAGCCGTTGAATCGTTATCTTGAGTATTGAGGTTGGAGGCAAATCTTGAATTACGGTCGGATTATTCGCAATATCCCACGCACCGGCGAAGCTCTGGCAAAGTACCGTGGCGCGGATGTTATTGACAGGATTGGTGAAGAAATTGTCAAGGATGTCGTCACCGGCGTTTTGTGTGGAGAGAACATCCGCTCTTTGACAGAAGGAATGACCAGGCGCAGGTTGACTCTGTCGAATGCCGCGTTGTTTGTCACGTTTCTTAAATCTAACCGCGATATCGGTAATTTTGCAAGCAAGATACCCGATATCGTTAAGACAGGGTTGGGATCCGATATATCGAATGAGAAGAAACTGTTCTTGAAGTGGTGCATCGGCCTGACGGAAAAGGGAATACAGAATGTCTTGAGAAGTAGTGGCGATGAATTCGAAGGCTACCTGAAAACCCTTGAAGATTCCATTGCTTCCGTTGTTGAAAAATGTGGTGAGGACTACGGGGAGTTGACGGGTCGTTTGAGGGTCAACGACGTGGAAAGTAAAGTTGACTGGCCTTTTGTGCTCTATCTTTTCACTGCTATTGGTGCTCAGACGCTGGCAATCAGGGGTTCGGAAAAGTCGATGTACGGCAAGCTGTTTGAGAAGCTTGTGCTGGGTTCCCTTCTCACCTTGCTTGGCTTTGAAAAGATTGATCGGAGAGATACGAGTAAGCAGAGTAAAGTCTTTTGGCTGTCGTCGAGAGGAACAAAAAGGGAGAGCGACGCAACGCTTTTGTATAAACCTGGTGTTGGAGTCAGGTTCGACATCGGTTTTATCGGTCGTGGAAATACTGAGATTTCACTGGACAAAGTTTCGCGATTTGAAAGAGAGATGGAATACGGTAGGAGAGTTCATTATATGACAACCATCGTTCTGGTGGACAGTATTGGTGATCGCAGCCGCATTGTCGAGATGGCGGAGGGTATCGGCGGACGTGTTGTGCAGATGAGCATGACGCACTGGATCCGCGAAGTGGCTCGCATACTCGCCGAGAAGATCGAATTCAAGCACCCGATCGCGGAGATGAATGACAACGAGAGTTTGGTGTACGTCAAAGACAGGATGCAAGACGTCGATCTACGCGAGATCATGAACTGAACGAGTGGGCCTTTCAGCAATTGCCGTTCGAGATCTACGAATGCGCGGAGACGCCCGAACGGGCCCGGATCACGGCCGCCAGTCGTCGTCCGGCATGATGCGCCGCATGAACTGATCGAACAACGACGCGGTGAAGCCGGTGTCGCCGTGGCTCGGGCTCCAGACCATGCCCTTGGCGATCAACTGGCTTCTCGTCGGTCCGAGCGCCGTCACCTTCTTCTGCAGGATCCGGGCGACGTCGCCCGAGCGGTGCGGCCCCGGACCGAGCTCGGCCATAGCCCGCAGGTAGCGCCGTTCGGAGGGAGTCAGGCGGTCGAATCGAACGCGGAAGAAGCTCTCGTCGAGCGCGGCGGTGGCGGTGGCGGACGCCCGTTCGACGTCGCCGAGGTCGATGGGGGACGCATCGGCGGCGTCCCAGGCATGCTTGCCCCATTCCTGCAGGAAGTACGGGTAGCAGCGGGTCTGCGCGATGATGCGTTCCAGCCCGTCGCCGGCGATCGTCACGCCTTCCGCCTGCGCGGGCTTCTCGATGGCGCTTCGCGCCGCCTCCGGCGTGAGCGGCCCGACTTCGGGGAAGGCGAACAACCGCTCCGCGTACGACTTGGCCCGGCCCGTGCGGGCGCGCAGATGGGGCAGGCCGGCGCCGACGAGCGTCACCGGCGACCGCCGTTGCGCGGCGCGGTGCAGCGCGGTGATGAGCGCCGCCAGCTCGCCTTCGGCGACGTACTGCAGCTCGTCGACGAACAGGGACAACGCGGTATCGGCCTTGCGGGCCGCCGTCCCGGCGGCCAGGAGCAGATCCGCAAGGTCCTGCTCCAGGTCGCCGCTGTCGGCCAGCCCGGGTTCGGGGGCGAAGTCCGGGCCCACTTCGACGTCCTCGTACTTCACCTTGAGCGCCCTGGCGAAACCGGCCAGTGCGCTCAACGCCCGCTGCGCCAGGTCCCGCGCCCGCTCGTGCCTGGACAGCTTCAGCAGGGCCGCGCGGAGCCGGGGCGCCAGCATCGCGGGCAGGGACCGGTCCTCGGGGGCTTCGACGGACAGGGCATGCAGGCCGGCCGCCTCCGCCTCTTCCCGGATCCGGTCGAGCAGGACGGTCTTGCCGACGCCGCGCAGACCGACCAGGATCACGCTCTTGGCCGGCCGGGCGCGTCGAATCCGTTCCAGCGCGATCCGGGCCGTCTCGCGCAGCTCGTCCCGCCCCGCCAGTTCGGGGGGCGGCGTACCGGCTCCCGGCGCGTAGGGATTGCGGATCGGGTCCACGTGGCAATTATACGAAGATTAGGGAGTTTATGTCTGCTCGGAAACTTCCTAATATCGATCAAACTCACGGCTTGGCTTGGCCGTCCGGCGCCGTTGCGACGTCCGGCCGCGGGGCGCCGCTGGCTCCCGGCCGGTGGAAGAAGCCAATGGCCGCGGCGCCGCCCCTGTAGAGGCCGCCGTCATCGGCGCAGTGGTTTTCTGGCTGGCATCTCGTGACGCCTCCGGCCATCCACTTCCTCGGCGGCGAGCAGCTTCGGGAGCCGCGGACGGTGGCTCTCACGATCTTCGGGTCTTCCGTCACCACCGTTTTTCGAGAACCACTCGGTCCGAGTCTTCGGACGTGGCCGGCCCGCCATCGAGAGCGCCGAGCGCAAACGGAAGCTCCGGCTGAACGTCGTGCTCGCCCTGTGTCGCCGAACGCGGCAACGCCAGTTGACGTTTCGCTGGCGCGCAACCCGCGTACCGGCACGGGGCGGACGGGCACGGCGGCGGCGCCTCTCTACTCCCGGCCGGACATGCGCATGTACCGCCCCCTCGACCGCGGGTGGAAGGGAACGGCGGCGGCGTCCATCTCTCACCCACCCGGACGCGCGCATGTACCGCCCCTCTCGACCGCGGGCGAACGGGAACGGCGGCGGTGTCTCTCGCCCGGTCAGGAACGTTTCTTGCTCCCTCCTTGGCGTGCCGAAAACCCGGCAGACCGGTTCGCCGAGACGAGTGCCGTCGCCGGGCGGTCGGCGCCGCGCGCACTTCTTCAAGGAGGCTTCCCCCATGCGACGACTGTCGATCATCACGCTGGCGCTTCTGATCGCCCCGGCCGCCGGCGCCGGCCAGCCGGAACCGCCGGGGGTGGCGCTGGCCGGCGTCTACCGCGGGGGCGTCGACCTCACGCGCTACTGGGTGAGCGAGAAGCTCGACGGCGTGCGGGCGCGGTGGGACGGCGAGGCGCTGTACTCCCGGCGGGGCAACCGCTTCCACGCGCCCCGGTGGTTCACCGAGGGATTTCCGCGCGAGCCGCTGGACGGCGAGCTGTGGCTCGGCCGCGGGACCTTCGAGACGCTGTCGGGCATCGTGCGCCGGGCGACCCCCGACGACGAGGCGTGGCGCAACGTCCGGTTCATGGTGTTCGACCTGCCGGCGGACCCCGCGGACTTCGACGGCCGCCTGCGGCGCCTGCGGGCGCTGTTCGCCCGGGTCGCGTCTCCGCACGTCGCGCTGGTGGAACAGTTCCGGGTGGCGGACCACGCCGAATTGACGGCTGCGCTGGACCGGGTCGTGTCCGCCGGCGGCGAGGGCCTGATGCTGCACGAGGGGAGCGCGCGCTACCGGGCCGGCCGCTCGAACGACCTGCTGAAGGTGAAGCGCCACGAGGACGCCGAGGCGGTCGTCGTCGCGCATCTGCCGGGCCGGGGAAAGTACGCCGGCATGCTCGGCTCGCTGCTGGTGGAGATGCCCGACGGCCGCCGCTTCCGGCTCGGGTCCGGCTTCTCGGACGAGGAACGCCGTCGGCCGCCGCCCGTCGGCGCGACCGTCACCTACAAGCACTACGGAACGACGCGCAACGGCATCCCGCGGTTCGCCAGCTTCCTGCGCGTGCGCGCCGGCCACTGAAGCCGCGCGCGCCGCGGCGGAACCGGGCGTCGTCGGCGGCGCCGCCGGACTGGAGTCGCCGCCGCCCGGGGCGGGCGCCGGGGCGAGGCAGACGAGGGATTTCGATCCCGCCCGCGGCGCGGGGCGGGTGACGCCGCTCGCAGGCTGAGCGGCGCCGTGTCGAGCAGTCCCGCGCTGTCCCCGGAGCTTCCCGCGGGCGCTCCCGCCTTGTCGAGCACCGTCAGCGGACGACGCCGCTCACAGGCTGAGCGGCGCCGTGTCGAGCAGTCCCGTGCTGTCCCCGAGCCTGTCGGCGGGCACCCCCGCCTTGTCGAGCACCGTCAGCAGCAGGTTCGCATAGGGCGTGTCCGCCGGATAGGCGCGGTGGCGCCCGCCGCGGAGCCGGCCGCCGCCGCCGCCCGCCACGAGGCACGGCAGGTTCGTGTGCTCGTGGAGGTTGCCGTTCCCGATGCCGCCGCCGTAGACGATCATCGAGTGATCCAGCAGGTTGCCGTCGCCGTCCGGGGTCTCCCGCAGCCGGCCGAGCAGATGCGTCAGCACCTGGACGTGGTAGGTGTCGATCTTGGCCTTCCTGGCGATGTACCCCGGGTCGTTCCGGTGGTGGGACACCGTGTGGTGCTGGTCGGGCACCCCGATCTGCGGGTACGGCCGGGGACTCGCCTCGCGCGCCATCATCAGCGTGAACACCCGCGTGACGTCGGCCCGGAACGCCAGCACCTGGAGGTCGAACATCAGCTTCGCGTGCTCTTCGAACTCCTCCGGGACGTCGACCGGCCGCTCCGGCAGCTCGACGAACGCCTCGTCGCCCCGCGACTCCGAGCGCCGGACCCGCTGCTCGACGTCGCGCACCGCGTCGAGATACTCGTCCAGCTTGTTGCGGTCGCCCGGGCCGAGGGTCCCGCCGAGGCGCGCCGCCTCCGCGACCACCGAGTCGAGGATGCTGCCGGTCTGCCGGGCCACCGCCCGGCGGTCGGCGGCGCTGCCCCCCTCGCCGAACAGCCGCTCGAAGACGACGCGCGGATGCGCCTCCATGTCGAGCGGGGTCGTCTCGTTGCGCCACGAGATGGTGTTCGAGTAGAAACAGTCGCCGGTGTCGCAGGCGATGGCCGTCGGCCGCTCCAGGGCCAGCTCCAGCGACGGCAGCGGCGTCTGCCTGCCGAACTCGCGCGCCGCGATCTGGTCCGCGGTGATCCCCAGCTTGATCTCGGTCGGTCCCTGGCGCCCGCGGCGCTCCCAGGCGTGGACGCCGCTCAGCCAGACGGCGGTGGCGCGCGGGTGGTCGCCGTTGCCGTCGCCGAACGAATCCGCCTGCCGGTGGGCCAGCCCGCTCAGGACCAGCACCTGGTCGCGGAACGGCGCCAGCGGGCTCAGGATCGGCGGGAACCGGAATCCGCGGCCCGTCTGCGCCGGCACCCACTGCTCCTGGATGACGCCGTTGGGGACGTAGACGAACCCGAGCCTCCGCGCCGGGGCCGGCGCCGCGGACGCGGCGGGCGCCATCGCGTCGAGGAACGGCAGGGCCAGCGTCGCGCCGACGCCGCGCAGGAACGTCCGCCGGGGCAGGGCTTTCTGCGTGATGATCATGATTACGGCATCCTCATCTGAAACGGCGTGCTCCGCACGATGCCCAGGACGATGGACGAGAACCGGTAGCCGTCCTGCTCCGCGCCGCGCACGACGGCGCGCACCGCGGGCATGTCGTACGGCTCGACGTTGCGGCCGAGCGCATAGGTCAGCAGCTTCTCGGCGACCGTGGCGACGAACCGTTGCGGGTCGCGCAGCAGCGCCTGCCGCATGCCGTCGGGGCCTTCGAACGACGTGCCGTCGGGCAGGACGCCGGACGCGTCGATCGGCTCGTTCGACTCGCCGCGGTCGCGCCAGCGGCCGACGGCGTCGAAGTTCTCGAGGGCGAAGCCGAGCGGGTCCATCCGGGCGTGGCAGCTCGCGCAGGCCGGATTCGCCCGATGCCGCTCCATCGCGGCCCGCATCGACAGCGCCGCCCCCTCGTCGGTCGTCTCCGCCAGGGCCGGGATGTCCGGCGGCGGCGGGGGCGGCGGCGACGCCAGCAGGTTCTCCAGGATCCACTTGCCGCGCAGCACCGGCGAGGTGCGCGTGGCGTAGGAGGTGAGGGTCAGGATGCCGCCCTGCCCCAGCAGCCCGCGCCGCCCCGTGCCGGCCAGCGGCACGCGCCGGAAGTGGCTGCCGTAGACGTGCGGGATCCCGTAGTGCTTCGCGAGGCGTTCGTCGACGAACGTGTGGTCGGCGGTCAGCAGCTCGGTGACGCTATGGTCCTCGCGGAGCACGCTGTCGATGAACAGCTCCGTCTCGCGCTGGAACGCCCGGCGCAGGTTCTCGTCGAAGCCGGGGAAGAAGCCGGGGTCCGGCTCCTTGGCCTCGACGTCCCGCAGGTAGAGCCACTGCGCGGCGAAGTTGTCGACGAGCGCGCGCGAGCGGCCGTCGGCCAGCATCCGCCGCACCTGCGCCTCCAGCACCGCCGGGTCGGCGAGGGTCCCGTCGACGGCGCGGTCGAGCAGCTCGTCGTCGGGGATGCTGCTCCACAGGAAGAACGACAGGCGCGAGGCGAGCTCCAGGCCGCCGACGCGGTACGGTGCGCCGGGCGCGGCGTCCGCCGGGTCGCGCTCGATGCGGAAGAGGAACTCGGGGCTGACGAGCAGCCTTTCGAGGGCGCGCTGGATGCCGCGGTCGAACCCGCCGCCGGCGCGCCCCTCCTCGTAGAACGGGAGCAGGAGGTCGAGGTCGGCGGCGGTCGCCGGACGGCGGTACGCGCGGCGCGCCAGCGTCGAGAGGATCTCTCGCGCGCACGGTTCGGCGGCCGGGGCGGTGCCGCCGGGGCGGCACGTGAAGATGCGCCGGCGGCTCGGCGTGTCGCCGGCGCCGTCGACGCCGTACGGACCGCTGAGCGTCACCGTCGAGATGGCCGGCTCGCGGCGCTGTCCGCGCCGGGACGCGCGCACCAGGCTCTCGTGCCGTGCGCCGGTCTTGCGGACGAAGGCCACCGCGATCTCGCGCGGCCCCGCCCCCAGCGGCACCCGGACGTCGACCGGCGGCTCGGCCTCGAACGCGAACACGCCGCTCGCCCCCCGCACCAGCGGCCGGCCGCCGATGGTGAAGAGGCCGGCGCGCTCGCCGTCGACGCTCACCTCCACCTCGTGCTCCTCGCGGGCCGCCTGGGCGAACTCGACGGTCAGGACGTACTCGCCGTCCGCCGGCAGGTAGCCGCGGATCACCGTCCCGCCCCGCGTGCCGAGCGGCAACCCGTCCAGGTGGCCGTCCTGAACCAAGTCGCGGTCGAGCTGGTGGCGGTCGACGATCGGCGGCATGCTCGTGTCGCCGACCGCGAGCCGGCTGATCCGGCGCGCCGCCGCCAGGTACCGCTCCAGGGTCGCCGGCGAGACGAACAGCAGCTCGGCCAGGTTGTCGAAGCCGCTGGTGACGTTGTCGGCCGGCAGCAGCGTCGAGACGTCGAACTCTTTCGGGAGGTCGTCGAGCGCCAGCAGGTCGCGCACCGCGTTGCGGTACTCGGTGCGGCTGAGGCGGTGGAGCGCGGGGCGCCGGCCCGGGTTCGGGGCCGCGGCGGCCGCCCGGTCGAGCTCCGCCTCCAGCCAGCCGATCACGCCGCCGTACGTCTCGTCGTCCGGCCGGGGGCGTCCGGCCGGCGGCATGGTCCGCGCCTGCAGCTTGCGGATGACGCGCTCCCACGCGTCGGCGTCGCCGGCCACGTGACCGGCGTCGAGCGCGTCCAGCGCCAGGCCCGCGGCGCGCAACTGCGAAACCAGCATCGACGGGGCGGCGCCGCGGCCGTCGACGACGCGCTGGTTGTGGCACGTCACGCAGTACCGGTCGAGCGTCGCCGCCACCGACGCGGCGTCCACCCCGCCGCCGGACGGCGCGGCCGCGGCCGGCGCCGCGGCGAGCAGACCGCCCGCCGCCGCCAGCGCCGCGGCCCGGACCCGGCTCGGCGCCCGCGCGTCTCGCCGCGTCGTCATCGCATCACCCCTCGGCATCTGCCGCCAGCTCCGCGGCCCGGACCCGGCTCGGCGCCCGCGCGTCTCGCCGCGTCGTCATCGCATCACCCCTCGGCATCTGCCGCCAGCGTCTTCCGCACACCGCCGGAAAGCCGCCGGCGTCTTCCGCACACCGCGAAAATCGGCTGCACCCGGTCCGGCCGGCGGCGCGCCCGCTCCGGCGCACGACGGAGAATCCGCCGGCTCCCGCCAGCACCGGCCCTTTGTACGCTTCTCGCCGGGTGTTGTCAACGCGGACGCCACGCGGTAGCATCCGCCAATTGCCTGCAGCCCCCGCGTCGAACAGAGAGCAGCGAGTGCGCCAGCGGGCAGCGAACGCCCGCCTGACAAGGCGTGAGAAGGGCATGTTGGGCATATGCAACCGACGAACAACGCAGTCAGGCGGGATGCATCGCCGCTCGAATGCAGCGGGGCGTTTCGCCACGGGCAGCGGGTGTTTCGCCACGGGTTGCCGGGTCCGGCCGCCGAACCATGCCGGAAGGGGGAACCTCTCATGCGCAAGCAACGGGACTCGGCGTGGTCGACGCCGGCGCGGGGAACGGCGGAACGTCCCCTGCGCAAGGAACGGGACCGTCGGCGGCCGCCGCGCGCGGGCCGTGCGCTCGCCGCCGCCCTGCTCGCGGCCGCGCCGTTCGTCCTGCCCGGCGCCGCCGCGGCGGCCGACGCGCCGCTGATCGCCGCCGCCCGGACGGGAGACGCCGTCCGCGTCGCCGCCCTGCTGGCGGAAGGCGCCGACGCGCGGGCCGCGGCGCCGGACGGCACGACCGCGCTGCATTGGGCGGCGCGGGCCGCGGCGGCCGAGGTCGTCGAGCAGTTGCTCGCGGCCGGCGCCGACCCGGAGCGGGCGAGCCGCCACGGCGTGACGCCGCTGGCGCTCGCGGCGCAGAGCGGCGAGCCGGCGGTCGTCGGGGCGCTGCTCGCGGCCGGGGCCGACCCGAACACGGCCACCCCCGCGGGCGAGACGATCCTGATGGCCGCGTCCCGGACCGGCCGCGTCCCGGTCCTGGACCAGCTGCTCGCGGCCGGCGCGGCGGTCGACGCGGCCGAGAGCTGGCGCGGCCAGACCGCGCTGATGTGGGCCGCCGCCGAGAACAACGCCGCGGCGGTCGCGCGGCTGCTCGCGGCCGGGGCCGACGTGGAGGCGCGCTCGAGCGGCGGGCTGACCCCGCTGCTGTTCGCGGTGCGCGAAGGGGGGATCGACGCCGTCCGGACGCTGCTGGCCGGCGGCGCCGACGCCAACGCCGGCGTCAGCAACACGACGGCGGGATCCGGCTCCTACACGCCGGCCGCCACCGGCCGCACGTCGCCGCTCGCGCTGGCGGTCATCAACGCGCACTTCGAGCTCGCCGCGGTCCTGCTGGAGGCGGGGGCCGACCCGGCCGCCCGCGACGCGCGCGGCTCGGTGCTGCACGCCCTGGCCTGGATCCGGCGCCCCGGCTCCGGCCGCCCGCCGGAACCGACGGGGAATCTCGACAGTCTGGCGCTGGCGCGCCGCCTGCTCGCGCAGGGCGCCGACCCCGACGTGCGCATCGCGTGGCGGGAGATCCCGTTCGAGGTCGACCTGGGCATCGTCAAGCCGCCGCCGAACGTCTCGGTCGGCCGCAACTACCTCAGCTTCGTCGGCGCCACGCCGTTCTACCTGGCCGCCAAGCACGCGGACCTGGACCTGATGCGGCTGCTGGTCGACTACGGCGCCGACCCGCTGACCCCCACCGGCCAGGGCGTGACCCCGCTGATGGCGGCGGCCGGCCTCGGGTTCTGGGACGGCGAGAGCCCGGGTCCGCTCAACGGCACCCCCGAGCGGGTGCGGCTGGAGGCGGTGAAGCTGGCGCTCGCCCTCGGCAACGACCTGCGCGCGGCGGCCGACTTCGGCGGCACCCGGCTGGAAGGCGACGGGGTGGAGCTGCTGCTGCGCCACCCGCGGAACCTGCTGGCTCTCGACCCGCAGCGCGACCGCGGCGACATGCGCTGGAACGGCAGCACGGCGCTGCACGGCGCCGCGATGATGGGCTCGAACCTGATCGTGCGGTACCTCGTCGAGCGGGGCGCGGACGTCAACGCCCGCAACACCGTGGGCTGGACGCCGCTGATGGTCGCCGAGGGCGTCTTCGTGGCGAACACCGAAAAGGCGTGGCCGGAGACGGCGGCGCTGTTGCGTGAACTCGGCGGAGAAACGGTGGAACGACGATGACCATGACGAGACTGGCGAGCCTGTCGGCCGCGGCGGCCTGCGCGGCCCTGGCCGCGGCGGGAACGGCCGCGGCGGCGGACGACGACGGCGTGATCCGCGGCACGGTCACCAGCGCCGCCGGCCCGGAGGCGGGCGTGTGGGTGATCGCCGAGACCGACGACCTCGAAACGGTGTTCCGCAAGATCGTCGTCACCGACGACGACGGGCGCTACGTCCTGCCGGAGCTCCCGGACGCGGTCTACGACGTGTGGGTCCGCGGCTACGGCCTCGTCGACTCCGAGCCGGTCGCGGGGCGGCCGGACCGGACGCTCGACCTGACCGCGGTGGTGGCGGCGACGCCGCGGGAAGCGGCGCAGGTCTACCCCTCCACCTACTGGCTGTCGCTCATCGAACTGCCCGCCGCGCACGAGTTCCCGGGCACCGGCCCCGACGGCAACGGCATCGACCCGCGGATGGGCAGCCAGAGCGAGTGGATCAACAACCTGAAGGGCTGCCAGCGCTGCCACCAGGTGGGCAGCCGGCGCACCCGCGAGATCCCCGACCTCGAGGACTTCGACTCGGCCCGCTCCGCCTGGGACGACCGGATGCGGCGCGGGCAGCGCGGCTCGCTGATGAACAGCTTCGTCACCCGCTTCGGCCGCGGGCGCGGCCTCGACATGCTGGTCGACTGGAGCGACCGCATCGCGGCCGGCGAGGCGCCCCCCGCCCCGCCCCGTCCGCGGGGCGTCGAGCGCAACGTCGTGCTCACGATGTGGAACTGGGGCAACAACGTCGCCTTCGTCCACGACGAAATCGCCACCGACAAGCGCAACCCGCGCGTCAACGCGAACGGCCCGCTCTACGGCGTCGACATCGGCAACGACTTCCTGCTGGTGACCGACACCGCCGAGCACCGCTCGCGGATGATCAAGATCCCGCTGCGCGACGACGACCCGCCGGTCCCGTCGATGTTCGCCACCGAGGGCTTCCGGCCGTGGCGCGACTTCGGCGCCGAGGCGGTCTGGAACGATCCCGCCAACCCGCACAACCCGATGCTCGACGCCGAGGGGCGCGTCTGGCTGACGACGCGCATCCGCCACCCGGACAACCCCGACTGGTGCCGCGCGGGGTCGGACAACGCCTACGCGCGGTACTTCCCGCTCGACCGCGCCGGCCGCCACACCGGCTACTACGACCCGGAGGCGGACGACTTCGTCCTCATCGACACCTGCTACGGCACGCACCACCTGCAGTTCGCCGAGGACGCCAACGACACGCTCTACTTCAGCGGCGGCGGCCCCGTCGTCGGCTGGCTCGACACGAAGGTCTACGACGAGACCGGCGACGAGCAGCTTGCCCAGGGCTGGTGCCCGACCGTCCTCGACACCAACGGCGACGGCGTCATCACGAAGCCGTGGAACGAGCCGGCGCCGCGCGGCAGCCGCGAGGAGCCGCCGTTCGACCCGGCCCGCGACACGCGCGTGGCGGTCGGCGCCTACGGGGTCATCGCCAACCCGCTCGACGACGCGGTCTGGATCGTCTCCGACGACTTCCCCGGCCGGCTGCTGCGTCTGGAGCGCGGCGACGACCCGCCGGAGACCTGCATCAGCGAGCTCTACACGGTGCCGGTCGAGAAGGGCTACCGCACCCGCGGCCTCGACGTCGACCGCCGCGGCGTGCTCTGGACCGCCCTGGCCGGCAGCAGCCACTTCGCCTCGTTCGACCGCGGCGCGTGCGCCGTCTTCGGCGGCCCCGAGGCGCGCGGCGGCCGGCAGTGCGACGAGGGCTGGTCCTTCTACAAGGCGCCGGGCCCCAACTTCCGGAACACCGACGTCGGGACCGACTTCCACTACTACAACTGGGTCGACCAGTTCAACACGCTCGGCCTGGGCGAGAACGTCCCGATCGCCAACGGCTCGAGCTCCGACTCGCTGCTGGCCCTCGACCCGGAGACCGGCGAGTGGACCATCCTGCGCGTGCCCTATCCGCTGGGCTTCCACAGCCGCGGGCTCGACGGCCGCATCGACGACCCGGACGCCGGCTGGAAGGGCCGCGGCGTGTACGCGACCTACGGCGCCGACGCGGCCTGGCACGTCGAAGGCGGCCCGGTGGAGCCGGGCAACCTGGTCAGGTTCCAGATCCGGCCCGACCCGCTGGCGCACTGAGCGGGGGGGGAACGGAGACACGCGCGTAGCGGTGGCGTGATTCGGACGGATGGCCGGTTCATGTGTCAGAATGGAGGGCGGGGTGCATGATGCGCCGCCCTGAGCCGGGGAAGACAGGCAGATGCGGCCTCGAAGAGATCGGGCGCAGTCGGCGATCGCGCGCAAGCGTGACCGCATCGCTGCCGGCGGGAAACCGCGGGTGCTCGATCTCTTCTCTGGATGCGGCGGTCTGTCGTTGGGCTTCCTCGCCGCCGGCTGCGAAATCCGCGCCGCCATCGAGATCGATCCCTGCGCCGCTCAGTCGCATGGGATCAATTTCCATGCGGCCAGTCTTCCGCACCGGCAGCCACGCGACATTGCGCGTACCGATCCCGCGACGCTGACGGAAGACCTTCGACTCGGAGATCCTGCCGACGCTTTCGACATCCTCGTCGGTGGTCCTCCCTGCCAGGCGTTCGCGCGGGTCGGCCGGTCCAAGCTGCGAGAAGTCTCCGACCATCCCGAAGCGTTCCGGCACGACCCTCGTGCCCGCCTCTACCTCGACTACATGAAGTACGTCGACGCGTGCCTGCCGCTCGCCGTCGTCCTGGAGAACGTCCCGGACATGCTCAACTTCGGTTCACACAACATCGCCCAGGAAGTGTGCGACGTGCTTTCGCGGCGGGGCTATGCCTGCGGGTACACCCTGCTCAACGCCGCCCGCTACGGCGTTCCTCAGATGCGGGACCGCGTGTTCCTGATCGCGTTGACACGGGAATTTGCGGACCGTGTCACGTTTCCAGCGCCGACACACTCCATCGACCTGCCTTCCGGTTACGACGGAACCCGCGCGGTCGCCTTGAAGCACCTCAAGGCCCGGGATGCGCTGTTCTCGGACGAATTCTGGGTTCCAGGTTCCGATCCGAACCCGATCGCCGACCTCCCGCCAGCGGTCACCGCCGAGCAGGCTCTGAGTGACCTGCCGCGCATTGACGCCAGAGCTGAAATGGCCGCCGGGCGTTTGCGGCGAGGCGCACGGCGATTCGATGCCGGGACGCCGTACCCTCCGGCCGCCACGCTGACCGAGTACGCCCGATCGATGCGCGAATGGCCAGGTTTCGAGGCGCCGGAGCAGATCATGGATCACGTCATCCGATACCTTCCCAGGGACTACGGGTTGTTTTCGCGAATGAACCCTGGCGATCAGTACCCTGAAGCTCATCGCCACGCCGAACGCATGTTTGAAGAAGAACTGGACGATCGCCGCCGGCGGGGGCGGCCGGTACGAGAGGGTTCCGGAGAATGGATGGATCTCCGGCGGGAGCTCGTGCCTCCGTACGATCACCGCAAGTTTCCGAACAAGTGGCGAAAACTGGAACCGGACAAACCCGCGCGCACACTCATGGCGCATCTCGAGAAAGACAGCTACAGCCACATCCACTACGACAGCAGGCAGGCGCGCACGATTTCCGTTCGAGAAGCCGCTCGTCTTCAATCATTTCCGGATGGCTTCGTCTTTCGGGGGACGATGAATCCGGCGTTTCGCCAAATCGGAAACGCAGTTCCGCCTTTGCTCGCAAAGGCCGTCGGCCGGACCCTGCTGCAACAGATCGGCAACGAACTGCGGCAGCCCCTCCGCCGTTTCGCCGCGGCAAGCTGACCGTGACCCGAAACGGCCCGGAGATCATCATCGTTCGGTCCATGGCGGAGTCGGACCTCGGCCTGTTCGCGGCGCAGCGTTCCACGATCCGCGCGAAGCAACGTGCGATCAACATCAATTCCAGCGTCGTCAGTCTGCTGCTGGCGCCAGAGCTTTTCGAACGGGGCGAAGCACGTCTCGACTGTACCTGCGTGTTCGGAACGAACGTTCAGTCACAGCAGCGGCTACTCCGGAAAACACACAAGAACTGGCGTCTCGGCGGACCGAAAATCGAGGGAACCGCGTTCTCCGAGCTGGACAGCAAGGACTTCATGCTTTTTCGTTCCATTTCCGGCAACGACGGCACGCATCCGGTCGTTATGACCTTGATATGCCGAAAGACCGATCGCGTGGTTCACGCCGGCATCGCGGCGATCGTCGAGCGGCACCTCAAGGCGAGCATGGCGGTATTCGACGAGAACCACGATGATTTCGACGCACTCGCGGTCCACTGCCCGCCGAGCACCTCCGGCCCGGCGCCCGGCTTGTTCGCGGAACGCCGCGACGTTCCGCCAATGCCGAAACCGACGAGAACGAAGCCGCCGGCTCGTCGGACCGTCGCGGACAAAATTCGAACGCCGCACATTCTCCAACGGATGCTCAAGGTAGCCGCGGATCTGTCCGCGCCCGCCCAGGTCGACTTTTTGAGGACCGTCGGCGCTCTCGGCGAACAGTTGCGCACCGTGCTTCTCGAGACCGACCGGATCATTCGCATAGATCGGAACCACAGCGTTTTCTGGAAAGACATCTCCGGCAATCGAATCGGTTTCGTCGACGGCGGTCTTGCGAATTTGTCGATGCTGGGATCCGCCCCGATCGCCGCTCGCGTCGGAGGATACAGTGTCGTCCCGGGCCGGCGCGGGGAGGATCGTGAAACGTTCGTCGTCCTGAAACAGCTCATCGACGAGCTTTACTCTGGCCGGGACGGTGGCGTGTACGACGACGCTTTTCCGGACATTGGCGCGCTTCGCGACGCCGCCCGCATCGCGATCGAGGCCGCTGGCGCCGTGCAGATGCTGACGAAGCATGATGATCTGCACGCGCTGCTGCTGCACGGCGCCCTGGTGAATCCGGTGTCACGCTACAGCGACGTCATGCGCGACGGTCAGGTGCGACATCGATTCCCTGATTTTTCCGACGACGCGCTGTCCACGATGCTGCCGGCCAGCGAGCTTCCGCGGCGGGGTCGCGAACGCAATTTCATTGGCGTTCATCTCCGCCAACTGCAACTCCTGCACGATGCGCGATCGACGGTCTGCGGCGTAGTCGAACGTGACAGCGCCACGACGTCGGTTTGTCGAACGGTTCTCAACAGGCTGAAGGATGACGAGGTTCGCGACATACTTCATGAGCCGCCCGACTTGTGGAAACGCCATTTCCTGGAGCTGATCGATCCGGCCGCGGACGACAACGTGGGAGGCCCGAGAATCACGGATGCGCTGTTGTTTCGGTGCGTGCTCGATCCCGGGGAGGCATTGCGCCCGGTCGAGCTTGACCGAAACGAACTCAGACGCGCGCCCAATGCGTGGCGCGCGACGATTGAGCACTACCCGAAACCGTGGGTTTCCTACCTGCAAGTGAACGAGTGGACCTCCCCAGTCAGGCTGGAGTTTTTTCGGAAAAGCGTCGAGCACTTCGCCGCTTCAGCCAGACTCGTTCTTCACTGTGCGCTGCTTCTGCCAAAGTACGCGTTCCCGGTGGGTCTTGACATCGTCGACAAGTTCGCCCGGATTCCGGACTGGCTGAGTCGACCGGTAAACACGTTCACCGCCGTGCGGGCGATGAGAATCGCTCTTGACGAAGACGACGTGACGCTGTTTCGCCAACTCCGCGCCATGCTGTGCGGCTCCGGGCGGGAGTTTTTGCTGCGGCCCGGAATTTTCCGCTGACCTCGCGCCTGACTAAAGAGAAATACAGAAATGAATGATTCGCGGCAGGATGACTGGCAACCTATCGGAACCGTCGTCGGAAACGCCGGCACGGTCGAGTTCACGTTCATCCTGAAGCATTTTCGGGCAAGAGTGGGCGAAGTGGTCGCACTGGACATGGAGGTCCCGGACGACGCCTACGGTAGACAGGTGCGATTGTACGTCTGGGCTCGGATCATGGACATCCGCCGGTTCAACCCGTTCTTTCCATTCGAAGCCGCTCAGGAGATTGCAGGAGAGGGAATATCACTGGAGGACACCGTACTGTCCGACACCAGAGATCAACTCGAAGCCGTCGGCCTCGTCCTCGGCTCGACGCCTTCGGATGACCTCGCCAACCTGTCCCCGCTCACGTACCCCGTCAAGCCGGCGTCACCTGTCTTCCGACCGCCAACCGAAGCGATTCGGCAGCTACTCGTCGGCGGCAGCAAGAATGAACGTCATGTTCGGGTCGGGTCGCTGATCGCGCGCGACGATGTCGAAGTCACGCTTTCCGCCCCGAAGCTCGTGTCGCGGCATCTGGCAATCCTCGCCATGACCGGCGGCGGGAAAACGGTAGCTGCGCGCAGGATGATCCGTGAACTGATTCAACATCGCTACCCCTTGCTGATCCTCGACCCGCACGGCGACTACATCGGGTTGGCAAGCGACCAGTGTCGCGAGCTGTTGCGAAAAGAGTCAGCAGACAGTGACATCAAGCTGTTCTTTCCACAGCTCATGGTGCAGCGGGACGGTGAGAGTCTGATTACCACGTTGATATCCCAGATGACGGCCGGGCTGACCGAGGCGCAGATGAACTATCTCGGAGGTCTGTACGATCGCGCCGCGGCGGGGACGGCGGAAAGCGCCGTCTCGTACATTGGAAGGCTGCTGGATCGCATTGCGCGGGATTTTGGCGGTGACGGTCCGCCGACAGGAGCGCCGAGCGGCAACTGGAAGCCCACGGTGGGGGCCGTTCGGCGGAGCCTCAAGATCGTGCTGGACAAACTTGAACGGATGGATCTCGCCAGCGGCAAACTGCGAGAGACGAGCAGACTGAAATCTCTGCCCTTCGAGGAGTTGCCGAACCCATTCAGTGAACCGGAGCGGATCGTCCGGCCCGGGCAGGTATCCGTACTGTATCTTGGCGGCTATGACCACATCACGCAGTGCTCCATCGTCGCAATCGTGCTGGAAGCGCTGTTCGCATTTCGGGCGGATCTCAGTGGGCGAATAGCACCGTTCATGACCGTGGTCGAGGAGGCGCATACGTTCCTGCCGTCGGCCCGCGAGGGCACTCACGACGCGGTGTCGTTGCCGGTGATTCGTCGCGTGATTACGGAAGGCCGGAAGTTCGGAACCGGTCTGATGCTGATCTCCCAGCGGCCCAGTCGGCTGGACGAGACCATCGTTTCGCAGTGCAACTCTTTCCTGATACTTCGACTCGTCAACCCTCGTGACCAGACCTTCGTGAAGGCGGTCATGGAGAATCTCACCGAATCGGACGCGCGAATGGTACCCGGCTTCGGACCGGGGCAGGGTATCGTCAGCGGCCAGGTCGTAAGGTTTCCTCTGCCGATTCGCATCGACATGGATCGCGACCTGTTGCTGTCCGAACTGGGAGATGAGGATTTCTTCGAACAGGCGAACGCGTGGATGCCTGACGCGGACGAGAAAGTCAGACGGCGGATGAGGACGTTGATGGAAAGGGTAAAGGCGGGTCGCAGAAAGTCGGCAAGGAAGCGCACGGGGAAAACGTGACGGCGGCGACGTCTCAGGCTGGTGGCGATGGACGTGCTTACCCGCGAACAGCGGCGGCTGAACATGAGTCGCGTTCGAGGCCGCGACACGAAGATCGAATTGTTTCTGAGGAAGGGTTTGTACGCCCGGGGACTTCGCTTCCGCCTGTATCGTCGCGACTTGCCGGGACGGCCGGACGTCGTGGTGCCACGGCATCGGGTGTGTGTTTTTGTCCATGGATGCTTCTGGCACGGACACGGGTGCGCGCTGTTTCAGATGCCCGCGACTCGCGAAGATTTCTGGCGCACGAAGATCGCGGGAACGAAGGAACGAGACAGGAGGAATACGAAGGCGCTTTTGGAAGCCGGCTGGCGAGTTCTCGTGCTTTGGGAGTGCGCCACTCGCGGGCCGCGGCGATTGGCTTCGGAAGCGATTCTTGAAGAGTGCTACGAGTTCGTCGCCGGGAAGGAGTCTTCGATATACGCCGGCGCGAACTTGTGGGAAATCGCAGGCGGCGGGGATCTTGGCGAGGCTTGAACGCGAAGGCGCGAATTGCAATGCCGACGGTTCTGAAGGAAGGATCGTATCGTTTTTTCTTCTATTCCGGCGACCGTCAGGAGCCCCCGCACGTGCACGTGACGGACGGCGACAGGATAGCGAAATTCTGGTTGGATCTGGTGAGAATGCAAGGCAGCGGCGGACTGAGAAGGTCAGAGCTGAACAAGATCCAGCGGATAGTCGAGAGGAACCGCGGGTTCTTTCAGGAGGCCTGGAATGATTACTTCGACGATTGAGGCGCAGGTACCCGGCGCCGAAGACGTGGCGGTCACCGACGACACGTTGCGGGTCGAGCTGGCGGACGGCCGAACGGTTTCCGTGCCGCTGGCCTGGTATCCCCGGCTCGTCCACGCGGATCGGGAAGAGAGGAACAACTGGGAGTTGATCGGCGGCGGTCAGGGAATACACTGGCCCGACCTGGACGAAGACGTCAGTGTCGAGGGCTTGATCGCGGGCCGTCCGTCAGGGGAAAGCCAGCGGTCCTTCAAGCGGTGGCTCGACGCGAAGCGCGCTGGCCCGGACGCCGGCGATCGGCGTCCGTAGCCCGTTCGCCAGAAGATCCGTAACCGATTGATTTACAAGACGTTATTTCCGACGTCATGCTCCGTCAGAGTCCGACGAGCGTTTGCAGATAGAAGAAGTCGGCGGTGCGCAGCGCGAAGTCGGCGTCGCGCAGGTACGCGCCGCCGAAGAAGCGGCCGTACCCGACCTCCAGGCCGACCGGTCCCACCGGAACCCGGACCGTCACGTCGATCTCGTTGCCGACGTGGGGCGAGACCGCGGCGTCGGCCCGGTGGACGACGGCGCCCCCGACGTTGTACCAGGCGTCGGCGCCGGGGGCGAGCAGTACGAAGTCCTGCAGGGCCACGCGCAGCCGCGCACGTCCGGGCAGCGCCGCCTCCACCGTCACCTCCGCGTTCCGCAGGTTCTGGAGCGCGAACAGGTCCATGTAGCCGTAATAGGCGTGGCCCAGCGGATAGAGCTGGTCGAACGTCCCGTGCACGCCGTCGGCGGGGTCGCCGTCGCCGCTGGCGGCGTTGACCGCCGCGCCGATCTTCAGGCCGCCGGGCAGGCCGGACGTGAACGACCCGCCGGCGTGGGCCAGCACCGCCCGGTGGTCGGCGCCGCCGTAGCGGCCGGTCTGGACCGCCGCCTCGCCGTCCAGCGCCCACGGTCCGCGGCGGGCGTCGATGCGCCCGCCGATGGTGTGGACGGCGTCGTCGGGACGGGCGGCGCGCCGCAGCAGCCAGAAGCCGTCGACGGTGGCGCCGCCGACGAGGGTGGTGTCGGAGTAGTAGGCGCCGTGCAACTGGCTGTTGAACGTCCGGCTCCGCGTCGGCCGGTGGTCGTTCAGGCGGGTCGGGGCCACCGGCACGAGGCGCGTGGCGAAGACGTCGAGCCGGCGGCCCGAACCGGCGCCGATCGCCACGCGGGCCCCGTCGAACACCCGCGCGGTGTTGACCCATTCGAGGGGCGAGACGAACCGTTGCGCACCGTAGACCAGTTTCTGGCGTCCGACGCGCAGAGCGATCGGGACCCGCCCGGCGTGGCCGGCGGCCGTGAGGTCGACATACGCCTGATGGACGTCGAGCTGGTCGGCGAAGACGTTGGGCGTGGCGGTCTCGCTGATCGCCTCTTCGCCGAGGATGCGGGCGTCCTGCAGCACGACGGTTCCGGTCATCCGGTCGTTCGGCGTCCAGGTCAGGTCGAAGCGGGCGCGCGACAGCAGGTAGTCCTCGTCGTCGCCGGGCCGCGCGTCGTCGAAGCGGAAGTTGCGCCGGACTTCGCTGCGCAGGCGCAGTTGCGAACCCATCGTGAGGCCCGGCGCGATCTCGCGCCAGTCGGAGGAGGTTTCCGCCGCCGCCGGCGCCGGGACGCGGTCGGCGGGCTGCGCGGCCGACCCGGCGGGCAAGGAGACCGTGGCCAGGCACGATGCGAGCGCGGCCGGGAGAACGCGGCGTCGGCGCGCCCGCCGCGCCGCCGGGAACCGGAGGGTCGAGAACGCGTGATGAGTCGGCACGTCTCATCAGCTATCAAGATGTGTGCCAGCATTTCGCTCCGCCGCTTGCGCGAGCCCCGCCCCGCCGGCCGCGACGATACCGCGCCCGAAGGGCGCCCGCGAACGCCGCGTGCGCCGGACGGAGAAAACGCCCGCCCGACAAGGCGTGAGTAGAGTGGGCCCGGCCGGTTCATGCCGCAACCGTGCGTCCGGTCCGCGTCCGTCCGACGAGCGGCGGTCGGCCGGCGCCGCCGCGCGGGGCCGCTCGCCGTCGGCGCCTCTCTTGTCGATCCCCGGACGGACCGGCGACGTTCCTGTCGATCCGATCCGCGCGTTCACCGAGTCCTGCCGCGCCCCGCGCGCGGCCCCGCCGGCCGCCGTGATCGCGCCGCGGTAAGCGGCGAGTCCCGCGCCCGGTGCGCGCGGCCCCGCGGTCCGGAAGCGCTGACAAGCCTGTCGGCCGGAACGGACCGCACTGCATTCCTGTAGATCGCCGGCCTGCCGATGCGCTTCCCCGGGGCGCCCCGCGTCGCGGAAACTCTTGATTTCCATCGGCGCATCGGCGTCGCCGGCCGCGGCCGGCAATCTGGCCCGCGTCTTGCATGGTCCAGTTGCCGATACCGGAGGCCCCCGCCTCCATTGCTTCACACGGACGCGCGTCGGAGGCGTATCGACTCATGGAAGTCACCGGCAAGGCCACGCGGATTCGGCTCTTCTCCATTCGTACCCCGCAGATGCGCGCGTTCCACATGACGTGGTTCGCGTTCTTCCTCTGCTTCTTCTCCTGGTTCGGGATCGCGCCGCTCATGAAGATCGTGCGCGACGAGATGGCGCTGACCCAGTCGCAGATCGGCTGGCTCGTCATCGGGTCGGTGTCCATCACCGTCGTCGCCCGGCTGCTGATCGGGTGGCTGTGCGACCGCATCGGGCCGCGGCTCGCCTATACGTGGCTGCTTCTCGTCGGCTCGCTGCCGGTGATGGGCATCGGCCTCGCGCAGAGCTTCGAGACGTTCCTGATCTTCCGGGTGGCGATCGGCGTCATCGGGGCGTCGTTCGTGATCACGCAGTACCACACGTCGGTGATGTTCGCGCCGAACGTCGTCGGCACCGCCAACGCCACCACCGCGGGGTGGGGCAACCTGGGAGGCGGCGTGACGCAGCTCGTCATGCCCGTCGTGCTCGGGGTGCTGACCGTCGGGGCGTACGTCCCGTTCACCGACGTCCGGTTCCTGCCCGGCCTCGGGTTGAGCGACGCGGCGGGCTGGCGGGTGGCGATGGTGCTGGCCGGGGCGACGTGCGCGCTGGTCGGCGTCGCCTACTACTTCCTGACGCAGGACGCGCCGGAGGGGAACTACCGCGCACTGCGCGCGGCCGGCAAGCTGCCGCCGAAGCAGAGCGTGAAGGGGTCGTTCGCGGCGGCGTCGAAGGACCCGCGCGTCTGGGCGCTGTTCGTCATCTACGGCGCCTGCTTCGGGATCGAGCTGACCGTCAACAACGTCCTCGCCCTCTATTTCATCGACTACTTCGACTTCTTCTCGTCGATGAGCGCGGTGCGGGCGGTGCAGTGGGCGGGCGCGGCGGCGATGCTCTTCGGCCTGATGAACGTCTTCGCCCGCACCCTCGGCGGCGCCCTGGGCGACCTGTTCGGCCGGCGCTGGGGGCTGTCGGGCCGCGTGCGCTGGCTCTTCGTCGCCCTCTTCGCGGAGGGGCTGGCGCTGATGCTCTTCTCCCAGATGCCGGTGCTGGCGCTGGCCGTCCCGGCCCTGGTCGTCTTCAGCCTGTTCGTGCAGATGTCCGAGGGGGCGACCTTCTCGGTGGTGCCGTTCATCAACCGGAAGGCGCTCGGCTCGGTGGCCGGCATCGTCGGGGCGGGCGGCAACGCCGGCGCGGTGGCGGCCGGGTTCCTCTTCCGGGGCGCGGTGCCGTGGCCGACGGCGTTCCTCGTCCTCGGGGCGCTGGTGACGGTGACCGCGTTCCTCGCCTTCGCGGTACGCTTCAGCACCGAGACCGAGACCGAGGCGCGGACGGCGCTCGACGCGGCGCTGGCGGACCGGCGCGCCGGCCTCGCCGCCGGCGGCGTCGAAGCGGCGGAGGCGGCCGGCTAGGCCGGGACTCCGCGCCGTAGCGGGGCGCGGACGGCGCCGCGGCGGTGGGGGGATCGGCTGCGCCGAGAACCGCCTCCGGACCTGCGCCGTAGCAGGGCGCGGACGGCGCCGCGGCGGTGGGGGGCCGGTCGTCCGCCCGCCGCGGCGGCCCACCGGCAACCGGAACGTGTAGAAGAAGGACGAGGGACGGAGGACGACGATGGCCAATCCGGCCGAGGTCTGGAAAGCGGAGAAGCACGGCTTCGACGTCTGGCCCGACGTGCTGCGCCACGCCGAGGCCCGGACGCCGATGGCCCGGATCGACACGCCGGACCTCGAGCGCATGAAGTGGTACGGCTTCTTCTACCGCAAGCGCGACGCGCCGGGCCGCTACATGAACCGGATCCGGATCACCGCCGGCGAGTTGACGTCGGAGCAGGCGCGCGAGGTCGCGGCGCTGGCCCGCGAGTACGGCCACGGCATCGTCGACGTCACCACGCGCGCCAACCTGCAGGTGCAGGGGCTGGGCATCGAGCACCTGCCGGAAGTCGCCCGGCGGCTGGACGCGGTCGGGCTGACCTCGAAGCAGACCGGCCACGACAACGTCCGCAACGTGTTCGCGCACCCGTTCGCGGGCGTGCTCCCGGACGAGCTGATCGACACGCGGCAGCTCTGCCGCGACGTGACCGCGCTCTTCGTCGACAGCCGGGAGTACTCCGACCTGCCGCGCAAGTTCAACGTCTGCCTGAACGGCGCGGCCGAGCATTCGGTCCACTTCTGGACGCAGGACCTCGCCTTCCTCGCCCGCCGCGTCGGGCGCGAGGTGCGGTTCCAGGTGCTGGTGGCGGGCACGCAGGGGCCGAACCCGCATCTGGCGTGGCGCCTGCCGGCGCTGGTCCGCCCCGATCAGGTGGCGCCGGTGACCGCGGCGGTGCTCGACCTGTTCCGCGCGCGGGGGTCGCGCGAGAAGCGCCACCAGGCGCGGCTGCGGTACCTCGTCGAGCGGATCGGGGTCGACGAGGTGCTGGCGTTCGTCCGCGAGCGGGCGCCCCTCGAACCGTGGCCCGACCACCTGCCGGCGCCCGCCCCCGCGAGCCGGAACGACGACCTGGTCGGCTGGTTCCGGCAGCGCGACCCGGAGCGCTGGACGATGGGCCTGTGCGTCCCGCTCGGCCGGCTGAGCTGGCGGCAGCTCGAAGCGGCGGCGGTCCTCGCGAAACGGTGGGCGAGCGGGCGGCTCCGGACGACGCACGAGCAGGGGCTGGCGGTCCTCGACGTCCCCTCCGGGTTCCGCGACGCGGCGGCCACCGACGCCGCCGCGGTCGGCCTGAGCCCGCACGCCGACACGCTGGCCCGGAACACCGTGGCGTGCACCGGCGCGCAGTTCTGCAACATCGCGGTCACCGAGACCAAGGGCGCCATGTTCCGGCTGATCGACACGCTGCGGCGGCGGACGCTCGCCCTGCACGGCATCCGCATCCACATGAGCGGCTGCCCGTCGAGCTGCGCGCAGCACTTCACGGCCGACGTCGGCCTGAAGGGGGTCCGCGTCCGGCGGCTCGTCGGAACCCGCGAGGGCTTCGACGTCTATCTCGGCGGCGGGGTGGCCGGCGACGTCCATCTGGGGCTGCGCTATCGGACCGGCGTCGACGTCGAGCAGTTGCCGCTGCTCGTCGAGGAGGTGGTGAACGAGTACTACGTGAAGCACCGCGCGGGGCAGACGTTCAGCGCCTACTGGCGCGCGAAGCTGCGCGAGGCCGAAGCGGCGAAGGTGGGCGAGGACGACTACCGGCCCGCGGTCTGGGTCTGCGAGCGGTGCGGCCACCGCCATCGCGGCGAAGACCCGCCGGTGTTCTGCCCCGGCTGCGCCGGCGTCCGGCGGCTGTTCGCCCGGCTCGAGGCCGAGGCGCGGGACGAGGCTGGCGCGGCGGACGGCGGCGGGCGCGGCGCGCGGCCCGGACCGCCGGCGGCGGCGCCCCCGCGCCGGGACGACGGGTTCGTGTTCGCCGCCGCGGCCGGCGCGGTGCCCGACGGGGGCGGGGCGGAGGCGACGGTTGACGGCCGGAGCTACGCGCTGTTCCGCGTGAACGGGGAGATCCGGGCCGTCGACGGCGCCTGCCCGCACGCGGGGGGGCCGCTGGCGGAGGGGACGGTGGCCGACGGGGTCGTCACCTGCCCGTGGCACGGCTGGACCTTCGACGCCCGCACCGGATGCAGCCTCGACCCGCCGGGCCGCGACGTGGCCCGCTACCCGACGCTGGTCGAAGACGGCAACGTCTATCTGAAGCCGGCGCCCGTCCGCGGGCGGGACGCGGACCCGGACGCCGCGCCGGCCGTGGCGGCGGACGCCGCGCCGGCGGGTACCGGGCCGGCGAATGGCGCGGCCTCGGCGCCGCGCCGGCTCACGCGCGCGGGGTGATCCGCATGGCCGCTACTCCCGCCTCTGCCGCCGCGCCGCCGCCGTCCACCGCGCCCGCGTCCGGGCCGCCGTCGCCGCTCGTCGACCGCTACCTGCGGGAACAGCAGTTGACCGCCGCCGACCGCTTCGCGCGCGCCCACGACGCCGCGCACGCGGAGGGGCCGGCGCTGGCCGGGCGCTACTCGGCCCTCATGCCCGCGTCGCCGCCCGCCCCCGGCCAGCAGTACGCCTTCGACGTCGACCTCGACGCCTGCTCCGGCTGCAAGTCGTGCGTCGCGGCGTGCCATGCGCTGAACGGCCTGGAGGAGGACGAGTCGTGGCGCGACGTCGGCCTGCTGCACGGCGGGAGCCGGAGCCTGCCCGTCGTCCAGCACGTCACGACCGCCTGCCACCACTGCCTCGATCCGGCCTGCATGCACGCGTGCCCGGTGGAGGCGTACGAGAAGGACCCGGTGACCGG
The DNA here is from genome assembly GCA_965202695.1 of Vicinamibacterales bacterium. GTDB lineage: Bacteria > Acidobacteriota > Vicinamibacteria > Vicinamibacterales > UBA8438 > JAJEEA01. The sequence goes on from OZ241843.1 coordinate 2,756,189, forward strand.
CATCGTCCGGCATCTCGACGACCAGTGCTTCGGGTGCCAATACTGCACGCTGGCGTGCCCCTACGAGGCGCCGAAGTACAGCCGCGCCAAGGGGATCGTGCGCAAGTGCGACATGTGCGCCGGCCGGCTCGCGGAGGGCGAGGCGCCGGCGTGCGTGCAGTCGTGCCCGAACGGCGCCATCGCCATCCGCGTGGTCGACGTCGAGCAGGTGGTCGAGGAGTCGGAGACGCGCCTGTTCGTGCCGGGGGCGCCGGAGCCGGGCCTGACCCTGCCGGCGACGACGTACCGGACCGCGCGGGTCCTGCCGCGCAACATGCTGCCGGCGGACCACCGCACGGTGCGGCCCGAGCCGGCCCACTGGCCGCTGATCCTGATGCTCGCGCTGACCCAGCTCTCGGTGGGGGCGTTCCTGGTGGGACGGCTGCTGGAGACGCTCGTCCCCGGGGCGCTGGCGGCCGGCATCCGTCCCGTTCACAGCGCCGCCGCCCTGGTGTTCGGGCTGCTGGCCCTCGGCGTCAGCGTGCTGCACCTGGGCCGCCCCCGCTACGCCTACCGGGCCGTGCTGGGGTTGCGGCACTCGTGGCTCAGCCGCGAGATCCTCGCCTTCGGGGTGTTCGCGGCGCTGGCCGTGGCCTACGCCGCGTGGTCGTGGGCGGGACCGGCGGGCGGCCCGGGCGGACCCGCGGGCGGGGCGGCCGCGGGTCCCGGCGGTCCCGCCGCCGAGGCCGGGTTCGGGTGGTGGCTCGGCTGGGGCGTGGCCCTGTCGGGGGTCGCCGGGGTGCTCTGCTCGGTGATGGTCTACGACTACACGAAGCGCGACTTCTGGAACGGCCCCGCGACCGCCGGCCGGTTCTTCCTGACGGCGGCGGTGCTGGGGCTGGCCGCGGCCTGGCTGCCGCTGCTGATCGTCGCCGCCGGCCGCGACGCGGCGCTGGCCGCCGCGGCCGTCGACCGCTACGGCGCCCTCCTCTGCCGCGGGCTGATCGCCGCCGCCGCCGTCAAGCTGCTGTTCGAGGCGGCGGTGTTCCGCCATCTCGCCGCCCGCTCGACCACCTCGCTCAAGCGGACCGCGTGGCTCATGACCGGCGCGCTCTCCAACGTCACCCTGGCCCGCTTCGCGGCCGGGCTGCTCGGCGGCCTCGCCATGCCCGCCCTGCTCCTGCTGAGCCGCGTCCCGGCCCCCGCCGGGCAGGGCCTGGACCTCGTCTTCGTGGTGCTCGTCGGGATGCAGTTCGCGGCCTGCCTGGCCGGCGAGCTGCTCGAACGCTACCTGTTCTTCGCGGCGGTCGCCTCGCCGCGCATGCCGGGGACCCTGTGATGCTGCGCCAGCGCGACGGCCGTCTCACCCGCGACCTGCTCCGCGCGCCCGGCGGCTTCGGCCTCGGGCAGGTCCCCGCGAAGCGGAAGCCGGACGCCACCGCCGACGTGGTGTGCGGCTACTGCTCCACCGGATGCAGCCTGACCGTCCATCTGCGGGACGGCGAGGCGGTGGGCCTGACCCCCGCCGCCGACTATCCCGTGAACCGCGGCGTCGCCTGCCCGAAGGGGTGGGAGGCGCTGACGGTGCTCGCGGCGGAGGACCGCGCCACGACGCCGCTGCGGCGCGACGCGGCGGGCGTCCTGCGCCCGGTGGGCTGGGACGCCGCGCTGCGGACTATGGTCGAACGCTTCCGGGCGATCCAGGCCGCGCACGGGCCGGAGGCGGTGGCGTTCCTGAGCACGGGCCAGATGGCCACCGAGGAGATGGCGCTGCTCGGCGCGCTGGCGAAGTTCGGCATGGGGATGGCGCACGGCGACGGCAACACGCGCCAGTGCATGGCGACCTCGGTGGTGGCCTACAAGGAGGCGTTCGGGTTCGACGCGCCGCCCTACACCTACGGCGACTTCGAGGAGTCGGACGTCATCGTGTTCGTCGGCGCCAACCCCTGCATCGCGCACCCCATCCTGTGGGAGCGCGTCCTCCGGAACCGGCGCGACCCGGCCGTCGTGGTCGTCGACCCGCGGGTCACCGAGACGGCGATGCAGGCGACCGCGCATCTGGCCGTCCGCCCCAAGTCGGACCAGGCGCTCTTCTACGGCGTCGCCCGCCTCCTGATCGAGCGCGGCCAGGTGGACCGGGCCTACGTCGACGCGCACACGCTCGGCTTCGACGCCTACGCGGCGGCGGTCGAGCCCTTCACCCTCGACCGCGTATGCGAGGCGACCGGCCTCGACGCGGCCGCCGTCGAGCGGTTCGCCGAGACGATCCACGGCGGCGGGCGCGTGTCGTTCTGGTGGACGATGGGGGTCAACCAGAGCTACCAAGGGGTGCGCACCGCGCAGAGCATCATCAACCTGGCGCTGATGACCGGCAACGTCGGGCGGCCGGGCACGGGGGCGAACTCCATCACCGGCCAGTGCAACGCGATGGGCTCGCGCCTGTTCAGCAACACCACGAACCTGCTCGGGGGCCACGACTTCGCGAACCCCGGCCACCGCGAGAAGGTGGCGCGGGTGCTCGGCATCGACGCGGCGGTCGTCCCCACCCGCGCGGGCTGGGCCTACGACGAAATCCTCGAAGGCATCCTCCGGGAGCGCATCAAGGGGCTGTGGGTCGTGTGCACGAACCCGGCGCATTCGTGGATCAACCAGGACCAGGCCCGCGACGTCCTCGGCCGCCTCGACTGCCTGGTGGTGCAGGACATGTACGCCACCACCGAGACGGCGCGGATGGCCGACCTCGTGCTGCCGGCGGCCGGGTGGGGCGAGAAGGAGGGGACGTTCATCAATTCCGAGCGGCGGATCGGCCGCATCCGGAAGGTGGCGCGGGCGCCGGGGCAGGCCCTCGCCGACTTCGCGATCTTCAAGCTGGTGGCCGAGTACTGGGGCCGCGGCGAGATGTTCCGCGACTGGTCGTCGCCGGCCGCGGTGTTCCGCATCCTGCAGCGCCTGTCGGCGGGGCAGCCCTGCGACGTCACCGGCATCGACGGCTACGACGCGCTGGACGCGCACGGGGGCGTCCAGTGGCCCTGCCCGGCCGGGTCCGCCGCGGCGGCCGCCGGGCGCACCGAGCGCCGCCTGTTCGAGGACGGCCGCTTCCACCACCCGGACGGCCGCGCCCGCTTCCGCTTCGAGGCCCCGCGCCCGCTGCCCGAACCGCCGACCGGCCGCTTCCCGCTGATCCTGCTGACGGGCCGCGGCAGCGCCGCGCAGTGGCATACGCAGACGCGCACCGCGAAGTCCGCCGTCCTCCGCAAGCTCTATCCCGCGCGCATCTACGTCGAGGTGAACCCGGCCGACGCCAGGGCCCGCGGCATCCGCGCCAACGACCCCGTGCGCGTCGAATCGCGCCGCGGCCGCATCGCCGCGACCGCCTTCGTCACCCGCGCCGTGCAGCCGGGGCACCTCTTCGTCCCCATGCACTACGAGGCGGCCAACCGCCTCACCGACGCGGTGTTCGATCCGTACTCGAAGCAGCCGTCGTACAAGGCGTGCGCGGTGGAACTGCGCCCGGCCGGGGGCTGACGGGGCACCCGGCGTCCCGCGCCCGCTCGCCGTCCGTTCCAGCACGATCCCCGGCCGTCGAATTCACGGCCCGGTCTGGCGGTCCGGCGCCGCTGCCCTGCGCGACGTCTTCGCGTCCTGAACCGTCTCGTCGGCGGCGGTCCGACCCCGGCGCAACCCGGCCGTCGTCGCGGGCCGGCGGCCCGGGCCCGCGACGCGCTATCATGATCGTCACAACTCGGCGAAACAAGGAGCGACGAGACGTGGCCACGGCGCAACCCGTCGTCAAGTTCACCTGGGAGGACTACCGCACCGCGCCGCCGGACGAGCGCTACGAGCTGCTGGACGGAGACCTGCTCATGACGCCGGCGCCGAATCTGAAGCACCAGGAAGTGCAATGCCGCCTGGGACGACGACTAGCGCAGTTCGTCGAGGAGCGGGCGCTGGGAAAGTTCTTCTTCGCGCCCTGCGACGTGGTGCTGTCCGACACCGACGTCGTGCAGCCGGACCTGCTCTTCGTCTCCCGGGAACGCGCGCACCTGCTGCGCGGCGGCGACGCCGTGCGGGGCGCGCCCGACCTGGTGATCGAGATCCTGTCGCCCGCCACCGCCGATCGCGACCGCGGCTACAAGCGCACGCTCTACGCCAGACACGGCGTAGCGGAACTGTGGCTGGTCGATCCGGCGGCGGAGACGATCCGGATTCACCGCCCGCGGGACGGCGCGCTGGCGGCCGCGCACACCTTCGGCCGGGGACAGACCCTGCGCTCGCCGCTGCTCGCCGGCTTCGAGCTCGACCTGGACGCCGTCTTCCCGTCCTGAACCGCGCGATCGACCGGCGGCGCCGAGTCGATGCGGGCGCTGGCCGGCGCTCCGGTGCGTGACGCCGGGTGTCGTCGCCGGGGAGCGGGCCGGATGGCGCCGAGGTTCGACCGGGCGTCGTACGGGGCGTGCGCGTCGGCAGGGGTCAGAATACCGTGGCGCTCGTCAGGGGCCACCAGCGGAGCTGCACCTTGCCGATGACGTAGCGTTTCGGCACCTGGCCCCAGTGGCGGCTGTCGGAGCTGCTGTTCCGGTGGTCGCCCATGACGAAGTAGTGGGCGTCCCGGACCCGCTCCGGGCCGAGGTTCTCGTGGCTCCGGAACCGGGGCGGAACGTATTCGTCAGGCAGGAGGACTTCGTTGACGTAGACCTTGCCGTTCTCGATCCGCACCTCGTCGCCCGCCTGCGCGATGACCCGCTTGACGAACGACTTGTCGGGGTCGTTCGGGTAGTAGAGCATCACGATGTCGCCGGGTTCGGGATCGCCGAAGAACCGGTACAGCGCCTTGTTGACGATCAGCCGGTCCTGGTCTTCCAGGGTCGGCTCCATGCTCCGGCCCTCGACCCGGGCGACCTGGAACCCGAAGGTGACGATGAGCGTCGCGTAGACGGCGGCCGACGCGAAGGTCTTGATCCAGGTCACGATCTCTTCGCCGGCCCGCGCCGCGAGCGCGGAACGCCGCGCTCTCCGCTGGGCGTCCCAGGCCTGGCTGGGGGAGAGGAGGTGCGGCGGCGGACCGTCCGGAACCGTCCCCGCTAGAGGCTCAGATACTCCCGCAGCCGCTTGGTCTGGGTGCGGCTGACCGGAATCTCCGTGCCTTTCCCGTCCTTCATCCTCAGGATGTAGTTGCGGCTGAACCAGGGGACTATCTCCTTGATCTTGTTGATGTTGACGACATGAGATCGATGCACGCGCCAGAACGCCGCGGGGTCGAGGTGCGAATGCAGCTCGTCGAGCGTGCGATAGTTCGACGTCCCGGACAGCGTCCCGGTCACGATCGTGATGACGTCGTCGGCCAGCGAGGCGTACACGACGTCGTCGGCCGGAACGAGCAGGAAACGGCCGCCGGCCTTGATGGCGAGACGTTCCCGCCGGTGCCGCCGCCCGGCTACGTATTGGACGATCCGCTCGAGCTCCCGGTTTGCCGCCGCCCCGTCCGGCTGCTCCGCCGGCGCCGCCAGCAGGCGCCGGACCCGCTCTATCGACTGCGCGAGCCGCGCCGACTCGACCGGCTTCAGCAGATAGTCGACGGCGCTGACTTCGAACGCCTCGATCGCGTACTGGTCGTAGGCGGTCACGAAGACGACCCGGCTCCCGACGCCGCGCTCGAGCAGCCGGCGGGCCACCTCGAACCCCGTCATCCCCGGCATCTGGATGTCGAGCAGCACCAGATCGGGGTTCAGCGCCTCGGCCAGCGCGACCGCCCGCGGCCCGTCGGCGGCCTGGTCCACGACCTCGACGTCGTCGAGCCGATCGAGCTGGAAACAGAGTTCGTTGCGCGCAAGCCGCTCGTCGTCGGCGACCAGAATTCGCAGGGGCATTCTATCAGGATTCCCGTGGCGCGGCGGCGTGCGGCAACGCCGTCTCGGGAATGTCGATGCGGGCGCGCGTCCCCTCGCCGGGCGCGCTGTTCAGCCGCAGATGATAGTTGGCGCCGTAGATCACCCGCAGGCGCTCGTCCACGTTCTTCAGGCCGATCCCGCGCCGGCCGCCGGGGTCGGGGACGTCGGTCGCCATGCCGAGGCCGTCGTCGATGACCTCGATCACGGTATGGCCGGCGCGGCGCCGGCTCGACAGGGTGATCCGGCCGCCGCCGACCTTGCGGGAGATGCCGTGCTTGATGGAGTTCTCCACCAGGGGCTGCAGCAGCATGCTGGGCACCATCTGATCGAGGGTGTCGGGGGCGATGCGCTTCTCGACGGCCAGCGTCTGGCCGAAGCGCACCGTCTCGATGTCCAGGTACTCGTCTATCGACTCGATCTCCTCGCGCAGGGTGACGAAGTGCTCCTGGCTCCGCAGCAGGCGGCGCAGCAGTCCCGACAGCTTGCCGATCAGCATGCGGGCGGTCTCGGGCTGCGAGCGGATGAGCGACGAGATCGACGTCAGCGTGTTGAACAGGAAGTGGGGGTTGATCTGGCTGGCGAGCGCTTCGACCCGGGCCTGCATCAGCAGCTTCTCCTGCTCCTGCAGCCGGTGTTCGATGCGCGCCGCGTTCCAGATCTTGATGGGGATGGCCACCGACATGACGGTCGTCAGCACGACCGCCGCCATCAGCCAGACGCCGTTCGGCCCGAGGGCGATCGGATCGAGCGCGAAAAGCCGCCGGGTTCCGAACTGCGCCGCGAGGGCCTGCCGCAGCAGCTCGAGGCAGATCGGTCCGGCCATCAGGGTGAGCTGCCAGTCGATCCGGAACCGTCCCGGCAGGCGCCAGGTGTGCCGCCGCAGGGCGGTCACGAGCAGGGGGCTCACGTGCCAGATCGCCTCCTTGGGGCACAGCTCGCGCAGTCCGCCGCCGGCGAACCCGCAGCCGACCATGAGGATGATCGCGATCCACTCGCCGACCATCAGGGCCGGGAGGCCGACGAGGCCTCCGACGATGGCCCCGGCGTAGGGGCCGGCGATGAGTCCGGCCAGGAACGAACCGGCGAGGGACAGGTCGGCCGCTTCGTAGCTCAGCAGCAGCCGGGAGATGACCCCGAGGCTGACGGGGACGCCGAACGCGAAGGCGAACGTGAGCCGCTCGCGCCAGGCGCGCTTCTCGGTGAGGAGGATCCGCCGGAACTGGCCGAACCGGACCAGCATGGTGGCGAGCGCCGCCCCCAGGGCGATCTTGACCACGGCGGTGGTCAGCAGCGCGTTCTCGGGCGTGAGGAGCGTGCCGTCCTGCGGCATGGCGGGCGTTCGGAGACGCGTCCGCTCCGGGGCGGAACGCGCGATCGAGGCCACTATAGCGACGGCCGCTCCGGCCTGTCAAACGCCGCGGGCGGCGGTCAAGGTCCTGCAAGCCAAGGGGTTACCGGCCGGCTGGCGCACGCCGCGGTTCGACCGCGGACCGGCGCGGCGCGGGTCCCGTCCTTGCCGATCGGCCGGCGAACGGGTATAGTCGCGCGGTTGCCTTCTCGCGGTACTCTTGCAGCCAGGTCGTACGGGAGTCCTCGAGCCATCCGGTCGACCGTCAAAGCGGAGCCAGTTGGATGTCCCTACTACAGTTGCAGGAGCCGGACCCCAAGAAGTCCGTTTCGCCTTCGGACGCCGCCACGCGCACGCTGTCCGTCGCGTCGGTGGAGACCGGCTTCGTGGAGGAGGTCTACGAGAAGATCGCCTCGGTGTACGACTTCACCTTCGGTCCGACGCTGCACGCGGGCCGGGTCGAGTCGATCGGGCGGCTCGGCATCTCGCCGGGCGATCGCGTGCTGGAGGTCGGGGTCGGCACCGGGATCAACGCCGTGCTCTACCCCCGCGACTGCCGCGTGACGGGTATCGACCTGTCGGCGTCGATGCTCGAAAAGGCGGAGAGGCGCATCGCCCGGCGCCGGCGCACCAACGTGCGGCTGCTGCAGATGGACGCCGAGGCGCTGACGTTCCCCGACGACTCGTTCGACGTCGTCTATGCGCCGTACACCATCAGCGTGGTCTCCGATCCGATCCGGACGGTGCGCGAGATGCGGCGCGTCTGCCGGCCCGGCGGCCGGTTCGTGTTCCTCAACCACTTCATGAGCACGAGCCGGCTGGGGGCGAAGATCGAGCGGTGGATATCTCCCGTCACCGTGCATCTCGGTTTCAAGGCGGACCTCGACCTGCCGGCGTTCCTGGCCCAGGCCGGTCTCGAGCCGGTCTCCATCGAGAAGGTCAACATCCCCCGCATCTGGTCCCTGGTCACCTGCATCAAGGACGCCTGAGCCATGGCCCGCCATGAGCGCGATTTCTTCAACGAGCGCGAGGAGCTGAAGCCGGCCACCTTCACCTGTCCCCGGTGCCGCCATCGGGCCGAGTACCGGGTGCGGTGGATCCGGCGTCTCAAGAAGGACCGCCCCCCGCGCGGGGCCGACGCCGGTGACCGGGAGATGCACCGCAAGCTCCGCGACTACATGGTGCGGGTCGACGACGTGCTGTCCTGTCCCCGGTGCCGCCGCCGGTTCGACATCCCCTCGCACCAGTCCATCGCCTTCCTGTAACCGCCGTGGTGACGCCCGCTGCATTGCGAGCGGCGCCGCATCCCGCCTGACGGCGTCGTCCGTCGGTTGAATCATGCCCGGCGTGCGCCCTTCTCACGCCTCGTCAGGCGGGCGTTCTCCCCGGGAAGCCGCGGCCCCGCCCGCCGCCCCCGACGCGCACGGATATAATCGGACCGTCGATGCAGAGGGGAGGCAGGGTGAAGAGCGGACGTCCCGGCTCCGGCGCGCTCTGCGCCGCGGTCGCCGCCGCGTGCCTGTGGCCGGCGGCGGCTCCGGCGCTGGCGCAGGGCGGATACACGCGGGCGGAGGAGGAACGGTTTCACCGCGCGGCCACCCGGGCGCTGGCCCGCGGGGCCCACGACGAAGCGCGGGACCTGGCCGCCGGGCGCGCCGACGACGACCCGTCGGCGGCGGCGCTGCTGGCGCGCCTCGACGTCCTGCGCGGCGCCTACGACGCGGCGGAGGACCGCCTCGCGCCGGTGGCGGCCGCGCATCCGATCAGCGCGGCGGGCCTGGAGCTGGCGCTGCTCCACCGCTACCTGGGCCGGCGGGACGAGGCGGCGGCCCGGCTGCGGGTGCTCGTCGACCGGCTGCAGCGTTCGCCGGACGCCGTCGACCTGTATCGTGCGGCCCGCGCCGCGCGGGCCCTCGGCCGCTACCGGCAGGCCAACGCCCTGCTGCGGAACGCGGCCCGGGCCGCCCCCGACGACCCCGCGATCCACACCCTGTGGGGCGAGCTGTTCGGCGAGAAGTACGACCAGCGCGAGGCGTCGCAGTCGTTCGGCGCCGCGCTGGAGATCGACGAGGAATGGGCGCCGGCGCTCCTGGGGATGGCCCGCGCCCTGGCCGACACGAATCCTCCGGGGGCGGCCGCGGCCGCCAGCCGGGCCCTCGAGATCGCTCCGGACTATCTGGACGCGCACCTGTTCCTGGCCTGGCGCAGCCTCGACGACCGCGACCACGAGGCGGGGCGCGCCTCGCTCGACCGCGCCCTCGCCGTCAACGAGCGCAGTCTCGAGGCGCGGTCGCTGGCCGCCGCCGTCGCCTACGTCGAAGACCGGGGGGAGGACTTCGAGGCGGAGGTCCGGCGGGTCCTGGAGATCAATCCCGTCCACGGCGAGGTCTACCGGGTCGCGGGCGACCTCACCGCCCGCAACTACCGGTTCGAGGAGGCGGCGGCCCTCGTGCGCCTGGGGCTGGAGATCGATCCCGAGAACACGCGGAGCCACGCCGGGCTGGGCATGCACCTGCTCCGCACCGGCGACGAGGCGGGGGCGCGGCGGGCCCTCGAACGGTCGTTCGAAGCGGATCCGTACGACGTGGTCACGTTCAACCTGCTGGAGATGCTCGACACCCTCGACGGGTTCGAGACCTTCGAAGAGGGCGACCTGATCGTGCGGCTCCATCCCGACGAGGCCCCGGTGCTGAAGGACTACGTGATCGATCTCGGCCAGCGGGCGCTCGACGATCTCTCGGCGCGCTACGGCATGGAGCCCGAGGCGCCGATCCTGATCGAGGTGTTCCCGCAGCACGACCACTTCGCGGTGCGGACGCTGGGCCTGCCCGGCATGATCGGGGCGCTGGGGGCCTGTTTCGGCAAGGTGGTGACGCTCGACTCGCCGCGCGCCCGCGGTCCGGGCGAGTTCAACTGGCAGTCGACGCTGTGGCACGAGATGGCCCACGTCATCGCCCTCCAGATGTCGAACCAGCGCGTTCCCCGGTGGCTGACCGAGGGTTTGTCGACGTTCGAAGAGAAGCGGGCGCGCGCCGACTGGGCCCGCGACCAGGACCTGGAGTTCGCGGCGAACCTCAACCGGGGCGACGTGCTGTCGCTGCGCGACCTGAACGGCGGCTTCTCGCGGCCCGAGACCATCTCCATCGCGTACTTCCAGGCCTCGGTGCTCGTCGAGCACGTCATCGAGGCGTACGGCGAGCCGACCATCTACCGGCTCCTGCGGGCGTACGGCGAAGGGCTCGACACCGACGCGGCCCTCGCCCGCGTCGGACTGGACTTCGACACGCTGCAGGCGTCGTTCGACGCCGCCGTCGAGGCGCGGTTCGGCGCGCTGCGCCGGGCGATGGAGGGACCGGAGCAGTGGAACCGGGACCTGGAGGGCGAGGCCCGGCTCGCGGATCTGCGGGAGCTCGAAGGCCGGTATCCGGGGAGCTATCCCGTCCGGATGGCGCTGGGCCACGCCCTGTGGGCGGCCGGCGACCCGGCGGCGGCGCGGGCCGCGTTCGAGGAGGCGGCGGTGCTGGCGCCGATGGCCGTCGGCGACGACAGCCCCCATCTGCCGCTGGCCGCCATCGCGCTGGAGGAGGAGGACCGGGAGCGGGCGATGGCGCATCTGGAGGCCCATCTCGATCACGACCACCGGGCCATCGACGCGGCGCGGCGGCTGGCGGCGCTGGCCGAGGAGGCCGGGGACGAGCGCCGGCGGCGCCGCGCCTACGAGCTGATCGTCGAGCTCGACCCCTTCGACGCCGAGCCCCACCAGGTGCTCGGCCGCTTCGCGCTGGCCGACGGCGACCCCGCGGCCGCCGCGCGGGAGTTCGCGATCGCCCTGGCCGCGGGGCCGATAGACCGCGTGTCGGCCCACGTCGATCTCGCCGACAGCCATCTGGCCGCCGGCGACCTGGAGGCGGCGAAGCGCGCGGTGATCGCCGCCCTCGAGATCGCCCCGACCTACGCGCGCGCCCAGGATCTGCTGCTGCGGATCGTGGAGGCCGGCCCGTGACCCGGGCCGCCGGCCCGCGCCGGGTGCTCCCGGCCGTGCTCGCGCTGCTGCTCGCCGGCCCGTTCCCGGCCGCCGGTCAGCCCCCGGGCGCGGTGGTCACCGACATCGACGCCGCCCCGCCGACGCCCCGGCTCGACGGCCTGGAGTGGACCTTCGTGCGCATCCGGTACAGCACGCCGGAAGGGCAGCTCCGGGCTTTCCGGGCGCGGTACTGGAGCGACCCGTGGGCGGTCGACGGCCCCGCGGCCGAGCGGAACCTGTCGCGCCGGCTCGGGCGGGTCACCTCGATCCGGGTCCGGGAGCCGGTGGTGCTGACCCTGAAGGACGAGCGGTTGTGGGAGTACCCGTGGATCTACTTCGTCGAGCCGGGGAACCTGCGGCTCGACCCGCGGGAGGTCGAGATCCTGCGCGAGTTCCTGCTGCGGGGCGGCACGGCGACCTTCGACGACTTCCACGGACCCGTCGAGTTCGAAGCGGTCCGGCGGGAGATCGCGCGGGTGTTCCCGGACCGCGAGATCGTGCGGCTTCCGCCCGACCATCCCGTGTTCAGCGCCTTCTACCGGCTGACCGAGTATCCGCAGATACCGGGCCTCGGGTCCTTCTTCAACGGCGTCACCTGGGAGAAGGGCGGATACGAGGCGGGGCTGCACGCGGTTCTCGACGGCGACGGCCGCGCCATGGCGCTGTTCAACTTCAACACCGACATGGGCGACGGGTGGGAGTGGTCGAATGCGGAAGACTACCCCGGCTACGTCCGGCACACCGCCCGGGCCTACCGCATGATGATCAACGAGGTCGTCTATGCCCTCACGCACTGATGCCGGGCCCGGCGCGGCCGCGGCGCCGGGCCCGGCGCATGGCTGACGCCGCCGGGACCTCTCCGTCTTCGGCCCCGGCCGCCGGACTCTCCGCCGCGGCCGAGGCGGCGGCGGCCGCCGCCCGCGACCTCGCCCGCGCCCGCGCGCGCATCCTCGGCGAGCTCCGCCGCGTGATCGTCGGCCAAGACGAGGCGATCGACCTCGTGCTCACCGCGTTGCTCACCGGGGGGCACTGCCTGATCACGGGCGTGCCGGGGCTCGCCAAGACCCGGCTCGTCAAGGCCCTCGCCGACGTCCTGGACCTGCCGTTCAAGCGCATCCAGTTCACCCCGGACCTGATGCCGGCGGACATCACCGGGACCGAGATCCTGGACGAGTCGGGCGGCCGCCGCACCCTCGCCTTCAGCGAGGGGCCGATCTTCGCCCAGATCATCCTCGCCGACGAGATCAACCGGACGCCGCCCAAGACGCAGGCGGCGCTGCTCGAGGCGATGCAGGAGCACCACGTGACGGTGGCCGGGCGCAGCTATCCGCTGCGCCGCCCGTTCTTCGTGCTGGCCACCCGGAACCCCATCGAGCTCGAGGGCACCTATCCGCTGCCCGAGGCGCAGCTCGACCGCTTCATGTTCAACGTGGTCGTCGGGTACCTCTCGGAGGACGACGAGGTCAGCGTGGTGACCGCGACCACCGCCGACGACGGGCCCCGTCTCGCGCGGGTGCTGAACGGCGACGACATCCTCGCCGCGCAGCATCTGGTGCGCCGGGTGCCGGTGGCGGAAGCGGTGGCGCGCTACGCGGTCCGCCTCGTCGACGCATCCCGGCCCGGACAGCCCAACACGCCGGCCTTCGTCGAGAAGTGGGTCCAGTGGGGGGCGAGCCTCCGCGCGTCGCAGGCCCTCGTCCTCGGCGGCAAGGCGCGGGCCCTCGTGCGCGGGCGCTACCACGTCTCGGTGGACGACGTGCGGGCGCTGGCCCGCCCCATCCTCCGGCACCGCGTCGTCACCAACTTCCACGCGGAGTCGGACGGCGTCGACGCCGACGCGGTCGTCGACCGTCTCCTCGAGACGGTGCCGGCGCCGGCCAGCGGCATGTGAACCCCGCCATGCCCCCCGCCGCGGACCGCGAACGGTCGTTGCTGGACCCCGCCGTCGTGGCCCGCCTCGGGTCGCTCGAGCTGATCGCACGCACCCTCGTCGAGGGGTTCCTCGCCGGCCTCCACCGCGGCCCGCTCCAGGGGTTCAGCGTCGAGTTCAGCGAGTTCCGCCCGTACCTGCCCGGGGACGACCCCGCCGACATCGACTGGAAGCTCGCCGCCCGCCGCGGCCGCTACTACGTGAAGAAGTTCGAGGCCGAGACCGACCTGGAGTGCCACCTGCTGCTCGACGTCAGCGCGTCGATGGCCTACGCCTCGCACGAGGTCAGCAAGCTGCGGTACGGCGCGTTCGTGCTGGCCGCCCTCGCCTGGCTGATGGTCCGCCAGCGGGATGCGGTCGCGCTGACCCTCTTCGACCACCGGGTCGTGGACGCGGTGCCCGCCGGCTCCCGGAGCGGCCATCTGCGCCGCGTGCTCGCGCGGTTGAGCCGGGCCGAGGCGGGGACGCGGTCCGACGTGGCCCGGCCCCTCGCGCAGCTCGCCGCGCGCTCGCGGCGCCGCGGGCTCGTGGTGCTGGTGTCGGACCTCCTCGACGAGCCCGCGGGCGTCGTCGAGGGGCTGAAGCGCCTGCGGTTCCGGGGGTCGGAGGTCCTGGTGCTCCAGGTCCTCGATCCGGCGGAGCTGACGTTCCCGTTCGAGCAGGCGGCGCGGTTCCGGGACCTGGAGTCGGCGGACGAGATGCCGGTGGCGCCGGCCCGGGCGCGCCGGCGCTACCTCGCGCGGATCGATGCCCTCGTCGGGCGCTATCGCGCGGCGCTCGGTCCCGCGGGCATCGACCACGTCCTGCTGCGGACCGACCGCCCCCTGGACGCGGCCCTGCTCGCCTGGCTCGCGGCGCGCCGGCGGAGGTTCGCCGGCGCCGCTCGACGGCGTCCTTCTTCGGCTCCCTGACCGCGGCGAGGAGCCGTGGGAGGCGGAGACCCGCCTGCGCCGCCGTCGTCTTCCGCGGCGCGCCGCCCGCCGCCGATGAATTATATTGAGGGAGGACAGCGCGGCAAAGCCAAAGGCTGAAACGCGAGAACCACCCGCGCCGCGTACCTCCGATGAAGTACAAGAACGAGTTCACGATACCGCGCGAGGACGGACCGCCGCTGTGCGTGATCGAGTGGTTGACCGATCCGAACAACGTGCCCTGCGAAGTCGGACGCCTCGAAGCATTCTCCGACGAACTCGCGGGACGGCACGTCCTCCGGCGGGCGATGCCGTGGCTCGGCCGGGACGAAACGGAACGGAACTCGCACACCGTGCGATCGGTGTTCCAGTCACGCTGTTGCGGAGACCGGGAGCCGCCGACCTCGGAGGAACTGTACGACGCGATGCGCCGGGAAACGTGGACCCGGCGGGACGAGCTGGTGCTCCGAACGTGGAGCATCGAGCCGTCCGAAGGAGAATGGCTGCGCGCGTGGATGGAGCGCGCATATAGCTGGAGGATGCTCGCGCGGGCGGTGAAGGAAGCAGGTTATAAGATACCCCGCCGCGTGCGGTGGTTGAACTCGTGGGCGAACAGACCCGAGCTCATCCCGGACGAGTGGAAGTGGATCGATTGATGACGATATCGGAACTGCAACTTCCGGAGGCGGCGGGAAGTATCTGATCGCCGGGCGCCGGGAAGACGTGCTGTCGAACGCGCAGATTCTGACGAGCAAGATTCTCGGAAGAATGAGAGCTCCGGTCATCGTCTACGAAGAAGGCGGCCCCGAGACGCATCGTTCGTAATTGGCTATCCGGGGATAGGAAAGCTCGACATCCCGTGGCGAATTTCAAGAGAGGCGGTGAGTGTCGTTCCTGACGCCCGCGTTCCTGTTCGGCGCGCTGGCCGCGGCGGTTCCGATCGTCCTGCACTTCCTGGGCCGCGGCGGTTCCGATCGTCCTGCACTTCCTGCGGCGCGAGCCCCTGCCGCGGGTGCCGTTCAGCGACCTGCGCCTTCTGCGGGGCGCCCGGGTCGACCCCGCCCGCCGGCCGCGCGTGCGCGAGCGCCTGCTGCTGGCTCTCCGCGTGGCGGCGCTGCTGCTGCTCGCGGCGGCGTTCGCGCGGCCGTTCGTCGCGGACGGGACCGCTCCCGACGCGCCCGCGACGGTGGTGGCGGTCGACACGTCGTTCAGCCTGTCTGCGCCGGGGCAGGCGGACGAGGCGCGGGCGGCGGCCCGCGCGGCCATCGACGCGGCCCCCGCCGAGCACCTCGTGGGGGTGGTGGCCTTCGACGACGCCGCGCGCACGGCGGCGGCCCTCGACGGCGATCGCGGCGCCGCGCGCGCCGCGGTCGCCGGGTTGTCGCCGCGCTCCCGCGCGACCCGCTACCGCGCGGGGCTCGCGGCCGCCTCGGCGTTGATCGGAAACCGGCCGGGGCGGGTGGTGGTGGTGACCGACCTGCAGGCCGCCGGCTGGGAGGAAGGGACCGGCCGTCTCGCGCCGCACGTCGAGGTGGAGACGCGGCGGGTCAGCGCGCCGGCCGGGAATCTGGCCGTCGTCGGCATCGATCCGGAGCCGGCGCAGGTCGCGGTGCGGCTGCGCCGGTGGGGGGCCGCGGAGGGCGACACCCGGCTCACGATCGCGGTGGACGGCGCGGTAGTGGACGACAGCCGGCAGCGCGTGGGGCCCGGGGAGACGACGATCAGGCGTCCGGTGACGCTGCCCGCGTCGGGCGTCGTGCGCGCGGCGGTCTCGGATCCGGCGGGGTATCCCGCCGACGATCGCCGCTACCGCCGGCTGGACGGGCCGGGGGCGGCCGGCGTGCTCCTGGTCGCCGACGGCCGGTCCGGGGAACTCTATCTGGAACGGGCCCTCGCCCCCGGCGGGGCGTCGGACGGGTTCGCCCTGACCACGGCCGCGGCGGCCGACCTCGGGCAGGGGCCGGACCGGCTGGCGGAGGCCGCGGTGGTGGTGCTGGCGGGCGCCCGGGGTCTCGGCCGCGCCGGGCGCACGCGGCTCGCGGCGTTCGTACGGGGCGGCGGCGGACTGCTCGCGGTCGGCGGTCCGGCGGCGGCCGCGGCGGCGCGGGCCGGTCTCGTCGGGGGCGGCGCGGGGCGCGGCCGGGTCGCCGCCCGCACGTCGAGCCCCGTTGCGCCGTCGAGTGCTTCCGCGGGGGGCGGCGCGGCGACCGGCCGGGTCGCCGCCCGTACCCACGTCGAGCCGGTGGCGATGGCGCCCGCGGACCTGCGCCATCCGGTGGTGCGCGCCCTGGGTCCGCTGGCCGGCCGGCTCGGCCGGTCGCGGTTCACCCGGACGGCAGCGGTGGACGCGGCCGGGGGCGAAGTGGTCTTCTCGTTCACCGACGGCGCGCCCGCGCTGGTCGAGCACGCGGCGGGCGCCGGCCGGGTCCTGGTCTTCGCCGCCGACCTGCGCAACGCCGGCAACGACCTGCCCCGGCAGCCGGAGTTCGCGCCCTTCCTCCACGAGATGGTGCGCCATCTCGCGGCCCGGTCGGCCCGCCCGCGCGAGTTCGTGGTCGGCGCCGCTCCGCCGGGGGCGCCGGACGAGCCGGGCCCCGCGCGGCTGCCCGGCGCCCCCGGCCGCATCGTGCTGAACGTCGACACCCGCGAGTCGGCGTTCACCCCCCTCACGGACGAGGCGTTCCAGACGTCGGCCGACCGTCTCGCCCGGGCGGAGGAGTCCGGGACGGACGATTCGGGCGCGCTGCCCGCGGAGTCGGCGCCTTCCGCGGCGGAGTCGGCGTCTGCCGCGGAAGCCGAGCGCGGCCTGTGGCGCTACTTCCTGATGGCCATGGCCCTCGTGCTCGTCGCCGAGGGGCTGCTCGGAGGCCGGACGCCCTGACCGCCGGCCGACGTGCACCCACCTCGCGGCCGAGTTGCGAATCGCGACGCATCGTGGTAGGGTTCCGTCCACTATGTTGACGCCGACAGGATCGGTCGATTGCGCGGGCCACCGTGGGCAGTTGGCGTCCTCTGGTTCCGACCGGGCGCCGTCATTGCCGATCCGTCACTGCAACTCATTCATTATGAATGACTTACCCCCCCCCCCCCCCCCCCCCCCCCCCCCCCCCCGGCATTTCTTGTGCCAGACCGGCAGGTAGGATAGTCCCGGGCGTCTGCGCCCACGCCGATTTCGACCGGCGCCGTCGCGCGATCACGCGCGTCCTCATCATTCGTACCCCGATCTTTTGCAGCGCTTCGCGCTCTGCGTCTCCGGTCGAGCCTCGTATCACCGGCGGTCGTCGATCGGCTTCCGGCGGCCGTCGGGCGGAGTCGGCCACGGCCGTCTGCATGCTGATTAACGCTGCCGCCCGTGCGACGCTGGTCGAGAACCTGCCGCGGGTGGGTGACCGCGCTCGGTACCTGATCGTGGAGGTTCGGGCAACCGGGAGGAGACCATGGCTATTGACGGTCCCACCGTGCATGTCAACGAAAAAAGCGGATGTTCACAGGAGCCTCTGACTACTGCGGCGGCATCTGCACCGGCGGCGGATTCGACCAAGCGTCGCCAGTGACGACGGAAACCACCACGAACCTTGAAAGGAGTGGACGAATGTCCAGAATTACAATAGTAGCGGTTCTCTTGCTGTTGCTGGTGACCGCGTCCGCGAGCGCGGACATGCGCGGACAGGTTGTTTGTGGCGTTCCCGCGAACGAACGCATAACACTGACCATGCAAGACGAGAATACCGAGCGTTGGTACGGGTGCGGCGCCAGGACGTGTCCGACAACCAGCGATTCTAGCGAATGGTTTTCTCTACTGCATGCTTCGTACTCCAGAGAGCAGCATTCTTTTGTCTGCACAGTAACAGCCAGCTTTACGAGCGTTATTGGTCAGGGTACCGCCAACTTGTACAGAACAGGCACAGCTATCGGCGACAGTGACTATTACGACCCACGACTTGCAATCATGGGCGGCGGCGGCGGCGGCGGCGGCGGCGGCGGCGGCGGCGGCGGCGGAATCACTCCTACCGCGTCTTCCTTCGCAGTCGCTAACCTTACGGACGGCGGGCGCGCCGTATCATGGGCCATCACACCGTCGATTCCAGACGGCGAGGTTGCCGTTGATCTCGACATAAAAGGGTATTTCAACACACCCGGCGCCCATGTCGTCGTTACACTGTGGTGTAACCTGAGTGACGACAACACCGAATACACGTCTGTAGCGCGGTCCGTTTGGGACAACCATTTCGTCAACCTTCAGACGGGCGTGGACTCCACGGATTGCAACTTCAATGCGGCGGCGGTAGGTGCCGACACTGGGCTGCACGTGTTCGTCCGGGGCGCGACCATCGTCGAGGAAGTGGATGCTAGCAGCACAAGCGGTTTCCGGCGCCAAGCGATTATCTCGGCACAGGAAGACATCGAGTCGATGTCCGAAATGCTGAGGTCGAACCTGTTCAGGCGACAGCGGTAGGGCTTTCGACCGGCGTTCACGGCCCGGCGTTTCACCCCGCCGCTCCGTCCGCTGATTGCGGTGTGGCCCGACAGGGCGAATGCGGTGTTCTACCTGACGGACGGCGGCCGCGCCGGCGGAAACCGCAGGGACCGAGGGCGAGGACGCTTCCATGGCGTGGGCGTGGCGGCGCCGGCCGCCGGCAGAAGGCGGCCCGCCGCCGGCGGCGGGCCATGTCGAAACGGGCAACACGCACATCGGCGCCGGGGCGCTGGCGTGGTGACCACGGAACGCGGTCAGGCGGGATGCATCGCCGCTCGAATGCAGCGGGGACTTCCACCACGGGCCGCTGGGCAGCGGGCGCTGGAGAGCTCGACGGGTGGCCAGCATACATGGCCCTCGGCGCCGCTTTGCTGCTTGCAGCGAGGGTAGGCCGCGTCTGGAGCGTGAACGTGTCTTTGCGCCCGGCGACCGACCCTGATGGTGTTGGCGGTCATCGTCCCGATGTCGGTGAGTAGGGTCCTGAAGCTGTGCACGAGCAGGTCATCGTCGATGCGTTTGCGTCCGGCCTTGGCGTCGGCGGCCTGCGAGCGGCGCGCCGCGACCACGGACGGGCGGTGCCGTTCGGCCCCGCCCGGTCATGGCCGTCGAGCAGGATCGGTGCGAGGGCCTGCCGAATGTGCAACTCGACGTAGTGTCTCGCAATCGTGATTCGCGGAGCAGTTGTATTGGCAACGTCTGGCTTCTGGGGGCCTCTTCTTCTGGCTGTCGCTATCGGCTTCGTCCTGCTGGCTGCTGGCGTGCGGTTCAAAATTCCGTGGCTCGGCAGCTTTCGACCGCCTGACAACAGGGCTGGTCGAGTTTTTCTGGCGGTACTTGGCGTGCTGTTGATTCCGGCGTCTCTGTTCATCCTTCACGATAGCTTTGGCCGTGACGCCAGGGAACAGGTCGAAAATGAAAATGAAAATGTACTAACACCGCCTATTGTTGAAGAGGTGGCGGAGAGTCGCTCTGAGCATTTGTCAGGTAAAGTCTTTTTCCACGCCACTTACAAGGATGTATTCGAAAACTATCACTCAACGCTAAGGATCGGCAGCGATAGACTATCCGAAGCGACGGTCGACCGCTACGGTCGATTTACCATCGACGTTATTAGTTCCTCCCGGTCGCCGGTGACGTGGCGCGCGACAAAACCGAGCGAGTACGTGCTCTGGCCGATGGAAGTCGACCCGCCTGCCGGGCGGAGCACGAGTTCCACGAGTCTTTCTTTTGAATTTCTGAAAATTGACGATCTCTTCATCAAACAAAAGAAGGCGGCGATCAAGGCGATAGATGGTTGTGAATTCGAGAGAGCGGATACTATTCTGAATATGCTGTTGCCCGTTCTGGAGCGGAGTGGTGATTCTGTTCCACGAGTGCAGGTGTGGCCTCACGACGTTCATCGCGATCTGGCAAATGAAGCCGCCGAGCACCGGAGTTGCACGGACGGCGATGGTGGCGGTTCGATGTCCTTCGAGCGGAAGTGGCGGCGCGGAGTGATTGAACGTGCGACAACGAGGGAAGAACGAATTTTTGCGATGAACACGTGGGCTAGTCTTTCTCGGGAAATGTATCGCCCGCAAGGGCGGGCGTGGCCCGATTCGACGCTTGCCGACGTCGATCTCGCGAGGGAAGGGCATCGGGATTCCCTGCGGGGTGACCTGCAACTGGTCAAGACGGAGCTCGCCCGGTCGGAAATTCGTGACGTTGTTTCGAACGAGATTGCCCCGACAGGTATAGGCGGTTGCCTAGACGTTGGACAACAGGAGGCATTGCGTACATTTGAAGTACTATTGTCTGATTCCGTGGAGAGAATCAATCTCAATCGGTTGATGAATGCGATCAGCGGCCTTCAACGTATCGTCACGTCACGGTGGCTGATCGGGACGTGGATCGACTATCCTTACGAGGGATTCGGTGAAATTGATATAATTCGAGAATGGGTGGATGACGAATTCAGATACTACTTTAGATTCATGCCGTACCGCGGATCAAGAACTGGAAAAGAAGTGTTGACGCTTGAACCGAAGCAATCAGCATCATGTCGGTTTGAGGTCACGAGCGGTTCGAGTGGCAGTGGTAACGGAGTCTTTTCTGTAATCCTCGAAGACGGACGCCTGTGGAATGAAGTTACCAACACATACTACCCCGCAAAAGATGCGAGTGCCGAATCGTCCGGCGGGTGACGAGAGGACGATGCTGCCCACGGCCACTCACGATATAATATGAATTTCCTCAAAATGGGTGTGGTTAGGGGGCGGCGCGATCGTCGGATCGGCGGGGGTGCCGACAACGCCGGCAGCTTCCGGGAGTCGACCGACCGGGGGCGTTCACCTGACCGGCCGCACGGCGGGGCAGGTCCCGTCGAAGTGGCTGCGGGCCGGACGGCGTGTCAACGCGCTTCGCGCGTCCTCCGTTCCGCTCCGGCCCTTCGGGTGACACGCCGTCCGTCCCTCCGCCCAGACAGCAGTTATAATATGGGCGTTGCGGCCCGGCCTGGACGAGTCGTCCCGGCCGTCCACGACACGCGGGCGTCGCACCGTGCGGTGGTCGGGGCGGGAACCGGCTGACGGCGCCGACCGCCGCGGCGCGGGCCGTGAACCGCCGGCGGCCGGCCGGTGTCGGAGCGTCGGCGCCGCGTGCGTCGTCGCGCCCGGCCGGGGCGGTTTCAAACGCAGGGGCTTCCTGGTCTCATGGGTGTGCACAACGAACCCGCGAGGAGGAGAGCCCCATGCGTGTGACTACTTTACTACGACGGCTGTTCGGTGTCAGGGCCACCCCCGTTCGCGCCCCGCGGCGCGAGCCCGCGAAGAAACGAAGGTCACGGACCGGAACGGCGCGTCCCGGTCTGCGCGACGCACCCGCCGAAGGCGCGCAGTGTATCACAGATCTCCGTCGGCGGGCGCCGCGCGCGTCGTCGTGCTCGGCCGGGTTGGGACGAGCGAGATGCCGACACGGGACTCTACGTGGGCTGGGTACCCGGCGTCCCCGGCGCCCGCGGTCAGGGCCGGACGCTGGACGAGTCGGAAGCGAAACCGCGGGAAGTCATCGAGCTGCTCCGCGAGGACAGCGAGGTGGCGGCGGAGAGCGAGTTCGTCGGCGTGCGGCGGAATCCGCGTCGCATGAGCATGGCCCGGCCGCGCCCGATTCGTCCGCGGGCCGCGGCCGGTTGTCGCCTGCCCGGGCGGGTGAGACAATGGGCGCCATGGCTGACGGGCACGGGGCGGCGCTGGGATCGCCTTGAACCGGGTCCGGCGCCGCTGGCTGGCGGTCCGCTGGCTGCGCGCTTTCGCGGCCGCCGCCTGGCTGCGGCCGCGTTCGACAGCCGGCGAGTTCGCGTCCGCGGAACGGATCCCGTCGGCGTCCCCGTCCGGCCTCCGGTGCGGCGGGCGGGCGCGGGAAGACGGCGGATCGTCGGGACCCGGCGCGGTCGGGGGACGTGGCGCGGGGGGCCGCCGGTGAGTTGGCCGGCCATCCCGGGTTGCTGCGGGCGCTATTCTATGAGCATGAAGATGTACACCGCCGTCGTGGAGCGAGATGCCGACACGGGACTCTACGTGGGCTGGGTGCCCGGCGTCCCCGGTGCCCACAGTCAGGGCGAGACGCTGGACGAGTTGCAGGGGAATCTGCGGGAAGTCATCGAACTGCTCCGCGAGGACGGCGAGGTGGTGACGGAGAGCGAATTCGTCGGGGTGCAGCAGATCCGCGTCGCGTGAGACGATGGCCCGGACCCCGGTGATCAAACCTCGTGAGGTCGTGGCGTTGCTCCAACGGATCGGTTTCAGGGAAGTACGGCAGCGCGGCGCCCACAAGAGGTTTCGCCATCCGGACGGGCGCACGACCACGGTTCCGTTTCACGGCGGCCGGGACGTCTCGCCGGTGTTGCTGCGCCAGATCGCGCGGGACGTCGGGCTGTCCGTGAGCCAGTTGATGGGGAACGACTGATGGCGTGATCGCGACGCCTCCCGCCGCACCGCGGCGACCGGCCGCCGCCAGGGTGCCCGACCCGGCCGCGTGCCGCGGCCGGTTTGCCGGTCTCCCGGACGGGTGAGACAATGGGCGCCATGGGTGACGGGCACGGGGCGGCGTTGCGGACCGCCTTGAACCGGGTCCGGCGCCGCTGGTTGGCGGTCCGCTGGCTGCGCGCTATCGTCCGCGTGGTGGGGGGCGCCGGCGTCGGCCTGCTGGTGGTCGTCGCCGCCGAGGCGCTCCTCGCGCCGCCGGACGCGCCCCTGCTGGCGGTGGCCGGGGCCGTGGCCCTCGCGACCCTCGCCTTCGCCGCGCGCGTGGTGTGGCCGTTGCGCCGGCCGCCCTCGGACGAGCGGGTGGCGCGGTTCGTCGAAGAACGTTGCCCCGAGCTGGAAGACCGGGTGGCCAGCGCCGTTGCGCTCGCGGGGGCGGGGCCGGCCGCGGGCTTCCATGAGCTGTTGCTCGCCGACGCCGCCGAACGCCTCGGCGGCATCGACCTCGCCCGCGTCGTCCCCCCGGCCGGGGTGCGGCGGGCGGCCGGGCGGGGACTGGCGGCTCTGGCCCTGCTCGCCGCGGTGGCCGCCCTGGGGTCCG
Organism: Vicinamibacterales bacterium; assembly: GCA_965202695.1. Classification (GTDB taxonomy): domain Bacteria; phylum Acidobacteriota; class Vicinamibacteria; order Vicinamibacterales; family UBA8438; genus JAJEEA01. The sequence goes on from OZ241843.1 coordinate 2,779,306, forward strand.
CGCCGCTCGGCCGCCTCGCGGCCGCCGCCTGGCTGCGCGCGGCGCCGTCCGCGGCCCATCTCGTGGTCGACCCCGGCGATTTCCGTCTCGTGGCCGGGCAGCCCCTCCGCGTCCGCGTGCGGTCCAGCGGCGGGAACGGCTTCCGGGGCCGCACTCCGCCGGTGCTGTCGGTGCTCGACGGCGGGACGCCGCGCGACGTGCGCATGCGGCCGGCCGGCGGCGGCGGCTGGCTCGCGGAGTTCCCCTCGGTCACCCGCGGCTTCCGCTACCGGGTCGGCGCGGCCGGGTTCACCAGCCGCGACTATCTCGTCGAGGCGCTGTCGCCGCCGCGGGTGACGCGGATCGACGTCGAGTACACGTATCCCGCCTTCACCGGACTTCCCCCGCGGGTCGAGGAGGACGGCGGCGACCTGTTCGCTCCCGCCGGTACCGTTGCGCGGCTGGTGGTGCATACCGACGAGCCGGTGGCGGAAGGCGCGCTGGTGCTGTCCGGCGGCCGGCGGGTGGCCCTGGCCGACGCCGGGGACGGCCGCCGCACGGGGGCGCTGGCGGTCGAGGGCGACGGCGGGTACGCGGTGCGCGTGGTCGACGCGCACGGGTTGTCGAACCGCGGTGCGGCCGGCTACGTGATCCGGGCGGTGACCGACCGCCCCCCCGCGGTGCGGGTGCTGCGGCCCGGCGGCGACCGCGAGGTCACCCCGCTCGAGGAGGTCACCATCGAAGTGCGGGCCGACGACGACCACGCCGTCGCGGGCCTGGACCTGGTCTACGCGGTGGCGGGGCGGGAGGAACGGGTGCTCCCCTTCGACCTCCCCGCGCGGCGCCCGGCCGTGGCCGGCGTGCGCACCCTGTTCGTCGAGGACCTGTCGGTCGAGCCCGGCGACTTCATCACCTACCATGCGCGCGTCCGTGACGCGGGTCCCGCCGGCGTCTCGACCGAGGCGCGCTCCGACCTCTATTTCCTGGAGGTCCGACCCTTCGACAACGCGTTCGAGGAAGCCCCGGGCCAGGGCGGCCCGGGGCCGCGGGAGGCCGAGATCGGCAGGCTGGCGGCGCGGCAGAAGCAGATCGTCGTGGCCACGTGGCGGCTCGATCGGCGGCCCGAAGACCGGCGCGCGGAAGACGTCCGGGCGGTGGCGGAGGCGCAGGGGAGCCTGCGCGACACGGCGGCGGGCGCGGCGGGGCCGTCGTCGGGGCCGGGCCCGCGGGCCACGGTCGGCGACGCCGATGCGGAGGTCCGGCGCCGGGCCCTGGACGCCGCCGTCGAGGCCATGACGGCGGCCGAGACGGCCCTGGCCGCGCTGGACACGGCGTCGGCGCTGCCGCACGAGAACGAGGCGCTGAACCACCTGCTGACCGCCCGGGCCGCGGTCCGGCGCCGGCAGGTCTCGAGGCAGGCGGGCCGGGGGGCGGGGGGACAGGCGCAACTGGACTCTCGGCCCTCTTCGACCGGGAGTTGCGGCGGGAGCAGGAGACGAGCTACGAGACCGCCCGCCCGCCCGGCGCGCCGCCGCCCGGCGCGGACGAGGCGCCCGACCGCCTGGAGGAACTCGCGCGGCGGCAGGAGCGGATCAACCGCGGCCTGCGCCGGGCCGCGGAGACCGGCGCGGCGGCGGAACGGCGCCGCCGGCTGGAACGGTTGCGGCGGGAGCAGCAGGCGCTGCGGGCCGAGCTCGAAGCCCTGGCGGAACAGGCCGGCCGGCAGCCCGGCGCCGACGGGCGTTCCGACGCCGACGCGGCGGACCGCGCCGCCCTGCGCGAGGCGGCCGAGCAGATGCGGCGGGCCGCCGACGGCCTGGGCCGGCAGGACGGGGACGCCGCGCGCGGACACGGGGACCGGGCGGCGGAGGCCCTGCGGCGGCTCGCGGAACGCTTGCAGGACGCGGACGGCGAGCGGCGGCGGCTGGTGGCCGCGCTCGAGACCGCCCGGCGGTTGCGCCGGCGGATCGAAGGGGCGTCGACGGACGACGACGCGGCGGGGGCGGCGCGCGGCGGCGAGTCCCCCGGCTCGGCGGAATCTTCCGGGGACGCGGCGTCCTCCGGCTCGCGGTCGGCGTCTACCGGGTCCTCCGACGATTCCGGGTCCTCCGGGTATACGGAGTCTTCAGGGGCCGCGGCGTCTTCCTGGGAGGCGGGGGCGTCCGGGGAGTCGGCGTCTTCCGGCGATTCCGGGTCCTCCGGCGATTCCGGGTCCTCCGGCGCGGCGGCGTCCTCCGGCGACGCGCGCTCCGGCGCGGCGGCGTCCTCCGGCGAGTCCGCGTCCGCGGAACGGACCGCGTCGGCGTCCCCGTCCGGCCTCTCCTCCGGCGCAACGGACGGGCGGTCGCGCGGGGACGGCGGACCGTCGGGACCCGGCGCCCCGCCCTCGGACCGGCCGGGCGGGGGCGGGGCCGGCGCGGCCGGGGACGCGGCGCGGGGAGCCGCCGGCGAGCTGGCCGGGCATCCCGGGTTGCTGCGGGCGCTCGCAGAGATCGATCCCGGGCTGGCCGCCGACCTCGAGAGCTGGGCGCGGCAGTGGCGCAGCCGGTCGGCTCCCGGCGCCGACCCGACCCGGCTCGACTTCGCCCGCTGGACGTCGCTGCGCCGCGGTCTGGTCACCGCCCTGCGGCGCGTCGAGCAGGACCTCTCGCGGGCGCTGGCGGACCGGGCGGTCCGAAACCGGTACGCGGCGGGGACCGACGACGCCGTGCCGGAGCGCTACCGGCGTCTCGTGGAGCGTTACTATCGGTCGCTCGCCGGCGCCCCGCCGGCCGTCCGGTGATGCGTTTCGCCGCGTCGTGGCCGTGGTGGGTGACGCTGGGGCTGGCCGCCGCCTTCGCCTTCGCCGCCGTGCGGGGCTGCCCGCGGACGCTCGCGCGGCCGCGCCGGGCGGTGCTGATCGGGCTGCGGCTGGCCGCCTTCCTGCTCATCCTCGTCGTGCTCGCCCGGCCCGTACGGGTGGAGCCGGCGCCCGCCGGCCGTCCGGTGCTCGCGGTGCTCCTCGACCGGTCGCGCAGCATGGGCATCGCCGACGCCGGCGGCGCGCGCCGCCTCGACGCGGCGGTGGCCGCGGTCCGCGACCACCTGATTCCCGCGCTCGGCGGCGACGTGCGGGTCGAGCCGTGGGGCGTCGGCGAACGGCTCGAGCCGATCGACCTCGCCGCCGTGCGCCCCGAGGCGCGCTGGAGCGATCTGACGGGCGCCCTCGCCGAGGTCGGGACGCGCTACCCGGGCCGCCGGCTGGCCGGCGTCGTGCTGGTGTCCGACGGCGCCGACACCGGCGCCCGCGCTCCCGCCCCTTCCGCGCCGTCGTCGCCGCCCGTCTTCACGGTGGGCGTCGGGGCCCCCGAGGCCGCGCGCGACCGCGAGGTGCTCGACCTGAGCGCCGGCCGCCCGGTGGCCGCCGGGTCGGCCGTCGACCTCGCCTTCTCGACCGTCGGCCACGGGTTCGGGGCCGAGCCGTTCGAGGTCCGCGTGCTCGAGGGCGGCCGCCTCGTGCGGGTGGTGACGGTGCGTCCGCCGGGCGACGGCGCCGTCACCCGGACCGTCGTGCCGGTGTCGCCCGCGCCGGAGGGCGCGACCCTCTACACCGTCGAGGTCCCCGTCGCCGCGGGCGAGCCGGTGGCGGAGAACAACGTGCGCCGCGTGCTCGTGCCGCCCCCCGGCCGGCCCCGGCGCGTGCTGCTGGTCGAGGGCGGGCCCGGCTACGAGCACGCCTTCCTGAAGCGGGCCCTCCGCCGCGACCCCGGCGTCGTGGTCGACGCGGTGATCGACAAGGGCCGCAACGACCTGGGCGAACCCACCTTCTACGTCCAGGGCGCCCCCGACCGCGCCCCGGCGCTGGCCGGCGGGTTTCCGGCCACGCGCGAGGCGCTGTTCCGGTACGACGCGGTCATTCTCGGGAACGTCGAGCCGGAGCGGCTGCGCCCGCCGTGGGTCGAGAGCACGGCGGCGTTCGTTTCCGAGCGGGGGGGAGGTCTGCTGGTCATGGGCGCCCGCTCGTTCGCGGGGCGCGGGTTCCGGGCGACGCCCCTGGAGGCCCTGCTCCCGCTGGAGTTGCGGGAAGAGGACCGGTCCGGCGTCCTCGGGCCGGGCGCCGGCCCGTCGCGCATCGCCCTGACCCCGGACGGGGAGGGGCACCCGGTCATGCGTCTCGGCGCGAGCGTCGAGGCGACGTCCGCGGGCTGGAGGGCGATGCCCGCCCTGGGGCGCATCGTGCCGATGGGGCCGCCCCGCCCCGGTGCGGCGGTGCTGGCGGTGGCCGCCCGCGAGTCCGCGCCGGCCCCGGTGGTGGCCGTGCAGCGCTTCGGGCGCGGACGCGCCATGGTGTTCGCGGGCGAGGCGTCGTGGCGCTGGCGGATGCTGGCCCCGTCGACCGACCGGACCTACGAGCGGTTCTGGCGTCAGACGGTGCGCTGGCTGGGGGGCGGCGCGCCCGATCGCGTCACGCTGCGCGTCGACGGCGGGCGCTCCGCGGGCGAGGCGCTGCGCATCGAGATCGCGGCGGCCGACGAACGGTTCGCGCCGCTGACCGACGCCCGCGTACGGGTCCGCGTGCGAGGTCCGGACGGCGGCGAACGGGAGCATGCCGCGTCGCCGCGGCCGGGCCGGCCGGGGCGCTACGCGGTGGAAACCGCGCCGGTGGGGGCGGGCGCGCACCGGGTGACGGCGGTCGTCGAGCACGGCGGCGCCGCCCTCCCGCCGGCGCGCGCTTCGGTGCTGGTGGGGGGCGCGGACCCGGAGTTGAGCGAGCCCCGCCGCCACGACCGCCTGCTGCGGCGGCTCGCGCGGGCGGGCGGCGGGCGGTACTTCGACCTCGGCGGCGTCGACCGGCTCGCCAGCGCGGTGCGCGCGGGTCTCGGCGCGCCCCCCGACCCGGTCCTGCGCGACGCCTGGGACAGCGTCCGGGGGTTCCTGGTCCTGGTCGGTCTGCTCTCCGCGGAATGGGTGCTGCGGCGCCGGTGGGGGCTGCGATGAACCGCGCCCGGGGCTGCGCCGCCGCGGCCCTGCTCGGGGGTGTCCTCGCCGTCGGGCCGGCGGCGCTGGCCGCCGACGACCGGTACGCCCTGGTGGTGAGCGGCGCCTCGGGGGGAGCCGGGTTCCGCGAGAAGCACGCGCAGTGGCGCACGGCCCTCGTCACCGCCCTGCGCGGTCTGCCGGGGTTCGACGGCGACCACCTGATCGTGCTGGCGGAGACGCCCGGTCCCGGGGCGGGGCGCGCGTCGCGGGCCGGCGTCCGACGGGCGGTGGACGAGCTGGCCGGCCGCATGGAGGAGGGCGACGTCCTGTACGTCGTCCTCATCGGTCACGGTTCGTTCGACGGCGTGGACGCGAAGTTCAACCTGGTCGGCCCGGACCTCGAAGCGGGGGAGTGGGACCGGTGGCTCGGCGCGCTGCCGGGGCGCCTCGTCTTCGTCAACACCGGCAGCGCGAGCTTCCCGTTCCTGCAGCGGCTGTCGGCGCCCGGGCGCGTCGTGGTGACCGCGACCGGGTCGGCGGCGCAGCGCTACGACACCGTCTTCCCGCGGTTCTTCGTCGACGCGCTGACCGATGCCGCCGCCGACGAGGACCGGGACGGCCGCGTCTCAGTGCTCGAAGCGTTCGAGTTCGCCAGCTCCGGGGTGCGGCGGTGGTACCGGCGGCGGGGGCGGCTGGCGACGGAGCGCGCGCGGATCGACGACGACGGCGACGGGCGCGGCCGGGAGGCCGGCCAGCCGGGTCCCGACGGCGCCCTCGCGGCCCGGCTCCACGTCGGGGCCGGCCCCGGCGCGCCGCCTCCGGCCGACCCCGCGGCGGCCGCGTTGCTGGCGCGGCGGGCGGCGCTCGTGGAGGCCGTGCGCGCGCTGAAGGCGGCCCGGCCGCGCATGCCGGCGCGGGCGTACCGCGACGATCTCGAACGCACGCTGGTCGATCTGGCGCGGGTGTCGCGGCAGATCCGGCGTCTGGCGTCGAGCCGGCAGGAGCCCTGATTCATGCGTTGCGCGGCCTGCGGCACCGAGATAGCCGACAAGGCGCTGATCTGCTTCCGATGCGGCGCCGCGACCACCCGGCGGCGCCGCGAGCCGGCCCGGGCCGGTCGCCCCCGGCGGCGGCCCTGGGCGTTGCTGCTCGCACTGGCCGTCCTGGGGCTGATCGGCTGGATGCTGTTCGGGACGGGATGGCTGGGTCGGTACCGCGAGCTGCCGCCGCCCTCCTCCGAGCGGATGCGGCCGGACGCCGGGGGGTTCCGTGGCCGGGCCTAGGCTCGAAGTTCGGGACCGGCGCGGCCAGCGCGTCGTCGCCGTGGACAAGGCCCCGTTCACCATCGGGCGGCGGGTCGGGAGCGACCTGCACCTGACGAACAGCGACGTGTCGCGCGTCCATGCCGAGATCACCGCCGCCGCCGACGGCTTCCGCCTCTGCGATCGCGGGTCGCGCCACGGCACCTTCGTCAACGGCGAGGCGGTCACCGAACACCGGCTCGTCCACGGCGATCGGGTCCGGCTCGGCCAGCGGGACGGGGCGGAGTTCGTCTTTCTGTGCGACGACGACGCCCCCGCCGCCGCGTCGCCGGAGCGCGCCGCCGTCCACGAGATGCGCCAGGTGGCGGTGCTGCTGGAGGGGCTGAAGGCGCTGAGCTCGGGCCGGGTGCTGGACGACGTGCTCGCGATGGTGATCGACTCGGCGATCGCCGTCAGCCGGGCCGAACGCGGCTTCATCATGCTCGCGGGCGCGGACGACCGGCTCGAATTCACGCTGGCCCGCTCGCACGACCGGGCGACCCTGCCGGGAGACACGTTCCAGACCAGCCGGAAGATCCCGGAAGAGGTGTTCCGCGCGGGCCGGCCGCGCATCGAGACGGACCTGCTCGACGGCGGTCTGGCCGACCAGCACGAGGGCACGGTCGCGCTGGGGATCCGGAACGTCCTGTGCGTACCGTTGCGCCTGGTGCGGTACGTCGAGTCGCAGGACACGGCCCCCGAGGACCGGCGCATCGGCGTGCTCTATCTCGACAGCCGCACGCGGGGCGCGCTGCTGGCGCCGGAGACCGCCGCGACCCTCGAGACCCTCGCGGCCGAGGCGGCCGTGGCCATCGACAACGCGCGGCTCTACCGGGCCGCGGTCGAGAAGGCGCGGCTCGACCAGGAGATGGCCACCGCGGCCGAGATACAGCAGGCGCTGCTGCCGACCCGCGGCCGGACCGGACCGTTCTTCGACGCCGCGGCCGAGATGCTGCCGTGCCGGTCCATCGGCGGCGACTTCTTCGAGTACGTCGATCTGCCGGACGGCCGGTTCGGTTTCGCGCTCGGCGACGTCTCCGGCAAGGGGCCGCCGGCCGCCTTGCTCGCGGCCCTGACCCAGGGCAGTCTCGCCGCGCAGACGGCGGTCGCCCCGGGTCCCGCCGACGCTCTGAGCCGGCTCAACTCCGCCCTCGTCCGGCGGGCCATCGAGGGCCGGTACGTCACGTTGTTCTACGCCTGGCTCGACCCCGACGGCACGCTGACCTTCTGCAACGGCGGGCATAATCCGCCGTTCCTGGTCGACGGGAGCGGCGCCGTGCGCCGGCTGGAGACCGGCGGCATGCCGATGGGGCTGTTCGACGGCATGCCGTTCGCCGAGGAGTCGGTCAGGATGCGGCCGGGCGACTTCCTGGTGCTCTTCTCCGACGGGGTGTCCGAGGCCCTCGACCCGGCCGGCGCCGAGTTCGAGGACCGGCGCATCCTCGAGAGCATCGCCGGCGCCCCCGGCCGGGAGGCGCCGGTCCAGTTGGAGCACTTGCTCTCGAACGTGAAGCGGTTCACCGCCGGCGCCCCGCGGAACGACGACGTGACGGTGGTGGTGGTCGCCTATCGGGGGATCGCGTCCTGATTCCGGGAGGCGTTTCCCGCGTCGCCGGATCCATGCCTATAATGCCGTATGCGCAAGGGCAGCGGGGCGAAGCGGAAGGCTGACGGTCGGACGGCGCCGGAACCGGCGCTCTCCGATCTGGAGTTCGTCGGCTGCACGGCGGTTCCCATGACCGCCGCCGGGTTCGACGAGTACGACGGGCGGCTGGAAGTCTGGGACGCCGAGACGGAGACCGCCTGGCTGGTCTGCGACGTCTCCCCGGCCCACGAGAGCCCCGCCCACGGTCTGGCCGGACTGGTCGAGCGCATCGCCGCCGTGCGCGGGTCGCCGATCCGGTGTTACGGCTCGACGGACCTCATGGTGCGCGACGAGCACGGCCGGCGGCGCCGCGTGATGGAGGCCGATCAGGTCGTGTACCTGTATCCGTCGCGCGTGGACGGCCGGCTGCTGGCGGCCGGCAAGATGGTCGTGGACGAGCATCCGTACCCCGACGTGGTGCTGGAGGTGGACCACACGACGGACGTGCGGCGGGGGAAGCTGCGGTTGTACGAGTCGTGGGGCTTTCCCGAGGTGTGGGTGGAAGTGCCGGACCAGCGGGCGCCGAGCCGGCCGCGCGGCCGGCGGCCGGGGCTGACGATCTACCGGCTCGTGGCGGGGGCGTACCGGGAGTCGCCGGTGAGCGGAGCGTTCCCCGGGTGGCGCGCGTCCGCAATCCACACCGCGCTGAACGAAGCTGAGCCGTCCGGCTGGACCCACACCGATCTGGAACGCCTGGGCCGGACGCTGGGCGCGCGGGACGGCACGGGACCGGACGACGACCCGCTGCTGCGTTCGTTGCGGGAGCAGAGCCGGGCCGAGGGACGGGCGGAGGGCGAGGCGCGGGGACGAGTGGAGGGCGCCACGGAGGAACGGGCCGCGGCGGTGCGGGCGGTCCTGCAATCGCGGGGCATCGCGTGTTCCGAGAACCTGCTCGCCGGCGTCCCGGACGAGGCGCCGGCCCACGCCGTCTTCGCCGCGGCGCTCGCCTGCGACAGCGAGCAGGACTTCCACGCGCGCCTCCGCCGGCGCTGACGCCGCCCCGCCCGCGGTTTCCCGCTCACCGGCCAGCCGCCGCGAGCGCGGGGTTGCCCGGATCGGCTTCGCTTCTCCGCTCACCGGCCGGCCATCGGGAGCCCGGCGCCTGCTGGACCGTAGCCGCTTCCCGGCTCGCCGGCCGGCCCATCGCGGGCCGCCCGCGGGGTTGCCCGGACCGGCTCGGCCCGCCGGCCGGCCGTCGCGAGCCGCCCGCGGCGGCCGGCGCCCGCCGCCCGGCGCTTTCCTCCCGCTCACCGGCCGGCCATCGCGACGTAGTCGCGCTGCGCCGCGCCGACGTAGATCTGCCGCGGCCGGGCGATCTTCCGGCTCTTGTCCGACAGCAGCTCCTCCCACTGCGCGATCCAGCCGGCGGTGCGGCCGATGGCGAACAGCACCGGGAACATCGCGGGGTCGAACCCCATCGCCTGGTAGATGAGCCCCGAGTAGAAATCGACGTTGGGGTAGAGCTTGCGCGCGACGAAGTACTCGTCCTCCAGCGCGATGCGCTCGAGCTCGAGGGCGACGTCGAGGAGGGGATTGCGGCCGGTCACCTCGAAGACCTGGTTCGCGGTGGCCTTGATGACCTTGGCGCGGGGGTCGTACGACTTGTACACCCGGTGACCGAACCCCATGAGCCGGCCCTCGCCGTTCTTGACGCTCTCGACGAAGGCGGGCACGTTGTCGACGGAGCCGATCTTCGTCAGCATGCGCAGGACCGCTTCGTTGGCGCCGCCGTGGAGCGGTCCGTAGAGGGCGGCGGCGGCGCCGGCCATCGCGGCGTACGGGTCGGCGTTCGAGCTGCCGATGTTGCGCATCGCGCTCGTGCTGCAGTTTTGCTCGTGGTCGGCGTGCAGGATGAACAGCACGTCCAGGGCGCGCTCCAGCACCGGGTTCGGCCGGTAGACGGGCTCGGTGCGCTTGAAGAGCTGGCACAGGAAGTTGCCGGTGTAGCTGAGCTCGCTGTCGGGGTAGACGTACGGCTTGCCGACGCTGTGCCGGTAGGCGTAGGCGGCGATGCTCGGCACCTTGGCGATGAGCCGGACCGTCTGCAGGCGCCGCGACGCGGGGTCGTCGATGCGCTTGGCGAGGGGATAGAACGTCGACAGGGCGCCGACCGTGCTCAGGAAGATGCCCATGGGATGCGCGTCGTAGCGGAAGCCCTCGACGAATTTCTTGACGCTCTCGTGCAGCATCACGTGCTTGGACAGATCGTCCCGCCAGTCCGCGAGCCGGCCCTCGGTCGGCAACTCGCCGCGCACGAGCAGGTAGGCGGTCTCGACGAACGTGCTCCGCTCCGCGAGCTGCTCGATCGGATAGCCGCGGTACCGCAGGATGCCCTTCTCCCCGTCGATGTACGTGATCGCGCTCCGGCACGAGGCGGTGTTCAGGAACGCGGGGTCGTAGCACATCATCCCGAAGTCGTCCGGGTCGACCTTGATCTGCCGGAGATCCATGGCGCGGATGGTGTCGTCGACCACCGGGATCTCGTACTGCTTTCCGGTGCGGTTGTCGGTAATCGTCAGCGTGTCAGCCATGTCGGTTCGCGATCGCTCCCGGTTCCAGGAATCGTGTCGTGTCCGGCCGCCGGCCCCGCCGCCGCGCGCTTTCGCGCCCGGCGGCCGGATCCCCTCCGCATTCGAGCGGCGCCGCCGCCGCATCGGGCGCCGCGGGCCCGCCCGGGGCGGCGGACGCCGCCGCCGTCGGCAGTCCGTGGTGGAACCCCCCGGGTCTCACCGCGCCCGAAGCGCGCCGACGAACGCCGAGTGCGCCAGCGGGCGGAGAACGCCCGCCTGACGAGGCGTGAGACGGGTTCGCCGCGGGCGGTCAGGGCTGTCGGTCTCCGTCGTCGCCGCCCGCCACCGGCGCGGGGTCTCCGGGAACGCGATAGCGGCCGTCGACCCAGTTCCGAAGGTCCAGCAGCTTGCACCGCTCGCTGCAGAACGGCGCCCATTCGGGGGTCGCGGCCTCCTCCCGGCAGTAGACGCACACCGTCGGTCCCATTCCTTCTTCCCCGCGCGGGGGTCGGCGCCCGCCCGGCGAGCCCGCACAATTCTAGCCCGGCGCGCGGCGCCGCGCGACCTCTCGGCCGCGTTCGCCGCCTCTCGCCGCCCAACCAACCCAGCCGGCGTCCGCGCCCCCGGCGCCGACGCCGGGCCCGGCGCGCGGCGCCGCGCGACCTCTCGGCCGCGTTCGCCGCCTCTCGCCGCCCAACCAACCCAGCCGGCGTCCGCGCCCCCGGCGCCGACGCCGGGCCCGGCGCGCGGCGCCGCGCGACCTCTCGGCCGCGTCGCCGCCCCTCGCCGCCCATGATCCCGGCCGCCGGGGCGGGGCGGACGCGCTCAGGCGGCGCTCCGCAGGACGGCGCCGACGGCCCCGCCCGCCAGCACCAGCCAGGTGGAGTTGAGGCGGGTCGTGAACAGCAGGCCGGCCGCGGCGAGCGCGAGCGCCGCGGCCCCCGGGTCGACGATCGTCGCGCGGAGCAGGTTCCAGGTGACCGCGGCCATCAGACCGAGCGACGCGACGACGACGCCGTCGAGGACGGCGCTGGTGGCGGCCGAGGCCCGGAGGCGGGGGACGAGCGGCTGCGAGCAGGCCACGAACAGGAATCCGGGCGCGAAGATGCCGACGGTGGCGAGCAGCGCGCCGCTCCACCCGTGCAGTACGTAGCCGATGAACGTGGCGGTGGTGAAGACCGGTCCCGGGGTGACCTGGCCGATGGTGATGGCGTCGATCAGTTGCGCGTCGCTCAGCCAGCCCCAGCGGTCGACGAGGTCGGCCCGGAGGAACGCGAGCAGGACGTAGCCGCTGCCGAACAGGACCGACCCGACCTTGAGGAAGAAGAAGGTCAGGCGGGCGAGGGTGACCGGCGTCGCGAGACCGGCGCCGGCGGCGAGGGCGGCCCCCCCGGACAGGAACGCGCCGGCGATCGCCGCGAGGCCGGGGCGGCCCAGGCGGGCCCCCGCCGTCACGACGCCGCCGACGGCGAGCAGCGCGAGTTCGTTCCAGCCCCGCAGCGCCAGCGCCGCCGCGGTCACGCCGACCAGCAGCGTCAGCGGTCCCTTGACCGCCGCGGCGCCGAGTTTCCAGAGGGCCTGCGCGACGATGGCGACGATGACCGGTCCGACGCCGTACATCACCCAGTCCAGTTGAGGGGTGTCGCCGAAGCGGACCCAGGCCCAGGCGAGACCGCCGACCATGAGGCTCGCGGGCAGGATGAAGCAGCCGCCGGCCAGGAGCAGCCCGGGAACGCCGCCGCGCCGAAAGCCGAGATGAATCGCCATCTCGGTCGAGTTCGGACCCGGAATCAGGTGGGTCGCGGCGAGCAGGTCGAGGAACTCGGCGTCGGTCAGCCAGCGCCGCCGGTCGACCACCTCGTCGCGCATCATCGCGACGTGGGCGGCGGGCCCGCCGAAGGCGGTGACTCCCAGGCGCAGGAACAGCCCGGCGATCTCGCGGAGGGCGCCGTGGGTGGTCACGCCGGGATTCCGTCCCCCTGCCGGCGGGCCGTCAGGGCTCGACCTCCCGCGGGTCGATGATGCGGGCGTTCACGATGCCGAGCTCGACCCGCCGGTTCCGGGCATGCGCCTCGTCGGTGTCGGCGGTGTCGAGAGGATAGGCCTTGCCCAGGCCCTCGACGGTGAAGCGGGCGCTGGAGAGCCCCGCCTCGATGAGGTAGCCGGCGACCGCCCGCGCGCGTCGTTCCGAGAGCCGCCGGTTGTATTCCGCGTCGCCGCGGGCGTCGGTGTGGCCGGTGATGGTGATGGCGAAGTCCTCCGCCGTGAAGAGGATGCCGGCGATGCGGGACAGCGTCTCCCGGCTCGCCGGCCGCAGGTCGGCCCGGTCGAAATCGAACTTCAGCGCGCCTTCGTCGAGGTTCATCACCAGACCGAGCGCGGTGCGCCGGGTCTCGGCAATCCGGCCCAGGGCGTCGTTCAGGCGGTTCATCTCCGCTTCCGCGGCCCGGCGGGTGGCCTCGGCTTCCTCCTGGACCCGGCGGGCCTCGGCCTCGGCCTCGGCGGTCTGCTGCTGCGCCTCGGCGGTCTGCTGCTGCGCCTCGGCGGTCTGCTGCTGCGCCTCGGCGGTCTGCTGCCGCGCCGTCTCCGCCTCCGCTTCGGCCCGCTCCCGCTCCGTGGCGGCCTCCCGGGCGGCCCGTTCCGCGCGGTCGGCCCGCGCGGCCTGTTCGCGAGCCTCGTCGTCGGCGCTTTCCCGCGCGACCTCCAGCGTCGCGATCCGATCGTTCAACCGGCCGAGGTGGTCGATCAGCCAGACCGCCAGCAGCCCGCCCCCGACCACCAGGCTGACGACGGCGATCCGCGCGCCCGTGCCGGCGCGCGGCTTCCGGTGCGGACCGGGCGCGCGGGATGCAGGAGTCCTGGTCATGATCGCCCTCCGAGTGCCGGTACCCTCATTTTCGCGCAGCGCCGCGAGAAATCAAGGGGGCGCGCTACAGTTCCCGCACCTGCCGGTGTCCGAGCAGGAACAGCGCCGCCACCAGCGACAGCAGGCATCCGTTCACGGCGATGACCGCCGGCGCCGAGAACCGCGCGATGAGCGCTCCGGCGACCAGGCTGCCCAGCGGCATGCCGCCGCGGAACGCCACCAGATAGATGCTGATGACCCGGCCCCGCAGCGCGTCGGGGACGGCGAGCTGCACCAGCGAGTTGGTCAGCGAGGCGATCGTCAGGAAGGCCATGCCTCCGAGGAACAGCAGCAGGTAGCGGACGCCGCCGACCGGCAGCAGGGCGAACGCGGCGACGATGCCGCCGAAGACGATCTGGGCCTTCAGGAGCGCCCGGCCCATGCGGTCGAAACGGCCCAGCCAGGCGACGACGAGGGCGCCGGCCACCGCGCCGGCCCCGAAGGTCGTCATCATGCGGCTGAGCCGCAGGACGTCGCCGGCCGCGAAGACCGGCAGGAACGCCCGCAGCGGCAGGGCCAGCGACGTCGTCGCGAACGCCAGCGCCATCAGCCCGAGGAGCGCGCGGTCGCGCCGCACGTACCGCAGACCGCTCCCCAGCTCGGTGAGGATCCGCTCGCGCGCGGCCGGGGCCGGCCGGGGGACCCGCATCACGCCGAGGACCGCGATCACGACGAGGAACGAGAGGCCGTTGAGTCCGAAGCAGGCGGTCATGCCGAGCCCCACCATGACCATCCCGCCGATGGCGGGCCCGACCATCTGCGCGAGGTTGAACTGGATCGAATTGAGGGCGACCGCGTTGGGCAGGTGCCGCCGGGGCACGAGGGACGGCACCAGGGACTGGAAGGCGGGTCCGCCGAACGCCTGGGCGAGGCCGGAGGTGAACGACAGCGCCAGGACGTGGCGGACCTCGACGGCGTCGAAGAACACGAGCGCGGTGAGGACGAGGGCGCTGGCCATCTGGAGGGCCTGCGAGCCCATCAGCAGGTGGCGGCGGTCGTGGCGGTCGGCGACGACCCCGCCGACGAGGGTGAACAGCAGCAGCGGCAGCTCGGCGAGGAACGTGTCGAGGCCGAGGAAGAACGCCGAACCGGTCAGGCTCAGGATCAGCCACTGCTGGGCGATGCGTTGCACCCACGTGCCGATCGCCGACGTGAACGCGGCCAGCCACATGTTCCGGAACCGGGCGAACGTGAACGCCCTCGTCACCCGGAACAACGCGGAGGCGGTCGGCGGCGGGGCGGCGGGGTCGGGGCGGGGAGCGTCGCGGGAGGCGTCGGCTACCGGTTCGGCCACTGAATGTAGAGTCCTTCGCCCAGGAAGATGATGCTGGTCCAGAGACCCGTGGCGAGACGGAAGAAGAGGAACGGGCCCAGGGCGGCGACGGGAAGCAGGAGTCCGAGCTGCTGCGGGGCCGGCAACGCGGTCCAGGCGTTGATGGCGAGATATCCGCAGGCCGGGAGGATGCCGGACAGCCCGAGGTTGACGTAGATCACCCCGAACCACTGTCCGGGCTCGCGCTCGAAGCGCTCACCGCACGAGAGGCAGCGGTCGTAGGTGCGGAACCGCGTGCGGAAGAGCCGCCCGTGCCCGCAGCACGGGCACCGCAGCTTCACGCCGCGGCCGAGGATGTCGAGGATCTCGAAGAACAACCTGCGCTCCCGCGATGGCCGCCCGCATGGTAACACCGTCCGCGCCGGCGCATCACCCGGCGGGGGCGCGGCGCCCGCGCGGCGGCCGGCCGCGCGCAGGTTCCGGCGCGAGCCCGGCGGCGGCGGCGAGCGGCGCGTTGAGGAACTCGACGAACGGCGCCAGGACCTCGAAACGCCGCACCAGGGTCCGGTAGAACCGGGGCCGGAGGGCGATCGTCGGGTCGGGTTCCTCGCCTCCGGCCAGGTACTGTTTCAGCTTCAGGTGCTCGGCCGCCTCGTGGTCGGCGGGGAAGCCGCGGGGCATCCGCTGCAGCTTGCTGCCGTGCACGCCGCCCCGCCGCCGCAGCGCGGGCGATTCCACGAGGCGCCGGAAGCGGCCGGGGTCGGCTGCGATATGCTGCCGGATGCGATGCAGTCGGGAAGTCGCGGGGGCGTACAGCCCGGCGCCGATCCAGAGCTGGCCGGGCGCGAAGTGGAAGTACAGGGCGGCGCTCTCGCTCTTCGGCAGCGTCCGGTGCGTGAACGCGGCCGCCGCGTGGGTCTTGTACGGGGTCTTGTCGGGCGAGAACCGCGTGTCGCGATGGATGCGGTACATAGACCGGGGCGAGGCGGCGAGGTCCGGCGCGATGCGCGGGAAGTCCTGCGCGAGCCGCTCGATGATCGCGAGCATGGGCGCGCGGACGTGCGTCTCGTAGTCGGCCCGGTGCGCCTTGAACCATTCCCGGTCGTTGTTCCGCTTCAGGGCTTCGAGAAACGCGACGGTCCGCTCGGTGAACCGGGGGTCGGCGGCGCTCATGGGCCGCAGAGTATAGCAGCCCGCGGCGAACGCCCCGCGGCGTTTCACCGCGGGCTGGTGGCGGCGCAACGGCGAACCGGCGGGCCGGGCGGACCGGGTCCGGGCCGGGTTCTTCCCTGATGGCGGCCACGTCGGCGGTCGGGCCCCGGGCGCCGGCCGTCCCTTCCCTGTCGGTCGTCGTTCCGGTGCTGCGCGATGCGGCGCAGGTCGAAGGGCTGCTGCCGCGGTTGCCGGTCCGGACGCGGTGCGAGGTCGTCGTGGTCAACGGCGACGCCGCGGACGGCGCCGTCGCCGCGTTGCGCCGGCGGCGGCCCGACGTGGTCTGGGTGGACAGCCCGCCGGGGCGGGGGCGGCAGATGAACGCGGGGGCGGCGCGGGCGGCCGGGGCCTGGCTGCTGTTCCTGCACGCCGACGCCCGGCCGGACGCGGGATGGATCGACGAGATCGGCCGGGCGGCGGCGGCCGGCGCGGTCGGGGGCTGCTTCCGGCTGCGGATAGACTCCCGCCGGTGGCCGGCGCGCGTCATCGAGGCGGGGGTGCGCTGGCGCGTGCGCTGGCTCGGGATCGCCTACGGCGACCAGGCGGTCTTCGTCCGGCGGGACCTGTTCCGGCGGCTCGGCGGCTACCGGCCGATACCGGTCATGGAAGACGCCGACCTCGTGCGGCGGATGCGCGCCCGGGGGCCCTTCTGGCGGTCTTCCCTGGGGGTCACGGTGTCGGCGCGGCGCTGGGAGCGGGACGGCTGGTGGCGGCGCACCGCCGCCAACCTCCTCATCCTGGGCCTGTACCTGGCCGGCCGGCCTCCGGAGCGGCTGGCCGCGCTGTACCCGGCGTGGAGGCGTTCGGACGACGACGATCGTTGACGGGCCCGCCGCGCCGTCCGGGCCCGTATCCGGCCGGCTTCCGGAGCGGCGGGCCGCGCCGTACCCGGCGCGGAGGCGTTCGGACGGCGGCTGAACGTTGACAAGCCGGCCGCGCCGGAGCGAACATGGGCAGGAATACGTCGCCACTCGACTGGAGTACTGGAGCAGGACATGTTGATCAGGCAGGCGCCGGACGTCCGATCGTCGGAGATCACTCCCGAGCCGGTCTACCGCAGCCGGCGAGAGTTCATCCGCACCGCGTCGGGGGCGGCGGCCGGCGCGCTGGCGTTCGGACCGGCGGCCGGCCGCGCGCGGGCGCAGGAGCCGATACCCGACCTGCGGAAGTCGCCGCTGAGCACCGACGAGCGGCTGAACTCGTTCGAGGACATCACCACCTACAACAACTTCTACGAGTTCGGGCTCGACAAGGGCGATCCGGCGCGCTACGCCCACGAGATGACCATCGATCCCTGGTCGGTCCGGGTCGAAGGCGAGATGAACCGGCCGGACGGCGGCGTGCCCCTCGAGACGCTGCTGGCCCCCCACCCCCTCGAGGAGCGCATCTACCGGCTGCGCTGCGTCGAAGCGTGGTCGATGGTGGTGCCGTGGGTGGGGTTCCCCCTCGGGGACCTCATCAAGCGGTTCGAGCCGACGTCCCGGGCGCGGTACGTCCGGTTCGAGACCCTCTATCGTCCTTCCGAGATGCGCGGCCAGCGCGGCCGGTCGCTCGAGTGGCCCTACGTCGAGGGGTTGCGGATGGACGAGGCGATGCATCCCCTGACGATTCTCGCGGTCGGCGTCTACGGGAAGACCCTGCTGAACCAGCAGGGCGCCCCGTTGCGGCTGGTCGTGCCGTGGAAGTACGGGTTCAAGAGCATCAAGTCCATCGTCCGGATCCAGTTCGTGGAAGAGCAGCCCCGGAACTCGTGGAACGTGGCGATACCCAACGAGTACGGCTTCTACTCGAACGTGAATCCGGAGGTGGACCACCCCCGGTGGAGTCAGGCGAGCGAGCGCCGGATCGGCGAGTTCTACCGGATGCGGACCCGGATGTTCAACGGCTACGCCGATCAGGTGGCCGGCCTCTACGAGGGCATGGACCTGCGCCGGTACTACTGACAGGTGGACGCGGCGGGGGAGGTTCGGGGGGCCGCGCCCGGCCGGGGCGGGAAGATCATGTCGGTGCGCCGTGCGAAGCCGTGGGTGTTCGCCGCCTGCCTGATCCCGCTGGGGATGCTCGTCCAGCGCGCGGCCGCCGGCGACCTGTCCGCCAACCCCATCGAGTTCATCACCCACCGGACGGGCGACTGGGCGTTGCGGTTCCTGCTGATCGCGTTGGCGGTGACGCCGGCGCGGCGGCTATTCGGGTGGCCGGCGGCGGCCGCCTTCCGCCGCATGTTCGGGCTGTTCGCCTTCTTCTACGTCCTGCTGCACGTCGGCACGTACGTGGTGCTGGACTTCTTCTTCGCGTTCGACCTCATCCTCGACGACGTCGTGGAACGCCGCTACGTCACGGCGGGGTTCGCGGGTTTCGTCCTGCTCGTGCCCCTGGCCGCCACGTCGACGAACGCGATGATCCGGCGTCTGGGCGGCGCGCGGTGGCGCCGGCTGCACCGGCTGGCCTACGCCGCCGCGATCGCCGGCGTCGTGCACTACCTGTGGCTGGTCAAGATCGACGTCCGGCCGCCGCTGGCGTACGCGGCGGTGCTGGCCCTGCTGCTCGGCGTGCGGCTCTGGTTCCGGTTCCGGTTCCGTCCCCGTCTCGCCGCGACGGGGGCGAAACGCGACGCGGCGCAGCCGCGCGCCGCCTCGTCCTGACCGCCCGCGGCGAAACGCCCCGCGGCGTCGCGAGCGGCGTCGCGTCCCCGCCCGACGGCGTGGTTCGTCCGCCGCGGGCTGCCGATTCGGCACTTCGTTCCGCGGCGGCGCGGCGGGCCGCGGCGCCGGTTTCCGGGTGCGTCCGGAGACCGGATAAAATGGCGCCGATGCGGCCTGCTGGCATCGAAGTGCATCCGGATGCGCTGCATCTGCCGGCGGTCCTCGCGCCCCGGGAGCAGCGCCGCCTCGCCGCGCGGTGTCTGGCCATCGGCAACGGTCCGGCCGGGTGGTACGTCCCCCGCGTGCGCGGCGGCGGCCTGATGCGGGTGCGGATGGTCTGCCTGGGCCGGCACTGGAACGCCCGGACCTATCGCTACGAGGCGGCGCGGAGCGACCACGACGGCCGCACCGTCCTTCCCCTGCCCGCCGACATGGCCGCGCTGGCGTCGCGGGTGGCGGCGGCGGCCGGCATGCGGCTCGCGCCCGACGTCTGCATCCTCAACCACTACGAGGCCGACGGCCGGATGGGGCTGCACCAGGACAAGGACGAGCGTCCCGAGACCCTCGAGGCGGGCGTGCCCATCGTGTCGCTGTCGCTCGGCGACACCGCGAAGTTCGTCATCGGCGGGTTCACGCGCCGGGAGCCGAAGAAACTGGTGCGGCTGGCGTCCGGAGACGGGTTCGTCTTCGGGGGCCGCAGCCGGCTGCGCTACCACGGCGTGCTGTCCATAATTCCCGGAACCGGTCCGGCCGGGCACGGCTTCGCCGGGCGGCTCAACCTCACCTTCCGGCAGGGCGCGGCCTGACCGCTGGCGGCGAAACGCCCGCTGGTTGCGGGCGGCGCCGCGAGAAACGCGCCGCCCGCCCGGGGCGGCCGTGCGCCAATCAGCCCCGCGGATGCCCGTTCGGGGCGCCGAAACGCCATTCCGGGGGAAAGTGCGCGGCTTCCGCCGCGGTTCGGGTTACGTTAGCGTCGCACAAGGTGTGCGCCGGATCGAACCGGTTCCCCGGCGGAGCAACGCCGGCCGGATCGGACCTTTCGACGGCGCCGCCGATCCGCGGGAGCGACGATGCGCAAACCGATCAAGTACGCCGAGAAGGGCCTGACGCTGGCCGCCGACGCCGGCTTCCGGGTGTTCGATTTCCTCAACCGGTTCAACCAGCGGCCGTCGTTCACGCCGGCCTGGGCCGACAAGCCGCTGCTGAAGTCGCACGAGAAGGTCAAGCCGCCCCTGGGTTGGCCCCGCGAGACCGATTCGCTCTGCCCGAAGTGCGTCCGCGAGGCGCGGCAGGAGATTCTCGACGGCAAGAAGGACTACCGGATCCTGCTGAACGAGAAGGTCGGCGAGATCAAGGCGACCATCGTCGAGCGTGACGGCAGGATCCTGATGGTGAAGGACTGCCCGCTGCATGGCCGTTTCGAGGACGTGATGGCCATCGACACCGAGTTCTTCAAGCATCTCGAAGAGTCGTTCCCCGGAAGCGACATGCGGGCGCACAACGACGAGAAGCTGCACAACCACGGCAGCAGCACCATCAAGTACGGCCGCGGCTCGGTGCTGACCATCGACCTCACCAACCGCTGCAACATGATGTGCGACCCGTGCTTCATGGACGCGAACCAGGTCGGGTTCGTCCACGAGCTCGGGTGGGACGACATCAGGACCCTGCTCGACAACGCGATCTCGATCAAGCCGAAGCGGCAGATGTCGGTGCAGTTCTCCGGCGGCGAGCCGACCATCTCGCCGTACTTCCTCGACGCCGTGCGCTACGCCCGCAAGGTCGGCTACAACAGCGTGCAGGCGGCCACCAACGGCATCGAGTTCGCCAAGAGCGCGGACTTCGCGCAGGCGGCGGCCGACGCCGGCCTGCGCTACGCCTATCTGCAGTTCGACGGCATCGGCAACGCCGCCAACTCGCACCGCCTCGTCGGCAACCTGTTCGACGTCAAGCTGCGGGCCATCGAGAACCTGCACGCGGCCGGGGTCGACATCGTCCCCGTCATCACGATTCTCAACGGCATCAACAACGAGCAGGTCGGCCGGGTCGTGCAGTTCGCGCTGGACAATCCCCGGAAGATCAACTTCCTGTCGTTCCAGCCGGTGTCGTTCACGGGGCGGGACGAGGAGATCACCGACGAGCG
This sequence comes from Vicinamibacterales bacterium, assembly GCA_965202695.1. Lineage (GTDB taxonomy): Bacteria > Acidobacteriota > Vicinamibacteria > Vicinamibacterales > UBA8438 > JAJEEA01. The sequence continues at coordinate 2,799,875 of OZ241843.1, forward strand.
GCGGCATGCCCAGCGCTACACCCTGTCGCATCTCGCCCACGACGTGAAGAACCAGACCGGCATCGGCGAGCCGGTCCGCGACTGGTTCCCTATCTCGTTCATGGGCACCTTCACCGATTCCGCCGACCACGTCCATGGGCCGCGGGCCGACTGGGGCCAGCTCAACTGCGGGTGCCATCCCAACTGCGGCGTGGGCATGGCGGTGATGATCGACAAGGAGACGAAGGAGTCGGTGCCGGTCACCGCGTTCCTGAAGGCGGAGCGGCTGGCCCGGGACCTCGGCCGGGTGAACGACGGCGGCCGCGGCCGCGGGGCCTCCATCCTCGGCATGGCCCTGGCCCTGATGCGGAACTACGACCCGTTCAAGGCGCCGACGCACTTCAAGCTCTGGGACCTGCTGCAGAAGTTCGACAAGACGTTCGGCGCGTCCGGGAAGGATTACGGCAAGGTGACCGGCGACCGGACGCGGGCGGACATCGCCAGGCGGCGCTCCGATCGCTGGAACTTCCTGTTCATCGCCGGCATGTGGTTCCAGGACCTCTTCAACTACGACTTCCGGCGCACCGAGCGGTGCATCATTCCCTACGCCACCCAGGAGGGGGAGATCTCCTTCTGCGCCTACAACACCGGCGTCGGCTGGCGCAACATCATCGAGAAGATGCACATGACGGCCACGCTCACCAAGTGGTACGACGAGCACGGCCGCCACGAGATCTTCGCCGGGGGCAAGAACGTGGAGATGGCGAGCGCCGAGCACCACCTGGTGCTGGACCCCGAGGCGGTGGCGGCCGGCGAGCAGACCGACCTCGACGAGAAGGGCATCGCCAAGAACGCCCGGCAGGAGAAGCTCGCGGCCCGCGAGCGGATGAAGCAGGAAGCCGAGAACAAGCGGATGGCCGAGCTCTACCGCCAGCACGTCCTGAAGCAGGAGGCGCCCGCGCAGAGCGGCCTCATCCAGATACAGGGTCTCGGCAAGGCGGAGACCGAGGACCGTGAGCCGGTCGCCGTCGGCTGACCGCCCGCGGCGAAAAACGCCCGCTGCATTCGGGCGGCGATGCATGCCGCCTGACCGTGTCGTTCGTCGGTCCGACGTGCGCCCTTCTCACGCCTGGTGAGGCGGGCGTTCCGTCCGCGCCGCCTGCGGCCGGCTCACCGCCGCGGCGCGATCAGGGCGTCGAGGGCGACCACCCCCTGTCCCGCCGGCCGCACCACCACCGGATTCAACTCGGCGCTCTCGAGGCGGCCGCCGTGCGCGGCGGCGAAGCGCGACAGGGCGGCCAGCGCCGCGGCGAGGGCGTCGACGTCGCCGGGGGGGCGCCCCCGGGCGCCGGCGAGCAGGGGGTATCCCCGCAGCTCGCGCACCATGCGGTGCGCCTCGGCGTCGTCGAACGGGGCGGCGCGGAACGCGGCGTCGCGGAGCGTTTCGACGAACACCCCGCCGAGCCCGCACGTCACCACCGGGCCGAAGGTCGGGTCGCGCCGCACGCCGAGGATCATCTCGACGCCGCCGGTGACCATGGGGGAGACCAGGACGCCTTCGAGGCGGGCCTCCGGACACGCCGCCCGCGCCCGGCCGGTGACCGCGGCGAAGGCTTCGACGACCGCGTCGGCGGTGTCGAGGTTCAGCGCGACCCCGCCGACGTCGCTCTTGTGGGCGATGTCGGGCGACGCGATCTTGAGGGCGGCGGGGAACCCGAGCGCGGCTGCCGCCTGCGCCGCCTCGCGGGCGGTTCCGCACCGCCGCGACTCGACGACCGGAAGCCCGGCCTCGGCGAAGATGCGGCGCGCCGCCGCCTCGTCGATGGGGGGCGGCGGCAGCGGCGGGGCGGCCGGCGGGGCGGCGGCGGTTCCCGGGGGCCGGGCGAAGCTCTCGGCGAGGCGGGCCAGCGCGGCCACGGCGCGTACGGCGCGCGACGGGTCTTCGAACACCGGGCATCCCGCCGCCTCGTAGCGCCGAACGACGGCGGGCGGACCCACGATCGACAGCACGAGCAGGGGGCCGGGATGGCGCCGCCGGGCGTCTTGCAGCATCTCGCGGATGGGGGCGACCATGGCTTCGGCGGCGGCCACGAACGTGAAGAAGGCGACGATCGCGTCGTAGGCGCCTTCCTCGAGCATGACGTCGAGGTTCGAGCGGATCAGGTCGAGGTCGTTGAACGCCTGCGCGGTGACGTCGACGGGGTTGCGGGGCGAGGCGTAGGGAAGCCGCCTCCGCAGCCGGGCCTGGGCGCGGCCGCTCATCGGGGCGACGTCGAGCCCGTGGGCGACGGCCTCGTCGGCCATCTGGACGCCGACGCCGCCGGAGATGCTCATCAGCCCGACCCGCCGGGTGGCGGGGAAGGCGCCGAAGGCCGCGGCGTACGCGACGTCGAGCATCTCCTCCGCGTCGCGGGCGCGGTGGACCCCGAACTGCCGGAACACGCCGTCGTACACCGCGTCGCTGCCCGCGAGGGCCGCGGTGTGCGACCGCACGGCGTCCGCGCCGATTTCGGTGCGGCCCACCTTCTGGAGGATGACGGGCTTGCGGCGCTCGCGCGCGAGGGCGAGCGACCCGAGCAGCCGGCCGCGGTCGGCGACCCCCTCGACGTAGGCCACGATCACCGAGACGTCGGGGCGGCGGGCCAGCCAGCCGATGGTCTCGGCGACGTCGACGTCGCACTCGTTGCCGGTGGTGACCCAGAACCGGATGCCGATGCGGCGGCGGGTGGCGAGCAGCGACAGATGGCTGCCGTAGGCCCCGCTCTGGCTGACCAGGCCGACCCCGCCGGGTACGGGGCGCGCCGCCTCGAGGGTCGTCGTGAACGTGCCGTAGAAGCCGGTCGCCGAGTTGTAGACCCCGAGGCAGTTGGGGCCGACGATGCGCATGCCGGACGCGCCGGCCAGGGCGGACAGCGCGTCCTGCCGCCGCCGGCCCTCGCCGCCGGTCTCCGCGAAGCCCGCGCTGAAGACGACCGCGGCCCGCACCCCGGCCGCCGCGCAGGCCTCGGCGGTCTCGACCACGGCCGGGGCGGGCACCGCGATGACCGCCGTGTCCACCGGTTCCGGCACGTCGGCGATGGTCGGGAACGCGGGCAGGTTCTGGACGGTGGCCCGCCGCGGGTTCACCGGCCAGATGCGCCCCGCGAAACCGGCCTCGCGGGTGTAGGCCAGGGGCCGGCCCCCGATGCGGGCGGGGTCGTCCGAGGCGCCGATGATCGCGAGGGAGCGCGGATGGAGGAGGGCGGTGAGGGAAGCGTCGGACGCGGGGGTCGCAACGGCCGTCGGTCGGGCCGAGTCGTTCATGTCTTCGGCTTGACGAACGCCGCGATCAGCGTGTCGCCCCTGCCCTCCGGTTTCGCAGGTTCTCGCCCTGCACGCGCACGTGGGAATCCAGCTTCCGCCCGAGACCGGGCAGAGCGATGCCGACCGCGGCGACGGTCCGCGCCTCCGGCGTCATGGCGCCTCCAATCCGGGTCTGTCGACGGTCCAGGCCGCCAGCGCTCCCAGTATATTCCCGGGTGGCGGTGCTCAGCCGCCGCGCGTGTGCATCTCGAGGTGGGGCTGCGCCTGCAGGGCCTCGACGGGGATGAACGTGGAGCGGTCGGCGGCGGCGAGGCGCTGCTCCGCGCCGCGGTCGTCGCGCTGCCGCCACGTGGCCGCGATGCGTTCCTGCAGGGCTTCGCGGCTGGCGCCGGCCCGCAGAGGCCGGCGCAGGTCGGCGCCGGTGCGGGCGTAGAGACAGCGGTACCAGAGCCCGTCGGCGGTGAGGCGGCTGCGGTCGCACCGCCGGCAGAACGGCTGGGTGGTCGACGAGATGATGCCGAACACCGTGCCGTCGGGCAGCGTGTAGCGGTCCGCGGGGGCGGCGGTGGCCTCCTCGACGGCGTCTATCCGTCCGTAGCGGGCCGACAGCCGGCGCAGCATCTCGGCCCGCGGCACCACGTCGTCCATCGACCAGCGGGTGGCGCCGCCGACGTCCATGTACTCGATGAACCGGACCTCGGCGTTCGTGCGCCGGCCGTACTCCAGCATCGCCGCGAGCTCGTCGTCGTTGACGCCGCGTATCACCACCGTGTCGATCTTCACGCTCTCGAAACCGGCGGCGGCGGCCGCCTCGAGTCCCCGCAGGACGTCCCGGTGGCGGTCGAAGCGGGTCAGGGCCCGGAAGCGGTCGGGGCGCAGCGTGTCGAGGCTCACGGTGATGCGGGGCAGGCCCGCGCCGCGCAGCGCCGCGGCCTGCTCGGCGAGCAGGATGCCGTTGGTGGTCAGGGCGAGGTCGCGGAGCGCGGGCTTGCCGGCGAGCAGCGCGACGAAGTCCGGCAGATCGGTGCGCAGCAGCGGCTCGCCGCCGGTGATCCGCACCTTGTCGGTGCCCAGCGCCGCGAAGACGTCGACGAGGCGCTCCATCTCCTCGAAGGTCAGGATGTCGTCGCGGGGCAGCCACACGTAGTCCGCCTCGGGCATGCAGTACTGGCACCGCAGGTTGCAGCGGTCGGTCACCGATACCCGCAGGTTGGCGAGCGGCCGGCCCAGCCGATCGTGCACCTTCATCGTCTTCATTATGCCACCAGGGGCCGCGCCGCCTCCCGGCGGACCGCGCCACCCTCCCGGCCGGCGGCCCTCCGCGCCGCTCCGCGGCCCGTCCGCGCCGCGGTTCGACGTATAATTCCCGCCGTGCTTCGGTTCCACCGCGCCGGATTCCCGCGCGTCGCGTCGTCGGCGTTCGTGGACCATAGCGCCCAGGTGATCGGCGACGTCGAGATCGGCGAGGACAGCAGCGTCTGGATGAACGCGGTGCTGCGCGGCGACGTCAACCGCATCCGCATCGGCGACCGCACCAACATCCAGGACGGCAGCGTGCTCCACGGGATGCGCGGGAAACACGCGACCCTGATCGGGGACGAGGTGACGGTGGGGCACGCGGCGATCCTCCACGGGTGCGTGGTCGAGGACCGGTGCCTCATCGGGATGGGGGCGATCGTGCTGAACGGCGCCGTCGTCGGCGCCGGCTCGATCGTCGCCGCCGGCGCCCTCGTGGCCGAGGGGACCGCCGTTCCGCCGGGGTCGCTGGTCATGGGCAGCCCCGGCCGGGTGCGGCGGGCGACCACCGGCGGCGAGGCGGCGTCCATCCGGCGCTACGCCGACCACTACGTCGCGTACAAGCGCGATTTCCAGATCTCCTCGAACGGGTCCAAGGAGCCGGGCGCGCCATGACGATGCAGTCCGCGGCGGAACGAAGAGACCCCTCCGAACGGTGATTCCCGGCATTCGCGGCGTCCGGGACATCCTGCCCGGCGAGGTCGGGCGGTGGCGGCGCGTCGAGCGCGCGGCGGCGGAGGTCTGCGCGCGTTACGGGTACGCCGAGGTGCGGACGCCGGTCATCGAGCGCGAAGAGCTGTTCGCGAAGGGGACCGGCGCGTCGACGGACATCGTCCAGAAGGAGATGTACGCCTTCACCGACAAGGGGGGCGAGCAGTTGACCCTGCGGCCCGAAGCGACCCCCAGCCTCGTCCGCGCCTTCGTCGAACACGGCCTCGAGCAGGCCCTGCCGTTCGCCAAGCTGTACAGCCTGGGACCGATGTTCCGCTACGAGCGCCCGCAGAAGGGCCGTTACCGGCAGTTCCATCAGCTCGACGTCGAGGTGTTCGGCATCGCCGACGCGGCCGTCGACGGCGAGGTGATCGAGATGGCCTCGGCCTTCGTGACCGAGCTCGGCATCGAGGGGACCGAGCTCGTCGTCAACTCCGTCGGGTGCGAAGCCTGCCGGCCCGCGTTCGGCGCGGCGCTGCTGGCCGCCCTCGGCGAACGGGTTTCCGACCTGTGCGCCGACTGCCGGCGCCGGGCGGGGACGAACCCGTTGCGGATATTCGACTGCAAGGCGCCGGCCGATCAGCCGATCATCGATGCGCTGCCGCATTCCGAAGACTACCTGTGCGGCGCCTGCCGGGAGCACTTCGCCGAGGTGCGGCGTCATCTGGACGCCTACGGGCTGTCGTATCGGGTGTCGCACCGGCTGGTGCGCGGTCTCGACTACTACACCCGGACCACCTTCGAGATTCTCGGAACCGGGCTCGGGGCGCAGAACGCCCTGCTCGGGGGCGGCCGTTACGACGGCCTCGTGCGGCAGCTCGGCGGTCCGGACCGTCCGGGCATCGGCTTCGCGGCGGGGCTCGAACGGCTGGTGCTCGCGCTGCCCGCGGGGGCGGGCGGCGCGGCGCCCGCCGACGCGTTCGTGGTCGCCCTCGGCGGCGGCGCGGCGTGGGCGGCGGCGCGGGTGCTCGCCCGCGACCTGCGCCGGGCCGGCCGGCGGGTGCTGACCGACTTCGGGGGGCGTTCGTCGAAGTCGCAGATGAAGCGGGCCAACCGCAGCGGGGCCCGGCACATGCTGATTCTCGGCGAGGACGAGCTGGCCGCCGGCGCGGTGACGGTCAAGGAGATGGAGACGGGCGCGCAGCGGCGGGTGCCGCGCGACGCGGTGGCGGCGGCGCTCGCCCCCCGGTCCCCGGCGCCCGCGGGGTGACGGGGGCGCGGCGCGGCGACTTCGGGAATCGAGGACCGGCGGCGCGGGACGCCGGCCGCCGTCGACGGGGTGCGGAACCAGTGCGGACACACACATGCGGCGCGTTGCGCCCGGACGATGTGGGGCAGGAGGCGACCCTGACGGGGTGGGTGCACCGGGTGCGCGACCTCGGCTCCCTCATCTTCGTGGACGTGCGCGACCGCTACGGGATCACCCAGGTCGTGGCGCGCGACGACGAGACGCTGCTCGCCGCCGCGAAGCGGCTGCGGCCCGAGTTCGTGGTGGCGGTGGCCGGGGTCGTCGAACGCCGGTCCGAAGACACCCTCAATCCGAAGATCGCCACCGGCGAGGTCGAGTTGGCGGTGCGGTCCCTCGAGGTCCTGAACACGTCGAAGCGCCCGCCCTTCCAGGTCGCCGAGGAGACCCCGGTCTCCGAGGACCTGCGGCTGAAGTACCGGTATCTCGACCTGCGGCGGCAGCGGATGCAGCGGAACCTTCAGCTCCGCCACCGGGTGGTGCTGGCGGTCCGGCGCGCGCTGGACGAGCAGGGGTTTCTGGAGATAGAGACCCCGATGCTGGCGAAGTCGACGCCGGAGGGCGCGCGCGACTACCTCGTTCCCAGCCGGGTGCATCCGGGCGAGTTCTTCGCGCTGCCGCAGTCGCCGCAGATCTTCAAGCAGATCCTGATGATCTCGGGCATGGACCGCTACTTCCAGATCGCCCGCTGCTTCCGCGACGAGGACCTGCGCGCGGACCGGCAGCCCGAGTTCACGCAGATCGACGTGGAGGTGTCGTTCGCCACCCCGGACGTCGTCTTCGGCGTCGTCGAGCGCCTGATGCGGGCGGTGTGCGCCGCCGCCGGCCTGACCGTCGAGCCGCCCTTCCCCCGGCTGACCTGGGCCGACGCGATGGCCAGGTACGGATCCGACAAGCCCGACCTGCGCATCGCGATGGAGATCGCCGACGTCTCCGCCGTCTTCACCGATTCGCGCTTCCGCGTCTTCCGGGAGTGCGTGGCCGGGGGCGGGGTCGTCCGCGCCCTCGTCGTGCCGGGGGCAGGGCGGTACTCGCGCAGCCAGGTCGACAAGCTCGTCGACGAGGCGATCGCGCTGGGCGCCTCCGGTCTCGTGTGGGCCCGGCGCGAACCCGGCGGCGGCGTCCAGAGCTCGATTCTCAAGGCCGCGGGGGCCGATGCCGTGGAGCGCCTGCTCGCGGCCGTGGACGCCGGCGGCTCCGACCTCGTGCTCGTCGCGGCGGGGTCGGGCGAAGAGCCGTCGCGGCTGCTCGGGCAGATGCGTCTCGAACTCGCCCGGCGGGAGGGACTCGTGGACGAATCGCGGCCCGCGCTGGCGTGGGTGGTCGACTTCCCGATGTTCGAGTGGAACGAGACGGAGGGGCGCCACGTGTCGCGGCACCATCCGTTCACGGCGCCGCACGACGACGATCGCCATCGCCTCGGCGGCGGCGACCTCGGCGGCATCCGCGCCAAGGCCTACGACCTCGTGTTCAACGGCTGGGAGATCGGCGGCGGCAGCATCCGGATCCACGAGCAGGCGCTGCAGCGGCGCATCTTCGAGCTGCTGAAGATCAGCGGCGAGGACGCCCGCTCGCGGTTCGGGTTCTTCCTCGACGCCCTGGAGTACGGGACCCCGCCGCACGGGGGCATCGCCTTCGGCGTCGATCGCATCGTGGCCCTGCTGGCCGGCGAGGCGTCCATCCGGGACGTCATGGCGTTCCCCAAGACCGCCGCCGCCGTCGACCTGATGACCGGCGCCCCGTCGACGGTGAGCCCCCGACAGCTCCGCGAGCTGCATCTGCGGACCGAGGACCACGGCGCCGGGGAGTGATCAGTTGCGGCGAGGCAAGGAGTCCGGCGGTGCTCGCCCTGGCGCCGAGCGGGTCCGGGAAAGGCCGGGGCCCCGGGGGCGGACGTGGCTGCTCCTGCTCGTGGCCGTACCGTCGTTCGTCTTCGGCGCGCTCGCGGCGACGTACGGAACGTTCCCCGTTCCGGTCATCTCCGACGGTCTGGCGACCCTGCGGACCTTGCGGCGCACGTACGCGATCGTGGACGACGGAAAGTTCACGAGGTTCGCGGACGACGGAGCGCTCTGGCGGCGCGCGGACGCCGCCGCGATCGGGAGCTTGCCGGACCCGCCGGCGGGAGGCGCGGTTGCGGACCGCATCGAGCTGCTGGACGGCGATGCGTTCCAGGAGCCGGTGCTCTGGTACGGCGGCCGCTTCCAGTTCATGGACATCTGCCCGGAATGGGGATGCCTGGCGGTGCAGTTCGGGACGGACGGCGAAGCCGCGCACGCCTGGCCGTTGCGGCCCGACGCCGTGGAGCAGGCGGCGAACGATGCCGCGACCGGCGAGTTCCCGCATGAGCTGGCTCCCGGCTTCTCGTTCGTGCGCGACGTCCAGGCCTTCGTGATGTCGCGGTACCCGAACGGTGACTTGCTGGTGGTGTTCAGCAACCACAACGGCACTTCCTTTCCGTTGTACTTCGGCGCGGCCCGGATCGACGGCGCGGGGTATCCGGTCTGGTTCCGTCGAGATTACGGTCATCACTGGCCGCGAATAGAGCGCGACGGCTCGGCTCTGGTCCTCGGTTACGCGATGGGCGACGAGTCCATATCCATTACGATAGGGGGTGCGCGCGTTCTCGAGACCGTCGTGCTCGACTGCCCCCGGGGCCGGTCCCTCCTGGATTCCCTGGCGGTCATCGACGGGGACGGACGTCTCCTCGACCGCATCGATCTGTCGGGGGCCATGCTGGACTCGCCGTTCGCGCCGGTCCTGATCGATGGTTCCCGACCGGGCGGGCTGCGCCGACGGGTCCCCTGCAATCCTCTCCACACGAATTACGTCGACCGGGTCGGCGGCGACGTGCAGGACGTGTGGGGCGTGTCGCCCGGGGACCTGGTGGTGTCCATGCGGAACGTGAGCGCGTTCGCGATTCTCGACGCCGGGTCCGGGCGCGTGAAGCGGCTGGTGCGGGGCAGCTTCCGCCATCAGCACAGCGTTCACCACTGGAAGGGTTCACGGTTCCTGCTGTTCGACAATCAGGGCAGTGACGGCGCGTACGGCCCGTCGAGGCTGCTGATGGTGGACCTCGCGGACGGCCGCGAGACGACGATCTTTCCCAACGCCGGCACCCCGGAAGCGCTGCGGGGCCTCTTCTCGCGCACCGCGGGCAAGATAAGCATCTCCGCGGACCGCCGTCGGGCGATCGTCGCGTTCACCACGGCCGGCGTTGCGGTGGAGGTGCGCCTGTCGGACGGCGCGGCGCTGAAGGTCTTCCGTTCCCTGCACGACGTGTCGGGTCTCGAACAGTTTCCCGAAGAACGCGCGGCCCGGCTGGCCGTGTTCAACATAACCGGCCTGGATTACGCGGGCGCCCGGTGACGAGGCAAGCTGGTCCGCGCCGGCCGGGTCAGCCGTCGTCGGGCGGGGCGCCGTTGATGGCTGCGAGAAACGGCGGCGCGAAGTCTTTCAGTTTGGCCGCGCCGACGCCGTGGACTTCGGCGAAGTCCTCGACGGTGCGGGGGCGCCGCCGCGCCATGTCGATGAGCGACCGGTCGGGGAAGACGACGTAGGCCGGCACCCCCCGTTCCCTGGCGATCCGCAGGCGCAGTTCCTTGAGGACCCCCAGCAACGCCGTCTGATCGTCGGTCAGGGCCTGATCGGCCGGCGCGGCGCGCGGCCTTCGGGGCTCGGCGGGCGCTTGCGCGACCGTGTCCGCGCGGTACCGGAACACGCCTTCGCCCCGCAGCAGCGCGCGGCCCTTCCCGGTGATCGCGACGCCGCCGTACCCCGCGACGTCGAGCCGCAGGATGCCGGCGGCCACCATCTGGCGGATCAGGGACAGCCATTCCGCCTTCCTGCGCGCCGCCCCGGCGCCGAAGGTGGGCAGCCGGTCGTGGCCGGCCCGTACGATCTTGTCGGTTTCCGTTCCGCGCAGGATGTCGACGACGTGCGCGGCGCCGAACCTTTGGCCGGACCGGTAGACGGCCGAAAGGACCTTCCGGGCGTCTTCGGTGCCGTCGAGCCGCTCCCCCGGGTCGAGACAGACGTCGCAGTTGCCGCAGGCTTCGGCCCGTTCTCCGAAATAGTCGAGAAGGGCGATCCGGCGGCAGCCCGGCGCCTCGCAATAGCCGAGCAGCGCGTCGAGGCGCTTGTGTTCGCGCCGCCTCCGGTCGTCGCCGGCCTCTTCGTTCTCGATGAACGTCCGGCGCATGCGGATGTCGGCGAGACCGTAGAGCATGAAGGCTTCCGCCGGTTCGCCGTCCCGGCCGGCGCGGCCGATCTCCTGGTAATAGGATTCGACGTTGCCCGGCAGATCGACGTGGAAGACGAACCGCACGTCGGCCTTGTCGATCCCCATGCCGAAGGCGATGGTGGCGACGATCACCGCGCCCGGTTCGGTCATGAAGACGTTCTGGGCCCTTTCCCGGAGGGACTTGTCCATCCCCGCGTGATAGGCCAGCGCCCGCACGCCGTCCGCCTCGAGCAGGGCGGCGGTCTCTTCCGTCTTCTTGCGCGAGAGGCAGTAGACGATGCCGCTCTGGCCGCGGCGGCCGGCGACGAACGTCCGGAGCCGGCGTTTCCAGTCGCGCTTCAGCTCCACCGACAGCCGGATGTTGGGGCGGTCGAACCCCAGGACGATCGTTTCGACCTCGCCCCCGAAGAGGCGGCGGGCGATGTCCCGGCGGGTGACGTCGTCGGCGGTCGCCGTCAGCGCCGCGATCGGGACGCGCGGGAAGAGGTCGCGCAGCCGGCCGAGGTCTTCGTACTCCGGGCGGAAGGACGGCCCCCACTGGGAGATGCAATGGGCCTCGTCGACCGCGAACAGCTTCACGGGCCGCCCGGCCAGCGCGGCCAGCATCCGGTCGGTCATGAGCCGTTCCGGCGCCAGGTAGAGCAGCCGCGTTTCGCCGGCGGTCACGCGGCGCCAGGCGGCGACGTTGTCGGCGCGGCCGCGGGACGAGTTGATGGTGTCGGCGGCGACGCCGGCGAGCCGCAGGGCGGCGACCTGATCCTGCATCAGGGCGACGAGCGGGGACACCACCACCGTGAGCCCCTCGAGCACCAGGGCCGGGACCTGGAAGCACAACGATTTCCCCGACCCCGTCGGCATCACCGTGAGCACGTGCCGGCCGGCCAGCAGCGCGCCGATGGCGGTTTCCTGCCCGGGCCGGAAGGCGTCGAACCCGAAGACGTCCTGGAGGATCCGGAGCGGCGCGGTCATCGACGTCCGATTATCGGCGAATCTCGCCGGGCCGCGGCGGGCCGTGAACGCGCCTCCGTTCCGCCGCCCGGTTGCGGGGCGCGTCGTCCCGCCCGCGACCGGCATGGAGCCGGGGACGCCGCCGCGCGGGACGGGCACTTGCCGCGGCCGGGCTGATTGGTGCACGATCGCAGACGCACGTGTCCGAAGAACCCCGCCCATCCGGCACTGCCGCGGCCACGCGGATCTCCATGCCCGACGACGGCGTCGAACAACTGTTCGGCGCTCACGATTCGCATCTCGCGACGTTCGAGGAACTGTTCGGCGTGCGGGTCCGCACCGCCGGCAACCAGTTGCTGGTCGAGGGCGGCGCGGGGGCCGTCGAGCGGCTCGAACGGACCGTCCGGCAGTTGTCCGCGCTGGTCGGCGACGGCTATCGGTTGTCGCCGGGCGACGTGCGGCAGGCGGCGCAACTCGTGGCGCAGGATGCGTCGGTGCGGCTTCGCGACTACTTCGTGAAGACCGCCGTCAAGGCGTCGTCCAAGCGGCAGGTCGCCCCCCGGAGCCTGAACCAGCGCCGCTATCTGGAGGCCATCGATCGGCGCGACGTGGTGTTCGGGGTCGGGCCGGCGGGGACCGGGAAGACCTATCTGGCGATGGCCCAGGCGGTCGCGTACCTGACCGCGAAGAAGGTCGCCCGCATCGTCCTCGCGCGCCCCGCCGTCGAGGCCGGCGAGCGCCTCGGATTCCTGCCCGGGGACCTGCAGGAGAAGGTGGACCCCTATCTCCGCCCCCTCTACGACGCGCTCCACGACATGCTCGACCGCGATCGGGTCGATCGGCTGCTGGACCGCCGGACCATCGAGATCGCCCCCCTCGCCTTCATGCGCGGGCGGACCCTCAACGATGCGTTCGTGATTCTCGACGAGGCCCAGAACACCACCGCCGAGCAGATGAAGATGTTCCTCACCCGGCTGGGGTTCGGGTCGAAGGCGGTCGTCACCGGCGACGACACCCAGATCGACCTGCCGGCGGGGCGCGTGTCGGGCCTCGTCGAGGTGCTGCGCATCCTGGAGAAGGTGGACGGCATCGCGTTCGTCCGGTTCGACGGCCGCGACGTGGTCCGCCATCCCCTCGTGCGCCGCATCGTCGGGGCCTACGAGACGTGGGCCGAGCGTCCCGCGGCGCCGGCCGCCCCGTCCGGGGCGGGGGCGTTCGACCCCGCGTCCTGACCCGGTTCCCGCTCCCATGACCGCGGACGACCCCGACCCTCGCCCGGCGCCGCCGCCCCGGCTGGAGGTGGTGGTGACGGACGGGCGCGGCCGGCCCGCGGCGGCCGGCGGCCTGGCGGCCTGGCTCGCCGGGGCGGCTCCCCGGGCTGCGGCCGGGCTGGCCGTGGTCGCGCTGGTGGGCGACCGCAAGATGCGCGGCCTCAACCGCCGGTTCCGGGGCCTCGATCGGGTGACCGACGTGCTGTCCTTCCCGGCCGGGCCGGACGAGGCGGGGCCGGCCGGGGCGGGGGCGCCCGGCGGCCCGCGGTGGCTGGGAGACATCGTGATCGCCACCGGGCGGGCGGCGCGGCAGGCGCGCGCGGCCGGGCTCACCGAGGCGCAGGAGCGGCGCCGCCTCGCCCTGCACGGCCTGCTGCACCTGCTCGGTTACGACCACGAACGCGACGACGGACGCATGCGGCGTCTGGAGCGGCGGCTCCTGCGGCGCGGCGGGCTGCCGGTGGACCGCTCATGATGCCCCTGGCGTTGTTCCTCCTCGGGTGCGCGGTGGTCTACGTGGCGACCATCGAGTCGGCGCTCGGGGCGATGGTCCGCCTGCCGGAGCGGCTGACGGCGGAGCGCGACGCCCGCAACGATTCCCTGGCCGCCCACCTCGAGGATCCCCTCCGGCTGTACGCGGTCACCCGCCTCCTGCGGGGCGGTCTGGTCGCGATCGCTGCCGTGATCCTGGCCCACCTGATCGGCTTGGCGACGCCCCGGGCGGTGGGGGTGCTGTGGTTGAGCATCGTGGGGTTCGTTCTCGTGTGCGAGCAGGTGGTGCCGTCCGCCCTCGCCCGGCGCAACGCCGGCCGGGTGCTCGAGCGGCTGCTGCCGCCGTTCGATCTGGCGCTCCGCGTCCTGGGGCCGGTGACCGGCTGGCTGCTGCGTCCGGCGCGGCCCCCGCGCGGGCGGGCCGACGGGCGGAGCGCCGGCGGGGCGGACGACCCGGCGGCCGGGGACGACGACGGGCGGGCGGAAGTCGTGGACACCGAAGAACGGCGCCTGCTGCAGTCGGTGGTGGACTTCGGGGGGACGCTGGTGCGCGAGGTGATGACGCCGCGGCCGGACATCGTCGCGATCGCCCACGACGCGACGGTGGACGAGCTGCGGGCCCTGTTCGCGGAAGAGGAGTACTCGCGCATCCCGGTGTTCGAGAACGACCTCGACAACGTCCTGGGCTTCGTCTTCGCCAAGGACCTGGTGACCCTCGACGGGGTGCCCGGCGGCGCGCCCATCGTTCCGCGCCTGCTCCGGCCGGCCTGGGTCGTCCCCGAGGGCAAGCGGGTCGCCGACCTGATGCGCGAACTGCAGGTCAGGCACGTGCAGAGCGCCATCGTCGTCGACGAGTACGGGGGCACGGCGGGGCTCGTGACCATCGAGGACCTGCTGGAGGAGATCGTCGGCGAGATCCGGGACGAGTACGACGGCGACGAGTCCGAGCCGGTCGTCGACGAGGGGGACGGGCGGTTCGTGTTCCTCGCCACGGTGGGGGTCGGCGACCTCGCCGAGCACCTGGGGGTGTCGGTCGAGCGGGACGGTTTCGAGACGGTGGGGGGCTACCTGCTGGCCCGGCTCGGACGGGTGCCGGCGGTGGGGGAGACGGTCGAGGTGGACGACCTCGTCGTCGACGTGCTCGAGGCTGAACGCCGGCGGGTGCGGAAGGTGCGGGTCTGCCGCCGGACGGCGGCGGGAACGGTCGAGGGACGGGCGTGACGTCGGCGGCGGGGCCGGCCCCGCGCGCTGGCTTCGTGTCGCTCGTCGGACGCCCCAACGCGGGCAAGTCCACCCTCCTCAACCGCATCGTGGGCACGAAGCTGGCCATCGTCTCGGACAAGCCGCAGACCACGCGCAACCGGATACGGGCGGTGCGGAACTACGCGGGGGCGGCCGCCGCGCAGGTGGTCTTCGTGGACACCCCCGGCATTCACCGGCCCCTGCACCGGATGAACGTGCGCATGGTCGACGCGGCCCTCGAGTCGATCCGCGAGGTCGACCTGATCGGCCTGGTGCGGGACGCCGCCGACGGCCTCGGCGCCGGCGACCGGTTCGTCATCGGCGCCCTGAAGCGGGCCCCGGCGCCCGTGCTGCTGATCCTGAACAAGATCGACGTCGTCTCGAAGCCGCGCCTGCTGCCGATCATCGACTGGTACCGCCGGCAGCGCGACTTCGCGGCCATCGTTCCGGTGTCGGCGGCGACCGGCGACGGGGTCGACGTCCTGGAGCGGGAGATCGTCGGGCGGCTCCCCCCCGGCGAGCCGCTCTATCCCGACGACTTCCTCACCGATCAGCCGGAACGCCTGCTGGCGGCCGAGACGGTGCGCGAAAAGGTGTTGCGCCATACCCACACGGAACTGCCGTTCGTGACCGCGGTGGTCGTCGACCGCTTCGACGACGAGAGCGCGGCGGGACGCCTGCGCCTGTTCTGTTCGATCCTGGTGGAGCGCAAATCCCAGAAGCCCATCGTCATCGGCCCCCGCGGCGCCCGCATCCGGCAGATCGGGACCGAGGCGCGACAGGATCTCGAACGGTTCTTCGGCGTCCCCGTCCATCTCGATCTGCACGTCAAGGTGCGGGGCGACTGGCGCGACGACGACCGGATTCTCGATCAGGCCGGGGTGGGGCCGGGGGCGTCGGGGTAGGACGGCCGTGGTGGAACCCCCATGTCGCGCCGCGCCCGGAAGGCGCCGGCGCAGCACCTGCTCCCCGCCGCCGACGACGGGAACCTCGCGCGGGGCGCGTCAGGACCGGATAACTCTGATAGCATCGGTACGGAGGACGCGGATGGGACACGTGTTCGCGGAGATCGGCCTCGGCAACCCGCGGCGTCCGGATTTGACGCCCGTGCGGGTTCGGGCGCTCGCCGACACCGGCGCGCTCATGCTCTGCGTGCCCGAGCACGTCGCCGTCCAGCTTCGTCTCGATCCGGAATCGATGCGGGAGGTTTCCGTGGCCGACGGGCGCAGGATGAGCGTGCCGTACGTCGGACCCGTGAAGGTCACGTTCGGCAAGCGGTTCTGCTACGTCGGGGCGCTGGTCCTGGGCGACGAAGTGCTCCTGGGCTCCGTCCCGATGGAGGACATGGACCTGGTCGTCAATCCAGGGCGCCGGGAAGTCACGGTCGACCCCGCCAATCCGAACGCGCCGCACGCCCGCGTCAAGGCTTCGCGAACGCGGGCCGCCGGTCCCGACCGTTTCCGCCGTCCATGTGGCTCGCGCGGCGAATGAAGGGTGTCGTCGCCGTCGGGCCGTCCGCGGCCGTCGGGCCGGCGAGGATCAGCGGTCCGCGGCGGAACCCCGCGTCGCACCGCGCCTGGGCGCCAGCGAACGGCGAGAGCGCCGGCGGCCGGGATCATCCCGAGGGAGACGATTAGCCCCACGCCCGGTTCGATGCGGCTCTCGTTCCTGGTGTCGAAGTGCGCGAACAGCCGCCAGAGCAGCCCGATGAGCACGGCCACCAGCCCCGCGCCCGCCAGCACGCCTTGCAGCACCGTCATGCGGATATCGTATCGCCCGGCGTGAGCCGCGGCCCGAAACGCCACCACGGGCAGCGTGGAGGTGAAGGGATCCCGGATTCACGGGCGAATCCGTTACGAACGTTGAAATTGAAAGACCTCGCGGACGTTCCAGGCCGCGAATCGCCCACCCTCGGCGGCGCCGGCGAGGTCGTCTCACCCGGCGCCCGCCACCGGCATGGTGAACGCGTGCCCCGGCTGCCGCACGGTGAGGACCGGACACGGGGCCTTCCGCACCACCTTCTCGGCCACGCTGCCGAGCAGCAGGTGCTTGACCGGTCCGCGGCCGTGCGTTCCCATCACGATCAGGTCCATCGCGTTGTCGGCGGCGTAGCGGAGGATCTCGATGAACGCGTGGCCGACGCGGGTCGCCCGCACCGTCTCCACGCCCTCCAGCGCGACCTGCGCGAGGCGCCGTTCGGCGTCGGTCTTCCAGGTGTCGAGCAGATCGGGCACGACGGGCGCCGCCGCCCCCATGCCCACGGCCCAGTCCTGCGGCGTGGGCGCGGGCACGACGTACAGCACGTGCACCTCGGCGCCGAAGCGTCGGGCGAGCTCGCGGGCGTGGTCGAGGGCGTGCCGGGCGGTGTCGCTGAAATCGGTCGGCAGCAGGATCCGCTTCAGGGTCATGTCGGGGTCTCCGTCCCGTGGCGGCGCGTCCGGCGCGGCTCCCGCCCCGCGGCGCCGCCACGCCGAACATGGTAATCGACCCGAAGAGAGGGGCGCGGTCGCCCGCGGTCTGCGCCGTTTCCCGAGGTCCGCGGCGGGCGGCGCCGGCGGCGTCGAGACCGGCGGCGCCGCCGCGGTCGACGCGCCGAAGAGGCCCGCCGGGCCGGGCGTGCCGGAGTGCGGGCAAAGTGTTCGTGGCGGGCGGCGCACCGTCGCGCCGGGGTCCATGACCGCCTGCGTGGGCGTGCCGGAGTGCGGGCAGAGCGCTCGTGGCGGGAGTCGAGTGCGCCCCGTGCCGCTGTGCTAGACTGGAATGATCCTGATGCTGAACGTGGACCTTCCCGAGGAACCCGACTTTCCGCGGCGTTCGGCCGCGACCGCCCCCCGGACGACGGGACGATGCCCTTCCACCGCCGAATCGACGTGGTGCTCGACTCGGTCAAGCGGCTGCAACGCATCGGTGCGTCCGCCAATCTCCTGAACCTGCTCCAGAAGCAGCGTCCCGCCGACCTCGCCGAGGTCCTGAACCAGCTCTCGGACAAGAGCCGCCACGACGCGTTCAACCTGCTGCTCGACCGCGACAGCCGCCTCGCGATGGAGGCGCTGACGGAGTACGGCGCCGGTCCCGGCGCGCAGTTGCTGGCCGGCCACCCGCCGGACCGCATCGCCCGGTGGCTGCCGGACCTGCCCTCGGACGACGCCGCGGCGCTGATCGACGAACTGCCCGACGAGGTGTCGGCCGCGGTGCTCGAGCGGATGCGCCCCCACGAGTCGGGCGAGGTCGAGAACCTGCTCGAGTACCGCGAGCAGACGGCCGGCCGCATCATGAACCCGACGGTGTTCGCGCTGCCGGAAGACCTGACCGCGGGCGAGGCGATCCACGCCCTGCAGGGGTCGCGCGAGGTGGAGATGGTCTTCTACCTCTACGTGGTCGACGAGCGCCGGCATCTGGTGGGCGTGGTGTCGCTGCGCCGGCTGCTGCTCGTGGCCCCCGAGACGCCGCTGCAGCGGATCATGACCACCGACCTGATCAGCGCGCGCGCCGACACCGACCAGGAAGAGGTGGCGCAGCACGTCGCCAGCTACAACCTGCTGGCGATTCCGGTGGTCGACGAGGAGAACAAGCTCGTCGGCATCATCACCGTCGACGACGTCATCGACATCATCAAGGACGAGGCGACGGAGGACCTCTACCGGCTGGCCGGCGTCAGCGGCGACGAGCACGTGTTCACCCCCGCCGGAGAATCGGCGCGGAAGCGCCTGCCGTGGCTGGCCATGAACCTCGTCACCGCCGCCCTCGCCGCGTTCGTGGTGCGGGCGTTTCAGGCGACCATCGACCAGGTGGTGATGCTGGCCGTCCTCATGACCATCGTCGCGAGCATGGGGGGCAACGCCGCCACCCAGACCCTGACCGTGATCGTGCGGGCCATCGCGCTCGGCGAGCTCACCTGGGGCAATTCGCGCAGGGCGGTGCTGAAGGAGGCGCTGGTCGGGCTGGGCAACGGTCTGGCCCTCGGCTCGGTGGGGGCCCTGGTGGCCTGGCTGCTGTCCGGGAACGTCTACCTGGGGGCGATCCTCGCCCTCGCGATGGTGATAAACCTGCTCGTGGCGGCCGTCGCCGCGACCCTGATCCCGATCGCCCTGCGCGCCCTCCGGGTGGACCCGGCGCTGGCCTCCGCCGTGTTCATCACGACGTTGACCGACGTCTTCGGGTTCTTCGCGTTCCTCGGGCTGGCCACCCTGTTCCTGCCCTATCTGGACCGACTCGCATGACCGCGCCGGGCGCGGCATGGCCCCGGCGCCGCCGGGGCGGTACAATGGCGGCCGGCCGGTGTCCCGCGGGGGACGCGGCGCGCCGCGCGCTCGCGATGCCAGTCCTGACGACCGACGCGCTGATCCTGCGCACCTACCCTCTCGGCGAAGCGGACCGCATCGTCGTGTTCCTGACGTCCGAGCGGGGCAAGAAGCGCGGCGTCGCCAACGGCGCGCGCAGTCCGCGCTCGCGGCGGTTCGCCGGGGGGCTCGAGCCGCTGACGGCGGCGCGGCTCGCCTACTTCGAGCGGGAGCACCGCGACCTCGTGCGGCTGCGCTACGTCGAGCCGGTGCGTTCGCCGATGCTCGCGCGCGACGGCGATCGGCTCGGCTACGTCGAGTACTTCGCGGAGCTCCTCGACGAATGCGCGCCGGAAGCGGAGCCGAACGCGCCGCTGTTCCGTCTCGGGTCGGCGGTGGGGGCGTTGCTGGCCGGGGAGATCCCCGTCACCCGTCTGGCGCGCTACTTCGAGTACTGGGTGCTTCGTCTGCAAGGGGTCTATCCCTCGCTGGCCGCCTGCGCGCGCTGCGGGCGCCGCCCCGACCGCGGCGGCCGCATCGACGCGGCGGGGGGCGGCTTCCGGTGCCGCGACTGCGCCGGCGGCCGCGGGCTCCCGCTGTCGGCCGCGGCCGTGCGGTTCCTCCGCGACGCCTCCGCGACGCCGCCCGACGCGCTGTCGCGGGTGGGGTTGCCGGCCCCGGCCGACCAGGAGCTCGACCGGGCGCACCGGCGTCTGCTGGCGGCGCATCTCGAGAAGGAGCCGCGGGCGGCCCGGGTGCTGCAGGCGATGTTGCGGACCGGCCCCGGGGTGACGCCGTCATGACCCTTCAGGATCTCGTCGCGGCGCTGACGCGCTTCTGGTCGTCGCGCGGATGCCTGATCCACCAGCCTCTGGACACCGAGGTGGGGGCCGGCACCATGCACCCGGAGACGTTCCTGCGGGTGCTCGGGCCCCGGCCCTGGCGCGTCGCCTACGTGCAGCCGTCCCGGCGCCCCGCCGACGGCCGGTTCGGCGAGAATCCGAACCGGCTGTTCAAGCACCACCAGTTCCAGGTCATCCTGAAGCCGTCGCCGGACGCGGCGCAGGACCTCTATCTCGACAGCCTGCGGGTGTGCGGCATCGACCCCGCCCGCCACGACGTGCGTTTCGAGGAGGACAACTGGGAGTCTCCCACCCTCGGCGCGTGGGGCATCGGGTGGCAGGTGCTCCTCGACGGGATGGAGATCACCCAGTTCACCTATTTCCAGCAGGCCGGCGGCATCGAGCTGGCCCCGGTGTCGGTCGAGCTGACCTACGGGCTCGAACGCATCGCGATGCATCTGCAAGGGGTGGACGACGTCTACGACCTGGAATGGGCGCCGGGGGTGACGTATCGCACGGTGCGGCACCAGGACGAGGTGGAGCAGACGAAGTACGCCTTCGGCATGGTCGACCTGCCCGGCGCGGAGTTCGCCGCCCGCCACCGCGACCTCTTCGAGCAGCACTACCGCATGGCCCGCACCCTGGTGCGGTCGGGCCTGGTGCTGCCGGCCCTCGACGCCTGTCTCAAGTGCTCGCATACGTTCAACGTCCTCGACGCCAGCGGCGGCATCGGGGTGACCGAGCGGGCCGCGTACATCCTGCGGGTGCGGGAACTGGCGGTGGCCGTGGCGCGGGCGCACGCGGGCGAGGCGGCCGGCGGCCCCGCCGCCGCGAAGGGGTCGGCCGGGGACGGCCCGGAGGCTCCGCGGGGTCGGTCTGGCGGGTAGACGAGAGCTGGCGGGGCCGCCGGATTCATCACGGTGATTCAGATTGAGCACGATTCATGGCCCGTGATCAGGCAGGGGGGATGATCGTAACCAGGTTCCCGCATCGAGAACCGCCGGCCGGGGTCGGGTGCGGGCCGGTGTCGGCGCCGGGCTGATGGTGAAGGTTCCGCCATGCATCGAGAGCTGCTGACATCGAGAACCGCCGGCCGGGGTCGGGTGCGGGCCGGTGCCGGCGCCGGGCCGATGGTGAAGGTTCCGCCATGCATCGAGAGCTGCTGATCGAGATCGGGTGCGAGGAGCTGCCGGCGAGCTGGTTGGCGCCGCTCGTCGGCCAGCTCCGCGACCGCGTCGGCGCGCGGCTCGAAGCGGCCCGGCTCGCCTGTCCGACCCCGCCCGAGGCGTTCGCGACGCCGCGCCGCCTCGCGGTCTGCGCCGCCCGGGTGGCCGCGCGGCAACCGGACGTCGAGGAGACCCTGACCGGGCCGCCGGTCCGGGCCGCGGTGACCGCCGCCGGAGAGCCGACCCCCGCCGCCCTCGGGTTCGCCCGCAAGCACGGCGTCTCCGTGGACCGGTTGATCCGGATCGAGACGCCCAGGGGGGCCTACCTGGCCTGCCGGCGGCGGCAGCGGGGGCAGGCGGCCCGGTCCGTGCTGGGCGGCGTGCTCGCCGCCACCCTGCGCGACCTCGCCTTCCCGAAGCAGATGCGCTGGGACGCCCGCCTCGACGACGGCCGGGGCGACCTGCCGTTCGGACGGCCCATCCGCTGGCTGGTGTTCCTGTTCGGGGGGCGGGTGGTGCCCTTCGAGATCGCCCGCACCCCGGAGGCGGCGGCGCGGGGGGTGGCGCCGATACGCGCCGGCTCGACGACCCGCGGGCACCGGTTCTTCGCCCGCGACGGCCGGCCCGGCCGCCCGGTGCGGGTGGGCTCGTTCGACGAGTACCGCAAGGCTCTGAAGCGCCGCTACGTGCTGCTGTCCCGCGAAGAGCGCCGCGCCCGCATCGCCAGGAAGCTGGAGACCCACGCGAAACGGCTGGGGGGCGCGGTCGCGGTCGCCGGCGGGGCGGCGCCGCTGCTCGACGAGGTGCCCGACCTGGTCGAGTACCCGTCGGTCGTCGCCGGCCGTTTCCCCCGGGAATTCCTCGCCCTGCCCGAAGAAGTGCTGAAGACGACGATGATCCACCACCAGCACTACTTCCCGGTGACGGCGGGCGGCGGCCGCCTCACCGAGCACTTCCTCGCGGTGACCAACGTCCCGCGCGACAACGTGCCGGCCATCGCCCGCAACTCCGAGCGGGTGCTCGTCGCGCGCCTGCGGGACGCGCGGTTCTTCTGGGAGGCGGACCGGCGCGCGCGGCTGGCGTCGCGTCTCGACCGTCTCGACACGCTCCGGTTCCACGCGAAGCTCGGCAGTTATCTCGACAAGGCCCGGCGCATCGAGAAGCTGGCCGCGGCCGTGGCCGGCGACGCGTTCGCGGCGCCCGGCCAGGTCGAACACGCGGCCCGCGCCGCCCGCCTCGCCAAGGCGGACCTTACCACCGACGTGGTCGGCGAGTTCCCGGAGCTGCAGGGGGTCATGGGCGGGATCTACGCCCGCGAGGACGGCGAACCGGAAGAGGTCTGGCGCGCCGTCTACCACCACTACCTGCCGGTCGGGGTCGCCGCCGACGCTCCGCCCCGGCCCGGCGACCTCGGCGCGGCCGGCGTCAGTTGGGCCGCGGTCGCGCTCGCCGACAAGCTGGACACGCTGGTCGGGCTGTTCCGGGCCGGCGAGCGGCCGCGGGGCGCGCGCGACCCGTTCGGGCTGCGGCGGCAGGCCCACGGCGTCTTCGGGATTCTCGTCGACCTGCCGGAGCTGACCGGACTCGCGGCCCGTCCCGGCCTGGGGCGTCTCGTGGCTGCGGCGGAGGCGGCGCACGGCGCGGGGGGCGAGTCGGCCGACGCGCCCGACGCGGCGGAGCGGCTGCAGCAGTTCCTGCTGGAGCGGCTGCGCTTCGTGCTCGAGCAGCGCGGCCACGACGTGCGCAACGTGCGGGCGGTGACCCAGCCGTGGCCCTCGTGGCGGGCGGTCGTCCCGCTCGATGCGCGGCGCAAGCTCGAGGCGCTGACGGGGTTCACCGGCTCGGCCGGGTTCCAGCAGCTCGCGGCGCTGTTCAAGCGCGTGCGCAACATCGCCCGGGGGCTGTCCGACGCCGAGTTCGCCGACGTCGAGGCGGGGCGGGCGGCGCTGTCCGGCGCCCCCCCCGAGCCCGCGGAGGCCGCGCTGACGGCCGAACTCGACCAGCGCCGGCCGGCCATCGCCGCCGCGGTGGCCGCGGGGACCGGCTATCCCGCGGCGTTCGCCGAGGCCGCGGCGTTCGGCCCCGCCGTCGATCGCTTCTTCACCGACGTGCTCGTGATGGCCGGCGATCCCGGCCTGCGCCGCCGCCGCCTGGCCCTGCTGAAGCGGCTCGAGCACCTGATACTGCAGCTCGCCGACGTGTCCGCGCTGGTCCAGGAGGCGGACCAGCCGCGGGAGTCTGCGCCGTAGCACGGCGCGGATTCCTGCGCAGACCTCCGCCGGGCTCGCGCCGACGCGGCTCGCGTCCCCGGTGGAATCAGGTCCGGGCCGGGAACGCCGGCGTCCGCACCCGCCGGACGACGCTGCGAACGGGAGCGGGAAGCCGTGTCATGCGCCGAATCGCCCCGTGCTCCATCGCCGAATCGCCCCCTGTTCCATCGCCGAATCACCCGTTGAACCTGCTCCAGAACACCCCCTGCGGACTCGCCGAATCACCCGCTGGCCGTTGTCCCGCCGCTTC
The DNA here is from genome assembly GCA_965202695.1 of Vicinamibacterales bacterium. Taxonomy (GTDB): domain Bacteria; phylum Acidobacteriota; class Vicinamibacteria; order Vicinamibacterales; family UBA8438; genus JAJEEA01. The sequence continues at coordinate 2,823,414 of OZ241843.1, forward strand.
GGACCGTGCTACTTTGGGGCGTGGGCCGCAAACGCTCCGACTACCGCCCGCGCATCGCCGACGCCGAGCTCGCCGAGCTGCTGGCGGCGTCCGGGGCCGTCCTCGTGGAAGGTGCGCGGGCGGTGGGCAAGACCGCGACGGCGATGCAGGCCAGCGCGAGCCACGTGCTCCTCGACGTCGACCTCGATGCGCAGCGGATGACGGGCATCGATCCGGCGGCCGTCCTGGCCGGTGACACGCCCCGGCTGCTCGACGAGTGGCAGTTGGCGCCGGGCATCTGGAACCACGTCCGCCGGGCCGTGGACGAGCGCTCGGGACGTGGGCAGTTCATCCTGACCGGCTCGGCGACCCCGGCCGACGACGTCACGCGCCACACCGGCGTCGGCCGCTTCACCCGGCTGCGGATGCGGCCCATGTCGCTCTTCGAGAGCGGGCACTCCACCGGCGACGTCTCTCTGCGCGGCCTGCTCGACGGCGAACCGCAACGGGGCCACGCGGCCCGTGTCTCCATCGTCCGGCTCGCCGAACGCATCGCCGTCGGCGGCTGGCCGGCCCACCTCGGCGCCGGCCATGCGCGTCAACCGGGGCTATCTGGACGACGTCCGACGCACCGACGTCCCGCGCCTCGACGGCCGGTCGCGCGACCCCGTGCGGGTCGGCCGGCTCTTGCAGTCCCTGGCGCGCAACGTCGCCACGCCGGTGTCGTTGGCAAGGCTGGCCGCCGATGCGGGCGGCGACGGCGCGGCGATGAAGGCGGACACGGTGGCCGGGTATCTGGACGCCCTCGAACGGCTGATGGTGGTGGAGCACCAACCGGCCTGGTCCCCGCACCGGCGATCGCGCACCACGTTGCGCTCCACGCCCGTGCGCCATTTCGTCGACCCCTCGCTGGCGGTCGCCGCCTTGCCCCTGCGCGCGTCGCCGGCGAAGCTCGTGGCCGACCTGGAGCTTTTCGGCTTCCTGTTCGAGTCCATGGTCATCCGCGACTTGCGCATCTACGCGCAAGCCGCCGACGCGGAAGTGTTCCACTATCGAGAGAAGGACGGCCTGGAGGTGGATGCTGTCGTCGAAGCCGCCGACGGGAACTGGGCCGCCTTCGAGATCAAGCTGGGCGCGCGCTGGGTGGACGACGGCGCAAGGAACCTGCGCCGTCTGGCCGGGCGAATGGCGAACAGCGACCACGGCCCACCGGCCGCCCTTGCCGTCATCGTGCCCGACGGATATGGCGCCACGCGCGGCGGAACCGAGGCCGGCGTGATCCCCATCCATGCCCTGGGACCGTGAAACGGCGCCTGTTCTCCCGAAGGCCGACCCATGGCTTCCTGCCTCCGGATCTTCTTCCTGAACCGCCAAGCGGCCTTTGCCCCGATCGGGCCGCGCGTCAAGGAAGCTCCCGGCACTGGAGGGCCGGGCAGCGGCCGGCGAGGCATGGCGACTCGTTCCCGCGGTCGCGGCGCGGAGCTGCCTCGACGTCGAGCGGGTGGTCGCGGCGGGCGTCGGTCGTCCCGCGGGCGGGCGGCCTGGCGCGCGTTGGCGGGTTCGCGCGACGATGACAGGCTGTCTTCCGGGATTGCCGGCCCGGTTGAAAGACATGGTGTCCCCCAGACTATCCGGGTCCGAACCTCGATGCGTGCACGATGCGCCGCACGATGTGGAAACGGTCCGGATCGTCAAGACGTTGTCCGGCTTGTTGGCGGAAGCCGACCGTGATTCGGCCCAGGCCGCATTCGACTTCCAGACAGAAGCCCACCGCCAGGCCCTCGCCGTGGCCCGCAGCGCGCAGGCCGAGGAAGATCAGGAATTCGTCGAAGCGATCAGCGTTTGGGACCGCCCGTGAAACGCGGAGAGATCTGGACGGTTTCCCCGAAACCGGGCAGGTCCAGCCAGTAGCGGGTATGGCGGCGGTCGCCGGTGCGGCGCAGCGCGCCCTTGGCGGTCAGGTCGGCGAGGTCGCGGGTGGCGGTCGATGCGGGAGCGCCCGTGACGTTGCGGTAGTTCGCGGCGCTGAGTCCGCCTTCGAAGCCCTCCGGCTCCGCCCGGAAGAGTCGCCGGAGCGCCTTCTCCTGGCGCGGGTTCAGTTGCCCGCGGAGCCGGTCGAACAGGCGGGCCTGCTCGATCAGTCGAATCAGCCGCCGCTCGGTCCAGCGTTGGGCCTCCAGCACGACGTCTGCGAACCACGCCAGCCACTCGGTGACGTCGAGCGACCGGCCGGCGGCGGCCAGCGCGTCGTAGTAGGCCCGGCGGCGCCGGGCGATCGTTCTCGACAGCGCGATCAGACTGGGTTCGCCGAGCGCCTGGGCGAGCGCCTTCTCGGCCAGGGCGCGCCCGATCCGTCCGTTGCCGTCCTCGAAGGGATGGATGCACACGAAGTGGAAATGCGCGACGCCCGCCCGCGTCAGAGCGGGCAGGGCGTCCTGGGGGCCGGCGGCGCGGCCGTACCAGGCGAGGTAGCGGTCCATCTCAGTCGTCATTCGGTCCGAAGGCGGCGCTTCGTAGTGGAGCTTCCGCCGGTAGTCGGGGCCGGAGACGATCTGCATCGCGTCGGCGTGTCGGCGATAGCCGCCGACGACCTCCAGCCGGGGGCGTTCGCGCATGAGGGTCCCGTGCCAGCTCCACAGCGTCTCGTGGTCGAGGGGCCGGTCGAACTCCCGGTAGAGCGCCACCATCATTTCCGCGACGCCCGCTTCGGCCGGGGACGCGGCGCGTCGGCCGGGTTCCAGCCCGAAGTGGCGGCGAATCGAAGACTGGACGGACGCCCGATCGAGGACCTCGCCTTCGATGGCCGACGTCTCCAGCGCCTCGTCGCTGAGCCATTCGACGCGCAGGTCCGTTCGGTCCGCGTCTCCCAGGTGGCGGAAGGAGCCTATGCGGCGTCCGGACTCGTGCAGGAAGCGCGTCTCGAGCGGCTCGAGCGCAGACCGGTCCCAGGTGAAGTCCGGCCAGCCGGCTTGTTGCCAGATCCAGGTCATGGGCGATACGGAAGGCTTCCATGGCCCATATTTCCTGATTTCTTGAGCGATGGCAAATCGGGCCCGCACGACGCGATGCCCCGACCCGGCCCGCTCGCGTCGTCGGGCGTGCTGGCGCATGGTCTGGAAGGCGCAGGATGGTCGCGGGCGTCGGTCGTCCCGGCGCCGGACGCCGGTGCGGGCCGTCGGCGGCCGGACCGGGCGCAGGGGTGGCCGCGGGCGTCGGTCGTCTCGGCGGCCGGCCGGGCTCGCGCGTTGGCGGGTTCGCGCGACGATGATAGGCTGTCTTCCCGTGATGGCCGGCCCGGTTGACGTCGTGTCCCCCATTCGCTCGCCCGCGTCCCCGGCCGACCGGGCCCGGGACCCGCGCCCGCCGCGCATCGTGCGGCTGCCGGCCGATCTGGCGAACCAGATCGCGGCCGGCGAAGTCGTCGAGCGTCCCGCGTCGGTGGTGAAGGAGCTGGTCGAGAACGCCCTCGACGCCGGGGCTTCGCGGGTCGCGGTGGCCATCGAGCTGGGCGGCAAGCGCCTCGTGCGGGTGGACGACGACGGCGGCGGGATGACCGCCGACGAGGCGCTGCTCGCCCTGGAACGGCATGCCACCAGCAAGATCCGGCGGGTCGAGGACCTCGCCGCCATCACCTCGCTGGGGTTCCGCGGCGAAGCGCTGCCGAGCATCGCCTCGGTGTCGCGTCTGCGGTTGCGCACGCGCGCGCGCGGCGCCTCCCGCGGGGTCGAGGTGCGGGTGTCCGGCGGCGTCGTCGATTCCACGCGCGAGGCCGGCGCCGCCGAAGGCGCCGTCGTCGAGGTGGCCGACCTGTTCTACAACGTGCCCGCGCGCCGGAAGTTCCTGAAGTCGGACGGCGCGGAGACGGCGCAGGTCTCGCGGCTCGTCACGCAGTTCGCCCTCGGCCGGCACCGGGTCGGTTTCTCGCTGACCAGCGGCGCCCGCCGGCTCGCGCAGTGGCCGCCGGTCGAGAGTCTGGCCGACCGCCTGTTCCAGATCTACAAGGACCGCGACGACCTCGTCGAAGTCCGCAAGCAGGCGGCGGGGGTCGCGGTGACGGGGTTCGTGGCGGGACTCGCCGGGGGGAGCGGCGGGCGCGCGCGGGGGCCGCAGAACGTCTTCGTCAACGGCCGCGCGGTGAAGGACCGCACCATCGCCCACGCGATCGCCCAGGCCTACGACACGGCGACCATCAAGGAACGGCGGCCCGAGGTGCATCTCTTCCTCGATCTGCCCGCGGACCGGGTCGACGTGAACGTGCATCCGACGAAGGCCGAGGTCCGGTTTCTCGAGCGGTCGCTGGTGCACGAAGTGCTGCGCCGCGCCATCGTCGAAGCGCTGGGCGCCACCGCCGCGCCGGCCGTGACCCTGCGCGGCCCGGTCCCGGCGCGCGCCGCGCCCCCGGCGGCCGGGCCGGCGCCGGCGGCCCCGGGGGGGAGCGCCGGCGGGTGGCGGCCCGTTCCTCATGCGGTCTCGGCCGGGGCCGCGGGCGCCTCGGTCGGCGCGGGCGCCTCGGTCGGCGCGGGCGCCTCGGTCGGCGGCGGACTGACGCTGGCCGACGCCGTGCGCGAGCTGCGGCCGGCCGCCGCCCCGGTGCCGCCGGCGGCCGGGGTCGACCGGCCGATGCGGCCGCTCGGGCAGTTCCGCGATACGTTCATCATCGCCATCGACGACGAAGGCATCGCCATCGTCGACCAGCACGTGGCCCACGAACGGGTGCTTTTCGAACAGGTGATGGAAAGGCTCACCGCCGGCCGGCTCGAAAGCCAGCGGTTGTTGCAGCCGATCGTGCTGGACCTGCCGCCGGCCGAGCGGCAGGCGCTGGCCGCCCACGCGGCCGCGCTCGACCGGCTCGGGTTCGAGGTGGAGGCGTTCGGGGGCGAGAGCGTCCGCGTCGCGGCGGCGCCGGCCCTGGTGCCGGTGGCCGCGTCCGAGGCCGCGGTCCGCGAGCTGGCCCAGGACCTGGACGGTCTCGACCGGGGCGCGGCCATCGACGAGGTCCTGCGCCGCAGCGCCGCCACCACCGCGTGCCACGCGGCCGTCAAGGCCCACGACCGGTTGACGCCGGAAAAGATGGTGTGGATTCTCGACGCGCTCCGCCGTACCGCCCATTCCTCGGTCTGCCCGCACGGCCGCCCCGTCGTCCTGCGGCTCTCGCGCCGGGAGATCGAGAAGCGGTTCGAGCGCATCTGACCCGGAGAGCGTCGCGGCGCGATCTGGCGGTCGCGTTCGGCGCCGCTCGCCGCCCGACCGATCCGGCAGGACTCCGCGGACTCCCGGCCCGGTTCGACGAGCGCATGAGCACCCCCACCGAAGGATGGCACGGGTGGGACGCCTACGCGCGGTTCTACGACTGGGAGAACGCCCGGACCGTCGGCCGCCGCGACGTCCGGTTCTGGACGGACATGGCCGCGCGGGCGGACGGGACGGTCCTGGAGCTGGGCTGCGGCACGGGGCGGCTGTCGGTGCCGGTGGCGCGGAAGGCGCGCCGTTTCGTGGGCATCGACCGGTCGGCGGCCATGCTGCGGCGGTTGCGGGCGCGGCTGCGGCGCGCCCGCCTGACCGGCCACGCGGCGATCGTGCGCGGCGACGTTCGCGCGCTGCCGTTCCGTTCCGGCTGGCGCTGCCGGCTGGTGATGGCGCCCTACGGCATGCTGCAGTCGCTGCTGTCGGACGACGACCTGACCGCGGCCCTCGACGCCGCCGCCCGCGTGCTGGCGCCCGGCGCCACGCTCGGCGTCGATCTGGCGCCCGGCCTGCCGCGGTGGGGCGAGTACGCGCGGCGGGTCAGCCTGCGCGGGCCGATGCGCGGCGGCCGGCGCGTGACGCTGATCGAATCGGTCCGCCAGGCGCCGCGCCGCGGCCTGACCGTCTTCGACCAGGAGTTCGTCGAGATGCGCCGGGGCCGGCGGACGAGCCACCCCGTCTCGATCGCGTTCCGTACGCTGACCGTCCCCCGGATGGTCGAGCGGATCGAGGGGGCGGGGTTCGCCGTCGATGCGGTGCTCGGCGGCTACCGCGAAGAGGCCTGGTCGCCCGACGCCGAGGTCTGGATCATCATCGCGCGGCGCCGCTGAGCGCACGGCGCTCGCGGCGCTACCCGGCGGTGCGCTTCACGATCAGGTGGCCCAGCAGGAAGACCGCGACCCCGAACCCGAAGATGCGGGGGCTCGGGCCGAGGGGGCCGGCGACGAGGATGGCTTCGAGGAGCGCCGCCATCCCCAGGAGCTGGAGTCCGCGGCCGACGTAGTAGAGCGCGCCGGGCATCGGTCAGTCCTCGTCCCGGCCGGCCGCCGGGGGCGCGGCGGCGCCGCCGTCCGCGGCCGCCCGGCGTTCGGCCTTGACGCGCCGCCAGGCCGCGAGCCGGCGGCCGATCTCCTTCTCGAAGCCGCGCGGCGTCGGCGCGTAGTACCGGCGCCCCGCCACCGACGCCGGCAGGCAGTCCATCGCGGCCACCGCCTCGGGTTCGTCGTGCGCGTAGCGGTATCCCCGGCCGTAGTCGAGGTCCTTCATCAGGCGCGTCGGGGCGTTGCGAAGGTGCAGCGGCACGGGGTCGGCGGCCTCGCGGTGCGCGTCGGCCGCGGCCTGCGCGTAGGCCCGATGGACGGCGTTGCTCTTGGGAGCGGTGGCCAGGTACACGGCGGCCTGGGCGAGGGCGTCGGCGCCTTCCGGCATGCCGATGAAGTGTACCGCCTCCTTGGCCGCCACCGCCACGCCGAGCGCCTGGGGGTCGGCGTTGCCGACGTCCTCCGATGCGAACCGGACCAGCCGGCGAGCGACGTAGAGGGGGTCCTCGCCGGCTTCCACCATGCGGGCGAGCCAGTAGACCGCCGCGTCGGGGTCGCTGTTGCGCATCGACTTGTGGAGGGCCGAGATCAGGTTGAAGTGCTCTTCGCCGTTCTTGTCGTAGAGCAGGGCGCGCCGCTGCATGGCGTCGGAGGCGAGCGCCAGGGTGAGCCGGGCGCCGCCCGGCGTCCCCGCCTCGGCGGCGCGGGCGAGGGCCGCGGCGGCGCCGATCTCGAGCAGGTTCAGGGCGACCCGGGCGTCCCCGTTGGCGTGGCGGGCGATCGCCGCCAGGGCGTCGGGGTCGGCGCGCGGCGCGTCCCGGCCCAGCCCGCGCCGGGTGTCGGCGAGCGCGCGGGCGAGCAGGGCGGCGACGGCGTCGCGGGGCAGGGGCCGCAGCACGTGGACCTGCGAGCGCGAGAGCAGCGCCGCGTTGACCTCGAAGGAGGGGTTCTCGGTGGTGGCGCCGACGAGGACGACGTCGCCCGCCTCGACGCGGGGGAGGAAGGCGTCCTGCTGGGCCTTGTTGAAGCGGTGGATCTCGTCGATGAAGAGGATCGTCCTCCGGCCCCCGTGCCGGCGCGCCGCTTCCGCCGCCGCGAGCACCCCGCGGATCTCCCGGAGGCCCGAGAGCACCGCGCTGAACGCGACGAACTTCGAGGTCGTCACGTCGGCGATGAGGCGGGCCAGCGTCGTCTTCCCGCTGCCGGGGGGACCCCAGAGGATGATCGACCGCAGCGTGTCGCGCTCGATGGCCTGCCGCAGCGGGCGGCCCCGGCCGACGAGATCGTCCTGGCCGACCAGTTCGTCGAAGCTCCGCGGGCGCATGCGCTCGGCCAGCGGGACGTCCCCCGTCCGGGCCGCGCCGGGAGGCTCGTCGAAGAGGGAACCGGGGGTCGCGCCGGTCATGGCCTCCCGCCCGCCGGCGCCGCCGGCGCCCGGGCGCCCCGTTGCCGGGCCGCCTCGTAGACGATCAGCGCCGCCGCCACCGCGATGTTGAGAGACTCGACGGGACGCCGCATCGGGATGGACACCACTTCGTCGGCGGCCTCGACGGCCTCGGGGCCGAGACCGGCGCCCTCGGCCCCCAACCAGACGAGGCAGGGCGCCCGCAGGTCGGTCTCGGGCAGCGGGGTCCCCCCGCGCGGCGCCGCGGCGATCGTCCGCAGGCCGTGAGCCGCCGCCTGCCGCCGGACCTCGGCGGGGTCGCCGGCGCGGGCCACGGGCAGCCGGAACGCGCTGCCCATCGCCCCCCGGAGCGCCTTCCAGCCGAGCGGGTCGGCCCCGCCGACGGTGACGACGCCGGAGGCGCCCCCCGCCTCGACCGCGCGTATCACCGCCCCGGCGTTGCCGGGGTCCTGGACCCCGCGCAGTCCGACGACCAGCGGCCGGGGGAACCGCACGGCGTCGGCCACGCGGGCCGGACGGACGGAGGCCAGCGCCGCGAGGCCGCTCGGCGCCGCGGCCGGACTCAGGGCGTCCATCACCGACGCGGTCACCCGCACGACCCGCGCGACCGGTTCCAGCCGGCGGACCGCCGCCGCCGCGCGGCGGCCGGCGCGCCCCGCGCAGACCGCCGCCACGTCCACCCGCACGCCCGCCGCGAGGGCGTCTTCCACCAGTCGGTGGCCCTCCAGGAGCACCGTCGAGTCGTCTTCCGCGTCGCGGCGCGCGGCGCGCCGGAACCGGACCACGAGCGGGTTGCGCCGGCTGGTGATCGGTTCCATCAAGGGGAGCCGGGACGGCCGCCCGCGGCGAAGGACCCCGCCGCATTCGAGCGGCGGTGCATTCCGCCCGACGGCGTTTCGCCGAACCGCTCCCGGGGCGGCGCGGGGTTCCACACGGGCGGCTCGCGTCGGGGACGCCCGGGGACGGACCGCGCGGTGCGGGGCGCGGCCGCGCTCGTCGACGGTGCGTTCTCGCCCGCGCCGCGCCGCTCGGCGGCGCCGGGGCGAGCATAGCAGATGTGCTATCGTAGCAGCCCGTGGACGCGCCGTTCCCGCCTTGCCGGGCCGCGGCCGGCGGCGGACGTCCCGCGGCGGCGGGCGGCGCGGGGGTTCTCGGTGACGGTCCGGTCGGCCGGCGGCGGTCTTCGAGGGAGACGACCCCGGGATGAAGGCGGCACTGCTGAAGCGGTTCGAGGGTGAGATTCGCGATCTCGAGCGGGAGCTCTCCAGCGAGCTGCCGCAGGAGATAAAGCGCGCCCGCGAACTCGGCGACCTGCGCGAGAACGCGGAGTATCAGGCCGCGAAGGAGCGGCAGGTCTTCGTGCAGGCGCGCCTGGCCATGCTGCGCAAGCGGGTGTCCGAGCTGGCGCTGCTGAACCTCGACCGGATTCCCGTCGATCGAGCCGGCTTCGGCTCCACCGTGCATCTGCACGAGGTCGACGGCGGCGACGTCGTCTACCGGCTCGTCATGCCCGAGGACGCCGATCCCGCGAAGGGGTGGATCTCGACCGCCTCTCCCATCGGACGCGCGTTGATGGGCAAGGAAGAAGGGGACGAGGTGGCGGTGCCGACCCCGAGCGGGATACGCGAATTCGAACTGATCAAGCTCGTCACGATCCATGACGAGTAGACCGTCGGGCCGGCGGCCCGGACGTGCGCCTTGCCAGGCGGGCGTTCTCCGCCCGCTGGCGCGCTCGGCGTTCGCCGGCGCCTTTCGGGCGCGGTTCGACGCGGGGTTCCACGACGGCCCGGGGATTCGATGACCCCGTCGCGTAACGCGGCGACTCCGCCGCCGCCCGCCGCCCGGGTGCGATACTCTCCGCACCGGCGCACGGCCGTGGTGCTGACCGGCACGGGCACCGCCGGCGCCTATCACGCCGGGGTGTTGCGGGCCCTGCACGAGGCCGGCGTCAAGGTCGATCTGATGGCCGGCCGCGGCATCGGCGCCGTGGGCGCGTTGTTCGGCGCGGTCGACGGCGCCGGTCAGCTCTGGGAGCGGTCGGGGCTGTGGGGTACGGCCGGGGTGGCCCGGCTCTATCGCTGGCGTCCGGCGCTGGCCGCCGCCGCCGCCATTCTCGGCGTGGCGCTCGCCACGCTGCTGCTTCCCCTCGGGGTGGTGGTTCTGGCCACCCTGGTCTACGTGATCGCCTATTTCGTCCAGATCGCCGGGTTGGACGCGACCGGGTTCACGAGCGGGTTCGGCCGGCTCGTCGACTGGGTCTTCGCGCCGGCCATGTTGCCGGTGTGGCTGCCCCGGGTCACGGTCTTCGCCCTCGTCCTGCTGCTGGGGGTGCTGAGCTGGTCGGCGGCGCGGACGTGGTACCGGGCGCGTCCCGGGCGGCGCGGGCGCGGCGCGCCGTGGTGGCTGCTGGCGGGCGCGCCCCTCGACGCCGACTACGGCCAGCGGTGGTTCGGCAACGGATTGTGGAAGTCGGTGCGGGGGGCCTCGGCGATGGCCCGCCCCGGCGCCGGACAGATCGGGCGCCGCTATGCGCGCCTGCTCGCGGAGAGCCTCGACCAGCCCGGATTCCGCGAGCTTCTGGTCGTCGCGCACGACCTGGACGGATGCCGGGACCTCGTCTTCGCCATGCTGACGAAGAAGTTCCGGGGGCCGTTCTTCCGGCGCCGGGCCGGCGGCGGCGACCGTGCGCTCGAAGCGCTGGACCTGACCGGATGGGCGGCGCGGCACGGGTTCGACGCCCTCGCCGCTTCCCTCGGCGTGCCGGTGGTGACGGAGCCGTGGTTCGTGCATTTCCCCGCCGCCAGCGGTTGGCGGGGCGAGACGCATAGACTGTGCGACCGGCCCGACGCCGTCGGGCGTCTGCTCGACGAGGTGGCCCTCGCCGGGGTGCAGCAGGTCATCCTGGTGTCCGCGCAGCCTCCGCTGTCCGGGCCCCACGCGCTGGAAGGACAGCGGCGCGACAGCCGGGGCCGCATCGGAGAATCGCTCCAGTCCATCGAGGCGGCGTCGGTGCGCGATGCGATCGGCAGCCGGGCCCGCCTGTTCCAGGCCTTTTTCGAGATCCGGCCCGTCCACAACCCCCTGGGGCCGTTCGATTTCGCCGGTTCGTACGACGAGCGTTCGGACCGGGCGTGGACCCTCGTCGACCTCATGGACCGCGGCTTCGACGACGGCTACCGACAGTTCGTCAATCCGGTGGTGGCCCCCGGCGGCGAAGAGATGGCGCCGACGCCCCGGCCCCGCCCGCCGACGCCGGTGTCGCCGCTGGCGTAGCCGCCCGGCGCCGCCGCGGCTCACGCCGGCCGCCCGACCTCGCCGGGCGCATCCGCGGCGCGCCGCCGCTCGGACGCCGGCGGCGTCTTCAGGAACTCGTCGGCCAGCGCGTGGGTGACGGCGAGGACGCGGTCCGGCTCGGCCGACCCGAACTTCTGGGCGAACCGCTCGACGGGAGCCACGGCCTTGGCCATGACCCGGTGGCCGCCGGCGCTGCCGACGTCGCCGAACGACTGCTTCACGAACTTTCCGGCGTCGCCCGCGTCGCCGAGGTTCCGGGCCGAGATCACGACGTTGCGCTGCACGATTCCGGACACCACCGACCAGGAGACCTCGTCCACCTGGAGGAGGAAGTCGGCGACGAACGCGATCAGGTCCTCGCGCTCGACCGCGCCCACGTGCGACGTGTACAGCGCCCCGCTGATCGCGCTGCGCTGCATCGCGGTCGACAGGCAGGCCAGCCGTTCCAGGTTGGTTTCCGACCCCTCCATCTTGCGGACCAGCGCCGTGTTGGCGAGGGGGTAGAGGAAACGGAACGCGTCGAGGTCCGATTCGTCGGTATGGCGCGACAGGAACAGGGTGTCGGACTTGATCGCGTAGAGCATCGCGGTGGCCGTGCGCTCGGAGATGTTGGCGTCGACGGCGCGGAGGTGCTCGGTGAGGATCGTGCACGTGGAGCCGTAGTCGGGCCGGATGTCCTTGAACGCCGCGCTGTACCCGGCGCGCGCGGGGTGGTGGTCGATGACCAGGTCGGCGCGGTTGAGCAGTCCGCCGAAGTAGTGCGGCTGCACGTCGACGGTGGCGATGCGGGGGAACGCGGTCAGGGAGCGGCGGCTGAGCAGCTCGATCCGGATGTCGAGCAGGTTGGCCATCCGGAGGTTTTCGGGTCGGGTGACGCCCTGGAACGTCCCGATGATGGCCGTCGCCCTGGTGCGCCGGAGCAGCGTGCGCAGGGCGAGGCCGCTGGCCATCGCGTCGGGGTCCGGGTCGTTGTGCAGCAGGATCAGGATGCGGTCGGCGTCCGCGAGGTAGCGCTGGTACTGCTCGACCCGCGCGCGGGTGAGGGACCGTTCCAGCGCCGCGCCCAGGGCGCCCCGGAGCAGGTCGGCGAGGGCCAGCCGGCCGACCCCCGAGGCGGCGAACCGCCGGTGCCGTTGCTGCTGCTGCTTCGGGCTCCGGGGCTGGGCGGTGTCGAGCAGGTACACGAGGGTGGCCCCCGCGTCCCGGATCGTCTCGATCGTCCGTCCCGGACTGCGGCGGGGGGAGTCTTCGACGAGGACGCAGGTGGCGGGTCCCACGTCGGCCTTGAGCCACGTGTCGACCCGGCGCGGATTGCCGACGTGGACGGTGATGCCGGCGTCGTCCAGGCGCCGTCCCAGGAGCCGGTCTTCGACGATGAATTCGACGTCGAGGCGCGACTCGAGCGTCCGGGCCAGAAGCCGAACGAGCAGCTCGTCCTGGCAGACGGCAAGGCACTTCATGCTGCTGACCGCCGGGCCGCGGCCATACGGGCCCGTCGGTCCATTATAGTCGGCGCCGCGCTCCCGATCCGCCGGCCGGAGCCGGGAATCGGATAAGATCGCCGACGTTCGAGAGCAGGAGAGTGCGATGCGCCGATACGCGACGCCGGTCGTCATGTTCCTTGCCGGAGTCGTCGCCGCCTCCGCGCAGCCGGTCTTTCGCAGCGGCGTCGACCTGGTCCGCTTCGGGGTCACCGTGGTCGACGAGGACGGCGACCCGGTCTCCGGGTTGACGGCCGCGGACTTCCGGGTGGTCGAAGAAGGGGACGAGCAGCGGGTCGCCTATTTCTCGCGCGGACTCGAGCTCGACCGCGATCGGATGCCGTTGCATCTCGGCGTGCTGTTCGACGTGAGCGGCAGCATGACCGTCGATGCGTCCTTCGCGAAGACGGCGGCCATCCGGTTCCTGCGGGGGCTGGACTTCGCGGTCGACGTGACGCTGGTCGAGTTCGACACCCAGGTGCGGGTGAGCCGGTTCGCCCAGGCGGACTTCCCCCGGCTCGTGGAACGGTTGCGCGGGCAGGAGGCCCAGGGGATGACCGCGCTCTACGATGCGCTCGGGGTCTATCTCGACGGCGCGTTCGCCCAGGACGGCCGCAAGCTGCTGCTGCTCTACACCGACGGCGCCGACACGCGGAGCCGGTTGCGGTTCGGCGAATTGCGGGATCTGCTGCGGGCCTCCGACGTGACCGTCTACGCGATCGGGTTCCAGGCCGCGCGCCGGACCCTGGCGCAGATGCGGCAACGCCTGCGGCTCCAGCAGATCGCCGAGTTGACGGGGGGGCGCGCCTATTTTCCGACCTCGGAGGAGGGTCTCGACGAGATATACCGCCGCATCCGCGAGGAGCTGGAGGCGCGGTACTCGCTCGGCTACGTGTCCACCGATCCGACCACCGACGGCGCGTGGCGCCGGGTGACGGTCAGTCTGCGCGGGGACCGGCCGGAACTCGACGACGCGAGCATCCGCGCGCGGGAGGGCTACTTCGCGCCCTACATCGAAGAGTCCGGGCCGCGGGACCGCTGACGGCCCGCGTGGAACCGCGCGGCAAGGCGCCGCTCCCCGGATTCCGCGCCCGGGCCCCGGAGGTCTTCGTGCCATCCGCCTGCGATCGATTCAAGCTCGTCAGCGACTTCGAGCTGCGCGGCGATCAGCCCCGCGCCGTGCAGGAGTTGACCGACGGTCTGCGGCGCGGCGACCCCCACCAGGTCCTGCTGGGGGTGACCGGCTCCGGCAAGACGTTCACGATGGCCCGGACGATCGCCGAGGTGAACCGCCCGACCCTCGTGATGGTGCACAACAAGACCCTGGCCGCCCAGTTGTTCGCCGAGTTCCGGCGGTTCTTCCCGGAGAACGCGGTCGAGTACTTCGTCAGCTACTACGACTACTACCAGCCCGAGGCCTACGTTCCCGCCACCGACTCGTACATCGAGAAGGAGGCGACCATCAACGACGAGATAGACCGGATGCGGCTCTCCGCCACCCGGTCGCTCTTCGAGCGGCGGGACGTCGTCATCGTGGCCAGCGTGTCGTGCATCTACGGGCTCGGATCGCCCGAGGCGTACTACGGACTGATGCTGCCGCTCGAGCGGGGGCAGCGCGTGGAGCGCGACTGGATCCTCCGGAAGCTGGTGGAGATCCAGTACGAGAGGAACGACCACGACTTCGGCCGGGGCGCCTTCCGCGTGCGCGGCGACGTCGTCGAGGTGCATCCTTCCTACGAGAGCGTCGGGGTGCGGATCGAGCTCTTCGGCGACGAAGTCGACGAGCTGATCAGCTTCGACCCGATCACCGGGCGGACCCTCCGGCGCCACGACAAGATCGCGGTGTATCCGAAGTCGCACTTCGTGACCCCGAAGGCGCAGACCCTGCGGGCGGTCGAGGCCATCACGGCGGAGCTCGGCGAACGCCGCGGGGAGCTGGAGTCGATGGGCAAGCGGCTCGAGGCGCAGCGGCTGCACCAGAGGACGTTGTTCGACGTCGAGATGATGCGCGAGATCGGCTATTGCCACGGCATCGAGAACTACGCCCGGCACCTGTCGGGCCGGGCCGCCGGCGAGCCGCCTCCCACCCTGCTCGACTACGTGCCGCCGGACGCCCTCACCATCGTGGACGAGAGCCACCAGACGGTCCCGCAGGTGCGCGGCATGTACCACGGGGACCGGTCGCGGAAGGAGATGCTGGTGGAGCACGGGTTCCGCCTGCCCTCGGCGCTCGACAACCGGCCCCTGACGTTCGACGAGTGGAAGAGCCGCATAGGCCAGGTGGTCTTCGTGTCGGCCACCCCCGGGCCGTACGAGCTCGCCGCGAGTCAGGGCGTGGTGGTCGAGCAGATCATCCGCCCCACCGGACTGATCGATCCGGTGGTCGACGTCCGCCCCGTGAAGGGGCAGGTCGACGACCTGCTGCACGAGATCCGGCAGCGGGCCGAGCGCCGGGAGCGGGTGCTCGTCACCACCCTCACCAAGCGGATGGCGGAGGACCTGACGCAGTTCTACCAGGAGCTCGGGGTCAGGGTGCGGTACCTGCACTCGGAAGTGGAGACCCTGGAGCGGGTGCGGATTCTGCGGGACCTGCGGCGCGGGGTGTTCGACGTGCTCGTGGGCATCAATCTCCTGCGCGAGGGCCTCGACCTGCCGGAGGTGTCGCTGGTGGCGATTCTCGACGCCGACAAGGAAGGCTTCCTGCGGTCGGCCGGCTCGCTCATCCAGACCGCGGGCCGGGCCGCCCGCAACGTGAACGGACTCGTGATCATGTACGCCGACGTCGTCACCGATTCGATGCGGACCGCCCTCGACGAGATGCGGCGCCGCCGGTCGCGGCAGGAGGCGTTCAACCAGGAGCACGGTCTGACGCCGGAATCGATCGTGAAGGACATCGACGACGTCCTGTCCGGGGTGTACGAACGGGACTACGTCACGGTGCCGGCGGTCCGCGAGACCGCGGAGACGTTCGGGACGCAGGCGGACCTCGACGCCCACCTTCGGTCGCTGGAGACGGAGATGCGGGCGGCGGCGGAGAATCTGGAGTTCGAGCGCGCGGCGGCGTTGCGGGACCGCATCCAGGCGCTGCGCAGTCCCGGCTACGCGCTGTCCTGACGGGCGCGTGCCCCCGGCCGGTTGCGGGCGTGTGGAATGGGGCGCGGGAGCCGCGCCGCCGGTCGGCGGGGTGGGTTACAATAGGCGTTCGACCTCGGAGTGGGCGCTTGGCTCAGTGGTAGAGCATCGCCTTCACACGGCGGGGGTCAGTGGTTCGAATCCACTAGCGCCCACCACTTCCTCGACGCTCGGGTCCGCCGGCTTCACCGCCCGCGGCGGAACCCCCGCGTCGTACCGCGCCCGGAGGGGGGCGCCGGCGGACAGAGAACGTCCGGCGAACGCCGAGTGCGCCAGCGGGCGGAACGCCCGCCTGACAAGGCGTGAGAAGGCGCATATCGGGCATATTCAACCGACGAACGACGCAGTCAGGCGGGATGCATCGCCGTTCGAATGCGGCGGGCGTTTCACCACGGGCTGTTCGGTCCCCGGTACGTGCCTCTTCCGCGCAGCCCGCATTGCGCATGATTGACGGATCGACGCCGTCCGTCCTGTTCACGCCCGACCGCATCCAGGAGCGGGTTCGGCAGCTCGGGGCGGAGATCGGCGCCGGCTACGCCGACGGTTGCGAAGTGCACCTGGTGTCGGTCCTGAAGGGCGGGGCGGTCTTTCTCGCGGACCTCATGCGGGCGCTCGGCCGGCCGGCCACCGTCGACTTCGTCAGACTCGCGAGCTACGGGTCCGGAACTCGTCCGGAGGGACCGCCGCGGCTGGTGATGGACCTCGACGACGACCTGACGGGCCGCGACGTGCTCATCGTCGAGGACATCGTCGAGACCGGGCATACGCTGGCGCTGCTCATCGAAACGGTGCGGGCGCGGGCGGCCCGCTCGGTGCGCACCGCGGCCCTGCTCGACAAGCCGTCGCGCCGCCGGGTCGAGGTCGACGTCGAGCATGTCGGGTTCACCATTCCCGACCGGTTCGTGGTCGGCTACGGTCTCGACTACGCCGGCCGCTACCGGCACCTGCCGTACATCGGGGTGCTCGACGGCGCGGCCGGCGCCGGGCCGGCGGCCTCGCGCGGCGCGTGACGCCTGAGATCGCCGCGGTTCCGTGCGGCCGGCGCCGGGCCGGCGGTCGCGCGCGGCGCGTGACGCGGCCCGGAGGGCGCATCGAGGGCGCCGGCGGCCGGGCGCCCGGCCGGAGGGCGTGAAGAGGGCGCATGGCGGGCCGGTCGCAGGGTCCGGGACCGCCCGCGGGCCCGCGGACCGCACGTGGGCCGGCGAACGCGGTCCGGCGGGATTCGGCGCCGCTCGAAGGCGGGGGAGACTTTGGCTGGCGGCCGGGCGCCCGGTCGAAGGGCGTGAAGAGACAGGGCGCAGGACCGCCCGCGGACCCGCGGACGGCACGCGGTCCGGCGAACGCGGTCCGGGGGGGATGCCGGGCCGTTCGGAGACGGGGGAGACTTCGCCGGCGGCCGGGGCCCGTCCGCGGCGAAGCGTCATCAACAGGAAGAGAGGAGAGAATGAGAATGTCCGTCGCACTCCAGGTCGTGGCCGTGGCGGCCGTGGCCGCGGTCGGTGTGGGGAGAGCCGCCGCCCAGCCGTTGCAGGTGGGCGACCAGGCGCCCGGGTTCAGTCTGCCGGGCACCGACGGCAAGACCCACCGCCTGTCCGACTACGCGGGCAAGCCGGTGGTGCTGGCCTGGTTCCCCAAGGCGTTCACCGGTGGTTGAACGGCCCAGTGCAAGTCGCTGCGTGAATCCAGCGACGAGTTGAAGGCCATCGACATGGCCTACTTCATGATCAGCGTCGACGACGCCGAGACGAACCAGCAGTTCGCGGAGTCGCTCGATTCCGATTTCCCCCTCTTGAGCAACCCCACCCGGGAGGTCGCCGAAGCCTACGGGGTCGTGTCCCCCGGGGGAAGCGGGTTCCCGTCCCGCTGGACGTTCATCATCGGCGGTGACGGCCGGATCCTGCGCATCGACAAGCAGGTCAACCCGTCCACGGCGGGGCAGGACCTGGTGGCGCACATGCAGGATCTGGGTCTCGACTAGTGTCCCGGCCGGCGTGCCGCGCACCGGTACGCCGGCCTTTTCCCTTGCTCTGCTTGCGTCCGGACCACTCGGGGCGCACGGCCGATCGTGCGTGGATGCGGGACGCCCGGACGTTGCGATCGCGCGGGCAGGTCAGGCGTCGCGCGGCGGCTCGGCTTCGGCCGGCTTCTCCTTCGACGCCATCTCGTCCTTGAACCCGCGGATGGCCTGGCCCATGCCGCGGCCGAGCCCGGACAGGCGGTTGGCGCCGAAGATGAGCATCAGGATCAGGAAGATGATGATCAGCTCGGGAACGCCGAGCGTGCCGATGAGCGCAAAGACCACGTGATCCGTCACAGGGCACCTTCTCTCGTCGAAGCCTCGTCGAAGCCGGAAGTTCCACCACAGGATATCACGTCCGCGGTCGGCGTGCTCGAGACGCTCGTTCTGCAACCGATGGTCTGACCAGGGGCCGGGTGGGTTTTGCCGCGGCTTCCGAAGTGTGATAGATCGACCTGCTCATGACATCAGACGTCCCGTCGCCGGCCGGCAGCGCCGCGGAGAGCCAGTTCGACGAGAAGCGGCGGAAGATCGGCCTGGTGGCCGGGCCGCTGGCCTTCCTGGCGGTCCTGGTGTGGCCGTTCGAGTCGCTGACGCCCGAGGGACACCGGCTGGCGGCGGTCATGGCGCTGGTCATCGTGTTCTGGATCACCGAGGCCCTGCCGCTGGCCGTCACCGCCCTCCTCGGGCCGGCGCTGGCCATCTTCCTCCGGGTGGCGCCGGCCGCCGAGACGTTCAGGCCGTTCGCCAGCACCACCATCTTCCTGTTCATCGGCAGCTTCATCCTCGCCCAGGCCCTCTTCGTTCACCGCGTCAACGAGCGGGTCGCGTTCGGGGTGCTCTCGCTGTCGATCATCGGCGCCCGGCCGACGCGCATCCTGTTCGCCTACGGCCTGCTGGCCGCGGTCCTCTCGGCGTGGATGAGCAACACCGCGACGGCCGCGATGCTCGTCCCCCTCGGGTTGGCGCTGATTCGATTCATGGAGTCGGCGGCGGACGTCCCGAAGAAGTACGGGACCGCGCTGATGCTGATGACCACGTACTGCTGCTCGCGCGGCGGCATGGCCACGCCGGTCGGCACCCCGCCGAACCTGATCGCGGTCGGCATGCTCGGCGAGCAGCTCGACGTGCGGATCACGTTCGTGCAGTGGATGCTCTTCTCGGTGCCGATCGTGTGCGTGCTGATCGCGATCGTCTTCGTCTACCTCAACTGGATCGGCCAGACGGGCATGAAGGAGATTCCGGGCACCGAGCGGATCATCGCCGAGCGCAAGGCCGCCCTCGGGCCGTGGCGCCGCGGCGAGATCAACGCGGTGATCGCGTTCGGCGTCACCGTCTGCCTGTGGGTGGGGCCGGGCCTGCTCGCCCTCGTGCTGGGCGCCGATCACCCGGTGGCGGCCGCCGTGCTGGCCAGCGTGCCGGAGGCGGTGGCGGCGCTCGCGGGCGTGGTCCTCCTGTTCCTGCTGCCCAACGGCCCGGCCGAGCCCACCACCATCACCTGGAAGCAGGCGGCGCAGATCGACTGGGGGACCATCCTGCTGTTCGGGGGCGGGCTCGCGATGGGCGGACTGGCCGCGTCGACGGGGCTCGCGCAGGTCGTGGGCGAGGGCATCACGGGCCTAGCGCCGACCAGCGAGGTGGTCACGCTGACGTTCGCGGCCGCCCTGTTCACGGTGGTGCTGTCCGAGACGATGTCCAACACCGCGGCGACGAACATCGCGGTGCCCATCGTGATCTCGATCGCGGCCGCGGCCGGGGTCAGCCCGATCGTCCCCGTCGTCGCGGCGGCGTTGTCGGCCTCGGTGGCCGACGCCCTGCCGGTGTCGACGCCGCCCAACGCCATCGTCTACGCCTCGGGCCGGGTCCGCATCACCGAGATGATCCGCTACGGCGTGCTGATGGACTTCATCGCCGTCACCGTGGTCCCGGCCCTGGTGCTGCTCGTCGCTCCGTTCTTCGTCGGGTGAGCGCGGCATCCGCCGGGGCGCGGCGAAGCGCGAGCCGTTCCGCGACCGGCGGCGCGCTCGTCGTGAACGGCCCCCGCGCCGCGCGAACGGCGGCGTGCCCCCGGCCTCTCACCAGGGGCGGAACTCGATGCGGCCGAAGAGCGTGAAGCGGTAGTCGGGCGGCCGGGCGGTCGAGGCGTGCCGTTCGCCGGTCACTTCGACGTCGACGGCGTCGCCGACCTCCCCCACCCGCAGTCCGAACCGCTGCCGCTGCGCGTCCTGCCGCGCCCAGCCCATCTCCGCGAACGGCGCCAGCAGTCCGAGCCGGTATCCGACCCGCGCATCGAGCGATCCGGTCTCCGGCAGGCCGATGCCCGCCGCGCCGAGCGCCTGGTCCCGCCACAGCGTATCGGCTCCGAACGCCGGCGCCCCCCACCGCGGCGTCAACTCGACCGACAGGCCCCGTCCGGCGTCGCCCCCCGGCGTCAGCCGCGCCCGCACGCTCGCCCCCCGCTCCCGGTACCCTGACCCCGTGCTCAGCGCCAGCACCCGCCCCGACGCCTCCACCTCGATGCGTCCCGAGCCGTCCGCCGCCCGCAGTCCGCCCGCCACTTCCAGCCCCGTCCCCGCCGCCCCCGCCCCGCCGTCGTACCGTCCGCTCACCGCCGCGAACGGCCGCCACGCCAGTCCCGTTCCGAACGCCCGCGCGATCTCCAGCCCCAGCCGCGACTGGTGCACGGCCACCCGCTGCTCCGCCAGCAGTCCGCCGCCGGCACCGGTCTTCAGCCACACGCCGCCCACGTCGCCCCGCAACGCCAGGTCCAGTCCGCGGCTCTGCCCGAGTTCCCGCCGCACGCCGCCGAGTCCCATCAGCACCGCCAGGTCGGCCGCCCCGGCCGCCGTCGTCACCGACCGCGTCAGCGCCGCCTCGCCCCGGCCTGCGCCGAACACGCCCCACACCGACGTCCGGTCGTCCAGCGACCACCGCGCATACGGCTGCGCGGTCACCAGCCGCGTCGACACCTCGCCCTGTCCGCCCGCGTCCGCCGCCGCGTCCCGGAACACGTAGGCCGCCTCGGCCACGCTCCGGGCCACCGCCACCCCCGCCAGCAGGCGGCCCCGCTCGACGTCGACCCCCGCCGCCGCCGTCGCCGGCCGCCCGTCGTAGGTCGAATCCGGGCCGGCCGTCCCCCGGAACGACTGCCGGGCGCCCGCCCCCCACGCGGTCCACCGCGGCCCGCCGCCCGCACCGGTCCCGTCCCCGGCCGCCGCCTGGCCGGTCCCGCCGCCGGAGAACGTGAACGCGCTGCCGAACAGCAGTTCTTCGCCCGTCAGCCGCCCGACCTGCGCCCCGGCCAGTCCCGCCGCCCCGCCGATTCCCGCGGCCGGCCCGGCGCCGGCGCAGCAGACGCCGCCCGCGGCGGCCATGCCCCCGGCCCCCGGACCCGGCCACCCGGTCCGCGCCGCCGCGGCGGCCGCTCCGCTCCCCAGGGGCAGCATCCGGCCCGCCACCGACGCCTGCGCCGCGGTCCCGCCGCCGCTCCCCTCCAGCCGGCGTCCCACCGTCTCGGCCGTGCCGGCCAGAAGGCTGCGCCCCACTCCCGCCAGCGTCGACACCATCACTTCGCGCTCCGCCGCCGCCGTCTCCACCACCACCCCGAACCGCTGCTCCGCCGCGCCCCCCGCGTTCCGGCCCGTCACCGTCACCGTCGTCGTCCCTTCCGCCAGCCCCGTCACCACCGCCGACGAACCGTCCACCTCCACCGCCGCCAGCGACCCGTCCCCCACCGCCGCCGCGTACGTCTCCGCCGCCCGGAACGCTCCCGACAGATCGACCCGCGCCGGCGCGCCGCCCAGCACCAGCGTCACCGTCCGCAACGTCCCCACCGCGCGGGGCCGGCCGTCCGCGCGGTGCCCCGCCTGGTCCGCCAGACCCGCGTGCTCCAACTCGGCCGCCGTGCCCGCCGCGTCCGTGATGCGGCCTCCGCCCAACGCCAGCGCGTCCGCCGGCACGCTCACGCCGTCCTCGTCAAGGTCCGTTTCCGACACCCGATACCCGAACCGCAGCCGCGGACCCCCGGCGCCCGTCAGACGCGCCGTCCGCACCGCCGGGCCGACCGTCAGTTCCAGCGTCGGCGCCCCCGTCACCTCGACCGGTTCGCTGAACGCCAGTTCCAGCGCGACCGCCTCCCCGTACCCGTACGTGTCCCCCGACGCCGGCTGCGACACCAGCCGCAGACCGGTCACCACCGGCGGGTCGAGCACCGCAATCGTCACCTCCAGCGTCGCCGTGTCTCCGTCTGCGTCGGTCGCCGTCAGCGTCCAGGGCGCCGGCTGCTGCTCGGCCGTCGGCGTCCCCGTGAACGTCCGGCTCGCGCCGTCGAACCGCAGGCCCGCCGGCAGCGCCGGCGCCACGTCGTACCGCAGCGGCGGGTCGCCCCCGGCGGCCGCCGGCAGCGGCGGGCCGCCCGCCGGACGGCCTGCCCGGTACTGCCGCGAAACCGGCGCCGCGTCCGCGAACGACGGCCGCAGGTCCGGACGCACCTCCACCGTGAACGTCAGCGTCGCCGTGTCTCCGTCCGCGTCGGTCGCCGTCAGCGTGCAGCGGACCGCCGCCTGCGCCGCCGCCGGCACGCCCGCGATCACGCCGCCGGTCGTCGAGGCGCCCGCGGAACCCGGAGCCGTGTAGACCAGCCCGGTCGCCGGGGCGTGCGGCGTCAGCGCGTAGCGCAGCGGACCGTCGCCGCCGGCCGCCGCCGGCAACGTCAGCGGCTCGATCTCCGAGCCGGCCCGGTAGCGCTGCGCGGGCACCGAGGCCGACCCGAACGTCGGCTTCCGGTCCTCCGCCACCGTCACCGTGAACGTCGCCCGCACCGGCGCCGCCGCGCCGTCGGAAGCCGTCACCGTCACCGGATGGGCCCGCGCGGCCGCGTCCTCCGCCACCGTCCCCTCCACCCGCCCGTCCGCGTACCGCAGACCCGGCGGCAGCCCGGCCACCTCCACCGACACCGCGTCGCCGTCCGGGTCGCTCACCGCGATGATGAACGGCGTGATCCGCTCCCCCTGCCGGTACGTCCGGTCGCCGGGGGCCGTGATCTCCGGCGGCTGGTTCACCGCCCGCACCGTGACGTCCACCGTGTCCGCGGCGCGGTCGTCGCCCGCGGTGACCGTCAGCGTGAACGTCAGGGTTTCGTCCGCGGTCAGGTTCGGCGCCGTGAAGCCCGGCGCCGCCGTGTCCGCCCCCGTCAGCATCACCGCCGGGCCGCCCCCCGTCTGGCTCCACGACCAGCTCAGCGTCTCGCCCTCGGGGTCCGAAGAACCGCTCCCGTCCAGGCGCACCGCGTCGCCCTCGTCCACCACCTGGTCCGGTCCCGCGTCCGCCGCCGGGCCGTCGTTGTCCGCGCGCACCGTGACGTCCACCGTGTCGGTGGCGCGGTCGTCGCCCGCGGTGACCGTCAGCGTGAACGTCAGGGTCCCGTCCGCGGTCAGGTTCGGCGCCGTGAAGCCGGGCGCCGCCGTGTCCGCCCCCGTCAGCGTCACCGCCGGGCTGCCCCCCGTCTGGCTCCACGACCAGCTCAGCGTCTCGCCCTCGGGGGCCGAAGAACCGCTCCCGTCCAGGCGCACCGCGTCGTCTTCGTCCACCACCTGGTCCGGTCCCGCGTCCGCCGTCAGCAAAGCGGGTGTGAAGATCCGGCCAACCCACTCGACCGTCACGTCCACCGTGTCCGTGGCGGTGGCCCCGCCCGCGGTGACCGTCAGCATGAACGTCAGCGTCAGGTCCTCCGTCAGACCCGACGGCGCCGTGAAGCCGGGCGTCGCCGTGTCCGCCCCCGTCAGCGCCACCGCCGGGCTGTCCCCCGTCTGGCTCCACGACCAGCTCAGCGGCTCGCCCTCGGGGTCCGAAGAACCGCTCCCGTCCAGGCGCACCGCGTCGCCCTCGTCCACCACCTGGTCCGGTCCCGCGTCCGCCGCCGGGCCGTCGTTGTCCGCGCGCACCGTGACGTCCACCGTGTCGGTGGCGCGGTCGTCGCCCGCGGTGACCGTCAGCGTGAACGTCAGGGTCCCGTCCGCGGTCAGGTTGGGCGCCGTGAAGCCCGGCGTCGCCGTGTCCGCCCCCGTCAGCGTCACCGCCGGGCTGCCCCCCGTCTGGCTCCACGACCAGCTCAGCGGCTCGCCCTCGGGGTCCGAAGAACCGCTCCCGTCCAGGCGCACCGCGTCGTCTTCGTCCACCGTCCGGTCCGGTCCCGCGTCCGCCGTCGGGCCGTCGTTGTCCGCGCGCACCGTGACGTCCACCGTGTCGGTGGCGCGGTCGTCGCCCGCGGTGACCGTCAGCGTGAACGTCAGGGTCCCGTCCGCGGTCAGGTTGGGCGCCGTGAAGCCCGGCGTCGCCGTGTCCGCCCCCGTCAGCGTCACCGCCGGGCTGCCCCCCGTCTGGCTCCACGACCAGCTCAGCGGCTCGCCCTCGGGGTCCGAAGAACCGCTCCCGTCCAGGCGCACCGCGTCGCCCTCGTCCACCGTCCGGTCCGGTCCCGCGTCCGCCGCCGGGCCGTCGTTGTCCGCCCGCACCGTGACGTTCACCGTGTCCGTGGCGCGGTCGTCGCCCGCGGTGACCGTCAGCGTGAACGTCAGGGTCCCGTCCGCGGTCAGGTTGGGCGCCGTGAAGCCCGGCGTCGCCGTGTCCGCCCCCGTCAGCGTCACCGCCGGGCTGCCCCCCGTCTGGCTCCACGACCAGCTCAGCGGCTCGCCCTCGGGGTCCGAAGAACCGCTCCCGTCCAGGCGCACCGCGTCGTCTTCGTCCACCGTCCGGTCCGGTCCCGCGTCCGCCGTCGGGCCGTCGTTGTCCGCCCGCACCGTGACGTCCACCGTGTCCCTGATGCTGGTCCCGAGCGCCGTCACCTTCAGCGTGAACGTCAGGGTCCCGTCCGCCGGCAGGTTCGGCGCCGTGAAGCTGGGCGTCGCCGTGTCCGCCCCCGTCAGCGTCACCGCCGGGCTGCCCCCCGTCTGGCTCCACGACCAGATCAGCGTCTCGCCCGCATCAGGGTCCAGAGAAGCGCTCCCCGACAGACTCACCGCGTCGCCTTCGTCCACCGTCTGGTCCGGTCCCGCGTCCACCGTCAGCGTGACGGTCGGGCCATCCGTCTCAGGGGGTGTGAAGACCGGGCCAACCCACTCGACCGTCACGTCCACCGTGTCCGTTTCCGTTACGCTGCTCTCGCCCGAGTAGACCGTCAGCTCGAACGTCAGCGTCACGTCCGCCGTCAGACCCGACGGCGCCGTGAAGCTGGGCGTCGCCGTGTTCGCCCCCGTCAGCGTCACCGCCGGGCTGCCCCCCGTCTGGCTCCACGACCAGGTCAGCGGGGGGGCGCCGAGCGGCGCCGTCGAACGGCTCCCGTCCAGGCGCACCGTGTCGCCCTCGCCCACCACCTGGTCCGGTCCCGCGTCCGCCATCAGCACGAGGGGTTCGACCGTCACGTCCACCGTGTCCGTGTCGGTGGCCCCGCCCGCGGTCACCGTCAGCGTGAACGTCAGCGTCACGTCCACCGTCGTCAACGGCGCCGTGAAGCCGGGCGTCGCCGTGTTCGCCCCCGTCAGCGTCACGTTCGGGCTGCCCCCCGTCTGGCTCCACGACCAGCTCAGCGACTCGCCCTCGGGGTCGAAGGAACGGCGCCCGTCCAGGCGCACCGCGCTGGCCTCGTACACCGTCTGGTCCGGCCCCGCTTCCGCCGTCGGGTCGTCGTTGTCCGCCTGGACCGTGACGACCACCGTGTCCGTCATGGTGTCGTTGCCCACCGTCACCGTCAGCGTGAACGTCAGGTCGTCGTTCGCGAGCAGGTTGGGCGCCGTGAAGCTCGGCGTCGCCGTCGCCGCTCCGGTCAGACGCACCGTCGAGGCGCCGCCGCCCGTATGGCGCCACGAATAGCCCGGCTGCATCACGCCCTGAACGATCAGACCGGCGCCGTCCAGCAGGGCCCTCCCCGACAGGCTCACCGTGTCGTCTTCGTCCACCGTCTGGGCCGGCCCCGCTTCCGCCACCCAGTCCACGTTGGCCGCGTCCACCACTATGTCCACCGAGTCCGACCCGCCTTCGAAGCCCGCCGTCACCACCAGCGAAAACCGCAGCACCTCGTCGGCCCTCAGACCGGTCGGCGCCGTGAAGGTCGTCGTCGCCGACGTGGCGCTCGCCAGCGTCACCGCCGGGCCGGCCGTCTGCGTCCAACGATATTCGGTGATCGGGTCCCCGTCGGGGTCCGAACCGCTCCCCGACAGGGTCACCGTGGCGCCCTCGGCCACCGTCTGGTCCGGTCCCGCGTCCGCCGTCGGGAAGCCGTCGTCGTCCCGGATCGTCCCGGTCACGGTGCTCATGCTCGCCGTCAGGAACCGCGCGTTCGTCGGATTGCTCAGGGACAGCACCACCGTCTCGTGCCGCTCGACCACCGGGTCCCCGGTCACCGACACCGTGATCGTCTCGCTCGTGTCCCCCGGCGAAAACGTCACGGTCCCCGCGGCCAGCGCCGTGTAGTCCGTGCCGCTCGTCGCCGTTCCCCTGCCGGTGTCGGCGTAGTCCACCGTCACCGTCTTCCCGCTCGCCGCCGCCAGGCTCACCGTGAAGGTCAGGTCCGTCGGGCCGGCGTCCCCCTCCGCCACGCTCGCCGGGCCGGTGCGCAGCCACGCCAGATCGTCGTCCGTGATGGTCCCCGTTCCTCGTCTATTCGCCGATTCGAGGTTTGCGTTCGTCGGCGTCCCAAGCTGAACTATCACCGTCTCGTCCGCCTCGGGATCCGTGTCCCCCAGCACCTCCACCGTGACCGTCTTGCTCGTGTCCCCCGGCGCGAACGTCAAATACGCCGGGCTAGCAATTGTCGCAGTCGTCCTGTAGTCCGTGCCCCGAGTGGCCGACGACAAAGTCGTGCCCACCCCCCAAGGGATCGTCACCTGCCTGCTGTTCGCCGTGCTCAGGCTCACCGTGTAGGTCATGTTGGTCGAGCCGGTGTCGCCCTCGGTCACGCTCGGCGAATTGATGGTGACGTTCGACGTGTCGTCGTCGGTGATCGTGCCCGTGCCCGTGCCCGTGCCGATCCGCGCGCCACTGCGGAAGGAAACCCCGCTCAACTGCGCCACCACCGTCTCGTCCGGCTCGTCGAGGGTGTCGCCCTGCACCGCCACCGTCACCGTCTTGCTGGTCTGACCCGGGCTGAAGCGCAGCCGTATCCGGTTGTTCGTCAAGGACGTCGTGTAGTCCGTGCCCGCGGTCGCCGTGCCCCCGGTGATGCCGAATATCACATCGACCCGCTGCGTGCTCGACGCGCTCAGGCTCACCGTGAAGTTCATGTTCGTCGAGCCGCTGTCCCCTTCGGCCACGGTCGGCGAATCGACCGACACCGTCAGCCCCTCGTCGTCCCTGATCGTCCCCGTCCCGCTGCCCGCGGTCGACGACACCGTCGCGTTGGTCGGGTTGCTCAGGGTCACCACCACGGTCTCGTGCGACTCGTGGTTCGTGTCGCCCGTCACCGACACCGCGATCGTCTGGCTCGTCGTTCCGGGCGCGAACGTCAGCGTCCCGGCCGCCAGCGCCGTGTAGTCCGTGCCCGAGGTCGCCGTCCCGGTGCCGGCGTCGGCGTAGGCCACCGTCACCTGGCTGGTGCTCGCCGCGCTCAGGGTCACGGTGAAGTTCAGGTTGGTGGAGCCGGCGTCGCCCTCGTTCACGCTCGGCGAATCGATCGACAGCACCGGCAACGTCTGCGCGTCCGCGTCGGCCGCGAACGTCCCCGGGGCGGCGGCGATCAGCAGCCCGACGGCGAGTCGGGTTGCGCGAGAAGGCCGTCGGCGAGCGTCAGCGGGCATCTGCGTCGGGGGGGGGGGGGGGGGGGGGGGCGAAGTCAGCGAAGTCAGCATGGGGCTGGAGGAAACTCATGAGCATCATGTCGGACCACGGGAAGCCGGCGCAAAACAGCATGTTCGGCCACGGGAAGCCGGCGCAAAACAGCTTATTGTATATGTACCGCCCGGCATCCGCCACCGTCGCCGGGACCGACTCGGTGAGCGCCCCTTGCCCTTTTCGGCCACGGGAAGCCGGCGCAAAACAGCTTATTGTATATGTACCGCCCGGCATCCGCCACCGTCGCCGGGACCGACTCGGTGAGCGCCCCTTGCCCTTGCAATCGGGGACAGGTTCCCGGCAGGGTCGCGCCACGATGCGTTTGCGACGGTCGGTGTTCTGTCCGGGTGTCGCCAGTGTCTCGTCAGTGAAGTTCGCGCGGCGGGTGACTGGCCGATGCCGACGGGGTACCATCTGTCGTCCCGACCGGTGGAGGCCGCATGAGAATCGTCGCCGGCATCGTCCTGACCGTCTGCGCCGCCGCGTCGGCGTCGCCCGCCGCCGCGCAGACGGCCGCCCGGTACGCGGCGCTGGCGCTGTCGCCGGACGAGGGGGAACCGCCGCTCGCGTGCGCCACGCCTTCCGTCTTCGCGCGGCAACTGCGGTCCGGGTTCGCGCCGCCCGGCGCGATGCGCATGGCCGACGCGGAGACGGCGGACGGCCGGCCGCTCTGGTACGACCAGAACCCGCGGCTGCTGCGCGCCGACCACGTCGGCGGGCTGTCGTTCGACGACTTCCTGGTGGCCGGCGACGTCGCGACCCTCTCGTTCGAACGGCGGTCCAGCCGCGCCGACGACACCGTGCGGGAGACGTGGCGCCGCGTGGGCACCACGGCCGTGGACGGCCGGCTGGTCAGCGTCTTCAACCCGACGTGGAACGACGCCGATCTCTGGGACACGGTCGGCCCGTACCGGCGCGGCTTCGATCGCCCGCGGGTCTACTTCGGAGAGCTGACCCTCCCGGACGCGGACGCGGACGCGGACGACGGAGACGAAGACGAGCCGTTCCACGTCTGGCTGAACGTGACGCCGCTGAACGTGCCGCCGGCGGAAGTCCGGCGCATCGACGCCGGCGCGCAGTACGCGAGCCACGTCGTCAATCTCGTCATCCCGGACTTCGGCGACGGCCGGCTGTCCGACTGGCGCTACGGCCAGGACCTGCGGTCGGCGGCGCGGCGGTTCTACCGGTATTTCCGGGACGAGTACGATTCCATCGCGTTCGTGTCCCGCCAGCATCAGGTGACGCCGTACGGCGCGTTCCACCGCAACGTGCGGAATCAGATCCGCGGTCTCGGCGACCTCGCCGTGTTCGACAATACGCGGTACTACGGCAGCGACGGCGTGCTCCGTTCCGTGGAGTTCTATCGCGACGCGGCCTTCGCGCAGACGGCCACCTCGACGCACGAGATCGGGCACCAGTGGGCCGACTACTGGAACTGGCCGGCCCTGAGCGGCGGGGTGGAGCGCGCCGGACATCAGCCCGAGGCCCACACGCCGCTGCTCTACCCGGGCGAGGTCTACCTCGGGGCGGTGCTCCAGGTGACGCGGCGGGTCGGGGCGGACGACAGCGGCGGCGCGGCGTTCGCGATCGAGCGGACGCCGGAACCGGCCCTGCTCCATCCGACGACCCTCTATCGGATGGGGCTCCTCGAGACCGCGGCGGTGCCCGACCTGCTCGTCTTCGAAAACCAGGGGCAGTTCACCGAAACCGATTCGTCGGCGGCGCCCGACACCGGGACCGCCGTCGAGGGCGGCGCCCGCCCGGTGCACGTCAACGACGTCCTGGCCGAACACGGCCTGCGCACGGGGCCGGTCGACGGGAGCTGGTCGCGGGTGACGGTGGTGGTCTCGCGCGACGGACTGCTGTCGCGCGAGGAGATGAGCTACTGGAACTTCTTCGCCGCCCGCCATGCGGCCGCCGGAGGGGTCACGTCGTGGGAGGGCGTGCCCTCGTTCTTCGAGGCGACCGGCGGCGCCGTGCCGCTGCGGACGGACGTGACGCCCAGGAGCCACGCCAAGGTCCGGCAGGAGATCGAGACGGCCCCGCCCTCGATGGACCCCGGCGAGCTCCGGGGGGTGCGTCTCGACGAACCGCTGCCGACGTCCGTCGCCGCGGGCGAGATGGTCACGATCGCCGGGACGGTGACCGCGGCGGACCGCGACGACTTCGACGGCGCTTGCGTGCGGTGGTCGCGCTACGGCGCGTCCGCGGACGACCGGATCTTCGAGTGCGCACGCATCTCCGGCAACCGCCGCTTCTCGGCGCCGCATACGTTCACGAACGGCGACGCTGGCCGCTACGCGCTGCAGTTTTTCCTGTTCTACCCGGATTCCGGACCGCAGTACCCGCGCGCGAACGTCTCCACCATCACCGTGACGGGCGACGGGAGGAATCGACCGCCGCGGCCCTTCGGCTCGGTTCCGGCGCAGACGCTGACGGCCGGAGGTCCCGCCGCGGCGGTGGACGCCGCGCCCTGGTTCCGCGACCCCGACGGCGACCGGCTGCGGTACTCGGCCGCGTCGGAGGACGACGTCGTCGTGACCGCCGGCGTGACGGGAAGCACCGTCCGGCTCACGCCGGGGGCGGGAGCGGGAACGACCAGGGTGACCGTGACGGCCCGCGACCCCGGCGGCCTGAGCGCGGACCAGCGCATCCCGGTCACCGTCGAGGCGCGGGCGCCGCGGTGGAGCCGCAGCGGCGTCGGCGCCGCGCTCCTGGACCTGCCGACCACGATCACGCACGTCCGCATCGAGGGCGAGCACACCGGGCGGGCCGAGAACTTCGTCGTCTGGTGCGGGCGGACGTGGGACGACCTCGGCGGGCTGCTGGTCAACGAGATCCTCGGCACCGGGCGGGTCGCGTCTTCGACCCGGTACTCCGGGGTGCACTCCGCCCTGCGCGACTACAACCGGCGCGGCGACCCCTGCCGGACGCTGGAGATCAGGTACTCCAGCGGCGTGCGCTGGACGATCACCGAGACGTCGTCCGGCAGCGGCCTCTCGCCGTCCGCGGGCACGGGCAGCCTGGCCGGCGACCGGGCCGCCGAGCGGCGGGCGATCGACCGGCGCCGGCGCTGACGGCGCCTTCTCGCGCCTTGTCGGGCGGGCGCCGTTCGGCGGCCCGGTGCGACGCGGGTTTTCCACCCCGGGGCTGTCGAGGCTGCCGGGTACGCCGTCCGCCGCGCCTTCGGGCGGGCCGTGAACGCCGCCGCGGGCGTCAGTCGGGCACGGCGTCGACGAGGCGGTTGCAGAGAGCGGCGACGTACTCGAGGTTGCCGGACGCCCGCCGGGCGTCCGTCTCGTCGAAGAGATCCCGGGGGGCGAGGTGCTGGCGCTCGTCGCCGTAGAAGGCGATGCCGCGGTCGCCGGCCATCTCCGTCGAGATCGTGGCCAGGCGGTCGACCTCGGGGCGGAACCACGCGGGAAAGCGCGCGGTCTCGCGGCGCAGCAGTTCCGCCACGTCGTGGGTCCGCGTCGGCTCGACCGCGGCCAGGCGCAGGGCGCCCTTCAGGAACAGCTCGACGCATTCCTGCGCCTCGCGGACGACGGTGGCCCAGAGTCCGCGCTCGACGGCGAGGCGAACGAGCTCCATCCGGCTCGCGGCTTCCTCGACGTAGAGCCGCCCCATGCGCGAGCTGGTCATATCTCGACCACCTCGCCGAAGCGGAAGTCCGGCTTCAGGTCCCAGTACCAGCTTCCGTCCTCGAGGAAGACCCGCCGGCTGCCGAGCTCGCGCATGCGCGCGCGCATCGCGTCGAGCACCGTCTCGAAGAACCGCCCGCGGTCGACGAGGAGGATGCCGTCCTCGACGATGTCGAGGTAGAGCGGGCTGCGGCACTGCGCCTCTTCGGGGGTCTTCGTCACGAGGCTCCATTCGACGGCCGGCAGCCGGTGCCGGGCGCGGGCGCGCGACCACGCCGCGAGGAGGGGGCGCCGGCGTTCGGCCAGGCTGCGCGGGAAGCCCGCGGCGACCACCAGGAGGTCGATGTCCGAGTGCGGAGTGGCCTCGCCGCGGGCCACCGAGCCGAAGAGCACCAGCGAGCGCAGGCGCGGGCCGAGGAGCGCGCACCAGGCGTCGGCGGCGGCGGCGATCGCGGCGCGGAACGGTTCGGCGATCGCCTCGGGAGCGGCCGGCCGCGTCCGGAGGCCGACGGTCACGGGCGCGGTCCGGGCGCCCGGTCCGGGACGAGGAACAGGTTGGTCATGTCGCCGTCGAGGGTGATGGTGCGCAGGTAGCGGTAGGTGGACGCCTCGTGGAGGTCGATGGTGGCGCCCGCCTGGTGGACGTAGAGCAGGTTGCCGTTGGTGCTCACGGCCAGCGCCATGCGCGGGCGCCCTTCGACGACCTCGCGCCGCTCGACGCGCCGCCCCTCGAGGTCGAAGGTCCAGAACTCGTAGTGGCCGATACGGCGCAGAATGGCGTAGGCCTTGCGCCGGCCCGGCGCGAGGACGAACGACGACAGCGGCTCGTCGGGGCCGAGGGTGTAGAAGTCGACGTCGCGCGCGGCGAGGTCGATGTGCGCCACCCCCATCAGGCGCCGGTTCTGCACCGGGTCCCGCACGCGGAAGAGGTTCGTGAAATGGCCCGGCTCCTCGTTCGGGTCGACGCGGAAGCCGAAGCTGAACCGTTCGAGGTCCGGCGCCTCGATGCGCGACAGCTCCCACCGGTCGACCTCGTCGAACGATCCGGTGTCGAGGGCGATGATCTCCCGGCCGAACAAGTAGAGCAGTCCCCCGTCGGGCGAGAACAGCATGCTCACCCCGGTCCGCTCCTCGCCGTCCGGCCACGGGATCTCCCGCATGACCTCGTGCGAGTCCAGGTCCACCTGCAGCAGGCGGCGCGGGGCGATCTCGAAGCGGTCGATCCGCCGGGTCGCGGCGTCGGCGAGCAGGACCGCGTAGCGGTCGTCCGGCGACACCGCCAGGCCGCGGATGCGGACCTTCGTGTCGCCGGCGCTGAGCGTGAAGGTGTCGACGGTGCTCCTCGTCTCGAGGTCGATCACCTCGACGTGCTCGAACGTCCGGTCCCGCATGTACATGCGGGAGCCGTCCGCGGACATCCGCATGTCGTTCGGCGGTCCCCCGAGGGTCATCTCGATCGTGTCGACGACCTGCTCGGCCGCCTCGTCGATGACGTAGATGCGGTTGGGGAACGCGCCGACGTAAAAGGTGCCGTCGCCGCCCGTCAGCCGGTCCGCGGGCTGGGCCGGCGCGCCGGCGGGCAGGAGGGCGAGAAGGGTGAACGTGCGGACCAGTGCGCGCATGGTGCGGAGGTCTCCCGAAAGAGGAACGGGCTGCCGGGCGCCCCCGGCGGCGGCGCGGCGCAGACCTCCGGCTACGGGAAGATCAGGTCTATGTTGCGCCAGTCCTTCTGGGCGGCGGCGCACTTGCCGGTCCAGTCGGGGGTGTGGTTGAGCTGGTCGGGCACGTGCGCGGGCCAGAAGCAGCCGCGGTGGCAGTCGAACAGGTCGCGTTCGACCGGCTGGCACAGTCCCGCGGTGCCGCCGTTGCGGTCCGCCTCCCAGCCGGGCTGGAAGACCAGCGAGCACCCCAGCGGGATGTGCGGTCCCTCGGGCTGCTGGGGCGGACCGGAGCCCTGCTCCTGCAGCGCGACGACGTCCCCGGCGGGCGCCGCGTCCGGCGCCGGCGCGGCCGCCGTCCGCTCGACGCGGGCCGCCTTCTGGTTGATCGCTCTCAGGTGTCGCATGTCTCACCGCCCCGCTCAGTCGAACCGGCGCAGGTAACCGGGGTTCCGTTCGGCCAGCTCGCCGTAGACGCGCAGGCAGACGTCGGTCCACCCGCGGATCCACTCGCAGTAGTGCAGGTTCGGATGGGCGCTCGTCCCGTAGCGGGTGTGCGCCTCGTGATAGCAGCCGCCGGAGCACAGCGGGCGCGCCCAGCACGTGTGGCACTCGGTCTTGTGGGCGAGGTGGTGGCGTTCCAGGAACGCCCGCT
Source organism: Vicinamibacterales bacterium (assembly GCA_965202695.1). GTDB lineage: Bacteria > Acidobacteriota > Vicinamibacteria > Vicinamibacterales > UBA8438 > JAJEEA01. The sequence continues at coordinate 2,856,782 of OZ241843.1, forward strand.
GTGCGTTCCGGTCGATGCCCTCGGCGACGGTGCCCAGCTTGTGCTCGTCCGAGCCCGCGAACCGGTGGCACAGGGCGACGTCGCCGCCGGTGGCGACTCCCACCAGCCCCAGCCCCGCCCCGCACGGATACGCCTTGCTGGCGCCCTTGTGGATCTCTTCGAGCGTCTCGCTCACGTTCGAGAACCCGTGGCGCCGTCCCGCCAGCGCCGCCTCGAGGAACTCGTCGGCGAGCGCCGTGAACTGCGCCACCATCCGGTCGAACCCCTCGCCGTCGAGCGCGTAGCCGCGGCCCGGCGAGGTCGTCACCGGCGCGAACCCCACTTCCTGGAACCCGATCTCGTCGGTCAGGTGCCGGAAGATGCCCACGACGTCGCAGACCTGCGACGTCAGGGTCACCCGGGCCCCGACGGGCCGGCTCCGGTGGCGCCGCAGCAGCTCGCGGACCCGCGGAAGCAGCACGTCGTAACTGCCGCCGCCGTCGTGGAACACGCGGAAGCGGTCCTGCATCTCGCGGGGGCCGTCCATCGACACCGTCACCGAGACGTCGTTCTCGGCCAGGAACCCGATCATCTCGCTGGTCAGCAGGGTGGCGTTCGTCGTGAGGTTGAATTCGACCTGCTTGCCCCGCGCCTGCGCCTGCTCGCGGGCGTAGGGCACGACGCGGCTCAGCACGCGGTAGTTCATCAGCGTCTCGCCGCCGAAGAAGCTCACGTGCACCACCGGGTTGCCGCCCGACTCCTCGAACAGCAGGTCGACGCTCTTGCGGGCGGTCTCCTCGCTCATGAACTTCGGCTGCGCCCCGGTGGTGGTGTCGACGATCCGGTCTTCGCTGTACTCGTAGCAGTACGCGCAGCTCAGGTTGCACTGGTTGGTGACGTTCAGGACCGCGGTCGTCAGCGGGAACGGCGTCAGCGGGATGATCGCGGGGGTCGGCGGCGGCGGCGCCGCGCACGCGCGCACCGCGCGGACCTGCTCGAGCTCGGCCAGGGTCTGCTCGAGGTCGGTGTCGGGAAACCGCGGGCCGACGCCGGCCAGGAGCTCGTGGCGCGGCCGCGGCCGGCCGGCGAGGCCGTCGATGAGCGCCGCGGCCGGCTCGTCGAGCGCGAAGACCGCCGCGCTCGGCACCAGATAGAGGAACCGCCGGCCGGCGGCGGTGAACGGGTGAAACTCTCCCTGCGCCAGCAGGCTCATGGCTGCTCCACCGCGGCGGGGTCCCAGCGCAGATACAGCGGCACGGTGACGAGGAGGTGGGCGCGGCCCCGCAGCCCCCCGCCCGCGCCCGCATCCGCCGGCCAGGTCGCCACGACCCAGACGTCCCCGACGTTGTTCCGGCTGCCGCTGCGCTCCACGTTCGGCCCGTCGAGGGCGGGGACGAAGCGCCCGTCCGGCTCGACCGCGCCCACGTAGCGCACGTCGTCGTCGCCCACGGTGACCGCGTACTCCTCGATGGACCACCGGGCATCGACCATCCCGAGGTCCAGGTCGTCGCCGGTGGCCGGCTCGCCGTCGGGCCCGTCGTGCCAGGCCCGCGCCTCGAACTGCTGGAACTGCCTGGGGAAGCGGACCCCGCCGACGCGCGCCATGCCCGCTTCGGGGGTCACCTCGATGCGGTGCACCTCGTCGTAGACGGCGAGGGCGTCGACGGCCACGGTCTCGCCGAGGACCAGGTCGCGGCGTCCGACGGGGGCGTCCGGGGCCACCCGCACGCGCACGTCCAGCCAGTCGCCGGTGGTTCCCGTCACCTCCAGCACCGAGACGCCGGGGCCGAAGTCGACGGCGTCGGCCGATCCCGTCAGCCCGGCGAGGTTCCGGCCGTGGACGCGGACCGTCCCGGCCGCGCCCGCCTCGATCGACGGGGGGTGCGCGCCGGCCACCGCCGGCGCCCCGGCGATGCGCTCCAGGGTGACGTCGATCCCCGTCTCGTCGTAGCCGCCGGTGAACCACCGGCCGCGCATCGTGCGCCAGCCGCGCTCGACGAACATCACCTCGCGCAGCTCGTCTTCGGCCGGGTCGCCGGGAATCGACCGGCCCCGCCACTGGAAGCCGGTGTAGACGATGGCCCGGCCGGTGCGTTCGACCTGCCGGCCGGTGCGCGCATAGGCGTACGACGCATGGGTCGTGAACTCGTCGTCGGCGCCGGGCACGGGGGTCACGGTCACCTGTCCGTAGACCGCGCCGCGGCCGGGCGCGTGTCCGCGCAGCAGCCACGTCCCGCCGACGCGGGGCGGGCGCATCGTCGCCGACCACGCCGCCCACTCCGCGGTCTCGAACGGAAACCGCTCGGAGAGATGGGCCACCGCGCGGTCGACGGCCTGCGGCTCGCCCGCGCCGGGGTCGCCGCGCCGGAACGCCTGGAAGTCGGTGAACGGGTAGTAGCCCCGATGCATGGCCATCAGCAGCGACCATTCCTCGCCGGTCCGGCGCTGGCTGATGACCCGGCCCATCGAGTGGCACTGCGTGCAGGTCTCCTCGACGTCCGCGTCGTCGTAGGGCTGGTCGTCGCTGCGCCGCTCCGCCTCCCAGGCCGCCGCCTGCGCTTCGGCGGGGGCGAGGCCGAGGCGGTTCGCGAGATGGCGCACGACCTCGCGGGCCGTCTCGGGGGTCAGGGTCACCCCGTTCAGGGTGACCATGCGGCGGATGGTCTGCTGCCACCCCTCCGGGGTCGTGCGCCGGAACGAGATGCGCGACAGCCGGCCCGCGTCGTCGGGGCGGTGGCACAAGCCGCAGGCGCGCCGCACCGTCTCGTCGTGGACGGGAACGCCGGGGCCGGACTCCGCCGGCCGGCCGTCGGCGCCCGCCGCCGCGAGCAGCGCGGCGAGCGGTACGAGCGGGAGCCGGGAAGGGGACAGGGGCATCGGTCGAATCCGCCGGCCCCTTTGTAGCACATACCGCCCCGGCTGTCAGCTTCGCGGTTCCGGCGTCGGGGGCGCGTCGCGGGCCTCCTCGAGCGCGCCCTTGGCGAGGAGCACCGACAGCGCGCCCAGGAAGTCGGGGAGCGGCGCCGGGGGGCAGACGCGGTTGTAGGCCTCGTACAGGTCGGGGACCTGCCGGTGGAGCGGCGCCAGCTCCACCACCCGGACGAGATCGATCCCGCGCAGGAACCGGAGGCCGCGGACGGCGCCGGCGTCCGGCCAGCCGGGCACGGACAGCCGGTCTTCGAGGACGATGCGCCGGGCGGTGACGGCGGGGCGCCGGACGACTTCGACCCGGCCGCCGCGCCGGACCCGCAGCGTCGGGGCCCGCCGGAGCGCCTCGAACGCGGCGAGGACGCCGGGGTCGCGGCGCAGGGCGTCGACGGACGGCTCGGGGGGCGGCAGGGGCGCCGCGCCGGGCAGGCCGGTCTCCGCGCGGCCGGTCCAGAACGGATGGACGTGCCGGCCGGCCGCCTCCGCGAAGAACCGCGCCGACTGCCGCTCGAGCGCGGCGTGCATCTCCCGTTCGCGCCGGTCGAACACCTCCAGAGCCACCCCCGCCAGGGCGGAGTCGGTCAGCGCGGTATGGGCCGCGACGGCCGCGAGCCACCCCGAGGCCAGGGCCTTCTGGACGCCGCACGACGACAGCGGATCGACGAACGACCCGGCGTCGCCCACCAGCAGCAGGCCGGGCGCGCCGTACGCCCGCGCGTGGTAGACCGAGGCGTCGCACCCCCAGGGCGCGGCGGCGAGGTCGGCTCCGGCGGCGAGGGGGCCGAGCGCCGCGGTCTTGGCGAGTTCCGCGTGGTAGCAGGGCGCGAGCGCCCCGCCGCGCGCCAGGCGCGTGACCCGGGGGTCCACCATCAGGGTGACGTAGCGCTCTTCCGCGGTCACCGGCACCGACCACGCCCAGCCGTCGCCGTAGCTCTCGACCAGGGTGTGCGAGGGGTCGTCGAGGTCCCAGCCGCCGCGCCGGGACCAGACGGCGGCGAGGGCCAGGGTCGTGCGCGCCGCCGCGCGCCGGCGGAATCCGCGCCGCGCGACGACGCCGGCCCGCCCCGAGCAGTCCAGCACGAACCGCGCCGACAGCGTCCGGGCGGCGCCGCCAGCCGCGTAGCGTACGGTGGACTCCGCCGCTCCCGGCGGGGACGACGGCGGCGCGAGGTCCACGCGGCGCACCCGGGCGTCGGCGCGCACGGCGGCGCCGGCCTCCGCCGCGAGCCGCAGCAGCAGGCGGTCGAAGTCGCGCCGCCGCACCTGCCAGCCGACCCCGCCGTCCGCGAACCGCACCGCCCGCGGGCCCCGTCCGCCCCACCACACGGTGTTCCCGGTGCTGCGCAGGAAGCCCGCCGCCTCGACGCCGCGGGCCACGCCGATCAGGTCGAACAGCTTGCGGCAGCTCGGCGGCAGCGACTCGCCGAGGGTGCGGGCCCCGTCGGCCGGCTTCGCCAGCACCTGCACCGAGTGCCCCCAGGCCGCGAGCAGACGGGCCGCGGCCGCGCCGGCGGGGCCGCCCCCGATGACGGCGGCGTCGAGAGGCGCCGGACCCATGCCGCCATTGTCCCCGAATCGGTCCGGCGTGTCTCCGCCCGGGTTCGGCTTATCCTGTCACCCGTGCTCGACCCGCACCTGCGCCGCGCGCTGTCCCATCTGAGGCCCTACCGCCGGCGCCTGCTCCTCGTCGTGGCCCTCGGTCTCGTCTCGACCGCCTTCTCGCTCCTCGTGCCGCTGCTTTCCCGCACCCTGGTCGACGGCGCGATCCTCGCCGGCGACGCCGGCGCGCTGCGCCTCGTCGTGCTGCTCTTCGCCGTCGTCACCCTGGCCGGGTTCGGACTGAACGTCTGGAGCGGGATGTGCTACACGCGGGTGTCGGCCGACGTCCTCTTCGACATGCGCCTGGCGCTGTACCGCCATCTGCAGCGGTTGTCGCCCCGGTTCCACGCGCGGACGCGGTTCGGCGACGTCATGTCGCGGCTGAACAACGACGTCGGCGAGATTCAGCGCGTGGCTTCCGAGGTGGTGCTGGCGTGGGTGGGGAACGTGCTGTTCCTCGTCGGGGCGGTCGGCATGCTCGCGTACCTCGACGTGCGGCTGCTGGCGCTCGGGGCCGCCGCCCTGCCCGTCAGCGTCTGGACCCTCGTGCGCTACCGGCGCCGCCTCGAAACGCGGGTCGCGGCGCTGCGCGAGCGGAGCGCCGACATCGGCAGCTTCCTGGTCGAGACCCTGCAGGCGGTCCGGCTCGTCGTCGCCGCCAACGCGCAGGAGCGCGAGGTGGGGCGCTTCCGCGCGCGGAACCGCCGGTTCGTCGACGCCCTGATGGCCATGCAGTGGACGACCTACCTGTCGGGCGGCCTGCCCGGACTGGTGCTGTCGGTGAGCACCGCCGCGGTGTTCCTGTACGGGGGGCAGCGGGTCATCGACGGGACCCTGACCCTGGGCACCCTCGTGGCGTTCATGGCCTACCAGTTGCGGTTGTTCGGTCCCGTGCAGGCGTTGATGGGGCTCTACGCCAGCTTCGCGACGGTGCGGGTGTCGCTGGGGCGGGTGCACGAGATCCTGGACGTCGAGCCCGAAGTGGTCGAGGCGCCGTCGGCGGCGGCGCTGCCCGCGGTGCGCGGCGAACTGGAGCTGGACGGCGTGACCCTGTCGTTCGACCGCGGCGGCCCGGTGCTGGAGGACGTCACGCTGCGGGCGCCGGCGGGGGCGTGCCTGGCCATCGTCGGCCCGAGCGGCGGCGGGAAGAGCACCATCGCCGACCTCGCGCTGCGGTTCCTCGACCCCGACGCGGGGACCGTGCGGCTCGACGGCCGCGACCTGCGGACGCTCAGGCTGCGCGACCTGCGCGCGCACGTGGCGCTGGTGGAGCAGGAGCCGGCCGTGTTCCACGCGTCCATCGCCGAGAACGTCCGGTACGCGCGCCCCGGCGCGACCGACGACGAGGTGCGGGCGGCGGTCGGCGCGGCGGGGCTCGCGGGGCTGGCGGCCTCGTTGCCCGACGGCTGCGCGACGGTGGTGGGCGAGCGCGGGGCGGCGCTGTCGGCCGGCGAGCGGCAGCGGCTGGCGGTGGCGCGCGCGTTGCTGGCGGCCCCCGCCGTGCTCGTGCTCGACGAGCCGACGGCGGCCCTCGACCCGGAGTCGGAGCAGCAGGTGGCCGAGGGGTTCGAGGCGGTCATGCGGGGGCGCACCACCGTCCTCATCACCCACCGGGCGGCCCTGGCGCGGCGGGCCGACCGGGTGGCGGTCCTCGACGGCGCGCGCGTCGTCGAGCACGGCGCCCCCGACGAACTGATGGCGCGGGGCGGCCGGTTCGCGCAGTTGTTCGCGGCGGACCGGGCGTCGTGACCGCGTCGCGCGCCGGGTGTGGGCCAGCATGGCCTTGCGCCCGGGGGCAAGGCTTCGGCGCGGGGGGGCGGCGGTGACCGCGTGGGGTGCGCGGCGCCGGTCCGGGCGTCGCGCCGTCGGGCGGGCTGGTTCGCGCGGTCGTTCGCGCGCGTGCCGTGACCGCGTGGGGTGCGCGGCGCCGGTCCGGGCGTCGCGCCGTCGGGCGGGACGGGGAACGAGCATGGAGCGGGGGCGGGCGGGAGAAACGGCCGGGCGCGCGGGGCGCCCGGTGCGGGTGGCGGTCGTCGACAGCGGCGTCAACCCGGCGCACCCGCACGTCGGGCGGGTCGCGGGCGGCCTGAGCGTCGTGCCCGGCGCGCCGGCCGCCGACCATCTCGATCGCATCGGCCACGGCACGGCGGTGGCCGCGGCCATCCGCGAACGCGCGGCAGGGGCCGAGCTGTTCGTCGTGAAGGTCTTCGACCGGGCGCTGTCGGCGTCCATCGGCACTCTCGTCGCGGGCATCGACGCCGCGTGGCGGCACGGGGCCGACCTCGTCAACCTCAGCCTCGGCGCCGCGGACCGCGCGCACGCCGCCGCGCTGCGGTCGGCCGCCGACCGGGCCGCCGCGGCCGGCGCGCTCATCGTCAGCGCGGGGCGCCACGAGGGCGTGGACTACCTGCCGGGAACCCTGGACGGCGTGCTGCCGGTAGAGCTCGACTGGTCGTGCCCGCGCCTCTCGGTCGAGGTGGGAGCCGACGCGGACGGGCGTCCGGTGTGCCGGGCGTCCGGCTACCCGCGGCCCGCCCCCGGCATTCCGCCGGAACGGAACCTCAAGGGCCCGAGCTTCGCGGTGGCCAACGTCACCGGCGTCCTGGCCCGCGCGCTGACCGGCGGTTGCCGCCCCACCCCGGAAGCTGCGCTCGCCGCCCTCCGCGCCGAGGCCGACCACCCGCGCCCTTGACTCCCCGGCGAGGTTCTCGTTACGGCGCGGGGTCGCGCGGCGTCCGGGTTTTCACCGCGTTTTTTCACGCACCCGGCTCCGGGGCGTCGAACACCGCGGAGACGTCGGCGGCGAAGCCTTCGAGCAGCGGCGACGTGGCCGTCCCGCCACGGCCGAACACGCCGTGCTCGACGTACGCCTGGCCCTCCAGCGCGAGCACCGTGATGGTCTCGTCGCGCGGGTCGGCGATCCAGTACTCGGGAACGCCTCCCTCGGCGTAGTCCGCGCGTTTTTCGACCAGGTCCCGATGCGGGTCGTCCGGGCTCACCACCTCGACCACCAGGTCTGCGCCCAGCCAGTAGCGATCCCGGCGGCGCGGGTCCGAGCGGTCGCGGACCATCAGCAGATCGGGTTCGCGGAACTTGCCCGCGCGGATGCGCAGGCGGAGCGCGGAGAACCTCACGGTTCCGCCGCGCGGATCGAGGTGGTCGTGGAAAAGGCGGTAGAGGCAGGCGAGGATCGCCTGGTGCGCATCGGTCGGCATGGGCAGTTCCTGCACGTGCCCGTCGGTGAATTCGATCAGGCGGCGGGTGCGGTCGGTGAGCCACAGGTACGCCTCGTCGCTCCACGCCCCCTGGGACGGCAGGACGTCGCACAGGAGAGAGGCCAGCGCCTGCTGCCGCCGGGAAGCCGGGACGGTCGTCGCCGGGTCGGTGGTCGCCATGGCTTCATCGTAGCGCGTTTCGCCGACGGTCCGGTCGCGGGGTCGGGGACGCCGGACGGAGGGCAACCACGGGATGCTGGACAGGCTCGCGGGCCGAGGGCGGCGGAGGCCCGTAGCCGCGGCGGGCGCCGGGCCGGCGTCAGTCCCGCGGCGAGCCCGCGAGCAGCGGCTCCAGCGGGAGCAGTTCGGCGCCGTTCCCGGTGCAGACGGCGTAGCGGCTGGTTTCGCCGGCGTACAGGGACACGCCGGCGTGCCGTCCCTGCCGGTCGAGGACGTAGAACGACAGGCCGAACGCGGGCAGGCCGCGGCCGTTGAGCAGCCGCGGCTCGACGGTGTTCGCCCGCACCCGGCGAAGCGCCTCCATCCCCGCGTCGAGCGGATGCATCCCGGCCCGCATCCGTTCGACGATCAGGAACGACGCCAGGTTGTAGAGGTTGGCCTCGCCGCGCCCGGTCGAGCCGGCCGCGCCCACCTCGTTGTCGACGTACAGGCCGGCGCCCAGGATGGGGGAATCTCCGACGCGGCCCGGAATCTTCCACGCCAGGCCGCTCGTCGTCGTGACCCCGCAGACGTCGCCCGCCGCGTTGACGCCGTCGCAGTTGATCGTCCCGTGCAGTTCCTCCTCCGTGAGGACCCCGTCGGCCAGCAGATCCCGGTCGACGCCGCGCCGGTCCGCGTCCCGATCGACGTCGCGCCGGCCGGCGGCGGGCCCGTTCCCGGCTCCGTTCGCGGCGGCGCTCTCCTCCGCATTCGCGCCGCGGTCCGGGTCCAGGTAGTGGCCGGGGTCGGTGCGCCGCTTCCATTCGAGCCACATCCGCCGCGACCGGTCGGTGTTCAGATCGTCCTCGATGGAGAACCCGAGTTGCCGCGCGAACCGCTGCGCGCCGGCGCCGACCAGCAGGTGATGGTCGGTGAGGTCCGCGACCGCCTGCGCGACACGGGACGGCGTGCGCACCCCTTCGAGCGCCGCGACGCCGCCTGCCCGCCGCTTCGGTCCGTGCATGCAGCAGGCGTCGAGCTGCACGACGCCGTCCGCGTTGGGACGCCCGCCGTAGCCGACGCTGGCGTCCCGCGGGTCGAGCTCGACGACGTTCACCCCGGCGACGAGCGCGTCGAGCACGTCGGCGCCCGACGTCAGCAGGCGGAACGCGGTCTCCACGCAGGTCTCGGTCCCGCCGTTCGTGTAGCGGTGGCCGTTCGCCGAGGCGATCACCACCGGCGCGGCCCCGCGCGGCGGCTGGACCGCCGGGGCCCGGCCGAAGCCCGAAGCCGGCGCCGCGGCGGACGGGCCGGCCGGGACCCGGCCCGGCGCGGAAGCGGGCGCCGCGACGGCGGCCAGACCGGCCGCGGACGCCACGAACTGGCGGCGATTGAGCAGGGATGCCATGCGACGGATCCTCTCACGGATCGCACGGGGCGGCGATCCGCTCCGGATCGGCGGTTCCCGCGCGGGGGCAGACCACGCTCCCGCGGGCGTCCTGCCGCGGCAGACGGTGAACGGCGCGCAGGGACGGGGCGGAGCCGCCGCCGGCGATTCCCGGCTACAATGGACGAGGCAGGCGGATGGGTGCGACGCACGTCACGGTCACGATCCGCAACCCCGCGGATCCGGAACGGCACTGGACCGGGCGCTTCCTCGTGGACACCGGCGCCTTCGATTCCCTGGTCCCGCGGCCGCACCTGGAAGCCATCGGCCTCGAGCCGCTCGCCACGGAGCAGTACGTCCTGGCCGACGGCAGTCCCGTCGAGATGAGCACCACGGTCGGCCGCATCGAATTCATGGGCAAGATCGTCGGCGGCACGCTCGTGTTCGGCGATGCCGATGCCGAGCCCCTTCTCGGCGTGACCGCGCTCGAATCGGGCGGCTTCGAGGTCGACCCGCGCACGCAACGGCTGAAGAAGCTGCCGGCCGTCCTGCTCAAGGGCCTGCGCCGGGCTGCCGGCGGCCGGGCGCAGGCCCACCGATCGACGGCGGCGGTTCCCGCCGCATCCGGGCGGCGCAGGCAACCCGCCTGAACCGCGTCCTTCATCGGACCACCTCCAGCCCGCGGTTCCCGATGCCGATCCCGTCGCGCCTCGTCGCCCGCTGGCGCAACGGGGTGTTCACCACGGCGGTCAAGCGGTGACGGCGTTGGGGTTCCGTGCCGTGACCTGATCGACCAGGGTGCCGAAGAATGCATCGAACGTCTGCGACTTGGCCAGTATCGATGAACCGGAGCGGAAGTCCACCTCCACGAGCAGGAAGTCTTCCACGGTTCCAGCGGTCCAGGAGGGCGGCCGGCGACCGGACAGCGAGGTTACCCGCTCTCGAAAGAGATCGCACCACGTCGAGTCGTGCTTCTTCGAGAAACCGTCTTCCGCGACGTTGAAGATCATGACGTAGCCGATCACGATCTCGGGGGAATGAAGCTGGGCGTTGGTGACTTCGCCGATGAGCTCGTCGATTCGGTTCGGAACGGTACCGCCGAGATTCTTCAGAAGCGATTTCAGAGAGATTCCCAGTCGGTACTTGCCGTCGTAACGCCACGCGACGTCCCATTTCTTGTCGCGCCCCGCGCCGGGAATCGCCGCTTCTTTCTCGACGTCGTTCAGACCGTGGCGCGTCAGTTCCTGCACGCAGAAGTCCGCGAGCACGTCGAGCCGCGACGTCGACGTGCTCTTCCGTTGTGCGACGGCCACGCGGTACAGGTCGTCGATCGCGTCCTGGGCGGTAATCATGCGCAGCTCACGCCGTGACGGACAACCCGGATTCCGCGTCGATCGCGCCGGCGCTCACGTCGGCCGTGCTCAGCAGGTCGGTCGTCTCGCGCCGCAGCCGCGCCGCCGCATTCTCGTGGTACACCGGGTCGACTTCGAGGCCGACGCTGTTGCGGCCGCACGCGGCGGCGGCGACCTGGGTCGACGCGGTGCCGGTGAAGGGATCGAGCACCGTGTCGCCGACGAAGCTGAACATCCTGACGAGGCGTTCGGCGAGGGCGACGGGGTAGGGCGCGGGGTGGTCTCGGGTCGATGCGCCGGCGACGTCCGTCCAGACCTGCCGGAACAGCGTCTTGAAGTCGTCCTCGGACAGCAGGCTGAGGGTGCGCGCGGCGGCGCTCGGCTTCCGGTAGCCGCCCGGCTTCCGCTGCATCAGGATGAACTCGACGTCGTTCTTGATGACGGCGTTGGGCTCGTACGGCTTGCCGAGGAAGCCGCCGGTTCCCCGTTCCACTTCGTGCGCCGCGTTCGCTATCTTGTGCCAGACGATCGGCGCGAGGTTGTCGAACCCGATCGCCCGGCAGCGATCCTGGATGGAGGCGTGCAGGGGCACCACGGTGTGCCGGCCGCCGTTCCGGCGCCGGGACAGGCACACGTCGCCCACCACGCAAATGAGCCGCCCTCCGGGTACGAGCGCCCGGTGACAGGTGCGCCAGACGGCGTCCAGTTGATCGAGAAACTCGTCGTAGTCGGCGACTTCGCCCAGTTGGCCGGCGGTGCGGCGGTACTGCTTGAGGGTCCAGTACGGCGGCGACGTGAGCACGAGGTGGACCGAGTCGGCGGGCAGGACCGCGCGGCGGGCGTCGCCCAGCAGAAGCCGGTGGCGGGTCGGCACCTGCTTCACGGCGGCCCCGATCGCCCGCATGGCCGCGGGGTCCTTCGCGATCCGCGGGAGGTCGCGCGAGGGGGTCTCCAGGCGCCGGAACGGCGCCGGAACGAAAGCGTCCAGCGGTGCGTCAGCGGTCATCGGACGAGGGCGGCCGCCGAAGCGCCCGGCGGGTCTCCTCGACGAGGGCGGGAACACGCCGCTCGGCATGGTGCAGGACGTCGCGCACGACGGCGCGCGTGTCGTTCCACGTCCGATCCGAATTCTCGTCGGAAGGATAATCGTAGGACCAGTGGCCCGCGTACAGGGACAACCTGTCGAGGGCCGCACGATCCCGCGTGGCGGCGGGAGGCTCGCCGCACTTCTCCGCCTGGTCCCACAACTTGTTCAGATTATGGGTGTGTTCCACCCGTACGCCCTGCGCGCTGACGAGAGCCTTCAGGGAGCGTTCGAGGGACTCTTGCAGATTCACGCAACGGACCACCGGCAGACGGTCGGGGTCCTCCGCCACGGCAAGGTTGTCCCGAGCATGAGCAAGAAACTTGAAGGAAGTGTCGGGGTCGAAAAGAGTATGTCGGACCATGACCGAACCGTTCCGAATCCATTCCGGCCCCGTCGGCACCAGCGCAGCGCCCTCGCGTGCGTAAACGATCCGACCCTCTTCGACGGCGGCCGCCTCGACGGCGGTCGCGCTCCGGCGCGCCGCCAGCACCGCGCCGCGGTCGCGGAGGACGACGTCCACGTCGTCGCCCGTCGCGGGACAGGACCAGTGGTAGCGGCCGGCGCGGGGAGATCCGGGGGGCGGCTCGCGGATGACCAGGAGGTCGAGGTCGCTGTGCGCCGACAGGGCGCCACGGACCGCGGAGCCGAAGAGCACGACCTGATCGGGCCGCAGGCGCTCGACGACGAAGTCCACGGCCGCCTGCAGACGCCCGGGGTCGGGAACGCGGGGGGACGAGCCGGTCGACACTGGGAACGACATGCGCTTCTCACGCCTTGTCAGGCGCGCGTCCGCCGCCCGCCGGCGTCCTCGCCGTTCGCCTGGCGCCCTTCGGGCGCTGTGCGGCGCGGGGTCCGCCGCGGGCTGTCAGAACTGAACGGAGCCGACGAGCAGTAAGCCGGCGCCCCGCGAATGGGACCGACCTGGCCGCCTGTCGGCGCGCCGCCGATCCGTCGCGCGGCGACCGGAATCCGGCCGCCTTCGCGGCATCGTAGCATGGCCCCTGACCGCCCGCCGCGCGGTCAGGCCAGCAGGCGCCACACCTGCGTCAGCAGGAAGCAGACGGTCACTCCCAGGGCCACCGGCAGCAGGGCCGCGACGGTGGTCCAGCGGGCGCTGCGGGTCTCCTTGTAGATGGTGTAGAGGGTGGTCGAGCAGGGGTTGTGCAGCAGGCTGAAGAGCATCAGGTTCACGGCCGTGAGCAGCGTCCAGCCTCCCGCCCGCAGCAGGTCGCCGGTGGCTTCCGCGCTGTCGAGCTCGAACATCACGCCCGCGCCCTGGCCGGCCCCCGACGCGTTCCCGGTCAGCACCGTCAGCATCAGCACCGTCGGGATGACGATCTCGTTGGCGGGGACGGCGACGACGTAGGCGAGCAGGATCACCCCGTTCAGCCCGATGAGAAGGCCCGGCCCGTCGAGCCACGCGACGGCGTGGGCGGCGAGGCTGGCGTCGCCGAGGGTGACGTTGGAGATGAGCCAGATCGCCGCGCCCGCGGGCATCGCGAACACCACCGCGCGCCAGAGGACGATGAGGGTGCGGTCGATCACCGACGTATAGAGGGTCTGCAGCAGGCGGGGCGGACGATAGGGCGGCAGCTCCAGGCTGAAGCTCGTGGCTTCGCCCCGCAGCACCGTCCGCGACAGCAGCCACGAGGCGGCCAGCATGACGGCGACGCCGAGCACCGCGACGCCCACCACCGCCGCGGCCGAGACCATCCCGGCGAGATGGGCGGGGGCGAGCGCCCCGATGAAGATCGACGCGACGAGAATCTGCGTCGGCCAGCGTCCGTTGCAGAGCGAGAAGTTGTTCGTGATGATGGCGATGAGCCGCTCGCGCGGGCTGTCGATGATGCGGGTCGACACCACCCCGGCCGCGTTGCACCCGAAGCCCATGCACATCGTCAGCGCCTGCTTGCCGTGGGCGCCGGCGCGCCGGAAGAGCGCGTCGAGATTGAACGCGACCCGGGGCAGGTAGCCGAAGTCTTCGAGCAGCGTGAACAGCGGGAAGAAGATCGCCATCGGCGGCAGCATGACCGCGATCACCCAGGCGGTGGCCAGATAGACGCCGTCGAACAGCAGGCCGCCGAGCCACCAGGGCAGGCGCAGGGCCTCGCCGGCGCCGGTCAGCCACGGGTGGACGGTGTCGAGCAGCAGGGCCGCGAGCAGGCTCGACGGGACGTTCGCGCCCTCGATGGTCAGCCAGAAGACCACCGCGAGGACGGCGAGCATCAGCGGGAACCCGAGCCACCGGCTGGTCAGGAGTCCGTCGAGCCGCCGGTCGAAGTCGAAGCGGGCCCGTCCGAGGCCGCGGCGCATCGCGCCCTCGGCGATCCCCCGGGCGGCGTGGTAGGTCCGTTCCGTCACCGTGTCGTGGAAGTCGGGAGGCAGGCCCCACTGGAGCCGGCGGGCTTCCTGCAGCACGTGCCGGCGGGCCGTGTCCGCGACCGGCGGCTCGGCGCCGCCCTCGGCGTGGTCGGCGATCCGCCCCAGCTCGCCGGAGCGCACGGCGGTCGCCACCGCGTCGTCGGCGTTGAGCAGCCGTTCCGCCACCCATCTGCGGTTCGCCACCCGGGGGAACGCGGCCGCGACGGTCTCCGCGAGGGAGGCGACGGCCCGTTCGACGGCGGGGGCGTGCCGGACGAGGCGGAACGGGGCGGTGGACGTCTCGCCCGCCGCCACCCGGTGGGCGGCGTCGAGCAGCTCGTCGATGCCCGTCCGGGTCCGGGCCGCGCCGCCGACCACCGGCACCCCGAGCGCGTCCGCGAGCCGCGCCGCGTCGACGGCGACGCCGTGCCGGCGGGCCTCGTCCATCAGGTTCAGGAACACCACCGCCCGGTCGGTGATGCTCAGTATCTGCAGGACGAGATGGAGGTTCCGCTCGAGGCGGGTGGCGTCGACCACCGCCACCGTGACGTCGGGGCGCCCGAAGAGCAGGAAGTCGCGCGCCACCTCCTCGTCCGCGCTGCCCGCCTGCAGCGAGTAGGTTCCCGGCAGGTCGACGAGCTTGATGCGGGAGCCGCGGTGGGCGAACGCGCCCTCGGCCCGCACGATGGTCTTGCCCGGCCAGTTGCCGGTGTGCTGCCGCAGGCCGGTCAGCGCGTTGAAGACGGTGCTCTTGCCGACGTTGGGGTTGCCGGCGAGGGCGACGAGCACGTCCCAGCGGTCGGGGTTCAGGCCGAGCCGAACGAGGTTCTCGGCCCGGTGCTCGGCGCATCCTCCGGACCGGGGCGGGACCGGGCGGCGGGCGGCGCCGGTCATCGGACGGCCTCCGGGGGCGCGTCCGCTTCGATCCAGATCAGCCCCGCCTGGGCGCGCCGCAGCGCGATCAGCGCGCCCCGGATGCGATAGGCGACGGGGTCGCCGGCCGCGCTCGTCAGCTCCGGCGTGACCGCGGTCCCCGGCACCAGCCCGAGGTCGAGGAGGCGCCGGCGCTGGGACCCCCGGCAGGCCCGCGAGATGCTGGCGACGCGCACCGTCCGCCCCGGCGGGGCGTCGAGCAGCGTGGCCCGGCTGGTGTCGGCGGCCTCGTCCGCGGCCAGATAGCGGACGGTGACGTTGTCGGCGTTCACCGGGTCGATGTTCCAGGCGCGGCCGTGGGCGCGGAGGCGGACGGCGCGGTCGGTGCGCTCGACCACCTCCAGGCGGGCGCCCGGCGACAGCCCGTCCGCGAGCAGGGCGTCGTAGATCTCGCGCGGCTCGTCCTCCAGGTGCAGGACCTCCACCGTCCGCCCCGGCTCGGCCGCCAGCAGGCCGAAGCCGGGCTCGGGCGGCATCTCGCCGGTTCGCGTGGGAATGGGGTCGCCGTGCGGGTCCCAGACCGGATGCCCCAGGCGGTCGTCGAGGGCGTCGACCTGGGCCGCCGACAGCGTGTGCTCCATCCGTTCCGCCTCGGCGTGCCACTCGCCGGCCGGCACCCCGGTCCGGTCGGCGAGATAGCGCTCCCACATGCGATGGGTGCGGACGATCTGCACCGCCGAGCGCTCGCCGGCGTCGGTCAGGGCGGGGCCGGTGCTCGGCGTGCGCACGAGCCGCAACTCCGCGAGCCGCGAGATCAGCGCCGCGGCGCGCCCCCGTGAAATGCCCAGCCGCCCCGCCAGGCTGTCGAGCGAGCAGCGCCGGCGGGAGCGCTGGCACGTGTAGACGTGCTTGATGGCGTCCTCCAGCCGTACGCGCTCGTCGAGGTCGGCCAGCCGGCGCAGCCGGCCGACGAGGCCGCCGGCGGGCCAGAACAACCCCAGGCCGGCGGATGCGAGCAGGGCGAACGCCAGGAGCGCCGCAACCGGATCGAGCATGGTTTTGAGCATACAAAAAAATACATTTGTTGTCACGAAACCGGTTGCGGCACGGTTTCCACCGCCGGGCGGATCGGTCGTCGGCCGGTCTTGCGCGGGACCGGCCGGCCGGTGGCCGGGCGCGTTGACAGCCTCCGGCCGGCCCCATAACCTATCGTGCGGGCCGCCGGGTCGGGCCCGGAAGGAGCACCGATGCCATTGCGTGAAACCCGGCCCGGCCGCCGGGGATTCCTGAAGGCGGCGGCCCTGGGGTCCGCCGCGGCCGCGCTGCCGCCGCTGCCCGTCTCCGGACAGCCGCGGGCCGGACGGACGCTCGGCGCGGGGGTCAGCGGCTACGGCCGGCGTTCCCGGTTCGAGACCGCGGCCCGCCGGGTGCGCGGCGGGCGCTACGACCAGGCGGCCGGCAGCCTGACCCCGCTCCAGGACCTGGACGGGACCATCACCCCGTCGGCCCTGCACTTCGAGCGCCACCACGCCGGGATTCCGGACCTGGACCCGGCCGGGCATCGGGTGGCGGTCGGCGGTCTCGTCGACCGGCCGCTGGTGTTCACGATGGACGAGCTCCGGCGCCTGCCGGCGGTCTCCCGCGTGTATTTCATCGAGTGCTCGGGCAACGGCCGGGTGAAGTGGTCTCCCGCCCGGCCGGACACCGACGCCCAGGCGGCCTGCGGCATGACCAGTTGCAGCGAGTGGACCGGCGTGCCGTTGTCGGTGCTGCTGCGCGAGGCGGGAGTGCGGGAAGAGGCGCGCTGGCTGGTGGCGGAGGGGGCCGACGCGTGCCGCATGACCCGCAGCGTGCCCCTCGACAAGGCCCTGGACGACGTGCTCGTCGCCTGGGGCCAGAACGGCGAGGCGTTGCGCCCGGCCCAGGGATATCCGGTCCGGCTGCTGATACCGGGGTGGGAAGGGAACGTCTCCATCAAGTGGCTGCGCCGGATGCAGCTCGTCGACCGGCCCTGGCAGACCCGCGAGGAGACCTCGAAGTACACCGACCTGATGCCGAACGGCGAGGCCCGGCAGTTCACGTTCGTGATGGATGCGAAGTCCGTCATCACGCGGCCGTCCGGCGGCCGGCGGCTCGGCGGGCCGGGGTTCCATCAGATATCGGGGCTGGCGTGGTCGGGACGAGGCCGGGTGCGGCGGGTCGAGGTGTCCGCCGACGGCGGCGCGTCGTGGGCCGACGCGCGGCTGCAGGAGCCGGTGCTGCCGCTGGCCCACACCCGGTTCCGCCTCGACTGGCGCTGGGACGGCTCGCCGGCGACGCTCGTTTCCCGGTGCATCGACGAGACCGGGGGCCGGCAGCCGACGCGGGACGCGCTGATCGCGGTGCGGGGCACACGGTCGAGCTATCACAACAACGCGCTGCAGGCGTGGCGGGTCCGCGCCGACGGCCGCGTGGAGAACGTCGATGTCTGAACCGCGCGTGCGGGCCGCTCTCGCCGCGGCGGCGCTGGCGGCGGCCGTCGCCGCCGTCGCCGCCGCGCAGACGCCGTCCGGGGGCGATGCGCGGACGGGCCTGGGGAGTCCGGCGACCCCGGAGGAGATCGTGGCGTGGGGGCCGATCGTCGGCCCCGCCGGCGAAGGGTTGCCCGCCGGCGGCGGGACCGCGGCCGGGGGCCGGGCGCTGTACGACCGCCGGTGCGCCGCCTGTCACGGGGCGACCGGGCGCGAGGGTCCGGACGACCGGCTGGCGGGCGGCCGCGGGTCGCTGGCCGGGGCGCAGGCGCAGAAGACGGTGGGCAGCTTCTGGCCCGCCGCCACCACCCTGTGGGACTACGTCAACCGCGCCATGCCGTTCAACCAGCCCGGCTCGCTGGCGCCGGACGAGGTCTACGCGGTGGTCGCCTACGTGCTCTACCTCAACGACCTCGTCGGCGAGGACGACCCCGTCGACGCCGACTCCCTGCCGCGGATCGAGATGCCGAACCGCGGAGGCTTCGTACCCGACCCCCGCCCGGACCTCGCCTCCGGGACGGAAGGGGCGCCCGCGAGCCGGCCCGCCGCCCCCTCGGCCCTCGACGGCGTCTTCACGGCGGAGCAGGCCGCGCGCGGCGCGCGGACGTTCCGCGAGGCGTGCGCGGCCTGCCACGACCCCGGGGAGTTCTCGGGCGGCCGGTTCCGGATGGGCTGGGTGGGCCGCCCCGTCGGCGAATTGTTCGAGACCATCTCGACCCTGATGCCGGAAGCGGACCCGGGCAGCCTCAGTCCCCGCGAGTACGCCGCCGTCGTCGCCTACCTGTTGCAGCTCAACGGCTATCCCGCGGGAGAAGCGGCGCTGCCGGCCGACCGGCGGGCCCTCGAAGGGCTGGAGATCGCCGCGCGGCCGGCCGGCCGGTAGGCTCCCGGCGGTTCGGCCGCGGCGCCGAACGGAGCCGCGGGGCGGCGTTTGCCGGCTCGCCTCCCGCGCCTCCGCGCCGGCGGCGGGAACGGCGGGCGTACCCGGCCGCGGCCACCCCGGCCGGGAGAGGCCCGGCCGGGGATACCGGACGAACGGCGTCAGGGCAGCGGGGCCCGCGCGATGCGGAGGCCCTCGCCGACGCCGCCCACCCACAGCTCGTCGCCGACCTGGATGGCGGCGGTGCCGAGCCGCAGGTGGTCGTTGCTGGGGTAGGAGAATATCTCCTCGGCGGTGAGGGCCTCGGTGTCGACCCGGGCGACGTGCGACGTGACCCCTTCGCAGGACTCGCCGCGGACGCATTCGCCGACGCGCGAGCGCTCGGGGGCGCGGTGGCCGGCCGCGAGAAGGGTGCCGTCGGGCGCCCAGTGCACGTTGTCGACGTAGAACCCGACTTCGATGCGGTCGGCGGGCATGGCGTTCGGACCCCGCGGGAGCCGGATGACCGACTGGGCGGCATAGCCGGCGACGAAGAACGACCGCCCGTCGGGGTCGATTTCGAGGCCGTTGGGACCGATGCCGGCGCTGCCGGGCACGCGGGACCACGCGCCGCCGGGCCGCCACTCCCAGATGTCGCCGGTGGCGGGGCTGGTCGCCGCGAACCCGCCCTCGGGCAGGGGCACGACCGCGTTCAGCCCGATGCCCTCCGGGGCCACCGCGCACCCCACCCAGGTGAGGGACGGGACGGCGCCGGCGGCGTCGACCTCGAAGACCTCGATCGCTTCGCGGTCGGTGTGGCGGACGACGTACAGCGTGTGCGCGTCGTCCTCGCCCGGCCGCAGGCTGACGCCGTGCGCCCGGAACCGCTCGGTGGTCATGCCGGGGCAGGCGCCGTAGCGGGCCGTGTCGTGGCGCGCCCGCGGCGGCGTGGTGATGGTGGGGAACAGCCGGACGGTGCTGCCGTCGCGGCTGTCGGCGGCCGACAGATAGCCGTCGTCCACCATGCTGGCGACGATGACCCAGGGCGAGTCGGGTATCTGGATGAGGTCCTCGGGGCTGACGGGGCCGCAGATGAACTCGATCTCGCCGTCGGGTTCGCACTGCGCGGCGGCCGGCGCCGGCAGCGCCAGCAGGCACGCCGCCGCCGCGAAGAACACGGGAAACAGTCGCTTCATGATGATCCTCTCCTTGGCGGCCCGTGGTGGAACCCCGCGCCGCACCGCGGGCGCCGAGGTCAGGACGAGGCCGAGGCCCAGGGCGGCGAGCGTCCGGCCGCGGCGGCCGGCATACGGCTTCGAGGCGTGCGATGCAGCGCGCACGTCGTGGGCTCTTTCTTCTCCAGCGAACTCCCGGTGTCGCGTCGGTCAACCGGCGTTGACCCTGCAACGGGCATTGTAGCCGACCTGGCCGCCGTGGTGGACCCGCCGCGGACGGCCCCGGGGCAACGGCCCGGTGCCGCGCCGCGCGGCCGAATCGCGGAACGGGCTGTCGCCGGGCGGGGCGCTTGATGTAATCTTGGGGAGGAGGAGCTGTTCGGCTGACGTTCACGGGCGCCGGGGAGCACCATGCCCCCGGCGCCGAAGTTGGGAGACCGACCCATGACCGCCATCCGCCGACGCGCCGGGGAAACCCGAGGGGCCTTGCCGATGACGACGAGACACCGACCCGCGGCGGCGGCCGGCGCGGTTTTCGCGGCCCTGCTCGCGGGCGGCGCCGCGTCGGGCCAGCCCGCCGAATGGGAGCCGGGACCCGCGTCCTGGGCCGGCGACCTGACCCCGATCACGGCGGCCGACTGGAGTTACGACCGCGCCGAGCACCTGCTGGGCCGCGCCGGCTTCGGGGGCGCGCCCGAGGAGATCGCCGGGTTCGCCGACATGACCCCCGAGCAGGCGGTGCGGTCGCTCGTGGACTACGAAGGCGTCGCGAACGACCACCTGCCGCCGTTCGAGCATTCGGGGTTCTGGGACGAAGGGCTGCTGCGCTTCCCGCCGAGCCGCCCCGCCGCCACCGATCTGGGCCTCAGGAACGGCGAGAGCATGGGGGTGCGGGTCAAGCCCGGGCACGTCAACCGCCACGCGCAGCCGATCTCCGACCGGTTCTTCTACTGGCTGCGCGCGACCCTGCTGGAGACCCGCCGGGTCGGCTACTGGTGGGCCGAGCGGATGCTCGACACGCACCGGCCGCTCGAAGAGAAGATGGCCCTGTTCTGGCACGGGCACTTTGCGACGGCGGAGAACAAGGTCCGCGACTACCGCAAGATGCTGCTGCAGATCGAGACGTTCGAGCGGCACGCCACCGGCGACTTCGGCGACCTGCTGGTGGCGGTGGCCCGCGACCCGGCGATGCTCTACTACCTCGACGCCGGGGTGAACGTGAAGGGGGCGGCCAACGAGAACTTCGCCCGCGAGGTGATGGAGCTGTTCACGATGGGGGTGGGCAACTACACCGAACGGGACATCCGCGAGGCGGCGCGCGCCTTCACGGGCTGGAACTTCGAGAACCTCGACTTCGTGGTCCACCCGGCCCTCCACGACGACGGTCCCAAGACGTTCCTGGGGCGGACCGGCGACTTCGACGGCGTGGACGTGCTGCGCATCATCCTGGAGCAGCCGGTGACGGCCGAGTACGTCGCGGCGAAGATCTACCGTTTCTTCGTGCGGGAGGATCTGTCGCCGGCCCTGCGGCGCGAGCTCGGGGCCGTCTTCCGGGACCACGACTACGCGCTGAAGCCGCTGCTGCGTACGATCTTCCTGTCGCGCGACTTCTATGCCGCGGCGAGCTACGGCGCGCACGTCAAGGGTCCGGTGGAGCACGTCGTGACGATGCTGAAGCATCTGGGGGCCGGGGACGTGCCCGGGGTGCCCGACTTCAACCGCACGACGATCGCGCTGGGCCAGCATCTGCTGAACCCGCCGTCGGTGGCGGGGTGGGCGCAGGGCCGGGCGTGGATCACCCCCGCCCTGATCCAGGAGCGGGGCAACGTCGCCTTCGACTACCTGTTCCCCGACGTCGTCGACTTCCGCGACCCGAACCTGCTGTCGCGGCGGGGCGCCGGCCTGGTGGGCGACCGGCTGCGGCGGGGTCACGACTTCGGCAGCGCCATCGCGCTCGACGACCCGGCCAGCATGTCGGCGTTCGACCTCGCCGCGCTCGAACGCGACGAGCTGTTCAACACCCGCGTATCCACCTACCGCGGGTGGGAGCGGGCGGTCCGCAGGCTGATTCCGACCCCGCGCGGCGGCGCGCGGATCGACATGACCCGGATGGTCCTGGACGCGGGCGCGGCGTCCACCGGCGAGGCCGTCGACTACCTGCTGGGACGGTTCCTCCGGGTGCCCGTCGCCCGGTCGGCCCGCGACGCGCTGGTGGCGCTGCTGGAGGACGAGCTGGGCACGTCGGACCTCGGACGCGCCGAAACCTACATGGAAGACCCCTTGCGCATGGTGGCGCATCTCATCATGAGCACGCCGGAGTACCAGATCAGCTGACGGGAGGTGGCGACATGACGATGACGAATCGAGGCCGGCGGTTGTGCGAGGCGAGCGGCGTGTCCCGCCGCCAGGCGTTGAAGATCGGCGCCCGGGGCGTCGCCCTCGGGCTGGCCGGCGCGGTCAGCCCCCTGCCGCCCCTGTTCGGGTCGGCGGCGAAGGCGCTGGCCGCCACCGAGGGCAGGATCCTCGTGGTCTTCGAGTGGTTCGGGGGCTACGACGGGTTGAGCACGTTCGTGCCCTACGGCAACGACGCGCTGTACCGGCATCGGCCCAACATCGCGGTGCGCGAGGCCGACGTCCTGAAGGTGGACGAGCACTTCGGCTTCCAGAAGTCGATGGTCGGCATGCACCGGCTGTGGAACGAGGGCGACGTGGCCGTCGTGCACGGCGCCGGCTACGACCAGCCTTCGTTCTCGCACTTCACGTCCGCTTCGTACTGGCACACCGGGGCGCCCAACAGCGGCGAAGAGTTCGGCTGGTACGGCCGCACCGCCGACGCCCTCGACCCCGCGGGCACGCCCAACTACCTGGTCAACATCTCGTCGACCCAGAGCCTGGCCGTGCGCGCCCGGCAGCACGTTCCGGTCGTCTTCGACCAGCCGTCCGCGTTCACGCGCAGCCTCTTCCACCCGCAGAAGCCCTACGTCGACCACCTCGGGGTGGGGCAGGAGGCGCGCAGCGCCGCCCACAAGTTCCTGCTCGACGTGAACCGGAGCGCCCGCGACGCCTCCGCCCTCGTCAGCCAGGCCTGGGACAACTACAGCCGCACCCGCAACCCCGATCTGCGCCTGCTCGATCTCGACAAGGTCGTGGCCCTGATCGAGAACGACTTCCCGGCCCGGCTCTACTACGTGCGCCTGCAGAACAGCCTGTTCGACACCCACGTCAACCAGGAGAGCCCCCACAACCGGCAGGTGCAGTACTGCTCGGACGCGGTCTGGGCCTTCTTCGAGGAGATGAAGCGCCTCGGCAAGCAGGACGAGGTCGCGGTGTTCATCCACAGCGAGTTCGGCCGCCGGGTGCCCGAGAACACCAGCCTCGGCACCGACCACGGCACCGCCAACGTGTCGTTCGTCATCGGCGGCGGGGTCCGCGGCGGCCAGTACAGCACGCCGCCCAGCCTCACCGAACTCGTGCACGGCGACAACCTGCAGCACACCGTCGACTTCCGCCGGGTGTACGCCAGCCTCATCGAAGAATTCCTGGGCCACCCCGCGTCGGAAGAGGTGCTGGGCGAGAAGCTGAAGACGCTGGGCCTGTTCGCCTGAGTTCGACCGCGGGACGGGCCGGGGTCGCGCCCGGAGGGCCGGCGGGCGGCGGGACCGACGCAGGGATCTGCATTATCGGAGCATTGTCAGCCCGTCGGGGGCCGGATTGCGGAGCGGCACACGCAGTCGTTCGACGGTGGAAAAACAACGGTGAACGGCGTCACAAGCCAGTCCGTCGGGGGGCATGGCAGGCCACGGCTGCAACTGCCGCCAAAGCCCCGCGGTCGAACGCTGACCGCTGGCTGCCTGTTCAGCGGCATGGGCGGCTTCGCTTCGGGGCTTGCCGATTCCGGCTTCGATATTTCGTGGGCCAACGACAGCGACCCGTACGCGTGCGCGACGTTTCGGCATCGGTTTCCGGGCGTTCCCCTCTTCGAAAAGGACGTCTGCGATCTCTCGGCCGCGGACGATAGTTTGTCCCCGGTCGATCTGCTCGCCGGGGGCTTTCCGTGCCAGAGTTTTTCACAGGCCGGCGACCGGCGCGGGTTCGACGATCCGCGGGGGCGGCTGTTCTTCGAGATCGACCGGCTGCTGCGCGAACTGGACGATCGCGCACACCGTCCGCGTCTGGTCGTTCTCGAAAACGTTCCGCATCTGCTCTACGGCGCGGGGGGCGAGTGGTTCGACGAAGTCCGGCGGTGTCTGCGCAAGGCTGGTTACTGGTTCCGCGACGAGTCCTGTTGGCCCGTCAACGTGAAGAACGCAACCGACGTCCCGCAAGACCGGGAACGGTTGTTCATGGTCGCCGCGTCTCGCGACCACTTCCTCCGCAATCCATTTTCCGGGAAGGAAATGGACGACCGGACAGCCCGGACGATTCGGCCTAACGGCGCCCGCGCGCTGATCGACCGGCGCAGGCGAGCGGACGGGGCATCGTATTTGCCGCCGGACAACCGTTACTACAAGATGATCGACGACGCGATGGCGGACGGCCAGTCGCGCCAGAACATGTATCAGCTACGCCGTTCCTACGTACGTGAAAAGCGAGACGGGTTATGTCCGACCCTGACTGCCAACATGGGTATCGGCGGGCACAACGTGCCGTTCGTGCGCGACCGGTGGGGCATACGCAGACTACGGGTCGAGGAAGTCGCCCGCTTCCAGGGATTCGAATCGCCGGACACCCTCTTTCCTGATATACCAGAAAAAGAACGATACCGCTTGTTGGGCAACGCCGTCTGCGCGAAACTGGCGCGGCTCGTCGGAACGCGGTGCGCCGAGATTCTTCGGGAGAGTGCTTGATGGCGAGGCAAATCGGCTGGGCATTTCCTCCAACGGGGGGCGGTCGTGTCGATCGGTTCAACGACCCCGGCATCGCGCACTTCGACGGCAATCCGCTGGTGAGTCTGGCCAGAGAGACGATTCAGAATTCGTTGGATGCCCGGGCCGGATCGAATGCCGTGGAGGTGTCGTTTGAAATAGAGGAGATAGCGCGACGAGATGCGCTGGGCCGGGACGAACTGGCGGCCGCCGTCCAGGCGTGTCGGGAGGAGATTGGGGACGACGACGACAAGGCGCGCGCGGCGTTGGACCACGCGTCGCAATTGCTGCTGCGTGACAGCTTGCCGTACCTGCGCGGTCTTCGGTTACCGGGTATTCAGGCCGATTTCGCCCGTGCCACAGGGGCGAAATGGAGCGGACGTTCGGGGAAGTTGCGGCATGACGCTGTTGCGCCGGCACAGTTTTGTCGTTCTGGCGGGACGGGGTTCTACCCGTATGGAGGGCGGCGCGCGGTGTTCCGGCCGCGCATTCTCACCCGGCCGTCGGCGCGGCGTTCTCGTCGGCGCGGCGGCGAAGCCCGGACGTGGAGCAGGCCGGGGCGGTTGTGACCGGCCCGGCGTCGAGATGGCGGAGAGCCGGGGGGTGTCGGGGCGCGGCTTGCGCGAGTGTCGGTCCGGGGGCGTGGGCCGCGCGGGGCCCGGGCGGAACGGATTCGTGGTTCCCGCGCCGCCGGCGTCAGGCGGGCGGCGGCAGGGCGAGGGCTTCGGGGACGACGGGTTCGGGGGCGCGCAGCATCGTGGTGAACAGGGCGCGCGGGTCGAGACGGCGTTGGCGGGCGGTGCGCACGACGCTGGCCAGGATTTGTTGGGTGTCGGCTCCGCGCCGGGTGCGGTTGCCGCCGCAGACCTTGCGTATGGCCACCGCGGGCCGGATGGCCTGTTCGGCCCGCCAGTTGGTGGCGTCGATGGACGGGTCGCGCAGGAAGAGGAACACGGCCGGGAATTCGCGGGCCAGATGCCCGGCGAAGCGCTCGGCGGCGGCCAGCGGCGGCGGGGCGTCGATGAGCCGGCCGAGCCGGGCTTCGAGCCGGCCGCGGGCCGACGCGAGGCCGTGCTCGCCGATGCCGCCGGCGTTGCAGCGCGTCCGCAGGTCGAGGGCGTCCTGCAGGACCGTCTGCA
This sequence comes from Vicinamibacterales bacterium, assembly GCA_965202695.1. Taxonomy (GTDB): domain Bacteria; phylum Acidobacteriota; class Vicinamibacteria; order Vicinamibacterales; family UBA8438; genus JAJEEA01. Next base: position 2,882,270 of record OZ241843.1, read on the forward strand.
CGGCGGCGGCCCAGGGGCTGTCGGGATGATCGTTCCGCAGGTCCTTGCAGCGCCGCAGGAGATGCGCCAGACAGGTCTGATGGGGCGCGTGCTCGAAGCCGCGATACGCCACCCACCCGTCCCGCACCAGCACGCCCGCGAAGTCGGCGCCGAGCACGGCGGCCGCGTCGGCGAACCCGCGGCCGGCGCGGATGGAGTACACCGTCGTCTCCGGGGTGGCGTACGCCCACAGCCAGAAGGGTTCGGTGTTCACGCGCCAGCCGGTCTCGTCGGGCGTGACCACCGGGCTGCGGCGGACCTGCTCGCACAGTGCCGCATACGCGGGCGCGGCCGCGTCGGCCGTGCGGTGCAGCAGCCGGACCAGCCCCCCCCTGGTCACGTGCAGCCCGAACCGGGTCTCCAGCACGCGGACGGTCTTCTCCAGTGGCAGGCCCCACTCAGTGTGCAGCTCGGCGGTCAGGGCGGCGACGTTCGGTCCCAGCTGCACGCCGGCTGCGCCGAGCGCATCGGAGGTCTGCAAGGGGTGCCGGCCCTGCACGCGCCGCCGGCACTGCGCGCAGTGGCCCACCTCGACGTCGAAGCGGCGCACCAGCGGGCGCACGTCCGGCACGTCTTCCTGATACTGCTCCGCCACCCGGTCCAGAGCGACGGCGCCGCCGCAGTCCGGGCACGTCTTCGGGGTCGGCGCCGCATATATCTCGTCGACCCGGGTCGGCGGCCGGCGGTTTCCCTGCTTCCCGTACTGCGCGCCGGCGCGCCGCCCCGGGGGGCGTCCGGTTCCCTGGCGGCGGTCCTTGGCGAAGGGGGCGGCCTGCCGGCGTCCGGCGCGCCGCGCGGCCTCGAGTTCCTTCTCCAGGCCCTCGATGCGGCGCTTCAGGTGGTCCCGCTCCTCGATCAGCGTGGCGTTTTCTCGTTCGAGGTGTTCGATGCGCCGCACGTCCCGGGGATCCCGCTGGGGTCCAGGTCCCATCGAACCGCTCCGGTCATCGCTCCTGCGCGCCATACTTCACGTATCGGCACGTGGTCGACGGACCTGCATACCTTTTCGTGGATTTTTTTCGCCCGACCCGGTAACCGAAGACCCTGCGCGTATCCGACCGCAACACGACCGGCTTGCGTCACAGGCATTGGGAGGCATTGGTCAAGTGGCAGGGTGCGAGCATCAAGGAAACGCGGTCAGCCGGAGGATCTCACGGCATCGGGAAGTACGCGCCGTTCGCGGTGTCTCCTTTGAGAACGGTATTCTACTGGACACGTTTCGAGTCAGACAATGAGTCCTCGCGCGAACTTTTTCAGGGCAAGGCGGTATTGATGTCTCACGCGGCGCCGGACTCTGGTGCCGAGACGCAGGGCACGGGCTTCTACGGAATCGTTGACCGCTGCCGAGCGTTGAGTGGCGACAGCGTTCCCGAGCGAATTCGGCGCGTTGAACGGGCGGAAGGACGCGACAACGGGACGTCGCTCTGGATCGCGGGGTTCCCGACGGACCGTGGCTGGCAGAAGGGTATTGCGCGGAGCGTAATCGCCAATTTCTTTTACGCGATTGCACATGAAAAGTTGTCGGTCGTGATCGAACCGAACAGCGAAATGGACAGTCGCGATCTGCGGGAGATCGACAAATCGACCATATGGGAGTGGTTCGAATACCTTCAACCGAACATATCGCCCGGGCGCCCGCGCACCGAAGAGGACGACGCGATTGCCGAAGCATATCAGTTCTGGGACGTCATTTGCAATGACAAACCGAGCGCGGAAAAGGAGGACGGTGATCTTGGTCACTGCCGGCTGTGGGTTCGCGTTTCCGATGATCTGCCTAGCAAGGTCGGGTTCGTACGGGCCACAGGGATGTTGATCACGACCCAACAACCCGGGCTGTTGCGTTTCCGTGGTCTCAAGGAGTTCATTGCCGTCTGCGTATTCGATTCCGATAAGGGCAACGAGCTGTTGCGGTTGATGGAGAATCCGCAGCACGACCGGTTCGAGCCCGACCGCCTGCCGGACCATGATCGAAGGCGCGGGAAGCGTGCGCTTGATAGAATGGTCAGGTGGATTCGCGAGGAGATCAGCAAACTTGCATCGCCGCCAGCAGAAGGTGAGACGACGGATCTGGCCGAACTGGCGCAGTACTTACCCGACTTGGAACCGGATGAGGAATTCGACCCGGCGGAAGACGGTGAATCCGGTTTCACTGGTCCACCTGTCATCAGGCTGAAGCCACGTCCCATGCCGGTGAAACCTCTTCCGATGGAGTCGGATGAATCGGAGGTGGCGGACGGCGATGGCGACGATATGGGCGATGACGGTGGAGGGGGCGAAGGGGCAAACGACGGTGGTGGTGGCGACAGCACCGGTGCGGACGACGGCCAGGGTACGGGTGGTCAAGGTGGTCGAGGCGGGGCGGGCGGTTCGGAGACTGTGCCGATAAACGATGTCCGTCTGGTGGCGGTGTCCGGCGACGAGAATCGCTACCGCGTCAGCTTCGTGGCTGCCTCTGGCGGATGGGTACGGCTTGAGCTCGGCGAAGCAGGCGATTCCACCGCCATCGAACGCAAGGATCTGCAGGCATTCGATGTGGACGGCGAGCCACTGGAACTCGATCATGTGCAGCTAAAGGAAGGAGAACGAACGGCCATCGAGATTACCGGTACCGATCCGATCGGCGGAAGGGCTTGGCGGGTCCGTGCCGTCAGACAGGAGTGCGCATGAGGTTCGATCTTTCCAAGACGTATCCGCATCCCGTACTTCGGCCTGGAAGCAGCGACTATCGGGACACCGAGTTCCAGGTTGAAATCAAACTCGACCGATCTCGCGGAGATACTGGGCTGCGGGTCGTGGTGGACTTTGATCTGAGTGATCCGGATCTGCGCGGGCTCGTCGATTCCGGGAGTGCCAAGTACGTATTGCACGTCCTGGCTTCGAAGACTCATTTCCGCACGGCACTCGACAGCGACATTTCGAGAATCGACAGCGCGTTCCCGGCCGGCAGGCTGCATGGCCACGTCGTGTTGTCGCCATTTCTCGTTAATACTCGCTGCGTACCCGGATTCTCGGCGGCTGCATGGCACGACGACTACGCGTCGCTCAGTTTCGACTTGGCGCCGGGTTCTGTTCTTGCGCAGGACACACCCAAGGAGTACTGGATCGATACAGCCGAAGAGACGCCGGTCGGGTCTATCTTCGCCCTCGTTCGGAGTCGTGATCGCGGTCTGAAGGCGGGCATGTGGCGCTGCCAACTCTCTGGCGAGAAGGTCGAAATTGCCATGCCCGCGGACGACTACGAACGGTTCGTAGCGGCGCGCAATCGCGTGAACCAGACACCAGATGCGCAATATGTGATGAATGGTGTATATTTGCCGGCTCTGGTCTGGACGCTGCAGGAGGCGGACAGGGACGAGGAGTCGCACGCGGGCCGGCGGTGGTACCGCGCTTTGGGGGCGCAGTTGGAGCGAGCGAAGCTGAGTCCACTCGGGGACGAAAGGGCGGACCGATTGATGGAGGCGCAGCAGCTACTGCGACTGCCTTTGTCGAAGATGCCGCTGATGGTGGACGGGGCGGTTGGTGGGGTCATGCCGTGAATGCGCCGACTGTTCTCAGACATTATACGACGGCGGCCGTAGAGAGGCTGCGGGACACGGTAGCGGACCGGCTGGACTGGTACTACGATCCGCGGGAACATGGCGCTGATCCGATCTTGACGGCGACGGAAGCGGTCAGGGATTCGCGGCTTGAAATCCGAAATGTCGCCCGGCAAATTGAACTGATCTTGCCGGACGATATTGTCAAGGGCGAGAGCGAGAATCCGACAGGGGTGGCGGATGCGGCGTCGGCGCTGGCGGTGTACGATGCCTTCAGGAATTTGACGCCACAGCAGGCGGCTGACGAACGGCTGTGGACCTACTTGTGCCACGTGGAGTATCCGAAGTACGTTTCACGGCGATGGTTGTCATCGCGGCCAGTGGAGAATGACGACGCGGCTCGGAAGGTGCGTAATCATTTTTTTGCGCGGGGCAATCGGCCGCTGATTCGAGACAACGGTCTGTCGCGCCTGTGGTGGTTGGGATCGATCGCGAATGAAGTAGAGCCGGATGCGCCGCACGAGTTCTTGACGCGGTTGCTGCACCGGCAGGACGTTCGGTCTGCGCTGATCGAGCGGCCATCGGTATCGATGAACCGACAAGTTCTATGTGCGATAAACACCGTGATGCGGGAATACTGGCAGCGGGACAGGTCGCTGTTCGAACGCAGGCAGTTTCGCGCATGGATGATCGGTTTGAATCGCCGTGGCGGCGTCGTGCTGCTCGATGCGTTGCCGGAGGAGCCCTTGGCGGAGCTGCTGGAAGAGGAAGCTCGACGAGCCGTGTCGGCGGTGGATACGCGCGATGCCCGACAACCTGCGCCCGGCTGATCGTGCGCGCTGCATGTCGCGGATTCGCTCGCGCCACATGCGGCCTGAGCGGATCGTCCGGTCTATCGTGCACCGGATGGGTTATCGCTTTCGATTGCACCGGAGGGACCTTCCCGGTGCGCCCGATCTCGTGCTGTCACGCTATCATGCCGTCATCTTCGTGCACGGCTGCTTCTGGCACTGGCACCCGGACCCGCGATGCCCGATCGCGGGGCTTCCGAAATCGAACATCGGCTACTGGCGGCCGAAACTGACGCGCAACCGGCTTCGAGACCGCGGTAATGCGATGGCGCTCATGGCGGCCGGTTGGAGCGTTCTGACAATTTGGGAATGCGAATTGCGAGATCTCGATCGGGTCATGTCCAGCGTATACGCATTCCTCGCCTCCCGTCGCAACGAAGGATGAGCGGAGCTCGCGGCCTCGGCGCCAGTGCGCTCGAATGCCTGAAGGGGGGCCCGATGTCAGACGGCATGCCCATCCTCCCGGTCGAGGCGTACACCGAGCAGGCCTGGTTCGACCGCGAACAGGAGCGCATCTTCTCCCGCACGTGGGCCTGCGCCGGGTTCGCCGAAGACTTGACCGAACCGGGCCAGTACCTCAGCGTGCAGGCGGGACTGAACAACATCTTCGTCGTGATGGGCGGCGATCGCCGCCTCCGAGCGTTTCACAACATCTGTCGCCACCGCGGCACCCAGCTGATCCGCGCGGTCGGCCGCGCCGCCGCGCTCCGCTGCCCCTACCACGACTGGACCTACGACTTCGACGGCCGGCTCGTCGGCGTGCCCCGGCGAGCCGACGAATTCCCCGACCTCGACCCCGCCTGCATCAGCCTCTTCCCCGCCTCGGTCGGCATCTGGCGCGGCATGCTCTGGGTCCATCCGGACGCCGATGCCCCTTCGCTCGCGAAATGGTTCGGCCCGATCGAGCCGCATCTCGGTCCCCACCGCGTCGAAGAGCTGGTCGAGGTCGAGCGCCTCCGCACCGACGACGTGATCCGCGCCAACTGGAAGATCGTGGTCGAGAACTACGTTGACGCCTATCACCTCAAGCACCTCCACTCCGCCACCCTCGACATGTACGACCACGACCGCATCGAGTCCGGCTGGCACGGCCCGCACTTCGCTTTCCGCGAACCGCTCACCGCCCGCTACGAAGCGGCCGTCGACCGCGAATCCCCGCTGCCGCTGATCGATCACGTGCCGCGCGAGCGCATCGGCGCCTGGGTCCCGATGCTCTTCCCGGGCATCGGCCTCGCCGAAAACGAGAGCACGTGGTCCATCTTCCACGTCGAGCCGCTCGCGCCCGATCGCACCCGCGTCGTCACCCGCACCAAGGTCGCCGACGCCCCGCGCTGGAAGCAGGTGGTCCAACTGCTGCGCTCCGGCGCGCTCTGGCAGCGCACGCGCGGCAAGTACGGGGGCGACGCCAGGCGCGACCCCCTCGCCTCCGGCGATTTCATGAAGGAAGACATCTTCGTCTGCGAGCAGCAGCAGAGATCGCTTCGATCCCCCCGCCTCGAACACGGTCCTTCCGCCCGGGTTGGCGAGGCCCCGGTGCGCCGCCATCAGGAGATCGTGCTCGAATGGCTCGGCGAAGTCGGCGCGCGATGCTGAGATCGTGCGGCGCATGGACGCGGCGAGTCGATACGTCGTATCGCATCCGATATCGGATTGGCGCGATCGACCGTGGCGGCCGCGCGTGCGCGGTTGGCCCGGGCCGCGGCGTCGGAGGATGCGGAACCGGCGCCCAGGACGAACCGCACGTCGGCCCGGGCCGCGGCGTCCGATACGTGCGAGTTCTGCGCTGGCGCCGGCGTGATCCGGACGCCATCCGGCGCCGTGTTCCCGTGCCGCTTGGTGCTCGACGGATCGTCCCACGTGGAACACGAAACGTTCCGTCCGGGGCGCACGCCGCGTCGGCGCTCCCCGGCGGTTCACTCCAACCGAGTCGCCACCGCGATCAGTCCGGCAGCCGGAAGCGCGGCAGCGCGGCAACCGCGCCGATCCCCGCCGCCAGGGCTGCGAGCGCCGCACCGGCCACCCAACGGACGAGCCGGGTTTCGACGGCTGCGAGCTCGGCCCGCAGATCGCCCCGCACGCCGGCGATCTCCGCGCGCAGCTCGGCGAGGCCGGCTTTGACCTGTCGCGCGTGACGTGGTCGCCGTGCTCGGCGGCCAGGCGCACGGCGTTCGCGACGGCGTCCGCCTGCGCGGGCGTGAAGTCCACGTCGGTGAGCGACCGCGCCGCCGCGGGCGTGTCGAGCATGACGCCGGTATGCCGCCGGCGGTCAGGCGTGGGCGGGCTGGCGGTCGACGACCTCCAGCTGGTCGAGCCAGTAGGCCTCGTCGTTGCGCCGGCGGACGAAGAACCGCCCCAGGTCGCCGGGGAACTTCGCCTGGTGGTAGCGCAGGTACACGTGCTCGTCGTCGATGCCCAGGACCTCGACCTTGCCCCTCTCGTGGGACATGCAGTAGCGCGCCCGCCGCGCGAGGCCTGACCCGCGGGTCAGCGCCCGCTGGAAGATCGACCAGCCCTGGACGATGGGAATCTCGTAGGGTTCGTTGCCGGCCGTCGGGCGCCCCTGGAACAGGTAGTACGGCGGGCAGCCGATGTGCGAGAGCTTCGCGTACATCTCGGCGAGCACCCGCGGGTCGTCGTTGACGCCGCGGACGAGGGGGCACTGGTTGACGCAGACGACGCCGTTGCGGATGCAGGCGTCGATGCCCTCGACCGCCAGATCCGTGAGCTCGCGGGGGTGGTCGAAGTGCGCCATCAGGTAGATGCGCCGGGTGGCCGTCGAGTACCGGCGGAACGCGGCCTGCAGATCGGCGTCCCGCAGGACCCGGTAGGGGTCGAACGCCGGCATCTTCGAGCCGATGCGGATGATCTGCACGTGGGGGATCGCGCGCAGGGCCTCGAAGATCTCCACGAGCCGCCGCGTGCTCATCAGCAGCGGGTCGCCGCCGGTCAGCAGCACGTTGGTGACCTCCGGATGGTCGGCGATGTACCGCAGCCCCTCCGTGACGTCGTTGGTGGCCTCGTCGTTCTCGTCCATGAACAGCCGCTTGCGGAAGCAGTAGCGGCAGTAGGCCCCGCACACCTCGTTGCACAGCAGCAGCACCGTGTCGGTGTACTTGTGCTGCACCCCGCGGGCCACGGTGACCGATTCCTCGTTGCTGGCGTCGAGCCGGCCCCACTCGATCAGCTCTTCCTCGCGGGGGATGATCAACTGGCGGATCGGGTCGTGCGGATCGTCCCAGTCGATCAGGCCGAGGTAGTAGTCGTTGGCCCGGAAGACGTACCGCGAGGCCACCGGCCCCAGCCGGTCGCGCTCCTGCGCGGAGAGTTGCTCGACCTGATCGAGCTTGCGCACGTACTTCACGCGCTTCGGGCCGTCGCTCGCCGCCGAACCGCTTCTCACGTGAGTCGCATCGAGCATTCGTCTGGAGCCCCTGCGCCGGCCCGGCCGCCGGCCGGGAACCCGGCGCGTCGGGGCGTGCGGCGCAAGAAGGCGTCCGGTCCGGGGCCTCGGCGCTCTGGCCGGGCGCCGGTCGGGCCGCGTTCGGCGACCCGGGACGCCGGAGTTCACAATGCGTTCGCGTACGTTGCGTGAGACGTATCCCGCGCCGCCCGCGTACGAACCCGCGGGGCGGAGCTACGTGTCTTCACCGGCTCGATCCGGACCCGGCAGGCCGTGGGCGGGCGCCCGGCCGTGCGCGCTCCCGACCCGTCGAAGGGAGACGCGAGACCGCCGGCGCCTGCCGGATCGGAGGCAGTCTCGGCTCGTCTCGGGGCCGCCGACTGCGCTCGTTCCGTAACTCTACCACTTCCCCCGCGCTCGCCAAAACGCCCCGTTCCGCACCGGCCCAAGCCCCCGGCCGGTCTCCGCCGGCGCCCGCGGACGGCCGGTCCGGGGAACGACCCGCGGCCGCCCGGGGCGCCTTTCTGGACGGGCGCGCCCGGACACGGTAGGATGACCGGCCGGACGGAGCGCGGCGGCCCGGGGCGCGTCCGGACACGTCAGCCCAAGTTTAACAGCCCAAAAAACCAGCCCTTTAGAATCAGTGGTTTACACCGACAGAAATCCTCGAGTGGCACTACAAAACGATCGGTAAACCGTTGAGAGCGGCTGTTCAGATGAGGGTCTTGCACACGCCGCCGGGGTGCGGGTCGACGCCGAGGGCGTCGTAGATGTCCCGCTGTTCGGGTTCGGCCTGGGTGGCGGTGCGGACGTGCAGCGTGCGTCCGTCGGGTCGGCGGAAGGTGGCGGTGACGCGCTGCTGGCCGTCGAGGATGCGGCGCAGCGTGGTCCAGCTGGCGTGTTGTCCGTGTCGGCGCAGTCGGGTTCGGATGACCTGCACGAGCTGGTAGGCGATGACGGTGATGAACAGGTGTCCGTCGGCCCGCCGGGGCTTGTGGTGGTAGATGGGGCGCAGGCCGAGTTCGGACTTGAGGGCCCGGAAGACGGCCTCCACGTCGGTGAGGGTGGTGTAGGTGCGCCACAGGGCGTCTTCGTCCCACTCGGTCTCGCTGCTGCGCAGGCAGCAGACGCCCGGGTGGGTGGCCATCGAGCCGTTCAGGGGACGGCAGGTCCAGGTGACGGCGACGGCGTTCGTGCCGGTTTCGTCGGCGGCGACGGCGATCTGATAATGCGCGGCGACGCGGGAGTGTTTCGCCTGCAAGCGCCCGATGCGCTGCCAGACCTGGTCGAGTCGCTTGCGGGTGCGGGGGCGCGCGAGTCCTGCATTGAGTTGGGTCAGGGCGGCCTCGAAGCGGGCGGCGAAACGCTCGACGATGGCCTGTTCCTTGTTGGCGCGCTCCTCGGAGTAGCAGTACAGGCGCACTTCGTCGGGGTCGGTCGAGACCACCCTGTGCAGGTGCACGGTCTGCCGGGAGCGGGTCCGGATGGCGACGGCGGCCTCGGGGTCGAACCGGCGCTGCCGTTCGCGGCTGACGACCAGATAGCGGTAGCCGTGGTCGCGCAACCACTGCACGCTGGTTTCGGTAGCGACGCCGCGGTCCATGACCACGAGGGCGCCGGGCGGGGCGCCGAGCGCATCGAGCATGCCGGCCAGCGTGCGGTGTTCCCGGACGTTGCCGGCGAAGACTTTGGAGCGGCGCACGAAGCCGCTGGCATCGAGCATCAGGCCGAGGGTCAGCAGCGGACAGTCGCTGCGCTTCTCCTTCGAGTGTCCGCGCTGCGCCTGCGGCTGCCCGCCCGCCCCGCCTTCGAAGCAGGTGTTGGTCAGGTCGTAGAGGGTCACCGTGGGCTGCAGGTCGAACAACCCCATCGCGCGGTCGAACAGATGCGCCTCGATCGCCTCGCGGTGCTTCACCAGGGCGTCGGAAGCGCGGTAGAGTTGCATCGCGCTGACGGTTTCGAAGTCGACGCCGAGCAACTCTCCGAGGCCGCTGCGTTCTTGCAGCCAGCGGTGTGTTTCGCGCTCCGAGGCCGGATGGGCCAGACGCCCCACGAGGGCGCCGGCCGCCGCCGCGCGCAACGCGCCGTTGACGCCGAGGTCGGTCAGCAGGGCGGTCAGGCCCAGTTGCTCCAGCGCCCACAGGCCGACCTGCTCGACGCCGACGCTGCGGGGGCGGACCAGACGGAGCGAGTCGACGTCGACGGGCTGCACGTCGGCCCGTTCGGCTGCCGGTCCGCCCGTCTGTATGCCGCGGGAGACCAACTGCGCGGCTGCGCGCTGCGCTTCGCGTTCGACCGCGTGCGGGCACTCGGCGACCAGGGGCGCCTGTCCGGTCAGGACCTCCTCGATGCGGGTGCACAACTGCGGCCATTGGGCCTGGGGGATGTCGAAGTGGCGTCCGAGATTGAGCAGGGTGCGCTGCCGGACGGTTTTTCCGACGCGCTCGGAGTGGACGAGGCGATGGACGAAGTAAGGCGTGCCGTTTTCGGTACGTCGTGTTTGGGTGCGGCGAATGAACACGCCCCCACGATAGCGGGTGCGCGGCCCCAAGTCAACAGTTTCTTGAGAATTATGGCACTACATTTGGTATCTCGAAACCCCGATCCTTTAGAATCAACAAGTTACAGGGACGAAACCTCCAAAATACCGCCTAAATCGGCAAAATGACCGGGGATCTTGTTAAACTTGGGTCAGGATGACGGGCACAGGCGGCCGGACGGAGCGCGGCCGCCCGGGACACGGCAGGGTGACGGCGGATAGTCGACACCGGACGGGGATCGTCCGGATCGTGAATGGAACGCATCATGGCTGAATCCTTCGCATCGCGGACCCCGATCTGCGCGGCGGCCGGCGCCGCCGTCCTGCTGGCCGCCGCCGGCGCCTCGGCGCAGCGGCTGCCCGGCACCGGGAACGGCGAGTGGCGCTACCTCGGCGGCGACGCCGGGCACACCCGTTCTTCGACTCTCGACCAGATCGACGGCGGGAACTTCTCCGACCTGGAGGTGGCCTGGATCTGGCGCGGCGACAACTTCGGACCCAACCTCGACTACTTCAACCGGTCGACGCCGATCTACGTCGACGGGGTCCTCTACACCGTGGCCTCGCCCCGCCGGCAGGTGGTGGCGATCGATCCGGGCACCGGCGAGACCCTGTGGACCTTCCGCGAGCCGGAGACCGTGCGCCACCTGCGCTCGCCCCGGCAGGCGTACGGCAAGGGCGTCGCCTGGGCGGAGGTCGACGGCCGCGGGGTGGTCTTCGTCACCAGTCCCGCTTTCTTCCTGTGGGCGCTCGACGCCGAGACCGGCCGGCCCCTCGAGAACTGGGGGAGTCCGATCCCGATCGAGGGCTTCCCGGCGACCGGCGGCCTCGACCTGATCCCGCCCCTGGTGTCCGACTGGGGCCGCTGGATCGACCGGGCGGCCAGCTACGAGCCGGGCTACGGCATCCCGCGCGAGCTCGGCATGGTCACCGCCTCGGCGCCGCCCATCGTGGTCAACGGCGTGGTCGTCGTGCTCGTGGGCCACCAGCCCAGCTACGGGCAGACCCGCATCGAGAACGTCCCCGGCGACGTGATGGGGGTCGACGCGCGGACGGGCGAGGTGCTCTGGAAGTTCCACATGATCCCGCGTCCCGGCGAGTTCGGCCACGAGACGTGGCACAACGACGCCTGGCAGTGGTCGGGCGACATGTCGACGTGGGCGCCGGCCTCCGCCGACCCCGAGCTGGGGCTGGTCTACCTCGTGACCAACGCCTCGACGGTGCAGAGCTACGCGGGCCACCGGCCGGGCGACAACCTGTTCGGCGGCAGCGTCCTCGCGCTCGACGCCGCGACCGGCGAGCGGCGCTGGCACTTCCAGATCCACCGCAGCGACCAGTGGAACTACGACCTGCCGACCCCGCCGATCCTGATGGACCTGACGGTGGACGGCGAGCGCGTCCCGGCCCTGATCCAGAACACCAAGCAGGGCCTGATCTTCGCGTTCGACCGGGAGACCGGCGAGCCGATCTGGCCCATCGAAGAGCGCGACGTCATCCAGACCGAGGTCCCGGGCAACTACACGTCGGCCCGGCAGCCGTACCCGACGCGGCCCGAGCCGGTCGATCCCATCGTGCTCACCGGCCTGACCGAGGAGTTCGTCATCGACTACACGCCGGCGCTCAGGCAGGAGGCGCTGGCCGTTCTGGAGCACTACCGGGTCGGGGGCCTCTACGTGCCGGCGCTGCCCGAGAACCACACGAACGCCTTCTACAACAACGTCGGCTGCCTCGGCGGCGGCAACGTCATTCCCCATCCCCCGGTCGCCGACCCGGACACCGGGATGATGTTCAACTCCCACCGCCGGAGCTGCAACGCCCCGCCGTTCATGCGGCCCACCGGCGGCGTCGACGAGGACGACCCGGACTACGCGCGGCCCGGCCCCGGAGGCGCCACCCCCAACTCGACCCCCACCACCGGGACGACGGTGGCGGCGTGGCTGCCGGGCGGCTTCCGCCGGCCCACCCCCGAGCAGGAGCCGTTCGTCTCGGTGACGGGCCTGCCGCGGATCGACGGCCTGCGGCTCTACCAGCCGATGGACAACCAGCTCACCGCCTACCAGATGAACACCGGCGAGAAGGTCTGGTCGCGGCCGGTCGGCGAGACGGCGCGGGTCATCCGCGAGCATCCGCGGCTGGCCGGCGTCGACGTCCCGAACGCCGGCGGCGCGGGCTTCTCGATCCAGATGGTGACCGGCGACCTGCTGGTGCAGACCCGCGCCCTCAGCGAGGGGACGCGGCAGATCGTGCCCGACGCGCCGCTGCTGCTGCACGGCCGCGACAAGCGCACCGGCGCGATTCTCGGCAGCGTCGAACTCCCCGCCCCCGGGCAGTACGGCATGATGACCTACCTGCACGAGGGGAAGCAGCACATCGTCGTCCAGATCGGGAGCATCCAGACCGGGTTCCCCGGCTCGCTCGTGGCCTACGCGCTGCCGTAGCGTTCGGTCCCTCGCGATCCTCGTCGTTCGTTTCGGCGGCGTCGGCCAGCGCGGCTCCGTGTCCCCGTTGACCGCGGCCGGCCCCCTTGCGATCCGGTCGTTCGTCCCGGCGGCGTCTGCCGCGGCCGGGCCGGGCGGGCGCCCCCCGCGGCCTTCCGGGGTGGAACAGCCCTTCACCCGGGTTGGGGTCGGGGTCGGGATCGGGGTCGTGCTGCCGCTCCCTCGGCGTTCCACGACAGCGCCGTCGAGCACCTTTCGCCGTTCTCACCAGGCACGGTCGGCAGGGTGCGAAAATTGTCTTGCGAATGCCATAATTGCTCTCAAAGTGGCGATAGAGAGAGCTTTTTTTCGTCCACCGCCCGGACACTTCTTCCTGTTCGGCCCGCGGGGCACCGGCAAGAGCACCTGGCTGCAGGCGGCGTTCCCGGAGGCCGTCCGCGTCGATCTGCTGGCGCCGGAGCAGCAGCGGCAGTACGCGGCACGCCCCGAACGGCTGCGTGAACTGGCGGCGGCAGGCCCGGCGGACGTCGTCATCGACGAAGTGCAGCGGGCGCCCGAGCTGCTGACCGTCGTTCACCAGCTGGTGGAGGAGTCCGGCAGCCCGCGTTTCGTGCTCACCGGGTCGAGCGCGCGCAAGCTCAAGCGCGCCGGCGTCGATCTCCTCGCCGGCCGCGCCGTCGTGCGGTCGATGCACCCGTTCATGGCCGCCGAGCTCGGCCCGCGCTTCGACCTGCCGGCGGCGCTCGACAGGGGACTGCTGCCGTTGATCTGGGACGCCGACGATCCCGCCGACACGTTGAACGCCTACGCCGGGCTGTACGTCCGGCAGGAGGTCCAGGCGGAGGGACTGGTGCGCGATCTCGGCGCATTCCACCGGTTTCTCGAAGCCGTCAGCTTCTCGCACGCGGCCGTGCTCAACACCGCCGAGGTGGCGCGGGAATGCGCGGTGCGCCGCAAGACGGTGGAAGGATTCATCGACATCCTGGAAGACCTGCTTCTGGCGTTCCGGCTTCCTGTCTTCGCCCGCCGCGCGCGACGGCAGGTCACGGCGCATCCGAAGTTCTTCTTCGCCGACGCCGGCGTGTTTCGCTCGCTGCGTCCGGCGGGGCCGCTCGACCGGCCGGAGGAGGCCCGCGGCGCGGCGCTGGAGGGGCTGGTGGCGCAGCACCTGCGGGCGTGGGGCGACTATTCCGGCGTCGGGGCGACGCTCGCGTTCTGGCGGACGCGGGCGGGCAGCGAGGTCGACTTCGTGCTCTACGGCCGCGACGTGTTCTGGGCGCTCGAGGTCAAGCATGCCTCGCGCATTCGACCGGCGGATCTCCGGTCGCTGAAGAGCTTCGCACGGGACTACCCGCGGGCGCAGACCCGACTGGCCTACCTCGGAGACGAGCGCCTGCAGATCGACGGCGTCCTGTGCCTGCCGATGACCGAGCTGCTGCGCCGCATCGTCCCGGGGGCTCCGCTGCCCTGACGGTGGACGGCGCCCGCCGCCCCGGTTTCCGTCTTCGGGCGGCGCGCCGGCGCCGCCGGCATATGATGTAACCCATGCGGTTTCCCGTCTGGAGAGACGACCGATGACGTCCGCTTCCGAACCTTGCGGCCCGCTCCGGCCGCGGCCGGCCGCCGCGGCCCCCTTCTTCCCGTCCGGCGTTCCGGCGCGCCCCGGGCGGCGGTGCGGACCGGCGGCGCGGCGGCGGGCGCCGGCCCGCCGGCCCCTTCGCGGGGGCGGCCAGTGACGTCCGTCGTGGCCCGGCGCCTGAGCCGCGTCAGAGCCTCGCCGTCCGCGATGATCTCCGCGAAGGCGATGGAGATGGCGCGGGCCGGCCGCGACGTCATCGCCCTCTCCGCCGGAGAGCCGGACTTCGACACGCCCGACCCCATCAAGATCGCGGCGATACGCGCCATCGTGGAAGGGAAGACGAAATACCCGCCCCTCACGGGCGTCCCCGAGCTGCGCGAGGCCGTCTGCCGCAAGCTGGAGCGCGAGAACGGACTGCGCTACGCCCCCGACCAGGTGCTGGTCTGCAACGGCGGCAAGCAGGTCATCTACAACGCCCTCGCCGCCACCCTCGACCCCGGGGACGAGGTCGTCGTCCCCGCCCCGTTCTGGGTGAGCTACCCCGACATGGCGCTGCTCGCGGGCGGAACGCCGGCGGTGGTCGCGGCCGACGCCGCGAACGGGTTCCGGTTGACCGGCGAACAGCTCGAAGGCGCGATCACGGCCCGGACGAAGTGGTTGATTCTCAACAACCCCGGCAACCCGTCCGGCGCGGTCTACTCGGCCCGCGACCTGGAGGGACTCGCCGCCGTGCTGCGCCGGCGCCCGCACGTGTGGGTGCTCGCCGACGACATCTACGAGCACGTCGTCTACGGCGGCGAGCCGTTCTCGACCATCGCGCAGGTCGCGCCCGATCTGCGCGAGCGCACGCTGACGATGAACGGGCTCTCGAAGGCGTACTGCATGACGGGGTGGCGCATCGGCTACGGGGCGGGGCCGAAGGCGCTGATCGCGGCGATGTCGAAGATCCAGTCGCAGACCACGAGCGGGGCGTCGAGCATCAGCCAGTGGGCCGGGGTCGAAGCGCTCGACGGCGACCAGACGTTCATCCGCGGCAACCTGGCGGTCTTCGCGGAGCGCCGCGACCTCGGCGCCGCGATGCTGAACGAGGCCGAGGGACTCTCCTGCCGCCGGCCGGACGGGGCGTTCTATCTCTACGTCGACTGCGGGGGGACCATCGGGAAGCGGACCCCGGACGGCGGCGCCGTCGAGAACGACGGCGACTTCGCGCGGTACCTGCTCGACCGCGAGGAGGTCGCGGTGGTGCACGGGGAAGCGTTCGGCCTCTCGCCGTACTTCCGCGTGTCGTATGCGCTCGCCACGGACCGGCTCGCGGAAGCCTGCCGGCGGATCCAGCGCGCATGCGCGGCCCTTTCGGGTTGACGACCTCGGACGCAGCCGGTTACCGTCGGCCCATGTTCCTGGTACAATCACTCGGCGATGCCCTACGAACTCTCCGACCAGAAACGTGAGTGGTATCGTCGCGTCTCTGCCTGGTCGCGGCAGCGCAAGCAGGCGGCAAGCCGCGGGAAGCTCGCGACAGGCGCGAAGGACGTCAACGTTCCGAACCTCGATCCTGCGCGCCTGATGCCGCAAAAGGCGCCGCATGGCTTGCGTGCGCTGTCGCTGTTCTCCGGCGGCGGCGGGCTCGATCTGGCCTTCGAACGCGCAGGATTCGAGCACGTCGCCAGCTTCGACATCCTGGAAATCTGTGGTGCGACGCTGCGCCGAAGCCGTCCAGGCTGGCGAGTGTTGAGCGGATCCGCAGGCGACGTCTGCGAAGTCGACTGGGCCTCGTTCAAGGACGGCGTGGACATCGTTCACGGAGGTCCGCCCTGCCAACCTTTTTCCGTCGCTGGAAAAAGAAAAGGGGGTGAAGACGGCCGTGACATGTGGCCCGCGTTCACGGCCGCGGTCCTGAAGCTGGCCCCGTGCGTTTTCGTGGCGGAAAACGTCACCGGTTTGCTCGATGCGAAGTTCAACGAGTACGTCGGCGACACGATCCTGGAACCGCTGGCGCCCCGCTATCATATTGTCAGGTTCCGGTTGTCGGCATCGGACTTCGGCGTTCCTCAAGTGCGCAAGCGGGTCTTTTTCGTCGGCTTCAGGTCCAGGAGAGCCGCCCGCGCCTTTCGCATTCCTTCGCCGACGCACGGCAGGTGCGATGATTTGTTCGCACCCGGCGAGACGACGCTCGGCGCCAGGGCGGCGCTGGGGTTGCCGGACATCGGTTTCGACAGCTTCGCCCCGACGCTTCGTTCCGGTTTCACGGGACCACGAAAGTCCACGAGCATCCTGAACAGCAAGGCCAGCCAGGCTGTATGGGAGCGATTGCATATCTGGCCGAATGGAGTGCAGAGGAATCGCGACGCCGCTGCAAGGTTTCCTCCCGAGAACGGACACTTCCGCTTGTCCGTGCAGGATTGCGCCGTGCTTCAGGGCTTTCCGGAAGACTGGCGCTTCGAGGGCGCCGCATACCAGGCAATCGGACAAATCGGTAACTCGGTGTGTCCGCCCGTGGGTTACGCGGTCGCGAATTCGGTGGCGCAAGCCCTGGGCGCCGGAACCCTGCCTGAATCCTGAAGTAATCCCGATCGAGGGAACTCGAATGGCCGTTCAAGATGACCGGCGTGAGGTGGAGGTGCGCGACCGCATCGGGTTGAGAGGCGGCGAAACCCGCTCGGGAGTGGATGCGTACTTTGATTTTTCCGATGAAGGTCGACGCTATGCCGTACCCGTGGAGTTGAAATCCACAACGAACAGAACCGTCTCGACAGCCCGTGACGTTGGCCGCGCGCACATTCAGAAGTGGCGATTGCGGGCGAAGTACTTGAACGAGCGTGGGTCTACGCTGAACAACCCGCACATTCCAAAGCGGTTTTTTTCGGAGTTTCGCGATTACGAGATCGATGTCCGGAAGGTTTCGGTCGAGCTTCGGCGCGTCGCCGAGCGCCGCATGCGTTCCGTAGTTCTCGGAACTCCTGCGCTACGGAGAATCGCGGCCGAGGTTCTGTGAATGCGTGGCGGGCGACGACGGACCCGATCGGGAGCACGGCGTTGGCCGCCCGGGTACTCGGCAGTCGATCGAGCGGCGAGTCGCGGCGTCCTTGACGCCTGGATAACTTTCTGATAGCGTTCGGTTTACGGTCTTCGGTGGTCGGAACCGGGCGCGCGGCGTCCGCCTGCGGACGTCGTTCGAGGAGAGCAGATTGGCGACGAAGCGTTTCGAGGTGGGAGCCAGGGTGAGCGAGCCGACCTACGGCCCGGGTTCGGTCATCGCGGTCGAGGACGCCTACACGCGGATACAGTTCGACGACAACACGGTCCGGAAGTTCCTGACGAGCCTCGCCCGGCTCGAACCGTCGAGCGAGCCGGCGCCGGCCGCCAAGCCCGCGCGGGCCCGCAAGCGCAAAACGGCGCCGGCCGCGAAGTCGCCGAAGGCCGGGAAGGCGCCGCCGGCCGAGATCGAGGTCGACGTCGACGCGGTCGACGCGCCCCCCGCCGACACCGACCTCAAGGACGAAATCGGCGGCTGACCCCCCGCGGCGCCGGCCGCGCCGGATCGCTCCTCCGCCGCGCCGTCGGCGCAAGCACCGGAAACTGCACGCCCGCCCGCGGCGCCAATGGTTCGGGCGCCCGTCCCTGGCCAGCGCGTCGTCGAACGACCGCGGCCGGCTCATCCCTTCCGCCGGATCGGAAACGGCGGCAGATGCGCGCTGAAGCCGAAGCGGACGGACCGCGGCGCCCGCCGCGCCGAATCACCTCTCCGCCCGCCGCTCCATCGAGGCCCGTGCCGTGGCCCGTCCGTCCGCGACGCAGTCGGGAATGCCGACGCCGCGGAAGCCGGCCCCGGTGACGAAGAGGCCGGGGCAGCCGCGCAGCCGCGCCTCGATGGCCGCGACCCGCGCCAGGTGTCCGACGTGGTGCTGGGGGTTCGCACGTTCCCACCGGTAGACGCGGGCGAGGTGGGGGCGGCGGTCGAGGCCGAGCAGGCCGGCGAAGGCGGCGTGGGTCCGGTCGATCAGCGCGTTGTCCGGGCGCCGTCCGACGTCGGGGTCGCGGACGCCTCCCAGGAACCCCCGCAGCAGCACCTGCCCCTCGGGGGCCCGGCCCGGCCACTTCGCGGTCACCCACGACCCCGCCATCAGCGGGACCGCGCGTTCGCGGCGCGGCACCACGAATCCCGATCCCCGCGGTTGCCGGAGGACCGCCGCCCGCGGATAGGCGAGCAGCACGGTCGCCGTAGAGGTGTAGGGAATCTCGCCGCACAGGGCGGCCAGCCGTTCGTCGAGGGGCCGGACGAGGGCCGCGGTGACCCAGGCCGGGGTGGCGAGGATGACCCGGCGGGCGGAGACGGGCTCCCCGGCCGAGAGGCGCACGGTGTAGGGGGGCGGGCCGGCGAGGGCGACGGCGCGGGCGCCGCAGCGGACGGCGGCCGGGGGCAGGGCCGCGGTCAGGGCCGCCGCCAGTTCCTCGATGCCGCCGGGCAGCGAGCGGAACAGCCCCCCGTCCGGCCGCGGCGCGGCCCGGCGCCGCCGGAACGCGCGGATCACGCTGCCGCAGGCGCGCTCGGCCTCCACGAAGCGGGGGAACAGGGCCCGCATCGACAGCCGGTCGACGTCGCCGGCGTGGATGCCCGCGAGCAGGGGCTCGGCGATGTACTCGGCGGCCTCGGCCCCGAAACGGCGGCGGAAGAAACTGCCCACCGACTCGTCCGAGCCGTCGCCGCGCGGCAGGACGAGGTCGGCGGCGACGCGCAGCCGGCCCGCGGGGGAGAGGAGGCGGCTGGCGAGCCACGGCGCGATCGCGGTGGGGATGCCGAGGACGGAAGCTTCGGGCAGGGGGCGCAGCCGGCCGCGCAGCACGTAGGCGGTGCGGGGCTTCAGGGTCGGCAGCAGGCGGTCGCCGAGCCCGAGCTCGCGGCACAGGTCGAGGGCGGCCGGTTTCTGCACGAGCAGGGAGTCCGGCCCCGCGTCGAGGGTGAACCCGTCGATGCGCTCGGTGCGGACCACGCCGCCGAGCCGCGGCGCCGCCTCGATCAGCAAGAACGAAGCGCGGCGGCGCTGCAGCTCGTAGGCGGCGGCGAGTCCCGCCATCCCGCCCCCGACCACCGCGACGTCGACCTCCGTCATGGTCCGTCCGTCAGCAGCCCGTGGTGGAACCCCGCCCACCGTGCCCGAAGGGCGCCGGCGAACGCCGGGGGCGCCGGCGAACGCCGGGGGCGCCGGCGTTCGCCGAGGGCGCCGGCGGACAGGGAACGTCCGGCGGACAGGGGAACGTCCGGCGGACAGGGGAACGTCCGGCGGACAGGGAACGTTCCGGGGCGCCCGCCCGCCTCGAAGCCGGAGCCCGTCCGCGGGCCGCCGGCGCCGCGCCGAACCCGCCTCACCACGGCATGGCGCTCTGTTCGTGGACGAAGCGGGCCAGGAGCCGCACGTGCTCGAGATCGGTGCCGGGCAGGATGCCGTGGCCGAGGTTGAACACGTGGCCGGCGCGTCCGCGGGCCCGGCGCAGCACGTCGACGGCGCCCTGCAGCATGCGTTCGACGGGGCCGAGCAGCACCGTCGGGTCGAGGTTGCCCTGGACCGCGCAGTCGGCGCCGACGAGGTCCCATCCCTCGTCGAGGGGTATGCGCCAGTCGAGGCCGATCACGTCGCTCCCCGCCTCGCGCATCGCGGGAAGCAGGGTCGCGGTGCCGGTGCCGAAATGCACCATGGGGACCCCGCCGGCGCGCACCGTGTCGAAGATCCGCCGCGTGTGGGGCAGCGCGAACTCGCGGTAGTCGCGCGGCGAGAGCGCGCCCACCCACGAGTCGAAGACCTGCACGGCCTGCGCCCCCGCCTCGATCTGGGCGAGCAGGTACTCGGCGACGACGGTGGCGAAGGTGTCCGCGAGCCGGTGCCACGCCTCGGGCTCGCCGTACATCAGGGCCTTGGTTCTCGCGTAGTTGCTCGACGGGCCGCCCTCGACGGCGTACGAGGCGAGGGTGAACGGGGCCCCCGCGAACCCGATGAGGGGCACGCGGTCGGCGAGCTGCACGCGCAGGAGGCGGATCGTGTCGAGCACGTGGCCGAGGGCCTCGCGGGGCTCGAAGACCCGGAGCCGGTCGATGCGTTCGACCGTCCGCACCGGCGGATCGATCACCGGCCCCTCGCCCTTCTCGAAACGGAAGGGGATGCCCAGCGGATCGAGCGGGAGCAGCAGGTCCGAGAAGAGGATGGCGGCGTCGACCTCGATGGCGTCGACCGGCTGCAGGGTCACCTGGGCCGCGAGCTCGGGCTGGCGGCAGATCTCGAGCAGGCCGTAGCGTTCGCGCAGCCCGCGGTAGGCGCTCATGTAGCGTCCCGCCTGGCGCATGAACCACACCGGGGTGGCGTCGACCGGTTCGCGGCGGCATGCCCTGAGGAAGCGATCGTTCACGGGGGGAAGCTCCTGACGAGTGAAGGACGGGGAAATCGGAGCGCCTGCGACAGGACGGCGGCGGCGCCGACAGATGATACTCCGGTCGTCCCCGGCGCCCGGCGCGAGCCGGCATCGGTCTGGACTGCGACAGAGGTTCATGTTACTGTAGAAGCACCGCCGGGAAGCCGCCGGTAAAGCGGCTTCGGGCGGTCGCCGGCTGGCCCATCGGATGCCTTTCCTTCGGTTTTCCCGCGACAAGCGCGGCTACGCCAACACCTACCTGTGCCACACGTTCCGGCAGGACGGCGTCGTGCGGATGCGGGTCCTGTACTGGTTCCGCACGCCCCCGGACATCGAGGTCGGCCGGCCGGCTCTCGACGCCGAGGCGATTCGCGGCATCGAGGCGTCGAACCCCGGCCTGACGTTCGACTGGGACGAGATTCTCAAGGCGAAGCCGCCGCCGGCCCCGCAGGAACGCCCCGGAGGCCAGCGGCGGGAGCGCCGGCCGGGCCGCCGGGACAGCGCCGCCGCGCGCCCCGGCGGGACGCCGGCCGAGGGAGCGGCGTCCGCCGCGGCCGCGCCGGCGCGGCCGCGCGCGTCCCGCCCCGGCGCGGCCGCGGCGCCCGCGTCCGGCGGGAACCCCGCGCCGTCGGGAGAGCGCCAGCCCCGCCGCCGGCGCCGCCGCCGCGGTTCGCGCGGCGGCGAACCGTCCGCCCCGCCCGGTCCGGCGGACGCCGCCGGGGGGCCGCCGGCGGCGTCGGCGCCGGATGCGGACCGCACGTGACGGCCGCGTCGGCCGGGCGCGCCCCGTCGGGCGCTCTGCTATAATGCGCCGATGGGCATGACAGCTTTCGGCCGCCGCGTCCGCGTCGGGGCGGCAACCGTCGCCGCCGCCGCTGTCGTCTTCACGGTTCTCTCGGCTCAGCAACGGTCCCGGGGCCGGCCGGAGGAACCCGGCGACACGTCCGTCGGGGTCATCGGAGAGCGGCCGCCGACCTTCCGCGCCGGCGTCACGCTGGTGACGACCGACGTCATCGTGCGCGACCGCGCCGGCGTCTTCGTTCCCGATCTCGACCAGAGCGATTTCCGCATCTTCGAGGACGACGTCGAGCAGGACATCGTCTCGATGGTGCTGGTCCACGGCGGCCGCGTCTTCAACCATCTGCAGCCGGCGCCGGCGGTGCAGGAAGGGATAATCCTGCCCTCGTCGCGGCCGGTGGACAACACCGCGGGCCGCATCTTCGTGCTGTTCATCGACGACCTGCACCTCACGCCGTCGCGCACCCCGAAGATACGGCAGATCATCGAGGAACTCGGAGACACCCTGATCCACGAGGGAGACCTGTTCGGAATCATCTCCAGCGGCCCCTCGTCGCTCTCCATCGACATGACCTACGATCGCGAGCTGCTCTATGCCGCGGGCAACCGGGTCATGGGCGATGCGATGAGCGTCCAGGAACAGTTGATGGCGATGGAAACGTCGCAGGGGCCGTCCGAGGTGCTCTACCGCGCCCACGTGGCGTTCAAGACGGCGCGCTCGGTATTGAAGAACCTCGAGGCGGTGCACGACCGCCGCAAGGTCTTCCTCTACCTGAGCGAGGGGTACGACTTCGATCCGTTCCCCGAGTCGCGCATGTACAGCAGCCCGTTCCAGCAGCAGCGGCTGAACGACTACGGACTGCTCCGCGACGAAGAGTACGACGCGCTCTACGGCGATCTGCCCGATCCGACGACGGACCCCTTCGAGCGGTTTCTGCGCCAGGGTCAGCAGTTCGCCAACCTCAACCTGAGCTACGAGGTCGCCGAGCTGACGCGGTCGGCCAATCGCGCGAACACGTCGTTCTACACCATCGACCCCCGCGGTCTGGTGGCCGGACCCGACCTCGACGTCCAGCAGCTCTCGCTCTTCGAGTGGAGCCGGCACATGTTCCAGACGCAGGGCACCCTGCGCATGCTGTCCGAGCTGACCGGCGGGAGGGCGGTGGTCAACCGGAACGACTTCGGCGACGCCTTTCGCGAGATCGACGCCGAGACCAGCGACTACTACGTGCTCGGCTTCTACACCACCAACCCCGACCCCACCATGAGAACGCGCCGCCTGCGCGTCGAGGTGCGGGACCGGGACGGCCTGAACGTCCGGGCGCGCACCCACTACACGCTGCCGCGTCCGCCCGGCGGCTCCGCGGACGACACGGGGGCGTGACAGCCCCGCGCCCGTGGTGAAAACGCCCCGCTGCATTCCCGACATGCGCCCTTCACACGCCTTGTCCGGCGGGCGCTCCCGGCGTTCGCCGGCGCCCTTCGGGCGCGATGCGGCGCGGACGTTCCACCACGGGCTGGTGAGTGACTTCCGGGCCGGAGTTACCGGGCGCGTGACCACGGAGAGACGGCGCCGCTTCCCGGCGCCATGCGTACGGAGGGTCCGGCCGGCGGTCGCCGTCCTGTCCGGTCTCCTCGCCGCCGGCTCGCCGGCCGCACTCTCGGCCCGCGGACCCGAGGGCGTTCCCGAGCCGCGCGTGCGCGCGGAGGCCGCCATCGTCTTCGACGCCGCGTCCGGGAACGCGGTCTGGGAGCACAACGCGCGGGAGCCGCGTCCCATCGCCAGCATCACCAAGGTGATGACGGTGATGCTGTTCCTCGACGAAGAGCCGGACCTCGACCGCGACGTCGTCGTGTCGCGGCGCGACGTCCGCAACGCGTCGACGACCTGGCTGCGGCGGGGGGAGCGGGTCAGCCTGCGCGATCTCGTCCACCTCGCGCTGGTGGCGTCCGACAACGTGGCCGCCCGGGTGCTGGCGCGGGCGTCCCGGTGGGGGACCCGGCGCTTCATCAGCCGCATGAACGCCATGGCCGCCGAGCTCGGGCTGGAGCATACCCGTTTCACGGACCCGTCGGGGCTGCACGAGGGCAACGTGTCGTCGGCCCACGACGTGTCCCGGCTGATCGCGGCGGCGGGCCGGCAACCCGGGATCGCCCGCATCCTCCGCAAGCGTTCGTACCGCTTCCGCACGAGCCGCCAGAACGGCGTGATCCGGAACACCAACCGGCTGCTCGGCGTGCGCCCCGACGTCGTGGGGGGGAAGACCGGTTACATCAACGCAGCGGGATACTGCCTGGCGACCTTGATCCGGGTCGGCGACCGCGCGGTGTCGGTGGTGGTGCTGGGCGCCGGATCGAATGGGGGCCGGTTCCGCGAGACGCGCCGGCTGGCGGACTGGCTGGTGAACGAGGCCCGTGCGCTGCTCGCACCCGCCGCCGACTAGCGGACCGTCCTGCATGGAAGCTGCCCCATGCGGTTGACCCGCTCCCCAGCCGTGCCCGGGGCGGGTCACGGGCCGGCCGGACGGGAATTCCTTTCAAGGACCGTCGACCGGGAAACCGCGCCGTGGAAGGCGCGGATTCCGGCAGGTCGGTCGGGCGTCGGGCGGAGCAGCGCGGTCCCGCGGCGACGCTCTCCGGGCTGCCGCCCGTAGTGGAGACCTGCGTCGGACCGGGGGCGGCGAGAATGCGCCGGCGGGCGGGAGACGCCCGCTCCGGCGCGGAGGGCGATTGCGGATGCGCAACGTGATCATCATCGGGTCCGGTCCGGCCGGACTGACCGCCGCCCTGTACGCGGCGCGGGCGAACCTGAAGCCGTTGGTCATCGAAGGGGTCGAGTCGGGCGGCCAGTTGATGCTCACGACCGCGGTCGAGAACTACCCCGGGTTCCGCGACGGCATCCTGGGTCC
The DNA here is from genome assembly GCA_965202695.1 of Vicinamibacterales bacterium. GTDB lineage: Bacteria > Acidobacteriota > Vicinamibacteria > Vicinamibacterales > UBA8438 > JAJEEA01. Next base: position 2,906,761 of record OZ241843.1, read on the forward strand.
CGACCTGATGGCCGCGATGCGGGCGCAGGCCGAGCGGTTCGGGGCGGAGATCGTGGCCGGCGACGTCACCGCGGTCGAGCTCGGCGCGCCGCCGTTCGTGGTCCGGGTCGGGGAGCAGGCGCACGAGACCCGGGCGCTCGTCATCTCGACCGGCGCATCGGCCCGCCTCCTGGGCCTCCCGTCCGAGCGCGCCCTGATGGGGCACGGCGTGTCCACGTGCGCGACGTGCGACGGCTACTTCTTCCGGGGCAAGCCGATCGCGGTCGTCGGGGGCGGCGACTCGGCCATGGAGGAGGCCGTCTTCCTGACGAAGTTCGCCTCGCAGGTCACCGTCGTGCACCGGCGGGACCGCCTCCGGGCGTCGAAGATCATGCAGGACAAGGCGTTCGCCAACCCCCGGATCGCGTTCGAGTGGAACACGGAGCTGGTCGACGTGAAGGACGTCGACCAGGGGGTCGTGACCGGCGCGGTGCTGCGGAACCGGGAGACGGGCGCGACCAGAACGCTGGACGTCGACGGCGTGTTCATCGCCATCGGACACACGCCGAACACGCGTCTGTTCGAAGGCCAGATCGAGCTCGACGCCAACGGTTACGTAGTCGCGGGGACCGGGACGCGCACCAGCGTGCCCGGCGTGTTCGCCTGCGGCGACGTGCAGGACCACGTGTACCGGCAGGCCGTCACCGCCGCCGGCACCGGCTGCATGGCCGCCATCGACGCCGAACGCTATCTCGAGTCGTTGTCGTAGAGGAGAGTTCCGCGACCGGCTCGGCCGGCAGGAGGGGCGCCGACTCCGGCTCGACCGCCCGCGGCGAAAAGCCCCGCCGCATTGCGATCGGTGACGCATCCCGCCCGACTGCGCTGTTCGTCGGCCGAACGTGCCCGACAGGCGCCCTTCTCACGCCTTGTCAGGCGGGCGCACCCGGCGTTCGCCGGCACCCTCCGGGCGCGGTGCGGCGCGGGGGGTTCCACCACGGGGCGTCAATCGATCCACCCGCCGCCGAGCACCGTGTCGCGGTCGTAGAAGACCGCCGCCTGGCCGGGGGCGACGGCGCGCTGCGGCTCGTCGAACACGACTTCGGCCCGGCCGTCGGGAAGCGGCTCGACCCGCGCCGGCGCGTCGGGGTGGCGGTGGCGGATGCGGGCGGTGACGCGGACCGCGCCGTCCGGCGGCGGCCCCGCGATCCAGTTGACGCCCGAGGCGGTGAGGCGCGTGCGGTCCAGGGCGTCGCGCGGGCCGACGGTCACCGCGTTCGCCGCCGCGTCGATGTCCAGAACGTAGAGCGGAACGCTCGCCGACAGCCCGAGGCCCTTCCGCTGGCCGACCGTGTAGCGGTGCACGCCTTCGTGCCGGCCCAGCTCGCGTCCGCGCCGGTCGCGGATCGGCCCCGTCCGGGCCGCCGCCGGCGCGCGCGCCTCGACCAGCCCCGCGGCGTCGCCGTCGGGCACGAAGCACAGCTCCTGGCTGTCGGGCTTGTCGGCGACCGGCAGGCCGCCGCGCCGGGCCCGCGCCCGAACCTCTTCCTTCCGCAGGTGTCCGACCGGGAACCGCGCCAGCGCCAGCTGGTCCTGGGTCAGCGTGAAGAGGAAGTACGACTGGTCCTTGCCGGCGTCGAGACCGCGGCGCAGGGTGTGGGGGCGCCCCGGCCTCGCCCCGGCGCCGCGCCGCGCGTAGTGGCCGGTGGCGACGCAGTCGGCGCCCAGCGCCGCCGCCCGCTCCAGCAGGTGGGCGAACTTCAGCTCGCCGTTGCACTGCACGCAGGGGATCGGCGTGCGGCCGGCCGCGTATTCGCGCACGAACACCGAGACCACCGCGCTCTCGAACTGCCGCTCGAAGTTCATCACGTAGTGCGGGATGCCGAGGACGGCGGCGGTGCGGCGCGCGTCGTGCAGATCGTCGAGCGAGCAGCAGCCGCCGAACCGCCGGGCGCCCTGCTGCCGGTCGTAAAGCTGCATCGAAAGGCCGACGACCTCGTGGCCCGCTTCGACGAGCTGCAGGGCGGCGACCGCGGAGTCGACGCCGCCGGACATCGCGGCGATTACGCGCATCGGCGGTCAGCGCCCCGCCGCCGCGGCGCCGCGGCCGGCCAGCGCGCGAAGGCGGCCGACGATGCCGGGCAGGACCGCGGTCACGCGGTCGACGTCGGCGGCCGTGTTGCCGAGTCCGAGGCTGAAGCGAATCGAGTTCTGGGTGCGATGGGGCGAGAAGCCCATGGCCCGCAGGACGTGGGAGGGCTCCAGGGTTCCGGACGAACAGGCGGACCCCGTCGACACCGCGATGCCCTCGAGGTCGAGGGCGATGAGCAGCGATTCCGCTTCGACGCCGGGGAAGCTGACGTTCGAGGTGTTTCCCACGCGGGGGGCCGAATCGCCGTTCACGGCGGCGCCGGGCACCGCGGCGAGGATGCCCGCCTCCAGCCGGTCCCGCAACGCGGTCACGTCCGCCGTCTCCGCCGCTTCGCGTTCGTCGAGCAGGCGGCGCGCGGCCGCCCCGAGGCCGACGATCGCCGGGAGGTTCTCGGTGCCGGCCCGCCGGTTGCGCTCCTGCCGGCCGCCGGTCATCTGCGCGCGCAGCCGCGCGCCCCGGCGGATCCAGAGCGCGCCCGCCCCCTTCGGGCCGTTGAACTTGTGCCCGGACAGCGACAGCAGGTCGACGCCCAGGCTGCGCACGTCGACCGGGATCTTGCCCACGGACTGCACTGCGTCGGTGTGCGCGAGGGCGCCGCGCTCGTGCGCCAGCGCGGCCAGCTCGGCGACGGGCTGGATCGCGCCGATCTCGTTGTTGGCGTGCATGACGGAGACCAGCGCGGTCTCGTCGGTCAGCGCTTCCGCAAGCCGCTCGGGGGTGACCACGCCGCGCTCGTCGACCCCCACCAGGGTCGCCGACCAGCCCGCCCCCCCGAGGGCCTTCAGCGTGCGCAGGACCGCCTCGTGCTCGATCGTGCTGGCCACGAGATGCCGCCGGCCGGGGCCGGCCGCCTCGGCGACGCCGCGGACGGCCAGATTGTCCGATTCCGATCCCCCGGAGGTGAAGACGATCTCGGCGGGCTCGGCCCCGATCAGACGGGCGACCGCGGACCGCGCCTCGTCGAGGGCGGTCTTCGCCTCCTGTCCGTACGCGTGCACGCTGGAGGGATTGCCGAAGACGGTGCGCAGGGCGCGGGCCATCGCATCCGCCACCGGCGGGGCCACCGGCGTCGTGGCGTTGTGGTCGAGATAGATCCGGCGCACGCTCTCCAGTCTACCAGCGTCCCGGCGCCGGCGGCCACCACACGCGGCCGGCCGCCTGTCGGCGGGCCGCGCATCTGCCGATACACGGGAGTGTCCGCGCGGTGCGGCCGCCGGTGGACACGCCGCAAGCGCTCGTCGTACCATGAACCCCCGCGCGCCCGGCCGGGATGCGCGGGCGCGCCGAGCATTTCGTAGCCGTCGGCCGCGTGACCCGGAGAGACACTCATGTGGAAACGGGAAGAGCCCGCCGAGACAGTGGCCCAGCCGGCCGCCAACGTCCCCGCCGTCAACTCCTACAAGGGCGGCGGCGCGGCCCAGAACGTCATCATCGGCAAGTCTATCGTGGTCAAGGGCGAGCTTCACGGCAGCGAGGACCTGACCGTGGAGGGGACGATAGAGGGCAAGATCGCCTTGAAGCAGCACATGCTGACGATCGGGGCCCATGGGCGCATCAGGGCCCAGGTGCTGGCGAAGTCGGTCGTCGTCCTGGGCGAGGTCGTCGGCAACGTCGAGGCGACCGAGAAGATCTCGATTCGCAGCGAGGGGACGGTCGAAGGCGACCTCAAGGCTCCGCGCGTCGCCATCGCCGAAGGCGCGAAGTTCCGGGGCGGCATCGACATGCAGCAAGGGCAGCAGGCCAGCCGGCCGCGGAGCGAACAGAAGGCGGGCGTCGAGCCCCGGAAGGCGGGCGTCGAGCCCCGGAAGGCGGCGCCGGCTTCCGCGTCGCCGCGGAGCGCCGCCAAGGGCCTGTAGCGCCGGACGCTCGGGCGGACTCGTAACCGCCTCGGGCCGCGGGGGTCCGCCACGGGCTGTTGAGCACGGATGGCTCGTCCAGTCGTCGGTCTGTTGAGCGATTTCGGCACGCGCGACCACTACGCGGGCGCCATGCGGGGGGTGGTGCTGGACGTCTGTCCGGACGCCACTCTCGTGGACCTGACGCACGACGTTCCGCCCCACGATATCCACGCCGCCTCGCGGGAGCTGGCCGCCGCCTGCCGCTATTTTCCCGCCGGCGCCGTTTTCCTCGTCGTCGTGGACCCCGGCGTCGGTTCCGACCGGCGCGGGCTGGCCGCCGACACCGGCGCGCATCGGTTCGTGGCGCCCGACAACGGCGTCCTCACCCACGTCTTCGCGCAGAGTCCGCCGAAAGAGGTCGTGGAGCTGACGGAACGCCGGTATGCGCGGCCCACCATCAGCCGCACCTTCGAGGGGCGGGACCGCTTCGCCCCCGCCGCGGCCTGGCTGGCGCGGGGGATCCGCCTCTCCGCGTTGGGCCGGCCCCTGCGCGGCTACGTCACCCTCGACCTGCCGGCGCTGGAGACGGGGGAAGGCTGGATGGCCGGCTGCGTCGTCCGCATCGATCGGTTCGGCAACGCGGTGACCAACGTGGACCGCCCGAGCGTCGAACGTCTGGCCGCCGCCGGGGCCGTCGACGTCGTGGTCGGAGGCCACGCGGTGGGGCGGCTGGTGCGGACCTACGCCGACATCCGTCCCGGCGAAGTCTGCGCCCTGTTCGGCGGCACCGATCATCTCGAGTTGGCCGCCAACGCCGACAGCGCGGCCGAACGCCTCGGCCTGCGCGAGGGCGCCGCCGTCCGGATCACCGCGCGGTGACCGGCCCGGAGTCCGTCGGGACGGCGGCGGCGTCCGTTTCCAGGAGAACCGTTACCGCATGAGTGACAGCAGCCGCGCCGGCATGGGCGCCGACGTCACGTCCGCCCTGCTCGAGGTCGTGGAGCGGGCCGCCGTGGCCTGCGCGCACACGATGGGACAGGGAGATCGCCACCGTTCGGACCAGGTCGCGGTCGAGTCGATGCGCGCGACGCTGGACCGGGTGCCGATCGACGGCCGGGTGGTCATCGGCGAGGGCGAGCGGGACGAGGCGCCGATGCTCTACATCGGCGAGCAGGTGGGGACCGCGCACGCCCCCGGGGCGCCGCCGGACGGCTCCGCGCTGCCGGAGGTCGACATCGCCGTCGACCCGCTGGAGGGGACCAACCTGTGCGCCACCGGGTCGCCGAACGCGATCGCCGTGCTCGCGGTATCCGAGCGGGGCGGGCTGCTGCATGCGCCGGACATCTACATGGAGAAGCTGGTGGTGGGACCGAGTTCCAGGCACGTCGTCGATCTGGACGCGCCGGTCCGGGACAACCTGCGCGCCATCGCGCGGCGCCTCGACCGCAAGGTCGAGGACCTCGTCGTGACCGTGCTCGACCGGCCGCGCCACCGGCAGCTCGTCGCCGACATCCGGGAGGCCGGCGCGCGTATCCGCCTGATCGGAGACGGCGACCTGTCGGCGGGCATCTCGGCGGCGGTGCGGGGCAGCGGCGTCCACGCGGTGATGGGGACCGGCGGCGCGCCGGAGGGCGTGCTGGCCGCGGCCGCGATGCGCTGCCTGAACGGCGAGATTCTGGCCCGGCTGGTGGTCGACACGCCGGAGAAGGAGGAACGGTGCCGGTCGATGGGCATCACCGACATGGACCGGGTCTACCGCGCCGACGACCTCGCCCGGGGCCGGCGCATCACCTTCGCGGCCACCGGGGTCACCGACGGCACCCTGATGAAGGGCGTCCGCTTCTTCGGGGACGGGGCGCGGACGAACTCCCTGGTCATGCGGACCAGCCCGCAGCGCATCCAGTTCGTGGACACCATCCATCTGACCGGCGACTCCAACGTGGTGGTGCACTTCTGACGAGCCCGGCGGGCGCGCGGCGGCGCGCGGCCGGCCGTCTCGGAACGCCCCTTGTGCTTGCGGTTGCGGAAGGGCCGCCGGGTCTTGTCGGCGTGGGGCCCGCCGCGCTGGCGGGGCAGCGGGACGCGGGGCCGGGACGGGCGCTTGGGACGGCGGGAAGACCTGGCAGGCACGATGATCCTCGGTCCCTCCATTATGCGGCGTCCGCGCCCCCGCGGCCAGGCGGCCCGCCGCGCGGAGCCGGCGCCGTGAGCACGCGGCTCGTCCGCCTGCCCGAGACCGCGCCCGACCGTGTCCTCCAGCCGGCGGCCGGGGCGCTCCGGGCGGGGGACGTCGTGGCCTATCCCACCGATACGCTGTACGGTCTCGGCGTCGACCCGACCCGGGCCGCCCCGGTCGAACGCCTGTGCCGGCTGAAGACCCGGTCGGCGCGGGCCGGCATCCCCCTCGTTGCGGCCAGCCTCGCGCAGGTCGAATCGGGGGCGGGCGGCCTGCCGCCGCTGGGCCGGCGGTTGGCCGCCCGGTTCTGGCCCGGCCCCCTGACCCTCGTCGTCGAGCCGGAGGCGGCGTTCGCGCCCGGCGTATGCGCCGGCGACGGCTCGGTGGCGATACGGGTGCCGGGCAGTCTCGCCGCCCGCCGGCTCGCGGCGTTGTGCGGCGGACCGATCACCGCGACCAGCGCCAACCGCGCCGGCCGCCCGCCGGCCGCGACGGCCGCCGAGGTCGTCGACGAGCTGGGCGCCGTGGTCGCGCTGGTCCTGGAGCATCCGGCGCCGCTCGCGGGAGCGCCGTCGACGATCGTGGACGTCCGCGGGCGTCGGCCGCGCCTGGTGCGCGAAGGCGCGGTCGCCTGGAAGCGCGTGCTACAATCGCTGGCGTGACCGCCCGCGGTCCGTTTTCGACCGGTCCCGGGGAGAGGCGGGCGTACGGGCGGCTCCGGGAGCGGCCGGGCGACCGCGGAGCTCCCGCCGCGTGCTCCCGGGCGCGTCGTCCATCGGCTGACCGGCGCCCAGGACACCTCCGCACCGGAGCGAACAGGATGGCGGCGGCGCGTTCGGCGTCGGGCGCCGCGGTTCGTCGCCGACGCGCGGCTCCTCGCCGCGAAGCGCCGAGCAATGAGTAACGCGCGGGCCGCTTTCTTCGTCGTGGCCGTGGCGGCCGGAACGCTCGCGGGGGGGTGCGCCGCCCGCGTGCCGGTGGTCACGACCCCCGCCTTCCCGGACTATCCGTTCCCCGCCGTTCCCGACGCGCTGGAGGGAACGCCCGCCGCGTCCGCGCATCGCGACGCCTGGATTTTCCTGCAGGCGGGACGGATAGAAGCCGCGGAAGAGCGGTTCGCGGACATCCTGCGCGACCGGCCGTCGTTCCATCCGTCGGCGGCGGCGCTGGGATTCGCGGCCCTGGCCCGCGGCGACGAGGCCGCCGCGCTGACCCGGTTCGACGGGGTCCTCTCCCGAACTCCGGCCTACGCGCCGGCCCGCGTGGGGCGCGCCGAGGCGTTGTTGCTCGACGATCGCGTCACCGAGGCGGTCGCGGACTTCCGGGCCGCTCTTGCCGCCGACCCGAGCCTGACCGGCCTGCGCGAGCGCCTCGCGGGGCTCGAGGCCACGGCGCTGATGGAGCAGGTCGCCGCCGCCCGGGAAGCGGTCCGGGCGGGTCGGGACGCCGATGCGGCGGCGGCCTACGAGCAGGTCATCGCCGCGTCTCCCGAGTCGGCGTTCCTGTACGTCGAACTGGCCGGCGTCGAATGGCGGCGCGGCGACGCGGCATCGGCGCTGGCCCGGCTCGACCGCGCCGTCGCCCTCGATCCGGACGAACCGGACGCCTGGCTGCTGATGTCGGAGCTGCATCTCGCCGCCGGCGATCTGGACCGCGCGGAGCAGGCGCTGCTCCGCGCCGACGCCATCGCGGCGGGGCCCGACGCCGCGCGCCGGCTCGCCGAGGTCGCCGCGCGCCGGCGCGCGGCGGCGCTGCCGGCCGAGTACGCCGCCGTCGAGACCGCGGACGCGGTTACCCGGGGGCAGCTCGCGGCCCTGCTGGGGGTGCGGTTCGAGGCGCTGCTGGCCGCCCGCGCCGGCGAGGGAGCCGCCATCATCACCGACGCCCGCGGCCATTGGGCGTACGGCTGGATGATCGACGTCGCGCAGGCCGGCGTCATGCGGGCCGACGTCAACTACCGGTTCCAGCCGGATCGCGAGGTCAGCCGCGCGGAGTTCGCGCGCATCCTGGTCCGGATGCTGCGCGCGGCCGGGGTGGAGCCGGCGCCCCCGGGCGCGCCGCCGTTCTCCGATCTGGCGGCCGGACACCTCGATTATCCCGCGGCGTCGGAAGTGGTGGCGGCCGGGTTGCTGGCGCCGCTTTCCGGGAATGCGTTTCGACCCGGTCTCGCGGTTTCGGGCCGCGATGCGGCGGCGGCCCTGTCCCGCCTCGACCGGGAGGCCCGCCGGCAGGCGCCCGCGCCTTAGCAGCCCGTGGTGGAATCCCCGCACCGCATCGCGCCTGGAGGGCGCCGGTCGACAGGGAACGTCCGGCCGGCAGAGAACGCCCGGCCGGCGTGAGAAGGGGCTCGCGTCGGGCGCGTTCGTACCGCGCGCGGCCGCGGACCACGGGACGGTCCGACGAACGACGCCGTCGGGCGGGATGCATCGCCGGGGATTCCGCCCGGCGTTCGAACCGGATGGATGACGTGACATGTCGGCGTTGACGGTCGCCAACCAGCTCACGCTGCTCCGGATGCTGCTGATCCCGGCGCTGGTCATTCTGGTCGTATACGGAATGAACGGCTGGGCGCTCGTGGTGTTCGTCACGGCCGGGGTGACCGACGCCCTCGACGGCCTGCTGGCTCGGCGGTGGAGTCAGCCGACGACCCTGGGGGCGCTGCTCGACCCGATGGCCGACAAGCTGCTCCTCATCTCGACGTTCGTCGTCCTCACCCTGCCGGAGCTCGATCTCCCGAACCGGTTCCCGGTCTGGCTGACGGTCCTCGTCATCAGCCGGGACGTGATCATCGTGGTCACGGTGGCGGTCGTGAACCTCGCGATCGGGCGGCGCACGTTCCCGCCGTCGACGTTCGGGAAGCTCGCGACCCTGATCTACATCGTCGCGATCGCCGTCACCCTGCTGTACAACTGGCTGGGGCGCGCCTCCGGCGTCGTGGACGCCGCCGTCTGCGCCGCGCTCGCGATTACCCTCGTCTCGGGGATCCACTACATCGTTCACGCCGCGCGCGTGCTGACCGAGTGAGCCGAGGCGCTCCCGGCGCGGCGCCCGGCCCGGCGGCGGACGTCACCGGTCGTGCGGCGCGGCGGCCAGCGCGGTGCGGAACCACGCGATGGTCTCGGTCAGGCCCTCGGTCAGGGACACCCGCGGCTCCCAGTCGAGGATCTCGCGCGCCCGCGTGACGTCGGGCTGCCGCACCTTGGGATCGTCGACCGGCAGCGGCTCGTGCAGGATGCGGCTGGTCGAGCCGGTCAGCCGGATGATCCGCTCCGCGATGCCCGCCACCGTCATCTCGTCCGGGTTCCCGATGTTGACCGGTTCGTTGGTGTCCGACCGCAGGAGCCGGAGAACCCCGTCCACCAGATCGCTGACGTAGCAGAAGCTGCGCGTCTGCGTGCCGTCGCCGTAGATGGTCAGGTCTTCCCCGCGGAGCGCCTGGGCGATGAAGTTGGGGACCGCGCGGCCGTCCCGGACCCGCATCTTCGGCCCGTAGGTGTTGAAGATGCGGGCGATCTTCGTGTCGATGCCGTGATAGCGGTGATAGGCGGTGGTCATCGCCTCGGCGAAGCGCTTGGCCTCGTCGTAGACCCCGCGCGGGCCGATGGGGTTCACGTTCCCCCAGTAGTCCTCCCGCTGCGGATGCTCGAGGGGGTCGCCGTACACCTCCGACGTCGAGGCGAGGACGAACTTCGCCCGCTTGGCCTTGGCGAGGCCGAGCGCGTTGTGGGTGCCCAGGGCGCCGACCTTCAGGGTCGGGATCGGCCGTTCGAGATAGTCGATGGGACTGGCGGGGCTGGCCCAGTGCAGCACCGCGTCGACCGGGCCGTCGACGCGGATGTAGTTGGAGACGTCGTGCCGGATGAACCGGAAGTCCCGGCCGGCGAGGCCGGCGAGGTTCGCGGAGGCGCCCGTCGACAGGTTGTCGATCCCGACGACGGTGTCGCCGCGATCGAGCAGGGTCTCGGCGAGGTGCGATCCGATGAAGCCGGCGGCGCCGGTGATGACGACTCGATCGCCCATGGTGTGGTGGCGGGGGGGCGGCGCGGTCCGGCTGTCCGGGATGCGCCGGCGGCGCCGCGGTGACGATTCGGATTCAGTATGCGTGACGATGGAAGAAGACCCGAAGGACGGTCAGCCACATGATCTTGAAGTCGAGCGCCACCGACCAGTTCTCGATGTAGTAGAGGTCGTACTCGATGCGCTTCTCGATCGACGTGTCTCCCCGCCAGCCGTTGACCTGGGCCCACCCCGTGAGGCCGGACCGGACCTTGTGGCGCAGCATGTACTGCGGGACGCGCTGCCGGAACTGCTCGACGAAGAACGGCCGCTCCGGTCTCGGCCCCACCAGCGACATGTCGCCGCGGAGCACGTTCCAGAGCTGGGGAAGCTCGTCGAGACTGAGCTGGCGCAGCACGCGGCCGACCGGCGTCCGCCGCGGGTCGTCCTCGCGGGTCCACACCGGGCCGGTCTCGCGCTCGGCGTCCTCGAGCATCGAGCGGAACTTGCACACGCGGAACGGGCGTCCGTCGAGCCCCATGCGTTCCTGCCGGTAGAACACCCGGCCCGGAGACGTCGCCTTGACGAGGGCGGCGATGACCGCGAACGGCAGGCTCAGGAAGACGAGCGCGACGCTCGCGATGCCGACGTCGATGGCGCGCTTGACGAGGCCGTTCAGCCCCTGGAGCGGCACGTCGTTGATGCTGATGATGGGCACGCCGTCGATCTCCTCGAGGCGGGCGCGCAGGGCGATGACCTGCATGAGGTCGGGCACCACCTTGACGTCGACGAACTCCCGATTGGCGACCTCGATGAGATCGAGCATCTTCACGTGATCGTCGAGCGACAGGGCGACGTAGAGCTCGTCGACCCGCTCGCGCCGCAGGATGTCGGCCACCTCCGAGATCGGCCCCAGCAACGGCAGCCCGCGGTAGCCCTGCCGGTCGCTGGCGCGGTCGTCGACGAAACCGACGATGCGGTAGCCGAGCTCGCGATGATGGAGCACCTTGTCGACGACGTGCCGCGCGACCTCGCCGGTGCCGGCGACGAGAATGCGCTTGAGGCCCACGCCCTCGCGCCACTGGCGCTCCAGCGCGGACCGGACCGAGGCCCGGGAAGCATAGGCGCAGACGACGCCGAGCACGAGGAACAGCGCCCACACCAGCCGCGACACTTCGTAGACGCCCTGGTCCTTCAGCGCGTCGGAGACGAAGTAGGCCTGGAAGACGAGCGTGCCCGCGAGACCGAGCACGACCGCGATCAGGCCGCCGATCAGCACCGCGAAGAAGTCGTCGACCCGGGATCGGATGCGCTCGTGCCGGTAGGCTCCCTGCAGCCAGAGACCGAACGGGAGCAGCAGGCCGATGAAGGGGGCGAGCCGCAGATAGGACTCGATGGGCGGCTGGCCCTTGGGGGCCGGGAGCAGCCCGGTCTCGAACCGGAGCCAGTACGCGGCCGCGAACGTCGTCACGCCGATGCCGGCGTCGATCACCGACTGGATGATCATGCGCACGCGGGCGCGTCGGGTCATCGATGCGGTCCCGATGGAGAAGAGGCGGTCACGCGGGCGATCTCGGTCCCGAGCGCGGCCTCGAACCGTTCGCGGGAGAACCGCAGGGCCTGCCGCCGGGCCGCGGCGCCGTCGAGCGGCCGGTCGTGAATCCGGGCGATGGCGTCGGCGAAGGCGGCCGGCGCGGACTCGTCGACGAGGATGCCGGTCTCGCCGTCCACGACGGTCTCGCACGCCCCGCCCTCGGCGAGGGCGACGACCGGGCATCCGCAGGCCTGGGCCTCGACGGGGGCGATGCCGAAGTCCTCGGCGCCCGGCAGCAGGAAAACGGCGGCGCGGCGGTACTCCTGCCGCACCTGCTCGTCGGTCACCGCGCCCAGGAACTCCGCCCCGGGCCCCGCGATCCCCCGCAGGCGATCGAGCTCCGGGCCGCTGCCGACGATCCGCAACGGAACCCCGGCCCGCGCGCACGCGCGCAACGCCAGGTCGACCCGCTTGTAGGGTACGAGAGCCGACACGATCAGGCAGCCATGCCGCGGCCGGGCCGGACCCGGCTGGAAGAACGACGTGTCCACGGGCGGATACACGATACTGGCCTCTCGATTATAATATCGGCCGATCCGGGCCGCAACATATTGCGAAATAGCCACATAGCGATCCACGCGGTGCGCCGTGGACGCGTCCCACCGCGCAATGGCGGAGAGCGCCCGCCGCAGCCGCCGGCTCGCGCCGGCGCCTACGCGCTCCGGTCCGAAGTAGGCGGGAAACTGATCCCAGACGTAGCGCATCGGGGTGAAGCAGTAGCAGAGGTGCCGGGCGCGGCCCGGCTTGACGATCGACTTGGCGGCGCAGTGGCTGGTGCTGATGATCAGGTCGAAGCCGTCGAGGTCGAACTGCTCCACCGCGGCGGGGAAGAGCGGCAGCAGCGGCCGGTAGTACCGGTGGGACCCGGGCAGGCGCTGGATGAAGGACGTCCGCACCGGCCTCGCCTCGATGGTCGGGGAGACCGATCCCGGGACGTGCAGCAGCGCGAACCGCGCGGCGTCGGGGAACCGCTCGCAGAGGGCCTCGAACACGCGTTCGCCGCCGCGCATGCCGGTGAGCCAGTCGTGCACCAGGGCCACGCGGGGCGTCGCGGGGGCGGCGGTTGCGGGCGCTCGCGTCACGCAACCAGTATCCTGTACCGGCGCGCCGCGGACGCCGCCCCGGCCCCGTCTCCGCGCGGCGCGCCGGTCGAACGCCGCGGGAGCTTCGTCCCGGGCGCGGCGTGTTTGCGGGACCACCCATGAGAATGACGGTCGTCGGCACGGGCTACGTCGGTCTCGTGGTCGGCGCATGCCTCGCCGAGACGGGCAACGAGGTGACCTGCGTCGACGTCGACGAGAGCAAGATCCGGTCGTTGCGGGCCGGCCGCCTGCCGATCTACGAGCCGGGGCTCGACGAGCTGGTGCGCCGGAACGCGGCCAAGCGGCGCCTCGCCTTCGACACGACCCTCGTCCGCGCCGCCCGCGAATCGGAGGTGGTGTTCGTCGCGGTGGGGACGCCGTCCGGCGAGAACGGCGCGGCCGACGTGCGGCACGTCCTGCGCGCGGCGCGCGAGGTCGGAACCGCGATGGACGGCTATACCGTGGTGGTCCTGAAGAGCACGGTGCCGGTGGGCACGGCCGGGCGCGTCCAGGCGGCGATCGGCGAGGAGACGGCCGAGCCGTTCAGCGTCGTGAGCAACCCGGAGTTCCTGAAGCAGGGGTCCGCCCTCGACGATTTCCTGAAACCGGACCGCGTCGTCATCGGGGTCGAGGACGAGCGCGCGGCGCGGCTGATGGTTTCGATCTACAAGCCCTTCACCCGCACCGGGGCGCCGATCGAGATCATGGACCGGACCAGCGCGGAGCTGAGCAAGTACGCCGCGAACGCGATGCTCGCCACCCGCGTGTCGTTCATGAACGAGGTGGCCAACGTCTGCGACGCCGTGGGCGCCGACGTCGACCAGGTGCGCCGGGTCGTGGCCTCCGACCGGCGCATCGGTTCGTCCTTCCTGTTCCCCGGGATCGGCTACGGCGGGAGCTGTTTCCCCAAGGACGTCAGCGCGCTGGCGCGGCTGGCGGGCGACGCCGACTACCGCTTCCGGATCCTCGAGGCGGTCGAGGCCGTGAACGCCGCCCAGAAGCGCCGCCTCGTAGACAAGATGGCCGGCGTCCTGGGGTCGCTCGACGGCCGGCGCATCGCCGTCTGGGGGCTGTCGTTCAAGCCGCGCACCGACGACATGCGGGAGGCGCCGTCCATCACCGTCATCGAGGCGCTCCTGGCGGCGGGGGCGGAGGTCGCCGCCTACGATCCCCAGGCCAACGAGTCCGCCCGCCGGATATTCGACTCGCGCATCACCCTGGCGTCGGACAGCTACGACGTGCTGAAGGGGGCGGACGCCCTGGCCATCCTGACCGAGTGGAACGAGTTCCGCGAGCCCGATTTCCCGCGCATGCGCGGGCTGATGCGGGGCGCCGCGGTCTTCGACGGCCGCAACCTGTTCGAGCCGGCCCAGATGCGCGAGCTCGGCTTCAGCTACCACTCCATCGGACGCCGATGAGCACGGCGCCGGTCACCGCCGGAGGCGCCGGCCGTCACCCCGTCCCGGCGCTCCCGCCGCGGGCTCCTGCCAGATAGTGGATCCCCTGCTCCGGCTGCTGCGATTCGTCCTGCCCCACAAGCTGCGCATCCTCGCGGCGCTGCCCGCCATGCTGCTGTACGCGCTGGCGTCGGGCGGGCTCGCCTACATCATGAAGCCGGTCTTCGACGACGTGCTGCTCATCGGCGACCGGGTCGGGCTGATCTGCGGCGGGCTGGTCGGCCTCTATCTGGCCAAGGGGGCGGGCGCGTACTTCTCCGTCTACCTCATGGCCGACGCGGGGCAGCGTCTCGTCCACGACGTGCGCACCGCGCTCTTCCAGCACATGCTCGGCCAGTCGACGGCGTTCTTCGGGCGCAGCACCACGGGGCGCCTGCTGTCGCGGATCACCAGCGACGTCGCCCGGGTCCAGCAGGTCGTCTCCGAGACGTGCGGCGATCTGTTGCGCGAATCGTTCGCGCTGCTGGCGTTCGCGGTCCTCATGTTCCACCAGGACGCCCGGCTTGCGCTGGTGTGCATGACCGGGGCGCCGCTGGTGGTGTACCCCCTCGTGCTCCTCGGGCGGCGCGTCCGGCGGACCACGCGCAGGAGCCAGGAGCAGACCGAGCACCTGTCGCACCTCGCCGTCGAGGCGTTCACCGGCCACCGGATCGTCCAGGCGTTCCAGGCCGAGTCGTTCGAGCAGCAGAAGTTCGCGCGGGCTTCGCGGCGGCTGTACCGGACGATCATGAAGGTGACCAGCGCCCTGTCGGTCCTGCCGTCGGTGATAGAGCTGCTCGGGGGCCTCGGGATCGCCGGGGTCCTGTGGTACGGCAGCCGGGAGATCGCGTCCGGCGACCTGACGGCGGGGGAGTTCGCGTCGTTCATGACCGCGCTCCTGCTGACGTACGGCCCCGTGCGGAAGCTGAGCCGGGTGAATGCGAACATCCAGCAGGCCATCGCCGCCGCCGAGCGGATTTTCGAGATTCTGGACACCCGCACCGAGACCGGCGACCGCGCCGGCGCCGTCCCCCTGGCCTCGTTCACGTCGAGCATCGAGTTCCGCGGCGTGACGTTCCGCTATCCCGGCGACGCCGAGCCGGTGCTGCGCGGCGTTTCGTTCACGGTGCGGGCGGGCGAGGTCGTGGCGGTGGTGGGGCTCAGCGGCGCGGGCAAGTCGACGCTCGTCAACCTGGTGCCGCGGTTCCACGACGTCACCGGCGGGGCCATACTGATCGACGGGGCGGACGTGCGCGGCGCGACGCTGGCCTCGCTGCGGCGGGCCGTGGGGATCGTGACCCAGGAGACGTTCCTGTTCGACGCCACGGTGGCCGACAACATCGCGTACGCGGCGCCCGGGACGTCGCGGGAATCGATCGTGGCGGTGGCGCGCGCCGCCCACGCCCACGAGTTCATCGTGGATCTGCCGCGGGGCTACGATACGGTGATCGGAGAGCGCGGGCAGCGGCTGTCGGGCGGCCAGCGGCAGCGTCTCACGATTGCGCGGGCCCTGCTCAGGAACCCGCCCATCCTCGTGCTCGACGAGGCGACGTCGGCCCTCGACGCGGAGTCCGAGCTGCTGGTGCAGGACGCGCTGGCCAGGCTCCTCCTCAACCGTACCGCGTTCGTGATCGCCCACCGTCTGTCGACCGTCCGGCGGGCCGACGCCATCATCGTGCTCGAAGACGGACGGGTCGTGGAATCGGGCCGGCACGAGGAACTGCTGGCGCGCCCCGGCAGCAGCTATGCGAAGCTCTATGCGACGCAGGTCTTCGGACAGGAGGGGGACGAGCCCGGAGCCGTCGCCGGGGCCGCCGTCGGGCCGCCCCGTCCGGTAGCGAGTGGAATGCGATGATCAAGTCGATGACCGGCTTCGCGGCGGGGAGCCGCGAGGTCGGGACGGCGGCCCTCGGGGTCACCGCGCGGACCGTCAATCACCGGTATCTCGACATCCAGGTGCGGTTGCCGCCGCTGCTCGCGGCGCACGAGGCCGATCTGCGGGGCGTCGTCCAGCGGTGGGTGGCGCGGGGCCGGGTGGAGCTCGCGGTGACGGCGCGGCTCCTCGCCCCCCCGGAGGTCGAGGTCGCCCTGAACGAACCCCTGGTCGACGCCCTTTCGGCCGCCGTCGAGCGGGCGCGCGCGCGGGGCGCCGCCGCCGGCGGGCTCGCCGCCGGCGACCTCCTGCGGTTCCCGCAGGCGCTGGCGGTCCGGGAACGGGAACCGGACGAGGCGCACCGGGCGGCGCTGGGCCGGGCCGCGGCGGCGGCGGTGGAGGACACGCTCCGCGAGCTGGACGCCATGCGCGTGCGGGAAGGCGGGTTTCTGCTGGCCGATCTCGAGGCCCGGTGCCGCACCCTGTCGGACCTGGTCGCGCGCCTCGAGGCGGCGGCCGATTCCGGCCGGACCGGGCTCGTCTCGCGGCTGACCGCCCGGGTCGAGGAACTGCGGGCGCAGTCGGCGGCCGACGAGGCGGCCGTCGCCCAGGAGGTCGTACGGTTCGCGGCCCGCTCGGACGTCAGCGAGGAGATCACCCGCCTGCGCGGTCATCTGGCCCACTGGTCGGCCCTCGCCGGATCGTCCGAGCCGTGCGGCCGCAAGCTGGACTTCCTGCTGCAGGAGATGCACCGCGAGGTCAACACCCTGGGCGCGAAGGTCGAGGGCGCCGACGCGAGCGCGCTGGTGGTGACCGCCAAGGCCGAGCTCGAGAAGCTCCGGGAGCAGGTGCAGAACGTGGAGTAGCGCCGGCGGCGCCGCGCCGGGCGCCCCCGGGAGAGGGTTGGTTCACGCGTGAACGGCAGGGGGAGCCTGTTCGTGGTCTCGGCGCCGTCGGGCACCGGGAAGACCACCGCCGTCGACGCGCTGGTCGCGCGGGTGCCCGGTCTCGACCGGTCCCGGAGCTATACGTCGCGCCCCCCCCGGCCGATCGAGCGGGACGGCGTCGACTACCACTTCGTGGACCGGGTGCGCTTCGAGACGATGCGCGGCGCGGGCGAGTTCCTGGAGTGGGCCGAGGTCTTCGGCCATCTCTACGGCACCCGCGCCCTCGACACCCGGCGCCGGCTCGACGCCGGCCGCAGCCTCGTCCTCGTGATCGACGTGCAGGGCGCGCGGCAGGTCCGCGGGCTCGAGCCCGACGCGGTCGGCGTCTTCCTGCTGCCGCCCTCGCCCGCGGCGCTCGAAGCCCGCCTGCGGCGCCGCCGCGGCGACCGCCTGACGGAGCCGGAGATCCGGCGGCGGCTGGCCGTCGCCCGGCGCGAGGTGCGGCACGCCGCGGAGTACGATTACGTCGTCGTCAACGACGACCTTGAAGACTGCATCGAGGGCCTGCGGTGCATCGTGGGGGCCGAGCGCCGGTCGTGGCGCGCGGCCGGCGCCGCCGCGCGGGCGATCGCCGCGAGCTTCGACGCCCCCGGCAGCGGAGCCGCGCCATGGGACTGATCGCGCTCGGGGTGACCGGCGGCATCGGCGCCTACAAGGCCGTGGAGACCGTCCGCCGGTTGCAGCAGGGCGGACACGACGTCGTCGTGATCATGACGTCGAACGCCCGCCGGTTCGTCGGACCCCTGACGTTCGAGGCGATAACGCGGCGGCCGGTCATCGTCGACCAGTTCGCGCCCGGCGCCAACGCGAACATCGAGCACGTCTCGCTGGCCACCGACATCCAGGCCCTGCTCGTCGCGCCGGCCACCGCGAACACCGTCGCGAAGCTGGCCCACGGCATCGCCGACGACTTCCTGACCTCGCTCTATCTGGTGACGCGGGCGCCGGTGGTCGTCGCCCCCGCCATGAACGCGAACATGTACGAGCACGCGGCGGTCGCCGCGAACCTCGCCGCGCTCGAGGCGCGGGGGGCGCACGTGGTCGCCCCCGGGGACGGCTACCTCGCCTGCGGGTGGACCGGCCCGGGGCGGCTCGCGGCGGTCGAGGACCTGGTCGCCGCCGTCGAGCGGCGGCTCCGGCCCGGTCGCGGCGACCTCGCGGGCCGGCGCGTCCTCGTCTCCGCCGGACCGACCTGCGAAGATCTGGACCCGGTGCGCTTCATCGGCAACCGATCGAGCGGACGCATGGGTTTCGCCCTGGCCGCGGAGGCCGTGGACCGCGGGGCCCGGGTCGTGCTGGTGTCCGGTCCGTCCGGTCTCGATCCGCCCGCCGGGGCCGAGGTGGTCCGGGTGCGGAGCGCGGCCGACATGCATGCGGCGGTGATGGGCCGGGCGGCCGAGGCGGACGCGGTCGTCATGGCCGCCGCGGTGGCCGACTACGCCCCCGCCGCGGGGCCGAGGCCGCAGAAGATCGCGAAGGAGTCGGAGACCATCACCCTGACCCTGACCCGCACCGTCGACGTCCTGCGTGCGCTCGGCCGGTGGCGCGGCGGCCGGCGCCGACCCGTGCTGATCGGATTCGCGGCCGAAACCCGCGACGTGGTCCCGCGGGCGCGGGCCAAGCTCGAAGCCAAGGGGGTGGACCTGATCGTCGCCAACGACGTATCGCGGAGCGACGCGGGGTTCGACGCGGAAACGAACGCCGCGGCCCTCGTCGCCCCCGGCGGCGTGACCGACGTCCCCTTGCAGTCGAAGCGCGGTCTGGCCGGCGTGATTCTCGACCGGCTGCGGGACCTGCTGGCCGACGGCGGGGCGCCGGAGCGGGCCGGGAGCGCCGACCCGTGATCGACCGCGAGCAGTTGCGGCGGCACCTGGAGTTCTTCCGGGAGCTGGGGGTCGAGGGGGTCAGCCGCGACGCCCGGTGGCGCGTGCGTGACCCTTCGGGTCACGTTGGCGATCTCGCGGACCGCGTGCGTGACCCTTCGGGTCACGTCGGCGATCTCGCGGGCCGCGTGGACGAACCCGCGGGTCCGGGGGGTGATCCCGCGGGTTGCGGGCGCGGTCCCGCGGACGGCTTGGGTGACGCCGCGGCTCACGGCGGCGGTTCAGCGGCCCGCGCCGGTGACCCGGCGGTTCATGGGGGGGAGGCGGCGGCTCGTGGGGCGGGTCCGGGGACGGTGGCCGGGGACGGCCCCGCGACGGCTCCGGCGCCGGGCGAACCGGCCGCGGCCGGAGCGGCGCCGCGGCCGGAAACCCTGGAGGAGATACGGAGCGACCTCGGCGCGTGCGTGCGCTGCAAGCTGCACGCGGGACGGACGAAGCTCGTGTTCGGGGTCGGCAGCCCCACCGCCGACCTCGTGTTCGTCGGCGAGGCTCCGGGACAGGACGAAGACCGCCAGGGCATCCCGTTCGTGGGCCGGGCGGGGCAGTTGCTGACGCGGATCATCGCGGCGATCGGCCTGTCGCGCGACGAGGTGTACATCGCCAACGTGATCAAGTGCCGGCCTCCCCGCAACCGGAATCCCGAGCCGGACGAGGTCGCGACCTGCGAGCCGTTCCTGTTCCGGCAGCTCGACGTCATCCGCCCCCGGGTGGTGGTGGCGCTCGGCGGCTTCGCCATCCGGACGCTGTTGCAGACCGACGAGGCGGTCTCCCGGCTGCGGGGGCGGGTGTTCGACTATCGCGGCGCGAAGCTGGTCCCGACCTTCCATCCCGCCTATCTCCTGCGCAGCCCCGAGCGGAAGCGGGACGTGTGGGAGGACATGAAGCGGGTCCGCGCCCTGCTCGCGGATCCCGGGTCCGCCCCGTAGCGTCCTCATGCCCCGCATCGTGTCGGTCGTCGTCCCCGTGCCGTCCCTCGGCCGGCTGGACTACGAGGTGCCCCCGGCGCTGCCGGTTCCGGAGACGGGGACCCGCGTGCTCGTGCCCCTGGGGGCGCGCGTGGTGACCGGGTGCGTCGTCGGTCGGCCCCCCGCGCCGGCTTCCGATGCCCTCAAGCCGTTGCGCGGCGTGCTCGACGGCGAGCCGATGCTGCCCGCGGACGTGGTCGAGCTCGCCCTGTGGGTGGGCGAATACTACGCCTGCGGGCCGGGTGCGGCGCTGGCGGCGGCGATGCCGCCGCGGGCGTTGACGCCGCCTCGCAAGGGTTCGGCGTCCGGGTTCAGGTCGGTCCGCGTCGCCAGTCTGACCCCGGC
The DNA here is from genome assembly GCA_965202695.1 of Vicinamibacterales bacterium. Lineage (GTDB taxonomy): Bacteria > Acidobacteriota > Vicinamibacteria > Vicinamibacterales > UBA8438 > JAJEEA01. The sequence continues at coordinate 2,927,024 of OZ241843.1, forward strand.
CGGCCGGACGCGCCTCGCCTCCGGCGCGTCCCTCGGGAAGCGGCAGCGCGAGGCGCTCGAACGGCTGGCGGCGGCGTCGGCGGGGGTCGCCGTGTCCGAGCTCGCGGCGCAGGGGGTTCCGGCCGCGACCGTCCGCCGGCTGGCCGATCTCGGGGCGCTGACCATCGCGCGGGAGGTGGTCGAGCGGGAGCCGGAGCGGACCGAGACCGACGGGGACCCGGAACCGCCGGTCGGGGCACTGACGCCCCACCAGCAGCAGGCGGTCGAGGCCCTGGAGGCGTCGGCGGGGTCCGGCGCCTTCGAGGTCGCGCTGCTGCACGGGGTCACCGGGAGCGGCAAGACCGAGGTCTATGCGCGGCTCGCGCGGGCGGCGGTGGCGCGCGGGCGGCAGGCGCTGATCCTCGTGCCCGAGATCGCCCTGACGCCGGGGATCGCGGCGCGGCTGCGGCCGGAGTTCGGGGCCCGCGTCGCGGTGCAGCACAGCGGTCTGTCGGACGGCGCGCGGCACGATCAGTGGCGCCGCATCCGCCGCGGCGAGGTCGACGTGGTGGTGGGCACCCGGTCCGCGGTGTTCGCGCCGTTGCCGGCGGTGGGGCTGATCGTGGTCGACGAAGAGCACGACGCGTCGTACAAGCAGGACGAGAGCCCGCGCTACCACGGCCGCGACGTGGCCGTGATGCGGGCCAGGCGCAACGGCGCGCTCGCCCTGCTCGGGTCCGCGACGCCGTCCATCGAGACCTGCCGCCATGCGTCGACCGGCCGGTACCGGCGCTTGACGCTGCCGCGGCGGGTGCGGGACCGCCCCCTTCCGGCCGTACGGGTCGTCGACATGCGCGAGGAGCTCGCGGCGCGCGGGCCGGACGTCGTGCTGAGCGCGGCGCTGGCCGAGGCCCTGGACGAGAGACGGGGGCGCGGCGAGCAGGCCCTCGTGCTGCTGAACCGGAGAGGGTTCGCGGCGTCCCTGCTGTGCCGCCAGTGCGGTCATGCCCTCGAATGTCCCGCGTGCAGCGTCAGCCTGACCTTCCATCGGGCGGTCGGGAGGACCCGTTGTCACTACTGCGGATACTCCCGGACCCGGCCCGAGGGCTGTCCGACGTGTTCGGGGACGTTTCTGGAGCACGTGGGGTTCGGCACCGAACGGGTGCAGGCGGAGATCGAGCGGCGGTGGCCCGACGCCCGCGTCGCCCGGCTCGACCGCGACGCGGTGCGGCGCCGCGGGGCCGCGGCGCGTCTGCTCCGGCGGATGGCGCGCCGCGAGCTGGACGTCCTGGTCGGCACCCAGATGGTCGCGAAGGGACACGACTTCCCCGGCGTGACGCTGGTCGGGGTGGTGTCGGCGGACGTCGGCCTCGGCGTGCCGGACTTCCGGGCGGCGGAGCGCACGTTCCAGTTGCTGACCCAGGTCGCGGGCCGCGCCGGCCGGGGCGAAGCGCCCGGCGAGGCGATCGTCCAGACGCTGCATCCCGGCCACTACGCCATCCGGCACGCCTGCGACCAGGCCTACGCGCCGTTCTACGAGGAGGAGTTGCGTTTCCGGCGCGCCCTGCGGTATCCGCCGGCGGTGTTCCTGGTGTCGGTCGTCGTCCACGGGAGCCTGCGGGACCGCACCCTCGACGAGGCGGCGGCCCTCGCGCAACGGCTGCGCGCCGCGCCCGGCCGGTTCACGGTGCTGGGGCCGGCGCCGGCTCCCCTCGGCCGGCTCCGCGGCCGGTACCGGGCGCAGCTCTTCCTGAAGGGACCGCACCGGCGCGAGATGCGCGAGGCCCTCCTGCGGGTTCTCGACGCGCTTCCCCGGCTGAAGCGCCGCGCGGTGGTCGACGTCGACCCGGTGTCGATGCTGTGAGCATCCGGCCCCCGGCGCGGCGCGGGCGCCGGACGCGGCGCGGGTGGGGCCGCCGGTCGGGCGCTCCGGCTAGTCTCCGGCGATCCGGATGGGGGCGGGGGTGAAGCAGACCACGAAGATGACGAGGGCGCAGGCCGCGACGAGCAGCCGGGTCCGGTCGATGGGCACGTCGTGGTCGAGGGTGCGGGGGTGCCGGGGGCCGAACGCGACGAGCATGACCACCATCAGCACCGCCCACACGATCCAGCTCGGCGAGTGGAAGGCGAGGGCGAAGAGGGCGGCGGCGGCGGCCACCGTCACGATCGTCGAGCGCGCGCCGAAGATGGCGTACGAGATGTGGCCTCCGTCGAGCTGCCCGATCGGGAACAGGTTGAGGGCGGTGGCCAGCAGCCCGACCCACGCCGCGAATCCCATGGGGTGGAGGTTCAACGAGTACCCCTCGGGGGTTGCGCCCCAGATGGTCCAGGCCGCGAAGCGGAACAGGAGCGGCTGGCCGAGGTGCAGGCCCGGCCCGTCCCCCGCGTCCGCCGCGGGCATGATCTGCGACAGGCCGACGCCGATGAACAGGGCGGGGACGGCCACCGCGAAGCCCGCGAGGGGGCCCGCGACCCCGATGTCGAAGAGCATCCGCTTGGTGGGTATCGGCTGCCGCATGCGGATGAAGGCGCCGAAGGTGCCGATCAGGACCGGCGCGGGCAGGAAGTACGGGAGCGAGGCGTCGACGCGATAGTGCCGGCACGCCTGGTAGTGGCCCAGTTCGTGGACGCCCAGGATGGTCAGGACCGTCAGGCTGTACGACAGTCCGGGCCACAGTTCGCGCCACGACAGTTCGTACCACGGCAACGCCGGCGACTCCGCCGCGGGGTCCGGACCGGCGGTGAAGCCCTGGTGCATTACGGCTCCGACCACGGTGGTGGTGCCGATCGTGGCCAGCAGCAGCGCGAGGTTGAGCAGCGGGCGGTCGCGCGAAGAGACCGCGGGCGGCGCCGGCCGAGGGGGACGCGGCGGAGGAAGGAGAGTTCCCCCGCGCGGGTCCCCCGGCCGGGCCGGGGGCGGTTCGGAAATCGGAGGAGGAGGCTGGTTCAAGAGAGGTCTGCCCGCGCGGGTTGCGCCGCCCGACGGCGGCGGGATGCGATGCGTCCGAGGCGTCAGCCGATGTCCTGGAGATGCTTGCCGGGCTTGAAGCGGATGGTCCGTCCCGGCGGAATGCGCACTTCCTTGCCGGTGCGGGGGTTCCGGCCGATGCCCCGCTTGCGCGGCTTGACCTGGAAGACCCCGAAGCCGCGCAGTTCGATGCGTTCGCCCCGCTGCATGGACGTGCGCATGGCGTCGAACACGGCGTCGACCGCCACTTCCGCCTTCACCTTGGTGATGTCGGCGAGCCTGGAGACCTCGTTCACGATGTCGACTTTGATCATGCGTCGGTGGCCAACGGGATATGTAAGCATCATAGGTACTGTCATTTACGGCTGTCAAGCGGGCGTCGGGGAAGCGCCGGGACGGGACCGTCATGGGGCGTGATCGCAACCGCGCGGCGGGCCGCGTCGTCCTGGCGGGCCGGCCGAACGTGGGCAAGTCGACCCTCTTCAACCGCCTGACGGGCACGCGGCGCGCCATCGTGACGTCGGTGGCGGGCACCACCCGCGACGTCCTCGCGGGAGACGTCGAGTGGCGGGGGCAGGTGTTCGCCCTCGTCGACACCGGCGGGGTCGCCGGCGCGAGCACGGACCCGATGCAGGCGGCGGTGGCCGACCGCGGCCGGCGCGCGGCGGGCGCGGCGGACGTGGTGGTCTTCCTGGTGGACGGCGGCGAGGGGCCGGTGCCCGCCGACGACGAGCTGGCCCGCGAGCTGCGGACGCGCGGGGCGCCCGTGGTGCTGGCCGTCAACAAGATGGACGATCGGCGGGCGCGCGCGCACGCGCCGGAGTTCCACCGGTACGGCTTCGCGCCGGTCGTCGAGATCGCGGCCGAGCACGCCCTGGGCCTCGGGGACCTGCTGGACGCGGTCGTCGCGTTGCTGCCCCGGGCGGCGGACGGCGGCGCGGCGGCGGGCGAGGACGGCGGCGCGGCGGCGGGGGGCGACCCGGAGACCGGCATCGTGGTCGTCGGCCGGCCCAACGTCGGCAAGTCTTCGCTCGTCAACCGGCTGCTGCGCGACGACCGCGTGCTGGTGAGCGCGACCCCGGGGACCACCCGCGACGCCGTCGACGAGGTGGTGCGGTGGCATGGGCGCCGTTTGCGCATCGTGGACACCGCCGGCATGCGCCGGCCCGGCCGGGCCGCCGGGGGCGGGCGCATCGAGGCGGTCAGCGTGGTGCGGGCGCGCCACGCGCTGGAGCGCACCGACGTCGCGGTGCTCGTGGTCGACGCGGCGGCGGGGGTGGTCAAGCGCGACGCGGCCATCGCCGGCGAGGCGGAAGAGGCGGGGTGCGGCGTGGTCGTCGCCGCCAACAAGTGGGACCTCGTGAAGGACCGCGGCCCCGGGTTCGTCACCCGGTTCGACGAAGACCTGCGCGACGCCCTGAAGTTCGTCGACTACGCCCCGATCGTCCGGGTGTCGGCGACGACCGGGGAACGCACCGGCCGCCTGCTGCAGCTCGTCGACGAGGTCGCGGCGGCGCGCCGCCTCGAGGTCGGCACCGGCGCGCTCAACCGCGTCGTCGCCCGCGCGTCGCGCGACCACCGCCCGTCGGGCGCCTCCGGCCGGGGGACGGTCCGCGTCCGGTACGCGGTGCAGACGGGCGTGGCGCCGCCCACGTTCACGTTGTTCACCACCCGGGGCGCGCGGCTGCATTTCTCGTCCGAGCGCTTCTTCCGGCGTCGCCTGCGGGAAGCCTTCGGGTTCACCGGCACGCCGATTCGCCTGAAGGCGCGCGGCCGGTAGGCGGCGCGGGCGGTCGGCGCCGTCCCGCGTCATCGCCCCGGCGGTGTCGGGCGCAGGCCGGGAGTCTCCGGCGGCGGCCGGTGTATACTGAAGCCGGCTGAAGCGAGCGATGGCGACACGCGTCCAGATACCGGAACGGTCGGTCTACGAGGCCTCCGAGGTTTGCGCCATCGCCGGGTTGCAGCCCTTCGTGCTACGCTCGTGGCAGACCGAGTTTCCCGATCTGGGGGTCGCCCGCGGCAAGGGCCGCGCGCGGACGTATCGCCGGGAAGACCTTGACCGGGTGCTCCGCATCAAGGAGCTGGTCTTCAGCGAGGGCCTGACGCTGGGGGCCGCGCGCCGCAAGCTCCTCAAGGAGGCGCGGGCCGGCGAGAACCCCGGGACGCCGGCGCTGCAGGCGGCGCGCCGCAAGGTTCTCGAGACCGTGCGGGTCAGGGAGGACGCCGGGCCGCCGCCGGGCGTCCCGGGCGACGACGTCAGAGCGCGGCTGGACGGCATCAAGAAGGGCCTGCACGCCATTCTCGATCTGCTCGCCGGCCAGAAAGCCTGATCGGGAACGCGGGAGGCGATGGGTCGTGTCGGGATGTGGCGCAGTCTGGTAGCGCACCTGACTGGGGGTCAGGGGGTCGCTGGTTCGAATCCAGTCATCCCGACCAGTACTGGCGGCGCCGTCGTCGTCCGTGGTCACCGCGTCCGGGCGCCCTGACGGCCCGTGGTGGAGCCCTTCGCGTCGCACCGTGCCCGAAGGCGCCGGCGAGCGCCCACTGCGCCAGCGGGCGGAGAACGCCCGCCTGACGAGGCGTGAGAAGTGGAGGGGCGCCGCTTCCCGATGTCCCGAGCCCGGCGGAGGGCCGCGCGCCCGACTCGACCGCCGCGCGACTTCCGGTTGCGCGCAACTCCCGGTCGAACGGCACGCAGGACGCCGCGACCGCGGTTTCCCGCCCCCCAATCCACCCATGTTCAGCCTGCCGCAAGCCGGGGAGCTTGCGCCGCCGGTCGGCGCACCGCCGGCCGGACAGGGGACCCGGCCGCGGCGGTTGATACGCGGCGCGAATCCGGTTATCGTCCCGATACCTTCATGCGTCCCGGCGCCCGTGCCCGAGGGGCGGCCGGCAGGAGGACACGACATGAGCACGCCGGTCGACAAGCCTGCGAACCCCGCGCCGGTGCGGGTGTCGGCGATGCGCGCCGGCGCCGCCGTCCTCGCGCTCTTCGCGATGACCGGCGCGGTGTCCGCCGACGACTGGCCGCAGTGGCGGGGCGAGGACCGACTCGCGGTCTGGCGCGAGACCGGCATCGTCGAGGAGCTGCCGGACGCGTTGGCGGTCTCCTGGCGCACGCCGGTCCGGTCGGGTTACTCCGGTCCCGCGGTTGCCGGCGGCCGGGTGTTCGTCACCGACTGGCGGGAAGATCCGGACTCGCGCACGCTGGACGGCGTCGAGCGGATGATCGCCCTCGACGAGCGGACCGGCGCGGTGCTGTGGACCCACGAGTGGCGGACGTCGTACCGCATGCTCTCGGTCGCCTACGCGATCGGTCCCCGGTCCACTCCGACCGTCGACGGCGACCGCGTCTACGTCGTCGGCGCCACCGGGCGGCTGTTCTGCTTCGACGTCGAGACCGGCGCCGTGCGCTGGGAGAAGGACTACGTGGCCGAGTACGGCACGAGCGTTCCGGTGTGGGGCATCGTCAGCGCCCCCCTCGTCGACGGCGAACGGCTCCTGGCCGTGGTCGGCGGCGAACCCGACGCCCTGGTGGTCGCCTTCGACAAGCGGACCGGCGACGAGCAGTGGCGGGCGATCGAGGTCGAGGCCGAGATGGGCTACGCGCAACCGGTCATCTACGAAGCGGGCGGGGCGCGCCAGTTGATCGTCTGGCATCCGCGCGCCCTCGCGTCGCTGAACCCCGAGACCGGGGAACTCTACTGGGAGCAGCCCTGGGACGTGTCGATGGGCGTCACGGTGGCGACCCCGGTGCGGAGCGGCAACTATCTGCTGGTGTCCCAGTTCTTCAACGGTTCGCTGATGATGCAGTTGAACCAGGACCGGCCGGACGCCGCGGAACTGTGGCGGGGCCGGAGCCGCAGCGAACTGCCCGGCGAGACCGACACCATCCACGCGATGGTGACGACCCCGATCATCATCGGCGACCACGTCTACGGGGTGGACAGCTACGGCGAGCTGCGGGGGCTCGACGCCGCCACCGGCGAACGGCTCTGGATGAGTCCCGACATGACCGCCCAGGCGCGGTGGAGCACCGCCTTCCTGGTGCGGCACGAGGACCGGTACTTCGTCAACAACGACGAGGGGTTCCTGATTCTCGCCCGGTTCACGCCGGAAGGGTACGTCGAACTCGATCGCACGCGGCTCATCGAGCCGACCAGCAGGTCGGGCGCCCGCACGCCGCATGGCCGCATCGCGGAACGGCTCGTCAACTGGTCGCATCCCGCCTATGCGAACGGACACGTCGTCCACCGCAACGACCGCGAGATCGTTCGCGCGTCGCTGCGCGCGGCCGACTACTGAGGGTGGCTTTCGCGTCGCACGAGTCGGCGGTTTCGGGCCTTTTTGTGTATGGCCGCGCGGCTCGGTTCGGGTAGAATGCGGGCAGTCAAGCCCGGTTTACTCATCTCCCAGGAGGGAATGTTGGCAAAAGTCAAGAAGCTCACCGAGGCGATGACCAAGACCCAGATGGTTGCGGACATCGCGGAGAAGACGGAACTGACCAGGCGTCAGGTCTCCGACGTCTTCGGGGCGCTGGAATCGGTCATCGAACGCCATGTCCGCAAGGGCGCGGTCGGTGTCTGCACGATACCGGGCTTGATGAAGATCAAGGTCATCAAGAAGCCGGCGCGCCGGGCCCGGAAGAACGTGCCGAATCCGTTCCGGCCCGGCGAGACGATGGACGTGAAGGCCAAGCCGGCGAGCACCACCGTGAAGGTCCTCCCGCTCAAGAAACTGAAGGACATGGCGTAGCCGTCCGGGGCCGCATCCGCGGGACCGCCGCCGCTTCGGATCCGGGGATGCGGGCGGCGGAAGGCGGGGAGGCTGCGCCGTGGACGGCGCGGAGCCGCGCGGGGCTGGTTGGGCGGCGAGCCGAGCCGCGGGTCGCGCGGCGGCGTTCTCCGGGCGGCGCGGTCTCGCCGGGCCCCATCGAGGCGCGGGGTTCAGGACCCGCGCCCGGATCCCACCGGACGTCACGGTTTGTCGACCCGGTGGCGGGCGAGCGCCATGGCCGCTTCCGCCCTGCGGGGGTCGACGGTGCCGCGGAAGTGCGCCCCGTCCTCGATGATCAGGTACGGCGACGCGAGCCGTCCGCTGACGAACGACGTCGCGCGAAGCTCGATGAGCTTCGAGGCCGTGATGTCGCCGTCGACGCGGCCCAGCACCGTAACCGTACGGGCGAAGACGTCGCCCTGCACGCGAGCGATGCCGGTGACCGCCACGCCGTGGTCCGGAACCACGATCTCGCCTTCTATCGCCGCTCCGAGAATCACGTGATCGGTCGCGCTGAGCCGGCCCTTGGCGCTGATGCCGGGGCCGAACGTCAGCAGCTCGCCGGAAGCGGCCGGGTCTCGAAGTCGGGAGTCCTCGTCGGAGGGCACACGGGTGACGGTCGGGTATCGTTCGATCGTCGCCATGGGTCGATCGCGCCGCACGGATTGGAGCGGGAGACGGGGATCGAACCCGCGACCAACGGCTTGGGAAGCCGTGACTCTACCACTGAGTTACTCCCGCTCGCGGTGAGACGCGGTTCATCTTATCAGATCGCCGCGCTCCCGCCGCGTATCAGCGCCAGCACCTCGTCGCGCCGCCGCTCCATCTCCTCCCGCGTGGCCGCCTCGAGATTCAGCCGCAGCAACGGCTCGGTGTTCGAGGCCCGGACGTTGAAGTGCCAGGTCGGATACTCGACCGACACGCCGTCCAGGCCGTGGACGTCACCGTCGGCGTAGTGCGCGGCGAGCAGGTCCATCCGTTCGGCGGCGCGGCCGCGGTCGTCGAGCGCGGTGTCGATCTCGCCCGAGATGAAGTAGCGCTCGCGGAACGGCGCCAGCAGCTCGCGCAGGGACTGCCCGCGGACCGACATCAGCTCGAGGACGAGCAGGGCCGGGATGAATCCGTTGTCGGCGTAGAAGTTGTCGCGAAAATAGTAGTGGCCGGTCACTTCGCCGCCGAAGACCGCGTTCTCTTCGCGCATCCGCTTCTTGAAGAAGGCGTGGCCCACCCGGTTCATCAGCGCCCGTCCCCCGTGGCCGGCGACGGTGTCCCTGACCGCGTGGCTGGCCCGCACGTCGTAGACGACGGCGGCCTCCGGCGCCTTGCGGAGAAAGGCCTCCGCGAGCAGGGCGGTGACGAAATCGCCGGGGACGAACTCGCCCGCGCCGTCGACGAAGAAGCACCGGTCGGCGTCGCCGTCCCACGCGATGCCGGCGTCTGCCGACCCGGCCCGGACCGCGTCGACGAGATCGCGGCGATTCGCCTCGATCAACGGGTTCGCTTCGTGGTTCGGAAACGTGCCGTCGATTTCGAAGAACAGGCGGGTGGTGCGGCACGGCAGGCGATCGAAGAGCGCCGGCGCGACCGCGCCGGCGATGCCGTTGCCGGCATCGAGCACCAGCGAGAACGGCCGGACGGCGGCCGGATCGATGAACCCCAGCACGTGGTCGAGATAGTCGTCGAGCACGTTCGCCCCGGTGCGTGCGCCGGGCCGGGCCGCCGGCGCCGGCAACGCGTCGGCGGCCAGCACGTCGCGGATGTCGGCGAGGCCCGCGTCGGCGCTGAGAGGCAGCGCCTGCCGCCCGACGAGCTTGATGCCGTTCCAGGCCCCCGGGTTGTGCGAGGCGGTGATCTGGGCTCCGCCGTCGAGGTCGTCGCGGGCGACCGCGAAGTAGAGTTGATCGGTTCCCATCAGTCCGATGTCCACCACGTCGGCGCCCTGGGCCGTGGCTCCGGCGATGAACGCCTGCGCGAGACCGGGCGACGACCGGCGCATGTCGCGGCTGACGGCGATGCGCCGCGCCCCGAGATGCGCGACGAACGCGCGGCCGATCATTTCGGTCAACGGCTCGTCGATCTGCTCGGGATACAGCCCGCGCACGTCGTAGGCCTTGAACACGTCGTGGTCGAAAGTCATTTCGCGCAGTCTCGCCGGCCCCCGCGCGGCGGCGGGCGCCGGGGTCAGAGGCGGCTGTGCGCCGACACCGTGGAGCGGTTTCCCAGCACCGTTCCGGCGCCGACCTCGGCCCCCGCGCCGACGTGGCACTCCAGGCCCAGAATCGCCTCGCGCACCACCGCATCCGCTTCCACGGTGGTGTCTCTCCAGACGATCGATCGCTCGATGACGGCGCGGGGGCCGATGGCGCACCCGGGGCCGACCACCGACTCGGACCCGATGCGGGCGTCCTCGGCGACCGAGCAGCCGTCCCCGATGAAGCACGGGCCGGCGAGCTCGGCGCCGGCCTCGATACGGCAGCGCGCGCCGCGGCGCACCGCGCCGGCCGTCCGCTCCCGGAAGGGACCGGCGGCGCAGCGCCCGGCCATCAGGTCGCGGTGCGCCCGCATGTAGCTGGCCGGGGTGCCGATGTCGATCCAGTAGCCCTCGCCGACGTGGGCGACGAAAGTCTCTCCCCGCTCGACGAGGGCCGGGAAGTACCGGCGCTCCAGCGACCACGGCACCCCGTCGGGAATGTGGCCGAAGGCCGCCGGTTCCAGCAGATAGATGCCCGCGTTGATCGTGTCGCAGGTCACGTCGCCGGTACCCGGCTTCTCGATGAACCGCCGTACGCGGCCTTCCCGGTCGGTCTCGACGAGGCCGTAGGCGGACGGATCGGCGACCGGGGTGAGCACGATGGTCGCCCGCGCGCGGTGCTCGCGGTGCCGCGCGACCGCCGCGTTGAGGTCGAAGTCGGTGAGCACGTCTCCGTTGAGGACGAGCACGGTGTCGTCTATCCCCCGCGAAGCGAACTTGACGGCCCCGGCGGTGCCGAGGGGGCGGGGCTCGACCCGGTACCGCAACGGCAGGCCGGCCCGGCCGCCGCCGACGCTCGCCTCGATGCGCCCCGGCTGATAGTTGAGGCTCAGGACCACCTCGTCGACGTCCGGGACCTGCCGCAGCAGCTCGACCTGGTAATCGAGGAACGGGCGGTCGAAGATGGGCACGATCGGCTTCGGGATCTCGAGCGTGAGGGGGCGCAGCCTCGTGCCGAAGCCGCCGGCCAGAATCACCGCCTTCATGCGGCGGCGATTGTAGCATCCGGCCGGACCGGCGGGTTGCGCGTGCGCGAATGCGCCGGCCTCGGCGGTCGGCCGGGCGTCGGGCGGGCGCACGTCAAGAAGCGGGATGCCGCCGGGGGCATCCGGCGCGGCCGGTTCTCGCGGCGCCCGCGTCCGGCCGGCGTGTTGCGGCCGACCTGTCCGGACACTACAATGGAGCCGTCCTCCTTCCCCCGATGAATCTGCCGAACAGCTTGACTCTGGCCCGCATCTTTCTCGTTCCACTGCTCGTCGTGGTGCTGTGGACGGAGTTCGAGGGGAAGGAGCTGGTCGGCGCCGCGATCTTCAGCGTGGCCGCCCTGACCGACTGGCTCGACGGGTTTCTCGCCCGGCGGCAGAAACAGGTGACCACCTTCGGCCAACTGATGGATCCTCTCGCGGACAAGCTCCTGATCACGGCCGCGCTGATCTCGCTCGTGCAGATGGAACTGGCGCCCGCGTGGATGGTGGCCCTCATTCTGGGCCGCGAGCTGGGGGTCACGGTGATGCGCAGCCTGGCCTGGTCGCGCGGCGTGACGATGCCGGCGTCGCCGCTCGGCAAGGTCAAGATGCTGTCGCAGGTCGTCGCGATCCTGCTCCTCATACTGGGCCGCGACTACCTGCAGCAGTTCTTCGTGCTGGGGCAGATCGCCCTGTGGGTCGTCGTGGTGACGTCGCTGGGGTCGGCGCTGGAGTACTACCGGCGGTTCACGCTGGTCGGCGCGCACCCGAAGAGCGCCCCGTTCGAGCCGATTCCTCCCCCCGCCGCGCCGGTGGACCCGGAGCCGGCCGCGGTAGCCGACCGGAAGCGCGAGCGGCTCGCGTGAGGACGGCGCCGTCCGTCCGCCGCGACCCGCGCGTCGTCATCGCTCCCGTTCGGGCTCCAGCTCGGAGATCCGGGCGCGGGCCTCTTCGGCGTACTCGCTTGCGTCGAACTCTTCGAGGATGCGCGCGAAGTAGGGGATGGCCTCGGTGACCTGCCGGGCGTCGGCCAGCGTCTCGCCCAGATAGAAATAGACTTCGTCGCGTTTCGAGTACTCCGGGTCGCCGTCGAGAATCTGGCGGAACCGGTTGACGGCGCCGGGGTAGAACTTGACGCGGTGGTAGAAGCGGCCGACGGTGAAGTCGTGCGCGCTGAGGCGGTCGCGGGCTTCGCGCAGCCGTTCGCGGACCTCCGGCATCCATTCCCCATCCGTCGGATACCGGTCGACGAAGTTCTCGAACTCGCGGATGGCGTTCCGCGTCTCGGACTGATCGCGCTCGGCCCGCCGCATCTGATGGAAATGCACCATCCCGACCTTGTACTGGGCGAACGGCGCCCGGGGATGGGTGGGGTAGAGGCTCAGGAAGTCCTGGAACTCGGCCAGGGCGCGCACGTACGCCTCCGACGTGCCTTCCTGCTCGTAGGACTCGCCGATCCCCAGACGCGCCGCCGCCCGGTACTGGCTCTGCGGGTAGTTGTCCCGGATCTCCACGAAGTACTCGCGCGCCCGGCGCCAGTCTCCTTCGTCGAGGGCCGCCGCGCCCCGTTCGAACAGGAGCCGGTCGGCTTCCACCACCCCGATCGCCGGGATCTCCGCACGGGGCGAGCCGCAGCCGGCGGCGGCGATGGCGAGCAGCACCGGCAGCACCGCCCGCCACCATCGGCGGCCGGGTTTCATCGGCGAGCGGGAACGGCGGAGCGAAGCGCGGTAGTGGCAGGGCATCGGTATTTCTACGCCAGCAGCTTGCGGACGTCGACGGGAAGCCGGGCCGGCCGGCCGTCGCCGCCCACCGAGGCGTGCACGGTGCGACCGAGGGCCGTCACGGCGCGGTCGCCGTTCCGCCGGACCTCGTACGCGAACCGCACGCGGACCGGCGACATCAGCTTCCCCTGCGTGAGGATCGTGAGTTCGTCGTCGTAGCGGGCCGGCTGTCGGTACTCGCAACGCGCCTCGATCACCGGCAGCATGAAGCCGGCCGCTTCCAGGTCCCGGTAGGCGCAGCCTGCGGATCGCAGCAGATCGCAGCGCGCCACCTCGAACCACACGAAGTAGTTCGCATGGTACGCCACCTGCATCCGATCCGTCTCGGCATACCGGACCCGTATCGTGGAGCTTCCCCGAGCCACCCGGTCAGCCCTTCCGGACGGCGGGGACCGGCGCGCCGGCGGCGGCGCGCAGCGCGCGGACCGCCGCCGCGGCGTCGGGGGGGCCGAAGATGGCCGCCCCGGCCACGAGAATCTCCGCCCCCGCCTCCACGATGCGGGCCGCGTTCCCGCAATCCACGCCGCCGTCGACCTGGACGGGCGCGCGGTTCCCGGCCTCGTCGAGCAGCCGCCGGACGCGGGCGATCTTCGCCTCGCTGCCGCGGATGAACGTCTGGCCGCCGAACCCGGGGTCGACGGTCATGACGAGCACGAAGTCGACGTCGGCGGCCACCGCGCTCAGGGTCGACACCGCGGTGCCGGGGTTCAGCGCGACCCCCGCCCGTATCCCGTGGCGCCGGACCTGGGCCAGCGTGCGGTGCAGGTGCGGGGTGGTCTCGACGTGGACCGAGATGGCGGCCGCGCCGGCCTCCGCGAACCGGTCGACGTACCGGTCGGGGTCGGTGATCATCAGATGCGCGTCCAGCGGCGCGGCGGCCACCCGGTGCAGCGCCGCGACCACCGGCGGCCCGATCGTGAGATTGGGCACGAAGTGCCCGTCCATGACGTCGACGTGTATCAGATCGGCCCCGCCGGCCTCCGCCGCCGCCACTGCCGTCCCGAGGGCGGCGAAGTCGGCCGAGAGAATCGAGGGAGCGATGCGTACGCTCATCGACTGACCTCGAGGGAGATCGCCTCGCCGTGGGCGATCTGGAACCCCGTCTGCGGGAACTGGCGCAGGACGACGCCGGGCTCGATGCCGGGGTACGGATGGTCGCCCACGACGGAGACCCGGAACCCGCGGGACCGCAGCACGTCGGCGGCGTCCGCGCCGTGGGCGCCGATGAGATCCGGCATGACGTAGGTGGCGCCGCGTTCCCCGCGGTTGATCAGCAGGGAGACCGTGGAAGCGGCGCCCCGGGGCGGCGGTTCCTGTGCGACCACCGCGTCGCTGGGATAGCGGTTCGACCGGATCTCGGAAACGCCCCGCAGGCCCAGCGCGTCCTCCTCGAGCCGGGCGCGGGCCCCGCGTTCCGACTGGCCGATCAGGCTGGGCGCCGCTCCCGCGCTGGCGCCCGAGCTGAGCCAGACCTTGACGCTGCGCCCGCTGCGGGTGGTCAGCCCGGTGGCCGGATCCTGGTCCGCGACGTGACCGGCGGGAACGTCCGGATCGATCCGCGCCAGCGGCTCGACCCGGACCTGGAGACCGAGTCGAGCGAGGGTCGCGGCCGCCTCGTCGACGCTCTGGCCGGCGAGGTTCGGCACCGGGACCTCGCGGAGCCGCAGGGCCACCTGAAGTCCCACCACCGCGAACAGCAGGAAGATGACCGCCGCGAGCGAGACCACCGTTCCCGCCGCGAGCAGCCGCGCCGTCCAGCGGCGCACGGGGGAGCGGGGCGCGGAGGGCGCGGGCCGGCCCCGGCCGGCGGCGCGGCGGCGCGGCGGCGCGGGTTGCGGACGTCGGTCGAACGATGCAGGCATCCCACTCACAAAATACTACAGGTTCCGGCGGGCGTCACCGTCCCGCGCCGCGGGCCCGCCGTTTCAGAACGACGGCGAAGAAGGCGTCGAGCCGGTGGTCGAAGGGCGTGGTCGACAGGCGCCCCCGCGCGTCGAGCGTCCGGCCGAGGCCCGGCGGGACCGGACCCGCCCGCCGCGGATGGACCGGTTCGAAATCGGGATGGGCGTCGAGGAACGCGGCCACCACGTCCTCGTTCTCGTCCGGCTCGCTGGAGCACGTCGCGTAGACCAGGTGGCCCCCGGGGCGGACGGCGGAGGCCGCGTGGCCGGCCATCGAGAGCTGTTCGGCCGCGAAGCGCGGCAGGTCGGCGGGACCGCGGCGCCACCGTATCTCCGGGTCCCGGCGCAGAACGCCCAGCCCCGAGCACGGCGCATCGACGAGGACCCGGTCGAACACCGGTCCGAACGGGACCCCGCGCCGCAGATCGAGGCGGACGATGCCGTCGATCGCCGCGTCGGCGTCCGCGAGGGTCCGGCGGAGCAGCCGGATCCGCGCCGGCCGGAGGTCGGCGGCGACGAGCATGCCGCGCCGGTCCAGCGCGCCGGCGAGGGCGGTGGTCTTTCCGCCCGGCGCGGCGCAGGCGTCCAGAACCCGTTCTCCGGGCCGGGCGCCGACCAGCTCGGCCACGAGCTGGCTGGCCTCGGTCTGGGCGAGAAAGAGTCCCCGGCGCGCGAGCGGGGTCCGATACGGGTTGCCGGCCGCCACCGTGAGGCCGTCGCGCGCGAACCGGGTCGGCTCGGTCCGCACGCCGTGGCCTTCCAGCCGCCGCGCCAGCTCCTCGCGCGTGACGCGAAGCCGGTTGGCCCGCAACGTCAGGGGGGGAGGGGTGTTGTTGAAGCGGACCCAGGCGGCCGCCGACGGGAAGCCGTGGCGGTCCAGCCACCGTTCGACGAGCCACCGCGGATGCGACCCGGTCACGCCGAGGTACGCCAGGGCCTTTTCCCGGTCTCCGCCGTCCCCCGGCAAGGGAGGCAGTCCCGGCGCCTGCCGGACCGCCGCCACCCGGCGGAGCACGGCGTTGACGAACCCGGCCGCGCTCGCCCGGCCGACGCGCCGGACGAGCCGGACCGACTCGTCGACGGCCGCCGCCGGGGGCACCCGATCGAGGTACAGCAACTGGTAGGCGCCGAGCCTGAGCGCCGTCAGCACGTCCGCGTCGATGCGGGCCGTCGGGCGGGCGGCGGCCCGCACGATGACGTGGTCCAATGCGGCCCGCCAGCGGAACACGCCGCCGGCGAGCTCGGTGACGAGCCCCCGGTCCCGGCCGTCGCCCAGCGGGTCCCGGAACTCGGCCAGCGCGCGCGGCAGGTCGTCGCCTCGGAGCACCGCCCGCACGACGCGGTAGGCGGCGGTGCGGGCCGGACCCGTGGCCGGCCGCGGCCCGCGGGCGCCGCCGCGGCCTCCCGTCGGACGTGTCATTCCGGGGGCGACGGCCGGAAGACGGCGCCGGAAGCGATGCGCCGTCCCGCCAGGAAGTCGCGGGCGGACTGCGCCCGGCGTCCTTCGGGCTGGATCTCCAGGACCGAGAGCACGGTGCCGGCCCCGCACGCGACCCGCAACCGGCCGCCTCGGGCCTCGACGATCGCGCCGGGCGGGGGCGGGGGGGCGGCGGCGGAGGGCGGCGCGGGATCGGGCGCGGTGCGCCTGAGCAGGTACCGCGCTCCGTCGAGGAACGTGAACGCGGCCGGCCGCGGCTGCAGTCCGCGTACGAGGTCGTGGACGGTCCGGGCCGTCCGCGTCCAGTCGACCCGGCCGTCCTCCCGTCCGAGGCGCGGCGCCCAGGTCGCCAGGGCGTGGTCCTGCGGCTGCTCGACGGCCCGTCCGGCGGCGATGGCGCGCACCGTGTCGACCAGCAGGTCCGCGCCGAGGGCGGCCAGCCCGCGTTCGACGTCCGCGGCGGTCTCGTTTCCGCCGATCCGCAGGGCGGCCCGGGCGAGCATCGGGCCCGCGTCCAGTTCGCGGACGAGACGGATCAGGGTGATGCCGGTCTCCCGTTCGCCCGCGATGACCGCGCGTTGTATCGGCGCCGCCCCGCGGTAGCGCGGCAGCAGCGAAGCGTGCACGTTGACGACGCCGTGCGGCGGCGCCGCGAGCACCGCGTCGGGCAGGATCTGACCGTAGGCGGCGACGACGCCGAGGTCGGCGCCGCTGGCCGCGAGCCGCGCCGCGAGCGCCGGCTCGCGCGCCCGCTCGGGTTGCAGGACCGGGATGCCGTGGCCCCGCGCCGCGGTCTTCACGGGAGGCGCCTGAATCCGCCGGCCCCGCCCGCGGGGCCGGTCGGGCTGCGTCACCGCCAGCACGACGCGTTCGCCCGCCGCGACCAGGCGATCGAGCGCCGGCACCGCGAACGCCGGGGTTCCGAAGAACGCGATCTTCACCACTTGCCCGCGCGCTGGAGCTTGCGCAACCGCCGCACGATCTGGTCGCGTCGAAGACCCTGCATCCGGTCGACGAACAGTGCGCCGTCGAGATGGTCCATCTCGTGCTGCAGCACTCTGGCGAGCAGCGTCTCGCCCTCGATGGTGACCCGGTCGCCGTCCCGGTCGTAGCCCTCGACGACCACCCGCGCCGGCCGCGTCACCCGCGCCGTGAACCCCGGCAGGCTGAGGCAGCCCTCTTCTTCCCGCTGCTCGCCTTCCTGCTCGACGACTCGGGGATTGACCACCGCGACGAGATCGTCGATGGACCGTCCGGACGACGGGTCGGCGACGAACACGCGCAGTCCGACCCCCACCTGCGGCGCCGCGAGGCCGATGCCCGGTGCGGCGTGCATCGTCTGGATCATGTCGTCGATCAGGGTCTGCAGGTCGTCGTCGAAATCGACCACGCCGCGGGCCGGGCGGTGCAGGGTGTCGGCGCCGTGGCGGAGAATGGGGCGAATCATCGCATGCGGCCGCGGCGGCGGCGGGCCGGCGCGGTGTCCGGCCGCGGGCCGCCGCTTCGAGCGCGGGCGGCTGCCGGGAGTCCGCGCCGTTCCCCGGCGCGGGACTAATCCTGGCCGGATTGCCCGTCCGCGTCGGCGTTGCGCCCGTCCCCGGCCCCCAGCTCGCGAAGCACCTCGGCGCTGTTCCCGGCAGGGTACCGGCTGGGGTCGTCGATGCGGGCGCGGGTCGCCGCGGCGGCCGCGGCGAGATCGAGAGGGGTCCGGCCGGCGTCGTTCTCCGCGTCGAGGTCGGCGCCGCGCCCGGCCAGGAACCGCACGATGGTCGTGAAGTTCCGCTGGGCGGCGGCGTGCAGCGCGGTGTCGCCCCGCAGGTCCGCGGCGTCGACGTCGGCGCCGAGCTCGACGGCGGCCCGGACCGCGGCCAGCGTCCGGCGCTCCTCGGCGTCGGGGTCGCGCAGCGACGTGTTGAAGAACCGTCCGCGGTTGGCGGGCCCCCGCGCCGCCGCGACCAGGGGGGGGACGAACCCGCCGGCGAGATGCGGCGGTCCCACGCCGCCGGCGCGTTCGAACACCCCGCGCCAGCGCTCCAGGGTCGTCGCCCGCGGGTCGGCGCCCGCCTCCGCGAGGTCGCGCATGACGTCGGCGTCGTGGAACCAGGCCGCGAGCCAGTAGGGGGTCGCGCTGACCAGCGCCGGGTTGAACGCCCAGTCCTGACTCGCCCGCCGCAACGGCGTGCCCGCCCGCAGCCGGAGGCTCGGGTCGGCGCCGTGGGCGAGCAGGGTCCGCGCCAGCGCGCGGTCGCCGCGCAGCACGGCCGCGTGCAGGGCGGCGTATCCGGCGCCCATGGCGTTGGGGTCGGCCCCGCGGTCCAGGAGATGGGCGGCGAACGCGCCGTGGCCGCTGTGGGCGGCGACCGCGAGCGGGCTCGCGCCGGTCGGGGCGGGGTTGTCCACGGCGGCGCCGCCGTCGAGCAGGACGTCCGCCACGCGGACGCGGCCGTGCCGCGCGGCGAACAGCAGCGGCGTGAACCCGCCCCGGTTCCACGTCACGCCCTGGTCGTACTGCGACGCGTTGGTGCTTTCGGCGTGCATCAGCCGCGGGCGGGTCTTCGAGCGGGCCTCGACGTCCGCCCCGTGGCGCACGAGGAGGCGGGCGACGTCGAGATGCCCCTGCGCCGCCGCCCACATCAGCGCGGTCTGGCCGCGCGACCGCTCGGCCGCGTTCACGTCGGCGCCGGCCTCGACGAGGGCCCGCACGCCCCCGGCGCTGCCGGACCGCGCCGCGGTCATGAGCGGCGTCTCGCCTCCCGGCAGCGCGGCGTCCGCGTCGGCGCCGGCCGCGAGCAGGCGTTCGATCATCGCCGCGCTGCCGTTCTCGGCCGCGAGCCACAGCGGGGTCGCGCCGAGCTCGTTGGCCGCGTTGACCGCGGCCCCCGCCCCGATCAGGAGCGCGGCCGTCCGCTCGTCGTTGCGGAACGCGGCCCAGTGCAGGGCGGTGGCGCCGTCGGGCTGACGCTGGTCGACGTCCGCACCGTCCCGCAGCAGGCGCTCGACCGCCTCGGCGTCGGCCGCCCGGGCAGCGGCCACGAGCGGCGGCCCGCCGGCGCCGGCGCGCGCGGGGGCGGAGGCGGCCAGCGCCAGACCGCCGCCCGCGAGGACGAGGAGGCCGAGTCGCATCGTCGATCGAACCGCGGATCTGCTCGCGCTCATCGAAGGTCTCTCCTGGAAGCGCCGCGGCGCCGCCCCTCCGGGGCGGGAGCCGCGGCCGGCACCGAATCATGCTACCGCAGGTGCGGGCCGGGGGGAACCCCGCCGCTCCCGTCCGCCGGCGGCCGGGGAGCCCCGCGCCCTCCGGTCGGCCGCGGCGCGCCGTATACTGACGGGGTTCGGTCGGCGGCGGGAGCGCCGCGCCGTCCCGCGGATTCCCGGAGAGGTCGGCGGAGCGGGAAGCGGCGCCGCGGCGGCGGTTCCCGGGGGGCGCCGCGCGTCAGGGAGGTGGCGTTGGGTCGAGGGCGGCTGGCGTGGGTCGTCTGCGCCTTCTGCATCGGGGCGGGCGTGGGCGGCGCGCAGGACGCGGGCCGGGGGGCGGCGGCGCTCCGGGTGTTCCTCGACTGCAACCGGTGCGACTTCGACTACCTGAGGCGCGAGATCGCCTTCGTCAACTACGTACGCGATCGCCGCGACGCGCAGGTGCACGTGCTGGTCACGGCCGAGACGAGCGGCGGCGGGCGTCTCCACACCCTGGACTTCATCGGGGTCGGGGAGTTCGCCGGCCGGGGCGTCACCTATACGTATCCCGAGAGCCGCACCGACACCGACGACGAGACCCGCGCGGGGTTCGCCCAGGTCCTGCGGGTCGGCTTTCTCCACTACATCATCGATACGCCGATGGCCCGCGACATCGAGATCGGAGCCGGGGCCGGGTTCGGGACGGGTTTCGCGGGCGGGGGACGGCGGCCGGTGATGGCCCAGCCCGACGACGATCCCTGGAACTTCTGGGTGTTCCGGCTCAGCGCCAACGCCCGGGTGTCCGGCGAGGCGTCCCGGCGGCGGAGCGACTTCAGCGGGTCGGCGTCGGCGAACCGCACCACCGAGGACTGGATCGTCCGGATGGAGCTCGACGGTTCGTACCGGGAGACGGTGACCGAGCTCAGCACCGGCGACTTCGCGGACGTGCGGACCCGCCACGACCTGGACGGGCAGATCGTCAAGAGCCTCGGCGACCACTGGGGCGCCTCGATCCGCGGGGGAGCCAGCGCGTCGACGTTCCTGAACCAGGACCGGCGGATCCAGGTGCTCCCGGGCCTGGAGTTCAACGTGTTCCCCTACTCCGAATCGTCCCGCCGCAGCCTGACGTTCGCCTGGGAGCTGGGGCTGGAGTCGTTCGACTATCTGGAGGAGACGATCTTCGGGAAGACGGGGGAGACCCTGGCCGCGCAGGAGGTCGAGATCACCTTCGACGTGGAGCAGCCCTGGGGCGACAGCCGGATCCGCCTGCGCTACGACAACTACGTCAACGACTGGAGCAAGTACAGCACGTCGGTGTTCGGCAACCTGTCGTTCCGGGTCGTGCGGGGGCTGTCGGTGTTCGCGAGCGCGCGCGCCGAGCTGGTCCGCAACCAGCTGTATCTCGCCAAGGAGGAGCTGACCGACGAAGAGATCCTGATCGAGCGGCGGCAGCTCGCCACCGATTCGCGGTATCGCCTCTCGTTCGGATTCAGCTACACGTTCGGGTCCATCTTCAACAACGTCGTGAACCCGCGTTTCTAGCAGCTCGTGGCGAAACCCCGCGTCGCACCGAGACGGGCGGGGCGCCCGGCTGACAAGGCGTGAGGAGGGAGCATATCGGCCATATGCGACCGACGAACAACGCAGTTCAGCCGGGATGCAGCGCCCGTCGAATGCAGCGGGGATTTCGCCACGGGCTGCTGGCGCCGGCGGTGGTAGAATCGTCGCTGACGAACCGAGGGGGAGCGCGCCGCGCGTCCGGGTGCGGGCGCGTGGCGAGGAGACGGGGAGGGAGACATGATCGTGACCAGTACCCGCGGCCGGGGAACGGCCGGCCGGTTTCCGCGGTGGGCGGCCGGGGCGGCGCTGGCGGTCGCGTGCGCCGGTCCTCCGGCGTCCGCCCAGACCGCCGTCGATCCGTCCGGGGCGCCCGACCTCGACGGCGTGTGGAACGGGGGCGGCGGGGTCCGGCCCGTCAACGGCCCGAACATGCCGTGGGTGCCCGGCGAGAACTTCCCGGTGCTGAACGAGCGCGGGTTGGCGTACCAGTCGGTGTTCGACGAGGCGATCGCCCCGAAGTACGACTGCGTCCCTTCCGCGTCGCCGGCCCTGCAGTACGACCCCTACATGATGGAGGTCACGCAGTGGCCCGACCGGGTGCTGTTCCGCTACGAGAAGGACGACCAGATCCGCACCGTCTGGCTCGACGGCCGCGAGCCGCCGGCCAACGAGTTCACGGTCCAGGGCTTCTCGGTCGGGCGCTACGAAGACGGCGCCCTGCACGTCGAGACGACGAACTTCGTGTTCGACGTCACCGGCTTCGACGACTACAACGGCATTCCGTCGTCTCAGCAGAAGCAGGTGACGGAGCGCTACTGGCGGGAGGGCGACGAACTGAGACTGACCCTGACCGTCGAAGACCCCATGTTCCTCCGCGAGCCGACTTCCTACACCACCCGCTGGCTGCCGGCGCCGGAGGGCTACAAGTTGCAGCTCTACGGCTGCGACGCCGAGCAGGCGGGCCATCCCCGCCGGTTCCTGATTCCGAAGTACCAGTGAAGACCTGCCCGTCGTGGATCGTGTTCCAGTTCCGAGGAGGACGTTGTGAAGGCTATCTTGTGGATTGCAGGGGCGGCGCTGGCGGCCGCGGCGGCGGCGCCGACGATCGCCCATCACGCGAGCGGACCCTTCTATGACCCGGAGAAGCAGGTCGAGGCGACCGGCACGGTGACCCGGTTCGTGTTCCGGAACCCGCACTCGTTCCTCTACGTCGACGCGCCGGGCGACGACGGCGAGACGATTCACTGGGAGATCGAGATGGGGGCGGCGGTCTCCATGACCCGGCGGGGCTGGACTCCGGACACGATCAGGGCCGGCGACGAGATCAAGGCGGTGGGGCAGCCCTCGCGGGCGCCGGGCACGTTCGGCATGTGCTGCGCCGAGCTGACGAGGCCGGACGGCACGCCCATCCGGCCGTAGCCGCCGCGTGTCGTTCCCGCGCCGCGCCGGCTGCGCCCGGTGCGGCGCGGGTTCCGCCGCCGCCCGGCCTTCGATCCATGCGCCGGCGCGCTCTCCCGGCGGGTCGGGCGGCAGGCAATGCGCTCGGCCGCGCATCCCCGGTCAGGCGGGAGGACGGCCGCCCGTGCGGCGCGGGTGCCGCCGCGGACGGTCAGGGTTCCGATTCCCCCTCATCACGGTCAGGTGGGGCGTTCGGCCGCCCGGTCAGGCACGGGTTCCGCCGCGGGCGGTCAGGGTTCCGATTCCCCCTCCGCCGCCGCGTCCGGGTACCAGAAGCGGGAATGGCAGCTCTCGCACGCCGCGTCGAGACGGTCTCCCGACGCGAGGAGGGCGTCGACGTTGCGCGCCCGCACCGCGTCCAGCGCCGTCACGCCGGCCGCGTGCAGCTCGCGGGCCGTCCGCAGCCAGACGTCGTACTGCGCGGCCACCCGGACCGCGATGTCGGCGGGTTCGAGGTCGATGCCCGGCAGCTCCGACACCGAGTCGGCGGCGGCGATCGGACGGCCCTCGATCTGCAGCAGGTTCCCCGCCTCGAGCAGCCGCACCGCGTGGTGCTCCAGGGCCAGCCAGTCTTCGTCGCTGTCCGGCACGCGGCGTTCGATGCCGTCGAGGGTCGAGGTGATGACCACCGCGTCCCACAGTCCGTCCGCCGCCGGGTCAATCACCGAGCGCATCAGTTCTTCGACGGTCGCCGTCGGCTGGAAGTCGGGCCGCGGCCCCGGGTCCGGGTCCGGTTCCGGCCCGCCGGCGCCGCAGGCGGCGCACAGCACGCCGGCCAGGCAGCCCGCGGCGAAAGGCCCCGCCCCGGTTGACGGCGTTGCCCGTCGGTCGAACGTGCCCGACGTGCGCCGCCGCCGCGCCTTGTCAGCCGGGCTTTCCCTGCCCACCGGGCGTTCTTTGTCCGCCGGACGTTCTCTGTCCGCCGGCGGGTTCCCGATATGGCGTCGGCCGGACGTCCGGCGGTTCCGCATCCGCCCAGTGTAGTCCACGTTCGTCCTCGCTCGCCTGGAACAGGCCGAAGGAGACGATGCGCAGGCCTCGGCCGCTGGCGTTCGTCCTCGTTCGCCTGGAAACAGGCCGGTCTCGTTCTACCGGCTGGCGCCGGCTCACGTCGGCCGGACGTTCTCTGTCCGCCGCCGGCGGCCCCCCGGCCCTTCGGGCGCAGTGCGACGCGAGGTTCCACCCTGGGCGGCTACGGGCAGCGGAACCGGTCTTCCAGGGTCCTGAGCACGAGTTCCACGTCCTGCTCGCCGCGTTCCCGGGGGTGGTCGTCGATGTAGAGAACCACCCGGCGGACGACCTCGGCGACGGTCGTGCCCGGCGGCACGCAGACCCGGCCGGGCATGAGCGCCGGGGTCGCGATCACGACCCCGCGGACGAGGCCGGCGCAGTACCCCATGCCGAACGGGTCCTGGTTGAACGTGTCTTCCCGCCCGGCCCCGGTGCGGCCGAGGAACTCGAAGTAGAGCCGGCAACGCTGCTGGAGCAGGCCCCCCGTGCCCGTCCGCGGCGGCGGGTCCTGCCCGGCGCGAACCGGATGTCCGGCGAGCAGCAGCCAGGCGGCGAGGAGGCATCCGGCGCGCGCCCTGGCCGGTCCGCCTCGTCTCGTCTCCTGACCGCCCGCGTCCCGGACGGGCGTGGTCGAGGCGGCGGCGGGCGTCCGACAGGACATGGTCCCTCTACTTCGCGGCGTGGAGTCCGCCGGCGGCGTCCGGCGCGGGGCGGCCGTGGGTCGGACAGGGGTGTCAAGCCACCCGCGGTCCGGAGAGCTCCTCCCGCAGGGTCCGCATGCGTTCGTCGATGGCGCGCCGCATTTCTTCCACCACCGACACCACGATGGAGCCGACGGCCCCGGCGAGCTCGGCGTCGGTAGAGGCGTCGATGTCCGCGCGCAGGGCCGGCAACCGATCGACGGCGGCGATCGCCTCGTCGAGGCGGTCGCGCCAGACCGGACGGAGGCTCGGCCGGCCGGGTCGTTCGAGCACGTCCTCCAGTATCTCGATCTCGTCGCGGGCGATTTCCTCGATGGTGTCGAGCATCGCGTGCAGCTCGCCGCGCAGGTCGTCCGGTTCGCGCTGACACCCGAGCGCGGCGAGGGCCGCGATCGCCATGCCGGCGGCGGCCAGAGTGCGCGTGATCATGTGCGACTGCTCCTCGTGGCCGCCGCTCGCCGGCCGCCGCCGGCATCCCCCGCGTGCGGCTGCCGCCGCGGTATCGAATTATGATACCGCACGTGAACCATCCCGCACTCCCGAACGCGGGTTCTCCTCGCAGGCCGGACGGCCGAGACCGGCGCGGTCTCCGCGGATACGTCCGCGACAGGGGCCGCTTGCTCCTGCTCGCGGCGACCAGCGCCCTGGCGTCGTTCGCCCTCGGCGCGCTCGCGGCGCCGTACGGAGCGTCGATCGCCTCCGACCTTCTGACGACGCTGGACACGCCGCGAGACCCTTACGAGATCGTGGACGACGGAACGTTCAGGGAGTTCTGGACGAAGAAGTCTGGCGGCGCGCGCGTGAGAGAGTCACCGGATTCGCCGCTGTCCGGGAGCACGATTGCGAGCCGCATCGAGTTCCTGGACGGCGGTTCGCTCCACGAACCGGTGCTCTGGTACGGCGGCCGCTTCCAGTTCATGGACGTCTGCCCGGAATGGGGATGCCTGGCCGTGCAGTTCGGGACGGACGGCGAAGCCGCGCACGCCTGGCCGCTGCGGCCCGACGCTCTGGAGCAGGCGGCGCACGACGCCGCGACCGGCGAGTTCCCCCACGAGCTCGACCCGGGCTTCTCTTTCGTTCGGGACGTCACGCCGTTCGGGATTTCGCGGTACCCGAACGGCGACCTGCTGGTGACGTTCTTCAACGACAACGGCACTTCCGTTCCGCTTACCGTCGGCGTGGCCCGGATCGACCGCCGGGGATATCCGGTCTGGTTCCGTCGAGACTACAGTCGGCACTGGCCGCATCTGGAGGACGACGGCTCGGCTCTGGTGCCCGGGCGCTCGATGGGCAACGGGTCCATAGCCATTCCCATCGAGGGTGCGGGCAGTGCGTTCACGCTCGACTGCCCCCGGGCCGACCCTTCCTGGGATTCCGTGGCGGTCATCGACGGGGACGGGCGTCTCCTCGACCGCATCGACGTGATGGGCGCGATGCTGGACTCGCCGTTCGCGCCGGTCCTGCTCGACGGCTCCCATCCGTCCGGGCTGCGCCGGCGGGTCCCCTGCAATCCTCTCCACGCGAATTACGTCGACCGGGTCGGCGGCGACGCGCAGGACGTGTGGGGCGTGTCGCCCGGGGACCTGGTGGTGTCCATGCGGAACGTGAGCGCGTTCGCGATTCTCGACGCCGGGTCCGGGCGCGTGAAGCGGCTGGTGCGGGGCAGCTTCCGCCATCAGCACGCCGTTCACCACTGGAAGGGTTCGCGGTTCCTGCTGTTCGACAATCAGGGCAGTGACGGCGCGTACGGCCCGTCGAGGCTGCTGATGGTGGACCTCGCGGACGGCCGCGAGACGACGATCTTCCCCAACGCCGGCGCGCCGGAAGCGTTGCAGGGGCTCTTCGCGCGCGCCGCGGGCAAGATAAGCATCTCCGCGGACCGTCGTCGGGCGCTGGTCGTCTTTACCGGGGACGGCGTTGCGGTGGAGGTGCGCCTGTCGGACGGCGCGGCGCTGAAGGTCTTCCGTTCCCTGCACGACGTGTCGGGTCTCGAACAGTTTCCCGAAGAACGCGCGGCCCGGCCCGCCGTGTTCAGGATGTACGGCCTGGACTACGTCCGCGCGCCGGAGCAGGAAGGCGGATGAGGATGGATATGGACGGCCGGGTGCGCCCGGCCGCCGGCGGGGCCGAGGGACGACCGTCTCCCGCGGCGGCCGAGCAGGGACGCGGGCGGCGCCGGAGGAAGCGTCCGCGGCCCGTGGTGGAACCCCGGCCGCATCGAGAGCGGCGAGTGCGCCAGCGGGCAGAAACGCCCGCCTGACAAGGCGTGAGAAGGGCCGTATCGGGCACGTCCAAAAGGGGGGAGGGCGCATGAGAGCGGTCGTCCTGTTCTTCGCCGTCGGCTCGACCGTCGCGGCCGGCATGACCGGCGCCGCCTTCGGGCAGGCGCCGGACACGGTGTTTCTCGAGGAGCTGACCTGGACCGAGGTGCGCGACGCGGTTGCGGCCGGGACGACGACGGTCATCGTCCCGACCGGCGGCACCGAGCAGAACGGGCCGCACATGGTGCTGGGGAAGCACAACTACCTGGTGCGGCACAAGGCGGGGGAGACGGCGCGCCGGCTGGGGGACGCGCTGGTGGCGCCGGTGATGGCCTACGTGCCGGAGGGGGACGTCGATCCGCCCAGCGGCCACATGCGCTTTCCCGGCACCATCACCACCCCGCCCGCGGTGTTCGAGCAGGTGCTGGAGTACGCCGCGCGCAGCCTCGTCCGCCACGGGTTCGTCGACGTCGCGCTGATGGGCGACAGCGGCGGCAACCAGGCGTCGCAGGCGGCGGTTGCGGAACGGCTGAACGCGGAATGGGCCGACGGGCCGGCGCGCGTGCACCATCTGACCGACTACTACCCGGGCCGCGGCGACGAGTGGCTGGTCGAGCAGGGCGAGCGGCCGGAGGACGTGGGCACGCACGCGGGCATGCACGACACGTCGGCCCTGCTGTTCCTCGACCCGGCCCTGATCCGGCGCGGCCGGATGGAGCCGGGCACCGGCGGCGCCGGCAACGGCGTCGTCGGCACGCCGGCGCGGGCGACGGCGGAGTACGGCGAGCGGATCGTCGAGATGCAGATCGAGGCGGCGGTGAGCCAGATCCGGCGCCTGCGCACGTCGAGCCGCGCGCGGTGACGTCCTGCAGTCCCTGCCGGCCGCCTCCCGCGGCGCCCGCCGACGGTCAGAACCGCCACGCCGCGAGGACGACCGGGTGCGCGTGGAGGGGCGCGACGACCGTCGCCCCGTACCGGATGCCGAGCCGGTCCGTCAGCGCCGGACCGTCGCGGGGTCCCCGCCATGCAGCCGAGGAGCCCCGCGCACCGCAGCCCGCGGAGGCGCGCCGCCGTCACACCGCGGCCAGCGCCTGCGCCAGGTTGCCGAGCGCCCGCTCGACGAGCCGGCGCGAGGTGGCGACGTTCATCCGCATGCGGCCGTCGCCGCCCAGCCCGTAGTCCGACCCCGGGTTCAGGTGGACGTGCGCGTGGTCCACCAGGTAGCGCTGGAACTCCCGTTCGGGGGTGGTGGGCCGGTCCGCGGCCTCCGCCGCCTGCTTCATGCCGGCCGCCTCCATCGCCGCCGCGGTGTCGAGCCACGCCAGATAGGTCCCCTCCGGCTTGACCGTCTCCACGCCCGGCACGTTCGCGCCGACGTACGATTCGACGAAGTCCAGGGTGCCGTCGATGTACTCCAGGAGCTGGTCGAGCCAGTCCTCGCACTCGTTGTACGCGGCCTCGGCCGCCACGATCCCCAGGGTGTTCATCGCCTGCCGGTGCTGTCCGACGCCCCGGATCCGGTCCAGATAGTCGGGGTTGGTCGAGAACAGGTAGGCGCACTTCAGCATCGACAGGTTGAACGACTTGCTCACCGACTTGCAGGTGACGCTGTTGCGGACGACGGCCTCGTCGTCGAGGGCGGCGAAGGGCGTGTAGGCGTGGCCCCGGGTGACGAAGTCGCAGTGGATCTCGTCGGACACCACCACCACCCGCCGGCGCAGGCATATCTCGCCGAGGGTCGCGAGGTCCGACCGCGGCCAGACGTTGCCCGTGGGATTGTGCGGGTTGCACAGGATGAACGCGTGCGTGTCGTGGTCGATGCGGCGCTCCAGATCCTCGAAGTCCATCCGGTACCGGCCGTCGACGAGCCGCAGGGGGCTCTCTTCGGCGACGCAGCCGACGACCCGGACGTCGGTGTAGAACCCGTTGTAGGCCGGCGTCTGCAGGAGCACCTTGCTGCCCGGCGGGCAGAACGCGCGCAGGGTGCTGATGACCGCGGGGTGGACGCCCGGCGCGTGCAGGATGGCGTCGGGGTCGACGTCGAGCCCGTAGCGCCGCCGGTTCCAGGCGACGATCGACTCCTTGTAGGAGGCCGGAATCGTCAGATAGCCGTAGTTCTCGTGCCCGATCCGGCCGCGGAGGGCGCGGGTGATGGGCGGCGCGATGCGGAAGTCCTGGTCGGCGGTGCCCATGCCGACCTCGATCCGGTCGCGGCCGTAGCGGGCGATCTGGGCGTCCCACTTCGACGAGTCGGTCCCGATGCGGTCGTAGATGGTGTCGAAGTCGTAGGCGCCGCCCTGCCGCCGGGCCGCGCCGCCGGCTTCCGCCCCGAGGGGAACCCGGGCGCCGGCGGCGCCCGCGACCGCGGTCATGCCGGCGCCGCGCAGGAAGGCGCGCCGGTCGAGCCGACTGAGCTTGGACATGGTGGACTCCTCTCGCAGGACTTCGACGGTTCGCAGGGCTTCGACGGTCGCCGCCGGCCGCCGTGGGGGCGCGCCATGCGCCTGGGCACAGCATAGACCACCCGGCCGCAGAGTCAACTCCGCGCCGACGCCGGATCGTCCCGGGCCGCCGGGGCCGCGTATGATGGGCGGCGAAGCGCCGCCCCGACGCGCGAGATGACCGTACGCCTCCGCTTCGACGCCGGCACGCTGGACATCGGCGGATTCGACGCGGGGTCCGATGCGCCGCTGCCGGCCGCGTGCCGGTGGGACCCCCGGACCCGGCGGTTCCGCGCCCCGGCCGCCGCCTACGCGCCGGTGGTCCGGGCGCTCGCCGGCCGCCGGATCGCGTACGAGGACGAGGCCCGGCGTTACGGCGGCCTGGACGGCGGCCTGCGGGTCCGCCGGGAGCCCCGGCCGTTCCAGACCGAGGCGGTGGACGCGTGGCGCGCCGCGCACGGGCGCGGGGTGGTCGTCCTGCCGACCGGCGCCGGGAAGACCGAGGTCGGTCTGCTGGCCATCGACGCGGTGCGCCGCGACACCATCGTGGTGGCGCCCACCCTCGACCTGGTCGCGCAGTGGCACGGGCTGCTGCGCGGGCGGTTCCGGCGCGAGATCGGCGTCATCGGCGGCGGCGACCACCTGGTCGAGCCCATCACCGTCTCGACCTACGACTCCGCCTTCCTCCACATGGAGCACCTCGGCGCCCGCTTCGGCCTCGCGGTGTTCGACGAGTGCCATCATCTGCCCGGCCCCGCCTACGCGCTCGCGGCCGAGCGCTGCCTCGCCCCGTACCGGCTCGGCCTGACCGCGACCCCGGAACGCGCGGACGGCCGCCACGCCGACCTCGATTCCCTGGTCGGCCCCGTGGTCTACCGCAAGCAGGTCCGCGACCTCGCCGGCCGGTACCTCGCCGACTTCACCGTCGAGCGGATTCTCGTGGAGCTGACCGACGACGAGCGCGGGGCCTACGACGAGGCGCGCGGCGTCTACCGCGCGTTCGTCGCGCGCCAGGGCATCCGGATGTCGCGCCCCGACGGGTGGGCGCAGTTCATCATCCGCTCGTCGCGGAGCGCCGAGGGGCGGCGGGCGATGGCCGCCTACCAGCGGCACAAGGAGCTGGCCTTCGCGGCGCCGTCCAAGCTGGCCTACGTGGAGGACCTGCTGCACCGGCACCGGCGCGACCGCGCGCTGCTGTTCACCGAGCGCAACCGCGCCGCGTACGGCTTGTCGCGCCGCTTCCTGCTGCCGATCATCACGCACCAGACGAAGGTCTCGGAGCGCACCCGCATCCTCGACGACTTCGGCGCCGGCGCGTACAACGCGCTCGTCACCTCGAAGGTCCTGAACGAGGGCGTGGACCTGCCGGCCGCGAACGTCGGCATCGTCATCTCCGGCAGCGGGTCGGCGCGCGAGCACGTGCAGCGGCTGGGCCGGATCCTCCGCCGGCAGGGAGACAAGACCGCGGTCCTGTACGAGCTGGTCGCCAACGACACGACGGAGGTGTTCACCAGCGACCGCCGCCGGGAGTCCCATGCTGACGACTGACCTCCTGCGGGTTCGCCGCCGCGGCGGCCGCCTCGAGGCGCGGCGGTTGAAGCGCGGCGAGCGGGAGCGCGCGCTCGCGGCGGCCGAGGGGTACGTGGCGGCCGCCCGGGCCGGGGTCGGCCGGACGCGGGCGGCGTTCGCGGCCGCCTGCGACGACGTGCCGGGCGAGTCCACCGACTACAAGCTCCTCAAGGGGCTGCGGAAGCTCGTCGAGGACCGTTGCGTCTTCGCGCCCCGGGACGACGTGGACCCCCCCGCGCTCCGCCGCGCGGTCTTCGCGCGCGCCGCCGCGGCCCGGCGCGCCCTCGGCGACGCGGCGCGCTTCGACGCCGGGGAGGTTCTCGCGGCCGCGGCGGGCGAGTGCGGCCTGCCCGCGCGCGACGTCCCCGGCGCGCTGTTCGCCGACCTCCGGGCGCAGCACGTCCTCACGCGGTTCGACGCGCTCGACGGCCCGGCCCTCGTAGCCGCCTGGGAGACCGCGCAGCGGCAGGCGGTCCTGCTGCGGGCGGTGCGCGTCGTCGTCACGTTCGAGCGCCCCGACCCCGGCGGGTTCCGCGTCTTCTTCCGGCGGCTGAAGTTCCACCGGCTGCTGTACGCCGCGACCCGGCCCTCCGCCGGCGTGTGGCGCATCGAGATCGACGGTCCGTTCAGCCTGTTCCGGTCCGTCACCGCCTACGGCCTGCGGCTGGCGCTGCTGCTGCCGGCGCTCGACGCGTGCGGTTGCCGCTGGAAGCTCGACGCCGACGTGCGGTGGGGGGCCGATCGGCAGGCCCTGGAGTTCCATCTGGAGGGCGAGCCGGCGCCGGCCGCCGCCCCCGCCGACGAGCGGCTGCCGGACGAAGTCGCCCGGCTGCGCGACCGGTTCCGCGGCATGAAGACCGCGTGGACCGTAGAGACGGCGCACGAGCTGCTCGACCTGCCGGGCGCCGACCTGTGCGTCCCCGACCTCGTCTTCACCCACGCCGGCACCGGCCGCCGCGTCTACTTCGAAGTGCTGGGCTACTGGAGCCGCGAGGCGGTCTGGCGCCGCGTCGACCTGGTCGAGGCGGGTCTGCCGCACGCCGTCGTCTTCGCCGTCAGCCGCCGCCTGCGGGTCAGCGAGGAGGTCCTCGACGAGAAGCTGCCCGCCCGGCTCTACGTCTACGCCGGCGTCATCAGCGCCCGCGCCGTCGAAGAGCGGCTGAACGCCAGCCTCGCCGCCGCCCGCGGGTGATCCGGCGCGGCGGAGGGCGAGCGCGTCAGTCCGCGAAAAACGCTCGACGCAGCTCGACCGAAGGCACGAGGCGCGTCGCTTGCCGCTGGATGGCGTGCAGGGCGCCGACTGCCAGATTCGAGTGGATGGGGACGATCAGGATCTGTTTCTCTCCGGAGGATGAGACTCGCACCAGCTTGACGTGGTTGCCGCGTTGGGTAGCGGCCTCGAAACCGAACCGGTGAAGGATACGCAACACGTCGCTGGACGAGAGTCGTCGCAGACGCGGCATCAGACTCCGACCAGCGGCGCCTCGAAGCTGACGAACAGCCGCGGCGCGGGCGACAGGCCGAGCCGGGCGGGATCCTCGCCGTCCAGGTGCAGGGCCAGCGCCTCGCGAAGGTTCGCGAGCAGGGCGTCGAGCGACCTTGCCTGGGTGACGACGGCGATCTCCAGGCACTCGGCGACGTACCAGCCGTCGCTCGCGGTGACCACGGCATGGACGGCGTCCCGCGTGCCGACGTGGTCTTCGCCGTACGCCGGCGTGACCTCTGCGACCTTCAAGGCGCCGGCACGTTCCGGGCGGACGCGCCAAGGGGCCGCGGGCGCCGGAGGAGCCCGGCGGAAGGCCGGTTCGATCCGGTATCGACCACGCCCCACGCGGCGGAAGTACGGCCAGCGGTGCGCGTGATGATCGGGCGCGTTCACGCAGCATCGGCCGGTGATTTCCGTCCGCGCCGTCGACTCGTTGACGCCGGGCAGCAACCGCACGACCTCGGCAAGCTTGAAAGTCCAGTCGCCCCGGGTTTCGCAGAGGCGTTGCGCCGCGGCCAGCACCTGCTTCTGGACGGGTTCCTTCTTCATCCCGGTTGCCCCCTCCGCAACGTATTTTCACTTGGTCATTTCGGTTCGTCAAGTGCAGGTCGAAGGGCGGGTCGGCGCGTCCTGATTCGTCAACGGGTCGCCGGCTCCGAACTGATTCTCCATCCACAGATCGCCGAGCGTCGCGCCGGCGTCCATAAACTCGGACACGCCTCGGCATTCGTCCACGCGCCGGGTCTGCGTGTGGCCGTTCCGGTCGCGCCACAAGGCGCGGACCTCCTCGGCGCGCATGGCGTTCAGGAAATACGGTGAATGGGTCGTGACGAGCAGTTGGGTACGCGCGCTGGCGGCTCGGCATTCCTCGCCGACGTCGTACAGCAGTCTCGGGTGCAGGAAGTTCTCGGGTTCCTCGATCCCGATGAAGGGGGGCGGTTCGGGATCGTGCAGGAGCACCAGGTACGCCAGCATCTTCAGCGTGCCGTCGGACGCGAACCGGGCCAGCACGGGATGGTCGAACGGGGCATCCTTGATCTGCAACAGCAGCCGGCCGTCCTGCATGGTGTCGGCCACCACGCTTTCGATGCGCGGCACTCGTCGGCGCAGCGTATCGAAGATGCGTTCCAGCCGTTGCGGGTGGCGTTCGTCGAGGTGCTGGATGACGTTGGCCAGATTGTCGCCGGTGCGGGTCAGCCGTTCGTGGGGGCCGGCTTCCGGTTGTCCTCGGGCGCTCTCCGCCGACAGGTGCGACACGTGCCAACCCATGATGAAGTCGCGCAGCGCGGCGACCCGGGGGTGCTCCTGGAACTGTCCGAGCGCGTTGACCGCGAGCAGGTCGGGAGACTTGAGCGGCGTGTCTGCGCGCTGGTCCTGCGCGTCGGGGACTTCGCCGCTCGCGGCTTTCCCCCGGCCGTTCTGGTACTCGAGGAAACGGAAGGGCGCTCCCCATCCACGACGCTTCCAACTCAACCATTCGTGGACGACGACGGGTGCGCCGGACTCTTCATCGACCGCGAGATGATAAGTGATGAGGGGAGTCCCTGGCGCCTCGCGGTACTTGATCCATATCGCCACCGGTTCTTCGGAGCCGCGGGTCTTCAGTTCCCGGGCTTTTCCGCGGCGGTCCCAGGCCCGGCGCAGACCGGCGTGGAAGCACTCGGCGAGGAAGGCGAACACGTCGAACACGGTGGACTTGCCGCTGCCGTTGGGTCCGAGCAGCACGGTCATCGGCGTCAGCTTCCTGAGCTCCACGTTGCGAAGGACCCGGAAATTGGCCACCTTCAGGTACTCGATTCGCGGCGGTGCGCCGCGGGTCTCTCCATGACTCATCTTGTGGCCCTCATGGTGCGTCGAGAAGATACGACAAGGGGCGGAGGACCGCGGGCGCCCGCCGGGGTCCGGGCGGGCCCGGACGGACGTTCAGCGCGGGGACCGCCCTCCGGGAGTCGGCTGACGGGTTCTCGCAAGGGGCTGCCGGGACGAGCCGGCCGGAGGCGGGCTCGCCGAGGACAAGGGGCGCGGCTTCCGACAGACCCGCCGTGCGGCGGAACGCCGAGGTTCCGCGCTTCCGTCGCGGCGAACCATCGGCGCCGCCTTCCGGTGCGCCGCTCGGCTACGCCTGTCCGCGCAGGAACTCGACGAGGAGACGGGCCGTCTCTTCCGGCTGCTCCTGCTGCACCCAGTGGCCGGCCCCGTCGACCATGCGCACGCCGCGCATGTCGGTGCACGCCTGCTCCTGCATCCGCTCCAGGGCGCCCGGGCTCTGGTAGCTGCCCCAGTCGGCGGCCCCGGCGATGAAGATCGACGGCTGGTCGATGGTCACGCCCGCGAAGAGCTGCTGCTCGGCGGCGCCGACGCCTCCCGATCGGTAGTGGTTCAGGCCCCCCTGGAAGCCGGTGCGGCCGTACTCCTCGGTGTAGACCCGCAGCGCGTCGTCGGGCAGCCAGGTGTTGGCGGCGACGTGGTCGGCCGACGGCATGTGCCTGGCGACGGTCTCGGCCATGTCGTCGGCGAGGTCCATGACGTAGTAGGTCGGCATCTTCGCCATCTCGGCCGCGGTCCGCGCCGCGAGCCGGTAGGGCCGGTTGCCCGGCCAGTCGGCGCTCTTGTAGTGGTAGTAGCCTCGCAGGAAGGCGTGCAGCCCCTGCGGCGCCCGCCACATGTCGGCGTTGGCCTCGCGCGTCCGGTAGTACTGCTGGTAGTGCTTCCGGGGCCTCGGCAGCGCCGCGAGGTCGTCGAACAGCGTCGGGCCCGGCGGGGCGGGGGCCGCCGGCGGATCGTCCGCGGTGTCGAACGGCAGGGTCGGGGCGCCGCCGTTGGGGGCGCTCATCAGCGCCACCGATCGGAACACGTCGGGCCGGATTCTCGCGCACCACGCCGCGATGGGCGAGCCGAAGTCGTGGCCGACGACCGCGGCCACCTCGCGGTAGCCGAAGGCGCGCACCAGCCCCAGGGCGTCGCGCACGACGTTGAGCCGGCGGAACGAGGCGAGGTCGCCGTCGTAGTCGGCGTCCCAGCCCGTGGTCCGCCCGTAGCCCCGCACGTCGGGGGCGAAGACGTGGTAGCCCGCGTCGGCCAGCGGCACGAGCACGTTGCGCCAACTGTAGGCCAGTTCGGGAAAGCCGTGCAGCAGCAGCAGGCCCGGACGGTCGCCGTCGAAGCCGGCCTCGAGGACGTGGACGCGCAGGCCGTTGACGCCGTGGACGAAGCGCGAGCGCACCCCGGCGGGCAGTACGCCGGGGTCGTAGGGCCCGAGGGGCGCTTCCTGCGCCGCGCGGGCGCCGGCCGGCGGGGATGCCGGCCGCGGACCGCCGGCGGCCGGCGCGGCGAGAGCGGCCGGGCCCAGGGCGGCAAGATTCCGCATGGCCTGACGGCGGGTCATGGCTCCGTACATGGTGGTCCTCCCTCCGGGCCGCGGCGCCCGGTTCGGGCCGCCAGATAAACGGCGGCTACGCACGGGTCAGTATAAGCCTTCGTCGAGCGGGCGCCCCTGGCGGCCCGTGGTGGAACTCCCGTGTCGCACCGCGCCCGCGAGGCGCCGGCGAACGTGCGCCAGCGGGCGGAGAGCGCCCGCCTGACAGGGCGTGAGACGAGCGCACGTCGGGCACGTTCGACCGGCGAACGACGCGGTCCGGCGGGAAGCGTCGCCGCCTGCGATGCCGCGGGGCGTTTCGCGTTCCCGGCGCCGAACTGACCGACAGGTCCAGCCACGGCGCCGCCGCTCGCAATGCCGCGGGGCGTTTCGCGGGCTGTTGACGCAATGGGGTCGGGGGCGCGCGCGTCTGCGTTACCATTGTCGGGCATGATCCGCCTGGCGCACCGCCTCGCCGTGTGCGCGGGCCTGGCCGCCGTGGCCGGGGTTCCCGCGCCGGCCGCCGCCCACCCGGCGCCGTTCAGTTTCGTCGACCTCCGCGTCGAGTCGACGACGATGGACCTCGAGGTCGTCGTCCACGCCTTCGACGTCGCCTACGAGCTCGCCGTCCAGCCCCCCAACCGCGTGCTGGAGCCGGGCGGGCTGGGCACGCGCGCGGCGCGCCTCGCCGAATTGATCGGGGAACGGCTGGCGATCACCGTCGACGGCCGCCGGGTCGCCGTGGACGGCTGGTCCGACCCCGAGCCGCTGCCGGCGCGGCAGTCGGTCCGGCTGCGCGGCCGCCTGGAGCTCGCGGAGGAGCCGGGGCGGATCGACGTCGAAGCGGTGATGTTCCCCTACGACCCGCAGCACCAGACCTTCGTCAACGTCTACGACGGCGGGACCCTGACGGCGCAGGCGATCCTGGGCGGCGGGTCCCCCCGCTACGAGTACTTCGTCGGCAGCCGGCAGGGGACCCTGGCCGTCATCCGGAAGTTCGTGCCGCAGGGCGTCCACCACATCCTGATCGGACCCGACCACCTGCTGTTCCTGGTCGGCCTGCTGCTGCCAGGCGGCTCGCTGCGCCGGCTGCTGATGGTCATCACCGCGTTCACCATCGCCCACAGCGTCACCCTGGCCCTCGCGGTGCTCGACGTGGTGCGTCCGCCCGGCAACGTCGTCGAACCCATCATCGCGCTGAGCATCGTCTACGTCGGGGCCGACAACCTGCTGGTGCGCGGCGGGCGCGACGTGCGGGTGTGGATCGCCCTCGTGTTCGGGCTGATCCACGGGTTCGGCTTCGCCAGCGTCCTGCGCGAGATGGGGCTGCCGAGCGGGGCCCTCGGCTGG
Organism: Vicinamibacterales bacterium; assembly: GCA_965202695.1. Taxonomy (GTDB): domain Bacteria; phylum Acidobacteriota; class Vicinamibacteria; order Vicinamibacterales; family UBA8438; genus JAJEEA01. Next base: position 2,963,452 of record OZ241843.1, read on the forward strand.
TCGCTGTTCTCGTTCAACTTCGGGGTGGAGATCGGGCAAGTGGCGGTGGCGGTGGTGGTCGCCTCGGCCCTGACCGCGTTGCGGGCGCGCAGCGAGACGGCGGGCCGGCGGCTGGCGGTGGCGGGCTCGGTCGGGGTCATCGCGGCCGGGACGTTCTGGTTCGTGCAGCGGGTCTTCTTTTCCGGAGGAATGGCATGAGAAGAGTGGCGACGCTCGGCGCGGTGGTCCTGGCGGGAGCGGCGTCGGCGGCCGGCCTGGCCGGCCGGCAGGCCGAGAGGACCATCGAGGTCGAGCAGCTCGAAGACAACCTGTTCGTGCTCCGGGGGGGCGGCGGCAACTCGGCCGCGTTCGTGACGAGCGGCGGGGTGGTGCTGGTCGACAGCAAGCTCGCGGGGTGGGGCCAGCCGCTCATCGACAAGATCGGCGAGCTGACGCCGAACCCCGTCACCACCATCATCAACACCCACGCCCACTTCGACCACGTGGACGGCAACGTGGAGTTCCCCGCCTCGGTCGACTTCGTGGCGCACGAGAACACCCGGCGGCTCATGCGGGAGAACAACCCCGTGCGGGGGCTGGGCCGCCCCGCGCGGCCGAGCCCGTTCGGGGCCGGCGGGCACGGGCTGCCGGACGTCACGTTCAGCGACCGGCTGACGCTGGGCCGGGGCGACGACCGCGTCGAGCTGCGCTACTTCGGCCGCGCGCACACCGGCGGCGACGCCTGGGTGGTGTTCCCGGCCCTGGGGGTGATGCACGCCGGCGACGCGTTCCCCGGCAGGAACCTGCCGATCATGGACTCGAACAACGGCGGCAGCGGCGTCGACTACCCGACACCCTGCGCCGGGCGTCCGAGGGGACGGCTGGAGTCGAGCGCATCATCACCGGGCACAGCAGCGTCATGACCCCGGCGGATCTGGCGGAGTACGCCGAGTTCGTGGGCGCGTTCGTCGCCGACGCGCAGGCCGCGAAGGCCGCGGGCACGTCGGCCGCCGACTTCGCGGCGGGCTGGGAGGCGCCGGCGCGGTTCGCCGGCTACGGCGGCGCGCCGCCGGAGCGGCTGACTCCCTACGTGGAAGACATCTACGCCGCAACGCCGTAGGCGTTGCGCTGCAACCGGCCGCAGGCGTTGCGCTGCAACCGGCCGCAGGCGTTGCGCTGCGATCGCCGTGACGAGCCGCGGCGGGACGCCGCGAAGGGCGAGGGAGCCGCCCGCCGCGGGCGTTGCGGCGGGGGCGCCGCGCCCGCTCTGGCGCCGGGGTTCGGGATGCTGGTAGCATGGCCGCGGAAAACGGCACGTGACCGAGGTTCGTCGGTGAAGGAGCGGCGGCGGAGCCGCATGTTCGAAGGGAAGAGACTCATGTCGAAACAGACCACGCGTCGCGAAGTTCTCCGGGGAGGGGCCGCCCTGGCCGGGCTCGGGGCCCTTGGCGTGCCCGAATGGGCCTTTCCCGCGCTGGCGCAGGACGAGGAGCTGGTCGAGTTCACCGATCTGCCGGAAGAGATCGTGCTCGAGCGGACGCCGGACCGCCGCATCATCGACGTCCGGCACATCGACGGGCCGATCACCCCGGCCGACCAGTGGTTCACCACCCAGCACTACGGCCATCCGGAGATCGACCCGGCCACCTGGCGGCTGAAGGTGTCGGGCCTGGTGGACCGCCCGCTCAGCCTGTCGCTCACCGACCTCCGGAACATGCAGGGCCGCGAGCTGGTGTTCGGCTTCGAGTGCTCGGGCAACCGCGGACCCCTGAACGGGCTGTCGAGCAACGGCCGGTGGACCGGCGTCCCGTTGCGGACGGTGCTGGCGGGGGCCGGCCTGCAGGACCGGGCGCGCGAGATCGTCTTCCTGGGCGCCGACCGCGGCGAGGAAGAGGTGGTCTTCCGCGGCCGGACCTACAACGTCGACCAGCAGTACGGCCGCAGCCTGCCCCGCGACAAGGCCACGTCGGACGAGCCGCTCCTGGCCTACGCGCTGAACGGCGAACCCCTGACGCCGCACCAGGGCCGCCCCCTGCGGCTGCTGGTGCCCGGCTGGTACGGCGCGCCGAACGTCAAGTTCCTGTCGGAGATCCACGTGCAGGAGGACCCCTATCTCGGCAAGTACCAGGCGCGCTGGTACCGCACCCTGAAGGGGGAGATGATCAACGGCGAGATGAAGTGGGTCGAGACCGCGATCACGAAGATGCGGCTGAAGTCGTACGTCGCCCGGGTGACGAAGGTGGGCGGCCGCCACCGCGTCTTCGGCGTGATCATGCACGACGGCACCCCCATCGAGTCGGTGGAGGTGCGGGTGGACGACGGTCCGTGGCAGGCGGCGGTTCTCGACCCCGCCACGGCCGACGAGAAGTACTCGTGGAAGTTCTTCACCTGGGACTGGCGCGGGGCGGCGCCGGGCGAGCACACCGTCACCTCGCGCGCCACCGACGCCAGCGGCTACCGGCAGCCCACGGCCGAGGAACTCGAGGTCAAGCAGACCTTCCTCGAGCAGAACAACCAGCATCCGCGGACGCTGATCATCACCTGACGGCGGCGCGCCGACGCCCCGCGCCTCCCGGCGGCCCCGCGGACCCGCGCCGCGGGGCCGCCGCCGCGCCGAACCCCTCGGCGACCGCGTCGTGCCCGGCCCGGCGCCGCGGGAATCCCGGCGGCAGGTGCAGCATGGGCGAGGACGAACACTATCTGAAGACCGAGCTCTACGCGCTGGTCCGCAAGGACCCGGCGATCTTCGAGTTCCTGCAGGCCGGCTCGCTGGACGGCATCTGGTACTGGGACGTCGAGCGGCAGGACCAGGAATGGATGAGCCCCCGGTTCAAGGAGCTCTTCGGCTATCGCGACGACGAGATCCCCGACACCTCCGCGTGGTGGATGGAGAACATCTTCCCGGAGGACCGCGAAGTCGCCCTCGACAACTTCGCCCGGCACCTGGCCGACCCGAACCACCCCTACGACCAGATCGTCCGCTACCGGCACCGTGACGGCGGCACGGTGTGGGTCCGCTGCCGCGGCCTCGCGGTCCGGAACGAGCGCGGCGAGGCCGTCCGCCTGCTGGGCTGCCACACCGACGTGACCGCGCTCAAGCGCGCCGAGGAAGACCTGCGCCGCCAGGCGGCGGAGCTGCGCGACGCGAAGGACGCGGCCGAACGCGCCAGCCGCGCCAAGAGCATCTTCCTGGCGAACGTCAGCCACGAGATCCGCACGCCGCTCAACAGCGTGATCGGGATGACCGAGCTGCTGGGCGAGACCGACCTGACGCCCGCGCAGCGAGACCGCCTCGACGCCGCCCGCGAATCGGCCGAGGCGCTGCTCGACGTCATCAACGACATCCTCGACTTCTCCAAGATCGAGGCCGGCAAGCTGGTGGTCGAGCCGTACGCGTTCCGGCTCCGCGAGCGTCTCGACGCGCTGGTCAAGTCGTTCGCGCCCCGCCTCCACGGCCGGGAGGTCGAGCTGTCCCGCGAGGTCGACGCCGACGTGCCGGACGAACTGGTCGGCGACGCCCGCCTCCTGCGGCAGGTCCTGGCCAACCTGCTGTCGAACGCCGTGAAGTTCACGCACCGGGGGGCCATCGTCCTGCGCGTCCGGCGGGACGAACCGGCCGGCGCCGGCGTGCGCCTCCGCTTCGAGGTCTCCGACACCGGCATCGGCATTCCACCGGACAAGCAGCAGGTGATCTTCGGCGAGTTCGTGCAGGCCGACGCGTCGACGACGCGGCGCTACGGGGGCACGGGCCTGGGGCTGGCCATCGCCGCGCGCCTCGCGCAGGTCCTCGGCGGCTCCATCGGCCTCCGCAGCGAGCCGGGGGAGGGCAGCACGTTCCATTGCACGGCCCGGTTCGACCGCGCGGCGGCGGGCGCCGTCGAAGCGCCGCCGGACCGCCGGGCGTTCGCCGCCATCCGGCGGCTGCGCGTGCTCCTCGTCGAAGATTCCGCCGCCAACCAGCGGGTGGCGGTGGGCTTTCTCGAGCCGGACCACGACGTGCGCGTCGTGGGCGACGGCGCCGCGGCGGTGGCGGCCTGCGCGGCCGAACGGTTCGACGTGGTGCTTATGGACCTGCAGATGCCCGAGATGGACGGCTACGCGGCGCTGGCCGCCATCCGGCGGCGCGAACGGGAAGCGGGGGCCGCGCCCACGCCGATCGTGGCCCTGACCGCGCGCGCCTCGCGCAGCAACGAGGCCGCGTGCCTGGCCGCCGGGTTCGACGGCTATCTGCTCAAGCCCTATCGCCGGCGCGAGCTCGTCGAGGCGCTGGCCGCGGTCGTGGAACCCGGTCCGGCGGACGCCCCGGCCGCGCCGCCGGGCGGCCCGCCGCCGGCGGCCGGTGACGAAGGGGCGGAAGGACCGGAGACCGGTGACGGGACGGCCGGGCGGGAGACCGGCGGCGCCGGGATGGACCGGCGGGAGACCGGCGGCGCGGGGACGGACGAACGCCGGACCGCGGCCGGCGCGGACGGGCAGGAGGCCGCGGCCGGCGCGGCGGGAACGCCGCCGCGTCTCGACTGGGACGCGGCCCTGGAGTCCGTCGGCGGCGACGGCGCGCTGCTCGCGAAGGTCGTCGGCGGGTTCCTCGGCCAGCATCCCGCCCTCGTCGCCGAGCTCGAAGCCGCGTTGCGGACCGGCGACCTGCCCGCGGCGCGGCGCGCGGCGCACACGATCGCCGGCTCGCTGCGATGGTTCGACGGCGCCCGCGTCGTGGCCCTCGCCGAGGCCCTCGAAGACCGCTGCCGGGAAGGCGCGGCGGCGCCCGCGGAGGCGGCGTGGGCCGCGCTCGAGACGGAGCTGGGAGCGGTGGTGGGCGAGCTCCGGGCCCGGGTCGGCGTCATGTGAGAAACTCCCGGCCGGCACGGGCCGCGGCCGGCGCCGCGAGGACGGCGACCAGGAGACGTCGGCGCCCATGTGAGAACTCCCGGCCGACATGAGTCTTTCCGGTCGACGACACCGGCGAGCGGCGACGGGAGGCCGTTATCTTGGCGAAGGTGATCGAAACACGGCGGAAGGAACCGCGGACGGCCACGGCGCATCACCGCCGTCCGGCCGCGGCCGCGCTGGCGGCCGCCGTCTTCCAGGCGGTGTTGCCGGCCGGCGCGGCGGGTCAGGGCAGCGCTTCGACGGACCGGGCGGCGCTGGAGGCGCTCCATGCCGCGGCCGGCGGCGCGAACTGGGCGGACAGCACGAACTGGCTGACCGATGCGCCGCTCGACGAGTGGCACGGGGTGACGACCGGCGGCGCCGGCCGGGTGACGCGGCTGTCTCTTGTCGACAACGGCTTGACGGGTCCGATCCCGGACGCTCTCGGCGAGCTGACGAGCCTCGAAGGGCTGTCTCTTAGCTTCAACGACTTGACCGGCCCGATTCCGGACGTTCTCGGCGAGCTGACGAGCCTCGAATATCTGGATTTCAGCTTCAACGTTTTGACGGGTCCGATCCCGGACGTTCTTGGCGAGCTGACGAGCCTCGAATATCTGGATTTCAGCTTCAACGGTCTGACCGGCCCGATCCCGGGCCTCCTCGGACGCCTGACGAACCTTCATGGGCTGGGCCTCCAGTGGAACGGCTTGACGGGTCCGGTTCCGGACGCCCTCGGCAACCTGACGGACCTCTGGTGGCTGTCGCTCTCCGGTAACGCACTGACCGGCCCGATCCCGGACGCCCTCGGCAACCTGACGAACCTCGGAGCTCTTCAGCTTGGCGGGAACGGTTTGACCGGCCCGATTCCGGACGCCCTCGGCCGCCTGCCGAACCTCCATGATCTGGACCTCCAGTTGAACGACCTGACCGGCCCGATCCCGGACTTTCTCGGCCGCCTGCCGAACCTCGAAGGGCTGTACCTCAACGGGAACTGGGGTTTGTCGGGGCGGCTCCCGTCCGGTCTGCGGTCCGCCGGGTCTCTCGAACACCTGAACGTCGTAGTCACCCGGGCGTGCGCGCCGGCGGCCTGGCGGGACTGGCTGGCGACGATCGAGTTCACGGGGCGGCTGTGCGGGGACGAAGCCGTCACGATCGACGTGGCCGTCGTCTACACGCCGGCGGCCCGCGCGGCGGCGGGCGGGGCCGCGGCGATCGAGGCGGTGATCGACCTGATGGTCGCCGAGACCAACCAGGCGTACGCGGCGAGCGGGGTGCGCCACCGCGTGGCGCTGGCGGGCCGGGCCGAGGTGCAGTACGCCGAAGACGGGGATTCCGGGGTCGATCTCGCCCGGCTCGCCGACCCGTCGGACGGCCACATGGACGAGGCGCACACCCTGCGCGACCAGGTCGGGGCCGACCTGGTGCACCTGATCGTCGACGCGGACAAGGCCGACGTTGGCGGCATCGCGTACCTGGTCGGCGCCTTCGGCCTCACCATCCACTCGGGGGGCGGACTGGTCTTCGCGCACGAACTGGGGCACAACCTGGGGCTCGAGCACGACCGTTACCAGGTGCACCACCTGGAAGGCGGGGCGGGCCCGCGTCCGGCGTACGGCTACGTGAACCAGCGGGCGTTCGCGGAGGGCGCTCCGGCGTCGAGCCGCTGGCTCACGATAATGTCCTACCACACCCAATGCGAAGCCGCTGACGTCCCCTGCTCGAAATTGCCGCGTTTCTCGAATCCGCGCCAGCGTTATGAAGGCGACCCGCTGGGCGCTCCCTACGTGGCCGGGGTCGGCGCTTCGGGAGTAGCGGGTCCGGCCGACGCGGCGGCGGTGCTCGACGCCACGGGTCCGGCGGTGGCGTTGTGGCGCGACCGCGTGGCCCGTCCCAACCGGGCGCCGGTGGCGGTGGGCGCGTTGCGGGACGTGAGGTTGTTCGCGCCGGGCGGCTCGACGGACGTGGACCTGTCGCGGGCGTTCGCCGATCACGACGGCGACCCGCTGACGTGGTCGGTGTCGTCGTCGGCGCCCACGGTGGTCGCGGTGGCCGCGTCGGGCGCCCGGGTGACGCTGACGGCGGTGGCCGCGGGGTTGGCGACGGTGACGGTGACGGCGACCGACCCCGGCGGCCTGCGCGCGGCGCAGTCGTTCGCGGTGCGGGTCTACGACCGGCCGGCTTCTCCGGACGCGGCGGCGCTGGAGGCCATCTACGCCGCAACGGGCGGCGCGAACTGGACGGACAGCGCGAACTGGCTGACCGATGCGCCGCTGGACGAGTGGTACGGGGTGAGGACCGACGGCGCCGGCCGGGTGACGGGGCTGGACCTCTGGGACAACCGCTTGGCCGGCGTGATTCCGGACGCCCTCGGCAACCTGACGAACCTCGAAAATCTGTCCCTCCGGGGCAACGACCTGACCGGCGTGATTCCGGACGCCCTCGGCAGCCTGACGAACCTGGAAGAGCTGTTTCTCACCGGGAATGATTTGACCGGCGCGATCCCGGACGCCCTCGGACGCCTGACGAACCTCGAAGTGCTGGCCCTCGGCCACAACGAACTGACGGGCGCGATCCCGGATGCCCTCGGCAACCTGACGAACCTCGGGTGGCTGGACCTCGGCAAGAACGGCTTGACGGGTGCGATCCCGGATGCCCTCGGCAACCTGACGAACCTCGAATGGCTGGACCTCGGCAGGAACGGTTTGACGGGCGCGATCCCGGCCGCCCTCGGCAACCTGGCGGACCTTGTATGGCTGGACCTCGGCGGGAACGGTTTGACGGGCGCGGTCCCGGATACCCTCGGCAACCTGACGAACCTTGAATCGCTGTTCCTCGGCAGGAACGATTTGACCGGTCCGGTATCGTCATGGCTGGGAAACCCGACTCGCCTCCGGGATCTGGACTTGTCCTGGCTCTGGGGCGTGTCGGGACCGCTCCCGCCCGGTCTGCGGTCCGCCGAGTCGCTCCAATACCTGGACGTCGTCGTCACCCGGGCGTGCGCGCCGGCGGCGTGGCAGGACTGGCTGAAGACGATCGCGTTCACGGGGCGGCTGTGCGGGGACGAAGCCGTCACGATCGACGTGGCCGTCGTCTACACGCCGGCGGCCCGGGAGGCCGCGGGCGGGGCCGCGGCGATCGAGGCGGTGATCGACCTGATGGTCGCCGAGACCAACCAGGCGTACGCGGCGAGCGGGGTGCGCCATCGGGTGGCGCTGGCGGGCCGGACCGAGGTGCGGTACGCCGAAGACGGGAATTCCTGGGTCGATCTCGACCGGCTCGCCGACCCGTCGGACGGCCACCTGGACGAGGCGCACACCCTGCGCGACCAGGTCGGGGCCGACCTCGTGCACCTGATCGTCGACGCGGACAGGGCTGACGGCAGCGGCATTGCGTACCTGCTCGGCGCTTTCGGCCTCACCATCCACTCGGGCGGCGGAGTGATCTTCGCGCACGAACTGGGGCACAACCTGGGGCTCGAGCACGACCGGTACCAGGCGCACCGCTACGAAGACGGGGCGAGCTCGCATCCGGCGTACGGCTACGTGAACCAGCGGGCGCTCGCGGAGGGCGCTCCGCCGTCGAGCGGGTGGGTCACGGTCATGGCCTACGACACGCAATGTCGCGATGCCGACGTCTCCTGTTCCTGGTTGCCGCGTTTCTCGAATCCGCGCCGGCGTCACGAAGGCGATCCGCTGGGTGTTCCCTACGTGGCCGGGGCCGGCGCCTCGGGGGTCGCGGGCCCGGCCGACGCGGCGGCGGTGCTCGACGCCACGGGTCCGGCGATCGCGTTGTGGCGCGACCGCGTGGCCCGTCCCAACCGGCCGCCGGCGGCGGTGGGCGCGCTGCCGGACGTGACGTTGACGCCGGGCGGCAGGACGCACGTGGACGTGTCGCGGGCGTTCGCCGACTCCGACGGCGACGCGCTCGCGTACGCGGTGTCGTCGTCGGCGCCCACGGTGGTGACGGTGTCCGCGGCGGGCGCCCGGGTGACGCTGACGGCGGCGGGCGCGGGCAGGTCGACGGTGACGGTGACGGCGGCGGACCCCGGCGGCCTGAGCGCCGCGCAGTCGTTCACGGCGACGGTTTCCGACCGGCCGCCGGCCACGTTCACCGACCACCCGATCCGGCCCGGGGTGACGCCGGTCCGGGCCGTCCACTTCACGGAGTTGCGCGCGCGCATCGACGGGCTGCGGGCGGCGGCGGGGCTGGGGCGGTTCCCGTGGACCGACCCGGTGCTGACGGTGGGGGTGACGCGGGTCCGGCTGGTCCATCTCGTCGAGCTGCGGACGGCCCTCGCGGCCGCGTACGCGGCCGCGGGCCGGACGCCGCCGGTCTGGACCGACGCGCCGCCGGCGGCCGGGTCGACGCCGGTCCGGGCGGCGCACCTGATGGAGCTGCGCGCGGCCGTGACGGCGCTGGAGTGAGCGCGGCCGTCCGGCCGCGCGGCGACGCTCTCCGGACCGGAAGTCTGCGCCGCAGAATGGCGTGGACTCCTGCAGGGGTTCATTGGGCGGCGAGCGGGGAGCCAGCCGCACCGCGGCCGTCCGGTCGCGCGGCGGCGCTCTCCGGGCTGGAGGCGGCATCGTGGCGAGCATCCTGGTCGTGGACGATTCGGCGGCGGATCGGGAGATGGCCGGACACCTGCTCGAACAGGCGTCCTGGCGCGTGCTGTACGCCGAGCACGGCCGCGACGCCCTCGCCCGGATGCGGGTCCACGCCGTCGATCTGGTGCTGACGGACGTGGTGATGCCCGAGCTCGACGGCCTCGCGTTCGTCGAGCATGCGAAGGTCGACCACCCCCTGGTTCCCGTGGTCCTGATGACCGCGCGCGGCAGCGAGGAACTCGCGGCGCGGGCCCTCGAGGCCGGGGCCGCGAGCTACGTGCCCAAGAAGCTGCTGGTGCGCGACCTCGTGGAGGTGGTGCGCCGGATGCTCGACGTGTTCCGCGAGCGCAAGAGCGACACGCGCCTGCTCGGACACCTGCGGGCGGCGACGTTCGTCCTGGAGAACGACCTCGACATGCTCTCGGCCCTCGTCAGCTACCTGACGCGGGTCCTGCGGGACTCCGGCCGCTTCGACGAGTCGGAGTGCCACCGGCTCTCCACCGCGCTCGACGAGGCGCTGACGAACGCCTGCTACCACGGCAACCTCGAGGTGCGCTCGGAGATACGCGAGCACGACGCCCGCGCCTACCGGGCCCTCGCGCGGGAGCGCCGCCTCGCCGCGCCCTGGCGCGACCGCCGGATCCACGTGAGCATGGGCCTCGAGTCCGACGCAGTGCGCTTCGTCGTCCGGGACGAGGGGCGGGGGTTCGACGTGGCCGACGTGCGGGATCCCACGCGGCCGGAGCAGCTCGAACGGCCCACCGGCCGCGGCATCTTCCTGATGAAGACCTTCGTGGACGACGTGCGGTACAACGCCACCGGCAACCAGGTGACGCTGCTGAAGCGGGGTTGACCCCCGGCGGAGGCGACCGTGAACGCGGCAGTCTCCCCCGCGGGAGCCGGGAGGCGGCGCTCGCCGCCTGCTCGCGCCGGTCCAGGAAGCCGTCTCCCCCGCGGGAGCCGGGGGGCGGCCCCTCCGGGGCGCGGCATGGCGGCGTCGCCGGCCGCGGGCCGGCCCGCGGCGGAAGGGCGGTCAGCGCGTCAGCGCCCGGACCACGACGACGGTCTTGTCGTCGCCGGGGTCGGGGTTCCCGCGCTCGAACCGCTCGGCCGCGTGGCAGATGTGCCTGGCCAGTTCGGGCGCGGTGCAGTCCGGGTGCTCGGCCATGACCGCCCGTATCCCGTCCAGGTCGAAGAACCGGTCGGCCTCGTTCTGGGCCTCGGTGACGCCGTCGCTGTAGATCACGAGCCGGGCGCCCGCGTCGAGGGTGATCGTCTGCTCCTCCCACGCCGCTTCCGCGAAGAGCCGGAGCGGCGGCCCCGTCGAGAGGAGGGGCGACTCGACGTCGCCGTCCAGCAGCAGCGCCCGGGGATGCCCCGCGTTGACGAACGTGAACTCTCCGGTGGAGGCGGTCAGCACGCCGTAGAAGAGCGTGACGAACCGGTCCTGGCTCTTGTCGTGCAGCAGCGCGCGGTTGAGGCTCCGCACGAGATCGCCGGGCGTCGCGCACCCCGCCGCTTCCGCGCGCAGGATGCCCTGGGTCTCGGCCATGAGGATCGCCCCGGGGATCCCCTTGCCCGACGCGTCTCCCACCGCGAGGGCGATGCGCTCGTGCGGCAGCTCGATGCAGTCGTAGAAGTCGCCGCCCACCTGGCCGCTGGCGTGCAGGTACGCGCCGATGTCGTGCCCGGGCGCCTCCGGTATCTCTCCCGGCAGGAAGGACTGCTGGACGAACGCGGCGATCTTGAGCTCGTACTCCAGGCGCCGGTTCTGTTCCGCGAGCAGCCGGTGGCGCTCGCGGGCGTAGCGGATGCTGCGCACGAGCAGCTCGTCGACGAGCCGGTCCTTGACCAGATAGTCCTGCGCGCCGCGTTTCACCGCCTTGACCGCGACCTCCTCGTCGTCGAGCGCGCCGAGGACCACCACCGGCGCGGTCCGGTCGAGGTGCCGGATGACGCCGAAGCCCTCGCCGCTTCGCGCCGACTCCTGCGACAGCCCCAGCAGGACCGCGTCGTACGGGCGGGCGCCGATCTCGGCCATCGCGTCCTGCGCCGCGGGCACGACGGTGACGGTGAACGCGGGGGCGGACGCGTCCTCCAGGACCGCGCGTACGCGGCCGGCGTGGCCGGGGTCGTCCTCGACGAGCAGGACGCGAACGACGTTCGAGGGGGACTGCGTGGACACCGTGTTCTCGACTCGGCCGCCCGGCTACTGGAAACTCCGCACGGCGTCCGCCTCGGAGCGGAAGGTGTCGAACACCATCTCGAGCTTGGTGGTCACCATCAGGTCCCAGACCCGCTCGGTCAGATTGAGCAGCTTGAGCTGGCCGCCGGCGTTCAGGAAGGCGGCGCGCTTCGACAGCAGCCCGCCGAGCGCCGCGCTGTCGATGAACGACACGCCGCCCAGGTTGAGGACCAGCTTCGAGTGGCCGGCGTCGAGCAGATCGTCGATGCGGTCCCACAGCGCGTCGGCCGCGTCCCCGGCCAGCTTGCCGGAGAGATCGAGCACCTTGACGGCGCCGACGTCGCGCTGGTCCATCCGAAGCGCCATCCGCGAACCCCCTCCCGCCAATGCTGACGCATTGCCCGCCGGAACGCAAACCGGCGGCCCGCCGGAGGTTGCAGATCCGGGCGTCGAGTTGCATCATGGGGGCGGACACCGGTGCGGGAGCGGCGGAACCCGCCGGCGGGGAGGAGCGATGACGGGGATCGGAAGACGGCCGCGAGGCTGGCGGCGGCTGGCGGCGTGCCTGGCGTGCCTGGCCGCCGCGCCCGCGGCTTCGGCCGCCGGGCCGGCCGCGGACGACGGCCGCCTGATCGCGGCCGTGCGGGCGCAGGACGCGGCGGCGGCGCGGGCGTTGATCGGGAGCGGCGCCGACGTCGACGCCGCCCGGCCCGACGGCGCGACGGCGCTGCACTGGGCGGCGTACCACGACGCGGTCGAGCTCGTCGATCTGCTGATCGGCGCCGGCGCCGCGGTCGACGCCGCGAACGACTACGGCGTGACGCCGCTCGGCCTCGCGTGCGGGAACGGCGCGGCGGCGACCGTGACCCGGCTGCTGGCGGCGGGGGCGGACCCGAACCGGCGGCGCGGCGCCGGGGAGACGCCGGTCATGACGTGCGCCCGGACCGGCTCGGTCGAGGCGGTGAGCGCGCTCCTCGCCCACGGCGCCGACCCGTCGGCGGTCGAGGCCTGGCACGGCCAGACCGCGCTGATGTGGGCGGCCGGCGAAGGCCATGCCGGCGTGGTCCGCGCGCTGATCGAGCACGGCGCGGACGTCGGCGCCCGTTCGAAGGGCGGTTTCACGGCCCTGCTGATCGCGGCGCGGGAGGACGACGCGGCGCTCGTCGGGCGCCTCGCCGCGGCGGGCGCCGACGTCGACGCGGCGGCGCCGGACGGCACGACGCCGTTGCACGTGGCGGTGGTGCGGGGCCATGCCGCGCTGGCGGCGGCGCTGCTGGAGCTCGGCGCCGACCCGAACGCCGGCGGCCCCGGCTATGCGCCGCTGCACTGGGCGGCGGGGTCCTGGCATACCGAGCTGACCGGCCGCCGGCGCGGCATCGACACCGGCGGCGACCCGGAGTGGCGGTCGCTCAACGGCCTGCGCGGCGGCCGGCTGGCCCTCGTCGACGCCCTGCTGGCCCACGGGGCCGACCCGGACCCGCGGCTGGGCAGCGCGCCGCCCCAGTTCGGGTTCGCGAGCGCCCGCTTCCGGGTCAGCCTCGTCGGGGCCACGCCGTTCCTGCTCGCGGCGATGGACGGCAACGTCGCGGTGATGCGGCGGCTCGCGGCGGCCGGCGCGGACACCCGGGCCGCGACCGACGAGGGCACCACGCCGCTGATGGTGGCGGCGGGGCTGGGTCAGGTGCCGGCGGAGACGCGGGTGACGGAAGACCGGGCGCTCGCGGCGGTCCGGTTCGTCCTGGAGCTCGGCGCGGACGTCAACGACGTGAACCGGAGCGGCCGGACCGCCCTGCACGGCGCCGCCCACGTCCGGTCCGACGCCATCGTGCAGCTCCTGGTCGACCGGGGGGCGCTGGTGAACGTCGGGGACGAGCGCGGCGTCACCCCGCTGATGATCGCGGAGGGCGGCGGCCACGTCCTGCTGCCGGGCCTGGGGGGCGGGAGCACCGCCGAGCTGCTGCGGGCCCTCGGCAGCGCCGGGACGGTGCGGTCGAGCTTCATCGAGAACTTCAGCCGGGGGGCCATCCGCTGACGCCGGCGTTGGCAAGGAGGACCGAGGCGATGATGCGGAGGATCCCGAGGATGCGCGAGCGGCGGTCGCCGGCGTTCGAGCGCGGCGCCGCCGCGCTGGTGCTCGGGTCCGTCTTCGCCGGCGCCTCCGGCGCGCTCGGCGGCCCGGCCGGCGGGACGCCGCCGGTCGCGGCGGTCCGGCCGCAGACGGCGCCCGCGACGTACCGGGCGGTCCTGGACCGCTACTGCGTCGCCTGCCACAACCAGCGCACGCGGTCCGGCGGCCTCGCCCTCGACGCCGTCGATCTCGATGGGATCGGCCGGGACGCGGCGCGGTGGGAGCGGGTCTTGCAGAAGCTGCGCACGCGGGCGATGCCCCCGCCGGGGCGCCCCCGGCCCGCCCCGGCCGTCTACGACGCCTTCGGCGCGTGGCTGGAGGGGGCGCTGGACCGGTGGGCGGCCGACCATCCCGATCCGGGCCGGCCCGCGATTCACCGTCTCAACCGCTTCGAGTACGCCAACGTCGTGCGCGACCTGCTGCATCTCGAAATCGACGCGCAGGCCCTGCTGCCGGCCGACGACCTGGCGTACGGCTTCGACAACAACGCCGACGTCCTGACCGTTGCGCCCGGACTGCTTGCCCGCTACCTGTCGGCCGCGCGCACCGTCAGCCGCCTCGCCGTCGGCGACCCGTCGATAGAGGCCGACGTCGTGCGGTATCCGGTGTCGCCGCTGCTGGCGCAGGACGGGCGGATGAGCGACGACCTGCCGTTCGGGTCGCGCGGCGGCGCCGCGGTGCGGCATCACTTCCCCCGCGACGGCGATTACGTGCTGCGCATCGCGCTGAGGCCGAACCGGGGCCGCAACGAGCCCCAGGAGATCGACGTCCGGGTGGACGGAGAGCGCATCGCCCTGCTGCGCGCCGGCCTCTGGCCGGCCGATGCGCCCGCGGCCTCGCCCGGCGCGGCGGACGGCGGTCTCACGGTGCGCTTCCCGGCCCGCGCGGGCGCCCGGACGGTGTCGGTCTCGTTCGCGGGGCGGACGATGGCCCCGGAGGGGGTCGCGCCGGCCCGCCTGCCCTTGTGGACGTTCTCGACGGGCCGGGGCTACGTCGAGCGCATGGCCCTCGACGGCTTCGAGATCGAGGGACCCTTCGACGGGGCGGCGGCCGGTGTCCCGGCGGCGGACACCCCCAGCCGCCGGCGCATCTTCGTCTGCGAGCCGGCGCGCGCGGCCGACGAAGAAGCCTGCGCGGCCCGCATCCTGGAGACGCTGGCCCGGCGCGCGTTCCGCCGGCCGGCGACCGGCGGCGACCTGGAGGCGCTGCTCGCCTTCTACCGGGAGGGGCGGGCGGAGGGAGACTTCCGCGCCGGCGTCCGGCGCGCCCTCGAGAGCATTCTCGTCGACCCGGAGTTCCTCTTCCGCATCGAGCGCGATCCCCCCGGCGCCGCTCCCGGGACGGCGTACCGCCTGCGCGGCGTCGAGCTCGCGGCGCGCCTGTCGTTCTTCCTCTGGGCGAGCATTCCCGACGACGAGCTGCTCGAGGCGGCGGTGACCGGCCGGCTGAGCGACCCCGACGGGCTCGAGGCGCAGGTGCGGCGCATGCTCGCCGACGAGCGCGCCGGGACCCTCGTCACCAACTTCGCCGCGCAGTGGCTGCACCTGCGCCGCATGCGCACCGTCGCCCCGGACGTGAACGCGTTCCCCGCCTTCGACGAGAACCTGCGCGCCGCCCTGATCCGCGAGACGGAGCTGTTCGTCACCAGTCAACTGCGGGAAGACCGCGGCGTGGTCGAGCTGCTGACCGCCGACTACACCTTCGTCGACGAGCGGCTGGCCCGGCACTACGGCATCCCGGGCGTGTACGGGCCGCGCTTCCGGCGGGTGCGCTGGACCGACGGCCGGCGGCGCGGGCTGCTGGGGCACGGCAGCATCCTCACCGTCACCTCGCTCGCCACCCGCACGTCGCCGGTGGTGCGGGGCAAGTGGATACTGGAGAACGTGCTCGGCGCGCCCCCGCCGCCTCCGCCGCCCGACGTGCCCGAACTGCCCGAGCGCGCCGGGGGAGGCGAGGCGGCCTCGTTGCGCGCGCGGCTGGAGGCGCACCGCGCGAACCCCGCGTGCTCCGCCTGCCACGCGCGGATGGACCCGCTGGGCTTCGCCCTCGAGAACTTCGACGCGGTGGGGCGGTGGCGCGAGACCGACGGCGGCGGCGTCCCCATCGACGCCTCGGGCGCGCTGCCCGGCGGCGCCGTCTTCGACGGGGCGGCCGGGCTGCGCGGCGTGCTGCGCGGCCGGCGCGGCGAGTTCGTCGCGGCCTTCACCGAAAAGCTGCTGACCTATGCGATCGGACGCGGCGTCGAGCACTACGACCGGCCCGCGGTCCGGGCCATCGTGCGCGAGGCCGCGGACGACGACTACCGCTGGTCGTCGATCGTGCTCGGCGTCGTCCGCAGCCTCCCGTTCCAGATGAGGAGATCGGAGTCATGATCATCACCAGACAGGCGCTTCCCCGGCGCACCGTGCTCCGCGGCCTCGGGACCGCGGTGGCCCTGCCGCTGCTCGACGGCATGGTGCCCGCCCTGACCGCGCTCGAGCGGACGGCGGCGCAGGCGAAGCCGCGGCTGGGGGTGGTGTACGTGCCGCACGGGGCGGTCATGGACGACTGGACCCCCGCGGCGTCGGGGAGCGGGTTCGAGTTCACTCCGATTCTGCAGCCGCTGGCGCCGTTCCGCGACCGGCTGCTGGTGCTGTCGGGGCTCGACCACGCCCCCGCCGCCCAGATGCCGGGCGATCCGGCCGGCGGCCACGGGCGCATCACCGGCGCGTTCCTCACCGGCGTGCACGCCAAGCCCACCGAGGGCGCGGACTTCCGGGCCGGCACTTCGGTCGACCAGATCGCGGCGGCGGTGCTCGGACGGGAGACGCAGCTCGCCTCCCTCGAGGTGGGCATCGGCCTGCCCGAGTTCGCGGGCGCCTGCGACGCCGGCTTCAGTTGCGCCTACGTCAGCACCCTGTGCTGGCGCACGCCCACGACCCCGCTGCCGATGGAGAGCAACCCGCGGGCGTTGTTCGAACGGCTGTTCGGCGACGGGGCGGCCGACCCCGCGGCGCGGCGCGCGCGCCGGCGGCAGGACCGGAGCATCCTCGACGCGGTGACCCGGAAGGCGGCGCGGCTGCGGCAGGGGCTCGGAGCGGCCGACCGCGCGAAGCTCGCCGACTATCTCGCGGCGGTGCGCGACGTCGAACGGCGCATTCAGCGGGCCGAGGCCGAGTCCGACCGCGAGCTGCCGGCGGTCGAGCGCCCGTCGGCGAGCGCGCCGGCGTCGTTCGCCGAGTACGTCAAGGTGATGTTCGACCTCCAGGTGCTGGCGTACCAGACCGACATGACCCGGGTCGTCAGCTTCCTGATGACGCCCGAGCTCACCGCCCAGACCTATCCCGAGATAGGGGTGCCCGATCCGCACCACGCCCTGTCGCATCACGAGAACCGGCCGGAGAGCCTGGCCAAGCTGACCAGGATCGGCCGCTATCACACCGAACTCTTCGCCTGGTACCTCGACCGGCTGCGGGAGACCCCGGACGGCGACGGGTCGCTGCTGGACCAGGTGATGATTCTCTACGGCAGCGGCATGAGCAACAGCAACCTGCACAACATCCAGAACCTGCCGATCCTGCTGGCCGGGGGCGGCGCGGGACGGCTGCGCGGGAACCGGCACCTCCGCTTCGCGGACGGGACCCCGCTGACCAACCTTTACCTGACGCTGCTCGGCAAGCTCGACGTGCCGACCGAGCGGGTGGGCGACAGCACCGGCCGGCTCGCGTCCCTGGGCGCCGTGTGAGGGGGCCGTTCCACGCGAGCGCGGTCTTCATCGAGCTGCTCGCGTCCCCGGCGCCCTGCGACGGGCCCGCCGCGGGCGCGCGGCGGCGTGCGCCGGGGCGCGATGGTCTCCTCCTCCGGCTCGCGTCGC
Source organism: Vicinamibacterales bacterium (assembly GCA_965202695.1). Classification (GTDB taxonomy): domain Bacteria; phylum Acidobacteriota; class Vicinamibacteria; order Vicinamibacterales; family UBA8438; genus JAJEEA01. The sequence continues at coordinate 2,981,067 of OZ241843.1, forward strand.
TGTTATCATCAGGCGCACGGCGTCGCCTTCTGCGCCCGCGGCGCCCCGGACCACGAGGATCAGGAATGAGAGTCTCCACCGCACCTCGATTGCTTGCGACCGGCGGCGGCGCGATCGCCCTGGCCGCCGCCCTCGCCGCCTGCGGGACGTCGGGGCCGCCCGCGGCCGGCGCTTCTCCCGAGTACCGGGAGACGGTGCGCGCGTTCTACCGGGGTCTCGCCGCCCTCGAGGTCGGGCTGCTCGACGACGCGCAGGCGCAGTTCGAGCGGGCGGCGGCGCTGGCCCCCGACGAACCCGCGATACGGGCGAACCTGGCCGTGGTGCACGTCGGGTTCGGCGACGAGACCGCGGCGGCGGCGCACGTCGAGGCGGCCCGCGGCCTCGCCCCGGACAGCGTCGAAGTGCGCTTCCTGGAGGCCCAGCTCGCCGGTTTCCAGGGCCGGTTCGAGGACGCGGCCGCGGGGTTCCGGCAGGTGATCGAGATCGACCCCGACCATCTCCGGGCCCGCTACGCGCTGGCCCTGGAGCTCGACCGGGCCGGCGGCGACGCCGAGGCGGCCGAGGCCCAGGCGCAGATCGAAGCCATCCGGGACCGCCGCCCCGGCAACCTCGCGGTCCTCGTGCGCCACGCGCGGGTGGCCGCCCGCCGGCAGGACGCGCCCGCGCTCTCCGACACCGTCGAACGGCTGCGGGGGATGGCCGGCGGGTGGCCGGACCTCGCCGTCACCCAGCTCGAAGGGCTGTCGGGCGCGGTCGCCGAGGCGGACTGGCGCCGCGCCGCCACCGCCGCCCAGCTCCTGCGCAACGTCCTCGTGCGCCTCCCCGCCTTCCGCGAAGACCAGGCCCGCGTCAGCGTGAGCGCGGAGGCGATCGCCGAGCCCCTGATGCGCTTCATCCGTCTGCCGTCGCCGCCCGCGACCGCCTCGCCCCGCGACGAGACCCTCGCCTGGGTGGTCGAGCCGCTCGACCCCGCGGTGTCCGAGGGGCAGACGGTGGTCGCCGTGGCGCCGGGCGGCGACGAGGCCCCGATGGTCTTCGCGGCGAACGGGCAGGAGGCGCGGCGTCTCGGAGCGTCGGGGGGCGGCGCCGCGCTTCCGTTTCCGGCCGGGCCGGCGCAGGCGCCGCCGTCCGCCCGCGGCGTGCTCGCCCTCGACTGGAACGGCGACTACCGCATGGACCTCGCGCTGGCGGGACGGGGGGGCGTGCGGCTGTGGGCGCGGACGGAAACCGGCGACGGCTTCGTCGAGGCGACGCCGGCGGCCGACGCCGGGGACGCCGCGCCCGGCGCGGCGGCGGCCGGCGCCCTCGACGCCTGGGGGGTCTGGGCCGCCGATACGGAGATGGACGGCGACCTCGACGTCGTCTTCGGTCCGACCGCGGGGGCGCCCGCCGTCCTGCGCAACAACGCCGACGGGACGTGGCGGCGGGAGAACCCGTTCCCCGGCGTGACGGCCCTCCGCGGCTTCGGGTGGGGAGACTTCGACCTCGACGGCGACCCGGACGCCGCGCTGCTCGACGGCGCCGGGGCCGTGCACCTGTTCGAGAACCGCCAGGCCGGGCGGTTCGATCCGGCTTCCCCCTTGCGGCCGTCCGACCCGGTGATCGGCCTCGCGGTCGGCGACCTCGACGCCGACGGCCGGCTCGACCTCGCCCTGCTGGACGCGGCCGGCCGGCTGTGGCGGGGAAGCTGGACGGGCGAAGCGTGGGAGACCAGCCCCGCCGCGGCGTGGGCGGGGTTCCCGGCCGGGGCCGCGCCCGGCTCGCACCGGTTGCTGCTGGCCGACCTGGACAACAACGGGGCCCTCGACGTCCTCGCGTCCGGCCCCGCCGGCACGCGGACGTGGCTGGCCGACGAACGGTCCCGGCTCGCGCCGTTCGACGCGGCGGTCGACGCCGAGATATTCGCCGCCGCCGACCTGACCGGCGACGGCCTGCTCGATCTGGTCGGGGTGCGGGACGGGGCGCCGGTGCGGCTGGCGGCGCGGGCGGACGCCGGCTACGGATGGCAGCAGATTCGCCCCCGCGCGAACGCCGCGGCCGGCGACCAGCGCATCAACGCCTTCGGCGTGGGCGGGGAGATCGAAGTCCGCGCCGGCCTGCTGGTCCAGAAGCAGGTGCTGACCGGCGGGCCCGCCCACTTCGGCCTCGGCGCGCAGACCGCGGCCGACGTCACCCGCATCAGTTGGCCGAACGGCGTGACCCAGGCCGACTTCGAGTTCGCGGCCAACCAGGTGATCGCGGCCGAGCAGCGGCTCAAGGGGTCGTGCCCCTGGCTCTTCGCCCACGACGGGACCGGGATGCGTTTCGTCACCGACTTCATCTGGCGCTCGCCCCTCGGCCTGCGGATCAACGCGCAGGACACCGCCGACGTCGCCCAGACCGAGGACCGGGTGCTCGTCCGGGGCGATCAACTGGCCGCGGTGGACGGAGAGTACGACCTGCGGATAACCGCCGACCTGTGGGAGACCCACTTCTTCGACCACGTGGCCCTGCTGGTGGTGGACCATCCTCCCGACACCGAGGTCTGGGTGGACGAGCGCTTCGCCCGCGACCCGGCGTCGCTCGACACCGTGGTCACCGGTCCGTCCCGCGTCGTGACCCGGGCCTGGGACGACGCCGGCGCCGACGTGAGCGCGCTCGTCGCGAAGCGGGACAACCGCTACGTGGCGTCGTTCGACGAGGGCACGCACCAGGGGGTCGCGCGGCCCCACTACCTGGAGCTGGAGCTCGACGAGGTGGTCGAGACCTGGGACGCGGTGTCGCTGCTCGCCTACGGCTGGGTCTATCCGACCGACAGCAGCATCAACGTCGCCCTCGGACAGGGGAAGCATCCCGCTCCCCGCGGGGTGGCCCTGGAGGCGCTGGACGCGCAGGGGCGCTGGGTGGTCGTACACCCGGACCTGGGCTTCCCGGCCGGCAAGCTCAAGACGATGGTCGTCGACGTGCCGCGGCTCGCGGACGGGCGTCGGCCGCGGCGTCTGCGCCTGCGGACCAACCTCGAGATCTACTGGGACTGGATCGCCCAGGCTCCGCGGCTGGCGCCCGACCTGCGGCGCGAGACGCGCCTTGCCCCCGCCGCCGCCGACCTCCGCTACCGCGGCTACTCGCACACGGAACTGCTGGGGCCGCGCGGCCTCGAGGTGCCCCGTTACGAGATAGCCAACAACCGTCCGCGGTGGCGCGACCTCGTCGGGTTCCACACCCGCTTCGGCGACGTGCGCGAGCTGCTGGCCGGGGTGGACGACCGCTACGTGATCATGAACGCCGGCGACGAGATGCGGCTCCGTTTCCCGGCCCCGCCTCCGCCCGAGCCGGGTTGGCGGCGCGACTTCGTGCTGATCGGCGACGGCTGGGTGAAGGACGGCGACTTCAACACCACCCACGCGAAGACGGTGGGGCCCCTGCCGTCGCACGCGCAGCCGGTCTACGACCCGGCGGCTTCGCCCGCGCTCGAGGACGACCCCGTGTACCGGCGGCGTCCCGACGACTGGTTGCACTGGCACACCCGCTTCGTCGCGCCGGACCGTTTCCTGCGCGGCCTGCGGCGCGTCGCCCCGGAACCCTGACCGGCGCGCGGCGGCGACCCGGGTTGCGCGGCGGCGCGCTACGCCGGTACGGCCGCGACTGGTAGCGAGTGCAGGCCGCGGAGCACGACGCTGTTGCGGAAAGCCGGGCGGTCGTCGAGCAACCGGATCGACCGGAACCGCTCGAGCAGCGCCTCCAGGACCACGCGGCCTTCCAGGCGGGCCAGCGGCGCTCCGAGGCAGTGGTGGATGCCGCGGCCGAACGCGAGGTGGTTCTGCTCGGCGCGGCGGACGTCGAGCCGGTCCGGGGCCGGGAACCGGTCGGGGTCGCGGTTGGCGGCGCCCAGCAGGGTGACGACGTTGTCGCCCCGCCGCACGCGGAACCCGTTGACGTCGCAATCGTCCAGCGCGCTGCGCAGGTCCACCTGCACCGGCGAGTCGAAGCGCAGCAGCTCCTCGACCGCCGACGGGACCAGCGCGGCGTCGCCGCGCAGCGCCGCCAGTTGATCGGGATGGCGCAGCAGCGCCAGCACGCCGTTGCCGATCAGGTTGGTGGTGGTCTCGTTGCCGGCCACCAGCAGCAGCCGCAGCATGACCAGCACCTCGCGCTCGGTCAGCTTGTCGCCCGCTTCCTCCGCCTGCGCGAGGGCGCTGATGATGTCGTCCCGCGGGGCGTCCCGCCGTTCGCTGATGATCGGCCGGAGGTATTCGTCGAGCGCCCGCATCGCCGCCTCGGCCGTCTCCCGCTCCCCGGGAGTCAGCGTCGGCTCCAGGATGCGGGCGCGCTGGTCGGACCACACCGCGAACTGCGCGCGGTCTTCCGGCGGGATGCCGAGCATCTCGGCGATGACGATCACCGGCAGGGGTTTGGCCACCGCCTTCATGAGGTCGAAGGCGGACGGATCGTCGACCGCGTCGAGGAGCGTGGTCATGATCTCGCGGATGCGCGGTTCGAGGGCGGCGACCGCCCGCGGGGTGAACGCCTTGTTGACGAGCGCACGCAGCCGCGTGTGGTCCGGCGGGTCGAGGAACAGCATGCTCGGCTCTTCCACGCTCGGCAGGCTGGCCTGCTGCCGGCGGGCGGCGGTCCGCTTGCGGGGGTCGCTGGAAAAGCGCCGGTGGTCGCGGAGGACGGCGTCGACGTCCGCGTAGCGGGTGAACACCCAGGCGTTCATCAGCCGGCTGCGGTGCACGGGGTCGCGGGCGCGCAGCTTCGCATAGGTCGGGTAGGGGTCCTGGGCCATCTCGGCCGCCAGGGGGTTGTAGCTCACCCCGCTCTGCCAGCGCTCGCGCAGCAGCAGGGCGTTGACCGCCAGCGACCGCACCGCCTCCCGCATCGTCATCCTCACTCCTTTCTCCGGTCCGGTGCGGCGCGGGTCCGGCCCGTGCGCCCGCCCGCCAATCGCCGCCGCGCGGCCTCGCGGCCGGGTTGCGGCTCCGCCTTGGCGCCCGGGCAACTCTCCGGAAGTCCGCCGCCGTTCCCGAAGCCGCCCTGCCCGCGGTCCGGCGGGCGGCTACTAGAATACCGGACGTCTTGCGGATTCCTGCAGGAGCGGACGTGGACACGCGGCCGACGTCGCCGGAGCGAATCGCGGCCGCTCTCGCCATGCCCCCCGCGCGTCCTCTGGTCCGATCTGGCGATCTTCGCCAGCAATCCCTGGAAGGAAGACCGAAGCGTTTGCGTTTCTGGTCCGTCCCGCCGGGACGCGAAGCCGGCCGGAGGCGGCCGTTCGCGGAGGCGGCCCGCCGCGGCCGGCCCGCCCCGAATCTGCGCGGTTGTTGGCCCCGGGTTTGCAGGGGTTCTTGCAGGAAGCCGCGCCGGCCCGCTCTGCGCCGGCGCAGCCGCGCCGGGGCCGCAGGGCGCCGCGGCGCCGCGCGGGCCGGCGTCCGGACGATCGCGCCCCGCGTCGGTGGAAACGGGGCGCCGCGGGGCCGCGCGGACGGGCGCTTTCGTCACCGGTCGAACATCGCGGGGCGGCGGAGCCTGTTCGGCGCGGGCCGCGGGGGGGCGCGCCACGCCTCCGCCGCGCCGCGGACACGCGAGGAGACACACGACATGGAAGGGGTCGCCATCGTCACCGGGGCGTCGAGCGGCATCGGACGGGCCCTCGCCGTCGAGCTCGCGCGCGAGGGGTACGAGGTCGGGCTGATCGCCCGCCGGGCGGACCGGCTGGAGGCAGTGGTTGCGACGATCCGCGGCGCCGGAGGCCGCGCGGAGTGCGTACCCGCCGCCGTCACCGGCCGCGACGACATCCAGCGCGCCATCGGCGCCCTGGCCGAACGGCTGGGTCCCGTCGACCTCCTCGTCGCCAACGCCGGCATCGCGCTGGGGACCGATGCGCTCGTTCCCGCCGCCGAAGCCCTGGAGGCGGAGTTCCGCGTGAACGTCTTCGGCGTGTTCTACGCCATCGAGGCCGTCGTGCCGTCGATGATCGAGCGCGGGTCGGGCCACGTGGTGGTGATCTCCAGCCTCGCCGCCCACCGCGGCCTGCCCGGCGCGGCCGGCTACTGCGCCTCGAAGGCCGCCCTCACCCGGCTCGTCGAGGGCCTGCGGCCCGACTGGGCGCGGGCGGGCATCCGCGCCACCACCGTGCATCCCGGCTACGTGCGCTCGGAGATGACCGACCGGAACCGCTTCCGGATGCCCCTGCTCATGGACGCCGACCGCGCCGCCCGCCTCGTCGCCCGCGCCATCCGCCGGAAGCGCAAGGTCTGCGAGTTCCCGTGGCGGATGTCCCTCCTCGTCCGCCACGTGGTGCGCCGCCTGCCCGACCGGGTGCTCGCGAGCCTGGTCCGCCGCGACCGGGAACGGCCCGGGCGCCTCTGACCCGGCAGCCGGCCGGCGGGGTCGAAAACATCCCGGACCGTTTGGAGGAACCCGTCCCCGCGGGTAGACTCTACCCTTCGCCACGTTCGGCGCCGTTCCCGCCCGCCGCGGACCGGAGGCCGCCTCGCCGGCCGGGCTTCGCGCGCCGGTTCGGCGGCGCCGCCTGACCCCGACGACGGATCGGAGGAGCCGGTGACCCCATTCCTGGAACGCTGTTTCGGATTGTCGCAGCACGGGACGGACGTCCGCACCGAGGTGACCGCGGGGGCGACGACGTTCCTGACGATGGCCTACATCGCCTTCGTCAATCCGCAGATCCTGTCCGACGCGGGCATGCCGTTCGATGCGGTCTTCGTCGCCACCTGTCTCGGGGCGGCGTTCAGCACCCTGTTGATGGGGCTGTACGCCAACTACCCGATCGCGCTCGCGCCGGGCATGGGGCTGAACGCGTTCTTCACCTACGGGGTGGTGCTGGGGATGGGGCACGGCTGGGAGGTCGCGCTCGGCGCGGTGTTCGTGGCCGGGGTGCTGTTCTTCGTGCTCAGCGTCGTGCGCGTGCGCCAGTGGATCGTCGAATCGGTGCCCCGGGTCCTCAAGCTGGCCATCTCGGCGGGCATCGGCGTGTTCCTCGGGATCATCGCCCTGCGCAACGCCGGGATCATCCAGGACAGCCCGGCCACCCTCGTCACCACCGGCGATCTGCTCGCGCCGGCGCCCGTCCTGGCCCTGCTCGGCTTCTGCGCCATCGTCGCTCTGACCGCGCGCGGCGTGCCGGGCGGGGTGCTCGTCGGGATCCTCGGGATCACCGCCGCCGGTCTGGTGTTCGGCGTCTCCGAGTGGCGGGGCGTCGTCGCGGCGCCGCCCGACCCGACGCCGACGCTGCTGGCCCTCGACGTCGCCGGCGCGCTTCAGGTCGGCATGGTCGCGGTCATCCTGACGTTCCTCGTCGTCGACCTCTTCGACACCACCGGCACCCTGATCGCGGTCGGACAGCAGGCCGACCTGCTGGACGCCGACGGGAAGCTGCCGCGCATCAAGCGCGCCCTCGTCGCCGACTCCGCGGGCACCGTGGGCGGCGCCCTCCTCGGCACTTCGCCGGTCACCAGCTACATCGAGAGCGCGGCGGGGACCGCGGCGGGGGGGCGCACGGGGCTGACCGCGGTGGTCGTCGCCGGCCTGTTCCTCGCCTGCTTGTTCTTCGCGCCGCTCGCGCAGTCGATTCCGCCCTACGCCACGGCGGCCGCGATCCTTTACGTCGCGTGCCTGATGGCGAAGCCGCTCGCGAGCCTGGACTGGAGCGACGTCACCGAGTACGCCGCGGCGGTGGTGACGGTGCTCGCCATCCCCCTGACCTACTCCATCGCCGACGGCATCGGCATCGGCTTCCTGACCTACGTCGGCGTCAAGGTGCTGGCGGGACGCGGGAAGGACTGCCCGGCGGGCGTGCTGGTCATCGCCGTGGTGTTCGCCGCGAAGTTCGTCTGGCTCTGACCGTGCGGCCGGCGCCCGGCGAAGCCGCTTCGGAGGGTGACGACCCGCCGCCCCCGGCGCGGTCGGCCCGGTGCTCGAGCCCCCGACGCCCGCGCCGATGTTCGCGGCGCCTGCCCCGCGGCGCGGCCGGCCCGGCGGCTCGGCGCCTCGCGATCGCGCCCCCGGAGTGCGAGTCGGATTTGTGAGACGAGTGCCCGTTGGCGCTGTCGGGGGTGTCGATTACCGTGTCGTTCTCGGCCCCAGGTCCTCCGAACGCGTACGGCCGCCGCGAGAACAATCCGCGCCGGAGGCCCGGCGGCGGCGTCTCGCCTTTTTGCCGTGCGCCCCGTCCGCCGTTGACATCGGCGGCGGGCTGCCGTACCGTGCGCAACGGACGGGTGTTCATGCGCGCAACCGCATCGTTCGCACGGCGCCGCCCCGGCATCGGCCGCGCGGCCCGGGTCGTGGCCGCCGGGATGGTCTTCGGCGTGCTCTGGAGCGCCGGGGCGGCCGGCTCGGAACTCGCGGACGCCGCCAAGGCGCGGGACTGGGCGCAGGTCGCCGCCCTGCTCGGCGCGGGCGCGGACGTCGACGCCCCGCTGCCGGACGGGGCGACGGCGCTGCACTGGGCGGCGTACTGGGACGAGGCGGACGCGCTGGAGCGCCTGATTCGGGCCGGCGCGGACCCGAACGCGCGGAACGACTACGGGGCGGCGCCGCTGTGGGCGGCCTGCGCCAATCGTCATCCCCGCGCCGTGGAGCGGCTGCTCGCGGCGGGGGCCGACCCGAACCTCGGGTTGGGGTCGGGCGAGACGCTGCTGATGCGTTGCGCCCATACCGGCGACCCGCGGGCGGTGCGGGCGCTGCTGGCGCACGGCGCCGACGTCGACGCGGCCGAGCCGGCGCGGGGCCAGACCGCGCTGATGTGGGCGGTCGCCAACCGGCAGGCGGCGGCGGCCCGCGTGCTGCTGGCGCACGGCGCCGACGTCGACGCGCGGACCCGGGCCGTGCGGCAGTTCCGCGGCACCGGCGCGCGCAGCACCACGAGCCCCCAGGGAGCGGCGTGGTTCGACGCCGGCGGGTTCACGGCGCTGCTGTTCGCGGCCCGGCACGGAGACCTCGAGTCGGCGCGGGCCCTGCTGGCGGCGGGCGCGGACGTCGACGACGGGGCCGCCGACGGCAACCGCGCCCTGGTGGTGGCGGCGATGAGCGGCCACGAGAATCTGGCCGCGTTCCTGCTGGAACAGGGGGCCGACCCCGACGCGGCGGGGGCGGGGTACACGGCGCTGCACGCGGCCGTGCTCCGTTCGCAGCCCGGGCTGTTGCGGGCCCTGCTGGCGGCGGGGGCGGACCCCGACGCGCCGCTCGTCCGCGGCACGCCGGTGCCCCGCTGGACCTACCAGTTCGTGTTCACCCTGCGCGAGAAGGGGGCGACGCCGTTCGCCCTCGCCGCCAAGTACCTCGAGCCGGACCTCGTGCGGGCGCTCGCCGCGGCGGGCGCCGACGCCCTGCTTCCCATGGACGACGGAACCACCGCGCTGATGGCCGCCGTCGGTCTCGGGCTCAGCCGCGCGACCAATCGGCGCAGCCGGCTGATCGCGCCGGAGCTGGTCGCGGCCGAGTGGGGCGACGAGGACCGGGTGTTCGAGACGGTGCGCGCGGTCATCGCCGCCGGCGGCGCCGCCGGCATCGACCGGCCGGGGCGCAACGGCGACACGGCGCTGCACGCGGCGGCCCGCAACCGGTATCGCAGGGTCGCCGACCTGCTGATCGCCCACGGGGCCGACCCGGACGTCCGGAACGAGGACGGCACCCCGGCGCGGGAACTGGTGGACCGGCTGGCCTCGGCCGCCGGCGGCTGACGGACGCGCGCCGCCGCGAGTCGCAGGGCGGTCGAGAGAAGGGACGATCATGACGCGCAGGACACTCGTCGGCCTCGGGGCGGCGGTCCTGGCCGCCGCCGGGCAGTTGCAGGCCGAACCGGCGCCGGGGGCGATGGCCGGGGGCGGCGCCGCGCCGCCGCCGTTCACGGCCGCCGCCGGAGAAGCGCCCGCCGCCGCCGGCCGGGCGCTCCTCGACCGCTACTGCGTGGCCTGCCACAACCAGCGGATCCTCACCGCGGGCCTCGCCCTCGACACGATGGACCTCGCCCGCGTAGGCGCCGACGCGGCCGTGTGGGAGCACGTCGTGCGGCGTCTCCGCGCCGGCGCGATGCCGCCGTCGGGCCGCCCCCGGCCCGACGCGGGCGCCGCGAGCGCGTTCGTCGCGTGGCTCGAGGCCGAACTCGACCGCGCCGCCCGCGCCGCGCCCGACCCGGGGCGCGCGCCCGTCCGCCGGCTCAACCGCGTCGAGTACGCGAACGCCGTCCGGGATCTCTTCGGCCTCGACGTCGACGCCCGGACCCTGCTGCCGGCCGACGACGAGCATCACGGCTTCGACAACGTCGCCGAGGTCCTCTCGGTGTCGCCGACGCTGATCGATCGCTATCTGGCGGCGGCCCGGCGCATCAGCCAGCTCGTCGTCGGCGACGCCGCGCGGCGGCCGGTGGCGCATACCTACCCGGTTCCCGGCGCCCTCGACCAGAACGGCGCGGTGAGCCTCGACCTGCCGCTGGGGTCCCGCGGCGGCGTCGCCATCGAGCACCACTTCCCGGTCGCCGGCGAGTACGTCGTCCGCGTCAACCTGCGCAAGCAGGAGTACGGCTACGTGCGCGGCCTGGGCCGGCCGCATCTCCTGGACGTCCGGCTCGACGGCGCCCGCATCGGCACGTTCGTCGTCGGCCGCGAGTGGGAAGACGGGCAACTGCCGCCCATGGGCTACGCCGGCAAGTTCGATCAGGTGTACGACTCCCGATCGTTCCCGGAATGGGAGGCGTACGCCCTCAACGCCGACAAGGGGCTCGAGGTGCGCGCCGCCGTGACCGGCGGCCGGCACCGGGTGGGCGTGTCGTTCGAGCGGCAGTCGGCCCGGCCCGAAGGGCTGCTCCCGCTTCCGGCCGACCGGTCGTCCTATTCGCACGGCCAGGACGAGATGCAGAACGGCAACCCCGCGGTGTCGGTCGTGCAGATCATCGGTCCCTACGACCCGGACGGGACGGCCGGCCTGGCCACGCGGGACGCGCTCCTGGCGTGCGCTCCGGCCGGCGGCGGCGCCGCCGCCGAGCGCGGGTGCGCGGAGACGATCCTGTCGGGGCTGGCCCGCCGGGCGTTCCGCCGGCCGGTCGGCGAGGCCGACGTCGACACCCTGCTCGACTTCTACGAGATGGGGCGCGGCGAGGGCGGCTTCGAAAGCGGCATCCAGGCCGCGGTCGAGCGTCTGCTGGTGGACCCCGAGTTCCTGTTCCGCATCGAGACCGACCCGGCGGGGGTCGCGCCGGGGACCGCCTGGCGCGTCAGCGACCTGGAGCTGGCGTCGCGGCTGTCGTTCTTCCTGTGGAGCAGCATCCCGGACGACGAGCTGCTGGAGGCCGCCGAGCGCGGCGAGCTGAGCGCCCCGGGCGGGCTCGACCGGCAGGTCCGGCGCATGCTGGCCGATCCGCGGTCCCGGGCCCTCGTCGAGAACTTCGCCGGTCAGTGGCTGCAGCTCCGCAAGCTGCGGAACGTGGTGCCGGACACCGCCACCTACACCGCGTTCGACGAGAACCTGCGCGAGGCGATGCGGCGCGAGACGGAGCTCTTTCTGGAGCACCAGTTGCGCGAGGACCGGCCCCTGCTCGACATGCTGCGGGCCGACCATACCTTCGTCAACGCCCGGCTGGCCCGGCACTACGGCATCCCCGACGTGTACGGCGTCCATTTCCGCCGGGTGGACTATCCCGACGACACCCGCGGGGGGCTGCTCGGCCACGCCAGCATCCTGACCATCACCTCGTACGCGAACCGCACGTCGCCGGTGGTGCGCGGGGTCTGGCTGCTCGAAAACTTCCTGGGGACCCCGCCCGCGCCGCCGCCGCCCGACGTCCCGAGTCTGCCGGGCGCGGGCGAGGACGGGGCGCCGCGGTCGGTGCGCGAGCGGCTCGAGCGGCACCGGGCGAACGCCGTGTGCGCGTCCTGCCACGACGCCATCGACCCCCTCGGGTTCGCCCTGGAGTCGTTCGACGCCATCGGGCGCTGGCGGACCACCAGCGAGGGGGGGACGCCGTTCGACACCGGCGTGCCCATCGACGCCTCGGGCACCCTCGTCGACGGCACCGAGGTGCACGGGCTGGCGGGGCTCCGGGCGGTCATCCTCGACCGCGAGGACCAGTTCGTGGAGACCGTCACCGAGAAGATGCTGACCTACGCGCTGGGGCGCACCCTGGAGCACCACGACATGCCGGTGGTCCGGCGGATCAGCCGCCAGGCCCCGGCCGGCGCCGTCACGTGGTCGTCCCTCGTTTCGGGCATCGTCAAGAGCGCCCCCTTCCTGATGCGGAGAGCCGAGTCATGATCATTACGAAGAAGGCGATTCCCCGCCGGACGGTGTTGCGCGGCGTCGGCGCCAGCCTGGCTCTGCCGTTGCTCGACGGCATGGTCCCGGCCGCGACCGCGCTCGCGAAGACCGCGGCGAGGCCCGCCCCGCGGTTCTGCACCGTCTACGTGCCGAACGGCATCATCATGGAGCGGTGGACGCCGCTCGCCGAGGGACGGGGGTTCGAGTTCACGCCGACGCTGAAGCCGCTCGAGGCGTATCGCGACCACCTGCTGGTGGTGAGCGGGCTGGACAACACCGGGGCCCGGTCGCGCTCGGGGGCCTCGGGGGCGCACGCCAAGCCCGCCGGCGCCTTCCTGACCGGCATCGAGCCGCTGCCGACCACCGGCAGCTCCAGCCTGCAGCTCGGCATCTCGATGGACCAGATACTGGCCGACGCGGTCGGCCGGCAGACGGCGCTGCCCTCGCTCGAGCTCGGCCTGGAGGGCGCCGACACCGTGAACGGCGTCGGCACCTGCGACGTCGGGTTCAGTTGCGCCTACCAGAACCGGCTGGCGTGGAGCGGTCCGTCGACCCCGCTGCCCGTGGAGACCAACCCGCGCGTCGTCTTCGACCGGCTCTTCGGCGACGTCGACAGCACCGACCCCGCGGTGCGGGCGGCGCGGCTGCGCCGGCAGGGCAGCATCCTCGACTCGGTGCTGCAGAAGGTCGACCGCCTGCAGGGCCGGCTGGGGGGCCGCGACCGCGCGAAGCTGGACGAGTACCTGCAGTCGGTGCGCGAGATCGAGCGGCGCATCCGGAACGCGGAGTCGCAGGGCCGCGAACTGCCCGTCGTCGAGTCGCCGGCCGGCATCCCCGTGAGCTACGACGAGCACGCGCGGCTGATGTTCGACATGCAGGCCCTGGCGTTCCAGACCGACACCACCCGGGTCATCACGTTCCAGATCGGCCGCGAGCAGAGCGGGGCGACCTATCCCCAGATCGGCGTGTCCGACTCGCACCACCCGATATCGCACCACGGCGGCGACAAGAACAAGATCGAGAGCCTCGCCAGGATCAACGCCTATCACGTGTCGCTCTTCGCCGGTTTCCTGGAGCGGCTGGCCTCGATGCCCGACGGGGACGGCGGCACGGTGCTCGACAACGTCGTCGCCCTCTACGGCAGCGCCATCAGCGAGGGCAACTCGCACGACGTCCGCAACCTGCCGATCCTGCTCGCGGGCGGCGGCGGCGGGCGCATCGCGGCCGGCCGGCACGTCCGGTACCCGGCCGAGACCCAGCGGCTGACCAACCTGCAGCTCACGCTGCTGAACCTGCTGGGCGCGCCGGTGGACGCGTTCGGCGACAGCACCGGCGAGCGGCTGGCCGAGCTGTCGGATCTGTCGCGGCCGGCCGGCGCGTAAGAGAGCCGCGGTCGCGTGATCGATCCGTCGGCGTGGAAGTCGCGGGCGGCCGCGCCGGGCGTCACGGCCGCCGTGGCGTGGGTGGAGGTCGAACTGATCGCCGTGATGACGCAGGCACTGCTTGCGCCGGGCGTCGCGGTCGCCGTCGTATGGGCGGTGTCCCTCTACGGCCTGCTCGTGGACGAGCGCCTCGTCGGCGCCCTCGCCGTCGTCCCGCGGCGCCCGGACCACCTCTCGGGCATCTTCGGCGCGCCCCTGGCGCACGGCTCGTTCGCGCATCTGGCGGCCAACACCGTCCCCCTGCTCGTTCTCGGGGGCATGGTGGCCCTCCGCGGCCCGGTCTACTACCTGACGACGACGCTGGCCATCGCCGTTCTCGGCGGCCTGGGCCTGTGGACGTTCGGACGGAACGCGGCGCACGTCGGCGCCAGCGGCATCGTCTTCGGCTATTTCGGCTTCCTGGTCGGCCGCGGATACTACGAGCGCAGTCCGACGTCGGTGGCCGTCGCGGTCCTGGTGACGATGGGCTACGGCGGCATGGTCGCGGGCGTCCTGCCGCGGGACCCCGGCGTTTCCTGGGAGGCCCACCTGTTCGGCCTGCTGGCCGGCGGGCTGTGCGCCCGCGCCGCGGGCGGCCGGCGGCCGTGACGTGACCTGCACCCCGGTGGCGTGGCCCGCGCCGCGCGCGGCCGGCGGTGACGCGGTCTCGCCGCGGGGACCAGCGGTTCCGCGAGCCCATCGACCGCCTGGACGCGCGCCGGCGCTACGGCGCGCGTCCGCCGGACGCTCCCCTCAGCGCAGGGTGCGGAAGAACCGGCGCAGGTCCTGCGTCAGCAGTTCCGGCTCTTCGATCGCGGGGAAGTGCCCGCCGGTGTCGAAGACCGACCAGTGGATCACGTTGTCGGGCACGTCGTCGACGAAGGACCGGGGCGGCCCCGTCCGCGACGGGATGCCCACGAACTGCGCGAAGCCCTGCGGCACCTGCACCGGTCCCCGCGCCGCCCGCCGGGGTCGCGAACTGCCCAGTCCGTTGGCGTGGTAGTAGCGCACGCTGGTGCCGATGGTCCCGGTGTGCCAGTAGATGGACACGAGGGTGAGGATCCGGTCCTTGCTGAAGCGGGTCTCGACGTCGCCCCCGCAGTCGCTCCAGGACCGCAGCTTTTCGGTGATCCACGCCGCCACTCCCACCGGGGAGTCGGTCAGTCCGTAGGCCAGGGTCTGCGGCTTGGTGCCCTGGATGCGCTGATACCCGGTCTCGTCGACCGACCACGCCTCGGCGCGGGCGAGATAGTCCCGTTCCTCGTCGGTCGCGGGCGGACGTCGGGCGCGCGGCGGCGCGCCGGGGGTGTGGATGCCGACGACCCGGTCCGGGAACCCCGCGCCGAGGGCGCGGGTGACCCCGGCCCCCCAGTCGCTGCCGTAGGCGCCGAAGCGTTCGTAACCGAGGCGGTCCATCAGGGCCGCCCACAGTTCGGCGGTGCGGACGACGTCGGTGCCTTCGAGAGGCTCGCCCGAGAAGCCGAAGCCGGGGATGGAGGGCGCCACGACGTGGAACCCGTCGGCGGGGTCGCCGCCGTGCGCGGCGGGGTCGGCGAGGGCGCGGACCGACGGCAGCATCTCCCAGACGGTGCCGGGCCAGCCGTGGGTCATCAGCAGGGGAAGCGCCCGCTCGCGAGGGCTCCGCTGGTGCGCGAAGTGGATCCGCTGCCCTTCGATCTCCGTCGTGTAGTGGTCGAACGCGTTGAGGGCGGCCTCGTGCGTGCGCCAGTCGTACTCGTCCCGCCAGTACGCGATCAGCTCTTCGAGAAACGCGCGGTCCGCGCCGTAGGACCACGGTTCTCCCGGCGCCGCGGGGGGCCACCGGGTGGCCGCGAGCCGGCGGCGGAGGTCTTCGAGGGCCTCGTCGGAGACCCGGATCGTGAAGGGCGCGACGTCGGCCTGCGCCGCCGCGCGCCGACCGGCCGCCGCGGCCCGGACGGGGGCGGTTCCCGCGGCCGCGAAGGGTCCGGCGGCCGCCGCCGCGGCCATCGCCCCGAGAAGCGTCCGCCGGCTCATCCGTCGTTCCGACATCGGGTCCTCCCTCCTGAAAGCAGGCCGCGCGCCGCGCGGCGGTTCACCGCGCCGTTCTACGGCGCCGACTCCCGGCCCGGCGCGCGTCGCCGCGCGACCTCGCGGCCGCGTGCGGCTCCGCCCGCCGCCCAACCGACCCTCCGGGAGTCCGCGCCGTTCTACGGCGCCGACTCCCGGCCCCCGGCGGGCCGTTCGGGGTCTTCCGTTCCGCGCCGGACTTCGCCGTCCGGCGCGGCGCCGGGGTCTTCGGTTCCGCCGGGGTTCGCCGGCGCGTCAGCGTCCGCCGGCGCGCTGGCGTCCGCCGGCGCCGGCGCGTCCTCGTCGGACGAGTCCAGGCGGTCCAGCAGATTCGGCACGTCCGGCAGGTTCAGCTCCCGGATGCGGTCTCCGAGGCCGCCGAGCCAGGGCTCGGCCGCGTCGACGAGTTCGGTGCGATGCTGCCACGCCCAGTATCCGGCCAGGACCAGCGCGGCGAGGACGACGAGCCGAAAGGCCAGCGCGATGACGTGCCGGAGCAGGTAGATGCCGACGACGACGGCGACGGCGGCGGCGGCGAGAAACAGTTCGTTGGACATGGCTGCATCGGACGGCCCCGGCGAACCGGCCGGGACCGCGCCCGCCGAGCGGGCCGCGGTCCCCAGCGTAGCACGTCGCCCCTCGACCCGTGCCGATCGTCCCGCCCGAGAACGCACGTCAAGAAAGTGAGACGCCGCCCGGGGGCATCTGGCGCGGCGGGGTCTCGCGGCGTCCGTCCCGAAAACGGCGCCGCAATCGTTCCACCACGGTCTGTGTATAATCCCTGCCCGACGATTCTCGAGGAGAACCGGTGACCCGAACGAACGCGGCGGCGTCGGCAGGACGCCGCGACCCGGCCGCACGTTTGCGGGCGGGACGAACGGCGGCGCTCTCCTGGGGGCTGGCGTTGTCGATGGCCGGCGTTTCCGGCGCGCAGGACTTTCGCCTCGTGGAGACGACCATCGACGAGGCGCACGCCGCGTTCGCGGCGGGGCGGCTGACCTGCCGCGAGCTGGTGCGGGGCTATCTCGCCCGCATCGAGGCCTACGACCAGGCCGGTCCCGCGCTGAACGCGATCCGGCACGTCAACCCCCGCGCGCTGGAGGAAGCGGAGGCTCTCGACGCCGCGTTCGCCGACTCGGGCCCGGTCGGTCCCCTGCATTGCGTCCCGGTGCTCCTGAAGGACCAGGTCGAGACCCGCGACATGCCGACCGGCTACGGCTCGGCGTTGTTCGACGGGTTCCGGTCCGG
Source organism: Vicinamibacterales bacterium (assembly GCA_965202695.1). GTDB lineage: Bacteria > Acidobacteriota > Vicinamibacteria > Vicinamibacterales > UBA8438 > JAJEEA01. Next base: position 2,998,037 of record OZ241843.1, read on the forward strand.
CCGCGACGCGACCGTCGTCGCCCGGATGCGCGAGGCGGGAGCGATCCTCCTCGCCAAGACCAACATGGGCGAGTTCGCTTCGCGCTACGTCGGTTCGGCGTTCGGCATCATCCGGAACGCCTACGACCCGACCCGCAACCCGAGCGGGTCGTCGGGGGGCAGCGGGGCCGGCGTCGCCGCGAACTTCGGCCTCGTCGGCATCGGCGAAGACACCGGCGGCTCCATCCGGGGCCCGGCGGCGGTGCACGGGCTGGTGGGGTTGCGGCCCACCGTGCCCCTGGTCAGCCGCCACGGGATGATGCCCGCGAACCCGTCGAGCGACACGCTGGGGCCGATGACCCGCACCGTGCGGGACGCCGCGATCGTGCTCGACGCGATCGCCGGCTACGACCCGAACGACCCGGTGACCGCCTACGCCGCCGGCCGCACGCCCGGTTCGTACGTCGACGGTCTGGACCCGGACGGCCTGCGCGGCGCCCGCATCGGGGTGATCCGCGAGCCGATGGACGCCAAGACCGACCCCGGGTCGGACGACTATCGGCAGGTGCGCCGGCTCGTGGACCGCGCCGTCGCGGACCTCCGGCGGCTCGGAGCGGCCGTGCTCGACCCGGTGGAGATCCCCGGCCTGGATCAGGCGCAGGCGACGTACGTGCGGAACAACTTCGAGACGGAAGAAGCGATGGACGCCTATCTCGCCGATCTGCCCGGGGCCCCGGCGGGTTCGCTGCGGGAGATACTCCTGGCGGGGCGGGTGACTCCCTGGCGCGCCAGGGGGCTGATGGGCGTGGTGGGCCGTTCGACGTCCGAGCGGGACTATCTCCCGGTTCTCCAGGCCCGGGAGAAGATGCGGCGCACGGTCCTGTCGGTGATGGCCGACCACGACCTGGACGCGCTGGTCCATGCGACGTTCGATCACCAGGCGACGGTCATCGCGCCGGACGTCCTCACCAACGCGGACACCGAGGACGCCTACGCGCGGGGGAACAACCGCTACCTGAGCCCGGTGACCGGCTTCCCGGCCCTGACCGTGCCGGCCGGCCTGACCGGCGACGGGCTGCCGATCGGGCTGGAACTGCTCGCGAGACCGTTCGCCGAGGCGGTGCTGCTGCGCCTGGGTTACGCCTACGAGCAGGGCACGGGGCGGCGCGAGCCGCCGGCGACGACCCCGCCGCTGGAGCCGCGGGCGCCCGCGCCGTAGAACGCCTCTGCGCCCGGGTTGCGCCTGCGAGCAGGGCACGGGGCGGCGCGACCGCCGGCGACGACCCCGCCACTGGAGGCGCGGGCGTCGGCGCCGCGGAACGTTTCGCAAGGGGAGGGGACCGATGCGATTGACGACGATGCTGCGCGCGCGGCCGGAAGCCCGCGGCGCGACCCGGCGGCGCCGCGCCGCGGCGGCGGCCGGGCTGGGCGCCGCCGCCCTGCTCGCGGCGGGCGCATCCGCGGCCCGCGCCCAGTCGTGGACGCCGCCGCCGGACGAAGCGCGGTGTCCGGCGAAGTGGGGGGCGGACGACGAGCGCGGCGCCGCGAACCACATGGGCCCCGACAGCGTCCGGCGCGCCGCCGGCCTCATCAGGACGGGGAACGTGATCGAGCTGGCGCACGTGCTCGCCCCGACGATGCCGCTGGGCGACCGCCACTTCGAGTCGTACATGAAGCCGATGCGGATGAACCCCGAGGGCAACCGCCGCGGTTCCAACGAGGAGCTGATCGTGGCGGAGATGGGGCAGGTCGGCACCCAGTTCGACGGGTTCGGCCACCAGACCATCGGCGACGGCCTGTACAACTGCATCGATCTCGACGACGTCATGACCCGCCGCGGGCTGTCGCGCCTCGGGGTCCACCAGGTCGGCACCCTCATGACCCGCGGCGTGCTCCTCGACGTCGCCGGGCTCAAGGGCGTCGAGATGCTCCCCGACCGCTACGAGATCACCGTCGCCGACCTGGAGCAGGCGCTGGAGCGGCAGCAGGTGGCCCTGGAGCCCGGAGACGCGGTGCTCGTCCATACCGGCTGGGGGCGGCTCTGGTACTCCGACCCCGAGCGGTTCATGGCCGGCGGTCCCGGCATCGGCGTCGCCGCCGCCGAATGGCTCGTCGAACGCGACCCGATGCTGCTGGGCGCCGACAACGTCCCCGTCGAGGTCTCGCCGAACCCCGACCCGCGGGTGTCGCTGCCCGTGCACCAGATCATGCTCGTCGTCCACGGCATCCACCTCGTCGAGCGGATGAAGCTGGACGAGCTGGCCGCGAGCGGCGTCTCCGAGTTCGCGTTCGTGGTGCAGCCGCTGAAGCTCGAAGGGGCGACCGGATCGACGGTCGCCCCCGTGGCGATTCACTGACCGGCGTCCACCGGCGGGCGCCGCCCGCCGGTCCCCGGGGAGGGGCGCGGCTCGCCGTGGACTCCCGGCGCTGCCAGCCTCCGTGGAAGTGAAACGCTCCCGCCCCGCGGCGATTCACTGACCAGCGCACGCTGTCCGCCGGCCGGGCTGGTCGCCCTGGTGTCACCAGCCCCGTCGCGAAGTGAAACGCCCCCCTGCATCGCGGGCGGCGCTGCATCCCGCCTGACCCGGAGTCCCGCCACGGGCGGCTACGGGCGGGTGAGCGACAGGGTGCCGTTGTCGGTGACCGGCGCCTGGCACGACGCGTTGGTCGTCCACGTCCCTTCCATGGTCGTCGCGGTGAACGACGTCACCGACAGCGAGAGGGCGCAGCCCGGCGCGAAGTACCGCTCGAACCCCGCGACCGGGGAGAAGCCGAACGAGAGCGACGCCGTCGAGCCCGTCACCGTCCCCGACACGGGACCGGACAGGGGGACGGCGGCGGGCGCGCCGAAGGCGACCAGCGGCGCGGGCATCGGCGCCGACCATTCCCCGGTCACGTCCGTGCCGCTCTGGGTGAGCTGCGCGGTGACCTCGTCGGACACGACGAGGGCGCCGGTGAACGACCCGCTCCAGCTCCCGGTCAGGGTTGCCGCCGCGGGTTCGGTCGTCGTCGGCGCCGTGGGACTCGCGCTGTCGCAGGCCGCCGCCAGCAGCGCGCCGCAGAGAACCGTCAGCAGCGTCATCCGTGTGCCGTTGCTTTTCATCATCGTTGGATCCGATCCGTTCAGGCTCGCTATCCCGTTATCGCGACAAGGTGGGACGTTCGACGTTGGTCACGACCACGGGTGGGCGACGACGCGCTCCGACGCTCGCTCGTCGGAAATCACGTACGCGGGTCGTTGCGGACGTTCCGTCCGGCCAGACGAGCGAGTCGTTTGAGCGACTCAGCCTGATAGTCTCTGGCCGACTGCACGGGGTCGCGCGACGGGAACCGGCTCAGCCTGCTGAGCGTCCGCTCCTGAATCACCTTCGCGTCGCTGCCCGGTGCCGCCGCCGCGACCCGGCCCGGATTGCTCTTGAACATCGTCTCTCTCGCTGGATGCAACTGTCCGCTCCGAATCGAAGAAACCAGGCAGAGGGCTCCGTGGCTGCTGAACAGGTTACGAGCCGCGGGACCGAGGTCGTCCCCGCCGCGGGTCATGGGTGGGTGTCAGCCATGCCGGGAAGTGGTGCCGAGGGGCAGAATCGAACTGCCGACACCATGATTTTCAGTCATGTGCTCTACCGACTGAGCTACCTCGGCACGTGAGTGACCGGACGCCGCCCGGTTGCCGGCGCCGGGGCGCCCGAGCGTGGCCGCGTCGGGTGCGGCCACGCCATCCAAGATACCGCACCCCGCGACTGCCGCGCAACCGGCCGCCCGGCCGGGGCGCACGTCAGATCAGGGTTGTCGGTTCACGGTGTCGTTCTCTCGGCTTCCAGGCCATCCGAACGGGGTACGGACGCCGCCAAAATCGTCGCGCCGGATGCCCCGGCATCGGCGTCGCTTTTTGACGCGCACCCCCCGGCCGAAGGGTGCGCGTCAGATTCGTGAGGACCTGTCAGGCGACGACGTGTTTCGGCCGCCGCCTTCTCAGAACGCGGATTCCCAGACGGCGGACAGGGAAAGCACGAACCCCGGCAGGACTTCCTCGCCGGTGACGGAATCCGGCCGGTGGCGCTGCTCCGCGCCGCCGCCGGCGCGATAGATCGTAATGCTCCGGTGGTCCGGATCGAGCAGCCATCCCAGCTGCGCGCCGTTCTCCCGGTATTCTTCCATCTTCCGTTCGATGGCGGGGCGGGAATCGGAAGGAGAGAGCAGCTCGACGACGAAGTCCGGGCACAGGGGCAGGAACCCCCGGCGGTCCTCCGGTGCGATGCGGGCCAGCCGCACTCGCCGGACCCATGCCACGTCCGGCGATCGTACCGCGCCGTCGGGAAGCTCGAAGCCGGTCGAAGAATCGAACGCCACGCCCGAGCCGTCGTCATCCGCCCAGCGCAGCACCGCGGCGAGCAGGCGGCCGCACCGCGCTCCCGTCTCCCCGCCCGTCGGCGCCATGACGGTCATGCTTCCTTCCGCGTCACGTTCGATCCGCACGTCTCGATTCAATTGGCAGAATCGGAAGAACTGTTCCCGGGTCAGCTCGATCGCCGGCGGCAGCCGCAACGCCAGCGAAGCCGGCATCCGCGCCCCGGCGGCGCGCGTTCGCTCTGCTACGGCCATGTGCGCACCCTACCCCATGCGACGAAGTCGATCAACACCATTCATCGCTTCGCCCGGCGGCCGATCCACGAGGCGGCGGCGAAGAAGAGGGTGTCGCCGAGCGCGGTGACCGTCCGGCTCAGCACGACGGCGGGCAGCAGGTCGGCCTCGGCCGCGTGGCCGTCGAGCAGGAGCACGAGGACGGCTTCGCGGACCCCCAGCCCGGCCGGCGCGCCGGGGGTGACGAAGCCGGCCAGCCACGCGGCGGCGTAGGCGCCGCAGACGGCGGGCCACGGGAGGGTGCGGGCCGCGCCGGGCGCGAGCAGCAGGAGGAGCGTGGTGAAGACCGCCGATGCGGTGAGCAGGAACAGCAGATGCCCGCCGAGCACCTGCGCGGCCAGGGTTCCCGCCGCCAGGCGGACGGCGCCGAGGGCCAGCAGGACGATCGCCGCGCCGGCCGCGGGCGTGAGCCCGTGGAACCGGCCGGCGTCGAGCAGGGGCAGCGCCAGCAGGCCGAGGAGGAGGCCGGCGGCCGCGAGGCCGGCGAGCTCGAGCAGGGCCGACCGGGCGAGGACGGCGTGCGGCACGCCGGCCGCCGCGCCGAGGAACTGGCGGCTGGCGAGGTGCATCACGTTGCCGGGAAGGTACTTGGAGAGCTGCGACACGCCGTGGGTCCGTATGGACCACGCCAGGCCCGCCGGGGTCCCCAGCCCGCGCAGCAGGGCGCGCCACGCGAGGGCGAGCACGAGGTCGGCCCCCGCGTACACGAGGGCCAGGCCGGCCGCGCAGGCCCAGACGACGCCGGGAACGTCGGCCGGCGCCAGCGCGTCGCCGTAGCGCCGGAAGCGCATCGCCACCCAGGCGGCGCCGAGGACGGCCAGCGCCGTCCCCGCCCGCCGGGACCAGGTTCGGGCCGCCGCGTTCATCGGTGCGTCCTGTCGGCGGCGGGCGCGGCCCCGCAAGTTCCGGGTCCCGTGGTCGGCCGCGGGGGGTTCGCCGCCGGCGAGGGGTCCACGGCCGGGGGGCGCACCGGTCGCCGGCCTCGGAGTCCCGTGGTCAGCCGCGGGGGGTTCGCCGCCGGCACAGCAGCAGGGTCCACGGCAGGGGGGCGCACTGGTCGACGACCTCGAACGCGGCGGCGGCGGACACGAAGCGGACGAACGCGCGCCGCGACCAGTGCTGGACGTGCCCCGGCGTATTGCCGAAATCGGACAGGTACGCGCCGCGCAGCACGTTCAGCGCCCGCCACAGCGGCTCGCGCGGCACGCTGAGGATCAGGTGCCGGTCGGCCGCCGACGTCAGCCGGGCCAGCGCCGCCCGCGGGTCTTCCAGGTGCTCGAGCACCTCGCAGCAGACGACGAGGTCCGCCCGGTCCGCGTCGGGGGACAGGTCGTAGACGCTCCGGACCGAGAACACGCGCGGGTCGAGGCCGCCGCCGTCCGCGTTCGCGCGGGCGTACTCGATGGCGCCGGCCGAGACGTCGGTGCCCCGGTAGGGAACGCCCCGGCGCGCCCAGCGCAGCCCCCAGTATCCCTCGCCGCACCCCACCTCGTGGATGGAGGCCGGCGCGGCCCGGTCGACGTAGCCTTCCAGACGGCGCGTGAACCCGCGCATCATCCGGCGCACGATCGGGTTGCGCGAGCCGTACTTGTCGAAAGTGTTGCCGAAGACGACGCCCTGCTCGCTCCGGCCGCCGGATATCTTCACGGGCCGCCGGGCGCCTCCCCGCGCGGGGGCGCCTCCCGCCGGTCGGCGATTCGCGCCCGGTACAGCAGTTCCTCCAGCAGCTTCCGGTTGGCGGCGAGCAGGTCCGCGACGAAGGCCACCACGAAGAGCTGGAAACCGGCCCCCATCAGCAGGGTGGCGAGCAGCAGGCTCTGGACGTGCCCCGAGCCGTCGCCGGTCAGGTAGAACACCATGAACCGCATGCCGATGGCGAACCCGGCGAAGAAAAAGACGGCGGCGAGGGACGCGAAGAACCGGAACGGGCGGTAGATGATGAAGACCCGGACGATGGTCGCCACGCTACGGGCCACGTAGGTCCGGATGCTGGTGACGAGGCGGGACGGGCGCAGATCCTCGTTGACCTCGACCGGGACCGAAGTGATGGCGATGTTCTTCTGTCCGGCCTGGATGATCGTCTCCAGGGTGTAGGTGTAGTCGCTGAACACCACGAGCCGCTGGGCGGCGTTGCGGCTGATGGCGCGGAAGCCGCTCGGGGCGTCGGGGATGGTGGTCTTGCTGGCGAGGCGGACGGCCCAGCTCCCGAGCTTCTGCAGCACCTTCTTGACCGGCGAGAAGTGGCGGATCACCCGGATGGGCCGCTCGCCGACGACGATGTCGGCGGAGCCGTCGAGAATGGGCGCGACGAGCGCGGGAATGCCGGCCGCGTCGTACTGGTTGTCGGCGTCGGTGTTGACGATCACGTCGGCGCCGCGCCGGAGGCAGGCGTCGAGGCCGGTCATGAACGCCCGCGCCAGCCCCTGGTTGGACGTGTGCGCCACGACGTGGTCGACGCCGTGGCCGCGGGCGACCCGCCGCGTGTCGTCGGTGCTGCCGTCGTCGACGACGAGCCACTCGACGGCCTCGAAGCCGGGTACGTCCCGCGGCAGGTCGGCCAGCGTCCGGGCGAGGGTGCCGGCCTCGTTGAAGCAGGGAATCTGGATGACGAGCTTCAAGGCGCCTCCCGGAACCGGAACCCGATGCGGTACAGCGCGATGCCGAGTTCGCGGCCGTCCGCCCCGCCATCGACGTCGCGCGGCGAGCGCGCCCCGTCGACCTCCAGCCGCACGTCGCACACGTCGCCGGCGGCCGGGCAGGCGAGGGGGATTTCGCGCACGCCGGTGGCGCCGTCGTCGAACCCGATCACGTGTTCCACGCCGGACCGGACGGTCAGGGTCACGCGGTGGCCGGCGGACGCGGCGAACGGGCGCATCTCCAGCAGCGCCGCCACCGGCCACCGGCCGGCGGGGAACCAGCTCCGCGACAGGGTCAGGGCGGCCTCGGCCCCCGACCAGACGTGCCGTTCCTCCGCCGTGTGCCAGCCGGGGCCGAGCAGCCTCCGGTGGTAGACGTGGCCGTGTCCCAGCGAATACAGGGCGCCGTCGCGGAGGTTCAGGGCGCAGTCCGGGGCGGCGCAGACGTGGCGCTGCCGGTACAGGAACAGCGTCTGCGGCCAGTACGCCTCGTTGACGGTCACGGGGATGGTGGCCGAGCTGTTCACGCGCCGGTCGCGGTAATCGAAGGTTTCGTGGAGCTCCAGCCCCGCATGCCGTTCGGGCGCGGGGCTGAGCAGCCAGAGACGGGGGCCGCCGACCACGCCTTCGAACGACTGCACGACGTCGTCCACGGAAGTCCCCGCACGGTAGGGGAAGACGCGCAGGCCGAAGTAGTAGGTGAGCGGAGTCTGCAGCCGCGCGTGGTTCCAGGCTGACGCGCCCCGGAACCCCTCGACGTCGAACAGAAGGACGCCGCCGCCCACGACGCCGGCGATCCGGTGCAGGACGTCGTAGGGCTGCAACCCTTCCCGGACCGGCATCTGCTTCGTCGTGAAGAACAACTGGAACGGGACCGCGGCCACGATCGCGGCGATCCCCAGGGTGCGGAAGGCGCCCGGCGCGGCGCGGAAGATCGCCGCGACCGCGATGACCATGGTGTACGGCACTATCTCGCTGAGCAGGTACCGGGCGTAGTAGTAGTGCTGAAAGATGACCGGGACGTGCAGCAGCAGGGTCGCGGCCATGCAGACCGCCACGAAGACGTAGAGGAGCGCCGCCGGCCAGCGCCGCGGCGGCCGGTGCATGCCCCCGACGGCGATGCCCGCCAGCCACGGCGACACGTACAGCAGCCAGCCCATCGCCCCCGACTGCAGGAAGATCCCGGCCCCGGCCCCGACGATGCCGAACCGCTGGTAACGGGCGTCGTCGGCGTAGTGCTCGGTGAACCCGATCAGGTACGCCTGCAGCAGGCTGCCGGCCAGGGCCGCGGCGACCACCAGCGAGGCCAGCCTGATCCAGGGGCGCGGATCGGCGGCGCGCGCCAGGAACCGGCGGACCGCGGGGCGGTGCGGGTCTCGCGCGACCTCGGCCAGCCCCGCCACCGCGAGAAGCGCGGCGCCCGCGACGACGAGCGGCCACCCGTCTCCGAGCAGACTTCCGAACGTGCGGTCGTAGACGCTCCGGGCGTAGCCGGGAGAGTAGCCGAAACCGTAGAGCACGGACACGCCGTACAGGGCGGCGACGGCGGCGCAGAAGCCGATGAGCAGGCGGCCCCACGCGGGCCGGTTCCGCAGCGTCAGCCAGACTCCGAGCCCGAAGAGGGGCGCCAGCGCGGGCAGGTAGAGGAAGCCGGTGATGCGGACGAAGAACACCAGCGACACGCAGGCGGCGGCCAGGGCGGCGAGGGTCGCGGCGGCCGCGTCCGGGGCGCCCTGCCGCAGGCCCCGGAAGGCCCGCGCCAGATAGTAGAACCCGAGGGACGAGAACGCCAGCGCGACCGTCTCGGAGACCGGGAACCGGCTGAAGAAGACGTGGAGGGGGTTGGTCGCCGCCAGGAGCCCGGCCGCGAACGCCGCCCGGCGCGAGCCGGTCAGTTCGAACGCGAGCAGCGCGAGGCCGAGCACCCCGAGCAGGCCGAAGAAACTCAGGGCGTGGAAGCGGGCGCGGTCGCCGAACCAGTCGGCGAACGTCGCCATCCACAACGGGTGCAGGTGGTAGAACTGGAACACGTAGTCGCCGCGGGTCGGCGAGTGGTAGAGGCCCGGTTGCACGGAGCTCCCGCGCCCCGCGCGGTAGACGTCCCGCGACCGCTGGTCGGGCAGCGCGTCCGGCAGGCGGTCGTCGACGAACGCCGAGCCGGTCCGCTGCAGGTGGGCCGACATGCTGGCGTACACGCCCTGGTCCTGTCCGCCGTGCAGATACAGGAACGGCTCGGTGCGGAACAGCAGGCCGGCGAGGAGCACCAGGACGAGGACCGGCGCGAGGGGCCGGCCGGCCGACGCGCGCCCGGCGTCGAATTGCGCCGGCGTGAAGAAGCGGATGGCGGTGCTCGCGACGAGCCCCGCGGTGACCGCGGTCCGGGCGTCGAACCGGTTCAGGACGAGCAGGGCGACCGCGGTGAACGAGATCGAGACGACCGAGAGGACGATGAAGTCCAGGGCGCGGAAGAACTTCAGGTCCATCGGCGGCCACCGCGCCATCCGGGCCGCCATCGCGCGGACCCAGGCCGCCCGCACCGCGTCCGTCAGCCAGACTTTGCGCAGCCAGCCCCACAGGCGCTCGTGCATCGGCGCGGCGCGGGACAGACCGTGGCGCAGGCCGGCCAGGACCACCGCGAACACCAGGGGCCGCCACGGGTTCCGGACGGAGAGGCCGGGTATCGCGAAGCCGCCGAACAGCGCCGCCTGCAGCGCGGCGGCGCCGAGCACGACGGTCAGGACGTCGGCGAAGCGCACCCAGCGCGGCAGGGCCGGCGACGGTTCGGTGGACGGCGGGACGTGGTCGTTGCGCAACTGGATACCCCGCGGGTGACGCCGGTCCGGTGCGGTCGGCCGGAAGCGCCGCCCGCGGCTCCGCCTGCCGTCCAACCGGCCGCCGTGCGCCGCGGCCGTGCGCCGGCGCGGCCTCCCGGCCCGAAGTTTAGCCTGGATTCGACCGGGTTGCCGGCCGTTCCACGGATTCGAGCCGCGTTCCGCATTCCTCCGCGGACCCGAATGCCGTGAGGGTCCGGACGACCTGCGCCACCTGCGCGTCCTGCATCTCCGGATACAGGGGGATCGACAGGATGGAGTCGGCGAGCCGTTCAGCGACCGGAAAGCGGCCCGGGCCGTATCCCAGGGGGCGGAACGCGGGCTGGAGGTGCAGGGGGACCGGGTAGTGGATCCCGACGCCGACCCCGTTCTCGGCCGCGTGGCGCCGCAGATCCTCCCGGCGGCGGGTCCGGACGACGTAGAGATGGTAGACGTGTCGGGCGCCGGGCATCTCGACCGGCAGGGTCAGCCCCGGCGCCGCGCCCAGCGCCGCGTCGTAGGCGGCGGCGACCGCCCGCCGCGCGCGGTTCCATTCCTCGAGGTGGCCGAGCTTCACGTCCAGAACCGCGGCCTGCAGCGCGTCGAGACGGCTGTTGACGCCGACGCGCTCGTGCCGGTACTTGCCGGTGCGCCCGTGGTCCCGCAGCATGCGCACGGCGCCGGCGATTTCTTCGTCACCGGTGACCACCGCCCCGGCGTCGCCGAACGCGCCCAGGTTCTTGGCCGGGTAGAAGCTGAAGGCCGCCGCGTCGCCCCAGCTCCCGACCCGCCGGCCGCCGCATTCGGACCCGTGCGCCTGCGCCGCGTCCTCGACGACCTTGATGGAGCGCCGCCGGGCGACGTCCATTATCTCGGCCATCGGCGCCGGCTGTCCGTACAGGTGGACCGGAACGGCGGCCCGGGTCCTCGGCGTGATCGCGGCGTCGAGACCCTCGGCGGTCATGTTGAAGTGGCGCGCGTCCACGTCGACGAAGACCGGCCTGGCCCCGACGGCGACGACCGCCTCGGCGGTGGCGGCGAACGTGTTCGCGGCCGTGACCACCTCGTCGCCGGCGCCGACGCCGAGCGCCCGCAGCGCCAGCGTCAGGGCGTCGGTCCCGCTGCCGACGCCGACCGCGAACCCGGCGCCGCAGAAGGCGGCGAACTTCCGCTCGAACTCGGCGACCGCCGGGCCCTGGATGAAACGCGCGCCGTCCAGCACGTCGTCCACGGCCGTCCGGACCTCCGACCGGATTGCCGCGTACTGCGCCTTCAGGTCGACGAGGGGAATGAACGGCATGAACGATGCGCCGGCGGAGCGGACACCGCGGTCAGGCCGGGCGGCGGCAGACCAGGAGCATGTTGCCGCGGGTGGCCGCGGAGTGAATCCTCCCGGTATCATAGCCGATGACGTGCTCGTGCTCGACCGTCAGTCCGGCATCGGTGAACAGGCGTCGGAACGAGCGTCTGGAGTAACCGTGCATGAAGCCCGCCAGGGGGCTTCCGTCCAGTTCGGTGGAATACGACTTGTCTCCCGCGTCGAGGCCGGGGTCGACGACCGAGCGCAGATACTCCCGGACCGCGGCCGGCCAGCTCCGGCGGAACGCCCGCCCTTCTCCCAGATGCCAGCGGTTGATGGCGTCCACGAAGAGCAGGCCCCGGGGCCGCAGGACCCGGCTCAGCTCGGCCGCCGCTTTCCGTCTGTCGGCGGCGGAGGTGAGGCAACTGAAGGGGAAGAAGAGGCAGGTCACGACGTCGAACGACTCGTCGGGGAACGCGACGCCGGTCAGGTCGCAGACCTTGACCTCGGCGAATCCGCTGCCCTCCCGCGAGGCCGCGATTTCGACCATCCGCGGGCTCGCGTCGAACCCCCGGACCTCCACGTCGGGGAGATTCTCCCGCATCCGCGTCCAGCGCGCCCCCGTTCCGCAGGCGGCGTCCAGGACCGACAGCCGCCGCGCCTCCGACCGGACGTGTCTCAGCACGATCCGGTCGACGGCTTCGTTGAAGACGCGCCGCCGCGCCGCGATCGTGTCTTCGTAGGTGGCCGCGATCCGATCGAACCGGTTGCGGATCACGAGTCGGTGCTTCGAAGCGCGGTCTCTGGCCATCGCGTGGTTCCCGCCGTCCGGGCGGTTACCGCCCGGACGCGCCGCCGCGGCCGCCCCCTTCGCCGTCCTGCGCCGCGGGGCCCCAGATCGGGGTGACCGTGCTCGTCCCCCGCAGGGCGTCCTCGTAAATCCTCAGCGTCCTCTCGGCGACGACTCCCCAGTCGAAGACCTCTTCGGCGAGACGCCGGGAGCGCCGCCGCATGTCCGCCAGCCGGGACGGATCGGCGAGTATCGAGTCGAGGACCCGGACCAGGGAGCCCGCGTTCCCCCTCTCGAACGCGGCGCCGTTCCCATACAACGTCAGATGCCTTCCCGCGGCCGCGTCGGAATGCACGAGCGCCGTCTGGCAGGCCAGCGCCTCGTTCATGGTTATGCCCGGGTCCCCGGGCCACACGGCCACGTCGGCCGCCGACAGGTAGCGCGGCAGCTCGGCGTGGGGAACGAGGCCGGCGAGGACGAGCCGGCGCCTCGCCTCCGGAGCGGCCATCCGGACGAGTTCGCCGGTCATGCCGGGCGCGGCCGGCCCCACGAGCAACAGGTGCGAATCGCGCGCCGCGGCGAGCGCCTGCCACGCTTCGACGAGCACGTCCAGCTCCTTCCCGCGGTCGATGCGTCCGCCGAACAGCAGCACCCGGGCCCCGTCGGGAATCCCCAGCGCCCGCCGGGTCTCCCGCCTCGCGGTTTCGTCGTACCGGAAGGCGGAGGTGTCGGCCCCCAGCGTGGAGTGCGCCATGAGCGCGTGCGGGATTCCGAACAGATCGTGCAGGACGTCCTCGGGGTCGGGCCCCAGCGGGATGTACCGCTTGACGACGGATGCGTAGCGGCGGAGCACCAGGCGTCGGAAGAACCAGTAGTAGGCTCGTTTCGCCGGCGTGCGGGGACAGGCGAGGAAGCGCCACAGATGGCAGTCGACGACCGCCGGCAGGCCCAGCGCGTCGGCCGCGGCCAGCGCCTGGAGGGTCAGCGCCCCGACGGGGTTGTGCACGTGCAGGATGTCCGGCCCGATCGCCGCCAGGTTCTTCCTGAGACCCTCCAGCAGGAACTGCGTCCTGTTTCGGGCCGGGAGTCTGGCCCGCAGCCGGTGGATGCGGACGCCCCGCTCTTCGTGAACCCCGGGAGCGGGGACGGGGGCGGCCGGGGACTGCTCGAGTCCCCGCCACGGCGCCGGGGGCAGGGGAGTGGTCAGGAGGGAGACGTCGGCGCCCGACCGGGCCTGAAAGAACGGAAGGTGGTTTTCCTCGTACCCCAGACCTTCCTGATAGCCGGCGGTGACGTGAGCGACCCGCATCACCGCGCCCCGCGGCGCTCCGGCCGCTCGCCGTGAGCGCCGCGGGAGGCCGGCCGGCCCTCGCGGAGCGCCGCCTGCATCCGCTCGATGGTCCTGACGACGGAGACCGCGCGCCGGCCGCCGCTGACGGGTTCCGCGCCGTTCCGGACGCAGTCCAGAAAGTGGGTCATTTCCCGGGCCAGCGGCTCCGGGTACGGAATGTTGGGAATGATGGTGTCGCCCCATCGGTGGGACACCAGGAAGCCGCCCGGGATATCCGTGCGCCGGGTGCCGGTGGAAACGTCCACGCCGACGTCGTATATCACCACCCTGGCGTCGTTCGAGGCGTCGTCCAGCACCACCATCTTCCGGCTGCCCACGACGGTGGCCGTCCTCACCTTGTGCGGGTCCAGCCAGCTCAGGTGGATGTTGGCGATCTGCCCCGCGCTGAACCGCAGCGTCGAGAACACGACGTCCTCGAGGGAAGGCTGAAGGTAGATTCCGCCCTCCGCGCTCACCGCCTCGGGTTCGGCGTCGAGCCAGTACTGGATGATCGACACGTCGTGCGGCGCCAGGTTCCACAGCACGTTCACGTCGGAGCGGACTATTCCCAGGTTGAGACGGCGGCTGTGGACGTAGTGGACGTCCCCCAGTTCGCCAGCGTCGATCATGGCCTTGACGTGGTTGACGGCGGAATTGAACAGGAACGTGTGTCCCGCCATCAGCACGAGGCCCTTCCTGCCGGCGCGGTCGACCAGTTCCTCGGCGTCGTCCGCGCTCGTGGCCAGCGGTTTCTCGACGAAGGCGTGTTTCCCGGCGCGGAGCGCGAGCGACGCCGCCCGATAATGGTCGTTCGCCGGCGTGGCGATCACCACCGCGTCCACGGCGTCGGAATCGAAGACGTCGGATTCGTCGCCGGAGACGGGCAGCTCCGGGTACCGGGAGCGCACGTATTCCCGGGACGCGGACGACAGGTCGACCACCTGCCGCACGCGCGCGCCGCGCGACTCCATGAGCACGCGCAGCAGGTTCTTGCCCCAGTACCCGCATCCCAGCAGCGCGACTCCCGTCTCGCGCGGCGCCGCGCCGACCGGGGTGAAGGTCCCCGCGGCATTCGAGCCGCGCTGCGTCCCGCCCGACTGCGTCGTCCGCCGGTTGAGCGTGCCCAAGATGCGCCCTCCTCACGCCTGGTCGGCCCGGGCGTTCTCCGCCCGCCGGCGCCCTCGGCGTTCGCCGGCGCCCTTCGGCCGCGGTGCGGCGCGGGCCGCATGGCGCTCGAGGCGCGCCCGGACCACCGGGACGGGCGGACGGCGGCCGGCCGCTACCGCCCGGCCGCGGTTTCCGGCGCCGCGGCGGGTTCGGGCGGCGCGGACGGTTCCGCGGGGCTTCGCCGGTCCATCGGCACCACGTCCGCGTCCGGCATCAGGAAGTGGAACCGGGGCGGAACCCGGCCGCGGAAGCCCGGCGCCGCCGCGGGAACCGGCGTACGCAGCAGGAGCGGCAGGTTGAACAGGATGGCGAGGAATACGACGAGGTCCTTGTGGTGGGTCAGGGCGGTGGAGAACTGCTTCTGGAAGAAGAGCCCGCCCACCACGAGGAACGCCGCCGTGGCGATGTGGAAGCAGGGATTGCGCTCGTCGAGCTTGAAGTAGAACTTCCACAGGCTCCTCAATGCGAAGACGAGCACCGCGAACAGGAAAACGAGGCCGACGAGACCCATCTCGGCCGCCGTTTCGAGAAAGATGTTGTGGGCATAGTCGTCCATCGAGGCGGTGCCGGCGCCGAGAAGCGGACTGTCCCTGAACTTCGTCAGCGCTTCCGTGTACAACTGCATCCGCAGCGACATCGTCGGCTCTTCGGCCATGGCGTCCAGCGAACCCAGGGCCGACAGCGTCTCGAGACGTTCCGCATTGGGCAACTCGATGACGGGCAACGCGACGATCGCGTCTTCGTCTTCGACCGCGTCCGCCGCGGGTTCGTCGGCGGCCGGCGGCGGGTCCGCGGCTTCCGCCGCGTCGGCCATTTCGGCGTCGACGGGCGCCGCCTCCGCCGTATCGTCGCCGGCCGGCTCGCTGTCCGCGGCGTCGGCAGCGGCCGGCGGCGGGTCCGTTGCTTCCGGCGCGGTTCCCGCGGGGGCCGGGAAGAACGCAGGATAGAGAATCGCGGCCATTGCGACGAAGAGCGCGGCGGGCGCCCAGGCGGTTCTGAACCGCCGCGTGGCGAGGGCGATCACGACGGTCGCCGACGATGCTGCCGCCAGGGCGATCAGCGAACCGCGCGTGCCGACGTACATCAGGGCCAGGAGGAGCGCCCCCGTGACGGCCAGGCCCGGGACGATCCAGGTGCGTCGCCAGCCGGGCATCAGCCCGGTGTACACCAGCATCCCCACCATGAGGAAGATCCCCACCTGGACGGGGTTGGCCTCCAGGAAGGTAATGCGCTGCTGCCACTCCGTCGTCTCATACGGCAGCAGCCGGCTCACCGAATCGGGCAGGGTCACGTAGGCGAAGGCGCCGATGCCGATGACCGTGACCGTGGCCAGGGTGGTGGCGAGGAACCGCCGCACCTGCCGCGAATCGACGAAAATGACCCGCGCCAGAAAGTACGGCGCCAGCACCAGCGCCACGAACCGCAGTCCCTTCTCCACGCCGGCGCCTGAACTGCTGTTCGCCAGGAGCAGCACGGCCAGGCCGGTCATCGCCAGGTCGGCCCAGCAGACCTGGAACACGAGCTCCCGGGTGGCCAGCAGGCGCACGGAAACGCAGAGGACGGTGGCCAGCAGGAACACCAGCGTCAGGTTCACGACGCCGAACAGCAGCGTTCCGCCCCGCAGCAGGTAGCCGAAGGTGAACAGGGCCAGAAAGACGGGCGCGCAGTACGTCGCCGCGGCGCCGACGGCGGCCCGGGAGAGCCAGCCGTACGCTCCGCCCGCATCGGCGCCCTCGCGAAGGTCACGTTCTCTTTCATCTTGCGCCATGTTGGACTCCTGCTCGTCGAGGTTGCGCCGCCGGCGGCTGGCGCAGTACGGAGATTGTGAACGGGGTGAAGACCGCCGCGAACGCGATCCAGCCGATGGAGTTGGCCCACGCCGCCCCCTCCGCCCCGTAACGGGGGGCGAGCGTCAACAGGGCGGCGACCAGGACGGCCAGCGCCGCCGCGGACGACACGAGATGGGGAAGGGCGCGCCCGGTCGCGGCCGGCAGGACGTAGACCGGCGCGACCACCGCGAAGGCGAGGGCTCCGGGAAGGAGAAACAGCAACGGGAGGGTCGCTTCCTCGAAGTCGGCGCCCAGCCCGATGCGGATGATCGGCTCGTGGAACAGAAGGAGCAGTCCGTATCCGGCGGCGGCGACCGCGAGCGACAACCGCGTGAAGCGGCGGGAAATCCGGCGCACGGCGTCCAGGTCGCCGCCGTACCACTGCCGGCTGTATTCCGCCTGGACGCCGGTGGAGATGGAGCGGAACGGATGCCTGGTGGCGTCGACGATCTGGCATGCGGCCCGGTACAACCCGACCTGGTGCAGGCTCACGACGTGGGCGATCAGGATGACGTCGATGTGCAGGATCAGGGCTTCGATGGACGCCCGCGAGAACGACCCCACCTGGAACGCGACGATTTCGCGGCCGGGCGCCTTCGCCGACAGCGAGCGGAGGAATCCCGGCAGACCCGCGTTCCGCTCCGACGCCGCGGCGGCGCAGAACATCCCGACCCCGGTCGTCACGTCTCCCGCCACGTACGCCAGCACCACCATGATCAGGCCGCCCTCGGTGACCCACGCCGCGAGAAGAAAGGCGATCCGGGCCGCCGCGCCCACCGCGGCGACCGCGAAGCCCCAGTGCAAGCGGTCGGCCAGCCGCAGCACCGCCGTGCTTTCCCGGACCGTGGCGGCGGCGACCCCCCCGACGCCGTATACCAGGAGCGCCGACGTGTAGGGTTCCGCTTCTCCGAGCAGGCTGGTCCCCGCGAAGGCGACCATCGCCAGCGCCGTGTAGGCCACCAGCGACGACGCCTGGGACGCCAGCACGGTGAACCGCAGCGTACCGGCCGCGTCGTCGGGCCGGCCCTCCGTCACGCTGCGCATCACGAACGTCGTGATGACCTCGTTGCCCGGCAGGGACACGATCCGGAAGAGAAGCGACGCCGTCGCGATGATGACGGCCACGGCCCCCAGGCCGTCGGGGCCCAGAATCCGCGCCGACAGCATCACCTGGACCACGCTGGCCAGGAACTGAGCCGAGGTTATGGCGGCTGTCCACAGCGTCTGTCGCGCGGCGCGGCGGTCAGAGGCCTCGGGGGTCCTCGGAAGCAGCGATTGCAGGGACACGGTCTGATGCCCCGGTGGACATCGATTCTCCGAGGCCTGTCGGGCAGGTTTCCTTCCCGTGCGGGGAACGTCGAATTACGGCCGCGCGCCGACGTTGGCGTCGGGGGCCCGACCCGGGGCGGCGAAGGTCAGGTCCCGCGGGCGCCGCCGACGCACGATGGGACGGAGCGTACAGAACTCGACTCCGCTTGTCAACGAAAGGGGTCGCGCGAGCGGCGCTTCAGACGGCGGAGGGCGCGCCGCTCGCGGGCGTCCGGCGCCGCCGCGCCCGCCGGCCCGGGCGGCGCCCCGGGGCCGCGGCCCGGGCGGAACCGCTCCCGCTCGGCCTCGGTGAGCGGCGGGGTGACGTCCTCGTAGAGGGTTCTGGCCGCGGCCCTGGGAACGTGCCGGTCGGCCAGCGCCCGCACCGCCACGAGCTGTTTCCGGCCCCGGGGCCGGGTGATCGCGAGCCGGTCGCCGGGCTGGACGGTTCGGTGCGGCTTGGCGCGCTGGCCGTTGACGTCGACCTTGCCGCCGCGGCATGCCCGCTGTGCCTCCGAACGGGTGGCGAACAGGCAGGCGACGTCCAGCCAGACGTCGAGCCGGACGCGCCGCGGGGCGTCGGCGTCCGCTGGCGCCCTGCCGGGTGCGGCGCCGCGGTCGAAGCGCGCGTGCGGCGGCGGCATCTGCCGGCTACGCGGCCGACTCCTGGCCGAGCATGCGGCCGACGACCCGCCGGCTCTCGGCCAGGAGCGCGTCTATCCGGGCCGGCTCCCGGCCTCCCGCCTCGGCGAAGTCGGGTCGGCCGCCGCCGCCGCCGCCGACGATCGGGGCGATCGCCTTGACCACCTTCCCGGCGTGCACGCGGTCGGTGAGGTCCTTGCTCACCGAGACGATCAGGGCGACCTTGCCCCGGTTGTCGGAGACGAGCAGCACCACGCCCCGCCCCAGGCGATCGCGCAGCGTGTCGGCGAGACCGCGCAGCGCGCCCTTCTCGAGTCCGGCCACCCGCCGCGCGATGAACCGGGCGTCGCCGAGGGACACCGCGTCGTCCCGCGGCGATTCCGCCGACCCGCCGAGCGCAATCTTCATCTTCATCTGGTCGAGCTCGCGGGCCAGCCGCCGGACGTCGGCCTGGAGCCGCTTGACGGCGTCCACCGCGCGGTCGCCGGAGACCCCCAGCGCCTCGAGGACGGCGGCCGCCGCCCGGCGCTGGCGCTGCACGTGGGCGACGGCGGCTTCGCCGGTGACCGCCTCGATGCGGCGCACGCCGGCCGCGACGCCGGTCTCGTGGGTCACCGCGAACAGCCCGACGTCGCCGGTGGCCCGGCAGTGGGTGCCGCCGCACAGTTCCATGCTGACGCCGGGCACCGACACCACCCGCACCGAGTCGCCGTACTTCTCGTCGAACAGGGCCATGGCGCCCGCGGCGATGGCTTCCTGCGTCGCCCGGGTTTCGGTCTCCACGGGATGGTTCGCGCAGACGCCGGCGTTGACCTGCGTCTCTATCGCGTCGAGGGCGTCGGGGCCGACCGGTCCGCCGTGGGCGAAGTCGAACCGGAGCCGGTCCGGCGCGACGAGCGAGCCGGCCTGCTTCACGTGCGCGCCGAGGTGCGCGCGGAGCGCCGCGTGGAGCAGGTGGGTGGCGGTGTGGTTGCGGCGGATGGCGTCCCGGCGATCCCGGTCCACGGCCGCGGCCACCCGGCCGCCGGCCCGCAGACGCCCCCGCGTGACCCGCACGCGGTGCGCGCGCGGCCCGCCGGGGGCGATGCGCTCCATGCCGTCGACCTCGGCCGCCGCCGCGCCGCCTCCGGCCGTCAGCCGTCCGGTGTCCGAGACCTGTCCGCCGGCTTCGAGGTAGAAGGGCGTCCGGTCCAGGACCACGTACCCCGACGCCCCGGCCGCGAGCGCGGAGACCGCGGCGCGCCCGCCGTCGAAGAGGCCCAGGACCGCCGCCTCGTCGACGCGGGTGGCCGCGTACCCCTCGAACCGGTCCGGGGCGGCCAGGACCGCCGCGCGATCGGCGTCGGAGCCGAACGTGAACCCGACCGTTTCGGCGGCCCCGAAGCGCGTGCTCGCCCGCGACCGCGTGCGCTGCGACTCCAGGCGCCGCTGGAAGCCGGCGCGGTCGACGGCCACGTTGCGCTCGGCCGCCAGCTCCTCGATGAAGTCCAGGGGCAGTCCGCAGGTGTCGTACAGGCGGAACGCCTCGCCGCCGGCCAGCGCGCCGCCGCCGGCCCGCGCCAGCGCTTCCTCCAGACGGGGAAGACCTTCGGTCAGGACCGCGTCGAACCGGTCCTCCTCGGCCCGGACCACCCCGGCGATCGCCTCCCGGCCGGCGCGGAGCTCGGGATACGCGCCGCCCATCTCGCGCGCGACGACGTCGACGAGCCGATGCAGGAACGGGCGGGTCATGCCCAGCTTCTTCCCGTGGCGCATGGCGCGGCGCATGATCTTGCGCAGCACGTAGCCGCGCCACTCGTTGGAGGGCATGACCCCGTCGCCGATCAGGAAGGTCATGGCGCGCAGATGATCGGCGACGACCCGCATCGAGACGTCGTCGGGTCCCGGCGCGCCTCCGGGCGCGGGGGCGCCGTAGGCGCGGCCGGTGTGCTCGCCGATGGCGCGCAGCAGGGGGGCGAACAGGTCGGTGTCGTAGTTCGAGGTCTTGTCCTGGATGATCGCGACGATCCGCTCCAGGCCCATGCCGGTGTCGATGGACGCGGCCGGGAGCGGGGTCAGCCGGCCCTCGGCGTCCCGGTCGAACTCCATGAACACGTTGTTCCAGATCTCGACGTAGCGTTCGCAGCTACAGTCGATGCCCCGGCACGCCGGTTCGCCGCACGGGACGTGGTCTCCGCGGTGGTAGTGGACCTCGGAGCACCGGCCGCAGGGGCCGGTGTCGCCCATCGCCCAGAAGTTGTCTTCCGCGCCCAGCTCCACGACGCGGCCGGAAGGCACGAGGCGGCTCCAGACGGCGTGGGCCTCGTCGTCGCGGGGGATGCCCGCCTCCCCCTTGAACACCGTCGGGTGCAACCGGTCCGGCGGCAAGCGCCACACCTCGGTCAGCAGCGTCCACGCGAACGGAATGGCGTCTTCCTTGAAGTAGTCGCCGAACGAGAAGTTCCCCAGCATCTCGAAGAACGTGTGGTGACGCCGGGAAGGGCCCACGTTGTCGAGATCGTTGTGCTTGCCGCTGACCCGCATGCACTTCTGCGACGTCGCCGCCCGCTTGTAGGACCGGCGCTCGCGGCCGAGGAAGAGGTCCTTGAACTGGTTCATGCCCGCGTTGGTGAACAGCAGCGTCGGGTCGTCCGCCGGCACGAGCGGCGCGCTACGGACGATCTCGTGGCCCCGGCCGGCGAAGTAGTCGAGGAAGCCCTGGCGGATCGTGCTGGACGTCATGCGGCTATTCTTCCACAAAAGCGGCGTCCCCTTCGGCCCGCGCGAGGAGGGCGGCGGTCACGTCGTCGGGGGCGAACCCCTGGCGGATCAGGGCGTCGCGCAGGCGCCGGAACGCAGCCCGCGTGCGCAGGGGGCCGTCCAGCCGCGCGGCGATCGCGCGTTCCAGGATCGCGGTTTCGCCGGCCTCGTCGCAGACCGCCGCGAGCGCCCGGTCGGCCACCTCAGGATCGATGCCGAGCGCGCGCAGTTCCTGGCCGGCGCGGAGCCTGCCGCGGAGCTTGCCGCGCACCGACCGGCGCGCGTGGGAGACCGCGGTCCGCGCGTCGTCGAGCAGCCCGGCGCGGGTCAGCCGGGCGAGGGTGCGCTCGATCTCGTCGGCGGGGAGCCGGCGCCGGAGCAGGCGCTCGCGGAGCTGCGACGTCGAGAGGTCGCGGCGGGCGAGGAGCCGCAGGGCGACGTCGTGGCTGCCGCGGTCCCGGGCCACCGATGCTGCCGCCCGCGGTCAGGAGGTCCCGGCGGCGGCCGGCTCGGCCACCGGGTACACCGGGGTGAGCCAGTCGTGGGTGTCGCTGACGCGGCCGTTGACGACGTCGAAGAAGCGGCGCTGGATGGCCGCGGTGACCGGCCCGCGGGCGCCGTCGCCGACGGCGATCCTGTCGATGCTCCGGATCGGCGAGATCTCCGCCGCGGTGCCCGTGAAGAAGACCTCGTCGGCGACGTACAGCATCTCGCGCGGCACCGGCTGCTCGACGACCCGGATCCCGAGGTCGCGGGCCAGGGTGACGACCACGTCCCGCGTGACGCCCGCGAGCACCGACCCGCCCGCCGGCGGCGTGAAGATGACGCCGCCGCGGATCGCGAAGAGGTTCTGGCCGCTGCCCTCGCTGACCAGCCCGGACGGATCGAGGGCGATCGCCTCGTCGTAGCCGTTCAGCGTCGCCTCCATCTTGATCAGTTGCGAGTTGGCGTAGTTGGCGGTGGACTTCGCCAGCGCCGGGAACGTGTTCGGGGCCGGCCGCGCCCACGAGCTGACCTGGACGTCCACGCCCTTCTCCAGGGCGTCCTCTCCCAGATAGGCCCCCCATTCCCAGACGAGAATGGCCGCTTCGACCGGGCACGTGAACGGGTTCACCCCCAGGTTGTGGTAGCCCCGGTAGAGCAGCGGGCGGATGTAGCACGCGGTGTAGCGGTTCACCCGAATCGTCTCGAGCACCGCCTCGCGGAAGGCGGCCCGGTCGGTCCGGGGGGGCATCCGGTACACCTTCGCCGAGTCGTAGAAGCGGCGCAGGTGGGCGTCGAGCCGAAAGACGACCGAACCCGCCGGCGTGTCGTAGCAGCGGATGCCTTCGAACACCCCGCTGCCGTAGTGGACGACGTGAGAGCCGACGTGGATCTTCGCGTCCGCCCAGTCCACGAAGGCGCCGTTCATCCAGATGCTGCCGCTGCCGAAACTCATCGCGAAACCTGCCCATCTGCTGCCGATCAGCTACTTTTCAGTGTAGTGTCCGGCTCTGCCGGGGCGCAACCTGATTTTCGCCCCGATCGCGGAAGAGACCGGCGCCCGCGGCCGTCGGCGCCCGCGGCCGTCGGTCCATGGTGGAAGTGGAACGCCGCGAGGTTCCGCCGCGGGCGGCTATTGGAGTTCGCGGCAGAAGGGGCAGCGGTTGGCGCGGGCCGGCAACGGCTTGTTGCAGTAGCAGCAGAAGTCGGCCGACGGGGTGGCGCGGGGGCGGCCGGGCGTCCGGCCGCCGCGGGGAGCGGCCGCCCGCGGCCGCCGGGAGGGGCGGACCGGCCGGGGGCGCCGCGCGGCCCGGACGGCGTCGAGGTCGGCGACGAGTTCGGCGGTCTTCCCGTACCGGTCCGTCAGTTCCGGGGCCACCGCCTTCAGCACCACGTCGTCCAGTTCCCGCGGGACGGCGCCGTTCACCAGGCTCGGCGGTCGCACGAGTTCGCCGCTGGACAGGAGGTGGAGGTCCTGCGGCCCCGGCGGATCGTAGGGGAGTTCGCCGGTCAGCATCTGGTACATGGTGACGCCGAACGAATAGAGGTCCGACGCGAAGACCGCCTCGCCCTGGAACTGCTCGGGGGCCATGTACGGCGGGCTGCCGATGACGGTGGTGCCGCGGGCCGCGATCTCCAGAAACCGCGACGTGCCGAAGTCGGCCACCTTGAGGGTTCCCGACTCGGAGACGAGGACGTTGGACGGCCGCAGGTCGCGGTGGATGACCCCCTGCCCGTGGGCGTACTCCATCGCCCTGCCGATCTGGATGGAATAGTCGACGACCCGGTCGACGTCGAGGGCCCCGTCGGCGCCGATGACCGCTTCCAGCGTGTCGCCGCGCACGTACTCCATGACGATGAAGAACACGTCGTCCTGCTTCTCCGCGGTGGTGACGGCGACGATGTTCGGGTGGTTCAGGGCGGCCAGCAGGCGCGGCTCCCGGAGCAGCTCGCTGAAGTTGAGGTTCTGCCGGTGGGGGACCTTCAGGGCGAACTGCTTGTTGATCCACGTGTCTTCGGCGAGATAGACGGTGCCGAATCCCCCGCTGCCAATCGTGGAGACGATCTTGTATTTCCCGAGCAGGCGATCGGAGAGCAGCATGAAGGACGGAAGTATAGCAGCCCGCGGTGAACGCCCCGCTTCTCTATAATCGGGCGATGCCGCCGCGGTTCTTCGCACCCGCGGTGACCGGGCTCGACGCGCCGGTCCCGCTGCCGGCCGGAGAGGCCGCGCATCTGTCGCGGGTGCTGCGGCTCGCCCCCGGCGACACCGTCGCGGTGTTCGACGGGCGGGGAACGGAGTATCTCGCCCGCGTGGAGCAGGTCGGGCGGGGCGGCGCGGTGGTGCGCCCCTGCGAGCGGGTGGCGTCCGTCCGCGAGCCGGCGGTGGCGCTGACGGTGGCCCCGGCGTTGCTGAAGGGCCGCAAGTTCGACGACGTCGTCCGCGACGCGGTGATGGTCGGCGCGGCCGCCGTCCAGCCCCTCGCGACGGCCCGGACCGTGCCGCGGCCGCGCGACGCGGCCCGGTGGACGCGGGTCGCGGTGGCCTCCGCCAAGCAGTGCCGCCGGGCGTTCGTCCCCGAGGTCCGTCCGCCCCGCCCCCTCGAGTGGCTGCTCGACCGTGACCGTTCGGCGGCGCGGTTGCTGCTGGCCGAGCCGGGCGCGGCCGGGGGCGCGGCCGGCCTGGAGGCGCTGGCGCGGCGGCCCCGGCCGGCCTCCGCGACCCTCGCCGTCGGGCCGGAGGGAGGCTGGAGCGCGGACGAGCTGGAGGCCGCGGCGGCCGCCGGGTTCCACGTCGTCACGCTCGGCCGCCTGACCTTCCGCGCCGACGCGGCGGTCGCGTGCGCGGCCGCCGTGCTGCTCTACGTCTGGGGCGACCTGTAGCGGCCCGCTCCGGCCGCCGGTTCACGCGCGCGGCGAAGCGCGCAGCGTCATCCCCACCCATTCGTCCTCGGCCGCCCGCCACGCCGGCCGCGCGTGGCCCCGGTACGCGCGCGCGACGGCCGCTTCCTCGTGGTCGAGGATGCCGGACAGGACGAGGGGGCCGCCCGGCTCGACGAGGGCCGCGACGATGGGGGCGAGGCGGATCAGGGCCGCGCCGGTCAGGTTGGCGACGACCACCGACGCGCTCGCGGGTTCGACGTCGGCGACGGCCTGCCGGCGCAGCACGACCTCGGCCGCCACGCGGTTGGCGGCGACGCTCCGCCGGGCCGAGGCGAGGGCGTCGGGGTCGCGGTCGACGCCGGTGGCGCGGCGCGCCCCCAGCTTGACGGCGGCGATGGCCAGGACGCCCGAGCCGGTTCCGAGATCGAGCACGTGGTGTCCGGTCAGGTCCGCCTGCTGCAGGCCGCGCAGGGCCAGCCGCGTACTCGGATGGTGGCCGGTGCCGAAGCCGAGGGCCGGCCGAATGGTCACGATCACGTCGTCGGGGCCGACGGCCGTCGGCGGGGACCACGGCGGGGCGACCACGACCCGTCCGACGCGGACCGCCGGCAGGCCGGCCTGGGAACGCGCCGCCCAGTCCTCGTCGGAGACCGAGACCGCCCGCGCCCGCACCCGGTCGCCGTGGGCGGAGACCACCGCGGCCAGGGCGCGGTCGCGGTCGGACGCCGATTCGAAGAACGCGCGGACGTGGTTCGGGCCGGGCTCGTCGAGGGCGCGGGGCCGGTGGCCGTCGACCGCGGCGGCGATCGCGTCGAGCCACGGCAGGCGGCCGGGGTGGCCGGCCGCGGCCCGCACGTCGAGCCCCGGATGCCGGCGCGCCCGGCGGCCCCCGCGGGGCGGGTCCGCTTCCCGGCCTCCGCGCCCCGCGGCGGGCGCCGCGCCTCCGCGCCCGCGGCTATCCGAAGATGTCCTTGACACGCTCGAAGAACGGCCGGTCGTCCTCGCTCTCGCTTTCGTCGGCCGCCAGCGGGTCGAGCACGCGCCTGGGCATCGTCTCGTCGAGACTCTCCAGGAGCTCCTTCTGCTCGCGGCTCAGGCGGCGGGGCACGGCCACCTTGACCCGCACGTAGAGGTCGCCGTGCCCGCGTCCGCCGACGTTGGGCATCCCCTTGCCCCGCAGGCGGAAGCGGGTGTCCGCCTGCGTGCCCCTGGGGACGTGGATGGTGGCGGAGTCGTCGAGGGTGGGGA
The DNA here is from genome assembly GCA_965202695.1 of Vicinamibacterales bacterium. Classification (GTDB taxonomy): domain Bacteria; phylum Acidobacteriota; class Vicinamibacteria; order Vicinamibacterales; family UBA8438; genus JAJEEA01. The sequence goes on from OZ241843.1 coordinate 3,023,822, forward strand.
CGTGGATCTCGCCGCCGAGCGCCAGCGTGGGATAGGTCACCGGGACCTCGCACAGCAGGTCGTCGCCGTCGCGGCGGAAGAACGGGTGCTCGCGGACGTGGATGACGACGTACAGGTCGCCGGGGGGGGCGCCCCGGCTCCCGAACTCTCCTTCGCCGCTCAGACGGAGCCGTTGCGCGGTGGCGATGCCCCGGGGGATCTTCACCGTCAGCTTGCGTTCGCGGCTCACGTGTCCCTGGCCGCGGCAGGTCCGGCACGGTTTCGAGACGACGCGGCCGGCGCCGCCGCAGTGGTGGCAGGTCCGGGCGACCGTGAAGAAGCCCTGCTGCATGCGGATCTGGCCGGCGCCGCGGCAGTGCGCGCACTGCTCCGGGGTGCTGCCCGGCGCCGACCCGGAGCCGCCGCACGTGTCGCAGGGCTCCTCCCGCGGGATCTGCAGGGTGGTCTCGGCGCCGTTCGCGGCTTCCTCGAACGGGATCTCCAGGTCGTAGCGCAGGTCGCGGCCGCGCCGGGGGCCGCCGCGCCGGGGGCCCCCGCCGAACCCGAACAGATCGCCCAGCCCCCCGAGAATGTCGCCGAAGTCGTTGAAGATCGTCGGGTCGACCCCGGCCCCGCCGCCGGACGCCCCGCTGACCCCGGCGTGGCCGAAACGGTCGTATCGGCTCCGTTTCTCGGGGTCCGCCAGCACCGAATAGGCTTCCGCCGCCTCCTTGAACCGTTCCTCGGCGGTCTTGTCGCCGGGGTTGCGGTCCGGATGGTACTTGAGGGCCAGCTTGCGGTAGGCGCTCTTGACGTCCGCGTCGTCCGCGGTGCGGGAGACGCCGAGAACCTCGTAGTAGTCGCGGGTCGTCACGCTTTCGCCACCATGACCATCGACGGCCGGAGCAACCGCTGGCGCAAGGTATACCCCCGTCGCAGTTCCTTGACCACCTCGCCGTCGCGGTGGCCGTCGCCCGGTTCGTGGGCCACCGCCTCGTGGAGGGTCGGGTCGAAATCGGCCCCCACCGCTTCGATGGGCGCGACGCCGCGGCGCGCCATGACGTCGAGCAACTGCCTGCGGATGATCTCGACGCCCTGGCGGAGGGCGTCTCCATCCCCGGTGTCCGCGGCCAGGGCGCGATCGAGGTTGTCGACCACCGGCAACAGGTCGCCGAGCAGGTCGCCGGCCGCCTGATCGACCCACTCGCGCCGTTCGCGTTCGGTGCGCTTCCGGTAGTTGTCGAACTCGGCCGTGACCCGCAGCAGGCGCTCGCGGTGCGCGTCGCGCTCGCGGACGACCTCGTCGAGCGCCGGACCGTCCGCGCCGGCGTCGGAGCCGTCCGGCGGCGCTTCGTCCGGCGCCGGCTCCGGTGCGGCGGCGACTGCGGGGGCGTGCCGCCCGGTTCGCGGTTCCTCGGCCGGTTCCGGAGGCGCCGCCTGCTCCGTTTGCGGTTCCTCGGCCGGTTCCGGAGGCGCCGCCTGCTCCGTTCGCGGTTCCTCGGCCGGTTCCGGAGGCGCCGCCGCCGGTCGCGTTGCCGGTTGTGGTTCAGACGGTTCCATCTGCTGTTCGTCGGGCATCGTCGGTGGGTGGGGGGGCATGGCCGAGGAGGACCCGGCTCGCCGCCTGCGCGACCCTGTCGACCGCGGCGATCGCGCGTGAGTAGCGCATCCGGCGGGGGCCGATCACTCCCACGGTTCCGGTCTGCCGGCCGTCGAAGTAGGCCGAGGCGACGAGGCTGAAGGCGTGCAGCTCGCTCTCCGCGTGCTCGGAGCCGATGACCACCCGCAGCCCGTCCGTGCCCAGGTACTCGCCGAGCAGCCGGACCAGCCGGTGCTTCTCCTGCATCATCGCCAGCAGGGCCCGCAGCGTGTCGAGGGACACCGGCTCGTCGTCGTCCGACATGTCGTCGAACAGGGCCGTCGCGCCGTCGACGAACACGCTCTCCTGCGGCACCATCTCCTCGAGGGTCGAGCTCGCGAGGCGCAGCCACCGCGACAGCAGCTCGTCGTAGAGCACCTGCTCCTGCCGGAGGCGCTGGATGACGAGGGCGCGCACCTCCCCGATGGTGAGGCCCCGGAACTCCCGGTTGAGGTAGTTGGCGCCCTGCTCCAGCTCGGCGCGCTGCACTCGCTCGCCGATGTCCACCACCTTGTGGCAGATCTGCTCGGCGTGCGCGGCGACCACGACGAGGATGCGCGTGCCTTCGAGGGGGACGAACTCGATGTGCTCGAAGCCGGCGGTCTCGCGGCTGGGCGCGAGGACGAAGCCGAGGTGGTGCGAGACGCGCGACAGCTCGTGCGAGACGTTCGACAGCACGCCGTTGACCGAGCCGGCCTGGCGCAGCCGGGCTTCGACGGCCGGTGTCGAGCGGGATGCGCGCCGATGCTCCAGCAGGAAGTCGACGTAGCAGCGGTAGCCGACGTCGGTGGGGATCCGGCCCGCCGACGTATGCGGCTGCGAGACGTATCCGGCGTCCTCCAGCGCGGCCAGGATGTTGCGCACCGTCGCCCCCGACACCCCGAACCGGCCCTGCTCGACCAGGCGCCGCGACGAGACCGGAGCGCCGTGCTCGACGTACTCCTGGACGAGGGTGGCGAGGACCTGGCGCGTGCGTTCGGGAAGCCGCGGGCCGGTCGGGTCGCGCGATACGGGCTGCCGAGGCATCGGTCCTGCCAGTATAGATCGGTTGCCGGGAGTCTGCGCCGTCGAAAACGGCGCACGCCGGATTTGCGGGACGAGCGCCCGTCGTGCTGTCAGGGTCGTCGATTACGGCGTCGTTCCCGGCGTCCGGGCCTTCCGGACGGCGCCGGCGCCGCGAGAACCCGCCGCGCCGGTTGCCCCGGCGGCGTCTCGCTTTCCCTCCAGGAGTCCGCGTCGTTTCGACGGGGGCGCACGGGCGGCGACGATCGGCTGACTAACCGCTGACCGCGGCCTCCGGGCGGGGCCGGGGGCTCCAGCTCATCGACCTGGCGTCGCGTGCGCCGCCCCCCCCGGCGCCCGCGTCGATCCGGCCGTACTTCACCCCGATCAGTTCGGCGAGAATCGACACCGCGATCTCCTGGGGCGTCACCGCCCCCAGGTCCAGGCCGACCGGAGAGCGCACGCGGCGGAGCTGCTCGGCCGGCATGCCCTCTCCTTCCAGCACCTCGGTGAGGCGGGCGACCTTGGCCCGGCTGCCGATCAGCCCGAGGTAGCGGATGGGCTTGGGCGCGAGGGCCCGGAGGGCGTCGAGGTCGTGGCGGTGCCCGCGGGTGAGGATGACCGCGTAGGCGTGGGCCGGGAGATCGGCCCGCTCCAGCCACTCCGGGATGGCGTCCACCACGATCTCGCCGGCGTGCGGAAACCGTTCGGCGTTGGCGAACTTCTCCCGGTCGTCGATGACGTGCAGCTTGAAGCCGACCTCGTGGGCGGCCCGGGCCAGATGGTACGAAACGTGTCCCGCGCCGACGAGATAGAGCTCCGGCGCCGGTTCGAGCGGCTCGATGTAGACCTCCATCTGGCCGCCGCAGATCAGCCCCGAGTCTTCGGCGACGTCGTCGGCCAGCTCGTACCGGGCGATGACCGGCTGCCGGGTCTCGATGGCCGTCCGCGCCTTCCAGAACGCCTCGTTCTCGTAGCAGCCGCCGCCGATCGTGCCCACCGTGCGCCCGTCCGGGAACACGAGCATCTTGGCCCCGACCCGCTGCGGCGTGGACCCCTGCGCGCGGATGATCGTGACCAGCGCGGCCGGCTCTCCACGTTGCAGCGCCTCGGCGACCGCCGCGAACACGTCTTCGTTTCTCATGGCGACCTGCCGCTCCCTGCTCCCGAAGGCGGGCGCGCGCCGCGCCGTCCGCGGGCGGACGCCGTTCAGATCAGGATCCGGACGCCGTGCCGCGTCTTCAGCTCGTCGATGAAGGCGGCGGTCCGAGCCTGCCGCTCCTGTCGCCGCAGCAGGCCGCGTATCGCGCCGCGGACCTCTTCGAACGGCGCGACGCGGGCGTCCCGCCGCTCGACCATCTGGATGACGTGAAACCCGGACGGGGTCTCGACGACGCCGCTCAGTTCGCCCGGGTCGAGCGCGAACAGGGCGGATTCGAACGCCGCCGCCGTCCGGCCCTCGACCACGAGGCCGAGGTCGCCGCCCGCGGCGGCCGACGCCGGATCGTCCGAGTGCTCCCGCGCGAGGGCCGCGAAGTCGGCGCCCGCTTCCGCGTCGCGGCGCAGACCGCGGGCCCGTTCCCGGGCCTCCGCCCGCTCCGCCGCCGACGCGTCCGGACCGACGCCGATCAGGACGTGGCGCGCCCGCGCGCCGCCCGGCTCGGTGAACTGCGCGGGATGCCGCTCGTAGAAGGCGCGCACCGAACCGGCGTCGATGTCGACGTCGGCGGGGACCGCCGATTCCAGGACCCGCTCGACGAGCAGATCCCGCCGAGCCTCCCGCCGCAGAATATACAGCGACGTGTTCCAGGTGTCGAGCCGGTCCTCGAAGGCCTCGGCGTCCGGGAAGCCGGAACGGATGGTTTCGACGCGGGCGTCGACCGCCGCCTCGTCCACCGCGATGCCGCGCCGTTCCGACTCCTGCAGCAGCAGGTGGAACGCCACGAGCCGGTCGAGCACGGCCCGGTAGACGCGGTCCCGGAACGAAGCGGGAAGGGCCTGGCCGGCCTGGACCTCGGCGCTGCGCACCGCCCGTTCGAGCTCCTCGCGGCCGATCGACCAGGCGTCGGCGCGGGCGACGATCTCCGGCAGCTCGGCCGGCACCGGCTCCACGCCGGGCGGGGCCGGGGCGTCGACCGCGGAGGCGCCGTCTCCGCCCGGCTCGACCGGGGCGCCGGGCGGGGCCGCGCCGCAGCCGGCGGCCAGTCCGAGCACGAGCAGCCACCGCCGGGAGGTGCGGGCGCGCCGCGTCATGGTCCGATTATACGTGCCCCGGCGCCGGGGAACGGCGCGGGCGCCGGTCGCGCCGGGCGGGCGCCCGCCCGGCGTGAGAGGGCGCTCGCCGGGCCCGGCGCATCCCGCGCCCCGCGGGCGGACCGGCGGCGGGGGCTGCCGGGTCCATCATCCGCAACGGTCCGGCGCATCCCGCGCCCGCGGGCGGACCGACGGGCGGCGCGGCCGGCGGGGCGCATCGCGGCTTCCCAGGCGGCGGGGTTTCTCGCGGGCCGCCGCGTCAGTGCCGCCGGCACCGCGCTTCCGGCCCGGCGCCGGCGGCGAAGGCCCCGGCGATCGACCGGGGGCAGCCGGGGGCGGCCGCGAGGCCGGTGTCGGAGCAGACGTCGGCGAGGGCGACGCCGGCCGGGGGCATGAAGCCCGGCAGCGTCCGCTCGGCGAGGGCCCGCCGCATGAAGGCGGTCCAGATGGGGAGGGCCGCCTCGGTCCCGGTGAGGCCCAGGGGGCGGTCGTCGTCCCTGCCGACCCACACCACCGTCAGGAGGGTGGGCGTGAAGCCCGCGAACCACGCGTCGCGCAGGTCGTTCGACGTGCCCGTCTTCCCGGCCGCGTCGTGGACGAAGCCGTTCCGGCGCGCCGCCGCCGCGGTCCCGGTGTCGAGGGTGCTGCGCAGCATCGAGGTCACGAGGAACGCGCTGTCGGCGCGGGCCACGGGCCGCGGCCGGCCGCCGGCGCGGTGGACCACCTGCCCGCCGGCGGTGACCCGGCTGACCGCGTGCAGCGGCGCCCGGACGCCGCGGTTCGCGAGCACGGTGTAGGCGGCGGCCACTTCCAGCGGGGTGGCCTCGAAGCTCCCGAGGACGATGGAGGGATAGGCGGGCGGGGTCGGGCCGCCCGAAGCGGCCGCCCAGAGCCGCGCGACCGCCCCGAACCCCGCCAGCTCGCCGACCTTGACGGCGGCCACGTTGCGCGACCGCGCGAGGGCCGCGCGCGCGGTGACCGGTCCGTCGTAGACGCCGCCGTAGTTGGCCGGCCGCCACGGCCGGCCGCCGAACCGGAACGTCGTCGGCCGGTCGTCGATCACCGAGGCGGGCGAGAACCGCAGGCCCGGCTCGCGGGCCGCCCGCTCGAGGGCGGCCAGGTACGCGAAGGGCTTGACCACCGACCCCGGCTGCCGGCGCGCATGCTCGACCCGGTTGAACTGCGACTCCGCGTAGGAGCGGCCGCCGACCAGGGCCCGGATCGCGCCGCTGCGCGGGTCGACCGCCACCAGCGCGGCCTGGGGCAGGGTGTCCGGACCCGCGCCGCGCCGGTCCCCGATCCGGTCCAGCCCTTCCCGCACCGCGGCTTCCGCGAGGCGCTGCAGGTGCAGGTCCGCCGTCGTCTCGATGCGCAGCGCCCGGCCGCCGGCCCGCCACTCGTCGAGCCGGTCCGCCACCTGCGCCCGGACGAAGTCGACCAGGTACGGCGCCTCCCGGTCCGCGGTGTCGGCCACGGTGGTCAACGGCTCGCGGGCCGCGACCATGGCGCGGTCCGGGGTCACCAGTCCGAGGTCCGCCATCGCCTGCAGCACGCCGTTGCGCCGGTCCCGGGCGCGCTCCGGGTACCGGTGCGGCGCATGGGTCTGCGGCGCGCGGACGAGCCCCGCGAGGGTCGCCGCCTCCCCCAGGGTCAGGTTCCGCAGGTCCTTGCCGAACAGGGCCCGGGCGCCCTGGGCGACGCCGTGGATGGCGAACGATCCCCGGTGGCCGAGATAGACCTCGTTCAGGTACATCTCGAGGATGCGGGGCTTGGACAGCCGCCGCTCCAGCAGGAGGGCCAGGGCCTGTTCGTGGAGCTTCCGCCGCAGCGTCTGCTCGGGGCTCAGCAGCGTGTTCTTGACGAGCTGCTGGGTGAGCGTGCTCGCGCCCACGAGATAGCTCCGGTTCCCGGTCAGGTTGGTGACCGCGGCGCCGGCGATGCGGACCGCATCGATGCCGGGGTGCGTGAAGAACCGGTGGTCCTCGGCCGCCAGGACCGCCCGCACCACGTCGCGGGGGATCTCCGCCAGCGGCGCCGTCCGCAGCCGCCGGCGGTCGCGGCCGTGCAGGGTCGACAGGTGCGGCGCGTCGAGGGCGAGGCGCTCGGCCCGCCGGCCGGGCGGCATCTCGACCGCGGCCACGTAACCGCCGTCGCCGCCCGCCGCGAACCGGACCCGGGCGGCGCGGCCCTCGTGCGGGCCCTCGCGGGGAACGAGGGTCACCGCGTCCGGCTCGACCGCGTACTCGCCGGTCCGCCGCGCCCGGTCGCGGCGCGCGTACCCCAGCTCGTCGAGGCGGGCGGCCAGCCCGGCGCGGTCGAGTCCCAGGCCCGGCAGCAGTTCCAGCGGCGCCCCGAACACCATCGCCGCCGGCGGCGTCAGTCCGGCCGCCAGCCGCGCGTCGAGCTGCCGCGACAGGACGCGGTAGGCCAGCGCGGCGGACGCGCCGGCGAGCAGCAGCAGGATCAGGAGGACGCGGCCGTACCGGAACCGGCGCCGCCGGCGGGGCGGCCGGCGCCGCCGGGTCCGCGGCCGGGCCGCGGGCCGGCGCCGGGGGCGGGAAACGGTAGCGCGGGCGCCGCTCACGCCCTGCTTATCGGATCGTCGCGCCGGAAGATCAGTCCATCAGGTTCGATTTCGGGATCCACGCCCCGGCGCCGTGCGGCGGAGCCTTTCACGCGCCGGCCCACGCGGGCGGCGGCGGGTCGCCGGGGTCGCCGTCGGTCTCGTCCTCGGCGGTCAGGGCGTTCGAGCGAAGCAGTTCGCCTGCACCCATCAGATGGTCCCGCAGCGCCGTACGTACGGCCTGCGAGACCTGACGGATCCGGGTACGTCCATGCTCCCAGATCAGAATCCGCAGGTGCCGATCCTCGATCCACCGGGCGTCGAGAACGTCCGGGCTGTGCGTCGTGACCACCACCTGCATGGAACGGCTGGCCAGTTTCAACACGTCGAGGATCGACCCGAGCGCGCCCGGATGGATCGATGCTTCCGGTTCCTCGATCACGAGGATCGACGGGGCCGGGCGCTGGAACACGGCCGTGAGCAATCCCAGAACATGGAGCGTGCCGTCGGACATGCTGAAGGCCTCGAACTTGATGGGTTCCGCGCCCGTCCCGATCTGCGTGAACTCCAGCGTCAGCTTGTTGCCGTGCTTCTTCGGCCGGACGCCGACCGTCCCCGGAACGACACTCTCGAGCAGCTCGCAAATCCGCTTCCAGTCGTCCTCCGGCGACCGGCGCTCGATTTCACGCAGCACGCTGGCGGCGTTCCCGCCGTCCGCGCGCAACCCCACGCCGCCGTCCGGGTCCTGCATCGCCCGCAGGGCCGCCGGCTCGATCCGGTACGTCCGCATGTCCGCGAGGAAGCGGAGCACCGGCCGAAAGCGGCTGTCTCCGCCGACCAGCGGCAGCGCCAGGGCGTTCGGTTCGACGGCGGGAGCCAATGACTCCACCGTGCTGCTCCAGTCCGTGGATTCCTTGCCGGTCGAGCGGACGAAACCGTCTTTCCGCCCGTCGTTTCGCTCCACGAAGCAGGATTCCGTCGCGACCTCGAAGTGGTGGCCCCGCCGCGGGCGCAGATCGACGTAGTAGCTCGCCGTGGCTGTCTCGCTGTCCGGTTTCTCCAAAGCCACCGAGAGGGTCACGTTCGCCAGCCGGCCTCTCGCCGAGCGGCGGTGGGAGAGGGCGGAGAATCCGCCGCGCCGCTCGACGACCGCCTGCAGGGGGGACGCCATGGCCTCCGAGAGAAACGCGAAGGCGTCGGCGAAGTTGCTCTTGCCGGAACCGTTCCGTCCGACGACGAAGATCGGGTTGCCGAAGTCGACTTTCTGCCAGTAGATGCTGCGGAAACCCGACAACGTCATTTCGCGTAGCGTGCGATCGACCATGCGTCACCCTGCGAACGGCATGATGCCCGGTGGTCCGTCACCGCGAGGAGGAACGGGCGTCACACGGCGATGACCCAGTGGCGGCCCGGGTCGAGCGTCGCGTCGGAGAGCAGGCGGTCGACCAGGGCGGGGCCGTAGCGGTTCAGGAAGCAGACGCCGCCGACCGCGCGTTCCTGGGGGGTTCCGTGGGGGAACATCTGGGACTGCGCCCGCGTGAACTGGCGCCGGAGGGTCTGGTGGCGGCGCTTGGCCGCCTGCACGACCTTGTTCCGCAGGTTGCCGAGGTCGCGCTCCATCCGCCCGCGCGTCGATTCGGCCGCGCCGGACAGCGTGGGGTCGACCTCGGCCACGGCCGCCGCGGCCGCCGCCATCCGGTCGCGGACCGCGTCGCCGGCGCCGTCCAGGGCCTGCTCGACGGCGGCCGGAAGCTGCGCCCCGAGCAGGCGGTTCAGGGCCGACTCGTCCCGCGGCTGCAGCGCCGCCAGACCGATCCCGGTGCGGCGCAGGAACTTCATGACCGACGGGTCCACCAGCGTCGCGCTGAGGCGCGGCGCCACGAGGGGCATCGGCACGCCGAAATGGGCGTACACCGGTTTGAGCTGCGCCAGGTACGCCAGCTCGTTGGGGCCGGCGACGTAGCAGACGGTCGGGAACAGCCGGTCCTGGACGACCGGGCGCAGCAGGACGTTGGGGCTGAAGCGCGCGGCGTCGGCGCGGAGCCGGTCGAGCCACGCCGCCCGGCCGCGCGCGTCGCCGCCGGCGCGGAGCCGGTCGCCGTCGATGCGGAACGCGCGCCGTTCGCCGTCCTGGAGAAAGAGGGAAACCCCGTCCGCGGGGGGTTCCACCTGCGCATGGAACCCCGCTTCCCGCAGGCGGCCGCCCGTCGATCGGGCCAGCGACGCGCTCGTGCCGGCGCTCTCGATCTCGCGGGCGAACAGGTCCGCGGCCAGCGGCTTCGCGGCCGGGTCGGCGGCGTCGAAGACGACCAGCCCGTGCCCGCCGAGGAGTTGTTCGAGCCAGGCGGCGAACGCGGCGACGAGCCCGTGGCCGCGTGCGTAGGCGCGCCGGAGACCGCCCATCACCTCGGCCGTGAAGTCCGTCTCGGGCAGGGCCGCGGCCAGCGCGTCGAGCGCCGGCTCGATCTCGCGGTCGAGGCGGACCGCCGCCGCGGGAGTGCCGGCCGGCGCGTCCGCCGCCAGGGCCACCGTCGTGTACGCCTGGTCGGCGTCGAGCACCCCGCAGGTCCGGATCTCGTCGAGGTCGTGGTCTTCGGCATCGATCCAGAAGACCGCCACCCCCGGGACCCCGAAGACGCGCTCGGCGCGCCGGGCCAGCCGGATCGCGGAGACCGCCTTCAGCAGCGTGTACAGCGGTCCTCCGAACAGGCCCGCCTGCTGGCCGGTGACCACCGCGACCGCGCCCGGGTCGTCGAGCCGCCCGGCCGCGTCGGCGGCCGCTTCCGGGGCCCCCCGCGCGCGTTGCTGGGCGCGCACGACGCGGCCGACGGCGGCCGGCCGCCGCCCGGGCCCGGTGCGCCGGGCGATCGTCGCCCGCCAGGCGCCGTCGTCGGCGGGGTCGCCGGCGAAGAACGGCCGGAGCGCGTCGAAGTCGGCGACGTAGTCGGCAGCCAGCCGCCTGACGCCGGGCAGGGTCTGGAAGTCGACCGGCAGCGGGACGCTGTGGGGGGGGGCGGAGAGCTCCGAAGACACTGGCCCCCACTGTCGCAGAGCGGGTGCGGGGTGTCAAGCGGCGCTCCGCCGGGGGAGGCCGTCCCGGCCGGGCCCGGGGCGGCGGCCGGGATCGGTCGGGCGCACGTCAGATTTGTGAGGGAGGGCCGTCGGGGGGGGCGGGGCGGGATCGGCCGAAAACTCAGTAGACCGGCTGTTCACTGGAGGAGTCTGCGCGCCAGCGTACGACGCCGCGGAGACCGCCGCCAGAAGCAGGAGGCGCGCCCGCGGCTCTCTCACGGGGCCTGGACGTAGTCCAGGCCGGTCATCATGAATACGGCCGGCCGGGTCGCGCGTTCTTCGGGAAACTGTTCGAGACCCGACACGTCGTGCAGGGAACGGAAGACCCTCAACGCCGCGCCGTCCGACAGACGCACCTCCACCGCGACGCCGGCCCGGGTGAACACGACCAGCGCCCGACGGCGGTCGGGGGAAATGCTGATCTTGCCCATCGATCTCGACCAGAGACCCCGCAACGCCTCCGGGGTGCCGGCGTTGGGGAAGATCGTCGTCTCGCGGCCGTCCGCGAGGTCCACCATCAGCAGCCTCGACGGGCCGTACACGCCGTCACCGCCCTGATTGTCGAACAGCAGGAACCGCGAACCCTGCCAGTGGTGGACGGCGTGCTGACGGCGGAAGCTGCCCCGCACCACCCGCTTCACGCGCCCGGACCCGGCGTCGAGAATCGCGAACGCGCTCACGCCCGCCATGGACACCACCAGGTCCCCGGACGACACGCCCCGCACGTCCCGCACGTCCCCGCCGACCCGGTGGATGAAATTGGCGTGGAGAAGATCGCAAGGTCTCGATCGATTTTCGAGCAGGACCGGCGCGAACGGCGAGTCCAGCATGGCGCCCGTCAGATCGATGCTGTCGAGGAGCCGTCCATCCCCGTCGATGACGTTCACGGACTCCAGCCAGGGTCTCCTTCTCTCGCATCGAAGCTCAACGTGCTGCCCCCCCCCCCCCCCCCCCCCCCCCCCCCCGTCGTTGAAGGGAACAAGTATGGGGTTGTCGCCAAACGAGTGCGCGAGAACCAGAACCGAGCCGTCGTTCTCCATGCGCGGCCAATGATGACTGAGATCCCGACGGAACCAGACCGGATACCCCCGGCGGTCGACCCTGACCGCACCGCCGGCATCTGCACGGGGGGCGTTGCGATCCCTGTTGAAAAACACCACCAGCAGGTCGCCGTTCGGGTATCGCGAAATCCCCAGCGGCTGGGCGTCCCGAGCGAACGAGAACCCGGGGGCGGAACGGTGCGCGTATTCGGCCGCGGCGGCGTCCGCCGCCTGTTCCAGCAGGTCGGGCCGCAGCGGCCAGGCCTGCGCGACTTCGCCGTCCGGCCCGAACTGTACGGCCAGGCATCCCCACTCCGGGCAGATGTCCATGAACTGGAAGCGGCCGCCGTACCAGAACACCGGCTCGCGCAGCGAACCGCCGTCCAGAGACTCGATGCGGCTCGCAGCGCCGCATCCGGCCTCGTGGTCTGCGCACCGCCAGACTTCTCCGTCCACGAACTCCAGGAACGTTCCGTCGTCCAGGATCGCGTCCGTGTCCGGCGGAGTCTGCGCGCCGGCGTACGACGCCGCAAAGATCGCCGCCAGGAGCAGGAGAAGCGGCATTTTGAATTTCCTCCGTTATTCGTGGCGCAGAGCCTCTCGATGGGGTCGAGGCTGGAAGCCAACGCCGCCGCGTACCGGCCGCGCTGGCCGGTTCGTCTCCCTGACGGCTGCCAGCGCAAAATCCAATGCTATACCACCCCGGACGTGATCGGTCTATCGCGTTGAAAAACCGTGCACTTCCTGGTATGGTAACGCGCGTCGAACCGGAGGAACGCTCCCCCTGACGCTCGGTGGTTCCAGCGCGCATCGGACTCCCGGGGTGTTCGGTCCCTATGGTGTGGTGCACCAGGTCGGGAGCGGCGTCCTCGGTCCGGTGTACCGCGCGCGTCGGTCCGATCGTGGGACCGCGGATCGCGGCCGGCTGTTCGCGCTCAAGACCTTTCACGTCGATCTGACTCCCGAGCAGACGGTCGTCTTCGGCGAGGCGCTCCAGGAGATAGTCGGCGCCGGGGTGGCGCACGCGGCGGTGGTGAGTCCGGTGGGTGCCGGCGTCGCCGACGGGGTGCCCTATCTCGCCTGCGAGTACGTCGAGGCGGAGTCGCTCGACGTCAGGATGCGCCCCCGCGCGGCCCTGGCCGCGGGGATCGCCCTGCCGTTCGTCGTGCAGATCGCCGAGGCGCTGGACGCCGCGCACGGGCAGGGCCTCGCCCACGGCGCCCTCCATCCGCGCGACGTGCTCGTCACCGCGGAGACGGCGCGCGTCGGCGGGTTCGGCATCGTCGCGGCGCTCGATCGGGTCGGGCATCGGGGGCCGTTGCGGCCGCCCTATGCGGCGCCGGAGCGGATGGCGGGCGGCGACTGGGGGGCGGCGGCGGATCGTTACGCGCTCGCGGCCGTGGCCTGGGAACTGCTCACGGGGCGCCGGGCCGCACCGGCCGGCGGCCGGATGGCGGCGGACCTCGAACGGGTCCTCGATGCGGATGCGGCCCCGCGTCTGCTGCCGGTCTTCGAGGCGGCGTTCGCCGCGGACCCGGACCGGCGGCCCTCGTCGGCCGGGCGGTTCGCCGACGCGCTGGCCGGCGCGTCGGGGTGGACCGGCGCGGCCGGCGTCCGCGAGGCGCTGGCCGGCGGCGGAGAAGCGGGGGAGTCGGGAGACGGCCGGGCGCCGGAGCGCGGGGTCGGCGACCCGGCGGTCGCGGCCGGCGGTGCGGCCCTTCCGGTCGCCGCGGCCGGAGGAACGGTGATGCCACGACGAAGGAAGCAGCCCGAAGCCGACTGGTCGAAGCAGTCGCTCGATTTCGGCCGCCCGGGCGAACCGCCGCGCGCCGGCGGCCCGCGTGCCGGAGATGCGCCGCCGGCCGTCGACGACGGCGACGCGCCGTCCGCGCCGGCGGGTTCCGGCGTCGAGCCGTTCGCGGACGGCGGGGGCGGGGCGGCCGCGGGCGGGGACCCCGGGGAAGCCGCCGCCGACCCGGATGCGGACGGCTATGCGCCGATCGCCGTCGGCGACCTGGAGTCGCGGGTCGAGGGCGGCGGCGTTCATCCTGACGAAGTCGAGCCGGGGCCGGACTACGATCGGGGAGACGTCGAAGTCGAGCCGGGGCCGGACTACGATCGGGGAGACGTCGAAGTCGGGCCCGGGCCGGACTACGGTCCGGGAGACGCCGCGGACGAGGCGCGGCACGGGCGGCCGGACTACGGTCCGGGAGACGCCGCGGACGAGGCGCGGCACGGGCGGCCGGACTACGGTCCGGGAGACGCCGCGGACGAGGCGCGGCACGGGCGGCCGGACTACGGTCCGGGAGACGCCGCGGACGAAGCTCTCGGGGGCGTCGAGCCGGAGCACGGCGCGTTGGCTCCGGAGGCGCCCGGGACGCAGGAGACCGGGCGCGTCGACGACGACGACGGGTTCGCCCTCGCGCCCGAAGATGCCTACGAGTACGGCATCGACGAAGAGTCGGGGTCCGAGGAGCCGGCGGGGGAGATTTTCAGTAGCGGCCCGGCCGACCAGGCCCGCCGCCTGCCGATCGCCCTGGTGGCGGTGATCGGCGTCGCCGTCGCGGTGACCGCTTTCGTCATCGGGCTGGGCTGGATGGGCCGTGAGGAGGGGGGGCCTGCCCCGGGGGACGCGGAGCCGTCGTCCGCCGCCGACGAGGTTCGTGCGTTCAGCGAGGCGGTGGTCGGTGCGCCGGCCTCCGGTCCGGGCGCGGACGAGGGCGAGAACGCAGTGCCGGCGCGGGACACACCCTCGGCGGCGCCGCCGGACGCCCCCCCTCCGCCGGCGCCGGCGCCGGATCCACCCCCGCCGGCGCCGGCGCCGCCAGCGGTGCGAGACATCCCGCCGGCGGCCCCGGCTCCCCGGCCGTCGCCGCCGGCGGCCAGCGAGCCGGAGCCCCCGCGGCCGGCCCCGTCCGCGGAGGCCGCGCCCCCCCCGGTCGGACGCCTGCTGGTGCGGTCGTCCCCCCCCGGGGCCGAGGTCGTCGTCAACGGCGAGCCGCAGGACGACACCACTCCGCTGGCGTTGGCGGATCTGCCGTACGGCCGCTACGACGTCGAGGTGACCCTGGCCGGCTACGGGTCGCGCCGCGCGCAGCTGGTCCTCGACGAGGACGACCCCATCGGGAGGTTCAACGTCGACCTGACGGCCGCGCCGGCCGAACCTCGGTGACCGTGAGCAAGGTCGTGAGGAGGCGTGAGAGGTTCAACGCCGACCTGACGGCCGCGCCGGCCGGACCGCCCGGGGGCCGGCCGGCGCCGGCCGGGGCGGAAGGTGGGATAGGATCCTCCTTCGGCGCCGCGCCCCGGATCGTCCGACGGCGCTCCGGCTCGTCGCCGCCGTCGAGCCCGGACGCGCGCGCGGGCGCTCGCCCGACCGTGTTCGGGCGGCGTGGACGCCCGACCCGGGCCGCCGCCGTGGGGGCGGCTCCCGCAACCCTGGCCCGCGTGGCCGCATCGCCCGGCGCCGCTGCTCGATGAACGCCGTCCTTGCCCTCGAAAACGGAAGCTGGTACCCCGGCGACGCGGCCGGGGCGCACGGCGTGGCGCGCGGCGAGGTCGTGTTCAACACGAGCATGACCGGGTACCAGGAGGTGCTGACCGACCCCTCCTACGCCCGGCAGATCGTCACCATGACCTGCCCGGAGATCGGCAACTACGGGGTCACCGCCGAGGACGTCGAGTCCCGCGGCCCCCAGGTGGCCGGGTTCGTCGTCCGCGAGGCGTCGCCCGTCGCGAGCAACTGGCGGTCGACCGGCGCCCTGCGCGACTATCTGGCCGGCAACGGCGTCGTGGCCATCGCCGGGGTCGACACGCGCGCCCTGACCCGCGAACTCCGTACCGCGGGGGCGATGCGCGGCGTCGTCGCCACCGGCGACGTCGACCCCGACGACCTCGTGAACCAGGCGCGCGAGGTGACGCCGATGGTGGGCGCCGACCTCGTGCGGGCCGTGACCTGCGCCGAGCCCTACGACTGGCCCGCGGGGTCGGGGGCGGATGCGCCGGACGGCCTCGAACCGGAGGGGTTCCGGCGCCCGCCGGCGGCGCCGGCGGGCCGGCGTTTCCGCATCGCCGCCTACGATTTCGGGTTGAAACGGAACATTCTCCGCCGCCTGGCGGCCCACGGGTGCGACGTGCGGGTCTTTCCGGCGACCACGCCGGCGAGCGCGCTCCTGGCCATCGAGCCGGACGGCGTGTTCCTGAGCAACGGCCCCGGCGATCCGGCCCCGCTGGACTACGCGGTGACCAACGCCCGGCGGGTCGTCGAGGCGGACCTGCCGGTCTTCGGCATCTGCCTGGGCCATCAGGTGCTCGCCCTGGCCATGGGGGCGGCCACCTACAAGCTGAAGTTCGGGCATCGGGGGGCGAACCATCCGGTCAAGCAGGTGTCCACCGGACAGGTCGAGATCACGAGCCAGAACCACGGGTTCGCGGTCGAGCCCGATTCGCTCCCCGGCGACGTCGAGGTGACCCACCTGAATCTCTACGACGGCACCATCGAGGGGCTGCGTCATCGCCGCCGGCCGGTCTTCTGCGTGCAGTACCACCCGGAAGCCTCGCCGGGGCCCCACGACGCCGACTATCTGTTCTCCCGGTTCCTGGAGGAGATGGCGCGCCGCGCCGCCTGACCCCCGGCTCTCATGCCCCGCCGTACCGACATCGAACGCGTGCTCGTCGTCGGCTCCGGTCCGATCGTGATCGGCCAGGCCTGCGAGTTCGACTACTCGGGCACCCAGGCGTGCAAGGCGCTTCGGGCCGAGGGGATCGAGGTGATCCTGGTCAACTCGAACCCCGCCACCATCATGACCGACCCCGAGGTCTCGGACCGGACCTACGTCGAGCCCCTGACCTGGGAAGTGGTCCGCTCCGTGATCGCGCGGGAGCGTCCCGACGCGCTGCTGCCGACGGTCGGGGGCCAGACGGCGCTGAACCTGGCCGTGGACCTCGAAGCCAACGGAGTGCTCGCCGAGTTCGGGGTCTCGCTGATCGGGGCCTCGATAGACGCCATCATGGTGGCCGAAGACCGCCAGAAGTTCCGCGAGGCGATGGAGTCGATAGGCATCGACGTGCCGGCGAGCGCCTGCGCCAGGTCGCTCGACGAGGCCCTGGCGGTGGTCGATCGCCTGGGCTTCCCCGCGATCGTGCGGCCTTCGTTCACCCTGGGCGGGGTCGGCGGCGGCATCGCCTACAACATCGAGGAGTTCCGCGAGGTCGTCACGCGGGGCATCGAGCTGAGCCCGGTGCACGAGATCCTCATCGAGGAATCGGTCATCGGCTGGAAGGAGTTCGAACTCGAGGTGATGCGCGACGGCGCCGACAACTTCGTCGTGGTCTGCTCGATCGAGAACATCGACCCGATGGGCGTCCACACCGGCGACAGCATCACCGTAGCGCCGGCGCTGACCCTCACCGACAAGGAGTACCAGCGGATGCGCGACGCCGCCCGGCGCATCATCCGCCGCGTCGGGGTCGAGACCGGCGGCTCGAACATCCAGTTCGCGGTGAACCCGGCCGACGGGCGGATGGTCGCCATCGAGATGAACCCGCGCGTGTCGCGCTCGTCCGCTCTTGCCTCGAAGGCCACCGGGTTCCCGATCGCCAAGATCGCGGCCCGCCTGGCCCTCGGCTACCGCCTCGAGGAGATCCCCAACGACGTCACCCGCCTCACCCCCGCCAGCTTCGAGCCCACCATCGACTACGTCGTGGTCAAGGTGCCGCGGTGGACCTTCGAGAAGTTCCCCGAGGCGGACCGCACCCTGATGACCCAGATGAAGTCGGTGGGGGAGGCGATGGCCATCGGCCGCACGTTCCAGGAGGCGTTCCTCAAGGGCATCCGTTCGCTGGAGATCGGCCGGAGCGGGCGCCTGTTCGCCCCCCGGCCCGAGCCGGACGACCCGGAGGCCGACGACGCCGCGCTCCAGCGGCAGCTCGTGGTGCCGACCGACCGCCGGATGTTCGCCGTGTTCCAGGCCCTCGACCGGGGGTGGAGCGTCGAGCAGGTGCACGAGTGCACCCGCATCGACCGGTGGTTCCTGACCCGGTTCGCCGAGATCGTCGAGCTGCGGCGGGCGGCCGTCCGCGCCGGGCGGGAGGAGCTGTCGGGCGATCTCCTCGCCGGTCTCAAGCGCGCGGGGTTCGGCGACGCCGAGATCGGCCGCGCCCTCGACGCGCCGCCGGACGCCGTCCGCGCGCTCGGGCGGGACGCGGGCCTCGCCCGCGTCTACAAGCGCATCGACACCTGCGCGGCCGAGTTCGAGTCGTTCACCCCGTATCTCTACGGCACCTGGGAGCGGGAGTGCGAGTCGGCCCCGACGGCCCGCCGCAAGGTGGTGATCCTCGGTTCGGGCCCCAACCGCATCGGCCAGGGGATCGAGTTCGACTACTGCTGCTGCCACGCGGCGTTCGCCCTGAAGGAAGAAGGGCTCGAGACCGTGATGGTCAACTGCAATCCGGAGACGGTGTCGACCGACTACGACTCGGTCGACCGGCTCTACTTCGAGCCGCTCACCCTCGAAGACGTGTCCGCGGTCATCGAGAAGGAACGGGCGGCCGGCGGCGGCGTCGCCTGCATCGTGCAGTTCGGCGGACAGACCCCGCTGAAGCTCGCCCTCGGGCTGCAGCGGGCGGGGGTGGAGATTCTCGGCACGTCGCCCGACTCGATCGACCTCGCCGAAGACCGCAAGCGCTTCGCGGCGCTCCTGTGGGAGCTCGGCATCCCGCAGGCCCCGAGCGGCATCGCCACCTCGCGCGCCGAGGCCCGGGACGCCGCGGCCAGGATCGGCTATCCCCTCGTGGTCAGGCCGTCCTACGTGCTCGGGGGGCGGGCGATGGCCATCGTCTACGACGCCGGGGCCCTCGACCGCTACATGACCGAGGCGGTCGACGCCTCGCCCGAGC
The DNA here is from genome assembly GCA_965202695.1 of Vicinamibacterales bacterium. Lineage (GTDB taxonomy): Bacteria > Acidobacteriota > Vicinamibacteria > Vicinamibacterales > UBA8438 > JAJEEA01. The sequence continues at coordinate 3,042,267 of OZ241843.1, forward strand.
ACCCGGTGCTGATCGACAAGTTCCTGGAGGACGCGTTCGAGCTCGACGTCGATGCGGTGGCCGACTCCGCGGGGGCGGTGGTCATCGGCGGCGTGATGGAGCACATCGAGCAGGCCGGCATCCATTCCGGCGACAGCTCCTGCGTGCTGCCCCCGTACCTCGTCGCCGAGCGCCACCTCGCCACCATCCGCGACTACACCCGCCGGGTCGCCCGCGCCCTGCACGTGGTCGGCCTCGTCAACGCCCAGTTCGCCATCAAGGACGACACCGTGTACGTGCTCGAGGTCAACCCCCGGGCGAGCCGCACCGTGCCCTACCTGTCGAAGGCGACGGGGGTGCCGCTGGCCAAGGTCGCGGCGCGGGTCATGGCCGGCCGGACCCTGGGCGAGCTCGGACTCGCCGACGACCTCGACGTGGCCGGGGTGTTCGTGAAGGCCCCGGTGTTCCCGTTCGTCCGGTTCCCCGGGGTCGACACCATCCTCGGCCCCGAGATGAAGTCGACGGGCGAGGTCATGGGGGCGGCGGCGACCTTCGGTTCGGCCTACGCCAAGGCCCAGCTCGCGGCGGGTCAGCGGCTGCCCGACCGCGGCACCGCGTTCATCAGCGTCAACAACGAGGACAAGGCCGGCGTCCTGCCGATCGCCCGCGACCTCGCCGGGCTCGGGTTCGCGCTGCTGGCGACGCGGGGCACCGCCGCGTACCTGCGGGCGCACGGGCTCGACCCCGTCCTCGTCTACAAGGTCAACGAGGGGCGGCCCCACATCGGCGACCGGCTGCTGAACCGCGAGATCGACCTCGTCGTCAATACGCCGCTCGGACGCGAGTCCTTCTTCGACGACCGCACCCTGCGCCGCATCGCGACGGTCCTGGGCGTTCCCTGCGTCACCACCCTCACCGGCGCGTCGGCCGCCGTCAGCGCCATCCGCGCCCTCAAGGACGAGGCCATAGACGTGCAGCCGCTGCAGGAGTACCACGCGGCCGTCGCCCGGCCGTAGCCGGCGGGGCCCCGCGCGCGCCTCGCGGGCTGCGATAGGATGCGCGCCGGACGCCCGCTTCCCGGAGCCAGGCGGGGCCCCGCGCGCGCCTCGCGGGCTGCGATCTCGTCCTCTCGTCGTCCCGTGGAAGACATATTCCATAATGGCCGCGCACGCACTTGACGGGAGAGATGCGATGGGAGCGACACACGTCACCGTCACCATTCGGAACCCCGCCGACCCGGACCGGTCGTGGGAGGGATTGTTTCTCGTCGATACCGGGGCGACCGACTCGCTCGTGCCCAGGCCGCATCTGGAGGCCATCGGGCTCGCGCCCAGGGGGCGGCGGGTGTACGAATTGGCGGACGGCCGCGAGATCACGGTCGACGTCACGGTCGCCGAGATCGAGTTCATGGGAGAGACCGTCGGGGGCACCGTTCTCTTCGGAGATCCCGGCGCCGAGCCGCTGCTCGGCGTAACGGCCCTCGAGTCGGTGGGGATCGAGGTCGACCCGACCAACCAGCGGTTGAAGCGGCTACCCGCGGTGAGGCTCAAGCGGTTCCGGGAAACCAGTCGCCGGTAGCGGCGCTCCGCCGGCCGGATCGTGCTCCGCCTTTCGGGCGCCTCCCGCCGGGCGCCGACCGGAATCGGCCGTACCCGCCACGCGACCGGTTGATGTACGATGCCTCGTGCGGGGGCGGGGCACTTCCGCGGAATCGAACGTGGCCGGTCCCCCGGCGCGGAAGGCGCAGTCTCCCGGCGTGTCAAGACACGAGCGGCGCGCGGGTTTCGGCGCGTCCCGTCGCGCCCCCGGCCGTCCTGCGCCATGACCCAGGAGACGCACTCCCGGCTCGCCGGCTTCCTTTGGAGCATCTGCAACCTGCTGCGGGGGCCGTACAAGCGCAACGAGTACCGCAAGGTCATCCTGCCGCTGACGGTGCTGCGGCGCTTCGACTGCCTGCTCGCCCCCACGAAGGCGCGCGTCCTCGCCGAGCACGCCCGGATCCGGGAGAAGCCGTCCGCCGTGGTCCGGAACCGGCTGCGGAAAATCACCGGACGCCCGTTCTACAACCTGTCGAAGCTCGACCTGCCGGGGCTGCTCGACGACCCGAACCAGCTCGCGCCCAACCTGAACGCCTACGTCCACGGCTTCTCGTCCAACGTGCGCGACGTCATGGAGCGGTTCGCCTTCGACCAGCAGATCGCCCGCATGGCGGAGAAGAACCTGCTCTACGAGGTGATCAAGCGGTTCGCGGCCGTCGACCTCTCGCCCGAGCGCGTGGACAACGTGCGGATGGGCTACGTCTTCGAGGAACTGATCCGCATCGGGGCGGAGCAGTCGAACGAGGAGGCCGGCGAGCACTTCACGCCGCGCGAGGTCATCAAGCTGATGGTCAACCTGCTGCTGGGGCCGGAGCGGGACCTGCGCCGGAGCCACGTGGTCAAGACCATCTACGACCCCGCCTGCGGCACCGGCGGCATGCTCTCCGTCGCCGAGCGGTACGTCCGCGACCTGAACGCCGACGCGCGCCCGCTCGTCTTCGGCCAGGACTGGAACGACGAGGCGTGGGCGGTCTGCAAGTCCGACATGCTCATCAAGGGCGACGACGCCGACAACGTCCACCTCGGCGACACGTTCACCGACGACGCCTTCACGTACGACGGCGAGGGGCGGAAGTGGACGTTCGACTACATGCTGGCCAACCCGCCCTTCGGCGTCGAATGGAAGCAGCAGCAGCGCGACGTCCGGTACGAGGCGGAGACGTTCGGCCACGAAGGCCGCTTCGGCGCCGGGCTGCCGCGCATCAACGACGGTTCGCTCCTCTTCCTCCAGCACATGCTGTGGAAGATGCGCGCCCCGGAAGAGGGGGGCAGCCGCATCGCCATCGTCTTCAACGGCTCGCCGCTCTTCACCGGCGACGCCGGCAGCGGCGAGAGCGAGATCCGCCGCTGGATCATCGAGAACGACCGGCTGGAGGCGATCGTCGCCCTCCCCGACCAGCTCTTCTACAACACCGGCATCGCCACCTACGTCTGGGTGCTGACCAACCGCAAGGAGACGCGGCGGCGCGGCAAGGTCCAGCTCGTCGACGCCCGCCGTTTCTTCGTCAAGATGCCGAAGAGCCTCGGCAACAAGCGCAACAAGCTGGGCGACCCCGCCGACCGCGCCGGCGAGCCGGACCAGATCGCCGACGTCACCCGCATCCACGGCAATTTCGAGGACGGCGAGACGCGGCCGTTCCGGGAGGAGGACCCGATCACGAAGCAGCCGGTCGAGAAGGTCCGCGTGGTCAGCCGGGTCTTCGACAACGCCGACTTCGGCTACTCCAGGATCACCGTCGAGCGCCCGCTGCGCCTGAACTTCCAGGCGACCCCGGAGCGGATCGCCCGGCTGGAGACCGAGCGCGGCTTCGTGAACCTCGCCGCCAGCCACCGGAAGCAGGAGAAGGCCCGGACCGAAGAAATCGAAGCCGGCCGGCGCCGGCAGGACGTGATCCGGGAACTTCTGACCGTGTTCGCCGCCGCGCGCGGCGCGGTGCTGTACAAGGATCGAGCGGTGTTCCTGGCCGACCTGCGCGCGCTCGCCGACCAGCGGGAAGTCCGGCTGAAGACTGCCGAGACGAAGGCGATCCTGGCCGCGCTCGGCGAACGCGACGAGACGGCCGAGGTCTGCCGTGACCGGAACGGCGCCCCCGAACCCGATCCCGACCTGCGCGACACCGAGAACGTGCCGCTCGAGGAGGACGTCGGCGTCTGGTTCCGCCGCGAGGTCGCGCCCCACGTCCCCGACGCCTGGATAGACGAGAGCAAGACCCGTATCGGCTGCGAGATCCCGCTGAACAGGCACTTCTACCGCTACGAGCCGCCCCGCCCGCTGGAGGTGATCCAGGCGGACATCAAACGGCTCGAAGCGGAGATCACGGAGTTGCTGGCGGAGGTGGCGCAATAAACGGAACGGCGACTATACTATACTATCCAACGGCAGCGGTAAATCCGCTGCATCACGTTTTGGAGAAGACTCGACATGTCAGACAGCAACTCGAAGAAGATTTTCTTGAGCCATGAAGGTTCCGACAAAAGCATGGTCATCGACTTCAAGGAGACCTTGGAGCTTCTTGGCTACGATCCCTGGATCGACGACGACGCGATGCCGGCTGGCGCGCAAGTGGACCGTGCAATCTCGCAGGGCATGATCGATTCATGCGCGGTTGTGTTCTTCATCACCGCATCGTTCCAGGACAAGGGTTACTTGCAGGCCGAGATAGACCTCGCAGTTCAGCAGAAACGCGAGAAAGAAGACAGGTTTTCCATCATCACGCTGGTCTTTTCAGGTGCCGGTGGGAAGGTGGCCGGAATTCCGGATCTCCTTAAACCATACGTATGGAAATCGCCAAGCACCCCTCTCGAAGCTCTCAGGGAGATCGTTCGGGCGTTGCCGGTTGCACCAGGAACAGGCGATTGGAAAAACACTGCGACGATAGCGAAACAATCGTCGGCAGTTATTGGCATGACAGAAGAAGCCAAGATTATTCTGTGCGCCGCCGTAGAATCTGATGGCGAGATCATGCACACTCGGGTTATTGGTGGTGAGTTTATTGAAGTCGGCGGTAAAAATGTGATTCCTGATCAAGAGCCTCGAATGTTAGCTAATTGGAAGGCAGGCCTTGAAGAATTAGAGAGCCGCCGTTACGTAGAGGATCGAGACCACAAAGGTGAAATATATGATGTAACCAGGGCTGGCTATGAAGCTGCGGATACGCTTGCGGGAAAATGAGTGAATCCTGATGACACAGAAAACGACGGTACACGTGGCGGAGAGAGTTGCCTGCAATGAGTACAGGGAATCTGGCATCGAATGGATTGGAAAAATACCGCGACACTGGCTCGTAAAGCGAGCGAGATTCTGCATGGTCGTCAATCCCGTTTCCCGCGGGTTGCGCGATCTCCAACCCGGCGACGAAGTGTCCTTCGTGCCGATGGAGGCGGTTGGGCGAGGCAGGCTGGCCCTCGAGCGAACACGCACGGTTGCCGCACGCCGGGTCGGCTACACGGAATTTCAGGACGGGGACGTGATAGTTGCAAAGATAACACCCTGTTTCGAGAACGGCAAGGGAGCCGTCGCCAGTGAACTCTTGAACGGAGTCGGTATCGGCACGACGGAGCTGCACGTCCTTCGAGCCGGGCCGGGTCTCGATCACAGGTTCCTGTTCTACTTCACGATATCGCAACCGTTCCGGAGCATGGGCGAGGGTGAAATGTATGGCGCCGGCGGTCAGAAACGCGTGCCCGTCGAATTCTGCAAGGATATCTGGATCCCGCAGCCGCCCTCCGTCAACGAGCAACGTGCGATAGCCGATTTCCTTGATCAAAAGACGACGAAAATCGACGTCCTGACAGAAAGGAAGAGAACACTGATCGAGCGCCTGAAAGAAAAACGCGCCGCGCTGATTTCCCGCACGGTGACCCGCGGTCTCCCGCCCGAAGCCGCTCGCACCGCGGGTCTCGATCCGCACCCGAGGCTCAAACCAACCGGCGTCGATTGGCTCGGTGACGTACCGGCGCACTGGAACGTTGTGCCTCTGGTCCGAATTGTAGACACGATTCAAACAGGTCCATTCGGCAGTCAACTCCATTCGGAGGATTACGTGGCAGGAGGTGTTCCGTTGATCAATCCCGCGCATATGATTGCGGGACGATTACTGCCGGACAAAAAATCGACCGTCGACGAAGTCACTGCGCGGCGTCTGAAGAGGCACGAGCTCAGGATTGGCGACATCGTCATGGCGCGCCGCGGCGAGATCGGGCGTTGTTGTGTGGTTGGCCCGGATGAAGCTGGCTGGCTCTGCGGCACCGGATCGATGTTGCTCCGTCTGCGAGAGTGCGACGCCTCGTACTTCTCGATGCTTTTTGGCGGCGCGGGATTCAGCCAGTCGTTGGCCTTGCACGCTGTCGGCACGACGATGGCGAATTTGAACCCGATGATTGTCGGCCGCATGCTTGTTCCCGTTCCGCCTCTGTCTGAACAGATGGCGATGAAAGCCTATTTGACCAAGGAAGCCGGACAACTTGCCGCTCTCGAAGCAAAGATCGAATCGGTAATCGAACGCCTTCAGGAATACCGCATCGCTCTGGTCGGCGCTGCTATAACGGGGAAGATCGATGTGAATGGAACTGATTCTTGCCCGGACGGTGGATGTTCCGAACCAGGAGATCGAGCGCTGGTGCAACCGCGTGGCGGTGGAGGTGCTCGCGTCGCTACGCGCGTTGCGGGATGCGTACCGGGACGCCGACTTGCCAGGCGAGGTCGCTCGTCTGGCCCGCCGATGGCCGATCATCTGGGCATCGGCGCCTGATGACCTGAATTCTCGACGGCAACGTCGCCCGAGACCGAAACATGTCGGCCGACGCGCGTGGTAGAATGCAAGTCCTGAGCAAGTCGGATCCCGCGCGCCGACTGGCGCGCATCGAGGCATTGCCATGGATGAACCTGCACGAACGGATGAACCTGCACGGACGGATGAACAGAGCATCTTCAATGAAGTTCAAAAGGTCATCAGCGGCCTGATGCGGTTCGACGCCGATAGCCGGGCGAGAATCTACCGTACCGTCGGAACGTTCTTCGGTTTCGATGACCAGATTCCCGGGGCGACGCCGGGCGCCGACCATCCGACGTCTTCTGCCGGGGAGTCGCGAGAACCGCATTTCTCGACCCGCGAGGAAATTTCACCGAAGGATTTCCTGTTCCAGAAGCAGCCCCGCTCGGAGGTCGATCGCGTCGTTTGTGTCGCGTACTACCTGACGCATCACCGCGACACGCCTCATTTCAAGACGACTGACGTCAATAAACTCAACACGGAGGCCGCTCAGATCAAGCTCTCCAACGCGTCGTCCACTGTCAGCAACGCAATGCGCCGCGGTCTGCTGGCGACGGCGACAGGAGGCATGAAGCAGTTGTCCGCGGTAGGGGAAAAGTACGTGGAAGCTCTGCCGGACCACGCCGGCGCGCGAGCTCTTCTGTCGACGGTGCGATCTCGAAAGCCGCGGAAGAAGCCCGGCGGGAACAACGCCAGTTGAGAAAATTGGCGAACAAGACAATCGGAAAGGACGACGATGAGCCGACGCCCGACGCGCATTACGATTTTCAACCACAAGGGGGGCGTCGGCAAGACGACGCTGACGGCCAACATCGCTTTCGCGCTTTCGTCTCTTGGAAAGTCGGTCCTTCTGGTCGACAGCGACCCGCAGTGCAACCTGACGTCCTACCTGTTGTCCGACGACGTCGTCGATGATCTTCTCGATCGTTCCAACGATCCGGGCGGAGGGACGATCTGGACCGCGGTCAAGCCGGTTCTTGACAACACGGGCGTCGGCAGGCTGGTGGACCCGACGATGATCGGCGACGTCGCGTTGCTGCCGGGAGACATCAGGCTTTCGGAGTTCGAGGAGTTCCTCGGAGATGCCTGGGCGGACAGCTTCAAGCGCCGGCTCGGCGGGCTGCGCGCGACGTCGTCAATCAGGGATCTCGTATTGCGGCTGCACGAGCAGCGGCCGTTCGACGTGGTCTTCTACGACGCCGGCCCCAACATCGGCCCCTTGAACAGGGTGCTCTTGCTCGATTCGGACTTCTTTATCGTTCCGGTCGCATGCGATTTGTTTTCGGTGCGCGCGCTCGCCACTCTGGGCCAGACGCTCAAGAAGTGGATCATGGACGCCGGGACCATCCGATCCATCGCGCCGGACAATGCGATGTTGTTGCGAAGCGAACCGACGTTTCTGGGGTACATTCCGCAACGATTCAAGGTCTACGGCCAGAAAATGACGGGCGACGCGAGATACCATCTTCGGGAGATCAGAAAGCGGGTTTATGACGACGTTTCGTCCGTTTTGCGCAAGGTAGACCGGAATCTGGCTCCCGCGGGTTCGACGGATCCGGTGGTCGGAACGGTCAGGGACTTTACCGCAATCGTCCAGAAGGCGCAACGGGAGGGTGTCGCGATGTGGGAATGTTCGGCGCGCAACACGGCTCACAAGAAAGCTGCGAGAACTTCGTTCGAGAAAATTGCGTCGTACATTCTGCAAAAGACAACGCAGAATCCAGGCACGGGTGATTGAGGAGTGGCGGGCGTGCCGGAAGAACTGACGGACAACGATCGTCGGCGCATCGATGGCGCGATAGGACGTTTTGTCGAGGACAGGCGTTCGTTCGAACTTGCCGCCGAGTCGCTGGTGGATTGCCTGGTGAGTGATTCGGAATTGAACGAATTCATACATTCCATCAAGTTTCGCGTCAAGGACCCGGACAGTCTGCGTGCGAAGATCGAGAGGCGTATAGCGCGGACACCCGGTTTCGCGGTCGACGCGGCGAGTATTTTCGAGAGGTTCACGGATCTGGCCGGTGTGAGGATCATTCACCTGCACACGGAACAATTGAACCACGCGCATCCGCGGATCCTGAAGGTTCTGGAAAACGCGCAGTACGAGATCGCCGGTCCGCCGACGGCGTACTGCTGGGATGTGAAGTACCAGCAACTTTTCGAGCGGGTGGGCATCCGGACGGAACAACGGCAATCGATGTACACGACCGTTCACTACGACGTCGTGGCGAACCAGGAAACGGGAATCAGGTGCGAGCTCCAGGTGCGGACGCTGATGGACGAGGTGTGGGCCGAAGTGTCGCATCGGGTCAACTATCCGACGGATTCCCCCAGCGCGACATGCCAGGATCAGTTGAAGGTGCTCGCGCGGTTGACGTCGGGATGCGGACGGCTCGTGGATTCGATCTTCAAGACCCATCATCAGGCGGTCGATCGAGTCTCGAACGTTCCGGGTCGGAATTGACGCACGCTGTCTGTAGCAGGCGCACCCCATGAGCACCCAGACCACGGAGCACGCCTTCGAATCCCACGTCGAGGCGACGCTGTTGCTGCGGGGCTGGCGGCGCGGCGGCCTCGCCGAGTGGGACGTCGAACGGGCGCTGTTCCCGGCGCGGGTCTGCGCGTTCATCGAAGCGACGCAGCCGGAGCCGTGGGCGGCGATGCGGGCGCTGCACGGCGCCGGACTCGAAGAGCTGCTGGTGGACGCGCTGGTCCGCGAGCTCGACGTGAAGGGCGCGCTGCACGTGCTGCGCCACGGGTTCAAGTTCTACGGCCGGACGTTCCGGCTGGCGTGGTTCCGGCCGGCGCACGGGCGGAACCACGAGACGCTGGCGTTGTACCGGGAGAACGACCTGACGGTGGCGCGGCAGGTTCCCTGCCATCCCGGCCGGCGCGACACGGTGGACCTGCTGTTCGCGGTGAACGGGCTGCCGGTGGCGACCTGCGAGCTGAAGAACCCCGCCACCGGCCAGACGTGGCGGAGCGCGGTGCGGCAGTACCGGGAGGACCGCGATCCGCGCGCGCCGCTGTTCCGGTTCCGGGCGCGGGCGCTGGTCCACTTCGCGGCCGACCCCGACGAGGTGCGCATGAGCACGCGGCTCGCCGGCGCGGAGACCCGCTTCCTGCCGTTCAACCGGGGCAGCCGGCCGGGCGCGGTGCAATGCGGGGCGGGCAATCCGCCGCATCCTTCCGGGTACCGCACCGGGTACTTCTGGGACGACGTGCTGGCGCGCGACAGCTTTCTCGACGTCCTGGGCCACTTCCTGTTCGTCGAGACGCGGGAGCGGAAGGTCGAGGACGCGCGGGGTCGTGTGCGCCGGCGCACGGACGAGACGCTGATCTTTCCGCGCCACCACCAGCTCGACGCGGTGCGCGCGCTGGTCGCCGCGGCGCGGGACGAGGGGCCGGGCCGCAACTACCTGATCCAGCATTCGGCGGGCAGCGGCAAGACCAACAGCATCTCGTGGCTGTCGCACCGCCTCGCGAGCCTGCACGACGCCGCGGACCGCAGGATCTTCGATTGCGTGGTCGTCGTCACCGATCGGCGCGTCCTCGACCGCCAGCTCCAGGACGCGATCTACCAGATCGAGCACGCCCAGGGCGTGGTCCGGGCGATCGACCAGGACAGCCGGCAGCTTGCCGACGCCCTGATCGACGGCACCCGGATCGTCGTCACCACGTTGCAGAAGTTCCCGTTCGTGCTGCGCGGACTGCTGCACGCCGCCGGCGCCGGGTCGCAGGAGGCGGCCACCGCCGCGGAGCGGGCGCGGGCGAAGGCGTGGGAGGCGGAGATCGCGAAGCGCCGGTACGCCGTGATCATCGACGAGGCGCACTCCAGCCAGACCGGCGAGACGGCGCGCGAGCTGAAGGCGATTCTCGGCGCGGGGACGGCCGGCGGCGGGATAGCGCGGGGCCGGCCGACGGCGGGAACGGTCACCGCCGAAGATCCCGCCGGCGAGCCGGACTGGGAGGACCGCCTGAACGAGGTGCTGGCCTCGCGGGGCCGGCAGCCGAACCTCTCGTTCTTCGCCTTCACCGCCACGCCGAAGGGGAAGACGCTGGAGCTGTTCGGCCGCCCCGGCGCCCGCGGCGCGCCGGAGGCGTTCCACGTGTACAGCATGCGGCAGGCGATCGAGGAGGGGTTCATCCTCGACGTGCTGCGCCACTACACGACGTACCGAACCTACTACCGGCTCCTCAAGAACGCGGCGGACGATCCGGACCTGCCCCGGAAGAAGGCGGCGCGGGCGCTGGCGAAGTTCATGAGCCTGCACCCGCACAATCTGGAGCAGAAGACGGAGGTGATCGTCGAGCACTTCCGCCGTTGCGTGAAGCACCGGCTCGACGGACGGGCGAAGGCGATGGTCGTCACCGCCTCGCGGTTGCACGCGGTGCGCTACAAGCTCTCGTTCGAACGCTATCTGGCCGAGCGCGGCTACACGGACGTCCGGCCCCTGGTCGCGTTCAGCGGCACGGTGCGCGACCCCGACACCGGCGTCGAATACACCGAGCCGGGCATGAACGCGGACGCCGCGACCGGCCGTCCCATCGGCGAGGCGGCGCTGCCGGCGCGCTTCGATTCGTCCGACTACCAGGTGCTGCTGGTCGCCAACAAGTACCAGACCGGCTTCGACCAGCCGCTGCTGTGCGCGATGTACGTCGACAAGCGGCTCGACGGGGTGCAGGCGGTGCAGGCGCTCTCGCGGCTCAACCGCACCGCGCCCGGCAAGGACGCGCCGTTCGTCCTCGACTTCGTCAACGACGCCGAGGACGTCTTCCGGGCGTTCAAGCCGTACTACGACCGCACGGAAGTGGAAGCGGCGTCCGACCCGGCCCGGCTGGAGGCGCTGAAACACGATCTGGACCGCGCCCAGGTGTACTTCCGGAGCGAGGTCGAAGCGTTCGCCCGCGTGTTCTACAAGCCGCGCGCGCGGCAGAGCGCGGCCGACCACGCCCGCCTGGAGCATCATCTGCAGCCCGCCGTAGACCGCTTCCGGGCGATCGCCGAGGACGACGAACGTGAACGGTTCCGCGGCCGGCTGGCCGGATTCGTGCGCCTGTACGCCTACCTGAGCCAGATCCTGCCCTACGCCGACCCGGAACAGGAGAAGCTCTACAGCTTCGGCCGGTTCCTGCTGCCGCATCTGCCGCTCGACCGCGACGAGACGGTGGTGCGGATCGGGAGCGAAGTGGCGCTCCAGTACTACCGGCTGGACCGCGTCCACGCCGGCGCCGTGCGGGTGGCGGAGGGCGGTGCGGAGTACGTCTCGACGCCGGCCGAGGTCGGCACCGGCCGGGCAGAGGACGAGAAGGCGCCGCTGTCGGAGATCGTCGAACTCCTGAACGAGCGGTTCGGGACGCAATTCGACGAAGCGGACCGGCTGTTCTTCCAGCAGATCAAGGAGAAGGCGTGCGCCAGCGAACTGGTGGTGCGCACCGCGCTCGCGAACTCCCTCGACCGGTTCGCGCTCGGCGTCCGCGGCCTGATCGAAGAACTGATGATCGAGCGCCTGGGAGAGAACGACCGGATCGTGACCCGCTACGTGTCGGACGAGAGTTTCCAGGGGGCCGCGTTCCCGATCCTCGCGCGGGAGATCTTCGAGGCGGTGCGGGCCGGGCGGCCGTCCGCGGAAGCTCCTGTCGGCCGTGCCGATGCGGGTGTTCCGGGTCCGTAGCAGAAGTCCTGGGTGTTCGTTCGATGCGAGGGCTTGACGGCCGTGGCGGTAGCGGCCGGAATGCGAGGAGCAGAACCACTGTGATGGACAAGAAGGTCTTCATCTACGGTCGATACCGTGATGGACGGATGTCGGGTTGACACGATTTTCGTGTTTTCCTATTCTGGCGCCATGAAGAACGTCACCGTCACACTGCCGGAAGACACCGCGCTCTGGGTCCGCGTGCGGGCGGCCGAGCAGAACCGGAGCGTGTCGAGCTGGCTGGCCGAGCTCGTCGAACGGATGCGGCGCCGCGAGGACGCCTACGAGGTCGCGATGGCGAGCGCGCTCGCGAGAAGGCCGCGCAGGATGGAATGGGTCGACGGCCGCAAGCCGACTCGGGAAGAGCTGCATGACCGGGCCGGTCTTCGTTGACACCAACGTCTTCGTCTACCGTTCCGACGCCTCGGATCCCGTGAAGCAGGCCCGTGCGGACGCGTGGCACGCGTTTCTCTGGCGCTCGCGTGCGGGGCGGCTGAGCTTTCAGGTCCTGCTGGAGCTGTATGCGACGCTGACGCGCAAGCTGAAACCGGCCGTCGATGCGCGCGAGGCCCGGGAGATCGTGCGCGAGCTGACGGAGTGGAAGCCGATTTCCGTGGGCGCGGCCGTCGCGGAGCGCGCCTGGTTTCTGGAGGAGCGCCATGCGCTGTCGTGGTGGGACGCGTTGATCGTCGCGGCGGCGCAGGTCTGCGAGTGCGACGTCTTGCTGACGGAAGATCTCCAGCACGGACAGGTGTTCGACGGTGTGCGCGTCGTCAGTCCCTTCGCCGCGCCGGACCGTACGCCGTCCGAAGTGCTGGCGGCGTTGGAACGATGACCATCTGCGTCCGGCAGTACTGCCGACCCGCCGCGGAGCGCCGCTGCCGAGGAGACGGAAGCGGCGACCGCGGCCCGCGACCGCCGGGCGTGAGCCGGCCGCCGCGCGTTCCGCGCATTGATCGGGGGACGGGCCGGCCGGCGGGTGGAACCCGGTCCGCGGCAGTTCGTGGCGGACCCCGCGTTGCGCCGCGCCGAAGGCGCCGACGCACGCCGAGTGCGCCAGCGGGCAGGGAACGCCCGCCCGACAAGGCGTGAGCGAGGGCGCGGGCTGGTCGATCGGAGGCGACGATGAGACCGACGAGGATTGCGGGGGTCGGGTGCATCGTCCTCGCCGCTTCGGCGGCCGGGGCGGCGGAACTGAAGCCGGAGACGGTTGCGGCCTTCGATCGCTACGTGCGGTTGACGGAAGAGCGCATGCGGGCGGAGATCGAAGGGCGGGCCCCTTTCCTGTGGCTCGACCGCCTCGCCGACGCGGAGCGGGACGCGGTGCTGGCCCGGCTCCGGGCCGGCGAGGTCGTCGTCGAGCGGCTGGAGACGCGGGACGGCGGGGAGAAGGTGGACGTGCCGTCGGGGATGGCGCACCACTGGATCGGCACCGTCCTCATCCCCGGCGTGACCCTCGACCGGACGATCGCGCTGGTGCAGGACTACGACCGCTACCCGGAGGTCTACGCGCCCGACGTCCGGGCCTCGATGGTGCGGTCGCGGGACGGCGGCCGCTTCGAGGTCCACCTGCGCCTCCACACCCGGAAGGTGCTGACGTGGGTGGCCGACACCGAGCATAGCGTGGAGTACGTGGCGGTCGGCGACACCCGCATGCACGTGCCGAGCCGCAGCACCCGCATCGTGGAGATCGAGCACCCGGACACGCCGCGCGAGCGCACGAAGCCGGAGGGCGACGACCGCGGGTTCGCGTGGCGGCTGAACAACTACTGCTCGTTCGAGGAGCGGGACGAGGGAACCTTCATGCAGTGCGAGTCGATCACGCTGACGCGGGGCATCCCGTTCCTGCTCGGGGTCGTCGTCCGGCCGTTCGTGACGGGCGTGCCGCGCGAGAAACTGACCTTCACCCTCCAGGCGGCCCGGCGCCATCTCACCGCCGGTTCCTGACCGCGGCCCGGTTCGCGCGTCCCCGGTGCGCGGCCGGGGAACGCCGTCCGAGGCTCCGGCGCCGGCGGTCCGCATCGGGTTGTCGAAAGGCGTCCGGCCCGGCGGCGCGGTCACCGCGGTCGGTCGCCGGATCCGCGGCCGGGACGCACGTCGTCGTCGGAAGGCGCCCGGCCCGGCGGCGCGGTCACCGCGGGTCGGAGAGGCGGCGGCGGAAGGCGGCGCGGGCCGTGGCCGGCTCGATGGCGAGGAAGGCGAGGGCGCTGACGATGCCCCCCGCCGCGGTCACGCTGGCCCAGGCGGGGCGCGCCTCGGCGATGAGGACGCTCGCGGCGAGCAGCAGGCCGGCGAACAGCCAGTCGGCGGCGCGGATCCACGGGGCCGACTGCGCCCGCTGGAGGTCGATCTGGGCGGGGGTGAACCGCTCGGTGAACGAGAGGTGGAACCGCAGGTTGGCGGCCACCAGCACGGCCGCGAGGGCCGCGAAGAACACCGCCGTTCCCCACGGCGCGGGCGCCCACTCCCGCACCCCCCACAGAGGATAGAGCATCGCGTAGTAGGCGAGTCCGGCCGCCCGCTGATGGAACTGCCACCACCACACCGGGCTCAGCGCCGCCCCGTGCGCGGGGGCGGCGGCGCGCGCGTCGGCGTCGCCGGGTTGGTCTGGATCGCCGTTCGGACTCCGCCGGCCGCCAGCGCCCGGCTCGTCCTGGCCGGCGCCGGGACTCCGCCGGCCGCCGGCCGGTTCGTGCGGGTCGTCGTCCGGACTCCGCCGGCCTCCAACGGCGCCGGATCCGCCCGCGTCGGCGTCGGGATTCCGCCGGTCTCCGGCGTCACTCCGCCGTCCACGGGGTCCGTCCGGGTCGTCGTTCGGACGCCGTCGGTCCGCGCCGTCGCCGGGTTGGTCCGGGTCGTCGTTCGGACGCCGTCGGCCGCTGGCGGGTTGGTCCGGGTCGTCGTTCGGATTCCGCCGCCCGTTCGTACTCGGCCGGTCCGCGTCGCCGGCGGGTTGGTCCGGGTCGTCGTTCGTACTTCGCCGCCCACGGGGTTGGTCCGGGTCGTCGTCGGGATTCCGCCGGGCCCGTTCGAGGGCCTCGACGAGCTCGCGGGCCGCGCCGTACCGCTCCGCGGGGTCCTTGCGCAGGCAGCGGCCGATGATCGCGGGCAGGGCGGGCGGACAGGCCGGGGCCAGGCGCCGGAGGTCCGGCGGCGCCGCTTCCAGCACGCGGGCGACCGTCGACACCGGCCCGGAGCTGGTGAACGGATGCCGGCCGGACGCGAGCTCGAACAGCAGCACCCCGAACGCGAAGACGTCGGTCCGGCCGTCGACCTCTTCGCCCCGGATCTGCTCGGGCGCCATGTAGCCCGGGGTGCCCAGCGCCGCGCCCGGCGCGGTGAGCCGCGGTGCCGAGGCGGTGTCGGCCCCCGGGTCGTCGAAGCGGGCGAGGCCGAAGTCCACGAGTTTGACGCCGGGGTCGTCGAGGCCGGCGCCGCCGGTGCGGATCACGTTCTCCGGTTTCAGGTCGCGGTGCAGGACGTTGCCCTCGTGCGCGGCGGCGAGGGCGCGGGCGACGGCGACGGCGGTGTCGAGGAGGTCGGCGGGCGGCAGCGGCCCGCCGGCCAGCTCCTGCCGCAGCGTCTCGCCCGGCACGTACTCGCTCACGAGGCAGAGTGCGCCGTCGAACTCTTCGAGCGCGTAGACGGTGGCGATGCCGGGATGGGCCAGGCTGGCCGCGGCGCGCGCCTCGCGGCGCAGGCGGCGGCGCCGGGCCTCGTCGCGGATGAACCGCGGGGGCAGCGCCTTGATCGCGACGAGGCGGCCGAGCCGGGTGTCCTCGGCCAGGCGCACCACGCCCATGCCGCCTTCGCCCAGCTTGCGGACGATGCGGTAGGGACCGAGGCGCCGGCCGTCCAGGGGGTCGCGTCCACCGGCGTCGCCGGGCGCCGGTTCCTCGGGGCGCCGGTGGTGTCCGGCGTCGGCCGGGACCGGCACGCGTCCGCCGGCGTCGCCGGGCGCCGGTTCCTCGGGCGGGGTCGGCAACACCCGGGGGGCGCCGTCTTCGTGGTGCGCGAGGAGCGACTCGACCTCGGCCCGCAGGTCCGCGTCGCCGCCGCAGGCGTCGTCGAGGAAACGGGCGCGGTCGGCGGCGCCCTGCTCCCGTGCGCGGTGGAACACGTCGCCGATGCGCCGCCAGCGTTCAGGATCCACGGTTCTTCCGCTCGGCTTCCCCCGGCGCCGCGCCCAGCGCGCGGCGGAGCCACGCCCTCGCCAGCGTCCAGTCCCGCTTGACGGTGGCCGGCGACACGCCGGCCGCTTCGGCCGTCTCTTCGACAGTCAGCCCCCCGAAGAACCGCAGCTCGACGATGCGGGCCTGCCGGGCGTCGAGGGCCGCGAGAGCCGACAGCGCACCGTCGAGGGCCAGCAGGTCGACGCTCGCGCCCGGCTGCGCGGCGAGCGCGTCGTCCAGGGTCACCCGGACCGGATTGCCGCCGCGCTTCGCGGCCCCGCGCGCCCGCGCCCGCTCCACGAGCACGCGCCGCATCCCGATCGCCGCGACGGCCAGGAAGTGGGTGCGGCCCTGCCAGCGTTGGGGCCGGTCGCGGGCCAGCCGCAGGTACGCCTCGTGGACGAGGTCGGTGGCCTGGATGCTCTGGGCGCGTTCCCGCTGTACGTAGCGGCGCGCGAGACGCCGCAGCTCGTCGTAGACGAGCGGCATGAGGTCGGTGACGGCGGCGCCGCCGCCGGACTCCAGCCGGTCGAAGATCCGGTCGACGGCGGCCGGGGAGATCGGGGCGGCGGCGTCGGGCTCGTCCATGGCGATCGGCGGCCGCGGGCGCCGCGTTCGGCCGCGGGCGCTCCGTCGGCCGCGGCGTGCGGCCCGCGTCAGGGCCGTCATCCGCGCATCAGCTCGACGCCCTTCCGCGCGAGGTCGCGCACGCGGACGTCGTAGTCGGCGAAGCGGGCGTCCCGGGTCTGCCCGCGGAGGTACCGGACGTAGATCTGCTGCACGATGACGACCAGCTTGAAGACGCCGAAGACGTGGTACCACGTGATCCGGTCCAGGTCCAGGCCGCTGCGGCGGGCGTAGCGCTCGACGACGTCGGCGCGGGTGGGGAAGCCCGGGTGGTCCGTCGGCATCCGCGAGACGTGGTGCCAGCGCGGGTCGTCGCCCGGCTCGTTCCAGAAGTTCAGCAGGTATCCCAGGTCCATCAGGGGGTCGCCGCGCGTGGCCATGTCCCAGTCGAGCACCGCGGCGGGGGTCGCGGGGTCGTCCCCGTCGACCATCAGGTTGTCGAGCTTGTAGTCGTTGTGCAGCAGGGCGGCGGCCTGGGCCGGGGGAACCCCGGTGTCGAGCCAGCGCAGCATCCGGTCGACGTCTTCCACGTCCCGGTCCCTGGCCGCGCGCCAGCGGCGGCGCCAGCCGTCGAGCTGCCGTTGCGCGAAGCCCTCGGGGCGGCCCAGATCGCCCAGGCCGACCGCGGCCGGGTCGACCCGGTGCAGGTCGGCGAGGACGTCGACGAGCATGTGGCCGATGCGCCGCTGCACGTCGGGGCGGCCGCGGAGGGCGGCGGGAAGCTCGCCGCGGACCACGACGCCGCGGCGCCGTTCCAGCACGTGGAAGTCGACGCCGAGCACGTCGGGGTCGGTGCACAGCGCGTAGCTGCGCGGCGCGAGGGGGAAGGCGTCGCCGAGGCGCGCCAGCACGCGGTGCTCGCGCGCCATGTCGTGGGCGGTGGGGGCGACCGGTCCCAGGGGCGGGCGGCGCAGCACGTACTCGGTCTCCCCGAACCGGAGCAGGTAGGTCAGGTTGGCGTGTCCGCCTCCGAACTGCCGGATCGCCAGCCGCCCCGCCGTCACCGGCAGCCGGGCGCGCAGCCACGGCTCGAGCCGCGGCCGGTCGAGCCGCTCGTCGGGCCGGACCTCGATGACCTCGGGATCGACCGCTGGCTGCACGATGGCTGTTCCCGTCAGAGGGCCGTCGTCCTTCCGCGCGGCGGCTCCCCGCGGCGCGGCGCCCGCGCGGGCGGCCCGCCGCGGCGGGCCGGTGGTCGCAGAGGCAGCCGGGCGCGGCGTTCCCGCGCGCCGTCCGGCGGCGCTCCCGCGCGCGGCGCGGCCGTTGGCGGGCCATGCCCGGACACGACGGCATCGCCTACGGCGTTCCCGCGTGCGGCCGGCCGTCGGCGCCCCGTTGCGTCGTACCACCCTCCAGCAGGAATGCGGCCGCCCCCCGGCGGTCAGCAGGCAGCCGGTCGTCGGCGTCCCGTTACGTTGTACCACGGGACCTCGGCCTATACTACCCGGGCCGCGGTCGGCCGGGGCCGCGGCCCGGCGGCGCGGGCCGCCCGGCGGCGGCGGTCCGGATCGAGCAGGACGGGGGAGCAGGCACATGCGGGTGATAGACGGCCTCGACGCCCTCGAGGCCCTGGCCGGCAGCGAAATCGGCGCGAGCGAGTGGCTGACGGTGACCCAGGACATGATCGACCGGTTCGCCGAGGTGACCCTCGACCCGCAGTGGATCCACGTCGACCGGGACCGCGCGGCGGCGGAATCGCCGTGGGGGACGACCATCGCCCACGGGTTCCTCACCCTGTCGCTGGTGCCCCACTTCCGGCGGCGCATCGCGGAGGTCCGCGGCGTCTCCCGCGCCGTCAACTACGGCGTGGACCGGGTCCGCTTCCCGAACGCGGTCAAGGCCGGCGCCCGCGTGCGCGGGGTGCAGACGCTGCTCGCGACGACCCGCGTCGAACCGGGCGCGGTGCGGTTCACGAGCCGGTTCGTCATCGAGATCGAGGGCGAATCGAAGCCGGCGTGCGTGGCCGATACGGTCTCGCTCGTCTACGCCTGAGCCTTCGCCTCCCCCCGCTTCATCTCCAGGCGCGCCACCGCCCGCCGGTGCACCTCGTCGGGCCCGTCGGCGAGCCGCAGGGTGCGGGCGTGCGCCCACGCCGCCGCCAGGCCGAAGTCTTCGCAGATGCCGGCGCCGCCGTGCACCTGGATCGCCCGGTCGATGACGTCGAGGGCCATGTTCGGCGCCGCCACCTTGATCATCGCGATCTCGGCCCGCGCCGCCTTGTTGCCGACGGTGTCCATCCGGTGGGCCGCGTGCAGCGTGAGCAGGCGCGCCTGCTCTATCGCGATCCGCGAGTCGGCGACGGCTTCCATCACCACGCCCTGATCGGCGAGGGGGCGCCCGAACGCCACGCGCGTCTTCGCGCGCGCGCACAGCGCCTCCAGCGACCGTTCGGCCAGTCCGACGAGCCGCATGCAGTGGTGGATGCGGCCCGGCCCCAGGCGCCCCTGGGCGATCTCGAACCCGCGGCCCTCGCCGAGCACGAGGTTGGCGGCCGGCACCCGGACGTCCTCGAAGGTGATCTCGAAGTGCCCGTGCGGCGCGTCGTCGTAGCCGAAGACGGTCAGGGGGCGGACCAGGGTGACCCCGGGGGCGTCGGACGGGATCAGGATCATCGACTGCTGCCGGTGCCTCGGCGCTTCCGGGTCCGTCTTGCCCATCAGGATGAAGAGCGCGCAGCGGGTGTTGCCGGCCCCCGACGCCCACCACTTGCGGGCGTTGACGACGTAGTGGTCCCCGTCGCGTTCGATGCGGGCGCCGATGTTGGCCGCGTCCGACGACGCCACGTCGGGCTCGGTCATGGCGTAGGCGGACCGGATGGCGCCGTCGAGGAGCGGATCGAGCCACCGCCGCTTTTGGGCCTCGGCGCCGTAGCGCACCAGGAGTTCCATGTTGCCGGTGTCCGGGGCCGAGCAGTTGCACGCCTCGGGGGCGATGGGCGACCGCCCGAGGATTTCGCACAGCGGCGCGTATTCGAGGTTGGTCAGGCCCGCCCCGCGATCGCTGTCGGGCAGGAAGAGGTTCCACAGCCCGGCGGCGCGCGCCCGGTCCTTCAGCTCCTCCATGACCGGGGGCGTCTCCCAGCGGTCGTCGGCCGCCGCGAGCTGCCCGGCGTACGTCGGTTCGGCGGGGTAGACGACCTCGTCCATGAAATCGAGGACGCGGCGGCGCAAGGCTTCGGTCTTGCGTGAATACGAGAAGTCCATGAGCTACACTTGGAGGCGCCGGGTGTGCGTCCGGCGTGACGGCGCTACAGTATAGTCCCGGCGAGGGGCCGGCGGCCGGCCCGCGCGCGGGGCGTATCCGGGGGAGGGGTGACCGATGCGGATATCGAAGACGGCGGCGGGTTCGTGCGCGGCGGCGCTGGCGCTGGGATTGGCGGCGACGGGCGCCGAGGGCGCGGAAGCGGCCCCGACGTTCGCCGCCGACGTGGCGCCGATCCTCTACGAAAACTGCGTGGCCTGCCATCGGCCGAACCATCTCGCGCCCATGCCGCTCGTCACCTGGGACGACGTGCGTCCGTGGGCGCGCGCGGTCAGGGCGAAGGTCGTCTCGCGCGAGATGCCGCCGTGGGGCGCCGACTCCAGTATCCGCGCCTACCGGAACGACGTGAGCCTGTCGCAGGAAGAGATCGACGTGATCGCGGCGTGGGTCGACGCCGGGGCGCCGCGCGGGAACGACGCCGACCTGCCCGAGCGGCCCGAGTTCGCCGAGGGGTGGTCCATCGGCGAGCCCGACCTCGTCTTCACGATGCTCGAGCCGTTCCCGGTGCCGGCCGACGGCACCGTGCCCTACTCCTACGTCACGGTGCCGACGAACCTGCCGGAAGACACGTGGATCTCCGCCCACGAGTTCCGCCCCGGCGACCGGCGGGTCATCCACCACGTGATCTCCGAGGTGCTCGAGGACGACGGCCGGCCCGCGACGGCCGAGGTGAAGCTGCAGCGCGACCGCTCGCGCACGCGGGCCGCGGGCGCCCGGGTCGGCGGCTACGTGCCGAACCGGCTGGGCACCGTCTACGAGGACGGCGTCGCCGTGAAGCTGCCGGCGGGCGCCGACATCGAGGCGCAGATGCACTACACGACGATCGGCGTGCCGGTGCTCGACCAGAGCAGTTGGGGCGTGGTGGTGGCGCCGGCGCCGGGCGCCGACCGCCGCCGGGCCGGCGGGGGGGCGGTGGCCAACCTGCTGTTCCGCATCGAGCCGGGGGACCCCGCCTACGAGGTGCGGGCCGAGCGCCGCATCGACGAGCCCGCGTACCTGTCGAGCATGATGCCGCACATGCACGTGCGCGGAAAGTCCGCGAAGTACGTCGTCCGGTTCCCCGACGGCAGCGAGGAAGTCGCGCTGTGGGTGCCGGACTACGACTTCAACTGGCAGCTCCGCTATCACCTGGAGGAGCCCATCTTCATGCCCGCCGGCTCCACCCTCGAGGCGGTGTTCACCTACGACAACTCTCCCGGCAACCGGCACAATCCCGACCCCGCGGCCGCGGTGCGCTGGGGCGACCAGACGTGGGAAGAAATGATGCTGGGCTACTACGGCACCATCGAGGTCCCCGCGGAAGAGACCACGACCAACCAGCCCTGACGGCCCGGCGGCCGGGGTGGCGGCGCGGCGTCCGGCAGGCCGGGCGCCGCCGCCTGCCGGCTCCGTTCCGGCCTGCCGGCGCCGCGGGAGGGGTCGGCGCCCGAATAGAGGACGACATGATGAAACCGACCAGCCTGACGATGGCGGCCGCGCTCGCGGCGTGGACGACGGCCTGCGGCGGGGCGCCCGAGGCGCCGCCCGAGGAGGTGGAGATCGGCGAGGCGGCCGGGGTCGGCCGCATCCTCCGGGTCGACCCGCGGTTCGACTCGCTCGTGCCCCCCGGCGCGACGATCGAGAAGGTGGCCGAGGGCTACGTGTTCACCGAGGGGCCGGTGTGGATCCGCGGCGAGTCGCGGCTGCTCTTTTCCGACGTGCGGGCCAACGCCATCCACCAGTGGACCGAGGCCGAAGGGGCCAGCCCGTTCATCGACCCGGTCTTCGAGGGCGACCGCGAGGGGCTGCGGTCGATCTCGTCGAACGGGCTGACGCTCGACGCCGAGGGCCGGCTGGTCATCTGCGAGCACGGCAACCGCCGCATCTCGCGGGTCGAGGCCGACGGCAGCCGCACGGTGCTGGTCGACAGCTTCGAGGGGAACCGTCTCAACAGCCCCAACGACGCCGTCTACGGCGCCGACGGCTCGCTCTACTTCACCGACCCGCCGTACGGCCTCGAAGGGCTGGAGGAGTCGCCGCTCCGCGAACTCGACTTCAACGGCGTCTACCGCCTGCGCCCCGACGGCGCGCTCGATCTGCTCGTCCGCGACCAGACGCGCCCCAACGGCATCGCGCTCTCGCCCGACGAGTCGACCCTCTACGTCGCCAACTCCGACGCGAACCAGAAGGTGTGGATGGCCTACGACCTCGACGAGGACGGCGCCTCGAACGGGCGGGTGTTCTTCGACGTCAACGACCAGACCGCGCCGGGCGCGGCCGACGGCCTGAAGGTCGACCTGGCCGGCAACCTCTTCGCCACCGGTCCGGGAGGCGTCTGGGTGCTGGGGTGGGACGGCGCGCACCTGGGGACGATCATGCCCGGCGAGGTCGTGGCCAACGTGGCCTGGGGCGACGACGGGCAGACCCTCTACATGACCGCGAGCACCGGCGTCTACCGCATCCGGCTCGCCACCGGGGGGACGATCGCCGGCAACCCGACGGTGGTCATGCGGACCAGCCACGGCGACGTCACGATGGAGCTGTTCCAGGACCGCGCCCCCGTCTCGGTCCGCAACTTCCTGCAGTACGCCTACGCCGGCTTCTACGCCGACACCGTGTTCCACCGCGTGATCGACGGCTTCATGATCCAGGGCGGCGGCTTCCGGGCCGACCTCAGCCGCAAGTTCGCCCGCGAGCCGATAGAGAACGAGGCCGACAACGGCATCAGCAACACCCGCGGCACGGTCGCCATGGCCCGCACCAACGCCATCGACAGCGCCACCTCGCAGTTCTTCATCAACGTCGCCGACAACGCGGGGCGCGGCCTCGACCACCGCGGCCCGGCGCCCGGCGAGTTCGGCTACGCCGTCTTCGGCCGCGTGACCGGGGGCATGGACGTCGTCGACGCGATCGCGGGGGTCGAGACGCAACGGCAGGGCAACCACGAGAACGCGCCGGTCACCCCGGTGGTCATCGACGCCGTGACGGTCCAGTAGGCAGGGTCGGGCGGCGCCGGCGGGACGGCCGGGCAGCGGCGACGCCCCGCCGGACGGGGCGTCGCCGGGAACGGCGGGAGAACGTCGCGAGCCGCGGCGCCTGCGTCATGCGCGAATTCCACCGCGCCCCGCTCCCGGACCGGGCGCCGGTCATCGTCTGGGGCATGTGAGCCGCGGGCGGGCCTGGCGCCGAGTCCCCGCCGCCGCCCGGCGCTCCTGCTCCCGGCCGGCCGGCGGAGCGGTCATCCCGCTCCGCCGGACCCGAGGTTCTCGATGAGGCCGAGCAGGCGGGCGGCCCGCTCGGCGAACGTCTCGTGTTCCTGCGCCTGTTCGGCGAAGCGGCGGGCGGGGCGGGGGGCGCCGTCGTTGTAGTACCCCAGCGCCGCGTTGTAGGCCGACGACGCGGCCTGCCGGCGCGAGACGGCGATCTCGGCGGTGCGGCGCAGCACGAGCCGGGCGCGGCGTTCCTCGGAGAGGGCGGGGTCTTCCCGGAGCCGGCCCAGGGCGTACTCGAGGCGCAGGGCGGTCTCGGTGTAGCAGCCGCTGGCGCGGGCGAAGGCCGAGCCGGTGTCGAACCAGCGGGCCTCCTGGACGTGCACACGGCCCAGGTGGAACGCGGCGTCGCAGTGGAGCTCGCGGATTTCCAGCGCGGTCTCCAGGTCGCGGCGCGCGTCGTCGAGCCGGCCCTGCTCGATCGCGATCTGTCCCGACAGCGTGTGGGCCTCGGCGTCGGGGCGCTGCTCGATGGCGCGGGCCACGTCGGCGCGGGCGGCCTCGACGGCCTCGAGGTTGAAGTGGTTCCACGCCCGCCAGAAGTGGGCGTCGGCCAGATACCACCGGCCCATCTCGACCAGGCGGTCGAGCAGGGGCAGGGCCTCGGCGCTGCGGTCGAGGAAGCTCAGCGACCGCGCCTTGCCCAGCAGGGCGTCGCGCTGGTCGGGGACGAGGGCGAGGGCGGCGTCGTAGAAGGGCAGGCTGGCCTCGTAGTCCTCGACGATGCGGGCGACCTCGCCGAGGGCCAGGGCCGGGGCCGGCCACTCGGGCCAGGCGTCGCGGGCGCGCCGGTAGTGCAGTTCCGCCAGGGCCGCGTCTTCCTGCGCCAGCGCGTGCTGCCCGAGAAAGAACTCTATCTCCGAGAAACGCGGCTCGATGGTCGGGACCGCGGCCAGCGCCACCTGCTCGCCGGCGCAGCGGGCGTGCCGGTAGCGGACGAAGACGGCGTCGTCGTGGGCGGCGAGCACGTCGGCGAGCTCGGGCGGCTGTCCGGCGAGCCAGTCGCCGGTGCAGTTCAGGCCGAGGTACAGATAGGCGGCGAGGGGGTCGGCGGGGACCAGCGGCCGCAGCGCCGCGTTCCAGGCGTCGCGGTCGCGGTCGGCGATGGCGCGGGCGTAGACGTTCTCCTCGGCAAGGTCCTTCGGCATCCCCACCTCCTGCCAGGGGGTGGTCGCCGCGATCTGCAGGAACGTATCCCAGGCCGCGCCGTCCGCCGCCGTCTCGCCGGCTGCCGCGATTTCTCGGGCCGCTGCTCTCCCGGCCGCGGCCTCTCCGGCTTCCCCGGCCGCGGCTTCCGGGGTCTTTCCGGTCTCCCCGGTCGCGGCTTCCGGGATTCCCCGGGGCGCCGGGGCCTCCCCGGCTACCGGGACGGCCACGCCGGCCAGCGCCGCCGCGCGCTCGAAGGTCCCGCCCCCGGGCAGCCCCATCTCGCGTTCCCGCATCCCCATCAGCAGGGTGGTGCGGAAGAGGCCGGCGGCCACCGCGTCGGGCGCGGCCCCCTGCCGCTCCAGGTCGTCGTAGAGGTCCCGCGCCTCGACCAGGCAGCGGTAGCAGCCGCGCGCGGTCAGCGCCGCCGCCTGCGCCAGTCGCTCGCGGACCGCGGCCATCGGGTCGGGCAGGGCCGGCGGCGGCGCGGCGGAGCACGACCAGACGACAGCCAGGAGGCCGAGCAGGACCGCCGGTTCGCGGATCGGCCGCGGCAGGGTCGCCGGTTCGCGCCCATCGAGCGGCCGGTGCATCTCGCCGGCCGCCGGTTCGCGGAGTCGCCGCGGCAGGGTGGTCGGTTCGCGGATCTGTGGCATCGGAGCCGCCCCGGAGCATAGCGCATCCCGGAAGGGTGCGCAGGTGTCTTTTGCTTGGACACCGTTTCCACCGGATCGGCCCGATCGACCGTCGCATCGGCCGCGTTCCCGCCGCGTCGCGTGCGCCACCGGTCACGCGGGGAACGGACGGCGCGAGCCGCGCCGGCGATGGTTGCGAGGAAATCGGCCGCTATCCGAAGAAACGCAGGATGGTGAAGGTCAGCCCGCCGGTCGCGAGCACGGTGCCGACCATCCAGCGGATGAGCCGGGTCTCGAGGTTGGCGACTTCGGTGCGCCCGCCGGCGATCTGCGCCGAGAGTCGCGTGTCGAGGGCGGCAATCTGCGCCGAGAGTCGCGTGTCGAGGGCGGCAATCTGCGCCGAGAGTCGCGTGTCGAGGGCGGCAATCTCGGTCCGGACCTCGGCGGTCTGCGTCGAGAGTCGCGTGTCGAGGGCGGCAATCTCGGTCCGGACCTCGGCGATCTGCGTCGAGAGTCGCGTGTCGAGGGCGGCAATCTCGGTCCGCACCTCGGCGAGGCCGGCCTTGAACTGATCGGAGGTGACGTGGTCGCCGTGCTCGGCGGCCAGACGGACGGCGTTGGTGATGGCGTCGGCCTGGACCGGGGTGAACTGGGCGTCGGTGAGCGAACGGGCGACCGCGTGCGTGTCGAGCATGCGCCCCCATTATCGCCGAAGACGCCGGCCGGAGGAAAGGGACCGCTTCTATCCGAAGAAACGCAGGATGGTGAAGGTGAGCCCGCCGGTCGCGAGCACGGTGCCGACCATCCAGCGGATGAGCCGGGTTTCGAGGTTGGCGACTTCGGTGCGCACGCCGGCGATCTGCGTCGAGAGTCGCGTGTCGAGGGCGGCGATCTGCGTCGAGAGTCGCGTGTCGAGGGCGGCAATCTCGGTCCGCATCTCGGCGAGGCCGGCCTTGAACTGATCGGAGGTGACGTGGTCGCCGTGCTCGGCGGCCAGACGGACGGCGTTGGTGATGGCGTCGGCCTGGACCGGGGTGAACTGGGCGTCGGTGAGCGAACGGGCGACCGCGTGCGTGTCGAGCATGCGCCCCCATTATCGCCGAAGACGCCGGCCGGAGGAAAGGGACCGCTTCTATCCGAAGAAACGCAGGATGGTGAAGGTGAGCCCGCCGGTCGCGAGCACGGTGCCGACCATCCAGCGGATGAGCCGGGTTTCGAGGTTGGCGACTTCGGTGCGCACGCCGGCGATCTGCGTCGAGAGTCGCGTGTCGAGGGCGGCGATCTGCGTCGAGAGTCGCGTGTCGAGGGCGGCGATCTCGGTGCGCACCTCGGCGATCTGCGTCGAGAGTCGCGTGTCGAGGGCGGCGATCTCGGTCCGGACCTCGGCGAGGCCGGCCTTGAACTGATCGGAGGTGACGTGGTCGCCGTGCTCGGCGGCCAGACGGACGGCGTTGGTGCTGGCGTCGGCCTGGACCGGGGTGAACTGGGCGTCGGTGAGCGAACGGGCGACCGCGTGCGTGTCGAGCATGCGCCCCCATTATCGCCGAAGACGCCGGCCGGAGAAAGGGACCGCTTCTATCCGAAGAAACGCAGGATGGTGAAGGTCAGCCCGCCGGTCGCGAGCACGGTGCCGACCATCCAGCGGATGAGCCGGGTTTCGAGGTTGGCGACTTCGGTGCGCACGCCGGCGATCTGCGTCGAGAGTCGCGTGTCGAGGGCGGCGATCTCGGTGCGCACCTCGGCGATCTGCGTCGAGAGTCGCGTGTCGAGGGCGGCGATCTCGGTCCGGACCTCGGCGAGGCCGGCCTTGAACTGATCGGAGGTGACGTGGTCGCCGTGCTCGGCGGCCAGACGGACGGCGTTGGTGCTGGCGTCGGCCTGGACCGGGGTGAACTGGGCGTCGGTGAGCGAACGGGCGACCGCGTGCGTGTCGAGCATGCGCCCCCATTATCACCGAAGACGCCGGCCGGAGAAAGGGACCGCTTCTATTCGAAGAAACGCAGGATGGTGAAGGTCAGCCCGCCGGTCGCGAGCACGGTGCCGACCATCCAGCGGATGAGCCGGGTTTCGAGGTTGGCGACTTCGGTGCGCACGCCGGCGATCTGCGTCGAGAGTCGCGTGTCGAGGGCCGCGATCTCGGTGCGGACCTCGGCGGTCTGCGTCGAGAGTCGCGTGTCGAGGGCGGCGATCTGCGTCGAGAGTCGCGTGTCGAGGGCGGCAATCTCGGTGCGGACCTCGGCGATCTGCGTCGAGAGTCGCGTGTCGAGGGCGGCGATCTCGGTGCGGACCTCGGTGAGGCCGGCCTTGAACTGATCGGAGGTGACGTGGTCGCCGCGCTCGGCGGCCAGACGGACGGCGTTGGTGATGGCGTCGGCCTGGACCGGAGTGAACTGGGCGTCGGTGAGCGAACGGGCGACCGCGTGCGTGTCGAGCATGCGCCCCCATTATCACCGAAAGACGCCGGCCGGAGATAAGGAACCGCTTCTCCGGCCGCGCGCGCTGACCGCCGTCACGGCCGTCCGTCACCGCGCCGGCTTCCCGCGGTCGCGGTTCAGGCCGATTCCGCGAGATACGGGATCGTCTGCGGGCCCTCCGGGAGCACGCAGACGCGGGCGTCGGGTCCCGCCCGGTCGAGGGCGTCGCGGGTGGCGGCGCCGACGTCGTCGATGGGGGTGAGGTGGGCGGCCCGCACCTGTTCGGGCGAGAGGCCGTCGGTCTTGAGCAGCACGTCGGCCCGCTGCTGAATCTGGGCCTGCACCTGCACTTCCCACTGGTCGTGGCGGTTGTGGCCGGGGGCGTTGATCATCTCCAGCAGCCCGTCGGGGCTGTCGCGCCGGGTGAGGATGTCGAGATATTCCCCGTGGTCGGGATAGCCGTCGGCGCAGGCCGAGGCGCAGACGATGACGCCGTCCGGCTTCACCACCTGCGCCGCCGCGGACATCCCCTTCACCGTCTGGTAGAGGTTCTGGTCGAGGGGATAGCCGCTGTTGGTGGTGACGACGACCTCGAACGGCCGGTCGAACGCCTGCATCGCGTTCCGCGCCACCACCGTCCGCACCGCCCGGTGCGCCGCGAACAGTTCGCCGGCCGCGACGCAGGTGATCCGCCGGTCGCGGTTGATGGCGACGTCGACGCTGAAGTCCACGCCCGAGCGGGCGGCGATGGCCCGGATGCCGTCGTGGATGGGGTTGCCCTCGACGACGCCCCAGCGGGCGCGGGGGCTCCCGATCATCTCGGCGTCGTGCAGCCGCATGATGGTCCGGAAGCCGGCCAGCCCCGGCGCGACCATCTTCGGGCCGCCGCTGAAGCCGGCGAAGAAGTGCGGCTCGACGAACCCGGTGGTGATGCGGACGTCCGCCTCGACCCAGGTCCGGTTCAGCCACACCGGAATGCCGCCCCCGACCTCGCCGAGGGACACGAGCCGGGCGTCGTCGAACGCGTCGTGGACGACGATGCGGCAGCGGTCGACGACGTCGGCGCCGAGCATCTCGACGAGTTCGTCCCGGGTCGTCGCCCGGTGGGTGCCGCTCGCGATCAGGATCGCGATGCGGTCCGCGGGCACGTGCGACAGGGCCTCCAGCACCACCGGCAGCACGGTGGCGCTCGGCATCGGCCGCGTGACGTCGCAGACCGAGATGGCCACGGTCTGGCCGCGGCCGACGCGCTCGCGCAAGGGGGCGCTGCCCACCGGGTTCTCGATAGCCTGCCGCACCGCGCCGGCCTGATCGGGCAGGCCGTCGACCCAGGCGGGTTCGATGACCGTCGTGCGGCCGTCGGGGAACTCGACCGGCAGCCCCGTGCGGCCGTAGGCGAGGTTGACGGTCACGGCCGCCCCGCCTCCGGCGCCGGCGGCTCGGCCGTGCGCCGGGTCAGCACGCCCTCGAGCTGCGCCGCCGCCTCCTGCGCCCGGTCCTCGATCTCGTCCTCGGAGAGCGTGCTCAGGGGATGGGTGAC
This sequence comes from Vicinamibacterales bacterium, assembly GCA_965202695.1. Lineage (GTDB taxonomy): Bacteria > Acidobacteriota > Vicinamibacteria > Vicinamibacterales > UBA8438 > JAJEEA01. The sequence goes on from OZ241843.1 coordinate 3,071,355, forward strand.
GACCACCGGTTCGATGCCGCCGGCGCCGAGGGCGGCGCGCTGCGCCTCGGCTTCCTGGACGAAGGCGGCGGTCACGATGACCGCGGTGGGGACGCCGCGCTGCTCCAGCCGGGCCGTGTCGTGCACACTGCACGACGTGCACGACCCTCAATCGCCTATCGCGGTGACGACGACGTCGTTCTCGGCCGCGATGCGGTCGAGCAGGGCGTCGGCGGCCTCGCGCGAGAAGCTCTCCTTGACGTAGCGGCGCACCGCGGCCGGTTCGCGGGCGCCGGCGAGGGCCGCGGCGGTGCGCCGCAGCAGCCGCGACGCGTTCCACTTCGAGTTGTCGAGCACCCCCAGCCGCACGCCGCGGAGGGTCGCCGGCCGCGGGGCCAGCCGCACCCGCGGGGCGGTGACGACGCCCCGCGGGTCGAACACGACCTGTCCCGAGGGCAGGCGCCGTTGACTGCTGTCCGACATGCGTTCTCCTCCCGGAAGTCCCGGCCGCCGCCGGCCGACGTGCGGGGCCGCGCCTTCGCGCTCCCGGGGAGTCCCCGGGGCGCCGCCTTCATTGTCCCTCATCGACGCGTCCGTTCTCCCGGTGATTCGGTCGGCGCCCCGGGGCGCCGGGCAGGGTAGTCGCCCGTGGCGGTCCCCGGCGGGCCAGCCGGACTCGTCGACCAGGGCGTCCCCGCGACTTCGCCGAGGCGTCTCGCGAGCGCGGACGGCGCTCCGCGGCGGCTCGTCCCGGTTCGACGGCGGCCGCGCCGTCACAGTTCGCACGTGCCGTCGACGCACGGCGCCCCGCCGGCGGGGGCGCGTCCGTCGATGGCGCGCAGCACCGGCGAGGTCATGTGCCCCCAGCCGGGGAGGAAGGCCGAGAACCGGCCCGCCTCGCCCCCGGCGACGAACAGGTGGACGTCGTCGGGGTCCGGCACGACGGGGATGCGGGCGCCGGGCCGGCGCCGGTACCACTTCGGCAGGTTGCGGTTGTAGATCCGGCCGTACCGGCCGCCGAAGCTCACGTCGTCCCAGGTGTTGGCGGCGTGCGACCACAGGTAGCGCCGCACGTCGCCGCGCGTCCAGCCCTTCGCCGCGATGGTGGCGGCGTGCTCGGGACCGATGACGACGGCGCACGAGCCGCTGCTGACCGCGTTGTTGTGCGCGATGGTGCTCATGGCCGAGACGATGCTGTCGAGCACGCCCGCCGGGTCGTGGGCCACGTGGTTGGTCACGCTGTGCGGACCCTCGGCGGCGATGCAGAAGACGGTGCTGTCGTCGGGGCCGTAGCCCTGCTCGACGTGATACGGCGCCCACGGGCTCGCCTCTTCGTTCTCGGCGATGCAGAACGTGTACTTCCCGGGGTGGCCCAGGGTGCTCTTGTCGAGGCCGTCCGGCCGCGCGCCGCCGACGTTGAGCAGCACCAGCCGGATGGCGCGGCCGATGGTCGCGTTCGCGCGGTGGCCCGAACCGAAGACGTTGGCGCCCGCGTTCATCCCGATCCGGGCGCGGACGGGACCGTTGACGACCACCAGCGGGGCCGCCATGTGGGTCGTGGCCTGCACCCCGTTCAGGTTGAAGTGCGGGCTGCACAGCGCGAGCATCGCGGCCCGGACCACCGGCGCGTAGTCGGGCCGGCAGCCGGCGAGCACGAGGTTGACGGCGAGCACCTCGCGCGTCAGGTTGCCCCACCGCGGGGGGACCCGGGTCTCGACCCGTTCCGGCTCTCCCCCGAGGGCGGCGACCATCGCCTCGACGGCCGCCGGCGTCGGCGGCGCCACCGGGAGGCCGTCCGTCCAGCCCTGCCGGAAGTACCACTCGACGAGGTCCACGGGCGCGTGGTTCCCCGGGGATTCCGGCCGTTCGATGCTCATGGCGTGATGCCCGGGCCGGTTCGGCGTCGATGCCGGTCCGTCTTCTATTGCCGTACAGGCCGCCGGGAGCGTCCTCGTGTGGTCCCGGACCTCACGCCGGGGGGCGCTGTCCGGTCACCGTCCCCAGCCGCGCGCCCGCTCCTCGGCTTCCGCGATCTGTTCGGGCGTCATGCGCCTGGCGAGGATTTCGAGCATCCCGCGTTCCCCTCCAAGGGTCAGCCACATGTAGGCGGAGACGTCGTTCTGCTCCACGCCGCGGCCGTTGATGTGCAGCATCCCCAGGAGAATCTGTGCGCTCTCGTGTCCCTGTTCGGCCGCGAGCCCGGCCCAGCGCGCCGCCTCGTCGTCGTCCTGCCCTACGCCGTTCCCGTTCAAGTACATGAACCCCAGGACGGTTTGCCCGTGGACGTCTCGCTGTTCGGCGGCGAGCCGGGCCCAGCGCAACGCCTCTCCGAAGTCCTGCGCTACGCCGCTCCCGGTGTTGTACGCCGACGCCAGGATACCCTGCCCGCGGGCGTTCCCTTGCTCGGCGGCGAGCCGGGCCCAACGCAACGCCTCTCCGAAGTCCTGCGCTACGCCTTTCCCGAGATAGTACGCCTCTCCGAGGCGGCCCCGTGCGCCGGCGTCTCCCTGTTCGGCGAGGACCCGATTCGACTCCACGTCGGCTGTTTCCCGGGTCTGTGCGCCGGTGTCTCGTGGCTCGGTGGGAACCGGCTCTTCGGCCACTTCCCCGGTGCATGCCAGTATCCCCGTGAGCAGCCAACCGGTGAACCACCAACGCGGCAACCACTTCCGAGGATGCTGAAGTTGAGGTAACTTCGTCGGGAGGGCGGGCGCTGGTGCGGCGATCTGGAACGCGACCTGCGCCACGCCCTCCGTGCCCCTGCGGTGCAGCTCCGGCTTCACAGCCGCAGCCGCAGCAGCGTCCAGACCGCGGCGATGAAGTCGCGCCAGTCGATCTTCTTCCCGCTGGTGTACGAGCGTCCCGAATAGCTTATCGGCAGCTCCACGATGTCGATCCCCTGCAGCAGCGTCCGCGCCGTCAGCTCGGGCTCCACGTCGAAGCGGTCGGCGGCCAGCGGCATGTCCGCGATGACGTCGCGCGCGAACAGCTTGTAGCACGTCTCCATGTCCGTCAGCGAGGCGCCGTAGAGCAGGTTGGTCAGCCCCGTCAGCAACCGGTTGCCGACCCGCTGGGTGAAGAACATCGGCGGGCGGCCGTTCAGGAACCGCGAGCCGTAGACGACGCGGGCGTGCCCCTCGGCGAGCGGCGCGAGGAGGCGGGCGTAGTCCCGCGGGTCGTACTCGAGGTCGCCGTCCTGGATGATGACGCAGTCGCCGGTGACCGTCGCCAGCGCGGTGCGGATGGCCGCTCCCTTGCCCCGGTTGCGGGCGTGGCGCCGCACGCTGACCCAGTCGGGCTGTTCCGCGGCCCAGGCCTCGAGCCACTCGGCGGTGCCGTCGCTGGATCCGTCGTCCACCACGACGACCTGCTTGTCGAGGTCGAGGGCGAGCACCCGCGCCAGCACCTCGGCGATGGTGGCCGCTTCGTTGTAGACCGGGACGATGATCGACAGTCGCATCTACGCTGCCGCGTCACCGCGCTTCCGGCAGGGCCAGCGCGACCAGCTCGCTCGCCATGTCGTCCCAGCCGACGGTCACGACGATGAACTGACGGCCGTCGATCATGTAGGTCATCGGGGCCCCGGTCGTGCCGCCCGGCAGCTCCATCTCCCACACCACCGCGCCGGTGGCCTTGTCCCAGGCCCGGAACTTCTTGCCGCCGGGCCCGTTCCACCACCGGGGCAGGGCCGAGACGCCGGTGTTGCCGCCTTCTCCCAGGAACACCAGCGACTTCGTGACGAGCACCGACGCGCGCCCGCCCTGGCCCAGCCACGGCAGGTCGAGGCCGCGGAGCGCGGGGTGGTCGCGCGGACCCTCGCCGTTGGCGGCCTGCCAGGCGACGCCGCCGGCGTTCAGGTCGATCGCCGTGAGGCGGCCGTAGGGCGGCTTGAAGAGCGGCAGGCCCCGCGGCCCCGGCAGCGGCGTGTACTTCTCGCGCACCAGCCGCACGTCGGCCCGCGGGTGCGCCGACGGCACGAGGGCGACCACGTTCTGGCTGTAGGCCGACGGCACGTAGAGGACGCCGGTCTCGGGGTCGGCCCCCGCCCCGCTCCAGCTCGCCCCGCCCGCGGTGCCCGGGCTGAAGATGGTCCCCTTCCTGCCGCCCGGCCGCGGGTCGAGCAGGGTCGGCGGGGTGAACATCGGCCCCCACACGTACTGGTCGAGCAGCGCCCGCGCCTCTGCCCGCAGCTCGGGGGTGAAGTCGATCAGGTCCTCCACGCGGACGCCCTGCAGCTCGAACGGCGGGGGCCGGGTGGGGAACGGCTGGGTCGGCGACAGGCGCTCGCCGGGGACGTCCGAGGCGGGGACCGGCCGCTCTTCGATCGGCCACACGGGCTCGCCGGTCACCCGGTCGAAGACGTAGGTGAACGCCTGCTTGCTCGGCTGGGCGACGGCCTTGACGGCCCGCCCGTCGACGGTGACGTCGAGCAGCACGGCCGACGAGGCGAAGTCGTAGTCCCAGACCCCGTGGTGGATCGCCTGGAAGTGCCAGAGCCGCTCGCCGGTCCGCGAGTCGACGGCGACCAGGCTCTCCGCGAACAGGTTGTCGCCCGGCCGGTGCCCGCCGTAGTAGTCGTTGGTCGGGGTCGACAGCGGGAGATAGACGATGCCCAGCTCCTCGTCGCCGGTGGGGTGCGCCCACATGTTGGTGTTGCCGCTGTATTCCCACGACGCGCGGTCGTCGACGGGGTCGGCCCCCCACGTCTCCACCCCGAACTCGTCCTCGCGGGGAATCGTGTGGAACGTCCAGACGTGCTCGCCCGTCCGCACGTCGTAGCCGCGGACGTCGCCGCGCGGCGATTCCTTGTTGGCGGTCCGCTGCGCGGTGGTGATGTCCTCGACGAAGGAGCCGACGACGACGACGTCGTTGACGACGATCGGGGCCGAGTTCCAGTAGAAGTCGGGGAAGGGGCGCAGCAGCCCCTCCCGCAGGTCGACCTCGCCGGCCTCGCCGAACCCGGGGTCGCGCGCGCCGGTGCGGGCGTCGAGCGCCACGAGCTTCGGGCCGAGGGTCGCGACGACGCGGTGCTCCCCGCCGTCCGTCCAGTACGCGACGCCCCGCGTCTGCCGCACCCGCACGCCGTCGCTCGGGCCGGTGTTCCAGAGCACCTCCCCGGTGGTCGGCTCCAGGGCCGCGACGGTGCCCAGCCCCGTGCTGAAGTAGAGCCGGCCGTCGGCCATCAGGGGCGTGGTCTGGGAGCCGACCGGCCCGCGGGTGGTCTCGCCGTTCCGGATCGCGTCGGGGATCACCGGCTGCCGCCACGCGATCTCGAGGTCCGCCACCGTCTCCGCGTCGATCTGGTCGAGCGGCAGGTACTTGGTGCCGGCGCGGTCGGCCGCGTACGCCGGCCACTCCACGGTCTGGCCCGCCGCGGGGAGCGCCGCGGCCCCCGGCGCCAGCGTCCCCGCCAGCAGCGCCGCCCCGGCCCGCGCCCGCATGGTCGTCCGCTCCGGCATCGTCACTCCTCCTGAATCGGCGCCAGTCTACAGCACCCGCCGTCCCGGCGGCCATCCGGCCGGCCCGCGATCGGGCCGGCCGGCGATTGACACCGGTCCGCTTCCCCCCGATACTACGGCGCACGGTCGAACATGCCTCAGAAGCGATCCGCTTCCGCGTTCGCGGGCCTGTCGTTCGCGCTGGCGGTGGCCGCGGCCGGCGCTTCCCGGGCTGGCGAAGCGCCGCCGGCCCGAGAAGCGCCGCCGGCCCGAGACGGCGCGGCGAACGCGGCAACCTCCCGGGCGGCCGGCGCGGTGCGGCCGGAGCCGTCCGCGGCGGTCGGCGCGGCCTGGACGCGGGACCTGCTGGACCGCTACTGCGTGGCCTGCCACAACGGCCGGACGCGCGCGGCGGGTCTGGCCCTCGACGAGCACGACGCGGCGGCGGTGGCGGCGGCCCCCGCGGTGTGGGAGACGGTGGTCCGCAAGCTGCGGGCCGGCGCCATGCCCCCGCCGTCCCGGCCGCGGCCCGACGGCGAGACCTACGGGCGGCTCGTCGCCTGGCTGGAGTCGGAGCTGGATCGGGCCGCCGCGGCCGACCCCGACCCGGGCCGGACCGAGGCGTTCCACCGCCTCAACCGCACCGAGTACCGCCACGCGGTGCGCGACCTCCTCGACCTGGAGGTCGACGTCGCCGAGCTCCTGCCCGCCGACGGCGCGAGCTACGGGTTCGACAACGTCGCCGGGGTGCTCGGCGTCTCGCCGACCCTGGTCGAGCGCTATCTCGCGGCCGCGCGCAAGATCAGCCGCGTGGCCGTCGGCCGTTCCGCGCCCTCGCCCACCGCCGAGTTCTTCCGGCTCGCGAGCGACCTGCCGCAGGACGACTGGGTGGCGGGCATGCCGTTCGGCACCCGCGGCGGCGGCGCGTTCCGCCACACGTTCCCCGAGGACGCCGAGTACGACTTCCGGGTCCGCCTGGCCCGCGACGCGGGCGGGAACCTCGCCGCGTTCGAGACGCCGCACGTGCTGGAGGTGAGCCTGGACGGTGCGCTGGTGCGGACCTTCACCGCCGGCGGCCCGCCGCCCGCGGGCGCGCCGCGCGACGGCCGCGAGTACCGCGCCTGGCGGGAGCGCCAGCGGCGCATCGACCGCGACTGGGAGTTCCGCCTCCCGGTCGGGGCGGGGCCGCGCGAGCTGCGGGTGACCTTCGTGCGGAAGACGGCGGCGTATCCCGAGACCCTGCGCCAGCCCTGGCGGCGGCCGTACGCCAGCATCACCGGCGGCGACACCCGGGTGCAGCCGTACCTGGGGAGCGTCACCGTCACCGGCCCGTTCGCGGCCCGCGGCGGACCGCCGGCGGAGGAGACGCCGAGCCGCCGGCGCATCTTCACGTGCCGTCCGGCGGCCGAGGCGGAGCACGCCGCCTGCGCGCGGCGCATCCTGTCGCGCCTCGCGCGCCGCGCCTACCGGCGCCCGGTCACCCCCGCCGACCTCGACGTCCTCCTCCGGTTCTTCGACGAGGGGCGCCGCGGCGGCGGCTTCGACGCCGGCGTCGAAATGGCCCTGCGCTGGCTGCTCGCGAGTCCCGGGTTCGTGCTGCGGGTCGAGCGCGACCCCCCCGGCGCCGCGGCCGGGGCCGCCTACGCCGTCAGCGATCTGGAGCTGGCGTCGCGGCTGTCCTTCTTCCTGTGGAGCAGCATTCCCGACGACGAGCTGCTCGACCTCGCGGCGGCGGGCCGGCTGCGCGACCCCGACGTGCTCGAGCGGCAGACGCGGCGCATGCTCGCCGACCCGCGGGCCCGCGCCCTCGTCACCAGCTTCGCGGGGCAGTGGCTCCATCTGCGGAACGTGCCCGCGGTGGCGCCCGACGAAGACCGGTTCCCCGACGTCGGCGAGGGGCTGCGGCAGGCGATGCGGCGCGAGACGGAGCTGTTCGTCGAGAGCGTCTTCCGCGAGGACCGCGGCGTGCTCGACCTGCTGACCGCCGACTACACGTTCGTCAACGAGCGGCTGGCGCGCCACTACGGCCTGCCCGGCGTCTACGGCGACCACTTCCGGCGCGTCACCCTGCCCGGCGCGGCGCGGCGGGGGCTGCTCGGCCACGCCAGCATCCTCTCCGTCACCTCCTATCCGAACCGCACGTCGCCGGTGCTGCGCGGCAAGTGGGTGCTGGAGAACCTGCTGGGCACGCCGCCGGCGCTGCCGCCCCCCGACGTGCCGGCGCTCGAGGAGACGACGGCCGGCGGGGAGGCGCTCTCGATGCGCGAGGCGACCGAGCGCCACCGCGCGAGCCCCGCCTGCGCGAGCTGCCACCGGCTGATGGACCCGCCGGGGTTCGCGCTCGAACAGTTCGACGCGGTCGGGCGGTTCCGCACCCGCACCGCCGCCGGCGCCCCGATCGACGCCTCGGGCGCGCTGCCCGACGGCGCCCGCTTCGACGGCGCGGCGGGGCTGCGGGCGGCCCTGGTGCGCGACCCCGAGCGGTTCGTGCGCGCGCTGACCGAGAAGCTGCTGGTCCACGCGCTCGGCCGCGGCGTGGAGCACTACGACGCCCCGGCCGTCCGCGCGGTCACCCGCGCCGCGGCCCGCGAAGGCTACCGGTTCTCGTCGCTCGTCGTCGGCATCGTCGAGAGCGCGCCGTTCAGGATGAGGAGGGCGGAACCATGATCGTCACCGGAAAGGCGCTGCCGCGGCGCACGTTCCTGCGCGGCGTGGGGGCGGCGCTGGCCCTCCCCATGCTCGACGCGATGACCCCGGCCCTGGCGCGCGCGGCCGAGCCGGTGCGCCGCCTCGGGTGGGTGTACCTCCCCAACGGGATGGCGATGGAGTCGTGGACGCCGCCGGCCGGCCCCGCGCTGACGCTCTCGCCGACGCTGCGCCCGCTCGAGGCGTTCCGCGACCGGCTGGTGGTGCTGAGCGGCCTCGCGCAGGGGCAGGCGGAGGCGCTCGGCGACGGCAACGGCGAGCATACCCGCGCCACCGCGACGTGGCTCAACGGCATCCACCCCCGCGAGACCGAGGGCGCCGACGTGCGGGCGGGGACGACCGCCGACCAGATAGCCGCCGCGCGGCTCGGGCGGACGACGCCGCTGCCGTCGCTGGAGCTGGCCATCGACCGCGACTACCTCGTGGGCAACTGCGAGAACGGCTACAGTTGCATCTACATGAACACCATCGCGTGGCGCGACCCGACGACGCCGCTGCCGATGGAGAACAACCCCCGGGTCGTCTTCGAGCGGCTCTTCGGCGAGGGCGGCTCGACGGCCGAGCGGCGCGCGCAGTTCCGCAAGGACCGGAGCATCCTCGACGCCGTCGCCGACGACCTCGCGCGCCTCGAGCGCGAGGTGGGCGCCGGCGACCGCGCGCGGGTGACGCAGTATCTCGACGCGGTGCGCGCCGTCGAGCGGCGCATCCAGCTCTCGGAGCGGCGGGGCGCCGCGCTGCCGGAGACGGCCCGGCCCGTCGGCGTTCCCGAGTCGTACGCCGAGCACGTCGGGCTGATGTTCGACCTGACCGCCCTCGCCTGGCAGGCCGACGTCACCCGCGTCTTCACGTTCATGCTGGGCCGCGAACTGAACGGCCGCGCCTATCCCGAGCTCGGCATTCCCGAGTCGCACCACGGCATCTCCCATCACCGCTACGACCCCGTGAAGCTGGCCCGGCTCGCGAAGATCAACACCTTCCACGTGTCCCTCTTCCGGGGCTTCCTGGAGACCCTGGCCGCGACGCCGGACGGCGGCGGCTCGCTGCTCGACAACGCGCTGCTGCTGTGCGGCGCGTCGCTCAGCGACAGCAACAAGCACCTGCACTACGACCTGCCCCTGCTGCTGGCCGGCGGCGGCGGCCGGTTGCGGGGCGGGCGCCACCTCCGCTATCCGCGGGACACGCCCATGACCAACCTGCTCGTCAGCCAGCTCGACAAGGCCGGCGTCCGCCTCGACGACGGCCTCGGCGACAGCACGGGTCGCCTGCGGGAACTGACGCCCCTGTCGGGCGTGTGACCCGCCGGCACCGGCGGGCGGCGAACGAGGAGGGCGGTTCGTCCAATGACGTTTCGGGTTGGGGCATGGCGTGTCGCCGGCGCGGTCGCGGCGCTGCTCGCGGCGGGCGGCGCGGCCGCGGCGCAACCCGCGGACGACGCGGCGCCGCTGCACCGGGCGGCGCACGCGGGCGACGCGGCGGTGGTGCGGGGCCTGCTGGACGCCGGCGGGGAAGTGGACGCGGCGACCCGCCTCGGGGTGACGCCGCTGGCCCTGGCCGCCGCGCGCGGGCACGCGCGGGTGGTGGACGTGCTGCTGCGCGCCGGGGCCGACCCGAACCGGGCGTCGCCGCATGGGGAGACGCCGCTGATGGCGGCGGCCCGCACCGGCGTCGTCGACAGCGTGGCCGCGCTGCTCGGGCACGGCGCCGCCGCCGGCGTCGACACCCGCGAGGGGTGGCGCGGGCAGACCGCGCTGATGTGGGCGGCGGCCGAGGGGCACGCGGCGGTGGTCGCGCCCCTGGCGGCGGCGGGCGCGGACGTCGACGCCCGTTCCGACGCCGGCTTCACGCCGCTGGCGTTCGCGGTGCGCGCCGGCCACGGCGCGGCCACGGCGGCCCTGCTGGCGGCCGGGGCCGACGTGAACCTCGCCCTGCCGGACGGTACCAGCCCGTTGCACCTCGCGGTCGTCAACGCGCACTACGACGTGGCCGTGCGGTTGCTGGAGCACGGGGCCGACGCGGCGGCGTCCGGGCCGGGCTGGACGCCGCTCCACCAGCTGGTCTGGACCCGCCGGCCGAACCGCCACTACAACAACCCGGCCGCGTTCCCGACGGGGACGGTCACCGACCTCGAGCTGGCCCGCGCCCTCGTCGCGCACGGGGCCGACGTGGACGCGCGCCAGACGGCGGAGCCGCGCGACGGCTACCGGAACCAGCTCGACCGCATCGGCGCCACGCCGTTCCTGCTCGCGGCCAAGGCCGTCGACCTCGACCTGATGCGCCTGCTGCTCGACCTTGGCGCCGACCCCCGCCTGACCAACCGGGATGGCGCCACCGCCCTCCTCGTCGCCGCCGGCGTCGGCATCTGGTCGTCGAGCGAGAGCCCGGGCAGCGCCGGGGAGGCGCTGGAAGCGGTGAAGCTGATGCTCGCGCTGGGCCAGTCGGCCGCCGCCGTGGACGCCAACGGCGACGCCGCCCTCCACGGCGCGGTCATGCGCGGCTCGCCGGAACTCGTGCGCTACCTGCTCGACCGCGGGGCGGCGCTGAACCCCGTCAACGCGCGGGGCTGGACGCCGCTGACCATCGCGCAGGGCGTCTTCTACGCCAACCTCGGCCGGCGCTGGCCCGACGTGGAGGCGCTGCTGCTCGGCCTCGGCGCCACGTCGCCCACCGCGCCCGAGCCGCCCCGGTAGGCGGCCGTCCCGCCCCGGCAGGGAAAATCCGCGCTTGACGGGACCGCCGCGCGGCTGCGCCGTCCCGGCGTGGAGGCGCTGCCGCTCGGTCTCGGCGCCACGTCGTCCATCGCGCCCGAGCCGCTCTCCGCACGACTGCGTCAAACCCCACGCCGGACACTTCCGCGGCCGATGAGGTCAGTCCGGAGCGCGCTGTCCGCGCCGGTCGACGGCGGCGCGTCGCGCGCGGTCTGGCGCCGCACGTCCGCGGCCGTCCGGAGCGCGCTGTCCGCGCCGGTCGACTGCGGCTGTTCGCGGCCGATGCCGTCGGCCCGGAGCGCGCCGCCCGCGGCGGTCGACGGGCCGAGCCGCGCCGGAGAACGAGCCGATCAGTCGGACCGGCGGCCGATGCGGTCGACGGCGGTCGTCGCCGCGAGGCCGGAGAGCAGCAGGACGAGCGCGCCGCCGGCCTGGCCGGCCGAGGGGCGGAAGGGCTCGACCGGCCAGTCCGCGGGGTCGAGGCCGGGAAGCGACGCCTCGGTGACCACCTGTCCCCGCACGATCGCGCCCGGCGGCGGCTCGACCGGATGCTGGAACGGCCAGAGGCCGGCCACCGCGCCGAGCAGGAGCCCCAGCAGGGCGCCCAGCGTCGCCTGGCGGCAGCGGTCGAGCAGCCGCCGCAGCAGGTTCGAGACGCCCGCGACGCCGGCCCCGACGCCGAGACCGACGGGCAGCAGGAGACCGGAGGCGTCGAGCAGCAGGCCCGCGTCGCGGGCGAGCAGGCCGGTCTTGAACGTGTCCACGGCGCCGAGAATCGTCTCGTACTGACCGAGCAGCAGCAGCAGATAGCCCCCGCTGACGCCGGGCAGGATCATCGCGGAGGCGCCGGCCAGGCCCGACAGGAACAGCAGGAAGCGGTCCGGCTGGCCGCCGGGGTTCCCGGCCCCGAAGCCGGCCTGCATGACGAGCATCGCCAGGCCGGCGGCGGCCGCGGCGGCGTAGACCGCGGGGGTGGCGGGCCGGGCCAGCCGCCATACGAGGGGCGCGCCGCCCAGGGTGAGCCCGATGAACAGGCTGTACATGACCCAGCGGTGGTCGACGACGAGGCTGCGCATCGGTCCCGCCAGCAGCAGGATGGCCAGGGCGGCGGCGGCGCCCACGGCGCCGAGCAGCGCGATCGGGCGCGTGCGGAACCGCAGCGTGGTGACGTCGGCGACCGCCGCGATGAACGCGGGATAGACCCCGGCCGCGAGCAGCATGGTGCCGCCGCTGATGCCGGGGACGAGATTGGCGAGACCCATCAGGGCGCCGCCGATCGCGCCGCGGACGGCGAGCGGCAGGAGGGGGCCGGCGGGTTCCACGGTGTCGGCGGTCATCGGTCGCAGCGCTGATGGGAACGGACCGGCGGATACGGCCGGACCGCCGTGGCGAAACGCCCCGCTGCATTCGAGCGGCGCCGCATCTCGCCCGACGGCGCCGTTCGTCGGTCGACGTGCCCGGATGCGCCCTTCTCACGCCTCGTCAGGCGGGCGTTCTTCGCCCGCTGGCGCGCCCTCCGTTCCCTGGCGCCCTCCGTTCCCTGGCGCCCTTCGTTCCCTGGCGCCCTTCGTTCCCTGGCGCCCTCCGTTCCCTGGCGCTCTCCGTTCCCTGGCGCCCTCCGTTCCCTGGCGCCCTTCGTTCCCTGGCGCCCTCCGTTCCCTGGCGCCCTTCGGGCGCGGTGCGACGCGGGGGTTCCACCACGGGCTGCCGACGGGCAGGGGCGGTCGCCGGCGGCCGGACGGGCGTCCGCCCGGCCCCGGCCGCCCGGGCCCTGCGGCTGCGGACGGCGGCTTCGGCGCTGCAGCGGCTTCGGGAACGCGGCGCCATCAGGGCCGTCCGGACCGGCGGTTGCGGACGGAGACGCCGCCGCGCCGGCGCACCGGTCGCCGTTACTGCGCGCCCTCCTCGGCCGCGGCCCGTTCGGCCGCGCGCGCGCCGGACAGGATGCCCTCCATGGAGTAGTTCCCCTCGTGGCAGGCGTACTCGAACAGCAGGGTGTCGGTCCGCTGCATGGGCATCGACGCCGTCCACGGAGTCGCCCAGGTGTCGGGGTCGGTCACCGTGAAGGTGTACTCGAGGGTGTCGTCGTCGAGCCGGGTGAAGCGCTCCACGAGGGTCATGTCCTCCGTCGACGCGACCCCCGAGCCCCCGGACGTCAGGGGTATCCACCGGCGCTCGTCGTTGAAGTTCGCCGATTCGACGACCAGGGTGTCGCCCTCCCAGTACCCGCGCGAGTCGCCCGACCAGAGCCGGATGCCGGCGTCGAGGGCGGGGCGCCCGTCGAGCGGCACGATGCGCGAGGTGTGCACCATCTCGGTGTGGATGACGACGTGGTCGGGAGTCTGGAAGAGCTGCATGTTCTGGTTGTAGGCGAGCGGCGTGATGGGCGGGCCGGCGTTGAACCCCACGATGCACCGGTCCGACGTGTTGCGGTCGCGGTAGGAGTCGGCCGGGTGCTCGGCCAGGTACGCCCGGCGCTCCTCCGCGCGCGCCGCTCCGGTCTCGGACAGCGCCGGGAACCTGCCGGTCGGGGGATCGGTGATGAGCGACGTGCGCCGCGTCTCTATCGGCCGGGTGCCGCGGTCCATCCAGAAGTTGTTGTAGGCCCCGACGTTCCCGCCCGCCTCGGTCCGCTGCGCCTCGCGCTCCCAGAGCTCGACGTCGCGCTCGACGGCCTCCTGTTCGAGGGCCGCGGCCTCTTCCGGGGTCAGGAACGCCTTGTCGCCCAGGTCTTCCGGCCGTTCCAGCGGGGTGATGGTGCGGAAGTCCCAGATGCCCTGCAGATCGGGCGCCCCCCAGGGGGTCCGGGGCGCGGTCTGGGCCGCGGCCGCCGTCGCGGCGAGGGCCGCGGCCGCCGCGCACGCCGCGGCGAAGTGTCGGTGGTTCATGGGGCCTGTCCTCCTGTTCTTTATCGGTCGTCGTTCGGCGCCCCCATCATGCCCCGGACGGCGGTCGCGCGCAAGGACGCCCGGCGCCCGGCGGGGCGGGCGATGGCGAAGACGGCGGCGGCGCGGGGACGGCCGCCGTGCGCCGCCGCGTGCGCCCTGACTCCACCGTATCGATGCCCGTGGTGAACCCCTCCGCGTCGCACCGCGCCCGAAGGGCGCCCGCGAACGCCGCGGGCGCCGGCGGACAGAAAACGTCCGGCGGACAGAAAACGTCCGGCGGACAGAAAACGTCCGGCGGACAGAAAACGTCCGGCGGGCGGAGAGCGCCGCCTGACAAGGCGTGAGCAAGGGCGCGTATCGGGCATCCGCACCCGCGGACCGCAAGCGGGCGCGGACCGCAGACGAACAACGCAGTCAGGCGGGATACGTCGCGGCTCGCAATGCAGCGGGGCGTTTCGCCACGCAGCCCGTGGTGGAACCCCCGCGTCGCACCGAGAGCGGCGATGCGCCCGCCTGACAAGGCGTGAGAAGGGCGCATATTGGGCATATTCAACCGCCGAACAACGCAGTCAGGCGGGATGCAGCGCCGCTCGAATGCAGCGGGGCGTTTCACCACGGGCTGCACGGGCTGTCACGCGCGTCCGGCCGCGACCTCGCGGACCGCGGCGACGGCGCGGTCGACGTCGGTGCGCGAGACGTCGAGGTGGGTGACGGCCCGGAGCGCGCCGCCCGCGCCGCTCATGCGGACGCCGCGCGCCGCCAGCGCGTCCAGGAACTCGCGGTTGCTCAGGCCGAGCCCGGCGGCGTCGAAGAAGACCATGTTGGTGTCCGGCGCGGGGGTGCGGACCTCGATGCCCGCGATCCCGGCCAGCCCGCGGGCCAGCCGCCGGGCGTGTTCGTGGTCCTCGGCCAGCCGGCCGACGTGGTGGTCGAGGGCGTACAGGCACCCCGCGGCGGCGATGCCCGCCTGCCGCATGGCGCCGCCGAAGAGCTGCTTGTAGCGGCGCGCGCCGGCGATGAACGCGGCGGTTCCCGCGAGCACGGCCCCGATGGGGGCGCCGAGCCCCTTGGTGAAGTCGATCCACACGCTGTCGGCGCGCGCGGCGACCGCGTCGGGAGAGGCCCCGAGAGCCGCGCAGGCGTTCAGCAGCCGGGCGCCGTCCACGTGCACGGGCACGCCCCGCGCCCGCGCCGCGGCCGCGACCGCCTCGAGCGCGTCGAGCGGCCACACCGCGCCCCCGCCGAAGTTGTGGGTCTGCTCGACGCAGACGAGGCCCGCGGGCTGGCCGTACGGCTCGGGCACCGCGGCCACCCGGTCCAGCGCGGCCTCGAGCTCGGACGCGGTGAAGACGCCGCGCTCGGTCCGAATGGCCTCCACCATCACGCCGGAGGCGAGGGCGGCCCCGCCGGACTCCGCGCGGACCACGTGCGACATCCAGTCGGCGACGAGGGCGTCCCCCGGCCGGGTGTGGGTCTTGACCGCCACCAGGTTGCACATGGTGCCGGTCGGGAGCCACAGGGCCGCTTCCTTGCCGAGGAGGCCGGCCACGCGGTCCTGCAGCCGGGTGACGGTGGGGTCCTCGCCCTTCTGCTCGTCCCCGACCGCGGCCGACGCCATGGCCGCGCGCATGCCCGGCGTCGGCCGGGTCTCGGTGTCGCTGAACAGGGGGATGACGGTTTCCGGCATGACGCGGGGCGGCCGGGACGCCGGCCGTCCGCTACAGTATAGTGGTCCCGACGGCATCGCGAACGTGACGAAACGACGACTGCCCACCGGCATCCAGACCTTCCGGCATCTGCGCGAGCAGGACTGCTACTACGTCGACAAGACCGCCTACCTCCGGCGGCTGCTCGACGAGGGCCGCTACTACTTCCTGTCGCGCCCGCGGCGCTTCGGGAAGAGCCTGTTCCTGGACACCTGCAAGGAGCTGTTCGAAGGCAGCGAGGCGCTGTTCGAGGGCCTCGCCATCCACGGCCGCTGGGACTGGTCGGTGCGCCACCCGGTGCTGCGCCTGAGCTTCGGCAGCGGCACTTTCACGGCGCCCGGCGCCCTCGACACGCACGTCCTGGAGCAGCTCGCCGCGGCCGAGCGCCGGGCGTCGGCGCCGGCCGGGCCGGCCACCGCGCGGGGGCGGTTCGCGGCCCTGCTCGAAGCCCTGCACGCCCGGGCCGGGCGCCCGGCGGTGGTGCTGGTCGACGAGTACGACCGGCCGATCCTGGACGCCCTGGAGACGCCGGCCGTCGCCCGCGCCAACCGCGACTACCTGCGCGGCCTCTACGCGGTCATCAAGGACAGCGGCGCGCACGTCCGGTTCGCGTTCCTCACCGGTGTGAGCAAGTTCTCGAAGGTCAGCCTGTTCTCCGGGCTCAACAACCTGACGGACATCACCCTCGACCCGCGCTACTCCGCCATCTGCGGCTATACCGACGCGGACCTGGACACGGTGTTCGCGCCGGAGCTTCCGGGGCTCGACCGCGAGCGGGTCCGCGAGTGGTACAACGGCTACTGCTGGCTGGGCGACGAGAGGGTCTACAATCCCTTCGACGTCCTGCTGCTCTTCGACACGCGCCGGTTCGGCGCCTGGTGGTTCGAGACCGGGACCCCGGCCTTTCTCGTCCGGACGCTGTTCGAGCGCCGGGTGAGCTCGCTGGCCCTCGACGGCATGATCGCCGGCAGCGATCTGCTGTCCGCGTTCGACGTGGACGACGTCGCCACCGAGGCGCTGCTGTTCCAGACCGGCTATCTGACCATCACGCGCGAGGAGAACGTGGGCGGCGAGTCGCTGTACCGCCTCGGCTATCCCAACCGGGAAGTGCGGCAGAGCCTGAACCGCAGCCTGCTGCGCCACCTCGTGCAGGACGCCTCGCGCCAGACGGCGAACAGCGTCCGGCTCTACCGGCTGCTGGAGTCCAACGACTTCGAGGGCCTCGAAGCGCTGTTCCACGCCCTCTTCGCCAGTATTCCCTACGCCTGGTACACCAACAACGACATAGCCGACTACGAAGGCTATTACGCGAGCGTCTTCTATTCCTATTTCGCGGGCCTGGGGCTGGACGTCACGGTGGAGGACGCCAGCAGCCACGGGCGGCTCGACATGGCCGTGTGCTTCAACGAGAACGTCTATCTGTTCGAGTTCAAGGTGGTCGAGCTGACGCCGGCGGGCGCGGCGATGGCGCAGTTGCGGGAAAGGCGCTACGCGGACAAGTACCGCGGCCGGGGCCTGCCGATCCACCTCGTCGCGGTGGAGTTCAGCCGGGAGACCCGCAACGTGACGGCGTTCGAAGTGGCGCGGGCGTGAGCGGCGGCGGCGGGGAAACGGTCAGCCGCGCACCCGGGTGCTGTGGGTCGAGACGCACCGCCACCCGCCGTCGCGCCGCACCCACACGTCGGTATAGCGTAGCGTCAGCTCGGCCTCCTGCCCCTGGCGGATGCCGACGAGGCGCAGGGTGAACCACACCACCGCGGTGTCGTCGTAGACCGCGACCCGGAAGTCGTCCTGCACGGCCGAGAGCACCTGCTGGTCGAACGTGGCCACGAGCTCCAGCTCGCGCGCCTTGTCTCCGCGGCTGCCGTCGTCGTAGGTGGCGACGAACTCGTCGGCGAGCAGGCCGGCGATGAAGTCCGCGTCGCGGCGGTAGAACGCGTCGTTCCACCCCCGTTCGAGCGCAATCAGGGTTTCGCGGGTCGAGCGGGCGGACTGGGCGGCGGCCGGCGCCGAGACGAGCAGGCAGGCGGCGGCGAGCATCCCGGACAACGGTCGGCGGCAGGTGCGCATGGTCGGGGTCCCTTCGTTCCGTTCACGGAGAGGCGGTTACGGCGCGGGTTCCGGCAGCTCGCGGACCCAGACGTTGCGGTAGCTCACCGGGTTGCGGTGGTCCTGCAGCATGATCGGGAGCCGCTCCGCGTGGGCCTCGTAGCGCGGCGCGCCGCGGAAGACGGTCGGTCCCTCCAGCGTCACGTGGTTCTGGACGAGCACCCCGTTGTGGAACACCGTCATCGCGGCGGGCCGCTCCAGGGCGCCGCTGGCGGCGAAGCGCGGCGCGGTGAAGACGATGTCGTAGGTCTGCCACGCGCCGGGGGGCCGCGAGGCGTTGACGAGGGGGACGTGCTGCTTGTAGACGCTGGCCGCCTGTCCGTTGACGTAGGTGGGGTTCTCCCACGAGTCGAGCACCTGTACCTCGTAGAGGCCCATCAGGAACACGCCGCTGTTGCCGCGGCCCTGGCTCTCGCCGGCGACCTCCGCGGGGGTGCGCCACTCGACGTGGAGCTGCACGTCGCGGAAGCGCCGCTTCGTCGTCAGGTTGCCGGCGCCCGGACGCACGGTCACCGCGCCGTCTTCGACCGGCCATTGCGGCGTGCCGCCGCGGCCCCGCCATTCCGAGAGGTCCGCGCCGTCGAACAGCACGACGGCGTCCGACGGCGGGCGACCGGGACGGCCCGGGTCGACGACGGCCGGCGCCGGCCGCCATACCTCGGTCTCCTCCGGCGGCGGCAGCGCGCCGCGCTCCTGCGCCGCCGCGGCGGCCGTCAGCACCGACACCGCCAGTCCGCCCGTCACGAGTCCCTTGCCGAGCCGCATGGCCGCATCTCCTCTCGATTCTCCGGTTCCTGTTCCTACACCTGCGGCAGCGTCCACGGCGCGCGGTACGGCGTCCGCAGCATCGCGTTGGCGGGGCTGTCGGGCGCGCCCGCGAACGTCTGCTTCTCCGCGTCCCAGACCACCTTGCCGCCGGTGCGGAACGCGATGTTCCCGATATGGGCGTTCACCGCGGCGAGGCTCGCGACGTCGGCGTTGCACACGGGCTGCTCGCGCGACCGCATGCACGCGATGAAGTTCTCCGTATGCTGGTCGAGCCCCCGCTCGCCCGGGTTCGCGGCCACCCGCGGCCGTCCGGGCATCTTGTAGCCGACCGCCCGCCGGTTCTCGAGCCGTTCTTCGGGGTGGAGTTCCCAGCCCCCGCGGTCGACCACGAGGGTGCCGTTGTTGCCGACGAACGCCACTCCGTGGGAGCGCTGGAAGGGGCCGAGCTCGATGCCGGTGGCGTGCTCCCAGGTCATCAGGAAGTCGTCGAACTCGTAGAGGGCGGTCATGGTGTCGGGAGTTTCCTGGCCGTCGTCGGGCCAGGCGAACTTGCCGCCGCTCGCGACCACGCTGCGGGGGGCCTCGGCCTGCATGCCCCAGAGCACGACGTCGATGACGTGGACGCCCCAGTCGGTCATCAGCCCGCCCGCGTAGTCCCAGAACCACCGGAAGTTGAAGTGGAACCGGTTGGGGTTGAACGGCCGCTCGGGGGCGGGGCCGAGCCACCGGTCGTAGTCGACGCCCGCGGGCGGCTCGCCGTCGGGCGCGTCGGGCACTGGCGGCAGCCAGTTCATGTACGCCCAGGCGCGCACGCTGCGGATGCGGCCGAGGGCGCCGCCGCGCACGAACTCGACGGCCTCGGTCCAGTGCGGCCCGCTCCGCTGCCACTGGCCGCACTGCACGACCCGGCCGTAGCGGCGGGCGGCGGCGGTCATGACCTGGCACTCGCGGATGGAGTTGGCCAGCGGCTTCTCCACGTACACGTCCTTACCGGCGGCGCAGGCGTCGACCATCTGCAGGCAGTGCCAGTGGTCGGGGGTGCCGATGACCACCGCGTCGAGGTCGTCGTCGTCGAGCAGCGCGCGGTGATCGGCGTACAGGGCCGGCTTCCGGCCGCCCAGGGCTTCCACGTCGCCGGCCCGCCGCTCCAGCACGCTCCGGTCGACGTCGCAGAGGGCCGCGCACTCGACCCCCGGCTGCCGCAGCAGCGACCGCACGTTGGAGAACCCCATGCCGTTGACGCCGATGGCGCCGACGACGATCCGGTCGCTCGGGGCGACCGCCTGCCGGCGGCCCGTGGCGGAAGCGCGGGGTGTCCACAAGGCGGCGCTCGCGCCCGCGGCGGCGGAGGTCTGGAGGAAGCGGCGTCTCGACAAGCTCATGGCACTCTCCATCGTCGGGAAGATCGACGGTCCGGGCGCTCGGAAGCCCCGACAAGGATAGTCCGCCCGCCCGCGCTTGTCACCCGGCGGCCGGCGGGCCGCGGCGGCGGAGGAGACCGGACGCGGGTTCCCGAACCAGGTTTCGTCGTCCCGGCCGCCGTCCGCGGCGGCGGAGACCGGACGCGGTCTCCGCTGTCGGAAGCCGGTCGGACCGCGCCGCGGACGATACCGGTCCCGGGCCGGCGAACGCGCGTCGGGCGATGTCCCGCCGCGGGCGGAAGCGTGTTCCGCGGCGTCCGGGACCGGAGCCTGCGGCGTACCTGTGGTATGTAATGTCGGGAAGCACGTCGGTGTTTGCGGCGCTGGCTGCCGGCGGTGGAGAGCCAGGAGCCGAAAAGCGGTGCGGTCGAGCACCCGTTCGGCGGAGATCAAGGGTGCGCACCGTTCCGACCGAGGTCGGCCTGCTCATGGCGCGGATTGGGAACGACGTCATCCGCTGAGCCAGGGCCAGGAGGTTGAGCAGGCGATCTCGTCGGCGACCGGTACGCCGCGGCGGATCCGGAAGCGTTTTTTGCGGCGGTTCGCGACTTCGCACAGGAGCTGGTCTGATGCTGAGCAGCATCGCGCTCGTGAATTTCAAGTGCTTCAATGCGCTCCACTTGCCGTGCGCGCCTCTGAACCTGCTGTGCGGCCTGAACGGGATGGGCAAGAGCAGCGTCATCCAGGCCCTGCTGGTGCTGCGGCAGTCGTTCGCATCCAAAGAGTTGGAGGCCGGCCATCTGGTGCTGGGCGGAGACCTGATCGATCTCGGCGCAGGCTCGGACGTGCTGTTCGAGGACGCCATCGAGCCGGTCATCCAGTTCGTGCTCCATGACGAACGAACGAGGAGTCCGGGCGAGTCGGGCCGTTGCCCGGTGACCGGCAAGGCGACCGGCAGCATCTTCTCGCCGGGAGGGGACGCCAAGGCCAGGTCCATTCTCAATAAGCTGCTGGCGGGCAGGATGAAGGAGAGCGATCTGGATGGGTGCGTGGCGAATCCTGGCGTCTTTCGGCGCGCTTTCTCGCGAGCCAGGAAAGAGGGCGTCAAGCAAGTCCAGGCGCCGTCCAGGTACTTCGATGACGAACGAACGAGGAGTCCGGGCGAGTCGGGCCGTTGCCCGGTGACCGGCAAGGCGACCGGCAGCATCTTCTCGCCGGGAGGGGACGCCACGGCCAGGTCCATTCTCAATGAATTGCTGGCGGGCAGGATGAAGGAGAGCGATCTGGATGGGCGCGTGGCGAATCCTGGCGTCTTTCGGCGCGCTTTCTCGCGAGCCAGGAAAGAGGGCGTCAAGCAAGTCCAGGCGCCGTCCAGGTACTTCGATTCGATGGCTCGCAGAGTTTGGACAGCAGGGTTCGCGTACTCGAGAACCAGCGACGAATTGACGGCCGTCGCCGTCGATTCTGAACGAGCAGAGAAAGGCCGGTTGTTGGAGATGCCCGACCCCGACGTTGCACTTGACGAATTGATGGATTGGCGCGACGTTCCACCGTTCGGCGGACATTTCCACTACGTGCAGGCGGAGCGCGTCGGGCCGCGCAAGTCGTATCCGTTGTCGGAAGTGGCGGCGCGGCGCGACGACCTCGGGTCATGCGGCGAGTACACCTGGAACTACCTGAACGACCACCGGAACGATCTGCTGCGGGCGGAGGATCCGCGTTGCGCGGACGCCCCGGGGCGCCGGCTGGTCGACGTCGTGGACCACTGGCTGCAGGACGTCAGTCCCGGCGCGCACCTGCAACTCGAAGCGGTGCCGACCGCGGACGCGGTCCTCGCCGGCTTCACGTTCGACCGTCCGGGCGACGTCGAGACGCGGCGGCACCGCGCCACCAACGTCGGCTTCGGGTTGTCGTACGTGCTGCCGGTGGTGCTCGCCCTGCTTGCGCCGCCCGGCGCGCTCTGCCTCATCGAGAACCCGGAGGCGCACTTGCATCCCCGCGGGCAGACGAAGCTGGCGGAGCTCGCGGTTCGTGCGGCGCAGGCGGGGGTGCAGGTGTTCGTCGAGACCCACAGCGACCACTTCGTGGACGGCGTCAGAATCGCGGTGCGCGACGGCCTGATCAAGCCGTCGGACGCGGCGATCCACTACTTCGAGCGGCGGGACGGCCACGTCGAGGTCTCGTCGCCGGCGATCGACGCCGACGGCCGCCTTTCGCACTGGCCGGCCGGCTTCTTCGATCAGCACGACGAGAACCTCGCGCGGCTGCTCGCGCCGCGGGCCTGACGGGATGCGGCCGGCCATGCGCGAGATGATCCTGAACCACGCGAGCCTTGCGGACGCCGGGCGGTACGAGGCGCTGGCGTGGCTGGCGGACGTGGCGTCCGGCATGGCGGGGCTCGTCCGGGACGGCGTCGCGCGGAAGAGCCTGCGGACGTGCCGGTCCGTGCACGAGATCCGACTGCTGGACGAACTGTCGCTGTTCGACGCCTGTCTGGAATTGCGGCCGCGCGGGAATCGGGACGAATCGGCATTCCTCATGAGCCTGACCCAGAAGACCCCGCTTCTGAGCGGCGTCGAACCGGAAGTCGCGGATCGATTCCTGGCGTGCGAAGCGGCGGCGTGCGAGGCGAAGACGTTGCCGTCGCCCGACGGCGATCCGCTCGTGCTGTGCGTGGTCACGAACGGCGTGGCCGTCGGTTTTCCCTCGGAGCCGGTCTGGGACCAGGATCGAGTCTCGGTCATCTTTCGCGAAATACTGCGGAACGGCGAGATCGAGTCGGCGGCCGAAGATATCGACAACCTTGCACGGTCCGCGCACGCCGCGCGGATCGCCGATCGCCACCGCGTTAGTTTGCGGCTTGAATGCAGGAACGCGGCCGACCTGTGGAGGCGGCGGGGGCGGTTGTTCCCGCACTTGACGTTCGGGCCGGACGTGGAAGATCAGCTCGTGAAGGTGAACGTGCTTTCGACGGTCGTCAACCGGCTGGCGGACCTCGACGCGTCGGCCGCCGCGTGGGAAGGGGCCGGCGGCGCGGCGCCGCCGTGGACGTGCAAGGTGACGGACGAGAGCGCGTCGGTGAAGGCCGACGACGAACTGCGCGAGGCGCGGCGGTTCCGGTCCAGCCGCGGCGGTCGGGCGCTCTTCACGTGGCACGCGCGCTTCGGCAGCAGCGGGCGCATCCATCTGCGGTTCGACGCGCGCTCGAGAGAGATGGAGATCGGCTACGTCGGCGGTCATCTTCCGTTGGGATGACGCCGCCCGCGCCGCCGGAGAGGGAGACGAGGCGAAACGATGGCGCGAAAGGTGACGCTGTTCACGGGACAATGGGCCGACCTGCCGCTGGCCGAGCTGGCGCCGAAGGCGAAGGAGTTCGGGTTCGACGGGCTGGAGCTGGCGTGCTGGGGAGACCACCTCGACGTCGACCGCGCCGCGGTCGACGTCGACTACTGCCGCGGGCGCCGCGAGCTGCTGGCCGAACACGGGCTGGGCTGCTGGGCGATATCGCACCACCTGGCCGGCCAGCTCGTCTGCGACCCGAACGACGAGCGCTCCGACGCGTTCGCGCCGGAGGCCGTGCGCGGCGACCCCGAGGCGAAGCGCGCGTGGGCCGTCGAGACGATGAAGAACACCGCGCTCGCCGCCCGCAACCTCGGGGTGACCGTGGCGTGCGGGTTCACGGGGTCGCCGATCTGGCATCTGCTCTACTCGTTCCCGCCCGTGCCCGAGGAGACGATCGAGGCCGGCTACCGGCGCTTCGCCGAGCTGTGGCATCCGATTCTCGACGTGTTCGACGAATGCGGCGTCCGCTTCGCCCTGGAGGCGCACCCCACCGAGATCGCCTTCGACGTGGTGAGCGCCCACCGGACCCTCGACGCCATCGGCCGGCGCGAGGCGTTCGGCTTCAACTTCGACCCCAGCCACCTGCAGTGGCAGGGGATGGAGCCGGCCCGGTTCATCGCCGAGTTCCCCGACCGCATCTACCACGCGCACATGAAGGACGCCGCGGTCACCCTGGACGGGCGCACCGGGCTGCTCTCGTCGCACCTGCCGTTCGGGGCGGCCGACCGCGGATGGGACTTCCGTTCGGTGGGCCGGGGCGACGTCGACTTCGAGGCGGTCATCCGCGCCCTGAACCGCATCGGCTATCGCGGGCCGCTCTCGGTCGAGTGGGAGGACTCGGGCATGGACCGCGAGCACGGGGCCCGCGAGTCGTGCGCGTACGTCCGGGACGCCGACTTCGAGCCGTCGGACGTGGCGTTCGACGCCGCGTTCGAGGAAACGGCGGGAAGACAGGGCTGATCGGCGGCGCCGACGGGAGCAGCCAATGGGAACGGCTGGAGAGCACGGGGCGGCGAGGGCGGGGCGCCGGACGGGAGCACCCGATCCGGAGACGCTGCAGGCCGCGGTCGACTTCGTGGTCGAGAAGCTTCACCCCGAGCAGATCATCCTGTTCGGCTCCGCCGCCCGGGGGGAGATGTCCAGCCACAGCGACCTGGACCTGCTCGTCATCCGGGAAGACGAACCGGAAGACCACGAGTGGCGTCGGACACGGTTGGACTGCGAGGGAACGGCCCACCACCTGGACATCCTGGTCCGGGGGCGGTCTACGGTCGAGGCGAAGCGGCGCTGGGCAAGCGCCGTGGAGGCCGCGGCCGTGGAGGAAGGAAGAACGATATACAGGAGGGATGGAGCCGAAACGGTGCGGACCGGACCCGAATGGGTCGCATCGGGGGGGACGATGGCGAGGCGGACGCTGTTCAGGCCCGACAAGGCGGAAGGATTCCTGGAAGAGTCGGAGAACGAACTCGCGGCGGCGCAGGACGACGAACGGTTGATCGCCTGGCGGTGCGAAATGCTGCAGCGGTCGCTGGAACGTTCGTTGAAGGCGCTGATCGTCGCGCAGGGAATGCGAGTGGAACACACGCACAGGTTGAACAGGTTGTGGGAACAGGCCGAAAGCAAGGGCGTCAGGATTGACGCGGCGCGGAACGAGGCGGCGCTGGGAAGGCTGACGTTGTACGCCGGGGACTGGTCGTACGACAGACCGGAACGCGAAAACCCGGAAGAGACGTACGACGACGCCAGAGCCACCGTGGAAGACGTGCTGGAGGATGCCAGGCGGAAAGTGCCGCACTTGGTGAAGAAGACCCGGCAGGCGCTTGACGAACTGGCGGAAGCGGACGAGAGATCGAGGAAGGGACCATGACGAAGAGCGGCGCGGTGCGGCGGCTGCGCATGGGCATGGTGGGGGGAGGCCCCGGCGCGTTCATCGGCGACGCGCACCGCCGCGCCGCGTGCATCGACGGCGACGTGGAGCTGGTGGCGGGCGCGTTCGCGGCCGACGCCGCCCGCTCGCGGCGGAAGGGCGCCGAGCTGGGGCTCGACCCCGGCCGCGCCTACGCCTCGTACGCGGACATGGTCGAGGGCGAGCGCGCCCGCCCGGCCGACGCCCGCATCGACTTCGTGTCCGTCGTCACCCCCAACCACCTGCACTTCGCGATCGCGAAGACGTTCCTCGAAGCCGGGTTCCACGTGGTCTGCGACAAGCCGATGACGTTCACGGCCGACGAGGCGCGCGCGCTCCGCCGGATCGTCCGGAAGAGCCGCCGGGTCTTCGCGCTCACCCACAACTACACCGGTTATCCGATGGTGAAGCTGGCCCGCGACCTCGTGCGGCAGGGCGACCTCGGCCGGCTGCGCAAGGTCGTCGTGGAGTACCCGCAGGGCTGGCTCGCCACCCGTCTGGAGCGCACCGGCCAGAAGCAGGCCCAGTGGCGCACCGACCCCGCGCGCAGCGGGGGCGCCGGCTGCATGGGCGACATCGGGACCCACGCCGAGAACCTCGCCGAGTACGTGACGGGCCTGCGCATCGTCGAGTTGTGCGCCGACCTGACGACCTTCGTGCGGGGGCGCCGCCTCGACGACGACGGCAACGTGCTGGTGCGCTTCCAGAAGGGCGCGCGGGGCGTGCTGCACGCCAGTCAGGTGTCGGTGGGCGAAGAGAACGCCCTCGCGCTCCGGGTCTACGGCGAGCGGAAGGGCCTGGAGTGGCGCCAGGAGGAGCCGAACGCCCTGCGGGTCCGCTCGAACGACGGGCCGGTCGAAGTCTGGAGCCGCGGCCAGGGCTACGTCGCCGACCGGAGCCCCGCCGCCGCGCGGGCCGCCCGCCTGCCGGCGGGACACCCGGAAGCGTTCCTCGACGCCTTCGCCAGCGTCTACCGCAACGCCGCCGACACCATCCGCGCCCGCCTCGCCGGCGCCGACCCCGACCCCCTGGCCCTCGACTTCCCGACCGTCGACGACGGCCTGCGCGGCATGCTGTTCATCGAGGCGCTGCTCGAGAGCGCGCGGTCCGACCGCAAGTGGACGCCGGTGCCGGCGCGGTGACCGGCCGGCGGGCGGTCGTCGCCTGACATACCGCAATGCGCTTCTTCAACACCACCGGGCCGGTCGACCCGCGGGAGCACTACTGCATCCCCCCGCTCGATCGACTCGACCTGGAACGCGTGCTGCGCCTGGTCCGCCAGCGCCGGTACTTCGTGCTGCACGCGCCCCGGCAGACCGGCAAGACGTCGGCGCTGCTGGCGTTGCGGGACCGCCTGAACGCCGGCGGCGGGCATCGTTGCGTGTACGTGAACGTGGAGAGCGGCCAGTCGGCCCGGACGGACGTGGCCGCGGGCATGCGCGCGGTCCTCAGTGCGCTGGCCCGCGAGGCGCGCCACGCGCTCGACGATCCCTTTCTCACCGGGGTCTGGTCCGACCTGTTCGACCGCGCCGGGCCGCACGACGCGCTCGGCGAGGCGCTCTCGCGCTGGGCGGCGGCGAACGAGACGCCGCTGGTGCTGCTGGTGGACGAGATCGACACGCTCGTCGGCGACACCCTCATCGCCGTGCTCCGCCAACTGCGCGCCGGCTACCACCGCCGGCCGGCGAGCTTCCCCCAGAGCGTGGTCCTGTGCGGCGTGCGCGACGTGCGGGACTACCGGATCCGCTCGGAGGCCGAGGGGGCCCTGGTGGCCGGGGGCAGTGCGTTCAACGTCAAGGCCGTCTCGCTGCGGCTGGGGGATTTCTCGGCGACCGACACGCGGGCGCTTCTCGCGCAGGATGCGGCCGAGACCGGCCGCGTCTGGAGCCCGGAGGCGCTGGCGCTGATCTGGGAGCTGACCCGCGGCCAGCCGTGGCTCGTGAACGCGCTCGGCGCGGAGATCGCCGACGAAGCGCCCGACGACGCGGTG
Source organism: Vicinamibacterales bacterium (assembly GCA_965202695.1). Lineage (GTDB taxonomy): Bacteria > Acidobacteriota > Vicinamibacteria > Vicinamibacterales > UBA8438 > JAJEEA01. The sequence goes on from OZ241843.1 coordinate 3,098,253, forward strand.
GCCGTCGGGCCCGACGCCGTCCAGCAGGCGAAGGAGCGCATCATCCGGCGCCGGGAGACGCACCTGGACCAGCTTGCCGACAAGCTGCGGGAAGACCGCGTGCGGCGCGTGGTGGAGCCGCTGCTGAGCGGCGGCGACGGGCGCGCGTTCTCCTCCCGCGACATCGAATACGCCCGCGACCTGGGACTGATCGCCGCCGACGGGCCCTTGCGCGTCGCCAATCCCATCTACGCCGAGGTGATCCCGCGCGAGCTGACCGCCGCCGCGCAGGCGGGGCTCGCCATCGAGCCCGCCTGGTACGTCGAGCCGGCGGACGGCCGTCTGCGGACGCCGGAGTTGCTCGCCGCGTTCCAGACGTTCTTCCGCGAGCACTCGGAGCACTGGGTCGATCGGTTCCAGTATCGGGAAGCGGGACCGCAACTGCTGCTGCAGGCTTTCCTCCAGCGGGTGGTCAACGGCGGCGGGCGGATCGAGCGCGAATACGGTCTTGGCCGGATGCGGACCGACCTGCTGATCGTCTGGCCGCATTCGGGCGGCGTCCAGCGCGTGGTCATCGAATGCAAGGTCCGGCGCGGCGAGTTCGAGCGCGCCGTCGCCCGGGGGCTGGAGCAGACCCGGGCATACATGGACCGTTGCGCCGCCGCGGAAGGACACCTGGTGATCTTCGACCGGAACCCGGAGACCTCGTGGGCGGACAAGGTCTCCCGCCTGGAGGTGACCGCCGGCGGCGCCCCGGTCATCGTCTGGGGCATGTGACCGCGACCGGTGGGAGGCGGCCGATCCGCCGCCGACAGGTTCGCCGGTCCGCCAGATGGCTTGACAGGCGGAGATGTACGATGACAGAATCGGTGATTGGGGTTCTTCAGTCAGAGCACCCGGCCGGATGATCAGGGAACCGCGCCGGAAATCGTAGCGGCGCTGGCGCGGGGGGCTGATCCGACTCTCCAGCCGCCGCGAGAAGACGAACCAGCAAGGAGTTGGAGCGCGATGCGTACGGGGCTGAGTCTTGTGAGAGGCGGTGGCAGGGTGCTGAAGTGGACGGCGCTGTTCGGCGTGGTGTTCGCAGTGGGGGCCGGTTCGGCCTCGGCGCAGATCACCGTCAGCGTTCCCGAGACGGTGGAAGAAGGCCGGGGTTTTTTTCTCGAATTTACCGCGAAGTACCGCAAGGCCCCCAACACCCCGAACAACGCTATCAGCATGACGCTGACGGGGACCGCCGGCAGCAGCGGCGACGTAAGCAACGTTGGAAGAGTCGGCGGGCTTACCGCGGCCGAATCGAACGATTACTTCTCCCCGCCTACGGTGACCTTTACCACGTTCGTGCCCGCCCACACGGGCGCGGCGGCGGTGACCGGCACGCTCCGGGTCTCTCATCCCGTTAGGCTGAGGGGCGACCGCGACGCGGAGGACGAGGAGTTCCGGCTGACGTTCAGCGCCTTGACCGACGTCCTGAGCAGCTTCAACGGCCTCGTCGGACAGGACGGGCAGCCGCTCGCGGTCCCCGACCCGGTCGTCATCCGCATCGAGGACGACGAGGAACAGACGTTCGAGTGGGAGACGCCTGACGACGCCGCCTCGCCGAGGGAAGGGACACCCACCACGCGCACCCTCAGGGCCGACCCTGCCCCCGAGAACATGGTCTGGAACGTGGCGCTGTCCACGGATGAGGCCGGCTATGTTCCCAGCCTGGGCGCCACGACGTTTACGAGCGGCGCCTGGGCGCGTACCATCACCATCACACCGCCGGACAACGACGGGAATCGGGAAGACGACACGATCGAACTGCGCGCGTTCCTGGCGGGGACCAGCAGCCTGCTGCCCGGGATCGAGCCGCTCGAGATCGAGTTCCCGGACGTCCACGCGCTGCCCGAAGCCGACAAGATCACCGCGCAGGCGTACGAAGACAGGGAGGGCGACGCCACGGGCAGGACCACCACCGAGGCCGACTCGGTCACGGAAGGCGGCGACCCGGTCCACGTGCGGGTCACCATCGACCGCGGGTCGAACGGTTATCCCTCGGGCGAGAAGCTCATCGTCAGACCCCGGCCGGTCGACCCGGCCCAGCGGGCGGACTACCGGATCGAGCCGAACTCGATCGAGGTTCCCACCGGTAACGGCAAGCGGCACGCGGACTTCGTGCTGTATGCGCGGCCGGACGACGACGTCGGGGACGAGACGCTCGCGTTGAACCTCGTGACGACGGGCGAGAAGGCCGCCAACGGGCCCGGCGAGGTCGTGGGGACGTTCTCCATCGACGTCGTCGACGCGACGACGGCGCTGATCGCGCCGGCGGCGCAGGCGGCCGCGGAAGCCGCCGTCATGGAGGCGCTGGGCGGCGGCCCCCTGAACCCCGGCGACTCGTTCACGGTCGATACGAACGATCTGTTCAACTGGGCCCCGGCCGCCGTCGACGCGGCGTTCGCGGCCTCGGTCCGCGGCGCGGCCGCGAGCGCGTCCGTCAGCGGCACGACGGTGACGGTCGAGGCGAAAGAGGTGGGAGACGCCGTCGTCACCGTCACCGCGACCGGGACGGCCAGGGGGTCGTCGGCCGTCAGCACGAGCCAGACGGTGGCGAACGCCGCCAGCGTCACGTTCGACGTGCAGGTTGACGAAGTGCCGCTGGAAGTGACGGTGACCGCCGATCCCGAGGAGGTCGCCGAGGGCGCCGCCTCGATATTCACCGCGACGGCGAACCGGCCGGTCACCGGGGACACCACGATCACGCTGACGGTCGTTCCCGCCGGCGGGCTCGAAGGGCCGGGATCTATCGTGATCCCGGCCGGCGAGGAAAGCAGCTCCGTCACGCTGACGGCGCCGCAGGACGACGACACCGTTGACGAGTCGGTGTCGGTGGTCGCCGCCGGCGCCGGAATCCCGGGGTCGCGGACCATCCCGATTACCGTAGCCGACGACGACACGTTGTCAGTGGAGTTGGCGGCCTCCGCGGCTTCGGTGGAAGAGGGCGGCGCCCCGATCACGCTGACGGCGACCGCGGACCTGGCGGTTCTGGTGGACACCGTGGTGACGTTGGAGCGTGACCCGGCCAGCACCGCGGGCGAAGACGACTACACCGCCCCGGCGTCGATCACCATCCTGGCCGGTAGCAGGTTCGGCGCCGCGGAGTTGACGTTCACCGACGACCTCGTGGTGGAAGGCGACGAAACGCTGACGCTGAACGCCCGGGTCGGGGACGTAAGCGCGGGCTCGGTGACGGTCACGGTGACCGACGACGACGTGGCGGCCACCTACACCCTGTCGCCCCCCACGGCATCGGTGGAAGAGGGCGGCAGGGTCACGCTGACGGTGACCGCGGACCCGGCGGTCCGGGAGAACACGGTGGTGACGCTGGAGCGCGACGCGGGCAGCACCGCGGGCGCCGACGACTACCGCCTCGTTCCGGCGCGGGTGGTCATCCTGGCCGGTGAGTCTTCCGCCGACGTCACGTTGCGGGCGGAAGACGACGCCGAGGTGGAAGGCGACGAAACGCTGACGCTGCACGCCCGGGTCGGGGACGTGAGCGCGGGCTCGGTGACGGTCGCGGTGACCGACAACGACGTGGAGACCACCTACGATCTGTCGGCCTCCGCCGCATCGGTGGAAGAGGGCGGCACGGTCACGCTGACGGCGACCGCGAGCCAGGCGGTCCGGGCGGACACCGTGGTGACGTTGACGCGAGACGCGGGCAGCACCGCGGGCGCCGACGACTACCTCCTGGCCCCGGCGTCGATCACCATCCCGGCCGGCGAAACCTCCGGCGACGCCACGTTGACGGCCGCCGACGACCCCGCGGTGGAAGGCGAAGAAAAGCTGACGCTGAACGCCCGGGTCGGCGGCGTGAGCGTGGCTTCGGTGACGGTCACGGTGACCGACGACGACATGCCGACCACCTACGGTCTGTCGCCCTCCGCCGCCCGGGTGGAAGAAGGCGGTACGGTCACGCTGACGGCGACCGCGGACCCGGCCGTTCGGGCGGACACGGTGGTGACGTTGGAGCGAGACGCGGGCAGCACCGCGGGCGCCGACGACTACCGCGTCGCTCCGGCGTCGATCACCATCCCGGCCGGTGAGACCTCCGGCGCCGCCACGCTGACGGCCACCGACGACTACACCGTGGAAGGCGACGAAACGCTGATGCTGAACGCCCGGGTCGGGGACGTGATCGTGGCCTCGACGGAGCTCACCGTGGCCGACGACGACATGCCGGCCACCTACCGCCTGTCGGCCTCCGCCGATTCGGTGGAAGAGGGCGGCATGGTCACGCTGACGCTGACCGCGGACCCGGCGGTCCGGGAGAACACCGAGGTGACGCTGGAGCGAGACGGGGACAGCACCGCGGGCGCCGACGACTACCGCGTCGCCCCGGCGCGGGTCGTCATCCTGGCCGGCGAGTCTTCCGTCGACGTCGAGTTGACGGCCACCGACGACGCCGAGAGGGAAGGCGGCGAAACGCTGACGCTGCACGCCCGGGTCGGCGACGTGAGAGTGGCTTCGGTGACGCTCGCGGTGGCCGACGACGACGACGTGGAGATCACCTACACCCTGTCGGGGCCCGCGGACATGAACGTCGTCGAAGGCGGCAAGTCGGCCGAGGTGACGGCGACGGCCAGCCCGGCGGTTCCGGCGGACACGACGGTCGAGCTGGTCGCGACGGGCGGTGACGCCGGTGCGGCCGACTACTCGGCCGCGCCGATCGTGATCGGGGCCGGCGAGACGACGGGCACGACCCTGTTGATGGCCGTGGACGACGGCCTGGCGGAACGGTCGGAGGAGCTGACGCTCGAAGGACGGGTCGGCGGCATGAAGACCAACGCCCTGACGTTCACCCTCTGGGATGCGGCGGTCCCGGCCCTGCCGGTCGCCGCGCAGCTCCTGCTGGCGGCGTTCCTGGCCGTCGGCGGCTGCCGCCGGTACCTGCGGCGGCGGTAGCGTCCGGCGACTTCCCGGCGCCGCGAGAAGACGGAACCAACAAGGAGTAGAGCGCGATGCGTACGGGACCGGGTCTTGCGAGAGGCGGTTGCAGGGTGCTGAAGTGGATGGCGCTGTTCGGCGTGGTGTTCGCGGCGGGGGGCGGTTCGGCCTCGGCGCAGATCACCGTCAGCCCCGGCAGGACGGTGGACGAGGGCGATGTGATGGCGGTCGAAGTCACCGTCAAGTACCGCAGGCCGCCTAGCTCGATACAAACCAGATTCGACCTGCAAGTATTTGTTAATCCCGATGCCGGCGGCGACGCAAGCACCATTGGAAGAGTCAACGGGCTTACCGAGGGCGAAACCAGTGATTACGAATTTGGGGTTTCGAACACTCGTGCCTGGTACCATGACGAGGCCGCCAACACGGAGACCGTGACTCGCACGATCAAGAGAGAATTCTTCATATATACGTGGTCCGACGAAGAAGCGGAGGACGATCAGATCACGATGACGTTCACGCTTGGAGTAAGCAACACTGGAAACAAGGTCGGACACGATGGGCAGGCGCTCGTCGCCCCCGGCGCCATCCGTATCCGCATCGAGGACAACGAGGAACAGACGTTCGAGTGGCAGGAGCCGTCTGGCGGCGCCGCCTCGCCGAAGGAAGGGACCGCCGCCACGCGCACCCTCGAGGCCGTCCCTTCCCCCACGAACATGATCTGGAACGTGGCGCTTTCCATGAACGAAGCCGGCTATACGCTCGACGCGGGCGCCGCGAGCTTGGCGAGCGGCAACGACCGGACGCATACGGTAACCATCACGCCGCCGGACAACGACGGGGATCGGGATGCCGACACGATCGAACTGAGCGCGTTCCTGGGGGGGACCAACGACCTGCTGCCCGGGATCGAGCCGCTCGAGATCACGTTCGCGGACGTCCACGCGCTGCCCGAAGCCGACAAGATCGAGGCGAAGGCGTACGAAGACCGGGAGGGCGACGCCGTCGGCGTGACCACCACCGAGGCCGACTCGGTCACGGAAGGCGGCGAGCCGGTCCACGTGCGGGTCACCATCGACCGCGGGACGAACGGCTATCCCATGGGCGAGAAGCTCATCGTGAGACCCGAGCCGGTCGACCCGGCCCAGCGGGCGGACTACCGGATCGAGCCGAACTCCATCGAGATCGGCACCGGTAACGGCAAGCGGCACGCGGACTTCGTGCTGTATGCGGTGGCCGACGACGACGTCGGGGCCGAGACGCTCGATTTCATGCTCGTGACGACGGGCGAGACCGCCGCCAACGGACCCGGCGAGAGGAGGGTCCCGTTCTCGATCGACGTCGTCGACGCGACGATGCCGCTGCTCGCGCCGAAGCCGCAGACCGAAGCGGAAGCCGTGGTCATGGCGGCGCTGGGCGACGACCCCCTGTATCCCGGCCGTTCGTTCACGCTCGACGTGACCGAACTGTTCGACTGGAACCCGGCGGCCGTCGCCGTGACGTTCGGGGCCGCCGTCAGCGGCGCGGCGGTGAGCGCGAGCGCCAGCGGCGAAACGGTGACGGTCAGGGCGGAAGCGGCGGGAGACGCCGCCGTCACGGTGACCGCGACCGCGGCGCCCAGGGGGTCGTCGGCCGTCAGCACCGGCCAGACGGTGGCGAACAGTGCCCGCGTCACGTTCGACGTGCAGGTTGACGAGGTGCCGCTGGAGGTGACGGTGACCGCCGATCCCGAGGAGGTCGCCGAGGGCGCCGTCACGACGTTCACCGCGACGGCGAACCGGCCGGTCACCGGGGACACCACGATCACGCTGACGGTCGTTCCCGCCGGCGGGCTCGAAGGGCCGGGGTCGATCGTGATCCCGGCCGGCGAGGAAAGCAGCTCCGTCACGCTGACGGCGCCGCAGGACGACGACGCCGTTGACGAGTCGGTGTCGGTGGTCGCCGCCGGCGCCGGAATCCCGGGGTCGCGGACCATCCCGATTACCGTGGCCGACGACGACGCGGCGACGACCTACACCCTGTCGGCCTCCGCCGCATCGGTGGAAGAGGGCGGCAGGGTCACGCTGACGGCGACCGCGAGCCCGGCGGTCCGGGAGGCCACGGTGGTGACGCTGGAGCGAGACGCGGGCAGCACCGCGGGCGCCGGCGACTACCGCGTCGCTCCGGCGTCGATCACCATCCCGGCCGGCGGGACCTCCGGCGCCGCGGAGTTGACGTTCACCGACGACCTCGTGGTGGAAGACGACGAAACGCTGACGCTGAACGCCCGGGTCGGCGGCGTGAGCGCGGGCTCGGTGACGGTCACGGTGACCGACGACGACGTGGCGGCCACCTACACCCTGTCGCCCCCCACGGCATCGGTGGAAGAGGGCGGCAGGGTCACGCTGACGGTGACCGCGGACCCGGCGGTCCGGGAGAACACGGTGGTGACGCTGGAGCGCGACGCGGGCAGCACCGCGGGCGCCGACGACTACCGCCTCGTTCCGGCGCGGGTGGTCATCCTGGCCGGTGAGTCTTCCGCCGACGTCACGTTGCGGGCGGAAGACGACGCCGAGGTGGAAGGCGACGAAACGCTGACGCTGCACGCCCGGGTCGGGGACGTGAGCGCGGGCTCGGTGACGGTCACGGTGACCGACAACGACGTGGAGACGACCTACGATCTGTCGGCTTCCGCCGCATCGGTGGGAGAGGGCGGCACGGTCACGCTGACGGCGACCGCGAGCCAGGCGGTCCGGGCGGACACCGAGGTGACGTTGATGCGTGATGCGGGCAGCACCGCGGGCGCCGACGACTACCGCCTGACCCCGGCGTCGATCACCATCCCGGCCGGCGGGACCTCCGGCGCCGCCACGTTGACGGCTGCCGACGACCCCGCGGTGGAAGGCGAAGAAAAGCTGACGCTGCACGCCCGGGTCGGCGGCGTGAGCGTGGCTTCGGTGACGGTCACGGTGACCGACGACGACATGCCGACCACCTACGGTCTGTCGCCCTCTGCCGCCCGGGTGGAAGAAGGCGGCACGGTCACGCTGACGGCGACCGCGGACCCGGCCGTTCGGGCGGACACGGTGGTGACGTTGGAGCGAGACGCGGGCAGCACCGCGGGCGCCGACGACTACCGCCTCGCTCCGTCGATCACCATCCCGGCCGGTGAGACGTCCGGCGCCGCCACGCTGACGGCCACCGACGACTACGCCGTGGAAGGCGACGAAACGCTGATGCTGAACGCCCGGGTCGGGGACGTGATCGTGGCCTCGACGGAGCTCACCGTGGCCGACGACGACATGGCGACGACCTACGATCTGTCGGCCTCTGCCGATGAGGTGGAAGAGGGCGGCACGGTCACGCTGACGCTGACCGCGGACCCGGCGGTCCGGGAGAACACCGAGGTGACGCTGGAGCGTGACGCGGGCAGCACCGCGGGCGCCGACGACTACCGCGTCGCCCCGGCGCGGGTCGTCATCCTGACCGGCGAGTCTTCCGTCGCCGTCGAGTTGACGGCCACCGACGACGCCGAGAGGGAAGGCGGCGAAACGCTGACGCTGCACGCCCGGGTCGGCGACGTGAGAGTGGCTTCGGTGACGCTCGCGGTGGCCGACGACGACGACGTGGAGATCACCTACACCCTGTCGGGGCCCGCGGACATGAACGTCCCCGAGGGCCGGTCGGCCCAGGTGACGGCGACGGCCAGCCCGGCGGTTCCGGCGGACACGACGGTCGAGCTGGTCGCGACGGGCGGTGACGCCGGTGCGGCCGACTACTCGGCCGCGCCGATCGTGATCGGGGCCGGCGAGACGACGGGCACGACCCTGTTGATGGCCGTGAACGACGGCCTGGCGGAACGGTCGGAGGAGCTGACGCTCGAAGGACGGGTCGGCGGCATGAAGACCAACGCCCTGACGTTCACCCTCTGGGATGCGGCGGTCCCGGCCCTGCCGGTCGTCGCGCAGCTCCTGCTGGCGGCGTTCCTGGCCGTCGGCGGCTGCCGCCGGTACCTGCGGCGGCGGTAGCGTCCGGCGGCTTCCCGCGGCTCTCCCCTGCCCCCTTCTCCCCCGACGCGCCGGGGGGGAGGGGGCTTTCTTCGTTCGGACCGTGCGAGTGCCTGGTTCCTCCTGGGGCGCGGATACTGCCCGGCGTCGATCTGTTTCGGCTGCCCCGGCGCGACGGTCCTCGGCGTTCAGCGGGGCGCTGCGTTCGCGACGGCAGCCGGGCATCGAGTGCGGGAACCGGCGGGCGGCGGCGCCCGTGGTATCTTTGAACAGCGCATGCCTGGAGAACCCGTGACGCCCGAGACGTGGACCATCGTCGGCGCCGGAATCGCCCTTTGCGGTATCGGGATCGGCGGATTCACGCTGCTTTGGCGGTACGTCGCGGCCGCCGAGCAACGGAGCGAGCGTCGCGACGCGGCGATCGAGAAGCGGGCGGAAGAACGCGACGCGGCGATCGAGAAGCGGGCGGAAGAACGCGACGCGGCGATCGAGAAGCGGGCGGAAGAACGCGACGCGGCGATCGAGAAGCGGGCGGAGGCGCGGAACGCCGAGCTCAAGGCGGACCTGAAGGCCGACGTCGCCGACCTGAAGGCGGATCTGGTCGACCTCAGGGCCGACGTACGCATGCTCGCGGACCGCATGGAGCGGAACCATGCGGACCTCCGGCATGCGATCGACGCCCTGGTCGTCAGCGATCAGGCGAAGCGCCTCACGATTCTCGAAGAGGCGGTGCTCCGCACGACGCGTTCACCCGACGACCGCGAAGCGCAGCACTGACGAACGGCGCGGCGTCGCGCCGCCGGCCGCGCGGGGTCGCGACCCGTCCCCCCCAGAACAGTCCGTGGTGGAACCCCCGTTGCCCCGCGCCCGAAGGGCGCCCGCGAACGGCGGCGCCCGCCGGCGGCCGGGTCCTTCTGCCGCGGGAGGCCGCTACCGCGAGGGGTAGCCGCCGACCCAGACGGGGCTCGACCACGCCATCGCGTCGTTCACCTGCCGGACGCGCACGTAGTAGTAGTCGCCCTGGCGCGGGTCGTCGTCGTCGGTGTGGCTGAAGCGGACGTCCCGCGGGCCGTCGCGGATGATGCGGCGCAGGGTGATGCGGTCGTCGGGGTAGTCTTCGGCGGGCATGGCGCGGTCGATGCCGCCGGCGTTCAGGGTCAGCCGCACCCGCGTGGCGGGGATGACCGCGGGGGGCCGGTAGAAGGGGGGCGCCGAGCCCGTTTCGCGGGTCTCCTCGAGGTCGAGCACGAGCGCCACGCTGGGCCGGATGCCCGACAGCACGAGCCGCAGCGAGCTGCGGTCGCCGCGGGTGTGGGTGGCGAAACGCGCGCCGCCGGCGGTCGGCTCGAGGAACTGGGTGGTCGGGTTCACGAAGTCGGTGGCGGAGACGGCGTCGACGTCGGCCCCGGTCACCCGCAGCTCGCCGCGCCAGTGGCGCCAGCCGCGGGGGGCGTCGCCGGGGTGGACGGGCGTTTCGCCGGACGAGAACGACAGCAGCCACTCTTCGGTGTCGGCGGGCCGGCCCCGGCCCACCGCGTATTCCTCGCGCCAGATGACCTCGTCGTTCTTCAGCAGCGCGACCGACTCGATGGGCGCCGTGCCGACCACCCGGCCCTCGACGGCGCGGGTGTCGGCGTAGTCGGCCTCCTGGCCCATCGGGACGCCGTTGACGCTGACGTCGAGGATGATGCGGTCGCCGGTCGTCGCATAGGTGCGGCGTTCCTTCATCGCGTCGAAGATCGCGTCGCGCGACCGCTCGGGGGCGAAGACCGCGCCGAGGCCGCCGCGCTGGGCCAGGGTGTCGCGGTTCGGGGCGGAGTAGCCGGGGTGCGACAGGTGGTCGTCCGACGCGGCGACGAGACCCACCCGGTGGCCGTGCGCCAGGTACCGCCGCACGAACCACTCGAAGGCGCCGTGCATCGACATCATCTCGATCAGGGGTTCGAGCTCGGGGTCCGACTGGCGGTAGTCGCCGGGGTTGTGGGCGTGCGGGATGACGAGGACGTCGTCGGGGTCGTACCGCGCGCGCAGTTCCTGGTAGAGCTGCGACAGGGTCGGGTACTCGACGGCGGACACCGGCGTCCGGCCGGCGGTGTCGCGGAACAGCACGTTGTGGTGGCCGCCGAAGCGGGCCGGCCGGGTCCACTCCCAGCCGAGATAGGGGATGAACCGGCCGGGGTCGTCGAAGGTCTCCACCGCCCGCTTCGACAGCTCCCACTCCGCGTCGTCGAGCCACACGTCGTGCTCGGAGTGGGTGACGAAGTCGAGCCGCGCGTCGTCGCGGGCGAACGTCATGAAGAAGTCGATGGTGCCGATGCCCTCGGCGTAGCCCGAGTGGCCGTGGGTGTCGCCCCAGTAGATGCGCCGTTCGGGGTCGGCGGCGACGAGGACCGGATTGGCGTCGCCGGCGATCGCGCCGTCTTCGGAGCGGATGGTGATCCAGTGCGGTCCGGGCTCGTCGAGGGCGAGCGGGACGAGGGTGATGGCCTCGGCCCCGGCCGGGGTGGTGGCGCGCACCTCGCCGTCCACCAGTACGTCGAACGCGGGGATGGGGCCGGTGGCCCGGTTGAAGAACGCGTCCTCGGCGCGCACCGAGAGCTCGAACCGCTCGCCCGGCTCGACGATGCTGGGGGCGAAGCCGTGCACGCCGGCCACCCGCGTCCCGCTGACCGCGAACGGCAGGATGGGCAGGGGCCGCCACTCGCCGGACGCGTCGAGGTCGACGTAGAGGGGCAGGGGCATCCGCGCGCTCGACGTACTCGTCATCAGCAGCCCCGGTCCGCCGCCGGCGGTGTCGCCGTAGGTGACGGTGACCGTCTCGCCGGGGTCGAGCCGTCCCGAGACGAGGCGGAAGACGAGGGCGGGCTCGGGCGCCCGGAACCCGCCGTGCGGACCCCGCGCCATGTGCGCGCCGGCCTCGAACGCGGCGTCGTCGTCGGTGGTCGCGAGGGTCACGTAACCGGCGGCGGCGGGGTCGCCGGTCTGGAACGGGCCGTGGTTGACGCTGAAGTGCCGCGCCACCCAGAAGCCGCCGCCGGTCTCCACCGGACGGGTCCCCACCGTCCAGGTCTGGCGGATGGTCTGGTGGCTGCGCGCCTCGAACGGCCCGAGCGAGTCGGCGGCCAGCGACCCGAGGGCGCCGGGCTCGTCGTGCAGCGTGAACTGGCGGACCAGCCGGTCGACGGTCGCGCCCTGCACGCGGGCCGCCTCGCCGGTGGGGGGCAGGGTCGCCTGCAGGCGCACGCGCGGGCCCTCCAGTCCGACCTCGCCGCCGCCGAGGGCCCAGGCGTCGATCCACGCGTCGAGGGTCTGCGCGCGCCCGGCGATGGTCGTCTCGTCGGTGGGGCGCGCGGCCACGTCGGCCTTGAGCTGCTCGACGGCGGCGCGGAGGTCCGGCGTCAGGTAGTCGCCGCCGCCGCCGCCGTCCGGCGTCCCGCACGCGGCGGCCCAGCCCGCCAGCGCGAGGGCCGCGAATCGCAATGCGGCGGGGCGTTCACCACGGGCCGCCGACCCCATCAGAACATCGCGACCGGGTTCGCGGGGCTGCCGGTGCCGCGCGCGACGTTGAGCGGCAGCAGCATGAACAGGAACTCGTAGCGGCCCTCCTCGGCGCAGGCGGCGGCGATCGGCTCCAGCCGCGCGTTGTCGAGCAGCGCCACGCCGAAGTTGAAGAGCACCCCGTGCACCGGCCAGGGCAGGCCGGCCGCGCCCATCCGGGCGTCCATGAGGTCCCAGCCCAGCAGCGCGACGTCGTGGTCGCGGATGAACCCGGCGCAGCTCGGGTGCAGGCCGGGGCGGCCTCCGCCGCCGTCGTCGCCGCTCCGCGTGTACGACTCCCAGCCGCTGTGCACGAGCAGGGCGTCGCCCGGCCCGACGGCCACCCCCTGCGCCGCCGCGATCGCCGCGAGCTCGGCGCCGCGGACGGGGCGGTCGGCCGTCACGTGGGGCGCGCCGCGGTGGCGGGGCACGTCGATCAGGACGCCCCGGGTGATGACGCCCCGGTTCCAGTGGGTGACGTCGGCGAAGTGGGCGCCCCGGGTGTCGATCTCGACGTCCGGGTCGCGGCCCTGCCACATGCCGTCCTCGTCCCAGATGTGGCAGAGGGCGTCGACGTGGGTCACCGTGGACCCGTGATAGATGAAGCCCAGGTAGTCCATGACGTAGCCGCCGCTCTCGCCGAGCGCGCTCTTGGTCATGAAGTGCTGGGGCGGCTCGAAGACGCGGCTCAGCGAGACGGTCCGCCCGCTGCGCACGAGGCCGGCGGCGGCGGCGCGCTTCTCGGCGGTGATGAGGTTGACGGCGCCGACCTGGTCGTCGTCGCCCCAGCGCCCCCAGTTGCGCCGCTCGCGGTACATCGCGGCGTAGTCGGCGTCGTCGGCCTGGGCCGGCCGCGCCGGCGCCGCCGCGGCCCGGTTCCGGGCGGCCTGGCGCGCCAGCAGCTCGGGGGGAGAAAAGGTCCCGGCTTCGGCGCGGGGGCGTCCCGCGGACGCCGCCCGGGCCGGCGGAGCGAGGGCGGCGGCGCCCAGGGCGGCCGCGTGCGTCAGGAAGCGTCGTCGTGATGAAGCCATGTCCGAGGTCCTCCCGCGGCCCGCGCCCGGGGTCGTCGGGGCCGGTCGGGGCGCGTCGTCGGATCCGTTCGATGCAGGGGAATTATAGCGCCCCGCCGCGCGGCCGGGTAAACGGTTGACGGGATTGGACGTATCCTAAGTGTGACGGAAAACCGCGGCCCCGTTGCGCGCGCCGGGCTTCGCGGCGGCCGCCGGGCGGCGGCCGCCCGCGGGCGGCGGTCCCGTTGCGTCCTGGTTCGTAACCGGAATGCGGTCGGGGCCGCGCGGTGGAATGCGGCTCGGAACTCCGCCGCGCCCGGCCGTACCGGGGTGCGGCGGCGGGCGGCGGAGAGGAGTCCGGCCCGGAGCGGCGAGGAGCTGGTGAACGTGGGAGCGAGAGGTGCGCATCGGGCGGCCCCGGTCTGGGCGGCGGTGGCGGGCGCGGTGCTGGCGGCGGTCCCGGCGTCGGCGCAGCCGGCCGCGGCCCCGGCCGGCCGCCCCCCGGCGGGCATGGTGGCCATCGTGCCGTTCGCCAACCTGACGGGCGGTCCGGCCGACGACTGGATGGGCCGGGGCATCGCGGAAGCGCTGGCGGCGGGGTTCCCGGCGGGTACGGCGTTCGTCGTGCGGCGGGGCGGCCCCGTCGCGGGGGCTGCGCCGGTGTCGGCGGAAGACGCGGTCGCCGCGGGCCGCGCCCTCGACGTGCCGTTCGTGCTGGTCGGCGCCCACGAGCGGTCCGGCGGCCGGCTTCGCATCACCGCCCGGATGATCTCGGTGGACGCCGGCGACGTCGTCCGCTCCGCCGACGTCGAGGGCGCCGCGCACGATCTGTTCGACCTGCAGGACCGGGCGGCGCTCGCGCTGTCGGTTTCCGAGGCGCCGGCCGGCGCCGCCGGAACCGCGCGCCCGGGTCCGGCGGCCGGCGCATCGGCCGCGCGGCGGGCGGCGTCCGCGCCCCCGCCGGCGGGGCCGCCGGGCCGGGCCGACCCGCTCGGCGGGCCCGGGCCGTCCCCGGCGCCGCCGCCCGGCGCGGGCCGGACCGCCGCCCCGGCGGCGCCGCCCCCGGGCGCGGCGGCCGAGGTCGGCGGCGGCTTCCCGGCCGGCGGCCCCGGGGCGCTGGCGTCGTTCATCGACGGACCGCCGCCCCCGGCCGCGCCCGCGGTGATGAACCGCGACGAGGCGGGCCGCACCACGGTCCGGGCGATCCGGCTCGCCCGGGGCATCCGGCTCGACGGGGTGCTCGACGAGGAGGTCTACGAGACGGCGCCCGCCATCACCGGCTTCATCCAGCAGGTGCCCGACGTCGGGGCCCCCGCCACCGAGAAGACCGAGGCGTGGATCCTGTTCGACGAGACGAACGTCTACGTCTCGGCCCGCGTCTGGGACTCGGCCCCCGAAAGCCAGTGGGTCGCGAACGAGATGCGCCGCGACACCAGCCAGCTCCGCCAGAACGACACGTTCACCGCCTTCTTCGACACGTTCTACGACCGCCGCAACGGCTTCAACTTCTACACCAACCCCCTCGGGGCCCGCGCCGATCAGCAGTTCACCAACGAGGGCAACCCGAACGCCGACTGGAACCCGGTGTGGGACGTGCGGACGGGCCGCTTCGACGGCGGCTGGACGGTCGAGATGGAGATCCCGTTCAAGACCCTGCGCTACCGCTCCGAACCGCCCCACGTCTGGGGCGTCCAGCTCCGCCGCGCCATCCGGCGCAAGAACGAGTGGGTCTACCTGACCCGGCTGCCCCTGTCGGCCGGCGGCGGCAGCGGCTCGGCCGGCATCTTCCGGGTCTCGGCCGCGGGCACGCTGGTCGGCCTCGAGCCGCCTCCCGCGAGCCGCAACGTCGAGGTCAAGCCGTACGCCATCGGCGGCGTCGCCACCGACCTGAACGCGGACCCGGTGGTGGACAACGAGCGGAGCGGCGACGTCGGCATCGACGTGAAGTACGGCGTCACCCAGAACCTGACCGCCGACTTCACCTGGAACACGGACTTCGCGCAGGTCGAGGTGGACGAGCGGCAGGTCAACCTGACCCGCTTCCCGCTCTTCTTCCCCGAGAAGCGCGAGTTCTTCCTCGAAGGGCGGGGCATCTTCGGGTTCGCGCGGGGCGGGGTCACCGGCCGGTTCGGCGGTCCCGGCGGCGGCCCCGTGGGCGGGGTGTTCGGCGACGTCAACGTGCCGCAGCTCTTCTACAGCCGGAAGATCGGGCTGGAGAGGGGCCGCGTGGTGCCGATCTTCGGAGGCGCCCGCGTGACCGGGAAGGTCGGGCCGTTCGACGTCGGGGCGCTGAACATCCACACCGGCGACGAGATGGTCTCGGCCTCCGAGCCGACCAACTTCACCGTCGTGCGCCTGAAGCGCGACCTCCTGCGGCGCAGCTCGGTGGGGGCGATGTTCACCAACCGGTCGGTGTCGCGGGTGGCCCCCGGGGCGAGCCAGGCGTACGGGGTCGACGGCACCTTCGCGTTCTTCGAGAACGTGAGCTTCATCACCTACCTCGCCCGGACCCGGGTGCCGGGCCCGGAGTTCGACGGCCGGGACCTGAGCTACCAGGGAAAGTTCGAGTACGCGGCCGACCGCTACGGGCTGCAGGTCGACCACCTGCTGGTCGAAGACAACTTCCTGCCCGAGGTGGGGTTCCTGCGGCGCGACAACTTCCGGCGCACCTACGTGTCGGGCCGGTTCAGCCCCCGGCCGCGGTCGATCGAGAGCGTCCGCCAGTTCAGCCTGGAGGGGGCCGTCGACTACGTCCTGACGGCCGACGCCAACCGGCTGGAGACCCGCCAGCGCCTGGTGTCGTTCCAGACCGAGTTCGAGTCGAGCGACCGGCTGACGTTCAGCGCGACCGGCAACTACGAGCTGCTGGTGGAGCCGTTCACGCCGCCCGGCGCCGACTTCGCGATCCCGGTGGGGGACTACCGTTTCGCCGACTACCGGGCGGCGTACGCCATCGGGCAGCAGCGCCGCGTCAACGGGCAGGTGGCGCTGCGGCGGGGCGACTACTTCGGCGGCGCGCTGACCAGCCTGGAGATCAGCCAGGGGCGCATCGCGGTGCTGCCGCAGATGTCGGTGGAGCCGACGGTGTCGTTCAACTGGATCGACACGCCGTACGGGGCGTTCCAGTCGAACCTGGTGGTGACGCGGGTGAACTACGCGTTCAACCCGCGGATGTTCTTCAGCGGGCTCCTGCAGTACAACTCGGCCGGCGACTCGTTCAGCAGCAACCTGCGGCTGCGGTGGGAGTACAGCCCCGGCAGCGAGCTGTTCGTGGTGTACACCGACGACCGCGACGTCACCCGGGGCTTCCGGCCCGACCGGGGGTGGGACCTGCGCAACCGCGGCTTCGTGGTCAAGTTCAACCGGCTGTTCCGGTTCTGACCCGCCGCGCGGCCCCGCGCGGCTCGATCTGGCGGTCGATCCACATCGTGCGAATTCTACGGCGTCATCGAACGATTTGCATGTTTTGGACGCGCGTGACCCGTCGGCCCCACCCGCCGGCGGCGGTCAGGGGACCGGCGCCCGCTCGACGAGCTCCGCGAACCAGTTGCCGACGTAGACGAGCTCCGCCGGCCCCTGGCGCGGGTCGTCTGACGGGTCTTCTTCCGCCTCCCTGAGCACGAGGAAACGCGCGCCGTCGGGGGCGGCGTCCCAGTGCCGGAAGGGGCCTCCGCTCTCGACGCCGCCCGGCAGGGCGAACAGGGGTTCCGGCCGCGACGGCGTGAAGGTGGGGTCGCCGGCGTACCCGACCGCCATCATCGTCCTGCCGTCCCGGCCGGCCGCCACGTAGAAGAGCTCCCGGCCGTCGGCCGACCACGCCGGCGCGTAGCCGCCGCCTCCCTGCGACACCTGCCACTTGCCGCCGTCGACGTCCGGGAACGGCCGCACGTAGACGGCCCAGCGGCCCGACTCGTTGGACTGGTAGGCGATCCAGCGGCCGTCCGGCGAGACCCGGGCCAGCATCTCCACGGCGTCGGTCGCAATCAGCGGCCGCGAATCACCGCCGCCGTCGAGCGGCAGCAGGTGGACGTCGGCGCTCGTCATGCCCGCGGCGCGCATGACGACGAGCGTGTCCGGGCCGCCCGCCCAGTCGGAGGCCACCTGCATCACGGGCCGGCCCGCGGCCAGCCGTTCGGTCTGGCCGGCGCCGTTCGCGGCCTTGCGGAACAGGCCGAAGCCGTCGTCCTCGGCGGCCGTGAACACGACGCCGCGGCCGTCCGGCGACCACAGCGGATTGAAGCTCGACCCGTCGAACGTCAGGCGGTTCGACGCGTCGCGGGCGAGATCGTGGACGAAGACGTCGGTGTTGCCGTCGTCGTCGGTCACGTCCAGGGCGACGCGGTCGCCGGCCGGCGATATGCGCGGCTCGCTGTATGCGCGCGGCGGGGCCGGAAGCGGCTCCTCGCGTCCGTCGCGGTGGATCCACGCCAGCGTCCGGCGGCTCTCCGTCCCGCCGCCGCCCTGGTCCGGCGCGTAGAGGAGCGTGCCGTCGGCGGCCCAGGCGCTGGCGCCGGCGTCGGGGACCACGGGGACCGGCGCGCCGGTCAGTTCGAGGCGGCGGGCGTCGAACGGCGCCGCCAGCAACGTCGTGGTCCGGGGGCCGGGCCGCCCGCCCGGGGGCCGGGCCGTCCGCGCGATCACGAGATGGCCCGTCGGCGCGTAGGTCGCCGCGGCCGCGTCGGCCGCCACGACGCGCGGTTCGCCGCCGGCGGCCATCGCCAGCAGACGCGACTCGCCGTCGGTCGAGAGCTCGGCGAACAGCAGCGCGCGCGAGCCGGGCAGCACGTGGGGCGCCGAGCACACGGCGACGTCGGACACCGCGCCGGGCGGCAGCGCCGCTTCGGGCGCGCCGCCGCCGGCGGGCACGCGCAGCAGGCCGCCCACGGCGCCGATCACGATGCGGCCGTCGTCGCCCCAACTGCCGCCGAGGGCGGGCACGTTCTCGGCCAGCGTCACCGGGGCGCCGCCCCCGGCCGGCGCCCGCTTCAGCGTCCAGCGGTACTGGATGCGCTCCGCCCCCCCGGGGCGGCCCGCGGCGGCGAAGAACCCGATCGAGGCGCCGTCCGGCGAGAAGAACGGGTCGAGGGCGCCCTCGGTGCCGGCCAGGGGCCGGGCGTCGGCCTCGTCCAGGCGGCGCAGCATCAGGCGCCGGCCGCGGCCGGCGCGGCCGACCCAGGCCAGCGTCGAGCCGTCCGGCGAGAGGGCGAATCCGGAGCCGCGGACCAGGGGCGCCGGCAGATCGAGGGTGAGGCGCCGGACCGCGGGCGGCTCGGGGGAGGGGGCCAGCGCCGCGAGCGCGGCGGCCGCCGCGAGGCACCCGAGGGCGAGGCCGCCGGCCGCCCAGGCGAGGCGCGCGCGCGACGGCCGGAGCGGAGACGGGGGGACGGCGTCGGCGCCGGCCGGCTGCGCCTCGGCCGGCGAGCCGGCCGCCTCCAGGTCGGCGACGGCTTCCCCGGCGTCGCGCATCCGCCGGCGCGGGTCGCGATCGAGGCAGCGGCGCAGCAGCCGCCGGACCGGCGGCGGGGTCGACGGGGGCAGCGTCGACAGGTCGAGGTCGCGGTCGATCACGCGGGCCAGCACCTGGCCCACGGTCTCGCCGGCGAACAGGCGCTCGCCGGCGAGCATCTCGTACAGCACGACGCCGAACGACCACAGGTCGCCCCGCGTGTCGGTCGGCCGGCCCTCGGCCTGCTCGGGGGACATGTACGCCGGCGTCCCCATGACGAGGTCCGGGCCCATCCGGGTGACCGAGGCGGTGAGGGCCGGCGACCCCGCCGGGTCCGCTTCGGGCCCCGGCGGGGTGTCCAGCGCCGTGGCGAGGCCGAAGTCCAGGACCTTCACGGTCCCGTCGCCGCGCACCTTGACGTTGGCCGGCTTCAGGTCCCGGTGGACGACGCCCGCCGCGTGCGCGGCCTGCAGCGCGAGGGCGATCTGGCGGGCGATGGACAGCGCTTCCGGGAAGGGGACCGGGCCCTGCCCGAGGCGGTCGGCGAGGGTCGGACCCTCGACCAGCTCCAGGACCAGCGCCCGCGACCCCCCGGTCTCCTCGACGCCGTATATCTGCGCGACGTTCGGGTGGTTCAGCGCGGCGAGCACCCGCGCTTCCCGCTCGAAGCGCGCCAGCCGGTCGGGGTCGGCGGTGAACGCCTCGGGCAGCACCTTGAGCGCGACCTCGCGGCCGAGCTGCGTGTCGCGGGCGCGGTAGACTTCGCCCATGCCGCCGGCCCCGAGGGGGCCGGTGACGTCGCAGGCGCCGATCTTCGTACCCGGGGCGAGCGGCATTTCGGAGGTCCGGTTCGTCTGCCATGATATCCGCTGAACGGCCCGGGGGCGCGGCCGATTGACACCGCGGGGGGCGTTCGGCCAGACTTGTCGGCGGGGGAGCCGCCGTTCCACCGCCGCCTGCCGCCGGCGCGACCCCCGCGGCAGGCCCGTTGCGGGTGCGGCGCCGCGGTTCCGCGGCGCCGGGCCGCGGAGTGTTCAGGAGGCCGACCGACGATGCCAGCCGCTCTGCGACGGTCCTGCTTCGGAGCGGCCGGGCTCGTGGTCGCCTTTCTGGCCCCGCCTCTCTCCGCCTCCCTCGCGGCCGCCCGGCCGCAACCGGCCGGCGCCGACCTGCTCGCGGCCACCGTCGACCGCTACTGCGCGGCGTGCCACGACGACCGGCTGCGCACCGCCGGCCTGAGCCTGGACGGCCTGGACCTCTCCGCCGTGGGCGCGCACGCGGAAGTGTGGGAACGCGTGGTGGCGAAGCTGCGCACCCGCGCCATGCCCCCGGCCGGCCGCCCGCGGCCCGACCCCGGGACCTACGACCGGGTCGCGGGGTGGCTGGAGACGGAGATCGACCGCGCCGCCCGGCGCGCCCCGAACCCGGGGCGCACGCAGGCCGTGCATCGCCTGAACCGGGCGGAGTACGCCAACGCCGTGCGGGACCTGCTGGCCGTCGACGTCGACGTCGACGACCTGCTGCCGGCCGACGACTTCGACGAGTACGGCTTCGACAACAACGCCGACGTGCTGACCGTCTCGTCGGCGTTGATGGAGCGCTACCTGTCGGCGGCCCGCAAGATCGGGCGGACCGCCCTCGGCGAGACCCCCCGGGGGCCGGTCGCCGAGACCTGGAAGGTCCCCATCCTGCTGCGGCAGGACGACCGGATGAGCGAAGACCTGCCGTTCGGGTCGCGGGGGGGCGTCGCCGTCCGGCACGTCTTTCCCGTCGACGGCGAGTACGAGTTGCAGATCCGCCTGCACCGGAACTACGTGAACTACGTGCGCGGCATGGGGTCGCGCCACGAACTCGAAGTCCGGCTGGACGGCGCCCTCGTGCGGACGTTCGTCTTCGGCGGCGAGGAGCCGGAGGGCGTGCAGGCCCCGGCCAGCTACGCCGGCAACCTGTTCGGCGACCCCGCGTGGGAAGAGTACATGCTCTTCGCCGACGCCAACATGCGGGTGCGCTTCCGGGCCGAGGCCGGCCCGCGCGTCGTCGGGGTCTCCTTCGTGCGGCGGTTCACCGAGCCGGAAGGGGTGCTGCAGCCCCGCCAGAGCGTGTTCGCGGTGGCCGTGAACGAGATGCGCGACGGCAACGCGGCCGTCGAGCACGTCGTCGTCGCCGGTCCGTACGCCGCGGGCGGGCCGGGGGACACGCCGAGCCGCCGCGCCATCTTCGTCTGCCGGCCCGAGAGCGCCGCGCCGGCCGACGAGGAACGGTGCGCGCGCACGATCCTCGGCGCGCTGGCCCGGCGCGCCTACCGCCGCCCCGTCGACGCCGGCGACCTCGACACGCTGATGCGCTTCTACCGGGCCGGCCGCGGCGGCGCCAGCTTCGACGCCGGCATCCAGCTCGCCCTCGAGCGCGTGCTCGTCGCCCCCGACTTCCTGTTCCGGGTGGTCCGCGACCCCGTCGACGCCGCCCCGGGGACCGCCTACCCCCTGAGCGGCGTGGACCTCGCGTCGCGGCTCTCGTTCTTCCTGTGGTCCAGCGGCCCCGACGACGAGCTGCTCGACCTCGCCGAGCAGGGGCGGCTCGCCGACCCGGCGGTGCTCGAGGAACAGGCGCGGCGCATGCTCGCCGACCCGCGGGCGTCGGCGCTGGTGCGGAACTTCGCCGGGCAGTGGCTGTACCTGCGCAACCTGCGCAGCGTGGTGCCCGACGCCATCGCCTTCCCCGAGTTCGACGAGAACCTGCGGGCGGCGTTCCGGCAGGAGACCGAGCTGTTCGTCGACAGCCTGCTGCGGGAGGACCGCAGCGTGCTCGATCTGCTCGGGGCCGGCTACACGTTCGTCAACGAGCGGCTCGCCGCGCACTACGGCATACCCAACGTCTACGGCAGCCACTTCCGGCGGGTCCGCCTGGACGACGAGATGGCCGAGCGGCGGGGCGGCATCTTCGGACACGGCAGCCTGCTGACGGTGACCTCGTATCCGAACCGCACGTCGCCGGTGCTGCGCGGCAAGTGGATGCTGACCAACGTGCTCGGGACCCCGCCGCCCCCGCCGCCCGCCGACGTGCCCGACCTGCCGGAGCGCGGCGCGGACGGCCGGGCCGCCACCGTGCGCGACCGGCTGGCGCGGCATCGCGAGAGCCCCGCCTGCTCGGTGTGCCACGCGCCGATGGACCCCCTGGGGCTGGCCCTCGAGAACTACGACGCGGTGGGGCGCTGGCGCACGGCGGGCGCCGTCGGCCTGCCCATCGATTCGTCGGGGCGGCTGCCGGACGGCACGGCGTTCCGCGGCCCGGCCGGGCTGCGGTCGCTGTTGCTGGAGCGCCGCCATCGGTTCGCGGCCACCCTGACCGAGAAGCTCCTGGCCTACGGGCTGGGGCGGGGGCCGGAGTACTACGATCGTCCCACCGTGCGGGCCATCACCCGCGAGGCGGCCGCGGACGGCTACCGCTGGTCGTCGATCATCGTCGGCATCGTGAAGAGCACACCGTTCCGGATGCGGAGGTCAGAATCATGATCATCACCCAGAAGGCGCTTCCCCGTCGTACCGTGCTCCGAGGCCTCGGAGCCTCTCTCGCGTTGCCGCTGCTCGACGGGATGGTGCCGGCGTTCGCGGCCCTGCGCACCACGGCGGCGGCCCCGGTGCGCCGTCTCGGGGTGGTGTACGTCCCCAACGGGATGATGATGCCGCACTGGACGCCGCCCACCGACGGCGCCGGCTTCGAATTCCCGACCATCCTGAAGCCCCTCGAGCCGTTCCGCGCGCACGTGCAGGTGCTGTCGGGCCTGCGCGGCGTCGAGAGCGAGGGGCCGCACGCCCGCGCCTCGACCCGGTTCCTCACCGGGGTGCCGTCGAAGCCCGACGACGGCTCGGACCTGCGGGGCGGCGTGTCGATGGACCAGATCGCGGGGCGCGCGCACGGCCGCGAGACGCAGTTGGCGACCCTCGAACTGGCTCTCGACGGCCGCGACTTCGCGGGTTCGTGCGACGACGGGTTCAGTTGCGCGTACACCAACACCATCGCGTGGGCCAACGACGTGACCCCGCTGCCGATGGAGAACAACCCGCGGGTGGTGTTCGAGCGGCTGTTCGGCGACGCCGGCAGCACCGACCCCGCGGTGCGCCGGGCGCGGCTCGCGAAGGACGCCAGCCTCCTCGACTCGGTGACCGAGCGCGCCGCGCATCTGTCGCGCGAACTCGGGGCCGGCGACCGGGCGAAGCTGAGCCAGTATCTCGACGCGGTGCGCGACGTCGAGCGCCGCATCCGGATGGCCGAGGCCCAGAGCGGCCGCGAGCTGCCGGTGGTGGCCCAGCCCGCCGGCATCCCCGGCAGCGTCGGCGACCACGCGAAGCTGATGTTCGACCTGATGGCCCTCGCCTGGGAGACCGACCTCACCCGGGTCGTGACGTTCATGATGGGGCGGGAGATCACCGGCCGGACCTACGCCGAGATCGGGGTGCCCGACGCCCACCATCCGATCTCGCACCACCAGCGCGACCCCGAGAAGCTGGCCAAGCTGACGAAGATCAACCAGTACCACGTGCAGCTCTTCTCGGCCTTCGTGGAGCGGCTGGCGGCCACGCCCGACGGCGACGGCACGCTGCTCGACCGCGCGATGATCGTGTACGGCGCGGGCATGGGCGACAGCAACGCGCATGCGTCCACCAACCTGCCGATCCTGCTCGCCGGCGGCGGAGCGGGCGCCGGCGGGCGGCACGTGCGGTACCCGGAGGACACGCCGCTGGCCAACCTCCACCTGAGCCTGCTCGACAGGATGGGCGTGCCCCTCGATCGGCTCGGACACAGCAGCGGCCGGCTCCCCCTCGAGCCGCTGTCCGGCGTGTAGCGGAACGGCGTGGCGCCGCCCGGTGCGGCGCGGGGTTCCACCACGGGCGTGCAGCGGACCGGCGCAGCCGCCGCGGGCGCAAGCCGCGCCCCGGCGGTCGTCGGTGGCGCCCCGGATGCGCGAGCGGCAGGGGACACCCGCCCATGACGCCGCCGAACCACCCGATCGCCCGATCTCCCGACGCCGGCCCCCGGGCCGGCGCGGCCTGTGCGGGTGCGCTGGAGAACGGCGATCGCCTGTCGCGTTGCGAGTTCGAGCGCCGGTACCGGGCGCGGCCCGACGTCAAGAAGGCCGAACTCATCGAGGGGGTCGTCTACGTGCCGTCGCCGGCGCGCTACGCCAGCCATGCCCGGCCGCATGCGGCCACCGTCGGGTGGCTGTTTTCCTACGCGGCGTCGACGCCGGGCGTCCAGCTCGTCGACAACGCCACGGTGCGTCTGGACCTCGACAACGAGCCGCAGCCCGACGCCGCGCTGCTGATCGAACCGGACGCTGGCGGTCAGGCAGGGGTGAGCGACGACGACTACATTGAAGGCGCGCCGGAACTGGTCGCGGAGATCGCCGCCAACAGCGCGTCGTACGATCTGCACGACAAGCTGCGCGTCTACCGCCGCAACGGCGTGCGGGAGTACCTGGTCTGGCGGACGCTGGACGCGCGCATCGACTGGTTCGAGCTGGCGGAGGGCGCCTACCGGCCCCGCCGGCCCGACGCGGCCGGCGTGGTGCGCAGCACGGTCTTTCCGGGTCTGCGCCTGGCCGTGGACGCGATGCTGCGCGGCGACGTCGCCGCCGTGTCGCAGGCGCAGCAACGGGGACTGAACGATCCGGCCCACGCGGCCTTCGTGGCGCGCCTGCGAACCGGCGCGCGCTGACCGTCCATGCGGCGTGCTCATCGTCACGGGATGCGCGGCCGGCGCCACGCCGACGGCGCGGCGTCGAAGGCGTCGTCGTTCACTTACGATCGTCTTCCGAAAACGCTTCAGGAACAGCTCCGGCCGGCCGTTTCGACGCCGGCGCCCGCCGGCGAGGCGCTGGCCGTCGACACCCTTCACGAAGGCGATGCGCGGGAACTCGTGCCCCGGATCGCCGGCGGCAGCGTCGCCGTCAGCGTCTGGTCCCCGCCGTACTTCGTCGGCAAGTCGTACGAAGCGGGGCTCGGCTTCGACGACTGGCAGGCGTTGCTGCGCGACGTCATCGCGGCCCACTGGCCGGTGATCAGGCCCGGCGGATTCCTGGTCGTCAACATCGCCGACATCCTGTGCTTCCGCGATCCGTCGATGCCGCGGATCTCGGCGGAGACCATCGGCGCCCGCCGCCATCCCGTCACGCGGGAGATGGTGCTGCAGGCGATGCGCGATCACCCGGAAATGAACCGTCACCAGCTCGCGGAACGGCTCGGGTGCAGCGAGCAGACGATAGACCGCCGGTTGAACGGCAACAACGTCCGGGGCGGCAAGTACGACAGCCAGACCCGGATCAGGATCGTGGGCGGGCTCGTGGAGGAATGGGCGGCCGCGGCGGGGTTCTACGCCTACGATCGCCGGGTATGGGTGAAGGACGCCTGCTGGGAGAACAGCCGGTGGGCCAGCCTCTCCTACCGCGCGGTGGACGAGTTCGAGTACCTCTACCTGTTCTGGAAGCCCGGCGTCACGAAGGTGGACAGGTCGCGCCTGAGCCGACGCGAATGGCGGGAGTGGGGTTCGCGCGGCGTCTGGACCTTCCCGTCGGTGCGGCAGAACGACGACCACGAAGCGAAGTTCCCCGTGGAGCTCCCGGCCCGCGTCATCCGGCTGCTGACCGAGCCGGGCGACGTCGTGCTCGACTGCTTCATGGGCAGCGGCACGACGGCCGTCGCGGCCGCCCGCCTCGACCGCCGCTACGTCGGCATCGAGCTCCAGCCGCGGTACGTGGAGCTGTCCCGGCGCCGCCTCGCCGAAGAACGCCAACTGACCTTGCCATGTTCGTGAACCCGCGAACGCTGCATGGCGACCTCGACACCCTCGAAGAGATCGAAAAGGCGTCTGCGCGGCTTGTCACGCAGGCGATCGTGGATTTCCGCGGGACGGCGGGCGAACTTTTCGCCAACGAACGCGATCTGCCGCAGGACTTCGGAGAAGACATCACGCGCGAGGCCCTTGACGAAATGGGTGTGTCGCGAATACGACAACGCCTGTACGGAAAGATCGACTACAAGCGCGCACGATACGTCTTCCATCCCGATTATGCGATCCGGCAGGCGTTGTTCGTTGATTCGAAGGCGGAGAAAACAAGCGGAGCGGCAACGGCGACGCTCCAGACGGCTCAAACATCCTTGCGAATACGTCACAAGCGGTCAGGGCTGTCCGTGGACGAACCAGGCACGCTGCCGCCGATCCTCGACATCGAGAACGGACCGTTTCTCACGACCACGCTCTTCGTCAAGTACAACTACCAAAGCGCGGGCGATTCACCGGCTCACCGGCTGGATTCCATTACGGTCGCCACGGTTCCACACGCCTACCTGCAGGAACGCTACAACCCGACGGCAGGGGACACGATCTGGCGGACCGGCCGAAACGCGCCGACTCTTGGCGAGCGGTTCAGGGTGCGGCTGGTGTTCGAACTACTGGCAAAGAAGACCCCTTGGCGTGTTCAGTGTATACCGGCGATTCCCGCGGACTTCACGTGGGCCGAGTAGGGAACGGATTGTGGCGACGTGGGCCAAGGACATCCATGCGCTGGCGACGGAGGGGAGAACACCGTAGTCGTACAGCTCATTCAGAATCTCGATGAACCCGCCGGTCATGAGGCTGCCGCTCGCTCCGCGCCCGGCGCAGGAGGGTCAGGTCGCGCGCGCGCTCGCCGAGCATCCGCAGGCGCAGGATGAAGGTGCGCCCGTCGAGGGGGGCGATGGGCGAGTCGTCGGGCTGGACGCCCGTCCAGTCGATGCGGCTGTCGGCCGGCTCCCTCGGCATGTCGTGACGGCGGCGCCGTCGGCGTGTCGAACGCGGTCCATGCTACCACGCGCGGTCCGGCGCCGCGGTGCGGCAGGGGGGCTGTCGATCGCCGGGGGGAAAGCGACGGTGGACAGATGATGATGCAGATGGAGGAACGGAAGGAGTCGGTCGAAACGGCGCGCGCGGCCCGGCGCAGCCTTCCGGGGGCCGTCCTGGCCCTGGTCCCGGCCGTGGTCTTCGCCGTCGGCCCGCCGGCGTCGGGGGGCCAGACCGCCGGGGACGGGGCGCCGGCGCGCCTCCGCATCGAGGTCCGCTACGGCGCCGGCCTCCACGACGGTCCGCTCACCGGCCGCCTCTTCCTGGCCCTCGCCCCCGCCGCGGACCCCGAGCCCCGCATCGCGGCGTACGAGTCGGCCCGGCAGCGCGACGGCCGGGTGCCCTTCTTCGCGGCCGACGTGGCCGGGGCCGGTCCGGGCGAGGCGATGGTCGTCGACGCCGCCGCCGCCGGCTATCCCTACGCGCGCCTGGGCGCGCTGCCGCCGGGCGACTACTGGGCGCAGGCGCTGGTCCACGTCTACACCGAGTACCGCCGCCGGGACGGCCACGTCATCCAGGCTCCCCAGGACCAGTGGGAGGGGCAGCGCTGGGCGTTCTCGCCGGGCAACCTCGTCAGCGTCCCGCGGCGGGTCCGCGTGGACCCCGCCTCGGACACGCCGATCCGCCTGGAACTCGCGGCCGTCCTTCCGCCCGTCGACGTGCCGCCGGACACCGAGTGGGTCAGGCGCGTCCGGATCCGGAGCCGCATCCTCAGCGACTGGTGGGGTCACCCCATGTACCTGGGGGCGGTGGTCCTGCTGCCGCGGGGCTACGGCGACGACCCCGGCCTGCGCTACCCGGTGATCTTCGAGGCCGACCACTTCCGGCTGACGCCCGCCTTCGGCTTCACGACCGAGCCGCCGTCGGGAGAGCCGGGGCTCTTCGCCTGGATGCTGCGTGACGCGGGCGGGATGCGCGAGTCGGGGTACGACTTCCAGCGGGCGTGGACCGGCGACGGCTTCCCGCGCGTGATCGCGGTGACGATTCAGCACCCCACGCCGTTCTTCGACGACTCCTACGGCGTGAACTCGGCCAACAACGGTCCCTACGGCGACGCCATCCACCAGGAGCTGATCCCGCATCTCGAAGAGCGCTTCCGGATGATCGGCGAACCCTGGGCCCGCGTGCTCACCGGCGGCTCCACCGGCGGCTGGATCGCGCTCGCCTGGCAGGTCCGCCGTCCGGCGTTCTACGGGGGGACCTGGAGCTTCTATCCGGACCCGGTCGACTTCCGGCGCTACCAGCTGATCGACGTCTACCGGGACGAGAACGCGTTCCTCGTGCCCGGCGCCGCGCCCGGCGCGCCCGAGCGGATGTTCCAGCGGACCATCGAGGGGCAGCCGGTCGGCAGCGTCCGCCAGCTCAGCCAACTCGAGCGGGCGCAGGGCTCGCGGGGGCGCTCGGGCGGACAGATCGACGCCTGGAACGCGGCCTGGGGCCCGGTCGGCGACGACGGCTACCCGCGGCGCCTGTGGGACCTGGAGACCGGCGTCATCGACCGCGAGGCGGCGTTCCACATGCGCGACAACGGGTACGACCTGCGGCACTACCTGGAGGAGAACTGGTCCCGCATCGGCCCCGACCTGGTCGGGAAGATCCGGATCTACAACCCCGAGATGGACCAGTTCTACCTGACCTACGCGGTGTATCTCCTCGAGCGGTTCCTCGAAGGCACGACCGACCCATACTACGGCGGCGAAGTCGTGCACGGCCGCCCGATGAAGGGCCATCTCTGGTCGCCCTTCACCAACGCCGAGCTCGTGCGGCGGATGGCCGGCCACGTCGCGCGCAACGCGCCGGCCGGCGCATCGACGGCGTGGCTCGCGGGCGGGTGCTGAGCGGGCGGGGGCGCCGCGGCCCGGGGGGGCGGCCGAGTAGCCGCGCGCGCCGCCGGGACCGGCGCGGCGTGGTCTTGCCGATGCGGCGCGCGACGAGTCGAGAACTTCCGATGCATCGAGCATCAGCCTGTCGCCGCGAGCCGGAACGCCGCCGGACACCCTTGACGGGTACGGACCGGGGCCAATACGGTAGTACCCGCATGGTAACCATCTCGTTCAAGGTCAGCGACGACGAAGCCCGGTCAATCCGGGAGCGGGCGCGGCAGGAAGGCGTCAGCGTCTCGGAGTATCTCCGCCGCCGGGCGCGTCTCACGACGGCGGGTTCCACGACGTGGCCGCGGGTTCGTTGTCCGCACACCGGCGCGGTGATCTTCGCTGAACCCGACGGCGAACCGCCTCTTACCACCGACGCGGTACGCGAGCTTCTCGCGGACTTCCCGTGAACTACCTCCTCGACGTCAGCGCCCTGATCGTTCCCGGCGCCGCCGAGGCCGGCTGATTTCCGCCCGCCTTCCGGGAAGAAGAGGGTCGTTCGGGTATCGAACGACCGGCGCCCGGGTCCCCGCGAGGCGGCGCCCCGCGGGGACCGGGTCGATGGCGCCGATCAGTCCATGGCCTTGCCGTACTTCGTGACCCCGCCGCCCGCGAACGGGCGCGAGGCCGGTCCCTCGGCCACGAAGACGGTGCCGTCGGCGTCGACGGCGATGCCCTCGCCGGCGAGGCCCTGCAGGGTGCGGCCCGTCTCGGGCACGTGCGGCGGAATGAAGGCGGTCACCCGGTCTTCACCGGCGTGGCCGATGCGCACGCCGTTCTTCCAGCCGTAGTGGTTGGTCTCCTGCGACTCGGAGTCGATGGCGTACAGCATGTCGTCGTCGGTGATGAACAGCCCGCTGATGCGGCTGAACTGGTGGTAGATGTCGAGCAGCTCGCCTTCCTGATCGAAGATCTGGATGCGGTGGTTGCCCCGGTCGGCCACGAACAGGCGGCCCTGCGAGTCGAACTCGATCGCGTGCGGCGTGCGGAACTGGCCGGGCCGGAAGCCGATTTCGCCCCACTGCTTGATGAAGTTGCCGTCCCGGTCGTACTTGAGGATGCGTCCGGTCCGCCCTTCCGGGGGATTCGGGTTCTGGCCGCTGTGCCCGTCCGAGACGAAGATGTCGCCGGTCGGCCCCCAGGTGATGACGTCGCACGGCTCGTTGAGATGCCGGCCCTCGGGGTCGCTGCCCGGGGCGCCGGCGACGCCGAGGGTCATGAGGACTTCGCCCTCGGGGCTGAACTTGATGACCTGATGCCCGATCTCGCCGTTGCCCTGCGAGTCGGTGACCCAGACGTTGCCGTCGTCGTCGACGTGCAGGCCGTGCGGCAGCACGAAGAGCCCGGCCCCGAAGCTGGCCAGCAGATCGCCGGTGTGCCGGTCGTACTTCAGGACCGGGTCGACGGTGGGGTTGGCCGCGCAGCCGCCGTCGAGGCCGTTGGCGCCGCAGCGGTCGTAGACCCAGACGTGGCCGTCGGTCGGGTCGATGTCGATCCCCGCGGTCGACCCCCAGGTGCGGCCGTCGGGCAGTTCCGCCCACTTGGTGACGACCTCGGGGTTCGGGTTCGGCAACATCCGCTGGACGAGATCCGCCCCGCCCTCCTGGGCCGCGGCGGGCGCCGCGGCGACGGCGAGCAGCGCCGCGAGGGCGAGGCCCGGCTTCAGGACGTTCCTGCGATGGTCGGTCATGCTTCCTCCTCGGTTTCCGGATGACTTCAGGCCAATATCGTAGCCGATCCGGGCGCGCCGTCATCCGCGGAAATCCCGGGGCCGCCGGGGTCGGCAGCCGTGGTGGAACCCCGCGTCGCACCGCGTCCGCAGGGCGCCGGCGAACGGCGGGCGTCAGCGAACGGCGCCCGCCCGGCAAAGCGTGAGGAGGGCGCATGTCGGGCACGTGCGACGGCCGAAGGCGGGCGGGATGCATCGCCGCTCGAATGCAGCGGGGCGTTTCGCCACGGGCTGGTAGGATCGGCGGATGGCGCAGACGAAGATCCTCGCCGCCGTCCTGGTCCTGGTCCTGGTCCCGGCCGCGGCCCCCGGCCAGGACGCGCCGCCGCGCACCCCGTGGGGCGCGCCGGACCTGCGGGGCGTGTGGAGCCACGGGACCGCGACCCCGCTGGAGCGCCCGGAGCGCTACGGCGGGCGGGGCCGCCTGACCGACGCGGAGATCGCCGCGGTCGACGCCGCCCAGCGGTCGACCGACGGGGTGGGGGCGCGCCGCGCGGTGTGGTGGGAGCGCAGCCTGTCGGACGGCCGCACGTCGATGATCGTCGATCCCCCCGACGGCCGCATCCCGTGGTCGGCGGCGGGCCGCGCGCGCCGTGCGGCCCGTCCGGGGCAGACGACGGAAGGGCCGGAGGGCCGCAGCCCCCAGGAACGCTGCATCTCCTACGGCATCCCGCGTCTGGGCGGACCCTACAGCCAGAACGTCCACGTCGCGCAGACCCCCGACCACGTGCTCCTCCTGCACGAGATGGTCCACGAGTTCCGGGTCATCCCCCTCGACGGCCGGCCGCACCTGCCGGAGCGCGTGCGGCAGTGGCTCGGCGATTCGCGCGGCCGCTGGGAGGGCGACACGCTGGTGGTCGAGACCACCGGCTTCCGCGATGCGCAGCGGTTCCAGGGCCTGCCGCAGGGGGGGATGCGCCTCGTCGAGCGCTTCACGCGGCTCGACGCCGACACGGTGCGCTACGCGGTGACGTTCGAAGATCCGGATCTGTGGACGCGGCCCTGGACGGCGGAGATCCTGATGCCCCCGACCGAGGGGGCGATGTTCGAGTTCGCCTGCCACGAGGGGAATACGGGCATCGCCGCGACGCTCGAGATCGCCCGGGGCGAGGAGGCGGCGGCGCGCGGGCCGCGGCAGGTCGAACCGGGCCGGTGATGGACGCCGGTCCGGGCGACGGGGGCGAGGCGGCGGCGCCCGGGCCGCGGCAGGAGTCTGCGCGTGGAACGGCGCGGACCGCTGGAAGGTTGGCCGGGCGGCGCGGAGCCGCGGGTCGCGCGGCGACGCTCTCGTCCCGGGCACGCCGTCGTGCTCGGCCAGCCCCGGACCGACGCTCGGAGCCGCGGGGTCGCGCGGCGGCGCCCTCCGGGCCAGGAGCCTGCGCCGTGGCCGCCCGCCGCTCGACGGGGCCGGCGCCCGCGGCGGACTCGGGGACCCGGCGCCGGGGCGGCTCAGCGGCGGCGCAGCTCGATGCCGCCGTTGACGGTCGCGACGTCGATGCCGGGCCCTCCCTCTCCGAGCCGGCCCGACGCCGAACGCGGGCCCCAGCGCCCCCGGACGGTGATCGGGAAGTCGCTGTCGATGCCGCCGTTGACGGTCTTGATGCTCAGGTCCGCGTCGACCCCGTCGGGCAGCGCGAGCCGGACGCCGCCGTTCACCGTCTGGAACGACAGGTCCCTGCCGGGGGCGGCGTCCAGGGCCGCGTCGATGCGGCCGTTGACGGTCCTCGCCGACACCACGCCGGCGCTCTCCGCCGTCACGTCGCCGTTCACCGACACGGCCGTGACGTCGCTCGACAGCCCCGTGGCTCGCACGTCGCCGTTGACGTTCCGGGCGTGCAGGTGCACGCCGTCGGGGAGGGACACGCGGAACGCGACCTTCACGTCGTTCCTGCCGGGCTTCATGCGGTAGGACCGGCCCCGCGCGCAGCGGTTCTCCCGGAACCATCCCGACGGATAGACGGCGCACACCAGGACGCCCTCGCGGTCCTCGACGACCTCGATGGTCACCTCGCCGGGGTCGTCGCGGCGCGCCGTCCTGACCGCCTCCACCACCACGTCGCCGCTCCCGCGCGTCGCCGTGATCGATCCGTTCACGCCGCGGACGGTGACCGTCCGGCCCTCCGCCACGCGGCCCTGCCACCGGAAGTCGGCCGGTTCCGCCGTCCCTCCCTGTCCGGCCGCCGGCGCGGCCGCCGTCAGCGCCGCCGCCAGCGCCGCCGCCGCTCTCGCCAACCTGGCGTTCCCTGTTCGAGTCATGTCCCACGCTCCCCGCTCTGGTTCCGCCGCGGCCGGCCCGGCGTGGTGCTCACCGGCCGGCGTCCTGCGCCCCCGGGACGGGATCGGAAAGGCGGCGGCTCCCCCGGGGACGGGACGTCCGCCTCTGGAGACTGAGACGGACGCCGCGCGCCGGGAGTTCCCCGCGGGGCGGTTCTTCCGCGCGCCGGGAGCGGGAGGGCCGTGAGCTTCGCTCCGGGCGGCTTCAGTGCGGGTTCTTCCGCGCGCCGGGAGCGGGAGGGGTTGCGGTCGTCGGTTTGCGGCGGCCCGGTTGAGCGGTTCTCCCGCGCCGGGGCCGCGTCCCGCGCCGGCGGGAAGCGGCGGGCCCGGCTGGCGGTTTCGCCCGCGGCGGGAAGCGGGAGAAAATGTCCCGGAAGCGCGCGCGGGCGGGCCGGCCGCGTCCGGCGGTCCGGGCCGGCGCGCGCAGCGTAGACCCGGCGCATTGCGCCCCCGCCGCGCGCGGGGGAGAAACGGAGTCCTTTCTTGCGAATCATCCACGTGCTGTCGTTCGTCGCTCTCCTCGGTCTGGCCCCGTTCGAAGCGGGCGCGCAGGTGGCGCTCACCGACTGGATGGGACGGTCGGCGGTGTTCGAGAAGGGCGAGGTCGACTCGAACGGCGTCACCATCGCGTATCACACCGCCGGCGAGGGCCCCCTCGTGGTGTTCGTGCACAGCATCACGGGGCCGTGGTTCGATTTCCGGCACCAGATGGTCGCGCTTTCGGAGAGGTACCGGGTGGTGTCGATGTCGACCCGGGGCACCGACGAGAGCGGCAAGCCCGAGGGCGTCGAGCACTACGCGTCGGCCCGCATCGCCGACGACGTCGAGGCGATCATCGACCACTTCGGCGAGGAGCGGGCCACGGTGGTCGGCCAGGACAGCGGGGGGCTGCACGCCTGGCACTTCGCCATGACCCGTCCGGAGCGGACCGAGCGCCTCGTCTCGCTGGGGTCGGTCCATCCCGCGGGGCTGATCCGGGAGCTCATCGACAACCCGGACCAGCAGCGCGCGAGCACGTTCCAGCGCAACATGCAGGAGAACCCGGAGGCGGGCGCGCAGTTCGGGGCGATGCTGCGGAGCCGCGGGGCCCGGCCCGGCGACCCGCCGGCGCTCGCCCGGCTGCGGCAGGAGGCCTACGAACGCCTGTACGCGGAGTCGATCGTCAACTTCTACAAGGCGAACTGGCCGTACTCGCCGGTGACGGCGGAGA
This sequence comes from Vicinamibacterales bacterium, assembly GCA_965202695.1. Classification (GTDB taxonomy): domain Bacteria; phylum Acidobacteriota; class Vicinamibacteria; order Vicinamibacterales; family UBA8438; genus JAJEEA01. The sequence continues at coordinate 3,132,099 of OZ241843.1, forward strand.
CCGAGGGTTTCGGGTTCACGATGGATGCGTTCCCGCCCGTGCAGGCGCCGACCCTGTTCATCTACGGCAAGGACAGCGGGCCGTTCCTGAACGAGACCCTGAACGACGTCTGGAGCCGGGTCGAGGGCGAGCTGACGATCCACGTCCTGCCCGGAGTGGGGCACGGGCCCCACGCCGAGGCGCCGGAGTTCGTCACCCCGCGCATGCTGGAGTGGCTGGAGACGGGGCGGTAGTTTCCCGTTCATGCGGGCGGCCGGGCGCCCGGTTCGCACGACGCGGCGTCGCACGCGAGGCGCCCGGCGTCGTGAAGCGCCGGTTGGCGATCATGCAGGTTCTGCAATGACGCGGCATCGCACGCGATGCGCGCGGCGCCGGCCCCTTGCGGCCCGGCCGCGGCGCGGCGTCGTGCGCGCGCGGCCGGGCGCGTGGATGCGTCGATGAGCCGCGGGGCCGCGCCGTCCGCCGGGCCGGCCGAGCTGCCGCGGGCTTCGCTCGACATGCTGGTGCTGCAGGTCGTCGCGGCCGGGCCGCTGCACGGTCTCGACGTCACGCAGCGTATCGAGCAGATGGCCGGCGGCCTCTTCCGGCTGCCGCGGGAGACGCTCTACCCCACGCTCCACCGGCTGGAGGGGCACGGCCTGTTGTCGGCGGCCTGGAAGCCCCTGGCGGGCGGCCGCGAAGCGAGGTTCTACCGGTTGACCACCGCCGGCCGCGCACGGCTGAAGGGCGCGGAGGCGTGGGCGCTGGCCGCGGACGCGGTCGGCCGCATCGCGGCCCTGCAGCAGGAAATGCGGACCGCGGCGGCCATCCAGCGGGCGCTGCTGCCGAACACGCACCGGCGCGGGCCGTTCTTCGACGCGGCGGCGGCGACGCTGCCGTGCCGGACCATCGGCGGCGACTTCTTCGAGTACTTCGACCGCGGCGACGGCGCACTCGGGTTCGCGCTGGGCGACGTCGCCGGCAAGGGGCCGCCGGCGGCCCTGCTCGCGGCGCTGACGCAGGGGTCGCTGGCCGCGCAGGTCCACGCCGGCGAGGGGCCGGCGGCCACCGTCGCCGCGGTCAACACGGCCATCGCCCGCCGCGGGATCGAAGCCCGCTTCGTCACGCTGTTCCACGGCGTGCTCCACCCGGACGGGCGTCTCGCCTACTGCAACGCCGGCCACAACCCGCCGATCCTGGCGCGGGCCGGCGGCGGCGCCGACCGGCTCGAGGCCGGCGGCACGGTGGTGGGGGTGTTCGACGGCGTCCCGTTCGCCGAGGGGGCGGCGGCGCTCGGGCCGGGCGACTGTCTGGCCGTGTTCAGCGACGGTGTGTCGGAGGCGCGGAACACGGCGGACGACGAGTTCGGCGACGCGCGGATCGCCGCCGGCCTCGCCGGCCCGGCCGGCGGCGGCGCGGCCGGCGGCGGCGCGGAGGCGCGCGTCCGGCGGATCTTCGCCGACGTGGCGCGGTTCACCGCGGGCGCCCCGCGGCACGACGACGTGACCGCGATGGTGGTCGTCTACCGGCCTCCGGCTTCCTGACGCGGGCCGGGTTCGCGGCGCGGCGTCCTTGACCCCCGGCTCGGCGGCGCGCAGAATGGGCGCACGTGGAGCAGCCGTCCTCTCTTCCGGTTCGCCCGCTCGAGGAAGCGGCCCGCTGTCCGCTCCTGGACCACGACCCCGAGGCGTGGATCCGGTGCTGCACGGCCCGCTTCGTGCCGATGGCCCGCCGCGTTGCGCGGGACGACGACGCGGCCCGCGACGCCTTGCAGCAGAGCTGGCTGATCGTGATGCAGAAGGTCCGGCAGCACCGCGGCGGCCCTGCCGCGTGCGGCTGGGTGGCCGAGATCGTGCACCACGAGGCGGCGCGCGCCGCCGTCAGGCGGGCGCGGCGCCTGGAGGTGCCGCTGGACGCCGGGGCGGGTGCGGCGGGATCGTCCGCGCCGCGGGAGCGGCCGCTCCCCGCGGCCGGCGCGTCGCCCGAGACCGCGGCGGCCGAACACGAGGCGGTGCGCCTGCTGCTGGCGGTGATCGACGAGTTGCCGCCGAAGTACCGCGAGGTCGTCCGCTTCCGGGACCTCGAAGAGCGGTCGACCGACGACGTCGCCCGCCGGCTGCGCATCTCCCGCGGCAACGTCTCCGTGCGCCTGAACCGGGCCCACGGGCTGCTGCGCCAGCTCCTGGCGCGGCGGCTCCGGACCGGCCCGCCGGCTGCGCCCGCCGGGTTGTCCGGAGCGCCGCCGCGCCCGACTCCCTGACACCCTCCCGCCGCGCCGCATCGACGTTCGGGCGCGCCCCCGCCCGCCGTTTCCCGGCGGCCTGTGCCGGCCCACGAAAAAAAGTTGAAAAAAATCTGTAATCGTACGCCCCCTCGAGCCCTCTATACATAGTGAACCCGCCGAAAACGGGCGACCACTTGTCGAGGGAGACGGCGGAATGACCTTCATCGTCACGGCGGCGCGGTACCGGCTTCGCAACCTGTTCCGCCGCGATGGAACCGACAGCGAGCTCGAGCGGGAACTGGCCGCGCACTTCGACCTGCTCACGGACCAGAAGATCGCGGCGGGATTGTCGCCGCGGGAGGCGCGCCGCGCGGCGCGCCAGGAGTTCGGCGACACGAGGCGCGTCACCGAACAGGTGCGGGAGGTCCGGCCCGGGGCCTGGATCGAGCGGGCCGCGCGGGACCTCCGCCGGTGCATCCGGTCGTTTGCCCGGGACCCCGTGTTCGCGGGTGTCGTCGTGCTGACGCTGGGGCTCGGCATCGGCGCGGCCACCGCCGTCTTCACGCTGGTCAGCAGCAGTGCGCTGCGACCGCTGCCGGTGGAAGCGCCGGACCGTCTGGCCCGGCTCGCCTTCGCCGATCGGCCCGGTTGGTGGCCGCACCCGATCTGGAACGAGGTCGACCGCCGGTTCCCGGACGAGTTCGACGGGGCGTTCGCGTCGGCCCGCACGGCGTTCGACGTCGCCACGGCGGGCGAGAGCCGGTTCGTCGAGGGCCTGTGGGCGAGCGGCCGGTTCTTCGAGACGCTCGGGGTGCGGCCGGTGCTCGGCCGCGTCTTCACGGCCGCCGACGATCGGCCCGGCTGCGGCGCGGACGGCCCGGTGGCGGTGATCAGCCATCGGTTCTGGCGCGAGCATTTCGGGGGCGGCGCGGACGTCGTCGGACGCTCGTTGCAGATCAACCAGACGCCCTTCACCGTGATCGGCGTCACGCCGCCGGCGTTCTTCGGGCCGACGGTCGGCCGGACGTTCGACGTGGCGGTTCCCCTCGGGTGCGAGGCGGTGGTGCGCGGTGGCGGGTCGCAACTCGGCAACCCCTGGAATCGCTGGCTGCACGTCACGCTGCGTCTCCGGCCGGAGCAGTCGCTCGCGGCGGCGGCGGCGGCGGTGCGCACGTGGCAGCCGGCGATTCGCGAGGCCACCATGCCGCCCGGGATGGGCGCGGCCGGGAGGGATGGCTGGTTGAGCGACCCGTTGACGCTGCTGCCGGCCGGGAACGGCGGCGCGTCGGCCCTCTGGCGGCGCCATCGGACGTCGCTGCTGGCGCTGCTCGGGATCGCGGGCCTGCTGCTGGTGGTGACGTGCGCGAACGCCGCCAACCTGATGCTGGCGCGGGGGGTGGCGCGCCGGCGGGAGATCGCCCTGCGGGTGGCGCTCGGCGCCGGGCCGTGGCAGGTGGCTCGCCTTGTCCTGTTCGAGGGCGCGCTGCTGGCGGCGGCGGGGGGCGTGGTGGGGCTGTTCGTGGCTTCCTGGGTGACGCGGCTGCTGGCCCTGGGGCTGTCGCAGCGCGCGGGCGAAGTCTTCGTCGACGTGTCGCCGGACTGGCGGGTGGCGGTCTTCACGTCGGTCGTGTCGGCCGGGGCGGCGCTGCTGTTCGGGGCGGCGCCGGCAATGCGGGCCGGGCGGGCGGATCCCCGGGCGGCGCTGGTGGAGCACGGGACCCTGACGCATGCGGCCGGCCCCGTGTCGCCGGACCGGGTGATCCTGGTGGGGCAGGTGGCGGTGTCGCTGGTGCTGGTGGCGGCCGCGGGACTGTTCGTGCGGACGTTCACGACCCTGGCGGGGCGGGACGCGGGGTTCGATCGGGACCGGGTCCTGCTGGTCACGCCGCACGCGTTCGGTGAAGCCGCCGCTGCTTCCGGCGCGGACCGGCTGCGCCGGTACGAGCGCATCCGCGAGGCGGTGCGCCGCCTGCCGGGCGTGTCTCGCGCCGCCGTCTCGTTTCCGACGCCCGCGAGCCCGGATACCTGGAGGGTGTTGCTCCATACCGGCGATGCGCCCGATCTGCCGCAATCGGACCGCTGGGTCACGTCCACGATGGTCAGTCCGGGCTGGTTCGCGACGTACGGGGTGCCGGTGCTCCGCGGGCGCGACTTCCGGGCCGACGATCTGACCGCGGCGCGGCCGCCGGCGATCGTGAACGAGGCGTTCGCGAGCCGGTTCCTGGGCGACGGCCGGGACCCCCTGGGCCGGACCATCGGCCTGTCGCACGAGCCCGTTGACCGACGGTACGTCGTCGTCGGCGTGGTCGAGAACGCCGCGTACGCGTCGTTGCGGGATTCCGTCCGCCCGGCGATGTACGTGCCGCTGGGGCGCGCCGGCGAGCTCGCGCCCACCGTCGGCTCGCGGTCCGTCTTCAGCCCCCTCAGCGGCATCTGGACGGCGGCCGTTCGCACCGAGCGGGGCGATCCGGCGGCGCTGGCGGGAAGCGTCGTGGCCGCCATCCGGGAGGTCGAGCCGACGTTGACGAGCGAGGTGCGGACCCTGGCCGCGCAGGTCGACGGCACGTTGCGGCAGGAACGGCTCACGGCGATCGTGGCGGGGCTGTTCGGCGGGCTGGCGCTGCTGCTGGCGTCGGTCGGGCTGTACGGCGTGACGCTGCTGGCCATGCGGCGGCGGCGGGCGGAGATCGGCATCCGGATGGCGCTCGGCGCGACGCGTGGCCGGGTGCTGCGGGGCGCGCTGCTGCGCGTGGGCGCGCTCGTCGGCGCCGGGGTCGCCGTCGGCGTTCCCGCCAGTCTTGCGGTCGGCCGCTCGCTGGCGGCGCTCCTCTACGGCCTGGAGCCGCACGACCCGGCGACGCTGGCGTTGGCCGCCGGCGTGCTGGTCCTGGCCGGCCTGGGCGCGGGGCTGGCGGCGGCGGCGCCCGCAATGCGGGTGGAGCCGTCGCAGGTGCTTCGGCAGGGATAGGGGCGATGATGACGACTTCATCGACGTTCGGGCGCGCCCCCGCCCGCCGTTTCCCGGCGGCCTGTGCCGGCCCACGAAAAAAAGTTGAAAAAATCTGTAATCGTACGCCCCCTCGAGCCCTCTATACATAGTGAACCCGCCGAAACGGGTGACCACTTGTCGAAGGAGACGGCGGAATGACCTTCATCGTCACGGCGGCGCGGTACCGGCTTCGCAACCTGTTCCGCCGCGATGGAACCGACGGCGAGCTCGAGCGGGAACTGGCCGCGCACTTCGACCTGCTCACGGACCAGAAGATCGCGGCGGGATTGTCGCCGCGGGAGGCGCGCCGCGCGGCGCGCCAGGAGTTCGGCGACACGAGGCGCGTCACCGAACAGGTGCGGGAGGTCCGGCCCGGGGCCTGGATCGAGCGGGCCGCGCGGGACCTCCGCCGGTGCATCCGGTCGTTTGCCCGGGACCCCGTGTTCGCGGGTGTCGTCGTGCTGACGCTGGGGCTCGGCATCGGCGCGGCCACCGCCGTCTTCACGCTGGTCAGCAGCAGTGCGCTGCGGCCGCTGCCGGTGGAAGCGCCGGACCGTCTGGCCCGGCTCTTCCACGGGGATCGGCTCGGGGAGGACTGGACGTGGCCGGTCTGGGAGGAGATCGCCTGGCGCTCCGACCGGTTCGCCGGGGTGTTCGCGTCGAGCCGGGTGACCTTCGACGTCGCCACGGCGGGCGAGAGCCGGTTCGTCGAGGGACTGTGGGCCAGCGGCGGATTCTTCGAGACGCTCGGCGTGCAACCGCTCGTCGGCCGGGTCTTCACGGCCGCCGACGACCGGCCGGGATGCGGCGCGGACGGTCCGGTGGCGGTGATCAGCCACCGGTTCTGGCGCGAACGCTTCGGCGGGGGCGCGGACGTGGTCGGACGCTCGCTGCCACTGAACGGCGTGTCCTTCACGGTGGTCGGCGTCACGCCGCCGGCGTTCTTCGGGCCGACGGTCGGCCGGACGTTCGACGTGGTGGTTCCGCTCGGATGCGAGACGATGGTTCGTGGCGCCCGATCGCTGCTCGGCAACCCGTGGAGCCACTGGCTGAACGTGACGTTCCGCCTTCGGCCTGACCAGACGTTCCAGGAGGCGACGGCGATCGTGCGCACCTGGCAGCCGGAGATTCGGGATGCGACCCTGCCGAACCAGATGACCGCGTCGGGCCGGGAACGCTACCTGCGCAATCCGATGGTGTTGCTGCCGGCCGGGAACGGCGGCGCGTCTACTCTGTGGCGGCGCCAGAGGACGTCGCTGCTGGCGCTGCTGGTGATCGCGGGCCTGCTGCTGGTGGTGACGTGCGCGAACGCCGCCAACCTGATGCTGGCGCGGGGGATGGCGCGCCGGCGGGAGGTAGCCCTGCGGGTGGCGCTCGGCGCGACCCCGTGGCAGGTGGCTCGTCTGGTCCTGCAGGAAAGCGCGCTGCTGGCGGCGGCGGGGGGTGTGGTGGGTCTGCTGGCCGCGTCCTGGGTGACGCGGCTGCTCGTTCTGGGGCTGTCGCAGCGCGCGGGCGAAGTCTTCATCGACGTATCGCCGGACTGGCGGGTGGCGGCCTTCACGTCGGTGGTGTCGGTTGGGACGGCGCTCCTCTTCGGAGCGGCGCCGGCAATGCGTGCCGGGCGGGCGGATCCCCGGGCGGCGCTGGCGGAGCACGGGCGCCTGACGCATTCGGTCGGCCGCGTGTCGCCGGATCGGGCGATTCTGGTGGGTCAGGTGGCGGTGTCGCTGGTGCTGGTGGCGGCGGCGGGACTGTTCGTGAGGACGTTCACGACCCTGGCCGGCCGGGACGCGGGGGTGGACCGGGAGCGCGTCCTTCTGGTGACGCCGCACGCCTTTGGTGAGACGGCCGCCGCATCCCGCGCGGAACGGCTGCGCCGGTACGAGGACGTTCGCGAGGCGACGCGCCGTCTGCCGGGCGTGTCGCACGCGGCGGTGTCGTTTCCGACGCCTCTGAGCCCGAACACGTGGAGCCTGCCGCTGGCCGTTGCCGACGCGCCCGGAGTCCCGGAGGAGGAACGCTGGGTCCGGGCCACGATGGTCAGCCCCGGCTGGTTCGCGACGTACGGGGCGCCGGTACTGCGCGGGCGGGACTTCCGCGCCGATGATCTGACCGGGCCGCGGCCCGTGGCCATCGTGGACGAGGCGTTCTCGAGCCGGTTCCTGGGCGGCCGCGACCCGCTGGGCCGGACCATCGGCCTGGCGTTCGAGCAGGACCGGCGGTACGTCGTCGTCGGGGTCGTCGGCAACGTCGCGGCCGAGTCGTTGCGCGCCGCCGTCCGTCCGTCGCTGTACCTTCCGTTGGGGCGGGCCGGCGAGCTCGAGCCCATCGGCGGCGACGTGTCCGTCTACACCCCCACGAGCGGGATCTTCACGGTGGCCGTTCGCACCGAGCGGGGCGATCCGGCGGCGCTGGCGGGGAGCGTCGTGGCCGCCATCCGGGAGGTCGAGCCGACGTTGACGAGCGAGGTGCGGACCCTGGCCGCGCAGGTCGACGGCACGTTGCGGCAGGAACGGCTCACGGCGATCGTGGCGGGGCTGTTCGGCGGGCTGGCGCTGCTGCTGGCGTCGGTCGGGCTGTACGGCGTGACGCTGCTGGCCATGCGGCGGCGGCGGGCGGAGATCGGCATCCGGATGGCGCTCGGCGCGACGCGTGGCCGGGTGCTGCGGGGCGCGCTGCTGCGCGTGGGCGCGCTCGTCGGCGCCGGGGTCGCTGTCGGCGTTCCCGCCAGTCTTGCGGTCGGCCGCTCGCTGGCGGCGCTCCTCTACGGCCTGGAGCCGCACGACCCGGCGACGCTGGCGCTGGCCGCCGGCGTGCTGGTCCTCGCCGGCCTGGGCGCGGGGCTGGCGGCGGCGGCGCCCGCGATGCGGGTGGAGCCGTCGCAGGTGCTTCGGCAGGGATAGGGGCGATGATGACGACTTCGAGTCCTTCCACGGAGCGCCTCGCGGCTATCCGTCTCGATCGCCGGCTGGACGTGGCCGGCGCTCGGCCGGGGTATCTGGCCGTCGCCGGCAACGGCGCCCACGTGCGCCTGTCGTCCGAGGGTTCCGGCTGCTCGACGCCCTGCGGGCCGGCGTCCGCCGTGCCGGAGTCGCCCGACAGCGTGTTGTACGTCGGTATCGCTTCGCTTTGGGAGTGCGCGATCAAGTCCTCGATCGGCAAACTCGACGTTCCGGAAGACTTCCATCGGATCGTGTCCAGCGACTACATGCGCGAAGCTGCCCATGCACCACCGGGATCCCTTCGATCGGATGCTCGTGGCGCAGGCCCGGCTTGGCGGACTGGTTCTGGTGACTCGTGACCGGAACGTCGCCAAGTACGACGTCCCGTTCGTGACGGCCTGATCCCCCGCGGTCGTTTCCCGGCTCACGGAACCGTGACGGTGACGGTGACGGGTGCGTGTCCATCCGCCGGAAACGGGTGGGCCGTCCGGCCGGTTCCCGGCCGCGGCGCCCGGAGCCGCCGCCGGGTCCTGCGGGCGGGCCGCCCGGCCGGGGAACGCGCGTGAAGTGAAACGGCGGGCGACCGGTGGTATTCTGGCCGCGACGGGAATCGTACCGGACGCGCGCTTCGAGCCGCGTTCGCATCGGGAAGAGGAGGATGCCGTGAGACTGAAAGCGCTGGTGTTCGCTGCGGCGGTGTTCGCGGCGGCGTCGTTGGCGGCGGGGCAGGAGGGCTGGGCGCCGCCCCGGACGGCCGACGGCCACCCCGACCTGCAGGGGGTCTGGGCCAACAACAACGTGACGCCCTTCGAGCGTCCGGAGGTGCTCGGGGACCGCGAGACCCTGACCGACGAGGAGGTGGCGGCGCTGCAGGCGCGCGCCGGCGAGCTGTTCAACGACGAGGCGGGCGACGCCGCCTTCGGCGACAGCGTCTTCGCGGCGGCCCTGGCCGAGGCCGAATCGTTCTCGTCGCGCGACCGGGCGACCGGCAACTACAACCACTTCTGGATGGTCGAGCGCGACTGGGACAACCGGACCTCGCTGATCGTCGACCCGCCCGACGGCCGGCTGCCGTCCCGCACCGAGGCGGCCGAGGCCCGGGCGGCGGCGCGCGCCGAGGCGCGGGGGCGCCACGCCCGGGGGCCGGAAGACCGCAGCCTCGGCGAGCGGTGCATCTCGTGGGGGGCGCCGCGCCTGGGGGCCGGCTACAACAGCTATCTGCAGGTGTTCCAGAGCGCGAGCCACGTCGTGCTCTACCAGGAGATGGGCGGGCCGCGGGTGATTCCCCTGACCGGCGCGCCCCACGTCGACGACCGCGTCCGGCTGTGGCACGGCGACTCGCGGGGGCGCTGGGACGGCGACACGCTGGTCGTCGAGACCCGGAACTATTCGCCGGACGTCTCGCTGATGGGCTCGGCCGGAGGCCGCCTGCGCGTGGTGGAGCGGTTCACCCGCGCGAGCGGCGACGTGCTGCGCTACGAGGTCACGATGACCGATCCGGACACCTGGGCGGCGCCGTGGACGGCGATGATCCCGTTGCGCCGTTCGGCCGACCCGGTGTTCGAGTACGCCTGCCACGAGGGCAACATCGGCATGGAGGGCATCATGGCCGGGGCCCGGGTCCTGGAGAAGGCCGAAGCCGAGGGCGGCGGCCAGTAACGCGGTTCGACGAGGATACGAGACCATGAGACGTTCGATCACGTTCATCACCGCGGCGGCGGGGCTCGCCGCGGCGGCCACCATCGCCGCCACCGCCGCGGCGCCGGGGGGCGCGGCGCAGTCCGCCTCCGACGTGGCGGGCTGCGGAAGCCTCGCGGCGCTGGCCCTGCCGAACACCGCCGTCACCGGCGCGGGCCTCGTCGAGGCCGGCGCGTTCACGCCGCCCGGCCCCCAGAGCGACCGCGCGCGGGCGGCGGCCGCGCGCACCTACGGGGGCCTGCCGCGGTTCTGCCGCGTCGAGGCGACGCTGACCCCGTCGGACGACTCGGACATCAAGGTCGAGGTGTGGCTGCCCGCGGCCGGCTGGAACGGGAAGTACCAGGCGGTCGGCAACGGCGCGTTCACGGGGTCGATACGGCACGCCGCGCTCGCCGCCGCCCTCGCCCGCGGCTATGCCGCCAGCTCCACCGACACCGGGCACGAGGGCAACACCGCGAGCTTCGGGCTCGGGCATCCCGAGAAGGTCATCGACTTCGGATGGCGCTCGCTGCACGAGATGTCGGTGACGGCCAAGGCGGTCATCGAGTCGTACTACGGCGAGGCGCCGCGCTACTCGTACTGGAACGGCTGCTCGGCGGGCGGGCGCCAGGCCCTGAAGGCCGCGCAGCGCTTCCCCGACGACTTCGACGGCATCGTCGCGGGGGCGCCGGGCAACGACTGGACGGGCCGGGCCGGCGCGGCGCTGCGGGTCGCCAAGCCGCTCGAGGCCGACGAGGCCGCCCGCCTCTCCGCCGACCTGCGGCAGCTCGTGCACGAGGCGGTCCTCGAAGCGTGCGACGCCGGCGACGGCGTGGCTGACGGGGTGGTGGGCGACCCCGAGCGGTGCGACTTCGACCCGGCCGTGCTGCGGTGCGCGGACGGCCAGGAAGGCGCCTGCCTGTCGGCGGCGCAGGTGAACACGGTGCGCATGCTGTACTCGTCGCCCGAGAACCCCCGGACGGGGCGCCCGATCACCGGGCTGCTGCCCGGCAGCGAGCTGGGCTGGACCGACCTGGGCTGGACCCGCTCGGCGCGGGCGACCGGGCTCGAGCAGTTCCGGTACCTGACGTTCGCCGACCCCGAGTGGACGATCGAGCAGTTCAACTTCGAGACCGACATCGTGCGGGCGGAGGAGGTCGACGACGACACCCTGAACGCGCTCGACCCCGACCTGCGGCCGTTCTTCGACCGCGGGGGCCGGCTGATCTCCTATCACGGCTGGGCCGACCCGCAGATCTCGCCAGCGAACGCGACGCAGTACTACCGGCGGGTGGTGGACGCCGTGGGCGACGCCGAGACGGTGCGCGACCACTACCGGCTGTTCATGGCCCCGGGCATGGGGCACTGCGGCGGCGGGGCGGGGCCGAGCCGGTTCGACATGCTGACCGCGCTCGAGGCGTGGGTCGAGCGGGGCGAGGCGCCCGACCGCATCGTGGCGTCGCGCGAGCGCGACGGCGTGGTGGACCGCACCCGCCCGCTCTGCCCGTACCCGCAGCAGGCGGCGTACACGGGCAGCGGAAGCACCGACGAGGCCGAGAACTTCGTCTGCCGCGCGCCCTGACGGCGCGGCCCGGCGCGTCGACGTACGCGGGCCGGCGGGGTCTTCGCGGACCCCGGCCGGCCCGTTTCGCGTACCGCGTGTCCGGGGCGCCGCGCCCGGGCGCCCAGGGCTGTCCGCGTCCCTCCGTCCACCGTAAATGTGTGGCCCGTGCCGCGCCCGGGCGCCCAGGGCCGTCCGTGGTGGAAGGCCCTGCCGCATTGCGAACGGTGCGGCATCCGCCTGACCGCGTTCGTCCGACTACCGGCCCGTCCGCGGTCGCGATGCCCGACCCGGGTTCCGCGGGGCGCCGGCCGCCCGGCGTCCGGTCTCCCGCGCCGCCGCTCCTCCTGATTCGTTGGTAGAATGGCGCTACCCGGCGGAAAGAGGAGCCCTCGCGACGGGCTGGCTTGGTTCACGTCGCCGGTGGACCATCGCGCTCGTCGGTCTTGCGGGACGAACGGCGGCTGGTGGGCGGGAAGACGACCCGGGCTCCGCTGTCGGCGCTACGCGCGTCGCCGCGGGCGACCGTTGGCGGGAAGGGTGGGATCCCCGCCGGAGAACGTTTGCGAGTACGGGAGGGGCGGCGCTGCGATTGCCGGACCCGGGAGGGATACGATGCGCACGATGCGAAACTCGGTGATCCTCGGTGTGGCCGCGCTTCTCGCGGCCGGCGCAGTCGGCGCCGCCGCCCGGCCGGAGGGCGGACCGGTGGTGCTGACCCCGTCCGGCGAGCTGGAAGGGGCGTGGGCCGACGCCGAGGCCGGCGTCTCGGTGTTCCGCGGGGTGCCCTTCGCCCGGCCCCCGGTCGGCGACCTGCGCTGGCGCCCGCCGGCGGCGGTCGAGCCCTGGGACGGGACGCGTTCGGCCGCCGCGTTCGGCCCCGCGTGCTGGCAGGCCCGCAACGCCGACGACTCGCCCTATGCGCGGGGCGAGCTGCCGCGCAGCGAGGACTGCCTGACGCTGAACGTATGGACGGCGGCGCGGGTGGGCGAGCGCCGGCCGGTGATGGTCTGGTTCCACGGCGGCGGACACCGATCGGGCACGGGCAGCGCCCGGATCTTCGACGGCACGGCGATGGCGAAGAAGGGCGTGGTGATGGTGACCGCCAACTACCGCCTGGGTCCCCTCGGTTTCCTCGCCCACCCCGCCCTGACCGCCGAATCGGCGCAGCAGGCGTCGGGCAACTACGGCATCCTCGACCACGTCGCGGCCCTCGAGTGGGTGCGCGACCACGTCGCGGCGTTCGGCGGCGACCCCGGCAACGTCACCATCTTCGGCCAGTCGGCCGGCTCGTGGTCGGTCTGCGTCCTCCAGGCTTCGCCCCTGGCGCGGGGGCTGTTCCACAAGGCCATCGGCCACTCGGGCGGCTGCTTCGGCGCGCCGCGCGCGCATCTGACGAAGACCGGCGGCGCGGCGACCGCGGTCTCGGGCCACGACGCGGGTCTGGCCTTCGCGGCCGAGCTCGGGGTCGAGGGCGAGGGGGCGGCTGCGGCGGCGGCGCTCCGGGCCGCCGAACCCGAGGCGCTGCTGGCGGCCGGGGGCGGCGGCGGCGTGGTCGTCGACGGCTGGGTGCTGCCCGACCTGCCCGACGCCATCTTCCGGGCCGGCGCCCAGAACGACGTGCCGGTGATGGTGGGGTCGATGTCCGACGAGGGGACGACCCTGTACGCGGGCATGCCCGAGCCGCCGCGGGACACGTTCGCGGCCGGCCTGCGGGAGCGGTACGGCGACCGGGCCGACGCCCTGCTCGACGCCTACGCGGGGGAGATCGCCGCGTCGACCCGCACCGCGGGCCAGGCGATCCAGGCCGACCGGAGCTTCACGTGGCAGATGCGCGCCTGGGCGCGGGCGCACGCGGACGCCAACGACGTCTATCTCTATTTCTTCAGCCACGCCCCGCCGGTGTTCCGGCTCTACCTGCCCGACCGGCCGGCGCTCGATTTTCCCGGCGGCCGGCGCAGCGCCGGCGCGTACCACTCCGGCGACCTCGCCTATGCGTTCGGCAACGTGGGGCTCGTCGGCGTCGGCTGGAACGCGCGCGACCACCAGCTCTCGGACCAGATGTCGCAGTACTGGGTGAACTTCGCGAAGACCGGCGACCCGAACGGCGCCGGCCTGCCGGTGTGGCCGAAGTACGACCGCGCGGGCGAGCCGGCCCTCGAGTTCGCGACCTTCGGGACGGCGGCGGCCAGCCGGATCCGCGAGACGAAGCTCGACCTGTTCGACGACTCGTACCAGGCGGCGGCGCCGGACGCGGTACGGGACGGGCCGGGGCCGCGCGACGAGGCGGAGTTCGACGCGCTGTTCGAGGAAGTCAAGAACTGGGGCCGCTGGGGGCCGGACGACCAGTTGGGGACGGCCAACCTGATCACCGAGGCGAAGCGCCGGCAGGCGCTCGCACTGGCGACGCGCGGGCGGACGGTGTCGCTGTCGCACAACCCGATGCCGGACGCCGCTCCCGACAACCCCGACTCGGCCTTCAACCACACCATGGCCGAGAACCTGCGGTCGGACACCATCGAGTTCTCCTACCACGGTTACGGCGTCAGCCACATCGACGCCCTGTGCCACTTCCTGCACAAGGGGATGATGTACAACGGCGTTCCCGCCGACGCCAGCTCGGTCGAGGACGGCTGCGTCCGGCTAGGCATCGACAACCTGAAGGACGGCATCGTCACCCGTGGCGTGCTGCTCGACATCCCCCGCCTGAAGGGGGTCGACTACCTGGAGCCGGGCACGCCCGTCTACACCGAGGACGTAGAGGCGTGGCTGGAGCAGGCGGGGGTGACCATGCAGCCGGGCGACGCGGTCTTCCTGCGCACCGGCCGCTGGGCGCGCCGCGCCGAGGTGGGGCCGTGGCGGCTCTCGGGCAACTCGGCGGGCATCCACGCTTCGGTCATCCCGTGGGTCCGCGCCGAGGACGTGGCCCTGTTCGGCAGCGACGCGGCCACCGACGTGCAGCCGTCGCGGGTCGACGGGGTCGCGCTGCCGGTCCACACGCTGCTGATCGCCGCCCTGGGCACCAACATCTTCGACAACATGGACCTCGAGGCGCTCGCCGCGGCGGCCGCCGAGGAAGGGCGCTGGGAGTTCCTGATCGCGGCCGCGCCGATCCCGGTGACCGGCGGCACCGGCTCGCCCCTGAACGTGATCGCGGTGTTCTGAGAGGAGAATCGAGTCATGCGGTATGCTGCTGCTTGTGATCGTTGCGGCAGACTCGTTCGCTCAGACTGCGGCCAACCCGCAGAATCGGGTCGAATTGGATCGGTTGGAGGACCGTGGAAGGAGGAACCGCATCTGGGGCGGGGCGGCCTTGGCGGCGGGGGGCACGGCGGTGTTGCTGTTGGGGAAGAGTTGCGTTACGTGGGGCGAACCTCCCAGCGGCACCGTATACCGCACCGACCCTCTGTGCGAAGAGTACGAGGTAACGGGCAAGATGACGGCCATTGGCGGCGCGGTCCTCGCATCGGGCGTCTCCTTGATGTTGTGGGAGGGTTTCAAGGTGTCTGCTTCGTCACGGGAAATGCGCCTGACCCTGGCGTGGTGAGGGCGGAGTCGACGACCTCGGCCATGCAGCACGACGATGCGCCGCAGGACGTGCCGAATATGCGGAACACGATACGCTCGATTCCCGATGCGCTGGATCGCGCCGTCCGGCAGTGAGCCAGGCAGGAGGCCGGGAGCCTGAACACCGTCGTCGTCGAGGCGCTCGCCCGGGTCCGGGCCGATCCGGCCCGGACCCGGATTTGCGCCGGCGCGGCGTCTTGCGGACGGTGCTATGCTGTAGCGGCGGTTGCGAGTCCTGAATCGTCAGGCGGGAGGAATGTCGATGCGGCGAACGACCATGTTGCCCGGGCTGGCGGCCGGGGTGGTTCTGGCGGGTGCGGCCGGCTCCGCGGCGCAGCCGGGGGCCGAGGTCACCTTCACCGACCACGTCCGGCCGATCTTCGAGCGCAGTTGCTGGAACTGCCACGGCGAGGCGTCGCAGCTCTCGGGGCTGGACCTGCGGTCGCGGGAGACGGCCGTCGAGGGCGGGACCCGGGGGGCGGCGCTGGTGCCGGGGCGCGCCGACGAGAGCCGGCTCTACCGGGTGGTGGCCGGTCTCGACGACCCGCCGATGCCCATGGGCGGCGACCGGCTCAGCGACGCGGAGGTTTCGGCCATCCGCGCCTGGATCGACGGCGGGGCCCACTGGGACGCGGGCGGCGCCACGAGCGCCGACGCGGCCCTCGCGGCGCTCGAGAACACCATGCTGCCCGACGGGGCGCGCGACTACTGGGCGTTCCGGCTTCCCGCCAAGGCGTCGCCGCCCGCCGCGGCCGGCTACGCGCATCCCGTCGACCGCTTCCTCGACGCGGCGCGCCGCGAGGCGGGGGTCGCCGCGGGACCGCGGGCGGACCCCCTGACCCGCCTGCGCCGGGCCCATCTGGACCTGACCGGGCTGCCCCCGACCCCCGGGCAGATCGAGGAGTTCCTGTCGGACACCGGACGGGGCGCCTGGGAACGCCTGATCGAGCGCCTGCTCGACTCGCCGCGCTACGGCGAGCGCTGGGGGCGGCACTGGCTGGACGTGGCGCGCTACGCCGACTCGACGGGGTTCGAGCAGGACTACCGCCGCGACAACGCGTGGCGGTACCGCGACTACGTCATCGACGCCTTCAACCGGGACAAGCCCTACAACCAGTTCCTGCGCGAGCAGATCGCCGGCGACGAGCTGGACCACGTGACCGACGAGACCCGCATCGCCACCGGGTTCCTGCGCGCGGGGCCGCGGGTCGACTTCCGCGAGAAGGACAATCCCGAGCGGCGGCACGACTACCTGGACGACGTGCTGGCGACCCTCGGCCGCGGGGTCCTCGGCATGACCGTGCACTGCGCCCGCTGTCACGACCACAAGTTCGACCCGATCCTGCAGAAGGACTACTACGCCATGCAGGCGTCCATCTTCGGCTACGTCGAGATCGACCATCCGCTGCTCGACCCGGCCGCGGCGGCCGCATGGCGCGAGAAGGACGCGGCGATCGACGCGCTGCAGCAGCCCCTGCGCGACGAGCTCGAGGCGATGCATGCGCCGCATTTCAAACGCATGCGCATCGATCTGATCAAGGAGAGGTTCCCCGACAACGTGCGGCAGGCGGCGACGAAGCCGGAAGAGGAGCGGACGCCGGGCGAGCAACTGCTGGCCGCCCAGGTGCTGTCGATCAGCCCGTGTCCGGTGCCCGTCGACCCGCAGACGCTGGACGGGCGGTTCCTCGCCGCCCACCAGTTGCTGATCACGCGTTGTCCGGAGGCGGTCGTCGCCGAGCTGTCGGAGGCGGAACGCGGCCGGTGGGGCAAGCTGGTGGACGCCGTGGAGGCCATCGAGGCCCTGCGCCCGCCGGAGCCGCCGATGGCCGAGATCGTCACCGACGGCGACTACCGCTACGCCCCGGACGGTCCGGGCGACGAAGTCATCGGGTGTCCGGAGTGCCGCATCCGTCCCGACGAGCCGGGGTCGTTCCTGCACGAGGAGGGCGGACTGCCCTACGAGGCGCCGCCCAGCTATTTCCTGATCCGCGGCGACCCGTTCAGCCCCGGGTCCCCGATGTCTCCGGGGTTCCTGACCGCGGCCACCCACGGCGACCCCCCGACGGTGCTGCCGCGGCCGGACGGACGCACGTCGGGCCGCCGGCTCGCGCTGGCCGAGTGGGTCGCTTCGCGCGGCAATCCGCTCACCGCGCGGGTCATGGTGAACCGCATCTGGCACCACCACTTCGGCCGCGGCATCGTGAGCACCCTCGACAACCTCGGCCGGATGGGCGACCCGCCCACCCACCCCGCGCTGCTCGACTGGCTGGCCGTGGAGTTCATGGACCGCGGCTGGAGCGTCAAGGAGATGCACCGGCTGCTGATGACCTCCGAGGCCTACCAGATGGCCTCCGCCTGGGAGGACGCCGGCAACCGCGCCGCCGACCCCGAGAACCGGCTGCTGTGGCGCTACCGCCCGCAGCGCCTGGAGGCGGAAGCGGTGCGCGACGCGATCATGGCGGTGAGCGGCGGCATCGACCTGACCGTGGGCGGGCCGCCGGTCTTCCCGCACGTGCCCGAGGACATTCTCGCCGCGCAGGCCAACGGCTACTGGGACAACCAGGAGGACGGTCCCGACGTCTGGCGGCGCAGCGTCTACGTGTACCGGCGCCGGTCGCTGGGCTTCCCGTTCTTCGACACCTTCGACCTGCCCGACCAGAACCAGACGGCGGCGGCCCGCAACGTGTCGACGGTGGCGACGCAGGCCCTGACCCTGATGAACAACGAGTTCGTGCTGAACCAGGCCCGGCTGTTCGCGGAACGGCTGGAGCGGGCGGCGCCCGGCGACGTCGACCGGCAGATAGACCTCGCCTGGCGCATCGCCCTGACCCGCCCGCCGGCCCCCGGGGAGGCGGAGACCGCTCGCGGTCTCGTGGCGTCGCAGTCGCTGGTCGACCTGACCCACGTGATGCTCAACCTGAACGAGTTCCTGTATCTGAGGTAGGTGGCAACGATGCGCGATCCCCATCATCACCATTGCCGGAAGCGGACGTTCTGGGACCGCCGCGATTTCCTGTTCCAGTCGGGCGGCGGCATCGCGGGGCTCGCCCTCGCCCACGTGCTCGACCGCGACGGGCTGCTCGCGGCGCCGGCCGACGCCTGCGACGCCGCGATCCCCGGGAACCCGTTCGCCCCCCGGGCCCCCCACTTCGAGCCGCGGGCGACGGCGGTGATCTCGCTGTTCATGAGCGGCGGGGTCAGCCAGGTCGACACGTTCGACCCCAAGCCCGCCCTCACGAAGTACGCCGGCCAGCCGATGGCCGAGTCGGTGGCCGTGCGGCAGGGCCATCCGGGTCCGCTGATGCCGAGCCCGTTCGAGTTCCGCCGCCACGGCGAGAGCGGCATCGCGGTGTCGGAGATATTCCCGCACCTCGCCGCGAAGGTCGACGAGATGGCGTTCATCCGGTCGCTCTACGGCCGGTCGAACGACCACATCCAGGCGACCTACGAGATGCAGAGCGGCCAGATCAGGATGGGGTTCCCCGCCGTCGGTTCGTGGGTGACCTACGGCCTCGGGTCGGAGAGCGCGAGCCTGCCCGCGTTCGTGGTCATGAACGACCACCGCGGCGGCCCCCTCGGCGGTCCCAACGACTGGAGCGCCGGCTTCATGCCCGCGGCCTACCAGGGCACGCTGTTCCGCGCCGTCGGCGACCCCATCGTCGACCTGCAGCCGCCCGAGGGAATGACCGCGGAGCAGCAGCGGGCGCGGCTCGACACGCTGGCGAAGCTCAACGAGATGGACCTCGCCGGCAACCCCGGCAACTCGGAGCTCGCGGCCCGCATCTCGTCCTACGAGCTCGCCTACCGCATGCAGGGCTGCGCGCCCGAGGCGGTCGACACGTCGAGCGAGTCGGAGGCCACGAAGAAGCTCTACGGCCTGGACGAGGCGCTCACCGAGCCGTTCGGCCGCCAGTGCCTGATGGCGCGCCGACTCGTCGAGCGCGGGGTCCGCTTCGTACAGTTGTTCCACGGCGGGCTCGGCATCCAGAACACCGACACCTGGGACGCCCACAGCAACCTGAAGGAGAACCACGGCCAGCACGCGGCCGAGACCGACAAGCCGATCGCCGGGCTGCTGACCGACCTGAAGGCCCGCGGCCTGCTCGATTCGACCCTCGTCGTCTGGCACGCCGAGTTCGGCCGGATGCCGATCTCGCAGCGCGGCGTGGGCCGCGACCACAACCCGGGCGCCATGACCGGCTGGATGGCGGGCGCCGGCATCCAGGGCGGCCAGGTCGTCGGGGCCAGCGACGAGTTCGGGTACCGGGCCGAGCAGCAGCGCGTGTCGCCGCACGACCTCCACGCGACGATGCTGCACCTGCTGGGCATGGACCATACGAAGCTGACCTACCGCTACAACGGGCGGGACATGCGGCTGACCGACGTGCACGGCACGCTGATTCCGCAGATCGTCGCGTAGCGGAAGGTCCGGGACGGGGCGTCCATCGGGGCGCGGTTCACGGCCCGCGGGGGCCGTGGCCGCGCCCCGTCCGCTTTTTGGGGCCGCCGTCGTACCGTCCGGGTGTCCGCGGGCGGGCGCGGGGCGGCCGTTCGCCGTTCGGGCGAGGGGGCGGGCGCCGCCGCGGGAACGTGCCGTCACCCCGCGGCCCGGTCGGGGCCGCCCCGGCGATTTGCCGACGCGCTGGCGACGCGCGGTTCCTCGACCTGCCGCTTCACACCGTCCACCACCGCGCCCGGAGCGAATCCGGCGGCCAGGGCGACCGCCGCCGGTCCCGTCGCCGCCCGCGGCGCCCACCGTGCGCTCCACGCCGCTGACTTCGCAGAGCAGGGATCGGGCGGCGCGTCCGCCCGGCCGCGGGTCAGACGCCGGTGGCCGACCCGAGGCCCATGGCGCGGCGCCAGGCCGCTATCTGGCCCAGGTGGCTTCCCTCGTGCGTGGTCATGACGAACACCGCGTAGTCGCCGAGGGTGGGGAAGGTCCGCCGCCGGCGTTCGTCGGGGAACGGGGCGGCGAAGACGGCCGGGTCGGCCGCCTCGACGGCGTCGGCGACACGCGCGTGCTGCGCGGCGAGCTCGTCGAGAATCCGGTCGCGGCCGGGGAAGTCGGCGGCGGCGGCGCTCGGCACGCCGCCGGCGCCGAAGGTCGCGGCCCATCCGTCTGGCAGGGTCGACGCGCGCCCCAGCCGCCGCGCGAGGCCGTCGGACGAGAGGGCGAGATGGCCCAGGATCCAGGCGGGGTGATTGACCACGCCGTGCGGCTGCCGGACCATCTGCTCGTCCGAGAGGTCCTTCACCATCACCCGGCCGCGGTCGAGGTTGAACCGGTACGCGAAGAGGAGGTGTCGAAGCATCGCCTTTCCTGGTTCGGTTCCTGCGCCGGAGGTCGATCGACGCCCGGCCGCCGGGAGCATTCTACCGGAAGTCGGGCGTCGGGCGTCGGTGCGGGGGAGACTTCACTCGGATGCGTGCGCGTGGAGGGGAAGCCGCGATCGGGGAGTTCCGGCCGCGGCGGCGGGGGTGACGGTCGGCTCCACGTTGCAGGGCATCGACCGGGCCGGTGCGGGGAGCGCCGGCCGCGGGCGCCTGCTCGGCCTGCCCGTCGGTACGGACGGCCGGGGCTGCGGGGACGGGGGGCGAGGTTCGACCGTCTGCCGGCAGCGGCGCCCCGGTCGATCCTCCGCGTCCGGATCGTTTCGTCCGTACAGCAGGCCGCCCGGGACGGCTTCCCGTCCCGGGCGGTGCGACGGACCGGCGCCCGCGGCTACGCCGCCTCGACCGCCACGTCGCCGGCCGGCGCGGCCGTGTCGATGGCGATCCGGCGCGGCCTGGCGGTTTCGGCCAGCGGCAGCGTCAGTTCGAGCATCCCGTGCTCGTAACGCGCCCCGACCTTCTCGGCGTCGACCTTGGCCGGCAGGGTGAACGACCGCTCGAAGCGGCCGTAGCGGAGCTCCGAGGGATAGCCGCGGCCGTCGCCGGGGCCGGTGCGCGTCCGCTCCCCGGAAATGGTCAGGCTGGCCCCGTGCAGGTCGACGTGGACCTGGCCCGGGTCGATCCCCGGCAGCGCCATGCGCACCGTCCAGCCGTCGTCGCCGGAGCGGATCTCGGTGGCCGGCGTCCACGCCGCCCTCGCCGGCGGTTCCTCGCCGACGTAGCGGCCGAACACCCGGTCCATTTCCCGTTGCAGGCTGCCGAGCTCCTCGAACGGGTTCCAGCGGGTCACGCTCAACATGGTGGTTCCTCCTTGGGGGTTGATGATTGCCGTCCGGTCCGCATCCTCACGAACGGGACGGCGGTGTTTCCGCTCTCGTCTGATTCAGGACTGTATCAGGTTGTTTCAGTGTAGTCAAGTAACCTGAGTTTTTATGAATCAGATATTGGGTTATACGGATACTCAATCCAAAAGTTCCGCGGCGTTCCGCCCTGCTCGCCGTACCATCGGGTCGGGGGAGCGACCGACGGGACGGACAGCGCGTCGGTCGCGGCTGGTCCCGGCGAACCGACGCCGTTGGGAAAATCGTGTCAAGGTCCGCCGGACGGACGTTCTCCGTCCGCCGGTGCCCTGCGGCATCGCCGGCGCCCTTCGGGCGCAGTGCGGCAGGTTCCACCACGGGCTGCTATGATGGTCGCGCGGGCGGCCGCGGACCGTCGCCCGGAGCGGGGGACGGGGTCCGGAAGGCGCGAGAGGTTCCCCATGGTTCTCGTCGGCAGCGACCGGTTCGTCGATCATCGGCCGCCGGACGGCCATCCGGAGCGGCCGGCCCGCGCCGAGGTGATGACCGCCGTGGCCCGGCGCTGGGTCGAGGCGGGCGGCGTGCTGACTCCGCCCCGGCCGGCGACCCGGGGCGAGCTGACCCGCGTGCACCGGCCCGCGTACGTCGACCGCATCGCGGACACGGCCGGACGGCGGCTGCGGCTCGACCCCGACACCTATACGTCGGACGCGTCCTCCGAGGTGGCGCTGCTGGCGGCGGGCGCGGTCGTCGCGGCCGTCGAGGCGGCCCTGGCGCACGGCGCCCCGGCCCTGGCCCTGGTGCGTCCGCCCGGCCATCACGCCGAGGCCGACCGGGCCATGGGCTTCTGCCTGTTCAACAGCGTCGCGGTGGGGGCGGCGGCGGCGCGCGCGGCGGGGCTCGACCGGGTCGCGGTCGTCGACTACGACGTGCATCACGGCAACGGCACGCAGTGGATGTTCTACGACGACCCCGCGGTGCTGTACGTCTCGCTCCACCAGTACCCGTTCTATCCGGGGACCGGCGCGGCCGGCGACGTCGGCCGGGGCGCGGGGCGCGGCTTCACCCTGAACGTGCCGCTCGAGGCCGGCGCCGGGGACGCCGACTACGACCGGGCGATGCGCGAGCTGGTCGTACCGGTGGTCGCCGCGTTCGACCCCGACCTGATTCTGCTCTCGGCCGGCTTCGACGCCCACGCGCGGGACCCGCTGGGAGGCATGCAGGTGTCGACGGGCGGCTACGACGCCATGACCGACCATGTGCGCCGTCTCGCCGCCCGCTGCTGCGGCGGCCGTCTGGCGGCGGTCACCGAGGGCGGGTACGACCTGACCGCGCTGGAGGCCTGCCTCGATTCCACGCTGGCGCGCCTCGCGGCCGGACCGCCGGCGCCTTCCCCCGCCGTCGCGGGGGATACGAGCCGGGCGGACCGGGTGATTCCGGCCGTGCGGCGGGCCCTGGCCCCCTGGTGGCCCGCGCTGCGCTCCTGAGACCGGGCTGTTCCTGTTCCCGCGGCAGGCGGCCCCTGGCCCCTGGCGGCCCCGCGTTGCGCCCGGCGTCTGCCGAGGCTTCGCGCGGCGAACCTCCAACGTCGCCGCCGGGCCGCGCCGCGACGCTTGCCGGGCTGGGCGTCGGAGCTGCCGAAGTTCGCGCAGCGGACTGTTATAATCGCGTCGACCAGCCCGTCCGCACGGGTCCGACCCTTCCGAATCCAGTCTGTACGCCGTGTCCGACTACGATCCGCGGGCCATCGAGAAGAAGTGGCAGCGGCGCTGGGCCGACGAGCGCGCCTTCGAGGTGACCGACGAACCGGGGCGCCCGAAGTACTACTGCCTCGTCATGTTCGCCTATCCGTCGGGGCACGCGCACGTCGGACACGTCCGCAACTACATGATCGGGGACGTCATCGCCCGCATGAAGCGGATGCAGGGGTTCAACGTCCTGCACCCGTTCGGCTGGGACGCCTTCGGCCTGCCGGCCGAGAACGCGGCCATCAAGAACCGGTCGCACCCCGAGACCTGGACCCGCGACAACATCGCCCACATGAAGGGGCAGTTGCAGCGTCTCGGCATCAGCTATGCCTGGGACCGCGAGATCGCGACGTGCGACCCCGACTACTACCGGTGGAACCAGTGGCTGTTCCTGCGGATGTTCGAGCGCGGTCTCGTCTCCCGGAGGCGGTCGACGGTCAACTGGTGTCCGGACTGCGCGACCGTGCTCGCCAACGAGCAGGTGGTCGACGGAAGGTGCTGGCGCTGCGGGTCGGCGGTCGAGGCGCGCGACCTCGATCAGTGGTTCCTGCGCATCACCGAGTACGCCGACGGTCTGCTCGACGGCCTCGATCGGCTCGGCGGGTGGCCCGCGAAAGTGCTCACCATGCAGCGGAACTGGATCGGGCGTTCCGACGGGGCGCTGGTCCGGTTCCCCGTCGAGCCGATCGGGCCGGAACCCGCCCCCGGCGGCGGCGCGGCGGTCGAGATCGAGGTCTTCACGACGCGCATCGACACCATCTGCGGGGCGACCTTCGTGCTGCTGGCGCCCGAGCACCCGCTGGTGTCCCGCTTCGCCGACCAGGCGCCGGACCCGGCCGGGTTCCACCGGCAGGTGGAGCGGTTCCGGGCCCTGGACCGGACCGACCGCCTGACCGGCGCGGTCGAGAAGGAGGGGTTCGATACCGGACGCCGGTGCGTCAATCCGTTCACGGGCCGGCCGGCGCCCATCTGGATCGCCAACTTCGTGCTCGCCGAGTACGGCACCGGCGCGGTGATGGCGGTGCCCGCCCACGACCAGCGCGACTTCGAGTTCGCGCGCAAGTACGGCCTCCCCGTCGAGGTCGTCGTTCAGCCCGAGGAGGCCGGCGGCGCGCCGCTCGACGGGGCGGCGCTGGACGCCGCCTGGGCGGGGCCGGGGGTGCTGGTCGGCTCCGGCGAGTTCACCGGGCGGTCCACCGCGGACGCCCCGGCGGAGATGGCGCGGGCGGCCGAGCAGCGGGGCGTCGGGCGCCCGGCCGTGCAGTTCCGGCTGAAGGACTGGGGGATCTCGCGGCAGCGCTACTGGGGCACGCCGATCCCCATCATCCACTGCCCGGCCTGCGGCCTGCAGCCGGTGCCCGACGCGGACCTGCCGGTCGAGCTGCCGAAAGCGGCCGAGTTCAGCGGGCGGGGCGACTCGCCCCTGGCGCAGATTCCCGAGTTCGTCGATACCGCCTGTCCGTCGTGCGGAGGAGCGGCGCGCCGCGAGACCGACACGATGGATACGTTCGTGGACTCGTCGTGGTACTTCTACCGCTTCTGCGATCCGAAGAACCGCGAGCAGGCCTTCGACCCCGCGACGGTCCGCTACTGGGGGCCGGTCGACTTCTACATCGGCGGGGTCGAGCACGCCATCCTGCACCTGATCTACTCGCGGTTCTTCTGCCGGGTCTTCAAGGACCTGGGGATGGTCGAGCACGACGAGCCGTTCACGCGGTTGCTGACGCAGGGGATGGTGCTGCGCGACGGCGCGGTGATGTCGAAGTCGAAAGGCAACGTCGTCGACCCGGACCGGATGATCGCCCGCTGCGGCGCCGACGCCCTGCGGCTCTACGAGACGTTCGTCGCGCCCCCCGAGAAGGAGATCGAATGGACCGACTCGGGTCTCGAGGGGAGCTTCCGCTTCCTGACCCGGGTGTGGCGCCTCGTGACCCGGGTCTCTCCGCGGTTGGCGGACGGGGCCCGGGGCGGGGTCGAGGGGCACGAGTTCGACTCCGCGCACCGTGCCCTGCGGCGCAAGACCCACGACACGATCCGGCGCGTCTCGGCCGACCTCGGTCCCCGCGCGCATCTCAATACCGCGGTATCCGCCCTCATGGAGCTGGTGAACGCGCTCCATGCGTTCTGCGACCGGTGCGCGGTGACGCCGGCGCCCGAGGCCGGCGCCCGCGCCGAGGCCCTGCCCGCGGCCACCGGCGCCGTGCTCCGGGAGGCGGTGGAGGCCCTGGTGCTGATGCTTTCGCCCTTCACGCCGCATCTCTGCGAAGAGCTGTGGGAACGGCTCGGACATGCCGCGGGGCTGCGCGCCGCGGCGTGGCCCGGGTTCGACCCGGCAGTGGCCCGGGCCGACGAGGTCGTGGTACCGGTGCAGGTGAACGGCAAGCTGCGCGCCCGTCTGACGGTCGCCGCCGACGTCGCCGAAGAGAACCTGCGGGCGGCGGCGCTGGCCGCGTCGGCGGTGCGGACGCACACCGCCGGGCGGGAGATCGTCCGGGTGGTGGTGGTGCGCGGCAAGCTCGTGAACGTCGTGGCCCGATGACGGGACGACGCGCCCGGACAGGAGCCCACGGGCGGTGGGGCGGGCGGAGGAGGTGCTTCGTGACCCGAAGACTGCGCGCGCTGGGCGGATTGGCGTTGGGCGCGGCCGCCCTCGGCTGCGGCTGCGGCTATGCGCTGGCGGGGCAGGGGACGTTCCTGCCCGACTACATCCGGACCATCGGCGTGCCGTTGTTCGAGAACGACACCACGGTGTTCGAGATCGAGCAGTCCCTGACCCAGCAGGTGCGCTCCGAGTTCATCGGACGAGGCCGATACCGGGTGGTCGCCGCCGACACCGGCGTCGACGCCCTGCTCACCGGCGCCATCCGCCGCGTGACCATCGCTCCCGCGACGTTCACCGCCCAGCAGCAGGCGTCGCGGTACATATTCACGGTGCAGGCGGACATCGAGTTCCGGGACCTGACGACCGGCGAAGTGCTCTGGGAGAACCGGTCGCTCTCGTTCAGCGACGAGTACGACGTGGCCTCGGGCGGCGGCGGGCCGGTCGATGCGACGCTTTTCTTCGGACAGCAGTCGAACGCCGTGCAGCGGGTCGCCCGCGACTTCGCCCGCACCGTGGTGAGCTCCATACTCGAAGCGTTCTGACCGGGCGGGGTCCGCCCGCGGCCGGCATCGATCTCCGGGAACGCCCGCGCTCGAAGCGCCCATGTCCGCCATCACGCCCCGCGACGCCCGGAAGCGGATCGCGGCCGGCGACCTCGCCCCGGTCTATCTGGTGCTGGGCGACGACGAAATCGAGAAGGCGGAGGTGGCCGATGCGTTCGAGCAGGCCGTCGAAGAGGGGCTGCGGGCGTTCAACGTGGAACGGATCGACGGGGCCGAGGCCACGCTGCGGCAGGTCGTCGAGGCGGCGGCGACCCTGCCGATGATGGCCGCCCGGCGCATCGTGATCGTGCGCCGGGCGGAGCGCTGCCTCGCGCCGAAGCGCGAGAGCCGGGCGACCGCCGCCGACCTCGCCGCGTTCGAGGAGTATCTCGCGAACCCGTACCCGCACGCCGTCCTCGTGCTGGTGGCGGCCGGCGTCGACCGGCGCCGCCGGACCACCGCGCGCCTGCTGGAGGCGGCCACGCAGGTGGCCGGAGACACGCTGGCTTCCGTGCCGGACGCCGAGCGCTGGGTGCGGCGGCGGGTAGCCGCCGCGGGCCGGTCCATCGACCCCGCGGCGGCGCGTTTCGTGGCCGCGCGGGCCGGACCCGACCTGCCCCGGCTGCGGGGCGAGGTCGACAGGCTGCTGCTGTTCGTCGGCGACGAGCCCGCCGTCGGGCTCGAAGACGCCAGAATGGTGGCGGGACCGGCCGCGGCCCACGACGACTGGGCGGTGGCCCGCGCCATCGAGCGCGGACAGGCCGCGGCGGCGTTGCGGGAACTGGCCCTGATCGTCGAATCGGGGGCCGCGCCCTACATGGTCCTGGGGCAGTTGGCGTGGGTGGTGAGAACCCGGATGCCGAACCACCGCGTCGCGGAGGCGGTGGAGTCTCTCTACCGCACGGACCTCGACATCAAGAGCTCGGCCGGCGACCCCCGGGTGCTGCTGGAGCGGCTGGTCGTGGAGTTGTGCGAGTCGTGAGGGCCGGCCGCCCCGGGCCGCCGTTCGGGGCCGGGGCCGGGGTCATTCCGCCGCCGCGGCGAGGCGCCGGGCGAGACGGGACTTGTAGCGGGCCGCGGTGTTGTCGTGGATCACGCCCTTGGCGGACATGCGGTCGATGAGCGACACGGCGCCGCCGAATGCCGAGCGGGCGCCGGAGACGTCGCCCTGATCGATGGACGCGCGCAAGGACTTGAGGGCGCCGCGCAACCGGGTGCGCAACGCGCGGTTCCGGGCCCGCCGCACGAGGTCCTGCTTGTGAGCCTTCAGCGTGTGCTTGTGATTGGCCAAGTCGTGCTCGTTCCTTTCGTTCGCGACGATCAGGCCAAGCAGTATAGCATCGACGGGAAGCCCGCGTTCCGGGCCGGCTCGGGGCGCGGGCGCGCGTCGGTTCGCGGGCGGCCGCCGCGTTCCTGGTGTACCGTATGTCCGGCTGCGGCCCAGGTTCGGCGCGGCCGGCGCTTCGTGCGGAGGCGGCGCTTCGTGCGGAGGGGCGCCTCTCTTTCAGAGGTGGTGGAGAAGCCGGAAATCGGCCGGCCCGGCGGGGTCGGCGACGGGGCGGGAGGCATCATGAGGACAGGTATCGGAGCGTTGGCGCTCGCCGTGGCGTGCGCCGGCGGAGCGGCGGGGCAACAGGTGCCGGTCGAGGAGGTGGTGCTCGACAACGGGATGACGCTGCTGCTGCTGCCGCGGCCGGGGGACCCGAACGTGGCGGCGGGGTGGGTGGCCAAGGTCGGATCGGTCCACGAGCGCCCCGGCATCACCGGGGTCGCGCATCTCTTCGAGCACATGATGTTCAAGGGGACCGCGGCCATCGGCACCCGCAACGTCGAGCAGGACCTGCAGATCATCGCCGAGCTCGACCGGGTGAAGGCGGCGCTCCGCGTCGAAGAGGCGGCCCTGCTCGAAGCGGAGCGGCTGGGGCGGATCGAGGACGCCGGCGATCCGGCCCGGCGGAGCGCTCGTCACCGGGAGCTGACGGACCGGTTCGAGGCGCTGCTCGCCCGGCAGGAGGAGCTGATCGTCAAGGAGGACTTCAGCCGGACCTACTCGGGGCAGGGCGCCTCGGGGATGAACGCGGGCACCAGCTACGACTTCACGCTGTACTTCGTGAACGTCCCCGCGAACAAGCTGGAGCTGTGGTTCTGGATGGAGTCGGACCGGTTGTTGAACCCCGTCTTCCGCGAGTTCTACGCCGAGCGCGACGTCGTGCGCGAGGAGCGGCGTCTGCGCACCGAAAGCACGCCCACCGGCAAGTTCCAGGAGCAGTTCGAGGCGCTGTTCTGGCAGTCGTCGCCGTACGGCTGGCCGGTGGTGGGCTGGCCGAGCGACATCGAGGGAGTCACCCGCGAGGAGGCGCTGGCGTTCTTCGATCTGTACTACGCGCCGAACAACCTGACGGCGGCGCTGGTGGGCGACTTCGACCCCGGCGAGGCGAAGGCCCTCGCCGAGCGTTACTTCGGGCGGCTGGAGCGGGGCGATCGCCCCCCGCCGCAGCCGCGCACGCGCGAGATGCCGCAGATGGCCGAAAAGCGGATGCTCGCCTGGGCCGAGACCAACCCGCAGGCCGTCGTCCGCTATCACTCGGTGCCGGACGGGCACGTCGACGAGCCGGCCCTCGTGGTGCTGGGCCAGTTGCTGAGCGGCCGGACCGGGCGTCTCTACAAGGCGCTGGTGGAGGACCAGGGAGTGGCCACCCGGGCCTCCGGCGGACAGTCCGGCTTCAAGTTCGAAGGCATGTTCGAGCTGCGCGGAACCGCGGCCGAGGGGCATGCGCCGGAGGAGGTGGAGCAGGCGCTGTACGCCGAGATCGAGCGGTTGAAGACCGAGCCGGTGGACCCGCGCGAGCTCCAGAAGGTCAAGAACCAGAACGCCGCTTCGACTTTCCGCGAGCTGCAGGGCAACTTCTTCCTGATGTACTCGCTGCTGATGCGCGAGGCGTACCGCGGCTGGGAGACCATCAACTCCGACCCGCGGCTCTACGAGGCGGTCACCGCGGACGACGTCATGCGGGTGGCGAACACCTACTTCGAGCCCGAGAACCGGACGGTGGCCATCTACTACCGGAAGGCCTCGGACGAGCCGGCGGACCCCCGCCTCGCCGGGCTCGACCCGGAGGAACAGGCCCGGATTCGGCAGATGCAGGCGGTGATCGGCCAGTTGAACGCGGAGCAGACGGCGCAGTTCATCGAGCGGTTCGAACAGATGGCGTCGCAGGCGCCGCCCGGGAACCAGGACATGGTGGCGGTAGTGCTGGAGATGCTGCGCGAGCGGCAGGCGGCGCAGGAGGGCGGACGATGACGCGGGGGCGCCGGCGGCCGGCGGCGCGCGGGGTCCGCGCCGCGGGCCTCGGAGCGCTCGGCGTGATGCTGGCGGCGGTCGCCGCCGCGCAGCCGATTCCCGCCCACCCCTCCGAGCTGACGTACGAGATGCTCGACTTCACGCCGCCGGCGTCCGCCGACCACCGGCACGTGCTCTCGAACGGCGTCGTCGTATTCGTCGTGGAGGACCACGAGCTGCCGCTGGTGACGGTGGCGGTCACCGTCCGCACCGGCGCGTATCTGGACCCGCCGGACAAGGCGGGGCTGGCCGCCCTCACCGGGAGCCAGATGCGGGCGGGGGGAACCACCACGACGAGCGCGGCCGACTTCGACGAGGAGGCCGCCTACCTCGCCGCGCAGATCGACAGCAGCATCGGCGCCACTTCCGGGGGCGCCAGCATGAACTGCCTGACCCGGGACCTCGACGCCTGCCTCGACCTCTTCTTCGACATGCTCGCGAACCCGGGGTTCGACGAAGATCGGCTGGCCCTCGCGAAACGCCAGGCCCTGCAGCAGATGGAGCGGCGCAACGACGCGACCGGAACCATCGAACGGCGGGAATGGCAGCGGCTGATGCGCGGCGACGCGCATTTCTCGACCCGGCCGCGGACCCGGGCGTCGATCGAGGCGATCACGCGCGACGATCTGGCGGCGTTCCACCGCGCGTACCATCATCCCGGCAACTTCCTCGTCGCGGTGTCGGGGGACGTCGACACCGCCGGCATTCTCGCGGAGCTGGAACGGCGCTTCGAGGGATGGGAGGCCGGCGCGGCGCCGGTCGCGCCGGTACCCGCGCCGGACTTCACGCCGTCGCCCGGTCTCTACCTCGTCGACAAGCCGGACGTGAACCAGGGGCGGGTCGTCATCGGCCATCTGGGCGCCACGCGCGACAACCCCGACCGTTACAAGCTCCTGGTGATGAACGACATCCTCGGCGGGGGCGGGTTCAGCGCCCGCCTCCTGACGCGCGTCCGCTCCGACGAGGGGCTGGCCTACAGCGCCAGCTCGAACTTCGGGCTGGGAGTCTACTACGAAGGGGTGTTCCGGGCCGGGTTCCAGTCGCGCAGCGAGACCGTCGCCCGGGCCGCCGCGATCGTGCTCGAAGAGATCGAGCGCATGCGCACCGAGCCGGTCACCGAGGAGGAGCTGCGGAACTCGATCGCCTACTTCGTGGAGACGTTCTCCCGGAACTTCTCGAGCGCGGCTTCGACGGCCGGCCTCTTCGTCCGGGACGAGTACACCGGCCGGGACCCGTCCTATCTCGCCGCCTATCGAGAGAACGTCGCGGCGGTGACGGTCGAGGAGGTCCTGGACGCGGCCGGGCGCTACCTCGCCCCGGAGGCGCTCGTCGTTCTCGTCGTCGGCAACCTCGAGGCGATTCTCGCCGGCGACCCCGAACGGCCCGAGTTTTCCCTCGAGGCGCTGCGCCCCGGCCCGGCCGTGCGGATTCCGCTGCCCGACCCGTTCACCATGGAGTACCCGGCGCCGTAGTCGGGGGCCGTCGACCACAAGCCGCGAGTCTTCGAACGGTCCGCAAGTGGTTCGGTGATCGTCGATTCGACGCGGGCGCAGAACGCACAACTCGCCATCATCTCAGGAAGCGACGACGCCTCTTCACGATATCACGCGGCCCCACCGGTCTTCGTCGAGGACTCCGGTCCGGTCGGTTCTTCTCCACCGATCTCCAGGACGAGGGCGACGGGGGTTCACTGCTGGAGCCGTTGGCATGGCGCGTCGAGTTCCATACACAAGAGTAGAGAAAAAGGGGCAACGGCGGCCGTCCCATGTCCGTGGCATGGGCGATGTCGTGTTCAAGGGATTCCAGTGCTTGAACGATAGCTGTCAGGAGTTCATCATCATTCGTGAAGATGAGATCGGGCCGGATTTCGAGATCGGCTGTCCTGAATGCGCGTTCATTCACGAGGCCGGCGGGGAGACGAAATTTTTCGATTACCGATTGGTCCATCAGCAGGAGGATCGAGTGATCGAGGAGGGCGAGTTCAGCATTCTTCACGACGATTACATTCGTGCCCATGTTCCCGATCACCTTCGGGAATCGGACGAAAAGGATGAGTGAACCAAGTCTAGCTCATTACAAGGTACGTGTGCTCGACGACGGCCCCCTTGTCGCTGATGCCATGGGATTCGCAGTGTGCAACGCTTTCCGCAAAGATCTCGACGTTGCGAAACCAGGGCCGGGCAATTCTGGATATTTCTTGGGCCATGTCGCACTTTCGGCTCTTGCCGAGATGAAACATGCATACGCCGCCGGGCTTCAGCCGTTCGCGGATTTGCCTGATGATCGGTTCGTAGACGCGGAAATCTGCTTTCTGTCGCTCGTCGACGAACGCCAGGGGACGTTCCTTGAAATCCGTGTTTGTCCATCCCGCGAACCACAAACGAATCCAGTTCGCTACGTGGAAGCGGGTGCTGTCGTAAAACGGCGGTGACGTGATCACTGCGTCCAGTCGATCAACGGCCAGTGGCCAGTGGCCAGTGGCGTCTTGAGACAGTGACGAACCAGGAACGAAAGTACGCGGTCGCCGTGCGGCCAGCGAACGCCGGAGTTTCTCGCCCAACTGGACGGTCAATTCTTTGTATTCGGCCTTGCCTGTTGGAGAAAATGGTGTGATCGGGTGCGAGCGGCGGCTGAGTGCATAGGGGCGGTTGCCGTGGAGTATGTGAAGTAGACAGGCGAAGACCAGCGTGGGCCCGTTCCCCGCAAGCTGGTTTTCCCTGAAAAAACGGCGAGCCACCAGAATCTCGTCCAACGTTCTCGGGTGATAGTAGTCTGGAAGCGGGCCGTTGAACCGGATGGTATGAGCTTCTTCCCTTTCCGTAGTCGTTGGATGGCGTGTCCTGATGAACTGCCCGAGCGCATCCAGCACGGTCAGGCATTCATCGGCGGTTGCCGAACCGAGTTTCGCCGCGGCTACGGGCACCGCCACCGGGCTGATGTCGAAAGTCCATGCAGTGACGCCCTGCAATGCCGCTTCGAATGCGACCGTCCCCACACCACCGAACGGATCCAGAAGACGATCGCCAGGATTCGTGAAGACCCGTACCAGGTGATGGGCGAGCGAAGGTTTGAGCTTGCCCGGGTAGGAGCATAGCGAGTGCAGCGGGTTGCCCCAGTTTCGTTTGGCGAAATCTCCTCGCTGGTGAGGTAGATCATTTTTGAATGCGTTCCATTTCTTCGACTGCTGTGATGCCCTTGCATCGGGCCGCGCTGCGCATTTGCTCGACGGCGCTGTTGCGATGATGAGGACTTGGCGAAGGGGGCGACCATCTCGCGAGAGCCGCTGACGCAAAACCGATTCTCGGTCAACTCTCCAACCATCGGCCATCAGCAGATCAGCGAGAATCGACGGTGTGTCCACGCGGACCCCGGCATAGGAGGAATCGCCGATGTCCAGGATTAGCCGCGATGAAGGCTCGGCATGTTGCAGCAGTCCGTCGAAAACCTGTTTCATGTCCGCAAAATAGTTCAACACCATGCGTGGAATGCGGCGATCATACGCTTGGCTTTCGAGCGACCGAACCACTCGCTCAACGTTCCGAGAAACCGGATGCGCGGTCTTTCCGGTCGTGACGTCATTGATGCCGGCGGTGATGGTCTTGCGCCGGAAGGCTGTCAGATCGCCGGTCGATGACAGCGCTCGCAGGAATCAGAGTTCGATTTTGGTGTTCCGAAAATAGTTCGTTCCGTTCAGATAAGGAGGGGACGTAAGGATCGCGTCGACATTGACGCTGGGGACATGACCGAGGCGTTTGGCGTCGCCAGCGATGAAGACAGGCGTGTCGGTGACGGATTGCAGACCGGTGACGTCCTGCGCAATGGAGCGAAGTCTGTGGTGAACCTCGATGGTCAGGTTGCCGACGATGCTCTTTCGCTCGGCTTCCGTGCGAAAGCGAAGATCGCCCCGCCGGACCATATTCGAGCATGGAACGAGCGCCGCGACTGACGCCACCGTGGCGGCCGATGCGGCGTCGGGATCCTCACGGTGGAGTCTGTCGAGCCAGGCTCGCAACCGGAGACAGGTATCGAAAGCAGCGGGGGGGAAGAACATGCTGTCGCCAAAGGACGCGGAATAGGCCGATGCGAGTCGGCCGTCGGGTTCACATTCCGCAAGTGACGACCGGAGGCGGCGCGCCAAATTTCGGAGCCGGGAGGCCAGCCGAAGCCGACGCCGTTCAGGCATGGACAGAACCCGCACCTTGGTATCGATAAGGAATTGAAGCACGGGATTGAGCTCACAGTAGAAGCACTTCTTGCCGGACGACGCCACCGTCAACGGCGTCGTCCCGGTCCCCGCAAACGGATCGAGGATGCGTGTTGCGGCGGGAGCGAATGCGCCGAGGGCCTTCTCGACGAAGTCGGGCGAGTAGCCTTCCAGGTAGGGGTACCAATCGTGTAACGGTTCGGTGACACCTCCTCGATATGTCGCCTGAATCGGGTCAAAAGGCAAATCGTCTTCGGTTACCGGGTGTCCGGGCCGATTTCGCCCGTGTCACAGAGGCGAAATGGAGCGGACGTTCGGGGAAGTACGGCATGACGATGTTGCGTCGTGCACGGTTTTGTCGTTCTGGCGGGACGGGTTTTCGGCCTGTATGGAGGGGCGGCGCGCGGAGTGTTCCGGCCGCGGATCTTCACCGGCCCGTCGGCGCGGCGTTCTCCTCGGCGCGGCGGCGAAGCCCGGACGTGGAGCAGGCCGGGGCGGTTGCGACCGGCCCGGCGTCGAGATGGCGGAGAGCCGGGGTTGTCGGAACGCGGCTCGCGC
This sequence comes from Vicinamibacterales bacterium, assembly GCA_965202695.1. Taxonomy (GTDB): domain Bacteria; phylum Acidobacteriota; class Vicinamibacteria; order Vicinamibacterales; family UBA8438; genus JAJEEA01. Next base: position 3,166,223 of record OZ241843.1, read on the forward strand.
GAGTGTCGGTCCGGGGGCGTGGGCCGCGCGGAGTCGCGGGCCGCGCGGGGCCCGGGCGGAACGGATTCGTGGTTCCCGCGCCGCCGGCCGTCAGGCGGGCGGCGGCAGGGCGAGGGCTTCGGGGACGACAGGTTCGGGGGCGCGCAGCATCGTGGTGAACAGGGCACGCGGGTCGAGATGGCGTTGGCGGGCGGTGCGCAGCGCCGGAGGAGATGCGCCAGACAGGTCTGGTGGGGCGCGTGCTCGAAGCCGCGATACGCCGCCTACCCGTCCCGCACCAGCACGCCTGCGAAGTCGGCGCCGAGCACGGCGGCCGCGTCGGCGAACCCGCGGCCGGCGCGGATGGAGTACACCGTCGTCTCCGGGGTGGCGTACGCCCACAGCCAGCAGGGTTCGGTGTTCACGCGCCAGCCGGTCTCGTCGGGCGTGACCACCGGGCTGCGGCGGACCTGCTCGCACAGCGCTGCATACGCGGGCGCGGCCGCGTCGGCCGTGCGGTGCAGCAGCCGGACCAGCCCCCCTGGTCACGTGCAGCCCGAACCGGGTCTCCAGCACGCGGACGGTCTTGTCCAGCGGCAGGCCCCACCCGGTGTGCAGTTCGGTGGTCAGGGCGGCGACGTTCGGCCCCAACTGCACGCCGGCCGCGCCGAGCGCATCGGAGGTCTGCAAGGGATGCCGGCCCTGCACGCGCCGCCGGCACTGCGCGCAGTGACCACCTCGACGTCGAAGCGGCGCACCAGCGGGCGCACGTCCGGCACGTCTTCCTGATACTGCTCCGCCACTCGATCCAGGGCGATGTCGCCGCCGCAGTCCGGGCACGTCTTCGGGGTCGGCGCCGCATAGATCTCGTCGACCCGGGTCGGGGTCCTGCTTCCCGTACTGCGCGCCGGCGCGCCGCCCCGGGGGGCGTCCGGTTCCCTGGCGGCGGTCCTTGGCGAAGGGGGCGGCTTGCCGGCGTCCGGCGCGCCGCGCGGCCTCGAGTGCCTTCTCCAGGCCCTCGATGCGGCGCTTCAGGTGGTCCTGCTCCTCGATCAGCGTGGCGTTTTCTCGTTCGAGGTGTTCGATGCGCACGTCCCGGGGGTCCCGCTGGGGTCCAGGTCCCATCGAACCGCCGCGGTCATCGTTCCTGCGCGCCATACTTTACGTATCGGCACGTGGTCGACGGACCTGCATACCTTTTCGTGGATTTTTTCGCCCGACCCGGTAACCGAAGACGGCAAATCTTCCAGACGTTCATGGGTAAAGAGATCCAGTTGAGTGGAATTCAATGCAGTCACCGCTTTGCGGAGACGCCCCAAGCTGTATGCATTCAGACTTCTCCCTTCCGCCGTCGCGCGAGCCTTCAGATCGCGGAAGGTGCGACAGCCCAGGAGACGGCGGATTTCCTCGCTCGCGAGGGGTCTGATCACTTGGAACAGATCGACATCGCCGGGACCGAACGCGAGCTTCACGTTGCGCCGCTTGGCGTCGCCTCCAGGATGATCCGCAAAGTAGACGGACTTGAAGTTTTGCATTGAGTCAATACTGACTACCATTGCAATGGTAGTCATATCATGTTGGTTCGGAAAATGCAAAGCGGGGAGCCGTCGGCAAGCGGGGAGCGTTGGCGGGCGGAGAGCGCCGCCCGCCTGACAAGGCGTGAGAAGGGCGCATGAGACCGATCACGGGGACGACCGGCGCCGGCTGGCGATGGCCTCCGAGCTTCCGGCGCCCGCCGAAGCCGGCCTCGTTGGAGGATCACGCGGCGTTCGCGCCGCGGCGCTCGCTCATGAAGGTCGCGAGGCTGCCTTCCAGCGCGCCGGTGCGGTCGCGCAGTGCGGCGACGTCCCGTCCAACGGCGTCGATCCGCTTGTTCGTGTCGTCGATCCGCGTCTCGATGCGTTGCAGACGGCGGTTCGTCTCGGCGAACTGATTCTGCATGTCCGTCTTCAGTTCGTCGAGCCGTCTGGCCGTCGAGTCGCACTGTTCGGCGACGGCGTCGAGCCGTCCGGCGATCGAGTCGGACCGCTTGTCGACGGCTTCGAACCGCTTGTCGATGGCTTCGAACCGTTCGTCGAACCGCTTTTCGATGGCTTCGAACCGCTTTTCGACGGCTTCGAACCGCTTGTCGATGGCTTCGAACTGCCTGGCCACGTTCGTGGCGAGGTTACGCAGCATCATGCCGAGCACGCTCACGATGCCGACGGCGGCGCCGATGATGGAGACGACGATGGTCGTGGATTCGCTCATTGGGGAACCTGCCCTGCCGCTTCCTTCACACTCTACTTCGCGGCGCGCAGACCGGGCGTCGCCGTTGCCGGACGCGGCTCGGCGTCGGCGGGGAGATGCAGCGCCTTCCGCAGCCGGGCGTCGATCGACTCGAACACCTCGGTGTGCTCCTTCAGGAACTGCTTGACGCGCTCGCGCCCCTGCCCGAGCCGCTCGCCGTCGTACGAGAACCACGTGCCGCTTTTCTCGACCACGCGGTGGGCGACGGCGAGGTCGAGCAGGTCGCCGGCGCGCGAGACGCCCTCGCCGTACACCAGATCGAACTCGGCGATGCGGAACGGGGGGGCGAGCTTGTTCTTGACGATCTTGACCCGGGTGCGGCCGCCGACGACCTGATCACCGTCCTTGATGGCGCCGATGCGGCGGATGTCGATGCGGACCGACGAGTAGAACTTCAGCGCGCGCCCGCCGGTGGTGGTCTCGGGGCTGCCGAACATGACCCCGATCTTCTCGCGAAGCTGGTTGATGAAGACGAGACAGGTGGACGACTTCGCCACCACCGCGGTGAGCTTCCGCAGGGCCTGGGACATCAGCCGCGCCTGCAGTCCGACCTGCGCCTCGCCCATCTCGCCGTCTATCTCGGCCTTGGGGACGAGGGCGGCCACCGAGTCGACGACGACGACGTCGGCCCCGCCCGACCGCACCAGGACCTCGACGATCTCCAGAGCCTGCTCGCCGTGGTCCGGTTGCGAGACCAGCAGGTTGTCGAGGTCCACGCCCAGCTTCTTCGCGTAGGTGGGGTCGAGGGCGTGTTCGGCGTCGACGAACGCGGCGGCGCCGCGGCGCCGTTGGGCCTGGGCGACGATCTGCAGGGTCAGGGTGGTCTTGCCCGAGGCCTCGGGCCCGAAGATCTCGACGACGCGGCCGCGGGGGACGCCGCCGATTCCGAGGGCGTGGTCGATGCTGATCGATCCGGTCGAAATGTGGGGAAGCGCCGTGACCGCGTTCTGGCCGAGCCGCATGATGGCGCCCTTGCCGAACTGTTTCTCGATCTGGCCCACCGCCACGTCGATGGCCTTGTCGCGCTCGCGCAGGTTCCGTTCTTCGGGCATGAGTACCTCTCGACCTCTCCACGTCCTGGTGCGGACGTTCCGGCGCCGCGCCGGCGAACGCGGCGTCCCGTCGGCCCCGGGCGTCGACCTCGTGCGGCGCCGGCTCCGGGGGCACGACTTCCTGCATTCTAGGATCGTGCCGGATTCGTGTCAAGCGAAAGTAGAATGGCTACAGAATAATATCCATAATTGAATCAACATGTTGCGTGATGATCTGACTTTCGCCTCGGAGCGGGCGTGCGCAGGACGTCCATCCGCGCCGGCCGACGCGGGTTGCAGGATTTTCAAGTAGCCGACGGTGGACCGCGTTCTGCGCCGAGCTGGTCGCCGGGCGGCCGGCTCGGCGGGCGGCTCCGCGGCATCCACCGCCGGGCCGGCCCGCGGGCGTCCGCGCAGCCGGGCGCGGCGGCTGCCATAATCGGCTCATGCGCTTCTTCAACACCGCTGGCCCGGTGCGCCCGGACGACCACTACGCCGTCCGGCCGCTGGAACGCGTGGACGTCGACGAGCTCCTGACCCTGATTCGGGCCAAGCAGTACTGCGTGCTGCACGCGCCGCGCCAGACGGGGAAGACCTCCGCGCTCATCGCCCTGCGCGATCTGCTGAACAGCGGCGAAGCGGGCGACTTCCGCTGCGTCAACGTGAACGTCGAAGTCGCCCAGGTGGCGCGCGACGACGTGGCGCGCGGCGTTCGCGCCGTTCTGGGCAGCCTGGCCGACAGCGCGCTGCTGCTGGGCGACGACTACCCCTCCCGAGTCTGGCTCGACGTCCTGGCGGACATGGGGCCGGAAAGCGCGCTCAGGGGGGTGCTCATGCGCTGGTGCATGGCGGAACCCACCCCGCTGGTGCTGCTGGTGGACGAGATCGACGCGCTGGTCGGCGACACCCTGCTGTCGGTGCTGCGCCAGCTTCGCGCCGGCTACGAGCAACGCCCGCGGGGTTTTCCGCAAAGCGTGTTGCTGTGCGGGGTGAGGGACGTCCGCGACTACCGCATCCGGACGAGCGCCGGTGAGGTCGTCGCCGGCGGCAGCCCCTTCAACGTGGCGGCGAAGTCGCTGCGCCTGGGCGATTTCACCGAAGCGGAGACGCGGGCGCTCGTGGCCCAGCACACCGACGAGACGGGTCAGCGGTTCACACCGGCGGCGCTCGACGCGGTGTGGACGCAGACGCGGGGCCAGCCGTGGCTGGTGAACGCGCTGTGCGCGGGGGCGTGCTTCGACGACCGGACGGGCAGGGACCGCTCGCGGACCATCGAAGCCGACGCCATCTATGCCGCGCGGGAGGAACTGATCCGGTCGCGGCGCACGCATCTCGACCAGTTGGCGCACAAGCTGGAGGAGGCGCGGGTGCGGCGGGTCGTCGAACCCATCCTGAGCGGCGGCGCGGTCCGGCACGACGCCCGCGACCTGGAGTACGCGCGCGACCTGGGTCTGCTCGCGCCGGATTCGCCGCCGCGCATGGCGAACCCGATCTACGCGGAGGTGGTGCCGCGCGAGCTGGCGTACGTGTTGCAGGACAGCCTGGACGTGCAGGCGGCGTGGTACGTGGACGGCGACGGACGGCTGAACGTGACGAAGCTGCTGACGGCGTTCCGCACCTTCTTCGGCGAGCACGCGGAGCATTGGCTGGGACGCTTCGGCGATTATCCCGAGGCCGGTCCTCAGCTCATCCTGCAGGCGTACCTGCAGCGGGTGGTGAACGGCGGCGGCCGCATCGAGCGGGAGTACGGCCTGGGGCGGGGCCGGACGGACCTGCTGGTGCGGTGGCCGCGCGAGGCGGGCCAGCCGTCGGACCTGTGGGAACGGTTCGTGGTCGAGTGCAAGGTGCTGCGCGATTCGGACCGCCGGAGTCTCGCGTGGACGGTCGAGCAGGGCGTGGAACAGACGCTGGACTACATGGCGCGGTGCGGGGCGGAGGAAGGGCACCTGGTGGTGATCGACCGGCGCCGCGGGGAGCGCCGGGGTGGTGGCGGCGCGGAAGAACGCCGGGGCGGCGCCGGCGAAACGGGCGAAAGCGAGCGTCGGGAGGACGGCCGCAAGGTGGTCGTCTGGACGCTGTAAGGAGGCACTCAAGGCATGGCGCCGGATTCGGTATGACGTGCGGCCTCACTCTCGTGGCGTGGAAAGGAGCGGACATCCTTCCTCTATCGCTCGACGGCGAGGGCCACGCCGTTGCCGCCGCCGAGGCACAGGGTGGCCACGCCGCGCCGGGCGTCCCGGCGCCGCATGGCGTAGAGCAGGGTCGTCAGGATGCGGGCGCCGCTGGCCCCGATGGGGTGGCCGAGGGCGACCGCGCCGCCGTTGACGTTGACCTTCCCGGGGTCGATGTCCAGCTCGCGGACGACCGCGACGGCCTGGGCCGCGAACGCCTCGTTCAGCTCCAGGAGGTCGACGTCGTCCATCGACCAGCCCACCTTGGCCAGCAGCTTGCGGACCGCCTCGACCGGGGTCATCAGCAGCCACTTCGGCGCGAGCCCGCTCACCGCCTGTCCGACGACCCGGGCCATCGGCGCGAGGCCGAGGTCGTCGGCCCGGTCGGCGGCCATGACGACGACGGCCGCGGCGCCGTCGTTCACCCCCGGCGCGTTCCCGGCGGTCACCGTGCCGCCGTCCTTCCTGAAGGCCGGCCGCAGCCTGGCGAGAGCTTCGGCGCTGGTGTCGGGCCGCACCGGCTCGTCGCAGGCGACCCGCACGGGGTCCCCGCGCCGCCGCGGGATCTCGACGGGCAGGATCTCGTCCTCGAACCAGCACTCGCGGATGGCCCGCGCCGCCTTGTGGTGGCTCGCGGCGGCGAACGCGTCCTGGTCTTCGCGCGAGACGCCGTAGCGCTCGACCACCGCCTCGCAGGCGATCCCCATGCCCTGGTCCTCCAGCGCGCACCACAGGCCGTCGTGGATCATCGAGTCGAGGACCTCGGCGTTGCCCATGCGCATGCCCTCGCGCGCCCGCGTCAGCAGGTACGGACAGTTGCTCATCGACTCCATGCCCCCGGCCACCGCGACGTCGATGTCTCCGGTGGCGATGCCCTGCGCGGCGAGCATGACCGCCTTGAGCCCGGAGCCGCACACCTTGTTGACGGTCAGGGCCGCCACGTGGTCGCCGAGGCCGCCCCGGATCGCCGCCTGCCGGGCCGGGGCCTGGCCGGCGCCGGCGGAGACGACGTTGCCCAGGATGCACTCGTCGACCAGCCCCGGCTCGATGCCCGCGCGGGCGACCGCCTCGCGCACCACCCGGGCCCCGAGGTCGGTGACCGGCAGGCTCTTGAGGGCGCCGAGGAACTTCCCGGTGGGCAGACGCGCGGCGCTGACGATGACCGACTCTCGCATGGGAACGCTCCTCCTCACCGGATCGTGCGGCTCGACACGTCGATGCGCGTCACGACGCCGTCTCCGAGCAACTGGTTCAGGCGGGTCGTGAGCAACCGGTGCGAGCGGCGAAGCTCGCGGGTCCAGTGCGCGTCGGCCGCGGTCACGGCCAGGGCGCCGTCCGGACCGAGCGCGGCGTCCGTGACCCGGGCGACGGCCGGCCCGACCGCGGTCCGCCACGCCAGCGAGACTTTCCCGGGCGACAGCGGCTGGCCGCGCAGCAACCGCGCCAGCGCGTCCGTCGTGCAATGCCGCGCGGCGATCATCGACCTGCCGTTCCCTCCGCTTCGCGCCGCCCCCGCCCGCCGGTTCGCCGTAATGTAACATCTGTCGCCATGCCGCCCGCGGCGGAACCCGCGTTCGCACCGCCGCGCCCGGAAGGGGCGGCGGACAGAGAACGTCCGGCGAACGCCGCCATGCGCCGGCGGGCGGGGAACGCCCGCCTGACAGGGCGTGGGAAGGGCGCATGCCTCTCGTACCGGCGTCCCGGTCTCCGCGCCGGGCGGATCCGCCGTCGCGCGCCGGCTGCCGGTTCGAAGCGGCGCCGGCCGACCAGGCGTGAGAGAAGATCGCATGCCTCTCGTACTGGCGTCCCGGTCTCCGCGCCGGGCGGATCTGCTGTCGCGCGCCGGCTACCGGTTCGAAGTGGCGCCGGCCGACGTCGACGAGCGCCGGCGCGCCGGCGAGACGCCGCGGGCGCTGGTGCGCCGGCTCGCGTGCGAGAAGGCGGCCGCCGTGGCTCCCCGCCATCCCGGGGCCGTCGTGCTCGGCGCCGATACGGTGGTCGTGGTCGACGGCGCCGTCCTGGGCAAGCCGGACGGGGACGACGGCGCCGCCCGCATGCTGCGGCGCCTGTCCGGCCGGGCCCACGAGGTGCTGACGGGCGTCGCGCTGCGGGCCGCGCACCGGCGCCGCGACGGCGTGCAGTCGACCCGCGTGGTCTTCCGGGCCCTGAGCGCGGACGAGGTCGCGTGGTACGTGGCGAGCGGCGAGTCGGCCGACAAGGCCGGCGGGTACGCGATACAGGGGCGGGCGTCGCGCTTCGTCACCCGCATCGAGGGATCCTGGACCAACGTCGTCGGGCTTCCCGTCGAGCTGGTCGACGGCCTGCTCGACGAGCTGGGGGTGGCGGCGGAGTATCGCACCCGCGGGCCGTGCGCGCTTCCTGATCGCCGTTCCGGCCGGTCCGGGCGCACGTCGGATTCGTGAGGACCCGTCAGGCCGCGCCGGGGCCCGGCGCTCCCGGAAGTCCTCGAAGCGGCGGCCACCGCGCCGGCGGCAGCGCGGTGCGCTTCGACCGTGCCGGGCCGTTGACCGTCCGGGCGCCGGCACGGTATCCTTGACCCGCGGGCGATTCGGTTCGCGCCTGGAGGATGCAGCAGCCATGCCAGCCAAGACCGTGAAGATGACGATCGCGATGATCGCGACTACCTTGGTTCTGATCGTCGCGTTCGGGGGACTGCTCTACGTAACGACGCAGGCCGAGGTCGCGTACTACATGCACGTCGACGAGGTCCTGGCCGAGCCCGAAAGGTGGTCCGGCAAGAAGCTGCAGGTGCACGGGTTCGTGGTGCCCGGGTCGAGGCTCGTCAAGCCGAACACCCTGGAGTACCGGTTCAAGGTCGAGCACAACGGCGCGGTGATCGACGCCGAGTACACCGGCATCGTCCCCGATACGTTCCAGGACGGCTCCGAAGTGGTCATCTCGGGGCAGCTCTCGCCCCACGGCTTCACGGTGAAGCCGAACGGGGTGATGGCCAAGTGCCCGTCCAAGTACGAGCCCAAGCCCACCCTGGGGGCCTCGGCCGCCGGCTACCAGGAGTCTGCGCCGTAGAACGGCTCCCGGCGGGCCGGGCGCCGGGCCGAGCCGAACGCGGCCGCGCGGCGGCGGTCGGCCCTTCCTCCGGTCGATGTCCGGACAGGCGCCGCGGCCGGTTCGGGCGGACGCGGTCCGCGGGGCCCGGTCGAGGGATGGAGAAGGCGCCCGGTCCGGGGCAGGCTTTCCAACGCGCTCCGTCGAGGTCTCATCACGATGGCATCCCTGGGATCGTTCACCCTCCTGGCCGCTTTCGTCGTCTGCACCTACGCCGCCGCGGTCTCCGTGGCGGGGGCGCGGCGGCGTTCGCCCCGGCTGATAGAGAGCGGCATCGGCGCCTCGTACCTCGTAACCGCGTTGATGCTGCTGGCGTCGGCGGTCATCGTCCACGCCTTCATCACCGAGGACTACTCGATCCGCTACGTCGACCAGTACTCCGACTCGGCGCAGCCGCTGTTCTACCAGTTGACGTCGTACTGGGGCGGGCTCGACGGGTCGATCATGTTCTGGGTGACCCTGCTCGCGGCCTTCGCGTCGGCCGCCGTCCGTTCCAACCGCGAGCGGCAGCGCGAGCTGATCCCCTACGTGGTCGCGGTCATCTCCGTCGTGCAGATGTTCTTCCTGTTCGTGATGATCGTGCACAAGAACCCGTTCGCGACCTATCTGACGACGGCGCCGCTGGACGGGCGGGGGCTGAACCCGCTGCTGCAGAACCCCTACATGGCGATCCATCCGCCGTCGCTCTACACCGGGTTCGTCGGTATGACGATTCCCTTCGCCTTCGGGCTGGCGGCGCTGATCACCGGGCATCTCGACGACTCGTGGCTGCGGGCGGTCCGCCGGTGGACGATGATGTCCTGGCTGTTCCTGTCGCTGGGGCTGACGCTGGGGATGATCTGGGCCTACGAGGAACTCGGCTGGGGCGGCTACTGGGGCTGGGACCCGGTCGAGAACGCCGGCCTGCTGCCGTGGTTCACGGCGACCGCGTTCCTCCACTCGGTGATGGTGCAGGAACGGCGCAGCATGCTCCGCGTGTGGAACATGACGCTCGTCATCATGACGTTCTTCCTCACCATCTTCGGGACGTTCATGACCCGGTCGGGCATCGTGCAGTCGGTGCATGCGTTCGGCCAGGACATCGCGCTCGCGTGGATGTTCACGGTCTTCATGGTCGTCCTGCTCGTGGTCAGCTTCGGCCTCGTGATCTACCGCATGCCGCTGTTGCGGGCGCGGAACGAGCTCGAGTCGTGGGTGTCGCGCGAGGCCGCGTTCCTCGTGAACAACTGGATCCTGCTGTTCTCGGCCGTCTTCGTGCTGTTCGCGACGATGTTCCCGACCCTGAGCGAGGCGGTCACGGGGATGCGGTTGACGGTGGGGCCGCCGTTCTTCACGAAGTGGATGCTGCCGATCGGCCTCGTCCTGCTCACCCTGACCGGCATCGGGCCGCTGCTGGCGTGGCGCCGCTCGTCGCCCGCGAACCTGCGCTACCAGTTCGTGTGGCCGGCGGTGCTCGCGGCGGCGACGGGCGCGGGGCTGTGGGCGCTCGGGTTCCGGGTCTGGGTGTCGGGGCTGTGCTTCTCCCTGTGCGCGTTCGTGCTCGGGACCATCGGCCAGGAGTTCGTCCGCGGCGCGGCGGTGCGGCGGGAGGCGACGGGGACCGACCTGCTGACGGCGATGATCGGCCTCGTGGCCCGGTCGCGGCGCCGGTACGGCGGCTACGTGGTGCACGTGGGCATCGTGCTGATGTTCCTGGGCTTCGCGGGAGCCGGCTACAAGCTCGATTCGCAGGTGCTCCTGAAGCCGGGAGACGCGCACGAACTGGGTCCGTACACCGTGCGCTACGACCGGTTGAGCCAGAACACCGATTCGCAGAAGCAGATGATCACCGCGCACATGACGGTGCTCGAGGACGGCGAGGTCCTCGGCGAGCTGTATCCGGCGCGCTGGTTCTTCTTCAAGCACGAGACCGAGCCCACGACCGAGGTCGCCATGCGGCGGACGATCGCCGACGACCTCTACGTGGTGCTCGCGGGCTACGAGCTGAGCGACCAGGCCGCGAGTTTCCAGATCACCGTGAACCCCCTCGTGAACTGGATCTGGTTCGGCTTCGCGGTGCTGGCCCTGGGCACGGGCATCGCGTTGCTGCCCGAGAGCGCCTTCGCCTACGCCGGCGCCGCCGTGCCGCGGGGCGCGGCCACCGCGTCGGCGGCCCTGCTGGCGTTCGGCCTGGCGGCGCCGGCCGCCGGGGCGGCCCAGCCGGGCGGTATCGAGAGCGCGCTGCAGGACGCCGCCGTGCCGGCCAGCGCGCTCGAACTCGACCTGCAGCGGTCGCTGGTCTGCATGTGCGGCAGCCAGGGGTGCGGCAAGAAGATCCTCGCCGAGTGCACCTGCGCCACCGCCTCCGCCACCCGTGAAGAGCTCAGGAACCTGGTCGCCGAGGGCCTGACCCGCGACGAGGTGCTGCGCTTCTACATCGACAAGCATCAGAGCCAGGAGGCCCTGGCGGCGCCCCTCGACGAGGGCTTCAACCGTCTCGCCTGGCTCTTCCCGTACTGTCTGGCCGCGACCGGCGCGGTGGCCCTGGGCGCGGCCCTGGTGCGCTGGACCCGTCCCGGATCGCCGGCGCCGGGCGACGACGGCCGGGCGCCCGACGCGGATCGCGACCGCCTCGAGGCCCGCCTGGACGACGAACTGCGGGACCTCGACTGAGCCGGCGGCCGACCGCCGCCGTCGTCATCGGTCCCGGGCCGCGCCGAGGCGGCGCAGAGCGCGACCGTGTCCATGAAGCGGACCATCGACACTTCCTCCTTCCGTCCCTGGCATCTGTTCGTCCTGGCGGCCCTCGTGGCCGCCACGGCCGCCATCCTCGTGGCCAGACCGTCGGACCCGGTCGCGGCGATCCTGCTCACCCTGGCCGTCGGGGCCGCGGGGTTCGTGGGGCTGATGACCTATCGCGCGGTCGCGCCGCTGACCCGGGCCGCGCTCCCCGAGACGACGGTGATGGCCGGTGCGCGGAGCCGGGCCGCGGTCGAGCGCGAGAAGACCCTGGTGCTGCGGTCCATCAAGGAGCTCGAGTTCGACCGCGCGATGGGCAAGGTTTCCGAGGCCGATTTCGAGGAGATGGGCCGTCGGCTGCGGGCGCGGGCGATCCGCCTCATGAAGCAGCTCGACGTCGAAGCGGTCGATTTCCTGGCGGTCATCGAGCGCGAGCTGCAGCAGAGGCTGGGCCGGTCTTCCGATCCGGCGGCGGCTTCCGCCCCGGAGGGGGCGGTATGCGGCGGTTGCGGGACGTCCAACGACGGGGACGCCCGTTTCTGCAAGGAATGCGGCGCCGCGCTGGCGGGGGCGGCGACGTGACCGGGACCGCCGGGAACGCGGGCGCCGCCGGCGGCATGGCGGATCCGCCGCGCCCGGCCCGTGGGGCGGGACGCGCCGCCGCCGCCCTGCTGCTGCCGTGTCTCGCGGCCCTGTCGGCGCTGGCGCAGCCCGACCCGCGGCAGATGTCGGGGATTCCCCGGCCCGACCCCGGCCTCGCGGACGGGTCGATCACCGTGCGGGTGATCCGCGGCAGCTTCGCCGACGACGTGGTCGGGCAGACGGTGGAGCTGCGGGCCGGCGACCGGGTGTCGGCGGCGGATACCGACGGGGAAGGCCGCGCGACGTTCCTGACCCTGAATCCGGGAGAGCAGGTGACGGTGGCGACCGAGCTGGACGGGGTCGCGCTCGAGTCGCTCCCGTTCGCGGCGCCCGGACGGGGCGGGGTGGCGGTCCTGCTGGTCGGGGCGGGCGGCGCCGCCGACGCCGACCCCCGTCCCGCCGCGCGTCCCGGGCGGGTGACCCTGAGCCAGGAGTCGCGCATCCTCATCGAGCTCGGCGAAGAGCAGATCGAGGTGTACTACCTGCTGGACGTGTTCAACCAGGCCGCCTGGCCCGTCGAGCCCGATCCGCCGTTCGAGCTTCGGCTGCCGCCGGGCGCCCAGGGGGGAACGGTGCTGCAGGGGTCGACGCCGCGGACCCTCGTCGACGGTCCGCGGGTGCGGGTGGAGGGCGCATTCGAGCCGGGGGTGACCCCCGTGCGCGTGGCCTGCATCGTGCCCTACTCCGGCGGCCGCCTGGTGCTGTCGCAGGTGTTCCCCGCGGACTTCGATCAGCTACTGGTCTTCGTCGAGAAGTGGGGGGACCTGGACGTGGCGTCGGCCCAGTTCGAGCGGCGCGGCGAGATGGGGCCCGACGAGACGGGGCGGTCGACCCTGATCTGGGGCGCGGGGCGGCTGTTGGCGGCGGGCGAGCCGATGGTCCTGGAACTCGGCGGCCTGCCCCATCACCGCGGATGGCCTCGCGCCGCCGCCCTGACCCTGTCCGCGCTCATCGCCGTCATCGGCGTCATCGGGTCGGTGGGGGGCGGCGGAGGGCCGGACCCGCGCGAGGCGCTGGAACGCCGCCGCGAGAAACTGTTCACCGAACTGGTGAAGGTGGAACGGCAGCATCGGCAGGGGCGCATCGGGGCCGCGCGGTACGGGACGCGGCGCGCCGAGCTCGTCGACCAGCTTCAGGCGGTTCTGCGCGACCTCGACGAGGGTCCGGCGGTCGGCCGTCCGCCGGCCGTCCGCCTCCCGGGCCAGGCGCCGGCATGATGCGCCGGCGCGGACCGCACCACCGGGGCGCGCCGCGGGCGTCCGCCGGCCGTCCGCGGTCGGCCGGGGGCTGAAGCCGCGTGCCGCGTTCCAGCTCCGTCGACTTCGACCGGGTCACCGTCGCCGGCGTGTCCCGTCATTACGGCCGGCGCCGGGCGTTGTCGCGGGTGTCGTTCGACTGTGCGGCGGGGCAGATCGCGGGGCTGCTCGGCCCGAACGGCGCCGGCAAGTCGACCCTGCTGTCGGTGCTCGCGACCCTGGCCGCGCCCTCGGCCGGGAGCGTGCGGTACGGCGCCGTGACGGCCGGCGAGGGGGGGGGCGCCCTGCGCGCCCGCATCGGCTTCCTGTCCCACGACCTGCAGTTGTATCCCGAGCTGTCGGCGCGCGAGAACCTGGAGTTCTTCGGCGGGCTGCACGGCGTCGACGATCCCCGGCGCCGGGCGGCGGAGGCGCTGGCGCGGGCCGGTCTCGACGACCGGGCCGACGACGTGGTCGAAGGGTTCTCCCGCGGCATGCGCCAGCGCCTGGCGCTGGAGCGCGCGCTTCTGCACGACCCGCGTCTGGTGCTGTTCGACGAGCCGTTCACGGGGCTGGACGAGGCGTCGTGCGGCAAGCTGGTGGCGCGGTTGCGCGCCCTGCGGGCCGGCCGGCGGATCGTCGTGCTCGCCACCCACGACCTCGACGTCGTCGACGGCCTGCTCGATCACGCGCTGCTGCTGCGGGCGGGCCGGCTGCGGCCCCTCGGAGGCGGCGGCGCCCTGCGCGGCCGCTACCGCGCCGCCCTCGCCGACGGGGACGCGCGATGAGCGAGTTCCTGCGGGTGGCCTGGCTCGTCGTCCGCAAGGACCTGCGCGTCGAGTCGCGCAGCCGCGAGCTGCTGCTCACGACCGTCTTCTTCGCCGTTTCCTGCATCCTGGTGTTCTCGTTCGGCTTCGTCCGCGGCGGCCGCGCCGTCGAGGGGGCGGCGGCGGGCATCCTGTGGATCGCCGTCGCCTTCTCCGGCACCCTGGCGCTCGGCCGCGCCTTCGAGCGCGAGCGCCACCACGACGCCCTCCGCGGCCTGCTGCTCGCCCCGGTCGCCCGTCCCGCGATCTACGTCGGCAAGCTCGCCGGCCTGCTGCTGCTCCTGGCGGTGGTGGAGGCGATCGTGGCGGTCATGGTCGCGTTCCTGTTCCAGGCGCCGTTGTTCCGGTTCCCGGTGCGGCTCTTCGCGCTGCTGGCGCTGGGGACCCTCGGGTTCGCGAGCGTGGGAACGCTTTTCTCGGCGATGCTCCTGCGCACGCGCAGCCGCGCCGTCCTGCTGCCGGTGCTGCTGTACCCGATCACCATCCCCGTGCTGATCATGGGGGTGAGCGGAACCGCGGCGCTGATCGATCCCGAACCGGACCTCGCGATGGCGCGGCTCTGGATCGGCCTGTTGTTCTTCTTCGACGCGGTGTTCCTGACCCTGGCGCTATGGACATTCGAGCCGGTCATGACAGAATGACACCGATGAACCGACGTCTGTTCCCGGTGTTCGCGGGCCTGTCGGCGTTCTTCTTCGTGACCGCCCCCGTCCTCATCGTCCGCGCTCCCTACGAGTCGACGATGGGCCTGGTCCAGAAGATCTTCTACTTCCATTTTCCGGCCTGGATGGCGATGTTCCTGGCCGTCTTCGTGCTCGGCGTCTCCAGCGCGCAGTATCTGTTCCGGCGGAAACCGGCGGCCGACCGCCTGGCCGTCGCGGCCGCCGAGCTGGCCGTGGTCTTCGGGCTGATGGGGCTCGTCACCGGGCCGTTGTGGGGGATCAAGGCGTGGGGGGTGTGGTGGCAGTGGGACGCCCGCCTGACGATGGCGGTGATCCTGGAGCTGATTCTGGCGGCCTACCTGCTGCTGCGTCAGTACGGCGGGCCCGGTTCCGACCGGCTGGCGGCCGGGATCGGGATCTTCGCGATGGCCAACGTGCCGTTCCTCTACGTCTCGACCGAGATCTGGCGCACCGTGCATCCCCGGACCTCGGTGGTGCCCACGCTGCCGGTCGATTTCGGCCTGCCGCTCTGGTGGTCGTTCGCCGGGTTCATCGTGCTGTGCATGGCGCTGCTGGCGGCCCGGGCGCGGCTGGAAGCCCAGCGGACGGCGCTCGATCGTCTGTATCTGGCCGTGGAGGAGGACTAGAGTGGGGATTCTGCGTCGGCGCGGCGGGCGGCGGCCTGCCGCGGCGCGGTGGCGGCGGGTGCTGGTACTGGGACTGGCCGTCGGCGCGGCCGCGGGCGTGGCGGGGCTCGATGCGGCGCAGCCGCCCACGACCGCGGCCCAGGACGGCTTCGTGCCGATGGACGACGTTCCGCCCGAGGACCAGATGCCGGCGGCGCCGCTCGTGGCGGCCGCCTATGCCGCGGTCTGGGCGATTGCCGTCGGCTACCTGTGGACCCTCTGGCAGAGGCTCGGCGCGGTGGAGGCGGAGATCGCCGACGTGAACCGCCGTATCGGAGCACGGGACGGGGCCTGATCTCCCGGATTCGCGATAATGCCGGCCGGACACTTCGTCTACGTTCCCGCCGTTCTGCTGCTGGGGCTGGTGGTGGGGTGGATTCTCGGGTCTCGCGCCGCCGCGGACGCCTACGGGGCGGAGCTGCGGCGGCGGGAGGAACGCGCCGCCCGCAAGCGGGCGCGGGAAACCTGACGCCCCGTCGCCGCACCGTTCCCCCGGACCACCGACCCGCCGCGGCGCGCGGCTATCGACCCAGGCCCAGCCGGAACGCGAGACTCTCCGGCAGTCCCCCTTCGGTGATGCGTTGCTGTGCGAGGTCGATGCGATACGGCACGCGCCGGATCTCGATGCGGGGCTTCTTCGAGTCGTAGACGGCGTAGGACGCCCGCGAGTCGGTGTCGCGCGGTTGCCCGACCGAACCCGGGTTGATGAGGTAGCGCCACTTCCGGTCGACGTCGATGACGGTGACGTCGGGGCCGCCGGGCAGGAGGTGGGTGACCGTCACGTCGGACCCCCGTTGCACGTAGGCCACCGGCACGTGCGTGTTCCCGAAGAAGCAGATGTGGCGGCGCGACGCCTCGAAGGCGCGCACCGCGTCCGCTTCGTCGGAGATGTAGGTGTCTTCGTCGAACGGCGTGCCGTGGCACACCTCGACGTCCCGGTTGACCGTCTTCGGCCCCGCCGGCAGGGCCGCCACCCGTTCGCGGTTCTTCGGGGTCAGCGTCTTGTGGGTCCAGCGGGCCGCTTCCGCCGCCACCCGGCGGGAACGGTCGGGCTCCACCACCCCCGTCGCGACCTTGTCGTGGTTGCCGCGGATGACGACGTCGGGCTCGAGTTCGAATATCCGCTCCACGACCTCGTTCGGGTTCGCCCCGTAGCCGACCAGATCGCCCAGCACGAGGAGGCGGTCCCAGGAATCGGGCGGCGTGCGGACGAGAACCGCTTCGAGCGCGTCGATGTTGCCGTGTATGTCGCTGAGAATCAGGAAACGCATCGGGAACGGCCTCGTCCATCGACCGCGGGCGTCCTCGCCGCGGGCTGGCGCCCTTGCCGCCGGTGGACGCATGCACCGGTTTCACCGCGGGCTCCGGCCCGGAATCGCCGCCGTCCCGCCGACCGATCCTGTCCGGGCGCCGCGGACGCTCCCGCCGGCTGGCCCGCCAGTCGGCGCCGCGCGCCCTTTGCGGTCGCGTCGCGGCTCCGCCCGGCGCCCTCCCGGTCAGGCGCCGAGCCAGTCGATGATCCGTTCGACGATCTCTCCCGGCGCCGCGCCGCCGTCCAGGTGCACGTGGGCCCGCCGATAGGCGGCGCGCCGGTCGCGATAGAGCCGAACCATGCCCGCCCGGTCCGCGGCCAGCGGCCGTCGTCCGTCGACCGGCAGACGCTCGATGACCTGCCTCAAGGATACATCAAGCCAGATGGCGACGCCGTCCCCGTTGATCAGCGCGCGGTTGGCGGGGTCCGCGTAAGTGCCGCCCCCGGTCGCCACCACCGCGTGGCGCACCGGGGTCTGGGCGGCCAGCACCGCGCGTTCCACCCGGCGGAACCAGGCTTCGCCGCGCCGGGCGAAGACGTCGGCGACGGACATGCCCTCGCGCCGTTCGATCAGGTCGTCGACGTCCTCGGCGCGCCACCCGAGCCTGGTCCCGAGAGCGCCGGCGACCGTGCTCTTGCCCGCGCCCATGAACCCCACCAGGTAGATCTTGTCAGCGCGCATCGCCCGGACCGGGTCGGGGCCGGAGCCCGGTTCCGCCGTCAACCGCGGACGCAGAGGGATGCGAGGACGTCGAAGAAGCCGGGGTAGGACACGTCCACCGCCTCGGCGTTGCGGATCCGGCTCGGCTGCCGGCCGCCGAGGGCGGCGACGGCGAAGGCCATCGCCAGCCGATGGTCTCCGGCCGCGTCGGCCTCGCCGCCGGCGAGCCTCCGGCGGCCGGCCACGTGGAATCCATCCTCCATCTCCTCGACGTCTCCTCCGAGGGCCCGCAGGCCGTCGGCCAGCGCGGTGATGCGGTCGCTCTCCTTGTGCCGCAGCTCGCCGGCCCCGGTGACTTCCAATTCTCCCCCATGGGTGGCCAGCGCGGCCAGGACCGGCAGCTCGTCGATGAGCCCCGGCACGTCGGCGGGTCCGACCGCGAGCCCGGCGGCGGCGCCCGGGCGGACCCGGACGGATCCCCGGCGTTCGCCGGCGTCGTCGCGGACCTGCAGCAGGTCGATGCGGGCCCCGGCGCGTTCGAGCCAGGTGAGGATTCCGGTACGGCTGGGATTGAGGCCCACGTCTTCGAGGGTGACGTCCGAGCCGGGCAGGGCGGCGGCGGCGGTGGCCCAGAACGCGGCGGACGACAGATCGCCGGGCACCTCGAGTTGGGCCGGCTGCAGACGCTGTCCTCCGCCCAGCGTGACGCCGCCGCCGTCCCGGCGCAGTTCGACGCCGAATCGGGGCAACGCCCGTTCGGTGTGGTCCCGGGTGGGGACGGGCTCCCGCACCGTGGTGTCGCCGCCGGCGTGGAGGCCGGCCAGCAGCACCGCGCTCTTGACCTGGGCGCTCGGGACCGGGGGCGTGAAGTCGATGCCCGCGAGGGGCGAGCCGCCGACGACGAGCGGCGGGCGGTCCTGCTCTCCCGTCACCCGCGCCCCCATGCGCGACAGCGGCTCGATGATCCGGCGCATCGGCCGCCGCCGGAGCGAGCCGTCGCCGGTGATGACGCTGGTGAACGGGTGGCCGGCGAGGGCGCCGGACAGCAGCCGCAGGGTGGTGCCCGAGTTGCCGGCGTCCAGCGGCGCCGCGGCGGGGGCCAGTCCGCCGACGCCGCGGCCGGCGATGGTCACGATGCGCCGGTCCGTTTCCCGGCCGCCGCCGCGGGAACGCTCCACGCGGACGCCGAGGGCCCGCAGGCAGGCCAGGGTGGAGGCGCAGTCGGCTCCCGGCGCGTAGCCGACGATGGTCGACCGCCCGTCCGCGAGGGCGGCCAGCAACGCGTAGCGGTGGGAGATCGACTTGTCGCCGGGAACCGGGACCCGGCCGCGGACGCAGGCGGCGGGGTGGACGACGACGGACGCCATGGGCAGACTATATCAGCCCGCCCTCGCCGTTCGGCGGGTGCGGCCGGCGGCCGGCCTTGCGCCAATCGGGAACGGACAGTATGTTACGCACCTGGATCGCCCGCCGTTCCGCCGCGCCCGTTCGGGCCGGACGTATCGCGGGCCGACGCGGCGCAGTTCTCCTGCCCGGGACCGCTGTACGGTATCCCGCATGACCGGTGACCACGTCGTCCGTCTCAGGTTCCGAAGCCACTTCGACATGCTGGACTTCGTGCAGGTCGTCAGCGACGAGCTCGGGAAGCTCGTCGGTTTCGACGGCGACGCGGTCCACTGGCTCGGCGTCGCCGTCCGCGAGTCGGTGATCAACGCCATCAAGCACGGCAACAAGGACGTCGAGGACAAGCTCGTCACCGTGGAGTTCGGGTTGGCGCCGACGGCCGAACCGAAGCGGTTGACGGTCCGGGTCGTCGATCAGGGCGAAGGCTTCGACCCGGGCGAGCTCGCGGATCCGCTCGCCCCGGAGAACCTGCTCAAGTCGAGCGGACGGGGCATCTTCTTCATGCGGAGCCTGATGGACGACGTGCGCATGCGCCGGGCGCCCGAGGGCGGCATGGAGATCGTGATGGTGAAGACCCTCGGGGCCGCCTCGTAGGAGCGCAGCGCGAGGCGCACGCCCCCATTCGACATGGCGTACCCTTCGACGTGGCTGGCCACCGCCGTCGACATCGTTCGGCGCGCCGGGGCGATGCAGCTCGACTGCCTGGGCGGCAATCTGCAGATCCGCAAGAAGGGCGCGATCGATCTGGTCACCAGGATCGACCTCGAGGTGGAACGGATGGGCCGCGCCGTCATTGCGGAGCGGTTTCCCGGCCACGAGGTGCTGGCCGAGGAACTCGGGAACGACACGGGCCGCGCCCCGGGTCGGCATCGGTGGGTGTTCGACCCGCTCGACGGCACCGTCAACTTCGCGCACGGCCTGCCGATCTTCTGCTCCTGCCTCGCCCTGGAAGTGGACCGGCGGCCGGTGGTGGCCGCCGTCTTCGATCCCACCCGCCAGGAGCTGTTCACGGCCGAGCGCGGCGCCGGGGCGTGGTTGAACGGCGCCCCGTTGCGGGTGTCCGATACGGGTTCGGTGCTCGACGCGCTGCTGTGCACGGGGTTCCCCTACGACGCGCACGAGGCGGTCGACGACCTCGTGGGGCTGTTCGGCGCGTTCGTCGCCCGGGCGCGGGCCGTGCGCCGGCTCGGCTCCGCCGCGCTCGACCTGTGCTATCTCGCGGCGGGTCGTTTCGACGGGTTCTGGGAGCAGCGCCTCCAGCCCTGGGACGTGTCGGCGGCCAGCCTCGTGGTGGAGGAGGCGGGGGGGCGGTTGTCGCGGTTCGACGGCGGCCCGTTCGACACCCACGGCGACGAGACCGTCGCCTCGAACGGCCGGATTCACGACGAGATGCTCCGGATCATCGCGCGCCGCGCCCGCGGCGCCGCCGACGCCCGGCGGGAACCGGCGCGATGACGGCGCGGCGCGTGCGCGAGATCGACTGGTCGTCGTGGCGGGCCGTCGACCCCGCGACCCTCGTCTTCGTCGTCAAGGACCGGCGCATTCTGCTGATCCGCAAGAAGCGCGGGCTGGGGGCCGGCAAGATCAACGGTCCCGGCGGCCGCCGCGAGGCGGGAGAGTCGTTCGCCGACTGCGCGGTCCGCGAGATGCGCGAAGAGCTGGGCGTGACCCCGCTCGGCCTCGCCGCGCTCGGGCGGCATTGCTTCCAGTTCGTGGACGGCTACTCGACGTTCGTGCGCGTCTACCGGGCGTCGGACCTCGCCGGCGAACCGGTGGAGACCGACGAAGCGGCGCCGTTGTGGTTCGACGTCGACGCGATTCCCTTCGACGAGATGTGGGAGGACGACCGCCACTGGTTGCCCCTGGTCGTCGAGGGGCGCCGGTTCGCCGGCCGCTGGATCTTCGACGGCGACCGGATGCTCGACCACACCCTCGACGTCCTCTCTCCCGCGCCCGGGGATCGGGACGGCGCCGACCCGGCGGCGGACCCGCGCCGGGCCGCGGCCGCGCCGCCGAAGACGGGCGGCGGCGCCGGATAATCGCGTGGCCTCGTGGCCTCGCGGGGGGTTGCAAGTCCTGAACGATCTGTTGTAAGGTCTGTCGTCATGCTGAACGCGACGGGATTATTTACCGATTGGACGCGCCGCTGCGGGCCGTTGGCGTCCCTCGGGTCACTGTCGAATCCATCCCGTAAGTTGCTCAGTATGAACGACTTACGTACCCCCCCCCCCCCCCCCCCGGCAATTCTTGTACCAGACCCGGCAGGTAGGATAGCCCCGGACGTCGGCGTCGGTGCTCGCGCCGGTTCCGGCCGTTGCCGTACGGTTACGCGCCCCCGTCGGGTGTCACTGATCGTGTTGGCGATGGCCGTCGCCGCGCTCGGGGCGTGCGCCTCACGAGCGGATGCGCCGGCGGTCTCGCCGGACCCCCCGACGATCTCGCCGGGGCCGTGCGCCACCACCGCGCCGTTGGCCCCCGCCGTGGGCGTTGCGCTGCTTCGGAGAGGCGAGGACCAGCCGGCGGGGGCGTCCTTCTCCGTCAGTCTCGTTCCGACCGTTCCCGTGCCCATCCGGGTCGGTACCCAACTCGGCTTTCAACTGTCGTCGGGCGCCGCGGGTTACGCGAGCCTGTACGTGATCGATCCCGTACACGACGTGCAGATCTTCGCCGAAAACCTGCCCCTGCCGGCGGGAAACCTCGAATACCCCTCGTCGCAGGGGTTCACCGTGCGCGCGGCCGAGCCGGTCGGCTTCAACCGCGCGATTCTCCTCGTGACGCGGCAGCCTTTCAGCGGCTTCTCCGGTGACGACACGCTGACCGCTCCGGTGAGCACCGCGCTCGACGGCCGCGCCTTCGTCGGGCAGTTGAACGACGTCACGCGCGCGTTGCCCTCCTCGTCGTGGGCAGCTGACGAAATCTGTCTTCGTGTCGTGGGCTGACTGACGCCGGACGCCGGCTTCCATCCATGAGCGGAAGGAAAGGGGAGGACATGACGACCATCAGCACGGCGGGGCGGTTCCGGATCGCTTCCGCATCGACAATCGCGGCGGCGGCGTGGTTTGCGTCGGTCGTCACGCCCGGTGCGGCTCTCTCGCAGCCAGTCCAACCCGCCACGTCCGGTCTCGCCAGGAACGCAGAGGCGCCTTTCTCCGTCAGTCTCGTGCCGACGGCGCCGGTGCCTATTCGGATCGGCGCGGAACTCGGCTTTCAGCTTTCGTCGAACACTGCCGGCTACGCCAGCCTCTACTTGATCGATCCCGTGTACGCCGTGCAGATACTGGCCGAGAACCTTCCGATACCGGCCGGCAGCCTGCAATACCCGTCCTCGTCCGGCGGGTTCACGATGCGGGCGGCCCAGCCGATCGGATTCAACTGGGTGCTCATGCTGGTGACGCGGCAGCCTTTCAGCGGCTTCTCCGGCAACGACACGCTGACCACTCCGGTGAGCACCGCGCTCGACGGCCGCTCCTTCGTTTCGCAACTCAACGCCGCCACGCGCGCTCTGTCTTCTTCGTCCTGGGCGGCGGACGAAGTGCGGATTCGGATCGTCGGGTGACGCGTTGCGCGTCACCGGCGAATCGTGGACCCGGCATCAAGGGAGACTGCATCATGAGACACGTATTTCACGGCGCCATCGTCTGGTCGGCCGCGGCGTTCGGCGCCGCCGCCGCGGCGGAACAGGCCGCCGACCGGCCGCTGTCCCGGTCCCTGACGGTCGAGCAGGCCGCCATCTATGACGTTCAACCGCCGGCGAGTCCCGCCTCCGCGGGCGCCGACGGGCTGGAAGTGCTGGCCTGGGTGGATCGGCCGGACTACACCTATGCGAACGGCGAAGACGTGCGGGTCTTCGTCGAAACCAACAAGGACGCCTACGTAACGGTCCTCAACGTCGACCCCGCTGGCGAGACCACCGTCCTGTTCCCCAACCGGTATCAGTCCGACAACTTCCTGACGGCCAGCCGCACGCTCCAGGTGCCCGACCGCGACTCGAGCTTCCGCATCGTCGTCGGCGGCAACGTCGGCGCCGAGCTGCTCAAGGTCATCGCCTCCACCGAACCCATTCCCCTGTTCGAAGCCCGTCAGTTGGGTGAAGCCGGGCCCTTCCAGATGGTGCGCGCGCAGCCCGCGGGCCTCGCGCGCAGCCTGACGGTGGCCATGACCAACCCGCCGTCCGGCGCGCCGGCGTCCAGGCCGGGCTCGACGCGGCCACGCCCGGTGTCCGGAAGCACGGCGGCTGCCGGCGTCACGCCGATCGCCGCCTCGACCGAATGGGCCATGTGCCATCAGGCCGTCACGACCGTACCGACCCTCTCGACGGACGCGCGGCGCACGCGCAGCCTGACGGTGCAACGCACGCAGGACAGCGGTGGATCGGTCACCTGCGAAGAAGTCCGATGAGGCGGTTGGATATCGCTCGGTTTTTCGTTCTCGCCGTCTGCGTCGGCGTTGTCGTGAATGCCGGCACAGCGTTCGGGCAGGAGCGGCTGCGGCGATCCATTCAGGGACCCGTGACGCAGGAGGCCGTAACGCGGTCCCTGGTTCTCATGCCCGAAGACGATGCCGCCGCGGACGGCGCCGCGGAAGTCAGCCTTATGCTGAGGGTCGCCTTCGGTCTCGATTCCGCGGAACTGACCGGTCGGGCCAGGCGCGATCTCGACAACGTTGCAGGCGCGCTCAGGGAGCCGGCGCTTGCCGATGCGCGACTGACGCTCGAAGGACACACCGACGCCAGCGGTCCGGCCGCCTACAACCTCCGCCTGTCGCAGCAGCGAGCCGACGCGGTCGTCGCCTATCTGACAAGCCGCGGCGTGGCCGCGCGTCGTCTGCGGGCCGTCGGCTTCGGCGAGCACCGGCTGCTGTCGGAATTCGGCGAAATGGACGACCGCCAGCGGCGAGTGGAGATCGTGCGCACCTTTTGATCGAGGACGCCGAGCGACGACTGCACGGGAAACCGGCAGGCAGGGGCCACCGTGCGGCGATGCATGGCGAGGGAGGTCGAGATGAGCAATGCGAGCGACCGATCCGCGATCCGCGGTATCAGGCGACGAGCCGTTCTGATGTCGGGGCGACCGGGCCGGTGCGGGTCGTCGACCTTGCGGCGAGTCGCCGCCGTTCTGGTGGCGCTGCTTCCGCTGGTCGCGCCACTTCCCGCGGCGGCCACCGGCCGGGTCGCGCTGGTCGTGGGCAACAGCGCGTACGTGCACGTCGGCCACCTGCCGAATCCGGCGAACGACGCGGCGGACGTGGGGGCGGCGCTGCGGCGGCTGGGGTTCGAGGTGATGGTCACGCGGGACGCGGGCCGGACGGCGCTGAACGAGGCGTTGCGGGCGTTTACGCGGCGGAGCGCGGGGGCGGACGTGGCGCTGGTGTTCTACGCGGGCCACGGGATGGAGATGGACGGCGCCAACTACCTGCTTCCGGTGGACGCGCGTATCGAGCGGGACACGGACGTGCGCTACGAGACGGTGACGCTGGAAGACGTGCTGGCGGCGACGTCCGGCGCGGGTCTGCGCGTGGTGATCCTGGACGCGTGCCGGAACAATCCGCTGGCGCGGTCGATGCAGCGGACGGTGTCGACGCGGAGCGTGAGCAACGGCAGCCTCGGAGACCTGCACGAGGACTCGCTGGGGGACGAGACTCTGGTGGCGTATTCGGCGGCGGCGGGGACGACGGCGGACGACGGCGCGGGGCGGAACAGCCCGTACGCGACGGCGCTGCTGGCGCACCTGGAAGAGCCGGTGGAGATCGGGCTTCTGTTCCGTCGAGTGCGCGAGCGGGTGCTGGCGGCGACTTTCGGCCGGCAGCGTCCTCATGAGTACCAGTCGTTGCTGCGTGAGCACTATCTGGCGGGTGCGCGGGGCAACGGCGGGCCGGCGGTGGTCGGCGGGCCAGCGGTTCCGGCGGTGGCCGATCCGGTCGAGGTGGTCGCTGTCGCGGACCCGATGCTGGTGCAGCAGGAGACGGTGTTCTGGCAGTCGATAGTCGACAGCACGAACCGGGCGGACTTCGAGGCGTATCTGGAGGAGTATCCAGAAGGCGCGTTCGTCTCACTGGCGCGGACGCGGCTGGCGGCGTTCCGGACCGCGACGGTACCGGCCACGCCCGCGTCGGCGGCCGTGGAACCGGACCCTCCGCGTGTCGAGTTCGTTTCGCCGTCCGTCGCACCGGACCCGCCGTCCGTCGCACCGGACCCGCCGTCCGTCGCACCGGACCCGCCGTCCGTCGCACCGGACCCGCCGTCCGTCGCACCGGACCCGCCGTCCGTCGCACCGGACCCGCCGTCCGTCGCACCGGACCCGCCAACCGTCGAAGCGTCGGCGGTCGCGGCTCCGGGCGCGACGGCGGATCCTGACCCGGCCGAGCTTGCGGCCGGAGCACGCATCCGCGATTGCAGCGCTTGCCCCGAACTCGTCGTCGTGCCGGCCGGAACGTTTCGGATGGGTTCGACAAGCGGCCAGGACGACGAGCGTCCCGTGCATGAAGTGAGCCTGGACGCCTTCGCACTGGGCCGGTTCGAAGTGACGCGAAAGGAGTACGGAGCGTTCGTGGCTGCGACGGGACACCAGAGCGCAGGATGCGGCCTCGTCGACGGACGCGGGCGCCTGCATTGGGACAGCCGAGCGTCGTGGGCCAGACCGGGCTTCGAGCAGGACGACAGCCATCCGGTGGTGTGCGCGAACTGGACCGACGCGCAGGCGTACGTGCGCTGGCTGAGTATGGAGACCGGGAAGGGTTACCGGTTGCCCAGCGAAGCGGAATGGGAGTACGGAGCGCGCGCGGACACCGCGACGGAACGGTATTGGGACGGCGCGTCAGGCCCGCAATGCGGCTACGCGAATGCGGGCGATCGCGCCCTGCTGCAGCGCGTCGGGAGCTGGCCGCTACCGGTTGTCAATTGCGCGGATGGCGTTGCGCACACGGCGCCGGCGGGAACTTACGGAGCGAACGCGTTCGGGCTGCACGACATGTTGGGGAACGTGTGGGAATGGACGGCTGACTGCTGGCGAGACAACTATCAGGGAGCGCCGCGCGACGGCTCGGCATGGACGAGCGGCGGCGACTGCGACCGGCGCGTGTTGCGCGGAGGGGCTTGGGAAACCGTGTCGCGCGGACTGCGGTCGGCCAATCGCTATCGGAATGACGACAACAGGGGCAGCGCCACGGTCGGGTTCCGTGTCGCTCGATCCGTTCCGTGACGAGTTGCTTTGCCGGCATGGTCTTCGGTTACCGGGTATTCAGGCCGATTTCGCTCGTGCCACAGGGGCGAAATGGAGCGGACGTTCGGGAAAGTTGCGGCATGACGCTGTTGCGCCGGCACAGGTCGGTGTTCAACGACAAGGAGTGGATATGTTCACAAGAGGAATTGCAGTGTTCGTGGCGGCGATCGTGTTGTTGACAAGTTCGCCTGTGTTGGCGCAGTCGTCTGACTTGCTCGCGTCAGCCGAGCGCGCGGCGCTTACGATGGCGCTGGGGCAGGATCAGTCCGTCGTTCGGCGCCGACGGTCCGGTGGAGCAGGTGTGGTCGGTGCCGTTCTGACCGGGGTGGGGATATATTTGGCCCTGCGGCCCCCGGACTGCGAGCTAATCGGTGAGCCGCAGGGTGATATCGCTTATACCGATGACTTTTGGTGGGGGATTCGGAGGACGAAGTATGATTTCGATTACTCATCAACGAGACTACGCGGAAAGTGTACTGTCCAGGCGAATGAAGCCCTCACCGTTCGATATGAGTACAACGACGACGTAAACGATCCTTTTGAAGACGGGACGCAGCGACGTACTTACTACTCAATCGACGAGAGCGTTGTTTACCCATTCACACCGAATGATCATAAGACGCGTGAGGTTACCGCCAATAAAACCATGAACCAGATCGGCTGGGCGACGGCCGCTGCAGGAGGGGTCCTGCTGGCGTGGGGGTTGCGTGGCGTGGACGTACCGGTGCGCCTCGATGTGGCGCCGACGGGCGGGTTCCGGGTTTCTCATTCGGTTGGCTGGTAGCAAGCCGATGGTGGCTTCGAATAGGGGAATGGGTTCCGGTGGAGTATGACCAACCCGCCCTCCGGCGGGCCGGCCTCCCGGCCGGGCCATGTGCCGTCAAGCCATCACGACCGTGCCGATCCACTCGGCGGACGCACGGCGCACGCGCAGCTTGACGGTGCAACGCACGCAGGAAAGTGGCCGGTCGGTCACGTGGGAGGAAAGCCGATGAGGCTGTTCGGCTTCGTTCGGGTGGTCGTTCTCGCCGTCTGTGTCGGCGTTGTCGTGAATGCCGGCACCGCGTTCGGGCAAGGGCAGGATCGGCTGCGGCCATCCATCCAGGGACCCGTGATGCAGGAGGCCGTAACTGACGCGACCGGCGCCACGGAAGTGAGTCTCATGCTGAGGATCGTTTCGATGGTTGCGGAGACCGTGTTCTGGCAGTCGATAGTCAACAGCACGAATCGGGCCGACTTCGAGGCATACCTGGACACGTTCCCGGGAGGCATGTTCGCCGCACTGGCACGGACGCGGCTGGTGGCGGTACCTGCCGCGCGGGTGTCGGCGTCCGTGGAACCGGACCCTCCGCGCCCGGGCGCGACGGCGGCGAGTGACCCGGCCGAGCTTGCGGCCGGAGCACGCATCCGCGATTGCAGTGCTTGCCCCGAACTCGTCGTCGTGCCAGCCGGAACGTTCCGGATGGGTTCGACAAGTGGCCAGGACGATGAGCGTCCGGTGCATGAAGTAAGCCTGGACGCCTTCGCACTGGGCCGGTTCGAGGTGACGCGAAAGGAGTACGGAGCGTTCGTGGCTGCGACGGGACACCAGAGCGCAGGATGCGGCCTCGTCGACGGACGCGGGCGCCTGCATTGGGACAGCCGAGCGTCGTGGGGCAGACCGGGCTTCGAGCAGGACGACAGCCATCCGGTGGTGTGCGTGAGCTGGACCGACGCGCAGGCGTACGTGCGCTGGCTGAGTATGGAGACCGGGAAGGGTTACCGGTTGCCCAGCGAAGCGGAATGGGAGTACGGAGCGCGCGCGGACACCGCGACGGAGCGGTATTGGGACGGCGCGTCAGGTTCGCAATGCGACTACGCGAATGCGGGCGATCGCGCCCTGCTGCAGCGGGTCGGGAGCTGGCCGCTGCCGGTTGTCAATTGCGCGGATGGCGTTGCGCACACGGCGCCCGCGGGAACTTACGGAGCGAACGCGTTCGGGCTGCACGACATGTTGGGGAACGTGTGGGAATGGACGGCTGACTGCTGGCGAGACAAGTACCAGGGAGCGCCACGCGACGGCTCGGCATGGACGAGCGGCGGCGACTGCGACCGGCGCGTGTTGCGCGGAGGGGCTTGGGAAACCGTGTCGCGCGGGCTGCGGTCGGCCAATCGCTATCGGAATGACGACAACAGGGGCAGCGCCACGGTCGGGTTCCGTGTCGCTCGATCCGTTCCGTGACGTGTGGCCCCGTGTCGCGCACGATGTTTCGCATCGTCGCGTTTGGCCGCCCGTAGAACGGATGATCCGACTCCTGCGCGCTGCGTTCGAGCGATTCCCTGGCTTGCGTCGGGCGGCGTACGCTGCATGGGAGCCGGTCTTACGTTTCGCCCTGCTGCCGTTCCGTCTTCCGTCTCGGCTTGGCCGGCCGATCGAGAACCCCCGGGTCGTGGAGCGCACGGCCGAGTACAACGAGGCGGCGGAGCGGTACTTCGCCGAGCACCCGGATCCGTCGTGGCTGCTCGCCAAGCCGTTCAGCGACACCGGGCAGTTTGCCCGACACCTCGTCTATGCCGGCGTCCTGATCGCTGGAGCGCGGCTGCGGCCCGGGGACACCGTGGTCGAGATCGGCGCCGGGTCCTGCTGGTTGTCACACTTGCTGAACCGCTACGGCTGCCGCACGATCGCCGTCGACGTTTCTCCAACTGCCCTCGCTTTGGGCCGGCAGTTGTTCGAGCGGGACGCGCGTGGACGAACTGGTCGCTCGAACCGCGCTTCCATCACTACGACGGACGCCGGCTGCCCCTCGGCGACGGCTCGTGCGATCGCATCGTGGTGTACGACGCCTTTCATCACATTCCGAACCAGCGCGAGATACTTGCCGAGATGCACCGGGTGTTGCGCGCCGAAGGCGTCGTGGCGATGTCCGAGCCAGGATTGGGACATGCCACGAGCCCGGCCAGCGTCGCCGAAACCAGCCACTGGGGCGTACTGGAGAACGAGCTGGCCGTCGCGGACGTCGCCGCCCTGGCCGAAGCCGTGGGCTTCAACGAGGTGAACGTGCTGGCGGAAGGTCCGACCCGGCGCTACGAGTTGCCGGCGCGCGACATCGGACGCTTTCTGGGGGGCCGGGGGTTCCGGCATTATTGGGCGGCCTTGCGTCATGAAATCGTCAGCCACCATTACTTGTTGTTGTGCAAGGGAAGCTCGCTGGCGACTACGCTACGGCCCGGGACGCTCGCGGCCCGGCTCCGGCTCCTGCGTCCCAGTGGACCGGTGAACGCGGCCCGAGGGGAGTCGCTCCGGGTCGTCCTGCGCGTGGCGAACACCGGTGACACGCGGTGGCTGCACCAGGGAGCCGGCGCATCGCGCGCGGGATGGACGCGGTTGGGTGTCCATCTTCACGAATCCGGAGAGCCGCTCGGCAAGGTGATCGATTTCGACTGGCATCGCGCTGCGCTCGACCGCGACGTCGGTCCCGGCGAGGTGTTCACTGCCCGGCTCACGCTGCCGGGAATCGAGGCGTCCGGCGTCTACGATCTCCATTTCGATCTTGTGGTCGAAGGCGTCACGTGGTTCGCGGCGCATGGCGCGTCGAGGCCGCCGGTGCTGCGCGTCGTGATCGCCTGATGCGGGTTCCCGCCACGGGTTGCCAGAGTCCGCTCAAATTCAACCAGCCCTCGTCGCCGGTCAGCGCCGGAGGCGTGCGTGGAAGTCCCGCTCGCTGTCGCAGGCGAGGGCGGCGGCGAAGACCACGCGGTCCGGCAACCCGTCCGGGGCGCCGGCGAGCGGGTGCTCCGAGCACGCGACGCCCCGCGATTGCAGGACCGCCCGCACCGCTTCGGCCCGTCCCCGCGCCTCGCCCTCCGCCCGTCCCCGCGCCTCGCCCTCCGCCCGTCCCCGCGCCTCGCCCTCCGCCCGTCCCCGCGCCTCGCCCTCCGCCCGCCCTTCGGCCCGGCTCTGCTCCCGCAACGAACGCAGCAGCGGGTCGTCGTCCGGTCCCGTGCCGTCCCGCGCGCCCAGCGTCCGGCCCAGGCGTTCCAGATCGGTGTGGGTCCAGCCGGACGGCTCGGCTTCGTTCAGCGCGGTGTGGATGGCGGCCGCCCGCCACCCGGGGAACGCTCCGCTCGCCGGCGACTCCCGGTACGCCCCCGCCGCGAGCCGGTAGATCGTCAGCCCCGGCCGCCGGCCGCGCGGCCGGCTCGGCGCCCGCCGGTCCGGCACCTCCACCCACACCTCGGGAAAGCCCCACGACTCGTACAACCGCAGCTTCCCCCGGCGCACGTCCGTCGTGTGGTCGACCTCCAGCACCACGTCGGGGTACGGATGCTCGTCCACGACCATCTTGCCGGCCGCCAGCAGCCGGTCGTCCACGCGCGACGGGTACAGGTACACGACCTGATCGGCCTCCATGACACGGCGCCGCCGGCCGTGCTCGTCGCGCACCATGAGGTCCGTCGAGCCGTAACACCGGATCGGCGACCCGCGCACGGCGGCGATGCGCTCGACCAGTCCGGCCAGACCGTGGGCGGGGCTCTCGTGGGCCGGGGAGACGTCGCAGACCAGCCAGGCGGTCTCGGTCTCGGCGTCCCAGACTTCCAGCCGCCCGTCGTACTCGTCGAACCCGGCGGCGGTCATGGGAACCGCCGTGCAGCCGACGAACTCCAGATCGGAGAGCGCCGGCTCGGGCGCCGTCCGACCGTCCGCCTTCCGCTTCGCCCCGCTGCCCTTGCGCATACGGCAGTATAGAGCAACCCGTGGCGGACCCGCGGCGGGGCGGGCGCGGCGTCCTGCCTGCGCGGCCGGCGTCGGGCGCCGCCAGCGGGCGCCGGGCTATAATTCCGCCTGACCGCGCGCCACCTGCCGTCATGAGTCCAGAGCTGTCGGTCGTCATTCCCCTCCTGGACGAGGCTCCCAACGTCGACGCGCTCCATGCCGAGCTCACCGAGACCCTCGACGCGTGGAGCCGCACCTACGAGATGGTCTTCGTCGACGACGGCAGCACCGACGGGACGTTCGAGCGGCTCGCCCGGCTTCAGGCGTCGGATCCGCGCATGCAGGTGGTCCGGCTGCGGCGGCGCTTCGGGCAGACGGCGGCGTTCTCGGCGGGGTTCGCGGCGGCGCGGGGACGCCTGATCGCCACCGCGGACGGCGACCTGCAGAACGATCTCCGCGAGATTCCGCGGATGGTCGACAAGCTGGAGGAAGGCTTCGACATCGTCTGCGGCTGGCGCAAGGCGCGCCGCGACCCCTGGATTTCGCGCCGGCTGGTCTCCGCCGTCGCCAACCGGCTGATCTCCCGGGTCACCGGGGTGCGGCTGCGCGACTACGGATGCTCGCTGAAGGTGTTCCGGGCCGAGGTGGTCAAGTCGTTGCGCCTCTACGGCGAAATGCACCGGTTCATTCCCGCGATCGCCAGCGAGCAGGGGGTGCGCATCGCGGAAGTGGTGGTCAACCACCGGCCCCGCCGGCACGGGCGTTCGAAGTACGGCCTGTCGCGGACGCCGCACGTGATCCTGGACCTCGTCACGGTGAAGTTCCTGTTGAGCTACTCGACCCGCCCGCTGCAGATCTTCGGGCTCGTGGGACTGGTGATGGGCTCGGCGGGCGCCGCGATCACCGCGTGGCTGGCGTACATCCGGCTGTTCGGGGGGCAGGACATCGGCGGCCGGCCGCTGCTGCTCTTCGGCATCCTGCTGCTGTTCACGGGGATGCAGCTCGTGACCCTCGGGCTTCTGGCGGAGCTGCAGGTGCGGACGTACCACGAGTCGCAGGACAAGCCGACCTACCACGTCCGCGAGGTGCTTGCGCCGCCGACCGCCGCGCCGCCGGCGGCGCGGCGCGGGTGACCGGCATGGAGGCCCCGACCCCGGGCCGGCCGCTCCATCTCGCGTTTCTCGGATGCGGCTTCATCACCGGAGTGCACAGCCGCCATCTGCGGCGGCTGCGCGGGGCCGTCGTGCGCAGCTACGCGAGCCGCGACCGCGCGCGGGCGGAGGCCTGCCGGCGCCGCTATCGCGGCGCCGGCGCCCACGGCAGCTATGCGGCGGCGATCGAGGACCCGCGGGTGGACGCGGTGGTGGTCGCGGTGCCGCCGCGGTTCCATCTCGATCTGGTGTTGCAGGCGCTCGCGGCCGGGAAGCACGTGCTGGTCGAGAAGCCGGCCTTCCTCCGCCTGGAGGACTACCGGCGGGCGCAGGCGGCGCGGGACCGCGCGGGCCGCGTGGTGCTGGTCGGAGAGAACGACCACTACAAGCCCCTGGCCGCCTGCCTGCGGCGGCTGCTGGCCCGGGGGGTCATCGGCGATCTGGTGCTCGCCCAGTTCACGACGGTGGCCAGGCGGTTGAAGCCGGCGGACGACTGGCGCAACGACGAGGGGATGGCCGGGGGCGACGCCTTCTTCGAGGAGGGCATCCACTGGCTGCACCTCGCCAACAGCCTGGGCCCCGCCATCGCCGCCGCGGCGGGGTTCGCCCCGGTCCCGTCGCGGCGCGGTGCGGACCGCCGCGCCAAGAGCATGCTGGCCGCGTTCCGGTATGCGGACGGGGCGGCCGGCGCGCTGTTCTACTCGCGCGAGGTGCCGTCGTTGCTGCGCGGGGTCCGGGTGTCGAAGCTGTTCGGGCGGGACGGGGTCATCACGTTCGAGTCGAACGGCGGGTTCGTGCTGGTGCGGGGCCGGGGCCTGCCGCGGCTGTTGTTCCCGGGCTTCCGGGACATACGCGGCTATCAGGCCATGTACCGCGACTTCGTGGACGCGATCCGGTCGGGGCGGCGGCCCGAGATGAGCCTGGAGGCGGCCATCGCCGACCACCGGATCATGGAGCGGATCCGTGCGTCGGACACGGCCGCGGCGCTCCCGGCGGCGGGCGGCGGAGGCTGACGGGCGGCCGGCGGGGCCGCGGGGTTTCCCGCATCCGGGCGGCCGGTTGCGGCCCGGAACCGGAAAGCGATGCGGAGCGAGGGGTACGACGTCGTCATCATCGGGACGGGCGCGGGGGGAGGCACCGTGGCCCGGGCGCTCGCCGACAGCCCGGCCCGGATCCTGCTGCTCGAACGGGGCCGCTTCGTGCCGCGGGAACCGGAGAACCGGGACCCCGCCGCGGTCTGGAAGCACCGGCGCTACCAGACGGGCGAGCGCTGGCTGGACGGCGACGGCGCCGCGTTCCGCCCCTATACCCACTACTGCGTCGGCGGGAACACCAAGTTCTGGGGCGGCGTCCTCTTCCGGATGCGCCGCGAGGACTTCGGCGAGCTGGAGCACGTCGACGGCGTCTCGCCGGCCTGGCCCATCGACTACGACGCGCTCGAGCCGTACTACGAGCGGGCGGAGCGCCTGTACGAGGTGCGCGGGACGGCCGGCGCGGATCCGACCGAGGCGCCGAGGAAACCCTACCCGCACCCCGCGGTTCCCCACGCCGAACAGATGGAGGCGTACGTGGCCCGCCTGCGCGGCCAGGGCCTGCATCCCTCGCCGCTGCCGCTGGGACTCCGCGGGCCGGGCGAGCCGGGGCGCTGCATCCTGTGCGATACCTGCAACTCGTTCCCGTGCCACCGCGACGCGAAGAGCGACGCCGACGTCTGCTGCGTCCGTCCCGCGGCCGCGCACGACAACGTCACCCTGTGGACCGGCGCGCGGGCGCGGCGCCTGCTCACCGACCCGGGCGGCCGGCGGGTCGAGGCGGTCGAGGTCGACCACGCCGGCGAGCGGCGCCGGGTCGAGGCGTCTCTCGTGGTCCTGTCCTGCGGAGCCGCCAACTCGGCGGCGCTGCTGCTGTCGTCGGCGAACGACCGGCATCCGCGGGGGCTCGCGAACTCGTCGGGGCTCGCGGGGCGGCGCTACATGGCGCATCTGGCGACGATGATGGCGGGGTTCCATCCGTTTCGCCGCAACCGCACGGTGTTCCAGAAGACGGTCGCGATCAACGACTTCTATCTGCGGGGACCGGACGGAGGCTATCCGCTGGGACAGATCCAGTCCCAGGGGCGGACCCACGGCGTGATGGCCCGGACCGCCGTCCCGTGGATGCCGTTGGGGTTCTTCGACTTCTGGGTGGCGCGGGGCCTCGACTGGCTGGCGATGACCGAGGACCTGCCCCGGTCCGACAACCGCGTGACCGTCGACGCGGGCGGGCGCATCCGGCTGCGCTACCGGCCCAACAACGTACGCGCCCACGAGCGGCTGGTCCGCGAGGTCCGGCGGATGCTCCGCCGGCTCGGACTCGGGATCGTCTACGCGCATCCGCGGTCGATCCGCAACACGACCCACCAGTGCGGCACGCTCTGCTTCGGCGCCGACCCGCGCCGTTCGGTGCTCGATCCGTGGTGCCGTTCCCACGACGTCGAGAACCTCTTCGTCGTCGACGCATCGTTCTTCCCCTCGTCGTCGGCGGTCAACCCGGGGCTGACCATCGTCGCCCAGGCCCTGCGGGTCGCCGATCACATCCGGGAGACGGAGCTGCGCGCGGGGCGCGGCGCGCCGTCCGCGGCGGGTCGGCCCCCGGCGGCCCGCGAATCCGCGGCGTAGAGCGGCGTAGAATCGGCGTGGCCGGCGGGCCGGCCGGGGCGGATTGCCGGTCCGCCGGCGCGGACCGGGGGAGCAGGGAGGACGCCATCGTGCGCGTACGGTCGTTCAGCCACACGGGCATCACGGTGTCCGACTTCAACCGGGCGGTCCGGTTCTACCGGGACGTCTTCGGGTGCCCGCTGGTGGGGGTGTCCGACGCCCCGGCGGAACGGGTGCGGGGCTTCTTCGGGGTCGACGGGCCCCGGCCGACCTGCAAGATCGGCTGGATCCGGGTTCCCGGCGGGGCGGTGATCGAGATCTTCGAGTTCCGGCCGGACCAGCCGGCGGCGGAGCTGGCGTGGAACCGGGTCGGGCTGACCCACCTCTGCTTCAACGTGCGGGACACCCGGCGCTGGCACGACTACCTGGCGGGCCGGGGGGTGGAGATCGTCAGCCCTCCCGAGCGGTCTCCCCACGGCCACACCCTGTTCTTCGTCCGCGACCCCGACGGGAACCTCATCGAACTGACCGACCTGCGGCACATGCGCCACGTGCTGCGGTGGCTGGGGCCGCTCGGCGGCTGGCTGTTCCGGCGGGGCATCGGTCAGGACTATCGGCGCTACTACGAACCGCGGGTCGAGCCGCCGGCGTGAGGACCGGAGCACGGCGCGCGTCGGGGCGGAGCCGGCAGGCTTCCGCGCCGGGCCGTTATTCGCGGCACACCCGCCGGGCGACCCCCGCCACCCGCGCCGGCACGTCTTCCGGCAGTTCGGGGTAGATGGGCAGGGCGAGGGTGCGGGCCGCCGCCGCCTCGGCATGGGGGTGGTCTCCGGCTCGTCCCCCGAGGTCGGCGCAGCAGGACTGCAGGTGGATCGGGGTGGGGTAGCACCGCCCGGTCCGGATGCCCTCCGCCGCGAGCGCCCGGCGCAGCGCGTCGCGGTGCGGCGTTTCCACCGCATAGCAATGGTAGGCGTGGCGGATTCCCGGCGCCGTCGCCGGCGTCGTGACCCCGGTCGGGGCCAGCGCCCGATCGTAGGCGGCGGCGATGCGGCGGCGGGCCTCCGTCCACGCGGGGAGACGACCGAGCTTTACCCGGAGGATGGCGCCCTGCAGCGCCTCCATCCGGTAGTTGAAGCCGGGATGCGTCGGCCGCCGCCGATCGCCGCCCCAGCTCCGCAACGCGCGGACGGCGTCGGCGTGCGCGGGATCGTCGGTGACGACCATGCCGCCCTCGCCGTACGCCCCGAGGTTCTTGGTGGGGTAGAAGCTGAAGCAGCCCAGGTCGCCTATGCCGCCGACGCGCCGGCCGCGGTACTCGGCGCCGTGCGCCTGCGACGCATCCTCGATTACGGCCAGGCCGTGCCGGCGGGCCACCGCGAGCAGCGGGTCGAGGTCGGCCGGATGGCCGAAGAGGTGGACGGGGACGACCGCCTTCGTCCGCGGGGTGACCGCTTCCGCGGCGCGGGCGACGTCCAGGGTGCGGGTCCGGGGGTCGACGTCGACGAACACCGGGGTGGCGCCGGTGTACCGGATGGCGGCCACCGTGGCGATGAACGTGAAGGGGACCGTGATCACCTCGTCGCCGGGCCCCGCGCCGGCGGCGAGCAGGGCGAGATGCAGGGCGCTGGTGCCGGAGTTCACGGCGACGCCGTGCCCGGCCCCGCAGCAGGCCGCGAATTCGCGTTCGAAGGCGGCGACCTCGGGTCCGAGCGCGAACTGCCCGCTCGCGAGGACGCGCGCCACCGCCTCGTCGATCTCCTGCTTGATCGAGGCGTACTGCCGCCGGAGATCCGCCAGGGGGACCTCGGTCACGGCGCGCCGGGGACCGTCCGCCAGCCGTCGCGCCCGCCGAGCGCGCGCGCCGCGAAGCACCAGATGACGAGGCGTTTCCGGCGCCAGTAGTCCGGGTCGGCCGGGGGGCGTTCGAGGAGGCCCGTGAGCGCCGCGGCGCCGGACCCGGACCCGGGCGCCGCCGCGAGATCGACGGGGACGCCGAGCTCGAAGGCGAGTTGATCGGGCAGTCCGGCCCCGGTGGCGTGCAGGCCGCCTCCGGCGTGGAACACCCGCGCGTGGCTGTCGCCGAACAGCAGGATGGGGCTCCCGGGATCGGGAGCGACCGCCGTCCGCCGGCGGCCCGTCCCGCGCACCACGCCGCGCAGGCGCAGCTCTTCCCGGCCCGCGGGCAGGCCGCGGGGGCCGGTCAGGTCGCCGCTGATGCTCGTGCTGTACCAGCTTGCCCCGAACGACTCCGTGTCGAGCTCCGCGTACCACGGTCTGGCCCGGACGTCGGCGGCGATGGCGGCGGCGGCGGTGGTGCAGCCGCTGCCCGACCAGTGGGTGTCGGTGCGGCAGTACAGGGGGCCTTCAGGGTGGAAGCGCTCGCGGATGAAGAGGTCGGTCAGGTCGAGGACGTCGACGCCGCCGGCCCGGAGGCGGTCGTAGAGCCGCTCGAAGGCCGGGTCGAGGCGAGGCGCCGGAACCGGCACCGCCACCGCCGCGGACACCTTTTCGGGAAAGACGACGGACTTCGGCGGCACGGGCACCAGCAGGAGTTCGACGCCGTGCGCCGCGAGCCGGCGCCGCACGTCGACGATCGCGGCGACGGGGCCGGTCTCGGCCGCCGTGGGGACCGGGTCGGCGGCCGGGACCGGAAGGTTCTCCCGGCTCAGGCGCCGCAGCTCGGGGCCGGAGAAGAGCCAGCCGTCGACCCCGGCGACGGCGATGCGTTCCTCGGCGTCCGCTTCGCGCGCCAGCCGATCCAGCTCGGCCCGGAACGGCGCCAGCACCGCACCGGTATCCGGTGCGCCGCACGCGGCGCAGAGCGTCGCGGCGGCGGCGAGGCGGCGGACGGCGCGCGTCATGGTCGTTCGGTGCTTCCGGGGCGGGAGCCGGCGAAACGCGCCGCCGCGCGCGGCGCGGGGTCCGCCACGGGCCGCTGCGCAAAGAAACCGGGTGATTGCCGACCGCCGCCATTGTACCATCGTCGCGTTCCGCGCGCGGCCGGGCTGGTCCGGCCGCATCGGCTGGTTCTCCATCAAGCCCCATGTCCGGTATCGCCGGCATCGTCGAACGCAACCCGGCCCGCCCGGTCGATCCGACCCAGGTCAACCGCATGGTCGAGACCCTGCGTCATCGGGGCCCCGACCAGCACGGCCAGCTCGTCCGGCCGGGGGTGGGCCTCGGCATGCGGCGGCTGTCGGTCATCGACGTCCGCAACGGCCAGCAGCCGTTCTCGAGCGAGGACGGTTCGACTCACCTCGTCGCCAACGGCGAAATCTACAACCACGTCGAGCTGCGCCGGGAACTGACGGCGCGGGGCCACCGGTTCCGCAGCCGCTCGGACGTCGAGGTCATCCTGCACGGCTACGAGGCGTTCGGCGCCGACGTCCTGACCCGGCTGCGCGGGATGTTCGCCTTCGCCCTGTGGGACGGGAACGGCCGCCGCCTGTTCGCCGCCCGCGACCGGGCCGGCGAGAAGCCGCTCTTCTATGCGCAGACGCCCCAGCGCCTCCTGTTCGGCTCCGAGATGAAGGCGCTGCTGGTGCGGCCGGAAGTGTCGCGCGAGATGGACTTCGAAGCGCTGGATCAGTTCCTGACCTACGGGTACGTGCTCACCCCCAGGACCATCTTCGCCGACGTGAGGAACCTGCCGCCGGCGCACTGCCTGGTCTACGAGCGCGGCTCCGTGAAGGTCGAGCGGTACTGGGACGCGGCGTCGGTGCCGGTCCGGCGCTGGGACGACGACGAGGCCGCGTCGGCGCTCCGCGAGGCGCTCTCGCGGGCCGTGGCCGCCCAGATGACGGCGGACGTGCCTCTCGGCGCGCTGCTGTCCGGGGACGTCGATTCGAGCGCCGTCGTCGGCCTGATGGCGAAGGCGTCCGAGCAGCCGGTCGCCACGTTCAGCCTGGGGTTCGACGCGGCCGGCGGCGAAGACCGGTCCCGGGCCCGCGCCGTGGCGTCCCACTTCGGGACCGACCATCGGGAGGGCGTGGTCGATCCGGACCTCGCGACGTTGTTCGAGCGCGTCGCGGCCCGTTTCGACCAGCCGTTCGCCGACGCCTCTTCGTTCCCGACCTTCCTGCTGGCGCAGATCGCGCGGCCGCACGTGACCGCGGCCCTGTCCGGCGGCGGGGCGCGGGTTCTCTTCGGCGGATACGAGGCCTACCGGACCGAGGCGCTGGCCCGCCGCGTCTCGGCGCTGGCGCCCGACGCCGTGTTGCGGCTGGTCTCGGCGGCGGCCGCGTTGCTGCCCCCGCGCGAGAAGCGGCAGGCGGTCGTCAACCGGCTGCGCCGTTTCACCCGCGGACTGGCGACGGCGCCGGAGACCATCGCGCACTACCGGTGGACGACGGTTCTCGACGTTCCCGCCAAGCGGCGTTTCTATACGCCGGCCCTCCGCCGCGCCCTCGTCGAGAGCGACGTGTACGCGCCGATTCGCCGGCATCTGCAGGGGGCTCACACCGACGACCTCCTGAACCGCCAGATATTCGCCGACCTGCAGGTGTTCCTGACCGACGACGTGCTGGTGCGCATCGACCGCGCGAGCATGGCGACCTCGCTGGAGACGCGGGCGCCCTTCCTCGACGTCGACGTGATGGAACTGGCGTTCTCCATGCCGGGTTCCCTGAAGATCCGGAACGGCGAAGGCCGCTACGTCCTGAAGCGCGCGATGCGCGGGATGCTTCCCGAGCCGGCGTTGCGGCGGACGGCGGCGGAGACCCCCGTTCCCACCGGGACCTGGCTGCGGCAGCAGTGGGCGCCGGTGATGCAGGATCTCCTGGGGCCCGACCAGGTGCGCCGGCGGGGCTGGTTCGAACCGGCGGAAGTCGCCCGCCGGATCGACGAGCACCTGGCCGGCCGCGACCACGCCCGGGTCCTGTTCAGCCTCATGGTGCTGGAGCGCTGGTCGCAGGCGTTCCTCGACTGAGCGGCGGAGGGGCGGTCGATGTGCGGTTGCGCTTGACAACCGCCTTTCCTGTAGTTAACGTGGAACCGAATCCGTCCTGCGAGGCGACGCTGGAGGCTGGGCCGGGTTGTCGGGTGGGCACGGTTGAAGAAACGGGCGGAATGACCGGGACGGCGCCAGTTGGACTATCGTCGCCGCCGGACGAGCGACGCGCCATGTCCATGACGCCGGCCAATCGGTGCGCAGTGCCGCACCCGTTTCCGTACCAAGGCAGCAAGCGTTCGATCAGCGGATCCATCCTTCCCCACATCCCGGGCGACACGGCTCTTCTCGTCGAGCCCTTCTGTGGTTCCGCTGCCGTTTCCCTCGCGGCCTCCGTTCACGGCCGGGCCGAGCGGTTCTGGCTGAACGACGCCAATGGCCCGCTCATGGCGCTGTGGCGGGAGATCCTGGAACGTCCCGTGCGCTTGGCGGAGTCCTATGAGCGGCTGTGGCGCGATCAGCTGGCAGACAGAAAGACGTTCTTTTATCGCGTTCGCCAGGAGTTCAATCGAACCCGGGAACCGCACCTTCTGCTCTATCTGCTGGCGCGAATCGTGAAGGGTTCGGTGCGTTACAGCACACAAGGCCGGTTCAATCAGAGCGCCGACAATCGCCGCGCCGGCATGAGACCGGAGGCCATGCGCTCGCAACTTCTTGGCGTTTCGGCATCGCTGGCGGCTCGCACCAGAGTGACGGCGTGGGACTTCCGAAACGTCGTCGCGGAGACGGCCGCCGATGACTTGATCTACATGGATCCACCGTACCAGGGCACGTCCTACACACGCGACAATCGGTACTTCGGCGGTTTGCCCTACGCCGAATTCGTAGACGCGCTGCATGCGATGAACGATGCCGGCAAGTCCTACATCGTCAGCTACGACGGGAAGACCGGAGCGAAGACGCATGGTGAGTCGCTGCCGACGGAACTCCACCTGCGGCACTTGACCATCAACGCCGGGCGGTCCAGCCAGTCCACGCTGCTTGGCCGTAATTGCCAGACCCGCGAGTCACTGTATCTGTCGCCAGCTCTCGTCGAGCGACTGAGCATGCAAACCGGTCAAGTGACGATACGCGAGCCCGATCAGCGGAAGCTGGCGTTACATGACGCCGCGCACTTGGCCGCCGAGTTTTCTCCAGCTACTCGAAGGGGTGCGGCAGAGGCGCGCCAGAGTCGTGATCGACCACATTCTCGAACACGGTCACGTCACCACCGAGGAGCTCAAGGACCGTTACGGATACAACCATCCGCCGAGAGCGGCCAGGGACGTTCGTGAACAGGGAATCCCGCTGGAGACGTTTCGCGTACCCGGCGCTGATGGTCGGCTCATCGGCGCGTATCGCTTCGGCGATCCGGCTCAAGTTCGCTTCGACAGGACCTCGGGGCGAACGGCATTCGCGGTGCGGCTGAAGGCAGCGCTCATCGAGCAGTACGGACCGAAATGTCATATCTACCGCACGTCTTTCCTGGAGCGAGACTTGCAGATCGACCACCGCATCCCTTATGAAATTGCCGGCGAGGATGCCGGCGCCGATGAAGTTGGCGCGTACATGCTGCTTTGCGCTTCTGCCAACAGGGCAAAGTCATGGAGTTGCGAGCATTGCCCGAATTGGGAAACCAGGAACCGGGAAATCTGCCGCACGTGCTATTGGGCGTTTCCGGAGGACCACGAGCATGTGGCGACACGGGAGATCCGCAGACTGGACATCATCTGGTCCGGAGGCGAAACCGACGCATATGAGCAATTACAAACGGCGGCCGGCAGCAGAGACGAGCTTCCAGAGTACGTGAAAGACGTCCTTCGAGCGCACTTGTTGCAGAAATCTTGATCCGTTGCCCGTTCGCGCATGCCGTTGTTGAAGCGAATGCAGGATGCAAGGCAAGGCAGTTGGTGTCCCGTAATCGTGATTCGTGAAAAGGTCAGAGATGGGCGCTTTCCCCAACGTCCCACGAGGTATTTACCGTTTTTGACTTTCACGAATTTTCACGGCCAGGGCACTGGACCAGTATCCTGGCCGTGAAGTTCGTCGAAAGGACGGGACAGCAGAAACCCCATGAGCTTGGGGAGGGAACGCCCATATCGGACGTTCTTCGAATCATTACGTCGCAGTCATGGCCTACGACAGCGCACTCGAAAAGAAGCTGGCCCGGAAGGTGACCAGGGCCGTCGTCGACTTCGATCTCGTCGAGGACGGCGACCGGGTCCTGGTCGGATTGTCGGGCGGCAAGGACAGTTGGGCGTTGATGCAGTTGCTCGACGCCCTGCGCCGGCGGGCGCCGGTCGACTTCACGCTGGTGGCGGTGAACGTCCATTCCGGTTATCGCGACTACCAGCACGACGCGATCGCGCGGGCGTGCGCGGAGCGGGGTTGGGAGCTGCGGATCGAGCATACGTCCATCGGCGCGATCATCGAGGACAAGCTGGACGAGCGGGCCACGCCCTGCTCGCTGTGCGCCCGGCTCCGGCGCGGCGTGCTGTACCGGGTCGCCGCCGAGGTGGGGGCGACGAAGATCGCCCTCGGGCACCACGCCGACGACTTCATCGAGACGCTGCTGCTGAACCTGTTCTTCGCCGGCGCCCTGAAGGCCATGCCGGCGCGGCTCGTGTCGGACGACGGGCGTCACGTGGTCGTCCGCCCCCTGGTCTACGTCGGCGAGGAGGAGGCGCGCGACTATACCCGGCAGGCGGGCCTGCCGGTCATCGGCTGCTGCTGTCCGGTCTGCGGCGATCTGAGCCTGCAGCGGCAGCGCGTCAAGCGCCTGCTGCTCGACCTGGAACGCGAGCATCCGGGGGTCAAGCAGTCGATGCTGAAGGCGCTCGGCAACGTGGCGGGGCGGCATCTCCTCGACCGGCGCCTGAACCCGGTGGCGGAGCTGCGGGCGCGCGCGGCCGCGTCCGCCGGCCCGCCGTCGACTGCGGCGCCCGCCGTCTGAGCGTGCCGGGGGGGACCACGGAAGTCTGCTATTATCGCAGAGCCGGGTTGACAAGGTGGCAACCCTGTGGACGTGGTCGAGAGGCGGCAACGGGGACGTGGGGGAGGTCGAGATGAGAGGTCGATGGCTCGTGACGGGGTTGGCGGCGCTGGCGCTCGCGCCGCTGCTGGCGGCGCCAGCGGCCGGGCAGGACGAGGTGCTCCGGACGCCGTGGGACGCGCCGGATCTGCAGGGCGTATGGGACTTCCGCACGATCACGCCGCTGCAGCGGCCGGAGGATCTCGGGGACCGGGAGTTCCTGACCGAGGAAGAGGCGGCGAACCGCGAACAGGAGGCGGTCGATCGCGACGTCCGGCTTTGGGAGGCTGAGGCCCGCCGCACCGAGGTGGGCGGCAGCGTCGGCGCCTACAACAACTTCTGGATGGACCGTGGCACGAACGTCGTCGAAACCCGGCGCACGTCGCTGATCGTCGATCCACCGCACGGGCGCATCCCCCCGCTGACGGAAGAAGGACAGCGGCGCGCGGAGGAGCGGCGGATGCGGCGGGCGGAGCATCCGGCCGATTCGTGGCTCGACCGCAGTTCGTTCGACCGCTGCATCCTCGGCTTCAACCAGGGACCGCCGATGACCCCCGGCGGCTACAACCAGAACATGCAGCTCTTCCAGACGCCGGACCACGTGGTGGTGCTCAACGAGATGGTGCACGACTCGCGCATCATCCCGCTCGACGGACGGGCCCGGCCCGGCATCGACTCGTGGACGGGGGAATCGCGCGGCCGCTGGGAAGGCGACACGCTGGTCGTCGAGACCATCGACTTCAGCGCCAGGCACAGTTGGCGGGGCACGACGACGGACCGCCACCTGATCGAGCGGTTCACGCGCCGCGACGCCGACACGCTGCTCTACGAGTTCACGATCACCGATCCGGGGACCTGGACCGCGCCCTGGACGGCGCAGGTGCCGATGCGGCTGAGCGATCTGCCGCTGTTCGAGTACGCGTGCCACGAGGGGAACTACTCGCTGGAGGGAATCCTTGCGGGGACGCGCGCGGACGAGCGCAGGGCGGCCGCCTGGGTCCCCAGCGCGATGGGCAAATTCCTCGATGCCTGGGTCAGGGGTAGCGCGGACGAGACACTCTCGTACTTCGGCAAGTCTGAACAGGCGGTCCGGTTGGCTCATCATCAGCTAGAGCCGGTCCCCATCTCGTCTTCACGTTCCGTAGAGGCGGCCCGGGTGGAGGAACTCCAACCAGGCTACTGGGGGCTCATGAACAGCGTCTGGCGATCTCCGCGGTACGACCGGGAAACGAGGACCTACGAACGTCAAAACGGCGCGTTCAACTCACCGGTCTCGGGGCAACCGATGCGATTGGAACACATCGAGAGCGAGATGGCTGCGATCTTCGCCGAGGAGTTCGAGACGGAAGCAGTGATTGGAGGAGGCGGGAGGTTCCTCGCCTTCGTCGCCAACGAGGCGACGCTCATCACCTTCACCGACGAGGACGCAACCGAGATCCTACTCGGTAGCAGGAGGCCCACCCTCGGGATGCTGGCAGGCATTGGCAGCCCGGAAGACACGCCCAATCCTGGTCCGTTCGCCGCCTTCTGGCAGCAGGAGGGCGAGGAGTGGCGGATTCAGACGATCGGGGGAATCCAGCAGTAAGCTCCGGGGCCGGCGAAGCATGATAGAACCTGTCGGGAGTTAGAATGCCGTGGTTCATTTAGTAGTCGCCTCTGTCGTCGTCTCTACGCTCCAAGGCGTTGCTCCCGACTCCTCTTGGGATTTCCTTTCTCCTCGCGGACAGGATTTATTCCCCCGTGGTGCCGCCTCGTACAATCGGCTGGAGGAGTCCCGCCGCACTACATTTCACGCGATCATCCACGCTCTTGAGGCGGTCGACCTTGATCATCTCGTCGTGAGCGTGGATAAAATCTGGGGCGCTTTACCTTCGTCCAGCGAGGGCCGGCACCAGCATCGCCTATCGGTGACCCTCACCAAGGGGGCCGTGGAAGAGCTGGAATCTCGCGACGACTTCACCAAGCATGGGTGTGGGG
The DNA here is from genome assembly GCA_965202695.1 of Vicinamibacterales bacterium. Lineage (GTDB taxonomy): Bacteria > Acidobacteriota > Vicinamibacteria > Vicinamibacterales > UBA8438 > JAJEEA01. The sequence goes on from OZ241843.1 coordinate 3,210,562, forward strand.
GGCATGTGAAACGAGCGGACGGGCAACTTGTCGGATGGCCGGAATGGACTGGCAGGCTTGGCCCGCTTGCCCAGCCGGTTGGGTCTATTGAGCGTTTTTTAAGAGGATGCCCGGAGACGGATACCGTCAGGCAGAGGCGAAGTCCCATCAGCCCGGCATCCATCCAGATCTCGTGGTTGGAGGACGATCTTACAGTTGGCGATATCGACATCGACTACGTCGAGAAACGCAAATTCCGGCATCACATCTCCCCTCGGAATTCGGACGTGACCTTTCAGTTCCCGGAAGGTGAGCCTCACTACTTGCTGCATTTGAGGACTTTCGGCGGACTTCCGGAGTGGTGGAGGAGGCCATGACGATACAGCACTTGATGTCGTCGGGACTCGTAGCAGTCCGCGGGTGAAAGTCGGCATTCGGACATTTCGGGATTGACGTGACGGTTCTACGGGTGGTTGAACCGGACTCGTCTTCGGTTACCGGGTATTCAGGCCGCCGTGGCCCTGCAGGTCCTCGTTGCGGTGCTTCCAGTGGTCCCGCTCCTCGATCAGCGTCGCCTTTTCTCGTTCGAGGTGCTCGATGCGCACGTCCCGGGGATCCCGCTGGGGCCCAGGCCCCATCGAACCGCCCCGGTCATCGCTCCTGCGCGCCATACATCACGTATCGGCACGTGGTCGACGGACCTGCATACCTTTCGTGGATTTTTTTCGCCCAACTCGGTAACCGAAGACCGTTGTTCGACCAGAATCTGCCGCCTCGACTGGTGAGGTCCTTGGCGGATGTCTATCCGCACTCCCGACATGTATTATTAATAATATTCAATCTGAACCTTGACCGGGCTTCCGATCTGGAGATTCGTGATTCGCGATCGAATACGGATTCACTATCGTCACGAAAGACTCTGACTTCGAGGATCTGGAAACCCCGTTGGGGTTCCGCCAAAGTCATCTGGCTACGTCGGGGTAATTGCTCGGCCGAGGATGTCGAGCGGATTCTCAAGGAAAGGTCGAAGTCCATATTTTCCATCTCGATGATCTGCAACTGGGGATACTTGGTTCTGGTTTGACGGCCGTGACCGACCCCGAGTCACACGGCGTCAGCGAACGCCGAAGGCGCCAGCGGACAGAAAACGTCCGATGGGCAGAGGAACGTTCGTCTGACAAGGCGTGAGAAGGGCGCATGTCGGGCGTATTCCACCGACGAACAATGCGGTCCGGCGGGATGCATCGTCACTCGAATGCAGCGGGGCGTTTCACCACGGGCGGTTGAGCCGGTCGTCGGGTATCGGCAATACAGGTGCAGGACGCGCGTTCGCACGAAACCGATGAGAGCGGTCGTACAGCGCGTCGCGTCGGCCCGGGTCACGGTCGACGGCCGCCCGGTGGGCGGCATTCGGCGGGGCCTTCTGGTCCTGGTGGGGATTGCCCGGGACGACGGGCGCGAGGCGGTGTCGTTTCTGGTCGACAAGGTCGTCGGCCTGCGGGTCTTCCCCGATGACGGCGGACGCATGAACCGCTCCGTTATCGATGTCGGGGGCGGGATCCTGCTCGTGTCGCAGTTCACGCTCTACGGCGACTGCCGCCGGGGGCTCCGCCCGTCGTTCGACCGGGCGGCGGCCGCGGACGAGGCGCGCGCCGTGTACCACGAGCTCGTCGACCGGTTCCGCGGCCGGGGGGTCGCGGTCGAGACCGGGAGGTTCCAGGCCGACATGCAGGTCCACTCGGTGAACGACGGACCGGTGACGATACTCCTCGACACCGGCAAGGCATTCTGACGGGGGGAGAGGGATGAGCCGTAGCGGGTCGGCCGCGGACGCCGGTTGCGCACGACGCCCGGCAGGGCGTTCTGACGGAGGGAGAGGGATGAGCCGCAGCGTGGCGCGTCCGGTGTGCGGGGTGCTGGCGCTCTGCCTGGCCGCGGGGGCCGCGCGGGCCCAGCAGCGGCCGCTGCTGACCGAAGACCCGGAGCCGATAGGCGACGGCCTGGTGTTGCTGGAGGCGGGTGTCGACCAGACCTGGGAACACGTCTATCCCGTGTCCGGACTCAAGGGCCAGCAGTTGCGGGCCCCGCGGCTCGGGTTCAGTTTCGGCATGGGGTCCCGGGGCGAGATTCAGCTCGACGCGGGGTCGATCAGCCGCCTCGTCATCTCCGAACGTTTCCCGGCGCCGCTGGCGCACATGGTCGAGGTCCCGGGCGACACGACGCAGGGCTGGGACGACGCGGTGATCGGGGCCAAGGTGAAGCTGGCCAACGAGGGAGGGTGGCGGCCGGCCGTCGGCCTGCGGTTCGCGACCCGTCTCCCGAACGCCAGCAACGAGACCGGCCTCGGACTCGACACGATGGACTTCTTCCAGTCGCTGCTCGTCGGCAAGACGGTGCAGTCGATTCGCGTGGTCGGCAACGTCGGGCTGGGCATTCTGTCGGACCCGACGCGGGGCGACCGCCAGAACGACGTGCTGACCTACGGACTTTCGCTCGCCCGCGCGATCACCGCCGCCTCGGAGATCGTGGGAGAGATCCACGGGCGCCTCAACACCCGCCGCGGCACGCCGCCGCCCGGCACCGACAGCCGGGGGCGGATGACCTTCGGGCTCCGGTATACGCGCGTGTCCGTCCGGATCGACGCGGGGCTGTTCACCGGACTGACGCCGCTCGATCCCAAGCTCGGCGTGACCGCCGGCCTGACCTGGGTGTTCCGGGGGCCGCCGTCTCCCTGACCGCGGTGGCTGAAACGCCCCGCTGCATTGCGAGCGGCGATGCATGCGCCTGACCGCGTCGTTCGCCGGTTGAACGTGCCCGGCGTGCGTCCTTCTCATGCCTTGTCAGGCGGGCGTTCTCTGCCCGCCGGACGTCTCCGTCCGCCAGCGCCCTCCGGCCGCGGGGCGGCGCGGGGGTTCCACCACGGGCGGCCGAGGCGGCCCGGTCGGAAGCGCCATGCCTCTCGATCTCGTCAAGGCCCACGCCTGCGGTAACGACTTCCTGTTCGTCCCCCTCGACCGGACCGCGCCGGGCGGCCGCTCCGCGCTGGCCCGGCGCATCTGCGATCGGCACACGGGGGTCGGAGGGGACGGGCTCGTGTTGTACGCCCCGACGGCGGCGGGCGCCCGGATGGTTCTCTACAACGCCGACGGCGGGCGGGCGGAGGTCTCCGGCAACGCGGTGCGGTGTCTGGCGGCCATCGTGGCGCGCGAGCGGCCGGCGCTCCGGCGTCTCGTCGTCGAGACCGACGCCGGCGCCATACCGCTGACGCGGCGCGCGTCGGCCGGATGCCGCATGGTTTTCGACGCCCTCATGGGACGGCCGGCCGGTCTGCGGCAGCGGCGTCTCGAGGCGGGCGGCGAGCAGGTCGAGGTGGTGGAGCTCTCGGTGGGGAACCCCCAGTGCATCGTGCTCGGCGGCGAGGTGAGCGAGGCCCGCCTGCGCCGCCTCGGTCCGGCCCTGGCCACCCACCCGGCGTTCCCCGCGGGAAGCAACGTCGAGCTGGTGGACGTGGAGTCGCCCTCGCGGATTCGCATCCTCATCTGGGAGCGCGGGGTCGGTCCGACCGCCGCGTCGGGCACCGGCGCGTGCGCGAGCGCGGTGGCCGCCGCGGCCCACGGCGGCGCTTCACGCGACGTCGAGGTCGTGTCTCCCGGCGGCGCGCAGCAGGTGCGCTGGACGGACGAGGGCATCCACCTCGCCGGGTGGGCGGAGATCGTCCTGACCGGACGCTGGCTCGGCGGGACGGGCGCGGCCGACTCGCTCCGTCCCGAGGGCGGCGAGACGCCGGCGGCCGGCGCGCCCCGTCCCGCGCGGCGTGACGGCGGGACTCCACGACCCGGTCCATGAACCGGTCGTCGCGGCCGTTGCGCCCCCGCTCCGCGAGGCCTGACGGGGGCACGCCGGGCATGGCGCGGCCGCGGACCGCGCGCGGCGCGGCGGACGGCGTGTCCGGCCGCGGAAAGCGGCGCCGCCCGAAGGCCGCGGGAGGCGCCGCCGGCGGCGGGGAGGGCGGTGCAAACCGCGCGATCCCCGAGGGGCCGGCTCCCTGCAGGGTACGCGTACGCGCCCGGCGTCGGGAGCGCGGGTCGTTCGGCGTACCGCCCGGCGCGCTCGGCCGGCCGCGCCGCGGCCGGCGCGGACCGGCGCCCCGCCGGGATGCGCGCGATTCTTGCATGTAATCGTGCGGCGGCCGTCCGCGCGGCGGACGCCGGCGTCGCCGGAATCCGGTCCCCGCCCCGGCGTGTGGTACGATGAAGTCACTCGCTCTCCACGACCGACCCCGCGAAAAGCTCGAGCGTCTCGGGCCGTCAGGTCTGGGCGACAACGAGTTGCTGGCGATCGTCCTCGGTCACGGGTTCCGCGACACGAGCGCGATCGACGTTTCGAACCGGGTCCTCTCGGCGGTGCAGGGCGTACACGGGTTGACCCGGCAGTCTCTCGGCGACCTGCGCCGCTTCAAGGGACTCGGAGCGGCGAAGGCGGCGCAGGTGCTCGCGGCCGTCGAGCTCGGCCGCCGCACGCTGGTGCGGCCCCCGGACCACCGCGAGCGTCTCGGCACTCCACGGGAGGTCGCGTCCTTCCTGCTGCCGAGCTACGGCGCCCGCGCCGTCGAGCAGTTCGGCATCGTGCTCCTGGACACCAAGCACCGCGTTCTCAAGACCGCCCTGCTGTCCAGCGGGACCCTCGACGCCAGCCTCGTGCATCCGCGAGAAGTGTTCCGGGCGGCGGCCGGCGGCGGGGCCGCGGCGATCGTGCTGTTCCACAACCATCCGTCCGGCGACCCCACGCCGAGCGGCGACGACGTGGCGTTGACGGCGCGGCTGGTGGAGGCGGGACTGCTGATGGGGATCGAGGTCGTCGACCACGTGATCCTGGCCGACGCCCGGTATTGCAGCTTCAAGGAGATGGGACGGATCTAGCCTCGGTGTCCGCGCCTCCTCACCGGTCCATCGGTATCATCGGACCCGCCGGAGTTGTCTTGATGCGCGCTTCGAGGACGCCGTATCGATTGAAGCCAGGGCAGGAACTTGACATGTCCTGATCCACCTGCCGATAATGGCGTCAACTTGACAGCCCGTGGTGGAACACCCGCGTCGCACCGAGAGCGGCGATGCGCCCGCCTGACAAGGCGTGAGAAGGGCGCATATTGGGCATATTCAACCGCCGAACAACGCAGTCAGGCGGGATGCAGCGCCGCTCGAATGCAGCGGGGCGTTTCACCACGGGCTGTTGAGGATTGGGTGTCGGGTCCAGGCTGTCAAGCGAAGCGGATCGAGCTCGATTCCAGCAGACGATGCGGATGCGCGACGTCATTTTCTCCGGGAGCGGCGTTCGTCTCCATCAGGGAGACGTGATGGAAGTTCTGGGCGCGTTGGCTGAGCGAAGCGTCGACATGATCTTCGCCGACCCTCCTTATCAGCCCGTGGTGGAACCCCCGCGTCGCACCGAGAGCGGCGATGCGCCCGCCTGACAAGGCGTGAGAAGGGCGCATATTGGGCATATTCAACCGCCGAACAACGCAGTCAGGCGGGATGCAGCGCCGCTCGAATGCAGCGGGGCGTTTCACCACGGGCTGTTGAGGGTTGTCCAATGACGGCATGTCGGTGCACGCCGGCAAGCGCGTTTCGGTGAACAAGGGCGCATGGGACAGGAGCCGCGGAATAGAGGCGGATTTCGAGTTTCACAAGGAATGGATAGCGGCGTGTCGGCGCGTGTTGAGACCGAACGGCACCTTGTGGATTTCCGGGACGTACCACTCGATCTACGCCTGCGGCTTTGCCTTGCAGCTGGGAGGCTGGCACCTCTTGAACGAGATCTGCTGGTACAAGCCCAACGCAACGCCGCATCTTGCGTGCCGCATGTTCGCGGCAAGCCACGAAACTCTGCTTTGGGCGCGAAAGACCAAGGCGGCCAGGCACAAGTTTCATTACGACGAGATGAGGCGCGAAGGCGGCAACTGGGATTTCATCAAGAAAGCCAACCGCCAGATGAGGAGCGTTTGGGGGTCGGCCGGAGAGGAGGACGCACCCGTCACGACCTGGGCCATCAACACGCCGGGGCCGCGGGAGAAGGTCCATGGCAAGCATCCGACGCAAAAGCCCGTGGAGCTGCTCGAACGAATAATCCGCGCCTGCACCGACGGAGGGGACGTGGTTCTGGATCCGTTCTGCGGGAGCGGCACCACCGGCGTGGTTGCGCTCAAGCACCACAGAAATTTCATTGGAATAGACAAGAGCAGAGACTTTCTGGAAGGCCTGGCCATGCCGAGACTGCAGGACGTTCTTCGAACCAGGGGCGAGGTGTCTGGTGGAGGGAATCCCGGGGAAGCATCGGACGCCGGCACGCAGGAGATTTTTTGGTGGTAGGGAGAGAACCTCGGGACGCGATTGTCGACGAATATGGCATCGATGGCCATGATTTCTTTCAGAAAACGGCGAACGATGAATATCACATATGGAACTTCGGTTTCGAAGACGAAAATGATTATGACAGCATACGGCTTCTGAAATCGGCGCGATACAGGATTCGCGCCTTGTAGCCGGGTGAGGCCGGGCCGGCGATGGGGCGGATTCTCTATCTGGACTGTTTCTCGGGCGCGTCGGGCGACATGGTCATCGGCGCCCTGCTCGATGCGGGCCTGCCCTTCGAGCGCCTCGAGGCGGCGCTGGGCAGCCTGGCCCTCGGCGGCGAATGCGCCGTCTCGGCGGAGCCGGTGACCCGATCCGGCGTGGGGGCCACGAAGTTCACGGTGACCGAGACCGCGCGCGCCGGCGCCGGCCATCCGCACCGCCACCTGTCCGGCATCCTCGAGCTGGTGGACCGGTCGGCGCTGGCGGCCGCGTCCCGGGCGCGGGCGGCCCGGCTGTTTCGCCGGCTGGCCGAGACCGAGGCGGCGATACACCGGATGCCGGTGGAGAAGGTGCACCTGCACGAGGTGGGGGCGCTCGACTCGATAATCGACGTCGTCGGCGGGGTCTTCGCGCTCGAGTGGTTCGGGGCCGAGCGCATCGTCGCCTCCGCCGTCAACGTGGGGAGCGGGACGGTTCCGTGCGCGCACGGGACCATGCCGGTGCCGGCGCCGGCGACGGCGGCGTTGATGGCGGGGGCGCCGGTGTACGCCGGGGCCCCCGCCGGCGAGCTCCTGACCCCGACCGGCGCGTTGCTCGTGTCGGAGTTCGCGGGCGAGTACGGTCCCCTGCCGCCGATGCGCATCGAGCGGATCGGCTACGGGGCCGGGTCGCGCGACCCCCGGGGGCATCCCAACGTGCTGCGGGTGCTCGTCGGAGAGGAGGCCGGCGGCGGCGGCGGGGAACGGGTGGTCGCCGTCGAGTGCGAGATCGACGACATGAACCCCCAGATATTCGGCGTGCTCATGGAGCGTCTGCAGGACGCGGGGGCCCTCGACGTGTTCTACACGCCGGTGCAGATGAAGAAGAACCGTCCCGGTACGCACGTGACGGTCCTCGCTCCGCCGGCCCGCCGCGAAGCGGTCTGCGCCGCCCTGTTCCGGGAGACGAGCACGATCGGGCTCCGCTACCGCGAGGCGACCCGCGAGGTGCTCGAGCGGGAGATGGTGCCGGTCTCGACGGGCTATGGCGAGGTCCGATGCAAGGTGGCGCGGCGCGGCGCGGCGGTGGTCAACGTGGCGCCGGAGTTCGACGACTGCGCCCGCGCCGCCCGCGAGCATCGCGTGTCGGTGAAGGAGGTCCACGCCGCCGCCGTGCAGGCGTCGCGGGAAGCGGGACTGGGGGCCGCGCCGGACCCTGGTGAACGGGGTCGGAGATGAGCCGTTTCTATCTGACGACGGCGATCGACTACGTCAACAGCCGGCCCCATCTGGGCACCGCCTACGAGAAGGTGACGGCCGACGTGATCGCCCGCTATCGCCGGTTGTGCGGTCTCGCGACGCGGTTCGTCATGGGCAACGACGAGCACTCGCAGAACGTCTTTCAGCGCGCGGCCGAGCTCGGGCTCGAGCCGCTGGCCTTCTGCGACCGGATGGAGCAGGTGTTCCGCGGCGTCTGGACGAAGCTCGACGTGTCGTTCGACGACTTCATCCGGACCACCGAGGAGCGCCACCGGGTGGCGGTGACGACCCTCGTCGAGCGCATCGCCGCCGCCGGCGACCTCTACGAAGGCGAGTACGAGGGGTGGTACTGCGTCTCGTGCGAGGCCTTCAAGCAGGACAAGGACCTCGTCGACGGCGAGTGTCCGGTGCACCGCGGCAAGCCGGACTGGCTCAAGGAGAAGAACCACTTCTTTCGCCTGTCCCGGTACCGGGACAGGCTGCTCGACCACTACGCGGCGCACCCGGCGTTCGTGCAGCCCGAGGTGCGGCGCAACGAGATGCTGCGGCTCCTGGAACGCGGCCTGGAGGACATCTCCGTCAGCCGCACGGGACAGCGCTGGGGCATTCCGCTGCCGTTCGACCCGTCGAACGTCGTCTACGTCTGGTTCGACGCCCTCACCAACTACATGGCGGCGGTCGGGTACGGGACCGACGAGGAGCGGTTCGCCAGATGGTGGCCGGCCGACCTGCACGTCGTGGGCAAGGACATCACCCGTTTCCACGCGGTGGTGTGGCCGGCCATGCTCATGAGCGCGGGGATCGCGCTTCCGCGGTGCGTGTTCGGCCACGGATGGGTGCGCTGGCAGGGCCAGCGCATGAGCAAATCCCTCGGCACCAGCGTCGACCCGCTCGAAGCCGCCGACCGGCTGGGTCCCGACCCCCTGCGTCTCTACCTCGCCAAGGAGATCGTCTACGGTCAGGACGGCGACTTCACGTGGGAGCGCTTCGACCAGTTCTACAACGCGGACCTCGCGAACAACTTCGGCAACCTCGTGAACCGCGTCACGACGATGGTCCGCAAGTACCGCGGAGGGCGGGTGGCGCCCGTGCCCGGCGCGGCGCCGCGTCTGGCGGACGCGGCGGCCGGCGTGGTGCGGCGGTACCGCGCGGCGCTCGACGCCTGCGAGCTGCACGCGGGGATGGCCGCGGCCTTCGACCTGATCGACGCCGCCAACGAGTTCATCACCCGGTCCGAGCCCTGGGTGCTGGCGAAGAGCCCCGACCGCCGGGACGCGCTCGACCAGGCGCTGTTCGAGATGGCGGAGGCGGTGCGGATCGCGGCCTTGCTGCTGTGGCCGGCCATGCCTTCGTCCTGCGCGGAGGTCTGGCGGCGGATGGGCCGGACGGATCCCATCGCCGAGAGCCGGCTCGACCGCGACGCCGCCTGGTGGGGCGGCGCGCGGCAGGTGGCGCACGGACCGCCGCTGTGGCCGAGGCTCGAGGCCGGCGAGACCGCCGCCGTGGCGGCCGGCGCCCCGGCCGCGAAAGGAACACCTGCGACGATGACCGACGACACCCCGTCCGCGGCGCGGCCGCGAATCGACCCGGCTTCTCCGGCCCCGCCCGCCGCCGCGTCCCCTGCGCCGGCGTCTCCCCCGGACGAGCCGCGCATCTCGTTCGACGATTTCATGAAGGTGCGGCTTCGAGTGGCGAAGGTGCTCGCGGCCGAGGCGATTCCGAAGTCCCGGAAGCTGCTGAAGGTGACGGTGGACGACGGGACCGGCGAGCGGACCCTGGTGGCGGGCATCGCGCGCGCCTACGCACCCGAGACCCTGGTGGGGCGCTCGGTCGTGATCGTCGCCAACCTCGAGAAGGCGAAGCTGATGGGGGTGGAGTCGAACGGCATGATTCTCGCGGCGACGGATCCCGACGGCGGGCCGGTGCTGCTCGGGGTGGACGACCCGGCCGCCGCCCCGCCGGGGTCCCGCGTCCGGTAACCGGCGAGTCGGGGCCGATGTACGATTCGCATTGTCATCTCGCCGACGAGGCGTTCCGCGACGACCTCGACGCGGTGGTCGCGCGGGCCCGCGAGGCCGGCGTCGAAGGCGCGTTGTGCATCCTCGACGCCGCGAGCCCGGCGGAGGCGGCTCGCGCCGACCGGGTGTCGGCGGCGTGGCCCGCGGTCGGGTTCGCGGTCGGGGTGCATCCGCACCGGGCGGGAGACTTCGCCGCGGGTCCCGACGCGGTGGAGCCGCGGCTGCGCGCGGCCGTCGCGGCGCGGGCCGGCGTGCTCGCGGTGGGGGAGATCGGCCTCGACTACCACTACGACCCGGCGCCGCGCCCGGTCCAGCGCGAGGTGTTCCGGCGTCAGATTCGGGTGGCGCGCGATCTCGGGCGGCCGGTGGTGATACATACGCGCGAGGCCGACGAGGATACCTTCGCGATTCTGGAGGACGAGGGCGCGCCGCCGCCGGGCGGCGTGTTCCACTGCTTCACCGGCGACGCCTCGACGGCGCGGCGGGCCGTCGACCTCGGGTTCCACGTGTCGTTCTCCGGGATCGCGACGTTCAGGCGGGCGGACGCCGTGCGCGAGGCGGCCGCCGCCGTGCCCTGGGACCGGCTGCTCGTCGAGACCGACGCCCCGTACCTGGCGCCGACGCCGCATCGCGGGCGGCGCAACGAGCCGGCGTGGGTGGCCCGCGTGATCGAGGTGGTGGCCGGCGTACGGGGGACGACGGCGGTCGAAGTGCGCGAGCGCACCTCGGCCGCTTTCCGGGCGCTCTTCCCGCCGGTCCGGGCCGCGGCCGGGGGAGGCGAGTTACGTTGACACCCGGATCGCAACTATGCTGAAATGCGGGCGCGAGCTGCCCCCGTGTCCAGAACCTCCGTCCCCCCGGACCTCGCCGAGATCTTCGAGCCCATACGCGCGGACCTGGAATCGGTCGAACGGAAGTTCGTCCAGCACATCGAATCGCGGGTCGAGCTGATTCCCGAGATCGGCCGCTATCTCCAGACGAGCGGCGGCAAGCGGGTGAGGCCGGCGCTGCTGCTGATGTGCGCGCGGCTCGGCGGCTATCGGGGAGAGCACGCCAGGCTCTACGCCGCGGTGGTGGAGTTCATCCACACCGCGACCCTGGTGCACGACGACATGATCGACGACTCGATCACGCGCCGCGGGCGCGAGACCGTGCATTCGCGCTGGGGCAACGACATCACGGTCCTGCTCGGCGACTACCTCTACATCAAGTCGATGGGCATGGCCCTGACCGTCGACTCGCTCGACCTCGTGCGGCTGCTCTGCGACGTCACCCGCGGCATGATCGAGGGCGAGCTCCACCAGCTCACCAAGGTCGGCGACGTGGACGTCAGCGAGGAAGAGCACCTGGAGATCATCCGGCGCAAGACCGCCCACCTGTTCGGCGGCTGCGCCCAGATCGGCGGGATGCTCGGGAACCTGTCCGAGGCCCAGCAGGGCGTGTTGCGCGCCTACGGCATCAATCTCGGCATCGCGTTCCAGATCGTCGACGATCTCCTGGACTACACTGCCGACGAGAGCGTGCTCGGAAAACCGATCGGGGGCGACGTGCGGGAGGGCAAGATGACCCTGCCGGCGATCTACCTGCTGCGGAGGGCGGGGGCTCCGGCCCGGGTCCTGCTGGAAGCCATGGTGCGCGACCGCCGGTTCACGCCGGACGCCTGGGCCGAGCTATGCGGGCGGTTGGCCGAGCACCGCGTGCTCGACCTCGCCTTCGAGCGGGCCACGGAGTTCGCCGAAGCGGCGAAGCGGTGCCTCGACGGTTTTCCGCCGACGCCCGAGGTCGAGGCCCTCGGAGCCCTGCCGGACTACGTGCTGGCCCGCGATCGGTAGCGTCCGGCGTCTTCTTTCCTTCTCGCTTTCACTCCCGCCGGCCGGCCGGGCGGTTCAGGCGTCGGCGAACTGACCATGACTGACCGGCGGGCGCCGATGAGCGGCCGGATTCTGGTGGTGGACGACGACGAGGGCGTGCGCGACGCCCTCAAGATGACCCTCGAGTACGACGGCTACGAGTGCCTGTTCGCGCGCAGCGGCCGCGAGGGCCTCGATCTGCTCGGAGCCGAGAGCATCGACCTGGTGCTGCTCGACGTGAAGATGCCGGGGATGGACGGGCTGGAAGTGCTGCGTCGGATGCGCGAACGCGGCGACGCGGCGCCGGTGATCGTCATCTCCGGCCACGGCACCATCGGCACGGCCGTCGAGGCCACGAAGCAGGGCGCGTTCACGTTTCTCGAGAAGGGGTTCGAGGGGGACGTCCTCAAGGTCAACGTCCGGAACGCCCTCGAGCAGCACCGCCTGCAGACGGAGGTCAGCCGTTACCGCGAGCTCGCGGAGATTCGCCACGAGATGGTGGGGGACAGCCCGGCGCTGCAGGAGGTGACCGATGCGATCGGCCGGGCCGCGCCCACCAGCAGCACGGTTCTCATCCAGGGAGAGAGCGGGGTCGGCAAGGAGCTCGTGGCGCGGGCGATCCACCGCAACAGCCGGCGGGGCCGGGAGCGCTTCGTGCAGGTCAACTGCGCCGCGCTTCCCGAAGAGCTGATCGAGTCGGAGCTCTTCGGGCACGAGCGGGGCGCCTTCACGGGAGCGACCCAGAAGCAGATCGGCAAGTTCGAGCAGGCCGACCGCGGGACCGTCTTTCTCGACGAGGTCGGCGACATGAGCCTCCGCACGCAGGCCAAGGTGCTGCGCGTGCTGCAGGAGGGCGAGGTCGAGAGGCTCGGATCCGCCCGCACCATCAAGGTCGACGTGCGGGTCCTCGCCGCCACCAACCGGAACCTCGACGAGGCCATCGACCACGACCGCTTCCGCGAGGACCTGTACTTCCGGCTCAGCGTCATCCCGATTCGGGTGCCGCCGCTGCGGGACCGCCGCCAGGACGTTCCGCGGCTGGTCCGGCACTTCACGGGGCGGTTCTGCCGGGACGACAACTTCCGGCCCCGCGAGTTCACGCCGGCCGCGATCGAGGCGCTGTCCGGCGAGCGCTGGCGGGGCAACGTCCGCGAGCTGAAGAACACCGTCGAACGGTTGCTGGTGATGACCCCGGGGGAGACGATCGACGTGGGCGACGTCCGCGCGGTGGTCCGCGGCGGGTCCCGCGACGGGGCGGCGGGGCTCGCGGCGAGTCAGGCCCGCACCCTGCGCGAGTTCAAGGAGCAGGCCGAACGCGCGTTCCTGATCGACAAGCTGCGGGAGCACGGCTGGAACATCTCGAAGACCGCGGAAGTGATAGACACGCCCCGCAGCAATCTCTACAAGAAGCTGGAGCAGTACGGGATTTCGCAGGACACGGACGGATGACCGGCGGCCGGGAAGCCGGCGTCGGAGAAAGCGAGGGCTGACGCGCCGCAGAGGGACAGACGACCGCTGCGCCCGATGTCGTTTCCGGGCATCGGGCGGGGAGGAAAGTCCGAACTCCGGAGGGCAGTGCGCCGGGTAACCCCCGGTCAGGGCGACCTGAAGGAAAGTGGCACAGAAAACATACCGCCTCGAGACGGTTCGGTATCCCGGTCGGTCGAGAGGTAAGGGTGAAAAGGTGCGGTAAGAGCGCACCGCGTTCGCCGCAAGGCGGACGGCAGGCTAAACCCCGCACGGAGCAAGACCGAATAGGGAGGCGCTCGAGGGCGGCCCGTCCGAAGCCTCCGGGTAGGTCGCTGGACCCCGCCAGTGATGGCGGGGCGAGAGGAATGGTCGTCGCCCGGCGCCGTCCGTTCGCGGTCGGCGCCGGGTACAGAATTCGGCTTATCGTCCTTCTGCGGCGCTCTTCTCGACGAGCGGGCCGCCGGCCGGCGGCGGCGCCGGGCCGACCATCAGCGTCGTGCCGCGGACGGCGTGGACGGTCACGGGATGGCCGCGGCGGATCCGCGGACCGGCGGCGGCCGCCTCCGCGCGCCACAGCTCGCCGCGGACCCGCACGTACCCCCGCGGCGCGAGCGGCTCGACGGCTGTCCCGCGCAGCCCGATCAGCCGTTCGATGGCGGTGGTGGCGTCGCCTTCGTAGGCGGTGCGCAGCAGCGGATACAGGGCCGCGTCCTTCGCCATCAGCCCCGCCACGAGGAGGGCGCCCCCCCAGCCGGAGAGGACGTTCCAGCGGTACAACAGGACGGCCGCGCCCGCGGCGAGCACCCATTCCGGGAGCTGGAAGAGCGTATAGCGGACCAGCGTGGAGCGGGACGCCGCGGTGCGCACGCGCCCACTATACTCGTCCCCGCGCCCGGAAGGGAAGCCGCCGTGCGGGGTCGGCCGGCGGGGAACGGGTATACTGAGCCGCGTCCGGGGCGGCGGAGGGCCGGGCGCGCGGCCGGCGCGGCGCGCGGGCCGCCGGGGCACGATGATGCGCATCTCGTTCAACGGTTCGCCGGGGCCCACCCTCGGGGTCGAGGTGGAGCTGCAGATCATCGATCCGGAGACCAGCAACCTGGTGTCGGGAGCCCCCACCATCCTGGAGCGCGCGGCCGACGTCGATCACGTCAAGCCGGAGCTCATCCAGTCGACCATCGAGATCAACACCGACGTCTGCGCCGACGTCGCGGAGGTCCGCCGCGAGCTGTCGCAGCGGCTCCGCGAACTCTTCGCGCTGTGCGACGGCCTCGGCTACCAGCTCGCCAGCACCGGCACCCATCCGTTCTCGCGGTGGGCCGAGCAGGAGATCACCGACCGCGAGCGCTACCATCTGCTGGCCAGCCGCTGCCAGTGGCCGGCCCGCCGCCTGATGATCTTCGGCCTGCACGTGCACGTGGGGATCGAGAGCGGCGAGAAGGCGATCGCCATCTTCAACGCGCTGAGCACCTATATCCCCCATCTGCTCGCGCTGTCCGCGAGTTCGCCGTTCTTTCAGGGCGAGGAGACGGGGCTCGCTTCGTGCCGCGTGAAGATCTTCGAGAGCCTGCCGACGGCGGGGCTGCCCTACCGGCTCCTGAACTGGGCCGAGTTCCAGCGCCTGATGATCACCCTGGTGGGGGCGGGGGCGATAGAGTCGGTGCGGGAGATCTGGTGGGACATCCGGCCCCACCCGGACTTCGGCACCGTCGAAGTGCGGATCTGCGACGGGTTGCCGACCCTCGACGACATCATCGCGATGACCGCGCTGATCCAGGCGCTGGTGGTGTGGCTGGGCGACCAGTACGACAACGGCGTCTACCTGCCGCTGCAGCGCTACTGGATCGTCCGCGAGAACAAGTGGCGCGCCGCCCGGTGGGCCCTCGATGCGCAGGTCATCGTGGACGAGGAGGGCCGTCTCGAGCCCCTGTCGGAGGCCGCGGGGCGGCTGCTGGAGTCGATAGAGCCGGCGTCGAAGCGGCTCGGCAGTCACGCCGAGCTCGCGCGCATCCGCGACCTCCTGCGGACCGGACCCAGTTGCGCCGCCCAGCGCCGGGTGTACGCGGACACCGGTGACTTCACCCAGGTGGTGGGTTCGCTCGTCGATGCGTTGCGGACCAGCGTGCCGGGCGTCTCCTGATTTCCCGGAAGGACCGGCCGGCGGCGCGGAGGAAGCGCGGCGGCCGTGAACGCGCGTCAGCCGGCGCCCCGGGCGTGCCAGCGGCCGTGGCGGTTCTCCACCGCCAGAGACATCCCGAAGCATGCCGACAGCCCGGGCGGGGTCAGCACCTGCTCGATCGGACCGGCGGCGGTGACGCGGCCCGACGCGAGCAGCAGGGCGTGGGTGAACCCGGGAGGGATCTCGTCCAGGTGGTGGGTGACGAGCACGACGGGGAGGGCGGCGTCGGTCCGGGCGAGCCGGGCCAGGGTCCGCACGAGCTGCTCGCGTCCGGGCAGGTCCAGTCCGGCGTTCGGTTCGTCGAGCACCATCAGGTCCGGCGCGCCCATCAGGGCGCGGGCCAGCAGCACGCGCTGGCGCTCGCCCGACGACAGCGTCCGGAAGTGCTGTCGGGCGTGGTCCAGGCAGTCGACGCGCGCGAGACAGCGCCGCGCGCGGTCCCGGTCGGCCGCGTCGTAGCGGTGCCACCAGGGAGCCAGCGCCGCCTGCTTGCCGGCGACCACGATCTGCTCGGCCGTGAGGGCGGGCGGGATCATCGCGGCGAGGGCGGCGCCGGTGGTCCCGATGCGCAGGCGCAGGGCGCGTACGTCGACGCGGCCCAGCTCGCCGCCGAGCACCCGCACCGAGCCGGCGGACGGATGCTGGTAGAGGGTGAGGATCCGGCAGAGCGAAGTCTTGCCGCTGCCGTTGGGGCCGAGCACCGCCCAGCGCTCTCCCGCCCGCACCTGCCAGTCGATTCCGTCGAGAATGGTGGAGCCGTCCCGGACCAGCCGCACGCCGGTCAGCCGCAGCGCCTCCGGCGGATTCGTCGGCAACGTCGCCTCGGCTTCGCCTTCCGGCCGCCGCCCCGCGGGCGGCGGTCTCGGCCGGCGGAGCCCGGAATCAGGATTCCTTGACCGCGGAAATCAGGTCGAGCACCGCCTGCTTGCCGTCGGCGAACAGCATCAGGGTGTTGTCGGCGGCGAACAGCGGGTTCGGAATGCCCGCGAACCCGGGCGACAGGCTGCGCTTGACCACGACCACGGTGCGGGACCGGTCGACGTCGAGGATCGGCATCCCCGCGATCGGGCTCGACGGGTCGGTCCGGGCGTCGGGGTTGACGATGTCGTTGGCGCCGATGACGAGCGCGACGTCCGTCTGCTCGAACGACGGGTTCACGGCGTCCATTTCCCGCAGCTTGTCGTAGGCGACGTCGGCTTCCGCGAGCAGCACGTTCATGTGTCCGGGCATGCGTCCCGCCACCGGATGAATCGCGAACTCCACCTCCGTGCCCCGCGACTCGAGGAGGTTGGCGAGGTCGCGCACCTGATGCTGCGCCTGCGCCACCGCCATGCCGTAGCCGGGCACCACGACCACCCGCCGCGCGCCGTCGAACAGCATCGCCACTTCTTCCGGCGACGCGCTCTTGATCCGCCCCGCGTAGACGTCGTCGGCGCTCGCGGGGCCGCCGGCGTCGGGGCCGATGGCGCCGAGCAGGACGTTCATCAGCGAGCGGTTCATCGCCTTGCACATGATCCGCGTCAGGATCAGCCCGGAGGCGCCCACGAGCGAACCGGTGATGATGAGGACGTCGTTCTCCAGCACGAAGCCGGTGGAGGCGGCGGCGAGTCCGGAGTAGGAGTTGAGGAGGGCGATGGCGACCGGCATGTCGGCGCCCCCGATCGGTATCGTCAGGAGCACCCCGAGCACGGAGCCGACGGCCACGAGCAGGGCATAGTTGGCGATCTGGCCGGGGTCGCCGACGACCAGCGCCCCGAGGGCGAGGGCGGCCAGCCCGAGCAGCACGTTGATCGCCTGCTGGGCCGGGAAGTGCACGGGCCGGTCCGGCAGCAGCAACCCCTGCAGCTTGTCGAAGGCGACGAGGCTGCCGAAGAAGGTCACCGACCCGATGATGCCGGAGGCGACGGTGGCGACCGCCGTCTGCGCCGTCGGGTCGCCGCCGGTGCTCAGCACCGCGCCGGCGATGAGGGCCGAGGCGCCGCCCCCGAACGCGTTCAGCAACGCCACCATCTGGGGCATCGCGGTCATCCGGATGCGGAGGGCGAGGGCGGCCCCGACCGCGGCCCCGAGCACGACGCCGGCCGCGATGCGGCCGAGGCCCAGGGCGCCGGCGCCGAGCACCTCGCGGTCGGCCAGGGTCGCGGCGACCGCGAGGAACATGCCCGTGGCGCCGAGCAGGTTGCCGCGGACGGCGGTCCGCGGATGGGTCAATCCCCTGATCCCGAGAATGAACAGGATCGACGCCAGCAGGTAGGTCAGATCGATCAGGTCAGCGCGCACACCGGGTTCCTGTCTGGTTTCACTCAGTCCTTCTTCTTGAACATGCCCACCATGCGGTGGGTCACCAGGAACCCGCCGACCACGTTGACGGTGGCGAGCACCAGGGCGGCGAACCCGAGAACGGCGCCGAGGCGTCCCTCCGCCGCCACCGACAGGAGCGCTCCGATGATGGTGATGCCGGAGATGGCGTTGCTGCCCGACATCAACGGCGTGTGGAGCAGGGGCGGCACCTTCGTGATGATCTCGAAGCCGACGAAGACGGCGAGCACGAAGATCGTCAGCAGGGGCAGAAACGCATCCATGAGGCTGTCTCGGCGTGGACGTCAGGCCGGTTGGAGCAGCTCGATCACCCGCGGGTGGACGACCTCGCCGTCCCGCGACACGAGCGTGCCCGCGATGACCTCGTCGCCGGGGTCGAGCGCGATCGAGCCGTTCTCGACGAGATGCAGCAGCAGCGCCGACACGTTCCGGGCGTACATCTGGCTGGCGTGGTACGGCACGGTGGACGGCAGGTTGGTCGGGCCGAGCACGGTGACGCCGTGGGCGTCCACCACCTCGTCGGGGCGCGAAGGCTCGACGTTGCCGCCCCGCTCCGCCGCCAGGTCCACCACCACCGAGCCGGGGGTCATCCCCGCCACCATCTCGTCGGTCACCAGCACCGGGGCCGGCCGCCCCGGGATCAGGGCGGTGGTGATGACGACGTCGCTCGCGGCCACCACCCGGCTCATCATATCGCGCTGCCGCGCGTAGAACGCCTCGTCCCGGGCCCTGGCGTAGCCGCCCGCGTCCTCCGAGCCGGCGGTTTCGAGGGGCAGGTCCACGAACGAGGCGCCCAGGCTCTCCACCTGCTCCCTGACCGCCGGCCTCACGTCGTAGGCCTCGACCCTGGCGCCCAGCCGCCGGGCGCTCGCGATGGCCTGCAACCCCGCCACCCCGGCTCCGACCACGAAGACGCGGGCGGGGGTGACGGTGCCGGCCGCGGTCATCATCATCGGGAACATGCGGGGCAGCGTCTCGGCCGCGACCAGCACCGCCTTGTAGCCGGCGACGGTCGCCATCGACGACAGGGCGTCCATGCTCTGGGCGCGGGTGATCCGGGGAATGAGTTCCATCGAGAGCGCGGTGACGCCGCGGGCGGCGAGCTCGCGGGCCGCCTCCGGCCGTCCGAGCGGCTCGGTCAGCCCGATGACCACCTGCCCCGCCCGCATCAGCGCCAGATCGGCGCGCCCCGCTTCGGGATTGGCGCCGAGCGCGCGCACCTGGAGGACGACGTCGGCGGCGGCGAACACGTGCGCCCGATCCGTCGCGAGGGCGGCGCCCTTGTCGGCGTAGCCCGCGTCCGGGAACCCCGCCGCGGCGCCCGCGCCGGGTTCCACGAGCACTTCGAGACCGGCGCCGGTCAGAGCCGGAAGCACGGCCGGGACGGCGGCGACGCGCCGTTCGCCGGGGAAGGTCTCTGCGGGTATGGCGACGACCATGCGGTGCGACTCGTCTCGATCGGGTGGTCCGGTTGCCGCGCCCGGCGCGGCGCGGCGCGCCGGCCCGAGCGCGGCCAAATCGTACCACAACCGGCGCGCCCGCGCGCCGGGCCGGGCGCCGTCCGGTGCGCGTCAGATTCGTGAGACGAGTGCTCGTCGCGTCGTCGGGGTCGTCGGTTACGGTGTCGTTCTCGGCCTTCGGAATCCTCCGAACGGGTACGGACGCCGCCAGAACCGGCCGCGCCGGACGTCCCCGGCGGCGGCGTCTCACTTTCCTGGCGTGCGCCCGGCGCCGTCCTCCCGTCCGCGCCATCCGGTATGATATTGGCCGGGCCGGGCGGCGTGTTCCGGCGGCGCGCAACGTGCGCGCACGCCGTCCGAGGGACAGGACCGAGCCGGCGCGGACCGGTGAACCACACGCCGATACGGCAATGAAACTCATAAAAGCCATCGTCCGGCCGAGCAAGGTCGACGTCATCAGGGACGGGCTCGCGAAGTGCGGCCTCCCCGGCCTCACCGTCACCGAGGTGCGCGGGCACGGCCGCCAGCACGGCCACAGCACCATCTACCGCGGGCGCGAGTACGACGTCAGCCTGCTGCCGAAGATCGAGATCGAGATCGCGGTGAGCGACGAGGCCGTCGACGAGGCCGTCAAGGTCATCATGGACGCCGCCCGCACCGGCGAGATCGGCGACGGCCGGGTGTTCGTGCTCCCGGTCGAGCAGAGCTGGGTGATCCGGACCGGGGAGACGGACGTCGCCTAGCCGCGTTGCGGCTCCACTCGCCGCCCCGAACGACCCTGCAGGAGTCTGCGCCGTCGCTGGCGCAGACTCCTGACCGTGGGAGCCGACATGCCGCCAGAACCCAGCGCCGTCACGCCGAAGGACATCTTCCTGGGGGCCGACCTGTCCCCGGACGCCGCGGCGCAGTTCCTCGCGGGGTGCGGGGTGCGCGACGGGGCGGCCGCCGACCAGCAGCTGCAGCAGCTCGCCGACGACCTGAGCAGCCGTCTCGCCCTGGGGAACCTCGCCCCCCTGCTGTTCAACGAGATCGCCGCGACCCCCGACCCCGACGCGGCCGTCGTCGGGTTCTGCCGCTACGTCGTCACCCATTCGCCGAAAGCGGCGTTCATCCACACGCTGCAGGAGGACCCGCACGTCCTCGACATCCTGACGCAGATTCTGGGGACCTCCCCGTTCCTCAGCGAGATCCTCATCCGCAACCCCGGTTACCTGCACTGGCTGCGGAACGAACTCGAAGGGGCGCCGCCGGACCGCGACGCCTACGACCAGGAGCTCGTCCGGCTGATCGACGGCGCCAGCCCGGTCGCGCACCAGGTGGACGGGCTCAAGCGCTTCCAGCGGCGCGAGATGCTGCGGGTCGCGGCCGCCGACCTCTTCGGCATGTTGAACCGGGAGACGCTGACCTCGACGACCGCGCAACTGTCGAACCTCGCCGACACGCTCGTCGACAAGGTTCTGGACGCCGCGACGGCCGAGCAGGCGGCGGCCGAGGGGCCGCTGCCGGGGCGGTTCGCGGTGATCGGCATGGGCAAGCTCGGCGGCGGCGACCTCAACTACAGCTCCGACATCGACCTCATCTACGTCTACGAGGCTCCGGAAGACCGGACCGGAACCGCCCAGCGGCGCTATCAGAAGCTGGGCCGCCGCCTCACGACCCTGCTGACCGAGCATACCGCGGAGGGCTACCTGTACCGGGTCGACATGCGGCTCCGGCCCATGGGACAGCGCGGGAACCTCGTCTATTCGCTGAAGCAGTCGGCGCAGTACTACGAAAGCCTCGGCGAGACGTTCGAGCGCTTCGCGCTCCTCAAGGCGCGGCCGATCGCCGGCGACCTCGACCTCGGACGGCGGTTCGTGGAGATCACCGTCCCCTTCGTGTACCGCAAGTACCTCGACCACGCGGCCATCGCCGAGCTCGCCCAGTACAAAGTGCGGGCCGACCGCGAGCATGGAAAGAAAGGCGATCTGGACCAGAACGTGAAGGAGGGGCGCGGCGGCATCCGGGAGATCGAGCTGTTCGCGCAGGTGTTCCAGTTGATGTACGGCGGCGCCGAGCCGTCCCTCCGGACCGGCCACACCCTGACCGCGCTCGACCAGCTCGGCGCGCACGGCTTCATCGACGCGGACCTCCAGCGGGACCTGTCGTCGGCGTACATCTTCCTGCGCAACGTCGAGCACGGCCTGCAGGCCGCGCAGGGGCAGCAGACCCACAGCCTCTCCGGCACTGAACGCGGGCTGCGGGCGCTGGCGCGGCGTCTCGGCTTCGACAGCCTCGACACCTTGCAGGAGGTGCTGAACCGCCACCGGGACCGCGTGCACGCGAACTACGTGGGACTCTTCGCGGAGGAGGCCGAGGCCGGCGGCCTCGCCGGCCGCGCGATGTTCCGGCTGCTGACCGGGGACATGAGCGACGACGAGGCCCGCAAGCGGCTCGTCGAGGCCGGCGTCGGCGAGCCGGACGGCGCCCTCGCGGCCATGCGGGCCCTCGACGCGGTCCCCTCGCACGGCCGGTCCTCGTCGCGCAACCTCCTGGCGAATCTGCTGGCGGCGATGCTGGAGGGCGAAACGCCGCCGGCGGGGCTGGCGCGGGTGCTCGTCCGCTTCGAGCGGGTGGCGGCCCGCTCGGGGG
Organism: Vicinamibacterales bacterium; assembly: GCA_965202695.1. Lineage (GTDB taxonomy): Bacteria > Acidobacteriota > Vicinamibacteria > Vicinamibacterales > UBA8438 > JAJEEA01. The sequence continues at coordinate 3,232,272 of OZ241843.1, forward strand.
CGGCGGGCGCCCTCTTCCGCACCCTGCTCGACGACGCCGGGCTGCGCCGGCGGCTCCTGGCCGGGCTCGACGCCGGCGACCTCTATGCGACGCGGCTCTCGGCCTATCCGGAGCTGCTCGACTCCCTCGTGCGCGCCGTCGTCGACGCGGACACGTTCCGGGCGGAGGTCGTGCGGGGCTTCGACACCGTGGAGCCGGGGGGAGACCTGACCGCGAGCCACGATCCGTTTCGGCGGGTCAAGGCGATACAGGAGTTCAAGGGACTCGTCGAGTGGCTGGCGGAGCGCCGCCTCGATCCGCTGAACGAGAAGCTGTCGCTCGTGGCGGACTGCGCGTTGCAGGCGGCGGCGCGGGTGGTCGCGCACCACCGCCCGCCGGGGCCGGCGGGTCCGGAGACGGGCTGGGCGGTCTTCGCCCTCGGCAAGCTCGGGAGCCGTGAACTGACCGTGCACTCGGATCTCGACCTCGTCTTCCTGTACGACGGCGACGGGTCCTGGTTCGAACCGCAGCAGAAGTTCGTGCGGGCCATCCACGACATGCTCTCGAAGCGCACGGCGGCGGGGGCCGCGTACGAGATCGACACGCGGCTGCGGCCCGAGGGCCGGATGGGGGCCCTCTCCCTTTCTCTCACCGCCTTCGAACGCTATCTGCGCGAGCGCGCCGAGATCTGGGAGCGCATGGCGTGGACCCGCTGCCGCTTCGCGGGCGGCGATCCGGCGCTCGGCGCACGGGTGCAGGACGTCGTCGCCCGCTTCGTGTACGCCCCGTGGTCGCCCGACGTGGCCGCCTACGCCCGGCGGATCCGCACCCGTATCGAACGCGAGCTCGCCAACGAGGCGGGCGGCGACGAGCTCGATCTCAAGCGGGGCCGCGGCGGCCTCGCCGACATCGACTTCCTGCTGCAGGTGCTGCAGCTCCGCGAAGGGCCGGCCCGCGAGGAGTTCCGGGTTCCCGGGGCGCGCCGGCTGCTGGCGGCGTTCCCCGAGACCGATCTCCTGCCGCGGGAAGAGGCGGCCGCGCTCGGCGACGCGTACCGCTTCCTGCGGGATCTGGAGACCGTGCTGCGCATCACCACCGATGCCGGCGGGGGCGTCATCTCGACCGATCCGGACGCCGTCGAGCCGTTCGCGCGCCGGCTGCGCGAGCCGGTGTCGGGGCGCGAGCTGCTCGACCGCTACCGCGACGTCACGGTCCGGGTCCGGGAGATCTACGAGACGGGCATGGACCGCCTGGCGACGGGTTCCGGCTCGTGACCGCATGGCCCACTATCTGGTGGCGGGGGCGGCGGGGTTCATCGGCGCCGCGGTCGCGGCGGAACTGCTGGATGCCGGCCACGCGGTGCTGGGCGTCGACGACCTGAACCACGCCTACGACGTCCGGCTCAAGCACTGGCGGCTCGATCGCCTGCGGGCGCGCGCGCGCTTCAGGTTCCAGCAGGCGGACGTGTCCGATCGGGCGGCGCTCGAGGCGTCGTGCGATCGCCAACCCCCCGTCGACGGCGTGATCAACCTGGCCGCCCGCGCCGGGGTCCGCGCCAGCGTCGACGACCCCTGGGCCAGCGTGGACGCGAACGTCACCGGCACCCTCAACCTGCTGACCCTGTGCCGCGAGCGCGGGGTGCGGAAGTTCGTGCTGGCCTCGACGTCGAGCCTCTACGACGCCCGCGGCGGGATGCCGCACCGGGAGGACGCGGACACGAGCCGGGCGCGGAGCCCCTACGCCGCGACCAAGCAGGCCGCCGAGGCGCTCTGCCACGCCCACCACCACCTGTTCGGGCTCGACGTCACCGTCCTGCGCTACTTCACCGTCTACGGCCCGGCCGGCCGGCCGGACATGAGCCTCTTCCGGTTCGTCCAGCGGGTTCACGAGGAGCGCCCCGTCCGGTTGTACGGCGACGGCACGCAGTCGCGCGACTTCACCTGCGTCGACGACGTCGCGCGCGGCACCGTCGCCGGTCTCGCCCCCCTCGGCTACGAGGTCGTCAATCTGGGCGCGGGCGCGCCCGTGGCGCTGATCGAGGTCCTGCGCTTCGTCGAGGCCCGCGTCGGGCGGCGCGCCCGCGTGGAGCACGGGCCGCCGCATCGGGCCGACGCGCCGGCGACCTGGGCGGACGTCTCGAAGGCGGAGCGGCTGCTGGGCTGGCGGCCCCGCACCGCCTGGAAGGACGGCGTGCGGCAGCTCGTGGACTGGTACGCCGCGAACCGGTCGTGGGCGCGGGACGTGCGGACCGATGACGACCCCTGACCGGGACATCGCGCTGCCTTCCCGGGTTCCGGTGTCCGTCATCGGGGTCCCGCTCGACCTCGGCGCCGGCCGCCGGGGCGTGGACATGGGACCCTCGGCGATGCGGAACGCCGGTCTCGTCGAGCGGATCCGGAGCCTGGGGCGCGAGGTCGTCGACGAAGGCGACCTCGCCGCGCCGGTGGTGGAGTCGCTCGCCGGCCCCGGAAGCGAGAACGCCCGCTACCTCGCGGAGATCGCGGGGGTCCTCGAGGCGCTCGCCGAACGGGTGCGGCGGGTCCGGCTCGCCGGCCGGCTGCCGGTGGTGCTCGGCGGCGATCACTCGATGGCGGTGGGGACGGTGGCGGGGATGGCGCCGGGGCCGGGCGAGGGCGGCTCCGCTCCGCGGATCGGACTCCTGTGGGTCGACGCCCACACCGACGCCAACACCCCGGAGACCTCGCCGAGCGGCAACCTCCACGGCATGCCGCTGGCCGCGGTGCTGGGGAAGGGGCCGGAGCCGTTGACGCGCGTCGGGGGGTTCGCGCCCGGCGCCCGGCTGTCGGGGGCGAACACGGTGGTGATCGGCGCCCGCAGCGTCGATCCCGCGGAGGCGCCGGTGGTGGCCGCGCTCGGGGCGCGCGTCTACACGATGGAGGAGGTGGACCGCCGCGGCATCTCGCCGATCCTCGACGAAGCCCTGGACCTGGCCCTCGACGGCGCCGGGGGTTTCCATCTGAGTCTCGACATGGATGCGCTCGACCCCGCGGCCGCCCCCGGCGTGGGCACGCCGGTCCCCGGGGGGCTCACGGTCCGCGAGGTCCATACCGTGATGGAGCGCGCCGCCGGCTCCGGCGGTCTGCGGTCGCTGGAGATCGCCGAGGTCAACCCGGTCCTCGACGTGCGGAACCAGACGGCCGAGCTCGCCGTCCACTTCGTCGCCTCGGCGCTGGGCAAGCGGGTGCTGAGCGGCCTCGCTCCGGCCTGGCCGCCCGCGGCGAAGACCCCGGCGCCGCCGCGCCGACCCTGACGGCCCGTCAGGACGCGGCGGCGGTCGGCTCCACGCGGACGGTCACCACGTCGGTGTCGTGGTACTGCTGGTGGCGCACCGACGAGGCGAAGTGGCGCAGCAGCCGCAGCGAGACCTCGCGGTCGCCCGGCGCGTCGCCGGCCCGGTCTCCGAGCAGCGCAATCCGGTCCTCGATGTTCGCGTCGTCGGTCGCGGCCACGAACTCCAGCTCCGCCGCGGGGCCGTCGCAGCGGGCGGTCAGCAGCAGGCGCCGTTCGTCGGCCGCCGCGCCGTCCTCGCCGGTCGGGGTGAGCGTCAGCAGCGTCTCTTCGCCGGCCGCGCGGACCCGGTCGGTCATCGCCGCGCTCCAGCGCTGGCGGGCCGCGAAATCCGCCAGGAACTGGTCGATCCGGGGGTAGGCGTCGACGTTCAGCCCGATCCGGATGCGCCGGGGTCGCGCCTGCGTGAATTCGAGGAACGCGGTCATGAGGATGGCCGCGAGGCCGCCGGCGGTCATGCCGTTCCCGAGCAGTCCGCCCCACCACGGACCCAGCGCCTCGGGGAAGATCCACTGCTGCTGGAACCCGGTGCCCACCCAGAACGCGACGCCGGCCACGATCCCCTTGCGGTAGTCGATGCCGTCCTGCACCACGACCTTCATGCCGAGCACGAACAGGACGGACAGCACCACGACGGTGTAGCCCCAGACCACGGGACCCGGGATCGCGAGGATGAGGCCCATGAACTTGGGCATGAACGCCAGGCAGATGAAGACGGCGCCGATGTACACGCCGACGAGGCGGGCGGCCACGCCGGTGATCTCGGCCACCGCGATGCTCGACGAGTAGGTCGTGTTCGGCACCGTGGCCGCCAGACCGGAGAGCAGGTTCCCCAGCCCGTCCGCGGCCACCGCGCCCTGCACGGCCCGGAAGTCGACGGCGCGCGGCTTGCGCCACGACACCCGCTGGATGGCGACGCTGTCGCCGATGGTCTCGATGGCCCCGATCAGGGTCACGAAGATGAACGCGGGCAGGAGGGACCAGAAGGTCACCCCGAAGCTGAAGTCCAGTCCCGGCCAGTCGCCCGCGGGCAGGCCGATCCAGGCCGCCTCGGCGATGATCCGCGTGTCGTAGATGCCGAAGGCGCCGGCCACCACGCAACCCGAGACGATGCCGATGACCGGCGCCCAGAGGCGCCAGACGCCGGCCGCCCGCAGGGTCACCCCGACGGTGACGATTATCGTGGCGGCGGCGCTGACCGGGGCCGACACCGGCCGCGCCCCTTCCGGCACCTGGGGCAGCATGTCGAAGATGATGGGCATGATGGTCACCGCGATCAGCATGATCACGGTGCCGCAGACGGTCGGCGTGAAGATGCGCCGCAGCAGGGCCAGCCGGGCCGAGAGGGCGAACTGCACCAGGGCCGAGGCCGCGACCAGCGAGGCGAGCATCCCCGGCCCCCCTTCGACCAGCGCGGTGACGCAGACCGCGATGAACGCCCCGGAGGTGCCCATCATCAGGATGTAGCCCGAGCCGACGTATCCGATCCGGACCGCCTGGAACACCGTGGTGACGCCGCTGATGGCCAGCGCGGCGAAGGCCGCCCACGTCAGGTAGTCCTCGCCGGCGCCCGCCGCCCGGACCACGATGGCCGGGGTCACCACGATTCCCGCGACCGCGAACATCGCGTACTGGAACCCGAGTCCCAGGGCCAGGGCGTGCGGGGGCCGCTCGTCGGGTTCGTAGCGGATGCCCCGGGCGTGGTCGGCGGCGTTCGATTCCATCGTGGAGGTCCTGTCGCGGCGGGTTCGAGGTCGGGCGGTCCGCGGTCAGCGGAAACGGGTCAGGGTGACGTCGATGACGCGCGCGCGGGGCTCGTTGCGCCGCCACTGCATCAGGATCGGGCTCTGGTAGCGTCCCTGCGCGAGACGGCCCGCGCCCGGGGTCTCGCGGTCGGAGACGGGCAGGCTCACCGACCGCTTCACCTGCAGGAAACGGCGCGCCGGGGCCACGAAGAACCGGGACAGGGTCCGTTCGACCACCGAGTCGCTCAGATGCAGGACGTCGAACAGTTCGTTGCACATCCGCACCAGGTCGTACTTGGCGTAGTTGATGGTCTTGTTGGGGATGGCCCGGGGGTCGGACAGCATGTGCCGGCTCTTCTCGGCCATGAACCGCAGCGGATCGCCCAGGACCTCGGCGAGGTCGTGGCGCATGAGCAGGGTCTCGTACTCGTTCACGGTGAGGCCCGCGTGCTCCTCGCCGGGGGCGAGGGCGAGCCGGACGCGGCCCTTGGCGACGCCGTGCCGGCCGACGAGCTCCTGGCAGCGCTCGAACACGCCGAAGCGGGGGTCCCGGAGGCTGACGGAGTCGACGGGGTGGACGGACATCGGCACCGTCACGCGGTCACGCGCCACCTCTTCCTCGGTGCTGTATCCGAGCACCGTCGTCACGCGCCGGCGCACCTGCCCCCGGTAGACGCCGTCGAGGTCGATGAAGTACACCGGCTCGGCGTTCCGGCCGCGGTAGGCCACGCAACTCCGCAGCCCCGCGCTGATGAACGCCAGATGCGAGTCGGCGTTGAGGGGTTCGGTCCGCCGCTCCGCTTCCGACAGCTCCGTGCGGAGGTCGAGCTCGTCGTGCTTGTATCCCGCCCCCTCGGGGAACACCGTGCGGAAGAAGGACAGGTACGACCCGAGACCGCCGCGGTTCCGGTTCAGACGGGTCGCCAGGCTCTGGTCGAGGTAGCCGGCGGTGGTGTGGAACGAGGTGTACAACGCCAGCGGGAACGGTTCCAGCACGTCGCCGTGGGTCTCCGACACCCGGCGGCGGACATCGAGCAGGTCGATGCGGGCGCGCGGCCGGACCGTGAGCGCTACTTCGACGGGCGCAGAGGGCATCGAGAGGCCATTCTAACCCAAAGCGACCGTGGTGAAACACACCTTCCCGACGCGCCGGCGCGTCAGGCGGCGAGGCGCCGGATGCCGGGCACGTGGTCGAAGGCGCGGTCGAACGAGAGTATCTCTTCGACGTCGTGCTGCCGCATGACCGCGACGTGAACCGCGTCGCGGGCCGAGACCGCCGGCGACCCGAGCACCACGTCGCGCGCGGCGTTCAACGTCTCCGTCGTTATCGGGAAAACGTCGTCGACGATGCCGAGCAGGGCGTCGAAGGCCGGCTGGATCGCGTCCCGCCGCTCGATCGAGACGTAGCGGTGCAGAATTTCCTGCAGGACTTCCGCATCGCTGACGAGGCGGCGGTTGTCCATCGCGAGACGTTCGAGGAGCCGTTGCGCATCCGTCTTGTGGGGGTGGGCGGCACCGACGAGGTACATCGGGACGTTGGAATCGACCAGGATCATGCCCCGTAGCCCGACTCGATCTCACACCGCATGCGGTCGATGTCCGCGGTGGGGAAGTCGTGGCGCGCGGCGGCGCGGATCGCCGCGAGCTTGCGATCGACGTGGCCCGGGGCCTCGTCCCGGCCGGCGCGGCGCAGCTTCTGACGGACCCACTCGGACAGGGTCAGCCCGTCGCGCGCGGCGAGACGGCGATACGTGCTCACCTCCGCTTCGTTCATGACCACCTGCAATCGGATACTCATGAAAGTAGTGTAACGCACGGTTGCCAATGAGGCGTCCGGCGGCGGGCGCACGTCGAAGCGAGAGCCGGCTGGGGGCATCCGGCGCGGCTGGTTCTCGCGGCGCCGTACCCGTTCGGAGGGCCTGGAGGCTGAGAACGACACCGCAATTCGACGACTCTGAACGCCAACCAGCACTCGTCTCGCAAATCTGACGTGCATGGGCGATCCGGCGACGCTGGCGAGAGCAGGGCGGGAGGCGGCGCCGGACGGAGACGGCCCGTCGCGGAAGCCCGCGGCCGTCGCGGACCGCGGAGGCTAGCAGCTCATGCAGCGGTGGTTGTTCTTCGCGCCGAGGCTCTCCAGCAGGGCGATGGTGTCGGGGAACGGCTGGATGCGCTGCACGGGGCCGTTGGCCATGTCCACGGTCGTCTGTCCCCGGCGGCTGACCGCGGTGACGTCGACGCCGCGGCCGACCAGATAGCGTATCAACGCGTCGTCGCCGCGGGCGGCGGCGTGGTGGATCGCGTTGTACCCGTCGTGGTCGCGGCCGTGGACGTCGAGGCCGGCTTCCTCGACCAGGAACCGGACCGCGGGGAGCCAGCCGCCGGGCGCGTGGACGTGCGAGTTCCCCGCGTAGCCCTGGCCGTATCCGACGCCGGCCGCCGCGAGCAGCGGGGGCACCGCCGGGCCGCCGAGGGGGACGGGCGGCAGGCCGGACGGGTCGGGATGGGGAAGGCGCCGGCGGCTCGCCACGGTGACGGTCGGCAGGCGCGGGTCGGCCCCGTGCGCCAGCAGGAGCCGCATGGCCTCGACGTCGAGGGCGTGGGCGGCGCGCCAGAAGGCGGTGGCCCCGGCGCGGTCGACCCCGAGCAGGTCGCGGTTGTAGGTCGTGTACCACAGCGACTTTTCGAGGCGCGCGTCGACGTCGGCGCCCGCTTCGAGCAGCGCCCGCATCACGTCGAGGTACGAGGCGGTCTGCTGCAGGTGGTCGGTCGGCTGCGGGTGCCGGGACTTCGGGGCCCAGCGCATGTTGAGGGCCCCGTAGAGCGGCGTCGCCCCGGCGTCGCTCGCCAGCGTGGGGTCCGCGCCCGACCGGAGGAGCTGCAGGGCGAGGTCGAAGTGCCCGTTGATGCACGCGATCAGCAAGGGGCTCGTGCCGTCGGCCGCGCTCACCCGGTTGACGTCGGCGCCGCCCGCCATCAGGGCCGCGGCCGTCTCGGCGTGGCCGTCGCGCGCCGCGAGCAGCAGGGCCGTCAGCCCGCCGTGGGTCCCGACCAGATCGGCGAAACCGAGAGGTTCCGGTTCTTCCTGCCGGTCGGCCTCGGCGCCGGCCGGCGCCGGCCGCGGGCGCGGGGCCCGGAAGCGGCGCGCGGGGGCCCGTCCGTCCGTCCGTCCGGCGCGGGCGGCGGCCCCGCCTGCAACCGGGCGGCGCCCGGGGGCGCGAACCGCCCGCTGGTCCGTCCGTCCGGCGCGGGCGGCGGCCACGCGGGCCCGCCGTCGCCGGCTGTCGGCCCGGTCGAACGCGTCGCGGGCGGCGACGTCCACGACCGCCGCGGCGACGCCGGGGTCGGCGCCCCACCGCAGCAGGGCCCGGACGGCGGCGGTCCGCGCCGCCCCCGCCGCGAACATGAGGGGGGTCTGGCCCTGGCGCGGCTCGCGCGCGTCGGGGTCGACGCCGTGCGCCAGCAGGGCCTCGACGGCGTCGGCGCTTCCCGATTGCGCGGCGAAATGCAGCGGGGCGGCGCCGGCCGTGGTCCGCGCCTCCGCGTCGGCCCCGTGCGCGAGCAGGGCCGCGACCACCGGGGCGTAGCCGGCCCGGCTCGCGACGTGCAGCGGCGTGTGGCGGCCGAGACGCGTCGCCGACTCGACGTCGGCGCCGGCCGCGAGAAGGCGGCGGGCGCTCCGGAGGTCGCCGTGCCGCGCCGCCCAGTGGAGGGCGGTCATCCCGTCGCCCAGCGGGGCGTCGACGTCGGCGCCGGCCGCCAGCAGCGTCCGCACCGCCTCGTGGTCCTGCCGCATGACGGCGCCCGCGAGGGGCGCGTCGACGGCGGCCCGCCCCGCGCCGGGCGCCACGCACAGCAGGGCCAGAAGGACGCCGCTCCGGGTTCGAAGCATGGATGCCTCCAAGGCGATTCGACCGGGGCCGCGGGTCGTCAGGCGTTCAGCGAGAACACGCCGGTGCTGTCGCCGAACCGCTCGACGTCGTCGACGCCGAGCCGGTGGAGCAGGTCGAGCATGACGTTCGCCATCGGCGTGCCGGGGGCCGCGCGCAGGTGCAGGTTGCCGGCCAGCCGGCCGTTGGCCCCGCCGACGACGAAGAGCGGACACCGCTTGTGGTTGTGCACGTTGGGGTCGCCCATCGGCGAGCCGTAGATGACCATCGACCGGTCGAGCAGGGTCGAGTCGCCCTCGCGCAGGGCCCGCAGCTTGTCCAGGAAGTAGGGCAGCAGGCCCACGTGATAGCGGTTGAGCCGGGCGAACTCCTCGATGTTGCGCTCGCGCCCGCCGTGGTGCGAGACCGGGTGGAAGCCCCGGGCGACCCCGCTCGCGGGGTAGACGCGCCCGGTGGCGTCGCGCGACAGCTTGAACGAGAAGACGCGCGTCACGTCGGTCTCGAACGCGAGCGCCTGCAAGTCGAACATCAGCCGGACGTGCTCGTCGAACGAGTCGGGGACGCCGGCCGGCGCGTCCGGGAGCTCGCGGGGCTCGCCGCCGAGGTTCCGGGCCTCGACCCGCTCGATGCGCCGCTCGATCTCCCGGACGTCGCTCAGGTAGCGGTCCAGGCGGCGCCGGTCCGCCGCGTCGAGGGTGCGGGCGAGCCGGGCCACGTCGTCGGCGATGAAGTCCAGCACGCTGCGCTGCTGGCGGCGCCGCGCCGCGCGTTCGCGGGACGTGCCGCCGGTCCCGAACAACTGGTCGAAGGCCAGCCGGGGGTCGCGGATCATGGGCAGCGGTTCGGTCGGCGAGGCCCAGCTGATGGTGTCGGTGTAGACGCACGAGTAGCCGTAGGCGCAGCCTCCGGCCTGGTCGACGTTCTCGATGCAGAGCTGCATGGACGGAATCGGCGTGCGCTGGCCGAACCGCCGGGCGTAGAGCTGGTCGAGGGAGACGCCGGCCCGCACGTCGGAGCTCTCGGTCTGTTTCGGATGCGACTGGGTGAGGAACGTGGCGCTCGACCGGAAGTGGTCTCCGCCGATCTCGGGAGGGGTGACCGCCTCCGCCGGCCGCACGTCGGTGTCGCTGACGATGGTCAGCGCGTCCCGGAACGGTTCGAGAGGGCTGAGGGCGCTCGGCGCGAGGTCGAAGTCCCGCCCCGTCGCGGCCGGCGACCAGAGGCGCCGCGCGGCGCCGTACGCGGTGCTGCCGGCCGCCCCGTGGACGTTCTCGATGCAGACCAGCCGGGTCGGATCGTCGAGCGACTGGGCCGCCGCCACCCGGCGCCACGGCCGCCCGGCGGGCACGAACGCATCGAGGAAGGGCAGGGCCGCGGTGACGCCGAGGCCTCGCAGGAACGTGCGGCGCGGGAGATGCCTGCCGGTGACGAAGGCCATGCTCATGGGTTCTCCACGGAAGCCGGGGCCCGGCCCTGCGTGCGGAACGCGGGGCCGCGGACGATCTCCAGGATGAAGCGGGACAGGCGCAGCCCGTCCGCCTCGGCCGCGCGGGCGACTTCGCGCACCGCGGGCATGTCGAAGTACTCGAGGCGGCGCCCCAGCGCGTAGGCCATCAGGTTTTCGGCGAACGTGCGCGCGATGGCGCCCGGCCGATCGAGCAGGGCGGCGCGCAGGTCGCCGGCGCCGGCGAGGGGCGTGCCGTCGTACAACGCGCCCGACGCGTCGATGCGGTTGCCGTTGTCGTTGACGCGCCTTGCCCCGGTCACGCCGTAGTGCTCCAGGGCCAGCCCGATCGGGTCCATCATTCGATGGCACGAGCTGCACGCGGGGCTCCGCCGGTGGTGCTCCAGGCGTTCGCGCACCGACCGCGGTCGGCCGCCGTCGGCGGCCGCCGTGCCGTCGAGGTCGGGCACGTCGGGGGGCGGGGGCGGGGGCGGACTGCCGAGGAGCACCTCCATCACCCACTTGCCGCGCAGCACCGGCGACGTGCGGTCGGGGTGGGAGGTCAACGTGAGCACGCTGCCGTGTCCGAGCAGCCCGCGTCGCGCGCGGCCGGCCGGCCAGACCACGCGCCGGTGGTGCGCGCCGGCGACGCCGGGAAGCCGGTAGTGCCGGGCGAGCCGCTCGTTGACGAAGCTGTAGTCGGCGGTCAGCAGCTCGACGAGGCTCCGGTCCTCGCGGACCAGGTGGTGGAAGAACAGCTCCGTCTCCCGCCGCATGGCGCGCTTGAGCTGCTCGTCGAAGTCGGGATACGTCCGCACGTCCGGGTGCATCGCGTCGAGGTCGGGCAGCCGCAGCCACTGGGCGGCGAAGCGGGTGGCCAGGGCTTCCGACCGCGGGTCGGCGAGCATGCGGCGCACCTGGGCGTCGAGCACCGCGGGGTCGGACAGGCGGCCCGCGGCGGCGAGGCCGACGAGCTCGGCGTCGGGCCCCGCGGACCAGAGGAAGAAGGAGAGGCGGGAGGCGAGGGCGTGGTCCGAGACGGCGAAGCCGTCCGCCGGGTCCGCGCCGGCCGGCGGCGCCTCGAACCGGAACACGAAGCGGGGGCTCGCGAGGACGCCTTCGAGGGCCATGCGGACGCCCGCCTCGAACCCCCCCTCGGCCGCGCCGCCGACGTACAGCCCCATCAGCGGCCGGAGGTCGTCGTCGGTCAGGGGCCGGCGCCAGGCGGCGGTCCCGAGCCGGCCGAGGATCTCGCGGGCGCACGCGGGCGCGTCTCGGGGCGCGGCGGGCCGGCACGTGAATATCCGCCGGCGGCTCGGCGTGTCGGAGACCCCGACGGGGTCGAGCGGCCCCCGGATCGCGAGGTCCCGCAGGTGGGGCAGGCTGGTGACCCCGTAGGCGTCGGCGACGCTCGTGCTCGACAAGGACCACTCGTGGGGCGAGATGAGGTCCTGTGCCGGGCCTTCCAGATGGCGGACGAAGACGGCCGACACCCGGTGCGGCCCCGCCGTGACGCGGACCGGCTCGGTCCGCAGGTTCACGCCGTCCGGATCCGAGACGTGCATCCACCGGTCGACGTCGAGGAGGGCGACCCGTTCGCCGTCTATCGAGACTTCGACCCGTTCCGGATGCTCGGCCGTGTGCAGCGCCCCACGGCCGCTGCCGAACAGCTCCCCGGTGGTTTCGTGGTGGAACGACACGCGGAACCGGTACTCCGCGTCGGCGGGGAAGGTGTGGACGACGGAGAGTCCGCCCCGCGAGCCGTAGGGCGCGCCCTCGACCTGCTCCCGCTGCGAGGCCCACCGCGTGACCCGGTAGGTCGCCTCCCGCGGGGCGGCCGCCGGGTCGCCGACGGCCAGCCGGCTGATCTCGGCCGCGGCCCGGAGATAGCCGTTCATCAGGGTGGGCGAGAGCAGTTGCGCGTCCGCGACGTTGTCGAACCCGGCGCTCTTCGTGTCGGGGGGCAGGTAGTCGCTCGCGCGCACGTCAAGGGCGAGCAGATCGCGGATCGACCGCTCGTACTCGGCGCGGTTGAGGCGCTGGAAGCCGCGGCGTCCGAGGAGCGGACGCTCCGCCGCGGTCCGGGCGACGAGCGTCTCCAGGGTCTCCGCGAGCGCCTGCAAGGCCGCCTCGTCGGGGCGGGCGGCCCCCGCCGGCGGCATCAGGCCGGTGCGCACCTTCCGGATGATCTTCTCCGCCAGCCGGGGATCGGCCCCGGCGCGGGCCACGTCGAAGCCGTCCAGCGACAGGCCGCCGTAGCGCGCCCGGTCGTTGTGGCAGCGCCGGCAGGTGTCTTCCACCACCGCCTGGGCGGTATCCGGGCCGGCCGTCGACGCCGCGGCCGACGGACCCGTGGCGGGCCCGAGCGCGAGGCCGGCCGCGATGCCCGCGAGGGCCGTCCGGGCCGCCCGGCCGGCGCCCGCCGCGCGTCCGCTCGGCAGGGCGCTCCCTGACCGCCGACGCGCTCGCCGTTCCCGGGGCCCCGCGCGGTCGTCCCGCGGGCGGGCGGCCTTCACCAGCGTCACGACCGCATAGTGTAGCCGTTGTCGGCGCGGTTTTCCATTCCGGGGTGGCGGGCGGTCGCGCCCGCGGTCCGGCCGCCCGTGGTGAACGCCTCGCTGCATCGCGCTGACCTGACCGGGTGGTCGGTGCGGCGCTGGCGACCGCGGCGATGGTCGTCGGTGCGGTCGCTGCGATCCTGCGTTTTTTGCGCTGGAGGGCCGATCGCGGCGGGCCGGCGCCGGCCGCCCGTGGTGAAAGGGGCTCCGCCACGGGCGGCTACGGCCACAGCCCGAGCACGACCGACATGATCGCGATCGACGCCAGCTGGTACCCGGCGTCGATGAGCCACGCGCGGAGCGGCTTGTCGGAGAAGCGGTTGGCGACGAGGCCGACGGTGGCGGAGAAGCCGAGCCACAGGTGGAAGCCGACGCCGAGCATCGCGTGGACGCCGTCGCCGAAGTGCGGGCCGAACAGCGCCAGCACGGTGGCCATCACCAGCCAGCAGACGAACGCGATGGCGTAGGACGGCCCCATGCCGGCCTGCATCCGCTCGACGTCCGCCGGCGTGTAGCCGTGCGCCGCCATTCACGCCCTGGCGAACAGCGCGGGCGAGTACCACAGCCCGCCGAGCGCGAAGGTGAGCACCGCCGACAGCCCGACCGCCAGAAAATTGATCTCCGTGAACGCCATCGGAATCCTCCCTGCTCGAACCTCGACCACCGCCCCTGGATCGCGGATCATGGAGACCGACCGGGCGGTGGATGGTACCCGCAAACCCGCGAGGGAGGAATCGCGGTCCGCCGCCGGCGCTGACGGCGCACGGCCGCGGCCATAGCATGGCGGTCGTGCGAACGGCGAGGCACGGCAAGCGGAGGGCAGCATCATGCGTCTTTCCAGGTTCACGGCATTCACCGCGGCGTTCCTCGTGGTCGCCGCCACCGTCCCGGCGCAGCCGCCGGATCGGATTGCGGCCGAGGGCGGCGACGTCGTCATCACGCCGCTCCTCCATTCGAGCGTGCAGATCGAACATGCCGGCACGGTGGTGCACGTCGATCCGTGGACGGCCGCCGATCTGTCGTCGGCCAGGCCGGCCGACCTCATCCTGGTGACCGACGATCCGGGCCACCATCTCGATCCGGCGGCCATCGAGCAGCTTCGCAAGCCGGGCGCCCCGGTCGTGCTGACCGCCGCCGCCCACGCGCGGTTCGGCGACGGCGAGGTCCTCGCGAACGGCGAGCGCGGCGTCTTCGCCGGCGTGCCGGTGGAGGCGGTGCCCGCCTACGACATGACCCCCGGCCAGCCGTGGCATCCGCCGGGCGAGGCGAACGGCTACGTCGTCACGCTCGGGGGCCGGCGGATCTTCTTCTCCGGGGTGGGGGAGTGCGTGCCGGAGATCCAGGCGCTCGAGGACATCGACGTCGCGTTCCTGCCGATGAACCTGCCGGTCGACCGCATGCGCCCGATCCCGGTAGCCGAGTGCGTCAAGACGTTCGGGCCGAAGGTGGTCTACCTGATCCACTACGACAACGCCACCGCGCGCTGGTTCGGCAACCCCGACCAGCCCCGTCCGGACAACGCCGGGGCGATCGCCGCCACCATCCAGGCGTTGCGGGACGCCCTCGCGGGCGAGCCGGTCGAGGTGCGCGACGGCGACTGGTATCCGCGGTAGACGCGCGGGCGCCGTGGTGGGCGCGCGTGTTCCGTCCGCAACGGCAATCGAGTCACGCGAAATCCGGCGCGGCATCCGCGGGGCGCCGGGATCGATTGCGCGGTGCGCCCGCGTCGACAGGATGGACCCACGCGGCGCCTGCGCAGGACCGCTCCCGCTGAACGAGAGCGCAGAATCCGGTCCGCGCCGGAAGCGCACGCCGGGCGTGGCGTTCACGCCCGCCCGACCGCCGGAATCACTTGCGCGTCGTCGGTATGGAGCCGGCGCCCGCGGTCGGCGTAAACGGGCCGCCGGTCTGGTACAATCGGCCGGTCTTTGGCCGTACCGCCGTCACCGGCGCGTTCCGAACGAGGAGCGAGGCGATGAATTGCACTCTGGTCGGCCCGCGGTGGAACGCTGCTGCCCGACCGCGGCGGGGACGCGCGCCGCGGGTGGCCGCCGGCGTCCTCGCCGCCGGCCTGCTGCTGGCCGCGGTCCCGGACGCGGCGGGGCAGCACTGGCCCCGGTTCCGGGGCCCGCACGCGGGCGCCGTGGCCGACGACCCCGCCCTGCCCGACCGCTGGAGCGAGACCGAGAACGTCGCCTGGAAGATCGACGTCCCGGGGTTGAGCTGGAGCTCGCCGATAGTATGGGGCGACCACGTCTTCGTCACCACCGCGGTCAGCGCGGCCGGCGACGAGGTGCAGCCCATTCCCGGTCTCTACGATCCGGGCGAGCACAACGGGTCGGTGCCGGCGAGCGGCGAGCATCGCTGGCTGGTGTACGACGTCGACTTCGAGACCGGCGCGGTGCGGTGGGTGCGCGAGCTTCATCGCGCGGTGCCGGAGATTACCCGGCATCTGAAGAACAGCTACGCCTCGGAGACGCCGGTCACCGACGGCGAGCGCGTCTACGTCTATTTCGGGGCCATCGGGCTGGCGGCGGCGCTCGACTTCGCGGGCGAGGAGGTCTGGCGCCGGGACCTCGGGACCTTCAACACCATGCAGGCGATGGCCACCGCGTCGTCGCCGGCGCTGCACGACGGCCGGCTGTACGTGCTCAACGACAACACCACGCGGTCGTTCCTGACCGCGCTCGACGCCGCGACCGGCGACGAGGCGTGGCGGGTGGAGCGCGACGAGCCGGGACATACCTGGTCGACGCCCTTCGTCTGGGAGAACCGCCTGCGCACCGAGATCGTGACCGCGGCCACCGGCAGGGTCCGCTCCTACGACCTCGACGGCGGGCTGCTGTGGGAGCTCGGCGGCATGTCGCTGCTGACCACCCCCAGCCCGTTCGCGAGCCACGGCCTCGTCTACGTCGCTTCCGGGTACCCCGGCGGCGCCCTGCGCCCCGTCTACGCCATCCAGCCCGGCGCGTCCGGCGACATCTCGATCTACCAGGAGGTCGCGAGCGGCCTGCAGGAGGGCTTTCCCGGCAGCCGGACCTACTCGCAGGATTCCCACGTCGTCTGGGCCTATCCGCTGCTGGGGACCTACAACACCACCGCCCTCGTCTACGGCGGCGTCTACTACACCCTGCTCGACCGCGGCTTCCTGCTCGCCCACGACGCGGCCACCGGCGAGGAGATCTACGGCCGGCGGCGCCTGGAGATCGGGAACGGCTTCACCGCGTCGCCGTGGGGCTACAACGGCCGCATCTTCCTGCTGAGCGAAGACGGCGACACCTTCGTCGTCCGGGCGGGGGCCGAGTTCGAGATCCTCCACAAGAACTCCCTGAACGAGATGGCCCTGGCGACCCCCGCGGTGGCGCGGGGCAGCGTCATCCTGCGGACCCGGTCGAAGCTCTACCGGATCGCCCGCGGCGAGTGACCGCCTCATGGAGTTCATCCATCAGCCATCAGACGCCAATCGTCTGGGCGATTACCTCAAGGACAATCTCTCCAAGCCGTGGATGGACTTCCGGGCGGCGGTCGCGTTCGTCAAACGTTCCGGCACGAGGCACATCTCGATCGCGCTTGCCGACTTTGCCCGCGCCAGCCGGGTCGAGTTCACGGAGACGGCGGGAGCGGAGTCGAAAGAAGGAGACGGGAATGGGACCGACGGCGGTTGACGTCACGCACGCGTTCGACGAGGCGGTACGGGCGGACCGCGAGCCGTTCAAGGTGGCCGACCTGTCGCTGGCGGCCTTCGGCAGGAACGAGATCCGCCTGGCCGAGCAGGAGATGCCGGGGCTCATGGCCCTCCGGCGGGAGTACGCGGGGCAGGCGCCGCTCGCGGGGGCCCGCATCATGGGCAGCCTGCACATGACGGTGCAGACGGCGGTGCTCATCGAGACGCTGCGCGATCTCGGCGCCGACGTGCGGTGGGTGTCGTGCAACATCTTCTCGACCCAGGACCATGCCGCGGCGGCGGTGGTCGTGGGGCGGCCGGAGACGGGGGGGACGGCGGAGAAGCCGCGCGGGGTCCCGGTGTTCGCGTGGAAGGGGGAGACCCTCGCCGAATACTGGCGGTGCACCGACGAGGCGCTGGTGTGGCCGGACGGCGGCGGTCCCACGCTCGTCGTCGACGACGGCGGCGACGCCACCCTGCTGGTGCACAAGGGCTACGAGTTCGAGCAGATCGGCGAGGTGCCGGGGTTCGACCCCGAGACGGAGCCGGAGGAGTGGGGCGTCATCCTCGATCTGCTGCGGAACGTCCAGGCGCGCGACCGGGGGCACTGGCGGCGGGTCAGCCCCGGAATCCGCGGGGTCAGCGAGGAGACCACCACGGGGGTCCACCGCCTCTACGAGATGATGGAGGCGGGGCGGCTCCTGTTCCCCGCGATCAACGTGAACGACTCGGTGACCAAGAGCAAGTTCGACAACGTGTACGGCTGCCGCCACTCGTTGCCGGACGGCCTCGCGCGGGCCACCGACGTCATGCTCGGCGGCAAGGTGGCGGTCGTCTGCGGTTTCGGCGAGGTCGGGAAGGGCTGCGCCCAGGCCCTGCGGGGCCAGGGGTGCCGGGTGGTCGTCACCGAGATCGACCCCATCTGCGCCCTGCAGGCGGCGATGGAGGGCTACGAGGTCAACACCCTCGACGCCATGATCGAGCGCGCCGACGTCTTCGTCACCGCGACCGGCAACCGCGACGTCATCTCGGCCGGGCACATGGCGCGGATGAAGGACAAGGCCATCGTCGGGAACATCGGGCACTTCGACAACGAGATCGACATGGCCGGGCTCCGGAAGGCGCCGGGCATCGAGCACGTCCGCATCAAGCCCCAGTACGACGAGTGGCGGTTCCCCGACGGCCACAGCGTGCTGGTGCTCGCGGAGGGCCGTCTGCTGAACCTCGGGTGCGCGACCGGGCACCCCAGCTTCGTGATGTCCGCGTCGTTCACCAACCAGGTGCTGGCCCAGATCGCCCTGCACCGGAACCAGGGCGAGTACGGCAAGCGGGTCTACATGCTGCCGAAGCGCCTCGACGAGAAGGTGGCGCGCCTGCACCTCGACCACCTCGGCGTGCGCCTCACGGCCCTCACCCCGGAGCAGGCGTCCTACATCGGCGTGGACGTCGAAGGCCCGTACAAGCCGGACCACTACCGCTACTAGCCGCCGGGGGCCGCGTTCAGCCGTCGGGGCGGTCCTCGCCGCCGGCGATGCGCCGGCCCAGGGCGCGGAGCGTGTCGAGGTCGTGGACGTCGCCGGGCAGCAGGGGGATGCGCACCCGCGGGATGTCCGCGAACGCCCGGTCGATCTCGGTCAGGTAGCGGGCCTCCTGCCGGCGCCGGGCCGCGAGGAACGCGCCGCCGGCGTCGTCCGGCAGCACGCGGTTCACCACCAGCGCGGTCACCGGGATCGAGAAGCGGCGAAGGACCTCGTGGGCCCGGACGGTCTCGAGCATCGACAGCCGGTCGGGGTTCAGCACCGAAACGAAGGCGGTGCGGGAGCGGTCCAGGAGCTGCTCGCGGGCCGCGATGAACTTCCGCCGCCGCGCCCGCAGGAGATCGTCGAGCCGGGCGTCGCGGCTGCCGGGCTCGTGGTCGGCGGCGGTCTCCAGCCGCGACAGATCATCGCCCCTGACGCGCCCCCCGCCGAGGCGTCGGAGCGCGGTCCCGAGCCGCGCCGAGCGTTCGCGGTGGCCGAGCAGGCCGTCCGTCCACGCGGCCATGACGTCCGGCAGCGAGAGGAGGCGGACCGTGTGTCCGGTGGGCGCGGTGTCGAAGACCACCTGGTCGTACTCCCGCCCGGCCAGGGTCATGACCTCGGCGACGCGTTCCAGCAGCGCCGCCTCCATCGTGCCGGGGGCGAGCCGCGCGAGATCGAGCTGGCGGTCGACCTCGTCGTACAGCCGGGGGTGCACGAGCCGCTTCATGCGGGCCTTCACGGTCCGCACGTGCGCCTCGGCCTGCCGGTCGGGGTCGATCTCCAGGGCCCGCAGGCCGTCGGCGACGGCCGCCCCGCGGTCGCCGACGGGGCGGCCGAACAGGTCGGCGAGCGAGTGGGCGGGGTCGGTGGAGACGAGCAGGCAGCGCCGGCCGCGGCCCGCGGCGACGAGGCCGAGGGCCGCCGCGGTCGTCGTCTTGCCGACGCCGCCCTTGCCTCCGACGAAGAGGAGGGGAAGGTTCAGGACCGCGTCGAGCAGGACGGCGCTCCTTGGCTAGCAGCAGCGGAAGCCGTCGAGGGGCGAGTGTTCCAGGCCCTGCCGGCGATGCCAGTCGTGAAAGCGTTCGAGCAGCACCGGCTGCAGCTCCAGGGTGTAGTAGGCGGCGGGGTTCGGCACGCCCATGAGCTCGGCGAAGACGAAGAGCATGAACAGGTCGTCCTCGTCGCGCCGCGCCCGCGCGACGGCCCCCCGATACGGCGCCGCGTAGAACTCGTCGAGCAGCGCCTGCAGCCTTGCGAACCGTCCCGGGCGCCGGTCGGGGCCGGGCGCGGGCGCCGGTCGGGCGTTCCGGGTCGTCATCGTGTCCCCGCCTCGGCGGTCAGGCCCGCGCGGCGGCTTCCGCCGCCCGCTTCTCGCGCAGGAACGCCGAGCCCGCCTCCAGCATGGTGAAGATGGCCAGCAGCACGATCACGACGTCGATCCACAGCAGCGGGTAGAGGATGCCGCCTTCCCGGTACAGGCCGCCGAGCTGGTAGATGGCGGCGGCGAGGGCCATGGTGGTGATGAAGACCATGGGCGCCAGCGTGTAGCGCACGGGCCTTCCGAGTTTCACGAGGATGACGCTGATGACGAGCAGGGTGAGCCCCGCCAGCAACTGGTTGGTCGTGCCGAAGAGCGGCCAGATCAGCATGCCGCCCTCGCCGCTCGGACCGCCGGCGCCGAACGCCAGCACCAGGCACGCGGCCACCGCCCCCCCCGTCGCCGCGTAGCCGTTCTGCAGGAAGGGGATGTTGTAGATGGCGCCCCACTCCTGCACGATGTAGCGTTGCAGCCGCACCCCGGCGTCCATGGTGGTGCCCGCGAAGAGGACCGCCATGACCGCCAGAAGGGTCGCCGCGAACTCCTCCGAGATGCCCACGCCGGCCGACACGATCCGCGCCCCGCCCTGCACGAACGCGGTCATGCCGCCGTTGCCGAACTCGCTGTACATGGCTTCCCAGTCGCCGAGGCTGGCGAACCCGGCGGTCGCCGCGATGATCGCCACCAGCGCCAGCGAGCCTTCGCCGGACGAGCCCAGGTAGCCGACGAACCGGGCGTCGGTCTCCTTGTCGAGCTGCTTCGACGTGGTGCCCGACCCGACCAGCCCGTGGAATCCCGAGATCGCCCCGCACGCGATGGTGACGAACAGCAGGGGGAACAGGGGCGGCGCCGACGCCGGCACGTCGGGATTGACGGCGGGGGCGACGATGGTGGGGTTCGCGATCAGGACCGCGCCGTAGAGCAGCCCGAGCCCCACGAAGAGCTGGATGCCGTTGATGTAGTCGCGCGGCTGCAGGAGCAGCCAGACCGGGAGCAGGGACGCGATGCCCGCGTACAGGAACAGGATGAGGATCCACTGCGCGCCCACCGGCAGCGTTCCCGCCGTCAGCTCGATCGGGAACCGCTCGCCCAGATAGATGACCGCGTACAGGATGACGGTGCCGACCACCGTGGGCCAGAGGATGGGCACCCCCATGCGGTAGATGAGGATGCCGATGCCGACGGCGACGACGACGGCGGTCCAGGCCGGGATCACGCTGCTCGGCGTCGCCTGGAACTCGTTCGAGATGGCGACCGCGAACACCGCGTTGACCATCATCAGCAGGAAGAAGACGACGATCATGAACAGCGTGCGGGCGCGGGCGCTGACGACGTCGCCGGTGAGCGCGCCGACCGACTTCGCCTTGTTCCGCACGCTGGCCCACACCGCGCCGAAGTCGTGGACGCCGGCGAAGAACATCGTGCCGAGGATGACCCAGAGGAACGCGGGCAGCCACCCCCAGATGACCGCGATGCCCGGTCCGATGATCGGCGCGGCGCCCGCCACCGCCGTGAAGTGGTGGCCCCACAGGACGACGCGGTTGGTCGGGATGTAGTCCACGTCGTCCCGCATGGCGTGGGCGGGGGTCTCGAAGTCGGGGTCCAGCCGGTAGATCCGCTCGGCGATGAACGTCGAGTAGAACCGGTAGCCGGCGAAGATCATCGCGAGGCCGACGAGGGCGAGAAGCGTGGCGTTCATCGGATGAGACCTCGTAGCGGGACGGGGCCGCCGCCGCGGAACGGGTTCGGCGGCCCGGACTGCTATTCTACACGCGCCTCCGGACGGCACAACGCGCCCGGCCGCGGGGGGCGGGCGGCGCACCGGGGCGGACACGATGTACGGAGCTCTCGCGGACTTCGTCCTGCTCGCGCACGCGGCGTTCATCCTGTTCGCGGCGGGCGGCGGACTGCTGTTGCGGCGCGTCCCGCGTCTGGCCTGGGCGCACCTGCCGGCGGTCGCGTGGGGCGTCGGCGTCGAGTGGTCCGGCGCGGTCTGTCCGCTCACCCCGCTGGAAGTCTGGCTGCGGCGGCGGGCGGGGGCGCCGGGCTATCCGGGCGGTTTCATCGAGCACTACGTCGCGGCCGTGATCTACCCGGCCGGGCTCACCCGCGGCATGCAGGCCGCGCTGGGCGGCGGGCTGCTGCTGGTGAACGCGTACCTGTACTGGCGCGCGTGGTCCGTGCGCGGCGTCCGGCCCGCCGGGGGCCGGGCCTGACCGCGGTCCCGGCGGCGCCGGACACCGTCTCCATCGCGCCGGCGGCGCGCGGAAGGCGCGGCCGCGGCGCCGGTCCGGTCCGGCGACCGTCCGGGCCGGCCGGCGCGAGGCCCGGCGGGGGCGCCTTCGCCGCCGGCCGAGGCGGATACGGCGCTCATCGGCGGCGGTCCGGCCGGGGGTGCGAAACCGGGGCGCCGCCGGCGACGTAATAACATTGACGGTCGCGCGGTGGAACCTTGCGCAGCACCGCGCCCGAAGGGCGCCCGCAAAAGCGGGCGGGCGCCGGCGGACAGCGTCCGGCGGGCGGAAGACGCCTGACGAGGCGTGGAAGGGCATATCGAGCATGTTCGACCGACGAACGACGCGGTCCGGCGGGGTGCGGCGCCGCTCGAATGCAGCGGGGCGTTCACCGCGGGCCGTCGAGCCGGCGGAGCGGACGGTGGCGCGGCGGGTTCGAGCCGCGCTGGTCGTCCTGCTGGGGATGGGCCTGGCCGGCTGCGGCGGGTCCCCCGAGCGCGGGGCGGAGTCCGCGCCGTCGACCCCGTTGCGCGGCGGCGCCGCGGATCCCGCCGGCGGCGCCGCGGCCGCGCGGACCGGTCCGTTGCTGGTGGCCCTGGGCGACAGCCTGACGGCGGGGCTGGGGCTCGACGCGGACGACGCGTATCCGGCGCGCCTGGAGCGGATGCTGCGCGACGACGGCTACGCGGTGACGGTGGTGAACGCGGGGGTGTCGGGTGATACGAGCGCGGCGGGACTGGCCCGGGCCGCGTGGGCCCTCGAGGGCGACGTGCGCATCCTGGTGCTGGCCCTGGGCGGGAACGACGGGCTGCGGGGGCTCCCCGCCGATCAGATGAAGCGCAATCTCTCGCGCGTTCTCTCCCTCGCCGCGGAACGCGGCGTTCGGGTCCTGCTGGCGGGCATGGAAGCGCCCCCGAACTTCGGCGCCGTCTACACGGCGGAGTTCCGCAACGTGTTCGAGGACCTCGCCCGCGAGCACGACGTGGCCCTGCTGCCGTTCCTCCTCGACGGGGTGGCGGCCGACCCGGCCCTCAACCAGGCCGACGGGATCCATCCGAACGCGGAGGGCGCGGCGATCGTGGCCGCGCTCGTCCGCGACGCGCTCGAACCCCTGCTGCCCGCGCTCGCCCGCGAACCGTAGCGGCTCGTGGTGGAACCCCGCGTCACACCCCTGGCGGCGAGTGCGCCGGGCGGGCCGGGAACGCCCGCCTGACGAGGCGCGGGAAGGGACGTACGACCGGTCGGGCGAACGGCCGCGGTCGGGCGGGAGGCGCTCGAACGCGGCGAGGACTTGCGCGGGCCGGCGCTGGTCGGGCGGGCGCCGGCGCTGGTCGGGCGGGCGCCGGCGCTGGTCGGGCGGGCGCCGGCGCGGTACGGGTTCGCGCGATGAGAGTTTCCGCGCCGGGGGGCGGCCGATGCGCCGTCCGCCGGCGGGTGAACGCATGATCGAGCTCCGCAACGTCTCGAAGACCGTCGTCAGCGGGAACGCGCCGCTGACCATCGTGCAGCCCCTCGATCTCACGGTGTCGTCCGGACAGTACGTCTCCATCGTCGGACCGTCCGGCAGCGGGAAATCGACCCTGCTGGGTCTGATCGCGGGGCTCGACGAGCCGACCACCGGCGAGATCACCATCGACGGCGTGGCGATCTCCGGCCTCGACGAGGACGCGCTGGCCCGGCTCCGGGGCCGGAAGATCGGGGTCGTGTTCCAGTTCTTCCATCTCGTGCCGTCGTTGACCGCGTTCGAGAACGTGCTGGTGCCGCTGGAGATCGCCGGCGCCGCGCGGGCGCGGGAACGGGCCGCGGCGCTGCTGTCCGAAGTGGGGCTCGAAGGCCGGGCCGGACACTATCCGGCGCAGTTGTCGGGCGGCGAGCAGCAGCGGATCGCCATCGCGCGGGCCCTCGCCAACGAACCTCCCATCCTCCTCGCCGACGAGCCCACCGGCAACCTGGACGGCGCCAACGGACGCCACGTCGTCGATCTGCTCCGGCGGGTCCATCGGTCGCGGGGCACGACCATCGTGCTCGTGACCCACGACCGCGAGCTGGCGGCGGGCGCCGACGTCACCCTGCGGATGCGCGACGGCCGCGCCGAGCGGGCGTCCCGGACCCCGCGTCGGGAGGAGATCGCGTGAGGTTCGTGTTCCGCATGGTCGGCCGCGAGCTGCGCGCGTCGTGGCGGCGGCTCGCGTTCTTCTTCGTCTGCGTGGCCGTCGGCGTGAGCGCCATCGTCGCGTTGCGTTCGGTCATCCAGCAGGTCGGGGCCGCGATGGCCGGCGAGACACGCGCCCTGCTCGCGGCCGACGTGCTCCTCGAATCGGAACAGCCCTGGTCCGAGGCGGCCCGGACCGCCATCGACGGGATGCTCGACGCCGAGCCGGGACTGGCGCGGACCCTGTCCATCGAGACGGCGACGATGGCGCGACCGGCCGACGAGGCCCGGCCGGCGGCCCGCGTGGTCGAGCTGCGGGGCGTCCAGGCCGCGTTCCCGTTCTACGGCGCGTTCGTGCTGCAGGACGGTCTGGCCTACGACCACCGCCTGCTGGCCGGCGGCGGGGCGCTGGTGCGGCCGGAACTGCTGACGCAGCTCGACGTGGCGGTCGGCGACGAGATCTTCATCGGCGACGCCCGGTTCGAGGTCCGCGGCGTCGTCCTGCGCGAGCCGGGGGGGCGGATCGGGGCGTTCAGCTTCGGTCCGCGGGTGTTCGTGGACTACGACGACCTGCCGGCGACGGGGTTGCTGACCCTCGGCGCGCGGGCCGAACGGCAGATCCTCGTCCGGGCGCCCGAGCCGCGCGTCGACCCGCTGGCGGCGGCGCTGCGCGAGTCGTTGCGCGACGAGTTCGTCCGCGTGCGGACCTACCGGAACACGGAGGACCGGATCGCCCGCAACCTGGCGCGGGCCGAGGACTACCTGAGCCTGATCGGGTTCGTTGTGGTGGTGCTCGGGGGCATCGGGGTGTGGAGCGTCACCCGCGTCTTCGTCCAGCAGCGCGTGCGCAGCGTCGCCATCCTCAAGTGCCTCGGGGCCACGAGCCGGCAGGTGCTGTCCGTCTACGTCGTCGAGGTCGCCATCCTGGGGTTCGGCGGCGCCCTCCTCGGGGTCGTCCTCGCCGCGGGCATGCTGGCCGCGTTGCCGCCCTCGCTCACGGCCCGGGCGGCGGTCGCCGCCGGGGTGGAGAACCTGTCCCCCGGGGTGACCGGGTCGGCCGTCGCGCAGGGTCTGGGGGTCGGGGTCCTGGTGTCGCTGCTGTTCGCCCTCGGGCCGTTGCTGGAGATGCGCGCCATCAAGCCCCTGGCCCTGATCCGGTGGAACTTCGTCACCGCCTCGGCGCGCGGCCGGGCCGGGGCGGCGGCGGTCGCGCTCCTGGCGGCGGGGCTGGTCGCGCTGGCGAGCTGGCAGGCGGCTTCGTGGGAGGCCGGCCTGTGGGTGTGCGGCGGGTTCGCGGTGGTCGCCCTGGTGCTGCACGCGGTGGGGCGGGCCCTCGTCCGCCTGGTCCAGCCCCTCGGGACCGGCGCGCGGTTCGCGGTGCGCCACGCCGTCCTCAATCTGGCCAGACCCGGCAACCAGACCCGCGTCATTCTTCTCGCCGTCGGCCTGGGCAGTTTCTTCGTCATCGGCATCCACGCGGTGCAGGCGAACCTGCTGGGGGCGTTCGCCCTGGAGATTCGCGAGGACAGCCCCGACATGTTCCTGATCGACGTGCAGCAGGACCAGCGGGACGGCGTGCGCGGGCTCCTCCGCGAACGGGTCGGCGACGTCCCCGCCCTCGTTCCGGTGCTGCGGGCGCGGGTGACGGGGGTCGAGGGACGGCGGACGCGGCTGGACGGTCCCCGCGCGGTGCGGCGCCGGGGGGCCGGGCGCGAGTTCACGGTGACCTACCGCGCGGGTCTCGAAGCCAACGAACGGGTCGTCGATGGCGCGTTCTGGGGCGCGGGCGGGTCCGGCCGGCCCGAGGTCTCGGTGGAAGAGAGCATCCGCGACCGGCTGGACCTGGCGATCGGCGACGTGCTGCGATTCCAGGTGCTGGGCCGGGACGTGCGGGCGACGGTGTCCAGCGTGCGCGCGGTGGACTGGGACGATTCCCGCAGCGGCGGCTTCATGTTCGTGTTCCGGCCGGGCGTGTTCGACCAGGCGCCCCACGGCTTCGTCGCGTTCCTGCGCGGTCCCCCGGAACCGGCGGCGCGCGCCCGCCTGCAGCGCGATCTGGCGGCGGGGTTCCCCAACGTCACGGTGATCGACGGGCTGGAGGTGATCGCCGCCATCCGGCGGATTCTCGACTACGTCACGCTCGCGATATCGGTGGTCGGGGGGCTCGCCCTGTTCAGCGGCGTTCTCATTCTCGTCGGGTCGGTGGCGATGACGAAGTTCCAGCGGCGCTACGAGACCGCTATCTTCCAGACGCTCGGCGCGACCCGCCGCAGCCTGGTGCTGATGCTCGTCGTCGAGTACGGCACGCTGGGGATTCTGGCCGGCGCCGTGGGCTCGGCCGGCGCCCTCGGGCTGACCTGGGGCCTGAGCCGACACCTCCTGGAGATCGACTGGGATCCGGCCCCCCTCGTGAACCTCGGAGGGGTCGTGGCGACGGCGCTGGTGGTGGGGAGCGTGGGCGTGGCGGCCAGCCTCGACGTGCTGCGCCGCAAGCCTCTGCGCACGCTCCGGGCGGAATGACCGGCGGCGGACCGGCCGCCGGAGACCGGGACACCGGCCGGCGCCGCGCCGGTCCCGGGCGCCGGGTAGCCGGCCCGAGTGCCGCGACGCCGGGCGGGGGAGGCTGGCGTCCGTGGTGGAACCCCGCGTCGCGTCGCGAGCGGCGAGGTGCTCGCCTGACAAGGCGCGAGAAGGGCGCATGTCGGGCATGTTCCAGCCGCGGACCGCACACGGCCGCGGACCGCACACGGTCCGACGAACGACGTGGTCAGGCGGGATGCGTCGCCGCTCGCAAGATGCAGCGGGGCGTTCATCACGGGCGGCGTGGCCCGGCGCCCGCCGGCCGCGGCCGTACCCCGTCGGCGGCTCCGATCATCTGCTATGATCAGCAGTTGCATGCGCATGCCGGATGCGGTCCATCCGGGTGCGATGCCGGCGGCGGCAACGCGGTCGCGGCGACCGGCCGTTGCGCCGACCGGCGCCTCGCGGCTCCCGTGACGGCGCGCGGGTACCGGAGAGTCCCGATGGACATGGCACGCTACAGGGACGCGTTGCTGCGCAAGCGTTCCGAGATCCTGACGGCCGGAGCGGGCGCGAAGCCGATCCAGGCGAACGACGGGACGAGCAGCCGCCAGGGGGATCTGGCCGATCAGGCGACCGGCAACAACGAAGTGCACATTCAGCTCAAGCTGAAGCAGACCGACGCCAAGATCCTGCAGGCCATCGAGGAGGCGCTGTGGCGCCTGGAGCAGGGCATCTACGGGGTGTGCCGGGACTGCGGCGGACCGGTGGCCGAGGCGCGGCTGAACGCCATTCCCTGGACCCGCGTGTGCATCACCTGCAAGGAGAAGCAGAGCGCGCGGTGACGGCGCCGCCGTGGCGGGGCGGCCGATGGCACTACCGGAGCGGCGCGCGGCCGTGGCGCTCGGAAGCAACGTCGGCGATCGAAGGGCGCACCTGACCTGGGCCGTGGGCCGGCTGCGGCGCGTGCTCTCCGACGTCGTCGTGTCCCGCTTCATCCAGACGCGCCCGGAGCACGCGGGCGACGGGCCTCTTTTCCTCAACGCGGCCCTCGTGGGGGGGACCCGCGACACGCCGGAGCGCCTGCTGGAACGGCTCCTGACGATGGAAGGGGAGCGCGGGCGGGTGCGCTCCTATCCGGGGGCGCCGCGCACGCTCGACCTCGATCTCGTGCTCGTCGGCGAGCTGGCGGTCGAGTCGCCCCGACTCACGCTGCCGCATCCGCGTTTCCGCTCCCGGGCGTTCGTCCTGGAGCCGCTGGCCGAGATCGCGCCGGCCCTCGTCGATCCCGTGACCGGGAAGACCGTGTCGCAACTGCTGGGCCGGCTGCGCGCCGGCGGAGGTTGACGGCGCGCTCCCTCGCGCGATGACGCGCCGGCCGCCGGCGTCCGGCGCGTCTTTCGGCCGCGCCGCGCAGGGGCCGCCGCTCTGACCGCCCGTGGCGAAACCACCGTCAGGCGGGCGTTCCCTGCCTGCTGGCGCACTCGGCGTTCGCCGGCGCCTCCGGGGCGCGGTGCGCCGACGCGGGTTTCCACGCCACGGGCTGCCGACTGTTCGAATCGGACTGCCGACTATTCGAATCGCAGCGACTCTATGGGGTCGAGTTGCGCGCCCTTCCATGCGGGGTAGAAGCCGAAGAGGATGCCGATCACGGCGGCGAAGCCCACCGAGATCGCCACCGCGTCGGGGGGCACCCGCGCCGGCCACTGGAGGAGCTCGGTGAGTCCGCCGGATACGGCGAAGCCGACGCCGACCCCGATCAGGCCGCCCACGAGGCTGAGGGCGACGGCCTCGACCAGGAACTGCCACAGCACGTCCTTGCCCTTGGCTCCAACCGCCATGCGCAGCCCGATCTCGCGCGTGCGTTCGGTGACGGACACGAGCATGATGTTCATGATCCCGATGCCGCCGACGATCAGCGAGACGACGGCGATGGCCAGCGTGAACATCGTCATCGTCTGGGTCATGCCGGTGCGCATGCTGGTGATGTCGTCCTGGGTGCGCACCATGAAGTCGTCGTCCTCGCCGGGGATCAGCTCGTGCTCGACGCGCAGCACCGCCGCGACCTGTTCCGCGACTTCCTGAATTTCGTCGGCCGACCGGGCCGAGATGACGATGCCCGAGATGTTGGTGCCGTCCCGCCCCCGCAGCTTGCGCTGGACGGTCGAATAGGGCGCGAAGATGATGTCGTCCTGGTCTTCTCCGAACGAGCCGGAACCTTTCGCGCCCATGATCCCGATCACCTTGAACGACTGGTTGCGGACGCGGATCGTCTCGCCGACGGCGTCGACGCCCTCGCCGAACAGGTTGTCGCGCACCACCGACCCGAGCACCGCGACCTTGGCCGCGGCGGCGACGTCGGTGGGCGTGAAGAACTGGCCGTGGTCGATTTCCCAGTGGCGGATCAGGGGCAGCTCCACGTCGACGCCCTCGATGCGGGTGTACCAGTTCCGGCCGGCCGCGATCACCTGATCGCGGGTGTTGACGGTGGCGCTCAGATACCGGGCGCCGGGCGTCTGCTCCCGGATCGCGTCGACGTCCTCGACCTTGAGCCGCGGCGACGAACCCATGCCGCCGCTGACCCCGCCGCGGCTCCAGTTGCCCGCGCGCACCATGATCAGGTTCGTGCCGGCGGCCTGGATCTGCGCCTCGATCTCCTCCTGCGCGCCGGTGCCCAGCGCGACCATGGTGATGACCGCGGCCACCCCGATGATCATGCCGAGCATGGTCAGGGCGGTGCGCATCTTGTTGCGTCCCAGGGCCTTCAGCGCGGTTCGGAAGATGAGCAGCAGTGACATGCCGGATTCACTCCTTCGGCGGGGCGTCGGTCCTCGCCCGTGGGGTACTCGCGCGCCGGTCCGCGGCGGGCGCGGTCTCCGCGCCGCCGGCGTCGAGGGCGGCGAGCTCGACCTGCGCCCGGCGCAGGATGTTCAGGGCGGGCTCGACCGCGTCGTCGTCGTCGGGCAGCGCCGCGAGCTCGTCGGCGGCCATGCGCCGGACCGCGTTCGGCCTGTCGCTCACGATCCGCCCGTCGCGGAACGCGATGATGCGCGTGCCGTACTCCGCGATGTCCTGCTCGTGGGTGATGAGGAGGACGGTGATGCCGCGTTCGGTGTTCAGGCGCTGGAAGATGTCCATCACCTCGATGCCGGTGCGGCTGTCGAGATTGCCCGTCGGCTCGTCCGCCAGCAGGATGGCGGGCTGGTTGATGAGGGCGCGGGCGATGGCCACGCGTTGCTGCTGTCCGCCCGAGAGCTGGTTGGGGTGGTGGCCGGCGCGGTCGGCGAGCCCCACCGCGGCGAGGGCCTCGCGCGCCCGCCGGCGCCGCTCGCGGGCGCGGAGGCCGTTGCCGTTGTACAGCAGCGGCAGTTCCACGTTGTCGAGGGCGCTCGTGCGCGGCAGCAGGTTGAAGCCCTGGAAGACGAATCCGACCTTCCGGCTGCGGACGGTGGCCAGGGTGTTCTTCGACAGGGTGGAGACGTCGTTCCCGTCCAGGACGTAGCGTCCCCCCGTCGGCCGGTCCAGGCAGCCCAGAATGTGCATGAACGTCGACTTCCCGGAACCGGAGGGGCCGATCACCGCCACGAACTCGCCGGTCCGGATGTCCACCGACACGCCGCGCAGCGCGCGGACCTGGATCTCGCCGAGGTCGTAGACCTTGGTGAGATCGTGGACGGCGATGGTCGTGGGCATGACCTGGCCCGCCAGGCGTCGCCTTCGGCTCCGCTATCGGCGTCCGCGCCGGCCGAACTGCGGGATCAGCGGCGAGGAGGACCTCGCCGCGGGGCCCGCGCCCTCGTCGGGCGTGCTCACGCCGGTGACGAGCGGCGTCCCCTCGTCGAGGGCGGCGGCGAGCGTCGGGGCCGCGGGCGCGGGCGCGGCTTCGAGCCGTTCGATCATCCGTTCGAGGTCTCGGCGGGCCTCGGGGTCGTCGAGGAGCTCGATCTGCTGGCGCAACTCGGCGATCCGGGGGTCGCCGGCACGGCGGGCCGGCGGGCGCCGGCCCGCCGTGCCGATCAGCTCCGTCGCCGTGCCGTCGGTCACGCCCAGGCGCACCTCCACGGGACTCAACCGGTCGCCGTCCATCACCCAGACCCGGCCCGCGGTCTCCTCCACTTCGAGGGGCGCGAACAACGCGTCGATGGTCCGGGCGCCGCGTTCCACCGTCGGCACCGCGGGGCCCGCGTCCCGGCCGGTCCGGCGCCTCGCCGCGGCCGGGCCCGGGC
This sequence comes from Vicinamibacterales bacterium, assembly GCA_965202695.1. Taxonomy (GTDB): domain Bacteria; phylum Acidobacteriota; class Vicinamibacteria; order Vicinamibacterales; family UBA8438; genus JAJEEA01. The sequence continues at coordinate 3,262,831 of OZ241843.1, forward strand.
CGCCTGCGCCGCCGGGCGCCCCCGCGCCGCGGCGGGCGGCGAAGAACTCGGCCCGCTGCTCCGGCGTCATGGACCGTATCCGTTCCCGCATCGCCTGGCGTTCCGCTTCCGACGTGCCGCCGAACCCGCCGGGGCCTCCGGGCTGCGCCGCCGGGCGCCCGCCGCCGTCGCCGCGGGGGGCGCCGCCGCGCTGAAGCACCTCGGGCACCGGCTGGTTCAGCACCGCGAACATGTCCGGCGTGGGGCGGAACCGCAACGCGGAGTTCGGCACCCGCAGCACGTTCTCGCGCCGGGCGGTCTCGAGGGTCACGGTGGCGGTCATGCCGGGTTTCAACCGGAGATCGTTGTTCGGGACGTCGATGACGGTGGCGTAGGTCACCACGTTCTGCTGCACCACCGGCTCGAGGCGGATCTGCGAGACGGTCCCGTCGAACTCCTCGGCCGCGTAGGCGTCGACGGTGAAGGTCACCGGCTGTCCGGGCCGGATGCGGCCCACGTCCGATTCGTCGATGTTGGCGATGACCTGCATCTGGGTCAGGTCCGCGGCGATGATGAACAGCTCGGGAGCCGACATGCTCGCGGCGACGGTCTGCCCCACGTCGACCTGCCGCGCGATGACGATGCCGTCGATGGGCGCGGTGATGACCGTGTGCCCCAGGTTGACCTCGCTCTGGTTCAACGAGGCGCGCGACTGGATGACGCCGGCCTCGGCCGACTGCAGCTGGGCCTCGGCGGACCGGACCGCGACCTGGGCCGCCTCGAGCTCGGAGGCCGCGATCAGGTCCCGGGCCGCGAGCTCCTCCGCCCGGCGCAACTGGGTCCGCGCGTCCTCCAGGGCGACGGTCAGCCGCTGCACGTCCGCTTCGGCGCGCGCGAGGTTGGCGCGCGACTGCTCGACCTGCGACTGGAACAGGGACGGTTCCAGGCGTGCGATGACCTCCCCGGCGCGCACGATGGAATTGAAGTCGGCGTACAGCGCGTCGATGATGCCCGAGACCTGGCTGCCGACCTGCACCGTGGTGACCGCCTCGAGGGCCCCGGTCGCGCCGACGGTGTCGACCACGTCGCCCCGCGTGAGGGCCGTGGTGCCGACCTCCGGGACGAACTCCGCCGTGCGGAATCCCAGGTAGCCGTACGCGGTGATCCCGAGGGTGGCCAGGACGATGACGAGGGATGCCTTCTTCATGGGGACACGGTCCTCACTGTCTGTGCGCGCCGTTCCGAGCCTCCCGGCGCCGCGCGGGAGCGGTTACTGGATGATCTGGATTCCGGCCTGCGACAGCGACGTCCGTTGCACGCGGTCCAGCTCGATGAGCGCCTTCTGCTGATCGAGGATGGCCCGAAGCTCGGTGTCCCGGGCGGCGGCGAGGTCGCGTTGCGCCTGGACCACGAAGAAGTTGGTCGACAAGCCCGCTTCGAAGCGGCTCTGTTCGGCCGCGAGCTGTTCCTCGGCGAGCTCGCGGGCGGCGGTGGCGGCTTCGATGCGCCGGGCGATGGCCCGGATCTGGAGGACCGCGCTGGTGACCTCCGTGGCGACCTGGAGCTCGAGCTGCCGCAGTTGCGCCTGGACCTGCCGGGTCTGCAGTTGCGCCCGCGCGTAGGCGGCGTCGGCCGCGCTCGGTCCGATGGGGTAGCTCACGTCGAGCTGCACCGTCCACACCGGGTAGTCGGCGTCCACCAGCTGGTCGAAAGCGTCGTCGATGCCGCCCGGGATCTCCGTCAGCACCCGGCCGCCGAGTCCCGAACGCACGAAGCGCGTGCCGCCCTGTCCCTGCAGCTGGTAGCTGGCGGTGAGGTCGACCGAGGGCAGCCTCTGGTTGCGCATCGACGACAGGTTCACCTCGTTGACGTCGAGCTGGCGGCGCGACCGCTCGAGGTCGGTCCGCTCGTCGAGGGCCCGCCGGATCGCTTCGTCGAGGTCGATCGGCGCCGGATCGAGGGTGGGGAGGTCTACGGGGTTCAGCGTCGCCCGCCAGTACTCGTCGGAGGTGCCGTCGACGATCAGCTGCTTCAGGACCAGCTCGGCCGTCGCGAGGGCCTGCTCGGCCTGGGCCAGGGTCTGGCGGCGGGCCGCCGCCTCCGAACGGGCCTGGACGACGTCGATGGGGGCCAGGGCGCCGATCTCGACCCGGGCCTCGTTGTCGCGGACGAGGGCCTCCGCCAACTCGAGGGCCTGCTGCTGCACGGCCACCGTCTGCGTCGCGTAGACCAGCTCCCAGTAGGCGTCCCGCACCGCCGACACCGTGTTGGTGACCGTCTGGCGCAGGTCGATTTCGGCGATGTCGCGGTTGATGCGGGTGACCTGGATCTGCTGGCGGGTCGGATCGATGCTGAACCCGCGGAGCAGCGGCTGGGTATAGGACGCCGCGACGGTCGATCGATAGCTGGGGTTGAAGCTGCTGAAGAAGTTGGTCGACGCCGAACGGTCGTTGTTGAAGTCGACCTGGTAGCGGCCGCCGCCCCAGCCGACGTTCTGGCTCACCCCGCTGTTCAGCCGCACGAGGTCGCTGACCACCGATTCTCCGCCGTCGAGCTGCGTCGAAGACGGGTTGGTGCGCGAGTTGTTGCTGAAGGCGGTGTCGAAGGTGGGACGGTAGGCGGCGAGCTGCTGGGCCAGGGTGAAATCGAACACCCGCGGGTTCAGCCGCTGGACGGCGAGGTCGAGGTTGCGCTCGAGGGCCCGCGCGACCGCCTCTTCCAGGGTCAGGTCGATCCGCGGGCCGGCGCCCGGGGTCCGCACCGCGGCCAGCCGCGCGCGGGCCCGGGCGAGCAGATCGTCGGCGCGCCCGTCGGGCTGGGCGCCGGCCGCGGCGGCGGCCACCGCGAGCGCGGCGGCGGCCATTGCGAGCGCGGCGGCGGCGCGAAACGAAACGCTCCACATGACGATGCTGCTCCTTCGCGGTTCCGCGGACCGCCCGCCCCGGCCGGAGAGACCCGGCGCCTTCCTGCGTCCGCGTCATCCCGTCGTGTGCGCGGACTCGCCGGAGGGTCCGGATTCTTCCGCTCCGGGCGCCGGGCGGCGCCGCATGGCCGCGGCGGCCGGGCCGCCGCGGCGCCCATCGGTCCGGCCGACCCCCGGCCGCCAGCCGAATCACCCGCCTTTCGGACCGTCTCCCTTTCGGGACGACGGGGTCCGACGAAGCCGGCTGGAGAACCGCGGAGTGACCCTGGGGCGCGCGGGGACGGGGGAACGCCCGCTGCGCGGCTCTCCGCCCGCCGCCCGCCCGACCCTCCAGGCGTCCGTGCCGTTCCGCGCCGCGGACTTCTAGCCGCACCGGTTCCGGGAACGCCCGGAGCGCCGGTCGTGCGGCTTCAGATCCATCCATTCCTTGAGCGCCGCGCGTTGCGTCGGGTCCAGGACGCGATACATGCGGAAGACCATCAGGGTCCGGGTCTTGCCGAGCTCGCTCCGCGCCGCCTCCACCCGGTCGATCTGACGGGTGACGTCGATTTCCTCGGCCTGCATGGTGGCGATCATCTGCGACAGCGTGCGTTCTTCCGCGTTCAGACGATGGTAGGACTCGTGCATTTTCGGCAGCGTGTCACGGTATATGCGGTCCAGGTCCGCGGACTGCCGTTCGCTCAGGTCGAGCAGCGTCCTGACTTCGCCGGACTGCCACCATCGGTGCGGCCGCCGCCCCTGGGCGCCGGCCTCCGGCGGCGCCCAGACGCCGGCTGCGACGACGACGGCCAAGACACTGCTCCACCAGCGCATCCAGCGCCCTCCCGCGGAATGGACCGTGTTCCGTCAGTCCAATACTCTCGGAAAGCGGGGAACGTTTACCCGTCCGCGAGCGCGCCGAGCCGGTCGATGACGTGACCCACGGCCGAGTCGGGCGTCGAGGCGCCGGCGGTCAGGCCGACGTTGACCGACGGCAGGTCGGGAAGCCAGTCGAGGCTCCGCGCTTCCCCGGTCGGCGCCGGCCGCCCGGCGCCGTCCACCGGACGGTGCCGGATCTCGCGCCGCGACAGGAGATCGCTGGCGTCGGTGATGTGGTAGGTCGGCGCCCGGCGCGCCGCCAGCCGGGCCAGGTTCCTGGTGTTGCTGCTGTTGTAGCCGCCGATGACGAGCATGAGATCGAGGCGCTGGTCCGTAAGCAGGGCTTCGACGGCGTCCTGCCGGTCTTGCGTGGCGCTGCAGATGGTGTCGAACGCCCGGTAGTGCCGATCGAGCTCGGCGCCGTCCCCGTACCGCTCGATCATGGCCCCGCGAATCATCTCGCCGATGGCGAGCGACTCGGACATCAGCATGGTGGTCTGGTTGGCCAGACCCACCCGCCGCAGGTCGCGGCCGGGGTCGAAGCCGGGCGACGCCGCGCCCGCGAACCGCGCGAGGAAGGCCGAAGGGTCGCCGCCGCGCCGGATGAAGCCGCACACGATCTCCGTTTCCTCCCGATCGAGGACGACGAGGAACCGGCCGCCGGGATGCTCCAGGGCCTGCGAGGCGGTGGCCACGGTCTCTTCGTGCTTCGCCTTGCCGTGGATGATCGCGGTGAAGCCGTCACGCGAGTACTTGCGCACGTTCTTCCAGACGTTGAGGACCGACCCGCACGTCGTGTCGACCAGCGTGCAGCCCTGGTGCTGCAGATGCAGGAGCATCGGGATCGTGACCCCGAACGCTGGAAGGATGACGACGTCGTCCGGCCCGAGGGCGCTCGGGTCGGCGCCGGGGTCGCTCAGGAACCGGATGCCGGCTTCGCGCAACCGATCGTTGACCCGGGGGTTGTGGATGATCTCGCCCGTCAGGTGGATGGGCCGGCCCGGGAACCGCCGGAGCGTCTGGTAGGCGTAGTCGACCGCCCGGTCGACGCCGTAGCAGAAACCGAACTCGGCCGCCAGGTGCAGATGCACCCGCCCCATCTTCCGCTGGTGGCCGTCGTTCCGCACTTTGTCCACCAGCGCGCTGTGGTAGTGCGCGGCCAGCTCGCCGGCGACTTCCTTCTTGAGCGCCAGACCCTTGCGGAACACGCGGATGGGCCGGGCGGCTTCGGTCATGGCGTGCGGGGAGCCTTCCGGCGCGGCGGTTCCGCCCGCCGCGGCGCGCGGCCCGGGCTCCCCGGAAGCGGCGCGGCTGGTCATCGGACGGCCGCGGCGGCGTCGGGCACGTGCGGCGTCAGCGCGTCGATGGAGGCCAGCTCCGTCACCGGCAGGCCGGTCGCCGCGGCTTCGAGCGTGTCGAGAAGGGAGGTTTCGGTCATGACCTGCTCGAACTCGCTCCACGTGAGCGGCGCCCGCGGCGCGGGCGGGAGCTCGACGGCGCCGGCCGCGTCGGTCCGGGCGTCGATGCCGGTTCCGGGGCCGGGAGCCTCGACGGCCGCGCCGGCGTCCGGCGCCGGAAACCGATGGAAGCGCACGAATTGCCCGGCGACCATCCCCAAGGCCAGGCCGACCGCGACGGCGGTCGCGGCCCATCGGCCGGGACCCGCACCGGCCCGCGGTTCCGGCGCGCGTCGGAACGGGAACGCGAGGACCCGGGCGGGTTCGACCCTCCCGACCGCCCGGGCCAGTCGACGGTCGATCCGCGTTCTCTGGGCGTGGAGCCGGCCGGGCGGGAAGCCCTCGTCGAAGGAGGCGCCGGCGGCGTCCGATATCTGGTCGAGGAACGCCCGCAGGTCGTCGGCGCGGCGGGCGCACCGGGCGCACCGGCGCAGGTGGCGCGCCGTCGAGATCGCGGTCGTGGCCGCGGTGTCGCCCGCGTCGAACGCCGCCTCCAGCAGGCGATCCCGGGAGGGGTGGCGGCCGATGCGGTCGCGCCAGCGTCGCAGGAGCGCAGTCATGGTTCCGGAGTCAACGCGCCCTGGTCGTTTCGCCGGCGGGCCGCCGACCGCTCGCGCGCCGGCCGGGCGCGGCCGTCTCGCGGCCCGTCCACGTCTCCCGGTCCAGCGCGTCCCGCAGCTTCCGCACCGCGCGGAACAGGTGCACGCGGACGGTCGATTCGTTGAGCCCCATGATGGCGCCGACCTCCCGCGACGACCGTCCTTCGAGATGGCTCAGGATCATGGCCGTGCGCTGGCGGAGCGGAAGCCGGTCGATGGCCGCCTCCAGCCGCGCCCGCCGTTCCTTGGCCAGCAGCGCGGCTTCCGGCGACGGCTCGCGGCTCGGCGGCCCGTCCGGAAGCCGGCCGTCGCGCGTTTCCGCGGACACCATCCAGCGCGCCCGCCGGCCGCGCGCCTTCAACCGGTCGAGGCACGTGTTGACGAGGATGCGCGTGAACCAGATCTCGAAGAACAGGTCTTCGCGGAAAGACGGCAGGTGCGTGAACGCCTTGAAGAAGGCGTCCTGCACGACCTCGTCGACCTCGGCGGGGTCGCGCAGGTAGTGCCAGGCGATGCGGGCGGCCCGGCGTTGCTGCCGATCGACGATCTCTCCGAACCGCTCGGCCGCCTCGTCGCCGCGCCGGGCCGCAAGCAGGCGTTTCACCTGCCCGGCCAGCCGGGTCTCGACCGCGGCCCGCGGGCTGCCGGCCTGCGCCGGCGCGGCCCGCGGACAGCCCGCCGCCCGCCGCGCCGCACCGTTCTCCGCCGGTGGACCGGGCACGCTGCGCACGGGGCCATCATACAACAGACGGCGTACAGGAAGGACCTGACCGGCCGCCGCGTCCGCCCGTTGACGCCCGCGGCGGCCGGTCAGCGAGCAGGCGCGCCCGCTTCCCAGTCGCGCGCCCGGGCCTCGGCTTCGGAGATCTGTTCGGGCGTCATGACCTGCTTCAGGAGGTCGAGCGCCCCGCCGCTGCTGATGCCGGGGCCGGACGCCCCCAGAGACAGCCACATGTACGCGGAGACGTAGTCCTGCTCCACGCCGCGGCCGGCCATGCGCATCATCCCCAGACCGGTCTGGGAGCCCGGGTGACCTTGTTCGGCGCCGAGCCGCAGCAGGCGCACCGCCTCCTCGAAGTCCTGCTCCACGCCGCGCCCGTCCACGTAGAAGCCGGCCAGGACGGACTGTCCCCAGGCGTCGCCCTGGCCGGCGGCGAGCCGGGCCCAGCGCAACGCCTCGTCGAAGTCCTGCTCCACGCCGCGCCCGGTGTTGTAGGCGGCGGCCAGCACGCCCTGACCCCGGGCGTCGCCCTGGCCGGCGGCGAGCCGGGCCCAGCGCAGCGCCTCGTCGAAGTCCTGCGTTGCGCCGAGCCCCAGATAGTGCGCTTCCGCGAGACGAGCCTGCGCGCCGGCGTCTCCCTGCTCCGCGGCCCGTCGATCCGGCGGCCCGACCGCTTCCGGCGTGCGCACCGCGACGTCTCGCGGCTCCGGGGGAGGCGCTTCGTCGGCGACGTCCCCGGCGCACGCCGCGGCCGCGACGAACAGCCAACCGGCGATTCCGAAACGCGGCACGCCATCTCAACGCACCACGACCACCCTGGAGTGACCGTCCAGACGGCGGTCACGATGCGCCCGTCCGCCCGCACCGGCGACGCACCGCACTCCGCGGCCGCCTGCAACCCGTTCTCGAAGCATTATATGCCTGCGCCGTGGATGTCAAACCACTCGCGCCGGTTGCGCGGCTTCCCGCGAGGCGGATGCGTCGAGCGCGGGCGGTCTCCGCACGCTGCGCGGCTTCCGGAACCGGACCTGCGTCCCGGCCGGCGCGGATTCCACGGACTCGTTCGTCGTCGGGGAAGACCGCCCGTTGACGCCCGCGGCGGCCGATAATAAGATCGTGCCGGCATGGGGGCCGGCCCGCCGCCGTTCGCCGCGATCGTCCTGGAGGGTCGGTTCCGCACCCCGGCCGGCCTCCCCTTGACCGTGAAGTCCTTTCCCCCCCGCTTCGGCGCGATCGGCTTCGTGACGGGCGGCGTGTTCCCGGCGGCGGGAGCCGTCGATGCCGCGGGCGGGGTCGCCCGCCGGTCCGGGACGGGGACGGCGTCGGCCGGGGGCGATGGCGGTGACGGCGACGGAGACAGGGCGCATGTTGAACGTGAAGTCTGACCAGCGGTTGGAGTCCGTCGGGATCGTCGACCCGGCCTCGGTGTTCTGGAACCTGTCGACGGCGGCGCTCTACGAAGAGGCGGTGGCGCGCCGCGAGGGGACGGTCGCGACGTCCGGACCGCTCGTCTTCCGCACCGGCGCCCACACCGGACGGTCGCCCCGCGATCGGTTCGTCGTGGAGGAACCGTCGAGCGCGTCCCGCATCGCCTGGGGCGACGTGAACCGCCCCATCGCCCCCGAACGCTTCGACGCCGTCCACCGGACGGTGAGCGAGCATCTGCGCGGGCGGGACCTGTTCGTCCAGGACTGCTACGCGGGGGCCGACCCCGCCCACCGCCTGCGGGTGCGGGTGGTGACCGAGAAGGCGTGGCACGCGCTGTTCGCCCGTCATCTGCTGATCACCGAGTCCGACCGCGCGCGGCTCGCCGACCACGTTCCCGATCTGACGGTCGTCAACGCGGCCTCCTGCGTGGCCGACCCCCGGCTGCACGGGACGAACTCCGAGGTGTTCATCCTCCTGAACCTCGCGAAGCGTCTCGTGCTGATAGGCGGGACGAGCTACGCCGGCGAGATCAAGAAGTCGGTGTTCGCGGTCATGAACTACCTGTTGCCGTTGCGGCGCGTGCTGCCGATGCACTGCTCGGCGAACGTCGGTCCTGACGGCGACGTGGCCCTCTTCTTCGGATTGTCGGGGACCGGCAAGACGACGCTGTCGAGCGACCCCGCCCGGCGCCTCATCGGCGACGACGAACACGGGTGGAGCGACCGCGGCGTCTTCAACTTCGAGGGCGGCTGCTACGCGAAGATGATCCGGCTGTCGGCCGCCGCCGAGCCGCAGATCCACGCCACGACGCGGCGGTTCGCGACGGTGCTCGAGAACGTGGCGATCGATCCGGTGACCCGCCGGCTCGATCTCGACGACGACTCGATCACCGAGAATACGCGGGGGGCGTACCCGCTCGAGGCCATCGACTCCTGGGTGCCGTCCGGGCAGGGCGGGCACCCGAGCCACGTGATCATGCTCACCGCCGACGCCTTCGGCGTCCTGCCGCCGATTGCGCGGCTGTCGCCGGCGGCGGCAATGTACCACTTCCTGTCGGGCTACACCGCGAAGGTCGCGGGGACCGAACGCGGGGTCACCGAGCCCGTCGCCACGTTCAGCGCCTGCTTCGGCGCGCCGTTCATGGTGTTGCCGGCGACCACCTACGCGGAGCTCCTCGGCGCGCGGCTCGCGGAACATCCGACGCGGGCCTGGCTCGTCAACACCGGGTGGACCGGGGGACCGTTCGGGGTGGGCCGGCGCATGCCCATCGCGCATACCCGGGCCCTGATCACCGCGGTGTTGTCCGGCGACCTCGACGACGTGCCGGCCGCGGCCGATCCGGTCTTCAAGTTCGACGTGCCGCTCGCGTGCCCGGGCGTCCCGCCGGAGGTCCTCGAACCCCGGCGCACGTGGGCGGACCCCGCCGCCTGCGACGCCCAGGCGCACCGGTTGGCGGGCATGTTCGCCGAGAACTTCGAGCGGTTCTCGGGCGACGTGCCGGCCGAGGTCGCCGCCGCCGGTCCCGCGGGCGGGGTCCCGGTCAGCCGCGCATGACGGATACGGTCTTCGAACCCGTCGTCGGGCTCGAAATCCACGCGCAGCTCCTCACCGACACGAAGATCTTCTGCGGGTGCTCGACCCGTTTCGGCGCGGCGCCGAACACGCACGTCTGTCCGGTCTGTCTCGGGTTGCCGGGGGCGCTGCCGGTGCTGAACCGCCGGGCCGTCGAACTGGGCGTCCGCGCCGCGCTGGCGTTGAACTGCGCCGTGCGGCCGCGTTCGGTCTTCGCCCGCAAGAACTACTTCTATCCGGACCTGCCCAAGGGCTACCAGATCTCGCAGTACGAGCACCCCCTGGCGGCCGGGGGCGAAGTGCGGTACGCGCAGGACGGCGGCGCCCGCGCCGTGCGCATCGTCCGCGTGCATCTCGAGGAAGACGCGGGCAAGTCGCTGCACGCCGCCGGCGCCGCCGATCGCCGCACCCATCTCGACTTCAACCGCAGCGGCGTGCCGTTGATCGAGATCGTCACGCATCCGGATCTGCGGTCTCCGTCCGAGGCCGCGGTGTTCTTCGCGAAACTGCGGGGCATCCTCACCACCGTCGGGGTCAACGACGGCAACATGGAGGAAGGCAGCCTGCGGTGCGACGCGAACGTCTCGGTCCGCCCCGCGGGAGCGTCGGTGCTCGGGGTCAAGGTCGAGGTGAAGAACCTCAACTCGTTCCGGTTCCTGCAGCGCGCGCTCGAATACGAGATACGCCGGCAGACGGAGGCCGTCGGCGCCGGGGGCCGGGTCGAACAGGAGACCCGCCTGTGGGACGCGGCGGCCGGCCGCACGGTGTCCATGCGCACGAAGGAGGACGCCCACGACTACCGGTACTTTCCGGAACCGGACCTGCCCCCGGTCGAAGCGCCGGAGGCGTGGGTCGCCGAGGTCCGGGCAGACCTGCCGGAGCTGCCGGAGGCCCGCGAGCGGCGGCTCGTCCGCGAGTACGGACTCTCGCCCGGCGAGGCGGCGCAGTTGTCCGACAGCGCCGCGTCGACCCGCTACTTCGAGGCGGCGGCGGCCGAGGCCGGCAACCCGAGGGCGGCCGCCCGTTGGGTCATGGGCGAGGTCGCCCGGCGGCTGAACGCCGACGGCCGCGGCATCGACGCCGTGGGGGTGCCGCCGGACGCCCTGGGCCGGTTGATCCGGATGGTCGACGCCGGGACCGTCAGCGGGAGCGCGGCCAAGACGGTCTTCGATCGCATGTACGGGACCGGCCGCGAGGCCGGGGAGGTCGTCGAGGCCGAGGGGCTCGCGCAGATCGGCGACGAGGAAAGATTGCTCGAGGTCGTGACCCGCGTGATCGCCGACCACGGCGACGCCGCCTCGCGGTTCCGGCGCGGCAACGCCGGATCGCTGGGGTTCCTGGTGGGGCAGGTGATGCGGGCCACCGGCGGGCGGGCGAATCCGAAGCTCGTCAACGCCCTCGTGCGGAAATCGCTGTCCGACGACGCCTGACCGTAATCGGCCCTGACCGCCGACGAGCACTCGTCTCACGAATCCGGCGTGCGCCCCCGCGCGGCGCTCGTCGTTGACAGCGGTGAACGTTCACGCATAAAGTGGAGGCTCGTAATTCATGTCGCCGCCAGATCCTGCTCTCGCCAGCCTGCTGGTGGATTTGCGTCCGCCGGAAGCGCCCGCTTTCGACAGCGTTCGCACCGAGTTCTACCGCGAGGAGTTCCGGAAGCATCGGGACTGCCTGCGGCGGCAGCGGCACGCCTTCTCGGAGTGCGCCATCACCGAGATGGAGGCGGCGTTGCGCCACGTGATGGCCCGTGTCGACGAGCTCTGCGCCCAGGGCAGCGCCGACGTCGATCGCGTGGTCAGCGGCCTGCTGCGGTCGTTCGACGGCGTGACGAAGCTGTCGGCATGGTCGGATCCCCCCGTCACGCACTGATTTCCTCCTGACCTCTCCATCCCGTTCCCTGTCGCTGGTTCGCCGACACGCGCTGGACGTCGTCGGTGCGGCCATCGCCGCGGCCGATCCGGCGCACCTCGTCGGTGCGGCGCTCGCCGAGCCGGCCGTCCGCGCGTTCATCGCGCGCGGGCCGCTGAACCTCGTGGCCGCGGGCAAGGCGGCGGCGGGCATGGTCCGCGGCTTCGCGGCCGCCGTCGACCGGCCGATTCGGCGCGGCGTCGCGGTGGGGCCGGGACCGGCGCCGTCGATGCCGGTCGCCGTCGCCTGGCATCGCGGCGGTCATCCGGTGCCCGATCCGGGCAGCGTCCGGGCGGGGCGCGAGGCGTTGCGTTGCGCGGCCGACGCGCCGCCCTCCGGCTGTCTCGTGGTGCTGCTCTCCGGGGGGGCGTCCGCGCTGCTGGCGATGCCGGCGGCGGGGGTGAGCCTCGACGAAAAGGTCGAGACGACCCGGGTGCTGCTCGACGCGGGGGTGCCGATCCACGAGCTCAACTGCGTCCGGAAGCATCTCTCCGGGGTGAAGGGGGGGCGTCTGGCCCTGGCGGCGTCGGCGCGGGTGCTGACCCTCGCCCTCTCGGACGTGGTGCTGCCGGTGGAGGACGATCCCGGGGTGATCGGCTCGGGACCCACGGTGCGGGACGCGACCCGGTTCGCGGAGGCGCTGGCCGTCGTCGACCGCCCGGCGATACGGCCGCGGGTGCCGCCCGGCGTGCGCCGGCGGCTCGAACGGGGCCGCGGCGGCGGGGTCCCCGAGACGCTGAAGACCGCTCCGGCCGCGGACCGGGCGCTGTATCGGGTGATCGGGAGCCGGCGCGACGCGATGTCCGGCGCCGCGGAAGCGGCCCGGCGGCTCGGATACGCGGTGACGCGGATTGCCGAGCCGGTCGTCGGGGAGGCGCGCGCGGCCGGGGCGGCCCATCCGGCGCGCGCGGCGGCGGCGGTCGCCGCGCCCTCGGGGCCGTGGTGCGTCGTGTCGTCGGGCGAGACGACGGTCACCGTGTCGGGGGGCGGCCGCGGCGGCCGCAACCAGGAACTGGCGCTGGCCGCGGTGGGGGAGATGGGGCGTTTGGGGGCCGAGGCGGTGCTGGCCAGCGTAGGCACCGACGGCAAGGACGGTCCGACCGACGCGGCCGGCGCCGTGGTCGATTCGGCGACCGCGCTCCGCGCGCGCGAACTGCGCCTGGCCGCCCCCGCCGCCTGGCTGGCCGAGAACGACGCCTGGGCGTACTTCGACCGGCTCGGCGACCTCGTGCGCACCGGGCCGACCGGCACCAACGTCGGCGATCTGCAGGTGGTGCTCGCCCGATGACGGGGGCGGGGGACGGGATGGACGGAACCGCGGCGGGGCTCGTGCGCCGCATCCGCGATCGGGTGCGCCACCCGGCGACGGTCCGCGAGCTGATGCGCGTGCTGAAGGTTCCCCGGACCGGCCGCCACGGGTTCCGCCGGCAGATCGCCCGGCTCGTCGACACCGGCGATCTCGTCCGGGTGCGCGGGAACCGCTACGGCCTCGCGGACCGGATGCGCCTGCTGGCCGGCCGCCTCGCCGTCAACCCGCGCGGCTTCGGGTTCGTCACCCCGGAGCAGGGCGGCGGCGACGTCCGCGTCTCCGCCGGCGGCCTGGGGCAGGCGCTGCACGGCGATCGGGTGACGGTGCGGGTGGAGCGGGCCGGCGACCGTCCCGAGGGGCGGATCGTCGAGGTGCTGGAGCGGGCGACCCCCGAGGTCGTGGGCCGCTACGAGGTCGATGACGCGGGCCGGGGGTTCGTCGCGCCGTTCGACGCGCGGGTGCTCGCGGACCTGCGGATCCCCCCGGGGGGAAGCGTCGCGGCCGAGCCGGGGCAGATGGTGGCGGCGGCGGTCGACCAGTGGCCGGCGGAAGGGTGCGCGCCGGTCGGACACCTGGTGGAGGTGTTCGGATGGCTGGACGATCCCGGCGTGGACACCGCCCTCGTCATCCGGAAACACCGGCTGCCGGACGCTCACGATGCCGAGGCGGAGGCGGAGGCGGCGCGTCTCGGAGAGGACGTCGCGCCGGCCGACCGGCAGGGGCGCACCGACTTCCGCGGGCTGCCGACGGTGACCATCGACGGCGAGACGGCGCGCGACTTCGACGACGCCGTCACCCTGGAGAACCTCCCCGGCGGCCGCTGGCGGCTCGGCGTGCACGTCGCCGACGTCGCCCACTACGTGCGGGAAGGGAGCGCCCTCGACGAATCGGCGTATCGGCGCGGCACGTCCGTGTACTTCCCGGAACGGGCGATCCACATGTTCCCGGCGCGGCTCGCCACCGGGCTGTGCAGCCTGCGCCCGGGCGTGGACCGGCTCGTGCAGTCCTGTCTGATGGAGATCGACGGACAGGGCGGGGTGGTTCGATACGAGCTGCACGACGGCGTCATCCGCTCCGACGCGAGAATGACCTACGCCGAGGTCGACGCGATCCTGACGACGCGGGATGCGGCGGTCCGGGCCCGGTACGCGGCGCTGGCGCCGATGCTCGAGTCGATGGACGCCGCGGCCCGCCGGCTCGGCGCCCGGCGGACGGAGCGCGGTTCGATCGATTTCGATCTGCCGGAGACCCGTCTGGTGCTGGACGAGGCGGGTCTGGTCCGGGACGTCGTGGCCGCGGAGCGGAACGTGGCCCACCGCATCGTCGAAGAGTTCATGCTGATCGCCAACGAGACGGTGGCCCGGCACCTCGGGGACCACGGACCGCCGGCGCTGTTTCGGGTCCACGAACCGCCGGACCCGGCCAAGGTGGCGGAGTTCGACGGCTTCGCGGCGGTGCTGGGACACGGGCTGGGGGCGCCCCCGGACCAGGTGCGGCCGCCGCATTTCCAGCGGCTGCTGGCCCGCCTCCAAGGGGCGCCGGCCGAGCGGCCGGTGGCGCGGGCGATGCTGCAGACCATGCAGAAGGCGCGCTACGCCCCGGTCAACGTCGGACACTTCGGTCTGGCCCTGGAGGTCTACACCCACTTCACGTCGCCCATCCGGCGCTACCCCGACCTCGTGGCGCACCGGCTCCTGCGGGAGCTCCGGGGGCGCCGGCGGCCGGAACGCACCGCCGCGCTGGCCGACGCGCTGCCGGAGATCGCGCGGCATGCGTCGGCCCGGGAGCGGTGCGCGGAAGACGCGGAGCGGGAGATCGTCCGATGGAAGAAGGTCCGCTTCATGGCGGACAAGGTGGGGGAGGAGTTCACCGGCCGGGTCGTCGGCGTGAGCCGTTTCGGGCTTTTCGTCGAGCTGGTCGAGCACTTCGTCGAGGGACTGGCGCACGTCTCCGGCATGGCCGACGACTACTATCGGTTCGTGGAGTCCGGCCACGCGCTCCACGGCGAGGCCACCGGCAAGGTCTATCGGCTGGGCGACCGCGTCGAGGTGCGGGTGGTGGGCGTCGATGCGGCGCTGCTCCGGATCGATCTGGGGGTGGTGGAGATCCTCGATGCGGTCCGCGCCCCGGAGCGGGACCGGGGGCCGCGCCGAAGCCGGTCGGCGCGCGCCCGCCGGCCGCCGGGCGCGCGCGGGCGCCGCTTCCCGCGGCGGACCCGGCGAGGAGGCTGACGCCATGACGCGCCACGTCGTCGTCGGCACCGCCGGTCACATCGACCACGGCAAGAGCGCCCTCGTGCAGGCCCTCACCGGCACCGATCCGGACCGGCTCGCGGAGGAAAAGGCGCGGGGGATCACCATCGATCTCGGATTCGCGCACTGGCGCGACGGCGATACCCGGTTCGCATTCGTGGACGTGCCGGGTCACGAACGGTTCGTCAAGAACATGCTGGCCGGCGCCAGCGGCATCGACGGCGTGCTGCTGGTCGTCGCCGCCGACGAGTCGGTGATGCCGCAGACCCGCGAGCACTTCGACATCTGCCGTCTGCTCGGGGTGACGAGCGGGGTCGTGGCCCTCACGAAGGTGGACCTGGTCGACCGCGAGACGGTGGAGCTGGTCGAGCTCGAGACCGCCGATCTGCTCGCGGGCTCGCCGCTCGAAGGCCTGCCGGTCCTGCCCGTCTCCGCCAGGACCGGCGAGGGGGTGGACGCGCTGCGCCGGGCGCTGGTCGCGATGGCCGCCCGGTGCGGCGTCCGGCCCCCGGCGGGCGCGGCCCGCCTGCCCGTCGATCGGGCGTTCACGGTCAGGGGATTCGGGACCGTCGTCACCGGGACCCTGGTCTCGGGGCGGTTGGCCGTCGACGACACCCTCACGGTGCTTCCGGCCGGTGTCGACGTCAAGGTCCGGGGGTTGCAGGTGCACGGCGCGACCGAGGTCCGCGCCGTCGCCGGGCAGCGCGTGGCCGCGAACTTCTCCGGCCCGGGCGCGTCCCGGGTGACGCGGGGGGAGACCGCGGTCACGCCGGGCAGCTTCGAGGCGACGCGGTGCGTGGACGCGGTGCTCGACCTGCTGCCGTCGGCGCGGCGGCTGCGGCACGGCGCGCGGGTGCGTTTCCACTACGGCACGTGCGAGTTGCTGGGGCGGGTGGCGCTCGGTCCCGGCCTCGCGGGCGCGGCGGCCGGCGACGACGCACCCGAGGCCCTGCCCCCGGGCGGCCGGGCCTTCGTGCGGTTGCGTCTGGAAGGAGAGGCGGTGCTGACGCGGGGGGATCGCTTCATCGTGCGGGCGTACTCCCCGCCGCTGACCATCGCCGGCGGCCGGGTGCTCGATCCGCAGCCCCCGCGCGGCGGCCTCCGGACCGCGTCGACGCGAACGAGGATGGACCAGCTCCTGCGCGGGACGTCGGTCGCGGAAACCGCCGACGGCGACCGGGCGCTCGCCGTGCTGGTCGGGGAGCGGGGGTTGGGCGGACTGCCGGTGACGGCGCTGGTGGTCCGGGCCGGGGTGGCGCCCGAGTCGGTCGGCGCGGTCGTCGAGCGGTTGTCGACCCGCGGGGCGGTGCGGCGCGTCGGCGACCGGCTGGTCGGCGTCGAGGCGTTGCGCGACGGCGGCGACCGGCTGCTGGCCCTGGTTTCCGACTTCCATCGGGCGCATCCCCGGCGTGACGGGGTCCCGCGGGAGGAGGCGCGCGAGCGCGTCTTCCGTCACGCCGGCCCCGGGGTCTTCGAGGCGGTGCTGGACCGGTTGGCGGGCGACGGGCTGCTGACGGCGACCGGCCACCTGGCCTTGTCCGGCCATCGCGTCACCCTGTCGCCGGCGGAGCTTCGGACCAGCGACGAGGTGGCCGCCCTGTTGCGGACCGCGGGGCTGCGCCCGCCGGCGCCCGGCGCGATCCGGGAACGACTGGGCGTCGACGAAGACCTGCTCGAACGGGTGTTGAGACGCCTGGTTCGCCGGCGGGCGGCGGTGCGGGTCGGAGCGCTGGTGTTCGACTTCGACGCGATAGAGTTCCTGAAGGCGGATCTGGCCTCCCTCAAGGCGGGCGACGATCGCCCGACCATCGACGTCGGCACTTTCAAGGAGCGCTACGGGGTGAGCCGGAAGTTCGCGATCCCGCTGCTGGAGCATCTGGACCGGGAACGCCTCACGCGGCGGGTGGGCGAAAAACGCATCGTGCTGTAGCGTGCCGCGGCCCGCGAACGGCGCGATCTTTGCCATAACGGGCATCTGTCGCTAGACTTGACGGGGTGGGCGGGGTTCTTCGGGACGCGCCCGGACGGGCGGTTCCGGCGCGAGGACAGAGGGCGCGGAATGGACGACGCAGGGCGGCAGTGTTTCACGGTTGGCGTGTTCCAGGACGTCGAATGGGCGCAACGGGGGATCGAGGCCCTCGGCAAGGAGGGTTTCTCGCCGGAGTCGCTGTCGCTCATCAGCCGGCGGACACCCGAAGCGTCGGCGCTTCTGAAGCGGACCTTCGGGGTGGACGGTGATACGATGGACTTGGCCCGCGTCGGTTCCGTGGTGGCGCACGGGCCGCTCGTCCGGGCGTTGCAGGGGAATGCCGGCGACCTGGGCAGCGTCGGTATCGCCGCGGCCATCCGGCGGGCGGGCTTCCAGGTCCATGACGGGCACATCTTCGAGACGCTGACCGCGCGCGGCGGGGTGCTGGTGGGCGTGCGCAGCGAGCCGCGGGCGGCGGACGCGCTGACGGTCCTGTTCGCCTACGGCGGCGGCAACGCCTCCATCGGCGCCTGGGCCGGCCGGGTGTGAGCGATACGCCGGGACGGACGAGTCGGCCAGCCGTCTGCCGCGCAGGACGGCGCCGGCGGGAGCGCTTCGCGTGAGCGATGGCTTTTTGAAACTCGGACCCCTCCCTTTCGCCCCGGGGCGGCAACCCGGCACGCCGCCCGAGCGCCGCCGCGAGGCCGCGCCCGCGAGCCCGCCTCCGGGCCGGAGGACCTCGGGAAGACCCCGCTCCGGCGTCCCTGTCGGTTGGGAGTCCGTCGACCACGTTCCGTTCCTCGGGGTGCAGCGGGGACGGATTCGCGGCGCCCTCGGCGCGTCGTTCGCGAGCCACGTGCTGGGGGTGGTGCTGGTCCTGCTCGTCATCCGGGCCGCCCCGGTCGAAGAGATGTTCGAGGTCGACAGGACCAACTACGACATCGTCTGGATACCGCAGGCGGGGCCCGGCGGCGGAGGGGGCGGCGGCGGGAACGAGTCGCTGCAGATGCCGCGGCAGGTCGAGGTCGCCGGCGACGACGATCTGGACGTGCCGGTGGAAGTGCCGGAAGAAGTGGAAGCCCCGCCCGAACCGGAGCCCGAGCCGGAGCCCCTGGAGTCGCGGAACCTGCAGCTCTCGGCCCTGCCGATGGCTGCCTCGCTCCAGACCCGTACGGGGCTGCTCGAGGGCCTCCTGTCCGGCGCCCTGGACTCGGCCGGGAGCGGAACCGACGGCGGCGCCGGGGACGGATCCGGGGGCGGAATCGGGCCCGGCCAGGGAGACGGTCTGGGGCCCGGCCAGGGCGGCGGCGCCGGGGGCGGCGTCTATCGGCCGGGGAACGGCGTGGATACGCCCCGCCTGCTGCGCGAGGTCACTCCGAAGTACACGGCCGAGGCGATGCGGGCCAAGGTGCAGGGCGTGGTCCTGGTGGAGGCGGTCGTCCTGCCGGACGGCTCGGTCGGCGACGTCACCGTGGTGCGTTCGCTCGACCGGGTGTTCGGACTCGACGAGGAGGCGATCAGGGCCGCCCGGCAGTGGCGCTTCCTGCCCGGGACCCGCTTCGGCGAGCCGGTCGCGGTGCTCGTGACCATCGAGCTGTCCTTCACCTTGCGCTGACGACCGGTTGCGGGTCCGACGGACGCCGGAGAACCCGCGGTTCCGGACACGGCGGCGCGGACACGGGCTCGGGGACACGAAAAGGGGGGGCGGCCACCGCGTGGTGACCGCCCCCCTTCGTGTTTCTTCCGGGCGACCGGCCGGGCCCGCTCCGCGAGCCCTCTCCCGGCTAGTACATGCCGCCCATGCCGCCGTGGGCGCCGCCCGGCATCGGGGCTTCCTTCTTCTCTTCGGGGATCTCGCTGACGAGAGCCTCCGTGGTGAGAAGCAGCGAGGCGATCGAGCTCGCGTTCTGGAGCGCCGCCCGCACGACCTTGGTGGGATCGATGACCCCCGCCTCGATCAGGTTCTCGTAGGTCTCGGTCTGGGCGTTGAAGCCCTCCTCGTCGGCGGCCTGCTCGCGCACCTTCTGCACGACGATGGAGCCTTCCTGACCGGCGTTGGTGGCGATCCAGCGCATCGGATCCTCGAGGGCGCGCCGGATGGTGTTCACGCCGATCTGCTGGTCGCCGTCGAGCTCGAGGTCGGCGAGCGCCTTCTGGCTGCGCAGCAGGGCGACGCCGCCGCCCGGCACGATGCCCTCCTCGACGGCGGCCTTGGTGGCGTGCATGGCGTCCTCGACCCGGGCCTTCTTCTCCTTCATCTCGGTCTCGGTGGCGGCGCCGACCTTGATGACCGCCACGCCGCCGACGAGCTTGGCCAGCCGTTCCTGGAGCTTCTCGCGGTCGTAGTCCGAGGTCGTCTCCTCGATCTGCGCGCGGATCTGCTTGACCCGGCCCTCGATGGCCGCGCGGGTCCCCTCGCCCTCGACGATGGTCGTGTTGTCCTTGTCGATGGTGACCTTCTTCGCCTTGCCGAGGTCCTCGATGCCGATGTTCTCGAGCTTCAGGCCGAGGTCCTCCGTGATCGCCTTGCCGCCGGTGAGGGTCGCGATGTCCTCGAGCATCGCCTTCCGGCGGTCGCCGAAGCCCGGGGCCTTGACGGCGGCGCCCTGCAGCGTGCCGCGCAGCTTGTTGACCACGAGCGTGGCGAGCGCCTCGCCCTCCACGTCCTCCGCCACGATCAGCAGCGGCCGGTTCAGGCGGGCCACCTGCTCGAGCAGCGGCAGGAGGTCCTTCATCGAGCTGATCTTCTTCTCGTGGATCAGGATGACCGGGTTCTCGATCACCACCTCCATGCGCTCGGAGTCGGTGACGAAGTACGGGGACAGGTAGCCGCGGTCGAACTGCATGCCCTCGACCACCTCGAGCGAAGTCTCCAGGGTCCGCGCCTCTTCCACGGTGATGACGCCGTCCTTGCCGACCTTGTCCATCGCCTGCGCGATGATCCGTCCGATGGTCTCGTCGTTGTTGGCCGAAATCTGTCCGACCTGCGCGATCATGTCGCCGCTCACCGAGCGCGACAGCTTCTCGAGATGGTCCACGACCGAGCCGACGGCGGTCTCGATGCCGCGCTTGACCTCCATCGGGTTCGCGCCGGCCACGACGTTCTTGGCGCCTTCGCGGTAGATGGACTGGGCGAGCACCGTCGCGGTGGTCGTGCCGTCCCCCGCGATGTCGGAGGTCTTGCTGGCCACTTCGCGGACCATCTGGGCCCCCATGTTCTCGAGGGTGTCCTTCAGCTCGATCTCCTTCGCGACGGTGACGCCGTCCTTGGTGATGGTGGGAGACCCGAACTTCTTGTCGAGGACCACGTTGCGGCCCTTCGGTCCCAGCGTCACCTTGACGCAGTTGGCCAGCTGGTCGACGCCGGCGAGGATGTTCTGCCTCGCTCCTTCACTGTAGACAATCTGCTTTGCCATGTTGATGTGCTCCAATCAGGTCGAAATTCGACGTGACCGGCGCGGCCGCGGGCGGCCCGCCGGAATGGTGCCGCGGTCGCCGGCTACTGCACGACGCCCAGGACTTCGTCCTCCCGCATGATGAGGTACTCGTCGCCGTCCAGCTTGATTTCCTGACCCGAGTACTTGCCGAACAGGATGGTGTCGCCTTCCGCGACGTCCATCGGCTGAAGACCGCCGTCCTCCTTGACCTTGCCCTTGCCGACGGCGACGACCTTGCCCTGCTGCGGCTTCTCCTTGGCGGTGTCCGGAATGATGATGCCGCCGACTTGCTGCTCTTCCTCCTCGAGACGCTGCACGATGAGGCGGTCGTGAAGTGGTCGTACCTTGATTGCCATGGTGTGTCCGACTCCCTTGAGTTGTGGAAGGACCTCCCGGCGTCGGCTGGCGCCGGGGAGGCGTTGGCACTCTCCGCTACGGAGTGACAATACTAGCAGTCGGGCCGGTGGAGTGTCAAACAGCAGGGCGGGGAAGGGGGCGGGAGGGCCGCGGCGCCCGCGCGGGGCTGGCGTCGTCGCGCGGACGATCCGATATGCCCGGTCGTCACGTGTGGTCAGGCGGGCGCCGCGCCCCTCTCGGCGCCGCCGAACGACGCAGTCAGGCGGGATGGGTCGCCGCTCGGATGCGGCGGGGCGTTCGCCGCGGGCTGCCGGGGTTGCGATGCGCCGGATCCTGATCGTCGAGGATGACCAGTCTCTCGCCGCGGGACTGTCCGACGGGTTCCGCTACGAGGGCTATGCGACGCTGTTGGCCCGCGACGGCGCCGACGGCCTGCGCCTGGCGGGCGAAGCCGGCGTGGACCTCGTCATTCTCGACGTCGCGCTGCCGGAACTGACCGGGGTGGAGGTGTGCCGGACGCTGCGCGAGCGGGGGAGCACGGTGCCGGTGGTCATGCTGAGCGCGAAGGGAGAGGAGCTCGACAAGGTGGTCGGGCTGAAGGCGGGAGCGGACGACTACGTGACGAAGCCGTTCAGCTTCACCGAGCTCGTGGCGCGCGTGGAGGCGGTGCTGCGGCGCCCGCGGCGGCTCGCGGCGCTCGACCGCGCCTACGAGTTCGGCGACGTGATCGTGGACTTCCGAACCCGTGACGTCGCCAAACGCGGACGGCGGCTGACCCTGCTGCCGCGGGAGTTCCGCCTGCTCCAGTACCTGATCGAGAACCGCGGCGCGGCCGTGGGCCGGGACGAACTCCTGAGCGCGGTCTGGGACCACGACGGCGCGCCGCCGCTGACCCGCACCGTGGACGTGCACGTCGCCAAGCTGCGCCAGAAGATCGAGGACGACGGGGCGGCCCCCCGCTGGATCGTCACCGTGCACCGGGTCGGCTACAAGTTCACCGGCTGAACCGCCCGCGGCGAGCCCCTTCCTCCCTTCCCCGCGGCTCTGCGCCGCGCCGGACCGCGGCGTTCACCGGTTCCGATCCGGGAGCGGCGCAACCGGCGCCGGCGTCCATCCATCCACGTCGTACCACCGCATACGGCGGTTTTGGGCGGGAAATTTACAACTTGCAGACAACTTTGACAGCAGGATGATGACATTTACGCCGCCCCGCCCCCATGATCGGCGCATGACTGGCGAAGCGTACGGTGGGTTCGGAGGCGTCGGCACCGAACGGGCGGACTCGTGGCTTCCGCTGCTGCCCGCGGCGCTGCTGTACCCGGTGGGTACGGTGCTGATGCAGCAGGGGGGCGACCCGGGCGACGTGTTCTACGTCGAGGAAGGGCTGGCGAAGCTCGTCCGGACGGATTCCGACGGGCGGGAGCAGATTCTCGGGCTGAGAGGCGCCGGCTGGTTTCTGGGCGCGGCGCTGGTGCTGGCGTTGCGGACCCATCCGGCCAGCGCGGTGGCGGTGACGCCGTGCCGGCTGCGGCGGCTGACGCGCGAGGCCTTTCTCGACCTGATGACCAGGCACGAGGGGTTGTCCTGGCACGTCCACCAGATGCACAGCCGCGAGGTCCTCAGCCAGTTCGAGCAGATGGCGGATCTCGGCACGGCTACTTCCCGGCAGCGCCTCGAGCGGATCCTGCGCCGTCTGACCGGGGCCGCGCCGCCGCCCGGCGCCCACGGCGCCCGGCTGTCGCTGCCGCTGAAGCGCTGGGAGCTGGCCAGCCTCATCGCGGTCACGCCGGAGCATCTCAGCCGGCTTCTCCGGCGCCTTCGCGACGACGGACTCATTCGCATCGACGACGGTTCCATCTTCATTCCCGACGTCCGGCGCCTCGCCCCCGACGACGTCGACGGCGGCGGGTTGCTGACGAGCTCCGCGAACCCGCAACGACCGGCCGCGGCGCGCTGCTGAGCGCGGTCGGCGCGTGCGCCTGCCGTTCGCGCGCCGGGAGCCGGCGAACGGCCCCCGATCTCCGCCGGCGACCGGCTGCGCCGCCCGCCCGGTGGCGGCAGGACGGCCTGGTCCGGCGGCCCGCGCCGCCTGGCCGCCGCGGACCCGCGGAACGCCCGGGACGGACCCCGTCCGCCGTGACGCGAGCCGGCCGGCGCCGGCCCGCCGCTCGTGCGCGCGGGCCAGGTTGTCCGCGTGCGCGGGGATGTATAGTTTATGCACGTGAAGAACGGCATGCGCAGCTTCGAATCCCTTCTTCGCCGGCGGTGGTTCGAAGCCGCCGTCGTGCTCGTCCCCCTGCTGGCGGTCATCGTCGTGCAGCACGAGTTGATCCGCCGGTTGACGCGGGTCGAAGCCATCGCCCACCAGACGACCCTCCTGGACTATCTGGACGCGGTGACGGCGGGCGTGCGGCGGACGTACGAGGGCGCGGCGCGGGAGATGCTGGACGTGCCGGGGGACGCCCTCGCCGCCGGGCAGTTCGACGTCGTCGCGCGGCACTTCGACGGGGTCGACACCTCCGCCGCGAGCCTGCTGTTCGCGGGCTCCCTCGAGGGTTGCTCGTGCCTGACCCGGTATTTCGACCCCGAGACCGGTCGGATCGGCCCGGCCGCCGACCGTTCCACCGAGCTGGTCGCCCTGCGGGTCAGCACCCTGCTGCGCCTGCAGCGGATGTTGCACCTGAACCGGTCGGAAATCTACGTGGACGAGCTCGATGCCGGGAACCGCGTTCTCTACCGGTTCGTCACCGATGCCGACGCGGTCACGGTCGGTTTCGCCGGCTTCGTCGTCGACCGGCGCCGATTCGAACGCGAGTACCTGCCGCGAGCCATCGCCGCCGCGGAGGCCATGCTGGCCGACGACGTGCGGGACAACCTGCTGCTGCGCGTGACCGACGGCGCGGGGCGCGTCGTGGCGTCCACGCACGACGGGCCGGGCCAGGCCGACGCGCTGACGGACCGCTTCGACTTCGTGTTCCGGGACTTCGAGCTGTCGGCGCGGAGCCGCCACACCGCCGCCGCCCAGGTGCTGCAGGCCAACGCGCTGACGCGCCGGGTCCTGTCGGTTCTGATGGCCGTGATGGCGGGCGGCGGCGTGCTGCTCACGTGGCGGGCGGCGCGGCGCGAGCGGCGGCTCTCGCGGATCCGGAACGGGTTCGTGACCGGCGTGTCCCACGAGCTGCGCACGCCGCTGGCGTCCATCGCGGTGTTCGGCGAACTGCTGCGCCGCCGGCGCGTGGCCGCGCCGGACCGGGTCGTCGAGTATGGACGGCGCATCGAGCAGGAGAGCGCCCGCCTGAGACGACTCATCGACAACGTGCTGAGCTTCGGCCGCATCGAGGCGGCGCAGGTCCGCTATCGTCCGGAGGCGGCGGCGATCGAAGACGTCGTCGGGGCCGCGCTGGCGGCGGTCGAAACGCGGCGCGCCGACGGGCGGTTCACGATAGCCGTGGCCTCTCCGGACGCCGGGCTGCCCGAGGTCCGTGTCGACGCCGCGGCGATGACCCAGGTCTTCGTGAACCTCCTGGACAACGCGATGAAGTACTCGGGGCGTTGCCGCTGCATCCGGATGCGCCTGCGGCGGCGCGGCGGCGCGGTGGAGGTCGCCGTCGCGGACGGGGGCGTCGGCATCGCGCCGAACGACCAGGGACGGATCTTCGACGAGTTCTACCGCGCCCCGGCGGGGAACTCCGGGGTGCCGGGGACGGGCCTCGGCCTCGCGATCGCCCGGCACGTCGTGCGCGCGCACGGCGGGCGGATCGCGGTCGACAGCCGCCCCGGCCACGGCGCGACCTTCACCGTCGTGCTGCCCGCGGTCGCCGTACCGGTCCGCCGGCAGGTCCGCGTACCGTCCGTCGTGGACCGCCCGCGGATCGAAGCCAGGGCCTGACGGCCGGAGGCGAAAACGCCCCGCTGCGTTCGAGCGGCGCCGCATCCCGCCTGACTGCGTCGTTCGGCGGTTGAACGTGCCCGGCGTGCGCCCTTCTCACGCCTTTTCCGCCGGAGGGTCTCTGTCTGCCGGCGCCCTCGGCGTTCGCCGGCGCCCCCCGGGCGCGGTGCGGCGCGGGGTTTCACCACGGGGTGTTGGACCGGGCTCGACCCTGCCGCGGTCCGGCGGCTGATTCCCTCCGCCGGCGTCTCTTCCATTCGCACCCCGCGGCGCCGTCCTTCTCCCCGCGCCGCCGGCGGCCGCACTCCTGCGCCGAGAAGGCGGGCTGCCGACCCGGCGTGCGGGGCGCGTGTCGGGCGTACTGCAACTGCGCCCGGCCGCGCTCCGCGCGCGCGGTCCGCCCGGCGGTGCGGGTCCGGCGGGTGCGCCGCGCCGCCCGAACGCGGCGGAGACCCGCGGGCGGTCGGGCGAGGGGCTTGATGCAGGTCATCGCCGCGCTTGATGGATGGCAATGCGCGGCGGCCGCGGCATCCGGCAAGCTGTGGCCGTTCGCGAGTCGTGTAACCGGCAACGAAAGGAGAGTGGAACGTGGCGATTCGAAAGGAACGGAAGAAGGCGTACGTCGCGCCGCGGGTCGTCGACTTCGGCGCCATCGAGGCGCTGACGGGCGATTGCTTCGGGTTCTGTCTCGACGGCGTGAACGGCGGGCTGTACGGGCTCTGGGGGTAGACCGCCGCCAGCGCGATCCGGGAGCAGGCGGCTTCGCCGGCCGCCTGCTCCCGATCGACCCGGCGCCGGCGCTCCGTTTCGGCGGCTCCCTTCGCGTCGGGGCCGGACACGGAAAGACCATGACCCTCCAGGCGTTCCTGATCTTCGTGCTTCTCGACGCCGGTTTCCGGGCGTTCGGCTTTCCGCGCGTATTCCGGTTCGTGGACCGGTGGGGCCGCCGGCCGGTCCGGGCGGCGGCGCCGGCGGTCGAGCGGCGTACGGTGCGCCGCACGCTCGAAGCGGTGCGGACCGCTGCCCGGTACTACCACCGGCGGCGCCTGGACTGCCTGCCGCGGGCCCTGGCCGCTTTCGTGCTCCTGCGGCGGCGGGGCGTTCCCGCGACGCTGCGCATCGGCGTGAAGCGGTTTCCCTTCGGGGCCCACGCCTGGGTCGAATGCCGGGGAGAAGTGCTGGACGACCCGGCCGGCGACTGGCGGCACGAACCCTGGGCGCCGATCCTCTCGAGCGGCGAACCGGAGTAACCGGGGCGCCGCCGCATTCCACGAGGTCCATGTCCCGCGGAAACGGTGTTCGGAAGTCCTCGCCCCGGAGTCCGATGGCCGAGGCGTCCCTTCGCGTGATCGGCGGCATCCACGCGTTCGACGGCGGGCCGGTCGAACCCGCCGCGATCGTGCGCCTGAACGCGGCCGCGCGGCTGCTGGTCCCGAGCCGCCGGCGCTGCTGGACCGGGCCCTCCGTCGCCCTCGCCGGCGCCACGGCTCCCCCCGACGCCGCCGGCTCGACGGTCGCGCGGCCGTCGAGAGCCGATCGCGCGCACTGCGCGCTCGTCTTCGACGGCCGGATCGACAACCGCCAGGAGTTGATCGCGGACCTGCCGGACCACGGCGTCGATGCATCGACCGGCGACGCCGGGCTGGTTCTCGCCGCCTACGCGGCGTGGGGAAGCGCGTGCGCGTCGAGGATCGTCGGCGACTTCGCGTTCGGGTTGTGGGACGGCGCCGCCCGGCGGCTCCTCTGTGCGAGAGATCCGCTCGGCGTGCGGCCCCTCTACGTGCTCGTGCGGGACGGCCTGGTCGCGTTCGCCTCGCAGCTCCGGCAACTGCTGGCCCTCTGCCCGCGGACTCCGTCTCTCGACATGGAGTACGTCGCCGACCGGCTGGCCCTCGGGGTGGACCGTCCCGGCTCGGGCCGCACGCCGTACCGCGGCCTGTCGCGCCTCGAGCCCGGCCACCGGCTGGTGGCCGGGAACGGGCGCGTCCGGTTCGAGCGTTACTGGGAGTGGCGGGTCCGCGGCGATCTCGACGGCCGCGAGGCCGACTACGTCGACCGGTTCCGGGACACCTTCGCGGACGCGGTGGCGAGCCGGGCGTCGGGCGCCGACGTGGTCTGGTCGGAGCTCTCGGGCGGGCTCGACTCGTCGTCGATCGTCGCCGTGGCCGCGCGGCGGCGCGGACGGCCGCGGCTGTCGGCGCTCAGCGTCGTGTTCGGCGAGTCGACCCTGAGCGACGAGCGGCCCTGGGCCGCGGCCGCAGCGCGGGCGAGCGGTGTCGAACGGCACGACGTCGACGGCGATTCGCACCATCCGTTCAGCCGTCTGCGGGCCGCCGTGCGGCACTGGGAGGAACCCCACGCGGCGGCCGCGTTCTTCGGCGCGCACCGGCAGTACCGGCGGCTGATGGCGGGCCGCGGGGTGCCCGTGCTGCTGAGCGGCATCGGGGCGGAGGCGGTGGTCCTGAGCAAGCACCAGGAGCCGGTGCACCTCGCCGATCTGCTGCGCCGGGGGCGGCCGGCGCGGTTCTGCCGCGAGCTGGACCGGTGGCAGCGCGCGCTGAAGATGCCGTTGAGCAACCTCCTGTTGCAGTACTGCCTGCGGCCGCTGCTGGGCCGGCCGCGGATCGGCTACGGCCGGGCGCCCGCCGCGCACGCGTGGATATCGAGCCGCTTCGCGGACACCTGGCGCCTCGACGACCGCGCCCGGTACGGGAACGCGCCCCGGGCGGGCCGGGGAGCCGCCGACCAGTGGCACGTCGAGCGGGTCGCCTGGATCACCGGATTCCTCCTGCGGGGTTATCTGGAGAAGGCCTGCGACCTGCGGTACCCCTTCCTGCACCGGCCGCTGGTGGAGCTGGCCCTGGCGGCTCCGTGGAGCCTGAAGGCGGCGCCGGGAGAGCCGAAGGCGATCCTGCGCCGCGCCATGCGGGGCATCCTGCCGGAGCGGGTCAGATGCCGCACCCGGAACGCGTCGACGGGACACGCGGCCTACAACGGCCTGCGGAAGGAATGGCCGGCGCTCGAGCAGGTGGTCGCGTCGTCGATGCTGGTCGAACTCGGCGTCGTGGACCGCGGACGCCTGTGGAACGCCATGCATCTGGCCCGTCAGGGGCACGCGCCGCATCTGGGGGGCCTGCTGACGACCCTGACGCTGGACGCCTGGCTGCAATACGCCGTCGACGGGCGGCGGCCTCCGGACGCCGATGCCTGACGGCAGTGCCGTGTCGCACCGCGCCCGAAGGACGCCCGTGAACGCCGAGGTGCGCCGGCGGACAGAGAGCGTCCGGCGGACAGAGAACGTCCGGCGGACAGAGAACGCCGCGTGACAAGGCGTGAGGAGGCCGCGGGGCCTTTCGCCGCGGGTGACGAAGGGAGAACGCCGATGCGTGGAGCCGACACGCCGTTGCAGGTGGCCGAGCGGGTCCATTGCGCCCGCGTGGGGAATCAGACCGTGGTCGCCGACCTGCGGTCGGGGCGCTATCTCGGCCTGGACGAGGTCGCGACCGCGGTGTGGGCCCTCGTCGAGGATCACGCGACCCGCGGGGCCATCGTGGACCGCGTGCACGCCGAGTACGACGTCCCCCGTGACGTGCTCGAACGGGACGTCGACCGGCTGCTCGACGATCTCCTGCGGCGGCGGCTCGTCGAGTACGTCGCCGCGGGCGGCGGGCGGTGAGGCCGGGCGCGGGCGCGTGGCTTCCGGCGGCGGGCGGTGAGGCCGGGCGCGGGCTTCCCGGTCGAGACCGGACCACTCCCGGCCGGACCGCCGCGCGGGGAGGGCGGCGCCGCCGATCCGCCGCGGCGCCGTTGTTGATAAACTGCGGTCGCGCGGGCGCGGGTGTTCTTGCGGCCCGGCGAGCCGCGGGTCTCCCTGCGCGGGCCCGCGGCGGATCCCGCGTCGCACCGCGTCCGAAGGGCGCCGGCGAACGCCGGGTGCGCCGGCGGGCCGATGCCGCGGGGCTTTCGCCGCGGGGGTGCAGGCAGGAGGCAGTCGTGGGGAAGATCGAGCAGCGATGGCGTCGGGGAACGTCCCGGAGGAAGGCGCTGTGCGGACTCGCGTCGTTCATGGTCGCGTCGCCGCTGCTGCGGGCGCAGCGCGACCCGTGGCCGCTCGGCCCGCACCGGCGGTTTCTCGGGTTCGACGAGATGCGCGACGTGTTCGATTTCGAGCCGGTCTTCCGCGCCAACGTGCCGCTCGCGGTTTACGACTACACCGCGCACGGCACGGAGTCGGAGTTCACGCTGTACCGCAACCGCGACGCGTTCGACTGGGTGGAGCTCGTCGGCCGCGGCGGGGTCGATCCGGCGTCGGTCGACACCTCGACCGAGCTGTTCGGACACGCCATGCCGAGCCCGATCATGCTCGCGCCGACGGCGCGGCAGCGCGATCTGCACCCTGACGGCGAGCTGGGCATGCACCGGGCGGCGACGGCCGCCGGGACCACGATGATCGTGAGCAACGTGTCGAGCTTCCCGTTCCCGCGGATCGCCCGGGACGCCGAGGGGCCGCTCTGGTTCCAGCGCTACGCGACCCGCGAGATGGAGCCGAACCGCGAGGCCCTCGGCGCCGCGCAGGAAGCGGGCGCGCAGACGGTCGTGGTGACCATCGACCAGCAGGCGTCCTACTACGAACGCGACCTGCACGTCCGGCACCTCGGGGGGGCGCCGCGCCGGGTGACGCGGCGGGAGCGGCCGAATCCGCCGAACCCGTATCGCGTCGCGGCCGGGCGGCTGTGGTACGAGTGGAAGCTCTTCGACGACCTCCGGCCGATGTGCGGCGTGCCCATGCTGGCCAAGGGCATCCTGACCGGCGCCGGCGCGAAGAAGTGCCTGGAACACGGCGTGGACGGCATCATCGTGTCCAACCACGGGGGCCGGGCCCTCGACTACGGCCCCTCGAGCCTCGAAGTGCTGGAAGAGGTGGTCGAGGCGGTGGGCGGCCGGGTTCCGGTGCTCATCGACAGCGGGTTCCGCCGCGGCGCCGACGTGCTGAAGGCGCTGGCGCTCGGCGCCGACGCGGTCTGTCTGGGCCGCGCGTCGCGCTGGGGGCTCGGCGCATTCGGCGAGCCGGGCGCCCGGAAGGTGCTCGACATCGTCAACGCGGAGCTGAGGCAGGCGATGGCCTTCGCGGGGGCCGCCTCTCTCGGCGACGTCGACCGCGGTATGGTCAGGACGAACTTTCCGTGAGAGCGAGGCGCAGCCGGAGGCGCCGCCGGCGCTTCCGCCCGCCCGCCCGACCGGTTCTGCCGGCGGCCTGCGCCGTTCCGCGGCGCGGACCGCCGGAGCGAGGCATCCCATGAAGACTCGGCTCGACAGGCGCGCCGCGGCCGCGGCCGCCCTGGCCATCGCCGCCGCCGTCCCGGCCGCGGCGCAGGACCGGTCCGGAAGCATGGTGGAGTGGTCCTACGTCGGGGCCGACCAGGGGGCTTCGAAGTACTCTCCGCTCGCCGACGTCGACGCCTCCAACGCCGATCGACTCGAGGTGGCGTGGACGTGGGAGCCGAACGAGCTGCCGAACCAGGAGTTCCGCACCCGGCCCGGCAGCTTCGAGGTCATGCCCCTGATGATCGACGACGTGGTCTACGTCTCGACGATGTACGCACGGGTCGCGGCGCTCGACGCGGAGACCGGCGACGAACGCTGGGCGTTCGATCCGGAGGCGTGGCGCACCGGGCCGGAGGGCGCCCCGCCGGGCGGCTTCAAGCACCGGGGCGTCGCGGTCTGGCCGGCGAACGCCGACCGCGCGGCGGGCGCCGGCGGGGAGATGCGGGTCTTCATCAACAGCCGCGACCGCCTCTACGCGCTCGATGCGGCCGACGGGTCGCTCGTCTCCTCGTTCGGCGACGGGGGGCGGGTGCTGCTGACCGAAAACTTTCCCAACCCGGTGACCCGCGACATGTTCGACCAGACGTCGCCGCCGGTCGTCTTCGAGGATCTCGTCATCGTCGGCAGCCGGGTGCCCGACCGGATTCAGCGGCGGTTCGACACGCCCGGATCCGTGCAGGCGTTCGACGTCCGCACCGGCGAGCGGCGCTGGGTCTTCTACACCGTGCCGCAGTCGAACGACGCGTTCGGGGCCGACACGTGGGAGGGCGGTTCGTGGCGCTTCACCGGCCACGCGAACGTCTGGGGGCTGATGTCGCTCGACGCCGGGCGCGGGCTGCTGTACGTCCCGACCAGCACGCCGAGCAGCGACTACTGGGGCGGGCGGCGCCTCGGCGCCAACCTGTTCGCCGAGTCGCTGATCTGCCTCGACGCCCGGACCGGCGAGCGCCAGTGGCACTTCCAGGCCGTGCACCACGGGCTGTGGGACTACGACTTCACGTCCGCTCCGAACCTCGCGACCCTCACCGTGGACGGCCGGACCATCGACGCCGTCGCCGAGGTGTCGAAGCAGGGTTTCACCTACGTCTTCGATCGGGTGACCGGCGAGCCGGTCTGGCCCATCGAGGAGCGCCCCGTCGACACCGACACCGACGTGCCGGGCGAGGCGCCGTATCCGACGCAGCCGTTCCCGACGAAGCCGCCCCCGTTCGCCCGCCAGGGGGTCTCGCTCGACGACGCGAACGACCTGACCCCCGAGGTTCACCGGATCGCGGTCGAGGAGATGCGGACCTATCGGCTCGGGCCGCTCTTCACGCCGCCCAGCCTGCGGGGCACCCTGCAGCGGCCGCGGGTGGACGGCGGCGCGAACTGGGGCGGCGCGGCCCTCGACCCGGAGTCCAACCTGCTCTACGTGCGGACGTCGGAAGGGGTGTCGGCCAACCAGGTCTGCGAGACCCATCCCGACCTGCCCGAAGTCGACGTCGCGTACACGAACAACTGCCCGCGCGGCGGCTCGGCCGGCATCTTCCGCGGGCTGGGCGGGTACGTCCCCGCCGAGCGCAGCCGCCTCGGGCCGATCCCGCTCGTCAAGCCGCCGTACGCCCGGCTCGTCGCCATCGACCTGAACGCCGGCGAGATCGCGTGGAGCGTGCCGTTCGGCGAGGGCAGCCGCGTCATGCGCGCGCACCCGCTGCTGCGCGGCGTCGACCTCCCCGACCGCCTCGGCACCCCCGGCGCCAACGGCCCGATGGTCACCGG
Organism: Vicinamibacterales bacterium; assembly: GCA_965202695.1. Classification (GTDB taxonomy): domain Bacteria; phylum Acidobacteriota; class Vicinamibacteria; order Vicinamibacterales; family UBA8438; genus JAJEEA01. The sequence goes on from OZ241843.1 coordinate 3,294,572, forward strand.
CGGCGGCCTCGTCTTCCTCGGCGGCGGCGACCCGTACCTGTACGCGTTCGACGCCGCCACCGGCCGCGAGGTGACCCGGCTGGCCACCGGGTTCCGCACCAGCGGCAACCCGATGACCTACCGCTCGCGCGCGGGCCGGCAGTTCATCCTGATCGCCACCGGCGCCGGCCCCGACGCGCGCCTCGTCGCGTTCGCGCTGCCGGAGGAGTAGCCCGCTACCGTTCGCGGCCTTCCGGACCCATGGCCCGCCGGGCGTCCAGGACGTCCCGCACCAGCCCCCGCACGTGCTCCTCGTCGACGAAGGGCGACAGGATGAAGCTCTTCAGACCAACGATCGGCTCGTCGTAGTCGGTCTCGCGGTAGCAGTCGGTCATCGACAGGTGGACACCGGCGCCGCGCATGGCCCGGTCGTGGAGATGCCGGAACAGCCGCCGGTTGTAGTCGTTGTGCCGCAGCAGCTCTTCGCGGGCGGCCGGGTCGGTCCGCTCGCGGTCCTTGATGGTCCAGGTGTCGCCCCCGTCGGGATAGACGCGGAACACGGTGACCGTCCCGACGCCGTCGTCGTTGAGCACCGTCGTCGAGTCGTGCCCCTCGAGATGCTCGCGCAGCGACTCGGCCATCTCGACCAGGTGGCCGAGGATGACCCGGAGCCCGACGCGGCCGAAGAGGTGCAGGTTGGCGTACGCGGCGAGCACGCCGCCCCCGCCGCGCGACGTCTCCAGCGTGTAGATCCCCGGGTGGCGCTCCCCGCTCTGGAACAGGTACGGCATCTCGTCCCGGCCGCGGACGAGCAGTTGCAGGTCGGCGCGGTCGCGGACCAGGAACAGGCTGGAGACGTACGGCGCGAAGCCGGTCTTGTGGAAGTCGATCCCGATGGAGTCGGCCCGGTGCAGCTTGCAGATGCGCCGGCACGCCGCGGCGATCGCGCGCGCGGAACCCGAGCGGATTCCGCTCGAAGTCGTAGCCGTCGAAGACCGACCACGCCCAGCCGATGACCGCGTCGGCGTGGACGTGCGGCGCGTAGTCGAGGCGGTACTCGCGCACCAGCCGGTCCCGCAGCTCGACGATCGCGTCGAGGTCGTCGACGCCGAAGGCGTCGGTCGTCCCCATCGTCGCCACCAGCGCCACGATGCGGCGGCCCTGCTCGATCACGTCGCGGGCGGCGGCCTCCAGCCGGTCGATGCGGACGTCGTTGGTCAGGTGCGTCGGCGCCTCGACGACGTTCTTCTCGCCGAGCCCCAGCCAGCCCGCGACGTTCAGGCGGCAGTAGTGGCTCTGCGCCGACGCCAGGATCGCGCCGTCGGCGCGGACGCCGTGGTCCATCGCGTCGGGGAACGCCTTCTCGATCCCGAGCCGGGCGCCGTAGAGCGTCGTGCCGGTCCCGCCGAAGGTGAAGACGCCGGCCGACCGGTTCGCGTCGTAGCCGACGAGCCGGGCGGTCATCGCGGCGACCTCCGCCTCGGTCACCGCCACGCCGAACGACGTCTCGTCCGAGACGAGGTTCGGGTTGTAGATGGCGGGCAGCAGCGCCCCGACGATGCTCGGGATCGACGCCGGCGGGACGACGTTGATCTGCGTCCGCGGGTGCCCCCAGATCGGCAGTCCCTCCAGCCGGTCCACCAGCATCTGCGCCACCGCTTCCACGCTGCGCCCCTCCTCGGCGAGCGCCGCCTGCCCGGCCGCGTCGTAGTCGAGCGCGCGCGGCCGGCCGAGCAGCGGCACCTGCGACTTCATCGCGTCGATCCGGTCGAGCGCCCGCATGATCGAGAAGACGAAGTACGCGTCGTGCTTCCGGTCGGAGACCGGCGCGGGAAACGCGTCGCGCATGCGGGTCAGGCGTTCGTGATAGAGCGGTTCAGCCACGGCGCCATCCTGCCAGCCCGTGCTGGAAGCCGCCGCCGCGGCGTTCGTCGGACCGTCTTGCGGTCCGCGGCCGCCTGGCGGTCCGCGGTTGCGACATGAAGGGGGTTGGTGACAAGGAGTGCGGCCCCGTCAGCCGAAGATCTCGTCGATCCGCACGTCGAGCGCCGGCCCGCCGTCGTCCGCCGGGCCGCGGTCTCCCTTGCCGGCCGCGCGGCGAAGAGCGCTCCGGAGGCCGTCCCCCCGGCGCCGCACCTGCGCCCGCGCGTAGCCGTCCGGCCCCGGCTCGGAATACACGGTGACGGTCCCGGCTGCAATATCCACCAGCCACGTCTCGGGGATCCCCGCCCGGCCGTAGCGGGGCGCCTTCTGATCCCGGTCGTGCCGCAGCGACGAATCAGCCACTTCGACGACCCAGAAGAACGTCGTCCGCACCGGGGTGCCGATCGGTGTAGCCGCTCCGCCGCCGCCGCGCCACCACCAGATCGGGTTGCGGTTCGGTGTGGCGGTCCAGACGAATGGGATTCTGAATGCTCACGTACGCCTGGCCGGCGAGACGTGTGACGAGCAACTCGGTCAGGCGGCCGACGATCCACGCGTGCGGCGGGTCGATGGGCGTCATCTCCAGGACCGCTCCATCGATCAGCTCCACCCGGTCGTCCTCGGTGAAGATGCCCGCCTCGCCCATGCGCGCGAACTCGTCGACGGCGAAGCGGTACGGCCGGACGTGCGCGGCGCGTTCCCGCTCCGTCGCCGTCTCCGCGGCGCGGCCTTCCCGTTCCGCCGCCGCCATGCCGCGTCCCGCGCGCGCCATGCCCCATCATAGCAGCCCGGGCCGGAAAACCCCCGCTACGTTCGACGGGCGCCGCATCCCGGCGAAGGTATCATTGCGATGAAGACAGGCGGCTGACGGCCGGCAGGCATGGCCAGAACCACACCGGCGGATCTCGAAATCCTCATCCAGCAGGGCGAAGGCACGACGCTGGAGTTCAAGGAAGCCCTCTCGCCGTCGTCGTTCGCCCGCGAGATCGTCGCGCTGGCGAACACCGTCGGCGGCAAGGTTCTCCTCGGCGTGCGCGACGACGGTTCCGTGAAGGGGATCGGGGATTCCAACGCCCTGCGCGCCCGCGTCCAGGACGTCGCCCGCAACTGCGACCCGCCGGTGAAGGTGCTGGCCGAACCGGTGAACGGGGTGTTCGTGGTCCACGTGCGCGAGAGCGACGCCAAGCCGGTGCAGTGCGGCGACGGCTTCTTCTGGCGGCAGGGCGCGGTGACGCAGAAGCTCGGCCGCGACGAGATCCGAGACTTCTTCCGCGCGGAGGGGGTGATCCGGTTCGACCTTTCGCCCTGCCCCCGCTTCCGGTACCCGGAAGACTTCGACCGCGGGAAGTTCGACACCTGGCTCCGGTACTCGAACATCACCGCCGGGCTGCCGGTGGAAGACGTGCTGGTCAACATCGAGGCGGCCGAGCGGAACGGGAACGGACTGCTGTTCCGCAACGCCGGCGTGCTCTTCTTCGCCCGGAACGTGCGGCACTTCTTCCCGGAGGCGTACGTCACGTGCCTGCTCGGGCGGGGCACGGACAAGGTCCACGTCCTGGACCGGAAGGACTTCGACGGCGGCATCGTCGCCGACGTCGAGGACGCCATGCGCTTCGTCGAGCGCAACACCCGCACCGCCTACCGGGATCGAGGGCCTGCGGCGGGAGAACGTGCCGGAATACCCGATGAAGGCGCTGCGCGAGGCGATCACCAACGCGGTCATGCACCGCGACTGGTTCTTCGACGGCGCCAACGTCTTCGTCGAGCTCTACGCCGACCGCATCGAGGTGAGCAGCCCCGGGGGCCTGCCGAAGGGCCTGCGCGTGAGCGACCTCGGCCACCGGAGCATCCGCCGGAACCCGCTGATCTCCGACCTGCTGCACCGCATCGAATTCATCGAGAAGGCCGGCACCGGCATCCGCCGCATCCGCGACGAGGCGCGGGACCTGCGCTGCCCGGAGCCGGCGTTCGAGTCCGACAGCTTCGTGACCGTCACCTTCCGGCCGAACCCCGCGGTCCGGGCCGCCGCCGGGGAAGTCACAACCCAAGTCGCAACCCAAGTCACGGGAGGGGAGCCCCCGCAAGTCACCGGGGAAGTCACCGGGGAAGTCACCGGGGAAGTTGCTCCGGAAGTCCGACTCCTGCCGGCGATGTCCGGGGAAATGACGAGGCGACAGCTCCAGGAAGCCCTCGGCCTCAAGCATGAAGATCACTTCCGTGCGGCTTATCTGCTGCCGGCCTTGCGGGCCGGCCTGATCGAAATGACCATCCCCGACAAGCCACGCAGCAGCCGGCAGCGCTACCGGTTGACCCCGGCGGGGCGAGAGTACCTGAAGCGGAAACGAAAGACCGGATAAGATGGCGAAATTCGACGGAGCGAAGACGGACAAGGTCGACGCCGCCCTTCTGCGAGACGGGCGGACGCGACCGCGGGCGCGCCCCGGAAGGTCGGTGGCGACGATTTTCGGCCTGCTTGCCGAACCGGGCACGACGCCCCGATCCATCGAAGACCTGAACGAAGCCGCGGCCGACGGATGGGCGGGGAAGATCACGGAAGCGGAGCCGGGAGACTCGACCGCGGACGGATAGCTCATGGCGAAGATCGACGTCGCGAAGACCGAGCTGGTCTGGCCCGGCAAGTACGGCGAAGAAGGCGCGCTCCGGGAGACGCCGCGCGTCAACCTGCCGTTCCAGGTCGTCGAGACGGTCAACGAGAGCCGCGCCGGACAGGAAGCGCGGAAGGGCGGCTCGCAGCAGTCGCTTTTCGACGTCTACGAGGGCAAGGAGGGAGACACCTTCGAGGAAGGCTGGAGGAACAAGCTCGTCTGGGGGCGACAACCTCCTGGTGATGGGATCGCTGCTGGAGAAGTTCGCGGGGAAGATCGACCTGATCTGCATCGACCCGCCGTTCGCTACAGGAGCTGATTTTTCGTACACGGCTGCTACGGAGCGGCCGGGCCGGTACCGGGTGCTGGTCAAGGTGATCGACGTCTTCGGCAACGACACGTCGCAGGCGTTCGACGTGGAGGTGTGAACCATGCTGACCCTCGACCCGGCGGAGCAGGTCTGGCTGGACGAGTACCGGCGCGCCCTTCGGATGCGCCATCCCGGCGTGGTCGCGCGGATGGTGATCTACGGCTCGAAGGCGCGCGGCGACGCGCACGAAGACAGCGACGTCGACGTGCTTCTCGTGGTCAGAAACGAGGCTGTCGATCTCAAGCGCAAGCTACGGCGCATCGGCTACGATCTGGCCGCGGCGTCCTGCGCCGTTCCGTCGATCATGGCGTGCACGCAGGCCGAGTGGGATCATCTCGAGGACGTTCGGTCCCCGTACCGGGAGTCGGTCGAACGCGACGGAGTGACTGTCCTGTGAACCGGGAGATGACGGTTGCGGAGTGGCGGCGCGCGTTGAAGGCGCTGGGGGCGGCCGAGGTCCTGATGCGCGCCGGCTATGCGGAGGATTCCATCTCTCGGAGCTACTACGCCGTTCTGCATGCCGCGAAGTCGGCGCTGTTCGTGCACGACGTCGCCACTTCGAGCCACTCCGGAACGCGGAGCATGTTCGGCCTTCATCTGGTGAATTCGGGCGAGATCGAGCGCAAGTGGGCGGGGGACCTTGCTGAAAGCACGGACGACCGGCTGATGGCGGATTATGGGATGCAGGTTCGCTTTTCCAGCGAGGAAGCCCGGTGCGAGCACGAGCGGGCCGAGGCGTTTCTCGATCGCATCCGGCGGTACCTGTCCGCGAAGGGCCTGACCGAGCAGGAGATCGCACCGGAGCGCGGCGATGGCTGAGGCGGTCATCGCCTGCGACCGGGACCTGCCGGAGATCCCGGACCGCCGGCCGTGGGAGCGCCCGGCGTCGCATCTGGTCAAGGACGACGCCGCGCCGAACGGCTGGCGGGTGGACGGCTCCGGCCGCCGCCCGAGCCGGCTGCTGCTGCCGCCGAAGATCCGCGCCGCCGTCGACGCGTGGCGCGACGGCGGCTACGCCGGCGCCTCCGCCGTCACCCGGCGCCTGTTCGCGTACTCGTCATCCACACCGACAACATCGGGGAAGTGCGGAAGGGCGACCTCGACCGGGCCCGGGCGGCGGCGCGGGACATCGACCAACCCGGCAGCCGGATCAAGGCGATCGTCAGCGTGATGATGCTGCGCGAGGGCTGGGACGTGCGCAACGTGTCGGTGGTGCTCGGCCTGCGGCCCTGCACCTCGAAGGCGGAGATCCTCCCCGAGCAGGTGATCGGCCGCGGCCTGCGGCCCATGACGGGAGTCAGCCCGGACCGGACCCAGACGCTCGAGGTGCTCGGCACGCGCAACCTGCTGCGGGTGCTCCGCGAGCAGTTGGAGGCCGAGGGCGTCGGCGTGGCGAGCGCCCGCACGGCTCCCCCGCCGCCGGTGGTCGTCGAACCGGTGCGGGAACGGCTGGCGTACGACGTCGAGATTCCGATCACCAGGCCGAGCCTGCGGCACGACCTCCGCAAGCTCTCCGAGCTGGACGTCGCCGCGCTCGACGCGATCTTCGAGCAGGAAGAGCTGGCCGAGCCGTACCGAATCAGCTTGCAGATGGAGTTCGCGACCACCGAAACCGAGGTGCACCAGGACGACGTGGCCGCGGCGCCGCGGCCTTCCCGGGAATTGCTGGCGGACGTCGCCAACCTGGTCGCGCAGCGCGCCGGTCTCACCAACCGCTTCGCCGAGCTGTACCCGGTGGTGCGGGGCTACGTGGCGGACCGCTGTTTCGGCCGGCAGGTCGACCTGGAGGACGAAGGCGTCCGCTCGCACCTGGGACGGCTGGAGATGCGGGAAGGCATCGCCCGCTACCTTGCCCGGAAAATCGCGGAAATCACCGTCGAACGGCGCACGCTGGAGTTCGAGCGGGCCGACTTCCGGCTGTCGGAGACGAAGCCGTTCAGTTGGCGGCGCGACCTGCCGCCGCTGGCGGCGAAGAAGACCGTCTTCAACTGCGTGGCCACCTGGAACCGCTTCGAGCGCCGGTTCGCGGAGTTCCTCGACCACGCCGCCGACGTGCTGCGCTTCGCCGCGCTCGGCACGACGGAACAGGGGAGCTCCGGCACGACGTTCCGCGTCGACTACCTGAAGGCGAGCGGCGCCGTCGGCTTCTATTACCCGGACTGGGTGGCCGTCCAGCGGACCGACGGCGAGGAAGTCAACTGGATCATCGAGACCAAGGGCCGCGTCTGGGAAGGCACCCGCGAGAAGGACGCCGCGATGCGCGACTGGTGCCGGCGCGTCAGCGCCGCCGCCGGCGCGACGTGGCGGTACGCCCGGGTCAACCAGAACGAGTTCGACCCCAACCTCGCCACGCTCCGGCGCCTGCTCGTCCGAACCGTCTGCGACGCCATGTTCACGGAACGCGACCGGCGCGGAACGACCCTGTCGCGCGCCGAGGTCCGCCGGGCGCGCGACGAGGGGCGGATGTGACGGCGGTGGTCGTCGATGTTCTGACGTGCACCCAGCTACTCGTCCAGGCCGAACGTGTAGACGGTGTTCCCCACCGTCATCGTGACGTACTGCGCGCCGCCGACGGCGTAGGTCATCGGGTTGGCGTTGACCGGGCCCCCGAGCGGGATGCGCCAGATCTCCTCCCCGCTCTCCGCGTCGAGGGCGAAGAACCAGCCGTCGACGGTCGCGCCGAACACGAGGTCGCCGGCGGTGGCCAGCACGCCGGTGCGGGCGCGCGGCTTCATCTCGAACTCCCAGCGGACGTCGCCGGTGGCCGGATCGATGGCCCGGATGGCGCTCCGGTAGTTGTCCATCGGTTGCGGCGACTGCACGCCCCCGCCGGTGTAGCGCTCGCCTTCCTCGTACTCCTCGTCGCGGATGAAGTACTCGCCCTCGCCGTCGAACGCGTTGACGTACAGCAGGCCGGTGCGCGGGCTGTAGGCCGGCGACCACCAGTTGGTCCCCCCGCCGGCAGGGGGCGCCACGACCGTCCCGTCCGGGGTCGGGAAGGTGTCGGGCAGCCGGATCGGGCGGCCGTTCTCGTCGAGCCCTTCCGCCCAGGTCTGGAGCGCGAACGGCTTGCCGAGCAGGAACTCCCCGGTCTCGCGATCCAGCGTGTAGTAGAACGCGTTGCGGTTCGCCCACAGCATCGCCTTGCGCGGCGCGCCGTTCATCTCGACGTCCGCGAGCACCGGGATCTGGATGGCGTCCCAGTCGTGGACGTCGTGCGGCGTGAACTGGAAGTACCAGCGCATTTCGCCGGTGTCGCCGTCCAGGGCGAGCACGGAGTCCGCGTACAGGTTGTCCCCCTCGCGCACCTCGCCGTTCCAGTCGGGGCCGGGGTTGCCGGTGCCCCAGTAGATCAGGTTCAGCTCGGGGTCGTAGGAGCCGGTGATCCAGGTCGGCGAGCCGCCGGTGCGCCAGGAGTCGCCGGCCCAGGTCCGGTTGTCGGGATGGTCCGGGCCGGGGATCGTCCAGGTGCGCCATGCGCGCTCGCCGGTCTCGGCGTCGTACGAGTCGAGGAAGCCGCGGATGCCGAACTCGCCGCCGGCGATGCCGGTCACCACCCGGTCCTTGACGACGAGCGGCGCCGCCGTCTTGCTGTAGCCGCTCCGGTAGTCCGCCACCTCGGCATCCCACACGACGTGGCCGCTGCGCGCGTCGATGGCGACCAGGTGGGCGTCGAGCGTGCTCATGTAGAGCGTCTCGCCCAGGATGGCGACGCCGCGGTTGTTGCGCCCGCAGCAGATGCGCAGGTCGTCGGGCAGCGGATGCTCGTAGCGCCACCACGGGCGCCCGGTGGTCGCGTCGACCGCCGTCACGTTGCTGGGCGACTCGGTGATGAACATCACGCCGTCGACGACGAGCGGGGTCGTTTCAGCCCGGTCGAGCTGGCGGATGTTGTAGGCCCACTTCAATTCCAGATCCGCGACGTTCGTCCGATCGATCCGGTCGAGCCGGCTGAAGCGCTGGCCGTCGAGCGTGCCGTTGTACATCAGCCAGTTGTGCGGCTCGTCCGCCGCGTCGAGCAGGCGTTCCCAGGTGACCGGCGCGAACCGCGGCACGCCGGCGCCGGCCGCCGGCTCCTGCGAAGTCAGCAGTGGAGGAAGCCCGGATTCCAGCATTGATTTCCGGTAATATCCGGACAGTCCCGCCTCCGAGACGACACGGAGCGTTTCCTGCGCCTCTTCGACCAACCCGGCGAGTCCGGGCTGGAACTTCACGGATTCGGACTCCAGCAGGCCGTCGAGTTTCTCGGCCGCTTCCTTCCTGCCGGAAAAGGCCAGTCCCAGAATCGCCATGTTGGCGAGATCCCGCCTCCGCTGTTCCGCCCGGGGACTCGGCTCCCGCAGCCACGGAGCACCACGCCGGATCCACGATTCGGGATCGACGGATTCCAGCAGGTACTTCAGCGCCTTTTCGTTGCCGCTCTTGTTGACCAGAAGCCCCAGCGCCATGACCACGTTGGCCTTGACGTGGTACAGTGAATCCGGCAGTTCACCATCCCCGAAGGTTCCGTGGATGAAGTCGAGTAGAGGGTCCACGGACTCGTCGTCGCCGATGATGCTCAACGTCACCGCGACGTTGGTCCAGTACGGCGCTTCGTTCTCGTCGCCGAGCATCTCCAGCAGCACAGGCACGTCTTCCGAGGCGTAGGCGTTCGCGACGTCGTAGGGTATTCCCTCGACGTGCGTGGCGCGGACGAAGTCCCTGACGTCCACTTCCTGCGCCGAAACGCTTGCGGCCAGCGTCAGTCCGAGAAAAAGCACCAGGTACGGTCCGGTGGTGATTTTCCCCGTCCTCGAGCGACCCGAGTCACTGCACCCTGTATGCATCGCATTCCTCCCTGTTGACCCGCCTGCTGTCCGAAGAGATTTTCCGGGTCATCACCAGCCCGTCGTCCTGCCCGCCCGGCCGGTGTTCCAACCCCTGGACGTGACCGAATTCGTGCAACCACACAATGCCCGGATTATCTACGAGACTGGTCACGATGAAGGAATGATCAGGATACGCACACCCATCCCAGAACCACGGGAAACGACACCAGTTGATCCGGTTGACTACTTTCACGTCACCCGGGACGGAAAGCACCGCGGCGAGTTCATCTTCGCCGGAGATTACCCCGTCACCTGTTGTGAAAGTCTCGATCGCTCCCTCTCGTCGAACGAAGTTCACGTCGCACGAAACATCGTCCGGCGGACTGTCATCTGTCCGCAGGATTTCGCCCATCCTGGCCACGATGGCATCGACGTCTGTTTCCGAAAGGTGCGCGTCAACGAAACGACTGACGCGCAACCCGTGGGTGACGGACGGCTCCGGCGGTTGACCACCGGCGCCAGGATCGTTCCCGGCGCCGGCCAGAACCAACACCAGAACCGCCAGCCAGCGGACTCGACTCGACTTCACGAAACGCCTCCTTATTGTCCCTGCTCCGGCGCCGGGAAGTACGCGACCATCCGGCCGCGGTTGGTTCCGAGCCAGATCTCGCCGCCGACCCGGATGGCGGCGGTGGACGCGGCGAACCCGTCGATCCGCGGATGCCGGAAGATCCGCCGGACCTCCAGCGTCCGGGGATCGATGACCGCCACGTTCGACGTCTCCTCCGGCGTCCCGTAGTCCCCGTGGCCGGCGGCCAGGATCGATGCGCCGCCGTCGACGAACCGCAGGTTGTCAGGCCGGAAGCCGACCGGCACCACGTCCTTCTGCGGCGGCGTCCTGCCGCGCGACAGCCGCGTGAGCTTCTCGCCCCGCCAGCCGGCCACGTACAGCCAGCGCCCGTCGGGCGAGATCTCCAGACCGTTCGGCGTCGTGTCGTCCGTGCCCGGGATCACGGACCAGCCGCCGACGGTGCTCCACTCCCAAACGTCACCGGTGGACGTGCTGGTTGCGGCGAAGCCGCCCTCGGGCAGGGCCACGACCGAGTTGAGGCGCAATCCCTCCGGCGCCACCGCGCACCCGACCCAGGCCAGCGTCACCGGCGCCGCGCCGGTGTCGAGCTCGAACACCTCGATCGACTCCCGCCGGCCGTGGTGCACGACGTACAGCGCGTGCACTCCGCCCGTCCCCGGCTGCAGGTAGAGACCGTGCGCCCTGAACTCGTCCTGCCCGAGCTCCGCCGCGTCGAGGGGTCCCGGACACGAGGGATAGGTCGTCGTGTCGAGCCGCTCGGTCCTGTCCGCCGTCGGGAAGAGGACCGAAGTGGTCCTGTCGGCCACGTCGATGAGGTGGATGCGGCCACCCTCCTGGTTTCCTGACGCGACGACCCACTCGCCGCCGGGCACGACGGCGAGATCTTCCGGACCGATCAGGCCGCAGATGAACCGGACGTCGCCCGCCGGCTCGCAGCTCTCCGGTTGCCCGGCAAGCACCCAGGTTCCAGACAACGCCAGCGCGGTACACAAGACCAACGACTTTCGTAATCTCATGGCGTCTCTACTCCTCCGGGCCGCACACCGGCGGCTCCGCGCCAAGCCCGAGCGGGACCGCTCCAGTTTGCCCCTGGCACGACCAGTCCATCGGAAACCGCATGCCGGCGGCTCCGTACCCGGTCCGAGCCGGAACGCACCGGACGCCTCGACACGACGGTTCGCTTCACCGAAGCCGCACGCCGGCTACCGCCACGCGGCGGCGCGAACGACCCGCGGCGGCGTTGCCACCCGACGGCGGTGAACATACCGGTCGATCCGTGCCCCACCTCGCCCACGACATAGCTACGGCGTTCCACCCGGCGGCGAGTGAACATGGCGCCCGTCGCGATGATACTTCAGGGTGAGCTTAGCAGCCCGTGGTGGAACCCCCGCGTCGCACCGAGAGCGGCGATGCGCCCGCCTGACAAGGCGTGAGAAGGGCGCATATTGGGCATATTCAACCGCCGAACAACGCAGTCAGGCGGGATGCAGCGCCGCTCGAATGCAGCGGGGCGTTTCACCACGGGCTGTTAGGCGACGCGGTGCGGCAGGTGACGGCGGTGGTCGTCGTCGATGCGTCGGTGGCCGCCGCCTGGCGCCCGCGGGACGGCGAGGGATGGGCGCAACCGCCGCGACGCGCGTCGCGGCGCGGCCGCGCAGATTCTGCGCGGCGGCGTCCCGCGGCGAGGCGAGGCGCGTCCGTTTCCCGGGCGGGGGCGCCTGCCACGGTTCTTGCAGGGTCACCGTCCGTGACGGTTCCTGCGTCCCTGGCGGCGGTTCCGTTGCTGGTCGGCGCGGCGGCGGGGGCGTGGGCGCCGCTGCCCGCGGGCGGCCCGCGGGCGGCGCTGGCGGTGGTCTGGGCGCTGGCCGTGCTCGCCGTCGCCCGCGGTGCGGGGCCTCGCCGCTCGGCGGCGCTGCTGGCCGCGGGCTTCGCGCTCGGCGGCGCGGTGCTGGCGGCGGCGCACCGGACGGCGGCGCTGGAGACGCCGTTGAAGGCGTGGTTCGACCGGCAGCCGGAGGCGGCCCGGACCGGCCGGGTCGGGCCGGTGCGGCTCGAAGGGCGGCTGCGGCGCGACGCCCGCGTCACCGACTACGGCGCCGCCTTCGAGCTGGCCGTCTCGCGGGTCGAACGGGCGGGCGCGGCGGCCGCGGTCGCCGGCGGAGTCCGCCTGGCGGTCGGGGGCGAGCGCTGGGCGGAGCGGATTGGGGAATGGCGGGCGGGGCGGCGCGTGCGGGTGTCGGCCACCCTGCGCCCCGCGCCCGCGTTCCACAACCCCGGCGGCGCCGACCAGGCCCGGCGGCAGGCGTTGCGGGGGACGGCGCTGCTGGGGTCGGTCAAGAGCGGTCTGCTCGTCGACGTGGCGGCGCGGGGACCGCGGCGGTCGGAACTGGCCGCCTCGGCCCGCGCCGTCGTCCGGCGGGCGGTGGCCCGCACCGTCGGGCGGCACGGCGAAGAGTCGGCGGCCATCGTGACCGCGATCCTCATCGGGGACCGCGAGGGTCTCGATCCGGCGACGACCCGGCGCCTGCAGGACGGCGGTATCTACCACGTCATCGCCATCTCCGGCGGCAACATCGCCATCCTCACCGGCTGCCTGCTGTTCCTCGGCCGCCTGTCGGGGCTGCGGCCCCGGCCCCGGCTGGCCCTGGTGGTGGTCTGCGTGCTGGCGTACAACGCCGTCGTCGGCGACGAGGCGTCGGTGACCCGCGCCACGACGGCCGCGGTCATCGTCCTCGGGGCCCGGCTGCTCGACCACCGGACGCCGCCCCTCAACGTGCTGGCGGCGACCGCCGCCGGCGTCGGGCTGGTTTCGCCCCTCGCGGTCCTGGACCCGGGATTCCTGCTCACGTTCGGCGCCACCCTCGGCATCGTGCTGGGCGCGGCCCGCGTCGCCGCGGCGCTCTGGCGCGGAAGCGGCCGGCCGCCGGCGTGGGCGGCGGCGCCGCTCGCGCTGCTGGCCGCGACCCTCTGCGCCGAGGCCGTGCTGCTGCCGATCGGGGCGGCCCTGTTCGGCCGCGTGAGCCTCGCCGGTCTCGTCCTCAACTTCGCCGCGATCCCGCTGATGACCCTCGTCCAGGTGGCGGGGCTCGCGGCCGTGGCGCTGCTCGCCGTCCACCCGCTCGCCGCCTCCGCCGCCGGCTACGCGGCCCATCTCGCGGCGACGGGGCTGGTGGAGTCGTCCCGCCTGCTCGACGTCTGGCCGTGGCTGGTGTTCCGCGTACCGCCCCCCGCGCCCTTCGTCCTGGCCGCCTGGTACGCGGCGCTGGCCGCCTGGTTCCGGCGGGGGGCGTCGGTCCCGACCCGGGCCGCCGGTCAGGTCGCCGTGGGGCTGGCCGCGGTCTGGATGGTCTCGACGCCGTGGCGCCCTCCCCTCGCGGGGCTGCCCCCCGCGGGCTGGATGCGGATGAGCGTGCTCGACGTCGGGCAGGCGGACGCCACGCTGGTGCAGACGCCGGGCGGGGGGGCGGTCCTCGTCGATGCCGGCGGTTCGGTGGGGCCGCGGTCCGACGTCGGAAGCCGCGTCGTGGTTCCGGCGTTGTGGTCCCTCGGCGCGCGGCGGCTGGACGCGGTGGTGCTGACGCACGGCCACCCCGACCACGTGGGCGGCCTGCCGGCGGTGCTGCGCGACCTGCCGGCGGGCGAGGTCTGGGAGGGCGTGCCGGTCCCGGGCGACCGCCGGCTCGAGGCGTTGCGGCGGGCGGCGGAGGCGGCCGGCGCGCGCTGGCGCCGGGTCGCCGCCGGCGACCGGTTCGAGGTCGGCGGCGTGTCGTTTGCAGTGCTCCATCCGCCGGTCCCGGACTGGGCGCGGGTGCGGGTGCGGAACGACGACTCGGTCGTGCTCGACGTGCGGTTCGGCGACGTCGCGGTGCTGCTGCCGGGAGACGTCGGGGCGGACGTCGAGCGCGCGGTGGCCGGGGCCCTCTCCCCGGCGCGGTTCCGGGTCGTCAAGGCGCCCCACCACGGCAGCGCGGGCTCGAGCTCGCGTCGGCTGGTGGCGGCCGCGCGGGCGTGCGTCGCGGTGGTGAGCGCCGGCCGTGCGAATCCGTTCGGGCATCCGGCCCCGGAGGTGACCGCCCGCTATCGCGAGGCCGGGGCGCTGGTGCTCGACACCGGCCGCGACGGGGCCGTGGTCCTCGAAACCGACGGGAGGCGGGTGGACGTGCGGACCGCGCGCGGGCGCCGTTGGCGGTTCGACGCCCGCGGCGGGCGCTGCGGCGCGCCGGCCGACGGCGCCGTCAGGCGTCCGGCGCCCCGGCCGCCTCCTGGGCCTTGACCTTGACAGTCCGTGGTGAAACGCCCCGCTGCATTCGAGCGACGATGCATCCCGCCTGACTGCGTTGTTCGGCGGTTGCATATGCCTGATATGCGCCCTTCTCACGCCTTGTCAGGCGGGCGCCTCGCCGCTCTCAGTGCGACGCGGGGGTTCCACCACGGCTGTTGAACGTCCGCCGGCGCACGTGTTGACCGACTGCCGCTTCCGTTCGTTCGCCGGGCGCGGGGGTCGGGCGTCCGTAACCCCGCCGTTCCCGTCATGGTGGCATGACGCGATCGCGCGGGTGGCCGTGGCGCGGGCCGGCGTTGCCGTCGACAACCCTGCCGTTCCCGTCGTGGGCACGTCCGGAGACTCGCGGATTCGGATCACGACCCTCCGCGGACTCTTCGGTACCGACCGCCGGGCCATGCGGCCAGCCACAAGAGCGTTACGGCCGGGGCCAGAAAGGGCGCCGACATGTACATCAGCGCGCCCAGACTCCACGCGCTGTACCAGGACGCTCGCGCTACGTCGAGGAACAAGCCGTCGGGGATGCGGGTGTCCGGGACGGGGACCAACCAACGGGCTCCCCGGGACATCAGGCTCGTCGGCCCGACACGATGATCCGCACGCGGGGAACCCGCGTCGAACGGCGCCGACGGCGGGGTCGTTCCCTGAACGGCGTCACGGAGCGGCCGCGGTTCGGGAAGATCGACCTGCAGCGACCACCATCCGCCAGGTAGAACCACGATGCAGAACAATCCCACGGCAGTTGCCGTGCGCCAGAACCGGCGGCGCACCAGAAACGCCGCCGGTCCTGCGCCGAGAATCGCCCAGCCCGTAATCGTCGTCGCCCCTTCGACCGTGACCCGGTCGAATCCGCGAGCGATGAACAGCAACCAGAAGCCAGCCGGCAGCACTGCCGCTACCACCCGCATGATCCACTGCTCCAGACTGCCGCCCGGATTCTCCAAGTGCTCAGCAACGAGGCGGTCCATGCTCCCCACTCAGCCGAATTTCGGTCTCGCTTTCTGCTCGCCGCCGCCGCCGCCTTTCGGGTGCGACGGATTCCAGGAACCGCCCGATGCGGGCGACGTCCTCGTCCAGCCTGTCCAATGACCTGATCTCGAACAAGCGGTACAGACCCTGGTTGGGCACGGCCGCCAGGACGAAGGTGAGTGGTCTGGATAGGGGTGAATCCAGGTTGCCATTGAATCGCAGCCGGACACTTGGGCGGGAATGTCCCCGTCGAACGCGACTTCGACGGCTGAAACGTACTGGTGACCTTCACTGGCGGGGTCCGGGATTGCCGGGAAATAGCCCGACTCGTCGAGATCGGTCTTGACCGCTTCCCCCTCGACCTGGAGTTCTGCCGTCGACGGTCGGCCTTGACAGCCCGTGGTGGAACCCCCGCGTCGCACCGAGAGCGGCGATGCGCCCGCCTGACAAGGCGTGAGAAGGGCGCATATTGGGCATATTCAACCGCCGAACAACGCAGTCAGGCGGGATGCAGCGCCGCTCGAATGCAGCGGGGCGTTTCACCACGGGCTGTTGAGCCGATGCTTCCGTCGGAATCAACGTGACGGACGCCGACGCAAACGCTACCGTCACGATGTGGAACGCCGTCGCGACCGCCGATCCTCGTGTCGTCATGGTGCCCTCCCCGGGTTTCAGCAGTGACCGCTGTTCAGGCGGCGAAGCAGAAGGTCGCCTTGCAGCCCCTACCCCGTAAGAGAGTTCGAAGGGTCGTACGATTACAGCATTTTTGGGTTTTTTTCACCGCGACGCAGATTCTCGCCAGTCGAGGCTGCGGATTGGCGGCGCCGGCGGCGGACGATGGGCTCGCGTCATCGTCGAGGGCTCGGTGGCGGCGTGCCCTGACGACCCGGAACCGGTGCTGGCTGGAGATGGAGGTGGAGAGACCGGGGCGGGTGGACGTGCGGACCGCGCGCGGGCGCCGTTGGCGGTTCGACGCCCGCGGCGGGCGCTGCGGCGCGCCGGCCGACGGCGCCGTCAGGCGTCCGGCGCCCCGGCCGCCTCCTGGGCCTTGACGGCCTGCCACTCCCGTTCGAGCTCGCCGGGCGAGGCGTCGGACAGGGCGCGGCCGCGGTCTTCGAGGCGCTGCTCGACCGCGCCGAAGCGGCGGGTGAACCTGGCGTTGGCGGTCCGGAGGGCCGACTCGGGATCGACCCCCAGCTTGCGGGCGGCGTTCGCGACGGTGAAGAGGAGGTCGCCGAGCTCTTCCTCGATGCGCGCGGGGTCGCCGCCGGCGATCGCCGCCCGCAGCTCGGCGATCTCCTCGTCGGCCTTGTCGACGACCTGCGCCGCTTCGTCCCAGTCGAAGCCGACGTTGGCGGCGCGCGCCCCGATGCGGGACGCCCGCAGCAGCGCCGGCAGCGCGGCGGGGATGCCGGCGAGGAGGACGGCGCGGTCGGGCGGGGCGCCGGCGCGCTCCGCGCGCTTGATGCGTTCCCACTGCCGCTTGACCTCGGCGGGCGAGAGGTCGCGGCCGGAGGCGGCGCCGGCGTCACCTTCGCCTCCGGCGCTGACGTCGCCTCCGGCGCCGAAGACGTGGGGGTGCCGCCGGACGAGCTTGGCGCTCACCGCGTCGGCCGCGTCGGCGATCGTGAAGTCGCCGTCCTCGGCGCAGATCTGCGCCACGAACACCGCTTCGAGCAGCAGGTCGCCGAGCTCGTCGCAGAGGGCGGCGCGGTCGCCGCCGTCCATCGCCTCGACGACTTCGTAGGCCTCCTCGAGCACGAACGGCCGGAGCGAGGCCACGGTCTGCTCCCGGTCCCAGGCGCAGCCGCCGGGCGACCGCAGCGTGCGCATGATTTCGACGAGGCGCGCGAATCGCGCGCCGGCGGCGGCAGGGGAGGGGGCGCCGGACGGGACGGTCTTGTTCATGTCGCGCTCTCCATCTTACGATCAGGCGGCCCGCGTCGGCCGGCGCCGCCGGCCCGCGAGGACCGCCGGGCGGCCGCGGCGGCCCCTCTCGTCCCACGCCGATGGGCGCGTCGACCGCGGGACGGCGCGAGCCGGGCGACCGTGGCGGCGCCCGCCGCCGGGCGGCGGCCGGGCGCCGCGAAGGGACCATGACCACCCCGCCGCCGGAGATCTCGTTCAACGCCCTCGTGGTGTCGCTCGCGACCTCCGCCGCCGTCCATTTCGGCGACGTCGTCGATCCCGCCACGGGGCGGAAGCTCGCGCCCAATCCCGGCGCCGGCGGCGACATGATCGAGCTCCTGGCGGTGCTGGCCGAGAAGACGCGCGGGAACCTGACGCCGGACGAGGAGGCGTTCCTGACCCGCGTCCTGCAGGAGTTGCGCATGCGTTTCGCGGAGGTCGGGGGGGCGCGGAACCGGCCCGTTTCGCCCTGACGCCATGCGGGTCACGTTCCTCGGCACGGGGACCTCGACCGGCGTGCCGGTCGTCGGCTGCGACTGCTCCACCTGCCGCTCCGACGATCCGCGGGACCACCGCTTGCGGCCGTCCGTCTATCTCGAACTGGCGGACGGGACCCGCGTCGTCGTCGACACCACCCCCGATTTCCGGTCCCAGGCCCTGGCCCGCGGGCTGACCGGCGTGGACGTCATCCTTTTCACGCACCAGCACGCCGATCACGTCATGGGGCTCGACGACGTCCGCCCCTTCAACTTCCGGCAGGGGACGGCGATTCCGTGCCTCGGCGACGCGCCGACCCTCGCGGCCCTCCGCCAGATCTACTCCTACGTCTGGGATCCGGCGACGCCCCGGGGCGGCGGGCTGCCCCAGCTTCAGCTGGTGGAAGTGACGGGCGGCTGTTTCTCGCTGGGGCGGTCGCGGGTGGTGCCCGTCCCCCTGCTGCACGGCACGCGCCCCATTCTCGGCTACCGCGTGGACGATTTCGCGTACCTGACCGACTGCAGCACGATCCCCGCCGAGTCGTGGCCGCTGCTCGAGGGGCTGAGCGTCCTGGTGCTCGGCGCTCTGCGGCATCGTCCCCATCCGACCCACCTGTCCCTGGGCGAGGCCGTCGAGACGGCGGGACGCATCGGGGCCGGGCGGACCTACTTCACGCACATGTGCCACGACCTCCCGCACGCGGCGACCTGCGCCATGCTGCCGCCCGGCGTGACCCTCGCCCACGACGGACTCGTCGTCGACGTGTAGCCGCCCGCGGGCTCACCCGTCCGGGACGCGGGACGACGGGTCCGGGACGCGGCTGACGTATGATGAGGGGCTGGCCGATGCTGGACGAGACTCGACCGAGGGACCCGGTCCGGATCATTCACTTTCCAGACGACCGCGGCGCTCCCGGCTGGCGCCGGCCGGTGCTGGCGCTCGGCAACTTCGACGGCGTGCACCGGGGACACGCCAAGATCATCCGCCAGGTGCGGCGCCGGGCCGACGAACAGGGGGCCACGGCGGCGGCGCTGACCTTCGACCCGCATCCGTCCCGGGTCGTCCGTCCCGACAAGGCGCCGCCGCTGCTCATGACCGGGCCGCAGAAGCTGGCCGCCCTGGGCGAGGCGGGGATGGACGGCATCGCGGTGGTGAGGTTCACCCCCGAGCTGTCGCACTGGGAGCCCGAGACCTTCGTCCGCACGGTGCTGGTGGAGTGGCTGCAGGTCGCCGAGGTGTGGGTGGGCGCGAACTTCCTCTTCGGACACGACCGGGCCGGCAACTTCACGCTGCTGCGATCGCTCGGGGCGCGCTACGGGTTTCGGGCGGAGAAGATCGATCCGGTGCGATACCGGGAGTTCGTGGTGAGCAGCACCCGGGTGCGGCGCCTCGTCGCCGAGGGGCGGGTCGACGAGGCCGGCTCGCTGCTGGGGCGCCGCTACGCGCTCGAGGGCACGATCACGCGGGGGGACGGCCGGGGCCGGCGCATCGGATATCCCACGGCGAACCTCGCCACCGGAAACGCCCTGTTCCCGCCCAACGGCGTCTACGCCACGGCGGTGGTGCTGGAGGGCGACCTGCACGCCTCGGTGACCAACGTCGGGGTTCGGCCGACGTTCGGGGGCGCGCCGGACGGGCCGGTGGTCGAGTCGCATCTGTTCGACGTCGATCGCGACCTGTACGGACGCGCGGTGCGCGTGGCGTTCATCCGGCGCCTGCGCGAGGAACGGTCCTTCCCGGACGGCGACGCGCTGCGGGAGCAGATCGCCCGCGACTGCGCCGCCGCCCGCGGGTTGTTCCGGCGGATTTCACTGTAAGATTCCGACAGGCATGGGAAAGACCGAGCGCCCGCCCGCGGCGGCGTCCATCGCACTGGACGTGACGTTGCCGTGCGAGGCGCGGTACGTTCCGATACTGCGTCGACTGGCCGAGCGCACCGCCGAGCATCTCGGCTATCGGACCACCTGTCGGGACGACGTGGTCTGCGCGATCGAGCAGGCGGTGCGCCCGGTGTTCGAACCGGGCGATTCCCCGTATGCCCACGTCGAGCTGCGGCTGGCGGCCCGCGGACGCGACATGCTGGTCCGTATCCGGTATCTCGGCGCCGCCCGTCCGCGCGGCGGGGCGCCGGTCATCGAGCAGTTGCTGTCGCGCGCCGGCCCCGACGGCGTGCCCCTCGACCGGCTGCGGCGCTCCATGCGCACGGTGGTCCTGGGGCGCGGGACGGAGGACGACGACGCCGACTTCTGCGAGCTGACGCGAGCCCTGCCGGAGGTCTCGTAGAAGTCCGCGGCGAGGACCGGCCGGCGCCGGCTGCTGCTTCGACGGTTCGGAGCGGCCCGCGCGAAGCCGCGGCCGGGAGGGTCCCGGGGGAGCGGCGCCGCGGGGCGGCGGCCGGATCGGGAATCTGCGTCCGAGGCGGATGCGTCTTTACAACACCCTGACACGCCGGGAGGAGCCGTTCACGCCGTCGCGCGGGGGGGCCGTGCGCATGTACACGTGCGGCCTGACCGTCTACGCGCGCGGCCACGTCGGCAACTTCCGGACCTTCGTGGCCCTCGACGTGCTGAGAAGGACGTTGAAGCACGTGGCCGGATTCGACGTGCGCCAGGTGATGAACTTCACCGACGTCGACGATCGGACCATCGCCGAGTCGAGGACCGCGCGGGTCCCCCTGCGCGAGTACACGGGTCGGTTCATCGCCGCCTTCCGCGAGGACGCGGCGGCGCTCGGGCTGGAGCCGGTCGAGGCGTACCCCCGCGCGACCGACGAAGAGAACCTGCGTTCGATGGTCGAGATGATCCGGGCCCTCGAGACCAACGGACACACCTACCGCAACGACGGGTCGGTGTACTTCCGGATCGCCACGCTGCCCGGTTACGGCAAGCTGGCCCGCCTCGACCACGAAGGGATGAAGCCGGGCGCGCGGGTCGACGCCGACCGCTACGACAAGGACGACGCCCGCGACTTCGTGCTCTGGAAGGCGGCCCGCCCGGACGAACCCGCCTGGGACTTCGGGGTCGGGCCGGGGCGCCCCGGCTGGCACATCGAGTGCTCGGCGATGGCCCATCGCCTGCTCGACGGGCCGCCCATCGACATTCACGCCGGCGGCGTCGACCTGGTGTTCCCCCATCACGAGAACGAGATCGCCCAGTCGGAAGGCGCGACCGGCCGACTCTTCTCGCGGTTCTGGGTCCACGTCGAGCACCTGCTGCTCGACGAGGGGACCAAGATGTCGAAGTCGCTCGGCAACGCCTTCACGGTGCCCGACGTGCTCGCGCGGGGATACCGGGCGTCGGCCCTGCGCTACGCGCTGCTGTCGGTCCACTACCGCAAGCAGTTGCGGTTCACCTGGGGCGCGCTCGCGCAGGCCGAGGAGGCCCTGAAGCGGGTCATGGCCTGTATCGCCCGGCTCGACGCCCTCCGCGGCGGCGCCGCGCATGCCGCGGTCGCGGCGCGGGCCGCGGCGGCGCGGCGCGACTTCGACGACCGGCTGGCCGACGACCTGAACGTGCCGGGCGGCCTCGGGGTGATGTTCGAGCTGGTGCGGTACGTCAACACCGCGATCGACGCCGGCGAGCTCGGCCGGCCCGACGTCGAGGTCGTGAAGGCGGCCTTCGACGGGTTCGACCGGGTGCTGGGGGTCGTCGCCCTGCGGCGGGCCGAGGACACCCGGGCCGCCGCGCCGGTCGAAGAGATCGAGCGGTTGATCGCCGAGCGCCGGGCGGCCCGTGCGCGCCGCGACTTCGCCGCCGCGGACGGCATCCGCGACGACCTCGCCGCGCGGGGCATCGTGCTCGAAGACACGCCCGCCGGCACCCGCTGGCAGCGCAAGTAGCTGGTCCGGCTCTTGCAGTCGATCCCGGCGGACGATGACCCGCACCCGCCAGTCCCTCGGTCGGTACGGCGAGGACCTCGCCTGCCGCGAGCTGCGGCGCCGGGGGTACGTCATCCTCGCCCGCCGCTTCCGCACCCGCTTCGGCGAGATCGACATCGTGGCGCGGGACGGCGGGACGCTGGTGTTCGTCGAGGTCAAGACCCGGCGGAACCCCGCGTTCGGAGGGCCGACGGCGGCGGTGAACGCGGTCAAGCAGCGGCGGCTCGTCAACATGGCGCGAAGCTACCTGCTCGGCCTCGGCGGGGGAACGCCTCCGTGCCGTTTCGACGTCGTCGGGGTCGTCGCCGGCGCGGGCCGGCCGGTCCTCGAGGTCGTGCGGGACGCGTTCGGGGCGTGTCCGTCTTGATGCCGCCCGAGTCCCTGTGGTAGCGTAGTTCCGCCGAGGCTGCGGCGAGCGGGAATAACTCAGTGGTAGAGTGCGACCTTGCCAAGGTCGAAGTCGCGGGTTCGAATCCCGTTTCCCGCTCCATTTCTCGCCCGATGCGTTTCGCCGCATCGTCCGGGACGGCCCGCCAGGCGTTGACGCCTGCCGCTCTCCCGCCTCCCGGCGCCGTCGCCAAGTGGTAAGGCAGAGGTCTGCAAAACCTCCATCCCCGGTTCAAATCCGGGCGGCGCCTCCAACTTTTTTCCCACGATTCGGTCCTGCCGGGCCCTTCGCGCGAGGGCGAGGCTTCGGGCGGGCGGCCTCGGCCGGCGTCAGGGGGTTCCGCCGCGTTCGCGCTCGGCCGTCAGCCGGCGCATCAGATCTATCGTGTGCGCCGGCGCCTCGTACTCCGCTTCCTCGAGCGGTGTCCGCCCGTGATGGTCGCGCGCCTCGAAATCGGCGCCGTGGGCGGCCAGGTACTCGACGATGGCGTCTTCGCCGGCGCGTATCGCGGTGTGCAGCGCGCTGGGCCGCCCGTCGGGACGCGCGTTCACGTCCAGCCCCAGATCGACCATCAGCTCGACCGCCTCCAGGTTGCGGCCACGCGTGGCCAGCAGCACGCCTCCTGCGCCCTCGTACGACCGTGCGGCAGGGTCGGCCCCGAGACCGAGCAGCGTCCGCAGCATGTCCGCGTCGCCGGTCCGGGCGGCGGTCAGGAAGGGTGTGAGGCCGCTGGAGTCTCCGGCCGCCTGGTCGCCGCCGCGTTCGGTCCGGGCGTTCAGGTCGGCCCCGCGGGCCGCGAGGGTCCTCACCAGGTCGAGGTTGCCCTGCCGCACCGCGGCGTGCAGCGGGGTGCTGCCGGTGCGGTCGCGGACGTCGAAGTCGACGCCGCGTTCGAGCAGCAGCCGGGTGACGGGGTCGCTGCCGGCGGCGACGGCCAGCAGGAACGCGGTGCTGCCGTCGGGGGCGGCGGCGTGGGGGTCGGCCCCGGCCGCGATGAGGGCCCGCGCGCTCGCGGCGTCTCCGTGCTGCGCCGCGAACAGGATGGGCCGGAAGCCGTTGCGGGAAACGGCGCGCACGTCGGCGCCGCGCTCGACGAGGAGGCGGGCCATGGACGGATGCCCGCCGGCGATGGCCCGCATCAGCGCGGTCTGTCCCATGCGCGACCCGGCCGCGTTCACCTCGGCGCCCCGGTCGAGCAGCAGCCGCACCAGCGCCTCGTCGCCGCCGTGCGCGGCGGCCAGCAGGGCCGTGTCGCCGCTCCAGCGCGTCGCGTCCACGTCCGCGCCGGCGTCGAGGAGCAGGCGGGCGGCGGCCAGATGGCCGCCGGCGCAGGCGAGCAGCAGCGGGGTTTCCCCGTTCTCGTCCGCGGGGTCGGGATCGGCGCCGGCGCGCAGCAGGAGGCGGACGATGCCCGCGTCGCCGCGGAAGGCGGCCCACGAGAGCGGGGTCGAGCCGTCGGCCCGGACCGCGTCGACGTCCGCCCCGGCCGCGACGAGCGCGTCCGCCGCGGCGTGGTCGAGCCGCTGCACGGCGTCGAACAGGCGGGCGTCCAGGTCTGCGGCCTGCGCCGCGGCCGGCCGCGGCGCCGCCAGCGCGAGGACCAGCAGGGCGAGACCGGCCCCGCGCCCCGGCAGGATGTTCGTCATCGGTCAATGGTAAACTGCGGGCGCCGTGTCTTGCCACGGGTCGATGAACACGCCGGTTCGCGTCGCCGCGGCATGCGCCGCCCTGCTCGCGCTGCCGCCGTGGCCGGCGGCGCCGGGCGCGGCTGGTCGTCCGGTTGCGGCCGGCCGGTCTCCGGCCCCGGCGCCGGGCCGCCTCCTGCAGGCCACTCTCGAGCGCTACTGCCTTGCGTGCCACGACGACCGCACCCGCACCGCGGGCCTGACCCTCGCCGGCGTGAACGCGGACGACGCGGCGGCGCACGCGCCGGTCCTCGAGAAGGTCCTGCGGAAGCTCCGCGCGGGGGAGATGCCGCCGGCCGGGCGGCCGGCCCCCGACCCCGGCGTCCGGGCCGAGATCGTGGCGTGGCTCGAGACCGCGCTCGATCGGGCCGCGGCCGGGCGGCCGGACCCCGGTTCGCCCGCCATCCACCGGCTGAACCGGGCCGAGTACCGCAACGCCGTGCGCGATCTCCTGGGGCTGGACCTCGACCACGCGCGCGACCTGCCGGCCGACGATTCCGGCTACGGGTTCGACAACGTCGGCGACGTGCTGACGGTGTCGCCCCTGCACGTCGAGAAGTACGTCGCCGCGGCGCGGCGCGTGAGCCGCCTCGCGGTGGGCACGGGCACGCCGCGTCCGGTCGTGCGACGCTACCGGCCGGCCGGGCGCGGGGCGGACGAGGACATCGACGGGCTTCCGCCCAACGAGCGCGGCGGCATCCTGTTCCGGCACTACTCCCCCTTCGACGCCGACTACACGATCCAGGTGCGGGTGCGGGGGCGGCGCGCCCCCGGCATGCCGCCGCCGAAGCTCGACGTGCGGGTCGACGGCGCGCGGGTCCGCCTGCTGGACGCCGACTTCGACGCCGAAGAGGCCAACCAGGGCAGCCGCACCTTCGAGGTGCGGCTGGCCCTCGCCGCCGGCGGCCACGAGATCGCGGCCGGTTTTCTCACCGAGTACGCGAAGCGGGAAGGCGCCGGAAGCGGGGCCGTCGCCGAACCCGCCGTCGATTACGTGCTCGTCGGCGGTCCCTGGGAGGCGACCGGTCCGGGCGACACCGAGAGCCGGCGCCGCCTGTTCGTCTGCCGGCCGGCCGCCGGCGGCCCCGAGACGCCGTGCGCGCGGCGCATTCTGACCGCGCTGGCGCGGCGGGCGTACCGGCGCCCCGTCACCCCGGCCGACGTCGATCCCCTCCTGCGCCTGTTCGCGATGGGGCGCGCCGACGGCGGGAGCTTCGAGCACGGCGTCGAGATGGCCCTGAGCGGGGTGCTCGTCTCCCCGAACTTCCTCTTCCGGGCGCCCGCGGCGCCGGCCGGCGCCCGGCCCGGCGCCGTGTACCAGCTCGCGGACCTCGACCTCGCGTCCCGGCTCTCGTTCTTCCTCTGGAGCAGTATTCCCGACGAAGAGCTCCTGCGGGCGGCCGAGCAGGGGCGGCTCGGCCGGCCGGACGAGCTGTCCCGCCAGATCGCCCGCATGCTCGCCGACCCCCGGGCGCGGGCGCTCGTCGAGAACTTCGCGGGGCAGTGGCTCCATCTGCGCAACGTCGCCGACTGGACGCCCGACCCCGAGCGCTTTCCGCACTTCGACGACGGGATCCGCTACGCGTTCCAGCGCGAGACGACGCTGTTCCTGGAGCACGTCGTTCGGAACGACCGCAGCGTGCTCGACCTGATCGACGCCGACTACACCTTCCTCAACGAGCGGCTGGCCGGCTTCTACGGGATCGACGGGGTCGAGGGCGGCCACTTCCGGCGCGTGTCCCTCGCCGGCGCCGGCCGCGGCGGCATCTTCACCCAGGGCGGGGTCCTGATGGTGACGTCGTATCCGACGCGCACGTCGCCGGTGCTGCGGGGCAAGTGGATACTCGAGAATCTGCTGGGGGCGCCGCCTCCGCCCCCGCCGCGCGACGTGCCCGAGCTGGCAGCCGACGCCGGCTCGTCGGCGGGCGGCCTGCGGGCGGCCCTGGAGCGGCACCGCGCCAACCCCGCGTGCGCCGTCTGCCACGCCCGTCTCGACCCCCTGGGGTTCGCGCTGGAGAACTTCGACGCGGTGGGGGCCTGGCGGGCGGAAGAGGACGGAGCCGCGGTCGACGCTTCCGGCGCGCTGCCCGACGGCACGGTGGTCGCCGGCCCCGCGGGCCTGCGGGCGATGTTGCGCGGCCGCCGCCGCGAGTTCGTCGAGGCGCTGGCCGAGAAGCTGCTGACCTATGCCGTCGGCCGGGGCCTGGAGCCGCGCGACCGGCCCGCGGTGCGGGAGATCCGGCGCCACGTCGAGGCCGGCGGCCACCGGTTCTCGGCCCTGGTCGCCGCCGTCGTCGACAGTGTACCCTTCAGGATGAGGAGGATTCCGGAGTCATGACCATTGGCGCCGCTCTGCCGCGTCGGACCTTTCTGCGAGGCCTGGGAACCGCCGTCGCCGTCCCGTTCCTCGATGCGATGACCCCCGCGTTCGCGTCGGCGTCCGCGCCCGTGACCCGGGTGGCGTTCGTCTATACCGCCAACGGCGTGATCATGCGCGACTGGACCCCGGCCGAGACCGGGGCGGGATTCGCCTTCACCAGGACGCTGCACCCGCTCGAGCCGTTCCGCGACCGGCTCCTCGTGCTCACCGGTCTCGCGCACCGCAACGGCGAGGCCCTCGGGGACGGACCCGGCGACCACGCGCGGGCGGGCGCGAGCTGGCTGACCGGCGTCCACCCGAAGAAGACGCAGGGGGCGGACATCCGGAACGGCATGTCCGTGGACCAGATGCTGGCCCGGGACGTCGGCCGCGCCACGCCGCTGCCGTCGCTCGAGCTGGGGCTGCAGGACGTGCGGATGGCGGGGGGATGCGATTCCGGTTACAGCTGCGCCTACAGCAACACCGTCTCGTGGAGCTCGCCCACGACCCCGCTTCCCTACGAGACGAACCCGCGCCGCGTCTTCGAGCGGCTGTTCGGCGACGGAGACACCACCGACCCGGCGGTGCGCGCGGTGCGCGCGCGGCAGAACCGCAGCCTGCTCGACTTCGTCCGCGAGGACGCGGGACGGTTGCGGGCGGGTCTCGGCGCCGGCGACCGCCGCAAGCTCGGCGACTATCTCGATTCGGTGCGCGAAGTCGAGCGCCGCATCCAGAACGCCGAGCGCCGCGGCGCCTCCGGGGTGGACCTGCCGGCCCTCGCCCGGCCCGACGGCGTGCCCCCGACCTTCGAGGAGCACGTCCGGGTGATGTCCGACCTGATCGCCATCGCGTTCCAGGCCGACCTGACGCGCGTGGCGACCCTGATGTACAGCCGCGAGGGCGGCAACCGCACCTACCGGTCGATCGGGGTGCCGGATGCGCATCACGGCCTGTCGCACCACCAGAACGACCCCGAGCGCATGGCGCGCCTGCAGCGCATCGATCGGCACCACGTCGCGATGTTCGCCCATTTCCTCGGGAAGCTGCGCGACGCCGACGACGGCGGCGGGTCGCTGCTCGACCATGCGATGGTCCTCTACGGCAGCAGCCTCAGCGACTCGAACGCGCACACCCACGACGACCTGCCGGCGGTGCTGGCCGGGGGCGGCGGCGGCGCGCTGCGCGGCGGGCGGCATCTGCGCTACCCCGACCGGACGCCGATGACGAACCTGTTCGTGACCATGCTCGACAAGCTGGGCTCGCACCGCGAGCAGGTCGGCGACAGCACCGGGCGCATCGAGCACCTGAGCGGCCTGTGAGCCGGGGGCGTTGCGGGGGCGGTCGATTTACCCGGCGCCGGCCGCCGCGGCGCCGGTGCGCGGCGCTGGCGGCCGCGGCGCTGGCGGTGGGAACCCTGACCGCGGCCGCCGGCGAGCTGCCGGGCCGCCTGTCGGTCCTCGTCCTGACGCCGGCCGCGGCCGACGACCGGGTGGGGCCGTCGCGCGAGGCCGTCGCGTTCTGGAACGACCGGCTGGCCGAGCTGGGGTCGGCCGCGCGGTTCGCCGAGCCGCGCGTCGTCGTCGAGCCGCCGGCCGGACGCGCCCTCGAGAACTACGCCCGGCAGGTGGCCCAGCGCGCCACCCGACTCCCCGCCGGCGACGCCGAGCCCCCGCCCCCCGCGGCCCTCGTCGACCTCGGCGCCGACGTCGTGCTGCTGCTGTCGCGCCAGGACATCCTGTCGTTCACGTGGCCGTTGCCGCGGACGCCGGGGCGCCATCTGGTGGTCGTCCGCAGGGTCCGGGGGCCGTACCGGACCGACCCGATGGTGACGAAGCACGTGGTGGCCCACGAGCTGGGCCACGTGCTGGGGCTCGACCACAACGCCGAGCCCCACACCCTCATGTGCGGCCCGTGCCAGCCCCTGACGGCCGAGCCCGACGCCACCGGCTTCCTGCCCCTCACCGCCGGCGACCGCGCGCGCCTCCTCGAGCTGCACGGCCGCTGACGGCCCGCGGCGGCACACGGGCAGCCCGTGTTGGACCTCCGTTCCACCGCGCCGGAGGGCGTGGCGAACGCCGAGTGCGCCCTCCCGACGAGGCGTGAGAAGGGCGCATATCGGGCATGTTCGACCGACGAACAACGCGGTCAGGCGGGTTGCAGCGCCCGTCGTGGCGCACGAGGGGGCAGGCCGAGGTCGGTCCGGGTCCTTGCGGCCGAGCGCCGGTCGGTCGGCGCGCAGGGGAGCGGTCGGGGCCGTCCGCGGCGTCGTCACGCCGCCCGGCCTCGGCCTCCCGGGCCGGATTCACCGCCGTGCTCCCGAATCCAGGCCGCGAACTCCGGATCGACGAGCGCCCAGCTCCCGGTGTGGGTGTCGGCGACGCCGAGCCGGCCGAGGCGGCGCAGCGCCGCCTGGACGCGGCCCGGCGTGGTCGCCGGCTCGCCAAGCGCCTTGCCGATCAGGTCGCGGAACGGCTGGCTGAACGGCCGCGCGCCCCCGCCCGCCAGGATCCGCGCCGCCGCGCGCTGAAGCGGGGTGAGCGCCAGCCACGTGGCCGGATAGCCGAGATCGACGGCCAGGCGGTCACGGACGCGGGCCAGCGCCGCTTCAACGTCCAGGTCCGGATCGTGCAGCAGCGTGTCGAGCAGGAGGCGGAAATAGTGGGGATTGGCGTGCAGGCGTTCGAAGGCGGCGAGCAGAGGGCTTCGCGGAAGCCTCCTCCTCGACACCCGCCGGAACCCGGTGAGCATGTGGTCTACGAAGGCGTCGCCGAGCGCCGGCAGATCGATCGGGGTCGCGAAGTGGAAGAACGGCGCCTGCCGCGCCGAAAACATCGCCGCGAGGCCTTCCCGACTCGATCCCGTGAACACGGTCCGCAGCCGGGCGCTGCGCCGGTCGAGGCTCGTGCGCAGCGCCGCCACCAGCGGCGCGTTGGCCCGACTCCGGGCCAGCTCCTGCACCTCGTCCAGAAGCAGGACCGTCGCCGGCCCGCGCCGGGACACCCGATCCAGCAGATCGTCCAGGTGCAGCAGCAACTCGTCCGGCGGCCGGCCGCGCAGCGCGGTGAGATCGACCTCCGCCGCCACGCCGGACCCCGGCGCCGAAAGCTTCAGGGCCGGGGCGAGCGCCAGCGCCGAGCGGCGGACCCGGTCGGCGAACGAGCCTCGCTCGAGCGACGTCTCCACGGCGTGCAGCAGCACCGCCAGAGGCGACAACGGCGCCTGCCAGAAGGACGCATAGATGACGCGGTGTCCCCGCTCGCCGGCGAGGGGGGCGAGGTCCTGCAGCAGGAACTCCGTCTTGCCGGTCCGCCGTGGCGCGAACAGCGTCAGCGCCTGCCCCGGACCGTCGACGAGCAGCGTCAGGACGCGCCCGGTGAAGTCGCGGCGCGCGAAGTGCCAGGGGTCGGTGGCCATCAGCCAAAATTAGCCATGACGAGCTAATTTGTCAATGATGGCCATAACCAGCGCGCGAGATGCAAGGTCGAAGCTGACACCGAACGAGGCGACGGACACGCCGGTCCCGCCGCCCGGACGAGAGCGGATCTGCGGAGCGGGGACAGACGCCGAACCTCGAATCTCCGGCCGTGACCGGGAACTGACGTGAAGGCGATTCCGCCCGGGCCGGGCGCCGGAGAACCGGCGCGCGGCCCGGGCGGGGGGAACGAGGGTTCCTACTTCACGGTCACCGTGACGTCGATCGGGGTGGTGGTGATCGAGTCGTCGGCGTAGGCGCGCAGGACGTGGACGCCGGGTTCGGTGAACGTGACGGTGGTCTCGACCTGGCCGCCCCGCCCGCCCTCGATCGAGGCGCTCATCGGGTCGAAGCGGACCCGCCCCGGGCCGCGGTAGTGGAGCCAGGTGATGCCGAGCCCCGTCTCGCCCGCGACCTGCGCGTCCACGACGGCCTGGTTCGTGGGGTGGGGGCGGGCGGCCCGCCGGGCGCGGTCGGCGGCCGCCCGGGCCGCCCGCTGCGGGTCGTCGCCGGTCGTCTCCGAGGGGCGCGGCCGGGGGCCGGGAATGCCGTCGTCGCCGACCACCGCGGTTATCGTCAGCGTGTCGGGCAGGGTGACCGTGAGGTCGGCGCCGCCGGGGATGGCGATGGACGGATGCCGGTTGTCGGCCGGCGCCCCCCGCGCTCCCATACCGCGGTTGGCCCGGATCACCCCGTCGTCGATTTCCCAGGTCGGCCAGAGCCGGCCGACCGCCCGGCCGGTGCGGCCGTTGGTGGTCAGCGTCCAGACCAGGTCCTGGTCGCCCCAGTCGGCCGGCACCTGCACCCTGAACACGAACTGCTGGCGCCGGGGGTAGAAGCGCGTCGGTTGGCCGCGGTCCGCGGGCCCCGGCTCGAACCCGTTCGCCGCGCCGATCCGCGCCTCCGGCATCTCCTGGTAGTTCCGGTTCATGTAGCCGAACACCAAGTTGAAGGTGCCGTCCAGGTTGCGTTCCCAGCCTTCGAAGACCGGGGCCACGTTCTGGCCCCGGTCGTAGCGGATCTGGGCGTCGACCCCGGGAGCCGCGGCCAGCGCGGCGAGCGTCAACGCCGCGCACACCACGCCGATCGGTTGAGGAGTGCGTATCGTCATCGTTTCTCGCTCCGGGAGTCCGCGCCGTGGAACGGCGCGGACTCCCGGGAGGGTTGGTCGGGCGGCGAGCGGAGCCGAAGCGGCCGCCAGGCCGCTCGGCGACGCTCTCCGGGCCAGTCGAGGGCTAGTCGTCGTCGGCGTTCAGCGCCTCGCGCTCCGCGACGGCGGCGGCGAACTCGTCGTCGTCGAGCTCGTAGTAGCTCGTCCACGTGAACGACATGTCGTCGCTCGACCGCTGGCCGAAGCCCGCCCAGTTCTCCGCATCGGGGTTCCACCGGTTGCCGGCCGAGTTGTCGTGCCACGTGATGGTGTGCAGGAACGAACCCGCCGGCAGCAGCGGCTGCACGTCGTCCTCGTAGTTGTAGACGATGTGCCAGCCGAAGTCCCAGTTGGCGCAGCTGATCGTCCGGGTGTTCCCGTCGGGCAGGATGGCCTCGATGCACTGCCGCTTGCCGCGGTTGTGCAGGTGGGGCTGGAACCCGGTCAGCCGCACGTTGGTGGTGAACGGGTGGTAGCTGTCGTGCCGCACGTCGTCCTCGCCCGGCGGGATGTCGAGGTCGAAGTTCTGGGCCAGCGCGCGCGAGAACAGCTCCTTCTCCGGCTCCTCGCCCTTGGGATAGAGCTGCAGTCCGACGCTGGTGCGGTCGGTGACCTCACGCCCGATCGACGCGTAGTGCATGTTGAACCGGATGATCGAGTTCGCCTTGACGAGGCGGCCGGTGCCCGGCGGGAAGACGTCGCCGTTCTTGCCCTGGGCGTACTCGTTCAGGAAGTCGCCCTCCTCGGCGTCCTCGGTTTCCTGCAACCGCGTCACCGCGTGGTGCACCACCGGGAAGCCCTCGGCCGACGGCTTGGTCTCGACCGCCTTGATCCAGCGGTCTTCGCTCAGCCCCGTCGGCGAGAACAGGTCGCCCCACCAGTTGGCGCCCTCGGCCGGCACCACGAACGGCTCCGGAATCGGCACGATCCAGTCGGGCTCGCCGATGTGCCACATGTCGCGGTCGGCGAACTCGTGCGGCGGCGGCAGGTCCTCGGGGTTGCCGCGCGGCGCGCCGGCGTCGACCCAGGCCACGATGGTGTCGATCTGCTCCTGGCTCAGCGAGCGGTCGTACTTGAAGCCCTGGACGCCCACGTTGGGGTCGATGAACCAGGGAGGCATGGTGCGCGACGCCACCTTGTCGCGGATCGCCCGCGCCCAGGGGCGGGTCTCCTGGTAGGTCATCAGCGACATCGGGGCGATGGCGCCCTCGCGGTGGCAGCTCTGGCAGGAGTCCTGGAGAATCGGCATCACGTCCCTGGCGAACGTGACCTCGTGGTCCTGCGCAAGCGCCCCCGCGGGCGCGGCGGCCGCCGCGAACAGCGCGCCGACGACGACGCCGAGCGAGCCGGACCCGAACGATCTGACACGGGTGTTCATCGGCATGTCCTCCTCATCGAGGCAATCATGCGCCCCGCGGCGGGAGCTTGTCAATCCGGCCGCGCCGCGGCGCCGGCGGGCGCATGCCGCCCGCTCCGTGGCCCGCTGCTCATCGCCGTCCCCGCCGGCGCGGGACGGCGGCCGCCCGGCGGCGTCTGGCCGGGCTTTGCCGCCGGCGGCGGGCTGTGCGACGATGAGCCGCTGAGGAGGACCCATGCTGAAGAAAGTCGCGTTGGTCGCGCTGGCGGCGGCGGTCGGCGTGGTCTCGCCGAGAGGCCAGGAGGGGGGCGGCTCGGACGGGTACGCCCCCAAGCGGATCAACAAGGCGATCGAGCTGCTCGAGAACGATCAGCCGATCTACTACACGCAGGTCAACGGGGGCGGCTACGACGAGGGCAAGGCGCTGGCCGGGACCTGGGCCGACTACGTCACCTACAACCTGGAGCACAGCCCGTTCGACATGACCGCGCTGCGCGCGTTCATGCAGGGACTGGTGGACGGGGGGCCGACGAAGAGCGGGCACCGGACGCCGACGGTCATCGCGGTGCTGCCGTTCGGCGGCGTCAACGAGACGGTCATGTGGGCCAACTACTGGATGGTCGAGCACCTGCTGGGCTCGGGGGTCCACGGCGTGCTGCTGGCCCACGCGCGGTCGCCCGAGGTCGTGAAGATCCTGGTCGAGGCGGCGCGGTATCCCCACGCGAAGGAGGCCGACGGCCTCGACGAGGGCCTGCGGGGCAGCGGCGGGCAGGCGTTCGCGGCCCGCGTCTGGGGCGTGTCCAACGCCGAGTACCAGCGGCTGGCCGACACCTGGCCCCTCAACCCCGAGGGCGAGCTGCTGGTGGGGCTGAAAATCGAAGACCGCCACGCCCTGCGGAACGCCGAGACGAGCACCGCGGTGCCGGGCGTCGGCTTCGCCGAATGGGGACCGGGCGACATGAGCATGTCCTGGGGCGTCTCGCGCGCCGAGAACCCGCAAGTGCTGGTCGACGCCCGGGCGCGGGTCTTCGCGGCGACGAAGGCGGCGGGCATTCCGTTCCTCAACGGCATGAACGCCGACAACGTCATCGCGATGATCGACGAGGGCGTGCGCATCGGGTCGAATCCGGGGCCCGAGGCGGCCGACGCGGGCCGCCGCCACACCGGGCGGCAGATGCCCTGGTAGGCGCGCGACGGGGAGGGGGGGCCGGGTCCGCGCGGGTCCGGCCTCCCTCCGGCGCGAGGCCGAAGGCGCATCGCGTTCGCCCGCGACGCCGGGACCGGCGCCGCCGACGGGGCGGGGCCGGGGCTACTCGGACGCGAAGCGGAACCGCACCGAGGCGAGGGTCCGCTCCCAGATCAGGGCGAGGGCTCCCCCGGCGTCCGTCACGTCGAGAAACTGCCACGAGAGCTGGTCGAACGAGTGGTCCAGCGTCTCGACCGTCATGGGCGCCCGCACCACGTCCCGGTCCGGCGTGTACTCGTACGCGCCCCACAGCGCGTCCCGGTCGTCGAAGTCGTACTCGAGCTGGGCCGGCCACCGCGAGACGACGAACTCCCACGGGGCGGCTTGCAGGTCGATGAACACGGTGTACTCGCCGGGCGGCACGGCGGTGGTCCCGAAGAAGAGCGTGGTCTCGGTGATCAGGCGGGTGCTCTGGTTCGCGCCGGCCCGCCAGACGTCCGCGCCGTCGTTCAGGAACTCGCGGTAGTCGTCGGGTCCGAAGAGGTCGCGCCCCCGTCGGACGGGCCGGCCGTAACGCACTTCGATCCACCGGCCGCCGACGGCGCCGGCCCGCGCGTCCCACGTGCCGCCGACCTGGGTGGCCGACCGCCCGGCGGGGCTCGCGATGCGGCGTTCCTGGGCGGCGACGGCCGCCGCGAGCAGGCAGACGCCGGCCGCCGCCGGCAGGACCCGCGGGAGCGTGATGCGGATTCTCATGCGGATAAGGATAACGCGGCGGCGCCCCGCGCGGGTATAATCGCCTTCTTCGGTTTGCTCGTACCCGGGACGGGGCGCTCGACGATCGCCGGCCGGGACCGCATCGGGCGGACGGTTCGTCGTCGCATGCGGCCGCGTCCCGCAATCCCGGCAACCCGGGTTCGGAGGGAATGGATGAGAGCACAGGCACGACGTCGCGGCGGCGGGCGCCTCTGGTGGATCACACTGCTGGCCGCGGCCCTGGCGGTCACCGGCGCGGCCGCCCAGGAGCGGGGCACCCCCCACGGGGAATGGTGGTATCAGAGCGCCGACGCCTGGGGCACCCGGTACTCGCCGCTCGACCAGATCGACGGCGGGAACTTCGAGGACCTCGAGGTGGCGTGGGTCTGGCGGGGAGACAACTTCAGCCCGCACACCAACTACGCGTCGCGGTCGACGCCCAGCTACGTCAAGGGCGTTCTCTACACCGTGGCCGGCTACCGGCGGACGGTGGTGGCGATGGACCCGGCGACCGGCGAGACGCTGTGGACGTACCGCGAGCCGAACACCACCCGCTGGGAACAGTCGATGCGGGCCGCCTACGGCAAGGGCGTGTCCTATGCCGAAATCGACGGGCGGGGCGTGATCTTCGTGGTCACGCCGGCGTTCTTCCTGCACGCGCTCGACGCGAAGACCGGACAGCACGTCGAAGGGTTCGGCTCGCCGGTCGACCTGCCCGGCTTCCCGGACACCGGCGTCGTAGACCTGCTGGCCGGCCTCGGCCATCCCTGGGACCCGGACCGCGGGCTCGACCCGGCGCTGGGCTACATCACCAACTCGTCGCCTCCCATCGTCGTCAACGACACCATCGTCGTCGGCAACTCGCACGAGCAGGGCTACAGCCAGAGCCGCATCGAGAACGTGCCGGGCGACATCCTCGGCTACGACGTGCGCAGCGGCCAGCTCAAGTGGAAGTTCAACGTCATTCCGCAGACCGAGAGCGAGTTCGGGTTCGACACGTGGGAGAACGACGCGTGGCGGTGGACCGGCGACGTGTCGTCGTGGGCGCCGCTCGCCGCCGACCTCGAGCGGGGCATCGTCTACGTCCCGACCAACGCGCCGACCATCGACTACTACGGCGGGTTCAGGCCGGGGGACAACCTGTTCGGCACGAGCATCATCGCCCTCGACGTCGAGACCGGCGACCGGGTCTGGCACTTCCAGACCGTGCATCATCCGATCTGGAACTACGACCTGCCCAACGTCCCGATCGTCGTGGACGTCACCGTCGACGGCGACGACGTGCCGATGGTCATCCAGACCACCAAGCAGGGGCTGACCTTCGCCTTCAACCGCGAGACCGGCGAGCCGGTGTGGCCGATCGAAGAGGTCGACGTGCCGGCGTCGATCGTCCCCGGCGAGCAGCTCTCGCCGACCCAGCCGATCCCCACCTGGCCCGCGCCGCTCGAAGCGCTCGGCCTGCCCGAGGAGAACGTCATCGACTTCACTCCCGATCTGCGGGCCGAGGCGCTCGAGATCATGAGCCGGTTCCGCATCGGCGGGCCCTACGTGCCGCCGCTGCCGGAGGGCCACGACGAGCCGGTCCAGGGATGGATCGCCTGCTCGGGCGGGCTCAACATCACCAACCCGGCGGCGCTCGATCCGACCACCGGCATCCTGTACCAGCCGTCGGCTCCGCAGTGCTCGGGCCGGCTGGTGCAGCCGGGGGCCAACACCGACGGCGACACCCACGCCTGCACGTCGTCCGAGGGCGACTGCTGGACGACCGGCACCACGGTGTCCGACTGGGTGCAGGGCGGCGGCGTCGGCTGGGGCGGCCCGCAGGGGCTGCCGATGCACAAGCCTCCCTACAACCGCATCACGGCCATCGACATGAACACCGGAGAGCATCTCTGGTGGCAGCCGGTGGGCGAGGCGTCCGAGCGCATGAAGCGGCACCCGGCGCTGCAGGGCGTCGACCTCACCGGGGTCGGCGGCGGCGGCCGGGCGGTGTCCATGGTCACCGGCAGCCTGCTGCTGACCACCCGCGGCATGAACGGGCCGGCCCTGCTCGATGCGCGCGACAAGGCGACGGGCGAGGTGGTCGGCACCGTCGAGCTGCCCGCGCCGGGGCAGTACGGCATGATGACCTACGAGCACGACGGCCAGCAGTACGTCGTCGTGCAGATCGCCCAGGGCGGGGTGTTCCCGGCGTCGCTCGCGGCGTTGCGGCTGCCGGCCGGCGACGAGCACTGACGCCGGCGCGGCGGCGGCCGGTTCGACGCCTGGGCGGGTCCGGGGGGACGACCCCGGACCCGCCTTCGCTTTTGTTCCCGCCCCGGAGTCCGCGCGGCGGTACGGCGCGGGGCCGACGTTTCACGCCGGCGGAACTTCCCGCGCGGCCGGCGGGTCGCGCAGCCGGAGGCAGCTCTTGAACGGCGACGGCAACCTGGCGGTCTTCTGCGACTTCGAGAACGTCGCCCTCGGGGTCCGCGACGCCGACCTCACCCGGTTCGACGTGCGGCCGGTGCTCGAACGGCTGCTGCTGAAGGGCAGCATCGTCGCCAAGAAGGCGTACTGCGACTGGGACCGCTACAAGGAGTTCAAGGCGCCGATGCACGAGGCGGCGTTCGAGCTCATCGAGATTCCCCATGCGCGGCAGTCGGGCAAGAACTCGGCGGACATCCGCATGGTCGTCGACGCCCTCGACCTGTGCTACACGAAGGAGCACATCGACACGTTCGTCGTGATCTCCGGCGATTCCGACTTCTCGCCGCTGGTCAGCAAGCTCCGCGAAAACGCCAAGTCGGTCATCGGGGTGGGGGTGAAGAACGCCACCTCGGACCTGCTCGTCAACAACTGCGACGAGTTCATCTTCTACGACGACCTGGTGGCCGAGAGTCCGCCCGCCCCCCGGCGGACCCGCGGCAAGGGGCGGGCGAAGACGACGGCCGAGAAGCGGAAGAAGGCCGCCGCCGCCGCGCCCGCGAAGAACGATCCGGTGCAGCCGGCCATCGACCTCGTGATCCAGACGGCCGAGGCGATCTACGCGGAGCGCGGCGACCGGGCCAAGCTGTGGGGGTCGATGATCAAGCAGACCCTCAAGCGGCGGCGCCCCGGCTTCAACGAGTCGGCCTACGGCTTCGGCTCGTTCAACGACCTCCTCGAGGAGGCGCAGGCGCGCGGATGCCTGCAGCTCGACCTCGACGAGCGGTCCGGCGGCTACGTCATCGGCAAGATCACGCGAGACTGATCGCGCGGGCGGCGGAGACGGCCCGCGCGTTCGCGACAGGACCAGCGGCATGGACGAGTGCAGGCTCGCGGCGAACCGGCGGCATTTCCTGGGGGCGCTCTCGGCGGCCGGGCTCGGGTCGACCCTGCTGCCCGGGGCCCTCGTGGCCGTGGCCCAGGATGCGGACGTGGTCACGGTGGAGATGATCGAGGCCGCGCAGCGGCTGGCCGGACTGCGCTTCACCCCCGACGAGCGCCAGCGGCTGGCCGAGCGTCTGAACGGTCCGGGCGACCGGCGGCGGGACTTCGAGACGCTGCGGGCGGCCAACCTCGGGAACGCCCAGCCGCCGGCCATCGTGTTCAACCCGGTGCCGCCGGGAATGACCCTCCCGTCCGAGCGCGGTCCGAACCGCCGCGAACCGGTCTCCGTCGCCATGCCCACGAGCGACGAGGCCCTGGCCTTCCTGCCGGTCACCCATCTCGCGCGGCTCGTCGAAACGCGGCAGGTCAAGCCGTCGGAGCTCGCCGAGCTCTATCTGGCGCGGTTGAAGCAGCACGATCCGACGCTGCGCTGCGTGGTCAGCTACACCGAGGACCTGGCCCGGCGCCAGGCCCGGCGGGCCGACGAGGAGATCGCGGCGGGGACCTGGCGCGGGCCGCTGCACGGCATTCCCTGGGGCGCCAAGGACCTTCTCGCGGTGCGGGGAACCCGCACCACCTGGGGCGCCTCGCCCTACCGCGAGCAGACCATCGACGCCGACGCCACTGTCTTCCGCCGGCTCTCGGAAGCCGGCGCGGTGCTGGTGGCCAAGCTGTCGATGGGCGCCCTGGCGTCGGGCGACCGCTGGTTCGGCGGCCGCACCCGCAACCCCTGGAACCCCGAACAGGGATCGAGCGGGTCGTCGGCCGGGCCGGGGGCGGCGACGGCGGCGGGTCTCGTGGGGTTCTCCATCGGCACCGAGACCCGCGGGTCCATCATCTCGCCATCGACCCGGAACGGGGTCACCGGCCTGCGGCCGACGTTCGGCCGGGTCAGCCGTCACGGCGCGATGACCCTGAGCTGGACCATGGACAAGATCGGCCCGATGTGCCGGTCGGCCGAGGACTGCGCACTGGTGTTCGCGGCCATCCACGGGCCGGACGGGCTCGACAACACCGTTTTCGACGTGCCGTTCAACTGGGACGCGGCCAGCGACGTCACCGCCCTGCGGGTCGCGTACCTGCGCTCGGCGTTCGAGGACGACGACGACGACGGCGGGGAGAACGCGGCGCTCGCCGGCCGGCGGCAGACGCTGGCCAACAACCGGGCGGCCCTCGACGCCATCCGCGGCCTCGGCGTGCAGGTGGCGCCCCTCGACCTGCCCGACCTGCCGAGCGGGGCGATCGGGTTCATCCTCGGCGCCGAGGCCGCGGCGGCGTTCGACGCGCCGACCCTGCACGTCCGGCTCGACGGCATGCGGGACGAGCCCGAGCGCAGCCGGTGGCCGGACGCCTTCCGGGCGTCGCGTTTCGTGCCCGCGGTCGAGTACCTGCAGGCCAATCGCCTGCGCATGCGGATCATCGAAGACCTGCACGAGGCTCTCGGCGACTTCGACCTCTTCGTGGGCTCGAACCTCGGACTGACGAACCTGACCGGGCATCCCGAGATCAGCATGCCCAGCGGGTTCCACGAGGGAAGCCCGACCAGCCTCCGGTTCACCGGCAAGCTGTTCGGGGAACGGGAGATCCTGCGCCTGGCCCACGCGTTCCAGATGGTCACCGACCACCATCTGCGGCATCCGCGGCTGTAGGATCTCACGCTCGACCGCGCCCGGTCGGCGACCTGCCGACCCGCTTCCGCACCCGGTCCGTTCGCGCAATTACACAACTATTACATCCGCCGCGCCCGGGGCTTGCTAGGCTGGGGGCGGTCCGGACGGTGGTGTCCGGGCCGTTCTCGAAGGAGCTGCCGTGCCCACGACGAGGGACATCGACTTCGCGAGTGGAGACAGGATCAGCTGGGTGACCGCGTCCGCGTTCACCGTCTTTCACGTCCTGGCCGTGGTGGCGCTGTTCCACACGACGTGGCAGGCGGTGGTCGTGGCCCTGGTGCTGCACTGGGTCTGCATCGGCTGGGGCATCGGGTTGGGCTATCACCGGCTGCACACGCATCGTTCCTACAAGACGCCGAAGCTCGTCGAGTACTTCTTCGCGGTCTGCGGCTGCCTGACGCTGCAGGGCGGGCCGGTGTTCTGGACCGCGCTGCACCGCATCCACCACCAGCATTCCGACCGGACCGGCGATCCGCATACGCCGCGCGACGGCAAGTGGTGGTCGCACATGCTGTGGACCATCTTCGGCGAGGAACTGCACGCCGACACCGAGATCATGGGCAGGTACGCCCCCGATCTCATGAAGGATCGGTTCTACCAGGTGCTCACGCGCTGGCACTGGGCGCCGCTGGTGGCCCTCGGGCTCGTCCTGCTCGCGATCGGGGGCTGGCCGTGGGTGCTGTGGGGGGTGTTCCTGCGTGTCGTCGTCGGTCTGCACTGCACCTGGCTCATCAACTCGGCGACCCATATCTGGGGCAGCCGCCGCTTCGACACCAGCGACGACTCGAAGAACTCGTTCTGGGTGGCCCTGGTCACCTTCGGCGAGGGCTGGCACAACAACCACCATGCCCATCCGCGGTCGGCCCGGCACGGCATGGCCTGGTGGGAGGTGGACCTGAGCTGGATGCAGATCCGCGCCATGCGGCGGCTGGGCCTCGCCTGGGACGTGCAGGTCCCCAGCCCCGGCCAGATCGCGCGCAAGACGCTGCCCGTGGAGAGCGCCGGCTGACGGCGCCCTTCCCGCGTCTTGTCAGGCGGGCGTTCGCTGGCGTCCTTCGGGCGCGGTGCGACGCGGCGGTTCCCACCACGGGCCGCCGAGTTGCTATCCTGAGAGGCATGGATCGTTCCGGCGGGAACCGCAGGCGCTCGGTCATCCTGGTCGCCCTGCTCGGCGGCGGTCTCATCGCGGTCGCCGTCGCGCTCAACATCAGCTTCATCGTCGCCAACTGGCGGACGGGGCTGCTGCTGCTGCTCGGCGTGGTCAGCTTCGTGGTCCTGGTCGGCGGCCTGGCCCTGAACACCGCCTTCCTGATCCGCGAAATCCGCAAGAGCGAGCAGCACGACGCCTTCATCCACGCGGTGACCCACGAACTGAAGACGCCGCTGGCGAGCATCAAGCTCTATCTGCAGACGTTGCGGCAGCGCGAGCTTCCGGCCGCCGCCCGGCGCGACGTCATCGACACGATGCTCGACGATTCCGATCGCCTGCAACGGACCATCGATCAGATCCTGCTGGCCGGCAAGACCGGCGCCGCCCGCCGCGTCGACAACCCCACCGACGTCGACCTGTCCGACGTCGTGGGGGAGTGCGTCTCGCTCGCCGGAAAGCGGCACCACCTCGCGAACGGCGAAGTGGAACTGGTCGGGAGTCCCCCGGCCGGCGCGTTCGTCGTCGAGGGCGACCGCGAGGAACTGACGGCGGCGGTGACCAACCTCGTCGACAACGCCGTCAAGTACTCGGGCGACCGGGTGCGGGTGGCGGTGGACGTGGCGCGGATCGGGGCGCGGCGGGTGGCCGTCAGCGTGCGCGACCAGGGCATGGGCATCACCGGCCACGAGCTGAAGCGCGTGTTCCGCCGGTTCTACCGGCTGCCCGCCGCCCTCCAGTCGCGGGTGCGGGGCACCGGGCTCGGGCTGTCGATCGTGCTCGCGGTGGCGCGGCGGCACGGCGGCCGCGCCTATGCGGAGAGCCGGGGGGCCGAACGGGGGAGCACGTTCACCCTCGAGCTGCCGCTGAAGCCATGAACCGCGTCCTCATCGTCGAAGACGAAGACCATCTCGCGGCCGGGCTGAAGCTCAACCTCGAGGCCGAGGGGTTCGCGGCCGACGTGGAGGAGAACGGCGAGGAGGCGCTGGCGCGGCTCGTCGACGACGGCGCCGACGCCTTCGACGTCGTGCTGCTCGACGTCATGCTGCCGGGCCTCGACGGGTTCGAGGTCGTGCGGCGGCTGCGCGCGGCCCGGCGCTTCGTGCCCGTCATGCTGTTGACGGCCCGCTCGCACACCGACGACGTCCTGCGCGGATTCGAGGCGGGGGCCGACGACTATCTGCCCAAGCCGTTCGACCTGTCCATTCTCCTCGCGCGCATCCAGGGGCTGCTGCGCCGGCGCCGGTGGCTGCAGGGCGCCGGGGCGGGGCGGGCGCCGGACGCCGACGAGTACCGCTTCGCCGGCGCCCACGTCGACTTCCGCAACCAGGTGCTGCGCCGCGGCGGTTCGGAGCATCCGCTGACGCTGATGGAAGCGACGCTGCTGCGCCATCTGGTGGAGCACGCGGGCGAGACGGTCTCGAGGCGGACCCTCCTCGAAGAGGTGTGGGGGATGCGGCAGGACACCGACACCCGGACCGTCGACAACTTCGTGGCGCGGCTGCGGCGCTACGTCGAGCCCGAACCTGCCCATCCGCGGCACCTGCTGACCGTGCGCGGGGTCGGCTATCGGTTCGTGCGGGAGCCGGAGAAGCGATAGGCAGGCGCCGCCCGGAGGGCGTCTCCGCGCCCGGTACAATCGTTCGGCGGAGGAACCGCGGCGTTCCATGCGGCCGCCGCGCGGCGGCCGGCGGCGGGCGCACGCATCGACCGAATGGACCCATGCGCAGACAGACCTTCGTGAAGCTCGGCCTCGTGCTGATCGCGCTCGTCGCGGCGCCCTGGCTGTTCCTGCGGACCCTGCAGGACACCATCGCCGAACCGTATGCGGTGGATCCGGAGGCGCTGTCCGGCTGGACCCTGGTGCTGGCCGACTCCGTGCGCCCCGCCGTCTGGGCCGTGGGGCTGCGGCCGCC
The DNA here is from genome assembly GCA_965202695.1 of Vicinamibacterales bacterium. Taxonomy (GTDB): domain Bacteria; phylum Acidobacteriota; class Vicinamibacteria; order Vicinamibacterales; family UBA8438; genus JAJEEA01. The sequence goes on from OZ241843.1 coordinate 3,336,800, forward strand.
GGCCCTGTTCCGCGCCGGCCTGTTCGATCAACTGTTCGACCGGACCATGGCGTCGATGACGTCGCCGGTCGACGACGTGCTCCCGATCGTGCTCGACGCGGAGCTGCGCGCCCTGTCCGCGCCACCGGCGCCCGAGGCGGTCCGGCAGGCGGCGGCCGAGGCCGGGCTCGATCGGGCGCGCCTCCGGCCGGTGTGCATGGCGGTGAAGCGGGAGACCTTCGCGGGCCGCACCCGCGAGTTCCACTTCGTGGTGTTCGACGTCCCCGAGGCGGCGGCGTTCCGCCGGCGTCTCGGCGCGCTGGCGGGGGAGGGAGGCGCGCCCGACACGCTCGGCCCCCTCGACCTGATTCTGCCGATCGCCGGCTCGGACGCCGCGTTCACGGGCTGGTGGCCGGTCGTCGTCGACCGCGAGACCGACTGCCAGGCCCCCGTCGGTTCCTGACCGCCCGCGGCGAACGCTGGCCTGCGGCACGAAGGAACAACGGATGCCGGCGACCGCTTCATCGCGGGCCGTCGAGGTGGCCCGCCCGCCGCGGGCTGCCGGCGGCGTCCGGTTCGCCCCCCCGCCCGCGGTATCCAGGAGCGCGTCCCGCGTCCTATAATCATCAGCCGGTCGTGCGCGAAGCCCGGGAGGGTCCGGGCCGTGGGGCGTCGACGTTCCGCGGACGGCGGCCCGGATCGGATGCGGAGTCGGCGTGGTCGGCGAGGCGCGTCCCGCGCCGCCCGGGAGCGGGCGCCCGGCGGGGACCGCGCCGCCGGCGGTACGAGGGAGGGAATGGTGCTGAAGCGTCTGACGGTGGTCGGAATCGCGTTGACGGTCGGGACGGCGATGGCGCCGGCGCCGGTGGCCGGCCAGGACACGCCCCAGTGGCGGGGACCGAATCGGGACGGCTCGGTGACGGGGTTCGAAGTGCCGGGGACGTGGCCCGACGGCCTCACCCGGCAGTGGACGGTCGAGGTGGGGTTCGGCTACGCGACGCCGCTGCTGGTCGGGGACCGGCTGTACCTGTTCAGCCGGCAGGGTGACGACGAAGTGATGCAGGCGCTCGACCCCGCCACCGGCGAGACCCTCTGGCGATCGAGCTACCCGGCGCCGTTCCAGATGATGCCGGCGACCCGCAACCACGGGCCGGGACCCAAGTCGACCCCCGCCCATGCCGACGGCCGCCTCTTCACCCTCGGCATCAGCGGCATCGTGACCGCGTTCGCCGCGGACGACGGCCGGCAGTTGTGGCAGCGGCCCGCCGATCCGGTCCAGCCGCTCTACCACACCGGACAGTCGCCCGTCGTGGACGGCGACCGGGTCATCCTGCACGTGGGCGGCCACGACGACGGCGCCCTGACCGCGTTCGACGCGGCCACCGGCGAGGTCCGGTGGAGCTGGGACGGCGACGGGCCCGCCTACGGGTCGCCGATCGTCGCCGAGGTCGAGGGCGCGCGGCAGGTCATCACCTTCACCCAGGAGCACTTCGTCGGCGTGGCCGCCGACACCGGGCGGTTGCTGTGGAGCCGGCCCTACACGACCGCGTCGACGACCACGTCGCAGACGCCGCATCTCTACGAGGGCGACGTGATCGAGACGGGGCGGGGCAACGGCGTCACCCGGTTCCGCATCGTGCGCGAAGGGAACGCGTGGACCACCGAGGACGTGTGGCACACCGACGAAGTGTCGCTGCACATGACCAACGGGGTGGTCGTCGACGGCGTGCTGTACGGGCTGTCGCATCTCAACAGCGGCCAGTACTTCGGGCTGGACCTCGACACCGGCGGGGTGCTCTGGACGAGCGCGCCCCGGCAGGCGGAGAACGCGGCCATCCTGAACGCGGGCGCCACCATCCTGGCCCTGCAGAACGACGCCGAGCTCGTCGTCGTGCCCGGCAGCCGCACCGGTTTCGAGCCGCTGCAGCGGTACGAGGTGGCGGAGAGCGCGACCTGGACGCAGCCCACCCTGGCCGGGAACCGGGTCTACGTCAAGGACGTCGAGTCGCTGACGCTCTGGACCGTCGAGTAGCCCGCGCCGCGCGCGGGACCGCGGCAGGTCGAACGAGGAGGGAAGTCATGTCGCTACGCATCAACGACGTCGCCCCCGATTTCACGGCGGAATCGACGCAGGGCACCATCAACTTCCACGAGTGGATCGGTGACGGCTGGGCCGTCCTGTGTTCGCATCCCAAGGACTTCACCCCGGTGTGCACGACCGAACTGGGCTGCATGGCGGGGCTGCAGGGCGAGTTCGAGAAGCGCAACTGCAAGATTCTCGGCATCAGCGTCGACGGCGTGCGCGATCACGACCGGTGGTCGCGGGACATCGAGGCGTCGCAGGGTCACGCCGTGAACTATCCTCTGATCGGCGACCCCCGGCTGAAGATCGTCAAGCAGTACGACATGCTGCCGGCCGATGCGGGCGACACCAGCGCCGGCCGGACGCCGGCCGACAACGCGACCGCGCGGTCGGTGTTCGTCATCGGACCCGACAAGCGGATCAAGGCGACCATCACCTACCCGATGAGCACCGGTCGCAACTTCGACGAGATCCTGCGGCTGCTCGACTCGTGTCAGCTCACCGCGTCGAAGAAGGTGGCCACCCCCGTGAACTGGAAGCAGGGCGAGGACGTCATCATCCTGCCGGCGGTGTCCGACGAGGAAGCGAAGGCCGCGTATCCCGGCGGCTGGCAGCAGCCGTTGCCCTACATCCGGATCGTGCCGCAACCCCGGTAGACGCCGCGCATGGCCGCCGGCGGGACGCCCCCGAAGAATGCATGGGATCCGCCGCCCGCGCGCGTCGCGCTCCGGGACGCCCGGCGCGAACGGCCGGCGGCGATTCGGGGTTGCATCGGGTGGTCCGGTACCGGAGGATCGGGCGTGCAGCGCCGCGTGGACGGCGAGCCGGCCGCAATCGGCGGCCGGGCCGGTCCCGGCGCCCGGTGGGGCCGTGGACCGTTTCAACCGCGAAGGAGAGCAGTCATGCAGAAGCGTAGAGGACGGCGGCTGGCGTTCGGGGCGGTGAGCCTCGCGTTGGCCGCGCTGGTTGGGACGGGCGCCATGCTCGGCCGCACGGAGGCCGTGCAGGGCGACCTGGTCTGGGGTCCGATGTTCGAGGTGGACCCGCTGTGGCCGAAGCCGCTGCCGAACCACTGGCTGCTGGGCACCACCATCGGCGTGTCGGTCGACAACCGCGACCACATCTGGATCATCCACCGCGGCGACTCGCTGGCGGCCGGCGAGGTGCCGGCGGCGCAGGATCCGCCGGTGGCGGCCGAGTGCTGCTTCCCCGCGCCGCCCGTGCTCGAGTTCGACCAGGCCGGCACGCTGGTCAACTACTGGGGCGGCCCCGGCGAGGGCTACGAGTGGCCCGCGTCGAACCACGGCATCTTCGTCGACCACATGGACAACGTGTGGATCGGCGGCAACGGCGGTCCCGACTCGCATCTCCTGAAGTTCACCCGGCAGGGCAACTTCCTGATGCAGGTCGGCCGCTCGGGAGGCAACGCCGGCAGCAACGACACGGCGAACTTCGGACGCGTCGCCAAGATCTTCGTCGACCCGAAGGACAACGAGGCGTACATCGCCGACGGCTATCTCAACAAGCGGGTCGTGGTGCTCGACGCCGAGACCGGCGCCTTCAAGCGCTTCTGGGGCGCCTACGGCAACACCCCGGACGACACCGACCTCGGCCGCTACGACCCTGACGCCGAGCCCGCGCAGCAGTTCCGGACCCCGGTGCACTGCGCCGAGCTCTCGAACGACGGTCTGGTCTACGTGTGCGACCGCGTGAACGACCGCATCCAGGTGTTCCAGAAGGACGGCACGTTCGTCGAAGAGCTGTTCGTGGCCCGCGACACCCTGGGGGCCGGTTCGGCCTGGGACATCGCGTTCTCGCGCGACGCCGACCAGAAGTACCTCTACATGGCGGACGGCGTGAACGAGAAGGTCTACATCATCGACCGCAAGGAGATGGAGGTGCTGTCGAGCTTCGGCGACGGCGGGCGCCAGCCCGGCCAGTTCTACGGGGCCCACAGCATCATGACCGACTCGCACGGCAACATCTACACGACCGAGACGTTCGAGGGCAAGCGCGTCCAGAAGTTCGTCTACAAGGGCGAGGGCCCGATTCGCGCCGTCGACCAGGGCGTGGTCTGGCCGTCCGACTGATTCCCCGCCGCGGGTCGTCGACGTCGGGGATCGGGATCCGGGTTCCGGTCCCCGACTTTTTGCGTACACGCAGATCCCTGCGAAGCAGTTGACGCCCGTGGCCGACCTGTTGGCGGGCTGACACCGGGAAGGCACCGACTGAACGGGGCGTACCTGCTGCCTCTGATGGGGGACGGAGTGAGATGTGTCGATGGCTTGCCCCAGGCGCGGGCGGGACGGAGATGGAAGCTCGGAAGGCAACAAGTCGTTTTCGTTCAACAGGCTGCGGCTATCCGGCTTGACTTGGGCGTGGTCCGTCGCCTATGATGCGCCGTTTCACGGATTCACCCGTTCCAGGAGATCAACTTCCATGAAAGACCGTGTCCGAAGCGCGTGGGCCGGGGCCGGATGCCTCGCGGTGATGCTGTTGGCGGCGGCGCCGGCCGGCGCGCAAGACCTCGAGGACTGGCAGAACGCCGAGCTGTTCACGCTGGCCGGGGCGATCAACGAGGTTCGCCAGGGAGAGCGCGCTCCCGACGAAGACGCGATCACCTGGCTGCCCAGCCATCTCAAGGGCGCCGACGACGTTACCTACGTACCGTTCACGCTGCTGATCGATCCGGCGGCGGTGAGCGACGAAGGCGGCGACGTCCAGGACAACGTCGTGGCGTACGTGGCGCTGGCGGAGCCGGGCTCGGGCCCGTCGGACCTGGCGTTCGAGAACGGTTTCTATGCCGGGGCGGGGGAACGCGAGGGCGATCGGGTGCGTATCTCCGGCAATCTGCAGGCCGAAGGCGGCGAATACGACCTCTATATCGCCGTCCGCTACAGCTTCGACGACGACGCGCCGGTGGAGAGAACCCTCGACCCGACCACGAGGCGGCCCGTCGAAACGGTGGTCGTGCCGCCCATCACCCTCCTGCGCGAGCGGGTCACGATTCCCGACCTGTGGAACGACGAACTGCAGACCAGCAGCGTCCTGCTGACTCAGGACGTGCAGCCGCTGCAGCAGGCCCCGACGCCGGAAGAGCTTGCCGAGTTTCCCTACATGGTCGGTCCGACCCGGATCATCCCCCGGCTGAGCGCCGATTTCGGCAAGCAGGACCAGTTGGGGTTCGTGTTCGTCATCTACAACACCGGACACGACGGCGGGATGCCCGACGTCACCGTCGACTACGACTTCTACACGCGCAGCGACGGCGGCGAGGAGTTCTACAACCGCACCGCCCCGCAGCAGTTCGGTCCGCAGACGCTGCCCCCCGGCTTCGACGTGCGGCAGGGGATGCAGCTCGTGACCGGGCAGAACATCCCCCTCGGCGGATTCCCGGCCGGCGACTACCGCCTCGAAATCAAGGTCACCGACAACGAAGAGGACGCGGAGCTGACGCAGGACCTCTTCTTCTCGGTCGCCGACGACTAGCCCGAACAGCCCGTGGTGAAAGTCGGGCATCCGGGCATTTTCGGGATCGACATGACGGCTCACGTGTTCTACACTGGCGGGCATGGCGATGGGTACGACACGTGACGACGGGTCGCAGCAGTCGATGTGGGTGTCGGCGGCCGATTTGCCGCGAGGCGGGGGTCATCCGTTCTACGAGCGGCTGAACCGGATTCTCGAGGCGGCCGGCTTCGACGCGTTCGTCGAGGGACTGTGCGCACGGTTCTACGCGGCGAAGACAGGCCGGCCGGGCCTTGCTCCGGGGCGCTGTTTCCGCCTGCTGCTGATCGGGTATTTCGAGGGGCTGGATTCGGAGCGCGCGATCGCGTGGCGCGCGGCCGATTCGCTGAGCGTGCGGACGTTCCTGCGCCTGGCGTCGCCGGCGTCTCCGCCGGACCATTCGACGATCTCGCGCACGCGGCGTCTGTTGTCGGTCGAGGCGCATCAGGCGGTCTTCGGGTGGGTGCTGGAGCGGTTGGCGGAGGCGAAGCTGGTTTCGGGGAAGACGTCAGGCATCGACGCGACGACGCTGGAGGCGAACGCGGCGATGCGGAGCATCGTGCGCCGGGACACGGGGGAGGACTACACGGCATTCCTGACCCGTCTGGCGCAGGCATCGGGCATCGAGACGCCGACGGCGGAGGACCTGGCGCGTTTCGACCGGAAGCGGAAGAAGAAGACGTCGAACAAGGACTGGACCCACCCGCACGACCCGGACGCGAAGGTCGCGAAGATGAAGGACGGCAGCACCTGCATGGCCCACAAGGTGGAGCATGCGGTGGACATGAAGACGGGTGCGGTGGTCGGCGTGACGATTCAGGGTGCGGACAAGGGGGATACGGCGACGCCGGTCGAGACCCTGACCACGGCGGCGGAGCAGGTCGGGGCGGTGCTGCCGGAGGGGTCGGGGGTCGAGGAGGTGGTGGCGGACAAGGGCTGCCACAGCAACGAGACGCTGGTGGACCTGGCGGTGGTGGGCGTGCGGAGCCACGTTGCGGAGCCGGATCGGGGCCGTCGGAACTGGAAGGACCGGGAGGAGGCTCGGGACGCGGTGTATGGGAACCGGCGCCGGATACGCAGTGAGCGGGGGCGGCGTTTGCAGCGGCGCCGCGGGGAGATGGTGGAGCGGCCGTTTGCGCACCTGTATGAGACCGGGGGGATGCGGCGGGTGTACTTGCGGGGTCACCCGAACATCCTGAAGCGCCTGCTGGTGCACGTCGCGGGCCTCAACCTCGGGCTGCTCCTGCGCCAGGTGATCGGCGTTGGCACGCCCCGGGGTCTGCAGGGGCGGGCCGCAGCCGGCGTTTGGGCGCGGATCGGGCGGTTTGTGGACCTCTGGAACGGCCTGGAACGGCGATTGACGCGATTCCGGCCCGATTCGGCGCGGATCGCCGCGCTATCGCGCCGCCGACCCTTTCAACCAGTCATCTGAACACCGGGGACTTCTGCCTCGGCCTGCGAAGTTTCGGGGCTGATCGTGCGTAAGTCCTATCGACCGCAATATCGCCGGCGCAGAACTGGATCGAAGGACCCAAGGAAGCAAAGATGAACAGATGGCGTTGGTTCATGATCGGGTTCATGCTGGTGGTGTCGTTTGGTGCGTCCGCGGTGGGTACGGTGTCGGCCGAACCGCCACCCGCAGCTCACCGAGTCCTCAACCAGTCCGCGGTGCCGGTGGAGATCACAGACTACACGGCGCGCTATCAGGAGCGCTCTCGGTATCGATCTGAAGGAATCCTCCATGAAGTGAGTTACCGGAACACGAGTGACAAGAAGATCGTCGCAATTCAGTTCGGATTGCTGGCGTTCAATATTTTCAACGAGTTCCAGGACAGGCTGGGCGGGTTCACCATCGAAGACGTGGTCGCATTTGCATTGGCGGAGGCTGCTTTCTACACGGGTGTGGCGTACGTGGACAAGGTCAGATTCGGGGACGGGGTGATCTGGTCTGCTGATGAAGACGAGATTCTTGAGCAGATCAGGGAGATCGAGTCTGATCTGGATGCGGAGGCGTTGGGGCGGGATTGAGTGTCCCGCCGTACGAGAACAGATAGCCGAACCTGGGCGGCGGAGCCGGGAACGCCGATGACGATGTCCCCGCGGTCCGGGCCGGCCGACTTCGGAGGACCACCGCACCATGACGAGGTTCGATTCCTTCGCCATCGCCCGGCAGTTGACCGACGCCGGCATCGAACGCGCCCACGCGGACGCGATCGCGAACGGCATCAGCTGGGCCGCCGAACAAACACGGCGACCACGTGACGCCGGATGCGTTCGCGGCCGGTCTCGCCGCTCTGCGCACGGAGATCGGCGCCGTGCGCACGGAGATCGCCACCACCGAGCTCCGCCTGATCCGGTGGATTATCGCGACCAGCGCCGCCAGCGCCGGGATCGTGATCGCAGCCATGCGGCTGCTCGCCTGACCATTGCACCCTGTGCCGTGACCGGCCCTCGACGGTGGTGATCCGGCGTGGAGAGACCGACCAGTCCGTCGAATCCTGAAAGTCGTCTTCGGTTACCGGGTGTTCGGGCCGATTCGCCCGTGCCACAGCAGCCCGTGGTGAAAGTCGGGCATTCGAGTCGATGTGGGTGTCGGCGGCCGACTGCCGCGAGGCGGGGGTCATCCGTTCTACCTCGCTCCGGGGCGCTATAAGGAAGCGAACGGCCGACATCCAGCCGGTTCGAACCGAAGCCGACTACGAGGCCGCGCTCGCCTGGATCGACGTGCTCATGGGCACCGAACCGGGAACGCCGGCCGGCCGGGAGCTCGACATGCTGGTCGATCTGGTCGAGCTGTACGAGAGCAGGCACGAGCCGATGGGGCCGCCAACGGCATTGATCGCCCTTCCCAGGACCTGTCTCGCCGGCGACGCCCTCCGGCTCGCCGACCGCCGGCCGTCCGGTGGTGGCGCTGACCCTGCGCTCTGACCCTGCTACGACCGTCTCGACAACTTCTGGTTCTGCCTGCTGCACGAGTTCAAGTCAAAAAATCACCGGTGTGTAAGGACTGGCGATCTCCGAGAAAAACATCTCTGCTGCTCGCGATCCAAAATCGTTCAGAGCGGCTTCCCCGGCTACCGGCAATTCCTCGGACGCGCGAGCCCAGTCGTCGATCTCGATCTGGTTGTCCATCGCTGGGGCGTCCACTCGAACGACACTGTTTGCTCCCACCAACAGTCCAGCCTGCCCCAGGACGTTCTGTGATTGAAGGCTCATGGCGGCGGAAATGACCTTCCTCCAATGCCACAAGCCGCCTCTCGATAATTTCGATCCGGTAACCAGATACGGTTCGTCGCCACAGCCCAGGCTCAAGATGCTGATGCGTTCTCGTGGCACGGAAAAACACGATAGCGCATCCACCAGTGCAATCATGACCGGGTTGTTGGCCCAGACCCCGCCATCGACGAATGTATAACTGCCGTCTTGCAGCGGCCGGAAATACGCGGGCGCGGCTGCGGTGGCCAGCGCTACCTTGACCATGCGTTCTTCACGATCCATGTGAAAGTCCGGGTGATGAGGCGTCTTGAAGACGTACACTTCCCCATAGCGACCATCGAACGAAGGAATACACAAACGCGATTGTGCTTCTCCAAGCGTTCGGCCGCCGATAGTATCGTCCAGAACATCGATCAGCACGTCACGATCGTAGCGGTATCTGAAACGTATACAAGCGTCCCGAAATTTGCGTTGAAGCATTCCTGATCAACGACAATTATTTTGGCCGGTCGGCGACGGCGCGATCGGCGGGCCGTTGGACGGCCCGGGCGGAGTGCGAGACTGCCCGTTTTCCTCCGGGAGGACGGGTTGGTCACGGACGCACAGGTTCGGCGTTTGCGCGAGAAGAGGATGGCCGGGAAGACACTGGCGGCAGCCGCGGCGGCGGCCGGGATGAGCGAGCGGACGGCGCGCCGCTGGCAGGAGGGGACGTTGCCGTCGGCTGCGCAGGCGGTGCGGCCGTGGCGCACGCGGGAGGACCCGTTCGCGGACGTGTGGGAGTCGGAGGTCGTGCCACAGTTGGCGGCCGACACCGACGGCCGGCTGCAGGTGCTGACGCTGTTCACGGCGCTGTGCCGGCGGCATCCGGGCCGCTTTCAGCCCGGGCAGCTCCGTACGTTGCAGCGGCGGGTCCGTGCGTGGCGGGTGGAGCACGGCCCGGATCGGGAGGTGTACTTCGAGCAGGCGGCGGTTCCGGGTCGGGAGGCGGCGTTCGACTTCACCGACGCGGGCGGGCTGGGGGTGACGCTTCGGGGCGTCAGGTTCCCGCACCTGCTGTTCGAGTGGGTGCTGAGCTACAGCCGGTGGACGTATGTGGGGCTGGCGCTGAGCGAGACGTTCGAGGCGCTGGTGTCGGGTCTGCAGGGTGCGCTGTGGACGCCGGGCGCTGTGCCGGCGGTGCTGCGCCACGACAACCTGTCGGCGGCGACGCACGAGTTGCGGCGCAGCGGCGGGCGCCAGTTGACGGTGCGGTTCCGGCAGGTGCTGGAGCACTACGGGCTGCGCTCGTCGCGGATTCAGCCCGGGAAGCCGCACGAGAACGGGGTGGCCGAGCAGTGCCACTTCCGGACGAAGACGGCGATCGATCAGGCGCTGCGGTTGCGGGGCGGCCGGGACTTCGACGACGAGTCGGCGTATCCGGAGTTCGTGCGGGCGGTCGTCGATCGGGAGCGGAATGCGCGGGCGGCGGCGCGGCTGGCCGAGGAGCGGGCGTATCTGCGGCCGTTGCCGCCGTCCCGGATCCCGGAGTACACGACGTTCCGATGCCGGGTGCGGAAGTGGAGCACGATTCGGGTCGGCGGCCGGATCTATTCGGTGCCGTCGCGTTTGATCGGCCACACGGTCGAGGCTCGCCAGCATCCGTCGACGGTCGAGGTCGTCTGCGGCGGCCGGGTGCTGTGCACGATGCCGCGTCTGCGGGGCGCGGCGGAGCACCGGATCGACTACCGGCACGTCATCGGGAGTCTGGTGCGGAAGCCGGGCGCCTTTGCGCGGTATCGCTTCCGGGAGGAGCTGTTCCCGTCGCTGACGTTCCGGTCGGCGTATGACGCTCTCGGCGGTACGCACGGCGAGCGGGCCGACGTCGAGTATGTGCGCCTGTTGCACCTGGCGGCCACGACCGGCGAGCGGCGGGTCGAGGCGGCGCTTCGCGCCCGGCTCGCCGCCGGCGCCCCGTGCGAGTACGCCGGCGTCCGGGCCGAGGTTCGTCCGGCGGTTCCGGCGCTCCCCGCGGTTCACGTTCCCCGTCCGGACCTGGCGCAGTACGACGCGTTGATCTCCGGAGGTCTGCCCGGATGACGGCGCCGAGCACGCAGGTGACGACGCTGCTGACGAAGTTCGGCCTGGTGACGGCGGCCGAGGACCTGGTGCCGCGGCTGACACAGGCCGGCCACCACGGAGCGTTGCCGGTGCTGCTCGAGGTGTTCGAGGCGGAAGCCGACGCCCGCCGTCAGCGCCGGATCACGCGGTTGCGCCGCGCCTCGCGGCTGCCGCCCGGCAAGACGTTCGCGACGCTCGACAGCGGCCGCCTGCCGGGGCCGGTCGTGCAGCAGTTGGAGACGCTGGCCGCCGGGGCGTTCCTCGAGACGGCGACCAACGTGCTGGCGTTCGGTCTGCCGGGCGTGGGCAAGAGCCACGCGTTGTGCGCCGTCGGGCACGCGCTGGTCGAGGCCGGCCACAGCGTGCTGTGCGCTCCCGCCTGTGCGCTGGTCCAGGAACTGCTCGGCGCGAAACGCGACCTCGACCTGCCCCGCGCCCTCCGCAAGCTCGACCTCTTCGAGGTCATCCTGCTCGACGACCTGGGCTACGTACAGCAGAGTTCGGACGAGGCCGAGGTGTTGTTCACGCTGCTGGCCGAGCGGTACGAGCGCCGCTCGGTGATGGTGACCAGCAACCTGGTCTTCAGCCAGTGGGACCGGATCTTCCGCGACCAGATGGCCACGGCCGCGGCGATCGACCGTCTGGTGCACCACGCCGTCGTGCTCGAGTTCGACGTGCCGAGCTACCGAACGGACCGTTCCCGCCGCAAGTCGCCGCCGCCGCCCGCGTCCCGCGGGCGCGCCCCCGGCCCGCTGCTGCCCCGAACCCGCCGCCGGCCGGCCTCGTGACGCCCCGGACGGTGTCTGCGCGGAGGCCGCCGGCGTTGCCCGGCCGCCCCCCGCCGGCCCGACGATCGCCGACCCGACCTGCCACACGCATTGCGGAGAGCCCGTTTTTCCATGCCGCTGGCGCGGTCCACGGGCTGCCCGGCTCCGGAATCGACCGACCAACGGTGTTCACCTGACCGGCCGCACGGCGGGCAGGTCCCGTCGGAGTAGCGGAGGGCCGGACGGCATGTCAACGCGCTGCGCGCGTCCTCCGCTCCGCTCCGGCCCTTCGGGTGACACACCGTCCGTCCCTCCGCTCAGACAGCAGTTATGGGCCTTGCGGCCCGGCCTGGACGGGGGCGTCCCGGCCGTCCACTACACGCGGGCGGCGTGCCGTCCGGCGGTTCGGGGACGGCGCGCCCGACCGCCGCGTCGGGGCCGGCGCGAGCCGTGAACCTCCGTCGGCTGGCCGGTGTCGGGGGGGCGTCGGCGCCGCGTCATGCCGGGTTGTTCCGCCGAGACTTCGCGTTTTCCCACCCCCGCCTGGACAGCACAAGCGCCGCCCCACGGTCCACGGACACCACTGTTATCGATCTCGATCCACGTTGATCTGAACCGGCCAAAATAATTGTCGCCAAGCGGCCAAAGTAGTTGACGCCGAACACCCGATGTTTTGCCTTGGAACCACTGCGCGAAACCGTAAGGATTAGCGACATGCCAGGACCCCGGTTCATGCAGTGCTTCCGCACGGTGATGAAAGATCCGACTCTCGCGCTCCGGAGTGCCCGATCGCCTTTGCATGGGCGTCACGTCAAGATGCATGTTGTCGCGGTAGCTGACGGTCACGCATCGTGTTCGTCGCTTCGTCATCCCATAGTATCTGGAGTCGGGTTCTCCTCGTATTGCCGCGTACAGGCGATCCAGGGCGCACTGGGCCGTGACGTCGCGCGGAAATTGGATCTGCGCGGCGATGTCGATGTCGAATTCGTCAGTCCGCAGTTTCGACGCGATGGTCGATCCGGTCGCCATCGATCCCTGCGGGTAGAAGAGGTCGACACGATTCTCGAGGGGGCTGCCGTTTCGTTCGATCCACTCGCTGATCACCTGGTACCGGTTCACGGCCTTTTTGTAATCCGATCGGTTGAGCTGGATCCGAATCGCGACGTCGGCCAGAAGGACGTCAACCGGGACGGACAGTTGAGCCGGCAGGGTGGTGGTTGGGCGGTTCGTCTTCATTTACTTGCCTCACACGGGGTTTTGAACCACGGCCATCGTGGATCTCGATCTCGACGACTGTTGACATTTATAGCATGGGTTCGGTAATCTGTCAACCGCGCGCGGGGTCCACGGGGATACACGAACGGCGCGCGGGGGGCCGCGCGCTCGCCGAAACCCGGTTCCGTCAACCTACCGTGCGCAGGGGAGTCCCATGATCGGCCGACGACTGAAGGTGGCGAGGTCCGCGGCGGGGCTGTCGTTGCGTGATCTGGAAGCCCGGATCGGTCGGCGGGTGACGGCGCAGGCGATCAGCAAGTACGAGCGCGACGAGGCGGTGCCTGGTTCCGGCGTCCTGATCGCGCTGGCGGATGCGCTCCACGTTTCAGTGGACCATCTCGCTGGCGATCCGGATCTGGTCCTGGATTCGGTCGAGTTCAGGAAGAAGAAGCTCACCAGCAGGCGGGAGCAGGCGCAGGTGGAAGCGCAGGTGGTCCACCTGCTGGAGCGGTATCTGACCGTCGAGGCGGTCCTCGGGCTGCCGAACGTCGGATGGGACCGGCCGCGGGATGCGCCGTATCCGGTCGTCGACGACGTGGCGGAGGCGGAGTACGCCGCGCGCGGCCTCCGTACGGACTGGAAACTCGGAATCGATCCGATCCCGAACGTGGTCGAGCTGCTCGAAGGACGAGGGATCAAGGTGCTGGCCGTCGACCTGCGGACCATCGACGGCCTGACCGCAAGCGTGCGGCGCGGCGGCGGTGCTGCCTCGGCGGTGGTCGTCGTCAACCGAGCGACGTGGGGGGAACGGCAACGGTTCACGCTGGCGCACGAGCTCGGCCACATGGCCCTGCAGGTCGCGGCGCGTCTCGACGTGGAGAAAGCGTCGCACCGTTTCGCCGGAGCGTTCCTGATGCCGGCCGAGGCGCTCCGGTCGGAGATCGGCGCACGCCGCAGCTCCATCGGGTGGGACGAGCTGTTCGACCTCAAGCGGCTCTTCGGCGTGAGCGTACAGGCGCTCACCTGTCGCTGCCGGGATCTCGGCATCTTCACTCCGCCGGTGGTCCAGCGGCTGTTTCGCGAGTTCTCCCGGCTCGGCTGGCGGCGACCGCCGTACCAGGAGCCGCTGGCGATGCCTGGCGAGACGCCGAAGCGCTTCGACCGCCTCTGCTTCCGCGCGCTGGCGGAAGGAGCGATCTCCGAGGCCAAGGCGGCCGAGTTGCTCGGCATCCCGGTCCGTGATCTGAACCGCCGCATGGAGAAACCACCGCCGGACGAGGCCGGGGCGCCGTAGACGGACCCGCGGTCATGGTTGTCGTCTCGGATACCTCCGTGCTGTTCGATCTGGAACGCGGCTCGCTGCTCGCGACCGCCTTTCGGCTTTCGTACGAATTCGTCGTGCCGGACTTGCTGTTCGAGCGCGAGTTGAAGGGTGGCGGCGGCGACGATCTCCGCAAGCGGGGACTGAAAGTGGCGGCACTGGACGGCGACGGTGTCGCGCTGGCGCTGGGGTACCATCGCGCCAACTGGTCGCTGTCGCTGCCGGACAGCTTCGCGCTTGCCTTGGCGAAAACCAGCGGCTGGATGCTGCTGACCGGCGACGCCCGGTTGCGCCAAGTGGCCGGGCGGGAAGGCGTGGACTGTCACGGAGCGCTCTGGCTGCTCGATCGCCTGCTCGAAGAAGCGGTCGTGAGCCGGGAGCGACTGCGCGCCGGACTTGAAGCCATCAGCAGGCATCCTCGTTGCCGGTTGCCGAAGGCGGAGGTTCGGGCGCGGCTCGCAGCCTGGTCGCCCGGGTGACCGACCGACAGCGTCATGCAGCCGTCACGAAACGACGCGCTACGCCGCCGCTAGCCAGCCAGGACCGCGCGCCCCGCTGCTCTTGTGCTTCCACGGTCCCTTCGGCCCCGGCTTCGCGGGCTTGGGGGCGCGGGCGTCGATCAGCCCGACGATCCACGCGGTGTCTCTGAGGGTATCGGTCACGCTGGCCGCCATGGCCGGGCTCATCCTCAAGGACTTGTGCACCCGGCAGAAGTTGTAGTGCAGGAAGTGCAGCGCGTTGTGGTGCACGTGGTTCATCAGCTTCTTCGACACCTCTCGGCCGGGCCGCTGCTGCCGGGGTTCCGTCTGGAACGGGACGACGTCTGGTAGCGCTACCGGTCCGGCTCCACCGCTGCCGGCCGGCGGCCGGAGAGTATCTCGTGGAAGTCGCGGGCGTCGGTTTCCGGCGTGAACCGCGACACGACGGGAACGACGGCCAGCGGCACGAAGAAGGTGACGTACGACGGATCGAGGCCCTCGCCGTCGACGGTGAGCGCATGCGCGAGCGTGCGGACCGCGAATCCCGCCGACTCGGGGACGGCGACGCCGGCCGCGAGGGCGATCTTGATCGCCGCGAACCAGACCAGCCCGGCGCCGTATCCGGCGGCCATGCCCCACCAGGCCCCCTGCTCGGTGGTGCGGCGCCAGTAGATGAGATAGCCGAGGGCCACCGCCGGCGGGACCACCATGGCGAATCCGAACAGCAGCAGGTCGAGGATGGATATCGTCGTCCGCGTGGCGACGAACCAGGCCGCGAGCGCGGCCGCGAAGGCGTAGACGGTGGTGGCGGCCCGGTACGCCGCGAGCTGCCGCTCCGAGGTCCGGAGGCGCGCGGACGGCAGCCAGTCGCGCACGACCATCGTGGCGCTCGACAGCAGGATCGGGCCGCCCGACGAGATGACCGCGGCCAGCACCGCGGCCAGCGCCACGCCGCCGGCCACGGGGTCGATCCCGGAAGCCAGGGTCGTGAGGTTGCGGTAGCCGCCGAGTCCGGTGTCGAGGCCGTAGCGGGCGGTGGTCAGGATGCCGACGAGGCCCGCGAGCACCGACATCGCGGCCGCTATGGCCCCGCCGAGCAGGAACGCCGGCGCGATCCGCCGCTCGCTCCGGGCCGCCGTCGAGTAGTTCGTGTACACCGAGGCGGCGGGGGTGTGCGCGGCGGCCGCGAAGAACATGCCGACGACGGGAAGCCACCCCGCGCCGGCGAACCCCCACCACGCCGCCTCGTCCACCGACGCCGCGGCCAGGTGGACGCCGACGGCGGCGGTGACCTCGGACCAGCCGCCGAGCTGGCCGATGCCCGTCACGCCCACCCAGCCGAGGCCGGCCAGCACGACCGTGCAGTGGATCAGGTTGGTGACCGCCGTGCCCCACAGCCCGCCGAGCGAGACGTACGTGGAGAAGACGACGGCCGCCGCCATCACCCCGCCGAACATCGACAGGGGGGTGAGCGTGCTCAGGATGACCCCGATGACGTAGGCCTCGATGAGGTTGACGACGGCGTACTCGGTCTGGACGCACAGGCTCGTGAGCCGCTGGCACCGCCGCCTCCCGAAGCGGATGGTGAACAGCTCGCCGACCGTGCGCAGCCGGAAGCGCCGGTAGGGGACGCCGAAGAAGATGCCGACGATGGCGAGGGCGAGGAAGGTGCTGATGCCGTACCACCACAGGTTCCAGACGCCGCCGGCGATGACGTCGCCGGCCACCCCGTAGGTGCCGGCGCCCCCGATGCGGGTGCCGGCGACGCCGAAGGCGACCATGGCCGTGGACATGCCGCCGCCCGCCACCGCCCAGCCCGCGGAGCCGCGGGCGCGGCGGGCCATGAGGCTCCCGGCGGCGGTGGCGGCCGTCAGGTAGACGACGATCGTCGTCAACGCGATCGCGTCCATGCGGGTTCCTCACCGGGCCGCCGGCCGGGGCGCGGCTCCCGGCGGCTTCATGGCCCGGCGACGAGCGCGGCGAGGATGGCGTCCATCGCATCGCGCGCCTTCTCCCGCATCTCGTCGTCGGTGGCGTCCTGGATCGGATGCGGCACGAACACCGAACGGCTCGCGACCGCGGGCATGCCGAGGGCCTCGGCCTGCATCCGGGCGGGGCGCCGGAACTCGCTCGACGCCACGAGGACGGCGGGGATGCCGCGGGTTTCGTAGTCGACCAGGTCGTGCACACTGCACGACGTGCAGGACCCTCAATCGGCCAGCGCCTGGATGACGGCCCGGCACCGCGCCCCCACCTCGTCCCGCAGATCGTCCGGGGCCGGCTTCGTGTACGTCGGCTTGCGCAGGCGGACGACCTCGAGGGACGGCAGCCGCCCCCGGACGAGCCGCTCGACCTCGTCGCAGAAGACGTCTCCCCGGGCCTTGGCGATGTCGATGATGCCGAGGGCGCCCTCCAGGCGGGCGGGGCGGGCCGCCGGCCGCCGCGCCAGCGGGGCGCGTTCGTCGGTCGGGTCCAGAATGATCGGAGATTCGTTGCGCACGTCGTTCACCTCGTGTCCTGGCCGCGGGCCCGGGAATCCGCGGCGCCGCCGCGCCCCCCGGCTCAGCCCGTGATCTCCCGCGTGACCGCCGCCGATCCGGCGGCGCCGGCGGCCCAGCCGCCCACCACCGCCGAGAACTTGCCGGCGGCGCCTCCGGCCACGACGATCAGGACGTCTTCGCCGCGGCGGAACTTCGGCAGGGGGGTGTCGAGGGCTTCGGCCGTCGGCCGGCCGTCCGGGCCGAGCCACTCCGGGGGCAGGGCGCCGAGCGCCATGCCCTTCCGGCACTCGGCGTCGGGCAGCAGCTCGCGCAGGGGCCTCGCCGTCACTTCCTGGATGCGGGCCCGCACGTCGGCCTTGCTGTAGTTGTCGCGCGCGAACGTCCTCGCGTGCTCGGGGCTGACCACCAGCAGGACCTCGCCCATGTGGTGCAGCCGGGGATGGGCCACGGTCTCCATGCACCACCCCATGCTCGCGCCCAGCGACCGCGCGGTCCGCGACAACTGGTCGCGGATCGCCCGCGGCGCCTCGCCCGCGAACACGGTGACGGTGCTCGCCCCGGCCGGGAACCCGCGTTCGACGTGCAGCGGCTCCCAGGGGCTGACCTCCTGGTGCTCGCCGATGCAGCAGGTGAACTTGCCCGGCTGCCCGAGCGTGGACATGTCGACCTCGCCGGGGCGGCCCCCGCCCACGTTGCGCACCAGGAGCTGCAGCGCCCGCCCGATGGTGGCGTTGGCCCGGAACCCCGATCCGAAGACGTTGCCGCCGCAGTTGAGGCCGATGCGGCCGCGGATCGGCCCGTTGACGACGACGACCGGCGTCGCGAAGTAGGTCGTCGCCAGTACTCCGTGGAGGTTGAAGGCGTCGGTGCAGGCGGCCTCCACGGCCGCGATGACCACCGGCAGGTACTCCGGCCGGCAGCCGGCCATGACCGCGTTGACGGCGACCTTCTCCACCGTGGCCGGGGCCAGGTTGGGGGGCACGCGGGCGACGACGTCGGACGCGGGGCGGGCGGCGCCCTCGAGCATGCGCAGCACCCGCTCCTCGGTCGGCGGGACCACGGGAAGCCCGTCGCCGAGTCCCCGCGCGGCCATGAACTCGAACGGGTCGTCGTCGACGGGGATGCGCACGCGCCGCGCTCCCAGCGCCGCCGCGCCGCGCCGCACCGCCAGGCGCCGGGCCGCGTCGGGGTCGTGGACCTTCGAACCGCATCCCGGACGATGGTCGGGCAGCCCGTCGTCGTCCCGGACGATCTCGGGCGCGGCGGCCCCGCACGCCTCCGCCGCCTCCCGGACCAGCGCCGCGAGGTCCGGCTTCGCGAACCCCTCGAAGCTGCGCCGGACCCGGCGGGACCCGCCGGCCAGCACCAGGGCCGGCACCGCGTCGAACCCGTAGTCGGCCGACACCGCGAGGTCGGCGTCGAGCGCCACGGCGAAGCTCAGCCCGTGCCGGTCCACGAACTCCGCGGTGTCGGCCTCGGGGTCCTGCGAGACCCCCGCGACCCGCAGGCCGTGCGGCGCGAGGGCGCGGTGCAGCCGTTCGACGAGCGGCGCCGTCATCTCGCACGTCGCGCAGTCGTGCTTGAAGAAGAAGAGCAGGGTGGCCCCGGCCGCGCCGGCGCCGTCGAACGCCAGGGACGAGCCCTTCCGGTCGGTCAACGAGAAGGCCGGCGCCTCGGCCCCGGCCGCGGGCAGGTCGGACATGGCCGGAAAGTTTAACAGCCCGCGGCGCCGACGGACGACCGTGGCCGGCGGTGGGCGGATACCGGCCATGCCGGAGGTCCGCCGGGCGCTCGACGGTATAATCCACCCGACATGAGCCGAAACATCCTGTCGCTGGTGATGCTGGTCGCCGTGGGCCTCCTGGGCGGCTGCGACAACCTCCGTTCCCTCAACCCCTTCTCGCCCGACGACATGCAGCCGGCGTTCGCGGAGCTGGTTCCGAACCAGACGTGGACCGTCGGCGCGGCCGTCAGCCTGACGCTGCCGGCGGCGCGCGGCGGGAACCCGCCGCTGACCTACGGCCTTTCGCCGGCGCTGCCCGCCGGCCTTGCGTTCAACGCCGTCGCGCGGACCATCGCCGGCGCCCCGACCGCCGTCCTGCCGGCGACCACCTTCGCCTACACGGTCACCGACAGCGACGACGACACCGCCTCGATCCAGTTCCAGGCCACCGTGGCCGCCCGGTGACGGGCCGTCGGGGATGCGCCCCCACCGCGCTTCGTGACGAGCCGCGCCGGGCGGCCCCTCACAACTCCGTTACATCCCGGCGCGCCGGGCCGGCGAACGGTCAGACGGGCGTGCGGGCGGTCAGGGAGCGTCTTCGAGAGCCTTTACGCGAGTCGCAAGGGCTTCCACTGCGCGCATGGCGGGGGCTCCGGCATTTCCAATGGCTACAGCAAGCTCTGTCGGCGGATTCCCGTAATACACTTGCCCGACCAGATAAGTATACCGGTGCGTGGCCCAGTTGCCGAGCCGGATGGTGCGGGTCTCCCCGAGCGTCGGCTCGTGCTCTTGCGCTTCACTCAGGGGCTTGGCATACAAGTCGGAGCCGATGTAGATGTTGTTTTGCCCCGTCCTGTTCCGGGCGTTGGTGCCGATGAAGATGTTGTCGTTTCCCGCCCCGATGCGCGGCAGGCGGTATTCGGAACCGGCGTTACGCCCGATTGCGATGTTGTTGGACCCCCGGGCGGCGCGCAACGCGCCGTAGCCGACCGCCGTGTTGCCGTAAGGGTGTTGCCCGCTGAACTGCATGGCAGCCGCGCCGACCACGGTGTTCCCTGTCCCGTTGAAGTCGCCTGACCCTGACAAGGCTTGCCCGCCGACGACCGTGTTGTGGCTCCCGGTTGTGATCTTGTCGCCTGCGTGCCAACCGAACGCGGTATTGCGCCTGGCGCCGGTGGTAAGGCGGCCGAGGGCATTCGTGCCGTTGCCGTGATTGTACGGGGGCTGCGTGGTGGCCGCGGCGACCCCGCCTTCCGCCGCCGCATCCCCGAAATGCGCAACGCCGCCGAACCCCGGCGGGCCCTGGTCCCCCTTCGGGCCGGGTGACCCCGCCGGTCCCGCGGGGCCGACGGCGCCGAGCGTCAAGTAGAAGTCCGCTTGCGCCCCGTCGGGCCAGCGGGCGATCAACCGATACGTGCCGGGTTGAAGTTCCGGCAGCCAGGTAGCCGCGGTCGCTTCGGTCACCCAACGGACGGGCAGCTCGTTGTTACCGAGGGTGACGACCGGGAACCCTTCGCGGAACCCGGCGCCGTTGAACGTCAGGGTGGCGGTCTCCGCGTCGGCGAACGCCTCGGTGATGAGCGGCGGCGGCGCCTGCGCCTGCGCATCCGCGGAGGAAGACAGCCCGAGGCCGACGGCGACCGAAAGCAGCATCCGTTTCATGCGGCGAAGCTCCTGCCAAGGAAGTCCCGGGCGATGGTTGAAGGGAATCACGCTCATCGAATCGACTCCATCCCCCTGGCAAAAGGGGGGCGCGGTTGCCGCCGCAACCCTCCCCAGGATGGGCCGATGCCTGAATCCTACCACGGTCGGCGCCTCGGTCAGCAGGGGGCGCCCGCCCGGGCAGCGCCGGCGGAACCGGCGCGCCGCGCGGGTGACCCCGAGCACCTCGACCCGGTCGGGCCGGCCGAGGAGCATCGCCGAGGCCGCGGCGTCGTCGTTGAAGACGGCCGGGTCGGTGTCGAAGACGACGGGGCAGGGATCAGAACCGGACGTTGACGCCGACCTGCGCCCGCCGGGTGTCGCCGAGCCCGCTGCGTATCGTGCCGTCGAAGTTGAAGAGCAGCGACCCCTGGGCGGTGTCGAGGAGGTTGTCGGCGTTCAGGACGTTGAACATCTCGAAGACCGGCTCGACGGAGGCGCCGCCGGCCGGCCCGAAGCGCCGCGCGAGCCGGACGTCCCACGTGAAGAACTCGTTCTCGCGGCGCAGGGTGTTGCGCTGGAGGATCGATCCGTCGGCGCAGATCCGGTCCGGCGGCTGCGCGGCGCGGGCGTCCGGCGCCCCGCACCGGGCGGAGACGGGCGACGCCGAGAGGTACTGGAAGGCGTTGTCGAAGCGCACTCCGCCGGGCAGGGTCAGCAGGACGTAGCCGTTCGCGCCGTGGCGGCGGTCGCGGTCCGACCAGCCGTACTCCGGCGCGAGGTCGGCCGCGCTCGCGTAGCGGAAGACGAACGGGTCGCGTTCGTTGTCGTCGTCGGAGCGGTCGAACGCCAGCGTGTAGTTCGTCTCGAACGTGAGCCGTCCGCCGAACGCGTTCCGGCCCCGCAGGCCCAGCGTCACCCCGAGGTAGCGCGACCGGGCGCTGCTCTCGGCGACGGTCAGGGCGCCCAGCCCGCCGCCGGTGGGGTGCGTCCCGACGCCGAACGGCGCGCCGAGCGCGGGGTCGTTGCGGTTGACGAACCGGAAGAGGTTGTCGGTCCGGGCGTGGGTGACGGTGGCGCTGGCGGCGAGGCCGCGACCGAGGTCCCGATCGACGGCGGCGCTGAACGACCAGGTGCGCGGCAGTTCGAGATCGCGGTCGGCGACCTGGACGTCGGGCAGGAACGGCCGGGTCTCCGATCCGTCGAGCTGCCGGTCGAGGGGCGGCACCGGTCCGAGCGCAGGCGAGGCGGCGCTGCTGCGGAAGATGAGCTGCTGGAAGGCGCCGTTGGTGGTGCGGTGTCCCGCGAAGACGAGCAGCGGGATGCGCGCGACGTAGGACCCGGCGTTGGCCCGCACCACCGTGCGGCCGTCGCCGCCGGCGTCCCACGCCAGCCCCAGGCGGGGCTGGAAGTTGTCGAGGTCGTCGGGAATCCGGCCGTCGGAAGGAAAGCGGGGATCGTCGAGATAGGGCGCGAAGAACGTCTCCTCCGGGGCGACGAATACGTCGGGGTGCCACGTGCCTTCCCAGCGGAGGCCGAAGTCGAGGGTGAGGCGGTCGTGCGGCGTCCAGGTGTCCTGCACGAAGATCCCCAGCTCTTGGGTGCCAAGCTCCTGCCGCCCGAGCCGGTCTGCGGGGATTCCCGGCACCGTCGCCGCCTGCAGGTAGAACAGCACCGGGCCGGTGATCTCCGTTCCCGCCGGGCAGACGCCGGCGTCGCTGCTCGACCCGTCCGAGCACGTGACGTAGCGGTGGCCCCGCGTCACGAAATTGACGAAGCCGTCCACCGAGTCGAACAGGTAGCGGCTGTTCGCGAAACCGATGAACTGCTGCGCGGCGCGGGTCCGGTTGTACTCCACCCCGGCCTTGACGAGGTGGCGGCCCAGCAGGACCGAGACGTTGTCGAGCGCCTGCAGGCGCGTGTCGTACGACGGGTCGATGGGCAGGAAGAAGGGGAGTCCGATGCGGAAGCCGTCGGCGAAGTCCATGCCGACGTCGGGGAACGGCCGCCCGCCGAGCCGGTCGAACTGCGGCTGGCCGGGCCGCGGCGCCCCCGGCATCAGCGGGCCGTCGTACCAGCGGGGCCGGTCTTCGCGCGCCCACTGCAGGCGGAACTCGTTCGAGAGGGTGTTGCCGAGCAGCGAGCGGAGCCCGGTGTTGACGGCGTGCGACCGATCCCGCTCGATACCGTTGGCCGAGCGCCCCCACGCGTCGACGTCGAAGGTGCCGTTCACCTGTTCCGACCACGTGTGGTTGTACTTGGCGGTGAACTGGTGCCGGGCGTCGAAGGCGAAGTCGACCTTGGCGAGGAACGACCGCGCGTCGTCGGTGCGCCGGATCGGCCCGAACTCGTCGTCGAACAGACCCGGCCACCGGGACTGCAGGAACGACTCGAGGGCGCCGAGCGCGGCCGGGTTCCCGACCTGCCGCGCGGTCTGCCGGGTCTCGGCCGCCGCCTGCTGGTCGTAGGCCACGAAGTAGAACGCGCGGTCCTGCACCAGAGGGCCGCCGAGGGTGCCGCCGAACTGGCTGCGCCCGAAGTCGGGCTCGCCGCCGCCGCGCCCGCGCGAGTACGCGGCGGAGATCTCGTCCCACTGCCCGTAGTAGTGCGCCGACCCGCTCGCATCGTTCGTGCCCGACTTGGTGATCACGTTGACGAAACCGCCGGCCGAGCGGCCGAACTCGGCCGTCGCGCCCTGGTTGACGACCACGATCTCCTCGATGGCGTCCTGGTTGAAGGTGAACGCGGGCCGTTGCCCGCCCCGCTGCTCGCCGAAGAACGGGTTGTTGAAGTCGGCGCCGTCGACGATCACGTTGTTGAAGATGCCGCGCTGGCCGGAGATGTTGAGCACGTCGCCGTCCGGGCCCTGCGATATCGACGCCCCCGGCGTCAGCAGGGCGAGGTCGAGATAGTTGCGGCCGTTGCTGGGGAGCCGGTCGACCACCTCGTCGGCCACCCGCTGCGAGCTCGTGACGTCGGCGGTCGAGACCAGCCGCGCGCCGTCGGCGGCCACCGTGACCGTTTCCGCCGCCACCACCCGCAGGGCGACCGCGAAGGTCGAGGTCTCGCCGACGCGCAGCGCCGCGCCCTCGATGCGTTCGACCCCGTACCCGCCGTCCGCGGTCACCGTGAGGTCGTAGGTGCCCGGCGGCAGCAGGGACCGCACGAACGCGCCGGCCGGCGTCGTCTCGACGATGGTCTGCAGGTCGGTCTCGCGGTGCAGGATGACGATGACCGCGCCCGGCGCCGGCTGGCCCAGCGGGTCGCGGACCACGCCCCGGATGACGCCGGTCGTCGCGCCCGCCTGGGCGGCCGCGTCCGGGGCCGGGGCCGCGTGCAGGACCAGCGCCGCGGCGGCCGCCGCCAGCCGGCGCCGGGCGGCGCGGCGGCGGGGCAGGCGCGCGGCCCGGCCGGACGGCGCGGCGCCGGACGGCGTTTCCGGTCCGCCACGGTGCGGGACGCGGCGCCGGGCGAACGCGGCGGGGTGGGACGCCGAGGAGGGAGCGGGGTTGGCGGAAGTGGTCATTTCGTGATTCGTCTACCGCTGCTCCGGCAGGGCCAGGGCGATCAGTTCGGGCACCGGCGAGCCGCCGATGGTCAGGGCGATGTACTGCCGGCCGTCGAGGAGATAGGTCATCGGGGTGCCGATGGCCCCGCGCGGGACGTCGACCGACGCGAGCTCCTCGCCGGTGGCCTTGTCGGCCGCGACGAGGCGCGGGCCGCCCGTCGAGCCGCCGGTGGTCAGGGCGTAGACGAGCAGGGTCGGGGTCACCAGCGGCCCGCTGCGGCTGCCGTCGCCCCCCAGGGGCGGCAGGTCGAGGTGGCGGAGCATCGGGTGGTTCCGCACCCGGTCGCCGTCGCCCAGGGGCTTCATCCACGCGTGCTCGCCGGTGTTCAGGTCGATGGCCGTCATCCGCGAGTAGGGCGGCTTGAACAGCGGCAGGCCCCGCGGCATGGTCGGCGACCGGGTACCCGCGCCGCGCAGCTCGATGACGTTCAGGGTCGCGCCCTCGCCGGCCTCGGGTTCGCGGTAGTTGCGTACGCTGAAGGCGTTGACGGAGGGCACGTAGAGCAGGCCGGTCTCGGGGTCGACCCCCGCCCCCGACCAGTTGGCGCCGCCCCCGGTGCTGGGCCGCTGGATGGTCCCGCGCAGGCTCTGCGGCGTGAACAGCGGCCCGAGGCGGAACCCCTCGACCGCGTCGACGGCCATCCGGCGGATCTCCGGCGTGAAGTCGGCCAGATCGTCCACGGTGGCGCCCTGGTACTCGAACGGCGCGGGCCGGGTGGGGAACGGCTGGGTGGGCCAGACCACCTCGCCGGGGATGTCGGTGTCGGTGGGGACCGGGCGCTCCTCGATCGGCCAGATCGGTTCGCCGGTGACCCGGTCGAAGACGTACACGAACCCCTGCTTGCTGACCTGGGCCAGCGCCTTGACGGGACGGCCGTCCACCTCGACGTCGACGAGGTTCGGCGCGGCGGGGAAGTCGTAGTCCCACAGCCCGTGGTGCACGGCCTGGAAGTGCCACTCGCGCCGGCCGGTCTCGACGTCGAGGGCCACCACGCTCTCGGCGAACAGGTTCTCGCCCGGCCGGTGGCCGCCGTAGTAGTCGGGCGCGGGCGTGTTCGTCGGCAGGTACACGAGGCCGAGCTCGGGGTCCGCGCTCATCATCGACCACACGCCGACTTTCCCGGTGACGCGCCACGAATCGCCGCCCCAGGTGTCGTTGCCGAACTCGTCGCCCTGGGGGATCGTGTGGAACGTCCACTTCGTGCGGCCGGAGCGCGCGTCGAACCCCCGCATCCAGCCCGGCGGGGCCTCCCGCGTGATGTTGTACGACGAGATGGACGACGGGGTGATGATGGTGTCGCCCACCACCAGCGGCGGCGACTGCACCGAGTAGAGCAGGGCGTTCAGCCAGTCGCGGTCGCCGCGGGCGGCGCGGGGGATGCCGCGGGTCAGGTCGACGCGGCCGTCCTCGCCGAAGTCGGCGCACGGGCGGCCGGTGGCCGCCTCCACGCAGAGCAGGAAGCCGTTGCCCGTGCCCCAGAAGATGCGCTCGGCCGACCCGTCCGTCCAGTAGGCGACGCCCCGCTGGTTCCAGCGCGCGGTCATCGTGGTGGTGCCGGCCTCGTAGGTCTTCGGGTTGTAGACCCACAGGGTCTCCCCGGTGGCGGCATCGACGGCGGCGCCCTGCGAGGTCGGCATGTTGAGGAACAGCCGGCCCCCGACCATCAGCGGGGTGGCCTTCAGGTTGTTCGTGTAGGGCGGCTGGCGGTCGCGCCAGCGGTCGGGGTCGTCCCGGTCGAGGGCTTCGAAGACCACGTCCGACCGCGCCCTCCATTCGCCGCCGCCGGGCGTCGTCATGCTGACCCAGGCGTCGGCCGACTGCCAGCGCCACGCGATCTCGAGGTCGCCGAAGTTGCCGGCGTCGATCTGGTCGAGCGGCGAGTACTTGGTGCTGCCGAGGTCGCCGCCGTAGGTGGGCCACTCGCCGTTGGCCGGCGCCCCCTGTTGGGCGGCCGCCCCCGGCGCAGCCAGGACCGCCGCGGCCAGCATCCAGCCGATCGGGTGCGTCCATCGCGTCATCGTCTCGCTCCTCGCGGTTGTCGAGCCACGTTGCACGGATTGTCGGGGATCATACCGCCACCACCGGACGCCCGGCGCGGAGCGAGCCCGTTCGAAGGGAGGGCCTGCACGTAGCGAGGAGGAATCGGCTTCGGCAAGGCGACCGGCGTCCGGCTGGCGGAGTGCGTGATCGAGACTGCGCCGCGGCTGTCTGCTTCGGTCCCCGGCGATCACGGTTCGGGTGAGCCCACGAGATCCCTGGCCAGCCGCATGCCCATCCGGGATGTCGTGCGGTGGGCCTGGAGCCATCTGCGCCTGGCGGCGTAACGCTCGATGTGGATGCGCTTCTGTCGGTCCGTCCATCTGTCACGGGGGCTCACCCAGAGCTGGTGACCGCTTTGGCCGCGGATCACTCTGGGCAGGCAGCCGGGACCATCGGCCCACGCGGAGCCGTCGGTCGGCGCGCCCTGGTAGTTGAAGAAGTGGCAGTCCGCCGTCCATTCCGCGACACCGGTGAAGAGATCCTGCACGCCGAACCTCGTCGCGCCTTCGATGTCGGACCCGCGAGCGACGTACTCCCACTCCGATTCACTCGGGAGACGATAGGGCCGGCCGGTACGGGAGCCGAGCCACTCGGCGTAGGCATGGGCGTCGTACCAGGTCAGGCACCGGGCGGCGCCGGTGTCCCCCGGATAGTACCCGGTGCAGCCCGGGTCCCGGCCGGTGGATTCGGCGAAGACGGCGTATTCGTCCCGAGTGACTTCCCGGAGGCCGATGGCGAATGGACGGAGGGTGACGTCATGCGCCGGCTGTACCGAGCTGTTGGTGTACCAGTCGGCCAGACCCATGCGGAAGGTTCCGCCGGGGATTTCCACCATTTCGGGACAGCCGGGGCAGTCCTTGAAGACGCGGGAATCCGCCGCCGGCGGTTGCGGGAGCAGAGCCGGCTGTTCGCCCGCCCCCGGCCGTGCGTGCGCACACTGCATCAGAGCCCCGGTGAAGGCCAGGACAAGAGCGCAGGCGATGGTGCGCCGCGCACGTCCGTTCAATCCCGCCGGGTGGTGGCACATGGGAACCTCCTGGTACCGTACGGCGTCCAGAATAACACTCGGCGCCGCCGGCGGCCAACGATGTCCGGCGGCCACGGCGAGTCGAATCCGGGCCGGGGCTGCCGGGAGGGTTGGTTGGGCGGCAAGCGGCGCCGTCAGGCGGCGGTTTCCGGGGCCTGGAGTCTGCGCCGCGGCGCGGCGTTGGCTGCCGGGAGGGTTGGTTGGGCGGCAAGCGGCGCCGTCAGGCGGCGGTTTCCGGGGCCTGGAGTCTGCGCCGCGGCGCGGCGTTGGCTGCCGGGAGGGTTGGTTGGGCGGCAAGCGGCGCCGTCAGGCGGCGGTTTCCGGGGCCTGGAGTCTGCGCCGCGGCGCGGCGTTGGCTGCCGGGAGGGTTGGTTGGGCGGCAAGCGGCGCCGTCAGGCGGCGGTTTCCGGGCTAGAATGGCCGGACCGATGCCCGAAGAAATCCGCGGCCGGCGGCGACTGGCGGCGGCGGGATTCGCCGCCGCGGCGGCGATAGGCGCGGTGCTGGGCGCGGCGGCGCCGGAGGGACGTGCGGGAGCCGGGCAGCGCGACCGGCGGCCGCCCCCCGATATCTGGCATTGGGTGCTGCCCGCGCAGCACGACGGGGTCGAGGTCGTCGATCTGCATCCCGGCGACTGCTACGTGTTGCGGCAGGCGGACGGCGTCGTGCGCTTCGGCGCGCCGCCGCCCGGCGTGCTCGAGTTGCAGCGGCGGCTCGGCGACCCCTTCGCCCATCGCGTCGACGAGGCCGGCGAGCATCCCGAGTGCGGGCGGGAGGAGTGCGCGGCGGCGTCGCGCCTGATGCGGGCCATCGCGGACCGGCTCGCGGCGGCCGGCGACCGGCGGGCGCTCCGGCCGGCGGACCACCGGCCGTCGCCGCTCGACGACATGCGGGGCGGGGCGTATTCGGACGTGGGGTCGGCGGACCGCCCGCGGTACCGCCGGACGCGGGAGCAGCGCATGGCCTGGCTGCACCTGCGCACCGCCGCCCGCGGCAACTGCTATGCCGCGCAGGCCCCGCGCACGCTGACCGTGCACGTCCGCGACCGGCAGCGCCGCGCCGACCGGACCGGGTTCTACCGCGGCTATCTGTACGTGGAGCATCACCACGCCCCGGCGCCGGGGCGGGTGGCGAGCAACGAGCGCGTTCTCGTGGAGGCGAAAGACCGATGAAACGATTCCTGATGACCCTCTCCCTCGGCGCCCTGGCCGTGTTCGCGGCCCAGTGGCAGACCCGCGGCGCCGCCCTGCAGAGCCCCGACGGCAGCCCGAGCCACCGGTTCGAGGAGCTCGCCGACGGCGTGTGGTTCGCGATCGGCACCGGGTCGATGACGGTCATGAGCAATTCGCTCGTCATCGTCAACGACGACCACGTGATGCTGGTCGACACGTCGGTGACGCCGGCCGCCGCCCGCGGGCTCGTCGAGGGCGTCGCGGGCCTGACCGACAAGCCGGTCCGGTACGTCTTCAACAGCCACTACCACTTCGACCACGCGCACGGGAACCAGATCTTCGGCGACGACGTGGAGATCATCGGCCACGACTTCGTGCGCACGATGCTGTCGTCCGACGTGCTCAGCCAGCGCACCAACCGTTCGTTCACCCGGGACATTCCGAACCGGATCGAGCAGCGGCGGGCGGAGGTCGCGGCGGCCGACGACGCGGAGGAGCGCGCCCGGCTGGAGACCCGGCTCCGCATCGAGGAGGCGCACTGGGAGGCGCTGCAGGAGACCGTGCCGACCCCGCCGAACCTGACCTACAGCGACACCCTGACGCTGGTGAAGGGCGGGCGCGAGGTGCAGTTGCACTTTCCCGGCCGCGGCCACACCGGCGGCGACACCCTGGTGTTCCTGCCCGAGGAGCGCATCGTGTTCACCGGCGACTTCTTCGTCGGGCGGCCCGGCGGCCACGGCCTGCCGTACATGGGCGACGGCTTCGTCGAAGAGTGGCCGGCGTCGCTCGACCGGCTGAAGGCGCTCGAGTTCGACGTCATGGTGCCCGGCCACGGCCTGCCGTTCACCGAGCGCGAGCAGATCGACCACCTGCAGGCGTATCTCCGGGACCTGAACCGCCAGGTGAACGCGCTCTACGCCGAGGGCGTCTCCGCCCAGGGCGCGGCCCGCCGCGTCGACCTCGGCGCCCACACGCAGTACTACGGCCCGGCGGCGGCGCGCCCCGACCCGCGCGCGGTGGTCCGCATGTACGAGCTGCTGCAGATCAAGATGCCCCGGTAGCCGCCCGTGGTGCTCGGCCGTCTTCGCGGCGAACCGCGCCGCGGCTTCGTAGAGCGGGTATCACAGACCGCGGCCGCGCGGAGAAACGCGGGAGCGGCTGCGGCCCTGCGACCGAATCGGCCCGGCTCAATCCTTCGGGGCGAGTGCTTCGAGCCGGGTCTCGACGTCGGCAGGCGTGCGGAAGACGTGGGCCTTGCGGCCGACCCGCCGTCGATCGAGGAGCCCGAGCGCCGCGAGGCGGAAGAGATCGGCGCGGGCGGTGGCGTACGCGACGTCGTGGCTCGTCCGGTGCGACCGGGTCGTGTACTCGGCGTCCGGATGCCGGAGCGCGTGGGCGAGCAGCGCGAGCTGGCGGTGGTTCAGGTCGGTCGAACGCCGGAGCATGCGTTCGACCCGCCGTACCTGCCGGGCCCTGGTTTCCAGGTACTCGTCGAGCGCGTCGATGGCGCGCCGGATCACGTCCACCTGATGGGCGATGAAGTAGGTCAGGTCGTTGCCGTCCGTCTCGGCATGGAGGAACGCCCGCGCGTACTGCGCCGGAGCCTCGTTGAGAAAACGGCTGATCGAGACGAACTCGAACAGCCAGTAGCCGTGATGCAGCATCGACCAGTAGAACAGCGCCCGCGCCGTGCGTCCGTTGCCGTCCTCGAACGGATGGTCGAAGGCGAGCCAGAAGTGCAGCACGATGGCGCGAACGACGGGGTGCACGAAGGCGCCGTCGTCGGTGTGCCCGTTCGCGAACCGCACCATTGCGTTCAGGCGGTCGGGCAGATGCACCGCTGGCGGCGGCAGGTGGAGCACCTGCTCGTCCGCGTCGCAGACCTCCACGCGCTCGTCCTCCGGCCGCTGCAAACGTCCGGCCGCGGCCGGGTCGCGTAGCGTGTCGGCCGTCAGCGTGACGTGCAGATCCAGGACCGCCCGGGCCGTCAGAGGCGAGTCCTTCATCGCGCGGACCGCCCGCATGGCCTGGTAGTTGTTCAGGATCATCCGCTCGCTGCGGTCCCGGGGGCGCCGTCCCGCGCGGATCATCCGCGCCGCGGCGGCCCGCGTCGTGGAGGCGCCCTCGAGCTGGCTCGACGTGATGGCCTCCTGGATCAGCGAGTTGACGATGAACCGGTTCCGCGTCTGCGGATTGGCCACCGTGTCCGGCATCCCGATGCGTCCGCTGGCGCTGCTGTCGATGTGGTGCAGCGCCTCCTGGACGCGGTCGGGCAGCATGAAGTGGAAGGGGCGCCCGCGCGCGTCGCGCAGCGCGACCCGGCGCGACAGGCCGTGGCGCGACAGCTTGATGCCCGTCCACCATTCCTCGCAGCTCAGGTCCCCGGGCGGGTCGAGCCGGCGCAGCGTGTCCCAGTGCAGGTAGCGGCCGTCGACCGTCGGGTGGAAGGCGTGCTGCGCCAGTATCGTCGGCAGGCGGCCGCGATGCTTGGCGAGCAGCTTCTCGATCGGCAGCGGGGAACGTGGCCGCTTCACGACGAGGCCCTTGCCAAGAATGGATTCATCATTATTGGCAGGATTGATGATCGATGATGAAAGTGTATCAGAACGCATCGATTTCTACGAAATCGATGAACGTTGTCACGGGGCAGGGGATCGTGGCGGCCGAGCCGGAGCGCCTCGTTGGTTGACGGTCGGCGAGGCGACACCGGCGGGGCTGGGCGGTCGTCGGGCGGTGCGAACGCTGCGGGGAATCCGCGAAAGTTTCGCCGCGCCGGCCGACGCGGGGTGCTGTTCGCCACTTTGCCTCTTCGGCGGGGGCGGGACACTCGGTGCGGCAGAATGACCATCTGACCCTGCTCAGGGCGTTCGCGGCGGCGTCGCGCGACGCGCGGCTCGCAGTGCTCGGCGAAGGCCCGGAACGCGCGAAGCTGGCGGCGATCGGGCGGCGGCTGGGAACCGCCGGGCGCGTCGACTTCCCCGAATGGGTCGCCAATGCCGCAGCCCCCTCGTCACCGGCCGCCGGTCCAGGGTCGAGCGCAGACATCCGGGTTCCGCTTCACAGGGCTTCCGCCGCCCACTGGTGGCCGGCCGCGTTCCAGTGGCCGTCGTACATCCAGATCGCGTCCTCGGGCGCGCGCCCCCGCCCGGCATCGCCGCCGGCTACTCCAGGAGCCGGATGCGGTGGGCCTCGCTGTCGCCGACGTAGAGCCCGCGGCCGGGCTCGTAGAAGATGCCGTGTGGCCGGGCCAGGCGGCAGCGCAGGGGGTCGTCCTCGGGGCCGTCGCCGCGGCGGCCGTCCCCGAGCACGGTGGAGATCGCGCCGGTGGCCGTGTCGACCATCCGGATGACGTGGTTCTCGGTGTCGGCGACGTACAGGCGGCCCTCGGCGAACGCGAGCCCCTTCGGTCCGGCCAGGGTGGCCTCGCGGGCGGGGCCGCCGTCGCCGGTGTAGCCCTGTTCGCCGGTGCCCGCCACGTGGTGGATGGTCTCGGCCGCGAGGTCGATCCGGTAGATGGCGTTGCCTTCCCGCAGCGCCAGGTACAGGTTGCCGTCGGGGTCGCTGGCCATGGCCCGCGGGCCGTCGAGGGGCGTGCCCGCGAGCGGGGCCCCGTCGGGGGCAGGCTCGCGGGCGCCGGTGCCCGCCCAGGTCTCGATGAGGCCGGTGACGGGGTCGACCCGGCGGATGCGGTGGTTGCCGACGTCACAGATCAGGAGCCGGCCGTCGGGGTCGAAGGCGATGCTGTGGGGCCGCCGGAGCCGCGCCTCGGTGGCCGGCCCGCCGTCGCCGGAGAAGCCGGGCTCGCCGGTGCCCGCCACGGTGGAGATGATGCCGGTGGCCGCGTCCACCCGGCGCACCACGTGGTTGTCGCGCTCGACGACGTAGAGATGGCCGGCCGCGTCGAACTGGATCTCGTGCGGCATGTCGAGGGCCGCCTCGGTGGCCGGTCCGCCGTCGCCGGAGTAGCCCCGCACGCCGTTGCCGGCGACGGTCGTCGTCGCCCCCGTCTCGCGGTCCAGCCGCCGGATGCGCTGGTTGTCCAGGTCGCAGAAGTACAGCGCGCCGTCGGGGCCGACGACCACGCCGTAGGGGTTGGCGACCTGCGCGTCGGAGAGTCCGGCGACGCCGGTGCCGATGACGGTGGTGACGGTGGCCGCCTCGGCGTGAGCGAGGCCGATCCCCAGCAGGAGTCCGAATGCCGGACCGATCGCACGTTTCATGGTCGTCTCCGTTTCTCGCGGCCCCCCTCCCGGGCCGGGTGGGGGAGGCCGCGTTCCGAGCCGTCAGGCCCCTCCCGGACCGGGTGGGGGAGGTTGCGTTCCGAGCCGTCAGAACCGCGCCCGTATTCGCCGCGCGCGGGCTTCCGCCGCCGCCGCCTCGTCGGCCCGGCCGGTGGTGCGCAGCAGGGCCGCGTACTCGTCGAGCGCGGTGAGCACCCGGTCGTGGTCCCGCTCGGGCTCGGGCGCGTCGAGCAGAATCGCGAGCACCTCGACGTACAGCGGCTCGGCTTCCGCGTGCCGCTGCTGTTGCAGCAGGAACCCCGCCAGCATCGTGCGCAGCTCCAGGACGTCGGCGTGCCAGGGGCCGTGCGCCCGTTCCAGCGTCTCCAGGGCCCGCCGGTACAGCGGTTCGGCTTCCTCGACCCGGCCGAGCACCGTGTAGAACACCGCGGCGTCGACCGCGAACCGGGCCGCGCGCAACGAGTCCGGCCCCTCGGCCCGTTCGAGCCGCGCCAGCGATTCCCGCCAGGCCGCCTCCGCCTCCTCGTCGCGGGCCTGCGCGTGGTACAGCTCGGCGAGGTTGCCGAGGGTCAGGGCGAGGCGGGGGTCGGCGTCGTCGAAACCCGCCGCGGCCTGCGCGGCCAGGAGGAAGAGCGCCTCCGCCTCTTCGATCCGGCCGTCCTGCCGGGCGAACGCCGCCGCGTCCATGTACTGCTCCCAGGATTGGGACTGGCACCCGAGCAGGGCCGCCAGCGCCGCCGCCGCGATGCTCGACCTGACCACGTCGCACCCGACCCGGACCCGAACGCCGGCCCGCCGTTCGACCTTCGTGCGGACGCCGGACGGTTGACATTGTGGCACGTCCATGTCGAGATCGTGGCGGACGAGCATGCCGGGCCGCCGTCGGGCCGCATCCGAGGGACGCGATTCGAGCGGCGGCGGGGCGGCTCCACGTTGCCTGCCGCGCGCCGGCGCCGTCCGGGCGCGGGGTGCGGAGAGACGGAATCAGGGAGAGACGAGATGACGAGAAGCAAGGCGGCGTTTCTCGGGACGGTCGCGGCCGGCGTGGCCGCCGGCATGCTGGCCCTGCCCCCCGGACCGGCCGCGCAGCCGGCGGTGGCCATCGACGACGACGACGTCGGCGGGGTCGTGACCGGCCCCGACGGGCCGGAGGCGGGGGTCTGGGTGATCGCCGAGACCCTGGACCTGCCGACCCGGTTCAGCCGCACCGTGGTCACCGACGACGAGGGCCGCTACGTGGTGCCCGACCTGCCCGAGGCCGGCTACGACGTCTGGGTGCGCGGCTACGGACTCGTCGACTCGCCCCGGCGGCGCGTGTCGCCGGGGACCCGTCTCGATCTGACCGCCGTGCCCGCGGCGGACGCCCGGGCGGCCGCCGAGTACTACCCGTCCGGCTACTGGTACTCGCTGCTCGAGGCGCCGGGGCCCGACGAGTTCCCGGGTACCGGTCCCGACGGGAACGGCATCTCGCCGCGCGTGCCGAACCAGTCCGCGTGGCTGCGCGGCCTGAAGTCGGGCGGGTGCACCGCCTGCCACGGGCTCGGCAACAAGGCCACCCGCGAGATTCCGCCGCAGCTCGGCGAGTTCGACTCGCTGGTGGCGGCCTGGGACCGCCGCATCCAGTCGGGCCAGGCCGGGGGCAGCATGAGCGGGGCGCTCGACCGGATGGGACGCCGCCGCGCCCTCGAGATGTACGCCGACTGGACCGGCCGCATCATGGCCGGCGAGGTGCCGCCGGCGCCGCCGCGTCCCCGCGGGGTCGAGCGCAACGTCGTCGTCACCCAGTGGGACTGGGCCGACCCCACCGCCTACCTGCACGACGAGGCGTCCACCGACAAGCGCGACCCCACCGTGAACGCCAACGGTCCGATCTACGGCGCGCTCGAGGCGAGCGCCGACTACGTGCCGGTGCTCGACCCGGTGAGCCACTCCGCCCGGCAGGTCGAAGTGCCGGTGCGCGACCCGGACACCCCGCTGGCCGCGGGCCCGCCCCTCGCGCCGTCGCCCTACTGGGGGGACGAGGCCATCTGGGACAGCCGGTCGAACGTGCACAACCCCATGCTCGACCAGGACGGCCGCGTGTGGCTGACCTCCCGCGTGCGCGGTCCCGAAAACCCGCCGATGTGCCTGGAGGGCTCCGACCATCCGTCGGCCCGCGTGTTCCCGAACCCCCGCGCCAACCGCCATCTCGCGGTGTACGACCCCGCGACCGACGAGATGACCCTCGTCGGCACCTGCTTCGGCACCCACCACCTGATCTTCGCCGAGGACGAGAACGACACGCTGTGGACCAGCGGCGGCGGGCAGGTCATCGGGTGGCTCGACACGAAGCTGTTCCTCGAGACCGGTGACGAAGAGGCGGCGCAGGGCTGGAGCCCGCTGGTGCTCGACACCAACGGCAACGGCGTGCGCGACGCGTGGGTCGAGCCCGGCGAGCCGGCCGACCCGGCGAAGGACACCCGCATCCGCTCCGGCTTCTACGGCGTCGCCTACAACCCCGTCGACGGCAGCATCTGGGGGTCGTCGCTCGGCATGCCCGGCGCGCTGCTGCGGTTCGCCCCCGGCGACGACCCGCCGGAGACCGGCCTGACGGAGATATACGAGGTGCCGTTCCGGAACCCCGGCGCCGAGGTGCAGGACGGCTATTCGCCGCGCGGCATGGACATCGACCGCAACGGCGTCGTGTGGACCCCGCTGGCCAGCGGCCACCTCGCCAGCTTCGACCGCCGCAGGTGCGCCGGCCCGTTGAACGGACCGGACGCGACTGGCCAGCACTGCCCCGAGGGGTG
Source organism: Vicinamibacterales bacterium (assembly GCA_965202695.1). Classification (GTDB taxonomy): domain Bacteria; phylum Acidobacteriota; class Vicinamibacteria; order Vicinamibacterales; family UBA8438; genus JAJEEA01. The sequence continues at coordinate 3,372,167 of OZ241843.1, forward strand.
GACGCTGTACGAGGAGCCGCTGCCCCAGATGAAGGGGGTCGCCGCGTCGGGCAGCGCCGAGGGGAGCTACTATACCTGGGTCGATCAGTTCGACACCTTCGGGCTGGGCCGCGACGTGCCCATCAACACCGGCAACGCGGCCGAGGGGCTGCTCGCGCTGCGCGACGGCGAGTGGGTCGTCCTGCGCGTGCCCTATCCGCTGGGCTTCTACACGAAGTGGATGGACGGCCGCATCGACGACCCCGACGCCGGCTGGAAGGGCAGGGGGCTCTGGGCGACCTGGAGCACGCGCGCCCCGTTCCACGCCGAAACCGGCCAGGGCACCCCGAGCAAGGTGGTCCGCTTCCAGCTCCGTCCGGACCCGCTGGCGAAGTAGGTCCGGAGTCGCACGCCACCCGCCGCCGCCGTCACGCCTTCCCGGCGGGCGGGGCGGCGCGGCGGCGGAGCCAGTCGACGGCGAGCAGCAGCAGCACCGCGAAGGCGACGAGGAACGTGGCGACGGCGAGAATGGCGGGGCTGATCTGCTCGCGGATGCCCGACCACATCTGCCGCGGCAGGGTGCGCTGGTCTTCGCCGGCCATGAAGAGCACGACGACCACTTCGTCGAACGACGCCGCGAACGCGAACAGGGCCCCGGAGACGACGCCGGGCGCGATCAGGGGCAGTTGCACGCGGCGGAAGATCATCAGCGGGTGGGCGCCGAGGCTGGCCGCCGCGCGGGTGAGGTTGGCGTCGAAGGCGGACAGGGCGGCGGTGACGGTGATGACGACGAACGGCGTGCCGAGGGCGGCGTGGGCGAGGACGAGTCCGGCGTGGGTCTGGGACAGGCCGAGGGCGGAATAGAAGAAGAACATGCCCGCGGCCGAGATGATGAGCGGCGTGACCATCGGCGAGATCAGCAGTCCCGTCACGAGGCGGCGCGCGGGCATGGCGGGGCTCGACAGCCCGAAGGCCGCGAGGGTGCCGAGCGTCGTCGCGAGCGCCGTCGCCGCGACGCCGATGAACAGGCTGTTGCCGAGCGCGCGCCGCCACGATTCGTCGTCGGCGATCTGCCGGTACCAGCGGAGGGACCAGGCGTCGGGGTCGAGGCGCAGCATCCCCTCGGTGAAGGTGAAGTACGGCTCGGCGTTGAAGCTGAGCGGCACTATCACCAGGATGGGCGCGATCAGGAAGGTGAAGATCAGCGCGCACGCGGCCAGATGGACGATGCGTCCGATGCGCTCTCCGGCCGCGGCCGCGGTCATGCTCATCCCAGTCTCATGCGTTCGAGGCCGACGACCCGGTCGTAGACCAGATAGAGGACGGCGACGCAGGCCAGCAGGATGCCGCCGAGGGCGCCCGCGAGGCCCCAGTTCAGCGAAGTCTGCATGTGGTAGGCGATGAAGTTGGAGATGAGCTGGCCGCTCTGGCCGCCCACCAGGGCGGGGGTGATGTAGTACCCGATGGCGAGGATGAAGACGAGCAGCGACCCCGCGCCGACGCCGGAGAGGGTCTGCGGCCAGTAGACGCGGACGAACGCCAGGGGGAAGCCGGCGCCGAGCGAGGTGGCCGCGCGCATCTGCTGCGGGGGAATGGCGCGCATGATCGAGTAGACGGGCAGCACCATGAACGGCAGGAGCACGTGGGTCATCGCCACCACCGTGCCGGTCATGTTGTAGATCAGCGAGAGGCGTCCGTCGTCGGCGACCAGCCCCACCGCGACCAGCAGGTCGTTGACCACCCCCTGGGTCTGGAGCAGCACGATCCACGACGTGGTCCTGACGAGCAGCGACGTCCAGAAGGGCAGCAGCACCAGTCCGAGCAGGAGACCGGCGCGGCGCGGGGGCGCGTGCGCGATCAGCCAGGCGATGGGATAGCCGAGCAGCAGGCACAGCCCGGTGATGCCGAGGCTGACCACGAGGGTGCGCCACAGCAGGGGCAGGTAGATGCGCCGCTCGGGCGGCTGGCGGGCGATCGAACCGTCGGGCCGCCGCTGCAGGTCGACGGCGTTCAGGTAGTGGCGCGCGGTGAAGCGGTCGCCGGCGGTGCGGATGGCGCGCCAGGTCCGGACGTCGCCCCAGTCGTCGTCGATGTCCAGCAGGGCCGCGCGCCAGGGGCCGCCCGGGACGTCCCGCAGCCGCCTCGCGCTGCGGACCAGGACGCTGCGCAGGCCGCCGCGCACCCGGTTGACGCGGCTCGCCACGCGGCCGATCGTCCGCTCTTCCCGCGCGCGCAGCAGCTCCCGCGCGGCCGCCGCGTACGCCGGTTCGCCGGGGTCCGACCGGCCGTCCCAGCCGCGCAGGGCGGCAAGGGTGTCGGGCAGCGCGTCGGCGACCACCGGGTCGTGGACGCTGCGCGCCAGCATCGTCGCCAGCGGCGCCACGAACGTGACGCCGATGAACGCGACGAGGGGCAGCGCCAGTCCCGCCGCGCGCAGGGCGGGCCGGGTCACCGGGCCAGCCACGCGCTGAAGCGCTCGTTCATCTCGTCCATGTGGTCGCTCCACCAGGCCCAGTCGTTCTGCAGGGCGCGCCGGGTGTTGTCCGGATGGGCGGGCATGTGCGGGTTCATGTCGACGCCGGTCACCGCGTGCGTCGAGACGAGCGCCGCTCCCGAGCGGCGCGCGGGGCTGTAGGCGATGTAGCGGCTGACGGCGGCCAGCGACGCGGTGGTGGTGGCGAACCGCAGGAAGTCGAGGGCGGTCTCGAGATCGGGCGTTCCCGCGACGATGCCGAGCATGCCGACGTCCAGCACCTGACCGTCCCAGACGATCACGAACGGCTGGTCCTCGCCGTTCTGCGCCGTAAAGATCCGGCCGTTGAAGGCGGTGCTCATCACCACTTCGCCGTCCGCCAGCATCTGCGGGGGCTGCGCGCCCGCTTCCCACCACACCACGTGATCCTTGATGGTGTCGAGCTTGCGGAAGGCCCGGTCCAGCCCCTCGGGCGTGTCGAGGGCGGCGTACACCTGGTCGAGGGGCACGCCGTCGGCGATCAGGGCGAACTCGAGGTTCGCGTACGGCACGCGCCGCAGTCCGCGGCGGCCGGGGAAGCGCTCGAGGTCGAAGAAGTCCTCCAGCGTGGCCGGCTTCTCGCCGGTCAGGCGATCGGCGTTGTAGGCGTAGACGGTGGAGTACAGCAGCGTGCCCACCGCGCACTCCATTATCGTGTCGGGCAGGAAGTCGCGGCCGGCCGGCGCGCCGTCCGCCCCCGGCGCGAGGAGGGCGGGGTCGATGGGCTCCAGAATGCCCTCGTCGCAGCCGCTGACCGCATCGGCGGTCTCGAGATCGACGACGTCCCAGTGCACGTTGCCGGTTTCGACCTGCGCGCGCACCTGGGCCAGCCCGCCGTTGTAGTCGTCGAGGCGGATTTCGACGCCGGTCTCCGCCGTGTAGGGATCCAGGTAGGCCCGGGTGACCGCCTGCGCGTACGAGCCGCCCCACGAAATGACGGTCAGCGACTCGCTGGCCGGCGGCGCGCAACCCGCCGCCGCCAGGGCCGCCCACAGCGCGGGCGCCGCCGCCGCGTATCGTCCGCCGGTGCGCGTCATGCCGCGCCCGCCTCGCGGTCGGCGTCCAGGACGCGGCTGTCGGTCGGGGTCCAGCCGATGCGGATGCGGTCGCCCTCCAGCACCGCGCCGTGTCCCACGACGTTCGGAATCTTGATGATGAAGTCCGGTTGGGCGCAGACCGTGACCCGGATGCGCAGGTGGTCGCCGAGGAAAGTCACGTCGTCGACCGTCGCCTCGAACTCGTTGGTGTACATCCCCGATTCGGGGGCGATGGACACGCGCTCGGGGCGGATGGACAGCAGCACCGAATCGCCGGTCCCGCAGGGGACGACCCGCAGCGCCTGGACCTGCCGGCCGCCGACGTCCACGTCGCAGATGTCGTCCCGAACGCCGGTGATCCGTCCCGGCAGACGGTTGTTCTCGCCGATGAACCGGGCCACGAACGAGCACTCCGGTTCCTCGTAGAGGGCCTCCGGCGAGGCGATCTGCTCGATGACGCCGGCCCGGAACACGGCGACGCGGTCCGACATCACCATCGCCTCGTGCTGGTCGTGGGTGACGTACACCATCGTGACCCCGAGGTCGCGGTGGATGCGCCGGATCTCGTATTGCATCTCCTCGCGCAGGCGGCGGTCGAGGGCGCCGAGGGGCTCGTCCATCAGCACCAGTTCCGGCTCGAACACCAGCGCGCGGGCGATGGCCACGCGCTGCTGCTGGCCGCCCGAGAGCTGGCCCGGCCGCCGGTGCTCGAAACCGGCGAGCCGCACCAGATCGAGGGCGCGGCGCACGCGGGCGCGGCGGTCGTCGGGCGCGAGGCTGCGCACCTCCAGCGGGAAGGAGAGGTTGTCGCCCACCGTCATGTGCGGGAAGAGGGCGTAGTTCTGGAACACCATGCCGATGCCGCGCTTGCGCGGCGGCAGGCGCCGCATCGAGCGGCCGTCGATGCGGATGGTCCCCGACGTGGGCGTCTCGAACCCGGCCAGCATCATCAGGCAGGTCGTCTTGCCGGAGCCGGAGGGGCCGAGCAGCGTGAGGAATTCGCCCCGCGCGATCTGCAGGTCGAGGTCGCGGACGACGAGGTTGCGTCCGTCGTAGCTCTTGCTGACGCCGTCGAAAGCCACGTGCGCGGCGTCGTTCGCCGCCGCGCCGCGCGGCGCCGCGGCGGGTTCCCGCCCGGCGTCGGTGTTCGATTCCGGCACCGTCGAATTATACTATGGCGGAATCAGCGGCATGCGCCCAGGATCTGCGCGTCGGCGGCGGCGTCCGCCGGACGACAGCTCGGGGCGTCGGGGGCCTGAGACCCGGGCCCTGCGCTCCCCGGCGAGCTCGGCGAGCGGCGCCCTTCGAACCACGGGTCGGCGAGGATACACGGTGAGTGCAAAAAAGACGATTCCGGGATGGCGGCGGTGGACGTCGGGGGCGGTGCTGGTCGCGGCGGCGGCGGCTCCGGCCGCCGCGCAGACCGAGTTCCAGTTCCAGTACGGCCGCCTCGTGAATCCCTTCCTGGATAAGGATACGCCGAGCCGCATCCTGACGTTCCAGCAGGCTTCGGGCTGGTCGGGGGGCGACAGTTTCTTCTTCATCGACTACATCGATGACGGCGTTCTCGACGGCTTCAACGACAAGGACTTCTACGGCGAGTGGTACCCGACGCTCAGCTTCGGCAAGATGGCGCGGCGGCCGGTGGGCGGCGGGCCGCTCCGCGACGTGGCCCTGATCGGCGGCATCAACTTCGGCACCGACGCCAACTTCTTCAAGTACCTGCCCGGCATCCGGCTGTCCTGGACGGTGCCCGGCTTCTACTTCCTGAACACCGACATCACCGCGTTCATCGACGGCAACACCGGCAACGCCGCCCCGAAGACGAGCAACAGCTGGCACGTCGACGTCAACTGGGGCGCGGGGTTCGACGTGGGCAGCCAGTCGTTCGGGTTCTTCGGCCATGCCGAGTACATCGCCGGCGTCACCGACGTGAACGGCGTCGAGGGCAAGAGCTGGATTCTGGCCCAGCCCCAGCTCGTCTGGGACCTCGGCAAGGCCATCACCGGCGCCGCGAACCAGCTCTTCCTGGGCGGCGAATATCAGTACTGGCCGAACAAGCTCGGCACCGACTCCGACGAGAACACGATACAACTGCTGATCATCTGGCGGCTCTGACCGGGGCACCGCATGGACTTCGGCGCGTACGAGATCGACCCCGCCGTCTACGACGAGATGTTCGAGCCGGACGGCGCGGTTCGATCGCCCAGCCGCGCCCTCCACGCGGCCCTGGGCCGGCTGTCGGACGCCGAGTTCGGCGAGATGCAGGAGCGGGTCGGCCGCTCCTTCCTCAACGAGGGCATCACGTTCACGGTCTACGCCGACGAGGCCGCCGACGAGCGGATCATCCCGATCGACTGCATTCCCCGCATCCTGTCGGCGGCCGAATGGCGGCGGCTCGAAGCGGGCCTCGTGCAGCGGGTCCTCGCCCTGAACCACTTTCTCGCCGACGTCTACAGCGACGCCCGCGCCGTCGCGGACGGGGTGATCCCCGGGGACCTGGTCTACGGCTGTCCCCAGTACCGGCAGGAGATGCGCGGCCTGAGTCCGCCCCACGGGACCTGGGTCGCCGTCTGCGGCACGGACGTCGTGCGCACCAACGACGGGTTCGCGGTGCTCGAGGACAACCTGCGGGTGCCGTCGGGCGTGTCCTACATGATCGCCAACCGCAGGGCCGTGAAGGCGAGCCTGCGGCGCCTCTACCGGCGGTGCCGGGTGCGGGAGGTCGAGCACTACGGCCGCCTGCTGCGCGAGACCCTGTGCGAGCTCGCGCCCGCCGGCTGCCGCGAACCGACCCTCGCCCTGCTGACCCCCGGGGTGGCCAACGCCGCGTTCTACGAGCACATGTTCCTCGCCGACGAGATCGGCGCCGAACTCGTCGAGGGGCGCGATCTGCTGGTCAGGAACCGGGTCGTGCACATGCGCACGACGGAAGGGCTGCGGCGCGTCGACGTGATCTACCGGCGCGTGGACGACGACTTCCTCGATCCCCTCGTCTTCCGTTCCGACTCGCTGCTGGGGGTTCCCGGCCTGATGGAGGCGTACCGGCAGGGAAGCGTGGTGCTGGCGAACGCTCCGGGGACCGGGGTGGCCGACGACAAGAGCGTGTACCCCTACGTGCCGGACCTGATCCGCTACTATCTGAGCGAAGATCCGATTCTGGCCAACGTGCCGACCCGCGTCTGCCGGCGGCCCGAGGAACTCGAGTACGCGCTCGACAACCTGGACCGCCTCGTGGTGAAACGGGTCGGCGAGTCCGGCGGCCGCGGGATGCTCATCGGTCCGCACGCGACCCCCGCCGAGCGCGAGGACCATGCCCGCGAGATGCGGGCCAATCCCGCCGACTTCGTCGCCCAGCCGGTGCTGGCGCTCTCGCGGGCGCCGTGCTTCGTCGATGGCCGGGTCGAGCCCCGCCACGTCGATCTGCGCCCCTTCGTGCTCCGGGGGCGGCAGACCCGTCTCGTGCCCGGCGCGTTCTGCCGGGTCGCCCTGCGCCGGGGCAGCCTCGTCGTCAATTCGAGCCAGGGCGGTGGCGGCAAGGACGTCTGGGTGCTGGAAAGCTGATGCTGGCCCGCAACGCGGAGGGGCTCTACTGGATGGGCCGCTACCTCGAGCGGACGAGCCACCTCTGCCGTCTGCTCGGCGAGCAGATGGTGAGCCTGGTCGACCGGCCCGTCCGCGAGATCAACTTCGGCTGGCGCCGCATCTACCGCGCGTTGGACCGGCAGCCCCCCGGCCCCGCCATCGGGTTCGGCGGCCTCGACGACGACTTCACCCTCGCGGATTCGTTCGCCCTCGCCGACGACCTCACGTTCGAGCGTTCCAACCCCGACTCGCTCTGGAACTGCTTCGGCGCAAGCCGGGAAAACGCGCGCCAGATGCGCCACTGCATCTCCGCCGAGATGTGGACCTGCCTGAACGGCGCCCACCTGCGTCTCCGGCTCAAGAGACTGCACATCGAGGACGTCTGGAAGAACGCGCCGGAAGGTTTCTATGCGGGGGTCTCGCGAGACGTCGACACCTTCATGGGGGTGGCCGGGCGGACCATGTATCGGGACGATCGCTGGCGCTATCTGCAGATCGGCGGGTGCACCGAGCGCGCGCAGCTCGCGGTCTCGCTGCTGCTGGCCCACGTGGACGAGACCCTGGCGGCGGAGGAGGAGACCTCCGACCACGACTGGATGAGCCTGCTGCGTCTCTGTTACGCGTTCGATGCCTACGTGCAGCGGTACGGCGTGGCGATCCGGGTGGATCGGGTGTTCGACCTGCTGGTCGCCGATCCGCGGCTGCCGCGATCGCTGTGTTGCGCTTCCGAGGGGGCGGCGCGCGAGCTGTCGGCGCTCGCGCCCGGGCCGGGACCGACCGGCGAGGCCTGGCGTCTGGGGGCGCGGATCACCGGGGCCGTACGCAGCGGATGGCCGCCGGACGAGCCCGGCCTCGAGGATCGCCGCGAACGTCTCCGGCAGATCGAGACCTGGTGCCGCGACTTTCACGACGTGCTGATGGCGGCGCAAATCCGGTACGACGTCGACGAAGCCGCGCCCTGACGGGCGCAACCTGCCCCTGCCGTCCGGAGAAGGCGTAACCGCCAGCCCCCGGGCGGCGGCGTCCGAAACCACGCCCCGGCGGTGCGGGCGGGGTCAGGAGACTTCGAGAGCGGCCTGGCGCGAGTCGCGGATCGGAATGAGCTGATCGAAGCCGCTGACGCGGAACACTTCCTCGATGTGGTCCTGCATGTTGCACAGGGCGATGGTGCCTTCGTTCGCGCCGAGTTTCTTGGCGGCGATGAGGAGCACCCGCATCCCGGAACTGCTGATGAACGACAGGCGGCCGAAATCGAAGATGAGCCTTCGTTCGTCGTTGCCGATGTGGTCCATGACGATCGACTCGAACGCCCGCGCGTTCGCGCTGTCGAGCCGTCCGACCGGCAGCAGTATCAGCGCCCCGTCTTCCCGTTCTTCTGCGACTTCAATGTTCATCGATGTCCCTCGGCCGGAGTCCCGCAACCGCACCGGTCACGCGGATTCCGACTGAATTTGGTGATGTAGCGTCAAGCGGTTCCTGCCGTCCACGAACTCGTAGGACATGTCGTGGGCGAAGGTCCTCACCAGGTGCAGTCCGAGGCCCCCCACCGGCCGGTCCTCCAGCACCGACGACGTGTCCACGTCCTCCGATTTCATCTGGGTCGGGTCGAAGGGCGACCCGTTGTCCTCCATGGTCAGGGTGACGTTTTCCCCGTCCGTCTCGAGGTGGACGTCGACCGTGGGATCGGGCACCTCGAACGAGCCGTGGGTCACGGCGTTCGTGATCAGCTCGTCCAGAACCAGATTGATCACGAAGACGGTCGGCGTCGGCAACTGGTTGCCGTCTCCGAACTCCTCGACCGCGGCCGACAGGTTGCGGACCTCGGTCAACTTGGCCGGCAGCGATACGTGAAGCTCAGGCATGGTCTGGTGTGGTCGTCGGCATTCGCGGGTCCCGTCACCAAGGCGGCGCCCGGCGCAATCCATCCCATCGCGTCGTGGGGGTCACCGGTGGCGGATCACCAGGCAGGTCATGTCGTCGGCGGCGGCGGCCCCGGTGGAGAAGTCCCCGATCTCGCTCCAGACGTGGTCCACTATCTCCGCCGGTGAACGCTGCGCGGCGCCGTCCAGCGAGGCCTCCAGGCGGTCCTTGCCGAACAGCGTGCCGTCGAGGTTCACGGCGTCGGTCAGACCGTCCGTATACAGGAACAGGGTTTCGTTCGGCCGAATGACCTCGCTGCCGCTCGCGTAGTCGAAGTCGTCCATGAGCCCCATGGCCAGGCCGCGGGTCATGGAGAGGGCGCGCCGGCTTCCGTCGGGAGCGATGATGTAGGCGGGCTCGTGTCCGGCGCAGACGTAGTCGAGTTTGCCGCTCTCCAGGTCGAGGACGCCGACCACGCAGGTCACGAAGAGGCCCATCGGATTCTGCTGGCAGAGCCGGCGGTTCGCCTCGTTGGCGATCGTGGAGATGCCGCTGTGCTCGGCGAACGCCGACGTCATCGCCGACTGCGATGCGGCCATGAACAGCGCCGCGGCGACCCCCTTGCCGGAGACGTCGCCCAGCGCGAAGAACACGGTTCCGCCCGGCGAATCCGTGAATTCGACGAAGTCGCCGCCGATCTGCTGGGCCGGGGTCATCCGCGCCGACAACGAGAAGGTCCCGAAATCGGCGTTGCCCTCCCGCACCAGCGCTTCCTGCACGACCTTCGCCATCGACAGGTCCTGCTTGATGGCCTCGTGGGCGAGCTGCAGGCGCTGGTTGGTCGTCTGCAGTTCCCGGGTCCGCGCCGCCACCATCGTCTCCAACTGTTCCTCGCGGTTGAAGACCTGGACCGTCATGTCGGAGAAGACGCGGGCGAGGCTGCCCAGCTCGTCCGTGCGGCGGATCACCTCCTGCATTGCTTCCTGGTCCGGCGGCTTGCCCGTTTCGACCTGCCGGGCGGCGGCGGCGATGACCTCTATCGGATGGGTCAGCCACCGCGTGCCTCCCGCCGCCGCGAAGCCGGTGAGCGCGAGCAGCAGGACGGCGATGAGGACGGTGTTCCGGGTCTCGTCGAGCACCGTGTCCGCTATGTCGTCGAGGTTCACGGCGAGGGCGAGGCCGCCGATCTGGATCCCGCCGGTGTTGATGAGGGGCGAGGCGACCCAGATGCCGCGGTCCTCGGGCGACCAGAGACTCAGGCTGGCGGCGCTGACCATGCGCCCCTGGTCCATGGCTACGTCCATGACCTCCGCGGCGCGGTTCTCCTCGAACACCTGCCAGGCGTCCGTCACGTCGCCCGCGGCCTGCGCTTCCGCGCGGGGAGCGGCCGCCGCCAGGTCCCGATCGAGGTTCACGACCCAGAGCGCTTCGAGGTTCCCCTGCCCGACCACGACGTCCGCTTCACTCTGGTACACGGAGTAGAGCAGGTTGCCCGAGGTGCTTTCGATCGGAATGCCGACCTGTACGCGCCGCCCCGATTCGCCGGTGGCGGCGGTGACGTATTTGTAGAGGGCGCCGTCGGACGGGCGCGCCGCCGTGGGGTGCTCGACGACGTCGGGCGCCTCGACCAGTTCGCCGAGGTCTTCGGGGCGCACGAGGGCCGCGTCCGCGCCGCCCGCGGCGGACGGCAGCAGGCTCGAGTAGAGGGGGACGTTGTTCGCGTCGGCGACGCGGACCTCGCCGATGATGGTGGTGGTGACGAGGCGCCGCAGCCGGAATTCGATGTCGTCCCGCGTCCAGCCCGCGGCCTCGGCGGCGCCGATGAAGCGCTCCAGCATGGTCGCCTGGGCCGCCATCTGCTGGCCCAGAATGCCTTCGATGATCGCCGAGACGTCGGCGCGCTGCGACGTGTAGCCGCTCGTCAGGATCTCCTGGTCGCCGAAGACGATTGCGTTGCCGACCTGCACGATCCGCGGCTTGTCGACCCCGCCGACCCCGACGTACTTGTAGACCTCGTTGTCGATCTCGCGCACCTGGGCCGGCTGCGTGATCACGTCGTCGTCGTCGATGCCGTCGAGCAGCACGTAGAACAGCGAGGCCTGCGGCTGCACCGCCGGGTCCGGATTGAACTGGAACGGCACCAGCTCGCCCCGGTCGTCGCGCACGTTGGTCAGGTAGGAAAACGCGCTTTCGTCGGTGATCCAGAACTCGTCGAGCACCGTTTCGCCGATGATGCTGTCCAGGATGCGGATCGTGCGGGGGGCGTCGTATCCGGCCGCCTCCGCCGCCGCCACGAGATGCGCGGCGATGCGGGCCTGGGCGAGCATCTGGCCGTCGAGGGTCGCGTCGAGGGTCCGCGCGACGTTGGCCAGCGATATCTCGCCCATCTCGGCGTAGCTCGCGGAGAGCAGCTCCAGCTGGTCGACGGCGGCCGCTTCCGCTTCGTCGCGCAGGGCGGTGGCCGAGTTGTAGAGGAGGGTGGCCGACGTGGCCACGATGGTCACCGCCAGCAGCAGCGAGAGGGCGAGGAAGCCCCGCACGGCAAGCCGCAACCGCACGTGCGGATGGGACTCCGTCTTGGGAACTGCAAGCGTATCGTCTGCCGTGCTGATCGTCGCTACTTTCAATGGAGCACCTCTGCGCGGCGTCCCGCGGGTGGAGCCGATGATATCACATCACAACCGGCCGTTGCGGTCCCGCGCCGCGGCCGGGGGCGCGCGAGAACGCCGCGGTCAGTTCAGGCCGCGCCGGATCAGGAGCGGGCGGACGTCGGGGTCCGCGCCCCGGAACGCGCGATACAGGTCCAGGGCCTCGACGCTGCCGCCCTTCGACAGCAGGGTGCGCCGGAAATGGTCCCCGTTCTCGCGCCGCAGGCCGCCGTTCTCCTCGAACCACTCGACGGAATCGGCGTCGAGCACCTCGCTCCAGATGTAGGAGTAGTAGCCGGCCGAGTAGCCGCTGTTCCAGATGTGCGAGAAGTATGTGCTGCGATAGCGCGGCGGCACCGTGTCGAGCGCGACCCCCGCGGCCTCCAGGGCCGCCGCCTCGAACGCCTCGACCCCGGCCGCGTCCGGGACCTCGTCGGCCGTCAACTGGTGCCACGCCTGGTCGAGGAGCGAGGCGGCGAGGTATTCGGTGGTGGCGAACCCCTGGTTGAACTGCTGCGTCGCCAGGACCTTGTCGAGCAGCTCCGCCGGCATCGGCTCGCCGGTCTCGTAGTGGACCGCGTAGTTCCGGAGCACCTCGGGCCAGGTGGCCCACATCTCGTTGACCTGCGACGGGTACTCCACGAAGTCGCGCGGCACCGAAGTGCCGGCGAAGTAGGGGTACCGGACGTCGGAGAAGAAGCCGTGCAGCGCGTGGCCGAACTCGTGGAACAGCGTGGTCACTTCATCGAAGGTCAGCAGCGTCGGCTCGCCGTCGGGCGGCTTCGGAACGTTCAGGTGGTTGCCCACGACCGGCGACGTCCCGAGCAGGTGCGACTGCGACACGTAGGCGTTCATCCAGGCGCCGCCCCGCTTGGACGGGCGGGCGTAGAAGTCGCCGATGAACAGCCCGAGCGGCGACCCGTCGGCGTCGAACACCTCCCACACCCGGACGTCGGGATGATAGACGGGCAGCGCCGGCCGCGCCTCGAACGACAGTCCGTACAGGCGGTTGGCGGCGAAGAACACGCCGTTCTCGAGGACGCTGTCCATCTCGAAGTACGGCCGGAGCTGCGACGCGTCGAAGGCGTAGCGTTCCGCCCGCACCTTCTCGGTGTAGTACGGCCAGTCCCAGGCCGCCAGCTCGAGGTCGGCGCCTTCCGCCGCCGCCATCGCCTGCAGGGCGGCGGCCTCGCGCTCCGCGTTGGCCACCGCCGGCGGGGCGAGGCGGGCGAGGCGCTCGTTGACGGCGGCCACCGTCCGGGCCGTCTGCCGCTCGAGGACGTAGGCGGCGTGGTCGGGATAGCCGAGCATGGCGGCCCGCTCGGCCCGCAGCCGCGCCATCTCCGTGATGACCTCGCGGTTGTCGTGCTCGCCGCCCCGGCTGTTGCGGGCGAGCGAGGTCCGCATGATGCGTTCGCGGAGGCCCCGGTCCTCGAGCCACTCCAGCGCCGGCTGCCCGCTGGTGTTCAGCAGGGGGATGACGTACCGGTCTTCGAGGCCGCGCTCCGCCGCGGCGGCCGCGGCGGCCGCGATCTGGTCCTCGGGCAGGCCGGCCAGCGCCTCGCGTGTTTCGACCACCACGGCCGAGGCGTTCACCTCGTCGAGCACGTTCTGGGTGAACCGGCTGGACAGGGCGGCCAGCCTGGCGTTGATCGCCTGCATCCGCTCCTTCTCGGCGTCGGAGAGCCGGGCGCCGGCCCGCACGAAGTCGACGTGGTACTCCTCGACGAGCCGCCGCGACTCGTCGTCGAGGTCGAGCGCCGCCCGCTGGCCGTGCAGCGCTTCGACGCGCGCGAACAGGGCGCCGTCGAGCAGGATGCGGTCGGTGTGCGCGGCCAGCCGCGGCGCCATTTCGGCGCGGATCGCGTTGATGGCGTCGTTGGTGTCGGCGCTGGCGAGGCTGAAGAACGTCGACGCGACGCGGTCGAGCAGCCGGCCCGAGCGTTCGAGGGCCACGATGGTGTTCTGGAACGTCGGCGGGTCCGGCGAGCCCGCGATCGCCTCGATCTCGGCGATCTGCTCGGCCATCCCCCGCTCGAACGCCGGCCGGTAATGCGCGTCGTCGATGCGGTCGAACGGCGGCAGGCGATGGGGGAGGGTGCTCTCGGCGAAGAACGGGTTGTCGGCCATCTCTTCCTGCTGCGCTGCGCTCGGAGAGCCGCCGGCGCCGGCGGCCAGCGCGAGACCGGCGGCCGCCGCCACCCCTGCGAACTGCGAACTCATGGTCGGATCCTCCCGGCGAGAAAACTGTTCCGTGCCGTAACGATACCAGCATTCGCGGGCCGGCGCGCCGCGGGTCGGTCATCCGTGCGGCGCGGCGGTCGCCCGGTTCTCCGACGACCCCCCATGCGGCCGCCGAACACCTCGCTGCCGTGCGATCGGCGATGCATCCCGCCTGGCCGTCAGGGGCGGCGCCGGAGCCGACTCCGGAAATCGGCCTCGTCGCCGCAGGCGAGAGCGGCGCGGACGGCGTCGTCAGAGGCCGCGCCGCTCTCCGACAGGTGGGCCAGTCCCGCATCGGAGAGCGCGATGCCCCGCGTCCGCAGAATCTCGCAGACCACTTCCCGCCGGGCCTCCGCCCGGTGCCAGCCCAGCATCGGATCGTCGTCCGGCCCCGTGCCGTCCCGCGCGCCGAGCGCCGCGCCGACCCGGCGCAGCACCGCGAACGTCCGTTCCGACAGCGCCGTCTCGTTCAGGCCGGCGTGGATCTCGGCCGCCGTCCAGCCCGGAAACGCTGCGCTCGCGGCCGACGCCCGGTAGGCGCCCGCCACCAGCCGGTGGATGGTCAGCCCCCGCCGCCGGCGCAGCCGGCCCGCGGCGTCGAGGTCGGGCACCTCGACCCACACTTCCGGGAACCCCCACGCTTCGTACAGCCCCAGCTTGCCCCGCCGCACGTCCGTCGTGCAATCGACCTCCAGCACCACGTCCGGGAAGTCGTGCTCGCCGGCCACCATCGCCGTCCGGCCGGGCAGGCGCGCGCGCCGGGGATGCACGTACAGGGATTCGTCGGCCGCCAGGATGCGCCGCGGCGCGCCGTGCCGGTCGAGCTGCATCAGGGCCATCGAGCCGTAGCAGTCGATGGCCGATCCGCGTTCCGCCGCAATCCGGTACACCAGCGCCGCCAGCCGGCGCGACGGTCTCTCGTGATACGGCGAGGGCGCCTCGGCGACCCACGCCGTCTCGGTGGCGGCGTCCCAGTATTCCAGGCGCCCTTCCCAGACGTCGAGCTCGCTCGGCGGCAGGCGCACGGCCGTGCAGCCGGGGAAAGCGGGCGCCGGCGCGAGGGTGGCCGGCGCGTCGTAGCGCGGAACCGGTCGATGCGATTGGGGTACGAAATCGACCATTCGGCATTTTACCGCACGGAGAACGAGGCGCTTCGCGCGTGGGCCGCGCCGCGGCTCGTTCGTGCGATACTGTGGCGCACGAACGGCTGCCGGCCGCGACGGCCTCCGGGCGCGCCAGCCCTCCGGGCCGGCGGAGCCGGCGGTCGGCGTCCGTCGAGGCGCCGAAGGCCTTCGTCCCGCCGTGGGTGACGACATTCCGCCATGGTCCAGAACGCCCCGCGGGTCATCGAGCTCCGGGCCGGGTCCACGCGGCTCGAGGCGGCGCCCGAGGTCGGCGGCTCCATCACCCGGTATGCCTCGGAACGCGCCGGCCGCACCATCGAGTGGATGCGCCCGGCGTCGGCCGACGCCCTCGCCGCGCGGTCCGCCGGCGGCGCGTCGAGCTTCCCGCTGGTGCCGTTCTCGAACCGCGTCCGCGACGCGCGGTTCCGCTTCCGCGGGCGCGAGGTCCGGTTGGCGCCGAACTTCCCGCCCGAGCCGCACGCCATCCACGGCCACGGCTGGCGGGCGCCGTGGACCGTCGTCGAGCGCGCGGCGGCCCGGCTGACGCTGGAGTACCGGCATCCGGCCGGCGCGTGGCCCTGGCCATACGCGGCGCAACAGACCTTCGACCTCGCCGACGAACGGCTCCGCGTCCGGTTCGCGGTCACCAACGAGGCGCCGGAGCCGATGCCCGTCGGCTTCGGGCTCCACCCGTACTTCCTCCGGACCCCGCGGGCGGTGGTGCGGGCCGACGTCGGCCCCATGTGGGAGGCCGACGCCGACCTCATGCCCGTCCGCATCGTGCCGCCGCCTCCGCGGATGCTCCTCGACGGCGCCGGGCTCGACCCGGGCGCCACCGCCCTCGACAACAACTTCACCCGCTTCGGCGGGCGCGCGGTCGTCGAGTGGCCGGAGTGGAACGCGCGGCTGCGCATCGACGCCGACCCCGTCTACGCCTGCCTGGTCGTCTACACCCCGGCCGGCCGCGATTTCTTCTGCGTCGAGCCCGCCACCAACTGCATCGACGGGTTCAACCTGGCCGACCGCGGCCGCACCGACACCGGCGTCGTGGTCCTCGACCCGGGCGACACGGCCGCCGGCGACGTCACGTTCACGCCCGAGGTCACCGGACCGCCGGCGTAGCCGCCCGCCGTGGAACCCCTGCGTCGCACCGCGCCCGGGGTGGTCCCGGGGCCGGCGCCGGAATGGCCGGGGTTCCCGAAGAGGGGGTCGGGGGCGGGACGGCGCTCTTCAGGCCCGCGCCGCGGGCGTGCCCGCGCGCGTCAGGCGGCGGGTTTCGGCCACGCGTCGGCCCACAGCCGATCCAGAAAGTCCGTCCAGGGCAGGATGTCGATCCCGTCCACCCGGCGCGGCGCCGGTTCCAGCGACACGACGACGTGGCGGGCGCACACGCCCTCTTCGCGCAGGGCCCTGATGCCCTTCATGTCCCGCGCGCCCACGTGGGCCTTGGCCTTGACCTCGACGGCCACGTCCGCGAAGACGAAGTCGACCTCGAACTGCGACCTCGACCGCCAGTACCGCGGCGCAGGGCGTCGGTGATGATCGCACCAGGCCCTGATTTCCTGGAAGATGAAGCTCTCGAAGGCGATGCCGTACTCGGACGTCCCCGGCGCCAGCCCCCGCCGTCCCTGGAGGTGGCGGGCGACCCCGACGTCGAACAGGTAGTACTTCGACGTGGAGATGGCCTTGCGCTTGCGGGTGTCGGTGAACGCCGGCACTTCGTGGGCGATCAGGGTGTCCTTCAGTATCTCGTAGTATTCCCGGACCGTCGACGCGGGCACCTGCGCGTCGTTGGCCACGTTGGCGAAGTTGACCATGTCGCCGTGGGCCAGCGCCGCCACTTGCAGGAAACGGCTGAACGCGCCGATGTTCCTCGCCAGCGCCTCGGCCGCGACCTCCTCGCGGAGATAGTCGCCGGCATAGTCCGCGAGGTCCTCGGCGGGCGATTCGGAGAAGAAGATCGGCGGCAGCAGGCCATGCTCCAGCGCCCTGTTCAGGTCGAACCGGTCACCGAGCTCGATGCGGAGGAGCGGGTGCAGCGCGCGCGACCGCGCCCGGCCGCCCAGCAGGTTCACTCCCTTGCGCCGCAGGCGCCGGGCGCTCGACCCGGTCAGCAGAAACCGGATTCCATGCTCCTCGATCAGCAGGTGCGCTTCGTTCAGCAGTTCCGGCATCCGCTGGATCTCGTCGATCACCACGATGCCGGTCCCGCGGCGGTGGGCCAGCGATTCGCGGATGAGGGCCGGATTCCGGGAGAGCCGCAGGAACAGCGTCTGGTCCAGCAGGTTCCACACCGGACAGTCGGCGAACTGCTGGCGGATCAGCGTCGACTTGCCGGTCTGCCGCGGACCGAACAGGAAGCAGGACTTCTGCTCGACGACGGACCGCAGGTCCAGCCGCCGGGGGATGAGGGGCGGCGCCATGTGCTGACGTTCCACAACGACGTCGCTGTTCATCATGACAACGAACAACGCATCCGGTCAACGGCGTCACGCCCGGATGGGACGGGGGGAACCCGTTTCCGGTCCCGAACGCCGCGCGGCTTGGGCCGCGCCCGACGAGAGCCGGCGGAAACCCTGGCGGTCGGCCGGGTGAGCCGCCGGACCGGTTCGGGTATCCGTCCGGCGCCGTCATGCTCGATTCGGTTCGGGACGCCGGCCGGACTCCGGGTTCGGGGGGCGGCACGGGTGCGCCGCCGGCCCGGTTCAGGACGGGAAGACGTCGTCCAGAGCCACGGCGAACCCGGGCAGGAGGGGCGAGCGTAGCGTCCGTTCCCGGCCGAGGGTCTGCGCGAGCGCCAGCGCGCGGCCGCGCAGGCGGTGAATCCACACCGTTTCGGCGGAAGGATCGACCAGCCAGTACTCGGCCACGCCGTGCTTCGCATACAGCGCGCGCTTGTAGCCCCGGTCCCGCTCGGCGGTGGCCGGCGAGAGGATCTCGACCACGAGGTCGGGCGCCCCCCGCACGTTCTCGCCGCCGCTCAGCAGATGCGCGCGGGCGGCGGACACGAACAGCAGATCCGGCTGCACGACGTCGGTGTTGGAAAGCACCACGTCGCACGGGGCGAAGAAGAGCGTCCCCAGCCGGTTCTCCCGAACGAACCGCGCAAGCCGCTCTCCCAGCCGGACCTGTACCGCCTGATGTTCGAGATTCGGGGCCGGGACCACGACCAGATCCCCGTCGACCAGCTCGTAGCGCCGGTCCGGCGGCGCCGTCCGGTAGTCCTCGTAGGTGAACCTGAAGACCGGTTGCGCGGTGGGCACGGCGTTCGCCTCCCGGTGCTTCCCACTGCTTGCGACTGCCCGGATTATACGTCTCCGCGCCGCTCCTTCCACCGGCGCCCGGCTGGAGGGGCGTCCCGCCCGCGGCCGGCTCAGCCGGTCGCGTCGGCGGTGGGCCTGTTCCGCATGAACCGCGGCACGCGGGTGGCGTCGCCGCCGATCAGCGCCTTGATGTCGTCCATGTCGTCGATGAACTCGTCCTGCTGGACTTTGGCATAGCGCCAGCAACTGAATATCGAACCGCTTGCGGACGCCTGGGCGCTCGTCTCGAACTCGGCCGCCGCCGCCAGATCGCCCGTGGCCCAGCAAGCCACGGCCATGCACTGCCAGTAGTCGGGACCCGACGATTCCGCCAGGTTGATCTCGACGACGCGAGCGAACGGACCGCGGACGATTGCGCCGGAGGCTCCCCACATCGCCATGCCGTAGTCGAACGCGTCGATAACGTCCATTTCCTCGACCCGCCGGCCCGCATGGCAAAGCAGTTTCGCTGCCTTGCCGCACGCTCCGGCCGCGATCAACCGCCTCGCCAGCAGGCCGCGCCTGGATGCGCGAATTATCTCCGGAGCGTCGTCGGAGTCATCGACGATCGGCTCCAGGATGCGCATCGAGACCTCGATTTGATCCGGCCGTTCGAGTTCCCTCGCAAGCGCCATGCGCTCATCCGTGTCGAGCGAGGCGATTGCCGGCGACGCGGCCGCCGCCTCGGACTCGCCGGACCGAATGAGCGTAGCGGCCTGCCAGATCACGGCCGGCGGAGCACCATCGGATTGCAGTATGCGCAACGCATCCGCACTCGCGCCGCCGGGATCGTTTCCGCGGGCCCGCGCATGGGCCCGTTGCAGATAGACTTCCGGTTCGCGGTAGCCTGACTCGATAGCCCGATTGAACAGTGACGGGGGGGCCCGCTCTACCCGCGGGTCGTTTTCTCGGAACGTTCCAAGTTGGAACAGTACTTCGCCATCGGTGGGGTGCGCCTCTTCGATTCGACGCAGCTTCTTGTCCAATTCTGCCGGCGATTCGTGCCCCGATCTTCTCCTGCGTCGCCACGCCCTCGCCGTTCGTTCGAGGTACGCCAGCGCCCCGTCGCGGTCGTCGAGGTTGCACCCGACGATCTGGTCCACGACGTCACGGTACTCTCGTGCGAGCCGGCTCTTCGGACGGTCCCGGGTGAACACCGCCTGGTTCAACAGCGCCAGGCTGTCGTACCGGTGCACGGTCAGCGGATCGCGCTCCATCTCCAGTTCGTTCCGGAACTCCTGGATCTTGTCTTCGAGGATCCGGTCCTCGTCGTCGAGATCCGGGACGTTGGACATGATGAAGTGCAGCTCGATGGGCTTGCGGCGCGGTTCTTCGGCCTCCGCCCGGACGTCGCGCACGACCTTGGCCAACCCGCGCAGATTCTGCTCGTTCGGGAAGAACAGGATGGCCACCGCGTCGGGCAGTTGCCGGGTGCAGATGCCGCCGGTGTCGGTGTGGCCGGTCCGCGAGTCGACGAGCACGTAGTCGGGCTTGACGACCTCCCTCCACTGGGCTTTGAGGTCCTCGAACAGCAGATAGCCGTCGCGCTTCTCGTACAGCGCGGCCCAGTCGATCTCGTTGAAGCGGGCCGCGTACGACGCCTCCTGCGCGCCCGACGGCATGATCCACAGCTCGCCGCCCCGGTCGCCGACGTCGGGCAGCCGGGCCAGGAACCGGCGGGCGTCGGGAGCCCGATCGACGTCCAGGAACTCGCGGACGAAGTCGATGATGCCGGGGACCGCTTTCCCGGGAGGGGGGCGCAGGACGTCGAACGTGTCGAGCCCCGGCGCCTCCAGATCGAAGTCGACGACGAGGACGCGGCGCCCCCGCTTCGCCAGTTCGACGGCGGCGTTGGCGAGCGCCATGCTGCGGCCGACCCCGCCCTTGAAGGAGTAGAACGTGGTGACGTACATGCTTCGGGACCCGTCCGCGGGTCAGGCCGCCAGATGCAGCCGGAAATCTCCCGGATGCACGGGCTCGAGGATGACGCGCCAGCGTCCGGCTTCCGTTTCCGGGGACGGAGCGGAATCTGCCCGTTCCGCATCGAGGCGTCGCAGCCGGCGCAGGTTGCCGGGTTCGGCGAGGAGGCGCAGGTAGCGGTCGTTCGCCGCGTTCTGAATCAGGATCCCGTTCTCCCAGCGGTTCAGCGTCGCTTCGCCGAGGCCGGTGACCTTGGAGAAGACAGCGCGGGACATCCCGTACCGCTTGCGGATCCCGCGAACTTCGTTCGGCGACAGCACGCCGAGATGCGCGCAGACGGCTTCGTGCCGGAGCGTCTGACCTTCGTGGTCGAGACACTCGAAGCCACAGGACGGGCAGACGTGAACCGGCAGCGTCACGGTCAACTCGGCCGGGTCCGGGCCTGTACCGTACGTGAACGTGTGCTCTCGCAAGACTTTGCGGGTGTCCGCGTAGCAATCGAAGCAGGGGACGACGTCTTGCGGGTCGTCGGGGGAAGTAGCGGCCGTCACACGTGATGGCATGTTCCAGTGCTCCGTTCGGCCGTCGATGGCCATCCTCCGGCTTGACGGGCCAGCGCATTGCGGGCGTTCTCGTCGCCGGGCGTCCTGCCCGAATCTGGCGTCGATTCTGTCGCGCCGTCAGGCGGGCGCTTCGTCGTCCGGCTTCAACACCGCCGGTCGTCGGCGTGCGCCCTTCTCACGCCGTGTCAGGCGGGGGCTTCGCCCATCTCCGCACGGGGTCGCGCCGCCGGCTGTCAGCGTTCCGAGTAATGGAAGCTCCTTCCGAGTATCCAGCCCCGATGCAGCTCCAGCTTCACGTAGAGTGGAGGCGTTGACGACTCGAGTCGGATCTTCATGACGTAGCCCGTCTTGCCCTTCGGCTTCTTGAGTTCCACGGTCTCGACTCGATGGCCGCTCTCGAGCTTCGACGCAATCAGTTCCCAGGCACCGTCGTCCGTGAAGCCAGGTGGCTGGATTACAAGGGTGGTCGTTTGCGGCGGTGGTATCGTATGGTTTTGTAGCTGCCGCGCCATCGGGGGAAGAGACGCCAGACTGCCCCTGAAGGCCGCCGGCGCACTCCCCGATCGCCGGGCGGACGCGGGTCTCGGCCGCGGGCCGGCGGGAATCACTCCGCCGTCAGTTCGTCGTAGACGCCCTGGATGCGCGCCGGCGCGAGGGGCCAGTCGAGGTCGGCGGTGTCGACGCGGGAGGCGACGTCGCCGCGCGTCGCCCCCGCGGCGATCTCGGCCCGCACGCGGTCGAGCAGGGTCTCGAGCTTCGCGCGGAAGGCGCGGACGTCGTCCTTGCCGAGGATCTTGCCGTGTCCGGGGATCACCGTGTCGAAGTCGAGGGCGAGCAGGCGGGTCAGGGTGGCCGGCCACTCGGCGGCGCTGCCGCCGTTGGCGTAGTCCCAGAACGGCGCGAGGGTGCTGCCGTCGAGACGCCGGCCGTGGATGAAGAGGTCGCCGGTGTGGACGGCGCGCAGGTCGGGGAAGTAGACGACCGCGTCGCCGTCGGTGTGGCCGCGTCCGAAGTGGTGGGCCTGCGCCTCGGCGCCGCCCAGGAAGACCGCGGTCTCGTCGGCGAACGTCAGCCGCGGGGCGCCGGGCTGGCCGTTGCGGACGACGTTGGCGCGGGCGTTGCGGTGGGCGACGACCTCGGCCGACCGCATGAAGTCGGCGTTGCTGCCGGCGTGGTCGCCGTGGTGGTGGGTGTTCAGCACGTACTCGATGGGCTGATCGGTGACGCTGGCGACCTGGGCGGTGATGAAGTCGAAACTGTAGGGGAACTTGTTGTCGACGAGGATGACGCCGTCCCCGGTCACGCGGACGGCGACGTTGCCGCCGGACTGCCCGCCGTCGAAGCCGGGAATGACGTAGAGGCCGTCCTTCACTTCCCGTATCTGCAGCCGCGCCTCCTGCTCGGGGGTGAACGCGGGGCGCTGCCGCCCGGCCGTGAGCGCGAGGCCGGCGCCGAGGACGAGAATCGCCGCCGACAGGCCGAATCGGTGTCCTGCGCGCATGGGGATGCCTCCTCGGAGAGCGGACCGCGCCGATGGCTTGCGCGGCGGGTTCAGAACGCCGCCGGCTCGCTCACTCCATGATGGCGACGCCCCACGGACGCTCGCCGACGGCCACCGTCGCGACGACCTCCAGGGTCTCGGTGTCGACGACCGAGACGTCGTTCCCCGGGCCGTTCGCCGTGTAGAGATAGCGTCCGTCGGGGCTCAGGTCGATGCCCCAGGGCCGTTCGCCGACTTCCACCGCCCCGATCGGCTCGTTGGTCGCGGTGTCGACGACCGCCACCGTGCGCCCGCGGCCGGTCGAGACGTAGAGCCGCGACCCGTCCGGCGAGACCTTGGCGTCCATCGGCCGCACCATCTCGCCGCTCAGCTCTATCGTCGCGATCACCGAGTGGTCGGCGGTGTCGACGACCGACACCGTGCCCCCGTTCTCGGCCGTGACGTAGGCGCGGGCGCTGTCGGGCGAGAAGGCGGACGAGCGCGGCCGGGCCCCCACGTCGAACACCGCCGCGACCTCCAGCGCCTCGGTGTCGATGACCGAGACCTGGTTGTCGTTCTCCGACGTCACGTACACCCACCGGCCGTCCGGGCTGCGCGTCACGCCCTCGGGTTCGCCCCCGACCGGGAGCTGGGCCAGGATCTCGCCGCTCGCGACGTCCACGATGCTCGCCAGGGCCGCGTCCTCGTTCGCCACGAAGACCCGGGTCCCGTCGGCGCTCACCGCCACCTGTTCGGGGTCGGTGCCCGCGTCGAGCACCGTCACCACGCGTCCCTCGGCGACGTCGACGATGCCGATGCCGTCCGCCGACCGGTCGGGCGGCGGCAGCGTCGATTCGTCGACCCCCGGCGGGGCCGGGGGCGACCCGCTGAGGGCCACGAACAGGCGCTCGCCGGCCGGATCGACCTTGATGCCCCGCGGGCGCTTCCCGAGGGGGATGGTCGCCAGCACCTCGTGGGTGCCGCCGGCGATCACCGTCAGGTCGCCCGAGGTCTCGTTGGTGACGAACGCCCGGTACGGCGGCGGGGGCGCTTCTTCCGCCGGCGGGTCCGGCGCCGGTTCGGCGCCGCCGCAGGCGTTCAGGAGCAGCAGGGAAATGGCGAGCGCACGCGGGTCCAGGAGTCTCATGACGGGTTCCTCACGAAGATGCGGACGGGGCGGAGCCGCCCGCCGGGGCGTCCGCGCGCGGCGGCGGCGTTCCCGCCGCGGCGGCCTCGCTGGCGACCTCCATGACGATGCGGCTGTACGCGCCCGGGTCGGGCAGGGCGCCGCCCTCGGCCAGGATCGCTTGGCCGTGCAGCAGTTGGGCGTAGGTCTTCAGCTTGAGCGACTGCGCGTTCTCGGTGTGGAGGGCCGCGAGACGCGCGATGAACGGATGGCCGGGGTTGATCTCGAGGATCCGCTTCGTCCGGGGCGGGTCCTGCCCGAGCTGCCGCATCATCCGTTCGAGCTGCGGGCTCAGGTCGTCCTTGTCGCCGACCAGGCACGCCGGGCTGTCGGTGAGCCGCCCCGAGACTCGCACCTCCTTGACGTCGTCCTGCAGGTGGGTGCGCAGCGTCTGCAGCAGGCCGTCGAGCCGGGGCCGTTCCGCCGCGTCCTGCGCCTCGTCCTCCGCCGCCGGGGCGCCGAGGTCGATCTCGCCCTTGCTTACCGAGACGAACGCCTTGTCCCTGTACGTCAGGCCGCCTTCCAGCCAGAACTCGTCGACGGGGTCCGCGAAGAACAGGACCTCGACGCCCTTGCGGGCGAACGACTCCAGGTGCGGCGAGCGGCGCACGGCGTCGAGCGAGCTCCCGGCCAGATAGTAGACGTGGGCCTGGTCCTCCGGCATGCGTTCGACGTAGTCGGCCAGCGTGGTCGGCTCGTCGCCGTGCGTGGTCGCGCACAGGATCAGGTCCAGCAGCCGGTCGCGGTGCTCGCCGTCCGCCGCGAGCCCTTCCTTGAAGACCGCGCCGAACTCGCGCCAGAACGTGCGCATCGCCTCCGGCTTGTCCTTCCGCAGCTTCGCGACGGCCTCCAGGGTCTTCTTGATCGCGAAGTTGCGGATCGCCTTGACCTGCCGGTCGTGCTGCAGGATCTCGCGCGACACGTTCAGCGAGAGGTCCTCGCAGTCGATGACCCCCTTGAGGAAGCGCAGCCATTCGGGGAGCAGCGCCTTCCAGTCGTCCATCACGTGGACCCGCTTCACGTAGAGCTGCACCCCCTTCGTGATGCGCTCCCGGTGATACAGGTCGAACGGGGCGCGGGGGGGGATGAACAGCAGGATGCGGGCGTTGAAGGCGCCTTCCATCGCGGCCGGGATGGTGGCCAGGGGGTCGTGCCAGTCGTGGGAGAGGTGGCGGTAGAACCGGTTGTATTCGTCGTCGCCGACGTCGCCGCGCGATCGGGTCCAGATGGCCTTCATCGAGTTGAAGGTCTCGTCTTCGACGACCGTCTTCGGCAGGACGCCCTTCACCGGCTGGCCGGTGTTGTCGAGGATCGGCTCCTGCCGCTCGACCTTCATCCGGATCGGGTGGGCCACGAAGTCGGAGTGCTTCTTGACGATCTCGCGCAGCACGAAGGGGTCGGTGTAGTCCCGCCGTCCGTCTTCCTCGTCGGCCGGCTTGAGATGCAGCACCACGGTGGTGCCGGCAACCGGCCGCGCCGCGTCGTCCAGCGTATAGGCGCCGTCGCCCGTCGACTCCCACCGGGTCGCGGCGCTCGTGCCGGCGCGGCGGGTGGTCAGGGTCACCCGTTCCGCGACCATGAAGGTCGAGTAGAAGCCGACGCCGAACTGCCCGATCAGGTCGGCGTCGCCGGCCGCCGTTTCTTCGCCGCCGCCGCGCTTCGCCTTCAGCGCGGTCAGGAACTCCCGGCTCCCGGAGCGTGCGATGGTGCCGACGTCCCGCACCACCTCGTCGCGCGTCATCCCGATGCCGTTGTCCGAGATGGTCAGGGTGCGCGCCTCGCGGTCCGCTTCGAGCCGGATCTCCAGATCGCCTTCCGGCAGGAGGCCGGGGTCCGACAGGCCTTCGATCCGCAGCTTGTCGAGGGCGTCTGAACTGTTGGAGACGAGCTCGCGCAGGAAGATGTCCTTCTGGGAGTAGAGCGAATGAACCATCAGGTTCAGAAGCTCCTGGACCTCGGCCGTGAACGTGTGTCGCTCGGTGCTCATCGTCGATCGTGTCGTTTCGTGTCGTGCGTGACGGGTGTCCGCGGGTCGCCGCCCCGGACGGCGCGCCCTGCGCTGTCCCGGGCGCGCGATCCCTTGCCGAGAACCGGCCGGGGAAACGGCTACGGCCGCGGCGTATCGGCGGCCCGCGCCTGACGCTCCCAGGGGGCGAGGTCCACCGGCCGGCGGGCGCCCGCGGCGGGGTCGGCGCCGAGCGCCTCCAGCAGCTCCACGAGATGCGGATGCCGGTTGAACGTGTTCGGATAGAACACGCCCCGGGCGATGGACAGCGCGGTCCAGCCGGTCTCGTTCACGGCGTCGAGGTCGGCCCCCTTGCCGTGGAGGAACCGGACGATCCCGTCGGCGCCCCGATGGATGGCGCCGTGCAGCGCGGTGTCGCCGTTGCCGTCCGCGGCGTTCACGTCGTTCCCCAGTTCCCAGGCCAGCTCCACCGCGGCCAGGGCCTCGGCGTTGGTGCCGGGGTTCTCGCCGATCTTCCAGATGCCCACCCCCGCCGCCGCCATCATCGGGGTCGCCCCGGCGGCCGTGGCCAGGTTCGGGTCGGCCCCGAGGCTCGAGAGCAGCCGCATCATCGGCACGTCGGCGGCCTTGGCGGCGAGCAGGAAGGGGGTCGCCCCCACCCGGTCGAGCATGTTGCGGTTGCCGTCCCGCGGTTCCGCGGTCTGGGGCAGGTTCGGGTCGGCCCCGTGGGCGATCAGGATGCGCGCCATGTCGAGGCCGTCGAGCCGCCCCAGGGGCACGGGGAACGGCGGGTTGCGCCCGAGGTTCGGCCGGCGCGTCCACACCACCTGGTGCAGCGCCGTCCACCCCTGTCCGCGCGCGTCGGGGTCGGCGCCGGCCGCCAGCAGCCGCGCCGCGGTCTCGTACTGCGCGTTGTAGACGGCCATGCCGAGGGCGCTCGTGCCGTCGGGCAGGGCGTCGCCGGGGTCGGCGCCGGCCGCCAGCAGCACGTCGAGCGCCTGCCGGCTGCCCTCGCGGGCCGCGAACAGCAGGGGCGTGAATCCGCCCGCGGACCTCGCGCGCACGTCGGCGCCGGCGGCGACGAGCGCCGCCGCCGCGGCCGCCTGGTCCTGCGCGGCGGCCCACATCAGGGCCGTCTGGCCCCGCCAGCCCTCGACCGCGTCCACCGCGGCGCCGTGCTCCAGCAGCACCGCGACGGCCGGCGCGGCGCCGGTCCGCGCGGCGGTCATCAGCGGGGTCTCGCCGTCGCCGGTCGCGCGGTCGGGGTCGGCGCCGGCGTCGAGCAGCAGGCGCAGCATCCCGGCGCTGCCGTTGGTGGCGGCGAGGGCCAGCGGCGTCACGCCGTAGCGGTTGGCGGCGTCCGCCGCGGCGCCCGCGTCGAGCAGGCGCCGCGCGAGGCCGAGGTCGTCGTGGTGGGCGGCCCGGTGCAGGGCGGTGGTCCCGTCCGGTTCGGCCGCGCCGACGTCCGCGCCCGCCTCGATCAGCGCTTCGACGGCGCCCGCGTCGCCGGCCTTGACCGCCTCGACGAGGGGGATGCGCGGGGGCTGCGCCGCCGCCGCCGCGGCGGTTGCAGCCACGAGCCCCGCCGTCAGCCAGCACGCCGAACGGTATGCCGGCGCCATGCGCATGTGGTCTCTCCCGTTCGGCCTTCGACAGCGGTCGAAGTTTCGCGCGGCGGCGGCACAGGGACGGCCCCCGCCCGTCGCCGGCGTCGACCGGCCTGCGGCAGGCGGCGGGAGCAGCTTTCTTTTCGCGAGATGGCCGAAACCGCAATTCGATTCTCGCTCCACCAGACTGCTCCCTACACCGTCAGCGGCTCCAGCGGCAGCCGCCCCGTGCTGTCGCCGAGCTGCTCGGGGCGGACCGCGCCCGTCTTGTCCAGCATCGTCAGCAGCAGGTTGGCCATCGGGGTGTCGGTGGGGTAGCGCACGTGCCGCCCCCCCTTCAGCCGGCCCGCCCCGCCGCCGGCCAGAATCAGCGGCAGGTCGATGTGCGAGTGCTGGTCACCGTCGCTGATGCCTCCGCCGTACAGGATGAGCGAGTGGTCGAGCAGCGACCCGTCGCCGTCGGGGGTCGCCTGCAGCTGCTGCAGGAACCCGGACAGCAGGTCCACGTGATAGGTGTTGATCTTGGCGTACTGCTCGAGCCGGCCCGGGTCCATCTGGTGATGCGACACCGAATGGTGCGCGTCGGGCACGCCCACCTCGGGATAGCTCTGGGCGGTCTGCTCGCGGCCGATCAGATAGGTGAACACGCGGGTGACGTCGGCCTGGAACGCCAGCGCCTGGAGGTCGAACATGAGACGGGCGTGCTCGGTGAACGAGTCGGGGATGCCCACCGGACGGGCGAGGCGCTCGGGCAGGCCGCCCTCGCCGGCCTGCGCCTCGACCCGCTGGATCCGGCGTTCGATCTCGCGCACGGCGTCGAGGTACTGGCGCGCCCGCCGCCGGTCGGCGGCGCCGAGGCGCCGCTCGAGCCGCGCCATGTCCTCCCGTACCGCGTCGAGGATGCTGCGGTCCTCCTGCAGGCGCGCCAGGCGCTGCGCGGTGGTGCCGCCCTCGCCGAAGAGCCGCTCGAACACGACGCGGGGGTTGTGCTCCATCGGCAGCGGGGTGGTCGGCGTGCGCCACGCGATGGTGTTGGTGTAGACGCAACTGTAGCCGTTGTCGCAGTTGCCCACCACGTAGCTGTTCTCGAGCGAGATCTCCAGCGACGGCAGCGGGGTGTCCTGGCCCAGGCTGGCGGCGGCTATCTGGTCGGCGGTGGTGCCGGCGCGGACGTCCGCGCCCTCGGTGCGCCTGGGGTGCACGCCGTTGAGCCAGACGGCGCTGGCCCGCGAGTGCTCGCCGTTGCCGTCGCCCCACGCCTCGGCCTGCCGGTGGGCGAGGCCGGTGGGGATGACCACGTGGTCCCTGACGGGCGCCAGCGGACTCAGGATCGGCGACAGCTCCAGGGGGCCGTCGGCGGCCGGCGTCCACTGCGACATGTTGGCCCCGTTGGGGATGTAGACGAAGCCGAGCCGCTTCGCCGGCCGCGCGGCGGTGCGGGCGAGCGCGGTGGCCGCGGGGACCATGGCGTCGAGCAGCGGCAGGGCCAGCGCGGCGCCGGCGCCGCGCAGGAACGTGCGGCGGGGCAGGGACGTCCTGGTGATCATCATGACTGCGTGCTCCTCATCCGGAACGGGGGGCTCTTGACGACCCCCAGGACGAGGGTCGTCAGGCGGTAGCCGTCGTCGGCCGCGGCGCGGACGATGGCGCGCACCGCCGGGGCGTCGTAATGCTCCATGCCGCGTCCGACGGCATAGGTCAGCAGCTTCTCGGTGACGGTGGTGACGAAGCGCTCGGGGCGGGCCAGCAGGGCCGCCCGGAGGCCGGCCGGCCCGTCGAAGACGGTGCCGTCCGGCAGCGCCCCGCTCAGGTCCATCGCGGCCCGGGTCTCGTTCGGCGTACGCCGGCGGCCGACGGCGTCGAACGGCTCGAGGGCGAGGCCCAGCGGGTCCATCACCCGGTGGCAACTGGCGCACACCGGATTGGCGCGGTGCCGCTCCATCGCCTCGCGCATGGTCAGGGTCCGGCCGGCGGCCGCGGCCTCCAGGGGCGGCACGTCCGGCGGGGGCGGGGGCGGCGGCGTGCCCAGGACGTTCTCGAGCACCCACTTGCCCCGCACCACCGGCGACGTGCGGTTGGCGTGCGACGTCACGGTCAGGACGCTGCCGTGGCCGAGCAGCCCGCCCCGCGCGGGGTCGTCGAGGACCACCCGCCGGAAGCGGCTTCCGCGCACGTTCGGGACGCCGTAGTGCAGGGCCAGGCGCTCGTTGAGGAACGTGTAGTCGGCCGAGAGCAGCTCGACGACGCTGCGGTCTTCCCGGAGCACCGCGTCGAACAGCAGCTCGGTCTCGCGCCGGAACCCCTGCCGCAGGTCTTCGCCGAAGTCGGGGAAGAGGTCTTCGTCGGGCTGCACGGCGGCCGCGTTGCGCAGGCTCAGCCATTGCCCCGCGAAGTTGGTCACGAGCGCTTCCGCCCGCGGGTCGTCCAGCATGCGCCGGGCCTGCGCCTCCAGCCCCGCGGGGTCGCGGAGCGCGCCGCGGACGGCGGCGTCGAGGAGCGCGTCGTCGGGGATGCTGCTCCACAGGAAGAACGACAGCCGCGAGGCCATCTCCAGATCGCTCAGCGCGTAGGCGGCGCCCGGCGGAAGGCCGGGCGGGTCCTCGACGATGCGGAACAGGAACTCGGGGCTGACGAGCAGCCGCCGCAGGGCGAGCTCGATCCCCGCGTCGAACCCCCCGCCCGCGGCGCCCTGCTCGTAGAAGGCCAGCAGCCGGTCGACGTCTTCGGCGGTGACGGGGCGGCGGAACGCGCGCCGGGCGAGGTTCGCCATGATCTCGGCCGCGCACGCGGCGGCCGAGGCGGCGCCGTCCCCCGGCTCGCAGACGAAGATGCGGGCCCGGCTCGGGGTGTCGACGGCGGGGCGCGCGCCCCGCGACTCGAACGGACCGGTGATCGTGACCCGATCGAGATAGGGCTGGTAGCGCGAGTCGCCGCCCGACCCCTCGCCGGTGAACGGCCGCCGGTACAGCTTGCGCGTGCGCTCCTGCTCGGCCGCGGTCTTGCGCAGGAAGGCGGCCCCGACGCGGTGGGGGCCGGCGCCGACCCGCACGCGGACCTCGCGCGCGTCGGCCTCGGCGTACTGGCCGCGGCGCTCGCCCGGTTCGAGGGCCCGCCCGACCGTGAACACCTCGAGACGCTCGCCGTCCAGCGTGATCTCCAGTTCGTGGGGTTCGACGTACAGCGGGCCGTCGGGGACGGCCGAGATCACGTATTCGGCGTCCTCGGGGAAGTTGAAGTCGACGACCATGCCGCCGCGGGTGCCGAACGGGAGCCCCGCGACGTGGCCGTCCTGCCCCTGATCGGAGGGGATGCGGAACGTCTCGGCGATCGGCGAGGGGACCGGCGACGCCACGGCGAGCCGGCTTATCTTCCGCGCCGCCGCGAGGTACCGCTCCATCAGGGTCGGCGACACGCCCAGCACCCCGGCGACGTTGTCGAAGCCGTAGCTGGTGTCGTCGGCCGGCAGCAGGCCGCTCACGTCGACGTCGAGGCCGAGGAGGTCGCGGACGACGTTGCGGTACTCGGTGCGGCTCAGCCGGTGGAGCGCCTCGGTCCGTCCCGGCCGGGGGTCGGCGGCGGCGGCGCGGTCGAGTTCGGTCTCGAGCCAGGCGCGGAAGCCGTCGTAGGCGGCGCGGTCCGGCCGGGGCCGCGGCCGCGGCGGCATGGCCCCCGCGCGCAGCTTGGCGACCACCTTCTCCCAGACCGCGGCCTCGGCGGCGACGTCCGCGAGGTCGAGGCCTTCGAGCGAGAGCCCGCCGGTCCGCAGCCGGTCGTCGTGGCAGGCGACGCAGTACCGGTCGAGCAACTGCCGGTGGCCGGCCGGCGCGGCGCCGGCCGGTTCCGCCCGCGGCGCCCCCGCGCCGACGGTCCCGCAGACCGCCGCGACCCCGACGGCGGCGCCGACGACCCGTAATCGAGGCATGGACCGTGGTTCCTTTCGAGGAGCGCGCTGCCTGCTCCGATCGCGTATTCTGGAGCCTGGCGCGCACGGTGTCAATGCGGCCGGGAAGCGCAGGGGCGCCGCGGCGCGGCCGGCCGCGGCTTGACACGGGCCATGCGAGTCGGTAACAAACGCAGGGGACGCGGGCCGCCGGACCGGACCGTGAGTGGGGGACGCACATGCATCGACATACGCTCGTCGTCGTCGGCTTGCTGGCGGCGTTGACCGCGCCCGCGGCCGCCGGGGCGCAGTGGGCGCAGTTCCGGGGGCCGAACGCCGGCGACGTGGGGGACGATCCGGCCCTGCCGGACACCTGGAGCGAGACCGAGAACGTCGTCTGGAAGATCGACGTCCCCGGACTGAGCTGGAGCTCGCCGGTCGTCTGGGAGGACACCATCTTCGTCACCTCCGCCGTCAGCGCCGGCGAGGAGCCCGATCCCATCCCCGGGCTGTACGATCCCGGGGACGACAACGGGGCCACCCGGTCGTCGGAGGTCCACCGCTGGGTGGTCTACAACGTCGACTTCCACACCGGCGCCGTCCGGTGGGTGCGCGAGCTGCACCGCGCCGCGCCGGCCATCGCCCGGCACATCAAGAACAGCTTCGCGTCGGAGACGCCGGTCACCGACGGCCGCCGCGTGTACGTCTACTTCGGGACCGCGGGCGTCGCCGCCGCGCTGAACATGAGCGGCGAGACGGTCTGGCGCACCGATCTGGGCGCCTACGAGACCACCGGCGGGTTCGGTTCGGCCGCCTCGCCGACGCTGCACGGCGACCGGCTCTACGTCGTGAACGACAACGTGACCCGCTCGTTCATGGTCGCCCTCGACAAGGACACGGGGGCCGAGGTCTGGCGCGTGGAGCGGCCCGAGCGCGGCCAGAACTGGGCGACCCCGTTCGTCTGGGAGCACGCGCTGCGCACCGAGATCGTGACCGCGGGCACGCAGGGCGTCCGCTCGTACGACCTCGACGGCAATCTGCTCTGGGAGATCCACGGCATGTCCGGGCTGACCGTCCCGACCCCGTTCTCCCGGCACGGGCTGCTCTACGTCGGGTCGGGCTATCCCGGCGGCGGGCTGCGCCCGGTCTACGCGGTCAGGCCCGGCGCGTCCGGCGACATCTCCATCTGGTCGCCCGAGGACATGCGGACGGGGCTGTCGTTCGGGTTCCCCGGGGTGAAGGCCGCGTCCGGCGACGTCGCCTGGGCCTATCCGCTGCTGGGCACCTACAACACGTCGGCGCTGGTCTACGGCGACCAGTACTACACGCTGCTCGACCGGGGATTCCTCGTGGCCCACGACGCGCGGACCGGCGAGGAGATATACGGACGGCGGCGGCTCGAGATCGGCAACGGGTTCACGGCCTCGCCGTGGGCGTACAATGGCCGGATATTCCTGCTGAGCGAGGACGGCGAGACGTTCGTCGTCCGGGCCGGGCCCGATTTCGAGATCCTGCGTACGAATCCGCTCAACGAGATGACGCTCGCGACGCCGGCGGTGGCGCACGGCAGCCTCATCGTGCGGACCCGCTCGAAGCTCTATCGGATTGCGGAGGGGGGACAGCCGTGACGAAGACCCTGAACGCCGTCGCCGCGTTCGGCGTGCTGGCGCTGGCGCCGGCGGCGCCGGCCGGCGCCCAGACCGTGACCCTGACCCCGGTCGGCGAGATACCCGGGCCGGCCGAGCACGTCCGGGTCCAGGGCGGTCACGCGTACGTCTCGCACCACTCGACGTTCACGGTCTGGGACGTCTCGGACCCGTCCGCGCCGGTGCGCAGGGGCGCGGTCGAGCTGCCCCAGGAGATATGGGGGTTCAGGGTCCGCGGCGACCGCGCCTACGTCGGCGCCAACTTCTTCGGGGTGGCCATCCTCGACGTCTCCGACCCGTCCGCGCCGGTCGTGCTGGGCAACCACGAGACCCTGGGGCAGACCAAGATCGGCGCCGTGTACGAGAACCGGGTGGTGCTGATCGACCACATGGAAGGCATGGTGCTCGTCGACGCGACCGACGAATCGGCGCCGGCCGGCCTCGGCTCGTTCTTCCTCGACGGCTATGCGCGCGACGTGGTGACGTCGGGCCGCATGGCCTACGCCACCGATTCGCCGACCGGCCTGTACGTCTTCGACCTGTCGGCGCCGGGGCCGCCCGAGCCCGTCGGCGTCCTGCACGCCCCGGCCGCGCCCCGCGCCATCGAGGTGCAGCGCGAGGTCGGCGAGCCGTCCGGCCTGCTGGCGGGGGCGGGCGGCGGCCAGTTGCAGATCTACGACGCTTCCGACCCGACCGCCCCCGTGCGGACGGCGACCTGGGAGACGCCCGGCCGCGCCGCGCGGGTGGCCTTCTCCGGGTCCTACGTGTTCGTCGCCGACACCGAGGCCGGGGTCACCGTGGTCGACGTCTCGAACCCGTCGGCGCCGGCGCCGGCCGGGTCGTGGCCGACCGACGCGCCCGCGCGCGACGTCGCGGCCACCGACACCCACGTCTTCGTGGTCGTCGGGGCCGGCGAGCGCGAAGAGGGCGAGACCGCGGTCCGCATCCTCCGCCGCTCGCCGTGAGCCGTATCGCGCCGGCTCACCGTTTCCTCTCCCCGCGTGCGAAGCTCCCGGCGCGGCGGCATCCCCGCGTCCGCGCGCTCGACCCGGCGGCGGCATGGACCCGCTCCTGACCCCCGACGAACGCGAGATCGTCCACGAGCAGCGGGCGCTGTTCGACGCGAGCCGCGAGCTGCTCGCCGACCTCGACCTCGTGCCGGGCGACCTCCCGGCCCTCGAGGCGATGCGGCGGCGCCTGGACGAGCTGTTCCTGATCATGGTGGTCGGCGAGTTCAACGCCGGCAAGTCCACTTTCCTGAACGCCATCCTCGGGACCGACGCCCTCGAGACCGGCGAGCTGCCGACGACCCGGTCGGTGCACCTGCTGCGCTACGGCGCCCTGGAGTCGGTGCGCGAATCGGAACCGCGGCTCCTCGTCCACGAGCTGCCGGTCGAGGTGCTGCAGGACCTGAACATCGTCGATACGCCGGGCACCAACTCGATGCAGCGCGAAGAGCAGGCGCTGACCGAGAGCTTCGTGCCCCGCGCCGACTTCGTCTTCTTCGTCACCGCGCTGCTGCGCCCGTACTCGGCGAGCGAGCACGACTTCCTCCAGATCATCCTGAGCTGGGGCAAGCACGTCGTGTTCATCGTGAACCAGATCGACTTCGCGGCCGGTCCCGACCACGCGGCGCGGGTGAAGCGCTACGTGCAGCAGCAGGCCACCGAGGCGCTGGGCGGCGAGCCGCCGCTGTTCGCGATCAGCGCCCGCGAGGCCGTGCGCGCCCGCGCCGCCGGCGAGCCGTTGTCCGACCTCAACGAGTGGACCGCCTTCACCGCCTGGTTCCGGTCGACGCTGCGCGAACGCGACCGCGTGCGGCTGAAGCTGACCGCGCCGCTGAAGAGCCTCGCCCCGGTGCTGGCGCGCCAGGCCGACGCCCTCGCCGAGCGGCTGCGGCTCGTGCGCGGCGACCACTCGGCCCTCGCGTCGATCCTGGGCGAGGTCGACGCCTACGAGACGCGGATGCGGGCCGACGTCTCCCGCTACCAGTCGCAGATAACCAACGTCCTCTGGCAGCTCGAGAAACGCGGTCAGCGTTTCTTCGACGAGCTGGTGCGCGTGTCGAACGTCATGCGGCTGCGCGACAAGGACGTCGTCGAGAACCGGTTCCGCAACGAGGTCGTCGCCGACGCGCCGCGGCACATCGAGGAAGAGGTGCAGGCGCTGATCGACTGGCTGGTGCGCCAGAACCTCGCGATGTGGGAGAAGGCCGACGGCATGCTGCGCGAGCGGCGCGAGGCGTTGCGCGACGCGGCCGCCCGCACGCGCTTCGTCAGCCCGCAGTACGTCTACAACCGCGAAGAGATCTTCACGCGGCTCGCGCAACCCGTGCGGCGCCGGCTCGAGCGGTTCGACGCGCAGCGCGAGGCCGACGACATCGTGGCCGCGGTGAACGCGGCCCTCGTCAGGACGTTCGGCGTCCAGGCCGTCGTCGTCGGGCTGGGCGCGGTGCTGACCGCCGCGTTCACCACGCTCGGCCTCGACGTGACCGGCACCGTCGGGGTGACCCTGCTCGTCGCCTCCGGGCTGTTCATC
Source organism: Vicinamibacterales bacterium (assembly GCA_965202695.1). GTDB lineage: Bacteria > Acidobacteriota > Vicinamibacteria > Vicinamibacterales > UBA8438 > JAJEEA01. The sequence goes on from OZ241843.1 coordinate 3,407,223, forward strand.
CTGCCCCAGCGCCGGGCGCGGCTGAAGCGCGAGCTCGCCGCCAAGGTCGAGACCCTCCGCGTCGAGCTTGCGCAGACCCTGGAGGCGCGCTTCCACGAACAGTTGCGCGACTACGTCGAGCAGTTGCGCGAGACGTTCGCGCCCGAGCTGGAGAGCGCCAAGGTCCAGGCGCTGCGCCTGCGCGACGCCGAACGGAGCCTCCACGAGCGGCAGGCCGACTGCGCCGCGCTGCTGGCGCGCATCGAAGGCCGGGAGGTCGAGGTGCCCGCTCCGCGTGGTTCCTGAAGGCGACCCGGGACCGCGGGCCGACCGTCGCTGGCGAGGATGCGCACGTCGGCGACGTTCGATGCGCTGGTGGCGGTCCGCGGCCGTCAACGGCGACCCGGGACCGCGGCCGGCCGGGTTCGATGCGCACGTGTCGGCGCTGGTGGCGCCGGTGGCAGTTCCGCGGCCGTCAACGGCAACCAAGGACCGCCGGCCGGTTCGGCCGGGTTCGATGCGCAGGTCGGCGCGCCGTCGCCGGTTCATCGAGCGCGGACCGCCGCCGCCCGGGCCAGGCCCGGGCGGTCCGCCTGCAGCCGCGGGGGCCGGCCGCAGCCACTCAGGGGAAACGGGGGCGGGCCGTTTCCACTGGCGGTCCGCGTCTCATTCAGAGAAATACGGCAAGGCCGTCGCCGGCGGCCCGCCTGTAGCCCGCCCAGGGACCGCCGCGATCCGTCAACGGCGAGAAGGCGCGGCCGGGTTCATTAATGGCGCGTCTCGAGCGCGGTCGTCGCCGGGTTTCCCGCCGGCCGCGTGGTAATGTCCAGCCCATAGATCAGATACTGCCGCTGCGGTATCGGCCATATCAAACTCTCCCACTGCTTCGGCCCGCATCCTTACCAACGTCCACCCGGTAGCCGCGTCCCGCAACGCTTCGCGGTAGGTCGCAGCATCTATCTTGCCGCCATCAAGCAAGCGGCCACCAATCGCAGACCATCTATCAGCTACGTATTCCCAATGCGCTTTATAGTTTGCCGTCTCAGCCCACTGTGCAGCCGCATTGAACGCTTCAACCGCGCCGTCCACGGCAACCAAAGCGGTCGCCGAATCCACGTCCGTCGCCGAATCCACGTCGGAAAGATGCAAGCCAACGCCAATAACAATGCCAATCATCAATACGGCCGTTACCGTGCCGAGGATTCGGAACAACATCGTCGCTTTCCTTTCGTCAGGTTTCCGGTACGGATATCGGCAGCCGCCACGGACCGCGCAAGCGGGCCGGTTCGCTTCAATGAGGCCGGGCGAGCCCTGCCCCGTCCCGGTCCGTCCGCTTCAATGAGGCCGGCTCTGTGAGGAGCCGGAAACCGGACGTCCCGACGCGGCTGGCCCGCATCTACCGCACGCTTCAATGAGGCCGGCTCTGTGAGGAGCCGGAAACCACCGGCGGCAGGTCCGGACCCCACTCGGCGAGCCGGGCTTCAATGAGGCCGGCTCTGTGAGGAGCCGGAAACACCGCCCCGCATCGCGCGCACCACGCGACGGACGGACGCTTCAATGAGGCCGGCTCTGTGAGGAGCCGGAAACTTCTCGAGGGAAGAACATCCGCATGCGGCTCACCTTGCTTCAATGAGGCCGGCTCTGTGAGGAGCCGGAAACCTGTGGACACGCCGCGGCCTGAATCATGAACGGCGCCGCTTCAATGAGGCCGGCTCTGTGAGGAGCCGGAAACTCCTCGCGGCGCCCGGCATCCTCGCGGCCGGGCGCCGTCGCTTCAATGAGGCCGGCTCTGTGAGGAGCCGGAAACGCCACGGGTCGTCCTCGTGCGCGAACTCGCGGAGCCTGCTTCAATGAGGCCGGCTCTGTGAGCCGGAAACTACCCGCAGCTCCACGTTGCAGCCCCTGCCGTCGCCCGTGCTTCAATGAGGCCGGCTCTGTGAGGAGCCGGAAACTCGCCGGCGTCGGCGGCCGCCTGCTGTTCGTCGTCATCGGGCTTCAATGAGGCCGGCTCTGTGAGGAGCCGGAAACTTGGGACACCTGCACGATGCCGGCTGCGCCGTATCGACGGCGGCTTCAATGAGGCCGGCTCTGTGAGGAGCCGGAAACCCGATCGTGGTGCGGAGTGGCTACCGGACGGAGAGCTAGCTTCAATGAGGCCGGCTCTGTGAGGAGCCGGAAACCCGGCGGCCGGCGGTCCGCACGTCGGCGCGGCCGTTAGTCGCTTCAATGAGGCCGGCTCTGTGAGGAGCCGGAAACGCGCCGGTTTGATCTGTCTTGCTTCGCGTAACTCTGACGCTTCAATGAGGCCGGCTCTGTGAGGAGCCGGAAATCTGGCGCATGGCGTGTCGGCTACTGACCGCAGCCATGCCGACAGTTTCAATGAGGCCGGCTCTGTGAGGAGCCGGAAACGCTTCGGCGAGAGCGCAGGTGGTGACATGGCGGTATCGGGCTTCAATGAGGCCGGCTCTGTGAGGAGCCGGAAACCCCCCGCTCCCAGTCCGACACGACCTCGAACCCGTGGCGGCTTCAATGAGGCCGGCTCTGTGAGGAGCCGGAAACCAGGCGGCGGCGACGCACATCCACGGCGCCCCGCCCGGCTTCAATGAGGCCGGCTCTGTGAGGAGCCGGAAACGCGAACGCTGCGGCAAAGAAGTTCGACGATGACCGGCTTCAATGAGGCCGGCTCTGTGAGGAGCCGGAAACACGCGGACCTCGCGGTGACCGAGCAGATCGAGCGCGCCGGCTTCAATGAGGCCGGCTCTGTGAGGAGCCGGAAACGTCCGGTCCGAGCAGGACGGGACGCCCCGCCCCGTCCGGCTTCAATGAGGCCGGCTCTGTGAGGAGCCGGAAACGTGCAGCAGGACGACGTCGGCAACCGGACGCTGACCTGGCTTCAATGAGGCCGGCTCTGTGAGGAGCCGGAAACGCGTTCGCCGTCCCGGACGGCGCCGACGAGCCGGTTGCTTCAATGAGGCCGGCTCTGTGAGGAGCCGGAAACCCGGCGCCCCGTGCGCATCCCCGGCGCGATCCCGCCGGGCTTCAATGAGGCCGGCTCTGTAAGGAGCCGGAAACATGGCGCGCGACTCGCGGTGGCGCGCGAACTCGTCGAGGCTTCAATGAGGCCGGCTCTGTGAGGAGCCGGAAACCGGTGGGGTTCCAACTTGGTCTACGCGCGCATCCATGCTTCAATGAGGCCGGCTCTGTGAGGAGCCGGAAACGCAGCGCAAGGTGACCTACGAGCTCGCCGGCCTGTGGACGCTTCAATGAGGCCGACTCTGTGAGGAGCCGGAAACGCGGAGTCGAGCGATCGGTCGAGCGCCACCCCTATCGTCGCTTCAATGAGGCCGGCTCTGTGAGGAGCCGGAAACTTTCGACTGCGATGCGGGTCTTCCCGCTTCCCGTGGGCTTCAATGAGGCCGGCTCTGTGAGGAGCCGGAAACGACGACACGCCCCCGCCGGGGCGGACGTTCTTCCCGAGGGCTTCAATGAGGCCGGCTCTGTGAGGAGCCGGAAACGCGAGGGCGCCCAGGCAGCGCGTCACCCAACGCTCGCTGCTTCAATGAGGCCGGCTCTGTGAGGAGCCGGAAACGCGATCCGGCCGGACGTCTACCGGGCGATCCTGTCGCTTCAATGAGGCCGGCTCTGTGAGGAGCCGGAAACTCCGACCGGACACGTGGCGCCGGCTCGGCCGCGGCCCCCACGCTTCAATGAGGCCGGCTCTGTGAGGAGCCGGAAACCTACGAGCAGCACCAGCATCTCGTGCCTTTGGTTGGCCAACCGCTTCAATGAGGCCGGCTCTGTGAGGAGCCGGAAACAAGCGCCCCCATCACCTGCCCCGTCTCGAGGCCCGCCATCGCCAGGCTTCAATGAGGCCGGCTCTGTGAGGAGCCGGAAACCAGTGCCAAGGCCGGGGGGACAGGGCGGACGAGGGGGAGGTCGCTTCAATGAGGCCGGCTCTGTGAGGAGCCGGAAACCCGCCTACGGTGGTCCAGGCTTCGACGAAGGCTCATGCGGTCGCTTCAATGAGGCCGGCTCTGTGAGGAGCCGGAAACCACCGGAGGGTTCAGTAATGTCCGACATGCGGTGGACGGCTTCAATGAGGCCGGCTCTGTGAGGAGCCGGAAACCTTGAACGACGACAAGTTGACAGTGTTCCGACGTATCGCGCTTCAATGAGGCCGGCTCTGTGAGGAGCCGGAAACCATGCGGGCCGTATGGAAGTGAAGGTGAGACATGACGCTTCAATGAGGCCGGCTCTGTGAGGAGCCGGAAACTGCGCGCGGCCGCGGCCTACGTCGAGAGGATGCATGCGCTTCAATGAGGCCGGCTCTGTGAGGAGCCGGAAACGCCGTCAGGCGGGGCGCATGAGATCGCGGCGCGGCCGTCGCTTCAATGAGGCCGGCTCTGTGAGGAGCCGGAAACGAGTTGAACCCCGGCGGGCTCGACTGGGTTGCCATCCGGCTTCAATGAGGCCGGCTCTGTGAGGAGCCGGAAACACCCGCGGGTGACGAGGTTCCTGTCGCGGGCTGAGGTCCGCTTCAATGAGGCCGGCTCTGTGAGGAGCCGGAAACCCCCGCGACGGTCCGGCGCCGGGTCCTCGCGATGCTGCTTCAATGAGGCCGGCTCTGTGAGGAGCCGGAAACACGCAACCCAACGTTTGGATCCTATTCGACCTTCATCGCTCAGCTTCAATGAGGCCGGCTCTGTGAGGAGCCGGAAACGCGGGATGGCCTGGCGAACCCTGCGCCGTTGCCTGATCCGCTTCAATGAGGCCGGCTCTGTGAGGAGCCGGAAACCCGATCCCGATGCAGGCATTCCCCGGCCGCCTGCATCGCTTCAATGAGGCCGGCTCTGTGAGGAGCCGGAAACGCACGGGGACGTCGAAGCTGGTGCTGGCGGATGCGTCGCTTCAATGAGGCCGGCTCTGTGAGGAGCCGGAAACAAGTTGGGCCCGTGCATCAGCTGCGGGAAGCCGCGAAAGTGCTTCAATGAGGCCGGCTCTGTGAGGAGCCGGAAACGCCCCGGCCCCGGTGGACTCGGTGAAGGACTTCTCGGCTTCAATGAGGCCGGCTCTGTGAGGAGCCGGAAACGGTCGGCGCGCAGCATCGTCGACGCCAGCGATCCGCGGCTTCAATGAGGCCGGCTCTGTGAGGAGCCGGAAACAAGCGAAGGTCCGGAAGGAACGGGACCACTTCAAGCGGCTTCAATGAGGCCGGCTCTGTGAGGAGCCGGAAACGCGTGGTAGGATCGTGACAGATATCCGTCACGCCGTGCTTCAATGAGGCCGGCTCTGTGAGGAGCCGGAAACCTCCTGGCGGGACGGTCCCGCGCAGGAGAGGAGCCTTGCTTCAATGAGGCCGGCTCTGTGAGGAGCCGGAAACGCACGCGACGTGCGTTCCCTTCGCCAGCGCACCCGTGATGCTTCAATGAGGCCGGCTCTGTGAGGAGCCGGAAACACCTCCGCGACCTGTGCAAACGTTGTGGAGAACGCTGTGGAGCTTCAATGAGGCCGGCTCTGTGAGGAGCCGGAAACCGTAGAGCCTTCGTGGTCTCGTCATGGCTCATCAGAATACGCTTCAATGAGGCCGGCTCTGTGAGGAGCCGGAAACTCGTGAACGCCCCGCTCGTGGTCGGCGACGAGCCGGGCTTCAATGAGGCCGGCTCTGTGAGGAGCCGGAAACCCTCATGGCCAGGGTTGCGGCTGCGGTCTCACGGAAAGGCTTCAATGAGGCCGGCTCTGTGAGGAGCCGGAAACGTGATGATATGCGACCCATGATGGAGTGTCCGGCCGTCGCTTCAATGAGGCCGGCTCTGTGAGGAGCCGGAAACTGGATGAGTTGGGTATAGCACCTACCAAATACGCCGCTTCAATGAGGCCGGCTCTGTGAGGAGCCGGAAACTTGAACGCCTCCCGGGAATGGTCCCGGGGGCGAAGCGGCTTCAATGAGGCCGGCTCTGTGAGGAGCCGGAAACAACCGGGATACGGAGGGCCTGTGCAGGCCGGGCGACGCGCTTCAATGAGGCCGGCTCTGTGAGGAGCCGGAAACTCAGCCGCAATTGCGCCACGCGCAGACCGTACCAGCGCTTCAATGAGGCCGGCTCTGTGAGGAGCCGGAAACGATCCAGTACATGGCGGGTGTATGATGACGACAATGACGCTTCAATGAGGCCGGCTCTGTGAGGAGCCGGAAACGCCCAGCTGCGCGCCGATCTGTCAAGTGCGCTGAGGTCGCTTCAATGAGGCCGGCTCTGTGAGGAGCCGGAAACGTCCCGCCCCGCAAGGCCACGGTGGAGTGCGTCTGGGCTTCAATGAGGCCGGCTCTGTGAGGAGCCGGAAACGCGAGGCTGCTCGCGGATGTGTCGGTCACCCGCCCGGAGCTTCAATGAGGCCGGCTCTGTGAGGAGCCGGAAACCTCTGCGGGATTGTGATCTCTGGCTCTCTCCGCGGCTCCAGCTTCAATGAGGCCGGCTCTGTGAGGAGCCGGAAACTCTCACCTCCGTGCGTCTCTCCGTCGTCGTCATATGAGCTTCAATGAGGCCGGCTCTGTGAGGAGCCGGAAACTCCCTTCGAGGGAGAGGTACAGTGGTTACGAGTCTTGGCTTCAATGAGGCCGGCTCTGTGAGGAGCCGGAAACGTGGTTACGAGTCTTGCAAGCGCCGCAAGGTGCAACGGCTTCAATGAGGCCGGCTCTGTGAGGAGCCGGAAACTTCAGTCGCTGCTTTTCTTCGCCAGTCGGCATTATGATGAGCTTCAATGAGGCCGGCTCTGTGAGGAGCCGGAAACACGAGGGGCGGGCGAAGTCGGACGGCCGCCACATCCAGCTTCAATGAGGCCGGCTCTGTGAGGAGCCGGAAACTGTCAGACGGCAGGCCGAAGCGCGAGCAGCGGCCGCGGCTTCAATGAGGCCGGCTCTGTGAGGAGCCGGAAACGAATCGCGCCGCCTGACGCGCAAGTACTCGAAGATGCGCTTCAATGAGGCCGGCTCTGTGAGGAGCCGGAAACATCAAACTGGCGCCGTGTATCCCCTGGCCGACACCACGCTTCAATGAGGCCGGCTCTGTGAGGAGCCGGAAACCCATGAGCGCGCGCGCGCCTACCCGCCGGCAGTCGGCTTCAATGAGGCCGGCTCTGTGAGGAGCCGGAAACCTACGCTTGTGCGTTCGTCCCACGAAAGAGTAAGATCGCTTCAATGAGGCCGGCTCTGTGAGGAGCCGGAAACTTTGTACGCGAGTTATTATCACATTGAGAAAGAAAGGCTTCAATGAGGCCGGCTCTGTGAGGAGCCGGAAACTACATACCGCTTGCCGTTGCATCGAAAAACAGGCGTTGCTTCAATGAGGCCGGCTCTGTGAGGAGCCGGAAACGATAGCAGCAAACAGAAGATACGAAAGCAATAGTGAGGCTTCAATGAGGCCGGCTCTGTGAGGAGCCGGAAACTGGTATGAGCGTGCCGACATCCGCCATACCTTTGTTGCTTCAATGAGGCCGGCTCTGTGAGGAGCCGGAAACTGCGAAAGCGACGCTGCCATAGTGCAAGCTCTTACAATGCTTCAATGAGGCCGGCTCTGTGAGGAGCCGGAAACTGGTATCGTTTGATCCGGCAGCGGACCCGTGGGACTTGCTTCAATGAGGCCGGCTCTGTGAGGAGCCGGAAACTCACAATCGTGTCCAGCTTCGACCGCAGCGCCTGCGAGCTTCAATGAGGCCGGCTCTGTGAGGAGCCGGAAACTTGAAGACGATAGACCACGATACATAGGCGTGTGGGCTTCAATGAGGCCGGCTCTGTGAGGAGCCGGAAACCCGTGATGGGTATATATGGGGTGCCGCCCGGGATGTGGTCGCTTCAATGAGGCCGGCTCTGTGAGGAGCCGGAAACCTGATTGATGGCCGTCAGCCACCGATCCCTGTACTTCGGCTTCAATGAGGCCGGCTCTGTGAGGAGCCGGAAACAAACATGGTGGCCGAACCGATGGCCCCTGCGCCGCCGCTGTTTGCTTCAATGAGGCCGGCTCTGTGAGGAGCCGGAAACGCCTGTCAGTGTCAACGGCGATGGGATGCCATTGGCGCGCTTCAATGAGGCCGGCTCTGTGAGGAGCCGGAAACTTCACTCACGCCCGTCATGGCGGACAGACGGCGGACAGACGGCGCTTCAATGAGGCCGGCTCTGTGAGGAGCCGGAAACAGCCGGCAACGCTGCCGGAGCCGGGCTTCAATGAGGCCGGCTCTGTGAGGAGCCGGAAACACGCCCTGCGATGCGCACTTTCGTTGTCATCTCTCGCTTCAATGAGGCCGGCTCTGTGAGGAGCCGGAAACGAGCAGCGACACCGGCGCCCCCCGGCCGATGACCACGCTTCAATGAGGCCGGCTCTGTGAGGAGCCGGAAACTCTCCGTCAGATCCGCCAGCTGGCGGACGTCGACGCCGGCTTCAATGAGGCCGGCTCTGTGAGGAGCCGGAAACGGGCGAGCTCCCCATCATCGGAGTCGGATTCTCTCTCTCGCGGCTTCAATGAGGCCGGCTCTGTGAGGAGCCGGAAACTGGCGAAGTCGGCAGCTTTCAGAAGTTTGTCGAGCATTGCGGCTTCAATGAGGCCGGCTCTGTGAGGAGCCGGAAACGATCGACCACCTGCAGGCGGCCGACGACAGCTCGCCGCTTCAATGAGGCCGGCTCTGTGAGGAGCCGGAAACGAGCGCGTAGCCGCCCATGCGCGCGACGAGGCGCGCGAGCTTCAATGAGGCCGGCTCTGTGAGGAGCCGGAAACCCCGGAACACGCCGGCGCGGTCGACCCGCGTCGAGTCCACGGCGCTTCAATGAGGCCGGCTCTGTGAGGAGCCGGAAACACGGCCGCCGCCCGGCGTATACGCCAGTGCGGCCTTAGGCTTCAATGAGGCCGGCTCTGTGAGGAGCCGGAAACTCGTCTTGCATGATGGGAGGCAGAAAGTGAGAGAGGCTTCAATGAGGCCGGCTCTGTGAGGAGCCGGAAACCGTCCGATAGCTCGTTTGCCCAACCCCTGGCCATGCTGCTTCAATGAGGCCGGCTCTGTGAGGAGCCGGAAACTCGCCATCCTCTGTTTCCTTCCACTCGTAACTGGCGCTGTCAGCTTCAATGAGGCCGGCTCTGTGAGGAGCCGGAAACATCATTCCGTATTGAATACGGAATTACATCGTCAATGCGCTTCAATGAGGCCGGCTCTGTGAGGAGCCGGAAACAACAGGTAGCCAGCAGAAACGCAGCTAGTGACAATGGCTTCAATGAGGCCGGCTCTGTGAGGAGCCGGAAACGGACGGCCGCCACAAGATGTTTCTCGAACACCTTCAGCTTCAATGAGGCCGGCTCTGTGAGGAGCCGGAAACGGCCGGCCACGCTTCATCCGCTCCTGCGCGCGGAAAGGCGCTTCAATGAGGCCGGCTCTGTGAGGAGCCGGAAACTGGCGCGATTCCCAGCTCATCCAGCACGACGATATCGCTTCAATGAGGCCGGCTCTGTGAGGAGCCGGAAACCGCTGATTGCGATCTTTGGTTTTCTCCGAGACTCTTGCTTCAATGAGGCCGGCTCTGTGAGGAGCCGGAAACAGATCCGCGGGGTGTCGGAAGGGGGCATCGATGGAAATGCTTCAATGAGGCCGGCTCTGTGAGGAGCCGGAAACCAACCGACATCATCAGGATAGCACACTGATATCATATGTGCTTCAATGAGGCCGGCTCTGTGAGGAGCCGGAAACTACCGGCACCGGCCCGCCAACCACGGCGCACAGCCGATGCTTCAATGAGGCCGGCTCTGTGAGGAGCCGGAAACTGCCGCTGACAACCCCAGATCGGCAATGGTCGTCGCCAGGCTTCAATGAGGCCGGCTCTGTGAGGAGCCGGAAACTGCCGATCTGGACGGGCGACGTGCGCTGCCGGCCGGCTTCAATGAGGCCGGCTCTGTGAGGAGCCGGAAACGTCAGTGGTGGAGGTGGAACGGACTGCCGACCCGCGGCAGCTTCAATGAGGCCGGCTCTGTGAGGAGCCGGAAACTCGCCGGCAAATGCTGGCGGCGATCCAGGCGAAGATCGGCGGGCTTCAATGAGGCCGGCTCTGTGAGGAGCCGGAAACCAACCTGCCGTTCGTTGGCGCTCCGAAGACGCTCACCGCGCTTCAATGAGGCCGGCTCTGTGAGGAGCCGGAAACCGGAAGTCCGGCCCGGAAGGCGTCGACTACCGCGTGTTCCCCAACGCTTCAATGAGGCCGGCTCTGTGAGGAGCCGGAAACCGGCTGGAGGTCCGGCGGCGGGGGCACCGTCATCAGCTTCAATGAGGCCGGCTCTGTGAGGAGCCGGAAACATGATCGGGCCGGGCCGAAGCCGCCCTGACACCATGCTTCAATGAGGCCGGCTCTGTGAGGAGCCGGAAACTACAGCCCCGCGCTCGCCAGCCCGCAGCCGATCATCCAGCTTCAATGAGGCCGGCTCTGTGAGGAGCCGGAAACACACGCAGGCCCTCCGGACGATCCAGATACTCACCGGCGGCTTCAATGAGGCCGGCTCTGTGAGGAGCCGGAAACCAGCGGCCGCGCGTTTGCCCCCGTTCCCGCGACCTCCGGCCCGCTTCAATGAGGCCGGCTCTGTGAGGAGCCGGAAACCGGCTGGCAGGTTCGGAGGTCCTCGCCGGCTCCGTCAGCATGCTTCAATGAGGCCGGCTCTGTGAGGAGCCGGAAACCGGGCGAGTGCAGGAGGACCCGGGCTGGTACGACGCGCTTCAATGAGGCCGGCTCTGTGAGGAGCCGGAAACCCGACCACCTCCGGATCGTTGCGGAGGAGGTTGCGACCGCTTCAATGAGGCCGGCTCTGTGAGGAGCCGGAAACGGCACCGATATCGAAAGGGCCGGCGACCGGCGTGTGGGCTTCAATGAGGCCGGCTCTGTGAGGAGCCGGAAACATGAGCGCGGGGGCGTCGGCGACCTGCGCGACGACGGGGCTTCAATGAGGCCGGCTCTGTGAGGAGCCGGAAACTCGGCGGTCCGGCCGGCGGCGGTCCGGCCGGCGGCCCGCTTCAATGAGGCCGGCTCTGTGAGGAGCCGGAAACCGCGGAGCTGCGACGCGCCCGGCGTATTGATGCTCCGGTCGCTTCAATGAGGCCGGCTCTGTGAGGAGCCGGAAACGCCGGGGACGAATCAATGACCGAAGCGAAACAGGTTGGCTTCAATGAGGCCGGCTCTGTGAGGAGCCGGAAACTCCCCCTTTTCGCCCAATGCCTCCTCCGAGACGCCCCCGCTTCAATGAGGCCGGCTCTGTGAGGAGCCGGAAACGAACAGGCCGTCGAGCGGTTCGGCGCGGCCGACGTCGCTTCAATGAGGCCGGCTCTGTGAGGAGCCGGAAACGGTCGCGGCGGCGGCGGGCGCGTCGGCGGCCTTCCTCGCTTCAATGAGGCCGGCTCTGTGAGGAGCCGGAAACTGCACCTTCTGTCACTGGTGGCAGCGATGGAACGGGGCTTCAATGAGGCCGGCTCTGTGAGGAGCCGGAAACTTCGTAGCCGGGACCGCTCCAGGAATGACGGAGCAGCTTCAATGAGGCCGGCTCTGTGAGGAGCCGGAAACTGCCTGGGCAGGCCATGCGACGCCGGGCAGCGCCTGGCTTCAATGAGGCCGGCTCTGTGAGGAGCCGGAAACGCCGTTCGATGCCCATGGACCGGGTTGGTAGTGAAGCTTCAATGAGGCCGGCTCTGTGAGGAGCCGGAAACCACGATGCTTCGGTCACCGTTGGCAGTCAGCTGAAGGCTTCAATGAGGCCGGCTCTGTGAGGAGCCGGAAACTAGAAATGCGTAACACGAACAACTCGGCGGAGGCGTTGTCGCTTCAATGAGGCCGGCTCTGTGAGGAGCCGGAAACTGCGGCACATGGACCGCGCCATGCATGACAGTCTCTCGCTTCAATGAGGCCGGCTCTGTGAGGAGCCGGAAACCGGCGTCCTGACGTTCGGCTCCGGCACCGTCGCGGGGCTTCAATGAGGCCGGCTCTGTGAGGAGCCGGAAACACCTCTATCGGCATCGACCGTCGAGCCACGACTACCTCGCTTCAATGAGGCCGGCTCTGTGAGGAGCCGGAAACTCGCCACAACTGAGCGATCCTTTGCTGGCAAGTATCCGCTTCAATGAGGCCGGCTCTGTGAGGAGCCGGAAACATGCGAACAACGAATCGAACGTGATGTCGGGCGGCAAGCCGCTTCAATGAGGCCGGCTCTGTGAGGAGCCGGAAACCCGGAAACCCGGCGACGGCGGCCGGGGGGCCGCGGCCCCCGGCGCTTCAATGAGGCCGGCTCTGTGAGGAGCCGGAAACCACTGGCGGCTTGACCGACTCTGGCATCGGGTGCGTCTAGCTTCAATGAGGCCGGCTCTGTGAGGAGCCGGAAACGCTCCCGACCGCATCGATAACGCCGTCGAACCGGCCGCTTCAATGAGGCCGGCTCTGTGAGGAGCCGGAAACACGCGGACTTCACCGATGCCGAGACCGCGCGGATCAAGGCTTCAATGAGGCCGGCTCTGTGAGGAGCCGGAAACCGGAATGCCGGTTCCGCTGTGGAAAGTCTGTGTAAACGGCTTCAATGAGGCCGGCTCTGTGAGGAGCCGGAAACCGCGCGACTCATGGCGGACGTTTCCGTCACTCGGCCGTCGCTTCAATGAGGCCGGCTCTGTGAGGAGCCGGAAACTGGCGATGCCGCAAGGAGGGGAAGGGCTGATGCATCCGCTTCAATGAGGCCGGCTCTGTGAGGAGCCGGAAACACGCGGCCGACGACGACGCGCCGTGCGCCGCCCCGAGGCCCGCTTCAATGAGGCCGGCTCTGTGAGGAGCCGGAAACACTCGCGCTCCTCGACGCCGCGACGCAACTCCCGAAGGCTTCAATGAGGCCGGCTCTGTGAGGAGCCGGAAACTACTTTCCGGTTCCATAGTTCGCATGACTACTCATGCTTCAATGAGGCCGGCTCTGTGAGGAGCCGGAAACCGGAGAAGGTCTCCTTCGCCTTCTCCCACATTCCAGAGCTTCAATGAGGCCGGCTCTGTGAGGAGCCGGAAACTCCCGTTCAGCGACGACACCGCGGCCGCCAACGACGCGCTTCAATGAGGCCGGCTCTGTGAGGAGCCGGAAACCTGTCCGACTTGGAGAGAATGGCATGATTAACGCCTACGTGCTTCAATGAGGCCGGCTCTGTGAGGAGCCGGAAACGAGCGGCCGATACCTGGTTCGGGTTCGACGTTCAGGTCGCTTCAATGAGGCCGGCTCTGTGAGGAGCCGGAAACGGGTTCACCCATGGGCCTGGGCTGCCGCACGGTCTGAGCTTCAATGAGGCCGGCTCTGTGAGGAGCCGGAAACCGCCGGCACGGAGCCGTTGTCAGACCGTGCGGCAGCCGTACCGCTTCAATGAGGCCGGCTCTGTGAGGAGCCGGAAACTCCCTGAGCAGCTACGAGAATCGATCCAGACCCGCAGCTTCAATGAGGCCGGCTCTGTGAGGAGCCGGAAACTGTCGGTTGCCGGGTGGGTGGCCGGTCTTCGGTTACCGGGTCGGGCGAAAAAAATCCACGAAAAGGTATGCAGGTCCGTCGACCACGTGCCGATACGTGAAGTATGGCGCGCAGGAGCGATGACCGGAGCGGTTCGATGGGACCTGGACCCCAGCGGGATCCCCGGGACGTGCGGCGCATCGAACACCTCGAACGAGAAAACGCCACGCTGATCGAGGAGCGGGACCACCTGAAGCGCCGCATCGAGGGCCTGGAGAAGGAACTCGAGGCCGCGCGGCGCGCCGGACGCCGGCAGGCCGCCCCCTTCGCCAAGGACCGCCGCCAGGGAACCGGACGCCCCCCGGGGCGGCGCGCCGGCGCGCAGTACGGGAAGCAGGGAAACCGCCGGCCGCCGACCCGGGTCGACGAGATCTATGCGGCGCCGACCCCGAAGACGTGCCCGGACTGCGGCGGCGCCGTCGCCCTGGACCGGGTGGCGGAGCAGTATCAGGAAGACGTGCCGGACGTGCGCCCGCTGGTGCGCCGCTTCGACGTCGAGGTGGGCCACTGCGCGCAGTGCCGGCGGCGCGTGCAGGGCCGGCACCCCTTGCAGACCTCCGATGCGCTCGGCGCAGCCGGCGTGCAGCTGGGACCGAACGTCGCCGCCCTGACCGCCGAGCTGCACACTGAGTGGGGCCTGCCACTGGAGAAGACCGTCCGCGTGCTGGAGACCCGGTTCGGGCTGCACGTGACCAGGGGGGGGCTGGTCCGGCTGCTGCACCGCACGGCCGACGCGGCCGCGCCCGCGTATGCGGCACTGTGCGAGCAGGTCCGCCGCAGCCCGGTGGTCACGCCCGACGAGACCGGCTGGCGCGTGAACACCGAACCCTGCTGGCTGTGGGCGTACGCCACCCCGGAGACGACGGTGTACTCCATCCGCGCCGGCCGCGGGTTCGCCGACGCGGCCGCCGTGCTCGGCGCCGACTTCGCGGGCGTGCTGGTGCGGGACGGGTGGGTGGCGTATCGCGGCTTCGAGCACGCGCCCCACCAGACCTGTCTGGCGCATCTCCTGCGGCGCTGCAAGGACCTGCGGAACGATCATCCCGACAGCCCCTGGGCCGCCGCCGTGCAGACGGTCCTGCAGGACGCCCTCGACCTGCGGACGCGCTGCAACGCCGGCGGCATCGGCGAGCACGGCCTCGCGTCGGCCCGCGGCCGGCTCGAAGCCCGGCTCGGCCGGCTCATCGACGCCCCGCCGCCGCTGGCCGCCGCCGAGCGCTTCGCCGGGCATCTGGCCCGCGAATTCCCGGCCGTGTTCCTCTTCCTGCGCGACCCGTCCATCGACGCCACCAACTGGCGGGCCGAACAGGCCATCCGGCCCGCGGTGGCCATACGCAAGGTCTGCGGCGGCAACCGCACCCGGCGCGGGGCCGACACCCAACAAATCCTGGCCAGCGTCGTGCGCACCGCCCGCCAACGCCGTCTCGACCCGCGCGCCCTGTTCACCACGATGCTGCGCGCCCCCGAACCCGTCGTCCCCGAAGCCCTCGCCCTGCCGCCGCCCGCCTGACGCCGGCGGCGCGGGGTCGCGCATCCGCGCCGCCCGGGCCCGCGCGGTCCGCGCCGCCCGGGCCCGCGCGGTCCGCGACCCCGAACCGATACCCGCGGAACCGCGCCCCCCGGCTCGCTCTCCGCCATCTCGACGCCGGGCCGGCCGCAACCGCCCGGACCCACTCCGCATTCCGGACTTCGCCGCCGCGCCGACGAGAACGCCGCGCCGACGGCCGGGTGAGAATGCGCGGCCGGAACACCGCGCGCCGCCCCTCCATACAGGTAGAAACCCCGTCCCGCCAGAACGACAAAACTGTGCCGGCGCAACAGCGTCATGCCGCAACTTTCCCGAACGTCCGCTCCATTTCGCCCCTGTGGCACGGGCGAAATCGGCCTGAATACCCGGTAACCGAAGACGGTGGCCGAAACCGCCAAGATGCTTCAATGAGGCCGGCTCTGTGAGGAGCCGGAAACCCGCGGGGGGGGCAGGGTCTCTACGTGCCACGCCGGGGCTTCAATGAGGCCGGCTCTGTGAGGAGCCGGAAACTCCCTTGAGCGGGCGGCCACCACGCCCTGACTTCCCCGGGGCTTCAATGAGGCCGGCTCTGTGAGGAGCCGGAAACTTGCAACACGCGAGAGAAGGTCCCAACTCCGCTCCGAGGCTTCAATGAGGCCGGCTCTGTGAGGAGCCGGAAACACGTCGCCGGGCTGAAGCGGTTCGCGCCCGCCCGCCTCCTCGCTTCAATGAGGCCGGCTCTGTGAGGAGCCGGAAACTGGATCCGGAGAAGAGCCTATCGATTGATGCCGGTCTGCTTCAATGAGGCCGGCTCTGTGAGGAGCCGGAAACACGAAATGATCCGCGGGACGGCCGCGCGCGGCGGCGGCAGGCTTCAATGAGGCCGGCTCTGTGAGGAGCCGGAAACCACCGTCTGCGGCGTGTCGAATGCGCGGGGGAGCAGCGAGTTGCTTCAATGAGGCCGGCTCTGTGAGGAGCCGGAAACCTCCACCACACCTCCGTACGGTCGCCAGCGCACCCTCGCTTCAATGAGGCCGGCTCTGTGAGGAGCCGGAAACCCGGACGACGTTGAGCGTTGACCCGGCCCGCGTCGAGCTTCAATGAGGCCGGCTCTGTGAGGAGCCGGAAACTCGATAGAGAAGGTTCCTGCCGGGCCGCACATGTCGTCGCTTCAATGAGGCCGGCTCTGTGAGGAGCCGGAAACTCGGGCAGGAACCGCCCGGTCCGCTGCCGCGCCTGCCCTCCGCTTCAATGAGGCCGGCTCTGTGAGGAGCCGGAAACTGCGGGAGTTCCTGCGGGCGCTGAGCGGACTGGCCCGCCGCTTCAATGAGGCCGGCTCTGTGAGGAGCCGGAAACATCAAGCAGGAACTGAACCAGCGGTCGACCTGCGAGTGGGCTTCAATGAGGCCGGCTCTGTGAGGAGCCGGAAACGTGTCGTGCTCCGACTCCGACATCCGCAACTGAAGTCGCTTCAATGAGGCCGGCTCTGTGAGGAGCCGGAAACCGCGCTGTCCGGCGACAGCCGCGTCAAGCGGGTCGCGCTTCAATGAGGCCGGCTCTGTGAGGAGCCGGAAACTCACGGGGCGGTCCGCGGGGCGAATAAAGGGCGACAGCTTCAATGAGGCCGGCTCTGTGAGGAGCCGGAAACTTGCGCACCATGACAGACAACCACGGCATCAACTGGCGCTTCAATGAGGCCGGCTCTGTGAGGAGCCGGAAACCCTGCATCCTTGAGATGACCGGCAGCGCCTCGATCGCTTCAATGAGGCCGGCTCTGTGAGGAGCCGGAAACTCAAGGGTGCACTCACTTCACCCCGTCCACAGCTTTTCCAGCTTCAATGAGGCCGGCTCTGTGAGGAGCCGGAAACAAGCTGTTCCTTGAGCTTGAACGACAAGCCGCTCAGGCAGGCTTCAATGAGGCCGGCTCTGTGAGGAGCCGGAAACAGATCGGCAGCCGGAAACGCCGCGACCGACCGGCGGCTTCAATGAGGCCGGCTCTGTGAGGAGCCGGAAACCCCCGGGAACTCGCGCTGGACGGACAACACCGCCCTGCTTCAATGAGGCCGGCTCTGTGAGGAGCCGGAAACTGACGGACCAGCTGCGGATGATCCGGGAGGGCGCGGAGCTTCAATGAGGCCGGCTCTGTGAGGAGCCGGAAACCTGATAGTCGCCCAGGTCCGAGAGGTCCAGGGTGATGCTTCAATGAGGCCGGCTCTGTGAGGAGCCGGAAACCGTGGAGAGCGCGATCGCATGGATGGATTCCGACGTGCTTCAATGAGGCCGGCTCTGTGAGGAGCCGGAAACCTGCGGGAAGCCGCGAAAGTCAACCCACGGAAACGCGCTTCAATGAGGCCGGCTCTGTGAGGAGCCGGAAACTCCGCGAGCGCATCCCCCTACTGGCCGATTGGTACGCTTCAATGAGGCCGGCTCTGTGAGGAGCCGGAAACTCCCACCCCCCCGGCCGGAACCGCGGCGCCGGAACGCGGCGGCTTCAATGAGGCCGGCTCTGTGAGGAGCCGGAAACAACAAGGCGAGCATCAAGGCGGCGGCGATGGCGGCGCTTCAATGAGGCCGGCTCTGTGAGGAGCCGGAAACGTGACGCTGCGCGGGCCGCTCCGCGAGGCGATCTCGGAGCTTCAATGAGGCCGGCTCTGTGAGGAGCCGGAAACTCGCCCCCGACACCGCCGCGACCTGGTTCAGCGCCGTCTCGCTTCAATGAGGCCGGCTCTGTGAGGAGCCGGAAACTACCGGCGGGGGGGCCGCCCCGACGGCCGCATCCGCGTGCTTCAATGAGGCCGGCTCTGTGAGGAGCCGGAAACGACGGCCGGCTGTCGGAGGCAGCCAAGCGCCCCCTCCGCTTCAATGAGGCCGGCTCTGTGAGGAGCCGGAAACCGCTGAGTCAGAAGCATGGCGTCGAGGTATCCGATATCGTGCTTCAATGAGGCCGGCTCTGTGAGGAGCCGGAAACCCCCGCCCCGGACGATCTGGCGGGTGACCAGGTCTTCGTGCTTCAATGAGGCCGGCTCTGTGAGGAGCCGGAAACACGCCGGCGGAGACGCCGGCGGAGACGCCGGCGGACTGCTTCAATGAGGCCGGCTCTGTGAGGAGCCGGAAACCTCCCGCACCCGGATGTCCGCGGGCCGAGCCGCGATGCTTCAATGAGGCCGGCTCTGTGAGGAGCCGGAAACGCCGCGCCGGCGCCGGCATGTGCCGTCGGCAGAAACAAGCTTCAATGAGGCCGGCTCTGTGAGGAGCCGGAAACCCGGGTCGTCGGGGTGTGGTTCGACACCATCTTTCGGGCTTCAATGAGGCCGGCTCTGTGAGGAGCCGGAAACCCGTCAGAGGTCGGTTTCGGACCATCGCCGCGGCCGTGCTTCAATGAGGCCGGCTCTGTGAGGAGCCGGAAACCCACCTCGTCGTCGAAACGACGGCGGCGCCGAAAGGGCTTCAATGAGGCCGGCTCTGTGAGGAGCCGGAAACATGAGGATGGTCCGCACTTCATCCGCCAGACCACGGGCTTCAATGAGGCCGGCTCTGTGAGGAGCCGGAAACGCGCGGATGATGCCCGCCGGACCGACGGCCGCGGACGCGCTTCAATGAGGCCGGCTCTGTGAGGAGCCGGAAACAGGCGGGGCGGGGTTCGGCAGGGTATGGCATGGCTTGGCTTCAATGAGGCCGGCTCTGTGAGGAGCCGGAAACTCTCCCGCGCGGCGCGGCGGCGTATCGAGCGGCTGGCCGCGCTTCAATGAGGCCGGCTCTGTGAGGAGCCGGAAACATGGTCGCGAAGGATGGCTGGACGCCGGAGGCCGAGCTTCAATGAGGCCGGCTCTGTGAGGAGCCGGAAACGCCGCCGGACCCACTGATGCGCGGCCGACCGCGAGCCGCTTCAATGAGGCCGGCTCTGTGAGGAGCCGGAAACGTCGCGGCCAGCCGGTCGGCGGTGATGCCGCCCGCCGCGCTTCAATGAGGCCGGCTCTGTGAGGAGCCGGAAACATTCCTGCCCAGGGATCGCTAGGGTCGGGCGCGTGGCTTCAATGAGGCCGGCTCTGTGAGGAGCCGGAAACACCCGCCAGGAAGCCGAGAAGCCCTCCCGCTCCCGCCTCGCCAGCTTCAATGAGGCCGGCTCTGTGAGGAGCCGGAAACCCGCACAACGGCGGGCAGCATCGATCACAACCCCTACGCTTCAATGAGGCCGGCTCTGTGAGGAGCCGGAAACTCCCGGCGCGTTCGCCCGCTCGCTCGGCGCGGACGGCAACGCTTCAATGAGGCCGGCTCTGTGAGGAGCCGGAAACACTGCGCACGGCCCACGTCGCCCGGCCGGCCGGCCGCGGCGCCGCTTCAATGAGGCCGGCTCTGTGAGGAGCCGGAAACGCCGCCGCCAGACGCACCACCTGCCGGTCATCATCGCTTCAATGAGGCCGGCTCTGTGAGGAGCCGGAAACCTCGACCCGGGCAGGCCGTTCAGCGCCGCCCGGGTCGCTTCAATGAGGCCGGCTCTGTGAGGAGCCGGAAACCCGCCTTGCGCGCGCTGGTCGGTGCTGGCGCCGTTGGTGCTTCAATGAGGCCGGCTCTGTGAGGAGCCGGAAACCCGCGCGGGAGGCGGGTGTCGAGCCGACGTTCAAGTCCTTCGCTTCAATGAGGCCGGCTCTGTGAGGAGCCGGAAACGCCCGACCGCGCACGGCATGAACGCCGGATGAACCAGGCTTCAATGAGGCCGGCTCTGTGAGGAGCCGGAAACGTCCGGTTCACCCTGCGCACGTCGCCGGCCAGGATCGCTTCAATGAGGCCGGCTCTGTGAGGAGCCGGAAACTACGAGGACCCTGGCGTCCCGGAGCCGCCCGGACGGGCTTCAATGAGGCCGGCTCTGTGAGGAGCCGGAAACTCGCCGGCAGCGTCATGGTCGCCGCCGCCGCGCCGGTGCTTCAATGAGGCCGGCTCTGTGAGGAGCCGGAAACTCTACCTCCGCAACGGCGGAAACTTCGGGACGAACAGCTTCAATGAGGCCGGCTCTGTGAGGAGCCGGAAACGGTCCGCTCGCAACGGGTTGCAACTGAACGGGTTGACAGACGCTTTGCGAGCGGTCCTGCGAACGGGGCGATCGAGCGTGCGGTGGCACGAAACGATCGACGAGAGGATGATTGCAAACTGTTGAGTTGTCAAGGATCTACCGCTCGTCGAGCGCTCCCGGGCGTTCCGGCGGCACTGGAGGGCTCGCATCCGTGCGGCGGAACAGGTCACACGATGACGGGTTCCCGGCGCACGGCCTGGAACTTCTTGCCGAGGCTGACGACGCGCGGGGCCACGGTGTCGGCGGCGCCGATGTCGACGAGCACGACGTGGTCCTCGGCATGATCGATCATTCCGTCGAGGCGCGCAACCAGATCGGCGTGGCGGCGGCGGCTGAGACGGCATTGGAAGACGGAGAGCTGGACCCATTCGCCGTATCCCTGCATCAGCTTGAAGACGCGGCGCCACCGTCTGGGGTCGCTGATGTCGTAGACGACGATGTAGAGGTGCTCCAACGGGTCACCGGGTCGTGAAGTTCGGATACGTCGGAAGCTCGCCGAGCAGGAAGCGGCCGAACAGGCGGGCCTGCATCTCCATGAGCCGCCGGTAGCTGACCCGGTAACCGAAGAGCGGGTGGACGACCTCGTGACCGAGGCGGCGTTCGAAGGTGGAGATGAACCGGCGCCGGCCGTCGGGGCCGAGGTTGACGGCGCCGGCCGCGTTCCTGAAGTCGGTTGGCCGGACCTCGCCGTTGTTGATCGCCTGGACGACCACCGAGTCGGCGACCAGCGGACGGAACGGCTCCATCAGGTCGAGCGCGAGGGCCGGGCGGCCGTAGCGGGGTTGGTGGTAGAGACCGCGCCAGGCGTCGAACCCGACGGCCGCCAGCGTCACGGTCCAGGCGCGGACGAGCAGCGAATAGGCGAACGAGAGCAGGGCGTTGACGGGGTCCTTGGGGGGGCGGCGGTTGCGCGTTTCGAAGTCGAACGCGAACTCGGCGTCCGACGACGCCTCGTGCAGCATGGCGCCGAACGAGCGGAAGTAGCGGGCGGCGGCGGACCCTTCGACGCCGAGCAGTTCGGGCAGCGATCCGGCGCGGGCGGCGCGGCGGCTGTCGCTCTTCAGATCGACGAGGACGGGATTGGCGCTTTCGGGGCGCTTCCAGTTGCGGCGGAGCAGCGTACGGCAGTTTTGAATCTTGGCGCCGACGAGCCCGCGGGCGAAACGCAGGCAGGTCGATTCGTCGAAGCTGGCCCGATACTGGGCCGTCCGCAGCTCGACGTTCTTGTGGCCGTTGCCGGTGGTGTGGCCGAAGAACCAGCCGCCGTAGCTGTGCCAGGTGACGGGAATCCCGCGCCACATGAGTTCGTGCAGACAGGGCGTCGTCAAGTGGACGCTGCCCATGACGACGACCTGCGAGGTCTCCTCGAGCCGGGCGGTCGCCAGCTCCTCGTCCTCGACCGTCACGACGAGGGTTTCGCCCGACTTGGCGACCTTCGCGCGGCGGGCCTGGACGTAGAGCGGCAGGGCGTCGGTGCCCGGCACGGCGATGGGACGCGGCGCGGCGTCGGCCCTGGCGATGTGGTTGACCTCGTCCGGCATGCAGATCTCGACGAGCGAGCAGCGGGGGCACTTGGGACTGTCCTCCAGCGGCGGCGGGATGACGCCCTCGGCGGCGACGCGCCGCAGGCCCTCGACGGCCCGGCGGGTGGCGGCGACGAGTTCGTCGTCGAAGGCGATGCGCACCCGTTCGCGGCTGCCGACGAAGTACAGCACGCCCTCGTCGCACTCGTAGCCGTGTTCGCGCAGCAGAAGGCCCTGCACGCAGAGCTGCACGCGCTCGGGGTCGTAGGCTCCTCGCTCGACGTGCGGGCGCTTGCCGCGCTTGTAGTCGACCGGCGTCACCTTGCCGCGGTCGGTCTCGATCAGGTCCATTCTGGCGATCACGCCGAGCCGGTCCGACGACAGGGTGACCGAGCGCGCGTGCAGCTTCTCGGCCTTGTCCACGTCGGCCGGCGGCGGCAGCTTCCCGCCGTCGCGGTTGACCCGCCGGTGCGCGTGGCGGCCTTCGACGGTGTCGGACGAATCGGCCCACTCGCCCTGGACCCACTCCAGATAGGCCAGGCGGGGACAGTAGACGTACTCGTTGACCATGCGGGCCGGCACGAGCGGCAACGTGTCGGCGGAGACGGGCTGGCCCGGCGGCTCGCGAAGTTCCGGAGCTGGCACGGTGGCGACCTCCCGTTTTGAGCGGCAATGGATCGTTTCGGCCGATCCGCCGCTCCGCGGTAGGGACGTCGGCCGCGCCCGCCGATCGCCGCGGGGACGGCGCCAGGCCCGTGACGCCGTTCACTCCGCGGCAGGTCGGCTCCCCGCGCGTCGTCTACGGCACGGACGACAGGGCCGGGCGCGACACCGTTCACTTCGCGGTGGGACGTCGGCCGCGCCCGCCGATCGCCGCGGGTTCGTGTTATGGTCCCGCCGGGCGCAGGGTGCGGGATGAGGATTCGCGACCGGCTGCGGGCCATCGACGAAGAGGGGAAGCGGCGCGGCGTCGCCCGCTCGCGTGCGAAGGGATGACGGACATCGACGCGGTTCTGCCGCCTGCCGACTGGGACGATCTGCTGCAGGCGTGGCTGCACGATCCGTTCGACAAGGCGCTCGCCATCCGGGGCCACGAGTCCCGGGCCGCACGGTATGCGTCGGCCGCGTTGGGACGGGAAGTCCCGCGGAGGGGACTCCATCGGCTCGCCGCGGACGCCGACAGAACCGCCGCCATGGTCGAACGCCTGCCGGCGCCCACGGCCGGGGCAGCCGGCGAACGCGCCGTCGGCGTGGCGGACGGTCTGCGGCTTGCGCACCCGATGAGCGGCGCCTGCGTCGAGCTGAAGCCGGGGAACGTGGACCCGGACAGGGCGGTTGCGCTGCTGAAGGAAATCGTCGATGGACTGCCGGGGCCGCGCGAGCGGTTCCTGGCGGTCTGGCGGCTTCTGCCCGACCGGATAGCCGCCGAGTTCGGGGAAGACGCTGCGCGGCTCCCCGCCGATACGCGCATTCCCGACCACACGCTCTTCCAGCACGTCGACGTCACCGCCGGCCTGCACGCCGCCGGGGCGCCCGGCGGGGCGGCCTGCCTTTCTTTCGCGCTCGGACCGGTGCAGCCGTTCATCGAGGCGGCGCGCAGCGTGCGCGATCTCTGGTCGGGCAGCGCGTTGCTCTCGTGGCTGGCGTTCCAGGCGATGAAGCCGGTCCTCGGTCGGCTGGGACCGACGGCGTTCGTGTATCCGACGTTGCGCGGCGCGCCGCTGGCGGACTTCTGGCTGCGGCGGGAGGCGGGACTCGGAGAGCGGGTGCCGTGTCCGGCGCCGCACGCGGGCAGGGCGCCGTCGTTGCCCAACCGCTTCGTCGCGGTCGCGCCGTGGGGCCGGGACGGCGCCGCGGCCGCGGCCCTGCGCGATGCCTGCGTCGACGCGGCGCGGGCGGGATGGCGACGCTTGGCCGACGCGGTGCGACGCCGGCTCGACCCGGCGTTCGCACCGCTCTCCCAGGACTGGGCCCGGTTCTGGGAGCCGCAGATCGAAAGCGCGCTCGATTTCAGGGGCGCGGTCGCGCCGTTGGACGCACTCGACGACGATCGGCTCGCGCGGCTCGTCGGCGCGACCGACTTCGCCTCCGGATGGCCCGACGCGCAGAAGGTTCGCGACCTGTCGCGGGCGATGCCGGCTGCGCACCGGCCGCCCTACGGCCAGGACCACGCCGGCCGCTGGCAGGCGCAGATGGAGATGTCCGCACGCCTGATGGCGGCGACCCGGGCAGTGCGCCACGTACCGCGCGCGGACGATGCCGGCCGCGGGCCTTCGCCGGCCAAGTGCACCCTGTTCGGAAGCTGGGAGCAGATGGGACCCGCCAAGTACGACGCGTCGCGGACCTTCTGGGAAAGAGCCGCCGAACGGACCTCCGTCGACGGCGTGCGCCTGCGGTCCCGCGAGCGGCTGTGCGCCGTGGCGTTGACGAAGCGGTTCGCGGGGCCGGCCCTGCTCGCCGCGGAACTCGGTCTCTCGCCGGACGACCTGCGGTTCCCCGATACGGCGACGGTGGCCGCCGCCGAATGGCTCGCCGGCGCCGGCATCGACCCTGACGAAGAACGCCGCCGCGGCGGGCACTGGAGCGGTCTGTGGCTCCACTGGCGGCGGCGGCACGAGGTCGACGACGAACGGCCGGTCCCGGAGTCTCTCTGGAAGCGCCTCTGCGAAGCGCGAACGGGCCGGCGCGGACGGCCGCCGGCTTACTACGCGGTGATCGCCATGGACGGCGACCACATGGGACGCTGGCTCGCCGGAGAAAAGACACCGGCGCTGCGGCGGTTGCTGCATCCGAAGCTGCGCGCGTACTTCGAGGGACTCGGCGACCCGCGCGCAGAGGAAGCGCTCGACGCCAGGCGTCCGGTCGGGCCGGCGCTGCACGCCGCGATCAGCGCCGCGCTCTCGACGTTCGCGACCGAGGTGGCGCCGACGGTCGTGGCGGACCATCACGGCGCCCTGATCTACTCCGGCGGCGACGACGTGCTGGCGCTCTGTCCGGTGTCGACCGCGTTCGCCTGTGTCCGCTCCCTGCGCGACGCGTTCTCCGGCCGGGACGATCCGGGCGAAGACGGATGGCGGGACCACGGCGGCCGGCGGCGCATAACGATGGGCGCAGACGCCTCGATGTCGGCCGGCCTTGCGCTCGTGCATTACAAGGAAGATCTGCGCGACGCGCTCGCCATGGCGCGGGCCGCGGAACACCGCGCGAAGGGCAGGGAGGGTGGGCGCGACGCGCCGGCCATGGCGCCACCCGCGGAACGCCGCGTGAAGGCGGCCGGGCGTGACCGGGTCGCCCTCGTCACCGCGCGCCGGTCCGGCGAGGTCGCGCGGGCCGTGTGTCCCTGGCCCTTCGTACCGTGGGTGGACAAGCTGCGCTGCGCGTTCGCAGGCGGGGCGTCGGATCGCTGGACGTACCGCCTGCGGGCCGAATCGGCGGCCCTGGCGTCCGGCGTGCTGCCGCGCGCGGCCGTCCGGTCGGAAATCGGGCGTCTGGTGAACCGCGGGGCCAATGACGGCGGCGGCGGATCGCTTGCGGACCTGGACGTTCCAGGGATGTTCGACACCTACGGAAATGGTCGTACGGACGACACCCCCGGAGACGTGCTGCGGGACTTCACCACGATCTGTCAGGCGGCGTCGTTCATGGCGCGAGGCGGCGATGACTGATCTCGCCGCCGGCCGGACCGCGACGATGGACCTCGAGCTGGAACCGCTCGACGTCCTGTTCTTTCGGGACGGTCGTTCGTTCGACACCGCGGCGCGTGTGGGCGGAGGGCTGCCGATGCCCCAGACCGTGGCCGGCGCGTTGCGCACGTGGCTGCTCGGGCGCGTCGGCTGCGACTTCGGCGCGCTGGCCGCCGCCGTCAGGAAAGGTGCGCCGTTCGCCGCCGCCGCCGCCGCGCAGGGGCCGGACCCGGCGGCGGTCGGACGGCTCGGCGTCCGAGGTCCCTGGTTCTCGGTGAACGGCGAACGGCTCGTCCCGACGCCGGCGACCATCGAGGTCGACGAATCGGACCGTCTGCACCGCCTGGACCCGCTGGCGGACGATCTGCCCGGTTGGCCGGGCGCGGACGGCCTGCGGCCTCTGTGGAGGCGCAGCCGCGGCGCCGCGAAGCCGAGGGGAAGCTACCTGCGCCGGAGCGGCCTCGTCCGGTTTCTGGAAGGCGGCGTTCCGCGGCCCGACGACGTGGTCGACGCGGGCGCGCTGTTTGGCTACGAGAACCGCACCGGAATCGGCGTCGACGCCGCGACGGGCACGACCGGCGACGGCATGATCTATTCCACCCGCATGATGCGGCTCCGGCCCGGCGTCACCCTGGCCGTCGAACTGGTGGGCGCGCCGGCGGATCTGGCGGTCTGCCCGCAAAGAGATGACGTGCTCGCCCTCGGCGGCGAAGGCCGGCGCGCGGTCGTTCGGAGGGCGCACCTTTCGGCATGGCCGGCGGTGCAGGTCGGCGGCCAACGCGGGAGGCTCGTCCTGCTGACGACGCCCGCGCCGTTCGGCGGCTGGCGCCCGCCGGAGTTGCCGTTGACGGCGGCGGCCGTGCCCGGGAACGTCCCGGTCTCCGGGTGGGATCTCGCGCGCAACGGCCCGAAGCCGAACCGCTTCGCCGTCGCCGCGGGCAGCGTCTATTTCCTCGACGCGAGCGATCGGCTGGAGCGTCGGAACGGATCGCTCTGCGCGCCGGAGGATGCAGCGCTCGGCTGGGGCGCATTCGTGGAGGGAACCTGGAGCCATGCCTGACTCGTCCGACGCGAATCTGCTGTTCCTCCACGCCCTGACCGGGTTGCATCCGGGCGGCGGCGCGGCGATCGGCGTGGTGGACCTGCCGGTTCAGCGCGAACGCCATACCCAGTGGCCGGTCGTTGCCGGCGCCAGTCTGAAAGGCGTGCTGCGCGACGCGTGCCGATCCCGGCCGGACGACGACGAGTGGCTCGCGGCGTTCGGTCCCGAAACGGAAAGGGCGTCGGACTTCGCCGGCGCGCTCGCGTTCACCGACGCGCGCCTGTTCGCCTTCCCGGTGCGTTCGCTCCGCGGCGTGTTCGCCTGGGTGACCTGCCCGGCGGTGCTCGATCGACTCCGGCGCGACGCGAGACTCCTGGTCGGCAACGAGAACCCGCCGCCGGAGCCGCCGCGTCCGG
The DNA here is from genome assembly GCA_965202695.1 of Vicinamibacterales bacterium. Taxonomy (GTDB): domain Bacteria; phylum Acidobacteriota; class Vicinamibacteria; order Vicinamibacterales; family UBA8438; genus JAJEEA01. The sequence continues at coordinate 3,433,974 of OZ241843.1, forward strand.
TGCGTGGCGAAGCCGCTTGTCCGACGCAGTCCGACAACCTGATCGACGGTCGGCTGCTGCTGGAGGAGTTCGAGTTCCGTCGTTCGGGCGACGACGGCGGGGTCGCCGAGTGGCTGGCGGACCACGCGATACGGGAGTCGGACGGGGCGACGGCCGAGCGTCTGGCGCGGAACCTGATCGTGTTGGACGACGACGACTTCACCCATTTCGCGCGGCATGCCACCGAGGTGATTGCGCGCGTGGGACTCGACTACGAACGCAAGACGGCCAAAGAGGGTGCGTTGTTCTACGAGGAGTTCCTGCCGCCGGAAACGCTGTTCTACGCCGTGGTCCTCGCGACGCCCAGCCGGCATCCCGAGACCACGCGCGATGCCGCCGACATGCTCCGATTCCTGCGGGAGCGGACGCCGGCGGTCGTGCAGATCGGCGCGGACCAGACCATCGGGAAGGGGCTGTGCGCCACGCGCATCGTCGGACGCGGTATGGACGGCGGCGGGGAGACGGACCGATGAGCCCCGCGCCCGGACCGACCCTCGACCAGCGGCGCGCCCGGCACGCCTGGGACGCGGTCGCCCGCATCGGAAACGATCCGAGGGCCCGGTCGTCGGCGTCGGGCTATCGCCGGGAGGCGAAGCGGTTGCCGGTGCGGATCCTGACCGCCGGGCTCGGCCATGCGCTCGCGTTCCTGTGCGCCAAGGCTGGTTCCGGCAAGGAGGAGAGCGCGAATACGGCGCTTCTGCGGGACGTCGCCGACTGGGTGCTCGACAAGCGCGGGAATCCCGACAGCGCGGCCGACCGGCCGGCGCCGAACGCGCTGATCGAAAAAATAGTGGCCGGCGACGCGACCTTCCTCCGGATCACGACGGACGAAGTCCTGGCCTATCTGCAGTGGCTCACCCGTTTCGCCGAGGCGGAGTTCGGAGCGGATGAAGACTGATCCCGCGGCCGGCGGCGCTCCGGGCGCCCTGCCGTTTCGCCCGGGCGGAGTTGAGAGCGGATGAGGACCGAGAGGGCCGCCATGCCCGTGAAGCTCGTTCTGCCGCGCGGCGTCGCCGAGCTGGTGGGGCGGGTCGACGTATTCGATCGCCATCCGGGGTTGCAGCTCGACAAGCTGTCGCCGCCCGGAGAACAGAAGGCGCAGCGGCCGGCCATCGACGACGTATGCGCGGCGGCGCGCGACGAGGCGCTTCTGCGCGATCTGTCGTCTCGTCGAACCGCGGTGCTGGACGGCCTCCGCGCCCGGCGTCTTCAGGCGACGACCGCGGGCCCGCTGACGCTGCACCTCGCCCGCGCCTCCGGTCTGGAGAACGCCGGCATCCATCTGCATCCGGTCTACGGTTTCGTCTGCCTGCCCGGCAGCGGCCTCAAAGGCATGGCCCGGGCCTGGGCCGAGACGGTCTGGCTCGCGGGTCAGGAAGATCCGGCGGCCGCGTGGGAGCGCATCCGGGCCGTGTTCGGCTGGACGCCCGCGACGGACGCGAGGAAATCGTGGCGCCCGGACGGTGTACAGGCGCCTGCCGGCTCGCGCGCGGGGGCGGTGGTCTTCCACGACGCGTGGCCGACCGCGTGGCCGCGACTCGAACCGGACATCGTGAACAACCACCACGCGCAGTACTACGAGGGCAAGGGTGATCCCGGGGACTGGGAAGACCCGATTCCCGTCTATTTCCTCGCCGTGCCCGCCGGCGCGACCTTCGACCTCGCGGTGTCGCCGCGGACGCCGGTGGACGACGCGGGAGCACGCCTCGCGGAGCTCGCGCTCGAATGGCTGCGGGGCGCGCTGGCGCACGAGGGGGCAGGGGCGAAGACCAACGCGGGGTACGGCCGTTTCCGGCTGGCGGACGTTCCCGATCCACCCGCGGCGGCGCGGCGCATCGGGCGGCACGCGCTCACGCTGGCGACGCCCGCGTTCCTCGCCGGCGCGCAGCAGCAGGGCGGCGACTGCGATCTGCGGCCCGCCACGCTGCGCGGCCTGCTGCGCTGGTGGTGGCGGACGATGCACGCCGCCCACCTCGACCGGACGGCGCTGCGGAAACTGGAGACGGTGGTCTGGGGCGATGCCGAGAACGGCGGCGCCCTCGCGGTGTCCGTGGAGGGCGGGGTTCGCCCCGCGGTCAAGCCGTTCGATTTCAAGGACCGATTCCGTCCGAAGCGGGAGTTCGCACAGGCCCATGATCTTGAGAGCGCACGAAATACGACGCAGGGCCTCTTCTACGGCTCCTACGGGATGGACGAAGGGAAGGGCCGGCGCCACTACGTAGAACCAGGGTCAAGGTGGACCGTCACGCTGATGGCGCGAAAGGGACGCCTGCCGGACGGCGACCGGCGCGTCGAGGCCGCCGAGATCCTGGGGCAGGGCGAGGCCGCGCTCTGGCTGCTCTGCCGCCATGGCGGCATCGGCTCCAAGGCCCGGAAGGGCTTCGGGTCCTTCGCTGACGTCGAGGTTCCCGACATCGCGACGATCGAGGACTGCAAGCGCCGCGGCGCCGCCTTTCGCCGGGTCGCCGGCGTCGCCGAACGTTCCGGTGCGGCGGCGACTTCGTCGAGCCTCGAAGGCATGATCCCGCTGGAGGTCGAAACACCCTGGAAGGACTGGTGGTTCGCGATCGACCAGCTCGGCTTCGCGGCGCAGGCGTTCGCGCGGGAAAACGCCCATCAGGACGACAAGGCCGCACTCGGCCTGCCGCGGCAGATCCACGGCCCACGCAATCAGCCGATGGGTCATCAGGACCGCGACAAGCACAGGCCACCGAAGCGCCTGTCCGCGGGCGGGCGCCAGCGCCACGCCGCGCCGGTACACTACCACCTGTCGCCCCGCGCCGACGGTGCGTTGACGATACGCATGACCGCGTTCCCGTCTCCGGCGCTGCCGGACATCGGCACCAGCCGGCGGGTGTTGGGTGATCTCCGTGCACGGTTGGAGTCGGAGTTGGCGGAGCGCAAGAAGAGGCTTACCAACCGCGGGGTACGCGCCCCGAAGCCGGCCGGAGTCCCGCCCGGCCCCGATACGGACACCCCGGCCGCCACGAGCGCCCTGCCGAAGTCCGGCGAGCGCGTCGATGCCGTGCTGCTGGACGAGAAGACGAAGAAGGGCGGCTGGAAGGCGAAGCACGAACCCAGCGGGTTGCAGGGGCCGATACAGAACACCGCGGACGTGCCGGGCGACGCGGCGCCGGGGAGTCGCGTCGGCCTCGTCGTCGCTTCCATCAACCCGCGCGCGATCGCGTTCCGCTGGCCGACGGCGCGCGACGACGGCTCGACGGGTTCGGGCGGTCGATCGCGGCCCGGACGCGGCTCGCGACGACCCGGGCGAGGACGCGGCGGATGACCGGAAAGGGCCGCGCTCTGATCATGACGGTCGGGACCGGCGACGTCGACCGGGTCGAGGAGACGCTGTTCACGCCGTTGCGGAAGTCCATCGCGACCGACGCCTGGGGCAGGGTGGTGCTGCTGCCGTCTCGGGTGACCGAGGAGTTCGCCCGGGCGCTGCAAGACCGGATCGACGGCGCCGAGGTGGACGTCGCGCCGTTGCCGGCCGGAGACGAGAACGACGCGGACGCCGCCTACGCCCACTTCGACCACGTGCTGGCGGCGGTCCTGGACGACTTCGCGCCCGAGGACGTGGTCGTCGACTTCACCCGCGGGACCAAGGCGATGAGCGCCGCGCTGGTCCTGGCGGCCACCCGCCGCGCGGTGCCGCGCCTGCGCTACGTCACGGGCCGGCGCGACCGGCGCGGCATGGTCGAGCCCGGCTCGGAGCAGGTGCGCCAGATCCGGACGACCGCCGTGGACGGCCACCGCCGGCTGGATCTGGCGCGCGAGCACATGCGGCGCGGCGCCTTCGCCGCCGTGGGCAACGCGTTGCCCGATCCCGACGCCGCGCTCGCACGGCTCTATCCGGACGATTTCCTGCAAGCGGCGCGGGCGGTCCGCACCGCTGCGCGGTTCTACGCGGCGTGGGACCGGCTCGACCATGCCGGCGCCGCGAAGATCGACGTCGGGGAGCCGCCGTCAAGCGAGTGGACCGAGCTCTGGCCGACGGAGCGGATGCATGGCTGGGTGTGCGATCTCGAACGCGAGCCGGAGCGCTCGGATCACAAGGCGATGGCCGCCCGTCTGCGCCGGCTCGTCCTCGACCTGATAGCGAACGGCGAGCGCCGCATTCGCCACGGCCAGCATGAGGACGCCCTCGTTCGCGCGTACCGCGCGCTCGAACTGCTGGGCCAGGCCCGTCTGTTCGATCGGAACCTCGACTCCGGAGACCTGGACGGAGCGCATCGGGCCGTGCAGGCCGTACAGCGCAAGATCGCCAAGAAGGGCCAAGACCCGATCCGCAAGGACCGTGGCGACAAGCTGCAAGCCGGCAGGCAACAGGTTGGGCGTATTCTCAAGGAATGCGGCGACCCGCTGGCCGAACGGCTCCTGCAGTTCGATCGGGAAGCGCTGCTCAAGCCGACCCTGCGCAACAACAGCGTCCTCGTGCACGGCTTCGTCGCCAGGGCGCCGGACGATCCGGAACCGCTTCGCCGCCTGTTCCGCGAACTCGAAGCCCTCGCCCGGCAGGACGGCGGCGACGCGGTGGAGGACCGATTGCGGATCGCACGAGCGCCCTCGTTCGACACGTCGTGACGACAATCTGCGCCAGCGGTGTTCCGGCCGCGATCGCAACTCCAGCCGGCCGGTGTCACGGCGGGACAGAGCCGTTGCGTCCGGCGTAGCCCGGCGCTCAGGCCCGCTCCACCTCGAAGGCGGCGACGTTCCGCGTTTCGCGGCTGAACTCCACCCCGATCAGGTGGATCGGCCGGCCGAGGCCGCGGTACTTGTCGGCGTAGCGTTTCGCCTTCAACTGCGCCAGCGCCGTGCCCGCAGGCGCCGCCTCCACCACCTTGAACTCGAACAGGTAGACCTGTCCGTTGAAGCGGACGGCCATGTCCAGCCGGCCGCGGGCGCTTCCCTCCTCGACGGCGACGTCCAGCCCCAGCGCGGCGAAGTGGGAGTAGAACACACTGGCATAGTAGCCCTCGTAGCGCGCGACGTCGTTCTTCCGATGCCAGTCGTGGGGAATGCCGGCGAAGAACGCCTCGAAGAACGTCCGCAAGCCGGTGAAGTCGTTGGCCTGTAACAGCTTGTAAAGGCGGATCTCGCGCATTCCCTGCCGCGGCGTCTCCGGCGTCATGGCGCGCAGCAGCCGCTCGTTCAGGCTCTGGCGCACCTCGCGGTTCGGATAGCCCAGCCGGTAGAGCGTCTTGCCGCCGAGGTTCTCCACGCCGGCGATCGTCAGGTAACCGGTCTGGAAGAGCAGCGCCTCGGTGGCGACGTGGTCGACGTCGAAGGACGACAGCAGGTCGGCGCTGCCGGCCATGCCGTCGAGCGCCGTCGAACCGACGCCGCGCGCGAGCAGCGTCTCGACGAGGAACGACGGCGTGCCGGTCTCGAACCACCAGGCGTCGAACGTGCGGTTGCGCAGCAGCAGCAGGACGTCGTACGGGTTGTAGACGTTCTCTTCGCCGAGCCAGTTGTAACCGTCGTACCAGTGCCGGACCTCGTCACGGTCGAGTCCGTCCAGTTCCGCCGCGAACACGGCGTCGAGGTCCGCTTCCGTATAGCCGCAGACGGCGGAGAACCGCGGGTCGAGGGTGAGGTCGATGAGGTTGTTGAGCCCCGAGAACAGGCTGACCTTCGAGAACTTGCTGACGCCGGTCAGGAACGTGAACCGGACGTGGGCGTCGGCGTCCTTGACGGCGGCGTAGACGCTCCGCAGCAGGTCGCGGTTGGCGCGGGCCAGATCGGGGACGTCCAGCACGTCCAGGATCGGCTTGTCGTATTCGTCGACCAGCACCACCACGCGCTGCCCGGCGCGCTCGTGCAGCGCCCTGATCAGGCGGCGGAAACGCTCCGGCGCCGGGCTCGGACGGCCGGCGACGCCCGCATCGGCCTCGATGACCTCCAACTGGCCCGCCACGTTCGCCGCGAGATCGCCGGCCGCCCGGAAGTGGCCGCCGCCGAAACTCAGCCGCAGCACCGGGTGGCGGACCGACCAGTCCCAGGTGTCGTGAACGGCCAGTCCTTCGAACAACGGCTCGTTGCCCTCGAACAGCTCCTTCAGCGTGTCGAGGAACAGGCTCTTGCCGAAGCGTCGCGGGCGCGAGAGGAAGTAGTGCTTGCCCTCGTCGGCCAGCCACGCCATGTAGGCGGTCTTGTCGACGTAGTGGCAGCCGCGTTCGCGGATCTCCCGGAACGTCTGGATTCCGATCGGCAGCCGCCCTCTGGTCATGGCCGGGCCCTCACCGGGGGCGTCATCCCGGGCCGGTGAAGCTTCAACCATCCATCTGAACACCGACGACTTCCGGCTCGGCCTGATTGCCGCGGGGGGCGACGGGCGTTGGCCATGACCGGGTGTCTCGGATGGGGCCGCAATTTACCTGACGACGGCGGCAGGGCGGCAGGACTTCAGTTTCCGGACCGGCGGGCGTCCGCCCCCGGGCGAACAGCTCGGCCGTCGTCCCGCATTGGATGATCCAGTCGCCCACCTGCGCCAGCCGCTCCGGATCGACGACCTCGGCCAGCACGGCCGCCAGGCGTCGGGCGGCGGCGGCGTCGAACTTCCGCGCCGCCTGCCGGCACAGCAGCGCGCGGCCCTGCTCGCGGCCTTCCGCCACCCACCCGGCCGTCCACTCCCGCACGTTTTCGGACAGCATCGTCTCCACCTCCTCCAGTTGCGGCAGCGACTCCGGCGCCGCGTCCCGCAGTCGCCGCGGCATGACCTGCGCTACCCACGCCCGGAACGCCCGCCCCAGTTCGTCGTCTTTCTGCTTCCGCAGCAGCCCCCGCAACGTCTTCAGCAGCGCCGGCACCCGCTCCGGATCCCGGTTCTGCTCCAGCGCGATCAGCGCTGACACCAGATTGCCGCGCGGCAGGGCGTTCTCCCACCGGCCCCCGTCCAGCAGGAAGTAGCGCTGCGACGGCTGGTACCGCGCCAGCACCGGCCCCCCGGATGCGATCAGCTCGGAGACGTCCGACGCCGCCGTCCACGGCCGTCGGCCGTTGTAGACGACGATCGGCAGCACCGGGGGCAGCGCGCCGTGCTCGCGCAACGCGCCGTCGGCGAGCAGCTTCTGGTACAGCAGCGCCGTATAGCCCAGCATCCGGACGGCCATCGCCCGGTCCACGGCCGCCTGGAACTCCAGCAGCAGCACCAGGTACAACCATCGGTCGCCGCGGAAGCGGACGCGCCACACGAGATCGCCGTGGCGCTGCCGCAGGTCGGCGCTGACGTAGTCGGGCGAGAGCGGGGTCAGCGAGGCGAAGTCGAGCGCGTCGCTCCAGTCGCGGGCGGCGAAGCCGCGCAGCAGGTCGCGGACCATGCGCGGCCGGGCGAACAGCAACTTGTACGCGGGATCGTCCATGGCCACCAATCGCCATCATACCCCGCGTGGAGTTGACGCGGAATATCGCCCGGGTCGGGCGCACGAGCCGGGTGGCCCTCCGGCCGACCGCCGCGGGCGGCGCCGCTCGTCGAAACGCAGCAGCAGGGCCGTCGCGAGCAAGCTCCGCCCGCTTCGACGTTCGTCATCCCGGACGAACTCGGCTACGTGTCCTTCGACAAGGCCGGCGCCGACCTGACGTTCGGCTTCATCAGCCAGCGCTACGAGCGCCGGAGCCTCGTGGCGACGACGAATCTGCCGTTCGCGCGCTGGTCCGAAGTCTTCCTCGACCCGACCGCGGCCGCCGCGGTCATCGACCGCATCGTGCACCACGCGGCGGTAATGCAGACCGCCGGCGACAGCTACCGGCTGGCCGCCGCGAAGCGGAACCGCGGGCCGGCATCCGGCAGGAAGGGAGCGCGCTGATGGTTGCCCGCCGCGCTCTGTGCGAATGCCCGACAGCCCGGGAACACGCTTCAGTCCAAGGAGAGGCCATGGATTGATCAGTTGACGAACCTGGGGGTCCCTTTCAGGTGGCCACAGGGGTCCCTTTTTCAGTTGCCATTTCCAGCGGACCGGGCGCTCAACGAAGGCCGGGGCGCGAACCCCGGCGACACGGGTCCACGGCAGACCGCCCGGGCCATCGTACGGGCCCGCTCAACGAAGGCCGGGGCGCGAACCCCGGCGACACTTCGCCGAGCTCTACGGCGTGCCGGTGCGGGTGGGGAACGCTCAACGAAGGCCGGGGCGCGAACCCCGGCGACACCTGCCTGATGGGATCGGTGGTATGCGGACGATCCCACTGCGCTCAACGAAGGCCGGGGCGCGAACCCCGGCGACACCCTGGCGCCGGTCATGTCGGCGGTTTCCCGGCCGACCGCTCAACGAAGGCCGGGGCGCGAACCCCGGCGACACTCCTCCAGATCGATGTCGTCCTCGTGCGCGGCCACGCTCAACGAAGGCCGGGGCGCGAACCCCGGCGACACCCGCGGCGCGCGGGCGACGATCCCCTACTGGCCGGTCGCGCTCAACGAAGGCCGGGGCGCGAACCCCGGCGACACCCGCCCGGACACGGGACCGTTCACGCGATATCGACCGCTCAACGAAGGCCGGGGCGCGAACCCCGGCGACACGTCTGGCGAAGCAGCGCGCCAGTGACGGGTTGCCGCGCTCAACGAAGGCCGGGGCGCGAACCCCGGCGACACAACGCCCCCCCCATCGCCGTCTCGGTCGGCGCGACCGCTCAACGAAGGCCGGGGCGCGAACCCCGGCGACACCCGGCCGGCGCGCGGGTGGCTAGACGAGCTCGGACGGATCGCTCAACGAAGGCCGGGGCGCGAACCCCGGCGACACGCGATCTGGGCGTCGGTCGGTGAGCCGGTCGAGGTGCCCGCTGAACGAAGGCCGGGGCGCGAACCCCGGCGACACGCGTCGGCTTCGTCGGCGAGCCTGCCGAGTTGATACGCTCAACGAAGGCCGGGGCGCGAACCCCGGCGACACTTCCAGTGATGGAAGCCTCGCGACATCGATTGCCTGCGCTCAACGAAGGCCGGGGCGCGAACCCCGGCGACACATGAGGCGTGGCCGGACGGTCCGGTGTCGCTGACGGATCGCTCAACGAAGGCCGGGGCGCGAACCCCGGCGACACTCCCACGTTGCCTCCTATGCCACCCGCACGTACTGCGCTCAACGAAGGCCGGGGCGCGAACCCCGGCGACACAAGCTCCGCGCCCTCAATCAAAAGAGCGCCGAGGCCCGCTCAACGAAGGCCGGGGCGCGAACCCCGGCGACACGTCCTGACGCACCTCGCGACGCTGATGGAGCTCACCTGCGCTCAACGAAGGCCGGGGCGCGAACCCCGGCGACACGCCCCGATGGGAGATCCCCGGATCTCCCCCCACGTACCGCTCAACGAAGGCCGGGGCGCGAACCCCGGCGACACCGCTCGGTGCTGGTGCCGAGCTCGACGTACGACGCCGCTCAACGAAGGCCGGGGCGCGAACCCCGGCGACACCGTCGCGCGGCCGCGGAACCACCGCGGCAGCCCCGGCGCTCAACGAAGGCCGGGGCGCGAACCCCGGCGACACCAGGCCGTCGCCCACGGTGAGCGACGCCGTGTAGCCCGCTCAACGAAGGCCGGGGCGCGAACCCCGGCGACACCTGCAGTTCGGATGAGATCGACACTTCCAAGCGTCCGCTCAACGAAGGCCGGGGCGCGAACCCCGGCGACACTCAAGCGGATGCCGTGCTTGCGCAGGCGCGCACCTTCGCTCAACGAAGGCCGGGGCGCGAACCCCGGCGACACATCAAGGCACACAGCAAGATCAGGAAACCGTTCGACCGCTCAACGAAGGCCGGGGCGCGAACCCCGGCGACACTCGATCCGGTCAGTGACATCGATATCTCGGTGGATGAACGCTCAACGAAGGCCGGGGCGCGAACCCCGGCGACACTACTACGATTTCATCGTGATGCTGTTGGCGGGGAGGCGCTCAACGAAGGCCGGGGCGCGAACCCCGGCGACACTCGACGTGAAGGCCAACGGCCCCGGACCCGTCCCGGACGCTCAACGAAGGCCGGGGCGCGAACCCCGGCGACACGCCCGCCGAGTCGCCGATGGCGTTCCGGGCCTTGACGCGCTCAACGAAGGCCGGGGCGCGAACCCCGGCGACACCCAGAACACCCGCCGTAGACGCGCTCACGGCCTCTCGCTCAACGAAGGCCGGGGCGCGAACCCCGGCGACACTGGTCGCAACGGCGTATGCGGCGGGCCGGAAGCTGACCGCTCAACGAAGGCCGGGGCGCGAACCCCGGCGACACCGGCTCCCCGCGGCAGGCAGAGCCGGAACACCCGCCCGCTCAACGAAGGCCGGGGCGCGAACCCCGGCGACACCGGGCTTCGCCACGTCGCTGTCGGCGCTGCACGGCGCGCTCAACGAAGGCCGGGGCGCGAACCCCGGCGACACCCTCCTCGATGCCCGGCAGCAGCTCCGCCACGTCGCCCGCTCAACGAAGGCCGGGGCGCGAACCCCGGCGACACCCGTTTGTCGCACAAGTGCGCACGGCCGGCCGGACGCGCTCAACGAAGGCCGGGGCGCGAACCCCGGCGACACGCCCAGCCTCACGGGTCGCCCCCCAGGATGATCCGCGCTCAACGAAGGCCGGGGCGCGAACCCCGGCGACACTCGGATGCCTGCGGATCGGGTGGCGCCGGACGGCGTCGCTCAACGAAGGCCGGGGCGCGAACCCCGGCGACACTCCGGGCCGGTGTGCCGGTGGATCAGGCAAGAGAGCGCTCAACGAAGGCCGGGGCGCGAACCCCGGCGACACACGCGCTGCAGCGCCGGCCCCGTCAGGCCCAACGCGCGCTCAACGAAGGCCGGGGCGCGAACCCCGGCGACACGGCCCCAGGACCGCGACCGACCAGCCGCTCCGGCGCGCTCAACGAAGGCCGGGGCGCGAACCCCGGCGACACTTGTCGGACGAGGGAATCAAGCCCATGGCATCCTTGCCGCTCAACGAAGGCCGGGGCGCGAACCCCGGCGACACAGGCTGACGCCCGCGAGCTCGGCCGCGGCCACCTCCGCTCAACGAAGGCCGGGGCGCGAACCCCGGCGACACATCTTCGCCGTGCCGGTCCCCGCCGCGAACGTCGGCGCTCAACGAAGGCCGGGGCGCGAACCCCGGCGACACCTGGACCCGGAACAGCAGGCGCAGGCGCTGGACGCCGCTCAACGAAGGCCGGGGCGCGAACCCCGGCGACACATGCTGCTGACCGTGCGGCCAGGGAAGCCCGTGTGCGCTCAACGAAGGCCGAGGCGCGAACCCCGGCGACACCGGCGCCGAGGCCGAGCCGCCGGCGAACCGCGGCGGCCGCTCAACGAAGGCCGGGGCGCGAACCCCGGCGACACGCCAGCTGATCGGCTTGACGCCGACGTCGATGGCCCCCAGCGCTCAACGAAGGCCGGGGCGCGAACCCCGGCGACACGCGCCGCCCGCGGCGTCCGCGCCGCCGAACGCCGGCGCTCAACGAAGGCCGGGGCGCGAACCCCGGCGACACTGGGCCGAACGTTGAGAGGATTGGACGAGGCATCTCACGCTCAACGAAGGCCGGGGCGCGAACCCCGGCGACACATCCGGTGGCAGGCGCCCGGCTCCCAGCGCCCGCCGCGCGCTCAACGAAGGCCGGGGCGCGAACCCCGGCGACACCAGCGACCCGGCCGCCCAGACACCGCCCGCGCCGGCCGCTCAACGAAGGCCGGGGCGCGAACCCCGGCGACACTTCCGCGGCGCAGCCCGGTAGCTGACCGCAACGTCTCGGCCGCTCAACGAAGGCCGGGGCGCGAACCCCGGCGACACCAGTTCGCCGGCCGGAGTCAGAATCATGTGCTGAGTCGCTCAACGAAGGCCGGGGCGCGAACCCCGGCGACACCACCGGGGCCTCCCCCTCGTCAGGGTGGCCTCGGTCACGCTCAACGAAGGCCGGGGCGCGAACCCCGGCGACACTCGTCGTTACGGCGATTGGAAACCGCCCGCGCATCGCCGTCGCTCAACGAAGGCCGGGGCGCGAACCCCGGCGACACAGTCGGGGTTTTCTCTCGCACGCGCAAGGCCCCACCGCTCAACGAAGGCCGGGGCGCGAACCCCGGCGACACCGCCACTGGGGCGCCACGTCGCACCTTCACGCGACGGCCGCTCAACGAAGGCCGGGGCGCGAACCCCGGCGACACTCGCCAGCCGTGGCGGACGCGCGCGGCGACACGAACCGCTCAACGAAGGCCGGGGCGCGAACCCCGGCGACACGCTCCCGTCGTCCTCCGGCCGCCGGCCGCGCCAGGCCGCCGCTCAACGAAGGCCGGGGCGCGAACCCCGGCGACACTCTTCACCGGGGCCTCCCGTCAGGGTGGCCTCGGTCACGCTCAACGAAGGCCGGGGCGCGAACCCCGGCGACACCGCCCGCCGTCGGCGCGCACGTCGCCGGCCCCGGACGCTCAACGAAGGCCGGGGCGCGAACCCCGGCGACACAGGATCGCGTCGGTGGCGCCCGGTCGGGGCCGAATCGCTCAACGAAGGCCGGGGCGCGAACCCCGGCGACACCAGCGTTCCGCGGCCGGCCCGAGCCCACCGCCAGCGCTCAACGAAGGCCGGGGCGCGAACCCCGGCGACACGACCTGGGGAAGTCCGTGCGGCCGGACGCTGCGAGCGCTCAACGAAGGCCGGGGCGCGAACCCCGGCGACACCCGGTAGCGCGCGATCTGGTCGGCCAGGTCGACGCCCGCTCAACGAAGGCCGGGGCGCGAACCCCGGCGACACAGTTCGCGGCCTTCCGATCCCCGCGCGGCGGGGGACGCTCAACGAAGGCCGGGGCGCGAACCCCGGCGACACCTCTCGCAACGCCGGGGCGGTCACCCCGTATCCGCGCTCAACGAAGGCCGGGGCGCGAACCCCGGCGACACTCGAAGTGACGCCCGCCGGCAGCCCGGTCAGGGCCGCTCAACGAAGGCCGGGGCGCGAACCCCGGCGACACTACCCGCGGCTGCCGGACGGCGCCGCCGGCGCACTTCGCTCAACGAAGGCCGGGGCGCGAACCCCGGCGACACGGCCGCGCTCCACGTGCCCGCGGCGCGCGACGCGGACGCTCAACGAAGGCCGGGGCGCGAACCCCGGCGACACGCGAGCTCCTCCAGCCGGGACGCGCGCGCTACGTCCGCTCAACGAAGGCCGGGGCGCGAACCCCGGCGACACCCTCGTCGCGTGGCTGCACGGCGCCGACGAGTACTCCGCTCAACGAAGGCCGGGGCGCGAACCCCGGCGACACCAGACGTCCGACGTCCGGGACATGCTGCGCCTGTGCGCTCAACGAAGGCCGGGGCGCGAACCCCGGCGACACCCGCGTCCGCGTCCGCGGTCGGCGGCAGCCCGGCGCGCTCAACGAAGGCCGGGGCGCGAACCCCGGCGACACGCACCCGGCGGCAGGCAGATCAGCGCATCGACCGCCTCGCTCAACGAAGGCCGGGGCGCGAACCCCGGCGACACAGCCTCATCCCCCCACCGGACCACCCACCCGCACAGCGCTCAACGAAGGCCGGGGCGCGAACCCCGGCGACACCTATTCCTTCGCGCGCGCCTTCTCGGATTGCCTCTGCGCTCAACGAAGGCCGGGGCGCGAACCCCGGCGACACCCGGTCGCCAGCATCGACAGCTGCGCGATGGTCGACGCTCAACGAAGGCCGGGGCGCGAACCCCGGCGACACTGGCACGGCTCGGCGGGCGCGGCCAACTGGCTATCCGCTCAACGAAGGCCGGGGCGCGAACCCCGGCGACACTCTCCCCGGTGCAGAGAGCGGGCGAGCGTTCGAGGCTCGCTCAACGAAGGCCGGGGCGCGAACCCCGGCGACACCGCGCAATAGTTTGGCAATACTCCGCCGTGCGCATCCACGCTCAACGAAGGCCGGGGCGCGAACCCCGGCGACACGCCCGCCGCGGTCCAGCGCTTGAGCAAGCTCTCGACCGCTCAACGAAGGCCGGGGCGCGAACCCCGGCGACACTAGTTGTAGCCAGTCTATTAGCTCTTGGCTTATCCGCTCAACGAAGGCCGGGGCGCGAACCCCGGCGACACTCGATGGTGCAGGTGAGGGTCTGGCAGTTGATGGTCGCTCAACGAAGGCCGGGGCGCGAACCCCGGCGACACCTGGATGGCGAACTCCTTGCCCGCGTGCCCGAACTCGCTCAACGAAGGCCGGGGCGCGAACCCCGGCGACACCTGCGCGCGGCCGCGGAACCACCTCGGCAGCTCCCGCGCTCAACGAAGGCCGGGGCGCGAACCCCGGCGACACCATGCCCCCGGCGATGCTGCGGCACGCGGTGCTGCGCGCTCAACGAAGGCCGGGGCGCGAACCCCGGCGACACCCGTCGTCCTCCGGCCGCCGGCCGCGCCAGCGCAGCGCTCAACGAAGGCCGGGGCGCGAACCCCGGCGACACTCTCGACGTAGCCGTCTTCACATTGAATGACCTGCTCGCTCAACGAAGGCCGGGGCGCGAACCCCGGCGACACTTTCGGCCCCGCGGTCAGAGACGTTTCGAGGATCGGCGCTCAACGAAGGCCGGGGCGCGAACCCCGGCGACACCTGGGACCCCAGAGCCTGCACCGCACCCGTCAGCCCGCGCTCAACGAAGGCCGGGGCGCGAACCCCGGCGACACGTCCTGACGCACCTCGCGACGATCATGGAGCTGGTCTGCGCTCAACGAAGGCCGGGGCGCGAACCCCGGCGACACCTGACCGGCGGCGGATGCAGTCAGCCGGAGCTCCTGGCCCGCTCAACGAAGGCCGGGGCGCGAACCCCGGCGACACCCCTCGATGCGGATCGAGTCATCAAGCCGATGCGCCAACGCTCAACGAAGGCCGGGGCGCGAACCCCGGCGACACTTCCACTTGGCGATCTTGCGCAACCGTTCTTCGTGGCGCTCAACGAAGGCCGGGGCGCGAACCCCGGCGACACTTCCGGCTGCCGGAAAGGTTGCGCTTTCGCAACCCCGCTCAACGAAGGCCGGGGCGCGAACCCCGGCGACACCCGAGCACTCCGAGGCGGGCGGCGGCGTCGCGGGCCGCTCAACGAAGGCCGGGGCGCGAACCCCGGCGACACGAACCGGTCGAGCCGTTCTCTGTCGCTGTCTGTCATGCGCTCAACGAAGGCCGGGGCGCGAACCCCGGCGACACCGAATCGGCCCCCGCGGGGGGGGTGCGTCTCTCCTGACGCTCAACGAAGGCCGGGGCGCGAACCCCGGCGACACTTCGAACTCGGACGAGAATATCCGGCAATACCTGCTCGCTCAACGAAGGCCGGGGCGCGAACCCCGGCGACACCGGCGGTCCGGCTGGACACCGGCGAGGAGGTTCGGCGCTCAACGAAGGCCGGGGCGCGAACCCCGGCGACACTGCCGGTCGCCCCGCCGACCTTCGCGATGACCGGCGCTCAACGAAGGCCGGGGCGCGAACCCCGGCGACACCCCGCAGTCCAGTTGCTGTTCTGCCGCGTCGCCCGCGCTCAACGAAGGCCGGGGCGCGAACCCCGGCGACACACGGCCGGTCGCCGTACTCCCCCGACGCCGCCAGCTCCGCTCAACGAAGGCCGGGGCGCGAACCCCGGCGACACTCGGAAGCGTGTTTCATGGGACTTGCAGCTTTTCCGCGCTCAACGAAGGCCGGGGCGCGAACCCCGGCGACACTGCTAATCCCGAAAAAAGGGCGACGCTGGACCGCGGGTTCGTATTCTTTTCGGTACTAGACCTGCTGGCAGACACACGCAGGATTGATTTTACTGAATTTTCAGCGCAATTCTACGAGTGAATGATCGATCCGGTAGCCGAGATCGTGCCAATTGGCAAAGGTTGATGCTTCCGATTCAGAATCACCGAGGGTTCGCAGGCGTCAGAGCACCCAGGGCTGTCCCAGTTCATGCGGCTGGTTGCGGCCGAACCGGAGCTTGGCATCTTGCAGTCGTCCGGGGAAGCGGTAGACGATCACCGAATCGCGGTGGCTGTCGATGACGTCCTGAACCTCGCCGATCATGCGAGCCAGTCGTTCGGGCGACAGCCGGCACTCGAAGACCGAGAACTGCACGCGCTGACCGTACTTTTCGCAGATCTGCGCGACACGCCTGAGCCGGGATGCGCCCACGGTCTCCGTATCGGCGATGTCGTAGGTGACGAGGACGTCCATGCGTTCACGTGAAGACGAACGGCGGGTATGCGGGCAGATCCCCGCGCAGATGGCGTGCGAGTAGCGTCGCCTGCACGGACGGCAGCGCCCACCTGCCTACCCGATCACCGGAAACCGCATGGTGGACCTCGGCTTCCTTGTGGTCTTCCCACGCCTCGATCAGCCTGGTTCTACCTTCGTCACTCAAGTAGACGCCGCCTCCGGGCGTCCGCACGAAGCTGTCCGGACCGACTTGCCGGCGACGAACCAGGGACACGACGAACCGGTCGGTCAACGCCCGCAATTCCTCGGCCAGGTCGAGAGCAAGCGAGGGCCTGCCGGAACGGGGGCGGTGGAAGAAGCCCATCTGGTAGTCCAAGCCGACGCTCTCTATCGCGCCGATGAACTCCGTCACGAGCAGACCGTAGCAGAACCCGAGCATGGCGTTGACCGGGTCTCGGGGCGGGCGCCGCGTCCTCGTCGAGAACTCGAGATCGCTCTTCGAGACGACCCGCGCCAGCGCACCGAAGTAGATTCTGGCGACGTCTCCTTCGATACCGCGGACATGGTTCGCCGTGCTTGCGGCGGCCAATCGAGGAACCCGGTCCAGGATCCATGCCGCTCGCTCGGCAAGACACTGAGCCTCGGTCGGGTCGTTCTCGTCCCGAGCCCAGCGATCGATCACTTTTCGGCTGTTCTGGAGCTTGGCTGCGACGATCGCCCTGGACAACCCAAGCGAGCGAGCATCGTCCGTTACCGCCCGATACAGCGCGGTCCGGAGGTGTACGTTGCCGCCGATCGAATCGCCGACCACGAAGCGAACTGTCCCGCTCATCTGCAGCGCCGCGACGCGAACGCCGCGTCGGACACACGCGTCAAGCGCCTGCGTGGTGATCTGTGCGCTGCCCAGCACGACGACGGCGTCGACCGCTTCCAGCGGAACCCGCTGGCTGCCCTCCGGGGAAGACACGAGCAGCGACCCGCGGCGATGTCGCACCCGGGCGCGGTGGTCACGGATGTACACGGTGTTCAGGTAGCGCATCGGAACACGACGCTCGCCATGTACCGGTTCACCCTGTCCGGCGCGGCGGTCAGTTCGGGCAGGCAGTGGTGCCGAAGCTGACACTCCACGCACCGACGATCGTTGGGAGCCACCGGCAGATCGGCCGTGAGAAGCTGCATCCGGATTTCCCGGATGATCGATCGAACCTCGTCGCGAAGCGCGGGCGTGAAAGCGACCCGTACCTTGCGCCTCGGCCCGCCGTACCAGACGTGGCCCTCGGGCACCGCCACGCCGAGCATTTCTTCAAGGCACAACGCCTGAGCGCAAAGTTGCAGGTCTGCCGCCGTTCCATGCCGGAAACCGGACTTGTACTCGACTGGACGAACCGCACACCGTTCGATCGTCGCTGCGTCGGCACGGCCCGCCAGCACGTTCTCGCCGCTCGCCGGCGACAGGTCCTCGTTCGTTGCGGGTTCGATCTCGACCGCATCGGCGCGACCCGACAGCCCCAGGGTCTCCGACCACAGGGGAATGGCCCGAAGGACCAGCCTCCCTCGCTCCCGCCGGTGACGCCCACCGTCGACCCGGCGGTGCGCCCGCGAACCCTTCACGGTGTGGACGTTGTCGCTCCAGACGCCGTCGCAGTGAATGAGGGCGCATTGCCGACGGCAGTACACGAAGTGCTCGATCGCGGAGATCGGGACGAAGAGCGGGTCGGTCACAGGGGTTCGGCTCCGAAGGCTCGCGTGACGTCATTCGAACCCCTGGGCATCAACCGGACGCTCCGCCACCCAGCCTGAACCCCTATTCTTGTCCAAGCGGATCGCCTCCCATGCATCGGCTTCCAGATGTCCATGAGCGCATCGATGCCGGCGCAATCGAGCGGCTGGCTCCAGGCGGGCCACGTGAAACGGCGATTGCGCCGTTCTCCGGGGATTGTCAGCCACCCTCTCTGTGTCTCCCGAGCACGGGGAAAACGACTCAGCCTCTGGTCGACGCCGTTGCCCCGCACGGGAAGAATGGCAAGGCCGAAGAATGCGAGCGTTTCAACCACGGGGTCAACGAGAACCGAGGTTGCATCGGACTGCGAACCCAGCCGGGTCTGATCGAATCCCAGTCCGTTGTCCTCGACGCGCCCCGCCCGCCCCTCGAACGAGTCTCGGATGCGTTCTATCGTCGGCTCGACCTTCGAGTGGACCTTCATCAGTCGATGGTGCAGCCACTTGATGGTCCCCGGGCCGGCAGGATCCAACGGAGCGTGAGCTACTTCGCCGTGATCGTCGACGCAGAGATCCGTCATGGTCGACGACAGCGCCCACGAATGCCGATGTCCGCGCGCGGATCGCGCGCGTTCGGCGAACGCGCCGACCGAAACCTTGCGCTGCAACCGACCGGCGCCATTCCAGTTTTCGGCAATCGGCAGGTCCTTCAACAGCTCCGCATCCGGCCAGGACTCGACGACGGCCTCGATCGGCTCGACGTTCTCGGCGGAAAGCACTGCCCGATGAGTATCCGCCGTCCAGTGCAGTCGGATACGGGAATCGAGCACCGTTGCGCCTACCGCCGCCAACCATCCGTTGAGCCAGTCCGCCGGCAGGCCGGGGCAGTGCATTCGCGGCATCAGCGTACCTCCACGAGGCGCGGGACGGCGCTGGCGGAAACGGCGTGATCGGCGCGGACCACGATCGCCTCGAGCAGGGCGAGACCCCACGGCCCGAACCGGTCGTTGAGACGCCGGAACCGGGCCGGCTGGTTCCAGTCGACGGTGGACAGATCCGCCGGCGCCGTGATGGTTGCGCCTTCGACGACCGTGGACACGGCCTCCGTCGTGCCGTCAGCGGCCGGCGGCGGCGGTACCAGCGGCCGGCCCTTGCCGTGGTGGCTGATCACCAGGTGGACCAGCAGGTCTTGCTCATCCCAGGCCGGGAATTGTTCCAGCCACCGGAGCACCAGGCGCGCCGACAATGTCTCGTGGCGGCCGCCACGAGGCCATCCGGCGGCGATGCGCGCCGCGTTCCACTGGTGTCGAGGCATGTTCGACTTCGCGGCCTTGCCACCCCGCGCACCCTCGGGATCCAGCCAACGCTGGAAACGCCGATCCGCCTTGCCGACGTCATGCAGCCGGCCGGCGTGTTCCACCACCCTCACGAGATCCTCCGGCAAGCCGATGCGTTCCGCGATCAACCGCGCACGTGAACCGACGGCTTGGCAATGGAGATCCAGATCGACCGCGGTCTCGGCCAGCGACGTCTCGTCGAGCTCGTCACTACGCGGTTCGGTGGCAGGGTCGGCAACGAGCAGCCGGGGCACCTCGTTGTGAGCCGCAACGACCGGTGGTCTCAGACCTTTCGCGAAAGTCTGCCATTCGTCTTCCCTCCAGTCGGTCGGCGCCGGTGCGTCGGCGACGGCCGCCAGAATCTGCTCCACCGCCTCGGCCCGCTCCGTCGGATCGACGCCCTCGTCGTCGTCGGCGACACCCAGAGCCGTGTCGAGCAGATGACCAACAGAGACGTTGCAGAGGCGCCGGAGCGCCGTCGCATCAAGGGGCAGACCGTGCTTGCCAAGCGATGCGTCGACGACGGGTGAAGCCGCCGCCGGGTTCCACCCGAACTCGTCCAGCAAGCCCCGATCCGACGGCACAACGACGGTGTCGCCGGGTCGCAGCTCGTCAAGGGAGATTCTTTCTATCGTCACTCCGTCGGAACTCAGGCGGCGAAGGTCTTCTTCGTCACCGAACGGGTCTCGCACCTCGTGAATCGGAACGTCGACAGCCTCCCGGTCGCTGGCCCGCGGCCAGAGTACTTCACCATCGTCGGGGACGTGCGCCCGCCAGATCAGCGAGACCGCGTACTCCGGGCCGGCAATCCCGGAAAAGTAGGGCTCGACGGGGGCTTCGCCCGGCGGGGGGATCGTCGTCTTCGTCCATTCCCACAGGAGTCCGGGCAAGACCTCCGGCGCACGGCCCGGGTCGTCGCCCGGCGCCCCCAGGATTTCGGCAACGTGGCGCGGCGACAAGTTGACGGTTTCCGTCCCTTGGCTGCGCCGGGCCGCTTTCAGCCTCTCGAGCACGCGCAGAGGCTCGGAACCGTAGACCGGCCACTCGTCGGAGTCGGCATCCGTCCGCCTGCTCCCCCTGGAACGCTTGGCTGGCGGCAAGTGGACGTAGACCGCACGGGCGTGAGGATGGCGGCCCAGTCGATTCAGCCTGCCGAGCCGCTGCGTCAGCGCCCGCACGCCGCACGCCTCGGTCACCAGATATTCCGCGTCGACGTCCGCGCCGACCTCGAGGGTTTGCGTGGCGACGACGATCAGATGACGCTGTCGCGCGGTCGTCGCATCGCACCTGGACGCCATGCCGTCCGTCGGATGGCGAATTCGATCCCGAATCTGCTCCGCCTCCCGTTCCCGCGATCGGCCGGTCAGAAGCAGCAGCTCCGCGAAGCTGCCCGCAACCCGTTTTTTCAGGCGCTCGAACGTTTTTCGTGCCGTGTCGGGAGTGTTTGCGAACACGATGCATGCCGCGGGAGAAGGCGCATCCCTGATCAGTTCCAGCGCGGCCTCGGCCAGCCGTTGGGCGACGTCGCCGGTTTCGATGCGCAGCGTCACCGGCTTGGCCGCGTCGAGACGCTGCCGCACGACGGGGTTCGCCTTGTCGTCGTCATCGAGATCCACGGTATGCCGCTCGTCGCCGGTCGCCGTCAGCGTCACGACCCCGGGTCTCGAACGGGCGTGCGGAAGGATGGTCTGCGCACCGGGTGTGCAATCCGCGAGCGCCGGAAGCAGCGCGCGCAGATGAGGCGCCAGATGGGCCTCGTCCAGAAGGACCAGACTGTCGGCGCCGGCCATGGCGGCGTCCGTCGGGCGCAGCTTCCTGGTCGATCCGTAACCCCGAAACAGCAGCCGGGAGCCGTACATGGGGAGCGTGCACAACACCACCGCCGGCTGCGAGGGATCGGTCGGCGTGCGCGACGGGACTCCTCCGCGAAGCCGGACCACTTCCAGAGGCTCGGCGTTCGGGTCCGCGGAGAGAGAGCGCAGCCGGTCGGCGACCGCCGCCACGTCTTCCGCCTCCTGGCCAGCCAGTCCGTGTTTCCCCGGGTCGCAGAGCGCACGAGCGATCTCTTCGGCATGCTCGCTGGTCGAATCGACCAGCAGCCGCCGGTTGACGACCCACCAGATGCGGGTGGGCGCGGTGCGTTCCGCGGGCTCGCGGTGCGCCTGCGATGCGAGCCACCAGACGGCGACGTCGAGGCAGGCGGTCTTGCCCAGACCCGTGGGAATGCCGACCGCGGGCCATTCGCCGCCGGCGGCCAGTCTGTCGGCCAGTTTCGCCTGCCAGGGAAACGGGTCGCGACGGCCGTTGACGGCTCGGTAGAACGCGGCGAAGGCAGGCAGCGCCGGAGCCGGCCTGTCCGACGTCCGCGTCGCCCCCGTCATTTGCGCAGACCTCCCATCAGTCGTCGATCCGGGCGCAGAGCCCGAGACCCCGCTGCCGGCCCGCGCCAATCACGACCGGTCCCGGAACCGGGTGAGCGAACCGGATCTCGACGTGGGAGTAGGGAAGACCCTGCCGGCCGGGTCGGTTGACTTCGACGGGAGCCAGATCGACCGCTCCGGGAAGAAGCGGAGTTCGCGCCGCCCGAAACCAGACCGGCGCCGGCAAGCCCGCGTGCCGGCACCACCGCGCCACCTCCGCCAGATCGAGAACCCGCCGGCGTTCGTGAATCGCCGGAAACGCCGTCGCCCAGCGCCGAGACTCCCGGGTCCAGCGATCGGGCCGCATGACCACCGGCCGTTCCTGGTCTTCCCACCACGCAACGGAAACGTCGACACCGGAACCGAACAGCCGCCGCACGTCGCGGGTGGCGTCGCTGGTGCGCCGGCAAGTACCGGCGTCCGTCCCGGGCGGCATCCACAGCGCCAGACCATGGATCTGTCCTCGCGAAAACGGGAACCCGACGTTGGGCAAAGCCAGATAGCGGGCGACGTCGTAACCCTTCGAACGGAACCCGTGCCCGTGCAGCGTCGCCGGCGGCTCGCCGTGCAGGGCTTGGTACCGGCTGAGAACCGCCGCCTTGAACAACGCGGTCACGGCAGAGACGCGGCGGCCGGGAATCGGCTCACCGAAACGCAGCCATGCCACCACGTCACCATTTCCGCGGGGCGTGGTGTTCTGCTGGATGCTGTACCGCGTCTTGTGCTGGAGAGTCGGGAACCAGGAACGGTTTGCGTTCGCTCCGTGCTCGCGCCATGCGTCGTACAGGCGGTCGAGAGTCCGCAGGTCGCCCGGCGCCGGAATGCCGACCAGCGCATCTCCATCCGGATCGGGGACGAAGCAGTCCGACGGGGCGGACTCGGGCATCCGCCTCCAAACGCGGACCCGCGCCGGCGAGTCCGCGGCTCCGAGGTACCCGATGCGCGCCGCGCGGCGCCGGAGAGCGCCGAAAATTGCCTCGGAAGGCGTCTCGTGGTCCCAACGGAACACCACCGCGGCGTGACGAGGTGCGACGCGTACTCCCGGACGAATCAACGCGCCCTTTCGGCCGACGTATTCCTGATGCGTGTGCACCACGGTTTTTCGCTGTTGCCCGATTTTTTCCCTGTACGTGGAGGCTTGATCCTGTTGCTCGACGACGTACCGTGGTTGCAGTTCTTGATGGTGCGTCCGCGCGGCGGCGTCGGCGTGAATGACCGGCGGCGGAAGCTGTTCGAACCACTCCAGTTCCGCGCCGTCGGTGACCCGGCAACGGTCGCCGGTTCCGTCCGCCGCAACCAATGCTGCGAAGAGACGGGACGGGGCCGGCGGCCACTCGCCGCGGGTCAGGTTTCCGGTATTCGCGGCTCCGGTGGGGTCGCCGCGAAACGTCTCGTGGAGGAACTCCACCTGGATGGCGAGCATCAGTCCGACAGCGGCCAGGTCGCGTGGATCGCGTCGCGGAGGTTGTCCTTGGGAGTGAGCACCGTCGGGTCCTTCGGGCCGGAGCCGTCACCCCAGCCGTCAAGAGGTACCTCGACCGACTTCGCGTGTTTCAGCGCCGAGCGCAGCAGGTCTTCCGTGGTCTTTGCGTCACCCAGTTCGAAGGGCTCGTCTCCGCCGCTTTTGAGCCGCGTCGCTGTCGTTTCCTTGGGTCTCAGCTCCGCGCCCGAGCGCAGGGCGAATCCCCGGCCGAAGGCAAGTACGTGGGCATGCAGGCCCATCGCCACCAGCAGGGCGCGGGCCGCCTTGTCCTTGTCGGCGGCGTCGGGAACCGGTCCCAGGGTGATGCGTCTGAGCTGGGCGAACGAAACGGTGGCTCTCTGAGTCACCCGAGCGAACGACACGGCTGCCGGTGTCCCGTCGTCTCCGGTCTTCATCAGGGCTTGTCCATGACCGATTTCCGAGAGCTTTTCCCTTTTGGTGTTCTTGCCCTTCTTCTCGCCGGTGTCGAGTTTCCATCCCGCCAGCAGATCGTTCTCGTCGAACGTGACCTTGTCTTCGACGCTGAGGTTCAGCGGATCGCCCTTGAGGCCGAGCACCCTGGTTTCGGCCGCCGCCGGCTTCCACCCTGCGATCTCCGACACCCAGGCTCGCGCGTGCTTGGCGTTGGTGCGCTTCTTGCCCAGGTGGGACTGCCAGAATCCGTAGAGCAGCGCTCCGGGGAACCATGCCATCAGCGGCCCGCACGTCTGCGCCGTGGCGCCGAAGATCGCTTTCCCGACGTCGGTCTTGGTGAAGTCATCGTCACCGAGTCGGGCATCCCGGAGGTACGCGTCGGCGTTGCGATGCGGAAACTGCCAGTTCGAGAGCGTCCGCGGCAGGTGCGCCGGCAGGTTTTCGATGCCGGAGAGATCGAGCACGATTTCGGGTACGAGCGTCGACTTTCGGTACAGGCGCAGGGCGTCTTCCAGGCGGTTGGCCTGTGACGGCACGTTGTCGATCACGATGACGGCCGTGGGCGCGTCGTCGTCGGGGCTGGCCCACCGACGATCCTGCTGGTATTTCCCGCCCTCGTAGATGGCGGGCTTGACCGGGCCGCCACGCCCCGACACGGGCTCGAGTTCCGCGTCGATGCGAATGCCGTCGTCGAAAGAGTCGTCGGCACAACCTGTGAGGAGTGCCTCGAGATCGAGCTTGCGAGCCATACTGGTCCTGCCTCCCACCAGACGAACAAACCGAACACCCTCGAACGAGACCGCGGAACAATCGCATGTTCGTTGCAAAGGCTATCAGCGTATCACGTCGCCGTCCCGGTCGCGATAGCGCCCGAGCACACGTGCCGTGTCAACAGTTCGCGCCGACAGGACCAGCGCATCGGCCGGGCCGGTGGACTGGATCGGACCGATGGTGTCGGCAGCGTTCAGGTCGATGCGCCGGCGGAACCCGTCGAGCGACTCCGACGCGCCGCCGGGCCGGACGGGTTCTCGATGACCTCGCCGCGGCTGCCGAAGCCGTCTACCGTTCCATCTCCGCCCGGCGCCTCGCCAGTTCGCTCAAAATCTCGGGGGCGTCCTTCAGCGCCGCCAGCGGGCGGAGATGGGCGTCGATGTAGGCCCAGTCGAGGGCGCCGGCCTGCCGGGCGAGCACGCCGTCGACGTCGACCCAGTCGCGTCCGCGGGCGGCGAACGCCTTCAGGACGATCAGGTCTTCGGCCGAGCAGGTGCGCAGCGGCGTGTTCCCGGGGAACGTGAACGGGCTGGCCCGCGCGACGGCCGATTCCTCGAAGGGCAGCGCCCCGAGCGCGACGTCGATGCCGACGCCGGAGGCCGAGCGCAGCAGGAGCACGCGGTTGACGGCGGCGAAGCCGGGGGCGTCGTCCGTCCGTCCGGCGTACCGGTCGAGCAGGGCCTCGACGAACGGAGCTTCGCCGCCGAACCCGGTCAGCAGCGTCAGGTCGACGTCGATCGTCTCGCGCGGCTCGCCCCAGCGCTGCAGGGCGAGGCCGCCGATGAAGCAGAAGCGCCAGCGCCGGGCCTCGCAGAATGCTTGCAGGCCGGCGGCCACGCGGATCAGCTCGTTCACCGCGGCCGGCCGCCTTCATGAACCAGCGCACTTCCGGTAGCCGCCGAGCTTGCCGTGCGCCATTCACCGCGGTCGGCCGCCTTCATGAACCAGCGCTGCTGCTCGACGAGGCCGGAGGTGGGCCGGGGCGCCCGCGGGGGGACGGTGTAGTCGGCCTCGCCGCAGAGCAGGGCGATGGCCCGCCGCTGGTCGAGCCGGCGCAGCTCCGTGCGCCGCACCTGCTCCAGGCGCGGGCCGGCTTCCCGCCACGTCCGCACCCACCGCCGCGCATCGGCGATCTGTTGCGGGGTCCACCCGGCGAATGTCGGGTCTTCCACCCGGCGATTATAGACGCGCCGGGTGGCGCGGCGAACGGTCCGGCCGCCCGCCCCGCGGCGCCGCGCCCGGACATGCGGCGCGCCGGGCGCAGGGGAGCCGGCGGGTCGGAGCGCACCGCCGCGGTCGGCGCGGAGCGGGGCGTTACGCTCTTGTCTTCGCTTGCCCGGCGGCGCCGCCACGGCGGTTCGCCGAGCGGGGCGGCGTGCTCAGCCCTCGCGGTCCAGCCGGTCCGCATCGACGCCGAGCGCCACGAGCAGGGGGCCGTAGCGCCGCTCGAAGTTGCCCATCCTGCCGCTGGAGACGGCGAGCCGGTCGTCGCCGCACCGGACCACGAGGTCGTCGGTCAGGCGTCCGCGCCGCCGGCCGAAGCGGACGGGGGCCAGGGGATGGAACTCGGCGTGGATGGGGTGGACCTCGGGCGCGCCGTCGTCGATGGCGAGTTCGTTGTCGGGGACGGCGCCGACGACGAGCTGGTCGCGGCGGAACACGAGCCACCGCGCCCGGTCCGCGCTGGTGGTGGCGGCGGCGACGGCCAGAGCCTCGCCGCGGCCGAGGTGCCGCAGGATGGCGGGCGCGGCGTGCGGCGGCCAGGTCGAGAGGTCGGCGAGGCGCAGCCGCTCGCGTATGCGGCGGGACGCGGCGTCGAGATAGTGCTTCCACGCCGCCGCGACCTGCTTGCGCTCGGGCAGCAGCACCGACGCGCAGAGCAGCACGAGGTGGTCGTGGTCGACGGGCCAGGGCGCCGGCGCCGAGCACAGCAGGTCGGCCGCCGACGTCACCAGCGGCTCGGCCAGCCGGTCTCCGACGAGGGCCGGCGGGGGAGCGGGCAGGCGCGGTTCGCCGGGAGCGGCCCCGTGGTCGTAGGCGGCCGCCACCGCGTCGAGCAGCAGGCGTTCGGCCGCTTCGGCGTCCACCGACTGCCGCGCCCGCGCGGCGAACACGGTGCCGCGGAGCGACCGGCACGCCTCGTCGCGGCCGGCGCCCAGCCAGTCGCGCGCGAGCGCGGCGAGCAGCCCGAACCCGTCGGCCGCCCGCGCCGCTTCCGGACGGTCGGAACCGCCGAGGTCGACCGGCAGCGGCAGGCGGCGCTGCAGGGTCTCGATGGCGGCCCTCGCGGCCGGGGCCTGGAGTCCGCGCATGTCCGACAGCAGGTCGGCCAGACGTTCGGCGACCGCCTGCCGGTCGGCCGGCCGCAGCCCGTCGAGGTCGACGGCGGGGACCCCCGGCGGCGCCGGCGCGCGGTCGTCGGCGAGCGCGCGCAGCAGCGCCATCTTCGCGAACTCGTCGGGGATGGGCGCGCGCAGCACGCGGTCGAGCAGCCGCCGCCGGTTGTGGTCGACGCCGGGAATGCAGGCGTGGACGCGGACCGCCTCGACGAGCGCGGTCCAGTCGGGGCCGCGGTACGAGCGCAGCGGGTCGTAGATGCGCGCCACCCGCAGATAGACCAGCGCCACCGAGCTCTCCAGCAGCGTCTTCAGCCAGACCTCGGCCCGCGACCGGATGAGCCGGCCGCCGACGCGCTTGGCGACCTCGGTGCCCAGCATCCAGGCCGCGACGCCGACGGGGTTCGAGCCGGCGGCGAGGCGCGCGGCGAAGAGGGCGCCGTTGACGTAGTGCTCGTAGGGCGACAGCTTCCGGTAGAGGGCCAGCCCCTGCTGCACCTGCTCGAGCTGGGCCACCACCGTCTTGATGGACCAGCCGGCGGGGTCGACGAACGGCGCCTGCCGGGCCAGGTGCAGCAGCTCGCCGAGGGCCGAGCGCGCCGCGAGCGCGATGTCGCCGGTGCGCGCCTCGAGCACCGCGTTGTCGGATTCGGCGTGGTACAGCGCCGCGACTTCCTGCACGACGTCGCGCAACTCGGCGAAGATGGCGCCGCCCGCGAGGTCGACGACGCGCCCGTCCTCGCGCCGCACGTACCGCCGGTCGCGGATGCCGTTCCACACCCGGTCGCAGCGGTCGCGGATCATCTCCCCGAGCCGGCGTTCGCGCTCGTCGAGGGTCGCGGGCGGGGCGGTCGTCCGGGCGCCGCGGCGGAGCAGGTCGTCGTAGGCCAGCTCGACCGGAAACACCCCCGCCGCGCCGAGCCGGGCGTCGAGCGCCCGCAGCTCGTCGAGCCGCCGGCCGAGCTCGGCGCTCGCCTGCGCGTCGGCCGACTCCCGGCCCCGCGCCATGGCCCCGGCGCCGACGGCGGCGGCGCCGAGCAGGGCGAGGGCGGCGCCCGCCTCGGGCAGGGCCGAGAGCGCCAGCGCGGCCCCCGACGCCAGGGCCCCGCCCCCGCCCGCCAGCCAGATGACCGATGCATGCCTCATGCGCCGCCGCCGTCCACCGGATGCGCGTCGGTTACGTGAGCGAGAGGGCCGCGCACCCCAGTCTAGCAGCCGCGGCGGACCCCTGGCGGACCCCGCGTCGCACGCGCCGCGCCCGAAGGACGCCGGCGAACGTCGCGGGCGCCGCCGGGGCCAGGGGCGCCCGCCCGGCAAGTCGTGAGGAAGACGCCCGTCGGATGTCGCGACCGCGGTCCGCGCACGGGCGGTCGCGGACCGCAAGACGGTCCGACGAACGAAGCGGTCAGGCGGAGCGCATCGCCGCTGGGAACGTCGCGGGGCTTTCCACCCGCGGCCGGTGCGGCCGGCGCGGCCGGGGGCACCGGTTATCATGAAGGGTTGTGTCCTCCGCGAAGTTCCGACGAACGGCCGCGGCCGGCCTGATCGCGGCGGCCGCCGCGGCGGCCGCTCCCGAAGCGCACGGCCAGACCCCGCCGCCGGCGGTCCGCGCCGCCGGTCCGGTCGCGGTCGCGGCCTTCGTCAACCTGTCGGGCGACCCCGCCGACGCCTGGATCGGCGACGGCATCGCCGAGACCCTGGCCGCCGACCTCGGCCGGCCGGCGGGCCGCCTTCCGGCGGGTCTGCGGGTGGACGGCGCCTACCAGCAGGTGGGCGGCCGTCTCCGCATCACCGCGCAACTGGTGGACGCCGGCAGCGGACGGGTGGTGGCCGCGGCCCGCGTCGACGGGCCGCTCGCCGACCTCTTCGGCCTGCAGGACGATCTGGCGGCCCGTCTCGGCGCCGGGATGCGCCGCGCCGCGGCCGATCCCGCGTCGGCGGGAACCGGCCCCCGCGGTTCGCCGGGGTCGCCCGGCGGGGCGCCGGAAGCGGCGCCGGGGTCGACCGGCGGGGCCGCGTCCCGCCGCGCTTCCGCACCGTCGGCGCCGCCCGCCCGGGCGCCGGCGTGGAGCGGCGGGGCCGCGTCCCGCCGTTCTGCGGCGCAGACTCCTGCTTCTGCGCCGCCGCCGGCAGCGGCGCCGGGGTCGGCCGGCGGGGCCGCGTCCCCCGGCGGCCCCGCGCCGCCGGTCCGGGCGGAAGCGGCGCCGCCTGCGCCGGCGGCGTCCGGGACGCGCGCCGCCGCGGTCCCTCCCGTCTTCGACGCGCCGGCGGCGGCGTCCGGGCCGGGGGCGTCGGCCGCCGCGGCCCGTCCGGCCGCCGCCCCCGGTACGGGCGCGGGGTTCGCGGCCCCGGGCGCCATCGACGGGCCGCCGCCGCCCCTGCCGCCCGAGGTGGTGGCCCGCGACGCCCGCGGGCGCATGACCCTGCGCGCCATCCGGCTCGACGCGCCGCTGCAGCTCGACGGCCGGCTCGACGAGCGCGTCTACCACGACGTGCCCCCGGTGACCGACTTCGTCCAGCAGGAGCCGAACGAGGGCGCGCCCGCGGAGGACCGGACCGAGGTGTGGGTGACGTTCGACGCCGACACCCTGTACGTGTCGGCCCGGTGCTGGAGCCGGGCGCCGGACCGCATCGTCGCCAACGAGATGAAGCGCGACAGCTACGGCATGTACGGCAACGAGACGATCTCGGTGGTGCTCGACACGTTCTACGACCGGCGCAACGCCTTCTCCTTCACCACCAACGCCATCGGGGGCCTCTTCGATTCCCTCGTCACCGACGAGCGCAGCCAGAACATCGACTGGAACACGGTCTGGGACGTCGGCGCGGGGCGGTTCGACGACGGGTGGACGGTGGAGATCGCCATCCCCTTCAAGTCGCTCCGGTACCGGGCGGGGCCGGTCCAGGTGTGGGGCGTCAACGTGCAGCGCCGCGTGGCGTCGACCAACGAGACCTCGTTCCTGACCCCGATCCCCGCGTCCCTCAGTTGGGCCGGGGCCTACAAGATGTCGTCGGCGGCGACCCTCGTGGGGCTGGAGCCGCCGGCCTCGGGCACCCGGCTCGAGGTCAAGCCGTACGGCATCTCGGACGTCACCACCGACGTCGCCCGCGCCGCCGGCGAGCGCACCGCGGCCGGGGGCGACGTGGGGTTCGACGTCAAGTACGGCGTCACCCAGGGCCTGACCGCCGACTTCACGTACAACACCGACTTCGCGCAGGTCGAGGTGGACGAGCAGCAGGTGAACCTGACCCGCTTCAGCCTCTTCTTTCCCGAGAAGCGCGAGTTCTTCCTGGAAGGGCAGGGCATCTTCGACTTCGGCGGCGGCTTCACCAGCGACGCCACCGCGTTCTACTTCGGGGGCGGGCAGTTCGCGGGGACCGCGCCGATCCTGTTCTTCAGCCGGCGCATCGGGCTGCAGGACGGCCGGACCGTCCCCATCCGGGCCGGGGGGCGGCTGACCGGCAAGGCCGGGCCCTACAGCATCGGGGTGCTGAACGTGCGGACCGAGGAGACGGACGCCGCCGCCGCGACGGACTTCTCGGTCTTCCGGGTCAAGCGCGACGTCCTGCGCCGCAGCGCGGTCGGGGCGCTGTTCACGGGCCGGTCGGTGTCTCTCGACGGCGGCGGGTCGAACCAGGTGTACGGCGTCGACGGCCTCTTCTCGTTCCACGACAACCTGAACGTCACCTCGTGGCTGGCCCAGAGCCGGCTGCCCGGCGTGAGCCCCGACGACGCCCTGAGCTACCAGGCCCGGCTGGACTACCGCGGCGACCGCTGGGGCTTCCTCGCGGAACGGCTGGCCGTCGGCGCCGACTTCCGGCCCGAGGTCGGCTTCGTCCGCCGGCGCGACTTCCGGCGCAACTTCCTGGAGGGCCGGTTCAGCCCGCGCCCGGCGTCCATCCCGGCGGTCCGCAAGTTCCTGTTCCAGGGCAGCCTCGACTACACCACCGACGGGGCCGGCCTCCCCGAGACGCGGGTGCGGCAGGGGCTGTTCGGCGTCGAGTTCGAGAACGGCGACCTGCTGTACGCCGGCGCGACCGACAGTTACGAGCGGCTGAAGCGCGCGTTCGCGATGACCCCGGACATCACCATCCCCGCCGGCGGCTACCGCTTCTTCAACACCCGCGTCGTGTACGCGCTGGGCCAGCAGCGCGTCGTGTCGGGGGGGCTGAGCTTCGACCGCGGCGGGTTCTTCGGGGGCGAGCGCACGGGCGTGGGCTATACGTTCGCCCGCGTGTACCTCTCGTCGCAGTTGAACGTCGAGCCTTCCGTGTCGTTCAACTGGCTCGCCCTGCCGGAGGGCGACTTCACGACGGAGCTCGTCTCGGTCCGCACCACCTACACCGTGACCCCGCGCATGTTCGTGGCGGCGCTGGTGCAGTACAACTCGACCCTCGACTCGCTGGGCACCAACGTGCGCTTCCGGTGGGAGTACCAGCCCGGCAGCGAGCTGTTCGTCGTGTACACCGACGAGCGCGACACCCTGGACCCGCGGGGTCCGTTCGTCCAGAACCGCGCCTTCGTCGTCAAGGCCACGCGCCTGCTGCGTTTCTGACGGCGGGCGCCCGGCCGCGGCGTCTCCGCGGGGGAGCGTCCGAGGCGTCGCGGACCGGGGCGCGGCGCTCGGCCGCGGTGACGCCCGCGGGCAGCGCGGCGTTGTCGTTCCAGCTCTGGCGGCGGGCGCCCCGCCGCGGGGGAGCGTCCGAGGCGGGATGACCGACGCGAGCGGACCGTCCGACGCCGGCCGTCATCTGCTGCTGTACGACGGCGTGTGCGGGCTCTGCGACCGCTTCGTCGGCTTCGTGCTGGCGCACGACGGCCGGCGCCGCTTCCGGTTCGCGGCCCTGCAGAGCCGGGTGGGCCGGAGCGTCGTCGCGGCGCACGGCGGCGACCCGGACCGCCTCGACACCGTCTGGGTCGTCGCCGACTATGCGTCCGGGACGGCGCGCGTGCTGCGCCGTTCGGCCGCGGCGCTGTTCGTCCTCGACCAGCTCGGACCGCCCTGGCGCCTCGCGGCCGTCCTGCGCCGGGCGCCCGCGCCGCTGCTCGACTGGCTCTACGGCCGGGTGGCGGCGCGGCGCTATCGGGTCTTCGGCCGCCGCGCCGCCTGCCCGGCCCCGCGCCCCGAGTACCGGGATCGTTTCCTCGACGCCTGACCCCGCGGGCGCGCGGCGGGAAGCCCGACGAGCTCACGAAAATCTGCGCCGTACAGCCTGACCCCGCGGGCGCGCGGCGGGAAGGCGGGACGGCAAGGCGTACGCCTCGCTGCGCCACCTGACCCCTCGGGGGCGCGGCGGGAAGCCGACGCACGACGCCCCACGACGCCCCACGACGTCCGCCCGCGAACGAAGTACGCAATAATTGCCACGTCTGCCGGCGCGCCGGTGGCGGTTTCCGCCACGTCGACGCCTCGCCGGTCCGAGGTGGCTCATGTTGCAACGTCTTCGCGCCTTCGGGGTTTCGGCAATTGCCATAGGGGGGCTGCTGGCCGCGGCCCTGTTCGCGCTCGCGCCGGCGCCGGCCGGGGCGCAGGTGGTCGAACGGGTGGTCGACGGGGACACCATCATCGTGCGGGGCGTCGGCCGGGTGCGGCTGATCGGTGTCGACACCCCCGAGACGGTGAGCCCCGGCCGGCCGGTCGAATTTTTCGGACGGGAAGCGAGCGCGTTCACGAAGCGGCTGCTCGAAGGCCGGTCCGTGCGGCTGGAGTACGACCGGGAACGGACGGACCGGTACGGGCGGACCCTCGCCTACGTCCATCTCGCGGACGGGACGTTCGCCAACGCCGAGATCGTCCGGTGGGGCTACGGCCACGCCTATACGCGGTTCCCGTTCCGCTATCTCGACCAGTTCCGGCAGCTCGAGCGCGAGGCGCGGGGTGCGGGGCGCGGGCTGTGGAACCCGTCGGCTTCGGCGGCGGCGGGGCGGTCCGGCGGCGGGACGGGCGGACTGCGGTGGGACGACAACGGCAACGGCCGGGTGTCGTGCGCCGAGGCGCGGCGCCACGGCATCGCGCCGGTGCGGCGCAGCCATCCCGCCTATGCGTACATGCGCGACGGCGACGGCGACGGCGTCGTGTGCGAGTGAACGGCCCATGACGAGCCTGCTCGAGGAAGCGCTGGAGGCGTGGGACGGCGCCCGCCAGGGCGTCATCGCCGAGGCGGCGGGCATACCGGCCCGCGACTACGGCTTCCGGCCCGCGCCGGAGGTCCGGTCGGTGGCGGAGCTGGTGGCCCACGTCGTGGCCACCGGCATGATGTGGACGAACGAGCTCACCCGGCCCACCGCCGACTTCACCCGCATGAGCTTCCCGGCGTTCATCCGCCACTATGCCGGCGCGGCCGCCGAGCGCCGGCCGCGGGCCGAGTGGCTGCGCCTGCTGCGCAGCAGCTTCCGCCACGGCGCCGGCCAGATCCGCGCCGCCGGCGAGCTGCAGATGCTTCAGTACGTGCGGCGGTTCGACGGCGCGCGGGGGACCCGCCTGACCTGGATGCACCACGGCATCGCGCACGAGGAGTACCACCGGGCGCAGCTCGCGCTCTATGCCCGTCTGCTGGGCCGCACGCCGGCCCTGACGCGGGCGATCGAGGCCGCCGACGCCGACCGCCCGCGGTGAACGGCCCCGCGGTATTGGAAAACCGGCGCCGCATCCCGCCGGACGGCGTCGTTCGCCGTGCCGCCTCGCGGTCCGCGGGCGCCCGGTTTGCGCCCGTTCCCGCGCCTCGTCAGGCTGACGCTCTTCCCGCCGGCCCCCTCCGGCCGCGGGCGCGCGGATTCCACGCCAAGTGTGGTACATCTATCCGCCGGAGGCGGCGGCGCGGGGCCTCGCGCGGACGACGCGCATACGCGGGAGCGAGCAGAAATGACACGCAGCAGGATACTCGGCGGGATCGTGGCGGCCGGCGCGGCGTCGGTCGGCGTCAGCGGGTTCCAGACGCTCGATCGGGACGCGGTCGACGCGGCGGTCATCGAGCAGGTCAGGGACAACCTCTACGTCATCACGGGGTCGTCGCCGGTGGACCGGTCGCGGTTCAGCGGCGGCAACGTCGGCGTCTTCGTGATGGAGGAGGGCGTGGCCGTCGTCGACACCAAGCTGCCCGGCTGGGGGCCGGTGATCCTCGAACGCATCCGGTCGGTCACCGACAAGCCCGTGGTCACCATCGTCAACACGCACACCCACGGCGACCACGTGGGCAGCAACGGGTTCTTCCCCGACACGGTGCGGATCGCGGCCCACGAGAACACGAAGGCGAACATGCGGCGCATGGACGACTTCCAGGGCGCCAACGCGCGGCACCTGCCCGACGCCACCTATTCCGAGCGGATGAGCCTCGGCTCCGGCGCGGACCGCATCGACCTGTACCACTTCGGGGCGGGGCACACCGACGGCGACACTTTCGTCGTGTATCCGGCCCTCGGCGTGCTGCAGGCCGGCGACATGTTCCCGTGGCGCGACGCGCCGTTCCTCGACACGAACAACGGCGGCAGCGGGCTCGCCCTGCCCGGGACGCTGGCCGCGGTGATCGCCAACGTCGAGGGCGTGGACGTCGTGGTTCCCGGGCACGTCCCGGTGACCACGTGGGAGAGCTTCCAGGAGTTCCAGCGCTATACCGCGGACCTGGTGGACGCGGTGCGGACCGGGAAGGGCCAGGGCCTGAGCGCCGACGAGGTGGCGGGCGCCATCGACCTGTCGCCGGGGTATCCCGAGTACGACTCCACGCGCGTCGACGCCGCGGTCCGGGTGATCTACGACGAGCTGCCGTAGCCGCCGGCCCCGTCGCCGACTCCGCCGCCGGTCCGCGGCGCGCGGAAGCGGGTCGGCTGGCCCGGCGCCGGGCGGCGCGCGGCGCTCCGCTCGGGCCGGCGGTCGCGGCGCTCCGTTCGGGGCGGCCGGCTGCGCCGGCTAGAGCGACTTCGGCCCCGCGACCACCCGCGCCGGGAACAGGATGATGGCGGCGAGCAGCGCGAAGACCCCGGTCACCGCGATGCCGAGGAGCCGCAACGGCAGCAGCAGCAGCCAGACGACGGGGTAGAGCAGCAGCGCGAACAGCGCCACCGGCCAGCACAGCACGAAGAGGATGCACCAGAGCAGGAATTTCGTCATGGTTCTATCCGATTCTGACGCAGGACCGGCGCCGCCGGTTCCCGGCCGGGGCAAGGAGTGACGATGCCGCGTTGACCGGCCCGGTCCGCCGGTGCTCCGCTGCTGGCGGCAGGTCGAGACGGCGCCCGGGGGGCCGGCGCCCCGGTGCGGGCGGGACGTCGCCGGCTGACCGGCGCCCGGCGCCGCGGTTCGACCATGGAGACCATCGAGGAGGAGTCATGACGAGATCGACGACGAGAGGGCTGGCGCTGATCGCGGTGCTGGCCGCGGCGGTACTGGCGGGGCGGGCGAACGCGCCGGCCGACCTGCCGCGGATGGACGGCGTGCCGACCGCGGACCCCGAGGCGGTGGGCATGTCCGCCGAGCGGCTCGAGCGCCTCGACCGCGTGATGCAGGGCTACGTCGACCGCCGCGAAGTCGCCGGGGTCGTGACCCTGGTGGCGCGGCGGGGCAAGGTGGTGCACTTCTCGGCCCTGGGCCAGCGCGACGTCGAGGCCGGTGCCCCGATGACCCACGACACCATCTTCCGCATCGCGTCGATGACCAAGCCCATCGCCTCGGTCGCGCTGATGATGCTCTACGAGGAGGGCCGCTTCCAGTTGCGCGACCCCATCGCCCGGTGGCTGCCGGAGTTCGCCGACGTGGAGGTGGCGGTTCCCGCGCCGCCGCAAGAGCGGCTGACCGGCCGCTACAAGACCGTGCCGGCGGCCCGGCCCATCACCGTGCAGCACGTCCTGACCCACACCGCGGGGCTCGCGAACACCTACCGCGGCATCACCCAGCCCGAGTTCCAGGAGGTGGTGGCGCCGCGGAAGCCCGGCGACACGGTGGGCGACATGCTCGGGCGGCTCGCGTCCCTGCCCCTCAACTTCCACCCCGGCGACCACTGGGAGTACGGGCGGGCCACCGACGTGGTGGGCCGGCTCGTCGAAGTGATGTCGGGGCGGCGCCTCGACGAGTTCCTGCAGGAGCGGATATTCGAGCCGCTCGACATGACCGACACCCACTTCTATCTGCCCGCGTCGAAGCTCGGCCGGTTCGCCGCGCTCTACCGTCCGGACGCGGACGGGAAGATAGCGCTGGCGGAGGCCCCGACGGCCGAGAGCCGCTTCGTGGCCGGGCCCCACACCTACTTCAGCGGCGCCGGCGGGCTGGTGTCGACGGCGCGCGACTACTTCCGCTTCCACCAGATGATGCTGAACGGCGGCGAGCTCGACGGCGCGCGCATCCTCGGCCGCAAGACGGTCGAGCTGATGACCGCCAACCACACCGGCGACAAGGGGATCTGGCTGGCCGGGCCGGGCTACGGGTTCGGCCTGGGCTACGCGGTGGTGACCGACCTCGGGCCGTCGGGCACGCCGCGCTCGGAAGGGTCCTACTACTGGGGCGGCGCGTTCGGCACCATCTTCTGGGTCGACCCGTCGGAGGAGCTCGTCGGCATCCTGATGGAGCAGATCCGGCCGTACACCCATCTCAACGTCCGGCCGGACCTCGCGACGATGACCTACCAGGCGATCGTCGACTGAACCGGCGCTTCCCGCGGTTCGGGCGCGCCCGGGGCGGCGGCGCCCGGGCCGCGGGCGGCCAGTCCATCGAGCCGGCCCGCCCCCGCCGCCGCGGTTCGGGCGCACCGTGCCGGCCCGGTCGGGGACCGGTGATGCTGAAGTGGCTCGTTCTCGCGACGGTGGGGTGGTGGATCGGCCGCGCGCTCCTCGACGGCCTGCGCCGGGCCGCCCACCGCCCCCCGCCACCGCGCCGGCGTTTCGACGCCTTCACCCTCGTCGCCATCCTCATCGTCGTGCTGTGGTCGCTGCCGCTCGTGCTCCCCTTCGTCAGGGACCTGCTGGACTGACGGCCCCGGCGGATACCCCTCGCCGGTCGGGGCGGCGGCCACGCCCGGGCGCACCCGGCACGAAGCCATTCGGCGACCTCGGCCCGCGGCGCCGCCTGCGGGCGCTTGTCCACCGTCATGGGGCTGGTCGTTGTCGCCCGGGTGCGGCGGGCGCGATCTGAACGCTGACGGTGCTGGCCGACGGCATGGGGGCGCCGAGGCGGGCCGGGCTGGCGGTGGTCGCTGCGCATGCGGCCGGAGGACGCCAACGTCGGATTTCCGTTCAGACACGTGCACGCTACAATGCAACTGCAAGGCGAAAGGAGAACCCATGATCCGGCGGCCGCGTGGGCGGACAGGTTGTCGAGGGATCACACGGCGACGAAAAGAAGCCGGAGACGGTGGACGCCAGACCGAAATCGTCAGGAGCCACGACCATGATGCTGACGGGCGAAACGAAAGAGCAACAGGAACGCAGACTGCGTGAAGACAACGCGTGGGCGGGCGAAGTCGGGATGGTGCTCAAGGACGAAGCGCCGGACGACGTCACGCCGGACGAGCTGGCCGGCCTGCGCCTTCAGGCGCAGGCGAAGCTGTCGCGGGAGCTGGTGGAGCTGAGCGGCACGGAACCGCGCCGAACGGCGCGAAGCTTCGAGAACTTCGAAGAGTACGAAGAGTGGAAACTGCGGGAAGGGGAGTACGTTGAAAAAGGTCGATGAGGACTTCCTGTACGTGTGCGGACTGCTGAACGAACACGGAGCGGAATACATAACGGGCGGCGCCGTGGCGATGGGTCTGCATGGGCACGTACGGGCGACGAGAGACATCGACGTGATGATACCTTCGGATCTCGAGAACACGAGAAGGGTCTTGGCGGCGCTCGAGAAGCTGCCGATGAGAGCCGCGCAGGAAATGAGTCCGGAAACGGTGAACGAGAAGGCGATAACGATAATCGGAGACGACCCCAAGGTCGATCTGATGAAGGCCATGGGACCGCTGTCGTACCGGGAAGCCGCTGAAACGGCGGAAACGAGGACGATCCGGGGAATAACGGTGCGGTACCTTTCGCTGGACGCCTTGAAGAAGGCGAAGGAGACCGGCAGGGACCAGGACCGGGTCGATCTGGAAGAACTGAAGCGGATAGAGATGCATCGCAGGGACGGAACATCCTCGAACGCCGCGGGGAGTTTCACCGCGGGCGGTCAGCGTCCGGGCGCCGCCCGGACCACCTCCAGCGCGATGCCGTCGGGACAGTCGGCCGATTCGGCCAGGCGGGCTTCGACCACCACGTCGTCCCCCGCCGCGAGCCCGCGCCGGTCGCCGGTCAGCACGTAGCGCTCTCCGCCTTCGCCGCC
Source organism: Vicinamibacterales bacterium (assembly GCA_965202695.1). GTDB lineage: Bacteria > Acidobacteriota > Vicinamibacteria > Vicinamibacterales > UBA8438 > JAJEEA01. The sequence goes on from OZ241843.1 coordinate 3,471,871, forward strand.
CTCCTGCAGCACGAGGCAGCCCTCCGCGCCCTCGGTGACCCGGCCGCGGCGTTGCAGGGCGCCGTCGGGTTCGGTGACGTGGAACGGGGCGGACACCGCCAGCGGCCGGAAGTAGACGTCGACGAGGACGAAGAAGTGGGTCCGGTCGGTGGTGGCCCAGGACGGCACCTCGACGACCGTCGACATCGTGCCGAACTCGTCGGTCACGAGCCGGGCGAGGACCTCGAAGCTGGACCGGGTGGCGCCCAGGCCCAGGTAGATCGGCGTGACGGCCGGCAAGTCGGCCGTCTCCACCGTCACCGCGTCGCCGGCGGCGCCGCTGCCGGGCGAGAAGACCGGGGCCCGCGTGTGCACGGGGTCCAGCGGCTGGTTGACGCGGTTGCCCGGCGCGGGCTGCTGCATGGCCACGGGTGACTCTGCCGTGTGCGTCATCTTATCAGCCCGCGCCGCCCGCGGCGAACCGGGAGAGCCGGGGGGCGCCGGTTCCGCCGCGACCGGCCGGGCGCCGCGACCGGCCGGAAGCCGGAGGCGAGGCGGAAGGGGCGGCGATCTGCTACACTTGCCCGGTTCAGGCCCGGCTGGTTCGAGGCGCATCATGACGAGACCTCCCGCCGTTCCCGCCGCGCTCCTCGCGTTCGGGCTCGCCGCCGCCGGGGTGGTGACGGTTGCCGCCCAGGGCGCCACGAATGGCGCGGCGCCGGCGCGGCCGGCGGCCGCCGCCCAGGGCGCCGCGCCGGCGCGGCCGGCGGCCGCCCCCGGGCACGACGCGCTGAACGGCGTGGTGCGGACCTACTGTCAGCGCTGCCACAACGACCGCATGCTGACGGGCAACTTCTCGCTGGACGGCTTCGACGTCGGGGCCGCGGGCCGCGACGCGGCATCGGCCGTCCGCGCCGAGAAGATGATCCGCAAGCTGCGGGCGAACATGATGCCCCCGCCGGGCATGCGGCGCCCCCCGGCGGAGACCCTCCAGACCCTGGTCGAGACGCTGGAAACGGTGGTGGACGCGGCCGCCGCCGCCGACCCGAACCCCGGGTACCGGACGTTCCAGCGCCTGAACCGCCACGAGTACGAGCAGGCCGTCCACGATCTGCTGGGGCTGCGGATAGACGCGGGCGACTATCTGCCGCTCGACACCATGAGCGCGAACTTCGACAACGTCGCCGACGTCCAGATGCTGTCGGCGACGCTGCTCGACGGCTATCTCCGGGCCGCGGCCGAGGTCAGCCAGCTCGCGGTCGGCAACCCCGACGCGGCCCCCCGGCAGACCACCTACTCCAGGTCGCGCGCGTACTCGCAGTGGGACCGGGTGGAGGGCGCCCCCTGGGGCACCCGCGGCGGATTCTCGGTGGTGCACAACTTCCCGGCCGATGGGGACTACGTCTTCCGGATGGCGTTCCAGCACACGACGACCGGCGGCCTGTCCGGCTCGACGATCCGGAACGAGCGGATCGAGTTGTCGATAGACGGCGAGCCGGCGGCCCTGCTGGCGATGGACCAGTGGCTGCGGACCTCCGACCCCAACGGCGTGAACCTGGAGGTCGAGGCGCCGATCTTCGTGCGGGCGGGGCCCCGGCGCGTGTCCGCGGTGTTCGTCCGGCAGTTCGAAGGGCCGGTCGAAGACGTGCTGGCCCCGCACGAGTGGTCGATCGTCGACACCGAGATCGGCGACCTCGGATACGGCATCACCGCCCTGCCGCACATGCGGGACCTCGTCATCGACGGTCCCCACGACGTCACCGGCGTGTCGGAGACCCCCAGCCGCCGCCGCATCTTCAGTTGCCGCCCCACCGCGCCGGACACCGGGCGCGCCTGCGCCGAGGACATCGTCGGGCGTCTCGCGGCCCGGGCCTATCGCCGGCCGCTGACCGGCGCCGACCTGGCGGACCTCATGGCGTTCTACGAGGCGGGCCTCGCGGAGGGCGGCTGGGAGACGGGTATCCGCACGGCCTTGCAGGCGACGCTGGCCAGCCCCGATTTCGTCTTCCGGCTGGAGCGGCCGGCCGAACCCGTCGCGCCGGGGCGGAACTACCGGATCTCCGATGCGGCCCTGGCCTCGCGGCTCGCCTTCTTCCTCTGGGGCGGGCCGCCGGACCGGACGCTGCGGGAGCGGGCGGCGGCGGGGACGCTGTCGGACCCGGCGGCGCTCGAGGCCGAGACCCGGCGCATGCTCGCCGACCCGCGGGCGGAGTCGCTGGCCACCCGGTTCGCGGGGCTGTGGCTGCGGCTGCAGGACATGGATCAGGTGCAGCCCGACGCCTTCTGGTTCCCGAACTTCGACCGGCAGCTGGCCGACGCCATGCGCCGCGAGACCGAGCTGCTGTTCCACAGCCTCGTGCAGGAGGACCGGAGCTTCTTCGATCTCTTCACCGCCGACTACACGTTCGTGAACGAGCGGCTGGCCCGCCACTACGGCATGACGGACGTCGCGGGACCGCATTTCCGGCGCGTCGAGTACCGCGGCGACCGGCGGCGCGGCCTGTTCGGCCACGGCTCGGTGCTGATGCTGACGTCGATGGCCAACCGGACGTCGCCGGTGCTGCGGGGCAAGTGGGTGCTGGAGGTGGTGCTCGGCGTGCCGCCGCCGCCCCCGCCGCCGGCGGTGCCCGACCTCGACGAGACGGCGGCGGTCGTCGACGGCCGGGCCCTGACGACCCGCGAGCGGATGGAGGTCCACCGGACGAACCCCACCTGCAACGCCTGTCACCGGTTCATGGACCCGCTGGGGCTGGCCCTCGACAACTTCGACGTCATCGGCAGGTGGCGCATTCGCGAGAACGGCATGCCCCTGGACACGCGGGGCGAGATGTGGGACGGGACGCCGGTGTCGAGTCCGCGGGAACTGCGGGCGGCGTTGCTGAAGCTGCGGGTTCCGCTCGCCCGCACGTTCACCGAGAACCTCATGGCCTATGCCCTGGGGCGGCGGGTCGAGCACTACGACATGCCCACGGTCCGGCGCATCGTCCGCACCGCGCGGGACGACGGCTACCGCATGTCGTCGTTCATTCTCGGGGTCGTCACGAGTCCCGCGTTCCGGATGCAGCGGGCGGAGGCGCCCGCGGCCTCCGCCGGCGAGCAGGCGTCGGCGTTCTGACCCGGGGAACGGCGGGGCCCGAGGAGAGCCGGGCCGCGGCGGCGCATTCAGGAGACAGGCTGGGAGACAGACTCATGTTCATCACCGGAAAGCACCTTCCTCGCCGGACGTTTCTCCGTGACGTGGGGACCGCGACGCTGGCCCTGCCGTTCCTCGACGCGATGCGTCCGGCGGGGCGGGTCTCGGCGGCGGCCGCCGCTGCGCTCGATCCGACCCGCCTGATCTGCATCGAGATGGTGCACGGGGCGGCCGGGTCGAACGCGTGGGGAGGCACGCAGCACCTGTGGAGTCCGGCCGAGGCCGGCCGCGGCTTCGACCTGGGCGCCGGGGCGCTGAGCCCGCTGGAGCCGTATCGCGACCACCTGACGATCGTCAGCGACACCGACGTGGGGATGGCGGAGGCGTTCTCGCCCCCCGAGATCGGCGGCGACCACTTCCGGACCAGCTCGGTCTTCCTGACCCAGTCGCATCCCCGGCAGACCCAGGGGTCGGACGTCTTCGCGGGGACCTCGATGGACCAGCTGCATGCGCAGCGGTTCGGTCAGGACACGCCGATCCCGTCGATGCAGCTCTGCATCGAGAACGTCGACCAGGCCGGCGGCTGCGCCTACGGCTACACGTGCGTCTACACCGACTCGATCAGCTGGGCGTCGCCGACCGATCCGCTGCCGGTGACGCGGTCGCCGCGGGTCGCCTTCGAGCAGCTTTTCGGGGTCGGGGGCACGGCCGAAGAGCGCGCGGCGCGCCGGCGGACCGACGCGAGCATCCTCGACTGGATGACCACGCGGGTGTCGCAGTTGACGCGCGAGCTGGGGCCGGCGGACCGGCGGCGCATGGAACGCTACCTGGACGACATCCGCGAGGTCGAGCGGCGCATCCAGCGGGTCGAGGCCCGGAACCTGAGCGGCGAACCGCGGGAGTTGCCGGCGGCGCCGGCCGGCGTGCCCGATTCGTTCGACGAGCACGTGAAGCTGATGTTCGACGTGCAGGCCATCGCCTTCGAGAGCGACGTGACCCGGGTGTTCTCGTTCAAGATGGGCCGCGACGCCTCGGGCCGGGTCTTCCCGCTGAGCGGGAGCGACCGGCCGTTCCATTCGGCGTCGCACCACGGCGGCAAGGAGGACGCGGTCCTCGAGTTCAACAAGATCAACCGCTATCACGTGAGCCTGCTGCCGTACCTGCTCGACAAGCTGAAGGCCACGACGGAAGGCGACGCCGATCTGCTGGAGAAGAGCGTGGTCCTCTACGGTTCGGGCATGGGCGACCCGAACCTGCACAACCACAAGCGCTGTCCGCTCATCGTCCTCGGCCACGCCAACGGCCGGCTCGCGGGCGGGGTCCACGTGAAGGCGGCGGCGGGGACGCCGATGGCGAACGCCATGCTCGGCCTGCTGCACGCGCTCGGCCACGACGACCGCGCGAGCTTCGGCGACAGCACCGGCGCGCTCGCGCTCGACGTCTGAGCGGGGGGGAGGACCATGAGTCCGTCAATGCGCGCGGGAGCGGTCGTGGCGGTGCTGGCGGCGCTGGGCGGGGCGCCGTCTCCGTGGCCGGCGGCGATGGCGGCGGCCGATTCCCCGGTCGCCGACGCCGCGGTCCGGGGCGACGCCGAGGCGGTGCGGGACCTGCTCGCACGCGGCGCCGACGTGCAGACGGCGCGGCCGGACGGCATGACCGCGCTGCACTGGGCGGCGTTGCGGAGCGACGTCGAGATGGCCGGGATGCTCCTCTACGCCGGTGCGAACCTCGAAGCGACGACCCGCATCGGCCGGCATACGCCGTTGCACGTCGCGGCGCGGAGCGGTCGGGCGCCGGTGGTGCGGGCGCTGCTCGAGGCGGGCGCCGACCCGCGCGCGGAGTCGGCGAGCGGGGCGACCCCGCTCCATCTGGCCGCGCAGGCGGGCAGCGCCGCCGCCGCCGCCGCCCTCGTCGACCACGGGGCGGACGTGGACGCCCGCGAGCGGACCTGGGGGCAGACCCCGCTGATGTTCGCGGCCGCGTCCAACCGGCTCGGACCCGTCAACGTGCTGATGGAGCGCGGCGCGGACCTCGAGATCGCCACGAAGGTGGTCGACCTCCCCGCGCTCGACGCGATGGACCGCGCCGCCGCCGCGCGGCGCCAGGAGGTGCTGGACCGGTTCCGGGCGGCGGTCCCGCCCGACGAGCGGCAGGGGTGGCGGCCCACCGCCAGTCAGGTCCAGGCCGCGGTCCGGGCCGCGCGGGCCGTGCAGGCCCTCGCCGACCTCCCGGCCGGCGGGGACGGTTCGGGGCTGGAGCGCGGCACGCCGCGCGCCTACACCGAGCGGGTCGGCGTGCAGGGCGGGCTGACGGCCCTGCTGCACGCGGCCCGCCAGGGGCACGCCGAGGTGGCGATGGCCCTGGTCCGCGCGGGTGCGGACGTCAACCGGGTGAGCGGCGACGGTACCAGCCCGCTGCAGATCGCGACCATGAACGGCCACTTCGACCTCGCGTTGCGGCTCCTCGAACGCGGCGCCGACCCCGACGTCGCCACCGACGCGGGGGCCGCGCCGCTGTTCGCGGCCCTCAACCTCCAGTGGGCGCCGCGGGCGCGCTACCCGCAGCCCCGCGCCCACGACCAGCAGGAGGCCACCTACCTCGACGTCATGAAGGCGCTGCTCGAGGCGGGGGCGGACCCGAACGTGCGTCTGAAGAAGCACCTGTGGTACATGTCCTACAACCACTGCTGCTCGGAGAGCGTCGACGGGGCGACGCCCTTCTGGCGCGCCGCCTACGCGACCGACGTCCAGGCGATGCGGCTTCTCCGGGCGTACGGCGCGGATCCGCACGTGCCGACGCGCGCCCCCGCCCCGCGCCGGAACGGGGCCGCCGCCGCCGAGGCGCCGCCCGACCCCTCGGGGTTGCCGCCGGTGGAACCGGGCGGGCCGGGGGTCTGGCCGATCCACGCGGCGTCCGGCGTCGGTTACGGCGAGGGCTTCGAATCGAACGCGCACCGGCACGTGCCCGACGGCTGGCTGCCGTCCGTCAAGTACCTGGTGGAAGACGTCGGCGTCGACGTCGACGCCCGGGACCACGAAGGCTACACCGCGCTCCATCACGCCGCCGCCCGCGGCGACACCGCGCTGGCGCGCTATCTCGTGGAGCAGGGCGCCGACGTGATGGCCGTCAGCCGCCGCGGCCAGACCACCGCGGACATGGCGAACGGCCCCTACCAGCGGACGTTGCCGTTTCCCGAGACCCTGGCCTTCCTCGAGGGCCTGGGCGCCGTGAACAACGGCAACTGCGTGTCGTGCTGATCTTGCGCCGGCCGCCGCGGCGGTGACCGGCGCGGCGGCGCCGGCCGCCCCGTGCGCGGCGGTCCGTGGTGGAACCGGCGAACGCCGAGGGCGCTGGCGGACAGAACGCCCGGCGGACAAGGTGTGAGAAGGGCGCAAATCGGGCAATTTTCACAACGCAGTCAGGCGTGGCGCATCGCCGCTCGCAATGCAGCGGGGACTTCCGCCACGGGCTGGCGGGCGCCGGCGTGATTCGAGGGGCGCAGACCGGCTCGCAATGGGCGGCTGGCAGGGGGTGTCGCCGCTCCGAGGGCCGGCGCAGTGAGTGAGGTGGACATGAGACGCGGCGGATATCTGGGCATGCTCACGGTGGTCGGCGTGGTCCTGACGGGGGCGACGTACCAGGCGCGGCAGGAGGGTCGGGCGAGCCTCGAGGTGCAGGAGATAACCGACAACCTCTACGTGCTGGCGAACGCACCGTCGGTGCAGGGGATGGGCGGCGGCGGGAACACCGCGATCTTCGTGGCCACCGACGGCGTCGCGCTCGTCGATACGAAGATCAACGGCTACGGCCAGGACATCATCGCCCACGTGCGAGAGCTGACCGACAAGCCGATCACGACCGTCATCAACACCCACACCCACTTCGACCACAGCGGCGGCAACACCGAGCTGCCCGACACCGTGAACTTCGTCGTGCACGAGAACACGCTGGCGCAGATGTCGCGCGAGACCTGCCAGCCGGTGACCAACTGCGACGCCTTCAAGGGCGAGAACGCGAAGTACCTTCCGAAGACCAGCTACTCCGAGCGGATGTCGCTCTTCAACGGTCCGGACCGCATCGACCTCTACCACTTCGGCCGCGGCCACACCGACGGAGACACCTTCGTGGTCTTCCGCGCCGCGCGCACCATGCACACCGGCGACATGTTCCAGCGCAAGGCCCTGCCGTTCATCGACGTCGCCAACGGCAACGGCAGCGCCAGCGCTTTCGGCGAGACGCTGAAGAAGGCGGTGGCCGGGATCTCCGGCGTCGACACCGTGATTCCGGGGCACAACCCCACTCCGGTGACCTGGAGCGAGTTCGTCGAGTTCAGCGGGTTCTTCAACGACGTCGTGAGCAAGGCGCAGCACGGAAAGGCGGCCGGGCTGTCGGTGGACGAGGTGGTCGCCGCGTACAGCGTGCCGGAACAGTACGGCGACTTCCAGGCGCCGGAGGGGAGCCTCCGGACGACCGTGCAGCACGTCTACGACGGCAACTGAGCCGGGAACCGGGGTGCGTTCGCGGCCGCGCGTCCCCGGCCCCGGTCGGGCGGTGCGGCCGGCGCCGATTCGGGGCGCTCACGGCGATGGCTTGTCGGTCAGCTCGCGCACGTGGACGATGACGTCCTGGCCGCGGCAGGGCGTCCCCGACCCCGGTTCGTTCCGCGCTGCTCGTCGGCGGCAAGACCCCGACGCCCTTTCGTTTCTGAACCGGGTCGCGGCGGGTGCGCTGCCGGCTCGCGCTGCTCGGCCGGAGACGCACGCGGTTTCGTTGCGGGCCGTCGCCTGAGATCGCGTCTCATTCTCAGACGTGCTATGATGCGGTCGGCATGGAGAGCGTGGAACGGGAAGACGTCGTTTGCGCGTGCCTGCAGGTGACCGAGCGCCAGTTGCGCGCGGCCGTCGAGCGGAGCGGCATCCAGACCGTCCGGGAGCTGATGCGGGCGACGGGAGCCGGCGCTGGCTGCACGGCCTGCCACCGCCGGATCGAGGGCTGTCTGACCCGTTGGGCGAGCCCGCCTCCGCCCCCGCGCCCCTCCGATCCGCCTCCTGAAACCTGGCGGCCCGCCTGACGCTTCCCCGGCGCACGACCGCGCGCAGCAGGCGGCTTCGTGAAACCTGCCCCGCCCGCCCGGAATCACCGCCCCCGACCGTCACTTGATCCCCCGACCGTCACTTGATCCCCCGACCGTCACTTGACCCCCTGACCGTCACTTGACCCCCCGACAGAGGCGGATCGCCACGTGCGGTGCGATCTCCCCGGTTCGGTCAGCGGCCGGCCGTCATCCGAGTCCCCCTGATGGAGGTGGACCGCCTTGCGCGGTGCGACCTCCCGGCGGTCAGCGCTCGTGGCCTCCCATCTGCTCGGTCAGGTAGTTCTCGATGCCGACCTTCTCGATGCGGAACAACTGGGTCTCGGCCCAGTCGACGTGCTCTTCCGACTCGGCGAGAATCGGCTCCAGGATCTCCCGGGTGCCGTGGTCCCCGAGCCGGGTGCACAGGGCGATGGCGTCGTTGTAGTGCTTGACGCCGCCCAGCTCCAGCCGCAGGTCGTTCTCGAGCTGTTCCTTGACGTCGGCGCCCACCCGGATGACGTCGTAGCGGGCGATCTCCGGGGTCCCTTCGAGGAACAGGATGCGGTCGATGAGCTGCTCGGCGTGCTTCATCTCGCCGACCGACTCTTCGTAGTGCTTCTTCGCGAGGTGGTGGAACCCCCAGTTGGCGCACATCTTCGCCTGGCAGAAGTACTGGTTTATCGCGGTCAGTTCGATGGTCAGCGCGCGGTTCAGCGCGTCGATCACCTGGGTGTCTCCCTGCATGGCTGCCTCCGTTCCGTGACGCGGCGGGCGGCGGTTCCGGCCGTCCCCGCCCGTTTCCAGTATACGCGCCCCGATCCGCCGCGCCGCGGCCGGCTTGCCGTCGGGGGCGCGGTCGCGGTCCGCCGCCGCTACAGGCTGAACCGCACCTCGCCCACCACCGTGCGCCGCAGGATGTCGCCGAAGATGTGCTGCTGGATGTCCTGGTTGAACAGGTTCGTCACCTTCAGCAGGGTGGTGACGGCGCCGCCGCTCCACCGCACGCCGAAGCTGCCGTTCACCAGGGTGTAGCCCTCCGACCAGCCGTGGAACTCCGGCGTGAGCACGTCGGACCAGAACGCGCGGGTGGCCGTGCTCACCGACGCGTTCCCGACGAACCGCGAGCCGTTCAGCGACGCGCCCACGTTCACCCGGTGGGTGGGAGGCAGGCCGAGTTCCGTCGGCGGGAACGGGTTGTCCGCGTCGTCCAGGATCCGCGGCTCGCCCTGCCACGAGTAGTTGAACCAGACCGAGGCCGCGCGCGAGACCCGCTGGTCGAACCACAGCTCGGCGCCCGGTTGCCGGACCGGCCCCAGGTTGACGTAGGTGAACGCGGTCCGCGGGAGCAGGATGCCCTGCGTCGCCATGAACGACAGCGCCGCCGGCGGGAGCAGCCATCCCGGCGGCGGGTCCTCCGCCGTGTACGGATCGGCGGTGGCGGGCAGGCCCACGAAGTTGATCGAGTCGTCGCGGCGGTTGAGGTAGACGGCGCCCCCGGCCGTCGTTCCGCGGCCGAACGACCCCGTGTAGCTCAGCTCCCAGGCGGTCAGCGACTCCTCGGTGACCCCGGTGCGCGGCGCCGCGCCGAGCGGCACGTCGCTGCCGGCGGCCCGGACCACCAGCGGGAACGGCTGGGCCGTCGTCGCGTCGAGCTGCTGCTCCAGTTGCAGAACGGCGCCCTGGGCCACCGCCGGCGGCAGCCCGGGCGGCAGCAGCGCCGGCAGCAGGGGCCGGAACGCCGCGAGCCCGCTCAGGTCGACGCGCCGCAGGATGTTCATGTCGAGGAAGTTGTTGATGATCGACGGCGACCGGAACGCGCGGTTGTACGAGGCGGTCACGGAATGGTCGGCGCCCGGCTTGAACATCACCGACAGCCGCGGCGAGAAGGCCGGCGTGGACAGGTTGCCGAACTTGTCGACCCGCCCGCCGAGGACGAGACGGACGCGATCGAAGAATATCTCGTCCTGCAGGTACGCGCCGAACTCGAGACGGTCGTCGGCGGCCGGGGCGATGGTGACGTCGAAGGTGTTCCGCCGCACGTTGCCGCCGTAGGTCAGCAGGTTGCGGTCGCCGACGAACGTCGAGTGGCCGACCTCGGCGTCGAACGTCCTGCTCTTGAACCCGAGCTGCACCGGCTGGAGGGTCGCGGGGTCGGCCAGCAGGAGGTTCGGCGCGTCGCCGTCCATGACGTTGGTGAAGAACTGGAACCGGAAGTCGCCTTGCGTGTAGCCCAGCTTGCCGTAACCGAAGTACGACCCGCGCTGGATGTCGAACGGCCCGACGCCGCTGTGCGACAGGCCCTCGGTGCCGGCGACCCCGCCGGAGTACGAGAACTGGCCGCCGTTCGACAACTCCTGGTCGACCCGCACGTCGAACTTGGGCTGGCTGGTGCCCCGGTTCGCGAACGCGGCGCCGAACGGACCGGCGCCGTCCAGCGGATACGTCGCGCCGCCCACCATCCCGTCCGGGACGCGCGGGTCGGCGACGACCGGCACCCGGCCGGTGGGCCGGGGGAACGCGTCGGACTGGAAGTAGCCGGCGCTGACGCGGTAGGCGAGCGAGTCGCTCGGCGCCCGCGTGACCGTCGCGTTGGCGCCGAACATCGTCCCCGCGCCCTGCCCGGCCGTCGAACCCGCGTCCCGGTCGAGCCAGCCGCCGCTCATGGTCACCGTGGTGCCGACCGATTCCCGCGGCGTCCTGGTGATGACGTTGACGGCGCCGGTCATCGCGTTCGCGCCCCAGGTGGCCGAGGCCGGCCCGCGGACGACCTCGATCTGCTCGATGTCGCCCTGGTTGATCGGCAGTGCGTCCCAGAGGACCATGCCGAAGAAGTCGAGGTAGACGCTGCGGCCGTCCACCAGCACGAGCTGGGAGTTGGCCAGCGTGCCGGTGGACTGCCGGCTCGTCACCTGGACGTCGCGCGCCGAGAGCTGGATGACGTTGACGCCGGGCACGGAGCGGAGGACTTCGCCGACGTTCGAGCTGGCCGTGGTCTCCAGCGTCGCCGCCGGAACCACCGACGTGGAGACCGGCGCGTCGACCACCCGGACCTCGGTGCGCGAGGCGGTGACCACCACGGTGTCGCCGAAGCTGGCGATGGACAGCGTCAGCAGCGGGGCCTCGACGGCGCCGTCGGCGACGGCGATCCCGTCGAGGGCCGCGTCCGAGAATCCGGGCAGCGCGGCCGTCAGGGAATAGTCGCCGGGGGCCAGGGCCGGAAACGCGTAGTCGCCGTTGCCGTCCGACGCGGTGACGCGCGCTTCTCCCGGACCCCGCAGCGTGATCGTCGCGCCCGGCAGCACGGCCCCCGTCTCGTCGGCGACGCGGCCGGCGATTGCGCCGTCCTGCGCCGCCGCCGGAGCCGCCGACCATGCCAGCAGCAGCAGGATGAATGCACCCTTGTTCTGAATCACGCTTGTCCTCCAGATGGTGTCGAGAAATCGTGCGCGCCGGACGACCGGCGGCGACCTTCGCGGCCTTCCGGCCTGGCCGCCCGTGTTGAAACGCCCGCGGCATTCGAGCGGCGATCGGCGTTCGCCGGCGCCCTTCGGGGGCGGCGCGGCGCGGGGGGGCCGCCACGGGCGGTCGGCGCGCCGCGGCCGTGCCCGCCGCCGGGCTTCGGGGGCGGCCGGCCGACGTCCGCCGGCCCGAAGGCGCCGTCCCGCGGCTCCGCCGGCCGCCGTCATCCGCGCATCCGCTGCATGAACCACCAGTGGTGTCCCTCGGGATCCCGGGCCTGGTAGGTTCGGTCGGCCCAGTAGTCGCCGCCGTAGTCCTGGGTCTCGGGCTCGGCGACGATGGCGGCGCCGGCCGCGCGCGCCCGTTCGCAGTGGGCGTCGACGTCGTCCACGTACACGGCGAGCGCCTGCGTGTTCGCGCCGCCGACGGCCCGCGGCGACTTCACGTACGGCCGGTCCGGCGACAGGCCGGCCTGCCCGACCATGACGAGCCCGCCGTTCAGGGTGAGCTGCGAATGCGCTATCCGCCCCTGGTCGTTCTCGACCCGCTCGCGCACCGTGAACCCGAAGGCGCGGGCAAGCCAGTCGATCGCCGCCGCGGCGTCGTCGTAGAACACCGAGGGCGAGATTCTCGGCCAACCGTCAGGCGGGTCCTTCATGCGGTCCTCGGTCATGCGGTCCTCGGTCTCCGGGCCGGCCCCGCGCGGGCCGCCCGCCGGGGCGGCCGCGCATTCGTCATCGGCGTCGGCCCGCCATCGTACTCCATTGCGGGCGGTTGCCGGCGCCGGCCGCCTTCATCGGGGCCGGTTCCGGCGTCGTTTCCGGCCGCCGGCGCGGGTTCCGAACCCGCGCCGCGCCCTCGTTCCCGCGCGACGGTTCCGCCCCGGCCGCCGCCGCGGCCCGGCCGCGCCGCCGCGGTCGATCGCGGCGCCGGCGGCCGCGTCAGCGCGCGGAGGAATGCCGCGGGCGCCGGGCGGGGGCGGCGGCGGGCTGACGGAAGATCCGCCGCCCGCGTCAGCGCGCGGAGGAACGCCGCAGGGGCTGGGCCGCGCCGTAGGTGAGCGACCGCCAGGCCCACTCGGCGGGCCCGATGCGGAACCGGCGCAGCCACCACGGCGAGGCGGCGAGCTGCAGCGCCCAGACGCCGGCCGCCACGCCGATCTGCCCCACGCGATCGACCGACCCGAACCAGCCGAGCCCGTGGCCGTAGAAGATCGTCGTGCACACGACGGTCTGCAGCAGGTAGTTCGTCAGGGCGGTCCGTCCGACGGCGGCGAAGGGACGGGTGACCCGGCGCAGCGCGGCCGTCCGGCAGGCGAGCATCACGAGCCCGACGTAGCCGAGGCTGACGGCGACGCTCGGCCAGTAGTTGAACTGCATGCCCACGAAGAAGGACCAGGCGGGCCATCCGCGTTCGAAGTCGAGAGACGCGCCGTACGCCTGCAGCGGCAGGCCGACCGCCGCCGCCGTCCCGATCAGCCCCGCGTAGAAGCCCGGTGAACGCCGCGCGCTGAACACGCCGTGCTTGAAGAGGGCCATCCCGATCAGCATCAGGCCCGCCGCGCGCCAGAAGCCCCAGACGATCAGGAGGACCGTCTCGAACGCGAGGGCGTTCGCGGACCGGACGGGTAGCTGATCGAACCAGCCGCCGCGAAAGGCCGCGAGCTCGGCGTCGATCACCTCCGGCGCCGGCCGCCACGCCTCGGCCGTGAACGCGGTCAGCTCCTCCTCGGGCCAGTACGGCAGCGACAGGCCCGCCCCGAGGGTGACGGCCGAGGCGACGGCCAGCAGGATCGTTCCGAGCGCCGCCAGCCGCCCCGGCGCCAGACGGCGCAACGGATAGACCAGCATGCCGCAGACCGCGTAGAGGAAGAGGATGTCGCCGTGCCACAGCAGGTGGGCGTGGAGCAGTCCGATGACCGCCAGCCACGCCATCCGCCGGTAGTGCAAACGGCCGGCGCCGCCGCGCGCTTCGGCGCGCCCCGCCATCAGGACGATGCCCGCGCCGAACAGCATCGAGAAGATCGTCATGAACTTCTGGTCGGCGAGCATCCGTCCCGCCAGCCAGACGTAGAGGTTCGCGCCTTCGAGGTCGCCGTAGGCGGTCGGGTTGAAGTAGGCGGCCTGCGGCATCGCGAACGCCTGGACGTTCATGACGAGGATGCCGAGGAGGGCGGCGCCGCGCAGGACGTCGATGGCGTCGATGCGCGCGTTCTCGGTGACGGGGCCGGCGTCCGGCCGGTCAGCGGGACTGATCACGTGTGGGTCTCGCCCCTGCGTGCGGGTCGGGCGCCGATCCGGTCGACGATCCCCGCAAGTCGCCGATGGGGTTGGAGCCGGCGAGCGGACTCGAACCGCTGACCTGCTGATTACGAATCAGCTGCTCTACCAACTGAGCTACGCCGGCGTCACCGCGGAACCCATGACCCGCGATCGCCTGGAAGCGCCGCCGACCCGTTCCGGCCGCCGGCGGGGCAGGGCAACGGGGCCTGCCGCCTCCGGAGCACGCCATGACCGGTCCCGGCTTCGCGGCCGCGACGTTCCCTATTGTAGTCCCTTTCCGGCGTGGGCGCGACTCCCGGGTGGAGCCCGCCGCGGCCGGTGTTCACGATTCGCCGGCCCCGATGGCGTGCGCGGCCGGCGAGCGCCGCCGCTGCGCGGGTCGTCGTCCGCTCGCCGTCGAGGCGTGCGCCCGTACGGCGCCCGATCCGCGCCCGCCAGCCGCCCCCGCGGTCGTCGTGCGTGCGCCCGTACGGCGCCCGATCCGCGCCCGCCAGCCGCCCCCGCGGTCGTCGTGCGTGCGCCCGTACGGCGCCCGATCCGCGCCCGCCAGCCGCCCCCGCGGTCGTCGTGCGTGCGCCCGTACGGCGCCAGGTTCGGGTGCGGCCTCGGCGGGCGGCTCCGCCCGCGGTCGTCGTGCGTGCGCCCGTACGGCGCCCGGACCGCGACCGGCGCTGGTCGCATCGGACCGCCCGCGGGCCGGCCTCGCGGCGCGTCGATCGCCGCCCGGGCGGCGCCGCAAGTCCGGGCGCCGCTCACGGACGCGTTATCATCGACAGCCCGTGGTGGAATCCCCGCGTCGCACCGCGCCCGCGGGCTGTCAAGCGCGTGATGCCGCCCGCGCGTCTTCCGCCGGGTCCCACCGGTCGGCGACCGGGCGCCCTGACGGGATGTCGTCCTTTCTGCGCCGGTTGAACGTCTTCGTGCGGCGCCGGATTCAGCCGGCCTGGTGGCATCTCCACGGCGCGATGCGGAGCCTTCGGGCACGCGTCGGATCGCGGTCGGCGGACGGAACGCGGGACGGGTCCGCGGTCGTCTTCGATCTGCGCGGCTACAACCCGATCGGCTGGCGGCGCGACGCCGGCGGCGTGGCGGCGCTGGGGCCGCCGCGGCGGCTGCCGCCCGGCGTCGAAGCGGAACGCGTCGTCCGGCGGCGCAGCCTGCGCCGGCTGCGCCGGGTCCACCACCTGGAGGACGTCTCGGCGTTCCACCCGGACGTCGTCACGCGGGCCCGCGACCTCGCCCGTCTGGCCGCGGCGGGCGCCCTGGTGCGCGTGGCGGATGGAGACCGGCGGCTCCGGCCGTTGCTCGGCGACCGCCTCTACCGGTTGATGACCACGGACATGCGCGGTCTCGACGACGACACGCGCGAGCAGCTCGGCGTCCGGATGCGCCGCGCCGCCCTCCGCGAACATTCGTCGTGGGCCCGCGCCCGGCGGGTCGGTCCGGAAGCGCTGCCCCTGCTGTCCATTCTGCTGGCGACCCGGCGTCCCCGCTTCCTGCCGTGGGCGCTGGCCAACGTGGCGAGACAGACCTATCCGCGGGTGGAGCTGGTGCTGGCGCTGCACGGCGCGGGGTTCGCCGAGGTCGAGCCGCGGGCGGCCGTGGCGGCGCACGCGACGAAGGTGCTGCGGGCGCCGGCGAGCGAACCGCTCGGCGCCGTGCTCGACGCCGCGGTCGAGGCATCGAGCGGAACGCTGCTGACCAAGATGGACGACGACGACGCATACGGCGCCGACCATCTGTGGGACCTCGTGCTGGCGCGGGAGTACTCGGGCGCGCAACTGGTCGGCAAATGGCTGGAATTCGTCTATCTGGCCGCGTCGGACCGCACCATGCGCTGGTTCAACGGGCGCAGCGAGCGCTACCAGGCGTCGGTCCTGGCCGGGGGCACGCTGCTCGTTTCGCGCCGCGATCTCGACCGCGCCGGCGGCTGGCGAAAGGCGCCGCGAGGCGTCGATACGGCGCTGGCGGCGGACGTCCTGCAGGCCGGCGGGCGGATCTACCGCACCCACGCCGCCGGCTTCATGATGGTCCGACACGGTTGCGGCCATACCTGGAACGACGCCGACGGGTCGGACGACAGCTTTCTCGCCAGGGCCGACCGCGTATGGCCCGGGTTCCAGCCGGGCCGGGCCGGCGTCGAAGCCCCGCGCATCCCGCATCCGGCGCTGTCCCCGTCCGCGGATCGGACACCGCCGGGGGCCCATCCGGCGGACGACCCCTGACAATGCCGGCGTCGAAGCCCGGGCGTCCCCGCATCCGGCGCCGTCCCGTCCGCCGCGCGTGGACCGGCCGCCGGTCTGCGGTTACAATATACGCGCCAATGGCTGGACTTCGGGTCCGCGAGGCGTCGCCGGGTATCGTCGCGCCGGGCGCGGCCGACGAGGCCGCACGTCTGCGGCGGCGGCTCGACCGCCGCAACGAACAGGCGCCCGGGCCGCGCCGGAGCCGGTTCGGGAGCTCCCGGAACCCCGGCCTCGTGCGCATGAGGGAGACGACACGAACATGAGCGAGTCCGAGCAAATCGACGCGTTCCAGGTGTTTCTGCGCATCCAGCGCGCGCGCGCCGCGAAGGGCCCTCTCTCGCTCGTTCGACTCAATGACGCGGAAGGCACCATGCTCGGCTATCCGCGCTTCACCAACCGTGACGACGTGAACGCGCACATGTACGTCTGGTTCGGCACGAGGTCCGGCGCGAGGTCGTCGAGGTGGCAGCGCCGCATATACATGAGTTCCAGACTCAAGCGGCTCGGCCGCTTCACCAGGACGTGGCCGGAAAGGGAAGTCCTCGCGCTGGCGGACGGCCTGAAGCACGCCGTGGCGACCGCCGACGTCGTCGGCCTGCCCCTGAAGAAGCACGTGGAGGCGAGTCCCCAGATGGCCGCGGTCGAAAAATCGCTGACGGCGTTCCGCCTGACCGGCGAATCGACGGCGCTGACGAGCGCGGCGGTTCACCGGTTCCTGAACAGCGCCCTGCTGTATCGACCGATGCTGAAGGACGCGGACTTCGTGGGGGTCGTTTCCAGCCGGGACGTCGTGGAGAAGCTGCGGCGGCTGTTCGGCGCCGGGGAGATTCGCTGGTATCCGACGAGAGCCGAGCCGGATTGTCCCAACGACGTTGCGATGCCGCACTGGCCGGACGGGTTCAACCGGATCCGGGAAACTCTGGAAGTTCCGTATCCTGGAGCGCTGTTCCTGGTCGGCGCCGGTATATGCGGCAAGATATATTGTCAGTGGATAAAGGAACGCGGAGGGGTTGCGGTCGACATCGGTTCGATGTTCGACTCCTGGGCCGGGGTGGGCCGGACCGGAAGTCCGGTGCGCAACCTCGACGTGTACGAAAGGTACCCGCGGATCGGCCGGACGGAGGCGATGGTCCGTTACAACACCATCGCCGAGGCATTGAACGACGGCGTGCGCGTGGACGCCGGCGCCGGCTACGTCGCCGATCTCCCGGAGTACTGGTAATCCGGCGTTTCACCACGGCGGTCAAGGAACAAGCGGTCGTGACGTACGAGACCGTCATCGGCGGGAAGCCCATCGTGTCGGTGCGTTGGCTCTGGAAGACTTTCCGGCTCGCCTGGAACCTCCGTTGCGATCCGGGTCGGGCGCGGGACATCGGCCGCGAATTGTTGCGAGGGAGATTTGCCCGGGCGGGCCGCATGGTCCGGACGGCGTCGCGCTCCCCCAAGGTCCGCAACGAAGCCGTCGCTTCGCGGAAGTTCCGGTGTCTCTGGCTCCCCAACTCCAAGGTGGCGTCGCGGAGCGTCAGGGTCGTCCTGCACGAAGCGGATCCGGATGCGGTGACCTTTGTCGACAAGTCCGTCGCCGAAATCTGCGCCGACCACCCGGAAGTGATGGACTACTACAGTTTCGCGTTCATCAGGCATCCTTTCGAGAGGGCGCTGTCGTTCTATGCGCACCTGTTTCTTCTTTCTCTGGAAAGCTACCCGGAAGACCAGTTTTCCTTCAGCATGGCGATCCGCCGTGAAGTCTTTCGCCATTTTCACGGGCTGGAGGACGTGCGCAGTTTCGACGACTATTGCGACTGGCTGAACACGCCCTGGGGCTCCGATCGGTTCGCCGACCGTCACTTCCGGTCGCAGCACGTGCAGATACGCTTGCCGGACGGCCGCCTGCCGGATTTCGTCGGCAGACTGGAGAACATCGGCGACGACTTCGAACGCGTTGCGGGGCAAGTCGGCATGCCGAGGCCGACGTTGCCGATGCGGGGCACGAGAGCCGGGTGGTCGGCGCCGCCGGCCGCGGTGGAGTCGGCCAGAGCGGCGATGCGCGCTCATTTGACCGCCCGGAACCGGGCGCTGCTGGCGGCCAGGTACGAGGGTGACCTGACGCTGTACCGGAGCCTGTGCGGGGAGCGTCCGGCGTTGCCGGCGGCGGCGCGCTGTCTTCCAATCACGGGATGAACTTGAAATTCCCGCGGCTGCGCCACCTCTCGGCGGCCGGACCGGCCATCGGCAGGTGTTCTTCACGGAGCACGATCGAGGGCGCGGCGCCTGGGCGCAGCCGGGCCGGAAAACCCGTTCCGCGGACGAATGTCCGCGGCCTGCATCGGCGCCTGCGGCGTGCGGCGCGCATCGCCCTGCGCGTCGATCGGGGCATCGCCGAGCGCTATCTCGCGGGAACCCCGCGGCCCAAACTGCACGTGGGCTGCGGCGGTCACGTGCTGGAAGGCTGGCTGAACTCCGACCTGTTCCCCGGCTCCACCAACGTCCTTGGCCTGGATGCGACGAATCCATTTCCCTTTTCGGCGGACACCTTCGCATACGTGTACAGCGAGCACGTGATTGGGAGCCTGTCTTTCGAGGGTGCGGCCCTCATGCTGGACGAGTGCTTTCGGGTGCTTGCTCCGGGCGGCAAGCTGCGCATCGTCACTCCTGACCTGGCCTTCCTGACGGACTTGTACGGGCGGAATCTCTCGGAGACGCAGAAACGGTACGTCGAGTGGTTCGGTGCTGAAACCGGGTCGCCGCGTGGGGAGATCGGTTTCGTGGTCAACGGCTACATGCGCGCGTGGGGGCTTCAGGTCGTGTATGACGCCCGCATGCTGTGCGGCGCGCTCGACGCCGCCGGCTTCTCCGACGTGACGCGGCGCGGCCTGAACGAAAGCGACGACGGCGCGCTGCGCAATCTGGCGAACGAACGGCGGCTGCCGGAGGACCTTCTGCGGTTGGAGTCGCTCACGGTCGAAGGGAGCAAGCCGAACCCGAGTTCGCGGGACGGCGGCGAGCGGGGTTCCCACGGTCGGCATGCGATCCGCGGCCGCTCGGGCGCGGCGGCCGTCGGGGGCGGCGGCCGAGGCGTCGCCGCCGCGGTCGGGCGTTCGGTTTCGGCGCGGGGCCGATGCTGGTTGCAGAGGCTGGTCCACGGCGGACGCCAGCTGCGGCGGCGCGCGTCGCGCATCGTGCGGCGCACGGAACGACGCATCGTCGAGAGCTATCTCGCGGAGACCCGCGAACCGAAGTTGCACCTCGGCTGCTACGAGGAGATCTTCGACGGCTGGTTGAACGCCGATCTGGCGCCGCGCTTCGCGGAAGTGATGCGCGTCGATGCGGAGCGTCCGTTGCCCTTTCCGAACGACACGTTCGTATACGTGTACAGCGAGTACATGCTGGGTTCCGTCGCCTTTCGGAGAGTGCCGGCCATGTTGCAGGAATGCTTCCGGGTGCTGGCCCCCGGCGGCAAGTTGCGAATCGCGACGACCGACATGGCTTTTCTCGCCCGTCTGTGCGGTCCGGAACGCTCTCCCTTGCAGCAGCGGTACATGCGGTGGGTGGGCGACCGTCGCCTGATGCGGTGCCGGCACGGTCTGTGCCGCGAGTGGCGGCGGCCGCGGGGCGCGCGAACCCCCAGGGGAACCGCGCGCCGACCGCGGCCGGTCGAACCCGGCGTCTTCTTCAACCATCACCTCCATGCGGACTCGGAGCGGTTCATTTACGACGCGCCGGTCCTGGGCGGGATGCTCGAAGGCGCCGGGTTTTCGAACGTCGTGCGATGCGGACTGAACCGGAGCGACGATTCGGCGCTGTGCGGCCTGGCGAACGAGAAGCGGATGCCGGACGGTTTTCTCGATATGGAATGTCTGGTCCTGGAAGCCACCAAGCCGGTCGAGCACGGCCTTGCGGAGTCCACCGGTCGGTATTGACGACGGCGGCATGGAGGCGGATGTCGACCAGACACCGGTTGAAGGCGGCGGTTGAACTCGTTCGAATGTCGCTGCGTCATCGGGGCGTCGCGCGGGACGTCGTGGACGCGCTGGCGCGCGGGAGAGGTCGGGACCTGCGCTGCCTGGCGCGCCACGCGCGGCGAACGCCGGACGTCAGAGCGGAAAAGGTCGTGTCCCGGAAGTTCCGGTATCTCTGGATCTGCAATCCGAAGGTGGCGTCGCGGAGCATCATGTCCGCGCTGTTGTCCGTGGACCCGGATGCGGACGTCATCTTCGGAAAAACGGCCTCGGAAGTTCATGCGGCGCACCCGGAAGCGAGGAGCTACTACAGCTTCGCGTTCATCAGGCACCCCTTCGACCGCGCGCTCTCGTGGCATGTGAACATGCGTTTCTCCCGGGAGCGCGTCGAGGGAGTAATGCACCACGTCGCCCTGCTGAGACAGAAGCAGAACCTTGCGGAGTCCTTTTACGGACTGGCGGAGGTGGATGGTTTCGACGACTTCTGCGCGTGGTTGAACACGCCTTACGGTTCGGATGCATTCGCCGACAGGCATTTCTTGTCCCAGAAAGCGCAGATAAGTCTCGAAGACGGCCGCCTGCCCGATTTCATCGGCTGTCTGGAGAACGTCGAAGACGACTGGCGGCGCGTGGCGGCCCGGCTGGCCCTCCCGGTCTCGGAACTGCCGAGATTGAACACGATGGCCGGATGGCGGGCGCCGTCGCGGCAGGCGCTGCAGGCGGCGCGCGCGGCGGCGCGCGTTCTTCTGACGGAGCGGAACGAGGCGTTGCTGAGAAGACGGTATGCGGCCGACCTGGAGCTTTATGAGAGCGTTTCGAAGGCCGGAAATCGTGGGCGGGAGCGCCGGCCATGAACGTCCTCGTGGATCTGCTTTTCATCGTGCCGGGAAGGAACCGGGGGGTCAGAACCTATGTGGACAACCTGCTGACGGAGATGAGGGACGTGCCCGGTACGAACGTCACGTGCCTCACCAATCGGCGCAACCACGACTATTATCGGAACGAGCTGCGGTTTCGATGCCGCGCCGCTCCGGTCGGGGGCGGCAACCGGGGCATCCGGTTGCTGTACCAACAGGTCGGGACCGGACTCGCGGCGAAGAGAATCGGGGCGGACGTGCTCTTCTGCCCGGGATTTTTTGCCCCGGTCCTTGCCGGTCTTCCCACCGTCGTGACTGTCCACGACGTGGGTTTCGAGGACATTTCGGCGTCGGCGCCGGCGGCGCACCGGTTGGTCCAGAGGCTGTTGATTCCCCCGGGCGTCCGTTCCGCGTCGCGGATCGTCACGGTTTCCCGGTTTTCGAAGGACCGCATCATGGAGGAGCTGGGCATCGCCGAGGACCGGATTGCCGTGATCCACAACGGACCTCCGTTGAACCTCGACGCGTCCGCGGAGAGCGACTGGCCGCGCCTTCGACGGGAACACGGGGTGCGCGGCCGGTTCTTTCTTTCCATTTCCGACGGCCGTCCGCACAAGAACGTCGCGCGGCTGGTTCGCGCATTCGTGAAGATGAAGAAGGTGTGCGGCGGCGACTGGCAGCTCGTTCTCGTGGGCCACGAGCTGGACGGAGAGACCCGGGCGCACATGGTGCGAGAGGGTTTCGGCGACGACGTGATCGCGACCGGGTTCGTGAGCGAAGCGGAGAAGATCTCGTTCTTGAGAAATGGTTTCGCCCATGTCTTTCCGTCCTTGCACGAAGGGTTCGGTCTGCCCGCGCTCGAGGCGCAGTCGTGCGGCCTGCCGCTGGCGTCGTCGAGATACGGCAGCCTTCCGGAAGTATGCGGTGAAGGGGCGGTCTATTTCGATGCGACGTCGGTCGAGAGCATTGCCGCCGTCTTGATCGAACTCTGCCGGAACGCCGCTTTGCGGGAAAGGATCGTCAAGAAGGGGTACGAAAACGCGGGTCGTTTTTCGTGGAGACGGGCGGCGATTGCAACGGCGGCGGTTCTGGAAAGCGCCGCCCGAGGGGAGCCGAAGCGCGGCGGTCATGGCTGACCGGGGTCGGTCGCGGCCGCGCTACGCATGGACCGCAACGGGGCCTGTCCGTTGACTGCGAAAGCCGTTCCGCGGCCGAACGCCGTTCGATACAACGACTGGCGCGAAGTCGGCGTCGAAGCCCTGGACGTCTTCACGCCGTCCCTGCCGGTGAGCGTCGTCGTTCCGTGCTGGCAGACGCCGGACAGGACGCTGGCCGTGACCCTGGCGGGGTTGGAAAGGCAGTCGTATCCGCGCCGCCTGTTCGAGGTGGTCCTCGTCGACGACGGTTCGCGGCCGCCGCTGCGAGCGCCGGCCGTGACGCCGCTCGACCTGAAGGTCGTGCGTCAGGAGCGCCGCGGATTCGGGCTGGCGCGGGCGCGGAACGCGGGCGCCCGCGCGGCCGCCCACGACGTCCTTCTGTTTCTGGACAGCGACGTTCTCGTGGAGAAGGACTGGATCGCGGCGCACGCGCGGTGGCATCATGCCGTCTCCGACGTCGTGACGACGGGGCACGTGGCCCACGTGGGTATGGACGGCGTCGATCCGGAGACCATTCGGCTCCGGGGCGGGGCGTTGCGGGAGCTGTTTTCGGACCGGGCGACGAGGAACCCCGGGATAGAGAGCCACCTGGCGGCGACCGGTGGTCTGACGTCGCGGCGGGACGATCCGTTCCGGATGACGTCCGGCGGGAATCTGGGTGTGGGCAAGGCGTACTACGAGCTGGTGGGCGGGTACGACGAATCGTTTGCGCGCTGGGGATTCGAGGATACGGAGTTCGGCTACCGGGCGTACTGCCGCGGCGGACTGCTGGTGCCGGAACCGGATGCCTTCGCGTGGCATCAGGGCGTCTGGAGGGAGGAAAGGGAAGCCAAGGCGCGGAGCCATCAGATCCAGCGTGGAAAGGCGGCGCACCTGATTGCCCATCCCGATTTTCGCAGCGATCAACCCGGCCGCTTTTTCGCGGTGCCCCAGTTCGTGGTGACCGTCGTCGATTCCGCTGCGAAGCGGCGCTCGACCAGCTCGGTCGTACGGGCGGTGGCGAACGTCCTCGCCGACCGGGTGCACGACCTCGTGGTGAGGATCGAAACGGACGCCGGGGACGGCGGCGAGCGGGTGGCGCGGCTTCGGGAAGAGTTCGCTCCCGACCCGCGGGTGCGCGTGGTCCCCGCGCGCCCGGCCCTCGACGAGTTTCCGGTGTCGCCGTTCCAGGTCGTGCTTCCCGCCGTCGGGTTTGCGAGGGGCGTGGTGCATCGTCTCCGCGCCCGGCTGGGGGACGCGGTCACGGCGACCGCGGATCTCGCCGACGGAAGCGCGGTTTCGATAACCCGCGCGTGGGCGTTGCACCGGGCGCGCCGCACGGGCCGGCGCGCAAGCGACTTCGGCGATGCGCGAACGGTGCCCGTCTGGGCGTTGAAGCTCGATGCGGCCGGCCGGCGGAGCGCCGCGGACGCTCCGGAGTCGGAATGCTATCCTGATACGCGGGAGCGGCTGTTGGCGAGGGCGCGAAACGTCCGCGGTCCGGGCGACGCCTGGGCGTTTCTGGGCTGGCTGGGCGAAACCGGACGCCGGAAGGCGGATACGGCCTGGCGCGCGGCCGGTCAGCGTCTCCGGCTCGCGAGGCGAAGCCGCCGCGGAACGGCGCGGTCGGCGGCCCCGGGACGCCGGATGCCGAAGGAACGTCCGCCGTTCGGCGTCCGGCGGGTCGTGTTCGTCGCGAACGGGCTGTCGGCCGGGGGCGTCGAGCGGGACATCGTCAACCTCGCCGCCGGTCTGGAACGTCGGCGCCAGCACGTCGAGGTGCTGAAGTATGCGCCGGAGGATTTCTTCGCCGCGGATCTGGCGGCCGCCGGCGTTCCCGTGGCGGACGTCCATGCCCGCGGCCGGCTCGGGTTGATCTTCGCCATGCGCAGGGCCATTCGAAGCCGCCGGCCCGACGTGGTCGTCGCCTTCGACTGGGGACCGAACAAGCTGGCGGTCCTGGCGGGTCTGCCCCGGCGCGAGTTCGCGGTCATCGTGTCGGAACGCAGTCTCGACGCGTCCGGCCGAAGCATGAAGCGGAGGCGCCTGCACTATGCCCTGCACCTGCTCGCCGACGCCGTGGTGACGAATTCCCACGCGCAGCAGGGGCGTATGATGGAGCGGGCGCCGTATCTGGCGAAACGCATTCGGGTCATCGTCAACGGCGTCGATCTGGAGCGGTTCTCGCCACGTTCCGATGACGGGCGCCGGCCGGAGAGCGCGGACCGCCTGCGAGTGCTGGCCCCGTCGCGGATACGCGAGGAGAAGAATCCCATCGGATTGCTGGAAGCGGTGGACGTCGTCCGCCGGGAACGGCCGTCGCTGCGCCTGACGATAGACTGGTACGGGAATCCGGTGGCCGCGGACGAGGGACGCGTGCCCGGATGGGAGCTTCGCTCCCGCCGGCGTTCCGCGGGGTACCACCGTCGCCTGCGGCAGGCCATCGCCGAGCGTGGCTTGCAGGACCGGTTCCGCCTGCATCCGGCCGCAAGAGACGTGACGCCGCTTTACCGGGCGGCGGACGCCGTCTGTCTGCCGTCGTTCTTCGAGGGGACCTCCAACGTCGTTTGCGAGGCCATGGCCTGCGGCGTTCCGCTGCTGGTCAGCCGGGTCGGCGACAACCCGCGCCTGGTGCGGGACGGCCGCAACGGACTGCTGTTCGACCCGGAGTCGCCGCGGGACATCGCCGATGCGATCCTGCGCTTCGCCGACACGCCGGCCGACGGCCGGCGCCGCATGGGGATGGAGAGCCGCCGCATCGCGGAAGCGACGTTGTCGGAGAGCGTGTTCGTGGACCGCTACGTGAAGCTGATGGACCAGCTGTGCCGCTCGGGCGAACGGAGAGTCGCTCCATGAAACTCGCGCACGTCGTCGTCACGATTTTCTGCGTTCGGACGCGGGACATGTTCAGGCACGTGCACGGACCGGTCTGGAGCGAGCGCGACCCGTTGCGGCGCCGCTACGTGAATTATCGCCTGAAACTTCTCGAAACGATCTGTCTGCCGAGCATCCTGGCCCAGAGCTGCCGGGACTTCACGTGGGTGATTCTCGTGGACGGCGACCTCGACGCGGTCTCCCGGGAGAGACTCGAGCGCGTGGTTCGTCCGGGCCGCGCGGACGCGCGGATCAGGCTGCGCGAGTACCGTCCGGGCGACGGGCGCGGGATGGAGAAGCTGGGCTGGTTGAAACCGTATCTGGCGGAGCGGCCGGATTACGTCGTCACCACGGCCTGCGACAGCGACGAAGCGTTGCCGCGGCGTTTCGTCGAGACGGTTCGCACCCACGTCGACGGCCTCGCGGCGCGGGGCGCGTTGCCCCTGGTCCAGATCATGGGAATGAAGAAGGCGTCGATCTGGGACATGCTGTTCACGCGCGAGGCGCCTTTTGGATGGGTTCGGGACGACCACCGGTTGCCGCACGTCGGGAGCAGCGGTTTCGCCCTGTTGTCGCGTTACTCTTGCGACGTCAGCGTCATGGGCATGAGGCATACGCGGGCCGAAGCCTATTTCGGAAACGGCCCTGGGAACCGGCATCTGGACTTCTACCGGCGGAGGTTCCGGGAAACGCTCGGACCGGCGGTTCCGACGCCCGACGAGGGGTTCTTCGACGTAAGCTCGGCCGGTGGCACGCTGGTCACCAATCACGGGGCCAACGTGGAACTCTCGCAGTGGCGCCCGGCCGTCAACTCGCGATTGGCCAACGGTGTCGTCTGGGAAATGTTCAAGGGCGCGCCGCCCGGGCGCCGCAAGGTCACGGAGGCCGAAACGTTTCAAGACTTCGCGATAGATTGGAACAAGCTCCGGCTCCACGCTCGGGATTTCAACCGTTGGCGGGTTGCGCTCAGGACCATCGAGCGGAAGTTTCACCCGTCCAACTCCAGTTGAACACCGGGAACCTTTGCCTCGGACCGCCGGTTCCCGCGGACGTGTGATCGCGCGGCCGCCAGCGGAAGTCGCCCGGGAGGAGACGATCCGTCCCGACCGAGCAGGACCGGGGGGCGGGACCTGGTCTGGATCCGATTCGGAAGGATGCATCGACGTCCAGGCGACGGGAACCTCGAACCAGGACCGAAGATGGACCCGCGACCCAATTCCGTCTGGTACAACGACTGGCGGCAGGTGGACGTGGAGCCGCTGGAGACCTTCACGCCGGCCCTGCCGGTCAGCATCATAGTTCCCTGCTACCAGACGCCGGCCGCGGCGCTGGAGAGGACCCTGGCTTCGCTCGAAGGCCAGACCTATCCGCGGAAGATGTTCGAGGTGATACTCGTCGACGACGGTTCCGATCCGCCGCTGGCGCGGCCGCCTTCGACGCCGCTGGACGTGAAGGTCGTACGGAGGGAAAGAGGCGTATCGGGAAACACCCTGATGCGCAGCACCGCCGGCCAGGCGCGCGGCGCCGGCGTTCGGGCCGCGGCCCACGACATACTGCTCTTCGTCGACAGCGCCATGCTGGTCGAAGCCGGCTGGATGGCGGCGCACGCCCGTTGGCATCACGCGGTTTCCGACGCCCTCACCGTGGGCGTTCGCGCGCACGTGGACGTGTCGGACCTCGACGCGGAGTTGATTCGGAGCCGGCCGGGAACGCTGCGGGAACTGTTTTCGGACCGGCCCACCGACCCGCCGCGGTATGAACGCCAACTGGCCGAAACCGATGATCTGACGTCGCGGGCGGACGATCCGTTTCAAATGGTCGTCGCAGGAAATCTCGGGATACGCAAGCGTTTCTACCGGGCGCTGGGGGGGTTCAACGAGTCGTTCACGTTCTGGGGGCTCGAAGACGTCGAACTCGGCTACCGGGCCTATATTCGCGGCGGGCTGCTGGTGCCGGTTCGGCATCCCGGCGCCTGGCGTCAGGGCCGCTGGGACGACGACCGCGTCGCCAAGCGCCGAAGCACGCGGATCCAGCGTGGGATAGCGGCTCAATTCATCGCCGACCCGTGGTGCCGCGGTGACCGGCCCGGTCGGATCTTCACGGTGCCGCGGTACGTGGTGACCATCGACGCGGGACGATGTCCGGTTCACCGGGTCATCAGGGCGGTCGATGACGTTCTGACCGACCGCGCGCATGATCTGGTCGTGAGAATCGAAATGGATGCGAGCGAGGACGACGAACGATTCGTACGGCTGCGGGCGGAGTTCGGTCGAGACCCGCGGGTGCGCGTCGCTCCCGAGCGCGACGCCCTCGACGCCTTTTCCGCGTCGCCGTTTCACGTCAGGCTTCCCGCGGCGGTGGTCGCCAGGAACCTGGTGCATCGTCTGCGCAAGAAGCTGGGCGATGCGGCCACCGCGGTCTCCATTCTGCCGGGGGGCGGCACGGTGTCGATCACCCGGGCGTGGGCGCTTCACCGGGCGCGCCGCACCGGAAAGGACGTCGCCGTCTTCGGCGAGGCGCGGACGATACCCGCCGCCGCATTGAGGCTTGCGGTTGCCGGACGGACGGACGGCGCGGATCGCGGCGGGAGGGCGCCGGCCGGGGGCCGCGCGGCCCGTTGGCGCCGCGGGACGGGGAACCTCGGTGGTTTCAGCGAGGCGTGGACGGTCCTGAAGCGCTGGAAGATTTCGGCGTGGCGGCGAGTGGTCGAGAAATTGCAATGATAGTATCTCACCGGCATGAATTCATATTCGTGCGCCCGCGCAAGGCCGCCGGCACCAGCATTCAGCTTTCGTTGGCCCGCGTGTGCGGCGAGCACGACGAAATCGACGGCGCGGACGTATTCGATCCGCGCGTGGACACCGATTGTTTCGGCCCGATGGAAGTGCGGAATCGCCGATCTGTTTCAGTGGATCGATGGGGGCACGTTCTGCCGGGTGCGGTCCGCGAGTCGGTCGGCGCCAGGATATGGGACAACTATTTCAAGTTCACCGTACTCAGAAATCCGTTCGACCTGATCGTGTCCTATATCTACTTCAAGTTCACGGCCGACTGGGTGGGGATCCTGGGACGGAACCCGTACCTGTTCCGCAGGCCGCGCTACGCTTTTCGACGCCTGGATCTGGCTCGGACGCGCCGCTTGTTTCTGCAGGGCCGCCGCCGGGAAAGCGTCGAACGGATTCTGAAAAGGGCATTTTACAGGAATATTCACGAAGTTCCGATGTTCTACTTCCTGGACGGACAGGAATATGCGGATTACTACGTGCGCTACGAAAACTTGCAGGACGATTACGACGAATTGTGTCGACGGTTGCAGATTCCTTCGCAGAAACTTCCCAGAACCAAGGACAAGTTGAGAGAGGCAGGTGACGATTATCGCGATTATTATTCGGACTGGTCGTGGGAATATGTCGCGGATTTGTGCCGGGACGTGATAATGAACTGGTATCCTGAACTTCAGACCCGTCGCTTCCGTCTTCCTTGAATGAATGTCCTGGCGTCGACGAATCGCCGACTGGGCGCGGCGTCCGCGCTCGCCGTGGCGCCGTTTCGGCATCGCGGCGTCGCCTCGGGCATCGCTGGCGCGCTGGCGCGCGGGCGGTTCCGGGACGCCCGACGCATGGCGCGCACGGCGTCGAAGTCGGCGGATCGCGGGGCGGAAAAGATCGTGTCGCGGAAACTCCGCTGTCTCTGGATGTGCAACCCCAAGGCGGCGTCGCGGAGCATCATGTCGGCGCTGCTTTGCCTGGACCCGGACGCGGAAGTCATCGAGGGAAGGGCCGTCGCCGACGTTTGCGCGATGCGCCCGGAAGCGAGGGACTACTACAGCTTCGCGTTCATCAGGCATCCTTTCGACCGCGCGCTCTCGCTGTATGCCGAGATGCGTTTCTTTCGGAAGCGCTACGAGGGAATGCACCGCCTTCTGAAGGCGAGGCGGCAGCGGTACCTTGACGATTCGTTCTTCGGGCTGGCGGAGGTGGGCAGTTTCGACGACTACTGCGCGTGGCTGAACACTCCGTGGGGCTCCGATGCGTTCGCCAACGGACATTTCCTGTCGCAGAACGTCCAGATACGTCTCGAAGACGGCCGCTTGCCCGATTTCGTCGGCCGCCTGGAGAACATCGAGGAAGACTGGCGGCGCGTGGCGGCGCGGCTGTCCGTCCCGGCGCCGGAGCTGCTGACGTTGAACACGATGGCGGGATGGCGGGCGCCGTCGCGGCCGGCGCTGGAGGCGGCCCGCGGGGAGATGCGCGTCCTTCTGACGGAGCGGAACAGGACGCTGCTGCGCAGACGCTACGCGGCGGACCTGGAACTGTACGCCGGGGTTGCGAAGGGCGATGCGCGGGACGGGCGGTGAGGCCGCCGCCCCCGTGCTCATCGGCGCGACGGCCAGGTTGCGAAGGGCGGCGCGCGGGCGTGCGATGAGGCGTCGGCGCGGGACGCGCGGACCCGCGGCGGTTCGCATCGCCGAAGTGCGGGGCGCGGCGCGGTCGGACCGGGGGCGCCGATGAAGCTCGTGCGCGGGAAGACGGCGTGGGATCTGGCGTACCGCAGCGGGCTCTCGGCGGCGATCGGGCGCCGTTACGGCGGCATCGGCTCCGTCTTCCTGTTTCACCACGTCGTGCGCGACGTTTCAGTTCACTTGAACGACGATCTGTACGTCAGTGCGGGGTTCCTGGAAGCGTGGCTGATCGCGCTGCGCCGGGCCCGGGTCGACGTGATTTCCCTTGACGAGGCGGTCGAGCGCATCCGGGACCCGGGCCGCGGCCGCGCCGGGCGGCGTTTCGTCGTCATCACCTTCGACGACGGATACGCCGACAACTTCGAGTGCGCCCTGCCGGTGCTGGAGAGGCTGGAGGCGCCCTTCACGGTGTACGTCACGACGGACCTGGTCGAGGGCGGCGGCCGCTTGTGGTGGATCGGTCTGGAGCGGCTGATCGAGGAGAACGACGTGGTCGACGTGGCGCCCATGGGGCGGCGGTTCCCGACCGCGTCGTTCCGGGAGAAGGCGGATGCGCTCGAGGCCGTGACCCGTTGGGTGTGGACGGACGTCGGTCGGCGCGCGCCGCGGTTGCGCGCGGTCTTCGAACGCCACGGCCTGTCCTCGAGCGCGGCGGGCCTGTCGCGGGAGCAGCTTCGCGTGCTCGGCCGCCACCCGCTGGCGACCATCGGCGGCCATACGTCGGGCCACGCATGGCTGGCGGGTCTGAGCGAACCGGAGGCGTACCGTGAAATGTCGGACAACAAGACGTTTCTCGAGAACGTCTGCGGGCGCCCGGTCGACCACTTCGCCTATCCCCACGGCGCCGGCGGCGCGCGGGAAGCGGCGCTGGCCGAACGGGCCGGTTTCGAGACGGCGGTCACGAACCGGGTCGGTTGCCTGTTCCCCGCGCATCGGGACCACCTCCGGTCGTTGCCGCGCCATCCGTGCGGAGGTTCCAGAATGTGGCTGAGCTTCATGCACGCGCAACGGCACGGCATGCGGCGTTTCGTCGAGAGCCGCGGCGGACGTCCGGTGGTCACGCTCTGATCCGCGGCCGCGCGGCGATGCGCACGGACGCACGCCCCCGGGTCCGCCGGTTGGACGGCGGGCCGGGCGCGCGGTACACTGGCGCGTCGCGGCGCCGCCCGCGGCGCGTCCACTTCTCGCGGGCGGCCGCTCTCGCATGTCAGAAGCCGCAGCCGGAAACGGGCGTCTCGTCATTCGGGGCGCTCGTACGCACAACCTCAAGAACGTCGATCTGACCCTGCCCGCGGGCCGGCTGATCATCGTCACCGGGGTCAGCGGGTCGGGCAAGTCGTCGCTCGCCTTCGACACCATCTACGCCGAGGGACAGCGCCGCTACGTCGAGTCGCTGTCGGCCTACGCCCGACAGTTCCTCGAGCGGATGGAAAAGCCGGACGTCGACCACATCGACGGCATCTGTCCGGCGATTGCGATTCGGCAGAAGAACAGCGTGCGCAATCCGCGGTCGACGGTGGGCACCACCACCGAGATCCACGACTATCTGCGCCTGTTCTTCGCCCGGGTCGGCCGCACCGTCTGCCGGCAGTGCGGCCGCGAAGTCGTCCGCGAACCGCCGGACGCAGCGGCTCGGCGGCTCGCGGCCCTGCCGGAAGGGACCCGGCTGCTGCTGGGGTTCGACTGCCCGGTGGGCGCAGCCGAGGCCGGCGTTCCCGGCGGCGCTGCGGACGCGGAACCGCCGGAGGCCGGGGGCCGCGCCGCGGCCGGGGGCGATCCGGCGGCGGCGGCGGTCGCCGACCTGCGCAAGCGCGGATTCGTCCGCATGGTCGTCTCCGACGGGGACGGTCCGCATGGCGCGGCGGGCCGCGTCGTCCGCCTCGACGAGATCGACCCGGCGCAGCTCGCGGGACGGCGGACGCTGCGCATCGTGGTGGACCGGCTGCAGGTGCGCCCGGACGCGCTGGGGCGCCTGACGGACTCGATGGAGACGGCGTATCGCGAGGGCGGCGGTTCGGCGTTCGCGCTGGAGGCGGGGGCGGGGGGGAGCCCGGCCGACGCGGCGCCGCACCGGTTCAGCGAACGGTTCGAGTGCCGGGCGTGCGGCCTCGGCTACGAGCCGCCCGAGCCGCGCCTCTTCTCGTTCAACAACCCGTTCGGGGCGTGCCCCACCTGCCACGGCTTCGGCAACGTGATCGAGCTCGACCTGAACCGGGTGGTGCCGGACACGGCGAAGTCGATCCGGCGGCAGGCCATCGAGCCGTGGAGCAGGGCCGAGTACCGGCCCCAACTGGCCCGGCTGACGCGCGCGGCGCGGGGCGGCGCGGTCCGGCTGGACGTTCCCTGGCGCGAACTGACCGACGCGGAGCGCGATTTCGTGGTCGAGGGCGACGGGGCCGGCTATCCGGGCGTCCGGGGGTTCTTCGGCGCCCTCGAGCAGAAGAAGTACAAGATGCAGGTCCGGGTGTTCCTGAGCCGCTACCGCGGTTACGTGACCTGCCCCGGCTGCGGCGGAACCCGGCTGCGGCCGGAGGCCCGCGGGGTCCAGGTCGCGGGACGGACCATCGACGAGGTCTGCGCCTTTACGGTGGACGAGGCGGCCGGGTTCTTCGACGGGCTCGCGCTGACCGAGAGCGAGCGGACGATCGCGGACCGGCTGGTGCGCGAGATCCGGCGGCGGCTGTCGTTCCTGCGCGACGTCGGCCTGGAATACCTGACCCTCGATCGCCTGTCGTCGACCCTCTCGGGCGGCGAGGCGCAGCGCATCAACCTGGCCACGGCCCTGGGGTCGGCCCTCGTCGGCACGCTCTACGTGCTCGACGAGCCGTCGGTCGGCCTGCATCCGCGGGACAACGAGCGGCTCATCGCCATCCTGCGGCAACTGCGCGACCAGGGCAACACGGTGCTGGTGGTGGAGCACGACGCCGACACCATCCGGACCGCCGACGTCGTGGTCGATCTGGGGCTGGGGGCGGGCGAGGAGGGCGGAAGGGTCGTCCATGCCGGTTCGTTCGACGCCCTGCTGGACGAACCGCGGTCGCTGACCGCGAAGTACCTGCGGGGCGAACTGACGATACCGCTCCCGGCGCGCCGCCGGAAGCCCGCGCCGGCGGCCATACGGGTCACCGGCGCCCGCGAGCACAACCTGCGGGGGATCGACGTCGAGGTTCCCCTGAACACGCTGACCTGCGTCACCGGGGTCAGCGGGTCGGGCAAGTCGACGCTGGTGCACGACGTCCTCTACGCCGCCATCAAGCGGCAGAAGGGGGCCTGGGACAAGCGCGTCGGGCTGCACGACCGTCTCGACGGCGCCGAGCTGGTGACCGACGTCACCCTGGTCGACCAGACCCCGATCGGGCGGACCCCGCGGTCGAACCCGGTCACCTACCTGAAGGCTCTCGACCCCGTGCGCGAGCTGTTCTCGCGGACCCGGGACGCCCGCGCCGCCGGCCTGACCCCCGGCCACTTCTCGTTCAACGTGCCGGGCGGCCGATGCGACGGATGCGAGGGCGAGGGCGTGGTGCGGGTCGAGATGCAGTTCCTCGCCGACGTGTTCGTGCCCTGCGACGAGTGCGGCGGACGCCGGTTCAAGCCCCAGGTGCTGGACGTGCGGTACCACGGCCGCGGCATCGACGACGTGCTCGCCATGACGGTGATCGAGGCCTTGTCGTTCTTCGCGGGGTCGGCGAAGATCTGCCGGCGCCTGCGCCTGCTCGACGAGATCGGGCTGGGCTATCTGCGGCTCGGCCAACCCGCGACGACCCTCTCGGGGGGCGAGGCGCAGCGCATCAAGATCGCGTCGCACCTCGCCGCGCGCCGGTCCGACCGCACCCTGTACATCCTCGACGAGCCGACGACGGGGCTGCACTTCGACGACGTCGCCAAGCTGCTGGCCGCGTTCCGCAAGCTGCTGCAGGCGGGGAACAGCATTCTCGTCATCGAGCACAACCTCGACGTCATCAAGTCGGCCGACTGGGTCATCGATCTCGGACCGGAGGGCGGCGAGGGCGGGGGACGGGTCGTCGCCGCCGGCGCCCCCGAACGGATCGCGGAGGCCGGCGGGTCGCACACCGGCCGCCACCTGCGCCCGGTCCTCGCCGCCGCGCCGGCCCCGGGCGGGTGACCGCGGCGGTTATGGTACGATCCGGGCGTTCGCTTCGCGGGTTCACCGGACCTCCGCGCGGGCCGATGCGCGGGCCGCGCGCCGCATGGTCGTCATGGAATCGATTCAGGCTACCCGTTTGCGCAAGGGCATGCTCGTCAAGCACAACGGCGATCTCCACCGCGTGATGGACGTCACGCACCTGACTCCCGGCAAGGGGAAGGCGTTCGTGCAGTCGCGGATGCGGAACGTCCGGGCCGGCACCCTGCTCGACCACAAGTTCCGGTCCGCCGACGTCGTCGAGCGGGCGGTCGTCGACGATCGCGAGATGCAGTTCACGTACCGTGACGGCGACGCGTTCCACTTCATGGATCTCGAGACCTTCGAGCAGATCGAGATGACCGCCGACACCCTCGGCGACTCGGTCAACTATCTGCTGCCGGAGGCGACCATACGGGTCTCGACGTTCGAGGGGGAGGCGGTCGGTCTGGACCTGCCGATGACCGTCGAGCTCGCCGTGCGGGAGACGGCGCCGGCCATCAAGGGGGCCACCGCGAACGCGCAGCTCAAGCCCGCGACCCTCGAGACGGGGCTGGTCGTGCAGGTGCCGCCGTTCATCAGCAACGGCGATCGCATCCGGGTGAGCACCGAGACCGGCGAGTATCAGTCGCGGGCGTGACGGCCTGCGGCCGGGGGCGGAGCCGTGGGTGGCGGGGAGCTGTTCTCCAGTTTCGTCGATTCGATCCTGCCGGTCTCGCTGCAGTTGCTGGGCGCGGGGTTCCTGGTCGCCAATCTCCGCTTGCTGGGGCGGTTCCTGCGGTTCCTGCGCGTCCGTTCGACCGCGGTCCTGACGTGGCCCGGCCCGCGCCCGTCCGCCTACGGGGTGTCGCTCGGCCTCGGGATCCTGTTCGGCGCCCTCCTGTTCATGAAGATCGTCGTACGGAACCGTCCGCTGGCCGACGCCTTCGGCGAGGCGATGATGTTCATCTACTACGCCTATGCCTTCCCCCTGAGCCTGCGCATCGGGCGCGGGTTCTACGACGCCGGGGTCTGGTCCGACGAGGGGCTCGTGCCGTACGGGCGGATCGGAGGCCTGTCGTGGCAGGGAGACCCTGGTCCGCGGCTGGTGTTCATCGACCGCGTGCGCAACCTGGTGCGGCATCTCGACGTGCCGCGGGAGCACTACGGCGAGGTGCGCCGCCTCCTGCGCGACAAGATCGCGGCCCACGACATCCGCTTCGCGGGCAAGGGACTCGATCTCGGTTCCGACGAACGCGAAGTGGTGTGAGCCGCGGACGCGCCTATCTCGACAGGAAGCGGTAGAATCCGGCCTTCGCGGCGCGGTGCGCGGCCGAATCCGGCCGGAGCAGGTTCTTGCAGCGGAGCGAGAACTGCATCAGCAGGAAGTCCAGGGGGGCGCGTCTCCGGTACTCCGCCATGTACGCCTTCACCTCCTGCTTCGTGCGGGCGCCTCCGTTGTCGGCGTACTTCGCCACCCAGGGGGTGAAGTGCGGCCACAGGCCGCGCGTCGAGCCGTGCAGCGTGGTGCGCATGTAGTTGCCGATGAGCAGGTCGTCGAAGACGCGGCCCCGTATCGCGGTCACGAGGGAGTGCCGCGGCGCTTCGAACGTCAGGCCGCGTTTCCGGCCCCGGTTCAGGTCTATCAGGTTGTCCTTGCCGCCGACCCGGAGATTGACGAAATCGTACGCGTCGCGCAGGTGCTCGATCGCCTTGAAATAGCGGGCGGCTTCCTGCGCGTCGTCCTTCTCGAGTTCGTCGGTCCAGTTGTCTCCGAATTCCTCGGGTTCGTGGACGGCCGGCGCGCTGGGCAAGGGGCGCAGTTCCTCGAACCTGTCGGTCGCGCAGCAATACCGGATGAAGGCCGGGTACATCTCCCTGCCTCCCTTTCTTTCGGGCCGGCCGTACTCGTCCAGTCGGACCGCATGTTCCTGGGCCCAGACGCTGTCCGTCCTCTGATACCGGTGCAACGAGCTGAAGGGGATGAAGCCTCCGGCGCCGAACACGTCCATCTGTCTCCGGATGTCGCCGTCCAGCGGGGGTTTCTCGACGAGCCGGTTCGGCAGCATCAGGCGGCCCTCCTCGTCGCGGACGTTGATCATGTCGGCGTCGCCGTGGTTCGTGAGATGCAGCAGAAACGACTTGTCGAAGCGCTTCACGACCCCGCGGATGAACGAGAGCCCTCCGTGCGTCCAGTTCGCGTCGTTCATGTTGATCAGGAGCCGCCCGTTGACGTCGATGAGCAGGATGCCGTCCTGGTTGTAGTTGGCCAGGCAGACCACGCGGATCCGGTCCGACAACCGGTGCCAGACGCGGTCCTTCAGGACGGCGACGTCGAATCCGGCCTCCTGGAAGCCCCTGCGGATGCGCCCGCCCGCGTGGTCCGGCAGCAGGATCTTCTTGTCGAGGTAATACGACTCGGAGTCGGCGTTCAGGTGGTCGGGATGACCGTGCGAGATCCACACGTACTCGCAGTTCCTGACCGCCTCCGCCTGCTCGTCGGGGACCTCGTGCGACAGCCCCCAGCTTCCGAAGTACGCGTTTCCGACGATCCACGGGTCCGTCACCAGGATCGGGCCCCGGTCGTAACAGATCAGGGTCGCGTTCCCGATGGTGTCGAAACCGACGTCCATCCGTCC
This sequence comes from Vicinamibacterales bacterium, assembly GCA_965202695.1. Lineage (GTDB taxonomy): Bacteria > Acidobacteriota > Vicinamibacteria > Vicinamibacterales > UBA8438 > JAJEEA01. The sequence goes on from OZ241843.1 coordinate 3,508,091, forward strand.
ATCTCCTCGCCGCGTTCGGACGATCGGTCCGCCCGGCGCGCGCCGGGCGGCGGCGTGGTCCGGGCGGGCATCGACCTCGCCGGCGGCGAATGGACCCCACCCGTGGTCATTGTGACCGCCCGCGGCGGTCGATGGCAAACGCACGGAATCGCGGGCGGCGGCCGTCCGCGCCCGGCCGCCGCGCTTCCGAGGTTCCGGGCGGGGTCCGTCGCCGGTACGGAACGTTCGCGGCCCCTACCGGAGTCGTTCGAGGATGAGGCCGACGAGGCCGGGGCCGCTGGCCGTGGGGTCGCCGAGCCAGTCGGGCGGAGTGAGCCACACGAACGCGAGGATCGCGATGACCATGAGATCGTACTGCCACGTGCCCCGGTCGAACGTCCAGAACAGGGCGTGCCGGACCGCCCGCGCCGGCAGCGTCAGGAGCCGCTTCACCGCGCCCCCGCTTCCCGGGGCCGGAGCGCCCGCCACGTGAAGTAGATCCGGTCGGCGACGGTGACGATGGACAGCACCAGGATCACCCAGAGGACGGCGCCCATCCGGTTCGTGAACGCCCCGATCATCACCAGGACGATCCGTTCGGGACGCTCCATGAACCCGACCTTGCACTTGTCGATCATCGACTCGGCGCGGGCCCGCGTATAGCTGGTCATGACCGAGAACATCATCGCGAAGGCGGCGACCATGACGTAGTCGGTACGCCCGAGCTGGGCATAGAGATAGATGACGCCGATGAACAGCGACAGGTCCGAGAAGCGGTCCATCACCGAGTCCCAGAACCCGCCGAACCGCGACGTCAGCTTCGTCGCCTCGGCCACCTTCCCGTCGATGAAGTCGAAGATGTTGGCGGCGAGCATGATGAAACCGGCGGTGACGAACGCCCCCTGCGCGAAGTGCCAGGCCGCGATGAAGTTGATGAACACGCCGACCACCGTGAGCACGTTCGGGTGGATGCGCAACGCCACGCACGCCCGTATGATGGAGCGGAGAGGGAACATGCAGGCGGCGCCGATGGCACCTGTGAACGTCATGGCGGGATGCGGCGCGGCGATCGCGGGGTCGGTGCGCCGGCCCTTGGTGCGGCGCCCCTTCGACGGCACGAACCCCACAGTGTAAACCATGCCCCTTCGTGATCTCAAGAAGCGCATCGCGGCGCTGCCGGAGCAGCCGGGGGTCTACCTGTACCTCGACGACGCCGGCGAGACCCTCTACGTGGGCCGGGCCCGTTCGTTGCGGGCGCGCGTGCGCAGCTACCTGGGAGCCGGCGGGTCGAGCCCCAAGACCGACGCGCTGCTCGACGAGGTGACCCGGCTGGAGGTCATCGTCACCGATTCGCTGGTCGAGGCCCTCGCCCTCGAAGCGCATCTCATCAAGCAGCGCTCGCCGCGGTTCAACATCCTGCTCCGCGACGACAAGAACTACCCGTACCTGCAGTTGACGACCGGCGAGGCGTTCCCGCGGGTGCTCGTGGCGCGCCGGGTGGCCCGCGACGGACACACCTACGCGGGGCCGTTCCTGCCCGCGGCCCTGGCGCGGAAGACGATGTCGCTGACCCACAAGCTGTTCGGCATCCGTTCGTGCAACGAGGTCATCAACGGCCGCCGGGGGCGGGCGTGCCTCGAGTACGACATCAAGCGGTGCATCGCGCCCTGCGTCGACACCCTGTGCGGGCCGCGGCAGTACGCCGAGGCCGTCGAGCACACGAAGCTGTTCCTGGAGGGGCGGAACGACGAGCTGATCGCCGATCTGAAGCGGCGGATGCGCGAGGCTTCGGACGGTCTCCGGTACGAGGAGGCGGCCCAGACCCGCGACGCGATCCGGACCATCGAGACGCTGCGGGACCGGCAGCAGAAGATGTCGTCGGTGCGCCTGGGCGACCGCGACGCCTTCGGGGCCCGGGTCGGGCCGTCCGGCGCGGTCATCCAGGTGTTCCAGATGCGGGGCGGGCGGGTCATCGAGCGGGTCGAGCTGGCCGCCGACCTGCCGGCGGGGGCCGGACCGCCGGAACGGGAGACGGTGCAGGCGGCGGTGCAGCAGTTCTACGAGGCGCGGACCGCCCCCCCCGAGGTCCATCTGCCGGTCGAGATCGACGAGCCGGAGGCGCTGGCGTGCTGGCTGAGCGAGCGGGCGGGGCGGAAGGTGCGCATCACCGTCCCGAAGCGGGGGGAGAAGCGGGGGCTGCTCGATCTTGCGACCCGCAACGCCGCCCTCGCCTACCGGTCGCGGTACAGCGACGAGGCGCGCGCCGGCGCCGCCGCCCTCGACGAGCTGCGGCGGGCGCTGAAGCTGCCGGCCGCGCCCCGGCGCATCGAGTGCTTCGACGTCTCCACCTTGCAGGGGGCGGAAACCGTCGGCTCGATGGTCGTCTGCGAGGACGGCCGGGCGGTCCGCAAGGAGTACCGGAAGTACCGCGTGCGGGGCGAGGAGCGCACCGCGCCCCCGGGCCGCCGGCGCGGGAAGGGCGGGGCGGCCGGCGCCGGCGCCGACGCCCGTCTGCTGGACGACTTCGCGGCGATGCGCGAGGTGGTCGGCCGCCGGTATCGCCGGCTGCTCGACGACGGGGGCCCCCTGCCCGACCTGGTGGTCGTCGACGGGGGGCGCGGGCAACTGTCGTCGGCCTACGAGGCGTTCGCGTCGCTCGGCTTGTCGAACCTCGTGGCGGTGGGGTTGGCGAAGCAGGAGGAACTGGTCTTCACGCGGGACGCCGCCGAACCCATCGCCCTCGACCGGGCCAGCCCCGCGCTGCTCCTGCTGCAGCGGATGCGCGACGAGGCCCACCGCTTCGCGGTCTCCTACCACCGGAGCGCGCGGTCCCGCCGCGACTTCCGGTCGGCCCTCGACGGCATCCCCGGGGTGGGGCCCCGCCGCCGGCGGGTGCTGCTGACGCGGTTCGGGAGCGTCGCCAACGTCCGCCGGGCGACCCGCGAAGAGCTCGTGCCGGTGGTCGGGGCCAAGGTGGCCGACGCGGTGCTGGCGTGGTTCGCCTCCGGGGCGGCTCCGGCGGCGTAGCCGCCCTTGCGGGGGTCAGGCGGGGCGCATCGCCGATCGGTAGCGCGGGGTTTCGCCGCGGACCGGCGCCGCCGCGGCGCGAGCGCGAAACAGCGGACCGGCCCGTGCGGGCAGGGGCGGGGGAGCGGAGCCGCGGGCGTGCGCGAGACTTGCAGTGACCCCGCTCGTCATTCTATGCTGTTGAACCTTGCCCGACATCGGCCAGCTCGTCGTCATCCTCCCGGTCCTGCTCCTGTCCCTGACGATCCACGAGACGGCCCACGCGGTGACGGCGGACTGGTACGGCGACCCCACGGCCCGCCGACTCGGCCGGATCTCCTTGAACCCGGCGGCGCACGTCGACCCGGTCGGCACGGTGATCCTGCCCCTGGCGGGCATCCTGGCCGGCGGGTTCGTGTTCGGCTGGGCCAAACCGGTGCCCGTCAACCCCGCCAACCTGCGCCATCCCCGCCGCGACTTCCTGGTGATCGCGGCGGCGGGGCCGGCCAGCAACGTCCTGCTCGCGATCGGGGCGTCGTGGCTGCTCGGCGTCGTGCCGGACGGCCTGGAGGCGTACGGCGGTTGGGCCGGCGCCCTCGCCGCGTTCGCGTTCGCGATGCTGCAGTTGAACCTGCTGCTGGCGGTGTTCAACATGCTCCCCGTGCCGCCGCTCGACGGCGGTAACGTGCTGGCGGGGCTGCTGCCGGCGGCGGCGGCCGAGTCCTTCGATCGGCTCGTCAGGCCGTACGGGTTCCTGATTCTTCTGGTTCTGATGGCGACCGGCGGGCTGTACCGGCTGATCGGGCCGCCGCTGTCGCTGCTGATGGGATGGTTGCTGCCGTGAAACCGCGCGTCGTCTCCGGCATGCGTCCGACCGGCCGGCTGCACCTCGGCCATCTGGTCGGTGCGCTGCAGCAGTGGGCCCGCCTGCAGGACGACTACGACTGCATGTACTTCGTGGCGGACTGGCATGCCCTGACCAGCGAGTACTCCGACACCGGCAGGCTGACCGAGTACGCCTGCGACAACGCCGCGGACTGGATTGCCGCCGGCGTGGACCCGGATCGGAGCACGTTGTTCATCCAGTCGCAGGTGCCCGAGCACGCCGAGCTCTACCTGCTCCTGCAGATGGTGGTGCCGATTCCCTGGCTCGAACGGGTGCCCACCTACAAGGAACAGATCGCCCATCTCGCCGACCGGGACCTGTCGACCCTCGGGTTCCTCGGCTATCCGCTTCTGCAGGGCGCCGACGTGATCGTCTACAAGGCCGACTACGTGCCGGTGGGCGACGACCAGGTCCCGCATCTCGAGCTCGACCGCGAGGTGGTGCGGCGGTTCCACGGGTTCTTCGGCGCGATCTTCCCCGAGCCGCGGCCGTTGCTCACGAGCTTTCCGCGGCTGCCCGGCATCGACAACCGCAAGATGAGCAAGAGCTACGACAACGCCATCAACCTGTCGGACGACGCCGCGGCCGTGAAGAAGAAGGTCATGCGGATGTACACGGACCCGAAACGGATCCGCGCCGACGTTCCCGGCGCCGTCGAGGGCAATCCGGTGTTCACGTACCACGACGCGTTCAATCCCGACGCCGCCGAGGTCGACGATCTGAAGGCCCGCTACCGCGCCGGGCGGGTGGGGGACGTCGAGGTCAAGCAGAAGCTGGCCCGCGCCCTCGATGCCGCCCTGGCGCCGTTGCGCGAGCGCCGGGCCGAGGTCCTGGCCCGTCCGGGGCGGGTGCGCGAGATCCTGATGGACGGGTCGCTTCGAGCGCGCCGCATCGCCCGGGAAACGATGCGGGAGGTCCGGGAGGCGGTCGGGCTGGCGTACCGATGACGAACCGGGCCGCGGAGCAGACCGGGCGGGGGCCGGACGGCGCCGGCCGGACCGGCGAGTTCGAGTCGGTCCTCGAGGACTATCCGGTCCGCCTCGACAACTTCGAAGGGCCGCTGGACCTCCTGCTGCACCTCATCCGGAAGAACGAAATCGACATCTACGACATTCCGATCGTGCTCGTCACGCAGCAGTATCTCGAGTACATCGAGCTGATGAAGGAGCTCGACCTCGACACCGCCGGCGAATTCCTGGTGATGGCGGCGACCCTGATCCACATCAAGGCGCGGACTCTGGTCCCCCGGCCGGAGACCGGGGGCGGGGACGCGGAGGAGCCGGAGGACCCGCGCGAGGCGCTCGTCCGGCGCCTCGTCGAGCACCGGAGGTTCAAGGCCGCGGCCGAGCTGCTGCACGAACGGCAGACCGTGCGCAGCGCGCAGTGGGGACTTGCCGAGGAGCGGCTGGCCGACCTCGCCGGCGAGCCGTTCGAGCGGGAGCTCGAGGTCGACCTGTTCGGACTGCTGCAGGCGTTCCGGACGGTCCTCGAGCGCGCGCGGACGCGGCCGGGGGTGCCGCTGCCGGCGGCGGAGGTGTCCATCGAGACCCGCGCGCGGCAGTTGATGGAGCGGTTCGCCCACGTCGAGGCGTGCGGGTTCGAGGAGCTCTTCGCGGAGGACGGCAGCCGCGGCGAGCTCGTCACGACGTTCCTCGCGGTGCTGGAGATGATTCGCCTGAAGCTGATACGTGTGTTTCAATCCGGGTCGGACGGCCCGATCCGGGTGTATCGCCGCGAGCCCCCGCGGGATGCGCCGAAGCCGATCGGGTCGCCCGCCGGCCGCGGGTCGGGGCCGGGTGACGGAGGGGTGGCGCCGGCCCGGGGGGCGGAACGGTGAGCGGACCGCCGCCGCGGGCGGCCTTGCGGCCGGGGACGACCAGCCATGCCTGACGACGTCAAAGCGGTTCTGGAGGCCCTGATATTCGCGTCGCCGGATCCGCTGACGCCGGCGACGCTGTTCGAGCTGCTCGACGAGACGCCGAAGGAGGACGTCGAGCAGGCGCTGGCGGCGTTGCAGGCGGAGTACGACCAGCGGGGCGGTCTGCAGATGGTGCGGGTGGCCGGCGGCTACCAGATATGCACGCGGCCCGAGCTGCACGAGTGGGTGCGGCGGCTGTTCCACCAGCCCTCGAAGCAGCGCCTGTCGGGGCAGGCGCTGGAGACGCTCGCGGTCATCGCCTACAAGCAGCCCATCACGAGCGCGGAGATCGCGGAGATCCGGGGCGTGAACGTGTCGGGGGTGGTCGGGACGCTGCTCGACCGCCAGCTCGTGAAGGTGGTCGGCCGCAAGCAGGTGGTGGGGCGGCCCTTCCTCTACGCGACGACGCGGGAGTTCCTGAACCGGTTCGGTCTGAGCGATCTCGGCGACCTGCCGAAGGTCGAGGAGATGGCCGAGGCGCTCGGCATGGAGGTGCCGCCGGCGCTCGCGGACGAGCCGCGGGTCCAGTCGCCGCCGTTCGACGAACTGGCGGAGACCGCGGGAGACCCGGGGACTCCACCGTCCGGGCAGGTGCACTAGCTGGCGGGCAGGTTCACCGGGATGAGACCCCCCGCGGCCCGGGACGGAGTACGGCTGCAGAAGCTGATCGCCGCGGCCGGCGTCGCGTCGCGCCGGGCCGCGGAGTCGCTGATGCGCGAGGGCCGGGTCACCGTCAACGGCGCGGTGGTGACGACCCCCGGCGCGAAGGCGGACCCCGCCGACGACGTCCGGGTCGACGGGCGCCGGGTCGGCGCCGGGGGGCGGCGGCGGTACCTGTTGCTGAACAAGCCGCGCGGCGTGGTGACGACCCGGGACGATCCGGAGCGGCGGCGCACGGTCATGCACCTCCTGTCGGGGATCCGCGAATCGGTCTATCCGGTGGGACGGCTGGACTACGACAGCGAGGGGCTGCTGCTGCTCACCAACGACGGCGAGCTCGCGGCTCGCCTGACCCATCCGCGGCACCGCGTGGAACGGGTGTACGAGGCGCGGGTGCGGGGCGTGCCGGACTCCTCGGCGTTGAAGCGGCTGGCCGGCGGGGTGGTGGTCGACGGCCGCCGGACGGCGCCGGCGACGGCCAGTCTGGTGTCCGCGGGACGCGGCCGCGCCGGAGATCAGTCGTTGATCCGGATCGGCGTCGCCGAGGGCCGCAAGCGCCAGATCCGGCGCATGTGCGAGTCGGTCGGACACCCGGTGGTGCGGCTGCGCCGGGTGGCGATCGGGCCGATCCGCGACCGGACCCTGCGCCCGGGCGCGTTCCGGGACCTGACGCCGGGCGAGGTGGCGGCCCTGCGCCGCGCGGTCGAGGCGGCCGCCGGCGGCGGGGCGCAGGCGGTTCCGGGCGGCCGGCGGGGGCGTCGATGAAACCGAGCGGGTCCCCGGCTCGCATCACCCCGGTGATCGCGATCGACGGACCCTCGGGGGCCGGCAAGGGGAGCGTCTCCCGCGCGATCGCGGAGGCGCTGGGATGCCGTTACGTCGACACCGGTGCGATGTACCGGGCGGTCGCCTGGCTGGCGTCTCACCGGGGGCTCGCGCTCGACGACGAGCCGGCGGTGCGTCGCCTGGCGGAGCGGGTCGCGCTGACCCAGGACCGGGGAACCGTGACCGTCGCCGGCCACGACGTGACCCACAAGATCCGCAATGCGGCCATCGACGCCGCGGCGGCCCGCGTGGCCCGCATGCCGTCGGTGCGGGCGGCGCTCGTGGGCCGGCAGCGGGCCTGCGCATCGGCCGGCGGACTGGTGATGGAGGGCCGCGACATCGGCACGACGGTGTTTCCGGACGCCGACGTGAAGATCTACCTGGATGCGGCCCCGGAAGAGCGCGCGGCGCGGCGCGCCGCGGATCCGGCGCACGGTCTGGGCCGCGCCGCGGCGACCTTGTCCGACGTCGCGAACGCGCTCGAGGAGAGAGACCATTCCGACCGCACCCGCGACAGTTCGCCCCTCGTGATGGCCGGCGACGCGGTGCGCGTCGACACGACGGGGCTGCGGCTCGATGCGGTGATCGAGCGCGTGCTGGCCATCGTGCGCGGCCGGCTGGCGGTGCGCGGGCGGTCAGAGTGATCGCCCCGTCGGCGGCTGTTGACGCGTTCCGGTAACTGTAATATAGTCGGCCGCTTATCGCCAATCGGTGCGTTCGGCCGCGGCGGGCGGACGCCGCGGCGGCCGGGCATCGAAGGCCGCGCCGCGGGGACCGCGCCGGGTACTTGCAGGAGGATGCGCAATTCCATGACGAAGGCAGAAGACGTCGAGGTGGACCGCTCGGAGAAGACCGCACGACCCGCTCCCATGATGGTCATGGCGGATCAGGACGACGACGAGCCGTCGCGGCGGGAGGAATACGAGCGGTTGCTCCGGATGTACGAGGGCAGCTTCCGCAACATCGCCGAAGGCGAGGTGATTACCGGCACGGTGCTGAAGGTGTCCTCGTCGGAGGTGGTGGTCGACGTCGGATACAAGTCGGAGGGAATGATCGCCCTCCAGGAGTTCCTCGACGAGAACGGCGAGTGCATCGTCCGGCCCGGCGATGCCGTCGACGTCCTGCTCGAGCGCACCGAGGACCGGGACGGCCACATCGTGCTCTCGCGCGAGAAGGCCGAGAAGATGAAGATCTGGGACGACGTCGAGAAGGCCTACGACGAGCAGAAGGTCGTCATCGGCCGCGTCATCGAGCGGATCAAGGGCGGGCTGGCCGTCGACATCGGGGTGCGGGCGTTCCTGCCCGGCTCGCAGGTGGACGTGCGTCCGGTGCGCAATCTCGACGCGTTGCGCGGTCAGGAACTGCGCATGCGCGTCATCAAGGTGAACAAGAAGCGGGGCAACATCGTGCTGTCCCGCAAGGCGTTGCTCGAGGAGGAGAACGCCGAGAAGAAGAAGCACACGCTGGCGACCCTCGAAGAGGGCAAGGTGTTCCGGGGAGTGGTCAAGAACCTCACGGACTACGGCGCCTTCATCGATCTGGGCGGGCTCGACGGGCTGCTGCACGTGACGGACATGTCGTGGGGCCGCGCCGCGCATCCGTCGGAGCTCTTCAAGGTGAACGACGAGGTCGACGTGGTCGTGCTCAAGTTCGACCGTGCGAGCGAACGGGTGTCGCTCGGCTACAAGCAGCTCCACGCCGACCCGTGGACGGCGGTCGAGGAACGCTACCAGGTCGGCATGCGGCTCGGCGGCAAGGTCGTCAGCCTGACCGACTACGGGGCGTTCATCGAGCTCGAGCCGGGCGTCGAGGGACTGATCCACGTGTCGGAGATGTCCTGGAGCAAACGGGTCAAGCATCCGTCGAAGCTCCTCACGGTGGGCGACACCGTCGAGTCGATGGTGCTCGGCGTCGATCCGCAGGCGCGCCGCATTTCGCTCGGGCTGAAGCAGATCGAGTCGAACCCGTGGCATCAGCTCGCCGACAAGTACCCGATCGGGTCGCGGTTGTCGGGGCGCGTCCGCAATCTGACCGAGTTCGGCGCGTTCGTCGAAGTCGAAGAGGGCATCGACGGGCTCATCCACATTTCGGACATGTCCTGGAGCAAGCGCCTCAAGCATCCGTCGGAGGTCGTGAAGAAGGGCGACGAGGTCGAGGCGATGGTCCTCAACGTCGATCCGGACAACCAGCGGCTGTCGCTGGGCCTCAAGCAGTTGGCGACCGACGTCTGGGACGAGTTCTTCGAGAAGCACAAGGTCGGATCGGTGGTCGAGGGCAAGGTGGTCCGCATCACGAACTTCGGCGCCTTCGTGGAGCTGGCCGAGGGCATCGAGGGGCTCATCCACGTCTCGGAGTTCGACGACGACAAGGGCCGCGACAAGGTCGAGCTGAAGGTCGACGAGGTCACCAGCATGAAGATCATCAAGCTGAGCCCCTCGGAGAGGAAGATCGGCCTCAGCATCCGGGCCCTGAAGTCGGACGACTACGAGGCGGACTGGGAGGCCTACGGGGCGGCGGCGTCCGGATCGCCGGAAGTGACTCTCGGCGACCACTTCAAGCACCAGACCTGACGCGCCCGTGGCGGCGCGGCGCGGGCGGGATGCGGCGCCGTTCGAGTACGGCGGGCTTCCGCCGGGGGCCTGGCGCCTTCGCCGCGCCCGGCGCGGCTCATGGAGCGGGGGGAATCCTGGTGGCAGGCGTGACCAAGGCGGCGCTCGTCGAGGAGGTGTCGCGCGCCGCCGATCTGACCAAGAGGCACTCCGAGGTCATCGTCGATACGGTGTTCCGCAGCATCGTGACCGCGCTGCACCGGGGCGAGAAGATCGAACTGCGGGGCTTCGGCAGTTTCCGCCTCCGGCAGCGCGAACCGAGAAGGGGCCGCAATCCGAAGACCGGAGATCGGGTGGACGTCCCCCCCAAGCGGGTTCCGTACTTCAAGCCGGGCAAGGAACTCAGGGAGCTGATAAACCAGGAGCCCGCCCCGGGTGCGGACCTCGCGGCCGGCCCGGCGCGGGGCGGGCCGGCGGCGCTGCCGGCGCGGGGCGGGACCGCGGGCTGCTGATCCGGCCGGTCGATGCCCGCCGGGGGCCGCCCCGGCCGCCGCCGTCCGCCTGACGCACTGCGACGGCCGGTCGATGCCCGCCGGGGGCCGCCCGTCCGGGTGATCGGGTTCGCCATGGAACGGCTCTGGTCCCCCTGGAGACTCGACTACGTGAGCGGCACCGGCGCCGCCGGGGGCGAATGCGTGTTCTGCGCCGCCCTCACCGGCGCGGAGACCTCGCGGCCGGGTTCGTCGCTGATCGTCGCGCGCGCCGATACGTGCTTCGTCATTCTCAACCTCTACCCGTACAACAACGGTCACGTCATGGTGGTGCCGAATCGGCACGTCGGATCGCTGGCCGAGGCGTCGGCGACCGAGCTCGGCGAGCTGATGACGATGGCGCAGCGGGCCGAGATCGCCCTGACCGAGGCGTATCGGCCCCACGGCATGAACCTCGGGATCAACCTGGGGCGGCCGGCCGGGGCGGGCATCCCGGGCCATCTGCATCTGCACGTGGTGCCCCGTTGGGACGGCGACACCAACTTCATGACCGTCGTCGGGGCGACCCGGGTCGTGCCCGAGACCCCTCCGCGGACCCGGGAACGGCTGGCGCCGATCTTCGAGCGCCTCGCGGCCGGCGCGTAGCCGCGCGGGCCGGGTGCGGCGGTCGGCTCCGCCTGGGGCCGAACCGAACTTCCAGGAGTCCGCGCCCGTTCTACGGCGTCTCGGCGAGCAGGTGGGCGGCGATCACCATGCGCTGCACTTCCGAGGTGCCCTGGTATATCTCGGTCGCCCGGACGTCCCGAAAGAGTCGCTCGACCGTCGAGCCCCGGCGGTAGCCGGCCGAGGCCAGGATCTGCATCGCCCGGTCGGCGGCCCGGTGCGCCGCTTCCGAGGCGTAGAGCTTGGCCATCGCGGCCTCGGCGGCGCTGCGCTCCTGCGTCTGCCGGGCCGCGGCGCTCCTATACACCAGCAGACGCGCCGCGTCCATCTCCGTGGCCATGTCCGCGAGCATCCACTGCACGGCCTGGTACCGGGCGATGGGGCGGCCGAAGGTCTGCCGGCGCCGGGCATGGGCCAGCGCTTCGTCGAAGGCGGCCTGACCGATGCCGACGGCCTGGGCGGCAATCGCCACCCGGCCGCCGTCGAGCGCCCACAGGGCGATGCGGAATCCGCCGCCGGCGTCGCCGAGCATCGCGCCGGCCGGGACCGGCACCGCCTCGAGGTCGAGATCCCGGCATCCGAGACCGCGTACGCCGAGGGTGTCGGGGGTGGGGGACGCGCGCAGACCCGGCGCGCCGGCGGGAACCAGGAACGCCGAGACGCCCCGCCCCCCGATGTCCGGCTCGGTGGCCGCGAACACGATGAATACGCGGGCGGCGGCCCCGTTGGCCACCCACACCTTGCGCCCCGTCAGGCGGTATCCGTCGCCGTCCGGGACGGCGCGGGTCCGCTGATTGGCGGCGTCGGTGCCGGCGTCGGGTTCGGAGAGGGCGAAGGCGCCGACGGCGGCGCCGCTCGCGAGAGGCCGGATCCAGGTCTCGCGCTGGGTCGGCGACCCGAAACGGGCGACGACCTCGGCCACCAGCGAGTTGTTGACCGACAGGATGGCGGCGAGGGTGGCGCTGGCCCCCGCGATCGCCTCGATCGCGGCCGCGTAGCTGACGTGGTCGCGGCCGGCGCCGCCCGCGGCGACGGGAATGGTGACCCCCATCAGCCCCTGCCGGCCGGCCCGGTCGACGAGATCGGCGGGAAAGCGGCCGCTGGCGTCGATTTCCTGCGCCCGCGGCCGTACCTCCGCGTCTGCGAACCGCTGCGCCGAGGCGCGGAACGCTTCCTGTTCGGGAGTGAGATCGAGGCGCATGGCGCACGCCGGTCCGGAAGCCGAGGCCGGGCGCCGCGCGGCTCGCCGCCGCCGCCCGGAGTCGTGTCCCGCGGGGTTGCGGACGCCCGCCGATCATAACAGCCCGTGGCGGACCCCGCGTCGCACCGCGTCCGAAGGGGGCCGGCGAACGCCGAGGGCGCTGCGGACAGAGAACTTCCGGCGGGCAAGGAACGCCCGCCGGACAAGGCGTGAGAAGGGCGCACGTCGAGCATGTCCGACCGACGGACGACGCGGTCGGCCCGCTCGCAATGCAACGGGGCGTTCGCCGCGGGCTGACGAGCGAACGGCGCCCCGTCGGCGGAGAGCGGGCCCCGCGGCCGGGACCGGGCGCGCGGGTCCGAGTGGTATGATCGCAGCCGGCGTCTCTCTGGCGCGAGGAGGAGGCGGGCATGTCGAGCAGTCGATGGCGCGGGCGGGACAGGGCCGGGCTTCGTTCGGCGGGGCGCCGGTCCGCGTGGGCGGCCCCGGTGCTCGCGGCCGCGTGGGTGCTGCTGCCGGGCGCCGGCGTCCCCGCCCAGGAGCCGCGGGAATCCCGGGCCGAGCGCGCCGGCGGAACCGGGGCCGCGGATGCCGGCGCGCAGCCGCGGACGCCGGTGTTCCGGTCCGAGATCAACTTCGTGCGGGTCGATGCGATCGTCACCGACGACGACGGCAACCCCGTTCTCGACCTGACCCGGGACGACTTCCGGGTCTTCGAAGACGAGGTCGAGCAGACCATCGAGTCGTTCCGGTTCGTGGAGGTCACCGGGACGCCGGACCCCGCGCTTCCGCCCCCCTCCAGCATCCGCAACGACTACGACCAGGAGCGCGAAGCGGCGCGGCCCGACTCGCGCATCTTCGTGTTCTTCCTCGACGACTATCACGTGCGGGACACCAACGCCATCCGGCTGCGGGCGACCCTCGTCGAGTTCGTCGAGACGCAGCTCCGGCCGACCGACCTCGTCGGAATCATGTACCCGCTGACGCCGATCATGGACGTGCGGCTGACGCGCAACCACGCGCAGGTCGTCCGGGCCCTCGAGAACTTCGAAGGAGTCAAGTACGACTACCGGCCGCGCAACATGTACGAGCACCAGTACGCGAACTATCCGACCACCACCGTCGAGCTGATTCGCAACGACGTCAGCCTGTCGGCCCTGAAGGCGCTGGCCATCCACCTGGGCGGATTGCGCGAAGGCCGCAAGTCGGTGATCGTGCTGAGCGAGGGCTATTCGAACTACGTTCCGCCCCAGTTGCGGGACATCGACGCCCTGGCCGGCGGCTTCTTCAATCCGCAACGGCGCAACCCGCTGGCGGCGGAGTCGCACTTCGAAGAGACGTCGCAGTTCTTCGAGGCGTCGTACATGCGCACCGAGCTGCTGTATGCCGCCGACGTCGCCAACCGGAACAACACCAGCTTCTACATGGTGGATCCGCGGGGGCTGGCCGTCGGCGAGTACGACTCCAGCAACGTCGCCATCGACATGCGCACCGACTACCGCATGCTGCGCGAGATGCAGGACACCCTGCGCGTGCTGGCCGACGAGACCGACGGCCGGGCGATCGTCAACCGCAACGACATGCTGCCCGGGCTGACCCAGATCGTGAACGACCAGAGCGCGTACTACCTGCTCGGATACACGTCGTCGGCGGCGCCGACGGACGGCGAGTTCCACGAGATAGAGGTCGAAGTGCTGCGGGACGACGTTCGGATCCGGGCCCGCAAGGGCTACTACGCCCTGAGCCCGGAGAACGCGGCCCGCGTGCTGGCCCCGCCCCGGCCGGAGCCGCCGCGCGCCGTCGACACCGCGCTGGCGACCCTGGCCGAGCCGGTGCGGGGCCGTTACGTCCGCACCTGGGTCGGCGCCCGCCGCGGCGACGGCGGCAGGACGCGGTTGACGTTCGTGTGGGAACCCGTCGGCGGTGAGCGCAGCCGCCGGCAGGAATCGGCGTCGCAGGTGATGCTGATGGCGATGAGCGACGACAGCGCGTACTTCCGGGGCGAGGTCCCCGGCGCGGGGCCGGGCCGGACGCCGCGCGCCAGCTTCGACGTCGATCCGGGCGCGCTCGAGCTGAACGTCGCGGTCGAGGACGAGTACGGCGACGTGCTCGACCGGGCCATCGACGAGCTCGTGGCCCCCGACTTCACCGGTCCCGACGTCGCCCTGAGCACCCCGCAGGTGCTGCGGGCGCGGAACGCGGTCGAGCTGCGCGGGCTGCTCGCCGACGGCGACGCCCTGCCGACGGCCTCGCGCTTCTTCCGCCGCACCGAGCAGCTCCTGGTCCGGGTCGAGGCCTACGCGCCGGGCGGCGTCGTCCCGCGGGTCCGCGCGCGGTTGCTGAGCCGGGAGGGCACCGCGATGATGGAGCTCCCGGTGGATGCGCCCGAGGGCGGCGGCCCCCATCAGGTGCTCCTGCAGCTCGCGCCGTTCCCGCGGGGCGACTATCTGATCGAGCTGTCGGCGGAAGCCGCCGAAAGCGACGCGTCGACGCTGGTCGCGTTCCGCATCGAGCCGTAGCCGACTGGCGGGTCAGGAGCCGTTCGTGGACCGGATTCGCGTCGTCATCGCCAAGCCCGGGCTCGACGGCCACGACCGCGGGGCGAAGGTGATCGCGCGGGCGCTTCGGGACGAGGGGATGGAAGTGATCTACACCGGATTGCGCCAGACCCCCGAGCAGATCGTCGAGGCCGCCCTGCAGGAGGATGCCGGGGTCATCGGGTTGTCCATCCTGTCGGGGGCCCACAACCACGTGTGTCCGCGGGTGATGGAGCTGTTGCGCGAGAAGGGGCTCGACGACGTGCTCGTGGTCGTGGGCGGCATCATTCCGGACGCCGATCGGCCGGGATTGCGGGACGTCGGCATCGAAGGCGTGTTTCAGCCCGGAACCCCGATGCGGGACATCGTCAGTTTCATTCGCGAGCACCACCGGGCCGCACCCGCGTGACCCGCGGCCCGTCCGGCGCCGCGGCCGCGGGCCCCGGACGCGGCGGGTTCTTCCAATCCACCAGTCGAGGCCGGACCTCCGATGCCAGACACGCTTCTGCTTGCCGACGACAGCGCCACGATTCAGCGCGTCATCGAGATGACCTTCGCCGAGGAGGATGTCCGGGTGGTGGCGGTCGGTGACGGCCGCGAGGCGATGGAGCGCATCGCCGCCGACCCGCCGGACATCGTGCTGGCCGACACCCACATGCCCGAGAAGGACGGCTACGACGTGTCGGCCTTCGTCAAGGCCGACCGCGCCCTGTCCCACATTCCGGTGGTGCTGCTGACCGGGGCCTTCGATCCGGTCGACGACGCTCGGGCCCGCGAGGTCGGTTGCGACGCCGTGCTGGTAAAGCCGTTCGAGCCGAAAGCGGTCCTCGACCGGGTTCGCGAGCTCCTCGGTGCGCCCGCGGATTCGGGAGCGGCGGGCGCGCCCGCGGTCCCGCGGCCGGAGCCCGCGGCCGCGAACGCCGCGCCGGAGACGCTGTCCTCGGAGGCCGCGCCGGATGCGCCGTCCTCGGAGGCTGCGCCGCCCCCGTCGGATGCGCCGTCCTCGGAGGCTGCGCCGCCCCCGCCGGCTTCCGCGGCCGCTGCGCCGCCCCCGTCGGATGCGCCGTCCCCGGAGGCTGCGCCCCCGCCGGCTTCCGCGGCCGCCGCGCCGCCGCCGGCGACCGCCGCCGCTCCGGCGGCTCGGGCGGCTGCGCCGAAGGCCCCGGCGCCTGACGCCGCGGCCCCGCCGGTTTCCGCGGGCGCCGCTGCGCCGTCTCCGGGCGCCGTTGCGCCGGCGGTGCCGCCGTCGCCGTCCGGCGGCGGGGACGGCCCGGCCGGACCGGACCCGGCGCCCGCGGCGGACTCCGCCGGCGTCCCGCCGCCGTCGCCGGCCGTACCCGCGGTGGAGGCGCCGCCGCCTCCGTCGCTGGCCGACGCCTTCGCCTCGCTCCTCGCGGCCGAGCAGGGCGACGTCGATCGGGCTCGCGCCGCCTGGCCGTGGGCCCGTCGGGGCGCCCCGACCGGCGAGGACGACCTGATCGAGCGGGTGGCCGAGCGGGTCGTCGAGCGCCTGTCGGACGACGTGACCGGCGAACTGGTCTCCGAAGTGGTCGCCCGGGTGGCCGAGCGGATGGTGCGCGACCAGATCGGCCGCATCGAGCCGGCCTGAACCGGTTCGCGTGCGCCGGCGCCGTCCTTGCCGCACGTCCCGGCATCCCGGGTCCTCCGATCGCGTTCCGGCCGGCGCCGCCCCTCCGACGCCTTGATACCATGAGTGACATGCGCGAGTTGAGCAAGGGGTTCGACCATGCCGCCGTCGACCCGAAGTGGTACGCGTTCTGGGAGTCCAGCGGCGCCTTCCGCGCCGACCCGTCGTCGTCCCGCCCGCCGTTCAGCATGGTGCTGCCGCCCCCCAACGTGACCGGCGTGCTGCACGTCGGTCACGCCCTCAACCAGACCCTGCCGGACATCGTCTGCCGCTGGAAGCGCATGACCGGCCACGACGTGTTGTGGCTGCCGGGCACCGACCACGCGGGCATCGCGACCCAGAACGTCGTCGAGAAGCATCTGACCGACGAGGGGACCGACCGTCACGCGCTCGGCCGCGAGGCGTTCGTGGAACGCGTGTGGGCCTGGAGCCGGCGGAGCCACGGGACCATCACGAGCCAGATGCGCACCCTGGGGTCGTCGGTCGACTGGAGCCGCGAGCGGTTCACCCTCGACGACGACCTGTCGCGGGCGGTCCGGCGCGTCTTCGTGACCCTCTATCGCGAGGGGCTGATCTACCGCGGCAAGTACATCGTGAACTGGTGCACGCGCTGCCGCACCGCGCTGTCCGATCTCGAGGTGGCGCACGAGGAGCAGGCGGGCCGGCTCTACCACGTGCGCTACCCGGCGGCCGACGGCGCCGGCGGGGTGACGGTGGCCACCACCCGGCCGGAGACCCTGGTGGGCGACACGGCGGTGGCCGTGCATCCGGACGACGGCCGCTATTCCGACCTGGTCGGCCGGACGCTGCGCCTGCCCGTCGTCGGCCGCGAGCTGGCGGTGGTGGCCGACGAGTTCGTCGACCCCGAGTTCGGGACCGGCGCGGTCAAGGTGACTCCGGCCCACGACCCCAACGACTTCGAGATGGGCCGGCGGCACGATCTGCCGCAGGTGGTGGTCATCGGCGAGGACGGCCGGATGACCGGCGAAGCGGGGCCGTTCGCCGGCCGGGACCGGTTCGCGGCGCGGGAGGCGATCGTCGGGCGGCTCGAAGCCGACGGCCTGCTCGAACGGGTCGAGGACCACCGTCACGCGGTGGGGCGCTGCAGCCGCTGCCGGACGGTGGTCGAGCCGCTGGTGTCGACCCAGTGGTTCGTCCGGATCAAGCCGCTGGCCGAGCCTGCCGTCGCCGCCGTGAAGGACGGCCGCACCCGCTTCGTCCCGGAGAACTGGGCCCGCACCTACTTCGAGTGGATGACCAACATCCACGACTGGTGCATCTCGCGCCAGCTCTGGTGGGGGCATCGGGTGCCCGCCTGGTACTGCGACCGGTGCGGGTCGGTCGCGGTGGAGGAGGAGGCGCCGGACGCCTGCGGCTGCGGCGGGCCGTTGCGGCAGGACACCGACGTGCTGGACACCTGGTTCAGCTCCGGGCTCTGGCCGTTCAGCACCCTGGGATGGCCCCGCGGCGGCGCCGACCTCGCGCGGTACTACCCTACGAGCCTCATGATCACGGGGCTCGACATCATCTTCTTCTGGGTCGCGCGGATGATGATGCTGGGAATGAAGTTCGCCGGCGACGTCCCGTTCAGGGTCGTCTACGTCACGTCGCTCGTGCGGGACGCGCAAGGGCAGAAGATGAGCAAGTCGAAGGGCAACGTCGTCAATCCCCTGCAGGTGATGGAAGACATCGGGGCCGACGCCTTCCGCTTCACCCTGGCCGCGCTCGCGTCTCCGGGCATGGACATCTCGCTCTCGGAGGGGCGCCTGCGCGGCTACCGGCAGTTCGTGAACAAGCTCTGGAACGTCTCGCGGTTCGTGCTGATGAACCTGCCGGCGTCGCTGCGCGAGCGCCCGCCGGCGCCCCCGGCGGCCGGACTCGCGACCATCCACCGCTGGATACTGCATCGATCGAGCGCGCTGGCGGCCGAGGTGACCCGCGCCCTGGAGGAGTTCCGGTTCGACGTCGCGGCCGACCGGTTGTACCACTTCGTCTGGCACGAGTACGCGGACTGGTACGTCGAGCTGGTGAAGCCCCATCTGCAGGACGAGGCGGAAGATCGGGAGCGGGCGCTGGCGGTCCTGCTGACGGCGCACGACCGGGTGCTGCGTCTGCTGCATCCGTTCATGCCGTTCGTCACCGAGGAGCTGTGGCAGACCCTGCCGCCCCCGGCGGACGCGGCCGACGACGGCCGGACGCCGGACGGGCGGGCGCGCACCATCACCCGCGCTCCCTGGCCCCGGCCGGCGCCGGCGTGGACCGACCACGAGGCGGTCTCGGTGCTGGCGCTCCTGCAGGAGGTCGTCACCGCGGTGCGCACCGTCCGCGCCGAGCTGGGCGTGCCGCCGTCGCGCCGGCTCCGGCTGCGTATCGAGCACGCGGACCCCGGCGAGCGGTCGGTGCTCGACGGTCATGGCGGCTATCTGCGGCGGCTGGCGGGTCTCGAGGCGTTCGAGTTCGTGGAGTCGGCGCCGGCCGACCCCGACACGGTGCGGCGCATCGTCCGCCGCATGCGGTTGTATCTGCCGCTGGCCGGCGTCATCGACCGGGCCGCGGAGACCGCCCGCCTGCGCCGGGAGCTCGACCGGATCGCGAAACAGATCGGTTCCCTGGAAGGCAAGCTCGGGAATCCGAAGTTCCGGGAGCGCGCCGACCCGGAGGTGGTGGCCGAGACCGAGGCCCGTCATGCGGCGGCGCGGCAGCGCCGGCGGCAGCTCGGCGAAGTGCTGGCGGAGCTCTCGCCGTGACCGCGGTGGTCCGCGTCGGCGCCGGCCGCCGCGGCCTCCGCGAGCCGGTGGAGCGATCCGTGAGGGGTCCATCGTCCGATCCGTTCCAGGTCCTCGTGCGGGGCGCGGCTTCCCGGCTCGGGCCGTTCGCGGGCCGGGTGCATCACCGTCCGCGGGTCGGTTCGACGAACGACGTCGCCGCCGCCCTCGCCGGCGCGGGCGCGCCGCACGGCGCGGTGGTGGTGGCGGACGAGCAGACCGCCGGCCGGGGGCGCCACGGCAACCGCTGGTCTTCTCCCCGCGGCGCCGGCCTGTACCTTTCCGTGCTGTTGCGCAGCACTTCGTCCCCGGTGCTGACCCTGGCCGCCGGGGTGGCCGTGGCCGAGGCCCTCGAACGGACGGCGGGGCTCGACGCGATGCTCGAGTGGCCGAACGACGTGGTGGCGGAGGACTCCGGCCGGCGCCGCAAGGTGGCCGGGATTCTGGCCGAGGCGTCGACGGCCGGTGACGGGGCCGACCGGGTCGTCCTGGGCGTGGGCGTCAACCTGCGCGACGGCGCCTGGCCGGCCGAGGTGGCGTCCCGGGCCGGCTCGGTCGAGGGCCTGACCGGCCGCCCGGTCGATGCCGCGGTGCTGCTGGTGGAAGTGCTGGCGGCTCTGGCCGCGCGGTGCGGCGACGTCGAGTCGGGCCGGGTCCCGGCCCTGCTCCGGCGGTGGGAGGCGCGGGCGCCGTCGAGCCGCGGCGCCGCCGTGGAATGGTCGGTGGGAGCGGTCCGCCGCCGCGGGGTCACCGAGGGCGTGGACGAGCACGGGGCGCTGATCGTGCGGGTGGGGGAGCGCCGCGAGCGGTTGTCCGGCGGCGCCGTGCGTCACGTCGGGTAGCCGCCCGCGGGCGGGCGGCGCCGCATGGCGAGCCGCGATGCGTTCCGCCGCGGGGGGCCGATGCTGCTAGCGATCGACGCCGGCAACACGAACATCGTCTTCGGAATCTTCGACGGGACGCGGCTCGGCGAGCGCTGGCGTCTGGCGACCGTGCGCGACCGGACCGCCGACGAGCTGCGGGTGCTGGCGAGCCGGCTGTTCGCCGAGTCCGGTCTCGACGTGGCGCAGGTGACGGGAGTGGTCCTCTCGTCGGTGGTCCCCCCGCTGACGGGGACGATCACCGGCATGGCGCAGGAGGCCTTCGGCGTGGAGACCCTGGTGGTGGACGCCTCCAACGCCGGTCTGCGCGTCTGCTACCAGCCCCCGGAGGACGTGGGCGCCGACCGGCTGGTGAACGGCCTCGCGGTCCTCGACCGGTACGGCGGAGCCGGCCGGCCGATCATCGTGCTGGATTTCGGGACCGCCACCACCTTCGACGTCATCTCCGCCGCGGGCGACTACGTCGGCGGGGTGATCTGCCCCGGGGTCGAGATCTCCGCCGACGCGCTGTTCCAGCGGGCGGCGCGTCTCCCGCGGGTCGACGTCCGCCGGCCCGCGCAGATCATCGGGACGAGCACCACGGGATCGATGCAGTCCGGTCTGTACTTCGGCTACGTCGCGATGGTCGAAGGACTCGTGGCCCGCCTGCGCGCCGCCCTGGGCGCCGGCCGGCCCGCGGTGACCGTCGCCACCGGCGGACTGGCCGCGGCCGTCGCGGCGGAGACCGGGGCGATCGACCACGTCGACCCGGACCTGACGCTGCACGGTCTCCGGCTCGCCTGGCAACGCAACCGGGGGGCGGCGCGATGACCGACCCCGGCGCCTATTTCCGCGAGATCGAGTCGTATCTCTGCCGCCGCAACCACGGCCATCTCGTCCGAATCCGGGGACCGGCCTTCGATCTGGTGCGCGGATGGGCGCAGGCCGGGGTGCCGCTGCAGGTGGTCACGCGGGGCATCGACCGGAAACTGGCGCGGTATCGGGCGTCCGGGCCCCGGCGCCGGCCTCTCCTCATCGAGTTCTGCGAGGCCGACGTGCTGGACGCCTTCGACGAATGGCGGCGGGCGGTCGGGATGTTCCCGGCCGCCGGCGGCGAACCGGGCGCCGCGGCCGCCGCCGGTCGCGGCGCCCGGTCCGGCCGTCGCCGTCTCAGCCTGCCCCGGCACGTCGACCGCATCCTGGAGCAGGCGTCCAACCGGCTGGCGCGTGACGAGATGCCCGCGGCCCTCCGCGCCGCCCTCACGCGGCTCGTCGCCGACGTCGACGCCCTCCGGCCGTCCGCCCGCGCCGCGCGCGGCGCGGCGAGGAAGGCGGTCGTCGAACGGCTCGCCGACGTCGACCGGGCGCTGCTGGCCGCCGCGCGCGAGGCGGGGGGCGCCGGGCTGGACGCCCTCGAGGCGGACGCGCGGGCCGAACTGGCGCCGTTCCGTCCGCGCCTGGACGCCGCCGCGTACCGCCGGGCGGCGGGCGCCGTCGTGGACCGGCGGCTCCGGGACCGTTTCCGCCTGCCGGCGGTCCGGTTCGAGGGCGAGGAGCCGGCGCCGTAGCAGGATCGGGAGCAGCGAGTCATGAAGGCCGGGGTGGAACCCCATAGGCGCTAACTTGTTCGTGTCATGGTTGACGTATCCTGGCGTGCGGGATGCACGATACGGAGATCGGCGCAGTCGACGAGGATTGGGACGTGCTGCTGTCGTTCCTGCCCCCTGACTGGCAGGAGTTGGCGCGGGACACCGGGGCGCTGAAGGGGTTGCGCAAGGACAAGGGGGTGGACAACCTGCTGCGGACCCTGCTGCTGCACCTCGGCTGCGGGCACTCGTTGCGGGAGACGGCGGTGCGCGCCCGACAGGCGCGACTGGCGGATCTGTCGGACGTGGCGCTGTTGAAGCGCCTGAAGAAATCCAGCGAGTGGCTGCGCGCGCTGTGTGTCAGGCTGTTCCGGGAGCGCGACCTGGCGGTCGTCCCCGAGGGCGCATTCCGGGTCCGTGCCGTGGATGCGACGACGGTGAAGGAACCGGGACCGAGCGGGTCGCGGTGGCGTCTGCACTACAGCGTCTGCCTGCCGTCGCTGGCGTGTGACTTCTTCAAGCTGACGGAGACCGGGGGGTCCGGCACGGGAGAATCGCTGGCGCAGTTTCCGGTCCGCGCCGGCGATCATGTTCTGGCGGATCGCGGTTATTCGACCGCTCGCGGCATCCGCCACGTGATGGAGGCGGGCGGAAAGCTGATTGTGCGCGTGAATACGGGGTCGCTGCCGCTGCGCACGGCGACCGGGAAGCAGTTCGACCTGCTGGCCGCGGTGGAGTCGGTGACGCGCTCGGGCGAAGCCCGGTCCTGGTCGACGGCGGTCGTGGCCGGGGAGGATACGGACGGCCCGGCCCGCGAGATTCCGGGCCGGGTGTGCGCGATCCGCAAGTCGGCGGCAGCCATCTGCGAGGCGCACCGGAGAATTCGCCGGGACGCCTCGCGCAAGGGCGCCCGGGTGCAACCGGCCACGCTCCGTTTTGCCAAGTACGTGATCGTCTTCACGACTTTTCCGGAGCCGCCGTTTTCGGCGGCGGACGTACTGGAGTGGTATCGTCTGCGGTGGCAGGTCGAATTGGTGTTCAAGCGCTTCAAGTCGCTGGCGCAGTTGGGCCACGTGCCGAAGTACGACGACGACAGCGCCAGGGCGTGGCTGTACGGGAAGCTGTTCGTGGCGCTGCTGGTGGAAAAGCTGCTCCAGCACGCCCGCGCGATTTCCCCCTGGGGCTACGCTCTGCCGGCGCCGGCGTCCTCCCGGCGCGTGGCGTGACTTCAGGTTCGTGCTCAACCAGGTCAGGCCAGCATCGAGCCGGCATTCCCGCTGGCGCACATGATTCGTGAATGGCAGGCGATCTCCGATGCGCTCGCGGAACCGCCGCGCCGCCGGCGCACGCAGCTTCCTGACTACTTCGGATGAGGGCAAAACAAGTTAGCGCCTATGGGGTGGAACCCTGCGCCGCACCCCGCCCGCCGAGGGGCGCCGGCGGACGGAGAGAACGTCCCGCGGACAGGCGTGCTGAGCGCATGCTCCGGCAGGTTCAACAACCGAGGAACGACGCAATGACGAACACCAATACCACTTTCCTGCTTCTGGCGGCGATCTTTGCGGCGTCGTGCGCCGGCACGCAGACTCCGCCGGACATGGACGCGGTCCTGGACGACGGAAGGTTCCTGGAGTTCGTGGACGGAGAAGTCTGGTGGTGCGCAGACGAGGCCGGATGCGCCGCTACGAGCCGCATCGAGTCTCTGGACGGCGGTTCGCTGCGCGAGCCGGTGTTCTGGTACGGCGGCCGCTTCCAGTTCATGGAGATCTGCCCGGAGTGGGGATGCCTGGCCGTACAGTTCGGGCTGGACGGCGAAGTCGCGCAGGCCTGGCCGTTGCGGCCCGACCTGCTGGGACAGGCGGCGGACGACGCCGCGGCCGAATACGCGCACAGTTCCACCCCCGGGTTCTCGTTCGCTCGAGACGCCGAGCCGCTGGGGATTTCACGATACCCGAACGGCGACTTGCTGGTGGTGTTTTCCAACCAGAATGGCAACGTTCCTACAGATGCCGGCGGCGCGGTCAGGGTCGACCGCCGGGGGTATCCGGTCTGGTTCCGTCGGGATCTCAGTCATCACTGGCCGCACATGGAGAACGACGGCTCGGTTCTGGTTCTCGCGCGCTCGTTTGGCGACAACCCCATACTTGTTCCCATCAACGACGGGGGGGGGCAGCACGTTGAGCTTCGATGCGAGAGAAGGAGACCCTGGCTGGAGTCCGTGAACGTCATCGACGGGGATGGACGGCTCCTCGACAGCATCGATCTGACGGGCGCCATGCTGGACTCGCCCTTCGCGCCGGTCCTGTTCGAACCTTACAATCGACGTCGACGTCCACCGAGACCTTGCGATCTTCTCCACCCCAATTTCATCCACCGGGTCGGCGGGGACGTGCGGGACGTGCGGGACGTGTCGTCCGGGGACCTGGTGGTGTCCATGGCGGGCGTGAGCATGTTCGCGATTCTCGACGCCGGGTCCGGGCGCGTGAAGCGGGTGGTGCGGGGCAGCTTCCGCCGTCAGCACGCCGTCCACCACTGGCAGGATTCGCGGTTCCTGCTGTTCGACAATCAGGGCAGTGACGGCGTGAACGGCCCGGCGAGGCTGCTGATGGTGGACCTCGCGGACGGCCGCGAGACGACGATCTTCCCCAACGCCGGCACCCCGGAGGCGTTGCGGGGTCTCAGGTCGACATTCATGGGCAAGATCAGCATTTCCCCCGACCGCCGTCGTGCGCTGGTCGTGTTCCGGTCCGGCGTCGCGGTGGAGGTGCGTCTGTCGGACGGCGCGGCGTTGAGGGTCTTCCGTTCCCTGCACGACGTGTCGGGTCTCGAACAGTTTCCCGAAGAACGCGCGACCCGGCCGGCCGTATTCAGGATGACCGGCCTTGACTACGTCCAGGCCCCGTAGGAAGGCGCCGGCGACCGCCGAGGGGCGCCAGCGGATGGAGAACGTCCGGCGGGAAGGGGAACGCCCGCCGGACGAGGCGCGAGAAGGGACGCATATCCGGTCTGTCGCAACCGCGGGACCGCAAGGTGTCGGCCGGCAGATTGCGAACCGGCGGGAAGGAAATCCGATTCATGCTGACCAGACTCTATGCCGACAACTTCCGCTGCCTGGTGAACTTCGAGTTGATGCTGGACGAGACCAACGTGCTCCTCGGCCCCAACGGCAGCGGCAAGACGTCGGTGCTTCACGTGCTGGGCCGGATGCAGGAGTTCATCGTGCGCGGCGCCCGGGTCGGCGCGGCGTTTCTCGCACGGGATCTTTCGCTGACCCAGACTCGGGACAAGCAGCGCTTCGAACTCGATCTGAACGTCGATGGAGACGCCTACCGCTACGCCGTCGAGATCGAGCACGATCGCGATCGTCGCCTGATGCGGATCGGCGAAGAGACGCTCCGGCACGACGACCAACCGATCTTCAGTTTTCAGGACGGCGACGCGCAGCTATACCATGACGACTACACACCCGGGCCTTCGACGCCGTTCGACTGGTCGCAGTCCGGCGTGGGCGCCCTGTACGCGCGGCCCGACAACCGGAAACTGACCCGGTTCAAGAAGGCGGTCGCCGGCTTCGTCGTCGCCAGCCCGTGCCCCCCGGTCTTCGAGCCGGAAGCGCGGAGCGAGGACGAGTTCCTCGAACCGCTGATGCGGAACTTCGTAGGCTGGTACCGGCACGCCGCCCAGGAGAACATGGGGGGGATATCGAAGCTGTTCGAGGCCCTCCGCGAAGCGCTCCCCGGCTTCGATTCCATCAACCTCACCGAATCGGGGGAGGGCGTGCGCGCCATGAAGATGGCGTTTCGGCGATCGACCGACGACCGCCAGGTGAGCCACTACGGATTCGATCAGCTTTCGGACGGCCAGCGGGCGCTGGTGGCGTTGTACTGCCTGATCTTTCTGTCGTCCAGCCGCCGCACGTCACTGTTCCTGGACGAACCGGACAACTACCTCGCCCTCCGGGAGGTGCAGCCGTTGCTCGTTCATCTCGCCGAGGCGTGCGGGGATCTGCTGGAGCAGGCGGTGATCATCTCTCACCACCCGGTGACGATCGACTATCTGGCCAGCGCGAACGGGCGCTGGTTCTCCCGGGAGGGAAGCGGCCCGGCGCGGGTCAGCGACAAACCGGCTCGGACGATTGACGGATTGCCCCTGTCGGAAACCGTCGCGCGGGGTTGGGAAAAGGAATGAGCGGACGCGCTTGCCGAAGGGTCACGCTTCCGGCTCCGCGTCCGGTTCACCCGCGGCCAGCGCGTTCATGTGCGCGAGACAGAGGTCGCGGGAGCGATAGCGGCCGTACGACGCCGTTTCCTGGCGCTCCACGATCGGGAACGTCGAGTACACGTAGCGCACGTCGTCGCGGTCGGTGACGCCGTACAGGTGGAAGAAGAGGGCGTCGAGCTTCGCGCGCAGACGGAGGCGGCGCTCGGGGTCCCAGCGGAACGGCGGCCGCACGGCGCCGGCGGCGTCGACGTGGCCCAGGTCCCGGGCGAACGGCGCCACGTCGTGGGCGGTGTACGTGAGCTCCAGTACGGCGCCGCGGACGATTTCGGCCGCCGACTTCGGTCCGAACCGCGCCTGGTCGTAGCGTTCGGGCGGGACGACGGGAAGCTGCTCGACGATGAAGAGGTTGAGGGTCTGGCCCTGCACCTTCTGCCGGGTGGCGAAGTCGAAGATCGTCGCATTCAGGTTCGCGGCCAGCAACCATTCGCGGCGCTCGGCGGTTTCCGGCCTCAGAATCGGAATCTTGTTGCCGAAGCCGACCGCGGGCAGGAGCGCGGCGATGAACGTCCTGACGTTGGTCGGGGAGGTGATCTCCTTGAACCCCAGGACCCAGCCGGTGTCCGGCGGCCAGCCGCACGCCGACGCCGCGACCCAGTACTGCGGGACCGGCAGCCATTCCGGGTCGCCGTGCTGCTCCGGGGTGGCCGCTTCCGGCTGCGCGGGCCGGTGCAGGCGGCCGGGGTCGGTGACGACGCTGGCGGCCCGGTGATCGAACGCCTGCACCATCTTGCCTTCGTAGAGCGGCAGCCACACGCCGGAGGGACTGTCGAACCGGTTGCCGCCGACCGGCCACGCGCCTTCCGTCTCCTCCAGTTCGTCCCGGCGCCGGAACCGGTTGGAGTCGTTCGTCATGTCGAACATGCGCTGGTACGTCACCGGCCACGTCTTCGCTTCCCCGCCGCTTGAACGATCCACGAGCACCGGCAGCCGCCCGTAGATGCCGGTCGTGATCTCCGCGTCGCGCCGGGTGCGGAAGACCGGCGCCGTGCCGGTGTTCGGGTTGACGCGGGCGAAGTCCTCCGCCGCCAGCGCGAAGCACCGGTCAGGTTCGGCGAGCTCCGAGACGTCCTGCAGGAAGAAGGCGCATCGCGCGGGGTCGGGCCGCGGCGACCGGCCGGCGACGAGCACGCAGAACTTGAAGCGGCTGTCCACGTCGGGGAAGAACGGCGGCGCGTCGTGGCGGGTGCGGCGGTTCTCGAAGTCGTAGAGCGCCCGCAGGCGTCCCTCGGTCGCGACGCCCCGGAAGAACCGCGCCGCGGCCTTGTCGGCCGCGATGCCGGAGGGGGTCAGCAGCCCGATCACGCCGTCGGGACGGACCAGCGCCATCGCGCGCTCGACGAACAGGGAGTAGACGTTCACGTCGCCGTTCGCCAGCAACGGGTAGTCGCCGCCGGTCCGCGCGACGCGGACGGCGCTTCCCGCCCGCTCGTCCGCCCGCTGGAACCCGGCGTCGAGGGGGTCGCCGCGCCGCCGCAGATCCGCGATCATCCGCTTGCGGTCGGCGGCGCGCACGGCGTGCGCGATTTCCGGCCGGCGCGTCGCGAACCACTCCACCTGCTGCAGCTTCATCCGGTTCCACGGCGGGTTGCCGATCACCGCGTCGAAGCCGCCCTGCCGTTCGCGCAGCTCCCAGTCGCGCCAGACGCCGGGGAAGGCGACCTGCCAGTGCAGGAAGCGCTCCTCGCCGGCCAGCGCCCGCGCCCGCGCCAGCAGACCGTCGATGCGCTCGGTGCGGTCCGGCGGCCCGTTCGCGGGCGCCTTCCCTGCCGCGATCTCCACCGGGTCGCCGAAGGCGGACGAGAGCAGCGCGCTCCAGGCCCGCTCGTCGTCAGCGTCCGTCCCGGTCAGCCAGTCGAACGCGTGGACCAGCGACAGGAACGCGGCCAGCGGCGCCGTCATCTCGTCCACTTGCGCGAAGAAGTCGGCCGACCGTTCCGCTTCCGCGATCTCGGCGTCGGTCAGATCCTCGATCGTCCGCATCGACAGGGCGGCGCGCGTCGCGCGGTTCAGCGGCTCGTGGAGGAACAGCGCGCCGCCGTACCGCTGCGCCGCTTCGAAGCCCTGGTGCGCCCAGGCGCCGAAGAGGCTGTCGCCGCAGCGCAGGTGGTGGTCCAGGAAGCTGAGCGGCGCGCCGGCCGTGAACGTGTGCAGCCAGAGCGACACCTTGGCCAGCTCGACCGCCATAGGGTTCTTGTCGACGCCGTAGACCGAGCGCTTGAGCACGATGCGGCGGACGATGCGGCGGTCGTCGAGCAGCGCCGGGTCGAGGGCCCAGCCGAACCTCTCCGCGTTCTGCCGGATGGTCCGGCGCACGTCGTCGATGCGCTCGGTGAGCGGCGAGACGTAGCCGTCCACGGCCGCCTCGGCGTCGGCCATGGCGGCGATGACGCGGTCCGCCAGATAGTCGACCAGCCCCACCAGGAAGTGGCCCGATCCCATCGCCGGATCGCATACCCGCAGGTCGAGGATCCGCTCGGCCGGGTCGAGCCGCCGGAGCGCGTCGAGGCGGTCCGTCTTCCGCCGCCGGCTGCGCGCGAGCGCCTGCGCCCGCGCTTCGAAGGCGGCGCGCCGCGCGTCGATCAGCGGCCCCACCGTCTCCCTGACGATCAGCCCGACGAGGTCGTCCGGCGTGTAGTAGCTCCCCGAGTCCTTGCGCGCGAAGAGGTTGAGGCGGACGACGATCTCCCCGTCGCCGTCCGCCCGTTCGACGCGCGCGACCTCGTGCTCGAGCAGGCGCTCGTAGATCGACCCGAGCTGCAGCACGTTCAGGTCGCGGTAGTTGACGTAGCGGCGCCCGCCGTCCGTCTTCTCGAACGACAGCGCGTCGACGACGTCGGCCATCACGTCGTCGCCGAGCCGGATGCGGTCCAGCAGCGGGACCCGCGTCCGGTCGAACAGGCCGCCGTCGCAGGCCGGCAGGCCGGCGGCGGGGTCGCCGCCGTCGATGATGCGGCAGAGGTCGTCGACCGCCGCCTGGTATTCCGCGGTGACGGCCGAGAAGACGTCGCGGCGGTCCTTGCGCGCCCCGACGTCCTCCCGCACCCGCCCGCGGAGGGCGTAGCGGCCGTAGCGGAGGTCGCCGACCGGCAGCAGGCCGCGGTCTTCGGCGTAGAGGATGAACAGCAGGCGGTAGAGCAGGATCAGCGTCGCGTCGCGCACGGCGTCGAGCGGTTCGCCGGGCGCGGCGGCGGCGATGGCGCGGGCGAGCCGCGGGAAGACCTCCCTGAACACCACGTTCGAGAGCCCGGCGGTGACGCGCTCCTGGTACAGGCGGCTCTCGTCGAGCGCGCGCTGGTGGAACGTCCGCGCGTCGGCCGCGGCCGGCGCGAAGGCGCCGCGCCCGAAGAAGAGCGCGAACAGGGTCAGTTCGCGGCGGCGTTCCTCCGCGGGGAGCGCGAACAGTTCGCCGTCGCCGTCCAGGCCGAGCGTCGCCGCGAGATCGATCTCGAAGAACTGCTCGGACACCGACTGCGCGCCGGCGTAGTAGAGCCGCCACTGCGCGCCGTTGGTCAGGATGCCCCAGCGGAGCGCCCCGTGCGTCAGGTCGTCCACCCGGCGCAGATACCGCAGGATCTGGCTCGACGGCGCGGTCCGCTCGTCCGGCCGCCCGGAGCGGCGGTCGAGCGGGCGCCGCCAGCGTTTCGATTCGACGACCGCCGCGCCGAACCGGTAACGCTCCCACTCCGCGCGGACGGCGTTGGCCCGCCGTTTCGCCTCGTCGCCGGCGAACAGCAGGCCGTCCGGCACGTGCCGCCCGCGCGGTTCGAGGTTCTGCTGCCGCAGGCTCGACGTCCAGCCGAGCCGGTGGAGGACCGGCCAGATCAGGTCGTCCTCGGTCTGGCTTTCGTTGGGCTGCGCGACGGCCGGCAGCCGCCCGGCGATCGCGCGGAGGTCCCGGGCGAGCGGATCGAGGCCGGCGGCGTCGAAGCCGCTCCACGCGATCAGCTCGCCGACCTTCTCCGTGAGGAGGTCCTCGGCGAAGAGCGACCCGTGCATGCCTGATCCTGCCATCGCCCGTCACTTCACGACCCGTGGTCGAACCCCCGCGTCGCACCACGCCCGCGTCCGGAACGGCGCCGGCGCCCCGGCCGAACCGGCGCGGCGAGGCGCATGTTACCCGACGGCGGCCCTCGGTGCGGCCGTTCGTTCGTGAACCGTCTCGCGGCGCGGGTGACGGAACTCCGGGCCGCCGTTCTGCGTCAGAGTAGGGAAGTGGCGTTCGGGCCGCGGAAGCGGCCCGCGCCAGGGAGGACCCGGGACCGATGCCGCTCATCCACACCGACGATCTCTGGAAGACCTACCGGATGGGGACCGAGTCGGTCCACGCGCTCAGCGGCGTGTCGGTCGACATCGAGCGGGGGGAGTTCGTCGCGATCATGGGGCCGTCCGGATCGGGGAAGTCGACCCTGATGAACCTCGTCGGCTGTCTCGACACCCCGACGAAGGGACGGTACCGGCTGAACGGCAAGGACGTGAGCCGTATGAACGACGACGAACTGGCGCGCATCCGGAACGAAGAGATCGGGTTCGTGTTCCAGACGTTCAACCTGCTGCCGCGGGCGTCGGCCCTCCACAACGTCGAGCTGCCGCTGATCTACGCCGGCGTGCCTCCGGCCCGGCGGCACGAGCAGGCGGCGGCGGCGCTCGAGCTGGTGGAGCTCGATGAACGGATGCGCCACCGGCCGAACGAGCTGTCCGGCGGGCAGCGCCAGCGGGTGGCCATCGCCCGGGCCCTCGTCAACCAGCCGTCGCTTCTGCTCGCCGACGAACCGACGGGTAATCTCGACTCGAAGACCGGGCGGGAGATCATGGCGATCTTCGAAGGGCTGCACCGCTCGGGCAACACCATCGTCCTGATTACCCACGAGGCGGAGGTCGCCCGCCACGCGCATCGGGTGATCCACCTCAAGGACGGGGCGGTCGAACGCGAGGACGTCGCAGAGCGGCCGTTGGAAGCCGGCGCCGTCCGGGTCTCCGTGCAGACGGCGTAGGTGACGTCGGGGGCCGGCCCTGCGCCCGGCGGCGGCTCCCCCCCGCGGGCGCGCGGTGCGGCCCTCGACGTGGGCCAGGGCGTGCGCGGCGTCGAACTCCCCCCCGGCGGGCGCGCGGTGCGGCCCGTGTCGGGCAGCGGCAGGGGTGGTACCCGCGGCCCTGGACGCGCGGTGCGGCGGGTCAGTCGAGCTCGGTTCCGGTCAGCAGGCGGTAGGCCTCCCGGTACTTCTCGCGGGTCCGGGCCACGACCTCGTCGGGCAGCGCCGGGGCCGGGGGCTGCCGGTTCCACCGCACCGCGTCGAGATGGTCGCGGACGAACTGCTTGTCGAAGCTCGGTTGCGCGACGCCGGGCCGATACGTCTCGCGCGGCCAGAAGCGGGACGAGTCGGGGGTGAGAGCCTCGTCGATCAGGACGATCTCGTCGCCCTCTCCGAGGTCCGCGCCGGCCGGCCGGCCGTTCCCCCGCAGCAGTCCGAACTCGAACTTGGTGTCCGCGACGATGATGCCGCACGTCTCGGCGTGCGCGGCGCCGTGCGCATAGAGGGCGAGGGTCAGCTCCCGAAGCCGGCCGAGCAGGCGGGGGCCGACGATCCCGGCCGCCTGCTCGGCCGTGATGTTCTCGTCGTGACCGGTCGCCGCCTTCGTCGCGGGCGTGAAGATCGGCTCCGGCAGCCGGTCCGACTGCCGCAGGCCGGCGGGAAGCGCAACCCCGCAGACCGCGCCCGTCCGCCGGTAGTCGGCCCAGCCCGAGCCGGCGAGGTAGCCGCGCGCGACGCACTCGACGGGGACCGGCTCGGTGCGCCGCACCAGCATCGACCGTCCCCGCAACGTCTCCGCGTGGGGGCGGCAGACCGCGGGATAGTCGTCCGGGCGGGTCGACACCAGGTGGTTCGTCACGATGGAGCCGGTGCGCGCGAACCAGAAGGCCGAGAGCCGGGTCAGCACCTTGCCCTTGTCGGGGATCGTCGACCCGAGGACCAGATCGTAGGCGGAGATGCGGTCGGTCGCGACCATCAGGAGATGGTCGCCGACGGCGTAGAGATCGCGCACCTTGCCGCGGCGTTGCGGTTCCAGTCCCTCCAGCGCGGTTTCGAACAGTGCGGGTGCGGACGTCACGGTGGCCTCTTTCGAGCGGGAACGAGCCCGGCCGGGGTTCATCCCGGGCGGCCGCGGCTCGGGAGCATGTAGAATCACAGTTTACCGAAGAGACGCGCACGCGGCAAGTGACCGCGGCCGTCTCCGGCGCCTTCCGCCGACCCCGTTCACGCCTTGCCGCCGGCCCTCGCGACGCATGCGCACTCATCTTCGGACCCTCGGGGTCGTCGGCCTGGCCGCGGCCCTCATGGCGTGGGTGTTTCGGAGCACCGATCCGGCGTCGGTCTGGACGGAGATCGGCCGGGCCCGCGCCGACCTGATCCTGGCCGCGGCGGCCGGGATCGCCCTCGCCTACGTGGTCCGCGTGAAGCGGTGGCTGCTGCTGCTGGCGCCGCTCGGACCGGTCGGATTCGGGTCGGCGACCCGCGCCACCGTCATCGGGTTCGCCGTCTCGACCGTCGTGCCGCGGCTGGGCGAGGTCGTGCGGCCCTGGCTGCTCGCGCGCCGCGAGCAGCTCAGCATGAGCGCCGCGCTGGCCACGATCGTGGTGGAACGGCTGCTGGACACGTTCGCGGTGATTCTGCTGCTCGGCCTGTTCCTGCTCGCGTTCAGCCGACGACTGCCCGGCGTCGACGAGCAGGTCCTGGGCGCCCTCGAGGCGGGGGGGCTGACGGTCGCGGTCGGCGCCGGGGCGGGGCTGGCGCTGGTCTGCGCCGCCGCCCGCCGTCCCCACTGGGCCGCCTTCCTCGCGGTCCGGGTGGAGCGCCTGGCGCCGGCCGGGCCGGGCGCCGCCGCCCGCCGCTTCATCACGCGCTTCAGCGCCGGTCTCGGGGCCGCCGCCGATGCGGGGCGGCTGCTGCAGGCGGTCCTGTGGTCGCTGCTGATGTGGTCGCTGGTGGGGGCCACCGCCTGGTGGGGCTGCCTGGCGTTCGGGGTCGCGGTGCCGGCGAGCGCCGGCCTTCTCCTGACGGCGTTGATGGCGCTCGGCGTCGCGGTGCCGACGCCGGCCGGCGTCGGCGGATTCCACGCGGCGGTCCAGGTCGGGCTGACCGCGTTCTACGAGGTTCCGATGGACGCGGCGGTCGGCGTGGCGCTGGTGCTGCACGCCGCGACGTTCGCGCCGGTGACCGTCGCGGGGTTGGCGTGGATGGCGCGCGACGGCATCTCGTTCCGGGGGATGACGAACCTGACGCCCGCGGCGGAGCCCCGCGGCGGCGAGGCCGGCGCATCACCGGCCTCGGCCGGAGAACCCGGGGCCGAACGCGGCGCCGCGCCGGGCCCGGGGCGCCTGGCCGGCAAGGCGTGACGAGGAAACCGGCGCGGTCCCGGGGGCCGGCATGAAGTGCCCGTTCTGCGGCCATCTCGGCGACAAGGTCGTCGATTCGCGCGAGAGCCGGGAGGGCGAGGTCATCCGCCGCCGGCGCGAGTGCCAGGAATGCGGCCGGCGGTTCACGAGCTACGAGCGGATCGACGAGATTCCGTACATGGTCGTGAAGAAGGACGGCAGCCGCGAGCGTTTCGAGCGCCAGAAGATCACCTCGGGGATGTTGAAGGCGTGCGAGAAACGGCCGGTGACGGTGGCCGCGGTCGAGGCGCTGGCGGACCGGGTCGAGGCGATACTCCAGGAGCGCCCCGAGAAGGAGATCCCGACGGCGGAGATCGGGGCGTTCGTGATGCACGAGCTGAGGCGGCTCGACAAGGTCGCCTACGTGCGGTTCGCCTCGGTGTATCGGCACTTCCGCGACGTCGGCGAGTTCATGACCGAGCTCCAGGGCCTTCTCGACGCGAAGGACTGACCGGCGGACGCGGCGCGCCGGCTCTCACCCCGGCCGGCCGGCCGGCGCAGGGGCTTCGCGGCCCGCGACGCGGAGGTCGAGCACCTGCCGCGGCGTGAAGCCGTCGAGGCGGAGAGCCTGCGCGGGGGCCGGCGGGAGGGCCGCGGCGGGCACGAGGCCGACGACCTCGCTGTTGCGCACCGCGACCCCGTGCCGCCCGGCTTCGCGCCGGACGGCTTCGAACGCGCGTTGCGGCGGCGTCCGCTCGAAGTCCACGAGGTTCATCGAGACCTGCACCACGTCCGGCCGCGCGGTCCTCACGCCGATCGCCTTCACGGCCTCGAGGCCCCCGTTCGACGCGCGTATCGCCCGCGCGACGCGGCGGGCGACGTCGAGGTCGCCGGTGTCGAGATTGACGTTGAAGGCGACGAGCAGCCGCCGCGCGCCGACGGCGGCGGCCCCGCCCGTGGGGTGCGGCGCGGCCGGCCCGAAGTCGGGCCGCCATTCCGGCCGGCGCATCTTCGCGGCGAGGTTCTCGAAACCGCCGCGGCGCACCTGCTCGAGCCGCCGCCGCGCCGGCGTACGGGCGGCCCGTTCGTACAGGTACACCGGCAGGTCGAACCGCCGGGCGACGGCGTCGCCCACCTCGGCGGCCAGCGCGATGCAGGCGGGCATGCCGGCGGGGCGCAGGGGGACGAACGGGACCACGTCGACGGCGCCGATGCGGGGATGGACGCCGGTGTGGGTGCGGAGGTCGATGTGGTCGAGGGCGGCGGCGCAGAGGGCCACGACGGCCGTCTTCAGGGCGTCGGCCGCGCCCACCACCGTCAGCACGGTCCGGTTGTGGGCCGCGTCCGACGCGGTGTCGAGCAGGGTCGCGCCGGGCGTCTCGGCGACGGCCGCGGCGAGCGCCTCGATCACGCCGCGGCGCCGTCCCTCGCTGACGTTGGGGACCGCTTCGACGAGGTCCATGCCGCAGGTATAGCACGGTCCGTCCGGATCGTCGGCGGCGCTCGTGCGCCGGCTGGTAGAATGTCGCTGCCCATGCCTGTCGTCCGCGGGAGACCGTTCTGACCCCCTCTCGTCCCGATCCGCCCGGGTCCGGCCGGGATCGGGGTTCCGCGCCGGAGCGGGACCTGAGCCTCTTCCCGCCGGAGCCCGGCGTCGGAGTCCCGCCGCCGCTCCCGCCCCCCGTTCCCGTGCGGCGGCCGGTGCGCGGGCACCGCCCGCGGCCCCGCCGGCCGCCGCCGCGCGTGCCGGCCTCCGATGCGGCGCCGGCGGCCGCGCCGGCGCGGCCGCGGCCGGCGGGCCTGGTCCGGCGCGTGGCGGCGGGCTGCTCGGACCTCGTTTTGCTGGCCGGCGTCGATGCGGCGGCGGTGTGGCTGACCCTCCGGCTCGCCGGACTCGACGCGCAGTCGCTCGGGGTCCTGCCGCTGCCGCCCCTGGCGGCCTTCCTGTGCCTGCTGGACGGCGGTTACGTCGTCGGCCTGACGGCGGCGGGCGGGCAGACGCTCGGGAAGATGGCCTGGGGACTGCGCGTGACCGCCGCCGCGGGCGGCCCGGTCACGGTGCCGCGGGCGGCCGTGCGGACCCTCTGGACTCCGGTGTCCGTAACCGTGGGTTTCTTCTGGATGTTCTTCGATCGCGAGGGCCGCGCCCTGCACGACGTCCTCGCGGGCACCCGGGTGCTGGCCGTTCCGCCGGTCCCGCGCGGACCCGGACGGGAGGGCGGGACGGCGTGACGGCGCCTTCGCCGCACGGATGGCGGCAGCGGGCGGCGGTGGGGATCGCCACGGTCGGCCCCTGCGGCCATGCGCCGGCGGCTCCCGGCACCGTCGGGTCGGCGGTGGGGTTGATGCTGTTCTGGGCGGTGCGGGCAAGCGGGTCCCCGGTGGTCGAGGGACTGGTGCTGCTGGGGGTGACGGCGATCGGCGTGGCCGCCGCGTCGCGGGCCGAATCGGCGTACGGCCGCCGGGATCCCGGCGTCATCGTCATCGACGAGACGGCCGGCATGCTCCTGACGCTGGCCGCCGTTCCCGTCGGCGTCGGGGGCGCCCTGGCCGGGTTTTTCGCGTTCCGCCTGTTCGACGTCGTGAAACCGTTCCCGGCCCGGCGGGCGGAACGGCTGCCCGGGGGATGGGGCGTGATGGCGGACGACCTCGTCGCCGGGCTGTACGCGCAGGCGCTGCTGCGCCTGCTCCTCTGGATGGGGGGGGCGTGAACCGCCCCCCGGCAGGTTCGCCGAGCCGGGATCGATGACGCCGACGACCGCCCCGCGTTCGGGACCGCCGCTCTCGACGGCCGAGATCATCGCGGTGGGGACCGAGTTGCTCACCCCGTTCCGCTCCGACACCAACTCGCTCTTCCTGACCGCCGGGCTCGACGAGCTCGGTATCGTCGTCCGCCGCAAGTCGATCGTCGGCGACGATGCCGAGGACCTCGCGGCCGCCGTGCGGTCGGCCCTCGCGCGCGCCGATCTGCTCGTGACCTGCGGCGGGCTCGGCCCGACCGCCGACGACCTGACGCGGGAGACCGTCGCCGGCGCCCTCGATCGCCCGCTGCGCGAGGACCCGGCCATCGTCGAGCGGCTGCGGGCGCGTTTCGGCCGCCGGGGGTGGACGATGCCGGACAACAACCGGCGGCAGGCGCAAGTGCCGTCGGGCGCGATCGTGCTCGACAACCCGCGGGGCACCGCGCCGGGACTGTGGCTGGAGCACGACGGCCGGGTGATCGTCCTGCTGCCGGGGCCGCCGCGCGAGCTCGAGCCGATGTTCACCGGACTGGTGCGGGGCCGCCTCGCCGCGCGGGCCGCGGCCGGGCGGCTGTACCGGCGGGTGCTGCGGGTGGCGGGCCGGGGAGAGTCGCTCGTCGAGGAGCAGGTCCGGCCGGTCTGCGACCGTTGGCGGCGGGCCGACCCCGCGGTCGAGACGACGGTGCTCGCGTCGCCGGGGCTGGTGGAGCTGCACCTGTCCGCCCGCGCCGATTCCGAGTCGGCCGCCGCCGCGGTCCTCGACGGGGCGGCCGGGGATCTCGCCGGCGCGCTGGGCGACCACCTGTTCAGCGCCGACGGCCGTTCGCTGCCGGAGGTCGTCGGGGGGCTGCTCGTCCGCGGCGGTCTCCGGGTGGCGGTGGGGGAGTCGTGCACGGGGGGGCTGGTGACCGCGCGGCTCGTGGACGCGCCGGGCAGCTCCGGGTACGTCGGGGCCGGCGTCGTCGCCTACTCCAACGCCGTCAAGCGGGAGGTGCTGGGGGTGGCGCAGGGCGTTCTGGACGACCACGGCGCGGTCAGCGAACCGGTGGCGCTGGCGATGGCGTCCGGCGCCCGCCGGCTGGGCGGCGCCGACCTCGGGGTCGGCGTGACCGGGGTCGCCGGCCCCGGCGGCGGCAGCGGCGCCAAGCCGGTCGGCACCGTGTGCATCGCGGTCGTCGGCCCGGGAACCGCGGAGGCCGCGGCGACCGTGCGCCTGCCCGGGGATCGCGCGATGGTCCGCGGACAGGCCGCCCGGGTCGCGTTGGACCTGCTGCGGCGGGCGCTGCTGCGCGGCGGGAGGGAAGGTGCGGCTGTTCGCCGCGGTTGATCCGGACCCGGCGGCGCGGGCCGCGGCCGCCCGCGCCGCCCGCGCCGTGGCCCCACGGCTGGACGGCGGCGGGGCGCGGCGCATGCGGTGGGTGGCGCCGGAGCGTCTGCACGTCACCCTCCGTTTCCTCGGCGAGGTGCCGGAAGCGGACGTCGGGGCGGTGCGCGGCGTGTTCCGGACGCCCTTCGAGACCGCGGCGTTCACGGCGGCCGTGTCGGGTCCGGGGTGTTTCCCCGCGGCCGGTCCGCCGCGCGTCGTGTGGCTGGGCGTCGGCGAGGGACGCGAAGCCCTGGCCGCGGTCAGGGCGGAGCTCGACGGCCGGCTGGCGGCGGCGGGGCATCCGCCGGAAGCACGGCCGTTCAGCGCGCACCTCACGCTGGGGCGGATGCGGGGGCGGCCGGCGCGGAACCGGCTCGACGTGGTCCGGGCGCTGTCGGACGTGCGGATCGACGCGCCGCGGTGGGTGGTCGATCGCGTCGTCCTGTACGAGAGCCGGCCGCCCGGCCGGGGCGCCCGGTACGTCGCGCTCGAATCGACCCCCCTGGGATGCGCGTCCGGCGGCGGCCCGCCCGCCGGGGCGCCGCGCACGAGAGCGCCCCGGCCCTCGCCGGCGTGCGCAGTTGGACGTCCCCACGGGGTGGCGGCGGCGGAGTGAGTCGATGAACGACGTGGCCGTTCTGGGGGCCGGCGCCTGGGGCACGGCGCTGGCGATTCATCTCGCCCGGGTGGGGAAACGGACGCGGCTGTGGGCGCGCCGGCCCGAGTTCGCGGATCGGTTGCGGCGGGAGCGCGTCAATCGTCCGTATCTGCCGGACGCCCCCCTTCCGCCCCCGGTGGCGCCCACCACGTCCCTCGGCGAAGCGATCGACGGCGCGGACGCGGTGGTGCTGGCGGTGCCGTCGCACGGCGCCCGCGCCCTGTTGCGGCGCGCCGCTCCGATGCTCGGGCCGGGAACGACGGTCGTGAGCGCGACCAAGGGGTTCGAGGCCGGCTCGCTGAACCGCATGTCGGAGGTGATCGAGCAGGAACTGGGCTCGTCGCATCCGCTGGTGGTGCTCTCCGGTCCGTCGTTCGCGGCGGAGGTCGCGCGGGCCGCGCCCACGGC
Source organism: Vicinamibacterales bacterium (assembly GCA_965202695.1). Lineage (GTDB taxonomy): Bacteria > Acidobacteriota > Vicinamibacteria > Vicinamibacterales > UBA8438 > JAJEEA01. The sequence continues at coordinate 3,546,491 of OZ241843.1, forward strand.
GGTGGCGGTGGCGGGCCGCGGCCGCGATTCCGTCCGGGCGGTGCAGCAGGAGCTCCGTGCGGGCTCCAGCTTCAGGCTCTACGCCAGCGACGACGTCGTGGGGGTCGAGGTGGGCGGCGCGATGAAGAACGTGATCGCCATCGCCGCCGGCGTCGTCGACGGGCTGGGCCTGGGGCCGAACGCCCTGGCCGCGGTCGTCACCCGCGGGCTGGCCGAGATCTCCCGCCTGGCGGGCGCGCTGGGGGGCCGGCGCGAGACCCTCGCGGGGCTCAGCGGACTGGGCGACTTGGTGCTGACGTGCACCGGGGGCCTGAGCCGGAACTGGCGCGTCGGCCGCGAGCTCGGCCGCGGGCGGACGCTCGACGAGATACTGGCCGGCATGCGGTCGGTGGCGGAGGGCGTGAAGACCACCGGCGCGGCCCTCGAACTGGGAAGCCGCCACGGGGTCGACCTGCCGATAACCGTCCAGATGGGCGCGGTCCTGGCCGGCCGGATCGCCGCGCGGGCGGCGGTCGGAGAACTCATGCTGCGCCGGCAGCGGCGCGAATCGGACGGACCGTGAGGGAAGACCGTCGTGAGCATTCTTGATCGCCTGCGGGCCGGTCTGCGCCGGACCGCCGAACGTTTGCGGGGGCGTCTCGACGAGCTGCCGGCCGCCCCGCCCCGCGCCGGCGGCGCGTCGGCGTCCATCGACACCGTCGACGCCCTGGAGGAGATCCTGCTCGAGGCGGACCTCGGGGTCGCCGCGACCACTCGCCTCGTCGAGGCGGTGCGGGAGCGGGGCGGCGCCGGAGACCTGCGCGCGGTCGTCAGGGCCGAGCTGCTGCGCGTGTTCGACGCCGCCGGCCCCGGTCCCGCGGCCGCGGCGCGGCCCCGCGTGGTGCTCGTGGTGGGGGTCAACGGGACCGGAAAGACCACCACCGTGGGCCGGCTGGCGCGGTTGATCGTGCAGGCCGGCGAGCGCCCCGTGATCTGCGCCGCGGACACGTTCCGGGCGGCCGCGGTCGAGCAACTGGAGGTATGGGCGCGGCGGGCGGGGGCCGACTTCGTCCGGGCGCGCCCCGGATCCGATCCGGCCGCGGTGGTCTTCGACGCGATCGCCGCGGGGCGGGCGCGGGGGCGCGATGCGGTCCTGGTGGACACCGCCGGGCGCCTCCACACCCGCTCGAACCTCATGGGCGAGCTCGAGAAGATCCGGCGCGTGGCCGGGCGGGCGGTCGAAGGCGCGCCGCACGAGACCCTCCTCGTGCTCGACGCCGCGGTGGGGCAGAACGGGTTGTCCCAGGCCCGTGCGTTCCTCGATTCGGCGGGGGTCACCGGCATCGTGCTGACGAAGCTCGACGGCACCGCGAAGGGCGGGATCGCGGCGGCCGTCACGGCCGAGTTGGGGGTTCCCATCCGCTACGTGGGGGTCGGCGAGCAACTGGACGATCTGCTGCCCTTCTCGCCGGCGGACTACGTGGACGCCCTGTTCGAGTCGGGATGGTGACCGGGGATTCCGCCCGCGGCGGCCGGCCCTCGCCGCTCCCGCGCGGCGTGGCGGACGAAGCGCTGATGGCGCTGGCCCTGGACCTCGCCGCGCGGGGGCGCGGGTCCGCCAGTCCGAACCCGATGGTGGGAGCGGTCGTCTGGAACGGGGACCGCATCGTGGGGCGCGGCCATCACGTCCGGGCCGGCGCGGCCCACGCCGAGGTCGCCGCCCTCGAGGAAGCCGGCGCGGCCGCGCGCGGAGCCACGCTCTACTGCACGCTCGAACCCTGCTGCCACACCGGCCGGACCGGCCCCTGCGTGGAGCGTATCGTCGCGGCCGGCGTGCGCCGGGTGGTCGTCGCGGTCGGGGACCCCGACCCCCGGGTGGACGGCGGGGGCATCCGGCATCTGCGCGCCCACGGGATCGAGGTCGAGGTGGGCGTGGGGGGCCGGCGCGCCGCGCGCCTGAACGAGGCGTTCTTCACCGTGCAGCGGCGGGGCCGGCCGTTCGTGACCCTGAAGGCGGCGGTGAGCCTCGACGGGTGCGTCGCCGTCGCGCGCGGCCGGCGGACGGACCTGAGCGGTCCGCGATCGCTGGAACACGCCCACGAAGTCCGCGCCGTCGTCGACGCCATCGGCGTCGGATCGGAGACGGTGCTCGTGGACGATCCACGGCTGACCGCCCGCGGCCCCGCCCGGCGGCGTCCGTTCGTCCGGGTCCTCTTCGACACCCGGATGCGCACGCCCCCGGACGCGCGCGTGCTGACCACGCTGGCCCACGGTCCGGTGGTGGTCATGACCACCGCCGCGGCCGCGGACGCCTGGCCGGCCCGGGCGGCGGCGCTGGAGAAGGCGGGGGCGGCGGTCGAGCGGCTGCCGGCCCGCGACCCCGCCCGGGCCGTCGCGCGGCTGCCCGCGTACGGCGTGACCGATCTGCTGATCGAGGGCGGAGCGGAGGTCCATCGGGCGGCGTGGGCGGCGGGGATCGTCGATCGGGTCCGCCTGTACCTGTGTCCGGCGGTCCTGGGGCCGGCCGGCGTCCCGTGGATGGCGGACGCGCGTTTCTCCCCGGCCGCGCTCGGTCCGGCGCGGACCCGATGTCTGGGCGGCGACGTCCTGTGGGAAGCCGATGTTCAACGGTCTGATTGAAGCGCTTGGCGAAGTGGCCGGGCTGACGCCGGTCCCCGCGGGGTTGCGGTTGGAGGTGCGGACGGGGCTGGCGCGCGAACTGGCCCTCGGCGAGAGCATCGCCGTCAACGGCGTCTGTCTCACCGTGGTCCGGGCCGACGAGGCGTCGTTCGACGCGGAGGTGTCGCCCGAGACGCGGCGGGTGACCGGTCTGGGGGCGCTGCGCCCGGGCGGCGCGGTGAACCTGGAGCGCTCGATGCGCGCGGACGCGCGGGTCGGCGGGCACTTCGTGCAAGGGCACGTCGACGCCACCGGCCGGATCGAAGACGTCCGGCACGACGCGGAGTTCCACTGGGTCACGGTCTCGTTTCCCGCCGCCCTGTCGCCGTACCTGGTCCGCAAGGGATCGATCGCCGTCGACGGGATCAGCCTGACGGTGGCCCGCTTGCAGGACACCGGCTTCGACGTGCAGATCGTGCCCTACACCTGGGAGCACACCAACCTGGGGCGGGCGCAGGTCGGCGCGGTCGTCAACCTCGAGTGCGATATCATCGGGAAGTACGTCGTTCGGGCCCTGGAGGTCGGAGAGGTCGGGAGGTCGGGAGAAGGCCGGGGCGGAGCGCATCATGGCTGATGGAAGCAGCGGCGGGCGGACTCGCCGCGGGCGGCTGGCGCTGGCCGATGCGCCGGGCCGCCGCGGGCCGTTCGCCCCCGTCGAGGAGGCGGTGGACGCGATTCGCGAAGGCCGCATGGTCATCGTCGTCGACGACGAGGATCGCGAGAACGAGGGCGACCTGACGATCGCGGCCGAGAAGACGACGCCCGAACTGATCAACTTCATGGCGAAGCACGGGCGCGGCCTGATCTGTCTTCCGATGACCGGAGACTGGCTCGACCGCCTGGACGTTCCGCTCATGGTGCGGGACAACACGTCCCGGTTCTCCACGGCGTTCTGCGTGTCCATCGAGGCGAAGGAGTCGACGAGCACCGGCATCTCGGCGTCGGACCGGGCCGCCACCGCGCGGGCTGCCGCCGACCCGGCCACGAAGCCGGGGGACCTGGCCCGCCCCGGCCACATGTTCCCGTTGCGGGCGCGGGACGGCGGGGTGCTGGTGCGCGCCGGGCAGACCGAGGCGGCCGTCGATCTGGCGCGCATCGCCGGCCTCCACCCGGTCGGCGTCATCTGCGAGATCATGAACGACGACGGCACGATGGCCCGCGTGCCGCAGTTGCGGCGGTTCGCCCGCCGGCACCGGCTGCCCATGATCACGATCGCCGATCTGATCGAGTACCGCATGCGCAACGAGCGGCTGGTGCGGCAAGTGGCGTCGTCGAAGCTGCCCACCGACTACGGAGACTTCGATCTGGTGGCGTTCGAGAGCGTCGTCAACGGCGAGACGCACGTGGCGCTGGTGCGGGGCGAGATCGGCGACGGCGGCGACGTGCTCGTGCGGGTGCATTCCCGCTGTCTGACCGGCGAAGTGTTCCATTCCGCCCGTTGCGACTGCGGTCCCCAGCTCGACGCGGCCATGCGGCGGATCGCGGCGGAGGGCCGCGGCGTGCTCCTGTATCTGAACCAGGAGGGCCGCGGCATCGGTCTGACCAACAAGATCCGCGCCTACCACCTGCAGGACCAGGGGTACGACACGGTCGAGGCCAACGAGAAGCTCGGGTTCAGGCCCGACCAGCGCGACTACGGGATCGGTGCGCAGATTCTGGGCGAGATCGGGGTCAGGAGCATGCGGCTGCTGACCAACAACCCCCGCAAGTTCATCGGACTCGAAGGCTACGGGCTGTCGGTGGCGGCCTCGCTCGCCCTCGAGGTGCCGGCCGCCGGGCCGGCCCGTTCGTACCTCCGGACCAAGAAGGCCAAACTGGGGCACACGCTGAAGTCCGTCTGAGAAGGACCCGCCACCGGCTGCCGGCTCGACGCCGGGCCGAGGCGCCTGCGTGGGGCCCGGCGCATTTCCATTGACAAGAAGTGTCGGTCAGGCGCTATCATGAGCGGTTACCTCTGGTCCGCTTCCCCTGACTACAGATGTTCGGCTCGCTGAGTGAACGACTGCAATCGGTGTTCGCCGCCGTGCGCCGCGACGTCCGTCTGACGCCGGAGTCGGTCGAGACCGCGCTGCGCGAGATCCGGCTGGCCCTCCTCGAGGCCGACGTCAACTTCAAGGTCGTCCGCGCCTTCATCGACCGCGTGCGGGACCGCGCGGTCGACCGCGCGGTGCTGGAGAGTCTGACGCCGACCCAGCAGGTCGTGGCGATCGTGCGCGACGAGCTCCGGACCTTGCTGGGCGACGGGCAGGGCGGACTGGCGCCGAGCCGCCGCCGCCCCCAGGTGGTGTTGCTGCTCGGGTTGCAGGGGGCGGGGAAGACGACCACCGCCGTCAAGCTGGCCAGATGGCTGGAGCGCCAGGGCCGGCACGCGCTGGTGGTGTCGACCGACGTGCGGCGGCCGGCGGCGATCGAGCAGTTGCGGGTGCTGGCCGACGGCGCCGGCATTCGCGCGCACGAACCGGCCGCGGGAACCGGCGTGGCCGCCCGCGCCGAGGGCGCGGTCGAGTCGGCGCGGGACCTGGGGTTCGACGCGGTGCTCGTCGACACCGCCGGGCGTCTGCACGTCGCCGACGATCTGATGCGCGAGCTGGAGATGCTGAAGGCCGCGGTCGAACCGTCGGATCTGCTCTACGTGGCGGACGCCATGACCGGTCAGGACGCGATCCGGAGCGCGGGGGAGTTCAACCGGCGTATCGGGATAGACGGCGTCGTGCTGACCAAGATGGACGGGGACGCCCGAGGCGGAGCCGCGCTCTCGGTGGTCTCGGTGGTCGGGGTGCCGGTGACCTTCGTCGGCGACGGCGAGCGGATGGACGACTTCCATCCGTTCCATCCCGACCGCCTGGTGTCGCGCATGCTCGGGATGGGCGACGTGCTGTCGCTCGTCGAGAAGGCGGAGCAGGTGGTCAGCCGCGACGAGGCGTCGCGCCTGGAACGCAAGATCCGGCGGAACGACTTCACTCTGCAGGACATGCGGGATCAGTGGGCGGCCGTGAAGCGGATGGGGCCGCTGGATCGCCTCGTCGACCTCATTCCCGGGATGGGGGGGACGGGCTCGCAGCTTCCCGGCGACGTGGACCCGCGCGCGATCGGGCGGGCCATGGCGATCATCGACTCCATGACGCCGCGGGAGCGGGTGCAGCACCAGATCATCAACGGCAGCCGCCGGCGGCGCATCGCCCGCGGCAGCGGGACGACGGTGCAGGAGGTCAATCGGCTCCTGAAGCAGTTCGTCGAGATGCGCCGCGCGCTCCGCTCGGTCGGCGCCGCGTCTCGACCTCGAAAAGGGAAGCGCGGCCGGCGGCCGCCGGCCCTGCCGCCGGGCCTGCGCTTTCCCGGCCGCTAGCCAGGGGATTTCCGGCCGTATGACGGCGCGGACTCCTGGAGGGAGGGTTGGGCGGCGCGCGGCCGCCCGCCATTCGCGAGGTCGCGCGGCGGCGCACGCCGGGCTGGCGGGGCGGGTTGCGGGAACGCTCGGACGAGGAGGAAAAACAGGCGACATGCTGACCATCAGATTGACTCGGGTCGGGACGACCAGGCGACCGTTCTATCGCGTGGTGGTCATGGAATCGCGCGTGCCGAGGGACGGTCGCTTCGTGGAGTCGTTGGGGTACTACAATCCGCGGGCCGACCCGGAAGTCGTCGAGGTCGACCGTGACCGGGTGGCGTACTGGATCGGCAAGGGAGCGCGTCCGTCCGACACCGTCCGTACGTTGCTCGCCAGGCACCCCGCGCCGCCGGAGGACGCCGCGTCGCCGGCCGAAGCTGGTCCCGCGTCGCCGGCCGAAGCTGGTCCCGCGTCGCCGGCCGAAGCTGGTCCCGCGTCGCCGGCCGAAGCTGGTCCCGCGTCGCCGGCCGAAGCTGGTCCCGCGTCGCCGGCCGAAGCTGGTCCCGCGTCGCCGGCCGAAGCTGGTCCCGCCGCGTCGGGGGGCGGAGAGCCCGCGGTGACGGCATGAGCCGGGCGCGGGACGTCGTCGAGGTCGTCGCCCGCGAGCTGGCGGACCGCGCCGAGGACGTCGCGGTGACGGAGCGGGAAGGGCAGGACACGACCCGCGTCGAGATCTCGACCGCGGGCCGGGACCTCGGCCGCATGATCGGGCGCCAGGGCCGGACGGCGGAGTCCATACGGGTGCTGGCGGCGCTGGCGGCCGAGTCCGAGGACCGGCGCGTCGTCGTGGACTTCGTCGACGACCAGTGAGTCCGTGATTTCCGGGGGGCAGATGGAGGCGCCGGCGCGGGAAGGCCACGCGTCCCCGGCCGCCCCTTCGGAAAGGGCGGCGGGCGCGGACTGGGACGCGATGATCGCGGTGGGACGCGTCGCCCGGCCGCACGGAAACGCCGGTCGGGTCGTCGTCAATCCGGATACCGATTTCGCCGAGGAGCGGTTCCGGCCCGGCGCCGCCGTCTGCGTGCGCCGCGGAGGAGGCGTCGAACGGCTCGTGGTCCGGGACGTGCGCTTCCACCGGGGCCGGCCCATCGTCGGCTTCGACGGCGTGGGGACCATTCCGGGGGCGGAAGCGCTGGCGGACGCCGAGCTCCGGGTGCCCGCGGAGGCCCTGGGCGTCCTGCCGGCCGGTACCTTTCACTACCACGAGCTGATCGGATGCCGCGTGGAGACGGTCGGGGGGCGCGCGGTGGGGACCGTCGTGTCGATCGAGGGAGGAGGCGAGGCGCATCGGTTGATCGTCCGGCAGGAGGCTTCCGCCGAGGTGCAGGTGCCGCTGGCCGCCCCGATCTGCGTGCGCATCGACCCGCGCGCGCGGTTGATCACCCTCGACCCGCCGGAGGGGCTGCTGGACGTCAACCGCTCGCCGCGCCCGCGGCGGCGCGGGGCGCCGGAGGACGGATAGCTGAGGTTCGACATCGTCACCGCTTTTCCGCACTTGGTGAACGCGATGGTGCGGGAAGGCGTGCTCGGCCGGGCCCTGGAGCGGCGGATCGTGCGGCTCGGCGTGCACGACCTGCGCGACTACACCGCGGACCGCCGCCGCACCGTCGACGACGTGCCCTACGGCGGGGGGCCGGGGATGGTGATGAAGGCCGAGCCGTTCGTCGCGGCGGTCGCCGCGATCCGGGACCGGCACGGTCCGCCGGACGCGGTGGCGCTGATGTCGCCGCAGGGCCGGCCGTTCTCGCATCGGGAGGCGTTGCGGCTGAGCCGTCTGCGGCGCGTGGTCCTGCTCTGCGGCCGCTACGAGGGAATCGACGAGCGGGTGCGGGATCTGGTGGCGACGGAAGAGATATCCATCGGCGACTACGTGCTGACCGGCGGGGAGCTGCCGGCGGCGGCGGTGGTCGACGCGGCGGCCCGGTTCGTGCCCGGCGTCGTCGGCGACGCCCGCTCCGTCGACGACGATTCGTTCGTGCGGGGGGTGTTCGACCATCCGCACTTCACCCGGCCGGCGGCGATCGGGCCGCGGACGGTGCCCGACGTCCTGCTGTCGGGGCACCACGGGGAAATCCGCCGCTGGCGCAAGCGGGAGGCGCTGAAGCGGACGCTGGCCCGCCGGCCGGACCTTCTGGACGCGGCGGCCCTGGACGGTGAGGACCGGGCGATCCTGGACGAGTTGAGGAGCCGCGTCCGCGAGGAGTGACGGGTCCTCGCGGAACGCGAACGTGAGCGGCGGGGCGGCCGGGAGGGCCGGTTCCGAGCCTGGAGCGGTCAGATGAATGCCATCGAAACGATAGAACAGGAGCAACTGCGCGAGCGTCCGGACCTGCGGCCGGGCCTGACGGTTCGCGTGCACGTCAGGATCCGCGAGGGAGAGAAGGAACGCATACAGGTCTTCGAGGGCGTCGTCATCTCGATCCGGCGCGGCGGGCCGCGGGCGACGTTCACGGTCCGGAAGGTGTCCTTCGGACAGGGCGTCGAACGCATTTTTCCGTTGCACTCGCCGTCGATCGACAAGATCGAGGTGGGGCGCGCGGCGCGGGTGCGGCGGGCGAAGCTCTACTTCCTGCGCGGCCTGCGGGGGCGTGCGGCCCGGCTGCGCGAACGGCGGCGGCCGAGCGAGGGCGCGAAGCGGTAGCAGCCCGGCCGATGCCGCGGCGCCGTCGCCGCGGGCGGGAACGTGGCGCTCGACAACCGGAAATCGGCGGGTTCGACGGGAGCAGCCCGGCCGCGCCATGCGTCCGCGCGCCGTACGGCCGAGAACGCGCTGCGCCGGATGGGGTTCGTCCGGGTCGCGGGGGTCGACGAGGCCGGCCGGGGATGCCTGGCGGGTCCGGTGGTGGCCGCCGCGGTGATACTGTCCTCCCGGCGCCTGGACGGGCTTCGGGATTCGAAGTTGCTGACCCCCGCGGCGCGGGAGCGCCTCTGCGACCGTATCCTGCGTTCCTGCCTGGCGTGGGGGGTGGGGATGCGGGGGCCGGCGGAGATCGATCGGATCAACGTGCATCGAGCGTCCCTGGCCGCGATGCGGGATGCGCTCCGCGAGTTGGCGCCGCTGCCCGACTTCGTGCTCGTCGATGCGTTCCGCGTGCCGTCGCTCTTCATTCCGCAGCGCGGCGTGGTCGGGGGAGACCGGCGCTGCGCGTGCATCGCCGCCGCCTCGATCGTGGCCAAGGTGCGGCGGGACCGCGAGATGGTCCGCCTGCACGAGGCCGACGGGCGCTACGGATTCCATCGCCACAAGGGATATGCGACCCGGGAGCATCTGGCGGCGCTGGCCCGCCACGGCTGTTCGCCGGCGCATCGCCGAACGTTCCGACCGTCTTCCTTAGTCTGATACCATCGGGTGACCGGGGCGGGCCCGGGGGGAGGGCGAGATTCACCGAACGGCGCGGATCCTGCTGATCGTCTATTTCCTGGAGACGGGTCTGGTGCTGCTGCTGGCGCCCTGGACGTTCGTGTGGGAGCGCAACCACTTCGTCGATATCCTGCCGTTCTGGGGGAGCGCGGTGCGCCTGGACGGGGTCCGGGGCGCGGTGTCGGGCGTCGGTCTCGTGTGCCTCGGCCTCGGCGTATGGGAGTTGCGGGTCGTGCTCGGCGCCGTCGTCCGGCGGCGCCGCGGGCGCGAGCCCGAGCGGCCGCCGCCCGCCGCCGGCGTGGAGCGTGCGCTCGCGGAGGAGGCCGGTTCCTGGTTGCGCAAGCCCTGACCCGGCGGCCCCTGGTCGCGCTGGTCACGAGCCGGCGTCGGCTCGCACCGGGGGGCGGCGGCACCGAGGCCCTGGAGAGACAGATCGCGGCGGCCGTCGCGGCCGGGGTGGACGTCGTTCAGATCCGCGAGCCCGACCTGCCCGATCGCGCGTTGTTCGAGCTGGTTTCGCATGCGGTGGACGTTGCGCTGGGGACCGCGAGCGTCGTGCTGGTCAACGACAGACTCGACGTGGCGCTGGCGGCCGGGGCGGCCGGCGTGCATCTGCGGACCTCCTCGGTTCCCGCCCCGGTGATGCGGCGTCACGCGCCCCCCGGGTTCCTGCTGGGGCGTTCCGTGCACGGGGCGGCCGAGGCGGCGCGCGTGGCTTCCGAGGGCGGTCTGGACTATCTGGTCCTGGGCGCCGTGTACGCGACCGCGTCGAAGCCGGGCCGCGCCCCCTGCGGCGTCGATGCGCTCGCCGCCACGGCCCGGGCGGCGCCCCTTCCGGTGCTGGCGATCGGCGGGGTGACCGTCGGCGGGGCCAGGGAAGTGCTCGATGCGGGCGCGGCCGGGGTGGCCGCGACCGGTCTCTTCGCGGAGCCCGGACCCGCGGGCGCCTTCGATGCGCTCAGCGCGATCGTGACGGAGATTCGCCGATGCTGGGAATACTGAACGTCGTCTCGGACCCGCCGCCGCCGCCGCCGACGGACGTGGGGGCGCGTCTGCGGGCCGCGCGGGAAGCCAGGAACCTGGAGCTCCGCGACATCGCCGCGACGACGAAGATCTCCATCGGTGCGCTGGAGGCCATCGAACAGAACGACTTCGACCCTTTGCCGGGCGGGATCTTCACGCGCGCCTTCGTGCGGGCCTATGCGAGCGAGGTCGGGCTGGACCCCGAGCAGACGACGCGCGCCTTCATGGCGCAGGCGCCGGCCGAAGCGGACTCGGACGCGGGCCGGCCGATCGATCTCGCGCAGGTTCCCAGCGCGCGGCAGATGGTCGAGACGCTGGTCAAGCTGCTGGTCGTCGGGGCGCCGCTGGTGACGTTGTTGTTCTTCGGAATACGCAGCATGTCGAACGTCCCCCCGGGTCCGGGAGATGCCGCCGCCCCGGCGACGCCGGTCGAGCGTGCGGGGGGAGCGGCGGACCGCGAGGCGCTGGCCATCGTCCTCCGGCCCGGCGCCGAGGGCCGCGTAGCGCTGACGGTGGACGGCGAGCCGGTGGTGTCCCGCGTCATGCAGGCCGGCGAAGCGGTGGCGTACGAGGCGGAGGACGAGATTCGCCTCGAAGTCGAGAACGCCGCCGCGTTCCATTTCACGATAAACGGGCGGACCGGGCGTTCCCTCGCCGGATCGGGCGAAGTCGTCATCACGCCCGAGAACTACCGCGACCATACCGAGACCGGCCCGTGACGGCGCGCGGCGCCCCCCGCGCGGCGTGGGCGCGCGCCGGGGCATTCGGCGCGGCGTTGTCCCTCGGCGCGGCGGCCGGCGCAGCCGCGGCGGAAACGGTCGTCGAGATCCGGATACACGGCAACCACTCCATACCCGACGACGAGGTCGCGAACCTCGCCGGCATCGCCGTGGGCGACGTCGTAGACCGCGGGGGGCTGGACGCCGTCGCCCGCCGGTTGACCGACAGCGGGCGCTTCGAGACGGTCGAGGTGCGCAAGCGTTACCGGTCGCTGACCGCGACGGATCGCATCGCGTTGGTGATCGTGGTCCGCGAACGGCCGCGGGCGGGGCTCCGCGACCGGTTGATGTTCCTGCCCGTCCTGCGCTACGAGGAGGGGTACGGCATGGCCTGGGGCCTGCGCTTCAGCCTGGTCGACGTGCCCGGACCGGCCGGCCGGCTCTCCGTTCCGGTGACCTGGGGAGGCGACCGCCGTACGGCCGTCGAGGTGGAGAACCCGTTCGGGGACGGGGCGTCCGGCCGCGTGCGCGGGGGCGCTTCGTCCGGCCGGCGGATGCATCCCTACTTCGAACTGGAGGATCGCCGGTCGCGGCGTTGGGGAGGCTTCGACCGCCGTCTGGCCCTCGGCGTGCGCGTCGACGTGGAGGCGGCGTGGGAGGACGTGGTCTTCGGGGAGCTGGCGGATCGGCTGACGCGGGTGATCGTCGGCCTGGAGTACGACCGCCTGTCCGGCGCGTTCCCGCGCGACGACGTGAGGCTGCGCGCCGCCGTGGAGCGGCTGTCGGTGGACGGAAGTCCGGCCGCCGTCTTCCGGCCGCAGGTCGATGCGCAGGCGTTCAAGGGCGTCGGCGGACAGGCGGTGCTGGCTGCCCGCGTGCTGTACGAGGGCGCCTCGGCGCCGCTGCCGCCGTACGAGCGTTCGCTGCTCGGCGGCGCCGGCACGCTGCGCGGGTGGAAATTCGGCGCGCGCGCGGGCGACCGCCTGCTGGCGGCTTCGGTCGAACTGCGCCTGCCGATCAATTCTCCGGTCGCGGCCGGCAGGACGGGACTCCGCCTCTTCTACGACACGGCGGCCGTCTGGAACGCGGGGTTCGCGCGCGGCCCGATGCTGGAGGGCGTCGGCGTGGGCGTGTTCCTGTCCATTCCGGTGTTCGGCACGGTGCAGTTCGACGTCGGCCACGACCTGCGGGGCGGCGTGGTGGCGCACACCGCGGCCGGGTTCGGCTTCTGAAGCGGATGCGCGGACCGGCGGCGCGCCTGGACGTTCACCACGGACGGTCAGGCGAGACGTTCGACGCGGAGGCCGTCGACGTCGATGGCGTTGTCGAGCAGGCGGGCGCCGGCCCCGGCCAGGGCGGCGCGCACCGCGTCGCGCCGGTGCGGATCGACCAGGAAGAAGACGCAACCGCCCCCGCCGGCGCCGCAGACCTTTCCGGCCGCCGCCCCGGCCTCGGCGGCGGCCGCGAAGAGCCGGTCGATGGCCGGCGTCGTGACCCCGGGCGCGAGGGCCTGCCGTTCACGCCACTCCCGCGTCACCTGTCTCGCCAGCCCGGTCCAGTCGCGCCGGGTCAGGGCGTCGCGGGCGGCCGCCGCGATCTCCGCGATGCGCCGGAGGTGGGCGACGATCGCGGGATCGCCGTCGATGTGGCGTCGGGTGATCTCCCAGTTGTTGATGCCCGACGATCGGGAGTCGCCGCTGTAGGCGAGCACGATACGCTGCCCGAGGTCCGCGGGATCGACGTCGAGCGCGACCCGGCGCACGCCGGCGGGCCCGAGTTCGATCGCCGAGACACCCCCGTGCAGGGCCGGCCGGTAGTCCTGGACGCCGGTGGGAATGCCCAGCGTGCGGGCCTCCAGGTTCATCGCCAGGGTCAGGAGCCGCTCGGCCGGATAGTTGACCCCGCGCCAGGCGGCGAGGGCGGCGCACACCGCGACGTTCAGCGCGGACGAGCCCGCGATCCCCGCCCCGACGGGCGAGGCCGCGCGCGTGGCGACGCGCACGCCGTCGACTTCGAAGAACCGGACGACGTGGGCGAGCAGGCGGTTGTCGCCGTCGGTGGCGAGCTCCCGCCATCCGTCGGCGGACAGGGCGGCGCCGGTGTCCTCGGACACGACGTGCAGGCGGCCGTCCGGGCTCGCCGACACCGTGCAGACCGCGCGCTGCGCGATGGCCGCGTTCACCGTCTGCGCGCCCGGATGGAAGAGGTACAGCGGCCAGATGTCGAGCGTGCCCCCGGCCAGGTCGATGCGCGTGGGCGCCGAAGCGTGCACTTGCACGCGCGCATTATAATCGCGGGGTGCCATGCCTTGCGCCGCCGGCCGTCCCGCTCCGGCCGGCGTTCTCGCCGGCCCCGCCCGCCCGCGGCTCCGGGCTCCGCCGCAGACGGCCGGCGCGGCCTCGTCGTGCCGGCCCGGGTCGTTCCGCGGTTCCCGTGTCGTGTCGAGAGTGGGGGCGCGTCCGCGGGCGGTGCGCCGGCGCGAGGGCGCATCGACCTTGACGGCTCTGCATCGTCACGTGGGCCAGTTGCTGATGGCCGGGTTCGACGGGGCCGCGGTCCCCGTCGAACTGCGCGCCCTCGCGCGGGAATGGGACCTCGGCGGCGTCGTGCTATTCAAGCGCAACGTCGAGGCGCCGGAGCAGGTCGCGGAGCTCGCGTTCGAGGTCGGAGGGCTCGGGCGGGAGACGCCGCCGTGGGTCGGCATCGACCAGGAAGGGGGGCGGGTCGCCCGGTTGCGGGCGCCGTTCACCGAGTGGCCGGCGATGGCCCACCTGGGGAGGCACGGCGCCGACGAGCTGGCGGACCGCTTCGCGCGGGCGCTCGCGGCCGAGCTCTCGGCGGTGGGCGTGACCCTCGACTTCGCGCCGGTACTCGATCTCCACGACGAGGCGGCCGACCCCGTGATCGGAGATCGCGCGCTGTCGTCGGACCCGGAGACGGTGGGGCGGATCGGCGCCCGGATCATCGCCGGTCTGCAGGCCGGCGGGGTCGCGGCCGGCGCCAAGCACTTTCCCGGACACGGCGGCGCCCGGGTCGATTCCCACCGGGAGCTTCCCGTGGTCGAGTACGATCCGGAGCGGCTTCGCGCGCACGAGATCGCGCCGTTCCGCGCCGCCGTGGCGGCGGACGCCGCGGCCGTGATGACCGCCCACGTCGTCTATCCGGCGCTGGACGAGGACCGTCCGGCGACCCTGTCCCGCGCCGTCGTCGACGGGATCCTGCGCGGCGAGTGCGGCCACCGCGGACTCGTCGTGACCGACGATCTGGAGATGGGGGCGATCACCGCGGACCGGACGGTGGAGCGGGCGGCCGTCGAGGCCGTCGCGGCGGGGTGCGACACCGTCCTCGTGTGCGGCGCGTCGGTCGAACGGCACGCGTCGGTGCTCGAGGCGATCGTCCACGCGGTCGAGGCCGGAGACCTGGACGAGCGGCTGGTCGAACGGGCGCGGGCGCGTCAGGAGCGCGTCAAGGCCCGGTTCCTCGCCGGGGACCGGCCGCGCCGCCCGCGGCCGCGCCGGCAGATTCTGGAACGGATCGGTTCCGCCGAGCACCGGTCGGTGGCGGAAGCGATGGCGCGGGCCTGATGCGGAAGCCGCGCCGTCTCGTGTCCGGCGACCGGATCGCGATCGTGGCGCCGGCGAGTCCGTTCGACCGGAGCCGGTTCGACCGCGGGGTGGCCGAGATCGAGCGGCTCGGCCTGCAGCCGGTGCTGACGGAGGGGGTCTTCGACCGCCGCGGCTACGTCGCGGGCGAGGCCCGCCGGCGCGCCGCCGCGTTGACCGCGGCGTGGCGCGACCCCGCGGTCGCCGCGGTGATCGGGGCGCGCGGAGGATACGGGAGCGCCCAGCTCCTCCCGCTGCTCGACGATGCCGACGTCGGCGGCGTCCCCCGGGCGTTCATCGGGCACAGCGACCTCACCGCGTTGCTGGCCTGGCTCACGACCGTCCGCGGGGTAGTCTGCTTCCACGGGCCGATGGTGGTCAATCTGGGCGGCGGCGCCGGGGCCTGGGACGAGGACTCCTTCCGGCGCGGCCTGATGGCCGGCGCGCCGATGGGGGAGCTCGCGGCCGACGGCGTCCAGGGGCTGCGGCCGGGCGACGTGCGCGGCCCCCTGCTCGGCGGCACCCTCACCCAGTTGACGGCTTCCCTCGGCACGCCCCACGCGTTCTCCCCGCCGGCCGGGTACGTGCTGCTGCTCGACGACGTCGGCGAGCGCCCCTTCCGCATCGACCGCATGCTGACCCAGTTGCTCGGAAGCGGCGTGCTGGGCCGCGCCGCCGCGGTCGTGTGCGGCGAGTTTCCGGGATGCGACGAGCCGGACGGCCGGTCCACCGCCCGCGGCGTCGTCGCGGACCTGCTCGCCGCCTTTCCGGGGCCGGTGCTGTTCGGGTTCCCGACCGGTCACACCACCGGACCGGCCCTGACCGTGCCGCTGGGGGTCGAGGTCCGGGTGGTCGGCGGCCCGCGCCCCCGGGTCGCGGTGACCGAATCGGCGGTCCGCTGACCGGCCGCGAACCTGCGCATGAAGGTCCACCTGATCGGAATCTGCGGCACCGCGATGGCCACCCTCGCGGCCATGCTCAAGGAGGGCGGGCACGTCGTCGGCGGCTCCGACCGGCACGTCTACCCGCCGATGAGCGACTTTCTCGCGGCGCGGGGGATTCCCTGCCGGGACGGCTTCGATGCGTCGCACCTCGCGGCGGACGTCGACCTCGTGGTCATCGGGAACGCGGTGTCGCGGGGGAATCCGGAAGTCGAAGCGGTGCTCGATCGCGGGCTCCGCTACCGCTCGCTGCCCGAGATGGTGCGGGAGACGTGGCTGTGGGACCGCCGCTCGATCGTGGTCGCCGGCACGCACGGCAAGACGACGACCGCGTCCCTCGTCGCCTGGCTGCTGACCGCGGGGGGCCGCGACCCGAGCTTCCTGATCGGCGGCCTGGCCGGGAACTTCGACTCCAGCTACCGGTTGGGCGGGGGCCGCGAGTTCGTGATCGAGGGCGACGAGTACGACAGCGCGTTCTTCGACAAGACCGCGAAGTTCCTGAAGTACCTGCCGGACGTCGCGGTGGTGGGCAACCTGGAGTTCGATCACGCCGACGTCTACGCCGACTTCGAGGCGGTCCGGACGGCGGTGCGGCGGTTCGTGGCGCTGCTGCCCCGGCGGGGGCTGCTGCTCGTCGGCGCCGACAGCCGCGCCGCGCTCGAGATGAAGGCGGAGGCGCCCTGTCCGGTGGAGACGTTCGGGCTGGCGCGCGAAGCCGATTGGCGGGCGACGGCGGTCGAGCCGGGCCCCGACGGCACGACGCTGACGGTCGAGCATCGCGGCGCGCGGGTCGGCCGGGTGCGCGCGCCGCTGGTCGGCGCGTTCAACGTGCGGAACGTGCTGGCGGCGTTCGCCGCGGCCCGCGCCGCGGGGGTGGAGGCCGCCGCCGTCATCGAGGCGATCCCGCGGTTCGCCGGCGTTCGACGGCGTCTCGAGGTCCGCGGGCGCGCGCGGGGGGTGACCGTGTACGACGACTTCGCGCACCACCCGACCGCGGTTCGGGAGACGCTGTCGGGGCTGCGGGCGGCGTTTCCGTCGCGCCGGATCTGGGCGTTGTTCGAGCCCCGCTCGGCCACCGCGTGCCGGCGCGTCTTCCAGGCGGCGTTCGCGGAGGCCTTCGGCGCCGCGGACGAAACGATCGTCGCGCGCGTGTACCGCTCGACGTTGCCGGCGGACGAGCGGCTGTCGGAGCCGGAGCTGGCGGCCGCGATCCGCGGCGGGGGCGGACGCGCCCGGCACCTGCCGGAGATCGCGGACATCGTCCGCGCGGTGGCGGACGAGGCGCAGGACGGCGATCTCGTGGTGGCGATGTCGAACGGGGGGTTCGGCGGCATCCACGGACGGCTTCTGGAGGCGCTCGCGGCTTCCTCGCAAGCGGGCGGACCGCGGGTGGCGCATGACCCGGCGTCCGGGCGCCTCTCCGGCGAGCCGTGACGGCGCGGGCAACCCGCGAGAGAGCGCGCATCCGATGAGACGGTGGCGACCGTGACCGAGCAGGCGCACCCGGCCCGCGACTGGCGGATACGCCTGGCCGGCGACGCCGCCGTCACCCTGGAGTTCGAGCCGCGCATCGATCCGGGCGTCAACGCCAGGGTCGTGGCGGCGGCGGCGCGGGTCGCCGCCGGCCGGCACCGCGGGGTGCGGGACGTCGTTCCGAGCTACCACGCGGTGACCGTGTACGTCGATCCCCTGCGGGGGGATGCCGGCCGGGTGTGGGCGGCGCTGGAGGAGGCGGCGTCCGCGCCGGCGCCGGGAGCGGAAGCGTCCCGGGAGGTCGTCGTTCCCGTGCGCTACGGCGGCGCCGCCGGCCCCGACCTGGACGAGGTGGCGGCGTTCGCGGGGTGCTCGGCGGCCGAGGTCGTCCGGCGGCACGCCGCCGTCAGCTATCGCGTCTACATGGTCGGGTACCTGCACGGGTTCGCGTACCTGGGCGCCGTCGACCCGCGCATCGCGATGCCCCGGCGCCCGACGCCCCGCCTCGCGGTGCCCGCCGGCTCGGTGGGGATAGCGGGCGGACAGACCGGGGTGTATCCCACCGCCGCCCCCGGCGGGTGGCGGATCGTCGGCCGTACCGGGGTCCGCATGTTCGACGCCGGGCGCCATCCGCCGGGTCTCGTGGCTCCGGGCGACCGGGTCCGCTTCGAGCCGTTGCCGCCCGGCGCGCCGCTGACCGGAGACGGGCCGTGATCCGCGTGGACGACCCGGGGCTCCTGACCACGGTGCAGGACGGCGGACGATGGGGCTACCAGCACCTCGGCGTGCCGGTTGCGGGGCCGATGGACCCGGCGGCCCATCGCGCGGCGAACCTGCTCGTCGGCAACCCCCCGGACCGGGCCACCCTCGAGGCCACCCTGGTCGGTCCCGCTATCGAGTTCCTCGCCGACACCTTCTTCGCCGTCACCGGGGCGCGGTTCGATCTGCACCTCGACGGGCGGCTGGCGCCGACCGGCCTCGCCGTCCGCGCGGGACGGGGGAGCCGTCTCCGGTTCGGCCGCCGGACGGCGGGGGCGCGGGCCTACCTGGCCGTGCGCGGGGGCATCGACGTGCCCCCGCGCCTGGGGAGCCGGAGCACCGACCTCGCGAGCCGCCTCGGGGGCCTCGGGGGGCGGCCGCTCCGGGCCGGCGACCGCCTCGACGTGGGCCCGGCCGGCGGCATGCCGGTCCCGGGACGGCGGCGTTTCACGTTGCCGCCGCCAGCGGGCGGGGCGACGGTCCGGTTCGTCCCCGGACCGGATGCGCGCCGGTTCGAGCGCGGGGCCCTGGAGCGGTTCGCGGACAGCCGCTTCGCCATCGGGTCCGATTCGAACCGGATGGGCTATCGCCTCGAGGGTCCCGTGATCGGCCTCGCCGATGCGGCGCCGGTTTTGTCGGCCGCCACCCCGCCGGGTACGATCCAGGTTCCTCCCTCGGGCCATCCCATTCTGCTCATGGCGGACCGGCAGACCAGCGGCGGCTATGCGGTGATCGGCACGGTGATCACCGCCGACCTGGGGGTGGCCGGCCAGCTCGGTCCGGGAGACTGGATCGCCTTCGACGCCTGCGACCATCGCGCCGCCGTCGGCGCCCTCATCGAGCTGGAGCGGAGGCTGATGCGTCTCGCGCCGACGGCGCCTCCCGCCGCCGGCGGGCCAGGCGGGGGGAGGCCCGAACCGGGAAGCGCGGTGACCTCGTGACGGGACCGGCCGCGGTCTCGCGGGCTGGCGATCGGCGATCCGTGACGACGGTCGAAAGGGCGGGCGCCCGCCTTGCGGCGGCCTTCGGAGACCGGGTCCGTCCGCGGGCGCCGCTCGCGGGGCTCACGACCTTCCGCACCGGAGGGGCGGCGGACTGGCTGGTCGAGACCGCCCAGGCGTCGGATCTCGCCGCCGCGGCGCGGGTCGCGGCCGCGCTCGATCTGCCGCTGACCGTGCTCGGCGGCGGCTCGAACGTACTGGTGGCCGACGCCGGCGTGCGCGGCCTCGTCGTGCGCCTGCGTCACGGCGCGATCTCCCGCACCGGACCCGGCGTGGTGCGGGCGGACGGCGGCGTGACCGTCAACCACCTGGTGCGCTGGACGATTCAACGCGGCCTGTCCGGGCTCGAACGCTGGGCGGGCACCCCGGGCACGGTGGGTGGCGCGATTCGGGGCAACGCGCACTTCGAGGGGCGGTCGATCGGCGATCGGGTGATCGCGGTGGGCCTGGTGGACCGCGGCGGCGCCGAGACCGCGGCGCCGCGGTCGTCCATGGCGTTCGGGTACGACGACAGCCGCGTGCGGCGCACCGGCGAGCTGGTGCGCTGGGCGGAGTTCCGGGTGGGCCGGGGGGAGGCGGGGGAGTTGCGCGCGGCAGCCCGCCGGTCGTTGGCGTTTCGCAAGCGGACGCAGCCGCTCGGTCTGGCGTCGGCGGGGTGCGTGTTCCAGAACCCGCGCCCCGAGGACGGCCGGCTGCCGGCCGGCGTGCCGCCCTCGGCTGGCGCCCTGATCGACCGCGCGGGGCTCAAGGGGCGGTGCATCGGGGCGGCGGTGGTGTCGCCGCTGCACGGGAACTTCATCGTGAACGAGGGAGGCGCCGCCGCCGCCGACGTGCGCCGCCTGATCGAGGTGTGCCGCGCCGCGGTCGCCCGGCGGTTCGGTCTGGTCCTGCGCGACGAGGTCGTGTGCCTCGGCGACTTCGGACGGGAGTTCGCGCCGTAGACTCCTGTCGGGTTGGTCGGGCGGCGAGCGGCGCCGCAAGGCGGCGCTCTCCGGGCGAGGAGTCCGCGTCGTAGACGGCGCGGACTCCTGTCGGGTTGGTTGGGCGGCGAGCGGCGCCGAAGGCGGCGCTCTCCGGGCGAGGAGTCCGCGCCGCAACCCGGCGCGTCGGGATGAAGCCGACATGGCGAGACCGGTGAGCGAGGGCCTGACGAGTCTGGTGGTCGAGGGCGGTCATCGCCTGGAAGGCCGCGTCGACGTCGGGGGCAACAAGAACGCGGCGCTGCCGCTGCTTGCCGCCTGCCTGCTGACGGACGCCGCCTGCGTACTCACCAACGTGCCGCGCATCAAGGACGTGCAGGTGATGTCGGACCTGCTGCGCGGGCTCGGAGCGCGGATCGAGGGAGGCGGAACCACCACCCTGCGGGTCGGCGGCGCCCGGATTACCGGCGACGTCCCCGACCGCGACCTGGTCGGCCGGCTGCGGGGCTCGGTGCTGCTGTGCGGCCCCCTGCTGGCTCGGCTCGGCCGGGTGCGCCTGGCCCCCCCGGGCGGCGACTTCCCCGCGCGGCGCACCCTGGCCGTTCATCTGCAGGCGCTGGAGGCGATGGGAGTCCGGCGTCTGCCGGACCGCGGCGGCGACCTCGTGCTGGAGGCGCCGGACGGCCTGCGGCCGGCGTCCCTGTATCTGGAAGAGGCGTCGGTCACCGGCACCGAGACCGCCCTGCTGGCCGCGGCCGCCGCCCCCGGGGTGAGCGAAGTCCGCCATGCCGCCTGCGAGCCCCACGTCGTCGAGCTGTGCCGGTTCCTGACCCGGATGGGGGCCGAAATCGAGGGCGCGGGCACCTCCACGGTGCGCATCGCCGGCGGTCGGCGCCTGTCGGGGGTGGAGCATCGCCTGGGCGGCGACTACGTCGAGGCGGGAAGCTGGGCCGTCGCGGCGGCGGTGACGGGCGGCGAGGTCGACGTGCACGGGGCCGCTGCCGACGATCTCGAACCGATAGCCTCCGTCCTCCGGAGAATGGCCATCGACTGCGAGCTGGACGGCGACCGGCTGCGGCTGCGCCCGTCGGCGCCGGCGTCCGTCCGGCAGATCACCACCGCGCCGTGGCCGGGATTCCCGAGCGACATGGTCAGTCTCGTCTGCGTCCTCGCGACGCAGGCGCAGGGAAGCACGCTGATCCACGACTGGATGTACGAACTGCGGCTGTTCGCCCTCGAGCAGTTGAGCGGGATGCGCGCGAACCTCTTCCTGTGCGATCCCCACCGCATGATCGTCAACGGTCCCGCGTCCCTGGTCGGCCGCGCTCTCGACAGCCGGGATCTGCGGTCGGGGATGGCCCTCATCGCGGCGGCGCTGGCCGCGGCCGGCACCAGCCGCATTCACCCCCTGGAGACGGTCGAGCGGGGCTATGCGCAGCTCGTCGAGCGCCTGCTCGGCCTCGGGGCCCGCATCGACGTCGAGACTCCGTGACGCCGGTCTTCGTCGAGAAGCCGCTGGCGACGTCGACCGCGGACGCCCGGGCCGCCGCGCGGCGGGAACCGGCCGGTTCTCACCCGCGTTCTGGAATCGGGAGACGGCGGTCGTCCGCGATCGCGCCGAAGACGAACGACGATACCGCCACGGGCAGGAACAGCCGCGTCAGTTCCCTGGGGGGGCGGGCGTTCCACCACGGTTCCACCACGGGCGGCCAGGTCACCGGGGCTCGATTGGCGGAGGCCGGATCGGGAGCACCTGCCCGGGGTCCGTACCGGCCCCCGGTGCGGGCCGCGCCGCGGGGGGCGGACGCAGCGCGCCGGGAATCTGCACCGGATCCGTCCGCCGTCGGTTGACCGCGTCGAGCGGCGCGCCGGCGTCGCCGTCGTAGCGGAACGCCCGGAGGTCGGTCTCGTCCAGTTCCAGGCCCCGGAGGACGCGCGGGGTCAGGGTCACGATGATGTCGGTCTCCTGCACTTCCAGGCGGTTGCGGGAGAAGATCCGGCCGATGAGCGGCAGGTCGCTCAGGCCGGGAACGCCCTGCAGCACTTCCCGCTCGTCGTCGCGGATCAGCCCCGCCAGGATGTTGGTCTCGCCGTTCCGCAGGCGGATGGTCGTATTGATCGACCGTTCGCCGAAAGTCGGGATGCCGCCGTACCCCACCCCCGAAACGGTGATCACCTCGATGAGGATCTCGAGCGAGACCTCGTCGTCGTGGTGGATGTGGGGGGTTATCTCGATGTTGACGCCGACGTTGCGGTAGTTGTACGACGTCACCGGCTGCTGCTGCAGGCCGCCGGCCGCGAACGGGGTGAACTGGGTGATGGGAACCGGCACCTCGTCGCCGAACTGCGCCGTCGCGGTCTGTCCCGCCGACGTGCGGAGATGGGGGTTGGCCAGCGTGTGCGTGTGCTGGTCCCTCTTCAGCAGACGATAGAACAGTCCCGGCAGGTTGGCGATCATGACGTCCGCCGGCGACAGGCGGCCCAGGTCGTCGAGGGACAGGCCGGACTCGCCGAAGGTGATCCGGTCGTCGATGCCCGCCTCGCTCGCGGCGCCCTCGCCGGTCACCGTCGCGAACTGGAGGCCGTAGCCGCGCAGCCGCCGCCGATCGACTTCCAGCAGCTCCACGTCGATCACCACCTCGGGCGGCGCTTTGTCGATGGCCGCGATGAGGCGGGCGGCGGCCGCCACGCGCTCGGGCGTGTCGCGGATCGAGAGGGCGCGGGTCGCGGAGACGTGCGACAGCCGGCGCAGGTCAAGGACGAGGCGGAGCAGGTTGACGGTTTCCTCGATGTCCGCGTTGCTCAGATAGAAGGTCCGAACCACTTCCTCCTCGTACTCGGTCCGCTTGGCGGAGGTGTCCGGGATCACGGTGACCGTGCGCGGCGCGGTGACGCGGTAGAAGTTCCCGCTGGAACGGCTCACCGACGCGAGGGCCGCGGACAGGCGTACGCCGCGCAGGTCGACGGAGATCCGCTCGTCGACGAAGTCCGGATCGAAGACGACGTTGACGTCGGAGAACAGGCCCAGCGCCGTGAACACGTCGCGCGTGCCCGCGTCTCGAAAGACGAGCGAGTCGGGGAGGGCGTCGTCCGGGAGCTCCAGCCCCGCGGCGGGGAGGAACCGGGTCCGTTCGATCAACGCCTCGGTTTCCGTCTGTCCGGCGCGCAGGGCGGCGCGCCGGGTCAGCACCAGCGCGCCGGTCTCGCGCAGCGCCTCCTGCACGGTCTGGTTGGCGGGGTCGAGCTCGGCCGCGATCTGGTACTCGACCAGCGCGTCCTCGTGGTTCCCCAGGCCGGCGAGACGAAGCCCTTCCGTCTGGTGGTACTGCGCGGCGCGCAGCTTCGCGCGCTCGAGGTCCCGCTGGAGGTCCCGGTCGTCGGGCCGTTCATCGAGCGCCTGCGTGTACTCGATCACCGCTTCGTCGAAGTTCTCGGCCAGCTCCGCGGCGCGGGCGCGGTCCGTGGCGGTGGTCGCGCAGCCGGCGGCGAGGGCCAGGCCGAGCCCGGCCGCCGCCAGGGCGGCCGCCGAAGAACGGCGGGCCCGGGAGCCGCCGCCCCGCGGCTTCGCTCCCCGCCCGGCCGGTTCTTCGAGCGCGGTTCCGCGGCGCGGATTCCTATCGGAACGCGCCGGACGTGGTGGTGTCGATGACATCGGCGTCTCGTGGAATGGAGAACGTGAACGGGTTGTCCGGCAGGCCCACGTTCTCCCGGAGATTGGAGAAGTGGAAGGTCGACACGCCGCCCTGCAGGTCGTGGGCGATCAGCCGGACGATGGCCAGCGACGGCGCGTCGACGACCACGATCAGGAACTCGAAGTCGCGTTCCGGGCGCGTCGGCGTCAGACGCAGGACCCGGCTGTTCGGCGGCGGGTCGTCGACGGCGTCGAACGCCGCCGTGAAGTCGGTCGCGAAGTTCCCCCGGCCGGCCAGGAACAGGGCCGGGGTGGTGGCCTCGCCGGCGCCCGGGAGCTCGCCGACGATCACCTGGCGGTCTTCCGGGATATGCGAATAGAGATATCTGCCGTCGGAGAGGTAGAGCTTGCGGTCCGGCTCCCGATAGTCCCACCGCATCCGGCCCGGCTTCTTGACGAGGACCGTGCCGCTCTCGACGAGCGTCGTTCGCAGCAGGCCGCCCTGATAGGTGTGGATGAAGTCGGCCGAGAAGTCCCGGACGAGATCGTAGCGCCGCTGCAGCGCCCGCTGCAGGTCTTCGGGGGTCCCGGAGAGCGGCTGCGCGCCCCCTCCCGGCGCCGTGCCGGCAAGGTACGCGCCGGCCGCGGCCAGAAGAAGCGCCATCGAAGGGGTCCGGTCACGCATGTGGAACCTCGCGGGCCGAAGGCGGGGTTCACGGCCGCCGGGCCGTCGGGTCGGCGCCGGCGTCCGGAGGACGGCGGGAGAGTCCGGTTGGCGCCACGTTCCGGCGCCAGCCAATCCCATCCTACCATGCGATCCGGCCGGAGCGGACAGAGCGGCCGGCCGGCGGCCCCGGCGGCCGGCGTCGGTCGGCGGGTTCCCCGGGCGCCACGGGCCGACCGGGGAAGACCGCCCCGGTTGCGGGACCATCCATCCCCGGGCCGTTCCTGGTCCGACCCCCGCCGCCCGCGAACCCGCCTCGTCAGCGTCGGCGCTGCTGGTCCGCGGCCGGCGGGGGCGCCGCGGCCACGGTGATGCCGGAGATGGATGCGTCGTAGACCTGGCGCTCGTCCGGGCCATAGAGAAAGACGTGGAGCTGGTGGCGGCCGGCGTCGCCTTCGGTGAACCGGTAGGGTATCGAGAAGCGGTTGCCGGTGACCGGGACGCATTCCTCGCGCCGGTCGGTGCGGTCCGACCCGTAGCGATTCCAGACCACGCAGGCCCAGTCGAGGTCGTCGCGCCCGGCCGCGGTCACGACGCCCGCGATGGTGACGCGCTCGCCCACCGCGATGCGGGCGGGCACCGGCGCGTCGAGCCGCACGCCCCTGAACTCCCCGGCCGCGATCGGCACGTCGCGGACCTCGACCGCTTCGGTGATCCGGGCCGCGCGCAACGGCGTCACGCCGGTGCGCAGCGGCGCCGCCCCGCCGGTGGCTTCGCGGAACGACGGGACTCCCTCCCACGTGGTCGTCCCGGCGTCGGCCGCGTGGCGCGCCGCGAAGAAGTTCCAGTAGCTCATCTCCTCGGGCGACAGCAGCCCGTCGCGCGAGACCACCACGGTCGCGCGGGACCACGAGGTGTCCGCCGGTCCGCGCCGCGGCCCGTGTTCGGCCAGCACGTCGTTGACGTGCACCCGGTGGACTTCGCCCTGCACGACGGTCCCGACGTCCGGCCGGGCCGCGTCGGCGGCGTCGAACTGGCCCTGGTTGCGGAAGACGAGGATCTCCGGCACCGCCTCCGGCCCGATCAGCCCCATCCGGTAGAGTGTCGTCGGGTGCAGCAGGGCCGGGCCCGGGGTGCGCTCGATCGTGTATGCGCTCCCGGCGCCCGCCGCCGCGACCCGGCGCGTCACGTCGAGCACCGCGCCCGCGTAGGCCTCGCCCGGAAAGAGCAGCGGCGTGTGGCGGCCGGGTTCCCGACCCGCGCGGTCGACGCCGCCGGCCAGGCGCGCCCAGTCCCAGTAGTCGACCCACTGGTGCGCGATCGCGTGCGTCGACGCGGCGTTGGACGTGAACGACACGCTCGGAAACAGCTCGACGGAGCGGAGCACGCCGGCGCTGCCGTACTCTGCGCTGTCGTCGAACACGGGCAGGCCGAGGCCGGCGACGGGGTTCCGGACGTTGTGATGGAACGTGTCGTAGGGCACGACGTGCGGCTGCCGGGGGACGATCGCGATCGACGCGTACTCGTCCCGGAAGTGCGCGTAGAACCGCCTGGCGACTTCGTCCAGCGCGAAGCCGCGGTCGCCGGCCGACAGCCGGCGGTTGCCGAATTCCGGCATGACGAGGTTGACGACGTGGCTCGCGTACTGCGTGGCGCCGTCGATGCGCGTCACCCGCGCCGGCGGCAGGTTCAGCGGCGCCATGCGCACGCGGAGGAAGAACCGCTCCGGCGCATCGCCGCCGGCGGCGCCCGGCGTGCCGGAAGGCCTCGGGACCAGGAGGGTCCCCAGCCCCACCCAGGGGTGGTCGAAGCCGCGGCGCTGCCAGCCGATGCTGTCCCAGAGCGTTGCGCTGTCCCAGCGCGGGTTGAAGATGCTGATCGGGTTCCCGTCGATGGACGTGGCGCCGGTGCGCCGCCACGTCTCCGTCACGACGAAGTTCTCGGCGCTCCGGGACACGCGCTCGAAGGTCAGCGCCGTCACGTCGCCCGCGACGAGGAAGTCGTCGAACGCCAGCCCGCCGACGTGGTCGGCGCGCAGCAGCCGCGGATTCTGGTCGTACCAGAGCGGTCCGCGCGCCGCTCCGGCCTGCGCCGCGAGCGGTGGAGGCGCGAAATCCGACCGCGCCGGCCGCGCGAAGACGGCGGGAGCGCCGCAGACGAACGGCGGGTCACCGACGACCGGCCGCACGGCCGGCGCGGCGTCGGGAGCGGCCGACGGCCCGGGGGCGATCGGCGGCGCGAAGGCCGCGGCGGCCGCCACGACGCCGATCACGCCGATGCCGCGGGGGATTCGCATCGAGGGGGCTGCGTTCCGCCGCCGCCGCGGGCGCCTGGGCCCAGCCTAGCCCTTCAGACTGCCGGCCCGGGGCGGAGCCTGCTTCGGCGCGTCCTTCGTGTCGGTGGGGTACTTGGCGGTGATCCAGTCCGCCATTCCGCCCTGGAGCGCGCTCGCCCGGAACCCCCGGCGAATCAGCGTCGCCGCGACGCGGGCGCTCACCAGCTCTTCCGGATCCGAATCGTAGGCGACGACGTCCCGGTCGGGGGAGAGCCCCGACGTGTCGACGGCGTTCGGATCCACGCGCACGGCGCCGGGCAGGGTCATGGTGCTGTGCTCGTACGGATACTTCAGCCGGACGTCCAGAATGACCGGCGCATCGGCGGCGTCCTCTTCGAGACGCGCTTTCAGGGCTTCCTTCGTGATCCGCGGCACCGACATGCTGTTGTACGCTCCTCGTCTTCCGCGGCGGCCGTCCGGTCCGCGGCCCTGCCGATCTCCACGCCGGGGCCCGAACCGGTGTCGGCCCCGGCGTCAGCGCATCGCACAGGTGCCGGGACCCCGCGGGTCGCCGCAAGTGCCGCAGGCCTCGGGCGCCGGACCGGCGGAGGTCCGGCTCGGGCCGCCCACCGAGAACGCGGACAGGCGTTTCTGCAGCGTCGGGGTGTCGCAGGCCGGGCACGCCGGATCCGCCCCGGCGCGGACCAGCAACTCGAAATCCTGCCGGCACCGTGCGCATCGGTACTCGTAGATGGGCATCGCCAGACCGTCCGCAACGGATCCTAGCACGAAGTCCCGGCCGCCGCGGCTGCCGCCGCCGGCTCGGCCGCCCCGCCCGTGGTGGAACTCCGCACCGCACCGCGCCCGCAGGGCGCCCGGCCAGCGCCGAAGGCGGACAAGAACGTCCGGCGGACGGAGAACGTCCGGCGGACGGAGAACGTCCCGGCGGACGGAGAGGGCGCACGTCGGGCACGTTCGACCGACGGCGCCATCGGGCGGGAGCGGCGCCCCTCGCGATGCCGCGGGGCCTTCCACGGCGGTTCAGCCCGCCGCGTGCTGGTCGATGGCGCGCCGGACCGCGTCGTAGTCGTCGGGCAGCTCGACGGGCAGGTTCGCGTGGGCGGCCGGCACGCCGGGCAGCGTGCGCTCGTGGTATCCGCGCTTGAAGTCGGTGAACTTCAGGCCGCTGGCCGTCGACACCACGACGACCCGGGCGCGGGCGTCGATCTGTCCCCGTTCGCGCAGCTTGATGAGGGCGGCCAGCGCCACGCCGGTGTGGGGGCAGTTGTACATGCCGGTGCGGTCGGCGCGGGCGGCCGCCTCGGCCAGCTCCGCTTCCGACGCCTGCTCGACGATGCCGCGGTGGCGCCGCAGCGTGCGTATCGCCTTGCGCACCGACACGGGGTTGCCGATCTGGATCGCCGAGGCCAGCGTCGGCTTCGCGCCGACCGGCTCGAACTCCCAGTTGCGGCGGTACGCGCGATAGAGCGGATTGGCCGCCTCGGCCTGGGCCACGACGATCTGCGGCCGGCGGTTGATGAGGCCGAGCGCGGCCAGCATCTCGAACCCCGCGCCCAGGGCGCTGACGTTGCCCAGATTGCCGCCGGGAATGATGACGACGTCGGGAATGGTCCAGTCCAGCTGCTGCACGATCTCGATGGCCACGGTCTTCTGGCCCTCGATCCGCAGGCTGTTCATCGAGTTGGCGAGGTAGATGCCCTCGTCCTGGGAGAGGCGCTGGACGATGGCCATGCACCCGTCGAAGTCCGTGTCGAGCGCCAGGACCAGCGCCCCGTTGGCGATCGGCTGCAGCAACTGGGCGGTCGAGACCTTGCCGCGGGGCAGGAGGACGATGGCGGGAATGCCGCCGGCGGCCGCGTAGGCGGCCAGCGACGCCGACGTGTCGCCGGTCGACGCGCAGGCGACGGCCCGGATGGCGCCGCCCTCGTCCATGATCTGCCGCACGACCGACACGAGCACCGTCATGCCGAGATCCTTGAACGAGCCGGTGTGGGAGTTGCCGCACAGCTTCACCCACAGGTCGTTCATCCCGAGCTCGCGTCCGAAGCGCTCCGCCCAGAACAGGTTGGTGCCGCCTTCGTCCATCGACACGACCGAGTCGTTCCGGACGGCGGGGCACACCCATTCCTTCTTGCCCCACACCGACGAGCCGTAGGGCCACGCCGTGCGCTTGTAGCGCTCGTCGAAGAGGCGCATCCAGGCCCCGGCCGACCGATCCTTCAGGCTCTCGACGTCGTGGGCGACCTCGAGCAGGTCGCCGCACGACGGACACCGGTAGAGAGGGCCCCACAGCGAATGCTCTCCGTCGCACTCCGCGATGCAGCGAAAGACCGCACGATACGCCATCGGTCAGTTATACCGCAGGTCCGGCCGGCGGGGGCGCGCGGCCGGCGGGGGCTTGCACTTTCCGAGCGGACACGGTAAGTTTGTAGCTACCACGTTGGGCCGCTAGCTCAGCCGGGAGAGCGCCGCGTTCGCAACGCGGAGGTCGTGGGTTCGAATCCCATGCGGTCCACCACCTGCCGTCCCGGGTCCCGCCCGGGCGTCACGTCTCCTCGACGAGATCCAGGTACTTCAGGGCGCCGCCGGTATTCAGCAGGACCACCTCGTCGTCCCGCCCGATCGCACCCTCGCGGACGAGCCGGCGCAGGGCGGCGAGAGTGGCCCCGCCCTCGGGCGCGGCGCCGACGCCCTCGCGGCCGAGGTCGCGCATGCCCTGGACCATCTCGCGGTCCGACGCGGTGAGCGCGGTCCCGCCGCTCTCGCGGAGCGCCCGCAGCACCAGCACGTCGCCCACCGCGGCGGGGACCCGCAGGCCGTCGGCCACCGTGGCCGCGTCCTCCCACGGGTCGGCGGTGTCGGCCCCGGCGTGGAACGCGCGGGTCATCGGCGCGCAGCCCTCCGCCTGCACGGTCACCAGCCGCGGGCGCGGTCCGGTCACCCAACCCAGCGCCTCGAGCTCCTCGCACGCCTTCCAGATGCCGACGATCCCGGTCCCCCCGCCGGTCGGATAGACGATCCAGTCCGGCCAGCGCCAGCCCAGCTGCTCGGCGATCTCGTAGCCCATGGTCTTCTTGCCTTCGACCCGGTAGGGCTCCTTCAGCGTGGAGACGTCGTACCACCCCCGCCGGCGGCCCTCGTCGGCCGCGACCCGGCCCGCGTCGGTGATCAGGCCGTCGACCAGGGTGACCGCCGCGCCGTGCAGGCGGCACTCGCGAACGAACGGCGTCTTGACGTCGCGGGGCAGGAACACACGGGCCTCGACGCCGGCCCGCGCCGCGTAGGCCGCGAGCGCGCAGGCCGCGTTCCCGGCCGACGGCGCCGCGACGACGGCCGCCCCGAGCGCGTGGGCGCGGGTGACGGCGGCGGACATGCCCCGTGCCTTGAAGGAGTTGGTCGGATTGAGGGCTTCGTCCTTGACGAGCAGCCGGTCGAGGCCCAGCTCGGCCCCGAGGACGGGAGCCGGGAAGAGCGGGGTCCATCCCTCGCCCAGCGTCACCGCGCGGTCGCCGTCGGCGAGGGGGAGGGCCGGGGCGTACCGCCACATGGACGGGGCGGCGTCGCGCAGGGAGTCACGGGACCAGGCGGCGCGGATGCGGTCCCAGTCGTAGCGCGCCAGCAACGGCCGTCCGCATCGGCACAGATGGTGGGGCCGGTCCGCGCCGAGCGGCCCGGCGCCGCACGAGACCGAGCACTCGAGGCGAAAACGGGGCGGCATCGTCGCGCCGGCCGTCACCGGTCGAGGAGCTCCGCGTCCTTCGCCTTCAGCAGCTCGTCGATCCGGGCGACGTGCTCGTCGGTGACCTTCTGCACTTCGTCGAGGGCCCGCCGTTCGTCGTCCTCGGATATCTCGTGGTTCCTGAACAGCTTCTTCAGGGCGTCGTTGACGTGCCGGCGGACGCCGCGCACGCCGTTGCGCCCCTCTTCGGCGAGCCCATGCACGATGCGCGACAGTTCCTTCCGGCGGTCGTCGTTCAGCGGGGGAATCGGAAGGCGGACGACCTTGCCGTCGTTGGCGGGGTTCAGCCCGAGGTTCGCGCGCTGGATGGCGCGTTCGATGGCGCCTATCTGGCCGGCGTCGAAGGGGTGCACGACGATGAGCGTCGGCTCCGGCACCGAGAGCGTGGCCACCTGGTTCAGCGGCATCTGCGTGCCGTAGGTCTCGACCCGCACCGAGTCGAGAATGCCGACGGACGCCCGTCCCGTGCGCACTCCCGCCAATTCGTGCCGCACGTGGGCTACCTGTCCCTCCATCCCGGCCCGCGCCTCGGCAACGGCGCTTTTTCCGTCGGTGACGTTCATCTCGACCCTCGCTCTCTTCTGCGCCGGGGCGGCCGGGCGGTTACGTGCTGATCACGGAGCCGACCGGTTCTCCCAGCACCGCCCGCCGGACGTTGCCTGGTGTCGTGAAGTTGAACACCACGATGGGGAGCTTGTTGTCCATGCACAGGGAGATGGCCGCGGTGTCCATGACGTTCAACCGCCGTTCCAGCACCGCATGGTGCGAGAGCGTGTCCAGCCGCGTCGCCGTCGGGTCGATGGCCGGGTCGGCGGTGAAGATGCCGTCCACCTTCGTGGCCTTCAGGATGACGTCGGCCCGCACCTCCATGGCCCGGAGCGCCGCCGCGGTGTCCGTGGTGAAGTACGGATTCCCGGTGCCGCCCGCGAACAGCACCACGCGCCCTTTCTCGAGGTGCCGGATGGCGCGCCGCCGGATGAACGGTTCGGCGACGGTGCGCATCTCGATGGCGGTCAGCACCCGGGTGGTCGCTCCGTGGCGCTCCAGGGCGTCCGAGAGCGCGAGGGCGTTGATGACCGTCGCCAGCATGCCCATGTTGTCGGCGGTGGTGCGGTCCATGCCCATCGCGCTCGCGGCGATGCCCCGGAAGATGTTGCCGCCGCCGATGACGACCGCGATGTCCACCCCGAGCCGCCGCACGTCGACCAGGTCCCGGGCAATCCGACCGGCGACGAGCGGATCGATGCCGTGCGCGTGGTCACCGATGAGCGCCTCGCCGGACAGCTTGAGGAGGATGCGCTGGTAGGCGGGGCCAGTCATCGACGGTCGGGATTATAGCCCAGCCACGGGCGGCGAGACGCGGATCAGTCCGCCGACTCTCCGATCTTGAACCGCGCGAACCGGACCACGGTGACGTTCTCGCCCATCCTGGCGATGGCCGCCGTCACGAGATCGCCGATCGAGGTCTTGGGATCGCGAATGGAAGGCTGATCCAGCAGCACGACCTGCTGATAGTAGCTGTTCATCTTGCCGTCGACGATCTTGTCGATCACCCGCGGCGGCTTGTTCGAGTCTTCGAACTGCGCGCGGAAGATGGCCTTCTCCCGCTCGACGTCCTCGTTCGGAACCTGCTGCCGCGTGACGTACAGCGGGTTCGCGGCGGCGACGTGCATGGCGATCTCGCGGGTGAGCTGCTGGAACTCGTCGGTTCGCGCGACGAAGTCCGACTCGCACCCGACTTCCACCAGCACGCCGACCTGTCCTCCCATGTGGATGTAGCTGCCGACCAGCCCCTGGCTCGTGCTCCGGCCCGATCGCTTGGCGGCGCGCGCCTGTCCGCGCGTGCGCAGGATCGTGATCGCCTTCTCGACGTCGCCGTCGGCCTCGGTGAGGGCGGCCTTGCAGTCCATGAATCCGGCTCCGGTCTTCTCCCGGAGGTCCTTGACCTGTGCGGCGGAAATAGCCATTGCTCAATCTACCTCTTGCGCTGGTGAGCCGTTCGATCCGGTTCGGTGCGGTGATCGGATTTCGACGTCGCGGGACGGCGTCGCCGGCGGCGGAGCCCGGGAGCCGCACGGCCCGCGTCTTCCGGGCCCGGCCGCCCCGAAGAGCGCGTCCCGCACGCGCCCCGGCGCCCGTTCGTCGTGCCGAACGACGGCAGGACGATGCTGGCGCGTCCCGCACGCGCCCCGGCGCCCGTCCCCGCGTGACGGCGCCGGTGCGGACCGGCAACACCGGGGGGCGGAGGCCAGCGGGCGGTCAGGCGGAGGCCGGAGACGCCGCCGGCGCCGGATCGGTCTTCGTGGGGGGCGGCGCCGCGGTCTTGGCCGCGTGGCCCGCGGGCGCGTTCTGCGACGATTCGCGCAGGTTGCGGCCGGCGATGGCGGCATCGGCGATCCGGGACAGGAACAGGCGTATCGACCGCAGCGCGTCGTCGTTCCCCGGAATCACGTAGTCGACGTCATCCGGGTTGCAGTTCGTGTCGACGATGCCGATGACCGGAATCTTCAGCTTTCGCGCCTCGTCGACGGCGATCTTCTCTTTCCGCGTGTCGACCACGAACACCGCGTCGGGCAGCCTCGACATGTTGCGGATGCCGTCCAGATTCTTGTGCAGCTTCCGCTTTTCCTTCTCGATGCGGGCGATCTCCTTCTTCGAGAAGGTGTCGTACCGGCCGTCGTCGACCATCGCCTCCATGTCGCGAAGGCGTGCGATGCTGCGCTGGATGGTCACGAAGTTCGTCAGCAGGCCGCCGAGCCACCGCTGGTTCACGAAGAACATGCCGCAACGCCGGGCTTCCTCGACCACGAGGTCCTGCGCCTGGCGCTTGGTGCCGACGAACAGCACGGTCTTGCCCCCGGCCGCGAGATCGCGGACGAACCCTTCCGCCTGGTCGAACAGTTCGGCGGTCCGGCTCAGGTCGATGATGTAGATCCCGTTCCGGGCCCCGAAGATGTAGGGCTTCATTTTCGGGTTCCAGCGCTTCGTCTGGTGCCCGAAGTGCACGCCTGCCTCGAGCAGGTCCTTGATGGCGATCGACGTCAAGCTTCCTCCATCCACTCCGCGGAGCCCGCGTCACTCGGCCGCGAATCCCGCGCGGCGTATCCTGCCTGTCCGCACGAGGTTCCGGGGCCGTCGCGGCGGCCTCAGCGCTTGCTGAACTGGAACCGCTTGCGGGCTCCGGCCAGACCGTACTTCTTGCGCTCCTTGATGCGGGCGTCGCGCGTCAGCATGCCCGCCTTCTTGAGGACCGGCCGCAGTTCGGCGTCGAAGGCGACGAGCGCCCGCGCGATGCCCAGCCGAAGCGCGTCGGCCTGGCCGGTGACGCCGCCGCCCCTGGCCGTCGCGAGAACGTCGACCCGGTCGGCGGCCTCGGCCACCTGGAGGGGCGCGGTGATGCGGGTGCGCACCGCCTCCGAGGGGAAACGTTTCTCCAGGGACGTTCCCCGGATGACCAGTTCGCCCGAGCCGGGCTTCAGGAACACCCGCGCCGTCGACGACTTGCGCCGTCCGGTACCGTAGAAAGTCGTCGCCGCCACGTCAGGACACCTCGAATCGCGTGGGTTGCTGGGCCGCATGCGGATGGTCGGGTCCCGCGTACACCTTCAGCTTGCGGTACATGCGCTTGCCCAGACTGGTTTTCGGCAGCATGCCGCGCACCGCCGCCTCGACCATCCGGGCCGGCATCCGCTGCCGCATCGTCTTGGCCCGGATCTCCCGCAGACCGCCCTCGTACCCGCTGTGACGCCGGTAGAGCTTCTGCTCTTCCTTGGCGCCGCTCAGCCGGACCTGCCCGGCGTTGGTGATGATCACGAAGTCGCCCGTGTCCAGGAAGGGCGCGTATTGCGGTTTGTGCTTGCCCTGCAGCAGCTTGGCGGCGACCGTCGCCACGCGGCCGAGCACCTGCTCGCCCGCGTCGATGACGTGCCATCGCCGTTGAACGCTCAGGGCTGACGGCGCATAGGTGGGCATCTGCTCTCCAGCGGCCTCCCGGGCCGCAGACGCAAAACCCAAAGGCTACGCGGAATCCGCCGCGGTGTCAACCGCTGGCCGAACGGCACGGGTGGGTGCGCGTCCGACGCGCGCCGTCAGTGAACCGGCGCACGTCTCGCCGACCGAGGCGGCTTCGCGCAACACGTCGGTGCGGCGTTGACGTGCACCCCTGCCACCGATTTCCGTGTGACAACCACGGTTCGCGGCATGATGCCATCTCTCCCTGGATTCCATCGAAAGGGGAGGTCGTCATCCGGAACTTATCGTGGCGGTCGTTTGTTGCTTCGTTGTCGCGCTCGGCGTTCAACGCGGTCAATCGGCCCGCGGCCGCTGAGAAGGGCCCGGCGAATTTCAGACCGTCAGCACGATCTTGCCGACGACCTCGCGGCGCTCGAGCCGGCGCAGGGCCTCCGGCGCCCGTTCGACGGGGAGGGTGCGCGACACGATGGGCCGCAGCCGGCCCGCCTCGAACCACGCGAAGAGCCGGTCGAAGTTGGCGCGGTTCGCCTCGGGCGCCCGCCCCACGAAGGCGCCCCAGAAGACGCCGACGACCTGGCACCCCTTGAGGAGCACGAGGTTCGCGCGCACGCTCGGAATCTCGCCTCCCGCGAAGCCGACCACGAGCAGGCGGCCGTCCCAGTTGATGCAGCGCAGCGACTGTTCGAACACGCTGCCGCCCACCGGGTCGTAGATCACGTCGGCGCCCGCGCCGCCGGTCAGCGCCTTCACCCGGTCCTTCCACGCCGGGTCGGTCCGGTAGTTGACGAGGTCGGCGACGCCATAGCGCTCCTGGACCGCGCGCAGCTTGTCGTCGCTGCCGCCGGCGGCGATGACGCGGGCGCCGAGGCAGGCGCCGATCTCGACCGCGGCGGTGCCGACGCCGCCCGACGCGCCGTGGACCAGCAGCGTCTCTCCCGCCCGCAGCCGGGCCCGCTGCACGAGCGCGTGGCAGCTCGTGCCGTAGGTCATCGGGAAGCCGGCGCCGGTCTCGAAGGACATGCCGGGCGGCAGGGCGAGACAGCGCGCCTCGGGCACGACGGCCTCCTCGGCCCAGCCGTTCCAGCGCGTCATCCCGATCACCCGGTCGCCGGGCGCGAACCGTGTCACGCCGTCCCCCGTCTCGACCACCTCGCCCGCGACCTCCGCCCCCGGCGCGAAGGGCATGTCCGGCTTGAACTGGTACCGGCCCCGGATGATCAGGAGGTCGGGGAAGTTGACGCCGGCCGCCCGCACGCGGATGCGCACGCCCTCCCGGCCGAGGGGCGGCGGTGCGATCTCTTCCCACGCGAGGCTCTCCGGCGGCCCGTGGGCCTTGCACAGCATCGCCTTCATGCCGGGATTGTAGAACGGGAGGCGCCGCCGCGCCGCCCGCGCGGGGACCCCGCCGGCAGTGCGGCAAGGTTCCCTGCCATGCCCGAGCCCCTGAGCACCCTCCACCTGGCGCGGTCCCGCCCGAGATGTGCGCCGCCTTTTGACGGCCCGTGGTGGAACTTCGCGTCGCACGGGTTGTCAGGATTTGCCGCATCTCGACGGGGCGGAGGATGGCGATTTCCGCAGTGCGCGGGGCGGTCCATCCGCCGCCGGCGCGACGCGGGCGCGCGCCGGCGGGCCGGAGAAGGCCGTCCCCGAAAGCGGATCGGAAATTGCTTGGGAGAACGAAAGGAACGAAGGAGGTTTCAACGTGATCCTGCGCCGTGCGGAACCGCTGGTCGGACTCGACATCGGGTCGAGCGCCGTCAAGGCGATCGTGCTGCGCCGGCGGTCGCGCGGTCGCGCGGTCGCGGCGTACGGCCGCGAGCCGATGCCGCGCGGCTGCATCGTCGACGGCGAGGTCGCGGACCCGGACGCCGTGGCCGAGGTCGTCCGCCGGGTGTTCGACAGGAACGGCATCGGGACGAGGCGGGTCGCGACGGCGGTGTCCGGCAACGCGGTCATCGTCAAGCGGATCACCCTGCCGTTGATGGACGAGGACGATCTGGCGGAGTCGATCCGGTGGGAGGCCGAGCAGCACGTGCCGTTCGACACCAGGGACGTCAACCTCGACTACCAGGTGCTGCGGGCGGGCGCCGACGCGGAGAACCGCACGTCGATGGAAGTGCTCCTGGTGGCCGCCAAGAAGGAGAAGGTCGCCGCGTACGCGGACGTGGTCGCCGCGGCGGGCGGGTCGCCGGCGGTGGTCGACGTCGCGGCGTTCGCGCTGCAGAACGCTTTCGAGGTCAACCACGGCATCGACCCGGCGCGGGTCACCATGCTCGTCAACGCCGGCGCGAGCGGCATGAACGTCAACGTCGTGGCGGGCGGGCAATCGCTCTTCACCCGCGACGTGGCCGTGGGGGGCGACGCATATACCGAGGGGCTCCGGTCCGAGCTCGACCTCTCGTTCGACGATGCGGACCGCCTCAAGCAGGGGCAGGCGGTGGACGGGGCGGGTCCCGAGGACGCCGGCCCGATAGTCCGCGCCGTCAGCGAAGACCTGTCGCTGGAGATCGAGAAGACGTTCGACTTCTTCCGGGCCGCGACCGGCGCCGAGCGCATCGACGAGCTGGTCGTCGGCGGCGGTTCGGCCGCGGTCGAAGGGTTCCTGGAGGCGCTCGAGGGCCGGTTCGCGGTTCCCGTCTCGCCTCTCGATCCGTTTCGGCGGATCGACCGCGGCCCCGGCGCGGCGGGCGCGGACGGGTACGGGGAGCCCGATCCGGCCGCCGCGGTCGCCGTGGGTCTCGCCTTGCGCCACGGGGAGGTCCGATGATCCGCATCAATCTGCTCGAGGCCGAACCCCGGCCCGGAACCCCGTCCCGCGTCGGCTGGAGGATGCGGACGGCGCTGGCTGGCGTCGGCATCGCCGCCGCGGCGGCGGGGCTCGTGCTCTGGCCGGCGCTCTCGGTCCGCGGCGAGTCGATGCGCCTGGACGAACGGTTGCGGGCCGCCGATCGGGAACTGGCCGGTTTCGCCGGCGTGCGGGCGCGGCGGGACGCGGCCGAACGGCAGAACGCCGCGCTGGCGCGCCGCGTGGCCCTGGCCGAGGCGCTGCAGGCGGCGCGGGGCGCTTCGGTGCGCACGCTCGACGGTGTGAGCCGCGTCCTCCCGGGCGGCGTGTGGTTGACCGAGCTGCGGCAGCAGGGGCGCGACGTCGCGATCGAGGGGCGGGCGGCGGGGATGGCCGGCGTGTCGGATCTGGTGGACGGACTGGAGTCGTCGGGGCACTTCGTCCCGCCGGTCGAAATCGTCGAGAGCCGGCTGGAGGCGCACGCCTCGGGCGACGTCGTCCGTTTCGAACTCCGCGTGGCCCTCTCGCCGCCGGCGTCGTGAAGGCCCTGGACCGCCGCGGGACGCCGGCGCCGGGGCCGTCGGCGCAGGACCGCGGCTGGAGGTGCGAACATGGAAACGGGCTTCACGAGACTGCCGCGCTACGCACGGGTCGGGGCGGTGGCGGCCCTCGCCGCGGCCCCGGTCCTCGTCTTTCGGCTCGCCTGGGTGCGGCCGCAGGTCCGGGCGCTCGACGAGAAGCGCGCCACGCTGGCGCGCAAGCAGGGGGATCTGGCGCAGGCGCGACGGGACCAGGCGGCGCTGACGCGCTTCCGGGCCCGGGTGGACGACCTGACCCTCCGGCTCGGGCGTCTCGACGCGGCCCTGCCCGAACCGGAGGAAGTCTCCGCACTGCTGCGGCGCCTGCAGACGTTCGCGGTCCGGTCGGGTCTGACGATTCGGGCGTTCCGACCGCGGCCGCCGGTCGCACGCGACCTGCATACGGAGTGGTCGTACCGGTTGCGCCTCGACGGCACCTATCGCGGCCTGGCCGGGTTCTTCGACCGCATCGGGCGGCTCTCCCGCGTCGTCAGGATCGACGACGTGGTGATTCGCGCCGCCGCGGCGCAGGAACCCGGCCACACGATCACCGCGGAGTGCACGGCCACCACGTTCGTGCTCGACGATGCGCCCGAGTCCGACCCGCGGGGCCCAGGAGCGAGCCGGAGTCCGGCCGTCGGCCGGCCGACGGTCCAGGTCAGACCCGCGCAGACCCGGGAAGAACTCCGGCCGTCCGTGGCGGAATCCCGCGCGGAGGCCGGGGCGCGGCGGCGGGAGGCGGCGAGACGCCCGCCGGCCGCCGCGCGGGGAAGGCGCATGGAGCGGCGTTCGAGGATCGGCGGCGTACCGGCGGCGCCGATCGCGACGGGCGCGGCCGTCGCGGCGGCGGACGGAACCGCCGCCCGGGACGTCCGCCCGGCTCGGGAGGCCGCGGCCGGTCACGAACCGGACGGACGTCGAGACCCCTTCGTCAGCCCTGTCGTGCCCTCCGCCGCGCCGCGGGAGGAGAGACCCGGGGGACTCTCCGGTCTCGCCGTGGACGAGGCGACCCTGCGCGGGGTGGTCCGGAACCGGGAGGGTTGGGTGGCGCTGGTGGAAGCGTCCGACGGCAGGACGTACGCGGTGCGGCCGGGCGACCGCCTGTACGACGGTACGGTGCAGGGAATAACCGGCGACGCCGTGGTCTTCCGGCGGGATGCCGCCGACCCGGTCGGCGAACGGGAGGTCCGCAAGCGGCTTCGCGCCGGGGAGAGCGCGCCATGAAGGCGAGCCGCGTCCGGTGCATCGGATTGTTGCTGCTGGGTTGCGGGCCGGGTGCGGCGGCCGAGCGGCCGGCGCCGGTTCCGCCGGCCACGGCGATCGTCGGCGTCGAGACCGCGGTCCGCCCGGATGCGGTCACGGTGACCCTCCGCGGGAACGGCGTGCTCGTCCCGGGCCGCATCCGGGAGGTCGAGCATTTCCGGCCCCGGCTGGTGATGGACTTCCCCGGTCTGGCGGCCGAGGCGGCGGCGGCCGTCCCGGTCGACGCGGACCCGGTGGACCGCGTACGGGTCGATCGCGCCTCGGTCGAGCTGACTCGGGTGGTCTTCGAGCTGGCGCGTCCCGCGCGGTATCACTTCGAGGCCGCGGACCCGGCGGCGCAGGGGCTCAGGGTGGTCTTTCCGCACGGCGCGGGCGCAAGCGCCGCCATCGAAGGCGCCGGCAACGCTCCAGGCGTCTTTCCGCACGGCGCGGGCGCGAGGGGCGCAGGAATCGAGGAAGCGCCGCCCGGCGGCGGGTCCGCGCGCGCCGGCGCCGGCGGCGCCGCGCCGTCCGTCGCCGCCGGGCTTCCCGGCCAACCGGCCGAAAGCGGAGCGGCGTACTCCGGCGACCCGGTGTCGATGGACTTCCAGAACGCGGATCTGCGCTCGGTCCTCCGCGTGTTCGCGGAGATCAGCGCCCTGAACCTCGTCATCGATCCCAGCGTGCAGGGCGAAGTGAACGTGGCGCTCACGCAAGTGCCCTGGGACCAGGCGTTCGACGTCATCCTGCGGGCCAGCGGGCTCGGCTACGAGCGGGACGGTCCGGTGGTGCGCATCGCCTCCCTCGAACGGCTGCAGCAGGAGGCCGAGGCGCGGGCGGTCCTGGCGCAGCGCGAAGCGGAGGCGGGTGAACTGGTGGTGTTCGCGCGCACCCTGAGCTACGCCCGCGCGGACGATCTCGTACCGCTGCTCACGGGCGCGTTCCTGTCGCCTCGGGGCGACGTGTTCACCGACGGCCGGACCAATACGCTCATCATCCGCGACCTCGCGGGCCGGTTGCGCGAACTCGACGACCTGCTCGACACGCTGGACCGGGTCGAGCCGCAGGTCGAGATAGAAGCGCGCATCGTGCGGGCCGGCCACGATTCGGCGCGTGCGCTCGGCGTGCAATGGGGGCTTGGCGGCGACCGCGGCGGGTCTCCCGAACCGCCGGAAGCGGGGGCGGGCGGAACCCGCGGGCGGCTGGACGAAAGCCTTTCGACCGGGGTGGATCTCGGCGTCGGCGCGCCCACCTCGAGCCTCGGCCTTGCGCTGCGCACCGACGACGGCTCCCTCGGTCTCGACGTGGTGCTGTCGGCGCTGGAGAGCCAGGGCGAGCTGCAGATCATCTCGAGTCCCCGGATCACGACCCAGAACAACGTACCGGCCGAGATCCTCCAGGGCGACCAGATCCCGTACCAGACGGTCGCGAACAACACGGTCACGGTACAGTTCAAGGAGGCGGCGCTGACCCTCCGGGTGACGCCGCGGATCACCGCCGCCGACACCGTCGTCATGCAGGTCGAAGTCGAGAACTCGTTCGCGGACTTCGCCCGCGCGCTTGGAAGCCCTCCGATTCCCGCCATCGTGACCCAGCGTGCGGCGACGACGGTGCAGGTGGGCGACGGCGAGACGGCGGTCATCGGCGGCATCCACGAGAACACCCGCAGCGCGCGGAACAGCCGCACCCCGGGGCTGCATCGCATTCCCCTCCTCGGATGGCTGTTCAGGAGCTCCACCCGCAACCAGAGCACCGACGAGCTGATGATCTTCCTTACCCCCCGCATCGTGCGGTGACGACCGGACCTTCCGCCAGTCCGCGCCGTTCCTCGACGCGGACGCCTCGCCCGGAGCGGCGCCCGGCCATCCGGCGGCCGCCTTGCGGCCATGGGAACCGCCGGCGCCGGTCCGGCGTCAGAATCGGGCGGCGCCCGGCCGTCCGGCGGCCGCCTCGCGGCGGCTGCCCCCACCGCCAGGAGTCCGCGCCGTTACACGGGGCGGACTCCTCCTCCCGGTTGGGGTATCGTTCCCCCGACGGCGCGCGGCGGAGACGGGGCCGTGCGCGCCGTCCGCGACGGACACCGCGGCCGCGGCCGCCCGCGCGCCGGGGGGACGTCTTGCGAGAGAACGGTCATTGGGCCCGGCGGCGGAGCGGTCTGTTCGCGGCGCCGGGCGGCGCCGGCGCGGCCATGCAGGTGCGCGAGCGGGAAGACGGGACCGACCTGCTGCTGGTGACGCACGCCGCCAACGTCTTCTACCTCACCGGCTTCCGGGCAAGCGCCGGCATGCTCCTGGTGGGCCCCGGCGAGGCCACCCTCGTCGTCGACGGGCGCTACGTCACGGCGGCGCGGCGGGTGCTCGACGACGGCGCGGGGGCCGGCGAGCGGGTGGCCCTGGCGGAAGTCGAGACGTCCTACGAGGAGACCCTGTGCGACCTCCTGCGCGCGCGCGGGCGCTGCCGTCTCGGCATAGAGGCCGATCACATGACCGTGGGCCGGCACGCGTGGCTCGCGCGCGCCCTGGCCGGGTCGGGGGTCGATCTGCATCCGGTGTCGGGCGTGGTCGAGACGCGCCGGCTGGTGAAGGACCCGTGGGAGATCGCGGTCCTGCGGGCGGCCGGCGCCCGCATCTCGCCGGT
Organism: Vicinamibacterales bacterium; assembly: GCA_965202695.1. Taxonomy (GTDB): domain Bacteria; phylum Acidobacteriota; class Vicinamibacteria; order Vicinamibacterales; family UBA8438; genus JAJEEA01. Next base: position 3,587,880 of record OZ241843.1, read on the forward strand.
CATGGCCGAAGCGCTGGCCGGCCTGCGGCCGGGCCGCCGGGAGCGCGACGTCGCGGCGGACGTCGATTGGGCGGTCCGCCGCGCCGGGTTCGAGGGGCCGGCGTTCGAGACCATCGTCGCGAGCGGACCCAACAGCGCCCTGCCGCACGCGCGGCCCGGGGACCGGGAGCTGGCGTCCGGCGATCTGGTGCTGCTGGATTTCGGCGGAGTGCGCGACGGCTACTGCGTGGACCTGACGCGGGTGGCGGCCGTGGGCCCGCCGTCCCCCCGCGCGGCCGGTTGGCACGATGCGGTGGCGGCGGCGCACGCGGCGGCGCTGGCGGCGGTTCGGCCGGGCGCGGGGACGGGCGAGGTCGACGGTGCGGCCCGGACCGCGCTGGCGGAGCGGGGGTTGGGCGATGCGTTCACCCACGGGACCGGACACGGTCTGGGGATCGAGGTCCACGAGGCGCCGCGCATCGGAAAGCGGCGCGCCGTCGAGGAACCCGAAGAAGTGCGGCTGGCCCCGGGCATGGTCGTCACCGTCGAACCCGGTGTCTATCTGCCGGGAGAGGGCGGTGTGCGGCTGGAGGACGACGTGGTCGTGACGGAGACGGGCTGCGAGCTGCTGACGGACGTGCCGCTGGATCTGGTTGTGGTCTAATGTCGAACGACATGGACTTCGAGCGGATCGGCCCGGCGCTGGACCGGATGGCGGACCTGATGCGCGAGCACGCGCTGGCGGAGCTCGAGATCGAATCCGGCGGCGTGCGCATCCGGCTGAGAAAGGCCGAGGCGTCCGGTGCGCCCCGCGAGCCCGGCCCCGCGGCGGAACCGGCGGCCCCGGACGCGGTCGGCCGCGAGGCGGCCGCGACGGTCGTCGCCGCCCCCGTCGTGGGGACGTTCCATCGGGCCGGCGGACCCGATGCGGCGCCCTTCGTGCAGGTGGGAGACCGGGTCGAGCCGGGGAACGTCCTCTGCGTCATCGAGGCGATGAAGCTGATGAACGAGATCAGGGCGGAGTTCGCGGGCGAGGTCGTGGACGTCCTCGCCGAGAACGGCCAGGCGGTGGAGTACGGCCAGCCCCTGTTCGCGATCCGGCCCGCTTCCGGCTAGTCCGCCCATCGTCGGCTCCGCCTGGCGTCCGGCCGACCCCCCGGCAGTCCGCCCTTCGGCCCGGACTCCCGGCGTCCGTGTGGTTCAGTCATGTTCGAGAAGGTGCTCGTCGCCAACCGGGGCGAGATCGCCCTGAGGGTCATCGCGGCCTGCCGGGAGCTCGGCATCCGGACGGTCGTCGCGCACTCCCAGGCCGACCGGTGCAGCCTGCCCGTGCGGTTCGCCGACGAGACGGTGTGCATCGGGCCGGCGCCCAGCCGACACAGCTATCTGAACCGCCAGGCGGTCCTCGCGGCGGCGGAGACGACCGGCGCCGACGCCGTCCACCCCGGCTACGGCTTCCTGTCGGAAAGGGCGGACCTCGCCGAGGCGTGCGCCGGCGCCGGCATCGCGTTCATCGGGCCGCCGGCCGACGTGCTGCGGCTGCTGGGCGACAAGGCCCGCGCCCGACAGTCCATGCGGGCGGCGGGCCTGCCTCTCGTGCCCGGCACCGAGGCCATCGACGATCCGGCCGCGGCGGCGCGCGCGGGCCGGGAGATCGGGTATCCCCTGCTCGTCAAGGCCATCGCCGGCGGCGGGGGCCGCGGCATGCGGCGGGTCGAAGACCCGCGCGGGCTGCCCGACGCGTTCCGCGCCGCCGCGAGCGAGGCGGAAGCCGCCTTCGGCGACTCCCGGGTCTACCTCGAGAAGTACCTGGCCGACGCCCGGCACGTCGAGTTCCAGGTGCTGGCGGACGGCCGCGGCGGCGCCGTGCATCTCGGCGAACGCGAGTGCTCGGTGCAGCGGCGGCAGCAGAAGGTGATCGAGGAGGCGCCCGCGCCCGGTCTCGCGGCGGACGTCCGCCGGCGCATCGGCGGGCTCGTCACCGCGGCGGCGCGGGCGGTCGGGTACGCGAACGCGGGCACGTTCGAGTTCCTGATGGACCGGCGCGGCGAGTTCTACTTCATGGAAGTCAATCCGCGTGTGCAGGTGGAGCACGGGATCACCGAAATGGTGACCGGGGTCGACGTCGTCCGGGCGCAGATCCGGATCGCCGCGGGAGAACCGCTGGCGTTGGGCCAGGACGACGTGCGTCTCGCCGGACACGCCATCGAGTGCCGGGTGAACGCCGAGCATCCGGAGACGTTCGCCCCCAGCCCCGGGGCGATACGGACCCTCGTCCTGCCCGGGGGGCCGGGCATCCGGGTGGAGACCGCGGCCCATGCCGGCGACGTGGTCTCGCCCTTCTACGACTCGCTGCTGGCCAAGGTGATCGCCCACGGCCGCGACCGCGGCGAGGCGGTCGCCCGCCTGCGCCGGGCGCTCGGAATGATGGTCGTCGAGGGCGTCGACACGAACATCTCCCTGCACGCGCGCATTCTCGAAGCGCCCGAGTTCCTCGCCGGCCGCCTGACCACCGCGTTCCTCGACACGTTCGCCGCCGCCGGAGCCCCGGCGGCATGAGTCCGTGGCCCCGGCTGCACGCCATCGTCGACGCGGGGTCGGCGGCGCGCGCCGGCCGGACGCCCGTCGAGCTGGCGCGCGCGTACCTCGACGGCGGCGCCCGCCTCGTGCAGTTGCGCGCCCCGGGGGTCGATACCCGGACCCTCGTCGACTGGGCGCGGGCGATCGTCGTCCTCGCGGGGGAGCGGGGCGCCCGCGTCATCGTCAACGACCGCTGCGACGTGGCCCTGATGTCCGACGCCGACGGCGCGCATGTCGGCCAGGACGATCTGCCCGCGCGCGCCGCTCGGGGCCTGCTGGGACCGGCCGCCGTCCTCGGCCTGTCCACCCACGACGCGCCGCAGGTGGAGTCGGCGCTGCGGCAGCCGGTGAGCTATCTCGCGATCGGTCCGGTCCGCGACACCCGCACCAAGGACACCGGGTACGCGGCGGTGGGCCTGGAGGCGGTGCGGCGGGCCGCGCGCGCGGCCGGCGCGCGGCCGGTGGTGGCCATCGGGGGCGTCACCCTGGAGACGGCGCCCGCCCTCGTCGCCGCGGGCGCGGCCTCGGTCGCGGTGATCTCCGACCTCCTCGCGGGGGACGATCCGGTGGGCCGGGTCCGGGCCTACGTGGACGTCCTCGAAGACGGCGGCTGAGCCCGGCGCGGACTCCGGACCGGAAACCGCCGCCTTGCGGCTCCGCCCGCCGCTCGACCGACCCGGCGGGAGTCCGCACCGTCCTGCCGGCGTTCCGTTGCCGTGCGGCCGCGCCGGCCGGAGTCCGGCGGCGCCCCGATCCGCCGGCCTACCGCCGCCGGTCCCCGCCGCGCAGCCACGGGCGCCGCTCGAAGTAGCTGTCCATCAGGGTCCGGGTCTGGCCCGACAGCATGACCAGCGCGAGCAGGTTGGGCAGGATGACGACGCTCAGGGCGATGTCTCCCAGGTCCCAGGCGGCGGTGGGGGCGATCAGCGCGCCGAGGAACACCATGCCGACGTAGACGAGGCGGTAGGGCAGGATGGCCCGCGCCCCGAACAGGTAGGCGGCGCAGCGGTCGCCGTAGTAGCTCCACGAAATGGCCGTGGAGATGGCGAACAGCACCACCGAGAGCACCACGATCATCCCGCCCCAGTCGCCGAGCGGCCGGAGTCCGCGCTGGAACCCCAACTGGGTCAGCGGGGCGCCGCCCTCGGGGGCGTCGCCGTAGAGCACGGCGTGGATGGTCCCGTCGTCGGCCGTGGCGGCGCCGCGGCCCGGGTCGATGACGCCGCTGAAGGGCACCGTCTGCCCTTCGTCGACGTAGAACCGCTCCACCGGCACGTCGTGCCAGGCGAATGCCGCCTGTCCCGTCCCGATCGCCTGCCGGCCGTCGTCCACGCGGACCTCGGCCGGGGGGTCCGCCTCCCGCGGGGTCCCGTCGGGCGCCGCCGCGACCCAGGACAGGTCGCCCCCGGCCAGTGTGAACTCCGACGGCACGCGATCGTCGTGCACGCCGGTGATGACGATCACCAGACAGGTCATGGTGACGATGACGATGGTGTCGATGAAGGGTTCGACCAGGCCCACGACGCCCTCCGACACCGGCTCCTCGGTCTTGGCGGCGGCATGGGCGATGGGCGCCGACCCCTGTCCCGCCTCGTTCGAGAACAGCCCCCGGTTGACGCCCCAGTTGAGTGTCACGAGGAGGACGCCGACGCCGGTGCCCGCGACCCCCGCGGTGGGATTGAACGCTTCCCGCAGGATGAGGGCGAACGTGGGGATCACCGCGCCGGCGTTCATGAGGATGATCACCAGCGCGCCGAACACGTAGATCGCGGCCATCGCCGGCGCGAGGATCGCGGTCACCCGGCCGATGCGGGTGATGCCGCCGAGGATGACCGCGGCCACCGCCGACGCCGCGAGCAGCCCGGTCACCACGTTGGGGGTTCCGAAATTCGACTCCAGGGTGTCGGCGAGGGTGTTCGCCTGCACGGCGTTGCCGGTGATGAACGCGGTGAAGCCGAGGGCGACGGCGAAGAACAGCGCCATCCAGCGCCAGCGTTCGCCGAGGCCCCGCTCGATGTAGTACATGGGACCGCCGGCCACCGTGCCCTCGTGCCGGCGGGTCTCGGCGTGCACGTCGCGGTAGCGCTGGGCCAGGGTCACTTCCGAGAACTTCGTGGCGGCGCCGAGCAGCGCCGTCATCCACATCCAGAACAGCGATCCCGGGCCGCCGTAGTGGATCGCCCAGGCCGCCCCCGCGATGTTCCCGATGCCCACGGTGGCCGACAGGGCGGTGGTCAGGGCCTGGAAGTGCGACACGTCTCCCGGCTCGTCGGGGTCGTCGTAGCGGCCCGCGGTCACCGCGAACCCGTGGCCGATCCGCCGCAACTGGACGAACCCCAGCCGGACGGTCAGGAAGAGGCCGGCCCCCAGCAGGACGATGACCTTGAGCGGCACGACTTGCTCGCCGACCGGGATGCCGAAGCCGTCGACGTAGAACTTGACGGTGCGGACGAGCTGCTCGAAGGTCTCCATGCCAGTGCTCCGTTCCTCGCCCCCGCGCCGCGGGGCGGCCGGCCGGTCGTCGCCCCCCTGCCGGGCGACGTGGATCTTCGTCCCCGCGCCGCGGGGCGGCCGGCCGGTCGTCGGCGCCGGGGCGACAGTATATAGAAGTGCGGCGGCGCGAACGGATCGGTGACGGCGGGACCGCCGCCGGGCGCGGGGTCCCACTCCGGGCCGGGAAGGAACGGATCGGGACGTCGGCGCCGCGGGTCAGGGCGGACCCGGCGCCTGCTAAGATGGCCGTCGGTTCCGGGCGCGCGCGGCAGGACGCCGGCCGCCGTCGAGCAGGGCAGCGCCAGCAGGTCGGTTCCGGGCGCGCGCGGCGGCGGGCTCCCGCTGGCCGGCCGTCAGCCCCGTGATCAGGTCGGTTCCGGGCGCGCGCGTCGGCGGGCGGAGCGGCAGGGACGGTGATTCCACGGGTCAGGTGACGATGGAGAACGGTCGGACGACGGCGGCGGCGAGGCGCCTGGACGGGCGGGCGGCGGCGGACGCGATCCGCGAGGCGCTGAGACCGCGCATCGCGCGTTTCTCGGCGGCGGCGGGACGTCCGCCGGGGCTGGGGATCGTGCTGGCGGGTGACGACGGCGGGTCGGAGATCTACGTGCGGAACAAGGTGCGCGCCTGCGGGGCCCTCGGCATCCGCGCGGACCTCCGACGCCTGCCGGCCGAGGCGGCCCTCGACGAAGTCCTGGCCGCCGTGGCCCGGTTCAACGCGGCGGCGGCGGTCGACGGCGTGCTGGTGCAGTCGCCGCTGCCCGCGGGCATGGGGGCCGGCGCCGAGCAGCGGGTGTTCGACGCCATCGAACCCGCCAAGGACGTCGACGGGTTCAATCCGGCCAACGTGGGCCGGCTCGCGCAGAACCGGCCGGCGCTGGCGCCGGGGACGCCCTCGGGCGTCATCGAGCTGCTCGACCGGTCGGGCATCCCGATCGAGGGACGGCGCGCAGTGGTCATCGGCCGCAGCGACATCGTGGGGAAGCCGATGGCCGCCCTGTTGCTCCACCGGCACGCGACGGTGACCGTCTGCCATTCCCGGACCCGGGACCTTCCGGCCGTCGCCGCGGAAGCCGACGTTCTGGTGGCGGCGATCGGCCGGCCGGGCTTCGTGACCGCGGACTTCGTGAAGCCGGGGGCGGCGGTGATCGACGTCGGGACCACGCGGGTGACGGACCGGGACCAGGTCGCGGCGTTGTTCGGGCCGGACTCGCCGCGCCTCGAGGTGCTGCAGCGGCGGGGCGCGACCGTCGTCGGCGACGTGCACCCCGAGGTGGCCGCGGTCGCCGGGGCGTTGACGCCGGTGCCGGGCGGGGTGGGGCCCCTGACCATCGCCATGCTGCTGTCGAACACGGTTCTCGCGGCCGAAGCGCGGCGCTGACGGTGGCCGCGGGCAAGCGCGCGGCCGGCGAGCGCGAGAGGACGGCGGCTGCGGCACGAGCCGGACCAGGGCCGCGTCGGCCGCCGCATCCCCGCGGGACCCCGATTGCGGCGGCCGCGAACGCCCGGCGCGCCGCGTGAGCCGATTCGTCGCCGTCTGACGCATTCCCCGGCAGGGAGGTCAGACATGACGAGCACGACGGATCGAGGCTCCGGGCGCGGCAAGCCGCGGCCGCCGGTGCGGGTCGCGGTCTTCACCGACAACGACTTCGCCAAGGTCAACGGCGTCACCACCACGCTGTCGGCGCTGCTCCGGCATGCGCCGGCCGGCGTGGAGCCGTGCGTCTACACGCACGCGGACCGGGCGGAGGAGCGTCCCGGCTACGTCGCGCTGTCCGCGCCCGGCGTCGGCCTTCCGTTCTACCGCCACATGCGGGTCCATCTGCCGCGGCTGCGCGTGCTTTGCGCGCGGGTCCGCGCCGACCGCGCCCGGCTCGTCCATCTCACCACGCCCGGGCCGATGGGGCTGGCCGCGCTGCACGCGGCGGCGGCCCTCGACCTCCCGCTGGTGGGCAGCTTCCACACCGATCTCGGCCGCTACGTCGGGATGCTCAGCCGCTCGCCGCGGCTCGAGCGGTGGCTCCGGCTCTACATGCGCTGGCTGTACGGCCGTTGCGAGCGCATCTTCGTGCCGTCGGCGGCGACCGAGGCGATGCTCGTCGCGGAAGGCGTCGAGCCGGCGCGCATCGCCCTGTGGGTGCGCGGGGTCGACGCCGAGGCGTTCTCGCCGCGGCGCCGGTCGGCGGCGCTGCGGCGGGCGTGGGGAGCCGGCGGCGGCGGCGGCGCCCCGCTGGCGCTCCTGTACGCGGGCCGGGTGTCGCGGGAGAAAGGGCTGGCGCTGCTGCCCGACGTGTCGGCGCGGCTGCGGCGGGCGGGCGTCGCGCACCGCTGGGTCGTCGTCGGCGACGGCGGCTGCCGGGCCGAACTGGAGCGTCGGCTGGAGGGCGCGGTCTTCGCGGGGACGCTGGGCCGCGGAGACGTGGCGCGGTGGATGGCGTCGGCCGACGTCTTCGTGTTTCCGAGCTGCACCGACACCGCCGGCAACGTGGTGCTGGAGGCGCAGGCGTGCGGGCTGCCGGTGGTGGTGTCCGACCAGGGGGGGCCGCGCGAGAACATGCTGCCGGGGGTGACCGGCCGGGTCTGCCGCGGCGGCGACGCCGGGGCCTTCGCGGCCGCCGTCGGCGAGCTGGCCTCGCGCCCCGCGCGGCGGCGCGCCATGTCGGCCGCGGCCCGGCGCTACGCCCGGAGCCGGGACTGGGAGCGGGCCTTCGCCCCCCTCCACGACGCCTGGCGCGAGGTCGCGGCGCGCCCGCGCCCGGCCCGCGCCCTTCCCCCCGCGTCCTTCCGGGTCCCGCGGTGGTCATGACCGGCCGCGGCGCCGGCCCGACGGTGGCGGCGGTGTTCGCCGACGTGGTGCGCCGGCCGCGCCATCACCTCGTCGCGCGGTGGAACTGGAAGGCGGCGCTGACGAGCGCGGTGTGGCGCGGCCTCGTGTTCTTCGCGGCGACCGGCGGCTCGGGACTCGAGGCGGCGCGCGCCGCCCTGGCCGTCGAGTTCGCCTACCGGGCTGCGAGCACCGGCGGCTTCGCGGCCCTGGCCCAGGCCTTCCGCCGCGCGACGCCCACGTGGGCGGCCGGCCTGGTCGTCGCCGCCGCGATCCCGGCCGCCGCGCACGCGCTGCAGTTCGGCGCGCACCGGCTCGCGGGCACCGCCGGCCTCGACCTCGGCATGGCCGCCTCGGTCGCGTTCACCGCCGTCTCGTCCGCGTTCACGCTGTTCGCCATGCGGCGCGGCGCGTTCATCGTCGGCGACGCCGACCGGCAGCCGTTCCGGCGGGACCTCGCGGCCCTGCCCTGGCTGGCCGCCGGCTTCGTCGCCGCGGCCGCCGCGGGGGCCTGGAGATGCGTGGCCCGCGCCGGCGCCGTCACCAGCCCGTGGTGCTGGAACCCCCGCGCCGGCCCGCGCCCCGAAGGACGCCGGCGAACGCCGCGGGCGCCGGCGGGCCGGGACGCCCGCCCTGACCAGGCGTGAGCAGGGCGCACGTCGGGCGTGCGACCGACGACGCCGGTCAGGCGGGATGCGGCGGGGCGTTCCACCACGGCCGCCACCGGAGGAAGCTCGCATGATCAGGACCGTCCACGTCACCAACGCGTACCACCCCGGCTCGGGCGGCATCCGCACGTTCTACCGGGCGCTCGTCGACGAGGCGAACCGGCGCGGGCGGTCCCTGCGCCTGATCGTCCCCGCCGCCCGCCACGGCGTCGAGGACGTCGGCGAACACGCCCGCATCCACTGCGTCCGCGCGCCGCGGTCGCCGTGGATCGACTCGCGCTACCGGGTGCTGCTCCCGTCGCAGTTCCTGCTTCCGGGGCGCCGCCTCGCGCGCATCCTGCGCGAAGAGCAGCCCGACCTGGGTCGACGGCGCCGCGGCGACCCGGCGCGGCCGGAGCCGGGCCGGTCGAGAGGGTTGGGTGAAGCTCAGAGCGGCGGCCCGCGCCAGGGGTTGCGCCGGAGCAGCGCGCCGCTGCCGGCCGCGCCCAGCACCTCGCCGCCGCGGTAGACGACTTCTCCGCGGCGCATCGTCAGCGTCGGCCAGCCCGTCACCACCCGGCCCGCGTGCACCGAGTAGCCGCTGCCCGAGAGCATGTCCTCGTCGCGGATCGTCCGCGTCTCCCGCGGGTCCCACAGCACCAGGTCCGCGTCCGACCCGACGGCGATCGTCCCCTTGCGCGGGTACAGCCCGAACAGCTTCGCGGGGTTGGTCGACGTGACCTCGACGAAACGCTCCAGGCTGATCCGGCCGGTGCGGATGCCCTCGGAGTGGAGCATCGGCAGCATCACCTGCAGGTTGCTCATGCCCGCGCGGTGGCGCACGACGTCCTGCGCCGGGTCGAGCTTCTGTTCGCGCGTGTACGCGACGTGGTCGGTGGCCACGACGTGGACCGTCCCGCGGGCGATGCCGTCCCACAGGGCGTCGAGGTCGCGCCGCTCCCGCAGCGGCGGCTGGCCGACGTACAGGCCCGGCGAGGGGCCGTCGAACCGCTCGCGGGTCAGGTGCAGGTAAATGGGGCGGGTCTCGACGTACACCGGCAGCCCGCGTTCCTGCGCCGCCTCGGCGACCCGCAGGGCGCGTTCCGACGACAGGTGGACGACGTAGACGGGCGCCCCCGTCGCTTCGGCCAGCGCCACCGCCCGCTGCGTGGCCGCGACCTCCGCCGCCACCGGCCGCGCGTCGGCGAAGTGCTCGAGCCCGCCCCGCCCCTCGGCCGCCATCCGTTCCGACGTGACCTGCACGATCGCGGCGTCTTCGCAATGCAGCATCGTCAGTACCCCGGCGGCGCGCGCCGCGTGCATCGCGGCGACGAAGCCGGCGGCGGCGTCGTCGAACGAGGGCCGCACCATGAACACCTTGATGGTGGGCTGCCCGGCCGCGGCGAGGGCCGGCAGCGTGTCGGCGGTGGCGGTGGCGGGGTCGGACACGATGGGGTGGAAGATGACGTCGGCGATCGACTGCTCGCGGACGAGCGCCTCGGCCCGCGCCACCGCCGCCGCCGGCGTCTCGCCGCTCGCCACCCCGCCGAAGTTCGAGATGGTCGTGATGCCCCCGGCGAGGGCCGCGGCCGAGCCCGACGTGTAGTCGTCCATCCGGTTCCCGCCGAGGTGCACGTGGGGGTCGATGCCCCCGGGCAGCACCAGGCGGCCGCGCGCGTCCAGTTCCCGGGTGTCCGCGTCGCGGGGGGAGAGGTCGGCGCCGATCTCGGCGATCGCGGCGCCGACGACTCGGACGTCCGCCCGGCGCAAGCCGCCGGCGGTGAAGACCTCGCCGCCGCGGACGATCGTCTCGGGCGCGGGCTGGGCGGCGTCGCCGAGGGCGGCCAGCCCGAACACGCCGAGAGCCGCCAGCCCGAGCGCGCCGAGGGGAACCAGGCTTCGCAACGCCTTCATCGCCGCACCTCCGGTTGCGCTTCCGCCATGCGGCAGCGGGAAGCGGCCCATTATCGCATCCGTCATCCGCGCGGAAAAGCGGGGATTCGCGGTGGGGGGCGCCGCGTCGGCGGGCGTAGCGGCCGGCCGCGCGGCCACGGGTCGGGTCGGGTCGATCCGCGAGGGGGAACGAGCGCCCGTCCGGCCGCGGCGGCCGGACGGGACGGTGAACCGCGGCGCCCGGCCGCCGGGGACCGGGCGCAACGAATCAGTGCTGGGCGGGCCAGCCCTCGTCGAGCGGCTGCGACGTGTCCGCGGTGATCTGCAGGTGGGCGCAGTGGTGGTAGCTGTAGCCGCCGGGGTTGTTGTAAGCGTGCTCCGCCATCCACTGGATGACCTGCATCGTGCACTTCTCGCAGTTGATGTTGGGGATGCGGATCTCGGTCTCGAACTCGATCGGGGTCTCTTCCCGCTCGTGGTGGATGAACAGGCCGTCGGCCAGCAGCGGCGGCTGCGCCGGGACCTCGATCAGCGCGGCGACCGACCACGGCCGGTCCCACTCGCCGCGGTGGCTGGGCCGCGTCTTCGTCACCGGGTCGGGCGGCAGCTCGGTCGGCGAGTTGACGGCCAGGGCCACGCGGTAGTGCCCCGGGTGGTAGATGGTCTCCAGGATCTTGAGGGGCAGCATCGAACCGCCCACGACCTTGGTGACGACGTTGCTCGCGGTGCCCCAGTCGGTGTTCGAGCCGCCGCAGGGGCCGGCCTTCTGCGGGTCGCCCCGTTCGTTCTCGACGATCCAGGGGGCGGGCTCGACCAGCTTGAAGTGGGCCTGGGTCACGGCCGGCGCGGCCAGGACGACGACCCCGAGGGCGAGGAGAAATCGGAAAACGTGCGGCATGTCAGCGCTCCTTGTTCGACAGAATGACTCCACCGTCCAGCGGTAAGCCGCCCCACCTTATCAACTCCCCGCGGACGGTTCAACGGCGGGCGCCGCGGCGCGGATCCCGACGCGAGGCGCCGGGGTATCATGCCGTGATGGACAGACGCAGGCTCCCCGTCGGCATCCAGACCTTCCGTCGTATCCGGGAGGAAGGCTACTACTACGTCGACAAGACGGTCTTCGCGGGACGGATCGCGGCCGACGCCGGCGCCCACTACTTCCTGTCGCGCCCCCGGCGCTTCGGCAAGAGCCTGTTCGTGGACACCCTCAAGGAGCTGTACGAAGGCGCCGAGCCGCTGTTCCGCGGTCTGGCCGTCCATGACGCCTGGGACTGGTCGAAGCGCCATCCCGTCGTGCGGCTGAGCTTCGCGAGCGGCAACTTCAAGCGGCCGGGCGCCCTGGTGGAGAGCGCGACGGCGCAGATCGAGGACGCCGGACGCCGGGCCGGCATCGACGCCGGCGGCGGAAGCCCTCCCGTGCGCTTCCGCCGGTTGATCGAGGCGCTGCGCGAGCGCACGGGCGAGCGCGTCGTCGTGCTGGTGGACGAGTACGACAAGCCGATCCTGGGCGCGCGGGACGAGGCGGAGCTTCCCGGGGAAGAGCGGGAGGCCGCCCCCCGCACCGGCGATGCGCAGGCGCGGGCCAACCGCGACGACCTGCGCGGGCTGTACGGCACGATCAAGGACTGCGACGCCCACGTCGAGCTCACCTTCATCACCGGCGTCAGCAAGTTCTCGAAGGTCAGCCTGTTCTCCGACCTGAACTTCCTCACCGACCTCACCCTCGACCCGCGCTGCGCGGCCATCTGCGGCTACACCGAGGCGGACCTCGACACCGTGTTCGCGCCCGAGCTCCCCGGCCTCGACCGCGGCCGGATCCGCGCCTGGTACAACGGCTACGACTGGCGGGGGAAGGAGAGGGTCTACAACCCCTGGGCCATCCTCCATCTGTTCGCCAGCCGCGAGTTCCGGTCGCACTGGTTCGAGACCGCGACGCCGCGCTTCCTGGTCGACACGCTGCTGCGGCGCGGTTTCTCGGCCCCGGACCTCGAGGGTCTGCGCGCCGACGACGACCTGCTGTCGGCCTTCGACGTGGACGCGGTGTCGACCGAGGCCCTGCTGTTCCAGACCGGCTACCTGACGATCGCCGAGGAGGAGAAGGACGCGGACGGCGTGCCCGTGTACCGTCTGGGCTATCCGAACCGGGAAGTGCGGCGGGGCCTGAACCGGGGTCTGCTCGACGCCCTGGCCCCGCGTTGGCGGTCGGCGGGGAGCGGCGCCGCGCTGCGCCGCGTGCTGGCGGCGGAGGACTGGAGCGGCCTGGAGGCGCTGTTCCGGAAGCTGCTGGCGGGCATCCCGCACGACTGGCACCGGCGGAACGAGGTCGCCCGCTACGAAGGTTACTGGTCGAGCGTCTTCTACGCGTGGTTCCAGGCGTCGATGGACGGCGTGGCGGTGGAGGACGCCACCAGCCGCGGCCGGCTGGACCTGGCGGTGGTGCTCGGCGGCGCCGCGTTCCTGTTCGAGTTCAAGGTCGTGGAGCGGCCGGCGCCGCGCGCGCGGCCGGAGAGCGCGGGCGGCGAGCGCCCGCGGGCGGAGAACGCGGCGCTGGCGCAGTTGCGGGCACGCCGCTACGCCGACAAGTACCGCGCCCCGGGCCGCGCCGTGCACCTGATCGGCGTGGAGATCGGCGCCGAGCGCCGCGACCTCGCCGCGTTCGGCGTCGCGACCGCCTGACCGCCCGCGGCCATCCTCCATCCGTTCGCCAGTCGCGAGTTCATCGCGGGTTGCAAGGTTCCTCCGTTCGACGTATGCCCGCCTATCGTCGTCTTCCCAACGGCACCACCGCCATCGCCTTCAACGTCCCGATCAGACCGGTTTCGTCGCTGAAGATCGTCGAGACGACGCCGAACCCCGCCTTCACGTCGAGACGTTCCAGAAGGCGGCGCCTCACGAGTACCTCCACCGTCTCGAACGTGTTGAAATCCGCCCAGCCCGGCGGTCTCCAGAACACCAGGCCGACGCCGAAATCGATCTCGAAGTCTCCCCGGACGAATTCACGGTGTCGGTACTGGGTCTCGAATCCCGAACCCCAGTAGGTGCGTTCGAAGCCGGACTCCGGTATGAAGATACTTCGCACCGCAACGCCGGAATGGTCACCCACCCAGCCGGTCGCACCGATCACGAGTCCCGGCCGCCCGGCAAGCGATCCGCCGCCGAACTCCAGGTCCACCCGGGAACGGGTCTGGGCTTGAGCCGCGGCCGCCCACGCCACCGCCGCCACAACGACCGTGCAACGGATCGCCGTTCTCATGAGACCACTCCTTTCTGTTCGACGTTGTCTTCGGCCCCCGACCCCGCGGGAGAATGTCCACGGTATCGGAACGACTCCACCATGGGGAACGACCGGAACTCGTCTCAGAATTTCCATCCTGCCCCCAGTCGCGGCTCGAGTGAAATGCCCGTGAACAGCAGACCCGACCGCGCGATACCCCGCTTGCCGACTCCGAAGTCGAACGTCAGGCCGACGTGAAACGTGCGCAAGGGAATCAGGTAGGGCAGGTAGATCCCGCTGCCGCGGAGCTCCGCTTCACGGACGCGGAGGGAGGGAAACGGATCCAGCGGCGCGCGGTAGGCTCCTCCGATGCGAAAACGAGCGACGTAGCGCCGCCTGGTCCAGGTCATTGCGTCGAACAGGACCGCCGTCGCGTGTCCGCTCAGGCGTCGGGTCGGCGCCTCCGGAACGTCGGGGTGTCGCCCGGAAATCCAGGTCCTGATCCCGATCGCATGATCGATCTGGAAGCGCCCGATCTGAAGCCAGCCGCCAATGCCCGAGCAGCACGGGGAGCCGTCGTCGTCGAACTTCAGCCATGGCGAAACCGTGACGCCGACGCTGCGGGTCGGTTCGCCTTCCTGTGCGAGCGCGGGCGGAAGCGCGGCCCCCACGACGCCCCATGCCGTCACGCAGACGCCGAGCAACATCCTGGTCATCTCGACCCTACCTCGAGTCACCACGTAATCGACAGGGCCGTGCCGGCACGTCCTTTCGACAGCAACGGTGAGATATTCGCCCGTGGACGCCCCGCGGGCGCGCGGTAGATGACACGGGTCCCTTTCGTCCGGGCGTCGATCGCCGATCCGATCAGGAATCCTCCCATGCCGAGGATACCTGCCCCCACGAGCGGCTGGTCAAACCCTTCCCCCTCATTATGCCGCTCCAGCATGTACAAGACTACGTAAGAGGCGGCGCCGACAGCGAATCCCTTGAGGCCGCCGTCGCTCGACGAGTCGTCCCATCGTTGCCGAACGCGGTGAACGAGATCGGCATCGAGTTCGAGCCGCGCGCCGGCGGCCAGCACGGTCAGCGACGATGGCGAGATCGCCACGGCGCGACCCCGCACGATCTGATCCGCGTAGATGACTTCCACGTCTTCCTGGAGTTCTATCAGGTTCATGAGGCCCGGAAACGAGCCGGAAGGCTGGGCCCCGGCGGCCGTCGGCAGAACCGCGAGAGCGCACGCCAACGCGGAGAATCGCAACTGCATCCGTTACCTCCTCATCCGCAGGACGACGCCCGTCTGCTCCGTGCCGAGGGCCACCGAACGGTGGCGACGGCGGAAAGACGGCCGCCAAGCTCGGCCTGTAGCAGGATGGGCGTGCCCGGCGCCAACCTCCCCGCCTTCCGACCCGGCTACCATGAAGCCGCGGGCGAGGCCGGCAAGGGATCGCGGCCGCCCGCGGCTGGACACCGGTCGCCGGACCCGTGGCGGCGCCTGCATCGTGGTCATGACCGGCCTCGTCGTTTGCGCGTTTCGGCCCTTGTTCGTAGATGCGCAAACGGTCGGCGAACCGGCTCATCCAGACGGCGATCTTTTTTCGGCCGCTCCCGCGCCCGGGTCAGCCGGCCGACGCGGTTGACACGGATGGCCGGACCTGCGACAGTGCGCGGCAGGATGTCCTCCAAACGGCCCGAAGCGCCGCCGCCCACGCTCGCGGAAGCTGCCCGGTGTCCGCTGCTGGAGAAGCGTCAGGAGGAGTGGAGCGCGTGCCGCACGGCGCGACTCGTCCGCGACCGGCTGCGACGGCGCATCAGGCAGCCCGGCCGGGCGGCGCCGGCATTGCGCTCCAGGCGTTCGACGCGCGCGGCGCGATTTCAGGATGCGGAACGGCGTGCGGCCGGCGGGCACCGGCGTTGCGGAAGCTGGACGGGTCGTCAAAGAGGCCGGGTCGATCGACGATGCGACCGGAGAGGGGCGACGGGGGCGGCTGGAGAGCGGGCGGGCGAAAGGCCGCAAGCGGCGCGCGGAGGCCCCGATCCGCGGCGGTTGCAGGCCGCCGTCAAGGTCGTCGTCGAGAGGATGAGACCCGGACAGATCATCCTGTTCGGCTCCGGCGCCCGGGGGGAGATGTCCGAGGGAAGCGACCTGGACCTGCTGGCGATCGCCGGAGGCGGCGGGGGAGCGGCGCACGCCCATGAGCGCTGGCGGTGCGAAATGATTCGAGTCACCACGCGATCGACAGGGCCGCGCCGGCACGCTCCTTCGAAAGCAACGGCGAGACCTTCGCCCGCGGGCGCCCCGCGGGCGCGCGGTAGATGACCCGGGTTCCTTTCCACCAGGCGTCGAAGGCGGAGCCGATCAGGAATCCTCCCATGCCGAAGATGCCTGCCCCGACGAGCGGCCGGTCAAACCCTTCCCCCTCATAATGCGACTCCAGCATGTGCAAGACTGCGTAAGCGGCGGCGCCGACAGCGGATCCCTTGAGGCCGCCGTCGCTCGACGAGTCGTCCCATCGTTGCCGAACGCGGTGAACGAGCTCGGCGTCGAGTTCGAGCCGCGCGCCGGCGGCCAGCACGGTCAGCGACGATGGCGAGATGGCCACGGCGCGGCCCCGCACGATCCGGTCCGCGTAGATGACCTGCACGTCTTCCTGGAGTTCGATCAGGTTCATGAGACCCTGGAACGAGTCGGAAGGCTGCGCCTCCGCGGCCGTCGGCAGGACCGCGAGGGCGCACGCCAACGCGGAGAATCGCAACTGCATCCGCTACCTCCTCCGGCGGGCCACGGGATTGGGCGTCTACGGAACCGAGGCAACTCCACCACGGGACAGGATGGACCAGACCCACGCCACCACCCAGGCGCCAATCAGCATCCGGGTCATCTTGACTGGAGTTGCCCCGGTTTCGTGGACACCTATCCTGTTGGGAGGAGGAGGTATCCGCGATGCCGAAATCGAGACCGCCGTATGCGGCGGAGTTCCGCCGGCAGATGGTCGAGCTGGTCCGGTCGGGGCGCACGCCGGAGGCCCTGGCGCGGGAGTTCGAGCCGTCGGCCCAGGCCATCCGGAATTGGGTGGCGCAGGCCGGCCGGGATGCCGGCGAGCGCACCGACGGCCTGCGCACCGGGGAGCGTGAGGAGATGCGCCGGCTGCGTCGGGAGAACCGGCGGCTGCGGGAAGAGCGGGAGATCCTGGCAAAAGCCACGGCCTGGTTCGCGCGGGAGACCGGATCCGGGGGATCTACCGGTTCATGAGCGCGAATCAGGCCCGCTTCCGGATCGCCACCATGGCCCGGGTGCTCGGTGTCTCCCCGAGCGGGTACTATGCGTGGCGTCGGCGGGGTGCGTCCGTCCGGGCGCAGGCTGACGCGGACCTGACGGTCCGCGTCAGCGCGATCCACGCCCGCAGCCGCGGGACGTATGACGCGCCCCGGATTCAGGCGGAACTGTCGGCAGGCGGGGCCGCGGTGAGCCGCAAACGGGTGGCGCGGGTGATGCGTGCGGCGGGCATTGCGGGGGTGAGCCGGCGCCGCGGGCCGCGCACGACGCGGCGGGGGGTGCGGGTCCGGCCGGCCCCGGATCGGGTCGCGCGCCGTTTCGAGGCGGCGGGGCCGAACCGGCTGTGGGTCGCCGACATCACGTATGTCCCGACGCTGGCCGGCTTCCTCTATCTGGCCGTCGTCCTCGACGTGTTCAGCCGGCGGGTCGTGGGTCAGGCGATGGCGGCGCACCTGCGCACGGCGCTGGTGACCGGGGCGCTGGAGATGGCCGTGAAGCAGCGCCGGCCGGCGGCGGTGATCCATCACTCCGACCAGGGCTGCCAGTACACGTCGCCAGCCTTCGGCGCCCGCTGTCAGGAATGGGGCGTGACGCCGTCGATGGGTTCGGTCGGCGACTGCTTCGACAACGCGATGGCCGAGAGCTTCTTCGCGACGCTGGAGTGCGAGTTGCTCGACCGCACGAAGTGGGCGACGCACGCCGAGGCGCGGTCGGCCGTGTTCGCGTTCATCGAAGGGTGGTACAACACGCGGCGGCGTCATTCTGCGTTGGGCTACCTGTCGCCGCTGGATTTCGAACGTCTCCGGGAGACGGCGCCCGCGGACGGGGACCGGCCCGGTGAGGCGCTCGAACCCGCGGTCCGGGTCGCGCCCGACGCGCCGGCGCCGGCCGGCGTCGTCACCGGCGTTGCTGCCGGAAACACGGGGAGGGCATGATGGCGCACGGGCGCACGGCTCGCCTTCGCCTTCGCGAGGCGGACAACCGCCGTGAAGCGGCGTCGGCGGACCGACCGGGCGCCGGGGGCGCTGTGGACCTGCCCGGCCTGTGGACGCCCGGTCCGCATCGTGCCGCATCCGCGGATCGGCGCGGCGGGCGCCCACAGGCCGTTGGAAATCTCGCGGGCGATCGCTGCCGCTGGCGCCTGCGCCGAGGCCGCGAGATTCCCACAGGTCCACAGCGCTTTTCCTCGTTGATGACTCACACGGAAAACCCGTCCATCCGGGGACCTGTCATGATGGGAACCCAAGCGTTAACCTGTCCACGGAATCGGGGCAACCTCAGACACCCGCAGGACGATGTTTTCGATTGGGCGTGGCCTTGAGAGTCACTGCTGATCGCTGTGCTTGGGCCGCCGCGCACGCAACGGCCTCCGGTGAAAAAGTGACGCCGACACTGCATGTCGGCTCGTGCGATGGATCGGTTTCCCTGCGCGTCCGCGCGCCGGGGTGTGGCTCCCACCGCGTCCCATGCACCACCCAGGCGCCGAGCAGCGTCCGGGTCATCTCGACACCCCTCACGGCGATTTTCTATCTCCGCCGCCCCAACGACACCGCTGCCATCAGTTTGACAGTCAGATCGATGTATATGTCTTCGCTGTCACGCTGAAGGAACCCCGCCGAATGGCAGCCCAATCCTGCCTTCACGCTGAAACGTCCCGGAAAACGAGGTCCCACAAGCAGCTCCATCTGCTCCATCGCGAGCCACCCTCTTCTTCTCCATCTTCCAGACACGAAGTAGTCTCCCAGGTTCACGAACATCAGACCGATACCGAAATCAATCTCGACGTTTCGGACGAATCTGCGGTGGCGGTACTGCGTCTCGAACCCCCAGCTATCCGCGTACGTCACGGACCCGGGTACGAAGACACCTCGTACCGCGACACCCGAGTGGTCACCCATCCAGCCCGTCGCGCCCATCACGAATCCCGGCCACCTGGAAAGTGTCCAGCCACCGAACTCCACGTCCACGTGAGAACGAGATTGCGCATGAGCCACTGCGCAGCACGCCATCACGAGGGTCGCGGTCTGCATATGGAGCGCAAGTTTCATTGGATTGCATCCTCCTGGTTCTATCCGTTTCATGATATCGGAACCGTTCAGAAACATTCGTCGTTTTCCGCGTTGCTGCAGATTACCTGGTACGTATAAACGGAAATCCTGATTTCCGCGGACGCGGCGTTGGCCCCGCGCGAGTGGGCGACAGCCATCCCGACGAACCGTGGCAATCCCACTCCGTGTCACACGTCAGCGGAATGTTGGCGCTGGGATAGATCAGGTCTCCGACGGGGTCGTTGCCGCCCGTCTTATCGATCTCCCAGAGTTCCATATAGTTGCCACCAAAGGAGGCGACGGCC
Source organism: Vicinamibacterales bacterium (assembly GCA_965202695.1). GTDB lineage: Bacteria > Acidobacteriota > Vicinamibacteria > Vicinamibacterales > UBA8438 > JAJEEA01. The sequence continues at coordinate 3,607,143 of OZ241843.1, forward strand.
CCTCCGCTCCTGCACGTACTGCCCGCCGATCCCTGATAGGTCTCGCTGCCATAGACGGCCCTGCCGTCCGGTCTCGGTATTTGGGTGTACCCGTTACCGGTGTAGTAATGAGGGTAGGCTGTCGGCGTGTGGTCGCGAGTGCAGGAGTTCCATTGGAGCAGGTTGCTCCAGAGGAAACCCAACGTGCATTCCTTTTTCCAGCCGGGAAACTGAAACGAGTTCCGCCTGATCCCTCCGTTCGAGGTAACGCCCCAGTTTCCAAACGGTACACTGTGTCCGTCGCCAGCGCATTCCGCGGCAATGGTCCTGCCGAAGACCCTGCGAGCCCGGTTTTCGAACGTCACCGAAGTCTCGCAGTGATATGTGGTGATCTGGGCGTGGGCACGCTTGGCAGTGAACGGGAGCAGCAAGGCGACGCACATCGTCGTCACCAGAACGCTCCGGCCGATCCAACGAACCTGAATGCGTCGGTCAGTCATGATGCCTCCTCGGCATAAGTACTCGGTTCCAGGGACCAGACATACGGCCGTGCCGCTGAACAATCGACGGCGTTCGACTGCTTCACGGCAGGGCCAGCACGATGCCCGTTTGCCTCATCCCGGGAGCGACGGTGACCGTCGTCTCCGTGGAGCGGCGACCGTCGATCTCGGCGTGCAGCGCTATCGGCGTGTCGGGCACCAGGCCGTCGAGGGCGAACGCGCCGTCCGACCCGGTGAACGGATTGCCACCGACGAAGCTCCGGAGGATTCGGCCGCCCGCGAGACGGACGTACTTCGCTTTCACGAACGCCCCGGCCACCGGCGCTCCGGCGCGGTCCACGACCTGGCCGGTCGCCTGCGCCTCGAGTAACAGACCGATCCGCGTGTCACGCTCTTTGCCGCCCTCGACGGTGATGCTGCCGATGGACGGCGCGAAGCCTGTCGAACGGGTCGTCACCAGTCCCGGTCCCGGCGGCAGATCGTCGATTCTGAACGTGCCGCGCCTGGCTCTCGCGGTGTGCGAGACGAAGTTGTCGGGGTGCCGCACCCGTACCGGTGACGACGGCCGGCAGAAGTCGGCCCGTCGCGAGATCCGTCACGGTGCCGGTCACAATGGCCGGCGGGACGAGTTCGATCCGCAACCTGGATCCGCGGTGTGGCGGCCACCTCCGACGGGCCGTGCCGAAGTTCCGTGCCGTGACGGTCACGACACCGACCCGGCCTGCAGGCAGCTCGAAGGCTCCTTTCGCGTCCGTCACCGTCGTCTGCGGCGGCTGTCCCGTTTCCTCGTAGCCGACGCGTGCGTTCGGCACGGGCTGTTGGGTGGCCGCCGCGACGACGACGCCGGTCACCTTTCGTCCGATGCGATCCACCTGCGCGTGGGGGAAACGCCACGGGCGCCGTCGCCAGCAGTCCGACGCAGATCAGGATCGCTCGCGGGACGCGTCGTCGGTCAGCCGGCCGTTCCCGGCTTTTCGCGGTACGCCGAATGAGGGCGCTTGCCTGTCCGCTGCGTGGTCATGGTGCCTCCCTTCCGTGGTTCGTGTTTTCGACCCTCTACTTGCATAGAGGGTACGAGACGGCGATCCGTCCCAACTTTTTCGGCGTGCGCCGATTCCCGCGTCCAGATCGGCTGCCGACCGCGCTGGACACCGGCCGTCGAACCTCGCGGCGACGCTGCATGGTGATCATGGTCGGTCTCGTCGGTCCGCGTTTCGGCCCCTGCTTGCAAGTGCGCGAATGGTCGGCGAACCGGCTCATCGATCTCACCGTTTCGCGTTTCCGGCCTCTACCTGCATAGAGGGTACGAGACGGCGATCCGTCCCAACTTTTTTCACGTGCGCCGGTCTCGCGCCCCGGTCGGCCGGCCGATACGGGTTGACACGGATCGCCGGACCTGCGACAGTGCGCGGCGGGATGTCCTCCAAACCGCCCGAAGCGCTCGCACCCACGCTCGCCGAAGCCGTCAGGTGTCCGCTGCTGGAGGAGCGTCAGGAGGAGTGGATCGCGTGCTGCACGGCGCGGTTCCTGCCGCTGGCGCGGCGGGTGACGAAAAACGACGCGGTGGCCGAGGACGTGCTGCACGACACGTGGATCATCGCCCTCGACAAGGTCCACCAGTTCCACGGGAAGCCGCCGGCGTGCGGGTGGATCGGGAAGATCGTGGAGCGCGAAGCGAAGCGGGCGGCGGTCCGCCGCGCCCGGGACGCGCCCCGGGCGACAGGGGGGGCCGGCGACGGCGAGGTCGAGACGATCCGTTCGGACGCGGCGAGTCCGGAGGACGCCGCGCACGAGCGCCAGATGTTGCGGCTGCTGCTGGAGGTCGTCGACGGGCTGCCGCCGATTTACCGCGAGGTGGTCAGGCTGCGGGACATAGAGGAACGGTCGGAGAAGGAGACGGCGGCCCGTCTCGACCTGTCGGGTTCGGGCGTGGCGTCGCGGCTGCACCGGGCGCACCGGCTCGTCCGCGACCGGCTGCGGCGGCGCATCAGGCGGCCCGGCCGGTGAACGCGCGGCGCCGGCGGCGGACTCCGGGCGCCGCCTTCCGGAGGTGAGAACAGCGATGGCGAATGCAGCGGACGGCACGCTGGTGGCGGTGTTCGAGACGTCGAAGGGGCAGGTCCGCGCGGCCCTCTTCCCCGACGACGCCCCCCTGACGGTGGCGAACTTCGTGAACCTGGCGCAACGCGGCTTCTACGACGGACTCCGGTTCCATCGGGTCATCGCCGACTTCATGATCCAGGGCGGCGACCCCACCGGCACGGGCCGCGGAGGCCCCGGCTACGCCTTCGCCGACGAGTTCAGCCCCCGCCGGAAGCACGACGCGGCGGGGACCCTCTCGATGGCCAACGCCGGCCCCGGCACCAACGGCAGCCAGTTCTTCATCACCCACGGCCCCCAGCCGCACCTCGACGGCCGGCACTCGGTGTTCGGCCGGGTCGTGTCGGGTCAGGACGTCGTCGACGCCGTCGCGCAGGGCGACGTCATGACCAGCGTCACCATCGAGGGCGATGCGTCGGGCCTGCTCGCGGCCCGGCGGACGCAGGTCGCGGACTGGAACCGGATCCTCGACCGCCGGTGAGTCCGCCGGCGCCGCGGCGCCGAACGTGCGGCGGATTGGGGCGCGTGGTCGCCAACGCGGTACCCGCGGTGTCCGGTAATCGTGATCCGTCGAACGTTCGAGAGGGCGTTTCCCCAACGTCACGGGGTATTTCTGCCGTCCCGGGCTTTCGTCGAACTCGACTGCGAGGACGGTGGAATGGCCGTGAGGCGGGCGTCGGCGCCGCGCAAGCTGGACGGACCGAGAGGGACCGGGTCAATCGACGACGCGACCGGAGAGTGAACGATGGGAACGGTTGGAGAGCGGGCGGGCGGAGGGCCGCAAGCGGCGCGCGGAGGCCCCGATCCGCGGCGGTTGCAGGCCGCCGTCAGGGTCGTCGTCGAGAGGATGAGACCCGGACAGATCATCCTGTTCGGCTCCGGCGCCCGGGGGGAGATGTCCGAGGGAAGCGACCTGGACCTGCTGGCGATCGCCGGAGGCGGCGGGGGAGCGGCACACGCCCACGAGCGCTGGCGGTGCGAAAGGACGGGTCAGCGGCTGGACGTCCTGGTGCGGGACCGAAGCACGGTGGAGGCCCGGCGCCGGCACGGGGCGGCGGTGGAATCGGCCGCGCTGGAAGAGGGGCGGACGGTCTACCTCGACGAGAACGCGGACGAAGTGGCGACGGGTCCGGAGTGGCTGGAAGACGGCGCGATGATGGTGAAGAACACGCTCTTCGTGCCCGACAAGGCGCTGGAGTTCCTGAGGAAGGCGCAAGACAAGTACAGATGGTCGCAAGACGCCGCCGCGCTGATGGCGGTGCGGTGCGAGATGCTGCAGGCGTCGCTGGAAATGGCGCTGAAGGCGGTGATCAGCGCACGGGGGATGCGCGTGCCGCATACGCACGAACTGAACGAGCTGTGGGAACGGGCCGAGGAAGGCGGCGTGCGGTTGAACGCGGTGCGGGAGCCCGGGAAGCTGGACAGGCTGACCTTCTACGCGGGGCTCTGGTCGTACGACGCACCCGGGGACGAGGACCCCGAGGAGACGTACGCCGGGATGACGGACACCGTCGAGGCCGTGCTGGACAGCGCGCGGGACCTGGCGCCCGGGCTGATGGAAGAAACGGAGCGGAAACTGAAGAAGCTGCCGTCCGAATCGGCCGGACGCGGCGGTGGGCAACGCCGGAAGTGACGCGCGCATGGCCGGAACGAGGAACGGACGGCTTGAATCCAGCCGAAATCGAACGCGGGTGCGGCCGACGTATCGGAACTGCGAAGACCACGGTCGGGCACGCCGGGGCATTCGGCCGCGCGAAGACCGCCGGCCGCCGCGGCCGGGTTGACGGCGGCGGGCATCGGCGCGATGATGCGCCGGTCGGAGACGGACGACTACGAAGACAGGTGGAATCCATGCTGACGAGACGCAACCTTCTGCTCGCGCCGCTCGTCCTGCCCCTCGCCCGGCGGGTGGGCGCCCAGTCGGCCGAGCCGGGCCGGATGCTGCTGGCGATGCACCAGAACACGTCGCGCGCCGCCGGTTACCGCGGCTCGCTGGAGGGCTGGGCGCGGGCGGGCATCCGCTACGTCGAGCTGACCGACCGGCTGCTGGTCGACTTCCTGGCCAACGACACCCTGCCCGCGGCGCGGCGCGTGCTGACCGACGCGGGGCTGACGCCGGTGTCGGCCGCGGTGGTGCTGCCCGATCTGTGGATTCCGGGGCCGGCGCGCGAGGCGTCGCTCGACACCTGGCGGCGGCGTTGCGAGCAGTTCGCGGCCCTCGGGCTCACGCGCATCTACTCGCCGTCGGTCACCAACCGGCCGGTCACCGCCGCCGACTTCGACGCCACCCCGGCGTGCATCCACGAGGTGGGGGAGATCGCCGCCGACTTCGACCTCACGACGATGATCGAGTTCACGCGCACGTCGACCCACCTGTCCACGCTGACCTCTTCGCTGGCGACGATCCGCGCCGCCGCGCACCCCCGCGTCCGCCCGATGATCGACTTCTTCCACTTCTGGTCGGGGCTGAGCAAGTTCGAAGACCTCGACCTGCTGGAGCCGGGGGAGCTGGCCCACACCCACTTCCAGGACCTGCTCGACACGCCGCGCGAGCTCATCGACAACGACTCGCGGCTGATTCCCGGCGACGGCATCGCGCCGGTGGTGCGCATTCTCCGAAAACTCGCCGAGAAGCGGTTCACGGGCGCGCTCTCGGTCGAGCTGTTCCGGGCCGAGCTGGTCGAGGGCGATCCCTTCACGGTCGCCACCGAAATCCGGGGCAAGTGCGAAGCGGTGATGGAGCAGGCCGGCGTGCTGTAGACCGCCGGGCGCCGCGGCAGCGGACGCGGGAGAGAGCGCATGAGAGGGTTCGGCGCCGGGGCGGTGGCCGCCGCCATCGTCCTCGGGGCGGGCGGGCAGGCGACCGCGCAGACGGAGCGCATCGTCGAGATCGACACCCTGGACGTCCGCGACGTGCTCTACCACCTCGGGGGCGGCGGCGCGAACGGCCTCGCCCTCATCGACGAGATCAACGGCGGCGTGGTGCTGATAGACACCAAGCCGCCGGGTTGGGGCGCCGCCGTGCGGGAGGCCGTCGAGCAGGTGACCGACCTCCCGGTGACCACCATCGTCAACACCCACGCCCACGCCGAGAACGCCGGAAGCAACGCCGAGTTCCCCGACGCCGCGGTCGTCGTCGCCCACGCCGCCGCCCGCGCCGCGATGCTGCGCGACGGGCTGTACGCCGAGGGCGGGCCGGGGTTGCCCACGGCCACGTTCACCGACCGCTTCGCGCTGCTCGACGGCCTCGACCGCATCGAGCTGCACCACTTCGGCCCCGCCCACACCGACGGCGACGTGGTGGTGGTCTTCCCGGCGAAGGGGGTCGCCTTCCTGGGCGGGCTCTTCCCCGACCGGGCGGTCCCGGCCGTCGATCTCGAGCGGGGGGGCAGCGGGCTGGCCTTCCCCGACACGCTGGACCGCGTCGTGGCGGCCATCGGCGGCGTCACCCGGGTCATCACCGGACACGGACCGTTCCCCTCGACCTACGCAGGCCGGGGGCGCCGCGAGCAGGGTGCGGCCCGCCCCTGGAGCGGGTTCCTGACCTGGGACGACCTCGCCGAGTACGCCGCGTTCACCCGCGACCTCGCGGCCGGGGCGGAGCGCGAGTTCGCGGCCGGACGCACCGCGGGCGCCGCCGCGGCGGCCCTGGCGCGGGAGCTGGCGGCCCGCTACGCCGGCTACGATCTGGCGGGCCTGCCGGCGGCCGTCGAGACGCTCTACGCCGAGCTGGCCGCCCGCTGAGGCGGCGCCGGCGGACCCGGGCGTGCGCGCGGCCGCTGTCGGGCGGGATGCGGCGCCGCTCGAATGCGGGCGGCGTTTCGCCGCGGACCGTCGACGACCAGTGAGCATGTCCGGGGGAGGGAGACACCGACCGATGAGCAGATTCGGAGCGACCGCGGTCTTCGCCTGCGCGATCGGCCTGGCCGGCGGCGGGGCGGAGGTGGCGGCCGACGACTGGCCGGAGTTCCGCGGGGCGGGGCGCCGCGGGGTGTGGAACGAGACCGGGATCGTCCGTGCGTTCCCCGACGACGGGCTCGCGGTGCGCTGGCGCACCCCGGTCCGGGCGGGCTACGCGGGGCCGGCGGTGGCCGGCGGCCGCGTCTTCGTCACCGACTGGGAGCCGCGGCAGGGCCTGCGCGGGGTCGAACGGGCGCTGGCGCTCGACGAGGCGACCGGCGAGATACTGTGGACGCAGACGTGGGACGCGGACTACGCGGGCATCCAGTGGGAAATCGGACCGGGGGCCACGCCGACCGTCGACGGCGACCGGGTCTACGTGCTCGGCCGCACCGGGATGCTGTCGGCCCTGGCCGTCGACACCGGCGCCGTCCTCTGGCGCAAGCACTACGGGGACGACTACGGGGTCGACCGCATGCAGTGGGGCTTCGACTGGGGCTTCGCGAGCGCTCCCCTCGTCGACGGCGACCTCCTCATCTGTCTGGTCGGCGGCGCGCCCGACGCGCGGGTCGTCGCCTTCGACAAGACGACGGGGGAAGAGCGGTGGCGGGCGCTGCCGAGCGAGGCCGACCTCGGGGTGGCGCAGCCCATCGTCATCGAAGCGGGCGGCGCGCGGCAGCTCATCGTCTGGAACCCGGAAGAGGTGGCGTCGCTCGACCCCGCGACGGGAGACGTCCACTGGCGGCAGCCCTACGTCGTCGGCGGCGCGATGACCGTGGCGGTCCCCGTGCAGGTGGGGCCGCGGCTGTTCTTCACCACGTTCTACGACGGTCCCATGATGCTGTCCCTCAACCAGGACCGCCCGGGCGCGGCCATCGCCTGGAAGGGCGGCAGCAACAGCGAGATCCGCACCGAGGGCCTGCACGCGGTGCTCGCCACCCCCATCATCGACGGCGGGTACATCTACGGCATCTGCAGCTACGGGCAGCTCCGCTGCCTCGACGCGGAGACCGGGGAACGCATCTGGGAGACGCAGGAAGCCACCGTGGAGCGCCGCCGCTGGGTGTCGGGGTTCATGGTCAGGAACCGGGACCGCGTGTTCCTGAACAACGACCGGGGCGAGCTGATTATCGCCCGCCTGAGCCCCGCCGGCTACGAGGAGATCAGCCGCACCCGGTTGATCGCGCCGACCTCGCTCCCCGGCAACCGGCGGGAGCTGCGCCACGTCAACTGGGTCCATCCCGCCTACGCCAACCGGCACGTGTACACCCGGAACGACGAGGAGATCGTCAGCCTGTCGCTCGCCGCGGCCGACTACTGACCCGTCCGGCGTTCGAACGCGCCCGGCGGGGTCCGAACGCGGCCGGCGGCGCCCCGAACCCGGGCGGGGCGGACCGCGCGCGCGGGGCCTTGCGCTTCGCGCGCCATGCGGCCCGCTGCTCGTCCGAGGGCGGACCGCGCGCGCGGGGCCTTGCGTCCGGCCGCCGGAGTGGTCCATCATGCGGCGTGCAGGCCGATGGACGAGGAGGGTGAGATGAACCAGCGACGTCGTGCTCGCGCGGCGGCGGCCGCGGTGGCGTTCGGGATGCTGGTCCCGGCCGGGGCGGCCGGGCAGACGGAAGAAGAGGCGGCGCCGCGGACGGCGTGGGGCGCGCCCGACCTGCAGGGCGTCTGGGACTTCCGCTCCATCACCCCGATGGAACGGCCCGAAGCCCTGGGGGACCAGGCGTTCCTGACCGAGGAAGAGGCGGCGAGACTGGAGCAGGAGACCGTGGCCCGCAACGAGGACCTCCTGAACCGCCCGGCGCGGCGGACGGAGGTCACCGCGAGCGTGGACCGCGGGGAGGAAGGCGCCCCCGGCTTCTACAACAACTTCTGGCTCGACCGCGGCACCACCATCGTCGACACGCGGCGCACGTCGCTCGTCGTCGACCCGCCCGACGGCCGGATTCCGCCCCTCGTGCCCGAAGCCGCCGAGCGGCAGGCGGCGCTGCGGGCGGCGCGGGAAGGGGTCGCCTCGCACGAGCCCACGCCGGGGGGCTGGGTAGAGGACCTGGGCGCCAACGGGCTGCAGCTGCGCTGCATCACCGGCTTCAACTCCGGCCCGCCGATGACGCCGGGCGGCTACAACAACAACGTGCAGATCTTCCAGACGCCCGACCACGTGGCGCTGCTGAACGAGATGAACCACAACGTGCGCATCGTGCCCCTGGACGGGCGCCCGGCCATCGACCTCCCGCAGTGGACGGGCGACTCGCGGGGCCGCTGGGAGGGAGACACGCTGGTCGTCGAAACCGCGAACTTCCTGCGGGAGACGAGCTTCCGGGCCGGGTCGACGGGCGCCGGCCTGCGTCTCACCGAGCGCTTCACGCGGGTGTCGCCCGATATCCTGCTGTACGAGGCGACGATCGACGACCCCGCCGTGTGGTCGCGGCCGTGGACCTACGAAGTGCCCATGCAGTGGAACCACCAGCCGGTGTTCGAGTACGCCTGTCACGAGGGCAACTACGGCCTCTACAACATCCTCGCGGGCGCGCGGGCGGCGGAAGCGGCCGCCGCGGCCGAGGCGTCGAAATGACCAACCCCGCAAGCTGAAGCCGGGCGACCCGCACGGGCGGCCGGCGCCCGCGGGACAGAACCCCCCGTTTCTCATCGAGGTGAAGACCATGACCATCCGAACGCTCGCCGTGCTCGCGGGCAGCGCCGTCGTCGCGCTGTCGCTCCCGACTTCCGCCGCCGCGCAGTCCGGCCGCGAATCCGCCGCGCCGCGCACGGCCCACGGGCATCCCGACATCAGCGGCGTGTGGGACTTCCGGACCGTGACGCCGCTCGAGCGTCCCGAAGAGTTCGCGGACCAGGAGTTCCTTTCAGAGGAGGAGGTCGCCGCGTATGCCGCCGAGCGGGTGCAGGCGAGCAACGCGGACCTGAACCGGGAAGAGCGGAAGCTCGAGACCACGAGCCGCGGACAGGTGAACGGCACGCGCGAGAGCCGCGACCTCGCCCTCGCCTACAACGACTTCTGGTGGGACCGCGGCGACTCGGTCGTCGAGACCCGCCGGACGTCCCTGGTCGTCGATCCCCCGAACGGCCGCGTGCCGGCGCTGACGCCGGCCGCGGAGGCGCGGGCGGCGGAGCGCCTGCGCATCAACCAGCGGCCGTCGTGGGGGCCCGAAGACCGCCCCCTCGGCGAGAGGTGCATCACCGGCTTCAACTCCGGCCCCCCGATGCTGCCCGCCGCCTACAACATGAACGTGCAGATCTTCCAGACTCCCGACCACGTGGTGCTGCTCAACGAGATGGTCCACAACGCCCGGATCGTCCCCCTCGACGGCAGCGCCCACGGCCCCGTGCCGCTGTGGACCGGCGACTCGCGCGGACACTGGGAGGGGGACACCCTCGTCGTCGAGACGAAGAACTTCCTGCGCGAGACCAGCTTCCGGAACTCGAGCCGGAACCTGCACCTCGTCGAGCGGTTCCGGCGCGAGAGCGACGACGTGCTGCTCTACAGCTTCACGGTGACCGACCCGACCACCTGGACGCAGCCGTGGTCGGTGGAGCTCCCCATGCGCCGGAGCGGCCTCCCGCTGTTCGAGTACGCCTGCCACGAGGGCAACTACGGGATGGACGGCACGCTGACCGGGGCCCGCGCGATCGAGAAGGCGGCGGCTGGAGATGGCCAATAGGGTCGACTGGTACCACCACCGGTCCGGTTGAACGAGCTGCGCCAAAGCCTCCAGGTTCCTGGAGGCCAACGGGATCGACGTCGCGGAACGGGCGCCGGCGAGCCGCAAGCTGGGCCGGTCCGACGCCCGCGCGCTGGCCGCGGCGGCGACGCGCATCATCGTGGCCCGGGGCCGGAAGGTGCGGGAGTTCGAACCTGTCGGCCCGCCCGACGACGCGGTGGTGGAGGCGATGGTCGGCGCCACCGGCAACCTGCGCGCCCCGCTCCTGCGGGTCGGCACGACGCTGCTCGTCGGTTTCGACGCCGACAGCTACGCCCGCGTGTTCGGTTGATCGCGGGGGCCGGGCGCCGACGGCATGAGACCGGCCCCCGGCCTCCCGCGTCCGGTCGAGCCGGTGGCGGCGCCGCGCTGGCGTTTTCTCGCGGGGTGGACGGCCGCCTGGCTCGTGGTCGGCGTCGTGTGCGCGGCCGGCGTCTCGTTTGGGGCCCGCGCCGATTTCGGCCCCGTGCTGCGGCTGAGCGTGCTGTTCGCCGAGGTCGTCGGCTACAGCGCGTACGTCTCGGCGCGGCTGGTCTTCCCCCTGCTCGCACGGCTGCCGGGGGCGGTGCGGGTGGCGCTCGACGGGCTGATCGTGCTCTCGGGCGCCGTCTTCGGGTCGGTCCTCGTCATCCTGACCGATCCGCTCTACGTGCTGGCGCAGCCCCGGACCGCCCTCCTCCTCGTCGCGCTCAACGCCGTCCTCGCGGCGGGCGGCGCGGCGGCGGTGGGAACCTGGGACCGGATGCGCCGCCAGATCGAGGCCTCGTACCGCGTCCTCCGCGAGCGCGACGCGCTCGACCGCGAACTGCGCGTGGCCCGCGAGGTGCAGCGCGAGCTGCTGCCGCGCGAGGTCCCCGCCGTCGCCGGGCTGGAGCTGGCCGGCGTCTGCCGCCCCGCCATCGCCGTGGGCGGCGACTACTACGACTACCTGCAGGACGGCGACGGGCGGATCGGCCTGGTGGTCGCCGACGTATCCGGCAAGGGTGTTCCCGCCGCCCTCCTCATGGCCAGCCTGCAGGCGTCCGTGCGCAGCCGCTTTCCCACCGCGGGGTCGCCCGATCGCCTCGCGGTCGGCCTGAACCACGGGCTGGTCGGCTCGTCGTCCACCGCCCGCTACGCGACCGCCTTCCTCGCCACGTTCGATCCGCGGACCCGCCGCCTGTCCTACACCAACGCCGGGCATCTGCCGGCGGTCCTCGTCCGGGGCGACGACGTCCTCCGTTTCGACGAAGGCGGCGTTCCCATCGGGCTGTTCGAGGGCGCGGCCTGGGAGGCCGGCGCGCGCACCCTGGCCGCGGGCGATCTGCTGGCGCTGTTCACCGACGGCGTCACCGAGGCGCCGGGGCCGGACGGCGAGGAGTTCGGGGCAGAGAGGCTGGCCGACCTGCTGCGCGCCTGGCGCGCGCGTCCGCTGGAAGCGGTCATCGACGCGGTGCTCGACGCCCTGCGGCGCTGGAGCGGCCCCGTCGACGCCCACGACGACGTCACCGTCGTCCTTGCGAGGGTGCGGTGAACCCGCCCCGCGCCGCGCCGCGCCTCGGCCGCCAGGTCGGGCTCTGGGCCGCGGCCAGCAGCGTCGCGGGCCTCGCCGTGGGCCTCGGCGTGAGCGTGCTGCCGGGCGCGGGCGTCGAGCGTCCGATTCTCGTGATCTCGGTGCTGTTCGCCAACGTGGTGGGGCTCACCGCCATGACCGGCGCCGTGTGGCTGTTCCCGCGGCTGCGGGGGCGCTCGCGCCTGCTCCGGTTCCCGCTCCTCGTCCTCGCCCTGATTTCGGGCGCGGCGCTCGGCAGCGCGGCGGTGCTCGGCGCCTATCCGCTGTTCGTCTTCCGCGAGCCGCGCCTCGCCGTGGCGGTCGTCGCCCTGAACGGCGTCCTCGCCCTCGTCGTCGGCGGCGTGGTGCTCGGCTACGAAGAGATGCGGCTGCGGCTGCAGGACGCCCTGCGCGAGATGCGCGAGGTCCGGCTGGTCGAGGCGCGGCTGCGCGAAGAGGCGGCCCGCGCCGAGCTGGCCGCGCTCCAGGCGCGCATCAATCCGCACTTCTTCTTCAACACCCTCAACACCATCGCGTCCCTGCTCGCCGAGGACGCGGACCAGGCCGAAGAGCTGCTGGAGACGTTCGCCGGCCTGTTCCGCTATGCGTTCGCCGCCGCCGACGCCGCGCCGGTTCCCCTGCGCGACGAGATCGCGTTCACGCGGGGCTACCTCCGGATCGAGCGCGCTCGTTTCGGCGGCCGGCTGCGGGTGACGTGGGACGTCGCCCCGGCGTCGCTGGCGGCGCGGGTGCCCGGACTGATCCTCCAGCCCCTGATCGAGAACGCGGTGGGGCACGGGCTCGCGCCGCGGGCGCGGGGCGGGCGCATCGACGTCTCGACGGCCCTGAGCGGCGGGGCGCTGCGCATCGACGTGGTCGACGACGGCGTGGGGCTCTCCGATGCGGGAGATCGCCTCGTTCGCGACGGCCACGGGCTCGGCAACGTCGCCCGGCGCCTGCGGACCGCGTACGGCGGACGCGCGGCCCTCGCGCTGTCCCCCGGGCCGGGAGGCGCGGGCGCCCGCGCCCGGCTGACCCTGCCGGCCGGGCCGGACGCATCGGCGCTTCCGCCCGCATCGCGCGGCGCGGTTCCCCGCGTCCGGCCGACCCCGCCGGCGGCGCCGCCCGGCCGCGCGGAGGCCGCGCCATGAGCCACCGCGTCGTCGTCGTCGACGACGAGAAGCCGGCCCGCGACCGGGTGAAGCGGCTGCTCGCCGCGCATCCGGACTTCGCGCTCGCGGGCGAGGCCGCCGACGCCGGGGCGGCCGTCCGGCTGATCGACGAGACGGCGCCCGATCTGTGCTTCCTCGACGTGCGGATGCCCGAGGGCACCGGCTTCGATGTCCTCGAGCAGGTGCGGCACGTGCCGCACGTCGTCTTCGTCACCGCCTACGACCGCTATGCGGTGCCGGCGTTCGAGGTGCGTTCCATCGACTACCTTGTGAAGCCGGTGGGCCGGCGGCGGTTCGCCGAGGCCCTCGACCGCGCCCGCGAGCGCATCCGCGAGGCCGGCGCGGCTCGGCGGATCCGCGACGAGATCGAGGCGCCGCGGCGGCTGGCCGGCGGGGGAGCCGAAGCGGCGCCGCCCCGGCTCGACCGTGTCAGCGTGCGGCGCGGCTCGGGGGTGCTCCTGCTCGACCCCGACGAGATCGTCTGGTTCGAGGCCGAGGACACGCTGGTCTTCGCGAGGACCGCGGCCGGGCGCTTTCTCGTCGACCGCACGCTGTCCGAGCTCGAAGGGCAACTCGCCGGCCGCTTCTTCCGCGCGCACCGGCGCTGTCTCGTCAACCTCGGGCGCATCGCCGAGATCCGGCCGGCCGACGCGGGCGCGTGGACGATCGTATGCCCCGGCGTGGGCACGGCGCCCCTGTCCCGCCGGCAGGCCCGGCGGCTGCGCGAGATGTTCCCGTGGTGAGCGCGGCGGTCCGCGGCGGGAACGCCGGCGGAATGCGTGGACGAGGCGCCGGGGTCGCCCCGCCGGGCGGCCGGCCGCGGGCGATCCCCGACCGCTGACTCCCTCCATCCGACCGTCGATCGCAATCCGGTTGCGTCTCGTGCCGCGGCGGCGGCACGATCCCGGTCGGCCGGGACGCATCGCCGCCCGCAATGCGGCGGGGACGTTCACCCGGATTGTCAAGGAGGACGGCACATGGCGCGCACCGTGCGGACCGGATTGATTCTTGCGGCGACGTTCGCGGCCGCGCCGGCGGCGGCCGGCGCACAGGAGATCGAGCTCCGCGAGGGGGGAGTGACCATCCCCGGCGGCGAGGTCCGCGAGGGGGACCTCTACACGGCGGGCTCTTCGGTCAGTGTCGACGGCCGGCTGGCCGGCGACCTGGTGGCGGCGGCGCAACAGGTGCTGGTGAACGGCCGGGTCGACGGCGACCTGTTCGCGGCGGGCAGGTTCGTCGACCTGCGCGGCCCGGTGGGCGACTCCACCCGCATGGTCGGCGATCAGCTCACCGTGAACGCGGCCATCGACGGCGATCTGCTCGCCGCGGGCAACCGGCTGCAACTGCTCGAAGGCGCGGTCGTCCGCGGCGGCGTCCTCGCCACGGCCAGCAGCATGGAGATCGCGGGGACGGTGGAAGAGAACGTCCGCGCGGCGGCGGGAGAGATCGTCGTCACGGGCGCGGTGGGCGGCGATGCGCACCTCGTCGCCGACCGTGTCGACCTCGCCCCCGGCGCGCGCATCGACGGCGACCTCGACTACCGGGCGCGGACACCCCTGAGCGCCGAAGCGGCGGCCCGCGTGGCGGGCGAGGTGCGCTACCGGGAACCGGTGGTCGAGGACGACGGCGTCGCGGGGAGCATCCTTTTCTGGGGCTGGCAGACCGGCGCGGCGCTGCTCGCCGGCCTGCTGGCCGTCGCGGTTTGCCGGCGCGTCGTGCGGCAGCTGGTCTCGGCCATCGCGGGGGAGACCACGCTCGGCGCGCTGCTCGGGTTCGGCGCGTTCCTGCTCGTCCCCGTCGCGGCGGTCCTGACGATGGCGACGGTGGTAGGACTGCCGATCGGCGCCATCACCGCGCTGCTGTTCGGCGTGGCCGTCTACCTGGCCAAGCTCCCGATCGCGGCCTGGGCGGGGGGCTGGCTGCTCGCCCGCGCCGGCCGCCCCGACGCCTCGCCGTACGCGGCGATGGCCGCCGGTGTCGTGGCCGTCTATCTGCTGTTCGCCGTTCCCTGGATCGGCTGGCTGGCGTGGCTCGCGGCCACGTGGCTGGGCCTCGGCGCCATGGTCCTGTCCGGCCGGCGGTATCTGCCGTCCGCCCCCGCGTGACGGGGTTGGAACGCCCACGCCCCGCCGACGAGCACCGGGCAGTAGCGGTGGTAGCCGTACCACCCGCCGCCGAGCTCCGAGCCCCAGACGCGCGGCGATTGTGGCCGCCCCCGCCCGGCTGTCAAACGGCGGCCGGTCTTGCCGCGCCCGCCGGCGCCGCCGCCGAGCCGCCGTGTATGATGCCGCCCCGACCGGTGGTATCCACGGGCGCCGGCCGCGGCGGCCGGGCGGCGAACACGCGAGGCGCGGTGTGACGAAACAGGCAAACGAGGTGCGGATCGCCCGCCGCCGATGGCCGCGAGTCGCCTGACGCTCCAGGACCTGCAGTCCGACCTCTGGAACTGCGCGCAGATCCTGCGCGGCAGCGCCATCGACCGGACGGACTGGAAGGGCTGGATCCTGCCGCTGCTCTTCTTCAAGCGGATCAGCGACGTCTGGGACGAGGAGACCGCCGAGGCCCGCGCGGCCTACGGCGACGCCGACCTCGACCGGTTCCCCGAACTGCACCGCTTCCGCCTGCCCGACGGCTGCCACTGGCGCGACGTCCGCGAGACGCCGGCCGACGTCGGCGCGGCGCTGGCGCGGGCGATGCGGCGCATCGAGCGGGCCAACCCCGACACCCTGGCGCGCGTCTTCGGCGCGGCCGACTGGGGCAACCGCGACCTGCTCGGCGATGCGCTGCTGAAGGACCTCGTCGAGAAGCTGTCCGGCGTGCCGCTCGGCAACCGGGCGGTCGCCTCCGACGTCCTCGGCGACGCCTACGAGTATCTGATCGGCCGGTTCGCCGACGTCACCCGGCGCAAGAAGGCGGGCGAGTTCTACACCCCGCGCAGCGTGGTGCGGATGATGGTCGAGCTGCTCGACCCGCGGGCGGGCGAGAGCATCTACGACCCCGCCTGCGGCACCGGCGGCATGCTGCTCGGCGCGATCGAGCACGCCGCGCGGGCCGGCGGCGATCCGCGCACCTTCTTCGGGCGCATCTTCGGCGAGGAGAAGAACCTGACCACCTCGTCGATCGCGCGCATGAACCTCGTGCTGCACGGCGTCGAGGACTTCCGCATCGAGCAGAACGACACGCTCCGGCGCCCGGCGTTCACCGACCCGTCCGGCGCCCCCGCCGCGTTCGACTGCGTCATCGCCAACCCGCCGTTCTCGCTCAAGGAATGGGGGCGCGAGGTGTGGGAGGCGGACCCGTGGGGCCGGGCCGCGTTCGGCCTGCCGCCGCCGGGCTACGGCGACTACGCGTGGGTGCAGCAGATGGTGGCGTCGATGGCCGCCGGCTCGGGCCGCATGGCGGTGGTGCTGCCGCAGGGGGCGCTGTTCCGCAAGGGGCGGAGGGGCGCATCCGGCGGGCGCTGCTCGAACGGGACCTGATCGAGGCGGTGATCGGGCTGGCGCCGAACGTCTTCTACGGCACCGGCCTCGCCCCGGCGGTGGTCACGTTCCGCCGCGCGAAACGGCGCGGGCGGCGCGGGAAGGTGCTGGTGGTCGATGCCGCGAGCCTCTTCCGCAAGGGCCGCGCGCAGAACTTCCTCGACCCGGAGCACGCGGAGAAGATCGTCGGGTGGGTGCGCCGGTTCCGGGACGTGGAGCACCGGGCGCGGGTGGTCTCGACCGGGGAGATCGCGGCGGAGGACTGGACGCTCAACATCTCCCGCTACGTCCTGCCGCCGGTCGGCGCGGACGTCCCGCCGCTGCCCGAGGCGGTGGCCGCCTTCAAGCGGGCGCTGGCCGAGGCGCGGGCCGCCGAAGACCGCCTGCGGCGCGTGCTGGCGGAGGACGGCTGGCTCGAGTGACGATCGCGCATGAGTTGATCCAGCTACTTCACGGCGTATCTCTTGATGAAACCGAGGCTGTGCATGCGTTGGAAATCGTTGTCGAGAGACCAGAGCGACAGACCATGTTCGGCGGCAATGGCGCCGATCAGAAGATCCCCCACTCCGAACCGATGACCACGATCGCCCGCCTGCTGGACCCAATCGTCGATCCGGTTCCAGGTTTCGGCGGTCGGCAACAGGACTGGCAGCCCCGACAGCGCCCGCTGTAACCGCGGTCTATCGGCGCGCGACGCTCCGCTCAAGAGCTCCACCCGAACCGGAATCGGCAACGCGGCCTCGTCGCGATCAAGAAGCGAATCCAAGTGGCGGCCCGCCGCGGACCCGCGGTCACGCAGTGCTGCGACCCAGACGGACGTGTCGACGCAGATCATCGACGCGGTCGGCGGCGGGACTGCGCGACATCGACGTCGAGGGTGACCGAGCCGAGAAGCGAACGCAACTCGTCGATGCGTTTCCGGCGTATCAGTTCACGCAACGAGAGCACTACCGTCTCGGTCTTCGACCGGGCTCCGAGCACGCGCTGCGCTTCATCGAGCAGTTCCGTCGGGAGGTTCAGCGTCGTACGCATTCCGTCATGCTACATCGTCGCGAAGGACGGCTGCGCGAGTGACCGGCCCGGACCGGCTTGTGTTATCCTGCACCAATCGTGTGATTTCGAGGGGACTTTCCAGAGATCACCATGGGAACCGTCCGCAAGACCATCACCCTGACGGATCTGCAGGATCAGTGGATCAAGACGCAGATCGCCGCCGGCCACTTCACGAACGACAGCGAGTACATCCGGGACCTCATCCGCCGGGACCGCGAGCGGCGCGCCGGGCGCGCCGGGCTCGAGACCGCGGTGCAGGAAGGTCTTGAGCGCGGCCCCGGCGAGAAGACGGCCCCGGCCGTCGGGGACGGGGACGACGAGCCCCTGCCCGACTGGCAGCGGGACCTGATTCGCGACCGTCTGGCGGCGCTGGAGAACGTCCCCCCGGAAGAGCGTTCGGTTCCTTGGGAAGCGGTCCGCAAACGGCTGTTCGCGGGCGCGAAGTGACCCCGCCCGTCCGGCTGACGCCTGCCGCGGTGCAGGACGTTATTCTCGCCGAGCAGTGGTACCTCGAAGAGGCGCCGCACGTAGTGGCGTCGTTCGGGGAAGAGCTCGACAAGGCCCTTGGCCGGATCTCGGAACAACCGGCGTCGTACCAGGTCGTCGAGGCGACCGTCTGCCGAGCCCCGATGCGAAAGTTCCCGTTCTCGCTCTTCTACCGGGTGCTTCCAGCCTGGATCGAAGTCGTTGCGGTCCTTCACCAGTCACGGGACCCGAGAACATGGCGACGGCGGATCTGAGAGTGGTGCGAGAGGACCGGCGCCTCGGCCGGCAGGCGCTGGAGTCGTACCTCTGGGGCGCCGCCAACCTCCTGCACGGGCTGGTCGACGCCGGCGACTACAAGCAGTACGTCTTCCCGCTGCTCTTCTTCAAGCGCCTCTCCGACGTCTGGGACGAGGAGCGCCGCGCCGCTCTCGACGAGACCGGCGACGAAGGCTACGCGCGGGCGACGGCCGACGACCGGTTCGCCATCCCGGCCGGCGCCCACTGGTCCGACGTCCGCGGGGCGGCGCGCGACGTCGTCCGGGCGCTGCGGAACGCGTTCCGCGCCCTCGAGACCGCCAACCCGGAACGCCTGGCCGGGGTGTTCGGCGCCGCGCCGTGGACCGACAAGGCGCAGATGCCGGACGCGACGCTCAAGAACCTGATCGAGCACTTCTCGCGCCACACGCTCAGCCTCGCCGCGGTGCCCGAAGACGAACTGGGCAACGCCTGCGAGTACCTCGTCAAGCAGTTCGCCGACGACAGCGGCCACACCGCGCAGGAGTTCTACACCAACCGCACCCTGGTGCACCTGATGACGCGGATGCTCCGGCCGCGGCCCGGCGAGCGCATCTACGACCCGACCGCCGGCACCGGCGGCATGCTCATCTCGGCCCTGGCCGAGGCGCGGCGCGGCGGCGGCGACGCGCGCACGCTCGGCCTCCACGGGCAGGAGATCATCGGCACGACGGCGGCGATCGCGCGCATGAACCTCGTGCTGCACGGCGTGGAGGACTTCCGCATCGCGGTCGGCAACACGCTGCGCGACCCCGCCTTCGTCGAACGCGACCGCCTGATGACCTTCGACGTGGTGCTCGCCAATCCGCCGTACTCCATCAAGACCTGGAGCCGCGACGCGTGGCGCAACGACCCGTGGGGCCGCAACTTCCTCGGCACGCCGCCCCAGGGCCGGGCCGACTACGCCTTCTTCCAGCACATCCTGAAGAGCCTCGACCCGCGGACCGGCCGTTGCGCCATCCTCTTCCCGCACGGCGTCCTGTTCCGCAACGAGGAGGCGGCGATGCGCCGCGCCCTGATCGAGCGCGACCTCGTCGACTGCGTGCTCGGCCTCGGGCCGAACCTGTTCTACAACTCGCCGATGGAGGCGTGCGTCGTCGTCTGCCGCACCCGCAAGCCGCCGAAGCGCCGCGACCGGGTGCTGTTCCTCGACGCGGTGCGCGAAGTGGCGCGCGAGCGCGCGCAGAGCTTCCTGACGGCGGCGCACCAGCAGCGGATTCTGAAGGCGTACCGGGCGTTCGCCGACGAGCCGGGCTTCGCCGCGGTGGCCACGACGGCCGACGTGCTCGCCAACGAGGGGAACCTGTCGATCCCGCGCTACGTGCGGCGACCGGCCGGCGTCGGCGACGAGGCGCCGGCCGGCGATCCGCGAAGCGCCTGGGCCGAGTTCGACGCCGGCAGCCGGGACTTCTGGCGGCGGATGGACGAGGTGATGGAGATGCTCGACGGGGTGGTGGCGGAGCGAAAGGCCGATGGGTAGCGGTCGGCGCGGGGCGTTCTCGGCGCCGGGTCCGGTTGCGAGCGTGGCCGCGCGCCCACCGAAGACGATCCGGCTCGCGGGTTCGGCGTGAAGGTCGGGTTGCATCAACGGAAACAGTGTTCGAAAGATTATGGTCCTGGCGCCAAAACTCGCCGTGCAAGATACCATTTTTCAACGCACGGAAGTCATCCGGCGCACACGGGGATCGGTGATTCAACGACTATCGGCAACCATACACCATCGATCCATTTTGCTCAATGAACCATTACTCGGACAATCGAAGTCAGCATGTTGTCAATAGTTCAGGCGATGATCGTCTGTCGTGCCGACTCGAAGACCCGCCTGTTGCTTCCACTCACGGCGGCGAGGCACTGATACAGACGCCAGTACATCTTCCACAGATCGCTCTGACGATCCAGGTATTCCACCTGATGGAGGCCGATGCTCTGGGCGGTCCGCCAATCGATCATCTGGCCATGTGATGGAAATCGCTGGATATCCATGAGAGCTGCGGCGACAGCCGTGTAGTTCGTCCCCAGTCTCTTCAGCAAGTTCTCGGCGCAAGTGCGCGCCCTTGAAGCTGCCTGCCGCATCGCCGCGATCAGGACTGGGGCGAACTTCGCGAACGCGTCCGCGAAGGCCGGATTGCCGGGGTGTTCCTCACAACGCTTCTCGGCCTCCTCGTAGGCGAGAAGGTAGGCGAGAACGGAGACGAAGGGGCCGTCCGGAAGCGGGATCTGAGGGTCGATGGGGCCGAGTTCGGAAAAATCGCTCATGACGATCCGGTCCGCGCCAAGCGCCATGAGCGTGGCGGCGCTCTTGCCGATGGCTGGAATCACGACTTCAAGGGCACCGGGAGACGAAGGCGACGCCTCGCGGAGGAGATGGGCCATCTTCTCCGCCGGATCGACCATGCCTCCGGGTGAATTCAGCAGAAGTGTAAGCGGTTTTCCCGTCTCGATGGTCTCGATCAATCGGTGTAGCTGATAAGCATCGGTGTCCTCGATGGGCCGATGCTCACTCACATAGCACAGCAGCGCCCGTCCTGTCGTCGCCTCGATTTGCCGGATCAACCTCCGACGCCGACTTCGGGAGCCCATGATGACGTCGAAGACACTGGAACGACCGCGCGCCTTTGACGCCGTAGCGTGCGGCGTATCGGGCGGAATCGTCACCGGACTGGTCGCATGACCGGTGGGAGGATCAGACATTCTCCCATCCCGTGTCCGCCAAGTTGGATTCCAACGCCCCGGATACCCACTCTACTCGTCCCTCGGAAATGAAGTAGTGACAGGAGCGGCGATTATCGTTGTAGTCCACGCTGGGATGCAGAGTGAGCACGCTACGTTTCGCTATCCGAACCGTCCAGAACGGGCGGCGGGAGCGGTCGAGGTTGAGCATGACGCGGTGGCCGCCGTCACACGGGCAATCGAAGACGAGCCATTTGCGTCGGGTCTCGGTCGCTACGACGAATGCACGCCGGCGGCGTATGCGCACAGGCACTTCATCCATATCGGAGACCGTGGCCCCAATGCGCCACGGGCGAAAGAACACTCGCTCCGCCACGGTCCGCCACCGGCGCAAAAGGACCGCACCGAGCCGACGCAGGAAGAAGCGAGATTGAGTCGTCATCGGAGTCATGCCCCCCAAACCCGATCCAGAAAAGGTTCCGTATCCCCGCGACCGAGTCTGCCGGCGGCGGGGTGACAGTAGTGGGTCGGCGTCGGAGCGGCCGCGTTTGTCGAGATTTCCCGATCGTGCATGCGCAACAGGATTTCGTTCGGACGCGGCGTGGCGCCGTAGCCGATCAGGCGTTCCAGCAACTCCGACACCGCCACCGCGGCCGTCATCGTCGTGAAGGCGACCACGGCCGGCTCCACTTCTCCCAGCGCGGGCGCGTAGCCTTCGTCCGCCAGCCGGCGGCGCTCCTCGGGCGTGCGCATCTCGGCCGCGGCGCGGGCGCCATCCACTCGGCCGCGGCAGACGAGACAGGCGGTGCCGGGCGACAGGACGGTGACGCGCCCGTCGATCCCCGCCAGATGGCCCCCGGCGACGCTGCTGAGCAAGACCCCCATGTCGATCACCGGCGTCAGATAATAGGTGCTCAGGCGTGACAGCACCAGACGGCCGGCATTGTCGTCGGTGCAGCCGAACAGAAGATCGGATGCGGCGAGCGTTCTCGCCACGGGCTGCGACGTGCACCGTCCGGCAATCGTGCGGCAGGAGAGATCGGGAGCGATCTCGCGCAGATGATCGGCGAGCACCTCGGTCTTGAGTCTCCCGACGTCGCCGGGCGTGGAGCCATAGACGCGGGTGACGTTGCTGGGACCGAGCGTGTCCGCATCCACGAGCAGCAGATGCCGCGCCCCCAACCGCACGAGTTGCTCGGCGACCGCCGAACCGGTGCCGCCGCAACCGACGATCCCGATTCGAAGCATCCCGATGGTCCGTTGCACCGCATCGCCGAAGGCGCGGACATTCCGGTCGAACGTCTCGGTGTTCGAGGTAGCAGGGGCGCGGCCGAAGGCTTGACGCAGCCTCCAGTGGTCACCCACCATCCAGAAACGGGCGATCGACTCGATGCACCTATCGGGGCTCTGGATCGTCCCCGTCAGCTCGATACCGGCGGCGCCGGGCGACACGATGACCGTACCGTAATGATCGGAGCCACTTCGCAGGCGGAAGAGATCGGCGATCAGCACGTCCACACGTTCGTCCTTCTCGCTTCGCACCGGCCGCCCACCGGGATGGGTGTGCACCCACAGGGGAATCGAGCAATCCTGTTCCGCGAGACCCAGGGCCGCCGTGTAGCCCTCGGAGGCGATGCGCATTTCTTCTTCCACCTGCCGTTCGTAGGCAGCCTCCGGAACCCAGTGCAGCGTACGGGCGAGCAGCCGGATGTCTCCGTCGTCCGCATGATGGCGCGAGGCGAGCAGCACTCCACCGGTTTCGACCGGCAGGCCGGCCTTGGCCTCGAGGTCGCGAACGACTGGATCGGTCAGGACGAGAGTGGCGGGCATCTTCGGATGCTCAGCAGCCCGTGGTGGAACCCCCGCGTCGCACCGAGAGCGGCGATGCGCCCGCCTGACAAGGCGTGAGAAGGGCGCATATTGGGCATATTCAACCGCCGAACAACGCAGTCAGGCGGGATGCAGCGCCGCTCGAATGCAGCGGGGCGTTTCACCACGGGCTGTCAGGACGCGGCAGACGCCAGGTCCTTCTTCAGAAGGGCCAGAAACGTCCGCAGCGAGTCCACTCCCGGACGCCACTCGTGCGGCTGCAGATGCCGAGACCAACGCTGCCAAAGTCTGCCGAAAAACTGCTCGGTAACCTCGGTGGCGGGAATCGGCTGTCCGTCGGCGCGACGGGCAGCCGGCTCGAACCACCACATTTCCGGCGGCACGTCCGGGTATCCGGGGGCGAGCCGGAGCAGGAGGTCGGCGCGAGTAGGGGTCAGCCGATCCGGCAGAGGGAAATCGGGCAGCACGACGCAGAGCATTCCGTCCTCCACCGTCTCGGTGAATCGAGGGAATCCCTCCGCGAGGTAGGTGCGGTCGTCAGTCGGCAGCATCGCACGTCCCCCTGCGCATCGCGGCTCGCCGGCGTCCACCCGGCGGCCCGGCGGCCCGGCGGCGCAGCCGGGGTTGATGACTCCCGGCGCCGAGAAGAACCGCATCCAGTTCCGAATCGTCACCCCGGCATCGTCGTCGATCTTCCGATCGGAGCCACCCGGAACGATCTCGAAGATGTCCCGATCCGCTCCGATGGGCGGATCCGCCAACTTTCGGATCTGACGGCCGGTCAGCCTCCCGTCCGTCAGTCGGTCGGGCGGCACCACCAGGTCCACACGGTCCAGGCGGATGTGGAAGCCGCCCGGCGGCTCGACGGGGGTCGGCGTTCCGCCCCCGCCGGTGTGCGCAACCGGCCCGACCGCGCCGCCTTCGCCGGGCGCGGGGTTTCCGGGGCCTTCGACGCCGGTCGCGGTGGTTTCGCGATCGTTCGAGTTCATCGTCATTGCGTTCTCCTTGGCAGGCGGTGGCGGGCGCAGCACCAACGGCCGCATTGACTTCAGTGTGCTCCCCCTGTCAAAGTGCGCCACAAGTGAGGCGCCGGAGACCATCGTTTCACAAGTGAAACACTTTGTCAAGGGGGAGCATGGGAGAGTCCACCTCGCTCGCGGAGCGGCTGAGCCGAATGGTTGCCGAGAAGCGCGGAAGTGTCGGGATTCGAACCACCGCCCGGCAGATCGGCCTCTCCCCGGCCACCCTGTCGCGGATCGAGAACGGCCGCCTGCCGGACCTCGACAACTTCACCCGGATATGCCGGTGGCTCGAAGTGGACCCCGCCCACCTGCTGGGGTTCGACCCTGAAACCCGGAGTCTGCCGGTCGCGGCGGTCCACTTCCGCAGCCAGGACGCTCTCTCGGGCGATACCGCCGCAGCACTCCAGGAGTTGATCGTCGAGGCGCAGAAGGCCTTCGCCGAGGACGGCTGATGCGCCGCGGGTTCAAGGCGTGGTGCGAGAAGACCGCCGGCCAACATCGTCAGGCCCTCGGCGTTCCTCCAACCGCCGCGCTCGACCCGAACCAGTTGGCCGCCCATCTCGGGCTCCGAGTCACCAACCCGGAAGGGATCCCCACCCTGTCCGAAACGTCCCGACGCCAACTCCTGGAGATCGACCCGGATAGCTGGTCGGCCGTCACCCTCGTTCGGAACGACTCCGGAATGGTGATCCTGAACTCCGCCCACAGCGAAGCGCGGCAACGCAGCAGTCTCGCCCACGAACTCGCCCACATTCTCCTGAACCACGCGTCCGATCAGACGCATCTTTCGGAACTCGGCCTTCTCTTTCGACGCTCATTCGACCGGGAACAGGAACAGGAAGCAAACTGGTTGGCGGGATGCCTGCTGGTGCCCCGCGACGGCCTGCTGAAGGCGAGGCTCCAGACGCCCTCCGAGGACGCCTTGGCGACCCGGTTCGCCGTCAGCGCCGCGATGATCTCGTGGCGGTTGCGAGTTACCGGCGTGCTCCGCCAAGTCGGGCGGTTCCACGGCCGTCGCCCGGCGCCCTTGGGAGCCGACTGACTCAGCCGCGCTGGAACCCGGCGTTGAGCGGCTCGATACCGTGATGGACGGCCGTCGGTTTGACACGATTTCCGTGTCTTCCTTCGAGGAATCGCACACCCGCGTCAGGGTCCGGGGGCCGCGGGCCACGCTTCCTGCAGCGCGGTCCGGAACAGCGCGTCCAGTTCCTCCAGCGCGGGCGGCGGCGCGGCGTCTATCGCGAAGCCGGACTCGTGCCGGGCGAGCTCCGCTTCGATGAACCCGCCGATCGCTTCGATTCGCGGGCCGCGGTCGAGTTCCGGGGTGCGCCGCTTCTTTTCGAGCAGGTCGTCGATCGCCGCGCGGAGCCGCGGGTCGTCGACCATCGCGTCGACCAGGCGATCGAACTCGGTCGGGACGATTCCCGGATTCCGCTCGATCCACCGAACGGCCAGCAGCGGGCGCAGGACGTACAGGTATTTCTTGAGGGGCACCTCGTCGGCCCGCAGGTACTCGCGGTAGTTGCCTTTGGCCATGTGCAAGTAATGGAACGCGCAGGCGCGCGGCGAAAAGCTGCGCGTGGCGATCCGGCGCAGGCTGGCGGCGGCGGCCGTGCGCTCGCGGTAGACGATCGGCGAGCCGAGCCATTCGAGCAGCGGCGGATTCGATTTCCTGAAGAGCCGTAGCGCCTTCCGCAGGTCCCAGCCGCTGACGTCGTACAAATCCACGATCGGGCGCTCGATCACGTCGCGCTGGTCGCCGATGGACAGGTACCAGTCGCGCGGATGCGCGTAGACGAACCGCACGTCGTAGTCGCTGTCGGGCGAGGCGAACCCCCAGGCGCGGCTGCCGGACTCGCAGGCGAACAGCACCCGCACGCCCTCTTCGTGCTCGATGGCGTCCAGACGGCGGTTCACCGTGTCGCGCACCGCGGCGTCCGGCGTCTCCGGCCCCCGATGCGTCGTTACGGCCATTTCACCCTGTCTCGTACTCGTTGAACGGGCTGACCGCCAGATGCAGGTCCCAGTCGGCTTGCAGCCGCATCCAGAACTGGGGCGACGTTTGCAGCAGCCGCGACAACCGCAGGGCGGTGTCCGCCGTGATCCGGCGCTTGCCCTGCACGACTTCGTCGAGACGATTCGCTGAGATCCCCAGCCGTTCCGCGGCTTCGGCTCGACCGATCCCGAGGGGTTCGAGGAACTCCTCCAGCAGCATCTCTCCCGGCGAGATGGCGGGTCCCGGCCAACCGGGGTCTCTGGTGATGATCGGTGGCGGTTTCATCGGCGAACGACTGAATCATGGCCCGACGGATCGACTTGGCGCACCACGCGACGTGCAACCGAACGACCCAGGGCGCGGCGGCGTCCGTTGGCGAGGGCGTGTTGCTGATCCTGGCATCGGAACGTGACCGGGGCAACGTCGCCGATGCGAAGGCGCCTTTCGAGGACAGCCCGTCGGCCAGACACGAACGACGGTTGACGGGGCTTCGGCCGGTTGACCTGAAGCAGGCCGTTGCATAGGCTGAGGAGATGACGTACCGGGACCGCATCACGATCGAACCTGGAAAGCGCGGCGGCAAGCCGTGCGTCCGAGGGTTGCGCATGACCGTCTCCGACGTTCTCGATTACCTGGCGTCCGGGATGTCCGAGGACGAAGTGCTTCGTGATTTTCCGGATCTGACCCGCGAAGACATCCGGGCGTGCCTCGCGTTCGCCGCCGACCGCGAGCGGCGGCTCGTTGCCGTCGCAAAGTGAAGCTGCTTTTCGACCAGAATCTCTCGCCGCGACTCTGCGACCGGTTGCGCGATATCTGGACTGATCCTGTCCATGTTCGCACGGTCGGCTTGGCGGCAGCCGACGATTCGGCCATCTGGACTTTCGCACAGCGACACGGCTTCACCATCGTGTCGAAGGACGGCGATTTCAGCGGTCGGGCGTCCCTGTACGGGGGCTCCGCCGAAAGTAATCTGGTTGACAGTGGGGAACTGCTCTACCGACGAGATCGAATGGCGGCTACGCGAGCACCGAAAACGGATTGAGGCGTTCGCGTTCGATCCGGACACCGCGATGCTCGTGATCGGCCTCGGCGCCGGGACCGAGAGCGGGTAGCCGGGTCTCGAAGATCGTAGTGCCCCCATGACCTTCACCGAGTCGAACACCGTCGAGGCGCTGGTCCGCGACCGTCTCTGCGGCGGCGTCACCCACCACACGGCGGCCGGCCCCGGCCTCGCCCGCCGGGGCGGGGCGCTATCCGGCGCCGGCTGGCACTACCTCGCGCCGCGCGACCTGCCGCGGCCGGCGCACGAGGTGCTGGTGGAAAGCCACGTGCAGGAGGCGCTGGTCCGCCTGAACCCGGAGATCGCGGCGCAGCCCGACCGGGCCGGCGACGTGCTCCACCGGCTGCGGGCCGTCGTGGCCGGCGCGCGGGCCGACGGGCTGGTGAAGGCGAACGAGGAGTTCGCGGCGTGGCTGACCGGGGAGCGGTCGATGCCGTTCGGGGCGGAGGGGGAGCACGTCACCGTCCGGCTCGTCGACTTCGAGGACGTCGAGCGCAACCAGTACGTCGTCACCACGCAGTACGCCGTCCGGCCGGGCGCCGAGGAACGGCGTGCGGATCTGGTGCTGCTGGTGAACGGCCTGCCGCTGGTGGTGGTCGAGGCGAAGACGCCGGTGCGGGCGAGCGAGAGCTGGCTCGACGGGGCGGCGCAGATCCGCGACGGCTACGAGCGCGACGCGCCGGAGCTGTTCGTGCCGAACCTCTGCTCGGTCGCCACCGACGGGAAGGACCTGCGCTACGGGTCGATCGGCCAGCCGGCCGACCTCTGGGGGCCGTGGCGCGCGGACGTCGGCGGCGCCGACGCGCCGGCGCTCGAACGGGTCGGGCGGACCGTCGCGTCGATGCTGCGCCCGGGCACGGTCCTCGACCTGCTCGGCAGCTTCACCGCCTGGGCAACCGGCAAGGGGAAGCGGCGCGCCAAGATCATCGCCCGTTTCCAGCAGGTGGAAGCCGTGAACCGCATCGTCGAGCGGGTCGTCGCCGGCCGCTCGAAGAAGGGACTCATCTGGCACTTCCAGGGTTCGGGGAAGTCGCTGCTGATGCTGTTCGCGGCCCGCCGGCTGCGGCTGCATCCGGCGCTGGGGAACCCGACGGTGATCATCGTGGTCGACCGCATCGACCTCGACACGCAGATCTCGGCGACGTTCCACGCGGCCGACGCGCCCAACCTGGAGAAGGCGGACAGCCGCGCCGACCTCGAGCGGCTGCTGGCGCAGGACGCCCGCAAGATCATCATCACCACCATCTTCAAGTTCGCCGAGGCGGACGGCGTCCTGAACGACCGGCGCAACGTCGTCGTGCTGGTCGACGAGGCCCACCGCACGCAGGAAGGCGGCCTCGGGCGCAAGATGCGCCGGGCGCTGCCCAACGCGTTCCTGTTCGGCCTGACCGGGACCCCGATAAACCGCGCCGACCGCAACACCTTCTTCGCCTTCGGCGCCGACGAGGACGCGTCGGGCTACCTGAGCCGCTACGGGTTCGAGGAGTCGGTGCGCGACGGGGCGACGATGCCGCTCCACTTCGAGCCCCGCCTGCCGGCGCTGCACGTCGACCGCGAGGCGATCGACGCCGGGTTCCGGGCGCTGACCGGCGGCCTGAGCGATCTCGACCGCGAGCAGCTCTCGAAGACCGCGGCCCGCACGGCCGTGCTGCTGAAGACGCCGGAACGGATCGGGCGGATCTGCGCCGACGTCGCGCGGCACTTCCGGGAGAAGGTGGCCCCGAACGGCTTCGGCGCGCAGGTGGTCACCTGCGACCGCGAGAGCTGCGTGCTCTACAAGCGGGCGCTCGACCGGGTGCTGCCGCCCGAGACGTCCGACGTGGTCGTCACCGCCAACGCCGGCGAGGCCGAATACGCCCCCTGGCGCCGGGACCGGGACGCCGAGGAGCGGCTGCTCGACCGCTTCCGCGACCCGCACGACCCGCTGAAGATCCTCGTCGTCACGTCGAAGCTGCTCACCGGCTTCGACGCGCCGATCCTGCAGACCCTGTACCTCGACAAGCCGCTGCGCGACCACACGCTGCTGCAGGCCATCTGCCGCACGAACCGGCCGTACGGCGACGCCAAGACGCACGGGCTGATCGTCGACTACCTCGGCGTCTTCGACGACGTGGCGCAGGCGATCCGGTTCGACGAGGAGGGGATCGCCCGCGTCGTCACCAACCTCGGCGAGCTGCTCGCGGAACTGCCCGCCGCCCTGCGCGCCTGCCTGGCGCGGTTCCCCGGCGTGGACCGTTCGGTCTCCGGCTACGAGGGGCTGATCGCCGCCCAGGAGCACCTGCCGGACGACGACGCGCGCGACGCCTTCGCCGCCGACTACCGCCGGCTGGCCCGCCTGTGGGAGGCGGTCTCGCCCGATCCGGCCCTGGCGCCGCACGAGGCCGACTACCGGTGGCTGAGCCAGGTCCACGAATCGGTCCGGCCCGCCGCCGGCGCCGGCCGGCTCCTCTGGCACGCCCTCGGCCCCCGCACCATCGAGCTGATCCGGCGCAACGTGCACGTCGACGCGGTCCGCGACGACCTCGACACGCTGGTGCTCGACGCCGACCTGCTCGACGCCGTGCTCGGCGCGCCCGATCCGGAGCGGAAGTCGAAGGAGATCGAGATCCGGGTCGCCGGGCGCCTCCGCCGGCACGTGCGCGACCCGCGGTTCCGCGCCCTCGGCGAGCGCCTCGAGGCGCTGCGGCGGAAGCACGAGCAGGGCCTGCTGGTCAGCGTCGAGTTCCTGAAGTCGCTGCTCGACCTGGCCCGCGACGTCGTCGAGGCCGAGCGCACCGTCCCGCCCGCCACGCCCGAAGATCGCGGGAAGGCGGCCCTGACCGAGCTGTTCGAAGAGGCGCGCAACGACCGGACGCCGATCTTCGTCGAGCGCGTCGTCGCCAACGTCGACGAGATCGTGCGCCACGTCCGCTTCGCGGGCTGGCAGAACACCCGCGCCGGCGAGCGGGAAGTGAAGCAGGCGCTCCGGAGGACGCTGTTCAAGTACCGGCTGCACCAGGACCAGGAGCTCTTCGACCGGGCCTACGGCTACGTCCGGCAGTACTACTGACCCGTGCGGAGCGCCCGGCCTGCGCGGCGAAGCCCGGCGGCGCGGGGCCGAGACGCCCCGCGCGGGCGTCGGGCCGGGGGCCGCCGATTCCGCCCCTCCTACGCGGCGAGGCCCGGCAGGGGGCCGCTCACGTCGATGAAGTCGCCGCGCTGCCCGCGCACGTGCTTCAGTCCGACGTGGTCGACGTCGAGCCCCATCGCGCCGGCCACGCTCACCAGCAGGTGCTGGTGGGGGAGGCCCGAGAACCGGGTCGCGCCGCCCGCGAGCACCTGCGCCGGCACCCGCATCTCCGCCGGGGTGTCGTGCGGCCGGTACAGGTAGCGCCCCGTGCGGAACGCCCACGCCCCGCCGACGAGCACCGGGCAGTAGTGGCGGTAGCCGTGCCACCCGTCGCCGAGCTCCGAGCCCCAGACGACGAGGGTGTTGTCCATCACCGACCGTCCGCCCGCGTCGGGAACGGCCTCGAGGGTGCTCACGAGCCGGGCCACCTGCCCGGCGTGGTGCCGTACGTAGTCGGCCATCGCGCCGTACTTGACGGGGTCTTCGTGGATGTAGTGGGCGATGCCCTTGTGCACCTTGTCGCTGACGTGGGCGGCGCCGAACTCGGCCGTCGGCATCTCGCCGAGCGACAGGGTGACCACGCGCGTGATGTCGCAACTGAACGCGGCCGCGACGACGTCGGTGAAGGCGTCGAACCGCAGGTCGTACCGCTCGAACTCGGCCGCGGGCTGCGCCGGGGCCTCGCACGCGAGGGCCGCGAGGCTCTCCAGCCGGTGGCCCAGCCGTTCGACGAGCCCGAAGTGCGTCTCGATCCGGGCGCGCTCGGCGGCCGGGAAGCGGGGCGCCAGCGCGCGGTACTCGCGGTAGGCGAAGTCGAGGGTGGTGCGGCGGCGCCGGCCCACCGCGTCGCCCGACGAGGCCGGCCCGAAGACCCGGTTCCAGGCCCCCGCCGGCGTCCGCTCGGCCGGCAGGCGCATGCCGCCCCGGTTGTAGCTGATGGGCCGGCCGGCCTCGAGGGCCGCGTCGAGCGACAGCTCGAGCGAGGGGAGCCGGTCGGCCCGCGCGACGTGGGCGGCGACGAGCTGGTCCAGCGACGGCGAGACCGACCGCGTGTCCCGCGCCGCGAAATCGGCGTTGCCGCCGGTCCACGCGTGAATCCACCCCCGGTCGTGGCGGTTGCCGCCGGTGTCGAGCTCGGCGGTGGCGAGAGACAGGCCGTCGAGCGCGAGCAGGCGCCGCCGGTGCGGGTGCAGCGGCGCCAGCGGCCGGCTCAGATCGCTCTCGGCGGCCCGCGTCAGGTCGAGGGTCCAGGGTTCGTCGGCGGGGCGGCCCGGCGGCCGGAGGCGCCACGCCTCGTAGGGCCAGCCGTGGCAGTGGCTGACGATCACCAGCCGCCGCGGCGGCGCGGCGGGGGCGAACGCCCGCAACGCGGCGTCGGGAATCGCCGCGCCGAGGGCGGTCAGCCCGCCCATCCGCAGCACGTGTCGTCGCGAGATCATTCGTGGCCTCCCGGCGCGCCGGCGGCCGGCCGGCGACGGAAGAGGTCGCTGCCGGCGATCGACACCAGCAGCTTCCGGACGGAGTCGTCGGCGCGGAAGCCGGCCTGCAGCGCGTCGAGGCCCGGGGTCGCGGCGTCGAGCCGCTCGCCGAGGGCGTACCGCGTCCAGTGGAGCACGTAGCAGTCGCGCACCCGGCCGCTGGCCGCGAGCTGCCGGGCGAAGTCGACGCCGTCGGCGAACACGATCCGCTCGCCGCCGGGCAGGGCGAGCGAACCGCTGGCATCGACCGGCTGCCCGTTGTCGTGCGAGCGCCACCGGCCGATGGCGTCGTAGTGCTCGAAGGCGAACCCCGGGGGATTGATGGCCCGGTGGCAGGTGTTGCAGGTCGCCGGCCGGGTGGCGGCCTCGGTGCGCTCGCGGTTCGTGCTTCGCACGGTCAGGGTGTCGGGGGGCAGCGCCGTCTCGGCTCCCTGCACCGGCGTGCCCAGATGCATGCACGCCAGCCGTTCCAGCACCCGCTTGCCGCGCAGGATGGGCCCCGGCTGCACCGCGTAGGCGCCGAGGGCGAGGACCGACGGCAGGGTCAGCACCCCCGCCCGCTCCTCGGGAGGAAAGCTGGCCGGATAGAGGGTCAGGGGCTTCCGCCGGCCGATCGAGGCCACCACGAGATCGATGGAGCGGGTGACCTCGGGGCCCTCCATGCGCTGCGCGCGCTCGCCGTAGATGGGCGCGGTGGCCTCCGACGCGTAGCCGCGGTGGTCGGTCATCAGGGCCGTGAACGTGCCGGCGCCGTCGAAGAGCGTCCGCTCGACGAACAGCTCGGTCTCGAGCTGCATCGAGTGGCGCACCGGCCCCAGGATCGCCGGCCACTCGACGTCGTCGTCGCGCGCGGTGGCCACCCGCGGCTCGATGCCGAACAGCGGTCCGAAGGCGCGGCGGGCGGGCGCGACGAGCAGCACCTCGTCGGTGCCCAGCCACTGGTGGTGGAAGCGCACGAGGGCGGGGCGGGCCTTCTCGTCGTCGAGCATCCGCCGCGCCTGGGCCTCGACGCCGGCGCGGGTGGCGAGCGCGCCGCCCTCGGCGGCGGCGAACAGCGCGTCGTCGGGCATCGAGTCCCACAGGAAGTAGGAGAGGCGCGAGGCCAGCTCCCACGGGCCGAGGAGCCCGGTGTCGTCGTCCGTCCCCCGGCGCGGCGCGGCGCGGAAGTGGAACGTGGGCGTCTGCAGGATGCCCGCCACCGTCAGCGCCATCGCCTCGTCGAGCGGGCCGGCCGCCGCGTTCTCTCGCCAGAACCGTTCGAGACGGCGCATCTCCCCGGCGTCGAGGGGCCGGCGGTAGGCCCGCCGGGCGAAGCGCGCGAGGCTCGTCCACGCGCACGCCTCCCGCCCGGCCGCGGTTCCCGGCGCCCGGTCGCCGCAGGCGGAGAACGTCGGCGAGACCAGGGCGAACGACGCGAAGTGCATCGCCGCCAGGTGCAGCTCTTCCACCTGGTACGACGACGGCGCCTGGCCCTGGGCGATGCCCTCGAACCCGTCGGCGCCGGCCTCCGGCGGGAACCGCCAGGGCCACGCCGGCGGGGGCGGCGGGGGCGCGAAGACCCCCCGGTCGGGCTCGCGCCAGGGGCTGATGCGGTCGGCCGTCGCGGGCCGCGCCGGCCACCGGCCGCCGTCGCGGGGGAAGCCGAACAGGTCGGCGATGGTGTTGTTGTATTCGGCCGGGGTCAGGGCCAGGGGCGCGGCGCCGGCCGAAGAAGCGCCGCCGCCGCGCCCTTGGCCGCCCGCAGTCCCCGGCGCGAGGCCCCCCGCGAGGAGCACGGCCGCCGCCGCCGCCGCGACTCGGTGTTTCATGACGACGATCTCAGCCGTCCTTCCCGGCGGTTCGCGACTGCCGCCGGGATTCGGTGTTCATGGCACGCAACGGTTTCAGTCGGAGCCGGCCGGCTCGCCGGTGTGGAACGCGGCCGTGCGCCGCGGCTACCGCCGCCGCGATTCGGTGTTTCATGACGCGCGACGGTTCAGTCGGAGCCGGCCGGCTCGCCGGTGTAGAACGCGACCGTGCGCCGCGCCGCGGCGCGCGCGGCGGCGGGGTCGGTTCCGGCCGCCACCGCCGCCCGCTCCCACCCTGCGCTGCTGCCGGCGATGAACGCCTGGCCGTTCCGGGAGGCCACGAAGGCCGCTTCGTCCGGCTTCGGCCCGTCCGGCCGCTCGACGTGCATTGCGAGTCCGAGCAGCGCCTGCTCCCAGCCGACGCCGAGCGCGCCCGGCCCGTACTCGTCCCAGTGCATCGAACGGTACGCAACGTGGGTCAGCGCGATCCGCGCGCCCCCGGCCGGGTCTTCCGAGAACCGCACCTCCACCCAGCTCGTGTCGCCGCCGAACTCCCAGGTGAGCGCGAAGTGCGACAGCCGTTCGCACGCCGTGATCACGCCCCCCGCGTTGCCCTCCAACTGGAAGCGGCCGCCCGGCTCGAGGTCGCCGCTGATCGGCAGGAACCAGCGCGGGATGCGCGCGCGGTCGGTCGCCACGCCCCAGAGGTCGTCCAGCGTCGTCGCATAGCCGCGGGCGAGAGAGACCGAGTACGCGGGGTGTCCATCGCGTTCCAGGGTCGAAACGGACCGCTCCATGGCGGCGAGGTGACCTTCGACGTCGAAGTCCATGGTGTCTCCCCTTCGTTGGCGCAGGAAAGGCGGCAGGTGGCAGCGCGGCATACAGCCGCAACCGGGCGAGCCGCGGTTCGATGGACCGCCGACGCCGCCTTTCCGTCCGCGCGGCGATTGTGGCCGACCCCCGCCCGGCTGTCAACGGCCGCGGATCGTCCGGCGGCGGTGCGCAGGTGCGCTGCGTTGCGCCGGCTCGCTACTCCGCCCGCAACGTCGCCGCGGGATCGATCCGGGTCGCTCGCCGGGCCGGAAACCAACAGGACGGGAACCTGATGCAGAGGATCAGCGCCGGCACGCCGGCGAGCGACAACGGACCGCCGGCGCTGACGGCGAACACGCGGACGAAGTCGACCAGCAGCGACGACAGCGAGCGCGACAGCCAGAACACGCCGACACCGCCGGGCAGGGCGCCCGCCGCCAGGAGCACCACGCCTTCCCGAAGCACCAGACGCAGGCCACGGCGCGCCGTCACCGCGGCGGAGACAAGTCGAACGCGGCCATCTGGCGGGCGTTCCGCACCAGGATGCGCCCGCCCGCCAGGGCCGGCACGTTCCAGGTCTTGCCCTCGATGGCGCGGAAAGCGGCCACCTCCTCGTGACCGTCCGGCGTCGCCCGCACCAGCACGAGATCGCCGCGCTCGGTCAGCACCACCAGATGGTCGCCGGCGGCCAGAAGCTGCCCGTGGCCGTAGCGGCCGCCCTTCCACATCAACTCGCCGCTGGCCGCGTCCAGACAGGCGAGGATCGACTCGTCGAGACCGTAGACGTAGCCGTCGATCAGCACCGAGCTGCTGAACTTGTTCTTCATGCGGTTGGTTTCCCAGACCGTCGCCGCGGTGAAGCGCTCGCCGTCCGGGGTCAGCTCGACCAGCGCCGCGCCCTTCCCGTAGCCGGCCGACAGAAAGATCCGCGTGTCGCCGAC
Organism: Vicinamibacterales bacterium; assembly: GCA_965202695.1. Lineage (GTDB taxonomy): Bacteria > Acidobacteriota > Vicinamibacteria > Vicinamibacterales > UBA8438 > JAJEEA01. The sequence goes on from OZ241843.1 coordinate 3,642,065, forward strand.
GACCAGCGGTTGTGCGATGTTCGGCACGGTCGGCACGGTCCAGGGATGTTCCCACAGCAGCGTTCCGTCTTCCGGCCGCAGGCCGGCGGCCCGTTCGGCGGTCACCACCACGATCTGCCGCACGCCGCCCAGCGTCGCCAGCATCGGCGACGTGTAGCCCTGCACGTCGTCCAGCACGTGCCAGACCGGGTCGCCGGTGCGGCGGTCGTAGGCGGCGACCGACCAGCCGCCGGCGCCGCCCGGCTGGACCACGACCAGCTCGTCGACGACGAGGGGCGCGCCGGACATCGCCCAGGGCAGGTTCGCGGCGCCGGCGTCAGCCAGTATGTCGCGGCGCCAGACGACCTCGCCGGTGGCGGCGTCGAGGCAGACGAGGCGGCCGTTCGCGCCCAGGGCGTACAGCCGGCCGTCGCGCCAGGTCGGCGTCGCGCGCGGTCCAGGACCGCCCATCATCTCCCGAAAGTGCGCGGACCAGGCGTGCGTCCAGAGTTCGGCCCCGGTGTCGGCGTCGTAGGCGGCGACCACCTCCCGGTCCCGGCGCTGCTCGATGGTGAACGCCCGCCCGTCCGCGACGACGAACGACGCATGGCCCCCGCCGACCGGCTGCCGCCAGAGAGGCTCCAGGCCGCCGGCCGGCCACTCGGTGCGGATGGCGGTCTCCGTGTACAGACCGTCCCGGCGGGGTCCGCGGAAGTCGGTCCAATAGGCGTCGTGGCCGGATACCGGCCGCGCGGCCGGGTCGAGGTGGGCGTCGTGGCCGGGCGCCGGCGGCGCGGCCGGGTCGAAGTGCGCGGTGTCTCCCGCGGCGGCGGGCAGGGCGGCGGTGGATGCGGCGGCGGGCGCATCGGCCGCCGCCAACCCGCCGGTCGCGTCCGGAGGCCGTCGGGCCACGCGGTGCGCGTCTGGCGCAGTCGTTCCGCCGGCCGGCCGGCTCGCGCGATCGGCTTCGAGAGCCGCGTAGTGGTCGTCCGGGGCGCCGAACGAAAACATCGGCCGCAGGCCGCCGGCGAACTCGATCCGCAGGTCGAACACGACCACGAGCAGCCCGGTGACGCCCGCCGCGAGTGCCGCGAACAGCCCGACCCCGGCCAGCACGCGCAACAGCATCGTCATGCTCCGCCTCCCGCCGCTTGCGCGCACCGTCGGCCGGACGACCGCTCTCGACGCGCAACAGCATCGTCATGCTCCGCCTCCCGCCGCTCTCGCTTGCAGGCAGGGGAAGGAGCGGTCCATCATCATCTTCGAGACGCCGCCGGGCCGCCAGCGGCCGACGCGGGCGATGGCCGACCTCGGCGGCGCCCTCGAACCCCGAGCAGGAGCACGAGGGGACGCGGCGGCGAGCAGCTCCGCCGGTGATCCTACGAAGACGGCAAGCTCGGCAGGAAGCCCGGCGTCTTCGCGGGCCCGCGGCCCGTTGCGAAGACGAGCCGGGAGGAAGCGGCGCCCGGGCGCCGCTGGGTCCGCGGCCGGCGGCCCGGCCGGCATCGGAACCAGACGGGACGTCAAGGGTCTCCGACGCCGGGTTTCACGAACGCGGCGATGAGCGTGTCGACCTTGCCTTCGAGTCGGGCGAGCCGCTCGCCCTGACTGCGCACGTGTTCGTCCAGACGTCCGATCCGGGCATCCATCCTGACGAAGATCCCGGCGAGCCCGATTCCGACGACGACGACGGTCCACGCCTCCGGGGTCATCGGCCGCTGTCTCCTGCGCGTTGCGGCGGAGGACGGTGGCCTGGTCACCCCGTCGTTCCTCCCGCCCCTCCCGCCGCGTGCGGAATCCACTGTAGCACGAGCCGCACGGAATCCCGACGGTCGGTCGGGCGGCACGAGCACGAGCCACGGGGAATCCGACGGTCGGCCGGGGCCGCATCGGGGATGCGCGCCGCCGACACCGGCGTGCGCCTAAATGCGACGTCCGTGCGCGGCATCCGCATCGCCATGCGAGGATTCGCCGGGCGCCGCCGTGGACCCGATCCACGGGAAGCGGGCGGGTTTCGATGGGGATTCTGAAGCGGGGTGGCGTCCCCAACGGGATTCGAACCCGTGTCTCAGCCTTGAAAGGGCTGGATCCTAGGCCTCTGGACGATGGGGACGCGGCAGGACGCATCACGCCGCCGGCTATCGAGGCTTCGAGGCCGGACTCGCGGCGTCGCGTAACACCAAGTATACGTCACCGGGCGCCCGCGGCACAATGCATCGTCTACTCCTTGACAGGTCAGGAAAGAGGCGTTACGGTGACGCGAGCACGGATCGCCATGAGAAGAAAAGAAGACGCCATGACGCCGCCGCGGGCCGCACTGCTTCCGGGCACGCTGGATACGCTCATCCTCAAGGCCGTGTCCCTCGGCCGCCTGCACGGGTACGGCGTGCTCCTGCGCATCGAACAGATCACGGACGGCGCGCTGCTCGTCGAGCAGGGCGCGTTGTACCCGGCTCTCTTCCGCCTGACCCGACGCGGCCTGCTGGCGACCGAATGGGGCGTGTCCGACAACAACCGGCGTGCGAAGTTCTATCGCTTGACGGACGCCGGCCGCCGGCACCTCGAACAGCGCCGCGCGAGCTGGCAGCGGCTGGCGGTCGCGATGAGCGCGGCGTTCGAGGCGCAGCCGGAGGAGGTGTGACGTGTGGGGGCGTCTCCGGCGCCGATTCGCCGGCGGCGCCCGCCGCGATCGGTTCGAGAACGAACTGGCCGGCGAACTGGAGTTCCATCTGCGGATGCGCGCCGAGGCGCTGCAGCGCAGCGGCCTGTCGCGGGGGGAAGCGTTGCGGCGGGCGCGCGTCGAGCTGGGCAACCCGGAGAAAATCAAGGAGGACGTGAGGGACCTCCGGTCCGGCGCAGGGCTCGACGCCCTGCTGCAGGACCTGCGCTACGGTCTGCGGATGCTGCGGAGGCACCCCGGCGTGACCGCGATCGGCGTGGCGTCGCTGACCGTGGGCATCGGCGTCTGCACGTACTTCTTCTCGCAGTTCAACGCGATGGTCCTGCGTCCGCTTCCCGGCTCACGTGCGCCGCGGGCGCTGGCCGCAAGCAGCGAGACGTTTTCGTATCCGGTCTTCGAACGCTTCCGGGAACTCGACGCGATCGCCGACGCGGCCGCGGCGTACATCGGCCCGACGCCGTTCCACGTGGTGTTCGACGAGTCGGATCCGGCGTCGGAAGGCGCGCGCATCTTCGGTCACCTCGTGTCGCCCGGGTATTTCCAGGTCCTGGGCGTCACACCCGCCGCCGGACGCTTCTTCGACCCGGAAGCGGAGCGGGTCGGGTCCGAGGCGGCGGTGGTGGTCAGCGACTCGTTCTGGCGCCGCCGTCTGAACGCCGACCCCCGGGCGGTCGGGCGGACGCTGCGGATCAACGGCCGGGGCGTGGTGATCGTCGGCATCGCGCCGGAGGGGTTCCGCGGCGTCTTCCCGGTGAATCCGGCGGACGTTTTCGTTCCCGTCACGGCCGGCCCGTCCGTCGCGCCCGAACTGCGGGGCGACGTCCTGCGGGACCCGGAGGCCCACAGGTTCCACGTGGTGTTGCGGCTGGCGCGCGGGGTTTCGACGTCCGCCGCGGAAGCGGCCCTCGACGCCGCGGCGCGCGCGCCCGGCGCGGATCGAACGGACGTCGACGACGAGACGCGCCGCGAAGGACGCCGGGCGACCCTGCTGCGCGCGGGTCGTGTCGGACGGCTCACGACACGGCAGCTCTGGCTGGTGGCCGGCCTCAACGGCCTGCTGGCGGCGCTGGTGCTCTCGCTGGCCGGCGCCAACCTGGCCGGACTCCTGGTGGCGCGCGCGGGTGGTCGGCGGCGGGAAATGGCCCTGCGCATGGCGGTCGGCGCCCCTCGCGCCCGGCTGATCCGCCAGTTGCTGACCGAGAGCGTGATGCTCTCCCTGGCCGGCGGCGTCGCCGGCGTCGTTTTTTCGCACCGGCTGGTGCGCGCCGCCGAGCGGGTGACCGCGGCGACGGCAACCCCCTTCGACATGGACCTGCGGATCGATCCGGCGGTCTGCCTCTTCGTGGCCTTCGCCGCGGCAGCGGTCGGCGTCGGGGCCGGGCTGGCCCCGGCGTTCTCCGCCACGCGCAAGGGAGGCGCGGCGGTTCTGAACGGCGGTCGGCCGGCGCCGTTGCGCGGCTATCGCCGGTTCGGATTCCGAAACCTCTTCGTCGGCTATCAGGTCGCCGTGTCGGTCATGCTGCTGATCGTGGCCGGCTACCTGGTGATCGGCTTTCAGCGGTTCAACGGCATCGACCCCGGCTTCGACGCCGCCGGGATGGCGATGTTCGAGATCGACCCGTCGCGAGACGGATATTCGCCGTCGCAGGCGGACGGGTTGTTCGCGGAGATTCCGGAGACCCTGGGTGCGCTCGGCGCCGTGGCGGCGGCGGCCGTCGCCGATCGCCCGCCGCTCGGCGACGTCTTCGGCGCCGCGGGGCGCTCCGACTTCCGGGTGTCGACCGGCGCCCCGGCCGGCGGCGCCCCGGTGCTGGAGAGCGCGGCGCGGCGTCACGTCGGCTTCGGCTATTTCGCGGCGCTCGGCGTGCCGGTCGTCCAGGGGCGCGAATTCACGAAGCGCGACCACGAACGGCGGTGCGCTCGCGGAGCCGACGCAACGACGGAGACGCCCGTCGTCGTCAACCGGACCGCGGCGGGACGCCTGTTCGGCGGCGACCCTCCCGTCGGCCGGCCGTTGCGGGCCGCCGGGCGGCGCCACGTGGTCGTGGGAGTCGTGCAGGATTCCCGGCCGTCGTTTCTGACCGCCGAACCGGTGCCGACGATGTTTCTTCCTTATCCGGAGCGTTGCGGCCGCCCGGCGCAGGCGGCCACGGTGCTGATCCGCGGCGTCGCCGGTCCGGACTCCATCGCCGCCGTCCGCCGGGAGCTGGCCCGGTCCCATCCGGATCTGACGACGTTCAACCTGCGTACGGTGAACGAGCATCTGGAGCGCTTCGACCGGATGATCCGGTTCAACTCCAACCAGTTCGGCGGTCTGGGTATCTTCGGCCTCCTGCTGGCCCCGATCGGCCTGGCCAGCGTCACGGCGTACGCCGTCACGCGCAGGCGCAAGGAGGTCGCCATCCGGCTGGCGCTCGGCGCGAAGCGGTCCGACGTGCTGCGTCTGGTGCTTCGGGAAGGCGTAGTGCTCCTGGCGGCGGGCGCCCTGTTCGGCGGTGTCGGCGCGTTCTGGCTGTCGCGCGCGCTGTCGTCGCTGCTGGTCGACTTCGCCCGCGTGTTCGCCGTCAGCGCCGGCGATCCGTTGCTGCTCGCCGGCGTGCCGGCGCTGATCCTCTGCATCACGTTCCTGTTCTGTTGGTTTCCGGCCCGGCGAGCGACCCGGATCGATCCCGCGGCGACGTTGCGGACGGAGTAGCGAAACCGGCGCTGCGCCCCGGCGGGGCCCGGCGTCCGGTCGACGAAAGGAACCCAGGGCTCTTGAAGGTTCCCGATGCTCGCGGGGGGGCGATGGTCGCCGGGTTCGCCTTCGCGTGCGCCGTGTGCGCCGCGGCCGGGCCGGGCGCGGCGCAGGAGGGCGGAGAGCGGTCCGAGATCGACCGCCTCATGCGACGGGTGCTCGCGCGTGGCGGCGAGGACCGGATTGCGCGGCAGCGGTACGTGTTCAACGAAGCGGAGCGATTCGCGGTGACCGGCCCCGGCGGCCAGGCGTATCGGAGTTTCGTGCGGGAATACGTCTGGTACGAGCGGGACGGCGTCTTCGTGCGGAGCCCGGTGCGCATCGACGGGGTCGCGGTCGGCGAAGCCGATTGGCGCCGCTACGAGGCGAGCTGGCTGGCGGCGGAGGCCCGGCGGGCCGGGGAGGGGTCCGACGCCGCGGACGAGTCGTGCGGCGCGGCGCCGGCGGCGGAATCCGCCGGCGACGGTGCGGATCCCGGTTCGGCGGACGCCGGCCGCGCGGATGCGGCGCCGGCGGCCGATCTGCAGCCGCGGTTCCTCTCCGATTCGTACTGGATCGATTTCGAGTTCGAACCGGGCAATTACTACTTCGCGGGCCGCGAGCGGCTGGCGGGCCGCGGCGTGCTGCGCGTCGAGTACTACCCGGAGCGGCTGTTCGGAGAAGGGAGCCGGGACGATGCGGAGTGCGGCCGCGCCGCGGCGTTCGCAGTGCCCGGCGCCCACGAGGCGCTGAACAAGACCGCCCTCGTCACGCTCTGGATCGATCCGGAGGAGCATCGGATCGTGCGGTTCGCGTTCGACGACGCCGGCTTCGACTTCCTGCCGTTGCGGTGGCTGATCCGTCTGGACGACCTGTCCGCGTCGATGACGATGGGCCGGCCGCTCGACGACGACGTCTGGCTGCCAGAGCGGGTCGAAGCGTCGGGGGTGATGACCATGGCGAGCGGGTCCGCCACGGTGACGTATTCGCGCACGTTCACCGACTGGCGGCGCGCGCGCACCGGAGGCCGTCTCCGCGGCCCGCGGCCATGACCCGCCGGTTCGTGCGGACGACGTCGGCGGCTCTGGCCGCCGCGGTGGCCGCGGCCCCGGCGTCCGGCGCGGCGGTCGCGCGGGAACGTCCGCGGCCCGTGGAAACCGTCGTCGAGATCCGGGTCCACGGCAACGTTTCGATGCCCGACGCCGAGGTGCGCCGGCTGGCGGGCGTCGCCGTCGGGGATGCGGCCGGTCCCGATCTGGCGGACACGGTGCGGCGGCGGCTGATGGCGAGCGGCCGGTTCGAGACCGTCGAGGTGCGCCGCCGCACCCGGTCGCTGCGCGCCACCGGCCGGGTGGCCGTCGTCATCGTGGTCCGCGAACGTCCCGGCGCCGGCCGGCGGAACCCGGTGGCGCGCGCTCTCGCCGCCGTCGGCCGCCGGGTCATGGTCGCGCCGGTCCTGGAGCACGAGGAGGGATGGGGCGTGGCGTACGGCGCGCTGACCGGCGTCGTCGACCCGTTCGGCCGCGGCAGCCGCCTGTCGACCCCGGCGACCTGGGGCGGCCACAAACGCATCGCGCTGGAAATGGAGGCGCCCGTCCCCGGCCGGGCGCTCGATCTGGTGCGGGCCGGCGGGTCGCGCGGGCGCCGCCGCCATCCGCATTTCGACGTCGACGACGACCGGACGCGGTTCCACGTCGCGGTCGAACGCCGCCTTCCGGCCGGCTTCCGGCTGGGCGGGGAGACGGCCTGGGAGGACGTCCGGTTCGCGGGACGGAGAGCCGGCAGGCTGTCGAGATCGGGCGTCACCGTCGACTACGGCGACTATCGCGAGAAGCCCACCGCCGCCCGGCGCAACGCCGTGGCGGTCCGCGCCGGGATCGAGCGCCTCGCGCCGGCCGGCCGCGGAGCGGCCGTTCTGCGGCCGCGCTTCGACGCGCGGGCCTACGCCGCGGCCGGCGGCCAGGCGGTCCTCGCGGTGCGCTTCCTTTTCGAAGGCGCATCCGGCGTCCTGCCGCGCTACGAACAGGCGCTGCTCGGCGGCAGCCCCGCGGCCGGCGGCACGCTCCGCGGCTGGCGCGCCGGGGCGGCGGCCGGCGATCGGATCGCGGCGGCGTCCATCGAGTTGCGGCTGCCGGTCACCTCGCTGCTGTCGGACGGGCGTGTCGGCCTGCGGTTCTTCTACGACACCGCCGCCGCGTACGAGGCGGACCGGCCGATCCGGCGCGCGCGGTTCCGGAAGGGCGCCGGCGCCGGTCTCTTCTTCCTCCCGCCGAGGTTCGGGTTCCCGGTCTCCATCGACGTGGCGCACGACTTCGCCGGTGGGATGCGGGTCCACGGCAGCGTGGGGCTCGGGTTCTGATCCCCCCCGGCCGGGCCGTCGGCCGCGGACCCGGGCGCCCGATGCTCCTGCTCCCGGGCGCGCGTCAGATTCGTGAGGTCCGTCAGGCGGCGCGGGCGGCTCGTCGCTCCTGGTAGTCTTCGAAGCGGCCGCCGACCTGGCCGCACTTCCCTCCGGTGCGACTCAGAATCCCCAGGTCTTGCCGACGTGGATGCGGTCCGGGGCCACCGCAACGTCGACGGCGGAGAGCGCCTCCACGTCGGACCACACCGTGGCGAGCAGGACACCGCCTGCGGCCACTGCGACACCTGGAACGCGCTCGTACCACGCCGGCTCCCGGACGCAATCCGTGTCGATGCTGACGTAGCAGCCCTGGGCCGTCGCCAACCCGACACCGGCGGCGACCATGCCGATCCCGACCCCGGTCCGGATCGGCGAGCGGCGGCGGCCGGAGGCATCCGCCTGCAACTCCATCCCGACGGTCGCGCGTTCGGCCGCCTGCAGAATCCCTTCGTCCGGCGTCTGCGCGAAACTGGTGACCGGGGTCACGAGGGCCCCCGCGATCACAAGTGCGAGTGATGTCTGAACACACCTGCGGGTGGTGGCCTCAAGCGAGACGTACGGGGCCAGGACGGATGCGACAGTCGACTTGCGCGCGAGTCGTGCGACGATGGATGCAATTTCGGGACGGGGTGCGTGCCGGAGACGGCGACGCGCGATGAATGCGCGTTCCGATGGAGCGAGGACTCTCAACGTCATCCGTCTACCCTCCAGATGGCTTCAACCCTGTTGGAGACGACGCCGACTACCTGAAAGTGTATTCCACTGCACTCATCATGTTGATGGCAGCACACGACGTCGCGGATTCCACGGGTGGAAACCTGTCAACTGGCGATGCCTGCCGGGTATCCCGGGTTGAAGGCGTCGAATCCGGGTCGCTGGCGCGCGGCGTGAACCGGCGGTTGCGTTTTCGCCGCCGGGCAGCGTCTTGCCGCTGTCGCCGCACGGCTCGTCCGTGGCTATAAACTGCTGAAACCGCGGGGTTTGACCGCCTTCCCGCCATCGCCGGCAGAGTGTTGGCCGGCTTCTTGCGTTCTTCTCCCTCGGCCCCGCCGCCGCGTGGCGGCGCATGGCGCCCGGCCTGGCCTTCGGGCCGCCACGCCGGCGCGGGGCCGCCGAGCCGGACGCCGGTCCCCGCGGGCCGGCGTCCACGCGAGTCCCTTTTCGACAGGAGAAGACACGATGCGACGAATGCTGTGTGCGGCGGCGATGGTGCTGGCGTTGTGGGCCGGCGCGGCGGACGCGGCCCGGGGGCAGGAGGAGGCGGCCGGCGCGCCGCGCGCGCAGGCGGAACTGGTCGACCTGAACACCGCGACGTCCGACCGGCTCGAGACGCTGCCGGGGGTCGGGCCGCGTACGGCCGAGCGCATCCTCGAATACCGGCGCGAGCACGGCGGCTTCACGCGGATCGAGGACCTGATGGAGGTGCGCGGCATCGGCGAGCGTACCTTCCTGCGGCTGCGGCCCCTGGTGACGGTGGGGACGCCCGAGTCCGATGGCGGCCCGCGTCCGTAGTCGCGCGTTCGGGCGCGTCCCGGAGCCGGACCTCCGGGGCGCGCCCGAGGGGCGGTCGGGGGACGCGCGCGCCGCCGGGGCCGGCCGCGCCGCCGGCTTCTCGCTGGTGGAGGCCTGCGTGGTGCTCCTGCTGCTCGGAATCTCCGCCGCGCTCGCGCTGCCGTCGATGCGGACCGGACTCGACGGCATGCGCGGCGCGGCCGCCGCCCGGCATCTCGCGGCCCTGGCGCAGTCGGCGCGGGTGCGGGCGGCGATGCAGTCGGCGCACGTCGGACTGCGGTTCGAACGCGAGGGCGGCGGGTATCGTTTTGCGCTGTACGCCGACGGAGACGGCGACGGCCTGCGGGCGCGGGACGTGCGGGACGGGGTGGACCCGCGGCTGGCGCCGTTCGAACGCATCGCCGACCGGTTTCCGGGCGTCGTCCTCGGCGTCGCCGAGACCGTGCCGGGCGTGTCGAACCGCGGCGTCCTGCCGGCGGGCGCGGACCCGGTTCGACTCGGCGCGTCCGATACGCTGACGTTCTCCCCGCTGGGGACGGCGACGAGCGGCACCGTGTATCTTCACGACCGCTCGGGCCGGCAGTTCGCGGTCCGGGTGCTGGGCGCCACGGGCCGGACCCGCATCCTCGAGTTCGACGCGGCCGCCGCGTCGTGGGTGTCCCGGTGACCCGCGCCGGCGGCGCCGACCGGCGCCGGCACGTCCGCCTGCCGGCCGCCGACCTCGCGTGGCTGCAAGGAGTGCGCCTGCGGCCCGGTCTCGACGCGGCGCTGGTCGATCTTTCGCCCGGCGGCGCGCTGGTCGAGACCGGGACCCGGCTCCGGCCCCGCATGAAGACGGAGCTGCAGTTGACGACCGGCGGCGGCCAACTGCGGGCGTCGGGCGAGCTCGTGCGCGCCTGGGTCTCCGCCATCGTGCCCGGCCGGGGAGTCCGGTATCGGGGGGCGCTGCGCTTCGACCGGCGGCTGGACCTGCCCGCGGGGAACCCGTAGACACCCGCCGTCCGCCGCCGGCACGCATCCACGTCATTGATGCGCCGGGGCCGTATGCATATGATGCGTGCCTTTTCGCGGACGGCGGCGCGGCGGCCCTCCGCTTGACACGTGCTTGTCCATCCCGTGCGGCCACGGCGCCGCACGCCGACTACACCATGGCTGACCTGTCCCTGTCGCATCAGGCTTCCGTCGATCGATACCGCGACCTCGTCGAGCGCGGCCAGCGGTTCTCGGAGTTCCTCACCGTTCTCGAATCCCGGACCATCGGAGGTGTGAAAGCCGGCGTGCTGGAAGCTGCGGTGCCCGCGGCCGTGGAACGTCTGGTCCCGGTTCGCGGCGCACGGCTGACGGCGGCCCCCGCGCCTCCGCTGGCGGCGCGCGAGGGGCCGGCGGTGTCGTCGCTGCGCTTCCCGGTACCGGTCCCGGCGCGCGCGAACCTGGCCCTCGAGGTCAAGGTCGACCCCGGCCTCGCGCTCGATGCGGGGGACCGGCTGGCGCTGCGCCAGGCCGCCCGGGTCGTCGGTCTGCTGATCGCGTCGCGGACGCCGGCGCCGTCCGGCCCGCCGCCCGAGCCGGCCGCCCCGCTGATCGGATCGAGCATGTCCATGCGCCGGTTGCGGCAGCGGATCGAACAGGTGGCGGTGACCGACTTCACCGTCCTGGTCGAGGGGGAATGCGGTTCCGGCAAGGAACTGGTGGCGCGGCAGGTGCACGAGTCGAGCCGCCGGCGGCGAGGCCCCTTCGTCGCCGTGAACTGCGCCGCCCTCGTGGAGACGCTGCTCGAAGCCGAGCTGTTCGGCATCGAGGACCGGGTCGCCACCGGGGTCCGGGCGCGGCGCGGCAAGTTCGAACTGGCCGACCAGGGCACGCTGTTCCTCGACGAGGTCGCCGACCTGTCGCCGGCCGCGCAGGCGAAGCTGCTGCGGGCGATCCAGGAACTCTCGGTCGAGCGGGTCGGCGGAAACGGGGCGCGGGCCGTGGACATCCGCATCGTCGTGGCGACCAACCAGCGGCTGGAAGGGCTGGTGCGGGCCGGGCGGTTCCGCACCGACCTCTACTACCGCCTCGCCGGCGTCGAGCTGAACGTGCCGCCGCTCCGACAGCGCCGCGAGGACGTCGTCGAGCTCGCCGACCACTTCCTGACCCGACACCACGGCCTGCGCCGGCTGTCGCTGTCGCAGAGCGCCGGCGACGCCCTGCTGACGTACGACTGGCCCGGCAACGTGCGCGAGCTGCAACGGGTCGTGGAACGGGCCCTGGCCCTCGCCACCGGCGACGTCATCGACCTGCAGGACCTGCCGGTCGAGCTGACCCGCGGCTACGTGGAGGTGCTGTCCCCGTCGGCCGCCCGCGCCGAGTCGATGCGCGCGTGGGGGAGCCGCTATGCCCGGCTGATGCTGGAGCGGTGCGGTCACAACAAGCGGCAGACCTGCGACGTGCTGGGCATCAGCTACCACACGTTGCAATCGTACCTGCGTCATTCGGTCTCCGCCGCCGGGACCCTGCCGGCCGGGCCGCGAGCCGTCGACGGCGGGCAGGCGCGCGGGTCCGGCCGGACGGACGCCGGTCGTGGTAACGTTGCAGGAGCGGGTGAGGCGAGGTAGCGTCGAATCGGCGCGCTGAACGTCGAGGGCGGTCGCGCGCAGCGATTGGAGCAAACGACGATGGGGCAGTTCTCCGAGTGGTTGACGGAGGGGGTGACCTTCGGCAACCTTGCGGCGTTGCTGCTCGTGCTGTGGGTTTTCCGTGACCGGATGTTCGGCCGGGTCGATCTGCGGCAACTGGACGGCGAATTCCGTGCGGCGGAAAGGGACAACAAGAAAGCCCACAAGGACCTGAACAGCAAAATCGAGGCCGTGCGCGCCGACACGCAGTACATGCGTGGCGTTCTCGACACGCTGATCAAGCGTGTCGAGGACCTCGGATCGAGTCGCCGTCACGACCGCCGTAGCAGGATTGCAACGTGAGCAGCGAAGCCAAGTGGATCATCGGCACGGTGATCGGCACGGCCGTCACCATGACCGCTGTCGTCGTCTCCGTCATGGCGATTCTGATCGGGGGCGTGAACGCCCGCATCGACCGTCTCGAAGCGGACGTACGCAGCATGGACGAACGTCTGCGCGCCGTCGAAACAGCCCTCGGAACCCTCGAACAGCGTCTCGAAGCACTTGAACAGCGGTTCGACACCCTTGAACAGCGGTTCGACACCCTTGAACAGCGGTTCGGAAACCTCGAACAGCGGTTCGACACCCTCGAACGCGCCGTCATGCCCGCCACGGCGCCGCCCGCCGACTGACTGACGCCGACGCTCGGTTGCGCCGCGTGCCTCCCGGGCGGCGGGAAAGCGCGGCGCGGCGGAACCTGGTCGGCGTCGATTCCCCGGTCTCGTTCCCCGGCCCCGGTCGTCGCCGCCGGCGACGACCGGGAACCTGGCGAAACGCGCGCGGACCGCGGGTCCGGCGCGCCCGCGGCGCGCCGCCGCCCCGCCTTGACCCCCCGCGGGTCCCATAGTACGTTTACGCGGTTTCGGCGTCCCGGCGGCCGGCGCGGCCAGCGGGGGCGCACCCCGGCTCCGCGGACCGGCGCCGCCGGCCGCGAACCGCCCGCCACGGCCAGCCGACCGCGCCATGACCGACGCTCCCGCTCCCGCCCGGCACCGGACGCCCCTGCACGGACGGCACGTCGCCCTCGGCGCGAAGATGGCGCCGTTCGCGGGTTGGGACATGCCCGTCCAGTACGCCGGCATCACCGAAGAGCATCTGGCGGTGCGGCGGGCGGCGGGGCTGTTCGACGTCAGCCACATGGGCGAGATCGAGGTGGCGGGGGCGGACGCCCTCGCCGCCGTGCAGCGCGTTTCGACCAACGACGCGAGCCGTCTCGAGGTCGGCCAGGCGCAGTACTCGGCCCTGGCGACGCGGGAGGGCACGTTCGTCGACGATCTGCTGGTGTACCGGCTGGCCGACGATCATTTCCTGCTGGTCGTCAACGCCGCCGCCACGGCCGCCGATTTCCAGTGGATTCGGGACGGCATCGCCGGCGTCGGCGACGCGGCGGCCGTGAACACCAGCGCGCGGTACGCCCTGCTCGCGGTGCAGGGGCCGCGGGCCCTCGACGTCGTGCAGGAACTGACCGACGTCGATCTCGCAGCGGTCGGGTTCTACCGCTTCGCCACCGGCGAGGTGGCGGGCGTTCGGGCCACCATCTCGCGCACCGGCTACACCGGCGAGGACGGATTCGAGATATTCGCGCCCCCGGGGACGGCCGACCGGCTCTGGACGGCGCTCGTGTCGGCCGGCCGACCTCACGGGCTGCAGCCGGCCGGGCTGGGCGCCCGCGACACGCTGCGCCTCGAGGCGGCCATGCGGCTCAGCGGCCAGGACATCGACGGGACGACCACGGTGCTCGAAGCCGGTCTCGGCTGGATCGTGGGGTGGGAGAAGCCCGACTTCATCGGGCGCGAGGCGCTGGTCCGGCAGCGCGAGGCGGGAGTCGGCCGCAAGCTGGTGGGGCTGGAGATGGCCGGTCCCGGCATCGCGCGCCGCGGCTACGCCGTCTGCGCCGGCGGCGGTCCGGTCGGGGTGGTGACCAGCGGCACCCGGACCCCGTTCCTCGGGAAGGCCGTCGCGCTCGCCTACGTCCCCGCGGCGGGGGCGGCGCCGGGCGCCGAGTACGAGGTGGACGTGCGCGGGCGGCGGGTTCCCGCCCGCGTCGTGCCGCTGCCGTTCTACAAGCGCGCGCGATGACCGCCCGTGGTGGAACCCCGCGCCGCACCGCGCCCGGCGGGCGCCAGCGAACGGCGCCCGCCGGACATGGCGTGAGAAGGGCGCATTTCGAGCGTGCGGGATGAGCAGCATGTATCCGACTGACCGGCTCTATACGAAGGACCACGAGTGGATCGCGATCTCGGGAGCGACGGCCCGGGTCGGCATCACCCACTACGCGCAGGCCCAGCTCGGCGACGTGGTGTACGTCGAACTGCCCGAGGTCGGACAGCGGTTCGAGTCGGGCGCCCGGTTCGGGTCGATCGAGTCGGTCAAGGCGGTGTCCGACCTGTACTGCCCCCTCGCGGGCCGGGTGACGGAGGTGAACACGGTCCTCGCATCGGCCCCGGAGACGGTGAACGCGGACCCCCACGGCGCCTGGATGCTGGCGCTCGAACTGGCGGACCCCGCCGCCGCCGCCAGACTCCTCGACGCGGCCGCCTACGCCGAGCTGGTGAACCAGGCGGACCCGGCGTGACCTTCCCGCGAACCGATCGGTTCTCCGAGCGCCACGTCGGGCCCCGCCCCGAGGACGTCGAGACGATGCTGGCGGCGGCCGGCGCGGCCTCGCTCGACGACCTCCTCGACGAGGCGGTGCCCCCGGACATCCGGCTCGACGCGCCGCTCCGCACCCCGGGGCCGGAGACCGAAGCCGAATATCTGGCCCGCCTGCGGGAGATCGGCGCCCGCAACCGGCCGGGGCGGTCCTACCTGGGTCTGGGCTACTACGGCTGCGTCACCCCGAGCGTCATCCTGCGCAACGTGTTCGAGAATCCCGGCTGGTACACCCCCTATACGCCGTACCAGGCGGAGGTCGCGCAGGGGCGGCTGGAAGCGCTGCTGAACTACCAGACGATGGTCGGCGACCTGACGGGGTTGCCGGTCGCGAACGCCTCGCTGCTCGACGAGGCGACGGCGGCGGCGGAAGCGGTGGCCATGATGCGCCGCGTGCGGGCGCGCACGGCCCCCGGAGCCGACCGGCTGCTGGTGTCGCGGCACTGCTTCCCGCAGACCATCGACGTCGTGCGCGGCCGCGCCGAGCCCCTGGGCATCGCGGTCGAGGTGGGCGACCCGGAGGCGATGCCCGTGGACGACGGCGTCTTCGGCGTCCTGCTCCAGACGCCGGCCGAGGACGGGGCGGTCCTCCCGATCGCCCGGACGGTGGCGCGGGCCCACGACGCGGGGGCGCTGGCCGCCGTCTGCACCGACCTGCTGGCCCTGACCCTGCTGGCGCCGCCCGGCGAGTGCGGGGCGGACGTCGCGGTCGGCAGCGCGCAGCGGTTCGGCGTCCCGATGGGATACGGCGGACCGCACGCGGCGTTCTTCGCCACCCGCGAGGCGTTCGTGCGGCAGATGCCGGGGCGCATCGTGGGCCTGTCGGTCGACCGGCACGGCGACCCCGCGTGCCGGATGGCGTTGCAGACCCGCGAGCAGCACATCCGCCGCGACCGGGCCACGTCGAACATCTGCACGGCCCAGGCCCTGCTCGCCAACCTCGCCGGCTTCTACGCCGTCTACCACGGTCCGGACGGCCTGCGCGCCATCGCCGCCCGCGCGCACGGGCTGGCCCGGCGGCTGGCGGACGGCGTGCGGGCGCTGGGGCTGGCGCCGGCCCACCGGCATTTCTTCGACACCGTCACCGTGCCCCTGCCGCCGGCGGTCCGCGACCGGCTGCGGGCGCGCGCCGCCGCGGCCGGCGTCCACCTGCGCTACCGGGACGACGGGGCGGTGGGGGTGGCGCTCGACGAGACCACGACCGCGGACGACGTGGCGCGCCTCGTGGCCCTCTTCGCGGACGCCGCCGGCCGCCCGGCCCCGCCGGCCCCGGCCGCGGCGCCGGACGCCGCCCCCGACTGGCCCGACGCGCTCGTGCGCAAGTCGGCGTACCTGGCCCATCCGGTCTTCCACCGGCACCGGTCCGAAACGCAGATGATGCGCTACCTGAAGCAGCTCGAGCGGCGCGACCTGGGACTCGACACCTCGATGATCCCCCTCGGGTCGTGCACCATGAAGCTGACCGCGGCGTCCGCCATCCGCGCCGTGAGCTGGCCGGCGTTCGCCGCCGTCCACCCCTTCGCGCCGGTGGAGACGGCCGAGGGCTACCACGTCCTGTTCCGGGAGCTCGAAGCGGCGCTGGCCGCGATCACCGGGCTCCCCGCGGTGTCGTTGCAGCCGAACTCGGGGGCGCAGGGCGAATTCGCGGGGCTCATGGTCATTCGCGCCTGGCAGCGCGCACGGGGAGCCGGCCGCCGCGACGTCGTGCTGATCCCGGCCTCGGCCCACGGCACCAACCCGGCCAGCGCGGCCATGGCGGGGATGCGGGTGGTGGTGGTGGCGTGCGACGACCGCGGCGACGTCGACCTGGAGGACCTCCGCGCCCGCGCGGCCGCGCACCGCGACGCCCTGTGCGCGCTGATGATCACGTATCCGTCCACGCACGGGGTCTTCGAGGACGGCATCCGGGAGATCTGCGGCGTCGTCCACGCGGCCGGCGGTCAGGTGTACATGGACGGGGCGAACATGAACGCGCAGGTCGGAGTGACCAGCCCCGCCGCCATCGGCGCCGACGTCTGCCACATCAACCTGCACAAGACCTTCGCCATCCCCCACGGCGGCGGGGGACCGGGCATGGGGCCGATCGCGTGCGCGGCGCATCTGGCGCCGTACCTGCCCGGACATCCGGCGGCGCCGGTGGGCGGCGAAGCGGCGATCCCCCCGGTGGCGGCGGCGCCGTGGGGCAGCGCCAGCATCCTGCTCATCTCCCACGGCTACGTGCGGATGCTCGGACCCGACGGCATGCGGCGGGCCACGGCGGCCGCGATACTCGCCGCCAACTACGTCCGGGCGCGGCTCGCCCCGCACTACGACGTGCTCTATACGCGCCCCAACGGGCGGGTCGCGCACGAGCTGCTCCTCGACCTGCGCGGCCTCCGGGCGCACGGGGTCACCGAGATCGACGTCGCCAAGCGCCTCATGGACTACGGGTTCCATGCCCCGACGGTCTCCTTTCCGGTGCCCGGCACGATGATGGTCGAGCCCACCGAAAGCGAGCCGCGCGAGGAGCTCGACCGTTTCTGCGACGCGCTCATCGCCATCCGCGCGGAGATCCGGGACGTCGCGGACGGGGCCGCCGACCCCGTCGACAACGTCCTGAAGAACGCCCCCCACACCGCGGCGGAGGCGTCCGCCGACGACTGGCCGCACGCCTATACGCGGGAGCAGGCGGTCTACCCGCGGCCCTTCGTGCGGGCGAACAAGTTCTGGCCGGCGGTGGGGCGCATCGACGACGCCCGCGGCGACCGCAACCTGATCTGCGCCTGTCCGCCGACGGAGGCGTATCGGGAATGAGCCGGGGGCGGCCCGGCCGGGGCGCGGGGACGAGGCGGTCGAGCACGGACCCGGCGTCCGGCCAGGGCCGCCGCCCGGCGGAGAGGCACGGGAACGAAGCCGGCGTCGCGAGCCGGATCCCGTCCGCCGGCGGGTCGGCTCAGCCGGCCGCGCGGGTCAGGGCGTCGGCCCGCGCGCGCAAGCCCGCCAGCAGGCGCCGGGTCGCCGGGCCCGGCGCGCCCGACCCGATGACCTGCTCGCCGACCCGGACCACGGGGACCACCTCGCTGGTGGTGCTGGTGATGAACATCTCGTCGGCGGCGGGCAGGTCCGATTCCCGGACGACCCGCTCGCGGATCGGCTCCCCGACGTCGGCGCCCACCTCGAAGAGCAGGTTCCGCGTCACCCCCTCGAGCAGCCCGGCGTCGAGGGGCGGGGTCACGACGGCGCCGTCCAGCACCACGAACAGGTTCGACTGCGAGCATTCCGCGAGCTCGCCCCGGTGGTTGAGGAGGACGGCCTCGTAGGCCCCCTCGCGCACCGCCTCCTGCATCGCGAGCACGTTGTTCAGCAGGTTGTTGGACTTGATGACGGGGTCGACGCTGCGGGGGTGGTTGCGCAGGACGCTCGCGACGACCAGCCGCACGCCGTCCCGGCGCACCCGCTCGGGCGGCTCGCGGTGCGGGCGCGCGATGATGACGATGGTCGGCGTCCGGCAGACGGCCGGGTCGTAGCCGAGGTCGCCGACCCCGCGGGTGACGAGTATCCGCAGGGTCACCTCGCCGCGGGGGTGGACGTTGCGCATGGTGTCGCGCATGCGGGATTCCAGCGCGTCGTCCGTGGGCGGCACCGGCAGGGCCAGGCGGGCCGCCGACGCGCGGAGCCGGGCGAGATGCCGGTCCGGCAGGAAGAGCCGGCGGTTGTAGGTGCGGAGGGTCTCGTACACGCCGTCGCCGTACAGGAAGCCGTGGTCGAAGACCGGGACCACCGCCCGGTCGCCGGACGTCACGACCCCGTTCACGTTCACGGCGGCCTCGGCGACGCCGTCCGGCGCCGAGGCGGGCGGGGCGGCGGGACTGGATTCCACGCCATTCACGGTAGCATACGCGCGGGGCCGCCGGCGCTTCCCTCGCGGCGGAGGAGGTGGAACGCCGCGCCGGTCCGCCCGCCGCACGGGTCGTCCGCGGGACGCGGCGAAACACGATGCGGGTGCTGAACACGGCGCAGATGCGGGACGCGGACCGGCGGGCCGTCGCCGACGCGCGCGTGCCGTCCCTGGTGCTGATGGAGGAGGCCGGCCGGCAGGTGGCCGCGGCCCTCGAGGCGCGCTGGCCGCCGCGCCCGGACCGCCGCATCGCGGTGGTGTGCGGGAAGGGCAACAACGGCGGCGACGGATTCGTGGCCGCGCGCCTCCTGGCCGCCCGCGGCGCCGCGGCGCGGGTGTACCTGGCCGCGCCGCCGGCCGCCGTCGGGGGAGACGCGGAGGTCAACCTGTCGGCGCTCCGGCCGGCCGGCGTTCCGGTGGTCGACGTCTCGACCCCGGCCGCGTGGGCCGCGGCGCGGTCCGACGTCCACGGCTGCGACCTGATCGTCGACGCCCTGTTCGGCACCGGGCTGACGCGCCCTCTCGCGGGGCACTGGCGCCGCGTCGCCGCCGACCTCGACGCCGGCCCCCCGCCGGTGGTGTCGGTCGACCTGCCGTCGGGACTGTCGGCGGACACGCCGCACCTGATCGGCGAGGCGGTCTCGGCCGCGCTCACCGTCACCCTCGGCGCGCCGAAGCTGCCCCTGCTGCTCGGACCCGCGGCAGAACGGGCCGGGGCGGTGGTGGTCGCCGACGTCGGCATCCCCGCCGCGGTGGTGGAAGGCCTCGCGGGGCCGCGGGTGACGGTCATCACCCGCGCCTGGGCCCGGCGGCAGGTCCCGCGCCGGCGGCGGGAGACCCACAAGGGCCACTACGGCCGGGTGCTCGTCGCGGCCGGGTCGACGGGCAAGACCGGCGCCGCCGCCCTCGCCGCTCTCGGCGCCCTGCGCGCGGGAGCGGGGCTGGTGACGGTGGCGACCCCGCGCGTCTGCCAGCCGGTGGTGGCCGCCCTCGCGCCCGAACCCATGACGGTGGGACTCGACCACGACGGCGACGGCCTCGTGCGGGCCGAGGCGTCCGGCGCGGTGCTCGCCGAACGCTGCGACGTGCTGGCCGTCGGACCCGGCCTCGGGCGGGGAGCCGGCGTCACCCGCTTCGTGCGCGAACTGGTGGACCGCGCGCCGGTCCCGACGGTGCTCGACGCCGACGCCCTGAACGCGTTCGCCGGCGACCCCGCCGGGCTCCGGGGGCGTCCGGACCGCCCGCTCGTCATCACCCCGCACGCCGGCGAGATGGGGCGCATCGTCGGCCGGCCGGCCGAAGCCGTGGAGGCGCACCGCCTCGACGTCGCCCGCGGCCTGGCGGCCGAGCAGGGTATCTTCGTCGTGCTGAAGGGGGCGCGGACCCTGGTGGCCACCCCGGCGGGGGAGGTGCGGATCAACGTGACCGGCAATCCGGGCATGGCCACCGGCGGCGTCGGCGACGTGCTCACCGGGGTCCTGGCGGGCTGGTTGGCCCAGCTCCCCGACGTCGAGGCCGCGTGCGGGCTGGGGGTGTGCGCGCACGGGCTCGCCGGCGACCTCGCGGCGGCCGGGCAGGGCGAGCCGGGGCTCGTCGCCGGCGACCTGGCGCGCCATGTCGGGCCCGCCCTGCGCGCGCTCGCGGCCGGCCGGCCCGACCGTCACGACCAGGAACCGGAGTTCCTGCCGCGGTGACTTTCCCGCCCCGGCGCGACGGCATCGTGGAGACGCGCTACCGGAGCCGCTCCGAACGCGAGACGGCGGACATTGCCGCCGACCTCGCCCGGCAGTTGCCGGGCGGCGCCGTGGTGCTGCTGTTCGGCGGCCTCGGGGCCGGAAAGACCGCGTTCGTGCGGGGGTTCGCCGCGGGCGCGGGGGTCGACCCCGACGAGGTCAGCAGTCCGACGTTCGCGCTCGTGCAGGCGTACGGGAAGGGACGGGTCCAGCACGTCGACCTGTACCGGCTCGACCCGGCCGAGACCGACGACCTCGGTCTCGAAGAGCTGCCCGAGGGGGGCGCCCTGGTCTGCATCGAGTGGGCCGACCGGCTGCCGCGGCCGGCGCCGGGGGCGGTGCGGGTCCGGATTCACGACCGGGGCGGCGACGACCGGGAGATCGTCGTCGAGCGGCCGGGCCGGCTCCCGGGTCCGCCCGGTCCGGCGCATCGGACCGGAACCACGCCGGTGTGACCGACGGCCGCGCCGGCGCGCGCGGACGGCCGGGGGCGGACCGCCCGCGGTCTACTCCGAGCGGTAGTTCGGGGCTTCCTTGGTGATGACCACGTCGTGCACGTGGCTCTCGCGCATGCCGGCCGGAGTGATGCGCACCATGCTGGCGTTCTCCTGCAGGTCGGCGATGGCGGCGCACCCGCAGTAGCCCATGCCCGCGCGCAGACCGCCCACCAGCTGGTGGATCATCGCGCCGACCGACCCCTTGTGGGGCACCCGGCCCTCGATGCCCTCGGGCACGAGCTTCTCGCCGTCTTCGCGGGGGCTGGCGAGGTCGAACTCTTCCTGGAAGTAGCGGTCGCGGCTGCCGGCGCGCATCGCCCCGATCGAGCCCATGCCCCGGTACTCCTTGAAGCTGCGCCCCTGATAGAGGATCAGCTCGCCGGGGCTCTCGTCGGTGCCCGCGAACAGGCTCCCGATCATGACCGCGCCGGCCCCCACCGCGAGGGCCTTGGTGATGTCGCCCGAGTAGCGCACGCCGCCGTCGGCGATTATCGGGACGCCGTGGCGCCGCGCGGCCCGGCCGCACTCGGCGAGGGCGGAGATCATCGGCACGCCGATGCCCGCGATGATCCGGGTCGTGCAGATGGACCCGGACCCGATGCCCACCTTCACCCCGTCGACGCCGAGGGCGATCAGCGCCTCGGCGCCTTCCGCGGTGGCGACGTTGCCGGCGACCAGCTCCACGTCGGGGAAGCGTTCCCGGAGCCGGCGCACCATCGCCAGCACCCCGCGCGAGTGCCCGTGCGCGGTGTCGAGGACCAGCACGTCGGCGCCGGCGGCGATCAGGGCCTCGGACCGCTCCAGCGTGTCCTTCGCGACGCCGACGGCCGCGCCGACCCGCAACCTGCCCAACTCGTCCTTCGACGCCGTCGGGTAGGTGATCATCTTCTGGATGTCCTTGACGGTGATGAGCCCCTTGAGGCGGAACTCGCCGTCGACCACGAGCAGCTTCTCGACGCGGTGCTCGTGCAGGAGCATCCGGGCGTCCTCGAGGGTCGTCCCGACCGGCACCGTGATGAGGTCCGTGCGGGTCATCACCTCGCCGATGGGCCGCTCGATGCGGCTCTCGAAGCGCAGATCCCGGTTGGTGAGGATGCCGACCAGCTTCCCCTCGGTGCTGCCGTCCTCGGTGATCGGCACCCCGGAGATGCGGTACTTCTTCATCATCTCGAGGGCTTCGACGATCCGGTCGGCGGGCGACAGGGTGATCGGGTTGACGATCATGCCGCTCTCGGACCGCTTGACCCGATCGACCTCGGCCGCCTGCGCCTCGACGTCGAGGTTCTTGTGGATGACCCCCATGCCGCCGAGCTGGGCCATCGCGATGGCCAGCCGGGACTCGGTCACGGTGTCCATCGCGGCGCTGATGATGGGTACGTTCAGGGTGACGTTCCGGGTGAGCCGGGTCGAGACGTCGACCTCGGACGGCAGCACGTCCGACCGCCGGGGCACGAGGAGCACGTCGTCGAACGTCAGGGCGACCGCGACGTCGGCCGCCGTGAAACGCGTCGCCGTGGTCTCGGCCGCCGCCGTCATGTCAGGCCCCGTGACACTTCTTGTACTTCTTGCCGCTGCCGCAGGGGCACGGATCGTTCCGGCCGACCTTCGGGGTCTCCCGGCGCACCGTGCGGACCGCCGCGTCGTCGCCGCCGGTCCGGGCCGGCTGCCGTCCGCGGGCGGCCATCGGGGCGCCGGCGAACGCGGGAGCGGCGGCGCCGGGGTGGTTGAGGGTCATCGGCGCCCGCGGCCGGGCGGCGGGGCGGCGGGACTCGGCCCGTTCGTCGGCCGCGATCGGCCGCAGCCGCCACAGGTAGCGGATCATCTCGGTGTCGATCCGCTCCTTCATCGCCTGGAACAGGGCGAAGCTCTCCCGCTTGTACTCGACGAGGGGGTCCTTCTGGGCGTGGGCGCGCAGACCGATCCCCTCCTTGAGGTGATCCAGGCTGTAGAGATGGTCCTTCCACTGCGTGTCGACGATCTGCAGCATCACGTCGCGTTCGACCCGGCGCAGCAGATCGGCCTCGATCGCCTCTTCCTTCTCTTCGTACCGGGACTTGACCGCGGCCCACAGCGTGTCGAGCATCTCGTCGGGGCTCTTGTCGTCGAGGGCCAGCTCGTCGAGCTGCTCGGGCGGCAGCCCCGCCAGCTCGCCGACCGCGCGCGACAGCCCCTCGGTGTCCCACTCTTCCGGGTCCGTGTCGCGGCCGCAATGCGCCTCGACCTCCTGATCGACGAGGTCCTCGGCCAGGGTCATCAGGTAGCGGCGGCTGTCGACGACCTCGTCCTCGGCCACGCGCACCTGACCTTCGAGCAGCTCCCGGCGCAGCGTGTAGACGTTCTCCCGCTGCTTGTTCATGACGTCGTCGTACTCGAGCAGGTGCTTCCGCACCGAGAAGTGCTGCGCCTCCACCTGCTTCTGGGCCCGTTCGATGGCCCGGGTCACCATGCGGTGCTCTATCGGGACCCCCTCTTCCATCCCGAGCCGCTCCATCAGCCCCGAGATGCGGTCGGACCCGAAGATGCGCATCAGGTCGTCCTCGAGCGAGAGGTAGAACCGGGACGAGCCCGGGTCGCCCTGGCGTCCCGCCCGCCCCCGGAGCTGGTTGTCGATGCGCCGCGACTCGTGGCGCTCGGTCCCGATGATGTGCAGCCCGCCGGCGGCGACCACCTCCTCGTGCTCGGCCGCGGTCTGCTGCGCGAACTGACTGTAAATGCGGTCCCAGTCGGGGCGGGGCGCGCGATAGAAATGCTCCAGGTGATAGAAGTAGACGAACTCGTCGTCGTCGACGAACTTCGCCTCCTCCTTCGGCAGCCGTTCCGCCGCCTGCTCGGCGAGAGCCTGCTGGCGGGCCATGTACTCGGCGTTGCCTCCGAGGACGATGTCGGTGCCGCGCCCGGCCATGTTGGTGGCGATGGTCACCGCGGCGCGGCGGCCGGCCTGGGCGACGATCTCCGCCTCCTGGGCGTGGTACTTGGCGTTGAGCACGACGTGCTTGACGCCCCGCCGCTTGAGCAGTCCCGACAGGCGCTCGGACTTCTCGATCGACACCGTGCCGACGAGCACCGGGCGGCCGTCCTCCTGCTTGTCGATGATGTCGTCCGCTATCGCGTCGTACTTCTCGCGTTCGGTCCGGTAGACGGAATCGGCCTCCTCGATCCGCACGAGCGGACGGTTGGTCGGGATGACCATCACGTCCAGCTTGTAGATCTTGTTGAACTCGGGCGCCTCCGTGTCCGCGGTGCCGGTCATGCCCGCCAGCTTGTCGTACTTGCGGAAGTAGTTCTGGAACGTCACCGTGGCCAGCGTCTGGTTCTCCCGCTCGATCTTGACCTTCTCCTTCGCCTCGACCGCCTGATGCAGGCCGTCGCTCCACCGGCGGCCGGGCATGAGCCGGCCCGTGAATTCGTCCACGATGACGACCTGGCCGTCCTTCACCATGTACTCCACGTCGCGCTTGAACAGCGCGTGGGCGCGGAGGGCCTGGTTCACGTGGTGCAGGAGGGGCATGTTGGCGGGGTCGTAGAGCCCGCCGGGATTGAGACGCCGGGCGAGCAGCTTCTCCGCCTTCGCCATGCCGCTCTCCGTCAGGGCGACGGTCTTGTGCTTCTCGTCGGTCAGATAGTCGCCGGTCTCCTCCAGGGCCTCCCGGTCCTCGGCCTTGACGTTGCCCTGGGTGACGGCTCCCGGCTTCAGCCGCGGGATGATGCGGTCGACCTCGTAGTAGAGGTCGGTCGACTGCTCGGCGGGCCCGGAAATGATGAGGGGGGTCCGGGCCTCGTCGATGAGGATGCTGTCCACCTCGTCGACGATGGCGAAGCGGTGCCCGCGCTGCACGTAGTGCGCGAGCTCGAACTTCATGTTGTCGCGCAGGTAGTCGAAACCGAATTCGTTGTTCGTGCCGTAGGTGATGTCGCAGGCGTAGGCGGCCTGGCGCTCCGGGTCCCGCAGGTCGTGCTGGATGATGCCGACGGACATGCCCAGGAACCGGTAGATGCGCCCCATCCACTCGGCGTCGCGGCGGGCCAGGTAGTCGTTCACGGTCACGACGTGGACGCCGCCGCCGCCCAGCGCGTTCAGGTACGCGGCCAGGGTGGCGACCAGGGTCTTGCCCTCGCCGGTCTTCATCTCGGCTATCCGGCCCTGATGCAGGACCATGCCGCCGATCAGCTGGACGTCGAAGTGCCGCATGTCGAGCACGCGCCGGCCCGCTTCGCGGACCACCGCGAAGGCGTCGGGAAGCAGATCGTCGATCGGCTCGCCCCCGTCGGCGCGCTGGCGCAGGCCGTCGGTGCGCCCGCGGAGGTCGGCGTCGGACAGGGCCCTGACCGCCGCCTCGCGGTCGTTGATCTCGGCCAGCGCCGGCTGCAGCCGCTTGAGATCGCGCTCGTTCTGCGTGCCGAAAACCTTCTTGAGGACGCTCTGCAGCATCAGTCGGGTCCAGTGGACGGCATCGACGGCGCTCGGCCCGGGAACGGTCGCGGCGTCGATGCCGGGGTCAAGGCGGGTGTCGATCCGGAAGACGGCCTTCGTCGATTGTAGGGAAGGGGTCGCATGACCGTCAAGGCGCGGCGTCCGCGCGCCGGGCCGCCTTTGACGGGGGCGTCGGGGCGTCGGCCGCGTATCAGTCGGCCGAAGCGGCGCCGGAAGAAAAGACCAGCCGCAACGGGTTCATCCGGTCGCGGCCGACCAGGACTTCGTAGTGGACGTGAGACCCGGTGGCGCGGCCCGTGGCGCCGGCGTAGCCGATGACCTGGCCGCGTTCGACGTCCTCGCCGACCCCGATCGCGAACTCCGACAGGTGGCCGTACCGCGTGCGGCGGCCGAAGCCGTGGTCGAGCTCGATCAGCTTGCCGAAGTCGCCGTTGCGCCCGGCTTCCACTACCCGGCCCGAGGCGGTGGCCCGGATCGGTTCTCCGTAGTCGGCCGAGATGTCGAGGGCGGGGTGGAAGGTGCGTTCGCCGGTGAACGGGTCGCTCCGGAATCCGTACCGGGCGCTGATGCGGCCGGCGGCGGGGAGGTTGAACGGCGTCGCCGCGGCCAGATCCTGCCGCCGGAGGATGGCGTCGCGGGCGTTCCCGAGCTCGATCTCCAGCAAGTCAAGCAGATCGTGCAGCAGGTCGAGGGTCTCGGTGGGCGCCGTCCGCACGACCGTCCGCAACGCCGCCGCGGCGCGGGAGCGATCCACTTCCGCCACCCGCGCCATGGCCTGCCGGACGTGGGGATCGACGATGGACTGGTCGCGCAGGGCGCTGACGACGAGTTGCAGGGCGGCGACGCGGCGGGACAGATCGACGGTGGTGGCGTTGTAGTGATCGTTCTCGGCCTGGAGCTGGGCGATGAACGAACGCAGCCGCTCGTTCATCGTCCAGCGCGGCGACGAAAGCCACGTCGCGGGATCGAAGCGCGAATCGCCGGCCCAGACGCCGTAGGCCGTCCAGGCGAGCGGCAGGGCCAGCAGGACGCCCAGCACCAGCTTCGGGCGGATGCTCAAGGCGAAACCGCGAACGACTCCGGTCGAACGGTTGGCGACGATGAAGGAATAGCGCTTGGCCAGCATCCACCTCGCGAAACCCCAATCTTACCACGCCCATCGCGGATCGGAAAGGTCAACCGCACCCGCGCGCGCGGCGCACGGCGCGGCGGGCAGGCCCGCCGGCGCGGCGGAACGGTGTACCATCCTGTGCGATCCATGTCGCGCCAGACCTATCTGCTCGATCCGCCGCACTCCGCCGCGGGGGTCGTCTCCCGGCTCGCGGAGCGTTTCCGGACCCGCCGCGAGGGGACCCGGGCCGCCGCGCGCACCTATCTCGACACGTTCGACTGGCGTCTCTGGCGCGATGCCGGCACGGTCCTGTCCGATGCGCTGGATGGGGCCTGCCTCGTGTGCTGGGACCGTTTCGACGGCCGGCGCCGCCACCGCGCGAACCTCGCGGCGCCGCCCGACTTCGCCCGCGATCTGCCGCCGGGAGGTTTCCAGGACGATCTGCAGGAGGTCGCCGGCGTCCGGCGGCTCCTGCCGCTGGTCCGGGTCGAGCGCCGCAGCGAGCGGATCTCGGTGGTCGACCAGCGGGACAAGGCGGTGGTGCGGATGTCCCTCGATCACGCAGCCGCCGCCGGCCGGGCGCGCCGCCGGCGCCGGCTGCCCTCGACGCTGCGCCTCACCCCGATGACCGGCTACGAACGCGCCCATGCCGGCGTGCGCCGCTTTCTGGAGCAGGACCTCGGATTGGCGTCCGAACCCGAGGGAGAGCTCGCGCTCGCCCTCGCGGCCGTCGGCCGTCGGCCTCTCGACTACACCGGGAAGCTCGATCTGCGCCTCGACCCCGCGGAGCGCACCGACCGCGCGACGAGGCGCGTCCTGGCCGCGCTGTGGGAGATGATGCGGGTCAACGAGGACGGCCTCCGCCGCGATCTCGACCCGGAGTTCCTGCACGACTTCCGCGTCGCGGTCCGGCGGACCCGTTCCTGTCTCGGACAGGTTCCGGGGGTGTTCGACGAGACGGCGCGGCGTCACTTCGCCGGCGAGTTCGCCTGGCTCGGGCGCCTGACGGGTCCGTTGCGGGACCTCGACGTCCACCTGCTCGACCTGCGCGGCCACGAGGCCGATCTCCCGGCCCCGGCGCGCGGCGATCTGGCGCCGCTGGCCGATCATCTGGAGCGCCGGCGGCAGGAGGCGATCGGCCGGCAGACGGCGGCGCTCGATTCGGCCCGCTACCGGCGGCTGAAGCGGGAATGGGGCCGGTTCGTCGAGACCGACGCCGGGGGGACGGCCGCGAACGCCGCCCGCCCCGTCGGGCAGGTGGCGGCCGAGCGCATCGCCCGCGCCTGGGCGCGGGTGCGCAAGCGCGGGCGCGCCCTGTCGGCGGAGACGCCCGCGCAGGCGGTCCACGAACTGCGGATCGCCTGCAAGAAGCTGCGCTACCTGCTCGAATTCTTCCGGAGCCTGTTCCCGGCGGGGCGCGTGAACGCGTTCATCCGTGCGCTGAAGCGGCTGCAGGACGAACTCGGCGACTTCAACGACCTGCAGGTCCAGCAACGCGCGCTGCAGGACGCGGCGGGGGAGCTGCTCGCGGCCGGCGGGGCGGATGCGCGGGCGCTGCTGGCGATGGGACGGCTGGTCGACCGGCTGGAGTCGCGCCAGCGGGGCGCACGGCGGCGCCTCGTCGACGCGGTCGGCCGGTTCGTGACGGCGCGGACCGCGTCGGATCTCGAACGGCTCCTCGCGGCCGGCGCCGCGCCCCCCGGCGCGCCCCGGCGTCCGGCGTGACGGCGCCCGCGCGACGCCGGAAGGACACGCGATGCGGGTGCTGGCGACCTACAACATCAAGGGGGGCGTGGGGAAGACGGCGGCCGCCGTCAACCTCGCCTGGCTCGCGGCCGCCGCCGGGTCGCGCACCCTCGTGTGCGACCTCGATCCGCAGGGCGCGGCCACCTGGTGCTTCCGGGTCAGGATGAAGGTCCGCGGCGGCGGCCGGAAGCTGGTCCGCGGCAAGCGTCCGCTCGCCCGCCACGTGCGCGAGACCGACCACGAGGGACTCGACCTGCTCCCGGCCGACTTCTCGTACCGGCATCTCGACCTGCTGCTCGACAGCCCGAAGTACATGCGCCGCCTGACGCGCCGGATCGGCCGGCTCGGGGAAGACTACGACTACGTCTTCCTGGACTGCGCCCCCGGCATCTCGCTCGTCTCGGAAGCCGTCTTCGCCGCCGCCGACGCCCTGATCGTCCCGACCATTCCGACGACGCTGTCGCGGCGGACGCTGCGCCAGATCGTCCGGCATCTGCGGCGGCGGCCGTCGGCCGTGCGGGTGCTGCCGTTCTACTCGATGGTCGACCGCCGCCGCGCCCTGCATCGCCGGATCTGCGACACCCCCGACGAGATGCCGTGTCCCGTGCTCGCCACCGAGATCCCGTACTCCAGCGCCGTCGAGCAGATGAGCGCGCGGCGGGAGCCGCTGTGCGGGTTCGCGAAGGCGAATCCGGCCGCGCGCGCCTACGCGGCCCTCTGGGACGAACTGGTCCGCCGGCTCCAGTCGCCATGAAGACGATCCTCCGCGCTGACGTTCCCCTTCGTCGGGTCCACGTCCGCCGGCTCCAGTCGCCATGAAGACGATCCTCCTCCTCCGTCACGGCAAGTCCAGCTGGGAGGCCGGCCCGGCCGACCGCGAGCGCCCGCTGGCCCCCCGCGGGGTGAAGGCGGCCCGGCGCATGGGCCGCTTCCTCGCGCGGGCGGGGCCGGTCCCCGACCGGGTCCTGTGCTCGCCGGCGACCCGCGCGGCCGAGACGCTGCGCCACGCCGCCGCCGCCGGGGCGTGGCGCGTCTCCGTCGACGTCGTCCCCGAACTGTACGGGGCGTCGGCGGGCGACGTGCTGACGTGCCTCGCCCGCGCCGACGCCGGCGCCGGGACGCTCCTGGTGGTCGGGCACGAGCCGTCGTGCTCCGGGACGGTGTCCATGCTGGCCGGGGGAGCCGCGGTCCGGTTCCCCACCGCCGCGCTCGCGTGCGTCCGCGTGGACGCGGCGCGGTGGAACGAGGTCCGGCCCGGCCGCGGCGAGCTGCTCTGGTTCGTCACCCCGCGCCTGCTGGCCGGCTCGACGGGTAGCGCCACGTGGAGGAGTTACGTCCCGTTTTCACGTCACACTGAAACGGGGCAGTGAGGCCGGGCACCCACCTGCGCCCGTGACGCCCGTGACCGAAGACGACCGGCGCCGTCGCATGCGCCAGCCGGGAGGATGACCGTGACGGAGTGGCGAGACGTGCTGATGGGCGCGGGGCTGATGGGCGGGCTCGCGTGGATTCTCTGGCGGATGTTCGTGCGCTACGACGCGAAGAACGAGGACCGAATCAGAGGGGCCGGGGGCGGTCGTTCATGCGCGCGTCAGGGGTTCCGCGCCGCGCGTCCGCACCGCTTTCGTGTACCCTGCGGGCGATGGCGGCCCTGCAACGAAGCGGCATCGAAATCCGCCCCGCCACCGAGGACGACGACGCGATCGTCCGGCTTGAGCTCGGCGACGACGAGGCGAGGCTCCTCGGTCTCGTCCTCGTCCTGCTCGCCGCCGGGTCCACGGCGCTGTTCTGGCGGTGGATGCGGCGGGGCGGAGACGATCGGCGTACCGACGTCCACCCGCGCCCGGCCGGGGGTCTGGTCCGGCTCGTGGACAGCCCGATCCGGGTGATGCGCTGGTGGGCGGCCGGTCCCCGACGCGTCGGCCCGGCGATGCTGCCGGTCTTCCTGCACGCGGCGGCCGCCGGTCTCGTCCGCCTGGCGACGCTCGGCATGCCGCTGCCGGCCGGCGCCGTTGTCTTCGCCGCGCTGTTCGCCGCCGCCGGCCTGGCGTCGTTCGCGCTGCACGCGGGCGCGGTGGTGGTGATCTACCTGATGGCCGCAAGCGAGCCGGGGCAGGCTCGAAGACTGGTGGAACTGTCGGCGCTGACGTACTGGACGCAGGCCGCGTGGTCGGCGCCCGCGGCGGCGGTCCTGTTCTCGGCCGGGGCCCCGCCGGGCGAGCACCCCGGCACGGTCGCCGAGGTCGTCGAGGTCACCGGGCGGCTCTGGGGCCTGTGGCTGATCGGCCTGCACGCCGCGGTCCTGCGCGTGGCCGCGGGTTTCACCGTGGCCGGGGCCTGGGCCGCCGGCGTCGTCCTGTGCGCGATTTTCTTCGGCTTCCCGCTGCTCGCCGCGGCGCTGCCCCGGATCATCTTCTGAGGAGCGGGCCGGTTTCGCCCGGTCCGCGGGCGGCCGGAACCCGGACGCCGGGCGGCGCCGGCCCCGCGCAGAGCGGCAGGGGCCGGCCGCCCCGGTAGCGGTCCACGGCGGACCGGACGACGTCCGCCATCATGTCGAGGAACCGCGGATCGTCGTTGACGGCGGCCGCCCGCCGCATCGTGACGCCGAGTTCGGCGCACACCGCCGCCGCCTCGACGTCGAGGTCGTACAGCACCTCGACGTGGTCGGCCACGAACCCCAGCGGACAGAGGACCACCGCGTCGAGGCCGCGCGCCGCCTCCGTCCGCAGATAGTCGCAGACGTCGGGTTCCAGCCAGGGGTCCCGCGGGCGTCCGCTGCGGCTCTGGAAGACCAGCGCCCGGTCCGTCCGCCCCAGCCGCTCCGCCACGAGGCGGGCCGAGACGCCCAGCTGCTCGCGGTACAGGTCCGCGCCGGCCATCGCGACGGGGATGCTGTGGGCCGTGAACACCAGCCGGGCGCGGCGCCGCTCCGGCCCCGGCAGCGCGTCCAGCGCGGCGCCGACCCGCGCCGCCCAGGCCGCGACGAAGCGGTCGTGCGCATGCCAGTCCCCGACCCAGGACACCTCGACGTCGGGGTGGCCGGCGGCGCGGACCTCGCGGCGCGCGGTCAGGACGTCGTCCCGGTACTGCCCGCAACTCGACCACGAGCGGAACGCGGAGAGAATGAAGCCCACGGCGCGCCGGACCCCCGCCGCCGCCATCTCCTGCAAGGTGTCGGCCAGGAACGGGCGCCAGTTCCGCATGCCGACGTACACCGGCAGCGCGGGGCCGTCCCGATCGAGCCGCTCCTGCAGGCCCGCCGCCTGCCGCCGCGTCAGCCGCGTGATCGGGGAGACGCCTCCGAAGTGCTCGTAGTGCCGCGCCACTTCCTCGACGCGTTCCGGCGGCACGCGCCGGCCGCGCAGCACGTTCGCGAGGAACGGCCGGACGTCGTCGGGCCCCTGCGGGCCGCCGAAGCTGACGAGAAGCACCGCGTCGAACGGCGCCGGGGGCGCCGGTGCGTTCATCTTCCGTTCATGATACCGTCCCGCCCGGGACACGGGGCGTGCGCTTCCGCCCGGACCGGCGAACCCATGCCGAAACTGGCCGCCAACTTCTCGATGATGTTCCGCGAGGTCGACCTGCTCGACCGGTTCGCGGCGGCCGCGCGCGTCGGCTTCA
This sequence comes from Vicinamibacterales bacterium, assembly GCA_965202695.1. Taxonomy (GTDB): domain Bacteria; phylum Acidobacteriota; class Vicinamibacteria; order Vicinamibacterales; family UBA8438; genus JAJEEA01. Next base: position 3,673,679 of record OZ241843.1, read on the forward strand.
CCGGCGCGGAGATCCAGAACCCCTACGAGCGCCCCGCCGCGGAGATCGCGGCGGGTTATCGGAACAGCGGTCTCGAGGCCGTGCTCTTCAATCTGCCGTCCCCGGCGGGCGCGGTCCCGGGGCGCGAGGCGGAGTTCGACCGGGGCGTGGCGCGCGCCCTCGAGTACTGCCGGGCCACCGGCTGCCGGCAGGTGCACTGCCTGGCGGGAACGACCGGCGACGCGGCGGCGGAAGCCACGTTCGTAGCGAATCTGCGGCGGGCGTCGGCCGCCGCCCGCTCCCTGGGCGTGCGGCTGCTGATCGAGCCGCTCAACACGCGCGACGTGCCCGGGTACTTCCTGACCCGGACCGCCGACGCGCGCCGCATCCTCGATCGGGTGGGGGAGGACAACGTCTTCCTGCAGTACGACGTCTACCACATGCAGATCATGGAAGGTTTCCTGGCCGAGACCATCCGGGCCAACTTCGACGTGATCGGCCACGTGCAGATCGCCGGGGTCCCCGGCCGCCGCGAGCCGGACGGTTCGCAGGAAGTACACTACCCGTATCTGTTCGGCGTGCTCGACGAACTGGGATACGGGGGCTGGGTGGGCTGCGAGTACCGCCCCGCCGGCGACACGCTGGCCGGACTCGACTGGGCGCGGCCCCTGGGCATCGACCCCTCCCGCGGCCGGTGAGCCGCCGGACCCGGCGCCCCCCCCGCGCACGCCCCGGCATTACCGGACATGCGGCAGGTTCTGGTCACCAACGACGACGGCATCGAGGCCGCCGGACTGCGGGCCCTGGCCGACGCCCTCGCCCCCCTCGGCCGGGTGACGGTGGTCGCGCCGGCGGAGGAGAGCAGCGCCGGCGGGCACGGCCTCACCCTGCGCCGGCGGCTGCGGACGCGGAAGGCGGGGCGCGGGTGGCGCTCGGTCGACGGCACTCCGGCCGACTGCGTCAACGTCGGGGCGTTCGAGGTGATCGGCCGCGTCCCGGACCTGGTGGTGTCCGGCGTCAACGACGGACTGAACGTCGGCGACGACGTGACCTATTCGGGCACGGTGGCGGCCGCCCTGGAGGGGGTCCTGCTCGGGTCGCCGGCGATCGCCGTGTCGCTGCAGCGCAGCGCGCGCATGGACTACGCCGGGGCCGCGGGCGTCGCCCGCCAGTTGGCGGAAGCGGTGCTGGCCGAGGGGCTGCCGGCCCGCACCTTGCTGAACGTCAACGTCCCGCGTACGGTCCCGCGCGGCATCCGGATCACCGTGCAGGCGAGCCGGCGGCGGGTCCTGGCGGCGCACGGTTCCGGCGGGGAGCGGCCGACCCTGGACTGGGCCGCCTCGGCGCAGCTGGAGTGGGAGCCGAACGAACGCTCCGACCATGCGGCGGTACGGGAGGGCTGGGTCTCGGTGACCCCTCTGCACCCCGACCGGACCCACCACGCGGCGCTCGCCGCGGTCGATTTTCTCGCCGAATCGGCGCTGGTTGAGGTAGAATAGGCGATCGTGTCGGGGCGTGGCTCAGCCTGGTAGAGCACTCGGTTCGGGACCGAGGGGTCGGAGGTTCAAATCCTCTCGCCCCGACCACCTTCCTCTCAGCGCAGCGCAGTCGGGCGGGATGCTTCACCATTCGAACGCCGCGGGGTCTTCCACCACGGTCTGCCCGGCGGCGCCGGTGCATGCGGCGCTCCGCCGTCCGGCGCCTCGAACCTTCCCCGCGCGGCGCCGGCGACCGCCGGAGGCGGGGTGATCGTCGCGAGGCGGTTCGTGGTTTCCGGCCGCGTGCAGGGCGTGGGGTACCGGTTCCATGCGCGTGACGCGGCGACCCGGGAGGGCCTCGGCGGATCCGTCCGGAACCTCGCCGACGGGCGGGTCGAGGTGGAGGCGGAAGGCGATCGGGACGCGCTGCTGCGGTTCGAACGGGCGCTCCGGCAGGGCCCCCCGCCGGCGCGCGTCGAGGCCGTCGCGGTGACCGACCTGACGCCGGGACCCGCCGCGCGGGCCTTCCGCATCGAGGTGGAATAGCGCCGCGCCGGGGCGCATCGTCCGGCCGGCGGGCGGACTCCGCGGACAGGGACCCCACGGCATGGAACACCTGAAATCCAAGATCCGGCACGTTCCGGACTTCCCGAAGCCGGGCATCCGGTTCTGCGACATCACGACCCTGCTGCGCGACCCCGGCGGCCTGTCGGACGCCGTCGGGGGGTTGACCGAACCGTTCCGCGCCGAGGGCGTCGAACTGGTGGTCGGCATCGAGAGCCGCGGGTTCATCCTGGGGGCGGCGGTCGCAGACCGGCTGCGCGCCGGCTTCGTCCCCGCCCGCAAGCCGGGCAAGCTCCCGGCCGGCACCCTCCGGCAGTCGTACGAGCTGGAGTACGGGACCGACGCCCTCGAGATCCACGAGGACGCCGTCGAGCCGGGCCAGCGGGTGCTCGTCGTCGACGACCTGCTCGCCACCGGGGGCACGGCCGCGGCCGCCTGCGACCTGGTGCGGAAGGCCGGCGGGGAAGTGGTGGGGATCGCGTTCCTCGTCGAGCTCGCGTTCCTCGACGGCCGGCGCCGGCTGGGAGAAACGCCGCTCGTCGTCGGACTGCGCTACTGACTTCCGCGCATCATGATCGCGCTGGCGCTGGCGGCGGTCGCGGCGGCCATCGGACTCGGCGCTCTCCTCGTCGCGAGCGCCCTGCGGGCCCGGCGGCGGGACGCGCAGATCCTCGGGCTGCTGGCGGCGTTCGGCGGGGCGGCCGAGCGCGCCCGCGCCGACCCGCGCGTCCTCCTGGCCTGGTACCCGCTCGCGGACGCGGCCCGCCGCGCCTTCCCCGACGCCTTCAGGGCCCTGGAGTCCGAGGGTCGGCCGCGGTTTCCGTTCGGCCCGGCCGACATCGAGGCGGCGCATGCCCGGTGGAGCACCGAGTGGCTCGACTGGGAGAGACGCCACGACGCGGAGCATCGGGCCCGGCGCGAAACCGTCGAGGCCGAACTCGGGCAGGCGGCCGCGGCGGCCGCGCCGCCCCTCCGGGCGCGGCTCGAGGCCCTGGAGCAGGAGAAGCTCGAGCGGTACCAACGCCGATACGAAGAGTACGTGCGCGTGTCGCGCGCCCTCGGACGGTTGTCGGAACCGGGGCCGCCGGCGGACGCGCGCCAGCCTTCTCCGCCGGCCCGAGGCGACCGTCGGGCGGACGACGCACGGGAGGAGGGCCGGCCCCATGCCTGATCCGGATCTCGATCGTTTCATGCGGGGCCTCGTGCGCCGCAATCCCGGCGAGACCGAGTTCCACCAGGCCGTGAAGGAGGTCATGGGGTCGCTGATCCCCTTCATGCGCGACCACCCCCGGTACGCGGAGGGCGGCATTCTCGAGCGGATGACCGAGCCGGACCGCATCATCGTCTTCCGCGTGTGCTGGCTCGACGACCGCAACCGCGTCCGCACCAACCGCGCCTGCCGGGTGCAGTTCAACAACGCCATCGGGCCCTACAAGGGGGGACTGCGGTTCCACCGCGGCGTGACCCTTTCGGTGCTGAAGTTCCTCGGCTTCGAGCAGACGTTCAAGAACAGCCTGACCGGTTTGCCGATGGGCGGGGCCAAGGGCGGGGCCGACTTCAACCCGCGGGAGAAGAGCGACGCCGAGGTGATGCGGTTCTGCCACTCGATGATGACCGAGCTCGCCCGCCACATCGGCGAGGACGTCGACGTGCCGGCCGGGGACATCGGAGTCGGGGCGCGGGAAATCTCGTATCTCTTCGGACAGTACAAGCGGATCAACAACCGCTTCGCCGGCACCCTCACCGGCAAGGGCGTCGCGTTCGGCGGCAGCCTGGTGCGCACGGAAGCGACCGGGTACGGTTGCGTGTACTTCGTCGAGAACATGCTGCGTCGGCGCGGCGAGGGACTCGCGGGGCGGACGTGCGTCGTCAGCGGCTCCGGCAACGTCGCGATCTACGCGGCCGAGAAGGCCGCCGAGCTCGGGGCCAGGGTCGTGACGCTGTCCGATTCGGACGGGTTCGTTCACGACCCGGACGGCATCGGCCCGGAGAAGCTCGCGTTCGTCAAGGACCTCAAGGAAGTGCGCCGGGGGCGCATCTCCGAATACGCCGACCGGTTCGGCTGCGACCATCACGCGGGCGCCCGGCCCTGGGGCGTGCCCTGCGACGTGGCGCTGCCGTGCGCGACCCAGAACGAGCTCGACGCCGGCGACGCGGACGCCCTCGTCGGGAACGGCGTCCGGGCCGTGGCGGAGGGCGCCAACATGCCGTGCAGCCTCGACGCCACCGAGCGCTTCCTCGCCGCCGGGGTCCTCTTCGGCCCCGCCAAGGCCGCCAACGCCGGCGGGGTCGCGGTGTCCGGGCTCGAGCAGAGCCAGAACGCGTTGCGCATGAGCTGGTCGCGCGAGGAGGTGCACGAACGGCTGCGGCGGATCATGGCCGACATCCACGAGAAGTGCTGCGCGTACGGCGACGACGGCGCCGGCGGCGTGAACTACGTCCGCGGCGCCAACGTCGCCGGCTTCGTCAAGGTCGCCGACGCGATGCTCGCCTACGGGGCGGTGTAGCTCTGGCCCGCCCGACACCGCCGCGCGGCCCGCGGTCGCGTTCCGGCTCCGCCTGGCGCCCGACCAACCCTCCAGGAGTCCCCGCCGTTCCACGGCGCGGACTCTCCTCGCCCGCCAGGCTGGTAAAAGGCGGGCGCGGCGCTTTCGAGCGCGGAGGCCGTCGTGGCATTCGTCGGCTTCTGGTAGCATGGAAGACCGATGGGGTTGTTGAATCGGGCGGTCGGCATCGTCGCGTGCTGCGCGCTGCTGCAAGTCTGCCCGATCATGGCGCAGGCTCAGGCTCAGGCCGCGGCTGACAAGGAGGAGGAAGTCCCGCACCGGATGGTCCGCGTGAAGCGGGCCGCCAACGCCCTGTTCGTCTCCGGTGTCGTGTTCACGGCACTCGAGCGCGGCCACCAGCGCGAGGTCTGCGCGGCAGGTGCCTGCACCAGGCAGCGGCGGGGCGGCTATTCGTGGGCCGCCGCCGCCAGCTACGCCGGCGCCTCCGTCGGTTACTTCTGGTTGATCCGGGGGAACCGCGACAAGCACCTGTCAATCGGCATGGGCGCCGGTGGCATGTCGGCGCGCGTTTCCTGGTGAAGTGAATCGGTGGGCCGGTCCTCCGCGGGCCGGCCCGCTTCTCCTCGGAGAGCCGGATCATTCGCGGGCGGCCGGCGCATTCGTCCGACGGCCGGGGACCCTCGGCCTGCACCAGTGACCAACGAGCACTCGTCTCGTGAATCTGACGCGCACCCCGGTGGCGCCTCGCCGGGCGGGCGTCGCGGCCCGCTCTGCTAGACTGGTGCGGTGTCGGTACGCGCGTGTAGCTCAGTCGGATAGAGCGACCGCCTCCTAAGCGGTAGGCCCCTGGTTCGAATCCAGGCACGCGCGCCAACCCTGGCCCTCCCCCGAAGACGGGTCGGGTACACTGGCCGCGTACGACGACGGGCAGGCGCCGGGAATACCGGGGAACAGACAGGAAGACGCGCATGAGGCGGAGCGAGCGGCATCACCTGAAGGAAAACGCCCTGGCCGTGTTCGTGGGCCGGCTCCGGCACGGGGTGGAGAACTGGGGGACGGCGATCGAGATCGGCGCCGGCGTCGGCGTGGTGGTCCTCCTGCTGGTCGGCGGCTACGCCTGGTGGTCCGTCCGCGCGGACGCGACGGCGGGGGCGCTGCTCGCCGAGGCGCTCGGGTTCGCGGACGCCCCGGTGGTGCCGTCGGCGGACGACGCCGCGGCCGGGGAGCCTCCTTCCGGTCAGCCGCCCGGTTCCTACCCGACGGTCGCGGCGAAGATGTCGGCGTCGCTTCCGAAACTGCTCGAAGCGGCCGACGCCTATCCCGGCACGCCGGCGGGGGTCACCGCCCGTTACCGGGCCGCCGCCGCCCTCGCCGCCCTCGGGCGTCACGACGAGGCGGCGGCGCAGTACCGGCAGGTGATCGACCGCGACGGGGAAGGTCTCTACGGCCGCATGGCGACCCTCGGACTGGCGAGCGCGCAGATGGCCCTCGGCGCCCACGAGGAAGCGATCGCGCTTCTCGACCCGTCCGCCTCTGCCGACGACGACGCGGCCCTGCCCGTCGACGGCGTCCTGATGCAGTTGGGACGCGCCTACCGCCTGGCGGGCCGTCCTGACGAAGCGCGGGCCGCGTTCCAGCGCATCCTGGACGAGTTCCCGACCTCGCTCTACTTCCCGAACGCCCGGAGCGAGCTGCAGGCGCTGGAGAGCGGCGGCCAGGCGTCTGCGCCGTAGGAACGGCGCGCACTCCGGCCGGGTCGGGCCGGAAGTCGCAACACGGCGCAAGGCCGCACGGCGACGCTCTCCGGGGCGGGCGTCTCCGCCGGCGCTTCGGCAGGACCCCGCCCGGCGGCCCCGGGCATTTCCGATGTCGACAGCGGGAGTTCCGCGGTTCACGGTCGGTCTGGCGCAGATGGCCTGCGTCGACTCCGTGTCCGCGAACCTGGAGACCGCCTGCCGCCTGATCCGGCAGGCGGCGGCGCAGGGCGCCCAGATCGTCTGCCTGCAGGAACTGTTCAACTGCCGCTATTTCTGTCAGCGCGAGGATGCCGGCCGCTTCGATCTCGCGGAGCCGGTGCCGGGCCCGACCACCGCCCGCTGCGCCGCCCTCGCCGCCGACCTCGGCGTCGTGCTCGTGGTCCCCGTCTTCGAGCGGCGCGCGGCCGGCGTCTATCACAACGCCGCCGCGGTCATCGACGCCGACGGCGCCTTGCTCGGCCGCTACCGCAAGACCCACGTCCCCGACGACCCCCTCTACCACGAGAAGTTCTACTTCACGCCCGGCGATCTCGGGTATCCCGTGTTCCGGACCCGGTTCGCACGGATCGGCCCGCTGATCTGCTGGGACCAGTGGTTCCCCGAAGCGGCGCGGTTGAGCGCCCTCGCGGGGGCGGAGCTGATCGTCTATCCGAGCGCCATCGGCTGGCACCCGGCCGAGCGCGCCGCGGACGGGGCCGCCCAGCACGACGCCTGGCGCACGGTGCAGCGGGGGCACGCCATCGCCAACGGCGTCTTCGTGGCCGCCGTCAACCGGGTCGGACACGAAGGGCCGTCCGGCGGGGGGCTGCAGTTCTGGGGACAGTCGTTCGTGTGCGACCCGGCCGGGAAGATCCTCGCCGAGGGGGCCGTCGACCGGGAAGAGGTGGTGCTGGCGGCGTGCGACCGCCGGGCCGTCGAGCGGCAGCGGCGCGGATGGCCGTTCCTCCGGGACCGCCGCGTGGACAGCTACGCGGGCCTGAGCGCACGGCTGCTCGACGAGCCCCCCGGTAGCGGGGAGGGGCCGGCCTGATGAAAGCGCCCCGCGGCATTGCGAGCGGCGCCGCATCCGCGTCCGATCACCGCGGTACCGCATGAACCTGTCTCCCCCGTCCGCTCCTCCCGCGAAGCCGGCGACCCCTCCGGCGGGGGAGCGGTACGTCATGCCCGCCGAGTGGGAGCGACACCGGGCGACGTGGATCGCGTGGCCCCACAACCGTTCCGACTGGCCGGGCAGGATGGAGGCGGTCCGGTGGTGTTACGTCGAGATCGTCCGCCGGCTCGCCGCCGTCGAGCCGGTCGAGATCGTCTTCCCCGACGCCGGCGCCGAGCGTCGGGCGCTCGGACGGCTGGGCCGGGCCGGGGTCGACCCGGCGCGCGTGGGCGCTCACCGGTTCCCCACCGACCGGGGCTGGGTGCGCGACTCGGGCGGCACGTTCGTGCGCCGCGCGGGCGCCCCCGACGCGCCCGCCGGCGTGGTCCTCGTCGACTGGCGCTTCAACGGCTGGGCCCGGTACGGCGACTGGGCCCGGGACGACCGGCTGCCGGGCCGCATCGCCGCCGCCCGGCGGGTGCGGCGCGTCGTCCCGCGCCCCCCGGGCCGGCGGCGGCCGATGGTCCTCGAAGGCGGGAGCATCGACGTGAACGGCGCGGGGGCCGCGCTGGCGACCGAGCAGTGCCTGCTCGATCCGGCCGTGCAGCCGCGGAACCCGGGAATGGACCGCGGGGCGGTCGAGCGGGCGTTCGAGACCTGGCTCGGGGTCGACACGGTGGTCTGGCTGGGACGCGGCATCGCCGGCGACGACACCCACGGCCACGTCGACGACGCCGCGCGCTTCGTCGGTCCGACCACCGTGGCCGCCGCCGTCGAGCCGGACCCCGCCGACGCGAACCACGCGCCCCTCGCCGACAATCTCCGCCGCCTGCGGGCGGCGCAGGTGGCCGGCCGCGCCCTCACGGTGGCGCCGCTGCCGATGCCCCGGCCGCTGTGGTTCGGCGGCCAGCGGTTGCCGGCCAGCTATCTGAACTTCTACGTGGCGAACGACCTGGTGCTCGTCCCCACCTTCAACGATCCGGCCGACCGGGTGGCCCTGGGCCGCCTCGCCGAGCTGTTCCCCGGCCGCGAGGTGGTCGGGATCCACGCCGTCGATCTCGTCCTGGGCCTCGGCACGCTGCACTGCCTGACCCTGCAGGAACCGGCCGCGTGACGCCGGCGCCGCCGCAGGGCGGCGGATCCCGGGGGGCCGCTATCCGGTCCGCCGTTCGTGCAGGAAGAAGGCGGACCGGGGCGAGGGCGGCGTCGCGGGCGCCGCCCCGGCGGGCGGCGCGCCGAAGGGGTCCGGGGCGCCCTCGGCGGCCGGGCCGGTCTTCGCGGCGATCAGGGCGTCGAGTTGCGACACCCCGTACAGCACCGCGTCGAGGGCGCCGCAGAGGGTCGCGTCGTACAGGTAGTCTGGAGGAAGAAGGCGGACCGGGGCGGGGACGGCGTCGCGGGCGCCGCCCCGGCGGGCGGCGCGCACCGCGTCGAGGGCGCCGCAGAGGGTCGCGTCGTACAGGTAGTCTCCGACGAACTGCAGTTGGGGCCAGCGGGGGTCCGGGCTGTGCCGCTGCCGTAGCGGACGCAGGGGGACGCCGCCGGGCAGGGCGGAGACGCCCGCGACGCCCGTCCACCGGTCCACGCAGGCCCGCACCAGCAGGTCGTCGGCCGCGGCGGGGGCGCCGGGCACGGCGCCGAGGACCGCGGCCACGATCTCCCGGTCGGGCTTCGAGGCGTATTCCCGGGCCGGCGCCCCGCCGAGCAGCCAGCTCTGGACCCCCGCGCCGTCGTCGGGAGACTGGTCGTAGACGGTGACGCCGCCGAACGCGTCGCTCACGAAGTAGTCCTCGGGGAACTCGCGGCGCCAGAACCGCCGGCGGAACAGCAGGGTCACCCGCAGGTACGCGGTCCCGTGGTCGTGATGCCGGACGTGTCCGGCGACCGCGTCCCGCAGGCGTTCGTCGCGCCATCGGATGGCCCGCACGCCGGCCGGGGGCAGGGTGACGATCAGCGCGTCGATCTCGACGTCGCGGCGCTCGCCGCCGGCGGTCCGCAGGGCGACCCGCATACCCGTCTCCTCGTCGGCGGTCACGTGGGTGACGGCGGCGCCCAGCGACACGGGAGAGCGGACCCGGCCGGCCAGCGCTTCGACGAGCCCCTCGTTGCCGGCCGCCAGGGTGTGCAGGGTGCAGTAGCCGGGGTGGTCGATCAGCAGGTTGTCCATCCCGAACAGCCCGCTGGTGCGGGGCGGCTCGGTGGCCAGATCGCTGTGGCACTGCATCGCCGTGAACCACGCGCACCGCGGGTCGTCCATGTCGCGGAGCACGTCTTCGAAGGTGCGCCGCTGCCAGGGGTGGTGGTTGTCCCGTTCCCGGCCGGCGAGGGCGTAGTCCGCCGGCGGGCGCAGCGCCGTGCCCTGCTCCCAGAACCGGCGCAGGCGGTCCATGCCGCGGTGTCCGAGCAGTCCCGCGAGGTCCCGGTCGTCGCGCAGGACGCGGTCGCCGACCACGAAGTACGGGGTCCCCGCGAGGGGCCGCGTCTCGAGCCCCAGGTGTCCGATCAACCGGCGCAACTGCGGATTGCCGGCGACGTCGTACAGCTCGGCCACCCCCGCCTCGTAGCGCACGCCGGTCTCGGGCATCCGGGCGGTCCGCACCCGCCCGCCGGGGCGGTCGCCCGCCTCCCACACGTCTATCTTCACGCGGTCGCCGAAGCGGCGTTCCAGCAGGTACGCGCTCAGCAGTCCGCTGAAACCGGCGCCGACGATCCCGATCCGCTCCGCCATCGCGATTGCGTCCCCCCGCCCCGCGCCCCGCCGCCGGCCGGAACGGCGCAAGCGCCGGTCCCCGGGGCGGCTACGGGGTCTCGCGCTTGAGTTCGGCCAACAGGTTCAGTGCCGCGAGGGGACTCAGGCTGTCGACGTCGACGTCGCGCAGACGGCGGACCACCTCCGGCTCGGGCGCCGGTTCCGCGAACAACGCGAGCTGCGTCTGCCCGTCTCCGCCCCCGGCGGGCGGCCCCGGGCGTCTGCCCCCGCGCGCCAGCTCGTCCCGTTCGAGGCCGTGCAGGATCTCCTTCGCACGTTCGACCGTCCGCGCCGGCAGGCCGGCGAGGCGCGCGACCTGTATGCCGTAGCTGTGGTCCGAGCGCCCCGGCTCGACCTTCCGCAGGAAGTGGATCTCGTCCTGCCACTCGCGGGCCACCACGTGGTAGTTGGCGACCCCCGGCAGGGCGTCGGCGATGTCGGTGAGCTCGTGGTAGTGGGTGGCGAACAGGGTCCTCGGCCGCGCCGAGGCGTCGGTGGCCAGATGCTCGGCCACCGCCCAGGCGATGCTCAGTCCGTCGTAGGTCGCGGTGCCCCGTCCGATCTCGTCCAGCAGCACGAGGCTTCGCGAAGTCGCCGTATGCAGGATGTTCGCCGTCTCCTGCATCTCCACCATGAAGGTCGATTGCCCGCGGGCGATGTTGTCGGAGGCGCCGACGCGGGCGAATATCCGGTCGGTCACCGGCACCTTGGCGGTGTTCGCCGGCACGAACGAACCGACGTGCGCGAGCAGGACGATCAGGGCCGTCTGCCGCAGATAGGTCGACTTGCCGCCCATGTTCGGGCCGGTCAGGATGATCACCTGGTGGGTGGCCGCGTCGAGGGTCACGTCGTTGGGGACGAAGGCCTGCCCGGCGTGCCGTTCCACGACGGGGTGGCGCCCCTCGACGATCACGAGGTCGTCTCCGTCGTGGACGTGGGGCTTGATGTAGTCGCGGACGGCGGCGGCCTCCGCGAGTCCCGCGAGCGCGTCGAGGCTGGCCAGCGCCCGCGCCGAGTCCTGAATGGGCGGCGCGGCGGCCGCGACCTCGCTTCCGAGTTTCTCGAACAGCTCGATCTCCCGCTCCAGGATCCGTTCGTCCGCGCCCAGCACCTTGTGCTCGTAGTCCTTCAGGGCGGGCGTGATGAAGCGTTCGCCTCCGGCGATGGTCTGCTTGCGGTGGTAGTCGTCGGGTACCGCGTGCAGGTTCGCCTTCGACACCTCGATGTAGTAGCCGAACACCCGGTTGAACCGGATCTTCAGCGACCCGATGCCCGTGCGGGCGCGCTCGGCGGCTTCCATGGCCGCAATCCGGTCCTTGCCGCCCCGGCTGATCGCGCGCAGGTCGTCGAGTTGCGCATCCACGCCGTCACGGATGACCCCCCCGTCGCGGGCGACGGCGGGCGGCGACTCGACCACCGTCGCCTCGATGGCGTCCCGCACCGCCGGCGCCTCGTCGAGCTCCGCGGCGAGGCTGCGCGTGAGGGGAGCGTCGAGCGGCTGGAGAATCGCCTTGATGCGCGGAATCGCGGCCAGGGAACGCTGCAGGGCGAGCAGATCGCGGGGGCCGGCCGTCCCCATCGCGGCCCGGGCGAGCAGGCGCTCCAGGTCGTGCACGCGCTTCAGGGCTTCGCGGAGCCGGGCGCGGTCGGTCGACCGGAACCCGATCTCTTCGACCGCGTCGAGCCGGTTGCGGATCCGTTCGAGGCTCACGAGGGGCCGCAGCAGCCAGCTCCGCAGCAGGCGGCTGCCCATCACCGTCACCGTGCAGTCGATTTCGGCGAGGAGCGATCCCGCGCGGCCGCCCTCCATCGACCGGACGACCTCGAGGTGCCGGAGGGTGACCGGATCGACGAGCATGGCGTCCGCGGCCTCGCGGAACGCGATGCCGCGCACGTGGGCCAGCCGGCCGCGCTGCGTCTCGCGCAGGTAGCGCACCAAGGCCCCGGCGGCCGCGACCGCCGCCGGCCGGTCCGCGAGCCCGAAACCGTCGAGCCCGGCCGTCCCGAACTGGCTGGTCAACGCCTCGCGGGCCCGGTCGACGTGGAAGGCCTCCGGGTCGAGGGGGGTGACCGCGGGAGGGACGGGATGCGGCAGCAAGGGGGCGACGTCGTGGTCGCGCGGCGCCACCACCTCCCGCGGCTGCAAGACGGCGACGTCCTCCGAGAGCGCCTGCCGTCCCGAGCCGCCGTCGTACTCGGCCGCCGCGAAGGAGCCGGTCGAGACGTCCAGCACGGCCATGCCGTACCGGTCCGGCGCGCCCGCGGCGGCGGGGGGAAGGACGGCGACCGCCATCAGGAACGCCGGCTCCCGATCGTCGAGATACGCGGTGTCGGTGAACGTGCCGGGGGACACGACCCGCACGACCTCGCGCCGCACCACGCCCCGGGCCTTCCGGGGGTCTTCGACCTGCTCGCAGATGGCGACGCGGAACCCTTTCCGCACGAGGCGGGTCAGATAGGCGTCGGCCGCGTGGTGGGGAATGCCGCACATCGGGATCGCCCCGCCGGCCGCGTCCTTCGATCGGGACGTCAGGGTGAGGTCCAGCGCCCGCGCCGCGGTGACCGCGTCCTCGTAGAACATTTCGTAGAAGTCGCCCATCCGGAAGAACACGATGGCGTCGCGGTGCTGACGCTTCGCGGCGAGGTACTGGCGCATGGCGGGCGTCGGAGCCCGTACCGCGGCGGGGCGGTTCGTCGTGGAGGGGGTCACGGAGCCGGTCGGGTGGAGCCGGGCGCCGGATGGCCGGAGTGCGACGGAGACGATGGAATGTGCAAGTATAGAAAGCCCGCCGGGGGCCGTCAAGGCGAGGAACCGGACATTGCTCACGCTGGCCGTCGACACCACGACGAATCGGGGCGGTTTCGCGCTGGCCCGGGACGGGCGCGTGATCGAGGAAGCCCCGGGCGACCCCGCCCTCACCCACGGCGCGCGGCTGCCCGGCGCCCTCCGCGCGCTGCTCGGGCGGCGGGGGATGACCACCGCCGACGTCGATCGGTACGCCGTGGCCCTCGGCCCGGGGTCGTTCACCGGACTTCGCGTCGGCATCGCCGCGGTCCAGGGGCTCGCCCTCGCGCACGGCCGGCCCGTGGTCGGCGTCCCGATCCTGGACGTTCTGGTGGAAGTCGCCGCGCGGCGCGCCGGGGACGGACCTCCCCCCGACCTGGTCGTCCCGTGGGTGGACGCGAAACGCGGCGAGGTGTTCGGCGCACTCCATGAACGGGACCCGGCGCCGGCGGCCGGCGGGTGGCGCGCGGTGGAGGCCCCGGTATCGGGCCCGCCCGCGGCGGTGCTCGACGGCTGGGACGATCGGTTGCGGGGCCGCGCGGCGTGGGTCGTCGGAGACGGCGTCGCCGGCAGCCGGCCGTTGCTCGAGGCGCGGCTGGCCGCCGGTTCGCGGCACTTCCACGAGACGCCGTTGCTGGCGGCGGTGATGGCGGGCATGGCCCTGCAGGCGCCGTGGCGCGATCGGGCGGGGGCGCCGCACGCCCTCCGGCCGGTGTACGTGCGCCGGCCCGACGCGGAGATCGCGCGGGAACGACGTCAACTGGCGGACCACGCGTGATTGTGCTACCGTTTTTTCGTGCCGTAGAATCGCCCCCCGACCGCATGGGGCCCGTTTTCGCACCGCGTCTCCAGGAGGTGGCATGGCACAGGACTCGCAACAGTTGAGAGAGCACCTTCTCCAGACCGACAGCGGGTTTCGCCAGCTCGCGGAACAGCATCAGGAGCTCGACACCCGCCTCCACGAGTTGACCCGCCTGGAACATCTGTCACAGCCGGAACGGATCGAAGCGGCGAACCTGAAGAAACGGAAGCTGCAATTGAAGGACCGGATGCACGACATCCTCCGCCGCCACGCGGACTGCCGGACAGTCTGACTCCGTCCCCGCGGCTTCATGCGCATGTCCATCGACCGGGCGGGACTGCCGTTCATCGGCCTGGCGTTCGTTCCGGCGCTGGTGTGCCTGGCCGCGGGACTGCCGCTTCCGGCCCTGGCCCTGAGCGTTCCCGGATTTCTCATGGCCCTGTTCTTCCGCGATCCGGAGCGGGAGCCGCCCCGGGACCCCGGCGTCGTGGTCGCGCCCGCCGACGGCCGGGTCCTGTTCGCGGGAGACGCGGAGCCCGCCGGCGCTCCCCCCGGAAGATGGCGGCAGATCAGCATTTTCCTGTCTCCGCTCGACGTCCACGTGAACCGCGTGCCGATCGGGGGACGGATTACGCGGGTCGACCACGTCCGCGGCACGTTCCTGCCCGCGTACCGCCCCGGCGCGGGCGCGAGCAACGAACGATCCGAGATCTGGCTGGAGCACGAAGGGCATACGATCGTGTTCCGGCAGGTGGTGGGGGCGCTGGCCCGGCGCGTGGTGTGCCGGGTGACGCCGGGAACCACCGTCCGTACCGGCCAGCGTTTCGGTATCATGAAGTTCGGGTCGCGCATGGACGTGTTCGTGCCGGCCGCCGCCACCCTCGCCGCGGCGCGGGGCGACCGGGTGCGGGGCGGGGAGACGGTCGTGGCCCGGCTCGGGGCCGCGGCGGGGGAGAGCCCGGTTCCCGTCCCGTGACGTCCCGGGCGGCCCTCGGCGGGCCGGCGCGGCCGGGAAACCGGCGCGGGACGACGGCGGCGAACACGCGGCGCCCGGGGGCGGCGGAGCCCGGCCGGGGCTCCGCCGCGCGCAAGATCATCACCATGCCGAAAGTGCTCGCGGTACTGCGGAACCGGCGCCGGAACCCGCGTTTCCGGCGCGGCGTCCATCTGCTGCCGAGCATGTTCACGGTCGGCAACCTGTTCTGCGGCTACGCCTGCATCGTCCACGCCATGCGGGAGGACTATGCGACCGCCGCGGTGTTCATCGGGGTGGCCACCGTGCTCGACGTGCTCGACGGCCGCATCGCCCGGCTGGCGGGCGCGACGAGCGAGTTCGGCGGCGAGTTCGACTCGCTGGCGGACGTCATCTCGTTCGGCGTGGCCCCGGCCGTGCTCGTCTTCGCGTGGGGGCTCGAGCCCCTCGGCCGCCTCGGATGGGCGGTGGGGTTCCTCTACGTCACCGCCACCGCGCTGCGTCTCGCACGCTTCAACGTCCAGCCCAACAGCTCCGACAAGCGGTACTTCGCGGGGATGCCGAGCCCCGCCGCGGGCGGCGTGCTGGCCGCGACGGTGTTCGCATGGCCGGAGGGCCTGGGCATCGCGCACGCGCCGTTCGCGGCCCTGCCGGTGGTGCTGGCCCCCGCCCTCCTGATGGTCAGTCGAATCCGTTTCCGCAGCTTCGGCGCGCTCATCCTGCAGCCGCGCCGCTCCTACGTGGTCCTGCTGCAGTTCGCGGTCCTCGTCGCGGCCATCGCCGTCCAGCCCCGACCGGTCCTGTTCCTGATGGCGTACGCCTATCTCGTGTCCGGTCCCGTCGGGTACGTCGTCGGCCGCGCGCGGCGTTCGGCCGGCCGGCACGACGAGTCTTCCCGGGACGCCGCCGACCTGAAGACCGCGAGCACGGGCTGACCGGCCGCGGCGCGCGCCGGCCGCCGGCGGTCAGGCGCGCGGGGACGGAGCGGGGCGGGCGGGCGCGTCCGCGATCGGCAACGTCATGGTCACGGTGGTGCCTCGCCCCGGCGCGCTGGCGACGGCGATGGCGCCGCCGTTGAGCTCGACGTTGCGCTTCGCGATCGCCATTCCCAGCCCCGTGCCGGTGATCCGGGTCGAGAAGTACGGCTCGAAGATGCGGGCCAGCACGTCGGGTTCGAGCCCCACGCCGGTGTCCCGGATGATCAGTTGCGCCTCTCCGCCGCGCCGTGCGACGCGGATGGCGAGCGTTCCCTCGTCGGGCATCGCGTGGAGCGCGTTCTCGATGACGTTCGTGACCGCCCGCTGCATCAGCACCGGGTCGAGCGGCAGCCGGGGCAGGTCCGGCGGCAGGTCCGTCGATACGGCGATGCGGCCCTCGAGACCGGGGCGATAGGGGGCCGCCACCTCGTTCACGAGGGCCGCGAGATCCGTCGGCGTCCGCCGGACCGCCGGAGAGGAGGCGTAGCTCGAGAACTCCGACGCGATCTGACGCAGTAACCGGACCTGCTTCAGGATCGACTCGACGCATCCCTGAAGCACCGGCGTCAGAGGCGCGCCGCGGTCGGCGTGCACGCGGAGCAGATGCTCGGCGGCGAGCTGGACCGGGGTCAGGGGGTTCTTGATCTCGTGGGCGACCTGCCGGGCCATCTCCGTCCATGCTTCGAGCCGGTGGGTGCGCTCGAGCTGGCGTCGTCGGGCGTCGAGCTCGGCGGCCATCCGGTTGAAGTCCGCCTCGAGGATGACGAGCTCGTCGGCGGAGCGCGCGGCCACGCGTTTCTCGATGCGGTCCGCGTGGCGGGCCGAGACGAGGGGGCCGAACTCGCCCCGCGCGACGCGGCTGGTGGCCCGGGTGAGCCGCTTGACGGGATTGGCGATGCCGCGGGCGATGGTCCAGCCGATGAACCCCACGACGGCGGCGAAGAAGAGCGCGGAGCCGAGCACGCGCCGGTTCAGCTCGTCGATCTGCCCCTCGATCTCCCGCTGCCTCGACGCCAGCGGCGCCGTCAGGATCAACTCGCGCCCCCCCACCCGGACCGGCGCCGCGGCCAGCTGGTAGCGGAGGGAGCCGGCGGCCTCCTCGCTCACGAAGCTCGGGAGCCGGTCGAGGGCGATGGCGCGATAGACCCGGTCCGGCGTGCGGGTCGACAACACCCCCGACGCATAGAGATCGCGCGTGCTCGTCGCGGCGAGACGCGGTCCGTCGAAGACGTTGACGTCCTGGCCGATCACCTGGCTGATGCGGACCAGGACGTCGTCGGTGAACCGGGTGATGATCTGTCCGTCGGGCGACTGGACCAGGACGGACTCCTCGATGACGCTTCTGGCCACCGCCGCCGCCCGCACCGCGCCGGCCTCGACGTCGGCCCGCAACTGGTCGGCGAAGTACCCCTGAACGAGGATCGCGACCACCACGACGGGGGCGGTCGCCGCCCCCACGAACCACATCTGCAGCTTCAGGGCGAACCGGGTCCGCACTTCACGGTACGGCGACCGCCGCCGGAGCCTCGGGAGCACGAGGGCGGCGAGGACCGCCGCCAGCGCCGCGAAGCCGCCGGCGACGATGACCAGCAGCGTGATCTCCGAGAGATGCAGCAGGTGGTCGAACGCCGTGCGGGCCGGATAACCGACGGCGTAGATGCCCGCGCGGGTGTTCGTGATGAACACCTCGTACCGGCGCGAGTCCTTGACCAGCCGCGTCCAGAACGGGTCGCGGGACGCGTAGATGCGCTGGAACAACGCATCGTCGATGGGCCACGCGCTGCGGTTCGAGAGGAACGCCGGCTGCCGTCCCCATCCGTAGATGACGAGCTCGACCTCGTGGCCGGGATAGCCCGGCGCCGACCCGCGCCGTCCGGTCTCCGAGGGCTCGACGTAGGGGCTGCGCGAGGCGATGAACGGCAGCGACTCGTAGTCGACCTGCGTGACGTGGACGACCACCCCGCCGGCGGGGGCGCCCGCCGCCCCGTCCCCGCCGGATTCGCAGAACCCCCGCTCGGCGTGGAGCATTCGGCGCTCTTCGGAGCCGAACGGAGCCACTTCGCCGAATATCTCCCATTCGCAACCGGTACCGGTCCAGCGCGCGGCGGTCACCGAGTCGGGAATGTTCAGGGCGAACCGGCTCCGCAGCTCGCCGTCGGCTCCGAACAGCTCGACCGCCGACGTCAACCGCGATGCGGCCAGGGCGGTGCGGCTCCAGACGCCGAACGCGGCGTCGGAACCGGTCCCGCTCCCGTCCGAAGGGGCGGGAAGCGCCGGACCGGCGGGCCGCGCGTCGAGCTCGGCGTCGATCTCCTCGAGGGCGCGTTCGAGCTGGCGGTGCAGGTCCCGCGGATGCTCGGCCGCCCGCACCGCATGGCTGGTCTCCACGAGACCGCGCTTCGCCTCGTCGGTCAGGGACGTCAGGGAGAGATACAACGGCGGCGCCGCTCCCAGAATCGCGCAGAGGGCCGCGAGCAGGCGGGACACCGGGTCGGTGCGGCGGAGCCAGCGCATCAGGCGCTGCCCGCGAAAGGCGAGGACGCTTCCCGGCAGGCACAGAAGCAGCGACGGCGCGAGGGGCGCCCAACCGGCGGCGGCGGCGAGGCCGGCGGGGGCCAGCGCCAGCGGCAGCAGCCGCCCGGCGCGGCGCGAGGGCGGCCGGGTCGGCCCCCGGGCCAGGGCAATACCCATGACGAGCGCGGCGGCCCACACCGTGGAAGCGCTCGCCAGCACCAGCGCGAGCTGCAGCGCGGCGCGGGCGGGGTCGAACGGCTGCAGGGAGGTGTGCAGCAGGTCCATCGCCGCGCCGTCCACGGTGTCCTGCAGCAGCCGGTGGTGGATGCCGAGCAGCGCGGCGATCGGGGGCACGGCTATCGGCAGCGCGATCCCGAATCCGGTTCGTCGGCCGGACCGCCGGGCCGGTCCGAACCACCGCCGGCGGTGGACGCCGTCGGCGGCGATCGCGACCAGCGCCGCGCCGACCGCGGCCGCGAGCAACAGGTCGGCGGCGGTGCGCAGGACCCGCGGCGCCAGCAGGGAGCGGTAGGCGTCCGGCGACAGCAGGGACCCCGCGAACAGGTCCGGCGAGCCCGCCAGCCACAGCCAACCGCCGCCGGCCACCGTCGCGGCGGCGGCGATCGCCGACGGCCGGAGGCGGCCCCGCCGGGTCCGGCCCGCCAGCACGCGGCCGGCCGCGCCCAGCGTGACGCCGGCGAGCACGAGAAAGCAGAGGGCGGCGACCCGCCGCCGCCAGCGGGCCCGCACGCGGTCGACCTCGTCGAGGCCGATCGACCCGCCGGTGCGCGCTGCGCCGTCCGCCCCGGGCGCGGCGAAGGTGCGCACGCGCGGGCCGCCGGCGCCGGGGCCGCCGGGGCGCAGGACGGCGCGGCCGACCGAAGTCGGGACCACGAAGCCCCCGTCGGGGCCCCCGGGGGCGCGGGTGGAGGAGACGACGCGTTCGACGACGACGGTTCCGAGCCGGCGCGCGGGAGCGCCGGGCTCGCGGGCCGGCGCGGCGATGGGCTCGACGTGGACCAGCCGGAGCCCCGCGGGTCCGACGTCGGCGAACCCGGCCGGACCCGACAGGAGGCGGGCGGGGCGCAGCTCGGCGGGCCGGCCGTGCCACGCGCGCGGCAGGGAACGCGCGTCGTAGATGGTGATCGCGAGATCGGAAACCGTCCGGCCCCCCGCGGCCGTACGCAGGACGTCGAAGAGGGTCCGGACCGCCGGCCGGTCCCCGGTCAGTCCGTCCCGGACCTCGGCGCGGCCGGCCAGGTCCCGCGCGGTGCGCGCCAGCGCCGCGTCCACGCGCGAGACCTCGGCCCTGATCTCCCGGACGGCCCGCGCGGCGGCGGCGGCGTCGGCGCCGATCAGCACCGTTTCCAGCACCCCGCCGAGCAGCAGGACCGCGAACGCGGCGATTCCGCCGCCGGCGATCGGACGGGACCAGCCGGGAAGGGTCGGCCGCCGCGTCTGCCGTCGTCGCGCCGCTGCCACGGTGGGGCCAGCATACCGCAGGAGCCGTCAGCAGCCCCTCGCGCAGAGCGCCACGCGGTCGGGCGGGATGCAGCGCCGCTCGCAACGCCGCGGGGCGTATCATCACGGGCCGCGGGGCGCAGGGGCCGGGGGCGGGTCGTCGTCGAACAGCTTCTCCCACGCGGCGGTGGCGGCGGGATCGAGCCGCTCGGGTCCGCTGGCCGGACCGACCGCCTCCAGTTCGCCGTCGGAAGTCACCAGGACCAGGAGGGTTCCGTCGCTCAGCGGGTCGGGGACGGTCAGGGGGGCGAACGCCAGCTCGGAGGACACTTGCAGGCGGTGGCGGACCGCGCCGTCCGACCCGCCGCGGAGATCGAGATCGCGGCTCAGCCCGCCCTGCAGGACCAGCGCCCCGACCCGCCGCGGTCCCGCCGCCGGGCGGACCGGCAGTTGTTCGCGCCACCGCTGCCCGCCATGCGAGCGGTCGAGGGCCCACAGGGTGTTGTCGAGAGACGAGAAGTACACGTTGTCCCCGTCGACGGCCGCGAGGCCCGCGACGTCGCCCCCGGCGCGCCAGCGCCACCGGAGCGCCCCGTCGCGCCGGGAGAGCCGATAGAAATGGTTGTCGGTGGCGCCCACGAACAGGTCGCCGGACAGCAGGATTTCCCGCGGCGCGCCGCCCAGCCGCCGCTCCCAGACCACGGCGCCCGTCCGCAGGTCCAGCACCTCGATGCGGCCGCTGGCGACGGGCACGTACAGGCGGTCGCCGGCGATGGTCGGCCGCACGCCGACGCCGCCGTCGACGACGCGCCGCCACACCGTCCCCCCCGTACCGGCGTGCAGCGCGAGCAGCTCCTCGGACTCGAGGGCGGCGATCAACCACCCCGCGGTCCACAGCAGCGGCGCGGACACGGGCGCCTCCAGCGTCGCCGACCACCGGACGCCGCCGGTTTCCGCGTCGAGGGCCAGCAGTCCCGTGGGCGTGGCGGCGTGGAACAGTCCTCCGCCCGCCGCGGGCTGGCCCGCCACCGTCTGCTCGACCTGCCAGAGCTCCGAGCCGTCGACGAGACTGAACGACGCCACCCGGCCGTCGAAGAGGGGCGCGAAGAGCCGATCGCCGGACGCTGCCGGCGCCGCCGCCGCCGGCGCCGGAAGCGTGGCCGTCCATCGCGTGGCGACGGGCAGCCACCTCGAAGCGGCCGCGGCCGGCGGCTGCGCGGTCGCCGCGGCCGGCGGCAGGATCGCCGCGGCGACCGTCGCGACGACGGCCGCCGGAACGCAGCCGATAGAGGTCTTCATCGTCGGACTACAAGATATGGTGGTTTTCCGGCGGGCGACGTCATTATAATAGGCGTCCGTGCATGCCCGGCGTCCGAGGATTCGGCGCCGGCCCATCGAACGATCCGTCCCGTATCGCCCGGTCGCCCGCGTGTCTCATCAGACGCTGCTCGTGCTCGACTTCGGTTCGCAGTACACGCAGTTGATCGCCCGTCGACTGCGCGAGCTCGACGTCTATGCCGAGATCGTGCCGTTCCACACGCCGGTGGACGCGCTGGCGGCCCGGCGCCCGGCCGGGTTGATTCTCTCCGGCGGCCCGGCGAGCGTCCGCGAGCCGCGGGCGCCGCGGTGCGCGGCCGGCGTGCTGGCGCTCGGGGCGCCCGTGCTCGGCATCTGCTACGGCATGCAGTTGATGGCCGACCTGCTGGGGGGCGTGGTCGAACCGGCCCCCGAACGCGAGTTCGGCCCCGCCGCCGTCAGGGTCGAGTCGGGAAGCCCGCTGTTCGGCGGGCTGCCGGACGGCATCGGGGTGTGGGCCAGTCACGGCGATCGGATCGAGCGCATCCCGGACGGCTTCCGCGTCACGGGGACGAGCGCGAACGCGCCGGTCGCGGCCATGGAGGACCCGGCGCGGCGCTTCTACGGGCTGCTCTTCCATCCCGAGGTGGCTCATACCGAACACGGCGTCGACGTCCTGCGGAACTTCGCGGTCGCGGTGTGCGGCTGCGCCGGCGACTGGACCATGGCCTCGTTCCTCGAGGAGGCCACCGACCGCATCCGGCGCCAGGTGGGCGGCGGACGCGTGGTCTGCGGGCTGAGCGGGGGAGTGGACTCCACGGTGGCCGCGATCCTGATTCGCCGGGCGGTGGGCGATCGCCTGACCTGCATCTTCGTCGACAACGGCCTGCTGCGCCAGGACGAGGCGGCGCAGATCCGGAGCCGTTTCGCGGGACGGCTCGGCCTGAACGTCGTCTTCGAGGACGCGGGCGAGCGGTTTCTCGCCGCCCTCGAGGGCGTGACCGACCCCGAGCGGAAACGGAAGGCCATCGGGGCGGCGTTCATCGACGTCTTCGACGACGTGGCCCGCCGGCTCGGGCACTTCGACTTTCTCGCGCAGGGCACGCTCTATCCGGACGTGATCGAGAGCGTTTCGGTGGTCGGCCCGGCCGCGCCGATCAAGAGCCACCACAACGTCGGCGGCCTGCCCGAGCGGCTGCGGTTCGCCCTCGTGGAACCGCTCCGGCTGCTGTTCAAGGACGAGGTCCGGCGGCTGGGCGAGACGATGGGCCTCGACGAGTCGTTCGTGTGGCGCCAGCCCTTTCCGGGTCCGGGGCTGGCGGTGCGGATTCTCGGGGCGGTGACCGCCCCGCGTCTCGCGATCCTCCGCGCCGCCGACGCCATCGTGGCCGACGAGATCCGGCGCGCCGGCTGGTATCGGCGGCTGTGGCAGTCGTTCGCGGTGCTGCTGCCGGTGCGGAGCGTGGGGGTCATGGGCGACGAGCGCACCTACGAGCACGTCCTCGCGATCCGGGCGGTCGAGAGCCGGGACGGCATGACCGCCGACTGGGCCCGGCTGCCGCACGACCTGCTGGCCGCCGTCTCGTCCCGTATCGTGAACGAGGTGCGGGGCGTGAACCGGGTGGTCTACGACGTCAGCAGCAAGCCGCCGTCGACCATAGAGTGGGAGTGACCCCGCGGGTCCCTCCCGACGAACCCGTCCGGCTGCCCGCGGGCGCCGGGCCGCCGCGCGAACCGAGCCGCAGACCATGACCGAGTTCGTCCACCTGCACCTGCACACGGAGTACTCGCTGCTCGACGGCGCCTGCCGCATCGGCGAGCTGCTCGACCACGCCCGGGAGTCCGGCGCGCGGGCCCTCGCCGTCACCGAGCACGGCAACCTGTTCTCGAGCGTCGTCTTCCACGACGAGGCGCGCGCCCGCGGCATCAAGCCGATCCTCGGCTGCGAAGTGTACGTGGCGCCCGGCAGCCGCCACGAAAGAAGCGGCGCCCCCGGGACGACCAACAACCACCTCGTGCTGCTGGCCGAGAACCTCACCGGCTATCACAACCTCATCAAGCTGGTTTCCGCGGGGTACACCGAGGGGTTCTACTACAAGCCGCGCATCGACAAGGAGCTGCTGTCGCAGCACGCGGCCGGGCTCGTCGGTCTCAGCAGCTGCCTGAAGGGGGAGGTGGCGACGGGGCTCCGCACCGGGCAGCCGGGCCGGGCCCGCGAGGCCGCCGCCGCCTACCGGGACATCCTGGGCCCCGGCAACTTCTTTCTGGAGATGCAGTACCAGGGCATCGACGAGCAGCGGATCGTGAACACCGGGCTGCTGCCGATGGCCCGCGACCTCGACCTGCCGCTCGTCTGCACCAACGACGTCCACTACCTGAAGCAGGACGACCGCCGTCCGCACGACGTCCTGCTGTGCATCGGCACCGGCAAGAACGTGAACGACGAGCAGCGCCTGCGCTATCACGGCGATCAGTTCTACCTGAAGACCGGAGACGAGATGCGCGCGGTGTTCGGCGACCACCCGTCCGCGCTGTCGAACACCGTGGCCATCGCCGAACGCTGCGACGTGGAGCTCGCGCGGGACGGGAGCCACCTGCCGAACTTCGACGTTCCGGAACCGTTCACGCTCGACGGGTACTTCGAGCACGTGACCCGCGAAGGGTTCCGGCGCCGTCTCGAGATGCTGCGGCGGCGGGCCGGCGCGGGCGAACTGAAGCACGCCGTCGCCGACTACGAGGCCCGGCTCGCGTACGAGATCGACGTCATCGTCAGGATGCGCTATCCGGGCTACTTCCTCATCGTCTGGGACTTCATCCGCTACGCGCGCGAACGCGGCATTCCGGTGGGTCCCGGCCGGGGGTCGGCGGCGGGCAGCCTCGTCGCCTGGTGCCTGCAGATC
Source organism: Vicinamibacterales bacterium (assembly GCA_965202695.1). Classification (GTDB taxonomy): domain Bacteria; phylum Acidobacteriota; class Vicinamibacteria; order Vicinamibacterales; family UBA8438; genus JAJEEA01. The sequence continues at coordinate 3,697,511 of OZ241843.1, forward strand.
ACCGACGTCGATCCGATGCAGTTCGATCTGATCTTCGAGCGCTTCCTCAATCCGGAGCGCGTCTCGCTGCCGGACATCGACATCGACTTCTGCGAGCGGCGCCGCGGCGAGGTCATCGAGTACGTCACCCGGAAGTACGGCCGCGACAACGTGGCCCAGATCATCACGTTCGGCACGTTGAAGGCCCGCGCCGTGGTGCGGGACGTCGGCCGGACGATGGGCATGCCGTACGCCGACGTCGACCGGGTCGCCAAGCTGATTCCGCCCGCGCTCAACATGACGCTGGAGAAGGCGCTGGAGGAGGCGCCGGCGCTCGGGGCCCTGGAACGGCGGGACCCGCAGGTAAAGGAGCTGCTGTCGGTGGCGCAGCGCCTGGAGGGCATCACCCGCCACGCCTCGGTGCATGCCGCCGGCGTGGTCATCACGCCGCGGCCGGTCACCGAGTTCGCGCCGGTCTACAAGAGCCAGAAGGACGAAATCACGACGCAGTGGGCCATGAAGCAGGTCGAGAGGATGGGCCTGCTCAAGATGGACTTCCTCGGACTGAGCACGCTGACCCTGCTCCACGACGCGGTCGAGCACGTCCGCGAGACGACCGGCGAATCCATCGTCCTGGACCGCCTGCCGATGGACGACGCGAAGACGTATCGGCTCTTCTGCGACGGACAGACGCTGGGCATCTTCCAGTTCGAGAGCTCGGGCATGCGCGACACCCTGCGGAAGGCCAAGCCCCAGCGCTTCGACGACCTGATCGCCCTGAACGCCCTCTACCGGCCCGGCCCCCTGCAGGGCGGCGTCGTGGACCGCTTCATCGACCGCCGGCACGGCCGGGAGGCCATCGAGTACGACGCGCCCGCCCTCGAACCCATCCTGCGGGACACCTACGGGGTCATCGCGTACCAGGAACAGGTGATGCGCATCGCGAGCGACCTCGCCGGCTTCACGATGGGCGACGCCGACCTCCTGCGCAAGGCGATGGGCAAGAAGGACGCGGCGGTCATGCAGGCGCAGCGCCAGAAGTTCATCGAGGGCGCGGCGGCCCGCCGGGTGCCGAGGGAGCAGGCGGTCACCATCTTCAACTTCATCGAGTTCTTCGCCGGGTACGGCTTCAACAAGTCGCACTCGACGGCCTACGCCCTGCTCGCGTATCAGACCGCCTGGCTCAAGGCCAACTATCCCCGGCACTTCATGGCCGCGCTGATGACGATAGAGGCCCAGAACACCGACAAGCTCGCAATCTACCTGGGCGAGTGCCGCGACATGGGCATTCCCGTGCTCGGCCCCGATCTCAACGCGAGCGCGACGGGGTTCAAGGTCACCCCCCAGGGCATCCGCTTCGGCCTCACCGCGGTCAAGAACGTCGGCGAAGGAGCCATCGCCTCGATCGTCGACTGCCGCGGCCGGCACGGACGCATCGAATCGCTCTTCGCGCTGTGCGAGGAAGTCGACCTCCAGCTGGTCAACAAGAAGGTCTTCGAGAGCCTCGTCAAGGCGGGCGCGTTCGACTCCCTCCTCGAGAACGGGACCCGCCGCCCCGCCGACCGCCGGGCGCAGTTGCTCGCGGTCGTGGACCGGGCGCGCGAGCACGGCGGCCGGGTGCAGCGGGACCGCGAACGCGGGCAGGCGCAACTGTTCGACGCCATCGAGGTTCCGCGGGGCGCGGCCGGCGGCGCCGACCTGCCCGACGTCGCGCCGTGGACCTCCGCGGAGCAGCTCGCCTGCGAGAAGGAGGCGCTGGGACTCTACCTGAGCGGCCACCCCATCGACGACTATCGCGACCAGCTCGAAGCGGCCGGCGCGCGGACCGTGGACGGGCCGGCGGGGAACGACTCCACCGTGTTCATGGGCGGCATCATCGGCGGATACCGTCCCCGCAAGACGCGCCAGGGCGCCCCGATGGCCGTCTTCATGCTGGAAGACCGGACCGGGAGCATCGAGGTCGTGGTCTTCCCGAAGACCTGGGAGCGCTGCGGCGAGGTGCTGGCCGCGGACCGGCTCGTGGTCGTGTCCGGCCGTCTCGATCGGGACGAGGAAGTGCCCCGGCTGATGGCCGAGGACGTGCGCCCGATCGAGAGCCTGCGCGGATCGGTGGGGCGCACGCTCTCGATACGCCTCTCGGCGAGCCGGCACGGCCGCGACACCCTGCAGGCGCTGGCCGACCTCTTCCGCATGCACCGCGGCCCGAGCTGGATCCGCCTGCATCTCGACCTGCCCGAGCACCGCCCTCCGCTGCGGGTCGAGGCGCGTCTGACGGAGGCCCGCATCCGCCCCTCGGAGCAGCTTGCCCTCGCGGCGGAGGAAATCTGCGGGAAGGGGACCGTCTCGTGGACGTGAGCGCACCGGCATGAGGGGTTCCGCACCGGCTTCGCCCCTCCGGCCGATCTGGGACCACCAGGCCGTCGACGAACGCGAGGCGGAGGATCTGGCGGCGAAGCTGGGCCTCGACCCGGTCGTCGCCCGCCTGCTCGTCCTGCGCAGGATCACCGGCGACGTCGAGGCCGACCGCTTCCTGCATCCCCGGCTCGACCACCTCCACGATCCGTTCCTGCTCCAGGACCTTCCGCGCGCGGTCGACCGGCTGGATCGGGCGATCGCGGCGGGGGAGCGGATCGCCGTGCACGGCGACTACGACGTCGACGGCGTGACTTCGACGGTCATCCTGCGGCGGGTGCTCGAACTGCTCGGCGCCGACGTCATCCATTTCATTCCGGAGCGCCTCCGCGACGGCTACGGGCTCGGGCCGGCGACGATCGACCGCCTGGCGGCGGAGCGGGCGGCGGTCGTGGTGTCGGTCGATTGCGGCATCCGGAGCCGGGACGCGGCGGTCCGGGCGCAGGAGCTCGGTCTCGACCTCATCGTCACCGACCATCACGAGCCGGACGAGGCCCTGCCGCCGGCCTTCGCCGTCGTCAACCCCAAGCGGCGGGACTGCGGCTACCCGGACAAGGACCTCGCGGGCGTCGGCGTCGCCCTCAAGCTGGTGCAGGCGCTGTGCCTGCGCCACGATCAGGCGGGATGGCTGCCGGCCTTCGTCAAGCTCGCGGCGGTGGGCACGGTCGCCGACGTCGTGCCGCTCCGGGGGGAGAACCGCGTCATCGCCAAGCTCGGACTCGAGCGGCTGTCGCGGAAGCGCCATGCCGTCGGCCTCCAGACCCTTCTCGACTCGGCCGGACTGCTGGGCCAGCCGCTGACCGGCTTCCACGTCGCCTTTCGGCTGGCGCCGCGCATCAACGCGGCCGGCCGCATGAGCACGCCCGACCTCGCGACCCGCCTGTTGCTGCTGACCGACGGCGAGCGGGCGGCCGAGGCGCAGGACCTGGCCGAACAGCTCGAAGCGGCGAACCGGAACCGGCAGGAGGAAGAGGCGGAGATCCTGGCCGCGGCCCGCCGGCGGGTGGACGCGGACCCGGACGTGGGGGCGCACGCGATGCTCGTGGTCTGGGGAGCGGGCTGGCACCGCGGGGTCATCGGCATCGTCGCGTCCAAGCTCGTCGACCTCTACCACCGCCCGGCCCTCGTGCTTTCGGTGGAGGGAGACGCGGCCCACGGCTCGGGCCGCAGCATCCCCGGATTCGACCTGCTCGGCGCCCTGGAGCACTGCCGCGAGCTGTTCACCCGGTTCGGCGGGCACCGCCACGCCGCCGGCGTCACGATCGAGTCCGGCCGGCTCCCGGCGCTGCGGCGGCGGCTCACGGCGTTCGCCGACGAGCGGCTCGGTCCCGAACAGTTGATGCCGCGCCTCCGCATCGACGGCCGTCTGCCGCTGGCCGCGATCACGCCGGACCTGGTGGCGGGCCTGCGGGCGCTGGAGCCCTTCGGGGCCGGCAATCCCCGGCCGGTGTTCAGTTCCGGTGCCGTCCAGCTCGCGGACAAGCCCCGGGTGCTGAAGTCCCGGCACCTGGCGATGCGGGTGCGGCAGCAGGGACGCGTGTTCCGGGCCGTGGCCTGGCGGATGGCGGATCGGGAGGACTTCGTCGCCCGCCACCGGGACGCCCTCGATCTGGCGTTCCACCTGACCGAAAACGACTACCGCGGCGAGCGCACCATCGAGCTGTCGGTGAGCGACGTCCGGTCCGCGGACGCCGAGGCGCCGGAGGGTGGACCCTCCATCCAGGCCGGCGAGGCTCTCGCCGAGGCCGGCCGGGGGGCGGGGCCGTAGCAGGGGCGCGGACTCCTGGGGGTTGGGCGGCAACGGAACCGCCGTCAAGAACGACGTCAGGCGCCCAGCCGCGCGCGAAGGCTCCCCGCGCCGTTACCGGGCGAGGGCTGCGGCGTCGGAACGGAGGCCGCGGGCCGCGTGTGGCGCCATTCGCCCCGGGTGATCGCGTCCAGCGCCGCAACCCGAACGACGTTCCCGTCAGCCTGGCGGCACGTGCAGGCCCAGGCTCGTCTGATTCGCGCTGTCGCCGTTCAGGGGGTTCGTGGGCCGGAGGCGCCGGAGCCCGATGAGGCTGCCGGCGAACAGCACCGCCAGGACCACCGCGACCAGGAGGAGCACGCCGGTGAAGCTGAAGGCTCCGATCACGACGTCGGCCACGGTGATCTCTTCCGTCGCCGGCTCCGTCAACTCGACGATGAGCGGCGTGAGAGGCTGTTGCACGGGTTCATGCTACTACATGCCGGCCGTGCGCTTCACGCCGGGCGGGGCAGTACGACGTGGTTCCGACGTGGGTGCGATGCCGCACGGCGCATCGGCCGTGCGCTTCACGCCGGGCGGGGCAGTACGGCGGTCCGCCCGGCGGGTCGTCCCGGATCGCTCGACCGTTTGCCGAGACCGCGCAAGCTCGATACAGTGATCCCGTGGACGACGAAACCCGCCCGAGCGCACCGCGCCCGTTGCGCCGCCCTGCTGCGCCAGCCCCCGGTGGTGCTCCGGTGGACGACGAGACCCGCCCGAGCGCACCGGCAGCGCCCGGGGCAACCGACCCGCGGCCCGTTGCCGGACCGGCGTCGAGACCGGCGGCCGCCAGCCGGCCGCCCCGGCCCACCGCGGGCGCTCTGCCTCCGGAACACGCGCCCGCATCGGCATCGGAGCCGCCCCCCCGGCCCACCGCGGGCGCTCCGCCCCCGGAACGCGCGTCCGCATCGGGAACGGCGCCCGCTCCGCCGCGCCCCCCCGACGGCGGGGTTCGGCCGCGGCGCCGGGTCCGTTGGCAGCGGGCGGCGCAGGCGGCGATAGCGGCCGGGCTGGCGCTCTTCGCGGGGTTCCTCGTCACCGGCATGCGCGAACGCAATGCCGCGCTGCCGCCGCCCGACGTCGATCGGGCGGACCCCGACGTGGTCATCGAGAGCGACGGCGCCGCGTTCGTCCGGAGCGACGGCGACGTGGAGAGCTTCCATCTCGACGCCCCCCGATGGTTGACGTACTCGGACGGGTCGACCCGCCTGACCGGCGGCGTCACGGTGACCGCGCCGGATCGCGCGGGCGGGGACGGCTTCACGATGACGGCGGCGGAAGCACGGGTCGACGACGGCGAGAACGACTTCACGACCCGCGGCGCCGTCCGGATGGAGGGCGCCGACGGCCTGGTCGCGCACACCGGCACGGCCAGCTATGCGCAGGATCGGAACCTGTTGACGATGCACGATCCGGAGGGCCCGACGAAACTCGCCCGCGCCGGACTGGAGGCGGAAGGGACCCGCATCGCGCAGGACCGCGACCGGTGGATCATCACCATCGAGGGCGCGGCCCGGGTCCGGTTGACCGGCGGGGCCGACCGGGCCGGGGTCGACGTCGCGGCGCCGCGCGCCACCCTCGCCGACGCCGACCGCTACATGCGCTTCGAGGGCGGGACGCGCATCGGCACCGGCGAGATGACGATCGTCTCCGACACCGCGACCGTGCGCCTCGGCGAAGCGCCGACCGCTCTCGAATCCATCGAGCTGGTCGGAGACGTCCGCATCTCCTCCGCCGCCGTGTCCGAGGGGGGGCTGCGCGAGTCGCGCGCCGACGAGACCACCCTGCATTTCGAGCCGGAGACCCGGCGGCTCCGGCAGGCCGTCCTGACCGGGGAATCGACCGCGGAGCTGGCCGGCGCGGACGGCGGGAACGGTTCGCGGATCGAGAGCGGGACGATGGAGGTCGACTGGGCGCCCGGCGGGGCGGAGGTCGTCGGACTGGCCGCCGGCGCGGGAGTGCATCTGCGGTTCCCGGTCAGCCCCGGCGCTCCCCGGCAGGATATCCGCGCCCGCGCGTTGACCGCGGCCGGGACGCCCGAGACCGGACTGACCGGCATCAGCCTGGCCGGCGGCGTCGAATATCGCGAACGGCACGCGACCTCGGCGCCCGGCGCCGCCGCCACCCGCACGGTCCGGGCCGACCGGCTCGAAGCCGGCGTGAACCGGGGGCTGGCCGGTCTCCTCGAGGTGCGGTTCGACGGCGGGGTCCGGTTCGAGGACGAGGACCGGCGGGCCGCGGCGGCCGGCGCCGCCTACGATCTGGCGGGAGGGACGATCACCCTCTCGTCGGACGCCGATGCCGGCCCGGGGGCGACCCTGGTCGACGGCGGCGGCACGGTCAGTGCGGCGGCGGCCGTCCCCGACGCCGATGCCGGCCCGGGGGCGACCCTGGTCGACGGCGGCGGCACGGTCGCCGCGGCGGCGGCCGTCCCCGACGCCGATGCCGGCCCGGGGGCGACCCTGGTCGACGGCCACCGCACCATCGAGGCGGGGGAGAAGCTCGAAGTGGCGCTGGACGGATCGCGGGTGTCGGGGTCGGGCGGCGTGCAGACCGTGCTCGCGCCGCCGGCCGACGAGGCGGGAACGGCGGAGCCGGACCGGGTGCCGGCGCTCATGGACCCGACCCGGAGAATCAACGTCCTGTCCGATACGGTCGACTACGACGACGGCGCGCGGCTGATCACCTACGGCGGACAGGCGCGGATGTGGCAGGCCGACACGAGCTTCGAGGGCGAGACGGTGGCCATCGACCATTCCACCGGCGGCCTGTCCATCGCCGGGCCGGTGCGCACGACCATTCAGCTCGTCCGCATCGACGAGGAGACCGGAGACCGCGTCGTCTCGCGGACCGACGCCGCCGGCGGGAACCTCCTCTACGACGACGCGGCGCGGCGCGCGGTGTTCGAAGGGACGGCGGTTCTCCGCTCGGACCACGGCGACCTGGCGGCCGACCGGATCGAGGTCCTTCTGCAGGCCGACGGCCGGACGCTGGACCGGCTGGACGCGGCCGGCGCCGTGCAACTGCGCCTGGACGGCCGATGGGCGACCGGCGACACGCTCGTGTACCATGAACTGGAAGGGCGCTACGACGTGGAGGGCGCGCCGGTCGAGATCGTCGAGGAGGCGGAGCCGGACGATTCGGCCGCGGCCGGGCCCTCGGAGCCGACGTGCCGCAGCATTCGGGGGCGCGCGCTGACGTTCTACCGGGGGTCCGACGTCGTGACCGTCGACGGGCGCGAGCAGGCGAGAACCGAGACGAGCAACGGCCCCTGCCAGCCCTTGCAGTTCTGATCCCGCGTCCGGCCGGCCGCCGCCGCACGTTCGGAACCACGCGCCGCCACACCTCCCTGCATGGCTACCCTGCGGACGGAAGACCTGACGAAGTCCTACGGCGGCCGCACCGTCGTCCGCGACGTGAGCCTGTCGGTCGCCTCCGGCGAGGTGGTGGGGCTGCTCGGACCCAACGGCGCCGGCAAGACCACGACCTTCTATGCGGTCGTGGGCCTGATCGCGCCGGACCGGGGGCGGGTGATCCTGAACGACGAGGACGTCACGCAGGACCCGATGTACCAGCGGGCCCGCAAGGGCATCGGCTATCTGCCGCAGGAACCGTCGATCTTCCGGGGACTCACCGTCGAGCAGAACATCCTGGCGATCCTGGAGACGGTCCGGATGCCGCGCCGGGCGCGATACGCGCGGATGCGGGAGCTGCTGGACGAGCTCGATCTCGCTCCGCTGGCCAAGTCGCCGGCCCACACCCTGTCGGGGGGCGAGCGGCGCCGGGCGGAGATCACCCGCGCGCTGGTCATCTCGCCCTCGTTCATCCTGCTCGACGAGCCGTTCGCGGGCATCGATCCGATCGCCGTCACCGACATCCAGCAGATCATCTTCCATCTGAAGGCGCGCGGAATCGGCGTGCTCATCACCGACCACAACGTCCGGGAGACCCTCCGCATCACCGATCGCGCCTACATCGTGCACGACGGCGCCGTGTTCCGCAGCGGGACTCCGGGGGAACTCGCGCACGACGCCGACGTGAAGCGGATCTATCTCGGAACGGACTTCCGCCTCGATTGACGGACGAGGCGCCGCCACCCGCCCGTCCGCTCCCGGCCGGTTGCGAACCGCGGTTGCGGAACACTAGAATCGAAACAGGTTCTCCGCCGGCGCGCGGGCGGATCGAGGACACCGGCTCATGGCACTGCAGCAACGACTTCAGACCCGCCTCTCGCAGAAGCTCATCCTGACGCCGTCGCTGCAGCAGGCGATCAAGCTGCTGCCGATGTCGACCCTCGAGCTCGTCGATCTGCTGACCCAGGAGGTGGTGGAGAACCCGATGCTGGAAGAAGTGCCGGCCGAGGATCTCGAACCGCCGGACGCCGATCCGGAGCGGGCGGAAGCGAACCGGACGGAGTCGGACCAGGCGGACGCGAGCGCCGACAAGGACCTTCAGGACTCCTGGGACGACTCCGACTACGAGTACTTCTTCGGCGACTACCTCGACGACGGATATCGCCGGCAAGCCTCGCGCGAGGTCAGGGACCTTCCTCCGATCGAGAACACCCTGTCCACGTCGGGCGCGCTGGCCGACCACCTGATGTCGCAGCTCTCCCTCCAGCCCGGAAGCGACGATCCGCTGACGCGGGACGTCGGAGCCGCGATCATCGGGAACCTGAACGACGACGGTTATCTCGTGGCGTCGGTCGCCGAAATCGCGGCCATGGGCGACTGGGAGGCCGGTGACGTCGAGCGGGTCCTGAGGGTGGTGCAGGGCTTCGATCCGCCGGGAGTCGCGGCGCGGGGGCTGCAGGAATGCCTGCTGCTCCAGATTGCGCACCGCGGGCTGGACGGCGCCCCGAGCGAGACGATCGTCCGGGAACACCTGAAGCTGCTGCAGAACCAGCAGGGACAGGAGATCGCCCGCCGCCTCGGACTGTCGATGGAGGAAGTGAAGCATCACGTCGGCGTCATCCGGCAGCTCGATCCGAGACCGGGAAGCCGCTACAACCCGACCGCGTCCCAGCACGTCGTCCCCGACGTCTACGTCGTGAAGCTCGAAGACGGCTACGTCGCCAGGCTGAACGAGGACGGCATGCCCCAGTTGCGGATCAGCCCGGTCTACCGGCGGCTGCTCGACAAGAACAACGACAACCGCGAGACCCGCGCCTACGTGAAGGAGAAGTGCCGGTCCGCGTTGTGGCTCATCCGGTCGGTCGATCAGCGGCAGAAGACGATCCACAAGGTGGCCACCAGCATCATCTCGTTCCAGAAGGAGTTCCTCGATCGCGGCATCGAGGCCCTCCGGCCGCTGGTGCTGCGCGACGTCGCCGAAGACATCGGCATGCACGAGTCCACGGTGAGCCGCGTCGTGAACAACAAGTACATGCACACGCCGCAGGGAGTGCTGGAGATGAAGTACTTCTTCCACAGCGGCATCAGCAGCGCCTGCGGCGAGAGCGTGTCTTCCGTGGCCATCAAGCAGCGCATCCGCCGGATCGTCGACCACGAGGATCCCCGGAAACCCCTGAGTGACTCGCGTATCGTGCGCCTGCTTCAGGACGAAGGCCTGATTCTGGCCCGCCGCACGATTGCGAAGTACCGCGAGGAAATGAAGATACCCACGTCGAGTCGACGGCGGGTCCTGTTCTGACCCGCGCGCCCCGTACCGGTTACACCGCGGAAGCTGCAACGGGAACGGTTCCCGGAGCGGCCGCCCGGAGGATGCTGACGCCCATGGAATACACGTTGACGGCCCGGAACGTGCCCGTGAACGACGAACTGCGCGGTCTGATCGACAAGCGCCTGCTGCCGCTGGAGCGGGTGCTCGGCGACGCCTTCGTTTCGGCCGAGGTGGTGTTGTCGTCGGCGCGCCATCTGTGCGTATCCGAGCTGATCGTCCATGCCCGGGGCGACCATCGGCTCCACGGCGAAGCGGAAGCGCCGAACTGGCAGGCGGCGGTCGGCATGGCCGTGGACAAGGTCAACCACCAGGCGCACACCCTGAAGGGCAAGTGGCAGGACCGCCGGCGTCATGCCGCGCCCGCGCCGGCGGCCGCCGCGCGCGAGCCCGGGGGCGACGACACCACGAGCATCCCGTGAGCCGGTCCCGGGGAGAGGGGCCGCGCGCCGGAGGAGGCGCCGGCCCGCGGCCGGCGGCGCCGTCGAGCCGGCGGGAGGAAGGGCGGGGAGTGATGGCCGCCACTCGTCGGGAGACGCAGAGCGGGAGCCGCCCGGCCCGGTTCGTCGTGGTCACCGGACTCTCGGGAGCCGGGAAGTCCGCGGCCATCCGGGCCCTGGAAGACCTCGGCTATCTGTGCGTCGACAACCTGCCGACGGTGCTGATCCCGACGTTGGCCGACCTGGACCCCGGCGGCGGGGCGGGCCACGACGCCGTGGCCGTCGTCGTCGACGTTCGCGATCGATCGTTTCTCGACCGGTTCGCCGGCGTGTTCACGGCGTTGCGCGGCCGGCATCGGCTCCAGACCTGGCTCATCTTCCTCGACGCCTCCGACGCTGCCCTGTTGCGGCGCTTCAGCGAGACCCGCCGGCCGCACCCGCTCGCGCCGGCCGGCTCGGTGATCGAGGGCATCCTGACCGAACGGGCCCGGCTGCGGCCCATCAAGGAGATGTCGGACCTGGTGCTCGACACCTCCGACCTCAACGTGCACGAGCTGCGCCGAGCCTTCAGCGAGCTCGTGGAGGGTCGGGACCGTCCGACGCGGCTGATGACGGCGACCCTGCTGAGCTTCGGCTACAAGTACGGGGTGCCTCCCGAGTCGGACCTCGTCTTCGACGTGCGTTTTCTCCCGAATCCGTACTTCGTGCCCGAGCTGAAGGCGCTGAGCGGCAACGATCCCGGCGTCCGCGACTACGTGTGCGCGTCCGAGGCCGCCGCGCCGTTCCTGGACAAGACCACCGATCTGCTCGGGTTCCTGATCCCCCGGTACCGTCACGAAGGCAAGAGCTATCTGACCATCGGCATCGGGTGCACCGGCGGGCGCCACCGGTCCGTCGTGATGGTCGAGCAGTTGGCGGCGCGCCTGTCCGGCGTCGCCGCGGCGCACTGGCGGACCCGGCACCGCGACGTGGCCGTCGAATCGGGCGCCGACGGGGAGAGCGGCGGATGAGAGTGGACAAGCCGTGGGGATACGAGCTGCGCTGGGCGAAGACCGAACGCTACGTCGGAAAGGTCCTCCACGTAGTCGCCGGCCATGCGCTCAGCCTGCAATATCACGAGGTCAAGGACGAGACGATCCTCGTCTGGAGCGGACGCATCCGCTTCGAGACGGGCCGCGGCGCCGCCCGGGTGGCGCGGGTTCTGGGGCCGGGCGAGAGCGTCCACGTCGCACCGGGCACGGTGCACCGCATGACCGCCATCGAGACGGCCGACCTGTTCGAAGTCTCGACGCCGGAGCTCGACGACGTCGTGCGTCTCGAAGACCGCTACGGCCGGACGTGAGGGCCGGCGGGACGCCGTCCGGCCGCGGGGCGCAACGGGGCCCGACCGTCCGCGGCACCTCCGACGAAGGCGAGGCCGGCGCGCGCATCCCGGCAACGCGGCCAGCCGTCCGCCGCGGTCCCGCGCACCCAGGCCGCCGGCCGGCCGCGAGGCGCCGCGGAAGTTCCCCGCCCGCGCCTCAGAACGGGATGTCGTCGTCGGTCAGCTCCGGCGAACCCGCCTCGCCGCCCCCGGCCGGCGGGTCCTGCCGGTCCTGCGGGTCCTGCCGGTCCTGCCGGCCGCCGGGGTCGCCGCGGCCGCCGAGCAGTGTGATGCGGTCGGCGTTGATCTCGGTGGTGTACCGCTTGTTGCCGTCCCGGTCGTTCCACTCGCGGGTCTGCAGCCGACCCTCGACGCATATCTGCTTGCCCTTGGTCAGATAGGGTTGCAGCGACTCCGCCTGCCGGCCCCAGACGACCACCCGATGCCATTCGGTGCGCTCCTGCCGCTGGCCCGACGACTTGTCGGTCCAGGTGTCCGTCGTCGCCAGCGAGAAGTTGCTGACGGTGGAGCCGCCGGACGTGTGGCGCTGCTCGGCGTCGCGGCCGAGGTTGCCGACGAGAAAGACCTTGTTGACGCTTCCCATGATCCTCAGTCCAGGCGATCGAGCGCCTGCTGCGCCAGATTCGCCATGTTGTCGTCGGGATGTTCCCGGACGACGGTCTCGAACGTCTCGCGGGCCAGATCGATCTCGTCGAGGCGTTCGAGCGTCAGGCCGCGCTTGTACAACGCCTCGGCCACGACGTTGCCGTCGGGATAGTTCGACACGACCTGCTCGAAGGCGTCGGCCGCTTCCCGGAACCTCCCGTCCGCATAGTAGTTCTGTCCGATGAAGAACTGCGCGTCGTCGGCCAGCGGCGAACGGGGGAACGTGATGACGTACTGCTCGAACCCCTGAATCGAGAGCGCCCACTGCCCGGTCGTGTAGTCCGTGTACGCGGTGTCGTAGAGCCGCTGCGGAGAGACCCCGGGGTTGACGGGCGCCGCCGGGGCCGCGGGCGGGGCGGCGGGAAGACCGGTCTCCGGATCGACTCCGAGTTCGGTCAGGGGCGCTCCCGGCACCGGCATGGCCATGCGCAGCGCCTCGACCTCCTGCGCGAGCGACGACACCCGCACGTTGTTCTCGTCTATCTTCTCACGGACCACCCGCACGCCCGTCGCCACGCTGTCCACCTGGAGATTCTGGTTCGCGAACCCGCGGCGCACGTCGTCGCCCTGGGCCTCGATGCGCGCCAGAACTTCCTGCAAAACCTGATCCAGCGTTCCGATCATCAGGCGCAACTCCGCGGCGTCCGCTTGCAGCATCCGGATGTCGGCCATCATCTGCTGATGTTCGCGGTTCTGGCCCCAGGCGGGGGGAACGACCAGCGCGACGGCGAGAAAACCGAGCGCGCACCTCAAGGGAAGCCACTGCATGACACTCACCTCCGCACCGAAACACTGACCGCTACTTCTCCGTGATCACGAAATGCGCCCGCCGGTTGGCGGCCCACGCCGCCTCGTCGCGGCCGGAGTCGAACGGGAACTCCTTGCCGTAGCTGACGGTGCGGATGCGCGCCGGGTCCAGCCCGAGCTGCAGGAGGTACTGCTGGACGGCCAGGGCCCGCCGCTCGCCCAACCCGAGGTTGTACTCCGCGGTGCCGCGCTCGTCGCAATGCCCTTCGATGGTCACGTTCCAGGTCGGAAACCGCGAAAGCATCTGCGCGTTGGCTTCGACGACCTGCAGGCCGCGCTCGTCGAGCTCGGCGCCGTCGAGCACGAAGAAGACCGGTTCGAGCACCTGGGCGCGATTGAGCTCTTCGAGCGACTGCGAGGCGATGTCGTCGTCCGGCGTCAGGATCGGCGCCTCGACCACTCCCGCTCCCGTCTCTTCGACGGGGGGGGCGGGGGGGGGGCTGGGGGGGCGGACCGGAACGATCTCCGGCGGATCGTCGATCGGCGTCGCCGCCACGGGTTCCGGAAGCGCCGGCGGAGGGGCGTCCGCGCAGGCGGCGTGCATGCAGACCACGGGAATCAGCAATGCGGTTCCCGCCAGCCATGAAGCGTGTCTTCGATCCTGCATCTTCGCGAGTCCCTCCTGCCGGTATCGTCGCCGCAACCTCGGTTGCGCGCCTGCGCCGCGAGTCACCGCGACCAGCTCGGCATCTCGTTGTTGCCCATCGACGTGATCCGGCGCAGCCCCCGACCGTCCCGGCCTATGGTGTAGATCTGTTTCGTATCGTTGCGCGTCGACGTGAACGCGATGTGGCGGCCGTTGGGGGAGTAGCTCGGACTCTCGTTCGAGCCGAGCCCGAACGTCAGTTGACGGACCTCGTTCGTGGCCAGATCCAGGACCTTGATGTCGTGCCCCGGCCCGGTCCGCGACGAGTAGGCGATCTCGTTGAACGGGGGCGGCGACCAGGTCGGCCGGTCGCAGTAGGTCTCGTAGGTCAGCCGCCGCAGGCCGGTGCCGTCGGCGCCGATGACGTAGATCTGCGGCGTGCCGGTGCGGTCGGACGTGAACGCGATCTGCTGGCTGTTCGGCGACCACGTGGGGCTGGTGTCGATGGCGGGGTGGTTGGTCAGCCGCCGCAGTCCGGTGCCGTCGACGTTGGCGACGTAGACGTCGTTGTTGTCGTCCCGGTTCGAGTTGAAGGCGACGTACCGGCCGTCGGGCGAGAAGGCGGGCAGGAAGTTCTGCCGGCGGCTGTCGCCGTCCACCGGGGTCGACATGCGTCCCTCGAACAGGTGCGACACGGCGATGTCCGGGAACCCGCTGAGCCACGACGTGTAGCCGATGGACCGGCCGTCGGGCGCCCATGCCGGGTTCGTGCTGAGGGTGCGCGACGCGGTGACCCGCCGCGGGTTGGCGCCGTCGTAGTCGGCGACGTAGATCTCCTTCACCGGCCGGTTCTCGACCAGGCCGAAGACCGATTCGCTGTCGCGATCGGAGACGAACGCGACCCGCGTGCGGGCCACGCCCTCGAGACCGCGCTGGTGCCGGTGAATCTCGTCGGAAAGCTGATGGGCGTAGAGGCGGACGTTGCGGGTGCTCCCGGTATACAGGACGCCGAACGCGGACTCGCCGGTGCTGACCGCGAACAGGCGGGCGGCGATCTCGATCTGGCGGTCCCCCCGGGCGGCGACGGTGCAGCTCACCACGCCGTCGGCGCCTATCTCGCGCCACCGGTCGAGGGGGAGGTCGACGAAGGAGCGGGCGACCGGAATCGTGCGGTAGACGTCGCGGGGAATCATCCGGAACTCGCGCTCGAAGTCGAGATCGTCCCACAGTACCTGCGCGATGGTGCGGCTCGCCTCCCGGGTCGTCTCGTCCGGCGTCAGCGGCAGGCAGTCGGGCACCGCGATGCTCGACTGGGCGCCGATGCGGTCTCCGATGACCACTCGGACCTCGTCCCGCTGCACCGGTTCCGGGGCGGCGCCGATGGACGCCGGCAACGAGGAAACGGCCAGCGCGGCCAGCGCGGCCAGCGCGGCCGCGGGGGCGCCGCGCCCCCCGGACGGACGCGGGTTCGAAAGCGTGCCGCCGCGAGGGTCCTCCGAGCGGCGAGCCGCCGCGGCGCCGGGGATGCGGCGCGGAATACGGGCCATCGATGAATGCTCCTCAGCGTCGATACCGGAAATCGAGGTGAACGGTCAGGCTGTCGTCCGGAAACGCCGACGGCAACCGCGGCAACTGCCGCGTGTACCGCACCGCGCGTTCCGCGCTCTGATCGAGCGCGAAGTAGCCGCTGGTGGTCTCCCGCTCCACGTCCGTGATGCGGCCGTCGCGCTGGACGGTGAACCTGATCGTCACCTCGCCGGTCACGCGCTGCCGGCTGTCCCAGCCATTGCGGATCCGCTCGGTCATGACGGCGATGTACTCGGGACAGCAGAAGTTCAGGAGTTCGAGCTCTCCGCCCCCGCCCAGCCCGCCGGCGGAGAGCCCCACGCCCCCGCCTTCGGCGCCGGTGTCGGCGAGGGCGTTGCCTTCCCGCAGTTCCGGTCCCCGCGTCGGCGTCCGGCCCCGGGACTCCTCCGGCGCCGTTTCCGGCGGCACGTCCTCCTCCGGCCGGCGGCCGGTGTCCTCGGTCGGCAGGATCATCTCCGGCGGGGCCGGCGTGGGCGGCTGGATCCACTGGGGGCGGTTCGCCTCTTCGAGCGGAAGCACCTCCTGCACGGGACGCGCGGCCAGCGCCTCCTGTCCGCCGGTACCGGGCCCGGCCGGTCCCCCGAGGCTGATGGTCATGACGTCGGCCGACACCTCGGTCTCGACGCCGGTGACGAAGACCGACGGAAACAGGAAGACGGCGGCCACGAGCGCGGCGTGTCCGGCCAGCGAGATCGCGCAGGTCCGTCCCAGGCCGTCTCCGGCCGTGCGGTGGCGAACCACGTCGGTAATCGATTGCATGACTGGTCGAACGATTCGATCAGGGATCCGACGGCAGCGCCGTCACGAGTCCGACGTTGGAGACGCCGCCCGCCTTGAGCGCGTCGATCACGGACATCAGATCCTGGAAGGTGATGTCTCCGTCGCCCCGCACGAAGATGTCCCGCTCCGCGCCGTCACCGATCTCCTGCCGCACGCGCTCCTCGAGCAGCTCGACCCGGACCGCGTCGTCTCCCACCTGCACGATTCCGTCGGCGCGGAACGTCAACGGAATGGTCACGAACAACCGCTCGGCGACGAGCTCGTCCGCCCGGCGCGACACCGGCAGGCGGACGTCCATGCCGCGCTGCATCATGGGCGCCGCCACCATGAAGATGATCAGCAGGACGAGCATGACGTCCACGAGCGGCACGACGTTGATTTCGGACAACGACGTCCGGCTGCGCCGCCGCCGACCGTCCGAGTTTCCGCTCGTTCCGCCGTTTCCGTGCATGGTGGGCATGCTCCGATCCGTGACCCGTGACGCGGCGCGCCTGCGCCGTCTACGTGAAGTTCCTCTCCGCGATGTTGAGGAACTCCAGGGAGAAGTCGTCCATCATCGACAGATAGAGCTGCACCTTGTTCGTCAGGTGATTGTAGAAGTACACGGCCGGGATCGCCGCCCCGAGGCCCGCCGCGGTCGCCACCAGCGCCTCGGCGATGCCCGGGGCCACGACGGTCAGATTGGTGGAGCCGGTTCCGGCGATGCCCTGGAACGCGGTGACGATGCCCACCACGGTTCCGAACAGCCCGATGAACGGCGTGATGCTCGCGGTCGTCGCCAGCAGGTGGACGCGATGTTCGAGCCGGTTGGTCTCGACGACCGCCGCGCGCTGCAGGGCGCGGTCGACCGCCTCGAGGCTCCGCAGGGTGGGACGCTCGCCCGTCCCGCCGTCGCGCTGGCGCAACTGCGTGTCGAGTTCCGCGTAGCCGGCTTGAAACAGGCCCACCAGCGGACTGAGCTTCAACGACCGGCACGCCGAGTTCACCTCGGAGAACTTCGTGCTCCGTCGAAACACGTCGAGAAAGCGCCAGGTCTGCCGTTCCACGCGGGGGAACAGCCACAGCTTGTGCATGGCGATACCCCACGAGTAGACGGAAAACAGCAGCAGCAGAAGAAGAACGAACTTGGAGAGAGGCGTCGACTGGGCTATCCAGTCGAGCAGATCGCCGCCCATTACACCAGCCGCGCCATCGGCCTGCACCTGCATGGCCATGGCGTAGTAACCAAGAGCGCGCACGAGCCCTCCGTTGACTACTACCTGCCTGAGCGCGCCGCTGGGAAGGCGCCGACAGATCAAGATAGCACGGCGGCGGGCCGCTGTCAAACCTATGATACGATGGCGCTTCCCGCTTCCCGATCCCGGCCGGACCATGATCCGCTTTCTCAGCATTCGGGACCTGGCGGTCATCGATCGCCTCGAGCTCGAGCTGGACGCCGGTTTCACGATCCTGACGGGCGAGACCGGCGCCGGCAAGTCGATCGTCGTCGGGGCGCTGGGGCTGCTGCGGGGGGCGCGGGCGTCGTCGAGCCTGGTGCGGACCGGCGCCGAACGGGCGGTGGTGGAGGCGGTGGCGGAGGACGCGGACGGCGGCGAGTGCGTGCTGCGCCGGGAGATATCGGCGCGGGGAAGAAGCCGCGCCTGGGTCGACGACCGTCTCGTTTCGACGGCCGGACTCCGAACCGTCGGCGCGAAGCTGCTGGACATCCACGGCCAGCACGAGCATCAGGCGCTGCTTGACCCGTCGACCCACCTCGATCTGCTGGATCGGTACGCGAGGCTGGAATCGCGGTGCGACTCCGTGCGAGACGCCTTCGCGAGATGGCGGGGAGCCCGGCGGGAGCTCGAACAGGCCCGGGCCGGCGCGGAGGCCGCGGCCGAACGGGCCGAGATGGCGCTGTTGCATCTGCGCGACATCGACGACGTCGACCCCCTCGAGAACGAAGACGAGACGCTTGCGGCGCAACGGCGGATCCTCGCCAACGCCGAGCGGATCCACCGGTTGGCGGCCGAGAGCTATGCGGAGCTGTACGAGGGCGACGACGCGGCCCTGGGCGTCCTGGACCGCGTGTGGAAGCGGGTGGAGGAGCTCGCCGGCTTCGACGCCGAGTTCACGCAGCACCTCGAGTCGAGGGATACGGTGCGATCGCACCTCGAGGAGTTGGCGTACACGCTGCGGTCGCATGCCGCCGGGGCGGACGCGCCGCCCGAGCAGTTGCCGGCGGTCGAAGAGCGTCTGGCGAAACTGGAGCGCCTTAAGCGGCGCTACGGTCCCACCCTCTCGGACGTCATCGCGCGTCGCGAAGCGCTGCGGCAGGAGCGCGGCCGGCGGGAAGGGGAGACCGGCCTCGATGCGCTGGAGGCCGCGGCCTCGGAGGCCGGTGAGACGTACGCGGGTCTGGCCCGCACCCTTTCCGAACGCCGCCGGGCGGCGGCGGGAAGCCTGGCCGGCGCCGTCGAAGGCGGGCTGACCGACCTGGCGATGGAGCGCGCGCGATTCCAGGTCTTCTTTCACGAGCCGGCGGCGGGCGAGACGGCCTGGACGGACCGGGGTATGGACCGGGCCGAGTTCTACTTCTCGGCAAACCCCGGAGAAGACGTCCGTCCGCTGGCGCGCATCGCGTCCGGGGGAGAACTCTCGCGGGTCATGCTGGCGTTGCGGACGGTGATCTCCGCCGACGCGCCGGGCCGCACGCTCGTCTTCGACGAAGTCGACGCGGGCGTCGGCGGGGAGGCGGCCGAAAGGATCGGCGCCCGGCTGCACGGACTGGCGGAACGCTATCAGGTGTTCTGCATCACGCATCTGCCGCAGATCGCGGCGTACGGCGCCAGTCACCACCGGGTCACGAAATTCGTCCGCGGGGGTCGGACCCAGGCCGCCGTCGACCGTCTCGACGGAGACTCGCGAGCTTCGGAGATCGCGAGGATGATGAGCGGCACCCGGGTCTCGGGCGCCGTGCTGGAGGGTGCGCGAGAGCTGCTGGCGCCCGAGGCGCCGGTGAAACGGAACCGGAGAGAGCCGTGAGCGCACCGGGCGGGGACCCGGGAATGGGCGAGGAAGGGCAACCGTGGCCAGGAAGTACTTCATCGAGACGTTCGGCTGCCAGATGAACGCGCACGACTCCGAGCGTCTGGCCGGTCTGCTCGATCAGGCGGGATACGAGGCGGCCGAGGCGGTCGACGACGCCGATCTGGTGGTCATCAACACGTGCAGCGTCCGGGAACGGGCGGAGGAACGGCTGTACACGGAGCTCGGCCGCGTGCCCGGCCGCCGCGCGGGGAAACGACCCGTCGTGGCCGTCACCGGCTGCGTTGCGCAACAGGAGGGCCGCGCCCTCCTCGAACGCGGCCAGCGGGTCGACCTCGTCGTGGGTACGCAGGCGCTCAGCCGGTTGCCGGCGCTGGTCGAGGGGCTGACCGCCGACCGGCCGGAACGCGTCGACGTCAACCCCTACGACAACGTGTCGTTCCCGCTGGGAGTGGCCCGGCGGTCGAACCCGGTAACCGCGGCGGTCACCATCATCGAGGGGTGCAACGACTTCTGCGCGTTCTGCGTCGTGCCGTATACGCGAGGCCACGAACGGATGCGGCCGGCCGCCGAGATCGTCGCCGAGGCGCGGCACGCCGCCGACCGCGGCCACCGCGAGATCCACCTCCTCGGGCAGATCGTGAATCACTACACGGCGCCCGACCGGCCCGGCTGCGATTTCGCGGAGCTGCTCGCGCTGGTAAACGACGTGCCGGGCATCGAGCGCATCCGCTTTGCGAGTCCGCATCCGCGCCACGTCACCGACCGCATGATCGCCGCCATGCGCGCGCTGCCGAAGGTCTGCCGGCACCTGCACCTTCCCGTGCAGTCGGGGTCCACCGCGGTGCTGGCGCGGATGCGCCGGCGCCACACGCGGGACGACTACCTGCGTCTGGTCGACCGATTGAGAGCCGCGATGCCGGACATCGCGCTGTCGACCGACGTCATCGTCGGCTTTCCGGGCGAGACGAGCCGGGACTTCGACGATACCCTCGGCCTGGTCCGCCGGGTGCGGTACCACGGCATGTTCTCGTTCAAGTACTCCGAGCGTCCGAACACCCTCGCCGCCAAGCGGCTGGCCGACGACGTTCCGGCGGCCGAGAAGACGCGGCGCATCGTCGCGCTGCAGGAGCTCCAGAAGGAGATCCAGTCCGGGATTCACCGGCAGCGCGTGGGCGCCGTCGTCGAGGTCCTGGTCGATTCGACGAGCCGCCGGCGGGCGACCGAGCTGGCCGGCCGCACCAGCGGGAACACGGTGGTCAACTTCCGGGCATCCGGGAACCTGTTGGGGCGCCTCGTCGACGTGCGCATCACGGAAAGCGGACCGTTCAGCCTCCGGGGCGAACTCGCCGATCGTCAGACGGCGCGCCCGTCCTCGCCGGCCGCGCGCGGCCGGGCGCCGGCCGCGGAGCTTCCGGGGGCGACGGGGTAGAAGGGGGTAGCGATGCAGGTCGAGATGTCAATCAAGGGGTTGATGGTGGATCCCGTCACCAACATGCCCATCGTGATCCTGCACGACGCCGAGGGGCAGCGGGTGCTTCCGATCTGGATGGGAGTCTTCGAGGCGAACGCCATCGCCCTGCAGATCGAGAACGTGTCGCCCCCGCGGCCGAT
The DNA here is from genome assembly GCA_965202695.1 of Vicinamibacterales bacterium. Taxonomy (GTDB): domain Bacteria; phylum Acidobacteriota; class Vicinamibacteria; order Vicinamibacterales; family UBA8438; genus JAJEEA01. The sequence continues at coordinate 3,718,237 of OZ241843.1, forward strand.
GACGCACGACCTGCTCCGCAACGTCATTCACGATCTGAGGGCCGATGTCCGAAAGATCGTGGTCAGCGACCTGAAGGACAATACGTTCTACGCCACCATCCACTTGATGGCGCAGGGAGAACCGGTGGCCATCGACGCCCGGCCCAGCGACGCGATCGCGCTGGCGCTTCGCGTACGGGCGCCGATCTTCGCCGAGGATACCGTCATCGACCGCGCGAAGTCCTTGAACGTCACGCCGGACAAGGCCGACTCCGAACGTCTGCAAAAATGGCTGGAGGGCCTCGACCCGGAAGAAATGGGGAAGTACAAGATGTGACGGCGGCCTGACAGGCCCGTGGTGAACCCGCGTCAGGCGGGATGCATCGCCGTCCGGTGCAGTCACCGCGGGCTGGTTGACACTTCGTCCGCGCCGTTCCTACAATGGTGCCGCTTTCTCGGCGCCTGTCGTCGAATCCGCGTCGCACCGAAAGCAGCGACCGTGCCCGATCCCGATAGAGGACTCCCGAGCGCCGTCGAGATGCTCGACGACGACCAGCGCGACGACGACGAGGATCACGTGGAGGCCGTGGCTGCCTCCGCGGGCGTTCCCCTCGGACGCATGGTCCCCATCGAGCAGATCGATCCCAATCCCGACCAGCCCAGGCAGGTCATGGGCGATCTGTCGGAGCTGATGGCCTCCATTTCCGAGAAGGGCATCATCGAGCCGCTCATCGTCCGGCAGCGTCGCGGACGGTTCCAGATCGTGGCCGGCGAGCGGCGCTACCAGGCCGCGGTCCGGCTGGCGCTCACCGAGGTTCCGGTCGTCATCCGCGACGCCGCCGACCGGGAGATGCTCGAACTCGCGCTGGTCGAGAACCTGCAGCGCAAGGACCTCAGCCCGTTCGAAGAAGCGGAGGCGCTGCAGACGCTGGTCCAGGAGCACGGTTTCAAGCACGACGACCTGGCCCGGAGGATCGGCAGGTCTCGCAGCTCGGTCACCGAATCTCTCGCGTTGTACGCGATGCCGGAAGAGGTTCGCGATCTCTGTCGGCTGGCCGACATCACCTCCAAGTCACTGCTCTTGCAGATAGTTAGGCAAGGCGACCCTCAGAAAATGGTCGCTTTCGTCGAGCAATTGACGCGGGGAGGCGGGTCGGCGACCCGGGAACAGGCGCGAGCGGTGGCGGCAAGACAGAGCGACAAGCAGAAATCGGGGCGTCCCAGAGCCTACGTGTTCAAGTACGTCCCGCCCGCCAAGAGTTTCAACCTCAACCTCAAGTTCCGGAAGTCTCAGGTCGAACGCGAGGAAATCATCTCCGCCCTCACGGAGATCATCGAAGAACTGCGCCGGGCCGACTGACGGATTCACCGTCCGTCTCGGACCCGCTCGCACCAGCCCGGCCCCGACTGGTGGGCGCGGAACAGCGCCTTCTCTCCGTTGCGCCCGCGTCCGCCGGCCGGGGCGTGCCACGGCCGGACCATCCTTTCGAACCCGGCGAAGATCCTTCCGTGACGTCGCACGGGCGGGGCAGGCCCGGATCCCGCCCGGCGTTCCGGATCGTGTGTTCCTGATCCCGGCCACGCGACCTCGCGGTCGCGTTGCGGCTCCGCGCGCCGCCCATCCGGCCCGGCGACGGCGCCGTTTCTACTGGCTGGCCGCCGGGGGCACGCCAGGAACGACGTCGTTCGAAAGGTGCGGACCTGCTGGCCGCCGGGGGCACGCCGCGGAACGACGTCGTTCCATGACGCCGGTGCGTACGCGGAACGATGTCCGTTCGTACCGCGTCACGAGTTCCCGCTGTCCAGGACTGCGCAAACGGTCTGCCGGGTGAAAGGCCGCGGCTCACGGAACTGCGAAGGTCTCCGAGCGTGATTGCCCGAAGGTCTCTCGTTTGGGCTTCTTTTGGCGCGAAAAAGGCCCATTTCGCAGCCGTAAGTTAACATAACATCCCTTATCGGACCCAATACGTGCGCAGCCGGATACCCGGCCCGGACACCTTGCGCACGGAGCGGCGATCAATCTACCTGCGCCGCCCGAACTCTCGATTCAGCCCGGAGTCGTCGGCACGTCTCGACGACGTCGGGCGTCGCGAAGGACAGCGTCCTGATGACGGCTGCCGTCGAGCAGTCGATCTCGCGGGCGAGTTCGTGAAGACGTTTCCGCGTCTCCACGTCGCTCCCCAGGCTGCACGGCCGCGGCGCTGCGCCGGTCATCGTCATGGGGTCATATTCTATACGCCATCTCGATACGAAATGTCGCCGATGCGGGTCGAAGGCGCGGCCGGGACGGCGCGCGTGCGGAGATTGCGCGGCACTCGAGGCGGCGCGCGCCCGGGAGTACCGCGCCATGATGCGGCGCCGGCTGGCGGCGGCGCCTGACGTCTGCAGCCGGTGTGGAGCCCGCGGCTCGCGGCCGGGCCGTCGCCTGTGCCGCCGCTGCGCCGCACGCGAGCGGGCGCGATCGCGCCGCTTCGAGCGGGATCTGCGCCGGGGGGCGGCCGCCGCGCGGCGCGCCGTGCTGGCGCGCCGGGCCGCGAACCGCCGCCAGCGGACGGTCCGGCTCCGGAAGAAGGGTTTGTGCACCCGCTGCGGCCGGCAGCCGGTCGGTCGATGGGCGACCTGCACGTCGTGCCGCGTGGAGCGTCAGCGGCGGAAGAAAGGGGAACGCGACGGATGAGCGGGTCCTGCCGAGTCGACGACGCCCCCCCTCCCCCGGTCCGCGGCGGCGCCGAACACCGTCGCGGCCTGCCAGCCGCGGTCCGATGTTTAGACGCCTTGGGTTCTGGGAGCGGCGCCCGACGTCGAAGACGCCCGCGATGCCCGCGCACTACTCCAGAGCGAGCCCGGGTCAGCCTCCGCCCTGCTCTGCCCTGACACGCCGTTCGCGCCTGCCGCTGTCGGGACCAGCCAGTCTGGCGCTAGCCGGCGAGGACGTCCGCCTTGCACCGTTGCGCCCGGTTGATCCAGCCGACGAGGTTCGGCAGGTCGGCCGGGCGCCGCTGGACGATGCGGCCGCAGGCCCGCAGCCGCGCCCACGTCGCCTCTTCGACGACGGCCGGGACGGCACCGGCGCGTTCGGCGTCATCCGCCCGTCCGCGGGTCTCCGGACCCATCCGCCCATCGACGGCCAGGGGCGTGAACCCCGCGCCCCGCAGCCCCCGCTGCAGGACGCGGACGCCCAGCCGCCGCCCGCCGTGGACCGCGACGTCCGCGGCCAGTTCGCGGAGCGGCGCCGGCAGCCCGTCGAACGGCGACACGAATTCGTCGGCGTACGCCCGGCGGATCTCGGCCCGCAGCGCCGGCCGCCGCGTCCGTGACGCCGCCGCCGCCGCGAAATCCGCCGCGGAGACCGCGGGCCGGCCGGTGCGCTTCCGCCAGGCGGCGAAGGTCGCCCAGGTCATGCCGCCGTAGGTCAGGCCCCCGGCATCCGACGGACGGTCGGTCAGCTTCCACCCGCCCTCCCGATCGATCACCCGCTCGACGATCGCCGCCCCGGTGTCCATGCCACCTCTTCTCCCCCGCCCGCCGGCGCACGTCGAACCGGCGCTTTGACAGAAACACCTCGCGTCAAGCAGGCAGGCGCCCGGGACCGTCGGAGCGTCCGGCGGACCCGGGCGGTTCGGCGGGGTTGGCTCGACGTCGGCCGCGGTTCGGAGCTCGCCCGTTTTCGGCGCACGACCGACCGGGCGTTCAGCCGCCGGGCGGCGTCGGCGAGCGGCGGGACTCCATGCCGCGGCGCTGCTCGTCGATCGCTTCGCGGGCGGCGCCGAGGCGCGGTTCGAGGCGGTAGAGCCCGAGCTCGGCGACGCCGACGCCCAGGCACCAGCTCGCGAGGTCGGTCATGCTCTTCAACGCCGGGTCGCCGTGCGCCACGTCCCAGGGCTCGCGGATGAAGATCACGAGCACCGCGGCGAGGGCCGGCAGGGTGAAGAAGCTGAGTCCCCGGAGACGCCAGAGCCAGCCCCGGGCCGAGAGCTCCGACCACGCCGTCAGGCAGAGCAGCGCGACGCCGGCGCCGAGGCTGAAGTGCAGCGCGAAGCGGAACGCGGTGTGCCGCACCATCGCCCAGCCGCACAGCCCGTCCATCCCGCACCAGCCGTCGAGCATAGCCACTCCCCTCTCACCGCGGGCAGCCGATGCGCAGCATGACGGCCGCCTGCCGGCCCGCCGCCGTCGGTCCATCGCGGGCGCGGCATCGAGCAGCGCCCGCGGAGGAAGGCGGCGCCGGCCGGGGGGCGACGAACCGTCGCGGCGGTGCGGGCGCCGGCGGTCACGGCTTCTCCGGCGTGCCGCCCGCGCCCGAAACGCGCTTCCATTCCCGCGCGATCTTCTCGCCGCTGCGTCCGACCACGTAGCCGCCGAGGCCGATCTTCACGAGCTGGAAGAGGCTGAGGATCTGATCGTCCGGCAGGTTGTCCGTCGTCAGCCCGAGCCAGTGCAGCGCGATCAGCGCGGTCAGGGCGAGCATCACGATGGGGCGCCAGGAGGCGGCGAGCCAGTTGTCGGACGCCGCCTCGGCACGGATGGTCTTCGCGCTCTCCGCGACCCGCCGCGCCTCGTAGTCCAGCGCCTGCTGGTTGGCCTTCAACTGGAGCTCGAAGAGACTCTGCTGCAGCTTCGCGCGGTCCGCCGGCGACATCTTGAAGGTGCCGACGATCTTCGCCACGCCGTCGAACACCCCGCCGAGGACGTCGATGCCGCCCATCACCACCTCGCCGGCCCCGCGCGCGCCACGGCCGCGGTGCTGATGCGGATGGCCTCGGCGAGTCGATGAAGGACGCCGCCGACGTCGTGGAGCTGGGCGTCGACGCGAAAGCCGAAGTGGCCGGCGACGACGAAGAATCCCCCCACGATCAACAGCACGCCCATACCGCCCACGGTGGACAGACTCTCGGCGCCCGCGGCACGCCGATGTTCATGGCGCTCCACTCTGAGTTTCGTCCTGGTTCGCCTCACGCCTCCGCGACGCAGAACAGTAGCTGCACCCCCGGCGCTGGCGGCGCCTGGTTCGACGTCGACAGCGTCATGGAGCTCACCGAGACGGTCCCGGAGACCGACCCGGCCGGTGTGAACGGGCGGACGGTAACCGACCCGGCTGGTGTGATCGAATCGACCCTCACTGCCCCGGCCGGCGTGATCGAGCTAACCCTCACCGACCCGGCCGGTGTGATCGAGTCCATCGCCACGGGGCCACTCAGCGGAGAAGAGCCGACCGTCACCGCCCCGGCCGGCGTGATCGGGCTGACCGATACCGTCCCGGCCGGCGTCAGGGTCGCGCGCGAGGTGGCCGTCTGGGCGTAGGCGCCAAAAAGACCGCCCACATTCACACGCTCGGTGTCCCCGATGCCGATTCCCCGGCGATAATCGTGGGAGTGCGACGCCGCCGTTCCGCGGAAGGTTGCGGTCGGTGTTACCGGCGACCCGGAAAACGTGGCGGGATGCTGGTGCGCGCCCAAGCTGATACGGCCGGTCGGCGTCACCCGCGACCCGGAAAACGTGGCGGTCGGCGTCACCCGCGACCCGGAGAAGGTTGCCGACGGCGTCACCCGCCGCCCGGAGAAGGTTGCCGACGGCGTCACCCGCCGTCCGCGGAAGCTCCCCGTCCACGTCGCCGACGGCTGCGCCGTGACGCGCTGCGCGGTTCCCCCGCGGCGCACCGGGCCGTCGGTGTCGGCGTAGGCGGCCCCCAGGGTCCCGGCCAGCGTGCCGCTGTTCGTGACGGCGACGGGGAACCGCCCGGCCGCGGCCGTGAACGGCGTCCACCCCGCCGGGCACTGCGCGCCCGCTACGGAGGCGTCGGCGTCCACCGAGAACATGCGGACCTCGCCGGCGGCGGCGAAGTCCTCGACGTGGAGCGAGCGGAACTCCGCGTCCAGCGGCTGCGCCCGCGGGGTCGCCCAGGACGCGGCGGCGGCGGCGGTGACGGCGACCAGAAAGAGCTTGAACGTCTCGCGCATGGGGCGGCTCCTTTCTCCGTGGTGGCGGCGGCGGCGGGCCTCGGACGTTCGCTCCCCTCTCTCCTCTACACCGTGGAGAAATCCATCGGGTCTGCCTGCTTGTCCATCGGCACGACCAGCCGCCCGCCGGTCGTGGTGTTCCAGATCGTGGGCGTCTGCGCATCGGCGAGCGGGTCCCACGTGTCCGTGTCACGCGCGCTGGACGATGCGGGGAAGATGGCGTGGATCTGCTGCGACCCGCCGGTCGTGTGGATGGCCGCCGTCCACGACCCCGGCGGGTGCGACGCCGAGTAGTTGTGTTGCCTGAAGAAGCGCCGCACCTGCCGCGGGTCCGGCGGCTGCAATTGCTTCTGGGCGTTCAACAGCCCCCGCATGACGGTCGGCGTCCACCCCGCCCGCGCCGCCGCCTGCATGACCGCGGGCGCGGAAATGATGCGGGCACGGGTCTCGGCGTAGCGCGCCACCGCCTCGGCGTTCTGCGCGCCGGCGCGAATGTACAGCGTGGGCGAAAGCAGTTCGCACAGGTCGTCGGCCCACTCGGCCGATTCCTCGACGATCAGCTTGCGCTGCCGGTCCGCGGTCAGGGTGAGCACCTTGCTGACGTTGCCCTTCCCGGGGTTCAAGATGGTGATGAGCGCGCCGATCTCGGCGTCGTTCGACACGCTGCCGTCGTAGGCGGTGACCTTGCGGTCGCCGTCCGCCGCGCGGTTGGCGTCGGTCTGTGCCGCGTAGAGCCTGGCGATGTACCGCTGCCGCGAACCCGTGAACGGCGCCTGCGTGTAGTGGGTGAGGTATGCCATTACCGTCCCTCGAACGTCAGCCGATGCGTCAACCCGGTGTCCTTCGCCTCATAGATGAACAGGAATCCGGCGAGGGCCTTCCCCGGGTCGCCGCTCGGCTGGATGAACTTCATGGCGAGGCGGGCGTCGCCCTTGTCTCCGCTGCCGGGCGCCGGCCCCTCGACGCCGTTCATGACCGTCGCCCACGTGCCGCCGGCGGCCTGGCTGGCGACGGTGAACGAAGCCTCGTCGTTCCACCGCGGCTGACTGCTCCGCTGCGCGTACGGCGCGGCGACGACCGCCGGCAGGTCGGCGTAGCCGCTGCGGACGTTGTCGCGCGACGAATCGAGTATGTCCACCCGCACCCGAAGGTCGCGGTAACCGGTCAGATCGATCTGCGCCGGCAACGCGACGACCGAACCCTGACGGTGGCTGCTCCAGGCGACCTCGGTGGAGACGACGTACCCCCACGACGCCCGGAGCCTGTCGTCCGCCGCCAACGGCCGCGCCGGCCCCCACTGGCCCGTCGAAGGGTTGCGGTCCCGCTGCCACGGGTCGCCGCTCCGGTACGTGTCGCGCCAGCCGGTCGAGCCGTCACTCGACGCCGAGAACTGCTTGTTGACCAGGGTCGCGTTCGTGATCTGGACCGCCGACCAGGTTCCGAAGGTCCAGCCCGGTGTCCTGTCGGGACTGACCCACGCCCGAAGCTCCCACACTTCCCCGCTGCCGGACGGAACGTCCGCGAAGTCCCACCAGGCCCCCGTCGGCGCGGCGCCGAGACCGTCGTTCGAGAAGGTCGCCGCACCGACGCCGGCCTTCGCCGCGGTCTCGTCCGCGGCCCTGATCCACGCGATGACCTCTTGCGGCCGGCGCACGCCCGACGAGGCCGCCATTCCTCCCCTGGCCGTACGGATGACGTCGGGAAAGGCGATCGGCAGCGGGTCGGCGAGGGCCGCGGGAAGATCGGTGTCGGTGTGGACGCTCAGCCGTACCGCGTGCGCCGTGTCGATGGCGACGCCCGTCTTCGGATCGACGATGGTGATGGACGTGGACGACCGGTCGCGCACGGGATAGAGCGTGTTCGCGTCGAGACCGTCCATCCCCGTGATCGACACTACGTCGCCGACCTCGAACGCCGTCGCATCGTCTACCGTCAGCTTCCAGCCGGCCGCGCCCGACTGCACCGCGGGCACGCGGCTCGCCGCCGTGACGTCCGCCACGTCGCCGGTGAACCCGCCGACCGCGACCGTGAACCAGCGGCCGTCGTCGTCGGCGGCCTCCGTCAGCACGGTCCCCTCGTAGATTTCGAACCAACCGTTTCCCGCTTTGATGACGCGGTAGCGCTCGGTGACGTTGACCGTTCCCCGGTTGACGCGGTTGAACGAGACGACGTCGCCCTCCCGTGGCAGGGCGACGGAGTGGACGCGCAGCACCCCGCCGGTCCGCCCTTCGAACCGCTCGACGTCCGTTCCTTGTCCGACCGCGACGGGCGCGCTGCGCTTGTGCGCCACGCCGTGGCCGTGCGCCGTGATCGAGGCGCTGCAGGCCGCGCCGCCGATCCGGATGGCGTGGGCCGCCAGCAGCAGCTTACGGTCGCCGGAGTGCGGGTCGATGACGAGCTCTCGGTCGCCGGCGCGGTGGTAGTCGCCGTCCGCGACCGCCCGAAGCGACGCCGCCGCATCGTAGTTTCGGGCCGGCCCCCACGCCGCCGCCCCGTCCGTGAGCGAAGCGTCGAGAGCAGCGGTGACGGCCCGCACGCTCGGCGGGCTGGCCGCGCTTCCCGCCGGCCGCGGCAGGGTAGTCGGCAGCGCGCCGTTCGCCACCCCGACGCCGCTCTCGATGCGCGCGTCGATGGTGGCGGTCAGGCCGCGGTCGACGAGCTCCCACCGGTCGGCGTCGTGCACGGTCCGCCGCCGCGAGAACTGCGCCGCCGTGCTCGTCTCCGGCTCGAAGAAATCCACGCGGTAGCGTGCGCCGGCCGCGGTCGGAATCCGCTCCCCGGTGGCCGGCGTGGCGTAGCCGTAGTGCGTCCTGGTGTCCCGCGACGAGTCGCGCCGGAGGCCGACGGCGGTGCCCGGGTAGCTCGCCTCGCGCAGCGTATAGCCGGTGGAGTCGCGATAGAGGAACGCCAGCCCCGCGGGCGGCGGGGCGCCGAGCGCGGACTTCGGCAGGAGCGCGCGGATGAGCGCGTGGCCGCTGGCCGTCGGCGACCACTCGAAGAGCGGCCCGCCGACGTAGACGCCGGACGTCGCCGCCGCCGCGCCACTGACGACGGAGGCGTCGGCGTCGTCGGCGACGAGCTCGTAGAGCGCGCCGCCCACGTCGATCACGTCGCCGCGGGAGTAGTCGGCGGCGGGCGGCGGCGTGGCCCGGACTTCCAGCGTCTCGACGCCGTCGTGGCCGGCGCCGCTCGAAGCGCCGATGCGCATCCGCGCCGCGGCCTGCTGGACCGAGGACAGGGCGGCGAGGTCGACCTGCGCCTCGGGACGGATCTCGGCCTTGACCTCCGCCTCGCTCAGCCCGGCGTCCGCGCCCCACTCGTAGCCGGTCGCGGTGCGCTTGACCACCTGCCCCGAGACGCCGCCGGCGGGCACTTCCCGCGGGGCGTCGACGAGTTCATAGCCGTCCTCGGTGTCGTTGACCCTGCTGTGCTTTCCGGCGTCGCCGACCGCCGGATCCGGCATCTCGCGCGGGAGGGTGATGGCGAAGTGCGTCGCGTCGTCGGAGACGAACTCGACGTTCCGGTCGGTCAGCGATATCCCACCGACCGCCACCGACTTCTCTACGGCGTCGCGCAGGTCGGACGCCAAGCTGTCGAAATCGACCGCGCCGGTCCCGCCGGCGTGCGCGCCGATCCGGTCGCGGATGGTCGATTGCTCCGAGGGCGTGAGGTCTTCGTCGAGGTTCGACAGGTCGGTTTTCGCGCGGCCGGACAGCATCGTCCCGACGCTCTGGCGCTTGGTGGTCTTCGTCGCGCCGGCCGTCTCGACGACCGGCACGACGAGGGCGTCGTCCTGGACCGCGGTATCGGGAAGTTGCGAGATGCGGGTGTCAGCCATTGCAGACCTCCATGAGCCCGTGCCGGCTCCGCTCGAGTGCCAGGACGTCAGCCATCGGTGATCAGCCCCCCCGGGCGCCGGCCGTCAGGGTCGCGGCGGTGACCCAGAGCCGCGGGCGGCGCCGTTCCGACCCGCTGTAGATGAGCTGGTACTGGACTTCGTACTCCGCGGTCGCCGGTGACAGCGCGAGGCGCGGGACGTGATGGAGCGTCCGTGCGCTGCACGTGACGTTGACGGCGGCGCCCTCGACGGCCGTGCCGCCGGTGCGGTTCCAGAGCCGCACCGCGGCCGACCAGGTGGTCTCCGCGGCCGGCGGGTCCACGTGGGCGTTGAAGGTCAGCACCATCGCGCCCTGCAGGCTCGCCAGGGACCGCCCGTTCATCTGCGCGATGACCCCGCCGGCGATGGGCGTCCACTCCCCGCGCGTGGTGTTCGGGGCGGAGTCGCTGCCGCCCAGGGCCGCGGGGAGGATGACGCCCTCGAAGCCGGCGTCGAGCGGGTCGAGCGTGTGGCGGGTCGAGGCCTCCGCCCGCTTCCCCGCCGCGAGGCGGAACGGTGTCGTGATCTTGCCGATCTCGCGTAGGTAGTCGAGGAACCGCGACTCGTAGCCGTCCGCCACGAGCTCCACGTCGTGCACCAGCTCCGCGTCCGCCCCGGCCTGCACGCGCGTCCGGACCGTGTCGACGAGCATGTCGAGATCGTCGATCTCGTGCAGCCGCGGGAAGTGGCAGCGGGCGAGGCCGCCGACCACGAGGGGGCCGAGCGCGCCGCGCACGGTGGTGACGCTCAGCCGCTTCGCCGGCGTGTCGTGGCGGTCGAGCCGGGTGCGCGCGCGCTCGAGCGCCAGCGGCACGTCGTCGGCGGTCCGGTCCTCGTCGATGCGCACCCACCGGCCGTAGAGGCGCCGGCCGTCCTCCGATTCGACCTCCGCGACGATGGGGAAGTCGGAGCGGTAGCTGACCATGACGTTCGTGCCGTCCGGCCCGGGCGGCGAGGCCCCGGGCGCCGGCGGGGCGGCGTTCCGGACGAGGGTGAAGTCGTCCGCCGAGACCGTCCACGGCGGCGCGTCGCCGGTCCACGGCTCCGATGCGCCGTCGACCCGGATGTCGAGGACGGTGTCGGGCGGGTAGCGCAGCGGCCCGAACTTCTTCTTGGCGCCGTCGCCGGTGAACCACTCGACGGTCTCGCCGCGGGCGCCGGCCGCGCCCGCCAGCACCTGCGTCGTCCGGAGGTGCTGCGAATCGTCCATCGACTCGGAGTTCGAGCACTTCATCCCGTCGAGGCGCACGCCGGAAGCCGGGACGTCGGATCTCGGCACGGCCTGTATCTCTCCCCACGGCGCCACCCACAGGTTGCCGCCGCCGGTCTCCGCGAGGTGGCGGAAGACCTCGTACAGCGTCTGCAGCGCATAGACCTGGCGCCCGGCCGACACTTGGCGCCCGGCCGGCGTCTGGAAATGCACGCCGTCCGTGTTCAACCCGCTCTCCGGCGCGCGGTCCGTCAGCAGCCCGTCCATCGTGTCGCCGATAGACGCGTCGGGGTCGGTGACCACCGGATGCGTCACCGCCGCACGCTCCAGCAGCATCCCCTGCCCCGCGCCGTGCACGCGGACGTCGGCTTCGCCCGAGTGCTCGCGGCCGCGGATGGACGGATCGAGCACCACGCCGTCGAAGACGCGGAGGTGCGCGCGCGCCGCGTAGTCGCCGGCGACCTCGTCGGCGGTGAGCGCGTAAGGGACGACGCTGAACTCGTCAATCCACCACTCACACTCACACTCACCCTGACGGTTCTCGAAACCCAGGGTGAGCGTTCCCATCGCGCCGGCGTCCGCGGTCAGGGGTTCGTCCACGACGGTCCGGTCGTCGATGCGCACGACCCAGTGCCGGCCGGCGAGGATGACGGTCAGCAGGTGCCACCCCGACCCGCCGGGCCACGAGACGGTCTGCTCGGCGCCGCCCGGGCCCACGAGACGGAGCTCCGAGTCGAGACGGCGCTTCACGCCGACCGGCCCTGGCAGATCGATGATCATCTCGGTGCCGGACGGCTTGAACCGCGACAAGTCGAGCCAGACCTGCACCGTGCACTCGTCGGGCAGCGGGAAGTCCGCCAGGCTGATCGGGCCCGTATTCATGCGCGGCGCGCCGCCGTAGGGCACGGCCGCCTTGCGGCTCTGCCGGTGGCGCAGGAGCACGCCGGCGCTGACGGCGCCGCAGCGGCCGTTCCCCGACCAGTCGCGCACGTGCGTCCGCCCCGGCCGCTCGTCGAGCGCCCAGTAGACGAGCGGCCGCCGGTCGAGCACGCGCTGGCGGAACGACGTGTGCGGCAGGTCGATGGAGAGCGTGTCACCGAACCGCGGCAGCCGGGGCCGGTGGAGCTCCAGGGTCAGGAACTCCGCGCCGTCTTCGAGCGCGATCCGGACGCCGTCCTCGGTCAGCAGGTGGGAGTCCGCGACCGTCAGCGTCCAGAGCGACTCGAACTCGCACGTCGTCCGCTGGTTGATGCGCTGCTCGACCGACAGCGTGCCGGTCCGGAGTTGGTGCCCCGCGAGGCGGGCGCCGGCCAGCCGGATGTCCGGACCGGGCGGATGTTCGGGAATCGAATCGGCGATGATGCCGTCCGCGGTTGTCCGGCGCGACGCGGCCGGGTCGAAGATGACCAGCGTCCACCTCGTGTGGCCCGCGCGCCTGGCGGTGAAGATGGCGTCGCCGTCTGCCTGCGAGATAGACAAATTGTAGGGATCGGTCGCGCCGTGCATGGTCGCCGAGCGATCCGACGCGAGCGGCCATGGCCCGTAATGAATTCCCGTTTTCACATCGCTAATAGCTGCCCGCCAAGTGGCTTCTTGCGTCGGCGTGAGGTCGTTTCCGAGGTCGAGCCGCTGCCCATGCTGCGTGGGGGCCAGGTCGATCCGCAGGTAATAGTCCGGTGCTGAGCCCCGCACCTGCCACACGCGGCCGTACAGCGGCGTTCCGAGGACAGGGGGATAGGGCGCACCCTGAAAGACGTTCATTCGACCCCGCCGTGTGTCGAGCCCGGCGTCGCGGGTCTGGCGATAGCGGATTCCGACGTCGCCGGCGGCGCCGGGTTCGGTGACGGGCGCGTTCCAGATCGTCGCCATGTCAGCGGCGCCCGCCCCGCAGGTGCTCCTCGTGGGCCGAGTGCGCCGACGTCAGGCGGTAGACCGCGCGGCCGTCGAGGTTGATGGTCATCGCCGGCGCGTCGACGCGGATGGCCGGCGCGCCACCGCCGGCCGCGCCGCCGCCGACCGCGGCCAGGACCGTCAGCCGCTGCCGCGCGGCCGCGGCGTCGCCGATGGCCGCGAGCCAGGCGCCCTCGCACACCAGCACCCGCTCCGCGCTGACCTTCAGACCGAATCCGGCCGCGGCGAACACCGCGGCCATGCCGGCGCGGAAACTCTCGATCCTGCCGGCCGCGGCATGCAGCGGTTGCGTCAGGTCGTCCTTCAGCCGCAGCCAGTAGCCAAAGTCGGCAGTCGCCATGCTCTTATCCCGTCGCTCTCCGGAGCGCGTCCGTGTACAGCCCGATGGAGGGATGCCGCGCCAGCGCCTCGGCCGCCGCGGCGAACTCCTGCCCCCGAAGCTTCTGCGTGCGCTCGACCTCGCCGTGCAACCAGGCGACGGCGCGGTATTCGGCGATCCGGCGCATCGTCGGCGCGGGCGTCCAGCCGTCGCCGACCAGCAGCCGCAACGCGGCCGGCGGCGCGCAGTGGAAGTCTTCGCAGACCCGCCAGACCGCCCACTCCAGCGGCGCCGGCGTCCCGTCGCGGAGAATCAGGGCGCGGTAGAACCGCGCTCGCCTTCCCCCGCTTCGGCCTCCGTCTCCAGCAGCCCGGCGTCTTCGGCGATGACCGCGCCCAGCTGCGCCACCGCGGCGCGCGGCAGGTCGTCCAGCCAGCACTCCCGGTCCGGATCGTCGAAGGCCCCGGGCGGCGTCCTGACCGGCTCGCCGTCCATCTCGCGGACGGCGTAGAGGCACGCCCGCCGCAGGTCGAGCGTCTTCGACGGGTCCGCTCGGCGCGCGGCGGCCATCTCCGCGGCATCCTGCTTCGGGTCGCGGCGCGCCGCGCGGGACGACGCCGTCTTCAGATCGGTCTCGACGTACCGATCGAATTCTTCCGGCGACAGGCTGGTCAGGAAGCGCCCGAAGGCGCCGACCTCGACACGGTATGCCTGGGTCACGTTCAGCGGGCGGAAGACGACGACCCGCGCGAACTCGCGGAGCGGGGTTCCGTCGGGAATCCGATACGTCCGGTCCAGCGGCTTCGGGCTCCATGCCATCGCTTCACGCTTCCCGCGCGCTCGGGATACCCGTGCGGCGCAACTGCTTTGCAGACGCAGGTCGTCGGTCGGCGCCCTCTCAGGCGCGGGTCGAAGCCTTGCGGCCGGCGTATTTCAACGTCGCCGCGCCCATGACCATCTGCCCGACGTCGATCGGCTTGCCGAACGGGCCGATGATGAAGTCGGCCTCGTCGGAATCGCCGGACGTGTAATGCCAGATCAGAGTCAACGGCGTATTGGCGTTCGCCACCTCGCGGCACCTGTTGAAGAATTTCTCGGGCGTGTCCGGGTTCGCTGCGTCGAAATCGACTATGTACGTGACCTCGACGTCGCTGACGTCGTCGAGCAGGGTGTTCCACGCCCGTCGGTCCGCCATGCTCTGGCCGGTCGCGTCATGGATGGTGGGGTTGATGGTGAACTTTCCTACGGTCATTTGGGCGATGCCCTCGATCGAGTTGTCCATGCGGAACTCGACCCCGGCCACGCTCCCCGTGTTCGCCGTGCCGGCATAGACCTTGGCTGGCGTGAATGCAGGATGCTTCCAGCCGAATCCGATCCCCGACACCGCCGTCGATGTCTCCGGCACCGCCTCGTGCGTCATGCTCCCTCTCCCGCAGTCCGTGGCTGCGCATTCATCGGACCGCCGAATCCGGCCGCCATCCGGTTCGACGCCTGGGATCTTGCTTTCGCGGATGATGAACAGAACGCGAAAACATGATCCGCCACCACCGAATGGAGTAAAACACGGCCAGCCGCGTGGTCGCGTTCGCGGGCATCGATGGCGCGCCCGGCGCCGCGTCCCGTCCCGCTGTCGCGCTGCCGTACGGCCGCGCGCACGCGGCGCCATCGCTCCGCGTCGCATTCCGTCCGCCGGCGCCCGCGGCGTTCGCCGGCGCCCTTCGGGCGCGGTGCGACACGGGTTTCCACCACGGCGGTCGTCAGGCTCGCGGCGGCCGACCTGATGGTCGGGGGTGCGGCCCCGAAGGCGTCAGGAATCTCCTCCCTCGTTCCAGTCCGCGGACGGCCGCCCCGCGTACTCCGGCGCACTGAACCCCGGCTGCTCGGCGCGGCCGTAGACGCCGGGCGTCCCCCGCGCCGCCCGCCGGCTCGCGTAGACCTCCATCCATCTGCGCCCCTCGGCCTCCACGTCGATCTCGTCCGGCGAGACCGCCGCCGGCGCGGGCGGCGCGGGCGGCGCGGGCGACGCGGGCGACGCCCCGGGCGCCGGCCGGCGACGGCGGCGCAGTTCCTCGACCACCGCCCGCAGCCGCGCCGCGCCCGCGGCCCGGACCTCGGCGTCGGCCGCTGGCGGCATCGCCAACGCCGCCGCCAGCTCTTCGACCTCGGCGCCCATCCGCCCCCTCCCCGGGCGGGCGCCTTCGGAGGCGCCCGCCCCGCCTCGAACTCGATCCTCCGGTTCTCCTCGGGCGGCGGCGCTCTCAGGCGCCGCCCGAGTTTCAAGATCCAGCAGTACTTCCTGCCGCACCTCCCGAGGGGTACGGCTGGCTGATTCAGCCCTACCCCCCGGAGGGTGCGGCCGCCCGCCGTCAGCCCTACCCCCCGGAGGGTACGGCCGCCCGCCGTCAGCCCTACCCCCCGGAGGGTACGGCCGCCCGCCGCCAGCCCTACCCCCCGGAGGGTACGGCCGCCCGCCGCCAGCCTTACCCCCCGGAGGGTGCGGCTGCCCGCCACCAGCCTTGTCCTCCGGAGCGCGCGGCTGCCCGGTCAGCCGCAGAGCCGGGACGGGAATGACGATCGTCCGTGCGGACTTCCCGGCCCCGCGCTGCTCGATGCGCAGGAACCCGCCGGCGACGAGATAGCGGACCATGTCGCGGAATCGGCGTTTGCCGCACTCGCAAAGCTGCCGAATCGTCTCCTGCCGGTGCAGGCACACCCCGCCGGCATAGCCGGACCACACGTTCGCGCACGCGGCATAGATCATCAGCACCGCTTTCGCCTCCAGCCATCCGACCCGCGCGTTCATCGCCTTCTGAACGAACGGCCGGTTGTCGGCGATCGCCCGCACGCCGGTCAGAATCGGCTGGCCGACGTCCGGCGCGAGCTTCAGCCGAGGCGCTCCCGCCGTGGTATATTGACCCTCGTTCTCGTCAACGTGCGTTGCGCGTCCATCCTGGCGGCTGGATCCCGCCGGGATGGACGCCCCGGTCCTCATCGTGTTCCCTGCCGGGCAGCCGGCGCGTCAGAGCCTCCAGGCATGTCGGAACGTCCCGCGTTCATGCGCATCGGCCCGAACCGCGGGCGCGGCGTCATCCGCCGCTCCTTTCCGTGCGCCGCCCCGCGGCGCCGGATCCCGCATTCCCGTCCGTTTCTGCTGATCGACCGGGTTCGGCCGGACCTCACGGCGCCGGCTGCGTCTACCGCTACCGGTCCGCGTCTGGAATGGCTGATCTCGTTCTCGGGCATGCGCCCTCCTTTCCCCCGTTGCGGGAACTGTCGTCGGACGAGTGAATCGGGTTGCCGCCGGACGTCTGCGAGCGGGAATCGACAATTCAAGAGAACATCCCTTATCGGACCCACGAAAGCGGGGATCCGACAAGGGAGGGCGCTCCTCAGCCGGGAAACGGATCGCTCGAAGCGCGGATTTCCACGGCCGGGCAAGGTCGATCGGGCCGCGGTCTCCGCCCCTTCTCCGCGGCGGAGCTTGCCGGGATGAACGAGGCGCCAGGACCGTCGAGCGAACCCGCTCGGCGGCCGGCGCGGACGCGCATGTCGGCCGGCCGACATTGCCTCCTGGCGGCGGCCGGCGCCGGTCGTCGGGCCTGGACGGCCAGGGTCCGGCTCCGCTTCGCGGCCCCGGATTGACGCGTACAATCTCGCCCGATGTTCCGCTTAATCGACCGTTACGTCCTGCGCGAAACGCTGCCGCTGGTCCTTCTGAGCCTGCTCGTCCTGACCTTCCTGCTGATGATCGAACCGATCATGCAGGAGGCTCAGGCACTGATCGCGAAGGGCGTCGATACCCGGACGATCGTCCGGCTCATGCTGACGCTCGTGCCGCAGGGCCTCGGCATCACCATTCCGATGTCGATTCTCATCGGCCTGCTGATGGGACTGGGCCGGATGTCGGGGGATCGGGAAATCGTCGTGATGCAGGCTTGCGGCGTGAGCATCTACCGCCTGCTGCGCCCCGTCGTCGCGCTGGCCGTGGTCGCGGCCCTGGCCACGGGTTACGTGCTCATCGAGGTGCTGCCGGACGCGAATCAGGCGTTCCGCGACATCGTCTTTCGCACGGTCGCGGCGAGGACCGAGAACGAGGTGAAGGCGCGGGTCTTCGATCAGAGCCTCCCCGGCATGGTCCTCTACGTCAACGAGGTCGACATCCAGGGCACGGGCTGGTCCGGTGTCTTCCTGGCCGACGCCCGCGACGAAAACGCGCCGCGGGTCTACGTCGCGGACGAAGGGCGCATTCTGCTCGACCCGGCGAACCGGCAGGTCGACGTCGTGCTGACTTCCGGCGCCGCGCACGAGGTCGCTCGGAACGACCCGGCCACCTACAACGTCAACCGCTTCGACGACACCGTCCTCCGTCTCGACCCCGACGACATCTTCCCCACCGACAGCCTGACGCGGGGGCTGCGGGAGATGACCATCGCCGAGCTGCGGACGCAGGCGGCCGAGCTCGAGGCCCGCGAGCTCCCGGCGCACAACCCGATCATGGAGATCCACCAGAAGTTCTCCTTTCCGGTTGCGTGCCTGGTGCTGGCGGTCATCAGCCTCGCCCTCGGCGTCACGACCCGCAGGGACAGCAAGCTCGCCAGCTTCGGCCTGAGCATCGGCGTCATCTTCGCGTACTACGTCCTGACTTTCGGCGCCCAGGCGCTGGCGAAGAGCGCCCTCCTCTCGCCCCATTGGGCGATGTGGGTCAGCAACGTCGTTCTGGGCGGGTTCGGCGCCGCGCTGCTGGTGTGGCGCAACCGTTTCGGGGAGCATCGCCTCTTCCCCGCTCTGCCCCCCCTCCTCCGCCGGCCGCCCGCGCCGCCAGCCGCCGACCCCGTCCCGCCCGCGGCCGACCCCGACCCGCCGGCGCCCGTGAACGCGGGACGCGGAGTGACGACGGTGCGCGGTCTCGGCCTGGGCCTGAACCTGCTGGACCGCTACGTCGCCAAGCAGTACTTCAAGCTGGTCGCGCTCTCGTTCGTCGGGTTCCTCGGCATCTTCTACATCGCGACCTTTCTCGAAATCTCCGACCGGCTGTTCCGGGGCGACACGACGCTGGACGTCGTCCTGGAGTACTTCTGGTACGCCACGCCGCAGTGGGTCTACTACGTCCTGCCCATCTCGGCCCTGGTCGCCACGCTGGTCACCGTCGGCGTGCTCGCCAGGACGAGCGAGCTCACGGTGATGAAGGCGTGCGGCATCAGCCTCTATCGCATGGCGGCGCCGCTCTTCTGTTTCGCGCTGCTCTGGAGCGGCGCCCTCTTCGGCATGAGCGAGAGCTTCCTGGCCGACGCCAACCGCCGGGCCGCCGATCTGCGCCGGGTCATTCGCGGCGGTTCCCCGCAGTACGTCGACATCCTGCAGCGGCGCTGGCTTGCGGGCGACGACGGCGCCATCTACAACTACGCGCACTTCGACCCCGTCGACGTGCGGCTCAGCGGACTCACCGTCTATCGATTCGCCGACGGCGAGTGGCGTCTCGCCGAGCGCCGGTTCGCCGAGGCGGCAATCCACGAAGACCGGTGGCGGGGCCGGGGCACGTGGGTGCGGGAGTTCGGCGACGACCGGAGTCCCGGTGCGTTCGAAGCCAGCCCGCGGCAGGAAATGAAGATTGCCCCGCCGGCGGCTTTCGCGACGGAACAGCCGGACGCCGAGCGGATGAACTTTCGGGAGCTGGAACGCTATATCGGGGAACTCGTCGCCAGCGGCGTCGACGTGGTTCCGCTGCGGGTCGAACTCGAGCGCAAGCTGTCGTTCCCGTTCGTCACGCTGATCCTGACCCTGATCGCGGTCCCGTTCGCCGTCACTCTCGGCCGGCACGGGGCGTTGTCCGGCGTGGGCGTCGGCCTCGTGCTGGCGCTCTCCTACTGGGTCGTCGTCAGCGTCTTCGCGGCCATCGGAAGCGCGGGGGTGCTGGCTCCCGTCCTCGCCGCCTGGGCCCCCAACGTGCTCTTCGGCGGCTCGGCCGTCTACCTGCTGCTGGCCGCGAGGACCTGACGGCGCGAGCCCGTCGGCGTCACAGTCCGGCCGCGGCGCGGAGAGCCTCCGCCTTGTCGGTCCGCTCCCAGGTGAAGTCCGGTTCCGACCGGCCGAAGTGGCCGAACGCCGCCGTCTGCCGGTAGATCGGCCGGCGGAGGTCGAGGGTGTCGATGATGCCCGCGGGCGTCAGCGAGAAGTGCTCCCGCACCAGCGCGCCGATGCGCTGCTCGTCGATCCGGGCGGTGTCGAACGTATCGACCAGCACCGATACCGGGTCGGCGACGCCGATCGCATAGGCCAGTTGCACCTGAACCCGATCCGCGAGGCCCGCGGCCACGCAGTTCTTCGACACGTAGCGCGCCATGTAGCTCGCGGAGCGGTCGACCTTGGTGGGGTCCTTCCCCGAGAAGGCTCCCCCGCCGTGGGGCGCGGCGCCGCCGTAGGTGTCGACGATGATCTTCCGGCCGGTCACCCCCGCGTCTCCGTGCGGCCCGCCCATCACGAACCGCCCCGTGGGGTTGACGTAGACGCGGGTCTTCTCGTCGCGCAGCGCTTCGGGGATGATCGGTTCGACGACGTGGGTCAGCACGTCGTCGCGGATGCGGTCGTTGTCCACGCGGTCGTCGTGCTGGCTCGACACCACGATCGTGTCGACCCGCACCGGCGCGTCGCCGTCGTACTGCACCGTCACCTGCGACTTGCCGTCGGGCCGCAGGTAGTCGATCACGCCCTCGCGGCGCGCCCGCGACAGCCCCCGGCACAGCTCGTGCGCCAACGATATCGGCAACGGCATCAGCGACTCGGTCTCGCGGCAGGCATACCCGAACATGAGACCCTGGTCGCCGGCGCCGCCCGGGTCGACTCCGAGGGCGATGTCCGGCGACTGCCCGTGGATGGACGACAGCACGGCGCAGGTGTCGGCGTCGAAACCGAACTTTGCGCGGGTGTACCCCACGTCGCGGATCGCGTTCCGCACGACGTCCGTGAAATCGGTCGACCCCTTGCAGGTGATCTCGCCGGCGACGACCACCAGCCCCGTCGTCAGCAGCGTCTCGCAGGCGACGCGGCCGGTCGGGTCCTGCCTCAGCACCGCGTCCACGATGCCGTCCGAAACCTGGTCGGCAATCTTGTCCGGATGTCCCTCGGTGACCGATTCCGACGTGAAGAGATACTGCCCGGTCCGGCGCATACTGGTGTGCTCCTTGCTGCTGATGACTGGGGCATCCGGCGCCCGACGACGCCGGATGGGTCGACGTGTCCCGTGGTGCTCGCGCGGCACCTGAAGGGCTGCGAAAGCGCCGGCGGGGCCGGACGGTGCGTGCGGTCCGCGCCCCCCTCTGCGCCGTGGACCGCTAACGATATCACCGACGCCGAGCCGGAATCAACGCGCGGCCCGCCCTCGGGTGCACGTCAGATTTGTGAGGGCCCGTCAGGCGGCGTGGGCGGCTCGCCGCTCCCAGCAGTCCTCGCAGCGGCCGCTGAGTTGGCAGCGCGCGTCAGCGACAGCACCGGACCCCGCTGTGCCTCGCCCGGCGGGGCGCAGCCGCAACCGGTCTTGCCGCAGCGCCGGCAACGCGCCGTCAGCGACCCCGAACACATCTCGCCGATCGTGGCCAGCTCCCGGCAAAGGCGGGCGCGGCGCTTGACGTGCGCCCATGTCATCGACTGCTACTCTTGAGCGCACGCCCTGGGTGGTATAGCATCGGATTTTGCGCCGGCAGCCGTCAGGGAGACGAACCCAGCCAGCGCGGCCGGTACGCGGCGGCGTTGGCTTCCAGCCTCGACCCCATCGAGAGGCTCTGCGCCACGAATAACGGAGGAAATTCAGATGCCGCTTCTCCTGCTCCTGGCGGCGATCTTTGCGGCGTCGCATGCCGGCGCGCAGACTCCGCCGGACACGGATGCGGTCCCGGACGACGGAACGTTCGTGGAGTTCGTGGACGGAGAAGTCCGGTGGTGCGCAGACCACGAGGCCGGATGCGCCGCTGCGAGCCGCATCGAGTCTCTGGACGGCGGTTCGCTGCGCGAGCCGGTGTTCTGGTACGGCGGCCGCTTCCAGTTCATGGAGATCTGCCCGGAGTGGGGATGCCTGGCCGTACAGTTCGGGCCGGACGGCGAAGTCGCGCATGCCTGGCCGCTGCGGCCCGACCTGCTGGAACAGGCGGCGGACGACGCCGCGGCCGAATACGCGCACCGTTCCGCCCCCGGGTTCTCGTTCGCTCGAGACGCCGCGCCGCAGGGGATTTCACGATACCCGAACGGCGACCTGCTGGTGGTGTTTTTCAACAAGAATCGCACCACCGCCCGTGTTGCAGATGCCGGCGGCGCGGTCAGGGTCGACCGCCGGGGGTATCCGGTCTGGTTCCGTCGGGATCTCAGTCATCACTGGCCGCACATGGAGAACGACGGCTCGGTTCTGGTTCTCGCGCGCTCGTTTGGCGACAACCCCATACTTGTTCCCATCAACGACGGGGGGGGGGCAGCACGTTGAGCTTCGATGCGAGAGAAGGAGACCCTGGCTGGAGTCCGTGAACGTCATCGACGGGGATGGACGGCTCCTCGACAGCATCGATCTGACGGGCGCCATGCTGGACTCGCCCTTCGCGCCGGTCCTGCTCGAACCTCCCGGTCGACGTCGACGTCGACGTCCACCGAAACCTTGCGATCTTCTCCACTCCAATTTCATCCACCGGGTCGGCGGTGAGGTGCGGGACGTGCGGGACGTGTCGTCCGGGGACCTGGTGGTGTCCATGCGCGAGTTGAGCGCGTTCGCGATTCTCGACGCCGGGTCCGGACGCGTGAAGCGGCTGGTGCGGGGCAGTTTCCGCCATCAGCACGCCGTCCACCACTGGCAGGGTTCGCGGTTCCTGCTGTTCGACAATGAGGGCGGTGGCGGCGTGTTGAACGGCCCGGCGAGGCTGCTGATGGTGGACCTCGCGGACGGCCGCGAGACGACGATCTTCCCCAACGCCGGCACCCCGGAGGCGTTGCGGGGTCTCTCGTCGAGATACATGGGCAACATCAGCATTTCCCCCGACCGCCGTCGGGCGCTGGTCGTGTTCACCCTGGCCGGCGTCGCGGTGGAGGTGCGTCTGTCGGACGGCGCGGCGTTGAGGGTCTTCCGTTCCCTGCACGACGTGTCGGGTCTCGAACAGTTTCCCGAAGAACGCGCGACCCGGCCGGCCGTATTCCTGATGACCGGCCTGGACTACGTCCATGCCCCGTGACTTCGACAATCTTCCTGTCACGCTTCTCGTTCCCGGCTCGACTCTCGACATGCCTCGATTCTTGACAACCAGCCTGTGCAGTGGCTACCGTGGACTGTAACGCCATGGCCACGACAGCATCTTCCGTTGACTCCGAGTCCCGCAGGCTGAACGGCGCCGGTCTTTCCACCGCGCAGGCCGACGCGGTCACGGACACCGCTGTTCCCGGAAGAGCTTCTGCGGGAAACCCCACGCGCAGACGGCGCCCTCACTCCAGCAAGCGCAGTATCGCAAGCACGCCACCGAGGATCGCGAGCGTCTGCGCGAGCATCGCGCCGGCGAAGCGCCACGTCAGGCGCGCCTCAAGGTCTCGATCCTGACTTTCCTTTCGTATCCCGACAGGTCCGGCCGTCATTGGACGCCCGGTCCCCCGCCGCATCTGCATTCGGACGACGGTCCGCGGCCCGGCTGAAAGATTCGACAATCTTTTCCAAAAAAGCCGCCGTGAATCCGATATTCCGGAAAGATTTGATAATCTTTCCCCGTCATGGCCTCCGTACCCGCACTCGGCGCCATCCCGCGGCGGCTTGCCGTCGATGCATTCTGGAGCCTGTTCGGCCGCCTCGAGCACGAGCAGCTCGACTTCAAGCGCGGCGTCCCGGACGACGTTCGCGACACCATCGCGGCCATGGCCATGACCCACGGCGGGTTGATCGTCCACGGGGTCGACGACAGGCGGAACGTCGTCGGCTGCCCGCTCTCGCAGAACACCCAGGACCGGATCACGCGCATCGCATTCGAGTGCGGAGTCGACGTTCAGGTCCGGGAGGTCGTCGTCGGCGAACGGAAGCTGACGATCTGCGCCGTGCCCGCGGTGCGCGGGCGGATCGTCACCACGCCCGACGGCCGCCTGCTGCGGCGCGTGGGCGGCGACGCGCAACCGCTGCGTGGCGATGCGCTGGCCCGGTTCGTGTCGGAGCGGCGCCATCGCGCCGGCGAAGACCAGCCGCTCGTCGTGGCGCAGGCCTCGGCATTCGATCTCGGCGCCGTCAACCGGGTGCTGACCGCCGACGGCCGGACCGCCGTCGGAGAAGACCGGATGGTCCGGGCGCTGGCGGACCTGGGCGTGGCCGTCGCGGCGCCGCCGCCTCTGGAACCGAGCGTCCTGCGCGCCGCGGCGGTCCTGTTCGCGCGCGAACCGCGGGACTTCATCCGCGGGGCCGCCGTGCAGCTCGTGCGCCGCTCCGGCGTCGGCCCCGGTCCCGGACCGTCCGCCGCCCGCGAGGAATGCTCGGGTCCGCTGGCGGAAACCGTCGACTGCTGCCTGCGTTTCATCGACCGTCATACCCGGCGCGTCGAGGCCGTCGCCGGTTTGCGTCGCGAGACGCTGCCCGAGTATCCCCGGGCCGCCCTGCGGGAAGCGGTCGTGAACGCGCTGGCGCACCGGGACTACGGTCTGGACGGCGCCACCGTGGACGTCACCGTATGGGACGACCGCATCGAAGTGCGCAGCCCGGGACCGCTCCCCGGCCACATTACCGTCGACAACATGCGCGACGAGCACTACAGCCGCAACCCGCGCATCATGCGGGTCCTGAAAACGATGAGGCTCGTCGAAGAATACGGCGAGGGCGTCGACCGCATGTACCGCGAGATGGAGTCGCGCCTCCTGGAGCCGCCGCTTTTCGAGGCGACCTCCAGCTCCGTAACGGTCACGCTGCGCAACCGCTGTCTCGTCGACGTGGAAGATCAGGTCTGGCTGACGCTGCTCGGTCAGCAGGACCATCTGACCGCGGACGAACGCCGGACCCTGGTCGCCGTGCGGCGCAACGGCGCCGTCACCCCGCGCGAGCTCCGCCGGATGCTGCCGGACGCCGACGCCCGCGCCCTGCTGGCCGGCGCCGTGGCGAAGGGACTCCTTGTGCGCGTCGGCCGGCGCGGGGGTTCCCGCTACGTGCTCTCCGAGGAAATCACCCTCCGCGCCGGCAGCGCCGGTATCGCGGCGCAAGACCGCCGGCGCCGGCTGCTCCTCGATGCGGTCCGCCGCCGCGGCAGCCTTTCGGTGGCGGAGGGCGCCAGCCTCATCGACGCGTCGCCGGCCGCGACGCGCGGCCTGTTGAACGAACTCGCGCAGGCCGGTCTCGTGCGGCCCGAAGGCCGGACCCGGGCGCGGCGGTACCGCCCGGCGTGACGATCCGGTGGACGACGGTCCTGCTACCGGCGCCACTGCCGAAGCCGCCGGTCGATTTCCTGGCGGGGCAGAAACACCGCCCGGTCGTCACGCCAGCGTTCGAGCGCCGAGATCAACCGCGCGTCGTCGCACGCGCCGCATCGTCGAAGCTCGTCCACGATCCACAGAGCGCCGTGCACGCGTGTCCCGGTCTCCATGGCCACCCGGCGCATGAGCTGGTCCCCCGTCAGCAACATGCCGCTGTCGTGGCATTGCGCCGACACCAGGCAGAAGCAGTCGTTCGCCGAGAGCTTCGGGTGGAGTCTCCGGAGGCGCAGGGCGTCGGCGATTCGTTCCGGCGGCAGATCGAAGGTGACGAGGCCAAGGTCGTCCAGGCGCCGCCAGTCCCGGTCGGTCAGGTCCATCGCTTCGGAACAGCGAATCGGCAGCGGAACGACAAACCGATACGGCAACCTCAGCATGACCGGCAGGAGCCGGACCTTGTGCAGGTCGATCAGGCACGAGGCGTCGTTGACGATGACGGTCGTCACCGGTCACGCGGTCCCCTGATTCCCCGTTCGACGTCGCTCAGCGAGCGCCCCAGCAGTTCCGCCGCCCGGACCGGGGAGATCAGTTCCTCTCCCAGCGCGCGCCAGACCAGACGCTCGAACCGTTGCGGGCGCTCGAAGGTCGCCAGCCCTTCGTCGTCCACCAGCGGTTCCGGCTCGCGCGCCCGCCACGAGCGGGCATAGGTCCGGAAGGCGTACTCGACGGCGGCGGCCGGCAGGATGCCGGCGTCGCGCAGGCGGATCAGCATGGCCGCCGCCGACATGCCGTAGAGCTTCTTCAGCCGCATCAACTCCCGGTAGGGAAGCCGCCGGCGGCGCAGTCCGACCACGGCGCGCAGATGCTCCGCGGGCGCAAGAAACGCCGCCGCGAATCGGTGCATCGCCTTTTCGAGCCGGATGGCCGGGTCGGAGACGCCGCGGACGACCCGGTGCGCCAGCTCGTGCGCCAAGGTGAGCCGGCGCCGCTCGACGTTGGTCCGGGTCGAGACGACGACGGCCTCGGTGTCCGGCCGGCCGCCGCCGCGGGCGACGCCGCAGGCGAGACCGTCGCAGCGCGCCGGCAGATCGGCCAGAACCACCTTGATCCCGCGATCTTCGAGCAAGGCGGTCACGCTCGGCGCCGGATCGAATCCCAAGTTCCAATGCCGTCGCAGCGCGCCGGCTTTTCCCTCGACTTCATCGAAGCTCCCGACGAGATCGCACCGCAGGCCGTCGAACGGATCGGCGGGCGGCTCGATCTCCAGGATGTCTTCGATCGTCAGGTAGCCCTCGAGCTGCTCGATGACGATCGCCTCGGCGCGCGCCCGATCCTTCGCCGACGTGCCGGAGTGCTTGCGGAACTCGACGACGGCCAACGCCTCGACCTGCCCCGAGGTCAGGAAGTCGAGCGAGACGCCGAGCGCCCGGCCGAGGCCGATCAGCACGGCCGAGCTCGGCATCATCCGGCCGGTTTCGTACTTGCCGATCGCCTGCGCGGAGACCGGCGGCGACAACCGCCCGGCCAGGTCGCGCATCGACAGTCCTTCCTTCTTCCGGGCCAGCCTGAGCCGCGGTCCGAGCATGGCGCCTCCTCCCCTGGTTGACAATTTCCTGTACTATACACTTTTTTCAACTCAAAGGTTGTGTGAGGAGTGAAAAATGTAGAGAAGAAAACCAGCATGTCGTCCCCCATCTGGATGGATGGGCAGTCAGGCTCGCGGGAAGTCGGCGGTCGGCGTCCGTTCACCACGCCCGACGGCCGCCTGCTGCGGCGCGTGGGCGGCGACGCGCAACCGCTGCGCGGTGATGCGCTGGCCCGGTTCGTGTCGGAGCGGCAACGTCGCGCCGGCGAAGACCAGCCGCTCGTCGTGGCTCGGTCGCGACGCGCGGCCTGTTGAACGAACTCGCGCAGGCCGGTCTCGTGCGGCCCGAGGGTCGGACCGGGCGTGGCGGTACCGCCCGGCGTGAAGACCGGTGGATGTTCCTGCCGGTTGTCTGTACGCCACCCCCCTGAAGCGCAGCCCCCGGTGCGCTCACGCGCGTCGGCTCGATCTTGACAACCCGCCTGTCAGGTGGCTACCGTGGGTTGTAACGCCATGGCCACGACAGCCCCTTCCGTTGACTCCGAGTCCCTGGTGGCTCGCATCATCGCCGAGTTGCAAGCCGACCCGGACGCCCAAACCCTCTTGTTGCGGGCCTTGCTGACCAACGAATGGCTCGGCATGCCCATCCGCCTGGAACGCATGGAAGCCGACGTCGCCGAACTGAACACTCTCACGAAGCGTAGAGGCTGACGTAGCCGAACTGAAGAACCGCATGACGCAGGTAGAGGCCGACTTGGCCGTACTCAAAAGCAACAGTCTGGAAGCGAAGCTCCATCGACGGATTCGGCCGCTGCTCGGCCGGCGGCTGAACTTGCGCCGAATGCAATTTCTGCAAAGTCCGGACCAGGATACCCGTCCTGGACTATTTCAGCCGGTGGAAAGGGCCTTCGATGCGGGAGCCATCGACGACGAGCAGGAAACCCGCATCAGCGCCGCCGACTTCATCGTCCGGGCGCAGCGCAAAGCGGACCGTGCGCCGGTGTGGGTGGCTGTCGAGGCGTCCAACGCCATCGGCCGGCGCGACCTGGAGCGGGCGCGGCAGACGGCCGACGCCTTGAGCACGGTCTTCTCGCAGGACACGCTGGCGGTCGTGGCCGGCTATCGCATCCAGCCGCAAGACCGGCGGCAAGGGGAACAAGCAAGCACGATGCCGCACTGCGCCCACGCACCCGGGCGCCGTCACGACGGGATGACGACTTCGATGAGCCGCCGCGTGTCGGCCGTGGGTGTGAGGCGGCGATCCAGCGTCAGGAGCACGGCGTCGTTCGCCGCGGCGATAGCGAGCAGGCAGGCGTCCGTCACCTGCTGATGCCCGAGCAGGAGCCGGAACCGGGCAGCCACGCTCGGAAGCGGCGGACAGGCTTCGAGATAGCGATGCCGGCGGTCACGGACAAGCTCCGTCAGTAAATCGAGCGCCTGCGACGGTGTTCGCCGCACGCCCACGATCGCGGGATTCGAAGACAGACGGACGAATCCCAACCGGGTCAGCACGCACGTGGCCCATCGCGGCGGGGGGTGCCGTTCCAGGCGCGCTACGACTGCCCGATGGAACTGGTGGTTGGGCCATGCCAGCGCCATCAGCGCGTTGACGTCGAGCAGCAGCGGTCGACGTTCAGACGACGCCATCCTCGTCAAGAGCCGCCTGAATCCGGGAACTCGCAATGAGGCGGGCGCCCGCGGGGACGTCGAACGCCGGGAAGCGGTGTCCGCGCGGCTGCTCCGGCGTCATTGACCGACGGGCCATGTCCGACAGGACCTGCCCGAGCCGTTGTCCGGTGGCGCGGGCGTGACACAGCGCCGCTTCGTACACGTCGTCGTCGAGGGTCACCGTGGTCCGCATGACGTTCATGATACGATGATGTTTCTGTATCGTCAACGGTCCTGCCGATCACTGATCCACGGGAATCGATTATCGAGGTCGTGCTTTCGACCTGGTGGTCATGGCGACACTCGACTCCGTTCTCGGACCGGGTCTGGCCAACCCCCGGAAAGAGGTCGACGCCGGGGACTTCAGCATCGACATCGTGGCGGAAACCGACGTCGGCGACATCGTCATCCGGCGCCGCGTCCGCACCCGGGCGCCGGCACGGCGAGATGAGGAGCACCGTCTTGCCCACATCGCGAAGCCCGTTCGCCGAAGCCCCGCTATTCATGGGCGGATCTCCCCTTCCCAGAGATGGCGGAAGCCGTCCTCCACCACCACGACCTGGCCGGTCCGGATCGCCGCGACGCCGTATTCCGGGAGAGGGACGTCCGCCACGCAGGTCCCGCCGACCCTCGATCCGTGATCGACGAACCGGAAGTCGAGGTTGTCGAAACCGTGCCGCCGGCGCGGGCCGGGAAGGTCGTCCGGATCGACCGCGTCCACGGCCAGGAAGAACGGCGCTTCGACGTCTTCCGGTCCGCACCGTTCCTTCACGTAGACCAGGCGGTTCTCGACGAGGTGCACGTCGAAGTCGGAGTCGATCGCCGGCCGGCGTCCTCCGACCCGATCCGCCAGAACGGCCAGATGCTCGCCGACCGGCGTCCCGTCCGGCCTGAAGCGGATATCCCCCTCCCAGAGATGCTCGGGCACGACCTGGCCGGTCCTGATCGCCGTGACGTATTCCGGCAGAGGGACCTCCGCCAGACAGGTCCCGCCGATCATCGCGCCGGGCCCGACGCCGAACTCGTTGAACTGGAAGTCGAGGTTTTCGAAACCATACCGCCGGCGCGAGCCGGGAAGGTCATCCGAGCTCACGTGCAGGAAGAACGGCGCCTCGACGTCTTCCGGTCCGCACCGTTCCTTCACGTAGACCAGGCGGTTCTCGACGAAGTGCACGTCGAAGTCGGAGTCGATCGCCGGCCGGCGTCCTCCGACCCGATCCGCCAGATATTCGTCCACCGTCATCCTGGCCGCCCGCACGGGAGGAAGGGTGTCGTGCGGCAGCACGACGCCGCTGGCGCAAGCCCCCGTCGACATTTGCGTCCAGGGGATGAGCAGCGTCTTTCCCGGGTCCCCCCTCCAGGTCCATACCGCCAGCTCGTCCGGTCCGCAGTCCGGGACGAACGCCTGCGCCAGCCGTCCGTCCACCAGGAGCCCGACGCCGTCCGCACGGCGCTCGAGGTGAGGACCCATGCTTTCCCAGAACCAGGCGGAACGATCGGCCTCGGTCCACGACGTCCGGATCCCGTCCTCGGACCAGAGCCTGAATTGTCTCTGATCCGCCGCGTCGACCGGATCCCGCGAACCGAGCCACGGGCCCTGGAAAAAGGAGGGGTCGGGACCGGGCGGGACCAGATTGGCCAGGAAGGTAATCCCGTGCCGCCGACGAAACGCGGCCTCGCTCGGCGCCCCTTCCTCCTGCGCATGCAGGTAGTCGTAGGAATTGACCAGACCGTCCAGGTTCATCACCGGAAAGCGGGAGAAGTATCCTATGACGCCGGAGCCCCAGGATCCGACCACGGCGCCCTCGGGCAGCACGCGGTCCATGACCAGCGTGCCCATGTAGCCACCGAGCTCACCGTCGAATTCGATTGTCCGGTGGCGCCAGTCGACGAACTGGAACGGTGCGGTGAAGCTCGCCGTTGCGAACAGGAAGACCGCTCCGGCCGCGACGATCCCCAGGCTCGGAATCCTGGACGCGCGGCGCAGCTCCGGCCCGAGGACCCGGCGCACGAACCAGATGGCGACGTAACATCTGGCGGGAACGACGAGCGCCTCCATCAGATACGCCGGAACGAAATACCAGCTATGAGTCGTGTCGATCACGGGATATACGGTGAGCACGCTCTGTGCGAACTTGGCGAGATGGCCCGCGGCCAGGCCGAACAGGCCCACCAGGAAGGCCAGCAGCAGCCGGTCGTCCCGGCCGCGGGAGCGGCGGGAGAACCACCAGACCACCGCCGCGTAGACGCAGACCTCCAGCGCGATCAGCAGTTCGTCGTCGAAGTAACCCGTTTGCAGAAAGCCCCGGGCGTTCTCCGTCAGGCGGTATCCGCCTTCCTGCTCCCAGAAGCGCAGCGACCACCAACGCTTGGTCGCCCCGCTCACCGGCACGATGCCGCCGAAGAGGGCCGCGTTGTACGTGAAATACACCAGGAGGCTTGCGCCGGCGGCGAGAAACGGGACACCCGCCCTGACCCGGAAAGCGGCGGCGCGCGGGCCGTCTTGCCACGACCATTCCAGAAGGCACAGCGCCGCCGTCGCCGCCACCGAAATGGCCACGAACTCCAGCCGCACCCACGGCAGGGCGAAGGCCACCGCCGCCAGCGGCCACCGCCACCGCCCCGGGTCCCGCGCGAAGAGACAGACCGCCAGCACGAACAGCCCCAGCATGAAGAGCGCCGCGGCCGCCTCCAGCCCGGTGAACAGGGCCGGGATCCCGTAGAGCGCCGGCAGCGCCGCGAACAGGAGGATCCACGGCAGCCGCGCCGCGCGCGCCGCGCCCGCCACCAGCGCCACGCCCCCCGCGACGAGCATGACCTCGAACGCCTTGATCGCGAACAGCGCCTCCGTCTTGTCGAAAAACCAGTAGAAGGGCGTGATCAGAAGCAGCCAGAGCGGGTGGTAGCCGTTGGTCCGGGTGAGGCCGTCGAAGGTCGAGAACTCGCCCTCGGCCAGACGCCAGGCCGTCTGGAAGTAGTAGAACGAATCGTCGAAATTGGCGTCGCGGATCAGGTTGACGAGGTCGAAGCGGTCCAGCAGGTGCCAGGCGAACGCCGCCCCGTAGGCCAGGACGCCGGCGACGAACAGGGCGAACGGCGCGTGGCGCAAAGGCGCGGACCCGTAACGCGGCCGCGGGTTGCGCGGCGGCGATTGGCGGGCCGGGCGCAGGGCGGCCGCGGCCGGGCCCGCGCCGCGGCCCCAGGGACGGCATGCGCTCATCGAAGGTTCTCCGGCGCCGATCCCGAGTCCGCCCCGACGCGGATCTCCCCCTCCCAGGGGTGGTGGAAGCCGCCCTCCACCGCTACGTACTGGCCGGTCCGGATCGCCGCGATGCCGTACTCCGGGAGAGGAACCTCCGTCGCGCAGACCCCGCCGGCTCTCACGCTGCGCCCGTCGTCGTACTCGTCGAACCGGAAATCGAGGTTGTCGAAACCGTACGGCCGCCGCGGGCCGGGGAGGTCGTCCGGATCGATCGGGTCCACGGCCACGAAGAACGGCGCCTCGACGTCCTCCGGTGCGCACGGCTCCCGCACGTAGACCAGGCGGGTCCCGACGAGGTACACGTCGAAGTCGGAGTCGATCGCCGGACGGCGTCCTCCGACCCGGTCCGCCAGATACTCGCCCCCCGCCAACGCCGCCGCCCGCACCGGAAGAAGGGCGTCGTGCGGCAGCAAGACGGCGCTGGTGCAGAACCCGATTGGCGTTTGCAGCCACGACGTGCGCACCGGCTCTTCCTGGCCGGCCCAGGTCCATTCCACCAGCGTGTCCGTGCAGTCCCGGACGAACGCCTGCGCCAGCCGTCCGTCCGCCAGAAGCCCGACGCCGCCCGCCTGCCGCCCGAGGTGCGGCTCCATCCTCTCCCGGAACCACGCGGACGGATCGGCCCCGCCCCACGACTTCCCCGGCGCCTCGGCAGCCTGCAGCCTGAATACGGGTTTCCCCTCCGCACGACTCGGCAGACCTTCGAACAGCCTGGCGCCTCTGTGTCGCGCGGCGGTATTGGCCAGGTGGGTAATCCCGTACCGCTGGCGAAACGCGGCGGCGGTTCCTTCCTCCCGGGCGCGCAGGTAGTCCCAGGAATTGACGATGCCGTCCAGGTTCACCACCGGAAAGCGCGAGAAGTACCCGATGACGCCCGCGTCCCAGGACCCGACCACGCTGTCCTCGGGCAGCACGCGGTTCGCGACCATCGTGCCCCCGTAGGCATTGACCCGCCAGTTGCGGGAAGTCGCCTCGCGGCGCCGGTCGACGAACCGGAACGGGGCGGTGAAGTCCACCGTCGCGAACAGGAAGACCGCTCCGCTCACGACGATCCCCAGGCGCGGAATCCGGGACCCGCGGCGCAGTCCGACGAATCGGCGCACGAACCAGATCGCGACGTAACATCTTGCGGGAACGACGAGCGCCTCCATCAGGTACGCCGGAACGAAATACCAGCCACGGGTCCCCCACCGGGGATGCATCGTGAGAACGCTCTGCGCGAACTTGGCCAGATGGCCCGCCGCCAGGCCGAACACCACCACCAGAAAGGCCAGCAGCAGCCAGTCGTCCCGGCCGCGGGTGCGGCGCGTGAACCACCAGACCACCGCGGCGTAGACGCAGACCTCCAGCGCGATCAGCAGTTCATCGTCGAAGAAACCCGACCGCAGGAAGGCATCGACGTTCTCCGTCAGGCTGTATCCGCCTTCCCGCTCCAAAAGGCGTTGCGACATCAGCTGCCAGGTCGCTCCGCTCACCGGCACGGCGCCGCCGAAGACGACGGCGTTCCAGGTGAAGTACGCCAGGACCCCGGCGACGGCGCCGAACGCCGGCGCCGCCGCGTTCAGCGTGATCACCGGGCGCCATCCGCTCCATCCGCCTCGGGAAGCGCGGGAAGGTCCGTCGAAGAAGCCCTCCCGTGCCGGCAAAGAGCGGAAGGAAGCCGGTCCCGACCACTCGACGAGGCACAGCGCCGCCGTCGCGGCCACCGAAATGGCCGCGTACTCCAGGCGCACCCACGGCAGCGCGAAGGCCACCGCCGCCAGCGGCCAACGCCACCGCGCCGGGTCCCGCGCGAAGAGGCAGACGGCCAGCAGGAACAGACCCAGCAGGAACAGCCCCGCGGCCGCCTCCATCCCCCGGAACAGGGCCGGATTCCCGTAGAGCGCCGGCAGCGCCGCGAACAGGAGGACCCACGGCAGGCGCGCCACCCGCGCCGCGCCCGCCGCCAGCGCCACGCCCCCCGCGACCAGCATCACCTCGAACGCCTTGATCGCGAACAGGGCCTCCGTCTTGTCGAAAAACCAGTAGAAGGGCGTGATCAGCAGCAGCCAGAGCGGGTGGTAGCCGTTGGTCCGCGTGATGCCGCCGTCGAAGGTCGAGAAATTGCCCTCGCTCAGGTACCAGGCGATCTGGAAGTAGTAGAACGCATCGTCGTAATTGACGTCGCGGATCAGGTTGACGAGGTCGAAGCGGTCGAGCAGGTGCCAGGCGAACGCCGCCCCGTAGGCCAGGACGCCGGCGACGAACAGGGCGAACGGCGCGTGGCGCAACGGCGTCAAGAGCCCTGCCTGTCCGCGGCGGCTGACACGCATCTGAAGCTTTGCTCGAACAGGCCGCAGACGTGATCGGTTCCGCACTGCGACTCGGCAACGTCCGATTCGACTTTCCCCACCGGGCGGCGGGCGTCAACGGGTGGGTGCTGACCACCGAGCCTCGATCGCGGCAAACGTACCGCACAATCGCCGCCCCGTCAAGACGGATGTCCGGCCGAAGCCGGGTCCGGCCGAAGCCGGGCCGGCGCCGGCCCGGGATCCGGGACGCCGCCCGACGGCGCGGTTCCACCGGCGGTCGTCCCGCACGAGAGCCGGGCGCCGAACGGCCGGCGCCCTCGCCGCGCCCGGCGCAACGGCGCGGCGCCGGCGGCGTCAGGCGCGGGGGTGGAACTCGTCGTGGACCGCCCGGAGCCGGGCGTCGAGAACGTGGGTGTATATCTGCGTGGTGGACAGGTCCGCGTGTCCCAGCAGGGTCTGGATGACGCGCAGGTCCGCGCCCCGGTCGAGGAGGTGGGTGGCGAACGAGTGCCGCAACGTGTGGGGGCTGATCTCCCGCCCGATCCCCGCCTGACGGCCGTACTTCTTGATGATCTTCCAGAATCCGACGCGGCTCAGCGTCCGGCCGTCTCGCGCGTTCAGGAACAGATGGACCGATTCGCGGCCCTTGAGCAGGGCCGGCCGCCCCGCGGCGAGATAGCTGCGCGTCCACGTCCTGGCGGTCTCCCCCACCGGGACGATCCGTTCCTTCGCGCCTTTCCCGAGGCAGGTGAGCAGGCCCCGGTCGAGGTCGACGTCGCCGACCCGCAGGGTCACGAGCTCGCTGACCCGCATGCCCGTCGCATAGAGCATCTCCAGCAGGGCGCGGTCGCGCAGCCCCCCCGGGGTGTCGGTGTCGGGTCGATCGAGGAGACGGTCGACCTCGTCGAGCGAGAGGAACCTGGGCAGCGCCGGCCAGGCGCGGGGCGCCTGGAGGTCGTCGGCGGGGCTGGCCGTCAGGTGGCCGTCGAGGACGAGGAAGCGGTAGAACCCCCGCACGCTGGCGACGTGCCGCGCCACCGAGCGCGGCGACAGGCCGGAGACCATGAGATCGCGCACGAACGCCTCCAGATCGCCCCGGTCGAGGGCCGCGAGGGCCAGGTCCCGGCGTCCGGCGAAGGCGCACAGGCGCGCGAGGTCGCGCTGGTAGGCGAGCACGGTGTTGGCCGCCAGTCGGCGCGAGACGCGCATCTCGTCGAGGAAACCGAGCACCTCGGGCGGGGCGTCCTCGAGGCCGGACGCCGATTGTCGGGCCGGTTTTTCGCGTTGTATACTTCCCATCTTGGGTTTTATCGGCAGAACCGCCGCGGGCTGAAACGCGGCCCGCGGCGGTCCCGCGAACACGTTCAGACCGGGGTGCCAGCACAATGCAGAGACGCTTCGTTCTTCTCGCCGGGTTCCTTGCCGTTCCGACCGCGGCCGCGCCGGGCTCGGGGCAGTCCGGGCCGGCCGACTTCGCCATCCAGTTGAGCGAGTACGTGGAGGTGCAGGAAGCGCTGGCGGCCGACGACTTCGAGACCGCGATGGCCGAGCTCGAGGAGTTCGCCCGCATCACCGACGAGGCGACGCGGGCGCTGGCCCTCGGCGCGCTCGAGTCCGCCGGCATCGAGGAGATGCGCGCCCGCTTCAAGCCCCTCTCGGAGTCGCTCACCGAACAGGCGCTGCCGCGGGGGTTCGCGCGGGCCTACTGCCCGATGTACGACGGCGGGTCGGCGTGGGTCCAACGGGACGGTCCGGTCCGCAACCCCTACTACGGCGCGTTCATGCTCACGTGCGGCGTCGTCGACGCGGCCGCGGGGGCCCACATGGACCACAGCCCGCGGCACGGCGGCATCGTGTTCATGGCCCCCGACAGCTTCCACCACATCGAGGGCACGTTCCCCGAACCGGGGCTGTTCCGGCTGTACGCCACCGACAACTACCGGGAGGCGGTGGACGTCTCGGGCTGGACGGGCCGGGCCGTCACCCTGGAGGAGTACGACGAGGCGGCCGACGAGTTCGTCGAGGTCCGGGCCTTCGATCTCTTCCCGGGCCCGGACGGCGCGTACCTCGAAGCCCTCATCCCGACCTCGGACCCGAACTTCGACGCCCCGGCCGAGATCACCGCGAAGGTCATCTTCGAGGAAGACTACCCGGCCGAGCGCTTCGACTTCATCTTCGGCGCGCTGACCACCGAGGCGGTCGCCGACGCTCCTCCGCCGGTCACCTTCGGCGGCGACGCGCCCGACGCGGTGCCCCTGGCGCAGCGCATCCTGCCGGACGTTCCCGACGAACCGGCCCGCATCGCGGCCGAGATCGCGTCGCGCGACCAGCAGATCCAGGATCTGATCGCACGCGGGGCGTTCACCGAAATCTTCATACCGGCGCTGCAGGCCAAGGAACTGGCGCTGGCGCTGCAGCGGTCGGCCTCCGGCCTGCCGGCGGCGAGCGGCGACCGGATACGGATCGCGGTTCGTCACCTGGTGCGCTCGGCCTACCTGCTGGACTGGTACGGCGACCTCGGCAACAAGAACGACGTCGACGGCGCGTACGCCGTCTTCGGCGGCGCCGTCCGTGAAATCAACGCCGTCTACGACGTCCCGTAACCGCTGCCCACGCCGCCGCGCGCGGCTCACGGCCGGCATCGGGAGTCCGTTCGGGAGGATCATGATGCGACGCCACACGTCAGGACCCCTCTGCCTCGCCGCCGCCGGGGTCGTCGTGCTGCTCGGCGGCGGCACGCGCGGGCACACCCCGATCGCGTCGCGCTTCACCTACAACGAGCACGTCTTTCCGATCTTCGAGCGCCGATGCGGCAGTTGCCACGTCGAGGGCGGCATCGGCCCGATGTCGCTGCTGACCTACCGCGAGGCGTTCCCGTGGACGCAGTCGATTCGGGAAGAGGTCCTCGGCCTCCGCATGCCCCCCTGGAAGGCGGAGGACGGCTTCGGCAGCTTCAGCAACGGCCACGTGCTGCCGGCCCACGAGATGGACATGATCCTGGAGTGGTCCGCCGGCGGGTACCCGCAGGGGCCGCGCGACCGGACCCCGGCCGCGCCCCCGCCCGACGCCGGATGGACCCTCGGCGCGCCGACGGCGGAGGTCGCGCTGCCGGAACCGTTCGTCCTCGACGCCGGCACGGCCGAGGCGGTCCGGTACTTCGCGGCGCCCACCGATTTCGGAACCGACCGGTGGATCACCGCGGTCGACGTGCGGCCCGAAAGCCGCGCCGTCGTGCGCCACGTCTCGGTCTACGTCGATGCGAGCGGCCGGGCGCGGGCGGCCGACGCCGCCGACGACGGGCCCGGGTTCGCGGCGGGGTTCGAGGGCCGGGAACCGGTCGCGGTGTGGTGGCCGGGCCAGCAGGTCGTCCGGCTCGACGGCGTCGGCTATCCCCTGCCGGCAGGGGCCGACCTCGTCGTGCGGATCCTCTACAAGAAGACCTGGATCACCGAGGGACAGGAGTTCAGCGATCGGACCCGGCTCGGGTTGCACCTGGCGGACGGCGCCGTCGGGGCCGTCGAGCAGACGGTGGTCGACCCGGCCGTCGAACCCGCCGGCCGCGAGATGGCCTTCCGTCACGCGTTCGACGGCGGCGTCACCCTGCTCGCCCTGTTCCCCGAGGTCGCGGTCGATTCCGAGGAACTGAAGGTCGAAGGGGTGCTGCCCGACGGCTCGACGCGGCCGCTGCTCCTGATCCGGGAACCGGACCCGGCCTGGCCGACCCGGTACTGGCTCGAAGAGCCGCTGGACCTGCCCGCGGGCAGCGCGTTGCAGGTCACGGCGAAGCTGAAGCCCGGCGCCGGCGTAGCGGCCGTTCCGTCGCTCTTCGGCAGCGACGCCCCCATGCGGATGCTGGTCGACCATACCCGGCGCCCGGCCGCCGCCGACTGACGCGCGCCGGCCGGCCGGAACCGAACCCGGGGGCGGGGCCGGCGCCGGCCCCGGGTGACGATCGCCGCTCGGCCGACCGTCCGGACCCGGCGCCGGCCTTGCGGGAACCGTCGATGGCCGGCCGCGGCCCGGTCCATCGTCCGCGGGGCGCCCTGCGGCGCCGCTTCCCTCCCCCGCCGGTCGCCGCCTCGCGGGTCGGCTCCGCGCCCAACCAGTCAGGCGGAAGTACGCGCCGTTCCACCGCGGGCCGCTACAGCGCGCCGGTCGCCTTCAGCAGCTCCGCGTTGAGCACCGCGGCCCCGGCGGCCCCGCGGACCGTGTTGTGCCCCATGGCGACGAACTTGTAGCCCAGCACCGGACACGGGCGGAGACGGCCCACGCACACCGCCATGCCGCGGCCGCGATCGGCGTCGAGCCGCGGCTGCGGCCGGTCTTCCTCGTCCATGTGCAGCAGGGGTTGGGGCGGGGCCCCGGGCAGGTCGAGCTCCTGCGGACGGCCGCGGAATCCGCGGAACGCGGCGGCCATCTCGTCGACGGAGGGAGCGTCGTCGAGGGCCACCGTCACCAGCTCGGTGTGGCCGTTGACGACCGGCACCCGCGTGGTTCCCGCGCTCACCGTCACCGCATGGGGCTCCACCCGGCGTCCGGCGACCCGGCCGAGGATCTTCTGCGTCTCGGTCTCCATCTTCGACTCCTCGCCGCGGACCACGGGAATGACGTTCCCGAGCAGGTCGAGCGAGGGCGCCCCCGGATATCCGGCGCCGGAAGCCGCCTGGAGGGTGGAGACGATCACCTGCCGCAGGCCGAACCGGCGCAGCGGCGCGAGGGCGAGGGCGAGCACGATGGTCGAGCAGTTGGGGTTGGTGACGATGCGGCCCGTCCACCCCCTGGCCGTCTCCTGCCCGGCCAGCAGGGCCAGATGGCCGGCGTTGACCTCGGGGATCACCAGCGGCACCACCGGGTCCATGCGGTGGTTGCGGGCGTTGCTGACCACGACGTGCCCCGCCCGCGCGAACTCCGCTTCCACGTCGCCCGCCACCGACGCGTCGAGACCCGAGAACACGAGTCGGGGCGCCCGGCCGGGGGTCACCCGGTCGACGGTCATGTCGGCGACGCGATCGGGGCGGGCCGCCGGCAGGCGCCAGG
Organism: Vicinamibacterales bacterium; assembly: GCA_965202695.1. Classification (GTDB taxonomy): domain Bacteria; phylum Acidobacteriota; class Vicinamibacteria; order Vicinamibacterales; family UBA8438; genus JAJEEA01. Next base: position 3,756,730 of record OZ241843.1, read on the forward strand.
GAACCGCGTCCCGATAGGTCTTTCCGGCCGAGCGTTCGCTGGCGCCGACCCACGTGACCGTGAACCACGGATGGTCGGCCAGCCGGGCGATGAACTCCTGCCCCACCGTCCCCGTCGCGCCCAGTACGCCCGCCTCGATCTTCGCGCTCATCCCGCCCCTCGCCTGTCCTTCGGTCCGTTTCTTCCGGCCGCCGACGGCCCGCGGCGGCGGTCCCGACCGCATTCGTTCGGCGCGCCGCCGTCCTCGGACGTGCGCCGCGGCGCGGTCACGCCGGGGCCGCGTCGGCGTCGTCCTGCGGAAAGAACTCCTCGTGCACGGCCGACGCCGCCTCGTCGAGCCGCCCGGCCGAGATCACGCAGGCGACCTTCATCTCCGACGAACTGATGCAGTCGATGTTGATGCCCCGGCGCGCGAGCACCGCGAACATGCGCGCCGCGAGCCCCGGCGTGGAGGCGAGCCGCGAGCCCACGATGGAGATCTTGGCGACGTCGCGCTCCACCACGCAGCCGCTGGTCACCCCTTCCGTTTCCCAGCCCCGGGCGAGCTCCTGCGCCCCCGCCACGAACTCCTCGTCGAGGATGAACGTGATGCGCCCCTCGTGGTCGGAGCTCGCGCTCTGGATGATGAGCCGGACGTTGATGCCCCCGGCCGCCAGGTCCTGAAAGACCCGCGCCGCCATGCCCGGCTCGTCCGGCACGCCCGGCAACGTGAACTTGGCGATCTTCGCGTCCCCGGTGACCGCGACCACCTCGGCTCGTTCCATGATGCTCGCCGCTCCTCGAATCCAGGTGCCCCGGCGCAGGTGGAAGCTGCTGCGCACGTGGATCGGCACGTCGTACTCCATGCACACTTCGGCGGCGCGGGGATGGAGCACCCTGGCGCCGCTCGAGGCCATTTCGATGGCCTCTTCGTAGCTGATCTCGGCCCACGGTCTCGCGCCCGGCACGCGCGACGGGTCGGCGGAGAACACGCCGTCCACGTCGGTGCAGATCTCGCAGGCGCCGGCGCCGAGGGCCGCGGCCAGGGCCGCCCCGGTGACGTCGCTGCCGCCGCGGCCGAGGGTGGTGACGTCGCCGGCGCCGCCGATGCCCTGGAAGCCGGTCACGATGACCACCCGGCCGGCGTCGAGCTCGGCGCGGATGCGCGCGGTGTCGATGCTGCGGATGCGGGCGACGTTGAACACGCCGTCGGTGCGAATCCCGCACTGCACGGCGGTGAGCGAGACGGCGGGCACCCCCCGGTTCTGAAGGGCGAGGCCCAGCAGCGAGACGGCGACCTGCTCGCCGGTCGAAAGCAGCAGGTCCATCTCGCGTCCCGCGGGGCGGTCGGAGACCTGGTGGGCGAGGGCGACGAGTTCGTCGGTGGTGCTGCCCATGGCCGAGAGCACCACCACCAGCCGCGGGGTCCGGCCCAGGCCGCGCTCGATGCGGTCGGCGATGGCGAGGATCCGCTCGGCCGTCGCCACCGACGTCCCCCCGTACTTCCGCACGACCACCGGACCCGCGCGGTCCGCGGGCGCCGTCACCGGCCCTGCCCTTCCCGCGCCGCGGCGGCGCGGACCGGCCGCCCCGCCGCCCCGCCGCCCAGTTGCGCCGACAACTGGTGCAGGAACAGGCCGACGTCGGTCACGATGCCGGCGGTCTGGGACGATCCGCGGTCCGCGAGCTTGGTCACCACCGCCGGGTTGATGTCCACGCACACCACCCGCACCCACGCCGGCAGCATGTTGCCGACCCCGATGCCGTGGAGCATGGACGACAGCATGATGACGAGCCGGGCCCCCCGCAGCACCTCGGCGTACCGCTCCTGCGCCTCGACGAGGTCCATCAGGGTGTCGGGCAGCGGCCCGTCGTCGCGGATGCTGCCGGCGAGCACGTACGGCACGTCGTTCACGATCAGGTCGTGCATGATGCCGGTGCGCAGGCGCCCCTGCTCGACGGCGGCGCGCAGGCCGCCGACGCGGCGGATCACGTTGATGGCCCGCATGTGGTTCCTGTGCCCCTCGTCGACGGCGACCCCCGCGTCCAGGTCCACGCCCAGCGACGTGCCGAAGAAGGCGTGCTCGACGTCGTGCACCGCGAGGGCGTTGCCCGCCAGCAGACCGTCGAACCACCCCTGGCGGACGAGGCGGCTCAGGTAGCCGCCGCCACCGCTGTGCACCACCACCGGCCCCGCCACCGCGACGATGCGTCCGCCCTCGGCCCGGACCTCCCGCATCATGTCCACGACCCGCGCCACGCTCACTTCCACCCGCCGCTCGGTCGAGACGTCGCCGGTCATGAACGCGAAGCCGAGGCGGTCGCGCTCCTGGAACTCGGGCAGGACCCGGACACCGTCCACGCCGCAGACCACCTGGTCTCCGCGCCGCACGTCCCGGAGCTTGCGGCAGGCGGCCCGGCCGTCGCGCACCACCACCACCGCGTCCATCCGCTGGCCGTCCACGTCCACCCAGCGCCCGCCGCGGCGGATCTGCGTCCGGTGGTTCGTGGTCGAGTAGAAGTCGTCGGGGACGAAGCCGTCGCCGGCCGCCGCGAGGCGCGCCTCGCCCTGGGGCCGGGGATGGCAGCCCAGGGGAATGAGCTCCTCGACCAGCTCGCGGAGCCCCGCCCGGGTATCCGACGTGACCCGCAGCTCGAGCTCCGAGAACTCGTCGTTGGTGCGGCCGATCGAGAACCGCAGCACGTCGAAGCGGGCGCCGCGCTCGATCACCTTGTCGAAGACCGCGGCCAGCAGCCGCGAGTCGATGAGGTGGCCCTCCGCCTCGACGATCTCGCTGAACGATTCCGGGGAGCTGTTTCCGGACGCCACGACACCCGCTCTCAGGAATGCGCCGGCGCGCCGCTCCGCGACGCCATGAACGCTTCGAATTCGCGCAGCGACCGTCCGATGCGCGTCGACGCCGTGGGGCGGCCGGCCATGACGTGGGCCGTCTTGTACCCGTTGCCGGTGATGCACACGACGATCGACTCGTCCTTCGGGATCGCCCCCGCCTTCAGGAGGTTGACGGCGGCGGCGAGGGTGGCGCCGCCGGCCGGCTCGGTGAAGATGCCCTCGGTGCGGGCCAGCAGGGCGATCGCGTCGAGGATCTCCGCGTCGCTCGCCCGCGCGCCGGTCCCGCCGCTGTTCCGCACGGTCTGGAGCACCTGGTGCCCGTCGGCGGGATTGCCGATGGCGATCGACTTCGCGATGGTGTCCGGCCGCACCGGCTCGGGGTGCTCGGCCCCGCTCTCGAGCGCGTCGACGACCGGCGCGCATCCCGCCGCCTGCGCGGCGTGGATCTTCGGCAGCTCGCCCTCCGCCAGCCCCACCTCGCGGCACTCCCGGAACGCCCGCCCGATGCGCGGCAGCAGGGTGCCGCCGGCCACCGGCGAAACGACGTGCCGCGGGAAGCGCCACCCCAGCTGCTCGACCATCTCGAAGCCGCACGTCTTGGCGCCCTCGGCGTAGTAGCTGCGCAGGTTGATGTTGGCGAACGCCCACCCGTACCGCTCGCCCGCCTGCGTGCACAGGCGGTTGACGTCGTCGTAGGTGCCGTCGATCTTCACGACGTGGGGGCCGGCGACGGCCGATCCCAGGATCTTGCCCGGCTCCAGGTCCTGCGGAATGAACACGTAGCAGGTCAGGCCGAGCCGCGCCGCGTGGGCCGCCACGCTGTTCCCCAGGTTGCCGGTCGAGGCGCAGCCCAGGGTGTCGAACCCGAGCTCGACGGCGCGGGTGGCGGCCACCGGCACCACCCGGTCCTTGTAGGACAGCGTCGGGTGGTTCACCGAATCGTCCTTCAGGTAGAGCTCGGCCACCCCCAGCTCGCGGCCCAGCCGCCGGGCCCGCACCAGCGGGGTGCATCCCGAGTCGAGGCCGGTCCGGGGCTCGCCGGCGATGGGAAGCAGCTCGCGGTAGCGCCACAGGTTGCGCGGCCGGGCGGCGACGGCCTCGCGGGTGAGCGTCCGCGCCGCCGCACCGTAGTCGTAGACGGCCTCCAGGGGGCCGAGGCACCGGTCGCAGACGTACAACGCCTCGGCGGGAAACCCGGTCTTGCACATCGCGCACCGCAGACCGGTGAACGCACTCATGGACGCTCCTCCCCCGTCGTTCCTGTCCGTCCGGACCCCGCGACGACGCCGTTCGGCGGCGCGCCGCCGGTCCCGCCGCGCCGGTCGACGAACATCGGCAGCCAGAGCGGCGGCCTCACGTGGAAATCGAAGCGGGCCGCGTCGGCCAGCGCCGCCGCCACCGCCGCCGAGCCGCACGGCTCGAGGGTCACGACGAACGGCAGCTCCGTCTTCGGCCAGCCCGGCTCCTGCAGCACCGCGTCGAGGTTGATGCCGTGGCGCGAGAAGACCTCGCCCAGACCGGCGATGACGCCCGGGCGGTCGTCGACCAGGAACCGCAGGTAGTGGGGAGCCTCGAACGTGCGGACCACCGGCGACGGCTCGTCCGACGCCGGCAGCCAGCCGTCCGCCGGCGACGCGCGCCGTCGCGCGATCGCCAGCAGGTCGGAGACCACGGCCACCGCGGTCGGGGCGCCGCCGGCCCCGAATCCCGAGAACGCGGTCTCGCCGCCGAACTCTCCGTCGACCACCACGATGTTCCGGCTGCCGTCGGTCCGCCCCAGCGCCGACGCCGCCGACACCAGGGCCGGCCGCACCGCCGCGCGCAGGCCGCCGGCGTCGGGCGCCAGCTCGGCCTGCGCCACCTGCCGGATGACGCATCCCAGCCGGCGGGCGTAGACGAAGTCGACGGCCGCGACCGGGGTGATCGGCTCGACCGGGATGTCGTCGACCCGGACCACGCGGCCGAGGCCGACGCCGACGAGGATGGCCAGCTTGGCCCGGGCGTCGTGGCCGTCGACGTCGGCCGAGGGGTCGGCTTCCGCGTACCCGAGGCGCCGGGCCTCGGACAACGCTTCGTCGAACGACAGGCCCGCCTCCTCCATGCGGGTCAGGATGTAGTTGCAGGTGCCGTTCAGGATGCCCCGGACCCGCCGCAGGCGGTCGCCGGCCACACCTTCCCGGAGCCCCCGGAGAATGGGGACGCCGCCCGCCACCGCCGCCTCGAACAGCAGGTGGCGGCCCCGCCGGCCGGCCTCGCGCAGCAACGCGGGGCCGCCGCGGGCCATGACCTGCTTGTTGGCGGTCACCACCGACTTGCCCGCGGCCAGCGCCCGCTCGATCCAGGTCCGGGCCGGTTCCTCGCCGCCGACGAGCTCGACCACGACGTCGACCGGGCTGTCGAGCAGCACCTGGAACGAATCGGTCCACACCACGTCGGGGCCGGCCCAGTCGACGCGCTTGCGGGCGACGTTCCGGTTGCAGACGTGCGTCAGGCGCACGCCGGGGTGCGCGCCGCCGGCGAGGATGCGCGCCACCGCCTGTCCCACCGTCCCGAAGCCGACGATGCCCACGGCGCACTCGCACCGCGTCGATCGGCCGGTTGTAACCGCGTGCATGCGACCGTGCAGGAAATGATTCGGCGAGTGTCCAACCGGCCGGGCCGGGGACCGGCCCGAGGCACGGCAACGTCCTGGAGGGAGGAGAGGTTCAGGCGGTCAACCGGCGAGCATCCCGTCACGCCGCGATCGCGTCACGTTTCCTCACCGCGGCGCGACAGCCGGACCGCGTCGATGCGTCCGTTCAGGGCCCGGACGTCGGCGCGAACCCCGCCGACCTCATGCCGCAGAGCGGCTCGCAGACCGCGTCGAATCCACGACGCCGCACCGACGACCGCCCGCGCCGCACCGAGCACTTCGCAGTCCATGCCGCCTCGGGCAAGTATACACGATCGTATCGAGGGCGCGGCCGGCGCCGGCGTCGTGCGCGACGCCGGCTTCGCCCCGCGCCGCAAGGGCCGGTCCGCGTGCGGACGGACGGCCACGACGATCGTCACGGCATCGCCGCCCCGCACCGCCGCCCGCTGAACCTGATCGCCGCCAGCCAGTCCGCCGCCGGTGCGCACGCCCGGGTGTCGTCGATGGACAGCCAGTCGAGGTTCGTCAGGCGGCCGAGGGCGTCGGGGATCGGGCCGGTCAGGCCGTTCCCGTCGAGGCGCAGACTCCGGAGGTTCGTCAGGCGGCCGAGGGCGTCCGGGATCGGGCCGGTCAGGCCGTTCCGGCGGAGTTCCAGATATTCGAGGTTCGTCAGGTTGCCGAGGGCGTCCGGGATCGCACCGGTCAGGCCGTTCCCGCCGAGGCGCAGACTCCGGAGGTTCGTCAGGTTGCCGAGGGCGTCCGGGATCGGGCCGGTCAGGCCGTTCTCGTCGAGGCGCAGACTCCGGAGGTTCGTCAGGCGGCCGAGGGCGTCGGGGATCGGGCCGGTCAGGCCGTTCTGGCGGAGTTCCAGATATTCAAGGTTCGTCAGGTTGCCGAGGGCGTCGGGGATCGCACCGGTCAAGCCGTTCCCGCCGAGGTACAGCTCCCGGAGGTTCGTCAGGTTGCCGAGGGCGTCGGGGATCGGGCCGGTCAGGCCGTTGCCGTGGAGGAACAGCGTTTCGAGGTTCGTCAGATTGCCGAGGGCGTCGGGGATCGGGCCGGTCAGGCCGTTGCCGTGGAGGAACAGCCACTCGAGGTTCGTCAGGTTGCCGAGAGCGTCCGGGATCGGGCCGGTCAAGCCTTTCTCGCCGAGGTCCAGCACGGTCACCCGGCCGGCGCCGTCGGTGGTCACGCCGTACCACGCGTCCAGCGGCGCATCGATCAGCCAGTTCGTGCTGTGCTCCCAGTTCGCGCCGTCGGTCGCCGCGTAGAGCGCCTCCAGCGCCGCCCGGTCCGGTGAACGCCGACACGCCGCGCCGGCCGACAGGACCACGCAGGACGCGGCGGCCGCCAGCGCGATCGCCGCCAGACGGCGGCGGCGCGCCGCGGAAACCGCATTCCTCCCGCCGCGTTCAAGGGTCTGCGCCATGGTTCGTCCGTACGGCTCGCCCGGTCGGTGTGGCCGGGCGGGCCGCGCCGCGGGCGGGTCGACGCGCGTTTGCAGCCGTATTGCGATTGCGGCGATTCCAGGAACCGGCCGACCGCGGTGAACGCGCTCCCGGACGGTTCGCCGGAACTGCGTCCCGGGCGCTTGGCGAACTATAGGCGCGTCCTGCCGCGGCGTCAACGGCGGCGCCGGTTGACACCCGCGGGGGCGGGGGGTAGTATCCGCCGCACCCTCCGTCCGGCGGTCGCCTCATGCCCAACCGCTCCAAGTGGCAGTCCCTTCCGACCGAAGCCATCAACCCCAAATCGACGGCGATAGACCAGGCGTCGGCGGAAGAGATCGCCGACCTGATGCTGAAGGAGGACCGCCGCATCATCCGGGCGGTGCAGCGCGAGAAGGAGCGCGTCGCCATCGCCGCCGACCTCATCACCGAGGCGTTCCGCAAGGGCGGCCGGCTCGTCTTCGTCGGGGCCGGCACGAGCGGGCGCCTCGGCGTACTCGAGGCGGCCGAGATGCCCCCGACCTTCGGCACGCAGAACCAGCTCGTGCAGGCGGTCATGGCCGGGGGCCGCGAGGCGTTCTTCAAGTCGCGGGAAGGGGTGGAGGACAACTTCGAGGAGGGCGGCCGGACGGTGCGGCGGCTGCGGCTGACGAACCGGGACGTCCTGGTGGGGATATCCGCCAGCGGCATGACCCAGTTCGTGCGGGGGGCCCTGACCCGGGCCCGGCGGGCGGGGGTGAAGATCGTCTTCGTCACGTGCTGGCCGGGCAGCGAGCTCCAGACGTTCGTCGACGTGATCATCGCGCCCGAGGTCGGGCCGGAGGTCATCGCCGGTTCGACCCGGTTGAAGGCCGGCACGGCCACGAAGATGGTGCTGAACATGCTGACGACCATCTCGATGGTCCGCATCGGCAAGACCTACGGCAACCTGATGGTGGACGTGCAGACGGGCTCGGAGCAGCGCCGGAGCCGGGCCCGGAACATCATCACGACGGTGACCGGCCTCGACTACGACGCGGCCGGCGTCCTGCTCGGCCGGGCGAAGTGGAACGTCAAGGCCGCGATCGTGATGGAGAAGACCGGCGACACCTACGCGAAGGCCCTCGTCCGCATCCGGCGGGCGGGGAACGTCGTCCGCCGGGCGATCGGCGAAGACGCCGTGCCCCGGCTCCGCCAGCGGCCGACCCGCCCCTGACCGCGCCGCCGGGGCCGGGCGGCGGCGGCGCGCGCCGGCCGCACCGGAACCCGGCCACCCCATGGGCCTGTTCGACCTCGCGGTCATCGTCGTCTACACGGCCGGCGCCCTCGGGACGGGCCTCGTCCTCGCGCGCGGCCAGACCACCGTCCGCGACTACTTCGCGGCCGGCCGGCGGGCGCCGTGGTGGGTGGTGACGGCCTCGATCGTCGCGACCGAGACGAGCACCGCGACCCTGGTCAGCGTCCCGGGGTTCGCGTTCGGGACCGACCTCACCTTCCTGCAACTGGTCTTCGGATACGTCGCGGGGCGGGCGATCGTCACCGTGCTCCTGCTGCCGGGCTACTTCCGGGGCGAGTACCTCACCGCCTACCAGGTGCTGACCGAGCGCTTCGGGGCCGGGGTGGGGCGCCTCGCCGCGGCCATCTTCCTCGCGACCCGGAACCTCGCCGACGGCCTGCGGCTCCTGGCCGCGGGGCTCGTGCTCGGCGCGGCCCTCCTTTCGTGGCCGCCGGCGGGCGCGGCGGCGGCGGGGCTGGCCCCGGGGATCGCGCCCGCCACCACCCTGCTCGCGGCGTCGATCGTGGCGGTGGGCGCGGTCACCACCGCCTACACGTGCCGCGGCGGCCTGACCGCGGTGCTGTGGACCGACCTCGCGCAGCTCGCCGTGTACCTGGGCGGCTCGCTGGTCGCGGCCGTCGTCCTCCTCGAGCGGATCCCGGGGGGATGGGCGGAGGTGGCCGAGGCCGGATCCGCGGCCGGACGCTTCCGCCTGTTCGACTTCTCGCCCGACCCCGCCCGAAGCTACACGTTCTGGTCGGGGCTGATCGGCGGGACCTGCTTCACCGTCGCCACCCACGGCACCGATCAGCTCGTCGTGCAGCGCTACCTGTGCAGCCGTTCCCAGGCCGCGGCCGGCCGCGCCCTGCTCTGGAGCGGCGTCGTGGTGCTCGCGCAGTTCGCGCTCTTCCTGCTCATCGGGGTCATGCTTCACGTCTACTACGCGGGCCAGGGCCCCGACGCGCTGGCCGCGATCTCGGTCGCCGGCGAGGTGCGGACGGACCGGGTCTTCCCCGCGTTCATCGTCACCGCGCTGCCGTCCGGCGTGCGCGGCCTCATGGTCGCCGCGGTCGTCGCGGCCGCCATGTCCACGCTCTCGTCGTCCCTCGCCGCGTCGGCGTCGACCACCCTGGCCGACTTCTATCTGCCGGCCACCGGCGGCCGGCGGCCGGCCGGGCACTACCTCGCGGCGGCCCGCCGCGCCACGGTGGTCTGGGGCGCGGCGCAGACGGCGGTGGCGCTGGCCGCGATCCCCGTCTCGCAGCGCATCGTCGACGAGGTGCTGGGGGTGTCGTCGTTCACGAACGGGCTCATCCTGGGCGTCTTCCTCCTGGGCCTCGCGGGCTGCCGCCGGGACGCGGCCGCGTACGCGGGGATGGCGGGCGGCGCCGCCGTCCTGCTGGGCGTCCGCCTGTTCACCGACGTCTCCTGGCAGTGGTACGTCCTCGTCGGCGCCGCGGTCACCCTGGCGGGGGGCTGGACGGCGGAGCGGAAGGCGCGGCATGGCTAGGAGTCCGGCGTTCGCCCCGGTGGCCCGGCTCATCGACGACGCGGTCCGCGGCGGCGCCTTCCCCTGCGCCGTCGTGGAGGTCGGCGGCGTCGCCGGACCGGCGTGGAGCCACGCGGCCGGCGTCCTCTCGCACGAGGAGGGCGAAGCCGCGACCCTCGACACCGTCTTCGATCTGGCGTCCCTGACGAAGGTGCTGGCGACGGCCACGGTCGTCATGCGGCTCGTCGACGCGCAGGCCCTCGCCCTCGCCGACCGCGTAGGCGGCCGGCTCGCCGACTGGCGCGGGAGCGACCGCGAGACGGTGACCGTGGCCGACCTCCTCGAGCACGCCGGCGGCCTGACCGCGCACCTGCCGTTCTTCCGCGACCACCGCGGCCGCGCCGACTACCAGCACGCCATCTGCGCCCTGCCCCTGGAGTACCCGCCGCGGAGCCGGTCGGTCTACAGCGACCTGGGGTTCGTGCTGCTCGCGTTCATCGCCGCCGACGCGGCCGGCGCCCCCCTCGACCGGCAGTTCGACGACGTCGCCGGCGAGCTCGGCCTCGGCGACCTGCGCTACCGCCCCCCCGCCGCCTGGCGCTCCCGGACCGCGCCGACCGAGGTCGACCCGTGGCGGGGGCGCCTGCTCCGCGGCGAAGTGCACGACGAGAACGGCTGGGCCCTCGGCGGCGTCGCCGGGCACGCGGGCCTGTTCGGCACCGCGCCGGCGGTCGGCCGCTTCGCCCGCGCGGCCCTCGAGACCCTGCGGGGCCGGCCGCGGCTGGCCCGGCCGGAGACCTTCGCCCGCTTCGTGCGGCGCACGCGCGTCGCCGGCAGTTCGCGGGCGCTGGGGTGGGACACGATGCTCGTCACCTCGTCGTGCGGGCGGTCGCTGTCGCCCGCCGCCTTCGGGCACACGGGGTTCACCGGCACGTCCCTGTGGGTCGACCCGGCGCAGGACCTCTACGTCGTGCTGCTGACCAACCGGGTCCACCCGAGCCGCGCCAACGAGGCCATCCTGCAGGTCCGCCCCGCCGTGCACGACGCGGTGGTCCGCGCGCGGGCCGGCGGGAGCTGAGCGGCGCCATGGCGCTCACCCCGCTCGACTGGCTCGTCCTCGCCGCCTTCCTGCTCGTGCCCGCGGCGGTGGCCGCGGCCGTCGCCGGCCGCGCGCGGGAGAACCTGCGCCAGTACTTCCTCGCGGGAGGCGAGCTGCCGTGGTGGCTCGCGGGGACGTCGATGGCCGCGACCACCTTCGCGGCGGACACGCCCCTCGCGGTGACCGGCATCGTCGCGCGGGACGGGGTCGCCGGCAACTGGATCTGGTGGAGCGGCGCCCTCGGCAGCATGCTGAGCGTGGCGTTCTTCGCCCGCCTGTGGCGGCGGGCGGGCGTCCTGACCGACGTCGCCCTCGTCGAAATCCGCTACCACGGGCGGGCGGCCCGCCTGCTGCGCGGGTTCCGCGCCCTCTATCTGGGGCTTCCCGTCAACTGCATGATCATCGGCTGGGTGAACCTCGCGATGGCCAAGGTGCTCGAGGCCACCCTGGGGTGGACGCGGCTGACCGCGGTCTTCGCCGGCCTCGCGCTGACCGGCGCGTACGCGGCGCTGGCCGGCCTGCGCGGCGTGGTGGTGACCGACCTCCTCCAGTTCGGGCTGGCCGTGGCCGGCGCCGTCGCCGTCGCGTTCTTCGCATTGCGGGCGCCGGAGGTCGGCGGTCTCGCCGGACTCGGCCAGCGCCTGCCCGAGAGCACGTTCAGCATGCTGCCGGCGGCCGACGGGGCCGGCGGCGGCCCCGGCTCGCCGCTGGCCCTCTCGGCCGCGGCCTTCGCGGCCTATCTCGGCGTGCAGTGGTGGGCGAGCTGGTATCCCGGCCAGGAGCCGGGCGGCGGCGGCTATCTGGCGCAGCGGATGATGTCGGCCCGGGACGAGCGCCACGCGATGCTCGCGACGTTCTGGTTCACGCTGGCCCACTACTGCGTCCGCCCGTGGCCGTGGGTCGCGGCGGCCCTCGCGGCCCTGGTCCTGTACCCGGACCTCGCCGACCGCGAGGCCGGCTACGCCCTGATCGTCCGCGACCACCTGCCCCCGGGCTGGCGCGGCCTCGTGCTGGGGGGGTTCGCGGCGGCGTTCATGTCGACCATGTCGACCCATCTCAACTGGGGCGCGTCCTACCTCGTGCACGACGTCTACGCGCGCTTCGTGCGTCCCGACGCGGGGAACGCCCACTACGTGCGCGCCGCCCGCGCCGCCACCCTCGGCATCATGGTCCTGAGCGCGGGGGTCACGCTGTACCTGGACAGCGTGCGGCAGGCGTGGGAGCTGATTCTCGAAGCGGGCGCGGGCGTGGGGCTGGTGCTGATACTGCGCTGGTACTGGTGGCGGGTCAATGCGTGGTCCGAAGTCGCGGCGATGCTCGCGCCCCTCGCCGGCCACGTCGCGCTGACGCGGTTCACGGCCGTCGCCTTCCCCGAATCGCTGCTGTACCTGGTGGCGTGGACCACCGCGTGCTGGCTGGCGGTGACGTGGCTCACGCCCCCCGAACCCGACGCGACCCTCGCCGCGTTCTACCGGCGCGTGCGGCCCGGCGGCCCCGGCTGGGCGCGGGTCGCGGCCCGCCTCGGCGAACCTCCCCCGCCGCCGATCCGGGGCCAGATGGCCGACTGGCTCGCCGGCCTGGGCCTGGTCTACGGCGCCCTCCTCGGCGCCGGCGCGCTCGTGCTCCCCCACGCCGGCCCCGCCTGGCCGTATCTCGGCGCCGCGGCCTTGTGCGCGGCCCTGCTCCACCGCCGTCTCGGGACGGGCGGTGAAGGCTGAATCCGACAGCCGCCGTCTTCACGCAGTATCCGGCCCTTCACGCACTGCAAGGAGCGGACCCTCGCCGCCGGCGTCCGCCCCGCCGCGGGCAGCACCCGCGATGGCCGCCGGCGTGTCGGGCGGAAGCAGCGGATCCGGCTTCGTCCGCCAACGCCGCCCTGCTCCGCCGCCGTTTCGGGCGCCCATCGCGGGGACGCCGACCCTTGCTATACTCGCATCGCAGGAGCAATGCCGGGAGACCGAGCCGGCCGCGGGACGCGGGATGGCGGCTCCGGCGGCGCTTCGGGGTGTGTCGTCGACGAGGAGGGCCGACCATGACGCCAGATCGCCCGACCCTGCTGGAAGCGCTCGCATGGGGGAGCGTGTTCGGCGGGCGCCAGGAAGACGTCGCAGTCGAGGCGCTCGGCCACATCCTGACGACCTCCGAGGCGGCGCGGGCCGCGCTCTCGGGCGTCGTCGACGCCGGCGGCAGGCCGGTCGGCCCGATCACCTCCGTGCGGACCCAGGTCACGGGGCCCGGCGGCGCCCGGCCGGATCTGGCCGCCTGCGACCGGAGCGGCCGGGAACGCGTCCTGCTGGAGGCGAAGTTCGAGGCCGACCTCACGAAGAACCAGCCGGCGGCCTATCTGGAACGGTTGCCGGACGAGCTGCCGTCGGCGCTGCTGTTCGTCGCGCCGGCCGCGCGGGTCGAGTGGCTCTGGGCCCAGTTGCTGCGGCGGACGTCGAAACGGCCGTCCCGTGGCGAGTGGCTCTCGGCCGTGTCGGGAGGACGTCGAAAACGGCCGGACGGCGTCGAGTCGGAGTCGTTCCGCAAGGCGGGGGTGGTGTGGATCCCGGCGGGCGGCGCCCGCCGGCTGATGCTGACCAGTTGGAAGACGCTGCTCGATCGCATGCAGGAGCGGGCCGCGGCCGCCGCCGATGCGCAGGCGGAAGCGGACATCCGCCAGTTGCGGGGGCTGGCGACGCATGAGGACGAGGACGGGTTCGTTCCGCTGCGCCGCGCGGAAATGCGCCCGGAAATTCCCCGGCGGATCCTCGCGCTGCAGCGCCTCGTCGACGCCGCCGCGGAGTGTGCGCTGGATGCCGGTTGGGCCGACGCCAAGGGGTTGAGGGTCACGCCTCAGCCGTGGGGTTATGGACGGTTCCTGCATCTCGCGGGAGCGCAAGTGTGGTTCGGCATCGACTTCTACAACTGGGTTCGCTTGCCGGACAGTCCCCTCTGGCTCTGGTTCACGCCGAACTCGCTTCGCCGACGCCCGCGGACGCGCAGCGCGCTCGAGTCGGTGGACCCGCGCGAGGTCTTGGACGACGGGGGCGGTCTCGTCGTTCCCGTCGCGTTGCCGCTGGAAGTCGGGTACGAGACCGTGCTCGAAAAGGTGGTCGCACGCTTGAAAGAGGTCGCGGGATGGCTGGGCCGGCGGCGTTTCGGGAAAGCCGAGTTTCGCGGGTCTCTCGGTCCGGACGAGTTTCCTCCGCTGCGCCGCGCGGAGATGCGCCCCGACGTCCCCCGGCGGATCCCCGAGCTGCAGCGCCTCGTGGACGACGCCACCGCGCGCGGACTGCACGCGGGTTGGGCCGACGTTACGGGTTTCAGGGTCACCGTGCAATGGTGGGGCTACGGCCGCTATCTGCGTATCGCGGGCGCGCAAGCGTGGTTCGGCGTCGACTACGAGGACTGGGCCAACCAGCCCCCCGACACCCCTCTCTGGCTCTGGTTCACGCCGAAATCGCTTCTGAGCCGCAAGACGACCCGCGGCGCACTCGAGCCGCTGCGCGGGAAGAACCCGCCCCAGCTCTTCGACACCGGCGGCGGTCTGGTCGTTCCCGTCCCGTTGCCGGTAGAGAAGGAGCGCCCCGCGGTGCTCGACCACGTAGTAGGGCGCCTCGAGGAAGTCGCGGAACTCGTCGGGGGGACCTCTCGCCGATGATCCCGGGAACGGACGGACGAAGGGAGACGTCCCCGCGGCGCGCGGCGGAACCGCGAGCCGGGGGGCGCCGCGGAGACTGTCCCGGGAGGACGTCCCCGCGGCGCACGGAACGACGCCCCGTGCGGCGGTCGGCGGCGCGGAAGACTTCCCCTGCGCGTCGGGGAACGCATCGGCCGGACCTCATGCCGAGGCGGAAGGCCGGCAGCCACGGACCGCAGCGCAGCGCGGGCGCCAATGCGCGGGACGTTCGACGTGCGCCCTGACCGCCCGCGGGACGCGGGCGCCGAACGCGGCTACGCCATGGCCGGGCTGCTCGTCGCCATCGCGGTCCTGGGGGTCCTGACGTCGGTGGCGCTGCCGTCGTGGCGCACGTTCGCCAAACGCGAGAAGGAAGCGGAGCTGCTGTTCAGGGGCGGGCAATACGTGCGGGCCATCGACCTCTACCAGCGGCGCTATCCCGGCGCCTACCCCACCGACCTCGACGTGCTCGTCGAAGAGCGCTTCCTCCGCCGCCGGTACCCGGACCCGATGACCGGAGAGCCGTTCCGGGTCATGACGCAGGGATCGGCCGCGACGGCTCTCGGCGAGGCCGCCGGGGACGCCGCGGAAGACCTGGCGGCCGGGAACGACGACGACCGGAGGCCTGACGGGGGACGGCTCTCGGACCGCCGCGGGCGCTCCGCGTTCGGCGGGGCCGGCGCGGACCGCGGACGGATCTCGGCCGGCTCCGGCCGCGGGGCCTCCACGTTCGGCTCCGGCCGCGGGCGCTCCGCGTCCGGCTCGACCGGCTCCGGCCGCGGGCGCTCCGCGTTCGGCTCGACCGGCCGCGGGCGCCCGACCGAAAGCGGCCCCGGGAGTACGTTCTCGCGGGACGCGGGTGGGACCGAGGACGAACTGGGCGCCATCGTGGGGGTGGTCAGCCGGTCTTCCGAACCGTCTCTCCGCGAGTACAACGGGGCGACGCGCTACGACCAGTGGATCTTCGTCCACGCGCCGGGGGCGGCGGTCCCCGGCGCCGCGGGCGCGACGGCGGCGGGCGGCGGAACCGGCGCCGGACCGGCCGGCCGCGCCGGCCGCGCGCAACGGCCCGCCGGCCACACCGGAGACCGAACCGGCCGAAGCCGGGGGTTCGACCGGATGCGCGGCCGATAGCGGTTGCCGGGCGCCCGACCGGGCGTGGCCGGACGTGGATGAGGTTGGCTTTGCCGGAGCACGGGCATGGCCGCCGGCGGCGAATCCTCGCTCGGTGCGGCGCCGGCCGCCGGAGTCCACCACGCCGAGAGACCAGACCGAGATGAACGCACGAACCCTGATCTCCGGCTTCCGGACCGGCCGGGCGATACGGCTGGTCGGCTGGAACCTCCTGACCGCGGCGGTTCTGCTGATCCCGATCGAGCTGGGACTGCGCCTCTTCGACTTCGAGTTCGCCCTGGCGCCGCCCCGGGTCGAGTTCGGCGACGACCCGGTCGAGACGCGGGGGTTCCTCGTCGACCCCGACGTGCTCTGGGTTCCACCCGGATACTCGGCCCGCGTCGCCGCCGCTCGGGGTCAACGCCCTTCGATGGTCTTCATGGGCGACTCCTGCACCCAGTGGGGGCGATATGACGAAGATCTGCAATCCATCGTCGAGGCGCGCGATCCGGGCTCCGGTTTCACTTTCGTGAACCTCGGCGTCGTCTCGTGGAGTTCCTGGTCCGGCCTGCAGCAACTGAAACGGGACGTCCGGCCCATCCGGCCGAGGGCCGTGACCATCTACTACGGCTGGAACGACCATTGGAAGAACTTCGGGCTCCAGGACAAGGACGCGGCCCGGTTCCTCGAGGAGCCTTCGGCGCTTCGGACCGTCCAGCTCGCCGACAAGGCCCTCTTCGGCTTCAGGCAGCTCTTCGCCGACCCCAACCCGTACCGGGTCTCCCTGGCCGACTTCCGCGACAATCTCCGCCAGATGGTCCGCATCGCCCGGGACGACGGCATCATTCCCATCCTGCTCACCGCGCCCACTTCCCACCGACGCGGACGGGAGCCGCGCGTATTGAAGCCCAGATGGTTGACCAGTCTCGACGACCTGGTGCCCTTGCATCGACGGTACGTCCAAGCCGTACGGGAGGTGGCGGCGGAGGAGGACGCGCCGCTGGTCGACCTCCATGAGGAATTCAACCGACTGCCGCGGCGCGACCTGGAGCGGCTTTTCTGGAGGGACGGCATTCACCTGACGCCGGAGGGGGACCGGAAGATAGCGGAACTGATTGACCGGCGTCTCGTCCAGGCGGATTTGTACCCGCGGATACTCGGGAGGGGCGGGACGTCCCGCTCCGAAGTGGAAGAACGCTTCCGGGAGACGCTCGACGACGCCCGGCTCCTGATCCGCGGCCCCTTCGACGTCTGGCTCGACGGCGACCGGCTGCTCTACGTCAAGGACCGTTGCGCGGGCACCGAGGAACGGTTCTCCCTGCACGTCGTGCCGGCGGACCCGGACGACCTCCCCGAGCACCGCAGGGAGCACGGGTTCGACAACCTGGACTTCGACTTCGACTTCTCACGGGCCCGGTCGGGCTTCATGCCGCACTGCGTCGCGGTGCGGCCGCTTCCCGATTATCCCGTCGCCGCCATCCGGACCGGCCAGTTCCGGTTCGCGGGCGAGAACGGCTTCAATCAGTTGTGGGAGGAGGAGTTCATCTTCACGGAAGGCCGGGACTGACCGGGCGGGTTCCAGGCGGCGGCGCGCCGGACACGGGGACACCGGAAATTGAATACTGACGTGCCGAAACAGGACAAGAGCGAGTTGAACACGAACCCTGATTCCGGTTCCCGGACCCGCCGGGCGATGCGGCTCGTCGGCTGGAACCTCCTGACCGCGGCGGTTCTGCTGATCCCGATCGAGATGGGACTGCGCCTCTTCGACTTCGATTTCGCCCTGGCCCCGCCCCGGGTCGAGTTCGGCGGGCCCGACCCGGTCACGATGGAGAGATCGTTCACCGTCGACCCCGACCTGCTCTGGGTCCGACGCGGATACTCGGCCCGCGTCGCCGCCGCTCGGGGTCAACGCCCTTCGATGGTCTTCATGGGCGACTCCACCACCGAGTGGGGGCGATATGACGAAGATCTGCAATCCATCGTCGAGGCGCGCGATCCGGGCTCCGGTTTCACTTTCATGAACGTCGGCGTCGCGGGGTGGAGTTCCTGGTCCGGCCTGCAGCAACTGCAACGGGACGTCCGGCCCATCCGGCCGAGGGCCGTGACCATCTACTACGGCTGGAACGACCATTGGAAGAACTTCGGGCTCCAGGACAAGGACGCGGCCCGGTTCCTCGAGGAGCCTTCGGCGCTTCGGACCGTCCAGCTCGCCGACAAGGCCCTCTTCGGCTTCAGGCAGCTCTTCGCCGACCCCGGCCCGTACCGGGTCTCCCTGGCCGACTTCCGTGACAATCTCCGCCAGATGGTCCGCATCGCCCGGGACGACGGCATCATTCCCATCCTGCTCACCGCGCCCACTTCCCATCGACGCGGACGGGAGCCGCGCGTATTGAAGCCCAGATGGTTGACCAGTCTCGACGACCTGGTGCCTTTGCATCGACGGTACGTCCAAGCCGTACGGGAGGTGGCGGCGGAGGAGGCGGCGCCGCTGGTCGACCTCCATGAGGAATTCAACCGACTGCCGCGGCGCGACCTGGAGCGGCTTTTCTGGAGGGACGGCATTCACCTGACGGCGGAGGGACACCGGAAGACAGCGGAACTGATTGACCGGCGTCTCGTCCAGGCGGATTTGTACCCGCGGATACTCGGGGGAGGGGCGTCCCGCGCCGAAGCGGAAGAACGCTTCCAGGAGACGCTCGACGACGCCCGGCTCCTGATCCGCGGCCCCTTCGACGTCTGGCTCGACGGCGACCGGCTGCTCTACGTCAAGGATCGTTGCGCGGGTTCCGAGGAACGGTTCTCCCTGCACGTCGTGCCGGCGGACCCGGACGACCTCCCCGAGCACCGCAGGGAGCACGGGTTCGACAACCTGGACTTCGACTTCTCACGAGCCCGGTTGCGCTTCATACCGCACTGCGTCGCGATGCGGCCGCTTCCCGATTATCCCGTCGCCGCCATCCGGACCGGCCAGTTCCGGTTCGCGGGCGAGAACGGCTTCAATCAGTTGTGGGAGGAGGAGTTCATCTTCACGGAAGGCCGGGACCGACCGGACGAGTCCCGGTAAGCGACCGGACCATGGCCCATGGACCACATGCCTGAAACAGCAAGCTCGAACCGAACCTCGAACCTGATTTCCGGCTCCCGGACCCGCCGGACGATGCGGCTCGTCGGCTGGAACCTCCTGACCGCGGCGGTTCTGCTGATCCCGATCGAGCTGGGACTGCGCCTCTTCGACTTCGAGTTCGCCCTGGCCCCGCCCCGGGTCGAGTTCGGCTGGCCCGACCCGGTCACGATGGAGAGATCGTTCACCGTCGACCCCGACCTGCTCTGGGTCCGACGCAGATACTCGGCCCGCGTCGCCGCCGCTCGGGATCAACGCCCTTCGATGGTCTTCATGGGCGACTCCTGCACCGAGCGGGGGCGATATGACGAATATCTGCAATCCATCGTCGAGGCGCGCGATCCGGGCTCCGGTTTCACTTTCGTGAACCTCGGCGTCGGGGGGTGGAGTTCCTGGTCCGGCCTGCAGCAACTGCAACGGGACGTCCGGCCCATCCGGCCGAGGGCCGTGACCATCTACTACGGCTGGAACGACCATTGGAAGAACTTCGGTCTCGAGGACAAGGATGCGGCCCGGTTCCTCGAGGAGCCTTCGGCGCTTCGGACCGTCCAGCTCGCCGACAAGGCCCTCTTCGGCTTCAGGCAGCTCTTCGCCGACCCCGGCCCGTACCGGGTCTCCCTGGCCGACTTCCGCGACAATCTCCGCCAGATGGTCCGCATCGCCCGGGACGACGGCATCGTTCCCATCCTGCTCACCGCGCCCACTTCCCATCGACGCGGACGGGAGCCGGCGTACCTGGCCCACCGCGGTTTGACCAATCTCGACGATCTCGTGCCGTTGCATCGACGGTACGTCCAAGCCGTACGGGAGGTGGCGGCGGAGGAGGACGCGCCGCTGGTCGACCTCCATGAGGAATTCAACCGACTGCCGCGGCGCGACCTGGAGCGGCTTTTCCGGAGGGACGGCATTCACCTGACGGCGGAGGGAGACCGGAAGATAGCGGAACTGATTGACCGGCGTCTCGTCCAGGCGGATTTGTACCCGCGGATACTCGGGGGGGTCCCGCGCTGAAGTGGAAGAACACTTCCGGGAGACGCTCGACGACGCCCGGCTCCTGATCCGCGGCCCCTTCGACGTCTGGCTCGACGGCGACCGGCTGCTCTACGTCAAGGACCGTTGCGCGGGTACCGAGGAACGGTTCTCCCTGCACGTCGTGCCGGCGGACCCGGACGACCTCCCCGAGCACCGCAGGGAGCACGGGTTCGACAACCTGGACTTCGACTTCTCACGGGCCCGGTCGGGCTTCATGCCGCACTGCGTCGCGGTGCGGCCGCTTCCCGATTATCCCGTCGCCGCCTTCCGGACCGGCCAGTTCCGGCTCGCGGGCGAGAACGGCTTCAATCAGTTGTGGGAGGAGGAGTTCATCTTCACGGAAGGCCGGGACCGACCGGACGAGTCCCGGTAAGCGACCGGACCATGGCCCCATGGACCACATGCCTGAAACAGCAAGCTCGAACCGAACCTCGAACCTGATTTCCGGCTCCCGGACCCGCCGGACGATGCGGCTCGTCGGCTGGAACCTCCTGACCGCGGCGGTTCTGCTGATCCCGATCGAGCTGGGACTGCGCCTCTTCGACTTCGAGTTCGCCCTGGCCCCGCCCCGGGTCGAGTTCGGCTGGCCCGACCCGGTCACGATGGAGAGATCGTTCACCGTCGACCCCGACCTGCTCTGGGTCCGACGCGGATACCCGGCCCGGGTCGCCGCCGCTCGACGCATGCGTCCTTCGATGGTCTTCATGGGCGACTCCACCACCGAGTCCGGACGGTATGGCGAAGAACTGCAATCGATGGTCACGGCTCGCGATCCGGGCGCCATCTTCACTTTCGTGAACGTCGGCGTCGAGGGGTGGAGTTCCTGGTCCGGCCTGCAGCAACTGAAACGGGACGTCCGGCCCATCCGGCCGAGGGCCGTGGCCATCTACTACGGCTGGAACGACCATTGGAAGCACTTCGGGCTCCAGGACAAGGACGCGGCCCGGTTCCTCGAGGAGCCTTCGGCGCTTCGGACCGTCCAGCTCGCCGACAAGGCCCTCTTCGGCTTCAGGCGGCTCTTCGCCGACCCCGGCCCGTACCGGGTCTCCCTGGCCGACTTCCGCGACAATCTCCGCCAGATGGTCCGCATCGCCCGGGACGACGGCATCGTTCCCATCCTGCTCACCGCGCCCACTTCCCATCGACGCGGACGGGAGCCGGCGTACCTG
The DNA here is from genome assembly GCA_965202695.1 of Vicinamibacterales bacterium. GTDB lineage: Bacteria > Acidobacteriota > Vicinamibacteria > Vicinamibacterales > UBA8438 > JAJEEA01. The sequence goes on from OZ241843.1 coordinate 3,777,588, forward strand.
GCCCACCGCCGTTTGACCAATCTCGACGATCTCGTGCCGTTGCATCGACGGTACGTCCAAGCCGTACGGGAAGCGGCGGAGGAGGAGGAAGCGCTGCTGGTCGACCTCCACGAGCAATTCAACCGACTTCCGCGGCACGACCTGGAACAGTATTTCGAGGCTGACGGCATCCATCTGACGCCGGAGGGAGACCGGCAGACAGCGGAACTGATTGACCGGCGTCTCGTCCAGGCGAATTTGTATCCGCGGATAATCGAGAGGGGGTTCGACACCGAAGCGGAAGAACACCTCCAGGAGGCGATCGACAATGCCCGGCTCCTGGTCCGCGGCCGCTTCGACGTCTGGCTCGACGGCGACCGGCTGCTCTACGTCAAGGACCGCTGCGTTGGTTCGGACGAGGAACAGTTCTCTCTGCACGTCGTGCCGGTGGACCCGGACGACCTCCCCGAGCACCGCAGGGAGCACGGGTTCGACAACCGGGATTTCGACTTTTCACGGGCGCGGGTGAACTCCACGCGGCGCTGCGTCGTGTCGCAGCGGCTTCCCGATTATCCGGTCGCCGCCATCCGGACGGGCCAGTTCCGATTCGAGGGCGAGAACGGCTTCAATCAGTTGTGGGAAGGGGAGTTCATCTTCACGGAAGGCCGGGACTGACCGGGCGGGTTCCAGGCGGCGCCGCGCCAGACACGGGGACACCGGAAATTGAATACTGACGTGCCGAAACAGGACAAGAGCGAGTTGAACACGAACCCTGATTCCGGTTCCCGGACCCGCCGGGCGATGCGGCTCGTCGGCTGGAACCTCCTGACCGCGGCGGTTCTGCTGATCCCGATCGAGCTGGGACTGCGCCTCTTCGACTTCGAGTTCGCCCTGGCCCCGCCCCGGGTCGAGTTCGGCCACCCGGTCGAGAGGCTGGGGTCCATCTTCGCCCCCGACGTGCTCTGGGTTCCACCCGATTACTCGGCCCGCGTCGCCGCCGCTCGGGGTCAACGCCCTTCGATGGTCTTCATGGGCGACTCCACCACCGAGTGGGGGCGATATGACGAAAAGCTGCAATCCATCGTCGAGGCGCGCGATCCGGGCTCCGGTTTCACTTTCATGAACGTCGGCGTCGCGGGGTGGAGTTCCTGGTCCGGCCTGCAGCAACTGCAACGGGACGTCCGGCCCATCCGGCCGAAGGCTATAACCATATACTACGGCTGGAACGACCATTGGAAGCACTTCGGGCTCCAGGACAAGGACGCGGGCCGGTTCCTCGAGGAGCCTTCGGCGCTTCGGACCGTCCAGCTCGCCGACAAGGCCCTCTTCGGCTTCAGGCAGCTCTTCGCCGACCCCAACCCGTATCGGGTCTCCCTGGCCGACTTCCGTGACAATCTCCGCCAGATGGTCCGCATCGCCCGGGACGACGGCATCATTCCCATCCTGCTCACCGCGCCCACTTCCCACCGACGCGGACGAGAGCCCGCGTATTTGAAGCGCAGATGGTTGCCCAATCTCGACGACCTGGTGCCTTTGCATCGACGGTACGTCCAAGCCGTACGGGAGGTGGCGGCGGAGGAGGACGCGCCGCTGGTCGACCTCCATGAGGAATTCAACCGACTGCCGCGGCGCGACCTGGAGCGGCTTTTCCGGAATGGGGACGGCATCCACCTGACGGCGGAGGGGGACCGGAAGACAGCGGAACTGATTGACCGGCGTCTCGTCCAGGCGGATTTGTACCCGCGGATACTCGGGGGGGGGGGGGGGTCCCGCGCCGAAGCGGAAGAACGCTTCCGGGAGACGCTCGACGACGCCCGGCTCCTGATCCGCGGCCCCTTCGACGTCTGGCTCGACGGCGACCGGCTGCTCTACGTCAAGGACCGTTGCGCGGGTACCGAGGAACGGTTCTCCCTGCACGTCGTGCCGGCGGACCCGGACGACCTCCCCGAGCACCGCAGGGAGCACGGGTTCGACAACCTGGACTTCGACTTCTCACGGGCCCGGTTGCGCTTCATGCCGCACTGCGTCGCGATGCGGCCGCTTCCCGATTATCCCGTCGCCGCCTTCCGGACGGGCCAGTTCCAATTCGCGGGCGAGAACGGCTTCAATCAGTTGTGGGAAGGGGAGTTCATCTTCACGGAAAGCCGGGACTGACCGGGCGGCGGCGGGCCGGGCCGCGCCCGGCCGGCTACCATTCGGCATAGGCGGTGCCGTCGAGGCCGGCCCCGGGGGCGCCGCTCCGCACGTCGAAGACGCCCTGGGCGAGAGGATCGGCCGCATCGTACTCGGGCGGGACCACCACCCACGTCGTCGTCGAACGCGTGAACGGGTCCTCCGGGACCGCCCGCAGGTAACCCGCGGCGACGAGGCTTTCGAGCGCCGGCGGATACTCGTTCCGGTCCGCGTGGTACTGGTCGATGGCGTCGCGCATGCGGAAGAGGTCTTCCTTGAGCACCGCCTCCCGCGCCCGCGTCACCGCCGTCCGGTAACCGGTCATCGCGATGGCCGCGAGGGTCGACATCAGGGCCACCACCACCACCAGCTCGATGAGCGTCCAGCCCGCGGCCGATCGCGCGCGCGCCGACGACCGCGGCTCCCCCCCGCGGCGGATTCGCCGGACCTCCATCGTCACCACTCGCGATAGGACGTGCCGTCGAGCGCCGTGGCCGTCGACTTCGTGTAGACGTCGTACACGTTGTCGCCGCTCCAGCGCTGCGAATCGGGATCGTCCTGGTACGAACGCAGCCCCCAGTCGCGGCTCCCCGTCATCGGGTCGAACGGGATGCGCCGCAGGAAGCGCATCTTGCGGCCGGACGCGTCGCTGACGACCTCGACGCCCTCCACCAGGACCTCGAGGCTCTCGGGGTATCCGTCGTTGTCGGCTTCCACCTCGACGCCGCCGATCAGTCCGAGGTCGCCGGCGTCCTTGTAGCGGTCGATGGCGGTGCGCATCTCCCGCAACGCGCGCCGCAGTTCCGCCTCGCGCTGGCGCTGCATCGTGACCCGGGTCAGCGGAAGGACGGCCGAGGCGAGGACGAGCAGGATGGCGCTGACCACCAGCAGCTCGACGAAGCTGTATCCGCGGTCGGCCCGTGCGCGGGCGCGCAGGAAGCCGGTCCGCCGCCCCCTCACGTTCCGGCCTCCGGGGCCGCGCCGGACCCGTCGCGATAGTAGGTCGACACGCCGAGCGTGAGCACCAGGCCCGCGTCCGATTCGCTGCCCTGGCTCAGCACGACGTCCTCGACGAGGATGAACTCGGGAGCCGTCTCGAGCACGTGGATGAAGCGGCGCACGTCCTCGTAGTCTCCCGCGAGCACCATCGTGGTGCGCAGCCGCGACAGCCGGCTGCCGCGCTCGCGCTCGGCGACGGCGCTCTGCCGCTCGAGGACGAGGGCCGAATCGGCGGCCAGCCGATCGAGATACGGCGCGAGGATCGCGCGGGCGCCGGCGAAGTCGGGCGGAAGGACCTCCGTGTAGAACTGCTCCAGCCGGTCTTCGGCCCGCGACGTGCTGGCGGCGGTGTCGGCCGCCGTGCGGTGGGCGGCGCCCGCCTCGGCGAGCCGCCGCTCCGCCGCGGCGGCGTCCGCCTCGGCGCGGGCGACCTTCCTCGACCACGGATACACGGCGACCACGTAGAGCAGACCGTCGAGCAGCAGCAGCAGCCCGACCGCCGTCACCAGACGCCGGTGGTCCGAAACGATGCGCCGCGCCAGATCCATCGACGTTTCCGCTCTTGAAGTTCCGGCCGGCGGCGGGCGATCAGCTCCCGCCGGCGGGTCCGGCGCCGGATGCCGCCGGCGACGGCTCCCGCTCCCCCGCGTCCACGGGCGACGACGTCTCCTCCGCGACGGCCGGAGCCTCCCCCGCGCCCGCCGGCGGCCCGCCCTCCCCCGCATCCGTCGGAAGCTCGCCCTCCCCCGCGCCGGAGACGTCGAGCGGCGCCGACTCGAGATAGCGGCCCCGGAGGACGGCGCGGTACATCCCGTCCTCGGTCAGCTCCACCTGCCGGTTCAGCACCCCGCTGAACGCGCCCGACGTCTCGAGGGCGGTCACGAACCGGCGGATGGAATCGAGGCGCCGGCCCAACACCCCCATCGCGACCTCGACCGCGCCCGGCTCGATCTCCGGCCGCACCTCGGTCACCATGACGTCCGGCGGCAGGGTGGTCTCGATGCGGTTGAAGAAGTCGGTCCACGAGAACACGCGCTGGGTGATGAGCGTGTTCGCCTCGCGCGTCGCCTCGGCCAGCGCGGTCAGGTCGGGCGGGGCCGCGGCGCGCTGCGCCTCCGCCGCGCGCGCCGCGAAGTCGCCGGCGGCCCCGGCCGCCCGGTCGATGCGCGCGTTCAGGCCGCCGTTGCGCCGGGCGAGGTCGACGAGCCGTACGAGTCCGGCCGCGAGCAGGACCAGACCGATCGCCGCGACCGCGGCGAGGGCAAGGCGCACGACGCGCTCGTTGTAGAAGGGCCGGGTCGCCAGACTGGTGCGGAACATGGCCTGCCAGCAACATACCACGAGCGGCCCCGCGCCGGCCGGCAGCCCGTGGTGGAACCCCGCGCCGCACCGCGCCCGAGGGCGCCACCGGACGGAGGCGCCCGTCCGACAAGGCGTGAGAAAGGCCGCACGTCCGGCACGTGCAGCCGCGGACCGCAAAACGGCCCGATGAACGACGCAGTCAGGCGGGACGCATCGCCGCTCGCAACGCCGCGGCGACTTCCGCCACGGGCTGTCAGGCGGCGGCCGGCGCGTGCGCGCGCATCAGCAGGCCGGCGGGCGCCGCGAACACGTCGGGGAGCGGGTCGCCGTCCGGCCGCGGGTCGCCGTCCGGCCGCGGGTCGGCCCATCCGCCGACCGCGGCGGGGGTCACCGCGGCGTCGAGATGCGCCGCGATCAGGCGGCGCAGACGCGCGGCGTCCCCGGCGGTGGCCCCGTCCCGGCTGACGGCCAGCGACACGCGGCCGTAGCCGCCGCCGCCGAGCCGGTCCTCGTAGTACATCGTGGTCTGGTGCACCAGGTCCACGAGATCGTCGTCCCCGTCGCCGGCGCCGTCCGGCCGGCACCGGAACAGGATCACGTGGCCGCGGCGGACGATGGCGATCGACCGGTAGCCCGCGGCCGCGTGCACGAGCAGCCAGTCCGCGTCGGCGGGCGGACCGCCGGCGAGCGCCGCGTCGACGAGACCGAGGCTGGCGACGTCCACGACCCCCGCATGGGCGCCGGCCCCGGCGCACGCGCCCTCGTACTCCTCCACGACGTCGCGCCGCATCAGCCGCACCACGAACTCCCGCCCGCCCCCGTCGAGGGGGGCTCCCGGCGCCCACGCGACCTGGGCGTCCTCGATGCGGAACGGCGCCGTCCGGCGGACCTGCCACCGTACGAGCTGGTCGAGGTCGGCGGGGCGGGCCGGCGTCTTCTCGAACCGCAGCAGCGACACCTTGGCGGCGCTGTCGGGCACGGCCAGGGCCACGCGCCGGGGCGCGCCCGGCAGCGCGCGGCGCACCTCCCGGACGACGCCGCGCACGGCGTCCGGCTCGACGAGGTTCGACGCATCGGCGGCGGGGACCACCGCGCCGGCGGGAAGCGGCCGCGAGACGCCGGCCGCCATCCGCCCCCCCCGGCCGAGCACGACGCCGGTGACGCGGTCGGCGGCGATCTCGATCCCCGCCGCCGGCGGCGGGGCGGCGAACAGACGGGCGGCCAGCCGGGCGAGCACGGTCACTTGACGAACGTCACCTTGTTGATCTCCGGCAGGGTGGTCAGACCCGCCAGCACCTTCTCGACCGCCGATTCGCGCAGGAAGCGCATGCCCTCGGCGCGCATCGTCCGCTTGATCTCCGACGCCGGGGCCCGCGCCAGGATCATCTCGCGGAGCTGGTCGCTCAGGTCGAGCAGCTCGCACAGCGCGGTGCGCCCGCGATAGCCGGTCCCGTTGCATTCGATGCACCCGGCGCCCTCGTAGAGCTGGTGGCCGCGCGCCAGGGCGGGGTCGAGGCCGGCCTCTTCGAGCGCCTCGTCGCTCGGCCGGACCGGCCGCCGGCAGGCCGCGCACGTCATGCGGACCAGGCGCTGGGCCATCACGCAGTTCAGCGACGAGATGAACTGGTAGGCCTCGACGCCCATGTTCAGGAACCGTCCCAGCACGTCGAGCACGTTGTTGGCGTGCACCGTCGTGAAGACGAGGTGTCCGGTCAGCGCCGACTGGATGGCGATCTGCGCCGTCTCCGCGTCGCGGATCTCGCCGACCATGATCTTGTCGGGGTCGTGCCGCAGGATGGACCGCAGCCCGCGGGCGAAGGTCAGCCCCTTGCGTTCGTTGATCGGGATCTGGGTGATCCCGCGCAACTGGTACTCGACCGGGTCCTCGATGGTGACGATCTTGTCCTCGGGCGAGTGGATCTCCGACAGCGCCGCGTAGAGCGTCGTCGTCTTGCCGCTGCCGGTCGGCCCGGTGACCAGCACCATGCCGTACGGCTCCTTGATCGCGCGGCGGAACCGGCGCAGCTCGGCCTCCGCGAACCCCAGGACGTCCAGCCGCAGCTCGCGGAACCGCTCGCTGATCGTCTCCTTGTCGAGGATGCGGATCACCGCGTCCTCGCCGTGCGCCGTGGGCATGATGGAGACCCGGAAGTCGATGGTCTTCCCGGGCACCCGCACCTTGAACCGGCCGTCCTGCGGAATGCGCTTCTCGGCGATGTCGAGCTCCGCCATGACCTTGATGCGCGAGAGGATGGCCGCGTGGAACTGCCTGTCCACCGGGCGCATGGCCGGTTGCAGGGTCCCGTCGATGCGGTACTTCACGTGCAGCGCGTCGTCCTGGGTCTCGACGTGGATGTCGCTCGCGCGGCGCTGCAGGGCGGTGTAGATCGTCGAGTCGACGAGCCGGATGATCGGGCTGATGTCGCTCGTGAGCCGCTCGACGGTCAGGTTGTTCTCGCCGCGCTCGTCCTCGTGGAGGATCTGCAGCTCGAAACTCTCCGTCGCCTCGTCGAGGACCCGCTGCGACCCCTCGCTCTTCTTCAGGATGGACTCGATGGCCGACGGCGTCCCCACCGTGACCCGGACCGGGGTGTCCAGCAGCAGGGCCAGCTCGTCGATCTTCGGGAGGTCTATGGGTTCCGAGACCACGATGACCAGGGTGTCGCCCGCCCTGCGGTAGGGGACGAAGCCGTACCGCAGCATGAGGTCGGCGGGGATGGACCGGAACAGGTCGGCGTCCATGCTGAACCGGTCCATGTCGACGAACGGCACCCGGTAGCGCTCGGCGAGCCGGCGCGCCCGCGCGGTCTCCTCCGCGGGGTCGGCCGGCGGCGGTTCCGCGCCGGCCCGCGGGTTTCCGGACTCGACGGCGCGCGCCCCGGCCGCGCCCGCGGGGCCGGCTCCCGCGCCGGGGTCGGGTGCGCTCACGACCGGGCGGACCCCGGTTGCAGGAGCGGCAGGTGCGGCCCGCGGGGCCCCCGGCTCGACGGCGCGCGCCCCGGCCGCGCCCGCGGGGCCGGCTCCCGCGCCGGGGTCGGGTGCGCTCATGACAGGACGGACCCCAGTTGCAGGAGCGGCAGGTACAGCGCCACGAGGAGCGCGGCGATGACCAGCCCCATCACGATCAGCAGCACCGGCTCGATGACCGCCACGAACCGCCCGAGCCGGGTGTCGATCTCCTCGTCGAAGAAGTCCGCCACGCTCGTCAGCATCTCGCGCAGCGCCCCCGTCGCCTCGCCGACCTCGACCATCCGGACGACCACCGACGGATAGATGCTGCGGGCGTCGAGGGCCTCGGCCAGCGTCTCGCCCTCGCGCACCCGCTGCCCGACCACCGCGAGCTGCTCCGCGTGGAACCGGTTGCCGAGGGCGCGCGACGCGACGTCGATGGCGTCCACCAGGGGTATGCCCCCCCCGAGCAGCGTGGCCAGGGTGCGCGACATCTGCGAGGCGGCGAACCGTCCGGCGATCGAGCCGACGCCCGGCAGCCGCAGCACGACGCGGTCGAGCATCGCCGCCCGCCCCGGCCGCCGCAGCCAGCGCCAGGCGGCCCAGGCGGCCAGCCCCGCGCCGGGGACGAGGAGCAGCAGGTTGCCCCGCGCCGCGTTCGACACCGCCACCACCAGGCGGGTCATCAGGGGCAGCTCGGCCCCGAAGCCGCCGTAGAACGCCTCGAACTCGGGCACGACCTGCAGGACGATGACCGACACCACGACCAGCGACAGCCCCAGCAGGATGGCGGGATAGATCAGCGCGGAGAGGGTCTTGCGCCGCAGGGCGGTGACGACCTTGACGTAGTCGACGTAACGGCGGACGACCTCTTCCAGGCCGCCGCTCTTCTCCCCCGCCAGGAGCGACGCGGTGTACACGCCGGGGACCACCTCGCCCTGCGCCTCGAACGCCTCCGACAGGGCCGCGCCGGCGCGCACGCGGTCGCGCACGTCGTCGAGGATGGCCCGGAAGGCGGGGTCGTCCATGCGCTGGCGCAGGATGTCGAGCGACTGCACGAGGGGCAGCCCGGCCCGCAGCAGCGTGGCGAGCTCCTGGTTGAAGACCAGGAACTCGCGGGTCCTGATGCGCCGGCGCGGCGGCGCGGAACCGGAGAACCAGCCGAACGAACCGCGGCGGCCGAGGGCGAGGACGTGGAGCCCCTCCGCGTCGAGTTCCTGCCGGAGCGCCGCCTCGCTCTCGGCGACGCGCACCTCTTCGAGCACCTCGCCGGTCTCGGCGACCAGTCGGCAGTGGAACTTCATGGTCGGGGCGGCGCGCGCGGGGCGAACATGATACCGTCCGAGCCGTGTCTTGTCACGCGGAGTCGGTGGCGCGAAGTGTCGGGTGCGCGTCGCCCGGCGCACCGACTTCCCGCCCCGGGAGTGCCCGTCGCCCGGCAAGTTCGATTTTCAGAATGCGGTTCGAAGAAATCAGTCGGGGTTTTCGAGGTCGTGTACGCGGTCCGCAAGGTCATCGACGGTAGCCCGGAGATCCACGATGCCTTGCTCGTTGGCTTGGACGTTCGACGCGACCACCCTCCCCGACAGATGGGTCTCCGTGTGCGTGCCCGTCGCGCCGATCCGGATGATCCCGGACTCTCCGAGCACGCCCCGGTGCCCGAGGTAGACGTTGTTGCTTCCCGTCGTGTTCGTCAAACCGGCGTTGTTGCCGATCGCGATGTTGCCGGACCCTCGGACGTAGCGCAGCGCGGCGCGGCCGACCGCGACGTTGCCGTAGGTTTGGGCCAGGGTGTTTTGGGCGCCCCGCATGTTCTGGGCGCCCTGCATGGCCGTCGAGCCGATCGCGGTGTTCCCGCGGCCGGTGCGCAAGTTGGACAGGGCGCGCCACCCGACGGCCGTGTTCGCCCCCCCGGACGTCACGAGGTGCAGCCCGCCGAAACCGAACGCAGTGTTGCGTATGCCGGTGGTGAGGTTGGCGATGGCATTCGTGCCGTAGCGGGTCGTGCCGACCGGGGGGGACGGGAGCGACGTCCCGGCCTCCGCATCCTCGGCCTCCCCCGCCGCGGGCGGATCCCCGAAATGCGCAGCGACGCCGGGTCCCGGCCGGCCGCCGGGGCCCTCCGGTCCGCGCGCCCCTTCCGACCCGGCGGGGCCGACGGCGCCGAGCGTCAAGTAGAAGTCGGCCTGCGACCCGTCCGGCCAGCGGGCGATCAACCGGTACGTGCCCGGCCGGAGTGCCGGCAGCCAGACCGCCGCGGTCGACTCGGTGGCCCAGCGGACGGGCAGCTCCTGGTTGCCGAGGAAGACCACCGGGAACCCTTCGCGGAACCCGACGCCGTTGAACGTCAGGGTGGCGTTCTCCGCGTCGGCGAACGCCTCGGTGATGACCGGCGGCGGCGTCTGCGCACCCGCTCCGGAGGCAGACGATACGATGCAGAGAGCGGCGGCGAGGCCGCCCGAAAACAGCCGGGAAAAACGGATGCTCTTCATGGTGAACGCTCCTTGGTTGGAGGACGGACAATGCTCGACGGGTTCCGTTTTCGACGCGGCCGGCGGGTAGCAGGTATGTTACAGTGTCGTGACTTCCGCGCCCGGCCGACCCCGGGGCGCGAATCCGGCGGAGAACCACGGCGATGTCTCTCGAAGCGCTCGGCATGGTGGAAACCCGGGGGCTGGTCGGCTCGATAGAGGCGGCCGACGCCATGGTCAAGGCCGCCAACGTGCTGCTCGTCGGCAAGGAGTACATCGGCGCCGGCTTCGTCACCGTCTTCGTGCGCGGGGACGTCGGGGCCGTCAAGGCCGCCACCGACGCCGGGGCGGCCGCCGCCCGCCGGGTCGGCGAGCTCGTCGCCGTCCACGTCATCCCACGTCCGCACGGCGAAGTGGAGAAGATCCTGCCGCAGTCCCGCGACGCGCAGTGACGACGTTGCGTCCGAACGCCGCGCCGCGGAACCGGCCATGGCTGATCGGCCCCCCCGGAACGACACGGACCTCGACTCGATACGCGACGCGCGGACCCTGGCCCGCCGCGCCCACGCCGCCCAGACCCGCCTCGCCGAGCTGACCCAGGAGCAGGTCGACCGCATCGTCGCGGCGGCCGCCGCGGCCGCCGCGGCCGCCGCGGCGCCGCTCGCGCGGATGGCGGTCGAGGAAACCGGCTACGGCAACGAAGCGGACAAGGTCCGCAAGAACCTGTTCGCGGCCGAGACGGTCCACCGCTTCATCCGGCCGATGCGCACCGTCGGGATCGTCCGGCGGCTCGAGGCCGAGCGCATCGTCGAGATCGCCGAGCCGTTCGGTGTCGTCGCCGCGGTCGTGCCGTCGACCAACCCCACCTCCACCGCCATCTACAAGATCCTCGTCTGCCTGAAGGCCCGGTGCGCGGTGGTGCTGAGCCCGCATCCCGCCGCCGTCCGGTGCGTGGGCCGCACCGCCGAGGTGATGACCGCGGCGGCCGTCGAGGCCGGCGCGCCGGCGGACGCGGTCACCTGCATGACGACGGTGACCCTCGAGGGCACCCGGGAGCTGATGCGGCGCCGCGAGGTGGCCCTCGTCCTCGCCACCGGGGGCCTCGGCCTCGTGCGGGCCGCTTACAGCGCGGGCAAGCCGGCCTACGGGGTCGGACCGGGCAACGCCCCCGCCTACGTCGAGCGGACGGCGGACGTGCCGAAGGCGGTCGCCGACGTCATCACCGGGAAGACCTTCGACAACGGCCTGCTGTGCTCGTCCGAGAACTCCGTCGTGGTCGACGAGGCGGTGGCCGGCGAGGTGCGCCGCGAGTTCGAGCGGCAGGGCGGGCGGTTCCTGAACGCGGCCGAGGCGGAGCGCCTCGCCGACGCCCTCGTCACCGCCGACGGGCTGCCCCATCCCGATCTGGTCGGCCGGCCGGCGGCGGAGATCGCGGCCCGCGCCGGGATCGATGCGCCGCCCGGCGTCCGGGTCCTCGTCGCCCCCCTCGACGGGGTGGGTCCCGACCATCCCCTGTCGATGGAGAAGCTCTGTCCGGTCCTGTCGTTCTACGTCGTCCCCGACTGGCGGGCGGGCTGCGAACGATGCATGGAGATCCTGCGCTACGGCGGCATGGGGCACACCATGGCCATCCATTCGCAGGACGAGCAGGTGATCCTGGAGTTCGGGCTCCGCAAGCCCGCGTTCCGCATCGTCGTCAACACGCCGACCACGCTCGGCTCCATCGGCATGACGACGGGGCTCGACCCCTCGATGACCCTCGGCTGCGGCGGCCACGGCGGCAACATCACGTCGGACAACGTCACGCCGCGGCACCTGCTGAACGTCAAACGTCTGGCCTGGGAGGTGCGTCCCGCCGACCGCCCCGCCCCCGCGGCCGCCCCGGCCCCGGCACGCCGCGCCGGCCGGCTGGACCCCGCGCTCCTCGCCCGGCGGATCGACGCGTTCCTGGCCGCGCGGGGGGTGAGCGCGGCGGGGCCGCCGCCCGCGCCGGCCGCGGACGCCCCGCCGCCCCGGACCGCGGCCGGCGGGGCGAGCGCGGACCCGGCGTCGGCGCCTTCGCGCGATCCGGCGTTCCCGACGCCGCGCGGCGCGGACCCGGCGCCGGCCCAGCCGCCCTTTCCCCTCCCGGCCGCGGTCGACGCCCCGGCCGACGCCGCGGCCCAGGTCGGCGGCCCCGTCGATTTCGTGTGCGAAGACGACGTGCGCCGGGCCGTCGAGGCCGGCCGGCGCATCGCCGTGAACGACCGCACCATCATCACGCCGTCCGCCCGCGACCTCGGGGAACGGCATCGCGTCTTCGCGCAGACGTGACTCCGATCGCCGACCCCGCGGCCCGGCCGCCGCCGGCGGTGTGGCACTGGCTGCGCGCTGGACCCGCGCGCCGGGCTTCGATTCCTGCCATCGCGCCGCGCCGGCGCCCGCCGCGGCGCGCGCCCGGGGCCGGCAGTCTTCTTGCATCGAATCCCGGCGTGCTGGCCATCGTGCGGACCGCGACCCTGTTCGGCATCGAAGCGCACCCCGTCCGGGTCGAGGTCGACGTGTCGGACGGCGGACTGCCGTCCATCACCCTCGTCGGCCTGCCCGACGCCAGCGTCCGCGAGAGCCGCGACCGCATCGAGAGCGCCATCCGCAACTCCGGCTTCGAGTTTCCGCGGCGGCGGGTGACCGTCAACCTCTCCCCCGCGGACATGCGCAAGGCGGGGTCGGCGTTCGACCTGCCGATCGCCCTCGGCATGCTGGCCGCGGCCGGCGTCGTTCCCCGGGACCGACTCGGCGGCACCGTCGTCGTCGGCGAGCTCGCGCTCGACGGCGCGGTCCGGCCGGTGCGGGGCATCCTGCCCATCGCGGCGCAGGCCCGGCGGGACGGGGTCGACCGCGTGGTGCTGCCCGACGCCAACGCGGGCGAGGCGGCCGTGGTGTCGGGCCTCGCCGTGCGCCCCGTGACTTCGCTCGACGAGTCCGTCGCGGTGCTGACCGGCCGGGGCGCCCCCCGGGCCGCGCCGGCGCCGCGTCCGGGGAGCGAGGCGGCCGCCGCGCCGGACCTCGCCGACGTGCGGGGGCAGGCGGTGGCCCGCCGGGCCCTCGAGATCGCCGCCGCCGGCGGCCACAACCTGCTCTTCGTCGGCCCGCCGGGAGCCGGCAAGAGCATGCTCGCGCGCCGGCTGCCGGGCATCCTGCCCGACCTGACGACGGACCAGGCCCTGGAGGTGACCACCATCTACTCGGTGGCGGGACTGCTGCCGCCGGACGGCGGGCTGGTGACCACGCCGCCGTTCCGCGCTCCCCACCACACCGCGTCCGACGCCGCGCTGGTCGGCGGCGGCGCGACGCCCAGGCCCGGCGAGATCAGCCTCGCCCACCACGGCGTCCTGCTCCTCGACGAGGCGGCGGAGTTCGCGCGCCACGTGCTCGACGCGCTGCGCCAACCGCTGGAGGAAGGCACGGTGCAGGTGGCCCGAGCCGCCCGCACGGTGGTCTTCCCCGCGCGCTTCCTGCTCGCGGCCACGATGAATCCCTGCCTCTGCGGCTACTTCGGCGAGCCGACGCATGCCTGCCGCTGCTCCCCCCGACAGGTCGCCCGCTATCGAAGCCGCCTGTCGGGGCCGTTGCTCGACCGGATCGACCTCGGCGTCCGGGTCCCCGCGGTGCCGTTCAGGGCGATCGCCGAGACGGCGTCCGGAGAGGCGTCGGCGCCGGTGCGCCGCCGGGTCGCGGCGGCGCGCGAGACCCAGCGGCGGCGGAACCGCGCCGCGGGCGGTGCGCCGGTGAACGCGCGCCTCGACGGCCGCGCCCTCGCCCGCCACTGCGCCCTGGACCCCGCCGGGCTGCGGATTCTCGACGCGGCGAGCCGGCGGTTCCAGCTCAGCGCCCGGAGCTGTCACCGACTGATGAAGGTGGCGCGCACGATCGCCGACCTCGCGGGGGACGCGCGGGTCGCGGCCGCGCACGTCGCGGAAGCGGTGCAGTTCCGGCTGGACGAATGAAGCCGGGCGCCGAAAATTGTTCCGATCGCGCCCGTGCGCCGATACTTCAGGCGCGCCGATGCTTCAGGGGAGACGTTGGTCGGCGCGGGATACGGTCCGCGAACGCCCGTGCGGCCCGGCCGCATCGTCCGGCGCGGCATGGGGCCTCGGCGCCGGCGGACGGACCGCACGTCGCGCCGACGGCCCGCGGCGGACGCCGGGAGGCGCGATCGGCGAGGCCGGCCGGGGGCGCCCGACCGGACCCATACGGAGGAGGACCCGGATTGGACACCGGCAAACGCGGACCGCGCGCGGTCCGGCCCACGGCGCAGGCAGACGGGGCGCACCGCCCCTTGAACCCGAATCGGAACGCAACGGGCGATCGGCTCGCCGACCGCCGCCCCCCGGCCCGGCGGCCGGGGTGGCCGCGCCCTCCCGGTTGGACGGCGTTCGCGGCGACGGTCCTGGCCGCCGCCTTCGCGACCTCGGACACGGGCGCCGGCGCGGAACGGTCGGACCCCGAAGAGCGGGAGTGCCTCGCCCTCGCGGTCTACTGGGAGGCGGGCGGAGAGAAACGCGAGGGCATGGCCGCGGTGGCCGCGGTCGTCCTCAACCGCCGCGAGAGTCCCGACTTTCCCGCGACGGTCTGCGAGGTCGTCCGCGAAGGCGGCACGAAGCCCGGCTGCCAGTTCACGTTCTGGTGCGACGGGAAGAGCGAGACGCCGCGCGACGCCGACCTCTGGGCCGTGGCGCAGGAAGTGGCGGCCGAGGCGCTGGAACGCCGTCCTCCCGATCCCACCGGCGCCGCGCTGTTCTTCCACGCCGAATCGCTGGGGGCGGCGCCGTGGAAGATACCGCGGGAGCGCACGACCCGGATCGGGCGGCACGTCTACTATCGGTAGCCCGACCGCGGCGGTCACCGCGCGGTGCGGCGGCGACGGCGGTCTTCGCCGGTCACGCCCCCGCCCCGGCGGGTTCCGCAACCGGCCGGCCCCGCCGGATGAACCCTTCCTGGACCTCGCGCGGCGGCTCGCCGGCGGCCGGGGTCCTCAGCACGTACTCCCCGTCCGGCCCGCAGTCCCACACCGAGCAGTTGTCTTCCTCGTAGGCGGCCAGAACGTCGTCGAGCTGCCGCTTCAGCGCGGGGTCCTCGACCGGGATCACGGTCTCGACCCGGCCGTTCAGGTTGCGTTTCATCCAGTCCGCGGACCCGATGAAGTGCTCCGGACGCCCCCCGTTGACGAACCGGAAGATCCGGCTGTGCTCGAGGAAGCGCCCCACGACGCTGAACACCCGCACCGTTTCCGACAACCCTTCCACCCCGGGGCGCAGGCAGCACAGCCCGCGGACGTTGAGCCGGACGGGCACCCCGGCCGCGCTGGCGCCGTAGAGTTCGTGAATGATCTCGGCGTCCTGGAGCTGGTTCATCTTCGCGTCGATGCCGGAGGGGCGCCCCGCCCGCGCATGCTCGGCCTCGCGGCGGATGAGCCTGACGAAACGGCGCCGCATCGACACCGGGGCCACCAGCAGCTTGCTGTTCTCGGGATAGGGAATGACGCCGGTCAGCGAGTTGAAGACGGCGGCGACCTCGTCGCAGATCGACTCGTCGCAGGTCAGCAGCCCGAGGTCCTCGTAGATCCGGGCCGTGCCCGAGTGATAGTTTCCGGTGCCCGCGTGCGCGTAGCGGCGCACGCCGTCCGGCTCGTCGCGCACGACGAGCGCGAGCTTCACGTGGGTCTTGAGCCGCTCCACGCCGTAGGAGACGTGCACGCCCTCCTTCTCGAGGAAGTTGCCCCAGGCGATGTTCGGGGCCTCGTCGAACCGCGCCGTGATCTCCACGAGCACCGCCACCTGCTTGCCCCGTCGCGCGGCGTCCGCCAGCGCCCGCAGCAACGGCGAATCGCGATTGGTGCGATAGATGGTCAGCTTGATGGCGAGCACCGCGGGGTCCGCCGCGGCCGAGTTCAGAAAGCGCAGCACGGAGCGGTCGAAGCTCTGGTAGGGGTGGTGCAGCAGGATGTCGCCGCGCGCGATTTCGTCGAAGATCGCGGAGGGACTGTCGGGCAACCCGCGCAGCCGGGGGTGGTCGGCCGGCGCGTGCGGGGGATGGCGCAGGTCGTCCCGGCCCTGTCCGTCGAAGTGCTGGAGGTCGCTCATGCCGAGCGGCGCCCGCGTCGGATACACGTCGTCGGGGCCGATGCCGAGCTGGCGGCTCAGCCACGCCACGTGGTTCCCGGGCATCGCACCGTCCACCTGCAACCGCACCACCCCCGCGAACCGCCGCGCCTTCAGCTCGGAGCTCACCTGGCGGATGATGCTGCCCGGCTCCATCAGCGGCGCGTCGCCGATGCCGTCCGGCTGGTCGACGGCCCCCTCCGCCCCGCGCGTGACCCGGAACACGTGCGCCTCGGCGGGCGGCGGCCCCGGGTAGAGCAGGTCGAGGTTGGCGGCGATGACCTGCTCGATGGGCACGACGCCGGGCCGGCTCTCGAGGGGGAGCCACCGCGGGCGGTTGCCGGGCACCTTGATGCGCACGAAGCGGGTGTCTCCGCCCTGCGGCAGGAACACCGCCAGGTTCAGCCCGAGGTTGCTGATGAACGGGAACGGATGCTCGGAATCGACCGCGAGCGGCGTCAGGATCGGCTGGATGTTGCGGGCGAAGCCGGCGCGCAGCGCCGCGCGTTCGTCCCGGTCGAGGTCTTCGTGACGCAGGATCGGCAACCCGGCGCGGGCCAGTCCCGGCGCGAGGTCCTCGCGCCACCGCCGGCCGAGTTCGTCCACCTGGGCGAGCAGCTGGGCCCGGCACGCGGCCAGCTCGTCGGCCGGCGTCCGGCCGTCGATGGACAGCTTCGTGGCGCGGTTGGCGATCTCGCGCTTCAGACCGCTCATCCGCTTCATGAAGAACTCGTCGTGGAGCATGCCGATGATGCCCGCGAACTTGACCCGTTCGAGGAGCGGCAGGTCGGCGCGGCCCACGAGATGCAGCACCCGGCGCGCGAACCCCAGCCAGCTCAGCTCGCGGCTGACGAACGACCGGGCGGGTCCGAGGGCGGCGAGACGTGCTCTGGTGGACACTTCTCCGCTTTCGATCCCGGGACGCGCTGGTAATATCTCGCGGAGTTCCGCGTACGGGAGCTCCCGATTATAGCAACGCGGCGGGGATCGCCGCCGCCGGCCGCCAGGACATGCGCCGTGCCGAACCCGAGTGACGTCCTCCCCGAGAACATCGCCGCCGTCGACCTCGGCTCCAACAGCTTCCACATGCTCGTCGCCCGCACCAAGGGCGGCGAACCGGTCCTCGTCGATCGCCTGCGCGAAATGGTGCAGCTCGCGTCCGGGCTGGACGCCGGGGACCGTCTGAGCCGGGAGTCGCGCGACCGCGCCCTCGAATGCCTCCGGCGGTTCGGACAGCGGCTCCGCCACATGGCCCCGAGCGAGGTCCGGGCGGTGGGGACCAACACGCTGCGGGCGGCGGCGGACGCCGGCGAGTTCCTGATCGACGCGGAACGGGCGCTGGGACACTCGATAGAGACGATCTCCGGGATCGAGGAGGCCCGCCTGATCTTCCTGGGAGTGACCCGGACCCTGCCCGGCCCGCGCCGCCGGAGGCTGGTCGTCGACGTCGGCGGCGGGAGCACCGAGCTGATCGTGGGCGACGAGGCGCCGCGGGACATGGAGAGCCTGTACATGGGCTGCATCACGTTCAGCCGGGCCCATTTCGGCGACGGCCGGCTCTCGGCCGGGAACTGGCGCCGGGCGGAGCTCGCCGCCCTGCAGGAGCTGGAGCCGATCGCCGAGCGCTTTCGCGCCTTCGAGCGGGAAGAGACGGTCGGCGCGTCGGGGACGATCCGGGCCATCGACGGCCTGGTGCGCGCCTACGGGTGGAGCCGGGAGGGGATCACGGCCGAGGCCCTGGGCCGGCTGCGGGACACGCTGCTGCGCGCCGGGCACATCGGCCGGCTGAAGCTCGAGGGGTTGAACCCCCGGCGCAAGACGACGATCGCGGGCGGCACGGCCATCCTGTCCGCCCTGTTCGAGGCCCTTCGGATCGACGTCGTCCGCCGTTCCGAGGGGGCGTTGCGGGAAGGTCTGCTCTACGACTTTCTCGGCCGCATCCGCGACCAGGACGTGCGGGGGCGGGGGGTCGAGGCCCTGGCCGGCCGCGCGCACGTCGATCGCCGGCAGGCGGAGCGGGTGAAGCAGACGGGCCTGTCACTGCTCGCGCAGGCGGCGGAGAGCTGGGGCCTCGACGGCCGCGGCGCCCGGCAGTTCCTGTCGTGGGCCGCGGCCCTGCACGAGATCGGTCTCGACGTCGCGCACAACCACTACCACCGCCACGGCGAGTACATCGTGGCGCACGCCGACCTGCAGGGGTTCTCGCTGCCCGAGCAGCAGGTGCTGGCGACGCTGGTGCGGTCGCACCGGCGCAAGTTCCCCACCGAGGCCATCGCCGCCCTGCCCCGGAACTGGTCGGCGTGGACCGAACGGCTGGCCATGCCCCTCCGCCTGTCGGTGGTCCTGCACCGGAGCCGCGGCCCCCTGCCGCTGCCCGCCATCACGCTCACCGCCGCGCAGAACGCCCTCGACCTGCGGTTCCCGGCGGGATGGCTCGACGAGCACCCGCTGACCCGCGCCGATCTGGAGACCGAGGCGGCCTATCTCGAAAAGGCCGGCTATCGCCTGTCGTTCGGCTAGCCCGCGACCGGCTCGCGGGCGCAGTGCTTGTCGAACGCCGCGGTCAACTGGGCCGCGATGGCGTGGGCGTCCTGGTTCTCGATCTGGTGCCGCTCCATCATGTAGACCAGCTTGCCGTCCCGGAGCAGGCCGATCGACGGCGACGAGGGCGGATAGCCGGTGAAGTAGCCGCGGGCTCGCTCGGTGGCCTCGACGTCGGCGCCGGCGAACACGGTGGCGACGTGGTCCGGCTTGACCGGATGCTGCAGCGCGAGCGCCACTCCGGGGCGGGCCTTGCCGGCCGCGCAGCCGCACACCGAGTTGACGACGACCATCGTCGTGCCCGGCGTCCGGGTCAACGCCTCGTCGACGTCCGCCTCGGTCCGCAGCTCGCGGACGCCGAACCGGGTCAGTTCCTCACGCATCGGCGCAATCATGAATTCTGGATACAAGCGGATACTCCTTTCCATGCGTTCCCGATCTCAGATTAGCACAGGCATCGCGCCCGGGCGATGCGCGGGGGGTGCGCGTCAAATTCGTGATGGATCGCCATTGGGGGTGCGGGGCGGGGAGAGATCGGCCGAAGCTTCAGTAGACCGGCTGTTCACTGTGAGGAGTCTGCGCGTCAGCGTACGACGCCGCGGAGACCGCCGCCAGGAGCAGGAGGCGCGCCCGCGGCTCCCTCACGGGGCCTGGACGTAGTCCAGGCCGGTCATCAGGAATACGGCCGGCCGGGTCGCGCGTTCTTCGGGAAACTGTTCGAGACCCGACACGTCGTGCAGGGAACGGAAGACCCTCAACGCCGCGCCGTCCGACAGACGCACCTCCACCGCGACGCCGGCCAGGGTGAACACGACCAGCGCCCGACGGCGGTCGGGAGAAATGCTGATATTGCCCATGATGTTCGACCGGAGACCCCGTAACGCCTCCGGGGTGCCGGCGTTGGGGAAGATCGTCGTCTCGCGGCCGTCCGCGAGGTCCACCATCAGCAGCCTCGCCGGGCCGTTCACGCCGTCACTGCCGCGATTGTCGAACAGCAGGAACCGCGAATCCTGCCAGTGGTGGACGGCGTGCTGACGGCGGAAGCTGCCCCGCACCACCCGCTTCACGCGCCCGGACCCGGCGTCGAGAATCGCGAACGCGCTCAGGCCCGCCATGGACACCACCAGGTCCCCGGACGACACGTCCCGCACGTCCCGCACGTCCCCGCCGACCCGGTGGATGAAATTGGGGTGGAGGAGATCGCAAGGTCTCGGTGGACGACGACGTGGACCGAGAGGTTCGAGCAGGACCGGCGCGAAGGGCGAGTCCAGCATGGCGCCCGTCAGATCGATGCTGTCGAGGAGCCGTCCATCCCCGTCGATGACGTTCACGGACTCCAGCCAGGGTCTCCTTCCCTCGCATCGAAGCTCAACGTGCTGCCCCTCCCCGTCGTTGAGGGGAACAAGTATGGGGTTGTCGCCAAACGAGCGCGCGAGAACCAGAACCGAGCCGTCGTTCTCCATGTGCGGCCAATGATGACTGTGATCCCGACGGAACCAGACCGGATACCCCCGACGGTCGACCCTGACCGCGCCGCCGGCATCTGCACGGGCGGTGCGATTCTCGTTGAAAAACACCACCAGCAGGTCACCGTTCGGGTATCGTAAAATCCCCACCGGCGCGGCGTCTCGAGCGAACGAGAACCCGGGGGCGGAACGGTGCGCGTATTCGGCCGCGGCGGCGTCCGCCGCCTGTTCCAGCAGGTCGGGCCGCAACGGCCAGGCCTGCGCGACTTCGCCGTCCGGCCCGAACTGTACGGCCAGGCATCCCCACTCCGGGCAGATCTCCATGAACTGGAAGCGGCCGCCGTACCAGAACACCGGCTCGCGCAGCGAACCGCCGTCCAGAGACTCAATGCGGCTCGCAGCGGCGCATCCGGCCTCGTGGTCTGCGCACCACCGGACTTCTCCGTCCACGAACTCCACGAACGTTCCGTCGTCCGGGACCGCGTCCGTGTCCGGCGGAGTCTGCGCGCCGGCATGCGACGCCGCAAAGATCGCCGCCAGGAGCAGGAGAAGCGGCATTTGAATTTCCTCCGTTATTCGTGGCGCAGAGCCTCTCGATGGGGTCGAGGCTGGAAGCCAACGCCGCCGCGTACCGGCCGCGCTGGCCGGTCCGTCTCCCTGACGGCTGCCAGCGCAAAATCCGTATGTTACGCCACTCCGGGCGCGCCTCGCAACGCCGCGGGCCCTCCGCCGCGGACCGTCAGGCCCCGCCCCGCAGGCTCGCGGCGGCGATGCGCCGGTTGAAGGCGAGCAGCAGGGCCAGCGCGACCCCCCACTGGAGCAGGCACGTGCCCAGCGAGCTCGCCCGGACCGGATTCCACCACCCGGCCGGGTCGATCACCGACACCGCCTGATACGTCCACCAAGTGAACATCGCCAGGAACTCCACGGGCACCAGCCACGTCACCACCCACTCCCAGACGCGTCCGGCCCGAAGATGGCCGTCCGACACGTCGACCAGCTCGCGCCGGAACCGCGCGACCCCGATCTGCCGCACCCCGACGGCGATGAACAGGCCGCTGATCATGAGGGCGAGGCTCCACACCCAGTCCTGGTTGTCGAAGACGCTCATGCTGACGGCGGACGGCGCCCCCCCGGCGACGACCGCGGCGGCGACCCGGCGGATGGCCCGCCGCCGCGGCATCCCGGTGTCCATCAGGATGCGCGCGGCCAGTTCGAACATCGCGATCAGGGACGACAGCGCGGCGCAGAACAGCGCGAGGAAGAACAGCGGCAGGAACAGCCCGCCGGCGGGGATCCGTTCGAAGAGCTGCGGGATCCAGATGAACGTCAGGCCGGTGTTCCCCGCGGCCATCGCCGCGAGCGCCTCGTTCTCGGAAAGGATCGCGAAGGCCGTCGGCACGATGGCCATGCCCGCGAGCAGCGAGGCGGTGTTGTTGCCGAACCCGATGGCGGCGGAGTTGAGCACGACGTCCTCGTCGCGCTTCACGTACACCGCGTAGGTGAGGATGAGCCCCCATCCCGCCCCCGTCGACCACGCCGACTGCGTCAGCGCTTCGAGCCACGTGCGGTAGCTGCCGAGCAGCGTCAGGTCCGGATTGAAGAGGAAGCCGAGCCCCCGGCCCGCCCCCGGCAGGGTCACCGAGCGCACCACGGCCACCACCAGCAGGACGAACAGCATCGGTATGAGCACGCGGTTCGCCCGCTCGATGCCGGCCGCGACCCCCCGGCCGATGATCGCGGCGGCAATCAGGACCGACGCGATCTGAAAGGCCAGGGGCTGCCAGATCGAGCTGCTCCAGCCGTTCCAGTAGGCCTCGGCGGCCGGGCCCGGCAGGCTCCCGAGGAGGGTCGCGGTGAAGTACTTCAGCGTCCAGCCCGTGACCACCGAGTAGTAGAAGAGGATCATCACGCTGGTGACGGCGACGAAGCCCCCCATCCACGCGCAGCGCCGCCCCGCCAGACGCGCGAACGCGCCGATCGCGCCGCGCCGGCTGCCGCGGCCGAGGCCGAACTCCGCGATCAGCAGCGGCAGCGACCACAGGAACAGGAACAGCAGCCAGGGGATCAGGAAGGCGGCCCCGCCGTTCTCCGCGGCGATTCTGGGGAACCGCCACAGGTTGCCGGTGCCCACGGCCATCCCCAGCCCCGCGAAGATGAGTCCCCAACGCGACGTGAACCGGTCCGGTGCGGTCATGTGGGGAACTATCGAACATTGCGGAACGTCGAATCAAGATGACTGCAATGCAATAATAATTTATGCTTAACAACAACTAAGGATTAGCCCCCGGACGAAACTTCCGGGGGGGCTTCCGATTGTCGGCGCGAGGCCGCGACCGCCGCGGCGGGCCTCTGCGCGGCGCGCGCGGCGGAGAGGAGGGAGCGTGAATCTCAATCGCTACACGGAGAAGTCGCAGGAAGCGGTGCTGGCCGCGCAACAGCTCGCCGCGCAGGAGCATCATCCGCAGATCGAGCCCGGGCATCTGCTCGTCACCCTGCTCGATCAGGCGGACGGCGTGGCCCCGGCGGTGCTGCGGCGCCTCGGGGTCGAGCCGCCGCGGGTGCTCCGGGAGGCCCGCGAAGCGCTGGCGCGCCAGCCCCGGGCCCGCGGGGGGGCGGAACCCGGCCCGTCCCCGCGCCTGCGCGCGCTGGCGCAGGCGGCCGAACGCGAGGCCGAGCGCCTGCGCGACGACTACGTCAGCACCGAACATCTGCTGCTGGCGGTCACCCGGGAAGGCGACGGGTCGGCGGCGGCCCGGCTGCTCGCGGCGCACGGGGTCACGCCGGAGCGGGTTCTCGAGGCGCTGTCCGCGGTGCGCGGCAGCCAGCGGGTCACCGACCAGCGCCCCGAGGGCCGCTACGAGGCGCTGGAGCGCTACGGCCGCGACCTGACCGAGGCCGCGGCCCGCGACCGGCTCGATCCGGTCATCGGGCGGGACGACGAGATCCGGCGCACGCTCCAGGTCCTTTCGCGCCGGACCAAGAACAACCCGGTGCTCATCGGCGAGCCGGGGGTCGGCAAGACCGCGATCGTCGAGGGGCTGGCCCATCGCATCGCCCGGGGCGACGTGCCCGAGGGTCTCGAGGACAAGCGCATCATCGGCCTCGATCTCGGAGCGCTGGTGGCGGGGGCGAAGTACCGGGGCGAGTTCGAAGAGCGCCTGAAGGCAGTGCTGAAGGAGATCGCCGATTCCGAGGGCCGCATCGTCCTGTTCATCGACGAGCTGCACACGGTGGTCGGGGCGGGCGCGGCCGAAGGGGCCATCGACGCCTCGAACCTGCTCAAGCCGATGCTGGCGCGCGGCGAGCTGCGCACCATCGGCGCGACCACCCTCGACGAGTACCGGAAGCACGTCGAGAAGGACGCCGCCCTGGAACGGCGATTCCAGCCGGTGCGGGTCTCGGAGCCGACGGTGGAAGACACCATCAGCATCCTGCGCGGCCTGCGCGAGCGCTACGAAATCCATCACGGCGTGCGGTTCAAGGACGCCGCCCTGGTGGCCGCCGCCACCCTGTCCCACCGCTACATCCCCGATCGGTTCCTGCCCGACAAGGCGATCGACCTCATCGACGAGGCGGCGGCGAAGCTGCGGACGGAGATCGACTCGCTGCCGGCGGAGCTCGACGAGGTCGAGCGGCGCATCATGCAGCGCGAGATCGAGCGCGAGGCGCTGCGCAAGGAAACGGACGCGCCGTCGGCCGAGCGGCTCGGCCGCCTCGAGCGCGAGCTCGCCGATCTGAAGGAGAGCCGCACCCGCCTGCGGGCCCGGTGGCAACAGGAGAAGGCGGCCATCCAGGCCACCCGCGGGCTGACGCAGGAGCTCGAGCAGGTGCGGCTCGCCGTCGAGCGGGCCCAGCGCGACGGCGACTACGCCCGCGCGTCGGAGCTGCAGTACGGGCGGCGGCCCGAACTCGAGCGGAAGATCGCGGCCCAGGCGCCGGCCGCCGGCGGCGGCGGCGAGCGCATGCTCAAGGAACACGTCGACGACACCGACGTCGCGGAAGTCGTCAGCCGTTGGACCCGCGTCCCCGTCAGCCGGCTCGTCGAAGGCGAGATCCGGAAGCTGCTGAAGATGGAGGGCCGGCTCCACGACCGGGTGGTCGGACAGGACGAGGCGGTCACCGCGGTGTCGAACGCGATTCGGCGGGCCCGGGCCGGGCTGCAGGACCCTTCGCGCCCGCTGGGGAGCTTCATCTTCCTCGGGCCGACCGGGGTCGGCAAGACCGAGCTGGCCCGCGCCCTCGCCCGTTTCCTCTTCGACGACGAACGGGCGCTGGTGCGCATCGACATGACCGAGTACCAGGAGAAGCACACCGTGGCCCGGATGATCGGGGCGCCCCCCGGCTACGTCGGCTACGAGGACGCGGGGCAGTTGACCGAGGCGGTGCGGCGCCGGCCCTTCGCGGTGGTCCTCTTCGACGAGGTGGAGAAGGCGCACCCCGACGTGCTCAACGTGCTGCTGCAACTGCTCGACGACGGGCAGTTGACCGACGGCCGGGGCCGGACCGTCGACTTCAAGAACGTCGTCGTGATCATGACGTCGAACCTGGGCAGCCAGTACATCGCGGAGCGGACCGGCCGCGCCGGCGGCGGCGTCGACGAGGACGTGCGCGGCCGGGTGTTCGACGCCCTGCAGGCCCACTTCCGGCCGGAGTTCCTCAACCGGATCGACGACGTCATCCTGTTCCACGCGCTGGGCCGCGCCCACGTCCGCGAGATCGTGCGGATCCAGCTCCAGCGGCTCACCGAGCGCCTGGCCGAGCGCCGGATGACCATCGAGCTGTCCGACGCCGCGCTGGACCTGCTGGCGGAGCGCGGCTTCGATCCGGTCTACGGGGCGCGCCCGCTGAAGCGCGCGGTGCAGCGGATGGTGCTCGACCCGCTGGCCCGGCGCCTGCTCGAGCGCGAGCTGGGCGAAGGGGCGCACGTCCGGGTGGAAGCGGCCGGCGCCGAGCTGGCTTTCCGAACCGGGGCGCCGGTCACGGCGTGACCGGCGGCGCCCCGCACGGCGACGGCGGCCGGGCCCGGAGTCGGCGCCGCGGAACGGCGCGGACTCCGGCCGGGGGGTCGGGCGCCGGGCGGAGCCGAACGCGGCCGCGGGTCGCGCGGCGGCGATCGGCGGGCCAGCTAGGCGGAGGGCGCGGCCGGAGGGGCGGCCTCCGCCGCCTCGAAGCCGACGGCCTTGTGGGAACCGTCGCAGAAGGGCCGGTTCTTCGAAGCGCCGCAGCGGCACAGCGCGAACGGCCGCCGCGCGACGGGATAGGGGTCGCCGTTCCAGTCGACGAGGGTGACGTCGTCGCCGACGACGAGACAGGGACCGTTTTCCCGAACCTTGATTTCCGCCATCGCCGTCACCCCATCTTCTGCATCGAAGCCAGGAAGTCCTGGTTCGATCGCGTCTTGGACATCTTGTCGAGCAGCAGTTCCATCGCCTCGACCGCCGACAGCGGGTTCAGCACCTTCCGCAGCACCCACACCCGGTTGAGGTCCTCGGGCTCCAGCAGCAGTTCCTCCTTGCGCGTGCCGCTCTTCTGGATGTCGATGGCCGGGAAGACCCGCTTGTCGACCAGCTTGCGGTCCAGGTGGATCTCCATGTTGCCGGTGCCCTTGAACTCCTCGAAGATGACGTCGTCCATGCGCGAGCCGGTGTCGACGAGGGCGGTGGCCATGATGGTCAGCGAGCCGCCCTCCTCGATGTTCCGCGCGGCGCCGAAGAACCGCTTCGGTTTCTGCAGCGCGTTCGAGTCGAGCCCGCCCGAGAGCACCTTGCCCGACGGCGGGATCACCGTGTTGTAGGCGCGGGCCAGCCGCGTGACCGAGTCGAGAAGGATGAACACGTCCTTCTTGTGCTCGACGAGGCGCTTCGCCTTCTCGATCACCATCTCGGCCACCTGCACGTGCCGCTGGGCCGGCTCGTCGAAGGTCGACGAGATCACCTCGCCGTCGACCGAGCGCTGCATGTCGGTGACCTCCTCGGGCCGCTCGTCGATGAGCAGCACGATGAGATAGACCTCGGAGTGGTTCGCGGCGATGGACTGCGCGATGGCCTGCAGCAGCATCGTCTTGCCGGTGCGCGGCGCGGCCACGATCAGTCCGCGCTGCCCCTTCCCGATGGGGGTCATGAGGTCCATGACCCGGGCCGAGAGGTTGTCGGCGGTGGTCTCCAGCGTGACCCTCTCCTCGGGATACAGCGGGGTCAGGTTCTCGAAGAACAGCTTGTCCCGCGCCTGGTCGGGCGATTCGAAGTTGACGGCCTCGACCTTGATCAGCGCGAAGTACCGCTCCCCTTCCTTGGGAGGGCGGATCTGCCCCGACACCGTGTCCCCGGTCTGCAGGTCGAACTTGCGGATCTGGGACGGCGAGACGTAGATGTCGTCGGGCCCGGGCAGGTAGTTGTAGTCCGGCGCCCGGAGGAACCCGAAGCCGTCCGGGAGCACCTCGAGCACCCCCTCCGAAAAGATGAACCCGCTCTGCTCCGTCTGCGCCTTGAGGATCTGGAAGATCAGCTCCTGCTTGCGCATGCCCGTGGCGCCGGCGACGCTGAGGTCCTTGGCGACCTGCGTCAGCCTGGCGATGCTCATTTCCTTGAGCTCGCCGATGTTCAGGCCGTCGGCGGCGCGTCGATTCGGTTTGGCCGGGGGCTCCGCGGCGGCGGTTTCGGCGGGCGCCGGCGGCGCGGGAAGGGTGGCGGCGCGCGCTGACGTGCGCTTCTGGTTCGTCGGCATGGGGATTTACTGGAGGTAGAAAGACTTCGATGAGCCGCGCGCAGCCGGATGCAAGGCGTCCGGCACGGGGCCCGTGAAGAGGAATGGGCGTCGGAACCGAGTATAGGCGCGCCCGGACCGACGTGTCAACCCGCGCCGGGTCCCGGGGGGCGCCGCGGCGCCTCCGGGTCCGGCCGCGGGGACCGGAGAGAGCGCCGCGGGCCGTATACAATCGCGCCGTGCCGCCGGCCCGCGCGATGCTCCTCGCCGGTCTCGCCTTCCTGACGTTCTTCGTCGGACTCGGCCGGCCGGCGATCACCGACTCCGACGAGGCGTTCTATGCGCAGGGGGGGCGGGAGATGGTCGACACCGGCGACTGGGTGACCCCCCGCTACAACCAGCAGCACCGGTTCGAGAAACCGGTCCTCTTCTACTGGCTCGTCGCGCTCGCCTATCTGGCCGGCGGCGGCGGCGAGCTCGCCGCGCGGGCCCCGTCGGCGCTGGCCGGACTCGGTCTCGTGCTGGCCGTGTTCGCGTGCGCGCGCCGCTGGTACGACGAGGAGACGGCGCTGCTCGCCGGCGCGGTCACCGCCACCGCCTTCGGGTACGCGGCGGTCGCGCGGCAGGCCCTGCCCGACCTTGCGCTGGCCTTCTTCATCACCGCCGCGACCTGGGCCGCGTTCGAGGCCCTCGTCGTACCCCGGCCCGGCGGCGCGCGCCGCCGGGCGTGGCTGGCCGCGGCCGGCGCCGCTCTCGCCGCCGCGTTCCTCACCAAGGGTCCGGTGGGCGTCGTCCTGCCCGCGCTGGCCGCCGGCCCCCCGGCGATCTGGCGGCGCCTCGCCGAGGGCCGCTCGCGGGCCGGGGGGCCGGCGGCGCCGCTCGCCCGGCTGGCCGGCGACGCGAGCCTGCTCGCGGCCGTCTGCCTGGCGTTGACGCTGCCCTGGTTCGCGGCGATGACCGCCACGCACGGCGCCGCGTATCTCGAGCGGTTCTTCATCGACGAGAACGTGGCCCGGTTCGCCACCGACCGCTACAACGACCCGCGTCCCTTCTGGTACTACGCGCCGATCGTGGCGGGAGGACTGCTGCCCTGGTCGCCCCTGATGCTGCTGTGGTGGCGGCCCCTGCGCCGCGTGCTCGCCGGGACCCGCCGCATCGCCCCGGTCGAAGCGTGGCTCGGTCTGTGGGCGCTGGCGCCCCTGCTCTTCTACTCGCTCTCGGTCGGCAAGCAGCCGCGCTACGTGCTGCCGGTCCTGCCTCCGCTGGCGATCCTGCTGGCCCGGGCGCTGTCGCGGGCCCTCGCCCGCCGGCCCGCGGAGGGCCCCGGGCGCGACCGGCTCCTGGCCGCCGGCGGCGCGGTGTCCGGAGTCGTGCTGCTGCTCTTCGGCGCGGCGGCGGCCAGAGCCGGCGCGGTGCTGGACGGCGGTTCCCCGAGCGGGGTCGGCGCGGCCGCCGTCCTGATCGCGGCGTCGGGCCTGGCGGCGGTGCTGGCCGCCGCCGCGCCGCGCCCGCGGCTCCTCCCCGCCGCGCTCGCCGGCGCGTCCGTCGTCACGACCCTGAGCCTGCAGTACTCGGTGCTGTCCCGCCCGGGGCCGGAGCCGGTCGAACGGATGGCCGCCCTGATCCGGGCGGCGGCTCCCGGCGACGTGCCGTACGGCCGCTACCGGGTCTTCGTGCGCAATCTGCTCTACTACACCGGCCGGCCCCACGTCGAGCTGATCACTCCCGAGCAGCTCCTGGCCTTTCTCGCCTCGCCCGAGCCGGTGCTGTGCGTCCTGCCGGAAACCGACCTCGAACGGGCGCGCGCCGACGGGGCCGCGGCGTGGGAACTCGGCCGCGTCGACTACCTCGACACCGGCCGCCTGACGTTCCGGACCCTGCTGTGGCCGGACCCCGCCGCCGACCTGCAGACCGTGGTCCTGGCCACCAACCGCGCGCCGCCGCCCCCCGCGCCGGGACCGCCCGGGGGATGACGCGCCCGCGGCCGCGCGGGCCGTACCGCGGGGGTCGGCGGGCCGGTCAGACGCAGATCGAGTCGGCGGCGCCGGCGCCGGCCTTGTCGGCCAGACGGGCCTCCACGAGCGCGGGGACGAGACCGCGGATCGAGCCCCCCAGGGCGAACACTTCCTTGACGAGCCGTGAACTGAGGTACGTGTACGACTCCGCGGGCATCATCAGGACCGTCTCGATGGCGGAGCTGAGCCGCCGGTTCATGAGGGCCATCTGCATCTCGAACTCGAAGTCGGAGATGGCCCGCAGGCCGCGCACGATCACGTCGGCCCGCCGTTTGCGCGCGTAGTCGACCAGCAACCCCTCGAACGTGTCGACTTCGACGCCGGGCTGCGACTCGAACACCGCGCGGGTCATCTCCACCCGCTCGGCGACGCTGAACAGCGGCGATTTCGCGGGGTTGACGAGGATGGCCACCACGATGCGGTCGAAGAGCGCCGCCCCCCGCTGGATGATGTCGACGTGACCGTTCGTCAGCGGGTCGAAGGTGCCGGGATAGACGGCGATGCGTTCGGGCCGGTCGGTCGCCATGACTGGTCGCGCTCCCCCGCCGGGACGGTGGCCTGCATGGTCCACGCACCGCGGGCGGTCTGTCAACCGCGGGCGCGCCCCGCCGCCGGCGGCGGACGGCGGTCAGGCTCGCTCCCCGGTTCGAGGAGACCCCGCGGATCGGTAGAACCGGAGCACGCTGTCGCCGGCGCGCACCGCCCGCAGCGCTTCGAGGGTGGGCGGGGCCGGAGGCTCGCGGCCGCGCGCGTGCTCGATCACCAGCCGGCTGTCCGGGGCGAGGCAGGCGGCCGAAGCGGCCAGCATCGCGCCGACGTCGGGCGCGTCGTACGGCGGATCGAGCAGCACCAGGTCGAACGCGGCAGGCGCGAGCCGGCGGAAGGCGGCGGGCAGCGCTTCGCACCGGACGGCGCAGCGATCCGCGACCCGGCACGCCGCCACGTTGCGGCGGATCAGGGCGGCGGCCCGCGGGTCGCGATCGAGGAAGACGACGTGGGCCGCGCCGCGGCTCAGGGCCTCGAGTCCGACGGCGCCGGTGCCGGCGCAGCCGTCGAGGACCCGCGCGCCCGCGAGGCGGGGGGTCAGGATGTCGAACAGGGTCTCCCGCAGCCGGCCGGAGGTCGGGCGCAGACCCGCCCAGCGCGGCGACGCCAGCCGGCGTCCCTTCTGCGCCCCCGCGATGATCCGCACGATCGGAGCCCTCCCGCCCGGCGGCCGCCGCGCGACCTCGCGGCCGCGTTCGGCTCCCCTCGCCGCGCCCGGCGCGACGCGGGACGAGCCGCTACCCTACTTCGGCCAGCCCGAAGCGTTCCCGCCAGCCGGCGTCGAGCCCGGCCAGCAGGTCGGCGGCGACGCCCGCGCGCCGCGCGCGCGCCGCCTCGTCGCGCGCGACGTCCATGACGTCCTGATCGCGGACCAGGTTCGCCACGCGCAGGGTCGGCAGGCCGGACTGCCGCGTCCCCAGCACCTCGCCCGGGCCGCGCAGCCGCAGATCGCGCTCGGCCAGCTCGAAGCCGTCCGTGGTGCGGGCCACGGCCTCGAGCCGGGCCCGGCCGGCGTCCGAGAGCGGCTCGTGGTACAGCAGACGGCACCACGCCCGGCCGGAACCGCGTCCGACCCTCCCCCGGAGCTGGTGCAGTTGCGCCAGCCCGAACCGTTCCGCGTGCTCCACGACCATGACGCTGGCCCCGGGCACGTCCACCCCGACCTCGATGACCGTCGTGGCCACCAGCACGTGGACGCCGCCGGCCGCGAAACGCGCCATGACCTTCTCGCGCTCGTCGGACTTCATGCGCCCGTGCAGCAGATCGACGGTGTGATCGGGGAATCGGCGCGCCAGGGCGTCGGCCATCACGGTGGCCGCCCGCAGGTCGACCTTGTCCGACTCCTCGACGAGCGGGTAGACCACGTAGGCCTGCTTCCCGAGGCGGAGCTGGCGCTCGACCAGCGCGTAGACCGCGCCGCGGCGCGACTCCGGCTCGACGCGGGTGTCCACCGGCGCGCGGCCCGGCGGCCGGTCCCGGATCACCGACACGTCGAGGTCTCCGTAGGCGGTGAGGGCGAGACTGCGGGGGATCGGGGTCGCGGTCATGACGAGCACGTCCGGGCGCCGCCCCTTCTCCCGCAGGTTCGCGCGCTGCCGGACGCCGAAACGGTGCTGCTCGTCGATGATCGCCAGCCCGAGGGCCCGGAACCGCACCGACGGCTGCGCGAGCGCGTGCGTCCCCACCGCCAGATGGGCCTCTCCCCGCTCCAGGGCGGCGAGGGTGTCCCGCCGCGCCCGCGCCCCCTGGCTCCCCGTCAGCAGGACGACCCGGAAACGCGACCGGGCGAGCAGCGGCCGCAGGGTCAGATAGTGCTGCTCGGCGAGGAGCTCGGTCGGGGCCATGAACGCGGCCTGCAGGCCGTTCTCGAGGGCGACGAGGGCCGCGAGGAGGGCGACGAGGGTCTTGCCGCATCCGACGTCACCCTGCAGCAGCCGGTTCATCGGACAGGGGCGGCACAGGTCGTCGACGATGGCGCGGAGCGCTTCGCGCTGGCCGGGGGTCAGCCGGAAAGGCAGCACGGCCAGGGCCGAGCGGCGGATCCGGTCGTCCACCCGGACGGCGTGCGGCTTGCGCTCCCGCGTCCGGGCCTGCCCGCGGACCTCCAGGCCCAGCCGGAAGAGGAACAGTTCTTCGAGGATCAGCCGCACCTGGGCGGGGGTGCGGAACCGGTTGAGCAGCGCGAGCGAGGCGCCCGGGGCCGGGAAGTGGGCCTCCCGAAGCGCCTGCCGGCGGCCGGGCAGACGCCGGCGCGCCCGGACGTCCGCGGGCAGGGGGTCGTCGAGGTCCGCCGGCAGCCGCTCGAGCCCCCGGTGCACCAGCCCCCGCAACTGCTTCGCGGTCAGGGTCCCGATGCGCTCGTACACGGGGACCACGCGGGCGCCGTGCAGCCCGCGCCCGTCCTCTGCGCCGCCCCCGCCGCCCTCCCCGCCGTCGATCGGCTCGTACTGCGGGTTGACCAGCCGCAGTCCGCCGGGGTCGCGCCACTCCGGGGCGCCGTAGAGCTGGAGCCGCTGCCCGGGCGAGAACGCCGTCTTCAGGTACGGCCGGTTCATCCACACCGCGCGGAAGGCGCCCGCGTCGTCCTGCAGCAGCATCTCGAACAGCGAAAAGCCGCGGCGGCGGGTGTGCCGCAGACCGGTGCTGACCACCTGCCCGCGGACCGCGGCGGCCTCCCCCGGCCGCAGATCGCTGGAGCGGACGAGACGGCTGCGATCTTCGTAGCGGAGAGGAAACCGGTGCAGCAGGTCGTCCAGGGTGCGCAGTCCCGCCCGCTCGAGCTCCGCCGCCCGGCGGGGGCCGACCCCCTTCAGGAAACGCAGCTCGGCGCGGAGTCCGGAACCGGCGGACGCGGGCGGCGGCGCGGGCGCCGCGGACGGTCGCATCCCGTCACTGCACGACGACCGCCAGACCCGGCGACAGGCGCAGTTCGTCGATGCCGTAGGGCAGCGCAATCGGGTCGTCGAGGCTCGTGCCGGCCGGATGGCCGGCGGTTCGCGTGAAGAACCGCACCAACTCCTGCAACACCCCCACGGGCGCCGGAACGCCGGCGATGGTCACCGACTCCAGCTCCACCCGCGCCGTCCCGCCGCCGGACCGGACCCGGCCGCCGGCGGTCACCGCCAGTCGCCCGCCCAGGTACCGGACCGGGTCGAACGCCGTCCGATCGCGGGATCCGCGGATGGCGTCGAGGTCGATGACCGCTTCCGCCGTCAACCGGCCGTCGCCGATGCGCACGACCGGATCGCGGATGCCCGGCGGCAGTCGCGGCGCCCCCTGATGCGCGAGCCAGGCGTTGACCTCCGACTCGGGCAGCGGGGTCAACCGGACTTCGGAGGCGGACTTCCGGGCGTGGCGCAGGATGTCGGCGAGCTTCCGTTCCAGCCGCGCGCCGAACCGCTCCGAACCGGCCCCGGCGGCCTGGGCCGCGCCGCCGGCTCCCCCCGGTCCGGTTCCCGCGATCGGGGTCCCCGCGCCGGCCGCCGCGGCCGACCCGACGATCGCCAACGTCAACGCCGGCGCCCATCCCGCCTGTCGATCGCCCATTACCCGGGCAAGTATATACAGCATGAATTTTTTCGCTTTTCCTTCGTCGCCGCCGGTTCGTGTAAAGTTACAGGTCCTGTTTCGTGATCCCTTCCGGGACCAGCGACCGTGGGAGGCCGCGTTGCAACCTCTGACCCGACGGCAGCGTGAGATTCTGGACTACCTCGAGGAGTTCATCGACGAGCGCGGCTACGCCCCGAGCCTCGACGAGATCGGCGGCCGGTTCGGCCTGTCTTCGCTGGCCACCGTGCACAAGCACCTGATGAACCTGCAGGAAAAGGGGTTCATCCGCCGGGCGTGGAACCGCAGCCGCTCGGTCGAGCTCGTGCAGGCGCGGACGGGGGGCCGCGCCGTCGAACTGCCCCTGCTGGGACACGTCGCCGCGGGCGAGCCGATCGAGGCGGTGGTCGGCGACGAGACGGTGACGGTGCCCGAAGACCTGGTGGGTTCGCGGGAGACGTACGCCCTGCGGGTGCGCGGCAGCTCGATGATCGACGAACAGATCCGCGACGGCGATCTCGTCATCGTCGAAGACCGGCGGGCCGCCAGGAACGGCGAAATGGTGGTCGCGCTGCTCGACGGGTCCGACGTCACCCTCAAGAAGTTCTACCGCGAGAAGGGGCACGTCCGCCTGCAGCCGGCGAACGACGCTCTCGCCCCCATCGTCGCGAAACCGGATGCGGTGCAGGTGCAGGGCGTCGTCATCGGGGTCATCCGGCGCTACTGAGCCGAAATGCGGCGGGAACTTCCACCACGGGCCGGCAAGGATGGGCATTCCATGGACGAGCGCAAGCAGATCAACTTCACGATCGTGCCGGACGACGCGCCGGACGAACCCCGCGTCTACTCGAACTTCTGCGCGATCTCCCACACCCCGTTCGACTTCACGCTGACGTTCTGCGAGGTCCTGCCGCCCACCGAGAAGACCGTGCGGGAGGCGGCCGCCGACGGCGTGCTCAAGGCGCCGGTCCGGGCGCGCATCGCGGTGCCGACGGCTTTCGTTCCGAACCTCGTCAAGGCGTTGCAGGAACATCTCAAGGCCTCTTCCGAACCGGGCGGCAAGTCCGACTGGAACAAGCCGGCGGTGCACTGACGACCGGCCGCGACGACCCCGGAATGCCGACCGCACCCCTCCCGGCCGCCCGGAAACGCCTCGGCCAGCACTTTCTCGAAGCGGCGTGGGTCTCGAAGCTGGTGGCGCGCATCCGGCCCGCGCCGGGAGATCTGTTCCTCGAGATCGGCGCGGGGACCGGACAGATCACCCTGCCCCTCGCGGCGGCCGGCGCCGAGGTCGTCGCCGTCGAGAAGGACGGCAGGCTCGCGGCCCGTCTGCGGGAGATCGCCCCGGCGTCGGTCCGCGTCGTCGCCGCGGACGTCCTCGACCAGGATCTCGCGGGCCTCGCCGCGGGTCCGCGGGCCGGCCGCGCGGACCGGCCGGTCCGCGTGGCCGGCAACCTGCCCTACAACGTGTCCACGCCCATCCTGCGCCGCCTGATCGAGACGCAGCGCCGGCACGCGTGCTTCGACGACGCCACCCTCATGCTGCAACGCGAGGTCGCGGACCGGGTCGTCGGCCGGCCGGGGTCGCGGGCCTGGGGCCCCCTGGCCGTCCTGACGCGGACGGCGGCCCGGGCCGAGCGGGTGCTGGACCTGCCCCCCGGCGCCTTCCGGCCCCCGCCGCGCGTACGCTCCGCGGTGGTGGCCCTGCGGTTCCGCCGGCCGCCGGTCTCCGTCGCGGACCGGCGGCTGTTCGAACGGCTCGTCCGGGCCCTGTTCTCGCAGCGGCGCAAGACGCTGCTCAACGCGCTCCGTCCTCTCGCGCGCGACCTGTCTCCCCGTCCGCCGCGGGAGCTGCTCGAACAGGCGGGGCTGACCCCCGATCGACGGCCCGCCACGCTGGATCTGGAAGACCTGGCCAGACTCGCGGACGTCCTGGCCTCCGCGCCCCGATGAGGTCCGGAATCCGCCCGTCCCGCGCCCCGTCTCCGGCTTCCGGCCGATGCGGACCGGCAAGAGCATGACTCCTCCGACACCCGGGCCGCCCGCGGCGTCCGAACCGGCGCTCGAGGCCGTCCCCTACGGCGGTCTCGGCGAGTTCGGCATGAACATGATGCTCGTCACCTGGGACCGCACCTCCATCCTCGTCGACGCCGGCGCGATGTTCCCCGGGCCGGATCTGCCCGGCGTCGACCTCGTCATCCCCGATCTCGGCCACCTGGAAGAGCGCGTCGGCCGGCTCTCGGCGGTGGTGCTGACCCACGGGCACGAAGACCACGTCGGGGCGCTGCCGTACGTCTGGCCGCTCGTGGACGGCCCGGTGTACGGCACGCCGCTGACCCTCACCCTCGCCGGCCGGAAGCTGGCGGAGCACGGCTTCGACCCCGGCGAGCGCTGCCGCCCGCTGCCGGCCGGCGGCCGCGCCGAGGTCGGGGACGTCACCATCGAGTTCGTCCGGGTCACCCACAGCATGCCCGACTGCGTGGCCGTCGCCCTGCACACCCCGGCCGGCGTCGTCGTGCACAGCGGCGACTTCAAGATCGACCAGACGCCGATCGACGGGCAGCCCCTGGACGTCCACCGGTTCGCGGAGCTCGGCCGGCTGGGGGTCGTCGCCTTCTTCGGCGACAGCACGAACGTCGAACGCCCCGGGTTCACCGGTTCGGAAACCGACGTCGTGCCCGGGCTCGAGGAAGTGTTCGCGAGCACGAAGGGGAGGGTCGTGGTCACCACGTTCGCCTCCAGCCTGCACCGCGTCCGGATTCTCGCCGACCTGGCCGCGCGGTTCGACCGCAAGCTCGCCTTCGTAGGGCGGAGTCTGGTCCAGAACACGCAGATCGCAACCGCCCTCGGGCATCTGCGGCTTCCCGCGGGACTGCAGATCCGCGATTCCGAGATCGGCGGCCATCCCGCCGGGCGGGTCGCCTGCGTCACCACCGGGTCGCAGGGCGAGCCCCTCGCGGCGCTGTCGCGGATCGCCATCGACGACCACCGCCACCTCCGGCTCGAGCCCGGCGACGTCGTGGTCTTCTCGGCCCGGGCCATTCCGGGCAACCAGCGGGCCATCGGCCGGGTCATGGACCACATCGCGCGCCGCGGGGCGGAAGTGGCGCACGACGCGCGGAAGCCGTTGCACGTCTCCGGCCACGGGAGCGCCGAAGAACTGAAATTGTTGCTGTCGCTCATCAGGCCGCGCTACTTCGTGCCGATACATGGAGAGTACCGGTATCTCGCGGAGCATGCGCGGGTCGCCGCCCGGGTCACGGGAGGAGCCACGAAGGTGTTGCTGGCCGAAGACGGGGACGTGATACGCCTGGCGCCGGGAGAGGGCCGCATCGCGGGCCGCACCGCGGCCGGCCGGGTGCTCATCGACGGCGCCCGGTCGGCCGAGGTCGGCGGCGAGGTCCTGCGCCATCGCCGGCATCTTGCCGCGGACGGCGTGGTGGTGCCGGTGATTGCCGTCAACCGTCAGGAAGGACGGGTCGAGGGCGCCCCGGACGTCGTCACCCGCGGGGTCGTGCTCGACGACCGGACCAGCGTAGTGCTCGATACCGTGCCCGAATGGCTGGCCGAGGTCATCGGCCAGGCCAGCCCCGAGGAACGATCCGACCGCGACCTGCTCGCCGAGCGGGTCCGCGTCGAGCTGCAACGCCGGTTCAGGAAGCGGGCGGGCCGGCGCCCCCTCGTGCTGCCGGTCATCATGGAGGTCTGACGGGTGTCCCCATCCACGCTGTCACGCTGGGCCAGCGAGTTCTCCGGGGCGGTGCTGTTCGCCGCCGCGCTGTTCTGGCTGGTCGCCCTCGCCACCTACGACCCGGCCGACCCGGTGTGGTTCTTCAGCACCGAGGGGCACCGGACACCCGTGAACTTCGCCGGGCGCGTGGGCGCGTTCCTGGCCGAGCTTTCGTTCCAGTTGTTCGGGTTCAGCGCCTACTTGCTGCCGCTGGTCCTGTCCGTGCTCGGCTGGCACTACTTCTGGTGCCGGCCCATCCGGGGCGCGTACTTCCGGGCGGCGGGCCTGGGGCTGATCCTGGCCTGCACCGCGTCGTTCCTCACCCTCGCCTTCGCCGCCTTCGACACCGCCGGGAGCCCGCTCCGGGCGGGCGGGTACCTCGGGAGCTGGCTGGCGGACCTGCTGGCGGCGTACCTCAACCGCACCGGATCGATCATCCTGATACTGACCCTGCTGTTCCTCGCCGTCCTCCTCGTGACCCAGGTGTCGTTCGGGCAACTGCTGCGCTGGCCGGCCGCGGACGCGGACCGCGGCGACCCCGCCCCGCCGGGCGGCGTGTTCGGCGACTGGGGCGACCGCGGGCGGCGGAACCTCGTCGCGAGGCTCGACTGGGACGAAGCGCCGCCCCCGGCGTCCGCGAAGGCCGCGCCCCCGGCGTCCGCGAAGGCCGCGCCCCCGGCGCCCGCGAAGGCCGCGCCCCCGGCGCCCGCGAAGGCCGCGCCCCCGGCGCCCGCGAAGGCCGCGCCCCCGGCGCCCGCGAAGGCCGCGCCCCCGGCGCCCGGCGGGCCGGGACGGACGCCCCCCCGCGGGCGGCGGAGCGCGGCCCCCTCTCCCCCCCGGGGAGAACGCAGACCCCCGGCGCCCACCATCCGGACCCTGGCGCCCGAGCCGGCGCCGACGCCGGCCGCGGCGGGAAGCCCGCCGGCTTCCGACCGTCCGCGGACCGCGTTCACCCTGCCTCCGCTCTCCCTCCTCGACTCGGTCCGCGCGAAGCAGCAGTTCGACGAGCGCGAGCTGCTGGAGAACGCCCGGCTGCTCGAGAACAAGTGCCGGGAGTTCTCGGTGCGGGGAACGGTCATCCAGATACACCCCGGACCGGTGGTGACGACCTACGAGTTCCAGCCGGACCGCGGCGTCAAGTACAGCCGGGTGACCGGTCTCGCCGACGACCTCTGCCTGGCCATGCAGGCGGAATCGATCCTGATAGAACGGCTTCCCGGCCGGTCCACGGTCGGCATCCAGATACCGAACCGCGTGCGGGAGCAGATAGCGCTGCGCCAGATGCTGGAATCGTCCCCGTATCGCGAGAGCGAGTCCAGGCTGGCCCTCGCGCTGGGGCGGCGGATCCACGGAGAGCCGATCGCCGGCGACCTGGCGACGATGCCCCATCTGCTCATCGCCGGCTCGACCGGCACCGGGAAGAGCGTGGCGATGAACGCGATGCTCACCAGCATCCTCTACAAGGCCACGCCCGACGACGTGCGGTTCATCCTGATCGACCCCAAACGGCTCGAGCTCGGCATGTACAAGGACATCCCGCACCTGCTGACCCCGGTGGTGGTCGAGCCCAAGCTGGCCGCGAACGCCCTGCGCTGGGCCGTCCACGAGATGGAGGAACGCTACAAGCGGCTGGCGGCCGAAGGGGTGCGGAACCTGGAACAGTACAACCGCAACGTGCGCGCCCAGCTGCAGGACGAGGCGGACGGGCGGAACGGCGAAGCGCCTCCGGACCGGGACGAGCTTCCCGAACCGCTGCCCTACGTCGTGCTCGCCATCGACGAGCTGGCCGACCTGATGATGCTCGCGGGCCGCGAGGTCGAGGAATCGATAGCCCGCCTCGCCCAGATGGCGCGGGCGGTGGGCATCCACCTGATTCTGGCCACCCAGCGCCCCTCGGTCGACGTGATCACCGGCCTGATCAAGGCCAATCTGCCGTCGCGCATCTCGTTCCGCGTCTCTTCCAAGGTCGACTCGCGCACCATTCTCGACAGCAACGGGGCGGAGCAGCTCCTGGGCCGCGGCGACATGCTGTACATGCCGCCGGCCTCGTCGCGGCTGGTGCGGGTGCACGGCCCCTACATCTCCGAACAGGAGACGGCGCGCGTCTGCGGCTTCCTGCGCAAGCAGGGCAGCCCCGCCTACGACGCGTCGATCACGGCCGAAGAAAAGGCGGACGACGCCGACGTCTTCGAGAAGGACGACCTGTACGACGAGGCGGCGCGCCTCGTCGTGGCGGCGGGCCAGGCGTCCATCTCCCACCTCCAGCGCCGCCTCCGCATCGGGTTCAGCCGCGCGGGCCGGCTCGTCGACATGATGGAAGCGGACGGGCTGGTGTCGGCGGGCGCCGGCGGCAAGGCGCGCGAGGTGCTCGTCGGTTCGGACTACTTCGACCAGGTGGACGCGCAGCTCCGCTGACCCGCGGCCTGCGGCGCCGCGTCCCAGGCGGCCTCGAACGGCAGCGCGGCCAGGGTGCGCACGCCGACGCCGGTGGCGCCCTTCACGCCGTAGGGCTTGTTCTCCTCGTGCCAGGCGGTTCCGGCGACGTCGAGGTGGGCCCAGGGCCGGTCGCCGCTGAACGCCTTCAGGAACATGCCCGCGGTGATCGCCCCGGCCGCGCGCCCCCCGACGTTGGCGAGGTCCGCGGTCTCGCTCTTCAGCGCCTCGGCGTACTCGTCGAAGGCCGGCAGGGGCCAGAGCCGCTCCCCCGCCGCCGCGGCGGTGCTGCGCACGGACTCCACCCACGCCGCCGGCGCGCCCACGAGGCCCGAGGCCTGGTGCCCGAGGGCGACGACGCAGGCGCCGGTGAGGGTCGCGACGTCGACCAGATGGGTCGCCCCGAGCTGCTGCGCGAAGAGGAGGGCGTCGGCCAGGATCAGCCTCCCCTCGGCGTCGGTGTTCAGCACCTCCACCCGTTTCCCGTTCGCCGCGGTCAGCACGTCGCCGGGGCGGATGGCGCGTCCTCCCGGCATGTTCTCGACCGCGGGCACGATGCCGATCACGCGCACCGGCGGGGCGAGCCGCCCGATCGCCCGCATCGCGCCGACCACCGCGGCCCCGCCGGACATGTCGTGCTTCATGAGGTCCATGGCGTCGGACGGCTTGATCGATATGCCGCCGGTGTCGAACGTCACGCCCTTGCCGACCAGCCCGAGCACCGGCCCCGTCCCGTCGCCCGCGTCCTCCGGCTCGTAGCGCATGACGATGACCCGCGGCGGCTCGGCGCTGCCCCGCGCCACGCCCTCGACGAGCCCCATGCCGTGCGCGGCGACGGCCTCTTCGTCGAGCACCTCCACCGAGGTCCCCGGGCCGCTCGCGAGGTCGAGCGCCCGCTCGGCGAAGACCCGCGGGGTGAGCAGGTTCGCGGGCTCGTTGGACAACTCCCGCGCCAGGTTCGTGCAGCCGGCCAGCAACGCCCCCCGCCGGGCGGCCGCCGGCACGTCCGCGTCCGGCTCGCGGTCCAGGACCAGTTCGATCCCCGACAGCGGCAGGCTGTCCGGATCGCCGGTCTTGAACCGGTCGTCGCGGAACGCGCCCAGCACCAGCCCCTCGGCCACCGCCTGCGCCAGCGCCGCGGCGCCGCCGAAACCGCCGCACGCGAACGCGAGCCGCCGGGCCCGCCGGGCGCGCGCGGCCATGCCCGCGGTCCCGGCCACCGCCCGCACGCGGTCCGCCGCGGGGTCGGCGCGCGGCCCCGCCCCCACCAGGAGCACGCGGCGGGTCCCCCAGGCCGCGTCGGCCACGTCCGTCAGGTACACGTCGTGGAGCTTTCCGTTCAGCTCGCCCGACGCCCGCGCCCGGCCGATGGCGCCGGCCGCGGCGGTGTCGAGTTCGCCCAGGTGGTCGTTGTCGTCGTCCTCGAAGATCGGCGCGCACAGGAGGTCGGCCTGGCAACCGCGCAGCCCGCCGGAGCGGCAATCGACGGGCACGACTTCGTGTGCCGTGTGCATCGGCGGATTATACCGCCCGCGGCGAACACCCTGCGGCCCGGCGGGCGGCGGTCCGTCGCACGCCGGGCGCCGTGGCCGACGACCCGCCCCGCGTCGAACGCCCCCGCGGCCCGGCGGGCGGCGGTCCGGGCGCGGGACGCTGCCCGGCGGGCCGCGCTCCGGATGCTGGCGTCCGCGGGGTGGCCGCGTTACAATCGGTCCATGCAGGGACTCCGCTCGCGGCGTCGCGCCGGCGGCATTCTCGCGGGCGCCGCGCTGCTCGCCCTGGCGCCCGCGGTGAACGCGGCTGCGCAGAACGGCGGCGAACGGCCGGAACTGACCCTCCGCGCCCGCCCCAACGTGACGTTCGCCCCGAACCCCATCTCGTTCACGGGCCTCCTGCGGGGAGGCGCGGACGACTACGAAGACTTCTACTGCATCAGCGCCGAGTGGGACTGGGACGACGGCACCCGGTCGGAGAGCGTCTACGACTGCGACCCCTACGAACCGGGCGTCAGCGAGATCCGGCGCCGTTTCTCGCGGCGGCACACCTACCAGAGCGCGGGCCGCTACGAGGTCCGGCTGAACCTCAAGCGCCGCGACGAGGTGGTCACGTCGGCGCGGGTCCGGGTCACCGTCCGGGGCGGCCGATTCCCCGACTGACCCCGACGCGGCCCCAGGGGAACGTCCCCGCCGCACGGCGGGCGGCGGAACCCATCCCGCCCGACCGCGTCGTTCGCCGGACCGTCCTGCGGCCCGCGGCCGCCCGCATCCCGCCTTGCGCCTTTCCGTCCGCCGGCGTCCTCGGCGTTCGGCGGCGCCCTTCGGCCGCGGGGCGGCGCGGAGGCGGCTACGTCCGCAGATCGACGCGCCGCAGCCGGCCGCCTTCGAGGCGGTACGCCCGCACCGCGGCCGGCGCCGGCGACGCGATCACGTACAGCAGCCCGGCGTCGTCGGCTTCCTCGGCGTCCGTCGCGGACGGCGCCGGCGGCGACGCGGGGTGCGAGTGGTAGGCGCCGACCACGGCGAGACCGGTCCGGCGGGCGCTCCGGATCGCGGCGAAGTGATCGGCCGGATCGACGAGGTACCGGGTGGGGCCCGGCCGGAGGTTGCGGGCGGGCCAGGCGCGCACGATCCGGGTGTCGGCGCCGGCCGCGGCCCCGATGAGCAGGCCGCAGCATTCGTCCGGCGCCGCCCGCCGCGCGTGGTCGAGGATGGCCCGGCGCACGGTCCGGGGCAGATGGACGACGCCGCCCGCCCCCGACGCTCCCCCGCGGCCGCCGTCCTCCACGCGGCTCCCGGAAGCGGACGATCACCCCTGTCCCCGGTCGTCGCGCGACCGGGCGAGATGCGCCCGCCAGACCCCGGCCGATTCGAACACCCGATCGATCTCCGCGCCGGTGTCCAGGTCCGCGCGCAGCGCCTTCAGGGCCGCCACGAAGTCGTCGAGGGCGTCGCCGATGGCGTCGGCGTTCGAGCGGCAGATGTCGCGCCAGATGTCCGGCGGGCTCGACGCGAGCCGCGTGGCGTCGAACAGCCCCCGCCCCGTCAGCGCCAGCCCCCGTTCCCCGGCCCGGCCGCCCACGACGTGCATGAGGGCGCTGGCCGCGAGCTGCGGCAGGTGGCTGACGAACGCCAGGAGCCGGTCGTGCTCCTCCGGATCCATCAGGTGGGGCTCTGCGCCGAGCCCGCGGGCGAACTCGGACAGCCGCTCCACCACCCCGGCCGCCGCCGCGCCGTCCGGCGTGAACAGCCACGGACGTCCGACGAACAGGTCCGCCCGGGCATGCTCGATGCCGCTCCGCGGCGCGCCGCCGAGGGGATGTCCGCCGACGAACGTGAAGCGCGACGGCAACTGGCGGGCCGCCTCGACCGTCGTGCGCTTCGTGCTGCCGACGTCGGTCACCACCGCGGGAGTGGTGACGTGCCGGTCGATCTGCGCGAGGGCTTCGACGTTCTGCTCGACGGGGGCCGCGAGGACGACGAGATCGGCCTCGGCCATGACCACCGGGTCGTCGGCGGCCACGTCGATGGCGTGGAGGACCATCGCCTTCTCGAGGACCTCCCGGCGATCGACGCCGATGACGAGGCAGGCGGGCCACCGCCGCCTCGCCGCGAGGGCGATCGAGCCGCCGATGAGGCCGAGCCCGACGATCGCCACCTTGCCGAAGGGCGGCGGGGCCGCCGCCGCGGGCGGCGCCGGGATGACGGGCAGGATCCGGGGCGTGTCGCTCACCGGCGTCCCTCCCGGGCCGGAGCGCCGACGGCGGAACGCGGAGTCACGGCGCCGTCTCCTGCGCGCCCCAGCCGCGGCAGGCGGCCGGTTCGAGACAGATGCTGCGCCCGATGGCCGGCGCGATGATCCGCAGCTCGGCCATGAGCCGATCGAACTGCGCGGGAAAGATGGACTGGGCGCCGTCGCTCAGGGCGTGGTCGGGGTCGGGATGCACCTCGATGAGCAGGCCGTCGGCGCCGGCCGCGACCGCCGCCCGCGCCATCGGCGCCACCTTGTCGCGAAGCCCGGTGCCGTGGCTGGGGTCGGCGACGACCGGGAGGTGGCTCAGCTTGCGCACCACCGGGATCGCGGAGATGTCCATGGTGTTCCGCGTGTAGCTCTCGAACGTCCGGATGCCGCGCTCGCACAGGATGACGTTCGCGTTGCCGCCCGACAGGAGGTACTCGGCCGACAGCAGCCACTCCTCGATGGTGGCCGAGATGCCGCGCTTGAGGAGGATCGGGGTCGTGCTCCGGCCCAGCTCGCGCAGCAGGGCGTAGTTCTGCATGTTGCGGGCGCCGACCTGCAGGATGTCCGCGTGGCGGGCCACCATCTCGATCTGGCCGACGTCCATCACCTCGGAAACCACCTTCAGGCCCTCGGCGTCGGCCGCCGCGCGCATCAGCCGCAGTCCCTCCTCGCCCAGCCCCTGGAAGCTGTAGGGCGAGCTCCGCGGCTTGAAGGCTCCTCCCCGCAGCACCTTGGCCCCCGCGCGCCGGACCGCGGCGGCGGCCGCCGCGATCTGCTCCTCGGTCTCGACCGAGCAGGGTCCGGCCATGACGACCACCTCGTCGCCGCCGACGCGGACGCCGCCCAGCGTCACCGTGGTGTTCCCGGGCCTGAACGTCCGGCTCGCCAGCTTGTAGGGCTCGGTGATCCGCATCACTTCGTGCACGCCGTCCATCACCTCGATGAGACGGGCGTCGAACGACCGGTTGCCTCCCACCGCGCCCAGCACGCTGCGAAGCTGCCCG
This sequence comes from Vicinamibacterales bacterium, assembly GCA_965202695.1. Classification (GTDB taxonomy): domain Bacteria; phylum Acidobacteriota; class Vicinamibacteria; order Vicinamibacterales; family UBA8438; genus JAJEEA01. The sequence goes on from OZ241843.1 coordinate 3,821,324, forward strand.
GTCGACCGGTGCACGTCGAACTGGTTCTCCACCAGAAACGCGATGACCTGCTGGATCTGCTCTTCGCCCGCGCGCTCTTCCATTACGACAACCATGTCCCTGCCCTTCTCTACCGTATCCGCTCCTGAACGGCCCGCGTCACCCGGACGAGCGTTCCAGGCGCCGGGCTTCGTCGATGATCCGCTCGAACAGCCGCGTGATGGCGTCGCCGTCGAGCGGACCGGCGTTCTCGGACCGCACGTGGCTCAGCACCTCGCGTTCGCGTTGCGGCTGATAGACCTTGAGACCCACGGTGTCCTTGAGCCGGCCGATCTCCTGCGCGCAGCTCGCCCGCTCGTTCAGGAGCGCGACGAGCCGGGCGTCGAGATCGTCCATGCGTTTCCGTATCGCCGCGATCTCCCGCTCCACCGCGGCCGGATCGGGGGCCGCGGGCCGACGGTTTCCTGAAGTCATGCCGCGTCCGCGCCTCCCTCGTCCGCGCCGCCCTTCAGCCACGCCACGTGGCGCTCGACCGCGGCCACCAGGCCGTCCGAGCCGGCCTCGCGGGCGATCGTGTCCACGAGGGCGCTTCCCACCACCGCGGCGTCCGCGTAGCGCCCCACTTCGCGCACGTGCTCGGGCCGGGAGAGCCCGAACCCGATCGCCACCGGCAGCGTCGACGCCGCCCGGATCCGCTCCACGAGGGCCCGCGCGCCGGCGGCCACGTCGGCCCGCGCGCCGGTCACCCCGAGCCGGGAAATGCCGTAGAGGAACCCGCGCCCCAGTTCGGCCGCCCGCCGGATGCGGTCGTCGGTCGTCGTCGGACTCAGCAGGAAGATCGGATCGATGCCCGCCGCGACGAGGGCCCGGCGGAAGCCGCCGGCCTCTTCCATCGGCAGATCGAGCACGAGCGCGCCGTCGACGCCGGCCCCGGCGGCGCGGGCCGCGAACCGGTCGACGCCCAGGCGGAGGACGGGGTTCGCGTAGGTGAACACCACCACCGCGGCCCCGAGGCCGGCCCGCACGTCCTCGATCAGATCCAGCGCGCCGCCGAGGGTCGCGCCGGCCGCGAGGGCGCGCTCCGAGGCGCGCTGGATGACGGGTCCGTCGGCCAGCGGATCGGAGAACGGCACCCCGACCTCGATCACGTCCGCCCCGGCCCGGTCCAGGGCCCGGAGAATGGCGCCGGAGCGTTCGAGATCGGGGTCGCCCGCGGTGACGTAGGTCACGAGACCCGTCCGACCGGCCGCGCGCAGGGCCGCGAAGCGGTCGGCGATCCTCGAGCTCATGCCCTCCCCTCCGGTCCCGGCGGTTCGCCGTCCGCCGGCGGTTCGCCGCCGTCCGCCGGGTCGCCGCCGTCCGCCGGGTCGCCGCCGAGCCCGCGGCCGCGGGCGATCTCCACGTCCTTGTCGCCCCGCCCGGACAGGTTCACGAGGACGACGGCCCCCGGCCCGCGGTCGGCGGCCACCGTCTCGGCATGGGCCAGCGCGTGCGCCGACTCCAGGGCGGGGATGATCCCTTCGAGCCGCGCCACCCGCTGGAACGCCTGCAACGCCCGGTCGTCCGACACCCAGGTGTACTCCGCGCGCCCCAGGTCGCGCAGCCACGCGTGCTCGGGGCCGACGGCCGCATAGTCCAGGCCGGCGGAGACCGAGTGGGTCGGCTCGACGTTGCCGTCCCGGTCCTGGAGGATGATGCTGCGCGTGCCCTGCAGCACGCCGACCGCGCCGGTGGCGAACCGCGCCGCGTGGCGGCCCGCGGCGATGGCCTCGCCGCCCGCCTCGACCCCGATCAGCCGCACGCCGGGATCGTCGACGAACCCGTCGAAGATGCCCGCCGCGTTGCTGCCGCCGCCCACGCAGGCGACGACCGCGGCCGGCAGCCGGCCGGCCTGCTCCAGGATCTGACGCCGCGCCTCCTGCCCGATGACCGACTGGAACTCCCGCACCATCAGCGGGTAGGGATGCGGACCGAGAACCGACCCCAGCAGATAGCAGGTGTCGCGGACGTTGGTCACCCAGTCGCGCATCGCCTCGTTGATGGCGTCCTTCAGGGTCCGGCTGCCGGCGTCGACGCCGGTGACCTTCGCGCCGAGCAGCCGCATCCTGACCACGTTGAGGGCCTGGCGCGCCATGTCCTCGGCGCCCATGTAGACCTCGCAGGCGAGCCCGAGGAGGGCGCAGGCGGTGGCCGTGGCCACCCCGTGCTGTCCCGCGCCGGTCTCCGCCACCACCCGGCGCTTGCCCATCCGCACCGCCAGCAGCGCCTGTCCCAGGGCGTTGTTGATCTTGTGGGCCCCGGTGTGCGCCAGGTCCTCGCGCTTGAGGAACACGCGGGCGCCGCCCAGCCGCGCGGACCACCGCCGCGCCTCGTGCAGTGGCGTCGGCCGCCCGACGTAGCGATCGAGCAGGACGGCGAGTTCCTCGCGGAAGGCGGGGTCGGCGCGGGCCGCGAGATACGCCGCCTCCAGCGCCGCCACCGGCGCGACCAGGGTCTCGGGGACGAATCGTCCGCCGTAGGCGCCGAAGTACCCGCGCGGGTCCGGGTCGCGCCGCCCGAAGACCGCGCCGGCCGGGGCCGCGCCGTCCGTCGTGGTCATGGCCGATGCTCCGCGCCGGCCGCCGCGTCGGCGCCGGCCACCGCCGCCAGGAACGCCCGCAGGCGCTCCGGGTCCTTCACCCCGGGCCGCGACTCGACCCCCGACGACACGTCCACGCCGTAGGGCGCGACCCGCCGCAGCGCCTCGGCCACGTTCCCGGCCCGCAGCCCCCCCGACAGCATCAGCGGACGCCGCCGGGCGAGCGCCGCCGCGCGCGTCCAGTCGACCCGCCGGCCGGTGCCCCCCATCCGCACCGGGTCGAACGCATCGACGAGGAGGGTGGCCCCGGACCAGACCGCGTCGGGGTCGTCGCCGGCGCCGTCGGACAGCCGCACCGCCTTGATGACCCGCCGCCGGCACCGCCGGCACGCCGCCGCCGACTCCCGTCCGTGCAACTGCACGGCGGCGAGCCCGACCGCGTCGGCGACCGCGTTCACTTCGTCGGCGGGCTGGTCGACGAACACCCCCACCCCGCCCACGTGCGGCGGCAGCCCGGCGAGGATGGCGGCGGCCGCCTCGGGCTCGACGAAGCGGGGGCTGCGGGGCCAGAAGACGAAGCCGACCCACGCGGCGCCGAGCCGGGCCGCGAGGTCCGCGTCCCGCGGCCGGGTGATCCCGCAGATCTTGACCGGCACGGTCACCGGACGCCTCCCGCCGGGACGGAACCGGCCGCGTCCGGAACCGCGTCCGCCGCCCGCCCCCCGGCCAGCAGATCGCGGAGGGCGGCCCCGGGGTCGGCGGCGGTCATCAGGGCCTCGCCGACGAGGAACGCCCGGTAGCCGGCCGCGCCCAGCCGCGCGAGGTCGGCGCGGGTCCGCAGGCCGCTCTCCGCCACGCCCGCCGCTCCCGCCGGCATCCGCCCCGCGAGCCGGCGGGACGCCTCGACGTCGACGGCCAGCGTCCGCAGATCGCGGTTGTTCACCCCGATGACCGTCGCGCCGGCCCGCGCCGCGCGGTCCAGCTCGTCCGCGTCGTGCACCTCGACGAGGACCCCCAGCCCCAGCTCGGCGGCCCGGGCCGACAGCCCGGCGAGCTCGGCGTCGTCGAGGGCGGCCGCGATCAGCAGCACCGCGTCGGCGCCGGCGGCCGCCGCCTCCAGCAGTTGATACGGGGTGACGATGAAGTCCTTGCGGAGCACGGGCACGCCGACGGCCGCCCGCACCGCGCGCAGATGGTCGAGCGACCCGTCGAAGAACGTCGGCTCGGTCAGCACGGAGACCGCCGCCGCCCCGTTCCGTTCGTAGGCGGCGGCGAGGTCCGCGGGCCGGTAGTCGCGGCGGAGGATCCCCCGCGACGGCGACCGGCGCTTGCATTCCGCGATGACGTTCGCGCCGCCGGGGGCCCCGAGGGCCGCCTCGAACCGGGCCCGGCCGCCGCGGGCGGGCGGCGCCAGCGGGGCCAGGACCGACTCGGGGCGCCGGCGGCGGCGGTCGCGCACCGCCTGCCGGGTGGCGGCGACGATCGTCGCCAGCAGGTCCGGTCCGGCGTCGGGGCGCGCGGAGGTCGTCACGCCTCCTCCGGTTCCGCGGCCGTCGCCGCCGCCAGCCGGTCCAGCGCCGCCTGCGCCCGGCCCTCGTCGAGGGCCGCGGCGGCCATCGCGACCCCGGCCCGCAGGTCCGCGACGCGCTCGGTGATGAGCAGCCCCGCCGCCGCGTTGGCCAGCACCATGTCTCGCGGAGGCCCGGGCCGGCCGGCCAGCACCGCGCGCGCGATGGCCGCGTTGTCGTCGGGAGACGCCGCGCGGAGGTCGTCGATCGCGGCCACCGGCAGCCCGAAGTCGTCCGGATGCAGGAAGAAGCCGCGGACGATGCCGCCGCGGCACTCCGACACCTTGGTGTGGCCGGTGGTGGAGATCTCGTCCAGCCCGTCGGCGCCGTGGGCCACCCACGCCCGTTCGGTCCCGAGGTCGGCGAGGGCCCGCGCCAGCAGGTCGGTGTGGTCGGGCCGCGACACGCCCACGAGCTGCCGGGAGACGCCGGCCGGGTTGGTCAGCGGACCGAGCAGGTTGAAGACGGTGCGCACGCCCAGATCGCGCCGGGCGGGGGCCGCGTGGCGCATGGAGGGATGGAAGGTGGGCGCGAACAGGAACGCGATGCCGCAGGCGTCGAGACAGCGTTCGACCACCGGCGGGGGCGCGTCCACGGCCACCCCGAGGGCGCCGAAGAGATCCGCGCTCCCGCACCGGCTCGAGACCGCGCGGTTGCCGTGCTTCGCGACCGGCACGCCGCACCCCGCGAGGACGAGGGCGGCCAGCGACGAGACGTTGAACGTCGAGGCGCGGTCGCCGCCGGTGCCGCAGGTGTCGAACCGGGGCCGGCGGCCGGCCGGCAGGGCGACGGCGTTCGCGCGCATCGTCTGCGCCAGCCCGACGATCTCCGACGGCCGCTCCCCCTTCATGGACAACGCGACGAGCAGCCCCGCGATCTGGGCCGGGGCGGCGCGCCCCGCCATGATCTCCCGCATCGCGTCCGCCGCCTCGCCGACGCTCAGGTCCTGGCGCCGGTGCAGCCGCTCCAGCAGTTCGGCGAACATCAGGTCTCCAGGAAGTTGCGCAGAATCTGGTGGCCGACCCCGGTCAGCACCGACTCGGGGTGGAACTGCACGCCGTGGACGGGCCATTCCCGGTGGCGGACGGCCATGATCGCGCCGTCGTCGGCGGCGCGCGCGGCGACCTCCAGTTCCGAGGGGCAGGTCCCCGGGGCCACCGCCAGCGAGTGGTACCGCGCCGCCGCGAAGGGCCCCTCTATGCCCCGGAAGAGGCCCCGGCCGTCGTGCTCGACCATCGACCGCTTGCCGTGCACCAGCGCCGGCGCCGCCGCGACCGCCGCGCCGAACGCGAGCCCGATGGCCTGGTGCCCGAGGCAGACCCCGAGGATCGGCAGCTCGGCCCCGAACCGGCGCACCGCGTCCACCGTCACCCCGGCGTGCTCGGGACGCCCCGGCCCCGGCGAGATGACGATCCGGTCCGGCCGCAGCGCGGCGATCCCGTCGACCGACACGTCGTCGTTGCGGCGGACCGCGGGGTCGGCCCCCAGCTCGCCCAGGTACTGGACGAGGTTGTAGGTGAACGAGTCGTAGTTGTCGATGACCAGCACCATGATGCGGCCTCGCGTCAGACCATCTCCAGGGCGCGCAGGAGCGCCGAGGCCTTGTCGCGGGTCTCGTTGTACTCGGCCGCCGGGTCCGAGTCGGCGACGATGCCCGCCCCCGCCTGCACGTGGGCGCGGCCGCCGCGCATCGTGATGGTCCGGATGGTGATGCAGCAGTCGAGGTTGCCCGCGAAGTCGACGTAGCCGACGGCCCCCGCGTAGATGCCGCGGCGCGTCGGCTCGAGGTCCGAGATGATCTCCATGGCGCGGATCTTCGGGGCGCCGGACACGGTGCCCGCCGGGAAGCACGCGGCCAGCGCGTCGAGCCGGTCGCGGTCCTCGCGCAGCCGCCCCTCGACCCGCGACACCAGGTGCATGACGTGCGAGTAGCGCTCCAGCCCCATGAACTGCGCCACCCGCACCGTCCCGTAGTCCGACACCCGCCCGACGTCGTTCCGGCCGAGGTCGACGAGCATCACGTGCTCGGCCCGCTCCTTCTCGTTGCGCTTCAGTTCCTCCTCGAGCCGCCGGTCCTCGGCGTCGTCCCGGCCCCGGGGGCGGGTCCCGGCGATCGGGTGGGTGACGACCCGGCGCCCCTCCACCCGCACCAGCATCTCGGGGGACGAGCCGACGATCGACAGGCCGCCCATGCGGATGAAGTACATGTAGGGCGAGGGGTTCACGTGGCGCAGGGCGCGGTACACGCTGAACGGGTCGGCGGACACCGGCGTCTCGAACCGTTGCGAGAGGACCACCTGGTAGACGTCGCCGGCCGCGATGTGTTCCTTCGCGGTCCGCACCGCCTGCTCGAACGCGGCCTGGCTGGTGTTCGAACGCACCTCCCGCGGGCCCGGCGCGGCCGCCGCGGGCGCCGACAGGCTGCGCTCCAGCTCGCGCTCGAGGAAGTGGATGCGGGCGCACGCGAAGCGGTAGGCAGCGTCGAGGTCCGCGCCGGGGTCGACGCGGGCGTTGGCGATGACGAGTATCCGGTGCCGGACGTGGTCGAACGCCAGGACGGTGTCGAACACCATGAAGGCGGCCTCGTCGTCGCCGGCCGCGGGCGCGCCGCGCCGCTTCCATACGGCCTCGAGCCCCGGCTCGAACCACGCGGCGGCGTCGTAGCCGAGGAAGCCGACGGCGCCGCCGGTGAACCGCGGCATCCCCGGCACGGCCGGGGCCCGGTAGTCGCTCATCACGCTCCGCAGCCGGTCCATGAAGGGCGCCGGGTCGGTGGCGGCGACGCCCCCCCGCTCGACGATCGTCCGCCCGTCCCGCGACCGCAGCACGAGGAACGGGTCCTTGCCGAGGAACGAGTAGCGGGCGACCTGCTCGCCCCCTTCCACGCTCTCGAACAGGAACGCGTAGTCGGCGTGCTCCGCCACCTTGAGGAACGCCGACAGCGGCGTGAGCAGGTCGGCCCGAATCTCCTTGCAGACGGGCACGAACGTGGCGCGCCCGGCCAGCCCCCGGAACGTCTCGAACGAGGTGATGCTCATGCCGGCGCTTCCCCGCCGACCGCGGCCGCGAGGCCGCCCGGCGGCGCGCTCCGGGCCAGGGCGGCGCGCGCCGCGCCCAGGAACACGTCCGGGGACGGGCGCGCGCCGCACCACCACTCGAACTGCCGCACGGCCTGGGCCGCGAGCATGTCGAGCCCGCCGATGGCGCGGCAGCCCGCGGCCTCCGCGTCGCGCAGCAGCCGGGTCCGCGGGGGGTTGTAGACGAGGTCGTAGACCGTGCCCCCGCCGGCCAGCGCAGCCGCCGGCAAGGGCGTGTCGTCGACGCGCGGCGCCGTGCCGACGGGGGTCGCGTTCACCAGCAGGTCCCACGACCCCGGCGGCGGCGGCAGCGCGCCCGCCTCTCCCCCCGCGAGGGCCGCGACCTCGGCCGCGCGCTCGGGCCGGCGGGCGCGCACGGTCACCGCGCCGCCCCGGCCGGCCAGCCCCACCGCCGCCGACCGGGCCGCGCCGCCGGCCCCGAGCACACAGCACCGGAGCCCGTCGACCCCGCCGTGCGCCTCGAGCGGCGCGAGAAACCCCGCCACGTCGGTGTTCAGCCCCCGCCACCCGCCGCCCTCGGCGCGCAGGGTGTTCACCGCGCCCGTCCGCCGGCTGACCGGGTCGACGTCGCCCACGTGGTCCAGAATCGACTCCTTGAACGGCGCCGTGACGCTGAGCCCCCGCACCCCGAGCGCCCGCGCCAGCTCCATGAGGTCGCCGGCGCCGGCGGCCTCGAACGGGACGTAGATCGCATCGATCCCCGCCTCCGCGAACCCCGCGTTGTGCATGGCCGGCGACAGCGAATGCGCGACGGGGGCGCCGGCCACGCCGTAGACCGCCGTCGCCGCCGACGCCCGATGGCACCGGTACACCCCGATCATGTCGGCCAGCGGCACCTGGCCCGGCGCCACGCCGTCGCCGGCGTAGGTCCAGGCCGAGCCGAAGTGCGCCGGCAGCAGGCGGGTCGGCACGCCGAGCGGCCCCATGCCCACCAGCACCGCCGGCTCCCCCCCCGCGCCGCGCCCCAGCCGGTGCAGCCGCGCGACGTCGGCGGCCGAGCGGCTGCGGACGGCGACCTTGACGACCTCCGCACCGGTGGCCCGCATCGCCCGGTACCGCGATTCCAGGTCGGCCGGCGTGGCTTCGAAGTCGTGCATCGACAGCACCACGTTCCGGCCCCGCCGGTCCGCCACGAGCCGCTCGAACCCGCCGCTCCATTCCAGGTCCACCCAGTCGGCGCCGAGGGCGAACGCCCGCTCCAGGACGCGCCGCCGCTCCTCTTCCGACCCGGCGAACCGCCCGCCCTCCCGGACCGGCCGGCACGTCGCCACGACCGGGCCGGCGCGGCCGGCGAGCGCGCCCGCGACGTCGAGGTCGCGCACCCCGTCGAGCCGCAGCTCGACCAGGTCGGCGCCGGCCGCCGCGTCGCGGGCGGCGCGCAGCCCGGCCGTGGTCTCGGCCGTCACGGTGGCGCACAAGCGGGCGCGGACCATGCGGGACGTCCCGTCACACAAAAAAAGCCTCTCCAACCGGAGGGCCGGAGAGGCTGTCGCGGTCTGCTCCGAACGCGGTCAGGCGGGCAGACGCACCCCTCCGGGCGGCGTAAACCAGCAGCCCCGCCAGGCGGGCGCCCCGGCGCCGGGTGCGGGGGCGACCCGAAGGCGCCGCGGAACCGCCCGCTTCCCGAACCCGTGCTCCACCCCGATCGCGTTCCGCATCACGAAACCAGTCTCATGGATGCCGGCCCGGTCGCACCATCCGGCGCCCGTTCCCGGGCACCCGTTCCGCAGGCGCGCCACATGCCGGTACGTGGGCACCCTGCCGTCCGCCCGGTACTCCGCGGACGCGAAAGACAGCGACGAATTGAACCCGGCCGCCGATTCCAGAGCATGACAGTTGCCGGCACGATTTGTCAACGCCGGCCCGCCGGCCCGTTCCAGATCACGTCGCCACCGGCTCCACGCCATCCGCCGCCGCCGTTCGGCCGGCTCGCTCGCCTTCGATCCAGCCTTCCAACCGCGCGAGCCGGCGGTCCACGGACGCCGCCGAATCCGCCGGTCGGTGATGCTCCTCGAGTTCATCACGCCCGATACGGCGCCCACAAAAGCAGCCAGCGCGGTCACGATAGATGGAACTGCTCAGGCACGTTCGCTTGCGCCCCCAACTGGTATCCGACGCACTTCGCTCCGGCGGATCGCACTCACTCCAGCGCCGTCACCGCCGCGCGCAGCTCCATCAGGTGCGCCGCCCGGACCGGCGTCGACCCGGCCGCCGGCGGCGCGTCGGTCCAGACCGGCGGCGTCCGGCCCGCGGCCGCGTACGCGGCCGCGAGGGCCGTCCGCAGCTCGACGAGATGGACCAGCCGGACCCGCGTCACCCCCGCCGTCAGCACCGGATCCGTCCACGGGAACCGCCCCAGCCCCGCCGCCGCCCGCAGCCCGTCGATGCGCGCGCGCAACTCCGTGAAGTGGACGGCCCGGACCGGCGTCACCCCGGGCCGGATCGGGTGGTCGGTGAACGTGGCCGGCGGCCGGTCGGAAACCGTCGCCGTGAACGACTGCGCGGCGCTCAGGCCGCCGGGGTCGGTCGCCGTCGCCGTCACCGTCGACCTGCCCGCGCCCACCGCCGTCAGCGTCACCCGGGCGCCCGCCGCCGACACCGTCACCACCATGGGCGCCGACGACGACACCGAGTACGCGAGAGCGTCGCCGTCGGGATCGACGAACGCCTGCGACACGTCCACGTCCGCCGCATCGCCCACCGCCAGCCTCACGTCCGGCAACTCGCCGACTGCCCTCGGAGGGCGGAAACCGGGACGGTCGCGCCACAACGCCGCCGCCGGACCCGTGGCTTCGAGCACCGCCGCCGCGTCGGCCGGACCCGCGACCCCCGAGGCGCCGGCCCCGGCCACCCAGGGAACACCCAGCGGGTCGCCTTCATGAAGCTGGCGCGGATTCGAGAAGCGCAGCAATTGCGGGCAGGCGATGCCGGCGTGGGCGCACCGGGTGTGGTAGGACATTATCGTGCGCCAGCCGCTCGCCGACGCGGCGCCCTCCGCGAACGCGCGCTGGTTCACGTAGCCGTACGCCGGATGCGCGCGCGCCCCGCCTTCGTTGCGGTGCACGTGATAACGGTCGTGCCGGAGCCCCAGGTTGTGTCCCAGCTCGTGCGCGAAGATCCTGCCGCCCGCCGAGTGGATGGTGAGGCCGAAAGCGCCGGCCAGATGCGCCATTCCCCCCACATCGGCCTTGTCCGCGTCGACGATCAGGTGCACGAGGTCGGCTCCGACCCGGTCGCGCAGGGTATGCGCCTCGTCCAGGTGGCCGTCCGACGGGTCGGCGAGACGGCCGAGATCGACCGCGGAGTCCCCGTCTTCGGCGTACTGCGCCTCGGCCCGGCCCGCCAGCGCCACCCGGTGGCGCACCCCGCTCGCCGCGTACGCCTGGTTGGTCTCGGCCACCAGCAGGTCGATCACCGCCTCGATCGCCGCGGCCCCGCCCGCCGCTTCCCGGGCCGCCGGCGTGTAGACGACGGCCACGTCGAGCGTGACGGCTTCGTCGTCCCCGCACAGCCGCCCCGTGAACTCGATGGTCGCCAGCCAGTCCCGCCACGCCGCCGGCGCGCACGCCCGGGTGACGACGACGTCCAGAGTCTCGAGAGACCCGATGGACCGCAGACCGGGCGGGAGCGGCCCGGACAAGCCCCAGAGCCAGGACAGGTCCAGCTCCCGGAGGCGCGTCAGGTTCTCCAGCAACGACGGTGCAGGGCCGGTCAAGTCGTTCCCGCCGAGATACAACAATTCGAGGTTCGTCAGGCGGCCGAGGGCCTCCGGGATCGGGCCGGTCAAGTCGTTGTCGTAGAGGTACAGCCGTTCGAGGTTCGTCAGGTTGCCGAGAAAGTCAGGGACCGCGCCGGTCAGTTCGTTGCCCCAAAGGGACAACCGTTCGAGGTTCGTCAGGCGGCCGAGGGCCTCCGGGATCGGGTCGATCAGTTCGTTGTTGCCAAGGTACAGCGATTCGAGGTTCCTCAGGTTGCCGAGGGTCTCCGGGATCGCGCCGCTCAAGCCGTTCTCGCTGAGGTCCAGGTCTTCGAGGTTCGTCAGATTCCCGAGGGTATGCGGGATCGCGCCCGTCAAGCCGTTCAGTCCGAGGTCCAACCTCGCCACCCGGCCGGCGCCGTCGGTCGTCACGCCGTACCAGTCAGCCAGCGGCGCATCCGTCAGCCAGTTCGTGCTGTCCGTCCAGTTCGCACCGCCCGTCGCGGCGTAGAGCGCCTCCAGCTCCGCCCGGTCCACGGAAGCCGGCGGTTGCGCCCGAACCGGGTGGCTCGATACAAGAGCGAACGACCCCACCACGACGGCGGCCGCCAGCAGGGAATCCAGGCGGCCTTCGCCCCCGGTCTCGCCTGCCGTCGTCAGATGCGCCACGTTGCGGCCTCCCAGCCGGCGCCAGCCGATTTCACCTTCCAAGCAGGTTCGGGAGGACGTCGACGCGACGATGTCGAATGCGCTCCAGGACTCCGCGGGCGGTGGCGAACGGCGCCGGCCCGCGGCCATCTCGCATACTACCACCCGCCAGCGATCAGAGGTCGTCGGCGGCCTCGTGCGGCCCGCCTGACAAAGCGTGAGAAGGGTGCATATCGGGCATCTTCAACCGACGAACAACGCAGTCAGGCCGGGATGCATCGCCACTCGAATGCAGCGGGAGCTTCACCACGGGCTGGCAGGCCACGGCGCCGCCGGCCACGTCGTTCGCCAACCGATGTCGAACTCGAACAACCTGGCGGCCCCGTCCGACGTGAAGCCGACGCCGGTCGGCTTGACGGTGACCCGGACGGCCGTCGCAAGTCAGCGGAACCGCGGCGCCCGGCCGCCGACGGGTCCGTCGGGTCCGATGAGCAGGCCGGCCTCGTCCGGCCGCGGGCGGGGGATCGGCTCGCCCAGGGGCGGCAGCCGCGACAGATCGACCTGGCTCACCGCGTGCAGCCCGCCCGCGGCGGGACGAATGCGGTAGGTCGCCGCCGGCGTCCGCACCGTGCCCGCCACCACCGCGCCGTTCACCACCAGCGTCATCGTCCCCATCTCCACGCCCGCGAGCGGCCCCGACAACGCGTAGCCGCCCGAAAAGGTCGGCGACACGCTCTCGACCAGCCCCGTGAACGACGCGTCGGCGAAGAGGTTCAGCCGCAGCACCCCCGACGGGGCCGCGGCGGCGGCGCCCGCGAACGACGCGCCGGCCGGCGGCGCGAGCTGACCGAAGTCGATGGACACCAGCCGGCTCCGCATCGTCAGCGCGTCGGACGCAGCGCGGGCCGTCGGGGCCGCCGAGGACGCCGCCGGCAGGAAGAGGCCGCCGGGCTGCCCCGCCGCCCCGCCCGCCGCCAGCACCGCCACCAGACCGGCCAGCGCCGCCGCCGGGAGCCGGCGGCCGCCGCGCAACGCCGGCCGTCCGCCGCCCGGGGCCGCGCGGCCCGAAAAGGATTCCCTGCGCTCCATCGCTGTCGGTCCTTCCTCGATGCGAGAGGCGGGAACGCCTACTGGTACACCGGCACCACGTTGACTTCGCCGATGACCTCGCCCGCCAGATACGTCCGCGAGTGGACGGCCGGGTCGCCGATGCGGACGACCCCGTCGTCGCCGTTCTCCCCCCGGCTGCCGATGTACACGTTGTTGCTGCCCGTCCGGTTGTTGATGCCCGCCTCGTACCCTACCGCCGTGTTGCCCGTACCGGCCGCGTTCAGACGCAGCGCGTTGCGACCGATGCCGATGTTCCCGTCGCCCTGGCTCTGCAGCAGCGAGGCGGCCCCGAGGGCCACGTTGTGCTGACCCCCCGTCGAGTTCTCCAGCGCCCCGCTGCCCAGGGCCACGTTGAACGACGCGTCCGTCGACCGCAGCATCGCCTGCTTGCCGATGGCGAGGTTGTCGCTGCCGCTCAGCAGGCTCCGCATGCTCAGGCGCCCGAAGGCGGCGTTGTCGTTGCCCGTCGTCAGGCTCCCGAGCGCCAGATGCCCGAACGCCGAGTTGCTGCCGCCCGTGGTCACCGACCCCAGCGCCCCGTCGCCGAAATGCGTGTTGCCCGCCGCGGCGTGGTCCGCCGCCGTCACCGGGCCGCCGTCCGCCGCGCCGCCGCCAGACGCCGCCGGCGCGGGCGGAGACGCCGCGCCCGTCCACACCACGGGGGCGTCCTCGCCCCGCGGCCCCCGCGGACCCGCCGGCCCCGCGGGACCGGCCGCGCCCACCGTCAGGTAGAACACCGCGCCCGCTCCGTCGGGCCACGCCGCGGTCAGCAGGTAGGTGCCCGGCCAAAGCTCCGGCAGCCACGTCGCCGCGCTCGACTCGGTCGCCCACCGCACCGGGAGCTCGTTCATGCCCAGGGTCACGGCGGGGAACCCGGCCGGGAAGTCGTGGCCGTTGATGGTCAGCGTCGCGCTCCCGGCGTCGACCAGCGCCTCGGTGATGAGCGGTTGCCGCGCCGGGGCGGTCTGCGCGCCGGCCCGCAGGTAGACGACGCCGGCGCAGACGGCCGGCACGAGAACCGCCGCGATCCCGAAACGATGCATGCTCCTCATCGACAGACTCCTTCCCGTCATCGAACGCCCGGCGTCCCCGCGCATCCGCGCGGTGAAAACCGGAAACCCGCCCGTCAACTTCGCCGACCAACCCGGCGACACCGAAGGGCGAGCCGCGACCCGCAAAGGCGCGCTCGGGCCAGCGGAACTTCCAACGCGACGGTCGCGCTGCGCCCGCAAGGGCGCGCCGACTCACTCCAGCGCCGTCACCGCCGCGCGCAGCTCCATCAGGTGCGCCGCCCGGATCGGCGTCGCCCCGGCCGCCGGCGCCGCGTCGGTCCAGACCGGCGGCGTCCGGCCCGCCGCCGCGTACGCGGCCGCAAGGGCCTCCCGCAGCTCGGCGAGATGGACGAGCCTGACTCGCGTCACCCCCGCCGTCAGCACCGGATCCGTCCACGGGAACCGCCCCAGCTCCGCCGCCGCCCGCAAGGCGTCGATGCGCGTGCGCAACTCCGTGAAGTGGACGGCCCGGACCGGCGTCACCCCCGGCTGGATCGGGTCGTCGGTGAAGGAAGACGGCCGGTCGGAGACCGTAACCCTGAACGACTGCGCGGCGCTCAGGCCCCCGGGGTCGGTCGCCGTCACGGTGACGGTCGCCACGCCCGCCCCCACCGCCGTCACCGTCACCCGCGCGCCCGCCGCGGTCACCGTCGCCACCTCGAGCGCCGACGACGACGCGGCATAGCTCAGCGTGTCGCCGTCGGAGTCGGCGAACGTCTGCGACACGTCCACCTCCGAAACCTCGCCCACCGTCAACGTCAAGTCCGGCAGCGCGCCCGCCGCCGTCGGCGGCCGGCTGGAATCGCCGTCATCGCACAGCCGCCCGGAGAAATCGAACGTCGCCAGCCAGTCCTGCCATGCCCTCGGCGCACACGCCTGCGTGCCGCTGACGTCCAGGCGTCGGAGAGACTCGACAGACCGCAGACCGGACGGGAGCGGTCCCGACAGGTCCGTGTTCCCATTGAGGTACAGAATCGCGAGGTTCGTCAGGCTTCCGAGCGCAGCAGGAATCGGGCCGCTCAAGCCGTTGGCGCCGGCGTGCAGATATTCGAGGTTGGCAAGGCTCCCGAGCGCGTCAGGGATCGAGCCGCTCAAGTCGTTGGCCCCGATGAACAGACGTCGGAGGTTGGTGAGGCTTCCGAGCGCGACAGGGATCGAGCCGCTCAAGCCGTTGGCGCCGATGGACAGCACTGCAAGGTTCGTCAGGCCGCCGAGCGCGGCGGGGATCGGGCCGCTCAAACCGTTGTTTTCGAGGTACAGATATTCGAGGTTCGTCAGGCCGCCGAGCGCGACAGGGATCGGGCCGCTCAAGCCGTTGGCGCCGAGGTTCAGCCATTCGAGGTTCGTCAAGCCGCCGAGCGCGGCAGGAACCGCGCCGCTCAAGTCGTTGTTGAAGAGGCTCAGATATTCGAGGTTCGTCAGGCTTCCGAGCGCGGCAGGAACCGCGCCGCTCAAGTCGTTGGCGCCGAGGTTCAGACGTCGGAGGTTGACGAGGCTTCCGAGCGCGTCCGGGATTGCGCCGCTCAAGCCGTTGTCACCGATGTTCAGACGTTCGAGGTTCGTCAGGTCTCCGAGCGCGTCCGGGATCGCGCCGCTCAAGCCGTTGTCGTCGAGGTCCAGCCCGGTCACCCGGCCGGCGCCGTCGGTGGTCACGCCGCGCCACTCGCCCAGCGGCGCATCGGTCCGCCAGTTCGTGCCGTTCGTCCAGTTCGCGCCGCCCGTCGCGGCATAGAGCGCCTCCAGCACCGCCCGGTCGGAGGAAGAAGCCGGTCGGACCGTAACCGTGAAAGACTGCGAGACGCTCAGGCCCCCGGGGTCGGTCGCCGTCACCGTCACCGTCGCCGTCCCCGCCGCCACCGCCGTCAGCGTCACCCGCGCGTCCGCCGCCACCGCCGTCAACACCTTGGGCGCCGACGACGACACCGCGAACGTCAACGGATCGTCGTCCGGATCGACGAACGACTGCGAAACGTCAACGACCTCCGTACCGCCCACCCCCAGCGTCACCCCCGGCAGCGCGCCCGACGCCGTCGGCGGCCGGTTGGCGTCGGAGACGGTAACCGTGAAAGACTGCGCGACGCTCAGACCCCCGGGGTCGGTCGCCGTCACCGTCACCGTCGCCGCCCCCGCCGCCACCGCCGTCAGCGTCACCCGCGCGTCCGCCGCCACCGCCGTCAACACCTTGGGCGCCGACGACGACACCGCGAACGTCAACGGATCGTCGTCCGGATCGACGAACGACTGCGAAACGTCGACGACCTCCGTACCGCCCACCCCCAGCGTCACCCCCGGCAGCGCGCCCGACGCCGCCGGCGGCCGGTTGGAGACCGTAACCGTGAAAGACTGTGAGACGCTCAGGCCACCCGGGTCCGTCGCCGTCACCGTCACCGTCGCCGTCCCCGCCGCCACCGCCGTCAGCGTCACCCGCGCGTCCGCCGCCACCGCCGTCAACACCTTGGGCGCCGACGACGACACCGCGAACGTCAACGGATCGTCGTCCGGATCGACGAACGACTGCGAAACGTCGACGACCTCCGTACCGCCCACCCCCAGCGTCACCCCCGGCAGCGCGCCCGACGCCGCCGGCGGCCGGTTGGCGTCGGAGACGGTAACCGTGAAAGACTGCGCGACGCTCAGACCCCCGGGGTCGGTCGCCGTCACCGTCACCGTCGCCGTCCCCGCCGCCACCGCCGTCAGCGTCACCCGCGCGTCCGCCGCCACCGCCGTCAACACCTTGGGCGCCGACGACGACACCGCGAACGTCAACGGATCGTCGTCCGGATCGACGAACGACTGCGAAACGTCGACGACCTCCGTACCGCCCACCCCCAGCGTCACCCCCGGCAGCGCGCCCGACGCCGCCGGCGGCCGGTTGGCGTCGGAGACGGTAACCGTGAAAGACTGCGCGGCGCTCAGACCCCCGGGGTCGGTCGCCGTCACCGTCACCGTCGCCGTCCCCGCCGCCACCGCCGTCAGCGTCACCCGCGCGTCCGCCGCCACCGCCGTCAACACCTTGGGCGCCGACGACGACACCGCCCACGTCAGCGCGTCGCCGTCGGGATCGACGAACGCCTGCGAAACGTCCACCACCGACACCTCGCCCGGCGTCAGCCTCGCGGGCGGCAGTGCGACTGCCGCCGCCGGCGGCCGGTTGGAACCCTCACCGCACATCCGCCCGGAGAAATGCAACGTCGTCAGCCAGTCCTGCCATGCCCTCGGCGCACACGCCCCGGTGTTGCTGATGTCCAGGACATGGAGCAACTCGGCAGACCGCAGACCAGGCGGGAGCGGTCCCGACAAGTCGGTGTTCCCATCGAAGGCCAGATAACTGAGGTATGACAGGTTTCCGAACACGTCCGGGATCGGACCGATCAGGCCGTTGTGGGAAAGGGTCAGTTCTTCGAGGCCCGTCAGGTTTCCGAGCGTGACGGGGATCGCGCCGCTCAAGTCGTTGCCATCAAGATGCAGAATTTCGAGGCTCGTCAGGTTTCCGAGCGTGACGGGGATCGCGCCGCTCAAGCCGTTCTCGCTGAGAACCAGCCATTCGAGGTTCGTCAGGTTTCCGAGCGTGACGGGGATCGCGCCGCTCAAGCCGTTGCCATCAAGATTCAGAATTTCGAGGCTCGTCAGGTTTCCGAGCGTGACGGGGATCGCGCCGCTCAACCCGTTGTGGTCAAGGAGCAGAAATTCGAGGTTCGTCAGGTTTCCGAGCGCGGGGGGGATCGCGCCGCTCAACCCGTTCCTGGTGAGGCCCAGAGATTCGAGGTTCGTCAAATCTCCGAGCGCGGCAGGGATCGCGCCGCTCAACCCGTTCTCGCTGAGGCCCAGTCGCCGGAGGTTCGTCAGGCTTCCGAGCGCGGGGGGGATCGCGCCGCTCAAGTCGTTGTTGATGAGGTGCAGAGATTCGAGGTTCGTCAAATCTCCGAGCGCGGCAGGGATCGCGCCGCTCAACCCGTTGTTGGCGAGGTCCAGTTGCCGGAGGTTCGTCAGGCTTCCGAGCGCGGGGGGGATCGCGCCGCGCAAGTCGTTGGTGGAGAGGTCCAGAGATTCAAGGTTCGTCAGGTCCCCGAGCGCGGCAGGGATCACGCCGCTCAACCCGTTGAAACGGAGGTCCAGTCCGGTCACCCGGCCGGCGTCGTCGGTCCTCACGCCGCGCCACGTGCCCAGCGGCGCATCGGTCCGCCAGTTCGTGCCGCTCGTCCAGTTCGCGCCGCCCGTCGCGGCGTAGAGCGCCTCCAGCACCCCCCGGTCGGAAAGAGCCGTCCGGACCGTCGCCGTGAAAGACTGCGAGGCGCTCAGACCCTCGGGGTCCGTCGCCGTCACCGTCACCGTCGCCGTGCCCGTCCTCACCGCCGTCAGCGTCACCCTGGCCCCCGCCGCCACCGCCGTCAACACCTCGGGCGCCGACGACGACACCGCGAACGTCAACGCGTCGCCGTCGGGATCGACGAACGCCCGCGACACGTCCACCTCCGACACTTCGCCCGGCGCCAACCGCACGTACCGCAGCGCGCCCGACGCCGCCGGCGGCCGGTTGCCGGCGGAGACCGTCGCCGTGAAAGACTGCGAGGCGCTCAGGCCACCCGGATCCGTCGCCGTCACCGTCACCGTCGCCGCCCCCGCCGCCACCGCCGTCAGCGTCACCCGGGCCCCCGCCGCCACCGCCGTCACCACCTCGGGCGCCGACGACGACACCGCGAACGTCAACGGATCGTCGTCCGGATCGACGAACGACTGCGAAACGTCGACGACCTCCGTACCGTCCACCCACAGCGTCACCCCCGGCAGCGCGCCCGATGCCGCCGGCGGCCGGTTGCCGGCGGAGACCGTCGCCGTGAAAGACTGCGAGGCGCTCAGGCCACCCGGATCCGTCGCCGTCACCGTCACCGTCGCCGCCCCCGCCGCCACCGCCGTCAGCGTCACCCGGGCCCCCGCCGCCACCGCCGTCACCACCTTGGGCGCCGACGACGACACCGCGAACGTCAACGGATCGTCGTCCGGATCGACGAACGACTGCGAAACGTCGACGACCTCCGTACCGTCCACCCCCAGCGTCACCCCCGGCAGCGCGCCCGACGCCGCCGGCGGCCGGTTGGCGGCGGAGACCGTCGTCGTGAAAGACTGCGAGGCACTCAGGCCACCCGGATCCGTCGCCGTCACCGTCACCGTCGCCGCCCCCGCCGCCACCGCCGTCAGCGTCACCCGGGCCCCCGCCACCGACGCCGTCACCACCTTGGGCGCCGACGACGACACCGCGAACGTCAACGGATCGTCGTCCGGATCGACGAACGACCGCGAAACGTCGACGACCTCCGTAACGTCCACCCCCAGCGTCACCCCCGGCAGCGCGCCCGACGCCGCCGGCGGCCGGTTGGCGGCGCCGACCGTAACCGTGAAAGACTGCGAGGCGCTCAGGCCACCCGGATCCTCCGCCGTCACCGTCACCGTCGCCGCCCCCGCCGCCATCCCCGTCAGCGTCACCCGGGCCCCCCGCACCCTCGCCATCACCACGTTGCGCGCCGACGACGACACCGCGAACGTCAACGGATCGCCTTCCGGATCGACGAACGACTGCGAAACGTCGACGACCTCCGTACCGTCCACCGCCAGCGTCACCCCCGGCAGCGCGCCCGACGCCGCCGGCGGCCGGTTGCCGGCGCCGACCGTAACCGTGAAAGACTGCGAGGCGCTCAGGCCACCCGGATCCATCGCCGTCACCGTCATCCACGCCGCGCCATCACGCACCCCCGTCAGCGTCACCCGGGCCCCCGCCACCGACGCCTCCAACACCTTGTCGCGATCCGACGACGTCAACTCGAACGTCAACGGATCGTCGTCCGGATCGACGAACGACTGCGAAACGTCGACGACCTCCGTACCACCCACCGCCAGCGTCACCGCCGGCAGCGCGCCCGACGCCGCCGGCGGCCGGTTGGGGGGGGGGAGGACCACAACCGTGAATTGCTGCGAGGCGCTCAGACCCTCGGGGTCCGTCGCCCTCACCACCACCGCCGTCGAGCCCGCCGCCACCGCCGTCAGCGTCACCTGGGCCCCCGCCGCCACCGCCGTCACCACCCCGGGCCTCGCCGACAACACCGCGAACGTCAACGGATCGTCGTCCGGATCGACGAACGACCACGACACGTCGACGACCTCCGTACTACCCACCGCCGCCAGCGTCATATCCCGCAGCGCGCCCGAATATCTCACCCTCGGCGGCCGGTTGGCGGGGGGGGGGACGGAGACCGTAACCTTGAATTGCCGCGAGGCGCTCAGACCATACGGATCCGTCACCGTCACCGTCACCCACGCCGTGCCCACACCCACCGCCGTCAGCGTCACCTGCGCGACCTGCGGGTCCACCACCACCGGAATCACCACCTTGCGCGCCGACGACGTCCCCCTATACCTCAACGGGTCGCCGTCCGGATCGACGAACGACTGCGAAACGTCGACGACCTCCGTACCACCCACCGCCAGCGTCACCCCCGGCAGCGCGCCCGACGCCGCCGGCGACCGGTTGCTGGCGGCGACCGTCGCCGTGAACGACCCCGAGACGCTCAGACCATCGGGGTCCGTCACCGTCACCGCCACCGTCGCCGTACCCACACCCACCGCCGTCAGCGTCACCTCCGGACGCCCCGGAAACACCGCCGAGTCCGGGGCGTCCGCCACCACCGCCGTCACCACACTCGGCGCAGACGACGACGCCGCATACGTCAACTGGGATATGTAGTCGTCCGGGTCGTACAACCACCGCCAGATCTCAACAACCTCCGTATCTCCCAACACCAAATTCACGTCGGGCACTCCTGATGGACTCACCCTCGGCGGCCGGTTGACGTCGGAGACCGTAACCGTGAATGACTGCGAGGCGCTCAGGCCCCCGCGGTCCGTCGCCGTCACCGTCACCGTCGACACGCCCGCGCTCAACGGGTCCACGTAGAGGCGTTCAAGGTAGCCAAAATATGCATTCACCACACTCGGGACCGACGACGACACGGAGAAGGAGAGGCGATTATAATCGGGGTCTATGAACGCCCCCCTAAGCTCAACCTCGCGTTCTCCACCCTTCAGGAACAGCTCGATGTCGGGCAGCTCGTACTGCACCTCCGGCGGGCGGTTCGGGCGGTGGTTCCACTCCTGGAAGAGGGAGGCTGGCCCATCGAGGATCGGGCGGTTCTGACCGTCCGCGCCGGCCGGGAAGAACGCCCAGAACGCCGCCGCGGCCAGCGCGGCCAGGACCGAACCGCGTGGCGTACCGGAAGAAGCGGCGGATCCCTTCGGCTTCGCTCGCGCCCAGGTCATGAGGTCACCCTTATCCCCGGGTATCGCCGACACGCGGTCACCCGGACCGCACTGCGAGATGGATCACCGACGGCGGAGTGCAACGCAACGCTGGCGGCAACACCGGCAAGGCGCGATCCGTCCCCACAACGCATCCCCGCCTGTCGAGGCCGCGACCGCCGGCACGAGACCGGCGCGCCCTCCGCGGATGCGGGTGAGGGAACGTGAGACATATGCGAAGCCGTGCTGCGCACTATAGCAGATCCTGGTGAAACGCCTGGCGGCATTCCGGCACTCCGCCACGGGCCGACAGGCGGTCACGACGCCCGCCCCGGGAGGTCCGGCGCCCGTTTCCGCTTGACCGCCAGGCACTTCCCCGCTATAACGGTCCCGTTCTCCGACACGCCCGCCACCGAGCGCGCTTCACATGCCTCTGCACCGGCCGCTCCCGGCCCTCGCCCTCGTGACCGGCGGTTTCCTGGCCGCGGCGCCGGCGGCGACGGTCACGATGCCGGTCGACGAAGTGCGGGCGGGGATGCGGGGGGTCGGCGTCACCGTCTTCGAGGGCGTCGAGCGGAGCGAGTTCACGGCCGAGGTCATCGGCGTGCTCGAGAACGCGTTCGGGCCGCGGCGCAACCTGATCGTGGCCCGGCTCGACGGGGGTCCACTGGCCGCGAGCGGGGTGATCCAGGGCATGAGCGGCAGCCCCGTCCGCATCGACGGGCGCCTCGTCGGCGCCGTCTCCTACTCGCTCGGCGCGTTCTCCAAGGCGGCCATCGCGGGCATCACACCCATCGGCGAGATGCTGCGCGACGACGCGCGGGCGCCGGCGCGGGCCGCCCGCGCCGCGCCCGAACTCGCCCTGCCGCTGGCCGCCGACACCCTGACGAGCCTGCTGCCCACCCGTCTCGAAGGCCCCGAACCCTTCGCGGCGCGCCCGCGCGACGCCGCCGCGCTCGGGCTGCCGGCGGACGCCGGCGGCGGGGTCCGGTTGCGCCCCATCGCGACCCCCCTCGCCATGAGCGGGTTCACCCCGGCCGCGTTCGACCACGTCGCGCCGCTGTTCCGGTCGGCGGGCATGGCCGCGGTCGTCGGCGGGACGGCGCCCGGCCGCGCCGCGGTCCAGTCCCGCGCCCCCCTCCAGGCCGGCGACGCGGTGGGCGTGAGCCTGATGGAGGGCGACCTGTCGATGGCGGGGACGGGCACCGTCACCCTCGTCGAGAACGGCCGGGTGCACGCGTTCGGGCACCCCTTCTACAACCTCGGGGCGTCCCGCTTCCCGATGACCCGCGCCTGGGTGCACACGGTGCTCCCGAGCCGGGCCGTCTCCTCCCGCATCGCGACCGTCGGCGAGACCCTCGGCACCATCGACCAGGACCGCTCCAGCGGCATCGCCGGCAGCCTGGGCCCGGGGCCGCGCCTCGTGCCCATCCGCGTCACCCTCGACGCGCCCGAGCGGGGGCGCACCGAGACCTTCGACTTCCGGGTCGTCGACGACGCCCTGTTCACCCCGCTGCTCGCTTACAACGCGGTGCTGAACACCCTGTTCTCGCACAATCGGCAACTGGGCGCGGCGACCTACGCGGTGCGCGGCGAAGTGACCCTGGCCGGACATCCTCCCGTCCGGTTCGCGGAGACGTTCGCAGGCGCCGCCGCCACCGTCCTCGCCTCGGTGTACGTCGGGGGACCGCTGACCGCGTTGATCGACAACGGGCTCGAGCCGGTGACGGTCGAGGGCGTCGACGTGTCGGTGACCGCCTGGGACGGGGCCCGGACCGCGGTGCTGGAACGCATCTGGCTCGACGACCCCCGGCCGCGGCCGGGACGCACGGTCCCCCTGCGGCTGGCCGTCCGCACCCGCGAAGGCGAAGTGATCACGCGGACGGTGCCGGTCGACCTGCCGTCGTCGGCGCGCGGCCGTCTTCAGGTGCTGGTGGCCGACGGCGCGACCCTCGCGCAGCAGGAGCGCCGGCAGGCGGGCCGGGCGGCGCGCCCCGCGAACCTCGCCCATCTGCTGGACGCGCTGAACACGGCCCGGCGCAACGACCGCTTCTACGTGCAACTGCGCCGCGGCGCCGCCGGGGCGGTGGTGAACGGCCGCCGGCTGCCCGCGCTCCCCGCCTCGGTGCTGGACGTGCTGGGAGCCGACCGGTACGGCCGCGGCCTCACCCGGTTGAGCACCGCCGCCGTGCGCGAGTGGGAAGTCCCCCTGGACCACGTCGTGTCCGGGGCCCGCGTCCTGACGCTGGACCTCGGCCCCCCCGCGCCGTAGCGGCCCGCGGTGCGGCCCGGCGCCGCACCGCGCCCGAAGACGCCAGCGAACGCCGAGGGCGCCGGCGGGCAGGGAACGGCCGGCGGCCGAGGCGCGGGAAGGACGGCGCTCCCGGTCGGGCGGCGGAGGCTGAGCCGCGCGGCCGGGGAACGGCCGGCGGCCGAGGCGCGGGAAGGACGGCGTTGGGCCTGTTCAACCGACGACGACGTGGTTCAGGCGGGATGCGAATGCGGCGCGGCCTTCACCGCGGCCGCCAAGCCCGCGTCGTCGAGGGCGCCGGCGGGCGCGGAACGCCTGCCTGGCGCAGCAGGGCCTTCACCGCGGCCGCCAAGCCCGCGTCGTCGAGGGCGCCGGCGGGCGCGGAACGCCTGCCTGGCAAGGCGTGAGAGATCCCTGGCCCCCCCGATGAAGCGCAGCCTCTTCCCCGTCGTGGCCGCCGCCGCCGCCGCCGTCACCCTGACCGCGTCGGAGCCGGTGTTCTGGCAGGTGTCGACGCAGGCCGAGTTCCTGCGGGGCGAAGTCGACGCGCTGTCGATCGACGCCGAGGGCCGCCTCCGGCTGGCCCCCGCCACCGGCGTCGTCGTGGAGACCCCCGAGCCGGCGCTGTGGTCGATCGCGCGGGCGGCCGACGGCGCCGTCTGGGCCGGAAGCGGCGCCGACGGGCGGGTCTACCGCCTCGGGTCCGACGGCGCCGGCGCCGTCGTCTTCGACGCCGACGAGCTCGACGTGCACGCCCTCGCGGCCGACCGCGAGGGCGGGGTGTTCGCGGGCGCGTCGCCGGGCGGGCGGGTGTACCACCTCACCGCCGGGGGCGAGGCGCGGGTCGTGGCCGACTTCGACGAGACCTACGTCTGGGCCCTCGCCCTCGCCGCCGACGGCGCCCTCTACGCGGCCACCGGCAACCCCGCCCGCATCTACCGCGTGCCGGCCGGCGGCGCGCGCGAGCTGGTCTACGAGAGCGACGCGGCGCACGTGCTCGCGCTGGCCGTGGCGGCCGACGGCGCGCTGCTCGCGGGCACGGAATCGCCCGGCCAGGTGCTGCGCATCGACGCCGCGGGCCGGGCGTTCGTGCTGCTCGACGCGCCCTACGAGGAAATCCGCTCGCTGCGCCCCCAGCCGGACGGATCGCTGCTCGCGGTGGCCGTGAACGGCGGGCCGGCGCCGGCCGCGTCCGCCGCCCCGCCCCCGCCCGCCGCATCCGCCCCGGCCCCGTCGCCGACGGTCTCGGTGACCACCAGCGTCGCCGCCGTCGTGGTCGGCGGCGCCGCGGCGCCGGCCGAGCCGCGGACCCCGGCCGCCACGGCCGCGAACGCCGGCGAGAAGGGCGCGGTCTACCACGTCACCGCCGACGGGTTGTGGGACCGGCGGTGGCGGTCGAGCCTCGACACCCCGTTCGACGCGGCGTTCGACGACCGGGGCGCGCTGGTCGTCGGCACGGGACCGGACGGCAAGCTGTACCGCGTGTCGCGCGATCCGCCGCGGACGGTCCTGGCCGGCCGGGCCCCCGCCCGGCAGGTGACCCGGCTGCTGCCCGCCGCGGACGGCTCGACGTGGTACGCCACCGCCAACCCCGGGAAGGTGCTGCGGATGGAGAACCGCCTGGCGCCCCGGGGCGCCTACGAGTCGGAGGTGCATGACGCGGGGGCGGCGGCGCGCTGGGGCGCGATCCGCTGGCGCGGGACGACGCCCGGCGGCGGCCGCATCGAGCTGGCCAGCCGGTCCGGCAACACCGCGGTCCCCAACGACACCTGGAGCCCCTGGTCGGCCCCCTACACCGACGCCGCGGGCAGCCGCATCGCCAGCCCCAACGCACGCTACCTGCAGTGGCGGGCCACGCTCCACGGCGGCGACGGCGGCGCGTCGCCGGTGCTGACCTCGGTGACCGCCGCGTACCTGCCGCGCAACCTGCGGCCGGAGGTCACGCAATTGACGGTGCACCCCCCCGGCGCCGCTTTCCAGCAGTCGTACAGCACGAGCGATCCGCCGATCGCCGGGCTCGACGACCCCTCGGCGCCGCCGGCCGGCGCCGTCGGGCGCGAAACCTATCGGAAGGGCATCCGGACGTTCCGCTGGCAGGCGAGCGACGAGAACCGCGACCCGCTCGACTACACCGTGTCGTACCAGCGGGCCGGCGACCCCGAGTGGCGCCTCCTGCGCGGCGGGTTGCGCGACACGGTGTTCGCCTGGGACACGACGACCATCCCCGACGGCGCCTACCGGGTGAAGATCGCCGCGTCCGACGCCCGCGGGAACGCTCCCGGCGCGGCCCTCGTCGGCGAGCGCGACAGCGAGGTGTTCGACGTCGACAACACCCCGCCCCGCATCGAGACGGCGGCGCGGCGGCGCGAAGGCGGCCGGGCCGTCCTGCCGTTCACGGTGCGCGACGCGCAGTCGCCGGTGCGGCGGGTCGAGATCAGGGTCGGCGCCGGCGACTGGCGGGTCGTCTATCCCCTCGACGGGGTGCCGGACGGGCTGGTCGAACGGTTCGAAGCGGTCCTCAACGGGAACGGCGGCGCCCCCATCGTCATCCGCGCCACCGACGCCCTCCGAAACACCGTGAGCGTGTTCGGGGAGTAGCGCCCCCGCCGGCCGCGTCCTCCCCGCCCCATCCCCCTTGCCGCATGCTGAACGGCCTGATCGTCTTCGCGGCGCTCGCGTCGGTCTTCCTGGCCGCGCTGTCCGGGCAGATGCAGGCGCTGACCGACGCCATCGTCTCTTCCGCCCGCGGGGCGGTCGAGCTGGCCATCGGCCTCATCGGCCTGATGGCGTTCTTCCTCGGGCTGATGCGGGTGATCGAGGAAGCCGGCGCCCTGCGCCATCTCGCGCGGCTCGTCGGTCCGGTCATGCGGCGCCTCTTCCCGGGCGTCCCCGTCCACGGCCCCGCGATGAGCGCCATGATCCTGAACATCGCCGCCAACATGCTGGGACTCGCCAACGCCGCGACCCCGTTCGGCATCAAGGCGATGGAGGAGCTCGACAAGCTCAACGGCGAACGCGGGACCGCGACCAACGCCATGGTCCTGTTCCTCGCCATCAACACGTCGGCCCTCGCCCTCCTGCCGTCGGGGGTGGTGTCGATGCGCGCGTCGGTGGGCTCGGAAGACGCCGCGGGCATCTTCTTCCCCACGTGGTTCGCCAGCGGCTGCGCCACCCTCGTCGGGGTGACGGCGGCCGTCCTGCTGAGCCGGCTGCCCGCGTACCGGCGCACCGAGCCGCCGCCGGCGGCGGAGGCCCGGCCCGCGGAAGCCGGCGGCGGCGTGTCCGACGACGAGGCGCCCGCGGCCCGGGAGCCGCGGCCGGGACGGCGCCGCGCCGCCCGCCTGTTCTGGCTGGCCCTCGGCGTCCTGCTCGGGCGCTTCGTCTGGCAGCACCGGACCGACCCGCCCTTCGAGCTGCTCGCCGGCGTCACGTCGGCCTGGATGCTGCCGCTGGTGGTGGCGGTGCTCGTGACGTACGGGTGGACGCGGGGGGTCCGGGTCTACGACGCGCTCGTGGCCGGCGCCCGTCAGGGCTTCGACGTCGCGGTGCGCATCATCCCCTACCTGGTGGCGATCCTGGTGGTGATCGGGATGTTCCGGGCCTCGGGGGGCATCGATCTGATCACCACCGTCCTCTCCCCCCTCACGGCCCTCGTCGGCCTGCCCGCCGAAGCCCTGCCGATGGCCCTGCTCCGCCCCCTGACCGGCAGCGGCGCCTACGCGGTGATGGCCGAGATCATGACCGCGTCGGGACCCGACTCGCTGGTCGGCTACATGGTCAGCACCTTCCAGGGAAGCACCGAGACGACGTTCTACACCCTCGCCGTGTACTACGGGGCGGTCGGCATCCGCCGGACCCGCCACACGGTCCCCGCGTGCCTCCTCGCCGACGCCGCGGGCATCGTCGGCGCGGTGTTCATCGTCAACCTGATGTTCGGGTAGGCGCGGGGTTCCGGCAACCGGATCGAGAGCAGGCGCGCGGCTGACGCCGACGTCAAGGGCGCGCCGGATTCCGGCCGTCGCCGGGTTCCGGCCCCCCGACTTCGGACAGGCCGTTCTCGACGGCGCGCAGACGGACCCTGACTTCGGACAGGCCGTTCTCGACGGCGCGCAGGCGGACCCTGACTTCGGACAGGCCGTTCTCGACGGCGCGCAGGCGCTCGTCCATGCCCCGGACGACGCTCCGCAGGTCGTCGATGCGACCACCCAGATCGTCGATGCGGCCGTTCACGCTGGAGAATTGCGCCAGCATCAGCCCGCCCAGCACCCCCGCGAAGGTGACGACCGTCCCGACGACCCACTTCGTGTCGTTGCTCATCCCCGATGCCCCGTCATCGATAAGCTCAAGGACCCGCCGGATTCCGGCCGTCGCCGGGTTCCGGCCCCCCGACGTCGGACAGGCCGTTCTCGACGGCGCGCAGGCGGACGTCGACTTCGGACAGGCCGTTCTCGACGGCGCGCAGGCGGACGTCGACTTCAGCCAATTCGACCTCGACGGCTCGCAGACGCTCGTCCATGCCCCGGACGACGCTCCGCAGGTCGTCGATGCGGCCGTTCACGCTGGAGAATTGCGCCAGCATCAGCCCGCTCATCACCCCGGCGAGGGTGACGACCGTTCCGATGACCCATTTCGTGTCGCTGCTCACCCGCGATGCCCCGTCATCGATAAGCTCAAGGACCCGCCGGATTCCGGCCGTCGCCGGGTTCCGGCCCCCCGAGACCGTTCTCGACGGCGCGCAGGCGGACGTCGACTTCGGACAGACCGTTCTCGACGGCGCGCAGGCGGACGTCGACTTCGGACAGGCCGTTCTCGACGGCGCGCAGGCGGACCCTGACGTCGGACAGGCTGTTCTCGACGGCGCGCAGGCGCTCGTCCATGCCGGAGATCAGAACCTCGACTTCAGCCTGCCCGACCTCGACGGCGCGCAGACGCTCGTCCATGTCCCGGACGACGCTCCGCAGGTCGTCGATGCGACCGTTCACGCTGGAGAATTGCGCCAGCATCAGCCCGCTCATCACCCCGGCGAGGGTGACGACCGTTCCGATGACCCATTTCGTGTCGCTGCTCATTCCCGATGCCCCGCTACGCTCATGATCATCCGCCGTCAACCACCCGTCAACCCGCGCCGACGAACCACACGCCCCGACCCGTCGTCCGCGGCGCGCGGATTCGGTGCGGCGCCGGCCGGGTCACGACTCCGGCGTCTCGCCGTAGCCGGCGTCGTCGCGGCAGCGCACGGCGGTGGCCGCCGCGCCGTCGAGATCCAGCCGCTTCAGCAACTTGGCCAGTCCCTGCCGGGTCACTCCCAGGGCCGAGGCCGCCTTGGCCCGGCGGCCCCCGGCCTGCGCGAGGGCGCCGCTCACGAAGCGGCGCTCGAACACCTGCCGCGCCTCGTGCAGGGTCGGCACGCCGTTCGCCCCGCTCGCGCCGCCGGTGATCGCCGAGGGCAACAGGGCCGGGCCCACCACG
This sequence comes from Vicinamibacterales bacterium, assembly GCA_965202695.1. Taxonomy (GTDB): domain Bacteria; phylum Acidobacteriota; class Vicinamibacteria; order Vicinamibacterales; family UBA8438; genus JAJEEA01. The sequence continues at coordinate 3,850,061 of OZ241843.1, forward strand.
CCGCTCCGCGGGCCGCGCACGACCAGCGCCGCCACGATGTTCTCGAGCTGCCGGACGTTGCCCGGCCAGTGGTACCGGGCGAGGGCTTCCAGCGTCGACCGGGCGGGGGTGGCGCGGCTCCCGGTGAGCGACTGGGCCCGCTGCCAGAAGTGCTCGGCGAGCAGCACCACGTCGTCGCCGCGTTCCCGCAGCGGCGGCACCTCGACGCGGAGCACGTCGAGTCGATACAGCAGGTCTTCGCGGAACCCGCCGACGCGGACGTCGTGTTCCAGGGGGCGGTTGGTGGCCGCGACCAGCCGCACGTCGACGGCGCGCGGCACGGTGTCCCCCACGCGGCGGATCTCGCCGTCCTGCAGCACCCGCAGCAGCTTGGCCTGGGCGCGCGGCGACAGCTCGCCCACTTCGTCGAGGAACAGGGTGCCGCGATCGGACGCCTCGAAGAGCCCGGTCCGGTCGGTCACCGCGCCGGTGAACGCGCCCCGGACGTAGCCGAACAGCTCGGCCTCCACGAGTTCGTCGGTGAGGGCGGCGCAGTTGACGGCCCCGAAGCGGCGCTCCGGCCGGCCGCTCAACCGGTGCACGCCGCGCGCCACCAGTTCCTTGCCGCAGCCGCTCTCGCCGGTCACCAGGACCGGGAACGGCGACTCGGCGACCCGCCGCAGGCTGCCGCGGAGCCGGGTCATGACGTCGCTCCGGCCCAGAAGTCCCATATCTTCCGCATGCATGTCACGTCGCACTGCTTCCCTCCGACATCGAGTTCCCGCGCCTCGTTCGCCGCCCCCGGACGCCGGCCCGCCGTGCGCGGCCGCCGCCCTCCCCGGCAGACCTGCCCCGTGGCGGCAGTCCTCCTCCCCGCACGCACTTCCGCACGCGGCTCCCGTCGGCTTGGCCGAGCCGTCAGCACCTCCTCCTCCGCACACACCTCCGCACGCCCCCGCTCGACGGCCGCGCGGCTGAATGCGCCGGGGTCGGCGTGGCTCGGCGTCGGCGTCGGCCCCGACGTCCGCCACCGTGGGTCCGATACAGGCAACGCGAGATTGCAAAATGCCGGCCGGAAGGGATCGGCGCCCGAACCCCCGTTCATCCCGGCGCCGTCGAGATCCGCGGCTCGCCGACGTCGCAGGAAATGAACGGGTCCGGACCGGCGAGCCGCGCGCTTTCTACCGATCCGGGAGGACCGTTCGACAGGCGCTCCCGCTCGGGGGACGCGGCGTCCGGAGCGCAGCTCGCCCGACCTCCCCGCCGTTCTACGGCGCGGAATCCCGGCTGGTCGACCGTCCTGAACGAACTTTCCCGTCCGGCCTTCGACCCGCCCCGCAACCGCCGGGGAACGGGTCGACGCGGACACGGTGGCCGCGTATCTGGACGCCCTCGACTCGACCCGCCCCGCAACCGCCGGGGAACGGGTCGACGGCATGGACTTTCATGCAGGACGGTCCGCCGGGAGTCGGCGCCACGGGAACGGCGAGGACTCCTGGCGGGCGGCGGAGCCGCAACGCGACCGAAGGCGCGCGGCGACCGCGAGGCCGCGCGGCGACCGCGAGGTGGCGCGGCGACCGCGAGGCCGCGACGCGACGCTCTCCGGCTAGTGCGCCAGCGGGTCGGGGCGGATCTGGAACTTGACGGCCTTCTGGTGGGTGCCGGCGCCGCCCTCGAGGTGCCAGGCGGCATAGTTCGAGTAGCTCGACCAGAGCCCCTTGCCCTTCCAGCCGGCGGTGGGATCGTCGATGCGCCCGTTCGACGAGCGGGAGAAGAACCCCAGGGGGTACGGCACCCGCAGCGTGACGAACTGCTCGGTGTCGGGCATGAAGACCTCGATCGAGTCGGTGTTGACGACACCGTACAGGGGCACGTCCCTCCCGAGGCCCAGCACGTCGTGGTGGTCGATCTGGGTAAGGTAGCTCTCGTCGGAGTTGATCGGGAAGGCGTCGGCGTTCTGATAGGTCGGCTTGTCCATCCGGTAGAAGGTCCAGCCCTCGGGGCACCCCTGGCCGTCGGCCTGCGGACCGGAGACGTCGGCGCACCGGCCGCGGTCGAACCGTGCGAAGTGGCCGCTGCCCCGCCAGTCCTGCCACGCGACGCCCTCGGTGGTCAGGTGCAGGCCGCCGCTGCCGTACGCCGAGGGGTTCACGACCGACGGGGGCGGTTCGTAGAGCTCCGCGACGCACGACTCGGGCGGGTTGTCGCCGAGCTCGATGCGCACGAGCTGGCGCTGGGTGCGGCCGTTGCCCGAGCACCACACGCTGCCGTCGGCGGGGTTCACGGCCGGCGAGTAGCAGCCGAACCGGATGCGGTGGTCGCGGGTCGGGTCGACGGGCTCGTCCGGTTCGGTCCACCCCGTGGTGATGACCCCGTCCTGGTTGGTGTCGACCACGCCCGGGCACCAGCCCTGCGCCGCCTCCGCGTCCTGGGTCTCGTCCCAGATCTCCACGTCGATCCAGCCGAGCCCGCTGTTGAAGCCGTAGTAGATGCGCTCGTCTTCGCCGATCTGGTTGTGGTCGGCCGAGAAGCAGGTGTCGATTTCGGAGAACGCCTCGGTCTCGGGGTCGTACAGGAACACCTGCCGCGTGCCCTGGGCCAGCGGATAGTGGCGGCCGAAGGCGTTCGCCTCGTCGGTGCAGAACGCCGGCTGCTCGCCGGGAGCGCGGACGCGGCCGGTCAGCCACACCCGCCCGTCGCCGTCCATGGCCACGCTGCGGGGGTCGGACCGCCGGGCCCAGACCGGGTCGTCGCCCCAGTACGGCGACTCCGGCGTCTGCCCCTGGATGGTCGGGCCGCTCGACGGGACGTCGATGGTGAAGGCCCGGTGCGCCACGGGGTCGAGGACGGCGAGGATGTCGCTGGGCTGCACGACGGCGTAGACGAGTCCGTCGGCGTTGACGGTGGCGTCGCGCACGTCCGAGGCGGCGCTGTCGGTGCGGCCGTCGGTCTGCGTGCCCCAGTCCCAGAGGGTGACCACGACGTTGCGCTCGATGCCCTCCGGCCGGGGCGGGGTCTGGGTGGGGACCTCGCCGGCCGCGATGCGCTCGGTCCAGTCCGCGAACATGCGGCGCTGGTCGCCCAGCCGCCCCCACATGCCCGCCATGCTCGAGCCCATCGGCCCCATCGCGACGCGGCGGTCCCACGCCGCGAGGTGCGAGTCGGCGGCGGCGAGGATGCCGGCCGGAATCTCCCGCGTCGCCCGGTTGCCCACCTGGTGGCAGTTCATGCAGCCGGTCACCTGGCTGCCCAGCTCCTGCTGCGAGTGCTCGCCCTCCGGCAGCTCGAGCATCGACAGCCACCACGCGGCCGGATAGACGGCGGCGGCCGCGCGGGCGTCGGGCGCGACGACCCCTTCGAGATCGACGGTCCGGCCCGGCGTCGCCGTGACCCGCGGCGAGTCGACGAGGCCGTAGCCGCGCACCCACAGCTCGTAGCTCGCGTCCGGCAGGTCGGGAAGCACGTAGCGGCCGTCGTCGTCGGTGGCCACGATGCGGATGAACCGGGTCGGCAGATCGGTGGTCTCGGCGACCACCCAGACCCCCGCCTCCGGTCCGTCGGCGCTGGTGACGACGCCCCCGACGTCGTCCGCGTCCAGCGTCATCCCGCCGGCGCCCGGCTGCTCTTCGGCCGCGAGGCCGGCCGCCGCGGCCAGCATCGCCGCCGCCGCCCCCGCCACCAGTCCTCTGCGCAGTCCGTCCATCTCCGCCCTCCTCGCTCCGGCCGCCGCATCGCGGCCGGCCCGGCCCCGGTCCCGACCCGCGCCCCCCCCGGCGGGGCGCCGCCGGTGTCCGCGTCCGCGGGCAACCCCGCGGCGCCCCCGAAAACGAAAGGCCCGGCACGAATGCCGGGCCCCAGGGTGTCGCCCCCGCCGGGCCTCGCCAGGCGCAGCCGCAAGGCGACGATCGGCGGGCCGGGCGGCTAGCCGACCGTCAGCAGGTCGAGCTTGCCGGTGGCGTCGCCCATCTGGTCGACGCGCACGCCCATCTTGTCGAGAACCGTCAGGTGCAGGTTCGAGATGGACGTGTCCTCCTCGTAGCGCAGATGGCCGGCCGCGCGCAGCCGGCCCGAGCCGCCGCCGACGAGCACGAGGGGCAGGCCCTTGTTGTCGTGGCGGTTGCTGTCGGACATGCCGGCGCCGTAGAGCAGCATCATGTTGTCGAGCAGGTTGCCCTCGCCGTCCGGCGTCGCGCGCGCCTTCTCCAGGAAGTAGGAGAAGAACGACAGGTGGTATTCGTTGATCTTCGCGATCTTCTCGTAGAGGGTCGGGTCGTCGCGGTGGTGCGACGTCGGGTGGTGCGAGTCGGGGACCCCGATCTCGGGATACGTCCGGCCGCTGATCTCCCGCGCCATCATGTAGGTGCCGACCCGCGTCAGGTCCGTCTGGTACGCCAGCAGCAGCAGATCGCACATCAGCCTGGCGTGCTCGCCGTAGGTGGCGGGGATCCCCGCCGGCTGGTCCACCTCGGGCAGCTCGCGGCCGCTCTGCTCCTCGGCCTTCTGGATCCGGCGCTCGACGTCGCGCACCGCCTCCAGGTACTCGTTGACCCGGATCCGGTCGTTGGGTCCGAGTCCGCGCTGCAGCGCGGCGATCTTCTCGGACACCGAGTCGAGGATGCTCCGGTCCTTCCGGATGCGGTCCCGCCGCGCCGCCGGGTCGGTCGACCCGCTGTCGCCGAAGAGACGCTCGAAGACCGCCCGCGGGTTGTTCTCGCCGAGCAGCGGCGTGGTCTCGTTCCGCCACGAGATGGTGTTGGTGTAAGTGCAACTGAACCCGACGTCGCACGAACCGGATACGTCGCGGCTGTCCAGCGCCAGCTCGAGCGAGCCGAGCTGCGTATGCCGGGCCGTCTCCCGCGCGACGAGCTGATCGACGGACACGCCGGCGCGGAGGTTCGACTCGGTGCGGGCCGGCGTCACCCCGGTCAGGAACCGGGTGGCGGCGCTGGCGTGGACGCCGGCGTTGCTCGGCACCCCGTTCAGGCCCGTCAGCACCGTCATCTGGTCGCGGTACGCCTCGAGCGGGGCGAGCAGCCGCGTCGTCTCGAACCCCACGCCATCCGCCTCGGGCGTCCAGTGCTTCATCGCCATCCCGTTCGGCACGTAGAAGACCCCGAAGCGGGGGACGGGACTGGCGGCGCTGTTGCGGATGGCCGCGAACGCGGGAACCATGCCGTCGAGCAGCGGAAGCGCCAGGCCGGCGCCGATGCCCCGCAGGACGGCGCGGCGCGGAACAGCTTTCCTGGTGATGATCATGAGTCGGACCTCCGCATCTGGAACGCGGTGCTCTTCACGATTCCGAGGACGATGGATGACCAGCGGTAGTCGTCGCCGGCCGCTTCACGCACGATCTTCCGGACGGTCGGAGCGTCATGGTACTCGATCCCGCGCCCCAGGGCATAGCCCATCAGCTTTTCGGTCACGGTGCCGACGAAATCGCCGGGCCGCGCCAGCAGCAGATCGCGGAGCCCGGTCGGCCCCTCGAACGCGGCCCCGTCCGGCAGGGTTCCCGAGGCGTCGACGGGGACGCCCGCGGTGGTGTCGCGCCACCGGCCGATGGCGTCGAAGTTCTCCAGGGCGAACCCGATCGGGTCCATCGGCGCATGGCACACCGAGCACGCCGGATCTTCCCGGTGCCGCACCATCGCCTGCCGCATGGTCAGCGGCTCGCCCTCCTCGTTCTCCTCTTCCAGGGTCGGCACGTCGGGCGGGGGCTCCGGGGGCGGAGCGCCGAGCAGGTTCTCGAGCACCCACTTGCCGCGCAGCACCGGCGACGTCCGGTTGGGATAGGAGGTCACGGTCATCACGCTGCCGTGGCTCAGCAGCCCGGCGCGCTCGCCCGCGCCGAACGTCACCTTCCGGAAGCGGTTCCCGTAGACGTTGGGTATGCCGTAGTGGACGGCGAGACGCTCGTTCACGTAGGTGTGGTCGGCGCGCAGCAGGTCGAGCACGCTCCGGTCGTCCCGGATCAGGCTGTTGATGAAGAGGCTGGTCTCCCGCTCGAAGGCGGCGCGCAGGTTGTCGTCGAAGTCGGGAAAGATCAGCGGGTCGGGATACACGCCTTCGAGGTTCCGGAAGTGGAGCCACTGCCCGGCGAAGTTGTCCACGAGGGCGGCCGCGCGGGGGTCGGCGAGCATGCGGCGCACCTGCCGCTCGAGGACCGCGGGGTCGCTCAGGGCGCCGTCCTCGGCCGCCGCCAGCAGCTCGTCGTCGGGAATGCTGCTCCAGAGGAAGAACGACAGCCGCGAGGCGAGGTCGAGGTCCGGAATGGCGTAGATCGCGCCAGGCGGGCTGTCGACGGGGTCGCGCTCGATGCGGTACAGGAACTCCGGATCGGCGAGGATGCGCTCGAGGGCGAGCCCGATGCCGGCGTCGAAGCTGCCGCCGCGCCGGCCGATCTCGAAGAAGTCGAGCAGCGTCCGCACGTCGTCGTCCGACACCGGGCGCCGGTAGGCGCGCCGCGCGAGGGCGCCCAGTATTTCGGCGGCGCAGGGAAGCTCCTCGGCCTCGGCGGCCGGCGCGCACGTGAACACGCGGCGCCGCGTCGGGGTGTCGCCGGGTCCGTCCACCGTGAACGGACCGTGGATCTGCACGCGGTCGAGGGCCGGATTGCCGTCCGGCATGTCGTTCACGGCGAGGGCGAACCCGGATTGCCGCGGCTGCAGCACGCCCTCCTCTTCCCACGTCTCCCGCGGGAAGGACACCCCGACGAGGTGCGGACCGGCGTCGACCCGGATGCGTACCTCGAGGTCGTCGTCGGCGTGCAGCGCGTACGACTCCCACTCGAGGTCGCCGCGGATGTTGCCCGCGAAGCTGATGGGCGCGGGCATGCCCGGCGCCTGCCCGCCGAACGTGAACCGCCGGATGCGCCGGCCGTCGAGACGGATCTCGACGTCGTGCGGCTGATCGATGCCGCGGACGTACCCCACGTAGTTGGTCCGCAGCCGCAGCTTGATCAGGTACTCGCCGTCGACGGGAAAGTGGTGCCGCACGGCCGCGCCGCCGCGCGAGCCGAAGGGCAGGTCCTCGCTCCGCTGGTTGTCCTGGATCAGGTTGAGGGGGACGTCGTAGGTGGCGATGACCGTCCCGCCGGCCGGCGGTTCGCCGATGGCGAGCCGGCTGATCTTGCGGGCGGCGGACACGTACCGCTCGAAGAGGGCCGGCGACAGGGACAGGGCGCCGGCGTTGTTGTCGAAGCCGAAGCGGTCCGGCGCGTCGGCGGGAATCCATTCGCCGACGTCGATCTCCAGGTCGAGGAGGTCGCGGACCACGTTCCGGTACTCGGTCTGGTTCAGGCGGTGGAACGCCTGGGTGCGGCCCGGGTCCGGCCGGGCTTCCGCCGCCCGGTCCAGTTCGTCCTCGAGCCACCGCCGGAACCCGTCGTAGGCCGCCTTGCCGGGCCGCGGGCGCGGCCGCGGCGGCATCGCGCCGACCCGCAGCTTCCGCACCACGCTCTCCCAGACTTCGGGGTCCTCGGCGACGTCGTCGACGTCGACGGTGTCGAGGGCCAGCCCCACCGCGCGCAACTGCGACACGAGCCGCGAACGCGGTTCGCCGCCGCCCTCCACGAACGCGCGGTTGTGGCAGGTGACGCAGTACCGGTCGAGGAGCGCGCGCTGCGGCGAGACCGCGGGCGCTGACGCCCCCGGGGGCGCAGATGCGGCCGCGGGGGCCGATGCGGGCTGCGCGCCCTGCGCGGCGGACGGCGGCGCCGCCACGGCCGCCGCGGCCAATCCACCGACGAGGCCGCCGAGGAAGCGCCCGAGCACCGAAGCCTGCTCTCTGGTCATGAGGTGTCGACCCGCCGTCGATGCGTGAAGGCGACCGCCGCTGACGATCGGATCGCCCCGCTCGCGGACACCGTAGTTTCCCCGCTTTCGGCGCGGGTGTCAACACGGAAACAGGGCCGCATCGCCTCCGCCGACGGCTCGGGCGCCCACCCGAAGACCGCCTGACGCCATGCCCGCCAGTGCGTGGAACAGGAGAGCCGTCACGTCGATCCCGAATGCCCGAACGCCGGCTTTCACCACGGGCTGCTGCGGGAAGAACACGAGCTTGATCGACAGCGCCGGAATCAGCGGGCCGAACGTGAAGCCCGCGACCCTGAGACCTGCGATCTCCGCCTTCAACCGTGCGACGTCCTCTCTAGGTTGCGAGATGCCCGCCGACCGGAACGGCGGCGGCCGCCTTGGTCTTCGCCTCCGAGGCGCGGGCGGCGCGGCGCCTTGACAGCCCCGGACTCGACTAGTACAACGAGGGTTCGCACCCACCGGACCCGATTCGAGGACACGAAAGAGGAAACGAGGAATTGCATGCGACGAATCCTGATCGTCGGCCTGCTCGCGGCGCTCGGGGGCGCCGGGGCGGCCTCCGCCCAGACCGACGTGACCCCCGTCGAGCCGTTCAAGGTCGGCACCTTCGACATCCATGACGTGCCGCACGTCGGCATCGTCCTGCGGGACAGCCTCGTGATCGACGTCGAGGCCGCGAACGCGGCCCTCGAGGCGAACCCGGACTACCCCCGGGTCCCGATGCCCGAAGACATGCTGGAGCTGATCGGGCGTTACGAGTACGGCCTGCGCTACCGGCTGTACGAGATCGTCAACGACGTGGTCGCGAACCGGCTGGGCGGCGACCGGGCCGGCTTCGTCCACGACGTGGACGACCTGCGGACGCGGCCCCCGATCATGTACCCGGGCAAGATCCTGAACGCCGCCGTCAACTTCTACAGCCACGTCAGCGAGGGCGCCAGCCCCGAGGAGCGGGCGGCCGAGATCCGCCGGCGGCAGGAGGAGCGCGGCGTGCCGTACCTGTTCCTCAAGCCCAGCCGCGGCGCGGTCGTCGGGAACGGCGACCCCGTCGTGATCCCGCACGGCCGCAACCGCACCGACTGGGAGGTCGAGCTCGGCGCGGTGGTGGGCCGGACCGCGAAGTACGTGTCGGCCGCCGACGCGCAGGACCACATCTTCGGCTACATGGTCTCCATCGACGTCTCCGACCGCGGCGGACGCCCCCCCGGCGGCAACGCCACCCGCTCGGACTGGTTCGTCGGCAAGGGCCACGACACCTTCGCGCCGCAGGGCCCGTGGATCGTGCCGAAGGAGTTCTACGGCGACCCGATGCAGAACCTGCGCCAGACCCTCAGCGTCGGGGGCACGACGCTGCAGGACGCGCAGGCCGGCGACATGATCCACTCCCTGTGGGAGATCGTGGAGTACGCGTCGTCGATCATCACGCTGTTCCCCGGCGACGTGATCAACAACGGCACGTCCGGGGGCACCGCCGCCGGCTCGGCCGAGACCCGCACCGGCAGCCGCTACCTGCAGCCCGGCGAAGTCATCGAGGCCTCCATCGACGGCATCGGCACCCTGCGCATGCCGGCGGTGGCGGGAGAAATGCCGCCCGGCGATCTGAGCGGCGCGCAGCTTCCGCCCATCGACACCTACCGCTGACCGCGACCCGGAGAGCGGGTCCGCCCCGCCGGCGGCGCCCGCTCTCCCCCTTTGCCGCACCGCGGCAAGGGCCGCCTCCCCCGGCGCGGCAAGGAGCTGCCCCACCCGGCCGGCCCGCGACGAAACGCCCCGCTGCATTCGAGCGGCGACGCATCCCGCCTGACTGCGTCGTCCGCCGGTTGAATATGGGAACCGCCCACCGGACCGGCGGGCGGTCAGCGGGCGACGCCGGCCGAAGCCACCAGCAGGAGCAGCGCGCGCTGCGTGCCGACGTGCGCGTCGCGCGGCGCCCACCATTCGTCCAGGGAATGCGCGCCGCCGCCGGCGCCGCCCCGGCCCAGGGTCACGGCCGGGATGCCCCGGGCTATCGGCAGGTTCGCGTCGGTCGACGCGACCCGCAGACGCGGCCGGAACCCCAGGTAGCGGGTCACCGCGAGGGCGCGGCGGACGAGCGGCGTCCGCGGGTCGACGACGCCGGACGGCCGCTCGCCGATCGGTTCGAAGCGGACGGCCAGCGGGGCGCCGCGGGCGCGGGCGCGGTTCTGCTCGCGGAGGGCGCGCGCGAACGACGACCGCAGCGCCGCGTTCAACCGGTCGAGCTGTCCGGGGTCCGTCGACCGCATGTCGACCTCGGCCCAGCTCTCGCGGGGGACGGCGTTGACGGACGTGCCCCCCCCGATGCGCCCCACGTTGTAGCTGGCCGACGTCCCGACGCCCTCCACGCCCGCCGCCGCGCGGTCGAAGTAGTCGATGGCCCGGGCGAGCGCGTGGGCGGGGTTGGCGAGACCGAAGTCGCCCCACGAATGGCCGCCGGACCCGGTCACCGTGACCCGGTACCGGCGCGACCCGAGAGCCTCGTTGACCACCTCGGCGTCGTCTCCGCCGTCGATGGCGATGAACTGATCGATCCGCGGCCCTCCCGGCCGGAGCAGGTGGCGCACGCCGCGCAGGTCGCCGAGCCCTTCTTCGCCCACGCTCCCCACAAAGAGGAGATCGCCCCGCGTGCGCACGCCGGCCCGTTCCAGCGCCTCGGCGACGATCAGCAGCACCACCAGCCCCCGGGTGTCGTCGCCGATGCCGGGCGCCTGGAGGCGGTCGCCGCGGCGGCGGACGGTCACGTCGGTGCCGGGGGGGAAGACGGTGTCGAGGTGGGCGACGACGGCCACCGTCTCGCGGCCCTCCGCCCCGGGCCGGCGCCCGACGACGTTGCCGCGCGCGTCGATGCGCACGTCGGCGATTCCCGCCTCCCGCAGAAGCTCGGCGAACCGCGCCGCGCGCTCGGCCTCCTGGAACGGCGGCGCGGGAATCTCCGTCAGCTCGACCAGAACCGCCTCGGCCGTCGTCTCGATCTCGCGCACGAGCGCGAGGGCGCGCCGCACCTCGGGACGCGCCGCCACCAACCGCACGGCGGCGTCGTAGACCGGATCCGGCGCCTGGGCGAACGCCGGGCGGGAGCCGCAGACGGCCAGCCCGATGCACACCGCAACCGCGGAACTCCTCATGGCTCGACAGCGTCCTTCAACACGCCCGGCAGGCGGGCGTTCTCTGCCTGCTGACGCCTCTGGCGTTCGCCGGCGCCCTCCGAACGCGGTGCGACGCGGGGGTCCGCCGCGGTCCGGCGACGCGCCGGCGCCGGGGCGCCCCCACCGCGCCGCCTACTGCGCCCGCCGTCTCCGCTCCTCGGCGCGATGACCGGCGAGAATCCCGTCCATCCCGACGTTGCCCTCGTGACAGGCGTACTCGAACATCGGTTCGTCGCTCCGCATGAGGGGGATCCGGACGGTCCAGGGCCGGGTCCACACCGCCGGGTCGGTGATGGTGACCTCGTAGTCGAGGGTGCGGGGGCCGACCCGGGTCAGCCGCTCCACGAGGTGGAGGCCGTCGGACGACCCGCGGAAGTTCGCGGACGGCGAGAAGTTCGTCGTCTCGATCACCAGGGTGTCCCCCTCCCAGTATCCCCGCGAGTCGCCGTGCAGTTGCCGCACCGACGCCGCCAGGTGCGGCTGGCCGGTCAGCGGGACCACCCGCGCATCGTGGATCATCTCGCTCATGAAGACGAGGTGGTCCGCGTTCTGGAATACCTGGAAGTAGCTGTTGTACCCGGCGCCCAGCCGCGGGATCCCGTAGGTCACGCAGCGCTCCGGCAGCGGCCGGTCGGCGTAGCTGTCGGCGGGGTGGTCGCGGCGGCGGGCGGCGGCCGCGCGGAACCGCTCGCGCGCCTCCGCGGTCACGGCGGGGATGCGGCCGTCCGGCGGATCGACCACCAGCGACGTGCGGTTGGTGAAGTCCCGCTCCGCGATCCAGAACTGGTTGTAGTTGCCGGTCGTCGGGTCGTAGGAGGTCGCCTCCACGCCCTCGATGGCCGCCAGCACCAGCTGGTCGCCGAACAGCGCGTCGCCGTCTCCGACCGCGTTCGCGGCCGACGCCCGCAGCGCCGCCAGCTCTTCGTCGCCGAGGGTCTCGCGCCCCGCCCACGCGGCGGGGCGCTCGAGCGGCGTGATGTTGTTGTTGGCCCAGACCCCCTGCAGGTCCGGGCGGCCGTCGGGCGTGCGCGGCGCCACCCAGCCCGCCGCGCTCGACTGGGCCGCGGCCGGCGCCGGCGCGACCCCCCCGCCGACCGCGAGGACCGCGGCCACTCCCCCTGCCGTCACCCACTTCTGGCGCATCGGATCCACTCCTTCCGTCCGTGCCGGCCGCCGGCCGCGGCCCCGGCCGCGGAGTCGGCGGCCCGGCGGCCGGCCCCGCGGCTTCCAACGTGCCGGCAATTGTATCAATCCCGTGGTGGAACGCCCGCGCCGCACCGCGCCCGCGGGGAGCCGGGGGCGTCAGCGGGCGTACGGGCGCCCGTTCCCGCTCGGCGCGGCGGCAGCGCGCCAGCGCCGCCGGCGCGCGTATAATGGCGCCGGTTCCATTCACGCCTCGGGTTCCGGCCGCCGGGCCGGGGTCTCCGGCGGACCGGGACACGGCCCGGGCGGCGGGCCGAACGGATTCCGAACGGAGGTCACATGACTGAGACGCAGCAACTGGGACTGACGGGACGCCTGCTCCTGTGGACGGTGGGCATCGCGCTCTTCGTGGTCATCGCGTTCTTGCCGTACGCCCTGTTCATGCAGTTCGCCACCGACTACGTCGTGCACGTCACGGTCCTGAGCTGCGTGGGGGTCATCGCCCTCGTGCTCGTCGTCGGCACGGTCTTCGGCCCCCTGCGGACCCGGCCCCTGTCGGAAGCCGCGGACACCGGCGGCGGCCTCCGATTCCTGGCCCTCCTCGCGAACGTGACGTTCATCGGACTGCAGATCGTGCTGGTCCCCCTGCTCGTCATCGAGCTGATCCTGCGGCTCGCCGGCCGGTCCCTGTTCTAGCGGTACGATTCGACGATGGCTCCCGCGGAGCACTTCGTGACGGTCTCCCGCGCCGAGACCTACCGCTGGAGCCGCGAGGTCTACGACCGCGCGGTCGAGGCCGGGGTATTCGGCCCGGAAGACCGGGTCGAGCTGATCGAAGGGGAACTCCTGACGATGGCGCCGCAAGGCAGCCGGCACGCGGCCGTCGCGACCCGGGTTGGCGCGCTGCTCGCCCGTGTGTTCGGAGACCGCGGCCACGTGCGGACGCAGATGCCGCTGGCCGCCGACGACGATTCCGAGCCCGAGCCCGACCTGGCGGTGGTTCCCGGCGACGCGCTGGACTACCTCGACGCCCATCCGGCGGCGGCGCTCCTCGTAGTCGAGGTGGCCGACGACTCGCTGCGCCGCGACAGGAGCGTCAAGAAGCGTCTGTACGCGCGCTGCGGCATCCCCGAGTACTGGATCGTCTCCCTGCCGGATGCCTGCCTCGAGGTCTACCGCCGTCCTGTCGGCGACGCCTACCGCGACGCGGCGGCCCTGCCGGCCGGAGAGACGGTCGCGCCCCTCGCCGCACCGTCGGCGGTCATTCCCGTGAGCGACCTGCTTCCCCGGTAGCGGCCCCGGCGGGCCGTCAGGGCGCGGAGACCGTCGCGCCCGCGAGCCGGGCGATCGCCGCCAGGGTGGTCTGGGCGGCGTTCAGGCCGAGGCGGAAGTCGTCGTCGGTGAACGTGGAGTAGCGGTCGGTGGGCTGGTGCCAGTGGGGGTCCCAGCCGGCCCCGATGTGCATGCCGCGCTCGTTCTCGCGCAGGCTGATCGACGGGGTGAGGTCCATGAACGGGGTCGAGTCGGTATTGGTCATGTGCGGCCCGACCGCGGCCGGATAGTCGGTGGCCCAGGCGTCGTTGGCGGCCTTGAAGAAGAAGGCCAGGTCGCGCGATTCGTCCGCGAGCGCGGAGTTCGACTGGAACTCGACGTTCACGTCGGCCTCGGGCCGCTGGTCGCGGCTGACCACGCCGTCGGGGCCGGGCGCGCCGTGGTCGAACAGCATCATGTCGTGCTGGATCATCCCCAGCCAGCGCGGCTCGGGATAACGGCCCGACCCCGGGGGGTCTTCCACGCCCTGCCGGTCGCGGCGCTGCTCGACGTAGGCCCGGCTGCCGTTCAGGCCCGTCTCCTCGTTGTTCCAGAGGGCGAACCGGACGGACCTTTCGGTCCGCACGTCGGGGGCGTTCAGGATGCGCGCGAGCTCCATGACGAGGGCGGTCCCCGACGCGTCGTCGTTCGCCGCCTCGCCGAAGCCGTGCCCGTCCATGTGGGCGCCGAGGATGTACATCTCGTCGGGGCGGGTCGAGCCGACCTTGGTGCAGAACACCTGCGACCGCTCGCCGTCGACCGGCTCTTCCAGGTTCAGCGCCCGCAACGCCTCGTCGGGCTGCGCCAGCGGGTCGCGGACGACGCCGGTGCGGGCGCGGTATCCGAAGATGGAGCTGCCGCCGGCGCCGCTCCCGTTGCGCCCGATGCGCCCCCCGGTGGGCGTGGGTCCGGCCGGGTTCAGGGGCCGTCGCGCCCCCCCGCCGCGGCGCGGTCTCGGCGGCGGCGACTCGTAGGTGTAGAAGACGCGCTCGGTGGCGCATCCCGCCGCCTCGAGCCATGCCTCGATCCAGTCGACGGCGTCGCGGTTGCGCTGCGTCCCCTGCCGCCGGTCGCCGAACTGCGTCAGCCCCCGGATGACGGCCTTGTACCGCTCGAGGTCGAGACGGGCCACCAGCGCCCCGGGAGTGTCCGCGGCGTCGGCGGCCGGCTGCCCCGCCGCGCGCTCGGCGGCCCCGAACGCCAATCCGACCGCCAGCGCCGAGAGGACTCCCGTTCGCATCGTCTTCCCTCCGCCGCGCCACGCCCGCGCGCGGCATGCCGCGCCGCCAACCCCGCCCCGCAATCTCCGCAAGAACCGCCGCCCCGCGCGCGCCGGAATGCCGCCTCAGTCGCCGCTCTCCGCGATGCGGTAGAGCTTCGTGGCGGTCCGGATGAGCAGGCTTCCGCGGGCCACGGCCGGGGTCGACAGCGTCATCTCGTCGAGCGAGTTGCGCCCGAGCACGTCGAAGTCCTCGCCCGCCCGCATGACGAAAGTGTCCCCGTCCTCGCTCAGGGCGAAGATCTTCCCGTTGTAGGCCCACGGCGACGCGGTGAAGAGGGTCCCCGCGGTGATGCGCCGGCGAGGATAGATCTCGGCGCCGGTGCGGGCGTCGTAGGCCATCAGGATGCCCCGGTCGAGCAGCGTGTAGTGGGCGCCGCCGTAGACCAGCGACGACGGGTTGTAGGACCCGATCCGGGGATGGGACCAGACCACGTAGTCGTTGCTCGTCGCCCCCTCGGGCAGCGTGACGTCGCCGCTCGCGCCCGGCCGTATCGCGTACACCGGCCGGTTCCGGTCGGCCACGTAGCCGGAGTTTATGTACAGCAGGCCGCCGTCGGCGAACGGCGTGGGGATGACCAGCGACGACATGCCGCTCAGATGCCACAGCAGCTCGCCGTCGAGCCCGTACGACCGGACCCCGCCCTGGCCGGTGGTCACCAGTTCGGTCCGCACGTCGTTCTCCCACACGAACGGCGTGGACCAGTTCGAGTTCTCGTCCCGGTCGACCCGCCACAGCTCGGCGCCGGTCGCGGCGTCGAAGGCCCCCACCCACGACGCGTCCTCGTTGTCGTTGACCACGTAGAGGCGGCCGTCGTGCAGCACCGGCGAGCTCGCGGCGCCCCACTCGCGGCGCGGCAGCCATTCGAGCGGCACCGACCACGCCCGCTCGCCCGCGAAGTCGACCGCGAACAGCCCGACGTCGGCGAGATAGACGTACACCCGCTCGCCGTCGGTGACCGGGGTCTCCGACGCGAAGGTGCTCTTCTGGTGGGTGGGCAGGGCCGGCACGCCGGTGTGCAGCGTGTGCTCCCAGCGGGTCTCCCCCGTCTCGAAGTCGACGTCGAGGAGGACCCAGCGCAGGGGCTCGTCCAGATCGGTGATGAAGTCGCGCGTCATCGTCCCGCCGAGGGAGCGGGCGCGGTAGTTCTCGATGGGCTGTATGGGCACCTCGGGGCCGGACACCGCCGTCGCCGTCAGGACGAACACGTGGTCCCCCCAGACGATCGGCGACGCCCAGCCGCGCCCCGGCACGTCGACGCTCCAGGCCACGTTCTCGTCACGGCCCCAGCGTTCGGGCAGAGCCGGGTCGTCGGCCACCACCCCGGCCGTCCCGCCGCGGAACTCCGGCCAGTTGGTCTGGGCCGCCCCCGGGGAAGCGCCCGCCAGCAGACTGCAGATCCCGAGCGCGGTCAATCGCATGCTCATCATCGACTCCTCGAAAACCCTCCGCCCTGTGCTCTCGGTCCGCCGCCGCATCCGGCCGGGCGCCCCGAATGCGGCGCATCGAACGGCCGCCCGACAGCGGCGGCAACGCATGGGGCGCCCGCACCCGATCCGCATCGCGCCAGCCCCAACCCGGGAGCCCGGACGGGCCGCGCGCCCGGAACACCCGTCCGCATCGCGCCGGCCCCCAACCCGGTCATGTTTACCCGACCGGAGAGTCTCGCGCAACTTCGCTCCGCCCGCGGAACTCCGTTCCATGGGTCACGAGTCGGCCCGGCGCCGGCTGGTTGCGCCGCGTTTCAATCGTCCTCCGCCACGCGCTCCGGATGCCCGGCCATCCAGGTCGTCACCGCGGTCGCGATCTCTTCGACGTCGCCGAGACGCCACACGAGCAGGTCGTACAGCTCGCGCGCCGTGACCTCGCCGTACCCGTGGACCAGGCGGTTCCGGTAGCGGGCCATCAGCACCAGCCGCGCGGACTGCTCCCGCGACACCACCCGCACGTCGCCGAGCTGCCGCGCGACCTCGGCGTACTCCGACGGACCGCGCGCGAAACCCTTCGCCAGCACGTGCCGGGCGACGTCCAGCAGCGCCTCGAGGGCGCGGCGCAGGTACGACTCGCCCGCGGCCACCATCCGCGGGTCGCGGACGAAGGCGTCGAAGTCGTCCAGCGGCAACGTCCCGGCCTCGTCCAGCAGGCGGCGGACGAGGGCGACGCGGTCGGCGACCACCGCGCGGCTGATCCGCCCGGCGGTCATGTCCCCGGGGCGAGCAGCATCGCGCGGCGCGCCCGTTCGAACGGCAGCAGGTCGCCGGCGCGGCGCAGCACGTACAGATCGAAGAGGTCGGCCTCGACCTCGCGCCGGGCGAAGATCCGGTCGCCCCGCACGACGGCCAGCGCCAGGAACGGAGTCGCCCGCGCCGCGTCGACCAGGTCGACCGGCGCGCCGGCGGCGCGGTGCAGCGCTTCCTCCAGAACGAGGGTCTTCTCGGTGGGCTGCCGGGAACCGTAGAGCACGCCGACGTCCAGATCGGAATCCGGGCGCGCCGTGCCGTCGACCCGCGATCCGAAGACGTACAGCGCGCACACGTCGCCGTCGCGCCCGGCGACCGCCCGCAACGACCGCGTCAACCCCTCCGGCAGCGCCATGCCGACAGTATACGGCCGGAGCGCGTCCAGGCGTCGCGGCCCCCGGGCCAAGCGCACGTGCCCCTTGCGCCGTTCATGGGCATCATGGCGGTCGCTCCCGACCCGGTCGTCGGACGGCCCGGCGTCTCCGTCCCCGGCGTCCAGGCGTCGCGGCCCCGGGCCGGTTCGACGGCAACCTCGATTGTCCGCGACCTCATCGCCGGCGCCACCCTGTACCTCGCCGTGCGCCAGCCGATCGCCCTGTTCCACGTCGGCAAGGCCGTCGACGTCACCCGGTCGGCAAGACCGCCGACGTCACCCAGGTCGTCACCGGACGGATTCCGAAGCGCCTGTCCGGCCGCTGACGGCCCCCGCGGCCGGCGCCGGCGCGCTCACGTCGATGACGCGGACCGACACCCGGCGCGCCTCCTCCGGGGTCAGGACCGCTTCCAATCGGGCCTTCAACTCCTCGGGGCCGCCGGGCCGGGAACCCGACGAGGGCGGCGGCACGCGGCGCCCGGGCGTCTCGCCGAACCACAGCACCAGGTAGATCCCGTACCCGCCGGTCGCCGGATCGGTGGCGTACCGCGCGATCAACTGCTGCCGAAGCGCACTCCAGAGCTCGCGGTGGCAGTGCTTCTTGATCTCCACGGGTATCTGGAAGTCTCCGCACGCCACGCGCAGGTCGGCCCGCCCGTCGTTCGCGTACCGCCCCTCCGGCTGCGGGTCCACCTCCGGCGGGAGACGCCGGCGCAAATCCCCGAGCAGCGCATCGCGGCACGAATCCTCGTGCTTCGGTTCGGCCGCGCGGCGGTCCTTCCCCTCGTTCCAGTAGGGACGCCAGCCGTTGTCGTTGCCGGTGCGGATCCGCTCCGCGACTTCGTCCAGCCGGTCCGTGACGAGCGCCGCGAGGTCCGCGGCGTTCGCCGGCGGCCCGTTCTTCAACGTCCGGCAGACCTGCTCGATCTCCGGAGACCGCCAGGCGGCGTCGCGCCGGATCACCCGCTGCCGGTCTCCGGCGCGCGTCAATTCGCCGCGCCACCGGACGAGCGACTCGTCCGACACGAGCGCGTCGAGGGCCGCGCCAGCGGCGCCGGTCGGCGATTCGGCGAGACGCCCGATCATCCGCCGCACGTGGTCCGAGACCTCCATGGCCGGCGTCACCCGACCCGGCCCCCCCGAAGGCCAGTCACACGGCCCGAAGGAAGCCCCCAACAGACGAACCAGCATCTCCAACCCGGCCGTCTCCAGCCGGTCGAGCCAGACCACGGCGTCATGCTCGTCACCCAGGAACGCCGCCAGCCCGCGAACGCGCCGTTCGCCGTGTCGTGCGAACTCCCGCAGGCGGTCCGAAAAGCGCTCCGGCGACAGGACGAAACCCGCCGCCAGCCATCGCGCGCGCTGCGCGACGCTCATGCCCGTCCGCGACGCCTTGCGCTCGATCAGCGCCGCGAACGAGCCGTGGTCCGCATGACGCAGCGCCGCCCGGAGCAAGTGGTTCAGGCCGACGAGTTGCGGCGCCGCGCATCGGACCGGGAACGACCGCA
Organism: Vicinamibacterales bacterium; assembly: GCA_965202695.1. Lineage (GTDB taxonomy): Bacteria > Acidobacteriota > Vicinamibacteria > Vicinamibacterales > UBA8438 > JAJEEA01. The sequence continues at coordinate 3,868,870 of OZ241843.1, forward strand.
GGAGGCGCAGGCACGCGGCGCCCGCCACGCGCGCGTGTTTCTCGTCGCAGGCCAGCGCCTCGAGACCCGGGACGTGCGCCTCCCCGCGCCGCAGCGCGGACGCCGCGCAGCGGACCAGGACGTCGGCCACCAGCCCGGGGTCCGAAACGAGGAGCCGCCGATACCACGCCGGTTCGTCCTGGGAGACGCCGTGGAAGAAGAACGCGAGCGCGGTCCGCGTCTGCCGGCCGTCGAGGCGCAACGGGACGTCCGGCGCGGTCCGTTCGCGCTCCGCGAGACCCGTCAGGAACGGCAGCGCGAGATAGTGCTCGCGGTTCCGCCCGCGCAGTCCGACGATCTCGTCGACCCCCGGCGCGTCGCTCCTGTCGACGACGTCGCGCAGGGCGGTCAGCGCGGTCTCGACCAGGCCGTCGTCCCCGAAGAACAGGCTGCCGAGCCGTGCCCGCGGATCCCCGCCCTCGGCTTCCGTCATAAGCCCGTGGTACGCCGCGGCGATCTGATGCAGCAGGGCCGGCGCGCCCCGGTTCGCGCGCAGCGCGTCCTCGCACGCGCGCACGTGCGCGACCCATTGTAACCGGGAATCGTCGGCGGCGGCTCCGCCCCGCGCGTCCTCGCACGCGCGCACGTGCGCGACCCACCGCTGCCGGCGGCGCCGGACTTCGTCTCGTGCGCGCTGCGCATCGCGGATGCGTTCCCGGCGGTGGGAGTGGGCATCGTCGAGGCGGCAAACGCTCAATTTCGCGAACATGCCGGCCAGAACCGGATGCGCGCGGGCGCGCTCGATCAGGACGTCCGCCGACAGCCCGTCGTCGCCCTTCCGGTCGCACACGGAGCCGAAAGCGCGTTCCAGAAGATATTCGGCTCGCTGAACCCGTTCGGCCCTCTTGACCCGCTTGTCGGACGTCGCCTCCGCCTCCGCCCGTCGCAGGCACCAGAAGCCGAAGTCCGCCGGCATCGTGGAGCCGTAGAGACGTAGCCAGACGTCGTGCGCCGAGACGCGCAAGGGGCCAGGACCGGCCGCGGCGCGCCGCAGTCCTTCGGCGAAGACCGACTTCTGTATCTCGGGATGCCGCTCCAGCCAGGTCCGTATTCTCCGCGGCCCGTCGCCGGCCTCCGGATACTCGCCCGCCGCCGACACCAGGCCGACGCCGAGCCAGTCGTACAGCCGCTTCGTCTCGATATCCGCGCCGTGCGCCTCGAGACCGCGGGCCAGCAGATCGACCGGCAGATCCATCAGGTAGCGGCGGCGCTCCAGCAGCGGGTCCGCGGCGTCCCGCCGAACCGCCAGCGCATCCAGGTGTTCGGCGGCGTGGACGTCCGAACAGCGTTCGGCGAGGGTCCGGGCCAGGAAACGGAAATATCTTCCGAATATGCGGTCGGACGGTGGGGAACAGTAACTCCAGACCTCCGACGGAGACAGCGCGTCGGGATGAAGCGCGGTCAACAGGGTCCCACGCAGTTCGTCGTCCGGATCCGCCACCCGCCCGGCATGAACGTCGTCCAGAAGCCTCCGGAGCCCGATCGTCTTCTCCCGTCCGTCCTCGCGGTTCCATATGAATGCATCGAGCGCCGCCGTATTCACGTCGCTCCCCCACGCGCCGTCACGCACGATCTCCAGCAGCGTCGACGACAGGTTCGGCAGGCGCGAACCGTGCGCCAGAACGCGCAGCACGAACCGGGCGAAGACGGGTCGCTCCTTCAGTCCCGGACCGGTCAGCGCATCCCTGAAGGCAGGCTCCATCGCCGGCGTGGCGAGCGGAGCGAAGGCGGCGGCCGTCCCGGAGGCCGGAAAGTGCTGGAACGTCTGGTTCCCCAGCGCCGCCAGCAGCTCCCGCTTCTCGCCGGGCGAGAACCCGGAGACGTCGCCGTAGAGGCCGACCCCGATCGGGTCCCGTTCGACGAGGTCGCGCCGAGCCGCCGGGCACAGCGCGGCGAGCCACGCCGACAGCCCCCGCAACGGCGTGACGACGACGCCGTCGCCGCCGGAAATCAGGGCCAGGACCCGGCTCACCGGCAGGCCGCGTCCCCGTTCGCCGGGCTGGACGAGCCGGGCGACGTGCCGGGCGCCCAGGAACTCGGCGACGTGGCGGTGCGCCGGACGGACGCCGCCGTCCGGCCCGGCACGGAAGAGCTTCGTGGCGAGCGCGGCGCGCAGCAGCCTTGCGCCGCCCGCGGCCGAGCCGCCGGCCTCGTCCCACTCGTGAGCGCACCGGTCGAAGGAAGGCAGATCGCCGTTTTCCCCGTGCGCGGTCAGCGCGTATCCGTCGGCGCCCGCGACGAGTTGAACGGCGCAGAGGCGTCCCGCGGCGTCCAGAACGTCCTCCAGTCCTGGTCCGTCCCTGCAAACCGGCGCCGGCTCCCGCGCCCCCGCCGCGGCCAGGTGCTCGGGGTTGTGCTCGCGGGCCATCTCCCGGCAGGCGGCTTCGAACAGCGCCGCGCGGCTTGCCGGCCAGCTTCCGCCGCCGCCGACCACCTCGGCCAGCATGTGGAGACTCTGCGGATTCGCCAGAAAACCATCGACCCGCCGCTCGCGGGCCGCCCGCACGAAACCGCGGGGGTCGCCGACGCGGGGGTGCGCCTTCAGGATCGTCTCGACGTCCGAGTCCGCCAGCGGGTCGAGTTGGAGCACGGACACGCGGCCGTCGGGCGACAACGCCGCCAGCTTCCTCCGGTCGCTGGCGCCCAACCAGTCCGCCGCGCGGCACGACAGCCGGAAGCGCGGCCTTCCCAACTGCTCGAGACGGCGGCGGATGCGGTCGAGGGGCGTCCGCGCGTCGGACGACCCGGCCCGCACTTCGTCGAGTCCGTCGATGAAGAGCGTCCCCTTGCCCCATTCCGGATGCGCTTCGGCGAATACAAGAAAATCGCGGGCGGAGACGAAACGCGCGGCGGCGCCCTGCGCCCTGCGCTCGCGCTCGAAGGCGGTGGTCTTGCCGGAACCCGGGTCCCCGAGCAGCACGTACGCCGGCAGGTCCCGATACTCTTCGAGAGGCCGGGACCTCGCGTCCCGGTCCTGCCCGTCCTCCGGAATCTCGGCGCAGGTGCGGGAGACGACGCCGCTCATGGTCCTTCCTCGAACCAGGCCCCGGCGGGCGCCGCCAGGAACTCGGGCAGCGGCACGCCGCCTTCCCCGACGAGCAGCGAACGCCGGGGCCGGAAGCGCTCCGCGAACGTCTCCAGCCCCCGGAGCGGCCCGCGCCGCGGTCCGCTCTTCACTTCGACGGCGACGAGCCGCGGCCCGCGCCGCAGGACGAAGTCGACCTCGTGCGGACTCTCGCGCCAGTAGTGCAGCCGGACGTCCGACGCGGCGGTGTTGAACAGGTGCGCGCCGACCGCGCTCTCGACGACGCGCCCCCAGAACGTGCGGTCCGCCTTCGCTTCGTCGAACGCGTACCCCGAACCCGCGGTCATGAGCGCGGTGTTGAGCACGTTGAACTTCGGGCTCGACCCGCGCCGGTGCGGCCGGCTGGCGTACTTCGGCAGGCCCGCAAGCAGACCGGCGTTCTCGAGCAGCCCCAGGTAGCGCGCCAGGGTCGTCGTGTTGCCGGCGTCGCGGAGCTCCCCCAGCACCTTGGTGTAGGACAGGATCTGGCCCGACGCGGCGGCTCCCGTCTCGAACAGCCGCTTCAGCAGCGCCGGTTTGTCCACGCGGGTCATCGACAGCAGGTCGCGCTCGATGGCGGGCTCGACGAGCGCCCGCAGGACGTACTCGCGCCATCGCGCCTCGTCGTGGCGCAACGACGCCGCCCCCGGATAGCCTCCGAAGTAGAGGTACGCCGGCAGGTCGAGGCCGAACGCGTCGGCCATTTCCGGAAACGACCAGTGCGTGAACCGGATAGGCTCGAAGCGCCCGGCCAGGCTCTCGCGCAACCCCGACTGCATGAGGAGCGGCGACGACCCGAGGATGACGACGTGCAACGGACACGCCGCGGCCCGGTCGGCGTCCCACAGCCCCTTGACGGTGTCCGACCAGCGGGGAACCTTCTGGATTTCGTCGAGCGCCAGCACGCATCCGCGCGCCGACCGCTCGGCCTCGCGCCGGGCGGCCACCCAGTGCCGGACGAGCCACCGTTCGTCCCTCGCGCCGGGAACAGGGACCGTGCGTTGCGAGTATCCGTCCGGCGGCAGCTCGAGGGTGGGCGCGTCCGGCTCGTCGACCGCGACGTAACGGACCGGCCGCTCGATCTGCCGAAGCGCCTGACGGACGGCGGTCGTCTTCCCGGTCTGACGCGGACCGAAGACGGCGACGATCCAGTCGGGCGGGCCGGCGAGGCGGCGGATCAAGGCAGCCACCTCGGCGCGTCGGAACGGCTTCACGCCGTCAGCATACGGTCTTGAGCAGAATTACTCAATAGCGTAAATGCCGTAGCGCGCGCTACGCGACGTCCATGCTCGTCCGCGACAGCCTGGCTGGAGAGCAGGCGCGTCCGGCTCGTCGCCCGCGACGCAGCGGCTCGGCCGCTCGATCTGCCGGAACGCCCGACGGACGCCGGGTCGTCTTTCCCGGTCTGACGATGCCGCCACGCTCGACGCCGCGCTGGAGAACCACGGGGTGCGGTTCCATCCGGGGCGGCCAGGCGGCGCGCTGCCCCGGATCAAGCGCTGACGCCGGCAACGCTGGCGGGTCCGCCGATCAAGACCGCGCAGAATGTTCCCGAGCGTCAGCCGCCTGCCAGCCAGAAACGCAGAAGCGCCGCAACCACGGCGACGGACAGCGTCGCCGCCCCAAGAACGACGCCGACCAACCAGCGGATGAGCCGCGTTTCGAGCTTCGCGACGTCCGTGCGAACGCCAGCGAGCTCGCTCCCCAGATTGGCCCGCAGCTCCGCGAGATCTGCCTTGAGCTGGTCGCGTGTGACGTGGTCGCCGTGGTCCGCGGCCAAACCCACCGCCTTCGCGATCTCAGCCGCCTGATCCTCGGGGAATCGCACGCCGCGGAGAGCTTGGGCGACGTCGAGCGTGTCGAGCACGCCCGGCATTATCGCCGGTCCCGGCCCCGATCGGCCAGCGGGTCGGCGGCGCCGCCGGGACCCGTGTGGTAGCGGCAACATGAAAGGGACCCCCGTGGCCAGTTGAAAAGGGACCCCTGAGCACTTGGGAGAAAGTGAACGCCTGGCGAAGTGCTGCGCTCCAGGACTCCGCGGGCGGTGGCGAACGGCGCCGGCCCGCGGCCATCTCGCATCGCGGTCGAAGGTGGCGACGAGGGGCTTGTCGAAGAGTTCCGGGAACAGGACAGTCTGTGGTATGGTTCAGGTGTCACGCGGGGGCCTCCGTTGTGGGCTAAACGCTTGCGTTCACAACGTTTATACCACACGGGGAGGCTCCTGTGTCTCCCCCCGAACCACCACCGTTCATGAATATCCAGGCTAGTCGATCTGGTACTCCGGGGTGCTCATCACGAGATGCGCCACCATGCGCAGCGGATCTTCCAGGTAGGTTTCGGCGCGCGCGAGGTCCGACGTGCCCAGCTCGTCGTCGAGGAGCGTCACCAGCGCATCACGCATGCCGGCCGACACGGGCACCCGCAGGAACCGCCCCAGCAGGTAGTCGACGGCCTCGCCGGTGGACGCCGCGCCCGCGTCCAGGACCATCCGGGTCATGTCGATCCGGGCCGCGCCGCGCGGGGTCGGAATCAGCTTCTGCATGGCCCTGGCCCACGCCTGGTACCCGGACACGCGGGTGTTGAACAGCTCGTCGCGCTCGAGTGCGGCGAGGTCGAACGCCGACAGGTTGTCGGGGTCGTCGTCGAAGGCGATGGCGGCGCCGAAGTCGTGGCCCCGGCGGAGGCGCTCCCCCACGATCCCGTCCCCGCTCCGGGTGAGGAAGTTCGGGTCGCGGAAGTTGACGACGTCGGGGAACAGGTAGTCGAAGGCGACGTTGCCCCGCTCCTGGATCAGGGCGGGGGTGATCCACGCCCGGCCCTGCGCCCACCCCGCCACCGACGGCGGGTTCAGCAGATGCTGGCCCAACGCGATCGTCGTGCGGTTGAAGTCGGGCACCCCGGGCACGTCCTCGGCCCCCAGATGCTTCAGCATCGTCACGACGTGCTCCACCGGACCCTTGACGTGCGCGCCGTAGCTCGCCGCGGCATAGAAGTCGCGCGACAGGAAGATCGTACGCAGCAGCGGCTTCAGCGCGTAGTCGTGGTCCCGGAAGACGGCCCCGAGCTCGCGCCGCAGGGCCGGCGACAGATCCTCCCGCACGAAGAAGCGGTAGATCTTCGCCGCGACGTGCTCGGCCGTCACCGGCTGCTCCAGGATGATGCGCAGCACGTCCACGCCGTCGAAGTCGCCGGTCCGCCCCAGGAACGTCTTGGGACCGTCGTCGTGGAGGGCCGGGTGGACCACGAAGTCGAGGTTCTCGAAGTTCCAGCCCGTGAAGGCGCGCGCCGCCTCGCGGACGTCCCGTTCGGTGTAGTTGCCCACCCCCATCGTGAACAGCTCCATCACCTCGCGGGCGAAGTTCTCGTTGGCCGCCCCCTTCACGTTCACCCCGGCGTCGAGGTAGTAGAGCATCGCCGGGTCGCGGGCCACCGCCACCAGCAGGTCGCCGAAGTCGCCGGTGGCGTGCCGCTCGAACGTCTCGATCTGCAGCAGCATCTTGCGGTAGTCGCGGACCTTGTTCTGGGCCGTCGCGAAGTGTCCGTGCCAGAACAGGGCCATCTTCTCTTCGAGCGGCCGGTGCGTGTCGAGCATCCGCTCGGCCCACCAGTAGCCGACCCGGCGGGTCTCCAGCGCGGACGCGCGCAGCCAGTAGAAGAACCGGTCGGAGATCGGCTGCGCGTGGCGGTTGACGTGCCCGGGCTTGACCCGCACCCCCATGCTCTCGCCGTTCCTGAGGCCCAGATCGGTGGCGGCGGGGCGGCTCGGCGGGAAACGCAGCAGCCCTTCGTCCCAGAACCCCGAATGCTCGAACGGCGGCAGGTGGTCGTTCGGGACGCCGTCGTAGTCGACCAGGGCGCGGACCGCCTGCCCGGGGGTCACGTCGGCCAGCTTCCGGACGTCCTCGGGCGCGCCGCCGAACCCCGCCCGGCCCAGCAGGTGCTCGGCGCGGTCGTAGCTCCAGTCGGCCGCCGTGATCGGGGTCAGGTCGCCCTTCCAGGCGGCCGGCCCCGGCTCCCAGGTCGGCTCGTTCGCCGACACGGCGCGACCGGCGATGCAGAGCGCCAGCGCGGCGCCGGCCGCCGCGGCACGGTGGTATCGATTCGTCATGGGTCGGCTCCCTCCTGTCCGGGCGATGGTTCCGCCGCGGCAAACGCCGCGTGCGTCCGTTGAAGCATGCTCTCGACGAGCGTCCTGAAGTCCTGGAATGCGCCGCGGGCGGCCACGGCATGACTCCCGAAGGCGCCGTCCCCGGCAGACAGAGAAAAGATCGGCTTGCGGGCCGCCTGGGCGAGCGGAACGAGGCTGCGATAGTGCTTCACGGTGGCGATGCAATGCTCGTCGTCTTGCGGGTCCGACGCCGTTGCGGAAGTCTCGTCGCCCAGCACGCTGCGAGAGTACTCGGCCGGCATCTGCCTCACCCACCGGTCATAAGCCCTCACCGGGCGGCTCAGCCGGACGCCGTGCTGCTGAATCAGGTAGCCGATGGGTCGCATGTCGCCGGCCGGCAGGGGGAAATCGGGCGCGCCCCAATTGTCGCGGCGCTTCTTCCAGTCGACCCGCCAGCGGCGGAGGGTCGGCCCCAGGTTGCGCAGCCCTTGCCGCGAGAACAGGTCCGCGGCAAGCGGCACCACGACGTAATCCGTCGCAATCAGGGCGGAACGGTTGATGGCCCCCAGGCTGGGGCCGACGTCGACCAGCACGATGTCTGCGTCTGACTCCCTGGCGCCCGCCTGCACGACCTGCCATAACGCGGTGATCACCCGAAACGCGCGGTACAGGTTCGTGCTTCCCAGGCAGTTCGGCCATTCCGTGGACAGCAGATCCTCGAATCCGGACAGGGCCAGATCGCCCGGCAGCAGGTAGAGCCGGTCCGAGGGCCGCCGCAGCTCGGGGTCCCTGACGTCCCCGACCTGGGCGAGCGGCGCCACGCACTGGTGGATCGTCCCGCCGGACGAGGACGCCCGGCCGTCCCAGAGTTCGGCGAGCGCATCCTCGTCGAGAAACGCCGCCGTGAGATTGGCCTGGGGATCGAGGTCGACGACCAGCACCGTACGGTCCAGCTCCGACAACATCCACGCCGCGTGGTAGACCAGGGAGGTCTTTCCCACGCCGCCCTTGTTGTTGAAGAACGTCAGCACGGGCGTCATCGCGCGCGGGCCCTCACCGTGCAGTGAACCCAGTTCGGTTCGACGCGGAATTCGGGTTCCGGCTGCCCGTTGTCCAGCAAGGCGCGCCGCGCCGTCGGAATGCCCGCGCCGTAGCGTTGCGCCAGTCCGAGAACCCGCATCGCCTCCGCCAGAATCTGGTTGCGGTAGTCCACGATGCCCGGCTGCCCGAAGTTCTCGGCGGTGAGGGCGCCGTAGGGGCCGCCCGGACTCGTGATCTCGACACGATCGTCGAACCAGTAGACGTGGAGCGGCGCATTGGTGCCTTCGTAGGTCCTGTGCATGACGGCGTTGCGGACGAGTTGCCGAAGCGCCGCCAGGGGGTACGTCGGCGTACGCACTTCCGCGGGGCCCGACGTGAAGTCGACGGCGGTCCGGTTGTGCGCCAGCAGCTTGTCGTCCAGACCGCGGACCAGATGCGCAATCGGGCCGCCGCACCGCCCGTCGTCGACCACGGGGTCCGCGAGATCCGTACCGGCGATGCGGAGAAACTGGGCGAACGCGGCCGGCAGGAAATCCTGCGGATTCCTGCCCAGCACGAGGATGCCGGCGATCGTCGGCCTCGGATCGTCGACGCCGGCGATCATCTTGAGGGCGGCGAGACGTTGTTCCGGGCTCCTGTCGTTCCCGGCAAGGGCCGTCGCGTCTACCGCCAGCGGAAGGTAATCCTCCTCGAAACGCCGCAAGTCGAGATCCGCGACACTGGCGGTGGGCACGGGTTGCGCATCGAAATGGGGGTCGCGGTGCCGCCTCTTCTCGTTCAGAATCCGTTCGTCCTGGGCGCTGGCGACGGCCCGCCTCGGCCCCACGCGGATCCAGATTCGTCCCCGATGGCGCACCGGCGGCGTGTCCGACGGCATTACGGTCACGACTGCGACGGGAACCCCGAGCAGCACGTGCCGGTCCACGGTCAGCGTCGGCGGCGGCACGATGTTGCCGTCCGTCTTCACGTCGGCGAGCTGCAACAGCAGTGCGTCGGTGATCTCCAGGCCCACGGGCGCCCCGGCGTCGTCCGCTCCCACGAACACGACGCCGGGGCGCTGGTGGTCCGGCAAATCGTTGGCGAACGCGCAGACCGCCTGCCGGATCCTGCGGGGATTGTCTCCTCGCAGGGATTCCTTGCGCTCGACCAGATCGGACTCCAGGTCGGCCAGCATGGCTTCGAGCTCGCGCCGCGCATACGGGGCAGTCACTCTCGGGCGCCTCCGGGGGTCGAACCGCCCATCAGGCGGAGCGCGCGGAGTACGGCACCTCCTCTTCGCGCACCCGCACGAGAGATCGCTGCCGTCGGCGGACGATACGAGTCACCGATGCGATTCTGGCGGAGGGAGTCGGATCGAGCCGCACGCCTTCCGCGGCCTCGCACACGTCGCCCGGCGTCAGTCCTTCGAGCACTTCCGATGCGTCGAGCCGACGCGGCGCAACGCCGGAGAGGGCAAGGAACTCGACCCGCAGCTCCCGCGAACCCGTGCGCCCGTACAACCGCCACAGCTCCCGCACCCCCATCGCGCCGTAGCGTTCGGCCTTGCCTTCGTCCGCGCTCGTGACCTCGGCCTCGACCACCAGATCGGGGCCGGTGCGCTCGAGGAAGGCGTCGGCGGCCACCTCTCCGTCGGCGAGGGCCGCGAGATAGCCCGCGGCGCGCTCGCCGACGTAGAACGCGCAGTCGGGCTCGATCCCGGTGCCGGGAGGCTCGTCCGAGCCGCGCAGACGGGGGCTGCGCAGTTTCCTCGACCTGCCGGTCAGGAGGCTTCCGGCGACGTCCACGACGTCGTCGAAGACCGCGGTCAGGTCCTCGTGGAGGCGCGAGGGCGCCGTCAGGGTGACGAGCCCGCGCACCGGGTCGAGACAGACCCGGCGGAACGTCCGGTTCCAGTCGATGCCCGCGAGCGCGGCAACCGTGCCGGCATCGGCGCGCAGGACGTGGACGGTCGAGCCGAGCGGTCCGGTGCGCATGGTGGCGGGTTCGTTCATGGTGGTCTCTCCGCGGGCGCGCGTCCCCGCCGGCTCCGGCCCTCGCCTGCCCACCGGCCTGCGCAAGCGTTCACACCGGCGATTCCCGTCCGCGGGCGCGTGTCCTCAGCATACCGCGCGCCGCCCGGCCTGCGCCAACCGTTCATCGGCGCACGCCGGAATGCACGTCGCCGGCCGGCCGGGGAAATCGGACTCGCCCAATCGTCACGGCGCCTCGTCACGCCATGATTTTCAACGTGACGTATAACTGATCGCATGACAAAGGCCCGGATTCAACTTCCGGACGCGCTGTATCGGGACCTCAAGCGGCTCGCCGCCTCCCGGGAATGGTCGATCGCCGAGACGATGCGGCGAGCCGCCGAGCAGTTCCTGGCCCGGCACCCCGTCGTGACTCCACCCGCGGCGCCGTGGCGGCCACCCGTGTCGGACACCGTCGGTTGGCGCGGACTCGGAGACGAGGCCGTGCGCGAGGCGGCGATCGACGACGTCGAACGGCGGATCCGCCGCTCGTGACGTCGTTCGACGCCAACGTCCCGCTCTACGGCTTCAGCCGGGCCAGCCCGTTTCATGCTCGCGCCCTCGGCGCGGAACTGTACCGTCTCCGCCGCGCCAGACGGCGCCTGCTGGCGTAAGATCGCCTCCGTGGCACACTGGGAGGAGGGTCGAGACATGCGACGGATCGGCGTACGAACGGCGGCCCGCGGCCTGGTCGGAATCCTCGTCGCGGCCGGCGCGGCGGCGGGGGCGGCGGCGGCGCACGCCCAGGCGGGCGCCGACCCGGCGGAGTGGCGCTTCTACGGCGGCGACCCGGGCCACGCGAAGTACACGCCCCTCGACCAGATCACGGCGGACAACGTCGGCCAGCTCCGCGTCGCGTGGACCTGGACGTCGGTGGACGAGAAGCTGCGGGCGGAGAACCCGGTCATCGGGCAGGGGCGCCGCTTCCGCACCTACGCCTGGGAGGTGACGCCGCTGGTGGTCGACGGCGTGCTCTACACCACCACGAACCTCGGGCAGGCCGCGGCGGTGGACCCGGCGACCGGCGAGACGATCTGGAGCTACGACCCCGGCCTCTACCTCGACGGCCGTCCCGCCGTGCACGGCTTCCTGTCGCGGGGCCTCGCCTGGTGGTCGGACGGCGAAGACGCCCGCCTGCTCTACGCGGGGGGCCGGACGTGGCTGGTCTCGGTCGACGCGAAGACCGGCGAACCCGACCCCGACTTCGGCCGGAACGGCCGGGTCGACCTGACGCGCGGGCTCGGCCGCACCATCGACCCGAGCCAGTACGCGGTCAGCTCGCCCCCCGTCGTCGTCGGCGACACGGTCGTGGTCGGCTCGGCCATCACCGAGGGCACGGACCGGAAGGAGGCGCCGCCGGGGCACGTCCGCGGCTACGACGTGCGGACCGGCGAGATGAAGTGGATATTCCACACCATCCCCCAGCCGGGCGAATTCGGGCACGAGACCTGGGGCAACGACTCGTGGAAGTGGGCGGGCGGGGCCAACGTCTGGTCGAACATGAGCGCCGACCCCGCGCTCGGCTACGTCTACCTGCCGGTCGGCTCGCCGGTGACCGACTACTACGGCGGCCACCGCCCCGGCGACAACCTGTTCGCCAATTCGCTCGTGTGCCTCGACGCCGAGACCGGCCAACGGGTGTGGCACTTCCAGTTCGTGCACCACACGGTGTGGGACTACGACCTGCCGGCGGCCCCGAACCTGATCGACGTCACCGTCGACGGGCGCGAGATCGCGGCGGTCGCCCAGATCACCAAGCAGGGGTTCACGTTCGTCTTCGACCGGGCCACCGGCGAACCGGTGTGGCCCATCGAAGAGCGCCCGGTCCCGCCGTCGACGGTTCCGGGCGAGCGCACCTCCCCTACCCAGCCGTACCCGACGAAGCCGCCGCCCTACCTGACCAACGGAGCGCTCGAATCGGACCTCATCGACTTCACCGACGAACTGCGGGCCGAAGCGCTGGAGACCTATCGGAAGCACACCGCCGGCCCGCTCTACACGCCGCCGGCGCTCGGCGGCAACATCGTGCGGCCCGGCTGGAGCGGCGGGGCCAACTGGTGGGGCGCCGCCTTCGACCCCGAGACGGGCCGGCTCTACGTGCCGAGCTGGGCGCACTTCTCGTTCGTGGTGCTCGAGCCGGGCGACCCCGCGCGGTCCGACCTCGCGGTCCGGCCGCGGGTGAGCAACCTGCCCGGTCCGCGGGGACTCCCCCTCTTCAAGCCGCCCTATTCGCAGCTCGCGGCCCTGGACGTGAACGCGGGCGAATTGCTGTGGAGCGTGCCCCTCGGCGACGGCCCCCGCGACCACGAGGCGCTGCGCGGCCTCGACCTGCCGCCCCTCGGCAACTACGAGAAAAGCGGCGGCCCCCTGCTGACGAAGACCCTGCTCTTCATCGGCCAGGGCATCGAGTCGAACCGGCTGCGTGCGTTCGACAAGGAGACCGGCCGCGAACTGTTCGAGATGGCGCTGCCGGCCCGCTCGTCGTCGGCCCCGATCAGCTACCTCGCCGGCGGCCGGCAGTACGTCGTCCTCGCCGTCGGCGGCGGCGGCGACCGCGAGCAGCTCGTGGCCCTGGCCCTGCCGTAGCCCGAGCCGTGCGCGGAAGACCGCACGCCGTTCCTCGGCCGCGCGAGCAGCGCATCGCGCCGGCCCGCGACGATTGGGGCCGGGGTTCAGGCGGTGTCGCGTTCTCGGGACAGTCGATCAAGCGGACAGGTCCGCCAGCCAGGGGTTCCTCATCCACGGCTGGCGCGCCAGATCACGCCGGCCACGGCGAACAGGGGGACGGCGGCGAACAGCCAGAACCCGCTGGCCCACCCCAGCAGAATCCATGCCGAGGCCGGCACCCACTTCGACTTGTCGCACGCGATCTCCGCCCGGAGTCTCGCAATCATCCTGTCACCTCGTCGCGCTGGCCCTGCCGCAGGACGAAGAATATTGCGAAGACCGATCCGAAGCGGCGATACCGGCGGCGAACCCAGTCCAGGACGACCCCGACGCCGGCGACAAGCACGTTCCGTTTCATGTTCGCGTCCTTTTTCAGAAAAACAGCCGCTCCATGAATTGACCCGCGAGCCACGGCACGGCGAAAAACAACACCGCCAAGCCGATGCCGGCCGCCCACGTCCCGCCGACACCGAGGCCCGACACCACCCGCAGCGCGCAGGCATGCAAGGCGATCAGCCATACCGCGGCGAACTGCCGCGCGGTGTCCATGAGAATCGAGAAAGGCATGCTCGCCACTTCCGCGCCGTAGTCCATCGCCGTCGCCATCATGTCAGCGCCCGTCCGATACACTATCGGCGGCGGGTCGAAGTACAACCATGTGGCGGCCAGCGCCGGAATCGAATAGAGCAATTGCGGCCAGTAGGCAAGGGCGCAAAGCTCAACGTAACGGCGGGCCTGTCGAGATTGCGCCGTCACCATGTCGAGCATTATCACGGCCCCGGCGTGAACCGCGAACCCGAGCAACCCCACGACGAGCGCAACGAGTATGACGATCGGAATCGGCAATTGAAAGCCCGTCGCGGTCTCCGGCAATCCCGACGTGGACACGGTTGTTCGGAACTACAAGATCATGCCAGCGCTACCGACGAACAAGGCGTTGATAACGACCGGCACGATTGCTGGAAACGGACGGGGCGGTCCAGCGGCCACGCGCGCCTGCAGGTACCGGATCGGACAGTCAAACAAACGCAGAGGTCCGCCCTTGATAGCCATCACAGAAGCGCGAGAACCAGAATCTGCAAAGCAATGAAGCGGATCACGCGATCTTCTCTGCACCGGAACGCAAGGGCCACAGCGTTGACAATCAACGCGACATCCGCCGGCCACCGTTCATTGTGTCCTTGCCACGCGGTCATTGCGACGACGACGGACGCAAGGACGGCAAAGATGCACACGCCGATCACGGACTCGAGCGACTGAAGGATGTATATGCCCAGAGGCGGTTTTCTGTCAGTCATTTATATTTCTCCTCCTTGCTCGGTCCGGCCGGGGGCGGCCGGGAACTCGCAACACCCTGGTATTCCCGACCGCCCGGACGGATCAAGTCACCCGCACATTTGCGCCTTACGCATCTGCAAGACGGCAAGTTGTGCTCCCAGATTGCCGCACAGGGCCGCCACGGCAGCCCCCACTGGAGCCGGCGCGCCTCCCCCAAGGACCGTGACCACAGCCAGGCCCGCACCTATGGCCCCGCATATCGCCGTCATGGTCAACGTGGCGTTGGTTATCTCTCTCTGTATTTCGTCGCATTCCCGGGTGAAACTCTCGTTTCCTCCCGGCGGCGGTTCCTTACCCCAGTAGTGCAGATTGCCGTCGGAGAAACCGAAAGGACCGAAGGGGTCGACGCCGTCGATCCCGAAGTCGGGCAGGATGAACCGCGCCATCGTCGGGCCGGGGCGGTTCGCGTTCGCGTCGTAGGCCGTCGCGTGAACAAGCGCCAGCATCACGGCCATAATACCAAGAACCACCGCCAGAGTCGAACGTCGCCGTGTCGTCATGAACAACCTCCTCGTGTAGATTGGGGCCGGGACGGCCCTCGTTTGTCCGGGGGCTTGCCGGAGGCCGCCCCCACGCTTCGTTCTCCCCGGTCAATCGACCGGTCAGGGCCAATCGCAGAGCCGGACGGGAAAGCGGAAGACGCGCCCTCCCCAGTTGCGGCACAGGACCTCCGGCTTGCGCCCCATACGGACGGCCCTTGCGACGCCTGCACGGGCACGGGTGACGCCACCGGCTGGACCACCGCCAGAGGCGCCACGACCGCCGTCGGGCGTCGCCGAATCGTCATGTGCGAACCCTCCTTTCCTGTTCGGTTGCCGACCGCACCATCGCCGTCGGTTTCACCGACCTTCCCGCACCGGAATCAGCACGAGCGCCGTCGTGATTCAGAACTCGCTTCACCGCCGCGCCAAGCCGTAGCCCGCGACCGTTCCGAACCGCGAACCGCGGCCCACGTGAACTCGGCCCCCAATACAGGCGTGAAAACAGGCACATGACCGATGCCAGCACCAACGGAGGAATGCGATAACCCGACGGGGAACTCGCCGCGGGACCGCGGTCAGCCAGGGGGTTCGGCATACAGACGCAGACCCGCCGCAGAACCCACGGTCGGCACGAGGGAGCTTTTCGACCTGAGACCGCCGGAACCTCCACCACCCGCCACCCGACGCCGACAGGCGTCCGCTCAGGTGTTCGGTCTCTTCGCCGTTCCCGGCGATTGCCGAGTCGTCGAAGACGAGGCTCATCGAAACGTCGGCAGGAATCCGAACGGCGGCGGGAACGGAAAGAAAGAGCGGCGGCGCCGCAGGAGCGGCGATAGGACTTCGACTTGCGAGGCGGGCGAGAGTCGCGGGCTTTCGGGACCCGGCGATCGTCGCCGTCAGAGACGACGTCCGCGGGGATCGACCGAAAGGCCGCCCGGAAAAACCCGAAAATTTGTCTTTTTGGCCCTTCCGAAAATACGTATGATGAAAGCTGATGTGACCACGCCGGGGCCTCGATTTCTCGACGCCGGCCGCGACCGGCCCGCTGCCGCAAGATCACCTCCGTGGCACACTGGGAGGGTTGAGACATGCGACGGATCGGCGCGCGAACGGCGGTCCGCGGCCTGGTCGGAATCCTCGTCGCGGCCGGTCAGCTCGCCCCCCTGTCGTGACCGGCGACACGGCCGTGGCCGGCTCGGCCGTCACCGAAGGCACGGCTCGGAAGGAGGTCCCGTGTCGAACCGATGCGGCAACCACGTCGGGTGAGAGGAGAGCGCCATGAAGACCGTCATCGCCGCCGCCGCGCTGGCCTGCGCCGCGGGGGCCGGGCAGGGGGAAGCAGGGCCGCGGGACGAGCGTCCGTGGGTCTTTCAGCGGGTCTGCAACATCGTGCCCGGCCGGGAGGCCGAGGCCGAGGCGCTCGCGCGCGAACTGGTCGACCTGGTCGGGCGGAAGCACCCCGCCGCCGGGATGTCCGCCAGGACCGGGCGCTGGATGACGGGCTTCCAGAACATCGAGCGGCCGGTCGACCAGATCCTCTTCAGCGAGCGGCACCCCGACCCCGACCTGCGCCGGGTCTTCAACGAGATCCTCCTGGCCGACGAAGAGTTCCGCGCCCTGCAGCGGAAGACCGCGGAAGTCATCGACTTCGGAAGCTGCACCGAGACCCGGTTCCGCGCGCGGCCGTGACCGGGGGCGGACCGGACGAGTCCGGATGCCCTCGGCCAGCGCATAATCCGCAAATGTTCTGCGGAAAAACCGGTTTTTTCGGCATGAAGCCTGCGCTATCATGGGCCGGTTCCCGTGAAGGTCTCCATGCTGCCGCGCCGTCTCGACCTCGCCGCCGACCTGCGCCACCGGTCCGTCTTCCTGTTCGGGCCGCGGCAGACGGGCAAGACCACGTGGCTTCGGCGGTCGTTCCCCGACGCGCCGTGGTTCAACCTGCTGCGCGGCGACGTGTTCCTGCGGCTCTCGCGCGAACCCGGCCGGCTGCGGGCCGAGCTGGCCGCGCGCGACCCCGGGTCGGGGCCGGTGATCATCGACGAAATCCAGAAGCTGCCGAGCCTGCTCGACGACGCGCACGACCTGATCGAAAGCCGCGGCCTGCGGTTCGTGCTGGCCGCGAGCAGCCCGGTGAAGCTGCGGCGGGGCGGCGTGAACCTGCTCGGCGGGCGGGCGCGGACGCGCATCCTGTTCCCGTTCGTCTCCGCCGAGGTGCCCGGCTGGGACCTGCTACGGGCCGTCAACGTCGGGGGCATTCCGTCCATCTACCTGTCGGACGACCCCGTGGAGGACCTGCGCGCCTACTGCGGCAACTACCTGCGGCTCGAGGTGCAGGCGGAAGGACTGGTGCGCGGCATCGAACCGTTCTCGCGCTTCCTCGCCGCCGCCGCGGGCAGCCGCGGGCAGCCGATCGTGTTCGAACGCCTCGCCTCGGACGCCGCCGTGCCCGCGCGCACCGTCCGCGAATACTTCCGGGTGCTGGAGGACACGCTCGTGGCCACGCTGCTGCCGCCGTTCTCGCCCCGCCGCGCCGGCCGCAAGCCGGTGTCCCACGCCAAGCTGTACTTCTTCGACCCCGGCGTCGCCAACGTGCTCGCCGGCGTCACCCGCATCGAGGCCGGCAGCGCGGCGTTCGGCCCGGCCCTGGAGCAGCTCGTCTTCTGCGAGCTGCGGGCCTGGCTCGGCTACGCGCGCGACCCGCGTCCGCTCACCTTCTGGCGCACCGCGGACGGCTCGGAGGTGGACTTCGTCGTGGGCGACGCCGCGGCCGTCGAGGTGAAGGCGACCGGCGCGGTCACCGGCCGCGACCTGCGCGGGCTGCGCCGGCTGGCCGAAGAAACTCCCCTGGCGCACCGCATCGTCGTCTGCGGCGAGTCCGTGGCCCGGGTCGTCGACGGCATCCGCATCCTGCCGGTCAGGGATTTCCTGGACGCGCTGTGGCGGGGCGAACTCCTCGGCGACTGACCCGCGACGGCCCTCCGACTCCGCCACGAAAACGTACAGCCTCGGGCTGGCGAATCCGGCTCGCGGGCGACGTTCGGCCGCCATCGAGGGCGGCGGCGGAAAACGAGCATGGATACGTCTTCGGACGTCGCCCGTCCGATGCATGGGCGGCGGGCCATCGAACGGATCGCGTCACCCCTCTCGCATCGCCATGCGTCGCCGGATTGCCCGCCACTGCGCGAATGGCTACATCCGCCGAGCGTCACCCCGACGACCGAGGTTCGACAACCTGATCCTCGTTCCCGTCCCGTTCCCGCCGCCCTCCTTCGGGCCACTGGACGCTTCCGCGCAAGACGAGCCCCAGGGCCATTCCGATCCCCGCGCCCCCGGCCATTGCGAGGGCGAGATCGAATTGCAGCGGCAAGGCGAGCACCGCCCCCACGAACGCGCCGTGCCCTGCCCCCAGCGCCACCCACATCCAGCCGGGGAGAGCCCTGACCATCGTCAACCATCCCTCCGCCTTGCCCGGCCATGCGGCGCTCCTGCGCAGTACGAAACCCAGGGGAGCGGCAAGAACTCCGCCACCGAGCATCATGACGGTGAAATCCATCTCCAGGGGCAGGGCCAGTATCCCCCCGACGAATACGCCGTGCGCCGCGGCAAACGTCACCCACACCCACACGGGCACCGACATGACGATCATCGAAACCGCGCCGTCTCCTTCAGCTGCTCTCCGTCGATGGACCCATCTCGATCCGACTCCCGTTGCGGTGAGTCCGACTCCCCATATCACGACGTCCTGCAGCGTCTCCCCCGTCACGCCCATCGGGCCGAGCCAGGAAACGAACACGACCAGTCCGGAGAACACGGCGACCGGCCAGAATATGTAGACCATGAATTCCCGCACGACCCAACCCCTGAGCATGAGTAGAACCCGTCCTTTCGTTCACGAGCTGTACCGCGGATCGGAAGACTGCACCGAGACCCGGTCCCGCGCGCGTCCGTAGCCGGGGCGTCCCTTTCTCGGTGTCGCTCAGCTTGACCATCCGGTCCTGTGCGCGCGTCCGCGGCCGGGCGACCCGGCCGGCCCGCCGCCGGCCGGGTCAGAACCGGTACTTCAGGCCGAGGCTCACTCCCCAGAACCGGCTGTCGTCCGTCGTCACGTGATAGAGGACGTCTTCGCCGCGGCCGACGCTCGACTCGTGGCTGCGGAGCTGGTCCCAGGGGATCGCGTCGCTCACGAACCCGCCGAAGTCCGCCCAGCGGAACTTCACGCCCAGCGCGACCCGGTCGCCGAGCCGGCGGTCGACGCCCGCCAGCAGTTGATAGCCCGCGACCACGTCGGTCAGCCGGGCGTCGCCGATGGTCGTCGTGCCGGCGAGCCCGGCGCGCAGCAGCGGATCGGTGAACGTCGCGATCCGATCGGGATCGTCGTTGCGCTTCCAGACCGAACCGTAGTCGAGGGTCGCCCGCTCCAGGCCGACGCCGCCGCCGACGTAAGAAGTCCACGGCGAACCAGCGGGCGTGAAGTCGAAGTACGCGTTCGCGAAGACGCCGTGCCCCTGCAGGTCGTCCACGCGGCCGAACGCCGCCTCGATTTCCTGCTCCTGCTTGTCGAGCGTCACGTCGTCGAAGATGTCCGTGTCCGCGCGACGGTCGTAGGCGGTGACCCGGCGGAAGTACTCCCCTTCGAGCCTGACGCCCCCCCAGTCGTGTCCGAGCGCGAACCCCGACCCGACGCCGCGCCCCCCGCCGAACTCGTTGGTCCACGACGTGGGCGCCGGCGCGGAGTCGCATTCGCCGCCGGCCTCGACGCCGAGCGGGTTGATGATCAAGTCGCACTTCGTGCCCCAGTCGTTGTCCGACCCGCGCACGCCGAGCGACGGCGCGACCGTCATCCCCAGGTCCATCTGGATGTACGGCCCCGTCTGGGCCCCGGCCTGACGAACGCACGCCGCCAGAACCATGGCGACCACCAGGAGCCGCAACCGTCCATGCATCGTCGTCCCTCCGTTTGCAGTTCCGTCCCGCGCTGCCGTTCGAAGCGAGCATCTTCGCGACGCCCGAACCCGCCGATCACGCCGCCAGCAGCCTGCCCTGCGCGGCATATGACCGGCAAGGCGGCTTCTGACGACGAACCCCGAGCCGAATTCACGGAACGAAAGAGCTTTCCGGCATGAACCCTGCGCCGGAAATCCGCCCGCGGCGGTCAGGGGAAAGTCACTCCGGCAGCGCGAAGACGTAGAGCGCGTTGCCCCCCTCGGGCTGGTAGATCTCCGGGCTGAGCTTCGCCGTCAGGCTGCGGAAGACGCCGCCGAGCGCAGCGGGGACCGCGATGAACTGGCGGCCGGCGGCCTCGTAGGTGACGGGGTACCCGTGCGCCGACGCGCCGAGCCGGGTCTCCCAGAGCACCTCGCCGGTCTCGACGTCGAACGCGCGGTAGTAGCGGGCGCCGTCGCCCGCGAAGACGAGGCCGCCGGCGGTGGTGAGCGCCGACGTCAGGAAGGGCGCCCGCTGCTCGTGGCTCCAGAGCTCTTCCATCGTGCGGACGTCGTAGGCGGCCAGCTTGCCGACGTTGCCGCCGCTGCCGGGCATTTCGAGCAGCTCGTAGCGGCCGGCGGTCCCGCCGCCGCCCTCGACGAACTCGACCTCGCGCCCGGTCAGGTGCATGCACGCCTGGTGGAGGGGGATGACGAGGGCGCCGGCGCCGGGATGGTAGGCCGATGCCTGCCAGTTGTGGCCGCCGAGCAGGCTGGGGCACGCGAACACCCGCTCGCCGATCGCGATGTCCTGCAGGTCGTCCCGGTAGGTCAGCGCGCCCGTGGTCCGGTCTATCGACGCGAAGACGTCCTGGTGCACCGTCTCGCGCAGGTCGACGAACGCGCCGGTCCGCCGGTCGAGCTTCCAGAGGATGCCGTCCTTCCCGATCGTGAAGAGCCACCGCGCGCCGTCGGCGTCGACGAGCACCCGCTCGTACACGATGTCGAGGTCGAGCGTCTCGCCCGGCGCATGCTGGAAGTACCACTCCACCTGCCCCGTCCGCGGGTCGAGGGCCAGCGTCGAATTGGTGTACAGCGCGTCCTGCCGCGTCGTCATGCCCCGGCTGGCCGCCACCCACGGCTTCGCCTGGGCGGTCCCGATGAAGAAGAGACCGAGATCCGCGTCGTAGCTCCCCGGAATCCAGGCGTCGCCGCCCGCGCGCAGATACGGCGGGGTGTCGCCCCACGAACCGTCGTTCGGGTCGCCGGGCAGCGCGATGGTGGACGTGCGCCAGAGCTCCCGGCCGGTGTCGGGGTCGTGGCCGGTGATGAAGCAGGTCTGCTCCTTGAAGCGTTCGCAGCCGTTGGTGCCGGTGACGACCACGCCGTCGGCGACGACCGGGCCGGCGTTCTGCCGGAAGCCCTGCGCGTAGTCGCCCTTGACCGTCCGCCACGCCTCCGCGCCGGTGCGCGCGTCGAGCGCGACGAGGACCGCGTCGGCCCTGGCGAGGAACACCTTGTCGCCGTAGAGGGCCAGCGTGCGGGTGGCCCCGGGGCGCGCGTCCTCGGGCAGCCGCGCGCGGTGCGCCCAGATGACGTCGCCGGTCGCCGCGTCGATGGCCTGGACGACGTTGCCGGGGCTGGCGAGGAACATCACGCCGTCGTGCACGAGCGGCGTCGTCTGGTGGTTCCCCGGCCGGACGGCGATCGACCACGCGAGCTGGAGGTCGGCGACGTTGTCGCGCGTCACCTGGTCGAGCGGGCTGTAGCCGTGGCCGTCGCGCGTCCGCCGCCAGCTCGGCCAGTCGCCCGCCGGCGGGTCCGCGAGCAGCGCGTCGGTCACCGGGGTCATCTCGTGCGGCACCTCCCGGTTGACGAACCGCGACGTCCGCCGGCGCGGACGCTCGCCGGCCCCCGCGGCGCGGCGCGCCTCGGCGACGTCGGCCGCGTCGCCGATCGTCACCCCCGCGTCGGCGGTCAGGGTGCGGTCGCCGGCCAGGGCGCCGTTCGCCTCGAGCAGGTAGGCCACCAGCCCCAGATAGGCCCCGTCGCTGAGCACGCCGGCCTGCCCCGGGGGCATCTCGTCGCGCAGGTACTCGAACAGCTCGTCGGTCGTACGCCCCGCCCAGCCGTTCAGGAACTCGACGCCCGACAGCGGCGGCGCGTGCACCATCCCTTCGAGGCCCGGCCCGTGGCATTCGCCGCACTGGATGCCGTAGACCGACCAGCCGCTGGCCGCCTGGTCCGAGGTGAAGGCCCCGTCGGCGCCCGCGGGCTGCGCCGCTGCGCCGCCGCCCGCGCCCAGGGCCGCCGCCAGACCGACGGCCGCCGCCCGCGCCGCCGCCGCGAGACCTCGTCCGCGCTCCCGCGATCCGCCGACTCCGCCGCGAGTTTCGTTCGACATGGTCCGCAACTCCTCGAGGCGGCGCGGCGGCGCCCGCACCCCGCGCGGCCGCCCGCACCGCCCTGTGCCGGCCGTGGTGAACTCCGCGCCGCATTGCGCCCGAAGGGGCGCCAGCGAACGGCAAGCGAGTCAGACGGGCTCGCCATGCCGCGGGCATTCCACCACGGGCCGTTATACCACCGACCCCGCGGCGGCGCCATGCGCGACGGGGCGCACGTCGAATTCGTGGGACGAGCGCTCGTCGGCGCTCAGGGGTCGTCGATTACGGTGCGGCCTCGGCCCCGAACGGGTATGGACACCGCGGGAACCGGCCGCGCCGGATGCGCGGCCCGGCCGACCGTCAACCTCCGTGCCTCTCGATTTCCCGGCGCAGCACGGTCAGGGCGTCCCGGGCCGCGCGGCGCAACGCAAGCGGCCCCGGCGTGGCTTCCCAACGGCGCACCGTCGTGCCGGAGACCCGCAGCAGACCCGCGAACTCCGCGACCGACCAGCCGGACCGGGCGCGCATCTCGGCGATCAGCGCGCCGGTGGGACGGAACCCCGGCGCCGCGCCGCGGGAGGCATTCGCGGCCGAGGTCCCGGCCCGCGAGGCACGCGGCCGCCGCGTCTCCCCCGCCTTCGGCCGCCGCTTCGGCCGCGGCGCGCGGGCGCCGGCGTCGAGGTCGATGCCGAAGATACCCCCCAGATCGCCGTCCGCGAGCGTGTCGGCGGAGGCCGCTTTCGGGGGCAGCGCCACGTCGGCGGCGATCAGTTCCGCCTCGTCGACGCCGCGCAGCCGGAAGAGCAGCTCCGGACCGTGGTCGAGACGGTTGCCGACGCCGTAGAGGACGGCCGCCGCGTGCTTGCACATCGTGGCCCAGTCCGGGCAGTCGCACGCCAGCTTGATCTCGCCCGGCTTGGGGAACAGGCCGGTGTCGCGGTGGGCGACGATCTCCATGACCCGATCCGACAGCCGGCCCTGCAACAGCTCGAGGACCGACCCGATCTGCCCGGCGCACGCGCTCTTCATCGCCTTCCACGCCGGCCGCGGGAGCTTCTTGACCCGCACGACCACGTGGTAGAGCTCCCGCCCCGCGACCCGCGCGTCCACGCCTCCCTCCTCGATCGCCAGGTGGCAGACCGAGCCGTTGCCCACGTAGGTGCGGCCGCGCGGCAGGCGGTTGGCGTAGTCGGAGAACGATTCCAGGTGCCGGCACCAGCGCTGGCCCCAGAAGCTCCTGGCGATGGTCCGTCCCTCGATCTCGACCGGCTGCACGTCCACGCCGCGCTCGCGCAGCTCGCGCATCTCCAGCCTGGCGCGGGCGCGCCGCACGGCGACCGGAACGTAGGGCGGATACCAGGGCAACGTCGGGATCCCGTCAGGCCGCCGCCAGCGGATTCGCGCGCGTGACGTCGAGGCGCACCAGATCGATCAACTCGTCGTCGGACAGCGCGGTGAGGTCGATCTCGCCGTCGCCGCCGAGCAGATCATCCGCCATTTGCCGCTTCTCGGCAATCATCCGATCGATGCGCTCCTCCACGGTGCCGCGCGTGACGAACCGGTGGACCAGCACGTTGCGCTTCTGCCCGATGCGGAAGGCGCGGTCGGTGGCCTGGTTCTCCACCGCCGGGTTCCACCAGCGGTCGAAGTGGACGACGTGGGACGCCGCCGTCAGGTTCAGGCCCGTGCCGCCCGCCTTGAGCGAGAGGATGAAGAACGGCGGCCCGTCGCCGCGCTGGAACCGCTCCACGAGCTCCTGCCGCTTTCGGACCCCGGTCCCCCCGTGCAGCACGAGGCCGGGGCGGTCGAAGACCGTCGCCAGATAGTCCGCCAGCGGGTCGATGATCTCCCGGAACTGCGTGAAGACCAGCGTCCGCGCCTGCCGCTCGGCCAGTTCCTCGCAGATCTCGGCCAGGCGCGCGAACTTGCCGCTGTCGCGGGGGCGGTAGTCGCCGTCGCCGGAAAGCTGGCTGGGGTGGTTGCACACCTGCTTCAACCGCACGAGCGCCCGCAGCACCACGCCCCGCCGGGCGATGCCCTCGGCGGTCTCCAGCTCCCGCTGCATCGACCGCACGACGCGCTGGTAGAGGGTGGCCTGCTTGCGGGTGAGGTGGCAGTCGCGGGTCGTCTCGGTCTTGTCCGGCAGGTCGTCGATGATGCGGCGGTCCGTCTTGAGGCGCCGCAGGACGTAGGGGGCGACCAGCCGGCGGAGCGGCGCGAACGGCTGCTCTTCGCGCTTCTGCAGCTCCTTGACGAAGCGGTCGAACACGTCGCGCGAGCCGAGCAGGCCGGGGTTGAGGAAGTCGAACAGCGCCCACAGATCGCCCAGGCGGTTCTCGATCGGCGTGCCGGTGAGGGCGATGCGGGCCCGGGCCGGCAACGCGCGCACGGCCCGGCTCTGCCGGGTCGCCGGATTCTTGACGGCCTGCGCTTCGTCCAGGACGACCAGCCCCCACGGCACGTCGCCCAGCCACGGTTGCCGGGGGAGCATGGCGTAGGTCGTGACCGCCAGATCGACCTCGGCCAGGCGCTGCGCCGGCGCCGCCGAGACCGCCGCCAGCGTCTCGCGGTCCGTTTCCGCCGGATGCAGGAACTGCAGCGCCAGGGTCGGCGCGAACCGCTCGGCCTCCCGGCGCCAGTTCCCGAGCAACGACGCGGGGACGACCAGCAGCGACGGCCCCGGCCGGGGCGCGTCCGCGCCGCGGTCGCACAGCAGCAGCGCCAGCACCTGCAGGGTCTTGCCGAGCCCCATGTCGTCGGCCAGACAGGCGCCGAGGCCGAGCGCCGTCAGCAGCCGGAGCCACGCCACGCCGTCGCGCTGATAGGGCCGGAGCGTGGCCCGCAGCGCGCCGCCGACGGCGACCGGATCGAGCGCGTCGGGCCGGCGCATGCCCGCCAGCAGCCGGCGCATCCCGTCGCCCGCGTCGACGCGCACCCAGGGGCGTTCGATCTCCGCTTCTTCCTCGTGGCGCAGATCGGCCGACGCGCCCGCGAGGAGCCGCATGCCCTCGATGAACGAGATACCGTCGTCGCCCGCTACCCGGCGCACCGCCTCCCAGTGGTCGATCGCCTGCCGCAGGCGGTCGCGGTCCACTTCTACCCACTGGCCCTTGAGCAGCACGAGGTCGCCCTCGCCGGCGAGCAGCGTCTCGACCTCGGCGCGCGACAGCGGCTCGCCGCCCAGCGCGACGCGCACGTCGAAATCGAGCATCGCGTCGGCGCCCACCATCGACGGGGCGTCGCCGCCGACCGTGACGCTGACCTGCGGCCGCGGCCGCTTGCGCCACCAGTTCGGCAGCCGCACCGTGAGGCCGCTTTCCTCCAGCGCCGGCACGCTGCGCAGGAGCCGGTAGGCGCGGTCCGGCGTCCACGCCATCGCCAGGTAGACGTCGCCGGAGTCGACCAGCTCCCGCACCCAGCCGCACGTCTCGGCCGCCTGCTGGATCGGCGACAGCAGGGCGACGAGGGCCGCGCGGTTCTTCGCCCCGGCGTACTGCTCCAGCGCGCGGCGCAACGGCAGGTGCCGCACCCGCCCGGCCGCGCCGAACCCGGACGAGTACGTGGCCATGAACGCGAACGGCCGGTCTTCGTCGTTGCGGTTCTCGGCCAGGTGGAAGCAGACGCGGCCGACCTGGTGCCAGCTCGGGGCGCGGGCGCGCAGGAACGCGGGCAGGCCGCCGGACGTGCCGCCGACCGTCTGCCGCACCCACTCGTCGAGGTGGCCCCAGACGACGCGCAGGGTGTCCTCTGCGAGATACTCGCCCCCGCGCATCGGCGGGGCGGCCAGGATCAACGCGGCGCAGTCGGCCGACGCCGGCGGCTCGACCTCGGTCTCGCGCTCGGGCAGATGACACAACGCCGTCAGGTGGCGCTCGGCCACCTGCTGCCAGAAGCGCAGGGCGGGCAGTCCGTGCGTATCGGTCCGGTCCGCGGCCAGGGTGAACAGGGCTTCGCGCCAGTCGGCCGCGAACGCGGACTCCAGCCGGGCCGCGGCGGGCGGGACGGCGCCGCCGTCGCCGGGCGTCCACCGAAGGCGCCCGTCCGGCGTCAGTCCGAGGCTCATGTCGCGCGAGGGCCGCGGCAGCCCGCGGCGAAACATCCCGCGGCGTTCGAGCGGCGATACGTCCCGCCGGACTGCGTTGTTCGTCGGTTGAGGCTCATCTCCGGGACGCGGCGAGGATCCGCGCGGCGACGCGGCGGGCGAGGCCCCGCGAGCGCCGGGCCTGCTCGCGGGGGTCGCCGGGTGCGCAGAGCGGGGCGAGGTCGGGGCCGGTCAGCCCCGGGAGGACGACGCTGGCCGAAATCGATCGGAAACCCTCGGCCGCGCCCGCGTCCGGTGTCCAGAGGGTGACGCCGTCCCCGCGGTCCGTCGTCCACGCCTCCTTGACGCCCATCCGGAAATAGGGGGCGAGCTTGCGCCGCGAACGGCGGCCGCGGTCGACCTCCACCACCAGGTCGGGCGGCGGCATGCCGGTCCGCACGTCCAGGTACCCGTCGACCCGCCGGACGGCGCGTTCCGCCTCGGGGTCGAGATAGAGGCTGGCGTCGGGCTCGAAGGCCCCGTCGCCGCTCAGCAGGCGCAGGGCGCCGGCCGGGCTCCACGAGACCTCGCGGCCCTCGTCGGCCAGCGCATCCGCGATGCGCCCGAACAACTGGGTGATCCGCGCGGCCGGACCCTCGTGGGCGAAGCCCGGCTCGGCCACGAACTCGGCGAGGCCGGTGCGCTCGTCGTACCGACAGCGCGGCGCGTCGTCGCCGGCGGTCAGGCGGTCGAAGAGCCCCCGCGGCATCGCGACCTCGATCCGCGCCGGGGCGTCGGGGCCGCCGGCGGGCGCGGGCCGGCCGACCGGCCCGTGCGCGGCGGCGGACGCGGTCGGCGGCGCCATGCCGTGATCCTACCACCACGCGGCCAGCCCCGACGCGCGCCGGTCCGAACGAAGAAAAGCCCCCTCCCCCCCGGCACGTCGGAGGAGAAGGGGCAGGGGAGAGCCGCGAAAAGCCGCCGGACGCTACCGCCGCCGCAGGTACCGGCGGCAGCCGCCGACGGCCAGGAACGCCGCCAGCAGGAGCTGCGCGACGACCGGCAGGGCCGGGACCGCCGCATCCCAGAGGTTGAACGTCAAGGAATTCACGGTCTGTCCGTCCTCGCCGCTTTCGTCGTCCACGAACACTCCCCGGAGCGTCAGCGTCTCGGACCGTTCGGTCTCGTCGTCGGCCGTCGCCGTCAGCAGGGTGGAGCCCTCGTCGTCGCCCGCCTCGATCACGACGTTCCCGACCGAGTAGTCGCCCGGAACCGCGTCGCCACCCGTCGCGGACAGACGGACCGTCGTGTCCTTCGTGACCACGCGGTTCGCCGTCGCCGTCACCCGGGCCGGCTGGCCGCCCTCGACGACGTTCACGTCCTCGGGACCCGACAGCGTGATCGCGAGGTCGGCCAGCACGACCTGCACGTCGAACGTGACGCTCGCGGTGTTCGCCACCGTCTGGCTCGTGCTGACGGCCGACGACCCCCGGGCCGTCCCGGTCGCGGTCACGGTGACGACGGCGTCTCCCGCCTCTTTCGCCTCGACCGTCACCGTTTCGCCGCTGACCCTCGCGCTCGCGGCCGCGCCGTTGACGGAGGCCCCGAACGCCGCGTCGACGGCGGCCGGGGCCCAGTTGAACAGATCGTTCGTATCGAGCGTGAACGAGTCGCCGGGGTTCAGGGGGCCGCCGCCCATCGCTTCCATGACCGCGGCTTCCGCGGCCGCCTGCGCCGCCGGCGCGATCAGCGCCGTCGTCGCGTCGACGCGGCGGACCGGCGCTTCCCACCGGGCCGGCCACCAACCGCCGTCACGTCAGCCCGTGGTGGAACCCCGGAAAACGCCCGCCGGGCAAGACGTCAGAAGGACCCATATCGGGCCGCCTGCATCAGCACCCACTCGGCCAGGCGCTCGTCCGGCAGCAGGGCCTCGCGCGCCATCCGGTACGGCAACCCCTCGATCCGCTCCCGGATGCCGACCTCGATGCCGCCGTACGACAGCAGCAGCGGCACGATCAGGGCGGCCGCCCCCTCCTCCACGATGCCCTCCACGACGGCGCGCAGTTCCGCCGCCGCCTGCGCCCGGACCGGCTCGGACGCATCGTCGCGCACCGTCAGGTACTCGATGCGGCGGAAGGCGACGCGCGGTCCCATCCGTTCGGCCAGTCTCCGCATGTTGTCGAGCCAGAGCGCGTTGTCCTCCGCCGAGCCCGGTCCGTGCGCCACCAGCACCACGACCTCCTCTTCCGGCGCCAGGCTGACGTCGGCGGCGCGGGAGACGAGGACGTCGGCGACGAGCTCGTGCGCGTCCAGGGCCGGCGTCATCGCGATCGGCGCCGGGGTCTCGACCGGCGTGGTCCAATCGAAACCGGGGTCGACGCCGGTTTCCCCGGAGTCGCCGCGGGCGCTCATCCGGGCGAACGCCTGGAGTTGCGGCGGCGCATCGTCCCGGCGCCCCAGCAGGTACTCGGTGGCGCGGAACACGCTGCTGTGCGACGAGACGAACAGCGGGACCGCGACGATCCCCGCGACGCCGCGCGCCGCCAAGCGGTCCGCGGCGTCCTGGATCGCACGCTTGTTCGCCATGCCGAACGCCACTTCGACCGGCCGGTCCGCGTCGACCTGCGCGGCCAGGTCGAGGACCTTCCGGTTCCACTCGCCGCGACCTCCGTGCGCGAGCAGCAGGATTCCCGGCTGCGCCCCGACGACGCCGGGCGCCAGCAGCACGAAGGCGAGCGCCGGCAGCAACCGCGTCCGAAATCGTTTCGACATGTCTCTGTACCTCACCGGTTTTTCCTAGTGCGCGGCGCACGTGCGCACCGCCGCCCGGACCCCCAGCCGGATGCTGGCCTCCCCGACGAGCGCCGCGAGCCGGCTGAACTCTTCCGGCTCGAGCGTCAACGTCACGCGGTTCACGCGCAGGTGGAGCAGGCCGTGTCCGCACTGGTACACGGCCAACCCCGCCTCGTGGGCCAACGTCTCCGACTCGCGGCCGCCATGCGCGGTCGATTCCATTCCAGACACCTCCTTTGCCGGGCGCCGGACGCCAGGCGCCTCGAATCCTGCGTCCCGCCGGGGCGCGATGCTCCCGGCTACCAGTCGTATCCGAGCGCCGCGACGACGCCGATCCCGGGGCTCGAGTACCGGTCGAGCACGGGGTCCTGCGCCGCCACGTTCCGGACGTTCCACCATTCGAAGTACTTGCTGTCCGCCAGGTTCAGGACGCCCAGCCGGAACGTCGCCGACTCCGTGAGCGCCACGAACCCGACCAGGTCGACCACCTGGTACGCGTCGGGCGCGAACTGCGTCTCGTCGGCGCCCTGGTAGGACTCGACCAGCCGGACCGACAGTTCGCTGCCCCAGCGGCCCGACGGCCGGACGTACCGCAGGCCGACCACGCCCTCGTTCGGGGCGATGGAGCCGAGCGGCGTCTCCTCGGCGAGCGGCGGCACCACCGCGCCCTTCAGGACCTCGTTCCCGCCGATCCGCGCATAGCTCCAGCGCAGCGTCGCGCCGGCGGCCAGACGCGCCTCGCCCTGCAGCTCGACGCCTTCTATCCTGGCCTCTTCGAGATTGCGGCTCTGGAACTCGCGCCATCCCGTCCGCGGGTTGATCCCGATGAACGTCGAGTCGATGAAGTCGTCGTAGCGGTTCGAGAACACGGTGAACCCGAGGCTCGCCCGCGCGAACGCGGCCCGCGCCCCGACCTCGACGTTCCGGCTCGTCTCGGCCCGCAGGCCCGGGTTGGGCAGCGTCGTATAGCCGCCGCGGGGGTTGGTGAACCCGGTGTTGACGGCGCTGTAGGGCGGCGCCCGGAACCCGCCGGCGTAGCGCGCGTGCAGGGTCACCGCCTCGCTCACCCGCAACGCCGCGCCGAGCTTCGGCGACACCGCGGCGTCGGAGAAGTCGGCGGCCTCGGGGTTGAGGCTCGCGACGAACACCGGATCGTTCTGGTTCGCGTCGAGCGCGAAGTGGTCGAAGCGCACGCCCGGCGTGAACGAGACGCGGCCGAACTGCATCTCCGCCTGCAGGTACGCGCCGGCCTCCACGACGGTGCTCTCCGGGAAGTACTTGGTGGGGAAGATGAGGCTCGTCGGCACGGGGGCGCCGGTGACCCCGTGGACCTCGGTGCGGTCGCGCAGGATGTCGAAGTAGTCCTGCTTGTAACCGGCGCCGGCCGTCACCAGCACGCCGCGCTCGGGGTCGCCCAGCCACTGCAGGGCCTGCAGCGACCCGCCGTAGCCGACCTGCTCGAAGGCGACCGTGCCGTGGCGCAGCGACGGCAGCGGAGGACCGAAGCCGAAGGTCATCCGCTCGCGGTCGACGATCTGCGCGGTGTCGTTGAACTGGCCGTAGACGCGCCACGTCAGCTGGTCGAGACCGCGGTCGGCGAGGGTGTGGTCGAGCGACACGCGCCGGCGCTCCTGGGTGTCGACGGCGTCCGAGTCCAGCGTGACGTACTGGAAGCGGCCGAAGTCCAGCAGGCCGCGGTCCGAGTACCACTCGGTCTCGACGCGCGTGTCGTAGACCTCGGCCGTCGTCCGCAGCCGGTTGCCCGGCGAGGGCGTGAACACGAGCTTGGCCAGGAGCTGCGAGCCCTCGACGTCCTGCGGGTTCGGCGCGGTGCGGGTGTCGTCGGTGGTCTCGACGACGCCCTTGTTGCCGATCTCGCCGCCGCGGTACGCGCTCGCGAAGAGCGAGCCCTGAAGCCTCTCGCCGCCCCCGGCCAGCGAGAAGTTGCCGTTGAGGGCGTCCGACCGGCCGTCCCAGGTCGTCTTGGCGCCGAGGTGGAACCGCCGGGCGCCCAGGTAGTCCGCGGGGTCCTTGGTGAAGAGCGACACGACGCCGCCGAGGGCGTCGCTGCCGTAGAGCGCCGAGTTGGCGCTCCGCACGATCTCGACGGTCTTCAGCGCGTCGACGTCGAGCCCGGCCTGGTGGACGTTGAACGGCCCGAAATCGAACTGCTCCGACGTCTGCACCCCGTCCACCTGGGTCATCACCCGGTTGCCGCCGATGCCGCGGACGTTGAACCCGTTCAGCCCCAGGCGGGTGACGTTGTTCTCGACGTAGACCCCGGGCTCGTACTTGACGAGGTCGGCGAAATCCCTGACCAGGCGTTCCTCGATCGTCCGGCTGTCGATGACCGAAACCGTCCCCGGCGTGTCGCGCACCGGCGCGGGCCGCAACGTCGCCGAGACGGTCACGGAATCGAGGAACGTGGGAGGCTCGTCGTCCGCGACCGCGCCGGTGGCGGCGGGCGGGTCGGCCGGCGGCGGCGCCCCGTCGGCCGGCTGGGCCGCCGCGCCCGCCGGATTCGACAGCGCCAGGGCGAGCACCGCGAATCCGAGCGGCGCCCCGCCGGCGCGGGCGGGGCGCAGGGGTGGCGTCGGGGGAAGGGGTCGCATTGCGTATTCTCCTCGTGGGTATCCGGCGGGGCCGGGTCTCGTCAACGGTCCTTCGCAACTCGCGCGCCGGCGGTCCGCACGCGCGGCCGCCGGGCTGTTCACTCCCTCGTCCGGCCGACCCGGATCACCTCGGTCCCCGCGCGGATGACGATGGCGTCGTCCACCGCCGCGTAACCGGTGACCGGCGCATCGACCGAGAGGCGGTTCGTGGCGACCACCTCCGCCGCGGCGTCCGACGCGCGCAGCACCTGGGTGACGCCGTCCTGGGTGAAGAAGTAGACGTGCCCGCGGTGGCCGAGCGGGGTCGCCCAGGTGGACGCGGGCAGGCGGTGCGTCCAGCGCACGGCGCCCGTTCCGGGGGCCAGACAACGGGCGGCGCCGGCCGGATTCACCCAGTAGACGCATTCCCGATAGGCGAACGGCGAGGCGAAGTTGGACGTCGAACCCGCCTCCCACGCCACGTCCGCGCGATCGAGCGCGCCGGTGCGGCCCCGGCGCAGGGCGAGGTTGGCCGGCACGGCCAGACCGCCCACGATGACGAGGTCGTCGGTGACCGTGGGCGAAGGCACGCGGTTGCCCCGCAGGCCCTCGAAGAACCAGAGCCGCTCGCCGCTGGCGGCGTCGAACCCCTCGATGCGCCCCGACGCGCTGACGACGATCTCGCGGCCGTCGGGCGCGAGCGCCGGCGAGCTCCAGGCGACGCCCGGTTCGCGATCGACCTTCCACCGGGTCTCCCCCGTCTCCGGATCGACGGCCAGCAGATACGAATAGGTGCGGCGGGTCAGCAGCACCACCACCGCGTCGCCGGCCAGCAGAACGGAGTTCCCGACGCCGTGGTTGCCGCCGACCGTCCCGTACTCCGCGCCCAGCCGGCGATGCCAGACCGTCTCGCCGGCGTGGGTCAGGGCCAGCAGGTCGCCGCTGTCGAAGAACGCATAGAGCCGCTCGCCGTCGACCGCCGGCGTGGGGGCGCCCTTCGACACGTAGTCGTTCCACGCGAACGCCTCCGCGGCGTCGAGGGTGCGCCGCCAGCGCTCCGCGCCGTCGTCGAGCCCGAGGGCGGTGACGTGGATGGTCTCCTTCATCGCCCCCTCCACCGAGGTGACGAACACGGTGTCGTCCCAGATGACGGGGCTCGACTGTCCGAACCCGGGCGCGGCCGTCCGCCACGCGACCCGGTCGTCCGACCACGTGAGCGGCAGGCGGGCGGCGCGGCTGACGTTGGCGTCCCGCCCGCCGCGGAACCCCGGCCAGCGCGTCACGCCCCGCTCGGGAGCCGCGGCCCCCGCCGGCGCGGCATCCGCCACGGGCGGTTGAGCGGCGGCCGGCGCGGGCAGGACCAGGACCAGGGCCAGGGCCGGACCCGCGAGCGACGGCGGCGCTACGGAACGAGTCATGAAGTCTCCCGTTGCACGTCACGAGGCGGCCTGCGCCTGTCTCCGGGCGTGCGCCGCCATGCGTGCTCCGCGTGATGGGGTCCGGTTCGCCGGACCCGCGGGTTCGACCGGCCGGCGGCCTGCGCCGGCCGGCAAGCGCTTCCTCTGTCCATCAACTGAGATTGAGTCTCAGTTGCATTGAGACTGTATACCGGCCGAACCGGTCGGTCAAGGAGAAAAATCGCGGTGCGGCAAGGACGATCCGCGGCGCCGGGGAACGGGAGCGCCGCGTCGGGGCGGACAGCGGGCTGGCGGACGGCCGTCTGCGCGGACGGCCGCGCGCCTCGGACGGGAGCGCCGGTTGGCGGGCCGGGACGCGCGCCCGGAGGGATGCCGGCATCGCGGATGCGGTCCCGGGAGGACGCATCCGCGACGCCGCGGGCGGGACCGCGTTACGGGGCGGCGTCGGCGCCCCCCGCCAACGCGGCGGGAGACGGCGCCGGAAACGGATACCCGGGCGGCCCGTACCGGTAGAACGCCCCCAGGTCGTCTATCTCGTCCATGTCGGGATAGAGCACGCCGAAGGCCGGCGCCTCGCGGCTCCCGCGCGGCGAGTACCAGACGGCGCCGTCGCGGGTGATCTGGATCTTGGGCGAGTCGGCGTGCCGCTGCGGCTTCGGATAGAACGTGAACTCCTCGGCGCGGGGGTCGAACCTCCAGAGCGCGGCGCCGTACTCGCCGTCGGTGCGCTGGCCGACGTCGGCCGCCCAGATGTTGTCGTCGGGGTCGGCCGCGACGTCGTAGGGTTCCGCGTTCTGCTGCGGGATCGTCCATTCCGTCATCTTGCCCGTGGCCTGGTCGAGCTTGACCAGCTTGCCGGGCCGCCGGCCGGCGGAATAGATGCCCCACCAGACGTTGTTCCGGGAATCGACGTTCAGGCGCCGCGTGTGCCCCGGCCAGGTGGGGGGCGTGAACTCGGTCCACGAGTGGTCGGACGTGTCGAACTTGACGATCTTGCCCCCGCTCCACAGGGCGACCCAGATGTTGTCGTCGCGGTCCGCCACCACCCCGTAGGGGATGGCGTGCGGCGTCGGGATGCGGAACACCGACACCTCGCCGGTGGCCCGCTCCCACTTGCTGATGGCCCCGCCCATGATCCAGCCGACGTAGATGTCGCCCTTCGAGTCCATCGCCAGCGACTGCATGAACTTCGTCGGGTTGCGGACCACGTCGTCGGGGTCCATCGGAATCAGGTGCTCGAACCGTTCGGTCGCGGGGTCGAACCCCAGCAGCCGCTTCTCCTTGTCCCCGGTGCGGCCCCGGTGTTCCGGCAGCCAGATCAGCCCGGAGGGATCGATGAGGATCTCGTGGTTGCCGTTCCGGGGATCGGGATAGAGATACTCCTTCTGCGCCCCGGTGCGGGGGTCCAGCCTGACCAGCCGGTGCGGGACGCCGCGGTCCACCAGCCAGACGTTGCCGTCCGCGTCGAAACGCGGGTCCTGGCCGTAGCGCGCGACCCGGTCGCGGGCCCAGCGGGGGTCGTTGACGCCCTCGCCGGGTCCGTCCTTGGCGAGGTAGTACTCGACGTACATCGCCTTGCCGAGGGCCTCTTCGTCGACCGGCGTCTGCTGCTCGATGCGCACGCGCCGGCGCTTGCTGTCGGGGCCGAAGTGCTCGACGGCGTACGCCAGCAGGTCGTCCCGGTCCTGCCGGCCGAAGCGGAACATCGACGCCCGGAACGAGAGCAGCCCCTGCGCGTACCGGGTGGGGTCCTGCTCCCCGAGGGTGCTGCCGACCATGTGGTCGATCCACGCCCTCCACTGCCGCTCGGTGCCCGGACGCGAGGGGAAGAAGTTCTCGCCGTGGCACGCCATGCACACCTGCTCGGCCACCTCCCGGCCCGGCCCCGGCGGGTAGATCTCGTCGTAGCTCGCGTACTCGAACGCCCCCGCCGCGCCGCGCTCCATCGCGGTCCGGCCGGCCGGGATGACGAGCGGGGGCGCGTCGCCCTCGAGGTCCCCCAGCACGAGGTCGATCTCGGCCGCGTCGCCGGCGCCGAGGGTCACCGTCCGGACGTCCGACTCGAGGTGCTTCGTGCTGGCGCTCACCTCGTAGGTGCCGGGGAACAGGACGACGGCCCGGTAGCGCCCGCCGTTCGTATACACCATGTGCACGATGCCGCGGTCGACGTTGCGCGCGTAGACCTGCGCCGCCGTGAACGGCTGCGAGGCGGTCACCGTCCCCGACAGGGCCGCGGTTCCCGGCACCTCCGCCCGCACGCCGGCCCCGGCCAGGACCACGACCACCGCGCACGACGCCCCGGCCCGCAGCCGGGCGCGGAACCGGCCTGCGCCATGCGTTCTCGATAGCATCATCGTCTGCCCTCCCTGACAGCCCGTGGCGAAACGCCCCGCGGCATTGCAAGCGGCGATGCATCCCGCCTGACTGCGTTGTTCGTCGGTTGAACATGCCCGACATGCGCCCTTCTCGCGCCTTGTCGGACGGGCGTTCTCTGCCCGCCGGACGTTCTCTGCCCGCCGGACGTTCTCTGCCCGCCGGACGTTCTCTGTCCGCCGGACGTTCTCTGTCCGCCGGACGTTCTCTGCCCGCCGGACGTTCTCTGTCCGCCGGACGTTCTCTGTCCGCCGGCGCCCGCGCCGCTCTCCGTGCGGCGCGGGCGATCCGCCACGGACTGCTGGACGACTCGACGGGCGTATCGGGTCACGTGACAGAGAATGCGCCCCGCGGCAGGTCAAGTCAAGCCCGGCCGCGGGGCCGCGCGGCGGCGCTCTCCGCGCTAGCGCCGTATCTCGATGCGCGCGAGGCGGCGCAGGTCGGGCGGGAGCTCGCCCGGCCCGGCCGGCATCCCGCTCGTCGAGAGCATGTGGGCGAGGACGTCGACGTACTCCGCGTCGGTGAGCGACCCGGGATTGTCCTCGGGCATCGTCAGCCGCGTGTACGCGAGCAGGGCGGCCAGCGAGCGCCCCTCCCACCGGCGGAGGAACCGCGCCCGCGCCAGCGGGGGCGTGGAGCGCACGTCGGGATCGTCGGGCGCGCCGTTCAGCCGCCGGCCGTGGCACAGGCCGCACGCGCCCGAGTACACGGCCCGGCCGCGCACCGCCTGGGCCTCGGTGAACACGCCGTCCCCGACCGACGCGACCGGCCCCGCGTCCGGGAAGCGGTCGAGCACCGCCGCCGCCTCGGCCGCCGTCACCGCCCCGAAGCCGTTCGTCCAGGCGCCGCGGACGTAGCTCGCCAGCGCGGCGGCCTCGGCCGCGCCCAGGGCCGGGAACGGGGGCATGTCCGCGCCGCCCGCGCGGATGGCGCGGACGACGCGGGCCGCGTTCCCGAGCCGGTCGGCGCCGCGCAGGGCGGGGACCCCCGGCGCCGCCCCGGCGCCCGACGCGCCGTGGCACAGCGCGCAGTGCGCCTCGTAGAGCCGGCGTCCCTGCGCGAGCGCCGTCTCGTCGACCTGGACGGCGGCGGCGGCCGGAACCGGCGCGCACCCGAGGACCAGAACAGCCAGGATCTTCCCCATCGGACCAGCTCCCCCGCCGGGCCGGCGCCGGCGATCAGGACCAGACGCATGCGCACCGGGGCCCGGCCGTCCCGGCCCGCCGGACCGGCGCCGGCGATCAGGACCAGACGTCGGCATCCGAAAGTTCCACGTCCGGCGCGAGCGCGGCCCGAATGGTCCTGTCGGTCCGCACTTCGCCGTCGAAGCGGAAGGGCCTGCTGCCCCGCCCCGACACGAAGAGCCGGTACGCGCCGGCCGGCACCCGCAACTCCGCCACGCCGCGCGCGTCGGTGACCGCCCGGTACGGATGCGCGGCGACCCGCGCGCCCGCGACCGGCGCCCCGCTCGCGGCGTCCACGGCGACCACCGTCAGCCGGCACGCGGGCGCCGGCACGACGCGTACGCCGAAGCGGGCGCGGCCCCCGGCGTGCGCCGCCTCCGGACCGGCGGTCAGGATCGCCTCCCACGTGTGGAGGCCCTCCGCGTCCGGGGCGGCCAGGGCGACCTCGGCGTGGTGGAGCCCGCCGGTGCCCGGCCACGGGTCGTCGCCGAGGGTGGCCGCCGCCCGTCTCTCGCCGCGGTGGTCGTGCACCTCCACCCGCCAGCCCGCGGGCGCGCACCGGGACGAGCAGGCGACCCCGACCCGGACGGCGAAGCGCTGCCCGCGCTCGACGGCGGCCGGCGTGTCCCAGACGACGACCCGCGCCTCGTGCGGCCCGGCGCCGCCGGCCGCCGTCTCGCCGGGCGCGTCGGCCGGGCGCAACGCGTCGGCCGGGCGCGGCGCATCGTCGTGCTCGATCATGGCCGCTCCGGACTATCCCCGGCCGTCCTGCTCGGACGGCGCCGCGGCAGGGCCATCGACGACACCATCGCCCGCCGCTCCGGACTATCCCCGGCCGTCCTGCTCGGACGGCGCCGCGGCGGCATGGGTGCCGGCGACGTAGCCCTGCACGTGGCCCTTGCCGAGGCCGTGCTTGTTGAACCCGCCCACCGCCTCGCCGCCCGCGTAGAGACCGGGAATCGCCTCCCCCTGCATGTCCACGACCTGCTGGCGGCCGTTGACCCGCAGGCCGCCGTAGGAGTCGTGCCAGATCACCATGATCGACAACGCGTAGAACGGCGGCCGGTCGATGCGGTACATCGGCGCGTCGGCCTCGCGCTCGAACTCGGGGTCCCGGCCCGCGTCCACGCCGGCGTTCCACCGGGCCACGGTCTCCGCCAGGTGACGCAGCGGCACCCGCTGGAACTCGTGGCCGGCCGCGATCTTCCCGGCCAGCTCTTCGATGGTGTCGGCCCGGAAGAAGTAGCCGTTGTCGGCCACGTAGGGGTAGCGGAGCTCCCAGCCGGTGCGCTCCACCGCCTCGTGGTCGAAGACCGCCCACAGCGGTCCCGAGTGGTAGTGCGGCGGCTTCGACCCCTCGTTCATGGCCAGCGCGGCATCGAGGCCGTGGTCGTAGTCGTACATTTCGCGGACCCACTCCTTCCGGCAGTTGCGCCAGTCGAGGGGCTTGTGGTCGAGGCCCCGGCCGGGGGCGGCGCCGTCGCCCGGATACCGGCTGCCGGCGGGCCGGGCGGGAAGACGGACCTCGTTGAAGAACCGCTTCCCGACCTGGTTGACGGCGATGAACTCCTCGAAGCCGACGCTGCCGACGTTGACCCCGGCCGAGCCGCGGAAGCCGAACGTGGGGTGTCCGGGCATCATCGTCGTGTACGCGTCGCGGGTGCCGAGGCGGGTCGAGACGTGGAACGTCGTGGGGTACGACAGGTTCTGCTGCATCCCGGCCAGGTTGGCGCCCACCCGCAGGCCGGCCACGAGGGCCGCGGCGTCCTGGCCGTGCGGTCCCTGCAGGGCGACCCCGCTCGTCGGGAAGGCGGGTTCGCGCATGGCGGGATAGAACATGCCGCGCACCTCGGGGTTGCCGGCGTGGCCGCCGCTGGCGAGGATGACGCCCCGGCGGGCGCGGATGGTGACCGTCTCGCGCCGCTCGTCGACGTTGCCGTTCCGCCAGTAACTCTGCAGCAGCTCGCCGGTCTCGGGGTGGCGCCGCGGCGAATAGCGGGCCCGCACGCCCACCACCCGGCCCGAGAAGGGCTGCTCGCGCACGAGGTCGGCGAACCGGCGATGCAGCATGAACTCGACGCCCTTCTCCCGCGCCGAGTACTCCAGCGGCCGGGAGAGGGCCGCGCCGTTGCTCACCGCGTTGGGGCCGACCGACCGGCTCGCGTCGTTCATCTGCACCGGCGCGAACGCGCTGCTGCGCTCGGGGTCGGCGACGCCCGCGTCCTCCGCGGTGATCGTGCCGGCCGGGATGTCCGTCCGGTCGCCGAGCATGAGGAAGCAGCGCGCCCCCCGCGCGCGCGACAGGCCGCCGCCGCCGTGGGTGCCGCCGACGCGCGTGAACCGGACGTAGTTGTCGATGAGGAACTGCCGCGTGGCCGGGCAGTTCTCGGCCCACGCGCGGGCGAGCTCGCGCTCGTTGTAGCGGTACGGGCTCTGGGCCTTGCGGTCGACGACCGACCAGTCGGTCAGGTCCGTGAACAGGAGATCGACGCTGTCGTCGAGCTCTTCCGGCGCCTCGACCGGATCGACGGTGATCAACCCCTCCCGGTCGCTCTCGCCCGCCATGTCCCGGCGCTGGACCGGATCGCCGCCGCCGAGCGACACGAAGGCGCCGCTGTGCAGCATCCGGCCGCCGACGTCGAAGTTCTGGTCGACCACCAGCACGCTGGCCCCGAGGTCCCGCGCGCGGATGGCCGCCGTCAGGCCCGCGCACCCGCCTCCCGCGACGACGACGTCCACCTCGTAGTCCCAGTCGACGCCGCCGGCGGCCGGGGCCTGCGCCGGCGCCGCGTCCGGCGCCAGCAGCGCGCCCGCCCCCAGCCCGGCCACGGTCCCCGTCCTGACGAAGTCCCGCCGGCTGACGCCGGGGTCGTCCCCGGGCCGCGGGCCGCCGCCGCCGTCCGTGCGCTTCTTCGCCATCTCCAGCCTCCCTGGCGCCGGCCGGGCCTCGTCCGGCCGCGCCCCCGGCCGATTATGCCACTTCGAGGGTCCGGACCCACACCTTGCCCGCGGTCGCTTCGTCCGTTGCAACGGCGGGCCGGTATGCCGTTAGAATCTGTTCGACAGTCACCTTGCGAAGGGAGGGTCGGATGCGCCGTCGTCTTCTCGCCGTGTTCGCAACCGTCGTCGTGGTCGCAGCGCTCGCGCCGGTGGCCGGCGCCGGGCAGGGCCGGAACCCGGAGGCGGCGGACGGGGAAACGGCGTGGACGCCGCCCCGGACCCCGGACGGGCAGCCCGACCTGCAGGGCTACTGGACGACCCAGACGTTCACGCCCCTCGAGCGCCCCGAGCGGCTGGCCGGCCAGGAGTTCCTCTCGGAGGAAGAAGCGGCCCTGCTGGAGCGGCAGCTCACGGCCGAGGGCGTCGACCCGCTGCGGCGCGACGCCATCGCCATCGAGGACCCCGAGGCGCGGGAAGCGGCGCTCTACCAGGACAACCGCGACCCGTCGTACGTCCACTACGACAACCAGGTCTGGCTGCGCACGCCGGTGCCCAAGGGCCTGTCGACCCGGCGGACGTCGCTCGTCACCGATCCGCCCGACGGCCGGGTCCCGCCGATGACGCCGGAGGGCGCGGCCCGCGTGGAGGCCGAGCGCGCGATGAGCCGCGTGTTCGACAGCCACGAGTCCCGCCCCCTGATGGAACGCTGCATCGTGTGGACGCACGAGGGGCCGCCGATGCTGCCCCCGGCGTACAACGACATCCACCAGATATTCCAGACCGGCGACCACTTCGTGCTGTTCACCGAGCTGGCCGCGAACCCGCCGCGCATCATCCCGCTCGACGGGCGCCCGGCCCTGCCCGATGCGGTCCGCCAGTTCGGCGGCGACTCGCGCGCCCGCTGGGAGGGGGACACGCTGGTCGTCGAGACCGGGAACTTCGTGGCCCGGCGCAACTTCATGGGGTCGAACGCGGCCCGGCACGTCGTGGAGCGCTTCACCCGCGTCGACGCCGACACCATCCGCTACGAGTTCACGGTCAGCGACCCGACCACCTGGACCGCCTCGTGGAGCGGCGAGGTCCCCATGGTGCGCACCGAGGGTCCGATGTACGAGTACGGCTGCCACGAGGGCAACCGCGACGTCCGCCACATCCTCGAGATCAACCGCAACCTCGAGCGCCAGGCGGCCGCGGCGGCCGAGGAGCGGCGCGCCCGATAGCGCCGCCCGCCCTGCCGCCGCCTGAAGCTGCGTAACCACCGGCGACGGTCGAAGACGGGTGCGGGTCGGCGGGCTGGCCGCCGATCGCCCGCGGCGGTTGCGCGAGATGCGGGCGTGGGACGAGGAGCTGGAGCGGCGCGTCGCCTCGGCGCGGGAAGCATGATGCGGTTCGGCCTGTTCGTCGCCGGCATCCTGGCCTACGGGGCGGCGTTCGCCTGGCACATGCTCGACCGCTTCGACCTCGTCAACCTGATCCGCGACGTCAACTACGACGATGCGTTCTACTACTTCCAGATCGCGTACCACCTGGCCGGGGGCGAGTTCTCGACCTTCGACGGCGGCATCACGCGGACCAACGGCTACCACCCGCTCTGGCTGCTGCTGATCACGCCTTTCTACTGGGTGTTCGACAAGACGGAGGCCCTGTTCGCGATCAAGGCGTTCGAGGTCATGCTGGTCGCGGGGGGCGTGGCGCTGGCGGCGGGCGCGGCCCGGGTGGCGCGGCTGCCGTGGGTCCTCCTGTTCGCGGCGCTGCCGGCGCTCTACGGGAATCCGGCCCTGTTCCTGGGGCTGGAGGCGGCGGCGGGTCTGTTCATGCTGGGTCTGTTCCTGCTGGCCGTCTGCCTCTTCGCGCGGGACCCGGCGCGTTGGCGGTGGCCGCTGGCGGCGGTGGCCTTCGCGCTGCCGTGGGTGCGCCTGGAGTACGTGGCCGTCTCGGTGTCGGCGACGGCGGCGCTCTGGTTCGTCGAGTGGTCGGACCCGGCTTCCGCCTTCCGGGGGGGCTTCATGGTTGAGGGACCTTCCCCGCGCACTCCCCGAGGCGGATGGAGCGGACGGGTCCGCTCCGTGCTTGCGCTGCACGCGGCGGCGCCGGTCTTCGGCGCCGCCGCCGGCATCCTGGCGTACTTCACCTGGAACGCGGCCGTCTTCGGCGGCCTCGTGCCGGTGAGCGCGGCGACCAAGCGTTGGTGGTACCTGCGCCGTTGGGAACAGGAAGGCGGATACAGCCTGACGGAGAGCGTCGATGCCTTCCTGCGGACGGGTTTCTTCGACACGGAACTCCTGGTTGCGCTGGAGGTCTGCGGCTACACGGCGCTGGTCTGGTGGTTCTCGCGCCGCTCCCGCGGCCGGGACGACCGGCTGCTGCTGGTTTTTCTGGTCGGCCTGTCCGCCCTGGCGGCGGGCCATCTGGCGAAGTTCGCGCAGAGCGTGCTCGCCGCACATCCCGCCGAGGGGAGATATGACTGGTATTTCGTTCCGGCGTATCTGATGGGGACGCTCGCCGTTCCTGCAAGATGCTGCGTCGCCGTCTGGTCCGTGCGCCGGTTTCTCGGGCCGGAGCTGCGCCGCGCATCCGGGATTCCGAGCCTGGGGATCGTCGTGGCCGGAGCGGTCCACCTGTTCGCGGCGGCCGACTTCGCCGCTCCGTTCCGGTTCGTCGACCGGAACCGCGCGCTGGTTTCCCGCGACACGCAAACCGATTCCTACATGGGCACGACGGTCATGAACCACCTGCTGCCCGAGGGCAGCGTGGTCACTACCGCCTCCGGCAGCGGCATCGAGGGGTACTTCTCGCGCTTCCCGGTGGTGAACGGGGACGGCCTGGTCAATTCCTGGGACTACCTGCGCGCCGCGCGGGAAGGGAACGGGGCCGCGCTTGTCCGGCGGTACGGGATCACCCACTTGGTCTACTACCTCCACCAGCCCTCGCCAGCCGGAGACGACACGCTGTTCCAAGGTCTGCCACATTGGGAATACGGGGGGAATTTCAGGGAATTCAGGGTCCGGCTTGCGTCGGGGAGGAAGGCATGGGGGCGGGACGATCGTGCCGCGGGGTTCTGGGAAAGGATGAAGCCCCATCTCGAACGCCGGGCGGACGGCGGCGGGCTCCTGGTGGACGGACGGCTGGCGCAAGCGTTCGTCCCGGACTGCGCGGACGCGTTGGCGGAGTGGACCTGGGCCGGTCAGGAGAAGCCGGCGCCCACGGCCTGGCTGCGAACGTCAATCGGGTTCTGCACCAGCGCCATCGTGCTGCCGCCCGACGCCCGCCCTCCCGTGCGGGTGGCCGCGGTGGCGGCGGGCGAGTACCTGGCGGCCCGGGTCGAAGGACGCCGGCCGGCGATCGACTCCGACTTCGACGTGTACCTCGTCGAGAACCGCCTGGTCTACTGGAACGAGTCGTGCGGGCCGGAAGACGTCGACGAGGGGTTCTACCTGCACGTGGCCCCGGTCGATCCGGACGACGTTCCTCCCCCGTGGCGGGAGGGTTGGGACAACCTGGACTTCAGGTTCGACGATCATCGCGGCTTGATGTTCGACGGGGCCTGTCTGGTGGAGGTCCCTCTCCCGGCATACCGCATCGCGGAGATCAGGACCGGCCACAGGCTCCCGGGGGGCTGGCAGGGCGAGGTCCGTTTCGAGCCGGCCGAGGGTCAGGGAAGACGGCCATAGGACCGAGGGCCGCGGACGGCGCAGGCCGGGCGCCCCCCGGCGCGGTCGGATGCTATGCTGAACACGTGCGGCCGGC
Source organism: Vicinamibacterales bacterium (assembly GCA_965202695.1). GTDB lineage: Bacteria > Acidobacteriota > Vicinamibacteria > Vicinamibacterales > UBA8438 > JAJEEA01. The sequence continues at coordinate 3,911,994 of OZ241843.1, forward strand.
GCCGCCGGACGGCGTTGCGGCCGGGCGCGCCTCCCCGATGCGGCGCCGTTCGCGCCGATCTTCGCAGCTATCCTTCCGCCTGGAGGAACGTCGATGCCCAGAGCGCAGCGAAAATCACTTCTGCTGGCCGGTCTCGCCCTGCTGGCCGCACCGCCCGCGGCTTCGGCCGACCTGATCATCAGGAACGCGCGGCTCCTGGACGGCACCGGCGCGCCTCCGGTGGAAGGCGCCGCCATCGTCGTCGTCGGGGACCGCATCGTCTCCGTTGACGGTTCCGGCGCCCGCGCCGGCGCCGCGGTCATCGACGCCGGCGGCCGGACGGTGATGCCGGGGCTCTCCGAACTGCACGTGCATTCCTCGCTGGAATTCCGGGTCGAAGAAGAAGATCCCGACACCTACCCGGATACGGATACGGCCAACACCAGCGACGCCCGAATGGCCGAATTCCGCGCCGAGCGGCTGGCGGCCCGGCTGCTGAGTTTCCTGGACGCCGGCGTGACCACCATCGTGGACCCGGGCGGCTTCATGCCCTTCGTGGTGGAGATTCGGGACCAGGTCGCCGCCGGCGAGATCCCGGGGCCGCGCATGTACGTCTCCGGGCGGTTGTTCACCGCGCCGAGGGGACATCCGGCCGTCACCGTCTGCAGCAGCGACCCCTGGTGCGTCGAACACCTGACCTGCAACACCCACGACCCGGAAACGGCCCGGCAATGCGCGCGGGACCTCGCGGCGGCCGGCGTCGACGGCCTGAAGCTGGTTTACGACGGCGGCTCGACCTGGCCCATGCCGCTCGAACTCCTGCGCGAGGAGGTGCTGCGCGCCGTCGTCGACGAGGGCCACAAGGCGGGCCTGCCCGTGGTGGCCCACACCACCACCGCCGACGAGACCGCCGCCGTGGTCCGCGCCGGCGTCGACGGACTGGCTCACGTCGTGGAGGACGAAGACGGCCGGCTGACGACCTCCGGCGGCGAGTATCTGCCGGAACTCCTGAACCGCTTCAACGTCTCGATGACGACCACCGTACGCCCCGCCGACCCCGGGACGGAACCCGGCGCGCGGCGCGACGCGGCGCTGCGAAGGATCGCGGACGTGACCGGCCCCAGCCTGCAGGCCCACGCCGAAGCCGGCGTCGTCCTGCTGTTCGGCACCGACTTCCAGGGCATCGGCACGCCGGCCGACCCGCGGCCCCTGATGGAAGCCGAAATGCGCGCGCTGCTCGCCAGCGGTTTCAACGCGATGGACGTCATCAGGATGATGACGGGCAATTCCGCCCGGCATCCCTTCACGCCGGACGACTACGGCGTCATTGCGCCAGGGAAGCTCGCGGACCTCATCGTCCTCGACGGCGACCCGCTCGAGGACCTGACCGCGGCCACGCGTCCGGTCGTCGTCGTCAAGGGCGGCGAAATCGTGATCGACAAGCGCCAGCCGGGAGATTGAATCGTCACGCCGTGATGGAACACTTCATTCGTGAAGGCGTTATCAGGTCGTCGCGCGCCGTCGTCCCTCTCGTACCCAGTGGTAGACGCACTTGCGGATTTCGCGGCGGCCGAACCGTCCCATCTGCTGGCTTGCGTTTCCCTTGCCCCGCGCAAGCGTCCAGATGGCGGCGCAATTGAATCCCGACTGCTCGGCGAGAGCGGAGAGGATGAAGTCGACCGGCACTTCCTCTCCATGATACTGCACGTTGTCGTTGATCATGATGACGTTTCCGCCCGGCCGCACCAGACGGCCGAGTTCGGTGACGATGACCGCCATTTCCAGGAAATACCCTTCCAGAAGCCGTATGACGTGGCGGTTGCCGAGCTCGGGGGCGTGCGCGCGCAGGATGCGCAGCACTTCGTGAAGGGCCGCTTGTTCTTCGTACTGGGCGACGGCCCGGGTCAGGGTTTCCGGCCTGTCGCTGTACAGCCTGCGCAATGCGTCGATCTTGGTCCGGTTCTCGACGGTGGCCGAGAGCATCTGCTGGCGGAGCCGGGAGAAGCCGTCGTGGTCGAGGTCCAGCCAGGCGAGCTCGAGCGCGTACGTCCGCGTGTAGTCGTACCGGTTCGCGTAGGGCGGCGACGTGATCACCATGTCGAACGCCGCGTCGGGCAGCGTCTTGAGCAACTCGAGCGAAGAGCCGCGCAGGAGCTCCGGGCGGCGCCCGCCGTAGTTCCGCTTGACGTAGCCGAGGTCGTCCGCCATTTCCGAGAGGCGTTTCTCCAATGCGTCCGGAAACGACGGGAGAGGCCCCTTGTCCATCTTCGTGCGCAGCTCGCGGCCGGATCTGGTGTCCCAGCGGAGGTACTGGCCGTCCTTGCGGGTGTAGCTCACGGCTTCGAGAACGGACATGCACGCGAGGCTCACCAGCGTCTTCGCCGCGCCGTCCTGCATGCCGGCGATGAACTCGCGCGCCTTCCCGATGGCGCTCTCGGTCGCGGCCGGGAAGGCGGCTCTGGTGATCCGCACGTGCGGGAATGCGTGGCCGGGCGCGGCGGGCCGCGGCGATGCCATCCGCTTGCGGATGGCGTTCGCCGCCTTGCCCACGGCGGCTCTCGACAAGCCGTTGGCGGCCGCCTCGGCGATGCCGGCGCCGGCGAGGACGCCGACCGGCATGATTTCGATTCCCGTGGCCCGCATTCCCCGCCCGGCGGCGACCAGCGGCGTCGTGCCTGTCCCCGCGAAGGGGTCGAGCACGCGATCGGGCTCGTGCTCGTCCAGCAGGTAGTCGACCAGCGCCCGGGAAAACCCCTCCTTGTACTTCATCCAGCGCAGGCCGGGGACTTCGCGGTTGCCCTGGTACGAGACGGTTCTCCGGGTGAACTCCGGGTCGAATGCGACCCGGTCCGCGAAGCGGTCGTTCAACGCCTGACGCGCCACGGTCTCGCCGCCGTGGGGCGACGTGACGGCCGGGAGCACGGACCGGCGCGCGGTTCCGCCCGGCAACGTGAGTTGCCGGGCGCTGTCGCGCCGGCGGCGGTGTCGGGTCGTTTCCTGCGTGGGGTCGGCGGCCGTCGGGGCCCCGGCGGAGCGTGAGGGTCGTCCGGCGGAGACGGAGCGTGACGGTTCACCCTCGGTGGTACCCGCGGGCATGAGTCCGTTCACGGACTGCAAGTGCAGGTGTGCCTTCGTCATGCGGTCAAGCCGGGCGCCACGGAGATCGGATCGAGAAGACGACGTCGCGGAAAGCGAAGATAACACGAACGTGATTGACGATCAACGGCTCGGTCCGGGGACGTGATGGGGAGGACACCCGGCCCGACCAGCGCGCCGACGACGGCGCCGGCCTGGAGCGGCAGATCCGCGCCTCGAGGGATACGGCCTCGCGTCAAGGACGAAAAGCCAACGCCATCCGCCTGCTACGCCTCTACCGTGATCTTGATGCTCGAAGGGTCGACGCCAAGTGTCCGCGCCAGTCTCGTCTTCGCCTCCGCGATGGTAAGGGGCCGTTCGTCGGCGCCGCTTGCGCTGTCCCGTTGCGTCGCCGGGTCCAGCAGCACCCGGGCGATCGGTTTGTTGGCGATACCTGCGCCTGCGCCGACCAGCGTCACCGGATCGGAAACCTCGTTCTTGTAGAGCGCAATCCACACACCGCGCCCCCGCGGGATGGTGTGACCCGCGCGGAGACGGGCGGCGTAGGCCCGATCGAAGCGATTTCTCATTTCCTCCGCGTCGATCACGTGAATCCGAGCGAACGTCCGGTCGTCAGGGTCCACGGAAGCGACGACGACCACGTCCACCTCGGACAACGTCGCCCACTTCGACCCGTCCCTGGTGCGCGGAAAAGCGATCCAGGAATCCTGCGTCGTACGGATCGCCGCCAACTTGCTGTCGCCGTCCCTGGTGATGCGGCGAATGCGCGCCCCGTGGAAACCCCTCACCTTGCGTGTCTGCCACCCTTCCTGTTCCAGCACGCTGGTGCAAATGTCCACGAGTTTTCTGCGAAGGCGGGTTTTTGCCGGCGTCGAGACGTTGGTCATGAAGCCCTCCCCTGATTTTCAATTTTTTCCCCGGAAGAAGTCAAGAAAAATTATTCTTCCCACAAAAAACCCAAGAGAAGGCGCCCGAATCCGCGCCGGACTCGTCGCTTCCACCGATCCGGTGACGCTGGCCGCCTGCCGCCCGCGGCGGTTGAACCACACCCTCGCGGCGTCGTTGCGGTATTCTGTAAGGCTGGTCCACGGGTACTCCGGGCCGAGACGCAAGCGGCCGGGCGGCGGCGAGACGGTCCACGGCCGTGCCGTCGGCCGCACCGGCGGCGGCGTCTTCGACGTCGACCGCGACGGCGGTTGCGAGCGGCGCCCGGCCCGCGGAGTTCCCGGCGGGCCGGCGGTTCCGGTGGCGCGGTCGTGTACGATCCGGGGCGGCGGCGCCGGCGGACCCGACGGCCCGCGCACCGGACCCGTCGACCGGAACGTCGACGTCCGACGAACGGCCCGCGCACCGGACCCGTCGACATCGACGTCCGGCGAACGAGCCGCGCACCGGACCCGTCGACGGGCATCGACGTCCGACGAACGGCCCGCGCACCGAGGAGACCGACGAGGAGGAACACGCATGGCAGACAGGACCCGACTCACGACCGCCGCCGGCATTCCGGTCGGCGACAACCAGAACAGCCTGACGGCCGGGCCGCGCGGACCGCTCCTGGTTCAGGACTGGCAGTTGTTCGAGAAGCACGCGCACTTCAACCGCGAACGGATCCCCGAGCGCGTCGTGCACGCGAAGGGATCCGGCGCCTACGGGACGCTGACCGTCACCAGCGACGTCACCCGGTTCACGAAGGCCGGCCTGTTCTCGGAGATCGGCAAGCGGACCACGTGCTTCTGGCGGTTCTCGACGGTGGCCGGCGAGCGGGGCGCGGCCGACGCCGAGCGCGACGTCCGCGGCTTCGCCATGAAGTACTACACCGACGAGGGCAACTGGGACCTGGTCGGCAACAACACCCCGGTGTTCTTCGTCCGCGACCCCTACAAGTTCCCCGACTTCATCCGGACCCAGAAGCGCGACCCGAGGACGAACCTGCGGAACCCGGCCGCGATGTGGGACTTCTGGTCGCTCTCGCCGGAGAGCCTGCACCAGGTGACGATACTCTTCTCCGACCGCGGCCTGCCGAGGTCGTACCGCCACATGAACGGCTACGGCTCGCACACCTACAGCCTCGTCAACGCGGCCGGCGAGCGGTTCTGGGTGAAGTTCCACCTGAAGACCATGCAGGGCATCGACTTCCTCACCGACCAGCAGGGGGCCGAGATCGTGGGGACCGACCGCGAGTCGCACCAGGCCGACCTGTTCCACGCGATCGAGAGCGGCGACTGTCCGAAATGGCGGATGTGCATCCAGGTGATGCCCGAGGCGGACGCCGACAAGCCGTGGTTCAACCCGTTCGACCTGACCAAGGTGTGGCCGCACGGCGACTATCCCCTCATCGAGGTCGGGGTGGTCGAGCTCGACCGCAACCCCGAGAACTACTTCGCCGAGGTCGAGCAGTCGAGCTTCTCGCCTGCGAACCAGGTGCCGGGCATCAGCCACAGCCCCGACAAGATGCTCCAGTTCCGCATCTTCTCGTACGCCGACGCGCATCGGTACCGCCTCGGCGTCAACTACGAGACGCTGCCCGTGAACCAGGCCCGCTGCCCCGTCCACTCGTACCACCGCGACGGCGCGATGCGGCACGACGGCAACTGCGGCGGCGCGGTCAACTACGAGCCGAACAGCTTCGACGGGCCGGCCGAAGACCACCGGTACGTCGAACCGCCGCTGAAGGTGGACGGCGCCGCGGACCGCTACGACCACCGGGACGGCAACGACGACTACCGCCAGCCGGGCGACCTGTTCCGCCTGATGACGCCCGAGCAGCAGCAGCGGCTGATCGGCAACCTCGTGCGGGCGATGACGCCGGTGCCGAAGGAGATCCAGCTGCGCCAGATCGGCCACTTCCTGAAGGCCGACCCCGCCTACGGGGAGGGCGTCGCGCGCGGTCTCGGCATCGACGTCGCGGAGCTCGAAGGCGCGGCGGCGACCGCGTGACCCGGACCTCCGGGAGCGCCTCCCCGCCGCCTGCGCACCGCGGCGGCGGCGAACGGCCGGACCGTTCGCCGCCGCCGTTACGCCCCGCCGTTTTCGGCGATCCTCGAAATCCTTGATATTCGACCGGCCGGCCCCTACAATGCCGGCATGGAGTTCTGGTCTTTCCGTCGCCTGTTCCGTGCCGCGGCGTTGTCCGTCGGGGTGGCGGCGTCCGGTCCGGGGCTGCCGCTCCCGGCCGGCGCGCAGGCGCAGGAGCCCGGCGCGCCGGCGGCCGCCGCGCCGCGGGGTCCCGCGGCCGAAGCGCGCCGGCTGCTCGACCGCTACTGCGTCGCCTGCCACAACGAGCGCCTCGAAACGGCGGGGCTGAGCCTGGAGGACGTCGACGTCGCGCACGTCGCCGCCGAGGCCGAGACCTGGGAGAAGGTGGTGCGCAAGCTGCGCACGAGCACCATGCCCCCGCCGAACCGGCCGCAGCCGCCGGCCGCGGCCCGCGCCGCGACGGCCTCGTGGCTCGAATCGACGCTCGACCGGGCGGCGGCGTCGCGCCCCGACCCGGGCCGGACGGAGACCCTGCGCCGCCTCAACCGCACCGAGTACCAGAACGCCGTCCGCGACCTGCTGGCCCTCGACGTCGACGCCGCCGCCCTGCTGCCCGCCGACGAGAGCGGCCACGGCTTCGACAACGTGACGGTCGGCGACCTGCCGCCGGCGCTGCTCGACCGCTACATCTCGGCCGCCCGCAAGATCAGCCGCCTCGCCGTCGGCGGCGCCGGGACGTCGCTGCAGGCGGACGTGATCCGGGTGCCCGCCGACACGACGCAGGAAGAGCACGTGCCGGGCCTGCCCCTCGGCACCCGCGGCGGCGTGTCGATTCCCTACACGTTCGCCCGGGACGGCGAATACGACATCCAGGTGCGGCTGGCCCGGAACCGCACCGGCAACGTCGGCGGCCTGCGCGACCCGCGGCCCCACGAGATGGAGATCCTGCTGGACCGGGTCCCCGTCGCGCACTTCACGATCCAGCGGCCCGAAAGCGGGGACGACGCGCTCGTCGACCGCGACCTGAAGGTCCGGGCGCAGGTGACCGCCGGCCCCCACGACCTCGGGGTCACGTTCCTGAAGAACGCGGCGTCGCTGATGGAGACCGAGCGCAAGCCCGGGCAGTCGCACTTCAACGAGACCCGCCACCCGCGCCTGACCCCGGCCGTCTACCAGGTGTCGATCACCGGACCCTACGCGCCCCGGGGGGCCGGCGACACGCCCAGCCGGCGGCGGCTGTTCGTCTGCCGGCCGGCCGCACCGGGCGACGAGGAGGGCTGCGCGCGGGAGATTCTGTCGACCCTGATGCGGCGGGCCTACCGGCGGCCGGTCTCGGACGCGGACGTCGACGGCCCGATGGCCTTCTTCCGCGAGGGCCGGGCCGCCGGCGGCTTCGACGAGGGCATCGGCCGCGCCCTGAGCGCGGTCCTCGTCAATCCGGAGTTCCTGTTCCGGGTCGAGCTCGATCCGGACCGGGGCGGCGGCGCCCCCGCCTACCACGTCAGCGACCTGGAGCTGGCCTCCCGGCTGTCGTTCTTCCTCTGGAGCAGCCTGCCGGACGACGAGCTGCTCGACGCGGCGGCGCGGGGCGCGCTGCGCCAGCCCGGCGAGCTGGAGCGGCAGACGCGCCGGATGCTCGCCGACCCGCGCTCGTTCAACCTCGCCAGCAACTTCGCCGGCCAGTGGCTGCGCCTGCGCAACCTCGAGACGCTGAGCCCGAACGGGCGCCTGTTCCCCGACTTCGACGACAATCTGCGGCAGGCGTTCCGCGAGGAGACGGAGCGGTTCATCGACAGCGTGATCGACGAGGACCGCAGCGTGCTCGACCTGCTGCGGGCCGACTACACGTTCCTCAACGAGCGCCTGGCCAGGCACTACGGCATTCCCAACGTCTACGGCACCCGGTTCCGGCGGGTGGCCCTCGACGAGGGCAGCCGGCGCGGCGGACTGCTGCGGCACGGCAGCGTCCTCGCCGTCACCTCCTACGCGACCCGCACGTCGCCGGTCGTCCGCGGGGTCTGGGTGCTCGACAACATCTTCGGCGCCCCGCCTCCGCCCCCGCTGCCCAACGTGCCGGCGCTCGAAGAGAACTCGGTGGCCGCGAACCTCCCGATGCGGGAGCGGCTGGCCCGGCACCGCGGCAACCCGGCGTGCGCCGCCTGTCACCGGACCATCGACCCGGTGGGTTTCGCCCTCGAGAACTACGACGCCCTGGGCCGCTGGCGCGAGCAGGAAGGCGACAACGGCGCCATCGACGTGTCGGGCGGACTGCCGGGCGTCGGTGCGCTCGCCGGGGTGGACGGCCTGGAGGCGGGCCTGCTGAGCCGGCCCGAGCTCTTCGTCGGGCGGCTGACGGAGAAGCTGCTCACGTTCGCGCTGGGCCGGGGCGTCGAGCACTACGACGCGCCCGCCGTCCGCGCCATCGTCCGCGGCGCCGCGAGGAACGACTACCGGTTCTCGTCGCTCATCCTGGGCATCGTCGAGAGCGTCCCGTTTCAGATGAGGAACTCCACATGATCATCACCAAGAAGGCGTTGCCGCGGCGTACGTTCCTGAAGGGCGTGCAGGCCACCCTGGCCCTGCCGCTGCTCGACGCGATGATTCCCGCGGCGACCGCCCTGGCCCGCACGCCGGCCCGGCCCGTCCGCCGGCTCGGCTACGTGTTCATTCCGATGGGCTGCGACCACCAGCGGTGGACGCCCGCCGACCAGGAGACGCTGGGCCGGCTGACCCCCATCCTCAGTCCGCTCGAGCCGGTGAAGGACCAGCTCACGGTGGTGACCAACACCGAGCTGCAGCTCTCCTACCCGGGCACCCACGACACGTCGAACTCGGGGTTCCTCAGCGCCGCCTACGCCAAGCACACCGAGAGTTCCGACTACTTCCTCGGCACCACCGCCGACCAGCTCGCGGCCCGGCAGATCGGCCAGGACACGCAGCTTCCGTCGCTCGAGCTGTCGATGGACCTGAACCCGCTGGCCGGCGTCTGCAACAACGGTTACGCCTGCGTCTACCAGAACTGCCTCTCGTGGTCGTCGCCGACGACTCCCCTGCCGGCGGAGGCCCACCCGCGCATCGTCTTCGAGCGGCTCTTCGGCGAAGGCGGCACCGCGGAAGAGCGGCAGGCCGCGCTGCGCAGCCGGGCCAGCCTGCTCGACGCGTTCAACGAGGACGTCGCGCGGCTCAAGGGCGCCGTCGGCCCCGCCGACCGGACCCGCGTCGAAAGCTATCTCGACAGCATCCGCGAAGTGGAGCGCCAGATTCAGCGCGCCGAGGCGGCGGCCAGCGACAACCTCTTCCCCGACCTGGACCGCCCCGTGGGCGTGCCCGATTCGTTCGCCGACCACGCGCGGCTGATGTTCGACCTGCAGGTGCTGGCGTTCCAGGGCGACGTCACCCGGATCGTCACGTTCCAGTTGACGCGCGAGCTCAGCAACCGCACCTATCCGGAGATCGGCGTGCCCGACCCGCACCACCCGACGAGCCACCACGGCAACGACCCCGAGAAGCTCGCCAAGATCGCCAAGATCAACACGTTCCACGTCTCGCTGTTCGCCGAGTTCCTCCAGAAACTGAAGGAGACGCCCGACGGCGACGGAACCCTGCTCGACCAGACGATCTACGTGTACGGCAGCGGCATGGGCAACCCGAGCCTGCACGATCACGTCAACCTGCCGATCCTCGTCGCCGGCGGCGCCGCCGCGGGCATGAACGGCGGGCGGCACATCCGTTACGAGAACGGCAAGCCGCTGGCCAACCTCCATCTCACCCTGCTCGACCGGGTGGGCGTGAAGCTCGACCAGTTCGGCGACAGCACCGGCACCATCGACACCCTCTTCGACCCGGTCGCGGTGTAGCGGGAGGACCGACCGATGAATCCAGGACGAATCGCCCGACTGTCGATGGCGGCGCTGGGGCTGGCGGCGGCCGCGCAGGCCGCCGGCGACGCCCCCCTCGCCGACGCGGCCGAACAGCGGAACGCCGCGCTCGTCCGCACCCTGCTGCACGCGGGCGGCGCGGACGTCGACGCGGCGCAGGTCGACGGAATGACCGCCCTCCACTGGGCGGCGTACCACGACGACGCCGAGACCGCCGCCCTGCTGGTGCGCGCCGGCGCCGACGTGAACGCGGTGAACCGCTACGGGGTGCCGCCGCTGTCGCTGGCCGCCGCCAACGGCGCCGCGGACCTCGTCGCCCGGCTGCTCGACGCCGGCGCCGACCCCGGCGCCGCGCTGCGGGGAGGCGAGACGGTGCTGATGACCGCGGCCCGGACGGGAAGCCTCGCCGCCGTCGAAACGCTGCTCGCCCGGGGCGCCGACCCGAACACGCGGGAGGCGCAGGACCAGACCGCGCTGATGTGGGCGGCGGCCGAGGGGCACACCCCGATCGTGGAGGCGCTGCTCGCGGCCGGCGCGGACGTGCGCGCCTCGTTGCGCTCCGGCTTCAACCCGCTCTTCTTCGCGGTCCGGGGCGGCCACGTCGAGGCCACCCGGGCCCTGCTCGAGGCCGGGATGGACGTGAACGCGGTGCTCGAGCGCGTCAAGGACGGGCCGGACCGCGCCGTCAACAACGCCACGTACCGGCCGGTGGACGACGGCATGAGCCCCCTGCTGCTGGCCGTGCGGAACGGCCATTTCGAGCTGGCGATCGAACTTGTGAAGGCCGGCGCCGACCCGAACGACCAGCGGACCGGCTTCTCGCCGCTGCACACCGTGAGCTGGGTGCGGAAGCCGGACGCCAGCGACCGGGGCGACCCCGCCCCGACCGGCGCGGGCCGCCTGACCAGCCTGCAGTTCGTGCGGGCCCTCGTGGCCCTCGGAGCCGACGTGAACCTGCGTCTGGAGCGGGGCTTGCGGCCGCCGCACACCGCGTCGGGACTCGGGATGGAAGGGGCGACGGCGTTCCTGATGGCCGCCGACCGGGCCGACGCCGGTCTCATGGGGCAGCTCCTCGATCTGGGGGCCGACCCGTTCCTGCCGAACGCCGACCGGAGCACCCCCCTGATGGCGGCGGCCGGGCTCGGCACCAACGCGCCCGACGAGGAAGCAGGTACGGAAGCCGAGGCGCTCATCGCCGCCGGGATGCTGCTGGATCTGGGGGCGGACGTCGACGCCGTGGACGCCAACGGCGATACGGCGATGCACGGCGCGGCCTACGGCAACTTCCCCGCGGTCGTCGGGCTGCTCGCCGCGAGCGGCGCCGACTCCGAGGTCTGGAGAGAGAAGAACGCGGCCGGGCGCACGCCGCTGTTCATCGCCGAGGGGTTCCGGAACGGCCTGCCCCGGCTGTCCCGCCCCACGATCGACGCCCTCGAGCGCATCATGGCGCTGGAGGGCATCCCGACCGACGGGCCGCGGCCGGTGCACGTCGACATGTACTCCCGGCCGGTGCAGCAGCAGTAGTCCGTAGTCCGTCAGGCCGTTCCGCGCGGCAGCGCCAGATGCGCGAGGACGACGGTGACCAGCAGCACCGCGGCGGCGAGGAGCAGTTCCAGGCGCGCCGAGCCAAGCAGCGCCTTCGTACCGGCTTCGTCGCCGAGCCGCGGCGTCAGCCGCCGCCAGTTGTACGCCCCGACGGCGCCGGCGGCCAGGAAGAGGGCGGCCTTGAGCAGCAGGGTGCGCCCGTAGGCAGTCGCCCAGAGATCGCGCCAGGAACCGACGTACAGAACGGCCGTGGCGACTCCCGAGAGGGCTATCGCCGCGACCGAACCCAGCGCCAGCGGCGAGAAGCGGCGCACGAGGTCGGCGACGCCCTCGTGTCCCCGCGGCCCGCGGCCGATCCGGGAAGCGGCGGCGACCAGGACGGCCAGCCCGCCGACCCACAGGCCCGCGCCGACGCCGTGAACGACCTGCGCGGCGTGCGGGAACGGCGTGGCGAAGCTCGCGGCGTGGCCGGTCAGCGGCAACGTGGCCCAGGCCGCCGCCGTCGCCGCCGCCGTCAGCCACCAGCCCAGCCGCGGGCGCCGTATCCACCAGCCCGCGGCGGCCGCCGCGAGGACCGCGGCGCCGGCCTGCGGCCGCCATCCGCCCCCCCACCGGCTCTCCAGGCCGACGACCCGCACCAGGTCGAGGGTCACCGGCTCGTCGAGCCCGAACACGGACCACGTCTGGGCGTAGAGCCGGGCCGCCGCGCCCACCACGAGGACGCCGGCCGCGCCGGCGGCCACCGCGCGGAGCCGGCGGTCGACGGCGCCGTCCCGAGGCCCGGCCGGGCCGCCCGACCCGCGGGCGAGCAGACGGCTGACGGCGACGGCGCCGGTCAGCCCCGTCAGGCCGGCGCAGGTGACCCACTTCGCGCCGGCCAGCAGGAGCAACGCGAACGTTTCGCCGTCCATGAGACCCGCGGTCGCGCCCGGAGGGCTACTGGTCGGCGGCCCGGACCGTGAACGCGAAATCGCCCCGTTGCGTGTGCCCGTCGTCGCCGGCCGTCCGCCACCGCACCGTGTAGGCGCCGGCCCCCAGCGTCGACGGCACCGCCGCCGCCAGCGACCGGTCGTCCCGCACCTCGGTCGCGCCCAGCGCGACCGCGCCGCCCGGGCCTTCGAGCGTCAGCCGGCTGACGGCGGGGTCGGGCGACTGCGTGAACCACACCTGGACGCGGCCGGGCGGCTCGGACAACACCGCGCCGGCCTCCGGCAGGGTCTTCTGCAACGCCATGTGCGCCGCCGCCGCCGCGACCCACGCGGCGGCCAGCGCGAGACACCATCCGACCTTCCTGATCCTGCGCATCGTCGATTCCTCCGCTTCCTCTCCAGTACCCGGACCGGCCGCGAACGTCGCACGGCCGGCTGTCGATTTCCTCCGGCCCTTCCAGTATCCGGGGCCGACGATCGCGGCCGGCCCGGCGCCGCGCGAACCGCCGGGCCGGCCGCGATCGCCGCACGGCCGGCTGTCGATTCCTCCGGTCCTTTCCAGTACCCGGGCCGGCCGCGATCGCCGCACGGCCGGCGGCTGCGCGACCGCGTCCCGTCCCGGCCCGGCCGCGTCCCGGGCCGGCCGCGTCGTCGCCCACGACGACCGGCCGCTCAGAACTCCGCCTCCGTGCCGACGTAGACGCGGCGGCCGGGCTCGGCGATCCGCTGGCGCGTGAACGGATTGAGCGAGTTCAGATGGTTGACGTAGTACCGGTCGGTCAGGTTCTGCACGCCGGCCCGCACCGTCAGCCGCTCGACCACCCGCACCCCGGCCATCAGATCGATGGTCGTCCAACCCGCGGTGGGCGCCTCGAACCGCGCCGCGGAAACACGGTCCTGCGCGGCGGTGCTCGTCACCAGCACCTCCACCCAGCGGGTGCGGGCCGGGTCGTGCACGTCGAGGGCGTACTGCTGCTCGAACGGCGGCACGCCGAACAGCGGCTCGTCGAACAGCGGGTCCTCGGCCCGCACGTACGACCAGCCGCCCCGCAGGTCCACCCACGGCCCGACGGCGGAGACCGCCGTGAGGTCGAAGCCGGCGAAGCGGGCGGCGTCGGCCTGCACGTAGCGGAACGACCGGTCGGGGCTGAGCGGCAGGCGCCGCGCCAGGTTGGGGTCGTGCGCCACCGTGACGTAGTCGTCGACGTTGCGCAGGAAGACGTCGAGGGTGACGGCGGTCTCGGCCGCGCGGAACGTCGTCCCCACGTTGAACTCCAGGCTCTTCTCGGGCACGAGCCCCGGATTACCGACGAACTCGGCCGCGGTCTGGAACTTCACGGCGGGGAAACGGTCGGCGTAGCGCTCCAGCACGGACGGGGCGCGGACGGCCCGGCCGGCCCCCAGCATGACCTGCCAGTTGCCGGTCAGGCGCAGGTTCGCGCTGGCGGCCGCGCTCACGCTGGTGCTGGACTGCGCGAACCGGCCGCCCGGCACGAGCGTCGCGGCGCCCTGCCCCGCACCGTGCGAACCCTGGCCGTGCATCCCCTGGCCGCGCATCCCCTGGCCGTGCGCCGGCGTCGCGCACGAAGCGGTCGCGCAGTGGAAGTGGCCGTGCGCGTCGTGCAGCGCGTACTCGGGGACCGCGTTGGCGGCGAAGAACGACGTCACCCGGCCCGGCTCCGCCTGCTCCCGATCGACCCGAACGGTGGCGCCGACGGTGCTCCGCCCGCGGTCGACGAGCACCTGGGCGTAGCCCCCGGCGTTGGTCAGGGTGGCGTCGGGCCATACCGGATGCCGGTCGTGGTGGACGTCCCCGGTATCGCGGTCGCTGACGGTCTGCGTGGCGTTCTGCCGCAGCCGGTACGCGTCGAAGCCCAGCTTGTAGCGCAGCGGCCCCGTCCGCAGCGCGGCGTGGAAGCGGCCGCCGACGGTGTCGGCCGACGCGGGCAGGTCGACGCGGATGGGGAACGGCGGCGTCCGGCGGGGGTCCCGCACGGCCGTCGGCTTGCCGTCGTTGTTCATCAGGTGCCGCTTGCGGTTGACGTAGGCCCGGCCCGCCAGCTCGGTCAGGACGCCGGCGGCCGGGGCGTGCGAGAAGGCCGCGGCGTGCGACTGCGTCTCGAAGAACGTGGCGTCGAGCAGGCGGCCCGGATAGTCGACGTCGTTCTGCCGCTGGAAGCCGCCGCTGTACTCGACGAGCGTCCGCCGGGCGAAGCGGGCGCCGAAGTCCCAACGCGTGTCGAACGACTCGTAGTCTCCCTCCACCCGGCCGCCGGCGCCGTCGGTGTAGTCGCCGCCGACCCGGGCGTTGTGCTGGAACGTGAACCGCATGCGGTCCGAGCTGCCGTGGAGGCTGGCGAACCCGTCGTTGGCGTCGCCGTTGCCGCCGTAGTTGTAGCCGGCCCGGCCGCCGAACCGGAACTCCCCGGCGCCGAACGCGGGCTTGAACGTCTCGGCCTGAATGGCGCTGAGGGCGCCGGCGCCCCAGGTGAGCGCATAGGGTCCCCGCACCACGCGCAACGACTGGAGCGCGTGGGGGCTGACGTGGCTCAGGCCCGAGTCCATGCGGGCCGGGCCCGCCGCGAAGGTGCGGGTGCCGTCCACGAAGACGCCGATCTGCTCGGCGTACAGCCCGCGGACCGACGGGTCCAGGTTGATCGGTCCGCGGCGGACCGCCGTCACCCCCGCATGGCTTCGCAGCGACTGCGCCAGGTCCTGCGCGACGCGGCGCTCGATCTCCGACGCCGGCGCGACCACCTCGGTCGCCACCTCGGGCATGAAGGCGGTCACGCTCACCTCTTGCGCGAACGACCCGACGTCGAGGGCGAGGACGAAGGAGGCCGCGCCGGGGCCGGCCGCGACCCGCGTCTCCCGCCCCGCGAACCCGAGCAGGCTCGCGACCAGCAGGTACTCGCCGGGGGGCACCCCGTCGAGCGTGAACGCGCCGTTCCGATCGGTGACCGCCGACGCCACGAAGACGCGCCCGGTGGTCCGCAGCACCACGGTGGCGCCGGGCAGCGCCAGCCCCTGCGCGTCGGTCACCGAACCGGTCACCGTTCCGCGCTCCTGGGCGCGGACAGCCGGATGCGCCAACAGCAGCGCGAGCGACAGCACGACCCGATACGATCTGCTCACCTGGACCCCCTGCGCACCGGCGGCGGCCGGCGCGTCACGGGACCCGGAGGCCGGACGCCGGCCGCGGCAGGCGCAACGAACCGCCGCCACGGACAGAAGAACGGAAACCGAAGCGGGCCGGGTTCAGGATCGAGGCGGCGGGAGGGCGAGCAGGCCGTCGAACGAGACGGCCGCCCGGCGGCGGTCGAACACGCCGCCGGCCGCGGCCGGGTCGGCCGACCAGTCGAAGGAGTCGGTCGTGAAGCCGGTGAGGCTCAGCAGGGCGATGAGCGCGTCGTCGGGCGAATCGCAGCCGGCCATGCGCGGCTGGTCCGGCGCGGCGCCGGTTTCTTCCGTACCGGCGCGCTTCATCGGACACGCCGCGCCGTGCTCGCCCCCTTCGCAGCAGGCCGGCACGGACGCCCCGTCCGCGGTCAGCACGGCCCGGCAGCAGAGCGCGGCCGGGAGCAGCGCCAGGGCGGCGAGCTTCCAGGCGACGACGGCGACCACCGCGCCGGTACGGAGGGAAGGCATGAACGCGCAACCGGAATGGTACCCGATCCGTCGGAGTTCCCGCAAACCGCGGGACCCCGCGGTCCTCCAGTCCCACCCGCCCGGCTCGGGGCACGACGCGTCGCGCGCAGACCCCCGCGGTCCTCCGGTCCGCTCACCCTGAATCGGGTGGCCGCCCGGGCGGCGGGTCCCGCGGGAGCGGCGCCAGAGGGCGCCAGCGCAACGAGGAACGGCGCGCGCACCGGTTCGGACGGCGCGGCGGCCGGCGCCCGGGCGGCCGTCACGGCGCCGGCGGCGCCGCGCCGGCCTGCTCCAGCACCGCGCGGACGGCGGCGGCGGTGGCCGGGTCGTCCTGGATGCCGCGGCCGAGGGGCACGTTCTCGACGATGTCGAGGGGCGTCCACTCCCGGGCGTTGGGCCGGTTCCAGACCGCGGGGTCGGCGCCCGCTTCGGCCAGGAACGCGACGACGGCGGGCAGGTGCTTGTAGGCGGCGCCGTGCATGACGGTCTCGCCCCGGTCGTCCACCCCGTTCAGGTCGCCGCCCAGCTCCAGGGCCACCCGCACCGCCTCGAGCACCTCGGGTTCGGCGCCCGGGTCCTCGCCCGGCGACGACGTGCCCACGCCGGCCGCCACCATGAGCGGAGTCGTGCCGTCCTCGTTCGGAAGCAACGGGTCGGCGCCGAGCTCGGCCAGCAGGCGCATGAGCGGCGCGTCGCCGGTGCGCGCCGCGAGGAGGAACGGCGTGCCGCCGATGAAGTTCAGGCGGGTGATGCCGGCCGGCGGCCGGACCGTGACCCGGGCGTTCAGGTCGGCGCCGGCCGCGGCGATCTTCTTCACGAACTCCAGGCTCGACAGGTTGCCCGAACCCTTCGGCGCGGGGTTGTTGCTGCCCGCGACGCCCGCCTTGCGCACCCACGACACCTGGTGCAGCGCCGTCCATCCCCGCGAGGCCGCGTTGACGTCGGCGCCCCGGTCGACCAGGAGGGCCGCGATCTCGTAGTGGGCGTTGGCGGCGGCGAGCAGGAAGGCGTTGAGACCGGTCGCCTCGCGCTCGGCGCTGGTGCCGCCCCGGCGCCGCTCCTCGAGCACGGGGAGGGACTGCTCGACGTCGACCCCGGCCTCGAGCAGCGTCCGCACGACGCCGATCTCGCCTTCGCGCACCGCGAACAGCAGCGGGGTCCAACCCCGCTCGGAACGGGCGCCGGCGTCGGCGCCGCGGGCGAGCAGGGCCGGCACGACGTGCGCATGCCCTTCCGCCGCCGCCCACATCAGCGCCGTCTGCCCGCGCCACGCCTCGGCCCGGTTCGCGTCGGCGCCGTGGGCGAGCAGCAGTTCCACGACGTCCCGCGCCCCGGTCCTCGACGCCGTCATCAACGCCGTCTCCCCCTCGGCCAGCGTGGTGTCGGGGTCGGCCCCGGCCTCGAGAAGCAGCCGGACGGCGGCGGCGTCGCCGTTCACGCAGGCCAGGGAGATCGGCGCCACCCCGTAGCGGTTCGCCGCGGCGGCGTCCGCCCCGGCCGCCAGCAGCAGCTCGACGACGTCCGCGTCGCCGGCGTGGACGGCCCAATGGAGCGGCGTCGTGCCGTCGGGCCCGGCCGCGGTCACGGCGGCGCCGCCGTCGAGCGCCGCGCGCACGGCGGCCGCGTCCCCGGCCCTGACGGCCGCGAGCAATCCGGCGTCGACCGCCTCGGCCGCCGCCGCGCGGACGCCCCCGGCGGCCAGAACGAACACGACGAACGGAACGGCCAGGCGGCGCATGGGATTCTCCTCGTCCCGCAATCGACTCCGCCCGCGCGGCGAAGCCCGGATGCGGGGGACGAACGCGGCCCCGAATCACCTCAAGTCGAAAAGGACGAACAGATTGCGCAACCGGGCCCTCCGGCGGCCCGACCCGCGTCGGAACGCCGGAGGACGGAAGCGCGGCGGTCTACAGCGACAGCGGCTCGACGATCTCGCCGGTCCGGCCCGTGCTGTCGGCGAAGTCGTCCAGGCGCACCCCCACGTCGTCGAGCAGCGTCAGGTGGAGGTTGGCCATCGGCGTCAGTTCGTCGTACCGGACGTGGCGCCCGCCGGCGATGCGCGACCCCGCCCCGCTGGCCACGACGATGGGCAGGTTGCGGTGATCGTGGACGTTCGGGTTGCCGAGACCGCTGCCGAGCAGATAGGTCGTGTGGTCGAGCAGGGTCCCGTCGCCGTCCTCGGTGCGCTTCAACCGGTCGACCAGGTACGCGAAGAGCGACACGTGGTACTGGTTGATCTTCGCGAGCTGGGCCAGCTTCTCGGGGTTGTCGAGGTGGTGCGACGTCGGGTGGTGCGGCTCGGGCACGCCGATCTGCGGATAGGTGCGGGTGCTGGCCTCGCGCGCCATCTGGAAGGTGACGACGCGGGTCAGGTCGGCCCGCAGCGCGAGCACCTGCAGGTCGCACATCAGCTTGACGTGGTCCTCCCACGCGTCCGGGACGCTCGTGGGGCGCGTCAGGCTCGACGGCGAGTCGGCGGCCGACGCCTCGGCGCGCTGGATGCGCCGCTCGACCTCGCGGACGGTGTCGAGGTACTCGCCGACCGTGCGGCGGTCGCCGGCCCCGAGCTGCGACCGCAGGCGGGACATGTCGTCGAGCACCCAGTCGAGGATGCTCCGGTCCCGGCGCAGTTGCGCCTTCCGCTGCTCGGGCGTGCCCCCCTTGCCGAACAGGCGCTCGAAGACGATGCGCGGGTCCGCCTCGGTGGGGTTCGGGGCGGTCGGGGACGCCCACGACAGGCTGTTCATGTAGGCGCAGGCGAAGCCGTTGTCGCAGTTGCCGACCTGCGCGATCAGGTCGGTGCCGAGCTCCAGCGACGGCAGCGGCGTGTCGCGGCCGACCTTCCGGGCCGCGATCTGGTCGACGGAGGTGCCGTTGAAGTAGTCGCTGCCCTCGGTGCGCTTCGGCCGCACGCAGGTCAGGAACGCCGAGTTCGCCGACGCGTGGTTCCCGGAGATGTGCGCGTCGTTGATCTCCAGGTTGGTCACGACCGTCACGTTCTCGAGGTGCGGCAGCAGCGGCGACAGGGACGGCGACAGCGTGGTCAGCCGCCCGGTCTCGGCGGGGGTCCACGGCGCCGGGTTCATCCCCATCGGGATGTACGCGTAGCCGAGCCGCCGGGGCGCCGCCGCGCGGGCCAGGGCCGACGCCGCCGGCGTCATGGCGTCGAGCAGCGGCAGGGCCAGCGCCGCGCCCGCGCCGCGCAGGAACGTCCGCCGCGGCAGGGCCGTCTTCGTGATGATCATGACTGCGATCTCCTCATCTGAAAGGGCGGGCTCCGGACGATGGCGAGAACGAGCGACGAGAAGCGGTAGCCGTCGCGGGACGCGGCGCGGACGATCGCCCGGACGGCGGGGCCGTCGGTGTGCTCGACGCCGCGCCCCAGCGCATGGATCAGGAGCTTCTCGGTCAGCGCGCCGACGAACACCTCGGGGCGGTCGAGCAGCGCCCGGCGCAGACCGGCCACGCCGGCGAAGGACTCGCCGCCGGGCAGGTTCCCGGAGGCGTCGATCGCCGCGCCGCCCTCCTCTTCGCGCCACCGGCCGATGGCGTCGAAGTTCTCCATCGACAGCCCGGCCGGGTCCATGATGCGGTGGCAGACCGCGCAGGCCGGGTTCCGCCGGTGCGCCGCCATCCGCTCGCGCATCGTCGCCGCGCCGGTCGACGACGCGCTCTCCTCGAGGGGCGGCACGTCGGGCGGCGGGGGCGGCGGGGGCGTCCCCAGCAGGTTCTCGAGAATCCACTTGCCGCGCAGGACCGGGGAAGTCCGGGTGGCGTAGGACGTGACGGTCAGGATGCTCCCATGGCCGAGGAGCCCGGCGCGGGGGCTGCCCGCGGGCAGGCCGACGCGCCGGAAATGGTCGCCGTAGACGCCCGGCGCCCCGTAGTGCCGCGCGACCCGCTCGTTGAGGAACGTGTAGTCCGCGGTCAGCAGTTCGGTCACGCCGCGGTCTTCCTCGACGACGCTCCGGAACAGCAGTTCGGTCTCGGTGCGGAAGCCCTGCCGCAGGTTGTCGTCGAAGTCGGGGAAGGCGCGGGCGTCGGGCCGCACCGCGTCCAGGTTCCGCAGGTGCAGCCACTGGGACGCGAAGTTCGACGCCAGCGTTCCCGCGCGGGGGTCGGCGAGCATGCGGCGCACCTGGGCCTCCAGCACCGCGGGGTCGCGCAGGCGGCCGGCGGCCGCGGCGTCGATCAGCGCGTCGTCGGGCAGGCTGCTCCACAGGAAGAACGACAGGCGCGAGGCCAGCTCGAGATCGCTGACGCGGTACGCGGCGCCCGCCTCCGCCCCCGCGGGGTCGCGCTCGACGCGGAACAGGAACTCGGGGCTCGTCAGCAGGGCGCGCAGAGCCGCCTCGACCCCGGCCTCGAACCCGCTCTCGGCGTAGCCTTCGCGATAGAACCCGACGATCGGCTCGACGTCGCCGAACGTGACGGGCCGCCGGTAGGCGCGCCGCGCCAGCGCCGCGACGATGGCGGCGGCGCACGCCTCGGCCTCCCCGGCCGTGCCGCCGGCGGGCCGGCACGAGAAGATGCGGTCGCGGCTCGGCGTCGCGCCGATGCCGCTGGGGTCGAACGGCCCGGCGATGGAGATCGTGCGCACCGCCGGCTGCTGCCGCGGGTGGCGGTCCATGTTGAAGTGGGCGTCGTAGGGCTGCCGGGTCGTCTCGATCAGCGCCGAGTTCTTCTTGATGAACGCGGCGCCGACCCGGTGCGGCCCCGCGGTGACCGGCGTCCGCGCGTTCAGGTGGCCGTCGATCCCCTCGTCGGCGTAGTACGTGGCGTTGGCCTGGATCACCATGTTGCGGCTCGGCTCCATGGTGAACAGTCCCAAGCGCTCGCCGTCGAGGGTCAGCTCGACTTCGTGCGGCTCGGTCAACCCCTCGACGTTCTCGTTGCGGTTGCGTTGCAGGCGGACCTGAATCTCGTACTCGCCGTCGAACGGGAAGACGTGCTCGACGACGGTCCCCCCGCGCGTGCCGAACGGCAGGCCGTCGACGTGGTCCTCCTGGGTCCGGTCGGCGGGCACGACCACCACCCGGCTGTCGGGGGCCGGCGCCCGGCTGCCCACGGCCAGTTCGCTGACGGTCCGGGCGGCGGCCAGGTACCGCTCCATCAGCGTCGGCGACAACCCGCCGGTGTTCACGTTGTCGAACCCGAAGGCGGCGTCGTCCCGCGG
The DNA here is from genome assembly GCA_965202695.1 of Vicinamibacterales bacterium. Taxonomy (GTDB): domain Bacteria; phylum Acidobacteriota; class Vicinamibacteria; order Vicinamibacterales; family UBA8438; genus JAJEEA01. Next base: position 3,933,221 of record OZ241843.1, read on the forward strand.
CAGCAGCGCGGTGACGTCGACGTCGAGGGCCAGCAGGTCGCGGACGGCGTTCTGGTACTCCGTGCGGTTCAACCGCCGGAACGTCGCGGTGCGGCCGGGGTCGGGCCGGGCCCGCGCGGCGCGGTCGAGGGCGCCCTCCAGATACGCCAGGAGGCGGCGGTGGGCGGCGGCGTCGGGACGGGGGCGCGGCCGGGGCGGCATCGCGCCCGCGCGCAGCTTCCTGACGACCTTCTCCCACACCCCGGCGTGCGCGGCGACTTCGCCGAGGTCCAGGCCCTCCAGCGACAACCCGCCCGTCCGCAGGCGGTCGTCGTGGCAGGTGACGCAGTACCGATCGAGGACCGCGCGCCCGGCGGCGGGCGATCCGGCGCCGGCGGACGCGGACCGCGCCGGCTGCGCTTCGGCCGCCGCCGGCGGCAGGGCGAGCATCCCGAGACAGACGACGCCGCGCAGCCCGAACCGCGTCCCTTCCAGGCGTCCCGTCATCCGGACCTCCCAGCCCGCGGGGTTGTGCGATGCGGGTGCATTCTACACCCATTCCGCGTCGGACCGTCCCCGCGGCCGCCGGCCCGACCCTCGGGAACCGGGACCGGAACCGGGCGGGCCCGCGCACTGCGGCGGGTCGGCGCAACGGCCGGACGGCCGGCACGAGCGACACCGCCCCGCGACGACGAGCGCGGTCAGCGGCAGCCCGAGCCGGGCGCAGTCGCCGCCGCCGGGCCCGCACACCACGGTGCGGCGGGTCACCGCAACGGCCGGACGGCCGGCACGAGCGACACCGCCCCGCGACGACGAGCGCGGTCAGCGGCAGCCCGAGCCGGGCGCAGTCGCCGAAACGGTACCCGCCGGGCCCGCACACCCCGGTGCGGCGGGTCACCGCAACGGCCAGACGGCCGGCACGAGCGACACCGCCCCCGCGACGACGAGCGCGGTCAGCGGCAGCCCGAGCCGGGCGTAGTCGCCGAAGCGGTACCCGCCGGGCCCGTACACCATGATGTTGGTCTGATAGGCCATCGGGGTCAGGAACGAGGCGGAGGCGGCGACCGCCACGGCGATCGCGAACGGCCGCGGTTCGAGTCCCAGGCTCGCCGCCGTCGACGCCGCGATCGGGAACATCAGCACCGCCGCCGCGTTGTTGGTGACGACGCCGACCAGGGCCGCCGTCGCCGCGACGATGCCCATCAGCGCCCCCGCCGGCCCCTGTGCCCCGAGGGTCGCCAGCAGCAGTTGCGCCCCGGCCGCGGCGAGCCCCGACGCCTGCAACGCCGCCGCGAGCCCGAACGCGCCGGCGATGACCACGATGACGTCGAGGTTCACGGCCTGCCGCGCCTCCGCCGGGGTGATCACGCCGGCCGCGACGAGCGCGAACGCCCCGAGCAGCGCGGCGCTCAGGATCGGCAGCACGCCGGTGGCCGCGGCCAGCACCACGGCCGCGGCGACGGCGAGGACGAAGGGCGTCTGCCGGGTGGCGGCGGGGAACGCCGCGCCGATGCGCGACACCAGCAGGAACGCGCCGCGGTCGCGCCAGCGCGCGTCGAAGTCGGGCCCGGCGAGGACCAGCAGCGTGTCGCCCATCTGGAGCCGGACGCGGCCGAGCTGATCGCGCACGCGACGCCCGGCGCGGTGTATCGCCACCACCGCGCCCTGGTACTGCCCCCGGAACCCCACTTCCTGGAGGGTGCGCCCCACCAGCGGCGACGCGGGGCCCGGCACCGCTTCGAAGAACGCCTGGCGCGCGGCGTCGAACGCCGCCACGTGCTTCTGCTCGCTCGAGACCAGCCCCGGCATGGCCTGGAGGTCGGGGACCACGCCGGCCCGGCCGACGAACGTCAGGGTGTCTCCGCCGTGCAGCACCACCCGCGGGGTCACCGGCGCGACGGTCTCGCCCGGCCGCCTGATCTCGACCAGGAACACGCCTTCGAGATGGCGCAGCCCCGCCTCTTCGACCGTCCGCCCCGCGAGCGCGCCCCCGCGCTGCACGGTCATCCGCACGACGAACTCCCGCGGGTCGGTCTTCAGGTCGTCTCGCGCCGCGCGGCGCTCGGGCAGCACGACGGGGGCGAGGACGAGCATGGCGAGCAGGCCGGCGGCCGCGACGGGCAGCCCCACGGGGCTCATCTCGAACATCCGCAGCGGCGCCTCCCCCGCCTCGACCAGAAGACCGGACACCACCAGGTTGGTGGACGTGCCCACCAGGGTCACCATGCCCCCCAGGATCGCCGCGAACGAGAGCGGCATCAGGTAGCGGGACGGCGGCTGGCCGCGCCGTTGCGCCCACGTCGCCACCTGGGGCGCGAGCATCGCCACGATCGGGGTGTTGTTCAGGAACGCCGACACCGCCGCGGTGGGGACGAGGATGCGGGCGAGGGTCCACCTCCGGCTCCCGCCCGCGCCGAGCGCGAGCCCGACGAGCGGCTGCAGGGCGCGCGTCTTGTCGACCGCCCGCGACACCACGAACAGGGCGGCCACGGTGATCGGGGCGGGATTGGAGAACCCCGAGAACGCCTGCGCCGGGGTCAGCACGCCGGCCACGAGCAGGGCCACCACCGCCCCGAGCACGGCGACCGACGGCGCGGCCGCCTCCCGCGCGAGCACCGCGACCATGCCGGCGAGGACCGCCAGCGTGAACAGTGAATCCCAGGACATCCCGTCTCCGCCGTCGCGCGCCGGTTCCAGACCCGCCGCGCGGGTACCGTCTCCGCCCGCGCGCGGTCCCACGAGGCCACGCGGCGAGAACCCGCACGACCCCAGCCCCGCGGTACCGTCTTCGCCCGCGCGCGGTCCCACGAGACCGGGGTCCGACCCGCCCGCCCGCGCGACGCGGGCGCTTTTCGCGGCTGGCGGTCTCTACGCCTGCCCCGGGTCCGACCCGCCCGCCCGCGCGACGCGGGCGCTTTTCGCGGCTGGCGGTCTCTACGCCTGCCCCGGGGGTCCGGCCCGCCCGCCCGCGCGACGCGGGCGCTTTTCGCGGCTGGCGGTCTCTACGCCTGCCCCGGGGTCCGACCCGCCCGCGCGACGCGGGCGCCTCGGTCGTGGATGGGAACCGCCGCACGAGCGACGCGGTCCCGCGGGCGCCGCGCGGGTACCGTTGCCCGCCGCCCCCGAACACGAAGCCGGTCGGAAGTGATGCGGCCAACGTCTCCCACGCCATCCCGCAACGGGCCGAACGCGCCCTCGCCCGACCAGCCCAGACAATTGTCGTCGATCAGGCGGGATACGGCGCCGCTCGAACGCAACGGGGACGCTCGCACGGGCCGGGGCGGACGATCTCCGCCGTGCGGCGCCGCTCGAACGCAACGGGGACCGTCACCACGGGCTGCTATAGTGGGCGCCCCGATGACGTCCACTCCGCGGCCGGTCGTCGGCGTCATGGGCGCGAGCCGCGAGCCGCACGCCGAGCGGTCGCGGCGCGTGGGGGCGTGGATCGCACGCGCCGGCTGTCACCTGCTGACGGGCGGCGGCCCCGGGGTGATGGAGGCCGTCGCGCGGGCGTTCGTCGAGACGCCGGACCGCCGGGGCCTCGCCATCGGCGTCCTGCCGGCCAGCCCTGGCGGCGGCCGCGAGGGGTGGACCGGCCAGCCGCGCCCGGGATACCCGAACCCCTGGGTCGAGCTCGCGATCCGCACGCACCTCGACAGCGTCGGCAGGCACGGCGGCGACGAGCGGTCGCGCAACCACGTGAACGTCCTGTCGTCCGACGTCGTGATATTCCTGCCCGGCTCGGCGGGGACGGCGAGCGAAGCGCGGCTGGCCGTGCGGTACGGGAAACCGTCGATAGCCTGGCTCGACGCGCGCACCCAGATTCCCGATCTGCCCGACGCCATCCCCGTCGAGCCCGATTTCGACCGGGTCGCAGCGTTCGTGCGGGACGCCTGCTCGCGCCGCCGGACGAGATGACGGGCGGCCCGCCGGCGCCGCGGCCGCCTGTCGACCTTGACAACGTAGCCTGGTCTGGATAGCTTGGCGTAAGTCCGGGCGTTGCGCGCCACGGCGAATGCGGGATCACTCCGCGCCGTCGGGCGCAGGCGCCGCGATCGAAAACACGATAAAGTTCACGGTGACCGGAAGGACATCGACAACCAATGGAGACCGTCGTCTTCCACTTGTCAATCTGGCGAGATTACACACCGCCCCATCCGGTCGCCCTGCATGGCTACGAGGCCGATTTTCAAGTCGTGACCTCCAAGCATAGCCTGCAAGCCGAAGTGTACTCATGGCCGCTGCAACAGGATCATTTTGCTGGAATCGCGGAAGAACAAACCCGCAATCGCCTTCGAGCACTGCTTGAGAAGCTGGATGTATCCCGTCCACCGGTCGAGCGTCCCCTTGCCGCGCTCAACGACTTCGTCGCGGCGGCGGAGAAAGCCATTGAAGAAAACAAGGCCATTCCGGTGTCATCGAACTCCGGTGAGATGACGGTCATGATCAATCCGTTGCTGGCCCTGGTGCTGCACCTGAAGTGGCTCGTTCAGTGCTTCAAGGGTCGTCCGGGAATTTCAGTATCCATACGATGACCGCCGTACTCGTTTCGCAAAATCGGGCAGCGTCTCGAATCGCCCAGGAGTTCAGGCGCAAACAACGTTGTCGTGTACACGTGCAGGAGCAACGTGCCTTCAAAGGCCAGTGGCTTTGCCTCGGCGACGTCTCACTGCCGCACGGTGCGCCATCGGACAACGAAAGCGAACAAGGAGATGCCGCGCTTGAAAGCACGGCTTTCGAGTGGCAGTTGCCTCACGTGGATGCGGTGAAATCGGAACTGGCCTCATTGCTTGAAGTGTCGTCGCGAGACAACGACTACTCCAGGATCGCCCGCGCGCTGGATCAGACAGCTGCGATCGCTGTCCGCGCCGGGCTTCTGCATCCGGTCATCGACCCCGACGCCATCGAGGAGATGCCGTTTCGGCACGCCACCACCGTGGTGGCCGATACCTCCGGCGTCCTGCAAGGCGCGCTGGACTTCGTCGTGCAGTATCTTCACCCCGTCACCAGAGTGAAGATCCCCGCCATCGTGCAAATGGAGATCGTCAACTCCTCCCATCGTTTTTTCAGCATTCGAAGATCGAACGAGGCGAAGGCTGGCAGGGAAAGCAAGGGCAAGTCGCTTCGTGCGAATGAACTGATCGAGCACTTGAAAAGCCAGGGCGGGCAGCGCGCGCTCTTGCGGTTCGAACTGCAAACAGATGCGGAGATCGAACGAACCTACTTGCTCGGAGACCCCCTGCGCAACGCCTTCCAACCCGATAGAGACAGCGCGCTGCGCGATCTGAACATCAGCGTCCCCATACCAGCCTACATGGATCGGCTGATCCTGGAGGCCGCCCGGCATCATCAAGCCCAATCCGAGCCCGGCCACGCCGTGCGCTTGCTGACGAGCGATCAGGGTCTGGCCAAGATGGCGTTTGCGGAAGGAATGAAACCTTTCTATTTCAAGGCGATAAAAGGCGTCGACTTCTTCGGCGCACGGCTCACCGGCCGGACGTTCAACCCGTTCACCGGCGACGTCCACGGCATTCCACTGACGCAGGTCGTCTGGGAACTGGCCACGGCTTTCGGCGCCGCACGCTTGCAGTGGAAGGATGGCGCCACCATCACGATCTCCGCTTTGAACGATGACGTGTCCTGGTCGCCTTTCCACTCCGCGGACGACCTCCTCTGGTTCAGTGTCGACGAGGCCGCCGACGGTGGGTCGACGAACCGGACCGACACACCGCTCTCCGATTCAGTTACGGAAACGGCAACCGGGAAAATATCGGCGGCCGCCAATCGCGTCGTGCAGAAAGCATCGTTTCATCAAATGAGCGCACCCCGCCTCCTGCAACTGATATGCGCACTGGACGATCATCAAGTGCTTGATTCCGCGAGAGTTTCCGAGTTGCTCCGTATCGGTGCCCGAAGCGCGGACGAATACAGGCGCTTCCTGCTGTCTGCCGATCTTCTCTCGATGGACGGCGATCGCTGGAGGGCGACGTCTTCTGCGCGGCGTCTTTCAGCCGAACTTCGGAACGGAAATGCAATTGCCCTCCGTGATGCGCTCCAGCAGGCCCCTTCCTTTGCAGCTCTTCGCGCCCGCATCGCGCGGTCAGAAGTGGGGCGTCCCATAAACATGTCCGATTTGTCGCGTGGCGCCGCCGTCTACCGCACGCTGGGTGAAATGACGTTGATTTGCGCATCGGTCGGCAGGGACGTCTACGCGACTCCAGCACGGCCGGGCTCCGTTTCCTTCGCGCAGACCGCGTTGCGCCGGTTCGGGGATCTTGACCGCGGCGACGGACTGGTTGCTACTGGACGATGGCTGGAATCCCTGATCCGACAAGACGGCATTCACCCTGAAATTGCGCGGCGATCTCTGGAAGAGGCGGACGATGCGGGACTGTTGCGCCGCTCGACGGAAGGATCCACTACGCAAACCGCTTTCGACGACCACGTCGTGCACGTTCTGCGCACGGATGCCCGCGGAATGCCCGTCGTCATGCCCGTGCATCTATATCGAGGCGACTACCTGATCCCGGGAAAGGCCAGCGTCAGCCTGCGCATCGAGGAGCGACCATGAGCTTGCGCGACAGGTTGCGGGAGAGCAGAAATACGGACGCGCGCAGTCGTCCGTACGATAGATTCGGCATACTCAGGAATCCGTTCCCTGCTTCCAATCAAACCATGGACAACCCCCATTACCCTCTCGAGGAGGACAGGGAGGTTGAAAATCTCATCTTCACCTTTCTTGACGACGAACGTTCCCAGGTCGTGGTCGTCGCAGGTACGCAGGGCGTTGGCAAGACCAATTTTCTGAACCATTGCGAAGCGGAGATTCTGGATGCCCGGCAGGAATTGAAAGGCTACTACGTCGTCCGTTACCTCGCCGATCCTGAAGCATCGTTCGACGGCACCACGCGACGCCTGTTCGAGGAGCTGGGCGCCGAGCATCTTGACCATCTCGCCAAGGCACTCGGTTTGGTGAGTTCTCCGATCGAGGAAGCTCGCGGTCACGACATGAGAACCGCATTGCGCCGTTTGGCAAGTCCGGACAACGAGGGCGCCACGAAACTGATGATGGAATGGTTGCTCGGCCATCGCTTGCTGAAAGCCCATCGACTCTCGCTGGGCGTCCAGTTTCGCCTGGATACCGTGGAATCCAAGACCGCCGCTCTTCGAGATCTGGTGCAGGTCAGTGGAAAAGCCGGTGTTCTGAAAGGTATATTCCTGTTGCTCGACGAGATCGAGAAGCAAGGCGGCGTACTGGGACCCCGTGCGATCATTCGCTACCTGTCCGCCGTGCGTGCGATCGTGGACGCCTTGCCGAAACGGCTGTTTCTGATGATTGCGATCACTCCCGACGCCCTGGAGCGTTATTCGTATTCATTGCCCGCCTTGCGCAGCCGGCTGGAAAACCGGATCGAGCTGTCGCCGCTCACGGAAGTTGATGCGGCCATGAAATTGGCTGATTTCTACGTCGATCGAGCTCGTCAGGACGCGAAGCGATCGCGATCCGAAGAAGGCGGGGCAGAACGGATCGTCAGCCAACGTGAAATCGAAAATCTCTACCAGAAGTTGAAAAACCAAGGGACGAAACGCGGCGACACGGGCGTTCGGCAACGCGAGTTCCTGCACGGTCTGCACCGGCTGGCGGAAAATGCAATTCAAACGTCATGAACGATGATGGAGGCTGACTCCATCTACGCGCGCAGCATCGCCGCGGCCCGGTCGGCGAGGGCGGCGAGCACGCGCTCGAGGCGGGACCGGTGCGCCTCGACCACGCCGTCCTCCGACGGGTCGGGCACGTCGAACGGGGCCCCGATGGCCACCGCGACGGCGCTGAACGGCCGCGGGATCTGGGTGCGGTCCCAGCTCGACGCCGACCAGTAGCGCTCGGCCTCGATGTGGAAGGGCAGGATGGGGGCGCCGGTGACCCCCGCGAGCCAGACCGCGCCGGGCTGGACGCGGCGGGCGGGGCCGCGCGGGCCGTCGACGGTGAACGCGGCGGGGCGTCCCGCCGCCACGTCGCGCTTGAGTTGAACCAGGGCGCGCCGGGCGCCCCGCGAGGTCGAGCCGCGGGCGGCGCCGTAGCCGAAGCGCCGGATGATGCGGGCGATCCACTCGCCGTCGAAGTTCTGGCTGGTCATGACCACGATGCCGCGGCCGCGCCAGAACCAGGTGGCGGGCAGGATGCGGCCGTGCCAGAACGCGAAGATGGGTCCGCGCCGGCGGGCCACGACGGCCGCGTAGTGGTCCATGCCCTCGACGCGCCAGCGGAGCGTCCGGCAGAGCGACCCGATGAGCGGCGCGCCGGCCGCGGCGATGGCCCGCGCCTGCAGGAGCTGCCGCCGGGAGAGCGCGGTGGAGGCCGCGCGCCGACCCGCGTCCACGCTACATCCCTTCGTACTCGGGGCCGCCGCCGCCCTCGGGCGGCACCCAGTCGATGATCTGGTAGGGGTCCATGACGTCGCACGTCTTGCAATGGACGCAGTTCGACGCGTTGATCTGCAGGCGGCGGCCGGCCCCCGTCCCGTCGTCGACCATCTCGTAGACGTTGGCGGGACAGAAACGCACGCACGGGTTGCCGTACTCCGCGCGGCACCGGGTGCGGCAGACGTCGGTGTCCTGCACGAGCAGGTGGACCGGCTGGTCTTCGTCGTGGCGGGTCCCCGAGTAATGGACGTTGGTGAGCTTGTCGAAGGTCAGGGCGCGGTCCGCCGGGACCGGGTTGCTCGGCGCGTCGGGATCGGCCGGACCGTCGGGATAGTAGCTCGACAGCGCGGCCATCCGCTCGTGCCCGGCCTCGCTCGCCAGCGGCCCCTTCGGCCACCGCCCGCTGGTCAGCCACGCCAGCCCCGCGAACGCCGCGCCCGCGGCCAGGCCGGCGCCGAACGCCTGATGGACGTTGCGGACCGGATACAGCTCGCGGCGGATGGGGCCGCGGTTGATGAGGTCCCGGTACCGCACCAGCCGCGACGCCGACACGTCGCCGGCGCGCAGCGCCGCGAAGGCCGCGTCGGCGGCGTGGATGCCGCTCCGCATGGCGAGGTGGATCCCCTTCAGCCGCATCGAATTGAGGAATCCCGCGGCGTCGCCGACGATCAGCGCCCCGTCGAGATGGCACCGGGGGATGGCGTACCAGCCCCCCTCCGGCAGGGCCTTCGCGCCGTAGCGGGTCATCTCTCCGCCCGCCAGCAGGCCGGCCACGAACGGATGCCGCTTGAACCGCTGGAACGCCAGATGCGGATCGAAGCGCGGGTCCCGGTAGTCGAGTCCGACCACGAGCCCGACCGCGACCTGCCCTTCCGGCAGCACGTAGATGAACCCGCCGCCGAACTCCTCGCGCCGCAGGGGATAGCCCAGGGTGTGGACCACGGCGCCCGGCGCCTCGCGGCCGGGCGGAATCCGCCAGAGCTCCTTGATGCCGACGGCGTAGGTCTGGGGCGCCGCCGCGCGCAGCCCGTGCCGGCGGACGAGGGTCTTGGTGAGGTTGCCCCGGACCCCGTCCGCGAAGATGGTGACGGCGGCCCGGACGTCGACCCCCGGCTCGAAGGTCCCCTTGGGCCGGCCCCGCCGGTCGACGCCGCGGTCGCCGGTCCTGACCCCGACCACCCGATCGCCGTCGTAGAGCACCTCCGTGCCCGCGAATCCGGTGAAGACGTCGACGCCCTCGGCCTCCGCCTGCTCGGCGAGCCAGCGGACGAACCGGTTGAGGGAGATGACGTAGTTCCCGTGGTTGCGCAGGGGCGGCGGCGTGATCGGCGCCCGGAACCGGGACCGCTCGGTCAGGTAGTAGATGCGGTCGCGGCGCACCCGCGTCTCGACCGGCGCCCCCCGCTCTTTCCAGTCGGGCAGCAGCGCGTCGAGGCCGGACGGGTCGAGCACCGCCCCCGACAGCATGTGCGACCCGCTCTGGCGGGATTTTTCGAGGACCGCGACGGCGAGAGGCTCGCCCCCCTCCTGCCGCTGCAGCGCGGCGAGGCGGATGGCGGCCGACATCCCGGCCGGGCCGCCGCCGACGACGAGCACGTCGACCTCGAGGGTTTCGCGCTCCATCAGGCGTCGAGGGCGGCGATTATCGCGGGCACGACGTCGAAGAGGTCGCCGACGATGCCGTAGTCGGCGACCTCGAAGATGGGCGCTTCCTCGTCCTTGTTCACGGCCACGATGGTGCGCGAGCCCTTCATGCCCACCAGATGCTGGATCGCGCCGGAGATGCCCAGCGCCAGATAGAGCTTCGGGGCGACGGTCTGGCCCGAGCTGCCGATCTGCCGGTCCATCGGCAGCCAGCCGGAATCGCAGATGGGCCGCGAGGCCGCGACCTCGGCCCCGAGGGCGGCGGCGAGGGATTCGACCAGACGCAGGTGCTCCCGGGCCTTGATGCCGCGGCCGACGGCCACGATGCGCTCGGCCTGGGTGAGGTCCACGGCCTGCCGGGCCTCCTGGAACGGCGCTTCGACTTCCTGGCGGATCGCGCCGGGCGCGAGCGCCGCCGGGAACGCGGTCACCGGCGCGGGCGCCGCCCCCCGCTTCAGGGCGTCGGGCCGGAACGCGCCGATCTGGAAGCTGGCGAAGTGCGGCGCGGGGCCGGGGTCGGCCACGTCCGCCACGAACTTCCCCTGGAACATCGGACGCACGAACACCAGCCGGCCCTCGCGCCGCCGGAACCCGACGCAGTCGGCGACGAGCGCGCGGCCGAGCCGCGCCGCCAGCCGGGGCGCGAACTCGCGGGTCTGGTAGGTGTGGGCCAGGAACACGAGGTCGGGGGCGGCGTCCTCGACCACCGCGGCGAACGCGGCCACGAAGCCGTCGGGGGTGTACGCGGCGAGGTCGGGGTGGTCGACGGTGACCACCGCCTCGACGTCGGCCGCCGCCAGTTCGGCCGCCACCGCGGCCAGCCCCGCGCCGGCGACGGCCACCCGCACCGGCCCGCCGACCTGCTGGGCGGCCGCCAGCGCCTCCCGGCTCGCGCCGTTCAGGACGCCGTCTCGTTGTTCGGCAATGACCAGGACCATTACGGTGCGCTCACGGGTTGGAAGTCAGACGACCCGCGCTTCTTCGCGCAGGGCCTTGACCAGCGCGGCCGCCGCGTCGGCCGGCGAGCCGTCGATCATCCGCGTCCGCCTGGCCTTCTCCGGCGCCCGGATCTCGAGGATCTCCTGCCGCGGGGCGAGACCGGCGGCGGCCTCGACCACCCGGACGGGCTTGCGCTTCGCGGCCATGATGCCCTTGAGGGTGGCGTAGCGGAGCTGGTTGATGCCGCTCTGAATCGTCAGGAGGGCCGGCGTGGGCATCGAGACCCACTGGAACCACCCGCCTTCGAGCTCCCGCTTCACCCGCACGCGCCCGTCGGCCACCTGCACTTCCATGATGATCGTCGCGTGGGGAATGCCGAGCAGCTCGGCGAGGACGACGCCGGTCTGCGCGAACCCCTGGTCGTCCGATTGCAGGCCGGTCAGGACGAGGTCGAACCCTTCTTCCCGCATGGCGGCGGCCAGGGCCTCGGCGACCATGGCCGCGTCGGCGGCGGCGAGACCGTCGCCCTCGACGCGAATCGCCCGGTCCGCCCCGCGCGCCAGCGCTTCCCGGACCACCTGGGCCGCGCGCGCCGGTCCGGCCGAGCAGACCACCACTTCGCCCCCGTGCCGCTCCTTCAGCCGCAGCGCCTCCTCCAGCGCGTAGGCGTCGGGTTCGTTCATCTCGAAGCTGGCGTCCCGGTCCTGCACCCAGGTCCGGGCCTCGTCGACCCGGAGCGGCCACTCGCGGGTCACGACCTGCTTGACGCAGACGGCGATCTTCATCCGTTCCTCGTCCCGCGCGGCGCCGTCCCGGCGGCCTCACGCATGATGGCGCCTGAACAGCAGCGAGGCGTTGGTCCCGCCGAATCCGAACGAGTTCGACAGGGCGTACTCCATCGAGGCCGGCCGTTTCACGTTGGGAACGTAGTCGAGGTCGCAGTCGGGGTCGGGGTTCTCGAGGTTGATGGTCGGCGGCATCACCTGCTCCCGCATCGTCAGCGCCATGATCCCGGCCTCCACCCCGCCCGCCGCCCCCAGCAGATGGCCGGTCATCGACTTCGTCGACGACACCGCCAGGTGGTGGGCGTGCTCGCCGAAGCACCGCTTGATGGCCAGCGTCTCGATGCGATCGTTGAACGGCGTCGACGTCCCGTGCGCATTGACGTAGTCGACCTGGCCGGGCGCGATGCCCGCCTGTTCGACGGCCGCCCGCATCACCCGGAAGGCGCCGTCCCCGTCCTCGGCCGGCGCGGTGACGTGCCAGGCGTCCGCGGACATGCCGTATCCGACGAGTTCCGCGTACACCGGCGCCCCGCGCTCCAGGGCCCGGGCGCGTTCCTCGAGAACCAGCACGCCGGCGCCCTCGCCGATGACGAACCCGTCGCGTTCCCGGTCGAAGGGGCGGCACGCGCGGGCCGGCTCTTCGTTGCGGGTCGACAGGGCGCGCATCGCCGCGAATCCGCCGACGCCCATGGGGGTGATGGCCGCCTCCGACCCGCCCGCGACCATGACGTCCGCATCGCCCCGGAGGATGGTCTCGAACGCGTCGCCGACGGCGTGCGCCGACGCCGAGCACGCGGTGCACGTCGCCGAGTTCGGCCCCTTCGCGCCGAGGCGGATAGACACCTGGCCGGCGGCCAGGTTGATGATCGCGGCAGGAATGAAGAACGGCGATATCTTGCGCGGCCCGCCCTTGAGCAGCGCCCGATGCTCGCGCTCGATGGTGCTGAACCCGCCGATGCCCGACGCGATGTACACGCCCACGCGCGGCGCGGTCTCCGGCGTGACCTCCAGCCGCGCATCGGCGCGCGCGAAGTCGGCGGCGGCGATGGCGTACTGGATGAAGACGTCCATCTTCTTGACGTCCTTCTTCGCGACGAAGGCGAGCGGGTCGAACCCGCGCACCTCCCCGGCGATGCGCGCCGCGTAGCCGGAGGCGTCGAACTTCGTGATCGGACCGATGCCGCACCGGCCCCCGCACAGCGCCTCCCACGTCGCCGCCGTACCGACACCGAGCGGCGACACGAGGCCGACACCCGTCACCACAACCCGCCTGCTCACAGCCACTCCGGCCGAAACCGCCCCTACTTGTCGTCGCCGTTCGTCTCGCCGTTCGTCTCGTCGTTCTTCGAGTGCGCCTCGATGTACTCGACGGCTTCTTTCACCCGGGTGATCTTCTCCGCGTCCTCGTCCGGTATCTCGAGGCCGAACTCTTCCTCGAAAGCCATCACCAGCTCCACGTTGTCGAGCGAATCGGCCCCCAGATCGTCCACGAACGATGCGTCCGACGTCACCTCTTCGTCGTCGACCCCGAGTTGTTCCACGATGATGCTCTTCACCTTTTCAGCAACCGCCATTCACTCGCCTCCTACATGCGCATTCCACCGTTCACCGCGAGCACGTGCCCCGTCACGTACGCCGCTTCGTCGGACGCCAGGAAACAGACCGCGCCCGCGACGTCGCCGGCGGTCCCGAGCCGGCCCGCCGGTATCTGCGCGAGCAGCTTCTCGCGCGCCGATTCGTCCAGTCCCGCCGTCATGTCGGTGTCGATCATGCCGGGCGCGACCACGTTCACCGTGATCCCGCGCGAGGCGACCTCCCGCGCCAGAGCCTTCGAGAACCCTTCCAGGCCCGCCTTCGACGCCGCGTAGTTGGTCTGTCCCGCGTTGCCCATCCGACCCACCACCGAACCGACGTTGACGATGCGGCCGCCGCGCTGCCTGATCATCGGCCGCAACACCGCCCGCGCGCAGGCGAACGCCGCCGTCAGGTTCGTGGCGACGACCGCGTCCCAGTCCTCCGGGGTCATCCGGAGCGCGAGCCGATCGCGGACGATGCCCGCGTTGTTGACCAGCACGTCGATGCGGCCGTACGCGTCGAGGGCGGTCCGCACCATCGCCTCGACGCGCCCCGGGTCGGTCACGTCGGCGCTCACCCCGACCGCCCGCCCGCCGGCGGCCCGGATCTCCGCCGCCACCCCGTCGGCGTGATCGCTCCGCGCCGCCGCCACCACCGCCGCGCCGGCCTCGGCGAGCCGCCGCGCCACCGCCCGCCCGATGCCGCGCGAGGCCCCCGTCACGACGGCGACCCGGTCCCGCAGATCGTGAGTCATGACCCCGCCGATCAGGCCGCCAGGGCCGCCACCGCCCGATCGACGCCGTCGGGGTCCGCGACCGACAGCAGACGGGCGCCGCGGTCGATGCGCCGGATGAGACCGCTCAGCACGGCGCCCGGACCTACCTCAACATACGTGTCCACACCCTCCGACGCAAGCCGGCGGACGACCTGCTCCCACCGGACGGGGGCCGTGACCTGGTCGACCAGGGCGGAAACCGCGGCGGCCGCGCCGCGTTTCGGCTCGGCGTCGAGATTGGCCACGACGGGGACGGCGGGGTCGGAAACCACGAGTGCGCGCAGGTCCCGTTCGAGGCGATCCCGGGCCGGCCGCATCAGCGCGCAGTGGAACGGCGCACTGACCGGCAGCGCGCGCACGCGCCTGGCCCCGAGCGCCTTCGCGCGGTCGCCGGCCCGCCGCACGGCCGCGGCGGCGCCGGCGATGACCACCTGGCCCGGGGCGTTGAGGTTCGCCGCGCTCACCACCTGCCCGTCGGCCGCCTCGCGGCACGCCTGCTCGACCAGCGGCGCATCCAGCCCCATCACCGCGGCCATCGCCCCGTGCCCCACCGGCGCCGCGTCCTGCATGTAGCGCCCCCGGTTGCGCACCGTGCGCACCGCGTCGCCGAACGACAGGGTCCCGGCCGCCACGTGCGCCGAATACTCCCCCAGGCTGTGGCCCGCGAGCCAACCGGGCCGCACCCCCCGCCGCATCAGCGCCCGCGCCGCCGCCGTCGATACGGTGAGCAGCGCCGGCTGCGTATGCTCGGTCAGCACGAGCCTCTCGGCCGGTCCGTCGAAACAGAGCGTGCTGATGGCCGCCCCGAGCGCCGCGTCGGCCTGCTCGAACGTCTCGCGGCATTCGGGGAACCGGCCGGCGAGCGCCTGCCCCATTCCCACGTGCTGCGAGCCCTGGCCCGGAAACACGAATGCGATCATCGACGGTCCGGAAGAAGGGAGGGAAGCGCCACGGGCGGTCAGGCCTCCTTGATCCGCCGCACCTGGCGGCCGCGGTAGCAGCCGCAGCGCGGGCACACCTGGTGCGGCGGCTTGCCCTCGTGGCACTGCGGGCACTCGCTCAGCAGCACCGGGTCGAGGTTCTGATGCGTGCGGCGCTTCGCCGTACGCGACTTCGAGTGCCGTCGTTTCGGATTGGCCATGTCTTCTCGAAAGGATGCCGTCCAATCAACCTGCGGGAGTCCGCGCCGCAGACCCTAGCTAGTGCTCCAGCAACCGCTTCAACCCCGCCAGCCGGGGATCTTCCCAGGTGTCGGCGCATCGGCACGGGACCGCGTTCCGGTCGCCGCCGCAAACGGCGCAGAGCCCCCGGCAGTCGGCGCGGCAGAGCGGCTTCATCGGCAACGCGAGCTGGAACTGCTCCTGAACCAGGTGCGCGAGGTCGATCCGTTCGTCCCGGTAGAACGCGGTGCTCAGGTCGTCTTCCTCTATCCGCACTTCGCCGTCGCCGCGGTTCTCGGACGCCGGCACGTAGAGGAGGTCCACGTCGATGCCGGCGTCGAGACGGCACGGTTCCAGGCACCGGCTGCACTCGAGCTCCAGTTCCCCGGCGATCCGGCCCGACAACCGGTAGTCGCTTCCGCTCTTCGAGACCAGCAGGTCGACGGTCACCACGCCGGCGACCCGATACTGCCGTCCGCCGGCCGGGGTCAGCGCCCCGGCCGGGAAGCGGCGGCGCACGTCGGTCCGCGGTCCCTCGACGGCCCGCAGATCGAGGTGCGCGGAGGCCGCCTCCTCCTCCGTCCCGGCTGTCCTCGGCTCCATCTCGGATCGACCGCGGCCCCCGGCGTGCGAACCGGGCCGCCGGGGCGAATCCCGCATTATAACCTTCAGGTTTCCTTCCCGTTACATGAAAAATCGGGGCGGGGGCGCGCGCCGCCCTCGCGGGCGCGCCGGGGCGGGAGCCGGGGGGCAGGTCGAGCGCCCCGGCAGGTCGAACACACCGCCGAGACCCCGGCCGCCTGTCGAGAGAAGGCCCGCCGCGTTCAGCGGAACCGCGGCGGCCGGCCGTCGGGTCCGATGGGCCGGCCGTCCTCTTCCGGCCGCGGGCGGGGAACCGGTTCGCCCAGGGGCGGCAACCGCGACAGATCGACCTGGCTCACCGCGTGCAGCCCGCCCGCGGCGGGACGAATGCGGTAGGTCGCCGCCGGCGTCCGCACCGTGCCCGCCACCACCGCGCCGTTCACCACCAGCGTCATCGTGCCCATCTCCACGCCCGCGAGCGGCCCCGACAACGCGTAGCCGCCCGAGAAGGTCGGCTCGACGCGCTGGACCAGCCCCGTGAACGACGCGTCGGCGAAGAGGTTCAGCCGCAGCACCCCCGACGGGGCGGCGGCGGCGGCGCCCGCGGCCGCCGCGCCGGCCGGCGGCGCGAGCTGCCCGAAGTCGATGGACACCAGCCGGCTCCGCAGCGTCAGCGCGTCGGAAGCGCCCGGGGCCAGCGGAGCCGCCGCGGCCGCCGCCGGCCGGAAGAGGCCGCCGGGCTGCCCCGCCGCCTCGCCCGCCGCCAGCACCGCCAGCAGCAGGCCGGCCAGCGCCGGCCGGCGGAGGACGGATTGCATGAGTTCCATGGTCGTCGGTCCTTTCCTGGATGCAAGAGCTAAAGATAACCTGCCGCCCGCGGCGAGAACCCGAGGGCGGCCGGGATCGCGCCCGTCAAATCGTTGCTGGCGAGCGACAGACCTTCAAGGTTCGTCAGGCGCCCGAGGGCAGCCGGGATCGGGCCGGTCAAGTCGTTATAATCGAGGGACAGCTATTCCAGGTTCGTCAGGTTCCCAAGGACATCGGGGATCGCGCCGGTCAATTCATTCTGGCCGAGGTACAGCAGACGGAGGTTCGTCAGGTTCCAAGGGCAGCCGGGATCGCACCGGTCAAACCGTTGTCAGCGAGGCGCAGCTCTTCGAGGTTCGTCAGGTTCCGAGGGCAGCCGGGATCGGGCCCGTCAAGTCGTTGTCGCCGAGGTACAGCAGATAGAGGTTCGTCAGGTTTCCGAAGGCAGCCGGGACCGCGCCGGTCAAGCCGTTGCCGCGGAGGCTGAGCCTCGTCACCCGGCCGGCGCCGTCGGTCGTCACGCCGTGCCACGCACGCAGCGGCGCATCGGTCAGCCAGCCCGTGTCGTCCGTCCAGTTCGGCCCGTCCGTCGCGGCGTAGAGGGCCGCCAGCGCCGCCCGGTCCGTCCCGGCGCCGCCCTGACCCGCCGCGCCGGCCGGCAGGACCGCCCAGAACGCGGCGGTCGCCAGCGCGGCCGTGGACGCACGGCGGCGGCGCGCCGTGAAAGATGCGGCTCCCGCCGCGTACTCGAGCACGTTCGTCATGGTGATGCCTCGTCCGCCGCGGCCCGTTCGCGAGGCCGCCGTCATGCCGACAGAGGATAGTCGATCACGCTCCGCCTTCAGGCGCCGGGCGCTCGTGCCGCGGACTCGGGGCATGCGAAAAAATCGCGCGCATTGACGCGAAAGGGTTGCGCAAGCTCCCCTGGACGCCGCGGCGAAAGTCGGGTGGGCCGAGGCCCCCGGGGGCGCCGGCGTTCGGTCGCGGCGGGGTTCAGTCGGCCCGGGACGAGGCGCGGTCCCAGGGGGCCGCGGCGCGCTCCAGCCTGGCGGTGGTGCGGTAGCCGTCGGATTCGGTGAGGACGTGCTCGGCGCGGCGGACGACCCATCTGCCGTCCACGGGGGGGCCGAAGCCGGCGAGGTCCACGGCCGCCTCGGCCGTCAGTTCGGGGAGGCCGCGGGCCAGGGTGACGCACGCGGTCACCGCCTCGCGCTCGAGGGCCCGCAGGCGGGCCTCGGCCGCGTTCAGCGCGGCCGGCCGGTCGGGGTAGATCGACGACAGGGAATGGACCGGCCCGCCGGCGCCGCCGGCGCCTTCGGCCCGGACGGTCATCGGCTCGGCTGCGTCGGCGCCGCGCCAGCGCGCGAGGACCGCGGCATAGACGTCGCGGTCGGCTTCCAGGAAACGGTAGTCGGCGACGTCGCCGCGGCGCACGGTGGCGGCGGCGGGGCGTCCGTCGGCGAGCGCGTGCCGGGGGGCGACGACCAGTTCGCCGCCGGCGGGCCGGGCGACGAGGTCGAGGTCGCGGGCGAGCCGGCGCAGGATGCCGAGGTCGGATTCGTCGACCTGGTCGATATGGGGCAGGACGGGCCCGCGCACCCGCGGGTCGACCCGGAGCCGCAGCCCGTTCGCGGAGGCGACGGCCCCGGCGAGCGCGCCGAGCGTGGCGCGGTCCCACGACCTGGTGCGGGGCGCCTTCAGGTCGCCGGCCAGGTCGGCGGCGGCGGCCCGGAGGGTGAGGGTGTCGGGCGGTCCGTGCAGTTCCCGCTCGTCGACCACGAAGCGCCCCATGGGGGCCACGCCCTGCGCGCGCCACCCCAGGTCGACCTCGAGCACCGCGCCGGCCGGCGGCAGTTCGACGGCCGCGCCGCGGTCGTCGAGCACCAGCTCGCAGGCGTCCGCGTCGGCGTCGACGGAGTCGGTCACCTTGAGCGAGACGAGGCGGTCGCGCACCGCGGCGGTGATGTCGCGCCCGTCGGCGCGGATGCGCAGGTCGGGCGTCACTTCGGCCCCCACAGGCGCACGACGGCGCG
Source organism: Vicinamibacterales bacterium (assembly GCA_965202695.1). Classification (GTDB taxonomy): domain Bacteria; phylum Acidobacteriota; class Vicinamibacteria; order Vicinamibacterales; family UBA8438; genus JAJEEA01. The sequence goes on from OZ241843.1 coordinate 3,951,924, forward strand.
CACCGCGGGCGCCGGCAGTTCGGGCAGTTCGACGACGATGCCGGCGGGCAGGACGGGGTCGGCGTCGGCCAGGCCCGGGTTGGCGGCCAGCACGGCGGGGACGGCGGCGGCGGCGTCGGTACCGTAGTGGCGCCAGCAGACCGCGTCGAGCACGTCGCCCTCCACGGTCACCGCGCGGGCGCCGCCGGCGGCGGCCCGGTGGTCGCCGAGGGGCGCGGGCGGCGCGACCGGCAGCAGCACGGTCAGCGCGGCGGCGGCCGTCCCCCCGGCGCCGCCGAGCGCGGCCGCCACGGCCTCGCGGGGCGACATGGCGAGCGCGGCCGAGACGGTTCCCCCGGCGCCGGCCAGGGTGGCCGCGGCGGGCTGGTCGGGGGGCGCCGGCGACGTGGTGAGCGCGGCGGCGGCCGTCCCCCCGGCGCCGGCCAGGGTGGCCGCCACGGGTTCGCGGGGCGGCGTCGAGGTCAGCGCGAGCGCGGCCGAGACGGCTCCCCCGGCGCCGGTCAGGGTGGCCGCGACGGCCCCGCCCTGGACCGCCAGGAGCGGGTGGTGCACGGAGAACACGACCGGCGCGGCGGTGTCGCGGACGGCGTCGAAGAGCCCCCGGTAGCTGCCGGAGACGGGGGGGTGCGTGAGGAAATGGGGCTTGGCGCCGTCCGCGGCCGACGGCGGGGCGATGCGCACGGCCAACTGCGCGCCGCGGCAGCTGAACCGCAGGACCGCCTCTCTCTTGACCGCGTCCTTGAAGTCGGCCGGCTGGATACCGCCCCGCCTGGTCACGTGCAGCAACAACCCGAACGGCATGATCATGCTGCCGGCGATGCTGGCGCGGAGGACGCCGCCGGCCATCAGCGCCGGCGGCAACCTCCGGCCGTGGTCGCCGAAGACCCGGAAGAGGCCGCCCACCTCCGTCACGGGCTGCGTCATCTGCACGGCCGCGGCGTCGACCTCGTAATCGATCACCCAGTCGACGGCGCCGTCGGCGTTGGCGGCGCGGATGGTGATGAAGCCGGACCCGGCCGCGGTCGGCGTCCCGGCCAGTTTCCGCGTGGCCGGGTCGAAGCGCAGGCCGTCCGGCAGGGCGCCGACCACCGAGTAGGCGGGCGCCGGCCGGCCGGAGGCCGCGGGCACGGCCAGGGCGTCGATCGGGGCGTTCAGAACCCAGACCCGGGAGGGGCGGAGGTGGGGCCTGAAGGATGGTGCGGCCATGGCGGTTCAGGGCAGGTCAGGTGATGGTCCAGCCGGCCTGGAGAATGGCCGTGCGGCCCATGCCGGTGATGACGTTGGCGTCGCCTCCGGCGCCGGGGGCGCCGGTGTGGTACTGCACCCACACGCCCCCGGCGACCTTGCCGGCGGCGGCGCGCCGGGCCATCGCGGCCGTCTCGCTGGCGCCGGCGGGGGCGGTGATCACCAGCGCCCCGGCGGCGATCTCGTAGCGCGCGTCGAGGACGAGGGGCGCGGGGTTGGTGGAGATCTGCTTCTTGCCCAGGAGGTTGCCGGCGGCGGCGGCGTCCCACAGGGTCACGTGGGTGCAGTCCTTGCCGACGGCGCCGGCCGGGGCCGGGATGCTGCGGACGACGTTCGTGTTCGCTGCCTGTGCCATTGAATCACCCTTCAGTCGGTTCCGAGTCCTCTCCGTAGGCGGCCAGTTCGAGCCGGAAGTCCTGCCGGCGCGGGGCGCCGCCGGCCCAGTGCGCGGGCTGCGTCTCTTCGATGCGCAGGATCGTCCACCGCCCCAGCACGCGGCCGTCGCCGGCCACCAGCGGCAGCGGCCGGCCCCGTTCCGCCTCGGCGCGCATCGCGTCGACCTGGCCGAGTCCGCCGCGATGGTGCGGATAGACGACCCCGCGCAGGGTGACGGTGTCGTCGCCGACGCCGAGGAACTGGCGGGCGGGCGGGCGGCCGAGCCGGGGCTGCGCGGTCCAGCGGTACCCGGTGGCCCGGACCAGTTCCTGGTAGGCGGCGGTGTCGACCGAGAAGCGGTAGTCGCCGAGGGCCAGCATGGTGGCGGCCATACCCGTCAGACCTCGTCGTGGAGCGCGGCCCGGCGGCGGACGCCGTCGCGCCGCTCGATTTCGGCGAGCAGGCGGTCGACCAGGGCGGCCGCGTCTTCGCGGGGCTGCTGCTGAATGGTGACGTAGATGCGGCGGTTGTCGGCGACCGACGCGGCCGGCCGCGGGGCAGCCGGCGCGGGTGCGGGCGGCATCGCGGGCGGCGGCATCGCGGACGCGGCGGCGCCGAGGGCCGGCGGGGGCGCGGGCGGCGGCATCGCGGGCGCGGCGGCGCCGAGGGTCGGCGGGGCGAGGGCGAGGACCGTCGAGGCGGCGGCGAGTCCGCGCGCCAGGGGGCGGCGCAGCCCGTCGGGTCCGGCCCGGCGCACGCCGTCGCCGACGGTCCGCAGCAGCGCCCCGCCCGAGGCGGTCAGCGCCGACAGGGGGCCGGTGCGGGCGTCGGAGAACGGCAGGTAGTCGCGGACCTTGCCCAGGACCGTCTTCAGGGCCGCGGCCGGCGCGCCGACGGCGCCCCGGATGCCCAGGGCGAGGGTCTCCATGACGGCGCGGCCCACGTTCGCCCACGAGAAGTCGGTGAACACCTTCCCCCAGGCCTCGACGACGGGCTTGAACACCGCGGTGACCCGCCCCCACAACCCCCGGAAGAAGCCCGTGACGGGCTCCCAGTACCGGCGGACCAGAAGGACGGCGCCGGCGATCAGGGCGCCGACGGCGACGACCTTGAAACCCACCACGCCGAGGGCGAGGGCGGCGGTGCGGCCGAGCATCTTCAGCGCCCCGCCCATCCGGGCGATCCCCTGGCCGGCCGCGCGCGCGCCCCCCTTCGCCCCGCCCGCGGCCCCGCCGCCGGCGCGGCCCGCGCCGAAGCGGATCCCCCGCGGCCCGATCAGTTTCCTGCCGGCCTCGACCACGATCGTCGTCACCACGCCCTGGGCCACCGCGACCAGGCTCTTCTTCAGCTTCCCGGAGCCCTCGACGGCCTCGCCGAGGCGCACGACCACGACGGCCGCGCACTCCGCCCTTTCCCGGGTCGCGGGCGCGTCGCCGGGAACGCGCCCCGGGACGGGCGCCGCCTTGCCCCCGCCGCCGAAGGCCCTCGGCGCCGCGCCGGCAGGGGCGGCGCAGGCGCCGAGGCGCCCCGGCGCGGCGTCCAGCCCTTCGCGGGCGGCCACCGGGCCGCGCCGGCCGCGTTCGCCGTCGGCGCCGAGGAGACGGACGAGAGCCCGGCCCGGCTCGTCGGAGGCCGGACCGCCCCGGCGCACGACGACGCCGAGCACGGCGCCCGCCTCGCCGCCCGGCCTGCCGACCTTGCCCGGCCCCCCGACGCCGACGGCGGTCTCTACGAGGCCGGTCCGTGCGGAGCCGGCCGCGCTCGCGGCGGTGGACGTCCCCTCGCCGCGCCGGGCGAAGCCGCCCGCCGGCGCGCCGCCGAGATCGTCGAAGGCCGTCGCGGCGGCCCGCTCCGGCGCCCCCCGCGTCACGGTGGCGACCGTCGAGACGACGGCCGCGCCGACCCGCGCCGACGACGCCTCGAGGCCGGCGCCGTCCAGGACGTACCGGACGTTCAGGACTTCGGTCTCGCCGCGCCGCGCCGCGCGGCTGCGCACCAGTTCGCGCGCGTCTTCGAGAGCGCGGCCGGCGTCGGTCACCAGCACGATGCGCAGCCGCGCCGCGGCCTCCTCGCGTTCCCGGGCCCCGCCCGGCGACCGGCCGGCGGCGCCGGCGTCTCGGGCGACCGCCCCGGCCGCCGGAGACGTCCGGCCCGCGCCCCCGCGGACGCGCCCGGTCCCCTCGGTGCGCCGGAGATCGCCCCGGCAGCCGTCCAGACGCCGGCGGGTGCGGTCGATCGCGCGGCCGAGGCGGGCGTGGCCGGCGGCCAGGCCGCCGGCCGCGTCACCGGTCCGGCGCACCTGGCGGCCCAGGGTCTCGTGCGCCCGCTCGAGGCGGCCGGCGCGCAGCCGGGTCTGCCCGATGGCCTCGCCCAGGCGGGCGGTGCGCCGTTCGGCGGACCGGAAGGTCCGCCCGGCGGACGCGCCGAGGGCCGCCCCGATGACGACGCCGACGCCGAGAGAGACGTTCGAGGCCATCGTGCTATGCTGCCCGCATGCTGCTGGCGGGGCCGTGGTGGAAGCGGTGGTGGAAGCGGCGGGACATCGTGGACTTGCTGGCGTGCGGGCAAGTGCTGTCGGCCCTCGTCTGTGCGCTCGTCTGGCACCCTGACGGCGGTTCCGGTTTCGCCGACATGGGGGTCGCCTTCATCTTCTGGCTGTTCGTCCTCTTCGTGCCCTGCTTGCTGTTCGGCTCGATCGTGATCGTGCTCGTCGAGACGTTTCGCGAGATATTTCGATCGCTCTGAGCCGCCCGGGTTCGGCACCCGCGCGCGGTTTTCCCGCCGCGATCCCCGCCAACAACCGCCTCGAACCGCCCCGCCGAACCCGTTCCCGCCGGCAGCGTCCCGGGCATCACCCGCCGGCGCGCGCCCGGAGCAATTCCCGCGCGTCCTCGTGGAGTTCGGCCAGTTCCGCCGCGTCGAGCGCGTCGATCTCCGACAGCGGCTGGTGCAGCACGTGGGCTACGAGAGCGCGGGCGGCGCGGAGGTCGACGGCGGGGACAGAAAACCCGCGTAGGCCTCCTGAAGGCGCAGGTAGTCGGCCACCGCCATCGCGTCGAGCGTCTCCGGCGCGACCTCGCAGAGGTTGGCGAACAGCCGGAACTCGACGTCGGCGCCGGCGGCGTCGCGGCCCCCGGCCGCCCGCTGCGCGGCGCGCAGGTCCCGCACGAGGGGGCGGCGCATCGTGACCCGCTCGACGCGCTGGCCGCCCGCCTCTATCGGCTCCCGGAGCGTGACGACGGCGGCGCCGTCCGGGGCGCCGCCGCCGCCGGCCTTGTTCCTGGTCATTCGACGCCTCCTCAGATGCCGAGAGCCGTCCGCTGGGCCGCCAGCTGGTCGACCCCGTCGACGATCCGGACCATGTTCTCGACGTCGACCTCGTGGATGGTCTCGCCGTCGAGCTCGAGCTTGTAGTAGCGGCAGGCGACGGACGCCGTCATCTGCGCCTTCTCGCCGGGCTTCCAGGCGCCCCAGTCGACTTCCTTGACGCGCCCGCACACGTGGACGGCGGCGGCGCGCACGGTCCCGTCCTCGGACTGCAGGGCGCCGCGCAGGGTCAGCGGCGCCAGGGCGCCCCGGGCGATGCCCCACTGCCGCAGGAGCCCGGCGTCGATGCTGGCGGTCTTCAGGGTGCACTCCAGCTTCTCGATGCCCTGGTCGATCTCGACGGGGCCGTCCATGCCGCCGGCGCGGAACTCCTCGGTCTTCACGGTCAGCTTCGGCGGCGAGACCTCGTCGATCACGCCGGCGTAACCCCGGCCGTCGACGAAGAGGTTGACGTTGCGGAGGACGTTGACGGCTACGGACATCAGACCAGCTCCTTCAGATAGTCGTCGGCCAGTTCCGACCGGAAGGTGATGCGCTCGGCCGGCGCCGGCGGGGTGAAGTCGAACGAGACCACCACCCTGCCGGCGGCGATGGTCTGCGCGGTGTTCAGGTCGGGGTCGATCCAGGCGCGCCCGCCCAGGATGGCGCCGAGGCCGACGAGTTCGCGCAGGTAGGCGTTGACCCCCTCGACCACGTCGGCCAGGTAGGTCCGGGTGACGTTGCGGTCGACGGCCCAGAGATGCGCCCGCAGGACGCTCTCGTTGATGGCGTCGGCGGTGCGGGCGACGGAGAGGAACTGCCACCGGGCGTCGCCGGCCGTGGACCGGTTGCCCCAGAGGCGGTAGCCGCCGTGGTTGACGATGGTGGCGATGCCGCTCTCGTTGAGGACGTTGGCGCGGCTGGCGGGGTCGCCGAGCTCGAAGTCCACGGGCCGGGCGGTCCCCGCGATGCCCGCGACGGGCCGGTTGGACGGGGAGAACCAGAAGCCGCGCTCGGCGTCGGAGCGGGCGATGACCCCGGCCACCCGGGCCGAGGCGGGCTCGGCGGCGGCGGGGTCGCCGACCAGCACCGCGGGGTCGACGAAATAGAGCCGCCGCGAATCGTACTTGGCGACCTCGGTCTTCGCAGCCGCGTCGGTGGTGTTCGGGCCGTCGGCGACGGCGACGGCGCGCAGGCGGTCGGCGGCCGCGACGAGGGCGTCGGCCACCGTCTTCTCGCGGCTCCACCGCGGCGCGATCAGGATCTTCGGCCGCGGGAGGCCGCGGGCCGACGCCTGCAGCAGGGCCTTGACGCCCGTGTAGGCGGCATCGGCGTCGGAACCGGCGACGTCGGCGGCGGCCGCGTCGCCGAGATACGTGTAGCTGACCTTCACCGAGGCGTCGTTCGCGAGCGTGGCGGGCTTGATCGTCTTCACCACCCCGGACGCGGCGTCGAACTCGTAGTCGGTGTCGGCGACGTAGGTGGTGCTCTTGGCCCGGTTGGTGATCTTCAGGCCCTCGATCGCGTACGGCGCGGCGCCCGTGCCGAGCCGCAGCTTGCCGGCGGCGAACGCCGCGTCCTCCTCGGTCACCGTGGTGCGCGCGAGGGCGTTGACCACCACCACCTTCGCGCCGACCTGATCGAAGATGCCGGCGAGGGCGGCGGGTATCGTGCCCTTCCCCGCGCCGGCCGCGCCGAACGTCTCGACCGCCTCGCGGCGCGAGCCGGCGACGAGGGTGGGGACGTTGACCGGCCCCTGCTTCGCGGTGCCGACCAGTCCGATCACGCCGGTGTCGACGGTGCGGACGGGCCGCGCGCCGGCATCGACTTCGAGAACTTCCACGCCATGCAGAAAAGTCATGTGTCACCCTATCCAGCCTTCTCCTCGAGGCCCTTGAGGCCCCCGCGGGCCCTGTGGTCCCGGCGGACCTTGGGGTCCCGGCGGGCCCTGATCGCCCTGATCGCCCTGATCGCCCTTCTCGCCCTGATCGCCCTTCTCGCCCTGATCGCCCTTCTCGCCCTGCGGACCCGGCGGACCCGGCGGACCCGGATCGCCCTTCTCGCCCTGCGGACCCTGCGGACCCCGCAGACCCCGCGGGCCGCGGTCGCCCTTGTCCCCCTTGTCCCCCTTCCCGCCGTCCGAACCATCGCTGCCGGACGCGCCGGTGTAGCCCCGCGGTCCCCGCGGACCGGGCGCGCCGCGCTCGGCGGCGGTGCCGGGCGCGCCCTGGTCGCCCTGGTCGCCCTTCAGGCCCCGCGGACCGGGTTCGCCCTTTTCGCCCTTCTCGCCCTTCTCGCCGGGCTCCCCCTTCTCGCCCCGGTCGCCCTTCGGACCCCGCGGGCCGGGGTCGCCCTGGTCTCCCTTGTCGCCCTGGATGTTCCGGCCCAGCTTCACCTGCACGTCGGCCGCCGACGCCTGCAAGTCGATGACCCCCCCGAGGTCGATCACGTTGCCGGCGGCGGCGGCCGAGGCGATCGCGCGGCCGCCGTCCGTCCAGTAGGCGACGAGGGTCTCGGGGCCGTCGTCGCCGACCCGCCCCCACAGACCGACCTCGGTGACCCGGTAGGCGGCGGTGGCCGCGATCCGCGCCACCACCGAGATCCGCCCGGCGGCGGGCGGCGCGCCGAGCAGGACGCCGGAGTCGCGCGGGGTGCGGAGGGCCGCGCGGCCGTCGTCGGCGGCGCCGCCCGGACCCGAACCCGAACCCGCCTCGAGGCGCAGGAACCGCACCGGCCGGATGCCGCGGTTCTGCTGGTCGGCCAGCAGCGCGGCCCCGGCGGCCGTGAAACGCAGGATCGTCGCAGCCATCGGTCACTCCACCGCGGAAAGCGCGCCCCCGCCCGCGGCGCCCGGAAGCGCCGCGGCGAGGGGCGCGAACGTCCGCGCGCCCAACCCGCCGGCGAGGCCGAGCGGGGCGCCGAACCCCGCCGACGCGGTCACCGTGTAGTGCACGCTCGCCCGCCCCACCGCCGCCAGTTCGCGCCGCAGGTCTTCCACCCCCAGCTTCAGGTCCTGCGAGTTCAGGATGTGGATGGCGACCGTGTGGTGCCCGCGCGCCCGCTCGACGTAGCGGAAGACGGCGCCCGCCTCGGTCAGCACCAGCTCGTCGCCGCTCCGGGTGCCGGCGAGCGCGTGGCGCGCATACGAGTCGCGCACGGCGGCGCGCCGCAGCCCGATCGGCCACGCGTCGCGCCAGGTGTCGACGTGCCGCTCCCACGCCAGCCACGGCAGCCGGTCCGGCGGACAGACGTCGGGGTCGCGCAAGGCGCGCACCGGGACGGGCAGCCCCTGCAGCAGGCCGGCCACGACGGCCGCCAGGGCCCGTTCGAGTGGAGTGGCGTTGGGCGGCAGCATCATCCGGCGCGCTCCAGGGCGATGCGCACGTCCCCGGCCACGGCCACCGCCGCGGCGCCGACGGCGGCGTCGGCGGCGGGCGCGGCCAGGGCCACGCTCTCGACGCCGGGCACGTGCAGGGCGGCGACGATCGCCGACCGGCGGATGGCGCGCCCGATGGCGCGGGCGCCGAGATAGTCCGCCAGCGCGGCCGCCGCCGCCGCTTCGACCACCGCGAGGTCCGGCCCGTCGCCGGGCACCCGCAGGACCGCGTCGACGTCGACGGCGGTCACCGCCGCCGCCCGCACCGCGACCTCGTCGGTGACCGGGCGGACCCGGTCGCCGGACAACGCGGCCTCCACCGCGGCCACCAGTTCCGCGCCGGTGGCGCCGTCGGCGGCGTCGGAGAGCACGGTCACCTCCACCCGGCCGGGCCGGGGCGAACCGACGGCGGCGTCGCGCACGCCGGGCACCGAGAGCGCGTGGAAGCGGTAGGCGTCGCGCGGCCCCGCCGCCGAGAGCGCGGTCCACGCCAACTGCGCGCGGCGCCGCAGGCCGTCGTCGGCCTCGTCCGCCTTCCGCCGCACGCCCATGCCGGCCGCGACCTGGTCGAGGTCCGCGCCGCGCGCGGTGGCCAGCCACGTCGCCCGGACCGCCTCGTTGACCCGCCCGCCGAGGAGCAGCCGCAGGTAGGCGGCGACTTCGACGAGCCGCACCGCCGGGTCGGTCGGGCGCGGCTCGTAGTCGGGCGCCAGCCGCTGCAGCTCGGCCAGGGCGGCGTCGCGCAACGCCGCGAAGTCTTCCCGCGCGATGGCGGGGGGCGGCGGCAGCCGGTCGAGGGGCAGCGTCACACCGGCACCTCCAGCACGAGGCCCTCGCCGGTCGGCGCGTACACGCCGGACAGGGTCAGCACGAGCCGCCCGTCCGCGCCCGCGCCGGCCGACGCGACCGACCGCAGCCGGAACCGCGGCTCCCAGCGGGCGAGGGCCTCGGCGGCCGCCGCGTAGACGTCCACGAGCAGCGCCGCCGACGTCGGCCGGTCGACCAGTTCCGGCAGCCGCGAACCGTACTCGCGGCGGCCGACGCGGGTCCCGACCTGCGTGGTCAGCACGTCGCGGATCGACTGGCGCAGGTGCGCGGTCCCGTCGAGGGGCCGCCCGGTGGCGGCGTGCATGCCCGGCATCCTTCACATCCTCTGCGCCGGCGGCCCCCCGAGCGGCGGGGCGTGGGTGTGGGCGTTGAAGACCGCGCGCATGGCGGCCATCGCGCCGGCCGCGTCGGCCACGTCGCCGCCGGCCCGCACGTCCCCGCCGGCCCGCACGTCCCCGTCGGCCCGCACGTCCCCGCCGGCCCGCACGTCGCCGTCGGCCTGCGCGTCGCCCCCGGCCAGCAGGCTGCCGTCGTCGTCGATGGTCACCACGTTCCCGGCGGCGGTGGTCACGGTGAACGTCTTCGCCTCGCCGTCGTGCTCGACCCGGGCGCCCGAGCCGTAGACCACGACGTGCCGCGCCGGTTCCCGGGCCGGGGCCGGGTGCGCGGCCTGGAAGAGCGCCGGCAGCACCACGGCCGCCGCCAGTTCGCCCGACGGGGCGAGAATCAGCACCCCCTCGCCGGGCGAAGGGGCCCACCACGTGCGGTCCGCGCCGGCGCGCGCCGTCAGCCAGGGCAGCCAGCCGGTGACCGCCTCGGCGGGCGCCGGCGAATAGCGCACGCGCACCCGCGCCCGCGGCAGGTCGACCTCGGCCACCACCCCCGTCCGCAGCAGGCGGTCGAGCCGGCGCCGCAGGTCGGCGACGGCCTCGCGCAGGCCGGTCATGCGGCGCCCTCCGGAGCGGCCGCCGTGAACGTCGCCGTTCCCTCGGCGCCCTCCGCGCCCGCGTCGGCGGCCAGCGTGGCCGCGACGGCCAGTTCCATCCCGCCGCCGGCCAGGACGTCGAGCCGCACGCGCACCGCGCGCACCCGGCTGAAGTCCATCTCTTCCCGGGCGAGCGCGATCATCGCCTCGGCCACCGCCCGCGCGTTGTCATCCATCGAGCGCCTCCCGCAGCGGAACCGGCGTTGCGCCGTTCACGCTGACGCGGACCTCCGACGGCCGCGCGGCCGCCGCCGCCGCCCGCGGCCGGCTGCGCAGCAGCCATTCCGAGACGTATTCGTCCTGCCACCACGCGCGGCTGTCGCCGATGCCGAGCAGCCGCCCCCGCTGCAGCACCAGGGGCCGCCAGCGCCCCCCGGCCAGGGGCCACGAGGCCGGCGGCGGCCAGCCGGCCGGCGGGTGCGCCGGGAACGGACCGCCGGGCGCCCAGCCGAGCAGTTCGGCCCGCACCGCCGCCAGGTGGGCGCGCAGGCCGGCCGCCGCCGTCCCCCGGCTGCCGCCCGCGTCGTTCGGGGCGGCCACGCCCAGGACGACCGCGACGGTGGTCCGCACCGGCTGCACCACCCGCTCGTCGACGTCGGGATGCAGGGGCGGCCCGGCGTGGTCGTCGAGGGTCAGGGCCACCGTGCAGGGCACGCTCAGCCGGGATTGCGCGGCGGTCAGGTCGAGCGCGCCGTAGCTGCGCAGCGCGGACAGCGCGGACGCCTCCTTCAGGCGCTTCCGCACCAGTTCGCTCAGGTCGGGGGCGGCCAGCGGCGCGGTCGCGTCAGGCATCGCGGAGAACCTCGCGGTCGAGAGCCGGCAGAACCATCCGCACGGGCCGCCGCATCAGTCCACCACCCGGCTGCGCGGGGCCACGCCGCCCACTTCGACGCGGCCCTCGGCGACCTCGCGGCCTTCGTTCGTGATGGCCACGCGCCGCACCGGCGGAATGGCGCCCGACAGGTCCTGGACGCTGACCAGGCCGCGCTCGGCCAGCCAGTCGAGCGCCTGGTGCACCTGTTCGAGCGTGCAGACCAGACCCCAGTGCTCGAGCCCGTTGCGCAGCAGGCGGTCGTTCGCCACGCCCCGGCCCTCCGCGGTGACGCGGAGGATCACCAGGCGGCAGTGCTCTTCGGCGAACCGGCGGTATCCGGAACTGGTCATGCTCACGTCGCAGAGACCCCGTCCGTCCGATAGAGGAACTGTTCGTGCCGGGCGACGGTGCGCAGCACGCTGTCGGAGCGTTCGCGCAGCGCCCGCACGTCGCCGTGCAGCTCGGCGATGCGCACCGCGACGTCGCGCTGCCCCCCGGCCAGGGTCCGCAGGTCGTCCTGGATCTGCGGCACCGCGCGCGTCCAGGCGTCCATCTCCGACTGTATCGAGGCGATCAGCCGGCCGTGGCGCATCACCATGGCGAGCAGGCCGCCGACCGCGGGCACCAGCACGACGGCCACGATCTGCAGGAAGCTGTCGAGGTTCATTCGATCCTCTCGCCCGCCGTCAGTCCTTCGGCGCCGTTCCGGACGGGGAGACCCGCCGGCGGGCGAGGGCGGCGGTGGCCCCGGCGAGCAGGACCGCGGCCAGCTCGTCGAGACCGGGGACGTGGAGCGCGGCGGCGCCGACGACGACGGCGGCCAGCGCGTGCGCGAGAACCGGCTCTCTCTTGAACATGGTCCGCACGGTAGCACGCCGGATCCGACGTCATGACCCGGTATCGCGTCCGCAGATGCGATGAATCTGGCGGGACGAGAGGCCGAAGCGCTGCGCGAGGACGTCGGCGCCGAGCCCCGTCCGGCGCAGGGCGCGGATGCGGCGGTCGCGGTCGGCCCGGACCAGGGTCGCGGCGAAGGCCGCCTCGGCCGGCAGCAGATACGTCCGGCCGTCGAACGCCCGGCAGACGGCCCGGGCCAGCAGCACGCCCCGCCGGGCGCGGTCCCCGCGCTCCCAGGCGTCGCCCCGCATGGCCTCGTCGAGGGCGCGGAGCAGCAGGCGCTGTCCGATCATCCGGGGCCGGCGTCGGCGGCGGCGGGTCATGGCCGGCGCCTGAGCCCCTTCAACCCCTCGATGACCCGCGCCGCCTCGGCCGCGGTCGAGACCCGCGGCAGGCCCTGGTTCTTCCGCAGCCAGCCCCGGTAGCCGTCCGCCGAACGCCAGGCGACCTCCGACGCCAGGGCCTCGATCAGCCGGCGCTGCGCCGGCGACGCCATCCGCACCACCCCCGGCGCCGGCCGCCGGCGCGGCGCGGCCGGACGCCGGGGCCGGGGGGCAGGCGGGCGGCCGAGGGCGAGCAGGAACGCGCTCGCCTGCCGGCGCGACAGCCCCTTGCAGGTGTCGACCCCGGCCGCCGCCCGCAGCCGGCCGCGGTACTCGGCGTCGGTGAGGCCCCGCGCCCGCGCGGCCGCGTGGATGGCCCGGACCTGCGCCGGCGTGATGCCCGCGCTCATGCGATCTCCCGCCGCGCCGCCCCGGCCCGTTCCTCGTGCGCGTCGAGCGCGGCTTCGAGGGCCGCGGCCGGGGGCGGGGCGGTGACCGCGGCCCCCGGCGCCGGCGCCGCCCCCGCGGCCCCGCCGAGCACCGCGGCGACGGCCGCCGCGGTCACCGCCGCCTCGCCCCGCGCCGCCGCCTCGACGAGGCAGTCGTCCACCAGCCGCTGCAGGTCGAGCCAGTTCCGCGCCCGCTCCGACGCCGCGACCCGGACCGCCGCCTCCTCCCCGCACACCCCGCCCGCCGCCGCCGTCACCGCCGCCCGCGCCTCGGCCCGGGTCAGGCCCGCCAGATGCAGCGCCGACGTCCGCAGGCCCGCCTCGGGCACCGCCGACGCCCGGTCCGTCTGCCCCGCCAGCACGATCCCCAGCAGCGGCGACCGACCCCGCCACGCCAGCTCCCGCAGACGCTTCAGCGCCCGCAGCGTCGACGCGTGCAGGCCGTGCGCGTCGTCCACGAACAGCACCACCGGCCGGCCCGCCCGACCCAGCAAACGCCGCGCCTGCGCGGCCCGGGCCTCGCCGCCGTGCCGCGGGCGCTCGTCGGAGAGCGCCGTCACCAGGGCCGTCGCCACGTCGCCGATATGCAGCCGTTCCCGGTCGAGGCGGCACGGCTCGACCACCGCCGCGCCCGCGCAGCCCGCCAGGGCCGCGCGCACGGCGCTGGTCTTCCCGCTGCCCCGCGCGCCGACCACCGACACCCAGGCGCGGTGCTCGACGGCCGCGCCGACCACGTGCGCCACCCGCGCCCGGTCCGCCGTCGCCAGCGGCCCCGCCGCCGCCCACGGGTCCGCCGCCAGCCCGAACCGCAGCCGCGTCAGAAGCATCGCCGCCTCCGCGTCATTTCGCCCCTCCCGCCCGCGACGCGCCCCCGGCCGCCGCCACCAGCTCCTGGGCCAGGGCCGCGACCGCCGAACGGTCGAGACCGGCCGCCGCGAACCGGCCCTCGATGCGCGCCCGCAGCCCCGGCGGCACCGGCCACGGATAGACCGCCCCGAAGACCCGCCACGCCTCCGCGAGGTCGCGGCAGCGCGCGGCCCCCGCCGGCAGCGGGTTCGGCAGCAGGGCCGCGGGCGCCGCCGGCGCCGGCAGCGGAACCACCCGCGCCGGACCCGCAACCGGCGCCCAGGGGTCGGCGCCCGCCAGCGCCTGCGACGCCGGTTCCGCCGCCAGGCGCTCGAGCGGCGTCCGCGCCCCCGCCCGGACCTCCCCGTACGGCCGCGGCCGGTAGAGCCGCGCCACGCACCGCTCGCCCGTCGACTCGTCTTCAAGCGTGACGTCCCCGCCCCCGTCCACGGCGCGCCGGGCGACCACCGTCCGGTCGTGCCACGGCGACTCGTAGACCCGGCCGCCCCACCGCACCAGGCCGCCCCGGTCCACCCGCCGCCGCGTTTCGGCCGCCAGCGTCTCCAGCGGGTCGGCCGGCAGCCGGCGCAGCGGCCGTTCGGCCGGACGCCGCCGCGCCAGCGCCGTCCACGCCGCCGTCCGGCTCAGCACCCGCCCGTCCACCGGCGTCCGCGCGGGCCGGCGGCCGTTCTCTTCGACCTCGAACTCCAGCAGCCGCGCGTTCAGGTCCGACACCCGCAGCGCCGCCGGACGGCGGCGCAGGAACAGACCCCGCTCGAAGCGGCCCCACCGCGTCCGGTGCGCCCGCTCCACGCCCCCCATCCGCGTCTTCGCGTACGGCGCCCCGAGCACCAGGTTCACCCCCAGCCGCCCGATCAGGTCCCGCGCCGCCGCGCTGTGCGCCAGCGGACCCTGGTCGCTCCACAGGTCGTCGGGGACCCCGTGCATGACCACCCGCCGGTCCTCGTGCTCGGCCAGCGCCCAGCACAGGAACGCCACCGCGTCGAGCGCCGACTCGCCCCGCGCCGCCGTGTAGCGCGAACGCACGCAGCCCGTGCACAGGTCCCACACCCCGTAGACCAGCAGCCGCCGCCGGTCGGCCGGCAGGGGCTTGTTCTTGTAGCCCCCGGCCGGCGTCGGCGGCCGGTGCAGCGCCACCGGCGGGTCGTCGTCGCCGGGGTCGGCGCGGCGGTCCACCACCAGATGCGCGCTCGTCGAGGCGTCCACCAGCACCGCCTGCATCGGCCATTCGGCCGCGATGCGCGGCGTGCGCCGGGCGGCCGGGCCGAGGCCCAGCTCGCGCGCCACGCGGTAGGCGGTGCCCAGGGGCATCGCCGCCGCTTCCGGCGGCAGGTCGCCCCCGGCCACCGCGGCCCGGAGCGCGACCTCGAGGGGGGCCGGCTTCGGCGCCCGGCGGGCGAGGGCGACCGCGACCCGCACCCACTCCCGGTACTCGGGCCGGCCCGGCGCCCGGCGCCGCGCCGGACCCCCGCCCACCGCCCGGTAGACCGTCGCCGCCGAGACCCCGAACCGCGCCGCCGCCGCCCGCGCCGCCGCCGTCCGGCCGCCGGGCGGGGCCGCGGCCAGCGCCTCCAGAACCAGCGCCACCGCCGCCTCGGAGAGCGCCGCCGTCATGCGCCGCCCCCCGCGCCGCCGCCCTGGGCGCACTCGGCGATCCGATCGAGGTCGGCCACCGCGAGGTCCGTCAGCCGCAGCAGCCGCGACCGCCGCGCCGGCGTCCAGCCGGGGTCGGCGGCCGTCGCCGCCACCGCGTCGGCGAGGCCGTGCAGACGGCCCTCCAGCGCCCGGAGCGCCTCCACCAACTGCTCCGGCCGCTCCGGCTTCACCGCCTCCGGCGGCGGCCCGGCGGCATCCGCGACGGCGCGGGCGTCGGCGACCCGTTCGCCTTCCGCTTCCGCTTCCGCGGCTTCCGGACCGGGTCCGGCGTTCGCCGCCGGCGCCGGCGCGGCCGCCGGTTCGGCCGGGGCGCCGCGCCGCATCCGCACCAGGGCGCGGAGCTGCGCCCGCCGCCGCCGCGGCGGCGCCGCCAGCAGCGCCGCCACTTCCCGGTCGTCCTCGTCGAGCGCCCGCACCCGCTCGGCCCCCGCCGCCGCCGCGAAGTCGGCCACGAACGCCATCGCGTCGCCCGGGTCGGCCAGCGCGAGGTCGCGCAGCGCCCGCTGCCGGCGCGCCACCTCCCACGTCTCGGCCATCGCCAGGGCGCGCTCCGGCGCGAGCACCCCCGCCAGTTCGCCCGCGACCAGCCGCTCGAAGCCCTCCCGGTCGGCCGCGGCCCGCCGGAGCACCCAGCAGGCGGCCATGATCTGCGCCTCGGCCACCCGCGCCACCGCCCGCAGCGCCGAGTGCCACGCGCGGATGCGGGCCAGCGCCGCCGCCGCCGAGGGCGGCTCGGCGGCGGTGTCGACCGGAGGGGCCAGCGCCGCGTGCTCCAGGGCGGCGGCCCGGGAGGTTGCAGCACCGGGGTCGTCCGGAGAGCGGTTCCGCGGCATGGCGTCAGGTCCGGGGATCTCCCCCCGCCGCCGCTTCGAGCCCGCCGGCGCCGGTCCAGTCGGCGGCGGCGTCGACGGGCGCCGCGCGCCAGGCGCCGTCGGCCGCGCCGCGCATGCCGAGCAGCGCCGCGGCGCCGCTCACCACTCGCCCTCCGGCTCCGCGCATGACGATGGCGTGTCCTCCTCGACGGGTACGGCGCGGACGCGCTGGGTCAGCGCGTCGACGTCGGGGGCGACGATGGCCGCGATGCGCCAGCGCCGCGACCCGGCGCCGTGTGGCCAGCGGAAGACGTCGCCGACGCCGAGGTCGCGGTCGGCGACGTCGAAGACGCGCGCGGCGTCGGGGTTGCCGCGAGCGGCGCGATGCTCCTTCATGCCGTGTCCTTTCTTCCGGTGTCCCGGCGCCCCGCCCACGTGTGCCCCGGACGTCGCTCACCACGCACCTTCCCGGTCGTTCACGGCCAGGCGGCAGCGGGCGCCCCGCGGGCCGAGAGACCGCGGGACGCCGAGCCGCGGCAGACCGCGAATGGTCCGCCGCGCCGCCGGGCCGGAGATCGCATGGCGGTCCCGCAGCCCGCGCCGCACGTCGCGCATCGAGCACCCGGAACGTTCCCGGACGTGGCGAGGACGACGTACGCCGGAACCGGATGCCCGCACCGCGGGCAGACGAGGGCGGGCGGTCCGGTCATGCCTTCCCCCCGGGTGCGAACCGCTCCTGCACCGGACGCGCCCGCCGCGCCTGGCGCCGGCGCCGGGCCTGGACGGCGAGTTGCGCCCGGGCCTCGTCGGCCCGCGCCGCGCCCCGCGCCTCGGCGACGACTTCGGCCTCGGCGCGGGTGCGCCGCACCCGCGCCTCTTCACGGCGCCGGACGGCGGCCGCCGCGAGAACGGCCGCCGCGACGACGACGAGAACCGCGGCGCTCATGCCGCACCCCCGGCGGACCGGCGCCGCCGCGGCCCGGCGGCCGGCGCGGGGCCCGAGGGCAGACCGGGCCGGGCCGCCGGGCCCCGGCGGTTCCACACCGCGGCCAGCCGTTCCCGCGCACGCTTCCCCTCGCACACGTCGTCCTCCTCTACTGGTTCACCCCGACCCGATCGAGGCGCCGGGGATTCTCGTGCGGCCTCGGGCGCGTCATGCCGCCTCCCGGGGTTGCGAAGGACCGGCGAACCGGCGGTCGCCGGAAAGACGCAGGGCCTGGACCATGCGGCCGGTGCGCGTCGTGGGGCGGGGGCGGCGTTCCGGATGGCCGGCGTAGCGCCGGACGACGTCGTCGTAGACGTAGCGCGGGGCGCCGAGCGCCAGGCAGAGGGCGTTGGGATCGGCGATCTGCCCGCGACCGTCGAGGGTCAGCGCCGCCGCGAGCATCGCCTGCTCGTGCCGCCCCGCCGATTCCCAGTCGCCGACGCCGATGGCCGCCCGCATGCGCTCGCGGGCGGCCGCCACCGCCGCGCGGGGCGGCACGGACGGCGCCGCCGCCGGAGGAACGGCGGGGGCCTCCGGCCGCACGGCGGGGACCGGGCGGGGAACGTCGGCCGGCCAGGGGAGATCGGCCGGCCAGTGGTCGGAAAGCCACTGGACGACGCGGTCCATGCGCCGCACGGTCACCCGGCCGGCATGCAGACGCCCGAAGAATCCGCCATGACCCGCCGCCAGGCGCCCCACGGTAGACAGGGCGATCCCGCGGCCGGCGGCATACGCGGCGCAGAGACGGACGAGTTCGTTGGTGGTCAATACGCCGATATAGTGGTGTATTGACCACCACAGATCAAGTCACTCTCGCGGGGGGACCCCGATCTGTGGCATATTGACCACGGATGCGACCGTTCCGCGAAATCGTCGAGAGGCGCTTGCGCGCACTGGGCGGCGGCGCGGTCCGCGCCGCGACGTCGGCCGGCCTGAAGCGCGATTCCATCAGATCCGTGCTGCGCGGCCGAGTTCCGTCCATCGACCGCGCCGCCGAGATCTGCTCCGCGCTGGGCCTGGAGTTCTACATCGGCCCTCCTCGCGGCAAGGTCGAATCTGTGAATACTCCCGGCGATTCGCAGATCGAGGCGCAACTGTCGGAGCTGGAACGTCACACGCAGGGGCTGGTGCGCGCGGTGGCGGCGGCGGGCGGAGATCCGATCCCGGCGGACCTGCGGGCTGCGCTGCTCGCGGAGCGGCCGCCGCGCGGCGCTCGCGGGGGGCGGCCGGCGGGGCAGGTCCGGGAGACGGCGCCGTCCTCCGATTTCGTGCCGATTCCGTTCGCGCGGGACGTCCGGCTGGCGGCCGGCCCCGGCGAACCGGTATGGGACGAGACCGAAGAGATGGCGGTATCGGTCGCCCGGGCCGCGCTGCCGCCGTGGGCGCGGCCGGAACGCCTGCGCTGCGCACGGATCGCCGGCGACTCGATGACGCCGACCGTCGGCGACGGCGACCTGGCGGCGATCGACCAGGGCCGCGAGGAGCCGCTCGACGGACAGTTGTTCGCGTTGCGGACCGACGCGGGCGTGGCCGTCAAACGCCTGCGGCGCATCGCCGGCCGCTGGCACATGGTGAGCGACAACCCGGCCTACGAGCCCCGGCCCGTCACGAGGACGGATCGCATCCTCGGACAGGTGGCCTGGACGGGGCCGCCGGCGGCGCGCTCGTGACCGCCTGACGGCCTCCGGCCGCGGGGGTCGCCCCGGCCGTCCGCGCAGTTCTTTCGCATGAATGCGGCGCCGGTCTTTCGCATCATTCGACACCGGGCCGCGTCGGAACCCTCATTCGTCCGGCGGCGGCTCCCCGCGCCGGTCCGCGCCCGCGGCCGACCAGGGCCGCGGGATGAACAGGCGCCGGTACAGGTGCACGGCGAACCGGTCCGTCATGCCCGCGATGAAGTCGCGCGCCGCCGCGTCGACGCCTTCCGCCTCCAGCGTGCGGCGGTCGAGGAACGCGTCGGGCGCCTGCCGCACCTGCTCCCAGAGCCCGCCGATGATGCCCGAGGCCTTGGCGGTCTCCGCCGTCGCCACCCGGTTCTCGTACACCGCCTCGAACAGGAAGGTCCGCAACGCCGTGAGGGCCTCCAGCACCGGCGGACTCATGCGGAGCTCGACGTCGGGCCGGGTCGCCCGGGTCGCGGTCACCACGTCGGACACCAGCGCGCCGATCCGCGCGGACGACGTGCGTCCGAGCCGCTCCAGGGGAGCCGCGGGCAGGTCGGACGCGGCGAGGACCCCGGCGCGGACCGCGTCGTCGATGTCGTGGTTCACGTAGGCGATCAGGTCCGCGACCCGGGCGACCTGCCCCTCGAGGGTCGCGGCCCGGAGGGCCGGCTCGCCGCCGAGGGGGGTGCCGTCCCGGCCCTTCGAGTGCCTGGCGATCCCGTTCCTGACCTCCCACGTCAGGTTGAGGCCGCGGCCGTCCCGCTCGAGCGCGTCGACGATGCGCAGGCTGTGGCCGTGGTGGCTGAACCCCCCCGGCGCCAGCCGGTTCAGGACCGATTCGCCGGCGTGGCCGAACGGCGCGTGCCCGAGATCGTGGCCGAGGGCGACGGCCTCGGTGAGGTCTTCGTTCAGCCCGAGCACCTTCGACACGGTCCGGGCGATCTGGGCCACCTCCAGGGTGTGGGTGAGCCGCGTCCGGTAGTGGTCGCCGGCCGGCGAGAAGAACACCTGGGTCTTGTGCTTGAGCCGGCGGAACGCCTTGCTGTGCACGATCCGATCGCGGTCGCGCTGGAACGCGGGCCGGATCGGATCCTCGGGCTCGGGCCGCGGCCGGCCTCTCGACGCCCGGCTCTGCGCCGCGTACGGCGCGAGGCAGCGGGCCTCGCGCGCCTCCAGCTCGTGTCGAATCATGAGAGCACGCGCCCCGTCCCGTTGCGGACGCCGGCGTCGAGGAGGGCCGCGGCCGCGTCGCACGCGGCCGGGTGCTCACCGGGCGTCTCCAGCCAGCGCACCCCCGCTTCGCGCCGGAACCACGTCAACTGCCGGCGCGCGTACCGCCGGTTCTCGCGGACGATCAGGTCCCGCGTGCCGCGCAGGTCGCGCTCGCCGCGCAGATGCTCGAGGGCCTGGCGGTACACGAGCCCCCCGAACGGCCCCGCGCTCTCGGGCACGCCCCGGGCCAGCAGCCCGCGGACCTCGTCCAGCAGGCCGCCCGCCAGTTGCCGATCGACCCGCTTCGCGATGCGGTCTTCGAGCTGGTCGAACGGCAGCCGCAGCCCCACGGTGAGCACGGCGTGGCCGGCCAGCGGCGAGCGCGTCGCGGCGAAGTGGTCGGTCAGGGTCCGGCCGGTCAGCAGGAGCACCTCCAGCGCGCGGACGAGGCGCTTCTCGTCGGCAGGGTGGATCCGTCGCGCCGACGCCGGGTCGCGGCGGGCGAGAAACCGGTGCAGGGCGCCGCGCCCCCGGCGGCGGGCCACCCGGGCGAGCCGGGCCCGCACGCGGTCGTCGCGCCCCGGACCCGCGAACAGCCCCCGCGTCAGGGCCCGGTAATAGAGACCGGTGCCCCCGGCCAGCACGGGCAGCCGGCCGCGGGCCGCGACCGCGCGCGCGGCCCGGGCCGCGTCGCGGCCGTAGCGCGCCGCCGAGTACACGTCGCCCGGATCCACGACGTCGATCAGATGATGGGGGATCCCCCGCCGCCGGCCGGCGGGGACCTTGTCGGTCCCGACGTCGAAGCCCCGGTAGACGGCCGTCGAGTCGCACGCCAGGACTTCGCCGCCGACCCGCGCCGCCACCGACAACGCGAGCGCGCTCTTGCCGGTCGCCGTCGGTCCGACGACGGCGAGCAGCACGGGACGCCCGTCCGGGTCCCGGAAGCCGATGGCCTGTCCCACGTGCCCCGCCCGCGATCGCCGCCCGGCCCCGTCCGCCGTCCCGGACCGCGCCGCCGCCCGGCCCCCGCCCGCCCGCTACACGAGAAACGCCATCACGAGCACCACCGTCAACAGGATCAGGAGGCCGAGTTGCTGGCGGCGGTTCGGCGGCTCGGTCATGGCGCGGTCAGCGGCCGGGGGGCCGTTCGTTGAAATAGAACGTCACCGTGAAGAAGACGCTGTCGTCCGGATACTCGGGAGGCAACGGATAGGTCGGATTCGATCCGCGGATCGCGTTGAACGCCGAGTTGGTGAACGCGTCGACGGCCGACGGCCTCTCGACCGCGAGGTCGGTCAGCCTCCCGTCCACGTGGACGTTGAAGGTCAGGACGACGTTCCCCGACATCGACATCGCCGCGTAGGGAATGAACCAGTTGCGATAGATCTGGGAGCGGAACCGCGCGAGCCAGGAGGCGAAGTCGACGCCCTTCGAGTCGAACTGGATGTCGGGGCCGTAGCGGTCGGTGCGGCCGCGCAGGTTGTAGTACGACGGGTTGCGGGCCACGCTGTCGAGCCCCCGCAACGCCCGGTCGAGGATCGTTCCCGGCCGATCGCCGAGCGGCCTCCGCCGCGCCCAGCGCTCCCCCGGCGGCGGCGCGGCCTCGCCTTCGCCCTCCCCGGGGTCCGGCGCCGACGCCTCCGGTCCGGTTCCCTCCGGCGCGCCGTCCTCGAAACCGCCGGCCGCTTCTTCCGCCGGGGCCGCCTCCGCCGCCTCCGGCGCGTCCTCGCCGCGCGACGTCGACGGATCGCGCCCGTCCGCCGGGTCCGGCGTCTGCGCGAACTCGAACGAGTTCCCCTCGGCGTTGGGCCGATCGTTCAGCGGATCGTCGGCCTGGGTCGGCGACTGCGCCGCGCGGTCGGCGTCCGACAGATCGGCGGCGGGCGGGGGCGCGGACGCCGGGTCGGCCAGGGTGTCGACGAAGATGAACTCCGGCGCGTCGGGCGCCCGGCGCAGCGCCAGCCGTTCCATCTCGGCCGCCTCCGCCATCTCCGCGAGCCTCTCGGCCCGGCGCGCCATCGCGTCCTGGACGAACTGCAGGCGCGGCCCCAGGACCACCAGGAGCGCGAAGAGCAGATGGGTGAAGAACGAAAGCAGGGCGCGCTCGCGCCACGACATCGCCGACTCGACGGTCGGGGTCTCGACGTGCCGGCTTTCGAAGTCGAAGTACATGGGGCGGGGAACGTAGCCCAGTATACCCCGGCGCCCCCGATGCGACGCGGGTGGGGTCAGGACCGCATCGGCTTGCTGGCCACGTAGAGATGGACGATGCCCAGGGCCAGCCGATCGACCCGGACCTCGCGGAATCCGCAGTCGCGGAGCACCGCGGCCAGCGCGTCGGGACCGAGGAAGGCGTGGACCGACTCGGGCAGGTAGGAGTACGCGTCGCCGTGCCGCGACAGCCAGCCGCCGATGCGGGGCAGCACGCGCCGGAAGTACCAGAGGTACGCGCCCCGGACCACCGGCAGGCGCGGCTCCCCGAACTCCAGGATCGCGAGACGGCCGCCCGGCCGGAGCACGCGGGCGATCTCGCGGAGCGCCCGCGCCGGATCGACGACGTTGCGGATGCCGAACCCGACGGTCGCCGCGTCCATCGACGCGGGCGCGCACGGCAGCCGGCAGGCGTCGCCGCGGACCAGGCGCACGCGCCGGCCGAGCCCCGCCGCCCGCACCTTGCCGCGGCCGATCTCGAGCATCGCCCCCGCGAAGTCGACGCCGACGACCGCGCGCGGCGGGGGGTCCCGGCGGCCGGCGGCGATCGCGAGGTCCGCGGTGCCCGTGCACACGTCGAGCACGCGGGAGCCGGCCGGCGGCGCGACCGCGGCGATCGCCCGCCGCCGCCACCGGCGGTCGAGCCCGGCGCTGAGCACGTGGTTGAGGCGGTCGTAGCGATGCGCGATCGCGTCGAACATGCCGGCGATGCGCCGGGGGGTCTTGTCGAGCCGCGGGACGCCGCGGCCGGACGGGCGGCGCGCCGGGCCGCCGGTCATCCCGTCCACGGGGGATAGAGGGCGTGCGGGACGCCGAGCCCGTCGAGGATCTTCCCGGCCATGAAGTCGGCGAGATCGTCGAGAGTCCGGGGGCCCTGGTAGAAGGCGGGCATGGCCGGCAGCACCAGCGCCCCCGCCTCGGCCGAGGCCACGAGGTTGCGGAGCTGCGGCAGGCTCATCGGGGTCTCCCGCGGCACGATGACGAGGGGGCGGCGCTCCTTGAGCATGACGTCGGCGGCGCGCTCGATCAGGGTCCGCGACAACCCGTGCGCCACCCCCGCCAGGGTCTTCATCGAGCACGGCACGATCGCCATCCCCGCGCAGGCGTAGCTGCCGCTGGCGATCGACGCCCCCAGGTTGCGGTTGCCGTGGACGACGAGCGTGCCCGCCCGCACGCCGTCGCCGTAGCGCCCGGCCAGGTACTCCAGCAGACGATCGCACGAGGCGCCTTCGCCGAGCTCGTCGCGCAGCAGGCGGCGGCCGAAGTCGGAGACCACCAGCTCGACCCGGCGCCGGCCGGCGAGCAGGGCCGCGACCGTGCGCACCGCGTAGAGGGCGCCGCTCGCCCCGGTTATCGCCACCGCGACGCCGCGTCCGCGATCATCCGGCATGGAGGGCGCCGGCCGTCGCGGCGAGATAGAAGAGGCCCACGTAGCCGTTCAGGTCGAACGCCTGCTTCACCCGCGACAGGTCGTCGGCGCGCACCAGCGACTGCTCCCAGACGAGCAGCGCGGCCACCCCGGCGACCCCCGCGAGATACCCGCCGCCGAGGGGGGCGGCCAGGGCCACCGCGGCCAGGGCGGCCACCGTCACGCCGTGCAGGCCGCGCGAGATCGCCAGCGACCGGCCCACCCCGAAGCGCACCGGGATGGAACGCAGGCGGTGGGCGCGATCGAACTCCAGATCCTGGCAGGCGTACAGGATGTCGAACCCCGCGACCCATGCGCCGACGGCCAGGGCCAGCAGCCACGGTTCCCACCCCCCGCGCCCGCCGGCGGCCAGCCAGCCGCCGACCGGGGCCACGGCGAGCGCCAGCCCCAGGAAGAGCTGCGTCCAGTGCGTGAACCGCTTGGCCAGCGAGTACCAGAACACGATGGCGAGGGCGACGGGAGACAGCAGCAGGCAGATCGGCCCGAGCCGGGTGGTCACGAGGACGAAGGCGACCGAGGACACGGCCACCAGCCCGATCGCGTCGCCCCGCGAGAGCCGGCCCCGCGGCAGCTCGCGGTCGGCGGTCCGCGGGTTGAGGGCGTCGTAGCGCGCGTCGACCAGGCGGTTGAAGCCCATGGCGGCGGTCCGGGCGGTCACCATGGCGGCCGCGATCCAGCCGATGCGGGCGAGGGTCAGGGGGTGCTGCTCGGCCGCGAGGAGGGCGCCGACGAGGGCGAAGGGCAACGCGAAGACCGAGTGGCCGAATCGAACGAGCGCGAAGCAGGAGCGGATGTACCGCAGCGCCGGTGCCGTCATGTCGAGCCGCCCGTGTCCCCGACGCCGCTCCCCCGGCCGCGCGCGGGGGAAGCCGGCGCGTCACGCGGCGGCTTCGGGCAGCCGCATGACGCGGTCGGGAGCGATGCCCCCTAGCAGATATTCTTCCACATCGCCGACGCCGGCGGGAATGCGCACGCCGATGAGGTCGGCGCGCCGGCCCGGCGTGATGGCGCCGAACTCGTCGTCGAACCCCAGCGCTTCGGCCCCCCGCAACGTCGCGCACGCCAGCAGGCGCCGCGCCGGCGCCGACGGCGCGAGGCGGCGCATCAGGGCAAGTTCGCTGAACAGGTTGAGGTCGGGCGCGCTGGCGAGGCTGTCGGTGCCGACGGCGAGGCGCACGCCGGACCGCAGGAACCGCTCGATCGGGGGGTGGCCGACGCCGGTCCAGGCGTTGCTGCGCGGACAGGTCACCAGATGCGCGCCCCGTTCGGCCAGCCGGCGCAGCTCGGGGTCGGTCAACTGGACGCCGTGGACGGCCACCAGCCCCTCGCGCAGCCAGCCGAGCCGGTCGATATACTCCACCGGCCCGCAACGCGGCGGCGTCCACGCCGGGTCCCAGCGTCCGAGCCGGTCGAGCAGTGCGCGCCAGGGTCCGCGCCCGGTGCGCAGGAATTCCACCTCCTCGGGCGATTCCGCGAGGTGGATCGACCGCGGACCGCGGAACCGCGCCCGGACCGCGGCGTCCAGCGCCGCGAACGCGGCCGGGCCGACCGAGAACGGGGCGTGCGCGGCCAGGCCCACCCGCACCCCGGCCGCCCCCTCGGCGGCGCGGAGGTCGTCGGCCGCCGCGTCCACGGCGTCCGACGCCCCGCCGCCGGGGAAGGCCAGCACCTCGCGGAACACGCGGGCCGGCATCCCGGCGCGGGCGAGGAGCGGCGCCGCCGCCGCCGTGTTGCCGACGTCGCCGAGCAGGCCGGTCCCCGACGCCCGCGCCTCGGCGACGGCCCGGCGCATCGCGCCGGGGTCGGGCGGCCCCGCCTCGGCCCGGCGCTCGAGCAGACCGTCGACCCACCGCGGCATCGACGCGGCCGGCGGCACCGCGCCGCGCAGCCCCGACAGTTCCAGATGCGTGTGCGCGTTGACCAGCGCCGGCAGGATCGCGGTGCGCCCCAGATCGACGACCGGTCCCGGCGTTCCCCCGCCGGCCGCCCCCCGGCCCCCGGCCGCCGGCCCCACCGCGACGATGCGGCCGGCGCGCAGGTCGACCTGCCCCCGCCGCACGGGCGGCGCGGCGATCGGGAGGACCCAGTCGGCGACGTAGCGCGTCATGCGGCGGTTCGGGCGGCGCCCGCGGCGGGCGGCGGGAACGGCGGGCCCGTTCCGGCGGTTCGGGCGGCGCCCGCGGCGGGAGGTGGCCGCCCCGCGCCGCCGCGCCGGTCACGCCCCGCGCGGTCCGGACGCGGCCCGCTGCTCCCGGCCGGGACGGCTGCGGGCCGGGTACCGGGCGAGCTCGGCCGGCGCCGGGAAGTCTCCCGGCGCGCGCGCCGCCGCGAGGGTCGCGCGCCGGGGTATCGCCCGGCGGCGGAAGAGGGGGTCGCCCAGGACGTCGTAGGCCATGTTGCGCCGTTTCGGCACGTAGCCGGCGTCTTCGACGTTGCGGACGATCTCGACCTCGTCCATGCAGTACTCGGCCCCGGCGGCGCGGACCACGTTCTCCTCGATCATGACGCTGCCCATGTCGTTCGCGCCGAAGGCGAGGCTCAACTGGCCGACCTTGCCGCCCTGGGTGACCCACGACGCCTGCAGGTTGTCGAAGTTGTCGAGGACGATGCGGGACAGCGCGAGGGTCCGCAGGTAGTCGATGCCGGTCGCCTCCGTTCCCGCCAGCTCGGTGTTGGCGGGCTGGTAGCTCCAGGCGATGAAGGCGGTGAACCCCCCGGTCTCGTCCTGCAGGGCGCGCAGCCGGCACAGGTGCTCGACCCGTTCGGCCGGGGTGTCGACGCTGCCGAACATCATCGTCGCCGTCGACCGCAGACCGGCCTCGTGCACCTCCCGCATCACCGAAAGCCACTCGTCGGCGGTCGCCTTGCCGTAGCAGTTCAGCGCGCGGCGGACGCGGTCGACGAGGATCTCGGCCCCGCCGCCCGGCACGCTGTCGAGGCCGGCGCCGATCAGCCGGCGGACGACGGCCGGCACCGGCTGCCGCGACAGCCGCGACAGGTGCAGGATCTCGGGCGGAGACAGGGCGTGGAGCTTGAAGTCGGGATACCGGGACTTGACCGCGGCGAACAGGTCCTCGTACCACTCCAGCGGGAGGTCCGGGTTGTGTCCGCCCTGCAGCAGCAACTGCTGGCCCCCGACCGCGCGCGTCTCGTCGATCTTGCGCAGGACCTCGTCGAAGCCCAGCACGTAGCCCTCGCCCGAACCGACCGGCCGATAGAACGCGCAGAAGTTGCAACGGGCCACGCAGACGTTCGTGTAGTTGACGTTCCGGTCGATGATGTAGGTCACCACCCCGGCCGGATGCTTGCGGGCCCGGACGGCGTCGGCGAGGCGGCCGAGCAGCGCCGTCGGCGCGCCGGTGTAGAGCCGCAACGCGTCGCGGCCGTCGATCCGCCGGCCGTCGAGCACGCGTTCGGCGATCGAGGCGATGCTCATTCCGCCGGCCACTCGTAGAAGCGCAGGTCCCGCCGGACCTGGACCAGCCGCTGCTCCCAGGCGTATTCGTAGAACTCCCGGAGGCCGTTCTGCGCCCGCTCGTCGAGGCCGAACGACACGTTCTCCCGGAGATACCGCCGGCCGATCTCCTGCTGCTCGGCGTCGCGGGGACAGTGGCGGGCCACGATGTCGTCGACGGCCCGCTCCCCCTGCGCGCGGGCCGCCGCGAGGGCCCGCCCGTGCTCGGCGGTGAGGGCGCCGCGGCGCCCCACCCACGCCGCCCAGACGAACGGCAGCGAGGTCAGGACCGTCCATTCCTCGCCGAGGTCCACCTTCTCGAGGCCCTGCTCTTCGTGATCGAGGAACAGGGCGGCGTCGCCGATGACGAGGGCGGCGTCGCAGCGCTTCAGCATGACCGGCAGGTCGGGCCGCAGCTTCACGAGCTTCGGCTCGATCTCCCACGACTCGGCGCACAGTATCCGCAGAAGCATGGCCGCGGTCCGGGAGTTGCTGTCGACTGCAATCGACCGGAGCGACGTCACCGGCCGGGTGGTGAACAGGGCGACGGAAGCCACCGCGCCCTCCGACGCCACCGCGAGATCCGGCACGATGCGGTAGTCGGCGTTCTGCAGGTACTCGATGGAGGGGATCAGCGCGAGGTCCGCCGAACGATCGTGGAGGTGGGCGGCGCAGCGGGCCGGCGCCTGGAACTGCAGATCGAAGAGCCCGGCCTGACGGTCGAGACCTTCGACGAGCGGCCTCGCGTTCAGGTATTCCACCGCGCTGACGCGAACTGGACTCATGGCTCGAGTGCCTCGAAACGGCCGTTCCGCGGGACGGGGACGAATCCGGCCGCCGTGACGTTCCGGCGAATCTCCTCCCGCGGCGACCGCCGCCACCCGAGATCGGGCGACGCGGCGGCCGGCACCGCGTCCACGTCGTCGGCGCCGAACGTCAGCGCCACCTGGGCCAGTTTCGGGCCGTGGCGGGACCAGTCGACCTGGATCGAGCCGATATTGTCAACCAGGAGCCGCGCCAGCGCAACCTGCCGCAGGTCGGCGTAGCCGGTGGTCGGCGGCGACGCCTCGGCCGGGGGCAACGGGGCGAGGGCGCGGCAGACGCCGCCGATGCCCTCCCAGGACTTCACCCGCTGCAGCAGCCGCCAGGCGGCGGGGCCGGCCGCGCCGCCCAGGGTCAGACTCGAGACGCACGCGCCGCTGCCGCGCAGGACCGCCACGACCGGCCGCGGGTCGGCCAGCGCGTCGGCGGCGAGCGACGCGAGCTGCGCCAGCCCCGCTTCCCGCAGCGCCGCCAGCAGGTCGCCGAGCCGCCCGGGATCGCGCCCGCAGAGGGCGTCGAGGTCGCCGTAGGCGAAACCGGTGACGGGCACTCCCCCGGCCTGCTCCGCCACGGTCCGAACCGCGGCCACCGCCGCCTCGGCCGTCGCCGGCGCGCCGGTCAGCCGCACCTCGCCCGCGTCGCCGGCGATCGCCTCCGCGAGCACGGGGTCGGACACCGGCGCGGGAACGACCTGCACGAACGTGGTCCGGTCCCCGTGCCGGCGGCGCCGCACGGCGTCGGCGGCCATGCCGAGCGCGATCAGGTCGCGCCCGCCGGCCAGCGCCCGCCAGTCTCCGTCCGCGAGGGCGGCCCCCGCCTCGATCTTGCCGAGGGCCGCCGTCAGCGCATCCTGCATGGCCTTCCGCCGCCTCCGCAATTCCCGGCGGCCCGCGCCCGGGCCGCGCCTCCCGCCGGCGCCGCCGGCTCGGCTACGCGCCGCCGTCCAGGGCCGCCGCCACCCGGACCGCGAGGGCGAGCGCCCGGCGGCCCTCGGCCCCGCCGACCCGCGGCCCCGCCCCCCGCGCCACCGCCCTGACGAAGTCGTCGAGCTCTATCGCGAGCGGCTCGCCCGGGGGCACCTCGACCCGCCCGCCGTCGATGACCGGCGGCCGGTCCGGGGTGCGCCTGACGCGCCAGGTCTCGACCTCCTGCCGTACGCAGTCGACCGAGATGCAGGCGTCCGGCTGGAAGAAGCGCAGCTTGCGCACGCGGTCGCGGCTGATGCGGCTGGCCGTCAGGTTCGCGATGCACCCGGACGCGAACCGCAGCCGGACGTTGGCGATGTCGACGCGGTCGCTGAGCACCGGGACCCCCACGGCCTCGACGGCCGCCACCGTCTCGCCGACCGCGGTCTGGACGATGTCGAGGTCGTGGATCATCAGGTCGAAGACGACGTCGACGTCCAGGCCACGGGGAGAGAAGCCGCCGATGCGGTGCACCTCGATGAAGCGCGGCGCCTCGACGGCCGGCAGCGCGGCGGCCACCGCCGGGTTGTGGCGCTCGGTGTGTCCGACCGCCAGCACCGCCCCGCCCGCCGCCGCCGCCGCGATCATCTCGTCGGCTTCGTCGAGCGTCCGGGCCATCGGTTTCTCGACGAGCACCGAGATGCCGCGTTCGAGCAGCGGGACCGCCACCGCCCGGTGGCGGTCGGTAGGAACCGCGACGGTGACCGCGTCCACCCGGCCGCGCACCGCGGCCACGTCGGTCTCCGGGCGCGCGCCGGTCTCGGACGCGACGCGGGCGGCGGCGTCCGGGTCGACGTCGACGATCGCCTCCAGCCGGACGCCGGGCGCGGCGGACAGGATGCGGGCGTGATGGCGCCCGAAGTGTCCGGCCCCGATCACCGCCACCCGGGGCCCCGCGGACGCGGCGGCGCCGGTCATGGTCCGGCGGCCCGCGCGGACGCCTGTCCCCGGACGCGCCGCGGGACGAAGGCGCGGGCGGTCACGCGCCGACCTCCCGTCCCACCACCGCCGCCCCCTGGGCGTCCGCCCGCGCGTAGAACCGCGGTCCGTCGAGCACCAGGGTCCGGCCGGCGTCGACCGACAGCACCGCGGCGCCCGCCCTCTCCATCGCGGCCAGCGTCGGCAGGCCCACCACCGGCACGTCGAACCGCATGTCCTGGTCCGGCTTTCCGACCTTGACGATGCAGACGCCGGGCCCCGCGAGCGCGCCGGCGCGGACGATGACCGCGTCGGTGCCCTCCATCGCCTCGACGGCCACCACCGCCCGCCCCTTGACGGCGATGGTCTGGCCGATGTCTAGGCCGGCGACGGCGTCCGCCGCGCGATAGCCGAAGTCCAGGTCCGCCCGTTCGTCGGGAGACGGCGCCCGCGCGGTCAGCACGCCGGCGCCGGCCAGCAGCGGCTTCAGGAACGCGGTCGAATTCTCCAGCTCGATGCCGTGGTCGGCGAGCACGTCGGCCACCGCCGAGATCACCGCGTCGGTGTTCCGGGTCCGGAGACGGCGGAGCACTTGCAGGCCCTTGAGATCGGGGACGACGTCCGCGAACAGCCTGGTGTGCCTGACCTGCCCGGCCATGACCGCCCGCGTGACCCCCGCCCCCCGCAGGATCGCGATGCACCTGCCGACCTGTCCCAGCGAGACCCAGTGCAGATCGGCGGGCGGATGCGCGGCGGCCGCCTCGGCGAGGGCGGGGCTCGTCTCGTCGCGGATGGCGACGACGGTCACGTCGTGGCCGAGACGGCGCGCCCCCTCCAGGGCCAGGAACGGAAACCGGCCGTTCCCCGCGATCAGGCCCAGTCGCATGGCGCCCCCCGCCGCCTTGCGGCTCCGCCGGCCGCCCGGCTAGTCATCGCCGGCCGCCACCTCGATGCGGCGGGCGCGCCGGCGGAGATGGACCCCCCGCCGCGACCCGCTGATGAAGTCGACGAGACCGGCGACCTCGGGACACTGCAAGGTGCGGTCCTGCCGGATCCGCTCGAGGGCCTGGGTCGTGTTCAGCTTCGACTGCAGCAGGTAACGGAAAGCGCGCTTGAGCCGCAGGACGGTCTCCGGCGGCGTCCCCCGCCGCTCGAGCCCCACCGTGTTCAGATCGTAGATGCGCGCCCGGTTCCCGACGATCCGGGCGTAGGGAAGCGCGTCCAGCGTCACCACCGACCCGCCGCCGACGAAGGCGTGGCGGCCGACGCGGCAATACTGGTGCACGCCGGAGAGGGCGCCGATGAACGCATGGTCGTCGACCGCCACGTGGCCGCCGAGCATCACCGCGTTGGCCAGGATGGTCCGGTTGCCGACCTGGCAGTCGTGGGCGACGTGGACGTAGGCCATGAAGAGGTTGTCGTCGCCGATGCGGGTGACGCCCCCGCCCCGCCGCGTCCCGCGATGGATGGTGACGAACTCGCGGAACACGTTGCGCCGGCCGATGACGAGCGCCGTGCGCTCTCCCTGGAACTTCGTGTCCTGCGGGATCAGGCCGATCGACGCGAACGGGAACACTTGCGTGTCGTCGCCTATCTCCGTCCATCCGTCGATGATCGCCGACGCCCCGACGACGCACCCGCGCCCGATCCGCACGCGCGGGCCGATCGCCGCGTTCGGGCCCACCACCGTGCCCGCCCCGATCTGCGCTCCCGCCGCCACCCGCGCGGTACGGTCGATGCGCGCTTCGTCGAACACCAGTCCCAGCCGCAGCTCGGCCTCGGCGACGACGTGATCGCCCACGCGGGCCACCGCCGCCGCCACCGCCATCCGCCGGCGCCGGCGCCGAATCGACACCGCGACGCGGAGGCGGTCGCCCGGCGCCACCTGCCGCCGGAACCGCGCGCTGTTGACGCCCCGGAGCACCGCGCGCAGGGCCGCGGCCGGCCCGCCGGGTTCGAGCAGCAGCACCGCCGCGGCCTGGGCGAACGTCTCGATGATCAGCACGCCGGGCATCACCG
This sequence comes from Vicinamibacterales bacterium, assembly GCA_965202695.1. Classification (GTDB taxonomy): domain Bacteria; phylum Acidobacteriota; class Vicinamibacteria; order Vicinamibacterales; family UBA8438; genus JAJEEA01. Next base: position 3,983,536 of record OZ241843.1, read on the forward strand.
GATTGCCCGGGAAGTGCCCCTGGAAGAACTCCTCGTTGACGGTGACGTTCTTGACCGCGGCGAGCCGGACCCCCGGTTCGTGCTCGACGACGTCGTCGAGCAGCACCGAGGGATGGCGGAAGCAGAGACGGTCGAGAGCGCCGCCGAATCCGGCGGACGCCCCGGCGCCGGCCGGTGCCGGGGATGCCGGGCTCGACGGGAGGCTGGCCATATCCGAAGCGCGAAGGCGGGTCCTGCGCAGTGCGCGGCACGCGGGCCCGGTCCGACGGCCACGCGGCCGGGCCGCCGACGGCGCAACGCCCCGCCGCGCCCGCCGACGCCGGACCGCTACTCTCCGCCGGCGGCGCCGTCGAGCGCCTGGACGACGTCGGCGGAGATGTCGAGCGCGGGGTCCGCCCAGGCGAACATGCCTGCGCCGGCATTGAAGACGAAGTGGAGCTGCCTGCTCGTCGCGACCTGGTTGATGGCCGGTATCAGCTTGTTCTGGAACGCGAGCTGGAGCTTCTGGTCGAGTTGCGCGAGCTCCGCCTCGGCATCCTCGCTCATCCGCTGGATCTCCAGGCCGAGGCGCTCTATCTCCTGCTGCAGCGCCAACTGGGCTTCGGGGCTCATCACGCTGGCGTTCTGCTGGAGCTTCTGCTGACTCGCCTGCAGTTCCTGCTGCCGGCCCGCGATCTCCTGGTTCCTCTGCCCGATCAGTTGCTGCAACTGCTGGTTCGCGACCTGTCCCTCGGCCGATTCGGCGGCGACGCGCGCCAGGTCGACGTAGGCGTACTTCGCGTCCGGCGGGAACGGCAGCCGGGCGGGCGCCTGCCCTTCCGCGCCGACGGAAACCGGCATGACCCCGACGCTGGCGGCGACCGCCGCCGCAACTCCAATCAGCAATTTCATCAGACCTGTCCCTCGATTCGCATCGCCCCCGCCAGCCGGACCGGCGGGCGGCGCGCCGGCGCCCGCCGCCCCCGCCGAAAGCACCCCATAACGATACCAGTTTCCACCCGCTCCCGGCGAGCGCGGGTTCAGAACGTGGCTCCGACCGCGAACTTGAACACCGTCGATTCCTGGGGCTGGAACCGATCGTTGAGGACGCCTTCCCGTTGCGGGTTCCAGGCGTAGATCAGCCGGAACGGCACGTTCAGGACCGGCATGAAGAACCGCAGCTCGATCCCGGTCGACGTCTTGAACAGATCGTTCGCGAACGGCCGTCCGAAGTCGGCCACCTGGCCCGTGTCGTAGAAGAACAGCAGCCGCACCGGGTTGGCGATCGCGATGATGTACTCGGCGTTGAACAGCAGGCTCTTGTTGCCGCCGATCACCAGGCCGCTGCCCGACACGACGTTGCCGGCGGCGTCGAAGACGAGCGGGTCGTTGGGCCCGATGGTGCGGATGTCGAACCCGCGCACGCTGAACTCGCCCCCCATCGCCAGCAACTCGAAGATGGGAAGCACCTCGGTCGACCCCAGCGGCGCGATGTACTCGCCGCGCGCCCGCAGTCCGAACGTCAGCCGCGGGGCGTGGCGCAGGAACCAGACTCCCTCGACCGAGGGCTTGTAGAAGTGCGTGTTTCCGCCCAGGCCGGCCGCCAGCTCGAACGCCGCCGTGTACCGCTGACCGGTCATCGGGAAGATCGGGTGATCCACCGTGTTGTAGACGAAGGAGGGCGTGACCGAGCTGATGGTCCTCGTCCGCGTGCCGCCCTCGCTGATCAGGAGGGCGTCGTGCAGGAAGGGGTTGAACTGCAGGAGGCGCGGATTCAGGAACGCGGGGTTGAGCTCCCGGACGTCGGTCTCCTCGTACGAGTAGCCCAGGAAGAACTGCGACCAGCGCCCCGCCCGCATCCCGAACGACGTGGTCGCGCCGATCGAGCTCTGCGTGAACTGGTTGATGAACCGGATGTCGCGGCGGAACACGTTGAACCCGGCGGTGATCGGCTTGCCGAAGAGATACGGCTCGGTGAACCCCAGCACGTAGTTCTTGATGCGCTCGCCGTTCTGCAGCGACACCGAGAGCGACTCGCCGCGTCCCAGGAAATTGGTGGTCTGGAACCCCAGTTGCAGGAAGAAGCCGTCGAACTGCGAGGCGCCGGCGCCGAACGTCAACTGGTTGAGGTTGGTCTCCTCCACCTCCAGGGTCAGGTCCACCTCGTTGTCGACCCCGGGACGCTTCTCGATGCGGATGGCGGTCTCCTCGTCGAGGGGCTCGAAGTACCCGAGCTGGTTGAGCCGCCGGACGCTGAACCGCAGCGCCTCGGTGTTGAAGACGCCCCGTTCGAACAGGTTGATCTCCCGCCGGATCACTTCGTCGTGCGTGGTGTTGTTGCCCACGAAGGTGATGCGGTTGACGAAGTACTGCTCGCCCTCCTGCAGCCGGATCGTCACGTCGACGACCGGGTCGCCGTCGATGCGGACCGGCGCCCCGGCGTCGTCGACGCGCGGGACGAGATCGGGGAACAACGTCATCTCGTAGTACCCGATGGCGCCGTAGGCCTCGCGCGCCACGTCGAACGCATCGCGGACCACCTGCTCCGAGTAGTGGTCCCCCGGCTCCAGGTTGGAGAACATCGACTCCAGGGCCTCGGTCCGGAGCACGTCCTGCCCCGCGAAGTCCAGGGTCCCGACGCGGTACCGGTCTCCCTCGCTCACCGGGATGCGGAGCCGTACGGGACGGCTCTCGCCGTCCTCGGCCTCGTCCAGGTACTCGAGCTCCGGCTGGCCGACCTGCGCGTCGATGTAGCCGTTGTTCCGGTAGTGCGCCACCAGCAGGTCGGCGTCCTGTTCGAAGCCGAGGGGCCGGTACGTCCCGCGCCCGCTGACGAACGAGAACAGCCAGCGCTCCTTCGTGTTCCGCATCTGGCGCTTGAGCGACCGCTCGCTCATGTTGTCGTTCCCGGCGAAGGTGATGTCGGAGACCTGGACCTTGGGCCCCTCGTCGATGTGGAACGCGAGCTGCACGACCTTGGGACCGCCGGCCAGCGGCGTGATCTCGTGGGTGACCTCGGCGAACTGGAACCCCTTCTCGGCCCACATCTCCCGCAGCAGGCCCTCGGTGCGCCGGATCACGCCCGGCCCGATGCGGCTGTCGAGGCGCAGCTCGATGCCGACCGACTCCATCGCCTGGTCGATCTCCGCCCGGTCGTACTCTTCGGAGCCCTCGAAGTTGACGATGCGGACCCGCTCGCGCTCCTCCATCAGGAACAGCGCGCGCCGGCCCTGGACCCCGTTGGGATACGGGTCGTCGATGATCTCGATGGTCAGATCGGTCAGGAAGCCGGTGTCCCACAGCCGCTCGAAGTCCTCGAGCAGGACCTGCTCGATGGTCTCGTCGTACGGCGTCCACCGCCCCTGCGAAGGCAGGCTGATGTAGTCGTCGATCTCCATGTAGTAGAGGTAGGTCTGCCCCTCCACGCTGGAGACGTTCCCCTGGGTGGGAAACCGCAGTTCGAGGGTGGTGAACAGCGTCGGCGAATCGGGCGGCGGCAACGGCGCCGGCTGGAACTGCCCGCCCGCCGCCTCCGGTCCGCCCGCCGCCGCCGCGCGCGCGCCGATCGGTTGCAGCCCGACCACCGCGAGAACCATCCCGACCGCCGACGCTGCTGCACGTCTCATGGTCTTTCCCGTCCGTCCCTCTCCGGTCCCTCCGCGCCGGCCGGGGGCGGCGGCGCCCCCCGGTCCCTCCAGTTCAGACGCCGGCCGTCAGCGGACGGCCGGCCCAGGTCCGCGCCGCGTCGCGGTAGCGCAGCCCGCCGTCTTCGAGGTACACCTCGATCTCTCCTCCCCCCAGGCGGCCGCGGATCAGCTCCTCCGAGAGCGGGTCCTCCACGTACCGCTGTATCGCCCGCCGGAGCGGCCGTGCGCCGTACGATCGATCCTTGCAGGTCATCTCGATCACCCAGTCGACCACTTCCGGCGCCAGGGCGATCTGCAGCTTGCGGTCCGCCAGATGCTCGTTGAGCCGGTCGACCAGCAGCCGCGTGATCCTCCGCAGGTCGTCGTCGGCGAGCGCGTCGAAGACGATGACCTCGTCGAGCCGGTTCAGGAACTCCGGGTTGAAGGTGCGCCGCACCTCGCCCAGCACCATGTCGCTCACGTTGCGCCGCACCTGGCCGGCGTCCGACGGCTGAAACCCCAGCGAGGCCTTCTTCTGGATGAAACGGGCCCCGATGTTGGAGGTCATGATGACGATGGCGTTCCTGAAGCTGATCCGGTTGCCCAGACCGTCGGTGAGATGCCCGTCCTCGAACACCTGCAGCAGGATGTTGAACAGGTCCGGATGGGCCTTCTCGATCTCGTCGAGCAGCACCACCGAGTAGGGATGCCGCTTGACCTTCTCGGTCAGTTGCCCGCCCTCTTCGTGCCCCACGTAGCCCGGCGGCGAGCCGATCAGCTTCGAGACCGAGTGCTTCTCCATGTACTCGGACATGTCGAACCGGACGAGGGCGGAGTCGCTCCCGAACAGGAAGTTGGCCAGCGCCCGCGCGAGCTCGGTCTTCCCCACGCCGGTCGGGCCGAGGAACACGAAGCTGCCGACGGGGCGGTTCGGCGACTTCAGGCCCGCGCGGGACCGGCGGATGGCGCGCGCCAGCGCCGAGGTGGCGTGCTCCTGGCTGACGACCCGCCGGTGGAGCTCGCGCTCCATCTGCAGGAGCCGGTCGCCTTCGTCCTTGCTCAACGACGCCAGCGGCACCCCGGTCCAGGTGGCCACGACGCCGTCGATGTCCTGCTTGCCGACCTCGATCGGGGCTCCGACGCGCTCGTCGAAGCGCTCGCGCACGTACTGGAGGTTCTCGCGGGCGACGACCTCCTGCTCCTTGAAGAACTGGGCCTTCTCGAAGTCCTTCTGCGCCGCCGCGCTCTCCATCTGCTCGACCGCGGCCCGGATGTCGCGGTTGATGTCGCCGACTTCGACGCTGAACCGGGCCTCGCGGAGCTTGGCGCGGGACCCCGCCTCGTCCAGCAGGTCGATCGCCTTGTCGGGCAGGAACCGCTCGGTGATGTACCGGCTCGACTGGCGGACGGCGGCCTCGATGGCCTCCGCCGTGTAGGTGACGTGGTGGAACGACTCGTACCGGTCCTTGACCCCGAGCAGCACCTCGAGCGCGTCGGTCTCGCTGGTCGGCTCCACCTTCACGGCCTGGAACCGCCGTTCGAGCGAACGGTCCTTCTCGACGTGCCGTCGGTACTCGGCCGGGGTGGTGGCCCCCACGCACCGGATCTCGCCGCGCGACAGCGCCGGCTTGAGGATGTTCGCGGCGTCGAGCGACCCCTCCGCCGAACCCGCCCCGACCAGCGTGTGCAGTTCGTCGATGAACAGGATGACGTTCGGATTCTCGACCAGCTCCTTCATGATCGCCTTGAGCCGTTCCTCGAACTGGCCCCGGTACTTGGTGCCGGCGACGATCAGGGAGATGTCGAGGGCGAGAATCCGCTTGTCGGCCAGGAAGTGCGGCGCCTCGCCGCCGACGATGCGCTGGGCGAGACCCTCGACGATCGCCGTCTTCCCCACCCCCGGCTCACCGATGAGGACCGCGTTGTTCTTGTTGCGGCGGCACAGCACGTGCTGCACCCGTTCCAGCTCGAGGGCGCGTCCGATCAGGGGGTCGAGCCGGTTCTTGAGGGCGCTCTCGGTGAGGTCGCGGCTGAACTCCGCGAGCAGCGGGGTCTCCTTCACCCGGGTGAGGGTGGTCTTCTCGTTCAGGAGCTGCACGACGTCCTCGCGCACGGTGTTCAGCCGCATGCCCTTCTCGACGAGAATGGACGCGGCGACGCACCGCTCCTCCCGGAGGATGCCGAGCAGCAGGTGCTCGGTCCCCACGTAGTTGTGCAGCAGGCGGTCGGCTTCCTCCGCCGCGAACTGCAGGACGCGCTTGGTCTCGGTGCTGAAGGGGATCTCCACCGAGGTCGACACCTTCTCGCGGAAGACCGTCCGCCCCTCGACGTCCTTGCGAATGCCTTCGAGCGACAGGTGCGAGCGGGCGAAGATGCGGTTCGTCAGCCCCTTGCCTTCCCGGATCAGCCCGAGCAGCAGGTGCTCCGTCTCGATCGAGATGCTGCCGAGCTGACTGGCCTCGTAGCGCGCGAAGAACAGGACCCGACGTGCCCGCTCGGTGTAGCGTTCGAACATCGGTTGACCCCTGGTCCGCCGCCGGGAAATCGGCGCCGCCGCCCGGCGGCGGGACGCCCGCGGGACCGCGCGAAGAGGCGATTCATCATTATATAGCCGTCAGGCCGGCCGGAGGCGCCCGTCTTCGAGCCGCAGCACGCGGTCGCACGCCGCCGCGAGCTGCAGGTTGTGGGTCGCGATGAGGGAACTGAGCCTCCGCGTCTCGTGCAGACGCCGCAGCAGCGCGTGCAGGTCGAGGCCGGTCTGCTCGTCGAGGTCGCCGGTCGGCTCGTCCGCCAGCAGCAGGGCCGGCCGCATCACCAGGGCGCGCGCCACCGCCGCCCGCTGCTGCTCGCCGCCCGAGAGCATCCCCGGCCGGTGGGCCATCCGCTCGCCGAGCCCCACTTCCCGCAGCAGGGCCTCGGCCCGCCGGTTCGCCTCGGCGGGCGCGGTCCTCGCGATCCGCAGCGGCATCGCCACGTTTTCGACGGCGCTGAACTCCGGCAGCAGATGGTGGAACTGGAAGACGAACCCGATGCGGCGGTTCCGGAACGCGACCCGCGCATCGTCCCCGGCGGACGACAGATCGGTCCCGTCGATGGTGACGCGGCCCTCGTCGATCGCGTCCAGGGCGCCCACGCAGTGCAGCAACGTGCTCTTGCCGACGCCCGAGGCGCCGACGACGGCCACCATCTCGCCCTCCTCGACGGTCAGGTCGAGGCCGCGCAGGACCGCCAGCCGGCGGCCGCCGACGGCGTAGGACTTCGAGAGGCCGCGGACGGTGAGGAAGGCCATGGGCCGGCGGCGCCGGTGCAAGGGAAGCTACTGGTACCGGAGCGCCTCGGCCGGGTCGAGGCGCGACGCCTGACGGGAAGGATACAGGGTCGCGAGCAGGCAGACGGCGAGCGAGCCGGCCACGACCACCAGCAGGTTGGCCGGGTCGACCCGGAACGGCACCCACGCCACGTCGTACACGTCGGGCAACCGGATCCACCGGTACCGGTCGGCGAGCCAGGACACCCCGACCCCGCCCGCGGCGCCGGCGGCGGTCCCGACGGCCCCGATGATCCCGCCCTGGAGCACGAAGACGACGCGGATGCTGCGCGCCGAGGCCCCCATCGTCTTGAGGATGGCGATGTCCCGGCTCTTCTCCATGACCAGGAGCACCAGCGACGCCACGATGTTGAGGGCGGCCACCATCATGATGAGCCCGATGGTGATGCCGATGGCCATCTTCTCGAGCCACAGGGCCTCGAACAGCGACCGGTTCAGCCGGCCCCAGTCCTCCGCGAAGTACTCGGCCCCCAGGGTCTCGGTGACCGCGCGCGCCACCGCCGGGGCGTCCTCCAGGTTGTCGACCCGCAACTCCATCAGGTCGAACCCGTCCCGGTTGAACAGCCGGCCGGCCACGTCGAGGGTGACGAAGCCGTACGAGTCGTCGTACTCCCGCAGCCCGAGGTTGAAGACGCCGACCACTTCCAGACGCCGCGACCGCGGTATCAGCCCCATCGGCGACAACGTCGCCCCCTGGGGCGTCAGCACCGAGATGGTGTCGCCGACCGACGCCCGCAGCGACCGCGACAGGTCCTCGCCGATGACCACCCCGCCGAGGACGCCGTCGTGCGCCTCGGACAGCGCCGTGAAGCTGCCGCGGACGATGGAGTCGGCGACCTCCGTGACACGGACTTCGAACGCCGGGTCCACGCCCTTGAGCGTGATGAACGCGTTGACGCCGGAGGCCGACGCCACCGCGCGCCCGAGGGTCGCCGGCGCCGCCGCGGCGACGCCGGGCACCCCGGCGAGCTTCGCGGCCTCGGCCTCGGGGTCGACGAAACCGCCGCCGAGGAGCTTGTGCACGTAGACGTGGGCGGCCGCCCCGACGATCTTGTCCCGCAGCTCCTGCTGCATGCCGGTCATCAGGGCGAGGGCGATGACCAGGGCCATGACCCCCACCGTCACCCCCGCCGCCGAGACGGCGGAGATCACCGAGATGAACGCCTGGCGCCGCCGCGCCAGCAGGTAGCGGGTCGCGACGTAGAGCTCGAAGGGCAGGGTCATGCCGTCTCGCCGGGACCGGCGCCCGCGCCGGTCTCCGTCACCGCCTTGCTCCGCATGAGGGGGAACAGGATCACGTCGCGGATGGACGGGCTGCCGGTCAGGACCATCACCAGCCGGTCGATGCCGATTCCCTCGCCGGCCGTCGGCGGCAGACCGTACTCCAGCGCGCGCAGGTAGTCGTCGTCCATGCGGTGCGCTTCGCGGTCGCCGCCGCGGCGGTCCCGGATCTGGGCTTCGAAACGCCGCCGCTGCTCGACGGGATCGTTGAGCTCGCTGAACCCGTTCGCGATTTCCATGCCGGCCGCGAACAGCTCGAAGCGCTCGACGGTGTCCGCGTCGTCGTCACGCTGCTTCGCCAGCGGCGAAACTTCCGTCGGGAAGTCGTACACGAAGGTCGGCTGCACGAGCGACGGCTCGCACAGCCGCTCGAAGATCTCCAGGGCGACCCGGCCCGGTCCGTGTCCGGGGGCGGTCTCGACGCCGACACGCGCCGCGATCCGCGCGGCCGGCTCGCGGCGGCGCAGGTCGGACTCGGCGACCGGGGTCCCGAGCCGCTCCGCGCACGCGCCGCACACCGCCTGCCGCAGCTTCACGCGCGGGTAGGGTCCGCGGAACGACACCGTGCGGCCCCCGTGGACGACGGCGGCGCCGTCGCCGCCGGGAGCGCCCGCGTTCCCCGTGCGCGGCGCGGCCTCCCGCGCCACCGTCTCCAGGAGCTGCTCGGTCAGGGTCATCAGGTCGCGGTAGTCGGCGTAGGCCTGATAGAACTCGAGCATCGTGAACTCCGGGTTGTGCCGGGTCGAGATGCCCTCGTTCCTGAAGTTCCGGTTGATCTCGTAGACCCGCTCCATGCCCCCGACGACCAGACGCTTGAGATAGAGCTCCGGGGCGATGCGCAGGTACAGCTCCATGTCCTGCGCGTTGTGGTGGGTCACGAACGGCCGGGCCAGGGCGCCGCCGGCGATCGGCTGCATCATGGGCGTCTCGACCTCGAGGAAACCGCGGTCGGGATGCTCCATGAACCGGCGGACCGAGGCCAGCACGCGGGCGCGCGCCTCGAACACGGCCCGGGACGCGGGGTTGACGATCAGGTCCAGGTACCGCTGCCGGTACCGCGTCTCGACGTCGGTCAGGCCGTGCCACTTCTCCGGCAGCGGCAGATGGCACTTGGCGAGGAACTCGACGCGGGCCGCCCACACCGTGAGTTCGTCGGTCCGGGTGCGGAAGAGGCGCCCCTCGACCCCGACGTGGTCGCCGACGTCCAGCAGCGCCGCGACCCGGAAGTCCCGCTCGGACAGCGCGTCCTGCCGCACGTAGACCTGTATGCGCTTCCGGCCGTCGGAGATCACGAGGAACCGGGCCTTGCCGAAGCTGCGCACGGCGAGGATGCGGCCGGCCGTCGCGGTGCAGACCGGCGCGGTCTCGAGGTCCGCGCCGCGGGCGCCGCCGTGGGCGTCCACGAGCGCCGACACGGTGTCCGTCCCGCGGTCGGCGCCGCGGAACGCGTGCGGGTAGACGGATACGCCGAGCGCGGCGAGCGCGGCGAGGTTGGCGCGCCGCTGCGCGCGCTGGTCGTTGTCCCGGAAATCGGCCATGAGATCAGGTCGCGGGCGGCCCGGTCTCGCGTTCCTCCCGGTCGAGCCCCCGGCGGACCGCGTCGAGCACCCCGTTGACGAAGCGCGGAGACGGCTCGTCGCCGAAGGTCCGGGCCAGCTCGATCGCCTCGTCGATCACCACGGCGGCCGGAGTCTCGGCCGCCAGCAGCTCGTACACCCCCAACCGGAGCACGAGCCGGTCGACGACCGCCATGCGCGAGAGACGCCAGTTGTCGGCGGCCGACTCGATGAGCGGATCGATGCGGTCGAGCGCCTCCAGCGTGCCCCGCAGCAGGCGGTCCGCGAACCGGCGGGGATCTTCCGGGGCCGGGTGTTCCCGCCAGTAGCACCCGACCGCGCGATCGAAGCGCGGTCCGTCTTCCCCGCCGACCTCGCGCTGATACAGCAACTGGAGGGCCGCGGTCCGTCCGCGGCGGCGGGCCGCCGGATCGGAGACCGGCGCGCTCATGCCGGGCGCTCCCCCGCGCCGGGCGGCCGCAGCCGGCGGAACAGGCGCACCATCTCCAGCGCCGCGTCCGCCGCCTCCCACCCCTTGTTCTTCGACCGGCCCTTCCCGGCGCGGGCCAGCGCCTCTTCCGCGGAGTTGGTGGTCAGCACCCCGAACGTCATCGGGACGGCGCTGTCGAGCGCGGCCCGGGTCAGTCCGTGGGCGACGGCCGCGGCGATGACCTCGAAATGGGGCGTCTCGCCCCGGATCAGGCACCCGAGACCGACCACCGCATCCACGCCCGCCGCCGACGCGAGGCGGCGCGCCGCCTGCGGCACCTCGAACGCCCCCGGCACCGGCGCCAGCACGATCGCCTCGCCGCCCACGCCGGCGGCGCGGAGCGCGTCCAGGGCGCCGTCGCGCAGCCGGTTGGTGACGAAGTCGTTGTAGCGCGCGACGACGAGGCCGACGCGGACGCCGGCGCTCCCGCCGCCCTCCATCCGGGTCTCCGCGCTCACCGGCCCGTGAACCTCGCCTTGCGCTTCTCGAGGAACGCGGCCGTGCCCTCCCGCGCGTCGTCGGTCGCCCAGACGAGCCCGAAGGCGGCCGCTTCGAGCGCAACGGCGTCGGCCATCGACACGTCGAGGCCGTGGCGGACCACATCGAGTATGCGGCGCACGGCCTCGGGCGCCTGCGCGGCGAGGGCGGCCGCCAGCGCCGCCGCCTCCGCCGGCAGCGCCGCCGCCTCGACCACGCGGTTCACGAGTCCGATCCGCCACGCCTCTTCTGCCGTGACCGGCGCGCCGGTCAGCAGCATCTCGAGCGCCCGGCCCCGCCCCACCAGGCGCGGAAGCCGCTGCGTGCCGCCGTAGCCGGGGATGATGCCCAGGGTGATCTCGGGGAGGCCCAGCTTCGCGGTCCGCGCCGCGACCCGGCACGTGCAGGCCATGGCGACCTCGCATCCGCCGCCGAGCGCGTACCCGTTGACGGCCGCGACCACCGGCTTATCGAGGTCCTCGAGGAGGTCGCACATGCGGTGCCCGGCGTCGGCGAGACCGCGCGCGGTCCGCGGCGTCAACCGCGACAGCTCGCCGACGTCGGCGCCGGCGATGAACGCCCGGTCCCCGGCCCCGGTCAGTACGACGGACCGGACCTCGTCGTCCTTCTTCAGATCCAGCAGGACCGCGGTGAGGGCCTCGACCGTCGCCGAGTCCAGCGCATTCAGCACGCCGGGACGGTTGACGGTGACCGTGGCCACCGCGCCGCTCCGACCGATCAGGATGGGTTCCGTGTCCATGAAGTCCTTTCCGGTTCCGTGCGCCCGCGTGCGGCCCGCGTGCGCGGCCGGGACGGCCGGCCGTCCCCGGGTCCGCCCGCCGCCGGCGCCGGACCGTGAACCGCCGGCGGGGTCACAGGGGAAAGGGGAACAGAAGCCAGCCCAGCACCAGGGCGGCGCCGACGAAGCCGGCGAACAGCCGGCCGGCCAACCGCGCCTGCTCGGCCGGCCGGTCCTTCATCAGCACGGCGAAGACGAGCGACACGAACCCCGCGAACAGCATCATCACCAGCAGGTGGCTCGACGTCATGGCGTCTACCGCCGGCCGAGGGCCACGTCGTAGGCGTCGAGGGCGACGAGCACGTTCAGCAGCCCGGACACGATGACGAACGTGTTTCCGGACTCGAACGTCGCGGCGACGGCGCGGCCCTCGCCGAGCCCGACCGCGCAGGCCGCGAGATACGGCAGGCCGTTGCCGAGATCCGCGAACGCGGCCAGCAGCACCAGAGGCTGACCGGAGTCGAAGGGGAACAGCCGCCCGCCGAACGCCAGACCGATGGCGAACATCGTCGGAATGGCCAGCAGGAACACCAGCCCCTTCTGGCGGCGCGCCAGCCACAGATGCCCGCCCCCCGGTACGGCCCAGCCGATCGCCGCCGCCGCCAGCGCCCGATTCCGGCCGCGGTCCGCGTCCGGCGGGGCGGCCGCCGCGGTTACGCGAGATCGCCGCGAATCACGAGTTTTGCGACCCATGTCACCGCCACTCCCAGGGGCGCCGCCGCGGCCGCCCGCAGTTCTCCCGTCGCCGGCATCCAGCCGGCCGCCTCGGCCGCGAACGTGACCGCGGTCGGCGCCGCCGCCGCCGCGACGACCCACCGCGGCCACGCGGGGGCCCCGCCGCTCCCGGCCGGACGCGGGGTCGGCCCCGGACCCGCGCCGCGGCGCCGGCGCGCCCCGGCGGCCAGCACGCCCGCCCCCGCGCCCAGATACAGGCCCGCGCACCGGGCGCACACGGGCATCTGCACGCCGCCCGGGTGGAACGAGCGATCGGGGCGCTGGTGGCAGACCACGCCCCCGATCAGATACGCGCCCGCCGCCGCCGCGGTCGCCGCGCGTCCTCCCGCCTCGTGGAACCGCGCCGACGGCGCCAGCAGGAGCAGGAGCAGCCACGCCAGCGTGACTCCCGTGAACAAGCCGCCGAGCCACCGCCGGCGCGCCGGCCGCGTCACAGCGCCTCGAAGTGGGTCAGCCGCTTGAACGCCGCGAACCGCTGGTTGAGGGCCTTGGAAGACGCCTTCAACAGCCCGTCGAGGCCGAAGTCCTCGACGGCCAGCGAGGCGAGGGCGCTGCCCGCGATGGTCGCCCTCGCGAGGACCTCCTCGGTGACCTCGCGGGCCGACGCGAGATAGCCCATGAACCCGCCCGCGAACGTGTCGCCGGCGCCGGTCGGGTCGACCACCGTGTCCAGCGGCATGGCGGGCACCGCGAAGAACCCCTGGTCGCGGGTCATCAGCACCCCGTGCTCGCCGCGCTTGATCACCAGGAGCCGCGGCCCCATCCGCTGGATGGCGCGCGCCGCGTTCACGAGATTCGACGCGCCGCCGAGCCGGCGCGCCTCCTCGTCGTTGACGACGAGCGCGTCGACGCCCCGCAGCACCGCCCGCAATCCCTCCGACTCCCTCTCGATCCAGTAGTCCATGGTGTCGGCGGCCACGAACCGGGGTTCCTCCACCTGGGTCAGCACCTCGGACTGCAGGGCCGGGTGGACGTTGGCCAGGAAGACGAACGGCGTGGACCGGTATTGATCGGGGAGGACGGGGCGGAACCCGTCGAACACGTTCAGCCGCGTGTAGATGGTCTCGCGCGTGTTGAGGTCGAAGCCGTACTCTCCCTTCCAGCGGAACGTCTCGCCGGGCACGCGCTGCAGGCCGGCGGTGTCGATGCGGCGGTCCGCGAAGACCCGCATCTGTTCTTCCGTGAAGTCGTCGCCCACCACCGCCACGAGCCTCACGTCGGTGAAGAACGACGCGGCGAGGCTGAAGTAGGTGGCCGCCCCGCCGACCACGCGGGACGCCTCCCCGAACGGCGTCTTGACGGAATCGAAGGCCACCGAGCCGACGGTCACTATCGGATGCATGAGCGCGGTACCTCTCGCGGCTCGCACGGCGCGCCGCCGGGCGGCCGATGAACCTTACGGCACGTATCTGCCCAGGATCGGCGCCAGCTCCCGCCGGACGTCGGGCGGGATCAGCTCCGGCCGCGTAATGATAGCCGAGGCGAGCGCCGTCGCGCACTCGCAGTCGCGCTCGACCGGCAGCCGGGCGACGGCTTCGCGCACCACCCGCTGCGCGGTGACGGCGTTCTGCCGCAGCGTGGCGACGACCATCTCGACCGTCACGTCGTCGTGGCCCTCGCGCCAGCAGTCGTAGTCGGTCACGAGGGCGAGGGTCGAATAGCAGATCTCCGCCTCGCGCGCCAGCTTCGCTTCCTGCAGGTTGGTCATCCCGATGACGTCCATGCCCCACGCGCGGTACAGCCGCGACTCGGCGAGCGTCGAGAACTGGGGTCCCTCGATGCACACGTAGGTGCCGCCGCGATGCGCGGTGGCGCCGGCGGCGGCCGCGGCGGCCGCCGCGAGGTCGCCGAGCACCGCGCAGAACGGATGCGCGAAACCGACGTGGGCGGCGACGCCGCGGCCGAAGAAGGTGCCGACGCGCCCGCGGGTCCGATCGAGGAGCTGGTCGGGGACCACCAGGTCGAGCGGCCGATAGCGCTCCTGCAGGCTGCCCACCGCGCTGGCCGAGAGAATCCACTCGACCCCGAGGGTCTTGAACCCGAAGACGTTGGCCCGGAAGTTCAGCTCCGACGGCATCAGCCGGTGCCCCTCGCCGTGCCGGGCCAGGAAGGCGACCCGCCGGCCGTCGAGCGCGCCGACGACGTAGGGCGCGGAGGGGTCGCCGAAGGGTGTCGGCACCGCGACGACCTCCCGGTCGGTCAACGCCTCCATGTCGTAGAGGCCGCTCCCGCCGATCACGCCGATTCGAGCCCGCGACTCCGGCTTCTCCACGTGACTCCTCTCTCCGCGGCGCCGGCGGACCCGGCCCCGGTCGCTCCCGTTTCTCCGCGCGGTTCCCGGGGGAACGGTATCACTCCCCGGGCCCGGCCGGACGTCCCGGCGCCCGCCCTTCCCGACCGGCTTCCTGGCCGCCCTGCTCACGCCTTGTCAGGCGGGCGTCTTCCGCCCGCCGGACGTTCTCCGTCCGCCGGACGTTCTCTGTCCGCCGGACGTTCTCCGTCCGCCGGCGCCCCGGCGTTCGCCGGCGCCCTCCGGGCGCGGTGCGGCGCGGGGTTCCACGGCGGGCTGCTTGAGTTCGATCAGCACCCCCTGCGCGGCGGAGGGATGGATGAAGGCCACGAGACTGCCGCCCGCGCCGGGCCGCGGGCGCTCGTCCACGAGCCTGACGCCGCGCGCGCGGAGACCGGCCAGGGCCGCCGCGAGGTCGTCGACCCGCAGGGTGACGTGATGGATGCCGGGCCCGCGGCGTTCTATCGATCGGGCGATCGCCGAGCCCTCCGAGGTCGCCTCCAGGAGCTCCAGCGCGGCCTCGCCCACGGGCACGAACCGCGCGCGGACCTGCTCGGACGGCACCTCTTCGACCTCGCCGACCTCCAGCCCCAGCGCGTCCCGGTAGAAGGCCAGCGCCTCGTCGAGGCCGCGGACCGCGATTCCGACGTGATCCAGCGTCGCCTTCATCCGACTCGCAGTCCTTTCGACGCCGGTTCCGGCGCGCCGGCGGACGCACCCCCGCGAACCGCCAGGTCGAGTATCCGTTCGGCCGCCGCGTAGGGGTCGATGACCGCGTCCGCCACCTGTTCGACGAACCGCTCGAAGACCCCCGGCTCCAGCGCCCCGCGCTCGGCGCGATCGAGGAACCGGCGCGCGACCAGTTGCCGGACCCGCGCCCGCGCCCGCGCGCGGCGGCGCTGCCCGGCCCCGCCGCCGCCCCGCGCGCGGAACCGGTCCACGGCGGCCACGACGTCCTCGATCCCGCTTCCCTCCGCGGCCCGGGTCCGCAGCACCGGCGGCCGCCACGCGCCGGGGCGCTGGTCGTTCAGACGCAGCATGGCCTCCAGCTCCGCCGCCGCCCGATCCGCCCCGGCGTGGTCGGCCTTGTTGACCACGAACACGTCGGCGATCTCCAGCACCCCGGCCTTCAGGGCCTGCACGCCGTCGCCGCCGCCGGGCATCGTCACCACCAGCGTCACGTCGGCGGCCCCCGATATCTCGACTTCCGCCTGCCCCACCCCCACCGTCTCGATGACGACGACGTCGAACCCCGCCGCGTCGAGCACGAGGGCGGCGTCGCCGGTGGCCCGCGCCAGCCCCCCGAGCTGGCCGCGGCTGGCCATGCTCCGCACGAACACGCCGTCGTCGCCGGCGTGCGCCTGCATCCGGACCCGGTCGCCGAGCACCGCGCCGCCGCTGAACGGGCTGCTGGGATCGACGGCCAGCACCCCGATCGTCCGGCCGCGGGACCGCAGGACCGCGGCGAGGCGGTCGACCAGGGTGCTCTTCCCGACCCCGGGCGCGCCGGTGACGCCGACGAGATACGCGCGTCCGGTACGGGGATGGACCGCCCGCACCATCGACGCGGCCGACGCCCCCTCGCTCTCGACGCGCGAGATCGCGCGGGCGACGGCCCGCCGGTCGCCCGCGAACACCCCGGCCGCGAGCCGCGCGTCGGCGGTCATGCCCCGGCGTCCAGATACTGCCTGGCGATGATCAGGCGCTGGATCTCGCTGGTGCCCTCGCCGATCGTCGTCAGCTTCACGTCGCGGAAGAACTTCTCCGCCGGATAGTCCTTCACGAAACCGTAGCCGCCGTGAATCTGGACGCCCTCTTCCGCCACCCGGACCGCCGTCTCGCTCGCGAACAGCTTGGCCATGGCCGATTCGCGCGTGGTGGCCCGGCCGCCGTCCTTGCGCCAGGCGGCCCGGTAGGTGAGCCAGCGCGCCGCCTCGATCCGGGTGGCCATGTCGGCGAGCTTGAACTGTATCGCCTGGAACGACGCGATCGGGTGTCCGAACTGCTCCCGCCGGACCGCGTGCCGGCGCGCCGCCTCGTAGGCGCCCTGCGCCAGCCCCACGGCCAGCGCGGCGATGCCGATGCGACCGGCGTCGAGGACGCGCATGGCGTCGACGAACCCGCGGCCCGCCTCGCCGAGCAGGCCGTCGGCCGGCACGAAGCAGTCGTCGAGGGACAGCCCGGCGGTGTCGCTGGCGCGCATGCCGAGCTTGTTCTCCTTGCGTCCCGGCACCAGGCCCGGCGCGCCGCGCTCGACGATGAAGGCGGAGATGCCGTGCGCGCCCCGCGCCGCGTCGGTGACCGCCATGACCACGAACGTCCCGGCCAGACGGGCATGCGTCGTGAAGGTCTTGGCCCCGTCGAGCCGCCACCCCCCCTCGACCGGCCGCGCCCTGGTGCGCAGGCTTCCCGCGTCGCTCCCGGCGTTCGACTCGGTGAGCGCCCAGGCGCCGAGATGCCGCCCGCGGGCGAGGGGGTCGAGATGGCGCGTGCGCTGGACCTCGGTCCCGAACAGGTGGACGTGCGCGCAGGCCAGCCCGTTGTGCGCGGCCACCGAGAGGGCGACGGCCGGATCGACCCGCGCCAGCTCTTCGATGCAGATGCAGTAGTCGACCGCCCCCAGGGCCGCGCCGCCGTAGCGCTCCGGGAACTGAATGCCCATCAGCCCCAGCGCGCCGAGCCTGGGCAGCAGGGACAGGGGGAAGCTCTGCGCTTCGTCCCGGGCCATGACGCCGGGGGCCAGCTCGGTCTCCGCGAACTCTCGAACGGATTGCCGGAGCAGGCGTTGCTCGTCGGTCGGCCGAAAGTCCATGGGGGGTGCGCCGCCACTCTATCACACCGCTCCGCGGGCCGGTCCGGGCCGGTTCGCGGCGTGGGGGATGCCGAGGCGCCCGGCGCCGGGGCGCGTCACACCGCCCCACGGGCCGGCGCGGGGCCGATTCACGGCGTGGGGAATGCCGACCCGCCCGGCTCCGGGCGCGTCACCGCCCCACGGTCCGGCGCGGGCCGGTTCGGACCGTCCGGGGGGACCGCCCGGGACCACTCTGCTATCATTGCGCGACCGTCCACGATTCCGCTGGCTGCGATCCGACCCATGTCCTTGCGACCTCTTCCGGTTTCCGTGCTCCTTGTGGCGGGGCTGCTGGCGTGCGCCGGCCGCGCCGACGCCGACCTGACCGCCTTCCTGGGCTCGAACACCACGCCCACCAACCGTCCCGTCCGCGGCGTCGCGGTCGGCATGTCGATCCTGCTCATCGGCTTCGAGTTCGAGTACTCGGACACGAAGGCCGACGCGGCGGGCAACGCGCGCCGGCGCGCCGGCATGTTCAACGTGCTGGCGCAGACGCCCGACTGGGCGGGCATCCTGCAGTTCTACGCGACCGCCGGCGGGGGGCTCTACCGGGAAGAAGGCGCCGGGTTGCTCGACACCAGCGCCGCGACCAACACCGGGGGCGGGGTCAAGGTCGGCCTCGTCGGCCCGTTCAGGGCGCGGTTCGACTATCGCGTCTTCCTGCTCCGCGGCGAATCGGCCGCGAACAAGACCCATCACCGGCTCTACACCGGCCTGAACATCGCCTTCTGAAGGGCGGGCGCCGGCCGCGGCGCGCCGTTGCGCCCGGGCCGTGGATGGTCCGTGCCGGCCTGAAAACAACGGCAGCATTCGGGTCCGGGCGGACCTTGGCCGCCCTTGTGGCAGGGTGAACCCATGACCACCGCACACGACGTCACAGCGTACGTTCTCGCCAAACGGGGGCGGACGCCGGCCGTCAAGCTGCACAAGCTCCTGTACTACGCGCAGGCGTGGTCGCTCGTATGGGACGACCGCCCGATCTTCAGGGACCGGATCGAGGCCTGGGCCAACGGCCCGGTCGTGCCGAACGTGTACCGCACCCACAGCCGCTCCTACTTCGTGACCAAATGCGGCAAGGGCGATCCCGGGAAGCTCGACCAGGATGCGGCCGAGACCGTCGACGCCGTGATCAAGCACTACGGGCGCCGCTCGTCGGCCTACCTCAGCGACTTGACGCACCAGGAGGACCCCTGGCGGAGGGCCAGACGCGGGCTGCCGCCGGGCTCGCGCAGCAACGCCGTCATCTCTCATGCGTCGATGGCGATGTACTACGGCAGTCTTGGTCCGTGACGCCCCGCGACAAGAAGATCCTGGAAGGGGCACGGGTCCCGAAAGCCAAGCGGCCTCGCACGGGCCCGGCCCGCCTTCGCTCGTCCCGGCGGCCGACAACAGGGCCGGATTCTACGTTTCCCGGAGAACGTCGACGGGGTCGATGCGCGCGGCCCGACGGGCGGGCGCCCAGCAGGCAAGCGCCCCGACGCCGATCAGCACCGTCGGGACGGCGGCCAGCGTCAGCGGATCCAGGGGCCGAACGCCGAAGAGGAGGCTCTCGATGACCCGGGTCGCGGCGGCGGACGCCAGCAGGCCGATAACCGCGCCGGCGCCGACGAGCAGGCCGCCCTGCCGGAGAACCAGGGTGAGGACGTCCCGATTCCCAGCCCCCAGCGCCACGCGGATACCGAGTTCCCGCCGGCGTTGCGACACCATGTAGCCGAGCACGCTGTACAACCCGAACGCGGCGAGCAGCAGCGCCACCGTCCCGAAGACGCCGCCGCAGACCCGTTGCGCGCCGTCGACGGCGTCCGCGGCGCCGAAGATCCGGCCGAGTTGCGGCTCCGCCCGCAGCAGCGGGAAGAACGACGGCGACACCCGCGCGACGACCAGGCTGGTCGGCCCGTTCGGACCGTCGAGGACGACGGCGGCGGCCGCATGGGCGGAGAGATGCTCGAACGACCGCGCTTCGTCCCACAGCCGCAGCAGGCCGGTGCTCGACAGTTGCGGAGACGCTCCCGGAAAGTCCGCCGAAACCTGTCCGACGGCCACGATCGCGTCCGGTTCCGGATACGGCAGCGGCCGAAGGAGAAGGCCGCGGGCGAGGCTGAAGGCCGCCGTGTTCAGGCCGATGCCGACCGAGAGAATGGCCAGCGCGGCCAAGGTGAAGAACGGCCGCGCCCCGAGTCGCCGCACCGCCTGACGCACGTCAAGGACGGGGCGTTCCGCGACGAACCACGTTGCCGACATCGGTCAAGACCGATTACCCGAACAACGCGCTGATGACTTCCGCTTCCCTGTCGTCACTCAGCAGACCGATCCAGGCGTGGGTTATCGGTCCCTGGCCGTCCACCAACAGCAACGTCGGTGTTCCCGCCACCGGCAGCTTCCGGGGTTCGACGAACACGAGAGCATCAGGTTCGACTCGTTCTGATGCGAGATAGTCACCGCTACGTCGTCGTCATGTGAAGTCGCAACCACGACTTGCGTGTCAGCCGTATCGAACTCCACACTCGTTCAGGAGAGTCGCGTCCGCCGCAAACGCGACTGGCCAGCCGCAGACGAAGCATCCGTCGCAAGGCGGTTGCGCGTCCGCGGCTGGCGGTTGGAATCTGGTAAGGGTGCTTCTGCCCGTCTCGGTGGAGCCGCCATCGGCCTGACGGGCCTGCACGAGCAGGAGGCGCACGGGCGGCCAGCCCGCCAATCGTCGCCTCGTCGACCTTCGCGGTCGCATTACGGCTCCGCCTGGCGCCCGACCGACCCTGCAGGAACCGCGTGTTCTGCGGCGCAGACTCCCGGCTAGCTAGCTAGAACGACGAGACGACGCTGAGGTCGTAGGTCACACTGCCGGCGATCGATCCGGCGTAGCCGGCGTACAGCTCGCGAACCTCGTCGCCGTTGGAGGGCGGCCCCGGTGGGAAATGCTGCGCCAGGACGGTAATGAGCTGGTAGTCGTTGCCAGCCGCCACCGAGTTGATGTGACCGAAGTAGATTACGGCTCCTCCGGGACCCGGGGCCGCCGAACGGTACAGCGTGAATCCGGCGCTACCGCCGTTTCGGGCCGCCAGCGACTGCCCGTACGCGCCCACCGCCCGCTCAAAGGCGGCGGTCTGGCCTTGCTGCACCACCCACTGCCATACTCCGACGCTGCCGTTGAAATTGACGCTCGGGGGCTGCGCCTGCGCCGGCCGAGGCGCCATCCAGCTACCGAGCACGGCGCCCACGACCAGCGCCGACACCACCGCCGCGCCCACCCAAACGGAAGTTCTCCGCTCTCGCCACGTCGTCCGCATGTGTTCCTCCTCTACAACCCGGGCTTCACCCGACAAGGGCTGACCACCGAACAAAAACCGCTACTCTACCGCAAGTGCCCCGCCGCGCCAACCACGTCCGCCCCGCCCCAGGGGGCACGCCCGACACCGCCGCTCGCGCGTCACGGCTCCGCGAACCCCACGGAATCAAGCAGTTTACCGCAGAGGTCCCGTGCGGCCAAGTGATTCACGCCGCCGCATGGCGCATGGTTCGCCGGCGCGGTCACGGTCCCGCGACCGGGCGCAGGTTCAGCAGGATCTGCCCGTCCGCGAACGCCCCATCCCACGTCTCGTAAAGCTCCTGCGCCTCGGCCGGGAAGGCTTCGCTCAGGATGCCGGGTATCCAGTAGTCGGCCCCCGGCGCCACCGGGTCGATCCACGAGACGTAGAGGACGGCACCGTCGGCGAGGGGTTCCTCGGCCCGCCAGGTGCTCCAGCCCTCCGCCTGACGGCGGTTTTCCTCGCGGTCGCCGGCCGCCAGCGCCTCGGCCGCCCGCGCCAGCGTCTCCTCGAAGGCGCTCTCCCCCCCCGACCTGACGAAGTGCAGGATGACGCCGGCGCCGGCCGTGAATTCGCGCCGCCGCTCCTGGACCAGCGGCGCCTCCGGCCCGGCCGCGGTGTCGGTCTCCGCGTCCGACGGCCCCGACTCCGAGGAGACGGGAGCCGTCTCATCGGGAGCCGGCTCGTCCGCCGGCGGCGCGGCCGGAGCCGGCTCCTGCGGCGGTTGCGGCTGCGTCCCGCCCGGCGCCTGGATCGCCGCCGCGCCGGGGAGGCTCCCGGCGCCCCCGCACACGAACCCGAGCCAGAACGCCGCGACGACCGCGGCAACGCCACCCACTCGCCCGCGCCGCCAGCCGATCATGCGCATGCCATCCCGCCCTCCTGGACAACCGCCTGCATCCACGGTCAGGACAACGCTCCACCACGCTGTCAGCGCCAGCGCAACGCTCTCCAATCGCGACGAGCCCTGACGCCCGCCGCCGGGGGTCAGACGAAGACCTGCATCACTTCGCTCGCCAGCAGCCGGCCCGCGCGGGTCAGACACAGGCGTTCCCGATCGTCCTCCAGCAGGCCGGCTTCGACGCAGCGGGTCAGCTCGGCCCCCCAACGCTCCCACACCGCCACCCCGTAGCGCCGCTCGACCGCGGGAACGTCCACCCCCCCGGTGAGGCGGAGCCCGAGGAACAGGGCGTCGGTCGCCCGTTCTTCGATGGACAGGACCTGCCGGTGCGCCACCGGGCTGGCGCCGTCGGCGACCCGCGCGACGTAGGATTCGGTCTCCGCCACGTTGCGCCAGCGCCGCCCGCCGCGCGTGGAGTGCGCGCCGCACCCGAAGCCGACCCAGGCGCCGTCGGACCAGTACTTGAGGTTGTGACGGCAGCGGCGGCCCGGCCGGGCCGCGTTCGATATCTCGTACTGGGCGTATCCGGCGGCCTCGAGCCGGTCGATCGCCGTCAGGTACATCCCGGCCGCGGCGTCGTCGGGCGCCTGCGCCCATCCCCCCCGGGCCATGTCCTCCCGCAGGGGGGCGTTCGGATAGAGCTCGAGCAGGTAGAACGAGACGTGGTCGGGGCCGAGCCCGGTCAGGACGTCGAGGGTCTCGCGCCAGTGGCCGATGGACTGCTCGGGCAGCCAGGCCATCAGGTCGATGCTGACGTCGTCGAAGCCGGCCGCCCGCGCCGTCTCGAACGCCTCGATCGCGCGCGCGGCCGTGTGCGCGCGGCCGAGGCGGCGCAGCTCGGGGTCGCGGAACGACTGCACCCCGATGCTGAGGCGGGTCACGCCGGCGGAGCGGTAGCCGTCGAGCCGCTCGCGGGACGCGGTCTCCGGGTTCGTTTCGAGGGTTATCTCGGAGGCCGGGTCGAGCGCGAAGCTCGATCGGCAGCGGGCGAGGAGGGCGCGCACTTCGCCGGGGTCGAGCACCGACGGCGTGCCTCCGCCGAAGAACACGGAGTCGGCGCGCCCGCCGTCTCCCGCCGACTCGATCTCCCGCGCCAACGCGGCGAGATACCGGCGCTTCACGTCCGTGCGCAGGAGCCCGCGGTTGAAGTTGCAGTAGCTGCAGATCGCCTCGCAGAACGGAACGTGGAGGTAGATCCCGAGGGGACCGGGCGGCGGCGCCGAACTCCCGGGCCGGGCGTCGGACCGCGCGGCGGCGCGAGCCGCCTCGCCGGGTCCGTCATGCTCTCGAGCGCCGGGTCGGGGCCGGGCGCCGGACCCCGCGGCGGCGCGGGCCGCGGAGGCGGGAGACGGGTCGGCGGGCGGGACGCGGGCGCCGCGGGGCTTCACCTTCCCGCCCGCCCCCCCGGCCAGCCGAGTTCGGCCGCGCCGGTCTTCAGGCGGGCCCGGGCGCGCGACGTCGTCCGCGCCGGCAGCTTGGGCCGGGGCTTCGCCTTCCACAAGCCGGCGAGTTCCTCGCTGCTCGGCGCGTTCGGGTACTCGGAAAAATCGCGGTAGTCGAGCCCGTCCAGCTCCAGGAACACGCACATCTCGCGGAGTCGGGAGTGCATGCGGAAACCGACCCGCGCGAGCAGCGAATCGAGCGACGCCGGCGCGACGCCGACCGCGGCGCCGCCGCTCCCCTGGTGGTCGCGGCCGGACGGTTCCGCGCCCTCCGGGTCCTGAAGGTCCTTGTAGTTCGACGTGAAGATCGTGGGGCGGCGATCGTTGTAGCGGGTGTTGACGACGTAGTTCATCGTCTCGTCGACCCAGTCCGTCAGCCGTTCCGCGCCCAGATCGTCGAGCACCAGCAGCTCCGCCTCGACCACCGGGCGGAGCACGTCGACCTCCGACCCGCGGGTCACCGGGTCGTAGGTGCGCCGGATCGTGGCGAGCAGGCTCCGCGTGTCGTAGTACAGGCCGTGCGCGCGCTTCTCCGACACCACCTGCCTGAGCGCCGCCACCGCGATGTGGGTCTTGCCGACACCGGGAGGGCCCATGAGCAGCAACCCCTTGTCGACGACCGGGAAGTCCTCGACGAACCGGCGGGTCCGCTCGATCGCCTGCAGGAGCTTGGGGTTCTCGTAGGTGACGAACGTGGTCAGATCGCAGTCGCGGTAGCGCTTCGGGATGCGCGCCGCCGCCAGCAGGGTCCGCGCCGCGTCCGTGCGCCAGCACGCGCACCGTTCGACGCGCGAGACGCCGCCGCCGGCCACGACGCGCCAGCGGGTTCCGTCACAATGTGGACAGGACATCGGAGCCCCTCGTGTCCGCCGGCCGGCCGATCGCCGCCGCGCGGCCCGCGGCCGCCTTCGGCTCGGCCCGCCGCCCGGCCAACCCCGCGGGAGTCCGCGCCGCCGCCTCCCGAACGGGGTCGCGGAGCGGACGGGACTTCGGAGCCGTCACCCGGCGCCGCGCCCCCGATTGCCGGGGCCGCCCCCGGTCCGGCCCTCGACGGGGACCAGATCGGTCGGGCTCGATCTTACCAGCGCCGTGCCCAGTCGGCGTTCCCAGTCCCCGAGCCCCCGGGCCAGCTCCTGCTTCACGTAGGCCATGAACTCGTCGACCTCCGCCTGCATGCGGTCCATCTTGCTCCGCATGTTGAGGATGATCTCCACCCCCGCGAGGTTCACCCCCAGTTCCCGCGTCAGGGTCAGGATCGCTTCGAGCCGCTCGAGGTCGGCGTCGGAGTACTGCCGGGTGTTGCCTTCGGTCCGGGATGGTCTCAGCAGTCCTTCGCGTTCGTAGAGACGCAGCGTCTGCGGATGGATGTCGTACCGCCGCGCCACCGCGCTGATCATGTAGTACGCCCGCCCGGATCCCCTGCCTGGCATGTCACACCCGCTTTCTGCCGGTCCCCGCGCGCCGCGGCGTCACCACAGCCCGGCGCGCACGTCGTCGCTGCTGTTCTCGGCGAACTGGCGCATCAGCTCCTTCGAGCGCTCGTCGAGCACCCGGGGCAGCACGATTCTCACTTCGACGATCAGGTCGCCGGGCTCGCCGGTCCGCGGCGAAGGGGCCCCGCGGCCGCGCAGGCGGAAGCGCTGGCCCGACTGGGACCCCGGGGGGATGCGGATCCGGACCGGTTCCCCGGTGGTCGGCGCCTGGACGCGGGCCCCCAGGGCCGCTTCGTGGACGGCGACCGGCAGCACCAGATGCAGGTCGTCGCCTTCGCGCCGGAACAGCGGATGCGCATCGACCGACACCGTGACGTACAGGTCGCCGGTGGCGCCGCCGCGGCGACCCGCGTTCCCGGCGCCGGGAACCCGCAGGCGGGTCCCGCCGGCGACCCCCGCCGGCACCGGCACCGGAATCGCCTCGATCCTCGATGCGACGCCTTCGGCGCCGCAGACCCCGCACGGCCGGTGCGTCCGGCGCCCCGTGCCGCCGCACGCGGCGCAGCGGCGCGAGAACACCATGTGCCCGCGCATCCAGCGCGAGTGGCCGGCGCCGCCGCAGCTCGAACAGCGGCTCTCGGCGACCCGGCGGGTCCCCGACCCCCCGCACGCCTCGCAGGCCGCGACCCGGGTCACGGTGACCTCGCGGGTCCCGCCCTGCATCGCCTGCTCGAACGAGACCCGGAGGTCCGCGTGCAGATCGACGGCGGGGGCGTCGCGGGGCCGGCCGCCCGATTCGGCGATGACCTCGGCGAACAGGTCTCCGAAGCTCGACTCCGCGCCGCCCGGCGGGACGCCGGAGAAATCGAAGCCCTCGAACGCGATGCCGCCCTCCCGGGGGCGGGACGCCGGCAGGCCGTGCGCGTCGTAGTCGCGGCGCCGCTCCGGATCGACCAGGGTCTCGTAGGCCTCGGTCACCCGGCGGAAGACCGCCTCGGTCTCCCGGTCGCCGGGGTTGACGTCGGGGTGGTACTTCCGCGCGAGCCGGCGGTACGCGCGCTTCAGATCGCTCACCGACGCGCTCCGTTCGACCCCGAGAATGACGTACAGATCCATCCGTCCGTCTCACGTCCGCCGGGATCACTTCTTGTCTTCGACCACCTCGGCGTCGATGACCTCGCCCTCGGCCGCCCCCCCGGAAGGGGCGTCGCCGCCCCCGGGGCCCGCGGAAGACGGGCCGGGCGCCGGCGGGGTGTCGCCGGCCTGCTTGTACATCGCCTCGGCCGCCTTGTGCTGCACCTCCGTCAGCTTCTTCATCGCCGCCTCGAGCGCGCCGTCGTCCTCGGCCTCGAGGGCCTTCCGGACCTCGGCCGCCGCGCTCTCGATCGGCGCCCGGTCCGCGGCCGACAGCTTGTCTCCGGCTTCCTGCATCATCCGCTCGGCCGCGTAGACGGCCTGGTCGGCCTGGTTCCGGGCCTCGGTCGCCTCCTTCCGCGCCTTGTCCTCGTCGGCGTGCGACTCCGCCTCGCGCATCATCCGATCCACTTCGTCCTTCGACAATCCGCTGGAGGCGGTGATGGTGATCTTCTGCTCCTTGCCGGTGCCCTTGTCCTTCGCCGACACGTTCACGATGCCGTTCGCGTCGATGTCGAACGTCACGTCGATCTGGGGCACGCCGCGCGGCGCCGGCGGCAGCCCCACGAGCTGGAACTTGCCCAGGGTGCGGTTGTCCCGCGCCATCGCCCGCTCGCCCTGCAGCACGTGCACCTCGACGCTCGTCTGGTTGTCGGCGGCGGTCGAGAAGACCTCGCTCTTCTTGGTGGGAATGGTGGTGTTGCGCTCGATCAGGGTGGTGCGGACGCCCCCCAGCGTCTCGATGCCCAGCGACAGCGGGGTGACGTCGAGCAGCAGCAGGTCCTTGACTTCTCCGGCCAGCACCCCCGCCTGCAGGGCCGCCCCCACCGCGACCACCTCGTCGGGGTTGACGCCCTTGTGGGGATCCTTGCCGAAGAGCTCCTTCACGATGGCCTGCACGCGCGGCACCCGGGTGGACCCGCCGACCATGACCACCTCGTCGATCCGCGACGCGTCGAGCCCGGCGTCCGACAGCGCCCGCTTGACCGGCTCCACCGTCTTCCGCAGCAGGTCCTCGACGAGCTGCTCGAACCGCGCGCGGCTCAGCTTCATGGCGAGGTGCTTGGGACCGGACTGGTCGGCGGTGACGAACGGCAGGTTGATTTCGGTCTCGACCACCGTCGACAGCTCCATCTTGGCCTTCTCCGCCGCCTCCTTCAGGCGCTGCAGGGCCATGCGGTCCTTGCGGAGGTCGATGCCGTCGCTCTTCTGGAACTCGTCGGCGATCCACTCGATGATCCGCTGGTCGAGGTTGTCGCCGCCCAGGTGGGTGTCGCCGTTGGTCGACTTGACCTCCACGACCCCCTCGCCCACTTCGAGGATCGAGATGTCGAACGTGCCGCCCCCGAAGTCGTAGACGGCGATGGTCTCGTCCTTCTTCTTGTCGAGCCCGTAGGCGAGCGCGGCGGCGGTGGGCTCGTTCACGATGCGCAGCACGTCGAGGCCGGCGATCTGGCCGGCGTCCTTGGTGGCCTGGCGCTGGGCGTCGTTGAAGTACGCCGGCACCGTGATCACCGCCTGGCCGACCGACTGCCCGAGATACGCCTCCGCCGCCTGCTTCAACCGCTGGAGCACCATGGCGGAGATCTCCGGCGGCGACAGTTCCTTGCCCCCGGCGTGGACGCGGGCGTCGCCGTTCGACGCCTTGACCACCCGGTAGGGCACCATCTTCATCTCTTCGCTGACCTCGTCGAACTTGCGGCCCATGAAGCGCTTGATGGAGAACACGGTGTTCTCCGGATTCGTCACCGCCTGGCGCTTCGCCACCTGTCCGACCGGCCGCTCGCCCGACTTGGCGAACGCGACGATGGACGGCGTGGTCCGGCTGCCCTCGGGGTTCGTCACCACCACCGGCTCGCCCGCCTCCATCACCGCCACCACCGAGTTCGTCGTCCCGAGGTCGATTCCGATTACCTTGCCCATGACACCATGCCCTGAAAGAGTTTACGAACTGCTGCCCGCGGAGAACGGGAACGGCACTAACAGCGAAAAGATTATATAATCTTAGCTGCTGAATGTAAACCCTGCCAACGCTCCGCGCCCGCGCGGGCGCGCCGCCGGGCGGCCCGTCATCCCGCGCGGCCGGGGGCCGGTTCGCCCGGGGCCGGACGCCCGCCGCCCGCCTTCTGCATCAGCCAGGCCTTGATGAACGGGTCGAAGTCTCCGTCGAGCACCCGGTCGACGGCGCCGGTCTCCATCTTCGTGCGCAGGTCCTTGACCATCTGGTAGGGGTGCAGCACGTAGCTGCGGATCTGGCTGCCGAAACCGATGGCCCTCTTCTCGCCCCCGATCTCTTCCAGCCGGTCCTGCTGCTCCTTCTGCTTGAGGTCGTACAACCGGGCCTTGAGCACCTTCATGGCCGCGTCGCGGTTGCGGTGCTGCGAGCGTTCGTTCTGGCACGAGACGACGATGCCGGTGGGCAGGTGGGTGATGCGGACCGCCGAATCGGTCACGTTGACGTGCTGTCCGCCGGCGCCGCTGGACCGGTAGGTGTCGATGCGCAGGTCCTTCTCGTCGATCTCGACCTCCACGTCTTCGGGCAGCTCCGGCCAGACGAAGACCGAGGCGAACGACGTGTGGCGGCGGGACGCCTGGTCGAAGGGCGAGATCCGGACCAGCCGGTGCACCCCGGCCTCCGCCAGCATCAGTCCGTAGGCGTAGTCGCCGGCGACGGTGAGCGTGCCCGCCTTGATGCCCGCTTCGTCACCCGGCTGCCATTCGATCACCTCGACCTTGAAGTCCCGCCGTTCGGCCCAGCGCAGATAGGCGCGGGCCAGCATCTCCGCCCAGTCCTGCGACTCGGTGCCGCCCGCTCCGGGATGGATGGTGACGATGGCGTTCTTGTCGTCGTGCTCGCCGCCGAGCATCTTCTTGATCTCGCCGGTCTCGACCTCGGCCGCGAGCGCATCGAGGGCCGCCAGCAGATCTTCCTCCACCGGCTCGCCCTGCCCGACCCAGTCCACGAGGACGCCGAGGTCGTCCGCCTTCCTCCGCAGCGACTCGGCGAGGTCCCGGTCGTCCTGCAGGCGGCGGCGGCGGCGCAGCACTTCCTGGGCCCGGTCCGGATCGGTCCAGAAGTCGGCCGCGGCGGCGCGGGCCTCGAGGGTCCGCAACTCCTGGCCGGTTTCCGGGGTGTCAAAGATAGCCGCGCAGTGCCAGCGACCGCTCCACGAGGTCCCGATAGCGCCTGATCTGTTCGTCGATCTCGATGCTCACGTGCGTCCTCCTGTCGTCGTCCGGCCGGCCCGCGCGGACGGGCCGGCGCCCCCGCCCCGCGCCGCGCCGATCCGGGGTTCCCGTCCCCGCCGGAGCCGCGAGAGGTTGGAGCGGTGGGTAAACGCGATGAAGACGGCCAGCGCCGCCGTCAGATACACGTCCGGCGGGGACACGGCGCAGCCGAAGCGCCAGCCGGACGCCGGCACCGCCGCCGGCATCGCCGCGGCGGCCGCGACGGCCGCCATCGACACGTAGCGCGACGTCGCGGCCACCGCCGCGAACACGCCGAACCCGACGAGCACGGCGCCGGGATGCGTCGCGAGAAACGCCCCGGCCGCGGTGGCCACCCCCTTGCCCCCGCGAAACCCGGCGAAGAGCGGATAGCAGTGCCCCAGGGTCGCGGCGGCGCCGGCCGCCAGCCCCGGCGACAGCGCAGACGACGGCGAATCGCCGGCCGGCAGCCCGGACGCCAGCAGCGCCGGGACGTACCCCTTGGCGACGTCCAGCGCCAGCACCGCCAGCGCCGGCCGCCAGCCGAACACCCGCAGCATGTTCGCCGCGCCGGCATTGCCGCTGCCGTGCCCGCGGACGTCGCTGCCGTACAGCCGCCGGCTGATCGGCGCCGCGCTCGGGCACGACCCGATCAGGTAACCGGCGAGCACGGCGAGCGTCAGGGTGGCGGCCAGGATGACGGCTCCCGAAAACTCCGCGGACGGCACCGCCCGACACGCGCCGGCCCGCGAGCGGCCGGGCCCGCCCCGCCGCGGTCAGGGCTGCGTGACCCACGCAGCGAACCGCTCCTGCGTCCGCAGACGGCGACTGACCAGCTCGGCCTCCGCGCGGTCCGCATAGGGTCCGACGCTGACGCGGTGCAGGGCGCCCGAGGACATCGGCTCGATCACGACGGGATAGCCTTTCGCTTCCAGGTCCGCCTTCACGCCCTCCGCGGCGGCGGCGCCGCGGACGCTGATCACCTGCACGGCGAACGCCCCGCCGCGCGCGCCGGCGAAGGAGCCGCCCGCGCCCGTGAAGCCGGCGCGCGGCGCCGCGGGGCCGGACGCGGGCGGTTCCTCCAGCGTCTCGGCCACCGGCTCGCCGCCACGCAGCCGGTCGAAGTAGCTCAGACCCTGGAACGGCGACCCGGCGGCGCCGCCAGACCCGGCCTCCGCGGCCGCTCCCCCGGCCCCGGACGCGCCGTCGGCCGTCGGAACGGGAATCGGCCCGGCTCCCCCGGCCTCCGCGGCCTTCAGCCCCCGGCCGACCTCCACGCCGCAGAGGAAGACGACGACCGCGCCGATGGCCGCGATCATCGTCAGGAAAACGAGCTGCTTCGGGCTGACCGTCAACTCATGCCGGTTCGTCTTTCCCATCGTCGCCGTTCTTTTCGGCCGTCGCGGGCTTCGGCAGCAGGTGCATGAACTCGACGGGGACCGGGAACAGGATCGTGGAGTTCTTCTCGGTGGCGATCTCCGTCAGGGTCTGCAGGTAGCGCAGGGTCACCGCGAGCGGCTGGGTGCTGATGACCCCGGCGGCCTGGGACAGACGTTCCGACGCGTTGAACTCGCCCTCGGCGTGGATGATCTTGGCCCGCTTCTCGCGCTCCGCCTCCGCCTGCTTCGCCATCGCCCGCTGCATGTTGTCGGGCAGGTCGACGTGCTTCACCTCGACCGCCGAGACCTTGATGCCCCACGGATCGGTCTGCTGGTCGAGCAGATGCTGCAGGTCGCGGTTCAGGCGCTCCCGTTCGGACAGGAGATCGTCGAGGTCGACCTGCCCCAGGACGCTGCGCAGCGTGGTCTGCGCGAGCTGGGAGGTCGCGTAGTTGAAGCTCTCGACCTCGACGATGGCCTTCTGGGGGTCCATCACCCGGAAGTAGATGACCGCGTTCACCTTCACCGACACGTTGTCGCGCGTGATGATGTCCTGGGGCGGGACGTCCATGACGATCGTCCGGAGCCCCACCCGGACCATCCGATCGAGGGGGGCGAAGACGAGGATGACCCCGGGCCCCTTGGGCCGCGGGAGCAGCTTGCCGAGCCGGAATATCACTCCGCGCTCGTACTCGTTCAGGATCTTGATCGAGCTCGCGAGATAGAACGCCGCCATCAGGCCCACGAGCAGCAGCGGGTTGTTCAGCAAGTTCACTGGAGTCCCTCCCCGACCCCTTCGGCGGGCCGCTCCGGCGACACCGTCAGGGTCATGCCGTCGATGGCGACGACCTGCACGCGCACGCCCCGCGGGATGGGCTCGCGGGCCGCCGCCGACCAGATCTCGCCGTGCGTCGCCACGCGGCCGCTCGCGTCGGGCGCTATCGACTCGATCACCTCGCCCCGTTTGCCGACCATGCCGGCGGCGCCGGTGACCGGCGGGCGGAGGTGCGCGCGAATCGCGAGACGCCCCAGCAGCGACACCAGCACCGCCAGGGCGGTCATCAGCGTGAGCACGAACGGCCAGCCCGGCTGCAGCTCCGGCAGGGGCGAGTCGATCAGCATCACCGCCCCGAACACCATGCTCACCAGCCCGCCGGCGGCCAGCGCGCCGAAGGTGGGGGTCACCATCTCCAGGATGAGCAGCACGAGCCCGAACAGCAGCAGGAGCAGCCCGACGTAGTTGACCGGCAGGATCTGGAAGGCGAAGAACGCCAGCAGCAGGCACAGCCCGCCGACCACCCCCGGCAGGATCGCGCCGGGGTTCCACAGCTCGATGGTCAACCCGAGCGAGCCGAGGCTGAACAGGAGGACCGCGATCTGCGGATGCGCGATCGCGCTCAACAGGCGTTGCCGCCAGGTCATCTCGACGCGCTCGACCCGCGCGCCGGCGGTGCGCAGGACCTCCTCCCGTCCGTCCCACCGGGTGACCGCCCGCCCGTCGAGCGCCGCGATCAGGGCGTCGAGGTCGTCGACGACGAGATCGATCAGCGGCGGCTCCGCCTGCAGGGCCTCCTCCTCGGTGAACGACCGGCTGTCGACCACCGCCTCCTCCGCCAGCTCGACGTTCCGGCCCCGCCGCGCGGCCAGCGACCGGGCATAGGCGGCCACGTCGGACGCCGCCTTCTCGGACGCGGCGTCGTCCATCGGCTGCCCGGTGCCGGCCACCGGATGCGCCGCGCCCACGTGGGTGCCGGGAGCCATGGCCGCGACGTCGGCGGCGATGGTGATCAGGAATCCCGCCGACGCCGCCCGCGCCCCGCCCGGTCCCACGAACACTACCACGGGAACCCGCGACTCGATGATCGCGGTGTTGATGTCGCGCGTGGAGTCGACCAGCCCGCCCGGGGTGCGCAGCACGAGGACGACGAGGTCGGCCCGCGCGGCGGCCGCGGCGTCGAGGGTCCGGGTGATGAACTCGGCCGACGCGGGATGAATGAGCGCGTCGACCTCGGCCACGTGGACCACCGGCGCCTCGACCCCGCCGGCGGACCGGGACGCCGGCGGCCCGGTGCGGCCGGCCTCCCGACCCGCGGGCGACACGGTGCGGCCGACCTCCTCGCCGGCCGGCGGCCCGGCGCGGCCGGCCTCCTGACCCGCGGGCGCCGGACCGTCGAGTCCGGACAGGAACGCCCCGATCGCGATCAGGCGAATCGCCGAACGAAACCGCGGCGCGGTCATGCGTCGATCCTCCGGGCCCGCCCGCATCACCGGCGTCGGCCGGCCGGCGGCCCGCCTTCAATGGTAACGCCTGACCGCCCGCGGCAAAAGCCCCGCCGCCGGCGTGGCGGTCTCCCGCCGGATCCGCGCCGCGATGCGCCCCGCCGCCT
The DNA here is from genome assembly GCA_965202695.1 of Vicinamibacterales bacterium. GTDB lineage: Bacteria > Acidobacteriota > Vicinamibacteria > Vicinamibacterales > UBA8438 > JAJEEA01. The sequence continues at coordinate 4,016,133 of OZ241843.1, forward strand.
CCCGGCCGGGCCGCGCCCCGGCCACATCTGGTAGAGTTATCGTGACAGTCCGTGGTGGAACCCCTGCGGCGAGGCGCGCCGCACCCCGCCCGGCCGGCCGTGACCGCCGCGGCGATAATCGCGGGCGGCCGGGGACGGCGTCTCGGCGGGGTCGACAAGAGCCGGCTCGTCGTCGGCGGGCGGCGCATCATCGAACGCCAGCTCGCGGTGCTCGGCGAGGTCGCCCCGCGCGTGCTGGTGGTCTCGGACGACCACCACCGCTTCCGCGCATCCGGACTCCAGGTATGCGACGACCTCCTGCCGGGGGCCGGCCCCCTGGGGGGGCTGCACGCCGCGCTGACCCGATCGCCCGCCCGGCGCACCCTCGTCGTCGCCGGCGATCTGCCGTTCCTGACGGGCGCGTTCCTCCGCCACCTCGCGACCCGGGCGCCGCACGCGCGCGCCGTGGTCCCGCGGAACGCCGACGGCCTGCTGCAGCCGCTGTGCGCGGTCTGGGACCGGTGCTGCCTGGACGCGATCCACGCCCGGATAGCCCGCGGACAGCGCCGTCTGGTGGAACTGGCCGGCTCGTTGGGCGCGACGGAGGTGGGGCCGGACGAAGTGGCCGCCTTCGACCCCGACGGCATGCTGCTCTTCAACGTGAACACGCCGGCCGACCTGGCCCGCGCGGTCGCGGCCGCCGGCCGACCGGGCCCGCGAGCGCCGGCCGGCCCGGCCTGAGCCGCGGGAACCCGCCGCGCGGGCGCGCCGCCGGACAGTCGTCCGGACCACCGCCGTCGGCGACCACGAACCCGCCGTGCGGGCGCGCCGCCGGCCGAACGCCCCGCCCCGCGTCGAGACGGTCCGCGGCGGGGACCGCCGGAACCGGCCGTCGCATCCCCCGGACCCGAGCATGATGCTGCCACTGCACACGGACCTGCGCCGCGCCGTCGCATCGGCGCTGCGCACGCTGTACGGCCTCGCCCCGGACGAGATGCCCCCGATCGAGATCGGGTATCCCCCGAACCGGCGGATGGGAGACCTCGCGGTCACCGTCGCCTTCGACCTCGCCCGCAGGCTCCGGAAGGCTCCCCGCCGGATCGCCGCGGAGATCGCCGAGGCCGCGGCCGGACTGTCGGACCTCGGCCGCCTCGAGCCGACCGGGGCCGGCTATCTCAACCTGTTCCTCGACCGCCCCCGGTTCGCGCGCGCCCGCATCGGGGGGGGAACGCCGGCTCCCGCCGCCGCGGCCGGCGGAAAGACCATCGTCGAGCACACCGCCATCAACCCCAACAAGGCGGCCCACGTCGGGCACCTGCGCAACGCCGCCCTCGGCGACACGCTGGGCCGCCTGCTGCGGTTCCGCGGGAACGACGTCGAGGTGCAGAACTACATCGACGACACGGGCGTGCAGGTCGCCGACGTGGTGGTCGGGCTGCAGGAACTGGAAGGGAAGGACGCCGGCGAGGTGCGGCGGCTCGCCGGGGAACCCCGGTTCGACCACTACTGCTGGGACCTCTACGCGCGGGTCACCCGCTGGTACGACGAAGACGACGCCCGGCTGTCGCACCGCCGGGCCGCCCTGCGCGATCTGGAGCGCGACGCCGGGCCCGCCGCGGCGCTGGCCCGCGTGGTCACCGGCAGCATCGTGCGCTGCCACCTCCGGACGATGGCGCGGCTCGGGGTCGAGTACGACCTGTTGAGCTGGGAGGGCGACATCCTGAGACTGGCGTTCTGGGACCGCGCCTTCGAGATCCTGAAGGCCTCGGGCGCCGTCCGCCTCCAGGCCGCCGGACGGCTCGCCGGATGCTGGGTGATGCCGATCGACCCCGACGGCGAGGCCGAGGCGCCGGCGGACCCCGACGGCGGCGCCGCCGACGCGGACGCGGACGACCGGCTCAAGGTCATCGTGCGATCGAACGGCACCGTGACCTACGTCGGGAAGGACATCGCGTACCAGCTCTGGAAGTTCGGCCTGCTGGGACGCGACTTCCACTACCGGCGGTTCGACGCGCCGCAGCCCTCGGGCCGCGCCCTCTGGACCACGTCGAGCGCCCCCGCGGAGTCCGGCCCCGGCGGCCCGGCCCCGCGGTTCGGCCGGGCGGCGGCCGTCTACAACGTCATCGACACCCGCCAGAGCTATCTGCAACGGCTGCTGGCGCAGGCCCTGACGGCGCTGGACCATCCGGCGGAGGCCGAGCGCTCCGTCCACTTCTCGTACGAGATGGTGGCCCTGTCGCGCAACACCGCCGAAGCCCTGGGCCACGCCGCCCCCGACGACGAGGGCAAGCCGTTCGTCGAGGTCTCGGGCCGCCGGGGTCTCGGCGTGAAGGCCGACGACCTCCTCGACCAGGTGACCGGCCGGGCGCAACGGGAGGTCGAGGCCCGGCACCCCGGCCTCACCCCCGGCGAGAGCCGGCGCATCGCCGAGGTCATCGCAACCGCCGCGGTCCGCTACTTCATGATCAAGTTCTCGCGAGGCAAGGTCATCGCCTTCGACGTCGACGAGGCCCTCGCCTTCGAGGGGGAGACCGGGCCGTATCTGCAGTACGCCGCCGTCCGCGCCCGGAAGATCCTGCAGAAGCTGCGGGAGCGCAGCGGCCTCGGAACCGCGGACGTCGTGGAGAGTCTGGGGACGATACCCGACGGCCCGCTCGCGGGTCCGGCCGGCGACGATCTGTGGGACCTCGTCCTCGAGGCCGCGCGGCTGGACGAAGTCGCCGACCAGGCCGTGCGGACGCTGGAGCCGTCGGTGCTCGCCAAGTACGCGTTCGGGCTCGCCCAGCGCTTCAACGGGTTCTACCACCGCAGCCCGGTGGTCGCGGAGACCGACGACGCCGTCCGGCGCTGGCGCGCGGCCGGGGTCGTCTGGTTCGAAGCGCAGATGACCCGGGCCCTCGCGCTCATGGGATGCGGCGTGCCGGACCGGATGTAGCCCGGAGGACGCCGCCCTGTCCCGGCGCGCGTTCCCCACGCGCACGCGCCGCGGGCGCTTACCGCGGGAGCGGAAGCTGGCGGCTCTCCTGCTCGCGCGCCTGGTCGAACGCCGGCACGGGCTCCGCCGTCCGGACCTGCTCGAGCCAGAACACCCCGTCCCAGGGGACGGAGTTGCCGCGCGTGCCGATGAGGTCGGCGTCGCCGTCGCCGTCCACGTCGCGCACGACGAACTTGTCGAACATGCCGCGGACGCGGCGCGACACGTCGTGGCGGGTCCAGGCGCCGGCCGGATCTTCGGGCTGCTCGAACCACGCGAGGCGCCCGGCCCGGTGCGACGGGGAGATCTCGGCCGCGTCGACGTCGCGCGGATCCTGGCTGTAGGCGCCGGAGAAGGCGTCGAGACGGCCGTCGCCGTTGAGGTCGGTCAGCACGAAGCCGACGAGGCGGTCGGGCGCGAGGCCGCCGATGACGTGCGGCCGCCACGGGTCGGCGGGGTCGGCGGGCTGCTCCAGCCACGAGAGGCCGTTGCGCCTGTCCTGGATCGCGACGTCGACGCGCCCGTCGCCGCTGAGGTCCGCGAAGTCCATGTTGAACCCGGTGACGGCCGCCTCGGGCGCGATCTCGATGCGGTGCTCGCGGAACGCGATCGCGCCGGGGCCGGCGCTGACGTTCTCGAACCAGAAGATGCGCTGCTCCATGCGCGAACCGCCGACGACGTCGAGGTCCCCGTCGCCGTCGAGGTCGAACGGCTGCGCGTTGATGGGCACGACGACGCGGGCCAGCTCGTGCTCGACCCACGCGTCGCCGTCGAGCGGATCGCCGGGAACCGCGAACCACGAGACCGGATGCTTCTCGGTGGTGCCGCGCGGCGGGTTCTGGGCGCCCTTGTTCGCGGCGACCACCTCGGGCCGGCCGTCGTCGTCGAAGTCGGCGAGGAAGACGCGGATGTACGACCCGCGGCCGAGGGTCGCGGCGGGGATGGTCCGCTTCCACCGAGCGGTCCGCCCGGCCGCGCCGGGGTTCTCGAAGTAGATCAGGTGCGCGAGCTCGCACGCCACCACCACGTCGGGATAGCCGTCGCCGTTCACGTCGCCGATGGCCACGTCTTCGGCCGCGCCCGCCTCCTCGCCCTCCGCCAGCGTGTGGAGATCCCAGGCGTCGGGGTCGGCCGAGCCGTACGCGATGCGCACGTGGCCGTCGGGCACGCCGTCGTAGGTGGTGTCGGATTCGTGCACGGAGACGACGTCGGGGTGGCCGTCGAGGTCGAGGTCGGCCAGGGCCAGCCCGTCGCTGCCCGAGAGGGTCACGCCGCCCACCGCGAGGTCGTCGATGACGTGCTCGCGCCACGAGATGTACGACCCGTCGGCGGCCCGCGCGCGGGTGGGCGTGGCGGCGACGGTCGGCGCCGGCGGCTTGACGGTCACCGTGAGGTTGGCCGGGCTCGTATGCACCGTGTCGTCGGCCACCGCCTGCAGGACGTAGACGCCGGGCGCGCTGAAGGCGGCGCGGGTGACGGCGCGCCCCCCCTCGCCGACGGCGGGCGTCCGCGGGTCGAACGTCACCGTCCCCGGCCCGCGCCAGTGGAGCCACGTGACGGCGAGGCCGGTGGCCGCCGCCCGGCGCGGATCGACCATCGCCTGCGACTTCGGACCGCGCCGGACCCGCCGCTCGGCCAGCCGCGGGTTCGGGGGCGGAACGCCGTCGTCGCCGGCGACCACCGCGATCTCGAGCGTATCGGGCAGGGTGACCTCGCGGTGGCCGCCGCCCTCGAGGCGGACGAACGGGCGCTGGTTGTCGGCGTAGCCCTGCCCGGTGCCGGCTCCCCGGTTCAGGCGCAGCACGCCGGCGTCGATCTCCCACACCGGCCAGAGGTGGCCGACGGCGCGGTCGGTCCGGCCGTTGTGGGTGACGGTCCAGACGAGGTCCTGCTCGCGCCCCCAGTCGGCGGGCACGCGCACCCCGAACACGAACTGCTGGCGCCGGTTGTAGAAGTGCGTGGGCTGCCCCCGGTCGGCCGGACCCGGCTCGAAGCGGTTGTCCGGGCCGACGGGAACGACCGGCTGCTCCTCGTAGTTGCGGTTCAGGTAGCCGAAGACCATGGTGAACGACCCGTCGGCGTTCCGTTCCCACCCCTCGAACACCGGCTGCACGTTCTGGCCCCGGCTCCAGCGCTCCTGCGCCGACGCCGGAAGACCGCCCGACCCCGCCAGCAGCGCGGCCAGGCACACCGCCCCCGCGACGCGGCCCGCACCCGTCGTGACGTTCTTCCCATCCACGCTCGCATCCTCCCGCCGCGGCGGCTCATTCGTCGTCGTCGGCGAGCGCCTCCCGCGCCTCGACTTCCTTCTGGAAGGCCTCGTCGTCGAGCTCGTACCAGCTCACCCAGGCGAAACTCATCTCGTCGCTCGACCGCTGGCCGAAGCCGGCCCAGTTCGTGGGGTCGTCGTTCCAGCGGTTCGCCTCGGAGTTGTCGTGCCAGCTCGTCACGTGCAGCACGGTCCCCCGGGGCAGCAGCGGGGCCACGTCGTCCTCGTAGTTGTAGACGATGTGCCAGCCGAAGTCCCAGTCCGCGCAGCTCAGGATCTCCTTGCGGTCGTCGGGCAGGATCGCTTCGAGGCACTGCCGCTTGCCGAGGTTGTGCAGGTGGGCCTGGAACGCGGTGACGTGGGCGTTCTCCTTCAGGCGGTAGTAGCCGTCGTGGCGCACGTTCGACGCCCCGGCCGGGATGTCGAGGTCCTCGTCGTCGCCGACGTGGGCCGAGATGAGCTTGCGCTCGGGCACGACGCCCTTCGGGTAGAACTGCAGGCCGACCCGCGTCCGGTCGGTCGTCTCGACGCCGATCGCGGCATAGTGCATGTTGAACTTGATGACGCTCCCGGCCTTGATCAGCCGCCCGGTGCCGTCGGGGAAGACGTCGCCGTTCTTGCCGAGCGCGTACTCGTTCAGGAAGGCGTAGTCGTCGTCGTCGGACTCGGGGTCCGAATTGCTCGTCACCGCGTGGTGGACGACCGGGAACCCCTCGATGGACGGCTTGGTCTCGACCGCCTTCACCCAGCGGTCCTCCGTCAGGCCCGAGTCCGCGAACAGGTCGCCCCACCAGTTGGGGGCCTCGGCCGCGACCACGAACGGCTCGGGGAGCTCCACGATCCAGTCCGGCTCGCCGATCTTCCACTCGGCGATGTCCCGGAACTCGCGCGGCGGGGGCAGGTCTTCGGGGTTGCCGCGCGGCGCGCCGGCGTCGACCCACGCGGCGACGGCGGCGATCTCCTCGTCGCTCAGCGAATAGTCGTACTTGAACCCCTGCACGCCGATGTTCCTGTCGATGTACCAGGGCGGCATGGCGCGGGAGACCACCTTCTCGCGGATCGAGCGCGCCCACGGCCGCGTCTCCTCGTAGGTCAGCAGCGACATCGGCGCGATGGAGCCGGTGCGGTGGCACTCCTGGCAGGAGCGCTGCAGGATCGGCGCGACGTCCTTCGTGAACGTGACCGCGTGCGCCTCGTCCTGCGCCGCGGCGGCGGCCGGCGCGGCGGCGCCGAGCGCGGCGGCCAGGACGGCGGCGAGACCGAATCGGCGACCGGTTGTGGTTGACATCTCCTGAGCCTCCGGTGCGGAACGGGTGTCGTGTCGCCGCCCGGCGGCGACCGGTCACCTATTGTGGACCAGTCCCGGCCGGTACGCCAAGCGGTCTTTTCGCGGCGGCGCGGTTCCGCGCCCGGGGCCTGTGCCTCGCCCCGGGCGTCGGCGAGGCCAGCGGCAAGCGCGTCGTCGGCGCACGGTCGAAAGGCGCGGGCCTGCGTGGACCGCCTCCGGCGCCAACGCCGTCACCGTCCCTGCGCCGTCGCGGGAAATCAGCGGCCGCTTCGAGGACTTCCGGGAACGAAGAGCCGCCGGGGCCTCCTGGTTCACGAATCCGACGCGCCCCGGCAGGCGGATCGGAACCGATTTCCCGCCGCCTACTAGCGAAGCGCTCGGCGGCGGCCAGCGGCGGCGGGGCGTCGATCAGCCGGCCGAGCTGGCTTCGAGCCGGCCGCGGGCCGACGCGAGACCGTGCTTGCAGATGCCACCAGCGTTGCAGCGCGTCCGCGGGTCGAGGGCGTCCTGCAGGACCATCTGCACGGCGGCGGCCCAGGGGCTGTCGGGATGATCGTTCCGCAAGTCCTTGCAGCGCCGCAGGAGATGGACCAAGCAGGTCTGGGGGAGCGCAAGCTTGAAGCCGCGATACGCCGCCCACCGTCCCGCACCAGCACGCCCGCGAAGTCGGCACCGAGCACGCGGCCGCGTCGGCGAACCCGCGGCCGGCGCAGATGGAGTACACCGTCGTCTCCCGCGTTCGGGAAACACTTCTATACCTTGGGGCTGGCCTCCATGCCGTTCTTGCGGAGGAGACCGTCCCGACGAGTCCCAGCCCAGAAGCACATCTTCTACCGATCTCCGGCTAAAAGGGTTGTATATATAAACCAACTATTTGCAACGAGTTACAGGGACGAACGGAAGGGACGCATCCGGCCCGCGCGACGAAAGTAGATCGCACCGCAGACGGGCTAGGCTGAGATTCGCGGCTGCTTTTTCGAGACTACGTTGACGCCCCCAGCCGGGTTCCGGCGGGAATTCCCACGGAATCTGAAATCATGTCCCAGGCGACTCCAGTAAAGACGGAGATCGTGGTCAACACATCGCCGGCACGCCGTGCTTGGGACATGTCGGACATGCTGCCTATATTTAACAAGGATTTAACGAAGTCGAAACATCGGGCTCGATACAGTGGAGCAGTACATCCCGCGTTCATGGAGGCGACCGTGCAAAAAACAATCTTCGCCATTCTCCGAGACGCCACTAAAGTGAACCTCCTCGATGAGCTCACGTCAGTTGAGCACGCGATGATCGCGGTTGCCATCCTTGTTTTGTTGACGGCCATCGCCGAGGAGGCTGTGGATCGCTGGCGGCGGTCACGGAGTCCCGCCCGATCCTGGGAGGAGGAGGTATCCGCGATGCCGAAATCGAGACCGCCGTATGCGGCGGAGTTCCGCCGGCAGATGGTCGAGCTGGTCCGGTCGGGGCGCACGCCGGAGGCTCTGGCGCGGGAGTTCGAGCCGTCGGCCCAGGCCATCCGGAATTGGGTGGCGCAGGCCGGCCGGGATGCCGGCGAGCGCACCGACGGCCTGCGCACCGGGGAGCGTGAGGAGATGCGCCGGCTGCGTCGGGAGAACCGGCGGCTGCGGGAAGAGCGGGAGATCCTGGCAAAAGCCACGGCCTGGTTCGCGCGGGAGACCGGATCCGGGGGGTCTACCGGTTCATGAGCGCGAATCAGGCCCGCTTCCGGATCGCCACCATGGCCCGGGTGCCCGGTGTCTCCCCGAGCGGGTACTATGCGTGGCGTCGGCGGGGTGCGTCCGTCCGGGCGCAGGCTGACGCGGACCTGACGGTCCGCGTCAGCGCGATCCACGCCCGCAGCCGCGGGACGTATGGCGCGCCCCCCGGATTCACGCGGAACTGTCGGCAGGCGGGGCCGCGGTGAGCCGCAAGCGGGTGGCGCGGGTGATGCGTGCGGCGGGCATTGCGGGGGTGAGCCGGCGCCGCGGGCCGCGCACGACGCGGCGGGCGGTGCGGGTCCGGCCGGCCCCGGATCGGGTCGAGCGCCGTTTCGAGGCGGCGGGACCGAACCGGCTGTGGGTCGCCGACATCACGTATGTCCCGACGCTGGCCGGCTTCCTCTATCTGGCCGTCGTCCTCGACGTGTTCAGCCGGCGGGTCGTGGGTCAGGCGATGGCGGCGCACCTGCGCACGGCGCTGGTGACCGGGGCGCTGGAGATGGCCGTGAAGCAGCGCCGTCCGGCGGCGGTGATCCATCACTCCGACCAGGGCTGCCAGTACACGTCGCCAGCCTTCGGCGCCCGCTGTCAGGAATGGGGCGTGACGCCGTCGATGGGTTCGGTCGGCGACTGCTTCGACAACGCGATGGCCGAGAGCTTCTTCGCGACGCTGGAGTGCGAGTTGCTCGACCGCACGAAGTAGGCGACGCACGCCGAGGCGCGGTCGGCCGTGTTCACGTTCATCGAAGGTGGTACAACACGCGGCGGCGTCATTCCGCGTCAGGCTACCTGTCGCCGCTGGATTTCGAACGTCTCCGGGAGACGGCGCCCGCGGACGGGGGCCGGCCCGGCGAGGCGCTCGCACCCGCGGGCCGGGTTGCGTCCGGCGCGCCGGCGCCGGCCGGCGTCGTCACCGGCGTTGCTGCCGGAAACACGGGGAGGGCGTGATGGCGCACAGGCGCACGGCTCGCCTTCGCCTTCGCGGGGCGGACCGCCGTGAAGCGGCGTCGGCGGACCGACCGGGCGCCGGGGGCGCTGTGGACCTGCCCGGCCTGTGGACGCCCGCGGGGCGTCGCGCTGTATCGCAGATCGGCGCGGCGGGCGCCCACAGGCCGTTGGAAATCTCGCGGGCGATCGCTGCCGCCGGCGCCTGCGCCGAGGCCGCGAGATTCCCACAGGTCCACAGCGCTTTCCTCGTTGATGACTCACACGGAAAACCCCGTCCATCCGGGGACCTGTCATGATGGGAACCCAAGCGTTAACCTGTCCACGGAATCGAGGCAACCTCAGCGGCGAGACGGGGCGGGCGGCCGAAGTCCTGTCGCAGGGCGGGTGGCGTCAGTGGCGGCACCTGACCCGCGGGGTCAGGAAACTGTTCCACCGGGTGCGCTCGACGCGGCGGGCGACTCCGGAGCACGTGGAGGCGTATCTGGACCGCTGCCGCACCCTGGTCTATCGGGCGGCGGAAACCCTCGACGAGTTGCGTGCCGGGGGCGTAGCGGAACATGTCTGCCGCGACATCGGGGGCCTTGCCGTTCACGCCTGGCGACAGATCGACCACGTGGACCGGCGGCTTTTGCGGGGCGAGACGATTCCTCAGGCGGAGAAGGTCTTTCCGATCTTCGAGGAGCACACGCGCTGGGTTTCCAAGGGGAAAGCGGGCACGCCGGTGGAACTCGGAGTGCCTGTCGCCATCATCGAGGACCAGTATCAGTTCATCCTTCACCACCGGATCATGTGGAAAGAGGAGGACGTGGACGTGGCGGTGTCGATGGTGACGGAAACGCAGGAACGGTTTCCTGCGTTGCGGGCGTGCAGTTTCGACCGGGGCTTTCACAGCCCCGACAACCGGGTCCGGCTCGACGCGATGCTCGACGTCAACGCGCTGCCCCGAAAGGGGCGTCTTTCGAAAGCCGACCTGGAGCGGGAAGCGGCGGAACCCTTCGCGGCGGCGCGGCGGGCGCATCCGGCGGTCGAGTCGGCCATCAACGGATTGGAACATCGAGGCCTCGACCGTGTCTACAGTTATGGCGCTGACGGTTTCGCACGGATGGTCGCGCTGTCGATGCTGGCCGCCAACCTGCATCGCATCGGGTTCATCCTGCAGAAACGCGAGCGCAAAAACGACGACAACGACACCGCGCTGCCTGAGCGGCGCGGTGTCGACCCTGGCTCGATTTGACCCGTCGCAAGACGGCAGGATGTTCCTGTCTCTGAACGTCGGCATCCGGGCTGCGTGGTGTGGCTCAGACCGGTGGCCTTCGCCATGCCGCGCGTACTCCAGTGAGTGGCGCCGGGCGGAGTCGATTCCAGGGTCCGCACCACCACGTCTTCGACCTGCGTGTCGGTGATGCGGCGCGGGGCGCCCGGTCTCGGTTCGTCGGTCAGGCCGTCGATTCGGTCTGCAAGAAAGCGGGTGCGCCACTTGCAGACCGTGGTCGGGGACAGGTGCAGGCGCCTGGCGATGCCGGTGGTCGGCTGGCCGTCGGCACAGGCCAGGATGACGCGGGCGCGTCGCGCGCGCTGCGGGGCGGTGCGCGACCGATGGGCCAGCGAGGTCAGGGCTTGCCGTTCGTCGTCCGTCAGGACGACCGGTGTCGGGGTGCGTCCTCTGCGCATGGGTGCCTCCTGGGGAGGACAGACGACACCGCCCTTGATGATGTTTCACTTTTTCTCTGACGGGACACTAGCTCAGCGGCCGCTACGAGGACTACTGGGAGCGGCGAGCCGCCCGCGCCGCCTGACGGGCCTCACTAATCTGACGTGCACCCCGACGGGGTGCCCGGCTCCCGAATCAGACGCGCACCCGGCAGACGGATCGGATACCGATTTCCCGCCGCCTACCGCCGCAGGGCGAACACGTACAGCGCGTTGCCGGTGTCGGGGTGCGCGACGTCGGGGCTGAGCAGCGCCGGCACCCGGCGCGGGCTGCCCCCGCCGAGCCCCGTCGGCACGGCGACGTACTGGACGCCGTCGACCCCGTAGGTCACCGGGAACCCCTGCACCGAGGTCCCGAGCCGGGTCTCCCACAGGACCTCGCCGGTGGCCGCGTCGAAGGCGCGGAACCAGCGGTCGACGTCGCCCGCGAACGCGAGGCCGCCGCCGGTGGTCAGGACCGCGGTCGTGAACGCGGCCCGCTGCTCGACGCTCCAGCGTTCCTCGAGGGTGTCGACGTCCCAGGCCGCCAGCCGGCCGAGGTTGCCGCCGGTCCCCGGCATCTCGAACCACTTCCGGTCGGCCTGCGTGCCGCCCGAGCCGATCTCCAGGGGCACCTCGCGGCCCGCGATCTCGAGGCAGCTCTGGCTGAGGGGGATGACCAGCAGCCGGGTCTCGGGGCTGAAGGCGGTCGCGTGCCAGTTGTGGCCGCCGGCGGTGCTGGGACACACCGACACCCAGTCGCCGATGCCGGCGTCGGCGATGTCCTGCCGGTAGGTCACCGCGCCGGTGTCGGGGTCGATGGCCTCGAACACGTTCTGGAAGACGGTCTCCGCGTGCCCGAGGAACGCGCCGGTCTCGCGGTCGAGCTTCCAGAGGATGCCGTGCTTGCCGATGGTGTAGAGGGCCCGGCGCCCCCCGCTGTCGATCAGCACCTGCTCGAACCCCTCGTCGAGGTCGAGGGCCTCGCCGGGCACGTGCTGGCGGTACCAGCGGATGGAGCCGTCGGCGGGGTCCAGGGCGAGGGTCGAGTTGGTGTAGAGGGCCGGGTCGTGGACGGTCAGCCCCCGGCTGGCGGGCACCCACGGCTTGGCCTGGGCGACCGGCCAGTACAGCAGGTCCAGGTCGGGGTCGTAGCTGCCCGGGATCCAGGAATCGCCGCCGCCCCGCAGGGCCAGCGGCAGGTCGCCCCACGTGTCGCCGCCCGGGTCGCCGGGGGCGGCGATGGTGAGACGGCGCCACATCTCCTCGCCGGTGGCCGCGTCGTGGGCGGTGACGAAGCAACTGTCCGGCATGAACCGCGAGCATCCGTTGATGCCGTTGATCACCCGCCCGCCCGCCACGATCGGCCCGCTCGAGTTCGCGTAGCCGTCGGCGTGGTCGGCCATCCGCGTCTCCCACGCGAGGTCGCCCGTCCGGCTGTCGAGGGCCACGACGAACGCGTCGCGGGTCCCCATGTACAGCTTGTCCCCGTAGATCGCGAGGTTCCGGCTGTTCGCGCCCCGCAGGGCCTCGGGCAGCGGCCGGCGGTACTCCCACAGCAGCGTGCCGTCGGCGGCGTCGAGGGCCTGGACGACGTTGCCGGGGCTGGTCAGGTACATCACCCCGTCGTACACGAGGGGCGTCGGCTGGTTGCGGCCGTCTCCCATCGCCCACACCCACGCGAGCTGCAGGCCGCCGACGTTGCCGCGGTCGATCTGGTCGAGGGGGCTGTGCCCCCAGCCGTCCCAGGTGCGCCGGTACATCAGCCAGTCGTCGGGGTCGGGTTCGCGCAGCATCGCGTCGGTCACCGGGACCCGTTCCGCGATCGGCCGGAAGCGCCGCGTCCCCCCCTGGAAGCCGGCCGGCGCGGCCGGGGCCGGCGCCCCGCCCGACGGCGCCGTCACCCCGCCCAGGGCGACCGCGCCGGCCTCGAAGCCGTTCTCCTGCAGGACGTAGGCGACGACGCTGGCGTACTCCTCCGGCGCCAGCGAGCCGCCCGCCCCCGGCGGCATCGTGAGCCGCACCAGCTCGATCAGCTCCGCGACGGGCCGTTCCTCCCACGCGCCCCGGAACGTCGGCCCCGCCAGCGCCGGCGCCTCGAACGAACCGCCGAGGTCCGGCAGGTGGCAGGCCGCGCACGTCCGTTCGTAGATGGCCGCGCCGGCGTCCGCCTCCGCCGCGGTGTACGCGGCCGACGCGAGCTGCGCCGACGCCGCGAGAGGCGCCGCCGTCAGCGCCGCCGCGCCTGCCAGGATTCCCCAACCGCCCCGGTACCGGCCGTACAGTCCTCGAAGCATCGGCCCCCCCTCCGTCGTGTCCGGGGCCATCGTACATGCGGGACGCGGCGACCGCCAGTGCGGTGAGCCTGCGACCCCACGGCGGCTGCGGCGGTCCATGATTGGCGGCATGTAGGGCGGCGACCGCCAGTGCGGTGAGCTTACGACCCCACCGAGATCCCGACGTAGACCGCCCGAGGCGTCGCGCTGGTCACGGGCCGGCGCTCGCGGAAGTCGGGAGACCAGGCGTACGCGAGGACGTTGTATCGATCCAGCACGTTCGTCACGCCGCCGAACAGGACGACCGGCGCCCCGTCCAGGTTCGCGAGAAGGTCCACCGACAGATCCAGCCGCCCGTACCGCGGCGCCCGCTGCGAGTTGATCGGCCCGAACACCGGTTCGTAGCCCGTGTCGCGCAGCCGCGCGGCCACGACCGGCGTCCAGGGCCGGCCGGAGGCGATCCGCCATCGGACGCCGAACGTCACCGCCGGCGTCACCTCGATCAGCGCCGTCAGCCGCAGGTTGTGCGGAATCGAGAAGTCGGGCGTCCACGTCCCGGCCGGCAGGTCGTAGCGATCCCGTTGATCCACGGGCGTCCACCGCCGCGCCGCCCGCAGCCAGCCGTAGGTGACTCGCACGTCGACCGCCCGCCACGCGCCCCGCGCGGAGACGTCGACGCCGGCCGCCGATCCATGGCCGCCGGCCGAGAATCCGGGACCGGAGCCTCCGTCGTCGACCGCGGGAATCTCCAGGGGCAGATCGCGGTAGCGCTTGCGGTACGCCTCGAGACGCACCGCGAAGGGACCGTCGTCCGCGCCGTATTCGTAGCCGAAGACCCAGTGCGTCGCCCGCATGGGAGGCAGCCGCGCCGCGCCGCGCCGGCGGTCGTAGTACAGCGGGGGCGGCGCCTGGTGGTAGAGACCCCAGGCCATGCGCACCCGCTGCGCGTCGCCCGCCGGAACGAGCAGACTCAGGCGCGGGGCGACCGTCGTCTCGGCGGCGCGCCGGAAGCGGTCGATCCGTACTCCCAGGTTCGGGACGACGACGCCCGCGCTTCCTTCGATCTCCGCCCAGGCGCCGACCCGCCGGTCGTCGAGCGCGACGTCGAAATCGGAGACGCCGCCGATTCCGGTGAAGTCCTGCCCCCGCGTCGGAACGAATCCAACGGCCGCGGTCTGCGTCGAGCCGCCGTCCGCGCCCGTCCGCAGCAGCCAGCGCCCGGCGTCGCCCGACAGGTCCGCGCGCCAGGACACGCGGCGGTCGCCCACTTCGACGTCCAGCACGCCGGCGCCGGTGCGCCGTTCGTACCGACTCCATCCGGCGGCGGCCGCCGCCAGCCAGCCCCGGCCGACCGCGCGTTCCCACCGCGCCGAGTACAGCCGGTTGGCGGTCGTCGACGTCAGGAACCCGCGAAAGGCGTCCGCTTCGAGCTCGACGCCCACTTCGTCCTCGGCCGCGACGGCGAGCACCTTGAACGATCCGAAAGTCTCGGAGTCGTAGTGTCCGCTGACGTTGACGTCCCGGCCGTTGGGGTGACGGGAGAACGGCCGCCGCGAACCGTTGAGGGCGAACAGCGGCCGGGTGTCGATCCAGTTGCCGGACGCGCGAACGCCGCCGCGCGCGCCGACCGGCAGTCCGCTTCGTCCGGAGACGCCCGCCAGCCCCGCCGTCGCCGCGCCGGACGCGCGAGTCGGCCGGCCCAACCCCTGCATGTCAATGACCGCGCTGAGCACGTTGCCGTACCGGGCGGGGAACCCGCCGCTGCTGAACGCCACGTCCTCGAGCAGGAACGGATCGACCGTACCCGCCGCGCCGCCCTCGCCCGCGGCCGTCTCGTAGCGGTAGGGATGATGAAGCACGGCGCCGTCCAGCAGCACCAGCACTTCGTCGGGATTGCCGCCGCGCACGAACAGGCCCGCCCCGTCGCCCACCTGCGTCACTCCTTCGACGTCCTGCAAGGCGCGCAGCACGTCGGCCCGCGAGCCCGGGACCCGCACGACGTCGAGCGCCGTCAACCGTTCCGTGGACGGCGCCGGCGGCGGCGGCCGGACCCCGACGACGCGGACGGTCTCGGTCACCGCGGCCAGATCGAGCACGATCCGCAAGTCGTCCGCGCCGGCGTCCAGGTCGACGCCGTGCTCCGCCGGGCGGAACCCGGCGAGGAAGGCGACCACCACCTGCCGGCCGCGAAGTCCGGAGACCAGCTCGAACCGACCGTCCGCGCCGGTGACCACGCTGCCGACGTCGCCGCGCACGTAGACCCGCACACCCGGCAGGGCCGTATCGGTGGTATCCAGCACGACACCGCGCACGACCGCCGGCTGTCGGGCGGCCGCGGCCGGCCCGGCCAGCCCCAGACCAGCCTGCAACGTGACGGCGACCAACGTCCCGCGGACCGCCCCCGGCCTTGCCGCCATGACGCCCGTCACGATAGACGGCAGCGCACGTTGCGGCGACAGGCAGGCGACGAAACCGCCGTCACGGGAAAGATGGACACGGATTCCGACGTCGAAACGGACGCACGCGCAGCCGCCCCGCGCAGGCATGGCAGCCCGTGATGAAAATCCCCGCTGTATTGGCCGTCACATGCGCCGGAACAGGTGTCCGTACCCGGCGCTCACCCGCAGCACCTCCGGACGACCCTTCAGCGTCAGGCGATAACGGCCGCGCAGGTCACGACGCGCCGACTCCACCGCCGCGACGTTGACGATGCCGCCGCGATGAACGCGCCAGAAGCACTCCGGGTCGAGGCGTGCGGCAAGCTCCGCGATGGGCATGCGGACGAGATGCTCCTTGTTGCGCGTCACCGCGGCGGTGTACTTGTGATCCGAGCGAAAGAAGCAAACGTCGTCGACGGCGACGATCTCCACCCGTTCCCCGTGCCCGACACGCAGCCAATGCAGATACTCCGGCGCGTTCGCAAGGCGGCGGATCAGCGACTCCAGTTCCCGCCGGCCGGGCGCGGCACGTACGTTGCCGGTCAACCATCGTTTCAGCCGACTCACCGACTCCAGGAGACGCGGCCCCGTCACCGGCTTGAGGAGATAGTCCACGGCCGCCCGTTCGAACGCCTCCACGGCGTGATCGTCGTACGCCGTCACGAATACGACGGCGGTGTGCGCGCCGATCTCCCGGGCCACGTCGAGGCCCGTCGGAGGCGGCATGCGGACATCCAGGAAGGCCACGTCAGGATGCAACCGATTGACGGCCCCGAGGGCCGACGCACCATCCGCCACCGACGCAGAGACGTTCAGCTCGGGCCACGCGTCTGCGAGCAGCCTTTGCAGATCCTCCCGCAACGCTGCCTCGTCATCGGCGATCAGCGCGGTCGGGACCCGGCGGACGCTCATCCTGCCCCCACGCCCACCGCCAACGTCAGCGGGATCCGGAGATTCACGCTGACTCCCCCTCCCGGCGCATCGGTGATGAAAAGCTGACCCCGAGGGCCGAACGTAGCCTGCAAACGTTCGCGGACGTTGACGATGCCCCCGCCGCGCGCCGCCGTGTCCGGGTTCAGACCGACCCCGTCGTCCGTCACGCAAACCCGTACAGTGTCATCAATACGTGTGGCGCGAACCTCGACACGCCCCCCTGCCGCTGACGGCTCGATGCCGTGCAGCACGGCGTTCTCCACCAGCGGCTGCAGAAGAAACGGCGGCGCCCGTACCATTCCCAATCCGGGATCGACCCGTACCTCGTACGTCAACCGTCCGTCCATGCGCAACGCCTGGACCTCCAGATACTTGCGCACTACTTCGATCTCGTCGGCCAGCGTGCCGTCGATGTGACGCGTTCTCGACAGCGACGCGCGCAGCAGGGACGTCAAGGCGTCCAGAAGTCTGATGGCGCGAACGGGCTTCGTGCGGATCAACGAAATTACATTTGCGAGCGTATTGAAGAGAAAGTGCGGCTCGACCTGTGCCTGCAGCACGCGGAGCCGCGATTCCGCCAGCGCCTTGTCGGCGGCCAGCGCGTCCCGCTCGGCCCGCAACAACCGATCACGCGTGTCCCATGAGTGCGTCAATACTTCGAAACCAACGAGGGCCATCACGCCCACCAGCATCGTGATCACAAGAATCAAACCGTCCGCCAGCAGGAACAGCGGACGACCGGACGACAACGCCCCGCCGAGAGCGAGACCGGCAACCAACCCGCAACTCGTCGTCGCGACTCTCGACGCCAATCGCCAACGCCGAAGAAGACTGCACGTGCGCCCGACCGAATTGCAGATCTGGACACAGAACCCGATGCTGTAGCCGACCACGAAATATCCCGGCGCCAGGGTTCTTTCCATCGCCAGACTCAGCACCGTGGCGACGAACGTGCAAAGCATGGCGTTGCAAGCCATCTCCAACGGCCACCGATGAACCCGCCGCGCACACGGTCCATCGACGAACGCATCGAAGCCGGCCGCCCCGAGAATCCGGTTCAGCCACTCGTGGAACGGATGCCCCCCGCCCCGCGGCAAATCGGCCGCCGACACCCGCGTCGCCCGCCGCGACCCGTCGTCACGTGTCGTGCCCGTCGCCATGCCCGCCAGTGTAGAACACGTCTTCGGTTACCGGGTCGGGCGAAAAAAATCCACGAAAAGGTATGCAGGTCCGTCGACCACGTGCCGATACGTGAAGTATGGCGCGCAGGAGCGATGACCGGAGCGGTTCGATGGGACCTGGACCCCAGCGGGATCCCCGGGACGTGCGGCGCATCGAACACCTCGAACGAGAAAACGCCACGCTGATCGAGGAGCGGGACCACCTGAAGCGCCGCATCGAGGGCCTGGAGAAGGAACTCGAGGCCGCGCGGCGCGCCGGACGCCGGCAGGCCGCCCCCTTCGCCAAGGACCGCCGCCAGGGAACCGGACGCCCCCCGGGGCGGCGCGCCGGCGCGCAGTACGGGAAGCAGGGAAACCGCCGGCCGCCGACCCGGGTCGACGAGATCTATGCGGCGCCGACCCCGAAGACGTGCCCGGACTGCGGCGGCGCCGTCGCCCTGGACCGGGTGGCGGAGCAGTATCAGGAAGACGTGCCGGACGTGCGCCCGCTGGTGCGCCGCTTCGACGTCGAGGCAGGCCACTGCGCGCAGTGCCGGCGGCGCGTGCAGGGCCGGCACCCCTTGCAGACCTCCGATGCGCTCGGCGCAGCCGGCGTGCAGCCGGGACCGAATGTCGCCGCCCTGACCGCCGAGCTGCACACTGAGTGGGGCCTGCCACTGGAGAAGACCGTCCGCGTGCTGGAGACCCGGTTCGGGCTGCACGTGACCAGGGGGGGGCTGGTCCGGCTGCTGCACCGCACGGCCGACGCGGCCGCGCCCGCGTATGCGGCACTGTGCGAGCAGGTCCGCCGCAGCCCGGTGGTCACGCCCGACGAGACCGGCTGGCGCGTGAACACCGAACCCTTCTGGCTGTGGGCGTACGCCACCCCGGAGACGACGGTGTACTCCATCCGCGCCGGCCGCGGGTTCGCCGACGCGGCCGCCGTGCTCGGCGCCGACTTCGCGGGCGTGCTGGTGCGGGACGGGTGGGTGGCGTATCGCGGCTTCGAGCACGCGCCCCACCAGACCTGTCTGGCGCATCTCCTGCGGCGCTGCAAGGACCTGCGGAACGATCATCCCGACAGCCCCTGGGCCGCCGCCGTGCAGACGGTCCTGCAGGACGCCCTCGACCTGCGGACGCGCTGCAACGCCGGCGGCATCGGCGAGCACGGCCTCGCGTCGGCCCGCGGCCGGCTCGAAGCCCGGCTCGGCCGGCTCATCGACGCCCCGCCGCCGCTGGCCGCCGCCGAGCGCTTCGCCGGGCATCTGGCCCGCGAATTCCCGGCCGTGTTCCTCTTCCTGCGCGACCCGTCCATCGACGCCACCAACTGGCGGGCCGAACAGGCCATCCGGCCCGCGGTGGCCATACGCAAGGTCTGCGGCGGCAACCGCACCCGGCGCGGGGCCGACACCCAACAAATCCTGGCCAGCGTCGTGCGCACCGCCCGCCAACGCCGTCTCGACCCGCGCGCCCTGTTCACCACGATGCTGCGCGCCCCCGAACCCGTCGTCCCCGAAGCCCTCGCCCTGCCGCCGCCCGCCTGACGCCGGCGGCGCGGGGTCGCGCATCCGCGCCGCCCGGGCCCGCGCGGTCCGCGCCGCCCGGGCCCGCGCGGTCCGCGACCCCGAACCGATACCCGCGGAACCGCGCCCCCCGGCTCGCTCTCCGCCATCTCGACGCCGGGCCGGCCGCAACCGCCCGGACCCACTCCGCATTCCGGACTTCGCCGCCGCGCCGACGAGAACGCCGCGCCGACGGCCGGGTGAGAATGCGCGGCCGGAACACCGCGCGCCGCCCCTCCATACAGGTAGAAACCCCGTCCCGCCAGAACGACAAAACTGTGCCGGCGCAACAGCGTCATGCCGCAACTTTCCCGAACGTCCGCTCCATTTCGCCCCTGTGGCACGGGCGAAATCGGCCTGAATACCCGGTAACCGAAGACTAGAACACGAGAGCCACGTCGATCCCGAAATGTCCGACCCCGCGGCATTGCGAGCGGCGATGCATCCCGCCTGACTGCGTCGTTCGGCGGTTGCACGTGCCCCACCATGCGCCCTTCTCACGCCTTGTCAGGCGGGCGCCTCCGTTCGCTGGCGCCCTTCGGGCGCGATGCGACGCGGGTTCCACCACGGGCGGCTACCGTTCGAGGGCCGGGAGCAGGACGTGGCGCACGAAAGCGTAGTCGGGCGCCGCCTCCAGCGCCGACTCGTACTGCTCGCGGGCGCCGTCGGGATCACCGCGCCGTGCGAGCGTCTGCCCGAGCCAGGCGCGGGCGTCGAGCAGCCCCCAGTTCGGCCAGGGCAGATCGGGCGGTTGCGCTTCGAAGTGTCCGATCGCCGACCGGAACCAGGCCTCGGCCCGCTCCGGCCCGCCGCCGAACATCGCCGGCCGATGGAAGGCGTCGATGCCCTTGAGCAGCAGGAACCTCGGGTTGCGTTCGTCGACCGCCCGCGCGGCCTCGAACGCCCGCGCGGCCCGCCGGCCGAGCGTCATGCCGCGCCACGTCGATGACCCGATCTTCATCCCGAAGACGGCGCCGAGCAGCGCGTGCGCCTCGACGTCCGTATCGCGGGCCGCGACGTTCTCCGCCAGCAGCGCCGCGGCCTCGTCGGCGAGGCGGTCCCGGTCGCCGCCGGCCAGATCCGGCCGCGCCCCGAGCGCCCGCCAGTTCGCATAGGCGACCAGATACCGGACCCGTGCCCGCTGCTGCCCGGTGAGCGCGCCGTCGAGCAGCCCGCGACCGCGGTCTCGCGCGACGTCGATCCCTTCGGCGTCGCCCGCGACGACCGCCCGGTCGAGGACGTCGACGATCGCCGCCCATTCCTGGTCGACGCCGGTCTGGGCCGCCGCGACCACGGCGGCGGCCGCGTCGAGACCGAACAGCAGCGCCGACGCCCTGATTGCCCGTATCATCCCGCCCCCCATCTCCCGCGGTTCTCTCGCGCGCCGCGGCGGACGCCGGCGGCGCACGGTCACGTGCCGCGACGGTAGCGGAGAAGTGGCGGGACGGGACAGGGAGACGTGACGAATCCGCCGCCGGATGGAGCAAAACGGCGTCCGGGCGGGACGAACGGGCGTCGCCCCCTCGTCGGCAAGGGCGTCACCCGTCTTCGCCCGGCGGCGCGGCGGGCCTCCGGCCGCATCGGCCGGCCGCGGGCGCCGGCGCGGCCGGGAGGCGGGGTCGGGGCCGGATGGTGCGGCCGGGGCCGGTCAGCGGCGCTCGGCCTCGATCTGCTCCAGGTAGAGCCCCTCCAGGCGCTCCACCGCGGCGAGAAAGCCCTCGGGGTCGACGAACGTGTCGGGGTCGTAGGCCTGCCCGGCTTCGTACTTGTCGTGCAGGCCGTACTGGCCGCCGTGCGCCGCGACCCAGACGTCGACGTCCAGCGCCTTTTGCTTGCGGAAGGTCTCGGCGAAGTCGTCGGCCACGCCCGGATACGTGGGGTCGACGACCAGCCGCTTGCCGGGGTTGATGGTCCCCATGTTCGCGATCGCGACGCGGTACTCGCGCCCGCCCTCCTCGACGGTCATGAGGTAGCTGGAGCTGCCGGCGGTGTGTCCGGGGCTCTCCATCACCGTGAGCCGCGCGTCTCCCAGCGCCAGCACTTCGCCGTCGGCGATGATGCGGTCGACCGCGACCGGCGGGAACGACACGCGGCCGCCGAAGTGCGGGTCGCTGAACCCGCCGTCCTCCAGCACCGGGGCGTCGCCGGCCGTCGCCCACATCTCGGCCCCGGCGAGCTCCTTGATCTCGGCGAGGGCCGCGGTGTGGTCCCAGTGCGCCTGCATCGTCAGCAGCACCCGGACGTCTTCGAGCCGGAACCCCATCGACTCGACGTTCGCCCGGATCATCGCGGTCGAGTCTTCCACGCCGGTGTTGATCAGGAAATGGCCCTCGTCCGACGTCACGAGAAAGACCGCGAGATCGTACGTGCCGACCGCGTAGAGGTTGCCGACCACCCGATGACCGGGGAACGGCCGCGTCCACCCCTCCGGCTGGGCGGCGAGCGGCGCGGCGGCGGCGAGGACGAGAGCGCAGGCGGCGAGCGGACGGCGCGGGTCGATTCTCATGGCGGTGCTCTCCCTGGAACGAGTCAAGCCCTTCTCACCCTTGTCAGGCGGGCGCGGTGCGGACGCGGGGTCCGCCACGGCGGTTGCATGCGCCGCGTCCGCCGACACGGATGCCGGCCGGGCCGGTCGAGCGGCGGGCGCGACCCGGAGGCCGCGCCCCCTCGTCGGTCAGCGGCGCGCGGCGGCGGCCTCGTCCGCGCGATGGCCGCCGAGAATGCCGGGCATGCTGTAGTTGCCCTCGTGGCACGCGTACTCGTACACCGGCTCGTCGCTACGGCGCATGGGGACCGCCGCCGACCACGGGCGCGTCCACGTCTCCGGGTCGCTGACGGTGTACTCGTAGGCGAGGGTGTCGGCGTCGACCCGGGTCAGACGCTCGACCAGGGTCATGTTCCGGGTCGTCCCCCGCCACCGGCGCTGGTCGTTGAAGTGCGACGTCTCGATCACCAGCGTGTCGCCCTCCCAGCGCCCGCGCGAGTCGCCCGACCACTGGCGGACGTGGCCGGGCAGGGCCGGACGCCCGTCGAGCGGCACCACCCGCACCGTGTGGACCATCTCGGTGAGCAGCACCACGTGATCGGGCGTCTGGAACACCTGCAGGTTCTGGTTGTAGCCGCCAGGGGTGATGGGCGGCCCGGCGTTGAAGCCCAGGATGCACCGGTCGAAGGCGCTGCGGTCGAGCCACGAGTCGGCGGGATGCTCGCGCCGGTACCCGCGCCGCGCCTCGGTGCGATCGCGCCCCGCCGGCGACATCTCGGGCAGCCGCCCGTTCGGCGGATCCACGACGAGCGACGTGCGCCGGGTGCCGACGGTCCTCGTGCCGCGGTCGAGCCAGAAGTTGTTGTAGAAGCCGGGAGCCCCCTCCTCGCCCCGGTCAACGCTCTCCGTGACCGTGGTGCGCCGGGCCGGCCGGTTGGCGAGTTCGACGTTCCGCTCGACCACCTCCCGCTCGAGGTCGGCGGCCTCCTCCTCGGTGAGGAACGCCCGCTCGCCCAGCGCTTCGGGCCGCTCCAGCGGCGTGATGGTGCGGAAGTCCCACACGCCCTGCAGATCCGGAGCGCCCCACGCCGTCCGCGGCGCGTCCTGGGCGGCGACCGCCGCCGCCGACAACAGCCCGACCGCCGTCGCCACGGATCCGAGAACTCGATGACGCATCTGAAGCCCCTCCTGTCTGGCGTCGCGCAAGCCCAATATACCCGCTTTCCGCCCGCGGCGCGGCGGCGATCTCGCGGCCGACGGCCGCCGACGGAGCGGCCCCTCGCGGCGCGCAACAATTCGTTCCACCCGGCACTCGCCCCGATACTGCCGGTCGGGGCGGTATCATACGGCGGCAGCGCGGAGGACCGCCGGCCGGCGCCCCGCCGGCTTCCCGCCGCACCGGGGACCGCGGCGCCGTGCGGGCCGGGTCCCCGGCCGGGAATCTTCTCCGCACACCCGATGGGGGACTCACCGATGCCTGCCGCCCGCGCCCGAAACGCTCGTCGCGGCGTCGCCGCCCTCGCCCTCGCCGGGGTCGCCGCCACCGCCCCCGGCGCGCGGGGGCAGGATGCCGACTGGCCGGTCTATCTCGGCGACGCGGGCCGGCGGCACTACTCCCCGCTCGACCAGATCCACCGAGGCAACGTGCGCGACCTGGAGGTCGCCTGGACCTACGACTCCGGGGAGTTGCGCGCCGGCGGCTCGACCCTGTACACGAGCCCGCTCGTGGTCGACGGCGTGCTGTACGGCCTGTCGCCGCGGCTCGTCGCGTTCGCCCTCGACGCGGCCACCGGGGCCGAGCGGTGGCGCCACGACCCGGGGTTGCCGGGGGCGGCGCAGCGCGGGCTGATGTGGTGGGACGGGGACGGCGGCCCCCGCCTGTTCTACACCGCCGGCCGCATCCTCATCGCGCTCGACCCCGGGACGGGCGAACCCGTCGAGGCGTTCGGGGACGGCGGCCGGCTCGACCTCATGCCGCCCGGCGCGTCGGGTCCGCTGACGGTGACCGCGCCCGGCGTGGTGTTCGAGGACCGGCTCGTGTTCGGTTTCTCCACCTCGGAAAGCGACGGGGCCCTGCCCGGCAGCATCCGCGCCTTCGACGCCGGCGACGGCGCCCTGGAGTGGCGGTTCGACACCATCCCGCGGCCCGACGACCCGGGGGCCGGGACGTGGGCGCCCGGGGCGCTGGAGAACGCGGGCGGCGCGAACGCCTGGACCGCGATGACCCTCGACGAAGACCGCGGCCTGCTCTTCGTCCCCACCGGGTCGGCCACGCCCGACTTCTACGGCGGCCGGCGCCCCGGCGACAACCTGTACGCCAACTGCCTGCTCGCCCTCGACGCCCGCACCGGCGCGCTGCGCTGGCACTTCCAGGTGGTGCGGCACGACATCTGGGACCGCGACCTGCCCGCGCCGCCGACCCTGGTGCAGGTCGAACGCGGCGGCGCCGTCGTCGACGCGGTGGCGGTGACCACGAAGTCGGGCCACCTGTACGTCTTCGACCGCGACACCGGCGAATCGCTCTACGAGATCGTCGAAGAAGAGACCCTGCCCAGCCCGCTGCCGGGCGAGGCGCCGGCCCCGACCGAGCCGGTCTCGGCCGTCGCGGTGACCCGCCAGCGGTTCGAGATCACCACCCGCAGTCCGGAGGCGGCGGCCCACGTGCGGGAGATCGTCGCAGACCTCGACCTCCGCCCGTGGGCGCCGCCGAGCCTCGACGGCGCCCTGATGTTCCCCGGCTACGACGGCGGCGCCGAATGGGGCGGGTCGGCGTTCGACCCCGGCGCCAACCGGCTGATCGTCAACATGTCGGAGATCGGCAGCATCCTGCAGCTCTACGAGATCCCTGTCGGCTTCAGCGACGGGGGCGTGTACGCCGGGCACTGCGGGAGCTGCCACGGCCCCGACCTCGCCGGGACCACGAACGGCCCGAGCCTCGAAGGCGTGTTCGACCGGCTCGACCGGGCCGGGATCGACGCCGTTCTGCGGGAAGGACGCGGCCGCATGCCGCCGTTCGCCCATCTCGAGGAGATCGAGCGCCGGGCCGTGCTGCGCCATCTCGCGGCGCCGGCCGAGGCGCGGGCGGCCGAGACGCCGAGCACCGAGGTCCGCTACGCCCACGCCGGCTACCGCTGGGTGCGCGACCACGAGGGCCTGCCCGGCAACACGCCGCCGTGGGGCACCCTCACGTCGATAGACCTCGCCACCGGCGACTTCGACTGGCAGGTGCCGTTCGGCGACTATCCGGGCCACGAGGGCCTGGGGTACGGGGCCGAGAGCTACGGCGGCCCGGTGGTCACCGCCGGCGGGCTCGTCTTCATCGGGGCGACCCCCGACCGGAAGTTCCGCGCCTTCGACGTCCGGACCGGCGAGGAGCGGTGGCAGGCGACGCTGCCGGCGGCGGGCTTTTCGACGCCGGCGGTCTACGCTGCCGGCGGCCGGCAGTACGTCGTCATCGCGGCCGGCGGCGGGCGCCGGGGGCCGCCCTCCGGATCGGAGTACCGGGCGTTCGCCCTGCCCGCGCGGTGACCGCCGGCGCCCGGCCGCCCCGACCCAGGGCAGTAGAGGTAGCTCGCACGACCCGCGGTGACTGCCCGCGGACGTCCGCCGGCGGTTCGCGCGGGAAGAGAGCGCGAACCGCCGGCGGCCGATCAGTGCTCCTGCGCCACGTGCTCCCGCAGGAGGTCGCGGCCGAGGTCGCCGTCGAAGTCGCGGAACGCGGCGTGGATGTGGTTCGGGTCCTCCTGGGTGTTGTCGAACTCGATCAGGAAGTTGGGCCCCTGCACGCGGTAATAAGCGACCTCTCCGCGCGTGGTCGGACCGGCCCACGCGAACCAGGTGTTCTCGATGCCGCCCTCGGCGGCCGCGGCCCGGCGGAGCTCGGCGACGTCGTCGGCCATCAGCCCGACGTACGAGTCGACGACGGCCATCAGCATCTCCTGCTGCGCGGGCGAGAGGGCCGACCCCTGGATGCCGACGGGGTCGAGCGGGTCGACCACGAGGTCGGCCCCCGTCACCACGTTCGTCGGCGCCACGTCGTCGAAGATCGCGGCCTCGCGCTGGCCGGCGTCGAGAGACGCGAGGAGGTCGCGCGCGGTGTCCTCCTGCGCCTTCATCGCCCGCAGCCCCTTTCTCGCGCCGGAGGGCACGGTCGCGGGATTCGCGCCCAGGAAGGTCGGGGTGCTCACGGTGGCCGCCCCGTCGACGACGGTGAAGTGCAGGGACAGGTGGTGGCCCTCCCACCGCCATCCCCACGTGCCGGCGGCCGACGGGGTCCCGAACACCGACACCCAGTAGGCATCGGGGTCGCGCGAGAAGCGCCGGCCCTCGCCCTCGACGAGGACCCCGAGGATGCCTTCGACCTCCATGATCTGCCGGGCGGTCAGGTATCCCCGCTGGCTCAGCCCCGACCGCAGCAGCTCCTGCGCCCGGACCTTCTGCTCGAAGCCGAGGTCGGCGTAGGACACGCCGCGGCGCTCGAACACCTCGGGCGGAATGAAGTGGTGCCGCGACCGCTCCGCGGAATCGAACGCGAAGGCCGCCTGCGCCTGTTGCGCCTCGGGGAGCGACGCGAGAAAATCGCCGGCGGCGGCGGCCATCATCCCGGCTGTCTGCCCGCGCTGGAGCGTCTGCAGGGTGACGGTGCCGCCGAGGCCGAGGACGACGGCCAGCAACACGATTCTCGATCGGTTCATCGATGCCTCCTGAATGTCCCGAAAGCGCCCATGGTACCCCGTCGCGCGCCGGCGGGGGGAACGCCGCCGCCGGACCGCGCCCGCGGGCGGGTGGACGCCGGCCCGCGCGCCGCTGAAGGAGACCCGCCGTGCCGCGACGCTATCGCATCGGGGCGGTCCACGCCCTGATGAACTCCATCCCCACCACCCGGCTCGCGTTCGACCGCGGATGGCCGGGCGCCGACGTGGCCCACCTGCTCGACGGGTCGCTCTATCTCGACCGCGGTCTCGGGACCGCCGACGACGCCGAGCTCGCCTCCCGCATCGATCGCCTCGTGCGGTACAGCGCGGAGACGGGAGCCGAGGGCATCATCATGACCGGGTCGTTCTTCGGCGACGCCGTCAAGCGGGCCCGGGTGGGCGTGGACGTCCCGGTGGCCACGTCGTTCGACGGCATCGTCGAGCGGGCGTTCGCGCTCGGGCGCCCCCTGCATGTCCTGGCCACCGCCCCCGATTCGGCGACGCTGCTGGCGGAAGAGCTGGCGCGGGAGGCGGCGGACCGGGGCCGGGAGCTGGCGGTCACCCGCCAGGCGGTGGACGGGGCGATGGACGCGCTGATCGGCGGCGACGCGGAGAGGCACGACCGTCTGGTGCTCGACGCGGTCCGCGCGGCGGACGACGGCGCCGCCATCCTCTTCGCGCAGTTCTCCATGGAGCGGACCCTGCCGGGCGCGGCGGCCGCGCACGCCGCCCCGGTCGTCGGCCCCGCCGGCGCCGGCGTCGCCCGGCTGCGGCAACTGATCGCCGGGCGCTGACCCCGCCGGGGGCGGGCGCCGCGCGGCCGGACACGGGACGAACGCACCGGGCCACTGGCCGTCCGGCGCGCACGAGCCGACATACGGTAAAGGAAGATGAAGCCGCGGCTTGCGCGGGGCCCCGGCGGGCGCAGCCGGCGGCTATAATGGCCTGACGACCCGTGGCGAGGGGCCCGCCGCCCGCGGGGGGCGCCGCGTCCCCCGGGGAACGGCGTCGAGCGCCGGACCGCGGTCGCTCGCGCGGGGCTCCGGCACGGACCGCGGAAGGGACAGGGGGCAGGATGGCCCGGATCAGGAGTTTCTACGCGCGGCGCGCGGCGATCGTCGTCGGCTTGACCCTCGTCGCCACCCTGGGTCTCGTCTCCGGCGCGATCTTCGCCTATTCGCCGGACCTCGCGATAATCGCCGAGCTCGACGACTATACGCCCGGCACCATCACCCGGGTGCACGCCCGCGGCGGCGAGCTCATCGGAGAGTACGCCACCGAGCGGCGGATGCTCCTGACCTACGACGAGATTCCGGAGGTGCTGCGGAACGCGATCATCGCGGCCGAGGACGAAGACTTCTTCCGGCACGTCGGCTTCAACATCCCCCGCATCATCCTCACGCTGGCGTCGAACGTCCTCGCCGGCGATCTGACCGCCGCGGGCGCCAGCACCATCACCATGCAGCTCGCCCGCAACGTCACCCTGGGGGGCGAGAGCCTCGGCCTGGAAAAGACCTGGCAGCGCAAGCTCGTCGAGGCCTTCTACACCATCCAGATCGAGAAGCGCTACACGAAGCGCGAGATCCTGACGCTCTACGCCAACCAGATGTGGCTGGGCAGCGCCCGGCACAGCGCCTTCGGGGTGGAAGCCGCTTCACGCCTGTACTTCGACAAGCCCGCCGCGGAGCTCGATCTCGGCGAGGCGGCCACGATCGTCGGCACCTTCCCGGCGCCGGCGCGGTGGAGCCCGCTGGTCAACCTGGAGGCGGCCACGAACCGCCGCAACCGCACCCTGCGGCGGATGGTCGACGAAGGCTACGTCACCCGGGCGGAAGCGGACGCAGCCATGGCCCGGCCGATCGCGCTGGCGGAACGGACGGCGCGCAGCAATTCCATCGCGCCCTACTTCATCGAGGAGGTCCGCCAGCACGTCGAGCGGAAATACGGAGCGTCCAGCCTCTACCAGGACGGCCTCGTCGTCCACACGACGCTGGACGCACGACTCCAGCAGGCGGCCAACCGGGCCGTCGAGGCGGGGCTGCGCGCCCACGACAAGCGCCGCGGGTTCAGACCGCCGGCGCACAACGTGCTGGCGGCGGCGGCCGAGGACGGCGACTACCGCAACCCCGCGGAGATCCTCGCGGACTACGAGCACCACCGCTGGCGGCTGCCGATACGCGCGGGCGACATCGTGCCGGCGGTGGTCACCGGCGCCGGCCGCGAGGCCATGCAGGTGCGGTTCGGGCCCTACGAAGCGCGGGTCGTGCCCAAGGGGTACCGCGCGGTCGGGCCGCGGCAGTTCGAGGGTTTCCGGGGCCTCGGCGGGAAGCGCGCCGACGAAGTGGTCGAGCCGGGCGACCTCGTCGAGGTCGCGGTCACCGCGCTCGACACCACCGGCGGCCGGCCCGCGGTCGAGGCCGAGCTGGAGCAGGAGCCGCTGGCGGAAGCCGCGCTCCTCGCCATCGAGAACCGGACCGGCCGCATCGTCGCGATGGTCGGCGGCTACGACTTCGACCGCAGCAAGTTCAACCGCGCGACGCAGGCCTACCGGCAGCTCGGCTCGCTCTTCAAGGGCGTGCTCTACGCGGCGGCCATCGACCAGGGGTACACCGCGACGTCCATCGTGCACGACGATCTGCTCAGCTACGAGGTGGGGCCGGGGCAGCCGCTCTACACCCCCACCAACTACGACGACGCCTACGAGGGGCCCATCACGCTGCGGCGGGCGCTGGAGAAGTCGCGCAACGCGCCCGCCGTCTGGATCATGAACGAGATCGGTCCGCGGGTCGTGCTCGACTTCGCGAAGCGGCTCGGGTTCACCTCCGAGGCGCCGCCCTACCTCTCGGTGGCCCTGGGGTCGGCGGAAGCGACGCTGCAGGAGATCACGAGCGCGTACTCCGTCTTCCCCAACCGGGGGGTGCGGATGGTCCCCTACCAGATCGACCGCATCGTCGACCGCGAAGGCGAGACGCTGGAAGAGACCCGGCCGGCGCCCCGGGACGCATTGCCCGCCGACACCGCCTACGTCATGACCAGTCTGATGAAGGGCGTGATCGATCGCGGCACCGGCGTCCGGGCGAGTCGGCTGGGGTGGCCGCTGGGCGGCAAGACCGGGACGATGGACGACTACACGGACGCCTGGTTCGTGGGCTTCGATCCGGAGATCACCGTCGGGGTGTGGGTCGGCTACGACGAGAAGGTCACCCTGGGCTACGACGAACAGGGCGCGCGGGTCGCCCTGCCGATCTGGATCGACTTCATGCGCGCCCAGATCGACGGCCGCGAAGCCGGCCCCGAAGACCGTTTCGCGCCGCCGGACAACATCGTGTTCGCGGCCGTGAACCCGGATACCGGCAAGGTGGCGCCGGGGTCGCCCGGCGCCATCGAGGAGGCGTTCATCGCCGGCACCGCGCCCGGCACCGCGCTGTACCCGTAGCCGCCGTGGCGGCCTCCGGCAAGGGAACGAAGCATGTCACCGCCGTCCGTCCACGAAGTAGCCGACGCCGCGGCGCTCGCGGCCGCCCTCGGCGGCCCGCGGGCGGTCCTGTTCAAGCACAGCACCCGCTGTCCGGTCTCGGCGTACGCCATCGACGAGGTCATGAACTTCGCCGAGACCCACCCCGAGTGGCCGGTGTACGTCGTCAAGGTGATCGAACAGCGCACGCTGTCGGACGAGACGGCGGAGCGGCTGCAAGTCCGGCACGAGTCGCCGCAGGCGTTCGTCCTGCACCGGGGGCGCCTCTGCTGGCACGGCTCGCACAACGAGGTCACCGCCGAGGCGCTGGCGCGGCAGACGCGGCTCGCCCGCGAGGCTCCTCCGGCCGCCGGCGCGGCGTGACGAGGGAGTCACAAGGAACACGGAGGCTCGAAATGACGTCAGTCAGGACCGCCGCGATCGTGACGCTGCTCGGCCTCGGGTGCCTCGCGCCCCGCGCCGGCGCCCAGTCCGCGACCCCGCGGACGCCGTGGGGCCATCCCGACCTGCAGGGCGTCTGGACCGGCTCGACGCTGACGCCGCTGGAGCGGCCGGCGGAGTTCGCGGATCGGGAGTTCCTGACCGCGGAAGAGGCGGCGGCCCTGGAACGGCGCGCCGACGAGAGCCGGTTCGTCGAGCGCGTGCCGCGCGAGGGCGACCCGGGCACCTACAACCAGACCTGGTTCGACCCCGGCACGCGCCTCGTGCCCGACCGCCGGACGGCCCTCGTCGTCGACCCGCCGGACGGGCGCATCCCCTACACGCCGGCGATGCGCGAGCGCGAGCGGCGGCAGGTGCGGTACCGCGTGAGCGGCGCCCGCAACTCGTGGGTGGACGTAGACACCGGCGAGCGCTGCCTGTCGGACGGGGTGCCGATGTTCTGGCTCGGCTACAACCCGAACCACCAGATATTCCAGACCCCCGGCCACGTCGTCATCGCGCACGAGATGTTCCGCGACCGGCGCATCATCCCCCTCGACGGCCGGCCGCGCAACGGCATCCGCCAGTGGAACGGCGAGATGCGCGGACACTGGGACGGTGACACCCTGGTCGTCGAATCGACGGGCTTCATCGACGGCGGCGCCGACCGCTGGGCCGCCACCTGGCGCATGCCCACCCGCACCATGCGCCTCGTCGAGCGCTTCACCCGCGTCGACGCCGACACCCTGGAGTACGCGTTCACCCTGACCGATCCCGCGAAGTTCACGAAGCCCTGGAGCGTCCGCATCCCGCTGACGACCAACCAGGCCTCCCGCGGCGTCACCCAGGGTCCGTTGTTCGAGTACGCCTGCCACGAGGGCAACTACAGCATCGCCAACGTCCTGCGCGGCGCCCGCGCCGAGGAGCTGGCCGCCGGCGGCGGCGGACGCCGGGAGTAACGCCGGCGGAAGGCCGCCGCCGTGTCACCGTCGGCGCGGTCAGGTCCGGCAGGCTGAGACTGGCTGAAAATCTCTGAGGAAAGCACCTTCATTCCGGGGCGAACGCGAAGACGACCTCCGAACGCCCCCCGGTGCGATGATCGCCGCGCGCGTCGACGAGGTCTTCGTTCCACGCCAGCGCAAACTGCGAGCCGGCGCCGCGAATGGCCGGAATGAGAGACGCCGTCGGGTTGTCGGTCAGCCGGCGCGGGCCGCCGTCCGGAATACCGTTCGCGGCGAACCGCTGGAAGAAGACGTCGTGGGGCCGGCCGGGCTCGACCTGGTCGGACCACGCCAGCCCGAACCGCCTGCCGTTCCAGTCGACGCAGGCGCCGATTGACTCACCCGCCGTGTCGGTCACACGCGACGCCGCCCTCTCTATTCCCTTCGGCAGTTCCTGCTCATCGACGACCGCAAGATAGACCTCCGCGTTGCCGTCGCGCACGTCCCACCAGGTGACGGCGGCTCGCCCGGCCCAAAAGCGAGATCGGGATAGATGGAGGATGCGCCGTCGTCGAAGCTCAGCCGTTCCACCGCCGCCGGGTCCCGGCCGATGCGCGCCAGGAAGAGCTCGTGGGCGCGCGTCTCCAACTGCGCATCGAAAACGACCCAGGGGACGCCCTCGTCATCCACGCTCAGATTCAGGTTCCACGTGGTGCGGCTCGCGGCGGCGACGTGGTGCGCCACGCCCAGCGGCTCGCCGTCGAGACCGAACTGTTGCGCCCGGACGACTGTCGAGAACTCCCGTCCGGTATCCGCCGCCCGGCTGCCCGTCGCGTTCCTCCCGGCACCGCCGCTACCCGGCACGCGGGCGGCGCCAGCGCCAGATGGCGAGCAGAGCCAGGACGGGCGCGCCGACCCGGAGCGGGGTCCACAAGCCGTCGTCCGCCCCGGAGGCCGGCGGCACGGGCAGCGGCTCGACGGCGTCGGCCGACTCCTCCATGCGGAACCCCTCGACGTTCATCGTCGTCAGCGCCGGACACGACTCGTTCCAGCGGACGAACTCCTCGGCCGCGGCCGCGGCGGTCTCCAGGTCGGCGCCGATCGCCGCTTCCATCGCCGCCCGGTAGGCTTCCAGCGCCGGACCCGGAACGTTCATCACGGCGCCCTGCTCCAGCACGTAGCGCAGCAGCCGGGGATTGCCGCAGGTGTGCTCGGAGCAGCCGACGCCATGGAGGGCGACGCTCTCGACGTGCTCGCGGAGCAGCCGCTCGGTGGTCGCGTCGTCCGCCGCCCAGTACCCCTTGCGAATCGTCTCGACCATCCGGCCCGTGATGTCCTGGTAGGCGTGGGGCGAGTGCTCGTCGAAGAACGCCTTCAGGTCCAGATCGTGCCGGTCCTCGACGTACACCGCGAAAGACTCGTTCCACATCGCGTCGTCGACGGTCTCCGGCACCGTGGCGTCCCAGCCCCAGAGATACTCGACGAACGCGCGCATCTCGCCGGCGCCGGCGTACCCCTCGCGCTGCATCCCCTCGATCCAGGTGGGGTTGACGTAGCGCGTCCTGAACTCCGCGCCGAGGAACTTGTCGATGCCCGTCATCTCCGGCTGGCCGGGGTCACGCGTGTTGGTGACCACCATCCGCGGGCTCTCGCCGTCGATGCTCCGCACGGCCGCCGCGAGACCGCCCACGTACATGAAGAAGTCGTCGTTGTCGAGGGCGCCGTACAGCATGGAGGAGCTGCTGTGCACCACCTTGTCGGTGCCGGAGAGCGCCAGCCGGAACACGTCCTCCATCGGCTCGCCCCAGAACCCGTTGCCGTAACCGTGGCCCATCTTCGACAGGTACTCGTCGGCCATCGGCCGGTCGCTGTCCCAGGTGCCGCTCGCCGCGGCGATGCGCGACGTGTTGAGGTTGAACGTGCCCGGCGGCTCGTCGAAGATCCGCACCCCGGCGCGCCGGCCGGCCTCCTCCTCGGCGTATCCGCGGTCCATCAGCGCGGCCTTCGTCGCCAGATAGTGACGGCGGACGAAGTTCTCGGCCTCCTCGAGCACCTTCACCCGCTGCACCGCCTCGTCCATCAGCCGGGTGACGTTGTTGAACATTCCCTCGGCCGCCGAGGCGATCACGACGTCGACCCGCGGCCGCCCGAGCTCGTGAGCGGGAACCACCTCGACGTCGACCACCTTGCCGCGGGCGTTCCAGACGGGGCGCGTGCCGAGAAGATGGAATATCTGCGATTCCAGCACCCCCTCGTGCCGCATCGTCTCGACGCCCCAGATCACGAACGACACCTTCTCCGGATACCGCCCGTGCTCGGCGACGTGGTCCTTCAGCAGCCGCTCGGCGAGGAAGACGCCGAGGTTCCACGCGGCCGGCTTCGGCACCTTGTCGGGATCGATGCCGTAGAAGTTCTTGCCCGTGGGATAGGCGTCCGGGTTGCGGACGGGCTCGCCGCCGTTCCCCGCCGGGACGTAGCCGCCGCCGAGCGCGTGCAGCAGGTGGTCGAGCTCGCGCGGACCCGATTCGACGATCCGCCGCTCCATGTCCGCCGCCGTCACCGTCGCGTCGTTCGGCAGCAGATCCCGGTCGACCGACACGATCGCCTCCACCGTGCCGGCGCGCATCTCCGGCTCCGGCGTGCGGCCGAAGGCATGCAGGCCGTACGGGACGTTCTGCCCCTGCAGCTCGATCAGGTAGTCCTCGACGGCGTGCAGCGTGTCGTGCTCGATCTCCGCGCCGGTCCCCAGGTCCAGACCCAGGTCCTTGACCATCCCGAGCTCGGCCGCCTGCCGGCGTATCTCGTCCGCGTACGCCTCGGCGAGCTGCACGTTCTTGTGGACGTTGTTGTGATAGTCGTCGACGCTCTCGCTGAGCGCGGCCAGCTCCGGCAACAGGCCGCTCTTGACGAACGGCGGCACCATGTGATCCACCAGCGTGGCCATGCCGCGACGGCGCGCCACCAGTCCCTCGCCCACGACGTCGACGTTGTAGACGTACAGGTTCGGCAGGTCGGCGATCAACGCATCCGGGGCGTCGGCCGCGGACAACCCGAGGTCCTTGCCGTCGAGCCACTCGAGGGTCCCGTGCGTTCCCAGGTGGACGACGGCATCGGCCCCGAAACCCAACGGCTCCGGCGCCCGCAACCAGGAGTAGGTCGCGACGTACTGGTGATGCGGCGCCAGATCCCTGGCGTGATACAGCTTCTCGCCGTCCTCGCCCCACCCGCGCGCCGGCTGCGGCAGCACCGCGACGTTGCCGAAGCGCAGGGCCGGGATGATCAAGCCGCCGTCCTTCGCCATCAGCGTCGCGTCCTCCGGCCTGCCCCAGTCGGCGACCACCTTCTCCCGCAGCTCCGGCGCGTAGCCGTCGAGCCAGCGCAGATAGTCGCCCGTCCAGGCCCGCAGGGCGCCGCCCCGGGCCAGCATCGCATCGAGCGCGCCCGGGGCGTAGCCGCCGACGTTCCGCGCCCGGGTGGTCATCCGATCGAGGAGCGCGCCGGACGACAGATCGACGTCGCTTCCTCCGAGGTCGTAGCCGGCCGCCCGCATGCGCCGAAGGACGTTGGCCAGCGACTCGGCCACGTTGAGGTAGCTCGCGCCGATGCCGGCCTTGCCCGGCGGGTAGTTGTAGAAGAGGACGGCCACCCGCTTGTCGGCGTTCGGTATCGCCGCGAGCGCCGCGTAACCGAGCGCCCGCCGCACCGCCGTCGCGACGCGGGAGGCGATTGGCTGACTGGCGACGACGGTCAGCCCCGTGTCCGGATCGGTACGGCGCTCCTTGCTCCCCACCACCGTGGGCGCCACCAGTCCCGCCAGCTCCGGGACGGCGACCTGGAAAGTCCCCTCGAACGTGGACAGCCCTTGCGCCGAGGCGCGCCACTCGGCCTCGCTCCGACCGTAGAGGCTGATCAGGCTGAGGACAGGGATATCGAGCTTCCGCAGCGACTCGCCGGCGTCGGGGCCGGCGAAACGGAACAGGAATTCGAGGCGCAGTTGCGGCGGCCGGCGGTGCGCTACCAGCTCGATGCGAACTGGCTGGACGCCCAGGTGCTGAGCGCCGGCTACGACTACTATCGCGAGACGAACGCGCTTGACGAGCTGCAGTCGGTGGAGAACCACTCCTGGTTCGCGCAGCAGCAATTCAACCTCGCGGGCGCGTGGTTCGTCACGGGCGGGGCGCGCGTCGACGACAACGCCCATTACGGGGTCGCGGTCAATCCGAAGCTGTCCGCGGGCGGCTATCCCCTGCCGTTCCGGAAAGGCCCGCTCTCGTCGATCAGGGTGTCGGCCAACGTCGGCCGCGGCATCAAGAACCCGGACTTCTCGCAGTTGTACGGCTCGCAATGGGTCGACGGCGACCTGTCCCTGCTGCCGGAGCAGGCGGTCACGGTCGACGCGGGCGCCGAGCTGACCTTCGACGACCAGCGCTGGCTGGTGCGCCTCACCTGGTTCGCCAACGACTACGAGGACCAGATCGCCTGGTCGCCCTCGGCCGGCGGCGGGGGCGACGGCGTAGCCGACTACGTGAACGTCGACGGGTCACGCGCCGACGGCATCGAGATGGAGCCCGGTCTGCAGCGGCCGCTCGGCGGGTTGACCGCGAGCGCCTCGTACGCCCTCGTCGACACCGAGGTGGTCACCAACGCCAGCACGAGCGAGCAGTTTCAACCCGGACAACCCCTGCTGCGCCGGCCGCGGCATTCAGGCAACCTGCGCGTCGGCTACACCCGGGGGCGGGGAAGCCTGCACCTGAACCTGCAGGTGACGGGCGACCGGCACGACAGCGCGTTCCTGGGGCTTCAGCGCGTCCCCGACGGGCGCGGGGTCGACGTCACCGTCAATCCGGGTTACACGCTGCTCAGCGCGGGCGGGCAGTTCCGCGTGCGCCGCGACCTGACGCTGTTCCTGCGAATCGACAACCTGACGGACGAGCTGTACGAGAGCGCGCTCGGGTATCCGGGGCTCCCGCGTGCAATCGTCGCCGGCGGACGCTTCGACGTCGGCGGCTGACGTCGCACCGCTCAGGCGATCGTCGCTGCGCCAACTCGTGCCGCCCGCCCCGCCGGAGCCCACGCCCGGGTTGTGGGCGTGGGCGACGAAGCCGGTGCCGTCCGCACCTCCTGCCCGGCGGCGATCACCTGCAGGCCGCGCAGCGACCAAAGAGAATCAACTCGTGGCCGTCGACCTCGAAGCCCTCGGGCGCCAGCCCCTCGACTTCATTCGGACACCGATGGACGTCGAACGCCTGATGACAGGAGCGACAGAGGAAGTGGTGGTGATGCGGGCGATCGGCCAACTCGTACCGTAGTCCACCACCCGGAAGATCCACTTCCGACAGCCACCCCTCGGCAGCGAGGGCCTTCACGTTCCGATAGACGGTCGCCAACCCGAGTGAGGGCACGATCCGTTTACCGTACTCGAGGACCTCGTCCGGCGTGAGCGGACGCTCGACGCACATGAAGACGCGGCGGATCGCGCCACGCTGACGGGTGTCTCGCTGCATTCGACAACGACCGTGACCCGGGTGACCTGGCGCCCCGAAACGCCTCGCTGGTTCGGCGTTCCGGCCCATCTCCCCCGCTCCGCGACCTTGCGTCCCAGAACTCCGCTTCGCTGCGTTCCGCGGCGCAAGCTCCTGGCCCGACGACGGAAGGGCGGTTGTCGTCAGCCTTCTGGATCCGCTCGCTCCTCGTCGGCGCATACCGAGCAGGCGTCGGCTTGGCAGACACGCGCACTCCGCACCAGAGCGCCTGCGAGGATCAGGCTGCCGGCGGCCGACGTCACGGTCTCGGGCAGCGGCTCGAGCCAGCCCGCGAGGGAGGCTGCCCAGAGCACGGCCCCTCCGCCAAAGGTGAGCATCACGGCCGCGTTCTTGCGAGCCGGACCCAGCACGAGCATCGCCGCGCCGAGAACGACGTTCCCTGCCCAAGCGGCTCGCTCGACGCCTTCGGAGAGCGCGAGCGCGGGGGCCGCCACAACCAGGAACGGTGTGAGAGCGCAGTGCAGGCTGCACCAGACCGCCGCGCACGCCGCCAGTCGCGACCCGGACGCCAGATACGCGCTTGACGGAACGGTTGCGAGAAAGTCCTTCATGATGTCGCGTCGGCGGCAGGAGCGCACACGGCAGGATGCGAGAGCCCGTTCATCATGATAATGGATTCTCATGCCCGTGTCACGACGGCCGCTCTACGGCGCCGACTCCTAGCCCGGATTATTCATGAAAGGTGGTGGTTCGGGGGGAGACACAGGAGCCTCCGTGTGGTATAAACGTTGTGAAAGCAAGCGTTTAGCCCACAACGGAGGCCCCCGCGTGACACCTGACACCATACCACAGACTGTCCTGTTCCCGGAACTCTTCGACAAGCCCCTCGTCGCCGCGTTCGACCGCGAGCACGCCAGTTCCGACGGCGGCGCCGTTCTCCTCAAGGCGGCCGAGCGCGTGTACGGCCTCGTCGAGACGTTTTGCCGGATGTCTCGCCGACCGGCGCGACCCGTAGAAGATTCGGCACACGCTCGCGGATCTAGTCGGACAGCGCCCACACGGTCCACAGGCACCCTGTTATCAATCTCCGATCCATGTTGAACTGAACCGGCCAAATAATTGTCGCCAAGCGGCCAAAGTAGTTGACGCCGAACAGCGATGCGCTTGCGCAGCTTCCGGAAGCGCTCCGACGCCGGCGCGCGTGACAGCAGGTGCTCGCTCGCGCCGGCGAGCGCCTCGTGCAGCGGATCGGCGACCGCCGCCGGCGGCAGCCGGCTGAAGCCGGAAGCGGACTCCGCGAAGTCGACGTGCTCCGGCATGCCGGCGGTCCACGGCTCCTTGTGCTTGACGCTTCCCTCGTAGCGCATGGGTGCGGTCGGCTGGTCCCGACCGGAACGGCGGCTCAATTGAAGATTCCGCTGCAGCTTTGCGGCGTCGGACATCCGATCCTCGTCCCACGGCGGCTCCCAGACCAGATCGACGCGGACGTCGGTGACTCCCTCGATCCCTTTGAACCGAATAGTTTACATCAGGCGGGCGCAACCACGACGAGGAAGCCGGGGGACGAGCCGGTCAAGGAAGCCCGCGGGCCGGGGGGCGCCTACCGCCGCCGCGAATCGGCTGGCCGGGGACGCCCTCGACGAGCTCACCGTCCCGGACCACGAAGGTC
This sequence comes from Vicinamibacterales bacterium, assembly GCA_965202695.1. GTDB lineage: Bacteria > Acidobacteriota > Vicinamibacteria > Vicinamibacterales > UBA8438 > JAJEEA01. The sequence continues at coordinate 4,054,534 of OZ241843.1, forward strand.
TCGCCAGCGAGGACGTGGCGGATCGCCTTGCCCAACTCCAGGCTGGCATCCATCAATCCGGAACCCGTCTGGCCGAACAGCCGGGCATCGCCTTGCCCAACTCCAGGACCGATACCACGGTACACGCCGAGACGTATTCGCGCTTCCAGGGTTCGGCTCCCTCCTTCTTCACGCGATTGCGCAGGCGATCCGCCAACTGATCGAGCAGCACCGGCTCGATGGACAGGTTCTCGATGCCGATGGCGACGACGAATCGCATCGGTTTCGTATCGCGAGCCATCAGGTGCAGGAATCCGTAGGAACTGCGCACCTTGGGCGCCAGACGCTGGTGCGTGAGCTCTTTGGTCCGCATGTCACGAGCGAACTGCTGCCGCGCCTCGGAAGGCGCCCCCGACACCGACGGATCCTTGACCTCCAGCAGCACGATCTCGTCTCTCCTCTCGGCGATGAAGTCGACCGGCGCAACGTACCGGGGCCATTCAACGCCGGGTCTGTCGAATTGCTCGGCCCGCCATTCGTCGCCGAAGACGAACTCGAGCTCGCCTTCCCGGAAGGTCTTCATCCCCGACCGCCCCGCGTCAGCGACAGATCGACCGCACGGTCGTACAGCGACGCGAACGCCTCGGCGATCGGACTGTGATCGAGTTCGAACGGGACGCCGGCCGTCTCGCAGGTCAGTTCGCCATCCGGTTGGCCGCGATAGAGCGTGTAGAACCGCACGCAGTCGTCCGCGCGCATGCGCAGCTCCAGTTCCTTCAGAATCGCGTAGTCGTGGGTGGCAAGCAGGACTTGCACGCCCATGCGCTGCAGTTGGAGCAGAATATCTACCAGCACGCCGAACACCTTGGGGTTCAGATTCGTTTCCGGTTCGTCCCAGAACAGCACCGAGCCGTCGAGCAGGGTGCCGTTCTGCACGAGGAGCCACAGGAGGCCCAGCTTCCGCATCCCCTCGGCCAACAGGGTGAACTCCAGGTTCCCGTGACGGTTTCGCAGAAAGAATTCCTCGTTCCTGACCGTGACCTTGCCCTCGACCGCTTCCTGCAGGGTCTTCAGGACGCCCTTTCGTCTGCGATCCACGGGACCGCGCCGCGCGGGCCGATAGGCTCTGTCGAGAACGTCGGCGTAGACCTCCTCGAAATGGATGTCGCGCTGGGCGTAGAGCGAACGGAACCCGGGACCGTTGGACAGCATCTCCTTCACGGGAATGAAAACGCTCTCGACCGCGTCTTCCGACCACCGGGCCACGCCGGTGACCGTCGCGGCGGCGTGGGTCGTCGCGTGGTTGCTGAACGACACGCGCAACTTCCAGTCGCCGCGCCAGACGTCGACCGCGCCCCTTGCGCTGCCCTGCTGGCGCTTGACCAGCCGTCCGAGGGCCCGTCCCGACGGCAGAAAGATCCTCGTGAGCTTTTCGGCGACGTTTACCCCCGTCTTCGCGGCGTCGCAGGCCGCATAGGCCACCTTCAGCAGATGGGTCTTCCCTGTGCCGTTGGCCCCGATGAACACGTTGACGCCCGGCGTCAGCTCGACGTCGAGCCGGGCAAAGGCGGTGAAGTGGTCGAGGCGGATACGGGTCAGCGCGCGGTTCCGCCCGTCCGGCGGAATCCCGGTCGCCCGAGCGCTACTCTGCATGTTTTGCTCCTCCGTTCCGCCGGACGGCCCACGTGGCACGGGCGAATCGGCCCCAACACCCGATAACCGAAGACGTCAGTTCAACCCACGCCCCCCGCGCCGGGGGCGACTCGCACCGTTGCCACGCGATCGCCGTACGCGCGAGGGTTTCAACCCACGCCCCCCGCGCGGGGGGCGACCCGGCCAGCGGCGTGCGCCCGATGCGGCAGGCCGTGCCCGTTTCAACCCACGCCCCCGCGCGGGGGGCGACCGGCACTGCGAGGCGGAGTCGTGCGACCCGTGCGACCTTTCAACCCACGACCCCCGCTTCACGCCATAGGCCATGGCCGCTCTCCGAACAAGATCGAGGCATCCGGCAAGAGCACGGGCGCGTCCCTCGCAGTTCGAAGCACCTGCTTCACTCGGCCGGATGAAGGTGGAGCGGGTGTCGTACGACACGATGACGCCTTCTGAAGCGCATCCGTTTCGAGACGAGTGTGTCAATCTGCTGATTATGGGCGTCGCATGGCGGCCCGCGGAGTCCACATGACGGCCTTGCAGTGCTACGCCTACAGACGCGGCCAGCGATGGCACGCCATTTGCGCCGATCTCGACATCGCCGTAGACGGCGAATCTTCGCCGGCGGTCGTTGCGACGCTCGAGACCTGCATCGACATGTATCTGGAACGTGTCGCCGAGTTGCCTGCAGATGAACGCCGGCGTCTCCTGAGCCGGCGAGCGCCTTGGCGCGTCAGGGCGTGGTTGGCGATCTCCGCCGCGTACCATCGTCTCAACGGCGCTGGCGAGCGCAACGCACGCTCGTTCCTGCTGGAATCTCACGTCGCCGCGCCCTCGTGACTCACGCACTGCTGAAGACGCGGGCCGACAACCCGGACTGACGCGCGATGGATGCGAGTGTCGGTCGCGCCACCTCGCCGCCCCCTTGCCGGCGACCGTAACCACGCGCCGCTGTCCCGCGGACGACTCCCTCGAACTGTCGGTGGCTGTCCCTTGATCGCTTGCCGAAACCCATGGTTCTTCAGGATCCGTACGACGTCACGAACCTTCATGCTGCAGACCCGAGCGATTTTACTCCGCCCGGCCTTCGCGTGCGCCCAAGGCACCACGCCCCTCGGGAGCTTCCGCCCCCGGGGGGCGACGGCTGCCAGCATGAGCACTACGTACACGTTTTCAATCCACGCGGTATCAGCCACCCGCGTCCGAGAATCAGCATTGCACGTTCTTGGTCGCATGCGCGCCGTGCGCAGCCGTCCGTTACCTCCCCGACCGCCGATCCGAGGCCGGCGGCGCCGTTCGCCGGTCCGGATCCGCCGTTCGCCGAATAGCGGTTGCGCCGGTCGCACCCGTCCCGTAGGTTGAACGGGAACGGATCATCACGTCAGAGGAGGTGGAAGGTTGACGGATTCACTGCCGAGGAACGACGAAGCCGTGCGCGCCGAGCCCGAACCCGGCCGCCGGGAACGCCGCGGCCGGGCCGGGGCGCGCTTTCCGGGACTGGTGCTCGTCGCCGTCGGAGTCGTGCTCCTGCTCGACAACCTGGACCTGTTGGAGGCGGGGCAGGTGCTGCGGTTCTGGCCCGTGCTCCTCATCGGGTTCGGCGTCAGGCTCCTCGTCAAGGGGCGGGACCGGGGCGCCGCCGTCAACGGCGCGGTGCTCGCCGGCGTGGGCGGACTGCTGCTCCTGAACGGCCTGGACGTACTCGACATCGACGTCTGGAAACTCTGGCCGGTCTTCCTGATCGTGTTCGGCCTCATGATACTGACGCGGTCCCGGTCCGACGCCCGGCCCCCCGCCGACGCCGAGAACTGCTTCGCCTTCCTCGGCGGGGTCGAACGGCGGGTCCGCGCCGCCGACTACCGCGGGGGATCGGCGACGGCGTTCATGGGCGGCGTCCAGATCGATCTGACGGAGGCGGACATGGCCGGCGACCGGGCCGTCGTGCACGTCTTCGCGATGTGGGGCAGCATCGAGATCCGCATCCCCGACACCTGGGCGATCGAGGTCGGGGTCGTCCCGATCATGGGCGGGGTCGAGGACAAGACGCGCGGGAGCCACGCCGCGCCGACGAAACGGCTCGTCGTGAACGGCTCCGTCGTCATGGCGGGCATGGAGATCAGGAACTGATCGACGCGCGGGCGCAGAATCCCGATCGAGCTTCGCCCGGCCGCCCGCGGCGAGAGTCGCCGGGCGGCGGGCAGAAACGGACGTGCATCCCATCCTCGCCTCGCGGCCGCGGCTGGCGCTGTACCTGGCGTCGTGGCCGCCGGTCGCCGCGCTCCTCGCGACGGCCTGGTCGGCGGCGAGTCCGGACGTCGATTTCGGCGCGGCGCTGGTCGTCGTCGCCCCGCCGGCCGTCGTCCATGCGTTCGTCTGTCTCTCGGCCTGGTACGTCTGCCGGGCCGCGCCGCTGGACGCCCGGGCCGCGCCCCGCATCCTCGCCGCGCAACTGGGGGCCGGAATGCTCGCGGGGGCGGTCTGGATGCTCGTCTGGGAGGGATGGACCCGCGCGCTCGGCAACTACCCCGCGTTCGGGGAGCCGGTGCGCGACTACCGCTCCCAGGCCGCCGCGGTCCTCGCCGCGGGGGTGCTGCTGTTCTGGATATCGAGTCTGTTCCACTACCTGCTGATCGCCTTCGAGACCTCGCGCGGCGCCGAACGGCGGGAGCTCGGCTTCGCGGTGATGGCGCGCGAAGCCGAGCTCCGGGCCCTGCGCGCGCAGATCGATCCCCACTTCCTCTTCAACAGCCTGCAATCGATCAGCGCGCTGACGACCACCGACCCGCCCGGGGCCCGGCGCATGTGCCTGCTGCTGGCCGACTTCTTCCGCGGCAGCGTGCGCCTCGGCGCGCGGGACGAGATCCCGATCGCGGAAGAGATGGACCTGGCTCGCGCGTATCTCGACGTCGAACAGGTGCGCTTCGGGGCGCGTCTCCGCGGAGAGGTCGTCCTCGATCCGGGGTGCGGATCGTGCATGATCCCTCCCCTGACACTCCAGCCCCTGGTCGAGAACGCGGTGCGGCACGGCATTCATTCGCTGGTCGACGGCGGCGTGGTGCGGGTGACGGCCCGATGCGACGCGGACCGTCTGTACCTGAGCGTCCTGAATCCGGTCGACGCCCACGCCGAGGCCGACGCCCGCGCGGGGACCGGGGTGGGCCTGGCCAACGTCCGCCGGCGGCTGGCCACGCGTTTCGGGGACGGCGCGGCCGTGCGGGTCGTCCGGGAACCGGGCGCGTTCCGGGTCGATGTCCGGATTCCGCGGCGGACCCCGGAGCGCGAACCATGAACGGCCGGCCGCGGGCGCGAATCCGGGCGATCGTGGTCGACGACGAGGCGCTCTCCCGCGCGGTGGTCCGGGAATACGCGGCCGGGCATCCGGACGTGGAGATCGTCGCCGAATGCGCCAACGGGTTCGAAGCCGTCCGGGCGATCGACGACCTGAAACCCGACCTCGTCTTCCTGGACGTCCGCATGCCGCGGATGGACGGGTTCGAAGTCCTGGAGCTCGTCGGCGCGGACGCCCACGTAATCTTCGTCACCGCCTACGACGACTACGCGCTGCGTGCGTTCGACGTCCACGCGGTCGACTATCTGCTCAAGCCCTTCGGAGCGGAACGGTTCGCCGAGGCCCTCGCCGAGGCCCGGGCCCGGATCGGACGCGCGGAGCGCGCGCCGGTCGCGCCCCTCGTCGCGGACGCGCGGCCCGCCGGCGCCTGTCTGCGGCGCATCCTGATCCGGTCCGGCCCGCGGGTGGACGTGGTTCCCGTGGCGCGCATCGACTACGTGCGGGGCCGCGACGACTACGTCGGCATCGTGGTTCAGGGGCGGGAGCGGCTGAAGCAGCAAACCCTGGCGGATCTCGAGGGGCGGCTGGACCCGGGGCGGTTCGTGCGGATCCACCGCTCGTTCATTCTGAATCTCGACCGGCTCGCGAGACTGGTCCTCGTGACGAGGCATCGACACACAGCGGTTCTGACCGACGGGACGCGGCTCCCCGTGAGCCGCGTCGGCTACGCCCGTCTGCACGAACGCCTTCGCGCGCCGTGACCGCCCGCCGCGGGTCGCCCGCCCCAGGGGGCAGCCGGGAGCGCGGCCCGGTTCGCGCTCGCACGGGGCCGCCGGGATGACGCCTCCCGGGCCGCCGGGCGCAGCCAACCCGGTCTACCGGACCGGAGGGGCGAACGGCACCGCCGGTTCGCGCACGCCGGGGTGCCCGGCCTCGATCCGCTGCCGCGAGACGAGGGCGGCGGCTTCGAGAGCCATCTCTTCGTCGGCCCGGCCGGCGTGGAGGAGGTTCACCATGGCGTGGTTGCCCTCGTGGCAGGCGTACTCGAAGAGGGTGACGTCGGCGGCGGACCGCTGCATGGGGATGGCGGCGGTGTACGGCGCCGCGAAGGTCTCGGGGTCTTCCACCGTCACCCGATAGTCGATGGTGTTGGCGTCGACGAGGGTGAACCGTTCGATCAGCGTGAGGGTTTCGCCCGACCCGCGGGGGCCGGTGGGGGTGACGTGCGACGGCTGGTAGTCGCCGCCGTCGAGCTTGCCGTTGAAGTGCCGGGTCTCGACGACGAGGGTGTCGCCCTCCCAGTAGCCGCGCGCGTCGCCGAGCCACTGGCGGATCGCCTCGGGCGCGTGGCCCCGTCCGTCGAGGGGCACGATGCGCGCCTCGTGGATCATCTCCATCAGCAGCACGAAGTGGTCCGGCGTCTGGAATATCTGGTAGTTGGCGTTGTAGAGGGTCGGGATCATCGCCGTCGGCAGCGTCCGCGAGATGCAGCGCTCCCAGTTGTTCCGGTCGAACCACGAGTCGGCCTCGCCGCGGCCGGCGCGCGCGTTCTCGCGGGCGACCAGCCGCTCGACGGCCTGCCCGGTCATCCGGATGCGACCGTCGGGCGGGTCCACGATCAACGCCTCGCGGTCGATCCGGCCCGCCTGCTCCAGCCAGCCCGCGCCGGTGCCCCCGGTCGCCTCGATCACCGCCCGCTGGGCCTCGCGGCTCTGCGCCCACTCCTCTTCCGTCAACCGTTCGAGCGGCGTGGTCGTCGAGTTGTTCCACAGTCCCTGCAGGTCCGGGTCTCCCCACGGGGTCCGCGGGACCGCCGAGCCGTCCGACTCGACCCGCTTCGGGACCCACTGCCCCGCCGCGGGCGCCGCCGACGCCAGAGCCGCGAGAACCACCGCGCCGACGCCGACCGCCCGACGTGTCTTCATCCGCATCGCACAACCCTCCTGCACCCGCGCCGTCTTCGGACCGCACGCACGCCCGTCGGTTCGCGGCCGGAGCACGACCGTTCGGGCCGAGTAGCGTATCAGTTCTCGACTTTCTTCGACCCGAACCCCGCCTCATGCCGCCCCGCGCGCTACTGGGCGTTACCACTCACTCCGTGCAGAGGTAACTCGTGGGCGCCGTGCTACCTGGCGGCAGTATGAGCGGCACTTGACTCATGCTGTCCGGGCAGCCACCCGGAATGAGGTGAACCGGCCTGGCCGGCGTGGCCTCAGGGCACGTCAACCGGCCGATGGACAAGCCGACGGACAAGCCCAGCGCCGCGGCCGCGACGAGGACACCGGTTTCCTGCCAACCGAGGCTCCACTGACTCATAGCTTCTGGCACGCCGGGAGAAGGACCGAGGGGGTCATGTGCGGTTCTCCATCCGCGTCAACCATCAAGCCGAACGGGAAGTAGAGCCTTTTGCCGTCGGAGCGATAGTGGCGCCAGCCATCTTCGGGGCACTCTTCGGACATCGGGACGACAGATCCTTTTGGCGTGTCGGCCGACTCCAAGGCCACGAAGCTCTTGACAAGCACCATCGCCTCACCGTATTCCAACTTGGCGATCGCAGCTTGTGGCTGCGTAGCGGACAGCTCGGTCGGGACCGATACGGCTACTCGGCCGTCGAGCGAAAGTACTGCAACGGAGACAACCGCCGCTGAAATGGCAAGCCTCTTCTTCATGCTCAGAGCCTCCCCTCTGCATGTGTTCCCAAGCGGACACGAACCGGCCCGTTCTTCTGGTTGGCGCACGGAATGGACAGACCTGTTCATTAATGGCAGGCTTGCCCGCGCCGCGTCCCCGACCGGCTCACGGCCGTTCGGGCCGCTGCTCCTTGTACTCGGGCCACGGTTTCCACCCCGAACGGGTCTGGAACCCCCACCGCCGGACCCGGCGCCCGCGCAACACCACGGTCACCGGCGGCCGGGCCGGGTCGATCTCCACCCGGTGCAGCCAGCGCGCCGGACGCAGCCGGACCGCCCCCGGCGGATGCCAGCGCCGAACCGGCGCGCCGTCCCCGCCGGGGGTGTGCTCCCAGTAGCCGCCCCGGAGGATGACGGTCAGGAACGGCCACGGGTGATCGTGCAGGGCGTCGTCGTCGCTCGTATGGAACCAGTGGACGTAGACGCCGAACCAGCGGCACGAGACCACGCGCAGCCGGCGCAGGTACAGCTCGCCTTCGTGCCGGTGGATCGACTCCCACGCCCATAGCTGGAAGGGCGAGGCGTGCGCCGCTTCCCGCTCGTTCACCGCGGCCGGCCTCCGTCCATCACCGGCGGGTCCCCTCCACGTCGGTGCGGACGCTGAACAGCGTCTTGCCGGCGGTGACGTACAACGTGCGCAGGTCCGGCCCGCCGAAGGCGGCGTTGGTGATGGTGTCCTCCGGCACCGGGATGTGCTCGATCAGCTCGCCGGCCGGCGAGAACACGTGGATGCCGGCCGCCGTGTCGAGCGTCTCGCTGGTCCCGCGCGTGCGGTTCAGCCCCGCCGCCACGTAGAGGTTGCCGGCGGCGTCGATGGTCATCCCGTCGCCGCTGCGGCCCGGATGGAAATCGTGGAAGATGCGCATGTTGTCGACCGTGCCCTCGGGACTCAGGTCCCAGGCCCGGATCAACCGGGGTCCGCCCTCGGCCTGCTCGGTCTCGATGACGTACAGCGTGGTGTCGTCCGGCGAGATAACGACGCCGTTGGGCCGCATCACCTCCGGCTCGGTCAGAATGCGCGCGACGGCGCCGTCCGGGTCGATGCGGTACACGCCGTGCACGCCGGTCTGGTTCGGGGTCGGGTTCGGGTCCGGCCGGTCCGTGAAGTAGATGCGCCCCCGGCCGTCGATGGTCAGGTCGTTCGGCCGGTGCAGTTCCTTCCCCTCGAACGCGTCGGCCAGCACCTCGACCTCGCCGGTCGCCAGATCGGTGCGGGTGATGCGCGGCAGGGCGGTCTCGCCGTCCCCCCCTTCGCACGCCACCAGGCGCCATTCGCTGTCGAAGATCAGCCCGTTGGCGCGGTTGCTGGGCTGGCGGAACGTGGAGAGCCGGCCGTCCGCGGACCACCGCATGATGCGGTTGTTGCCGAGGTCGGTGAAGTAGACGGCGCCGTCCTCGGCCACCGTCGGACCTTCCGTGAACGCCACCGTGGTCTCGACCGCGAGCGCCCGCGCCGGCTCGGCCGGGGCGGGAGCGGCCTCCGGCGGCGGGGGCGGCGCGGCGCCCGCGGCGAGGGCGTCCTCCACGGCGCCCACGCTGTCCTGCAACGCCGCGATGCTCTCGGCGGTGGCCGCCTGCTGCGTCTCGAGGCTCTCCAGCACCCGCAGGACGTGGGCGGTGCCCACGAACTGCGGTTCGGAGCCGCCGCACGCCGACACGACAGGCGACAGGACCGCGACCACCGCAATAGCACATCTCTTCATCAAGTAGCTCCCCGGTCTGAGGCGCCGGCGTCGCACGGTCATTCCGGCAGCCGAAAGGCGATCAACTCGGGCGGGCGCCCGCCGATGGTGAGCGCGACGTGCTGGCGGCCGTCGACGCTGTAGGTCATCGGCGTGCCCAGGGCCCCGGTGGGCAGGTCCACCGAACCGAGCTCCTCCCCGGTCTCCTTCGACCGCGCCACCAGACGCGGCCCCCCGGTGCTGCCGCCGGCCGAGAGGGCGCTGACCACCAGCGTCCGCGTGAGGACCGGACCGCCCACGCCGTCGCCGCCGAGGGGCGGCAGGTCGAGGTCCCGCAGCATCGGGTGGTTGCGATAGCGGTCGCCGTCCCCGAGCGGAACCATCCACACGTGGTCGCCGGTGTTCATGTCGATGGCCGTCATCCGCGAGTAGGGCGGCTTGAGCAGCGGCAACCCGCGCGGCATGAGGTTGCCGCTGCGGGACGGTCCGAGGCCGCGCGACATCCGGTCCGCTTCCGGGGCGCCGTGCGTGTAGGCCACGGTGGCCCCGAGCGCGGGGTCCGGCTCGTACATCGTGATGACGACCGCGTTGTTGCGCGACGGCACGTAGAGCACGCCGGTCTCCGGGTCGACGGCGGCCCCCGCCCAGGTCGCGGCCCCGCCGTCCGGCGGGCGCATCAGGGTGCCCTGCCAGCCGCCCTCCTCCGGCCGGGAGATCGGCGTGAACAGCGGCCCCAGCCGGAACGGCCGCACGGCCTCGACGGCCATCCGGCGGATCTCGGGAGTGAAGTCGACGAGGTCGTCGATCGTCACCCCCTGGTACTCGAACGGCGCGGGCCGGGTGGGGAACGGCTGCGTCGGCGAGACGTACTCGCCCGGCATGTTCGTGTCGGTCGGCACCGGGCGTTCCTCGATGGGCCACACCGGCTCGCCCGTCACCCGGTCGAACGTATAGACGAATCCCTGCTTGCTGACCTGCGCCAGCGCCTTGACGTCCTTCCCGTCCACGGTGACGTCCACCAGGTTGGGATGGGTCGGGAAGTCGTAGTCCCACAGGCCGTGATGCACGGCCTGGAAGTGCCAGACCCGTTGCCCGGTCTCGACGTCGACGGCGACGATCGATTCCGAGAACAGGTTGTCGCCGGGGCGGTCGGCGCCGTAGTAGTCGTTGGTGGCGGTGCCCGTCGGCAGGTAGACGTAGCCCAGCGCGTTGTCGCCGGCGAGCATCGACCAGACGTTGGCGTTGCCCGAGTACCTCCACGACTCGTTCAGCCAGGTGTCGGCGCCGAACTCGTCGGCGCTGTTCGGGACCGTGTGGAAGTCCCAGGCGTGGGCGCCGGTCCTGACGTCCCAGGCCCGCACCCACCCGGGCACCGCTTCCTTCGTGATCCGCCGGTCCGCGACCTGCGAACCGTGGATCACCCGGTCGCGCACCACGATCGGCGGCGAGTGGATGCCGTAGAGCAGCGCGTTCAGGTAGTCGCGCTCGCCGCGGTCGGCCCGCGGGAGGCCGGCCATCGCGTCGACCATGCCGCCGCCGTCGGGTCCGAAGTCGGGACAGGGCCGTCCCGTGCCGGCGTCCACGCAGACCACGTACCCGTTGCCGGTGCCCCAGAAGATGCGTTCGTCGCCCTCTCCGTCGGTCCAGTACGCCACCCCCCGCTGGCGGAAGGTGCCGGTCATGGGGGTGGTCCCCTCCTCGTAGCTCTTCGGGTTGAAGACCCACCGCGTCTCGCCGGTCGCCGCATCGACCGCCACCCCCTGCGACAACGCGGTGTTGAAGTAGAGCACGCCGCCGACCATGAGCGGCGTCGCCTGCATGCCGCCGGCGCGCGGGGGATGCCCGCGCCGGTAGAGGTCCGGATCGTCTTCTTCGAGCGAGGCGACGATCGTCTCGAGGGGCGCCCACCACTCGCTGCCGTCGGGCATCGTGCGGCCGACCATGGCGTCGGCCGACTTCCAGCGCCAGGCGATCTCCAGTTCGCTGAAGTTGGTCCCGTCGATCTGGTCGAGCGGAGAGTACTTCTGGCCGGCGACGTTGCCCGCATAGCTGCGCCACTCGCCGTTCTCGGTGCCGTAGGTCTGCCACGGGCCGCCCTGCTGCGCGCGGGCCGCCCCCGGCGCCGAGACGAGCGACAGGCCGACGATCCCGGCCGCCAGACGCGCCGGCATCTGCGCCATTCTGCTGAACATCCTCGACTCCCCCCGATACGAAACCGTCAGATTATACCGTCCGCGAGTCTGCGCCCGCGCCCGGACGCGGCGCCGTGGAAGCGGTGCGGCGGGGACGGCGGAGCCGCCGGCGGCGGTTCCCCGGTTCATCGGTCGCCGCGCCGGACGCCGGAGAGGCGGGGATGGTGCCCGTGCACGTCGGTCCGCGCGGCCGGGTTGGCGGGAGACGACGCCCCCGCCCGCGGCCCCTCCCCCATGATCCTGACCGCACCGTCGGCGACGAGCTTCTTCACCGTCTCGCTCTCGGCGTCGTGGGCCGAGATCTGGCCTTCCTTGCGGGGACCCAGCCGCAGCACCTTCCCGCGGGAGAGATGGATCCTGAGAAACCGCGGGGTCCGGTTGAGAATGGTGATCATCGTCGCGCCTCTCCGCTGCCTCCGATGATACTGCACACCGGCCGCCCGACCCGGCCGGCTTTGCGTTTCCGGCGGCGACGGAGTATGCTGGCCTGACTGGGCCCGCCGCCCGCTCCACCGGAGGACGGCGGCCGGTTCGCGTCACGTTCCCCGCATCACAAACGGAGGCACGCCATTTCTTCACGCATCTTCGTCGGCAACCTCAGCTACGAAACGTCGCAGACAGACCTGGAAACGCTGTTCGGACAGGTGGGCCAGGTCACGGAGGTGTTCCTCCCCGTCGACCGCGCCACCGACCGGCCGCGGGGGTTCGCCTTCGTCGAGTTCGGCGACGCCGCCTCGGTGTCCCAGGCCATCGAAAAGCTGGACGGCACCGCCCTCAACGGCCGGAATCTCCGTGTCAGCGAAGCCCGGGACCGGGCGCCCCGGCCTCCGATGGGGCCGCCGAACTTCATGGACGACGGCCCGCCTCCGATGGACTTCGGGCGGCGGCCGGCGAAGCCCAAGGGCAGCCGGCGCGGCCTGCGCGGCCGCAAGCGCGGGTTCTAGCCACGCCGTTCCACGGCGCAGACTCCCGGCCGGCGTCCCGTGGCCCGGTTCGCCGGAATCCCGGATGCCGCGGGCGGGGCGCAGCCGCCCGTCAGGGCAGGGCGAAGGCGAGCGTTTCCCCGGGGGTCTCGACGTCGCCGGACGCCACGAGCAGATACTGTTTTCCGTCCGCCAGATAGGTGACCGGCGGCGCGATGGTGCCCGCCGGCAGCTCCGTCTCCCAGACCACCTCGCCGGTGGCCTTGTCGTAGGCCCGGAACACGCGGCCGCCGTAGTTGGTCACGATCCGCGGCGGCATGCCGTCGGGCACGCGGGCGCCGCCCGGCAGGTTGGTCGACCCCTCCCCCAGGAACAACAGCGTCTTCGTCAGCAGCGGCGCGGGACGGCCCGGGACGCCCAGGGGCCCGAGGCCGAGGTGCCGGATCGCGGGATGGTCCCGCGGGCCGTCGCCGTTGGGGGTCATCCAGACGATTTCACCGCGGTTCATGTCGATGGCGGTGATGCGCCCCCAGGGCGGCTTGAACAGGGGCAGCCCCCGCGGGCCGCCGATCCACTGGCGGCTCCCCTTGACGTAGGCGAGGTTGGTGCGGTCGGGGTTGCCCTCGACGATGTCGGCCACGAACGGCGACGTGATCGAGGGGACGTAGAGCATCCCCGTCTCCGGGTCGAACGCGCCCCCCTGCACGTCGGCGCCCCCCTGCGACCCCGGCAGCTGAATCGTCCCCTGCTTGTCGTTCGGGCCGTCGCCCCGGATGGACGGCGGCGTGAACATCGGACCGATGACGTAGCGTTCGGTGATGGCGACCGCCTCGGCGCGCAGCTCCGGGGTGAAGTCGATCAGGTTGTCGATGGTCGCCCCCTGCCGGTCGAACGCCGGGGGCCTGGTCGGGAAGGGCTGCGTGGGCGAGGTCGCCTCGCCCGGCGTCGCCGACCGCGGCACCGGGCGTTCCTCTATCGGCCAGACCGGGTCGCCGGTGGCCCGGTCGAAGACGAAGACGAAAGCCTGCTTCGTGAGCTGGGCCACCGCCGCGATCTCGCGGCCGTCGACGGTGACGTCCATCAGGATCGGCGCGGCCGGCGGGTCGTAGTCCCACAGCCCGTGGTGCACGGTCTGGAAATGCCAGACCCGCTCGCCGGTCTCCGCGTCGACGCAGACGATGCTCTGGCCGTACAGGTTGTCGCCGCCGCGGTGCCCGCCGTACATGTCGCTGGTCGGGGAACTGACCGGCATGTACACGTATCCGAGTTCCTCGTCGGCGCTGAACAGCGCCCATACCGGCGCATGCCCCGAGTACTGCCACGAGTCGTCGGCCCAGGTGCCGGTCCCGAACTCCCCGGCCTGGGGGACGGTGTGGAACACCCAGCGCAGCGCGCCGGTCCGCACGTCGAACGCCCGCACGTCGCCGCGGATCGCTTCCTTGGTCACGAACGTGTCCGACATCGACTGGCCGACGACGACCACGTCCCGCACCACCGTCGGGGCGCCGCCCCATCGGTAGCGGGCCCCCTCGGCGAGCCCGATGGTGAGATGCACGCGGCCGCCGTCCCCGAAGCCGGGGAACGGCTCGCCCGTATCGGGATGCAGGGCGTAGAGGTACTCGCCGCGCTGGGCGATGATGCGCGCCTCGGCGCCGTCGGTCCACCAGGCGACGCCGCGGGTGCCGGCGCCGCGCAGGTCGTCGACGCCCCCGAACGGCGCCTGCACCCAGCGGGTCTCGCCGGTGGCGGCGTCGAAGGCCTCGACGAGACCGACCGCGTTCGGCACGTAGCCGGTGTCCCCCACGATGAGCGGGGCCGCGGTGGAGACGTTCGAGAACCGGAGATCCGGATCCATCTCCAGGTACGAGGGGTCGACGATCGGACGGCGCCAGGCGATCTCGAGCCGATCCACGTTGTCGGCCGAAATCTGGTCGAGGGACGAGTACTTGGTGCTGCCCGGGTCGGCGCCGAAGCTGCGCCACTCGCCGTCCACCGCCCCGTGCTGGGCGGACGCGGCGGCGGCCGCCGCCAACAGGCCGGTCAGGGTCATCCACGACGTTGCGCGAGGACGCATCTCCAGAGCCTCCTTCGAGAACGGTTCCGTCACGACGCGGTTCGATTATAGCCGCCCGGTCCGGTCTCGCGGGCGGTCCCGGCCGTCCGCGGCAGGCGCTTCACGATGGCGCTGCAGTTCAGCAGCGTCCGCTCGCCGGCCGCGACCTGCCCGCGGACGAAGGTCAGCGACCGGGTGCGCCGGACGACCTCGGCCGCCGATTCGACGAAGTCGCCGACCTCGCCCGGCGCGGTGAACTCGCAACCGAGGGAGACGGTGACGCAGCGCTCGCCGGGGAGGCCGTGGATCGCGGTCAGGCACAGCGCGTAGTCGGCGAAGGTCATGAGGACGCCGCCGTGGAGCTGACCGGCGGTGTTGGCGTGCTTCGGCTGCGCCTCGAACGCGAACCGGAGCCGGCCGTCCCCGTCTTCCCGATAGTAGAAGGGCCCGACCAGATCCTCGAACGGGTCGACGTACTCGAACAACCGATAGCCCCGCGGGACACCTGACATGACTGCCTCCGTGGTCCGGCGCGCGCGGCGGGAGGGGGCCCCGGACGCCCGGGACGGACGCGGCCCGGCGCGACCCCGCGGGCTCCCCGGGACGCCGGGGGTCGGGCCCCGATTCCGCTCAACGCAGTTCCGGGATCGCCTCGGGACGCTCCAGCCAGTGGTCCGGACCGTGCGGGTCGAGAGACGCGCGCGTGAACGGACCCCACAGCGCCGCCGCCGTCGAGACGCCCGCCGCCCGGCCGGCCTGGCAGTCGTGCGGCGAGTCGCCGATGAACACCGTTTCCGCCGGCCGCGCCTCGAGGCGCGCGAGCGCCGCGAGCACCGGCGCCGGATGCGGCTTGTGCTCGGTCACGTCGTCCGACGTCACGAGCACGTCGAAGAAACCGTCGAGACCGCAGTGGCGCAGGCCCCGCTCGGCCGCCGCCCGGTTCTTGCTCGTGACGATGCCCAGCCGCGCCCCGCGGGCCGCGAGCGCGGCCAGCGCCGGGCGGATCCCCGCGTAGGGCCGCACCAGCCGGTCGTGGTGCTCGAGGTTGTGGGCGCGGTAGGTGGCGGCCATGCGGGTCACCTCGTCGGCGTCCCGGGCATACCGGGCGAGCTGCGGCCGCAACGGCCGGCCGAAGCCGGCGCGCCAGTCGCCGTCGGGCGGCACGGCGCCGCGGTGCGTCAGCATCGTGTGGCGGAACGACGACATGATCAGTTCGATCGAATCGATCAGCGTCCCGTCGAGATCGAACAGAAAGGTCGAGAGCCCCGCCATCGCGCGGGCGGATTATACCTTCCACGCCTGGATGCGCGGCCCGGCCGGCGGGCAGAGAACGTCCGGCGGACAAGGCGCGAGGCGGTTCACACCGCCCGTCCGACGCGGGCGGCGCGCGGTCTCGCGGCGGGCCCGGCGGGAGCGCCGCCGCCGGTCACCGCCGGTCTCCGCGAGCGGCCCCGGCGCCCACGAGCCGCCCGCCGGTGAGGGCCTCGCGATAGTCGGCGTACTCCCGGACGAACCGCAGCTCGAACGTCCCCGCGGCCACCGTGGCGCGGCCCGACAGGGCCATGCGGCGGGGCAGCCAGACGCCGCCGATCGGCTGCGCCATCTCGATGGACGCCCGCCACCCGTCGACGCGCACCAGCCAGCGGCCGGGGAGGAAGTCGAGGCCGACGTTGTCGAAGGTGTACCGGACGACCTGGGCGACTTCGGGGTCGACCCAGAGGGTCACGAGCGAGGTCTTGGCGAACCCCCGCCGGATGCGCCGCTCGCGCTCCGACTCGTCGGCCTCGGCGGGGGCCCCGAAGAAATCGGTGGGGTAGTACTCGATCCTGACGACCTCGCGGCCGGCCAGCGTCTCGCGGCCGGCCAGATAGTAGTTCCCCGGCTCGAACTCGAACTCCATGAAATAGTAAGCGTCGGAGATGAACTCCGGCGCGAGCGGCCCCTGGCCGGCCTCCGGCGGGCCGGCCGCCGGCCCCGCGCCGGCGTCTTCTTCCGCGGGCCGGCCGCCCGCCGCCCGGCGCTCCCGCCGCCGCAGCCACTCCGCTTCGTACTCGCGGCGTTCGGCCTCGCCGACGTCCACCCCGTCGAAGCGCCGCGGACTGCGGACGACGACGTCGTCCCGGACGTACCATTCGTACTCGCGCCGGAACCCGGCGATCGGCAGGTCGGCCGGCCCCTCGACGGCCAGCGTCTCGACCTCGCGCAGGACGAAGTCGCCGGCCCGGCGCCACGAGGCGTCGCGGTTGTCGAGCACGCGCTCCATCAAGGCGTCGATCTCGTTCCCGGGCTGCGCCGCACCGGCGGAACCGGCCGACCCGCCGCCGGCGTCCCCCGGCAACGCCGCCGCAAGCGCCGCGCCGACGGCCGCGAACCGGCGCAGACCGGGCGCCGCGGTCCGCCGCGGCGCCCGCGGCGGCGGCCCCGGGGGCGCAGGTCGGAGGACGGCCGGAGCCGGGACCGGCTCGGAATCCGCGGGCCGCGCGCCGGTCCGGCCGGGACCGATGATCATTCCGCACCCCCTCTCGACGCTCCGCGCCTGCCCGCCGCCGTCTGCCGATACAATGGCCGGAACCGTCTGCCCGGTCGTTACGGCCGGCGCCGCCCCGAGGTTCCCCGAAGAGACACCCGTGCCGGACGAACGGATGCGCATCCAACTCGACCGCGGCGCGGGGGCGGTCCCGACCGGCGCCGTCAGCGCCGCCGCCGCGCCGGACGTCGACCCCGACGCCGGACGGGTTGCGGAGGCGCCCGCGAGGGTCGTTCCCCGCGGCTCGCGGCGAGAGGGCCGCGGGGTCCGACCGGCCCCGCCCCGGCGCGGCGGCCGGCGGACCGCTCCCGGGCGGACGGTCCTGCTGGCGGCGGCGCTGGCGGCCGTCCCGCCGGCGGCGTGCGCGCCGGGAGACCGGGACGACGCCGGCGTCCTGCCGCCGACCCGGGCCGAACGCACCGGCTACGAGCAGACCACCGGCTACGGCGAGGTCGTGCAGTTCGTGACCCTGGCCGCCGACCGGTCCGAGCGCATCCACGCCACGACGTTCGGGTCGACCGCCGAGGGGCGCCCGCTGCCCCTGGCGGTGGTCGGGGACACGGCCGACGCGCGGCCCGCCTCGGTCGTCGGCGCCGGCCGCCTCCGCGTCTGGCTGCAGGGGGCCGTCCACGGCGGCGAAGTCGCGGGCAAGGAAGCCCTCCTGATGCTGCTGCGGGACCTCGCGGCGGGCGGCCACGCGGAATGGTCGTCGTCGCTCGTCCTGCTCGTCGCCCCCGTCTGCAACGCCGACGGCCACGAGCGCATGGGGCCCGACACCCGCCCCTACCAGCTCGGGCCGGTCGCGGGCGCCGGCGAACGGACCAACGCCCAGGGCCTCGACCTCAACCGCGACCACGTGAAGCTGGAGTCCCCCGAGGCGCGGGCCCTCGTCCGCGCGTACGCGGCCTGGGACCCGCACGTGGTCATCGACCTGCACACCACCAACGGCACCGAGCACGCCTATCATCTGACCTACGCGCCGCCGCTCCACCCGAACACCCATCCCGGCGTCGACGCCCTCCTCCGCGGCGAGTGGCTCCCCGCCATCTCCCGCGCGGTCGAGCGGACCGACGGCTGGCGCTTCTACTACTACGGCAACCTCCCGTTCGCGGCCGGCGCCGAACCGGGCTGGCGCACGTTCGACCACCGCCCGCGGTTCAACAACAACTACGTCGGGCTCCGCAACCGCATCGCGCTGCTCGGCGAGGCCTACGCCTACGCCCCGTTCGACGAGCGCATCCGGGCGTCGCTGCGGTTCGTGGAAGAGGCGCTGGCCTTCGCCCACGAGCGAGCCGACGCCATCGCGGCCCTCGTCGAGCGGGCCGACGCGGACCCGGTCGCCGGGACCCGGCTCGCGACCCGCGCCGTGCCGGCGCCGCCGGACGGCCCGGTGGAGATTCTGCTGGGGCGCACCGAGGAGGTGCTGAACCCGTACACCCGGGCCCCGATGCGGCGCCGCCTCGACGTGGCCGAGCCGACGCGGATGTACGAGTACGGCGCGTTCACGGCCGCCGACGACGGCCGCGAGCTGGCCCCCGCCGCCTACTACGTGCCGGCCGGCCTCACCGCGGTCGTCGACCTCCTCGCCGCGCACGGTGTCGAAGGCGCCCCCCTCGCAGCGGACACGACGCTGCCGGTGCAGGAGTTCGTGGTGCGCACCTCGTCGGTCGCCGGCCGCCCCTTCCAGGGCCATCGCGAGCGGGTGGTCACCGGCGCCTGGACCCCGGTGGAACGCCTCGTGCCGGCCGGCGCCCTGGTCGTGCCGGTGGCGCAGCCCCTGGGACGGCTCGTGTTCACCCTGCTGGAGCCGCGGTCCGACGACGGCGTCGTGAACTGGAACCTGGTCGACGACCACGTGGGCGCGGCCGGCTCGGTCTACCCCATCCTCCGCCGGCCGGCGGAGCCCGGCCCGCCGCGGGACGCCCCCGGGCCGGCGCCGCCGGACGGGGCGCGGTGACGCCGGTCACCGCATCGCCGGCGGCCGTGAGGCGGGGACCGCCGCCACGGTGGCCTTCTCATGCCTTGCCGGGCCGGCGTTCTGTCGGCCGGACGTTCTCTGTCCGCCGGCCGGACGTTCTCTGTCCGTCGGCCGGACGTTCTCTGTCCGCCGGACGTTCTCTGTCCGCCGGCGCCCCGCGGCGTTCGCCGGCGCCCTGCTACCCGAGCATCGGCGCGACGACGAGCCCCGTCACGTAGACGGCGTACAGCGCCAGCAGGAGCAGACCGCCGCGGCGGTGGAAGCGGCCGGTCCGCGCGGTCAGCCCGAGCACGGCGGCGAAGAAGACGCCGAGCCAGCCATACGAGTAGACCTGGGTGAAGACGTCCAGGGTCAGGGGGTTGATGGCGCCGGACAGACCGACGATGAGGTAGAGGTTGAGGACGTTGGCGCCGATGATGTTGCCGAGCGACAGGTCCGGGACCCCCTTCCGGGCGGCGGAGACGCCGGTGACCAGCTCGGGCAGCGACGTCCCGATGGCCACCACGGACAACCCGATGATGACCGACGGCACCCCGAGCGCCGCCGCCAGCGACTGCCCCGAATCGACGAGGAGGCGGCTGCCGAGCACGATGAGGGCCGCCCCCGCCGCGAACAGGCCGATCGCCTTCGGCAGTCCGCTCGTCTCCGGCTCGGGGCCGCCCGACGACTCCGCCCGACGACGCCGGATGCCGAGGTAGTCCCAGGCCAGGTACGCGAACGCCAGCGCCAGCAGCACGGCGGCGAAAGGACGGCTCAGAGTCCGGTCCCAGGTGAAGACCACCACGAGCACGGCGGCCGAGACCATCCACGCCGCCCGCCGGACGAAGTCGCGCTTCTCGACCTCCACCGGCGTCAGGAGCGACACGGTGCCGACGATCAGCCCGACGTTGCAGATGCACGACCCGACCGCGTTCCCGAGCGCGATGCCGGTGTCGCCGACGCTGCTGGCCAGCGCCGAGACCACCAGCTCGGGAGTCGTCGTCGCGAGGCTGACCAGGGTCCCCCCGATGACGAACCGGGGGATGCGCAGGGCCTGTCCGATGCAGATGCTCGAGTCGACGAACAGGTCGCCGCCCTTGGCGACCAGACCGAGACCGAGAACGATGAGGACGACGTCGTAGAGCACGGGGCGGTGGCGCCTCGGCCGCGGCGGAAGGACCAGGCCGGAACGGACGAGGAAACCGATGCGTCGGGGCCGGTTCCGGCGGACGGCCCGATTATAGCAGCCCGCGGCGAAAACGCCCCGCGGCATTGCGGGCGGCGGAACGTCGCACCACGGGCCGCTATACTTGATCCATGCGCGACGCCGATTCCCGGCCGCGGTCCGGGGGCGCCGTCATGGCCGCACCCGATTCGGCGGAGGCCGGCCTCGACGCCCGGATCGCCGGGTTGCGGACCCGGCTGGCGGCCCTCGAACGGGCGGTCGTCTGCTTCTCGGGCGGCGTGGACTCCGGCTACCTGCTGGCGGAGGCGGCCGGCGTGCTGGGAGACGGGGCGACGGCCCTCACCGCCGTCTCGCCGAGCCTGGCCCCCGAGGAACGGGAGGGCGCCGAGCGGCTGGCGCGACACGTCGGGGTCCGCCAGGTGCTGGTCGAGACCCGCGAGCTGGACGACGCGCGGTACGCGTCGAACCCCGTCAATCGTTGCTACTTCTGCAAGCACGAGGTGTACTCGGTGGCGGTGGCCGAGGCGGCCCGCCTCGGGGCCGCCCACGTCCTGGACGGGTTCAACGCCGACGACCGCGGAGACCACCGGCCCGGCCGCCGGGCGGCGCGCGAGCAGGGGGTCCGCTCGCCCCTCGACGAGACCGGCTTCGGCAAGGCGGACGTCCGCGAGGCGGCGCGGCGGTTGGGGCTTCCGGTGTGGGACAAGCCGGCGCTCGCCTGCCTGTCGAGCCGTTTCCCCTACGGCACGGCGATCACGCCGGAACGGCTGGCGCGGGTGGCCGCCGCCGAGCGCACCCTGCGCGAGCTGGGTTTCCGGGTGTGCCGGGTGCGGTTCCACGGGGCCGCCGCCCGCATCGAGGTCGAGCCGCACGAGATCCCCCGGCTGCGCAGCGCGGGCGTTCGCGCCGAGGTCGTGCGGCGGTTCCGCGACGCCGGCTTCTCCCGGGTGACGGTCGACCCGCGCGGCTATCGTCAGGGCTCGCTCAACGAAGGGTTGTCCGCCGCGGGCCGGCGACCGGCGGCCGGCGCCGGCGGCGCGCCCGACGAAGCGCTCCGGGAACCGGCGGGGTCGACCAGCAGATGAGCCAGCCGCGCCCCCCCCAGTCGATAGGGATTCACCACTTCGTCGGCGCCGGCCTGCAGCATCCGCCGTTCCGCGCCGTCGCCGACGGCCCGGGCCGCGATGACGAGGCGGGGGTTCAGCGAGCGGGCGGTCAGCACCGCGTAGAGGTTGTGGGCGTCGTCGGCCAGACAGCAGACGAGCCCCACTGTACAGGCCGTGATGGACGCCGCGCCGCGCCGCGCCGCGCCCGCCTGTCCGGGCGTCAGCAGCCTTTCACCACGGACGGCGGGGACCGGCCATGACGCCGCGACCCGACCGCCCCGGCCCGGCCGGACCCGGCGCCGGGATCCCGGGAATCCGCCGCGTGCTCTGGCGGGGCGTGCGGCGGCGCTGCCCCCACTGCGGCCGGGGGCCGCTCTTCGTCCGGTGGATCACGCTGCACGATCGGTGCGGCGTCTGCGGCCTGCGTTACCTGCGCAACCAGGGCGACACGTGGCTCTACTGGATCGTGATGGACCGCATCCCCATCGCGGCCGGGCTGATACTGATCGTCTTCTTCGGCCTGCGCACTCCGACGTGGCCGCGGGCGCTGCTCTTCTTCGCAGCGATGGCGGCGCCCCTGGTGGCGACCATGCCGCAGCGCCAGGGCGTCGCGATCGCCCTGAACTACCTGTCGCGAGTGTACTTCCGCGACCCGTCGGACGCCCTGCCGCCGCCCCGCGGCGGCGAACCGCGGCCGGACGGCTGAGCGCCTCGGGGCGAGAACCGGACCCGTCTCGTGAACCACCGCCGCTCCGGTGGAGGCCGAGCGCCGACCCGACCAGCGCCCGCGGATCGCCGACGTCGCTGGCGAACCCGACGGGACCCGAACCCGCGTAGCGGAGGCCGCGCGTGAAAAGTGAAACAGTTCGAAACCGGTCGGCGTCCGACGTCGCTCCACTGGTCCTGCTGCTCCTCGCGCTGTCGGCGGTATTTCTGTTCGGCAACGAACGAGACCGCTTCTATCGTCACGAGGGCGGCCACGACTGGGTATCGTCCGAGCACCTGGCCGTCGCCGTGAATCTCTCGCCGGCGCACAACTTCCTGATGTTCCACTCTCTGGTCAGCCCGAATGAAGGGGAGGGCGGGGGAGTGACCGACGACGGGACAAGATTCAGCTATCGGCCGTACAACCGCTTCCCCCTGGGCGGCTATGCGCTGATCTCGTTGACCACCCTCCCCTTCCGCGACGATCTGGCGGCCCGACTCCACGCCGCCCGGATACTGATGCTGGTGTTCTTCGCCGGCGCGGCGGCCGCCGCCTGGTTCGCGATGTCCAGACTCTGGTCCAGCCGGTGGATCGCCCTGACGGCCGTCCTGCTGTCCTTCTCTTCATACTACTGCCTGTATTACAACGACATGGTGCACCCCAAGACGATGATGGATCTCTTCGGATGGCTGCTGACCTTCCATGGGATCGTCGTCTTCCTCGAGGAGAACCGCTTCCGGCAACTGCTCGTCAAGGCGTGCGCGGCGTTGCTGCTGGGCTGGCACGTCCTCGCGATGATCCTGACTTTCGTCGTGCTCGGAATCGCGAGCGAGGTCGTCCGGACCCGTCCGATTCGCCGCGGACGAGGGACGGCCGAACCGCCGGCCGCCTCGCTGCTGCGCGGAAAAGTTCGCCGCTACCTGACGTTCGGCGCGGCGCCGCTGCTGCTGGCCGCCGCGATCCTGACTTTCAATTTCGCCAACGAATACGCGGCTTTCGACGGCGGGATGGCGTGGAGGGACCTGCCGTCCGTCAAGTCGATGCAGTATCGGACGGGGCTGAACGACGAGTTCAACGAAAGCAACGCCGCGGCCCTGGCCTGGCGCCCCTTCATCCAGGAGGAGTTCCGCAGGATCGGCGAACTGTCCGTGCCCTTCGCCCTGGCCGCCCGCGCCGCTCCCGGCGGACCGTCGTTCTTCGCCTTCGGGATCGCCATCTCGGCCGTGTGTCTCGTCTGCCTGACGCGCGTACGCCCGCGGCTCCCGCTGGCGACCCTGACGTTGTCCGGTTTCTGCTGGTCGCTGCCCATGCGCCACAACACCGCCTTCCACGACTACGAATGCCTGTTCCACATCGGTATTCCGCTCGTCGTGTTCGCGGCGGCGGCGGCGTTCACGTCCCGGTTGTCGGGCCGCGGCCTCGCCGGCCTGTGCGCCGCCGCACTGCTCGTCTTCGTCCTTTCCAGCGCCGAGATGAGCCGCGTGGGTTTCGACGCCGAAAGCGCCGACGTCCACGACGCATTGATCGCCGATTTCGAAGTCATCCGCCGGATGACGAAGGGCAGGACCGTCTACGTCACGTCACCGTCTCGCGCCGCGGCGGCCACCCGGTTCGCAGGAGCGGCGCACGCCCTGCACTACTATCTCGCCGGGAGCGTCATCGAGTACGACGTCCCCCGCACACGGAACAATCCGTGCCGGCCGGGGTTCGTCGTCACGCGCAGGCGCGTGGACGGGGCGACCCTGCTCACGCCGGAAAACCGTCTGGTGTTCCTGTACGACCGCGCCGATTACGACCAGGCAGGAGGATTTCCCCTGTGTGGTCCCCGAACGGCGCCGCGGAGGGCCGGGCCCCGGTTGCCGACGGCAGGGTGACGACCGGCGGCGATTCACACGGCCGTCAGGGCATCCGGCCGCGGAGGTCGGCGTCGTCCAGGTAGTCGTAGAAACCGAGCGGGCGGCCGGTGAGGCCCTTGGTGGCCCAGATGATCTGGCCGGTGTGCTCGGCGAAATGCTCGACGACGTGATAGATCGCGTGGAGCACGGTCACGTCGTAGCCCTGGATGGTCCGGGGCCGGGCGAGGTCGTCCGGCGTCAGGGTCTCGAGCACCGCGTCGGCGGCGCCGAGGACGGCCCGCAGCCGGGCCGCGAGCTCCGCCGCCGGCATGGCCTCGCGCCGGGCGAACTCGGCGTCGCGGTCGCGGGTCACCGCCTTCCCGCCCACGCCGCCGACCATCCACTGCTCGACGTTGCCGCACAGGTGCAGGACGAGATTGCCTACCGCGTTCTCGACGTCGTGCCGGCGCGTCCAGATCTGCGCGTCCGTCAACCGGTCCAGACAGGCTTCTATGCGCCGCCGGCGGGTGTCGAGCTGATGCCGGGAGACGCGCAGGAAATCGCCGGCGAGGAACGAATGCAGGGGAGCTTCGGCCATGGTCGCTCTCCGCCGTCCACCGGCGTGCGTTCCGCGCGGGCCGGCGACGGAACGCACGCCGGCGAACCCACCTTGCTCGATACGCCGCCCGGAAGCACTTCACGTTCGCCGGCGGCGACGCCATCGATGCGGAGTTCGCTCCGATAATGAAGGCGCACGACGCCGCCAGGCGGGACGGGGCCGAGAGGCCCGGGGGAGCCGGGCGGCAGATCCGGCCCGGGCGGGGAGCCGATCAGTGGACGACCTGATCGTCGATGGTCTCGTCCATCAGATCGTCGACCGGCTCGAGATGGGGGATCTCGAGGGCGCGCACCGACTTGATGGCGATCTTCAGGGCCTCGTCGGCCGTCCAGGACACCGTATCGCGGCGGAGCCGGGCGCGTGTCTGCCTGAGTTTGCGGAGCACCTGTGCCCTGTCGAACCGCTGGCCCTCGCAATGCTCGCAGAAACCCATGGCTGCCCCCTTCGTCGTCGCTCCGGCGACCGGTCGGACAGTCTCCGCCGGCCTGCACGCCCACGCCTGGCAGCCCCGCCGCGCCCTTGTCGTCCAGGCGCCCCTTGCGGCCCGCGGGCGCCCTCGCCGGTCCCGGCGCGAAGCGCGAGTCTGCCCCGGGTCGGCGGCGAACCGCCCCATGGGCAGCCGGATGCCAGCCAAACGATAGCACAAACCGCGCCAGGACCGGAGAACTCCCGGTCGGTGCGCGGCCGGGGTCCCGGCGACCCCGTGCGGACCCGGCCGACGGCGGCGGGACGGTTCGCCCCTGCGCGACGAGCGGCCGTGTCCACGCCGTGCGGCCCGGCCGACGGCGGCGGGACGGTTCGCCCGGGCATCGCCGCCCCGCGCGTGGCCGCGTGGTACAGTGGACGGACGCGCACCGGCCGCGGTCGACGGGGCGGTTCCGCCCCGGTCCTTACGGACCGTGCGTCCGGAAGCCGCGGCCGTCCGTGCGGCCCGGCCGACGCGGGCCGCCCCCGGCGATCGTGCTCGCAAGCGGACACCCTGCCCCCTGACAGGGACACCGGGAGCGCACGGCCGGCGGGCCGTCCCCTTGCGGCGGCGGACCGGGTGGCGCCCGGCCCGGCGGGAGACGGCGAACGCGGCCGGCGGGGGGCGGCGAAACGCGGCCGGCGGGCCCGGAATCCGCGCCGGGGAACGGCGCGGAATCCGGGAGGGTTGGTCGGGCGCCAGGCGGAGCCGAACGCGGCCGCGGGCCGCGCGGTGACGATTGGCGGGCCCGGAAGCCGCGCCGGGGAACGGCGCGGAATCCGGGAGGGTTGGTCGGGCGCCAGGCGGAGCCGAACGCGGCCACGGGCCGCGCGGTGACGATTGGCGGGCTCGGAATCCGCACCGGGAAAGGCGCCGGCGGGCTCGGTTCTCCCCGACCGCAAACGGTTCCGCGGGGGCGCGCACGGGCGAATCGGCAGTTGGCACGCAGCGTGCTTGTTCATACTGAAGACGATACCCGCGTCGAAGATCGAGGAGCTCGCCCGAGGGAGGGATCGCCATGAGACGTCTTGCATCCGGGCTCTGCATCGTGATTCTGGCCGCCTGGTCGTTCCCGCCCGGGGCGGAGGCCGGGCAGGGGCGATCGGCGCAGGCGCAGCGCCGGGCGCCGCAACGGGCCGCCCCGGCCCGGAGCGCTCCGGTCCGGCGCATGGCGCCGCCGCGCCGGCCCGCAACCGCGCCCGCCCGCCGCGGAGCCGTGCGGCGCGCCACGCCGCGGGCGTCCGGACCGGCGCGGGCCGGCGCGGCGGCGCCGCGTACCGCCGCCCGGCCCGGCCCGCAACGCGCGGCCGGGCGCCGCGGCGCAGGAACGGCCCCGCGCCCGATCATCCGGGCCATCCCCGAGCGCGCCGCACCGCGCCCGCACGTCGCCCAGACGCCCCCCCGCGGCACGGGACGCGACCGCGCCGTTCAGCGAAACCCCGACCAGCGCGTCGGGAGAACCGCAACCCGCGACGCCGGACGCGACCGCGCCGTTCAGCGAAACCCCGACCAGCGCATCGGAAGAACCGCAACCCGCGACGCCGGACGCAACCGAATCGTGGACCGCACCGCCGCCCGGGTCTCCCCCTCCGACGCGGATCGGCGCCGCGCCCGGTTGCGCGACTCACCGGGCGGCGACCGGAGGACGCCGCGCGGCAACCCGACCCGGCGCGCCGACGCAACCCTGGCGTCGCGGCCGATCGTCATCAACAACTACGTCGACGGCGGGCGGCAGGTCGACGGCGGGCGACGGGTCGACGGCGGGCGGCGGGTCGACGGCGGGCGGCGGGGGCGCCGGGAAAACCGGGGATACCGCCGCTACCGCGGCCGGCACCGTCACGGCATCCCGCACCTCTACGGAAGCTACTTCTATTTCCCGGGCTACAGCACGTTCGGCCTCGGTTTCGCGGTCGGCCCCGGCCTGCGGTACTACGATCCGTACTGGTACGGCTACTACGGCCACCGGTACGGATACGCCGCCTGGGACTGGGGGCCGCGCTACGACTACTACACCGGCAGCCTGCGCCTGAGGGTGCGGCCCCGCTTCGCCGAGGTGCTCGTCGACGGCTACTACGCAGGCCAGGTCGACGACTACGACGGCATCTTCCAGCGTCTGCGGCTCGAAGAAGGGCCGCATCACGTCGAGATACGCCACCCCGGCCACGTGCCGCTGGAGTTCGAGGTCATGATTCTGCCGGGCCAGACGATTACCTACGAAGGCTATCTCGAACCGTTGTGAGGTGCGCCCGCCGCAAGAAACCCGTGGCGCGGCTTCCGCGGCGGCGCCGGCGGCGCCGCCGCCAGACTCGGCGAGACCGCTTCAATCCGGTTCCGGCCGCGTCCGCCCGCAACTCCAGCAATCGCTGAACTGGGCCTCCAGCGTCTCGCCGCACCGGCAGCGCCAGGACGCGGGACGCCGGGCCGCCGGCGACGGCCCGCGCCCGAACTCGGCCGCCAGCGCGCGGGCGCGCGGCAGCCGGCCGTCGTCGAGCACCCAGACCGACGGGCGCGTCTCCATCATGAACAGGCTGCCCCCTTGCAGCGGCACGAAGTCGTCGCCGCGCACCACCGCCTCGATGGCTTCCTGTGCGAGCAGGTCCCGCAGCATGTGCGCTTCCACCGCGTTGGCGGCCACGTAGATCCGCTTCAGGGTCGACACGTCACACCAGCCGGCCCGCCGGTCGGGCGCTTCCGGGCCGGCCGGGACCCGCCGGCGGCTTCCCCGCGCGGCCGGCGCCGGCGCCGCACAAGGGCGGAGCTCCCGATCCCGGCCGACTGCGTCGTTCGTCGGACTGCTTGCAGTCCGCGGTTGCGACGTGCCCGACAGGCGCCCCTTCGGGCGCGGCGCGACGCGGGGGTTCCACCACGGGCGGTCAGCGCACCGCCTCCGGAGACGCGATCCGCGTCTGGCGGAACCCGTCCAGGCCCGCGAACACCGCCCGCGCGCCCAGCTCGTGCTCGATCCGCAGCAGCCGGTTGAACTTGGCGGTCCGCTCGCCGCGGCACCCCGAGCCGGTCTTGACGTGGCCGCAGCCGGTGGCGACCGCGAGATCGGCGATGAAGGTGTCCTCGGTCTCGCCGGAACGGTGGGACACGTAGGCGGCGTAGCCGTGCCGCTGCGCGAGGCGGACGGTGTCGAGGGTCTCGGACACGGTGCCGATCTGGTTCAGCTTGATCAGGATGGAGTTGCCGACGCCGCGGTCGATGGCCCGCCGGAGGATCGCGGGGTTGGTGCAGAAGGCGTCGTCGCCCACCAGCTCGATGCGCCGGCCGAGCGCGAGGGTGAGATCGGCCCAGCCGTCCCAGTCGTTTTCGGCGAGGGCGTCCTCGACGAGCACGATCGGATAGCGGTCCGTCCACGTGCGCCAGAGTTCGATCATCTCGGCCGTGGTGCGGGCCGCGCCGGCCGACTTGAACGCGGCGTACCGGCCGTCGCGCCACATCTCGCTGGTGGCCGGGTCGAGCGCGAGGGCGACGTCGGCGCCGGGGCGGTATCCGGCCCGCTCGATGGCCTCGAGAACCAGCGCCACCGCCTCTTCGTCGCTCGCGAGGTCGGGCGCGAAGCCGCCCTCGTCGCCGATGCCGGTCGACTTGCCCCGCGCCCGGAGCAGTCCCCGCAGGGCATGGAAGGTCTCGATGCCCATGCGGAGCGCCTCGGCGAACGAGGGCGCGTTGTGCGGGGCGATCTTGAACTCCTGGAAGTCGAGGGTGTTGTCGGCGTGACGCCCTCCGTTGATGACGTTGAGGCAGGGGACGGGCAGAATCGCCGCGCCGGCGCCGCCGAGATGCCGGTACAGCGGCACGCCGGCCGCCGCCGCGGCCGCCCGCGCGGCCGCCATCGAGACGCCGAGAATGGCGTTGGCGCCGAGCCGCGCCTTGTTGGGGGTGCCGTCGAGCGCGATCAGCCGCCGGTCGACCTCCTCCTGGTCGGCGGCGTCGCAGCCGGCCAGGGCGGCGGCGATCTCGCCGTTGACGTGCGCCACCGCCCGCCGCACTCCCCGGCCGCCGTAGCGCCGCCCGCCGTCCCGCAGCTCGACCGCCTCGCGCTCGCCGGTCGAGGCGCCCGACGGCACGCGCGCCTCGGCCACCGTCCCGCCGTCGAGGCGCACGCGGGCCTCCACCGTCGGATTGCCGCGCGAGTCCAGCACCTCCAGGGCGTCGACCTTCCGTATCTTCATCCGCAACCGTCTCCGAACCGGAGACCCGCGGCCAGCCCGCGGGTCTCTCGCGTGAACGATCCGTCATCGGGGGCCGGGCGGAGGCCGCCCCGGAATCGCCGCCGCTCCCGCCGCCCCGGGCGATCGCCGCCGCCGCCGGCCCCGGGGCCGTGGCCGATCGCCCGTGGCCGATCGCGCCCCGGCCGGCGCCTCCCGGCCAGCGGCGGGCCGGGCCGGGTACGGCGCGCCGCGGGCACGGACGCGCGCTCGGCTCCGGGCGCCTCTCGCCCGGCGGGCCGGGAACGGGTCACGCATGTTCCCGGACGAGGGCGTCGTTCAGGGTGACTCCGATGCCGGGACCTTCCGGCACTTGCAGGATCCCGTTCTCGAACCGCTCCGGGGGGTCGACGAGGTCGCCCCGCCAGGGCGCCTCGTTCCACTGGTACTCGAGGACGTCGAAGTTGGAAAGGCGGGCGCAGACCTGCGCCGACGCCATGGTGCTCACCGGACCGCTCGGGTTGTGCGGCGAGACGAGCACGCCGTCGAGCTCGGCCACGGTCGCGATCTTCCCCATCTCCGTGATGCCGCCGCAGTGCTTGACGTCCGGCATGATGACGTCCACCGCCCGCTCGCGGCACAGCGGCGCGAACCCCTCGATGCCGAAGAGGAACTCGCCGCCCGCCATGGTCTGGCGGATGCCGTCCCTGATCGCCTTCGTGGCCTCGAGGTCGGTCGGCGGCACCGGTTCCTCGTACCACGAGAGCGCCTGCGGCTCGAGCCGCCGCGCGACCTCGATGGCGAGAGGCACGTCGAAGTTGCTGTGGACGTCGATCTTGAGGTCGACGTCGGGACCGATGGCTGCCCGCATCGCCTCGATGCACGCGACGCCGAGCTCGACCGCCGCCTCCACCTCGCCCGCGGGCCGGTCCAGCGCCGGGAAGCCGTCGAACGGCGCGGCCTTGACGGCGCGGAAGCCGTCGGCGACCGCCTGCCGCGCGCTGGCTGCGAAACCCGCCGGCGACCGGTCGGACGTCGCCCGGTTGACGTTGGCGTAGGCCGGCAGCTCGCGCCGCACGGCCCCGCCGGCCAGCGCGTGGACCGGCGCGCCGAGGGTCTTGCCGACCAGGTCCCACTGCGCCTGCTCGATCGCGCTGAACGCGGTGGCCGGCGCCCGGCCCCCGGCGGCCGCGGCCCGGCCGCGCCGGCGATAGTCCTCGATCTCGAACGGCGACCGGCCGCGGACGAGATCGAAGAACGGCGCCATCTCCGGGAACTCGGTGCGCCGCCCCATCGAGGCCTCCCCCAGCCCGGTGGTCCCGTCGCTGGCGGCGAGCCGCACGAACATCCAGCTGGTGCGCCCCGTGACGCGGACCACGAGAAGCTCCATGCCGGTGATCCGCAGGCGGCGCTCGGCCTGGCCGAGCGGCAGGGCCGGAAGCGCGGGCGCGGACGCCCGCAACGCGGGCGCGGCGGCGAACGCGGGCAGGGCGCCGAGAAACGCGCGGCGAGTGGGTGGCGGCATGACGCCGCCATTCTACACCGGAGGCTCCGCGGCGGCGTCCCGCTCTCCCGCCGCGGCGCCGCCAGGCCGGCGAGCGCGGCGGGGACGACGGTTCCGCCGGCGCCCCCGGCGTTTGGCTGGCGCCCTTCGGGCGGGGGGCGGCGCGGATTCCACCGCGGGCCGTGCGATAAACTGTTCCGGGTGCGAAAAAACTGCGCACGCGGAGACGAGACGACCATGCAACCGTTGCGCGATCGCCGGGGCGGGCAGCGCGCGTCCGACGGACCGCCATGACCCGTCGGCAACCTGTCGGCCGCCGGACGGACGTCTGTCCGCCGGGCGTCGGCGCCCCCGCCCTCGCCGCGGTCCTCCTCCTCGTGCTCGGCTGCGCGACGGCCGCCGCCCAGCCCGGAAACGCGCGCCGGGCCGTCGCCGCGGTCGACGCGCCGGACCTCCGCGTCTGGGACGGCTTCGTAGATCGCCAGCACCGATCCGGCGGTCTGCGCCGGTACGACACCCGGCCGAACCTGTACCGGCCCGGCGTGCGCAGCGAGCGCTTCGCCCAGTACCACCGGGGGATCCCCGTGTACGGCGCCGATCTGGTGCGGCAGACCGACGCCGGCGTCTCCACCGCGATCTTCGGCACGTTGTTCACCGAGATCGACGTCGACACGACGCCGGGCCTGACGAGGGCCGAGGCGGGCGCGCGGTTCGACGCGATGGCGGGGCCGTCCTTCGGGCTGGCCGGCGCGCCCCGCCTGTGGGTGTTCCCCCTCGGCGACGGAGCCTGGACGCTGGCCTGGGGGGGGGTCCTGTCGAACTTCCGCGAGGTGTTCATCGACGCCCACGGCGGCGAGACGCTGTTCGAGGTCAGTCTGGTCCGCGATCAGGGCGTGGGACTCGGCACGGGCGTGCTCGGCGACCGCCGCAAGATGGCGACCGAGTCCATCGGCGGGACGTTCAGGGCGCGAGACCGGCTCCGGCCCGCGGAGATCCGGACCCTCGACATGGAGAACGACGAGAACCGATTCCTGGACACCCTGTTCGGCGGCGCACCCGCGGCGCTCCAGGACCTCGCCGCCGACGCCGACGACCTGTGGGAGGACGGCGCCGTCGTCGACGTCCACGCGGGGATGGGGTGGTCCTACGACTATCTCGCCACCCGGCTCGGCTGGGCCGGCATCGACGGCCGCAACGGCGCCATCACCGCGTTCGTCCATCCCATGGATCCGGTCCGGGTCGCGAGGACGGCGCGGGAATGCCGGGAGACCGCCGCGAACCCGCTCGACTGCCTCCTGCACGCGCTCGTTCTGGGCATGGTCGACAACGCCGTCTACTTCCCGCCGCTTCCGGACGCCGAGGACTCGACCGGCGTCCTGATCTTCGGCGAACCGAGCGCCCGGCCGCGGCCGCTGACCGCCCTCGACGTCGTGGCGCACGAGCTGGCCCACGGCGTCACCCGGTTCACGGCCGGACTGCGCGACACGCCGCCTCCCAACGAACCCGGCGCGATCGAAGAGGCGTTCTCCGACGTCATCGGCACCGCCATCGAGTTCTACGCGCAGGAAGCCGGCGACGGACCGCTGCAGGCGGACTACCTCATCGGCGAGGACAGCGGCTTCTACCTCCGCTCGCTGCGCGACCCGCGGGAATTGCTCGATCCGGTCACCGGGGGTCCGTACCCCGACCACTACGACGACCTGTTCCGCGGACCGGAGGACCAGGGGGGCGTCCACGTCAACGCCACGATACTGGGGCACGCCTACTTCCTCGCGGTCGAGGGCGGCGTCAACCGCACGTCCGGTCTCCGCGTGACCGGCGTCGGCCCGGAGAACCGCCTGCAAATCGAGCGGACGTTCTTCAACGCCTGGGCCAACCTGCTGCCGGCGTTCGCCGACCACGCCGTCGTCGGCGAATGCCTGATACGGTCGGCCATCGACCTGTTCGGGACGACCGCCGCCCCCACCCGGACGATCCGGGAAGCCCTGGAAGCGGTGGGGATTCCGCGGACCGCCCGGAACTGCCACGATTCGGGAGACTGCCCATGACGCCGCGCCGGCGCGCCTCGACGAACGGTCCGCGGTGGAACCCCGCACCGCACCGCGCCCGAAGGGCGCCAGCGAACGGCGCCCGCCGCACAAGGCATGAGAAGGGCGCCGTCAAGCCGGTCACGCCCGCCGGCGCCGGCCCGGCCGGAGGACGCCGCCGGTCGGCGGCGCCCCTGCTCACGGCCGCCGCCCTCGCCGGCGCCGCGCTCCTGCCGGCGCCGGCCGGCGCCCAGACCGGGGGCTACCTCGCCTTCAGCCGCGGAACCCAGGCCACGACCACCACGTTCGCCGAGAACGTCGGATTCACCGTGTACCGCGAAGACGGAGACTTCGGCGCCAACTACGGCGTCGGCGCCGGCCCCGTCTTCGACGGCGGAGGCGGGGTCCGGCTGGCGTCCGGCATCGGCTTCGGCGTGGGCGTCAGCCGCTTCGACAAGCGCGATCCGGTGTCGATAGAAGCGCGCATCCCCCACCCGTTCTTCTTCGACCGGCACCGGTCGGTGAACGGCAGCCTGTCCGGCCTGACGCGCCGGGAGACCGCCGCGCACGTGGAGGTCCGCTGGTTCGCCCCGACCGGCGGCGCCGTCGAGCTGGCGGTGTTCGGGGGGCCGACGTTCTTCGACGTCCGGCAGGATCTCGTGACCGCCGTCGGACACGACCACGCCTATCCCTACGACGAGGCCGCCTTCACCGCCGCGTCCACGTCCACGTCGAGCGTGTCCTCGTCGGCGTTCGGCTTCCACGCCGGCGCCGACGTCGGGTTCTTCTTCTCGGGGGCGGTCGGGGTGGGCGCCGTGCTGCGCTACTCGAGGGCGTCGGTCGAACTGACGGGCGCCGGCGGCGGGACGGTCCCCGTCGATGCCGGCGGGTTGCACGCCGGCGGCGGGCTGCGGCTCCGGTTCTGACCTTCGCGGCCCGTTTCCCCCCGAATCTCGACCATCATCGCCGCCGCCATCGATGGACCTCCGTCCGGGCGGCGGGGACCGGACGCCCCGGCGCGGTCGGATGCTATGCTGAACGTGCGGCTCGCGCCGGCCGGCGGCGCTTCGCCGGCCGGACGGCGTTGCGCGGGACGCCTCGCGGCACGTCCGCCGCGAGGCCGGACCGCCGCGACGTTCCTGAACCCGTGCGGACCACCTTCGCGTCTCCGGCGACCGAAGAAGAACTGGCGGCGCTCGCCGCCGAGCTGGCCGGCGTCCGGCCGTGTCCGGATCCGGGCGGGCAGGCCGTTCGGGGTCAGGCCGCGCTGCCGTTTCCCGGCCGCGTGCGGCCTGTCGCCCGCGCCATCGCCGCCGGCGACGATCCGCTCGGCGACGCCTTCTGCCGGCTGCGTCCGCCGACGACGCGCCGCCGGCAAGGCGCCGTCTACACGCCCCGGCCGATCGTCGAGTCGATGCTCCGGTGGGCCGCCGACGCCGGCCGGCCGGCGCGCGTCGTCGACCCCGGCGCCGGTTCCGGCCGTTTCCTGTTCGCGGCCGGGCGCGCCTTCCCCGAAGCGGCGCTGGTGGCGGTGGAAACGGACCCCCTGGCCGCGCTGACGTTGCGCGCCAACGCCGCCGTGCTCGGCATGGCGGATCGGCTGACGCTGCTCGCGGCCGACTATCGCTCGGTCGATCTGCCCGGCGTCGACGGATCGACCCTGTACGTCGGCAACCCGCCCTACGTCCGCCACCACGACGTCGCGCCGGCCTGGAAGGACTGGCTGGCGGAGGCGGCGGCGCGGTACGGCCTCCGGGCGAGCCGGCTCGCCGGACTGCACGTCCATTTCCTGCTGAAGACGTGCCAGCTCGCCAGGCCGGGCGACTACGGCGCGTTCATCACCTCGGCCGAATGGCTCGACGTGAACTACGGCGACGTCGTGCGCAAGGCGTTCGCGGGCGTCCTCGGCGGCGCCGCGCTGCACGTCATGGCTCCCGCGGCGGCGCCGTTCCCCGACGCCGACGCGACCGGCGCCATCGCCTGTTTCCACACCGGGCGCCCGACCGAGGCGATCCGGGTGCGAGCGGTCGGCGCGGTCTCGGAGCTCGGCGCCCTCGACGGGGGCCGCCCGGTCCCGAGGTCCCGGCTCGCCGCGGCGCGCCGATGGTCCCCCTTCCTGCGGCCGGCCGAACGCGCGCCCCGCGGCTACGTCGAACTCGGCGAGCTGTGCCGGGTCCACCGGGGGCAGGTCACCGGCTGCAACGCGGTCTGGATAGCCGGCCGCTATCCCGGGCCGCTGCCGGACGCCGTGCTGGCCGCGTCGGTCACCAGGGCCCGCGAACTGTTCGACGCCGGGCCGCGCCTCTCTTCCGTCGAGACCCTGCGCCGTGTGATCGACCTGCCGATCGACCTCGGCGATCTCGACGCCGCGGCCCGCGATCAGGTCCGACGCTTCCTCCGCTGGGCCAGGAGCATGCGAGCCGACGCCTCGTACGTCGCCGGCGCCCGGCGGGCCTGGTGGGCGGTCGGCCTGCGAGACCCCGCGCCGATCCTCTGCACCTACATGGCGCGCCGACCGCCGGCGTTCGTCAGGAACCCGCGCGGCGCGCGCCACCTCAACATCGCGCACGGACTCTACCCGCGCGAGCCGCTGTCCGCCGCGACGCTCGACGCGCTGGCGGCCTGGTTGCGGGGGAACGTCCGCGCTTCCGCCGGACGCACCTACGCCGGCGGCCTGACGAAGTTCGAACCGCGAGAGATCGAACGCATCCTGATCCCCCCGCCGGAAGACGACTTGAAAACCCTGGCCGAAAACGACCCTGACGAATCCAGCCGGAGTTGACTGTCGCCGATCCATCCCCTTGGGCGCGTCACGGCGAAAACAAGCCTGGCGTCGATGGCGCCTGCGAGGACTTCGCCGGCCGCTACGGCACCGAGGGGGCGCGCACCTCGACGTCGAGCTCGGCGCCGAAGAGCATGGTGCGGTCGCGGTCGCGGGCCGCCCACCGGAGCAGGGCGGCCGGATCGGGCTCGACGACGCCCTCGAACGAGAGCACGTCGTTGGTGACGACCCGGACCGGGCGCCGGAAGTCGAACTGCTCGGGCGAGAGCAGCAGCGTGAAGCGGCGCACGCCGCGGGTCGCCGCCCTGATCTCGTTGCCGGCGCGCAGCAGTTGCACCCGCCCGGCGGGGGCGGGGCGGGGGAACGCGGTCCGCGCCGGCGCGGCGGGGACGTCGTCGGGGGGCAGGAGGACGAAGTCGAGACGCTCGCCTTCCCGTTCGACGGCGACGCCGAGACCGGGAGCGTCCCGGGGCGCCTGCGCCGCCTCGCGGAGATCGTCCACCGTCGCCACCGTCCTGCCGTTCACGGCCACGAGCACGTCGCCGGCGCGGACCCCCGCGGCTTCGGCGATCGACCCCGCCACGACGTCGATGAGCACGATGCCGCCGGATTCGAGCTCGCCCAACCGGTTGAAGCCGATCGGCGCGCCAGGCGCGCGGGGGGTCACCTCGTTGAAGTCGTCGAAGTCCGCTTCGCCGTCCACGCTTCCCAGCCCGGTGATCACCAGCCAGTGCGCGCGGTTGGACCGCTCGGCGGACTCCGTCTCCCAGACCAGCCGGTCGGGCAGCGGCCGGCGGGTCCGGGCCACGACGAACGCGTCGATCCGCGGGCTCTCCTCGTCCCACCACCGCATGTCGTGACCCGCCTCGGGTCTCGGCCGGAAATCGACGAGGACTCCCGCGTCGACGAAGAGCTGCAGGAAGGGGACCACCGAGGCGGCGGGGTACAGCCGGTCCTGGCCGCCGTTCACCACGAAGAACGGCTTGTTCCGCAGGTTGGTGACGTACATCTGGCCGTCGGCGCCGGTCGACGGGCTGGCGAGCACCACCGGATGGCCGTTGAACGACAGGAACCCGGCCCACGGCGTGGGCGCCTTGAACGCGTGGTAGAACGCCCCCGTCCCCCCGTCCGACACCCCCAGCAGATGGACCCGGTTCTCGTCGACGTTGTAGGTCCCCTTGAGGTCGTTGACCACGCCGGCGAGGTTCTCGATCTGGCTCGCGTGCCACCACATGGTTTCACGCCACGACTCGGGGAACAGGACGATGGCGTCGTCCCGCGCGTAGCGCTCCTGGTTGCGCCACCAGGCGCCCTCGCCGCGGCGCGGCCGGCTGACTCCGCCGTGCAGATAGACCCGCACCGGATAGCGGCGGGCGGGGTCGTAGCCGGCCGGGATCCAGGCGACGGTCCGGTACTCGACGCCCTCGGGATTCCGCCGGGTCAGCACCCGGCGCCCCCGCGGGACGTCGGCGTCGTAGACGCCCCCGGCCCGCACGAGGGGCCACAGCGCCCCGACGTCGGGGTCGAGCGCGAGGATCCGCTCGACCGCGCGGTCGATCTCCGCGGGCGAGCCGGCGGCCCAGAAGTCGGCGACCGCCGGCCCGAGGCTCTGCGCGGAGAGCGGCGCCTGCGCGCCGGCGGCCAGCGCCGCGGCGGCCAGCGCGCCGAGCGCCGCCCGCACGCGCCGCGCGGGCGGCGAGAAGAATGGTGACGCTGCGGGACCGTCCTGCATGAAAGCTGCCATGCCGTCGACCCGTTCCCCGGCAGTTTGCGGGGGCCGGCTGCGGGCCGGACGGGAAGTTCGTTCAACAGCCCGTGGTGGACGCACCGCGCCCGCCTGACAAGGCGTGAGAAAGGCCCGCGTCGGGCATATGCAACCGCCGAACGACGCAGTCAGGCGGGATGCATCGCCGCTCGCAATGCAGCGGAGACTTTCACCACGGGCTGTCAAGGACGGTCCGCTACTGCCCGCCGGTGGTCTTCTCCGCCCCGCCGGCCGTCAGGCCGTGGGTCGCCAGGAACGCCTGGATGGTCTCGAAGATGGCCACCGTCTCCTCGCGGTCGAACCCGCCGTGCCCGCCGCCGGGCACCGTGTGCAACTGGTTGGCGACTCCCGCCGCCTCGAGCTTCGCGTGGAGCCCGGTCGCGTGCTCGTAGGGCACCACTCCGTCCGCGTCGCCGTGGATCGTCAGGACGGGGGGCAGCCCGGGCCGTACGTACGTCAGGGGCGAGACGCGCTCGGCCACCTCGAACCGGTCGGGCATGCTGCCCAGCCAGGTCACCGCGTAAGTCCGCACGTTGGGGCCGTCGAGGAGGTCGCCGACGTCGGTGATGCCGTACCAGTTGATGACCGCGGCCACCGACAGGGTCTCCGATCCCGGGCACTCGCGGTCGAGCCCGGCCGACGCGGGGACCATCCCCGTCGTCAGGGCGAGGTGCCCGCCGGCGGAGTTCCCGGTGACCACGATGCGCGAGGCGTCGAGGTTGTACTCCCCGGCGTTGCGAATCACCCAGCGCAGCGCGCACAGGCAGTCTTCGACCGCGGCCGGCGCGAGCGACACCTGGGCCAGCCGGTACTGCACGTTGACGACCGCCCAGCCCTTCTCCAGCCAGGGCAGCAGGCGCAGGACGTTGCCTTCCTTCGAGCCGGCGCGCCAGCCTCCGCCGTGGATGTACATCAGCACCGGGGTCGGCCCCGCGGCGTCGCGCGGCAGATAGAGATCGACCTTGTTGTCCCGGTTGTTCGCCGTGTGGTAGGTGACGTTCGGCTCCACGCGATACGTGTTCGACAGGTGCGACGCCCACGCCGCCGTCGAGTCGATCTGCGCCTCGGCGACCGCCGGCGCGCCGAGCGCCGCCGCCATCGCCGCCACCACCGCCGCCGCCATCGCCGGTCTTCGTCTCTGCATGGTGTCCCCTCGTGCTTCTCCGCCGCGGTCCTCCGACCGCCGCGATTGCGCTCTCCGATACTGCCGCCGGCAGCCGCCGCGCCGGCCGGCGGCCCCTCCTCCCCGCCGGGCCGCGGCGCC
The DNA here is from genome assembly GCA_965202695.1 of Vicinamibacterales bacterium. Classification (GTDB taxonomy): domain Bacteria; phylum Acidobacteriota; class Vicinamibacteria; order Vicinamibacterales; family UBA8438; genus JAJEEA01. The sequence goes on from OZ241843.1 coordinate 4,092,890, forward strand.
TACGCCGGCGGCCGCCCGCCGGCCCCGGTCGACGCGGCCGGCGGATGCAGCAGGGTCACGCTCTCGGTGACCGAATCGACCTTGCCTCGGCTGTAGAAAATCGGGAAGTACCGGCCGCGCGCCCACAGATCGAACAGGTCGCGGTAGTGCGGGCTGTCGGGGTCGCCGGACTGGCCGGGGGTGTTCAACCCGACGGAATTGTCCCAGTCCGCGGTGTCCGCCACGATCATGAACGACGCGCCGGACGTCTGGTTGTCGCCGTTGCCGGTGTTGTGCACGGTCCCCCCGTACCCGCCGCGCGGCGCCGGCCCCACGTCGAGGCGGGCCCGCAGCTCGGGGGTGACCGCCGCGCTCAGGGGATGGCGGATCAGGGCGTGCTTGAAGCGCGCCTGCCCGTACTGCCAGCGGGACCGGTCCGGCCCGAGCCGCGCCTCGAGATCGGCGAGCGCCTGGGTCAGGCTGCGGGCGAGCACCGCGTCGCGGCCGGCCACCGGGTCGTCTCCGAACCGGCCGTCCGGGGCCGCCAGCCAGTCGATGAGGCGCTTGGTGTTCAGGCCCCCGATGAAGTCCCTCGCCGCCTCGGGGACGATCAGGTCGCGCACGTTGGTGCGCAGGCGGCGCTCGAAGGCGACGTAGACCGCGGCCTCGACCGAGTCGCGGTCGAGCACGAAGTCCCAGCCACGCAGGCGGTCGCGCAGCGCCGCGGCCCGCGGGTCCGCGAATTCCAGATCGCGCAGCAGCGGGACGACGTTGCGGCCCGCGACGGTGAGGTCGTCGTGCTGCATGCGCATCATGTCGACGACCGTCACGTGCCGGCCGGCGTCGAGCATCTCCTCCACCCGCGCCGCCCGCATCTGGTCGCCCCACGTGTAGTGCAGCGCCTCCCAGTGGGGGTAGCCGTCGGGCACCGTGTAGTTGTTCGCGGTGCCGTAGAACCCCTTCTCGGGATTGACGACGCCGGGCAGGGCGGAGATCGGCAGGTAGCCGTCCCACTCGTAGCGGCCGTCGCCCGGCACCGGCACGAGCCCGCTGTGGTGCGGCCGGATCGGGGAGACGCCCACGGCCTGGTAGCCGATGGTCCCGCCGCGGTCGGCCCAGACCATGTTCTCGGACGGGATGCGGCTGTAGCGGCACGCCTCGCGGAACTCCTCCCAGGTGCGGGCCTGGTCCATGCGCAGGCTCGCGAGATAGGGGGCGGCGCCGTAGTCCAGCCACGCCGCGCGCAACGCGTACGCCTTGTGGTTGTCGCGGTCCTCGTGGAGCACCGGGCCGTGGCGCGTGTACTTCAGCTGGACGTCGACCGGGTCCTGCCCCTTCACCGGGATGCGATCGTCGATGACGGTCATCGTCTCCCAGCGTCCCAGGTGGCGGTACTGGTTCGGGTCCGCGGGATTGGTGTCGTACACGTAGAGGTCTTCGTTGTCCTGCCCGAAGACCGTCAGCCCCCACGCCCCGTGCTCGTTGTGCCCGATCGACACCCCCGGCAGGACCGGCTCGCCGCCGCCGATGACGTTCCAGCCCGGCGCCACCAGATGCACCCAGTAGCGGAGCGACGGCGCGCTCTGCACGCGGTGGGGGTCGTTGACCATGAGCGGGAATCCGGTCAGGGTGCGGCTGCCCGCCACCACCCAGTTGTTGCTGCCGACGGCATCGTAGTCTCGCCGCTCGAGGTCGATCTCGCTCGGCAGGGCGGCGGCGAGCCGCTCGAACGCGGCCCGGTCGCCGCGGTGGGCCCGCGCCACGTCGTCGGGCTCGAAACGCACCGGGCGCCGGTGCGCCCGATAGAGGTCGAGGATGCCGTCGTCGAGCAGCGCCGGGTCCACGGCCGGATCGAGGGTCAGGTCGGGGTCGCCGTAGTAGTAGTTCAGTTCCTTGACGGCGTCGGGGCCGAGCAGGGCCACCGCCCGCGCATTGGCGATCTCGGCCGTGACGTTCCCCACCAGTCCCTGGTGGCGCGAGACGACGACCTCCGGGGTCCAGCGCCCGGGCGTGATGCCCAGCAGCTCGAACTCGATCGGCAGCAGCGACGGGTCGGCCGCGGTCCGATCGACGTACGCGTTGACGCCCCGCACGAAGGCCGGGATTATCCGGTCTCCGCGGTCGTGATAGTGGTTCATCTCGGTGGTCATGTCGCCGCGGAACCGGTGCAGCCGCGCCCCGACGTCGCGCTGCAGCTCGCGCGGGCCGAGAATCTCCGCCACCGTGCCCGTCGCCCGCCGCCGCCATACCTCGAACTGGAACAGCCGGTCGCGGGCCGCCGCGTAGCCCTGGGCGAAGAAGAGGTCCTCCTCGTTCTCGGCGTAGATGTGGTTGATGCCCCAGCGGTCGGTGACGATCTCCACCGGCGCGCCCAGCCCCGCGAGCTCCAGGCGCTCGGTCTGCGCCGCCGCCGGCGCGCCGTGGGTCGTGACGAGCAGGGCCAGGCCGGCGAGGGCGGAGTTGAGGGCGCCCTTGCCCCAGGCGCCGAGCAGCACGTGGCCCGCGATGCTCAACGTCAGGCCGGCCAGGAGTCTGCGCCGTGGAACACGAGTGCCGAAGGTCATGGCGGAAGCTCCTCCCGTGCGGATGCGGACGCGGGCCGTCGATACCGGAACCGGCACGCATTATAATCCCCGCGCCTCGTGAACCGCCGCCGAAATCGATCCATGCCTGACGACGCCCCGCCGGCCTCCGGCCGGTCCGCGCTCCCGGCCTCGGAAGACGGGTGGGCCATCGGGCTGGGCGGACTCCTCATCGCCGCCGCCGCCCTCGGGCTCCTGACCGGTGTCGCGGGCGTCGGCGGCTGGACCGCCAACCCCCTCGCCGCCTTCGACGGACGGGTGGCGGGACTGGCCATGCTGGGCCTGGGGCTGGCCCTCGTCACCGGATTGGCGGCGCCGGCCCTGGGGGGGCGGCTCATCGAGCACCAGGCCGGATTCTTCGGATTGTTCGGACTCGCGGTGCTGTCCCACGCCCTCGCCGCCCAGACCGGAATCCGGGCCGCGGGCGTCGGCTACGCCTTCTGGGCGATCCTGCTGGGCCTCGCGATCTCGAACACCGCCGGCGCCCCGGGCTGGCTGAAGCCGGCCCTGCGCAGCGAGCTGTACATCAAGACCGGCCTCGTGCTGCTCGGCGCCGAGATCCTGTTCAACCGCATCCTGACCCTCGGCCCGCCGGGCCTCGTCGTCGCGTGGCTGGTCACGCCGGTCGTCATCGTCTTCATGTACCGCTTCGGCACCCGGGTGCTGAAGATCGGCAGCCCCTCGCTGGTCATCGTCATCGCCGCGGCCACGTCGGTGTGCGGCGTGTCGGCGGCGATCGCGACGGCCGCGGCGGCCCGGGCCAGGAAGGACGAACTGACCCTCGCGGTCGGCATGACCCTGATCTTCACCGTCGTCATGATGATCGTCATGCCGCTGGGAATCCGCGCCGTCGGCATGGACCCGACGGTCGGGGCGGCCTGGATCGGCGGCACCGTGGACGCCACCGGGGCCGTGGTGGCCGCCGGGGCGATGCTCGGCGAAGAGGCGGAACAGGTGGCGGCCGTCGTCAAGATGATCCAGAACGTCCTGATCGGCGTCGTGGCGTTCCTCGTGGCCGTCTGGTGGGTGACCCGCGTCGACGGGCCGGGGGTCTCGACCCGACCCGCCGCCGCCGAGGTCTGGACCCGCTTCCCCAAGTTCATCCTCGGCTTCCTCGGCGCGTCGCTGCTGTTCTCGTTCGTGCTCACGCCGGTCCTGGGCGACGAGGCGGTCGCCGACGTCATCGACCTCACGTCCGACCTCCGCGGCTGGCTCTTCTGCCTCGCGTTCGTCAGCATCGGGCTCGAGTCCGACTTCCGCGCCCTCGCCGGTCAGGTGGCGGGAGGCCGGCCGGTCCAGTTGTACGTCGTGGGGCAGGCGTTCAACCTGGCGCTGACCCTGCTCGCGGCCTGGCTGGCGTTCGGAGGCGTCCTGTTCGACCCGGCGTCGTGAAGGCCGTCTGACGCCGTCCGCGCTTGACGGCATCTCCCCCACGACCGACAATGACCGAGGGCTGGGAGAAACGCAGATGAACCGGACGAAGACGAAATCCCCGGTTCGATCACCACAGGTGATCGCCGAGCATGTCCTCTGGCTTCGGCGCGGAACGAAAACGACGCCGATGCACGTGCTCAAGCTCGTCTACATCTGTCACGGATGGGTGTTGGGCCTGACGGACCAGCCCCTCGTCGACGAACCGGTCGAAGCATGGCGCTACGGTCCGGTGGTCCCCAGCGTCTATCGCCGCTACAGGTCGTTCGGAAGAGATTCCATCACGACGGTGCCGGTCGACCGCTCCGAGATGCTGGACGAGCGGCACCAGGACCTGATCGAAGTCGTGGAGGAGGTGTACCGCAGCTACTCCGCCCTGGAGTTGTCCAGCCTCACCCATCAGCCCGATACGCCCTGGGACGTCACACGGCGCAAGCACGGCATCGGCGCCATCATTCCGAACGAGCTCATTCGGAAACACTATCGCGAGCTTCTCGGCGAGATCGGACCGAAGCCGGCATGGATAGCCAGCAACGCGCCGAGTTGACGAAGTTCATCCGGAAAGCAGCCGAAAAGGAAGTTCGGCGGGCGGCCTCGGACCACGGCGTCGAGCATCTCGGTCCGGACGAGGCCGAGGCCGGCACCCGGATCCGGGAACGCCTCACGGCGATAGAAACCGAATTGAAAATCTATCGATGGATCGCCGGAGTAGTACTTGCCTTGGTTCTCGCCCTGCTCCGCTTCTGGCCAAGGGGATGACGCCTCGGTCCCGCGCCGGCCGCACCGGCTCGTACGGAGAGAACGGAGGCATCCGCATGAAACGGGGGCGCGCGGGGCGGCTCGTCGCCGGGATGCTGGCGCTGGCGGGGCTGGCCCTCCTGCTCTCGCAGGCGGTCCGGTTGCCGGGGCCGGCGGGCGCCGCCCTTCGGCGGAACGCGGCCGACGGCCGGGACGCGGCGGCGGCGTTCTACACGGAAGTGGACGGCTGGCGGAAGTGGACGGCCGGCGGACCCGCCCCCGCCGCGGCGCCGAGCGACGCGCCCGCGCCCCGGACGCGCCGGGGCGTCACGCCCTGAACAACGCCGCCGCCCGGTCGAGGGCCTCGCGGTCGCCCACCAGCACCGCCGTGTCTCCCGCGCGGTACGTGAAGCCGGCCTCGCGCTGGTAGTGCGGCCGGCCGTCCCGGATCACCGCGATCTGCACCGCGCCGGTGGCGCGGCGCAGATCGAGCGAGGCGGCGCTCTCCCCCACCGCCGCCGAGCCCGCCTCGACTTCCGCGAGTTCCAGGGCGTGGTGGATGCCGAGGTGCTTCAACGTGTCGAGATGCAGGTTGGGCCGGGCGCGCCCCCGGAGCAGGCCGTAGTGCTCGCCGCGCACCGCGTCCAGCTCGCGCGCGATCCGGGCGGCCGGTATCTCGTAGCGTTCCAGGGCCCGGGCGAACAGTTCCAGCGAAGCCTCGAACTCCTCGACCACGACCTCGGCGGCGCCGAGCCGCATCAGCTCGTCGATGGCGCCGACGTAACGGGTCCGCACGACCACGGCGGCGCGGGGGGCGGCGCGGCGGGCCGCCGCCACCCCCCGCCGCTCGTCGAACGGGGACGAGATCGCGAAGACCACCAGCCGCGCCCCGCCGCCGCCGGCCCGCTCCAGCACGGGGTGGCCGGCGCCGTCGCCGTACAGCGCCGCGAACCCCTCACGCCGCGCCGCCGCCACCAGCTCCGCGTTCTGGTCGATGACCGCGCACTCGATGCCCGCCGCCTGCAGCATCCTCGCCAGATAGCGGCCGGCCAGACCGTAGCCGACGACGATGGCGTGGTCCCGCGGGACCGGCGGGGGCGGCTCGGCGGCCGGGCCGGGTCCCTTCCCCGCGGCCAGCCGGACCGCCCACGGCCGGGACACCGTCACCAGGAACGGCGCCGCCGTCATGGACAGCGCGGCGACGGCCAGGAACACCTGGTAGTGACCGGCGCCGAACAGCCCCAGCGGGAGTCCGGCGGCCGCGAGCACGAACGAGAACTCCCCGATCTGGGCGAGGCTCAGCCCCGTCGCGAGCGCAACGTCGAACCGGCGGCCGCGCGCCATCACGGCCCCCGCCGCGACCGCCGCCTTCACCGCCAGCAGCAGCACCGCGCCCCCCGCGATCAGCGGCAGGTGCGCCCCCACCACCGTCAGGTCGAGCAGCATGCCGACCGACGTGAAGAACACCCCGCTGAACAGGGCGCGGAACGGCATGACGTCGTCGAGCGCCTGCAGGCCGTACTCCGACTCGGAGATGATCAGGCCGGCGAGGAACGCGCCGACGGCCAGCGAGAACCCCGCGGTCCACGCCGCGAGCGCGGTCCCGATCGCGAAGAACCCCACGCACAGGGTGAACAGGTCCCGGTCGCGGGTCTCGACGATGCGGTCCAGGGTCCAGCGGACCACGAGCCGGCCGCCCGCGACGAGCGCGACCAGCGCGGCGAGGCCCAGCCCGAGCCGGAGCCCGGCGCCGCCCGCCCCGCCCGCGCCGCCGCCGCCCAGCAGCGGCACGACGAGCATGAGGGGCACGATGGCGAGGTCCTGGAACAGCAGGACGGCGAGGGCCTCGCGGCCGTGCGGCGCGTCCAGCTCGCCCCGGTCCGCGAGGGTCTTGCTGACGATGGCGGTGGACGACAGGGCGGCCAGCGCGCCGTAGAACAGGCTCTGCCCCACCGGGAGGCCGAGCACGGGGCCCGCCGCCGCGGCGAGGACCACGACGCCGAGCACCTGCAGGCCGCCCGCCACCAGGATCGACGCCCCCCAGCCCAGCACCTGCGACAGCGAGAGCTCCAGCCCGATCTCGAACAGCAGCAGCACCACCCCGATCTCGGCCAGCGCCGCCACCGCGTCCGGCTCGGGGATGAGGGCGGCGCCGTGCGGACCGATGGCGACGCCGACCAGCAGGAAGCCCACCAGCGTCGGCGCCCGCAGGCGGTGCGCGAGGGCGGCGACGGGGATCGCGAGACCGACGATCAGGGCCAGATGGCGCAGTACGGCGAGATCGTGCATGGGAGACGGTCGACGCCGCCGACGTCAGCGGCCCCGGCGACGCCGGAAGTACTCGATCTGGTGCTCGCGGACGTTGCGGTTGTGCTGGCGCAGGGTGTCCGCGAAGACGTGCGATCCGTCGTTGCGGCTGACGAAGTAGAGATGGGGCACGTCCGCCGGCGCGACCGCGGCCCGGAGATCGGCCGCGTTGGGCGCCCCGATCGGCCCCGGCGGCAGCCCGGGGTACACGTACGTGTTGTAGGGCGAGTCGAACCGGAGGTTCTCGCGGGTGAGGTTCCCGTCGTAGATCCCCGCCTGCTGCAGGGCGTAGATGACCGTCGGGTCGCATTGCAGCAGCATCCGCCGGTCGAGGCGGTTGTTGTAGACGGCCGAGACGATCGGCCGCTCCTCGTCGAGCCCGGTCTCCCGCCGGATGAGGGACGCCAGCGTCACGACCTCGCGGACGCCGAGCCCGCGCGCCTCCCCCCGCGCCCGCAGATCGGCGTCGAACGCCCGCCGGAACTGCGCGACCATCGCCTCGACGAGGTCGTCGGCGGTGGCGCCGCGCGGCAGCGAGTAGGTCTCCGGAAACAGGTACCCTTCGAGGTCGGAGGCGTCGGGGTCGAGGTCGGCCACGAGGTCGGCGCGCGCGCTGGCGGCCAGGAACGCCTCGGCCGATCCGAATCCCGAACGGCCGTAGAGCACGGCCATCTCGCGCCGGGTGAGCCCTTCGGGAAAGGTCACCGGCTCCAGGTGGACCCTCCCCTCCGCGATCGTCTCGACGACGGCCAGGGCCGACAGGGGCGCCGCGAACCGGTACTCGCCGGCCTGCAGCCCGCGGTCCCGCCCGCTGCGCCACACCGCCACGCGGAACGCGGTTTCGTCGCGGACGACGCCCGACGCCACGAGGAGGCGGCCGATCTCCCGGGTCGAGGTCCCCGGCCGGACGTCCACGAAGACCTCGGCGCCGTCGTAGCCGCGGTACGCCTCGCCGGCCCGCTCGTAGAGGAGCCGGGCGCCGAAGGCGGCCAGTCCGCCCGCGAGCAGCGCGACGCCGACAGCGCGCGCGAGGAGCTTCTTCATCCGCCCTTCTCCCGGTCCCGCTCGTCGAGATGATCCTGCAGGATGATCGCGGCGGCGGCGGCGTCCAGCCGCGCCCGGCGCCGGCGCCAGTCGCGCTCGCGCAGCGCCAGCCGCCGCTCGGCCTCGACGCTCGTCAGCCGCTCGTCCTGCAGGGCGACCGGCAGGCCGGTCCGGCGTTCGACGGCCCGCGCCACCGCCGCCGCCCGCGCGCCGCCCGCGTGGGCGCCCCCGTCCAGACGGGACGGCAGCCCGACCACGACGCGGACGACGGGCGCGTCGCCGGCGGCCAGCTCGGCGACCAGCCCCGCGACCCGCCCGGCCACCGCGTCCGCCGAACCGGCGCCGCTCACCGTGCGCCAGGGGGACGCGAGCGTGCCGGTGGGGTCGCTCACCGCGACCCCGACGCGGCGCCGTCCCGGATCCAGCCCGAGCGATCTCGCACCGCGGACCGGCGCGGCGGCCGGACGGCCCTCGTCCATACGGGACAAGACTAGCATCCCGCCGGCCGCGGCCGTCGCGGCGGCGGGGCGCGGGGTGCGCGTCGATGCAGCGAGACGCCGCCGCCGGGGGCGTCCGGCGCGGCCGGTTCCGCGGCGTCCGCACCCGTTCGGAAGGCCCGGAGGCCGGGAACGGCGCCGCAATCGACGACCCTGCCCGCCAACGGGCGCTCGTCTCACGAATCCGACGCGCACCGGGCGCGCGGACCGCGGCGCCGGTCCGCCATCGACGGCCGCCCCGCGGATTCGGTAGAATGGCGGCGTGGCAGAGGCAAGGGGTCCGTGCCCGGGCGGACCACGGCATCGAGGTTGCTCGTGACCGACCGCACCCGTTTCGTCGTCCTCGCGTTGACGCTGCCGATCATGGCCTACACGCTGATCGGGAGCGTGCTGGGGCGCGTGGTCGCCCAGGAAGGCGCCTACCGGTACCTCCGGACCTTCGAAGAGGTGGTGTCGCTGGTCACCAGCAACTACGTGGAAGAGGTGGACGTCGAGCACGTCATGCGGGGCGCGCTGTGGGGCCTGGCGGAAGGGCTGGACCCCGAGAGTTCGTACCTGACCCCGGACGAGGTCCGGCTCCACGACGCCGGCTTCGACGACGCGGAAGCCGGCGTGGGCCTCACCCTGACGCGGCAGTACTACGTGCAGGTCGTGGCGGCGCGGGAAGGCTCGCCGGCCGCCGCGGCCGGTCTCCGGCCCGGCGACTACGTCCGTCAGATCGACGGGCGCCCGACGCGGACGATGTCCGTCGTCCGCGCCCGGCACCTCCTGCGCGGGGCGCCGGGTTCGACGGTGACCCTGGAGGTCATCCGCGGCAACGCGGCCGAGCCGGTGACCCTGGATCTGGTGCGGGACGCCGGACGGTCGGCGAACGTCACGAGCCGCATGGCGGCGCCGGGCGTCGGCTATCTCCGCATCGCCGAGTTCGACGCGACCACCGCGGGGGCGATCGCCGCCGCGAACGACGGTCTGGCCGACCGCGGCGCCGAGCGCCTCGTCATCGATCTGCGCGGCGCCGCGACGGGGACCTTCGAGAGCGGGACCGCGGCGGCGGAGCTGTTCACCGACGCCGACCCGCTCGTGGTCCGCGAATCGCCGGACGGGCAGCAGCCCGTCGCCCGCGGTCCGCGGCCCCCGTCGATCGCCGCGCCGGTGGTGCTCCTGACCGACTTCGGCACGGCGGGGGCGGCCGAGCTGTTCGCCGCCGCGCTCACCGGCGCGGAACGGGCCGAGACGGTGGGAATCCGGACCGCCGGCCGGGCGGCGGAGCAGACGCTGGTCCGGCTCCCCGACGGCGGCGGCCTCCTGCTGTCGTCGACGCACTATCTGACCGCGGCCGGCGAGTCGATCCACCGCCGGGGGGTGGCGGCCGCGGTCACCGTGCAGGAGCCGCCGGTCGAGCTGGCGCCGGCGGACGAGCCGGCGCCGGCCGCGCCCGACGAGGACCCCGGCGACCCCGTGCTGGAGCGGGCGCTGGAGCATCTCGCCGAGCTGTCGCAGCAGGAACCCGCGGCGGAACCGGAGCCCGCGGCGGCGCGGGAACCCGCGGCATAGCCGCCCGATTTCGGCCGCGAGCATCTCCTTGAAGCCTCTTTTTTCCGCGCCCGCCAGACACCAACGCGCGTGCGCCGCGCATGTCGCCCGCATCCTGACGGGCGAGATCGAGGAGACGTACGAGGCGCCGAAGACCAAGCGGCCGGCGCCGCCGGACCCCGCGGCCGGGGGGCGAGCACGGGCCGCGAAGATGACGGCCGAGCAGCGATCGGCCAGCGCGCGCCGCGCGGCGTCGGCCCGGTGGGAGGGGCATGACCAGCGATATCATCGGGGCCGTGATCAACGCGATTCCCCTCGCGTTCACAGGGTGGCTGTTCATCAGCCTGACCAAGCGGATCGACAACTTGACGGCCCGGATCGACAGGCTTTACGAGCTTCTGGCGAAATCCCCTTGACTCCATGCGTGCTTGCCTGTGTCATTACCAATATGAACAGGCTGAGCACGGCGAAGCGGGCGACGATCATCAAGATGCTGGTCGATGGGTCGTCGCTCCGCCCGATCTCCCGCATCACGGGAACCGCCGTCAAACACGATCATCAAGCTCCAGGCCGACGCCGGCCGCGCGTGCGCCGCGTTCCACGATGAGCACGACCGATTCGGAACCTCTCTTCGGGCGCAAAGGAGTAAACGAGATGAAGAACACCAGGATTCTCCGGTTGTGCCTCATCGCCGTGCTCACGGTCGGGCTGGCGCCTTCCGGGGCGGATGCGCAAGCGCTGGGCGGCCCGCTCATCACCGAAGCGTTCGCCGACGCGGAGACCGCCACCCTGACGTTCAACGGCGCCGGGTTCCCCGAAGGGTTCCCGGTCGTCACCCTCGGCAACAACGAGCTGCCCGTCCGATGGGCGGCCGAGGCGAGCGTAGCGGTCTGGCTGCCGGAACTCCGGCCGGGCACGTACCGGTTGATCGCCCGCTGGCCGGACGGGTCGCAGGCGGACTTCTACCTGACGCTCGGCGCCGTCGGCCCCGCCGGACCGGAGGGCCCCCGGGGCCTGCCGGGACCCGGCGGCGGTGCGCATTTCAGGGATCCGCCCGCGGCGGCGGAGGCCGAGGATGCGGCGGCCGAGACGGCGCTTGCGCTCCCGCCCCCGGTCGGCACGACCCGCTATGGCACGAATGCTCTCCGTAACCTTACCACCGGCATACGCAACAGTGCGTTCGGTCTCGACGGGTTGCTCGAAGTGACGAGCGGGGGTTCGAACACGGCCGTCGGGTGGCGCGCCCTGGCCGGCTTGCGCACCGGCAGCGGGAACACCGCGATCGGCTCGACGGCCATGCAGGGCGCCGGCGCCGGCGTTAGGAACAACACGGCGGTCGGAAGAGATGCGCTGCGTCACACCCTGGGATCCAGCAACATCGCAATCGGAAGGAACGCCGCGCGCGACGGGGCTGGGAGCGGCAACATCTTCATCGGCGACAACGTCCGGAACAGGACGGGGGAAAACAACATCTACATCGGCTCCGGCTTGCTGGGCAAGCCCTTGAGTGAAGCGCAAGAGCACGAGCCGACGCTCGGGGAGACCCGCACCATCCGGCTCGGCAACTGGGCCACGCACCGGTATACCTATCTGGTCGGGCAAGTGTATTACGGGAATCCGCCGACAGAGCTTGCTGTAGCCATTGGAAATGCCGGAGCCCCCGCCATGCGCGCAGTGGAAGCCCTTGCGACTCGCGTCAACGGGATCGACACGCGCCTCCAAGCCCTCGAGCCCGCCCCCGCACCCTGACCGCCGCGCGCTGGACCGTCGCTGGCGCCAACGCCATCATCGCCCTGCGTTGCTGCCAGATCAGCGGCCGCTACGAGGACTACCGGGAGCGGCGAGCCGCCCGCGCCGCCTGACGGGCCTCACGAATCTGACGAGCACCCCTCCCTCCTCCCCGTGTTGACGGATTCGCCGGGGATTGCTATATTTCGGTGTTTCGGGGTGTCCGTCCCCTAGGCGCGTAGCTCAGTCTGGTTAGAGCGCCTGCTTGACACGCAGGAGGTCGGCGGTTCGAGTCCGCCCGTGCCTACCACCTCATCACGCGGGTACCGCCACGTCAGACGACCATGGACCAGGTGACCGTTACCCTCCCGGACGGTTCCACGCGGCGCGTGCCGGCGGGGACCCCCGTGCGGGCGGTCGCCGAGGACGTTTCGCCCCGCCTCGCCAGGGCGGCCCTGGCGGCCGCCGTCGGCGACCGCCTGGTCGACCTGAGCCACCCCCTGGAGGAAGACGCGCCGGTCCGCATCGTGACCCGGGACGGCCCCGAGGCGCTGGCGCTCTATCGGCACAGCACCGCCCACCTGCTGGCGGCCGCCGTCACCAGCCTGTTCCCGGAGGCGCAGTGCGGCATCGGGCCGCCGACGGAGGACGGGTTCTTCTACGACTTCGTCGTGGACCGGCCGTTCGTACCCGAAGACCTCGAGGCGATCGAGGCGAAGATGCGCGAGATCGCCCGGCAGGACCTCGCCTACGAACGCAAGACGATGCCGAAGGAGGAGGCCAAGCGCTACTTCGCCGACCGCGGAGAACCGCTCAAGGTCGAGCTGATCGAAGAGAAGGGCGGACCGGTCGTCTCGTGCTACACCATCGACGGCGTGTTCATGGACTTCTGCACCGGCCCCCACGTGCCCTCCAGCGGCGTGCTCAGGGCGTTCCGCGTACTGAACAGCTCGAACGCCTACTGGAAGGGGGACGCCCGCAACCAGCCGATGCAGCGCGTCTACGGCACCGCGTTCTTCACCGACAAGGCCCTCCGGGAGCACGTGCGGCGGATCGAGGAGGCGCGGAAACGGGACCACCGCAAGCTCGGACGCGAGCTCGGCCTGTTCACGTTCCACCCGTGGGCGCCGGGCGCCGCGTTCTGGCTCGCGCACGGCACGACCCTGTGGAACGTGCTCGCCGAGTACATGCGGGCGACCCTGTTCCCGGAGGGCTACGTCGAGCTCCGCACCCCGCTGGTCTGCAACAAGCGGCTCTGGGAGACGTCGGGGCACTGGGCGCACTACGAAGAGAACATGCTGCGGGTGGAGTCCGAGGGCGAGACGTACAGTCTCAAGCCGATGAACTGCCCCGGGCACATGCTGGTCTTCGCCAGCGAGGTCCGCAGCTACCGCGACCTCCCGATCCGCTACCACGACCAGAGCGTGCTGCACCGGGACGAGGCGTCCGGGGTGCTCGCGGGGCTGACCCGCGCACGCCAGTTCTGCCAGGACGACGCCCACTGCTTCGTCGCCCCCGACCAGATCGGCAGCGAGGTCGAACGCCTCCTGCGCCTGGTCCAGCGGGTCTACGCCGACTTCGAGCTCGAATTCTCGGTCGAGCTGTCGACGCGGCCCGGCACGTTCCTGGGGGAGACCGCGACCTGGGACCAGGCCGAGACCCAGCTCCGGGAAGCCCTCGACGCGGCCGGCCAGGACTACCGCGTCGCGGAGGGCGAGGGCAACTTCTACGGCCCCAAGATCGACTTCCACGTCGTCGACGCCATCGGCCGGAACTGGCAGTGCGCGACGATCCAGCTCGACTACCAGCTTCCGGAGCGGTTCCAGCTCAAGTACGTCGGCGAAGACAACGCCGAGCATCGCCCCGTGGTCATCCACCGCGCGATCTTCGGCAGCTTCGAGCGGTTCATCGCGCTGCTCATCGAGCACCACGCCGGGGCGTTCCCGCTGTGGCTGGCGCCGGTGCAGGCGGTCGTCGTGCCCATCGCCGACCGCCACCGCGACTACGCCGGGTCGACGGCGGCCCGGCTGCGCGCGGCCGGCCTGCGCGTCGAGGTGGACGCCCGCCAGGAGAAAATGGGGTATAAGATCCGCTCGGCGCAGATCAGGAAGATCCCGTACATGCTCGTCACCGGCGACCGCGAGGCGGCCGGCGGGACGGTCGCCGTCCGGCGCCGGCGGGACGGCGACCTCGGGGCCGCCCCGGTCGACGACTTCATCGCCGCGGCCCTCGACGAGGTGCGGCGGCGGCGCGGCGGCGGCGCGGCGCGGCACTGACGCCGGCGGCGCCCGCACCACTTCTGCAAGGGGGGACGTTATCGCTTTCGTTCGCAACCAACGGCGTGAGATGCGGACGCGCACCAACGAGCGGATACGCGTGCGCGAGATCCGGGTCATCGACGACGCGGGTCAGCAGCTCGGCATCATGTCGCCCCCGCAGGCGCTGGCCATCGCCCGGGAAAAGGGGCTGGACCTGGTCGAGATCTCCCCGACGGCGTCGCCGCCCGTGTGCCGCATCATGGACTACGGGCGCTATCACTACCAGGAACAGAAACGCACCCGGGAGGCGCGCAAGAACCAGAAGTCCATCGAGCTCAAGGAGATCAAGTTCCGTCCCAAGGTGGACGAGCACGACTACAACTTCAAGAAGAAGCACATCGAGCGCATCGTCAAGGAAGGCGACAAGGTGAAGGCCACGATCTTCTTCCGCGGGCGCGAGATGGCGCATCCCGACTTCGGGCGGCGCATTCTCGACCGCCTGGTCGAGGACCTCGAGGGCGTGGCCGCGGCCGAGACGCGCCCGAGCATGCAGGGCAACCAGATGCACATCATCCTGTCCGGCGTCGGCGGCGCCAGGAAGGGACAGGGGGGCTAGTTTCGAATGCCGAAGATGAAGACACACCGCGGCGCCGCGAAACGCTTCAGGAGGACGGCCGGCGGCAAGGTGGTGCGCAGCAAGTCGCTGAAGCAGCACATCCTGACCAGCAAGACGCGGAAACGGAAGCGGAACCTCCGGCGGCCGGCGCTGATCTCGGCCGCCGACGCGCGCCGGGTGCAGCGGCTGCTGCCCAACGGGTAGACGGAGCCGGTTCGGCCCGCCGCCGACGCAATGCAGGGAGTCCCATAGATGCCACGAGTCAAGCGCGGATCGGTGCGGCGCGCGAAACGCAAGAAGCTGCTGGCGCGCACCAAGGGTTTCTTCGGCACCCGGAGCAAGCTGTACAGGGCCGCCAAGGAAGCCGGCGACAAGGCCGCGGAGTACGCGTACGTGGGGCGCCGCCTGAAGAAGCGCGACTTCCGCCGCCTCTGGATCCAGCGGATCAACGCCGCCGCCCGCGAACACGGGCTGAGCTACAGCCGGTTCATGCGCGGCCTGAGCGCGGCCGGGGTCGTCCTCGACCGCAAGAGTCTCGCCGATCTCGCGGCGACGGAACCCACCGCCTTCGCCCAGCTCGCGGCCCGGGCCGCGGCGCAGCTCGACGACGCGCGGCCCGCCGCCTGACGCGCCGGGGCGGGACGCGCACGACGTTCCCCGCGGGTTCCCCCGGGGCTCCGGCCCCCCCGCCGCCGGTTTTCACGCCGCTGCTGCCCATCATGAGCGCGCCCAACGACGTGGAAGGCATCCGCGCCGCCTTCCAGGCGGATCTCGCGGCCGCCGCGGCCGAGCCGGACCTGCAGGCGGTGCGCGACCGGTACCTGGGCCGCAAGCGGGGCGCCGTCGCGGCCCTGATGCGACAGGTGGCCGCCGCCCCCGCCGAGGCCCGGCCCGCGCTGGGCAAGGGCGCCAACGTCCTGAAACGGGAGATCGAGCACGCGCTGGCGGAGCGGCGGGAGGCGTTGCGGGCCGCCGCGAGACCGGCCGGAGCCGTCGACGTCACCCTGCCGGGGCGCGAGCCGCGGTTCGGGCGGCGGCACCCGCTGACCCTGATCCGCGAGCAGGTGGAGGCCATCTTCGAGGCCTGGGGGTTCGAGATCCTCCAGGGCCCGCAGGTCGAAGACGACTACCACAACTTCGAGGCCCTCAACATGCCGCCGGACCACCCGGCCCGCGACATGCAGGACACGTTCTACCTCGAAGGATCGATGCCCGGCGGGGGGGCGCCGGCGACCCTGCTCCGCACCCATACGTCGGGGATGCAGATCCGCTACATGGAACGGCACGAGCCGCCGGTGCGGATCATCGCGCCGGGGCCGGTGTACCGCCGCGACACCCCCGATCTGACCCACTCGCCCATGTTCATGCAGGTGGAGGGGCTGCTGGTCGACGAGGGGGTCACGATGGCGGATCTCAAGGGGACCCTCGTCGGTTTCCTCCGGGCGTTCTTCGCCCCGGGGACGCGGGTCACGTTCCGGCCGAGCTTCTTCCCCTACACCGAACCCAGCGCCGAGGTGTTCATCGGTTGCGTCTTCTGCGGCGCCGGGTGCGCGGTCTGCAAGCAGACCGGCTGGCTCGAGATCCTCGGCTGCGGGATGGTGCACCCGGCCGTCCTCGAGGCGGTGGGGTACGACCCGGAACGCTACACCGGCTGGGCCTTCGGTCTCGGCATCGACCGGGTCGCCCTGCTCAAGCACCGGGTCGAAGACATCCGGCTCTTCTACGACAACGACTTGCGCCTGCTGGAGCAGTTTCCCCATTGAGAGTCCTCGTATCGTGGCTGCGGGAGTTCGTCGACGCGCCCGCCGGCATCGACGAGCTGGCCGGGAAGCTGACCGCGTGCGGGTTCGAGGTCGGCGCGGTCGAGCCCTGGCCGGACGCCCCCGCCGGGGCCGGGGACGGCGCCCCGGACGCGGTGCTCGACGTCGAAGTCACGACGAACCGCCCCGACTGCCTGTCGGTGCTGGGCGTCGCGCGCGAGGTCGCCGCCGCCTGGGACGCCGACCTGCGGACGCCCCCGGAGACGGCCCCGGCGCCCGAGGCCGACGGCGCCGACGCCGTCGCCGTCGCCATCGACGCCCCGGACCTCTGTCCGCGGTACGCGGGAGCGCTCGCCGACGTGACGGTGGGGCCGTCGCCGCGGTGGCTGGCGCGGCGGCTGGAAGCGGCCGGCGTGCGGCCCGTCAACAACGTCGTCGACGTCACCAACTACGTCATGGTCGAGCTCGGACAGCCCATGCACGCGTTCGATCTGCACCGGCTCGCGGGACCCGAGATCCGCGTGCGCCGGGCCCGCGCCGGCGAGACCGTCCGCACCCTCGACGGCGCGGAGCGGGCCCTCGATCCGGAAATGCTGGCCATCGCCGACGCCGAGCGCCCGCAGGCGGTGGCGGGGATCATGGGCGGCGCCGCCTCGGAGGTCAGCGCGGCGACGCGCACGATCGTGCTCGAGGCGGCCTGGTTCGACCCGATCTCGGTGCGGCGCACGAGCCGGCGGCTGGGCCTCGCCACCGACGCCTCCTACCGGTTCGAGCGCGGCGCCGACGTGGCCGCCCCGCCCGCCGCGATCCGCCGGGCGCGCCGGCTGCTGGCGGACATCGGCGCGGGGGCGTCCCGCGGCGCGCCGGTCGACCGCTTTCCGTCCCCCCCCGCCCCGATCGAGATACGGCTTCGCCACTCCCGCATCGGGCGCGTGCTCGGCCAGACCATCGACGCGGGCTTCGTGGCGCCGGCCCTGACCCGCCTCGGTTTCGAGCCGACGCCCGCCGCGGGGGGCGGCGGCGCCGCGTGGCGCGTCCGGGTCCCGACCTTCCGCGTGGACGTCAGCCGGGAAGAGGACCTGATCGAGGAAGTGGCGCGCCACCACGGCTATGACGAGATTCCCGCCACGTTCCCGGCCCTGACCCGCCCCGCGGCGGCCCCGGGTCCCTGGCGGGCCCGCGACCGGCTCGTGCGGCGCCTGCTGACGGGCAGCGGATTTTCGGAGGCGGTCACCTGGGGCTTCGTCGACGAGGCCGCCGCCCGCGCCGTCCACGCCGACCAGCAGGACGTCGTCGCCCTGCGCAACCCGCTGTCGGAACGCGGCGCCGTGCTCCGGCCCTCGCTGCTCTCCGGCCTCGTCGATTCCGTGGTCCGCAACCGACGCCGCCAGCGGCACGACGTGCGGCTGTTCGAGATCGGCAGCCGCTTCCGCCGGGGCGACGGCGAGACGCCCGCCCTCGGGCTGGCCCTCACCGGATCGGCGGCCGCGGTCCACTGGAGCGCCCCCGCCCGGCCGGCGGACCTCTTCGACCTGACCGGCGTCATCGCGCGCCTGTGCGCCGGGTTCGGCCTCGAGGCGACGTTCGAGCCGACGACGGCCGGTCATCTGGCGCCGGGACGGAGCGCCCGCGTACAGGTGCGGACCGGCGGCGCCCGCGTCGGGCTGGGCGAGGCCGGCCAGCTCGACCCGGCGCTGGCGGCGGCGCGCGGCATGACCGGAGCGGCCCCGGTGTACGTGGCCGAGCTCGACCTGCGTCCGCTCGACCCCGGCGCCTTCGACCGCCTGCGGACGGCGCCGGTGCCCCGTCATCCGTCGATGACGCGCGACGTCTCGGTGGAGATCGACGACGCCTTGCCCGCGGCGCGCGTTCGTGACACGATCCGGGCGGCGGCCGGACCGACCCTGGTCGACGTGGTGGAAGTCGATCGCTATGCCGGATCGGGGGTGGCCGCCGGCGCCGTCAGCCTGTCGATCCGATTGACGTTCCGCGCCCCCGACCGGACCCTGACCGACGCCGAGGTCCAGCGCAGCACCGGCCGGGTGCTGCAGGCGCTCGCGGAAACCCATAAAGCGATACAGCGTTAGACCGATACGACGGTCGTCCGCCGACCGCCCGGCGCCCGCAACCCGCGCCGCGGAGGGCGGCGGCGTGCGCACGAGGAGTCACCATGGCGAAAACGCAGGAAGCCCCCGTCGAACTCAAGCCCATCGAACAGTTGGCCGAGCGGATCCAGTCCCTGATCGAGGTGCTCGCCACGACGCGCGAAGAACTGAAGCTCGCCCTCGACGAAAACGCCACGCTGTCGGCCGAGAACAAGGAACTCCACGGCCGGCTGCAGGCGGTCGAGCAGCAGCAGGAGACGCAGACCCGCGAGCTCCAGTCCGAGCGCGACGAAATCCGGGACCGCGTCAGCAAGATGCTCGATCAGATCGAAGAGATCAGCCTGTAGAAGCCGGTGGCCGGAGCCGCGCGGTTTCACCGGCGCCTTACCCGTGAACGACTTCGAAGGACGTGCCCGTGAAGGACGAGGCGCCGCAGGTCGTGACCGTGGAAATCATGGGGCAGCGCTTCGTGATCCGCAGTTCGCTCGACGTCGAGTACATCAACCGCCTCGCCGACTACGTCGAACACAAGATTCAGACCGCCACCGAGCACTCCACCGGCGGAGACACCGTACGCATCGCGGTGCTGGCCGCGATGAACATCGCCGACGAGTACTTCCGCAGCCGCGACACGGAGACCTCGCTCGGGATGGCGCTGGAGACCCGGGCGGGCGAAATCGAGCGCATGATCGACGCCACCCTGGCCGACGCCGAGCCGGAGCCGCCGGCCGGGACCTGAAGACCCGCGGCCGGAGCGACGCCCTTGCGGGCGGTCCGGGGTTCGTTCTAAGATCGGGTAATCGAGAGCGACTCGGACAGGCGGTCAAGTTCTGCCGCACGTGTCGGCCGGCAGTTGGCAGCCGTTATGGATTCATGAGTTCCCCTGCAGTGTTCGTGATGGTTCCGGAGGCTCGTTTGAGCCAACGCTATACCCAAGAGAGCCGCGACGTTTCGTGGCGCCGCAGGCCTCCGCGCGAGGTAGCGTAAAGCGAAGCGGCGATAGCGGCTCCACCTGCTGCCGCAGGTTCATTCGACCTCCCCACACGGCAAGTGCGGGGCCTTGCGCCTTCCTCTCCGGGGGTCGGCGGCCCGGCGGAAACGCTACGGACCGCCGCCCCCGGCGCCTCCCGTCGAGGCGCTGCCCGCCGCGCCCGGTCTGTCCGACGCTCCCCGCGACCTCCGGCTGCGCCAGCCGCGGGGTCCGAGGGACCACCCATGGACCTAGTCGCCGCCGCGGGGATCTTCCTGGCCGCCGCCTTCGTGTGCCTCGTCTGGTTCGTCACCCGCGAACGCGCCGCCCGCACCGTCGGCCAGGCGAAGGAGACGGCGGAGCGGCTGCTCGGCGACGCCCGCCGGGAGGCCGACGCCCACCGGAAGGAGGCCGAGTTCGCGGCCCGGGAGCAGGCCCGCGCCCTGCGGCAGGAGAGCGAACGCGAGAGCCGGGAGCAGCGCGACGAGCTGGCTTCCATCGAGCGGCAGCTCGCCCGCCGGACCCAGGAGCTGACCGAGCAGGACCGCGAGGCCAGGCGCGCGAAGGACCTCGTCGAGGAACAGCGGCGGCAGCTCGACGAACGGCGGCGGCAGCTCGACGAGCGGAACGCCGCGCTCGCCGACGAGCGCCGGCGCTGCGACGACCTGGTCCGCGAGCAGCAGCAGGCCCTGCAACGCGTCTCCGGCCTCACCGCCGACGAGGCGAAGGAGATCGTCGTCAGGCAGATCGAGCAGGAGGCGCGGCGCGACGCCGCCAACCTCGTCAAGCGGCTCGAGGCGGAAGCCCGCGAGCAGGCGGCCGAGAAGGCCCGGCAGATCATCACCCAGGCGATCCAGCGCAGCGCCCCCGAGCACGCCATCGAGAGCACCGTCTCGGTGGTCGACCTGCCCAGCGACGACCTCAAGGGCCGCATCATCGGCCGCGAGGGCCGGAACATCCGGGCCCTGGAGCAGGCCACCGGCGTCGAGCTGATCGTCGACGACACCCCCGGCGCCATCATCCTGTCGAGCTTCGATCCCTTCCGCCGCGAGGTGGCGAAACAGGCCATCGAACGGCTCATCGCGGACGGGCGCATCCATCCCGCCCGCATCGAGGAGGTCGTCGAGAAGGTCAGGACCGAGCAGGAGGAGCTGGCCATCAAGGAAGGCGAGGCGGCGGCGTTCGAGCTGGGGCTCTTCGACATGCACCCGGAGATCCACCGGCTGATGGGGAGGCTGAAGTTCCGCACCAGCTACGGCCAGAACGTGCTGCGGCACTCGAAGGAGGTCGCCTACCTCGCCGGCATCATGGCCCGCGAGGTCGGACTCGACGCCCATACGACGATACGCGGCGCCTTCGTGCACGACATCGGGAAGGCCATCGACCGCGACCTGCAGGGGACCCATCTCTCGCTCGGCATCGACTTCCTGCGCCAGCACGGCGAGAGCGAGGCGGTCATCGACGCCATGGCCGCCCACCACATGGACATCGACTGGCCGTCGCTGGAGTCGATGCTCGTGCAGGCCGCCGACGCCATCTCGGCCGCCCGGCCCGGCGCGCGGCGCGACATCCTCGAGTCGTACATCAAGCGCCTCGAGCAGCTCGAAGGCATCGCCGACTCGTTCGACGGGGTATCGAAGGCGTTCGCGCTGCAGGCGGGGCGCGAGGTCCGCATCATGGTCGAGAGCGGGAAAGTGAGCGACGAAGAGGCGGTGTGGCTGTCGAAGGACATCGCGAAGCGGGTCGAGAACGAGTTGCAGTATCCCGGCCAGATAAAGGTCACGGTGATCCGCGAAACCCGGGCGGTGGACTACGCCCGCTAGCGCCGACGCCGCCGGCCGCGGGACGACCGTCGCCGACCTGGGGGAAGCGGCGGTCATCGAGCGGATACGACGCCGTACGCCGGCGCCGCCGGACTGGGTCCCCATCGGCATCGGCGACGACGCGGCGGTGGTGGAGCCGGCCCGCGGCGCCCTCGACGTCGTCACCACCGACACCGTCGTCGAAGGCGTCCACTTCGACCCGGCGTTCGTGTCGGCGGCCGACGCCGGCCACCGGACCCTCGCGGCGAACCTGAGCGACCTCGCGGCCATGGGGGCCGCGCCGCGGGCGGCGGTGCTGTCCCTCGTCCTCCCCGCGGCGATGACGGCGGCCGACCTCGACGCGGTGGTCGAAGGTCTGCTGGCGCTCGCGGCCCGCCACGGGACGGCCATCGTCGGCGGCAACGTCACCCGCACCCCTGGTCCCCTCGTGCTGGGCCTGACCGCGGTCGGCGCGGTCCGGCGCCGGCGGGTGCTGACGCGCGGCGGCGGGCGGCCCGGAGACGAGCTGTGGGTGACCGGCGCCGTCGGGGCCGCGGCGGCCGGGCTCGCCGCCCTCCGCCGGGGCGCCCCGGCGGCCTCCGACCCCGACCTCGACGACTGCATCCGCCGTTACCGGCGCCCCGAGCCGCGGGTCCGCATCGGGACCCTGCTCGGCCGGAACCGCGTGGCGCGGGCGGCCATCGACCTGAGCGACGGACTCGCGGACGGGCTGCGCCAGCTCGCCCGCGCCTCCGGCGCCGGCGCCGTCGTCGACGCGGACGCGATACCCGTGCATCCCGGGGCGCGCCGGTGGTTCGCCGGGGACGGGCGCGACCCCGTCGAAGCGGCCCTCGGCGGGGGGGACGACTACGAGCTGCTGCTGGCGGCGCCGCGCCGCAACCGCCGCGGACTCCGGACCCTGGCCCGCCTGTTCCGGGGCGTCCCCGTCACCCGCATCGGCGAGTTGACCAAGGCCCCCGGCCTGGTGCTGCGCACCCCGGACGGCAGCCGGCCGCTCCCCTCCGGATACGAACACTTCCGGCCGACGCCGGCGGCCGGCGGCCCCCCCGCCTGACCGCCGCCCGGCCGCGCGCGGGTAGAGGCGACTTGCCGCCGGACGGCGCGCACGGTATAAACACGGATCGTCAACGGACGGGGCGCCCCGTCATCCGTCACCCATTCGGAGGAACCGATGAAGCGATCCTGCTACGCCGCCCTCGCCGCCCTGCTCGCCGCGGCGGTCCTGGCCGGCCCCCTCGCCGCGCAACAGAACGCCGCGCACAACCACATCGGCCACGTCACCGACGCCTGGCGCGACACGCCGGACGGGCAGGGCCTGCTGCCGGCGGCCATCGCCGAGGCCGAGATCGCGGCCCGGCACGCGGGCCTGGCGGCCAGCGACCCGAGCAACTTCGCGGGCATGAAGCGGCACACCACCCACGTGCTGCACGCGGTCGATCCCGAACAGATCGAGAACGGCCCCGGCCTCGGCTACGGCGTGAAGCGGGCGGCGGCCGGCGCGGCGCAGCACATCACCGCCGCCGCCGCCTCGGACGGCGCTTCGAACGCGGTCCGCACCCACGCCAACCACGTCGCGACGTCGGCCCGGAACACGGTGGCGCGGGCCGACGAGATCGTCATGCTCGCGAAGCGCATCGCCAGGACCACCACCCCGGCCGACGCCGCCCCTCTGGTCGAGAAGCTGAACATGCTCGCGCAGGCGCTGCTGTCGGGCGTCGACGCCAACGGCGACGGACGCACCGGCTGGCAGGAGGGCGAGGGCGGACTCGAAACGGCCCGGACCCACGCCAACCTGATGAAAGAAGCGGAAGGACTCTAGCCCGGCGCTCCGCGGGCGTCCGCGCCGTCACCGCGGCGCGGGCGCCGGCGAGGCCGGCGGCGCCGTCCCGGCCTCCTGGTCGCGGTACTGCAGTTCGTAGAGGGTGCGATAGAGGCCGCGCTGCGCGAGCAGTTGCCGGTGGCTGCCCTGCTCGCGCAGCCGGCCCTTGTGGAAGACGAGTATCGTGTCCATGTCCCGCACCGTCGACAGCCGGTGGGCGATGGCGATGGTCGTCCGGCCGGACATCAGCACGTGCAGGGCGTCCTGAATCAGCCGTTCGGTGTCGGTGTCCACGCTCGACGTGGCCTCGTCGAGCAGCAGCACCGGCGGCTGGCCGGCGAGGGCGCGCGCGAACGACAGCAGTTGGCGCTGGCCCACCGAGAACGTGGCTCCCCGCTCGGCCACCGCCGTCTCGAAACCCGCGGGCAGTGACGCGATGAACCGGCCGGCGTGCACCCCCTCCGCCGCCCGGCGCACGTCCTCGTCGGTGACGTCCTGATTCCCGAGACGGATGTTGTCGGCCACGGTGCCCGAGAACAGGTAGACGTCCTGCAGCACGAGACCGAAGCGCGAGCGCAGGCCGCGCAGGGGCAGGTCGCGGACGTCGACGCCGTCGATGGTGATGCGCCCCCGGCCGACGTCGTAGAACCGCATCAGCAGGTTGATGAGGGTGCTCTTGCCCGCCCCGGTGGCGCCGACCACGCCGACCCGCCGGCCGGGCGCGACGTCGAAGGTCACGTCCTCCAGGACGTACTGGTCCCCGCGATAGGCGAACCACACGTTCTCGAACCGGATGTGGCCGCGCCCCCGCGCCGCCGCCGCGGCCGGAACCGCCGAGACGAGGGCCGGGGCGCCGTCCCCCTTCGCGCGCGCCGCCGCGGCCGGGGTCGCCGGGCCGGTGACCGCCGCCGGGGTGTCGAGCAGGGCGAAGATGCGTTCGGACGACGCCATCGCCGCCTGCAGGACGTTGAACTTCTCCGACAGGTCGCTGATCGGGCGGAAGAAGCGCTGCGAGTACAGCACGAACGCCACCAGCGACCCCAGCTCCAGGCTGCCCTGCAGCGTCCACGCGCCGCCGAACCAGATGATCGCGGCGACCGCCAGCGCCCCGAGCACCTCGATGGCGGGATAGAACACCGCGTAGAAGAAGATGGACGCGAGGTGCGCGTCGCGGCATCCCCGGTTGACGGCGTCGAACCGCTCGAACTGCCGCGCTTCGCGCCGGAAGAGCTGCACCGTCGCCATCCCCGTCACGTTCTCCTGCAGGAAGGCGTTGATGCGGGCTATCCAGCCCCGGACCTCGCGGTACGACTGGCGCGCGTTGCGGCGGAACCACTGCGTCACCGCCGCGATGAGCGGCAGGACGGAGAGGGCGACGAGGGCGAGGCGCCAGTCCATGACGAACAGCACGATCGCGATGCCCGTCAGCATGAAGACGTCGCGGAACACCGACACTACGCCCGACGCGAACAGATCGTTCAGGGCGTCGACGTCCGTCGTCACGCGCGTCATCAGGCGGCCGACCGGGTTGCGGTCGAAGAACGCCACGTCGAGACGCTGCAGGTGGGCGTGAATCTGCCTCCGCAGGTCGAGGATGATGCGCTGTCCGGTGACCTGCAGCGCCCAGGTCTGCACCGACTCCAGCACCCAGGACGCCGCCAGGACCCCGAGCAGGAGCAGGGCGAGGGGGGTCAGGCCGTCCACGTCGCCCGCCGCGATGTGGGTGTCTATCGCGACCTTGGTCAGGTACGGCGGCGCGAGCTGCAGGATCGAGAGCCCCAGGATCGCGAAGAACGCCAGCCCGATGCCGGCGCGGTAGGGGCGCATGTAGCCCAGCAACCGGCGCATCAGCCGGGCGTCGTAGGCCTTGCCCAGGACTTCGTCGTCGGCCTCGATCATCGCCGCTCCAGCGCCTGCTCCATCAGTTGCTTCCGATGCAGCCCGGCGTACAGCCCGCCGCGCGCCACCAGCTCGTCGTGGGAGCCGCGCTCGACGACGCGGCCCTCGTCGAGCACCAGGATCAGGTCGGCCGCCCGCACCGTCGAGATGCGGTGCGACACGACGATCGACGTGCGCCCCCGCAGGACGCGGCGGAGGCCGGCCAGGATGTCCGCCTCGGTGGCCGCGTCGACGGCCGACAGGGCGTCGTCGAGCAGCAGGATGCGCGCGTCGGCGGACAGCGCCCGCGCCAGGGCCGTCCGCTGCTTCTGGCCGCCCGACAGGGTGACTCCGCGCTCGCCCACCCGCGTCTCCGCGCCGTCGGGGAACCCCGCGAGGTCCTTGTCGAGCCGCGCCAGGGCCAGCGCCTCGGTCACCACCGCCCCGGCGTCCTGCCCCGCGCCGCCGGCGCCGGCTTCGGGAAGGCCGGCGGCCTCGACCCCGAACGCCACGTTCCCGGCGATGGTGTCCGAGAACAGGAACGGGTCCTGGGGGACCACGGCGATGCGCCGCCGCAGCACCGACAGCGGCACGTCCAGCACGTCGGCGCCGTCGACGAGGACGGTCCCGCGCGGAGGGTCGTACAGCCGCGGCAACAGGGCGAGGAGCGTCGACTTGCCCGAGCCGGTGGGGCCGATGACCCCGAGCACGCCGCCCGGCGCGACGCGGACGGACACGTCGTCGAGCACCCGCCGCCCGTCGTAGGCGAACGACAGGCGGCGGAACTCGACGCCGCCGGCGGTCGCGGGCGCCGGCGGCGCGGCGGCGGGCGCCGGATCGGGCTCGGCCGGGCGCGCGTCGAGGACGTCGCACATGCGCCGCCACGCCGCCATGCCCCGCTGGAACAGGTTCGTCACGAACCCGAACGCGATCATCGGCCAGCTCAGCATGAGCAGGTAGGCGTTGAAGGCGACGAACTGCCCCAGCGTGATCCGCCCGTCGACGACGTGCCGCGCGCCCAGCCACAGCACCAGGACCCCCGCCAGCCCCAGGATGAAGCCCAGGCTGGGATAGAACAGGGCCTGGATGCGGATGAGCCGGACGTTGCGGGCGAAGTATTCCCGGTTCTCGCGGTCGAACCGTTCCGCTTCGACCTCCTCGCGGCAGTACGCGCGCACCACCCGCACGCCGGCCAGCCCCTCCTGCGCGACCGCGCTCAGGGTCGCCAGCTGGGCCTGGATCTCTTCCGTCCGGCGGTACACGGCGCTCCCGAAGAACTTCACGGCGACCGAGACCAGCGGCAGGCAGGCCAGCGCGGCCAGCGTCAGGAGCGGGTCGATGGACAGCATCAGGGCGACCGACACCACGAACACCAGGCCGGTGCTGGCCATGTACATGACGGCGGGACCCACCATCATGCGCACCGCGTTCAGGTCGTTCGTCGCACGGGACATGAGGTCGCCGGTGCGCGTCGCGTGGAAGTACGCCAGCGGCAGCCGCTGCAGGTGGGCGACGAAGGCGTTGCGCAGGTCGTACTCGACGGCCCGCGAGACGCCGACGAGAATGCGGCGCATGAGGAACCGGCACACCCCGCCGGCGACGGCCAGACCGAGCAGGGCCGCCGCGTGCCGCGCGAGCGCGCCGCGGGTGACTCCCTGCGTCAGGTCGTCGACGGCGTAACGCAGGACCCAGGGCCCGAGCAGCGAGAACGTGGTGGCGAGCATCAGGCACAGCAGCCCGAGCAGGAACCGCCGCCGATACCGCAGCATGCAGGGAACGAGTCGCGCGAGAGGAGACGACATGGGGAACGGAGGGCGGCGGTCGGGCCCGCGCGGGGAAGGGGATCAGGCCGGACCGCCGCCGCGGGCGGGCAGGGCGGCCCCGGCCGGACGGCGGTTGGGGTTCTCGAAGGGCAGCCGGGGCCCGTCGGACGGCGCGCCTCCCACCGCCTCCAGATGCGCGAGCTGGGCCATGCGGACCGCGGTGAGGCCCTCGAGGCAGCGGCCGGCATGACGGGCGAGGATCTCGATCGACTCGCGCCAGCCCGCGGCCGGCTCTCCCCCGCCGTCGTCTCCGTAGACGATGGCGCCGACGGCGCCGCCGACCATCACCGGCACGGCCACCGCGTTCGCGCCGGACGGCAGGGTCAGGAACGCCGGCAGCGCGCCGCCCGCTTCTCCGCCGGCCACGACCGACCGGGCCGCCGCCGACGCCGCCGCCTCGCCCACGATGCCCGCGTCGACCAGGGCCAGATCGACCTGACGGGCCGGGGGCAGCGCCGGATCGAAGCCCACGAAGCGCCAGCCGCGGATGCGTTCGCCCTCGACCACGACCACGCCGGCCCGCCGCGCCGCGCCCGCCGCAGTCTCGGCCAGCGCGTTGAGCACGTCGGTCAGGCTCGACGCCTGCTCGAGCCGCCGCAGGCCGTCGCCGACCCGGCCCAGGACCTGCTCGGGCCCGGGCGCGGCGGCCAGCGCCGCCTCCAGGGAGGCCAGCTCGGCCCGGGTCCGTTCCGTCTCCGCCCGCGCCGCGCCGACCTGCCGGGCGAGTTCCCGCTCCGCCTCGTCGCGCGCCGCGGCCAGCGCCGCCTCCTGCGCCCGCTGCGCTTCGGCCCGCACGCTGGCGGCCTCGTCGCGGACCGCCTGCTCGCGGTCCGCGTCGGCATGCCGGCGAACGTCGTCGAGCGCCGCCGCCCGCTCCTTGGCCGCGGCCGTCAGCAGCTCGCCGATGAACCCGCGGATCTCCGGTTCGGACTGCTCGCGGATCCGCCGCAGCAGTTTCTCTCCCGAGCGTTGCACCGCGTCTTCAAGCACCATCGTCACGGAAATTATACGCGGAATCGTGCAACCCCGCGGCGCGCGCCCGGAAGCCGCACGGACGACCGTTCTCCCCTCCCGTCGAGCAGGCCGTATCCGCGGTATAATCGGTGCGGTCGGCCCGGGTCCGCGGATCGGACGCGGCCCCGGCGGTCCGGCGCACGTCGAAAGCGCACGTCGACAAGGGGGCGACACGGCTTCGACGGGGATAGGCGAACACGGGATGCATGCCGAGCACCATCGACTCGTTAATCCGATGGAAACACCATAACTGCGGACACGCAGCTCGCTCTCGCCGCCTAGAAGGCGGTGACGTTCCCCTCGCTCTCGCCTGCGGGGCGGGACGGAACGTCATTCAGCAGGCTTGGCCGCGGCCCGGGGCGACGACGGGCCGCGGCGAGATTCTTCGACGCTCAGCCGCCGGCGGTTTTGGCCGCGCTCTCACGCCGGTGGCGAAGCAACAGGCGCGGATACGCATGTAGAGTTCCGTGGGGACGTATTCTCGGACGCGGGTTCGACTCCCGCCGCCTCCACCAATTCCCCGCGCTCCGGGCGGCGCGGGGCCGCGCCCCGCCGCCCGGCGGATCGACGAGTCGAAGGCCGACTTGAGCCGACGGACCGACGCCACGAACGACCGGACCGACGCCACGAACGACCGGACCGACGCCACGAACGACCGGACCGACGCCACGAACGACCGGACCGACGCCACGAACGACCGGACCGACGGCCGGCTCGACACCATGAACGACCGGACCGACGGCCGGCTCGACGCCCTCGCGGCCGAAATGCACCAGCGTTTCGACCGGGTCCATCAAGCGCTCGCGGAGAACCGCGAGCGCTTGGCGAAGCTGGAGGGAGCGCTGGAAGGATTCCTGGCCGGGCGCCGGGACCGCGACGCAGCGTGAACCACGGCGATGGCGCGTCGAGGCAGACCGCGGAAACCGCCCGACGGCGCCGCGGAGCGTCCGGACGGCGGGGCCACCACCGGGTACGAGGCCGAGCTGTGGGCGATGGCCGACGCCCTGCGCGGCTCGATGGACGCGGCCGAGTACAAGCACGTCGTGCTCGGGCTGATCTTCCTCAAGTACATCTCCGACGCGTTCGAGGAACGGCACGCGGCAGTGCGCGCCGAGTGGGGCGCGGAGGCGGCCGAAGACCGCGACGAGTACGTCGCCGAGAACGTCTTCTGGGTGCCCGCCGAGGCCCGCTGGGCGCGCCTGAAGGGGCAGGCGCGGCAGCCGGAGGTGGGGCGGCTCGTCGACGACGCGATGGCCGCCATCGAGCGCGACAACCCCGCGCTGCGGGACGTGCTGCCCCGCGACTACGCCCGCCCCGCGCTCGACAAGCAGCGCCTCGGCCAGTTGATCGACCTCGTCAGCAACATCCGGGTGGGCGACGAAGACGCCCGCTCGCGCGACGTGCTCGGCCGCGTCTACGAGTACTTCCTCTCGCAGTTCGCGAGCGCCGAGGGCAAGAAGGGCGGCGAGTTCTACACGCCGCGCTGCGTCGTCAAGCTGCTGGTCGAGATGCTCGAGCCGTACCGCGGCCGGGTCTACGACCCCTGCTGCGGCTCGTCGGGCATGTTCGTGCAGTCGGTCGCGTTCCTCGACGCCCACGCCACCGGCAACGGCAACGGCGGCCGGGCGCGCGGCGACATCAGCATCTACGGCCAGGAGTCGAACTACACGACGTGGCGGCTCGCCCGGATGAACCTCGCCATCCGCGGCATCGACGGGCAGATCGCCCACGGCGACAGCTTCCACGCCGACCGCCACCCCGACCTGAAGGCCGACTTCATCCTCGCCAACCCCCCGTTCAACGTCTCCGACTGGGGCGGCGAGCGCCTGGCCGGCGACCAGCGCTGGCGCTACGGCGCGCCGCCGAAGGGCAACGCCAACTTCGCCTGGGTGCAGCACATGGCGCACCACCTCGCGCCCGGGGGAAACGCGGGGTTCGTGCTCGCCAACGGATCGATGTCGTCGAGCCAGGCGGGCGAGGGGACCATCCGCAAGAACCTGATCGAGGCCGGCCTCGTGGACTGCATGGTGGCGCTGCCGGGGCAGCTCTTCTACTCGACGCAGATCCCCGCCTGCCTGTGGTTCCTCGCGCGCGACCGCCCGCGCCGCGGCCGCATCCTGTTCATCGACGCCCGCAAGGCGGGCCGGATGGTCGACCGCACCCACCGCGAGCTGACCGACGACGACGTCGCGCACGTCGCCGGCGCCTACCACGCCTGGCGCGACGGGGCCGACGTCTACGGCGACGTCCCCGGCTTCTGCCGTAGCGCGGCACTCGACGAGGTGCGCCGGCACGGCCACGTGCTGACCCCCGGCCGCTACGTCGGCGCCGAGCCGCCGCCCGACGACGGCGAGCCCTTCGAGGCGAAGATGCGCCGCCTCGCCGCCGAGTGGCGCGCGCAGCAGGCCGAGGCCGCCCGGCTCGACGCGGCGATCGCGGCCAACCTGGACCGGCTCGGGTTCGGGCGGGAGGACGGGGCGGACCGGGACAGGTGAAGGGCGGCGCCATGCAGTACACGATCGTCATCGAGAAATCGCCGCGGAACCATGCCGCGTACGTGCCCGACCTGCCCGGTTGCGTCGCGACCGGGGCCACCAGGGAAGAAGTCGTCGAAGAGATCCGCTCGGCGATCCGATGGCACGTCGAGAGCCTGCGTGCGCACGGCGAGCCCGTGCCGGAACCGCGGTGCACGGCGGACGTCGTCGACGTGACCTCCGCCGGATGATCCCGCGACCGGGCCTTGCCGGCCACGGGTGGCCGACAACGGGTCTTGTCGGTCACTTTCGGCATTTTCTGGCCGACAACCGATTTTGTCGGCCACGCATGGCCGACAACGGATCTTGTCGGCCACTTTCGGCATTTTCTGGCCGACAACCGATCTTGTCGGCCACCGGTGGCCGACAACGGGTCTTGTCGACCACTTTCGGCGTTTTTTGGCCGGCAACCGATCTTGTCGGCCACGCATGGCCGGCAAGCAGCGCCGCTCGACCGACGGCGCCCGCCGCCAAGGACCGCGATGAAGCGCAGCGACGACGAGATCGCCCGCCGGCTGCGGCTGGGCGAGGACGGCGGCTGGGAGTTCAAGGAGATCGCGTTCGCCGGCGACCGCCCCCGGAGCCCGCGCCGCGACGACCTCGCCGACGAGATCGCCGCCTTCGCCAACACGGACGGCGGGGTGCTGCTTTGCGGCGTGACCGACGCGGGCGCCGTGCAGGGGATGTCGCGCGCGCAGATGGACGCGCTGGAGCGGCTGGTCGTGGAGGTGTGCGCCGACGCGGTCCGGCCCCCCGTCCGCGCCGGCATCTTCCGCCGGGAGCTGGAGGAAGGCCGGCCGTTCCTGCTGGTGGACGTGCCGCAAGGCGACGCGCTGCACGACAGCCCCGGCGGCAGCTTCTGCCGCGCAGGCAGCTCGAAGCGCCGGATGACCGGCGACGAGCGCCTGCGTCTGGCGCAACGGCGCGGGCAGGCGCGCTTCCTCGGGTTCGACAAGCAGCCCGTGCCCGGCACCGGCTTCCGGACGCTGGACGAGGCGCTCTGGAAACCGATGCTCAGCGCCGCGGGCGCGGCGGACCCGCGGCTGGCGCTGGAGAAGATGGGGCTGCTGACCCGCGACGAGCAGAAGACCCTGCGCGCCTCCGTCGCCGGCGTCCTGCTGTGCAGCCGCACGCCGGAAGCGTGGCTGCCCAACGCCGTCATCATGGCCACCCGCTATCGCGGCGGCGACCGGGCGACCGGCCAGGCCGACGCCCAGACGATCACCGGCCCGCTCGACCGGCAGATCGCCCACGCCGTCGCGTTCGCCCTCCGGAACATGCGCGTCTCGGCCCGCAAGGAACCGGCCCGCGTGGACGAGCCCGAGTACAGCGAGCGCGCGATCTTCGAAGCGCTGGTCAACGCCGCCGCCCACCGCGACTATTCCATCCGCGGCAGTCGGATCCGGCTGTCGATGTTCGACGACCGGCTGGAGATCCAGTCGCCGGGTTCCCTGCCGAACAACCTGACGGTCGACAGCATCCCGTTGCGGCAGTCGGCGCGCAACGAGCTCCTGGTCTCCGTGCTGGGACGCATGCCGGCCGGCCACGTCCCCGGATCGGGGGACCGGCGGTTCTTCATGGAGCGCCGCGGCGACGGCGTGCCGACCATCGTCCGCGAAACGAAGGTGCTGAGCGGCGAGAGCGCCGAATTCCGGCTCGTCGACGACGCCGAACTCTGCGTCGTCCTGCCCGCCGCGCCGGTCGAGCCCAGCCCCGCCCGCCCTGTCGTCACCGTGCGGGCCGCCGCCGGCGCGCCGCTGCCGGGCGCCGACGTGCTGGCGCTGTTTCCGAACCGGACGTGGCAGCGCGCTACGACCGACGAGGCGGGCACGGCCGTCGTCGACCTGCGCACGACTGCGCTGCCGATGACCGTATTCGTCGCCGCACCCGGATACGCGGCGCATCTGGAGCAGGCGTGGCGGCCCGACCGGGGCGCGCTTGCGGTTGTCCTCGATCCCCGGCCGGACGGGGGCTCGGTCATCTTCCCCGAGGCGATCGGCAATCTTCCGGGGCTGGCCGGCGCGTTGAACCCGGTCCGCGACGCCCACGACCGGCTCTGTCTGTACGCCTCCAACATCGTCGTCAACGAAGGCCAGACGCAGCCCGTGCCCTTCGT
Source organism: Vicinamibacterales bacterium (assembly GCA_965202695.1). Classification (GTDB taxonomy): domain Bacteria; phylum Acidobacteriota; class Vicinamibacteria; order Vicinamibacterales; family UBA8438; genus JAJEEA01. The sequence goes on from OZ241843.1 coordinate 4,125,445, forward strand.
TCCCGGCGAGGAGCTGCGCCTGACCGACGCCGGCGGGCGCGAACTGCTGGTCCGCATCGCCGGCGTGACCGGCCGGTCGGCGCTCGTGGAGTACCGTTCGGTGGGGTCATGACGATCTCCACCGAATACCCGTGGCGCTGCATCCGCACGCTCGAAGCGGCGTTCGACGCGCTCCGCGACCACGAGTCGGACGACGTCGCGCGGGACATCTTCCGCGCCGCGTGCGTCAAGCAGTTCGAGCTCGTGCTCGAGCAGAGCGGCCGGCTGCTGCAAAAACGCCTGCGCCCCTGGTTCGCCAGCCACCGGCAGGCCGACCGCCTCACCTTCAAGGACGTGTTCCGCCACGCCGCCAAGCACGCCCTGATCCCCGCCGACGCCTGCGAACGGTGGCTGCGCTACCGCGACAACCGCAACACCACCGCGCACGACTACGGCGAACGGTTCGCCGAGGCCACCCTGAAGCTGCTGCCCGCCTTCATCGCCGACGCCAACGCGCTCGCCGACGTCGTCGAGGAGCCGGCCGATGACTGACCGCCCCGCGGCCGCCGCCCCGCCGACCGCGCGCCGTCCCGCCGACCGGTTGCACCTGTCGCCCCGGCACCGGGCGCAAATCGTGGCCCTGCTGGGCGAGCACCTGCCGGACGTCGAAGTCTGGGCCTACGGCAGCCGCATCACCGGTGAGAGCCACGACGGCAGCGACCTGGATCTGGTGCTGCGGGCGCCGGACTTGCAGAAGATCCCGGTTGGCCGGCTGAGCGATCTGTGGGAGGCGCTACGGGAGTCCACCATCCCGTTCCTGGTGGAGGCCCGCGACTGGGCGCGGCTGCCGGAGGGTTTTCACGGGGAGATCGAGCGGGATTACGTGGTGTTGTTGGAGAAACCCTTGACAAGTGGGAGCCTGGCCGACCAAGCTGTAATCACAATGGGGCAATCACCTCCTGGGGAAGCGGTTGTAAAGCGAAGCGCGACGGAGGTTCCACCGGGCGTACCCTTGCTCAACGGACCGACCGAGTTCGGCCCGCACCACCCGAAACCGGTTCAATTCACCACGACCGTCCACAGACTGGCTCATCCAGGAGATATTCTTTTCTGTGTCCGCGGATCTACCGGACGCATGAATTGGGCCGACCAGGAGTACGCGATCGGACGTGGTCTCGCTGCAATTCGTCATCGGACTGACAACGCACTCCAGCCATTTGTTCGTGCAGTCATCGAACACGGGATCCCCGATTTATTGATCGAGGCCACGGGATCAGTCTTCACCAGCGTATCGGCTTCTCAACTTGGATCGCTTCCATACCCGAATCTCACCGAAACGGAACAGCACGCCGTCGCCCACGTCCTCGGCACGCTGGACGACAAAATCGAACTGAACCGGCGCATGAACGAGACCCTGGAGGCGATGGCGCGGGCGCTGTTCCAGTCCTGGTTCGTAGATTTCGATCCCGTCCGCGCCAGGATGGAAGGCTGCGACACCGGCCTGCCCAAGGACATTGCCGACCTGTTCCCCGACCGACTAGTAACGGATTCCGAGCATGGCGAGATCCCCGAGGGATGGAAAACCATGTCCTTGGGAGAGTGCTACCATCTCACGATGGGACAATCACCGCCAGGAAATACTTACAACGACCACAACGACGGTTTGCCTTTCTTTCAAGGCCGAACTGACTTCGGGGTTCGATTCCCTGAAAATCGGAAATTCTGCACCGCCCCAACGCGGATCGCTCAACCCGGGGATACGCTTGTCAGCGTCAGAGCGCCCGTAGGGGACATCAACATGGCATGGGAACGGTGCTGTATCGGGCGTGGCGTTGCTGCACTCCGGCACAAATCGGGTTCCAGCTTGTTCACCTATTATTCGGTTTTGGCAGTACAGAATAAAATCAACTTTTATGAGCACACCGGTACGGTGTTCGGAGCCATCAACCGAAAGCAATTTGAAGAACTCACAATGTCCGAGCCCGGGCCCGAGCTTGTCAACGCATTCGACGCCTATGCAACGCCAGTAGATATCCGCATCAGGAGTAACGTATCCGAATCCCGCACCCTCACGGCCTTGGGAGAGGTGGTGCTGCCGAAGTTGATCTCCGGCGAAGTCCGCCTCCGAGACACCACAGGACACGTGGAGAGCGTCGCATGACTCGCGCATATTTCACGCAACAACTACGCGCGATGGCGCAAAAGGTAGCTGCCTTGCTCGTCGTTTCGGTGGCGCCCGTTGCGGTGACGGATCCAGCACTTTTCGCTTTACAGCCGATCGTGTCGCCCACGACTTCCTCGACCACCGCCGTCCAAACCCTACCTTCCAGCAATATGCCTTCACAACCGCAACCACCTGCCGAGCCGGAAGCGACAGATCCGGAGGGCGCCACCCTGGATATCGTCGCCCAAACCGAATCTCTTGACAACGCACCTTCACAACGGCAGCCACTCGACGCGACGGAGGCGACAAGCCCAAGCGCCACCATTGATTACAACGATCTCAGGCGCGAATTGTTGGACTATCGGAAAGAAGCGTCGAACTATCGGGCGGAAGCGCTGGACGGTTGGGCGAAAACCGTCACTTGGTGGCTCAATATAGTACTTATTTTTCTGGCTGTAATAGCTATTTTCGCGGGCGTCGGATACTTCAGTTTCGATAGACGATTGCGCAAGATCGAGAAAGACGCCCAGAAATACCTCGACAAAACCAAGGCGAGTCACGACGAAGTCAAGTGGGTTGCAGAAAAAGCAAGAGAGAACCTAGATAAAAGAGGAATGACCGTCGATGACCCTCTGGAGGGAACCAAAAAACCCACGGCGGACGACCAAGTCGACCCAGTGACCTCTCCGATTAACCAAGCTGTTACTACCCATGACACCCTGGAGGGAACCAAAAAACCCACGGCGGACGACCAAGTCGACCCAGTGACCTCTCCGATTGACCAAGCTGTTGCTACAGCCTCCCGGCTTCAACAACGCGGAGACATCAAAGGCGCTATCAAAATGTGGCAGGCAGTGGCTGTCATCTCGGAGGGTTCCGACAAGAATCTCGCGGCTCGGGCTTGGTTTTTCGTAGGCTATCTCTACCAAGAACATGAGAAAGCTGACCGTAATACAGCGATAGATGCCTATAGCGACGCGATCCGCCTGAAGCCGGACTCGGCTGCAGCCTATAACAACAGAGGCAACGTAAAAAACGACCTTGGCTGGCATGCCGAAGCCATCGCAGACTACGACGAGGCAATCCGCCTGAAGCCGGGCTATGCCAATGCCTACAGCAACCGGGGCAGCGCGAAGATCGGCCTCGGCCAGCGTCAGAAAGCCATTGCAGACTACGACGAGGCAATCCGCCTGAAGCCGGACTTCGCCGAAGCCTACTACAACAGGGGCAAGGTAAAGAACAGCCTCGGCCGGTATAGAAAAGCCATCGCAGACTACGACAAGGCAATCCGCCTGAAGCCGGACTTCGCCGAAGCCCACAACAACCGAGGCAGTGCACAGAACAACCTCGGCCAGCGTCAGAAAGCCATTGCAGACTACGACGAGGCAATCCGCCTGAAGCCGGATTTCGCCGAAGCCCACTACAACAGGGGCAAGGCTAATTCTTTCCTGAACCGCATGGACGATGCGCGCCGGGACTTCAAGACCGCCATCGATTTGGCCCGAAACGCGGGCGACGAAGACTTGATGATCCTCGCGCAACGCGCTCTCAGCGAACTGCCCGACGAACAAAACCTGTAAAGGTATTTTGCCGAACACGACTGATGCTATCTGAAAGGACTCTGACAGAGCAGGAATGCGGACCAAGTTTGGGCACGGCGACATGACAAATAAGTCTGCTCCCGACAGTGGAGACGCCGGATGAACGACAGTGCGACTTTCGAGCATTCAGTCGCATATTCGGCACGCCAGGGTCCCGTGCGGTGGGAAGGGCGCGCCGTCAGCGACCGGGAGCAATTCCAACGCTACCTGCGCGACGTCGTGCGCCCGCGGCTCGCCGACGAGGAGTCGTCCTTCAGCGTTGAGATGCGCGGCCTTGCGACGACCGGGATGGAGACACGATACGTGGAGCGCCTGCTGCACGCCGTTCCCGAGCCGAGGGCGTGGGAGATGGGCGAAGCGTTCGCGGAATGCGCGCTACGAGACGATCCGGCGCGCGGCGTGCACTGGCCGTGGAACACGGTTCGGGATCGTCGAACGCCGCGGGCCAGCCTGCCGGGCGCCGATCTGGTCGGGTTCTGCCGCGACGGCGCGGACGTTCTGCTTCTGGTCGGCGAGGTCAAGACCTCTTCGGACGTCCGTACGCCGCCGGGGGTGACGAGCGGCGGCAGCGGCATGGAATGGCAACTCCGTCAGATCCCGGCGCGCCTGGATCTCCAGCGCGCTCTGCTGCAATGGCTGCATGCGCGGTGCCAGTCCCGATTCCACCGCGCGCTCTTCCAGGAGGCGGCCCAACGCTACGTGGCTTCCGAGGGAACCGCGTTGGTGCTCGTCGGGGTTCTGGTCCGGGACACGGCGCCGAGCGAGCTCGACTGGAAGACCGTGGGCGGCGCGCTGGCCGGCGGTTTCGACGACCCGACGCGCGTCGACCTGATCGCCTGGTACCTGCCGGTTCCGCTTGCCGACTGGCCGGCCCTCGTGCGGGAGGACACGCCATGACCGCCGAATCCTGGATCGTCGATTCCCTCGGCGCCGACAGGATTCGGCGCGCCACCATCGAGGCGGGACGGCGGCGGCTCCGGGCAACCCTTCGGCTGGGCGAGTCCAACGAGATCGACGACGACCGCCTGCGTTTCGTCGCCCACGCACTCGAGCTGCGGGTCGTCGTGCTGCTCGACGGCGAGGATTCCGAAGCGTTGCGCACCGCCGCGGCGGACGCCTTCCGGATCGCCCGCGTCCTGCCACTGGGCGACACGCCCCTGGAGACGGCGGAATCCCTCGCGCGGCTGGCCTGTCTCGGCGTTCTCGCGGACCGCGGCGCGGACGTCAGGCGTCTGCTCGCCACGGGCGGGTGGCCGGCCCTGCCCGTGGACGCGGGCGACTGGGGGCCGCGCGTGCGGGCCGCGACCCTGGACGTCTGGCTGCGTCTGTTCCGCAAGGACGGTTGGGACGATCTGGACGCCGTGCAGGCGGGGGTCGCCCGTCTGCGTTCCGAGCAACGCCTTCACGAGCCACGGTTCCTGCAGGCGGCGGAGAGCCGCCGGGACACCGGCCCCGCCTGGGAACTCGTCACCGCGTATCACCTTGCGAAGGCCGCCGAGATTCTCGGCGCGTACCAGGCCGAGGGCGCGGTCGACGGACGCTACGACGTGCGGGAGCAGCTCGACGCGCAGTTCGACCGGGCCGTCACCGCCGCCGCCAACGGACGGCTCATGAAGCTGGAGACCTTCTCGCGCCTGCTCGCTCCCGCCGCCCGGACCCTGGTCGACAACAGCATCTGGACGGCCACCCGCGCCGTGAACAGCCGCGTCGCGACGTTCGTGAAGTCGATCACGTCGCGCGAGCGCCCGCGCCCCATCTTCGAGATGCTGCCTCCGCAACGGCGCACGCTGCGCGAGAAGGGACTGCTCGGTTCGGGACACCGGTCCGTCGTGGTGAGCCTGCCCACGTCGAGCGGCAAGACGTTCATCGCCCAGTTCCGCATTCTCCAGGCGTTGAACCAGTTCGACCGCGAACGCGGATGGGTCGCGTACCTGGCGCCGACACGGGCGCTCGTCAACCAGGTGACGCTGCGCCTGCGGCGGGACTTCGCGGACCTCGGCATCGTCGTCGAGAAGGTCAGCCCGGCCCTGGAGATAGACGGACTCGAAGCGGACGTCCTCGAAGACCACGATGCCGAAAGGCAGTTCCGCCTGCTCGTCACGACGCCGGAGAAGCTCGACCTGCTACTGCGCGGCGACTGGGAGCAGCGGATCGGCCGTCCCCTGACGCTGGTCGTCGTGGACGAGGCGCACGGGCTGGCGTCCGGTCCGCGCGGCCTGCGGCTGGAACTGCTGCTCGCCACCATCAACCGCCAGTGCCGGCACGCGCAATTCCTGCTGCTCACGCCCTTCATTCCCAACGCCGCCGAGATCGCGCGGTGGCTGGCGCCCGACAGCCACCAGAGCATCGAGCTCGGGGTGGACTGGACGCCGAACGACCGGGTGATCGCCCTCGCGCGGCCGCGGAAGGGGGCGGCCCGCGGCGACTTCCGGGTCGAACTGCTGACCCGGCATACGAGCCGGAAGACGATCGACGTGCCGGAAACCCTGACGCTGGAGGAATCTCGTCCGCTGGGCTTGTCGTGGTCGCAGGTGGCGGCGTCGCCCGGCAAGCTCGCGGCGGCCACGGCCGAGATTCTCCGGCCCCGCGGCACGGTGATCGTCCTCGTCACCCAGCCGCGGCATAGCTGGGGCGTGGCCGAAGCGTTCAAGGTGGACGCGAACCGCATCCCCGACCGGAACGGAAACCTGGAACACGTCCGAAACTTCCTGGTCGACGAAATGGGGCCGGATTTTCCGCTGACGTCGCTGCTGGAGTACGGCGTCGGCGTGCACCATGCCGGCCTGTCCGACGATACGCGCACCCTCGTCGAGTGGCTGACGGAACACAACGAGCTGCAGGCGCTCGTCGCGACCACGACCGTTGCCCAGGGGGTCAACTTTCCCGTGTCGGGCGTGGTGTTCGCCAGCCACCAGTATCCCTACGGGGAGGACATGCCGCCCGAGGACTTCTGGAACGTCGCGGGGCGGGCGGGCCGCGTCGATCAGGGCGACCTGGGCATCGTCGCGCTGGCCGCCCACGACGACGCGAGGCTCGAGAAGCTCCGGGCGTACGTCGACCGGTCGGTCGGCGCACTCGACTCCACGCTGATCGACATGGTGCGGAGGGTCGAGGCCGAAGGCGATCTGCTGCACCTGGAAAAGCTCGCGTGGCGGCCGGAGTGGTCGGCGTTCCTGCAGTACCTGGCCCACACGTACCGGCAGATCGGCAGCGAACGGTTCGCGGCGGAAGTCGAGCAAGTCCTGCGGGGCACCCTCGGATTCCAGGCTCTGCGGAAGAGTCACCGGGGCTGGGCGGATCGTCTGGTCCGGGGCGTCCACCACTACTCGAAGCGCATCGAGGGCAAACCGCTGCAGCTCGTCGACGCTACCGGTTTCTCGTGGGAGTCGGTCGCCGCGACGCTGGCGCGCCTGAAAGAGGCGAACGTGACGAGCGCCGCGTGGTCGCCCGACATCTTCGAGCCGCGGCGAGACGATCTGCAACGGATGGTCGACGTGATGCTCCTGGTGCCCGAGCTCCGGGAATCGCTCGGCGGAGTGACGGGAGGGACGCACCCCGACGGCGACGTCCTCTCGCGCATCATCTGCGACTGGGTGCGGGGCCGCCCCCTGCCGGACATGGCGGCCGACTATTTCATGAAGCCTTCGGGGGACGACGACGCCGGCTTCCGTCAAGGCGATGCGGTGTCGGCGATGACCCGGTGCTGCCGGAGCATCTTCGGACGCCTTGCGCAAACCGCGTCCTGGGGCCTGGCCGCGTTTCAGTCCATGACGGTCGGAGACGCCTTCGACAAGCTGTCTCCCGACGAACAGCGCACCCTGCGCAACCTGCCGGCCCGCGTCTACTACGGTGTGAACTCCGACGAGGCGGTGGCTCTGCGGCTGTTGGGCGTCCCGCGCACGGCCGCCGAGCCGCTGGCGCGACAGCTTCGTCTCGATGCCGCCGCGCCACTCCGCGAAGTGCGATCCGCGGTCCGTGGCGCCGGCGTGGATGCATGGAAGGCCGCTCTCGGCCGACGCGGCGCGAGTTACCATCGCGTCTGGTCGATCATCGAGGGCGAAACGTGATGGCCATCGAACCGGGAGGCGAGCGATTCCATGCGGCGGTGAAATCCCCTGATCTGCGTGGACGGCGATCTGGACCGGATCGGACAACGTTGGCGCCTGCTGAACGCGCGCGTCGTGGACGTCATCTCGGCCGAAGATCCGCCGAAAGGCTCTTGACCCCTGCAACCTCGTCGATCCGTCCGACATTCTGCGAGGGACTGTCACATGATCGAAGACGTGAAGGCGCAGATGGATCGGTACTGGGCATGGTTGCGGGACGAGACGGCCATTCGGGAGTCGGGCGAATGGACCGAAATCACCACGCCGTACCTGGACCGGCACAACGACTGCCTTCAGATCTACGTCAAGCGCGTCGACGGCGGATATCTGCTGACGGACGACGGCTGCGTGCTCGACGACCTGAAGCAGTCCGGCTGCAAGATCGAAGAGCCCGGACGCCAAGCGCTGCTCAGGACGAAACTGAACGGGTTCGGCGTGCAGGTGAACGGGAACGCGCTGGAAGTGCGGGCGTCTGCGGACGACTTCGCCCTGCGCAAGCACAACCTGGTGCAGGCGATGCTCGCGGTCGACAACCTGTTTTGTTGACCATACGGATGAACAGGTCGTCCATCATCGCAGGTGAAACATGGCGCGGATAGATCGGCTGACGGTCAGGGGCTTCAAGTCGGTTCTTGCGCTCGAAGACTTCGAGTTGCGCGGCTTGAACGTCCTGATCGGCGCGAACGGCGCGGGGAAGAGCAACCTGCTGAGCCTGTTTCGGATGCTGGAACAGCTTTCCCGGAAGCGGCTGCAGCTCTTCGTCCGGGACTCGGGCGGTCCCGACGGGCTGCTGTTCGGCGGACGCCGGCGGACGCCGGCCCTCTCGGTCGATCTGGTCTTCGACGGCGGAAACCGCCGCTACGGATTCTCGCTCGAACCGGTGGGCGGCGACGGGATGGCGTTCGCCGCGGAATCGCTGCTTCCGGGAGTCGCGGGCGCCGACCGATACGTTGCCCGGGGTGCGGCTCCCATCGAGAGCGGGGACGTCGAATGGAAGGGCGGGCACGGCGAGGCCCTCCTGGCGGATTGCGACGGGGGCGTCGTCGCGTCCTACGTGCTGCCCCAAATGCAACAGTGGCGCGTGTTCCACTTCCAGGACGTGAGCCGCTTCGCCGGAGTTCGGCAGGCGGCGGCGGTGCGCGACAATCTTCGCCTCCAGGCGGACGCCGGCAACCTTGCGCCGTTCCTGCGGCGTCTTCGAGAGCGCCATCCGACACACTATCGGCGGGTAGTGGACGCCGTCCGGGTCGCGGCCCCGTTCTTCGGGGATCTCGTGTATCGGGACACTCTGAACCCGGACGACCGGATGGAGCTGGAGTGGTTCCATGCTTCGGACCCGGACGTCGTGCTCGGACCGCACCAGGTCTCGGACGGGACGCTGCGCTTCCTCTGTCTCGCGACGCTGCTTCTGCAGCCGGCGGAGCTCCAGCCCTCGTTGATCCTCATCGACGAGCCCGAGCTGGGCCAGCATCCGGCGGCGCTCGCCGTGCTGGCCGGGATGCTCCGGGCCGCCGGCGACGAACGGCAGGTGGTCGTGGCGACCCAGTCCGCGGACCTCGTGAGCGATCTGAATCCCGAGGACGTCGTGGTGGTGGACCGCAAGCACGACGCGTCCGCGTTCAGAAGACCGGACGCGGACGACCTGCGCCACTGGCTCGAGGACTATGCGCTGGGCGATCTCTGGAAGATGAACGTCCTGGGCGGCAGGCCGTGACGACCGCGGTGGTCGTGGTCTGCGAGGGGCAGACGGAGGAGGCGTTCGTGAACCGCACGCTGGCGCCGGCCCTGGCAACGAGGCAGGTGCTGCTTCAGCCGAGACTGGTCAGAACGTCACGGCGTTCCGCGGGCGGGGCTCTCAACCGCGAACGCGTGCTGCGCTTCCTTCGGAACACGCTCCGGCAACGGGCGGACGTCTACGTCACGACGTTCTTCGACCTGTACGGGCTGTCCGCGGACTTCCCCGGACGGTCGCAGGGAGCGGCGCTGGCCGACCCGCACGAGCGGGCCGCGGCCGTCGAAACCGAGTTTCATGCGACGGTCGTCCGCGAGGTCGAGTGCCGCCCCGACCGGTTCCTGCCGCACATCCAGCCGTACGAGTTCGAGTCCCTGCTGTTCTCGGACCCCAGCCGCTTCGCCACGGTGGAGCCGGAGTGGCAGCCGTTCGTCGGCGCACTGGAAGAAGCGCGGCGGTCGGCGCGCACACCGGAGCACGTCAACGACGGGCGGGATACGCATCCGTCGGCCCGACTCGCGCATCTTCTTCTCCGCCCTCGCTACGACAAGGTGCGCCACGGCACGGCGGTATCCGCGGAGATCGGCGTCGATCGCATCCGCGCGGAGTGCCGGCACTTCGACCGGTGGCTGACGCGCCTGGAAGACCTTCCGGGCTCGCCGGCAGGGAGCCGGGGGCCGTGACGCTGACCGAGTCGCGCTGCCGCGGTGCTTCGAGCGCAAGGGCGTGCCCGCCGGCGGGGAACCGGGAACCGTGACGCTGACCGAGTCGGTGGTGGAGGCCGCCGCCCTCGACTGGTTCCGGAAGCTGGGCTACAACGTCGTCGGCGCGCCGGACATGCCGCCGGGCGCCGGTGCCTGACGTGCTATCGTCAGCGGAATCGGTCTGACCATGAGAATCAGGCAACTGGAGTACATCGACTGGAACTCGCCCGGGACCCTGGATCCCGAACGCGGGGAGAGACCGCGGGAACCGCCGGAATACGTCGAAGTGCCGGACGATCTCGCACCCGAACTCGTGGAACTCCTGAAGAGAACGGAGTACCGGCCCAGCGCGGCGAAACTCCTTCCCGCCGACCGCTTTCCGGACACCCCCGCCGAGGCCTGGCACGGAGAGATGATCCACGCTCCGACTAGGCCGGAGGAAACGGGGAGTCGAAGCCTCACCGTCGACGCCCGATTGCGCCGGAGCTGTGCGGGCTGGGTCCGGCGGCCGACGGCCCCGGAGTTCTACGGGGCGGTGCGGAGCCGTCAGCCGACGGACCGCCAGCGGTCGATCCTCGACACGTGGGCAACCGAAGCGGAACCATACGAACTGCTCGCAGCCTGGACGGAGCACGCCTACACGTTCCGGGAACTGGCGACGGCGCTGCACCGGGCCGGGCTATCGAGATGCCGCGCCGCGGATGCGCTGAACCGCTGGGCGATCTACCCCCGGGTCGAGCGCCGGGAAGAGCAGCGTGGACAACTGGACCCTGCCTGAACCGGCCAGAACAGCCTGGCTGAGAACCAGGACCCTGGTGAGGAAAGCGCTCGAACGACTCGACCCCGAGATCGAATACCGACTCGGCGGGGGCTCGACACTCGCGGCGCAGTGGCGCCACCGAAGCAGCTTCGACGTCGACCTGCAGATCGATCCCGACGTCGAGCTCCACAAGCTCGAACGTCCCGAGTTTCAATGGTTCAGAAAAGCAATCGAGAAGCTCGGCGGAACGCCGGAACACCGGACCCGGGCGAACATGTGCAGCATCCGCTTCGGCGCGCCGCCGGGCGAACGGGAGATCCAGATCTGGGGCCATGAACCCGAGATTTCATGCGGTCAGCGAGGCGTGCTCGTCGAAGGCCGGATCGAGACCGTGCTGTCGAACGCCCAAATCCTGCGCGGCAAGCTGCAACGCGCAGAGCAGAAGCTCGCTCGAGACGTATACGACGTCGCCATGGCGGCGACACGGGACCCGAAAAGCCTCGAGATCGCGGTCAACGGGATTGCACCGGAACGGCTCGACGCCATCGCCCTGGACTGGATGGTCGGGTACGGGAAGATTGGAAACAACGCCCACGAAAGGCTCCGGGGCGTGCCGAAGAACGAGGAACAGGACTACTACCGGCTTGGAGCGAACGGCGCCCGCGCACTCGTGGAAGCGCAGTACGATCACCTTCAGGTGCGTGTCAAGGACGCAAGGATCATCGTGGAGGCGGTCACGAAGCGGGGCGACAGGCGCAAGATGACGATGGCCGCAAGCGAGGCGGAAGATCGATTCGAGGCGTACGGAATCAACGGACACCTGCGGAGAACGAGGCCGCGAGCCCGGGCCATCCGCGAATACGCGATGGAGCTGTGCGATCGGCGCGCGGACAACGTGCTGGTGTATGAGGAAACGAAGAACGATGCGATCCGCTGGCGAACGGCGACCGAATCGAAGAACCTCCCGCCGCCCGGCCGATTCCGCCGGCCGTGCTGAATGCGTTTCGCAACCGCGGCACGGGTCCGGTTCCGTGGCCGGGCCGGGACGGGACGATGCGCGTGGAGAACTCGCGGCGTGACGCACCTGGAAGCCTTTCCGGGCCGCCTGCATCCGCTCGTCGAACCACGCTTGCAGCCGTCTCGCGGCATGGAGGCCCTTTCGGGCCCGCCAGCGGGGAGCCGGGAACCGTGACGTTGACCGAGTCGCGCTGCCGCGGTGCTTCGAGCGCAAGGGCGCGCCCGCTGGCAAGGAGCCGGGAACCGTGACGCTGACCGAGTCGGTGGTGGAGGCCGCCGCCCTCGACTGGTTCCGCAAGCTCGGCTACAACGTCGTCGGCGGGCCGGACATGCCGCCGGGGGCCGGGGCGCTGCGGGCGGGCTACGGGGACGTCGTCCTGGCGCCGGTGCTGCGGGGCGCGGTGGCGCGGCTGAACCCCGGCCTGCCGGCCGAGGCGCACGACGACGCGGTGCGGCGGCTGACGCGCCCCGAGGGAGCGACCCTGGAGGCCCGCAACCGCGCCTTCCATCGCATGGCCGTGGACGGCGTGACGGTGGAGTACCGCGACGGCGGCGGCGCGGTCCGGGGCGCGCAGGCGCGGGTGCTCGACTTCGACGCGCCGGACGGCAACGACTGGCTCGCGGTCAACCAGTTCACGGTCGTCGAGAACCAGCGCGAGCGCCGCCCCGACGTGGTGCTGTTCGTCAACGGCCTGCCGCTCGCGGTCATCGAGCTGAAGAACCCCGCCGACGAGAACGCGACGATCCGCACGGCCTGGCGGCAGCTCCGCACCTACCGCGAGGAGCTGCCCGCGCTGTTCGCGTTCAACGCGGTACTGGCGGTGTCGGACGGCGTGCAGGCGCGGCTCGGCACCCTCACGGCGGGCTGGGAGTGGTTCAAGCCGTGGCGCACCATCGGCGGCGAGCAGTTGGCGCCGGCGTTCTGCACCGAGCTGCAGGTCGCGATCGAAGGGGTGTTCGAGAAGGGCCGCTTCCTCGCCCTGCTGCGCGACTTCATCGTGTTCGAAGACGACGGCGGCGGCGCGCCGGCGAAGAAGATGGCCGGCTACCACCAGTTCCACGCGGTGAACACGGCGGTGGCCGAGACGCTGCGCGCGGCGGCCCGGCAGCGGCGGCCGGCCGCGGTGCGCGAGGGGCGCGGCCGCTACGAGTCGGGCGCGCGCGGCCCGGCGGGGCGGCGGGCGACCGGCGCATCGGCGTCGTCTGGCACACGCAGGGTTCGGGCAAGAGCCTGACCATGGCCTTCTACGCCGGCCGCATCATCCGCGAGCCGGCGATGGGCAACCCCACCGTCGTCGTGCTGACCGACCGCAACGACCTCGACGACCAGCTCTTCGCCACCTTCGCCCGCTGCGCCGACCTGCTGCGCCAGCCCCCGGCGCAGGCGGCGAGCCGCGCCGACCTGCGGGAGCGGCTGGCCGTCGAGGTCGGCGGCGTCGTGTTCACGACCATCCAGAAGTTCCTGCCCGAGACGCCGGCGGACGGCGCGGCGGCGGACGCGCGCGGCGGGCGGCCGGGCGGCGACCGGCATCCGCTCCTCTCCGACCGGCGCAACGTCGTCGTCATCGCCGACGAGGCCCACCGCAGCCAGTACGACTTCCTCGACGGCTTCGCCCGCCACATGCGCGACGCCCTGCCCAACGCCTCGTTCATCGGCTTCACCGGCACGCCGGTCGAGCGCGCCGACGCCAGCACCCGCGCCGTGTTCGGCGACCACATCAGCGTCTACGACGTCCAGCGCGCGGTCGAGGACGGGGCGACGGTGCCGATCTACTACGAGAGCCGCCTCGCCCGGCTGGCCCTCGACGAGGACCGGAAGCCGCACATCGACGCCGGGTTCGAGGAGGCGACCGAGGGCGAGGAGATCGACCGCCGCGAGAAGCTGAAGACCCGCTGGGCACAGCTCGAGGCGGTCGTCGGCGCCGAACGGCGCCTCGACCTCGTCGCGCGGGACGTCGCCGCGCACTTCGAGAACCGGCTGGAGGCGCTCGACGGCAAGGCGATGGTGGTGTGCATGAGCCGCCGCATCTGCATCGATCTCTACCGCCGGCTCGTGCGCCTGCGCCCCGGCTGGGAAGCCGCCGGCGACGACGCGGGCGCCCTGAAGGTGGTGATGACCGGCGCCGCCTCCGACCCGCCCGACTGGCAGCCGCACATCCGCAACAAGGCCCGGCGCGAGGCGCTGGCCCGGCGGTTCCGCGACCCCGCCGACCCGCTCCGCATGGTGCTGGTGCGCGACATGTGGCTGACCGGCTTCGACGCGCCCAGCCTGCACACGATGTACGTCGACAAGCCGATGCGCGGCCACGGGCTGATGCAGGCCATCGCGCGCGTCAACCGGGTGTTCGGCGACAAGCCGGGCGGACTCGTCGTCGACTACCTGGGCCTCGCCCACGAATTGAAGCAGGCGCTGGCCGTCTACACCGAGAGCGGCGGCACGGGAGAGACCGCCGTCGACCAGGAGCGGGCCGTCGCCGCCCTGCGCGAGAAGTACGAGGTCTGCCGCGGCCTGTTCCACGGGTTCGACCGCGGCGCGTGGGCCGCGGGCGCGCCGGCCGAGCGGCTCGGCCTGCTGCCGGCCGCGCAGGAGCACGTCCTCGCGCAGGAGAACGGCAAGCAACGGTGCCTGGCCGCGGTCGGCGCGCTCTCGCGGGCCTTCGCCCTCGCCGTGCCGCACCCCGAGGCGTTGCGCATCCGCGACGACGTGGCGTTCTTCCAGGCCGTCCGCGCGGCCCTGTCGAAGCGCGCCGCCGCGGAGGGCCGGACCGACGAGGAGCTCGACCACGCGCTGCGCCGGATCGTCTCGCAGGCGGTGGCGCCGCACGGCGTGCTGGACGTCTTCGCCGCCGCCGGCCTCGACAAGCCCGACGTCTCCATCCTCTCCGACGAGTTCCTGGCCGAAGTGCGCGGCATGGAGCGGCGCAACCTCGCCGTCGAGCTGCTGCAGAAGCTGCTGAAGGGCGAGCTGGCGGTCCGCCGCCGCCGGAACGTCGTGCAGGCCCGTTCGTTCGCCGAGATGCTGGAGCGGACCATCCGCCGCTACCAGAGCCGGGCCGTCGAGGCCGCGCAAGTCGTCGAGGAGCTGATCGCCCTCGCCCGCGAGCTGCGCGAAGCCGGCGCCCGCGGCGAGGCCCTGGGCCTCTCCGACGACGAGCTCGCCTTCTACGACGCCCTCGGCGTCAACGACAGCGCCGTGCAGGTGCTGGGCGACGAGACCCTGTGCGGCATCGCCCGCGAGCTCGTCACGACCGTCCGCGGCAACGTCACCATCGACTGGACCCTGCGCGAGAACGTCCGCGCCAACCTGCGCCGCCTCGTGCGGCGCGTCCTGCGCCGGCACGGCTACCCGCCCGACCGGCAGGAAGCGGCCACTCGGACGGTGCTGGAGCAGGCCGAGGCGCTGTCGGCGTCGTGGGCGGCCGGAGACCGGGCCGGATCCGACTGATCCGGCCCGGCCGATTTCGACGGCCGCGCCGTGATCATCGAACCGGCTTCACGCCGCCCCTTCTGCCCAGGCCGTAGCCTACCCGGAAGACTTCCAGTCGTCGGAGCAGCGATCCAGAGCGTCGAACAGCACCAGAAAATAGGAACCCTTGCCGTCGAACTCGGTGTCGCGCTCCTGGAACAGGCGGTCGATCTGCTCCGGATCATCGCCGACGTGCCGTACGCGGTCTTTCCACGTGGCGTTCCGTCGGAGCGGATGGTCGTTTGGCGCAAGGTGCCACGCTTGAACCGTCCGCCAGATCGTCCTCGGCTCCACGCCGTCGTCCAGCAGGCGCCGCAGTACGTCCTTGCCCGGATAATCGTCGGGCGCCGGCTTGACGCCGAATCCCGTCCGCACCTCGGCGTTCCCGCCCAGCGCGGAACGTGCGGCGGATCGTCCGACCAGCCGGCGAACGTCGGAGTCCTGCAGCGCACTCCACCAGAAGGTCTTGCCGGCGCCGCGCATGCCGGTGACGACCAGCGTGTCGGGGTCCATCGCCTTGACGTGGGACGGAGGCAGGTACACGTGGTCGGGCGTCGGCGTCTCGCCGTGACTCGTTCCTTCCGGCAACGCGGCGAGCGCTTCGCGCGCCCGCGTGACGTCGATTGCGCTCGTCATGGCGTTTCGGCGCCGCGGGCGACTCCTTCGTCGAACCACTTCAGGAACGCCGCGTAGGCCTGGCGCACGGCCGGCGTCTTCTTCTCCGGGTCGCGCAGGGACGCGCCGGCGGCGAGTCCCCGGTTCCAGAGGATCGGCGCCGGACGATGAGGAGCGTCGTCGTCGTCGAGGCCGAACGAGAACTCGTCCCCGGGGCTGGACGGGTCGACTTCGTCGTACAAATGCTCCCGGAACAGGTCCCACGCCCGTTGGCGAAACCCTTGCAGATAGCGCTCCGTGTCGAGCTCCGGGGTGAGCGCGGACGCGATCGACAAGCGCTCTCTGATGGCCGTCGCCAGTCCGCGGTCCCTCCAATGGCGGAAAAGGATGCCGTAATCGGTCCACGTGCTTTCCGAATCGGTGGCGAACAGCAGGACGTCGGCGCCGAGATCCGTGACGGTGGTGGCGGCGACGTCGTGCAGGCCGCTGCGGCTTTCGAGCAGCACGAACGTGGGCTCGTGGCGCTCTTCGAGTCGTGAAAGCATGTCGCCGAGGCGCCTGCTCCACGACTCGCCGGCGGGCCGTCCCATGTAGACACGCCCCAGCTTGGCAAGATACTCACCCGGCCGGCTGCCGTGCGCGGGCGCGATACGCACCTCCCCGTCGAAGTCCCGGGACCACGAAGGCTCGGCGGTCATCCTTTCGATTACCCGCTCGCCTTGTCCGACCAGATCTTCCACGAACCAGTCGGCGACTCCGAAGTCCGGCTGCGTTCGAGGTTCGATCATCGCCGACGACAGCCCCGGGGATTCCAGGTCCAGGTCGACCACCAGGACCCGATCGCCGGCGCGCGCCAGGCGCCACGCGAGAACGGCGGCGGTGGTGCTGCGTCCCACGCCGCCCTTCACCGAGAAGAGCGTGCAGCGCCGCGACCTTCCGCGCGGACGTTTCGGCGGACTCACCGTCCACCAGTCGCCGCCCGTCATCAGGAGATCGACCCAGTAAACCCCGTCGAGACCGTCGATTTCCTGCACCGTTTCGCCCAACTCGTCAAGCAGGGCGGGTTCGACGAACAGCACGGCATCGCCCGAAGGGTGACCGTGCGCGCCCAGCGCTTCGCCCAGCCCCTTCGCGAGTCGTCCCAAGGCATCTCGACAGGATTCGTCCGCCTCGACCGTTTCCGGCGCGGATACGTGAACCTTGCCGAACAGGTTTCGCACGAGGTAGAGCGGACGGGCGCTTTCCGGTACGGTCTCCCTCTTCAACAGTTCGACCGCAAGGCGGCGTACGCTGTCGAAAGAAACGAAGGAGCCGCTCATGCGCTGCCGCCCTGCTTCGCCAAGCGCACCATCACGCCGATTCTTCGCGCAGCCTCGCGGTGAGGCCCGACTCGTCCTTCATCGAAGTGCATGCGGTGCGCGTAGCGGTCGTCAATCGACCAGTCGTGGCGCCACCGCGCAAGAACGTCCGCGCCAACCTGCGCCGCCTCGTGCGGCGCGTCCTGCGCCGGCCGGCCACCCGCGCGACCGGCAGGAAACGGCCACGCGGACGGCGCCGGAGCAGGCCGAGGCGCCGGCGGCGCCGTGGGCGGTCAGAGACCGAGCTGGCTCGCCATGTCGTTGAAGTCGGTGGCGACGAGGTCGAAGTCGGGGTCGGGCGTCAGGTCGCGCTCGACGCCGGGGCCGAACTCGGTCGGCCGGGGGACGTAGCCGGTGCGGAACCCGAGGCGGGCCGCCGCCCGGAGGTCGCCCTTGTGCGCGGCGACCATCATCACCTGATCGGGCTCGAGGCCCAGCAGGTCGGCCGCCTTCAGATAGGCTTCCGGGTCGGGCTTGTAGCGCTGCGCCAGCTCCGCCGACAGCACCGCGTCCCACGGGATGCCGGCGTTCTTCGCCATGTTGACGAGCAGGGCGACGTTGCCGTTCGACAGCGACGCGAGCACGTAGCGCCGCCGCAGCCGGGTCAGCCCCTCGACGGTGTCGGGCCACGGCGTCAGGCGGTGCCAGGCGCGGTTCAGGTCGTCGAGCTCCGCCTCGGTCAGGCTCTCGAGCCCGTACTTCGGGACCAGCTCGTCCAGAATCATCCGGTGCAGGTCGTCGATCTTCGTCCACCCCAGTTCGCCCCGCCGCACGCGGTCCATCGCGGGGCCGTAGCCGCCCCGCCAGTCGTCGGCGAACGCGGCCCAGTCGGCCTCGATACCCTTGCGGCGCCCGACCGCCTCGCCCTCGCGGGTGATGCTCGTCCGCCAGTCGACCACCGTGCCGAAGACGTCGAACGTCATCGCCCGCACGTTCTCGATCCGCCGGCTCGGAACCTGTCTCGCCAGCCGGCCGGCGAACGCCCCCGCCGGCGCGAACGCCGCCGCCACCAGTCCGGCCGAACCGCCCGCCAGGAACTCGCGCCGTCTCATGTTCCGATCGGTGATCGTCATCGAAGACCCTCCTCTCCCCGTGGCCGCCCCAGCGTATATCGCGGCCCGCGCTCGTGTCCACGCCCCCGGCCGGCCGCTGGCGCACCGCGCCCGGAACGCGGCTCGGCCGCGGCCGGGATTCCCGCCGTCCCCGGACGCCGCCGATCGCAGCCCGCCGGGCCTGGCGCCGGGAGACGGGCGGACTTGCGCACGCACGGGACCGTTTCCTCACTTGGCCCTGACGCAGAACTCCAACGGACCTTGCGCGCGCACGGGACGGACTGGTACCGTGGAAGAGTCCGAGGCGGTTCGGCCGGTGCCGCCCTCGTGGTTCTTTCCGCGTGCCGGGGGCGCCTCGCCTCGCGCGGAGCGCCCCGCGGCCGACGCGACGAACCCCGCCCGGACGGCGACTCCCGCGCCGGCCCGGCGGGACCGCGTTCCGGCCGCGCCCTGCGCAGCGGCCGAGTGAAATCCATCATCCAACAGTTACTGGAGACGACTCAGATGCCCAGGCGAACGCCATGCGCCGTTGCCCTGCTGACGATCGGGACCGCGCTGCTCCTGCCCCCCGGCCCCGCCGCCCAGGACCGCGCGCCCGACAACGACTACTGGTGGCCCAACCGGCTGAACCTCGACCCGTTGCGCCCGGCCGCGCCGGACGCCAATCCCCTCGGCGCCGGCTTCGACTACGCGGAGGCGTTCGAGAGCATCGACCTCGACGCCCTCAAGGCCGACCTCGAGGAACTGATGACCACCTCCCAGGACTGGTGGCCGGCCGACTACGGCCACTACGGGCCGTTCTTCATCCGCATGGCCTGGCACAGCGCGGGCACCTACCGCACCATCGACGGCCGGGGCGGCGCCGACGGCGGCCTGCAACGCCTCGCGCCGCTCAACAGCTGGCCCGACAACGCCAACCTGGACAAGGCGCACCGCCTGCTCTGGCCGCTCAAGCAGAAGTACGGCCGCGCGATTTCCTGGGCCGACCTGCTGATCCTCGCGGGCACCGTGGCCATGGAGTCGATGGGCTTCGAGACCCTGGGTTTCGCGGGCGGCCGCGTCGACGCCTGGCGGCCCGAGGACGTGAACTGGGGACCGGAGGGCGAGTGGCTCGGCGCCGACCGGCGCGGCGAGGACGGGCGGCTGCATCCTCCCCTCGGCGCCACGCAGATGGGCCTGATCTACGTGAACCCCCAGGGTCCGGGCGGCAACTCCGATCCGCGGGCGGCGGCCGACGCCATCCGCGAGGCGTTCGGCCGCATGGCGATGAACGACGAGGAGACGGCGGCGCTGATCGCCGGCGGCCATACCTTCGGCAAGGCCCACGGCGCCGCCGACCCGGCGCAGTACGTGGACGTCGAGCCGGAGGGCGCGGGCGTCGAAGAGCAGGGGCTCGGCTGGCGGAACCGCTACGGCGCCGGCAACCGCGGCGACACGATCACCAGCGGCCTGGAGGGCGCGTGGACCGCGAACCCCGCCGCCTGGACCCACAACTTCCTCGAGAACCTGTACGGCTACGAGTGGGTGACGACGCGCAGCCCGGCCGGCGCGGTCCAGTGGGAGCCCGCCGACGGCGCCGCCTCGACGCTGGTGCCCGACGCCCACGACCCGTCCCGGCGGCACGCGCCGATGATGCTCACCACCGACCTCGCGCTGAAGGAGGACCCCGTCTACCGCGAGATCACGTCGCGCTGGCTGGAGAACCCCGAAGAGTTCGAAGACGCCTTCGCCCGCGCGTGGTTCAAGCTGACGCACCGCGACCTGGGTCCGCGGTCGCGCTACCTCGGCGCCCTCGCGCCCGACCGCGAGTTCACCTGGCAGGACCCGATCCCCGAAGTCGACCACCCGCTGATCGACGCGCAGGACACGGCCGGCCTGAAGGCGGCGATCCTCGATTCCGGGCTGTCCACGGCCGCTCTGGTCCGGACCGCCTGGGCCGCGGCGTCGACGTTCCGCGGGACCGACATGCGCGGCGGCGCCAACGGGGGGCGCATTCGTCTCGCGCCCCAGAAGGACTGGGCGGCGAACGACCCGGCGGAGCTGAGCCGCGTGCTGGAGGCCCTGGAGGGCGTCCGCGGCGGCTTCAACGGCGCGCAGCCGGACGGCAAGCGGGTCTCCCTGGCCGACCTGGTCGTGCTCGGCGGCGCCGCCGCCGTCGAGCGGGCGGCGGCCCGGGCCGGGTTCGACGTGCGGGTCCCCTTCGCGCCGGGGCGCATGGACGCCTCGGAGGAACGGACCGACGCGGACTCCTTCGCCCTGCTCGAGCCGGCCGCGGACGGGTTCCGCAACTACTTCACCGGCGGCGCCCCCCGGTCTCCGGCCGAGATGCTGGTGGAGAAGGCGGCCCTGCTGAACCTGACCGCCCCCGAGATGGCGGTCCTCGTGGGCGGCATGCGCAGCCTGGACGCCAACGCCGGGGGCTCGGCGCACGGCGTGCTCACCGACCGCCCCGGCGCGCTGAGCAACGACTTCTTCGTCAACCTGCTCGACATGTCGACGGAGTGGACCCGCTCGGCCACCGAAGAGGGACTCTACGAAGGCCGCGACCGCGCCACCGGCGCGCGCAGGTGGACCGCCACCCCGGTCGACCTGATCTTCGGCTCGAACTCCGAGCTGCGCGCGGTCGCCGAGTTCTACGCGGCCGACGACGCGCAGGAAGACTTCGTGCGGGACTTCGTCGCGGCCTGGACGAAGGTGATGACCCTGGACCGCTTCGATCTCGATTGAAGCAGTGAAGGGGATGGAAGCGCTCCGGCCCGCCGCGCCGTCCGGGCGGCGGGCCGAGTCACATCCCCCACACCGTGACCGGCGCGCCGCCCCCGGTATCCTGGCAGCGGTACAACTTGTCCTCCCACGACCGGTCCGCGCCGCGGTCGAAGAGCACGAGGTGCCCCTCGGCCGCCCCGCACCGGTCCATGTACGCCCGCGTCTGCCGAAGGCCCGCGCGCCGCGTCTCGTCACGGCCCTTGCGCAGCACCTTGCACTCGATGACCACCTTCTGCGTCCGGCCGGGTTCGGACGCCCGCGTCGCGCCGCGCCGTCCGCCCAGCGGCCAGACCACCAGCAGGTCCGTCCGCATGCGGCCGAGGCCGTATTCCCGCTCGATGCGCCCGCCGCTGTTGACGATGCGCTGCAGGAACGCCTGCAGCAGCAACTGCGGGCCGGCCTCCTTGTACTGGAAGCGCTCCACCCAGTGCTCCGAGTGCTCGCGAAAGAACTCCTGAAATCCCGCGAGCATCTCGTCGACCAGCAGCGAACCGTCGTCGCCGACGTACCAGGCCCCCTCGTGGGCGATGAACGCCTGCGTCGTCCACGTGAGGTCGCGCGGAACCACCTCGCGATAGATCGGGTTGGCGATGCGCACGGGGTCGTCGCGCGCCACCAGACCCAGGTCGCGCACGTACTCGAGATCGTCGGCCACGATCGTCCCGGGGGTCCCGCCGCCGGTCAGAAGCGGCTCGACCACGCGCCGCACGCGCGCTTCCCGCAGCTTGTCGGCCAGTTGGTCGAGGTGGGTCTCGCGGCGCCGGATCAACTGCTCGCGCGCGTCCTCGATCACGGCCGCGGTGACGGCCCGGCCGCGGTCGCGCCCGGCCTCGCCGCGGAAGCACGCCTCGTAGGCGAGGGCGTTCACCAGCCACGGCTGGCCCACGGTCAGCGCCCGGAGCCGGAGCCGCGCTTCCGGCGTGAACGCCTGACCGGTCTCGTCGGTGTGCTGGTCGAGCAGGGATTCGACCTCCCGCGGCGTGAAGTCGCCCAGCCGCAGCGACTCGGCGCGGACGTTGAAGGCGCTGCCGCCGGCGACGACCGCCTGCTCCGCCGACGACCGGATGCGGTAGTCGCGCACGTCGCGCACCCCGCAGAGGACGACGCTCTGCGGGAAGCGGCGCGGGCGCTCCGCGTAGCCCGCGCGCAGTTGCCGCAGCACCGCGAGCAGGGCGTCCCCGACCAGCGCGTCGATTTCGTCGATCAGCAGCACCAGCGGCCGGGGTTCCGACGCCGCCCACCGGGACAGGCTCTCCTGCAGGGCCATGTGCGGACCCGCCGCCGCCAGCGCCGCCAGCGCCGTTTCCCGCAGACGTTCGTCCTCCGCCGCCAGCGCCAGCGCGGCCAGGACGGCCCGCATCGCCCCCGCCACGTCCTCGCGCGCCGACTGGCCGACCTCCACGTTCACGTACACGCAACGCAGCGCGCCGGCCGCGTTGATCGCATCGCGCAGCGCCAGGAGGGTGGAGGTCTTGCCGGTCTGGCGCGGCGCGTGCAGGACGAAGTACTTCCACTGCCCGACGAGCCGCAGCACGTGGTCGACGTCGATCCGCTCCAGCGGCCGGACGTGGTAGTGCCGCGCCGCCACGATCGGCCCCGCCGTATTGAAGAAGCGCGCCGTTCCGCGCGCGGCCGGCGGCGGTGGCGAAGGCGGGGACATGGTCGTCGTCGATGTGTCGGACGGTGTCGAGGCAGCTCAGCGGCGGCCCGGTCCGTAGAGCACGCGCCCCGGACGCGCGCTGGTGTGCTCGCCGCCGTCGACGACCGGGACGCCGTTCATCAGCACGTACTCGACGCCCTCGGCGTACTGGTGCGGCTCGGCGAAGGTGGCGCGGTCGACGATGCGCGCGGGGTCCAAGACTGCGAGGTCGGCGATGCGGTCTCCGTGCACGCCGACGGCGGCCCGAATCCAGGGATTGCCGGTCCCGTCGACGACCCGGCCGCCGCGCACGACGAGATCGAAGCGCTCCGCCTCCTGGTCCGACGCGGCCCCCGCCAGCAGCGCCGGCAACAGCAACGGCGTCGGAACCGCCGTCGAACCACGCTCACCTCCACGCGGGGCGCGCGGCGCCCCAGCTCCGATGCGCGACCCCGCGACGGCGCGTTCGCCGCGGGCCGTCAGGGCTGCCCGGCCGCCGCCTCCGCCTCCAGCGCGCGGGCGCCGCCGAGCATCAGGGGCATCGAGTGGTGCCCCTCGTGGCAGGCGTACTCCCACATGTCTTCCTCGAGGCGCCGCATCGGCACCTCGAAGGTCCACGGCCGCTCCCAGGTCTCCGGGTCGTCCACGGTGGCTTGGTAGAGCAGGGTCCCGGCATCGACGCGCGTCAGCCGCTCGATCAGATGCATGCGCCCGGTGGTGCTGCGCCACTGCCGCCGCGGGTCGAAGTTCGCGGTCTCGACGACGAGGGTGTCGCCCTCCCATCGGCCGCGCGAATCGCCCGACCACTGCCGCAGGGCGGCGTCGAGGGGGGGACGCCCGTCGAGGGGGACGACGCGCACGGTGTGCACCATCTCGGTCACCAGGGCGACGTGGTCGGGCGTCTGGAACACCTGCACGTTGTTGTTGTAGGCGCTCGGGTTCATCGGCGGCCCCGCGTTGAAGCCCAGGATGCAGCGGTCGTAGGTGCTGAAGTCCTCCCACGAGTCGGCCGGCTGCGCCCGCCGGTGCGCCGCGCGCGCGGCGGCGCGCTCCCGCCCCGCCGCGGTCATCGCGGGGTAGCGTCCGTCCGGGGGATCGACGATGAGCGCGGTGCGCCGGGTGCCGACCGCCTGCGTGCCCCGGTCCAGCCACGTATGGTTGTACGAGCCGTTCCCGCCGTCGGGCCGTCGATCGACGTTGCCGCCCGCCGCCGTCCGCTGCGCGGGCAGGTTCAGGAAACGGCTCTCCCGGTCGACCGCCCGCTGCTCCAGGGCGGCCGCCTCCTCCGGGGTCAGGAACTCCTGCTCCGCCAGGTCCTCCGGCCGCTGCATCGGCGTGATGCTGCGGAAGTCCCAGACCCCGCCCAGATCGGGCGCGCCCCACGCCGTCCGCGGCGGGCCGTTCCCGTCCTGGGCGACAGCCGTGCCCGCCGCGACCGAAACCAGGAAAACCGTGAAGGCTGTCGCCGGGGTTCGATGGTTCATCCTTACCTCCTCTGTCTGCCTCGTGCGGCGCAGGCGGCGTCGACCCGCCCGACCGGGACGACCTCGGCGCCCCGGTCTCGGTCGATTATCCCCGATTCCGGCTATAATTCGGCGGGAGAGTTCGTCCGGCACCCCTCTCGCACCGCAGGCGGCAGCCTCACCGAAACCCACGCGCGTGGCGTAACGCAGTTACTCCCGCGACGTCGTCCGGACATGGCTTCATCCGGTCCCGGTTCGACAGCGGGTTTCGCCTCGATCCCAAGCTGCGTGGTGAAGGTCCCCGCTGCATTGCGAGCGGCGATGTACCCGACGGACTGCGTCGTTCGCCGGCTGACATGCCCTGTTTTGCGCCCTCCCCCACCTTGTCCGCCGGACGTTCTCCGTTCGCCGGCGCACCCGGCGTCCGCCGGCCCTCTCGGGCGCGGTGCGACGCGGGATTGCACCACCGGCGCAGGTGCGTTGCCGGCGCACGTCGGGTACCGAGATACCTGCTCCTCGCGACGGCGGTCGCGGCGGGAGCGGGCGGCGCGCGCGCGCAGGCGCCGCCGCTGGTGACCGACCGTCCGGACCGGACCGAGTCGGCCGCCGTCGTACCGCGGGGCCTGTTCCAGGTCGAGACCGGCTACCTGTTCACCCGCGACGGCGGCGTCGACGGCCACGCGGCGCCCGGCACGCTGCTCCGCATCGGGCTCGGCGGGCGAACCGAGCTCCGCCTCGGGCACGCGGGCATCGCGGGCGGCGAGAGCGGGCGCGGCGCGGGCGACAGCGAAGTCGGCGCCAAGGTGAACCTCGTCTCGCGCGCGGACGGCGGGCGGACCGGGTTCGCGCTCCTCGGCGGCCTGTCGCTGCCGACCGGCGACTACGGGTTCTCGAGCGGCGGCGCCGACCCGACCTTCCTGGCCGCGTTCGCCCACGAGCTCCGGCCGGGACTGTCGCTGGGCTACAACGCCGGGGCGGCGTGGCGATCGTCGGCCGATCGGACGGGCCGCGACGCGTTCATCGCGTGCTCGCTGGTCCTCGGCGCCGGCCTGACGGACCGCCTGGGGACGTTCGTCGAGGTCTTCGGCGACCGGCAGGTCGACGGCGTGACGGCGTTCAGCGCGTCCGCGGACGCCGGACTGACGCTGCTGCTGACCGACGTCCTCCAGTTGGACCTCTCCGCCGGACGCGGGCTGCGGGGTCCGGCCGACGATCGGTTCGTCGGCGCGGGACTCAGCTTTCGATGGCCGCGATAGAATTCGGTGTCCGACGCCGGGAAGTGGAACCCTTCGGCCAGCACGCCGACGACGAGGTGCTGGCCGCCGTTCAAGTCGACGGTAGTCCCGACGACGTCCGGATCGGATGCGAAGCGGCTGGTCCAGGCGCGATGGCTCAGCAGCGCGACCCGCGGCGCGCCGATCCGCGCTTCTTCCTCCAGGAAGAGCCGGCCCAGATGCGGCGATACCCGGAACAGCGGGAACAGCGCCGGCGACGCCCTCGCGCCGCGCAGGGCGGCCCCGTCCCGTTCGCCGCGCAGCTCCTGCCAGGCGGCGAGCTGCTCGAACGACTCGGCGTTCTCCTGCAGCAGGGGCATCGAGCGGTTCGAGAGAAACAGGTCCGACAGGTTTCCCGTCAAGCGGGACGACGCGCCGATGCGCACGATCGCGCCGGGGTCGGGGAAGGGCAGCGGCCGCAGCAGGATGCCGTTGACGATGCTGAACATGGCCGTGGCGGCGCCGATGCCCAGCGCGAGGACGAGCGTCACGGCAACCGCGAAGCCGGGACTGCGCCGCAGACCTCGGACGGTGTGGCGCAGGTCCCGCCCCAGGTCGTCGAGCCAGCCCGTCCACCGGTTCCCGCCGGCGCCGGCGTCACGGTCGATCATGTGTCTCCGAGCGTTCGATGGCGCCCACGGGTCCGGTCGGCGTGGCCCCCTGCCGGTTCCGTTCCGCGCCTCGGCCTCGACCGCGCTGGCGCGTACGGCGCCCTGGCGTCGTGAACGAGGGTGTTCGCCGCCGAGCCCGCGAAGGCGGCCATCGTAGCACGAGCCGGCGGCCCGGACCGTCATCGGACAGGTCACCCGAGGTCGGTCCGCCACCCGGCGCGCCCGCGGGGCCGGCCCACCACCTCGACACGCGCGGCGCGCGCACCCGCCCCGAGCCGGCGGCATCGTGCAGTGTCTTCGACCGGCTTGCACGCGGCCCGCGCGCACCCTCGTCCGGCGCGCCCGCGGAACCGGCCCGCGGCAGTCGGACGTCCGTGCCGGCCGCGGGCCGCGGGATCCGACCGACGATCGGTTCGTCGGCGCGGGATCCGGCTTTCGATGGCCGCGACAGCAGCCCGTGGCGAACGCCCCGCCGCATTCGAGTGGCGCCGCATTGCGACCGCGGGTCGCGCGGCGACGCTCCTCCGGGGTCAGGTTGCCAGCGGCTCCAACCGAGGGTTGACGTTCCTCGCGTGCGGGTGCATGCTCCAGCTCGAATGAGGGTTGCGGGTGACCGCGGAGCCTGCAACGTCACTCCCACGGATTCGGAGTGCAGCTATATGTTTGTGTGCTTTGGCTGAGACCTGTGCCTTGACGTCATGACGTCAACCCTGCGATCGTCGCTGCTACGCTTGGGCGCCGTCGGATGCCTGTTCGCCACGATCCCGGCGTGCGCCGGGGAAGTCGACGAGTCGCTCCCCGCCGGGCAGCAGAGCGCCGAGGCGCACTCCTCGGCGGCGGAGTCGGCTCGGCTCGCCGAAGAAGACGCGGCGGCGGAGTCGGCCCGGCTTGCGGTCGAAGCGGACCGGGTTCTCGCCGAGCAGGGAGACGCCGGCGCGCAGGCGCGGCTCGCGCAAGCCCACTATCTGGGGCTCGGCGCGGCGCACGACTACGAGGAGGCGTTGCGCTGGGCCCGGCTCGCCGCCGACCGGGGAGACACCCTGGGGCAAGGCGTGCTGGCGGCGGCGTACAACACCGGTCGCGGCGTGGATCAGGACTTCGAAGAGGCGTTGCGTTGGTCCCGGCTCGCCGTCGATGGGGGCGACGCTTGGGGTCAGGCCGTCCTGGCATCGTTGTACCGCGAAGGCCGCGGCGGCGTGGATCAGGACTTCGAAGAGGCGGTTCGCCTGTACAGGTTGGGCGCCGAACAGGGGTACGCCGGCGCGCAGGTCAACCTGGGAACGATGTACATGGCCGGCCAGGGCGTGGAGCAGGACCTGGTCTCGGCGTACATGTGGATGTCCCTGGGAGCGTCCGGCCCCGGCGTCAGCAGCGGGGGCCTCGAGATCCTGCCCCAGTTCATGACGCCCGAACAGATCGCCGAAGCCGAGGCCCGGGCGCGCGACTGGCGGCGGTGACCGCTGCTCGGAGCGGAGCATCCTCATCGGGTCGACGCGCGCCGCCCGCCGGGCCGGAACCAACAGGCGGCGAGCGCGACGGCGGTCAGCACGAGCGGCGCGAGCAGGAACGTCAGCGGATCGTCGGCCGCGACCCGTAGAGAAGACTCTCCAGCACCCGGCTCGCGGCCGCCGCGGCCGCGACACCCCTTCGGCTTCGTCCGCGCCGGCGAGCGCCGGGCCGGGGCCGACCCCGCCAGCTACGACACGCGCGGCGACCTGACGCCGCGGTCGGCGCGCCCCGCGGGACCGGGCCGCGGCCCCGCCGGCTCAGCCGGCCGCATCCCGCCGACGGTGGAACACCAGCGCCGGCCGGCCGTCGCCGGCCGTCAGCCGCTCCAGCCGCACGCCGAACACCGACGCCGCGAGGTCGGCGTCGAGCACTTCCCCGGGCGGACCGAACGCCCGCAGGCGCCCGCCGTGCAGCACGGCGGCGGCGTCGGCCCAGCGCGCGACGAGGTTGAGGTCGTGCAGGGCGAGGGCGACGGCCGCGCCCGCGTCGGCGAGCTCCCGCAGCAGGGCGAGGGTCTCGATGACGTGGTCGACGTCGAGGCCGGCGGTCGGCTCGTCGAGCAGAAGCGCGGGCGCGCCGGTGGCGAGACCGCGGGCGATGACCGCGCGCCGGCGCTCGCCGCCCGACAGTTCGGTGACGGGGCGGCCGGCGAGATGCGCGACGTCGGCGCGCGACAGGGCCGCGGCGACGGCCGCCGCGTCGGCCGGGCCGGGGTCGTCGAACCGGCCCAGGTGGGGATGGCGCCCCATCGTCACCAGCTCCCGCACGGTGAACGGGACGTCCAGGGACGCTTCCTGCGGCACGAAGGCGATGCGCTGCGCAAGCCGCCGCCGGGAGAAGCGCGGCAGCCCCGTCCCGTCGAGGGTGGCGCGGCCGGCGGTGGGCTTCCACAGGCCGGCGAGCAGGCGCAGCACGGTCGACTTCCCCGCCCCGTTCGGACCGACGAGGGCGGTGACCCGGCCGGGCGCGACCTCCAGCGTGACGCCGCGCACGAGATGCCGGGCGCCGATGCGGAGGCCGGCCCCTTCGAGGCGCAGGGTCATGGCAGGCCGACGTCTCCCCGGCGCCGGCGCAGCAGGTAGAGGAAGAACGGCGCCCCGCAGGCCGCGGTGACCACGCCGAGCCGGATTTCGGACGCGGGGTGGAGGGTGCGGGCCAGCAGATCGCAGACGATCACGAACAGCGCGCCGCCGAGCGCCGCGGCGGGGACGAGGACCCGGTGCGACGGCCCCAGCACGAGCCGCAGCATGTGCGGCACGACGAGCCCCACGAAGCCGACGACGCCGCTGACCGCCACCGCCGCGCCGGTGAGCATCGCCGCCGTCGCCAGCACCCGGCGCCGCACCCGTTCCACGTCGACGCCGAGGCTCGCGGCCGTCTCTTCGCCGAGGAGCAGCAGGTCCAGGTCGCGGGTGTGCCAGCGCGCCGCCACCACGCCCACCGCGACCGGCGGCAGGCACATCCGGACGTGGACCCAGGTCCGGTTGTCGAGCCCGCCCATCAGCCAGAAGACGACCTCGTTGGCGACCTGCCAGTTGACCACGCTCATCGAGATGAGCAGGGTGGCGGCGGCCGTGAACAGCGACCCGAGGGCGATGCCGGCCAGCAGCAGCGTCGCCGCCGGGGTGCGCCCGGCGCGGGTCGCGACGGCGTAGACGGCGGCGAGGGCGGCGAGCGCGCCCGCGAAGGCCGACAACGGGAGCCAGAAGACGGCCGCCGCGGCGAGGCCGCTGACGAACGTGACGACGGCGCCGAGGGCCGCGCCCTGGCTGATGCCGATGACCCCGGGCTCGGCCAGCGGGTTGCGGAAGACCCCCTGCATCTGCGTCCCCGCCACCGCGAGGGCGGCCCCGACGAGGGCCGCGACGACCACCCGCGGGGTGCGGATCAGCCAGACGATCACCTGTTCGGCCTCGGAGACCTCGCCCAGGTCGACCCAGCCCTCGGGCAGCGTCCGCGCCGCAAGCACGCGGACGACGGCGCCCCACGCGACGCCGGCGCCGCCGACGGCGATCGCCGCCACCGCCGCCGCCGCGAGCAGGACCGCGAGCAGCGGCAGGCCGGCCCGCGCCGCGGCGCGCCCGGCCGGACCGGTCGCAGGGACGGTCACGGCGCGTCCGGATAGAGGGCGGCGGCCACCGCTTCGGTCAGCCCGGCCGCATGATGCGACATGGTGATGAAGCGCCGGTGGTCGACGACCAGGATCTGCCCGGTCCGGCCGGCCGTCGTCACCGCCACCGCCGGGTTTTCGAGGAGGCGCCGGCGCACGGCGGCCTCTTCGCCGGCCGGCGCGTCGGCGACGATCCAGTCGGGGTTCCAGGCCGCGATCTGCTCGCCGCCGATCGTGGCGTGCGGGCCGATGCCCTGCTCGGCCGCCACGTTCACGGCCCCCAGCGTGGTCAGGACGTGGTCGAAAAGCGAGCCGGCGCCGAAGGTGCCCGAGAAGCTGGCGTACACCAGCACGCGCGGCGGCGGCGACGCGGCCGGACGGCGCGCGGCCGCCGCGGCGACGCGTTCCCGGAACCGCCGCACCGCCTGTTCGGCCGCGCGTTCGGCGCCGGTGAGCCGGCCGACGGTCTCCAGGCCGCCGGCGATCTGCGAGAAGTCGTCGAAAACGGTCGGCAGGCGGAAGGTGGGAACGCCGGCGGCGCGCGCCAGGGCCACGAGGTCGGCGCGGGCGGTCTGCGACACCACCAGCAGATCGGGACGGCGCCGCAGCAGGGCCTCGCCGTCGTCGGCCACCGCCACGTCCATCCCGGCCACCACGCCGGCCACGTAGCTGTAGCGGGGGTCGCGGGCGACGGGGCTGACGGCGACGATGCGCGACGGGGACACCAGGGCGAACAGGAAGTGGTCGGTCACCAGCGCCTGCGACGCGATCCGCGACGGGGGGCGCGCCAGGCGGACCGCGCCGCCGCGGTGGTCGCGCACTTCGCGGGGGAACCCGGCCGAAGACGGCGCCGTTTCCGGATACGGTCCGAGCTGCGCCTGGTGTTCCGGCCGGAGGGCGCCGGTCCTGACCTCGACCGGGGCCGGCACGGCGAACGTCCGGTCGACGCGGGCGCCGGCGCCCCCGCGCCAGGCGGCGAGCGCCAGCCCCAGGCAGAGCGCGGCCTCCAGCCCGGCCCGCAGCCTTCCGGGGGCGATTCGGCGCGCGCGCAGCTTCATCGGCTCACCACGCCCGCGACCATTTCGGGCCGCCCGCCTCGCGGGTCCGCAGGGCCGCGTCGACGCCCGCCTCGGCCTCGATACGGCGGCCCAGGATCCACAGCAGGTCCGACAGGCGGTTGAGATACGCCAGCAGGTCGGCGCCGACCTCCGCCCCCGACTCGGCGAGCCGCACCACCCGCCGTTCCGCCCGCCGGCACACCGCCCGCGCCACGTCGAGGGCGGCCGACGCGGCGTCTTCTCCGGGGATCGCCCAGTCGCCCAGCACCCCCTCCAGCGCCTCGATGCGCCGGACCTCGGCCGTCAGCCGCTCGACCATCGCGGCCGAGACCGCCGGCTCCCCGCCGGGGCGGGGCGCGGGCGCCGCCAGCGCCCCGCCGACCGCGAACAGCTCGCGCTGGACGTCCTTCAGCAGCTTCCCCGCCGCCGCGTCGGGGCAGATGGCGCGGGCGAAGCCGATCTGGCTGCTCAGCTCGTCGACCGCGCCGTACGCTTCGACCCGCAGCGACGCCTTCGATACCCGCGCGCCGCCCGCCAGCCCCGTTTCGCCGCGGTCGCCGTGCCCGGTGACGATGCTCATGTCGATGTCTCCTCTGCCCGATACGCCGGGTCGCGGCAGTCGTTGCGCCGCGATCGCCGGCCCGGAGCGCCCGCAACGCGGGGCTGCGCCGCCCGGCCCGGAGCGCCCGCGACGGAGCCCGGCCGCGCCGCCCGAGCTTTCCCGTCTCGTTCGCAGCGGGCGGAGCGCACCCGTGCCCGCGCCGCGGCGAACCGCGGATACGTACGTGAGACCGGCTTGCGGGATGCCGGCCCGTCAGCCGCGTGACGAGCAGGGCGCGAGACGGGCGCCGCGGCGACGAGCCATGACCGGCGGGAACCTCCTTTTCGGCGTGTCCACGCGCCGAAGTGCACGGACCGGCGGCCGGCCCGCGGGGCGGTGCGAACGTCCCGACGATCGGTCTCCTGACTCGCGGATCGACGCGGAACGGCAGAGTCTTCCCGTGCTCGCCGAGCACAGTGACTGGCGCCCACCGGCGCCGGCGTGCCGCCCGCTCCCCGCATACAGTGGCGGGACCGTGTGGGAATCTCACCCACTTCCCGGCATCGTCGGGAGCGATGCTGTCGAGCGGTATAATAGCACTCGCCGTCCCTTCCCGCGGCCGCTGTCCCGGGCCGCGGCGGGGCCGGCATCGAGTGGCGACTGGGGGACGCTCGGGCAGAGGGCCCGGCGCGCGGCGGCCGGTTCGCCGTCCGCGCGCGCTTCCGTTCGTCGGGCCGCGGCGCCGCGCCGCCGACGATTGCGGCGGCCGGCGGGAGGGCGTCCCGTTCCTGTCCCGCCACCGGAGTTGCGAGGCGCAACCCGGAGGGGACGTTGCAAGCAGGCGTGGAGACCGCGGCCGGTCCGCGCGGCGCGCCCGGTTCGGGCGCAGGAGGCATGTTCAGACCATGATGGAATGGAAATCCGAGAGCAGACCGGGCGGCGGGCGGAGCCGGACGCGACCGCGAGGCCGCGCGGCGACGCTGGTGTCGGCAGTGGTCGCGGCGGCGCTGGCCGCCTGCGGCGGCAGTGCTTCCGAGGAGCCGGCGGCCGCGGCCGAGGCCGAGGCCGCGCCCGTCCAGGCGAGCGCCCCGCCCGAAATGCTCGGCGGCGGCGTCCTCACCCCCGTCCACGACGGCCAGGGCGGCAGTCCCCACGTGGAGGTCGCGTGGGAGGTCGACGGCGCCAGCATCTCGATCACCTACGGCCGCCCCTACCTGCGGGACCGCACGGTGGGCGACACCGTAGAGCCCCGCGACGGCACGGTGTGGCGGCTCGGGGCCGACGAGGCCACCACCCTCGTGACCGACCGCGACCTCATGCTGGGCGACGTCCACGTCCCCGCCGGCGAGTACACCCTGTGGACCCTCACCAGCGGAGACACGACCGAACTCATCGTCAACGGCGAGACCGGCCAGTGGGGCACGCAGTACGACGCCGAGCACGACGTCGGCCGCACGCCCATGACCGTCGGCACGCTGGACGTCCCGGCCGAGCAGCTCACGCTGTACGTCGAGAACAGCGAACTCCGCTTCGAATGGGGGTCGATGGTCGCCTCGGCGCCGATCACGGTGCACTGACGACCGGCGGCGGGCGGCCGACAGGCGATCGGCGACGTGGGCCGGCGCCTGGCGCGGCTGGAAGGCTGGATCGAGGACGAACGGGCGGGGCGCGCCCGGCGGTGGGCGCCCCCGGCCAATCTGGCAGCATGAGCGCCGGCGCGAAGGCGATAATCTCCACCGTGCGTCGGGGCGGGGTCGGCGTCGGCCCGCCTGCTTCTGAACGCAGGTCGCCGGCGTGAACCCCATCGGTCGCATGGACCGCATCGAGATGCGTGTCGGCGGGATCGCCGTTCGGCTGCGCAACGTCGAGATCGCCTCGGGAAGGCCGTCCAACGCCTCTCGGCCATCGAGTGGGCAGTGCTCCTCCGCGCCGGCGACCGGCCGACGGCGTCGGAAAATCGACGAATCGAGCCGCCCGGACAGACCGCCGACGTTCGTTCCCCCGCCGTGGATTTGGGCCGCTAGCTCAGTGGTAGAGCACCTGACTTTTAATCAGGGTGTCGCTGGTTCGATCCCAGCGCGGCTCACCAATGCCCCGACACCCGTACCGGCGCCCCGAACACGACGGCACGGCACGCACCCCGACCCGGCGCATCACCTCGCACGGGCGCCCGCGGACGACCGGGGCAGACCTGATCGCGAGTCTTCGTATCGTCGAGAGCCGCCCCCCGGGAGGACCGCCGGGACGCTCGGCGGGAGAGGCTACCGGCCGTGGAGCCCGGGTGCGTTCACGTGCGCGTTCTGCGCCGCTTCGATCGCCTGCACCTTGCCCGCCAGGGCGTCCTGCCCCCGCTGCAAGCGATACACGCCCATCGCCGCATAGGCGGCGCAGGCGGCCGTCAGCACGTCGATCCCGGTCTGCCAATCCATGATTTCATGATCCTTCACGACGGCCGCAGGGCACAAGCCGCCGACCGGAGGGCGGCCGCCGCGCGGTCGCGCCCGGGCGAACCGGAACGCGGATTCGGGCCCCGGACACGCCGACGGCGGCCGCGCCGGACAACCCTGGTGGGACGGCGCTCCATCGGGTTCCTCACCCCCCGCCGGTCAGCCGTTCCAGGGGCGCGCACTCCAGCCCGTGGGCGTCGGCGACGGCCGGATGCGTGACCCGTCCGTCGACGACGTTCACGCCGCCGGCGAGGACCGGGTCGCGGGCCGCGCCGCGCCAGCCGCGGTCCGCGACGTCGAGGGCGTAGGCCAGGGTGGCGTTGGTCAGCGCGTAGGTGGACGTGTGCGGCACCGCCCCGGGCATGTTCGACACGCAGTAGTGCACCACGCCGTGCTCGACGAACCGGGGAGCGTGATGCGTCGTCGGCCGGCTGGTCTCCGCGCCCCCGCCCTGATCGACGGCCACGTCGACGAGGGCCGAGCCGTCCTCCATCTGCTGCAGGTGCCGGCGGGTGACGAGCCGCGGCGTCCTCGCGCCGGGAATCAGCACCGCGCAGATCACGAGGTCGGCGTCGCACACCGCGCCCTCGACGTTCGCGGCGTTCGACATGAGGGTGGTCACGTGCCCCTGCACGACGTCGCGCACGTAGGCGAGGCGCAACGGATTGACGTCGACGATGGTGACGTCGGCCCCGAAGCCGACGCCGACCACGCAGGCGTTCAGGCCGACCACGCCGGCGCCCAGGATGGTGACCCGGCCGCGGCGCACGCCCGACACGCCGGGCAGGAGGATGCCCTTGCCCCCCGCGATGCGCTCGAGGGATGCGGCCCCCGCCTGGACCGCGAGCCGGCCCGCGACCTCGGACATCGGCACGAGCAGCGGCAGGGCGCCGTCGGCGAGCTGCACCGTCTCGTAGGCGATGCCCACCACGCGCCGGTCGAGGAGGCGCTCGGTCAGCGTCTTCGACGCCGCGAGGTGCAGATAGGTGAACAGTATCTGGCCCGGCCGCATCGCGTCGAACTCGGGCTCCAGAGGCTCCTTGACCTTGAGCACGAGCTCCGCCCGGTCCCAGACGTCCGCCGCCCCCTCGACGACGACGGCGCCGGCCCGGGCGTAGGCGGCGTCGGGAATGGCGCTGCCCCGGCCCGCGCCGGCCTGCACGAACACGTCGTGGCCGCGCCCGCGGAACGCGGCCACCCCGGCCGGCGTAATCGCCACGCGGTTCTCGTCGGGCTTGATCTCCGTCGGTACGCCTATGCGCATGAACGCGGCTCCCCTCGGCGCCGGCAACGATCACGTCCGTTTCACGTTCTCGTCCTCGGCGGTCCGCGCCGTCAGAAAAACAGCCTCTCCGCAAATCGGCCCGCCAACCACGGAACGCCCATGAACAGGATCGCCAGGATGATGCCGGCCGCCCAGGCGCCGCCGACAGTGAGACCCGAAACCACCCGCAGCGCGCAGGCGTGCAGGGCGATCAACCAGAGCGCGGCGAATTGCCGCGCGGTGTCCACGATAATCGCAATGGGCAGCCGCGCCACCTCATCCGCATAGTTCATCGCAGCCGCCATCACGTCGGCGCCCGCCCCGCGATACACCAGCGGCGGCGGGTCGAAGAACCACCACGTAGCGGCCAGCACCGGAATCGAGACAAGTAGCTGGGGCCAGTAGGACGGGGCGCAAAGCTCGACGAAACGGCGCGCCTGTCGAGACTGCGCCACCGCCACGTCGAGCATGATCACGGCCCCGGCGTGAACGGCGAAAATCGCCAACCCGCCTATGATCGCTACAAGAACGGCAACCGGAATCGGAAACCCGGGAATCGATACGGGCTCCGCAAAATCCGGCGCCAGTACGCTCATGCGGGATTGAGAGAGGATACCCGTCCCCCCAAGTGCCAAGGCATTGATATTAAATAACACAGGCAGGAACGCCGAAAACAGACGGGGCGGCCCGAAGGCCGCCCGCGCCCGCATGTACCGGATCGGACTGTCTGTCAGGCGGATCGGACCGCCACCTAATTGCGACGGGTTCGCCACCATGGAACCAACACCGTGAACGGCAGCATCAGCAGCAGCCACCAGTCTCCCCGCGCCGTTGCTATCGCCGTGTAGGTGAAAGCCACAGGCAATCCGACTTTCAGTAGTTCAGCACCGAACGTTCTGTTACTGCGTCGCCATGTGGACATCCTGTTCCTTCCCTTACGAAGAACAACCGACCGTTATTAATAGAAGGAGCACCCGGCAGCACAGAGGTGGCAGCTATGCTTCACGTCCCCGTTCGCGTCCCTGAACTCGCAGTCGCCCGGTGGCTCCGGCAGCCAGCTAATGACGACCCTGGCGGCACCCCAAGCATAGCAGCCCGTGGTGAAACGCCCCGCTGCATTCGAGCGGCGCTACATCCCGCCTGACTGCGTTGTTCGGCGGTTGAATATGCCCAATATGCGCCCTTCTCACGCCTTGTCAGGCGGGCGCATCGCCGCTCTCGGTGCGACGCGGGGGTTCCACCACGGGCTGACAGGCGCCGGCGCAGCCCATGAAACCGCCGCCGAAAAAGGCAGCGAGCACCCCAGAAGAGCGAGGCCGCGTCGGCGAAGTCGTCCCACTCCCGCGGATGCTCCATCGCGCGACGGGGCATCAGGTTGTCGCCGAAGGGGTCCATCACGCCGTCCATCTCCAGGTCCGGCAACGTGAACCGGGCCGCGGACGCATCCGGCCGAGCCGCATTCGCATCATACGCCGCCACGTGCACCGGCGCAAGCATCACGATCGTGACGCCGAGAACCGCCGCCGAAGTCGAACGTCACCGTGTCGTCACGTCTACCTCCTCGTGTTGTCGGTTGCGGGGCGCCTCGGGAAGCCCCGTGCTTTTCTTGCCTGGTTCACTCGCGTCGGTACGCCGGCTGCGACCGGCAATTCTGGAGCAAGAAGCAGTGCGTCAGCTCGCCCCAGGTGATGCAGAACACCAGGGGCAGATACTCGCATCGGGCTCCCGACGCATACCACGGAACTCCCGGTCCCTGAGACGCCCGTGCCGGCACGGGCGCCGCTACCGACAGCGCCGTCGCCAGAACCACGACGACCGCCGCCAGGCGTTGCCGAATCTTCATGCGCACCTTCCTTTACCTGTCTGGTTGCCGGCCGCACCATTGCAGCCGGCTTCACCGGTTTTCCCGAGCCGGAATCGGCACGAGCACCGTCGTGACGGTAGGGAACGCAAGGACCCTGCCGGTGCGCACGCCGCAGGGCCGCGGCCGGCCGGAAGGTTCTGTTCAGAGACACGAATCGCGGTAGAACCCGACGGTTGCAGGAACGGGAGCGCCGCCGGAACAGCGGGAACGGGGCCGAAACCGGGAGGACGGCGGCCGGGCGCCCCGGAGCCGGCGCGGACTTCCGATTCCGGTGGGCGTGGCGGGTGAAGACTGCGCACTACTCGGTGCGTCGAACGGCCGCCCCGCGAGGAACCGAAAGTTGCCTGAAGAAACCTCTCGGTGCGGTACGCGGCCGCCACGAACACTGTCGGGCGGCACTATCGGCGTGGGTCCTGGCGGCAGGCGAACGTCAGTTTCTCGAGGGCAACCCGGGTTGGCCGTCCATGACCGCCCGTGGCGAACGCCCCGCCGCGTTCGCGCGGCGCTGCGTCCCGCCTGACCCGGCGGAACCGCGCCGGGCCGCCAGCGCCCACCCGGGAGGGACGGTTCACCGCGCACGCCGGCAGCGGGAGCATGACGGCCCCGGCGAGCCGGCGCCTGGGCGGGTCCGCCGCCCGCCGGCGGCGGGGTGCGCTACAATGGCGCGCCACGGTGCGGCCGGCCGTTCAGGGCCCGGCGCCCCGCGCTTCTGAAGGGAGAGCCTCGATGGGCACGATGACGTTGGCCGTCCTGTCCCTGCTGCCGATCGCGACGGTCGCGGTCTTCCTGGTCCTGCTGCGGTGGCCGGCGAGCCGCGCCATGCCCCTGACCTACGCGGTGGCGGCGGCCCTGGCCCTCTTCGTGTGGCAGGTGCCGGGCCTGCAGGTGGCCGCGGCCACCATCAACGGCCTCGTCATCGCCCTCACCCTGCTCTACATCATCTTCGGGGCCATCCTGCTACTGAACACGGTGCGGGCGAGCGGGGCCATCGACGTCATCCGCCGCGGCTTCACCGACGTCAGCCGCGACCGGCGGGTGCAGGTGATCATCGTGGCGTGGCTGTTCGGCTCGTTCATCGAGGGTTCGGCCGGCTTCGGCACCCCGGCCGCGGTGGCCGTGCCCCTGCTGGTGGGCCTCGGATTCCCGGGCATGGCCGCGGTCATGGCGGGGATGATCATCCAGAGCACGCCGGTCAGCTTCGGCGCCGCCGGCACCCCGATCCTCGTCGGGGTCAACACCGGCCTCTCGGCCGACCCCGCCATCATGGCCTGGGGCATGGAGCGCGTCGGCGGCGAGTGGGCCGACTTCCTGCGCCTCGTCGGTTTCCGCGTGGCGGCGCTGCACGCCGTCGCCGGCACCCTCGTGCCCCTCGTCCTGGTGTCGTTCATGACCCGCTTCTTCGGCGAGCGCAAGTCGTTCGCGGAGGGCCTGCAGGTCTGGAAGTTCGCGCTGTTCGCGGCGCTCGCGATGACCATCCCCTACGTCTTCGCCGGCTATTTCCTCGGACCGGAGTTCCCGGCCGTCGTCGGCAGCCTGGTCGGCCTCGCGATCGTGGTGACGGCGGCGCGGCGCGGGTTCCTGGTGCCGAAGCCGGACGAGGCGTGGGACTTCGGCCCCAAGGCGGGCTGGCCGGCCGAGTGGACCGGCTCGATCGAGTTCAAGGACGAAGCGGTCAGCGGCCCCCCCATGAGCCTGCTGCGCGCCTGGATGCCCTATGTAGTCGTCGCCTTGCTGCTCCTGACCTCGCGCAGCCCCTTCGAGTTTTCGAGCCCGGTGCTGGACCCGTTCCGGCAGTTCCTGGAGTCCTTCCAGTTGACGTGGCCGGAGATGCTCGGCACCGGCATCGACATGAACGCGATCCAGCCGCTGTATCTCCCCGGCGGCCTGTTCATCGCCACGTCGCTCGTCACGTTCTTCCTCCACCGCATCCCCGGCCCCGCCTACAAGCAGGCCTGGACCACCTCGCTGCAGGTGACCGCCTCGGCGTCGATCGCCCTGGTGTTCACGGTGCCGATGGCGCAGGTGTTCATCCACAGTTACGAGGGCGCGGCCGGCTTCGAGCGGATGCCCTACGTGCTGGCCGACGGCGTGGCGGCGCTGGCCGGGGGCGCGTGGCCCATCTTCGCGCCGTTCATCGGCGGCGTCGGAGCCGCGGTGGCCGGCAGCAACACCGTCAGCAACATCATGTTCTCGCAGTTCCAGTTCGGCATGGGCGAGCGCATCGCGGCCGATCCGGCGTGGATCGTCGCCCTGCAGGCCGTCGGCGGGGCCGCCGGCAACATGATCTGCGTGCACAACGTGGTGGCCGCCTCGGCCGTCGTCGGGCTGCTGGGCCGCGAGGGGTCGATCATCCGCATCACGGTGCTGCCCTTCGTCTACTACGCTCTGCTGCCGGGCTCGGTCGGCTATCTCATCGTGTCGTACGCCGACCAGGGGATCCTGAACGCGGGGACGTACCTGATCGCGCTGATCGCGGGGCTGGCCGTCTTCTCCATCGTCCGCTACGGGCGGAGGCCGGCGGCGGCATGAGGCTGTTCTCCCTCGCCGACATCGCCGCCGAGCCGGCGGACCCGAAGACGTTCGTGGGCCGCGCCCGGCTGACCCGCATGGACGCGGTGTCGGCCGCGCCTCCCGTGAACGTCTACCGCGTCGCGTTCGAGGCGCGGGCCCGCACCCACTGGCACGCCCACGACGGGCCGCAACTGCTGCAGGTCGTCGAGGGGGTCTGCCGGTTCCAGAAGGACGGGGAGCCGGTGCGGGAGGCCGGGCCCGGCGACCTGATCGCGGTCGCCCCCGGCGAACGGCACTGGCACGGGGCGGGGCCGGACGGCCCCATGACCCACGTCGCCGTCAACATCGACGCGCAGACGAACTGGTTCGAAGCGGTCGGCGACGCCGAGTACGGCGCCTGACCGACCCGTCCGACACCCCACCCGACGAGACGGGGGGATTCTCGCGGCGGCGGCATCCGGAACGCCGCCGACAACCTGCCGGAGGAACAACCATGCGGAGAACGAAGCTCGTGCGGGCGGCGGCGGTGTTCGTGGTCGCGGCGCTGGCGGCGGCGCCGGCCCTGGGGCGGGACCTGCGGACGGTCGAATTCTTCAGCCCCGCCGTCGACCGGACCATGAAGTACAACGTCCTGCTTCCGGACGACTACGAGACGTCGACCGCGCGCTATCCGGTGCTGTATCTGCTGCACGGCCTGACGCAGAACTACACGGCCTGGGGACTGGCGAACGGCGCCCCGTTCTACGCCGGTCTCTACGACGACCTCATCGTCGTGATGCCCGACGCCGGGAACTCGTGGTACGTCAACTGGGCGGAGAGCGAGGACGGACAGTCGAACGACTGGGAGGACCACGTCGTCCGGGACGTCGTCGACCACGTCGACTGGAACTTCCGGACCATCGCGCGCCGCGAGGGCCGCGCCCTGACCGGCCTGTCGATGGGCGGCTTCGGCGCGATCACCATGGGGCTGCGGAACCCCGGCCGCTTCGTCTCCATCGGCAGCACCAGCGGGGCCCTCGAGTTCGCGAGGCAGGCGGCGGCGCGGATGCGGGGCGAGATGGAGCCGCGGCCGCCGCGCACGCTCACGGCCGAGCAGCAGGCCCGCCGCCGGCGGCCCAACCCGCTGATCGGCATCGACGGCTTCAGCAGCCAGGAGGAACGGACGCCGCGGGGAACCATGTTCGCGACCCCGGAACAGGCCGACGCCTACGACCCGTTCCGGCTCGTCGAGCAGGCGAGGCGCGAAGACCTGCCGCACATCTATCTCGACTGCGGCACCGAGGACCGGCTGATCGCGGGCGCGCGGGAGCTGGCCGGCTACCTGGCCGAGAACGACGTCCCCTTCAACTACATGCAGATGCCCGGCGCCCACAACGCGTCGTACTGGATAGAGGCGATCGGCCACATCATGTCGGTGCAGTACGAGGTGATGCAGCGCGCCCTCGGACAGCGGCCGTTCGGACGCCGCCGCGCGGCGAACTGAACCCGCGCGGAACGCGCCGCCGGGCCCGGCAGTAATCCCCCGCGGGCCGGGCCGGGCGGGTCAGCTCCGGCTCCAGCCGCACGACCGGTCCGCGTTCCGCTCGTCCAGCCACGCCCGGAGGGGCGCGAAGTAGTCGAGGATGGCGGCGGCGTCCATCTCGCGCGCGCCCGTCCCCCGCTCGAGCACGGCGGGCCACGGCCGGCTCGCGCCCGCCTCGAGCATCGCCCGCAGCCGCGACCCCGCCGCGCGGCTGCCGAAGATCGAGCACCGGTGCAGCGGCCCCTCGTGGCCGGCCGCCGCGCACAACGCCCGGTGGAACTGGAACTGCAGGACGTGCGCGACGAAGTGGCGCGCATGGGGCACGTTGACGGCAACGTGGTACCGGGCGCCGGGGTCGAAGTCGGCCTCGCTGCGCGGCGCCGGGGGGTCGACGCCCTGGTACGCGGTCCGGAGCTTCCACCAGCCCTCGTTGTAGGCTTCGGGACGGACCTCGCCGGAGAACACCCGCCACCGCCACTCGTCGACGAGCAGGCCGAACGGCAGGAACGCGACCTTGTCGAGCGCGAGCCGCAGCAGCCGGCCGACGGCCCGGCCGGCCGGCGCCTCGTCCAGCAGCCCGACCTCGACCAGGTACTCCGGGGTCACGGAGAGGGCGACGGCGCCGCCGACGGCCTCGTGGAAGCCGCCGTTGGCGCCGGCCCGGTACAGGGGCGGCTGTTCCCGGTAGGCGCGCTGATAGTAGTTGCGGCCCAGCTCGTGGTGGACGGCGACGAAGTCCTCGCCGCGCACGTCGAGGCACATCCTGATGCGCACGTCGGCGTCGTGGTCGACGTTCCAGGCGCTGGCGCGGCAGACCACGTCGCGGTCCGCCGGCCGGACGAACAGCGACCGCTCCCAGAACGTGCCGGGCAACGGGTCGAACCCCAGCGAGTCGAAGAACCGCTCGCCGTAGCGCACCATCCCGACCGCGTCCACGCCGGCGTCCTCGAGGAGGCGGGTCAGGTCGTAGCCGGGGCCGGCCCCGCGGGGAGCCGCGAGGTCGAAGACGCCGGTCCACGTCCGGCTCCACGGGTCGCCGAGCAGATGGGCGGGGATCGGTTCGCCGGGGGGGACGATGGCCGAGCCGTACTCGTCGGCGAGGGAGGCGCGGACGTGGCAGTGCAGCGACTCGTAGAGCGGGCGCACCTGGTTCCACAACCGCTCCAGCTCCTCCCTGAACGCCTCGGGGGGCATGTCGTAGCCGGCGCGCCACAGTTCGCCGAGGTCGGCGAACCCCAGGCCGCGGGCCCCCGCGTTGGACAGCTCCACGAAGCGGGCGAAGGAGTCGCGCAGCGGCGGCGCCGCCGCCCGCCAGCCGAGCCACAGGTCGAGCAGCTCGTCGGTGTCGCGGACTTCGGCGAACCGCCGTTCGATCTCGGGCCGCGACAGGCACTCCCCACCGCCGGCCGGGCAGTACTCGCCGCGGTCCCAGGCGGCCTCCATCCCCGCCGCGAGGACCGACAGCTCGGCCTGCAACGCCGGATCGGCCGGTGCCGGCGCCGCGATGGACGTCTTCAGCCGCGACAGCCTGCGCCGGAGGTCCCCGGGCAGCTCCAGCCCGTCGAAGCGCGCCGACGCGACGGCCAGCTCCATGGCCACGCCGACGGCCGCGGCCCGGGCCTCGGCCGCGAGCGCGGTCGTGTCGCCGGTGACGTAGGCGCCCTGCACCCACGCCGCCCGGCCCGCCGACTTCCAGGCGTCGAGCAGCCGGGCCTCGGCCTCGTCGAGAAACGCACGCGCCTCGTCGGCGGTCGGCGGGGGCTCGGCGCAGGCGGCGGCGGTGACCGCGAGCGCGGCGGCGAACCGGATCGTCCGTTTCATGGGCGGCCTGCCTCTGTCGCCGGTCCTGCGCGACGTTCCGGTCGCCGCGCCGGTTACGGCGCAGACTCCTGCGCCACCGCCCGCTCGGCCCGCCACCGGTCGACGAGCCCGCCGCGCACCACGATGGTGTCGGCCCGGTCGGAACCGGTCGAGACGATGGCGACGGGCACGCCGCTCAATTCCTCGATCCGCGCCAGATACGCCCGGGCCGCGGACGGCAGGTCCTCGTACCGGCGCACCCCGGCGGTCGGCCGCGACCACCCCGGCAGGCGTTCGTACACCGGCTCGCAGGCGGCGAGGACGGCGCGGCTCGCGGGGAACTCCGTCAGCAGGCGGTCCCCGTGACGGTAGGCGGCGCACAGGGGAATCTCGTCGAGGCCGTCGAGCACGTCGAGCTTGGTGACCGCGAGGGCGTCGAGGCCGTTCACGCGGACCGCGCAGCGCACCACCACCGCGTCGTACCAGCCGCACCGGCGCGGGCGTCCGGTCGACGCCCCGTACTCCCGGCCGCTCTCCCGCAGCAGGTCGCCCTCGGCTCCGCGCAGCTCCGTGGGCAGCGGCCCCTCGCCGACGCGGGTCGTGTACGCCTTGACGATGCCCAGGACCGAGCCGACGGCGCGGGGGCCGATGCCGAGGCCGGCGCAGATGCCGCCGACGGTCGCGTTGGACGAGGTGACGAACGGGTACGTCCCGTGGTCGACGTCGAGCAGGGTCCCCTGGGCGCCCTCGAGCAGCACGCACTCCCCCGCCGCGAACGCCCGCGCCAGGAACACCGACGCGTCGCCCACCCAGGCGGCGAGACGGGGCCACACCGCGCAGACCTCCGCGTGCACGGCCCGCCAGTCGGCCGCGGCGCCGCCCAGCGCCTCGTTGCGGGCCGACACGTTCGCGCGGAGCGCCCGGGCCGGCGCCCCGTCTTCCGACGCGTCGGCGAGGTCCGCGATGCGGATGCCGCGGCGGCCGACCTTGTCCTCGTAGGCCGGCCCGATGCCGCGCGAAGTCGTTCCGATCCGCTGATCGCCGCGCCGCGCCTCGGAGAGCGCCTCGAGGTCGCGGTGGTACGGCAGGATGACGTGCGCCCGGTCGCTGATGAGCAGGCGGTCGCCGACGTCGACGCCCTGCGCGGCGAGCGTCTCGATCTCCGAGAACAACGCCGCCGGATCGACCACCACGCCGTTGCCGATGACGCAGCGCACCCCCGGGTGGAGGATGCCGGACGGCAGGAGGTGCAGGATGAACTCGGTCTCGCCCACCCGCACCGTGTGGCCGGCGTTGTGGCCTCCCTGACAGCGCGCCACGACGGACGCGCCGGGCGTCAGCAGGTCGACGATCTTCCCCTTGCCCTCGTCGCCCCATTGGGCACCGATGACCGCGATGTTCACGCTGCTCCCTCGTTTTCGTGCGATCCGGCGGCCGATCCGGCCGCTCCCGGAACGGCCGCGGCGGGTCCGCGGCCCGCGCCAGCGGCGCCAAGCGATCGATGGTAGCAGAAGGGATCGAGCCGCGCATCCCGCCGAGCCGGCCCGGGGGCATACGTCAGATTTCGTGAGACGAGTGCTCGTTGGGCCGTCAG
Source organism: Vicinamibacterales bacterium (assembly GCA_965202695.1). GTDB lineage: Bacteria > Acidobacteriota > Vicinamibacteria > Vicinamibacterales > UBA8438 > JAJEEA01. The sequence goes on from OZ241843.1 coordinate 4,169,972, forward strand.
GTGTCGTCGATTGCGGTGTCGTTCCCGGCCTCCAGACCCTCCGAACGGGTACGGACGCCGCGAGAACCAGCCGTGCCTGATGCCCCCGGCGGCGTCTCGTTTCCGTGACGCGCACCCGCCGGACCGGGTCGGCCCGGGGGAACCACCGCGCCGCCGGGGTCGAGCCGCGCATCCACCGGTCGGCGGCCCGCGTGAACCGGCGCGCCGCGGCCGGACCCGGAGAGCGGAGCCGGACCGGCGGACGGCGCCGCGGACTACGCCGCGGGATCCGTCCGTCCGTCGAGCGCCACGAGCGCCCGCTCGGCCGCGCGCTGCTCGGATTCCTTCTTGGTGCCGCCCTCGCCCCGCGCCAGCGCCTGCCCGCCGACCCGGACCTCGGTCTCGAAGACCCGGCGGTGGGCTGGTCCCGCCGTCCCCACCAGTTCGTACCGCGGCAGGCCCCGGTCGCCGGCCTGCAGCCGCTCCTGCAGCGCCGACTTGTGGTCCCCGACCATGCCGGAACCGGCGTCTCCGGCCCGCACCGCGTCGAGCCCGGGCCGGAACCACCGCTCGACGAACCGGCCCGCCGCTTCGATCCCCCCGTCGAGGTAGACCGCGGCCACCACCGCCTCCAGCGTGTCGGCGATGAGCGACGGCTTGGTGCGGCCGCCGGTCCTCTCCTCGCCGCGCCCGAGCAGGAGATGGTCGCCGAGGCCCAGGCGTTCGCCGACGCCGGCCAGCCCCGCCGTCGAGACGAGGGCCGCCCGCGCCTTCGACTTCTGCCCCTCGTTCCAGTCCGGGCACTCGCGGAACAGCCGGTCCGAGATGACGAACCCGAGCACCGCGTCGCCGAGGAACTCGAGCGACTCGTTGTCGCGGACCCCGCCGCTGGCGTCCTCGTGCGCGCGGGAGCGGTGCGTCAGGGCGTGCTCCAGGAGACCGGGGTCCCGGAAGCGGTACCCCAGCGCCCCCTCGACGGCGCGGAACTCGTCGCGGATGCGCGTCAGCCGGTCGGAGACCTGCCGCCCGAACTCGGCGATGAGGCGGCGCGCCCGCCGGGCCTGCTCGCCGCGCACGGTCAGCCGCACCTCGCCCAGCCCGTTCACGGTGAGGGGGAAGATGGCGTGGGGCGCCGCCGACGAGGCGACCGCGTCGATGCCCCGCGTCTCGAGGAGCCCGATCACCACGTTGGCCTCGATCGCCGAGTGGGTCCGGAACACGACCTGCGGATCGGAATCGGTCACGGGCGGCTCGGAGGGGGCGGGAGGGCCGGCGGCCCGCCGACCCGGAGGAGGACGATGGTCACGTCGTCGTGCTGCTCCGCGCCGCCCGCGAACGCCTCGACGTCGCCCAGGATACGGCGCTTCAGCTCGTGCGACGGCAGGTGGACCTGCTCGGCGAGGGTGCGGCTCAGGCGCTCTTCGCCGAAGAGGTCCGAATCCGCGTTCATCGCCTCGGTCACGCCGTCGGTGAACAACGCGATCAGATCGCCGGTCCCGATCGGGAACGCCGACTCTTCGAGCAACTCGGCGAACTTTTCGGCCGCGCCGTCGAACTGCAACCCCACCACCAGCCCGTCCGGGGCGAGGATTTCGGGCGCCGGCGGGCCCGCCGGGGCGCGGGGCACGCGGATGAGGGGCGTATGGCCCGCCCGCGCGTAGGTCAGGCGGCGGGCCGCGAGGTCGACGACGGCGTAGGTCATGGTGATGAACGTGCGGCTGTCGAGGCTGGCCGAGAGAATGCGGTTGACCTCGATGAGCAGGGCGCGGGGGCTCTGGTGGAAACGGCTCAGCGACAGCACGACGCCCTTGAGCTCGGCCATGTAGAACGCCGCCGACGTCCCCTTGCCCGACACGTCGGCCACCAGCACCCCCAGCCGATGCTCGTCCAGGCGGATGAAGTCGTAGTAGTCGCCGCCGACCTCGCGCGCCGGCCGGCACGCCGCGGTCACCGCCAGACCCGGCAGGGCCGCCGGCTCCGCGGGCAGGAGCGACATCTGGATCTCGCGCGCGATGCGCAGCTCCTCCTCGAGCCGGCGCTTCTCCGCGGCCTCGGTCAGCAGGTCCGCGATGCGGCCGGTCATCGCGTTGAACGACCCGGCCAGCTCGCCGAGCTGGTCGTCCGTGTCGACCCGGATGCGGTGCTCCAGATCGCCCCGCCCCACCCGTTCGGTGCCGGTGAACAGCGCGTGCACGGCCCCGGTGATGGACTTGGCGAGGGTGAAGCCCATCACCAGGGCGGCCGCCTCGATGGTCAGGAACAGGATTCCGATCACGGCCAGCCCCGGCAGGAAGACGCTGACCAGGTTGACGTCCCCGCCCCGGGCGACGTGCCGGTAGAACACCACGGGATGCACCAGGTATTCCACCGCGCCCCGCCCCCGCCGCGCGCCGGTGGACCAGTCGAGCAGGTCGACGTAGGCCTCCGAGGACCAGTCCAGGGTCAGCTCGGGACCCCGATCCGAGGCCCCGAAAGCGACCCGGACCGCCTCCGCCTCCGCCCCCGCCGTGTCGGTCCCGTCCGCCGGTGCGGTCACCAGGAAGTCGGTGAGGACGACGCCGCTGGCGTCCTCCATGCGCCGCGTGACGCCGCCGGCGACGGGGAGGTCCGCGACCACCGCGTAGGCCTTCCCGTCCGCGTCGAACCGCCGCGCGCCGCGCGCCACCACCGTCCAGCCCCCCCGCCCCCGCGTCACGACGAGTCCGCCGGCGTCGGTGTCGTCGGCGCCGAGCCACGCGGGAAACCGCAGGTCGCGCGAGGCGTGGCGCCACGGCCCGGCCGCGACCGGCGCGCCGAGGCCCCCCCGCGCGGCCGACGCCACCGCGACGGACGCGTCGGGATAGCGCGCCCGCGCCTCCCGCACCCGGTTCGCCAGCACCGCCCGCGCCTCGCCCGGCTCGACGCGCCCGCGCAGGGCGACCGACGTCAGGGCCGCGAGCTCGTTCGCGTCGTCCACCGCGTCGGCGAAGCCGAGCTGCACGAGCGAAGAACTGACCGTGACCAGGAGCAGCGCGCCGGACACCACGAAGAACACGCCGAACAGCAGGAGGGGCACGAAGCCGATCAGGACGTAGGACAGTACGAGCTTCCGCCGGACCCGCCGCAGGAACCGCTGCTGCAACTGGTGCAGCACCCGCACGAGCAGGTAGCCGAGGACGGCCACCAGGGCCACCGTCGCCGCCGTGTCGAGCACCCGCGGCCAGCCCGCGGCGGCGCCGCCGAACAGCGCGGCGAGCGCCTTGAGCACGAGCACCGCGACGATCACGAGACCCGGCCTGGACCCCGCGAACAGCTCCGCCGCCTCGACGAGGGTCTCGACGAGGCCGCGCAGGCGTCCGCGGCGCCGGCCGCCCCGGCGGTCCGTGCCCGGCGGTGCGGAAGCGGGCGCAACGGCGGTCTCTCGGGGTCCGGACGCCGGTGCCTGCGGTTCCATGGGGAGGAGGTGACGAAGATGTTACCAGAGCCGGCCGGCGGTCATGCCCCGCCGCCCCCGGCGGGCCGGCCGGTCGCCGCCGCGACCCACGCCAGGTAGCGCGGGTCTCCGCCGGCCACGGGCATCACCAGGAACTCCGGCGTCTCGTAGGGATGCAGCTCGCCCACCCGGCGGCGCAGCCGCTCCACGCAGGCGCTCCGCGTCTTGACGAGCAACTGGCGCTCGCGCGCCCGCTCGACCCGGCCTTCCCAGCGGTAGACCGACTCGACGTCGGGCAGGACGTTCACGCAGGCCGCGCACCCCTCTTCGACAAGGGTGGAGGCGAAGCGCCCGGCGTCGGCGTCGACCGGGAACGTGATCAGCACCACAACCGTTTCGGAAGAAGTCACGCTAAACTCCCCGGCCCTTGCGGCCGACACATGGGTGGATGTCCCCGACTGCTGGACGCCTGACCTCGCGGAGCGCCTCCCCGGCGCGGAGCTCCCGACAGAAAAAGCGGCCCGGGCAGCCGCCGTTGCCCTTGCGGGCCGCCCTGCCCCCGGTGCGCCGCGGCGACGACGATTCGTGGCGGAGACGCCACCTCGTGCGCCTGCTGTTCAGCCTGCTGACCGCGATACTGATCGCGAACGCGCTCGTCGGCGAACGGGGGCTTCCGGCCACGCTGGAGATTCGACGCGAGCACCGGGAGCTGACCGCGGCCATCGCCGCGCTGCGGGCCGAGAACCTGCGCCTGCGGCGCGAAGCCGAACGGCTTCGCAACGACCCCGCCGCGATCGAGAGACTGGCCCGCGGGAACCTCGGACTCGTGCGTCCCGGAGAACGACTCTTCATCGTCACCGACGGGGGCGCCCCGGCCGGCCCCGAAACCCGGCGGGCCTCCCACCGGTCCGCGGCGGGCGGCGCGGACGCCGAGGGGTTGCTTGTCTCCAATTGATCTGGTATGGTAATTCAACCAGCGGCCGTCAACGTTCCCGCTGGCCGACACCGAACCGGCCGGCGACTCAGGCGATTGACGCGGGGTGGAGCAGTCCGGTAGCTCGTTGGGCTCATAACCCAAAGGTCGGGGGTTCAAATCCCCCCCCCGCAACCAGATACAGGCGGGCCGGCATCGCGCGAGATGCCGGCCCGCTTCGCGTGTACCGGGGTCCCGCGGCGTTCCGTGAACCCCGCCGCACCGGCGGGATGCGCCGCCGCGTCGAAACGCGGCGGAGACCGGCAGGGCAGGCCGGACCATGACGACCACGCCGCCATCGCGCGGGGCGCGCTTCCTCGTGGACGTCGTCGAGCCGCACGACGTCGTGTGTCCCGAAGACATGGGCGACGACGAGCGGCTGCTGATGCGATCCATCCGGGAGTTCGCCGAGCAGGAGGTGGCGCCGCGGCTCGACGAGATCGACCGGCGCAACGTCGACGTCATCCGCTCCCTGTTCCGGAAGGCGGCCGACCTCGGCATCTTCATGGCCGAGGTCCCGGAGGCCCACGGCGGGCTCGGCCTGAGCCCCCTCGCGGTGGCGGGGATGAACGAATGCCGCTCCCTGCTCGGCGGGCTGGCGTCGACCGTCTTCGCCCACCAGGGCATCGGCACCCTCCCCCTCGTCAACTTCGGGACCCCGGCCCAGATCGATCGCTATCTGGACCGCTGCATGCGCGGCGAACTGATGGCCGCGTTCGCGCTGACCGAGCCCGAGGCCGGCTCGGACGCCATGAGCATCCGGACGACGGCGGTGCTCAACCCCGAGAAGACGCACTACGTCGTCAACGGCTCGAAGCAGTGGATCACCAACGCGGGGTGGGCCGATCTGTTCATCCTGTTCGCCAAGGTCGACGGCGCCGCGTTCTCCGCCTTCCTGCTGGAGCGCGACACGCCGGGGGTGACCGTCGGCCCGCACGAGCGCCTGCTGGGACTCCAGGGCTCGTCGGTGTGCGCGATGCGGCTCGACGACGTCGCCATCCCCGTCGAGAACGTCCTCGGCGCGGTGGGCCAGGGGCACCGGGTGGCCCTGTGCACCCTCAACGTGGGCCGCATGAAGATGGGCGCGAACTGCGCCGGGTCGGCCAAGAAGGTCCTCGCCGCCACCACCCGCTACGCGGCCGACCGGCGTCAGTTCGGCCGGCCGATAGCCGGGTTCGGCCTCATCCAGCGCAAGCTGGCGGACATGGCGGCGCGCGCCTACGGCGCCGAGTCGGTCGCCTACCGCACGGCCGGGCTCGTCTACGCGGCCGTCGAGCGGCTCGACCGCGGCGCGGATGCGCTCGACGTCAAGCTGCGGACGTTCGCCGAGTTCTCGGTCGAGTGCGCGATGGCCAAGGTCATCGGGTCGGAGGCGTATCACGCCGCCGCCGACGACGCCTTGCAGGTGTACGGCGGCTACGGCTTCAGCGAGGAGTATCCGGCCGCGCGCTGGTACCGCGACTCGCGGATCACCCGCATCTACGAGGGCACGAGCGAGATCTGCCGGCTCGCCATCGCCAGGACCCTGCTCCGGCGGGCCGACCGCGGCGACCTCGATCTGCGCGAGACGGCGGCCGACGCGCCCGCCCCCGGGCGCCCCCCGTCCCCGGACACCAGTCTCGCCGCCCTGCGCGCCGGCGTCGGCGGCCTCAAGCACGCGTTCCGGTTCGTGCTCGGGCAGATACGGGGCGCCCTGGACGATGCGCGGCTGCTCGACCCCGGCCACCAGCCGTACCTCGCGGGCCTCGCGGACATCGCGATGGAGACGTACCTGGCCGAGAGCACGGTCCTGCGGGTCTCCAAGCAGTGGGAGGGCCGCCCCGGCGGCGAAACGGAGGCGGAGGCCGCGCTCGCCCGCATCGTCTTCTTCCGATCGACGGAACGCATCCGGCAGGAAGCCGCCGAACTGCTGGGGAGCCTGCTGCCGGGCGCGCGGCTCGCCGCCGCCCTCGAACGCCTCGCGGCCTGGCTCCCCGTCCCCGTCGGCCTCGTCGTAAGCCGCGCGCAGGTGGCGCAGGCGCTGGTCGACCGCGGCGGCTGGGTGCGGCCGGCCGCCCCGTAACGGGCCGATCAGTCGGGCGCGGCCGGGACCCGGCCCAGGGCGGCGACGACCGCCGCGGTCACGTCGGCCGTCGCCGCGGCGCCGCCCAGATCGGGGGTGCGGGGGTCGCGGGCCGCGAGCACCTCGCCCACCGCCGCCTCGATCGCCGCCGCCCCCGCCGTCTCGCCCAGATGGTCGAGCATCATCGCCCCCGTCAGCATCTGGGCGACGGGGTTGGCGACGCCCTTCCCCGCGATGTCCGGCGCGGACCCGTGGACGGGTTCGAACATCGAGGGATGCGCGCGGTCGGGGTTGAGGTTGGCGCCGGGGGCGAGACCTATCGATCCGGCCACGGCGGGGCCGAGGTCGGACAGGATGTCGCCGAACAGGTTGCTCGCGACGATCACGTCGAACCAGTCGGGGTGCTGTACGAGGTGCGCGGCCAGGATGTCGATGTGGTACTGGTCGGTCCGCACGTCGGGATGCTCGGCGGCCGCCGCCGCGAACCGCTCGTCCCAGAACGGCATGGTGTGGATGATGCCGTTCGACTTCGTGGCCGAGGTCAGGTGCTTCGCGGGCCGGGTCCGCGCCCGCTCGAACGCGTAGCGCAGCACGCGGTCGACCCCCTCGCGCGTGAACACCGACTGCTGCACGGCCAGCTCGGCCGGCGTCCCCGCGTAGAGGCGTCCGCCGATCTCCGAGTACTCGCCCTCGTTGTTCTCGCGGACGACGAGGAAGTCGACGTCGGCGGGACCGCGGTCGGCGAGCGGCGAGCGCACTCCCGGCCAGAGCCGTACCGGCCGCAGGTTGACGTACTGGCGGAACTGCCGGCGGATGGGGATGAGCAGCCCCCACAGGGACACGTGGTCCGGCACCCCGGGGTACCCCACCGCGCCCAGGAACACCGCGTCGAAGTCCGCGAGCTCGTCGACGCCGCGCCCCCCGGTCATGCTGCCGGTGCGCGCGTACAGCTCGCACGACCAGTCGAACCCGGTCCACGCGCACGCGAAGCCGTACCGCCGGCCGGCCGCCTCGATCAGGGCCTGGGCCGCGGGCACGACCTCCTTGCCGATCCCGTCGCCGGGGATGACCGCGATGCGGTAGCTTCTGCCGGGCATGGTTCCTTCCTGTCGCGGTTGCCCCGATGCCGCGGTACGGGTCGACGCGCGGTCGTCACATGCCCCACACGTCGATCGGGAGGCCGCCGGGCGACGTCGACCGGTCGTGGAACACCTTGTCCCGCCAGGGCTTCTCCCCGGCGCGGTCGACGATCACCAGATGCCCCTCCCGCGCCGCGCAGCGGTCCATGTACTCCGCCGTCTGCCGCAGACCGGCGTCGACCGTCTTCTCCCGGCCGCCGTGCAGCACCTTGCACTCGACCACGATCCGGTCCGCCCGCGCCGCGCCCCCGGCGGCCGACCCGCCGCCGGCCCGCGCCGCGACGCCGCCCGCGCTCCCGCCGAACCGCGGCCAGACGATCAGGAGGTCCGTGCGCCCCCGCCCCAGCCCGTACTCCCGCTCGATGCGTCCGCCGCTGTTCACCACCCGCTGCAGGAACGCCTGCAGCAGCAACTGCGGCCACGCCTCCTGATACTGGAACCGCTTCGACCAGTGCTCGGAGTGCTCCCGGAAGAACGCCTGGAACGCCGCCAGCAGCTTCCGCGCGTCCAGCCCGCCGGCAGCGTCCACGTACCACGCCGGGTCGTCCGTCAGTCCCTCCTGGACGGCCCGGGTCAACTCGCGCGGCACGACCTCCGCGTAGATCGGGTTGGCGACCCGGAGCGGTGCGTCGAGCGCCACCAGGCCCAGGTCGCGGACGTACTCCAGGTCGCGGGCCGAGAAGGTCCGCTCGTCGGCGCCGCTCAGCAGCGGCTCGACCACCCGCCGCACGCGCTCTTCCCGCAGCTTGTCCGCCAACTGGTCCAGGTGCGTCTCCCGCCGCAGAATCAGGCGTTCCTGCGCCGCCAGAATCGCTTCCGCGCCGACGGGCCGCGACCGGTCCCGGCCCGCCTTGTCCTCGAAGCAGGCGTCGTACGCCAGCGCGTTCACCAGCCACGGCTGCCCCTGCGTCCGCTCCCACACCAGATCCTGCGCCCCGGCCGTGAACGCCTGCCCCGTCTCCGCCGTGTGCTGCCCCAGCAGCGCCGCCACCTCGCCCCGCGAGAAGTCTCCCAGCCGCAGCGACTTCGCCTTCACGTTGAACGCGCTGCCCCCGGCGACCACCGCGTCCGCCGACGCCGAACGGATGCGGTAGTCCCGCACGTCGCGCACCCCGCACAGCACCACGCTCTGCGGAAAACCCGCCGGACGCCGGTCGTACCCCGCCCGCAACTGCCGCAGCACCGACAGCAGCGAATCGCCCTCCAGCGCGTCGATCTCGTCGATCAGCAGCACCAGCGGCTTCGCGTCCGCCGCCGCCCAGCGCGTCAGCGCCTCGCCCAACGCCTGATCCGGTCCGTACGTCACCAGCACGCCGGGCCAGACGCCGTCCAGGAACTCGTCCCCCAGCGTCGTCCGCGCCCGGGACGCCAGCGCGCCCAACACCGCGCGCACCGCCCGCCCCACGTCCCCGCGCGCGGTCTGCGCGCCCTCGACGTTGGCGTACACGCACCGGTACCCGTCCGCGCGCAGCCGGTCCCGCAGCGCCAGCAGCGCCGAGGTCTTCCCCGTCTGCCGCGGCGCGTGCAGCACGAAGTAGCGCTTCCGGGCGACGAGCATGAGCAGCTCGTCCAGGTCGAGGCGGTCGAGCGGCGGGATGCGGTAGTGGTCCGCCGCCGTCACCGGGCCGGTCGTGTTGAAGAAACGCATGACGGCTGCTGCCTACCAGCCCGTGGTGAAACGCCCCGCTGCATTCGAGCGGCGCTGCATCCCGCCTGACTGCGTTGTTCGGCGGTTGAATATGCCCAATATGCGCCCTTCTCACGCCTTGTCAGACGGGCGCATCGCCGCTCTCGGTGCGACGCGGGGGTTCCACCACGGGCTGCTACGCCACCACCCCGGCGCGCCGCAGCGCGGCGATCTCGCCGGCCGCGAACCCGGCGCGGCCGAGCACGTCGTCGGTGTGCTCGCCGAGCCGCGGGGCGGGACGGCCGGGGGTCAGCGGGGTCTCCGAGAGCTTGATCGGCGTGCCGAGGGTCCGGATCCGCCCCAGGGCCGGATGCTCGGTCTCGACCACCAGCCCGCGCGCGCGGACGTGGGCGTCGGCCATCACCTCGGCGTAGTCGTTGATGGGACCGCACGGCACTCCGCGGCTCTCGAGCTTCTCCAGCCAGTGGGCGCGGGGGCGGGTCTCCATCACCGCCTCGATGCGGGCCGCGAGGGCCTCGCGGTTGCGGATGCGGCGGGTGTCGTCCCGGTACTCGGGATCGGCGGCCCATTCCGGATGCCCGAGGGCCTCGCACAGGCGCCGGAACGTGCGGTCGTTGGCCGCCCCGATCGTCAGGTGCCCGTCGGCGCAGCGGACCGCCTGGTACGGCGCGTTCATGCGGTGCGCGGACCCGAGGCGCTCGGGCACGCCGCGTCCCGAGAAGTACTGGGTCGCTTCCCACACCGACAGGGCGACGCCGGCGTCGACCAGCGACGTGTCGACGAGCTGGCCGCGCCCGGTGCGCTCCCGCGCCAGCAGGGCCGACAGGATGCCGGCGAGGGCGAAGAGCGCGGCCCCGAGGTCGGTCACCGGTATTCCGGCCTTGACCGGGGGGCGCCCCGCCTCGCCGGTGACCGACATCAGGCCGGAGACCCCCTGGGCCACGAGATCGAAGCCCCCCTTGCCGGCGGACGGGCCGGTCCGGCCGTAACCCGAGATGGACGCGTACACGAGGCGCGGACAGCGTTCGGACAGCTCCGCGTACCCCAGACCGAACTTGTCCAGCACCCCCGGCCGGTAGTTCTCGACCAGCACGTCGGCCCCGTCGGCGAGACGCCGCGCCACCTCGCGGCCGGCCGGCTGCTTCAGGTCGACGACGACGCCGCGCTTGCCCCGGTTGACCGCGTTGAAGCTCGGGCTGTCGGCGCCGACCGCCCCCGGCATGCGCCGCGTCGAGTCGCCGGCCGGAGGTTCGACCTTGATCACGTCGGCGCCCATGTCGCACAGTAGCATCGAACAGAACGGCCCGGCCATCACCTGGGTCAGATCGAGCACGCGCAACCCGCCCAGCGCCGACGCCGCCGCCCTCGAACCAGGAGCATCCATACCGTGCCTGAGCCCGACGCCCTCTACGCCGCCGACGGTCCCGTCGCCACCCTCACGTTCAACCGCCCCGCCGCCCGCAACGCCATGACGTGGGCGATGTACGACGCCCTCCTCGATGCCTGCGACGCGGTCGACGCGGACCCCGCGGTGCGGGTCCTCGTCCTGCGCGGGGCCGGCGACCGGGCCTTCGTGGCCGGCACCGACATCGGCCAGTTCCGGAACCTGCGGACCCCGGACGACGCGCTCGGGTACGAGTCGAAGCTCGACCGGGTGATCGACCGCCTGGAGCGCGTGAAGATACCCACGATCGCCCGCGTCCAGGGGGCCGCCGTCGGCGGCGGCTGCATCATGGCGATCGCCTGCGACCTGCGCATCTGCGGTCCCGGCGCCCGGTTCGGCATCCCCGTCGCGCGGACCCTGGGCAACTGCCTGTCGGCCGCCAACTGCGCCCGGCTGATGGACATCGTGGGACCGGCCCGGCTCAAGGACCTGATGTACACGGCCCGGCTGCTCGACGCCCGCGAAGCCCTCGCGGCGGGCCTCGCCACGCGCGTCGTCGAGGCCGGCCGGCTCGACGACGCGGTGGCCGAGACGGCCCGGACCATCGCCGCCGCCGCCCCCCTGACGCTCCACGCCACCAAGGAGCTCGTCCGCCGCGTGCGGCGCGAGCGGCGGCCCGACGCGGCCCTGGCCCACGACCTGATCGTCGACTGCTACACCAGCGACGACTTCCGGAACGCGGTCGAGGCCTTCGTGGCCCGGCGCCCCCCGGCGTGGACCGGCCGATGACCGGCGGGCGGTCCGCGCTCATCCTTCCAACGCGCCGCCGACGAGCGCGGCGGCGCGTTCCAGCCCGGCCGCGCCGCCCTCCAGATGCAGCCGGACCACCCGGCGCCCGCGCGCGGCCAGCACCTCGCAGTCGCCGAGCGCCTGCGCGGTCTTGACCGTCCCGAACGTGAAGGGCCGGCCCGGGATCGGCAGATCGGCGTCGTCGGCGGCCGTCAGCACCACGAACACCCCCGTCGCCGGCCCCCCCTTGAACAACTGGCCGGTCGAATGGAGATAGCGCGGTCCGAACCCCACGCTCGTCGCCACCCGCCGGGCGTCGCGGATGCGGCGGCGCAGGCGTTGCAGCACCGACTCGCAGGCCGCGCCGCGGTCCAGGTAGGCCAGCAGCGCCACGTAGTCGCCGGCGCCTGCGCTGGCCACGTGGGCCGACACCAGCCGTTCGAGGGCGGCCGCTCCCCCGGCCGCCGCCCCCGGACGGGGCGCGGCGCCGGCGGCGGCGAACAGGGACACCCCGTCCGCCTGCGCCACCGGACGCGCGCCGGGCCGCCCCCCGGCCGCGGCCAGGGCCCGCGCGGCGGCCTTGCTGGCCTCCACGTCGGGCTGGTCGAAGGGGTTCACCCCCAGCACCGCGCCGCAGACGGCGACGGCGAACTCCCACCGGAAGAACTCGCCGGCCAGCGCTTCCCGGCCCGCCACCGGCAGGGTGACCACGGGGTGCCCGGCGTCGGCGAGGGCGTCGAGGGCCGCGTCCTGTTCGGGATCGGGGTCGTCGTCGTCGCGCACGTGGACGAACAGGCGGTCGCTCCCGTACGCCGAGGGCGGACCGAGGTCTTCGTCGACGACGGGAACCACCCCCCGCCCTGCCTTGCCGGTCGACTCCGCCAGCAACTGCTCCAGCCAGGCCCCCAGGGCGCGGATCGAGGGCGACAGCACCAGGGTGGCCTTGTCGCGGCCAGCGGCGGCGGCGAGCCCGAGCAGCAGCCCCAGCCGCGCCCCGGGGTTCCGGCCGGCGGGGACGGCGGGGCCGCAGAGCCCGGCCATCCGACTCGCGGGGGCCGCGAACGCCGCCGCGTCCAGCCCGCAGGCGGCGGCGGGGACGAGGCCGTAGCTCGACAGGACCGAGAACCGCCCCCCCACGTCGGGGCGGCCGGACCACACGTGCCGGAAGCCCTCCGTCCGCGCCGCGGCCTCGAGGGCCGACCCCGGATCGGTGACCGCCGCGAAGTGCGCGCCGGCCCGCGCCGGCCCCACCGCGTGCCGCACGCGATCGAGGAAGTAGTCGGCGAGCAGCGCCGACTCCAGGGTCGCGCCGGACTTGCTCGACACGATGCACAGGGTGCGGGACAGGTCGAGGCGGGCCGCGGTCCGCGCGATCTGCGCCGGGTCCGTCGAGTCGAGCACGTGCAGGGCCGCCCCCCCCGCGGGCGCCCCGAACACCCGGCCGACGACCTCCGCGCCCAGGCTGGACCCGCCCATGCCCAGCAGCAGGACGTCCGTGAACCCGTCGGCCCGCACGCCGTCCGCGAAGCGCGCGAGCGCGGCGGCGGGCATCGCGGCGCGGGCGAGATCGAGCCAGCCCAGCCACCGCGCCTCGTCGCCCCCGGTCCAGAGGGTCGCGTCCTTCCGCCACAGGCGCGCCACGCGGTCGTCGCGGTCCCAGGCCCGGCACTGCTCGTCGAGCGCGGCGTGGAGGGCGCGGCCGAGCCGCCAGCGGCGCGGCGCGCCGGCCGGGGAGGGTCGCGGGGCATCGGCGCGCCGCGCGGAGCCGGTGCGGAGAGGCGGCGCGGCCGGCATCAGGTTTCCGGCCAGTTCCGGGTCTCGAGACGCCGGACCTTCTCGATCCGCCGGCGATGCCGTTCGGCGCGCGAGAACCTCGCCTCGAGGAACGTCTCGACGAGTTCGCGGGCCAGCGCCGCCCCGACGACGCGCGCCCCGAGGACGAGGACGTTCATGTCGTCGTGCTCCACCCCCTGGCGGGCGGAATACGTATCGTGGCAGACCGCCCCCCGGATGCCGGGGACCTTGTTCACCGCCACCCCCGCGCCGACGCCGCTGCCGCAGATCATCACCCCGCGGTCGGCGCGGCCGGCGCGCACGGCCAGGGCCAGCGCCTCCGCGTAGTCGGGATAGTCGGCGGGCGCTTCGCTGGCGGCGCCGACGTCGACGACGTCGTGCCCGCGGTCGCGCAGCACGTCGGCCAGGAGCGCCTTCAGGTGGAAGCCCGCGTGGTCCGACCCGATCGCCACCCGCATCCTGCCGTTCTCCGCCATCGCGGCGGGATCGTACTACAAGCGCCGGCGGCGGAACGCCCCGCCGCGTTGCGGACGGCGATGCATCCGCCTGACGGCCTGCGCCCTCTCGCCTCGTCAAGCGGGCGTTCTCTGCCCGCTGCCGCACGCGGTGTTCGCCGGCGCCCTTCGGACGCGGGGCGACGCGGGGTTCCACGACGGCTGACGAGCGCCGGCGGCGGAACCGTGTCAGCCGCGCGCGCGGCCGGCGGGAATCTCCGTCTCCGCCGCCGTCAGGCCCGACACGAGCCGCTGCAGCCCCGGGCTGATCGCGACCGGATACGCCGCCGGGCCGCGGCGCGCGCGGACCGCGGCCGGCAAGGCCCGCACCGCGGCCCGGCAGGCCGCCTGCAGCGCGGCGACGGGCGGGCGCGCCGCCACCCGCGCGCCGCCGCGCATGACCGGTCTCAGCAGCGGGCGTCCCGCCGCCGCCTCGTCCGGAAGCCCGACGACGTCGCCGGCCGCCGCGTCGGGGGGGCCGGTGCGCCAGACCTGCTTGACGGCGGGCAGGCTCTGCTTGCCGGGGCTGCGCTTCATCAACGGGGCCATCTCGCCGTCGCGCTCGACCTCGACGAGCTTGTAGACCCCGCTGAGGGCGGGCGCGTCGCACGACGTGCTCACCGCCGTGCCGACGCCGAAACCGTCGATCGGCGCCCCGGCCGCGACCAGCGCGGCGATGCGATGCTCGTCGAGGTCGCCGCTCGCGAGAATCCGCGTCTCCGCGCACCCCCCGGCGTCGAGAATGGCCCGGACGCCGCGGCCGAGGAGGTCGAGGGCGCCGCTGTCGAGCCGGACCGCCCCCGGCCGCAGGCCCGCTTCGACGATGGACCGGGCGGCGGCCAGCGGATCGTAGGTGTCGATGAGCAGGGTCGAACGCGGACCGTGCAGGTCCAGATAGCGGGTGAAGGCGGTCAGCTCGTCGGGCTGCGCCATGACCCATGAATGGGCCATCGTCCCCGACACCGGCAGGCCGAAACGCCGGCCCGCGTCGAGGTTCGAAGTGGCCTCGAATCCGGCCAGGCACGCGGCGCGCGCGGCGTGCACGGCCGCCTCGGGCCCGTGCGCGCGCCGGCCGCCGAACTCGATCACCGTCCGGCCGCGGGCCGCCTCGACCACCCGCGCGGCCTTGCTGGCGACCATCGTCTGGAACAGCACCGTCGAGAGCAGCGCCGTCTCCACGAGCTGCGCCTGCGCCAACGGGGCCGTGACCCGCACGAGCGGCTGCCCGGCGAACACCGGCACGCCCTCGTCCAGCGCCCAGACGTCGCCGGTGAACCGCAGCCGGGCGAGATAGTCGTCGAAGAACCCCGGGGCGACGCCGGCCAGGGCCGGGAGGTTGCGGAGCCAGGCGACGTCCTCGGGCGTGTAGCGCCACGACTCGAGGTAGTCGAGCGCCTGTTCGAGGCCCGCCGCCACGAGGAATCCCCGCGACGGCGGCAGCGCCCGCACGAAGAGCTCGAACGACGCGCGGGGCATCCGGCCCGCCGCGTGGTACCCGGCGGCCATCGTCAGCTCGTACAGGTCGGTGGACAGCCCTCCGGGCATGGCGAAGCGGTAATGTATCATTCACCATGCCTTCGGAAACGCACGTCCCTCGGGCCGAACCGGCCGCCGCGGTGCTGGTGATCGACGTACAGCGGGACTTCTGCGCGGGCGGGGCGCTGGCCGTCCCCGCCGGCGACGCGGTGGTGCCGGTCCTGAACCGGGTGCTCGGCGAAGCGGGGCGCCGGCGGATGCCGGTCTACGCCAGCCGGGACTGGCACCCGGCGGCGTCGCGGCACTTCGTCACCGGCGGCGGCGTCTGGCCGGTCCACTGCGTGGCCGGGAGCGACGGGGCCCGGTTCCATCCGGATCTGCGGCTGCCGGGCGGCGCCTCCGTGGTCAGCAAGGGCGCCGCGCCCGACGAAGACGGGTTCTCGGCCTTCGACGGACGCCTCGACGACGGTGCGACGCTCGAGGAGAGCCTGCGGGCGTCCGGCGTCGCCCGCCTGATCGTCGGCGGCCTCGCCACCGACTACTGCGTGCGGCACACGGTGCTCGACGCGTTGAGAAAGCGCTGGCCGGTCACCCTGCTGACCGACGCCGTCGCCGCCGTCGACCTCGAGCCCGAAGACGGCGCGCGCGCGCTCCGGGAAATGGAGGCGGCGGGCGCCGTGCTCCGCGCATCGGCCGATCTGGAGTGGTCCTGACGATCCGGGACGCGGCGCCCGGCCGCGATCCATCGCGGGCCTCGATGGCGCCCGGTCAGCGGCGCAGGCGCCACCACGAAGAACCGAAGGCCCCAATCGGCGCGACCAGCATCAGCCAATCGCCGGGCATTTCCTCCACGCTCATCCTGACGGTCACCCAAGCCGCCAAAGCGAAGACGGAGGGCGCCGGGCCGCGTGCGCGCCGCGCCGCCTTCAGTTCCCCTGCATGGGGCTCGGCCCGCCGCTGAAGGTCAGCAGATAGTCGCGGATGGACTGGATCTGCGCGTCGGCGTCCTGGTCGAACTGCGGATAGAACGAGCCGGGATACTCGGTCCAGAACGTCGGCATGCGGGTGCCGGGCTGGATGTCCAGCGGCCGGATCAGCCAGTCGAGGATCCAGTCGGGCTGCAGGCGTTCGCGCGCCATCCGCAGGTCCGGCGCGAGGTTGGCGACGTCCTGATCCTCGGGAATGGTGTCCAGCACGTGGCACTGCTGGCACCGCAGCAGATCGAACAGCTCCTCGCCGGTCCGGGTGACCTCGGCGTCCGCCGCCAGCTCGTGGGTGCGGAACGGCCCCACCGTGTCGGAGACCGCCGCGAAGTAGTCGATCACGCCGTTCCAGTGCGCGTCGTCGAGCCCGAACGACGGCATGCGCACCTCCAGCCACGGCCGGATGGTGATGGGCCCCCGCAGGAACGCATAGAGCCAGTCGGGCTTGACCTTGGCCCCCTCGGGCGTCAGCAGGGGCGGGGCCAGGGAGGAGTCTTCGACGAGCTCGCGGTAGTCCCCGCCGTCGCCCTCCATCTCGTGGCAGGCGACGCAGTTGCGGCGCCGCACGAGGTTGCGCCCGTGGATGATGGCGTCCTTGCGGGCGGATCGCTGGACCTGCGACACCCGGGGCTGGACCTCCCGCTGGAAGCTCAGCACCGCCGTGGTCAGCAGGCGCGCCTCGGCCTCCGAGAAGCCGAAGTGGGGCATGCGGAGCTTCTCGAGCGGCTGCAGGATGCGCCCCCGGTCGTAGATGCGGGGCTCGAGCAGCTTCTGGTTGATCCAGTCGCGCTTGGTGTGGGGGATCTCGTGCACGAACGCGAAGTCGAACTGGGGCAGCAGCTTGCTGCCTTCCTGGGAAAGCTCGGTCCCGATGGGCTGGACGTCCTCGAACCCGGCGATCTCGTGGCAACTGTAGCAGCCGTACCGCCCGATCGCCCGCCGGCCGAGGTCGAGCCGGCGCTCTTCCGGGCTCATCGCGGCGATGGCCGACCGCGCCTCTTCGTACGGCACGATGGCCCGCATGTAGTCGAGCAGGGTCTCGTCGACGTCGGAGTCCTCGTACGTCGCCCCCGCCGGCGTCCCCTCGGCGCCGGTCAACCCCGCCAGATACGTCGCCACGTCGGCCACCTCGAAGTCGTTCAGCCGCAGGTCCGGCATGTACGTCTCGGGGCTGTAGTGGCGCGGATTCCGGATCCAGTCGAACAGCCACACGTAATCGGTCTTGCTGCCGATGGCCTGCAAGGGCTGTCCGAAGGTGCGGCGCGGGCCGGCGCCCTCCCGGGTCTCGTCGCCGGCGACGTGGCAGCCCAGGCAGCCGACCGACTCGAAGATGCGGCGGCCGTTTTCGGCGTTGCCGCGTCCCGGGAACCCGATCGCGGGCTCGTGCTCCTCCGCGTTGGCGAACAGGTACGCGACCACCGCGTCTATCTCGACCTCGTTGCGGACCGCGTCCTCGGGGGTGCTGGTGTTCGAGTTGTACCAGACCTTCGGCATCCAGGTGCTGGCCTTGACGGCGCGCGGGTCGCGAATCCAGCGGGCCACCCACTCCTCGTCGAGCTTCGAGGCGATCTTCGTCAGGTTCGGACCGGGCTTCCGCAGGTTCTCGAACCCGACGGTCTTGTGGCAGGCATAGCAGCCGGCGCGCTCGTACATGCCGTAGGCCACGTTCAGGTTGTCGGCCTCGGGAACGAACACCTCTTCCCGGTGGCACTTCGCGCACGAGGCCTCGGCCATGCCGCTCGGCAGCATCGGATAGTCCCAGAGATGGGACTCTTCCCAGTCGTACCGCTCCTGCCAGTCCTCCATCTGCTCCGGGCTCGACGGGCTGTGGGCGGCGTCGACGAACGAGATGGACTGCCCCATCCCCTCGTGGCACACCGTGCAGCCGGTGGTCTCCAGCGGATGCGGCGAGGCGCTGCCCACGTAGGTGTCGAGGTTGGGATGGGTGCGGAAGGGCTGCGGATAGTCCTCGTAGCCGGCGCGGTCGATGGCGAGATGGCACGTCTGGCACCGGTCCATCTTCGGCACCCGGATGAAGTTCACGTCGTCGACGACGTTCGGCGTGATCGTCTGGCGCACGGTCAGGGTCGGGGCCATGAAGTCGAGCAGCGGCGCGTTCAGCAGATAGTCGTCGATCAGGTTGGGGGCCATGTCGGCGGCGAGCCCCCGCAGGCGGTCCGCTTCGCCGGTCAGGGCGCCCAGCTCGTCGTTGACGGCGTCGACCTCCGCGTTGAACTCGCCGATGCGGGCGCGCAGGGCGTCGCGTTCCGCGGTCAGCCGCTCGACCTCCAGTCCCTCTTCCACCCAGCGATCGTAGAGCGCGTCGACCTCGTCCCGGCCCTCGACCTCCTCGTCGCCGTGGCCGTCGGCGTGCGCTTCTTCGCGGCGCACTTCGAACGCGAACCGGTCGACGTCGTAGTTCGCCTTCGTGAAGTTGAAGTTCTGGGTGGCGACGAACAACTGCCGGTTCACGTCGGCCAACTGGTCTTCGAGCCCGGCGACCTGCGCGGCGTTGGCCGCGAGCTGCCGCTCGGCCTCGGCGCGCAGGGCCTCCAGCTCGGCGACCCGCGCCCGGTCGATCTCCTGCTCGGCCTGCGCGAGACCGGCGCTCGTCACCTCGCGCTCGAGGTCGCGGAAGTCGCGCTGGTAGTTCTTCCATTCCCGATCGTAGTCGTCCCAGACCATCCACGTCGTGGAGAAGAGCACGAAGAGGCTGGACGCGGCGAAGACCACGTTCAGGAAATCGATGTTGTAGGCGTGTCCGACTGCCCGCTTGTCTGCCATGGCGCTCGCCGTAGATGAGGGAAGACGACTCCTAGATGTTGAAGAAGAACTCCGGAATCGAGACCACGTACTTCAGGTTGAACAGCCACCGCGTCAGCATCTTCACCGGCAGCGACAGCATCGACAGGAACAGCATCACGGTGACGTAGTAGCGCACCGGCCCCAGCTTCTCGTAGTACCGGGTCAGCCCTTTCCTCGCCAGCGCCACCGGCAGCACGGCCACGTAGGCGACGGTCAGCAGGATGCCGAAGATCTCCCGCACGAACCAGTTGTCGGGCAGGGCCATGCCGAACCCGCGCACCCAGACGTACTCGGACAACTGCACGTTCGTCAGCGCCTCCAGCTTGTGGACGTCCCAGTACTCGAACGGGCCGAAGAAGTTCCAGTTGGGCCCCCGCAGGAACGTCCCCAGGACGATCAGCGACGACCAGAGGACCACGAACCCGAACAGGAAGATGGTGATCTCCGCGCGGCGCTCGTTGAACGTGTAGTAGCCGTTGCCTTTCGGGTTCTTGTCGATGTAGGGGATCGCCATCAGCCCGACGATGATCAGCGACGGCAGCACCACGCCGGCCAGCCACGGGTCGAAGTAGACCAGCATCTCCTGCAGCCCGAGGAAGTACCAGGGCGCCTTCGACGGGTTGGGGGTGTTGGCGTTGTTGGCCGGCTGCTCGAGGGGCGCCTCGAGCCCGATCGACCAGACGATCAGGATGACCGTGCACACGACCATCGAGATCAGCTCGGTGTAGACGAGGTCCGGCCACGTCCAGACGCGGTCTTCCTCGTCCTTTTCGATCGGCGGCTCGCCGGCGGCGGAGCGGCGGTCGTTGGCCACCGCCTCGCGCATCGCGAACCAGGTGAAGAACACCAGCAGGAAGATCAGCCCCACGATCGGCACGTTGTCGGGCTTGGTGATGATCAGGTTGAAGTCTTCGTCGGTCAGACCGAAGCCGAAGAACGCCGCGAGGAAGACCATCAGCCCCCAGCCCCAGCGGTTGGAGGAGAACGCCTCGCGTTTCCACACGATCAGTACCAGCGCCACGACGGTGGTGACGAAGAACAGGCGGGGATCCGCAAAGAGGTCGATGAAGTTCTTCAGCGCGTCCAGCATGGTTCGTGTCCGTCGTCCAGCGTCTCGGAACGGAATCCGCGAGACTTCGTCCGGGCGGGAGCCCGCCGGGCCCGCCGGCTCTCGCGGCGGCGCGGGTCCCGGCCGCGGGTCCTCCTACAGCGGACCGGAGATGCCGCCGTCCTTCCGTACGCGCCAGAAATGTATCGCCATCAGGAAGCCGATGACCAGCGGCAGGGCGACGCAGTGCAGCACGTAGAACCGCAGCAGCGCCCCCTCGCCCACGAACGTGCCCCCGAGCAGCGCGAAACGGGCGTCGTCGGCCGCGTGCACCAGCTGCACGTCGCCGAGGGCCATGAGCGAGGCCCCGGGCCCCTCGTGCCCCAGGAACGGCGTGGCGCGGGCCATGTTCGACCCGACGGTGATCGCCCAGATCGCCAGCTGGTCCCACGGCAGCAGATAGCCGGTGAACGACAACAGCAGGGTCAGCACCAGCATGATGACCCCGACGTTCCAGTTGAACTCGCGGGGCGGCTTGTACGAACCGGTCATGAACACCCGGAACATGTGCAGCCACACGGTGATGACCATGGCGTGGGCGCCCCAGCGGTGCATCTCGCGCATGATGCCGAGCGGCACGTGCTCGCGCAGCCCCACGATGTCGGAGTAGGCGTACTCCAGGGTGGGGCGGTAGTAGAACATGAGCAGCAGCCCGGTGAAGGTCAGCACCAGGAACAGGAAGAAGCTGATGCCGCCCATGCACCACGTGTAGCGCAACCGCACGCCGGACTTGCGCAGGCGCACCGGGTGCATGTGCAGGAACACGTTCGACAACATGACCAGCACGCGGTTCCGGTCGTTGATCGGGGCCGCGTGCCGGAAGATCGACGTCCAGATCTGCGTCTCGGTGATCCAGTCCCACGCCCGGACGAGCGCCGGCGCCTTCGGTTCGATGGTCTTCGTGTCAGCCATGTCGGTTTTAAATCGGAAGGAACGACTCGGGGTCGGTCCACTGACCCAGCTCTTCCTGGAACTTCCGGCTCTTGTCGACCACGATCTGGCCGTCCTCGGCCCGCACGATCCGCGTGCGCTCCAGCGGCCGCGGCGCGGGGCCCTCGAAGTTGATGCCCGTGGGCCGGAAGCCGCTGCCGTGGCAGGGGCACTTGAACTTGTTCTCGGCCGACAGCCAGTTCGGCGTGCAGCCGAGATGGGTGCAGATGGAGAACAGGGCGTAGAACCCGGACGTCTCGTGCGTGAAGTCGTTCTCGGTCCGCACGATCCAGACGCCGAACCGGTCCTTGAACCGCTCGTCGACCCCCTCGCCGTACTCCTCCGGGAACCCGATGGCGAACTGCTGCGGCGGCTCGTTGAGCACGTTCGGGAACATGAAGCGGCCGGTCGCGGCGAGGCAGCCGGCCGACGCGGCGGTGAACGCCCCCCACGCCAGCCCCATCCAGCCGCGGCGTCCCATCAGCGGCGACTCGTCGGGCGCCGCGGCCTTCTTCTTCCTCGCCGCGGCGCCGGCCGCGGCGGTGGTGGTGCGGCCCGCGAGCTTCGCGTCGTCGCCCGACGCCGCCGCCGGCTTCCGGGCCGCCGGCTTCCGGGCGGCTTCGCCCGCGGCCGCCGAAGCCAGCTTCGACGCCGCGGCCTTCGCGGGCGCGTCTCCGGCCGCTCTCGCGGCCGGGGCCGCCGGCTTCGGCGCCGCGGCGGCCGGCGCGGCCGGGGAAGCCGGTTTCTCCGCGGGAGCGCCCGCGGACGGTGGAGTGTTGGTTTCGTCAGCCATAACGTTCTGTCCCATCGCCGCCGGCAGCCGACGGCCCGCGGTGCGCCCGGACGCTACCGGCGCTCGGCCACCCCGCTGTTCACCAGCGACGCATCGAGCGCGTCGAGCGCCTCCAGCGCGGCGTTCTGCACCTTCACGTTCGGGTCGGCGGCGGCGATCGCCGCGATGGCGGAACGCAGGTCCTCGCCGACGCCGGCCGAACCCAGCCCCGCCGCCGCCTGCAGCCCGCTGATCATCACTTCGCCGGCGGGGTCGAGCCGGGTCTCGGACGCGGTGACGAGCCCGGTGACGTGCTCCCGGTCGAGCATGCGGGCGAGCACGCCGGCAGACCGCGCGTCGCGGTGCCGCGCGAGGGCCACCGCCGCGTTCCAGCGCACGTCCGGCGCGGGGTCGTCGAGGGCCGCCCGCAGGGTGGTGTGCGCGCCGTCGTTCGGCAGCACGCCGAGCGCGTACACCGCCATCTTCCGTACGCCGGCGTCGGACGACCGGTACATCGAGACGACGCGCGGCACGACCGCCTCGTCTCCGAGCGAAGCCAGCGCCCACACGACGCTGATGACGGTCTCGCTGTCGGCGTCGTCGAGCGCCGCGGTCAGCGCCGCGATCGTGCCGGGCGGCGGCGTGCGGAGACGCCCGATGGCGAGGGCGAGATAGCGGCGGATGCGGGGGTCGTCCCCCCGCAGGTCGACGAAGGCGTCCACGAGCGCCTGCCCCAGACCGGGATGCCGCTCCTCGACGGCCGGGTCGTCCAGCAGGCGCGACAGCTCGTAGGCGGCCGGCCACCGCCGCTCGCGCCCGCCCGTCCGCACGTCGAGCAGATACTCCTCGGGCGTGCGCTCGTCGGTGATCATCATGCGGAAACCGCCGTAGACGGCGACGACCACCGCGACCACCGCAAGGGGGATCAGGAAGAACTGAACGGCGAGAGATGGTGCGGCTGCAAGCGGCCCGCCGGGGCGTTCGGGTTCACGCTCGTGGAGCTTTTCCATCAGGACAACCGGAAGACCGGAGACCGTCCGGCCCTCCTGCTTGTGTCTTCAGTCACAAGCTCTGACGGCCGCATGAAGATTTCCGGCATGAAGCGTGGCCAAGGGTACTACCCCCGGCGCCTCCCGGTCAAGCGCGGGAGTTCCCCGCGTCCGCCCGGGGCGCGGCGCCCGGCGCCCGCTCCAGACCGCGGAAGAAGTAGCCGAGCTCGAACGCGGCGGTCTCCGGCGCGTCGGAGCCGTGGGTCGCGTTGCGCTCGATCGAGCGGCCGTACCGGCGCCGCAGGGTCCCCTCCTCCGCCCGCGCCGGATCCGTCGCCCCCATCAGCGCCCGCCAGCGCGCGATCGCGTCCGGCGCCTCCAGCGCGAGCACGACGGCCGGCCCCGACGACATGAACGCCGCCAGGCTGTCGAAGAACGGACGCGCCCGATGCACCGCGTAGAAGCCCTCGGCCTCCGCCTTCGTCATCCGGACCATGCGCATCGCCGCCACCCGGAAGCCGGCCTCCTCGATGCGCTGCAGGATGGCCCCGGAATGGCCCGACGAGACCGCGTCCGGCTTGATGATCGCGAACGTCTGCTCCATGTGTCCTGCTCGTCGTCGGCGCCGCCCGGCGCAGTCAGGCGGGATGCATCGCCGCTCGCGATGCGGCGATGCGCTTCACCACGGGCATGGCCGACGCCGGGGCGAGTTCGGAATCGAGTATAGCAGACACCCGCGCGCTGTCCGCGCCGTCCGCGCCCGCCGGCCGGCGCGGTCACGATGCGGGCGGGACCGCCGCGGCCACCGCGACGCCGACGTCGGACGGGCTCTCGACCACGGAGACGCCGGCCGCCGACAGGGCCGCCATCTTCTCGGCCGCGGTGCCCCGGCCGCCGGAGATGATGGCCCCCGCGTGCCCCATGCGGCGCCCGGGCGGGGCGGTCTGGCCGGCGATGAACCCGACGACGGGCTTGGCGACGTTGCCGCGGATGAACGCCGCCGCCTCCTCTTCGGCCGCTCCCCCGATCTCGCCTATCAGCACGACCGCGTCGGTCGCGGGATCGTCCTCGAAGAGCCGCAGGGCGTCGATGAAGCTCGTGCCGATCAGGGGGTCGCCGCCGATGCCGATGCAGGTGGTCTGGCCGAGCCCGAGCCGGGTCAGCTGGTGGATGGCCTCGTAGGTCAGCGTGCCGCTCTTCGAGACGATGCCGACGCGCCCTTCGCGGCAGACGTGGCCGGGAATGATGCCGGCCTTGGCGCGCCCCGCCGAGATGATCCCGGGACAGTTCGGCCCGACGAGCCGGCAGCCGCGCTTCCCGATGAAGTCGAGCGCCCGCATCACGTCGAGGGTGGGAATGCCCTCGGTGACGCAGACGACGAGCGCGACGCCCGCGTCCGCCGCCTCCATGACCGCGTCGGCGGCGACCGCCGGCGGCACGAAGACGACCGAGGCGTCGGCGCCCGTTTCGCGCACCGCGGCGTCGACGGTGTCGAAGACCGGGACCCCCTCGTGCGCGGTCCCCCCCTTGCCGGGCGTCACGCCGCCGACGACGTTCGTGCCGTACTCGATGGCCTGGCGGGCGTGGAAGGCGCCTTCCCGTCCCG
This sequence comes from Vicinamibacterales bacterium, assembly GCA_965202695.1. Classification (GTDB taxonomy): domain Bacteria; phylum Acidobacteriota; class Vicinamibacteria; order Vicinamibacterales; family UBA8438; genus JAJEEA01. The sequence continues at coordinate 4,194,315 of OZ241843.1, forward strand.
TGATGCCCTGGACGAGGAGCCGCGTGCGTTCGTCGATCAGAACCGCCATGTCATCCCGCCTCGCGGCGCGCGGATTCCCGGCGCGCGATCTCGACGACCCGCCGCGCCGCCTCCCCCATGGTGTCGGCGGTGGTGAAGTTCAGGCCGCTCTCGGCGAGCATGCGCCGCCCCTCCTCCACGTTCGTCCCCTCCATGCGGATGACCACCGGCGCGCCGACCCCCAGGTCGGTCACCGCCGCGATGACCCCCGCCGCCAGCACGTCGCAGCGCAGGATGCCGCCGAAGATGTTGATCAGCACCGCGCGCACCTGGGTGTCGGACATCAGGATGCGGAACGCGTTGCGGATCTGGTCGGCGTTCGCGCCCCCGCCCACGTCGAGGAAGTTCGCGGGCTCGCCGCCCGACAGCTTGATGACGTCCATCGTGGCCATCGCCAGGCCCGCGCCGTTGACCATGCAGCCGATGTCGCCGTCGAGGCGGATGTAGTTGAGCGCGTGCCGCGACGCCTCGATCTCCAGCGGCTCTTCCTCCGCGAGGTCGCGCAGCTCGGCCCGGTCCGGATGCCGGAACGCGGCGGCGTCGTCCAGCGTCACCTTCGCGTCGAGGGCGAGCACCGCGCCGGACGCGGTGACCACCAGCGGATTGATCTCCACCAGCGACGCGTCGGCGGCGGCGAACGCGTCGTATGCGCGCGCCACGAGCGCCGCGGCGCCGCGCGCCGGCGCCCCCGACAACCCCACCGCATGAGCCAGCGACCGGGCCTGGAACGGCGCGAGCCCCAGGCCGGGGTCGACGTGCGCCCGGTGGATCCGTTCCGGGGTCTCCGCCGCCACCGCCTCGACGTCCATCCCCCCCGACGCGCTCGCCATCAGCACCGGCCGCCCCGCCGACCGGTCCATCAGCACGCCGAGATAGAGCTCGCGGGCCACGTCGAGGGCTTCCTCGACCAGCAGCCGCCGGACGATGCGCCCGCCCGGCCCGGTCTGGGGGGTCACCAGGGTCATCCCCAGCATCTCTCCCGCGATCCGTTCCGCCTCGGCCGCGTCGGCGGCCACCTTGACGCCCCCGCCCTTCCCGCGGCCGCCGGCGTGGATCTGCGCCTTGACGACCACCCGGCCGCCGAGGCGGCGGGCGACGGCGCCGGCCTCGAGGACCGAGAACGCCGGCTCGCCGCGGGGCGTCGGGACGCCGTGGCGCGCGAGCAGGGCCTTCGCCTGGTACTCGTGGATCTTCACGTCGGCTCACCGCCCGAGGACGTCGACCAGTTCCCGCACCGCCGCCGCGGACCTCTCCAGCGCCGCCTGTTCGTCCGGCTCGAGGGCGATCTCGATGACCTGCTCGGCCCCCGCCGCCCCCAGCTTCACCGGCACCCCCACGAACAGATCGCGGATGCCGTACTCGCCCTGCAGATAAACCGCGCACGGCAGGATCTTCTTCTTGTCCTTCAGGATCGCCTCGACCATTTCCACCACCGCCGAGCCCGGCGCGTAGTAGGCGCTGCCGGTGCCCAGCAGCTTGACGATCTCCGCGCCCCCGTTGGCCGTCCGGTCCACGATGGCGTCGACCGCCGCCGCGTCGAGGAGTTGGGTGATGGGGATTCCCGCGACCGTGGAGAACCGCGGCAGGGGCACCATGGTGTCGCCGTGCCCCCCGAGGACGAAGGCGTGGGTGTTCTCGACCGAGACGTTCAGCGCGTCGGCGATGAACGCGCGCATGCGGGCGGAGTCGAGGACGCCGGCCATGCCCACGACCCGCTCGCGGGGGAACCCGCTCTCCCGATGCGCGACCTGGCACATCGCGTCGAGCGGGTTCGTCACCGGGACGATGATGCAGTCGGGCGAATGCCTGACGACCTCGGCGGTCACCGACCGCATGATGCCCGCGTTCTTGTGCAGCAGGTCGTCGCGGCTCATGCCCGGCTTGCGGGCGAGGCCCGCGGTGACGACGACGACGTCCGACCCGGCGGTGTCGGCGTAGTCGTTCGTGCCGAGCACCCGCGCGTCGGACCCCTCGATGGGGCAGGCCTCCAGCATGTCGAGGGCCTTGCCCTGCGGCACGCCGTCGAGGATGTCCAGCACCACGACGTCGGCCAGTTCCTTGTCGGCGATGCCGCGGGCGGCGGTCGCGCCGACGTTGCCCGACCCGACGACGCTGACTTTTCGATTCATGACGCGTTCCTGTCCTCTTTCGCCGCGTCCGCCGCGCGGCGTGTCCGGCATCCATGCGCGGCGCGACACCGCATCGTCACCGGGAACCGCTGGAACCCTTGTGGAGAATGCTCCCGCGGGGTCCGCGGACCGGCCGCGCCGGGAGCCGTCCGAACGTGTGGTGGCCGAGCCGCCGTTTGCGGCCGCCATTATACTCTTGCCAGCCCGTGGTGGAACGCTCCGCTGCATTCGAGCGGCGATGCACCATCCCGCCTGACCCCGTTGCCCGGCGGTCGCATACGTCCGACGTGCGCCCTTCCCACGCCTTGTCGGACGGGCGCCTCCGTTCGCCGGCGCCCTCGGGGCGCGATGCGACGCGGGGGTTCCGCCACGGACCGTTACGGCTCCATATGCCGCGTACCGCGCCGGACCGCGCGACCCGCCGCCCCCGGCGCCGATCCGGACGCGGAGTCCGCCACGGCTCCCGGAGAACAGCGAGCGCCGCATGAAGATCGTGATCGCCGATCCCCTGCCGCCGTCGGCGGCCGACCTGCTGCGCGGCCAGGGATGGACCGTCGACGCCGAGGCCGGGCGGCCCCGGCCCCGGCTGGCGGCCGCCCTCGCCGACGCCGACGCCCTGATCGTCCGCAGCGCGACCCGCGTGGACGCCGCGCTGCTGGCCGGCGCGCCGCGGCTCCGGATCGTGGCGCGGGCCGGCGCCGGCGTCGACAACGTCGACCTCGACGCCGCGAGCGCCCGCGGCGTGCTGGTCGTCAACGCGCCGGGGGCGAGCAGCATCAGCGTGGCCGAGCACGCCTTCGCCCTCCTGCTCGCCTGCGCCCGGTCGGTGGCGCACGCCGACGCCCGGCTCAAGGCGGGCCACTGGGAGAAGAAGCGCCTGACGGGCGTCGAAGTGCGGGGCAAGACCCTGGGCGTCGTGGGTCTCGGCCGCATCGGCCGCGAGGTCGTGCACCGGGCCCACGCGTTCGGCATGACGTGCGTCGCGCACGACCCCTTCATCGCGAGCCAGGTCGCGTCCGACCTCGACGTCGAGCTCCTGGAGCTCGACGCGCTGTGCGCGGCCGCCGACTTCATCACCCTGCACGTGCCGGCCACCGGCCCCGGGCCGCTGTTCACGGCGGAACGGCTGGCCCGCTGCAAGCCGTCGGCATGCATCGTCAACACCGCGCGGGGCGCGCTCGTCGACGAAGCGGCCCTCGCCGACGCGATCGAGCGGGGCGCCCTCGGCGGGGCGGGACTCGACGTCTTCCAGGCCGAGCCCCGGCCCGACGAACGCCTCGTGCGCCTTCCCCGGGTCGTCGCCACCCCGCACCTCGCCGGGTCCACCCGCGAAGCGCAGGAACTGGTGGGGCTGGAGACGGCGGCCTGCGTGCGCGACTTCCTCGGCGCCGGCGTCGTCCGCAACGCGGTCAACTACGCCTCTCTCGGCCCCGAGGAAATGAAGCGCGTGCAGCCCTACACGGTGCTCGCGCGGCGCCTCGGGACCCTGCTGAAGCACGTCGCCGACGCGCGGCCGGAAGCGCTCTCCCTCCGCTACTACGGCGGACTCGCGGAAGGCGACAACGAGCCCCTGGTGGGCGCGAGCCTGGTCGGCTTCTTCGGATCGACGGTGGCCGCCGTCACCCCGATCAACGCGCGGGCGGTGGCCCGCGAACGCGGGATCGAGGTCGTCGAGTCGCGCAGTTCGCGTTCGCGCAACTTCACCAACCTCATCTCGATGAAGCTCCACACCGCGCGGGGCGAGCACTGGGTCGAAGGGGTGCTGTTCGAGCAGGCCGGCCCGCGGCTGGTCCTCCTCGACGGCGTGCAGATCGAGGCGCCCCTGGAGGGCGTCCTGGTGGTCGTCCGCAACGACGACCAGCCGGGCGTGATCGGCGAGGTGGGCCGGATTCTGGGCCGCCACCGCATCAACATCGAGACGTTCGCGCTGGGCCGGGGACCGGCCGGCGCGGGAGCGGTGGGGGTGGTCAAGATCGACCAGGAAGGCGGCCACGGCGTCACCGCCGAGGTCGTCGAGGAGATCGCGGCGGTGCCCGCGGTCCGGCAGGCGCTCCTGATATCGGACTGGGAGGCGTGACCGGCTACGGCAACCGCAGCCGGAACGCGGTCTGCCGGCCGGGGTCGAAGAGCTCGACGGCGTCGTCGTCGATGCGCCGCACCTCGTACGGCCCCGGCGCCTCGTCGCCGACCCGCGCCAGCACCACCTGTCCCTCGACGGACAGGACCGCGGTGCGGCGGGGGCCGGACGGCGTCTCGTCGGCGGCGATGCCCACGAGCGACACCCGGAGCGGGGCGGCCGGCGCCGCGGCCGGGTTCGGCGCCCAGCCGGCGGGCACGACCACGCCGCCGCCCTCCTCCCGCGCGGCGGCCGCCGGGCGCTGCAGGGGCGCAAGAGTGAACGGGTTGCGGACCACCGCCCGGGGGCGGGGCGCCCGCTCGATCCAGGCGGCCATCCGCTCGACCTCGCGGTCGAGATCGATGCGCTCGGCGGGGGCCGGGCTCACGGGCGGCGCCGGCGCGCCCGCCGCGGCGGACGGCGGCGGCGCCCCGCCGGGGGTGGTCCCCGCGGCCGACGACAGCCACGCCGCCAGCAGCGCCGCACCGGCCGCCCACAGCGCCAGACGCGTCCTGTTCATCTCACCCGGTCCCCATCGTACCACGTCGAGCCGCCGCCGGCAGGCGCGCCCGCGCCGCCGGGCCACACGCCACGAGGCTCCGAATCCCGACGGCCGGCGGCGGGTCAGGCGAAGCGCCGGCGACGGAACGCCGACCGGGTGGAGGCTGTCAGGGACCGCATGCGGAGATCGGCGCCGGGAGATTGGCGGCGGGCGCCTCCGACGGCCCTTCGGTTCAGCGGCGAGAGGAGGTCGCGGCGAGCGGCGCACCCTGTTCGCGGGTTCGATAGTACTCCGACAATCCGGCCTCGTTGATCTTCTTCCAGTCGGGCAGCACCGATTCGGCGACTTGCCGGAGCCTCGCGGGTGCGTCGTCGGTGTCCGTCAATTCGCGCAGCTTCGCCGCCGCTTCGTGTTGCCCCGTGAGCGCCAGGGCCACGACGGCCGACGTGCTCAGCAGCATGCTCAATCGCCCGCTCTCCGAATCGCCGCGCGTGCGCAGCCACGGAATCTCTCGTCGGCTCCAGGTCCGGGGATCCACGGAATCGCGGAGGTACTGCATGGCTTCCGGGTCGCCGGTGTCGTGGACGAGATAGCCCAATGCCGTAATCGCACTCGCCCTGCCTCGATATACCGCGGTCGACCACGTATCGTTCCGTTCGCCGTACAGATCACCGTGCAGGAAATCGATCAGCGGTCCGACCAGTTCAGCGTCGCCGCTGGCCCCGAGCACCATCGTGACGTTCGGCCAGTACTGAGCGTCGTCGACGTTTCCGAGCATTTCAAGCAGGATTCCCGAACCCTCGAACGCGTACTGCTTCGCGGTGTCGTAGGAGATGCCCTCGGTGTGGATGCGGCGCAAGAAATCACCGACGTCCGCGCGCCCGCGCGCTTCCTGCCGACCTGTCCGGGCCGCGCCGTTCAGCGACGACACGATGAGCAGTACCCCGACCAGGAGCCGCGTGTGGTTCGTCACTTCAATTTCTCCGTTCGGTTCCGTTCTCGGCCGGTCACCGATCGCCCCGTACCACGGAAGCGAAAATGGAGCGCAGCGAACCGCACGCTCCACGGAAGCCGGCATCCCGGATCGGGTCAATCGAGGCGGCAGAAACGAAGAGCGATATATGGAGGCATGTTGTTGTGCGGTTCGTTACCGCCGGTGGCAGTGGTATCGTACCGTCGCGCACGATTGCGCCCAACAGTTTCAACCGGTCTGAAATCAGCCTCGGGCCCTTCACCCGTGCGGTCCGAAAACCAGTGGCGATGGTTATGCTCGGGCATCTCCTTCACCAACAGCCTGTGCGTACGCTCTCCACCTTCCCTGCCGAGCTCGAGCTCGGGCAACTCGTTGCCATAGGCGTCATGCACCGAATGGCGTCCGGTGCCCACAACGAACCTGCCGTCCGCATCCCGATACTCGGACCAACCGGACGGGCAGCCATCTTCCCGGTCGAACGCCACGACTGCGCCACTGGGAAAATTATTAATACTCACTCCGTCAGAATCTGTCACAGACACTCCTGGTCGCGACGAAATGTTGAATTCGTACCGTCTCGTTCCGAGTCTGGCGGTAATAACGTACCGGCCGATCCGGTCCTCGTTCGCCAGCGAATTGGCGTTCATGACGAACAGATCTATCGTCCTCGGGCGAAAGACCTCCCCTTCCCACTCCACGCCGTTCTCGTTGGCCCGCTTTCTTCTATCGAACTCCTCTTTCCTCATCTGACCGCTTACTCCGGCACTGCCGCCGATGCCCAGAAAGCCGGCCTCTGCCTCTACGCTCGCCTGCATGTCGATAGAATCTTTCGTTTCGTCCTCCATCTCGGACTTCAGATGCTCTTCTAACCGTGTGAACCTATCCGGCATCAAGTCGCCACCAGGAACATCAAACCGGCTGGTTCGCGCGAGATAGTCGCTCAGGAATTCATCCCACCTTACCGTTATCTTTTCCCACGTCGTCTCGGGCCACTCCAGGGATGGCACGATCGCCTCAGGATCTTCAATATATACGGTCGCCTGGATTTCAGTGCGAGCCACCGCAAGAGCGGCCCGAATCTGATTCCGTGTCACGTACGTGAACTCGCCATCCCCGGTGAGGTCCGCAAAGAAACTGGTTTCGATCAGGCTTTTCGTCGTCAATTCTACGGTGTTTTGAACAATCTCGCGCCCTCCATATACAAGGTTCACATCGAACTCAACTTCCTGAGTCATCAAGCGGTTGGCAAATTCGTCCGCTCGCTCTTCACCGTCCTCATGCCCGGCGAAGTCCACTTCGAAAGGTATCCAACGCTGAGCAGGCGACGGCAGGGATGAGTTGTCTTCGGGGTAGCGCGACCGCCATTGTTCGGAGTCGTCGTTGAGCACGATGAAGGTATATGGTAGAGGACGAACGTTGCCGGCAAGTACTTTCTTTCCCTCTGTTGCATCCAAGAGCGCCTGAATCCGTTCCGCAAATGTTTGATTCATGCCCTCGAGGTAGAATATGACCTTCCGCGGATCGTAGTCGTTTCTGCGAACGTAAATCATGCCGTCGTCGGCGACCCGAAAGCGAAGCGGCGGCTCATAGAGATAGATGTGTTCGTTCGGATTGCTTGTACTTCTATTCTGCGCGGCGCCGAACACATTGATCAACCGGTCGTCCGCGGTGCCCAACAGATCGAAAGGGCGCACGTCATCGGCATTGGGCTGTACGAATCCGACTGCCCGTAGCTGGTCACTGGCAGCACCGTCAGCCTGTTGCGCCGACGCCATCCCGCCGAATGCGATCAGTACTCCGAACATGGCCAGCGCCCGATTCAACATCGATGTCATGATCTCTTCTCCTCTCCGGCGTTCAACGAGTCGCGTGACGTGAAGCGCGACGTACCGGGGAACCGGGTATCGACCTGGGTATCGTCGGTCGTTTCCGCTTGCTTCCAGGGACCCTCGACCGGGTTGAAGAACGCGGCCGGATCGCACGCCGGCTCCGTCCCGCCGCGTCACCCCCGCCGGACGGACCGTCGCCGTCATTCCCGCCCGTCATGCGTCGACCCGGTTGCCGGGCAAGCCTCTGGCGGACGTCGGCGGACGCCCCCTGGTCGAGCACGTCTATCGGCACGCGGCGGACGCCCGCTCGGTCGACGCCGTCCTCGTGGCGACCGACGACGACCGGATCGCGCGGGCAGTGACCGCGTTCGGAGGCCGGGTCCGCATGACCCGGCCCGATCACGAGACGGGCGCCGACCGCCTCGCCGAGGTCGCCGAGACGCTCGACTGCGCGCTGGTGGTCAACGTGCAGGGCGACGAGCCGCTCGTCCGGCCCGAGGCCATCGACGCGGCCGTCGCGGCCGCCGCCGCCGACCCCGCGGCGGCCGTCTCGACCCTGCGGTGCCCCCTCCGGGACGCCGCCGCGTGGCGCGACCCGGACGTGGTCGAGGTCGCCGTCGACCGCACCGGTCAGGGACCGAACGCGGAACGACACGACCGCCGCGCCAATCCGCCGCGCACACAGGGAGAACAGGCCGCTGCCGGTGTCCACGCCAGGACGTCCGCCGGGTCAGATCGCCGGTGCCCAGCGCGACCTGCAGACTGGCTTTCGCGATGGCGGTTCTCTCGCTCGTTAGTACGCGAAGAACCGCCAGTTCATGCCGAACGCAAACCTCCGAGTCAGTATTTCGGGTACGCTCCGAGCGCCTGGATCCGCCACACCTCATCCTCCTCCAGATCCCAGAAGGAAACGAAGGGCCCGGCTTGCTCCAGCTTCGGGTTGCCGAACCCGGCGATCATGGTCAGGGTCGGGTCTTTCCGACTCGGCTGCAAGTGTCCGGCCACGTTCCCGTACCCGGCGTCGAAGCTGTTGAGGGCTACGGCGTCATGAGCAGCGAACACCAGAAACACGCGGTCGTGCACGATGTCCCCGGACAGCTCCGTCTTGAGGAATTCACGCACGTCTTCGTCAATGACCAGGACGTCCTGAAGCCGAACGTCCACGCGAGATCTCTGGTCCTTCTCCGAGAGCCAGATGGAATTCAGCATGATCCAGTACCCGCTCAATCCGTCGCCACGGTCCACTGGGCGATCGAAACTCAACCCGGTCTCGATCGGCTGCTGTGCGGGATAGTGTGGCGCAAAGGATGCGGCTGCCTTACCGAAGTGCGCCATCACCGCGGCTTCGTCGTAATCGATGACCCAGTCGTTGAGGAACTTCTGCATGGTCTCGACCGCCACGCCGTAGCCGGGCTGGGCACTGGCAGGTGACCATGCCAGCAGCACGATTGCGGTGACCGCCGCCGCCACCGTTCTACAAATCTCCATACGATACTCCTTGTGGGACTAGTCCCACCACTGAACCAATCCCGGTCCGTATCTGTCGAGGTGAAGCGAGTAATGAGAAGGCCCGAAGGGTAGTCGAGCCATGACGTTCGAGTTGTTCGGCTGAAGGTGTCCGCCGAACCCGATTAAGTCAAAGAATAAGTGGAATGGTCGGTAGTCAACGTCCACTTCGCCAATCGTCGGGTTGGCTTCCAGCCACGAGACCTGCAGCTTCGGTGGCCTGCGGCCGGGCTGTCGCGCGCTGTCAACTTCACGGTCGCCTTTCCTTACTACGCCAGTCGGCAGAATCACGTGCCCGCGCTCGTTCAGATCATAACCGTTGTCGTTGAGGATCCTTTCCACATCCTCTACCAGAACGACGGACACACGAAACTGCCGCGTACCGTCAGTAGATTGGGGTTCCTCACCCCAGACCGCCGTAACGCTGACGATCAGGCCGTCGATCCCTTCCTGTTCCAAAGCATGCACGACCGCCTCGAAGGTTGCCCGCTGTGATACGGTCAGGCGATTGTAGTCATCGGCGTCCTGCGCGATCCCATCAGCCAGCTCCTTGCCACGGTCCGTGAGGTGGCGATACGAACCGGACTCGCTGCCGAAACGGCTTACCCGGAGCGCGTGAGTCACGACCGTCGAATTCGACCCCGGTGGCTGGGTCGCGATCGTCGTGTGACCCACCAGGAAACCGATCGCGCCCCCGCACAGTCCGCCACGAAACCAGCCTGATTTCCGACTCATCGCCCCCTTCTTGTGAAACCGCTCCGCGAGCCCACGATCAGCACCGCAATGCAGATCCGCACTCCCACGGCCGCCAGACAAGGTGTACACAACCGTTGCCAACGTGTCAACACTTCCGGATCCGTCACCGAACGGCCTCCGACGGCGCCGTGGGCCGCCGAGTCGACGAGAGCCGCTCGACGACCGTCCGACGTGCGCCCGCCGCCCCTGCGCCGCGGCACGGCGCAGGGGCGTACGTGGTAGGATTCGCCGTGCATCCCACCCCGGCTCCGCCCCCCCGCGACGCCCTCGCCGGACGGACCGTCGCCGTCATTCCCGCCCGCCATGCGTCGACCCGGTTGCCGGGCAAGCCTCTGGCGGACGTCGGCGGGCGCCCCCTGATCGAGCACGTCTATCGGCACGCGGCGGACGCCCGCTCGGTCGACGCCGTCCTCGTGGCGACCGACGACGACCGGATCGCGCGGGCGGTGACCGCGTTCGGCGGCCGGGTCCGCATGACCCGGCCCGATCACGAGACGGGCGCCGACCGCCTCGCCGAGGTCGCCGAGACGCTCGACTGCGCGCTGGTGGTCAACGTGCAGGGCGACGAGCCGCTCGTCCGGCCCGAGGCCATCGACGCGGCCGTCGCGGCCGCCGCCGCCGACCCCGCGGCGGCCGTCTCCACCCTGCGGTGCCCCCTCCGGGACGCCGCCGCGTGGCGCGACCCGGACGTGGTCAAGGTCGCCGTCGACCGCACCGGCCGCGCGCTCTTCTTCTCGCGCGCCCCCATCGGCCTCGATCGGGACGGGGCGACGCCGGCGGCGGGCATCGCGGTCGACAAGCACGTCGGGCTCTACGTGTACCGCCGCCCCTTCCTGCTGACCCTGAGCCGGCTCGAACCGACCCCGCTCGAACGCGCCGAGCGCCTCGAGCAGCTCCGCGTCCTGGAGCACGGCTACCGTATCGCGACCACCCGGATCGACGACGACCCGATCGGGGTCGACACGCCCGCGGACCTCGAAAGGGTGCGCCGCCGCCTGGCCGGAGCGCCCGCATGAGCACGCCGATTCCGAACGCCGCGGGCCACGCCGCCGCCGCCGCGGCCGGCCGACCCGGAGCGCCCGCATGAGCACGCCGATTCCGAACGCCGCCGGCCGGCCCGTGAAGTTCATCTTCGTCACCGGCGGGGTGGTGTCGTCGCTCGGCAAGGGACTGGCCGCCGCCTCCATCGGCTGCCTGCTCGAAGGGCACGGCTACCGGGTGACCCTGCAGAAGCTGGACCCCTACGTCAACGTCGACCCGGGCACGATGAGCCCCTACCAGCACGGCGAGGTCTACGTGACGGACGACGGCGCCGAGACCGACCTCGACCTCGGGCACTACGAGCGGTTCACCAACACCCTCACCACCAAGAACCACAACTGGACCACCGGCCAGATCTACCTGTCGGTGATCCAGAAGGAGCGCCGCGGCGACTATCTCGGCGGCACCGTGCAGGTCATCCCCCACATCACGAACGAGATCAAGGACTGCATCCGCGCGGTGGCCGGCGGCGTCGACATCGTGCTCGTCGAGGTCGGGGGCACCGTGGGCGACATCGAGAGCCAGCCGTTCCTGGAAGCCATCCGGCAGTTCAGGCAGGACGTCGGACGCGCCCACACCCTCTACGTCCATCTGACCCTGGTGCCGTTCATCGGGCCCGCGGGCGAGCTGAAGACCAAGCCGACGCAGCACAGCGTCCGCGACCTGCGGTCGATCGGCATCCAGCCCGACATCCTGCTGTGCCGCACCGACCGTTTCCTGCCCCCGGAGATCCGCCGCAAGATCGCCCTGTTCTGCGACGTGGACGAGGACGCGGTGATCACCGCCAAGGACGTGTCGAGCATCTACGAGGTGCCGCTGGTCCTGGCCGAAGAGGGGCTCGACCGCAACGTGCTCCAGCGCCTGCGGCTGCCCGACTCGGAACGCGACATGGACGCGTGGCAGGCGCTGACCGAGAACCTGCGGCGCCCGATCGACCGTCTGCGCATCCACGTGGTCGGCAAGTACGTCGGGTACGAAGACTCCTACAAGAGCCTCAACGAGGCCCTGTGCCACGGGGGATTCCGGCGCCGGCTGGCCGTCGACGTCGAGTGGATCGAGGCCGAGGCTCTCGAGACCGACGGCGGCGCCGGCCTGCTGGCCGACGCGGACGGCATCCTCGTCCCGGGCGGCTTCGGCGACCGGGGCACCGGCGGCATGATGCGCGCCGCCCGCATCGCCCGCGAGCGCCGCATCCCCTACTTCGGCATCTGCTACGGCTTCCAGTGGGCGGCGGTCGAGTTCGCCCGCAACGTGTGCGGCCTCGAGGGCGCCGACTCCACGGAATGCAACCCCGACGCGGCGCACAAGGTCATCTACAAGCTGCGCGACCTGCTCGGCGTCGACGACCTCGGGGGGACGATGCGGCTGGGGCGGTACGCCTGCCGGCTCGCGGCCGGGTCGCGCGCGCGCGCCATCTACGGGACCGACGAGGTGCACGAGCGGCACCGGCATCGGTACGAGTTCAACCGCGGCTACGAGTCGACGCTCGCCGAGCACGGCCTGGTGTTCTCCGGACAGTCTCCCGATCGGCGGTTCGTCGAGGCCATCGAGCTCCCCGGCCACCCCTGGTTCGTGGCCGTCCAGTTCCATCCCGAGTTCCGGTCGAAGCCGCTCGATCCGCACCCCCTGTTCGCCGATTTCGTGCGCGCGAGCCACGAGCACAAGACGGCGGGGCGCCCGGGCGGGGGACCTCTATAATGGTCGCGTGTCCGTCGTGCGCATCGGTGACGTGGCCGTCGGCGGGGGCGGGCCGCTCGCGCTCATCGCGGGGCCGTGCGTCATCGAGAGCGAAGCGCACGCCCTGTTCCTGGGCGGGGCCATCGCCGACGTGGCCCGCGACCTCGGCGTCCCCTACGTCTTCAAGGCTTCGTTCGACAAGGCCAACCGCACCTCCGGCCGCTCGTTCCGCGGCCCCGGTCTCGAAGCGGGCGTGGACACCCTGAAGGCGGTCCGGGAAACGCACCGCGTACCGGTCCTGACCGACGTCCACGAGACGGCGCAGGTGGACGCGGTCGCCGCGGTCGCCGACGTCCTCCAGATCCCGGCCTTCCTCTCGCGGCAGACCGACCTGATCGCCGCCGCCGCCCGCACCGGCCGCGCCGTGAACCTGAAGAAGGGACAGTTCCTCGCCCCCGCGGACATGCGCCACGCGGTGGCGAAGGCCGCCGAGACCGGCAACCGGCGCATCCTCGTCACCGAACGGGGGGTCAGCTTCGGCTACCGCGACCTGGTGGTGGACTTCCGCGCGTTCCCCCAGCTCCGGGCGCTGGGGGTCCCGGTGGTGTTCGACGTGACCCACAGCCTGCAACTGCCCGGGGCCGGGGACGGCGTCACCGCCGGCCAGGCCGAGCACGTCGAGCCGCTGGCGGCGGCCGGCGCCGCGAGCGCCGTGGACGCCCTGTTCCTCGAGATCCACGAAGACCCCTCCCGGGCGAAGAGCGATGCGCAGAACGCGCTCCGGCTCGACCGGCTGCGGCCGCTCCTCGAACGGGTGCTCCGCATCGCCGCCGCGGCGAGGGACCGGACCGCATGACGACCACCGGCGCCCCGCCGGTCGACCGGAGGCTGGCGCGGCGGGTCATCGAGACCGAGGCCGCCGCCATCCGGGCGCTCGCCGACCGGCTCGACGAACGGTTCGACGCGGCCGTGCGCCTGCTCGACGCATGCGCGGGGCGGGTCATCGTCACCGGCATGGGCAAGTCGGGGATCATCAGCCGCAAGATCGCCGCCACGCTCGCGAGCACCGGCACCCCCGCGTTCTTCCTGCATCCGGCCGAGGCGGTCCACGGCGACCTCGGCGTGGTGCAGGACGACGACGTCGTCGTGGCCCTGTCGCACAGCGGCGAGACCAGCGAGATCCTGCGCCTGATCGACACCATCAGGCGGGTGGGGGCGCGGCTCGTCTGCCTGACGGGAGCGCCGGACTCGACCCTGGCGCGGACCGCCGACGCCGCGCTCGACTGCGGCGTGCGGGCCGAGGCCTGCCCCCTGAACCTCGCGCCGACGGCCAGCACCACGGCCGCGCTGGCCCTGGGCGACGCCCTGGCGATGACCCTGCTCGTCCGGAAGGGGTTCCGCGAGGAAGACTTCGCCGGCCTGCACCCGGGCGGCGGACTCGGCAAGCGCCTGTTGCGCGCGGGCCGCCTGATGCGCACCGGCGGCGAGGTCCCGACCGTCGGGGCCGCGGCCCCGATGCCCGCGGTGCTGCGGGAGATGACCGACAAGAAGCTGGGCATGACCTGCGTCGTCGACGCCGCGGGGCGCCTCGCCGGTGTGGTCACCGACGGGGACCTCCGCCGGCAGCTCGTCGCCGGCGCGCCCCTGTCCGCCCGCACCGCCGGCGACGTCATGTCGGCGGCGCCGCACACGATCACCGCATCGACCCTCGCCGCCCAGGCCCTCCGCCTCCTGGAAACCCACCGCATCACCGCGCTCGTGGTGGTCGGCGACGCCCGACGGGTCGAAGGCGTCGTCCATCTCCACGACCTGTGGCGCACCGAGCTGTTCTGATGGGCGAATCGGTGGGCCTGCTGGTCGCGCTCGTGGCCCTGCTGGCGGGCCTGGCCGGGGGGAAGGCGTGGGAGCGCTACAAGCTCGGCGAGGGGCGCTGGATAGACCGGCGCCGCGCCCGCGAGTCGCCCCGCTACCTGCTCGGGCTGAACCTGCTGGTGTCCAACCAGCTCGACCTCGCCATCGAAGAGCTGAACACCGCGGCCGGCCTCGACGCCGACGCCCTGGAGATCCACCTCGTGCTCGGCAACCTGTACCGGGAGAAAGGACAGGTGACCCGGGCGATCCAGTTGCACCAGCAACTGCTGCAACGGCCGAAGCTGACGAGGATGGAGCAGGCGTACGTCCTCCTGGGCCTCGGGCTCGACTTCAAGCGCGGCGGCTTCGTCGACCGGGCCCTCGAGACCTTCACGGAGGTGCTGCGCATCGACGGCGACAACCGGCAGGCCCTGGCGAACCTCGAGAAACTGCACGAGGAACAGCAGCAGTGGCCGGAGGCCCGCGGCGTCCGGCGCCGGCTCGCGGCGCTCGACGGTCCCGCCCGGCGGCCGGAGCACCAGGCGATACTGGCGTTCCTCGAAACCCGGCTGGGCCTGCAGGCGCTGGAGCAGGCCGACGCGGCCGAGGCGGTGTCGCGCTTCGAAGCCGCGATAGCCCTCGACGAGCGCGTCGTCCCCGCCTATCTCAACCTCGGCGACCTGCAACGCCGGCAGGGTCTGGTCGACGAGGCGGTCGCGACCTGGGGCCGGGTGGCCGACGTCGCGCCGGAACGCGCCTACCTGATTCTCGACCGGGTCGAGAGCGCGAGCCGCGAACAGGGAGACGCGGAGCGGTTCCCCGCCCTGTGCCGCCGCCTGATCGAGGCCAATCCGCAGGACTGGCGGGCGCGGCTGGCCTGGGGGCGGCGCCTCGCGGACGGCGGCGAGCCGGCCGCCGCGCTCGATCTGCTCTTCGAGTCGCTGGTGCACAACCCGCACGCCCTGACCATCCACCAGCAGGTGTGGCGGGCCCTCGCGGCCCTGCGCTTCGACGAAGCGCGCGTGCGCCGCTACATGGAGATCACCCGCGGCGCGGTGTTCTATCTCGACCCCCACGTGTGCATGCGGTGCCGCTATCGCAGCACCGAACTGCTGTGGCAGTGTCCGCAATGCCACGAGTGGAACACCTTCGTCGAGGAACGGATCGCCCCCGTCGAGGAAGACTGACCTTGCCGGCCGTGCTGACGGGCGGCGCCGGACGGCGAACCGATGATGCGGATCGTGCTGACGGGCGGCATCGCGACCGGCAAGACCCGCGTGCTCGACCGGTTCGCCGCTCTCGGCGCGCCCACGTCGGACGCCGACCGGTGGGCGCACGAGGCGATGGCCCCCGGCGGCCCGGCGTGGCGGGACGTGCGCGACCGCTTCGGACCCGGGGTGATCGACGCCCGGGGACACGTAGACCGGCGCCGGCTCGGCGCCGTCGTCTTCGCCGACGACGCGGCGCGGGCCGACCTGAACGCCATCGTCCATCCCCGTGTCCGAACCGCGATCGCCGGCTGGTTCGCCGACCTCGAGCGGCGTCCCGCCCACCGGTTCGGCATCGTCGCGATCCCGCTGTTCTTCGAGAGCGCGCGGGCCGCCGGGCCGTTCGACCGGGTCGTCGTCACCGCCTGCGCGCACGCCGCGCAGGTCACGCGCGTGGCCGCGCGGGGGTTCAGCCGCGACGAGGCCGAACGCCGCATCGCCGCCCAGCTCCCCACCCCCGAGAAGACCCGCCGGGCCGACTACGTGATAACCACCGACGGAACGCTGGCCGACACCGACCGGCAGGTGGACGCCATATACGGCCGGCTGGAGGCCCTGTCGGCCGCGTGAACGGCCGGCCGCTCAAAACGGTCGTAGTGCGTGGGGTGCCCCTGTCCTTCGAGCCGCAGGTGGATCTTTTCGCCCTGCCGTTCGACGAACGGCTTCCTCTTGCCGGTCGGTTCGCCCGTCCGGTTCAGGGCCGCGAGGTACTCGTCGGCGACGCGCAGGATGCCCGATTTCGGCAGCATCTCGATCTCGATGCGGTAGCGCAGGTCCCGTTCGCGCACGCGCCCGCGGGCCGGCGCACTGGAAGTCCCCGACGCCTCGGTGTCCCGGCTCGGCCGGCGCATGTCGGCTATCTGCCGGTCGACGGCCGCGACCACCGCATCCGACAGGTGCAGATCCGCCTCGATCGAGAACCCCAGACGTTCCTGTTCGACCAACCCCTTGATGCCGCCGCCGCCGATGCGGAACGATTCGATCGGCTTGCCCCGGTACGGGGGGTCGAAGGCGTCCTTCAGCGTCCGGCTCGCGCCGAGTCGGGTCAGCAGTTGCAGCGCGTCGAGGAAGTTGCTCTTGCCGGCCGCGTTCGGTCCGAACAGCACCGTCAGCGTCTCGAGCGTCACCTCGACGTCCGCCAGCGACTTGTAGCCCTTGACGTGCACTCGCTTCAGCATGTCGCGCCCCCACGCCGGCGTTCGCGTTCCGGAAGATGCGGCCGGGCGGCCAGGGACCGATCCCGCGGGCGGGCACGGGGCCCGGCGTCCGGACCGTCAGGCTGCGCGACGGCGCGTCCGCCATTGGCGCCGGCGGCGTCAGGCGCCTTCCCGCGCCGCGTGCTTGCGCTGCAGGTAGCTGGCGAACGACGCGCATGCGCCGAGCATGAACACCGCCAGGTCCCGGTCCACGCGGCTGTCCGTCCTGTCGAGCAACGGGTGCCGAACGCCCTGTTCGTCCGACGCGTACCCGTAGAGCTTGCCGAACGCGTCCACGAGCGCCGGATGCAGCGTTCCTCCCTGTTTCTCGATGGACTTCAAGGCCGGCCCCAGGCCGCGGGACGCCCCGGGGTCGAGTTGCCTGGCGACCGATTCCACGGCATGCAGGCTTTCCCGCACGGCTCCCGCCCAGTCGTTCTCGTTGATGCGCTCGGCCGCCTCGCGCAGATGCGACGCGCAGCCGTCCAGCCCCGCGTCGCGCAACGTACCGAGCGCGTCGACCAGGGCCTGCCCCTCCTCGTGAAAGGTGGTCGGAACGATGGTCGGCGGCGGACCGTCATCAATCGCGTACGCCAGTCCGCACTCCGCGAACGTCCACTTCATCATGAGGATGAAGTCTGGCGGGCACGAAGGATACCGCAGCACGAACTGAACAAGATCGAAGACCCGGTTGAACCGGTCGGCCTCGATACGCTGACGCAAACCGCTACTGACGGCTCGGAAATCCGCACTCCATTCGTCCAGCGGTCGTCCGTCGAGCCGTTCGTGCACTTCGCGCACGATTTCGTTCCAGACGCCGGAAAGATACAAGCCGCGCACACACTCTCGCATGTCCAAATAAAAACAGTTCCAGATACGCGTCCTCGCTTCCGGGGGCAATTGTTCCAGCTTGAGGGGTCCCGGGATATCTTCGTAGCCTTGAGCCTGAGAAAAACTGAGCATCCGCGGATCGTGGCTCGGCTCGGGGCCGTACCGGTGCCCCGCGCGGGCCGCCCGCTCGCGGGCGCGCCGCGCGGCCCTCCGCATGGCCGCCTCCGCGCCGACGAGATCCGGGTCCCGCGGCGGTTCCGGCGCAGTCCGGCGCGACGAGCTCATGGCCGCCTCCTCTCGGCGAGCACGGTCGGGACCGCGCCCGAGTTGTCGTACACGGCCCATTCGTCCACGAGACCGCGGTACACCTGCTCGAAGTTCCGCCAGCCGGCCTCGAACCGCCTGCGGACCACCGGCTCGGGCACGTCGTGCCCGCCTTCCGTCACGCGTTGCGCCACGCGCGTGATCGCCGCCTCGGGGGTGGGCAGACGCAGGAAGAACAGCTTGATGCGGTACCCGTGTTCCCGCCAGCACGGAAACCGGCGGGCCCAGCCGCGTCCGCTCAGCGTCGTTTCGAACGCGAAGGTGTCTCCTCGTCGCACGTGCCCGCGGATCTGCGCCAGCATCAGGCGGCCGGCCCGTACCGCGGCCAGACCGGGACGGAACGGACTCACGCCGGCCGCGATCAGGTCTGCGTTCACGAAGACCGGGCACGCGGCTTCGTTCGGCAGGAACTCCGCCGCGAACGTCGTTTTGCCCGCGCCGTTCGGCCCGGCGATCACGAAGACCTTCCTTTCAGCCGCGCCCGTCACGTCTCCTCACCGCCTGGCTCGGCCGTCGCGCGGCCGGAACGCCGGCGCGGGCGGCAGTGCATCCGGAATCGCCCGCTCCGCGGCGCTTCATCTCGAACGCGACAGCCGCCCCACGACCCAACCGTCCAGCACCATGTCGTCCACCAGCAGCATCGGCCCGCCGGGCAGCGGCTCCAGGGAAACCGCGAGCGAACGCCTCGTGAAGCTCACCGGCTGCGGTCGAGGTTGAAGTACTCATGGATGGCGTGCAACCTCTTGCCGCCTACTTCCAGGACGTGGACTTCGACGCCGTCGTCATCTGTCGGGATGGGTTCGCCTCCGGCACAATCCACGAAGCGACGGTAGTCCTCGTGATTTTTCTTCCCTTCTCCAGCGTCGTAGGCGTACGTGCGAAAGACAGCTACGTAGAACACGGAAAGATCGGCAATCTCATCGACGGTTCCAGCCACGCTGTAGAGAAGTTGGTATGGTATGTCGTCTGATTTTTCGGTGATGCTCGGACCGAACCTCGCACATAGCTCTTGTATCCGTTCCGGCTTTTTCGTTCTTTTTCCATCGGTTTTTCTTTTGTTAGCTCTAGCCCATTCCTTCGAAACGTAATAATTGCCGAAGGATTCGTCGACCTTGGCTTCGACCCCGACGAAAAGACTCTTGCCGGAGTCCGTCTTCCCAAAGATCCCTAAGTCATGGGCGCGGCGTTTGCGGTATTTATCGAAACGCACTTTATGTTCCGGAACGGCCTTGTCGAATACAACGGGTTCGTCAAGAACGGACGCCACACGCTCCCGAAGCGCGTACGCGCCATTCTGATTGATGACGAATTCGGCGAGGCTGTGTGCGCTTCGTCCCGGCTGCCAGTTTTTATTGGGAGTAACCAGGATCCTCCAGTCCTCCAAATTGTTAACTGCTTCGCCTTCGGAATCTTCGATTCTCATGTCCGATCCTCTTGTTTCAATTCCGTCAATTGAAGGAGAGCGCCGACCGGGTTCTTGGAGCGATACTTCACGGGCCGGGCCAGCTTGTCAAGAACACCGTCTTCCACCAAGCGCTTGAGGCAGGCCCGGACCTGCTTCCCGGAGACTTGAAGTTTATCGATGATCTCTTCGGTCCTGTGCACGTCCGCGCCCTTGAACAGTCCTTCGATCTTTTCTTCGGCGAAGCGTACGAGCCAGTCGCCGGCCTGCTTCGTCGTGACGGCGAGCGTATCGGCGACGGTGTCTTCCGTCCTGGGTCCGTCCATGCGTTCGATCCCTCCCGGTCAGGCCCGCGCCGGACGCGATCACCGACCGCGGTCGAGGTTGAAGTATTCGTGGATGGCGTGCAACTTCTTGCCGCCGACCGTCAGGACGTGGGCTTCGGCTCCGTCGTCGCCCGCCCGGATGCGTTCACCTCCGGCGCGCTCCACGAAGCGGCGGTAGTCCTCGTGATTTTTCTTCCCTTTCTCGGCGTCGTAGAGGCCCGTGCGGAAGACGACTACGTAGAACACGGACAGGTCGGCGCCTGCATCGACCGTGCCGGCCACGCCGTGGAGAAGCTGGTAGCGTACGTCGCGTGATTCTTCGGTGATGCCCGGACCGAACCTCGCGCACAACTTCCGTATCCGCTCCGGCTTTCGCGTGATTTCTCCACGTTTTCTCTCCTTGTCGGCCGCGGCCCATGCTTCCGAAACGAAATCGCCGAAGGGTTCGTCGACCTTGGCCTCGACCCCGACGAAAAGACGCTTGCCGGAATCGGTCTTCCCGAACAGCCCCAGGTCATGAACGTGGCCGTTGCGGTATTCATCGAAGCACACTTCGTGTTGTGGAATGCCCTTGTCGAATACAACGGGTTCGCCAAGAACGGACGCCACCCTCTCCCGGAGCGCGGGCGCGCCGTTCCGGTCGATGATGAATTCGGCGAGGCTGCATGCGCTCCGCCCCCGCTTCCAGTCCTTGGGCTTGATCAGGGTTTTCCAGTCTTCCAGACCGTTCACCGCCTTACCTTCGCAACTTTCGATCCTCACGGCCCTGGCGCGATACCCGCCGCCTTCCACGCCGGGCGCCGCACCCAGAATCCCTTTCAGATCATCCGGGGTCGCCGGCTCCGGCCACGGTATCGCCCCCCGCTCCCGAAGTCCTTCGAGGCCCTTCCCCGTCTCGCCGCGGGCGCGGACGTAGACGGACACGAGCTTCAGCTTGTCGAGCTGCTCGATCGCCCCGTCCCACGTGCCTCCCTTCCCGTAGTCCGAATCGACGACCAGCGCCGCGTCCGAAAGCGCGTAGATCAGCTTGTTGCGCCGCATGGCCTGCCCGACGTGGAAGCGGGCCGCGGGGTCATAGGGGGAAACCAGAACCAGCCGCCCGTCCTTCAGCGCCTCCCGGTGTTCCGGGAGCACCTTCTCGAGGCCGTCGGCCAGGACGCCGACCACGCGCCCGCCCGAATCCAGGGCGCCGCGCATCGCCGCCCGATCGACGCCCCGGGCGCCGCCCGACACCAGCCCGTGCCCCGCCACCGCCACGAGCCGTCCCACGTTTTCGGTGTACTCGATCAGCGCCTCGCGCACGTTCCGGGAGCCGACGACGGCCAGGCCGCCGTTGCTCAGGGTCCCGACGTCGCCACTGCCGTAGAGCACCGGCGGCATCTCCTCTTTAAGGCGCTTCAGGCGCGGCCGCGGGTAGCCGGCGGCCTCGTCCGCCCTGCTCAGGACCCAGATCTCCCGCTCCCGCCAACGCTCCACGGCCTCGTCGAGAAGAAGCCCTCGACCGAGCAGCCGCTCCAGACGTTCGGAGTCCAGCCTGGTCCCGCATTCGTTCAGGACCTTCCGCGCATCGGAGCCCAGCAGATCGGCGGGTCGGCGACGCTTCGACTCCCAGAGCAGTCGGGCAAGCCGGCGGTACTCGACGGCGCCGAGCGGCTTCACCGAAGGTTGGTCCGCGCCTCGCCCGCCGATCAACGGCGCGGTCAGCAGCAGGATCGCCCGGGTGTCGGGAGACAGTTCGTTGGTCATCGGTCCTGGCCCTCCAGCGCAAGGGCAAGCGGCCACACTGCGCCGCCGCCGTTCGAACGCAACCGCCACGCGGCGACCGTGAACGTCGAGCGCGAATTCACCATGTCGTCCACCAGCAGCGGTACCGGCCCGCCGCGCCGCGGCTCCGGGGAGAGCGCGGGCCGACCATCGACAGGGCGCCTTCCTGAATCTCTGCCCGACGCTCGGCGGAGATCACCGACCGCGGTCGAAGCTGAAATATTCATGAACGGCGTGCAACCGCTTGCCGCCGACCGCCAGGACGCAGGCTTCGGCGCCGTCGTCACCCGTTCGGATGGGTTCGCCTCCGGCGCGCTCCACGAAGCGGCGGTAATCCTCGTGATTGCGCTTCCCCGCCTCGGCGTCGTAGGCGCCCGTACGAAAGACGGCTACGTAGAACACGGACAGGTCTGCGCCCGCATCGACCGTTCCGGCCGCGCCGTGGAGAAGCTGGTAGCGTACGTCGCGTGATTCCTCGGTGATGCCCGGACCGAACCTCGCGCACAACTCCCGTATCCGCTCCGGCAGGCGCGTGCTCGTCCCACGGTTTCTCATCCTGCCGGCTGCGGCCCATCTGTCCGAAACGAAATCGCCGAAGGGTTCGTCGACCTTGGCCTCGACCCCCACGAACAGACTCTTGCCGGACTCGGCCCTCCCGAAGATCCCCAGGTCATGGACGCGGCCCCGGCCGTATAGATCGAAGCGCACTTCAAGTTCCGGAACGCCCCTGTCGAATACGACGGGTTCGCCAAGAACGGTCGCCACCCTCCACTGGAGCGCGTACTCGCCGTGCCGGTTGATGATGAATTCGGCGAGGCTGTATGCGCTCCGTCCCGGCTCCCAGTGTTCAGGGCGAATCAGGTTTTCCCAGTCTCCCAGACCGTTCACCGCGTTGCCTTCGCGACTTTCGATCCTCATGCCCGGTCCTCCTGCCTTCGATTCCGTCAATTGAAGAGAGCGCCGGCTCGACGGTTCCAGGACGCGCGGGGCATCGTACGTCACGGATTCCACATCCATGGACTCCTGATGAACGATGAGCGACGGGATGGGAGCGCCGCGCCGGCGGTCTCGCTTCCCGCCGCCCTTCCGGCAACCCGCGCCGGACGCGATCAGCCGCCGGCGCGCAGGGCGCCGACGGCGAGGACCGTCCAGCCCGCGAGGAAGCAGAGGCCGCCGAGGGGGGTGACGGCGCCGAGCCAGCGGACGCCGGTGACCGCGAGCAGGTAGAGGCTGCCGGAGAAGACGACGATCCCGGCCACGAACAGCCAGCCGGACGCGCCGACCCAGGCGTTCGGCCAGCGGGCCGCCGCCCACGAGACGGCCAGCAGGCCCAGCGCGTGGATCAGGTGGTAGCGGATGCCGGTGTCGTACACGGCGAGCAGGTCGGGAGCGATGCGGTCGCGCAGCCCGTGGGCGCCGAACGCCCCGAGCAGAACGCCCAGTCCGGCCAGCGCCGACCCCGCCGCGAACCATCCCGCCACCATGCCGGCCTCCTCTCCGCCTCTCCGGGGGAACCGCCGGACGCGGCTCCGACGAACCGACGGGGCGCCCGCGCAGTGCCGCCCCGAGCACGGCCGTCCGATCGACGCCATCGATGCCGAGGCGAACGGCGTCCCCACGCGCGGCGCCCGACCGGGGCGCCGGACCGACCAGCGCGGCGCCCGACGCCACCCGATGCCGAGGCGGAACGGGGTTGCCCCCGGCGCGGCGGCGGCGCGGTTACGGCGCGGGTTTCGGGCTCTTGCGCATCCTCACGGCCAGATAGCGGAGGATGTTGCGGACCGAGATGATGCCCGCGAGTTCGCCGTCGGCGTCGACGATGGGGACGTGCCGATAGCCGCCGACGGCCATGCGCTGCACCGCGAACGCGACCTTGGCGTCGGGCGCCAGCGTCTCGGGCGGGGCGGTCATGAAGTCGGACACCGGGCGGCCGCCCAGCTCGGCGACCTGGGCGTTCAGGTCCATGAGAGCGTCGCGCTCGCTGAAGATGCCGACGGGACGCCGTCCCTCGGCCACCACCACGCATCCGACCCCGGCGTCGACCATCGCCCGCAGCACGTCGCGGACGGGCGTGTCGGCCGCCACCACCACCGGGTCTTGCAGGCCGAGGACCGGCAGGTGGTCCGCGAGCAGGCCCTGTTCGACGGCGGTCGGGGGGTCCGGCAGGTGGGCGTCGCTCAGCGACTGGCCGCACGCGGCGCACTCGTCCACGCCGTCGAGGTTGTCGGCCCCGCACCAGGGACAAGTCATGCAACCGTCCAGGTCTCGCCGGCGTTGAAGAGCGTGTTCAGATCGCCGGCGCCCCGGCGTTCGCGGGCCGCCGCCCCCTGCGCCGCGAGCTCCTCTTCGTACCGCGGCGCGTCGATGGCCCGGAACACGCCGATCGGCTCGGGGAACCCGTCTTCGTGACGGAGCCGGCTGAGGAGATAGGCCAGGCTCGGCTCGGACGCCTGCTCGTCGTGCACCAGCAGGTCGGCCTCGGTCGCGCCGTCGCCCAGATCGACGACCTGCGGATCGAGGCCGTTGAGGCGGATGCCCCGCTGCCGGTCGCGGCCGAAGACCAGCGGCGCCCCGTGCTCCAGCTCGATGGTGTGCTCCGACTTGGTCTGCCGGTCGCTGGCGTACTGCCAGGCGCCGTCGTTGAACACGTTGCAGTTCTGATAGACCTCGACGAAGGCCGTGCCCCGGTGCTCGGCCGCGCGCCGCAGCACCCCCTCCAGATGCTTGATGTGGGTGTCGATGGAGCGCGCCACGAACGTGGCTTCGCAGCCGATGGCGATGGACAGGGGGTGCAGCGGGTTGTCGATGGCCCCCATCGGCGAAGTCTTGGTCTTCTTGCCGAGCGGCGACGTCGGCGAGTACTGGCCCTTCGTCAGCCCGTAGATGCGGTTGTTGAAGAGCACGATGTTGATGTCGAGGTTGCGGCGGATGGCGTGCATGAGGTGATTGCCGCCGATGCTCAGTCCGTCGCCGTCGCCGGTGATGACCCACACCATCAGATCGGGCCGCGCCGCCTTGAGCCCGGTCGCGAAAGCCGGCGCCCGGCCGTGGATGCTGTGGATGCCGTACGTGTTCATGTAGTACGGGAACCGGCTCGAGCACCCGATCCCGGAAATGAAGACGATGTTCTCGCGCGGCACGCCCAGGGACGGCAGCATCTTCTTCATCTGCGCGAGAATGGCGTAGTCGCCGCATCCCGGACACCAGCGCACGTCCTGGTCGCTGGCGAAGTCGGCCGCCTTCAATGCCGGCGCCTTCGCCGGCGCGGCGGGCCTGACCTCCGCGGCGGGCCTGGCCGCAACGGCGGTCCCGGCCTCCGCGACCGGCGCGGCGGGCCTGGCCTCCGCGGCGGTCGCGACCTCCGCGGCCGCCGCGGCGGGCTTGACCTCCGCGACCCCGGCGGTCTCCGCGGCCCCGGCGGTCTCCGCGGGCGGCGACCCGGCCGGCCGGCCGTCATCGCCGCCCGGCGGCGCCGGCTCGGCCAGCGCGGCCGGCGCGTCGCCGGGAGTCGTCGTCTCCGGCTGCCCGAGGGCAACCCTACGCCACCAGCTCTCTAATCTTGAATACGACATCGGACACCGTGAACGGCTTGCCCATGACCTTGTTCAACCCCACGCATTCCCGGAGGAAGCGCGACTGCACCAGCAGGCGGAGCTGCCCCGTGTTCAGCTCCGGCACGAGGATCCGCTCGTAGGCGGCGAGCACCTCGCCGAGATTGGCGGGGAACGGGTTCAGATACCGCAGGTGGGCGTGGGCCACCGAGAGCCCCCCGGCCCGGCATTCTTCCACGGCGCTCGTGCAAGCGCCGAAGGTGCCTCCCCAGCTGAGCACCAGCAGCTTCCCCGGCCGCGGCCCGTCCACCGTCTGGGCCGGGACGTCGTCGGCGATCCGGGCCACCCGCTCGGCGCGGACGTTGGTCATGTGCTGGTGGTTCTCGGGGTCGTAGCTGACGTTGCCGGTGACGTCCTCCTTTTCGAGACCGCCGACCCGGTGCATCAGGCCGGGGGTCCCGGGGAGGGCCCAGGGACGGGCCAGCCGCTCGTTCCGCGCATAGGGCAGGAAGGGCCTGCCGTTGACGTGGGGGGCGGGGTGCTCCACCGGAATGCGCGGCAGGCGGTCCGCGTCGGGGATGGCCCACGGCTCCGAGCCGTTGGCGATGTACCCGTCGGACAACAGGATGACCGGCGTCATGAAGCGGGTGGCGATGCGCCACGCTTCCAGCGCCACGTCGAAGCAGTCGCTCGGGCTGCGCGCGGCGACGATGGGGAGCGGCGACTCGCCGTTGCGGCCGAACATGGCCTGCAGCAGGTCCGACTGCTCGGTCTTCGTGGGCAGGCCGGTGCTGGGACCGCCCCGCTGTATGTTGATGACGAGCATGGGCAGCTCGAGGATCATGCCCAGCCCCATCGCCTCGCCCTTCAGCGCGATGCCCGGACCGCTCGAGCTGGTGACCGCCATCGCGCCGCCGAAGGCGGCCCCGATGGCCGAGCAGATCGCGGCGATTTCGTCCTCCGCCTGCACGGTGCGCACGCCGAAGTGCTTCAGGGCGCTCAGTTCCTCGAGGACCGGGCTCGCCGGGGTGATCGGATACGAACCGCAGAACAGCTCCTTGCCGCTCAACCGGGCCGCGGTGACCAGCCCCCAGGCCAGGGCCTGGTTGCCCATGACGTTCCGGTACGTGCCGGGGGCGAGCCGGGCCGGCTCGACCTGGTAGCTGTGGTCGAACGCCTCCGTCGTCTCGCCGTAGTACCACCCGGCGCGCAGCGCCTTCTCGTTGGCCGCGGCGACCTCCGGCCGGTTGCCGAACTTCTCGCGGACGAACCGCAGCGTCGGCTCGACGTCGCGCCCGAACAGCCAGTAGATCAGCCCCAGCGCGAAGAAGTTCTTGCACCGGTCCTGCAGCTTCGAGCTCAGCCCCTCGACGTCGCGGACCGCCTCGCGGTTCAGGGTGTCGAGACGGACCTTGATCACGCGGAAGTCGTCGACGGTCCCGTCTTCGAGGGGATTGGCGTCGAGACGGGCCAGCTTCAGGTCCTTCGCCTTGAAGCTCTCGTCGTTGACGATCAGGATGCCGCCCTTCTCGAGGTCCTTGACGTTGGTGACGAGGGCGGCCGGATTCATGGCGACCAGCGCCTGCAGCGAATCGCCCGGCGTGAAGATGTCGCGCGAGGCGAACTGCACCTGGTATCCGCTGACGCCGGCCAGCGTGCCGCGGGGGGCGCGGATCTCGGCCGGGAAGTCGGGAAACGTCGCGACGTCGTTGCCGTGCAGCGCCGAGGTGTTGGTGAACTGGCCGCCCACCACCTGCATGCCGTCGCCGGAATCGCCGGCCAGCCTGACCGTGGCCCCGTCGAGCCGGATGGTCCGCTTCGTGGAGGCCGGCGGCTCCGGGGAGGCCGGGGGAGCTTCGGTGGACACCGCCGCGGTCGACTCGCGCGTCATTCTCTTGATACTCGTGAGGTCTAGGCGCCTTCGCGCGCCACGGTCGCATGGTGGGGCGCCGGCGGCAGGTTGTACACGATCGCGGGAAAGTGATCGACCAGGAAATGCAGGATGCTGCCGGCCTTGACGAACCCGATGGGCCAGCCGCCGGCGTCGACGATGGGCAACCGCCGGTATCCGCCCCGCGCCATCCGGGTGATGGCCCTGGCGACCGTGTCCTTCTCGGACAGCGCCACGGGGGGGGCGGTCATGATGCGCCCGATGGGCCAGTTCAGGTCGGTGAGGTCGTCGGCCATCACTGCCAGCGCATCGCGTTCCGTGAAGATGCCGGTCAGCCGGCCCCCCTCGCAGATCAGCACCGCGCCCCGCTGCTGCTCCTGCATCCGCTCCAACGCTTCGCGCACCGGCTCGTCCGGACCGAGACGGATGGGATCGGGAGTGACCAGCTGTTCCAGGGGCTCGGTGTTCAGGTCCATGACGACCCCTCGGCGGTCAGCCCGTGGTGAAACCCCCCGCTACGTTGCGAGCGGCGCCGCATCCCGCCTGACTGCGCCGTTCGCCGCGACCGCCCGCGGTCCGCGGTCGACGTGCGGCGCCTGGGCCGGGCAGTCAGGCCCCGCGGGCGCGTTCCCCTTCACCCGTCTTGTCGGATTGTCGCCCGTGAACCTGCAATGCGGCTCTATTCACGGGTCCGGACCGCCGACCGCCCGCGCGCCGATTATTATACGCTGTCGGACGATGATTTGCAGTCCGCCTCGTCCCCGGAACGACGCCTCGACGCTGCCCGCCCTCGTGGACGAGCGCGCCCGGACCACGCCCGACGCGCCCTTCGTCGTCTTCGACGACCTCGAGGGCGGCGTGTCGATGCGCACGTACGGCGGGTTCGCGCGCGACGTCAACCGGACCGCCCGCGTCCTCGGAGACCTCGGGGTCGGCCGCGGCGACCGGGTGATGCTGCTGCTGGAGAACTGCCCGGAGTTCCTCGACCTGTGGTTCGGCGCGGCCGCCGTCGGCGCCGTCGCCGTGCCCGTCAACCCCGCGTCGTCGGCGCCGGAGCTGGAGTACCTGGCGGACCATTCGGAGAGCCGGCTGATCTTCACGCAGAAGCCGCGTCTGCAGACGGCCGAGGCGGTCGCCGGGCCGCGCCCGCGCCTCGAGTCGGTCCTCGTCTGCGGACCCGGCGCGCGGTCCCCGGCGACCAGCCTCGCGGCGCTCGCCGCGGACCGCGCCGGCGCGCCGCCGCCCGGCCCCCGGCCCGGACCCGCCGACGACGCCGCGATCCTCTACACGTCGGGCACGACGGCGCGGCCGAAGGGCGTGCAGGTCACCCACGCCAACTACCTCTGCGCGGGGCGCACGGTGGCCGGCCACGTCCGCCTCGCCCGCGGCGACCGGCATCTCGCGGTGCTGCCGTTCTTCCACGGCAACGCCCAGTACTATTCGACGATGAGCACCCTCGTCGCCGGCGCGAGCATGGCGATGACCGCGCGCTTCAGCGCCCGCCGCTACTTCGACCAGGCGATCGCCCACCGGTGCACGGTGTCGAGCCTGTTCGCGGCGCCCATCCGCATGCTGCTGGCGCAGCCGCGGCGTCCCGAGCTCCGGGCGAACCCGCTGCGGGTGGTGCTGTTCGCGCAGAACGTCACGCCGGCCCAGCTCGACGAGTGGCGCGACCGGTTCGGGCCGCAGTTGCTGCAACTGTGGGGCATGACGGAGACGATGGGGCCGCCGATCATGAACCCCCTCGACGGCGAGCGGCGCAACATGTCGATGGGGCGGACCGTCGCCGGCTACGCCACGGACCTCGTGGACGACGACGGCCGGCCCGCGCCGCGCGGCCAGGCCGGCCAGATCGTGGTGCGCGGCACGCCGGGCTGCACCCTGATGAAGGGGTACTACCGGAACCCGGAGGCGACGGCGGCGGCGCTCCGGGACGGGCGGCTGTGGAGCGGCGACACCGCGCGGCAGGACCCCGACGGGTACTACCACTTCGTCGACCGGGCCGCGGACATGATCAAGCGGGCGGGCGAGAACGTCGCCGCGGCCGAGGTCGAGGCGGCGATCCGCGAGCATCCCAAGGTGTTCGACTGCGCGGTGATCGGGGTGCCCGACGAGATGCGGGACGAAGCGATCCTCGCGGTCGTGGCGCCGAGCGACGACTCGCTGCGCGAGGACGAGGTCGTCGCGTGGTGCCGGCGCCGGCTCGCCGCCTTCCGCGTGCCGCAGCGCGTGCAGTTCCGCGCCGCCCTGCCCCGCACCGCCGTCGGCAAGGTCCGGAAGCACGTCCTGCGCGCCGAGGCGGCCCGCGGGCGGGCGGGTACAATTCCGGGGTGAACCTCGCCGCGTGGATCCTCGGCTATCTCCGGCCGTACCGCGGGCGCGCGCTCGCGGTCGTGTTCCTCGTGCTCGTCGAGACCGGC
Source organism: Vicinamibacterales bacterium (assembly GCA_965202695.1). Lineage (GTDB taxonomy): Bacteria > Acidobacteriota > Vicinamibacteria > Vicinamibacterales > UBA8438 > JAJEEA01. The sequence goes on from OZ241843.1 coordinate 4,223,707, forward strand.
CTGACCGCGCTGGCCCCCTGGCCGCTGAAGGTCCTGGTGGACAACGTGCTCGGCGGCGCCCCGTTCCCCCCGGCGGTGGCCGCGCGGCTGCCGGCCGCCCTCGACGACGCGGTGTTCCTGCTGGCCGCGGTGGTCGCGGCCGGCATGGTCGTGCAGCTCGGCGGCGAGGTGGTGCGAATGGCGCACACGCAGATGCAGGTCGACGTGGCGCAGCGCGTCGTGTGCCGGCTCCGCGAGCAGTTGCTGCATCACCTGCAGGCGCTGCCGCTGCGCCACCACGTCGCGTCGCGCACCGCCGACTCGGTCTACCGCCTCGACGCCGACGCCTGGTGCGTGGACGACCTGGTGATCGGCGGGGTCTTTCCGCTGACCGTCGCGGCGATGAACCTGGCCCTGACGTTCGGGGTGCTCCTGTATCTCGACGCGGCCCTGGCCCTGCTGTCGCTGAGCGTCACCCCGTTCCTCTACCTCTGTCTCCGCCACCACGCGCGCACGATGACGGAACGGGCCGAACGCGTGAAGAGCCTGGAATCGGGGCTCGTCGAGCGGATGCTCGCGGTGCTCTCGTCCATCGCCGCCGTCAAGAGCTTCACGCGCGAGCGGTACGAGCTCGAACGCTTCGCCGACGCCGGCGGCCGGACCCGGCGCGCCCGGCTCGACCTGACCTGGCAGGAGTCCCTCTTCTCGGCCGCGGTCACCGGCGTGACGCTCGCGGGCACCGCGCTCGTCCTCGGCGTCGGGGGCCTGCGCGTCCTCGAGGGGCGCCTGACGGTGGGCAGCCTCCTCGTCGTCGCCGCCTATCTCGCCGCGGTCTACACGCCGATCTCGGAGATCGCCCGCACCACGGGGACGCTGCAGCAGGCGGTGGTGAGCGCGCGCCGCGTGCGGGAGCTGCTGGCGCTGACCCCGGAGGCGGCCGACGCGCCGGGCAGCGTCGCGGCGGACGGCCTGCGCGGCCACCTGCGGTTCGAGGCCGTGGACTTCGCCTACGAACCGGGCCGGCCGGTCCTCGACGGCGTGAGCTTCGAGGCCCGTCCCGGCGAGATCGTCGCCCTCGTGGGGCCCACCGGCGCCGGCAAGACCACCGCCGCGAACCTGATCCCGCGGCTGTTCGAGAAGCAGGGAGGGCGCATCCTCCTCGACGGCGTCGACGTCGCGCGCTACGGGCTGCGGTCGCTGCGCCGCCAGGTCGCGCTGGTGCCGCAGCACCCGATCCTGTTCACCGGCACCATCGCCGACAACATCCGCTACGGCCGGCTGGACGCCACCGACGCGGACGTCGAGGCGGCGGCCCGCGCGGCCCGCGTCCACGACTTCGTCGTCCGCCTGCCCCGCGGGTACCGGACGGACGTGGCCGAGGACGGCGCCTCGCTGTCGGGCGGCGAGCGGCAGCGCATCGGCATCGCCCGCGCGCTGCTCAAGGACGCGCCCGTCCTGCTCCTCGACGAACCGACGTCCGCGCTCGACGCGATGTCCGAGGCGGCGGTGATCGACGCGCTGCGGCGGCTTCGCGCGGGCCGCACGACCCTGGTGATCGCCCATCGGCTGTCGACCATCCGCGACGCCACGCGCATCGTGGTCCTGGAGCGGGGGCGGGTCGCCGCGAGCGGATCGCACGGGGAGCTGCTCGCGGCCAGCCCGCTGTACCGCACCATGTGCTCCCGCCTCGGCCTCGGCCGGCCGGGGCGGGAGCCGGCCGTCGACGAGCTCCTCGAGGACCTGGCGGTCTCGTGAAGATCCTGTTCGCGGGCATCATCGGCCGGTACCCGTTCGGGGGCGTGGCCTGGTGCTCGCTGATGTACCTCGTCGGCCTGCGGGCGCTGGGCCACGAGGTCTGCTACGTCGAAGACACCGGGGAGTGCGTCTACGACCCGGCGCAGGACGCGGTCTCGCTCGACCCCGCCTACGGCACCCGGCACATCCACGAGACCCTCGCGCCGCACGGGTTCGGCGACCGGTGGAGCTTCGTGAACTACGACGGCGCGCACCACGGCCTGTCGAAGGAGGCGGTCCGCGCGTACTGCGCCGACGCCGACCTGCTGATCAACCTGTCGGGCGGCACGTGGTTCTGGCGCGACGAGTACGCGCGCATCCCCCGGCGGGTGTTCATCGATTCCGACCCGGTCTTCACGCAGCTCGCGATCGCCAAGGGCGTGCCGTGGTACGTCGACTTCTTCCGCGGCTTCGACCACCTGTTCACCTTCGGCGCGAACGTGGGGACGCCGCGCTGCGACGTCCCCACCGGCGGCTTCCGCTGGCGGAAGACCTGGCAGCCGGTGGTCACCGCGCTGTGGCGCACCGACGCCCCGGCGGCCCACGACCGGTTCACGACGGTGATGACGTGGCGGACCGGGAGCTTCGCGGACGTCGACGGCGGCAAGGACCGGGAGTTCCTGCGCTTCCTCGACCTGCCGCGGCGGACGCCGAGCCGCTTCGGCCTGGCCGTGAACGGCCCCGCCCGGCTGCTCGCCGAGCACGGGTGGGGGCCGACGCCGGCGATGGAGGTGTCGCGCAGCGCCGACGCCTACCGGGCGTTCATCCAGGCCTCGAAGGCGGAGTTCGGCGTGGCCAAGCATGCCTACGTGGCCCGTCGCTCGGGCTGGTTCAGCGACCGCACCGCGTGCTATCTGGCCGCCGGCCGGCCCGCCCTCGTCCAGGACACCGGCTGGAGCGCGCACCTGCCGGCGGGGGCCGGACTGCTGGCGTTCTCGACCCCGGACGAAGCGGTGGACGGCCTCGCGCGGATCGAGGCCGACTATCCCGCCCACGCCGCCGCCGCCGCCGAGGTCGCGCGCGAGCAGTTCGAGGCGTCGCGCGTGCTGCCGCCCCTGCTCGAGAGGGCCCTGGCGTGACCCGGGCCGGACCGCCGCCGCCCGCGCTGCGCATCGCGCTGGTCGGACCGGTGGCGCAGTCCATCCCCCCGGCGCGGTCCGGGTCGATCGAGACGGTGACCGCGATGCTCGCCGACGGACTCGTCGACCGCGGGCACGACGTCACCCTGTTCGCGGCCGCCTCGTCGACCACCCGGGCGCGCCTGCACGCGGTGTTCGCCGACGGCTACCACCGCGACACCGACCTGTGGCCCTGGGAGCTGTGCGAGCTGTTCAACCTCGCCGCCGCCGTCGAACGCGCCCGCGCGTTCGACCTCGTCCACTACCAGGCCGAATACACCCCGCTCTCCCTCGCGTGGACCCGGGTCGCGCCGGTCCCGGTGGTGCAGACGCTGCACCACGCGCCGTCCCCGGCCGAGGTGGCGTTGTGGTCGCGTTATGCCGAGGCGCCCTTCGTCGCCGTCTCGCACGCGCAGGCGGAGCGCCTGGCCGGCCTCGAAGTGGCCGCGACCATCCATCACGCGGTCGACCCCCGCGTCTTCGCCTACCGGGCGGAGCCCGACGACTATCTGCTCTTCCTCGGGCGCTTCACGGCCGGAAAGGGGGTGCTGGAGGCCGTGGAGGTGGCCCGGCGCACCGGCCACCGCCTGGTTCTGGCCGCCGCCGGCAACACGTACTACCGGGAGCGGGTGGCGCCGCTGGTGGACGGCGACCGCGTGGTGCACGCCGGCGAGGCCGACCTCCCGGCCAAGGTCGCCCTGCTGCAGGGGGCGCGCGCCCTGCTCTACCCGCTGCAGGCGGCGGAGGCGTTCGGTCTCGTCCTGATCGAGGCGATGATGTGCGGCACCCCCGTCGCCGCCCTCGACCGGGGCGCGGTGCGCGAGCTGGTCGACGAGGGGCGCACCGGCCGCGCCTACGCCTCGCTCGACGCCCTCGCCGGCGGTCTCGGCGACGTGCTGGCCCTGGACCGCGGCGCAGTGCGCGCGCGCGCGCTCGAACGGTTCCGCCCCGAGCGGATGGTGGACGCGCACGTCGACGCCTACCGCCGGATCGTCGCGGCGGCCGCGGCCGACCACGGAGGCGCGCGGCCGGCCGGCCGCGGAGGCGCGCCGTGACGACGCCCGCGCCCCCCGCCCGGACGCGGCCCGGAGACGCCGGCGGCCGGCCGCCGGCGCTGCTCGCGGTCTTCGCCCACCCCGACGACGAGTCGCTCGCGAGCGGCGGCCTGCTGGCGTGGTGCGCGGCCCTCGGCGTCCGGGTGTCGCTTCTCTGCCTGACCCATGGAGAGCACGGACGGGGGGGCGGCGGCCGCTCGCTGCGGCAGGTGCGCGCCGGCGAGCTGCGCGCCGCGGCCCGGACGCTCGGCGTCGGCAGCGTCCGTCTGCTCGACCACGAAGACGGGATGCTGCCGTGGATTCCCCCGGACCGGCTCGACGACGACATCCGCGCCGAGATGCGCCACACCGCCCCCGACGTCGTGGTCACTTTCGACACCGACGGGCTGTACTGGCATCCCGACCACGTCGCCGCGTACGAGCGCACGACCGCGGTGGTCGCGGCCCTCGGCGGGCGGGCGCCCGCGTTGTTCCACGTGTCGATGCCGCCCGGCGCGATGCGGGCGGTCGTCGACCACGCCGCCCGCGTCGGCGCCGCGCGGCGGCTCGCGCCCCCGTTCGCGCGCTCCATCCTCGGCGTGGCCGACGCCGATGCGTTCGGCGCCGGGGCGCCGCCGCCGACCGTCGTCCTGCGCGTGCGCGGCCACGCGGCGCGGAAGCTGCGGGCGCTCCGCTGCCACCGCAGCCAGTCCGACGGCTGCGCCCTGCGTTTCGTCGGCGAAGACGACGCGCCGCGCCTGCTCGGGACCGAGCACTACCGCCGGTCCCGCGTCGGCGCCCGGGGCGGCACGATCGTCGATCGGCTGGCCCGGCGAGCATTGCCGCGCGACCTCGCGGCCGCGTTGCCGCTCCGCTCGCCGCCGGAGCCTGACGGTCGTGACGGAACCCCGCACCGCGCTGCACCGCGTCCGGAGGGCGCCGGCGAGCGGCGAGGGCGCCAGTGAGCGGAAAGCACACGCCCGACAGGGCGTGAGGAAGATCCATGCCGGGCATGGCCGATCGACGAACGACGCCGTCGGGCGGGACGCCTCTCCGCGGGAACGCTGCGGGGCCGTCCGCCTCGGACCGCTGACCGGGACCGCACCATGCAGGCCGCCCTTCTCGACGTGTTGCGGTGCCCCTTCTGCGGGACGCGGCCGCGGCTGGTCGACAACGCGGCCCTCGCCCGCACCGGGACCCGGATCGAGGCCGGCGTGCTGGGCTGCGAGTGCTGCGCCTTCCCCGTCGTCGCGGGCATCCCGATCCTGCTCGCCGACGACCCCACCCGCGCCGCCCTGCGCGCTCTGGAGGGCGGCGGCGGCGACGAGGCGCTGGCGGCCGCGCTCGACGTCGACCGCGCGCACGCGGCGGAGCTCGCCCGCGCCGCGGAGACGGGGGCCCTGACGTATCGGGAGGCGGTCGCGCAGCTCGTCCCGGACGCCGAGGGCGTCTACTGCCTGCACCGTTTCTCGGACCCGACGTTCGTCGCGGCGGAGGCCCTGCTGCGGGTCCTCGGCCCGGCGGCGCCGGCCGGCGGCCCGTGGCTCGATCTGTGCGGCGGCAGCGGACACCTGGCGCACGCGCTCGGCGGCGGCGGAACCGCGGCGCGAGCGGGGACGGTCATTGCGGACCTGCGTTTCCGGAAGCTGTGGATCGCGACCCGCCTCGCCGCCCCCGGCGCCGACGCCGTGTGCTGCAGCGCCGACGCCCCCCTGCCGTTCGCGGCGGACCGCTTCTCGATGGTGGTCCTGATGGACGCCTTCCCCTACGTCTGGCACAAGCGGCTGTGCGCCGACGAGATGATGCGGGCGGCGCGCCCCGACGGCATCCTCGCGCTGCCGCATCTGCACAGCGCGGAGGGCGAGAACGTCTCGGCCGGCGACCCGCTCAGCCCCGCCGCGTACCGCGACCTGTTCGCGCCGTTCCGGCCCGCCCTGTTCAGCGACGCCCAACTGCTCGACGGGCTGCTCGACGAGGCGGCCGTCGACCTGACCCGCGGCCGGGCGCCGGACCGGCTCGGCGGCGAGCCGTCGCTGACCCTCGTCGCGAGCCGGCGGACCGGGATACGCCGGCGCATGCCGGCGCCGGAACCGGCCGGGGTCGCCGGCGTCCTCGCGGTGAACCCGCTCTACACCGTCGAGGTCCGCGGCGGCCGGTCGACGCTGACCCTGCGGTTCCCCACCCCCGAGTACGAGGACGAGTTCGGCCACGGCCGGCGCTATCTCCCGGACCGCGTGCAGGTCGACTCGGACCTGTCGGGCCCGATCGACCCCCGGCGGATCGGCCCGCGCTACCCGGAGCTGAGGCGGCGGCGGGTCATCCTCGACGTGCCGTCGCGCTATCTGTAGCGGCGTGTCCCCGGGAACGGCCCTGCACTACCCGCCCGGGATCCGGCGAGACCGTCGAACCACCAGTTTCGGAGCATCGAGAGGTCGAACGAGCGCATGAAGGAACAGCCCACCGGCCCGGCGCCCGTTCGTCCCAACGGCGTTCGCCCCGCAACTGCTCCGATCAGCGTGTCGTCCCCGAACGGATTGAAGGTCACCAGCGTCGGGTCAGAGGCGGTGCGGGCCGGCCCGCGCCGCCGCAGCTACGGCGCCGGCTCCCGGGGCCAGTCGAGACGGACGGCGACCGGGTAGTGATCGGAAGGATACCGGCCGTCCTCGTGGTGGAGGACGGTGCGGGCGGTGCGCACGACCAGAGGCCCCCCGACGAGGATCCAGTCGATGCGCCACACTTCGTCGTGCGGAGGCGGAGGCCCGAAGCCGTTGCTGGTGAACGGCGGCCCCCGGCGTTCGCCGGCCGCGAGCCACGCGTCCCGCAGCCCCTGCCCGGTCGCGATGCGCCACGTCTCGGTGTCGCCGGCGCTCGCGTTGAAGTCGCCGGTCACCACGACCGCGGCGCCCGCCGGCAACGCCGCGACCCGGTCGGCGATCAACCGGGCCGAGTCGTACTGGCGGGGGCCCTGCCGCAACGTCAGGTGGGTGTTGAACACGTATATCTCGCGGCGGCTCGCCCGGTGGTGGAAGCGGGCCCAGGTGACGATGCGGCCGCGCGGGCGCCGGAACCGCCGCGGCGGCCCCGCGCGCGGGGGCGGGGGGACGTCGGGAGTGTCGGTGAGCCAGAAGTTGCCCGAGGCGATGGGACTCAGCTCCCGGTGCCGATAGAAGATCGGCGTGTACTCGCTGAGCCCGACGCCGCCGTTGAGACCGCGGTCGACGCCGATCCACCGGTAGTCCGGCAGCATCGCGTCGAGATATTCGACCTGTTCGTCGAGCGCCTCCTGCAGGCCGACGACGTGCGGGGCCACGCGGGCGATCGTCTCGGCCACCAGATGCCGGCGCCGCGGCCAGGCGTTCGCGCCGTCGTCGACGTTCGACGTCCGGATGTTGAACGTCATCACGTCGAGGGACACCCCGGCGGCCGACGCCGCCGCCGGGCCCGCCGCGACGGCCGCCGCCGCGCAAAGCGCCGGGAGCCGGCGCCGCAGAAAGGCGCGGACCCGCGCCAGCGCGGCCGGCAGGGCGCGAAGCGGCCCGACCGGCGGGCCGGGCCGCCGCGCGGCGGCGCTCACGCCGGCCCGCGCCCGCCGCCCGTCTGCGTCCGCGGGTCCTGCACCTTGCCGAGGGCCGCCGGCAGGTCGATGCCGGCCTGCTCGGCCAGCTCGTGGAGTGGGGGCAGGGCTCCGATGAGCCCCCGCAGAAAACCCGCCGTCGCCCCGTTGCCGTCCTGACCGCCGGCGCCGGAATCCCATACGGTGACCTTGTCGATCTTCAGATTCTGGATCGCCTTCACCTGCTCGGCAACCAGCTCGGGCAGCTTCTCGACGATCAGCAGCGACGGCGCCAGATCCGGACGCTCGGCGCAGACGCGCAGCAGGTTCTCGTAGCCGGCGGCCTTCGCGTCGAGCACCTTCCGGACCCCTTCGGCCTCGGCGTCGTAGCGGGCCAGCACGCCGTCGGCCTCGCCCCGGGCGACGCGGCGAATCCTCTCGGCCTCGGCCTCGGCGTCGATCTCGACCTTCTGGCGCTCGATCTGCTGCTGTGCGATCTGGGTCTTCTCGAGGCGGGCGAGCTCCTGCTCCTTCTCGGCCCGGAGCACGTCGCGGGCGGCGTCGGCGAGGGCGATCTCTCCCCGCCGCCGGGCTTCGGCCTGCCGCTCGGCGAGATTCGCCTCGTAGTCGGCGATGTTCGCCTTCGACTCGTTCTCGCCCTGCACCGCCGACGCCTCGAGCGAGGCGACCTTGACGCGCTGGTCCATCTCGGCCTGCTTCTTGCCCTGCACCGACAGGGCGTCCTGCTCGGCCACCACGATCTCCTGCTCGCGCATCGCGTTGGCCTCGCCGGAGACCCCTTCCGCCTCGAGCTTCGCCACCTTGATGCGCTGGTCGCGTTCCGCCTGCTTCTGTCCCGCCGCCGAGTCGGCCTGCTGCCGGGCCACCTCGACGGCCATCTCCCGGTTGGCGCTCGCTTCGCCGATGGAGCCGGAACGGTCGGCGTCGGCGACCTCGATCTTGGCCTGGTTGATGGCCTCGGCCGCCGCCTTCCGGCCCAGCGCGACGATGTAGCCCGACTCGTCGGTGATGTCGCGCACGTTGACGTTGATCAGCTCGAGTCCGATCTTGTTGACCTCGGTGCTGACGTTCTTGTTGACGAGGTCGAGGAACTTCTCGCGGTCCTGGTTGATCTCCTCGATGGACAGGGTCGCGATGACCAGACGCATCTGGCCGAGGATGATGTCGCTGGCCTGGGCGGCGACCGCCTTCTCGTTCAGACCGAGCAGGCGCTCGGCCGCGTTGTTCATGATGTCGGGCCGGGTGGAGATGCCGATGGTGAACGTCGAAGGCACGTTGACCCGGATGTTCTTCTTCGACAGCGCGCTCTCCAGGTCGATTTCCATGGTCATCGGCTCCAGGTTGAGGTAGGCGTAACTCTGGAGCAGGGGGACGATGAAGGCGCCGCCGCCGTGCAGGCAGCGGGCGGCGCGGGCCCCCGCGACCTTGCCGTAGACGACGAGCACCCGGTTGGAGGGACACCGCCGGTACTGGCGGGTCAGCATCGTCAGCACGAACAGCACCAGCAGGACGATGGTGGCCACCACCCCGAGGGTGCCGAAGTTGATCATCTCGGTCATCCGTCACCTGCCTCCTCGCCCGGAGAGCGCCCCGGCGCGACCGGTCGACCGCGGCGCGACCCTCCGGCCGCCTTGCGGCACTCGCCGCCCAACCAACCCGCCAGCAGCCCGCGTCGGTCCACGCGCAGACTGCTGCGTCATCTGCCGCCGCGCCCCGGCGGCCTCCGGCCCGCGCCGGCTCACCGGCGGGGAGCCACGATCAGCGTCTGGTCGTCCCGCACGCCGACGACGGTCGCGTCGGTGAACGCCTCCAGCCCGGCGCCGTCGCTGACCGCGTCGAGCGTCATCAGCCGGCCCGACACGGTCACCTGCACCTGTCCGTGGCCGGCGTCGCGGGCGGGAACGGTCCTGTACACCTGCGCGGTCTTCCCCACCGCCGTCCGCAGGTCGTAGGTCACCGTCCGGTTGAGGGTCCGGGTCACGTACATCAGGCCGGCGGCCAGGAACATCATGAGGACGCCGAACCCGACCGCGATGACCACCGACACGGGCCGGCCGAGCCCCCAGTCGAAGCGGCACGCCAGCCCCATCCACCCCGTGCCCATGATGAACGCCATCACCGACAGCAGCGAGAAGAGCGTGAAGGAGGCGTCGGTGCCGGGGTCCACCTCGACCTCGAAGTCGCCGATGACGTCGCCGAACATCGCCAGGACGAGGCGCAGCAGGAACAGGAGGGTGCCCACCAGCGCCATCAGCGAGTAGGTGACGGCGTCGCCGCCCAGGGCCATCATGCCCGACCAGTCCCAGAACAGCTCCCATGCACGCCCCATCCGTCACGCTCCCGGTTCCCCGCCCCGCCGGCCGCGCCCTCTGCGCTTCACCGTACCCGCCGCCGTCGCGCCGCGGGCCGCTCCCGGCCCGCCACCCCGGGCGGCGCGGGCCGCGCCGCGCGCCCCGGCCGCGCCACACCGTGTCATTACGCCGCCGGGGGCGGAATATTCGCCCTCCGCGCGCCGGATCACTCCGATCCGCTCCGCGCGGGCGGGGCGGCCGCGGCGCCGGCCGCGCCGGCCGCGCCGGCGTCGCCGAAGGCGTCGAGCAGGATCGGCAGCAGCCCGTCCATGCGCGCGGCGGCGGGGCGCCGCGGCGCCAGACCCGGCGCGAACCCGTGGCCGTCGACGAGCCGGTCGAGCACCGCCGCGCGGCTGGTGACGACGTGCACCGGCACCTCCCACGACGCGCCGGCGCCGCTCACCAGGGCCGGGGGCTGGTGGTCGCCCACCAGCACCAGCACCAGATCGCGGTCCGCCCGCAGGCGGAGATAGCCGCCGACGTGCGCGAACGCGTACCGCAGGGCCTCGACGTAGCTCGGCCCGAGGTTCGTCCAGTCGGCCCAGGCGGACCACGCGCGGTCGAGGTCGTCGGCGTCGTAGGGGGCCGCGGTCAGCACCCGCGCCCAGTCGGCCTGGTAGGGCGGGGCGGGGACGAACGGCGCGTGGGTCGAGATGGTGGCGAAGAAGACGAAGGCCGGGGGGCGGACCGCCGGGGCGAGCTCGGCCGCGTCGACCCGCGCGAGCGCGTACTGGTCGTTGACGCCCCACCACCCGAACGGCGGGCCGCGGTAGTCGAGGCGCGCGTGGTCGTAGATCTCGTCGAAGCCGTAGAACGCGCCCTCGGGCCAGCCGGCCAGGAGACCCGGCATGATCGCGACGGTGCGGTGGCCGCGGCGCGAGAACAGCTTGACCAGCGTGTCCCGCTCCTGGGCCATGAGCCGCACGTTGGCGGCCGGGTCGCGCACCTCGGTGCCCGAGAGCAGGCTGACGTGGGCGAGCCACGACTCGCCGCCGAACGTGGTCGACTCGACGAACGCCGACGCCGTGCGGCGGCCGGTCGCGGCGACCGCCGCCTCGAAGCGGCGCCGCGCCGGGGCCAGCGCCTCGGCGAAGGTCTCGCGGTCCCAGGCCACCGCCCCGTACGATTCGAGGAAGACGACGAACACGTCGGCGCCGGCGACCCGCGACAGGTCGGAGCGCAGCACCGGGGGCGGGCCGAGGTCGCGCAGGCCGGCGCCGCTCGCCTCGTAGGCCAGTTCGCCCAGCTCGCGCACGAAAACCGGGGACACCGGCTCGGCCACCCGGACGCCTCCCGGGACGCCGGCGCCGCCCCACTGGGCGAGGCCGAGCAGCAGCACCGCGCCCGCGGCGGCGCCCAGCGCCCGGCGCGGGGCCGGCGCGTCGATGGCCGCGGCGATGCGCCCCCACGCCCACCGGGCCGCGAGGAAGAACCCCGCCGGCGCCGCGAGCAGCCCCGCCGCGAAGCCCGCCCGCAGCCAGGGGTCGGCCACCACGGCGAACATCGCCCCGACCTTCGGCACGTGCCGCAGGTCCCAGTACAGGTTCACGTCGCGGCCGTAGAGCGCGGCCACGGTGACCTCGACGTACCGCCCCGCCGCCAGCAGCAGCCACGCACCGGCCAGCCACGGCGCGGCGGCGCGCGGCGTACGCCCCCGCCGGGCGCCCAGGACCGCGAGCAGGAGCACGGCGGCCGCCGCTTCCGCCGACAGATCGCGGTTGAAACGGACGCCGAGGGTGGGCCAGACGTTGGCGAAGGTCAGCGAGACGTTCACGAGCAGGAGGGCCGCGCCCAGCGCCGCCGCGCGCCGCACGGCGGCGAACCGCGCGCCGCCCCCGCCCGGCGCGGCGGCCGTCATCCCCGTCGCGCGTCCGCGGTCACGGAGAACGGGAGGCTCCGCGGGCCGACGGCCAGCGCCGCCAGCGCGCCCGCCACCGGCAGCGCATAACCGTTGGTCAGATACGCCGGCGTGAACAGGAGGCCCATGGCGAAGTGGAAGTTCATCACCATGAACAGCGCCGCCAGCGCCGCGAGCCGCGGCCGGTAGCCGGCCACCAGGGCCAGCCCGGTGGTCAGCTCGCCCAGCAGCACGAGCCGGGAGAAGACCGGGGCGAGGGGCATCGCGAACCCGTCGATGTACAACTTGCTGACGGCGGGGGCCGGTCCCCACCAGTCCCGCAACTGGTCGACGAGCATGCTGCTGTCGCCCGCCCAGCCGAGCTTGCCGTATCCCATGCAGATCAGGAAGATCCCCATGACCACGGAGAGCACCCGGAGCCCGCTCGCGCTCGCGTCTCGCATGTCGCGGGCATTGTAACGCGCCCGTCCGCCGCGGACCGTACGGCCATGCGATCGACCCGCCCGAACCGCCTCTACGGCCTGATCCGGTCCCTGGCCGTCTATCATGCGGTCCCCCGGCGGCAGCGCCGGCTGCGGCGGCTCTACGCGGCGTTCGCGGGCCCCGGCGACCTCGTCTTCGACGTCGGCGCCCACGCCGGCAACCGGACCCGCGCCCTCGCCGCCCTCGGCTGCCGGGTCGTGGCGATCGAGCCGCAGCCCGACTTCGCGCGGCTGCTGCGCCTCCTGTTCGGTCGCCATCCGGGGGTGTCGATCGTCGAAGCCGCGGCCGGCGACCGCACCGGGGCCGCGACCCTCTCGGTCAGCGACCGCACCCCGACCATGACCACGCTGGCGGCCGCGTGGCGCGCCGACCGGGCACGGGATCCGGTGTTCGCCGGCGTGCGGTGGGACCGCGAAATCGCCGTGACGCTGGTCACCCTCGATACGCTCGCCGCCCGCTTCGGCCCGCCCGTGTTCGTCAAGATCGACGTCGAGGGGGCCGAGCCGGCGGTGCTGGCCGGGCTCACCCGCCCCGTGCCCGCGCTGTCGTTCGAGTACCTGCCGCACGCGCTCGACTACGCGCGCGCCTGCATCGACCGGCTGGACACCCTGGGCCGCTACCGCTTCAACTGGTCGGTCGGCGAGTCCTGCGCGCTCGCCGCCGCGGACTGGGTGGACGGCGAGACCCTGCTCGACGCCCTCCGCACCGGCCCCGCCCGCCGGCGGTCGGGCGACGTCTACGCCCGGCTGGAGACGCCGTGACCCGCCGCCCCACGGACCCCGAACGTCGATTCCGGCCGCCGGGTCTTCCGTCATCGCCCGCGGGCCCGCCGCGCTCGGTTGACGTCCGCCAGCTTCAGTCAGACTCCCCCTGGTACTCTCTGACGTGTCCGCGCTGCACGATCCACAGCTTCCCTTCGACCGTTCCGGTTGCAAGTCCGGTCGCAAGCGTCCGGATCGCGTCGAACAAGTCCTCCGCGGTGGACCTGCGCGGCAGCCGAAGGACCGCGATGCCGGCATGGCGCGACGGGACGAACCGCAGGGGATTGCCGAAGTCGAGGTCGAGCGTCACCAGACACTTACGCTCGGCGCGACAGACCTCCAGGAGCTTCCGGTCGCTGGCCGAGCAGAGTCCCTCGTCCGCCACGGTGCTCACGTGATGTCCGGCCGCCCGCAGGATCGCGGCGCCCCGGGCGCCGAGGTTCTCGTCGAGCTTGACGTTCAAGCCGACGTCTCCAGCGGTATGTCCACGTACCGCTCACGCGACATCTCCGCCCCGTACGCGATGCAGGCCAGCACGTCCGCTTCCTCGATGCCGGGATACTGTTCGAGAACCTGCGAAACCGTCCAGCCGCTACACAGCAGGTCGAGCACCAGGGACACCCAGATGCGGTGGCCGCGGATGCAGGGCTTGCCGAAGCAGACGTCGGGGTCTATCGATATGCGGGACAGGAGTTCCTGTTTCTTCATCGGGAGTTACTCATCCATAGATCTCTTCACGCGGGAGCCGGCGACACGTTCCCGCTGACTGTCCGTGCGCCGGACGAACCGAAACGTGCCGGAACGAACAGCATCTCGGGCCAGCACACCGGCCGGTGCAGAAACGGCGCGTGGTCCGGCAGACCGGATGCGAACGCATCGCGCAACCGGTTGACGATCGCGGCGAGTTCGGGGTCGGCCGTTTCGATCTCCGGCGCCACGGCGAGATCCTTCGACGGGATGCCGTTCAGCAACCGCAACAGCTCCCAGTCGCGCATCGGCGCCGGTTCGCCGGCGGCGTCCCGGACGCCGAAGATCAGACGCCACACGAGCGATCCCGTGCCGGTCACCTCGTCCTCGACCACCACGATCAGCAGCGGCGCTTCCAGCCCGTCCAGCGCCGCCATGCGCACGGGCAGACTGCGCGCCTCGTCGAGGGCCACGTCGAACAGGGTATGACCGACGCCCAGCACGCGCGAGGCGGCGGTCGCACCCCGCAGGCGGCGGTCGAACACGAGACCGTCGTACTTGTCCCGTACCGCGTAGCTGCGCGCCTTCCACGCGTCGGGCGCCCTGAGTTCGATTCCCTCGGCTCGTTTGTAGATCCGGCGGTGATGTCGGCCGGCCGCAAGCGTGAAGAAGCGTTCGAGGTCGCCCAAGTCCACCCGCGGCAGAGCCTTGCCGACCTGCTGGAAGTCAAAGCGCGCCACGTTGCCGAAGATCTCCCGCACCGTGTCGACGACGTCGCGGCCGCCCAGCGTCGCCGTCGCCTGGTCGAACCAGGAGGTGAGTCGTTCTCCCGTCTTTCCCTGAGCACCGGAGAACAGTTCGTTGAACAGGGAGTTGCCGGCCATGCCGACGACCAGCTCCGCGATGTCTTCCTGCTGCTCCATGACCGCGGACAGCGCCGCCTGAATCCGCTCCAGCTTTTCGTTCAGCAGGTCCCAGATGCGCGCCTCGACCGTTTCCGGGTTGCGCAGGATCCAGATGGAAACCGGGCGGGACTGGCCGTAACGGGAGAGGCGGCCGACGCGCTGATGGAGCCGCATCGGGTTCCACGGCATGTCGACGTGCACAAGCGTCGCGCAGCGCTCCTGAAGGTCGATCCCCTCACCGCCCGCCTCCGTGGAGACCAGAAAGCGGACCTTCCCCGCGTTGAACGCATCGGCCGCACGCTCGCGGGACTCGGTGACGGCGCCGACCGATCCCGAGGCCGCCTCCAGGCCGTCGAGCCGGTCGTCGCCGTTGATGAACGTCGCCGAGCCGAAGCCGAACCGCCGATGCAGGGCGTTCACGACGAGAGCCTGCGTGGCCTTGTACTCGGTGAACAGAAGGACCGGCTCGTCCGCCGGAAGCTCGCCGCCGATCAACGCCAGAAGGCGTTCGATCTTCGTCTCGACGGCGACGGCGCCGCTCAGCGCGAGGAGTTCGTCGAGACGTCGGATCTCGTCCTTCATCAGCAGGACCGCCGCCGTCCCCGGCAACGCCTCTTCCGCCTCGGCCACCTCGTCCAGGGTCGCCTGCTCGTCGTCGGGAAGATCGATGGCCGCCGCGTGCCGCCCCGGCTCGACGCGCGAGTCGTTTTTCGGTCCCTGATCCGTCTCGCCCACCTCGCCGCGTGCGCGTTCGACGACGCCCGCCAGCATTGTTCTCCGCTTCCGCAGCGCGCTACGGATGGCCGCGATCGAGCTGGCGGCCAGCTTCTGGAGCGTAGTGAGCACGAGCATGCGCGCCGTTTGCGCGCGGCCGTCGAGGGTCGCCGCGTAAGCGCGCCCCTCGAGAATGAAGGCGCTGAGCGTGTCGTAGAAGCGCGACTCCCCGTCGCTGTACCCGTATTCCCGACTCCGGACGCGGAGCGGCGTGAACAGACGGTTTCCCTGCAAGTCGGTCGCCGCCGCCTTGTTGTTCCTGATCATCGCCCTCGACAACCGGGCGCGCTGCTCCACCGGGTCGTCCTCGGGATCGAACAGGTCCGGGCGCACGAGCCGCATCAGGCCGAAGAACCCGTAGTCCTTCCCGCGGTGCGGCGTACCGGTGAAGAACAGAAGCGATTCGATCTTCTTCCGTTCCTCGAGAGCGGACACGAGGCTGTAGGCGAGCGTTTCGCCGCCCCTTTTCTCCATGCCCAGGTGATGCGCCTCGTCAACGACCACCAGGTCCCACGGGTCGGCATCCAGAAGCCGCCCCCGCGCCCCGCGCCGATCGTCGCGCAACGTGTGGAACGATGCGACGACCATCGACGCGGTCGCCCAGAAGTCGCCCCGCGCGGTGTCCGCCTCGGCGACGTACCGCTGAAGCCGGATGTCGAACAGGTCCTTCAGCCGGAACTGCCACTGCGGCACCAGACGCGCCGGGGCGAGCACCAGCAGCCGCCGCACGCGTCCCGAGGCAAGCAGCGGCATCAGCACCAAGCCGCATTCGATCGTCTTGCCGAGCCCGACGTCGTCGGCCACCAGCCACCGGAACGGCCACGTACGGTTCACCGTGCGGCAGACCCACAACTGATGCGGCAACAACTGCACGCGAGACCGCGAGAAGACGCCCCACTGGTCGTTGACCGACGCGATAGCGAGCGCCTGCGCGCGCACGACGGCGTCCGCCGGATCGTCGAACACGCCGTCGCGCAACGCAGAATGCAAAGACGGAACAACGGTGATCTCGTCCGACGGCACCTGCTCCAGCGATCCGTCGAAGCGGACCACGACGGTGGATCCCATGTCGGCCACCACCCGGCCCTTCCCGTGCCGGGGGTGCTCGATCGGCGCACCGGGCTCGAACGGCTGCACGGCGTCCGTCACGTGGGGTTGCCTCCGGTGAGATCGTCCTCCGCGTATTGGTCATCCTCGCCGAAATCCGTAGCGTCGAGGCCGCCCTGTTCCAAGCACTGCCGTCGAACGTCACCGTAGCGAGCGCGGGTAATCAGTTGCAGCGGCAGGTCGAAGTCGTCGCCGAACCGTGCGTGGTCCTCGTCCAAGTGGTCGACCACGAAGTCGTAAATCGCCCGGCTCTCCTCCTTGTTCGCATCCGACGAAAGATGCAAGCCGAGCCTCTCCAGCAGTTCCCGAACGCGCCGAGACGGCATCCAGCAGTACGGCGCCAGCGCGGTGGCGTCGCCCGGGTCGTACACCTCGTTTCGCAACAGTTCGCGGATCAGCCAGTTCGTACCAATGCCCAGCGAACGACCAATCGGCGCCGCATTCAGTCCGAGAGGTCCGATAACCGGCGAATGGCTCGGTCGAAGAACGTCGTTCAGAGAAATGGAACCTCGATCCCGCACGATGCTCGGCAGTTCGACGAATATTTCGGTGTACACGTTCAGCCACCGGGCGATCGTGTACAGATCGACTAGCGTGCGCCTCCAGCGCAGGCAGTCCTGATCAAGCCACTCGGCCCCGCTCCAACGCTCCAGGCGCGTGAGCCACGGCTGAACCTCGTCCGGTGGCCTGGATTCAGCAATTTCCCGCCACCAGCCGTCGCGGTATCCGCGATCGATGAAGCTGCGATGCTGCCCGTCCTGCGCGCGGCCGAACGCCTGGAAGCAGGCCAGCGCGAACATCGTGAACCAGGACGCGCGGTCTTCCCGGTTCCTGAGTTTCGCCGGCGAGAAGCCCTCCGGGTAGACGCGCCGTGCATACTCGTTCCGTTCGCCGTCTCGGTTCGTCACCCACCACTCGTGAAGGGCGCTCAGGATTCGTCCGACGGCATCCCCTGTGACCGGTCTCGGTGCGTTCGGCGAGACGGGCTTTATTTCAAGCAAATGGTGCCCACGGAGCTCGAACAGCAAGCGCTTCGTGTCTTCTTCCAACCAGCCGTCGAGCAGCGGATTGGATTGCGGACTATCGAGAGGCCCAGGCGCCCAGTCGGGAAGATTGCCGCGCATGACCCCTGCCATCTCACGTCCCTGTCGGCCGGAGACGACGTAGCGTAGCGCAGCCTTTCGACGGTCCGGATCGGTCGCGCGGGCGACCCAGTCGCACAGCAGTTCGGATCTCGGTCCATAACCGGACGTGGATCGGGCGACCTTGAAGAACTCCAGTGCCGCGCCAGCGTAGCTCCGGTGCAGCAAGGCGTGCTCCGGCGCGAAGCCGCAGATCAGTTTTTCATCAGCGCCGCCCGATTCCGAGTTCAGCTCTTTGACAGGGCGCCAGGATTCGTCCCGCGCCCGAAACTTCGCCTGCCGAGCGAAGGCAAAGATCTCCTTCCGCTCCGGAAGAAGCGGTTCCTTCTCGATCGCCTCCAGTGTGACCACAGTTCCCAGTCTCGTCGCGGCCCCGGCATCGATTCGGTTGTCGCCACCCATCTCCCGGTAAAGCAAGTCGGACAACGAGATCGGGCGAATCTCGCTGAAGCCAACCTTCTTCAACCGTTCTGCCACTTTCCCTGCCACGATCCGGCCCTTCAACTCAGCCAGCATCGGCCAGCGACTCGCTTCCACCAGCACCGTCGGATCGGCCAGCGCTCCGGCCGTGAAACGGCGCACCTCGGACGCGCGCACGAGGGCATCGAACGGCGCCGCCAAGCCTGTCGGCGCCGCCCGCCGTTCGGCCGCAAAATGACCGTAGCCCGCGTAGCCCCGATCAGAAATGTGCAGGAATCGGGCGAGGTCGTCGTCGAAATCCCGGCTCACTACATCGAAAAGCCGTTCCCAGAACCGCGGTCGGGTGTCCGGGGAAACGTCCAGCGCCAGGGCTTCGGCGACGCCCTTCCAATCCGTCTCGGTCCCGTCGTGGAGATCAAGCAATCGCTCGCCGAACGCCCGTCCCAGCTCCCGGAACCGTTCCTGACGGGCGGCAACCGATCCGGCGAGGCGCCCGCGGCCGGGGTCGACCGCGAACGGGCCGTTGAGCAACCAGCCGGAATGCAACTTCTCTTCCAACGGGGCCAAGTTCCAGACACGCGCAAGTGCACTCGGAAAAGCGCACGGTCCTTCTCTGTCGACCGCGAACAGGAGGGAATGTCCGCCGCTCAGATCGAGCCGCAGCGCCCGTTGCGTCCCCGCTTTCGTCGAGACGGCGATCACGTCGATGGCGTCTTGGCCGGGCAAGCGTGATGTCGTGCAATGGACGGTTTCTGTATCGACGCCGGCAACCTCGATGCGCCGGATGCGGCGTGCAAATGCCGGCAACCACGTCGCCGCATTCCGGAATGCCCGGAGAGACCGCTTTCCCTCGTCCGCCTTGTCCGGGACGAAGGGAACGTCGATGACGGTCGCCCGGCGGCCGTCGCGCCCACGACGCTTCTCGGCTTCGTCGACGCCCTCCGCCCAACAATGCGGCAGGAATCCGCCCCTTGTCCGCAGGGCGATGCCGCCACTGGCGATTCCCACGTCGTCCGAAAGGAGGTGAACGCTCTTGAAACCGAGTCCGAACTTGCCGGTCAGATTTTCGGTCGGCTTTTCCGAAAAATTCAATACCAGCATGTTGAGGAGATCGCGATCCCGACCGAGACGGTACCCGTCGTCCACGTTCATTCCGAGATGATTGATGAGGCGGCCCCAGTGCGTCACGAGAATGCCGGGACGATCCGCGAGGTCCTCCACGCGAAAGCGTGCATCGACCGGCGCACCATCGAGTTGTGCGTAAGCGTCGTCCGCGTTCTGAAACAGTTCGAACAGGACGCGGTCGGTGGTATACCCAAGGTCTTCGATTCGACCGCGGATCGACGACAGTAGCTCCGCCGTTGCGTCGCCATCGCCGATGCGCTTCCACAAATCGGTCTTGATGTCGGCCAAGCCCTTCGCTTTGTCCTCAGGTTTGGACCGCTCACGTGAAATGCGGCCTTCCTCTTGCTGGTAGTCTTGTAGCTCTTTCCGGCACGCCGAGTCAACAGGGAGCTTCATCTCCGCAAGGATCGTCGGCAACCGATCGCGCAGAAGCGCCTCTGTGTCTTCCAGCGTGGTCTGGTCGGGACGGATTGCTTTGTCAAGGACTTCCGTGAAAGCAGCCCGCGTGTCCGACATGAACCAGTGATGACAATCTATCGCGATGGCTTCAATCAACTGCCGGAACGATTTGGCGGCCTCGCTCGATGACAGTCGGCCAGACTCTACCCGACGAAGCCGAATTTTGTGGAGTATTTTTATTTGACCGTCGCTGGCCGAACGGATGCCCTGTCCTCGCTTGTGGAGATTGCCGACTATCAATCCCGAAGTGTCATCGCCCAAAGGCGCTTCGAACTCGTCGCCCGATAAAGCGATCACCGGTACCGACTCTCCCGTGATCTCACGGATGCGAAAGCGACGGCCATCGATTTCCTTCCACACCGGATCCGGTCGGGTCGGTTTCATCCGCTGGTCGAGAACACTCCACCAAGTGACCACATCCGTCGTGGCATCCGATCTCCATTCTTCCGCAACCTGTCGCATGGGCTGGTAACGGCCGATGAGACCGAGGTAGACGATCACGAGGTCCGCCGGCAAGCGACCCTTCCACGGCTTCAGGAATCGGCATTGTTCTTCCGCGGATTCGACTTCGAGGGCGTTCAGATCCACTTTAGTGAATCCGTCGTGGCTCCGAACCGCCGACAATGGAGCGGACGACTCCTGGCTCGGGCCGGTCGGGGACGTTTGCGATGCGTCCAGCGCGCCGTCAGCCGCGGCACCGGCGCGTCGCTTTCGAAGCATCCGGGCCAGCTTCCGATCCAGCACGTGGGTCGGCGCAATGCCGTTGGCATCCTCCACGACCTCGCGGCCGGTGCGCCAACCGCCGTCCTCGGTGGGAACGCGGGCGCCGCCGAACACCTTGCGCCTCGCGTCGTCAGGCCATCCGGCGATCGCCTCGAACCCGTGTTCGTATACCCGCCGGGCCGCCTTTCCTTCCGGTTCGGCGGCCCGACCTGCCGCTAGCGTCGCCAGCGCATCGAGATGCCGGGCGGCGGTTTCGTAATCGGCGCCAGCCAGCGGACGAAAGGACGACATGACTTTACGCACAGGCTCCCGCGCCGGGTCCAGCGACGCGATCACGGCCGCCAGCAGGGGCCATCCGGGCAACGCGAGGTCCGCGCCGTTCTTCGCCAACGCCGCAAGATCATCGACGAGCCCGGCGTTCTCCGCGCCGACGGCCATCAACAACCCAACCAGCCCGACGTTGTCGATTCTCCGGGCCAACACGGTGAGGGAAGCATCTTCGTTGGGCAGCAGTTTCTCGACGTATCGAAAGCCCGGGTGTCGTTTGACGGCATCCGGCAGCGCGTCCGCGAGCACGAACGCGGGTGTTTCGTCGCCTGTCGTCGGCAGCGCCGCGGCCTGTTCGCCCACGCCTGGCGGAAGAGCCAAGACGTTTTCGGGGCTGACGGCAACGCCGTTCATCACGAGCCAGGATTGCTCACGGAGCTGTTTTCGCAGATCGCGATTTTCTTCTCCGGACGGTGTCGGCAGCTCGGCGAGGGCATCGAGGATCTCCGCCCGGAAGACGTGCGGTTCCGGTTGGCGCAGCGCAGTTCGGATCTGAAACTCGGGCGACCAGGCGTCAATGACGTCTTCCTGCCGTTTCTGCGCGTCCTGGCTTCGGCAGGGGCGTACGGTGACGACCTCCTTCTTCAACGCCTCGGGGATAGGCCAGTCGGCTTCCCGGTAGATTCCATCGGCGTCGCCGACGGCGCCGTCGGAACGGACATGGATCGGCAGACGCTGCAGGAGCGAAACCGGAAGATGGATCCGGAGAAGAGCCTCCCGCTCCTGTTCCGTCGGATCGAGTCGTGGAATCTCATCGAGATTTTCGTCGAGAAGGACCTCGATACGCGGCACGTCGAGAACGTCGATGCCGATGTGGCCGCGCAAGTTTTCGGAAAGGCCGTGGGCGATGCGCGACGGCACCAGGAATTGATTGTTCCGCCGTCCGAACAGCTCGCAAACGATTCTTTCTACGTCCTTCGTCGTTCCGCTCAGGACACGAAGTTCGGCGCTCTCTTCGCCAGCGTCGTGGTGTCCTGCGCACAGTCTCCGCAACGCCTTCCGGTCGTCACGTTCGCCCGGATTCATCCGCTTCAACAACTCGGCGCGGGGCGCTTCGTTTCCGAACTGCCCGGTCTCGTTGATGATTGAGAGTAAGGCGTCCTTGTCGGCCCGGAGAAGTTGCGGGGTGGATCCGCCCTGCTCAACCGCTTCCTTCAAGTACTTCGCCGTCTTGCCGTGGATGATCACCGGCTTGGCGTCCAGAGCGACGTTCACCAGCAGCGGCAACCACTCGTTCGCTACCGGGGACGGGCCGAACAGCAGTCCGTTCCTCGACCGTTCGGCGAGATCCGCGACGGACAACGCCAGAGTTTTTCGGGCGCGCGGGTCCCACCCGCGGAGAACTTTGACGTCGGCGAACCGGGAGTCGTTCGTGAGGATGGACAGATCCTCGCCGGACTGCCTCACCAGCGCCAGCGCGGCGGTCGCGGCCTGTTCCGCCGTGTCCGTATTCGCGCTGGCGTCGGCGCCACGACTTTCGACCAGCGGTTCCAACGCACGGAGAAACGCTTCAAGATCCGGGAGCGGATTCCGGGGTGACCGTGCGTCCTCCGAGACCCAGGCACCGTTCACTGGCAGAACCGCCGTATCGCAGTCCGCCAGCGCCCGAAGCACCTGCCGGTGCTCGACGGACTTCGGGAGTCTGACGAGCGCGGTTCGAGGGACGTGCCCGATGATGCGTTCGACGTGTTCGGAAGGCGCCAGTGGAGCCGTGTCCCGCAGCGCCGCGCGCAGGGCGCGTACGACGTGCGGCCCGATCTCCCGACGATCGTCGTCGTCGCAGACCGCCAGATCGAGAAAGTCGGCGAGAAGCGTCGCAAGCGCGTGCGACGAGAAGACCCGGCTGGCAAGGCCGTCGAACAGGGAACCGAGTTCCTCGGACGTCCAGCGCATCGGTTCCGCCGTCAGCGCGGCGTCCTGGTCGACGCACAGCACGATGTCCTGTCCGACCGCCCAGGCGTGGACATCCTCGAACAGTTCCTTCATGCGTTCCGGATGATCGGCGACCGACTTCGGCAGTGGCCGGAGCTTGGTTCCGGCCGGAACGATGCGCCACGGGACGGAAGACGGCGCTTCGAGCACGCGCGCCAGGGCGCCGTTCCGACAGATGGCGCGGCGGTTCTTGCAGAACCAGTCGTCTCGTGCAACGGCCGCCGTCACCGCGGCGAGTTCGGCGGACGTCGCCAGTCTGCCTGTGAGAGCGTCCAGCAGCAGGGCCGGAACGAGGGGCAGGACGACGGAATCCCGCAGCTCGGCGTTCCAGGCGCGCCGTAGCCCGGCGGCGTCCGACGGCGTGTCATCCGGGGCGGGATCCTGCAGACCTTCGATGTGGCGCCGGCCGCTGTCCAGGAAGAAGCAGCCGTGCAGCAGCAGCCTGAAACACCCGAGGTCGGGCCCGTCGATGGAGATTGACTTGCCGTCGGTTTCGGAGACGGGCAGGAAGACGGCCCAGGCGATCTTCAGAACGGATTGAGATGGAGGACCGGCGACGCGCAGCAGGGTCGCGGCGCCATGCGGTTCACCCTTTTCCGGCGTCGGCGTCGAACAGAGCGCGCTGTGCGTTCTGGGCCAGTGATTGCTGCTTTTCAAGCCCTCCATGCGTCCGTCCTGGAGCATCGCTTCGCGGGCGACAAACTTCTCCTTCGAAGCGCCCGGCCCGGTTTCGATGGCGCCGGCGAAGGTCCGCGCGCCCTCACGCCAGTCGTAGTCGTCCTTCGGTCCCAGCAGTCGATCCCCGTCGAGCACGCGGACTGCGCGGCGCGTTTCGCCGTTTTCCCGGATCTCGACGTCCTGCAGGTGACGGAGCGTGGTCAGGAGGGAACGAAGATCGTCGGGCTTGTCGACCTGCTGGACCGTTTCCTCGATCGTGGGCCGGTTGCTGGAGAATCCCGCGTCCGGGGCGGGGTGCAATCCGTCCCGGCGCAACGGCAACCACAGGATGAGACCGTGATCGCGGAAATCGGCCGCCGCATCCCGCAGAAGACCCGCATCGGATTCGCTGAGGGTTTTCCACTCGCCGGTGACGTTCCTCTTGACCTCGACGTCCTCGAACGGATTCACGACGTCCTTGAACGGTTCAGTCTGGCCGAATGCATGGACGGCGAAGGCGTCACACAGATGGAACACCGCCTTCTGGCCGAATCCGAACTTTCCGATGGTCGCGTCGTCATCCGCCTTGACGCTCTCGCCGAACGACAGGATGCCTTCCCGATCTTTCGGACGGAATTCGCCGTCGTTGACGATCAGCAGACCCGGCCCCCGCAGCAGCGGATTCTCGGCATCCGGCCAGCCCACCCGCGCGTCGAGCCGGAACCGGTGCGCGCCGGCGTCGTCGGCGTTCTGCAGAAGTTCCTTCAGGATCGGATAGCCGGAGTCGTAGCGGTCCCGCAGGTTGTTCCCGATCTGGTTGACGATTGACTCCGGGTTAATCGTGTAGCCGGACATCGAATTGATCCTCGGGTGCCCGTACGCCGCCCCCACATGGCCACACGCCACGTCGACGGCGAGGAGACGGCGTTCAGTCGTCGGCGATCACGGCTTCCAGCACGACGGCGGCCTCCTGGCCGCCGAACGCCGACCTGAACACAGTCATGCCGGCGAAGTCGTATTCCGGCGGGACCTCGTTCAGCTCGCGCTGCATCGTTCCGGTGCGACTCGTGGCGAGCAGGATGTAGCGGAAACGGCGCCCCTCCGGGTCGAGCGTCATGATGACGACCGCTTCGTCGCCCCCGAAGGCGGTCTCGCCTCCCTGGGCGCCAGCGAAACGGTAGCCGCGCGCGCCTGCTTCGTTGAGTTCTTCCTCCATGGTGCCCGTACGACTGGTGGCGAGAAGCAGGAACTTCTCCCCGGCCGGTTGGACCGCCGTGGCCGATGCGACGGCAATGACGAAGGACCACGACAGCGCGATCGTGTTGCCGAGTCGATGCACGGAGTTCCCCTTTCGAGACACCCGCGCCCAACTTGGCGCGGTTGTCGGCCAGAAAAATGCGCGGGCGACGAGGCGCCGGCGGACGTTCTGGCAGCCGTCCGGCGGCAACGGACCGGCGAACCGACGAGCAGCGCACGCTGCCGCTCACGATCTCCAACGGGGGCGGCTGCCCGGCGTCGGCGAGGGCGGCGGATCGACGACCAGCGCTCACGACGGCAGCCGGAACGCGACCAGGGCCGGCGCCTCGCCGCCGACGGTGACCGCGACGTACTGGCGGCCGTCGAGCAGGTAGGTCATCGGGGTCCCGATGGCGCCGCCCGGCAGGTCGACCGACGCCAGCTCCGCGCCGGAGGCCTTGTCGTACGCGACCAGACGCGGCCCGCCGTCCGTGCCCCCGGCCGTGAGCGCGTGCACCAGCAGCGTCTTCGTGACCAGCGGCCCGTGGCGGCCGCTGTCGCCGCCGAGCGGCGGGAGATCGAGGTGGCGCAGCAGCGGATGGTTGCGGATGCGGTCGCCGTCGCCGAGGGGCGTCATCCACAGGTGCTCCCCGGTGTTCACGTCGATGGCGGTCATCCGCGAATACGGCGGCTTCCACAGCGGCAGCCCTTGCGGCATGACCGGCGTGCGCCGCAAGTTGCCGCCGGCGAGGAACGGCGCCCCGCCGCGGCTGAGGACGTAGCGCAGGGTCGAATCTTCGTCCGGCCCGGGCTCGCGGAACCGCATGACGGAGTGGGCGTTCCGCGACGGGACGTAGAGGACGCCGGTCTCCGGATCGACGGCGGCCCCGCCCCAGCTCGCGCCGCCGCCGGCGCTGGGGCGGAAGACGGTGCCGGCGAGCGACAGCGGCGTGTAGAGCGGCCCCAGCCGGAAGCCTTCGACGGCCTCGACGGCCATGCGCCGCACCTCGGGCGTGAAGTCGATCAGGTCGTCGAGCGCGGCGCCCTGGTATTCGAACGGGGCCGGCCGGGTCGGGAACGGCTGCGTCGGGGAGAGGACCTCCCCTTCCAGATCGGTGTCGGTCGCCACCGGGCGCTCCTCGATCGGCCAGATCGGCTCGCCGGTCACCCGGTCGAACACGTAGACGAAGCCCTGCTTGGTCACCTGGGCCACCGCCTTCACGCGGCGGCCGTCGACGGTCAGGTCGAGCAGGTTGGGGCCGGCCGGGTTGTCGTAGTCCCAGACGCCGTGGCGCACCATCTGGAAGTGCCAGACGCGCCGGCCCGTCTCCAGGTCGACGCAGACGAGGCTCTCGGCGAACAGGTTGTCGCCGAGCCGGTGCCCGCCGTAGTAGTCCGAGGTGGGCGTGCTGGTGGGCAGGTAGACGTAGTCCAGCTCCGGGTCCGCCGTGACGTCGCCCCAGACGTTGGTGTTCCCCGAGTAGCGCCACGCCCCGCCGAGCCAGGTGTCGGCCCCGAACTCGTCGGCGCTCTGCGGCACGGTGTGGAAGTCCCACTCGTGGCGGCCGGTGCGCGCGTCGTAGGCGCGGACGAACCCCGGCGCGTTCTCCTTCCGGAGCAGGTAGTCGTGCACCGACGAGCCGACGACGATGGTGTCGCCGACCACCAGCGGCGGCGAGCGGGACGGCGGCGGCAGCCGGCTCGGATTCTCCCGCGCCCGCGGGATGCCCTCTTCCAGGCTCACGCGCCCGCCGTCGCCGAACGCCGCGGCCGGCAACCCGGTCCGCGCGTCGACGGCCGTGAGGTAGCCGTCGCCGGTGCCCCAGACGACGCGCGCCGCGTCGCCGTCCTCCCAGTACGCCACGCCGCGGTGGTTCCAGGGCGACGGCAGCGGCGGGCTGCCCGCCTCGTAGACCCGCGGGTTGCGGACCCAGAGCGTCTCCCCGGTGCGGGCGTCGATGGCCGCCGCCTGGTAGAGCGGGGTGGCGAGATACAGCACGCCGCCGGCCATGAGCGGCGTCGCCGACAGGCGCGCGATGCCCGGCCGCGTCACCCAGCGGTCGGGGTCCGCCGTCTCCAGGCGCTCGAAGACGGTCTCGGCCGCGGCGAGGGACACGCCGCCGCCGTCGTCGACCGGCAGCAGGGCGTCCGCGGTGCGCCAGGTCCACGCCAGTTCCAGGTCGCCGAAGTTGCCGCCGTCGATCTGGTCGAGCGGCGAATACTTCGTGCCCCGCACGTCGGCCGCATAGGAGCGCCACTCGCCGCCGGCGCCGCCCGGCGGCTGGGCGCCGGCGGGGGCCGCCGCCAGCCAGAAGGCCAGAAGCGCCGGGGCCGCGGACGCGCCGTTCCGCCTCCATCCCGCGCGCGCCCGGAGCGCCGGACGGAGGCGGTGGATGCGTTCACTCCCCGTCACGCCTCGTCCCTTTCCTCCGGCAACACGTCGTAGCAGTAGATCCGTCCGTCTTCCCGGACGAACCGCTGGCGCGGCACCGGTCCGTAGTATTCGTCGTTCGCCCCCGACCACAGGTTGCGGTCGATCAACAGACCGATCGCCTTCCCCGCCAGGGCGCATCCCTTCGTCACGCTCACCGGGCCGTTCGTGATCAGGTACCCGTGGGGGACGTCGTCATCCTCCTCGACGACCACGTGGGCGTCGAACCCGCCCTGCTTCAAGGTCTCGTCGATGCGCTTGCGCGTCTCCTCGGAAAGTCTGCCGTTGAACATTCCGAAGCAGTGGTGCCCAATCGGTATTTCGGTCCGGCTCATCGGACTCGCTCCTTTCCTTGACGGGACCGTGCGGCCGTCACATGCCCCACACGTCGATCGGGAGGCCGCCCGGCGACGTCGTCCGGTCGTGGAACACCTTGTCCCGCCAGCGCCTGCCGCCGGCGCGGTCGACGATCACCAGATGCCCCTCCCGCGCCGCGCAGCGGTCCATGTACTCCGCCGTCTGCTTCAGGCCGCCGTCGATGGTCTTCTTCCGGCTCCCGTGCTTCAGCTTGCATTCGATCACGATCCGGTCCACGCGCGCCGCCTCCCCGGAAGCCGTGGCGCCGTGCGGCCAGACTATCAGCAGGTCGGTGCGGCCCCGCCCCAGCCCGTACTCCCGTTCGATGCGTCCGCCGCTGTTCACCACCCGCTGCAGGAACGCCTGCAGCAGCAATTGCGGCCACGCCTCCTGGTACAGGAACCGCTTCGACCAGTGCTCGGAGTGCTCCCGGAAGAACGCCTGGAACGCCGCCAGCAACGCCCGCGCGTCCAGCCCGCCCTCGGCATCCACGTACCACGCCGGGTCGTCCGTCAGTCCCGCCTGGACGGCCCAAGTCAGCTCGCGCGGGACGACCTCGGCGTAGATCGGGTTGGCGATCCGCAACGAGCCGTCCGCCGCGATCAGGCCCAGGTCGCGGACGTACTCCAGGTCGCGGTCGGTGAAGGTCCGCTCGTCGGCGCCGCTCAGCAGCGGCTCGACCACCCGTCGCACCCGCTCTTCCTGCAGCTTGTCCGCCAACTGGTCCAGGTGCGTCTCCCGCCGCAGGATCAGCCGCTCCTGCGCCGCCAGAATCGCTTCCGCGTCGATCGGCCGCGACCGGTCCCGGCCCGCCTTGTGCCGGAAGCAGGCGTCGTACGCCAGCGCGTTCACCAGCCACGGCTGCCCCTGCGTCCGCTCCCACACCAGATCCAGCGCCCCGGCCATGAACGCCTGCCCGGTCTCCGCCGTGTGCTGCCCGAGCAGCGCCACGACCTCGTCCCGCGAGAAGTCTCCCAGCCGCAACGACGTCGCCTTGACGTTGAACGCGCTGCCCCCGGCGACGACCGCGTTCGCCGACCCGGAGCGGATGCGGTAGTCCCGCACGTTCCGCACCCCGCACAGCACCACGCTCTGCGGAAACTCCGCCGGACGTCGATCGTACTTCGCGCGCAACTGGCGCAGCACCGACACCAGCGAGTCGCCGACCAGCGCATCGATCTCGTCGACCAGCAGCACCAGCGGCCGCGGATCGGCCGCGGCCCAGCGGCTCAGCGCCTCGCCCAGCGCCCGGTCCGCTCCGTACCGCGCCAGCAGATCGGGCCAGACGCCGTCCAGGAACTCGTCGTCCAGCGCCGACCGCGCCCGGTAGCCCAGCTCGCCCAGCACCGCGCGCATCGCCCGCCCCACGTCCTCGCGGGCCGTCTGCCCCTCCTCGACGTTGGCGTACACGCAGCGGTACCCGTCGGCGTGCAACCGCTCCTGCAACGCCAGCAGCGCCGTCGTCTTCCCCGTCTGCCGCGGCGCGTGCAGCACGAAGTAGCGTTTCTGGCGGACGAGCATCAGCAGCTCGTCCAGGTCCAGGCGGTCCAGCGGCGGTATGCGGTAGTGGTCGTCGGCCACCACCGGACCCGTCGTGTTGAAGAAGCGCATGCCGCGAATCTCTCTCGGGGACCGGCTCGCCCGCCGGCGGCGGGTCCTGGTCCCGGCGGCGTTCCCGGCGCACGACCCCGGCGCGCCCCCGCCGACGCTGGCGCCCACCCCCCGGCGCCGAAGTTCGTGCGGCCGTCACATGCCCCACACGTCGATCGGGAGGCCGCCGGGCGACGTCTTTCGGTCGTGGAACACCTTGTCCCGCCAGCGCCTGCCGCCGGCGCGGTCGACGATCACCAGATGCCCCTCCCGCGCCGCGCAGCGGTCCATGTACTCCGCCGTCTGCTTCAGGCCGCCGTCGATGGTCTTCTTCCGGCTCCCGTGCTTCAGCTTGCATTCGACAACGATCCGATCCACGCGCGCCGCCTCCCCGGAAGCCGCGCCGCCGTGCGGCCAGACTATCAGCAGGTCGGTGCGGCCCCGCCCCAGCCCGTACTCCCGTTCGATGCGCCCGCCGCTGTTCACCACCCGCTGCAGGAACGCCTGCAGCAGCAACTGCGGCCACGCCTCCTGATACTGGAACCGCTTCGACCAGTGCTCGGAGTGCTCCCGGAAGAAGGTCTGGAACGCCGCCAGCAACGCCCGCGCATCCAGCCCGCCGCCGGCATCCACGTACCACGCCGGGTCGTCCGTCAGTCCCGCCTGGACAGCCCAAGTCAGCTCGCGCGGGACGACCTCGGCGTAGATCGGGTTGGCGATCCGCAACGAGCCGTCCGCCGCGATCAGGCCCAGGTCGCGGACGTACTCCAGGTCGCGGGCCGAGAAGGTCCGCTCGTCGGCGCCGCTCAGCAGCGGCTCGACGACCCGCCGCACCCGCTCTTCCCGCAGCTTGTCCGCCAACTGGTCCAGGTGGGTCTCCCGCCGCAGGATCAGCCGCTCCTGCGCCGCCAGAACCGCCTCCGCGTCTATCGGCCGCGACCGGTCCCGGCCCGCCTCGTGCCCGAAGCAGGCGTCGTACGCCAGCGCGTTCACCAGCCACGGCTGCCCCTGCGTCCGCTCCCACACCGTCTCCAGCGCCCCGGCGGTGAACGCCTGCCCGGTCTCCGCCGTGTGCTGCCCGAGCAGCGCCACGACCTCGTCCCGCGAGAAGTCTCCCAGCCGCAACGACGTCGCCTTGACGTTGAACGCGCTGCCCCCGGCGACGACCGCGTTCGCCGACCCGGAGCGGATGCGGTAGTCCCGCACGTCGCGCACCCCGCACAGCACCACGCTTTGCGGAAAGTCGCGCGGACGCTGGTCGTACCCCGCCCGCAACTGCCGCAGCACCGTCAGCAGCGAATCACCCTCCAGCGCGTCGATCTCGTCGATCAGCAGCACCAGCGGCTTCGCGTCCGCCGCCGCCCAGCGCGCCAGCGCCTCCAGCAGCACTTCGTCCGGCGCGTACGCCGCGAGCAGGCCCCGGTAGACGCCCTCCAGGAACTCGTCGCCCAGCGTCGTCCGGGCCCGGGAGGCCAGCCGGCCCAGCACCGTGCGGACCGCCCGCTCCACGTTCTCGCGGGCCGTCTGCGCCACCTCGACGTTGGCGTACACGCAACGGTACCCCTCGGTGTTCAGCCGGTCCCGCAGCGCCAGCAGGGCCGAGGTCTTCCCCGTCTGCCGCGGCGCGTGCAGCACGAAGTAGCGCTTCTGGCGGACGAGCATCAGCAGCTCGTCCAGGTCCAGGCGGTCCAGCGGCGGTATGCGGTAGTGGTCGTCGGCCACCACCGGACCCGTCGTGTTGAAGAAGCGCATGCCGCGAGTCTCTCTCGGGGGCCGGCTCGCCCGCCGGCGGCGGGTCCTTGTACGACCGGGCGGGGACACCGTGACCGGCAGCCTGCCCCGGCGCCGGCTCGCCGCCAGCGGCGGCGGCGTTCCTGACGCACGGTCCCGGCGCGCCACCGGCGCCAGCGTGGTCCCGACCGCGGTCATGACGTTGCGCGAGGCGGCGTCCCGGTGTCAAGTGCGCCCGGCCCGGTCAGCCCGGTTCGCCCGTTCGCGGCGGCACGTCGTACACTCGTCGGGTCCATGCCCGAGTTCGACGCCGCCGCCGTGCGGCGGTACTACGACCGGAACACCGGCAACTTCGTCGCCCACGGCGAGGGCGGCGCGGCCGGGGCGCTGCACCGCGCGGTGTGGGCCCCGGGGGTCGAAGACGCCGCCGCCGCGTTCCACCACGTCGACGACCGGCTACTCGCCCTCCTGCGGGACCTGCCGGCGGCCGGCCGGCCGACCCACGTCGTCGATCTCGGCTGCGGGGTGGGAGGAAGCCTCTGCCACCTCGCGGCGCGCCGGCCCATCCGCGGCACGGGGCTCACCCTGAGCCCCGTGCAGGTGCGCCACGCGGCGCGGCGCATCCGCGCGGCGGGGCTGTCGGACCGCGTCCGGTGCATCGAGGCCGACTACTGCGAGCCGCCGCCCGACCTGCCGCCGGCGGACCTCGCGTACGCCGTGGAATCGCTGGTCCACGGGCCCGACCCGGCCCGCTTCTTCGCCGCGTGCGCCCGGATGGTCCGGCCGGGAGGGTTGCTGGCGATCTGCGACGACTTCCTGCGTCCGGCCCGCCACCCGGACGCGCCGCGGACGGTCGCGCGGTTCCGGCGGGGGTGGCGCGTCAACACCCTGCTCCATCCCCGCGAACTGCGCGCGCTGGCCGAACGGGCGGGGTTCGCGCACGTCGCCACCGACGACCTCACGCCGTACCTGCGGCTCGGGCGGCCCCGCGACCGCGCCGCCGCCCTGTTCGTCGCGCTCTGCGGCTGGCTGCCCCTGGACCGGACGCGGTTCGGGCATCTGGTCGGGGGCACCGCCCTGCAGACCTGCCTGGCGCAGGGGTGGATCGGATACGATCTCGCGCTGTTCCGCCGCGCCGACGACGCGGAAGCCCCCACCGTCCCGCGCCGCGCCGGCGACGCCGGGGCGCGGGCCTGACGGCCCGCGGTGGAACGCCCCACTGCATCGCGAGCGGCCCTGCATTCCGCCTGACCGCGTCGTTCACCAGTTGAACAGGCCCATTTGCGCCCTCCTCACGCCTCGTCAGGCGGGCGTTCCCCTGCCCGCTGGCGCCTTCGCCGCTCCCGATGCGCCACGAGCTGCCGAGACCACCTTCTCCAGGACCTGCGATACGATAACCGCGCCTGTGTCGAGGCGCACCCGCTCGATGACGGACGACCCCATCCGCTACTGGCAGAGCCTGACCACGGTCGAGGCGGCGGCCCTCGCCGCGCGCGACCCGGTGGTCGTGCTGCCGGTGGCCGCGGTCGAGCAGCACGGCCCCCATCTGCCGCTCTCGACCGATCTCGACATCGGCCTCGGGGTGCTCGCCGAGGCGTTCCACCGGCTGCCCCGCGACCTGCCGGCGCGGGCGCTGCCGCCGCAGGCGGTGGGCGCCAGCGGCGAGCACCGCCGGTTCGCGGGCACCCTCAGCCTGCCGCCCGAGCTGCTCGTCGAGACGCTGGTCCGGACGGGGGCGGCGGTCGGCGCGGCCGGCGTGCGGCGCCTCGTCGTCGCCAACAGCCACGGCGGCAACGTGCCGGCGGTCGACGCCGCGGCCCGCCGGCTGCGGGAAGAGCACCGCCTGCTCGTGGTCAAGACCAGCTACTTCGACGGTCCGCGGCCCGCCGGCGCGGGGCTCCCGGCCGAGGAATGGCGCCACGGCCTGCACGGCGGCGCCGTCGAGACCGCGATGATGCGGCATCTTCGGCCCGACCTCGTGCGGCTCGACGCGGTGCGGCGGTTCCCGTCCCTGGACGAGGACCTGCGCGGCGCCTTGCGGCAGGTGTCGGCGGAGGGCGGGGCGTCGTTCGCCTGGCTCGCCGGCGACCTCAACCCGCACGGCGTCGTCGGCGACGCGACGTTGGGGACGGCCGAGCTCGGGGCGCGCCTGGTGGCGCACTACGGACAGGTGCTGGCCGACGTCGTCCAGGACGCCCGGGTGTTTCCGCTGGACCGACTGGTCTGAGGCGCCGGGTCGAAGAACGGGCCGGCCCGGAGGGTGGGACGGACGCTCCGCGCGGCGGGGTGCGAGGCCGTCGTGAACCGCATGGCCGCGCGGAGCGGCGGGATCCGCGCCGAGCCCGGCCGCGTCGAAGGCAGCGGGGCTCCCCCGCGGGCAGCCCGGGAGACGCCGATGGACGAGATCGCCATCCGGACGGCGACCCTCGACGATCTGGAGACGATCGTCGACTTCAACGCCCGCCTCGCCGACGAGAGCGAAGGACTGGCCCTCGACCGCCGCACGCTGCGCGACGGCGTGCGCGCGGTGCTGTCGCAGGCGGCGCGCGGCTCGTACCACGTGGCGTGCGACGGCGGCGTCGTCGGCCAGATGATGCATACGCGCGAGTGGAGCGACTGGCGGAACGGCGACCTCTGGTGGATCCAGAGCGTGTACGTGCGTCCCGACTACCGCCGCCGGGGCGTCTGCCGCGCGCTCTACGCCCATCTGAAGGGACTGGCCGCCGCGGATCCGGGCGTGGTGGGGCTGCGGCTCTACGTGGAACGCGGGAACGCGGCCGCGCGGGCCGCCTACGCGCGCCTCGACATGCGGGACGCGGGCTACGTCGTGATGCAGGACCTGTTCGGCGGCGCCGCGGCCGCGCCGGCCGCCGGAACCGGCTCGACGCCGCCGGCGGACGCGCACGGAGCGGCAGGCTCTTGAACGCGCCGGCGGGGAGGCAGGGATCGAGCGCTACCGGGCGGCGGCGGCGGACCGGGCGAATCGGGCGGCGGCGGCGGACGGCGCCGAGCCGGAGCCGGTCCGTTGCCCGCACGCGACCCTGACGATCCGGAGTCGCCGGACGTCGCAAGCGTTGCCGGGCGCGGCAACGGGGAGTGGTGATGACGAACCGCGGGGGCGACCGAGCGATGCCCGCTTCGACGGCGGCGGTGCGGCCCGTGTCGGCGCGGCTGCCGGGGCGCCCCAGTCGGCGCGACGCCCTGTTCGCCCTGTTCGTCGGCGGCGTCTTCGTCTACGGAGCGGTGTTCGCCTGGTACATGCTCGACCGCTTCGACGTCGTCAACCTGGTCCGAGACGTCAATTTCGACGATTCGTTCTACTACTTCCAGATTGCGTACCACATGGCCGGGGGCGAGTTCTCGACCTTCGACGGCGGCCTCACGCGGACCAACGGCTACCACCCGCTCTGGCTGTTCCTGATCACGCCCTTCTACTGGGTGTTCGACAAGACCGAGGCGCTGTTCGCGATCAAGGCGTTCGAGGTCATGCTCGTCGCCGGGGGCGTGGCGCTGGTGGCCGGCGCGGCCCGGGTGGCGCGCCTGCCGTGGGTCCTCCTGTTCGCGGCGTTGCCGGCGCTCTACGGGAATCCGGTCCTGTTCCAGGGGATGGAGGCGGCCGCGGCGCTCTTCATGCTGGGGCTGTTCCTGCTGGCCGTCTGTCTCTTCGCGCGGGACCCGGCGCGGTGGCGGTGGCCGCTGGCGGCGGCGGCCTTCGCCCTGCCGTGGGCGCGCCTGGAGTACGTGGCCGTCGCGATGGCCGCGACGGCCGCGGCGGGCCTTCTGGAATGGTCGTGGCGAGACGGCCCGGAACGCCCGTCGCCGGGCGATCGGGCCAGAGCGGGCGTCCCGTTCCTCGCCGCCGCCGCCGGCCTCCTGGCGTATTTCGCGTACAACGCGGCCGTCTTCGGCGGCATCGTGCCGGTGAGCGGAGCGACCAAGCGTTGGTGGTCGCTGCGCTTCTGGGAGCAGGAAGGCGGATACAGCCTGACGGAGAACTTCCGGGCCTTCCTGCGCACGGGTTTCTTCGACGACGAACTGCTGATCGCGCTGGAGGTCTGCATCTACGCAGCGGTGGTCTGGTGGTTCTCGCGCCGCACCCGCGGCCGGGACGACCGGCTGCTGCTGGCCTTTCTGGTCGGTCTGTTCGGCCTGGCGGCGGGCCATCTGGCCAAGTTGGCGCAGGGCATGCTCGCCGCGCTCGCCGTGCATCCCCAGTATGGGGGTTATGCCTGGTACTTCGTTCCGGCGTATCTGATGGGGGCGCTCGTCGTTCCGGCAAGGTGTTACGTCGCCATCTGGTTCGTGCGCCGCGTCCTCGGGCCGGGGCTGCGCCGCGGCTCCAGCCTGGGGATCGTCGCGGCCGGGGCGGTCTTCCTGCTCGCAACGGCGGACTTCGCCGCGCCGTTCCGGTTCGTCGAGGAAAGGAGGAGGATGAACGCCGGCGAATGGGGTGTCGCAGTATACGTGGGTACGACGGTCATGAACCGCGTGCTGCCCGAGGACAGCGTGGTCGGGTCCTGGGACGCGGGCATCGTCGGGTACTTCTCGCGCTTTCCGGTGATGAATCTGGACGGCCTGGTCAATTCCTGGGAATACCTGCGCGCCCGGCAGGAAGGGACCGAGGCCGCGTTCCGTCAGCAGCGGCGCCGGCTCACTCACCTGGCCAATGTCCAGCGGTCCCCCATGCCAGGAGGACGCTACGAAGGCCCGCGGTTCCTCCTGGGGGAAGAGTCATACCAATTCATGGTCTGGCCGGCCGAGTCGCGGACGCCGCGGAGGGGGAAGGATCGTTCCGACCTGTTCCGGGAAAGGATCGAGCCTCATCTCGAACGACAGGCGGACGGCGTCGGCCTCCTGGTGGACGGGCGGCTGGCGCAGGCGTTCGCCTGGGACTGCGCACCCGACGAACTGGCGGTATGGACCTCGGGACCGGCCGGCCGGATGGAAATGGTCAGCTCCTGGACGCGGACGTCGATCGGGTTCTGCACGAGCGGCGTCGTGCTGCCGCACGACGCCGTTCCTCCCGTGCGGGCGGCCGCGATGACGCTGGGCGATTACCTGACGGCCCGGGTCGGCGAACGCCGGCCGGCGATCCGCTCCGACTTCGACGTGCACCTCGTCGGAAACCGCCTGGTCTACGTGAAGGAGCCGTGCGGGCCGGAAGACGTCGACGGGGGGTTCTACCTGCACGTGGTCCCGGCCGATCCGGACGACCTCCCCGGCTCGTTACGGCGGCGCGGTTTCGACAACCTCGACTTCCGGTTCGACGATCGCGGCTTGACGTTCGACGGGGTCTGCGCGGCCGGGGTCGCTCTCCCGGCGTACGGCATCGCGGAGATCCGGACCGGCCAGTGGGTCGCGGAGGACGGTCGTTTCCATTATCCCTGGGGGGGAGAAATCCGCTTCGGGCCGGACGGGGCGGCGGCGGGCGAGCGTCTGGCGGATCGGGTCCGGGGACGCCGGCCGGCGATCGAGTCCGGCTTCAGCGTGCACCTCGTCGAAAACACGCTGATCTACGTGAAGGAGCAATGCGGCGAGGATGACGTCGACGCGCCGTTCTACCTGCACGTGGTCCCGGCCGATCCGGACGACCTCCCCGGCCCGCGGGGGTACGGTTTCGACGACCTCGACTTCGGGTTCGCCGGGCGGGGCGCGTGGTTCGACGGAGCCTGTCTGGTGGAGGTCCCTCTCCCGGAATACCGCATTGCGGCGATCAGGACCGGTCAGGTCGTGGCCGGGGAGGGCGGCCGTCTCCATCTCTGGGAGGGGGAGATCCGTCCCGGGCCGGACTGAAGGAGCGGCGCCCGGCGCGTCTCGGTCGTGCACGACGCCCTGTTCGCAGGGGCTAGTCG
The DNA here is from genome assembly GCA_965202695.1 of Vicinamibacterales bacterium. Lineage (GTDB taxonomy): Bacteria > Acidobacteriota > Vicinamibacteria > Vicinamibacterales > UBA8438 > JAJEEA01. The sequence continues at coordinate 4,260,114 of OZ241843.1, forward strand.
TCGCCGCGAGCGCCGGAGAGCATGTCGCCGAGCCAGTGCCCGGCCCGGTCGACCTTGGCCTTGACGTAGGGAAGATTGTGGCGGTTCAGGGTGCCGAACAGCGGCTTGCGTTCGACCACGTCGATGCCCCCGTCGCGCAGGGCCTCGACCTTGCCGGGGTTGTTGGTCAGCAGCAGCACCCGCTCGACCCGCAGATGCCGCAGCATTTCGACCGCGGCGCGATAACGCCGCTCGTCGGCGCCGAACCCCAGCACGCCGTCGGCGTCCACGGTGTCGAGGCCGCTGTGCTGCAGCGAGTAGGCGCGCAGCTTGTTCCCGAGCCCGATGCCGCGACCCTCCTGGGCCAGATACAGCAGCACGCCCCCGCCGCCCGCGGTGAACACGCGCAGGCTCCCGCGCAACTGTTCGCCGCAGTCGCAGCGGAGGCTGCCGAAGAGGTCGCCGGTGAAACAGGCCGAGTGCAACCGCACCGGCAACGGGTCGGGCCAGCGCGCGGGGTCGCCAATCAGCACCGCGACGTGCTCGTGGAAGCTGTTGCCCTCGCGGAAGACCATGAACCGCACGTCTTCGGCGTGCTCCAGGGGCACCGGACCGTCGCTGACGTGGGTGACCACGACGCGCTCGTCGGCGGCCAGCGCTTCGACCTGCACGGTGGTCACCGAGAGGATGGCCCCGCTGGCGAGCCCCGCGCCGAGTTCCCCGGCCCCCCTCCCGTTCACCGGGACGCCCACGACGGCCGGCAACATCCCTCCCAGACGCGCCAGGGCCAGCCCGCTCGTCTCCGGCATGGTGGCCGGGCGCGGGTCGAGGTCCGGCGCGCTGAACCGGCCGGCCGTCGTGCAGAGGCGGAGGATATGCTCTGGCCGCGTCGCCCCGTTCAGCCGCAGGCTCAGGTCGCGGGACGAACCGCCGTTCACCAGCCCCATCGCCTGCGCCCGGTGGTGGGTCACGGCGAGACGCGGCGCGGTGTCGAGCCCGCGCAGGGTCTCGAGGGTCTGCTGGCTCAGCGTCTCGACCGTGGCCAGCAACACCCCCGGTCCCCCGGCGGTCCCCGACGAGGGGGCGACGTAGAGGGGCCGTCCCTGCCGGAGGTCGAACAGCCCGCGCTCCGCCTCGTACATGCTTCCCATCACCATCTCGCGCCCGCGCCGCGGGGAAACGACGCCCCCCCGGCGCCCCTGGAGGACCGGTGCCGCCGCGCGTGACCGAAACCGCCGCCTGGAGACTGCTGCTCGCGGCGCCCCGCGGCGCGCCGGCGGCGACCCGCACCGTCGCCGATCATGATAATCCAAGCGGTGCGGTCTCGCTGCACGTCGACCCCGGCGCCTGGCGGACGTCGGCGCCGGCGAGCGCCGCCGCGCGGGAGCTCCTGGACCTGTATCTGCCGCTGCAGCTCGACTCCCGTCTCGTCATCGGCCAGATCGGCCAGAGCCTGGACGGCCGCATCGCGACCGAGCGGGGGCACTCGCACTACGTCACCGGTCCCGCGGACATCCGCCGCCTGCACCGGCTGCGGGCGCTCGTCGACGCGGTCGTCGTGGGGGCCGGCACCGTCGCGGCCGACGACCCCCGCCTCACCGTGCGGGCGGTGGAAGGCGCGAACCCGGTTCGGGTGGTCCTCGACCCGAGCGGCCGTCTGGACCGCGACCGCGCGGTCTTCCGCGACGGCGCGGCGCGGACGGTCGTCGTCCGGCGGACCCCCGCCGGCCGCGCCCGCGCCCCGACGGCCGGAGACACGCTGGAGCTGCCGGCCGACCCGGCGTCCCCCGACGGCCGCCTCGCCCCGGCGGCGATCGTCGCCGCCCTGCGCGCGCAGGGCCTGTCGCGGATCCTCGTCGAGGGGGGCGGGACGACCGTCTCACGGTTCCTCGAGGCCGGCGTGCTGACCCGCCTCCACGTCACCGTCGCGCCGCTGGTCATCGGCTCCGGCCGCCACGCCCTGACCCTGCCGCCGGTCCCGTCGCTCGACCGCGCCCTGCGCCCGCCGTGCCGGTGCTTCCCGCTCGGCGACGACGTGCTGTTCGACCTCGACCTGCGCTGATTCGCCGCGCGGCGCGGCGGAAGAACGTCCGCGCCGGAGACCGGCGGCCAGGAACAGGGCCCCGGGCGCGCTTCCCGCCAGCACCAGCAGCCCGTAGGCGACCGACACGGCGACGCCGTCGGCCGCCGTCAACCCCGCCGCGCCCCAGAGGACGGCGGCCGCCCCCTCGCGCAGCCCCCATCCGGCCACCGTCACCGGGATCAGCATCGACATCAGGACGGGGGCGACCAGCGGCAGCAGGACCGGCAGCGGCGTCTCGACCCCCACCGCCCTGGCGGCCAGGACGAAGGTCGCCAGATACGTCGCGACGACCACCGCGGCGCTGGCGAGCTGCGCCGCGAACGCCCCCGGCGTCAGGTGGGCGGCGCCGACCTCCGCGAGGACCGACCCGAACCCGGAGATCGTCGCCGGCGGCGCCGGCCGCGGCCCGGCCCACCCGGCCGGAAGCCCGCGCCGGCCCGCCGCGCGGACGCCCGGCGCCGCGCCGCGGGACGGCTGGCGGCGCGTCCACGCCGCCAGCGCGGCGACGAGGGCCACCGCCGCCAGTCCCGCCCCGAACAGGAGCGGCCGGAGCCCGGGCGCCGCGGCGAGCGGCAGGAAGAACAGCGAGACGCCGGCCACCGTGGTCATGACCGCCTGGGCCGACAGGCGCTCGAACACCACCGCCCGCACCGCCGGCCCCCCGGGCGCCTGCGCCCGGATCTGCGAGCGCGCCTGCCGCCACGCCCGCGCCACGTCGCCGAGGACGCCGCCGGGAAGCACCTGGTTGAGGAAGATCGACAGGTAGTACTCGCGCCACGCGACCCGCCACGGCAGGCGGACGGCGAGCCGGCGGGCGGTAAAGCTCCACCGCCAGGCGAGCACCGCCACCTGCGCCACCGAGACCGCGAGCGCGGCCAGCACCCAGGACGGCCGCATGGACGCCAGCCGCGACGCCACCGCGCCGGCGTCGAGCCACGCGGCGAGGCCGGCCAGCAGCGCGAGGCTGACCGCCGCCCGCAGGACGAGCGCGCGGCGGCCGGGACCGCGCCGCGGCAGCGCCGGCGCCGGCCGGCCGCGGCGGCTCATGCCGGACCATCCGGCAGCGCGAGCAGGTCGCGGTGCCCCACGGTCACCCGCAGCGACCCGCGCGCCGCCGCGACCCGGCGGCGCCGCGCCCACGCATCGACGTGGTCCGCGAGTTCCGGCCGGAGTTCCGCCGCCGCCGACGCCCACCCCTCGACGAACCGGGCCGCCAGCCCGCGGTCGGCGGGCCCGAGCCGCCAGGCGCTCCCGGCCAGCCAGGTGCGGTATCCGGCTTCGCGGAAGAGACGCGCGGCGACGGGGGCGGCGGCCGGCCCGAGGGCCGGGCCGAAGCCCTTGTCGCCCCGCTGGTGGCGGGCGACGGCCTCCCGCACCGGACCGTCGCCGGGGTCGCGGTCGACCCGCCATCCCGCCGCCGACGCCGTCATCCACTGCACCTCGCCATCGCAGGTCAGCGCGAAGCAGGCCCCGCGGGCGGCGTCCGCGCAACGGCGGACCAGCTCGGCGAGCCACGACTCGGAGACCAGATCGAGCAGCGCCGAGGCGGTCACCAGGTGCGCGTCCGCGACGACTCCGAGCCCGTCCGCCGCGAGGTCGCGGGACACGGCGGCCACGGTCTCGACCTCCGGCGGCGCCTCGAGACGCCGCAACCGCTCCACGTGCCGCGGGTCGTGGTCCACGAGGGTCCAGCGCTGCCCCGCCGGCAGCTTCGGAGCCAGGTACCGCAGGTTGGCGCCGGTCCCGCTGCCGAGGTCGACGATGCGGGTCCAGCCGCGCCGCCGCCACGCCGCGCGCAGCCGCGCCGGCAGCGCCGGGTCGCGGGCGCGCCGGTCGGCCGGCTCGCGCAGCGCCAGCCAGTCGGCGTCAAACGTCTCCATCGGGCGTCAGAGCCAGTATGGCCTCCGCGAACCGCCGCGCGGCCTCCGGCCAGTCGGGCAGGCTCCGGGCGTGGCGGCGCGCCGCCTCCGCAAGCGTCCGGCGGCGATCGGCGCCGCCCGGTTCCACCAGCAGCCGGCGCAGCCCGGCAGCCAGCGCCGGCACGTCGCCGGGGGCGGCGAGCACGCCCGCGTCGGCGGGCACGGTATGGGGGATCGCGCCCCCGGTGGTGCTCACCACGGGAAGCCCCCGCGCCATCGCGTCGGCCAGGGCCATGCCGTACCCCTCGTACCAGGAGGGCAGCACGAACAGCGAGGCCCGATGATACAGACGGTCGAGGCCGGCCGCGTCGCACTCGCCGGCGAACCGGAGCCGGCCGGCGAGGCCGGCCGCGCGCGCGAACGCCGCGACCTCCGCCGCGTACGCCGGATCCCGATCGAGGCTGCCCGCGCAGACGCAGCGCCACGGCAGGGCGGCGACCCGGACCAGGGCCTCCGCCAGCACCCGCTGGCCCTTGCGCGGCGTCACCGACCCCACCGACAGCAGCAGCGGGGGATCGCCCGGCGCCGGACCGGCGGCCGATGGCGCGGGGTCGGTCCCGGGACGGACCGCGCGCGTCCGCGCCGGGGCCACGCCCCAGGCGCCGAGACGCCGCGCGGTGAAGGCGCTGGTCGCCACCACCCCCGCGCAGGCGGCCAGCGCCTCGCGCTCGAGGGCCGCGAACCGCGCGCGCCCGGCGGCGTCCAGCCCCGTCTCGTCCGCCAGCGGATGGTGCACGAGGGCGAGGATGCGCAGCCGCGTGCGCTCGGCGCGGACCGGGGCGGGCAGCCCCCCGAGGGCCAGCCCGTCGACGAGCACGCGGGCGCCGTCGGGAAGGCCGGCCAGCGCCGCGGCCATCCGCGCGGCGGCGCGGCCGTCGGTGGCGGGGAAGGCGCCGGCCAGGCTGCGCACGTCGACCTGCCAGCCCTGCGCCCGCAGCCCGTCGACCATCCGGCGGTCGTAGACGTAGCCCCCGGTCGGCTGGTCGATCGGGCCGGGGACGACGACGTGGAGGCGGCGCACGGTCACACGGGACCTTCGTAGCGGCCCCAGGCGACGTGCGACTCGCGCAGCGTGACGCGGATGGCCGCGAGGCCGCGCGCGCCGGGTCCCAGACGCCCCTCGCGCGCCGCCTGCGCGAGGCGATCGAAGATGAACCGGGCCAGGAACTCGGTCGTCGTGTTCCGCCCGGCGAACGCCGGCTCCTCGTCCAGGTTGCGGTAGTTCAGGTCCGCGAGGACCGCGGCGAGACACCGGCCCGCCAGCCCGACGTCCACCACCAGGCCGTCGTCGTCCAGCTCCGGGCGGCGAAAGGTCGCGTCGACGACGTAGGTCGCCCCGTGCAGGCGCCGGGCGGGACCGAAGACGCGGCCCTCGAAACTGTGGGCGATCATGAAGTGGTCGCGGACGTTGAGGCTGTACATGGTTCCCCCGGGCGGCGGCGGGTCAATAGCGGATGCGGTGGCACAGGGTGTCGCCGGGCGCCCGGCTGACGCGGGCCATCACCCGCGGCAGCTCCTCGAACGGGTCTTCGCCGCTGATCAACGCATCGAGGCGGGCGTCCTCCAGCAACGACACGGCCAGCGCCAGCCGGCGCGCCGGGTCCCAGCGCGGGGCGCGGGCGGGCGGCAGGCGGCCGACCTGGCTGCTGCGCACGGTCAGCCGCCGGGCGTGGAACGCTTCGCCCAGCGGCGCCGGCACCGGCCGGCGGCCGTACCAGCTCGCCTCGACGACGACCCCCTCCGCCCCCGCCGCCGCGAGGGCCGCGGCCAGCCCCTCCGGGTGACCGCTGGCGTGGATGACGAGGTCGGCGTCGGCCCGCTCCGGCGGCGTGGTGCGGAACGGGACGCCGAGCGCCGCCGCGACCGGCCCCCGCGCAGGGTTCGGATCGACCAGGGTCAGCGCCGCGCCGGGCAGCTCGCGGCAGAGCCACGCGCAGAGCAGCCCCACCACGCCCCCGCCCACGACGACGATGCGGTCGCCGACGACGGGGCGGGCGTCCCAGACCACGTTCACCGCCGTCTCCATGTTGGCGGCGAGCACCGCGCGGCCGGGCGGCACCCCGGCGGGCACGCGCGTCACCGCGCCCCGCGGAACCGTGTAGCGGTCCTGGTGGGGATAGAGGCAGAAGACCACTTCTCCGGCGAGGCCGCCGGGGCCCTCGACCACCCGGCCGACGCTGCTGTAGCCGTACTTGACGGGACCGGGGAAGTCTCCCTCCTGGAAGGGCGCCCGCATCGCCTGATACTGTGAAGACGGCACCTCGCCGCGGAACACCAGCGCCTCGGTCCCGCGGCTGATGCCCGAATAGAGCGCGCGGACCGACAGCTCGCGGCCGCGCCGCGGGGGCAGACGCGCGTCCACGATGGCGCCGCGGCCGGGCGCCTCGATCCAGAACTGGCGTGCGGTGGTCGACTCCGCCATGGCGAGTCCAGCGCCGACACCTTATCGCAAATCCATGCCGGCGACGCCCCCCGCTCTCCCCCGCCCGCCGGCGCGCGGCCGACGCCGCGCCGCCGCGGAACTGGCCGCGGGCCTCGCGCCGCTGCTGCTCGCGGCCGGGGCCACCGCCTGCCGGCTCGACCTGCCGCGCGACTACCTCGTGACCGCGGCGGCCGCCTACGGCGTGTTCGCGGCGGCGGTCCTGCGCCTGCTGCCCGCGCAGCCCCGGCCCGGGCTGGGTCCGGCCAACCGGGTCACGGTCGTCCGCGGCACGCTGGTCCTCGCGCTCGCGGCGCTCGTGCTCCACCCGCGGGCCCTGCCGGACGCCGGCCACTGGTGGATCATCGGCATGGCGACGATCGCCCTGGGCCTCGACGGCGTCGACGGGCACGTGGCGCGGCGCACCGGCGCCGCCACCGCCTTCGGCGCCCGTTTCGACATGGAGCTCGACGCGTTCCTGATGCTGGTGCTGGCCGCGCTGGTGTGGCGGAGCGGCCGGCTCGACGCCTGGATCCTGCTGCTCGGCGCGCCGCGCTACGTGTTCGTCGCGGCCGGCTGGATCCGTCCGTGGCTGCGGGCGCCCCTGCCGCAACGGCTGCGCCGCAAGGCGGGGTGCGTCGCCCAGGGCGTCGCCCTGGTCGTCTGCCTCGCCCCCGTCGTCCCCGCCGCGGCGGCCGCCGCGGGCGCCGCCGTCACCCTCGCACTGCTGATCGGTTCGTTCGCGGTGGACGTCCGCTGGCTGGCCCGTGCGCGCTCCGGTCGACCTCACGGGCGCGCCGGTCGGCAAGGTTGGCCGCACGGTGGGCAAGATCGGCCGCACGTTCGGCGCGATCGGCGTCGAAGGTACTGCACAGATCGGTAGCGGCGTGCGAGGGGTCCATGCCGAACAGGGTAGCATGACCCCGTCGTTCGCGGCGGCGGGCTCGACGACGCCTGATAGTGCGCCGCGCCGCCCCGGAGGTCAGGGCTCGTCGTCCAGACGCCGCCACCGCAGCGTGCCGAAGTTGACGAACGGCTCCCCGTCGACGGACATGCGCATGCGGACTTCGTAGTGGAACGGCGACAGCATGAACGTGCGGCCGGCGAGCCGGACCCGGCTCCCCCCGCGGGTGATGGGCGCCGCCTCCCAGTGGTGCGAGAAGTAGCCGCCGGGGTCGCCGCCGAGCCGGCCGATCTTGAGGAGCTCGAACCCGCGGCTGTCCTCCTCGAGCCGCACCAGGTACTTCATGCGCCGGTCGTACGCCAGGATGGACTCGACGGTGACGCCGCCGTCGAGAGTGGACGCCTCGATGGTGCTCGCATAGGCGCACCCCTCGACGTGCCGCACCGTCTCGGTTCCCACGAACTCGCTCGACGCGGCCAGCGGCGAATCGGGCAGCACGCCCTCCACCTCCCAGCGCCCGACGAAGTAATGCGGATTGAACGGGGCGGGGTCGTCGCCCTCGGCGTCGCCCTCGACGCCGAGGGTCGGCCGCCGCAGGGCGTCGAGCCGGGCGATGAGATCGAGCTCCTGCCCGGTGAGGCACTGGCCGGCCACCGCGGTCTCGCCCGGCTGGAGCTTGACGATCGGCTCGGCCTCCAGCTCGCGGGGGGTCTGCGCCGCCCCCGCCGCCGCGCAGGTCGCGAGCAGGCATCCCGAGAGGACCGCGTTCCGCATCGTGCCTCCTGTGTGCGCCGCCCCCGCCGTTCGCGGGCGCCCGCGGGCGCGGCGCCGGAGGGCGACGGGGTCTACGTGCGCGTCGCCGCCCGCCGTTCGCGGGCGCGGCGCCGCTGCGCGGCCGGGGTTCCACCACGGGCCGTTCGACGGCGAGCGAAGCCGTAACGCGAACCGCAACAAGGGGTCGCGCCGCGACGCTTGCCGGGCCGGGCCGAACCCGGGACCGCGGTCGAACCCGGGACCGCCGCGGCCGCAACAAGGGTCGCGCCGCGGCGCTTGCCGGGCCAGGCCGAAGCCGGGAGCCTGCGCCGGCGCCGCGGGCTCCCGGTCCGTCCTACTCGCCGGGCGGGGTCTCCCCGACCAGCGTGTATCTGACGTTGGTCAGGTACATGTCGTCCCAGCTCTGCTCCGACCAGTAGACCTCCTTGTGCGGAGCCGGGTTGCGGCGGTTGTTGCGCGAGTTGTCGTAACGCGCGATCGACTTCACCGTGCTGCCCGCCGGCACCTGGATCGGCTCGGCCAGCTCGTACTCGAACTGCCAGTCGAAGTCGTAGTTCGGCACCCGCAGCAGCACCTCTTCCCGGCCGTCGGGATACGTGAGCACCCAGGTGAAGTCCTTGCCCCGGACGTGGGCGTGCACGAACATCGACTGGATGACGGCGTCGTTCCGGAAGCCCCCGATGCCCGTCACCGTCCAGTTCGCGTCGTTGGGGGGAATGGGGGCGAGCAGCGGGTTCAGTCCCTGCCCCACCTGCCGCGACGCCGCGGCGGCGCGGCGTTCCTCGGGCGACAGCGGCGGCGGCGCAATCAACTGCTCCCCCTCGGACGTGGTCTCGTTCAGGCTGAGGCTGCGGACGCGCTGGCTCCTCTTCCCGGTGGCGAGCCACGCCCCGATCGAGGGCCGCGCCGTCTCCGGCTTGCCGGTGGCCTGATAGTGCAGGTTCCAGATGACGTAGCGGAAGAGGTCCCCGCGAATCTCCCGCACCTGGCCGGGCCGGGCCACGTCGGCGCCGACGCCGGGAATGTACGGACCGAAGCCGGCCCGCTGCGCCGCCGCCTCCTCGCGGGCCTCGGGGCTCAGTTCGCTGCGCCGGGCGCGGCCGTCCGCGGTCAGCCTCGCCACGTCTTCGGGGTCGGCGGCCGGGTCCGGGACCGGCACGTAGTCGACCTCGGGACCTCCCGGCCACGCCGGACCGGTGCCGAGCATCATGCCCGCCGGCATGTTGACGAGACCGGTGGTGATGTGGTGGGTCGCCGCGTAGTTCCCGGGCCGCACCTGCGTCGCCGACACCACCATCACGTCGTCGAACGGCAACGGCGTGTACAGGTTGAAGTTCGGCGTCTCCCCCTCCGCGTCGACCTGCCACGCGATCGGGAACTCGATGACGTAGTCCGGCTCGCGCCCCGTCGGGTGGCTCCAGCCCGCCGCCGAGAAACGGGGGGCGGCGGGGGCCGGTCCGGCGCCCTCCGGCGCGCCGCCGTCGGCCCAGGCGACGATGGCCGCGATCTCGTCGTCGCTCAGGCTCGTGTCGTTCGAGAACTTGCCGAACCGCGGGTCGGCGAACCAGGGCGGCATCTCCCGCGCCTCGACCTTCGCCTTGATCGCGCGCGCCCAGGGGCGCGCCTCCCGGTACGACGACAGCGACATCGGCGCGACCTGGTTCGGCCGGTGGCAGTTCGCGCAGTTCTCGAGCAGGATGGGGCCGACGTGTTCGTTGTACGTCGGCACTTCCGCCGCCGCGCCGGCCGCGCCGGCCAGCGACAGTCCGACGGCGCCCGCCGCCGCGATGATTGACCGCATGATCTGATGTCTCCCTGTCAGCTTGACGAGTTTCGCGTCAGCGGGCCGCCGGCGCGATCGGGGGCGCCGACCCGCCGAGGAACAGCCGCTCGCCGTTGGCGAGCAGGAAGTTCCTGCCCACCCCCTTGGGCGTCCCGTCCTTGGCGTAATAGCCCTCGACCGTCAGCTCGATGCCGACGTCGAGCGTGTTCTTCGTGACCCCGTTCCGGATCAGCTCGTTGGGGCTGCCCCCCTCGATCATCCACCGCACCACCTGCCCCGCGTCGTCCTCGACGTCCATGTGGAACCAGGAGTGCGGGTTGATCATCTCCCACCGGACGAGCTTGCCGGTCAGGGTCAGCGGCTTCTCGACGTCGAACTCGGCCGAGAAGGCGTGGTGGGTCGAAACGGGGGCGGCGGCGATCAGTACTCCGACGCCGACGGCGACGCAAGCGAGCTTCCTGCGCATGGGTTTCCTCTCCTGGCGTGGCTACCGGCTCCTGCGCATGGGTTTCCTCTCCTGACGTGGCTACCGGCCGGCCTCGGGCGGCTTGCGGAGGTGCCCGTAGATCAGATCCTCCACGAACTCGACGCACCGGAACTCCAGGACGCGCGCGTTCTCCTCCACCCGCCGGTACAGCGGCATCCGCATGGTCCAGGGCCGGGTGAAGACGTCCGGATCCTCGATGGTGGCCTCGTACCAGAGCGTGTCCGGGCTGCGCGGGGTGATGCGCTCCACCACGCGCAGCGCCTCGCCGTGGAAGTTCCCCGACCGATCGAACCAGGTCCGGCCGTTGAACCCGGTGGTGTCGATGACGAGGGTGTCGCCGTCCCAGCGTCCGTTCGACCACCCCATCCAGCTGTCGGCGGGGGCGTCCATCTGGTCCTCCATGTACACCGTGCGCACCGCCCCGGCGAACTCGTGCAGGATCATGACGTGGGACCGGCTCTGGATGATCTGGAACGGAAACGGCATGTACATGCCGCGCGGCACGCCCGGCAGGTAGCATTTGACGGCGGGGTCGCGCTCGAGGCGGTTCGCGCGGTTCTCGTTCCGCTGCGCCAGCGCCTCCGGCCGATACGGGATGGCGCCGCCGTCGACGACCCCGAGGCCGGCCGGCACCGCCGACAGCGCCCCCAGCTCGCGCACCACGCTCGGCCCCGCCGAATGCGGCTCGACGTCCCAGTGCGCGTTGTTCAGCGCCTGCCAGACGCCGTTCAGGTCGGGGTTCCCGTCCGGGGTCCGGGGCGCCCGGTACTCCGCGGTCTGGCCCGCCGCCGAGGCCGCCGCCAGCACGGCCGCCGCCGCCCACGTCGTCGCACGAGTGCCCATCGCCCGTCACCTGTCCCTGGCCCGCTCCGCCTCCTCGGCGGCGCGCCGCTCCTCCATCCGGGCGCCGACGAGCGTGTTGTAGAGCCCGTAGTTGCCCTCGTGGCACGCGAACTCGAACAGCGGCCCCCGCGTCCTCTGCATCGGCAGCTCGGCCGTCCACGGCCGGTCCCAGGTCCCCGGATCGTCCACCGTGAACCGGTACAGGAGGACGTCGTCGGACGTGCGGGTGAAGCGCTCGGTCACCCGCATCCGCTCCCCCGACCCCCGGAACGGGTTCCTGCCGTTGAAGTTGGCGGTCTCCACGACCAGCGTGTCGCCGTCCCAACGCCCCCGCGACAGCCCGATCCACTGCCGCACCGCGTCGGGAGGCGCGGCCGGGTCGTCGAGCGGAACGATCCGCGCATCGTGAATCATCTCGGACAGGATCATCACGTGGCCGGCCGACTGCACGACGTGGTAGTTGGCGTTGTACCCGCTGGGCATCATCGGCGGGCCGACCCCGCGCATGATGATGCACCGGTCGTCGAGCTGGTTGGCCTCCGCCGAGTCCCACCGCCCCCCGAGCCGGGCCTGCGCCTCGGCCCGCGCGGCCGCCCGGCGCTCTCCCTCGGCGTTGACCGGCGGCAGCCGTCCGTCGGGCGGATCGACGATCATCGAGGTGCGGAGGTTCCGGGCCCGCGCGGCCTGGCTGCGGTCGAGCCCGAACTGGGTGAAGTCGTAGTGCACGTCGGGAATGGTGCCCGGCTCGGTCTGCGCGCTCTCGCGGGCGGCCGCGCCGCTTTCGATGCGCGCCAGCTCTTCCGGCGTGTAGAACGCGCCCGCCACCCCCTCGCGCCGCTCCAGCGGCGTGTAGGTCTGGTTGGACCAGAACCCCTGCAGGTCCGGATGGCCGTACGGGGTCCGGGGCGCCCGGTACGATTCGTCCGCCTGGGCCGAACCCGCCGGCCCCTGCGCGGCGGCCGGGCCCGGCGCCGCGAGAGCCAGCCCGATCAGGGCGGCCAGCCGGCCGCTCGACACGATGTCTCGACGCAGCATCTGAACGCTCCTTCGCCGCCCTCACCCGCTTCGCGAACGTCTCACTTCACCGGACTCCGGGATCGTGCGGGCCGCGACCCCCGCATTATCACCCAATCGGGCGCCCCCGCGAAACCCGGCGTCAGGCCGGCGCTCCGCCCCGGTTCCGCGCCGCCGTCCGGCCGGTCGTGGTACGATGCCGGGGAACGGGCGTGCGGGTCGAGCGCGGCCGGCGCGCCAATCCAGGCCGCCGGTTCCGGCGGAGGCGGCTCCCGCCGAAACACCGCCGCCCCGGGGTCGGACGGGCCGTTCCCGGTATAATGAGTAGCCGACATGGCTGAGACTCCTGCCGAGGCGCCGCTGAAGGAGAAACCGGCGCACGCCGCCGACGGCGAGCACGCGACGGCCGCGGACGCCGAGGCGCTGAAGCTGGTGGTGCCCGCGGGCACGGCGGTCGCCGGCGGGACGGTGCTGGCGGCCCTGCGCAACTGGAACCGCCGGCGACGGTCGCGGAAGCGGGCGCGCAACGGCGGCCCGCCCGGCGCCGAGACCGTGGACGCGGCGCGCCCGGCGTTGCGTTCGGCCGCGGGCGCGCCGGCGGCGGAACCCGGTGACAAGGCCGAAGCGCCGGCCGCCGGCGCGGAACCCGCGGAGCTCCCGCCCCCGTCTCCGGCCGGGAACGGGCCGGACCGCGCGCCGGACGCCGCCGCCCCGGCCGGCCCCGACGCCCTGGCGATGGCCGAGCTCCCGCCCCCGCCTCCGGCCGGGAACGGGCCGGACCGCGCGCCGGACGCCGCCGCCCCGGCCGGCCCCGACGCCCTGGCCGCGGGCGCCTCCGCCGACGCGGCGCCGCGTCCCGCCGATGACGCCGCGGACCGCTCCGCCGACGGCCCGCCCGCGGACGCCGCGCCGGCGGAGAGCGCCGCTCCCGCCCCGAACCGGGACCCGATCGCCGAGCACCGCGCCCGGGCCCGGCGGGGCGGCGGACAGAAACGCATCGACGCGCAGCACGCCCGCGGCAAGCTGACCGCCCGCGAACGCATCGAGCGCCTGCTGGACGCCGACTCGTTCGAAGAGCTCGCCCCGTACGTCGAGCACCGGCACGCCGGCTTCGGGCTCGAGAAGGACCGGCACGCCGGCGACGGCGTCGTGACCGGGTTCGGACTCGTCGACGGCCGGCGCATCGCGGTCTTCGCACAGGACTTCACCGTGCTCGGCGGGTCGTTCTCGGAAGTCCAGGCCATGAAGGTGGGACGCCTGCTCGAGGCCGCCACCAGCAGCGGCCTGCCGATCGTCGCGCTGCTCGATTCGGTCGGCGCGCGCATCCAGGAGGGCGTCTGGAGCCTCGCCGGGTTCGGCGACCTGTTCTGGCGCAACACCCAGGCGAGCGGCGTGGTGCCGCAGATCAGCCTGATGCTGGGCCCGTGCGCGGGAGGCGCGGTCTACTCGCCCGGACTGACCGACTTCGTGGTGATGACCCGCGGCAACAGCTTCATGTTCATCACCGGACCCGACGTCATCCAGACCGTCACCGGCGAGGAGGTCGACGTCGAGACGCTGGGCGGCGCCACCACCCACGCGGCGGGCTCCGGCGTCGCCCACTTCGTGGCCGACGACGAGAACGGCGCGTTCGCGCTCACCCGGCGGCTGCTGGGCTATCTCCCGTCCAACAACGTCGACGATCCGCCGGCGCTCCCGCCCGACGACGCCCTGACGCCGGACACCGCGGCCCTCGACGGGCTCGTGCCGGAATCGGCCGAGCTGTCGTACGACGTCCGGGACGCCATCGGCCTGATCGCCGACCGCGGCTCGTTCCTCGAGGTGCAGGCCGACTTCGCGCCGAACGCGGTCGTCGGGTTCGCCCGGCTCGCGGGGCGGGTGGCGGCGTTCGTGGCCAACCAGCCGGCCCACCTCGCCGGCGTCCTCGACATCGACGCCTCGGACAAGATCGCGCGGTTCATCCGTTTCTCGGACGCGTTCAACGTCCCGATCGTGACGCTCGTCGACTGCCCCGGCTTCCTCCCCGGCACCGGACAGGAACGCCAGGGCATCATCCGCCACGGCGCCAAGATCGTGTACGCCTACTCGGAAGCGACGGTGCCCAAGGTCTCGGTCGTGCTGCGCAAGGCCTACGGCGGCGCCTACATCGTGATGAGCAGCAAGATGATCCGCACCGACGTGTGTCTCGCCTGGCCGACGGCCGAGATCGCGGTCATGGGTCCGAAGGGCGCCGTGAACATCCTGTACGCCCGGCGTCTCGCCGCCGCCGACCCGGCCGCGCGCGAGGCCGAGCGGACCCGGCTCGAGGATGCGTTCCAGGAGAAGTTCAACTCGCCGTTCGTCGCCGCGGCGGCGGGGCACGTCGACGACGTGATCTACCCCCGCGAGACCCGGGCGCGGGTGACGGCGGCGCTCGACTTCCTGAAGGACAAGCAGGCCGCCACCGTGCCGAAGAAGCACGGGAACATTCCGCTGTAATGCTCTCCCAACTCGAGACGGTGCTGGAGATCTCCGCCTACGGCACCGTCATCCTGTTCGCGGCGCTGGCCGGCCTGCTCGGCCTCATGTACCTGTTGACCGCGCAATGGCCGGCCCGCGCCGCGCAGTGGCTGCTCGAGACGGTTCCCGGCTCGGAGCCGGCGACGTTCGGCCGCATCACCGACGCCGAGCGGGAGCGGCGGCTTCGCGCCGTGGCGATCGCCGTGGCGGTGGCCCGCGCGGCCGCCGCGCCGTCCCCGCGCGTGCTGGACACGACCCCGTCCCAGTGGCGGCACGCGCACCTCGTCCGCCGCCTGAGCGGTCAGCCCCACCGGGCGAGGGCGCGATAGTGGGCCGTTACCGGGTCACCGTCGACGGCCGGCGCTACTACGTGGAGGTCGACGATCCGAACGCCCGTCCGGTCACCGCGACAGTGTCCGGATCGACCTTCTCGGTCGACGTGGAGCCGTCCGACAGCACCGACGTGCCGCTGGGTGAACCGGCGCCGCGCACGGCGGGGATCCAGCAGACCGCTCCTCCGGCCGGCGTCCCCGCCGCGGCCGTCGCTCCGGGCGACTCGGACCGGATGGTCGCCCCCATTCCCGGGGTGGTCGCCGCGATCGCGATCGCGGCCGGGCAAACGGTCGCCCGCGGCGACGAGCTGCTCACCCTCGAAGCCATGAAGATGATGAACGTCATCCGGTCGCCGCGGGACGGCCGCATCGACACCGTGCACGTGGCCCAGGGCAGCCGGGTCGCCCAGGGCGAGCCGCTCGTGTCCTTCGTGCCCTGACACCGCCGCCCCCGGCCGCCGTTTCCAGGGCGCCGCCGTCCTTCGCCGCGGCGGCGCGCTCCGGTCTTCATGAGTCTTCCCTCCATCACCCCCGAAGCGCTGCTGATGTTCGCCATCGGCGGGCTGCTGATCTATCTGGCCATCGGGAAGGAGTACGAACCCACCCTGCTGCTGCCTATCGGCTTCGGCGTGCTGCTCGGCAACCTGCCGGACTCGCCGATGAACCAGCCGGAGGGCATGCTCCAGCTCCTGAAGGCGTTCGGCATCGACACCGAGCTCTTCCCGCTCTTCATCTTCATCGGCATCGGGGCGATGATGGACTTCCGCCCGCTGCTGTCGCAGCCGGTGTTCGCCCTGCTCGGGGCGGCCGGCCAGCTCGGCATCTTCGCCACCCTCGTCCTCGCCACCCTCTTCGGGTTCCCCCTGGAGCAGGCCGCCTCCATCGCCGTGATCGGCGCCATCGACGGCCCCACCAGCATCTACGTCTCGTCGCTGCTCGCCCCCGAGCTGCTGGCCCCGATCGCCGTCACCGCCTACTCGTACATGAGCCTGGTCCCCATCATCCAGCCCCCGCTGATGCGGCTGTTCACCACCCGGTCGGAACGCCGCATCCGGATGGAGTACGCCCCGCGGCCGGTCCCGCGCAGCGCGGTCATCGTCTTCCCCATCGTCGTGACCATCGTGGTCGGCATCCTGGTGCCGCCTTCGGCGCCGCTCGTGGCCACCCTGATGTTCGGGAACCTGCTGAAGGAGTCGGGCGTCGTCGCCCAGCTCGCGAGCACCGCGTCCAACGAGCTCGCCAACCTGTCGACGATCTTCCTGGGCCTCACCGTCGGCAGCCTGATGCAGGCCGAGACGTTCCTGGAGACCGACACCCTGTTCATCCTCGGCCTGGGCCTCTTCGCGTTCGCGCTCGACACCATCGCGGGCATCGTGTTCGGCAAGGTGCTCTGCGCGGTGACGCGGGGCAAGGTCAACCCCCTCGTCGGGGCCGCCGGCATCAGCGCCTTCCCCATGAGCGGGCGGCTCGTGCAGCGGGTGGCGCAGGAGGAAGACTTCACCAACCACGTCCTCATGCACGCCATGGGCGCCAACACCGCGGGCCAGCTCGGCTCGGTCATCGCCGGCGGCGTCCTCCTGACGCTCGTCGCGGCATTCGGCTAGCCGCACGACCGCGCGCGGCGCGGCGCTCTCCGCCGGCCGGCGTCTTTCGGTGTAAGCTACGCCATCGGGACGTCCAGAAAGGGGATCTCCGCATGATGCGCCAGCACTCATCGGTCAAGACGGTCTGCGCCACCGCCCTCGCCGTGGCGGCGGCGGCGATCGCGCTCGACGGGCAGTACAGCCTCACCGTCAACCACGACCGCCTGATCAACGCCGCGAACGAGCCGCAGAACTGGCTGCTCATGAACGGCGACTACGGGTCGACCCGTTACTCGCGGCTCACCCAGATCGACCGCGGCAACGTCGGCGACCTCCGCATGGTGTGGGCCCTCGCCCTCGGCGGCATGCAGGACACCGGGCGCAACGGCCCCGAGAGCGAGGTCAACCCGCTGGTCGACAACGGCTTCCTGTACACCAGCGACGGCTGGGGCACCGTCTACAAGATCGACGCCCGCAACCCCAACTACGGCGAGTTCGTCTGGATCGCGGACCCCGGCGTGGACCACGAAGGCAACACGTCGCGCACCCGCGGCATCGCCCTCTGGGAAGACCGGGTGCTGGCGAACCTGCCCGACGGCCGGGTCATCTCCATCGACCGCGACAACGGCGAGATCGTGTGGGACGTGGAGGTCGCGGGCGCCAACGAGTTCGGCCGCCGCGAGCGGTTCCTCACCGCCCCGATCGTCATCGACGGCAAGGTCCTCGTGCACAACGGCGCCGGCGACGGCGGCACCCGCGGCTGGGTGGCCGCCCTCGACGTCGACACCGGCCAGGAGCTGTGGCGCTGGTACGTCGTGCCCGAACCGGGCCAGCCCGGCAGCGAGACCTGGAAGGACGACCACAACGCCTGGAAGACCGGCGGCGGGGGCATCTGGCAGACCGGGTCCTACGACCCCGAGACGAACCTCTACATCGTCGGCACCGGCAACCCGTTCCCCGGCTACGACGCCGAGTTCCGCCCCGGCGACAACCTCTACACCAACAGCGCGGTCGCCCTCGACGTCGACACCGGCGAGCTCGCGTGGCACTTCCAGTACACCCCGAACGACTCCTGGGACTACGACGAGGTCGGCGTGCACATGCTGTACGACCTGGAGATCGACGGCCGCCTGCGCAAGGTCGTCTCCCACTACGGGCGCAACGGGTTCTTCTACACCCTCGACCGCACCGACGGCGGCTTCATCCGGGGCGCGAAGTACGTCAACGACCTGAACTGGACGGCCGGGCTCGACCCCGTGACCGGCAAGCCCGTCGAGTACGACCCGAACCTCGACGTGCAGATCTACAACCCCGAGGCCCGCGCCCTGCGCGCGGACCGCGACGAGATGAAGCGGGCCTGCCCGACCTGGCACGGCGGGGTGGCCCACCAGCCCCTGGCCTACAACCCCGTGAAGCGCATCGCCTACGGCGTCGGCACCGAGGGCTGCTTCGAACAGAACGGCGCGGCCATGGCCCCCGCCTCGCCCGCGGGCGACGTCGATCCCCAGCGGAGCGAGCGCCGCCGTTACGACAGCGACCTCTACTACGGCGCGCTGACCGCGTTCGACGCCGTCGAACACGAGGTGCTCGGCAAGGCGGTCACCGACATCGAAATCCGGTCGGGAGTCGTCGCCACCGCCGGCGGCCTGGTGTTCACCGCCCTGCAGGACGGCTGGATCGTCGCCTACAACGACGAGACCCTGGAAGAGCTGTGGCGGTTCAACGTCGGCACCCCCCTCAAGGGCGCCCCCGTCACCTACGCCATCGGTCCCACGCAGTACGTCGCCGTGCAGTCCAGCGGCCGGCACCTGCACCCCGTGAAGTACGACAACCTGGAGAATTCGAGCTACCTCTTCGTGTTCGCGCTCGACCGGTAGATCGCGGACGCCGCCCGTCTCGACCGCCCGTGGCGGGACCCTGCGATGCAGGCGGGGACCCTCACCGCGAGGCTGCCCGACCTCTCCCGGACCTCCGCACCGGAGAGGCTCGGGCCGCGTGCCGTCGTTCCGTGCGATGGACTGCCACCGATGCACGAGTCTCCGCTGCTTCGACTCCAACGTATCGAGGTCGACGGCCTCTTCGGCATCTACGACCACCGTATCGACCTCAACCTCCGTGATCGGGTCACGCTCCTGCACGGCCCGAACGGCGTAGGGAAGACCACGGTGCTGCGGATGGTCGACGCCCTTTTGCGCAACGACCTCACCTGTTTCAAGCGCATTCCGTTCGCACGCTTTCTTCTGGGTTTCGAGGACGGCAGCACTCTGGAATTGCGGGCATCCCGCAACGTCGAAAACAGCAACGGCGAGAGGGCGGGCGACCTGACGTTGACGAGGGCGGAAGGTGATCCTCACACTGACCCAGTGGACCTCCGTCCGTCCAAGGCGGAATCCGTCGCCGCGCGAATCGACTACATCCAACGCCATCACAGCATCCAGAACGCCTGGATTGACGTGCGCGACGGCGAAGTGCTCTCCGAGTTCGAAGTGCTTTCGCGGTTCGGCGACAACCCCAAGTTGGATTTCAATATTGGGCTTATCGGAACCACAGACAGCCTGTTGAACGAGAAACCGCCGTGGCTGGACGCGTTTCTGGAGAGTACGAACGCCTTCCTGATCGAGGCGCAACGACTCGTGCGGACCGAATCGAGCATCCGGCCGAAAATCGGATTTGTACGCGGTTCCTTCGTTTTCGTTTCAAGCGTCCTCGAATGCAGCCTGGACTTTCAGCGACGTATCCGCGACACGATGGCGACGTATGGACGATACGCGCAGACCTTGGACCAGTCGTTTCCGCAGCGTCTGATTTCGGCGGTGACCAACCAACTCGATCCCGTTGAACTCGGGGAACGCATGACGGCGCTCGACGAAAAGACGTCCGAGCTTCGGGAGATCGGCATCCTCGACGAGACGCCTAACCGCCCTTTCGACGCCGCCAGCCTGGACGAAATGGATTCCACGGGGACCCGGGTCATGACGCTCTACGTCGAGGACGTCGAGCGCAAACTCGGGGCCCTGGAGGATCTGGCGAACCGGCTCCGTCTTCTTCTGAACAGCGTGAACGGAAAGTTCCGGGTCTTCGGTTACCGGGTCGGGCGAAAAAAATCCACGAAAAGGTATGCAGGTCCGTCGACCACGTGCCGATACGTGAAGTATGGCGCGCAGGAGCGATGACCGGAGCGGTTCGATGGGACCTGGACCCCAGCGGGACTCCCGGGACGTGCGGCGCATCGAACACCTCGAACGAGAAAACGCCACGCTGATCGAGGAGCGGGACCACTGGAAGCGCCGCAGCGAGGACCTGGAGAAGGAACTCGAGGCCGCGCGGCGCGCCGGACGCCGGCAGGCCGCCCCCTTCGCCAAGGACCGCCGCCAGGGAACCGGACGCCCCCCGGGGCGGCGCGCCGGCGCGCAGTACGGGAAGCAGGGAAACCGCCGGCCGCCGACCCGGGTCGACGAGATCTATGCGGCGCCGACCCCGAAGACGTGCCCGGACTGCGGCGGCGCCGTCGCCCTGGATCGGGTGGCGGAGCAGTATCAGGAAGACGTGCCGGACGTGCGCCCGCTGGTGCGCCGCTTCGACGTCGAGGTGGGCCACTGCGCGCAGTGCCGGCGGCGCGTGCAGGGCCGGCACCCCTTGCAGACCTCCGATGCGCTCGGCGCAGCCGGCGTGCAGCTGGGGCCGAACGTCGCCGCCCTGACCGCCGAGCTGCACACTGAGTGGGGCCTGCCGCTGGAGAAGACCGTCCGCGTGCTGGAGACCCGGTTCGGGCTGCACGTGACCAGGGGGGGCTGGTCCGGCTGCTGCACCGCACGGCCGACGCGGCCGCGCCTGCGTATGCGGCGCTGTGCGAGCAGGTCCGCCGCAGCCCGGTGGTCACGCCCGACGAGACCGGCTGGCGCGTGAACACCGAACCCTTCTGGCTGTGGGCGTACGCCACCCCGGAGACGACGGTGTACTCCATCCGCGCCGGCCGCGGGTTCGCCGACGCGGCCGCCGTGCTCGGCGCCGACTTCGCGGGCGTGCTGGTGCGGGACGGGTGGGTGGCGTATCGCGGCTTCGAGCACGCGCCCCATCAGACCTGTCTGGCGCATCTCCTGCGGCGCTGCAAGGACCTGCGGAACGATCATCCCGACAGCCCCTGGGCCGCCGCCGTGCAGACGGTCCTGCAGGACGCCCTCGACCTGCGGACGCGCTGCAACGCCGGCGGCACCGGCGAGCACGGCCTCGCGTCGGCCCGCGGCCGGCTCGAAGCCCGGCTCGGCCGGCTCATCGACGCCCCGCCGCCGCTGGCCGCCGCCGAGCGCTTCGCCGGGCATCTGGCCCGCGAATTCCCGGCCGTGTTCCTCTTCCTGCGCGACCCGTCCATCGACGCCACCAACTGGCGGGCCGAACAGGCCATCCGGCCCGCGGTGGCCATACGCAAGGTCTGCGGCGGCAACCGCACCCGGCGCGGGGCCGACACCCAACAAATCCTGGCCAGCGTCGTGCGCACCGCCCGCCAACGCCGTCTCGACCCGCGCGCCCTGTTCACCACGATGCTGCGCGCCCCCGAACCCGTCGTCCCCGAAGCCCTCGCCCTGCCGCCGCCCGCCTGACGCCGGCGGCGCGGGGTCGCGCATCCGCGCCGCCCGGGCCCGCGCATCCGCGCCGCCCGGGCCCGCGCGGTCCGCGACCCCGAACCGATACCCGCGGAACCGCGCCCCCCGGCTCGCTCTCCGCCATCTCGACGCCGGGCCGGCCGCAACCGCCCGGACCCACTCCGTATTCCGGACTTCGCCGCCGCGCCGACGAGAACGCCGCGCCGACGGCCGGGTGAGAATGCGCGGCCGGAACACTGCGCGCCGCCCCTCCATACGGGTAGAAACCCCGTCCCGCCAGAACGACAAAACTGTGCCGGCGCAACAGCGTCATGCCGCAACTTCCCCGAACGTCCGCTCCATTTCGCCCCTGTGGCACGGGCGAAATCGGCCTGAATACCCGGTAACCGAAGACAGTTCCGGAACAAGCGTGTGTGCCTCGACAGAGAAGAAAAGAGCCTTGTGGCGGAAGACCAGAGTGGCCACCAGCTACCGCTCGACTCGCTCTCTTCCGGCGAACAGCACGAGCTCGTGCTGCACTACGACCTTCTGTTCAAGGTCAAGCAGAATACCATCGTATTGATCGACGAACCGGAACTGTCTCTTCACGTCGGATGGCAAAAGAAATTTCTGTCCGACCTGACGGCCATCGTCGAACTGTCCGGCATCGACGCCGTGGTCGCCACGCACTCGCCCTTCATCGTCGGCGACCGGAACGACCTGATGGTCGGCCTGGGCGACTGATCCCGGTTCCGACAGTCACGACGATGCAGGGACACAAGTCTCCCGGCGCGCTGGTGGCGGAGATCAAGATGAGCCGCATGTCCCACGCCGGGGCCTTTCTGCTGCTCGAAGGCAAGGATGACATCCGGTTCTGGAAGTCGCGGCGCCACTCGAACTGCGAACTCGTCGATGGCGAGGGCAAACCGAACGTCGTCGGAGCGATTCGACAGATCGACACGGCTCGAATCGCGGGCGCTCTCGGAATCGTCGACGCGGACTACGAGTTCGCGACGAGCCCGCGCGCCGAGTCCGACAACTTGCTGTACACGGACGCCCACGACCTGGAGTGCCTCCTGTGTCGTTCGTCCGCGCTCGACAAGGTGCTCGCCGAGCACGGCGATGCGGCGAAGATCAAGCGATTCGAGCCGTCCGCGGTCCGACGTTCAGTTCCGAGAGAATCTTCCTGGTGCTGTCCTGAACGTCGGACGCCGGGTCCAGAAACTCCGCCCCGGCGACCAGATGGAACCATTCGGACCTGGGGCCGGCCGCTTCATTGTCAAGCACTTCCAGCCGGTCGTGACGAAACAGAAGTTCACGCAGGCCCGGCCAGAGCGGCGAGCGCAGGATCTTCCTGGACGCCGGATCGTCGTTGCCCTGACCCGACCGTATCGCATACTGCCGCATCGATATGCGCGCGAACTTCTCCAGCAGGTACCATCTTTCATCCGGATCCGGACCGTCCCGATCCGGCGGCGCCGGCGCCGCGGCTTGCTGCTCGATCCATTCCGACGGCGAGTCGAGCCAGCGGGGTTTTTCGGACTTGTCGTAGCTTATGACGGCGTTGACCCGCGGCACGCTCTCCCCGAACCTGACGAACGGGTCGACGATCAGTTCATGTACGGAGACGTCCGAAAACCGGACGCCGTGAAGATCCGCGCCCCGGACGTCCAGACGATTGATGCGGCAACCCACCATGCGCACCCGCGGTAAGCCGAGAACGTCGGCCATCCAGGCGTCGCTCAATTCCAGGTTCGCGAGATGGAGCGGATCTCCCTCCGATCCCTCGTCCTCCGCCAGGGGCGCAAAGGCCAGCAGCAGTCCGCCGACGTTCGCCCGCAGATAGTCGTAGCCGTTCGCCTCGCGGAGTCCGGCGAGCAACCGTTCGCGAAGCCGCGCCTGTTCTTCGGGGGTCCGGCGCCGCGCGACACGATTGAACATCCGGAAGTCGTCGGCGCTCAACGGCACGCGGCGCAATCCCGTCGACGCGCCGTGCTCGGGAAACTGCTCGAAGACGCTGTGCGCGAAGAAATACGACCTGACCGTTTCGTGCGGGAAGGAACGCTTGCCGCCGTCCCCCGCGGTCTCCTCCAGGAGCGCCAGCGCGCCGGCCCGTTGCGCGAGCGCCTTGACCGTCTCCGCATCGGCCTGATCCGTGAAGACGTCCTCGATCACCAACCCCACCAGGTCCACGTCCACCGCGTCCGTTTCGTCGTCCATCATCATCTGCGCGGTCTCCGAGAGGACCCGGCGATAGAGCGCGGATGCGTGTCCGGGATCGATGCCCGACGCCTCGCCCGTCAACTTGGGCCCTTCTCTTCTGACGATGCTTTCCATCAGGTCCGCGACCGGGTCGCCCTGCGCCTCTTGAAATCGATCCGGCCCGAGATCCGCGATTTGGGAAACGAAGAACGGCCGTCCGAGGTATCCGATCGCGCCCACCTGCTTCTCGAGGAGTTCGAGTTCCCGGGTTCGACCGCTCCACGTGTCGCGCCGGGACAACCAGACACACACTTCGCCGGCCGGCGGATGCTCGACGCGCAGCAGCGTAATGGAATCGCCGTCCACCGTATTTCCCAGGCCTTCGCGAACCGTTTCGACGTCGAGCATCGTGTCGCGTCCGGCCAGCAGGCACGTGCCCTTTCCGCCGAGATCCCGGATGAAGTCCCGCAACGCCCCCCAGGCGCGCGCGTAGCCCCGGCTGTCGGAGAGCTCGTCGAAGCCGTCGATGGCCACCTGGACGGCGCCGCGCCGAACCAGCGGTTTCAGTTCCTCCTCGACGAAACTGGCGCGCAGGCTCGACAACGTGCCCGCGATGCGGTCGCTCAACGACGTGAGCACCTTGCCCCGGCTCTCGACGTGCAGCAGCAGGGGCGCGCCCGACGTATACGACGCGGGCGCCGCCCGGCGCCGCACGATGCGCTCGATGAGGTGGCTCTTGCCGACGCCGGCGGCGCCGTTGACGACGAAGACCCGGAGGCCGTCGGCCGGGGACTCCAGCCTCTCGCAAACCTTGTCGAACGTCAGTTCCGCCGGGTCGCCGCCGCACTCGATCCGGCCGGCGTTCGGCAGCGGTTCCTTCAGCGCGCCGGTCGTCTCGTCGGCGAGTCTTCTCGTGACGTGCAACTGGGCGCTGGCCAGGCGGGCGAGATGGGCGAACGCCTCGCCGACCAGCAGGCTCTTGAGACCGCGATATCTTGGCTGCCCCGGACCGCGCCGCGTGCGGATGGCGCCGTCCGCTTCGCGCTGAATCACGATTTCTTCGCCCTTGCGCACGAAGGTCGCCGTCCACCCGTCGCCGTTCGGCGACGTCCTGAATTCTTCGAACGGATCCGCGAACAGCCGGAGATCTTCGATTTCCTCGCGCAGCACGTCGTTCATGGTTCGGCGCTCCTGTACGTGGCGACGAGATCCGCGGCGTGCGTCATGAATCGACTGCCCGCTCCCGGCCGGCTCAACATGCGGACCCTGGCGCCCGCGGCCTCCGCCGCGAACAGGCCCGGCAGCATGTCGTCGTCGTCGGACACCACCACGTAGCGGTCGGCCTGCTTCCGCATCGCCAGGCCGAGAAGATCGGCGACGAGCGCGGTGTCCACCATTTTTTCGGTCGGCTCTCCGTCACGGTCCCTCAGTGTATCGAGGAAGTGGACGCCGTGCTTCCGAACCAGTCGCTTGTCCGATGCGCACGCCAGCCGGGCGCCGAACTGAATGCCGTCGTCGCCCCCGAGGAACGCCACGCGACCGTCACGATACGTTCGGATTCCCCTCGCGTATTTTTGCCGGATCTTGTCTACGCCGTGGAAATAGTCCGTTCTGGTCGTTCCTGCGTGCCACCCCGCGTACAACCGCAGCCGCACCCGGTATCGTGGTCCGCTGGCGGACCCCAAGTAGTTCGACACAACCCGTTCGACATGTTTGAGGGCCGTAGCGGCAACGGTTTCCGGGCGTTTGCTGCGAGCGGCGCCGGACGCGATTACGGCCGTATTCCAGTCGACGAAACCGATCGCCGTCTCGAAGCGCCTGACCGACATGCTCAAAACACCGGGAGCACGGCGCAGTCGGGTGGTTCGGCAACGCCTCGGTCACGCCCGGATCGCACCGCTGGTTTCCCTCCCGTCGCCATACTGTCAGTGTACGACATCCGCCCGTCGCTAGCGCTTGCACGAACGTCACCGGGCGGCGGTGGCGCGGGCGGGTGCGCGTCGGCGACGGCGCCTGTCCGGACGTCACCGCGGGAGCCGACCGGACCGTGGACGCGCGTCGGCGACGGCGCCTGTCCGGACGTCACCGCGGGAGCCGACCGGATCGCGGCGCCGGCGGGTGCACGACCTCGACGAACTCCGCCACCACCCGGACCCGCTCGGCGTCCGCGGCGGCGAGGACCAGGGGCGAGAAGTCGGGGTTGATCGGTTGGAGGGTGACGGCGGCGTGGCGCCAGGTGTCGCCGGCGGGCGTCTTCTCGCTCCGGTAGCGCTTGACGGTGTAGCGCTCGCCGGTCTCCGGATCGACGGCGTCGCACAGCGCGGCGAGGACGATGCGGCCCTGGCGGGTTCCGGTGACGGGGGCCGCGAAGAGGCACCACGCGCCGTCGGGTATCGCCGGCTCCATCGACCGCCCGACGACGCGGGCGACGAACATGCCGGGGCGCAGACGGCGGCCGGTGTCGAGGGCGACCCACTCCCACTCGTCCTCCGCCGCGACGGGCCGCGGGTCGCCGAACCCGCCGGCGGCGGCGGCCAGCGGCACCAGGGGCACGCAGGCGGCGTACCGCTCCTCGGGCGCCGGCCGCACCACCGGGAACGGCGGCACGCCTTCGGATCTCCAAGCGGCCCAAGCACCCCGGCAGGAGATGGGCCTGGCGCCCGGCGGCCGCATGCGCCAGGAGGTCTGCGAGGACACCCACGGCCTGGACGCCTGGGACCAGTCGTCGCGCTCGCGCTGTTTCGCGCACGTGCTGAACAGCGTGCAGTACTTCCACGTCACCGGCTCCGCGCCGCCGCACCGGCCGCCGACGGCGGCGCAGTACGCGGCGGCGGGCCGGCCGTGGTTCGAGTACTACGCCGCGGACGGGCGCGCCCTGCGCGGCTCCCGCAAGCTGGCGGCCCTGGACAGCGTGGCCGAGAAGTCCCGGCAAAAGGGCGTCCGGCCGGAAACCGGCGAGCCGGCGTTCCCGAAGGTGGTGAAGAAGCTGACGCGCGGCGCGACCGTGCGGGAAGGCAGGTTCTGACCGGCTACAAACAGAGGGAACGGAACGAGCCGCGGGTTGCGAGCCGCCAAGCCGGGCGGGAGTCGTTGCGGCATGACGGCCGCCGGCGTGATCAAGGCTTCATGTCCCCACCGGCGGGCGGGCGTCACCGCGGAAGCCGCCGGACCGCGGCACCAGTGGGTGCGCGACCTGGACGAACTCCGGGGAGATCACTCCTCACTCCCCGGCACGAGGACTTCCACCAACCGGTCCAGTTTTTCGGTGACTTCGGGATGGATTTCCTCCGGGGTCATCGTTTCAGCCAGCAAGTAGAGATCTCTCTTGGGGGTCGGGCAGCCCAGGGTTTCGAGCAGCGGCACGAGGAACTCGTTGCTCGCCTTGACGCGTGTGAGCGCCACGTGGTCGCCGAAGGGATCGGTCCCCGCAGGTACCTGCTGCTGGAACGCCGCGTCCACCTGCTGGCGCATTAGCGGAAGATTCTTCGGGAACGCGAACCGGCCGATGACCTCCGGCTGCATGAGGTAGTTCTCGATCTCGTACCGGCGCCAGCGCAGCACGACCAGACCGGAGGCGGTCGTCTCGTCGTCCGGCTCGTCGCGGTTGTCGCCATCGAGCAGGCAGAGCGCACGAATATTCGGAAATGCGCCGCTGAGAGCGAAGAGATGTTCCTTGGCCTCTCGCAGGCTTCGGCTACGCAGCCAATGAACGAACGGCCGTTCCAGGAAGCGCGTCGCGGGGTGCTTGAGGGTGCGCGCCCAGCCGGACAGTATCTTTTCGTCCGTTTCACTTTCGACGTAAAGGACGGCTCCCGTTTCCCGCCCGAGCAGCAGGTCGGTGGTGGTCACCCGCTTGAGCGCCTCCCGGAGCCGGGCGCGCTCGTTCTTGGTAGCAAGCAGTCGCGGCTCCTGGCTGAAGAAAGCCATTACCCGCGTCGGCTCGGTCGCGTCTATCACGACCTCGGAGTGGGTAGCCACGAGTACCTGCCCTCCGCGCTGGCGGGCCACGGTGCGTATCCGGTCGTAAACCTGCCGCTGCAGGATGACGTGCTGGTGCGCGTCCGGCTCGTCGAGCAGGAGCACCGCCGCGGGCCGCGCGTACAGGAACGCGAACAGGAGCAGGACCTGGAGAGTGCCGCTGCCGGCGTTGGTCAGATCCAGCGGGCGGTCGTGGTTCTGCTCCCGGTACTCGCAGACGATGTAAGGCTGCGCCAGCGAGTAAACAGGCTTCACCAGCTCGATCTGGAACAGATCCCGCAGATGGCCCGACAGCTCCTGCCAGCTCTCGTCGTCCTTCTCGGCGATCTCCAGCAAGAGGTTCCGCAGGATTTCGCCCGGCCGCCCCTGCCCGACCAGCAAGTCCTGCATGCCGCGGTCGCGCCGCGGCTCGTCGCGCTCGATGCCCGAGAGCGGTGGTACGTGGACGATGCCGAGCTCCTGGGCCGACAACGGCGGGAATTTCTGGATCGCCTCGCGGTCGAGACTGCGCGCGCCGCGGGGGCGCGCGTACATCAGATCGCGGTTGGCGTACTGGAACTCCATCCCGCAGGTCCACGGCTCAGCGTCGGTCTTCCCTTCGACGGCGGTCTTCCCTTCGACGACGATCTCGATGAGCCGCCGCTCGCTCGCCATCCCCTTCTGGCCGGTGACCTTGCGGTCCTCCCACAGCAGGTTCATCTCGCGTAGCGGGACCGCGGTGAAGTCGCCGCGGGTGATGGCGATGCCGGACCGCGCGACCGCCCGGCTCCCCTCGCGTTGCGCCACCCACCGATCGAGCCCAAGCTTCCAGGCGGCGATCGCCTGCAGCAAGGTCGACTTGCCGGCGTTGTTCGGCCCGGCGAGCACTACCGATTCCGCGAGATCGAACGCCTGATCCCGGAACCGCTTGAAGTGCCGAATGGTGACCCGGTGAATCATGACGTGCTTTCCCCCAAGTTGGACAGGATAGCATGGCGTGCATTCGTCAACGCACTGATGATGCTTCCATCAGGTCGGCAACCGGGTTGCCTTGCGCCTCTTGAAATTGCTCCGGCCCGAGATCCGCGATTTGGGAAACGAAGAACGGGCGCCCGATGTATTCCGATTCCGCCCACCTGCTTCTCGACGAGTTCGAATTCCCGGGTTCTATCGCTCCACGCGCCGGCGCTCGTCCGGGCGTCACCGGGGAAGCCGCCCGGACCGCGCCGGCGGATGCACGACCTCGACGAACTCCGCCACCACCCGGATCCGCTCGGCGTCCGCGGCGGCGAGGACCAGGGGCGCGAAGCCGGGGTTGATCGGTTGGAGGGTGACGGCGGCGTGGCGCCAGGTGTCGCCGGCGGGCGTCTTCTCGCTCCGGTAGCGCTTGACGGTGTAGCGCTCGCCGGTCTCCGGATCGACGGTGTCGCGCAGCGCGGCGAGGACGATGCGGCCCTGGCGGGTTCCGGTGACGGGGGCCGCGAAGAGACACCACGCGCCGTCGGGTATCGCCGGCTCCATCGACCGCCCGACGACGCGGGCGACGAACATGCCGGGGCGCAGACGGCGGCCGGTGTCGAGGGCGACCCACTCCCACTCGTCCTCCGCCGCGACGGGCCGCGGGTCGCCGAACCCGCCGGCGGCGGCGGCCAGCGGCACCAGGGGCACGCAGGCGGCGTACCGCTCCTCGGGCGCCGGCCGCACCACCGGGAACGGCGGCACGCCGGCGTCCGGCGCGCCGGGAGCGGGAGCCGCGGCGTCCGCCGCGCGCAGGCGCCGGTACGCCTCCGACGCCATCCACTCGGTGACGACGCCCTGGAACGCCGGGTCGTTCATGAAGCGGACGAAGATGTCCTCGTTCTGGTCCATCCGCTCGACGAACAGGCGCTCGATCAACTGCCGGAACACCAGCCCGAACCGGGCCTCGGGGTTGACCGCGGCGGTGCGGCGCAGCTCGCCGTCGGAGACCGCGGCCTCGACGACCTGATCGAAGAAGAGCTGGTCGGCCTCGGTGAAGTCGGCGCCGAAGCGTTCGTTGACGACGTCGATGAGCCGCGAGAGCGGCACTTCCTCGGCGCGGGCGGCGCCGCTGCCCACCTCGGTCGGCCCGTCCAGCGCCTGCGCATCGCCCTCGGCGAGCGGAATCGACCCCTCGCCGATCTTCTGCAGGCGGTAATACTCCAGCCGCACCTCGTCGTCGAAGCGGTAGGCGGGGCCCGGCCGCCGGCGCGGCAGCTTCGCCGACAGGTGGCGGAGATAGACGTACAGGCGCTCGAGGTCCGAATCCTGGTAGGGAATCACCTGGCTCAGGAACGCATAGAGGTTGCGGAACGCCTGCGCCTTGCCGCGCCAGACTTCCGCCGCTTCCTCGTCGTCGTCGAGCCGCGCCGCGAAACGGGCCGCCGCCGGATCGAGCGCCGCGTTCATGGCCCGGTGGTCCGCCGCGCTCTGCCGCCGCACCGGCTTGAAGTACGCCGCGCAGAAGCGTCCGACCTCCTCGTCGAGATAGACGCCCGAGGCGTCGAGCTCGCCCTTGACGACGTACATCCGCGCCGGATCGACCTCCTCGCCCAGCGCGGCGCCCTCGTAGTACGTCTTGAACGCCGCGCGGATCTCCTCGCGGCCGTTGACGAAGTCGAGGACGAAGGTGTCCTCCTTCAGCGGGTGGACGCGGTTGAGGCGCGAGAGGGTCTGCACGGCCTGGATGCCGGCCAGCCGCTTGTCGACGTACATCGTGTGCAGCAGCGGCTGGTCGAAGCCGGTCTGGTACTTCTCGGCCACGAGCAGAACGTGGTGGTCCGGCGCGGCGAAGCGCTCCGGCAGTTCCTTCTCGCGGACGCCGTCGTTCATCTGCTCTTCGGTGTAGGTGACGCCCGGCAGCCGGTCGTCCTCCACCGCGCCCGAGAACGCCACCAGCGAGCGGATGGCGTAGCCCTTCCCGCGGACGTAGCGGTCGAAGCTCTGCTTGTAGCGGACCGCTTCGAGGCGGGAACCGGTGACCACCATCGCCTTGGCGCGCCCGCCGATCCGGTGGCGGGTGACGGCCTGGAAGTGCTCGACCATCACTTCCGTCTTCTGCGCGACGTTGTGCGGATGCAGCCGCAGGAAGCGCGCGAGCGCGCGGGCCGCCTTCTTCCGCTCCACGTGCGGGTCGTCGGCGCACGCCTTCAGGAGCCGGTAGTAGGCGGCGTACGACGTGTAGTGCTTCAGCACGTCGAGGATGAACCCTTCCTCGATCGCCTGCCGCATCGTGTAGCGGTGCGCGGGCCGCCCGCCGCGGCCGAACACCTTCAGCGTCCGGTGCTTGGGGGTCGCCGTGAAGGCGAAGAAGCTCAGGTTCGCCTGCCGGCCCCGCTTGGCCATGGCGACGAACAGCTCCTCCAGGCCGCCGCGGCCCTCCTCGGCCGCGCGCCGCCGCGCCTCGGCGCGCAACGCTTCGCCGCCGAGCAGCGCCTTCAACTCGGTCGCCGCCTCGCCCCCCTGCGAACTGTGCGCCTCGTCGACGACCACCGCGCAGCGGCGGGTCGGCAGCACGCCGGTCCCCTCCGCGCCCCGCTCCTCGGCCAACCGGAGCAACTGCCGGGAGACGAAGGGGAACTTCTGGAGCGTCGTGACCACGATGGGGACCGCCTGCTCCAGCGCCTCGGCGAGCTGCCGCGAGCCGCCGTCGATCTTCCGCACCACGCCGCGCTTGTGCTCGAACTGGTAGATGGCGTCCTGGAGCTGCTGGTCGAGCACCACGCGGTCGGTCACCACGACGACGGTGTCGAAGACGCGGCGGTCCCCGGCGTCGTGCAGCGACGCGAGGCGGTGCGCGAGCCACGCGATGGTGTTGCTCTTGCCGCTGCCCGCGGAGTGCTCGACGAGGGCGTTGCGCCCGACGCCTTCGCGCCGCGCCGTCTCCGCGAGCAGGCGCACCGCCTGCAACTGGTGGTAGCGGGGGAAGATCAGCGTCTCGACCGGCGCCCGCCGGCCGCGGTCGTCGCGCTTCTCGACGGTCTGCAGGTGGAGGAACCGCGCCAGCAGGTCGAGCAGGCTGTCGCGCGCGAGGACCTCCTCCCACAGGTACGCCGTGCGGTAGCCGCGCCCCGCCGGGTCGGGCGGGTTGCCGGCGCCCCCGCCGCGGCCCCGGTCGAACGGCAGGAAGCGCGTCGCGGCGCCGGCGAGCCGGGTGGTCATCGCCACCGACTCGGTGTCGGCGGCGAAGTGGACCAGGGTTCGCCGCTTGAACGAGAAGATCGGCTCGCGGGGGTCGCGGCCGCGCCGGTACTGCCGGCGCGCGTCCTCGACCGTCTGCCCGGTCAGCGGATTCTTCAGTTCCACCGTGACGACCGGCACGCCGTTGACGCTCAGCACCACGTCGAGCGACTGCTCCGAGCGGGGCGAGAAGCGCAACTGCCGGGTGACGCCGACCCGGTTGGCGGCGTAGCGCGCGTCGAGCTCCGGGTTCAGCCCGTGGGCGGGGCGGAAGAAGGCGATGCGCAGCGTCCGGCCGTGGCACTTGAAGCCGTGGCGCAGCGTCGCCAGCGCGCCGTGCGCGTCCATCCACTTGCACAGGTCGGCGAGCACCTGCGCGCCGGTGCGCGCGCCCAGCAGCGCCTCGAGCCGGGCCCACTCCTTCGGCTGCGTCTCGCGGACGAACGCGAGCGCGGCGTCGGGAAAGACGGCCCGCTCGCGGTCGAAGCCGGCTCCGGGCGCGGCGACGCAGCCGTGCGCCAGCAGATGCGCCTCGATGACCGTCTCGAAGGCCGCTTCGCCGGTCGGCTTCACGTCAGGCCTCGGGTTCATGCCTGTTCCCCACCCGGCGCGGCGTCGGCGAAAAGCGCCTGCAGCAGATCGAGCTTCTCGCCCACTTCCGGGGGAATGGACGACGGGTCGACGAACCACGCGAGCCGGTGCAGTTCGCCCTTGCGGAACAGCATCGCGTGTCCGAGCGCCGCCGCGAGACGGCGGAAGAACTCCTCGGCGAAGTCACTCAGCTTCAGTC
This sequence comes from Vicinamibacterales bacterium, assembly GCA_965202695.1. Lineage (GTDB taxonomy): Bacteria > Acidobacteriota > Vicinamibacteria > Vicinamibacterales > UBA8438 > JAJEEA01. Next base: position 4,292,459 of record OZ241843.1, read on the forward strand.
GTTCGGTCCGCGCCTCCCACAGCAGCCGCGCCGCCTCCGCGCCGGCCGCCTTCCAGGTCGCGAGATCCTCCGCGCGGCCGTCGAAGACGCGTTCCAGGACCAGCGCTTCGAGCACCGCCTCGGCTGCCGCCCCGGCTTCGTCCGCAAACCGCGGCGCGTCCCCGTAGTGCTCGGCGGCGGCGCGGCGGAGCACGTCGGGCGTGACGACGTAGTTCTCGACCTCGTAGCGCTTCCAGTAGACGACGCGGAGCCCGCCGGCGTCCGCGTCCTGGTGCGCCCCGCCGTCGTTGTCCAGGATCGCCAGCCCCCGCAGGCCGGGCGCCATCTGCCGCAACGCGAAGAAGTGCTTCCGCGGCGTGACGCCGAAACCGCCCTCCACCCGCTCGAGTTCCGCGTCCAGATCGGGGTCCGGATGATTGTCCCGGACGTGGAACACGTTGATCCGCGCGTCCCGGGCCGCCGCCGCGGGATGGTCCAGCCGCCGCGCCAGCGCCAGCAGGACGTCGAGGTCCGTCCGGCCCTCGACGTACAGGACGTAGCCGCGGTCGACGGCCCGGACGTAGTGCGCGGCGCCGTAGTGCCGGAGCGCGCTCCGCACGTCCTTCCGGGCGGCCAGATCGTCGGCCCGCCCTCGCAGCAGCAACGTCAGGTTGCGGTCGAGCGCCTCGTCGAGCAGCACTTCCGAATGGGTCGCCAGCACCACCTGCGACTCGTTCTCCGCCGCGACCTCCCGCAGCAGCACGTAGACCTGCTTCTGCCGCAGGATCTCCAGGTGGGCGTCCGGCTCGTCGATCAGCAGCACGCCGCGGCGATGCGAATAGAGGTAGGCGAAAAGCAGCAGCATCTGCTGGAATCCCCGCCCCGCGAGCGCAAGGTCCAGCGGCTCTTTCACGCCCGCCTGCCGGTAGAAGAGATCGATGCCGCCGCGCGCCGTTTCCGTCGGGTCGTCGAGCCGGACCGAGAACAGCCGCTCCATCAGCGCGGCGATGCGGCACCAGTCGGCGGGCGCGTCGCGGAACACCAGCAGGCACAGGTTGCGGAGCACCTGCGCCGTCTGTCCCTGGCCCAGCAGCACGTCGATGCGCCCGGGACGGAGGACCGGCTCCTCGGTTTCAAGGCCCGACATCGGGTGGAGCAGCCTCACGTTCAGGGCCGCCGCCGTCGCGATGGCCTCCGGCTTCCCCAGGGTCCCGTCGTCCGGCGCGCAGTAGACCAGCTCGTCGCCCTGGTTGCGGAAGCGCATCGTCACCCGCTCGACCGCGTTGCCGTGCAGGACGCCCACGCCGATGGACAGCGGAACGTCCCGGTTCCCACGGCGCACCACGGCGTCGCGCCAGAAATAGCGGGTGCGCCGGACGGGGACCGAGACGACGTTCAGCCGGTTCAGCGCCGTGGCCGGCCGCTCCTTCGGCCGCGACTCTCCCTTCGCCTCGAACCACGTCCGCACCGCCTGCGACCAGAGCGCGATCGCCTGAATCGCCGTGGTCTTGCCGCAGTCGTTCGGACCGATCAGCACCGCCGGGTGATCGAGCGCGATCCGCTGCCGGGCGCCGAAGCGCTTGAAGTTCTCGATCTCCAGGTAGTGGATCAGCCGCATCCCGTACTACTTTCGGACGTCCTTCGCCGACCCGGGGTGCCGCAGTTCGTCGATGTCCGCCTCGAAACCGTCGTCCGCGTCTCCCGGCCACTTGCCGAAGATCGCGCGCACGTCCAGCGGGCCGACGTTCTGCGCCTTCGCCAGTTCGTCCAGGGTCGGCGACGTCCAGAAATCGAAAGAATTCGGGGCGTCCGGGGCCGGCGGCGGGGGGTTCTCGTCGCGTTCTTTCCGTTTCGTCATGATGCCCTCAATCGATTCAGAAACACCCGGGCGTGCGGGCAGGCCGCCTCCACGCGCGCCGGGTCGATCCGCGCCAGCAGTTCGAACGACACTCTGCCCTTGGCGTAACGCCTGCCGCAGGAAGCGGATGCGCGGTCGAGCGCCTCGAAGACCCTCGCCTTCGGAACGTTCTCCAGAGCCGGCCAGCCCCGGATGGCGTTCTCCCGGAACCCGGCGCCGAAGTATGCGCGTAACGCACCGCGGTCGGCGAGAAACCACGTCTCCATGACCTGCACCATCAGGTACGCCTGATCGTCGCCCGCACCGTCGGGACGTGTCCAACCGTCATGGGCGCCGAGGTGTTTCCAGACCGTACGTCCCTCCGCCACCGGCCCCTCGCTGTCGACCAGCAGAAGTACGGCCGCGCGAGGACCGGCAGCCGTCACGGCGGCGGCAAAACGGCGAAAGGTCTGCTCGCGCCCGCCACCCCGAACGATTTTCACCCTGCCTGCGCCGGCCGACTGAAGGAACTGCCTCCAGCCCTCGCGGAAACGGGCGCGAAGGGACCGACCGTCGCCCCCGCCTTCGACGTACACCGTCATCGTCACCACCGGTTGCCGCCCAGCTCGCCGGCGGTCCAGAGGTCACCAAGTCGGTAGTCCTGCAACCACTTGGCGAGATCCGCCTTGTCGAGACGCCGCATCTGCGTCTGCCCGTCGTGCTTCTCGCAGACCACGACGCTTTCCGGCTGATCCGTCAGCGCGTCCACCAGCACGTCCGAATGCGTCGTCACGATCAACTGGGTGCGCTCGGAGGCTTCGACCAGCAGGTCGGCCAACGTCGGCAGCAGGTCCGGGTGCAGGCCCAGTTCCGGCTCCTCGATGCCGATCAAGGAAGGCGGCTCCGGATGCAGCAGGACGGCCAGCAGGCAGAGGTAGCGCAGGGTCCCGTCCGACAGGCGGGCGGCCGGGATCGAGCGGTTGCCCGATTCCTCCAGGAACAACGACACCATCCCGCCGGTCACCGGGCACTGGAAGTCGAGGATGCCGTCGAACAGCTTGCGCAGAGCTTCCAGAAGCCTCTGCTTGTGCGGGCCGTGCAAATGCGACAGCACGAGCGGCAGGTTCTCTCCGCCCTCGTCGAGGAAATCGCTCCGCGCATGCGCGCTGCACGGCTGGCGCAACTTCGCGGCCGGCCCGAACGACCAGTTACGGTAGAGACGGATGCGCCTGTACCTCTCCTTGAGATGCCACAACGCCGGGTAGAGTGGAACGCCGGCATGGTACAGAAGGGATTCCTCCGCTCGGGGTTCGGGCAGAAACTCCACGCCTCCCGGGCGTTCGTGAACGGCGAACCCGTCGGAGTCTGCCTGTGCTCGCCTTCTCGACAATTCCCGCGCTACCTGCTCGTCTCGGGGAGGCTGGTAGTACGAAGGCTCCGCACCGAGATCGGAGCCGGCCCGCACGGGTTCCACGCGCTCGTCGACCACGAACAGGCGCCCAGCCAGATCCGCCAGAACCAGGAAATGCCGAAGGGCGCCGTCCGGCGGAAAGTCGACCACGGCTTCCAGGGTCAATGCAGGCGGCGCTTGCGGTCCTTTCCACAACCATTCCCGGACACCGCCCGCGCCCGATATCGGCTCCGAGATGCCGCGCGGCGCCGCCTGCAGCAGGGAGACCGCCTCCAGCAGGTTCGATTTTCCGGATCCGTTCGGACCGATCAACACGTTCAGCCGCTCCATCGGCAGATCGATCCCGTCCGGCCCGAAGGACAGGAGCCCGGAGAGCTTCAGCCCGTGGAACAGTGTCTTCATCGGCCGGTCCCCGTGCCGATGCCATCTCGGCGAGAAACTGCGCCGGCGGCTTCGGGTAGCCGTGGTGCCGCTCGGCGCGGATCAGGGTCCGCGTCCGCCCGGCGCGCGTGATGGCGATCGCGACGATCGGCGCCGGACAAGAGCAGCTTGGCGCGTCTTCATGCCGCCTCCACTGCGCACCGGCCCGGAATGTCGAATTCGGCCAGCGGCCACCACGTATGATGGGACGGTCGTCCGGTCTGCTGCACGCCGCCCGCGCCCGATTCCAGTTGCACGCGGCATATGATATCAGCCGTCCGCGCAGGGCCGGCAGCTTCACAAGCTGTTCTTCTGCCTCTTCGCAGTGGCCGGGGCCGCCCTCGACCTCGGGCCCTCCAGTCCGCGACGTGAGCCGCGGGCGGGGAGCGACGACGCTTCGGTCCGGCGAACTCCCCGCGCGACGCGGGAACCGGCGGCCGGCTACCCATCCACCACCCCCAAGTCGCGCAGGGCCGCGCCGAGACCGGACTCGAACTCCCGAAACGAACGAGATCCTCTCAGAGCGTCAATCGACTGGCGCCGGGCGATGGCGGGCAAGAGCGTAACGCCGCGAGACATCCGAGAGCCTCGAACCGAACGCGCCGCCGCGTCGAGGCACGCTTTCGGGTCCGGGCGCGCCTCGGCCTGCCTGGCGTCAGCCGGCAGGCCGAGGTCCGAAGCACCCCGATATCCGAGCGTATCGCGCACGGCTCGTGGCTCGGCAAGCGCCCAGGATTCGGTCATGGAAGCGGGCCGCACGACCACGCAGCGTTCGGATGGCAGGTCGCACTGCTCGCGCATCTTCTCGCAGTAGGCGGCGCTGCGAGGGTCGACCGCCGCGCGCTGGCCTCGTCCCCCCGTGTCCGCGTGTATGAACACGATGTGGAACGCCTCGCGGCCGTCACACGCTTCGTCCGCGACCGCATCCACGGATCGACCTCTCTTCCCGAGGCGTACGCTGGGCCGCTCCGGTACGTCCACGGGCACTCTCCCGCTCCGCAGAACGATCGACTCGATGACGCGCGGAAGAAGCACTTCGAAGTAGGAGTAGTCGGATCCGCCTTCGCAGAACAAGGCGTATGCCAGATACATGGTCAGGCCGTCTCGACGTGCCGCCGCAGGATATCCGCGACTTCGGAACGGGTGAGTCCGGTCTCCGGGTCGGAGGACACGCCGCTCCTCATTCGCGTTCGGGACGTGCGCGATCGGGTTGCCGGCGTCAACGTCGACACGATGTCGGAAGCGACGACTTCGTCGTCCTTCAGCGCCGACATCACGACCGGGGAATGCGTGTTCACCAGGACCTGAAAGCACCCATGCGGTCGCCGCGGAGAGTCGGAACGGCCCGCCGCGTTCCGGACGAGTTCCATCAGCGCCGGGATTCGCGCCTCGTGAACGCCGTTCTCCGGTTCTTCCCAGCAGAGAACGCCGCCGTGCCGGGGATCGTTGAGCATGGTCACCAGCGCCAGAAGGCGAAGCGTGCCGTCCGAGATCACGCGAGAGCTGAACGACGGCGCATCGCCCAGATCGAGGGCGAACGAGTACTCCGAGTCGCCCGGGGCGTCGCGCACGTCGAGACCGGCCACCGACGGAATCAGCGACGACAAGTCCGCGGCGACGTCCGCCAGCAGCCCGTCCGGCCGTTCGTCGGTCCGCGTCTCCTCCCGAAGCCGGGCAAGCACGGTAGCGAGATTGGAGGCGTCGGGCAGCAGTTGCCGCGGGGCGAGCCGGTCGGTCGCCCGGCGGGAAGCCCGGGGGTCGATCTGCAGAAACTGCACCGACGACAACAGAGTACGCAGCGCATGGAGGTGCGGAAACTCCGCCGTCGCGACCGTGGACAGACCCGTGCGGGACGCTTCCGTGGCCGACAGCGACAGCGGACGCCCTCTCTTCCCGGGACCGTCCTGGCGTATTTCGATGACCTCCGCCCCGCTGCCGGGCCCGGAATGCGTAGTGATGAACGGCTTGATCTGTCGACCATACGCCACCGGTCCGGCATACCACGCCAGCGCGGCGCGTTCCTCGTCCCGCCGCATCGGCCGGCACTGTTCGCGCTGGACGTACACCCCCTCGAGGCGCCGTTCCGCGTCCGTCCGCACGGCGATCTCCAGTTCGTAGCGCACGCGCTGCGTCCGCAGCTCGAAGGACTTGCCGAACGGGTCGACGCCCCGGGGATCGAGCAGCACTTCGACGGCGAACGCCATGCGGTCGGAGCGGCCGCCGGACGTGCGCCGGAACAGTTCCTCCGGCTGTCCCCGCAGCCCCCGCATGGCCTCCCGGACGTCGGTCTGCGCGAGACGCGACAGGAACTTGATGGCGTCGAACAGGTTCGACTTGCCGGACGCGTTCGGCCCCACCACCGCCGTAAACGGACGCAGATCGAGCCCGAACCCGTCGAACGTCTTGAAACCGTCGATTTCGATGCGCGTGATCATCAAGAAATTCTCGGACCGCAGCCGACGAGGTTGTCTCCCGCGCCCCATCCGGGGGGACAGCCCGGCGGCAGCGATTCCCGGTACCAGCGTTCGGTCAGGCTCCCTCCCGCCCTGCGATCGTACGCCGAGAGCGACCGGGCGTGGGACGTGCCGGAGACGGAGCCCGCGGGGCGTCGAGGAGGCACAGCTTCTTCATCGGCCGGTCCCCGTGCCGATACCCATCTCGGCGAGAAACACCCGGCCCGGCGCCGGTTGTCGTTGAGCGAGTCAAAAGGTATCTCCATCGCGTGCCCGACAATCCGCATCGAGTCCCGTACGACGGATCCCCTGTTCCCGCCGCGTCCGGTTCCAGGACGCACCGCGCGCCTCACCGCGTCAGACAGGCTCATGCCGATTCAGGTACAGCGCGCGGGATTCCCTGCCGGTGATGTCGATCTCTTCGATTTCTTCGTCGCAGTGAAACCGATATCGTCCACCTACCTTCAGACCGTCCAGACTCGGGCCGCCGCTCGCAATCCTTCCCGTCCGCCGCCCTTCGTCGGTGAGCAATCCCCACGCGCCGCTGTTGCGGTTGAATCGCTCCAACGCTCCCTCCACGGTGACGGACTCCGTGGCCAGCTTGTCCACGGCCGACAGCGCCTCCACCAGGCATCCCGCCTCGACCTGCGACACCGAACGGGTTATCGGCCGCTCGAACCCCGGTTCGGCCCAGGAATACCGCAACCCGGTTCCCGTCGCCGCCAGAAAGCGCAACAGCTTCAGGTACGCCCCCGCCAGGTGTCCGCGATTTTCCTTGACGACGGCAAGCGTCGCATCGACGTTTCGAGTGTCGTCGAAAAGCAGATCGACACGCGGCAAGGCCCTTCCCAGACCGCTGCCGCCAAACAAGTCGGGCAGACTGGATGCCTCCAGAATGACTTGAAACGATCCCGCGGAAGCGGGGACCACGACGTCCAGCACGTCGTCGTCGTGACAACGGTAACGAGACTCGATTGCGGCTCGATATGCATACCTCACTACCGCCTGAACACGAGTCAGTATGCCAGCGAGAGTGTTCACACGGATGCGATGCCGGGAGATCGCCTCGGGTGGGTCCGTGACGAGCTCTATCACCAAGTTGTGTCTCTCCCGGGCTTCCTGCAGCACGTGATCATCCGCGGGTCTGTCGTGCAGCAGAAATCCCGGATCGGGAAGCAACCCGCTGTCTGCGAGTGGCGTGCGCAACCTTTCCAGCCGCAACGGCCGATCGACGCCCGCGTCCACGATCGCCAGGTAGTGTTCGTCCGAAACCGATTCGAGCAGGAGCGATCTCAAGTCGATGGCGCCGGAACGGAACGACCGCAGTCGGTCGGGAGCGACCCCGGCGACGAGGCAGCGCTCGCCTCGCCCTCGCATTGCGCTTTCGGCGGCTCCGGCAAGCTCGGAACCCACCATCACGGCGACGTAGTGGCCCCCCATGACGTCACGAGCCTCGAAGACGTGAGGGCCGTCGTAGTAGAACAGCGTGCGGTGATGGAGAATCGTCTTCATGCCGCCTCCACTGCACACCGGCCCAGAATGTCGAATTCGGCCAACGGCCACCACGTATGATGGGACGGTCGTCCGGTCTGCTGCATGCTGCCCGCGCCCGACTCCAGTTGCACGCGGCATATCAGCCGCCCGCGCAAGGCCGGCAGCTTCAGCGCTCGTTGCGAATCTTCCCGCCTGGAGAACACCGACAACCCCCGGGCGCGGCATTCGCTCACCCCGTGGAACTCGCGGGTCGGCTTCTCCGCGCGCTGAGAGCGGAAATCGTCCGCGGAGGGAGGATTCGTTCGTACCAGGCGGAAGACCGCGGCCGACGAAGTGATCTCCCGCGCCCCGTCCGGTGGACAGCCCGGCGGCAGCGATTCCCGGTACCGGCGTTCGGTCATGTTCCCTCCCGCCCTGCGATCGTACGCCGAGAGCAGCCCGGCGTGGGATGCGCCGAAGACAGAGTCCGCGGGGCGTCGAGGAGGCACAGCTTCTTCATCGGCCGGTCCCCGCGTCGAAGCCCATCTCGGCGAGAAACTGCGACGGCGGCTTCGGATAGCCGTGGTACCGCTCGGCGCGGGTCAGCGTCAGCGTCCGCTCGGCGCGCGTGATGGCGACGAAGCAGTTCCGGCGCTCTTCCTCCAGCTCGCGGCTGTGCGCACCCTTGCGGAGCGCCTGGAACGACGGAAAGACCTCCTGCGCCATGCCGATCAGGTAGACGTGCCGGAACTCCAGTCCCTTTGCCCCGTGCACGGTCATGCAGCGCACGGCGCCCGGTTTCGGAACGGGCGCCTTCGACGCCAAGTCCATCTGCTGCAGGTAGACGTTCAGGGTCACGTTCTCGCCACGCTCGTGTACGACGTCGTGATGCAGGTTGCGCCAGACGTCCAGTTCGCCGGCGAGTTCCCGATCCTCGTTCCCGTCGGGAACGCTCCACGCTTTCCAGCCGCATTCCAGAAACCAGTCCACGATGGACGGAAAGGCCAGCGCGTCCACCAGATCCGTCCGCAACCGCTCCAGCGCGCCCGCAAACCGGCCGGACGGACGCGCCTCCGCGGCGTCCGCCCAGGCCCGCAGGAAGTCGCCGCCCGACAAGGCCGCCGCCGCCGCGACGGCCGCCGGCTCCAGCGCCGCGCCGGACAGACCTTCCCACGCCAGACAGAGCCTGCGCAGGACCTCCCGGTCGTGCCTCGCATTCGCCAGCCGCAGCGCTTCCACGAGCACGCGAACCACCGGCGACTCGAAATCGGTCTTTCGCCGCATCAGGCACACGGGAACACCCGCGCCGTCCAGGACCTCCGTCGCGCGCGCCAGCAGCTTCGACGTGCGCCCGAGCACGACGCAGTCCGCCGCGTCGAGTTGCCGGTCCCGGATGTCGCGCGGAAGGAACGCGGCCTCGTCTTCCGGCGACGCGAAGGCACCGTATCGAACCCCGCCGTCGCCATCGTGCGCCGTCCCCGTGGCGGAAGTCAGAGCGCTCTTGTCCGGCGTGCGGCGCTCGTTGTGAACGATCAGACGGTTGGCGATCGCGACGATCGGCGCCGGACAACGGTAGCACTCCGGAAGCTGCACCACGCCCACGTCGTAGTCCCGCCGCAGGGCCGCGAGTCGTTCCGGGCTGGCGCCGTTCCACTGGTAGATGATCTGGTCGTCGTCTCCGACCACGAACAGGGCGTGCTGCCTTTCGGGCGCGATCAGCCGGAGCAGATCGTACTGCGCCCTGTTGGTGTCCTGAAACTCGTCCACGCAGACGTGGGTCCAACCGAGACGCACGACGCGCGCGACGCCCGGCTTCTCCTGCAGAAGCCGACGCGCGAAATGCAGCAGGCTGCCGAAGTCCAGGCGGTTGCCAGTGACGAGCGCCCGGCAGTACCGTTGGTGCAACCGTGGCAGCCACGCCGGCGTACGAACCAGCACCGGCGCCTCCGTTCCGCCGTCCCAGGATTCTGCGAACAGGCGGTCCACGAGACGGAGCAGGTTCCAGCGATCCGTCGGCACTGGCGTGTCGTCATCGGGCAAACCGGCCGCAGCTTCGTCAAGAATGGCAAGCCGATCCTCGTCCTGCGTGAGCAGCGTGAAATCCGGCCGCAGCCCCACGTGACTCCCGTGCTGACGGAGCACGTCGGCGGCAAACGCGTGGAACGTACACAAGCGGGCGCGGTCCGCCCGGCGGCCGAGAAGCTGCTCCACCCGCTCGCGCATCCCGGCGGCGGCCTTGTTCGTGAACGTCAACGCCAGTACCGACGCTTCGTCGCTCTCTTCGAGAATCCGGGCGACTCGCACGGCGAGCACGCGCGTCTTGCCGGAACCCGGCCCGGCCAGCACCAGCAGCGGACCGTCGCTCCACGACACGGCCCGGCGCTGGTTCTCGTTGAGGGAATCGAAAGAGAACTCCATCATGCATCTCGTGCGAGAGACAAGGCAGTGTTCAACACCGCGCGAATTTCCGCGGTGACCCCATCCTTCCCACGTCGTTCCATCTGAACGGCGACAGCCGCGGCCGCGCGCGTCTTGGCCTTTGGCGGAAATTTATCATAAACATCGCCATAGCCATTATTCAAGAGATGAATCTCGAGGTTCTCGTACGGGAGTATCACTCGATCCTTTTTGTCACTCCGATCCAGAGAATTCAAACTCCTCTTGGTCCTCTGTCCCTCCCCATCGTCGTCGCCGACACAGTACCACGCAACGCCTAACGCATTCGCGATCTTGGCCAGAAGCCCGACACCCGAATGTTTGTACGCGACGGTCCTGACGCCCTCCCGATCCAGATCGATGCCCAACGCCCGTGCCGCCGCGGGAAAAACCCAGCATTCGGTTTCACCCTCGACGAGCAGCCAGCAGCGGGCGAACAGCAGCTCGCCACGCGCCTGCCGCACGTGGTAGTTGAACTTCCGTGTCTCTTCGGCGGACAGATGATCGGAGGGAACCCGGAACGACTGGATCCCGTCGCTGGTGCGCGCCAGCCGGCGGATCTGGTGGATTTCGGTCTCCGCGAGCAGGTCGCCGCTGTGCGTGGAAATCAGCTTTTGACCGGGGAAACCGCGCACAAGGCGCTGCAACACCCGGATCGCCGACGGATGAAGGTGCGCTTCCGGCTCTTCCAGCGCGATGATCGGGGTGCCCTCCGGCCACGCTTCGAGAAAGGCCGCGAACAACATCAGCACCGCGAGACTCTGCGTGCCCTCGCCGTGGCGCTCGACGGGAATCTTCGCCCCGTCAACCGCGCTCAAGTTGACGCGGGCGTTGGCGAGCATGTCGAAGATTCTACCAGGGACCGCCTCGACGGAAACGACGTCCCCGGCCGCAAGCGGAACGACGTCCTGCACGCGGCGCAAGCCGTCGTGGACCCGCTCGAAGCTGTCGTGGGAGCTGACGACCAGCTCGTTCACTTCCCGGAGCTTGCTTTCAATCTCCGCCTTCTTCTTGTCCGGCAGTTGCGTGTCCTTCAGAAACGGCCGCCAGAACGGTCCCTTGTCTCCAAAGTGCCGATGGGCATCTCGAAGCGCCTGCAGGTAGAAGTAAGGCACTTCCCGCTGGAGCGCCGCCAACGCGCCTTCCCTGACTCGCGGCAACGGCTGCCGGTCGAGATTCAGGAACGACCAGTCCTGGGCGAAATCCCGGCTCGCGGCGTCGTATTCACACGTCACCCGCAGGATCACGTGGCCCAGACCCCCATCGTCCACCTGAAGAACGTCGTCACGGGTGAGACGGCCCACGAGCGCATCGCTCCATTCGCCCGCCGCCCGTTCGGAAAACGTGACTTCGATCCGGATCGGGTCCGCGGTCGCCGGTTCCGACGCGGCGTCCGCCAGATGGAAATCGAGCGCATCGAAGACGATTCGTCGGCGTGGCCCGAGATCCCGGAGGCAGATCCGCAGGACGTCAAGCACCGCCGTCTTGCCGGTGTTGTTCTCGCCGATCAGGACCGTGATCTCGTCGAGGTCGAGATCGAGCCGCTTGATGCCGCGGAAGTTCTCGATGTGAAGGGCGGTGGCTCTCATGACGCCGCTCCCACGTCGATCCGGCCGGTCACGGCGGCGGCGACGAGCGCGGCGCGACGCTCCTTGATCAGTACGGTGGTACTGACAATGGTCGATTGCGCGGCCGCCAGCCGTTGGAGACTTACAGTGCAATAGTCAACGATTTCACGCCGTTCCTCTGTCGGCGGAACAAGCAGCGGGAGTTCCCGTATGTTGGCGGCGGAAATGGACGCCAGATTCGTGGTTCTTTTGGCGTAATTCTGAAAATGGTATCTCGCGGTATCCGAAGACGTCCACATGTCGATCCATTCGGGTTCGACATACCACGGACGGACGGCGAATACGTGGTTCTGATGCAGGCAGGGCGCTATCGCTCCGTTCCAGACACACCCTCTCCCGATTTTGTCGTCGTCTCCGCCTTCGTTCATGAGAACGTCGCCGGTACGCAGCAGGTAATTTTCGGCTTCTTTTCGAGGAACCGGGATCTTCTTGACGTCATCGAGACTGAGATACCCGTCCTGCTCGTTCGCGACACTGATGTAAGGATATTCTTCCTGACATGGATCTCGGTAACCTTTTCCGAGCGCCAGACCACCACGAACATCGGCCAAAAACTTGAGCCGGGTCAGTTCCCAGTGCGCCGGGATCTCCCCCAGCCACGGGACGCCGGAATCCCGCGTCGGAACGCGCGGGTCGATACCGCGGGTGACCGCGCGGGTGACGATCGCCCGCCGCTTCTCGGCCAGCAGCGCCAGCAGGCGCTCCTTCGCCGCCACCAGCGCGTCCAGCCGCGCCGTTTCGCGGTCGAGGTAGTCGGCGATGGCGCGTTGCGTCCCTGGATCGGGAACGGGCACCGGCAGGTTGCCGATGAAATCCCACTCGGCTCGGGGCATCTTCGACCCGATCGTGGAGGCGTCCACGGCGCCGACGAAGCGGGACGACAGGCAGACGTCCCGCAGGAAACGCGGCTCGACGAGAAGGGGCTTCATGACCAGCGCTTCCGTGGTGCAACGGCCGGCGAACTCCGCGACCCACGCCTTGGCGAGGTACGGCCGGAGCTTGCCGAAGAGGACGTCCCCACGTTCGAAGTCTGTGCCCAGGGAATCCCGTCCGTCAGTCACGGATGACGCGGCGCGGCCGTGGGGCCTCCCGGCGCCAAGGCGGTCGCTTTCATCAGTCACGGATGACGCTGACGGACTACTCGCTGTCACGCGGTTCGTGAGCCTGCCGGTTCCCGACTCGATGTCTTCAAGCCCGACGTAGGGCCGCGCGCCGTCGTTCGCCGGGGTGCGCAGGCGCCGGAGCGCCACGAGGTACTTGAGGCGCTTCGTCGGAAACGCGGTTCCTTCGCCGCGACTCACCCCACAACCTCCAACAGCCGCACGATCTCCCCCTTGTGCGGCGCCCGGCGCGTCGTCGACCGCGACGCTCACCCCGCCACCTCCCGCAACAGCCGCACGATCTCCTCCTCCGCCTTCTTCAAATCCGCGTCGATCTCCGCCAGCGGGCGGGGCGGCGTGTACGTATGGAAGTGCCGGTTGAAGTTGATCTCGCAGCCCGCCTTGTCCTTGCCGCGGTCCATCCACGCGTCGGGGACGTGGGGGCGGACCTCGCGCGCGAAGTACGCGTCGACGTCGTCGGCGAGCGGGACGTTCTCGAAGTCGCGCAGCTTCGGGTCGGGTTCGAAGCCGTCTCCCCCGCCCTCGGCCCGGACCGGCTCGGCCTCGGGGTCGCGGACGGTGAACACGTCGCGGAACAGCCGGTGCTCGCTCTTGCGCCAGAACGACTCGCGGACGCGCAGCACGTCGGCGATGCGCGCGCGGACGGCGCTCCAGTCGCGCCGCGGCTTGCGGCCGAGCGCCTTGTCGATGGCCTGGACGTCGTCAAGCAGCAGCGGGCAGGCGTCGAGGAAGCGCGCCTTGCCGTCGGTGGTCATCCGCCAGCGCAGGCGGAGCGGGCGCTCGACGGTGACGCGAGTGTAGCCGAAGTCGGCGTTGTCGAAGATCTTCGAACGGCCGCCGGCCTCGAAGCGGCCGTAGAGCCGCACGATTTCGTCGATCTGGGCGGCCGACAGGTGCCGGCGCTTGTCGCCGAGGCTGCGGCGGCTGTCGGGGCTGCCGCCCGCGGTCCACAGGTCGCGGGCGTCGAGCAACTGGATGCGGCCCCGGCGCCGCTCCGCCTTGCGGTTGGTGACGATCCAGACGTAAGTGCCGATGCCGGTGTTGTAGAACATCTGTTCGGGCAGGGCGACGATCGCCTCGAGCCAGTCGTTCTCGATGATCCAGCGGCGGATGCCGCTCTCGCCGGAGCCGGCGCCGCCGGTGAAGAGCGGCGGGCCGCTGAAGACGATGGCGAGCCGCGAGCCGTACTTCCGCTCCTTCGGGCGCACCGGCTCGAACTTGTCGATCATGTGCTGCAGGAAGAGGAGCGCGCCGTCGTTCACCCGCGGCAGGCCGGCCCCGAAACGGCCCGCGAAGCCGCGCTGCTCGTGCTCGCGCCGGACCGCGTCGCGCTGCCGCTTCCAGTCGACGCCGAACGGCGGGTTGGTGAGGAAGTAGTCGAAGGTCTCGCCCGCGAAGCGGTCGTCGACGAGGCTGTCGCCGAAGCGCACGGCGTCGCCGCCGCCGTTGCGGCTCACCTGCTTCATCAGCATGTCGGAGGCGGCGGTGGCGAAGGCGCGCTTGTTCCAGTCCTGGCCGTGGACGTAGAGCGCCGCCTCGCGGTGGTGGTCGCGCAGGTAGCCCTGGGCCTCGGCCAGCATGCCCCCGGTGCCGCAGGCGGGGTCGAGCAGGGTGCGGACGGCGCCGGGGGTGGCGAGCAGCGCGTCGTCGTCGATGAACAGCAGGCCGACCATCAGCCGGATGACCTCGCGCGGCGTGAAGTGGTCGCCGGCGGTCTCGTTGGCGAGCTCGTTGAAGCGGCGGATCAGGTTCTCGAAGATCAGCCCCATCTGCGCGTTCGGCACCGTGTCGGGGTGCAGGTCGACCGACCGGAAGCGCGAGACGACCAGGTAGAGGACCTGCGCCTCCTGCATCTTCTCGATCTCGGCCTCGAACTCGAAGTACTCGAAGATGCGGCGCACGTTGGCCGAGAAGCCCTGGACGTAGCTGGCGAGATGCTGCGCGACGTGGTCGGGGTCGCCCTGCAGCTTCTCGAAGTCGAGGGGCGAATGGTTGTGGAAGCGCTGCCCGGCCACCGCGGCGAGCCGGCGGTCGAGGGCTTCGCCCCGCAGCCGCGCCTTGCGCCGCCCGTACTCCGCGAGCACCTTCGCCTTGGTGGGGGCGAGCACGCAGTCGAAGCGGCGGAGCACGGTCATCGGCAGCATCACGCGCTCGTACTGCGGCGGGCGGTAGGGGCCGCGCAGCAGGTCGGCGATCTGCCAGATCAGGGTGGCGAAATAGCCGTGGTCGGGCATCGGGCGGCGGGTACCTCCCCGCGGGCGTGGATCCTACCCCAATGGCGGCGCCGCCCCAGGAACGCTGCGGCGGGTTTCAGGAATCCAGCGGGGCGGAGACCCGGCCGTGCCGCCGGCCGCGGCGCGAACCGGGCGTCAACGGGCACCGAGAGACGCCGATGCGACGCCGCCGACCGCCAGGCGGAACGACCGCCGGCAGTGTCCGGTATCTCGCCGACCAACTCGGAACGCGGCCGCAAGCAGTTCGACGCTACGGGGACGCCCTTGTAAGGCCCCGGAGACTTCTTGTGGGAGACGATCCTGCCTGCGCTCCGAATCGATCTTCACATAGCGCCCGCTCCTGCGGTTCTTCACTTGAACTACATCTCGTTCGCGGCGATGCTTTCGGACTCATTCTCTTCCCGGTCGCATGCAGAGGGAGAGCGGCGGTTCAGTCGCAACGTCAGCCGGTCGCATCGACGGCGTCGCCGAATGAGGAAGCCGACCGACGCCGATCGTCATGACGACTACTATATCATCGCAGCCCGCGCCGCGTCGGCGACGGGTCGAAGGGGCCACGGAGCGAGATGCCGCCAAGGGACCGTGTGGCCCTGGTCGCACGGTTCCGCGACGCGCTGGCCTTTCTCGGTAACCTGCAACAGACCGGGTTCGAGCAGGCGGTCGCCGCAACCCACTACCGGGCGTACCACGCCGCGCCGCGGATCCCCGGTACCTGCGGACCCCGCTGCCGGGGGCCTGCCGCACGGCGCACCCAGATCGGTTCCCGATGGCGCTCCCGAAACCGGAGCACGAACGGCTGACGGCATGCCGTGATATCCTGCGGGCCATGAGCACCGACACCACGTGGAGTGTCGGAACCGTCGCATGGAAAGCCCTCACCGCGCCGTCGCCATCCGGGTTCCGTCATGGCGCCGCGGTTCACTGACGCGCGTAACGCCCGCATCGACGGCGTGAACGACGGGCTGGCCGGCAGATCGAGCAATCGACGCTTCGAGCGTGACTTGAAGAAAGTCAAAAGGATCCGAACAGAATGCCCAGGACGTCGCCATTGCGGGCCATCGACTTGAAGAACTTCACAGCTTTCGGAAAGAGCCGGCTGCGCTTCTCGCCGGGGCTGAACGTCATCGTCGGTGAAAACGGGCTGGGAAAGACGCATCTTCTCAAGCTCCCCTACGCGGCCATGGCCTTGAGTGCGGAGCTGGGAAAAAAGCAGCCCCCGCTGCAGCCGTCGAAAACGCTCCTGCAGCCGGCCATGGCGCAAAAGCTGGTCGACGTCTTTCGGACGGAGGGCCTGGGTCGTCTGGCGCGCCGCAAGCAAGGCAGAAGCCGATGCGAGGCGCGAGTCGAATTCACGGACCCTCAATGCAACCTGCGCTTCAGCTTCGCCACGCAAAGCAGGTCGGAGGTGGTTGTGGATGAGGCTCCATCGGAATGGCTCGGCAAGGAGCCCGTATTCCTGCCGACACGGGAGCTCCTGACCATCTACCCGGGTTTTGTTTCCTTGTACGATGGCCGCCACCTGGAGTTCGAGGAGACGTGGCGGGACACCTGCGTCCTGCTCGGCGCGCCCGCGTTGAGAGGACCGAACGAGCGCGAAACAGCCCGGGCCCTGGCCCCTCTCGAAGATGAACTGGGGGGGAAAATCGTCCTGGATAAGGGTCGCTTCTATCTCAGGGGGCCGGGCGTCGGAAGCCTCGAAATGCCCCTCGTAGCCGAAGGGCATCGCAAGCTCGCCATGCTCGCCCGGTTGATCGCGACCGGCTCCTTGCTCGACAAGGGCTGCCTGTTCTGGGACGAGCCGGAAAGCAACCTCAACCCGAAACTGATCCGCGAGATTTCGCGGGTTCTGCTCCACGTCTGCAAGAACGGCGTGCAGGTCATCGCCGCGACGCACAGCCTCTTTCTGCTGCGGGAACTGGACATGCTCCTGAAAAAGGAGTTCAAGGACGTCGAGCGGCGATACTCCGCGCTGGGAAAGGGCGCGGACGGCGTGGCCGTCGCGCAGGGCGAGTGCGTCGAGGAAATCGAGCCGCTGACGGCGCTGGACGAGGAACTCCGGCAGTCGGACCGCTTTCTGGAGGAATCGGCGTGACGAAGGTATTCAGGGAAGGCGCGCTGACTTTCACGTTCGATGGTGCTTGCGATGTCGGAAAATATGACGAATGGTCGTTTTACCGGAAGAGTTTTCAGAACGCGGCGGGCGGTTCCAGAGGAGTTGACTTCGTGTGTGTCGGCGAAGGGATCTCCTGGCTGATCGAGGCCACGGACTACAGCGAGCATCCAGACGAGATGCCGAAGCCGAGCGAACTGGGTGACGAAGCGGCAAAAAAGGTTCGAGACACCCTGGCCGGGCTGGCGGTCGCGGCGACCGGCGCCGAAGACGCGAACGAGAAGGAAATCGCCCGGCTCGCCCTGGATCCGTCGAGGCGGTGGCGCGTGGCGTTGCATCTGGAGCAGCCCGAACTGCGCTCGAGACTCAGGCCGACGGCGATCAATCCGGCGGACGTGGTCCAGAAGTTGAGGGCGAAATTGGCTTTCGTCGATCCGGACGCCTGTGTCGTGAATACGCGCCGACCCTGCTCCGGCATGAACTGGACGTCCAGAAGAACGTGAACCGAAGCGAGAGCGGCGGCGGTTCCGCTACGGTTCGACCGTAATCTCTCCGACGGCCCAGGGGTGTTCCTCGCAGTGGTAGAGGAACGTCCCCGGCGTGTCGAACGTGACGAAGCTCCACGTGCCCGGCGCGAGCGGGCCGGTGCTCCAGCTTCCGTCACGCGCCGCCACGGTGTGCGAGAGCTCGCCGTTGTTGGTGAACCGGACGCGCGTGCCGGCGGCGACGCGTGCGCGGACCGGGTTGAAGTTGTACTCGTCGAACGCGTAGCGGCGGCCGCCGACCGAGCCGCGCGGGTTCTCGAGCAGCGTGGCGGTGTCGATTTCGTCGGTCTCGATCGGGGCGGGGCCGCGCGGCAGATCGTCCACCGGGGGGTCGGGCGACGGCGCGCCGCGCGCCGGCACGGCCCCGTCGAGGGTGAACGCCCAGAGCGCCGGGCCCATGGGGACGACGACGTACTGCCGGCCGTCGAGCGCGTAGGCCGCGGCCGGGCCCGGACGCAGCCGCGCCCCCTCGGGGCTCGTGCGGAACGCCCAGCGGCGGACACCGGTCCGCACGTCGTAGGCCTCCACCTGTCCGCCCGGCGAGCCGCGGAACAGCAGGCCGCCGGCGGTGACGAGCGGACCGCTCGTGCCGAGGAACGCGCTCGGCATCTCCTTCTTCCAGGCCACGCGGCCGGTGCGGGTGTCGACGGCGGCGAGGATCCCGACCGGGTCGGGCAGCGTCAGGTGGAACCGGGCGGTGTTCCAGACGAACGGGTCGCGGAAGCGGCGCGCGCGGCCGACGTGCGCCCGCCCCTGCGCGTAGACGTAACCGGTCCGCGGCGAGTACGCCATCGGCGTGACCCGCACCAGCGGTATCGGCACGCCCGGCGCCACCACCGTCTGCTCGTCGACCGACGGCGGCGTGTAGCTGCTGCAATTGAGCTGGAACGGCGGCGGCACCCGGTCGCGCCAGTACGAGCACTCGGGCAGGATGCTCTCGGTCCGCACCGGGAACGGCTGGGTCGGCGCGGTACGCTGGTGCGCGTCCTGCGGCACCGCGCGTTCCTCGATCGGCAGCAGCGGTTCGCCGGTCTCGCGGTCGAGCAGGAAGAGGTAGCCGTCGGCGCGCATCGCCGCGAGCCCGCGCACGGGCGCGCCGTCGACCGTCGTGTCGTAGAGCAGCAGGGGCGTGGCGATGTCGGCGTCCCAGACGTCGTGGCGCACCACCTGGTAGTGCCACCGCCGCGCGCCCGTCTCCATGTCGAGGGCCAGCACCGAGGCGGTGAACAGGTTGTCTCCCGCGCGGAGCTCGCCGCCGAACATCGGCACCGGGTTGCCGGTCGAGAAGTAGACCATCCCCAGGTCGGGGTCGACGGTGCCGACCAGCCAGACGCCGCCGCCGCCGAACGTCCACGAGTCGTTGTCCTGCGGCCAGGTTTCGTGGCCGAACTCGCCGGGCCGCGGCACCACGAAGAAGGTCCACTCCACCGCGCCGGTGGCCGCGTCCAGCGCCAGCACGCGCCCCTGTCCGCCGACGTCGCCGTTCGCGAGGCCCACGAACACCTTGCCGCGCGCGTGCATCGGCGCCGACGTCACCGATTCGCCGCGCGTCCGCACCTCGCTCCCGACCCGCGTCGCCCACGCCAGCTCGCCGCTGTCCTGGTCGAGCGCGATCACTTCGCCGCTGCGCGTCCCGAAGAAGACCAGGCCGCCGCCCAGCGCCACGCCCTGCCACGACGGCACCCGCCCCGCCTCGGGGTCCGGCTCCCAGCGCCAGACCGGCTCGCCCGTCCGCGCGTCGAAGGCGAAGACGTTCGCGCCGCCCGTCAGGTAGATCACGCCGTCGGCGACCACCGGGGTCGCGCGCGAGGACGCCCCGCCGGGGAGCGGCGTCACCCACTCCGCGCCGAGGCGGTCCACCGTGTCGGCCGCGACCTCGTCGAGGGTGGAGTAGCGCGAGCCGGACCAGTTCCCGCCGGTGAAGGGCCAGTCCGCCGCGGGAAGACCGCGGCCCGGCTCGGGCGCCTGCCCGGCGAGAGGGGCCGCGAGCGCGGCGAACGCGATGGCCGACGCAAGCGTGACGACGAGAGAACGATGACGCCGGGGCATGGTGCCCTCCCTTCTCCGCCGCTCCGGCGGCGCGGCCGTCGCCGCCGCGCACGCGGGAAGCAGGTCGGTCTGGTGAGTATCGACGTTCTCGATTTCGAGCCCGGTCCGCCCGGCGAACCGCCGGATGCGCAGCACCGCCGCGGGTGAAGCTTCCGCCTTCGCCGGCCGCCGCGGCCGTACCGGCGGCGCCGCGAAGGCATCGTACCATGCCGGCCGCGAGAACGGGCGGCCGTTCTTGACCGGCCCCGGACGAGGTCGTCGGAACCTCGGCGTCGAGGAAACGCCGCACGGTGGTGCGGGACGATGAGACGCGCAACGGCAACGCCGAAGCCGCGGGCGCCGTCCGGCGTCGCACGATGGCTCGTGCGGGTCACGGCGTCCGCCTGGAAGCGAACGCCGTGGTACACTGCCGGCCCGCCGGAGAACGGCGTCCAACGTCGATCCGATTCACGCGACGGGCCCCGCTCCCGTGGGCCCGACCTCGCACCGCAGGGAATCGACCGCGTGCTTACACGCCTCCAGGTGGATGGTTTCAAGAATCTGGACGGAATCGACGTCCGGCTCGGCCCCTTCACGTGCATCGCCGGACCGAACGGGGCCGGTAAATCCAACTTGTTCGACGCGATCTCGTTTCTCGCCGCGTTGGCCGACAGACCGTTGGTGGAGGCGGCGTCGACCGTGCGAGGCGGCGACTCGCGACGAGGCGACGTGTGGGGCCTTTTCCGGCGCACCGGCGACCGCGTCGCCGAAGAGATGACTTTCGCGGCCGAATTCCTGATACCCGAGGATGGCGAAGACCAGCTCGGCCAGGCGGCCAGGGCCTCGATGACTTTCCTCCGCTACGAGCTCGATCTGCGCTATCGCCGGGATTCGACCATCAGGACCATGGGCGCGCTGGAAATCGCCCGCGAACGGCTGGTGCACGTCAACCGTTCCGAAGCGAAGAACCGGCTCGGCTTCCCGCACCGGAAACCGTGGCGCGACTCCGTCGTCAAGGGCCGCCGCACCAGCCCGTACATATCGACCGACGTCGAAGGAGGAAGCGCCGTCGTCGCGCTCCACACCGACAGCGTCGCCGGTCTGGGGGGTGGGCGGCCGCGCCGCGTTCCCGCCGCGAATCTCCCCCGCACCATGCTGTCGTCGGTCAACGACGCCGCCGAGCACCGCACGCTCGTGCTCGCCCGCCAGGAGATGGCCGGGTGGACGCAACTGCAACTGGAACCCTCGGCCCTCCGGGCGCCGGACGGCTTCACGGCGCCGCGCAGCATGGGACCGGACGGGGCGCACCTGCCGGCGACGCTGTACGACCTTGCGCAGGCGGCGCAGCGGGACCAGCCGGGCGGAGAGCGGGACGTCTACGCCCGGGTCGCGAACAAGCTGTCCGAACTCGTCGAGAACGTGCGCGGGATCTCCGTGGACGTCGACGAAAAGCGGCAGCTCCTGAGCATCGTGATGACGGATCTCCAGGACACCGAGCACGTCGCCGGCGCGTTGTCCGACGGCACCCTGCGGTTTCTCGCCCTCACCGTCATGGAGTCCGATCCCGGAAGCAGGCGCCTGCTCTGCCTGGAGGAGCCCGAGAACGGGATGCACCCGCTTCGCATTTCGGCCGTGATCGAGCTGCTGGGTGAACTTGCCGTCGACGTCGACGAGCCGGTCGACGCCGACAACCCCCTTCGGCAGGTCATCGTCAACACGCACTCGCCGTCCGTGGTGGCATGCGTCGATGACGACGCGCTGCTCGTGGCGCACGCCGGGCGCGGCAGCGATTCCGCGGCGTCGCGGCTCTCCATACGTCACCTGCCGAGCACGTGGCGCGACAAGGAAAGCTCCGGCGAACCCGCGGTCACGCGCGGAGACCTGCTGGCCTACCTGAATCCGCTGCAAGTGCTCGACGATGGCGACGCGCCGCACTCCAACGCCACGAAAGTGATGCATCGGACCGACATGCGGCAACCATCCCTGCCGCTTGCGCCTTCCGAAACCGGACCTGCCCGATGACGCTACCAGCGACGCTCGTGACGGACGGCCCATCCGACAGGGTGATCGAGCCGATCCTTCGTTGGCTGATGAGGCGGCTGACGACGGCGGAATTCGAAATCCGGTGGGCCGATCTCAGAGGACTCTCCAGGAAACCTTCGAATCTCGCCGAGAAACTGGCGGTTGCGATTCAGGAGTATCCGTGTCGACTTCTCTTCGTGCACCGGGACGCCGAAGGACAGAACCCGCAAGTTCGGTATGCGGAGATCGACAGAGCCGTGGACTCTGCGGCGGGAATTTCTCAGGTCGGCGTCGTGCCCGTACGAATGCAGGAGGCATGGCTGCTGCACGACGAAACCGCTCTCCGCGAAGCCGCCGGCCGGCCGTCGGGAACGGAGGACCTCGGCCTTCCGCCCCCACACCGTTGGGATAAATTGCCGAACCCGAAGAGAGTGCTCCATGAAGCGCTGCGCACCGCCAACGGCGCGAAAGGAAGGCGCGCAAGGAGCTTCAAGCCCGGACGCGCCGCTCACCGCATGGCGAACCTGATCACCGACTGGACGCCGTTGCGCGCTCTGGCCGCCTTCACACAGCTCGAAGCGGACACGAGAACGGCTCTCGCCGACCTCGGCGTTACGACGTCGGAAGCGACCTGAACCAACCCCGGCGGACCCGGGTGCGCCAGGCGGCACGTACTGCCGGCCGCCGGTCTCGATGCGGCCGGCGCCACCGGACGGGGGTTCGGCGCCGGCCCGCGCCCGGGCCGCCCGACGCCCGGGCGGCGAATCAGCGGTCGCGTTCGTACGGGGCGCCGGTGCCGGACGACCCGACGAAGAAGCGCGACCCGTCGGGGAAGGTGATGTCGCGCGCGTTCGCGGTGTTCGACCCGTCCTTGGCCCCGAAGCCGTCGATCACCAGCTCGGTGCCCGTCGGGATCGAATTCTTGTTCAGGCCGCGCCGCAGCAGCGAATTGGGCGCGCCGCACTCGATGGCCCAGGTCGTCACCGCGCCGTCGTCGCCGGCGACGTCGATGTGAATCCACGAATGGGGGTTGATCCACTCGGTGCGCGCCACCGTGCCCCGGAGCTGCACGGGCCGGCCGGCGTCGAACTCGGCCGAGAAGGCGTGGTGCGCGGACACCGGGCCGGCCGGCGCCAGCAGCACGAGGGCGCCGGCCGCGGCCAGCAGCGTGTTCGTCGTCTGTCGCATCGGTCTCACCTTATGGGGTGCACCCGCACGTCGTCGAGGTCGGCGCCGGTCATGAGCGACAGGTTGCGCCCGTTGCCCTCGTGACAGGCGTACTCGAACAGCATGTGGCCATCGGGCGCGCGGCGCAGGGCGTCGAACGCGATGGTCCACGGCTGCGAGAAGACCTCGGGGTCCTCGATGGTCGCCTCGTAGCGAATCGTGTCGTCGTCGGTCAGGGTGAAGCGCTCGACCACGTGCAGCGCGCCGCTGTGGAACACCCCGTGTCCGGTGGAAAGGGCGCTCGCCGGCGCCCCCTCGGGGGGCGCGCCGTGCCCCACCGGCCAGGTGTTCGCGGTGAAGTTGGTCACGTCCACCACCAGCGTGTTCCCTTCCCAGTGGCCGCGCGAGTCGCCCATGCCGAGGCGGATCTCGGGGTCGGGGTGGGGGCTGCCGTCGAGCGGAACGTAACGCGAGAGGTGGTTCCACTCGTAGAGCATGACCACGAACCCGGGCACCTGCAGGATCTGATAGGTGTTGTAGCCGACGGGCAGATGGGCGCGGGGCAGCGCCGACGGGAGGCACTTCACCCGGGGGTCGAGATGCTCGAGCTCGTCCTGCCGCGCCATCACCTCGCCGCGGCGCTCGGCCGCCCACGGCAGCAGGGGAATGCGGCCGTCCGGCGGGTCGACGACCATCGGCGCGGCGATGCGCCCCGGGCGCGGGGGCGCGTCGGGATCCGGCTCGAAGAACCGGGAGAACGCCGCGCCGTGCCCGCGGACGGCGTCCTCGGGAGGACGCCACGCGTCGTCCGCGGGGGTCTCCATCGGCTGGGACGCGCCGGGAAGCCAGTGTCCGCGGAAGTCGGGGTCGCCCCACGGCGTGCGCGGGGGTTCGTAGGCGCCGTCCTGGCCGGCGGAGACCGCCGGCGCGGCCGCCGCGGCGAGCACCACCGCCGCCGCCGCCGATACCGATCGAACGCTCATCACCGGCCTCCTTCCTGCCGCCCGCCGGCGACCGCCGCCTGCAGGAGGTGATCGACGCAGTCGTAGTCGAGAATCTGCAGCCGCTCTTCCATGCGCCGGTACAGGGGCATCCGCATCGTCCAGGGACGGGTGAACACTTCGGGGTCTTCGAGGGTGACCTCGTAGTCGATGTGATACGGAGTGGTCGGGGTATAGCGCTCGACTACGCGCAGGGCGTCGCCGTGGAAGTTGCCGGCCGCGTCGAGCCAGGTGCGCCCGTTGAAGTGGGTCGTGTCCACCACCAGGGTGTCGCCCTCCCAGTGGCCGCGCGAGTCGCCCATCCAGAAGTCGTTCGGCAGCGGATGGGGGCTGCCGTCGGTGTAGACGATGCGCACCGCGTGCGCGAACTCGTAGGTCATCACGACGTGGTCGGGCGTCTGCAGAATGCGGAACGGGAACGGCATGTAGGTGATGCGCGGCACGCCCGGCAGATGGCATTGCCGCATCGGATCCGCGGTCAGCCGGTTCGCGTAGTTCTCCTGCTGCTGCTCGGCCGCCCACGGCTGGTAGGGTATGCCGCCCCCCTCGACCACTCCGAGGCCGGCAGGAACGCCGTCCCGGGCGTTGTGCGGACGGACGTCCCAGGCCGCCGAGTTGAGCACCTGCCAGATGCCGTTCAGATCGGGCCGCCCCTCCGGGGTGCGGGGGCCGTCGTAGCCGGACGCGGCGCCCGGCGGCGGCGGTTCCGCCCCGCGCGCGGCCGGCGCGGCGCCCGCCGGACCATCCGCCGCCGGGGAGGACAGCGCGTCGAGATAGGCGGCGACCTGCCGCACGTCGTCGTCGGACAGCTCGCGCGTCGATATCGGGGGCATCTGGCCGTAGCCCTCGCGCACGACGGCCAGCACGTACTCGGCGTCGAAGCCCAGGGGGACGAGGGCGGGGGCGACGTCGCCGCGGCCGCCGCTCCCGTGGCAGAGCTCGCACACCCGCTGGTAGGGCTCGGCGCCCGCGTGGTCCTGCGCCCCGGCCGCGGCGCCGCCGAGAACGCCGGCCGCGAAGCCGGCGGTCAGGAGGCGGCGCAGGACGCCGACCCGCGAACCGCCGCCGCGCGGCGCCGCTTCCCGCCCGACGCGGCCCGCCCCCGGCCGCGCCGCCCTCCGAGGCGGAACGCCGGCCGCCCGCGGCGAAGGCCCCGGTTCCCGGGGCGGCGCGGGGCGCCGGCGCGGGCGGCTACCGGTCTTGCGCGGCATCGCGTTCTTCGGCGCGATGGCCGGCGAGAATGCCGTCCATCCCGTAGTTGCCCTCATGGCACGCGTACTCCCAGAGCTGGTCTTCCGAGAGCAGCATCGGCACTTCGACCGTCCACGGCAGGGTCCAGGTCGCGGGGTCCTCGACGGTGAACTCGTAGAGCAGCGTCCCGGCGTCGACGCGCGTGAAGCGCTCCACGAGGGTCATGCCGGCGGTGGCCCCGTAACGTTCGGTGAAGGAGTTCCGGTTGTAGAAGTTCGTGGTGTCGACGACGAGCGTGTCGCCCTCCCAGCGCCCGCGCGAATCGCCCATCCACTGGGTCACCCGCGCCGGCAGCGCGCCGCCGTCGAGGGGGATGACGCGCGCGTCGTGGACCATCTCGTTGAGGATCACCACGTGGCCGGGGGTCTGAAAGAGCTGCATGTGGTTGTTGTAGGCGCGCGGCTCCATCGGCGGCCCCGAGTTGAACCCGAGCACGCAGCGCTCGCCCACGCTGCGGTCCTCCCACGAGTCGGCGGGGTGGTCGCGCCGATACGCGGCGCGCGCGTCCGCCCGCCGCTGCCCCGCTTCCGACAACGGCGGGATGCGCCCGTTCGGCGGGTCGACGATGAGCGACGTCCGCCGGGTGCCGACCGTCCGGGTGCCGCGGTCCATCCAGAAGTTGTTGTAGGCGCCGACGTTGCCCCCGGCCTCGGTCCGGCGCGCGGCCTCGTTCCACAGCCGGGCGTTCCGGTCCACCACTTCCCGTTCCAGATCGGCGGCTTCCTCCTCGGTCAGGAACGCCTGCTCGCCGAGTTCTTCGGGGCGCTGCAACGGCGTGATGGTCCGAAAGTCCCAGACCCCCTGCAGGTCGGGGGCTCCCCATGGCGTCCGCGGCGCCTCCGCCCCGCCCTGGGCCGACGCCGGAACCGGTCCCGACCACACGACGGCGGCGAGCCCGGCCGCAACGAGCATGCGCTGGTTCATCTGGATCCTCCTGATGGGATGCGGACCTGATTATACCGCCGGCCGGCCGGCTCCGCGCGGCACGAAGGTCCGGACTCCGCGGCCCGCCGCGGCCGGGCAGGGGCGACGATTCGCCGGACCGCCGCGTCGGGGGCTGTCGGCCCCGTGGTAAAAACGCGCCGCGCATATGATCGCACCCGTGTCTTCGCCGCCCGCCTCCCTCGCGGACGCGAACGGACCGGACCGCCCTCGGCGCGGGTCCCGACAGCCCGTGGTGGAACCCCGCGCCGCACCGCGCCCGAAGGGCGCCAGCGAACGGCGCCCGCCTGACGATGCCGCGGGGCCTCTCACCACGGGTTGAAGGCGCGGGAGAGCACGCGTGGACGTTGAGGAAACCCTGATCCGCCGGATGACCCGGCTCGCCCTCGAGCACGGCGCGGTGAACCTCGCGCAGGGCTTCACCGACGAGGCGCCCGCGTACGACCTGGTGTGGAGCGGGGTGGCGGCCATGCTCGGCGGAACGGAAGAACAATGCGCGCGAATCGAGGCGATGACGCTGCGCGACCTGCTCGCCGCGCACGGCGCGCGGGACGGCGAGGCGCTCGACCTGACCGTGAAGGAGCTGCTGGCCGGCGTCCGGAGCCCGCGCGACCAGCTCAACCAGTACTCGTTCCCGTTCGGGCTTCCCGAGCTGCGGCGCGCGATAGCGGACTACACCGAGCGGCTCCACGGACGCCGGCCGGACCCGGAAACCGAGGTCACGGTCGTCCTCGGCGCGAGCGAGGGCATGGCGGCGGCGTTCTGCGCGCTCTTCGAGCCGGGCGACGGCGTCGTGATGATGCAGCCCTGTCACGAGCTGTATCCGTCGCAGGCGGCGATCTTCGGGCTCGCGCCCGCGTTCGTGACGCTGCGCGAGGACCGCGCCGCCGGCGTGTGGCGGCTCGACCGCGGCGAAGTGCGCGCCGCCGCCGCCGATCCGTCGGTCAAGGCGTTCATCGTGAACACCCCCCAGAACCCGACCGGCAAGGTGCTCGACCGGGACGAGCTGTCGTTCATCGCCGAACTCTGCCGGGGCCGCGACCTCCTCGCGATCACGGACGAGATCTACGAGCACGTCGTCTTCGACGGCCGCCGCCACCTGTTCCTGCCGAACTTCGAGGGAATGGCCGAGCGCACCGTCGTGGTGAACTCGATCTCGAAGACGGGGCGCGCGACGGGCTGGCGCATCGGCTGGGTCCTGACCCCGCCGCGATACACCCGCCGGCTGCGCGCGGTGCACGACAACCTCGTGGTGCAGGCGCCGACGCCGCTGCAGAAGGGCGCGGTGGCGCTGTTGCGCCAGGAGCGGGCGTTCTTCGAGGGCATCGCCGGCGGCTATCGCCGGAAACGCGACCTGCTCGTCCGCGGCCTGCGCGCGGCCGGCTTCGGCGTGACCCCGCCCGAGGGCGCCTACTATCTCTTCGCGGACTATCGGACGGTGCCGGCGCTCGCGGAGATGCCGCCGGGCGGGGCCGCCATGCATCTCGTGAAGAAGGTCGGGGTGGCGGCGGTGCCGGGCGACAACTTCTACGCCGCCGGCGACGGCGGGAACCGCTATCTCCGGTTCGCGTTCTGCCGATCGGCAGAGACGCTCGAAGCCGCCGTGGAGCGCCTGCGCGCCGGACTCTGAACCGTACGCGCCGCCGGCGGCGCAGGCGGCCGCGCGGCTCGGCTCCCAAGGCGCTGCGGAACGGCGCGCGGGGGCCGCGGGACCAGCCGGCGGATGACGCCGTCGCGCTTGTTGAGCACGAAAATCTGCCCGTCGGGCCCGGCGCCGAAGCGCTGGTCGGCGCGGGAGGGCGGCCTCCGCCCGTAGCTGGCGCTCTTGTCCCGGATCAACTGCCGCAGCGTCCGCGGTCCGTTCCCGTCGTCGAACAGGACGCGGCGTATCGCGTCCTGCCCCCCGTCCGGCAGGTCGTCAGCCGGAAAACCGAAGACCTCGCCGCTGGGGAGGTCCCCGAACAGCACCAGGTTCGCGAGCTGCGGAATCGCGTCGTGCCGGTAGACGGCCAGGCCGGTGATCGCGGCGTCGGGCCGGAAGAGCGGATCGCGATGGTCGTACTCCACCACCGGGTACACGAGGCCGGCCTCGCCGCGCGGGTCGGCGGGGCTGACGGTGTTCCCGAGGCTGATGAACCGGAAGCTGCCCTCCCAGTCGTTCCAGCCGAGGTTGCCGCCCCGCGGCACGAGGCTTATCTCCTCGACGACGCGCTGGCCGACGTCGGCCACGAACAGGTTGCCGTTCCGCTCGTCCCAGGCGAAGCGGTGCGGATTGCGCACGCCGTAGGCGTAGACTTCGCCGCGGGCGCCGCCGCCGTCGACGAACGGGTTGTCGGCCGGGATGCCGTACTGCCCGTTGGCGGCGTTCGAACCGAGCGGATCGATGCGCAGGATCTTGCCCAGGAGCGAGCCGAGGTCCTGGGCTTCGTCACCGCTCCAGCCCCCGTAACCCGACCCGACGTAGAGGAGGCCGAAGCCGGGGTCGCCGGGCGCCGCGAGCGGATTGAAGCCGAGCTGCCCGCCGTTGTACTGCCCCGCCGGCTGCCGCACGCGCAGCAGTTCGCGCGGCGGGCCGCCGTCGTAGACCGCGGCGGACGCGTCCGCGGCGGTCCACTCCAGCAGGACCGTATCGTGCGCGTCCTGGCCTTCGCTCGGCGCGGAGTCCGCCGGGAGCGCCGTGTCGCCGGTGTCGACCCACGCGTAGAGCCGGCCGAAGCCCGGCGTGCCGGGCAGGCCGAACTGCGGGTGCAACGCGAAGCCGTGGAACCCGAACCAGGGGCGGGAAGCCACGACGTCGACCCCCCAGCGCGGATCGGTGAGGTCGAGATAGCGCGTCACCGTCCCGCCGTCGTAGCTGACGGTGTAGACGAAGCCGCGCATGTCGTTCACGAACAGGCGTCCGGCGCCCGGCTCGTCGACCAGCGACATCATCCGCGCCGGCATGCCGTCGACGAACGGCAGGGAGGCGAACTCGACGACGCCCACGGTGATGGCTCCGGCGGTCGGAATGGGGTCCGGGAACGGGTCGTCGGTCGTCAGACCGGCAGCGGCGCCCAGGAACCGCAGAGCGCGCGCCGCGGCGCCCTGGTTCATCCCCGCGGCGGCGAACAGGACGGCGGCCAGGAGCGGCAGGGCCAACGCCGCGCCGAGACGCGCACCCGCGCCGCGCAACGCCCCGGCGCCGTCCCGCCGCTGAAGCCGTGCGCGAGTCATCCCGCGCGGAGGCGCGCCACGGCGGCCGCGCCGAGGACGGCGCACGGCACGTAGGTCACGGTCGACAGGACCGCGAACCAGAGCGGATGCGGGATGGCGGCGAGATTGGCGAAGCCGGCGAGGGTGAGCAGCCCGCCGACGACGACGGCCGCTCGCGTGGTCCGCCCGGGGGCCGCGAGCCGCGCGACGGCGCCGCCGCCCAGGCTGCCCGCGGCGTACGACGCCTCGACCATCAGCAGCGCCCCGAGGGGCATCTCCGCCACGAGCGCCGCGAGCGCGTCGGGATCGGTGAGGTCGGCGCCGGGGGGCGGCGGGTACAGCCACGTCCCCACCGCCTGCACGGCCATGATGAGGACCACGGCGCCCGCCAGCCCCGCGACGACCGCGGCGATTCGGCGACCCATCGCCGGCCTCACGGCAACCGGCTGCAGACGTCGACTTCCTCGCCCCAGAAGTCGATGCAGCGCTCGCGGTTCATGTCTCCCCGGCCGACGACCTTCGCGAGCAGGAAGTCCACCAGCCGCTCGACCTCGCGGTTCTGCAGGGTCGCGCCGGGTTCCGGCAGCGACAACCCCATGCGGTCGAGGTCCGCCCGGGTCCGGCCGAGGCAGCGGTCGTCGGTGTAGGCGAGCCGGTCGAACGCGGGCATCTCGCGCCCCGGCAGTCCGCACTTGATGACGAAGACGAGCTGCTCGCGGTCCAGCCGGCTCTGCCGCAGGTTCGCCCCGTCCGGCGCCTGGTTGTCCATCTTCACGCCGTCGCCCGACCACCCGTGGCACGACTGGCAGTCGGCCTTCTGGTGGTACAGCCGGCGCCCGGCCGCGACGTTCCGGTCGCTCGGCTGCGCGGCCGCTTCCGCCGGCCCCATCCAGGCCGCGGCCGCGACCGCCGCGGCCGGAACCAGCCGCCACCGCGCGAAACCCTGTCTCTCCATGGCGCGAACCCTCCCCGGCAGCCCGCGGCGGCGCGTCGCCGCCGGACGGCAAGCCCGCCCGAATGCGCCCGCACCGCCCGCGCCCGCCCGACGCCCCGCCTCCGCCCCGACGCGCGGCGCACCGGCATGATCGCCCACGCCGCGGACCGGATGCAACCGCCTGTCCGCGGCCCCCGGCCGGCGGCGTTGAACGCCGCGGCGTCCGGCGATAGGATCGGCGCGGTGACGGTTGGATTCCCGTACCGGCCGCCGGGGCGTCCCCGGTCCGCTCCGCGGCGGCCTTGCGCGCAAGAGGTCCACGCAACCCTCGGAGGCCACCCATGACGACCAGACGCCCGGCCGCATCGTCCGCGCTCCTCGCGCTCCTGCTCGCGCCGCTCGCGGCGGCCCAGACCCCGGACGGGCCGCGGGCGACCGCCCTGCCCGGCGAGTACCCCGACGTCTCGGGCGTGTTCACGTTCCGCACCCTGACCCCGCTGCAGCGTCCCGCGGCCCTCGCGGATCGGACGACGCTCGACCCCGAGGAAGCGGCGGCCTTCGAGGCGTCGGAGCGGACGCGGCTCAACCGCGACCTCTTCGACCCCGAGACCGGCGCGCCGAGCGCCGGCTACCAGTCGCGGGCCGAGGGCGGGGTGCTGTCGTACAACGAGTTCTGGTACGAGCGCGGCATCGAGCTGACGCGCGACAAGCGGACGTCCCTGGTCGTCGATCCCCCCGACGGACGCATTCCCTACACCGCGGAGTTCGCCGAGGCGAACCGCATCCGCCGGCTGAACCTGCGCAACGGGTTCGCGGACCACTACACCGACCGCAGCCTGGGCGACCGCTGCCTGATGGGCTCGAACTCCGGCCCCCCGATGCGGCCGGGGTCCTACAACAACAACGTGATGATCCTGCAGACGCCGGGGTACGTGACGATCCTCAACGAGCACATCCACAATACGCGGATCATCCCCGTCGGCGACGGCGGGCACGGCGGCGTCCGCCAGTGGGCCGGCGACTCGCGCGGGCGCTACGAGGGCGGCTCGCTCGTCATCGAGACCCGGAACTTCCGGCAGGCGACGAACTTCAGCGGCTCGTCCCGAGACACCGAGCTCGTCGAGCGCTTCACGCGGGTCGACGCCGACACGGTGCTGTACGAATTCACCATCGACGACCCGAACAACTACACGCGGCCGTGGACGGCGGCGATCCCGTTCCGGCGCACCGAGGACCCGCTGTTCGAGTACGCGTGCCACGAAGGCAACTACGGGCTGCACGGCATCATGGCCGGCGCCCGGCGCCTGAACACGCAGCCGGTCGAAGGCGCGCGGTAGCGCGCGTCTTCATCGCCAGCGGGGCGAACCCGGCGGCCCGGCCCCACCGGGGGGCTCAGTCGGGCAGCGCGAACACGAAGAGGCCGTTGCCGCCCACGGGGCGCCGGGCCTCCGGCGTCAACCGCGCCGGCAGCCTGCCGCCCCAGCTCGCTCCGCCGGCCCCGGTCGGTATCGCCAGGTACTGCCGGCCGTCGACCGCGTAGGTGATCGGGAACCCCTGGATGGAGGTGGGCAGCCGGGTCTCCCACCGCGTCTCGCCGGTGCGCGCGTCGAAGGCGAACACCTGGCGGTCCCAGCCGCCGGCGATCGCCAGCCCCCCGGCGGTGGTGAGGGCGGCGCTGTTGATCGGGGTGCGGAAGCGGCGGCGCCACCGCACTTCGCCGGTGCGCATGTCCATCGCCAGGAACTCGCCGAGGCGTTCGCCGCTGTCGGGATGGTGGTGATTGGTGCGGCGGCGCACCGGTCCCGTGCCGCCGCCGCCGGCCACCCGGTCCACGGGTCCGAACACCGCCGTCTCGCAGTTCAGGTTGATCGGGATGAAGAACGCCTCGAGCCCCGGGTGGTACGACATGGCGCGCCAGCTCTTGAAGCCCGACGTGCTGGGGCACCAGTAGATCTCCTCGCCGATCACGGGGATGGTGCCGTCGCGGTAGGTCACCTGCCCGGTCTCCGGATCGATGTCCGCCACCGTCTGGTACCCGAGGTCGCGGGCGCTGCGGAACCGTCCGGTCTCGAGAGCCAGCTCCCACAGCACGCCGATCTTCCCCATCGTGAACACCGAGCGGCGGTCGTCGTAGTCGACCAGGATGCGCTCGAACACCTCGTCCATGTCGAGCGTCTCGCCCGGCAGATGCTGGTAGTACCACTTCATCTCCCCGGTGTCGGGGTCGAGGGCCAGCGTGGAGTTGGTGTACAGGGCGTCCCCGTCGGTGCCGCGGACGGCGCGGGCCCAGGGCTTGGCCTGCGACGTGCCGTGGAACAGCGTCCGGGTGACCGGGTCGTAGCTGCCGGGGATCCACGAGTCGCTGCCGGCGCGGAACATCGGGGGCAGGTCGCCCCACGTGTCGCCGCCGCGCTGGCCGGGGAGGGCGACGGTCGACGTGCGCCACCGTTCTTCCCCGGTGTCGGCGTCGAGGCCGACGATGTAGCAGCTCTCCTCGCGATAGCGGCCGCAGCCGGTCAGCCCCGACACCACCATGCCGTCGGCGACGATCGACCCGCTCGAGAACTGGTAGCCGACCCCCTGGTCGATGTCCGCGTCCCAGACCTCCTCGCCGGTGCGCGCGTCGATGGCCACGACGTGCGCATCCGCCGTGTTCAGGTAGATCCGGTCGCCGTACATCGCGATGTTGCGGTGCATGCGGCCGGGAGGCGGCCCCCCCCCCCCCCCCCCGAAACTGTCGCCGGGGGGCCTCTGCGCCCCGCTCGTACTCCCAGATCAGGTCGCCGGTGGCGGCGTCGAGCGCCTGCACGATTTCGCCGGGGTTCGCGACGTACAGCACCCCGTCGTGGACGAGCGGGGTCGTCTGCTGCGGCCCGGGACGCAACGCCCAGCTCCAGACCAGCCGCAGCTCGCCGACGTTGCCGGCGTGGATCTGGTCGAGGGGGCTGTGGGCCTGGCCGTCGAGGGTGCGCCGCCAGCTCAGCCAGTCGGCCGGGTCGGGGTTCTGCAGCATCGCGTCGGTCACCGGCGTATAGCCCTCGACCTGCGCGAACGCGGGAGTTGCGGAGAACGCGGCGGCGGCGAGCGCAGAAGCGAACGTGAGTCGACGGACCATGGAGCCTCTTGTCAGTGAATCCGGGCCGCCGCGCCCGGAACGGCGCCACTGCCCGGCAGGAGTCGGTTGAACGGCCGGCGGCGCCGGAGGCGGGCCGAACCGCGTGGACCGGAAGTCTGCGCCGTGGAACGGCGCGGACCCCCGGAGGGTCGGTACGGGCGGATCTCCCCCTCCCAGAGATGGAGATCGCCGCCCTCCACGGCCACGACCTGACCGGTCCGGATCGCCGCGATGGCGTATTCCGGGAGGGGGACCTCCACCAGACAGGCCCCGTCGAACGTCGCGCCCCGCTCGGCGAACCCGAAGTCGAGGTCGTCGAAACCGTACCCCCGCGGGCCGGCGAGGTCGTCCGGATCGACCGGGACCACGTGCAGGAAGAACGGCGCATCGACGTCATCCGCGCCGCATCGCTCCTTCACGTATATCAGCGTGTTTCCGACGAGGTGCACGCTGAAGTCGGACTCGATCGCCGGCCGGCGTCCCCGGACCCGATCCGCCAGACGCTCGCCCGTCTCCGCCCGGTCCGGCCCGAGGCGGATTTCCCCCCCCCAGGGATAGAGTCCTCCACGACCCTGGCCGGTCCTGATCTCCGCGATGCCGTACTCCGGGAGAGGGACTCCGGCCACGCAGACCCCGTCGAACGTCAAGCCGCGATCGTCGAACCGGAAGTCGAGGTTGTCCTGACCGTGCCGCCGTAACGAGCCGGGGAGGTCGTCCGGATCGGCCGGGACCACGTGCAGGTAGAACCCCGCCTCGACGTCTTCCGGTCCGCACGGCTCCTTCACGTAGACCAGGCGGTTCCCGGCGAGGTACACGTCGAAGTCGGAGCGGATCGCCGGCCGGCGTTCGCCGACCCGATCCGCCAGGTAATCGCCCATCGCCATCGCGGCCGCCCGCACGGGAGGAACGGCGTCGTGCGGCAGCACGATGCTGTTCACGCAGTACCCGATGGACGTCCGCGTCCAGGCGCCGGCCGTTTCCACCCGGCCGGCTGGTCCCGAGGTCCACACCACGAGTTCGTCGGGCGCGCAGTCCCAGGCGAACGCCTGCGCCAGCCGCCCGTCCACCAGGAGGCCGACGCCGTCCGCCTGTCGTTCGAGATGAGGCTCGATCCTTTCCCGGAACAGGTCGGAACGATCCACCCCGCGCCGCACCCCGCCCGGTGACGTCCGCGGCTCGGCCGGCCAGATCATGAATCGATGTTCCGCTTCCCCCACGAGAAACCGCGGGCCTTCGAACAGCCTGGTGTCGTAGTGTTCTCCTCCTGGTATGGCGGAAAACTGAAAATTGGCCAGGTGGGTAATCCCGCGCCGCTGACGGAACGCGGCCTCGGTCCCTTCCTTCTGGGCGCGCAGGTAGTCCCACGAATTGACCAGGCCGTCCAGATTCATCACCGGGAAGCGCGAGAAGTACCCGACGACGCCCGCGTCCCAGGACCCGACCACGCTGTCCTCGGGCAGCACGCGGTTCATGGCCATCGTACCCGAATATGCGGCGACCATCCATTCGCCGGCGTTTGTTCGTCTCGAGTCGACGAACCGGAACGGAGCGGCGAAGTCCGTCGTTGCGAACAGGAAGACCGCCCCGGCCGCGACGATCCCCAGGCTGGAGCCGCGGCGCAGCCCCGGCCCGAGGACACGGCGCACGAACCAGATGGCGACGTAACATCTTGCCGGAACGGCGAGCGCCCCCATCAGATACGCCGGAACGAAGTACCAGCCGGGACTTCCGTTCGTGACGGTCACGGTCAGGACGTTATGCGCGAACTTGGCGAGATGGCCCGCCGCCAGGCCGAACACGCCGACCAGAAAGGCCAGCAGCAGCCGGTCGTCCCGGCCGCGGGTGCGGCGCGAGAACCACCAGACCACCACTACGTAGACGCAGACCTCCAGCGCGGTCCGCAGTTCGTCGTCGAAGTAACCGGTTTGCAGGAAGGCCCGGACGTTCTCCGTCAGGCTGTATCCGCCCTCCTGCTCCCAGAAGCGCAGCGACCACCAACGCTTGGTCGCTCCGCTCACCGGCACGATGCCGCCGAAGACGGCCGCGTTGTACGCGAAATACGCCAGGAGGCCGGCGGCGGCGGCGAGGAACGGGACGCCCGCCCTGGCCCGATCGCCCGGCGACGCGCGTTCCGGGCCGTCTCGCCACGACCATTCCAGAAGGCCCGCCGCGGCCGTCGCGGCCATCGCGACGGCCACGTACTCCAGGCGCGCCCACGGCAAGGCGAAGGCCGCCGCCGCCAGCGGCCACCGCCACCGCGCCGGGTCCCGCGCGAAGAGACAGACCGCCAGCAGGAACAGCCCCAGCATGAACAGCGCCGCGGCCGCCTCCAGCCCCCCGAACAGGGTCGTATTCCGGTAGAGCGCCGGCAGCGCCGCGAACAGGAGGATCCACGGCAGGCGCGCCACCCGGGCCGCGCCGGCCACCAGCGCCACGGCCCCGGCGACGAGCATGACCTCGAACGCCTTGATCGCGAACAGCGCCTCGGTCTTGTCGAAAAACCAGTAGAAGGGCGTGATCAGGAACAGCCAGAGCGGATGGTAGCCGTTGGTCCGCGTGAGGCCGCCGTCGAAGGTCGAGAACTCGCCCCCGGCCAGGCGCCAGGCAATCTGGAAGTAGTAGAACGAATCGTCGAAATTGGCGTTGTGGATCAGGTTGACGAGGTCGAAGCGGTCGAGCATGTACCAGGCGAACGCGGCCCCGTAGGCCAGGATGCCGCCGGCGAACAGGCCGAACGACGCGTTGCGCAACCACGTCGGCAGCCCGTGGTGGAACCCGCGTCGCACCGCGCCCGACCAAGGCGCCACCAGCGAACGCCGAGCGCCCGGCCAGGCAGGGAACGCCCACCTGACGAGGCGCGATGAAGGGCGCATATCGGGCATGTTCAACCGAGCCGCGGTCAGGGCGGACGCCAGCGCCGCCCGCAATGCGGCGGGGCGTTCACCACGGCGGTCAAGGGCCCTGTCGGTCCGCGGCGGCCAATATGGGCGGGCGCCGGGGCGGAGCCGACGGCGACGATTGCCGGGCTGGCTAGCGGATGCCCAGCAGCTCGACGTCGAACACCAGCAGGCCGCCCGGGCGGCCGCCGCCCGGGTTGTCGCCGTAGGCGAGGTCGGCGGGAATCCAGAACCGGCGCTTCTCGCCGACCACCATCAACTGCAACCCCTCGGTCCAGCCGCGGATCACGCGATTGAGGGGGAACGACGCGGGGGCGCCGCGCGCGACCGAACTGTCGAACATGCGGCCGTCGGTGGTCCAGCCCGTGTAGTGCACGGTCACGTTGCTGGTGGGACCGGGGTTCGCGGCGCCGGTCCCCGCCTGCAGCACCTTCGAGGCGAGCCCCGAGGCGGTGGTCAGGGCGTCGGCCGGGGCGGCCGCGACGTCGTCGGGAGCGGGAATCGTCACCTGGGCGCCCGCGCCGGCGGCGAAGGCCAGCGAGCAGGTTCCGACGGCGGCGGCGGCAATCAACGTGCGTGGCGTCATCCGTTTCATCATGCCGGAGATCCTATCCTCTGGACGCCCGCGGCGAAAGCCCCGCGGCGCCGCCGCGGGCGCCGCCACGCCGCGGCGATGCCGGATGACCGCCTCGGGCGCGGCGAAGCCCCGCGGTTCCGCCGGCGGGGGCCGCCCCCGCCGGCCGGCAGGGCCCCCGACGGCGCGATCCGGGGGGCGGCGGGCGGTCACGCCCGGCGTCCGGCCACCACCGCAATCGCGCCCTCGCGCCAGACGCACTCGGCGTCGAAGCCCGCGTCCCGCATCGCGGCCAGCTCCTCTTCGAGGGGGAAATAGGTGTCCTCCTCCGCCCACTCCTCGAGGTGCTCGAACGCCCGCGCCTCGTCGATGCCGCACGCGGTCATGTGCTCGACCCAGGCGCGGCGGGCGGCCTCCCGTCCGGCCGGGTCGGCGGGAAGGGTCGCGTCGGCGTTCACGAAGACGCCGCCCGGCCGGACCGCGGCGTGGATGCGCCCGTACAGGGCGCGTTTCTCGTCGAGGGCCGGAACGTGGTGCAGGGCCAGCGACGCCGCCGCCCCGTCGCACCGCGGAAGCGCGGCCAGGAACGACGCCTCGCGGACCCGGACGCGCCCCTCGAACCGCCGGAGCCGCCGCCGGGCCTGGACGAGCATCTCCGGGTCCACGTCGATCAGCTCCACCGTCCGCGCGCCGCCGTGCTCGAGGATCGCCTCGGACAGCGCCCCGGTGCCCGCCCCGAGATCGATCACGCGGTCGGGGCGGGAAGCGGCGAGCGCCGCCGCCGCGACCTCGATCATCGTCTCGTAGCCCGGAATGAACCGGCGGATCATCGCGTCGTAAGCCGCGGTCTCTATCCGCAGATGACGCCTCACGGAGTGGCTGGACATCGAATCGGCCGGCAAGAGGCCCGGGCCCGAGGGAAAGGCCGCGCCTCGCATCCCCGGGCGCTCGGCATGGGGCGGAACGGACGGCCGCCCGCAACGCGCCGGGCGTTCCGCGCCCGGCCCGGAGAGCGTCGCCGCGCGGCCTCGCGGCCGCGTTGCGGCTCCGCCCGCCGCCCGACCAACCCCTGCCGGGAGTCCGTGCCGTTCCGCGTCTCGATCCCGGGCGGCCGGCATGGGCGGAACGGCGCCCGGCCCGCGGGGCAAGGTTACCACTCCGGCCCCGTCGAGCGCCGGAGTCGGCGGGCGGGCGCCCGCCACCGACACGCGAGCGTCGAACCCTCGCCGGGCGCCGCGACCGGGCGCCGGCGGGCGGGGCGTCCGCGGCGACCGTCAGGACGCCGCCTGCCGGGGGGCGGGGAACAGGTCTTCGATGGTGCAGCCGAAGTAGTGCGCGAACTTCCTCGCGTTCTCGACGGTGATGGTCTGGTACCGCCGGCGCGCCACGTCGCTGATGTAGGGCTGCGGGAACCCCAGCGCCGCCGCCACCGTCCCCTGCGTCACGCCGGCGAGGGCGATGGCCTTGGCGACGCGATTGGTGCCCGGCTCGGCGCGCAGGGCCGCGAGCTGGTCCGCCGTCAACATCGTGCAAAGAATATACGTCATGGGACGTAAACGTGCAATCTGTATTCGTGTTTACGCTAACACGTTGATTCCATTGCACTACGTGTTTACACGTTCACGGCCCATACGGTACCCTGATTCGCAGTGTCGCTCGGACAGAACATCAAACGACTGCGCATCGCGGCCGGCATCTCTACCCAGAGAGCGTTGTCGGATCGGCTGCACGTCCCCCAGCCGCAGGTATCCGATTGGGAGAACGACCGCTACGGCACTCTCGGCACCCAGACCCTGATGAAGCTGGCGAAGGCCCTCCGCTGTTCCATCGACGAGCTGCTGCACGGGGTCGACCCGGACTACGATCAGGTCCGCGAGGCGCGGGAGGCCATCGACGTCGAGCCGAAGCGCATCGACTTCGGAACCGACACGACCCGCAACATCCCGGTGGTGGCGGAAGGCGCCGCCACGCCCGCGGGAATCGCCTGGGCGGAAGGCGCGCCGCCCGGAGACGTCGAGGGGTGGATACCGCGCCCCCGCGACGTGGCCGACGAGAACGCCTACGCGGTCCGGGTCCGCGGCGACTCCATGGCGCCGGCGTACCCGCCGCGCACCATCGCGATCGTCGCGCCGGGCCGCCGCGTGCAGGACGGCGACGAGGCCTACGTGCGGCTCGCTCCCGACGAACGGCTGATCCGCCTCGTCCGCCGGACGCGGGGCGGCTACGTGCTCGAATCGTACAACCACATGTATCCGGCCCGCGTCGTGGCGCAGAAGGACGTGATCTTCATGCACGTCATCCTCTACTCCCGCCGCCGGGACTTCTGACCGCCGCCGCGGGCGCCGGCCGCCTCCCCGGACGTGTACACTGACGGGCCATGCCCGACCACGCCGCGGATCCGTGCGAGCTGCCGGCGGGCCGGCTCGCCGCGCTGATCCGCGGCCGGGCGATCTCGGCGCGCGAGGCCGCGCAGGCGCACATCGACCGCATCGACCGGCTGAATCCGCGCGTCAACGCCGTCGTCACCTGCGTACCCGACGCCGCCCTGGCCGCCGCCGACGCCGCCGACGCGGCGCTTGCCGCCGGCCGCGCCGCCGGCCCCCTGCACGGCCTGCCGGTCCTTCACAAGGACCTGTTCGTCACCGCCGGCATCCGCACCACGTTCGGGAGCCGCGTCTTCGAACACCACGTGCCCGACGAGACCGCCCTCGTCGTCGAGCGCGAGCGGCGCGCCGGCGCGATCACCCTCGGCAAGACCAACACGCCCGAGCTGGGCGCCGGCTCGCAGACCTTCAACGAGGTGTTCGGCGCGACCCGCAACCCCTGGGACCTCACGAAGACGTGCGGCGGCAGCAGCGGCGGGTCCGCCGCCGCCCTCGCCGCCGGCATGGCCCCGATCGCCGACGGCAGCGACTTCGGGGGGTCGCTGCGCAACCCCGCCAGCTTCTGCAACGTCGTCGGGTTCCGCCCGTCGCCGGGCCGGGTGCCGCGCTGGCCCGCCGCCGCCCCGTGGTTCCCGTTCAACGTCCACGGGCCGATGGCCCGCACCGTGGCCGACGCCGCCCTGCTCTTCGACGCCGTCGCCGGCCCCGACCCGCGGGCGCCGCTGTCGGTGGCCGTGCCCCGCATGGCGACCCGCGACGCCCTCGGGCGCGACTTCGCCGGCGTGCGGGTCGGCTGGTCGCCCGACCTCGGCGTCCTGCCGGTGGCGCCCGAGGTGCGCGCGGCCCTCGACGGCGGCCGGGCCGCGCTCGAGGCCCTCGGCTGCGTCACCGACGAGAGCGCCCCCGACCTCGACGGCGCCGACGAAGTGTTCACCACCTGGCGGGCCTGGTACTTCGACCTCGCGTTCGGGCCGATCCTCGACCGCCATCCGGGCGTCCTGAAGGACACCGTGGTCTGGAACGTCGAAGCCGGCCGCGCCCTGCGCGGGCCGCAGCTCGCCGCCGCCGAACGCCGGCGCGCCGCCCTCCACGGCCGCCTCCACGCGTGGTTCGCGGAGCACGACTTCCTCGCGCTGACGGTGGCGCAGACCGCGCCCTTCGACGTCGACCAGCCCTGGGTGACGGAGATCGACGGCGAGACCCTGCCCACCTACCTCGACTGGATGAAGTCGTGCTACCTGATCAGCGCGACCGGCCACCCCGCGATCTCGGTGCCCTGCGCGTTCACCCCCGCCGGCCTCCCCGTGGGACTCCAGATCGTCGGTCGCCCGTACGACGATCTCGGCGTGCTGCAGCTAGCCCACGCCTTCGAGCAGGCGACCGGCGCCACGAACCGCCGCCCGCCGCTCGTGAGGAGCGCGTGACCTGAAGCACGGCCGGCCTAAAGATCGTCTCGGAAAGTGCATCCGCACGCACCGCACTCGCACTGAAGCCAGCGACACTCGGGACACTTGGGATACGGAGATTGCCAACGGAACATGCCGGCCGACTTCAACTGCTTCTTGCACGCAAAGCAGTGCACGGCGTCCTCTTGAGAACGAAGCCCTAACCTGGATTATTCATGAAGGTCGAGCATGAGGCCCCGACGGGCCATGCTCGACCACGAAACGGGGCATCGGACGCACCGGCGCGCGGGACGCGACGTGTGGAACAGCCTTCACGGGGTCTGGCGGATGCGGATGGGCGGGTTCAGGGCGGCCGGGGACGGGCGGTCAGTCATCGAAGGCGTCGTTCGCGGGGTCCGGCGGATGCGGACGGGCGGGTTCAGGCAAGGCTCCGCCGTTGCGGGCGGTGCTGTCCGGGCCGCGCGCCGCGCGGGTGCGGACTGGCTAGCCGGCGCGGGCGCCGAGGGCCATCGCGATATGCCGCCACGCGTGAAGATGCGGCGTCCCCCGGGGCAGATGCAGGACGATGCGGCGCACGGAGCCGACGACGTGCACGCCGAGCTTCAGCAGCCGGTTGCGCAGCCAGGTCACCTGGGTGCGGGCACAGCCGGTTCGCGCCGCCCGCAGCCGCAGTTCCTGCATGAGCACGTACGCGGCAGCCGTCAGCAACACGCGCAACTGGTTCGCCAGGAACCGGCAGCAGCTCGTGCGGTCGATCTGCAGACCGTCCAGCAACTCCTTGATCCGGTTCTCGACGTCGCCGCGGGCGCAGTAGACCTTCTCGTAAACGAAGCGCGGATTCTGCGGGAGATTCGTCACGACGAAGCGCGGATTGTCCCGCGGCTCGCGGCCCGGATGCCGGACCACTTCCGCCTTGATCACGACCCGGCGTTCGCGGTTCCACGTGCGGGCCGCGTAGCGGGTGTCGGTATAGACGTGCTCAGTCCGGCCGCTGGCCGCGCTCTGCGCGCGGGCCGCCGCCATGGCGGATTCGGCGTGCCGCACCAGCACCGCGTTCCTGCCCATCGCCACCACGTAGTCGAGTCCCGGTTCCGCCTCCAGGAAATCGAAGACCTCCGGGGTCGCAAAGCCCCCGTCGAGCCGGACGAGAAACTCTGTCCGCGGAAACGCCGCCCGCAGCATCGGCAGCAGTCGTTTCAGCAGACCCGCGGCCCCGTCGGTCGCCGCCGCATTGCCCGGCCGCAGCACCGCCGCGCACAGATACTGCTCCGTTTCGTCGTCGAAGGTCAGGAACGCGAGCAGCGGCAGATAGCACCAGCCGCCGTAGTGTCCGTTGAAGAACGAGAGCTGCTGCGCGCCATGCGTCAGGTCGTCGGTCGGGTCCAGATCGATGGTGATGCGCCGCACCCGCGGTCCCAGCCGGCATCGATGCCGCTCGATGACGCTCGCGGCCAACCCCCGCGCCATGCGATAGAGCGCGCCGCGGCCCGGGCTGTTCTCGAACCGCGAGATCGTCGGCTGCGACGCCAGCGGCGTGCCGGCCACGGGGTCCCGTCCGAGCAGCAGCTTGTGAACGGGGTCGTCGGCCAGGTCGTCGGCATCGTTGCCGTCGGGGTGGCCGCACGCGATGCCGAAGACCCGCTGCCCGACCAGTTCCGCGAGCGTGTGCCGAATCTTCTCCGGGTCGCGCCGGTCGGCGAGACATCCGGCAAACGTCTCGACGAGGCCGTAAACGCGCTCGGCCGCCTTGAGGAGAACGGCGCCGCCGTCGGAACTGGCGTGCTCGCGGTCGAACGCGGCGACGAGGGGCTTGTCGAAGAGTTCCGGGAACAGGACAGTCTGTGGTATGGTTTCAGGTGTCACGCGGGGGCCTCCGTTGTGGGCTAAACGCTTGCTTTCACAACGTTTATACCACACGGAGGCTCCTGTGTCTCCCCCCGAACCACCACCGTTCATGAATAATCCAGGCTAACAGCCCGTGGTGAAACGCCCCGCTGCATTCGAGCGGCGCTGCATCCCGCCTGACTGCGTTGTTCGGCGGTTGAATATGCCCAATATGCGCCCTTCTCACGCCTTGTCAGGCGGGCGCATCGCCGCTCTCGGTGCGACGCGGGGGTTCCACCACGGGCTGCTAAGTACGAATCTCCT
Organism: Vicinamibacterales bacterium; assembly: GCA_965202695.1. Classification (GTDB taxonomy): domain Bacteria; phylum Acidobacteriota; class Vicinamibacteria; order Vicinamibacterales; family UBA8438; genus JAJEEA01. The sequence continues at coordinate 4,335,167 of OZ241843.1, forward strand.
CAAATGGGTGTGGGCAGGGGCGGCGCGAGTTCGATGCCTCCGCAGCACAGGAACAGCATGGAGATGAGCGCATCGGGGGAGTGGAAGCCGTACGCGCGCCGCGCAATCACCCGGAGCTTGTTGTTGATGCCCTCCACCGGCCCGTTCGTCATCCGGGTGTCCAGATACGCCAGGATGCCTTCCGCGTGTTTCCGAATCGTGCGCCCCAGCTTCACGAACGGCTCCAGGCGGGACCGCGCAGCCCAGTCCAGCCACTCTTCGAGCAGCTCCGGCGCCTCTTCGGGCGTCGCCTGACCCAGGATCGCCGCCAGGTACTCCTTCAGTTCCCAGGCCCGACCCAGCGCCCGGTTCGCACGACGCAGCTTCTCCAGACGCCGGGCCTCCTTGGGCTTCAGCCGCGCCGGGTGCTTCAGCAGGTCGTAGCGCGCCCCCTTCAGCGCCTTCGCATCCTTCAGGTCCGGACGACGCTGCTCCGCGCGGCGCACCTCGTCGACCGCATCGGCGGCCAGCCGTTCGACGTGAAACCGGTCGAAAACCACCCGCGCCTGCGGAACCCACTCCCGCAGCGCCTTCTGCCAGCTTGACGCCAGGTCCGCCGTCACCAACTCGATACGCGCGCGCCCGACCGGCCCCAACTGCTCGAAGAACTCCCCCAGCGTCTCCGCGCTGCGGCCCGGCCCCGCCCAGACCACACGACGCTCGTCATGGTCGACCACGAGGGTCAGATAACGGTGGCGTTTCCGGTAGCTGAACTCGTCAACGCCGATCCGCTTCAGGTTCGCGAACCGCCCCCGGTCCAGCCGCCGGGCCACCACCCGTTCCACGATGCTGCCCACCGTCACCCACGAGATCCCCAGCAGGCGGCTCGCCGCCGTGCGGTCCGTCACCTGCGCCAGATACGCCGCCAGCTCCTCGAACCCCGACGTGAACGCGCTGGTCCCGCTCGCCCACGGCACCCGCTCCACCTTCACCCCGCAACGCGGGCACGACACCCGCCACGGCGCGTACTGCAGCCACGCCGGCACCTTGCCCCACGACAGATGCCGCCACCTGCGGACCCCCTGCCGGTCATACCGCGGCGCCCGTTCCCCGCACGCACCGCACCGGGAACGCCGCCACGACGGCTCCACCGACGCCGTCAACCGGCCGCCGCCGTCGTCGGGCATCTCCACCGCCTTGACGTACAGTTGCGTGACACCGAACAGCCGCCGTAGTAGTGTAGTCACACGCATGGGGCTCTCCTCCTCGCGGGTTCGTTGTGCACACCCATGAGACCAGGAAGCCCCCTGCGTTTGCAACCGCCCCGGCCGGGCGCGACGACGCACGCGGCGCCGACGCTCCGACACCGGCCGGCCGCCGGCGGCTCACGGCCCGAGCCGCGGCGGTCGGCGCCGTCAGCCGGTTCCCGCCCCGACCACCGCACGGCGCGACGCCCGCGTGTCGTGGACGGCCGGGACGACCCGTCCGGGCCGGGCCGCAAGGCCCATAACTGCTGTCTGAGCGGAGGGACGGACGGCGTGTCACCCGAAGGGCCGGAGCGGAGCGGAGGACGCGCGAAGCGCGTTGACACGCCGTCCGGCCCGCAGCTATTTCGACGGGACCTGCCCCGCCGTGCGGCCGGTCAGGTGAATGCCCCGGTCGGCCGACTCCGGAGGCCGCCGGCGTTGTCGGCGCCTCCCGTCGACCCGGCGATCGCGCCGCCCCTACCCACACCCATTTGAGGAGAGCCCTAAGTACGCTTCGCACGTCGCCCACTTCTCAAAGCTGGCATTGCGGGGCCGTTGAGACAGGGACGGTCCAGGTCCGTCCTTGATGTACTTGGAGAGCACACGGTCAGCCAAGGATCCCCACTTGTGCCCCTTCCACTCCTTTTCGGGGATCCAGGCCGAAGCATCCAGAAGCAGATCGAGAGGCAGGCGCTTCTCTGTCCGGTGGTTGACGTTCCAGAGGACGACCTCAAGGTCCGACGGGCACAGCGCGAGATTGGGACCGTGGACGAGGAGGCCGAATTTCCGGTGCACGCCAACCCAGTAGAACCGGCTGGCATGCCGGACCGTCTTGCCGAAATCCAGAAAACCGTACCGGGCTGCCTCAGCCATGCCCTCCGAACTCTTTCCGATCGCCTTGATCCAATAAGGATCGCCTCAAATGCATTGAATACAGCGGGGCCTCGCTCCAGCTTTTGCGTCCCATTGCGCCAGTACGCCTGCGCGATCTGGAACCGAAACGCCTGAAAGGTGCTTGCGTGCGGGAAGTCGCTCTGGAATGCCGCGAATCGGCCGCGCGCCAGCGTGAGCTCCCGGCATCCCTCGCTCAGAACGGGATGTCGTCGTCGGTCAGCTCCGGCGAGCCGCCGGCAGGCGGTGAGCTCCCGGCATCATCGAGCAGCAGGCGCAGGGCTTCGCGCTCTCCCTCGGACACGACACCGAGGAACTGCGGCCGTCCAGTCAGGGCGTCGGCGTCGAGCCGATCGAGCAGGTTCTTCAACAACAGCAACGCTTCCGATTTCATGCCGATACTCCGCCGGCCTCGACGACCGGTCGCTGCCGGCCCGGACTCGGTTCGACGGCAGCCTTCAGGACGACCCGCGGCACGCCGTCCGCGCTGATGCGCTCCACCACTGGACTCAGCAGGCGCACGCGCCGACTGCGCACGTCATCGGCGTCGAACCGATGCTCGACGGGGGAAAACTCCACCTCTTGTCCTACCGACCCCCTGACGCGCAGGGAACGCCACCCCACCACGAGGCTGAGCTTGTTCGCCATGACGTCGGCCATCCCGGCGAGCCGCGACAATGCGTTCACCGACTGCGGAAGTACGATGGATACGTCCGGCAGCACGTCGGACTGCACGACTTCCGATGCCCGGGAGAGTTTCGTCATCACGAGGAGCAGTTCGGCGAGCACCTCGTCGATGGAGCGCTCCTGACTCTCGACCATGCTGGCGAACTGCGTCCGCTTCGACACGCCGGCCAGCCAGTCTCGAACGTCGTCGGGAATGCCGGGATGCCCGGTCGCCATCGTGCGGCAGATCGCGTCGGCGTTCGGCCGCGAACCCGCGACGGTCGCCAGCGCGCGCCGGAGACGGTCGTCGGTCACGCCCTTTTCCGCCAGCAGCAGGAGCGACTTCCGCACGTCCTGGCTGACGCGCGCGATGGCCTTCGACGAAGCGCACAACTCCTGCCACTCGTGCGGCTTGAACCACTCGCTCACCACGGTCAGCGCTTCGTACGTCCGGTCCTTGCCGCCGTGCGAGAAGTCCACCCGGACGATGGCGTGCGTCAGCAGGGCCACCTGCTCCACCACTCCTTTCCGCACGGCCGGCGATTCAGGGGGTCCGACGATGCGGAATCCCCGGTCCAGGAGTTCGCGCAATTCCCGTCCCGCGTTCTCGCCCACCGGCTTGTCGACCCCGGCGAGCACCGCCGTCAACGCCCCGAGCACGCGACCCGACCGCCGTCCGAGGCTGTCGCCGGGCTTCTTCGTCTCGAACCGGACGGCCACCAGCGCCTTGCGCAGAACCGCGATCGCCTCGGTGACGTCGCCAGCGAGTTCGACGATCCCTTCGATGCACTCCTTGCGGGCGGCTTCGCCGGACTCCTCGAGGGCCGCGGCGGTTGCGAGCACTTCGGGGCGCCAGGCGGAAGGCACGACACGCCACGACTTCGCCGCGTACAGGCGGTCGTCGACGTCGTCGAGTTCGTGCAGATCCGACAGCGGTCTGGTGACGGCGTCCCGCATCAGCGACCTGACGGTGTTTCTGATCGACGGCGCCGATGCGGCCACCCGCTGCAACGTCGCCACCGCGAGCAGGCGGTCCACGGCGCTGCCGCCGTCCCGCGCGGAAGCGGCAAGCCGGTCGAGGCCGCTCCGGAACGACGCGCTGGCCGAGACCTTGTGGAGCTGCCGGGCCTTGACGAGATCGACGAGGGCCGCGCGCCGGGACGGCGTATCCGCGGCGTCGGCGAACCGGGACAACGATTCTGAAGATGCCGTCACTACTCCTCCTCACGGCGTTCGCACTCTCCAATGCTACCGCAGGCCCGTGACGCCGGCCGTGTTCGCCATGCAAGCCTCGCCTCGGCACGAATCACCGTGCGGACAAGGCCGAACGTGCGGAACGCGCGGCCCGCCGCATCGGCGCGGCTGGCGTCGGAATCGCGGACGTGCTACAAGTCTGGACGGGACACGGATTCCGAGGGCGGCCAAGCGGAGGGACGAGACGATGCAGACGCAACTGATCCGCGGCGTCGGGGGGGCGCCGGCGCTTCTGGCCGCGCTGGTGATCCTGGTCACCGCGGCCCTGTGGCTCAGCCTGGCGGCGGCGGCTCCGCCCCCGATGGACGCGGACGACGTCGGCGGCGTGGTGCGGGGCCCGAACGGACCCGAGGCGGGGGTCTGGGTGATCGCCGAGACCGACGACTTCGCCACCCGGTTCCGCAAGATCGTGGTGACCGGCGGCGACGGGCGCTACGTGCTGCCGGACCTGCCCGAAGCCCGCTACGACGTCTGGGTCCGCGGCTACGGCCTCCGGGACTCCGAGCCGGTCTCGGCCCGCCCCGGCGACGCGCTCGACCTCGACGCGGCGCCGGCGGCGGACCCGCGCGAGGCGGCGCAGGTCTATCCCGCCAACTACTGGTACTCGCTGGTGGAGGTGCCGGCCGCGGACGAGTTCCCCGGCACCGGCGACGACGGCAACGGCATCTCGCCCGGGATGAGGCATCAGGCGGCCTGGATCGACGGCCTGAAGCAGGGCTGCCAGTTGTGCCACCAGCTCGGGAACCTCGCGACGCGCGAGGTCCTGAACCCCGGCGACTTCGACTCGACGGAGGCCGCGTGGGCGCACCGGGTGCGGGCCGGCCAGCGGGGCGCCCTGATGAACGGCATGCTGCGCCGCTTCGGGTCCGGGCGCGTCGTCGCCATGTACGCCGACTGGACCGACCGCATCATGGCCGGCGAGGTGCCCCCGGCGCCGCCGCGCCCGCGGGGGCGCGAGCGCAACGTCGTGCTGACCCTCTGGGAATGGGGCGGCGAGACGGGGTACGTCCACGACGAGATCGCCACCGACAAGCGCGACCCCCGGGTGAACGCGGGCGGCCCCGTCTACGGGGTGGAGTTCGCCAACGACAAGCTGGTGTGGGTGGACCCGCGCACCCACGAGGCGCACGAAGCGCCCCTGCCGGTGCGCGACACGCCCGGCGAGGGCGACTTCCGGTCGTACATCGACCAGGAGAACCTGGAGCCCTCCCTCTACTGGGGCGACGAGCTCATCTGGAACAACCCGGGCAATCCGCACAACCCGATGATGGACGGACAGGGGCGGGTGTGGATGACCCACCAGATCCGCGGCCCCGGCAACCCCGCGTGGTGCCGCGAGGGGTCCGACAACCCCTTCGCGCGGCACTACCCGCTGAACCGCGCGGCGCGGCACGCCGCCCGGTACGATCCGGCGACCGGGGAGGTCGAGCTCGTCGACACCTGCTTCAACACCCACCACCTGCAGTTCGGCTTCGAGGAGAGCGAGCGGCTGTACTTCAGCTCGGTGGGACCGGTCATCGGCTGGCTCGACGTCGAGGTCTACGAAGAGACCGGCGACGCCCGCGCCGCCCAGGGCTGGTGCCCGATCGTCGTCGACACCAACGGGGACGGCCGCATCGGCGCGTGGGTGGACCGCGGCGGCGACCTCGACCCGGCGCGGGACAAGGAGATGGGCGGCGGGTGGTACGGCATCGTCCCCGACCCGACGGCGGAGAGCGTCGTCTGGGCCGCCTCGGGAGGCGTGCCCGGCCACGTCGTGCGCCTCGAACTGGGAGCCGATCCTCCCGAGACGTGCATCGCGGAATATTACCAGCCGCCGTTCGAGAACCCCGACGCCCCCGTCCAGGGGTTCTCGCCGCGGGGCATCGACGTCACCACCGACGGCATCGTGTGGACCGCCCTGTCGGGCAGCGGCCATCTCGCGAGCTTCGACCGCGGCCGGTGCGGCGTCCTGAACGGCCCGACGGCCACCGGGCAGCACTGTCCCGAGGGCTGGACCCTGCACGCGACCCCGGGACCGCAGATGAAGGGGGTCGACAGCCACGGCAGCGCCGACTTCCACTATTACAACTGGGTCGATCAGCACGACACGCTGGGGCTCGGCCCCAACGTGCCCATCGCCACCGGCAGCACGTCCGACTCGCTGCTCGCGTTCCTCCCCGACGAAGAGGAGTTCGTGGTGCTCCGGGTGCCGTATCCGCTGGGGTTCTACTCGCGGGGCATGGACGGCCGCATCGACGATCCCGACGCGGGGTGGAAGGGCCGCGCGGTATGGGCCGACTACGGCACCAACGCGGTCTGGCACTCGGAAGGCGGCAAGGGCACGCAGGGGAACCTGGTGAAGTTCCAGATCCGGCCCCACCCCCTGGCGCACTGACCCGGCCGGGCGGCGGCGCGCGACTCCACCGGCGGTCGACTCGTGGATGCATCTTCAACCCTCTGGTCCGCCGGATACGCCCCCGCCGCCCCGGGACGACCTCGCCCTCGTCCTCGTCGGCGGGGGCGCCCGCGCCGCCTACCAGGTCGGCTTCCTCGGAGAGCTGATGCGGCGCCACCCCGCCGCGAGGTTCCCCATCCTCGTGGGCACGTCGGCCGGGGCCATCAACGCGACCTGGCTGGCGGCGCGGGAGGGGTCGCTGGCGGAGGCCGTCGGGGGCCTCGTGGAGCACTGGCGCCGGCAGCGGGTCGACCGCGTGTTCCGGGTCGACAGCCCCTCGCTCCTCGGCCTCGTCGCGCGCTGGGGCCTGCGGCTGGTGTCGGGCGGGTCCGCGTTCGCCCCGCGCGTGCGGGGCCTGCTCGACACCGCGCCCCTCCGCGCCAGCCTGCGCGAACGGCTGAAGCCGGAGCCGAACGGCGAGATCGCCGGCATCGGCCGCAACCTCGCGGCCGGGCGGCTGCGGGCGCTGGCCATCTCCACCAGCAGCTACAGCACCGGCCAGTCGGTGATCTGGGTGCAGGGGGCGAACCTCGCGGACTGGAACCGGCCGTACCGGCGCGCCCGCCGCGCCGCGATAACCGTCGAGCACGTGATGGCCTCGGCCGCCCTGCCCCTGTTCTTCCCCGCCGTGCGGCTCGACGACGGCTGGCACGGCGACGGCGGCATCCGGATGATGGCCCCGTGCTCGGCCCCCATACATCTCGGGGCCCGCCGCATCCTAGCCGTCTCGAACCGCCACCGCACCACCACCCGGGAGGCGAGCCGGCCCGTCATCCACGCCTACCCGCCGCCGGCGCAGATCGGCGGACAGTTGCTGAACGCGATGTTCCTCGACGACCTGGACCACGACGGCCTGACCCTGCAGCGGCTGAACTCGCTGGTCCGGGAGCTGCCCGAGGAACGGCGGCAGGGCCTGCACCCCGTCGATCTGGTCGTCGTCCGCCCGTCCCAGGACCTCGGCCGGCTGTCGCTGCAGTTCGAGCCGCAGCTCCCGCGCACGTTCCGCCACCTGACCCGCGGCCTCGGCTCGCGGGAGACGACCAGCCCCGACCTGCTGAGCCTGCTGATGTTCCAGCCCGACTACCTCCAGCGGCTGCTGGAGATCGGCGCCGCCGACGCGGTGGCCGCGGGCGCCCGGCTCGCGAGGCTGCTGGCCCCCGAGGCGGCGGCCGCCCGCGGCCGAACAGGAGGCGGCGACGCCCGACCCGAGCGAAGACCATGACCGGAACCCGTTGCCGGCGCACGCCGGCCGTCTTCGTCCTTGCAGCAAAAAACACCATGACCGGAACCCGTTACCGGCGCACGCCGGCCGTCTTCGTCCTTGCCCTGCTCGCCCTGCCGGGGGCGCTCGCCGCCCCGGGCGCCGCCCGCGCCCAGGACGCGGCCATCGAGGGCGCGGTCACCGACGCCACGGGCCTCGCGCTGCCCGGCGTGACCGTCGAGGCCGTCGGCGCGGAGGGCGGCGGCCCGCCCGCCGTTGCGGTCACCGGCGGCGCCGGCGCGTTCGCGATCGCCGGGCTCGCGGCCGGCCGGTACGACGTGACGTTCACGCTGCCCGGCTTCCGCGCCGAGGTGCGCCGCGGCGTCGCGGTCGGCGCCGGGACGGCGGTGACCCTCGACGTCTCCCTCTCGGTGGAGCTCGAAGAGCAGGTCGTCGTGGTGGGCAGCCGCGCCCGCCCGCGGTCGGTCACCGAATCGCCGGTGCCCATCGACGCCATTCCGTTCCGGGACGTCGGCAGCCAGGGCGCCGCCCCGCTCGACTACCGGCTGCGCACCCTGGTCCCCTCGTTCAACGTCGCCACCCACCCCATCAGCGGCGCCGCCTCGCTGGTGCGCCCCGCGAGCCTGCGCAACCTCGCCCACGACCACACCCTGGTGCTCGTCAACGGCAAGCGCCGCCACCGCTCGGCGATCCTGGTCTGGTTCGGCGGCGTGACCGACGGCACGCAGGGGCCGGACATCTCCACCATTCCGTCGATCGCCCTCCGGCAGGTCGAGGTGCTGCGGGACGGCGCGTCGGCGCAGTACGGCTCGGACGCCATCGCCGGCGTGATGAACTTCCTGCTCCGGGACGACCGGTCGGGAGGCAGCCTGGAGGTCGACACCGGCGCCTACCGCGCGGGCGACGGCGACGCCTGGAACGCCGCGGGCAACGTCGGGCTGCCCCTCGGCGACACCGGCTTCGCCAACCTCAGCTTCGAGTACGGCAACGCGGGCCCCACCGACCGCAGCGTGCAGCGCGCCGACGCGGCGGCCATCGCCGCGGCCGGGAACCCCGCGGTGGCCGACCCCGCGCAGCCGTGGGGCGACCCCACGTCCGAAGACGACCTGAAGCTCTTCGGCAACTTCGGCCACCGGTTCGGCCGCGGCCTCCAGGCCTATGGCCACGCCAACTACGCGCACCGGACGTCGACGCAGGGCTTCTACTTCCGGAACCCCAACACGCGGGCCAACATCTTCAGCCTCGACGGGGGCGCGACGCTCCTCGTCGGCGACGTGCTCGACGCCCGCGACGGCGTCCGGGACGGCTCGGCGGGCTGCCCCGCGGTGGCCGTCACCGCGCACCGGCCGGACCCCGCGGCCCTCGCGCAGGTCTTCGACGACCCCGACTGCTTCAGCTTCCAGGAGATCGCCCGGGGCGGGTTCACGCCGTCGTTCAGCGGGGTGATCACCGACGTGTCGGCGGTCGCGGGCCTGCGCCGGACCGCGGACCGCGGCCTGAGCTGGGACGCCAGCGCCGGCTACGGGGCGCACGAGGCCGACTTCTTCGTCTTCAACACCGTCAACGCCTCGCTCGGCCCCGACACCCCCCGCGACTTCGACCCCGGTCTCTACCGGCAGGCCGAGGTGAACCTGAACCTCGACGTGTCGTGGGCGGCGGGCGAGATGGTCCATCTCGCCGGCGGGGCCGAATGGCGGGACGAGCGCTTCACGATCCGCGCCGGCGAACCGCTCTCGTGGCAGGTCGGCCCCTACGCGGCGCAGGGCTTCGTTTCCGGCTCGAACGGCTTCGCCGGGTTCCCCGACTACACCGCGGGCACCTGGACCCGGGCCAACGCCGCCCTCTACGGCGACCTCGAGCTGCGCGAGCCCGACGACCGGTGGACGCTCGGCGGCGCCTTCCGGGTCGAGCGCTTCGAAGGGTTCGGCGCCACCGCCAACGGCAAGACGTCGGCCCGCTACCGGCTCGGCGACGCGGTCTCGGTGCGCGGCGGCGCCAGCACCGGGTTCCGGGCGCCGACGCCCGGCCAGCAGAACACGTTCAACGTGCAGTCGACCATCGACCCCAAGACGCTCGACCTCGTCGACAGCGCGACGGTGCCGTCCACCTTCCGGGCCGCGCAGCTCCGGGGCGGCCGGCCGCTCGCCCCCGAGACGTCGGTCAACACGACGGCGGGGCTGGTGGTCGACACCGGACCGTTCACCCTGACCGCCGACTACTTCCAGGTCGACGTTTCGGACCGCCTCGCGCTGTCGCAGTTCTTCACCCTCGCGGCCGACGAGCGCGCCCTGCTCCTGTCGGAGGGCATCGCGTCGGCGCGCACCCTGGCCTTGTTCCGCTTCTTCATCAACGACTTCTCGACCCGCACGCGCGGGGTCGACGTCGTCTCGACGTGGACGCCCCCGCGCCTGGGCGGCGGCACCGTCTTCAGCTTCGCGCTGAACCACACCGACACCGAGGTCACCGACGAATCGGACCTCCTCGGCCCCGGCGACGTGCTCGCCCTCGAACGCGGCGTGCCCGAGACGCGGTGGAACGTCGCCGTCGACCAGCGCGTCGGCCGGGTCGGCCTGCTCGGCCGCCTGCACCGCTACGGGTCGTGGGTCGACCACATCGACGCCCGCTCGGTGCGCAGGGCCGAAGCGCAGGTCCTCGCCGGCCGCTTCATCGTCGACCTCGAGGCCCGCGTGGCCCTCGGGGCCGGCGCCACGCTGGCCGTCGGCGGACAGAACGTCTTCGACACCTACTCCGACCGGATGGACCGGTTCGTCGAGCTGTTCGGCCTGCCCTACAGCCAGTTCACGCCGTGGGGCCTGAGCGGCGGCTACTACTACGCGCGTCTCGGCTACCGCTGGGGGCGGTAGCCGCCCGACGAGCCTCCGCCGGCCGCCTCCGGCCGGTCGGCGGACAGCCCGTGGTGGAAACCCCCGCGTCGCACGGAGAGCGGCGAGGCGCCCGCCTGACGAGGCGTGAGAAGGGCGCATAGAATGGATCCGCCCCGACGGTCGCCGGTCCGGTCCCGACGGCGGCGCATCGCTCCTTCGGCCCGGCGGCACGATTCCTGCTGGTGATTTGCCGTGACCCGCGCCACCCCGCGCGCTCCGCGCGCCGGCGACACGACCCCGGCGCCGGGGTCGACGGAACAGCTCGACCGGCTGAAGGCCCTGCTGCGCGAGATGTTCCGTTTCGACCGCGGCGATCTGGACTTCGGCCTGTACCGCATCATGAACCTGAAGGCGGCCGAGGTCGCGGCGTTCCTCGACCGGGACCTGCTGCCGCAGGTGAAGACGAAGCTGAACCTGACCTCCGCCGAGGAACGGGCCAGACTGGAGAAAAAGCTCGAAGAGGCGCGCACGGCGGCCTCGAAGCTGGGCCTCGATCCCGATTCGGCCGCTCCGCCCGCGATCGTCGAGCTGAACCGGCGGCTCGCCGAGATGAAGAAGGACGCGGACGCCGAGGCCGACGTCTACAACCACCTCGCCAACTTCTTCGCCCGCTACTACTGCGACGGCGACTTCGTCTCGCAGCGCCGCTATGCGGGCGGCGGCCGGTCCGCCTACCTCCTCCCCTACGACGGCGAGGAAGTGAAGCTCCACTGGGCGAACGCCGACCAGTACTACGTCAAGACGACGGAGAACTACGCCGCCTACGTCTTCACCATCGACGCCGGCGGCGGTCCGCGGCGCGTCCGGTTCGAGATCGCGGCGGCCGACAACGAGAAGGACAACGTCAAGGAAGTGAACGGCCGGCAGCGCCGCTTCGTGCTCGCCGGCGGCCGGCGCGCCGTCACCGTCGAGGAGAACGACCTGGTCGTCCGCTTCGCGCACCGGCCGCTGACGGAGGGCGAAAGGAAGCGCTGGCCGGGGAACGGCGGCTCGCAGCAGGGCCGCATCGACGAGACGACGGCCGAACGGGTCCTGGCCGCGGCGCCGCCCGACTGGCGCATTCCGTTGTCCGCCCCCGCCCCGACCGAAGCCGACGGCGCACGCACGCTGCTGGCGAAGCACGTGGAGCGGTACACGGCGAAGAACAGCTTCGACTATTTCATCCACAAGGACCTCGGCGGCTTCCTGCGCCGCGCGCTCGACCTGTACCTGAACACCGAGGTGCTGAACCTCGACGACCTGGAGCAGGGCGACGCCGCCCGGCTCGACCGCGCCCTGGCGCGCGTGCGGGCCATCCGCCACGTCGGCGGCAAGATCATCGACTTCCTGGCGCAACTCGAGGAGTTCCAGAAGCGGCTCTGGTTCAAGAAGAAGTTCGTCCTGGAGACCCACTGGTGCGTCACCCTGGACCGCGTGCCGGAAACGCTCCACCCCGAAATCGCCCTCAACGCCGCGCAGTGCGCGGAATGGGTCGCGCTGTTCGCCGCGGACGAGATCGCCGGCGACCTGACCAACGGCGGCGCCGGCTGGAGCGAGCCGCCGAGCCCGGAGTTCCTCGCGGCCAACCCGTACCTGGTGGTGGACACGCGGCACTTCGACCGAGACTTCGCCGACCGGCTGCTGGCGGCGCTTTCGGACGCCGGCCCGCTCGACGAGCAGACCGACGGCCTGCTGGTCCACGGCGAGAACTTCCAGGCGCTGAACCTGCTGCAGGCTCGGTACCGCGGGCAGGTGAAGAGCATCTACGCCGACCCGCCGTACAACACGGCGTCCTCGGCGATCCTGTACAAGAACGACCACAAGGACTCGTCGTGGCTGTCGCTGATGGACGACCGCCTGCGGCTCGCCAGGACGTTCCTGCAAGACGACGGCATCCTGTGCTGCGCCATCGACGACGAAGAAGCCTGGCGGTTGCGCGCCTTGTTGCAGGACGTATTCGACAAGGAGATCGGCGTCGCCCCGGTCCGCTCGACGCCGATCGGCCGGACGTCGGTCGGAAAGCTGTCGCCGACCCACGAATACGCCTTGTTCCACGGCGGCGAGAAAGCCGTTCCCGGACCGCTCGTCAAGACGGAGAAGGAGAAGCGGAGATATCCCTTATCCGACGAACACGGACGGTACGCCTGGCGCAACCTGCTTCGGACGGGGACGAACGACCGGCGGGCCGACCGGCCGAAGCTGTACTACCCGATCTTCGTCGGCGACGACGACACCCTGCGTGTTCCGAAGATGGAATGGGACGAGCAAGGTTCGGAATACCGGATCCTGGAACGGCCGCGCAAGGACGAAACCGTCGCATGGCCGGTGAAGGAACAGGACGGGGAGAGGATCGAAAAGAACTGGGAGCGCGGCCCGGAACGAGTCGCCCGCGAAGCCGGCGAATACCGCGTGCAACGAAACGGCGGAGATTCCGGAACGGCGGCCGTCGGCATTCACTTCATGCAGCGCATGGACGTGGAGTCCGCACCCAAGACGTGGTGGGGGGACGCCAAGTACGCGTCGTCCAACCACGGAGCCCGGGTGCTCAAGGAACTGTTCGTCGACAATCCCTTCGATTTTCCGAAGTCGGTCGCGCTGGTGGAGGACTGCATCCGCGCAGCCGGCGGCGAGCCGGGCGCGCGGATACTCGACTTCTTCGCCGGCTCCGGGGCCACCGGCCACGCGGTCGTCAATCTGAACCGCGAGGACGGCGGCCGGCGCCGCTACACGCTCGTGGAAATCGGTCGCCACTTCGACACGATCGTCCTGCCGCGCATGAAGAAGGTCGTCCATTCGGCGGACTGGAAGGAAGGCAAGCCGGTCTCCCGGAAAGGCGTGTCCCAGTTGTTCCAGTACGTCCGCCTCGAATCCTACGAAGACACGATGGACGGCCTCGTCGTGACCCCGCCGTCGGACGAACGGGAGGGGTTGCTGACCGAGTATCCCGAAATGGCGGAAGACTACCGGCTGCGCTACGCGCTCGGCGTCGAGACGTCCGGCAGCGCCAGCCTGCTCGGCAAGGAGTTCCGGGACCCCTTCGCCTACACCATCTCGGTCGTGCGCGACGGCGTCCGGCGCGAGATCCCGGTGGATCTGCCCGAGACGTTCAACTATCTGACCGGCCTGCGCGTGGAGTCCCGTCGCCGAATGGACGGCGTGCTCGCGATCACCGGCACGGACGCCGAGGGACGGAAGTGCCTGATCCTCTGGCGCAATCTCGACGAGACGGACCACGCCGCGCTCGACGCCTGGTTCGACCGGCACCGGGAACGCTTTGCGGAAGCGCTCGAACGCATCTACGTCAACGGCGACCACACGCTGGACGCCATGCAGAGAGACGGCGAGACCTGGATTGCGGAGAGCATCGAGCCGGTCTTTCGTGCGCTGATGTTCGGAGAATCCGACGATGAACGATGACCGGGTTCGGCGCCTGCGCCTCCTTCGCCGCCTGGCTTGTGAACAAGCACCGAAAGGCCACTCGCCAACTGGACGGTGGCCGATGACGTTCGAGCTTCGACGCGTGGAGCCGCGGCGGGCGGCGTGAAGACGGATGGGAACGAGGAGAGTCCGCCGGGTCGCGCCGCTCCAGGACCGTCTCGCCCTGCACCGCTTCGTCTGCCGCGAGTTCGGCTACGACGATCCAGGCGGGATGCTCGGGCGGCTGGGGCCTGCTTGCGGAGAGATCGCGCCGGGCGGCGAGATCGACTACGCGCAGGCGCTTCCGCCCTGGCCCGCCCGCGCCAGGGTGTCCCCCGACCGGATCGCCGAGTACGACGCCGCCATCCTCGCCTGCAGCCGCCGGCTGCGGATGACGGGGGAGGACGGCCGGACCTGGAAGCCCCACCAGTACCTCGCCCTGCTGTTCACCGAGCACTACCTGCGGCGCTACTTCGACGACCCGGAGGCGCTGCGCGCCGACCTGAACCATTCGAAGAGGATGCAAGGGCTGTATCTGGCCCTGCCGGACTACCAGCCGGACGACCTGCGCGTCCTCGCCTTCCAGAGCGCCACCGGCTCGGGCAAGACGCTGCTCATGCACGCCCACGTCCTGCAGTACCGGCGGCACCTCGACCGCGCCGGGGGGCGGCTGAACAACGTCGTGCTGCTCACGCCGAACGAGCAGATGTCGGCGCAGCACGAGCGCGATCTGGCGGCAAGTGGCCTGCGCGCCCGGCGGTTTTCCAGCGCCGCGGCGGCCGACCTGTTCTCCCCGATCGAGATCATCGACCTGAACAAGCTGGCGGAGAAGAAGGGGGTCAAGCGGGTCGCGGTCTCCGACTTCGGCGACGACAACCTGGTGCTGGTCGACGAAGGACACCTCGGCGCGTCCGGCAAGGTGTGGCGGGAGCGCCGGAAGGAGCTGTCGCGCGGCGGGTTCACGTTCGAGTACTCCGCCACCTTCAACCAGGTGACGGGCGGGAAGGACCCCGACCTGCTGCGCGCCTACGGCAAGTGCCTGCTGTTCGACTACCCCTACCGGCAGTTCCACGCGGACGGCTACGGCAAGGACTACGCCATCCTGAACCTGCCGGGCGGCGCGCAGGACGAGAACGCCGACATGTACCTGCTCGGCTGCCTGCTGACCTTCCATCAGCAGTACTGGCTGTGGCGGGAGCACGGCGCGCGGTGGCGGGCGTTCAACCCGGCCCGGCCGCTGTGGGTGCTGCTCGGCAAGACGGTCTCCGGATCGAGCAGGGCGGACCGCGCGACCCGTTCCGACGTCGTCCGCATCCTGAACTTCCTGGGGTGGCTGCTGGCGCACGGGGACGCGGTGCGGCCGTTGATCGGACGCCTGCTCGCGGGGCAGTCCGGCCTTCTGGACGAAGCCGGCCGCGACTTCTTCGCCGGCCGCCTGCCGCATCTGCCGCGGGGCGCGGACCGCGTCTACGCCGACCTGTGCGACACGCTGTTCCACGGCCCGGGGCGGCTGCACGTCGTCTACCTGACCGCCGGCGAGGGGGAGCTGCATCTGCGGACCGCCGACCACGAGCCGTTCGGGGTGGTCAACGTGGGCGACTCGGCGGCGCTCCACAAGCTGCTGCTCGAAGCCGGCAACCCCGACTTCGCCGTCGACCGCGAGATGGGCTTCGCCAGGCGGCTGTTCGCCGACGTGGACCGGCCCGGCTCGCCCGTGAACGTCGTCATCGGGGCGCGGCGCTTCATCGCCGGCTGGAACTCCTGGCGCGTCAGCACGATGGGGCTGATGCACGTCGGCGTCGGCGAGGGGCCGGAGATCATCCAGACGTTCGGGCGCGGCGTGCGGCTGCAGGGCTGGAACACGAGCCTGAAGCGCCACCGCGAGAGCGGGGCCGCGCCGCCCCCGGACAGCGACAAGCTGGCGGAGCTGGAGACGCTCTACGTCTTCGGCCTGCGCGCCGACTACATGCGGACGTTCCGGGAGCTGTTGCGAAACGAAGGGGTGCGCGCCGAGCAGGAGACGTTCGCGCTGCCGGTCACCTGGAATTTCGCGCGGCGGACCGACCTGAAGCTGATCCGGCTCCGGGACGACGCGCGCTACGATCGCTCCGCCGAGCGCCTCGTCCTGCCGGGCCCCGGCGAGGCCGATCTCCCGCTGGTCGCGCTGGACCTCTACTCGCATCTCCAGTCCGAGGCGTCCGGGGCCGGCTCGTCCCGGGAAGAGGCGGAGGCAGAGAAGCAGCGGGTCGGTCTGGCCCGCCACGCGGCGTTCTTCGACGCCGCGCGCGTCCACGAGCGGCTGCTGCGCCGCAAGCGGCGGCGCGGCTGGCGCAACCTGGTCGTCGAGCGCCGCACGGTGGAGCGGCTGCTGCGGAGCGGCGACTGGTACGAGCTGTACCTGCCGCCCGAACGGTCGCGCCCCGCCCGTTTCCGGGACGTGCGCCGCCTCGAAGACGTCGCCCTCGACCTGCTCACCGAATACGCCGACCGCTTCTGGCGCCGGGAGCGGCGGCGCTGGGAGCACGGCCGGATCGAGATCGTCACCCTGGACGAGGACGATCCGAACCACGTCCGGTCCTGGGCGCTGTCGGTGGACGCCAGGGGGGACATGCTGGTCGAGGAAGCCCGCGGGCTGGCGGACGCCCTGCGGGAAGGGCGGCTCGACGACGTGAAGTACTGGTACGACGGCCTGAAGATCGGCGTCCTCCGCTCGCGGGCGCATGCGTACGAGCCGCTGCTGCACGTCCGCAAGGACCGCGCCGTCACGGTGCGGCCGGTCCCCCTGGACGGCAACGAGCGGCGGGTCGTCCACGGGCTGGAGCGGCTCGCCCGCGGCGGCGGCGACTGCCTCCGGGGGCGGGAACTGTTCCTGATCCGCAACCTGACGCGCGGCCGGGGCGTCTCGTTCTTCGACGACTTCGGCTACTACCCGGACTTCATCGTCTGGCTGAAGGACGGCGGCGTCCAGCACGTCCTGTTCCTCGACCCGAAGGGCCTGAGCCGGTTCGGCGCCCGGGAACGCCGCAAGGTGGCGCTGCACCACGAGATCCGGGGACTGGAACGCCGGCTGCACCGGGACGACCCGAACCTGCACCTGCGCGCCTGCGTCCTGTCCGTCACGCCGGCGTCCGGGATCGACGACGGCAAGCGTTCCGCCCGCGACTGGCGGAGGGACGGCGTGTACTTCCTGGACGAGCCCGACTGCCTGGAACAGGCGATCCGGGACGCGCTGGAACCCACGGCCGGCGCCTGAGTCGGACGCCGTTACGGAGTGCGATGCCTGCGTCACCCGGCGGAGATCCGGAACAACTTCGGGCACCGCAACTTGAACGGCTTGCAGTATTCCTTGATGCGCTCGACGACTTCATCCCGGACCTCGGCCGGAACCACGAGCAGCATCGCGAAATACTGACCCCAGCACCATTCGACGGTGATGCGGCGTTCGCTCCCGATCTTGTCGCGCAGGTCCCGGTACCCGTCGGGCACGCCGCGTTCCGTCCCGAACAGATCCTTCCGGGCCTTGCCGCCGTTCCGCCGCCCCCAGACGACGAAGACGCTGAGCGCGGCCAGGGTGTCGCACTTCACGCGCTGGTCCGCCTCTTGCAGTAACTGGGCGTATTGTTTCCGTTCCGGCGCGCGTTCGGTGGCCGACACGAACACGAACGGGTCCAGGTGGACGAGGTGATTTCCGCCGAGGCGCGACGATTGCTCCAGGCGTTCGATCAGCGCCTGCTCCGACGATGACTCCGTGCACACGCAAGGCGGCGGATGGAACAGACGGAACGCGGGCTCGTCGAACACTCGCGTCAACGTATCCGTGACGCCGCCGTCGCAGTCCATGAGCTCGAGGGACTTCCGTGGAACGTCACGAAGCGCGAAAGCGTGGAGCACGGCCGAAGCCGCGTAGGGACGCTCGCCGGCTTTCATGCCGTCCACCGATCCGAGTCCGTCCGGCGCGCACGCGAACGCCCGCTCCTGCGCGGCGCACAGCTTCGACCGCCGCATGGCCGGGTCGTTTGCCGCCGCAGCGTATTCCCTCGCCGCCGGGATCGCGTAGACGCCCTTGCCGGCATGCGTCTCCAGGACGTGCAGTTGCTTGCGCCACCGTTCGTGCCTGCGGAGCTCGTCGAGCACCGCCAGATAAACGGAGTGCTTGATGACGTCGCCGCCGTTGCCGGCGTTCTCGTTCTGCTCC
Source organism: Vicinamibacterales bacterium (assembly GCA_965202695.1). GTDB lineage: Bacteria > Acidobacteriota > Vicinamibacteria > Vicinamibacterales > UBA8438 > JAJEEA01. Next base: position 4,353,339 of record OZ241843.1, read on the forward strand.
GACGCACTCTGGAGGTCCCGCCGGTGCAATCCCATCGTCGTCGTATCCGGTTGCCGCCGTGCTTCCTCTTCGATTCGTTGCCGAACGAAGTCGTCAAGGTATCCCAGGTTCGTGAGATGCCACAGCGTCGACTCGAAGCCGATGCGCAGCCGGTTCGCCACCTGCCCCACCGCATCCGCGGTTTCCAGCGCCTCGGTCAGGGCCGCGACGGCACGTTGCACGAGCGGATTGGGCATCAGGACCATCGCCGCGAAGGCGTTGGCCCGCCGCTCGACGTCGCGCGGGGCCCAGGGGCCGCTGGCCATCGCAAGCCGCGCGCCGGCATCCCTGTCGAACAGCAAGTGGCACAGCTCGTGAGCCAGGGTGAAGCGGCGGCCGAAGGAATGCTCGTTGACGCTGTTGCCTGAATTGACGACTATCCCCGGCCGATGGCGCTCGCCGTCGAAGGCGACTCCCCTGACGGTTTCGTCGGACAGGCCGCGATCGACGACTTCGACGCCCAGGGTCTCCAGAATGCGGTCCACGTCCACGAATGCGTTTCCGACGAACGTCCCGTCGAAGTGATCGTGAAAATGCTCGGCCAGTTCGTACCCCTGACGCCACGAGGGATCCCCGGAGTCCTCGATCGGCGCCGCGCCGCGAATCGATTCGAACGGTCGCGAAGCGCTTCCGGGGTCGTGGAGGGCAACCATGACGTCGGCAAGCGTCAGCACGTCCGCCTTCCCGACGTTCGGCGCAAGCGAACCGAACATCAGCGCCGCCTGACACGAACCGGTCACCACGAGCGGCGACGCCGAGGCTTCCAGCATGGCGCGGCGCGGGAGCTCGGCGCACGTCGACAGGTAGCGTTTCGCCCGCTGCCATCCGGCGTGAACCGTACGTTCATTCGTTCCCAGTCCGGCCAGCCACATGAGCCGCCGTTCCCGGTGGCGTTCCGCCGCGCGCAGGGCCGCGACGCGCTTGCGCAGCTTCCGGAAGCGCTCCGATGCCGGCGCGTGTGACAGCAGGTAGTCGCTCGCGCCGGCGAGCGCCTCGTGCAGCGGATCGGCGACCGCCGCCGGCGGCAGCCGGCTGAAGCCGGAAGCGGACTCCGCGAAGTCGACGTGCTCCGGCATGCCGGCGGTACGCGTCGGCCCCCAGGAGATTTCCACGAAGTCCCGCAGGCGTCTCACCACGACGTCCGGGAACAACCCGCCGTCGCTCGCCGCGCGCAGCGCATGGCGCATCCACCACGTCTGCCAGTCGTCCTCCCAGCGGGCTTGCCGCTCGCTGCTCTCGTCCATCGCCGGCGGCGGGAACCGGGTCGCCCGCAGCGACTCCCAGGCGGTGTCGCCGAGGTTCCGCGCCGGCAGGCGTTCCTCGTGAAGCAGGGGATTCCAGTGCGCCACGAACCACTCGATCAGCGGGAGCAGGTACCAGTGCACGGATTCGATGCGCTCGCCCGCTTCCCGATGCGCGCACAGGTTCCGGCCTTCGACCCAGAGCTGGAAACTGCCCCAGGAGAGAGAGACGTCGGGATCGGCGGCCTGTCCGCCGTCGGGGTCCTGGCCGAACGCCAGTGTCAGCGCGAAGGCGCCGGTGTCCCCGGCGAGCCGCTCCCAGCGGGTACTCATAAAGTCACCAACTCAGTCCCAATGTTTCCGAACGTCGCTCCGGCGGACACGGCCTTCTTCGATCCATCTGCGCCGGAGGGATTGCGGAACCTGGACCCAGCCGACAGGGTACCCGTGCCAGACGCCCGGGCCGTGCCGCCGCGCGCAGTACGCACGGCTCTCGTGAACGGCGTACCGTGCGCCATCGACCGGCACACTGTCGTCGAGCAGGCATTGAGCGGTGCGCCGGTCCACGTCTTCCGGGCAGATCGCCCCCCGGCGTCCCCGCTGCCACGGCTCCTTGTGCTTGACGCTTCCCTCGTAGCGCATGGGTGCGGTCGGCTGGTCCCGACCGGAACGGCGGCTCAATCAGGTCGGCGTCAGCGCCGGATGCGCTCCGACACGTCGAACGACGCCGTTCCTCCGGGCCCGCGCCCTCGACGGCCGCTCCAGCGGCGTCAGGGTGTGGAACGTGAAGACGCTGGATACGTCCCGCTATCCGTCCGGCGTGCGCATCGGCGTCGGAACTTCCGCATTCCAGACAGCTTACGTCAGGCGCACGCAGCCACGGCGAGGAAGCCGGGGGAACGCGCCGGTCAAGGAAGCCCACGGGCCGGGGGCGCCTGCCCGCCGCCCCGTATCGGCTGCCCGGGGAAGACGCCCTCGACGAGCTCGCCGTCCCGGACCACGAAGGTCCCGCCGGCGAGGACGTGGCGGATGCCCTCCGAATAGCGGTCGGGCGCCTCGTAAGTGGCCCGGTCGATGACCGTGTCGGGGTCGAACAGCGTGAGGTCGGCGTCGGCGCCGACCTGGACGCGGCCCTTGGCGGCCATCCGCGGAGCCACGGCCTCGAGCCGTCGGGCGGGCAGCAGGGTCATCTTGCGCAGGGCGTCCATCAGCGGCAGGGCGCCCCGCTCGCGCACGTAGCGGCCGAGGATGCGGGCGAACGTGCCGGCGCCGCGGGGATGGGAGCGGCCCGCGCTGAAGGGGATGCCGTCGCTGGCCGCGATGACGTCGGGCTGGGCGACGATCCACTCGTTGGTCGCCTCGGACCGGCCGTGGGTGATGACCCAGCCGCCCTGCTCGCGACGGCGGCGGAAGGTCTCTTCGGTCAGCCGCTCGCCGCTGTCGACCCATTGCAGGCGGGCGTAGTCTTCCGGCGGACGCCCCTCCCAGCCGTCGAACAGGGCCGACTCGATGCGGCTGGCGCTGGCCGTGTAGGGGTAGGCCTCGGTGGTCACGTCCACGCCGCGCGACCGCGCCCCGCGGATCAGCTCGAGGGCGGCCGGGGCGGATTCGCCGGCGCTGCTGTTCAGGTGCACGACGTGCAGGGCGGCGCCGGTGGCGGCGGCGTTGGCGACGGCCTCCTGGAAGGGGGCGATCGCCTCGCGGCTGGCGAACGCGCGGGTCGACCGCAGGTGGATGAACACCGGGACGCGCCGGCCGGCGGCGGCCGCGAAGAGCCGCCATATCTCCTCGTGACCGGCCCCCGGGGTATAGGTGACGCCGAACCCGAACCCGAGGGCGCCCTGGTCGAGCCCCGCCTCCATCACGCGGGCGATGCGGCGCATCTCTTCCTCGGAGGCCGCCTCGTAGAGATAGGCGCCGCCGCGCCCCAGCGTGAACGTCCCCTCGTCGTTCCGGCGGGTCTGCACGGCGCCGAACGCCTCGCGGCGCGCCCCCTGGTGGCTGACCGACGCCCCGTAGTGGATCAGGGACCGCCCCTCGCGCTCCGCGTACCAGGCGTCGACGGGATGGACCCCGATCTCCAGCTCCAGCGCCGTCGTCACCCCGTCGCGGGCCTGGTACCGCTGGCTGACGGGGTCCTGGCCGTGGGCGTGGAGGTCCACGAACCCCGGCGCGACGACGAGGCCGGCGGCGTCGAGCACCTCCCGCGCCTCGGGCCGGCCGCCGCCGACCGCGACGACGACCCCGCCGCGCACGGCCACGTCGGCGACCGCGTCGAAACCGGTCTCGGGGTCCATGACCCGCCCCCCGGTGACGAGCAGGTCCACCGGTCCGACCCCGGCGCCGCCGCCGCACGCGACGGCCAGGCACCACGCGGCGGCCGGCGCGGCCCACCCTCCGACGCGCCGCCGGGACGCGCATCCGGTCGTCATGCGGTTCCCTCCCTCCACGACGTCGCCGGCGTCGACCGGGCTCTCCGCCGGAACGCGCATCCGGTCATGACGCGGTCCCCTTCCCCCCGGCCTGCCGCCGCCGCGCCCCGCCGCGCGCCGCTCACCACAACCCGAGGACCTTCCACCAGACCAGGCCGACCGGGATCCAGATCGCGAGGTTGGCGACCGAGGCCTGGAAGCCGACCCGCCACCAGTCCGCGAGGCTGACGTAGCCCTCGACGAAGATGATCGGCGACGTGGTCGTCCCGTAGTGGGTCAGCCCGGCGGTCAGGTTGTTGATGAACACGAGGCTGTAGACCACGACCGGGGCCGGCGCCCCGATACCCACCAGCAGGGCCAGGAAGGGAGGGTACAGGGCGAGGGCGTGGACGGTGGTGCTCGCGAAGAAGTAATGCGCGTAGAAATAGATGACGAGGGTCGCGACGAAGACCGCGGCCCACGGCGCCCCGGTGAACCACGAGCCGAACCACTCGGCGAAGACGGTCGCGACCCCGGTGTCGTTCAGCACCCCCCCCATCATCAGGAGGCCGCCGTACCACACGAAGATGTCCCACGCCGACCGCTCGCCGAGGGCGCTGTCCCAGGTCAGGGCCTGCGTCGTGAACAGCACCGCGATGCCGAGCAGGGCGACCAGCGTCGGCGAGAGCCAGCTCACGTAGGACGACGCGACCCAGAAGCCGATCAGCCCGACGAACACCACTCCCACCACCGCCTCGCGGCCCCGGATGGGACCGAGCGCGGCCAACTGCCCGTCGGCGAACTCGGAGGCGGCCGGCGTCCGCTTCAGCGACGGCGGGACCGCCCGGTACACCAGCCACGGCACCACGACGCTGGACACGAGCCCCGGCAGGAGGCCGGCCGTGAACCAGCTCGCCCAGGTGACGCGCACCCCCGCGTACTCCGCGGCCAGTTCGCCCAGCAGCAGGTTGGCGGCGCTGCTGTAGTAGAACATGGCCGACGAGATGACGCTCCCCTGGTACATGCAGGTCATCAGGAAGGTCGCAAGGACCGCCGACGACGGGCCCGGATGCGATTTGTAAAGGCCGGCGACGCCGCGCGCGATGGGGAAGACGATGCTCGCCGACCGCGCGGTGATCGAGGGCACCCCGGTGGCGAGGGTGAGGTCGGTCAGGTGCATGGCGTAGCCGAGCCCGAGCGACGTGCGGCCGATGGCCCGGATGAACCAGAGGGCGATGCGGCGGGCCAGCCCCGAGTCGCGCAACGCGCGCGACATGAGCATCGCCGTCAGCACCATCCACACGGACGGGGCCGAGTAGCCGCTCAGCGCCCGATCCATCGGCAGACCGCCGAGCACGATCATGGCGGTGATGCCGACGAGCACGATCTGCGACCCCGGCATCGGCTGCAGCATGAGCCCCGCGATGGTCGTGAAGAAGACGGCGACCCGGCGCCAGTCCTGGGCGGCGACCCCTTCGGGCGGGGGCAGCAGGTGGGCGATGGCGAGATAGATGCCGGCCAGCGCGAGGAGCCGGCCGGGCCGGACGCGGGACGAGGAGGATGCGCCGGCGGGTTCGTCAGCCATGACCGGGGCGCCGCTCAGGCGTCTGCCGGGCTACGACACCCGCTCCAGCACGGCCGCGAGCCCCTGACCGACGCCGATGCAGAGGGTCACGAGGGCATACCGCCCCCGGCAGCGCCCGAGTTGCCGGGCCGCGGTCAGCGCCAGCCGTGCGCCCGACGCGCCCAGGGGGTGGCCGACGGCGATCGCGCCGCCGTTCGGATTGACGCGGCTGTCGTCCTGGTCGATCTCCAGCAGCTTCAGGCACCCCAGCACCTGGGCCGCGAACGCCTCGTTGATCTCGATGACGTCCAGGTCCGCGACCGACAGCCCCGCCCGCGCCAGGGCCTTCCGGCTCGCGGGCACCGGCCCCAGGCCCATGACCCGCGGCTCGACCCCGGCCGCCGCGGCCGAAACCACCCGCGCCAGCGGCGCCGCGCCCGCCCGCTCGCCGGCGGCGCGGCTTCCGACGAGCAGGGCGGCGGCGCCGTCGTTGATGCCCGAGGCGTTGCCGGCGGTCACCACCCCGCCTTCGAAGAGCGGCGGCAACGCGGCCAGCTTGTCCAGCGAGGTGCCGGGCCGGGGATGCTCGTCGTCGGCGACCGTCGTCCGCTCGCCGCGCTTCCGTCCCGGCACCGTCACCGGATCGAGCTCGTCCCGGAAGAAGCACGCGGCCTTGGCGCGGGCGAACCGCTGCTGCGACGCGAGGGCGAAGCGGTCGGCGTCGGCGCGGGTGACGTCCAGGTCGGCGGCGACGTTGTCGGCGGTCTCGGGCATCGCGTGGTCGCCGTACCGCGCGGTGGTCCGGGGGTTGGAGAACCGCGACCCCAGGGTGCTGTCGTGCACCGCGCACTGCCGCCCGAACGCCCGCTCCGACTTCGCCATCACGAACGGGGCGCGGCTCATGCTCTCGACCCCGCCGGCGACGAACAGCTCGCCCTGGCCGCACGCGACGGCCCGCGCGGCGTCCACCACCGCCGCGAGCCCGCTCGCGCACAGCCGGTTGACGGTGATCCCGGCGACCTCCACCGGCAGCCCGGCCAGCAGCCCCGCCCGCCGCGCCACGTTGCGGCAGTCCTCGCCGGCCTGGTTGGTGCAGCCGACGACGACGTCCTCCACGTCTTCGGCCCGGAACGGGCTGCACGCCATCAGGGCCGCGATCGGGCCGGCCAGCAGGTCGTCCGGGCGCACCGGGGCGAGGGCCCCGGCGTGGCGGCCGAACGGGGTGCGGATTCCGTCGTAGATGAAGGCGTCGGTCATGGTCGCGGGCCCGGTTCCATTCCGAAAGGCCCTCATTATACGTGGGCGGCCCGGCGGCGGGGCGGCGCCGGGCCCACGGTCCCGCCGCCTGCCGTCCCCGCGTCCGCCGCGCTCACAGGCCGTCGATTATCGCGTTGAGGGTCGGGCTGGGCCGCATGGCCCGCTCGACCCGGGCGTCGTCGGGACGATAGTAGCCGCCGACGTCCACCGGCCGCCCCTGCGCGGCCAGCAGCTCGCCGGTTATGGCCGCCTCGTTCTCGGCCAGCCGGGCCGCCGCGTCCGCGAAGCGGGCCTGCAGCGCGCGGTCCTCGTCCTGCGCCGCGAGGGCCTGCGCCCAGTAGAGCGCGAGATGGAAGGTGCTGCCCCGGTTGTCGATCTCGCCCGCCTTCCGCGACGGATAGCGGGCGTTCTCGAGGTAGGCCTCGATGGCCCGGTCCAGCGTCTTCGCCAGCAGCGCCGCCCGGGCGTTGCCGGTCCGGGCCGCCGCCAGCTCGAGCGACGGCACGAGCGCGCAGTACTCGCCCAGCGAGTCCCAGCGCAGGTGCCCTTCCTCCAGCATCTGCTCGACGTGCCTGGGGGCGGAACCGCCGGCCCCGGTCTCGAAGAGCCCGCCCCCGGCGAGCAGGGGGACGATCGACAGCATGCGGGCGCTCGTGCCCAGCTCGAGGATGGGGAAGAGATCCGTGAGGTAGTCCCGCAGGACGTTGCCGGTCACCGCGATGGTGTCCTCGCCGCGCCGCACGCGGGCCAGCGTGAAGCGCATGGCGTCGACCGGCTTCAGGATGCGGACGTCCAGCCCGGAGGTGTCGTGCCCGGGCAGGCAGGCGCGCACCCTGGCGATGATCTCCGCGTCGTGCGCGCGCGCCTCGTCCAGCCAGAACACCGCCGGCGCGCCCGACGCGCGCGCCCGGCTCACCGCGAGCCGCACCCAGTCGCGGATCGGCTCGTCGCGGGTCCGGCACATGCGGAAGATGTCGCCGGTGCTCACCGGCTGCTCGAGCAGGACGCCGCCGCCGGCCGCGACGACGCGGATCGTCCCCGGGCCGGGCCCCGTGAACGTCTTGTCGTGCGAGCCGTACTCCTCCGCCCGGCGCGCCATCAGCCCGACGTTGGACACGTTGCCCATCGTGGCCGGATCGAACTGTCCGTGCCGCTGGCAGTCCTCGACGATCGCCTGGTACATGGTGGCGTAGGAACGGTCGGGCACCATCGCCACCGTGTCCTGGAGTTCGCCCGCCGCGTTCCACATGCGGCCGCCGTCGCGCACGACGTTGGGCATCGACGCGTCGATGATGACGTCGTTCGGCACGTGCAGGTTGGTGACGCCCTTGCGCGAGTCGACCATTGCGAGGGGCGGCCGCATCGCGTACACCGCTTCGAGGTCGGCCTCGATGGCCGCGCGCTGCGCCGCCGGCAGCGCCTCGATCTTCTCCAGCACCCCGGCGAGGCCGTGGTCGACGTTGGCGCCGGCCGCGCGCAGGGTGTCGGCGTGCTTCCGCAGGGCCGGCTCGTAGTACACCGACACGCAGTGGCCGAACATGATGGGGTCGGAGACCTTCATCATCGTCGCCTTGAGGTGGAGCGACAGCAGGACCCCGTCGGCGCGGGCCTCGTCGATGGTCCGTCTGAAGAAGGCGCGCAGCGCCGCCGCGCCCATGACCGCCGCGTCGACGACGTCGCCGGCCTCGATCGGCGTCTTCTCCTTGAGGACGGTGACCGCCCCGCCGGCGTCGACGAACTCGATGCGCGCGTCGCACGGCCGATCGACGGTGACGGAGCGCTCGCTGCCGAAGAAGTCGTTCTCCTGCATGTGGGCGACCCGGGTCTTCGACCCCGAGGCCGGCCAGGGCTTCATCATCCGGTGCGGATGCTTCTGCGCGAACCGCTTCACCGCGGCGGCGGGCCGGCGGTCGGAGTTCCCCTCGCGCAGCACCGGGTTCACCGCCGACCCCAGCACCGCCGCGTAGCGGGCGCGTACCGCCTCTTCGACCTCCCCCGCCGGTTCCTCCGGGTAGTCGGGGACGTCGAAGCCCTGGCCCTGCAGCTCGGCGACGGCCGCCTTCAACTGCGGAACGGTGGCGCTGATGTTGGGCAGCTTCACGATGTTGGCGTCCGGCGTCCGGGCCAGCGCGCCCAGGGCCGCGAGGTGGTCGGGCACCCGCTGGTCGCCGCGCAGGCGGTCGGGGAACGCGGCGAGAATGCGCCCCGCGAGGGAGATGTCGCGGGTCTCCAGTTCGACCCCGGTCCCCCGCGTGAACGCCCGCACGATCGGCAGCAGGGCCCCGGTGGCCAGCGCCGGAGCTTCGTCGATCTTCGTCCAGATGATGGTGGCAGATGACATGGTGTCCCCGAGTACGGCGCAGAGCGGCCCGCGCCGGAGGCCGCGCGGGCGTACCGACGGGGCGGTCACCCCGGCGGGAGCGGATCCCCCGATCGTACCCGATCCGGGCGGCCGGCACACGCCGGGCGCGCCCCGGGAGTGCGCGTCGAAAAAGCGAGACGCCGCCGGGGGCCTCCGGCGCGGCTGGTTCTCGCGGCCTCGGTGCTCGTTCCGAGGACCTGGAAGCCGGGAACGACACCGTAATCGACGACCGCGACGGCGCCGACGAGCACTCGTCTCACCCGCCCGGGCCGACTACGAAGCCCGGGGTTCGCAGACGTCCTGATGCTCCCGCAGCCACTCGAGCAGCGCTTCGGCGGCCCACCGGTGGCCGGTGGGGGTCCAGTGGGTGTCGTGAGGCCAGCTCGCGTCTTCGACCCGGCCGCCCTGGCGGATGACGTAGTCGTGCTGGCTGACGACGGGAAAGCCCCGCGCCGCGGCCATGGCGTTCAGTCCATCGAAATCGTCCGTCCCCGGGGATCCCAGATCCGACGGCGCCAGGACGACCACCGTAGCGCCGTCGCGGTCCGCGCGCGCCTTGAATTGATCGAGGGCGAAGCCCGTCGTTTCCAGGGCGTCCCGGGACCAGGGCGGCAAACCCACCGCTCTGACCGCCTTCGGGTCGTCCGGGGTTCCCTCCAGCCGGCCCAGTCTCCAGTTCACCCAGAGTGATGACCGGGGCCTCCGGACCCTCCACCCGTCCAGCAGGCGCGCGTAGCGGGGGCGCCGCCTGAACGACTCCGCCCGCGCGCGCTGCCTCAGCATACGCTCGCGGCGGCGGGTCGAGAGCCCCCCCCTCCACTCCCTGGCGTACAACCAGTCCACGAGGAAGGACCCGGACGCGGTGCGATGCGCCATTATGTACGCCATGTACGCCCGTACGTCCGGGTGGGGAGGATGCAGTCCGATCTTCCCGTCCTCGTTTCTCGACGCGGAGGCGTAAGGTATCCGATCGGGGTCCCACCATCCGCGGTCGAGCGCGCTCAGGATCGCGGAGTTGTCCCGGACGTCGTTGAGATAGGCGACGAGCACGAGGAGCCGGGGATGCAGATGCCGCGCGTACTCGTCGTAGAACGGCAGTTGGGCGACCTGCCCCGTACCGCGCATCCCGAAGGCGGACGTGGTGACGTCCAGGTGGGGCAGTTCCCGGGCCGCGAGGGCTTCCAGCCGGACGTGGAACTTGTCGGCGACGGCGACCTCCCTCGCCTCGACGAAGGAATCGCCGATCACCGCGACGTGGCAGCTCGCGGCGGCGCGTTCGGGGGCGGGGGGTTCGCGGTCGAGGAAGCCCAGGCTGCTGGTCTGCGAGACGGTCCAGAAATCGAGGTGGTTCGTCCAGCGCACTTCCGTGTCGGGTTCCCAGACGACCCCCACGCCGGGGACGAATCGCCGGGGGAAGTCCCGCTCGAAGAACGGCGTCGTGAGCCGAAGCCAGGCTTCGCCGGCGAGCCCGATCAGCGCGAGCCCCGCCGCGAGCAACGACACGTTCCAGCCGACCAGGCGCAACGCCCGGCGGAGGTGACGAAGGGATGACGCCCGCGTGGTCGGTAGCAGCGTTTTCGCCACGGTGTCTCTGCCGGTCCGGTCACGCTGACCTGCGTCCCGGCCCGCACGGCGGTCTCGGTGACGGACGCGCCGGCCGTCACGCTGCCCCGGACGTTCCGCGGTTGCCGCCGCCGTGCGATCCGGTCGGCCGCCCGTCGTCGGAACGCCGCACGCCCGCGCTGTCCGCCGGAGCCGCTTTTCTCGTCATGCCGTGATTCTATCCGCGAAAGTGGGAGAAGCGCGGCAGGGCCGGCGGCGCGCCGATGACGCGATATAATGCCCTGCCTGCGATGCCGCCGTTGCACGGGCTGCGTGTCGTCGACCTGACCCGGGTGCTGGCCGGGCCCTATTGCGCCATGATGCTGGGCGACATGGGGGCCGACGTCGTCAAGGTCGAGGAGCCCGCGCACGGGGACGACACCCGGGCGTGGGCGCCGTTCGCCGGCGGGGTGAGCACGTTCTTCCTGGGGCTGAACCGCAGCAAGCGCAGCGTCGCCCTCGATCTCAAGACCCCGGCCGGGGCCGACGCATTGCGGGCCCTGCTCGCCGACGCCGACGTCCTGATCGAGAACTTCCGGCCGGGCAGCCTGAAGAAGCTGGGGTTCGACTACGCGTCGGTCCGCGGCGCCTTCCCCCAGCTCGTCTACTGCTCCATCACCGGCTACGGCCAGCAGGGCCCCCGGCGCGCCCTCCCCGGCTACGACGCGGTCATCCAGGGCGAGTCGGGGGTCATGCACGTCACCGGCGCCCGCGACGGCCCCCCGACCCGCATCGGCGTCGCGATGACCGACTTCCTCGCCGGGCTCTACGCGATGAACGGCATCCTGCTCGCGTTGCGCGACCGCGACGAGACGGGGCTGGGGCAGCACGTCGACATCGCCCTCCTCGACTCGATGACCTCGACGCTGGCCCTTCCCGCCAACGTCCTCTTCGCCACCGGCGAGGAACTGGGCCGCGAAGGCAACGACCACCACGCCCTGACGCCGTACGAGGCGCTGGAGGTCAGCGACGGGCTGGTCATGATCGCGGTCGGCAACCAGCGGCTCTGGCGCCAGTTCTGCCGGGCCGTCGACGCGCCGGCGCTCGAGACGGACCCGCGCTTCGCGACCAACACCGAACGCATGCGGCATCGCGGCGCGCTCAAGGCCCGCCTCGGCGCCCTGCTCGGGGCCTGGACCCGCGACGCCCTGATCGAGCGCCTGCGGGCGCACGCGGTCCCCTGCGGACACGTGCGCTCGCTCGCCGAGGCCCTGGCCGACCCGCAGCTCGCGGCGCGCGGCATGGTGGTCGAACTGGAGCATCCGCGACTCGGCCCGATCCGCGCGCTGGGGAATCCCGTCAAGCTGTCGCGCACGCCGGCCGTCGTCGACCGGCCGCCGCCCGCGCTCGGCGAGCACACCGAGGAAATCCTGGCGGCGCTGCGGACGGAAACGGCCGCGGCCGCCGCCGACGCCGGGGAGTGACGGATGAACCCTCGCAGCACGACGACTCGCGGCGCGCCCGGACGGGGACGGCGGCGGCGCGGGAGCGGCGCCGGGAACTTCGCGGCCCGGCTCGTCTGCCTCGGGGCGCTGTTCGCGGCCGGGCCCGCCGCCCACGCGCAGGACGGCGTCCGTTTCGGCGGCCGGCTCTCCATCCTGCCCGTCGATTTCGCGACCCGGCCGACCCTTTCGGGCTCGGGCGACGTCGAGGCGGTGCTCGACGGCCGCGTCCTGAAGGTCGCCGGGACCTTCGAGGGCCTGAGCTCGCCCGCCGCCGCCGCCCACCTTCACCGGGCTCCCCGCGCCCGACGCGGCCCCGCGGTGTTCGTGCTCGGGGTCACCGAGGCCGCCTCGGGCCGGATCGCGGGCGAGGTGGAGCTCGACGCCGCGCAGACACGGACGCTGCGCCGGGGCGGGTACTACGTCCAGGTCGGGACCCGCGACAACCCCGACGGCGAGATCCGGGGGTGGCTGCTGCCCCGCGCCGAGGCGCCGGCCGCGGCCCCGGCGCCGGCCAGCTTCCTGGCCGGCCAGGCCCGGAACGGCGCCGCCGCCTACCGCAACGTCTGCGCCACCTGCCACCAGGGCGACCTGAGCGGGGGACTCGACGCCCCCGCGCTCGCGGGACCGGCGTTCCGCGGCGCGTGGGGCGGCCGTCCGGTACGCGAACTCCTCGCCTACGTCCGGGCCGCGATGCCGCCGGCGGGCCGCCGGCCCGACGACGACACCCTCGCCGCCATCGTCGCCTACGTCCTGCAACGGAACGGCGCGCGCGCGGGGACGGCGGCGCTGTCGGCGGCGTCCGAGGGCGCGATCGCCCGGTGACCGCCCGCGGAGGGGGACCCCGCGACGAACGCCGCGGGAGCCTGTCGCCACGGGCTGCTGCTATGATGGCTGGAAGGCGCAAGCCTGCGGCCGCCGTCTTTCACGGATCGGGGTCTCGTCCATGGCGGTACGTCCGAACCGGCCCACCGGACCGTTCGTAGGCGTCGTCGCGCTGGCGATAGTCGCCGGCGTCGCCTCGTACGACTTCTTCGTCGCCGACCCGCCCGCCGAGGAGCCGGCCGCCGGCGGCGAGGTTCCGACCCCGGCCCCGCCGGTGCGGGACGACGGCGACGGCGCACCCGCGCCGGCGCCCCTCGACGGGAGCGACGGCATGGTGCGGGACCTCGTCGCGACGCTGTCGCCGCATCCCGGCCTCGCGGCGTGGCTGATTCCCGACGATCTGGTTCGCATCTTCGTGGTCGTGGTCGACAACGTGGCCGACGGCCACACGCCGGCCGAACACCTGCCGCCGTGGCGGCCGACCCGGCGCTTCCAGGCCGCCGGCGCCTCTTCCGCCCTCCGCGTCGCCCCGCTCAGCCACGCGCGCTACGACACCCACGCGGAGATCGTGGCGGCCATCGACCCGGCGGTGGCGGCCGAGCTCTGGCACACCTTGCAGCCGCTGTTCGCAACCGCCTACGCCGAGCTGGGGCGCGCCGGCGGCGAGTTCGACGCCACGGTGCTGCGCGCCCTGCGGAACCTCCTCGAGACGCCGGTCGTGGAGCGCGACGTCCGGCTCGTTCACCGGGCGCCGTTCTTCGAGTTCGCGGACCCCGCGCTCGAAGACCTCCTGCCGGTCCAGAAGCAGTTCCTGGGCATGGGCCCCCGCAACGTGCGGGCGGTGCAGGCCAGCCTGCTGGAGATCGCCGAGGCGATCGGGTTCGACACCACCGGCCTGCCCGCGCCCCGGGTGCTGCGCTGACCGCGCCAGCCGGAGCCGCCAGGCCCGCAACGCCACTCCCCATGCGGCTCCTCGTCAAGCGTCTCGACAAGGCGGGCGCCCGTCTTCCCGCGCGCGCGCACCCCGGCGACGCCGGCCTCGATCTGTTCGCGGCGGCCGACGTCGACGTCCCGGCCGGCGAGACCCGGCGCGTCGGCACCGGCCTCGCCGTTGCGCTGCCCCCCGGCACCGAGGGCCAGATACGGCCGCGCAGCGGCATCGCCCTGCGCCACGGCGTCACCGTGCTGAACGCACCCGGCGCCGTCGACGCCGGCTATCGCGGAGAGGTCGGCATCCTCCTCGTCAACCACGGCCGGCGGACCTTCCGCGTACGGCGCGGCATGAAGGTGGCGCAGCTCGTGGTGACCCCGGTGGTCGAGGTCGAGGTGGTCGAGGCGGAGGCCCTCTCCGAGACCGCCCGGTCGGACGGCGGCTTCGGCTCGACGGGGTGATATCGTGAAGCGGCGCCATGCCGACCGAGCCGAACCGGACCGCGGCCGGCGCCACCCTGCGGGTGGCCCTGTGCCAGTGCAACCTGCCCGTCGGCGACCTCGACGGCAACCTCGACCGCATCGGCGGCCTGATCGCCCGCGCCTCGGCCCGCGGCGCGGACCTGACCGTCTTCCCGGAACTGTCGGTCACCGGATACCCGCCCGAAGACCTGCTCCTGAACCCGCGGTTCACCGAAACCGCGGCGGACGGGGTCGGCCGTCTCGCGGCGTCGGTCACCGGCACGGTCGCGGTGGTCGGGCTGCCGGCCCTGGACGGCGACCTGCACAACGCCGCCGCGGTCCTCGCCGGCGGCAAGGTCGCCGGCGTCTACCGGAAGCACTTCCTGCCGAACTACGCGGTCTTCGACGAGCAGCGGTACTTCGCCCGGGGCGACGCGGCGCTGACCCTCGACTTCGGGGGCGTCCGCGCCGGCGTCACCATCTGCGAGGACCTCTGGTACCCGGGGGGACCGGGCCGGTGGGCGGCGGTCGACGGCGGCGCGGTGGTTCTGGTCAACCTCTCCGGCTCGCCGTATCACCGGGGGAAGGGCGTCGAGCGGGAACGGATGCTGGCGCAGCGGGCGGCCGACTACGGCTGCTTCGTGGCCTTCTGCAACGCCGTCGGGGGCCAGGACGAGCTGGTCTTCGACGGCCACAGCCTCGTCATCGACCCCGGCGGGCGGGTCCTCGCCCGCGGCGCGCAGTTCGAAGAAGACTTCCTGGTGGTCGACCTCGACACCGTCTCCGCCACCCGGCGGCGCCTCCACGACCCGCGGTGGCGGCAGGCCGGCGCCGACCGCGACCGCGTGCGTTCGGTCGCCGTCGGGACGGCGCCGCGGCCGCGGCGGCCGGAGCCGCCTCCCCGGGTCGCGGCGCTGCTGGAGCCCGAGGCCGAGGTCTACCGCGCGCTGACCCTGGGCACCGCCGACTATTTCCGCAAGAACCGGTTCCGGCACGGCGTGCTGGGCCTGTCCGGGGGCATCGACTCGGCCCTCGCCCTCACCGTGGCCGCCGACGCCCTCGGCCCCGACGCGGTGACCGCGGTCTCGATGCCCTCCCGGTTCACCGCCGCCGCGAACCGGGAGGACGCCCGGGAGCTGGCGGCCCGCCTGGGGGTCGAGCTGCTCGAGATGCCGATCGCCGACCTCGCGGGCGCCTACGACCGGGCCCTCGCCGCCGCGTTCGCGGACACCGCCCCGGACGTGGCGGAAGAGAACCTGCAGGCGCGCATCCGCGGCAACCTGCTGATGGCCCTCTCCAACAAGTTCGGATGGCTCGTGCTGACGACCGGGAACAAGAGCGAGATGAGCGTGGGCTACGCCACCCTCTACGGCGACATGGCGGGCGGCTTCGCGGTGCTGAAGGACGTGCTGAAGGGCTGGGTGTACCGCCTCGCGCGGTGGCGCAACCGCGGCGGCGAAGTGATTCCGGCCCGCGTCCTCGAGAAGCCGCCGACGGCCGAGCTGCGGGAGAACCAGCTCGACACCGACAGCCTGCCCCCCTACGACACCCTCGACGCGGTGCTCGAAGCGTACGTGGAAGAGGACCGCGGCCCCGACGACGTCGCCGAGGCCGGACACGACCCGGCCCTCGTCGACCGCATCGTGACGCTGGTCGATCTCGCCGAGTACAAGCGCCGGCAGGCGCCTCCGGGGGTGCGCGTCTCCGCCCGCGCGTTCGGGCGCGACCGCCGGCTGCCCATCACCAACCGCTATCGGCCCGCGGTGGAACCCCCGCGTCGCACCGCGCCCGGAGGGCGCCAGCGAACGCCGAGGGCGCCGGCGGACAGAGAACGTCCGGCGGACAGAGAACGTCCGGCGGACAAAGAACGTCCGGCGGACGGAGAACGTCCGGCGGACAAGGCGTGAGAAAGGACGGGACCCGGCGGCGGGTACCGTCCGCTCGCCGTCATCCGGCGGCGTCCGGCTCCCCCAGCGTCAGCATCCGGCCCTTCAGCATCCGGCGCACGAACCGGGCCAGGCGCTCTTCGGCCGGCTCGACCCGCGCCCCGAACGCCGACCGCATCGACCGCGCGATCTCCGCCAGCGAGGTCCGCCCGTCGCACGCCTTCCACACGAGGGTGCCGACCTCGTCCAGCCGGATCCGGTAGTGCGGATCGCCCGCGAGACCGGCCAGCCACCGCCCCGGCCGGCTCGCGCCCAGGCGCGGACGCAGGAGGACGCAGCGTCCGTCCTCCTCGCGCCACTCGAGCCGCCGCCGCGGCCGGGCGTCGAAGGAGATCACGACGACGCCCCCGGCCCCGCGCGGTCCCCGCCCGCGGCCAGGGGCGCCCTGACCAGCAGGTGATGGAGCAGGACGAACACCAGCGCGCCGAGCCAGGCGCTGTCGGAGAAGAACGGCAGGACCCGATCGACCCCCGCCGCCGTCCCCCCCGCGACCACCAGCGCCAGCAGCACGGCCATCAGCGCCTCGCCCGCGATGAACCCCGACGACAGCAGCACGCCGGTGTTGTTCGCCCTCGTCACCGCCGCCGCGCCGGCGTCCCGGGCCGCGAGCGAGCGCGACAGCCGCCAGGCCAGGAGCCCGCCGACGAAGATCGCGGCCGTCGACGAGAACGGCAGGTACATGCCGACCGCGATCAGCATCGGCGAGGGCGCGTTGACGAGGATGAGCCCGAGGGCGAGGAACGTCCCGGCGACGACCAGCGGCCACGCCATCTCCCCGCCGACGATCCCCTCCGCCATCAGCGCCATCAGCCCCGCCTGCGGCGCGGGCAGCACGTCGCTGCCGATGACGTAGACCTCGTGCATCAGCATCATCGGCAGGATGAGGACGACGGCGGCGACGATCACGCCGACGATCTCGGCGAGCTCCATCTTCCAGGGGGTCCCGCCGAGGATGTGGCCCACCTTCAGGTCCTGCAGCATGTCGCCGGCGATGCCCGCCGCGCAGCAGGCCACGCCCGCCACCCCGAGCACGCCGAGGATGCCGGCGGGGCCGGTCACCCCGATCCCGACCATCAGGATCGCCGCGATCAGCAGCGTGCTGAGGGTGAGGCCGCTGATCGGGTTGTTGGAGCTGCCGAGCAGCCCCACCAGATAGCCCGCGACCGCCGCGAACAGGAATCCCAGAACGATCATGACCACGGTGAGCAGGAGCGCGCCGGGGATGCTGCCGCTGAAGAACCAGTAGAGCGCGAACAGGGGCGCGGCCAGGGCGGCGATCGCCGCGCCGACCCGGGTGAAGTCCAGGTCGAGGTTCCGGCGGGTGACGTCCCCCGCCCCCGTCCGCGCCCGCCGGACGTCGGCGAGCGCGCGGCCGATCCCCGCGAACAGCGCCGTCCGCAGATTGAAGAGCGCGTGGAAGGCGGCCACGATCATCGTGCCCACCGCCAGCGGCCGGATCTGCCTCAGCCATATCTCTTCGCCGAGGGCCGCGAGCGCCGCCGCGTCGGCCGCCCCCTCCTCCGGATACGCGGCCGCCGCCTCCGGATTCAGGAACAGCGCCAGGGGCACCAGCAGGAGCCAGCCCAGCACCGCCCCCGCGAACAGGGTCGAAGCGATGGACGGGCCGACGATGAACCCGACGCCGACGAGGGCCGGCGAGGCCGCCGGCGATTGCAGGATGAACCCGCCGGCGTGACGCACCGGCTCGCCGAACATCTCGACCGTCGAGCGCCCGAAGTCGACGAACCTCGTGGCCGAGCTCGACACGATCTGGATGCCGTTGGCGTTCTTGACGAGTTCCCACGCGCCGGCGACGCCCATCGCCTGGAAGACGTGCCGGGCGCCGGTCTGTCCGCCCTGCCCCGCCTTGACCAGCTCCGCCGCGGCCACGCTCTCGGGGAACGGCAGGTCCGCCTCGACGACCAGGGTGCGGCGCAGGACGATGATGAACAGGACCCCGAGCAGCCCGCCCGTCAGCATGATGGCGGTGCTCTCCCAGTAGCGCAGCTCGTCCCAGACCCCGCTGATGACGAAGGCCGGTATCGTGAAGATCGCTCCGGCCACGAGGGCTTCGCCGACCGAGGCGGTGGTGCGGGAGACGTTTTCCTCGAGCACCGACCCCCCGAGGCCGCGCAGAGCGGCCATCGCCACCACCGCGGCCGGGAACGTCGCCGCCACCGTCAGGCCGGCCATCATGCCCACGTAGGCGTTGGCGGCCCCGAGCACGATGGCCATGCCCACGCCGACGACCACCGCCCGGACCGTCAGTTCCGGCAGATCGGTTTCGTCGGGCACGAACGGCGTGAAACGCGGCGGCGGGTCGTCGGTGCTCATGGCTGTCTGTCCTCCCCGGGCGCATCTCCGGCCGCCCGAACCGCGCGGGCGCTTCACGCCGCCTCCCGGCGGGGCGGCGCCGCCCGCGCTTCGACGCCGCGGGCCGTTATACGGGCAACCGGCGCGGGGCGCAACCGCCCGCCGCCTTGTCAGGCCGCGAAGCCGGGTGGTACCGTCTCGCAGCGACAAGTCCGAGTGGCCCGCATGACGTCAACGACAGACACGCCGTCCGACCGGGAGCCGGCGCGCGCGGACGCCGCCCCGCCGGCCGCCGAACTCGTGCGCGACATCTACGCCGACGCGCAACGGGCCGACCGGCCCGTCGTCTCGATCGAGCTCTTCCCGCCCCGCACCCCCGAAGGGCAGGCCGCGCTGTTCGAGCGGACCCTGCCGGCGATGCAGGCGCTCCGGCCGCACTTCTACTCGGTCACCTACGGCGCCGGCGGCAGCACGCGCGGCCGGACCCTCGAGGTCGCCGACCGCATCCAGCGCGAGCACGGGGCCACGGCCATGGCCCACCTGACGTGCATCAGCACCCCGCGCCCCGCCATCGAGCGGTATCTGCGGGAGGCGCGGGCGCGCGGCATCCGGAACGTCCTCGCCCTCCGGGGAGACCCGCCGCAGAACGCCGACGAGCTGGCCGAGATGGAGAGCGGCTTCGAGTACTCGTACCAGCTCGTCACGTTCATCCGGCGGCTCGGCGGCTTCTCCATCGCCACCGCCGGCTTCCCCGAGAGCCACGTCGCGTGCGCCGAGGGCAAGCACGTCGACTGGCGGCGGCTGAAGGCGAAGATCGACGCCGGGGCCGATCTCGTGCTCACGCAGCTCTTCTTCGACAACGACGACTACTTCACGTTCCGCGACTACCTGACCGGCGCCCTCGGGGTGCGGGTGCCGCTGACGCCGGGCGTGCTGCCGATCCTGAACCCGCGGCAGATCAGGCGGTTCGCCGCGATCTGCGGGGCGAAGCTGCCGGCCGCGCTGATCGAGAAGCTGGAAGGGTTCGGCGACGACGACGAGGCGGCCGCCGACTTCGGCATCGAGTTCGCCACCCGCCAGTGCGAGGCCCTGTTGGCCGGGGGGGCCCCCGGCCTCCACGTGTACTCCCTGAACCGGGCCCGCGCGGTCACGCGCATCGTCGGCGATCTCGGGCTGCGCGGCTGACCGGGGGCGGCGCGCCCGGCCCCCGAGGGGTCGGCAGCCCGCGGCGGAACACCGCCACGCCGAATGCAGCGCCGCTCGCAATGCCGCGGGGCGTTTCGCCGCGGGCGGTCAGGACCGTTCGATCCACTCGACGAACTTCGACCCCGCGGAGGCGTCGACGATCATCACCCGGGTCACCCGCGCGTTCTCGTGGATCAGCGCCTTGGTGGCGTCGCGGGCCTCCTCGATGCTGGCGTAGCGGTCGAACAGGAGCGGCGAATTGGCGGCGCCGCCGCGCACGGTGGGGATCAGCTTGAACATGGCGGGGAGATCATACCGCGTCGCCCGCACCGGCGGGCAGTCGCGCCGCGTCATGGGTTCGACGGACAGCGGTACCCGCGACCGGCCGGCAGTCGCCCGTCAAGAGCCGTCGCCGTCGCTGCGAGAAAGCGGTCTGCGGGATCACGGGAACACGCCGCCGGCGAAGCCGTCCACGTGTCCATCGGGGGGCGGTCGTGTTCGGCCACCAGCACCGCAACCAGTACAGGACTGCCGCGGCCCACCCGCGTCACTCCCGCGGGGGTCGCTCCGCGGCGGGGGCCGGCCACCGCCGGCGTCCGAGGTCGGTGCCCACGGCGAGCTGCACGACCTCGCCGTAGCTCCGCACGCCGCCGTCCACCCGGTTCGCCCGCAGCCAGGCGTCGTTGAGACCCTGCGCGGTCCGGCGGACGACGGGCGCCGCCCGGCGGGTCCGCGCGCGCACCGCCGCGTAGTCGGCGCGGGGACCGGGGCCGAGCCGCGCGCCGAGGGCGGCCCGCGACGACTCGTCCACGGCGCCCAGGAGCCGCCCCACCAGATACAGCCATCCACTGTACTGCATGCGCTCGTCCCCCTCCAGGCAGGTCAGCCACGCCACGAAATTGGCCTCCGCCTCGTGCGCGAAACCGGCCGCGTGGGCCCACTCGTGCGCGGTGACGAACGGGCGCTCGAACGGCAGCACGGTGTCGTTGACCAGCACCTGGAGCGAGAACGGGTCGAACATCCCGTCGATGCCGGCGCGGCGGAAGTACGGCGTCAGCAGCGAGCGCCGGGGCACGACGGCGGCGGCGGGGCGGACCACGCCCAGCTCGCGCTGCACGCGCTCGAACGCGGGACCGAGTTCGGCCGGCAGTTCCTCGAGCCGCGGCCACGACCGCGTCTCGACGGCCTCGAACAACCGGTCGAGCTGCGCCACCCCGGCCGCCGCCAGCGCGTCGAGGACCGGCGCGGTGACCGCGTCGGCGCGGTAGCCGAGCCGGGCGGTCAACGGCTCGCGGCGGTAGTTCAGACCCCAGGTGAAGAGGAACACGAGGTAGACGACGGCGGCGGCGACCGCGAGCCGGGCCGCGACGGCCCCCAGCGCGCGGAGCCGGCCCGGCCGCCCCGGCCGCGCCAGGCGCCAGGCGCACCAGCCGAGGACTCCCGCCGCGCCGCCGAGCAGCAGCCAGTCGAAGAGCACCAGGGGCGTCCGGCTCGTCGCCGCCGTCACCACCTGCCGCACCACCGGGTACACCCCGCGCGAGTACACGGACTCGACGACGGGGCGCGAGAGCGGCAGCGCCGCCAGCGCGAGCGCGGCCCCGACGAGCGCCGCGCCCCGCCAGCCCGGCCCGCCGCCGGTGGTCCCCGCCCGGGTCCGCCTCCGCGCCATGCGCGTACCCTACACCAGAGTCACGGCGCGGATACGGCGTGGTTCCCGGCCTCCAGGCCCCCCGAACGGGTACGGACGCCGCGAGAACCAGCCGCGCCGGATGGGCGTCCCCCTTCTTGACGCGCACCCATTCCTGGAGGGTCGGCCGGGCGCCGGGCGGAGCCGCAAGCCGGCGATCGGCGGGCCCGCCGCAACGGCGCCCGCGCGGGGCGCCGCGGCCGTTCCGGGACCACCGGTTCCGGCCGCCGGCCCCCCGCACTCCGGCCGGACCGGTGATACACTGGGCCATGCCCAAAGCCGACGACGAGACGACCTGGGGCCGGTCGACGGTCCACACCGTGTGCCCCCTCGACTGCCCGGACACCTGCAGCCTCGAGGTCGCGGTCGAACGGGGCGCCATCGTGTCCATCGGCGGGTCGCGCCGGCACCCGGTCACCGACGGCTACATCTGCGGCAAGGTCCGCCGCTTCGGCGAGCGGGTGTACGGCGACGCCCGCGTCCCCCATCCCCTGGTCCGCGAGGGCCGCCGCGGCGGCGGCGAGTTCAGGCGGACCACCTGGGACGAGGCCCTCCGGACCATCGCGGACCGGATGGCCGAGGTCCGCGGCGCGTGGGGGGCCGAGGCCGTGCTTCCTTTCTCCTACGGCGGGTCGAACGGCCTGCTGACCCAGGACACCGTCGACGCCCGGCTGTTCCGGGAGTTCGGCGCGTCGCGGCTCGCCCGCACCGTCTGCGCCGTGCCGACGAGCACCGCCAACCAGGCGCTCTACGGCAAGATGCCGAGCGTGACCTGCCCCGACTACCGCCACGCCCGGCTCATCGTGGTGTGGGGCGCCAACCCGTCGAGCTCCGGCATCCACGCGGTACCGCACGTCCAGGCCGCGCAGGACGCGGGCGCGGCCCTCGTGGTCATCGATCCGCGCCGGACGAACCTGGCCCGCCGCGCCGACGTCCACCTCGCTCCGAGACCGGGAACCGACGTCGCCGTCGCCCTCGCCGTGCACCGGTACCTGTTCGAGCACGGCCGGGCCGACGAGCCGTTCCTGGCCGCCCACGCCGAGGGGGCGGACCGGCTGCGGGAACGCTGCGCCGAATGGACCTTCGACCGGGCGGCCGAGGTCGCCGGGCTCGACCCCGAGCTGATCGAGAACTTCGCCGAGATGTACGCCGACCTCTCGCCCGCGATCATCCGTTGCGGGTGGGGGCTCGAACGCAACCGCAACGGCGGCAGCGCGGCGCTGGCGGTGCTCGCCCTGCCCGCCGTCGCCGGCAAGTTCGGCGTCCGCGGCGGCGGCTACTCGATGAGCAACACCGCCGCCTGGAACCTCTCGGCCGAGTCGTGGATCGGCCGCCCCGAGCCGGACACGCGGGTCGTCAACATGAACCGGCTGGGCCGGGCGCTGCTCGAGATGCGGGACCCGCCCATCAAGATGCTGTTCGTGTACAACTGCAACCCGGTGGTGACGATGCCCGACCAGAACCGGGTCATCGAAGGACTCTCGCGGGAGGATCTCTTCACCGTGGTGTTCGATCAGGTGATGACCGACACCGCCCGGTTCGCCGACGTCGTCCTGCCCGCCACCACGTTCCTCGAGTCGTACGACGTGGCCCAGAGCTACGGGTCGACCAACCTGCAGCTCGCCCGCCCCGTGATCGAGCCGGTGGGAGAGGCCCGACCCAACGTGGAGGTGTTCGCGGAGCTGGCGGGCCGCCTGGGTCTCGACGCGGGAGCCGGGTACGAGAGCGACGCCCAGGCCCTTCTGCAGCTCGCCGCGGCCCTGCCCGAGGAGGCGCGCGGCCCGCTCCTGGAGGAGGGCATCGCGGTCGGCGTGGCGGAGGGGGCGCCGGTGCAGTTCGTCGACGTCCATCCCCGGACCCCGAACCGCAAGGTGCGGCTGTTCCCCGAGGAGCTCGAACGCGAGAGTCCCGGAGGCATCTACCGTTTCCGGCCCGACCCTGCGACCCCCGACTATCCCCTGGCCCTGATCTCCCCGTCCACCGGGAAGACCGTCAACTCCACCCTCGGCGAGCTGCGCGCGCGCGTGGCCAGCCTGCGGATGCATCCCGACGACGCCGAGCCGCGCGGCCTCGCCGCCGGCGACACCGCCCGCGTCTTCAACGCCCTCGGCGAGGTGCACTGCCCGGTGGAGCTCGACGCGGGCATGCGGCGGGGCACGGTCGGCCTTCCCAAGGGGCTGTGGCGCATGAGCACCCTCAACGGCGCGACCGCCAACGCCCTCGTCCCCGACGATCTGACGGACGTAGGCGGCGGCGCCGTCTTCAACGACGCGCGGGTGCAGGTGGCCCGCGTCGTCACCGCCACCCTGCGGCTCGACGGGGCGGCGCCGCCGGCCCCGGACGCGGCCGGCGGCGCCTCGGTGCACTAGATCCGGCGCGCCGGGGTCGGGGCCGCGTGGTCGGGGTGCGCCAGATCGGCGACCCGGCCGCCGGGCATCCGCAGGGCCGCGAGCACCGCGAGTCCGGTGACGGCGGCGGTGAGCCCGAAGACCCGGCGGACGGCCTCCAGCATCCGCGCCGGCCCGGGCTCCGCGCCGCCGGCGAGGGTGGCCGCGATCACCGCCCCGAAGAGGGCGACGCCCACCGCCCCGCCGACGCTGCGGGCGAACTGGCCGAAGGACGTGGCGACCCCCAGGTGGCGCCGCGCGACCGCGCCCTGCATGGCGAGCACGAGCGACAGCATCACCACCCCCATCCCCATGCCCATCAGGACGAGGTCCGCCCGCAGCACCCAGCCGGGCGTATCCGCGGTGACGGCGGCGAGCCCGATGAACGCGAGGGTGACCACGCCGAGGCCGCCGATCACCATCGGCCGGTAGCCGATCCGGTGCGCCAACCGCCCCGCGACCACCGAGAACGCGACCCACCCGAGCACCAGCGGGGTCAGCGCCCGGCCCGCTTCGACGGCCGTGCCGCCCAGCCCCTCCTGCACCAGGAGCGGGACGTACGAGATCGCGCTGAACATGGCCGCGCCGAGGAGCAGCCCGATGCCCGCGACGGACGCCACCATCCGGTCCGCCAGCAGATCGACGGGAACCATCGGCTCGGCCGCCCGCCGCTCGACCCGCACCAGCCACCACCCGAATCCAGCCGCGGCCCCGCCGGCGAGGGCCGCCCACCCGCCGCGGCCGGCCACCGCGGTCTGGCCGACGGCGAGCAGCAGCAGGGTGACCGACAGCGCCAGCAGGGCCGCCCCGGCGTAGTCGACGGGCCGCCGGACCCCCGGCGCGGGGTCGCGCAGGGCCGCGCCCACGGCGACGGCGGCCGCGATGCCGAACGGGACGTTGAGGTAGAACACCCAGCGCCACGAAAGCAGCGCGGTGACGTAGCCCCCGGCGAGCGGACCCGCGACCGAGGCCACCCCCCACACCGCGCTCAGCAGCCCCTGCGTCCGGCCGCGCTCTTCCAGCGTGTAGTGGTCGGCGATGATGCTCATGCCCAGGGGCATGAGACCGCCGGCGCCGAATCCTTGCAGCGTGCGGAACAGGATGAGCTCGGGCATGGAGCGGGCCGCTCCGGAGAGGGCCGAGCCGAGCAGGAAGATGCCGATGCACGCGAGATAGAAGCGCCGGCGTCCGTACAGGTCGGAGAGCTTGCCCCACAACGGGATCGAGACCGTCACCGCCAGCAGGTAGGCGGAGAAGACCCAACTGTACCAGGCGAGCCCGCCGAGCTGGGCGGCGACCGTGGGCATGGCCGCCGCCACGACGGTCATCTCGATGGCCGCCAGGAACGTGCCCCCCAGCACCCCGGCCGTGGCCACCGCCCGCCGGGCGCCTCCGATGCGTTCCTGCTCGGTCATCCGCCGTCGGCCCGCTCCGGGCCGGCGCGGGCCGCGCCGCGGACTCCCGGTCCCCCGTGCGTCCGCGCCCGCCGCCGCTCCAACCCTCCCATGTTACGATCTCCGCGACCGGCGCCGCCAGCGGGACCGCCGTCATGCCGCCATGCCTGATTCCGACACTCCCGTCCGCATCGTCCGGTGCGCGAAGCTCCGAAAGGAGCTGCCCGGACTCGACGAACCTCCCTGGCCCGGCGAGCTGGGCCGGCGCATCTACGAGCAGGTCTCCGCCGACGCCTGGAAGCTGTGGGAGGAACGGATGACCATGATCCTCAACGAGTACCGCCTCATGCCCTGGCAGAAGGAAGCCCAGGACCTGGTGGCGAAGTACATGGAGGACTTCTTCTTCGGCGAAGAGTCGGCGCTTCCCCCCGACTACGTGCCGCGGCCGAAGTGACGCGCCGCGGGGTTCACGGCGCCGCCGGGCCGCCGGGGACCGCCGCCCGGTCCGTCCGCGGCGGCGTCGCGAGGCTCACCACGACCAGCGTCCCGATCGACAGGGCGAGGGCCGGGTACGCGGTCTCCAGGCCGAGGGGATAGGCGCCGCGGGCGAACCCGGCGATCTCCCACGCCAGCGTCGTGCTCATGCCCGCGAGGATCGACGCCACGCCTCCCGCCGGGGTCGCGCGCGGCCAGAGCAGGGCGCCGAGGAGGGCGGGGGTGATGCCCGCGCCGTACATGGTGTACGCCCACAGGGCCATCGCGAGAATCGTCGGGAAGAAACTCCCGGCCACATAGCCGGACACGCCGAGCGCCACGACCACGACCCGCGTGAGGACCACGACCCGCGTCCCGCCGATGGACGGATCGACGAAGCGCTGATACACGTCCCGGATCAGGCTGGTCGCCGGCGTCAGCAGGAAGCTGTTGGCGGTGGAGACGACGATCGCGGCCGCCCCGCACACGAGGACGATCCCCAGCGCCTCCGGCAGCACGTCCGTCGCGACGCGGATCACGACTTCTTCCGACTGCGTCTCGGTGAGCCCCGGCACGAGCGTGCTGGCGAACACCCCGGTCGAGTCGATCAGGGTCTCGACCACGATCGTCCCCACGATCCACCCGCCGACGGCGAGCCGCGCCGCCCGCTCGTCGCGGGCCGAGAAGAACTTCTGGTACATGTTCGCTTCGCCGAGCAGCAGGAACATCGTCGGCAGGAACAGCGCGAGGGACGCCTGCGGCCCGAGAGAGCCGAACAGCGACACCTGGTCGGGCCGGAGCGCCCCCAGCGCGGGGCCGGGGCCGCCGGCGTCCCCGACCAGGAACACGACGGCCAGCATCACCCCGAAGGTCATCAGCAGACCGTTGCCGACGTCCAGGTAGGCGATGGAGAGCATGCCCGCGAGCGCGGTGAACACGACGCAGAACAGCATCGTGATCAACGCGCCGGTATCGGGATCGACCCCCGCGATCGCCGCGAGGAGACGGCCGCCGCCCCGGAACTGGTACGCGGCGATCGTCGTGTAGGCGAGCACCGTGGTCACCGTGCCCAGCACCCGCGCGGCCGGCCCGTAGCGCAGTTCGAGGATGTCGGGCACGGTGTACTGGGCGATGCGGCGCACCCGCGGCGCGATGAAGTAGACGAGGGCGATGCCCGCCCACGCCCCCGCCGACTGCCACAGGGCCGCGAAGCCCGCCCGGTAGCCGAGCCCGGCCCCCGCGAACAGGCTGCCCGACCCGATCCAGGTGGCGAGCAGCGTGAACACCAGCACCCGCGCCGGCAGCGCGCGGCCCGCCACGAGGAAGTCGTCGCCGGTCCGCACGCGCCGGCTGCGGTACGCGCCGACGAGGACGAGGACGGAGAGATACAGCAGTACGGCCGTCAGCATGGGCGTGTCTCCGCCCGCATTATGCACCGGCCCGCGGGTCGGCCCCCCGGCCGCCGCGCGGGTCGGCCCTGGCTGGTATCCTCGCACCATGCCTCTCGACGAGTACCGGCGCAAGCGCGACTTCTCGAAGACCCCCGAGCCGCGCGGGGACCGCAAGCCGCGCCGGCCGCGGGCGGGCCGGGGCGGCCGGCCGCGGCCGCTGCGCTTCTGCGTGCAGAAGCATCTCGCGACCCGGCTGCACTACGACCTGCGGCTCGAGCACGACGGCGTCCTGCTGTCGTGGGCGGTGCCCAGGGGACCGTCCCTCGATCCCCGGGACCGGCACCTCGCGGTGCGGACCGAGGACCATCCCCGCGACTACGGCGACTTCGAAGGCGTCATCCCGGAAGGCTACGGCCGGGGCGTCGTCATGCTGTGGGACCACGGCGCGTGGCGGCCCGAGGTCGACGACGTCGACGCGGCTCTGGACGCCGGCGACCTGAAGTTCACCCTCGACGGCTACAAGCTCAAGGGCTCGTGGGCGCTCGTGCGCACCCGCGACCGCCCCGACACCCCCCGGCCGCGGCGCGGCCGGAACTGGCTGCTCGTCAAGCACCGCGACTTCTGGTCCGGCCCCCTCGACGTCACCGCGTTCGCGCCCCTCAGCGTGAAGAGCGAGGGCGACTTCGACGACATCCTCGCCGCGGACCTGCCGGACGTCTGGGTGACGGGGCGGGCCGCGGCGCGGGGAGGCCCGGCCGGAAAGGCGCTGCGGGAGATCATCGAGAAGGCCGCGGCCAGGAAACTCGCGCGCGGCGGGGCCTGACGCCGCCCGTCACGCCGCCCCGGACCGGCCCCCCGCCAGCGCCGGCGCGCGGCGGGGGGCCGCGGCCGGCCGGCCGCGGTCGTCGGTCAGGAGGCGCCGGGAGAGGAGGCCCCATACCGCGTAGGCCAGGCGCCGCCGCGCGTGCCGGGCGAAGGTCCCGTGCCAGAACTCGCCGGCGACGACCTCGCAGCCGTCCGGGATCCGCCCCATCGGCAGCGGCCGCTTGTGCTCGGCCGCGTAACGGGCGACGGTCTCGTCGTCGGGGCGCCCGGTGTTGACGATGACCGCATCGACGCGGCGGCCGGTCACCTCGCCGATGCGCGCCACCGCCGCCCCGGCCGTGAAGCCCTCCATGCCGCGCCCCTCGGTCAGCAGGTTGGCGACCAGCACGATCGGGCCGTCGACGGCGGCCACCGCGGCGCGCACGCCCTCGGGGAGGAAGGTCGGCACGAGGCTCGTGTGGAAGCTGCCCGGGCCGACGATGACCGCGTCGAAGCGGGGAATGGCGGCGGCCGCGGCGGGATGGATGACGACCCGCGGGTCCAGCCAGACGCGGCGCACGCGGCGCCCCTGGCCCTGCCCGGCATCGACCTCGACCTCGCCGCGCGAGGTCGAACCGTCCTCGTACTCGGCGCAGACCGTCGCCTGCTCGACGCTGACCGGCCACACCAGCCCGACGCAGTCGAGCAGCGTGCGCAGTCCGTCGACGGCGGCGAGAAAATCGCCGGTGTACTGCTCCATCATCGACAGCAGCAGGTTGCCGCCGGTGTGGCCGCCGAGCCGGTCGTGCTCGAAGCCGGACAGCCGGGTCAGCAGAATGCGCCGCGCCTCGGCCTCGTTGCGGGCCAGGGCCAGCGCGCAGCGGAGGACGTCGCCCGGCGGCAGCACGCCGAGCTGATCCCGCAGCACCCCGGAGCTGCCGCCGCTGTCGAACATGGTGACCACCGCGTTGACGCGCAGCCAGGGGTTCTGCTTGAGGCCGCCGATGAGGCTCGACAACCCCGTGCCCCCGCCGAAACAGCCGACGTTGAGACGTCGAAGCCGCATGCGCGTATTGTCCCGCATTCCCGGGAGGCCGGTCCAGACGGCCCCGGCCGGAATCCGCCGGAGCGGATCGCGGGTACAATCGGCGCGTCCCTGCCGGGTCATGCCGCTCATGGCCGCCGTGGTGGAACCCCGCGCCGCACTGCACCCGAAGGGCGCCGGCAGGGAGCGCCCGCCCGACAAGGCGCGGGGAGGGCGCATCCTGGACATGCGGCAACCGCGGACGGCAAGCAGTCCGGCGAACGACGCGGTCGGGCGGGATGCATCGCCGCTCGAATGCGGCGGGGACCTTCGCCACCGGCTGCTGGACATGCTGCTGCCGCAGTTCGACCGGGAGCTGGGAATCACCCGGCGTCTCTTCGCAGCGGCGCCGGAGGCGGACCTGACGTGGACGCCGGGCGGGAACGACCGGACCACGGCCGAGCTGATGACCCACCTCGCGGACATTCCGGCCTGGACCCGCGGGATCGTCGAAGCGGACGGCCGCGACCTGGCCGAGGTCCGGGACCCGGCCACGGTCACGTCGGCCGCCGCCGGCCTCGAGCGGTTCGACGCCGCCGCGGCCGCCGGCCGCCGCGCCGTGGCGGGCTGCCCCGACGGCGAATTGACCGCGGACTGGACCCTGCGGCGCCGGGGCCGGGTGCTGTTCTCGCTGCCCCGGATAGCCGCGCTGCAGACGCTGGTGCTGAACCACGTGATCCATCACCGCGGTCAACTCAGCGTCCATCTGCGGATGCGGGGCGTCCGGGTCCCCCCGATCTACAGGCTCGCGGCCGGGGCCGGGGCCGCGGCCGACGACCGGGCGCCCGCGGCGCGGCGCCGGCGATGACGAAGCCCCTCGCCGGCGGCGGCTCCGCCGCCCGCTACGTTCCCCATCCGCGTCTCGAGGGCGGACACCGGATGACCCTGTTCACGTGGGGCCGCATCCGGCGCTTCCCGCGCCTGCCGCCGCCCGCGCCCCGCTACTTCGACGTCGCCCCCGACGCGCGCGTGCTCGCCCACTGCCACTGGCAGCCCGAGCCGCGCCGGCGCCCCACGCTGATCGCCCTCCACGGCCTCGAAGGCTCCAGCCGGGCGCACTACATGCGCGGCCTCGCCGACAAGGCCCTCGCCGCGGGCATGAACGCGGTGCTGCTGAACCAGCGCAACTGCGGAGGCACCGAGGCCCTTTCCGCCGGCCTGTACCACTCGGGGCTCTCCGCCGACCCGCGGGCGGTCATCGACGAACTGATCACGCTCGACCGGCTGCCGGCCATCGCCGTCGCCGGCTACTCGCTCGGGGGCAACGTCGCCGTACGCCTCGCCGGAGACTACGGCCGGGACGCGCCGCCCCAGCTTCGCGCCGTCGTCGCGGTCTCGCCCACCCTGCACCTGGGCATGTGCGTCGAGGCCCTCGAACGCCGATCGAACCGCCTGTACCAGTGGAACTTCGTGCGCAACCTGAAGCGCCGCATGAAGCGGAAGGCGCGGGCGTGGCCGGGCCGCTTCGACCTGAGCCGGCTCGGTTCGGTGCGCACGGTGCGCGACTTCGACGAGCGCTTCACGGCCCCCCACCACGGATTCCGGGACGCCGCCGACTACTACCATCGGGCCAGCAGCCTCCGGGTCGTCGACCGCGTGCGGGTACCGACCCTCGTGGTGAGCGCCGCCGACGATCCGTTCGTCCCCCCGGAACAGTTCGGCCACCCGGCACTGGCCGCGAACCCGCGCATCACCGTGCAGATCACGCCCCGCGGCGGCCACTGCGGGTTCTATGCGCGCGCCGCGGCCGACTTCGACGGCTACTGGGCCGAACGGCGGGTCGTCGACGCCGTACGGGAACACGCGGCGGCCGGCGCGCCGGCCGCGTAGCGGCGGCGGACCGGGACGGACGCCGCCGCCGCCGGTCACCCCGCGGCGGGCAGGGCTTCGATGAACCGGCGGGCGAACTCGGGGCCCTTCCCCTCGTCCTCGTGCTTGAAGTAGACGAACACCTCGCGGCAACCGCGGGCGCCCGCGGCGATGGTCTGCGCCCACCGGGCGACGTCCTCGGGCCGATAGCCCTCGTCCCGCAGCCGGAAGTAGCCGTAGTCGGCGGTCATCTCCATCGGCGTCGTCATCCGCGGGCTGTCGGCGACGCACAGCGCCAGGCGGCGCGCCCGCAGCCGTTCGAACACCGACGGGTCGTGCCACGACGCATGACGGAACTCGAAAGCGGCGCGGACGCCGGGCGGCAGCACCGCCAGGAAGTCGTCGAAGACCGCCAGGTCCTTCCTGAACGACGGCGGCAACTGGAACAGCAGGACCCCGAGCTTCGGCCCCAGCGCCTGCGCCGCCCCGCAGAACGCCCCGGCGGCGTCCCCGCAGCCGCGCAGCCGGGCCTCGTGGGTGATGCGCCGCGGCGCCTTGAGGGTGAAACGGAAATGCCCGGGGGTCAGGTCCGACCACCCGGCCAGCAACCGTTCGGTCGGCATGCGGTAGAAGGTGTAGTTGATCTCGACGGTGGGCAACCGCTCCGCATAGAAGGGCAGCATCTTCCGCGGCGGCAGCTTGTCCGGATAGAAGCTGCCCCTCCATTCCGCGTAGTTGTACCCGGACGTGCCGACGAGGATTCGCGGCGCCCCGGCCCGGTCTGCGCCGTCCGGTTGCGGCGGCGGTGTTCGCATCGGCGGCAGTGTACCCGACGGGCCGGTCCGCTCGTCACGCCAGGGCGTGGTCTCCGGCCGCGGCGGCGCCCGTCTTCAGGCCCGTGGTGGAACCCGCGCCGCGCCCGAAGGGCGCCGGCGAACGCCGAGGGCGCCGGCGGGCAGAGAACGCGCCGGGCGGGAGAAGCCGCGGGAAGACCGCGCGGCGGGGCGGGTCCCGGACACGCCGGCGGGCGGGGCGGGTCTCAGTCGAGATCGAAGTCGCGGGAGGGCCGCGTGACCGGTTCGTGGCGCGCCCGTTCGAGCGCCTCGTCGAAACGCTTCGACAGGACGTCGCCGCGGTTCCGCTCGTCGCTCACCGACTGCGCGAACCGGGCCTCGCGGCGGGCCGCCTGCTCGGCCAGGATGCGCCGGGCCTGATCCAGCTCGGGCTTGTCCTCGGGATCGGGATCGCGATGGGCGACCACGCGCTTCAGCCGGGAATCGACGGTCTGCACCGCGCCACAGCAGGGACAGACGACATCGAACTCCGACGACAGCAGCGTGGTCATGGGACGATGCCCCGCCCGTCACCCTTCCTCTTCGTAGCCCTCTTCCTCCATCGGACTGATGCGGGTCGAAGGCCTCAGCGCCTCCCGATAGTCGTAGATCGGAAACCCCTGCACGTGGAGCGAAAGGGCGCAGCCGGGCGCCTTCCGGTCGACGACGACGGTGACCGGGCTACCCTGCACCCCCTCGCGAAACGCGAGGCGGCATCCGCAGGGCAGCTTGGCGTGTACGAACCCTTTCAGCATCGACAACCCTCGTCCCGATCATACACCAGCCGCCCGCGCGCGTCCCGTCGGGCCGGTCCGCTACAGCAGGTCCTCGATGTCCTTCTCGAACTCGTCCCGGGTCGCGATGCCGGCGTGGGTGCGGCACACCGTACCCTCGCGGTCGATGAAGAACGTCATCGGCACGCCCCAGATCGGTCCGTAGGCCTCCTGGAAGTCCTCGCGCCCCAGCCCCACGAGCATCGGGTAGTTCACGTCGTACTCGTCGGCGAACTCCCGGATCCTGTCGACCGTGTCGTCCACCGACAGGCCGAGCACCACCAGCCCGTCGCCGCCGTACCGCTCGGCGAACTCGACGAACCAGGGTACTTCGATCTTGCAGGGGCCGCACCACGTGGCCCAGAAGTTCAGCAGCACGACCTTGCCGCGCAGCGACTCGAAGTCGACGTCCCGCCCGTCGTGGTCCTGCAGCACGAAATCGTAGTTCGCGGGCCTGGCCCCGGCATCGCACGCCGCGCCGACCTCGCCGCCGCCCGCCGCGCCGCTCGCGTGCGGGTGCGCATGGGACGGCAGAACGCCGGCCGGGAGCGTGGACAGCGCCAACGCCAGGGCGGCCGCGCCCGCCACCATCCAACGCAACGTCATGATGACCTGCTCCTCTCGTCGGGCGGCGCGCCGGAGCCCGGCCGGCCGCGCGCCCTCGCGCATATAGCGTCGCATACCCCGAGCGGGCTTGTCCACGCCCCGCGCCGCGGCCGCCCTCCCCGGGGGACACCGCGGGGCGGGCGGCAAGCCCGCCGGCCCGCGCGCCACCCGGCGGCGTGCATTCGATCGGACGGCCTGCCGCGACCCCGCCAATTTGTGGCATGTTTTTTGCTTGAACATGAGCGGCTGCCGGGCGCGGGGCGGGAACCCGCGGCGCCGGACCGCGGGGCGGCCCTGCCCCCGGCGTTGCGACCGCCCTTCGGCTGCGGGTAGAATGGAACGAGATTGGCCCTCACGAGGTGAAACATGAGCCGCAGCACTTGCGGGCGCGCCATCCGGAACCGCGTGGTCCGCGCCGTCCTGATCGGCGCGCTGGCCCTCGGCTGGACCGTCGATGCGATGGCCCAGGCCGCGACCCCGTTCTTCCCGTACTACGGCAAGAACCGGGTCAAGTACGACGACTTCCAGTGGCACATCTACACCACCGACCACTTCGAGATCTTTTACTATCCCGAAGTGGAAGAGCACCTGGAGCGCGTCGCGAGCTACGCGGAGAGCGCGTATGCCCAGATCAGCGCCGACCTGACGCACGACCTCGCGAACCTCGTGCCCCTCGTGATCTTCAAGACGCACAGCGAGTTCGAGCAGCAGAACATCATTCCCGGCGCGGTGTCCGACGGCGTCGGCGCCTTCGCCGAGCCGTTCCGGCAGCGGATCGTGCTCCCCATCGACGAGCCGCCCGACCAGCTCTACCGGCTGATCGCCCACGAGCTGACCCACCAGTTCGCGTTCGACATCATCCCGCGCTCGGTCATCCGGCGCGGCATCCCGTTGTGGGTGGACGAAGGACTGGCCGACTACCTGGGCGGCGTGTGGCGGCCCCTCGACCTGATGACGGTGCGCGACGCCGCCCTCTCGGACACCCTGCCGGAAATGAGCAACTTCGAGGGCGGGGGCATCAACGCGAGCCCCCGGCTCGTCTACAACCTGGGACACGCCGCCTTCGAGTTCATCGAGGATCGCTGGGGCATGGCCGGCGTCCGGGAGTTCCTGTTCTCGTTGCGGAAGTCGGTGATCGGCGGCGAGAGCGACATCTACGAGGACGCGTTCAACATCCCCGCCGAGGAGTTCGACGTCGAGTTCGAGTCCTGGATCCGGCGGCGGTTCCAGGCCTTCCGGGACAAGGAGCGGCCCGACGACTACGGCCGCGACCTGGCCCCCGACCCGTCCGAGACGCCGTACCTGGCGGTCTATTCCATCGAGCCGTCGCCGTCCGGCGACCTCCTCGCCGCCTACGCGATCAACCGCAAGGAGCGGGAGATCGACGTCATCCTGCTGTCGACCGAGGACGGCGAAGTCGTGGGCAACCTGACCGCCGGCTTCAACCAGGATCTCGGGTACGAGTCGATTCAGCTCCCGGGCGCCCGGTGGAACGCGGTGCCGTGGATGTCGTGGTCGGGGGTCGACGACCGCCTGGCGTACTTCGTCCGCAAGGGGAAGTACCGGTCGCTGATGCTGCAGAACGTGGTGACCCGGGACGCCGAACGGATGATCGACCTCCCGATGGTCGACGCCCCCGAATCGCCGGACTTCTCGCCGGACGGACGCCACGTCGTCTTCTCGGCGCTGCAGAACGCGGTGGGCGACATCTACCTCCTGGACCTCGAGACCGAGGAGGTGACGAACCTGACCGAGGACGAGTTCGCCGACTATGCGCCGACGTTCTCGCCCGACGGCTCCTATCTCGTCTACGTGGCGCGGATCAGCGGCAACAACAAGCTGTTCAAGCTCGACCTCGCCACGCGGGAAAAGACGCAGCTCACGTTCGGGACGTTCAGCGAGGCGGGCGCCCAGTTCCTCGACGACGACACCCTGGTCTTCTCGTCGACGGCCACCGACCCGCTGGCCCCGGTCGACCCGGAAGTGGCCGCCAACGGCGACATCTACAACGTGTGGACGCTCGATCTGAACACCGGCGAGTTCCGCCAGTACACCGACACCGTCACCGGCAACGTCTCGACCGTCGTCCTGCCCGGCGACCCCGAGCCGCGCATCGCCTTCGTCACCTATTTCAAGGGCGAGTACGGGATCCACACCATCGAGAGGGACGAGCCGCTGTACACCGCGTTCACGTCGGACTTCGGCGCCCCCGGCCCCAACATCGACTTCCAGGCGCCGTTGACCCACACCCTCGTGACCGCCAACAACCGGCGCAAGGGACGGTTCGAGAAGATGTTCCTCGACGGGACGCCGCCCCTCAACGTCGGGTTCACCAACAGCGGCGACATTCTCGGCGGCACCGTCGTCTCGTTCTCCGACGTCCTCGGCGACCAGAGCTTCAACCTCTTCGCCTATTCCATCGCCCAGTACCGGACCTTCTCGGGTTCGTACGTCAACATGAGCGGCCGCTTCCAGTTCGCCTTGCAGGGGTTCTCGCAGGAGATGTTCTTCTACGGCGCGGCCGGCTTCTACGCGCCGTCGCTCGCCTTCCTCAGCCGTGACGAGGCGCTCGCGGTGCAGACGGTGCGGGGCGGAAGCGCCTTCGGCATCTACCCGCTCGACCGCTACCGCCGCCTCGAGCTGACCGGCGGGATGTTCCACTTCAACGAGCGGTTCAACGACCCGTTCCTGCAGCAGCAGTCCGACACGTACCAGCAGCAGCGGTTCGGCACCCGGCTGTTCCGCAGCGGCACCCAGCTGCCCGTCGGGGTCTCGTTCATCCAGGAGACCACCGTCTTCCGCGAGTTCGGGCCGGTGTCGGGCAACACGATGCGCCTCGCCTTCCAGTACGCGCCGACCGTGGGCGACACGTTTCTGGGCAAGCAGACCCTCGACGCCGACGCCCGCTACTATCTGCGGCTCGGCGAGACCGGCGTGCTCGCCCTGCGCGGCCGCGCCCTCAAGAGCTTCGGGGATTTCCCGGACTTTCTCTACTTCGGCGGAAACTCGGAGATGCGCGGCTACGAATATCTGGAGTTCATCGGGCACAACGCCATGTTCTTCAACGCCGAGTTGCGCTTCCCGCTCATCGAGGCGATGCTGACGCCGATCGGCCTGATGGGAGGCGTCCGCGGGACGTTCTTCTTCAACATGGGCGGAGCGAGCCTGAACGACCAGCCGTTCCAGTGGCTCGCCACGGGCGCCGAAACCGTGACGCCGACCATCGGCTTCGGCCGGAACCCCGTGACCGGCGGCTACTTCGAAGTGTTCGGCGACCCGGCGCAGGTCTCGGGGTTCCGGCTCGTGGACGGCCGGGCGTCCTACGGCATCGGCCTGATGACGTCGGTCATCGGCATCCCGCTGCACTTCGACTGGTCCTGGCGCACGCTGTTCAACGAGGATTGGGAGAACATCGTCTTCGCGACCCGAGGGGGCAGCGCCGTCTTCCGCGACCCGCGCTTCGACTTCTGGATCGGCTACGACTTCTGACCGCCCGAGGCGCGAGAGCGAGAGGACGCGCGCCGGCACGGCGGTGGATCTCGCCGCTTGCAAGCGGTCGTGAGCACGTGTTACCGTAGGGTTCCCTTTCGTCGTTCCGCCATTGACGACCCCCCTGCGAGATCCCATCCAACCATAATGAAGGTCGTCGTCGCGGGCAGCGGAGGATTCATCGGTGGGCACCTCGCCAGGGCGTTGCTGGCGGACGGCCACCGCGTCCGTTGCGTGGACTGCCGACCGCTGAAGGAGTGGCAACAGGTCCACGACGACGCCCAGAACGTCGTCGCCGACCTCCGGCGCCGCGACGCCTGCATGGCCGCCTGCGAGGGAATGAACGCCTGTTATCAACTGGCCGCCGACATGGGGGGGATCGGCTTCATCGAGCTCAACAAGGCGCTGTGCATGCTCTCGGTCCTGATCAACACCCACATGCTTCTGGCGGCCAGGGACCACGGGGTCGAGTCGTTCTTCTACGCTTCGTCCGCCTGCGTCTACAACGAAGACAAGCAGAGCCGCGCGGACGCGGCTCCCCTCCGGGAAGCGGACGCCTACCCCGCCATGCCCGAGGACGGCTACGGCTGGGAGAAGCTGTTTTCCGAACGGATGTGCCGCCACTTCCGCGAGGACTTCGGGCTGCGCACACGCGTGGCCCGCTATCACAACGTCTACGGTCCGTTCGGCACGTGGGAGGGCGGCCGGGAGAAGGCGCCGGCCGCGATCTGCCGCAAGGTGATCCACGCCAAGCGCACCGGCGACCTCGACGTCGAGATATGGGGCAGCGGCGCGCAAACCCGGTCCTTCATGTACATCGACGACTGCCTGAAGGGCACCCGCGACATCATGGCCAGCGACATCCTCGACCCCGTCAACCTCGGCTCGAGCGAGCTGGCGACCGTCGATGGACTCGTGGACCTGGTCGAGGACATCGCCGGCGTGACGTTGAAGCGCCGCTACCGGCCCGACGCGCCCAAGGGCGTGAACGGCCGCAACAGCGACAACTCGATGATCCGGCAGGCTCTCGGGTGGGAGCCGTCGACCCGGCTGCGGGACGGCATGGAACGCACCTACCGCTGGATACACGACGAGTACGTGAAGAAGTACGGCTGAACAGCCCGCGGCGAAACGCCCGGCCGCATTGCGAGCGGCGATGCGTCATCCCGTCCGACCGCGTCGTCCGGCGGTTGAACATGCTTGACGTCGATATGCGCCTTCATCGCGCTTCGTCCGCCGGGCGATCTCTGTCCGCCGACGCCCTCGGTGTTCGCCGTCGCCCCCCCGGCGCGGGGGGGGGGGGGGGGGGGGGGACAGGCAGTGAAACGATCGCACGCCGACCGGCCCGCAAGGCGCCGTCCGACGGCTCGACGGGCCGGCCCGGACGACCCCGCCGGACACGCCCGGCCGCACGCCATGCCCCGACGCCTGCCTCCCGGTGACGCGTCCGGTTCCGACGCGCGTCCCCGCGCGCCGGGGGTCTCGATCATCATCCCGGCCCGGAACGAGGAAGACAACCTGCCGGCGGCCCTCGACGCGGTTCTGGCCCAGGACTACGCCGGATCCGTGGAGGTCGTCGTCGCCGACGGTTCCGACACCGCGGCCACGGCGGAGATGCTGCGGCGGCGTTATCCGACGGTGCGGCGGGTGCCCAATCCGGCCCGGACCATCCCCGCGGGCCTCAACTGCGCGTTGCAGGCGGCGACCGGCGAGATCGTCGTGCGTTGCGACGCCCGTACGGTGCTGTCGCCCGGGCACGTGCGGCGGGCCGTCGCCACGCTGGTTCGCACGGGCGCAGCCAGCGTCGGAGGACGACAGAACGTGGTCGGCGCCACGCTGGCCGGACGGGCGTTCGCGCTGGCCGTCCGTACGGTGATGGGTTCCGGCAGCTCGCGTTACCGCATGGGAAAGAGCGAGGGTCCCACCGACAGCGTCTATCTGGGCGCCTGGTTCCGGACGACGTTGAACGCGATTGGAAGATTCGACGTCGCGCTTCTCAAGAATCAGGACTACGAGCTCAACTGGCGGCTGCGGCGCCGCGGCGGCGTCGTGTGGTTCGATCCGGGCTTGTCGGCCGAGTACCGGCCGCGCGCCACGCTGCAGGCGCTGGCGCGGCAGTATTTCGACTACGGCTGGTGGAAGGCGGTGATGCTGAGGACGCACCCCGGGTCCATCAAGCCCAGACAGGTGGCCGCGCCGCTGCTGGTGCTGGGGCTGGCGGTTTCCGGGGCGCTGGCCCTGACCGGCGCACCGGGCGGGACGATGCTGCCGATCGGCTATCTGACCCTGTTGGCGGTCGGGTTTCTGGAGACGCTCCGGCACCGCCGCGACCCTCTCGCCACCGCCCTCGCGCCCGCCGTGCTGGCCACGATGCACCTGGCCTGGGGCGTCGGCTTCTGGTCGTCGATGGCGCAGAACCTGCAACCGCGCCGGACCGGGAGGCCCCGGAGTCTGCCGCGTGGAGCGCGGGGTCCCGGAGAGTCGGCCGGACGGGAAGCAGAGCCTTCAGGCGACGATTTCCGAGTCAGGTGCCGCATCCTGATTCTGAGCTCCACCTACGTACCGGACCCGTCGAGCACCGGCCAGCACTTTCATGACGCGGCCGCGGCGCTGGCCGACCGCGGCCACCGCGTGTCCGTGGTGACCGCCAATCGGGGCTACGACGACCCGACCCGGAAGTACCCCTCGTGGGAAATGCGGGACGGGGTCGTCATCCGGCGCATTCCCCTGAGCTCGCTGGGCAAGGACAGCCTGGTCGCCCGCGCCGCCGGCTGGCTCTCCTTCGTGGCGCAGGCCGCCGGCCGCGGGCTCCTGTCGCCGCGGCCGGACGTGGTCCTGGTGAGCACGGCGCCTCCGATCGGGGCCGTCGCGGCCCTCGTCCTTTCGCGGCTGCGCCGCGTCCCCCTCCTCTACTGGATTCACGACCTGCACCCGAACCTGGCCATCGCGCTGGGAGTGCTGACGGACGACAGCCTCTGGGCGCGTCTGCTGGATCGGCTGAACCGCGGAATCCTCGGCCACGCCACGCGCATCGTGTGCCTCGACCGCTTCATGGCCGCGCAGGTGTCGCGCAAGGCGGACGTGACGCCGAAGTCCACCATCCTGCCGCCGTGGCCGCACAACGACGACGGCGAGTGGATCGACCACGCCGAAAACCCCTGGCGCCGGAAACACGTCGGGGAGGGGCGCCGCGTCGTGATGTACAGCGGCAACCACAGTCCCGCCCATCCGCTCGACACGTTGCTGCAAGCCGCGCTGGAGCTTCGGGATGAAGAAGGGCTCGCGTTCCTCTTCGTCGGCGGCGGCACCGGCAAGCAGCAGATCGAGGCGACGATCGAGCGCGAGGGTCCCCGGAACATCCGCTCCCTGCCGTACCAGCCGCTGGAAACTCTGCGCTATTCCCTGGCGGCGGCCGACGTGCACGTCGTGTCCGTCGGCGACCGGACCGTCGGAGCCGCGCATCCGTGTAAAATCTATGGGGCGCTGGCGGCGGGGCGTCCGGTCCTGCTGTTCAGTCCGCGCGTCTGCCATGCGACCGACATCATCGGACCGCACGACGTGGGCTGGCGCGTGTCCCACGGGGACGTGCGCGGGGCCGTGGAGGCGTTGCGGAGTATCCGGCGCGCCCCCCCCGAACGTCTCGAGACGATGGGCCGAACCGCACAGGAACTGGTCCGGCGCCGCTACTCGCGCGACGCGCTCTGTCACCGGTTCCGGGACGAGGTCGAGGCGCTTCTCCCGGCTCGGCCTCGTGAACAGGAACGGTAGATCGGATCGGCATGTCGACGTCACGATGCCGGACCGAACCGAACCGAATCATCGACTACGAGGCGACGATTCGAGTATCCGGTGGCGCTGACTGAACGATCCACGGAACTTCCACACGGAACCCGCCATGCCCTCCATGCCCATATTCCTGGACAAGCTCCTGACCCTGTTCGCCATGCCGCTCGGGATCGCCGTCTTGGCGGGGCTGCTCGGTCTGGTGGCGCTTGCGGTCGGGCGCCGCGGCGCCGCGGCGCCGCTGTACCTGTTCGCCTTCGTCTGGCTCTGGGGCTGGTCGACGTCGCCCGTTGCCTTCTCCGTCAACCATGCGCTGACCGACCGCTACCCGTTCCAGCCCGCGGAGGCGCTGCCGGCTGCCGACGCGATCGTAGTGCTCGACAACACCTACCCGAATCCGACCCATCCGACCCATCCCGATCTGTCGACCGCCTCGGATCGGGCCTGGCACGCCGCGCGGTTGTATCTGGCCGGCAAGGCGCCGCTCGTCATCATCTCCGCCGGCAGCGTGTGGGGGCATCCGAACGCGGCTTCCCCGGCGAGCGCGACCCGCACCTTGCTCGAAGCGTTAGGGGTGCCGAGCGACGCCATCGTGATCGAGGACCGCAGCCGCAACACCCGGCAGAATGCCTTGTACACGGCCAAGCTCGCCGCCGACCGGGGCATCACGAAGGTGCTGCTGTCCACCTCCGCGTTTCACATGACACGCGCCGAAGGGGCTTTCCGGCAGGTGGGGTTCGAGGTGATCCCGGCCGCGACCGACTACGTCCCCCGCCGCCCGGGCTCGCCCCTCACGCCCTTGATACTGCGCCTCCTTCCCGACGTCGGCGCGCTGGAGCGCAGCACCATGGCATACAAGGAACACGTCGGCCTCCTGGTGTATCGCCTCCGCGGCTGGGCGTGACGCGGCGTCCACGCGCAGACGAAGAAGAACATGACTGGAGGCCATGCTTTCGTCGAATGCCTGAAAGCGCAAGGCGTCGAGGTAATCTTCGGATTGCCGGGAAACCACCTCGACCCCGTTTACGAAGCGCTGTATCACAACCAGGACAGCATCCGGCACTACGTCACGCGGCACGAAGGCGGCGCCGCGTTCATGGCGAACGGCTACGCTCGCGCCACCGGAGGCGTCGGTGTGGGCATGAGCATTCCCGGGCCCGGCGCCGCGAACGCATCCACCGGCATCTGCGAGGCGTACACGGCCTGCTCGCCGGTGCTGTGGATTACCGGGCAGAATCCATCCCATCTGGCCCGAAAGGACCCGCGGAAGAAGTTTCACGGCCTGGATCAGCGCACCGTCTTCGCGTCGATGACCAAGCACGTCGAAATCGTGCATGGCGTCGAGCAGATTCCCGACGCCGTCAACCGCGCCTTCGGCGCGTTGCGATCGGGCCGACCCGGGCCGGTGTTGATCGAATTGGCGATTGACGCCCTGCAAGCGGAAGCGGACCTGTCCATTCCGCCGCGAAACGACGGTACCCGCGTGGCGGGAAGCGAGGCCGACATCGAAGCGGCGGTGAGGCTCATTTGCGCGGCGGAACGGCCGTTCATTCTTTCCGGCAGCGGAGTCGGCCACTCGCACGCGACCGACGAACTGCTCGAACTCGCGCGCACCCTCAACGCGCCGATAGCGATGACCAGCCTGGGCAAGGGCTCGATTCCCGAAGACTCGCCCTGCTGCATCGGCATCTTTCGGGAAAGCGTCGCCCAGGCGGCCCTGAAAGCTTCCGATCTGGTGATTGCCGTCGGCGCCCGATTCACCTATCGAGATACCGGCAACTGGACGCTGAAAATCGACAAGCCCCTGCTGCACATCGAGGCCGACGTCGACGAGATTCACGACGAGTACCCGGCGACGGTCGGCATCGGCGCGGATGCGAAGCTCGTCCTGAAACAGGTGAACGCCGCAATGCGGGACGAAAAACGGACGGACGGTTGGGGTGAAGGGGTCCGGCGGCTGCGGAGCCGGCTCACGTCAATCGCACCGCCGCAACTGCTGCGGGAAATGCGCGAAGTGATGCCGCGCGACGCCATCCTGTCGGTGGACGTCAACCTCACCGGCTACGCCGCGCTGCCGCATTTCCCGGTCTACTCGGCCGGAAGTTTCATCTTCTCCGGCATTTCGGTCGCCATGGGGATCGGGCTGACGGGCGCCATCGGTGCGCAGGTAGCGTATCCCGGCCGGAAGGTCGTCGCCCTCAACGGCGACGGCGGC
Organism: Vicinamibacterales bacterium; assembly: GCA_965202695.1. Lineage (GTDB taxonomy): Bacteria > Acidobacteriota > Vicinamibacteria > Vicinamibacterales > UBA8438 > JAJEEA01. The sequence continues at coordinate 4,395,647 of OZ241843.1, forward strand.
TTCCTCATGACGAGCCCCGACTTCGCGACGGCGGTGATGTACGACCTCCCCGTCGTCACCCTGGTGATCAACGACAACCGGTATGCCTCCATCGAGCGGGAACAGTTGCGCCGTTTCGGCCAGCGCATCGGCGTCGATCTGGTGAACCCGGACTTCGTGCGGTTCGCCGAATCGTTCGGCGCCGTCGGGCTGCGCGTCGAAGACCCGGACGATTTTCGGCCGACGTTCGAGAAGGCGATCGCTCTGGACAAACCGGTCGTCGTCGAAATCGTCAAGTGAACGACCCGTGGCGAAGCTCCCGCTGCATTCAGTCGATCTGCCGGCCGCGAGCCGGCGCGAGACCGTGCTCGCCGATGCCGTCTGCGCTGCCGCGCGTCCGCGGGTCGGTCACCAGCGAATCCTGCCCGACAGCCCGGGAACACTCTTCACAGCCCGTGGTGGAACCCCCGCGTCGCACCGAGAGCGGCGATGCGCCCGCCTGACAAGGCGTGAGAAGGGCGCATATTGGGCATATTCAACCGCCGAACAACGCAGTCAGGCGGGATGCAGCGCCGCTCGAATGCAGCGGGGCGTTTCACCACGGGCTGTTCAGCCCAGGGGTCCCATGACAGACCCTCGCGAACGTGAATCCGCCGTGCGCCGGCGCCTGGCGACTCTGCCGGCCCGGACCGATCCCGGTTCGGCGAAGGGCGCGCCCGGCGCGGTCCGGCCGCGGAAGTACGCCACCGTACGCGCGATCCCGTCGGCCAGCGAGAATTCCGGAAGCCAACCGAGCACACGCCCGGCGCGCGACACGTCCAGGCAGTAGTCGCGCAGTTCGCCGGGCCGCGCCGGCGCCGAGAACGGCTCGATGCTCGTGCCGCACGCCGCCTGCACGGCGCGGAACAACTCGCCGGTGCGCACCGGCGTCCCCCCGGCGATGTTGAAGGGTCCCGCCGCGTCGCTGTCGATGGCGCGCAGGTTGGCCCGCACCACGTCCTCGACGTACACGTAGTCGCGGCCCATCCCCGCCGGCTGATCGGGATACGAGAAGATGGTCGGCCGCTCCCCGCGCAGCAGCTTCTGCGCGAAAATGGCGACCACGCCGGCTTCTCCGTGCGGATTCTGCCGCGGTCCGTAGACGTTGCCGTAGCGCAGCGTGATCGACGCCAGTCCATGTTCCCGCCGATAGAACTCCAGGTAGTGCTCACCGGCGAGTTTGTGGATGCCGTACGGAGACACCGGCCGCGGCGGCGTCTCCTCCGAAGCCGGGCGCCCGACGTCGCCATAGATGGTCCCGCCGCTGGAGATCAGGACGAAGCGCCCGACGCCGTGCCTGACGCAGCTCTGGAGCACGTTGAGGAGTCCGATGCAGTTGATGCGGGCGTCCAGCACCGGATCGCGCGCCGAAACGGTGACGCTTATCTGGGCGGCGTGGTGGTTCACGACGTCCGGGCGTTCCCTTTCCACGAGAAGATCGAAATCGGGCGCGGCGACGTCCACCTGCTGGAGCCGGGCTTCGCGGGGAACGTGGTCCGCGTTCCCGCTCGACAGGTCGTCTGCGACCACCACGTCGTGGCCGGCGGCGACGCAGGCGTCCGCAACGTGGGAGCCGATGAAACCGGCGCCGCCGGTCACCAGGATCTTCATGGGCGCGCAGATCTCAACGTCCCCCGAAGGCGACGACCGTCCAGAAGGTGCGCAACGCGATCAGGAGATCGAACAGCAGGTTCTGGTGCTTGACGTAGTACAGGTCGTACTCCAGCTTCACGTGCGCGTCCTCCACGGAACCGCCGTACGAGTGGTTGACCTGCGCCCAGCCCGATACTCCCGGGCGGACCGCGAGGCGCTCGCGGTAGAACGGAATCTCGCGTTCGAGCTGCTCGACGAACTCCGGCCGTTCCGGCCGCGGCCCGATCAGACTCATGTCTCCGCGCAACATGTTCCAGAACTGCGGGGTCTCGTCGATCCGGCTGAGCCGGAGGAATCGGCCGACCGGAGTGGCCCGCGGATCGTTCGTGCGCGCCCACTGCGGCCCGTTGCGCTCCGCGCCGGGACGCATCGTCCTGAACTTCACGATCTCGAACTCCCGGCCGGCGCGTCCGACCCGGCGCTGCCGGTACAGGATCGGCCGTCCGACGCCGAGCCGGACGAGCGGGCCGAGCACCGGCAGGAACAGCAGAAGCGCGGCGCATCCGGCGCATCCAATCGCGACGTCGAACGCGCGTTTCGCCATCCGGTTCAGGTTGCGGAAGAACGCCGACGCGACGGGAGCCGCGAAGACCTGATCGGTTTCCAGGTAGCGAACCGGCGTGCGCAGCAACATCTGCTCGTATACCGCCTGCATCGTCATCATGTCGACGTCGCGGTACTGCGCGTACACGATGGCCCGGATCTGGTCGGTGCCGAGCGGCGCGGTCGGCGCCAGGACGATCTCCTCCACCCGCCGCTCCACCACCAGCCGACGCAGGCCGGCGGCGTCGACGCAGTCGGCCACGTCCCGTCTCCGGATATCCGCATCGCGCTCGCCGACGAAGGCGACCACGGTCCGGTCCGGCGACGTCGTCTTCAAGACCCGCGCTATCTCGCGCGCCGCCGCGCCGGTGCCGACGACGGCCACCGGACGCCGGCGCGACGCGTGCGTGACGAAGCGCAGGTAGACCATGCGCCACGCCATCGTCATCGGAAACACGAGGCCGAAGCCGACCAGCACGCCGAACCGCGGCAGCAGATCGCGCGGCGCCAGGAAGTACGCCGCCGTGTAGACCGCGGCGCCGATCGCGACGGCCTGCAGGACGACCACCGCGGTCGCGCGCCCGGACATGGCGATACCCGGACGACGCGCCGGCAAAAGCAGGAACAGCCACGGAACGATCAGGCTGAACCATGCCGCGCGCCCGATCACCCAGGCCAGGTCGAAGGGTTGGGCGGCGGCGGAACTCCAGGCCCAGAGTCCGCCCAGGGCGGCGCACACGAACGCGAGGCCATCCCCCAGTACCAGCAGGAACCCATCCGCGGTCCCGCGGCGTTTCCCCTGCGCGGCCGGGAACGGCAGCGCGGTCGGCCCGGACGCCGGCCCGGGAACCGCCACCGCAACGGACCGGCGGCTGCCCGCCCACCCCGACGACCCACGACGGCGGTCGGCGGGCGGTCCGATCGACCGTTCAGTACGGTGCATACGCCTTCGGCAACGGAAGTCCGTCGAACACGATCAGGCGCGCCGCGGCTTCGACGACCGGCGCGTCCGCAAGGCAGCCGAGCCCGCCGAGCGGCGCGGACGGCAGGAATACGGTTTCGCCCCCCGGGTAAGGGAACGGCGCGCACGGCGGGGGCGGTTCAGGGCCTCGGGGTCCCCCCCCCCCCCCCCCCCCCCCCCCCGGACAAAGGGGAGGGCGTACGCAGCGTTCTTGCCCCCGGCGCGGATTTCTGGTCGGCCCGCGGCGAACAGCCCGCCCGCATTCGCGAGCGGCGGTCCCGGCGCGGGGTTCCTATTCACCAAGCGGTCCCTACAGGCGCGTGAGCCGCATTTCACTGCGGCCGAGATCGAGCGCCACGCGATAGTCGCGGAGGAAGTGGTGGCCGATGGTGCCGCCGATGTGGAATCCCAGGAGGGCGCTCGGACGGTGCAGGTTCAGCACCACCACCGAGTAGTTGGGATACAGCAATTGATCGAAGGCGAGCGAAGTGCCCGGACGCAGATAGGCCTGCTCGTCCCAGCCGGACGTCCCGTACACGTTGACCGGCACCTGCCGCACTTCGAGCGGCGGCAGCAGATTCGCGGTCCCGCGGCTGATCGAGATGACCTCGCCGCCGGTGTCGACCACGAAGCTGCGGGGAATCCGGTCGTCGACGACCCCGCGCACGACCGCAAGCCGATGCTGCCGCAGGGGCATCGAGACGTCGAACGGTTCGTCCGGAAGCTCCTCGCCGATGACGATCTCCCGGCGCGCATAGTCGACGATCATCGACAACCCGACCGCGAGCGGCGAGAACGCTTCCGCCTCCGGCGTCGGCAGACCGCCGAGCGGAGGGCTCTTGATCAACGCCGGCAGGTTCCGGATGCCGAGGGAGCCGAACTCGATCGACTCGAGGCGGCCGGCCTGCAGGCCGCGGAAGCCGACCTCGCCGACGCCGGCGCTCAGCGTCGTGCTGATCGGGCGTACGCCGAGCTGCCGGGCGACGCGCTGGGACAGCACCGTCTGCTCGGCGCCGGTGTCCATGACGAAATCCACGACGTCACGGCCGTTGACCCGGCCCTGGACGATGACCTTGTCGCCTGCCAGCCTGAACGGAATCGTGTGGAGGCGGCCGGGCGACGACATCTCGACGGCCGGCCGGTCGCCGAACGACCGCAGGAACTGCACTTCCGCACGCGCCCACTCGGCCTTCTCGGTCTCGATTCCCGGGGGGAGCAGATCCACGTAGCGCTCGTAGGCGTCCGCGGCGGCGGCGAACCGGCGCGTGCGCCGGTGGATGTACCCCAGGGTGTGGTACGCGGCGGCCGAATCGGGAGTCGCCTCGAGGGCCGCCCGGGCCCAGTGGAGCGCCTCGTCGTACCGCTGCCGCGTCGTGAGGCTTCGGGCCACGCCGTGGCGGGCGGCGCCGGAACCCGGGTCCATGGCGAGCGCGTCACGGTACAGTTGCTCCGCCTCGTCGAACAATCCGCCGCCCCACAGGGCGTCGCCGACGAGGGCGGCGATCTCGGGGTCGCCCGGGGCGATCTCGCGCAGGGCCTGCGCCTCCATCTGGGCGCGGGTGAACTCGGCGACCGGCAGCAGCGCCCGCAACATGCCGGCGGTGGACCGCACCCGCTGCTCGCCGGCGGCCTCCTCCTGCGCCTCCTCGAAAACGCGAATGGCCTCCCAGTACCGCAGATCGCCGAGCAGCAGATTGCCCAACTGGATGCGGGTCTCGACGCGCGCCGCCGTCGGCGTCGACTGCGCGCCGAGGACGACCGACAGGACCGTCAGCCCGGCCGCGGCTATCAGGGCGCGTGACGCGAATCTCATCTCTCCTCCCCGGGCCGCCGCCGGGCGGCGTCCGGACCGTCAGCGCGTGTACCGTTCGATGGCGACCCCGTCGTACATGTCGTCGACGCGAAGAATCTGTTTCTGGCGATCGTAGCTGCCGAGCTCGTAGTCTTCGCTCATGATCAGCGCCTTGACCGGCTTGGTCGGGCACACCTCGGAGCACAGACCGCAGAAGCTGCAACGCGAGAGATTGAAATCGAAATAGTCCAGCACCTTGATCTTGTGACCGGGCTCCCGGTGGCCGCCCAGGAAAATGAGCTCGTCGGGGCACACCTTGGCGCATTGATCGCACACGATGCAGGTCTGCGCCCCGGTCTCCGGCTCGACCTGCAGCCTGAGCACGCCCCGGAACCGGGGCGCGACGGGGCGCCGCTCCGCCGGATACTGAAAAGTGAAGGCGGGTTGAGGGGTGTACCTGAGGGTGACCAGCAGTCCCTTGATCAGATCGACCAGGAACACCATCCGAAAGAGCTTCAACAACTGCTGCACGGCCGCTACCCCCGGTCTTCGACCAGAATCGGATCGGTCTCTCCCGCCAGGACCACCCGTTCCTTCCGCAACACGGTACTCTCACGTCGAATCTTGTCCTGGAGCCGCAGCAGCCCGTAGAGGAGCGCCTCGGGACGCGGCGGACATCCCGACACGTAGACGTCGACCGGCACCACCTTGTCCACGCCTTGCAGCACCGAATAGGTGGGAAACGGCCCCCCGGCGTTCGAACAGCTCCCCATCGAGATGACCCACTTCGGTTCGGGCATCTGGTCGTAGAGGCGGCGCAGGACCGGAGCCATCTTCTTCGTCACCGTGCCGGCGACGATCATCAGGTCGGCCTGCCGCGGCGACGCGCGGAAGACCTCCGCCCCGAACCGCGCGATGTCGAACCGGGACGCCGACGTGGCCATCATCTCGATGGCGCAGCAGGCCAGCCCGAACCCCATCGGCCACAACGACGACTGACGCGCCCAGTTGAGCACCCGGTCGAGATTCGTCGTGATGAAGTTGTCTTCGAAACGATGATCGATCAAACCCATGAGAGGCTCGCCCGGTCTACTTGCCTTCGTACCAGTTGGCGTTGGTCTCGATGAAGTTCTCCCACTGCTCGGGCACTTCGTCGTTGGCGAATATCGCCTCGACCGGGCAGGCCGGCACGCAGGCGCCGCAATCGATGCACTCTTCCGGGTGGATGTAGAGCATCGTTTCGGCCTCGAACTCCTCCTCGTCCTGGCGCGGGTGGATGCAGTCCACCGGACACACGTCCACGCAGGCGGTGTCCTTGGTCCCCACGCATGGTTCGCAAATGCTGTACGCCATCGACTCCTCCGTGTCGTTCACCGGCCTCCGTAACGTGGCTCGCGGACCGACAGGCCGACGTGAGTGCCGGTCCGGGCGGGCCGGCGCGCATCCCCGACCCGACGGTGTCCGCCGTCAACCGAAACTGCGCCGCCGCACCCCGCCCCGCGGCTTTCCGAAAACCGCCCCCCGGCGACGCCCGGGAGCGACAGGACCGTCCGCACCGGCGACTCGACGGCATCCGCGCGACGCCAGCGCAAGTTTACACGATCTTGGCCCGACCGGCGAATGCAACCGAAATGCCGCCCGGCGGACCGCCCCGCGTTGCGCGCGCCGCGGCGCCGCGCTACCATGCGCGGCATGGCGCTCCCGGAAGACGGACACACGGCCCCCCGCGCCGTGCCCGCGACCTTCTTCCGGGGCCGCCGGGTCCGCCCCGAACCGGCGCCGGCCGGCCCCAAACCCCGATGGCTGCGGGTGCGCGCCCCCGGCAGCGCCGGCTATCGACGCCTCGAGCGGCTGGTTCGGGAACAGGGGCTGCGCACCGTCTGCGAGGAAGCCAACTGCCCCAACATCGGAGAGTGCTGGCATCACGGGACGGCGACGTTCATGATCCTGGGCGGGGTCTGCACGCGGGCCTGCGCCTATTGCAACGTGGAGCACGGCCGGCCCGGCCCGGTCGACCCGGCGGAACCGGCCCGCGTCGCGGAAGCGGTGCGCGCCCTCGGCCTCGACCACGCGGTCGTCACGTCGGTCGACCGGGACGATCTCGAGGACGGAGGCGCCGGGGTCTTCGCCGCCACCGTCACCGCGATCCGGTCGCGGTCGCCGGCCTGCCGCATCGAGACCCTGGTGCCCGATTTCGGCGGGAACACCGCCGCCCTCGACCTCGTGCTGGCGGCGGGTCCCGACGTCCTGAACCACAACCTGGAGACGGTCCGCGGGCAGTATCGCCGGGCGCGCCCCGGCGGCAGCTACGACCGCGCCCTCCGCATTCTGGAACACGCCGGGCGCCACCGTCCCGCCGTCGCGACGAAATCGGGGCTCATGGTGGGCCTGGGCGAGACCCGCGACGAACTCGCCGCGGCCCTGGCCGACCTGCGGCGGGCAGGATGCGACATCGTGACGATCGGCCAGTACCTGCGGCCGTCGCCCGCCCACCTGCCGGTCGCCCGCTACTACGACCCCGGCGAGTTCGCGGCCCTCGCGCAGGCGGCGGCCCGGCTCGGCTTCGGACACGTCGAATCCGGCCCGCTGGTGCGCAGCTCCTACCACGCCCACGAACAGGCGGACGCCATCGCCGCGGCGACCCGCGCGGCCGGATGACGGCCCGAACTAACGTCCCCGCTTCGGCCGGTAGACGTGGGTGCTCTGGCCGAAGAACACTTCCGCCGACTCCATCAGGGTCTCGGACAGCGTCGGATGCGGGTGGATGCACCGCCGCAGGTCCGACGCCGCGGCCCCCATCTCGATGGCCGCCACCCCTTCCGCGATCAGCTCGCCCGCCCCGCTTCCCGCGATGCCCACGCCCAGGATGCGTTCCGATTCGGGGTCGATGACGAGCTTGGTCACCCCGGCCGGCCGATCGAGCGTGGCCGCCCGTCCCGAGGCGCCCCAGGGGAACTTCGCCACCTCCACCGTCCGGCCCTCCGCCCGGGCCCGGGTCTCGGTCAGGCCGCACCACGCGACTTCCGGGTCCGTGAACACCACGGCCGGGATGGCCGCCGGCTCGAACCGCGCCCGGCGCCCGGCGATCGCTTCGACCGCGGTTCGCGCTTCGTGGCTCGCCTTGTGCGCGAGCATCGGCTCGCCGGCGACGTCTCCCACCGCGAAGATGGTCGGCTCGGCCGTCCGGCGCTGGCCGTCGACCGCCACGAACCCCCGCGGGCCGCAGCGCACCGCGGTCCGGTCCAGTCCGGGCACGTCCGAGTTCGGCGTCCGGCCCACGGCCACCAGCACCCGGTCGAACCGCCGCGTCGATTCGCGGTCCGCGTTCCGCAGGGTCACCGAGACGCCGTCCCCCTCCTCGGCCAGCTCCGTCACCGTGGTTTCCAGCAGCACCGCCTCGCACACCGAGGCGAGCCGGCGCGCCGCCACCGCCACGAGGTCGCGGTCGGCCCCCGGCAGGAGCCCGGGCGTCGTCTCTACCACCGTGACCTTCGAGCCGAACGCCGCGTAGACCGACGCCATCTCGAGGCCGACGTAGCCGCCGCCGACCACGAGCAGGGACCCGGGCACCGACGGGATCTCCAGCGCCCGCGTCGAGTCCCAGACCCGGCCGCTGGCCAGGGACAGCGCGGCGGGCGCCGCCGGTCTCGACCCCGTGGCCAGAATCGCGTGCTCGAACTCCAGCGCGGTGACCCCGCCGTCCGGGGCCGTCACCCGCGCCGACGCTGGTCCGGAGAGCTCCGCCCGGCCCTGGAGCCAGGTCACGCCGCGCCGGGCCGAGAGCTGGCCCAGACCACCCGTCAGCCGCGCCACCACTTCGTCCTTCCAGCCGCGCAGCCGGTCGACGTCCAGCGCCGGCTCGCCGAAGTCGACGCCCCAGTTGCGGGCCTCGCGGGCCTCGGTCATCACCTTCGCCACGTGCAGCAGCGCCTTCGACGGCATGCACCCCCGGTACAGACACACGCCGCCGGGGTCGGGGGCCTCGTCGATCAGGGTCACCCGCATGCCCAGGTCCGCGGCGAGGAAGGCGGCGGCGTACCCGCCCGGCCCCCCGCCGATCACCGCCACCTGCGTCGAACTGCGCATGTCGATGCTCCTGCCCGCGGCGCGCTCCGGGCGCCCGTGGAGCACGGCCGGCGGACGCCGAACGGGCCGGGCGCCGAGCGGGTCGGACGGCCCTCCGCGGTTTCACAGTGTAGCAACCTCCTCGCCTTGCCTGCGCCCGGCCGACCGTTCCATGATGGTGGTGACGCCGGGGACACGGGAGGTGCGAGAATGTCCAGGAGACCGTTCGGCGGCGCCGGAACGCTCGTGCTGGCCGGCGCCTGCGCTCTCGCCGGGGCGGCGGCCGACGCCGCCGGCCAGGGAAGAACCACGATGACGCGGTTGTTCGCACCGGTCGACGTCGGAGCGGACGTGTCCGCGCTGCCCGATTCCGAGCACCGCGCGCTGCGCCGCGTCATCGACGCCGCCCGCGTGATGGACGCGCTGTTCCTGGAGCAGGTCTGGGCCGGCAACCCCGGGATGCTCATCACGCTGGCGAACGACGGGAGCGCGGCGGGACGGGCCGCGCTCGACTTCTTCCTCCTCAACAAGGGCCCGTGGTCCCGCGTGGAAGACGACCGGCCGTTCGTGGCCGGCGCACCCCCCAAACCCGGGGGCGCCAACTACTATCCGGCCGGCGCGTCGAGAGCGGAAGTCGCGGCCTGGCTGGACCGGCTCGAGGGCCCGGCCCGCGCCGCCGCCACCGGGTTCTTCACGACCATCCGCCGCGGCGCGGCCGGCGGGTTCGTCAGCGTGCCCTACAGCGTGGAGTACCAGGGGCCGCTGGCCATCGCGGCCGAGCACCTGCGCGCCGCCGCCCGCGAGACCGCCGAGCCCACGCTGCGGCGCTATCTGGAGAGCCGCGCGGCCGCGTTCGCGACCGACGACTACTACGAGAGCGACGTGGCGTGGATGGAGCTCGACTCGACGATCGAACCGACCATCGGCCCCTACGAGGTCTACGAGGACGACTGGTTCAACTACAAGGCGGCGTTCGAGGCGTTCGTCACCATCCGCGACGCGGCGGAAACGGCCCGGCTCGACCGCTTCGGCGCCCACCTCCAGGGCCTGGAGGACACCCTGCCCATCGACCCGCGTTTCCGGAACCCCGCCCTCGGAGCGCTCGCCCCGATTCGGGTCGTCAACGTCGTCTTCACCGCCGGCGACGCGAACGCCGGGGTCCAGACGGCGGCCTTCAACCTGCCCAACGACGAGCGGGTGGTCCGCGAGATGGGCTCCAAGCGGGTCATGCTGAAGAACGTGCAGGAAGCCAAGTTCCAGCGCGTCCTGACCCCGATCGCGCAGGTGGTGCTGCGGCCGGCCGAGCAGGCGGAAGTCTCGTTCGAGGCGTTCTTCACCCACATCCTGATGCACGAACTGATGCACGGGCTGGGCCCGGGCACGATCACCGTCGACGGCCGGCGGACCACCGTCCGGGGGGCGCTCCGGGAAACCCACGCCGCCGTCGAGGAAGCCAAGGCGGACGCGGCGGGCCTGTGGGCCCTGCGCGAGCTGATCGACCGGGGGGTCGTCGACCGGTCGCTGGAACGCGGCATGTACACCACGTTCCTCGCCTCGGCGTTCCGCTCGATCCGGTTCGGCGTCCACGAGGCGCACGGCCGCGGAGTGGCCGTTCAGCTCAACGCGTTCCTCGACGCGGGGGCGGTGACCGTCGACGCCGACGGACGTTTCGGGATCGACCACGGCCGCGTGCGGGACGCCGTCACCGCCCTGACCCGCGAGATCATGACGGTGCAGGCGACCGGCGACTACGACGCCGCCCGGCGGATGCTCGACACCCGGGGGGTCGTGGCCCCGGCCGTGCGGCGGGCGCTGGACCGGCTCGACCACGTCCCCATCGACATCCAGCCCCGCTTCGTCACCGCCGAGGCGCTGGCCGCGGACGCGCGGTGACCGGGACGGGCCTCGAAACCGTTCCCCGCCCCCACCCGCGGGACGCGGTATGATCGCGCGATGCCGCTACCGCAACGTCTGGGAGACCTTCGCGAGGCCGTCGAAGCCGGCCGCATTCCGCACCGCGGCGTCCGGCTTGAAATGCGCGAGAACCTGGCGCGGCGGCTGCGCGCGGGAGAACCGCTGTTCCCCGGCATCGTCGGGTACGACGAGTCGGTGGTTCCGCAGATCGCCAACGCGGTCCTCTCGCAGCACGACTTCGTGCTGCTGGGCCTGCGGGGGCAGGCCAAGACCCGGCTGCTGCGCGCCCTCGTGACCCTGCTCGACGAAGCGGTGGCGGTGGTGCCGGGATGCCAGATCAACGACGACCCGCTCGCCCCCCTGTGCCGCGCCTGCCGCACCCGGGTGTCGGAGGCCGGCGGCGACCTCCCGATCGCCTGGCTCCCGCGGGAGCGCCGGCTGGTGGAGAAGCTGGCCACGCCGGACGTGACGATCGCCGACATGATCGGCGACGTCGACCCCATCAAGGCGGCCCGGGCCGGACTCGAGCTGTCGGACGAGCTCACGATGCACTACGGGCTGCTTCCGCGGGCCCACCGGAGCATCTTCGCCGTCAACGAGCTGCCGGACCTCGCCGGCAAGATCCAGGTCGGCCTGTTCAACATCCTGCAGGAAGGCGACGTCCAGATAAAGGGCTACCCCGTGCGGCTGCCGCTGGACGTGGTGATGACGTTCACCGCGAATCCCGAGGACTACACCGCCCGCGGCAAGATCATCACGCCGTTGAAGGACCGCATCGGGTCCGAGATACGCACCCACTACCCGCGGACGCGCCAGGCGGGCATGGCCATCACCAGCCAGGAAGCGTGGACGGCGCGGTTCGGCGGCGCCCGCCCCCCGCACGTCCCGCCGTACGTCGCCGAGATCGTCGAGGAGGCCGCGTTCGTGGCCCGCGGCCACTCGAAGATCGACAAGCGCTCCGGCGTCAGCCAGCGCATGCCGATCACCTGCCTGGAAAACGCGGTGTCGAACGCCGAGCGGCGCGGGCTGCTCAACGCCGAGCCCGCCGAGGCGGTCCGCGTCGCCGACGTCTACGCCGCCCTGCCCTCGGTCACCGGCAAGTTCGAGCTGGAGTACGAGGGCGAGCTGCGCGGCGCCGACGAGGTGGCCCGCGACGTGATACGCACGGCCGTCGCGCGGGTGTTCGAAGGCTGGTTCGGCACGGTGGACACCGCCGCGGTCGTCGAGTGGTTCGACCTGGGGGGCGCGCTGGACCTCGGCGACGAGACCCCCGCCGCCGCCCTCCTCGAACAGACCGGCCAGATTCACGGACTGCACGAGCTGGCCGGCCATCTCCGGGTCGACGCGGACGAGCCGGCGGCGCTCGCTTCCGCCGTCGAGTTCATCCTGGAAGGGCTGTACGCCCGGAAGAAGATCAGCCGGAACGACGCGTGGCGGTACAGCGCGGTCGAGACCAGGACTTCGCGCCGGGCCGCGATGACCCCGGAACGGATGCTGGAGACCGAGGTCCGCGTCCCGCCGGACAAGAAGAAGTACTACAACTAGCCAGGAGTCCGCGCCGCGGCGGTTCGCGCGCGCGGCCGGCCATGAAGTATCGATACACCCGTTACACCGGCGGCCCGCTCGACGGGATCGACGTCGAAGAGCTGGTGTCGAAGCTCTCGCGCCTGCTCCTCGACAGCGGCTTCGGCCGCGCCGCGGGCGACCCCGACGCGGACGCGGGCCGGCGTTCGGAGCAGGCGCTCCGCGACGCCGTCCTCGAAGCCCTGCTCAACGGGGGGATGCTCTCCGACGAGACGATCCTGGATCTGCTGGGCGACGCCGCGGACGCGGACGGCGCCGGCGCATCGCGTCTCGAAGCGCTGCTCGACCGGCTCATCGACCAGATGGCGCAGCAGGGCTACGTCACCCGCCACCCCGACCTCGACGCGGCGGCCCGGCACCGGGAAGGCGGCGGCGGCGAGGGGCAGGCGCCGCCCATGCGGTTCGAGGTGACCGACAAGAGCCTCGATTTCCTGGGATACCGTGCCCTGCGGGACCTGCTCGGCTCGGTCGGCCGCCGCAGCGTCGGCCGGCACGATACGCGCGACTACGCGGCCGGCGTGGAAGCCGGCGGCGCGCCCAAGCCCTACGAGTTCGGCGACACCCTGAACCTCGACGCCGCCGCGACCATCCTGAACGCGGTCAACCGGAGGGGGCCGGATGCGCTCGCCGGCGCCGGCATCGACGTCGAGCACGCCGATCTGATGGTCGCGCAGGGCGAGCACCAGAGCGCCTGCGCGACCGTCCTCATGCTCGACTGCAGCCACAGCATGATCCTGTACGGCGAAGACCGCTTCACGCCGGCCAAGCAGGTCGCCCTGGCCCTGGCGAACCTCATCCGACGCCAGTACCCCGGCGACACCCTGCGGGTCGTCCTGTTCCACGACTCGGCGGAGGAGATTCCGCTGCGCCGGCTCGCGCGGGCGCGCGTCGGCCCCCACTACACGAACACCCGCGAGGGCCTCCGGCTCGCCCGCCGCCTGCTCGAACGGCAGGGCCGCGAGATGCGCCAGATCGTGATGATCACCGACGGCAAGCCGTCGGCGCTGACCCGTCCCGACGGCCGGATCTACCGCAACGCCTTCGGCCTCGACCCCTGGGTCATCTCGGAGACGTTCGCCGAGGTCGCCACGTGCCGCAAGGCCGGCATCATGATCAACACCTTCATGCTCGCGCGCGACTACGAGCTGGTGAGCTTCGTCAAGCGGGTCACGGCGATCTGCCACGGCAAGGCGTACTTCACGAACCCGCGCACGCTGGGCCGCTACGTCCTGATGGACTTCCTCGACAAGAAGACGCGGACCGTGCATTGACCGCGCCCCGGCGTCACGCCCTCGACGTTCCCGATCTTTCCGTTCGCCGCGCCGGCGGGCGGCCCCCGGCCGCGGCGGACGGGGCAGGGACGGCGGCGCGCGGGCGGTTCCGGCCGCTACGCCGGGACGGCGTCGCCGGCCCGCGCCAGGCGCCGGGCAATCTCCCGGACCACCTGCTGGCCGTGAAAGCGGCCGTTCTCGATGAAGATCCGTCCGCTGTGGATGCCGGAGATGACCTGCCCGGCCAGGAAGAGGTTGGGGACGTTGGTCTCGTACGTCTCCGGATCGTGGGCGGGCACCATCGTGGCGGGGTCGACGTCGATGCCGAAGCTCCGCAGCATCGCGGTGTCGGGATGATAGCCGGTCAGCAGGAAGACGGCTTCGGCCGGCAGCGCCCGCCGCCCCGCCGCCGACTCGACGACGACCTCCCGCCGCCGGATCTCGACGACGCGGGTCTCGAAGAGCGCGGGTATCGAACCTTCCGCGATGCGGTTCTCGATGTCCGGCCGGACCCAGTACTTGATGCCCTCGCCCAGCTCGGCGCGGCGGTGCACGAGGGTGACGCGGGCGCCCGAGCGATGCAGGTCGAGGGCCGTCTCCGCCGCCGAGTTCCTGCCGCCGACCACCACCACCTGCTTCCGGTAGCAGGGGTGCGCCTCGGTGTAGTAGTGCGAGACGTGCGGCAGGTCCTCGCCGGGAATCCCCAGCCGGTTGGGACAATCGTAGGCCCCGACGGCCACCACGACGGTGCGGGCGAACCGCCGGAACGCGCCCTCGTCCGGATGGTCGACGTCGACGGCCAGGACCGGCGCCCCGGCCGGCCCGGACTGCCGGCGGACGGCGGTCACCCCGCAGCCGAGCCGGACCGCGAGATCGAACGCGTCCACGGCGCGCCGGTAATAGCGCAGGGCCTCGTCGCGCGTCGGCTTGGCATAGGGGGTGACGAAGGGCAGGTCCCCGATCTCGAGCAGCTCGGGGGTCGTGAAGAAGACCATGTTGGTCGGGAAATTGAGGATCGAGTTGACCAGCGCGCTCCGTTCGAACACCTCGCACTCGAGCCGCGCGCGCTGCGCCGCGATGGCCGTGGCGAGCCCCGCCGGCCCCGCCCCGACGACGACGACGTCCCGTACGGAATCCTGATCGCTCTGTCGATGCGCCATGGTCCAGCCCGTTCAATCCCCGCCGCGCGTCCCCGCTAGCGCGCGCGGTATTCCACGTGCACGTCGCTGACCAGCGCGATGGCGCGGCCCAGCGCGGTCTCCGTCTCCTCACCGTCGACGCGTCGAACCTCGAGATCGAGCCCGACGATGCTGACCTCGGTGACGTCGGACGGCACGACGACCCGGATGCCCTCCGCCCCCACCGGCGCGATCGCCTTGACGCCGCCCGGTCCGGCCCCGCCGCGCACCCGGTCCACGAGATCGGCGGCGCCGTGGAACTCGGCGAGGACCACGGGCCGCGCCAGCACCTCGTCGGCGCTCGCCACCGCGGCGGTGGCGAGGTATCTGGCGTATCCCCGGCCCCGCACCACCGCGTCCTCCGAGTAGGTGTGCCGGCCGTGCAGGGTGAACGTCAACGTCGCCGGTCCGCGGTGCGGCGGGATGCGGACGACGATGCCGTCGGCGATCTCGTCGCCGATCTGCACGTCGCAGTACGTGCGGTCGGTATCGACCCCGATCCCGAGCTCGGAGGGGCACTCGACGTCGGCGGGCTCGACGCGGCGCGACTGCGCGCCGGCCGAGACGACGGCCGCGGCCGCCAGGGCGCACGAGACCGCCGCCGTCCGCCGCCTCCGGCGCCGCTCAGCCCTGCCCGGCATCCGTGGCGTGCTCCGAAGCGTTCCGGAGGGCGGCGGCGCCGCTCCCCAGCCGCAACAGGTTGAGGAACTCCATGCGCGTGCGGGCGTCGGTGCGGAACACGCCGTGCATGGCGCTGGTCAGCGCCACCGAGTTCTGCTTCTCCACGCCGCGCATGGCCATGCACAGATGGGTGGCCTCCATCACCACCGCGACCCCCAGGGGGCTCGCCTTGGCCGCGATGGTCTCGGCGATCTGGCTCGTCAGCCGCTCCTGCACCTGCAGCCGGCGGCTGAACACCTCCACCAGCCGGGGCAGCTTGCTCAGTCCGACGACCTTCCCGTCGGGCACGTAGGCGACGTGGCACCGGCCGAAGAAGGGCAGGAGATGGTGCTCGCACAGGCTGTAGAAGTCGATGTCCTTCACGATGACCATCTCGCTGTAGTCCACCGTGAAGAGGGCGTCGTTGACGACGTCGTCGACGTCCTGATCGTAGCCGCTGGTCAGGAACCGCAACGCCTTCGCCACCCGGTCGGGGGTCCTGACCAGCCCTTCGCGCGTCGGGTCCTCGCCGAGCCCGGCGAGCAGCACCCGCACCGCGGCGGCGACGCCGCCTTCGGGGGCGCGGACGGCGGCCGGCGGCGCCTCAGTACCGGAAGAAGCCATGACCGGTCTTGCGCCCGAGCCGCCCCGCCAGGACCAGCCGCTTCAGCAGCGGCGGCGGGGCGTACGCCGGGTCGCGGAACTCCTCGAACATGATGCCGGCGATGTAGTAGGTGGTGTCGAGGCCGATGAAGTCGGCCAGCGCGAACGGACCCATCGGGTGGCCGCACCCCCGGGTCATCGCGGCGTCGATGTCCTCCAGCGTACCGCATCCCTGCTCGTGGGCCCGCACGGCGCTGAGCAGATAGGGGATGAGCAGCCGGTTGACGATGAACCCGGGGCGGTCCGGCGCGGTCACCGGCTCCTTGCCGAGCGACTTCGCGAAGGCGGCGACCCGCGCGCAGGTGGCTTCGGTCGTCGACAAGCCGCGGATGACCTCGACCAGGGACATGCGCGGCACCGGACTGAAGAAGTGCAGCCCGATGAACTTGTCCGGCCGCGCGGTCGCGGCCGCCAGCTCGGTGATGCAGACCGACGACGTGTTCGAGCACAGCACCGTCTCGGGACCCACCACCGGCTCGACCGCCGCGAACGCCGCCTTCTTGGCGGCGACGTTCTCGACGATCGCCTCGACGATCAGGTCGCTCTCGGCGAGGTCGTCGAAGCGGACGGTCCCGCCGAGGCGCCCGCGCGCCGCGTCGCGCGCCTCGCGCGACAGCTTGCCGCGGGCCGCCGCGGCGTCGAGAGACCGCTCGATACGGCCCAGCCCGGCGTCCAGGGCGGCCTGATCCACCTCCCGCACGACGGTCCGATACCCCGCCCGGGCGCAGACCTCGGCGATGCCGGAGCCCATCAGTCCGCAACCCAGCACGCCGACGACCTCTATCGTTCCGTTGTCCGTCACCCTTGTTCCTGCAACGCATGGACGGGCGGCCGCCGGGGTCGAGGGCCTCGCCGCCCGAAGGCGAAACGCGCGGCGTCGCCCTGGCCCGCGGAGCGGCGACGCGCGCCCCGGCGGCCGCCGCTCACCGCCTGACCGACCCGGTCGCGCAACGCAACGTCAGGCGACGCCGCGCAACGCCCGACAAAAAAACGGGGCGGGCCAGTGAGCCCGCCCCGCCTTCGCCGCGGCCGGAGTCGCCTCAGTGCGGTCGAACGGGCAGACTGGCGCCCATGTGGCCCGGACCGGCCGCGACGTGAACCACCGGCGGAAGCGCCGCCGCCATCAGCGCATGGGTTCTCATCATGCAACGGGATGACCGCGACAGACTAGCACACCCTGTCAACCCTTCTTCAAGCGATGGGCGCACGTCAAGCAACGAAAGCCGTTCAGGAGGGGTCGGCCAGCGCCAGCAGCAGATCGAGCGCCTCGGCGGGCAGGTGGAAGGACAACGTCACCGCGGTCCCCGTCCCGCCGGTCTCCAGCGAGTCGAGGATCGCCTGCAGCTCCGGGACGCCCAGCGACTGCAGCTGGGCCAGCGCCACGAAGCCGCGGACGACGTCGCGCAGGTTCTGCGCCGCCTCGTCGTCCCGGCCCTCGACGGTCAGCGAAACGCCGAGTCCGCCGTCGAACCGGCCCTGCGCCGCGAACGCGGTCACCGGCGGGAGCCGCTCGGAGAGCGTCTCCGGCACCCACCCGAAGAGCCCCGCGTCCGCGAACCGCCCCACCGCCCAGGCGCTGCTGCGGGGGTCGATCCGGCCCAGAAGGCGCACCATCTCCGCGTTCGAGGCGACGTCCTCCTCGGCGGGGACACGCGCCGCGGCGCGCCGAACCGCGGCCAGCTCCCCGACCGCCGCCAGTCCCGGCGCCAGGAACGCCATGGCCAGCGACCCGGCGTCGTCGACACCGGGGCCGACGATGCGGACGCCGTTCTCCTCGCGCAGCACCGCGCCGGCGGCGCGGGCCGCCGCCTCGACCCGCGCGGCGTCGAAGCGCCCGGAGAACAGGGCCAGCGCCGACGCGCCGCCCCCGTCCGCGGGGTCCGCCGGCGCGCCGGCCGGCGCCCAGAACGCCAGGACCCCGTCGATGTCCCGTTCGACGTCCAGGCCCAGGCGCCGTTCGAGCCGTTCGCGCCCGCCGCCGGCCGGCGCGGCCCGCCGCAGCCGCTCCCCGAACTCCGACGCCAGCACCGCGCGCACGTCGGCCCAGGCGACGGCCGTCGCGTCCGCCGGCACGAACGCCAGCGCCGCGGGAGCGTCGGCCGCGACCCCGCGCGCGGCCCCGCGGTTCAGGTACGCGGCCAGCCCGCCGCAGAGCCCGGCCGCGAGCACGCCGCACGAGGCGAGCACGAAGTAGCGCGTCCGGCGCGAGAGGGTGGCGATCATCGAATCTTCCGCGCCCCGCCAGCGTGGTCCGTTACGCCTCCATCATACCGCCGGAGCGTCCGCGGACACCCCGGCGGACGACGCCGCGGCGGCGCCCGCGGCCCGGCTCACTGCTCCAGCACGTACTCGCGGCGCCGGACGAGCCGGACCGCGAGTCCGAGTCCGCCGATTGCGATCGCCGCGAGCCCGGCGAGACTCACCGTCACCGACGGCAGGACGTCGTTCGCCTGCAGCGCCTGGAGGACGAGGCCGGTCACCGTGCCGTCCCGCGGCATGGCGTGGGGGACCAGCCCCTGCAGGTAGTAGGAGACCGTGAACCGCTTCATGTAGCCGGGCACGAAGACGACGATCGGCTCCCAGCCGAAGACGAACACGAGGCCGGTCAGGAGCGGACGCCTGAACACCACGCCGACGAGCGCGAAGAGGGCGCCGTAGACGGCCAGTCCCACGGCCAGCAGGGCGAGGTCCTTCAGCAGGTCGGGGAAGCCGGCGCCGATGCTCCCGCCCAGGAGCGGCGCCACGAGGAAGAACACCAGCATCACCGAGGGCAGCACCAGCAGGCCGGTGCACACCAGATAGGCGAGATACTTGCCGACGAGGATCGCGCCCCGCGGCAGCGGACGGGTGAAGAGGTAGGTGATGGTCCTGTCCTCGACCTCGTCCGCGATCAGGGACGTCCCGTAGAACACGCCGAGCAACGGGACCGAGAAGCTGAGATAGAAGCCCCAGATCATCAACCCGAAGATCACCGGACCGTCGGCGGTCACCGGCCGGCCGCCGACGACCCCGCTGGCCGTGAACAGGTCCATCGACACCAGCAGGCGCAGGATGAGGGCCACGGCGACCGGCCCCCCCACCACCAGCGCCATGAACACCGTCCGGCGCGACCACAGCATCTGGCCGAACGACAGTTCGAAGATCCGCGCCACCGACTCCGGGAAGGACGGTCCGGCCGGGGCCGGCTTCGGCGGCGGCGGCTCGCGGGAGCTGGACATGGCGGCGGGAACCTGTTCGAGAGACGGCCGGACACCGCCCGCGGGCCGTCGGCCGGCGGCGGGAAACTACTTCACGAGATAGTCGAACACCGCCTGCAGGTTGTCGTCGGGCGAACTGACCTCGAGGATCTCGCCCAGGGCGCCGGTCGCCGCCGCCTCCGTCAACCGCCCGTAGAAGGCGTCGGGCCGGCGGGTCTCCAGCACCACCGCGTCGTCCTCGAACTGCAGGCTCCTCACGTCGTCGTGGGCGATCAGGCCGCGCGCCAGCCCCCGCGGGTCGCCGGCGCGAATCCGCACCTTGTGCGGATGATCGTCGATCAGGCCGCGAATGGTGTGGACGTTGCCCTCGGCGAGGATCCGGCCGTTGTGCATGAGCAGGATCGTGGCGGTCATCGCCTCGATCTCGTGCAGGACGTGACTCGACACGAGGATGCTCCGGCCCCGCGCGGCCCGGTCCTTCACCAGCCGTATGACCCTGCGCCGCGCAATGGGGTCCATGCCCGCCAGCGGTTCGTCCAGCACCAGCAGCTCCGGGTCGTGCGCGATGGCCTGCGCCAGCTTGACCCGCTGGCGCATCCCCTTGCTGTAGGCCCCGATCCGGCGTCCGGCGGCGTCGAGCAGATCGACCTGATCGAGCGCGCTCCGGGCGGCCTCGGCGGCCTCGGCCTCGGACAGCCCGTTGAGCCGCACCAGCGCCGTCACCCACTCCATCCCCGTCATCCGCTCGTAGAAGGCGTCCTGCTCGGGGCAGAACCCCAGCCGGAAGTAGAGCGGCGGATTGTCCCAGACGGGCTCGCCCAGCACCGCCACGGTCCCCTTGCCGGGCTTGAGCTGGCCGGTGATCAACTTGAGGAAGGTGGACTTGCCGGCGCCGTTGGGCCCCAGCAGGCCGGTGACGCCGCCGCCGACCTCGACCGAGACGTCGTTGAGCCCGATGACCTGCCCGTACCACTTCGACAGGTGCTCGGCCGCCACCACCGGGGCGCTCACGTCACCACCTCCACCCCGCGCACCCGGCGTTCGAGCACCACGATCGACAGGCCGATCAGCAGCACGACCACGAGCACCGACAGCAGCCAGGGCGACTCGAACCGCGGCGGGAGCCGGAAGACGACGTCGCCGATCTGATCGAGGTTGGCCCGTACCGACAGCCACGCCAGCATCGAACTGCGCGTGGCGCCGCGGAGGATCGCGAACACCGCGGCCGTGAAGAAGAGCGCGCCCGCGTAGAGCACCGCCGCATAGCGGGCGCTGGTCGACAGCGACGACAGGGCCAGCATGGTGAAGGAGGCCAGCGCCACCTCCACCAGGGCGTACAACGTGACGGCCGGCACCAGGAACGGATGCTCGCCCAGGAAGGCCAGGCTGGCCGAGAACATCACCTCCAGCAGCAGGAGCGCCAGGGCCGGCGCCAGGGTCACCAGCAGGAGGAAGAACCCCAGGATGCCCAGCTTGCCGGCCACGTACTCGGCGCGGCCGAGCGGCTTCGACAGGTATATCTGCAGGGCGTTCGAGCGCCGGTCGTTCGCGATCAGGCCCGAGCCGACGTAGACGGTCACGAACAGCACGAAGATCTCCTGCATCTCGAAGAACTGCCGGAAGGTCTCGACCGACGGCGCCAGCACGTTCAGGCTCGGGAAGTTCGCCGACAGGTAGAAGGTGACCGCGCGCACGAAGAACTGCCCCCACGCGGCCAGCATCACCGCGAGGAACAGCTTCCGGGCGAGCAGCGCGCGGATGCCGGCGGCGGCGATGACCAGCCACGCCCCCCCCGGCTCGCGGCGGGGTCCCGCGTACCGGCGGTAGCTCTGATCGTGGATCGGCATCACGCCTCTCCGACCGCCTCGGCGAAGACGTCCTCGAGGGTGGGCACGCTGGGCCGCAGGTGGCGCACCTGCACCCGGTGCCGCACGGCCGCCGCGAACAGGTCTCGCGGCCCCTGTCCGGGCTTGACGAAGACCCGCATCAACTCTTCGCCGGAACCGCGGCACACCACCCCGTCGGCCTCCAGCCCCCGGACGAAGGCGGCCGCGTCTCCCTTCACGCGGATCTCGAAGACCTGCCGGCGGCCGGCCTTCAGGTCGGCGATGGCCCCCTGGGCGGCCACCGCGCCGCGGCGCAGCACGATCACCCGCTCGCACGTCGCTTCGACGTCGGGCAGCAGGTGCGAGGACAGGATCAGGTCGATCCCCTTGCGGGCCGCGAGGTCCTTCACCAGGGCCAGCATCTCGTCGCGGCCCTTCGGGTCCATGCCGTTGGTCGGTTCGTCCAGGAACAGGAGGTCGGGGTCGTGGACCAGCGCCTGCGCCAGCTTGACGCGCTGCTTCATCCCCGTCGAACAGGTCTCGAGGTTGCGGTAGCGCGCCTCGCCGAGCCCGACGTAGTACAGCACCTCGTGGGCCCGCTGCATCGCGTCGCCGCGCGGCAGACCCGCCAGTTGCCCGCAGTAGGCCACGAACGAGACGGCGTTCATGCCGGGGACGTGGCCGTCCGACTCGGGCATGTAGCCGAGGCGCGCCCGTATCCGCATCGGACTCGCGGCCACGTCGAGCCCCAGCACGCGCATGCGGCCCGCGGTGGGCGTCACGAAGCCCAGCAGGACCTTCAGCAGGGTGCTCTTCCCCGCCCCGTTCGGCCCCAGCAGACCGACCGCCCCGGGCGGGAACGCCGCGTCGACGCCGCACAGGGCGGCCTGCTCGCCGTACCGCACCGACACCCCGTCGAGGCGGGCCACCAGCGCGGCGTCCGGGGAAGGAGTCGTCATGCTTCACGTAGCGATACGGAGAACGACGCGGCGCGGTTCGCAGGACCGGCCGTCACGGGCCGTTCAGAGACCGCCCCGGAGCCCGAGGTCGTCGGCGGCGGCCCGCAGGAAGCGGATGACGTTGGCGACGTGCTCGTCGAGCGCGAGACCCAGTTCTTCCGCCCCCTGCCGGAGGCCGACGCGGGAGACCGCCCGCGCGAAGGCCTTGTCCTTCATGCGCTTCCGGACCGACTTCGCTTCGAGGTCCAGCACGCTGCGGGAGGGCCGCACGAGCGCCGCCGCGGTCACGAAGCCGGCCATCTCGTCGCACGCGAACAGGGTGCGCTCGAGCCGCGACTCCCGCGTCACGCCGGTGTAGTCCGCGTGCGAGAGAATCGCGCGCATCACGTACTCCGGGTACCCCTGCGCCCGCAGGATCTCGCAGCCGCGGTACGGATGGTCGTCGGGGCCTGGCCAGCGCTCGTAGTCGAAGTCGTGCAGCAGGGCCACGACGCCCCACGCCTCCTCGTCCTCGCCGAACTCCCGGGCGTAGCCGCGCACCGCGGCCTCGACGGCCAGCGCGTGCTTCAGCAGGCGGTCGTTCCGCGTGTACTCGGTCAGCAGGCTCCACGCCCGGCCGCGGGTCGGAATCATGATGCGGCTCCCCCGGGCGGCCGGAGCGGAAGCGCCGGGTCGGCGTCGAGGTCCAGCGCCGCGGTGACCCCGGCCGACAGTTGCCGGAGACCGGCGGCCGCGATCATCGCGGCGTTGTCGGTCGAGAGATGCAGCGTCGGCACCACCACCGGCAACCCCTTCTCCCGGCCGCGGGCCCGGGCGAGCTCGCGCAACCGGCGGTTGGCGGACACCCCGCCGGCGATGCCCAGGCCGCGGGCGCCGAACCGGCGGGCGGCCTCGAAGGCGCGGTCGAGCAGGGCGTCGATGACCGCGCGCTGGAAACTGGCGCAGACGTCGGCCAGCTCCGGCTCCGGCATCGGGCCGGGGTCCGCGGCGCGGCGGCGCTGCAGATGCCGGGCGACCGCCGTCTTCAGTCCGCTGAAGCTGAAGTCCATGCGCCCTTCGCCCCGCCGGGGGAAGCCCGGCGGCGTGACCGTCGCCGGCCCGGCCGCGCGGTCGTCGTGCGTCATGCGCGCCACCGGGAACCGGACCGCCCGCTCGTCGCCGTCCCGCGCGATCCGGTCGATCACCGGTCCGCCCGGATAGGTCAGCCCCAGCAGCTTGGCGACCTTGTCGAACGCCTCCCCGGCCGCGTCGTCGCGGGTCCGGCCGACCAGCTCGTAGCGGCCCGCCTCCGGCAGGTGGTACAGGTTCGTGTGGCCGCCCGACACGACGAGGACGACGGCCGGCAGCGGCAAGTCGGGCCGGCAGAGGAAGAGCGACTCGATGTGCCCGGCGAGATGGTGCACGGGCACGAGCGGCCGGTCCAGGGCGAGGGCCAGCGACTTCGCGAACGCCACCCCCACCAGGAGCGAGCCGACCAGACCCGGCCCCTGGGTGACCGCGACCGCGTCCACGTCGCCCCACGCCGCGCCGCCGTCGCCGAGGGCCCGCTCGGCGACCCCGCACAGGTCGCGCAGGTGCTGGCGCGACGCGAGCTCCGGCACCACGCCGCCCCATTCGCGGTGGACGTCGACCTGGGAGGCGACCACGCTGGACCGGATCGCCCACGAGCCCGGCCCGCTCCCGTCGCCGGTGGCCACCGCGGCCGCCGTCTCGTCGCAGGACGTCTCGATGGCGAATACGGTGGTGCGGGTCATGCCGGGGCCGCCGCGGGCGCACAGACCGCCCGCAGGCTGTCGGCGAGGGGGGGGCGGCAGATGCCGCGCTCGGTGATGACGCCGGCCACGAGGCGGGCCGGGGTCACGTCGAACGCCGGGTTCCAGACCGCGGCGCCCTCGGGCGTGAGCCGGGCCGAGCCCAGGTGCGTCATCTCCTTCGCGTCGCGCTCCTCGATGGGGATGCCGGACCCGTCCGGCGTCTCGAGATCGATGGTCGACACCGGCGCCGCCACGTAGAACGGCACCCCGTGCTCCCTGGCGAGCACGGCCACCGTGTAGGTCCCGATCTTGTTGGCGACGTCCCCGTTGGCGGCCACGCGGTCGGCCCCCACCACCACCACGTCGACCCGGCCCGCGCGCATGAGGGAGCCGGCCATGCCCTCGGTGATGACCGTCGTCTCGATGCCGTCGCGCAGCAGTTCCCACGCCGTGAGCCGGGCGCCCTGGAGGAACGGCCGGGTCTCGTCGGCGTACACCGCGACCCGCTTGCCGGCCTCGACCGCCGCCCGGACCACCCCGAGGGCCGTGCCGTAGCCGCCGGTGGCGAGCGCCCCCGCGTTGCAGTGGGTCAGCACCCGGGCGTCCGCCGGCACGACCCCGGCGCCGTGGCGTCCGAGGGCCCGGCAGCTCGCCACGTCCTCGTCGTGGATGCGCGCCGACTCCCCGTCCATCGTCTCGCGGATCTCGTCCACCGACCGCCCCGCGCGCACCGCGTCGGCGAACACCCGCTTCATGCGGGCGATGGCCCAGAACAGGTTGACCGCGGTGGGCCGGGTGGCGGCCAGCAGATCGCACGCCCGATAGAACTCGCCGGCCAGTTGCGCGGTCCCCGACGCGGTGCTGCGGCGCAGCGCCAGCACGACGCCCATGGCCGCCGCGACGCCGATCGCCGGCGCCCCGCGGATGACCATGGTGCGGATCGCCCGCGCCACCTCGCGCGCGGTGCGGCAGCGGACGTACACCTCGCGGGCCGGCAGCCGGCGCTGGTCGATCATCACGACGTCGCCGTCTTCCCATCCGATGGTCGGCAGCATCCGGCCCGTTCCTCCGACTGCGCCGGGAGCCCCGGCCCCGCCGCCGCTACAACAGCACCGAGGCGATGGCGGCGTTGATCAATGTTGCCAGAAACCCGCCCAGCAGCGCCACCGGCCCCAGGCGCGCGAGGTCGGGGCGCCGCGCCGGGGCGAGTCCGCCGATGCCGCCGAGGAGGATCCCGATCGACCCGAAGTTGGCGAAGCCGGTCAGGGCGAACGTCGCCACCATGCGGGTGTGGCCGCTCACCGTCTCGGCGTAGTCGGTGTCGAGCTTGACGAAGGCCACGAACTCGTTGGTGGCGAGCTTGGTGCCGAGCAGGTCGGCCACCGCCGGCAGGTCGGCCGACGCGACCCCCAGCAGGGCCGCCGCCGGCGCGAACAGCCACGCGAAGACCCGCGCCAGGGACAGGCCCGGGCTGAGCAGGGACAGCCCGTAGTCGATCATCGCGATGGTCGCGAGGAACGCGATCAGCATCGCCGCCACGTTCATCGCCAGCCGCATGCCGTCCGACGCGCCGGCCGCCAGGGCGTCGATCACGTTCACGTGCCGGTGCTCGACCACCACCCGCACGGTGCCCGCGGTGGCCGGCGTCTCCGTCTCCGGCAGCAGGATCTTCGACAGGTAGAGGCCGCACGGCGCGGCCATCACGCTCGTGGTCAGGACCCCGACCGGATCGGCGCCGAGGCCGATGTAGATGCCCATGACGGTGCCCGCGATGGTCGCGAGTCCGCCGGTCATCAGGGCCAGCAGTTCGGACCGGGTCATGCCGGCGACGTACGGCCGGATCATCAGCGGGGCCTCGGTGATCCCCAGAAAGACGTTCGCGGCCGCCGACAGGCTCTCGGCGCCGCTCGTGCCCATGACCCGCGCCATGACCCGCGCCATCACCTGCACGGCCGCCTGCAGGACGCCGAGATGGTAGAGCACCGAGAACACCGCCGACATGAAGACCAGGATGGGGAGCGAGGCGAAGGCGAGCACGAACCCGTCCGGGAAGAGCGCCGACATCTGCACGGGGTCGGCCAGCACCCCGAACACGAACCGCGAACCGGCATTGGTGAACTCGAGGAACCGGGTCGCGACCGCCGCGAGGCCCGCGAACACCTCGTACCCCGGACGCACGCCGGCGATCTCCACGTCGAGGATGAGCACCGCGAGCCCGAGCTGCAGCAGGAAACCGCGCGCGACGAGCCGCCAGTTCACGTCGGCCGGCCGCGCCGAGCAGGCCGTGGCGACCGCCAGGAACGCGACGATGCCCGCGACCGCGCGCACCCGGGGGTCGACGAGGTCGCGCAACGCGAGGGCCCCGCCGCCGAGGGCGGCGGCGGCGAGCAGCAGGCCGAGGCGCGGCCGCCAGTCGGGCGGCGCCAGTCGTTCGAGCCGGCTCCGGATCATGGCGCCGCCGATCATACGCGGGTCGGTCCGCATCCGGCGAACGCCGGCCGCGGTCCGGCGGTTATCATGATCGACGGCCGGTGCGCGCGGGCGGATTCGTGATCGCGCCGGGCAACCACCATGACCGATGGCGCGCGCGCGTTGCTCGTCGCGGGGATCGCCCTCGCGATCATCCTGGTGCGGCTGGCCCTCGCCGCGGTCAGGGCCGACCCGGACTCGCCGGCCCGGCTGGTGGCCGAGCTCCGCCTGGCCCAGTTCGCGGCCATGATGCTGACGCTCAGCGCCGGGACGTACGTCGGGTTCGCGCTGGCGCAGGAGTCGGCCGCCGGCAGCGGCATGGACGTGGCCCTCGCCGTCGGCTTCCTGATCGGGGCGTCGATCGCCGTGACGCGGGACCCGCGGCCGGCCCTGACCCTGCTGGCGCTGGCGTTCGCCGCCCACGCGGGCGTCGCCCTGCTCCACGGCGCGGGCATCCTGCCCTCCGAATCGATGCCCCCCTGGTACGCGACGGCCTGCGCCGTGTACGACGTCGGGGTCGCCGGCGTGTGCTACTTCCCGATCGTGTACCGCTGAGCCGGCCGGCCCCCGGCGGGTCTCCGGACACCTGCGTCACCCGCGCCGGCGCCGCGGCCGCATCGGGTTGCCGCTACGCCGCGTCCCGGCCGCGGCGGCGACCGGCGGGCGGCCTCGGTCAGGTTGGACGGGCGGCTCGCACGGCGGCGGACCCTTTCTCCAACGGGCATCCGGCGGCCGCGGGATGGACAACGCGCAGGTCATCGTGCATCATGGGGCCGCTTTCCGCCCGGCGGAGCGGAATCGGGACGCCCGGTCGACGGGCTGTTCAGGCGACTCCGCCGCGGCGGCCCCGCGGGCGGGCGATTTCCCGGGAATCCGACGATGAGCGACGCTGGAAACCGGTTGTTGCTGGACGTGGCGCGCAAGCGGCTCGTCGTGCACCAGGCGGGCCAGGTGCGGACGTGCATCGAGGCCCTGAACGACGGGCAGATCTGGTGGCGGGCGAACCAGGACTCGAACGCCGTCGGCAACCTCGTGCTGCATCTGTGCGGCTCGACGCGCCTGCACATCGGCCACGGGGTGGGCGGCAGCGGCTACCGGCGCGACCGCGCGGCGGAGTTCGCCGAGCCGGGGCCGCTGGCCAAGGACGACCTGCTGGCCCGGTTCGACTCCGCGATGGCCGAGGCCGACCGCGTGCTCGCGGCCTTCGACGCCGACCGGCTCGGCGAGACGACCGAGCTGAACGGCAAGACCCTCACCTTCGGCGAGCTCATCCTGAACCAGGTGCTCCACTTCACGACCCACGCCGGACAGATCGTCTTCGCGACGAAGCTGATCCAGGCCGGCCTGATCCACGAGGTCTGGAAGACGACGCCGCTGGAGTAGCGCCCGCCGCGCGCGGCGATTCCGGCAGGACCGGTGACCATCTCGACGCCATCCCCGGACGGATCGTTCCGGGCGCAGGTGCTCGCGGCGAGCCCGCCGGCGCAGGGAAACCGGATGGCGCGCGCCGACGACGGGACGAGCCCGTTCCGGGCGCAGGTGCTCGCCGTCGTCCGCCGGATACCGCGGGGACGGGTGGCCACCTACGGCGACGTGGCGGCCCTCGCCGGGCGCCCCCGCGCCTGGCGCGCGGTCGGCGCGGTCATGCGCACGTGCGACGCGCCCGGCGTCCCCTGCCATCGGGTGGTCGGCGCCGGCGGACGCCTGGGCGGCTACGGCGACCCGCTTCGGAAGCGGCAGCTCCTGCGGGGCGAAGGGATCGTCGTCGGGCGCCGCGTCATCCGGCGCTTCGACGCGGTCCGGTGGACGGGGCCCCGGCCCGAAGGCCCGTGACCCGGCCCGCTCCCGGCTACAGCGCCGTCACGTCGAACTGCTCGTGATGCAGGATCGCGTCGGCGCGCAGCGTGACCTCGCGGTCGAGGGTGCGCTCGATCTCCTTCAGCACCCCGCGCTCTTCCGACCCCAGCGCCCGCGCCACGTCCGGGTTGACCCGCAACTGGATGCGATGGCCGTTCAGATCGCCGCTGACCTTGCGCAGCTCGGCGAGAATCTCGAAGCAGATCGTCGACGTGGACTTGACCACCGCGCTCCCGGAGCAGTACGGGCAGGGTTCCGTCAACAGGCGCTCGAGGCTCTGCTTGACGCGCTTGCGGGTGGTGATGACGAGCCCGAACTCGGACACCTGCACGGCCTTCGACGGCGACCGGTCCCGGCGTATCTCCTGCTCGAACGCCTGGTACACCTTCTGGCGGTTCTTGCGCTCCTCCATGTCGATGAAGTCGAGCACGATGATGCCGCCGAGGTCGCGGAGCCGGATCTGGCGGACGATTTCCTTCGCGGCCTCCAGGTTGGTCTTCACGATCGTGTCTTCCAGCCGCCCCGTCCGCTTGCCGACGTACCGCCCGGTGTTGACGTCTATCGCCACCAGCGCCTCGGTCTGGTTGATGACCAGATAGCCGCCGGACTTCAACCAGACCTTGCTCCGCAGCGCCTTGTCGATCTCCGACTGGACCCCGTACTCCTCGAAGATCGGGAAGTTCTTGTCGTAGTGGCGCACGCGCGGCACGAGGTCCGGCATGATCCGCTGCACCAGCTTCACGGCCTTCCGGTATTCGCCGCGGTGGTCGATCCGGATCGCCGAGAAGTCGTCCGTCAGCAGATCGCGCAGCAGCTTGGCGACCAGGCTCTCTTCGCGGTGGATGACCGCGGGCGCCCGCCGCGACTCGCTCTTCTCGAGCGTGTCCGACCACAGCTCGTGGAAGTAGGTGAGGTCGCTGAGGATGTCTTCCTCGGGCCGGTCCGCGGCGGCGGTGCGGATGATCACCCCGCCGGGCATCTCGTGCTCGGCCCGGAACTCGCGGACGATGCGCCGCAGGCGGCCGCGCTGCTCGCGCGAGACGATCTTGCGCGACACGCCGACGTGCTCGACCGTCGGCATGAACACGAGGAACCGGCCGGGGATGGTGACGTGCGAGGTGATGCGCGCCCCCTTCGTGCCCAGCGGCTCCTTGACCACCTGGACGATGATCTCCTGGCCGGCGGTCAGCAGCTTGTCTATCGGCTGGTCGCTGCCGTTGCGGTCGCGGCCGCGCCCGCGGCCGCGGCCGCCCTGGCCGTCCTGGGGAGCGGCCGGCGGCTCCGCGGCGGCCCCTTCCGCGTCGGTGTCGATGCCTTCCAGCGACGCCATGGGATCGATGACGTCGGACACGTAGAGGAAGCCGTCGCGCTCCAGGCCGAGATCGACGAAGGCGGCCTGCATCCCGGGCAGCACCTTCGAGACGCGCCCCTTGTAGATGTTGCCGGCGACACCGCGCGACTTGTCGCGTTCGACGGAGATCTCGACGACCTCGTCGTCCTCGAGAATGGCGGCCATCGTCTCGTGGCCGCTGGCGGAGATGATCATCTCCTTGTTCATCACTGCACTCCAGATGGTCGCCGCCGCGCCCGGCCGGCATGACCGCCGCCAGCGGCGTCATCCAGCCGGTCGACGGGACGGCGGGCGGGCGCGGGCGTCCTGCCCGGCCGCCCGGTACTGCAAAGGCGGGTTTCCGAACGTCGTGAAACGGTGGGAGAACGGCGCTCAGTTCGTGAACCTGCGCATTCGCACGTTGAGCACGAATCCGAAGGCGGCCAGCGTGGCAATCACGGATGAACCCCCGTAGCTCATCAGCGGCAAGGTGAGCCCCTTCACCGGCGCCAGCCCGGCCGACATGGCGATGTTGTAGATCACCTGAAACGCGAAGCCGGCCATGATCCCGACGACGAGATACATGCCCAGACGATCCTTGGCCAGCAGCGCGGCGTCCATCCCACGCAGGATGACGAACAGATACAACCCGAGCGCAACCACCACGCCCAGAAACCCGTGTTCTTCCGCAAACACCGAGAAAACGAAATCGTTGTGCGCGACCGGCAGGAAGTTGTACTGGCTCTGGGTCCCCTTGAGGAACCCCTTGCCCGTCGCCCCCCCGGACCCGGTCGTGATGCGCGCCTGGATCTGCTGATACCCTGACCCGCGGGGGTCCTTCTCGGGAGCCAGGAAGCTCTTGATCCGCTCCTGCTGATAGTCCTGCAGGCCGTAGGCCCATACCGCCGGCGCGCTCAGGGCCCCCAGCACCAGCAGGACGCCCACGTAGCGGAGCCGCAGTCCGGCGAAGACGAAAATCACCAGCGCGACCGGCAGCAGGGCCGCCGCCGTTCCGAGATCGGGCTGCTTCACGATCAGCCCGAACGGGAGCCCGATGACCAACAGGGCCGCCAGCCACTCGACGGGGCCCCGCATCTCGCGCCGCCGGCGCGCGAACAGCGCCGCCAGCGTCAGCGCCACCACGAGGCGGGCGAACTCCGAGGGCTGGAGGTTGAACACCCCCAGATCGATCCACCGGCGGGCCCCGCCGCCCGCGGTCCCGAACATCGAGACCCAGGCGACCAGACCGATCAACCCGACGAAGGCGACCGGCGACAGATCGGCGAACCACCGGTAGTCGACCGACAGCGTGACGGCGAGGACGACGAGGCCGAGGGCCAGCGCCCACAACTGGGTGGAGACCAGCGGGCTGACGCGGCCCGCCATCGGATCGTACGTGGTGCTGTAGATGGTCGCCACGCCGATGGCGCACAACAGCAGCAACGCTCCCAGCAGCAGCCAGTCGATGTGGTGATAAAGTCGCTGCTCCAGCATCTGCCCGCCCGACGGCTTCCGTCGACGCGTCTACTGATCCGCCGCCGCCCCCGGCGGAACCGGCGGCGCCGGCCGCGGCCGCCCGTCCTGCTTGGCGAAGTACGTCTCGACGACGTGTTTCGCAATCGGCGCCGAAAGGTAACCGTGGTCGTTGTGCTCGCCGAATATGGCGCCGGCTATCTCCGGCGCCCCGGCCGGAGCCGCGAACACGAACCAGCCGTGATCCCGAAAATCCCGGCCGGAACCGGCCGCGGCGGCCCGGCCCTGCAACGAGATCACCTGGGCCGTGCCGGTCTTGCCGAACACGTCACGCCCGGCCAGCCGTGCGCGCCGGCCGGTCCCCGCCCGGTTCACCACGAACCACAACCCCTCGGTGACGACGTCCAGCGTCGATCCGGCGATGGCCGTCCGCGACCGCGGCGCGGGACGAGGCGCCCGCGTGAACCGGTCCCCTTCGTTGACCGCCCTCAGCAGGTGGGGCGTGACCCGCGTGCCGCCGTTGGCCACCGCCGCCATCATGACCGCGAGCGAGATCGGCGTCACCGACACCGGCCCCTGGCCGATGGCGACGGAGATGGTCTCGCCGGGATACCACGGCTCGCCGCGCCGTTCCCGCTTCCATGCGGTGGACGGCATCAACCCTCTCACCTCGTGCGGCAGATCGATGCCGGAGAGCACGCCCAGACCCAGGGCCACCGCCCACTTGTTGATCTGGTCGATCTCCATTTTCTCACCGAGCGCGTAGAAGTACGAATTGCACGATTTCTCAAGCGCCTCGCGCATGTCGACCGAACCGTGCGTCGAATGGCACTGGAAGAAGCGCCCGTGCACGGCGCGTCCGCCGTCGCAGAACACCCGGAAGTCGGGCGAGACCACGCCCTCCTCCAGCGCCGCGATCGCCATCACCACCTTGAACGTCGACCCCGGCGAGTACCGCCCCTGCAGCGCCCGATGGTTCAACGGCTGCCGCCGGTCTCGATTGAGCCGCGCCCACGTCTCGTCGCCGATGCCGCGGGCGAAGACGTTCGGGTCGTAGGCGGGCCGGCTGACCAGGGCCCGGATCGCGCCCGACCGCGGATCCAGGAACACCGCGACGCCGTCGAACCCCGCGGCGCGGAACGCGTCCTCCGCCGCCTCCTGCAAGTCGTAGTCGAGGGTGAGTTGAATCGGCCGGCCCTCGACCGGGGGCTGCTCGTCGAGGGTCCGTATCTCGCGGCCGACGTTGTCGACCACGACCCGGCGCGCGCCGTCGCGGCCCATCAGCAGCCGGTTGTAGGTCCGTTCGATGCCGGTCTTGCCGACGACCGCGCCGCGGCGCACGTCCTCGAACCCGGCGGTCGCCAACTGCGCGTCGCTGACCTCGCCCACGTAGCCCAGGACGTGCGCGGCCACGTCGCCGGCCGGGTAGAAGCGGACCGGACGCTGCTGCAGGTAGATTCCCGGCAGCTCCCGAGCGTGTGCGGCCACCGCCGCCACCTGGTCGAACGCCGCATCGCGAATCAGGACCACCGGCCGGTAGGGCGGATCCCGCCGATGGCGTTCCAGGGTGGCCTCGAGGTCCGACAGCGGCGCCCCCGACAGATCCGCGAGCAGGGCGAGGACGCCGTCGAGGTCCTCGACCCGCTCGCGGGACAGCGCGACGTTGAGCGAATTGCGGTTCTCGGCCAGCACGCGGCCGTCACGGTCGAGAATCGCCCCGCGCGGGGCGCTCAGGATCAGGGTCCGCCGGTGATTGTTCTCCGCGAGCTGGCGGTACTTGTCGTACTGGACGACCTGCAGGAGCCAGAAACCGACCCCGAGCCCCACGAACGCCAGAACGACGCCCCACCGCCACAGCGCCAGCAACAGGACCACCTTGTCCCGCGCACCCTCCCGCTCGGAAGGCGCGACGTCACTGGACACGCGCATCTCCATCCATCCGGCCGATTCCTAATCGACGTAGCGGCTGTCGCGCCAGCGCTCCCGAAGACGCTGCCGCTCGATCGCGTCCGGAATCGGCTGCAGCCCCCGCGCGACGGCCAGACCGACGACGCCGTTGGCGGCCGCCTGCGTCAGCAGGTCGCGGAACGGCACCACCATGCGGCCGTCGAACAACAGGCTGTGGCCCCCCGCGAACAACCCGGCGTGCACCAGGGAGCCGCCGAAGAACGCGAGACCCTTGCACCACGGGCTCGTCATCACGAACCGGGACGCGAACTGGCCGCCGAGATATCCCACCACGGTCTTGGCCAGACCGCCCATTCCGATGACCCCGCCCGACAGGGCGTCCTGCAGCAGGCCGCCGACGGTGCCGGTCCACAGGCCGGCCCGCGGGCCCTCCGCGATGGCGACGACGACCACCACCACGAGGACCAGGTCGATCCGCGCCCCGGCCCCGGCGAGCATCGGCACCAGCGTGGTCTGCAGCGCCAGGGCGGCGACGAGGCCGATGCCGATGGAAGGGACGCTCATTCGCCACCGCCCGCCGCCGCCGGAGATACCGGAAGCGGCGACCCGGGCAGGACCACCAGCACCCCGTCGAGGTCGTCGAACCTGACCCGGGGACGCACGCGTATGGTCCGGTACGTCCCGGGCCCGCGGCGGACGAGCGTGACGTCGCCGATGACGAACCCCTTCGGGTAGATCCCGTCGCTTCCGGACGTCACCACCGTGTCGCCGACCTCGACGGCCTCGAGAATCGACACGTACTCCATCCGGAGCAGCCGATCGTCCACGTCGCCCGACACCAGTCCGGGCGCCCGGGTCCTCTCGACGAACGCGCCCGCGGCCGCGTTCCGGTCGATCAGGAGCTGGACCTGCGAGGCCCGGTAACCGGGGTCTCCGACGATACGCCCCACCACCCCGGCCGGGGAAAGAACCGCCAGGTCCCGGCGGACGCCGTCGCGCCAGCCTCGATCGATCGTCACCGTCCGGAAGTAGGGGGTGGCGTCGCTGGCGATGACGCGGGCGCCGACCGTCGGCAGACCGGCGTTGGCGCGCAGGCCGAGCAGGGCTTCGAGACCGCGAACCCGCTGCGCGTCGGCCCTGTCCACCTGCCACCGGAGCCTCACCGCATCGAGTTCGCGGCGCAGGGACTCGTTCTCGGTCCGAACCGTCTGCAAATCGACGTAGGCGTTCCACAGCCCGCCGACCGCCGCCGCCGCACCGCTCACCGCGCGTTGCATCTCGGAGAAGGCGCCCAGCGTGAAGGTCTGGACGACCCATGCGCCCGATGCGGTACCGACCTGAAGCGACAGCAGCACGAGGTGGCCGACGACCGCCGCCAGCAGCGAGACGCCGGTGCGACGCGTGAAGTCAATCAATCGAGATCTTCCGCAACAGTCCGAAGTCGGACAGCATCCGGCCGGCCCCGAGCACGACCGACGCCAGCGGATCTTCGGCCAGGGCCAGGGGCAGGCCGGTCTCGTCCCGCAGCCGCTTGTCCAGGTTCTTCAGCAGCGAACCGCCGCCCGTCAGCACGATCCCCCGATCCACGAGGTCGGTGGACAGCTCGGGCGGCGTCCGCTCCAGGGCGACCCGCACCGCTTCGACGATCACGCCGACCGTATCGGCCAGGGCCCCGCGGATTTCCTCGTCGGTGATGGAGATCGTCTTCGGTACGCCCTCGACGAGATGGCGTCCCTTGATCTCCATGTTGACGCGTTCCCCGCCCACGTCCGCGGAGCCGATCTTCATCTTGATGGTTTCGGACGTACGCTCCCCTATCAACAGGTTGTAGGTCTTCTTGATGTACTGGATGATCGCCTCGTCCATTTCGTTGCCGGCGACGCGCACCGCCCGGCTGTAGACGATGCCGGCCAGCGATATCACCGCGATGTCGGTGGTGCCGCCGCCGATGTCGACGATCATGTTCGCCGACGGCTCGGTGACCGGCATCCCGGCGCCGATGGCCGCCGCCATCGCTTCCTCGACGAGATGCACCTCGCTGGCCTTGGCGCGATAGGCGCTGTCCTTGACGGCCCGTTTCTCGACCTGGGTGATTTCCGACGGCACGCCGATCACGATCCGGGGACGCACCCACACCGTCCGGTTGTGCGCCCTCTTGATGAAGTAGGTCAGCATCTTCTCGGCGATCTCGAAGTCGGCGATGACCCCGTCGCGCATCGGCCGGATGGCGACGATGTTGCCGGGAGTACGCCCCAGCATCTCCTTCGCCTCGCGCCCTACCGCCTCGGTGCGCCCGGTGACCTTGTTGATGGCCACGATCGACGGCTCGTTCAGCACGATCCCCTTGCCCCGCGCGTAGACGCACGTGTTGGCGGTGCCGAGATCGATGGCGAGATCACTCGAGAACAACGAGAACAGGGAGCTGACACTCAAGAGGCGCAATCCTCCGGATGCGGCGGCCGGCGGCGCCGGGCGGGGCGCGGGCGCCGGGCGCACGGCCTCCCGCGCCGGGCGGGACAGGGCGCACGCCTGCCGATCCGGCCGGCCCGAAGCCCCGGCGTCCGCGGACCGCGGGAATACGCTGCCGGGCTTCCCGGCCCGCCGGATGCGGCGACTATAGCATATTCTGTGGTCCGCACCGACGCCCACCCCAACCGGTAGCGCATGAGGCGCCGCCCGCGGCCGATTCGATTTGCAGCCTGCGTCCGGTCATGGAATGATCGACCTGCGCATGGCCGGCGCACCGGCGCCGGCCCCGCGGCCCGATGCCGAACCGGCGGCGCGCCGGACGGCCGGGACGTACGGCCCGGGACGGATACGCCCGCAGCATGAGGGAGTTGACCACACGATGACGATGCTGGATCGCATGCGGCGCCACAAGGCGTGGCTGAAATGGACCCTGGCCCTCGCGGGCTTCGCGCTGCTGGTCCTCGGGTTCCCCCTGCTCCAGCCTCCCCCCGCGACCACCGGCGCCCTGACCGACGTCCTCGCCCAGGTCGGCGAGCAGGAAATCACCGTGGGCGAGTTCCAGACGGTGTACCGGCGCCAGCTCCAGAGCTACCAGGCCCAGTCCGGCGGCGAGATCACCTCCGACCTCCTGCGTTCGATGGGCATCGATCGGCAACTGCTGCAGCAGATGATCGACGAGTACGCGCAGCTGCAGGAAGCCGCGCGCGTCGGCGTCACGGTCACCGACACCGAGGTGCGCGAGGCCATCGTGGCCCTCCCCGTGTTCCAGCAGGACGGCCGGTTCGTCGGCGAGGCCGCCTATCTCCAGATGCTGCGGATGCAGCAGCCCCCGATGACCCCGGCCGAGTTCGAGGAGAACATGCGGCGGTCGCTGATGCTGCAGCGCCTGCAGGCGGCGGTCACCGACTGGATCACGGTCAGCGACGAGGACGTCGAGCGCGAGCACGTCCGCCGCAACGAGCGGGTCCGCCTGAGCGCGGTCGCGTTCCGGGCCGACGACTTCCGGGACGGCCTGGAAGCGACGGCGGACGACGTGGCGGCCCTCTTCGAGCAGAACGCCGACGACTATCTCGTGCCCGAGAAACGCCGGCTCCGCTTCGTGCTCATCGACGTGCCGGCGCTGAAGGCGTCGTTCACCCCGAGCGACGCCGAAGTCCAGGCGTACTACGACAATAACCTCGACCGCTATACCGAGGAAGTCAGCCTCCGCGTCAGCCACATCCTGCTCCGGACGCAGGACAGGGACGCGGCCGAAGTGCGGGCGCAGGCGGAATCGATCGCGGCGGAGGCGCGGGGAGGCGCCGACTTCGCCGAGCTGGCGCGTCGGCACTCCGAGGACGACGGCACCCGGGAAGCGGGCGGCGACCTCGGGACGATCGCCCGCGGACAGATGGTGCCCGAGTTCGAAGGGGCCGCGTTCGCCCTCGAGCAGGACGAAATCAGCGATCCGGTCACGAGCATGTTCGGCGTGCACGTCATCAAGGCGACCGAGAAGACCGGCGGCACGACCCGGACCCTGGACGAGGTGCGGGACGAGATCGTCGATCTGCTCCAGCAGGAGAGCGCCGATGCGCGGGCCGGCGCGCTGGCCGAGGCGATGGCCGCGGAGGTCACGGAAGCGGCCGACCTCGAAGGCGCGGCGGCGCGGCGCGGCCTCGAGGTGCAGGAGAGCGGCTTCGCCGCCCTGGGCGAGCCGATCCTCGGACTGGGCTTCTCGTCCGAGGTGACCACGCAGGCGTTCCAGCTCGACGAGGGCGAGGTCGCCGGTCCGATCCCGACGCCGACGGGACCCGCGTTCGTGACCGTCAACGGCGTTCAGGCGCCGTACGTGCCGCCCCTCGAAGAGGTCGAGGCGCGGGTCCGCGACGACGTGATCCGGCGCAAGGCGTTCGTCCTGGCCCAGGAGCGGGCCGATGCAATGGCCGCGATCCTGCAGGACGCCGAAGACTTCGGGGCCGCGGCGGAAGCCGAAGAGCTCGAGGTGAACGAGACCGGCCTGATCGCCCGCGGCGCCTCGGTGCCGGGGGTCGGGGTCAACGCCGAGGTCGAAGAGGCGGCGTTCTCGCTGGACGTGGGCGAGACCAGCGCCCCGATCCTCACCGGCAACTCGGCCGTCGTCCTGCGCGTCCATGAACGCGAGGAAGCCGATCCGGCCGACCTTCAGGCCAATCGGGAGCGGTTGCGCAGCGAGCTGATTCTGGAAAGGCAGAACCAGTTCTTCACCGCGTACATGGAGAAAGCCAAGACCCGCATCCCGATAGACGTCGACATGGGCGCCTTCGCCCAGGCCACCGCCTAGCCAGGCGGGCGCCGGAGATCGCGGCCGGACCGGGCGCCGCGCGACTCGAGGAACGCGGCCACCGCGCGCATGCGGCCCATGCGGGCGCCGTCGAGGGCGGTGCGGCCCGCGGCGTCGGCGGCGTTGACGTCGGCGCCCAGCGCCAGGGCGGCCTGCACGGCGTCGAGGGCCAGCAGCTCGGCCTCGTCGGGGTCCGGCGGCGCCCATGCCTGCAGCCGCCCGCCGCCCATGCCCACGGCGGCCATCAGCGCGGTCGTCGACTCGGTGATGACCCGCGTGTACCGCTGCTTGTAGCGGGCGTGGTGCACGACCAGGGGGTCGGCGCCGTGCTCGGCGAGCAGGCGCATGACGTCGGGCGCGGCGAACCGCGCGGCGAGCCAGAAGGGGGTGGCCCCGACGAGCGCGGGCCTGAAGTGGAAGTCGCGGGAGGCCCGCCGGGTGGGGGTCCACGTGCGCAACGCCGCGTTCGGGTCGGCGCCGTGCTCGAGCAGGGTCTCGGCCAGCCGTGCGTCGCGGCGCATGACCGCCGCGTGGATCGCCGCGAACCCCGCCTCGGCCGCGTTCGGGTCGGCGCCGGCTTCGAGGAAGAACGCCGCCAGAGACCGGAACCCGGCGTGCGCGGCCAGGGTGACCGCGCTCACCCCCCATGCGTTCGCGTCGTCGACGTCGGCGCCGGCCGCGACGAGCAGGCGCGCCGACGCGAGGGCGCCGGAGCGCGCGGCGAACAGCAGCGCGGTGTTGCCGCCGTGGGGCACGTCGGCGTTGTACTCGGGCTGGCCGTGCGGGGGCACCGCCATCATCTGGCTCCACACGTCGGAGCGCGCGTCCACCGCCGCCCCGTGGGCCAGCAGCACCTCCACCACGCCGGCGTGGCGTTGCGCGGCCGCCCACATCAGGGCGGTCTGGCCGCGCGGCCCGCGGGCCTCGGTGTCGGCCCCGAAGGCGAGGAGCAGCCGGGCCACCCGGGGGGCGCCGGCGCGCGACGCCACCATCAGCGGCGTCTCGCCCGCGAGCAGCGCCCGGTTCGGATCGGCCCCCGCCTCGAGCAGCCGCGCGGCCACCGCGGTACTGCCGTTCTGACCGGCCGACCACAGCGGCGTCACCCCGAGGTCGGTCGCCGCGTTCACGTCGGCCCCGGCCTCGATCAGCCGGGCGACGCTCTCCGCGTCGTCGTGATGGCTCGCCCAATGCAGCGCGGTGGCGCCGTCGACCGCGGACGCGGCGGCCCCCGCGCCGCCGGCGAGCAGGGCCGCGACCGCCGCGGCGTCGCCCCGCCGGGCGGCGTCGACGAGCGGCGGGGTCTCCGCGGACGTGGAGGCGCCGGCGGCCGACAGCACGGCCGCGGCGGCGAGGACGCAGACTCTCGGCAGACGCATGGTGGGTACCCCGGTCGGTGAAGATGCCGACGGACGACGCCGCCGGGTTCCGAAAGGCCGGCGCCGTCCGCGGGCCGGCCCGGTGAAGCCCGGCGATTCGCCGCCGCGGCGCCTACAGCAGCCCGGTCAGCGTGTCGACGGGCAGCGCGCCGGTGCTGCCGCCGATGCGTTCGACCGGCACGTCCATCTTGTCCATCAGGGTGACGAGCAGGTTCGCCATCGACGGCCCGTCGTGGTACTGCAGATGGCGTCCGCCCGGCAGCCGGCCGGCCCCGCCGCCGGCGAGCAGCAGCGGCAGGTCGACGCCCGAGTGCCGCGTGCTGTTCGAGATGCCCGATCCGTAGAGGATGGTCATGTTGTCGAGCAGCGTTCCGCCGCCGTCGGGAACCGCGCGCAGCCGGTCCAGATAGCGCGCGAACAACGTCGTGTGGTACGCGTTGATCTTCGACATGTGGGCGACCAGCCCCGGGTCGTCGTTGTGGTGCGAGAGCGGATGGTGCGCCTCGGGCACGCCGATCTGCGGATAGGGCCGCGCGCTCTGCTCCTTGCCGATCATGAACGAGATCACGCGGGTCAGGTCGGCCTGCAGGGCCAGCACCTGCAGATCGATCATCAGGTCGTAGTGGTCCTCGAACCCGGAGGGCGCCCCCTGCGGCTGCTCGAGGGTCGGCAGTTCGAGATCGCTCTGCTCCTCCGCCTTCTCGATCCGGCGCTCGACGTCGCGGATGGCCTCGGTGTACTCCTCCATCTTGACCTGGTCGTGCGGCCCGAGCTCGCGGCGCAGGGCCGCCAGCTTGTCGCCCACCGAGTCGAGCAGGCTCTTGTGCTGCTGCAGCCGGGCCGCGCGCGCGGCGCGGTCGGTGGTGCCGCTGTCGCCGAAGAGGGTCTCGAACACCGCCCGGGGGTTCGACTCGGTCGGCAACGGCCAGGTCGGACTGCGCCACGACAGCGTATGGGTGTACACGCAGCTCAGGTTGCCGGTGCACGCGCCGGCGTTGTTGGGCGGGTCGAGCGACAGCTCGAGCGACGGCACCTGCGTCTCGTCCGCGAAGTGCCGCGCCAGCAACTGGTCCATCGACACGTCGGCGACGATCTCGATCTCGTTGGTCCCCCCGCGGGTGGTCCCGGTCAGGAACGAGCCGGAAGCCCCGGCGTGGATGTAGTTCCAACTGGCCTCGATCCCGGAGAGCACGACGAGCTGGTCCTTGAACGAAGCCAGGGGGGCGAGAATCGGCGACAGCTCGAAGCCGGGACCCTCGCCCTTCGGCTTCCAGTACGGCATGGCCATGCCGTTGGGCACGTAGAACGCCTGGAAGCGGTGCGCGGGCCGCGCCGCCGCCCGCCCGCGCAGCGTGAAGGCCGGGCGCATCGCATCGAGGAACGGCAACGCCACCGTGGCGCCGAGCCCGCGCAGCACCGTCCGCCGCGGCAACGTCTTCGTCAAGAAGGTCATGGACACCTCTCCTGCTCAGTCCGCCGATTCCGGGGTCCGGACGCCCCGCATCCGGAACGTGGGACTCTTCACGATGCCGACGACGAGCGACGACCAGCGATAGCCGCCGCCGGCCGCCTCCCGCACGATCCGGCGCACCGCCGGCCGGTCGTAGTACTCCAGCGGACGGCCGAGCGCATAGGCCAGCAGCTTCTCGGTCACCGTCCGCGGGAACCGTTCGGGGTCGTCCAGCAGCAGGGCCCGCAGGCCCGCCAGGCCGTCGATGCGCTCGCCGGCGGCGGTGGTGCCGGCCGCGTCGACCGGCCGGCCCGCCTCGTCGACGGTCCGCCAGCCGCCGATGACGTCGAAGTTCTCGAGCGCGAACCCCAGCGGATCGATCACCGCGTGGCAGCTCGCGCACGCCGGGCTCCGGCGGTGCCGGGCCAGCCGCTCGCGGATCGACGCGGGACGCGCCCCGGGCTCCTCCTCGAGGGTGGTGTCGACGCCGGGCGGGGGCGGCGGCGCCGGCAACCCGAAGATGTTGTCCAGCAGCCACTTGCCGCGCAGCACGGGAGACGTGCGGTCGGGATAGGACGTGGTGGCGAGGAGGGCGCCGTGCGCGAGCAGCCCGCCGCGCTGCCGCGCATCGGGCAGCGGGACGCGGCGCAGCCGGCTGCCGTAGACGCCGGGTATGCCGTAGTGCCGGGCGAGCCGCTCGTTGACGAACGTGTAGTCGGCGTCGAGCAGCTCGTGGACGCCGCGGTCGCCGCGCAGGGTTTCCGCCACGAAGCGCTCCGTCTCCTGCCTGAACGCCTCCAGCAGCGTCTCGTCGTAGTGGGGATAGCGGATCGGGTCGACGACGACCTCGCCCACCCGGCGCAGGTTCAGCCACTGGGCGGTGAAGTCGTCCACCAGCGCGTCGACCGCGCGCGGGTCCGCGAGCAGGCGCCGCGCCTGCCGCTCGAGGACCGCGGGGTCGGAGAGCGCGCCCCGCTCGGCCAGGGCCAGGAGCTCGTCGTCGGGAACGCTGCTCCAGAGGAAGAACGACAGCCGCGACGCGAGCTCGAGGTCGTCGAGCGGGTACGCCGTGCGCCCCGCCGGCAGATCGATCGGGTCGCGGCGCACCCGCAGCAGGAAGTCGGGATCGACGAGCAGGCGCTCGAGCGCGAACTGGATGCCGTACTCGAAGCTGTCGGCCGCCGCCCGGCCCTGGTCGTAGAAGTCGAGCAGCACCCCGACGTCGGCGTCGGTGACCGGCCGGCGGTACGCCCGCCGGGCCAGCCTGGACAGGATCGCGCGGGCGCAGGGCCGCTCGTCGGCTGCCGCCGCGGGCCGGCAACTGAAGACGGCCCGCCGGCTCGGCGTGTCGGCGATCGAGCCGGCCGCCCCGTAGGGCCCGCCGATCTCGACCGCGCCGACCGCCGCGTAGCCCATGTAGATCTGGTCGTTGGTGAGCACCCGGCCCCGCTGCAGCGGCTGCGGCAGGCCCTCGGGCTCCCACCGCTCGCGGACGAACGACACCCCGACGGTGCGGGGACCGGCCTCGACCGGGACCCGGACGCGCAGGTGGTCGTCGCCGGTGAGCTGCATGAACGCTTCCCACGCGGGGTCCTTCACGAACCCCGGCTCGCCGGCCCCGGCGTAGCTCGCCGCCGCCGGGATCCCGGGCGCGTCGCCGCCGACGGTGAAGCGCTTCAGCAGCCGTCCGTCGAGACGGACGTCGAGCTGCTGCGGCCAGCCCATCCCCATGAGATAGGCCTGGTACTGGCGGCGCAGCCGCACCCGGATGACGTACT
Organism: Vicinamibacterales bacterium; assembly: GCA_965202695.1. Classification (GTDB taxonomy): domain Bacteria; phylum Acidobacteriota; class Vicinamibacteria; order Vicinamibacterales; family UBA8438; genus JAJEEA01. The sequence continues at coordinate 4,438,094 of OZ241843.1, forward strand.
CGCCGTCGACGGGGAACTGGTGGCGGACCGCGAGGCCGCCCCGCGAGCCGAGCGGCAGGTCGTCGTGCTGCCGGCCGTCCTGAACGACGTGCAGGGGCACCTCGAAGGTGTCGAACCCCGCCGCCGGCGGCGGCAGCCCGACCGCCAGGCGGGTGACCTGCCGGGCCACCGACAGGTACCGCTCCAGATGCGAGCGGGAGATCGTCAGGACGTCGGCGAAGTTGTCGAAGCTGCCGTCGGCCGTCTCGTCGCCGGGCAGCAGCGCCTCGACGTCGACGTCGAGGGCGAAGAGGTCGCGGACGGCGTTGGCGTACTCGGTCCGGTTCAGCCGGTGCACGGCGCCGCCGCGTCCGGGACGGGGGTCGGCGGCCCAGGCCGCGTCGAGCGCCCCCTCCAGGTGGGCGGCCGCCGCCGCGTAGGCCGCCGCGTCGGGCCGCGGACGCCCCGGCGGCGGCATCGACCCCGCCCGCAGCCGGGCGACCACCTTCTCCCACAGCGCGGGGTCCGCCTCGGGATGCGCGGCGTCCACCCCGTCGAAGCTCAGCCCCGCCGTGCGCAGGCGGTCGTTGTGGCAGGCCGCGCAGTAGCCGTCGAGCAGCGCCCGCACGCCGGCCCCGGCCGGGCTCGCGGGCGGCTGGACCGGCCGGCCGACCGCCGGCGCCGCGGCGAGACAGGCGACGGCGACCGCCCAGAGCATGGAGGCGCGCCGCCGACGACCGTTCCGACCGCCGTCAAGCAAGAGCCGCATGGGTCTTCGTCTCCGTCCGGTCGTCCTGCCCGCCCGAGGGGGCGCCAGCCCGGAGAGCGTCGCCGTGCGACCTCGCGGCCGCGTTGCGGCGCCGCTCACGGCCCGACCGACCCTCCGGGAGTCCGCGCGAGAGATAGATCCGGGAACACCCACGAGAGATTCGCGACCAGACGGTCCGAAAAGCCGAACCCCTCACGCGCGCACGCCGCCCGCGGCTCGGCTTCGAGCAGGTTGGAGGAAAGCAGACGCGAGAAGTCCTCCAGGCGATTCGCCACTCCCGCGCCGTCAGGTTCCTCGAAGGCAATCGCAACCAACACCGACGTATCCACGCAGGCGACGCTCATTCGTTCCGCTCGTCGAGAAATCGCTTCAACGCGCCGGGCCGCCGTCCCAGCGGGGCAAGCGGCGCCTTCGCCTGCCCGGAAGACGCCGCTATTCCCTGCCGCTCAAGTTCGTCCAGACGCGCCTCGAGGGTCCGCGGCTCGCGCTGGATCGCCCGGATCTCCGCCACCGGCTCGCCACGGCAGGACACCGCGACCGTCTTCCCTTCACGAACGCGACGGATGACCTCGGAAAACCGCGCCTCGGCTTCGTACGTCGAGTACACGAGGCCCATGCCGTGCGATCATAACTGACCGGTCACACTGGTGCAATCCACGCGGCTGCGGGGCACAACAGAATGCCCGGCTGTTCGTCGTCGGCCGTCTCGCTGTCGGCGCTCGTCGCCGTCGACCGCGTCACGCCGACCGCGCGCACGCTGGAGCGGACACGCGAGACCGCCGTCGCCGACCCCGGTTCCACCACGGCACGCCGACCGCGCGCACGCGGGAGCGGACACGGTCACTCGAGCGACCAGTCCCGATCGGGGTCGCGGTGGGTGCTTGAGGTTCCGCCGAGCTGGATCGCTTGCCGCGGACGGATCCGGGTGGGATGATCGGGTTGGTGAGGGCGTACGCTCGTGGGTGGCGCGCGCTGAACGGCATGGATCATGCACTTGGGATGCCGGCATGAGATCGCTGATCCGGGTCACCGCGTTCGTCGACTGGAACACGCAGATTCGCAACGTCGATCCCGACGAGGCCCAGCAGCCCCACGTTCGCGCGGGACGCGCGTTGAGTCGAACGGCCCGAGTCATCGTCAGAGTATTGGCCGGACAGGATCCATCCGCCCGGTTCTCGGTCGGCCTCCGCTTCTACCACGGCTGGTACAAGGGCTTCGAACCGACCGAGAATCGACGGGCCATGGCCGCCGTGGTCGCGGAAACCGATTTTTCCGATCTGTCGCGAAATCCGTACGTGAGCATTTCGCAGGACGTACGCTACGGCGACGATCTTCTGGCGGCGCTGCCGGAACGACGCCACGTCCGGCCCGCGATCCATCTCCCTGCCACGCTGCGCCGCCAGGACCGGAACTCACCGTTCGTGGAAAAGATGGTCGACACTGCGCTGGCAGCCGATCTTCTGGTGTGGGCCCGCGACGAACCGCGCGAATGGGCGCTCGTCCTGTCGGAAGACGACGACGTGGTGCCGCCCGTGTTCGCCGCCGAAGCGTGGATGAGGCCGCACGGCGGCCGGACGTTCATCGTGCGGACTCGAAGAAGCAGCCAGACCTTCCTCAAGCTCGCCGGCCTTCTCGCGGAGGTGGCTGCATGACTGCCGAATCGCCGCGGCTCCTCGACGAACTCTCACTGTTCGCCGACCTCGGCACCCCGCGGCCGCGCGTAACCAGCGACGGTGATCGCTCCGTGGTCCGGTTGTTCCGAGGCGGCGAGGAGATCGAACTCACGTTTTGCTCCGCTGGCGGCCGCATCGTCGAGCAGGCTCTCGACGGTGGAGAACGGCGTACGCACGCGTCGTACGCCGCTCTGCTCGCGTCAGAGAGATTCGGCGGCCTTCGCAAGTGGGCGGACGCGCAGAAAGCGTTCCTGGAATCCAGACTGAAGTCTCTCGACCGAAATCTCGTGACCGGCATACTTCAGGAAAGCGGCGCCCGGGCCGGTCTCGAACAGGTAGACGACGTTCTCGCGTCCCCGGAAGGCCCTGACGCCCAGGCGGTTCACGTGTTGTTGGTCGACGGCCCGGCGGGCATCGGGAAGACGAAGTTCATCGAGCACCTCGCCCTGTCCCGAGCGGCGACGTTCAAGTCCGCCCGGCGCCCGCTGATCCTGCACGTCCAGAGCCGCGGACGGGTGTTGACCTTTCTTCAGGATCTAATCGCATTCAGCCTTCAGACGTTGCGCCTCGGCGTCACCTACGATCAGGCTCCGGTACTCGCGCGGCATGGACTCATCTCGATCGCCATCGACGGCTTCGACGAGCTCGGCGACCCGAACGGTTACGATCTCGCCTGGGGACAGATCAACGAGGTCGTCAATCAGGTTCGCGGAAGAGGGACGCTCGTTCTGGCCGGACGGGAGACGTTCATCGGACGCGAACGCCTGCTCCGCGCGGTCGGTTCCTTGTCCGAGGGACGGGACACCGTTCACGCGCTGTCGCTGCAGCCGCCGAGGCCGGCGGAAGCGGCGAAGTGGCTCCGGCGCCACGGTTGGTCCCAGAAGGACCTCGATTCCACGGCCGAGCTGTTCGAACCCGACAGTTACGCCCTGCGGCCGTTCTTTCTCGCGCAGCTCGCGGACCATGAGATGGCCGCCACCGTCCGGAAATCGGCGGCGGGCAGTCCGCTTCCGTTTCTCGTCGACCTGATGATCGAGCGCGAGGCGTCCAAGTTCGGCGAAGCGGTCGACAACGTCATGTCCCGTGACGTGCGCAAAACTTTCGTGAGGGCGTTTCTTCGGGAAGTCGCGCGCAACATGGCGGACGATCAGACCGAGGCGCTCGACGAATCGGTGGTCTCCTGGCTGGTGGAGTTCGCCGCACCGGACGGCTTGCCCGTGGAAGTGACGGCGCTTCTCAGGAATCGCGCCGCGGTGATGGCGTTCCTGACGACGGACGACAGGCCGCGCTACCGTCGTTTCGCGCATTCGCAGTTGCTCAATCATTTTCTCGGCGAGGAAACGGTCGATCTGATTGGCCGGCGAGAGATGCCGCGGTACGTCAGGAGAAACATACTCGGAGCGGACTTTCTCTCGGCGTTCGGCGACCTGATCGGACACCTCGCCGGATCGGACCCGGTGCGTGTTCGAACTTGTTTCGACGCCGCGTCGGAGTTGGCGCGGAGCTACCTGTGGACCGACCGGGGCGCACGCAACCTCGGAGGGTTGTTGATTACGATGCTGCCGGCGATCCCTTCCGCGGAGAACCTTCGGCTCGAGGATCTGCATGTCGACGAAACCGTGTTGCGGGACGTTGCGCCGCCTGCCACCTTGTTGCGGGTCATCATGAACCAGATCGACGTCCGTGGCGCCGATCTCCGGGATCTGCATTTCGAAGATACGACGATCGTGACGCTCATTGCGGACCATTCCACACGCGTACCAGCTTCGATGCCGGTTCCGTCCGTCATTCGGAACGAGGGGTTCCGGGAAGAAGGCGACAAGGTCGTCACGGCCGGAGATCAAATCGAGCGGTGGCTCGACAGCCACGGAAGGCGACCCGTGACGGACATCGGCGGGACCGGGCACGTCGGTCCGGTTCCCGCGGCGCTTCGCGATCACCGCGTGATCAGGTTGCTCGAACGCGCCTGCAGGAGCCGGTCGTACTGGATTCCGGAAAGACGCGAGGAAGGCGACCACGGCAGCCGGTTCGTGGACGAGTACGAGTGGACCGGACTGCTTGACCTTCTGAAGACACACGGCCTGGTCAGGATCGAAACGAAAGCGTCTTCCGGCCGCAAAAGCGGCTTCCTGCACATCATGAACCGCCAGGGACTGTTGCAAGGGTTCCGGGATACGCCGGATGATCAGAAAGTGATAGATTTCTACCACGCGTTGATCGAGCGACTCGTAGAATCCGGGTGATTCGCCCAATGCAGCCTGCCCGGAACCCCTCCTTTCTGCGCCTGCGAATCACGATCCCGTCCGCGAGATCGTAGAAGAACCGCAACGACTTCAACCGCTGCTGGCCGGCGATCACCATCAACTTCTGCGTCTCGCTGTCCTTCGAGAGAAAATGGACGGCACGAGGAGTCCGAGCAGGAACGATTCGATGAACCGCGACGCCTGCGGCAGCGGCCAGACGAACTCCCGCCGGAACGTGGGCACGGCGATGTCCCCTTGCCGCAGACGCTTGACCAGTCCATCGACCGGATAGTCCGCCCCGTAGCTCGAGATCCGATACCGGATCTCGGTGGACGCAGCCTCGTCCTCCGATGCGACGGCGTCCTTGACGTCGGGCTCGGCGTCGTCGTTTCGCCTCGGTTCCTGATCGGTCGCTACGTGCTCCAGCGCCACTTGATCATCTCCTGTCATGCACTCTCGCATTGTACAGTCCCGGATCCACCTCCGGCGCACCGCGCTTGCCCGAGCGCGGGGAACGTGTCCGCAAGCACGCGACCGGCCGTACGCTCAACCGACCGCACCTGCGATGGCTTCCCCGTCACGCCGCCCCCCGCGCCGGATCGGGTCCCGGCCGTCAGGGCAGCCACGGCGGCGGGCACTTGTCGTCCGGCCCCTTGCCCACGCGCGGGAACGGCGGCTCGCCCCAGTCCTCATTGGGGTTGGCTTTGATGACTTCGTGAAAGCAGGGAACGAACGCGCTCAACAGCTTTGCGCCCCGAATGACCTGCGTTCGGCCCCGACTGTCCGGTCCGGCGCTCCCACCGTGTACGATCTGATGGCGGACGACGCTCAGATTCTCGAACAGGTCGTTCAAGGTTCCCACGATCTTCCCTTGATACCAAACTGCGTCGTGCGGCTCGCCTCGGTCCGTTCGCTCGGCGGCAGCTTCGTCCAGACGCTTCCTCGCCGACCTGACCCATTTCCGAAATTCCCTCTCCCACGCTCCGGCCGTTTCCACAACTTTGCCCGACCCTTTCCGCACTTTCCGCCTTCTCCAGAAGGACGGATGCGCCTGCCGCAACTCAAGAATGTCCACGACGTCGTCCTTCTGCGCGCGCAGGATCCTCTGCAATATTCCCTGGTCATGAGACGCCAACCTCAGATGAAATTCTCGTCTCTCCTCCTCATGTCTGCCCTTCGACTCTCCGGCCTCGTTCATGTGGTAGGCTGCTTCGTAGGCGATCCAGTAGAACAGAAACCGGACATGGGTTTCTTCCTCGCCGGAGATCGCTTCCGCGTGAGAAATCCAGGTGCTCATGCGCTCGTTTCGGCGCTTGTTTCGGTCCGTGACAGACATGTTCCCCTCCCGTTGCTCCTGCGAATCACGATCCCGTCCGCGAGATCGTATCAGAAGGGCGGCCGGAAACCGTCCTTGCCCTCGCCGAGCTCCGGCAGCCGCCTTTCGAGCACTTCCCGAACGCCTCGATAGTGCTCCAGGTACGCCTCGCGGAAGGTCTTCGGATCGCTGGACAGCTTCCGGGTCATCAGGCTCAGGGCGGCGTCCCGGGTTCCCGCTATGAACTTGCCGCGCTGGAAGTGAAACGGCTGGACGATGAAGTGCCGGATACCCGTATCCAGAAGATCGTCGGCGAACTTCCGGGCGTCTCGCACCAACAGGATCGGCGTCATCGTGATGCACGCATCGACGCCGCGGGCGCGCAACTCCCGGGCCGCGCGCAGTCTGGCGGAGTTGCCCGGGCAGAACGGCTCGAACGTGCGCCGCACGTCCTCGTCGTCGGTCGTCACGGTCATGTTCACCTGAACCCTCCCGCCACGAGCCACGATCTCCCGAAAGAGATCCGCGTCACGGACGACGTCGGGACTCCTCGTCTGCACCACCAGCTTCGGACGATGGCGCGCGAGGACCTCCAGCAATCCGCGCGTAAGCTTGCGCTCGCGCTCGACGGGCTGATACGGGTCCGTGACGCTGCTCATGTAGATCCGCTTGCCGTCCAGGCTCCCGCGCCGGTTCCGGAGTCGTTCGACCGCGTTCTCCTTGACCCCGACCCACCGTCCCCAGGAGTCGCGCTTTTCCGTGCTATGGGAAAAGAACGCGGCGTAGCAGTAGGTGCAGCCGAACGAACAACCCGCATACGGGTTCAGCGTGAAGTCGTAGGCATCCATGAAACCAGTAGCGCGGGTAAGGATGTCGCGCACCGGCGCGTCCTCGACGTCCGCGTGGCCGAGTCGGTATCGACGCGGCCGCGCAGGCGGCGGATCTTCGTCGAACAACGTCGGATGCCGGTCCATGTTCATTTCTTGCTCCGGATCATGACTTCGTCGCCTTTCAATTTCAAAGGCCGGCACAGAGGTACGAATCACGCGGGCGATCCGGCTCCACCCGCCAGGAGCGGCGCCGGGTCGTTCGCCGACACCGGCGCGGCGCCGAGCGACACGAGGTGGGCGTTGTCCGGCGAATCCAGGGTGAACACCGGCTTGCCGAGCGCCAGGACGTCCCGGCACAGGCGCTCGGTCTTGCCGCCCGGTTCGGCGTGCGCGACCAGAAGCAGATCGGCGAGGGCGGCGACGCGGGCGTTGCGTTCGGCGGCGACGGCCGCCGTCGGGCGGCGGAGCGCGTCGTCGAAGAAGGACAGGACCAGCAGGCGGCCGGCGGCGAGCGGCGCCTTCCAGGCTTTCGGAATCCGCATGACGCCCAGCCCGCGCGCCGGACAGACGATGACCCGGGCCGAGCCGCGCAGCAGCAGGTCCAGGAACTCCTTCTCCATCGGCGACTGGAACCCGCCGACGAGCGTCACCGGCGCGGCTCGCAGCGCCCGCGCCAGATCGTAGGTCTTGAGCAGCGCGTCGCCGGGGGCGCGCACCGAGCAGGAGAAGCCGAGCAACCGCCCGTCCAGCGCGCCGAGGTCGCCGCGGACGGTGACCGGAACCGGCCGGCCGGCCCGCGAACACCCTCGCAACGCCGCCGGATAGTCGGGCGAATCCGGCCCCACCCGTCTTCGACGCGCAGAATCCATCGCGTCCGCGGCAGGAGTCACCGCCTCGACCCGCTGGCCGCTCTCTCCGGAGGAAACCGTTCAAGGCGACTCATACACGACCTTTCCGCCGTCGAGCGCTGGCTTGATCACGAGCGCATGGCTGTCCCGGTAGCGCTCGACGTCCGCGGGAGTGACCACGACCACGTCGACGGCGGCGCCGACGCCGTGCAGGTTCTCGTAGATCCGTCCGGCCAGGTTTCTCCGATGCGCCCCCTCCTTCACGATCAGCAGATCGACGTCGCCGTGCGGTCCCATCCCGCCCCGGGCGGCGGAGCCGAACAGGATGATCCGCTCCGGCTGCGCGACCGCGACGATACGCCGGACGACGTCGTCCAGCACGCGGCGGTCGAGCATCGCGCCGCCCGCGCCCTGACGATCGTCGCCGTCGCCTCTCGGCCTCATCCCGTCTTCCGTCCTTTCAGAATTCCCACTCTGTCCGGTGCGAGGGCCATGTCGATGACGCCGTAGCGCCCTGCCCATCTATGCGCCCCCTGACGCACCACCGGACGGCGAACGACGGGACGGCGGTTGCGCCGGCGATTCGCCATCCCCGGACCGTGGTTCGTCCGGCGCGCCTCGTCCGCGGGCCTCCCGCACGGCGCGCAAGTCCACGACCCGCCGACCGGGCGCCGGTTCCCGGCTCCGGAGACCGGCGGCGAGGCGCTCGACGTCGTATCCGTGTTCCCGCGCGATGCCGTCCTTGATCCGCCACAGCTCCTCGATGATTTCATCGGACATCTTCCAAGTCTCCCATGAGTTCCCGCGGCGTGCAGATTTCGGGGCCGGCGTGCCCGTGACGGGCGCAGACGCTTCGTATCACCGGTCTGGCCTCGGCGTTGCTGAGATGCCGGAAGTTCCAGGTCAGCAGGTACTCGACGCCATGTACCGCCGACACGGCGACGTGAAGCGCATCGTTCAGGGCCTTCGCCGGAAGCGCCCCCTCCCGAACGAGCGTCCTGGACAGCTCGATTACGGCCTCCGTGATCGGCAGAACGGGAATGCCGATCAACGCGGCGAGCCGCCGTGCCGATGCCTCTGGATCTCCTCTGCCGGCTTCTTCGATCGTGACGTCGGACGTATAGAGATCGAACCGGTTCCTTCGGGTTTCCCACCAGTCGGCGGTGATCTTCTGCCACGCGGCAGCCAGCAGGTCCGCCGTGGGACGAGCCGTCAGGTAGGAGACGACCGACGTCTCGACGTAGACCGTGCTCTTCCACATGGCCTTCATGCCTCGCGCCCCTGACCGAAAGTCTCGCGTCCCATGCGGTACTTGACGTCGTAGTTGATGATGAAATCCAGTTCCTCGTCCGTGAAACCGTAGTGTGCAGCCAAAGCGCAATCGATTTTATCGATGACGGGTTTGCTGTACTTGGGGACGATGCACTGCACGGTGAGTGTATCGTGCTTGAATTTCATGTGCCGATCTTCGGAATTGACCTTGACGTCTTCCATCAACTCATCCGCAAGCACGACAAGTTCTTCGGGCATCTTCGCAAGTCGCTCCATATCAATCGGAAACGCATCGACTTCTCGCCTGTTCAGATGGCGGCAATCTGAAAAAACCGTGACGAACCAGTAGAACAGATTCGAGTTCAGGCAACACAAAGCCAACTTGGCTCGTACGTCGTTCTCGAAACACAGCTCCTTGAACTCCGATGGCGACCGTCGATTGCCGGATCCATCAAGGACGCGAGGCATGAAATCGAGGACCTGAAGAAAATACCCGACTTTTCGAGAATAATAGATACTGCGCCCTTTCTTGACATGAAAATTCGCCAACCTGCTCTTTTCCTTCGCAAGTTTTTGAAGTATCTCCATTTCCGCCGTAGCGCACAGTTTGGGAAAAGCATGTTGCACGATCCCCTTCGCAGACATTGAATAACGCAGGCCATGAAAAAGAGTGGCTCGTTCGGCCGCGTTCCACTTGTTGTACCGTGTCGAGTGCATGATCTGCGAGGAGGCGACAGGTCCAATGAGATGGACGGTCAATCGAATATGCTGCAACCCCTCGAACAACCTCGAAGGACGATCATCAAACGAACTGTAATGCAGCAATCGTTCTGACAATTTATTCTGCAAGCTGGCGTAGCGGCTAGTTGAAACCGAGGAAACGGGTACTATGAACCCCAGTCGCCCGTGACGACGACACAGTGAAATCGAACGTTCCAGCATGAGCGCATAGAGATTCCCGGCGTCCATGCATTCGTAGTCTTTCAACGTATATTGGTCCACCGTTTTCAGCTCGATATACGGCGGATTGCCGATGATCACGTCGAACCCGCCGCGGCGCATGATCCCGTAGAACTCCACGAACCAGTGGAACGGCTGGTGGCTGTCGCGCCATTGCCGGTACGCCCGCCGGCTCTTGACCTTCACGCCGTAGTCGCCGGCCAGATACTCGTCCAACTCGTTGCGAAGCTCGTCGAGCCGCCGGCGCAGTTCCAGCTTCGTGTCGGCGAAGCGTCCGGCGTCCATGCCGTGCTCGGTCTGCATGGCGCGGAACTGGCGGAAGGCCCGGTCGGCGATCTCGGCGCGCTCCTCGATCCGCGGCAGCGACAGTTGTTTCAGCAGGTCCGCGCTCAGCGTCCGCCGCACCTCCTCGCGCGACGTGAAGCCGACCAGCGTGTTGCCGGCGCGGACGTTGAAGTCGACGTCGGGCAGCGGCTCGATCTGGTCGTAATCGTCGAGTTGGGCCACGAGCTTGAGGAACAGGCGCAGCTTGCAGATTTCGACCGCCTCTTCCATGACGTCGACGCCGTACAGGTTGTCGATGACGATCGACTTGAGGACGAAGTAGCGTTCGCTGGCGTGTCCTGCGACCTGTTCCAGCGCGGCGCGGAAGTCGCGCAGTTTCTCCGGGCGGTGCTTGCGCTGCGAACGTTCGAGGTCGTCGAGGAAACCGCGCATGGCGTCGAGGCAGGCGTTGTACAGCGGCTCCAGAACGTGGAGCGCGGCGAAGAGGAACGCGCCGGAGCCGCACGTCGGGTCGAGGACGGAGACCTCGCGGAGCGCCTTCCAGAAGGCGCGGACCAGTTCCGGCCCTTCGCTGCCGGCGATCACGTCCCGGGCGAACTGCTCGACGTCCAGGTTGTACGTGACGAGGTCGTTGACGGACGCGACCTCGCCCGCGGCGAGCCGGGCGCGGACCTCCTCGTAGCGCCGGCGGCGGGCGACGTGCTCGCGCCACGTCTCGGTGGGCAGTCCCCAGGCGGGCGGCGCGGGCCGGTTCCAGCCGTCACGTTTGGCCACGTCGCGCACGCCGGCGGCGATCTCCGGCGGCAGTTCGCGCTTTCGACCAGGGGTCTCCCGCCCGTTGACGTCGCAGGTGACGCCGTGGCGCACCGCGTCGTGGAAGTAGCGGTCCGGGTCGTCGGCCAGCAGCCGCCACACCCCGCCGCCGGGCTTGAACGCGATGGCGCATTCCTTCCGCGCCCGGTCGAACAGGAACGGGATGATGGTGTTGCGGCTGATGTACCCGGTGATGTCCTCCTTCGTGTAGTAGGCCCCCATCTGCTTCTGGTTGACGTACTTCTCGAAGATGTAGCCGAGCACGTCGGGGTTGATCTCGTTGTCGTCGCGTAGCGGCCGGTCGTCGAGGTGCCACTGGTACGCGTCGAAGAACGCGAAGATCCGCTCGAAGGCTTCGTCGGGGATGCGGATTTCGGGGTTGTCGCGCTCCAGGTCGTGCGCGTCGAACAGGCCGCCGTTGAGGTAGGGGACCCGGCCGAGCAGCGCCGCCAGTTCCGGGGCGCGCTCGGCCTCGGGCCGGCCCAGGCCCTCGTGGAACAGCCGCAGCAGGAACAGCCGGTAGAAGCCGTGAAACCTGCCGGCGCCGCCGGCCGCCTCGCGCACGCGCTCCAGGCGGTTGCGCAGGTAGTCCGGGTCGCCGTCGAGGAAGCCGCGCTTCTGGATGAAGTAGATGAACATCATCCGGTTGAGCATCAGCGAGGCGTACCATTCCCGGTCGGCCGCCGCCGCGACGCCTTCGACGAAGTCCAGGAACGCGCGGTGCTCCTCCCGAAAACGGTCGTAGAACCGCCGGGTCACCTTCTCCACGTCGAAGGCGGCGCGCACCCGCCCCGACACGTCGACGATGGTCAGGTCTTCTTCTTCGTCCAGGGTGAAGACGAGCTGCTCGAGCTTCTGGATCAGCGCCTCGCCCGGCTGATCCCGGCTCCAGAGGTGGGTGCGGGTCCGGTCGGGGCGTCCCGGCTCGCGCTTGACCCACTGCCAGTATTGCGCGCCGCGGCCGGGCGCGGCGTACACGACGACGTGCTCGCGGACGGTCCGGGCGACGGCCTTCTCGATCTTCTGGCGGGTGGGATGGTCCGGGAAGGCTTCTTCCGAGTCCGCGGCGTACTGGTAGACCACCATCCCGCGCTTGTGCGCGACGGCTTCGAGAACGAACGCGCGGCCCGCGACCGTCGCCTCGACGTCCGCGCCGCCGTGGTCCCAGCCGAGCTCGTCGATGAACAGCCCGCGCAGGTCGAAGCTCTCCAGACGGCTTCTGACGGTCTGCCTGTCAAGTCGGGTCTGCATGAAGCGCTACCTGCCCGTCTACAGCCGCCGCGTGTCGGGCAGGATCGCCATCTTCCGGTCCAGCGTAAGCACTTCCAGACCGGCGCGGGCGTTACTCGAAATCCTGTTGCGGGTCTCCGGTCAGCAACCGCACGAGGACCGAGGTGTCAATCCCGAAGCGACGGGTCATGGCGTTGCCCCCGGAAGACCCGGAGATCGAACGGCGGACGTCCGGGCGGGATCTTGCCGCGCAACGTCCCGAGGCGGGAACGGTCGATGCGTCTGGGCCGCAGGACGAAACCGTCCGGACCCTCTTCCAGTTCGATCCGGTCGCCCGGTCCGACTCCCAGAGCCTCCAGCACCCGCGCCGGGAAAGTGACCTGCCGCTTGGAAGTGACCTTGACGATCATCCGTTTCCTCCTTACCGGATATCCTGATTCGGTAAGGCAGAAAGATCAAGTCCGGGCCGGCACGAGGCCCAGCGAGCAGATGATGCCCGGTTCCCGCGGTTCGTCGTCTTCGTGCGCGATGCAGAGGCGGTCTTCGTCCCGCAGGGCGACGACCAGGTTGGCGAGGGTCTCGTCGGAGACGCCGCTGCGCAACTGCCGGTTCAGCGTGTCGACCGCGGCCTGCCGCAGCGGGTGGCGGTAGACGTCGTCGATGGCGTGCCGCAGCGCCGCGGTGTCGAACAACGTGCCCCGGACGCTGTCGGCGTAGCCCTTCAGCCGCTCGTAGGTGCGGAAGCGCGCGCCGGAGGGGCGGCCGAGCTGGCCGCCGACCTGCTTCTCCTCGCCGGCGACGTGCTCGGCGGCCTTGCGGACCAGGGCGTGGTGGGTCTCGTGACGCGGCAGGGCCGGCGTGCCGGGCGCGCATTCGGCGGCGCGCAGAATCTCGAACTGGCTCTCGGTGACGCTCCGGCCGTCGCGGTCCATCCGGACCAGGGCGTCGTACCCCTGCGCGGTGCGCAGGTAGACGAGCGCGCCCGCCGGACGCCCCGGCGCCTCGCGGTGGGCCCGGGAGGAATAGACCACCGGCGGCAGGTCCTCTATCGTCTTCGCGAGCGCCGGGTCCGCCGCGGTGGCGTTCCGCCAGATCTGCCAGGCGTACGAGGCGAGGTCGACGTCCGCCTCGTCGCCGCCGTCGAGAATGCCCGCCTTCTCGTGATACAGGTCGAGCACCGCCTGCTGGTCCTCGTCTTCGAAGAACGCCTCGTCGGCCCCGACCACCTCGGCGTTCTCGCCGAGGCGCGCCCGCACGCGGGCGCGAAGCCGGAGCAGGCGCTCGACCCCCTCGGCCGGCAGGAACGAATAGCACAGGATGTCGCGCGCCCGCTGGCCGATGCGGTCCACGCGGCCGGCGCGCTGGATCAGGCCGATGATCGCCCACGGCAGGTCGTAGTTCACCACGATGGCGCAGTCCTGCAGGTTCTGGCCCTCGCTGAGCACGTCGGTGGCCACCAGCACGCGGAGCTCGTCCTCCGGCGCGACGCGGTTTTCCCGGCCGTTGCTTCTCGGGCTGAAACGCCACGCGAGACTCGTGGGGTCTTCGGTGTCCCCCGTGGCCGCCCCCATCCGCGCCACGCCGCGCGACCGGAGCTCCCGTTCCAGATAGCGCACCGTGTCGGCGAACTGGGTGAAGACCAGAACCTTCTGCTCCGGGTGCCGGTCGGCCAGCAGGTCCTCCAGCGCGCCGAGCTTGGCGTCGTCCGCCGCCCGCCACGCGCCGAACCGGGCGAGGAGATCGAGCAGCGTCGCCGCGTCGGCCGCCAGGTCCCGGCCGAGGGCCGGGTCGAAGTGGTGGGAGGCGAGCCAGCGGAACCGGTTCGCGTAGCGGTCGCGGAAGCGCGCGTAAACCTGCGCGGCGCGCGCGCGAAAATCCTCCCGGGTCCTCGGCGCCGCCGGCGACGCCGTCTCCGCGTCCCGGCCCGGGACCGCCGCACGACCGCCCCCGCCCCGGGTCCCGGGCGCCGCCGCCGCCGCGGGTTCTTCGGCCTCCTCCCCGTCCGCGTCGAACAGGCCGCCGGCCGCCTCCTCCGCGTCTTCGTCGGAAAACTGCGCGTCGAGCAGGCCCGCGTCCGCCGTCCCGACGGGAAGCGGCAGCCCGTGCTCGAGGGCGTGCAGGAACACGAAGTTCCTCAGCACGTGGCGTTCGACCGAGAGCAGGAAGGCGTGGCCGCTGCTCTCCAGGCGCTTGAACAGGTTGGTGCGGCAGAAGCCCATCAGGCGCCGGCCGGCGCGCGACAGGTCGTCCAGCACCCGGGCTTCGGCCGGCGTCGGCGGCGTGCGGGGCGACGCCGCTACGTAGTTGCCGAGGCCGTAGCGCGGAAGCTCCAGACCGTTGACCGCGTCGACCACGTCGTCGGCGAACAGCCGGGCATATTGCGCGTCGACGTCGAACCGCAGCGTCCGGGGCGCCCGCGTCGGGAAGTACGAGCGCCCGCCGTCCTCGAAGGTCAAGTAGCGGCGGCCGTCGGCCGGGTCCGTGGCGGCGTAGTTCTCCTGCACGAAGCCGCGGGTGCGGCGGACGAGGAACAAGCGCATCAGGTCGCGCCAGTCGTCGGCGTGCTCCGACTTCTCGAAGGCGGCCAGCGACCGCACCGGCGCCTGGTGGCGGCGCATGAACTCGGTCTCGCCCATCTCCCGCAGCAGGCGCTCGGGGCGAACGCCGACGTCGTCGTCCTCGCGCACGAACAGGCGGAGCTGGCTCGACAGGTCCAGATACGTCTTGTTGTAGGGGGTCGCCGACAGCAGGATGCACTTGCTGTCGTTCTCCCGGACGTACTCCTGGATCGCGCGGTAGCGCCGGCCCTGGCGGTTCCGCAGGTTGTGGCTCTCGTCGATCAGCACCAGGCGGTAGCGGCGCAGGTCGGGCAGTTCCCGGAGCACCCGGCTCATCGACAGCACGCGGGCGCGCATCCGATAGCGTTCGCGGTAGTCCTCCCACATCGGGACGAGGTTCCGGGGGCAGAGGATCAGCGTCTCCAGCCCGTGGTCGTCCTCGAACACCCGCGCCAGCGCGGTGGCCATGAGGGTCTTGCCCAGGCCGACGACGTCGCCGATGATCACGCCGCCCCGCCGGTTCAGGTGGTGCGCGGCGATCTTCACGGCGGCGGTCTGGAAGTCGAGGAGCCGGTTTCCGAAGTCCCGCGGGATGCGGAACTCCGACAGCCCGGCCCGCGCCTCCTGCGACAGGTGATACGCCATCTTGACGTAGACGTGATGCGGCGGGATCGATTCCTCCCGCGCCCAGCTCCGCCCGACGATCGCGGCCAGCTCGTCCGATACGTCGACGCACCAGCGGTCGTTCCAGCGCTCCTCGAACCACGCCGCGAGCTTTTCGCACGCGTCGTGGTCGAGCACGTCGACGTTGAGCTCGCCCTGATGCGACAGCCCGGACTGCGTGAGGTTGCTGCTGCCCAGGTACCCCACCATCGGGTTGGTCGGGTCGGACCGGAACAGCAGGTAGAGCTTGGCGTGCAGCGGATGCCGGAGAAACAGCTTCACCACGACCTTCCGCGCCCGTATCTGCCGCGCCAGCCTCCGCAGGCCCGCCTCGTCCCGGTTGGTCGGGGCGCCGAACGTCAGTTGTTCCCGGAACTCCTCGGCCAGCTTCTTCCTGAGCCGCAGCGCCGTCTGGTTGTCGAGCGCCGGCCGGCCGGCCGACAGGCTCCGGGCCGCCCGCAGCTCCTCGTGCGGCAGCCGCTGCATGCCGACGAGCACGCGGCAGCAGCGGCCTTCGCCGCCGGGCCAGCGCTCGACGTGCTCGTCTATCGACCGCCAGCCCCGGAGATTGAAATACCCGACGCAGAAGTCGGCCCGGTGGGCCACGCGCATCGTCTCGGCCAGCGCGGGCCGGAGATGCTGCGTGATGTTGTCGAAGATGCGGGGCATGCGCCGTTCCGACGATATCCGCGCGGCGATACCGGGTCAACAGCCGTGGTGAACGCGGGCGCCGTTCGCTGGCGCCCTTCGGTCGCGATGCGACGCAGGGGTTCCACCACGGGCTGTCAAGGAATCGAACCGGCGAGGCAAGGCGCAGCGTTCCCACAACCACCTCGCGCGCCGGAATCCGTGGCGAGACGCTGGTCGAAGGGTTCGGGTGTCCGGCCGGGCCGCGGAGAGCGATTGCCGGGACGAGACCGGCATCGAACCGTGCGGCCGGCCGGCGACCAGCCGGTGGCGGGCTGCCCGGGCGCGCCGGGCGGGAGGCTACGCGAAGACGTCGGCGACGGGAAGGCGGAACGCGGGGAACAGCGGGGCGCCGTCCAGCACGTCGGGGTCGGCGAGGCGCCGGGGCGCGGCCCCCGGCTCGTGGACGGTGACGGTGCGGCGCCGAGGGTCGGCCACCCACACGACGCGGGTCCCCGCCGCCAGCCACGAAGCGACCTTCTCCGCCACCTCGAGGCGGGTGTCGCCGGGCGACGTCACCTCCACCGCGAGGTCCGGCGCGCCCTCCCAGAACGCCGCCGGCCGGCCCGACGCGGGGATCCGCTCGCCGCGGACGAAGGCCGCGTCCGGCGCCAGCACCGTGTCCGGACGCCGGGCCAGCACGAAGCCGGTCTCGGCCCCGCAGACCACGCCGAGGCGGCGGCTCCAGACGTGCTGCGCCAGGGGGACGGCGACGTTCATGACGACGGCGCCGTGGTCGAAGCCGGCCGGCGTCATCCGCTGCAGCTCTCCCCCGACCAGCGCATACCGCCAACCGTCGCCCGGCAGGCCGCGCAGCTCCTCGGCGGTCATGGCCGCGCCACGCCCGGAGGCGGGAGACGGAAGCGATGCTGGTCGGGACATGGCGGCTCCGGCGCGCGACGGTTGAACGCCGACGTTCCTGGCCTGCCGGCGCCCGCGGCGGGCGGCGCGCTCCGCGCCCGCGGGTCGGAAGTCGCGGGCGCGGGCCGCCGCGGAGCCGGGTTGCCGCGCTACTCCTGACGCGCGGCCGCGCGCGCGTCGTCCTCGAGAAGCCGGGCGCCGCGCAGGATGCCGCCGAACGAGTAGTTCGCCTCGTGGCAGGCGTACTCGTAGACCCGGTCGCCGCTCGCGGGCCAGACGTACTCGCCGCTCCAGGGCGCGGTCCACACCGCCGGATCGTCGACGGTGAACCGGTACAGCAGGGTCCCGGCGTCGATGCGCGAGAAACGCTCCACCACGCGCAGGTTCCGCGAAGCGCCGCCGAGGGCCGGACGGTCGGTGAAGTTGGTGGTGTCGACGACGAGGGTGTCTCCCTCCCAGTGCCCGACCGAGTCGCCGAGCCAGCTCCGGATTTCGGGCGGGGCGTGCTCCTGGTTCATCCGCACCACCCGCGCGTCGTGGACCATCTCCGACAGAATCACGACCGTGTCGTCGGACTGCACGATGCGCTTCAGGTTGTTGTAGAGCACCGGCAGCATGGGCGGCCCCGCGGTCGAGCCGAAACCCAGCAGGCACCGCTCGGCGAGGGGGCGCTGCTCGGGGTTGTCGTAGGGGCCCGGCGCATTCAGATCGTCTTCGAGCCACCACGCGGTCCCGGTGTTGGGCCGCGCGTAGGCGGCGAGGGCCGCCCGCGCCGCCTGCGCCTCGGGGGTCAGCGCAGGCTGCCGGCCGTTCGGCGGGTCGGTGACGATGGAGGTGCGCCACTGGCCGTCGATGCGGAAACCCGCGGCGCCCCGGTCCATCCAGAACGAGTTGTAGCCGCCCACGTTCCCGGCCGCCCCGGTCGACCCGTCGCCGCCCACCGGCGGCGCCTCGCGCGGCGCCTCGGTCTCCACGTTCCGCTCGTCGGGAATGTTGAAGATCCGCTCGAGAGACTGCGCCCCCGCGGCCAGCGCGGCCGCCTCTTCCTCGGTCAGGGTCAGCTTCTCGCCGTACTCCGCCGGACGCTGGAGCGGGGTCAGGGTGGCGACGTCGTAGGTCCCGGACAGGTCCGGCCGGCCGTCGGGCCGGCGGGGAACGTCCTGGCCCGATTGCCCGAACGCGGCCGGCGCCGCCAGCGCCAGGGCGACGAGCCCGCAAGAGAAGCCGCGCACACGCATGGTCGTTGCTCTGCCTGCCATCGGTTGCCTCCAAATATGCGGCCGCGGCGCCGCTCACGCCACCCCGTGCGCGTCCCCGGCCGTACCGACAGTCTACCAGCCGTGGCCTACCAGCCGTGGCCGCATTGCGAGCAGCGAGGCATCCCTCCCGCCCCGGCGCCCGCGGCGTTCCCCTACTCGGCCCGCAGCACGTCGGCCGGATTCGTGCGCGCGGCGCGGAGGGCGGGGCCCAGGCAGGCGGCGGCGGCCGCCGCGAAGAACAGCGCGGGCACGACCGCGAACGTCGGCGGGTCCCCCGGTGCGACGCCGTGGAGCAGCGGCGACAACCACCGGCCCGCGACGAGGCTCGCGGCCAGACCGGGGACGAGGCCGACGACCACGAGCCGGCAGCCGCGTCCGACGACGAGGCCGACCACGCGGGCCCGCGTCGCGCCCAGCGCGATGCGGATGCCGATCTCCCGCTCGCGCCGGCGGACCGCGTAAGCCGTCAGGCCGTAGAGCCCCACCAGGGCCAGGCTCAAGGCCAGCCCGGCGGCGGTCGCGGCGAGGCCGGCGTGCACCCGCGATTCGCGGGTCGCGGCGCGCCGCAGCTCGGTGAAGGTCGCGGCCTCGGAGACGGCGAGCCCGGCATCGAGTTCCCGGACGCGGCGGCGCAGCAGGGCGACCGCGTCCGCCGCGCCGCCCCGCACGCGGACGGTCAGCCAGGCGCCCCCCCGCGGGCGCCGCCGGTACGGCACGTAGACCGTCGGCGGCGGCGCGAGACGGACGTCGCGGCCCACCGTGTCGCCCACGACGGCGACGACGCGGCGGGGCCGTTCCTCGCCCGGCAAGCGCAGCGTCTGCCCCACCGGGTCGCGCGGAAAGAAGTGGAGGGCGGCCAGCGCCCGGCTGACCGCGGCCACCGGGGCGCCGGCGGCCGCGTCCGCCCGGCCGAACACGCGCCCCGAACGCACCGGAATGCCGAAGGCGTCGAAATAGCCGGCGGTGACCGCGTTGACGTTCGTCTCGACGGGGGTCTCCGGTCCCACCCGCCGCGAGCCGGCGAACCGCACCCCGGACCGCGCCGGCACTTCTCCGGGGCGGCGGGTCGAGGCGCTCGCGGCGGCGACGAAGCTCTCGGCGCGCAAGCCGTCGAGGAGCCGGTCCACCGCGGCGGCGGCGCGGGCGGGGTCGTCCTCCCAGGCGCGGGGAAACGCCACCCGCAGGCTCGCGCCGCGGGGCGCGTCGAACCCCTGGTCGATGCGCTGGGTGTTCCAGGCGCTTCTGACGAGCAGGCCGCACCCGACGGCGAGCACCGTCGAGACCGCCAGTTGCGCGACCACGAGCCCGCTCGTCGCGGTGGACCGGCCGGTGGCGCCGCCGGCGCCGGACGACGCCGCGAGGCCGGCCCCGCCGCCGAGGACCCGCCACGCCGCGGGCAGCGCGAACGCGCATCCGGCGGCCGCGGTGACCGCCAGCCCGATGCCCGCCACGCGCAGGTCGGGCGAGAGGTCCAGTCGGTAGGGCACGGTGAGGGGCAGCAACGGCGCGAGGGCGCTCGACCAGACCACGACGACGGCCGCGGCGAGGCCGCCGGCCGCCGCGAGCACGGCGACCTCCATCCCGAGCCGGCGCGCCAGATCGACGGGCGCCGCGCCCAGGGCGCTGCGGATGGCCAGCTCGCGCCGCCACTCCGCCGCCCGCGCCAGCAGCAGCGTCGCGAGGTTCGCGCACGCCACGGCCAGGGAGGCCGCCGCCATGAGGCCGAGAACGCCCAGGAAGCCGGCTACTTCGTCCCGGAACTCCGGCCACAGCCGCAGGTAGCTCGCGGGAAGGACCCGCACGCGCCACGGCGCCCCCGTCTCCGGGTAGTACGCGGGGGCGGTCGTGCGGCGGTCCCGGGCGAGGACCGCGTCCACCGGGTCGATGCGCGCCTGCGCCGCCTCCCGCGTCGCGCCGGGGGCGAGACGGCCCACGGTCTGGAACACGGCGAAGGAACGGCCGTTCAGGACGTCGCGTCCCGAGAAGTAGTCGTCGGCCATCGCCGCCGGGATCCAGAACGCGCTCTCGAACGACGGCCACACCGCGCCCCGGAAGCCCGGCGGGGCCACCCCGACGACCTCGTACGCGTCCCCGTCCAGGCGCACGGAGGCGCCCACTATCCCCGGGTCCGCCCCGAACTGCCGGCGCCACAGGAAGTCGGACAGCACGACGACGCGGCGCGCCCCCGGGGCGGCGTTGTCGGCCGGGCCGACGAAGCGCCCCAGCGCGGGCCGGACGCCGAGCACCGGGAAGAAGGCGCCCGACACCATCTCGCCTTCGTGACGTTCCGGAAACGCCCCGCCGTCCACCGTCATGAACACCCGGCAGAACGCGGCGAGGTCGACGGCGTCCCCGAGCGCCGTCCGGAACTCGGCGTAATCCGGGTACGGCAGCGGAGAATACTCGGGACCGCTCGTCACGTACAGGGTGACGAGATCGCGGCCGGCGCCGAAACCGAGCGGACGCACGAACGCCTGGTCGAGCAGGCCGAGGACGAGCGTCGAGCCGGCCACGCCGAGGGCGAACGTGAGCACGCCCGCCGCGATCCAGCCGGGCCGGCGGGCGAGGGCGCGGCCAGCCAGACGCAGGTCCTGCCGGAAGGCGCCGAACCGGCGGCGCCGCCGTCGCTCGCGTTCCGGGCCGGCCACGGCCGGAATTGTACGCGCGGGGCGCCGGCATCGGCCGCGCCGCGGGCCACCGGACGCCTTCGGCCGGCCCGACGCAGGCGCCCCGCTCCGCCGCGGGCCGCGCGGCGGCCGGTCCGCACGGTCCCGCGGCGGCCGCCGCGGCGCCGGATTCGCACGCCCCGGCCCCGCATACTAGAATCGAACCGACCCGGCGCGGGGGACCGGCGGCGCGCCGCGTCTCGACCCCGCCGCACGGCCGGCGCGGGATGCTTCGACACGCCGATCGGAGTCCCGCGGCGCCGGGGCCGGCTCGAGCCGGCCGAGGGCGCGGCGGCGTTCGTCGACGCACGCCGCCGGCGCCGCGAGGACGGGCGCGGGTCGGGCGGTAACCACGGGATGAGAGGCTCCGCATGAAACGACTTCATCTGCCGGCGGCGGGACTGGCCCTCGTGCTCGCGGGCTGGGGCGGGGGACCGGCTTCGGGGGAAACGCCGGGCGGACTCGCGCTGGTCGGCGCGCGGTTGATCGACGCGACCGGCGCGCCCCCGGTGGACGACTCGGTGGTCGTCGTCCGCGACGGCCGGATCGCGGGCGCCGGGCCGCGGGAGACGACGCCGGTCCCCGACGGCGCGGAGACGCTCGACCTGACCGGCAAGACGATCATCCCCGGTCTGGTGAACCTGCACGTGCACTACCGGGAAGGACCGGAAGAGATCGAGCGGCAGTTCCGGTCGCAGCTCCACTGGGGCGTGACCACCGCGCGCAGCACCGGCAGCGATTCGCCCGAGCGCGTCGCCTACCTGCTCGCGTCCGCGGGCCGGGCCGACGCGCCGCGGACCTATACGGCGGGGATGGGCTTCTCGTACCCCGGCGGATTCAACGCCGCCGGCCGGAACGCCCCCACCACCGAAGAAGAAGCGCGGGCGCTGGTGCGGGAACAGATCGCGCTCGGCGCGCACTTCATCAAGATGTGGGTCAACGAGGTCGCCGAGCCGGGCCTGAAGATTCCGCCGGAGATACGGGCCGCCATCATCGACGAGGCGGTGCGGAACGGCGCCGTCCCCGTCGCCCACATCGACGAAGAGGCCGACGGCCGCCAACTGATCGAGGCGGGCCTGCGGGACTTCCTGCACAGCACCGTGCGGACGTTCGGCCCCGGCGCCGGCGTCCCGGTGGACGACCCCGACCCCTCGCCCGAGTTCATCCGGATGTGCCTCGACGCCGGGGCCTACTTCACGCCCACCCTGTCGATCGTCCAGAACCGCTGGCACTTCGCGGAGCATCCGGAGCTGCTCGACGACCCGGCGTTGCGCGCCGTCTTCAACCCCGATGCGCTGGCCCGCTGGGACGACCCGGCGCGCCGGGCGGAAGTCGTCGACGACCCGGGATTCGAAAACCGCAAGGCGGCGTTCCGGCAACTGCAGGGCTTCGTGAAAACGATGCACGACGCCGGGGTCGAGGTCGCGCTCGGGAACGACGCCGGGACCGCGAACGTGCCGTTCGGCTGGGGCATGCACCACGAGATGGCGCTGTACGTCGAGGCCGGCCTGACCCCGATGGACGCCATCGTCGCGGCGACCGCCGCCGGCGCCGGCCGGATGCCTCCGGAGGGCGAGGCCGACTTCGGCACCATCGAGGCGGGCAAGGCCGCCGACCTCGTGGTGCTGAACGCCGATCCGCTGGCCGACATCCGGAACACGCTGGAGATCGACCGCGTCATGCGGCTCGGCGAGTGGGTGGACCGTTCGGGATTGCCGACGGCGCCGTAGGCGGGCGCCACCGGCCCGACCGGCCGCGCCGGGGAGGCAACGTGAATCTGGAAGCAGTGCGCTCCCTGGACTTCATTGCCCCGCCAGCAAACTGGTCCCCACGCGGTAGTTGTGAGTCACCACGAACCCGTACAGGGCGTTCGCGGCGATGGCGAACCACAACGCCCGCCGAGGGTGTTCGCAGGCGTCCCGGTCGATCCCCCACCAGATGAGGGCCGCGGTCCCGGCCTTGGTGGTGTAGGCGCGGGCGTCGCTCGTCACCGCCCACCGGAAGAAGGGGTTGAGCTCCCTCGCGCCGGCCTCTATCGCTCTCCGCGTGCTGTGGGCGTCGGCGATCTGAAGGCCCGCATGCGTTGCGAGCATCGGCGTCAGCCACGGGGAACGGGGCTCGCACTTCTCGTCCCCTTCCGGAGCCTCCTGGACCGGCGCAGGGAGCTCGACGGCCCCGCCGAGGACCTCGAAGCGTTGCCAGGCGGTTGCGCCAACCGACAATGGCAGCATCAGCATCAACGCCGCAATCATCCGCCCCATCTCCACCCCGCCCCGAACCCGAACGTCCTGCCGACCTGGATGCGGTCCGGCGCCGCCGGGTTACTGCTGCCGCCAGTCTCGTGATCTTCCGGAGCAGACTTCGCGTCGGCTCGTCAATCCCGCATCCCCGGCCCTCACCGCTCCCGCATGTGGGGGTACCGGTAGTCACGCACCGGCACGAACGTCTCCTTGATGGTCCGGGTGCTGACCCAGCGCAGCAGGTTCAGCGAACTGCCCGCCTTGTCGTTGGTGCCCGACGCCCGCGAGCCGCCGAAGGGCTGCTGCCCCACCACCGCCCCGGTCGGCTTGTCGTTGACGTAGAAGTTGCCGGCGGCGTGGCGCAGCCGGTCGGCGGCGACGTCGATGGCGCGCCGGTCGCGGCCGAAGATGGCCCCGGTCAGAGCGTAGGGCGACGTCCGGTCGCACAGGTCGAGCGTCTGCTCGTAGTCGCCGTCCTTGTAGACGTAGACGGTGAGCACGGGACCGAAGAGCTCGGTCTCCATGGTCGCGTAGCGTGGATCGTGGGCCTGGATGATCGTCGGCGAGACGAAGTATCCGGTGGTGTCGTCGCAGACCCCGCCGCAGATCACGTCGGCGCCGCGGTCGGTCCGCGCGGCGTCGATGTAGCGCTTCTGCTTGTCGAACGAGGCCTTGTCGATGACCGCCCCCATGAAGTTGGTGAAGTCGGCCACGTCGCCGTAGCGGATCGCCTCGACCTCGGCGACGACCTCGTCCCGGCACCGGTTCCACAGGCTCTCGGGCACGTAGGCGCGGCTGGCCGCGCTGCACTTCTGCCCCTGGTACTCGTAGGACCCCCGGATGAGGTTGGCGACGAGCTCGCGGGGGTCGGCGGAGGCGTGGGCGAAGACGAAGTCCTTGCCGCCGGTCTCGCCGACGATGCGCGGATAGCCGCGGTAGCCGGCGATGTTGCCCCCGACGGTGCGCCACATGCCCTGGAACACCTCGGTGCTGCCGGTGAAATGGACGCCGCCGAGGTCGGGATGGGCCATGGCCGGGCCGCCGATCTGCCCGCCCGAGCCCGGCACCAGGTTGATCACCCCCGGGGGCAGGCCGGCCTCTTCGAGCAGCCGCATCAGCCAGTAGGCCGAGAACACCGCGGTGGACGCCGGTTTCCAGACGACGGTGTTGCCCATCAGGGCCGGGCTGGTCGGCAGATTGCCGGCGATGGCCGTGAAGTTGAACGGCGTGACCGCGAAGACGAACCCCTCCAGGGGCCGGTACTCGACGTAGTTCCACACGCCCGGCGAGTTCCGCGGCTGCTGCGCGTAGATCTCGGGCACGTACGAGACGTTGAACCGCCAGAAGTCGATGAGCTCGCACGCCGCGTCGATCTCCGCCTGGAAGACGGTCTTGCCCTGGTTCAGCATCGTGGCCGCGTTCAGGATCGGCCGGTACGGGCCGGAGAGCAGGTCGGCGGCCTTGAGGAAGATGGCCGCGCGCGACTCCCAGGACATCTCGCTCCAGGCGGGGCGGGCGGCGGCCGCGGCAGCGATCGCCTGGTCCACGGTGTCGGCGTTGCCGCGGTGGTAGATGGCCACCTGCTTCCGGTGGTCGTGCGGCAGGATGCAGGCGCCGAGGTCGCCGGTGGTCACCTCGCGGCCGCCGATGATCAGGGGAATCTCCACCGACCCGGCCGCGAACGTCTCGATCTGCGACTTGAGGGCGGCCTTCTCCGGCGAGCCGGGCGCGTAGCTCAGCACCGGTTCGTTCCGGGGGGCGGGCACCGTGACGCAAGCGTTGTTCATCGAAAGGACTCCTGACAGGACCGCGAAGACTGCGACGTGCGTGGAAACGGCCCATTGTGCCACAGACGGGGCCGCGCCGGCCTCATCGGGCGGCCGGCTTCCTGACCGCCCGTGGTGAAAGGCCCGCCGCATTCGAGCGGCGCTCGTCCGCCGGACGCTCGCTGTCCGCCGGACGTCCGCTGGCGCGCTTCGGGCGCGGAGCGGCGTGGGATCCCACCGCGAGCCGTTGACCGTCCTCCGGGTTCGGGATAGACTCGTCGGCCGATACTGAGACTCGGTTTCACTTGACCGTCGCCGCGCGCGAAGCGCCGGCCGGCGGCAGGAGCCGCCTTCCCGTGCATCAGGGCCTCCACACGCTCGACCGACTGCCCCTCGGCGACGCCGGCGTGATTCATCGCGTCGGGGGCGAGCCGCGCGTGGCCCGGCGCCTGATGGAGATGGGGCTGCTGCCGGGCACGCGCATCGAGGCGGTGGGCCGGGCGCCGATGGGCGACCCCCTGGAGATTCGCCTGCGCGGCTACCTGTTCTCGCTGCGCCACGCCGACGCCGCCCACGTCCAGCTTCTGCCGGACGGCCGCGCCGACCTCGGGGCGGCCGCCGACCCCGCCCCGGCGCGCCGGCTGCCGGCGCACGAGGCCCCGGCGGACCCCGCCCGGGAGGGCGCTGCGCGGGTTCCCCGCGTGCTCGTGGCGGGGAACGCCAACTCGGGCAAGACCACCGTCTTCAATGCCCTGACCGGCGCGCGCGCCCACGTCGGCAACTACCCGGGGGTCACCGTCACCCGCGCCTCGCGCCGGATAACCCTGCCCGGCGGCGCGCCGGCCGAAATCGTCGACCTGCCCGGCACCTACAGCCTCGCCGCCCACTCGCCGGACGAGCAGGTGGCGGTGGACGGGGTGCTGGGCCGGCACGAGGGGCTGCCGGACGCGGTGGTCGTCGTGGTCGACGCGGGCGTCATCGAGCGGGCCCTCTACCTCGTCCTCCAGATCGCGGAAACCGGCGTTCCCGTGGTCGTCGCCCTCAACATGATGGACGAGGCGGAGGCGGCGGGCGCCGAGTTCGACGCCGAGCGGCTGGGCCGCTGGCTCGGCGCCGCGGTGGTGCCGACCGTCGCCTCGCGGGGCGTCGGCCTCGACGCCCTGCGCCGCGCCGTCGCCGACGCCGTCGCCCTCGCGCCGCGCACCGACTCGACCTGGACGGGCCTGCCGCCCGAAGCCGAGCGCGACGTGTCGGCGGTGACCCGCGCGCTCGACGGCGCCGGCTTCGGCCACACCCCCGCCGTGCGCCGTTCGTGGGCGCTGTGGTCGCTGCTGTCGCTCGACGCCGACGACGGCGCCGCGACCGGCCTGCCCGCCCCCGTCCGCGAGACGGTGCGCACGGTGCGCCGGGACGCGGCGGCCGCGCAGCGGAGCGTCGACCAGGAGATCATCGCCGCGCGCTATCGCTGGATAGAGGCGGTGGCCGACGACGTCCGGACCGTCCGGCATCAGGACACCCGCACGTGGACCCGGCGCATCGACGACGTGCTGACCCACCGGGTCTACGGCATGGCGGTCTTCGCGGTGGTGATGGCGGTGGTGTTCGAAGCGCTGTTCACGTGGTCGGAGCCGCTGATCGGCGGCATCGAAACGGTCACCGGGTGGCTGCAGACGGGGGTGCGGGCGGTGCTGCCCGCCGGCAACCTGGCCGACCTGCTGGTCGACGGGGTCGTCGCCGGCGTGGGGAACGTCGTCGTGTTCGTGCCGCAGATCGCGATGCTGTCGTTCTTCATCGCCCTGCTCGAGGACTTCGGCTATCTCGCCCGGGTGGCGTTCGTCATCGACCGGCTGATGGGCCGGGTCGGGCTGCACGGCAAGGCGTTCGTGCCGATGCTCTCGGGGTTCGCCTGCGCCATTCCCGCGGTCATGGCCACGCGCACCATCGAAGGCCGGCGCGACCGGCTCATCACCATGCTGACGCTGCCCATGATCTCGTGCAGCGCCCGCCTGCCGGTCTACGCCCTCGTGACCGCGGTGGTGTTCGCGGGCAGCCCGCGCGTCTTCGGCGTCCTGAGCGCGGGGGCGGTGGTGCTGTTCTCGATGTACGCGCTCTCGGTCTGCGCCACCCTCGGCGCGGCGGCGGTGCTGCGCCGGACCGTGCTGCGCGGCCCCCGCCTGCCGCTGCTGCTCGAGCTGCCCCCGTACCGCCGGCCGGTCTGGAGCAACGTCTTCCTGGTCACGTGGCGCCGGACGCGGAAGTTCCTCGAAGACGCGGGCACCGTCATCCTGACGATGACCATCATCCTGTGGGCGCTGCTCACCTTTCCGCACAGCCGCGACGTGGAGACGCGGTACGACGAGGCGCGGGCCGGCGTCCTCGCGTCGGCGGCCGACGCCGCCGAGCAGGAAGAGCAACTGGCCGCGCTGGAGGGGCAGCGGGCCGGCGAGCAGCTCCGCTACAGCATCGGGGGCCGGGTGGGCCGCCTCATCGAGCCGGCGATAGAGCCCCTCGGTTTCGACTGGCGCATCGGGGTCGGCATCATCGGCGCCTTCGCGGCGCGGGAGGTCTTCGTCTCGACCCTGGGCATCGTGTTCGGCATCGCGGAGGCCGACGAAGAGAGCGTCAGCCTGCGCGAGTCGCTGCGGCGCGCGGAGCACGCGGACGGGTCGCCGCTGATGACCCCGCTCGCCGGGGTCTCGCTGATGGTGTTCTTCGTGCTCGCCTGCCAGTGCATGAGCACGATCGTCGTCGTGCGCCGCGAGTCGGGAAACTGGGGCTGGCCGGTCTTCATGTTCGGCTACATGTCGATTCTGGCCTACGCCGCGTCGCTGACCGTGTACCAGGTCGGTTCGGCCCTCGGCTGGGGCGTCTGACCCGCCCGCGACGACGACGGCCCGACGCATCGGGGGTCGTCGATGCTCGGTGTCTCCGGCACGATCGCTGAACTGACCGCCGGCGCCGCCGCCGGCCGCCGGAGCGCCGGCGCCGCCTCGCGGTACCGGCGCCGTACCTCGCAGGCCTGGGGCGTGGGGCGCGCCGCCGCCGGCCGCCGGGAGCGCCGGCGCCGCCGATGGGGAGCGCCGGCCGCGGCGACGACCCGCGCCGCCGGCCGCCGCACCGAGAGGGTGACCCGCCATGACCTGGCAGGATCCGATCGTCGCCGTCATCGTCGGCTACGCGGTGGTCGCCCTGTACCGCCATCTGCGCGCCCTCGTCGGCAGCGCCGCCCCGCGGTCGAAGGCGTCCTGCCACGGCTGTGACGACTGCGCGGCCGACGACCCCGCGCCGACGCGCCGTCCCCCCGCCGTCTCCCCGCCGCCCGGAAACCTCCGGGCGCGCTGATCCCGATCGCCGCACCGAGCGCGTGCGCGGACGGCCGTCGTCCGCCCGTCGCCGGCGAGAACGTCGACGCCGTCCGGAGCAGCGGACCGACTTGACGGATCAGGATGATGCGCCGCGATTCCGACCCGGGAACACCATTCGGGTGCGCGCCGGTGCGGCGCGAAGTCGTGGGCGCAGCCGACCTGTCGCGGGAACCACACGATGTTCGATTGGCGGTCACTCCTCGTGCGGGAACAATCCCGGAGTGGAGCCCACGCTCCGCACGCCGCCCCGGAACGCCCGCGCCGGCCGCGGGTTCACGCCAGGGCGGTCAGGGTGGTTTCGAGGAGCTGGTAGAACCGGCCGACGGACGCGATGTGCACCCGTTCGTCGGGCGAGTGGGGGGCTTCGATGCGCGGCCCGAACGAGATCATGTCCATGCCGGGCGCCTTCTTGCCGAGGATGCCGCATTCGAGACCGGCGTGAATCGCCTTGACGCCGGGGTCGCGGTCGAACGCGCGGCGGTGCGCCCGCTTCACGACGTCGAGCAGCGGCGACTCCAGGTCGGGTTTCCATCCCGGATACGCCTCCTCCTCCGCGACCGCCGCCCCCGCCAGTTCTCCCACCGCGCGCAAGCGGCGGCGCATCGCCTCGAGGGCCGAATCGATCGACGAACGGCTGCTCAGCGCCACCCGCAACGAACCGCCGGCGGCGGTGACGGTGGCCAGGTTGACGCTCGTCTCCACCAGATCGGGAATGTCGCCGCTCATCGCCTCGACCCCGTGCGGCAGGGCGTTGACGAGACGCAGCACCCGCTCGGTCGTCGCCCCGTCCCAGACCGTATCGGGCCGGGTGACCGCCTCGGCGGTCAGGCGCATCCCCGGGTCGGCCGAACCGTACTCGTCGCGAACGGCCGCGATCTCCCGGTCCAGCGCGGCCAGCAGGGCGCTCTGCCCGTCGGCCGGGACCACCACCGTGGCGAACGCTTCCCGCGGAATCGCGTTGTGGGCGCTGCCTCCTTCGAAGCGGGCGAGGTGATGGCGGCGCCCGCCCAGGCTCACCGCCCAGAGGGCCCGTCCCAGCAGCTTGACGGCGTTCCCCCGCTGCAGATGGATGTCGACGCCGGAGTGGCCGCCCCTGAGCCCCCGCAGCGCCACCGCGAGGGCGACGCCGTCCTCGGGGGCCGACGCGGTCCCGAGCTCCAGGGTGAGCCGGGTGTCGCCGCCGCCGGCGCATCCCACGTACAGGATGCCGTCTTCTTCGGAGTCGAGGTTGATC
Source organism: Vicinamibacterales bacterium (assembly GCA_965202695.1). GTDB lineage: Bacteria > Acidobacteriota > Vicinamibacteria > Vicinamibacterales > UBA8438 > JAJEEA01. The sequence continues at coordinate 4,467,610 of OZ241843.1, forward strand.
AGTTGCCGCCCCTGCACCAGACCGCCGTCGAGACGGGCGGCGCCGGTCAGCCCGGTCTCCTCGTCGATCGTGAACAGCAGCTCCAGGGGCCCGTGCGGGAACGCGGTCTCTCCCATCACCGACAGCATCGCCGCCACCCCGATGCCGTTGTCCGCCCCCAGGGTGGTGCCGGCCGCGGTCAGGTACTCGCCCTCGACCCGGGGCACGATGGCGTCGGCCGCGAAGTCGAACTCGACGTCGGCGTTCTTCTCCTGCACCATGTCGAGGTGCGACTGCAGGATGGTGACCTCGGCGCCCTCGTGCCCCGGCGTGGCCGGCTTGCGCACGACCAGATTGCCGATCGCGTCCGCGTGGTGGGCCAGACCCAGGCGGTCGGCCAGGGCCACCACGTGGCCGCGCATCCGCGCCTCGTCCTTCGAGGCGCGGGGGATCGTGAGAATGGTGTCGAAGTGCCGCCACAGGGCGGTCGGCTCCAGGTCGCTGACGAAGGTCATGGCGTCTCCCGCGGAAGTCGTGGACGTCTCGAATCCGGTATCCTACACTGGCGGCCGGACGCCGGAGCGCGGCGGGGCGGCGGCGCCGGGCCGCGCGGCGGGGTATCGTCTCGACACGACGCCAGATGCCTGCGATCCCGCGTACCGTGGACGACCGTGGTGGAACCTGGCCGCCGGCGGCGACCGCCGCCGCGGAGGGTGGACGGTTCCCACCCGCGGGCGCCTTCACCGCGCCCGGCGACGACGGCCGGGGCCTCGACCGGCCGATCGGCGAGCCGCCGGTTCGCGGCGGTCGGGCGGCGCCGGAATCCGCCGCGGGCGGACGGCGAAGGAGCGCGCTGCCAGGCGGACGGCTTCCGCTTGCGGGCGTGCCCGGGGCGGCGCGGGGTTCCGCCGCGGGCGGACGGCGAAGGAACACGCTCGGGGCGGCCGCCCTTGCCGCCCTGGCGATGACCGCGCCGGCGGCGGCGCAGACGCGGCCGGCCGGCGATGCGCCCCAGGCCGAGAGCGCCGGCGCGCCGAGCCCCGAGTCGCTCGCGCGCATCCGGGCCGCGCTGGCCGCCGACCGGCGCGGGGGCGGGTCGGGCCGGAGGCGGGTCGGCGAACCCGCGGACGGCTGGATCGCCGCGCCGCGGCCGGCCGTCGGTCTGGCCCCCGGCCTCGGCTTCCGCGAGGGGCTCGGTCTCTACGACGACCTGACCCGCGGCCGGGAGCCGGTCCCCATGGGCGGTCCGACGCATCGGGCGATGCTGCGCCAGATGACCCCGCGCGAGATGAACGAGGCGGTGTCGAGCGACGCCTTGGGCATCGGCACCGCGTCGGTCTTCGCCGTCGTGCCGCACGCCATCCGGAAGATCGCCGGCTGGTTCCGCGGTTCCGGCCCCCCGCCCCCGGCCCACCCCGTCCTGACCGCGCACCAGGAGGCCGCGGTCATCGAGGACATGCGGGCGAACGCCCGCGTGCTCGACGCCGGCCTGCGCCAGCACGGACGCACCGTGACCCTGTCGCTGCTCGTGCCGGCCGGCACCGCGCCCCGGGCCGCGCGCGAGATCGGGGAGCGTTTCGTGCGCCTCGTCGCCCGGCGGGCGGAGACGCCGGCCCGGGACGGGAACACCGCCGGTGACGCCGGCGTCGACGGCGCCGTCGGCGCGGGGACCTTCGACTACGTGGTCAGCGTCCGCTCGCCCGCCGAGGCGGTCATCGCGCGCGGCGGCAAGGCGACGACCGAGCCCCGGCTACGCTGGTGACGCCCCGCCCCCTTCGACCCCCGCGGCGGCGGCGCGCGCCAGGCGCCGACGCACCGTGACCCGGTCCGGCTCGTGCCGGCCGCTCGCCCGCCGAGGCAGTCATCGCGCGCGGCGACGACCGAGCCCCGGGTACGCTGGTGACGCCCCACCCTTTCGACCCGTGCGGCGGCGGCACGCGCCAAGTGCGGACGCACCGTGACCCTGGTCCGGCTCGTGCCGGCCGCTCGCCCGCCGAGGCAGTCATCGCGCGCGGCGGCAAGGCGGCCACCGAGCCCCGGGTACGCTGGCGCCACCGTCGCCCCTTCCACCCGCGCGTCGACGGCGCGCGCCCCGCTCCCGCCGCGCTCCCCGAAGGCGCCGTTCGTCCGCCGTCACGACCGGCGCCCTCCCCCGCGCCCGGTCAGGCCGGCGTCCTCCTCGTCGGCGGCGTTCGCGGGCGCCCTTCGGGCGCGGGGCGGCGCCGAGCCCCCGCGGGCAGCTCAGATGTCCATCACCGCGTCGATGTCCGGGTCGAGGACCGGAGGCGGGGAGGCGAGCGATATCCCGAAGAACAGGGTCATGGAGAGCAGCAGGGCGACGAAGCCCCCGTTGATGCCCCAGGGCAGGGCGACCCCGAACAGCTCGATGCCGAAGTTGACGACGAGGCTCGCCGCGATGGCCGTGTTGGCGGCGGCCGCCGTGGCGCGCTTCCAGTTGAACCCGATGGCCACCGCGGGCACCAGGGCGGCGGCGAAGGTGCCCCACCCGAAGGCTCCGAGCAGGGCCACGAGGTCCTGGCGCGAGTAGAGGACGAAGAGGGCCGACCCCACCGCCAGCCCCACCGTGGCCGCGCGCGCCCAGAACAGCTCGTTCGACAGGGGCCGGCCGGTCAGCGCCCGCGGCACGTCGTGCGCCACCGCCGCCGCCCCCAGGTTGAGGAAGCTGTCGGCCGTGGACATGATGGCCGCGAAGAGCCCCGCGAACACCACCCCGGCCAGCACCGGTCCGGCGTGGAACTGCAGGAATTGCGGCGCCGCCTCGTCGGGGTTGGCCAGCTCGGGATGTCCGCCCTGGATGACCAGGGCCCGCATCGCCAGCCCGATGCTCAGCCACAGCAGCGAGCAGACGGCGTAGCCCACCGCGCTCACCGGCAGGCTGCGGCGCGCGTCTTCGACCCGCCGGTTCATCATCAGCTTGGTGATGACGTGGGGCTGGCCGGCCCCGCCGAGGGTGAACACCACCAGCCACGACAGCGACCCGAACATGCCCAGCGTGCCCCAGGGGCTGACGGCTTCGGGGTCGTCGGCGACGAGGGTCGCGACGAGGCCGCCCAGCCCCCCGTCCACCGCGGCGAGCGACGCGGCGAACACGAACACGGCGGCCACGATCATGATCGCGCCCTGCACGAGGTCGGTGTAGACCGACGCGAGAATGCCCCCGGTGACGCAGTAGAACACCAGCACCGCGCACGCGGCGGCCATGCACGTGACGAGGGACACCTCGGGGATGAACGACACGTTGTTCAGGATGTCGCGCAGCACGGTGGCCATCGCGAGGATCTGCGTTCCGAGATAGCCGACCACCCCGAGCAGGATGGCGACCGCCGTCAGCAGCCGGGCGAGCTCGCTGCGGTAGCGCGCGGCCACCGCGTCGGGCAGCGAGATGGTGTCGCGCAGCTCGGCCACCATGCGCAGGCGCTTGGCCAGCAGGTAGTAGACGCAGCAAAACGCCAGCGGGCTGACCACCGTCATCCACGCCGAGCTCAGGCCCATGCGATAGACGAGCCCGGGGCCGCCCACGAAGCCGAACCCGCTCATCACGCTCGAGAACACCGCGAGACCGGTGACGACGACGCCGAGGTCGCGGCCGGCCATGAAGAAGTCGCGGGTGGAGGCGGTGCGGCGCAGGGCCCACGCCCCGACCCCGACGCAGGCGGCCAGATAGGCGGCGACGAACGCGAGCACGACGAGCGCGCGCGAGTCGTCCATCGGGGGTCACGCGGCGGGCGGCGCCGCGGGGCCGGGCGCGGAACCGGCGGACGCCCCCCTGCTCCGGACCGGGCGCCGGCGGCGCAGAGCGGCGCGGCCGGCCGGCGGGTCGGGCCGGCCGCGAACGGCGCCGGCGGCGTTCCCGGCGACGAGGGCGCGGAAGCGCGCCACGTCGTCCGGGGTCACGACGGCCCGATCGAACAGCAGGACGTATATCCCCACCACGAGGAACTGCGCGGGCCAGAACCCGTAGAGGAACCACGCGGTGGGGACCGGCAGGGAGAGGAACGCCGCATCCGGGTCGGCGAGATGGCCGCGGTACGAGACCACCATCATGGTGACGATCAGCCCCAGCACGAGCCCGGCCGCGGCCAGCGGCGCCCGCGCCCGGCGGCGCCGGACCCCGAGGGCCAGACACCCGACGACGAGCGCGAGCTGCAGGATGCCGAAGGCCCAGGCCAGGCCCAGGACCGGCCCGTGCCGGCGGGGTCCCGACCCGCCGTGGTCCATCGACGGGAACCGCGGATGGGCCGCGCCGGAAGCGCCGGGCCGCGACCCGCCGCCGTCCCCCGCCGCCCCGGCCCCGTCGGCCGACGCGCCCGAGCCGGCCGCGACGGCGAGGACCAGCGTCAGGCAGGACGCCAGCAGCAGGCCGAAGAGGACGAGCGGCAGGGACGGGACGCGTCCGGGCATGGCCGCCCGCAGTGTACCCCGCCCCGCCGGAAAGCCGGCCGGCGGCGGCGCCACGCCACGGATCGGCAGAGCGGCTGCTGCGCCACCCGTGCGGCCCCCTCGTCTGCGCGGACGCCTTCGACGCCCTGCCCGCGCGCGCCCTCGACGCCGTGTATCGGCGGACGCGGACGGTGGCGTCGGGCGCCGCGGACACGCCCCGCCACGCCCGGCTGTCCCGCGCCGACCGCATCGCGGTGGTGGAAATCCTGCGCGACACCAAGCCGAACCTGCCCGACTTTTCCAGGGCGATATCCGCTGATCGCGGAGCGGGATGCGCCGGCCGCGCTCCCGGCGGCGGGCGGGGCGGCGGGCGCCGGGCGGTCAGGCCCCGAGCAGGTCGATCTCGTTCGGCCCCGCGACGATCTCGATCTCGTGCTCGGTGCGGTCGGGGCCGTGGAGGACGGTCGCGGTGTAGCGGCCGGGGACCACGTCGGGCAGCGCGAAGCGGCCGTCGCGGCCGGCGACGACCGCGTAGGGCGTGTCGACGACCAGGATGTCGGCGAACATCTCGGTGTGGGTGTTGCAGATGACGGAGTACTCGCCGCCGACCTCGAACGTGTGTTCGTAGGTGCTCCCCATCATGGTCGCGACGTTGAAGATCGACTCCCCGCGTTCGTTCTTCACGTGCACCGTGTGCAGGTCGTCCTCGCTGTTCGTGAAGTCGATGGTCTGGCCGGCCCGCACGAGGATGAACCCGGGCACGAACTGGCGGCCGATCTGGTCCATGACCGGCGTCTCGTCGGGCAGCGGCACGTCGATCTCGGCGTGGGGGTCGAGGACCACGATGGACACGAGCATCCCGGCCGCCGGCGGGGCCTGGCCGGAAACCTGGGCGAGAGCCCCGGCGGGCGTCTCCGCGGCCCCGGCGGGCGTCTCCGCGGCCCCGGCGGGCGGCGGAGCGGCCGGCCGGTCACGCCCCGGCGGCTCCCCTCCGGCCGGCGGCGGGCCGCCGCCGCAGGCGCCGGGCAGCAGGGCGCACAGCAGGAACAGGGCGCGGACGGCCCCGCCCCGCCGGTTCGCGGCGCCGGACCGGCCGCGGCCGCCCGCGGCGGCCCCCCGCGTGGCGGTGAGTACCGCGCGGGCGCCGGCAGGCGGGCGACGCCCGTCCGACCCGACGTGCGGAGGACGCATACGGAGCACAGGCAACGCGGTCCGACGAGGGACGCGGCCGGGCGGGACGCGGCGCCGCTCGAATGGAGCGGGGACGCTCACCACGGGCCGGCGAGCCGACAGCAGCATCAAGCCGGTGATCGTACCAGAAGTCGGGGCCACCGGGACGGTCCGGCATCGTCTCGGCCCGCGCGTCGGCCCGCACCGTGGCGCCGGCCACCGTTGCGAACACCTTCTACCTGATCGCGACAAATCGCCTCGGCCAGGGGCGGCCGGTACACCGGCGCTCTCCTGCCGAAGCAGCCGGGGCGACCGGACTGGCGCGGAAGCGCCCGCGCGGCCAGCGGCGGCGCCGCGGGCGCCGAGCAGCTCTGCGCGCGCGGGCGGAAGCTGAACGTCGTCGACTACCGGCAGGACAACTGGCGAGCAGCTCTGCGCGCGCGGGCGGAAGGCGCGGGAAGCACCCGCGCGGCCAGCGGGCGGGCGCGGCCGGAACGGTCCGGCAGTGGACGTATAATCACCGTCCGGACCCGAAACCGACGCGCGGCGCAGGGGCCGCGCACGTCGGGCGGCGGCGCCCGACGGGGGAGGATGCAGATGTCGATCGCGAAGAGAATCGTCCCGCTGGCGGCGGTCGCCCTCGCGGGGCTGGCGGCGGCCCTCGGCGGCGGCTGGAGCACCCTCGGGACCGCGGTCCAGGGGCAGGGCAAGGAGGCCCCGATGTTCGAGGTCGATCCGTTCTGGCCGCGGCCGCTGCCGAACCACTGGCTGCTGGGGTCGACGATCGGCGTCGACGTCGACGCGCAGGACCACGTGTGGATCGTGCACCGCGCGTCGACCCTCGCCCGCAACGAGATCCCCGCCGTCTCCGACCCGCCGTTCGCCGACGACTGCTGCGCCCCGGCCCCGCCGGTGCTGGAGTTCGACCCCGACGGCAACCTCGTCGGGCACTGGGGCGGACCCGGCGAAGGCTACGACTGGCCGTCGTCGAACCACGGCATCACCGTCGACCACATGGACAACGTCTGGATCGGGGGCAACGGGGCCGGCGACTCGCACGCCCTGAAGTTCACCCGCGGCGGACGGTTCCTGCTGCAGGTCGGCGTGGCCGGGCGCGACCCCGACAGCCTCAGCCTCGACAGCTTCGGCCGCATCGCCAAGATCTCCGTCGACGGCGGCGAGAACGAGATCTACTTCGCCGACGGCTACGGCAACAAGCGGGTGGCGGTGGTGGACGCCGACACCGGCGCCGTCAAGCGCTTCTGGGGCGCGTACGGCAACGAGCCCGACGACGCCCACTCCGAGCGCTACGTGCCCGGCGGTCCGAACCTGCAGCAGTTCATGAGCCCGGTGCACTGCGCCGAGGTGTCGAACAGCGGGCTGATCTACGTGTGCGACCGGGCCCACGACCGCATCCAGGTGTTCCGGAAGGACGGCACGTTCGTCGACGAGATGCTGGTGATGCCCAACACCACGGGCTCCGGCGCGGCCTGGGACCTCGACTTCTCGCACGACGCCGGGCAGACCTACCTCTATCTGGCCGACGGCGTGAACCAGCGCATCCACGTCATCGACCGCGAGAACCTGGAGCACCTGACCAGCTTCGGGGACGGCGGGCGGCAGCCCGGACAGTTCTTCGGCGCCCACAGCATCGCCACCGACTCGGCCGGCAACCTCTACACGACCGAGACCTACGAGGGCAAGCGGGTCCAGAAGTTCGTCTACAAGGGCATGGGCCCGGTGACGACGATGAACCAGGGCGTGGCGTGGCCCGCGGACTGACGCCGGCGGCGTAGTGGAACGGCGCCGGCCGGGCGGAGCGCCGAGGCGCCGGCCGGCCGTCTTCCGCAACCCGGCGCCGAACACGCGCCGCGGAACGGCGCCGGTCCAGGCCGGGGCCGGGAACGGAGCCGCGGGCAGCGCATTCGGACACCGTGAGCGGCGCGGGCGGGCGACCCGGCAGGCAACAGAGGGGGGGATGACGATGCGCAATCGGTCCACGGCCGCGGCCGGACTCGCGGCGGCGCTGGCGGCGGCCGGCTGGGCGCTGCCGGCGGCGGGACAGTTGCCGCTGGCGCCCGTCGGCACGCACGGGCAGACGGTCACCCCGGTGTACGAGGGCTGGTATCCGAACCCCGACGGCACCATCAGCGTGTCGTGGGGATACTTCAACCGCAACTCGGAAGAGAGGGTCCGGATTCCGATCGGGCCGGACAACCGCATCGAACCGGGCGGCCCCGACCGCGGCCAGCCCACCTACTTCCTCCCCCGCCGGCAGCGGGGGGTGTTCACGGTGGTGGTGCCCGGCGACTTCGGCGACCGCGAAGTGCTCTGGACCATCAACTTCCGCGGCGACACCCAGACCATACCCGGCCACCTCCACCGCGACTGGCTGCTCGACGCGCTGGGCGGGAACACCGCCGGCGACACGCCCCCCGCCGTCCGCTTCGCCGAGGACGGCCGCGCGTTCCGAGGTCCCGGCGGTCCGCCGCACGGCCCCCTGACCGCCACCGTCGGCGCCCCCCTGCCACTGGTGGTGTGGGCGACCGACGACGGCGTCACCCGGCGGGCCCGGGACGAAGGCGACGAGCCGCCGCCCCTCGTCCGCCTCTCCTGGCGCCTGCACCAGGGTCCGGGCGAGGTGACCTTCGCCGACCCCGAGATCGAGATCGCCGAAGACGGCCCCGAACGCGCCGAAACCACCGCCACCTTCAGCGAACCCGGCGAATACCTCCTGCGCGCATTCGCCAACGACCGCTCCGGCGGCGGCGGCTCGCAGTGCTGCTGGACCAACGCGTTCGTCCGGGTGACGGTTTCGCCCTGATCCCGTTCCGCGCCGACGGCTGGCTACACGGCGGCGCTGACTGAAAGACCATGAACAACCTGCTGATTCGAGGGCTGCGCCAACTCCCTGATCACGGTGGCGACGATTGGCGTGAACTCGTGACCCGCGCGATCCAGGGAAAATGGCCCACGCCCACGCCGTCGGAGCCAACACGGAAAGCAGAGAATGGGCTCGGTATAGACGGTGCGCCCTACTACTTCTACGTCCTGCGAGCCGAAGGTGACTTCAGCCTCGTGGTTTTTGTCCTCAGCGAAAGCGAAGAAACCGGCTGGCCTTCCGATGCGAAGGGGGCCACTCCCTTCGACAGCGGCGGCCTGTGGCACAAAAAGATCGCAACCAGCCCGGAACTCGATGACGCTGGAAGGCGTGCGTTCTTTCATGACCACGACCGACCGCTCACGGATTGGCAATCCGCGTTCGAGGACTACGTCCGCACCCGCTATGGCGACGTCTCCAGCTACCTCGAAGGTGACGCACCGAGTCCCGGAACCGAGCCACCGAACTCGCCGGTCACCATCATCAAGGGTAGTCCCAACAGCGCGCTGGCCTGGACATGGGAGGTCCGCATCCCGCATGATCTCGTCACTTCGCGTCTCTCGCTGCGAGCGGTCTACATGACCGAGACCCATCTCGACGCCTATCTCGACTGGCTCTGGCGTAGTCCGCTGACCGACCACGAGAGCCTCCGGATCCACCAATGGATGGATACCCACGTCGTCACGCCCAGGCACGACGAATCGGTGGTTCAAGTGGCAGGCGATCGGCTTGCATTGGAGATCGCCAATGCTTGAAAAACACGGGGCCGCCATATTGCGTGGGTTCGACACGGCCGTCGCCGACATTGGAGATCAACTGCATCTTTGTCACCCATTGCTTTCTTTCGAAGGTGAATCCACGCTCTACGTCGCCCGCAAACTCGACTGGAAGAACGATCCGAAGGCACTCGCCGTCGCCGATGCATCCGAGGCGTCCGCTCTCGCGACGCTTTTGCCGGATACGCACACGCAGCCAATCACTTCCGGCGAGGCGGTGGTCGCCGTGGGGACACCGTTCGCTCAAGCCGCTACGGTCGCTGAAATCCAACTCGACGGTTCCGGAATTGAATTCTCGAGTATCCACGATGCGGAATGCCGGATAGGTGTCGCAACACCGGCGCGTTTCATGGAGATCAAGGCCCGACTGGCCAACAAGGCTCTAATAACGTTTGATGAAGAATTGGGAGACGCGGCGCGCCTCGGAGACCGTCTGTCTGAACGCGGCAACGCGGCGCTTCTCCTTTTGCGCAGATGTGGCCCGCGTCGACGCGACGACCTCGCCATTCGCCAGTTGGCCAGCGCGCGGCAGAATCGCGAATTCGATCTTTACCGACGGTTGCTCATTCGATTTGCCTTTGAACTACACACGCAAGAGAATGACCTCGACGAGAGAGCGAGACGGCATATTTCATCAACCCGCCGAAATCGTACACCAACGTCCCGCCGTCGCGGGACGGGTGATCTCGTCAATGTAAACCTGAAGTCCAACTTCACCGCGGTAGTGAACAGCACCTCAAAAATAATGCATATAAACAGTGTCGCCGTCCAGACAATAGAGCTCCAGGACCTTCCGCCGAAACACTTTGCTGACAATCTTCTTGAAAACATCCAAAGCTACCAGGAGACGGTATAACATGACCCTGAACGCAGAACGGTTGACCCGCGCAAAGAAAGACATTGCCGATATCATTGTCGCTATCAAGGCCGGGAATGACAGCAATCTCTCACAGGAAAGCCGTCTTCTCTTCAGAGATTTGATGGGACTCGACGACACATCTTGGGATCCTTTGTTGGCGTCCTTGGCAGACAGCGAACTTCGCGATCAACTTCATTCTTTACGACAGTATGCGGTTAAATTGAAGGCGACTCTTCCTGATGGCGCCTTCTCTCAGATCCGACATGTGGGCCACATGCCATTCTTCGATGTTTCCAGACGATCGCTGATGATTCGTTTGCACTTGGACCAGGGAAACCAATCGTTGGTTTCCAGTCAAGATATCGAAGACACCCTGTGGATTGGCGCTGCGGTCCTGGTAACAGTATCGGACGCGATGCAGGGGATGGAGAGTACGCTTGTCCCCGATGTCCGGCGTGACTGTATCGGGGAACATTTCGAAAACAACCTGAAGACCGCGGAAGATGCCATCAAAAAAATCAAACGGATATTTACCGCCGTGCGCGAGACAGATGCACCGGATGGTGCCGGATAACCTAGCACGCATCGAAAAGACATATCGACGCGGACGGGACTGGAGATGAAAAACGCATTTCGCCCCCGTGACACGGGCGAAATCGGCCCGAACACCCGGTAACCGAAGACATCCGTACGATGACTACGTCTTCCGATCCTGTAACGAAGGCGATCCGAAGCGGCGCTTTCGGATTCCGGGGACCGAGCTGGTCCGACGGGCGTTCGGCTCTCGTCCGCCTCGCCGAGACGTGGTCCCACGCTCTGACCAGGGCGATCAGAAGAGGCTCCCTTGCTTTCCGCGAGCCGCCGGACTGGTCCCGCGGCTCGTCGGCCCTGCGCGGCGTGTTCGCGTTGGACCTCCGGCATCACCTCTTTCGAACCGAACCCATCGCCTGGGCATGGTTTACGGAGCCGCAGCTCACAGGAGGACTCTCCTACTTCCTCGACCGCCGTCGCGGTGCGCCGGATCGAACCGTACGCATCGCAAGGACCCGCGCGCTGTTGCGGGCGCTGGGCGTCGAACGGCGCCTGGGAATCGAACTGCGCGACGAGGGAGCCGAGACGACCATCGAAGCGGAGGCACTTGCGGCCGGGAACCGGCGCATCGACCTGCTGATCGAGTGGGAGGATCCGTCGAACCGGATTGCGGTGGCCATCGAAGCCAAGTTCGGCCATCACGTCACCAGCGGCCAGTTGCCGGCATACGTCAAACATCTTCAAAGGAGATGGCCGGAGCATCGGCAGCTATTCTTCATCGTGTCATCGGAACTTGGCGAACACACTCGCCAAGCTCTTCGACGCAACAAGAAGTGGCGCTGGATGGCGTGGCGCGATCTGCTGATCGCGCATGAGCGCGCATTGTCCGGCGACCACGACGATACTGCGTACCGCCAGTTCCGTCGAACCCTTTGGGGCCAAGCCGGCTGACGGCGCCACGATCCTGGAAATCCGACAGGAGATGACGAGCATGCCTATCCAGGTACCCGAGAGCTATCGGGCGTATTGCAAGGACCGTGCGGTGCAGGAAGCGGTAGACCACATCCTGGACGCCAAATCCCTTCACGTTCCCGTCGATCTCGAGTGGGACGATCTGCCGAGTTTTCACCGCGCGGTGCTGGCGGCGCACCAAGCGCAGTGTGAGTATGCGATTTTCTTGCATGAACTCTGGAGTGCCGTCTGGAAGCCTGCGCTGGATGCCTGCGATATCGGGATCTCAAGCCTCGGACGAATCGCAGATACTCCAGAGTGGTGGGATCTGGAACTCGATACGCATGCCCTTTGGTTGAACGGGGTTTTGGGCCACGTCCTCGACATCGCCGATACGAAATTCGCGCTCTCTCCCGGTGTGGTAGTCGATAACGAGAGAGCGCTGCTCTGGCTTTCTCTCCATGAAGACAAATTCGACCCGATCACGGGATTGGACCTCGGCGCCGACTGGCCATCCGAGGATGTCGACGAAGACGGTTTTCCGCACACCCGCAAGGAACTCGCCCCGATTGCGGATGACGGCAGCGTCGATCTCGACGCGCTCCGCAAGGCGGCCACGGATGCCCTCGCCGCCGTCGGGTCCTGGCTGCGGGATTGACCGGCCTGCGCCGGGTCGACACTGCCGATTCGACTTCAGACGGTAGGCGCCGACGTCTTTGGGTTTCGCTCGACCCCGGTCCAGAACGATCGGATCGAGACGATCGACGACACCGGCCGGCGCGCGATGCCTTCCGGCCAGGTAGACAAGCACTCCCCTTCCGGCTACCATGTCGCCGTCCTCGGTCGGACCACCACGGCCCGCGCCGGCGGCGGCCGATCGGCGGCGGGACTCCGCACCATCGAAATTGCCCAACAGGCGCAATCGCGGCAATCGCAAGCGGTCGACGCCGGCGCGCGCGGCGCGCGTATCTCCGCGCCGCCTGCTGGAACAGGCCCGCGGCGCGCTCGCCGCGGGGGACGGGCGGAAGGCGCTCGAACTGATCCGGCAGGCGCGGGACCGCGACCGCGGCCTGCCCGGACTGCCGCTGGCCACCTTCTGCGCCTCCATGCAGCGCGCCCGGCAGCTCGCCGCGAAGGGCATGGAAAAGGAAGCGGCGGCCATGCGCGCCGCGGCCGAGCGGCACCGGGCGTCCCTCTCCCTGCCGGCCCTGTCGGAAGCCGACGGGGCCGAGTACGTCCGGTATCTGGACGGCCCGGACGCCCTGGCGGCCTATGCGGAGCACGTGAGCAAGGGGCCGCCCCTGCCCCAGGTGGAACGGGCGCTCGCCGACCGGCTCGTCGTCGAGCGCTTCTGGGACGGTCTCGACGTCTTCGACGCCAGCCACCCGCTGCGGCGGGACGCCGCGGCGGTCACGCCCGGTCTCGACGCCATAGACGCCGGCGACTGGACGGAGGCCGCGGACCGGCTGCAGGGGGTGCCGCGGCGCTCGCCGTTCGCCGCCTGGCGCCTGTTCGCCAAGGCGATGGTCTGTTTCGGCGCGGGCGACGACGAGGGACTGCGCCGCACCGTCGAGCGCCTGCCGCCCGATTTCGCCCTGGCCCGCACGGCCGACGCCTGCCGGCGCATGGCCGACGGCGGCGAGGGGGCCGGGGCGCCTCCGGAGCTGGGCGGCGAGCGTGTGAGGACCGCGGTCCTGGCCGCCGATCTGAAGCAGGCCCTGCGCCAGCGGAAGGTGCGCGCGGTCGGGACCGCGATTGAACGCCTGGCCGACGCCGTCTACCCCGAAGACCCCGCCAGAGCGCGGATCGACCTGCTGGAGATCGTGGGGCTGGCGGCGGCCCGGAACGCCTTCGCCCTGCCCGCGACCGTCCAACTGGTGCGCCGGCTGCTGCCGGCGGATCGGGTCGACCGCGTCGCGGCCCGCATCCTGCTGCTGACGCAGCGGGTGTCGTCCGCGTCGTGGGATCCCGTTCCCGCGGCCAGGTTCCTCGCCGAGCTGCCGGCGGAGTTTCCCCGGGCGGAAGATCAGGCCATCGCGCGCGCCTGCGTGCTGGAATCGCTGGCGCGGACGGGCAGAAGCGCCGTGCATCTCCAATTCCTGCCTCCCGCCATGAGGAAGGCGGTGACCGTCCTGATCGGCCGGCCGCTGCAAACCCGCGAACTGGCCCTCGTCGAGCTGATGGCCGCGAGTCTCGCGGCCGATCCCGACAACCGCGACGGCTACCTCTTCACCCTCGACCTGCTGCGCGGATGGCCTTACCCCAAGGCGCGCCCCGCCAAGGCGCGGGTCGAGCGTGTCCTGGAGGACATGGCGCGCCAGTTCCCCGACGATCCGACGCCGTGGCTGGAGCTGGCCACCCACTACTATTCGAAGAACGCGTACCGCCGGGCCGAAAGCGCGCTGGCCGAGGCCCGCGAGCGCGCCCCCCACGACGATCGGCTCCTGGACCTGCAGGCCGTGGGTTTCCTCAAGTCGGCCGACCAGAGCCGGAAGAACAGCCGGTTCGCACTCGCGGAAAGGGACCTTCAGCGCGCCGAAGACCTCGGACGGAGGCTGACCGACCTCGTTCTGCCGGCGAAACGGCTTCTGCTGGAAATCGCGGCCGGCGGCGACGGGGCGGCGAAGACCGTCGGCCGCCGCCTGAAGGGTCTGCCGCCGGCGGAACAGTTGCGGACGCTGGGCCTGCTGATCCACGACGTGAACGAGAACGAGCACATCCGGAACGTCGGACCGCGGACGGGCACGGCCTTGCGCCGCATGCTGGCCCGCAAGGCCGCTCTCATCGACGAGTGCGGCGCAGAGGACGTCGTCCGGCTGCTCGAACCGCTGCCCGCCGCCCTGGACGTCGTCTACGGCGACCAGCAGGTCGCACGGATCTTCGAAGACTGGTGGCCCGAACTCCTCGCGCGCCTGGACGTGGAGCGCCTGCCGGCCGCCGTCGACGTCCTGATGGACTGCGAAGCCTGGATCGAGGTGCAAGCCGCGATCGAAAACCGCCTCCACGGGGTCGAAGAATCCCGGCGCGACCCGCTGCTGCTCTTCTATCACGCCGTGCTCCGCCGCCTGACCGGCCGCGAGAGCGGCGCCCGGAGCTTCATCGAGATCGTGGACAAGGCGGACGCCGCCACCCGCGAGCGGCTGCGGGCGGCCGCCAACCGGCTCGCCCGTCATGCGCGGGGCCGGTTGCGCCGGGCGCTGCTGACGTTCGACTTCCAACCGCTCGACACGCCGTCCGCCGCGCCCGGCGGGGCGATGCCGCCGATCGACGACTTTCTGGCCGCGGTGGCCGAGGAACTCGAAAACCTGGGCGTGCCGGCAGACGGCCCGACGGCGGCGGACCTGCTGCTTCCCGGCGACCCGGCGTGGGCCGAACCGGCGGCGGCCAAACCGGCGGCGGCCGAACCGGCGGCAGCCGAACCGGTGACGGAGGACGCGGCGCCGGCGCCGGGCGAAGCCCGGCAGGAATCGCTGTTCGATCAGGATCTGTACAACGAGCTGGACGACCTGGAAAAGCTGATCGACGACAACGGCCTGCGCGGCGCGTCGGCTCTGGAACTGCGGGAAGTCGCAGGCAACATGCGGTCCGAGCCGGGGACGCGGCGGCAACTGGAACGGGTGGCGCGCGAGTGCGAAGCAGGCGGCTTCCGCGACACGCTCACGCCGGAGGCGGAGGCGCTGCTCTTTCCCCGTGCGAGAAGGAAAGGCCGCTAGCCGGAACAGGATATGCTTGCCCCCTACCTGGTGCTCGGCCTGTCGCCGTCGGCGACGGGCGGCGAGATCCGCCGCCGTTACCTGGAGCTGGTGCGCGCGCATCGGCCGGGCGAGGACGCCGAACGTTTCGAGCAGATCACCGCGGCCTACGAAGCCCTGAAGGACGATCGCGCGCGCGTCCGCACGGCCCTCTTCGGAACGGCCGGCTACGGTGACTTCGAGATCGCCCTCGATGCGCTGGTGCGGGCGCGCCCCGAGCGTCGCAGGGCGCCCGGTCTGCAGACCCTGCTGGCCGTGGAACGGAAGCTGCATGAGTGAACCGGGCCGGGACTGGAAGCGGGAGGCGCTGGAAGATTTTCGGCAGTGGCTCGCCGCGGTGGACGAGGAACCCCCGGAACCCGCCGCGGACGGCGCGGCGGACTGCGGCCTGCGGGACCTGTTCGCGGAATTCGCCGCGTTGCGGCAGGAGATCCGCCTGCAGAACCGGGAGCAGGCCAGGGCCGGCCGGGAGCTGGCGGCGGCCGCGGAGCGGTACGACGCGGCGGCCCGCCAGGCCGAGCGCGGCGGCGAGACGCTCGCCGCGTTCGAGCAGCGCGTCTCCAGAACGGCCGAAGACCGCTGCCTCGCGGCGACCCTGGACGTGCGCGACGCCCTGGAGCGCGGCCGGGAGGCGGCGGTCCGGCTGCGCGGCCGCCGCCGGCTGTTCCGGCGCCCGCCGCGGGGCGCCGCCGGCGTCGTCGAAGGCTACGAGCTGGCGATCAGGCGCTTCGACCGGATGCTGTCCCGGTTCGACGTCCGGCGCGTGCCGACCGTGGGACAACCGTTCGACGCCCGGGTCATGCGCGCGGTGGACGTGCGCCGCGTCGAGCAGGCCGGCGACGGGCGGGTGGTCGAAGAACTGCAGAGCGGGTTCGTGCGGCGCGGCGACGTGCTGCGTCTCGCCGACGTCGCGGTCAACCGACTTTCCACGCAGGAGTGACGATGGCCGGCAAGGCGAGCGACACCGACACCATCATCGGCATCGATCTGGGCACCACGAACTCGGAGGTGGCGATCATCTCCGGCGGGCAGCCCTCCATCGTGGAGGAGGACGGCGAAGCCATCCTGCCCTCGTGCGTGGGACTCGACGAGACCGGCGCCGTCATCGTCGGACGCCAGGCCCGCAACCAGGCGGCGGCCGCCCCCGAGCGGACGGTGCTGTCCGTCAAGCGCCTGATGGGTTCCGGGACGAGCGTGCGGCTGGGCGGCGAAGCCTGCACGCCGCAGGAGATCTCCGCCTTCATCCTCAAGGCGCTCAAGGAGCGGGCGGACCGCGCCCTCGGCGCGGACGTGCGCAAGGCGGTCATCACCGTGCCCGCCTACTTCACCGACGCCCAGCGGCAGGCGACGCGGGAAGCCGGCGAGATCGCCGGCCTGACGGTCGTCCGGATCATCAACGAACCGACCGCCGCCGCCCTCAGCTACGAGAGCGGCGGCCGCGGTCGGCGCACCCTCCTCGTCTACGACCTGGGCGGCGGCACCTTCGACGTCTCGGTCGTGCGCATGGAGGAAGGCGTGGTCGAAGTGCTGGCCTCCACCGGCGACAACCAGCTCGGCGGCGACGACTTCGACACGCTCGTCCTCGACCGCCTCAACACCCTCCTGGAGACGGAGCAGGGCGTCGAGAACGCCCACGACGACCGCCTGCTGCAGGCGCGGCTGAGACGGACGGCCGAACGCGCCAAGATCGAGCTGTCGGATCGCCCCCACGTCCGCGTCGAGGAAGACCACGTCGCCACGGTGGACGGCGAGGCCCGGCACCTTTCCTGCGAGCTGACCCGCGCCGATTTCGAGCGCGACCTGGAGCCGTTGCTCGACCGCTCTCTCCAGGCGGTGACCACCGCCCTGCAGGACGCCGGGGTGCGTCCGAACCAGCTCGACCGCGTGCTGCTGGTGGGCGGCTCGACCCGCATCCCGCGGATCGCGGCGGTGCTGGCGGAACGGCTGGGGCAGGAGCCGCACGGCGAGGTCGATCCGGACCTGTGCGTCGCGCTCGGGGCCGGCGTGCAGGCGGGGATCGAGATGGGGCACGACATGCGGGCCGTGCTGGTCGACATCACGCCCTACACCTTCGGAACCAGCGCCGCGGGGGAGCTTCACGGGGCGCCCTACGGCCACGAGTTCGTGCCCATCATCCGACGCAACAGCAAGCTGCCGGCCACCCGCACCGAGGTGTTCTACACCATGCTTCCGAACCAGGAAGCCGTGGACGTCAAGGTCTACCAGGGCGAGGACCCCGACGCCCTGAAGAACGTGGAGATCGGCACCTTCATGTTCAGCGGCCTGAACCAGGACAAGAACGCCTACGACCAGGGCCTGGTCGTCACCTACAGCCTGGACCTCGACGGTCTGCTGCACGTCCACGCCCGGGAACGGGCGACCGGCCGCGAGCTCCGCGCCGTCGTCGAAAACGCCCTGGGCCGTTCCACCGACGAGGCGCTCGGCGCCGCCCGGGAACGGGTCTCGGCGCTCTGGAACGAGGCGGCCGGGGACGACGCCGGCGACACCGGGGACGCTGCCGGCCGCGCCGGGGACGCCCCTGCCGGCAGCGCCGGGACTCCGGCGGCGCCGGCCGCGGGGGTGCCGCCGGACGCGGCCCGGGAAATCCGCGAGACGCTCGCGCGGGCCGAGAAGGCGCTCGAAGCCGCGCCGGCCGAAGACCGCGAAGAGATGATCAACCTGATGGAGGATCTGCGGGACGCACTGCGGGAGGGCCGCGCAGCGCCGGCGTCCGACCTCAAGCGCGAGCTCGACGAGATCCTCTTCTACCTGGAATAGGTTGCCCGGGAGGAACCGCCGGCATGGAACGCTGTCCGACCTGTGGCGCCCGGCACGCCGGCGGGCCGTCCTGTCACCGCTGCCAGACCGACCTCCGGCAGGTGCTGGCGGTGGAACGGGCCGCCGCCCGCCACCGGCGCCAGGCCCGGGCGGCCCTCGACCGCGGCGACCGCGCGGAGGCCCGCGACTGCGCCGGCCGCGCCTGCGCGCTGCACCGGTCTCCCGCGTCCGTGACCGCGCTCGCGCTGGCCGCCCTGGCCGACCGCGACTTCCCGGCCGCGCTCCGCCTGTGGCGCGAGGTCCGCGCCGGGTCCGCGCCGCGCCGCCCGGCGTGACCCCGCGGGTTTGCGACCGCGAACCGGCCCGAGCCGGACGTCACGCCCCGCTCCCGCCGGGAGCAAGGCGAAAGGTCACGCGAACGACCGGCGGCGCCCGGCGTGACCCGCGCGTCCGACCGCGAACCGGACCGGGCCGGACGTCACGCCCCGCCATCGCCGGGAGCAAGGCGAAAGGTCACGCGGACGAACCGGTCGGGTTCGTCGTGCAGCAGTTCCGGCTCCGTGCCGTTGAACGCGGACATCTCGCGGCGCATCGTCAGCCAGCCTCGGCCCCGCCGCTCCATGAAGCCCATCCCCGCCATGAAGTGGGCCAGGGACTCGTTTCTCGACCGCGGGTTGGCGCCGGCGCGCACGCGATCCGCCGTCACGTGGTTGGGAAGGCGGCCCGGACTGGTCACGTCCACGCGCCGGTCGAACACTTCGAGCAGCACCTTGGCGCCGGTGACGGCGTAGTCGCGATGCGTCACCGCGTTCACCAGCGCCTCGCGGACCGCGCGCCGGGGCAACAGGTAGCGGTCCTCCCGCACGAGGCCCTCGTACGACTCGAAACGGCCGAGTCCGAGAAACCACGCCGTCGCCCGGTCCACCTGCTCGTCGAGCCGCCCGGCCGCGTTCGCGACCTGCAGCACCTCCGAAGCGCGGTCGTCGCCCGCGTAGGCCACGCACTCGATGCGGAAATCGCGCGTCCGGGCGTAGCGCTGCGGGTCCCTTCCGAACGCCAGCACGCCGTAGAGCGTCGCGCGCGGCTCCCCTCCCACCTCGACGAGCACGTCGCGGTTGCGGAGGTCGTCTTCCGGGTCGGGCTGCGGCTCGCCGTCGACGTCGAACCCCAGACGCTTCAGATACGCGCGAAACGCCTCCAGGTCGATGTGCGCCGGCGGCGCGTCCAGGATGGCGCGTTCCTCGGTCAGGATGTACCCGAACGCGTCGTAGAGTTCCTGGAGTTCCGTCGCCGACGGCTCCACGCTGCTGCGCTCGCGCCGAACCCAGACCCGGCCGCCGTAGCGCAGGGGCTCGAATCCGCGTTGCCGCGGGATCTCGATCCAGTGCACCCAGCCCGCCGCCGGTTCCTCGTGACGTCCGGTGCGGGCGTGAACGGGCGCGCTGCAGCCGGTCTGGAGGAACCCGGCCAGACGCTCCTGCACGCGCTCCGTGTCTTCCCTGACGCCCGTGATCGCCTTCGAGTCCTCCACCCCCAGCACGAGCAGACCGCCCTCGGTGTTCGCGAAGGCGCACGTCGCCCTGCCGACCGCCAACAGGTCTCCGAGCCCCCGCTTGAACTCCGTGTGCCGGTCCTCGCCCGCCTCGATGCGACGAACGACGTCGCGCCATTCCATGTGGGTCACCAAGTCAACGTAGTGTGGATTCAGATCCGGACCGCATCTCCATGCCCGCTTCACATTCAAACCGAACTACACGCCAAGCACGCGGTTCGTGATGAACTTATTGACCTCCTTTACGTCCGTTCCTTTCGTGAAGACCAACTCATGGATACCGAAGCCGGAGCCAGTCACCTTGAGCTCCGCGTCGAGATCGAAAGTCCCCGAATTCTCGAGAGAGAAAGCCGAGATTGACTTCCACGGAATCGAAGTGATCTCCACCTTTTTCCCTCGAATGCCTTGCGGGTCAAGAACCATCATCCGGTGTTGGGTAAAAATCAAAGCATCTCGTATGCCCTTGAACTCCATGTAGACCGTCTCGCCTTCCGCCAAGAACGCTTCGTAGTGATTTTTGGTCTTCGGTTACCGGGTCGGGCGAAAAAAATCCACGAAAAGGTATGCAGGTCCGTCGACCACGTGCCGATACGTGAAGTATGGCGCGCAGGAGCGATGACCGGAGCGGTTCGATGGGACCTGGACCCCAGCGGGATCCCCGGGACGTGCGGCGCATCGAACACCTCGAACGAGAAAACGCCACGCTGATCGAGGAGCGGGACCACCTGAAGCGCCGCATCGAGGGCCTGGAGAAGGAACTCGAGGCCGCGCGGCGCGCCGGACGCCGGCAGGCCGCCCCCTTCGCCAAGGACCGCCGCCAGGGAACCGGACGCCCCCCGGGGCGGCGCGCCGGCGCGCAGTACGGGAAGCAGGGAAACCGCCGGCCGCCGACCCGGGTCGACGAGATATATGCGGCGCCGACCCCGAAGACGTGCCCGGACTGCGGCGGCGCCGTCGCTCTGGACCGGGTGGCGGAGCAGTATCAGGAAGACGTGCCGGACGTGCGCCCGCTGGTGCGCCGCTTCGACGTCGAGGTGGGCCACTGCGCGCAGTGCCGGCGGCGCGTGCAGGGCCGGCACCCCTTGCAGACCTCCGATGCGCTCGGCGCAGCCGGCGTGCAGCTGGGACCGAACGTCGCCGCCCTGACCGCCGAGCTGCACACTGAGTGGGGCCTGCCACTGGAGAAGACCGTCCGCGTGCTGGAGACCCGGTTCGGGCTGCACGTGACCAGGGGGGGGCTGGTCCGGCTGCTGCACCGCACGGCCGACGCGGCCGCGCCCGCGTATGCGGCACTGTGCGAGCAGGTCCGCCGCAGCCCGGTGGTCACGCCCGACGAGACCGGCTGGCGCGTGAACACCGAACCCTTCTGGCTGTGGGCGTACGCCACCCCGGAGACGACGGTGTACTCCATCCGCGCCGGCCGCGGGTTCGCCGACGCGGCCGCCGTGCTCGGCGCCGACTTCGCGGGCGTGCTGGTGCGGGACGGGTGGGTGGCGTATCGCGGCTTCGAGCACGCGCCCCATCAGACCTGTCTGGCGCATCTCCTGCGGCGCTGCAAGGACCTGCGGAACGATCATCCCGACAGCCCCTGGGCCGCCGCCGTGCAGACGGTCCTGCAGGACGCCCTCGACCTGCGGACGCGCTGCAACGCCGGCGGCATCGGCGAGCACGGCCTCGCGTCGGCCCGCGGCCGGCTCGAAGCCCGGCTCGGCCGGCTCATCGACGCCCCGCCGCCGCTGGCCGCCGCCGAGCGCTTCGCCGGGCATCTGGCCCGCGAATTCCCGGCCGTGTTCCTCTTCCTGCGCGACCCGTCCATCGACGCCACCAACTGGCGGGCCGAACAGGCCATCCGGCCCGCGGTGGCCATACGCAAGGTCTGCGGCGGCAACCGCACCCGGCGCGGAGCCGACACCCAACAAATCCTGGCCAGCGTCGTGCGCACCGCCCGCCAACGCCGTCTCGACCCGCGCGCCCTGTTCACCACGATGCTGCGCGCCCCCGAACCCGTCGTCCCCGAAGCCCTCGCCCTGCCGCCGCCCGCCTGACGCCGGCGGCGCGGGAACCACGAATCCGTTCCGCCCGGGCCCCGCGCGGCCCACGCCCCCGGACCGACACTCGCGCAAGCCGCGCCCCGACACCCCCCGGCTCTCCGCCATCTCGACGCCGGGCCGGTCACAACCGCCCCGGCCTGCTCCACGTCCGGGCTTCGCCGCCGCGCCGACGAGAACGCCGCGCCGACGGCCGGGTGAGAATGCGCGGCCGGAACACCGCGCGCCGCCCTCCATACGGGTAGAACCCCGTCCCGCCAGAACGACAAAACTGTGCCGGCGCAACAGCGTCATGCCGCAACTTCCCCGAACGTCCGCTCCATTTCGCCCCTGTGGCACGGGCGAAATCGGCCTGAATACCCGGTAACCGAAGACGATTTTTGGAGGTTCCAATCGGCTTGGGGTCGCCGATGTAGAGCTTTCCGAACAGCTTCTTTCCTTGTTCTATCATCTATGCTCCTTTCCGGGCGTGGCGGTTAGGAACTTTGCGCATTTCTGCGCGGTGAAGACCGCCATCTCGACGTCCCGCGCCCGCCACGTATCCCCCGTGAGTCTCTCCAATTTGCACGCAGTGAATCTGCACCACTTGATCCATGACTCAACGAACGGCCAGTGACTTTCCCGGAGCACTTCGTCGCCGCTCAGGTCGGGCACGCATTCGAGCGCGGGGCCGCCCGGGTAGCTGTGCTCCGCACCGTTTTCCAACGCCCAGCGCGTGATCTGCTTGTCGATCATCGGGAACTTGTCGGGACGGACGAACGCCGGAAACGTGGCGGCAGTCGCCACGTTGGAAGCCGGGAACAACAACCTCCGAAACGCCCGAAACGATTCGAGATCGAACTTCTTGACGTAGGCGTCGCACGCCCACCAGAGATCGGCGGCGTGAGCCCCCGAAACACCTCCGGCGAGTACTTTGCGTGTGATTTTATTGCGCGCCGGCGGCATGGCGTAGTTCTTCCAGAACGCCACTTCGCCCCATGCCTCCAGACTATCCCGGCCGTGTTTTCGGAACTTGGCCTCGAAGTGCATCGTCTGGCGCCGGTCGCCCGGCTTGATGTTGCACTCGAACCAGCCCGGGTATTCCGCCGCGTCGGCGAACTTCGTCAGGTTCACCGGGTAGCGGT
Organism: Vicinamibacterales bacterium; assembly: GCA_965202695.1. Classification (GTDB taxonomy): domain Bacteria; phylum Acidobacteriota; class Vicinamibacteria; order Vicinamibacterales; family UBA8438; genus JAJEEA01. The sequence goes on from OZ241843.1 coordinate 4,490,412, forward strand.
ACTCGTCGAGCGCCTGCTTCCACGTGTGCGGCATGTTCGTTCACCCACTCCGCGCCCACGAGCCGTCTGCCTCGCCCGCCGCTTGCAAGCGGTCCGCGTACGACTCCGGGGGCGTCCGGCCGGCGCGAATCTCCGCGATCTGCCGGCGCCAGCGCGCCGGGATCGCGTCGATCCCGAACCGCGCGCCGAGCAGGGCGCCCGCAACCGCGCCGTTTGTGTCCGTGTCGCCCCCGGCCTCGACGATGCTGCGCAGGCCCTGCTCGAAACCGGGCGCGCGCCAGAGCGCGATCAACGCGAGCCGCAGCGTCAGCAGCGTGAACCCTATCGAGTCGCGGTCGGCGATGACGTCGTCCACCTCCGCGCCGGCCGCGCCGCGGACCGCCTCGCGGACCGACGGAGGCACGTCCGCCTCGTAGCCGTACTGCTGCAGTTCGGGCAGCGCGGCCCGCACGCCTTCGACGCCCGCGTCGAGCAGTTCGTCGGCCGCCGGCGTCTCGCCGCGCAGCGCCGCCGCGGCGGCGAGGTTCGCCAGCGCGCAGGACCAGCCGCAGCGCCGGTCCCAGTGGGTCGGCACGGCGCTGACGACGCTGTTGCGCACCAGCGCCGCAGCGTCGTCACGCCAGCGGACCGCGACGGGCGCGCAACGCATCAGCGCCCCGTTTCCGGCCCGCCCACCATTCCCGGCCTGCCCGCCGCCCCACGCCGTCCGCGACGCCTCGAGGATCGGCATGCCGGTCGGCTCCCGCGGCGGCTCGGTCGCCTCGCCCGCCGCGCCGCGCCAGGCTCCCTGGCACCGCGGAAAGTCCCCGCCGTACAGTTCGAGCACGTAGCCGGTCAGGTTCCCGATGCCCCGGCCGTTCGTCTCCGCCCAGTCCCAGAACCGGCGCCCCAGATCGTCTGGATCGAGCGGTCCCCGCCCGGCCGCCTCGGCGACGACCAGCGCCTGGGCGAGATCGTCGTCGTCCAGGCAGCCCGGCCGCTCCTCTATCTCGCGCACACCGTCCGGATACACGTCGGCGATGTCCTGTTTCGACCACCCCTCCTGCACGATCCCGAGCAGGTTGCCGGCCGCGATCCCGACCATCAGCCCCCGCGCGCGATCGTCCCCGGAAATCTGCTCGCTCACTTCGTCCTCCATCTCGGCTCGTGGACCATCAGCCCCCCGCGTGCGATCGTTCCGGACATGGTTCGGACTCCACCATGCGACGAGTCGAGAGCCGCCGGCCGTCCCCACCGGCCGCCAGGGACGACCGGGCGCGTGAAACCAGTCGTGGTACTCGTTCTTGAACACTCACTTCCGTTCGTCGGGAGCGAAGACGTCAGGATGCCAGTCGGGTGCCTCCGAAACGATCCGACGCAAATGTCCCCCCTCCTTCGACGAACCGTGGAAGATTCTTCTCGAACAACCGGAACAGACGCCCGTCAGCGCGGGCTAGAAGCCCAGTAAATTCAGTAAAGCAACGATGAGAAATACGATGAGAAATACGACGAGAAAATACGATGAGAAATAAACATCCGATGGCATTGGAAAGTGATCTGTGAAAATCAACGTTCGCCTGCTTCCATGCTTCTTTCAGACCGGTCCGCTTCAATGCGGGGGACCGCGGGCTTGACATCGGGGCCGCGGGCTTGAAAGACGCATCGAACCGTTTCCATGCATCTTTCAGCATCAGGCCCGTCCGCTTCACCCGGTCCTTCCAGTTCCGACGGATCCGATCCGGCTCCGCAATGTGGCTCCGCACGCCCAACGCCGCCAAGTCCTCCGCCGTCGGCGTCTCGATGCCCGATGCCTGCGCCAGACGGGTCAGGAACGCCGTGTAGTCATCGCCCGTGTCCCGACGCACGATGCTCCGCATCGCCGCGTTCGCCTCCAGCGTCGTCGCGTCGATGCCTGACGTCTTCCCCGAAACCAGCTTCGCCTCCGCCAACCGCTCCAGCACCCATCCGAAGACCGCCTGATGCGCCTCGACCGACAACAGACGCCGCGTGCGCGAGATCGTCGAATGGTCCGGCGGAGACGCCGGCGACGCCAGGCGCAGGAACGTCCGCACGCTCAGCGAATCGGCCGCGCGCCACGCGATCGCCCGCTCCGAGTCCAGCCCCTCGAAATACCCGATCAGCAGCAGGCGGAAGTAGCGCCCCGGAGCAAGGCTCGGCCGGCCTGTCTTCGCCGCGTAGAACTGCGCACACAGTCCCTCGACGAACGCGTCGAAGCCGGCCGCCTCGAGAATCCGGTTCAGCCGCTCGTAGAACGGATGACCCCCGCCTCGCGGCAAGTCGGCCGCCGACACCCACATCGACTGCTGCGACCCGTCGTCACGTGTCGTACCCATTGCCATGCCCGCCAGTGCAGAACAGCAGAGCCGTCGTGTCGATCCCCGGAATGCCCCACTTTCACCACGGGCTGTTGAACTCCGTGTGCCTGTCCTCGCCCGCCTCGATGCGGCGAACGACGTCGCGCCATTCCATGCGGGTCACCAAGTCAACGTAGCGGATTCAGCTTCAGACCGGATCTCTGCGCCGTGAAGACCGCCATCTCGACGTCCCGCGCCCGCCACGTATCCCCCGTGAGTATCTCCAATTTGCACGCAGTGAATCTGCACCACTTGATCCATGACTCGACGAACGGCCAGTGACTTTCCCGGAGCACTTCGTCGCTGCTCAGGTCGGGCACGCATTCGAGCGCGGGGCCACCCGGATAGCGGTGCTTCGCACCGTGTTTCAACGCCCAGCGCGTGATCTGCATGTCGACCATCGGAAACTTGTCGGGACGGACGAACGCCGGGAACGTGGCGGCGTTCGCCACGCGGGAAGTCTTGAACAACAGCTTCCGAAACGCCCGGAACGATTCGAGATCGAACTTATCGACGTAGTCGTTGCACACCCGCCAGAGCTTGGCGGCGCAAGCCTCCGAAACACCTCCGGCGAGCACTTTTCGCGTGATTTTTTTGCGCGCTTTCGGCATGGCGTAGTTCTTCCAGAACGCCACTTCACCCCATGCCTCCAGATTGTCCCGGCCGTATTTTCGGAACCTGTCCTCGAAGTCCATCGTCTGGCGCCGGTTGCCCGGCTTGATGTTCTGCTCGAACCAGCCCGGGTATTCCGCCGCGTCGGCGAACTTCGTCAGGTTCACCGGGTAGCAGTACGCGTCGAGCGCCGTCTTCCACGTGGTGTGCGGCATGTCGCGTTCATCCACTCCGCTCCCACCGTCGACCGTCGCCCCTCGCCCGCTGCCGGCACGTATCGCCGTCACCGACGCTCGTATCACTCCACGCGCCCACGAGCCGTCGGCCTCGCCCGCCGCTTGCAGGCGGTCCGCGTACGACTCCGGCGGCGTCCGTCCGGCGCGAATCTCCGCGATCCGCCGGCGCCAGCGCGCCGGGATCGCGTCGATCCCGAACCGCGCGCCGAGCAGGGCGCCCGCGACCGCGCCGTTGGTGTCGGTGTCGCCCCCGGCCTCGACGATGCTGCGCAGGCCCTGCTCGAAGCCGGGTGCGCGCCAGAGCGCGATCAACGCGAGCCGCAGCGTCAGCAGCGTGAATCCCATCGAGCGGCCGTCGGCGATGACGTCGTCCACCTCCGCGCCGGACGCGCCGCGGACCGCCTCGCGGACCGACCGAGGCACGTCCGCCTCGTAGCCGTACCGCTGCAGTTCGGGCAGCGCGGCCCGCACGCCTTCGACGCCCGCGTCGAGCAGTTCGTCGGCCGCCGGCGTCTCGCCGCGCAACGCGGCCGCGGCGGCGAGGTTCGCCAGCGCGCAGGACCAGCCGCAGCGCCGGTCCCAGTGGGTCGGCACGGCGCTGACGATGCTGTTGCGCACCAGCGCCGCCGGGTCGTCACGCCAGCGGACCGCGACGGGCGCACAACGCATCAGCGCCCCGTTTCCGGCCCGCCCACCGCCCCACGCGGTCCGCGACGCCTCGATGATCGGCCTGCCGGCCGGCTCCCGCGGCGGCTCGATCGACTCGCCCGCCACGGGGCGCCGGGCTCCCTGGCGCCGCGGAAAGCTCCCGCCGTACAGTTCAAGCACGTCGCGGGTCAGGATCCCGATGCCCCGGCCGTTCGTCTCCGCCCAGTCCCAGAACCGGCGCCCCAGATCGTCCGGATCGAGCGGTCCCCGCCCGGCCGCCTCGGCGACGATCAGCGCCTGAGCGAGATCGTCGTCGTCCGGGCAGCCTGGCCGCTCCTCTATCTCGCGCACGCCGTCCGGATACTTCTTGGCGATGTCCTGTTTCGACCACCCCTCCTGCACGATCCCGAGCAGGTTGCCGGCCGCGATCCCGACCATCAGCCCCCGCGCGCGATCGTCCCCGGAAATCTGCTCGCTCACTTCGTCCTCCATCTCGGCTCGTGGACCATCAGCCCCCCGCGTGCGATCGTTCCCGGACGTGGTTCGGACTCCCCACCATGCGACGAGTCGAGAGCCGCGCGGGCCGCCACCATCAGCCGTCAGGGACGGCCGGGTGCGTGAACCAGCCGCCGTATTCGTCATTGAAGATCCGTCTCCGCTCTTCGGGATCGACGGACGTCAGGATGCCAGTCGGCGTGTTTTCGGAGCGATCCGACGCGGGCCTCCCATCCTCCCCTTGAGCCGCGGAAGGTCTTCGAACAACCCGGGATCGGACACGGATCCGCCCGTCCAGGCCGAATCGAATCCGACGAACGCCTCGCGCATGTTCGCTCTCAGGCCGACGCATCAGAGGCGGGCGCGGACGGCGCGGCGACGATCAGTTCCCGCGCGACGCGGCGGGCGAGCCGCCGCATCGCGAGCACGCGCTCCGACCGGGACGGCGATCCGAACAGCGCATCGAGCGCATCCCGGGTCGCGCCGGGCAGCACGCGGCTGGCGGCGGCGCGCCGCACGGGTTCCCGCGGCTCGCCGCCGGCGATCCAGATGGCGGCGCCGTCGCGGCGGCTCCAGGTCCACGCCTCCCGCACGCCCATCCGGAAGTAAGGAACCAGCCTGCGGCTCGAACCGGCGCCGCGGTCGATCTCGACCACCAGATCCGGCGCCGGGTGGCCCCGGCGGACATCCAGCCAGCCGCCGACGCGCTCGGCCGCCGCGATCTTCTCCGCCCCGACGAACAGACCCTCGTCCGGCTCGAACGCGCCGTCGTCGCTCAGCAAACGGGTCGCCCGCGACACCTGCATCTCGACGGGCGCCCCGACGGCTTCCAGCGCCACCGCGACCCGCGTGAACAGCTCGCCCGCCGTCGCCGCCCGCGACTCGTGCGCGAAGGTCGGCTCGGCCACGAACTCCGCGCGTCCCGACGCGATCTCGTAGCGGCACCGGGGCGCCTGGTCGTGGCCGGTCAGGCGGTCGAACAGGTCGCGCGGCATCGCCGCTTCGACGCGGACCGGCGCATCGGAACCGGCGTCGGCCAGCCGGCCGGCGGACCAGTCGAGGTCGGCGCTGCCGGCCGGCGCCCGGTCTCGCGCCGACGCCGCTTCCGACGTCGTCGTTTCGGTCACGTGCGCTCTCGGACGCTTCGGCGATTCCCGTTCGACGGCGACCGGGCTCGCGGCGCCGGACCAATCGCCCCGCGCCCGCACCGCCCCTCCTCCGCCCATGTTACACCCCGGTCGATGGCGTGGTCTTTCGCCCCGGGCTGCCATACCGAGGCCGTCCCGTTCGACTCCAGGGAAACAAACTGACCGCAGACCTGGACCAACAAAGCGGGTATCTGGTTTCCGTGGCCGTTCCGACGGCCGCGGGAGCGGGGGCGCCAGAGGCGGGACGTCGACCGCGGCCGGCATCAGTCGGCCGCGGTCTTTTTCGTCTGAAGCGGCGCCCCGAGACGATCGGCGGCCTGCCGCCGTCCCGCGGCGCCTCCCCCACCACCCGCACCCCGGCGGCGCCTGCCCCCGCGAGCACGGCGCGTGCTCGAGCAGGGCGCCGATGTCCGCCCACGTGTGCCGCTTGCCCCCGCGAGCACGGCGCGGGCGCTTCCACTACGGCCGGGTGACGGTGACGACGAGTTCGAGGGGCGTGCGGTAGAGCGCGTGCAGGAAGCACGTCTGCTCGCCCACGTCGAGGCAGCGGCGGGCGAAGTCCACGCCGTCGCGCGTGTCGAGGTAGACGTGGGTCTCGACCGCGCCGGCGCCCGGGAGCGCCCCGCCGCCGGGAGCGGCGCCGCGGGCGGGGAAGCGGATGTCCTGCACGACGCGGTAGCCGGGCAGGTCGTTCCCGAGGATGGCGGCGTAGCGCCCGAGCTGGGTCATGAAGCAGAAAGCGACGCCCGCCGCCATGTAGCACGCGGCGGAGGGAGCCGCGCCCGCGACGCCCCGCGCCCGCGGCTCGTCCGACAGGAAGCGGAACGTCGAACCGAGGGGGCGGTGGAGCTGCTGCTCGATCTCCTTCACGCCGTCCCGACGCCGGCGGCAGATCGCGCGCACGTGGAGCTGCCGGCGCTGCTCGGCCCGCAGGCTGGTGCCCGCGCCGCCGGCCACCCCGGTCACCGGCTTCACCGCTTCGAGGCGCACGACCGGCACGCCGGCGGCGTCGGCGGGCGCGGCGCGGGCGAACGCGGGCGCCGGGTCGGACGGGCGGTCGGCGTCGAGCCGCGCGACCCGGCCCACCTGGGCCGCCGCGCCGTTCACCGCGAGCGTGAACCGCGACGCATGCGCCCGGCGCAGCACGTCGAACGCCGCGGCCCCGCGGAGGGCGTCGTCCACCACCTGGCGCACCGCCGCATCGCCGTCGGCGTCGATGCGCACCGCGAGCTCGACCGGCAGGGCGCCGCCGGTCATCGTGCCGTTCAGGGCCGAGCCCTCCATCGTGTAGCGGTTGTCCTGCGCCAGCACGAGGCCGCGGACGATCAGGCCCCGCGCCCGCGCCGCGTCGAGCACCGCGTCCATCCACGACGACACCATGCCCACGGCCATGAACGCGAGGGGGCAGGGCGCGGCGTCGAAGCCGTCGAGATACGGCCCCTCGTCGCTCGCGAGCCGCCACGTCCCGCCGGCGGACGAGGCGGCGACCGCCTCCTTCTGCATGCCCGAGAGCGACCGCGCCCACACCCGCACGGTCTCGCCGGGGCCGGGCGGCGGCGGGTCGAGACCGAGCACCCGCGGGCCGTCCACCGCGAAGAAGACGGGCCGGCCGTCGCGCCGCAGCACGTTCTGCGCGCCGCCGCCGGTCCCGTGAGCGCCGCGCGGCGTGACCATAGTCGTGTGTCGATGTCGGGCGGCGGCGCCCGGACGCCCCGCGGGCGGCCGAACCCGCCCCTGGCGGGACCTGCCGGGACCAGAAGGACGATGGCGCCGGCCCGGAGAGCGCCGCCGCCGCGCGACCCGCGGTCACGGCGCAGCCCCCGGTCGCGTTGCGGGGCCGCCCGCCGCCCGACCAACCCCTCCGCCATCGAATTGTGACACACTGGCGCGGTCAATCCGGCGCGCCGCGCCGCGCCCCGGACCGCGCGGGCGCCCGGACGCCCGGCGCCCAGGGAGATTCGATGCCCGCATCCGCCCCGGCCGCGAACGAACCGCCGCCCCCGTCGACCTCCGCTCTCGCCGGCCTGGCCGCGGCGGCCGTGCTCGCCGTGGTGCTCCTGAGCGTGCCGGGACCCGAGGCCCTGCCGGCCGAGGGCCAGCGGATGGCCGCCATCTTCGCGGTCGTGCTCGTCCTGTGGGTCACCGAGGCGCTGCCGGTCGGGGTGACGTCGCTGCTCGCGGTGGTGCTGCTGCCGATCTTCGGGGTGGCGGACCTCCCCACGGCGTTCAACACCTTCATCAGCCCGGTGTTCTTCTTCGTCCTCGCGATGTTCGTGGTCGCCCAGGCGTTCATCAGCTCGGGCCTCGACCGGCGGTTCTCGCTGTGGCTTCTCTCGAAGGCGGGCACCGACAGCCGCCGCGTCGTGCTGGTGTTCATGGTGGGGACCTGCCTCGTCTCGACCATCATGTCCGACGTGCCCGCGACCGCGATCTTCATGGCCCTGGCCGTCGGCCTGTTCGACAAGATGCGGTTGACCCCGGGGCGGTCGCCGTTCGCCAAGGCCCTGATGATCGGCATCCCGTTCGCGGCCCTCATCGGCGGGGTGGCGACGCCGGCGGGCAGCTCGATCAACATCCTGGGCATCTTCTTCATCCAGGAATACGGCGGCGTCACCGTGCGGTTCCTCGACTGGATGGTCATCGGGGTCCCGATGGTCGTCGTGCTGCTGCCCCTCTCCGTCCGCATCCTGCTGCGCTTCTACCCGCCGGAGATGGAGCAGGTCACCGCCGTCGGCGACGTGGCGGCGGAACGGTCGGCCCTCGGCCCGGTGAGCGGACGCGAGTGGCGGGTGCTCGTCATCCTCGGCGCGATGATCGTGCTGTGGATCCTCAGCACGTGGATACCGGCCCTGAACGTGGTGCTGGTGAGCATCCTGGGGGCGGTGGTCATGTTCCTGCCGGGCATGCGGCTCTTCACCTGGAAGGAGGTGGAGCGCGGCATCGGCTGGGAGGCGCTGCTGATGGTGGGCGGCGTCACCGCGCTCGGCGCGGCCTCGGTCGAGACCGGTCTCGCCCAATGGCTGGTCGACGGGTCGCTCGGGGGGCTGGAGGACTGGAGCGCGTTCGGCATCGTCGCGCTGGTGAGCGCGTTCACCGTCGTCATCCATCTCGCGCTGCCCATCGGCCCCGTCATCAACTCGGTGCTGATCCCCCCCCTCGCCCTGCTCGCCGTGTCGACCGGGCAGAACCCCGCCCTCTACGCCCTGCCGGTCGCGTTCACCGCCTCGTGCGCCTTCCTCCTGCCGCTCGACGCGGTGCCCCTGGTCACCTACACCCGCGGCTACTACCGGATGCTCGACATGCTCGCCCCGGGCACGGTGCTGTCGGCGTGCTGGGTCGTGCTGATCACGATCCTGATGGTGTGGCTGGGGCCGCTGGTGGACTTCCTGTAGGTACAAAAAGAAAGGCTCGGATTGCCGAGCCTTTCAACGGTGGGGCGGTTGTGGCACTTCTACGGCTTCGGTGTGCGGAACCCGATCCAGGCAACGGAACGACTTTGGGTTCCTGCCCCACGTCAAAAGCGTGGACCGGGCGCTCGACACCGACTTCGCCGCCGAAGCTGGGCGCGGTTACGGGGAGCTACCCCGCGGCCCCCCTCGGAACGGCACTGCAGCACCGCTTCCGAGATCGGGGTCAGTATAGCCAGCCGTCGCCCCCCCCTGGCAACCCCGCCGATCAGTCCGGAAGCGCCGGGGTCGTCAGAGCGCCGGCGCCGCCTGGTCGCCTCGAAGCGCCCCCCCTGGCCAGCCCGTTCGCCCTCGATCCAGCCTTGCAGCCGCGCCAGCCGCCGGTCCACGTCGCCGATCGCCCTCGTCAGGCGCCCGTCAAGGGCGTCGACGCGAGCCCCCACCGCCGCAATCTGTCGCCACAGCAACGCCCCGAGTGGAGTTGCCCCGGTTTCGTGGACACCTATCCTGTTGGGAGGAGGAGGTATCCGCGATGCCGAAATCGAGACCGCCGTATGCGGCGGAGTTCCGCCGGCAGATGGTCGAGCTGGTCCGGTCGGGGCGCACGCCGGAGGCCCTGGCGCGGGAGTTCGAGCCGTCGGCCCAGGCCATCCGGAACTGGGTGGCGCAGGCCGGCCGGGATGCCGGCGAGCGTACCGACGGCCTGCGCACCGGGGAGCGTGAGGAGATGCGCCGGCTGCGTCGGGAGAACCGGCGGCTGCGGGAAGAGCGGGAGATCCTGGCAAAAGCCACGGCCTGGTTCGCGCGGGAGACCGGATCCGGGGGATCTACCGGTTCATGAGCGCGAATCAGGCCCGCTTCCGGATCGCCACCATGGCCCGGGTGCTCGGTGTCTCCCCGAGCGGGTACTATGCGTGGCGTCGGCGGGGTCCGTCCGTCCGGGCGCAGGCTGACGCGGACCTGACGGTCCGCGTCAGCGCGATCCACGCCCACAGCCGCGGGACGTATGGCGCGCCCCGGATTCAGGCGGAACTGTCGGCAGGCGGGGCCGCGGTGAGCCGCAAGCGGGTGGCGCGGGTGATGCGTGCGGCGGGCATTGCGGGGGTGAGCCGGCGCCGCGGGCCGCGCACGACGCGGCGGGCGGTGCGGGTCCGGCCGGCCCCGGATCGGGTCGAGCGCCGTTTCGAGGCGGCGGGACCGAACCGGCTGTGGGTCGCCGACATCACCTGCGTCCCGACGCTGGCCGGCTTCCTCTATCTGGCCGTCGTCCTCGACGTGTTCAGCCGGCGGGTCGTGGGTTGGGCGATGGCGGCGCACCTGCGCACGGCGCTGGTGACCGGGGCGCTGGAGATGGCCGTGAAGCAGCGCCGGCCGGCGGCGGTGATCCATCACTCCGACCAGGGCTGCCAGTACACGTCGCCAGCCTTCGGCGCCCGCTGTCAGGAATGGGGCGTGACGCCGTCGATGGGTTCGGTCGGCGACTGCTTCGACAACGCGATGGCCGAGAGCTTCTTCGCGACGCTGGAGTGCGAGTTGCTCGACCGCACGAAGTGGGCGACGCACGCCGAGGCGCGGTCGGCCGTGTTCGCGTTCATCGAAGGGTGGTACAACACGCGGCGGCGTCATTCTGCGTTGGGCTACCTGTCGCCGCTGGATTTCGAACGTCTCCGGGAGACGGCGCCCGCGGACGGGGACCGGCCCGGCGAGGCGCTCGAACCCGCGGTCCGGGTCGCGCCCGACGCGCTGGCGCCGGCTGGCGTCGTCACCGGCGTTGCTGCCGGAAACACGGGGAGGGCATGATGGCGCACGGCTCGCCTCGCTGTCGCGAGGCGGACAACCGCCGTGACGCGGCGTCGGCGGACCGGGCGGGCGCCGGGGGCGCTGTGGACCTGCCCGGCCTGTGGACGCCCGCGGGGCGTCGTACTGCATCCGCAGATCGGCGCGGCGGGCGCCCACAGGCCGTTGGAAATCTCGCGGGCGATCGCTGCCGCCGGTGCCTGCACCGAGGCCGCGAGATTCCCACAGGTCCACAGCGCTTGTTCCTCGTTGATGACTCACACGCAAACCCGTCCATCCGGGGGACCTGTCATGATGGGAACCCAAGCGTTAACCTGTCCACGGAATCGGGGCAACCTCAGAGCGCCACCACCACGCCGATGGTCGGCCAGTCAGCACCCATCCGCACCACCTCCGCCGGCGTCGTCGAGCGCCCGCCGCCCGCCGTGTCAGCCCCCATCAACGTCCGTGCCTCCCCTCCGGCACGCGGGGAGTCAGTCCGCGGGATCGGGAGCAGGAAGGTTCAACCTCTCCAGCGTCGAAAGCCGCTGATCGACCTTCGCCAACGCGACCTCGACCGCACGGAGACGGTCGTCCAGCCGCCGAACGTCCGTTCGCACCCCGCTGATCTGAACCGCGATCTGCGCGCTCAACGCGATCACCGCGGTCAGCACGATACCGATCATCCACTGCACGTCCCGACTCGGCATGGAACCAGTCTCGCCCAATCGCTCCCCGGCCGCCAAATCACCGACGTACCGGCCCACCGGCGCGCTCGTCGGCGACTCGACCCACCCGGACTACTTGACCGTCCTTGAACGAACTTCCCGTCCGGCCTCCAACCCGCCGCAACTGCTGGGAGAACGGGTCACGGCTCCGGGACGGCGGGCTCGGACCGGAGGTGGAGCCAGAGGCCCACGAGGGCGAGCCAGAGGGCGTGGGCGAGGAAGAGGTGGACCATCTGCAGGGCGATGGGGGCCAGCAGCAGCGCGTCGAGGACCCCGACGGCGAGCGCGGCGGCGAAGACCGCGGCGGCCAGATGGAACGGCGCGGGCACGCCGTCGGCGCGCGCGGCCCCGAGCCGCCGCCAGAGCCAGACGAGGTAGCCGCCGAACGCGAGGGCGGCGACGGGGTGCCAGACGCGCAGCCGGACGAGATAATGCGCGCCGCGCGCGAAGTCGCTCCGCACCCCGTCGAGGAACGACTCGGACGGAAAGACCGTCGACGCCAGGGACGCGGCGGCGCCGAAGGCGCTGACCACGACCACCCCCCCGAGCGCCGCCGCCACGAGCCGGTCGAGGCGCCGCGGATCGAGAGCCGCCGGCCGCCGCGGCCCCGACCACCACGCCGCGCACCCCAGGGCGCCCATCAGGAGATAGGTGTTGGCGAGGTGGACGGGCTGCACCAGCGCCCGCGCCAGCGAGACGTTCACGTCGACCCACTGGAAGACGACCAGGGCGGCCCCGATCAGGGCCTCGACGACCATGAACAGCAGGGCCAGGGCGGCCCAGTACCGCGCCCGGTGGCCGGGGGGGAAACGGCGGCGCGACCAGCCGGCGAGACCCGCGACGGCCAGCAGGGCGAGCCCGCTGGTCAGGCGGTGGACGAACTCGACCAGCGTGTCGGCGGTGTCCGCCGCCGCCGAGGGCGCGAGCAGCTCGCGGCACAGCGGCCAGTCGTCGCCGCACCCGTCGCCGGCGCCGCTGGCGCTGACGTAGCCGCCCCACAGGACCACGAAGAGCGTGAAGACGAGGGCCGCCCGGGCCGCCCCGGGATAGCCGCCCGTGTCGAGCATCGCCTCCGATTGTAAGCCGATACCGGCTCGCCGGCGCCGCGGATGCGCCCGCCGCGCCGGCGGGGTCCCGCGGGTCGGCGCAGACGGGGTAAGATCAGGACCTTCCGGGCGCCCGGGACGGCGTCCGGCACGGACACCGCGGACGGAGCGCAGGGGACAAGCCGATGACGGACCGGGTGAACGCGGGCGGGCTTCAGGTCGACCGGAAGCTGTACGACTTCATCAACGACGAAGCGCTGCCGGGCACCGGCATCACGCCGGAAACGTTCTGGTCCGGTTTCGACGACCTGGTGCACGGCCTCGCGCCCCGCAACCGCGAACTGCTCGCCGCGCGCGACGAGCTGCAGACGCGCATCGACGCCTGGTACCGCGAGAACCGCGGCCAGCCCATCGACCTCGCGGAGTACAAGGCGGTCCTGCAGGAAATCGGCTACCTCGTGCCGGAAGGCGAAGACTTCACCGTCGAAACCGCCGGCGTCGACCCCGAGATCTCGACCATCGCCGGCCCCCAGCTCGTCGTCCCCGTCACCAACGCCCGCTACGCCCTGAACGCCGCCAACGCCCGGTGGGGCAGCCTCTACGACGCCCTCTACGGCACCGACGCGATTCCCGAGGACGGCGGAGCCGAGCGGACGACCGCCTACAACAAGGTCCGCGGCGACCGGGTGATCGCCTGGGTGCGGCGATTCCTCGATTCGGCCGCCCCCCTCGCGGCGGGGAGCCACGCCGACGTCACCGCCTACGCGGTCGCGGACGGGAACCTCGCGGCCACCCTCGCGGACGGGCGCACCACCGGCCTCGCCGACCCGTCGCGGTTCGCCGGGCACCGGGGCGACGCGGGGGCGCCGTCGTCGGTCCTCCTGAAGAACAACGGCCTGCACGTCGACGTCGTGATCGACCGCGCCCACCCCGTGGGGCGGGACGACCGGGCCGGCGTGCGGGACGTCGTGCTCGAAGCGGCGACGACGACCATCATGGACCTCGAGGACTCGGTCTCGACGGTGGACGCCGAGGACAAGGTGGCCGCCTACCGCAACTGGCTCGGGCTGCTCAAGGGCGACCTGACGGACCGGTTCGAGAAGGGCGGCCGGACGGTCGACCGCGCCCTGAACGCCGACCGCACCTACGTGGCGCCGGACGGGTCCGAGGTCACGCTGAAGGGCACCAGCCTGATGCTCATCCGCAACGTCGGCCACTTGATGACCAACCCCGCGATCCTCGACCGGGACGGCAACGAAGCCCCCGAGGGCCTGCTCGACGCGATGATCTCGACGGTCATCGCCCTCCACGATCTCGGGAACCGCAAGAACAGCCGCACCGGGTCGGTCTACATCGTCAAGCCGAAGATGCACGGCCCCGAGGAGGTCGCGTTCACCGATCGGACCCTCGCGCAGGTCGAAGACGCCCTCGGGCTCGAACGCCACACGCTGAAGATCGGGATCATGGACGAGGAGCGGCGGACCACCGTCAACCTGAAGGAGTGCATCCGGGCCGCCCGGCGCCGGGTGTTCTTCATCAACACCGGGTTCCTCGACCGGACCGGCGACGAGATGCATACGGCCATGGAGGCGGGGCCGATGATCCGCAAGGCGGACATGAAGTCGGCCTCCTGGATGACCACCTACGAGGACTGGAACGTCGACGTGGGCCTGGAGTGCGGCCTGCCCGGGCACGCGCAGATCGGAAAGGGCATGTGGGCCATGCCCGACCTGATGGCCGACATGCTGAAGACCAAGATCGGCCACCCCGAGGCGGGCGCCAACACCGCCTGGGTGCCGTCGCCGACCGCCGCCACCCTGCACGCGACGCACTACCACCAGGTGGACGTGAACCAGCGCCAGGACGCGCTGCGGACGCGGCCGCGCGCCGACCTCGACCGCATTCTCACCATTCCCCGCGAAGAGTCCCCCGACTGGTCGGCGGAGGAGATCCAGCAGGAGCTGGACAACAACGCGCAGGGCATCCTCGGCTACGTCGTGCGCTGGGTCGACCAGGGCATCGGCTGCTCCAAGGTCCCCGACGTCAACGACGTCGGGCTGATGGAGGACCGGGCCACGCTGCGCATTTCCAGCCAGCACATCTGCAACTGGCTGCGCCACGGCATCTGCACCGAGGCCCAGGTGCGCGAGACCCTGCAGCGGATGGCCGCGGTCGTCGACGGCCAGAACGCCGGCGACCCCGACTATCGGCCGATGGCCCCCGACTTCGACGCCAGCGTCGCGTTCCAGGCCGCCTGCGACCTCGTCTTCAAGGGCCGCGAGCAGCCGAACGGCTATACCGAGCCGATCCTGCACGCGCGGCGCCAGGAGGCGAAGGCGAAGTTCGGCGGGTAGCGGTGCGCCCGGCGCCCCCGCACGGCGTTACGTTCCTGCCCCTGAGAACGTTACAGCCGGCCCGAGCGCGTATGGAACCGGGCGGCGGCGTCCCGCGGAAGGTGTCCGTCTTCCCAGAGGACGTGGGCGGCGGCCAGCGTCGCGTGACCGCACAGATCCACCTCGACGGTCGGGGTGAACCACCGCAGATCGTACGCGCCCGACCCCCGGCCCGCCAGGAACGCCGTCTCCGCGAGGTTCATCTCGCCGGCGACGCGCTGCATCCACGCCGGGTCCGCCGGCCGCGGCAGCACGCAGACCGCGGCCGGGTTCCCGCCGAACGGTTCGCGCGTGAACGCGTCGACCTGCACGATCGTCACGCCTTCTCCGCTCCCCGAAACGGCCAACCATCCGTCTCCCGACGGCAAACCGGGCCGCAAATACAAGGACGGAATCGCCTTCGCACCGTGCGACCACTCGGGACCCCGCCCGCGCTGGCGGTCCGCCGACGACCGCGCCCGCGTCACTCCGCCGCACGAAGTCGAAGCCCATCCGAGTCGGAAACCGGGTAACGTACCGCCCGCCGCCCGCCGGTCACCGCGCCGCGTCTTCGCGCACGAACTCCGCCCCCTTCTCGGCGATCATCACGGTGGGGGCGTTCGTGTTGCCCGACGTTATCCGGGGCATGACCGAGGCGTCGATCACGCGCAGGGCCGCGACGCCGCGCACCGCGAGGCGGTCGTCGACGACGGCGAGGGGGTCGCGGCCCATCCGGCACGTGCCGACGGGATGGAAGATGGTCGTGCCGAGGTCGCCCGCGGCCTGCGCCAGGGCCTCGTCGCCGTCGACCTCGGGGCCGGGCTTCCACTCCCGCGGCTCGAAACGGGCCAGGGCCCGCGCGGCCATGATGCGCCGGGTGAACCGCAGGCCGGCCACCGCGACCCGGCGGTCCTCGTCGGTGGACAGGTAGTTGAGGGTGATGGCCGGCGCCTTCAGCGGGTCGGCGGCCGTGATGCGCACGTGGCCGCGGCTGGTCGGCTGGAGGTTGGCGACCGACGGCGTGATCGCGTCGAAACGATGCAGCGGATCGCCGAACTTGTCGAGCGACAGCGGCTGCACGTGCCACTCCATGTTCGCCGCCGCCCGCGACGGCTCGCTGCGGGCGAAGGCCCCGAGCTGCGACGGGGGCATCGTCAGCGGACCGGTCTTGAACAGCAGGTACTCCAGCCCCATCGCCGCCTTGCCGAACAGGGAGTTCACCCGCCGGTTCAGGGTGACGGTGTTCTTCACCTCGTAGATGGTGCGGATCTGCAGGTGGTCGTGCAGGTTCTCGCCGACCCCGGCCAGCTCGCGGACGACCTCGACGCCGTGTTCCCGCAGCAGGGGACCGGGACCGACGCCCGACAGTTGCAGGATCTGCGGCGAGCCGATGGCCCCGGCGGCCAGGATCACCTCGCGCCGCGCCCCGAGCCGCCCGCCCGCCCCCACCAGCTCGACCCCCGCCGCGCGCGGGCCGGCGTCGCCCCGCTCGACCACCACGCGCCGCACCTGCGCATCGGTCCGGACGGTCAGGTTCGCGCGGTGCAGGACGGGGCGGAGGAACGCCTTGGTGCCGCTCCAGCGCCGCCCGCCGCGCTGGTTCATCTGGAAGTAGGCGTTGCCGAAGTTGTCGCCCCGGTTGAACTCGGCGATCTTCGGAATGCCGCACTCTTCGGCCGCGTCGCGCCACGCGTCGAGGATCTCCCAGCTCACCCGGCGCTCTTCCACCCGCAGCTCGCCTCCGGCCCCGTGGCACTCGTCGGCGCCGTGCTGGTAGTCCTCCGACCGCTTGAACACCGGCAGCACGTCGTCCCACCCCCAGCCGCGGTTGCCGAGGGAGGCCCAGTGGTCGTAGTCGCTCTTCTGCCCCCGCATGTAGATCATCGCGTTGATCGAGGAGCAGCCGCCGAGGACCCGGCCGCGGGCATAGCCGATGGTGCGCCCGTTGAGCCCGGGGTCGGGCTCGGTCCGGTAGCACCAGTCGGTGCGGGGGTTGCCTATGGTGTAGAGATAGCCGACGGGGACGTCGATCCAGAAGTAGTCGTCCCGCCCCCCCGCCTCGAGCAGCAGCACGCTGGCGCCGGGGTCGGCCGACAGCCGGTTGGCGAGCACGCAGCCGGCCGTGCCCCCGCCGACGATGACGTAGTCGTAAGTCACGCGGCGATACCTGTCAGCCGCGGACCGGCGCCGGCGCGGTCATGGCCCGACGGCCGCCGCGTCCTCCGCCCGCCCCGCCCGCAGGCTGTTCTCGAGGCCGTAGTTCCCCTCGTGGCAGGCGTACTCGAAGAGCTGGTAGGCGTTGTCGCGGTTCAGCGGCATGGCCACCGTCCAGGGCGCGGTGAACACCCGGTCGTCGTCGACGGTCACCTCGTAGCTGATGGTGTCGTCTTCGTGCCGCGTGAACCGCTCCACCACCCGCAGGTTCTCGCTCTGGGGAATGCCGCGCACGCCGCGGGTCGCGATGTTCGTGCCGATGGTGCCCTGGTCGTTGTAGTTGGTGGTCTCGACGACCAGGGTGTCCCCCTCCCAGCGCCCGCGCGGGTCGCCGTTCCACTGGCGGATGCGGTCCGGCAGATGGGGCGCGCCGCCCACGGGGATGATGCGGGCCTCGTGGATCATCTCGTAGAAGAGCACCACGTACCCGGGGACCTGCAGAATCTGGTATCCCGCCCCGTAGCCGGGCGGGAAGATGCCCCCCGGCACGCCGCGGGTGATGCACCGCTCCCAGGGCGTATGGTTCAGCCAGGAGTCGGTCAAGTGGATCAGGTTGTGGTCGCGGACGGCCCGCGCCTCGTCGCGGACCGGCAGGCGGCCGTCGGGCGGATCGACGATCATCGACCGCCGCCGCGGGTTGCGCAGGGCGTCGCCGGGGCCGTCGCCCCACGGCCCCCGCGGGGGCGCGGACCGCTCTTCGAGGGACGCGGGCATCGCCGGCATCCGTTGCGGCTGGTTGCTGCCGGGGAACCACGCGGCCAGCGGGGCCAGCCGCTCGACGTCGGCCTCGTCGGGCGCCTCGAACGGGGTCGGGTCGAAGTTGGTCCAGACGCCCTGGATGTCGGGCTGGCCGTCCGGCGTCCGCGGACCGGCGTAGGGCTGCGCCCCCGCCGCGGCGGCGCCCAGGACGACCGCGGCCAGCGCCGCCGCGATGCAGGCGGTGCGACGTTCCGTGCTCATGGCAGAACTCTCCTCCCGTCGGCGCCGCGGGCTCGCCGGGCGCGCCGACCCCTACATGGTACGCACTCCGGCGGCGAGAACCAACCGCCGGACCGGCCCAGGCGTCGGCGCGGTCGGCGCCGGACGCCCCAGGGCCTCGGCCGTGCGCCCGACCTGCCTGGTCTCGACCGGCGCTCCAGCCAACGTCCCCACCGGTTCGCTCGCCTTTCCGAAGCTGATCCCGGCCGCCGCCGACCCCACCATCCGCGTGGCGACAGGGCGCCGAGGTGTCTCTGGACGGACGGACGGACGGCGCCACGCCGACGGAAGTCACCGTCAGCCGCCGCAACCGGGCGCCCGTGTAGAATCAGGGTCCGATGAGAAGCGGCTCCGGCGGACAGCGGGCTTGCGGCGTTCCGACGACGGGCGGCCGACCGGATCGCACGGCGGCGGCAACCGCGGAACGTCCGGGGCAGCGTGGCGGCCGGCGCATCCGTCCCGAGACCGCCGTGCGGGCCGGGACGACGCAGGTCAGCGTGACCGGACCGGCAGAGACACCGTGGCGAAACGCTACTACCGACCGCGCGGGCGTCCATCCCCCTCGTCACCTCCGCCGGGCGTTGCGCCTGGTCGGCTGGAACGTGTCGTTGCTCGCGGCGGGGCTCGCGCTGATCGGGCTCGCCGGCGAAGCCTGGCTTCGGCTCACGACGCCGTTCTTCGAGCGGGACTTCCCCCGGCGATTCGTCCCCGGCGTGGGGGTCGTCTGGGAACCCGACACGGAAGTGCGCTGGACGAACCACCTCGATTTCTGGACCGTCTCGCAGACCAGCAGCCTGGGCTTCCTCGACCGCGAACCCCCTGCCCCCGAACGCGCCGCCGCGAGCTGCCACGTCGCCGTGATCGGCGATTCCTTCGTCGAGGCGAGGGAGGTCGCCGTCGCCGACAAGTTCCACGTCCGGCTGGAAGCCCTCGCGGCCCGGGAACTGCCCCACCTGGACGTCACCACGTCCGCCTTCGGGATGCGCGGTACGGGGCAGGTCGCCCAACTGCCGTTATACGACGAGTACGCGCGGCATCTGCATCCCCGGCTCCTCGTGCTCGTCGCCTATCTCAACGACGTCCGGGAAAACTCCGCGATCCTGAGCGCGCTCGACCGCGGATGGGACCCCGATCGGATACCTTACGTCTCCGCGTCGAGAAACGAGGACGGGAAGATCGGACTGCATCCTCCCCACCCGGACGTACGGGCGTACATGGCGTACATAATGGCGCATCGCACCGCGTCCGGGTCCTTCCTCGTGGACTGGTTGTACGCCAGGGAGTGGAGGGAGGCGTGGGAGGAAGGGGGGGAGACCCTCTCGACCCGCCGCCGCGAGCGTATGCTGAGGCAGCGCGCGCGGGCGGAGTCGTTCAGGCGACGCCCCCGCTACGCGCGCCTGCTGGACGGGTGGAGGGTCCGGAGGCCCCGGTCATCACTCTGGGTGAACTGGAGACTGGGCCGGCTGGAGGGAACCCCGGACGACCCGAAGGCGGTCAGAGCGGTGGGTTTGCCGCCCTGGTCCCGGGACGCCCTGGAAACGACGGGCTTCGCCCTCGATCAATTCAAGGCGCGCGCGGACCGCGACGGCGCTACGGTGGTCGTTCTGGCGACGTCGGATCTGGGATCCCCGGGGGACGGACGATTCGATGGACTGAACGCCATGGCCGCGGCGCGGGGCTTTCCCGTCGTCAGCCAGCACGACTACGTCATCCGCCAGGGCGGCCGGGTCGAAGACGCGAGCTGGCTTCACGACACCCACTGGACCCCCACCGGCCACCGGTGGGCCGCCGAAGCGCTGCTCGAGTGGCTGCGGGAGCATCAGGACGTCTGCGAACCCCGGGCTTCGTGACGGGCCGGGGCGGAGTGCGCGTCGAAAAAGCGGGACGCCGTCGCCGGGGGCATCCGGCGCGGCTGGTTCTCGTCCACCGGCAGGCCGCCGGACCGGGACGCCCGGCCGGCGGCGGGAGAAGCGAGTCGTGACCGGCACCCTGCTGCGCCGTCCCCGCGTACCCACCTGCGCCGCGGCCCTCGGCCTGTGGTGGCTGGCCCCGCCCGCGCCCGCCGCGGCCGGGCCCGAGCCCCAATCCGATGCCGCCGGCCGCGTCGAGGCGCGGGAACTGACGGCGGCGGGGTTCCCCCTGGTCCGCGCCCGGAGCGTCGAGGAAGCGCCGGCCCTCGACGGCGACGTGCTGAACGACCCCGCCTACGCGGAGGCGATGCTCGCCACCGGCTTCGTGCAGAGCCGGCCCTTCGAAGGCCGGCCCGCCTCGGAGCGCACCGAGGTCCGCATCGTGTACGACGCCGACACGATCTATTTCGGAGTGGTCTGCTACACCGAGGACCCGGGCACGATCATCGTGGCCGACAGCCGGCGCGACTCGGAGCTGACCGAGACCGACAGCTTCCGGGTCATCCTCGACACCTATCTCGACGGCCAGAACGGGTTCGTCTTCGGCACCAACCCGGCCGGCATCGAGTACGACGGGCAGCTCACCAACGAGGGGCAGGGCAGCGGCCGGTTCGGGGGCGGGGGCAGCGGGCGCCCCAGCAACAGCCGGCAGCAGCGCGGCTCGGGCGGCGGCTTCAACCTCAACTGGGACGGCGTCTGGGAGGTGGCCACCCGCGTGAGCGACGTCGGGTGGACGGCGGAGATCGCCATACCGTTCCGGACCCTCCGCTACCCGACCGCCGAGGTCCAGACCTGGGGCGTGAACTTCCAGCGCAACATCCGGTTCAACAACGAGCAGGCGTACTGGTCGCCCCTGCCGCGCCAGTTCAACCTCAACCGCCTGTCGCTCGCCGGCGAGCTGCAGGGCATCGCCGTGCCCCCCCAGCGCAACCTGCAGCTCACGCCGTACCTCCTCGGCGAGACCCTGCGCCGCACCGCGCCCCGGAGCAACTTCAACACCGGCGACCTGGGGGCGGACCTGAAGTACAGCGTGACCCCCAGCATGACCCTCGACCTGACCTACAACACCGACTTCGCGCAGGTCGAGGTCGACGACGAGCAGATCAACCTGGACCGCTTCACGCTGTTCTTCCCCGAGAAACGGCCGTTCTTCCTCGAGAACGCGGGCCTGTTCTCGGTCGGGCAGCCGGGCGCGGTCGACGTGTTCTTCAGCCGCCGCATCGGACTCGGCGAAAACGGCGAGCAGATTCCGATCGTCGGCGGGGGCCGGCTGTCGGGCAAGGTCGGCAGCAACACGAACGTCGGGCTCCTCAACATGCGGACGGCGGCGGTGGGCGGCGCCGACGACCCGAACGCGGTCCCGGGCCAGAACTTCACGGTGGCGCGGCTGCGGCAGGACCTCGCCAACCGGTCGAACGTCGGGGCCATGGTCGTCAACCGGAACGCGGCCGGCGGCGTCGCCGGCGCCGGCGCCAACACCACCGTGGCGTTCGACGGCCGCTGGGGCATCGGCGAGGGCGGCACGCTGAGCGGCTTCGCGGCCGACACCGGCGACGCCGGCGACCTGTCGGCCGGGCCGGGCGGCTCGCACGCCTACGGGATCAGCGCCCGGCACCAGTCGGAACGCGCCCGGCTCAGCCTCGGCTTCACCGAGGTGGCGCCCGACTTCAATCCCGAGGTCGGCTTTCTCGCCCGGCGGAGCTACCGGCGCATGAACGGCAGCGTGTTCACGACGTGGCGCCCCGAGAACTTCATGGGCGTCCACGAGCTGCGGCCCCACGTGTCCCACTACACGGTGTTCGACTTCACCGGCGGCCGCCAGGAGACCCAGTTCACCCACATCGACAACCACGTCGAGTGGCGCAACGGCTACGAGATCCACACCGGCGTGAACGTCACCCGCGAGGGCGTGTTCCAGCCGTTCGAGATCTCCCCGGGCGTCGTCGTCCCGGTCGGGGAATACGAACACCACGAAGCGCAGATCGCGGGCAACACGAACCTCGGCGCGCCGGTGAGCTTCAACGTCAACGCCATCGTCGGCGGCCTGTTCGGCGGCGACCGGGTGACCGTCACGCCCTCGGTCGCGGCCCGCGCCGGCGAGACCTTCAACGCACTGCTGGAGTGGAGCTACAACGACCTGCGGCTGCCCGGCGGCGACTTCACCACCAACCTCGCCCGCCTGCGCGTGTCGTACTCGTTCACCACCCGGATGTTCCTGCAGGCCCTCGTGCAGTACAACGACCGCGCCGACCTCTGGTCGTCGAACCTGCGCTTCGGCCTGCTGTCGGACGCCAACACCGGGCTGTTCATCGTCTACAACGACATCCAGGGCCTCGGCCGCGGGCTCGACGGCCGCGACTACGTCCCCGCCGGCGCGGGGCGGACGCTCACCGTCAAGTACAGCTATCTCTTCGACCTGCTGCGCTGACCGCGGCGAAAAGCAGGCGCGGACGAGCGCATCTCCTGCCAGCCCATGCCGCGCCCCGCCGCGCCAGGAACACCGGCCGGGTCGAGCGTCCGCGGCGCTATAATTCGGGGAGACGCCGCGCTGACCGTAATCGGGGCTCGTCCGCCCGACACGCGCAACCGCTCGACACCCGCGGAGCAGAGATGACCCGGAGGTCCACCAGGTCGTCGGTCGGCGCCTCCCCGCGGCCGTCCACACACGCGGAGCAGAGATGACCCGGCGATCGATCCCCGCCGTCCTCGTTCTCGCCGCCGGCGCCGCCGGTTGCGGCGGCGGCGCCCCCGAAGCCCCGGTCAGCACGGTGACGGCCTACGAGGGGGCGACCCTCATCACCGGCGGCGGCGGCCCGCCCATCGGGGGCGGGGTGCTGGTGGTCGACGAGGGGCGCATCGCCGGCGTCGGCCGCGCCGGCCGCGTCGCGGTGCCCGAGGAGGCGGCGGTGGTCGACCTGCGGGGCAAGACGATCATGCCCGCCCTCGTCGACCTGCACGGGCACGTCGGGTTCCAGCGGGGCCTCGACTACGACTCCGCGAACTACACCCGCGAGAACCTGCTCGATCAGCTCGACCGGTACGCCTACCACGGCGTCGGGACCATCGTCTCGCTCGGGACCGACCCCGGCGATCTGGCGTTCGAGATCCAGGCCGGACAGGAGGCGGGCGCGCTGGGCGGGGCCCGGCTGCGCACCGCCTTCCGGGGCATCGCGCGGCCCGGCGCGGGGCCGGGCGCCGCCGCCATGCGGCCGGCCGCGATCGGGGTGTCCACGCCCGACGAGGCGCGCGCGGCGGTCGAAGAGATCGCGGCCACCCGCGCCGACTTCGTCAAGATCTGGGTCGACGACCGCGGAGGCACGGTCGACAAGCTCACCGCGGACCTCTACGAACCGATCATCGCCGCCGCCCACGAGCGCGGCCTGCAGGTCGTCGCGCACGTCTACTACCTGGAGGACGCCCGCGCCCTCGTCGACGCGGGGGTGGACGGGTTCGCCCACCTGCCGCGCGACGCCGAGATGGACGACGCGCTGGTGGCCGCCGTCGTCGAGAACGGCGTGTTCGTCATGCCGAACCTGGGCATCTCGGAGCGCGGCCGGCACGCCGCGCCCCCGGCCTGGGTCGACGACCCCCTGCTGCTGGAGTCGGTCGCCGACGGCGTGCGGGCGCGCATCCGCGCGTCGTTCGAGAACCGCGACCCGGAAGCGGCGGCGCGGGCGGGGGCGTCGTACGCGGCGATGGAGCGCAGCCTGAAGAAGCTGGCCGACGCCGGCGCCCGGCTCGTGCTCGGCGCCGACACCGGCGTGCAGGACCACGCGCCGGGCTTCATGGAGCACCGCGAGCTCGAGCTGATGGTCGAGGCGGGCGTCGCGCCGGCCGACGTCGTCCGCATCGCCACGAGCGCGCCGGCCGAAGTGCTCGGCGCGGACACCGGCCGGCTCGAGGCCGGCCGCCGCGCCGACTTCCTGGTGCTCGACGCCAACCCGATGTACGGCATCGCGAACACGCGGCAGATTTCCGCCGTCCATCTGGGCGGGACGGCCGTGGACCGCGAAGCGCTGCGGGCCCGCTGGCAGGCGGCGGGGAACTGAGAGCGTCCGCGCGAGCGGAACGGCGGCGGACCGCGCCCGGCCGCGCGACGCCGCGAACGGACGGCAGGACGGCGAGGCCGCGGGCGGAAAGCGAGGCGCACATGCGACGGGCGGCGTTGTTCGGCGTTCTCATCGCGGCCGCCGCGGCCGGCGCCCCGCGCGCGCACGCCCAGGCCGGCGGCTACCCCGCGGCGCGGCACGGCGGGAACTACATGCGCAACTTCTATTTGCCGCCGGCCCCGAGCTCCACCCCGTGGGCCCCGAGCTGGGCGCCCGACGGCGCGTCGATCGCGGTGGCGATGAGCGGATCCATCTGGCGGGTGGACCCGGAGACGGGGGCCGCCGAGGAACTGACGTACAGCCCCGACGCCTACCACTCGTCCCCCGACTGGTCGCCCGACGGCCGGTGGATCGTCTACACCGCCGACCACGACGGCGACCGCGTGCAGCTCGAAATGCTGGAGGTGGCCACCGGCGAGACGCGGGCGCTGACCGACGACGGCCACGTATACGCCGACCCGGTCTTCTCGCCCGACGGGACGCGCATCGCCTACGTGTCGACGCGGCCCAACGGCTACTTCAACGTGGCGGTGCGGCCGGTCGACGAGGGCCGGTGGGCGGGCGACGAGATGCCCGTCACCTCGGACCACGCCTATCCCGCCGACCGGCTCTACTTCGGCCCGTGGGACATGCATCTGACCCCGGCGTGGCTGCCCGCGGACCCGGAAGGCGGCGAAGCGTCCGAGCTGCTGCTGGTCTCGAACCGCGGCGTCCCCCTCGGCTCCGGCAACGTCCTCCGCGTGCCCGCCGCCCCCGGCGGCATCGAAAGCGCGGTGACCGTGCTGCGCGAGCAGACGCTGTACCGCACCCGGCCCGACGTGGCGAGCGACGGGCGGCGCTTCGTCTACTCGTCGACGCGGGGGGCCGCCGACCAGTTCAACAACCTGTACGTGCAGCCGACGGCGGGGGGCGAACCCTACAAGCTGACCTTCTTCCGGCACGACGCCTTCCATCCGCGGTGGTCCCCCGACGACGAGTGGATCGCGTTCATCACCAACGAGCACGGCCTGCCCCGCCTCGCCCTGCTCGAGACGCACGGGGGGGCGTTGCGGACGGTGGAGATCGCCGAACGCCGGTGGCGGCGCCCCATGGGCGCACTGGCGGTCCGCGTCCGCGACGCCGGCGCGGGCGGCCTCACCGGCGCGCGCGTCCACCTCGCCGCGTCGGACGGGAAGTTCTACGCCCCGGCCGACGCCTACGCCCGGCTCGGCTCCCGCGGCGACCACGTCTTCCACACCACCGGCGCATTCACCGTCGAAACGCCGCCGGGGCCGGTCGCGCTGACGGTGGTGAAGGGCTTCGAGTTCTTCCCCGCCGCGGTGACCGCCGAGGTCGCGGCCGGCGAGACGACGGCCCTGACCGTCGACCTCGACCGGTTCGCGGACATGGCCGCCGCGGGCTGGCGCAGCGCCTCGACCCACGTGCACGGGAACTACGGCGGCAACCTCCGCAATTCGCTCGAGAACCTGGTCATGATGTCGGAGGCGGAAGACCAGGACCTCGTGCTCCACCAGGTCGCCAACAAGGACAACCGGGTCCTCGACCACCAGTACTTCGAGCCGGGGGGCGGAGCGCATTCGGCGTCCCCCCCCGGGCATCCGGTGGTCGTGGGGCAGGAGTACCGCCCGCCGTTCTACGGACACGTGTTCATGTTCGGCCTGCGCGACCACCTGATCTCGCCGTTCACCATGGGTTACGAGGGCACCGCCGTCGAGAGCCTCTACCCCAGCAACACCGACATGCTCCGGAAGGCGAAGGCGCAGGGGGCCACCGTCGGCTACGTGCACGCGTTCACCGGCGACGACGACCCCCTCGACGGCAACCTCGGCGGCGGCAAGGGGTTCATCGTCGACGCGGCGCTGGGGGCCGCCGACGCGGTGGAGTGGTCGGACGCGGCGCGGGCCGGCTTCCACCCCCTCTACGCGGTGTGGAACAACGGGCTGCGGGTGGCCGCCGCCGGGGGCGAAGACTCCATCAGCGACCTGCACCGCTCGAAGCTGGTGGGGTCGGTGCGGACCTACGTCCACACCGGGTCGCGCGGCCTCGACGCGGACGCGTGGTTCGAGAACCTGCGGGCCGGGCGGGCGTTCGTCTCGTCGGGCCCCCTCCTCGTGCTGACCGTCGACGGACGGTTGCCAGGCGAAGAGGTGAACCTGCCGGCCGAAGGCCGCAACGTATGGATCGCCGGCCGCGCGTGGTCGATCACCCCCCTGGAGCGCGTCTTCCTCGTGTGCGACGGCGAGACCGTGTACGAGGCGCCCCCCGGCGCCGGCCGCCGGTGGGCCGCATTCACCCTGCGCCACCGCGTGACCGCCAGCGGCTGGTGCCACCTGCGGGCCGAGGGCGCCCCCGCCGAGCGGTTCCCGATGGACGTGGCCTGGGTGCAGGCGTTCACCAACCCGGTGTGGCTGCTCGCCGGCGGCCAGCCCATCCGCGACGCCGACGCGGCCGGCTACGCCCTGCGCTGGATCGACAAGCTGCAGGAGATGGCCGAAGCGTGGCCCGGCTGGCGGAGCGGGCGGGAACGCGCCCACGTCTTCGCCCAGTTCGACGAGGCGCGCGCGGTCTACCGGCGCTTCGCCCGGGAGGACGCGGCGGCAACCGCCCCGCGTCGGTGACTGGAGGCAGTCCGATCCAGGTCTTCGGCGACACGCACGGCCTCAAGGCCAGCCAGACGCGCCGGCTCGAACGCCTGTTCCGGCGCCGGGTGCCCGCGGACCGGCTGATCACCCACGAGCTCGCGCGCCAGCTTGCCGAGATCAGCCACGAGATTCGACGCCAGGTGGGCGTGCTGCTCGACCGCCGCGGGCTGGTGCAGCACGTGATGGTGGGCGACGCCCACTCGATCGCGCTCCCCGACTGGGGCCGCCTGCGGGCCGGGCGCGGGCGCCTGCGCGGCCTGCGCTGCGTGCGCACGCATTTCGGGAACGAGGGGCTGACGCGGGACGACCGCACCGACCTGCTGCTGCTGCGCCTCGACGCGATGGTGACGGTGGGCGTGGACGGCGACGGCCTGCCCGCGCTCGCGCACGCCGCGGCCCTCGCGCCGGCCGGGGGCCGCGGCCCCGGCGACCGCGACGCGGGCGTCGAACTCCTCGACCCGCAACCCCCGGCCCTGTTCGCCTTCGACTTCCAGGACTGGATCCGCGACCGCGAGGCGGCCCTCGCGCGCCGCCCGGACGGCGAGCGCATCGTCGGCCGCGAGCGCGCGATCCTCGTCTCGGTCACCGCCGGCCGCGGCGCCCGCGAACTGCAGATCCACGTCGACGAGCTGCGCGAGCTGGCCCGCTCGGCCGGCGTCGAGATCGTCGACGTGGTGACCCAGACCCGGCCCCGGGGCGACCCCCGGACCGTGCTCGGCTCCGGCAAGCTGGACGATCTGGTCATCCGCGCCTTCCAGGACGACGTGGACCTCGTGATCGTCGACCAGAACCTGACCCCCACGCAGGCCCGCAACCTCGGCGAGCGCATGGAACTGCGGGTGATCGACCGCACCCAGCTCATCCTCGACATCTTCGCGCAGCACGCGACCACCCGCGACGGCAAGCTGCAGGTGGAGCTGGCCCAGCTCAAGTACCTGCTGCCGCGGCTCGCGCAGCGGGCCGAAGTCTCGCTGTCGCGGCTCGCCGGCGGCATCGGGGGGCGGGGGCCGGGCGAGACGAAGCTCGAAGTCGACCGCCGGCGCACCCGCGACCGCCTGAACCGGCTCGAACGCGAACTGAAGAAGCTCGCCGCGCAGCGCGGGAACCGGCGGCGGCGGCGGGGACGCCGCGCCGTCCCCGTCCTGTCCATCGTCGGCTATACGAACGCGGGCAAGAGCACCCTGCTGCGGGCGCTCACCCGCACCGAGACGCACGTCGCCGACCAGATGTTCGCGACCCTCGACCCCACGTCGCGCCGGCTGCGCTTCCCGCGCGAGCGCGAGGTCGTCGTCACCGACACGGTCGGGTTCATCCGCGACCTGCCCGCCGACCTCGTCACCGCCTTCCGCGCCACGCTCGAGGAGCTCGCCGACGCGTCGCTGCTGCTGCACGTCGTCGACGCCTTCGCCCCCGACTGCGAGCGGCGCATCGACGCCGTCCGCCGCGTGCTGCGGGACATCGGCGTCGAGGCGCCGGAGCTCCTCGTCTTCAACCAGATCGACCGGATGGAGGACGGCGAGGGCGAGGCGCTTGCGCGCCGGCACGGCGGGGTCGCGGTGTCCGCCCTCCGGCGCACCGGCCTGCGGGGACTGCTGGAACGGGCCGAGCGGACGCTCTGGACCGAGGACGACCGCCGGCCGGGCGCTCTCGCCGGACTCGCGGACGCGTGAGCGGTACCCGGACGGCGGCGCCGTCCGGGCTGCGAAGGCGTCCGCGACGAACCGCCCGTGCGCGACGCGCCGGCGCGCGGCGGGCGCAGACTTGGCGGCTGTCGCAAACCAGAGCAGGAACGGCGCCCGCGCGGGCCGCCAGGCGCGCCGTCAGGCCGATTCCGCGCCGCGGCGTTCGGCGCAGGCGTCGCGGATGCGGTTCCGGTTCTCGATCTGTCGGGCGATCACGCGGGGCGACACGCTGAACGAACCGGCGACCTCGTCGACGTCGCGACCGTCGTCGATCATGTCGAGCACGCTCTCGACCGGCGCCAGGAACTCCGCCGCGAACGCGCGGCCGGCCGCCTGGAGGTCGGCCTGGTGAAGACCGTTCACCACGGAACGCCGCACATCCCGGCAGCAGACGACGTTGCCGACGGCCCGCGCGAACGCGAAGTTCTCCGCGTGCCGCGCCCAGTCCTCGGACCCGCGTTCCCGGACGTGGATCCGAACGTCGCCGTCGTCCCGGCAGGTGAGCGCGAAAATGCCGGAAACTCCCGGCGTGCATTCGAAGCTCTCGGATCCCAACCTGCGAGCGAGGTCCGACGGAGAGCGCAGCCTCTTGTCCGGGGCGATGTCCAGAACGTCGCGAAACGCTCTGGCCGCCCGGTAACCGGCCGCCCAGCCGCGTTCCGCCGATTCGCGCGGCGGGCGCGCGCCGACCTCGCCGGCAACGTCGTCGAGCGCCGGCAGGCACGACTTTTCCCGCGATCTGGCGTCGGACGCCCGCACCCAATGCAGAAGATCCTCCCGCGCCGCGCCGCCGACGCCGGCGAGGAACTCCAGCAACGCCTCTCCGGAGAAGAGTTCCGCCGCCTGCTCGATGAACCGGGCGTCCGTCTCCGAAACCGCGTACGGATCGACGCCCAGCGCACCGGCCGCTTCGCAGAACGCGCGCTCATCGGGGTCGCCGCGTGACTGCGACACGCGCGACCAGCGGAGAACCAGTTCGGTGTTCGACACGCCCGCCGTTTCCAGCCGGCCGGCAACCTCTTCGATGAATCCCGCCAGCACCGACTCCGCGGCGGCACGGGGCAGCGCTTCGCCGCCGACCAGCCAGAAACGCACGGCCGGGTTCTCGAAGGCGAACTGTTCTCCGCGCACCTCGAACGTCGAACCGTCGAACCCCAACGTCACGTCGGGAAGCGCGAACCCGGTCCGATAGCGGCGGATCCGATGCTCCCGATCCCGGCCGCCGAAAATCGACCACCAGTCGGCCGCAAGGCCTTCCGCCAGATGGACTGCGGGAACCGTGACGTGGTCGCATGCGCCGCCCGACGCGGGTTCGAAGAACCGGCACGCGTTCTCTTCCGCGACGTACAATCGGAGACGGCAGAGCGTCGCCCGCTCTTCCGCCGACGCGTTCGGCCCGCGATCGACCCACTCAGTCGAAAACCGCACGGCGCTCGTCCTCGTCGATCGGCCAGCCCTTGTAATCTCCCGCGGACGGATTGACGCAGTACCCGCACCAGACCCCGCCGCGGGCCCTGAACCAGACCCGCTTGGGAAAATCCCGATCGGACTCCACGAACCGGTATTGCCCCGCGGCTATCGCTTTCCGAAGCCACTCCGTCGCCGTCGCGCGATCCTGCTCCGCGGTCAACGCACAGACCGTCGTCGTCTGTCTTCCTCGACGGCCAACCGCGCCGCCGGGCAGTTGCCGCACCTCGGGCAACCCGCCCCACCAGCGTTGGACCTTGTGCTCCGGACTTCCCACGTACCGCGCGCGAGCCGCGAGAGTTCGCCGCTCGGCAAGCGACAGCGGTTCACGTGCTCTTCTCTGAGGCGGTCGTTTCATTCGGGTTGGCCGCTCCCGGCCTGTCCAGTTTAGTCCGGTTGAACCGATGGCGGTAATGGACCGCAAGCTCCCGCACGCCCTCGCGGGCGGCGGCGGGCGGGAGCGCGAAGCCGCTTTTTCGGCGATAATGGAGGGGTCATGCTCGACACGCACGCCGTGGCCCGCTCGCTCGCCGACGCCGAGTTCACGCCGGCGCAGGCCGACGCCATCACCAACGCCGTCCGGCTGGCCGCCGAGCACGGCGACCACGTCACCCCCGATCAGCTCAAGGCCGGCCTCGCCGAAGTGCGGACGGAGATCGCCGCGGTGCGGACGGAGATCGCCGCGGTCGACACCCGGCTTTCCACCCAGATCGCCGGCATACGCACCGAAATCGCGAACCTCGAAACCCGGCTGATCCGCTGGATGGTCGGCACCGTGCTCGCGGCCGTGGGGCTGACCTTCGGCATCCTGCGCTTCCTCGGATAGAATGGGCGTCCCCGGCCGCGCCGCGGCGGGGCGTTCCGCTGACTTTCCCAGGAGGACCCTGCCGTGTCCCAGGCCGACAAGCCGTCCGACGGATTCGACGCGTTGCTGCAGGAAGACCGGGTGTTCGAACCGCCGGCCGCGTTCCGGGCGCAGGCGAACGCCAACGACCCCGCCGTCTACGAAGAGGCCGACCGCGACCACGAAGGGTTCTGGGCGCGGTTCGCCGGCGAGCTCGAGTGGAGCCGCCCCTGGGACACGGTGTGCGAGTGGACGCCGCCCACCGTGAAGTGGTTCCTCGGCGGGCGGATCAACGCCAGCGTGAACTGCGTCGACCGGCACGTCCGCACCGCCCGGCGCAACAAGGCGGCGCTCGTCTGGGAGGGCGAGCCCGGCGACCGGCGCACCCTCACCTACTGGGACCTCTACCAGGACGTCAACCGCTTCGCGAACGCCCTGCGCGACCTGGGGGTGAAGAAGGGCGACCGGGTCGCGGTCTACCTGCCGATGACCCCCGAGCTGCCCGTCACGCTGCTCGCCTGCGCCCGCATCGGGGCCGTCCACAGCGTGGTCTTCGCCGGGTTCAGCGCGGAATCGCTGCGCGACCGCATCAACGACATGCAGGCCCGGGTGGTGGTGACCGGCGACGGCGGCTACCGCCGCGGCGGCGTCATCGCCCTCAAGCAGATCACCGACGACGCCCTCGACGGCGCCCCGAGCGTCGAGTCGGTGGTGGTCGTGAAGCGCGAGGGGCTCGACGCCGAGATCGCGATGCGGGACGGCCGCGACCACTGGTACCACGACCTGATGGCGAAGGCCGCACCCCGGTGCGCGCCGGAGCCGATGGACTCCGAGGACCTGCTCTTCACCCTCTACACGTCGGGCACCACCGGCAAGCCCAAGGGCATCGCCCACGCCACCGGCGGATATCTGGTGGGCACCTACGCCACGTCGAAGTGGGTCTTCGACCTGAAGGAAGAAGACGTCTTCTTCTGCACCGCGGACATCGGCTGGGTCACCGGCCACAGCTACCTCGTCTACGGACCGCTGGCCAACGGCGCCACCTGCGTCATGTACGAGGGCGCGCCCGACACCCCGCACCGGGGCCGGTTCTGGGAGATGGTCGAGCGCTACGGGGTCACCGTCTTCTACACCGCGCCGACGGCCATCCGGGCGTTCATGAAGTGGGGCGCGGACGTTCCCGCGAAGTTCGACATGTCGACGCTGCGGCTCATCGGCACCGTGGGCGAGCCGATCAACCCCGAGGCGTGGATGTGGTACCACGCCCACGTCGGCGGCGGGCGCTGCCCCATCGTCGACACCTGGTGGCAGACCGAAACCGGCAGCATCCTCGTCGCCCCCCTTCCGGGGCTCGTCGCCCTGAAGCCGGGCTCGGCCACGCGCGCCTTCCCCGGCATCAAGCCCGCGGTGGTGAACGAGCAGGGCGAGGAAGTGAAGGTCGGCGGGGGCTATCTGGTCATGAAGCGTCCGTGGCCGTCGATGCTGCGGACCATCTACGGCGACCACGAGCGCTACGTGAAGACCTACTTCGGACGCTGGGGACCCGACGTGTACGTGACCGGCGACGGCGCCAAGGTCGACGACGACGGTTACCTCTGGCTGCTCGGCCGGGTCGACGACGTCCTCAACGTCTCGGGTCACCGCGTGGGCACCATGGAGGTCGAGAGCGCCCTCGTCGACCACCTCGACGTGGCCGAGGCCGCGGTGGTCGGCAAGCCGCACGAGATCAAGGGCCAGGGCATCGCGGCGTTCGTCACCCTGAAGGAAGGGGTGACCCCGCACGACGGGACCATCGCCGCGCTCAAGCAGCACGTGGTCACCAAGATCGGCGCCATCGCCCGCCCGGACGAGATCGTCCTCGCCGCCGACCTCCCGAAGACCCGGTCGGGGAAGATCATGCGCCGGCTGCTGCGCGACGTCGCGGAGGGGAAGGCCCTCGGCGACGTGACCACCCTCGCCGACCCGACGGTGGTGGCGAAGCTGCGCGACCAGTACGCCGACCAGGAGGGATGACGCCCCGCCGCGGCCGGCGGCGGACGACCGCGCTCGCGGGGCGGCCGTAAAGTCGCGCGGCCCCGGAGCCGACAAGAAGGACGGCACCTTGCGCCGCAACAGGCGGCACCCTCCCTCTCGGACCGACCCGGCGGGGGCCGGAAGCCCCCGCCGGGTGACCGGACAGGCGGCGGAAGGCGCCCGGCCGGCGGCCGCTCTCGCAGCGCTCGCCGACCGCCGCCGCGAGACCGGCGGCGCGACGGCGTTCCGAACACCGGCCCGTCGTATACTGCGGGCATGCCCACGCTGCGCCGCGCCGCCGCCGCCGGAAGCCTCGGCCTCGCCCTGATCGCCGCCGCCCCGGCCCGGACCGGCGACGCCCTGTACGTCTGCGCCGACCCCGCCGCCACCCGCGCCGTCGACGTCGGCGCGACCATCTGCGACGCGGCCCCCACCGACGCGCTGGCCGCGCGGCTCGAGCCCGACAACCTCCAGCTGCGGGCCGGCGCCCTCGTCACCGCCGTTTCACCCGGCGGCATCGCACAGGTGGCCGGACTCCGGGCCGGAGACGTCATCTACCGCGTGGGCGGCGCAGACGTCGAGGACGACGTCGAGACCACCGCCCGCCTCAGCCTGATCGGGGACGCCGCCGACACCGTCGTCAACTTCCTCCGCGGGGGCCGGCCGTACCTGGTGAAGCTCCGAAGACCCTGACCGCCGGCGGGAGACCGGTCGCGCGCCGGGCGGTTCCGCCCTTGTCGCCGCCAGCGCCGCGTGCTAACCTCGACGGCATGGAGCTGGCCACGCTCGTCCTTTCGCTGCTGGCCGCCCTGACCGGCGTGATCAACACGGTCGTCATCCTCGTCGTGAACGGCAAGCTCGACCGCCTGACCGGCCGCGTGGATGCCCTCGAACGGGGACACCACGCGCACGTCGGCAACGCGGCCGTGCACGCGCGCTGACCCCCCGCACCCGGAACCGCGCCCGCCGGCGAGAACGGCGCCCCGACGGCGCTTTTCCGGGCTACGATCGCCGGATGACACCCAGCCGGCGGCTCCCGTGTCTGGCGGCGGCGCTCGCCCTGCTGCCGGCGGCGGCCGCCGCCCACCCCCTGACGTTCACCGAAACGACGGTGGTGCTCCACCGCGACGGGACGTTCCGGGCGGACCTGGTGGTCGATCTCGATGCGCTGGCCCTCGGGGCGCCGCCGAGCGCCGACGACGCGGCGCTCGCGGCGGCCCTCGGCCGCCAGTCGCCGGCCGAGCTCGACGAGACGCTCGAACGGTTGCGGCGGCTGTTCGCGCGGCGGGTCCGGCTGCGCTTCGACGGCGCCCCCGCGCCCTTCGCGGTGTCGTTCCCCGACCACGGCGCCCCCGCCGCCACCGAGTCGGAGATCCCGACGGTGCTGGGCCTGACCGCCCGGCTGACCGGGGCCGTGCCGGCGGGGGCGGCCGAGTTCGAGTTCTTCGCGTCGCGCGCGTTCGCCGAGGTGAACCTGACCATCCGGGACGAACGGCGGGGCGTGACGCGCCGGGCGCTGCTCGAGCGCGGCGCCCGCGGCGACCCGTTTCCGCTGACGGGCCCCGCCGCCCCGGCCGGCGGGTGGACCACGGCCGGCCGCTACCTGCGCCTGGGGTTCGTCCACGTCCTCCCGCGGGGCCCCGACCACGTCCTGTTCGTGCTCGGCCTGTTCCTGCTCGGCGCCCGCCTCCGTCCGCTCGTCTGGCAGGTGAGCGCGTTCACCGCCGCCCACGCGGCGACCCTCTCCCTCGCCGTCTTCGAGGTGGTCTTCCTGCCCCCGCGGGTGGTCGAGCCGCTGATCGCGCTCTCCATCGTCTACGTGGCGGTCGAGAACCTCCTCACCGAGCGGCTGACCCCGTGGCGCCCGGCCGCCGTGTTCCTGTTCGGCCTGCTGCACGGGCTGGGGTTCGCCGGCGTCCTGCGCGAGGCGGGGCTGCCGCCGGACGAGCGCTGGCTCGGGCTGCTGACCTTCAACGCCGGCATCGAGGCCGGACAACTGGCGGTCGTCGGCATCGCGTTCGCCGCCGCCGGCTGGTGCCGGCGCCGCCCGTGGTACCGGCGCCGGGTCGCCGTCCCGGCCTCGGCCCTCATCGCCGCCTTCGGGCTGCTGTGGACCCTGGAGCGGGCCGCCGGCGGCGCGCCGTGACCCGCGCGCGGCCCGACCGGACGGCGGCCCGAGCCACGGCGACCCTGCCGTTCTTTCAGATCGGTCCATGCGGCGCATCGCGCCGGACGACGACCGGCGGCGGGTGATCCGGCCGCCCGGACATCTCCGCGCCCCGGCCGGATACGGCTGATACGCCCCGCGCCTGTAGTATCATTTTCCGCTTATGAACGGCTCGGGCCGTCGAGCCGGGAACTCCACGACTTCAGCGAGGGTTGACGGGATGAACACGGCTGCACACGGCGCCGCGCGGGGGGCGGCGGCGCTCGTCGCGGGACTGCTGGCGGGGACGGCGGGCGTCCCCGCCGCGGCGAACGACTGGCCGAGCTGGCGCGGGCGCGCCCAGACCGGCGCCTCGGACGAGACCCGCCTCGTATCGAGCTGGTCGCCCCAGGGCGAGAACCTCGTGTGGTACGACCGCTGGGTCGGACGCTCGACCCCCGCCGTCTTCGACGGACGGGTCTGCGCCAACGGGCGCCTCGGGGACGGCGTCGACGAGCGGGAGGCGGTGGCCTGCTGGAACGCCGAGACCGGCGAGAAGCTCTGGCAGCACGACTTCAACGTGCTGAACACGACGGTGCCGTTCAACCGGGTCGGCTGGGGCAGCGTGACCGGCGACCCCGAGACCGGATACCTCTACGCCATGAACGTCGACGGCCACCTGAACGCGTTCGACCGCGGCGGGGCCATCGCGTGGAGCTGGCGTCTCGCCGAGGAGCTCGGCCGGGCCTCGGGCTACGGGGGGCGCACCTCCACGCCGATCGTCGACGAGGACCAGCTCCTGCTCGGCATCATCGGCGCCGGATGGGGCAACCTGGGAGGTCCGCCCCGGCACCGCTACTTCGGGTTCGACAAGCTGACCGGCGAGGTCCGGTGGAGTTCGACCCCGGGCGGCGCCGTCGCCGACATGAACACCCAGTCGGTCGGCGTGGTCGGCGTCGTGGGCGGCCAGCGCCTGTGGATCGACGGGAACGCCGACGGACGCATCTACGCGCTGAACGCGCGCACCGGCCGCAAGGTCTGGGAGTTCCACCTGAGCAAGCGCGGCATCAACGTCTCGCCGGTGCTCGCCGGCGACACCGTGTACGCGGCCCACAGCGAGGAGAACGTCGACTCGGGCGTCATGGGCCGGGTGGTGGCGATAGACGCCACCGGGTCGGGGGACGTGACCGCCACCCACCAGCGCTGGGCGGTCGACGAGCTGGCCGTCGGTTTCT
Source organism: Vicinamibacterales bacterium (assembly GCA_965202695.1). Classification (GTDB taxonomy): domain Bacteria; phylum Acidobacteriota; class Vicinamibacteria; order Vicinamibacterales; family UBA8438; genus JAJEEA01. The sequence goes on from OZ241843.1 coordinate 4,526,474, forward strand.
CGTCGCCGCTCCTCCACGACGGGCGGCTGTACGTCATCGACAACTCGGCGAACCTCTACGCCCTCGACGCCGCGACCGGCGCCGTGCGGTGGGACCGGAGCGTCGGCACCGTCGGCAAGGCGTCGCCGGTGTGGGCCGACGGCAAGCTGTTCGTCACCGAGACCAACGGCAACGTCCGCATCCTCGAGCCGGGACCCGACGGGGCGGCCGAGCTCGACCACGACGAGCTGCAGGTCGAGGACGGCCGCTACGCCGAGATCTACGGGTCGTTCGCGGTGGGTTACGGGCGGCTCTACGTGACCGCGGAGTCGGGCATCTACGCGATCGGCGACCCCGACGCGCCGTTCGACGCGGCCGCGGGGGCCGCGCCCGAGGGCGGCGCCGAGACCGCGCCCACGGGGACCCCGGCCAGCCTCCAGGTGGTGCCGGCCGAGGTGGTCGCGGCGGCCGGCGACACCGTGGCGTTCAGGGTCCGCGCCTACGACGAGAACGGCCGGTTCCTCGGCGCCCGCGACGCGGCCTGGTCGGTCGACGGCCTGGCGGGGGCGGGCATCTCCGGCGACGGCGTCCTCGCCACCGACGCCCGCGCCGCGAACCAGGCCGGCACGGTCACCGCCGCCGTCGGCGGGCTGAGCGCGTCGGCCCAGGTGCGGGCCTTCGCGCCGCTGCCGTGGTCGGAGAACTTCGAGAACGGCCGCCCGCCGTACTGGATCGGCGGCGGCGGCAGCCTCGCCGTCGTGGACCTGGACGGCGACCAGGTGTTCCGGAAGGGCGCCTCGCGCACCGGCATCCACCGCCACGCCGTCTACCTGGGCCCGGCGGACATGACCGGCTACACGGTGCAGGCCGACTTCATGGCGGCGCCGTGGCGGCGGCGGCGGCCCGACGTCGGGCTCGTCAACAGCGGCTACACCATGGACCTGCAGGGCAACCGGCAGAAGATCCAGATCCAGTCGTGGGCGGCCGAGCTGCGCATCCGCGAAGAGGTGGACTTTCCGTGGGAACCGGACACGTGGTACCGCGCGAAGCTGCGGGTCGACGTGGACGGCGGTCGCGCGCTGGTGCGCGGAAGGATCTGGCCCCGCGGCGAGGCCGAGCCGCCCGGCTGGACGATAACCGCCGAAGACCCGTTCCCGAACCGCGGCGGCAGTCCGGGCATCATCGGCTACTCGCCGATCGACGTCTATTTCGACAACGTCAGCGTGGTGGAGAACCAATGACTCGACACGGTGCAACGCATCTCCTGCTCGCCGGCTTCGCCCTCGCGGCCGCCGCGGGTCCGGCCGGGGCGCAGAACGAAGTGGCGATGTTCGGGAACACGCCGTCGCGCAACATGGTGTCCGACGAGACCGGCGTACCGGGGCACTGGGATCCCCGGACCGGCGAGAACGTCCTGTGGACGCAGCCGGTCGGCTCGCAGGCCTACGGGGGGCCGGTGGCGGCCAACGGCAAGGTCTACGTGGGCACGAACAACGAGGGGGTCCGCAACCCCGACTACCAGGGCGACATGGGGGTGGTGATGGCGTTCGACGCCATGACCGGCGAGTTCGTCTGGCAGATGGTGCACGACAAGCTGTCGGCGGGGCGGGTCAACGACTGGCCGCTGCAGGGCGTCTGCTCGACCGCCTTCGTCGAGGGCGACCGCATCTGGTACGTCTCGAACGAGGCGCACGTGGTGTGCCTCGACGCCGACGCGTTCGCGGACGGGAACGACGGTCCGTTCACCGGCGAGCGCGGCGCCGGGCCGACCGACGGCGACGTCATCTGGTCGTACGACATGATCGGCGAGCTCGACGTGTTCCCGCACAACCTGGCCACCGGGTCGCCGCTCGTCGTCGGCGACGCGCTCTTCACGGTGACCAGCAACGGGGTCGACGAGGGCCACGTCAACATCCCCTCGCCGTTCTCGCCCCACGTCATCGCCCTCGACAAGAACACGGGCGAGCTGCTGTGGGAGAACACCGACGTCGGCGAGGGCGTGCTGCACGGAAGCTGGACCAACCCCACCTACGGGGTCATCGACGGACGCGCGCAACTGATAGTCGCGGGCGGCGACGGCATCGTCTACAGCCTCGACCCCGACACCGGCGCGCAGCTCTGGCGGTTCGACTGCAACCCGGAGGACTCGGAGTGGATCCTCGGGGGGCGCGGCACCCGCAACAACATCCTGGCCACGCCGGTGATCTGGGACGACAAGGTCTACGTCGGGGTCGGCCAGGACCCGGAGCACGGCGAGGCCCCCGGCCACTTCTACGCCATCGACGCCACCGGCTCGGGCGACGTCACCGACACCCACGAGGTGTGGAGCCGGGACGGCGACGACTTCTACCGCACCATGTCGACCGCGGCCATCGCCGACGGCGTCCTGTACATCTCGAGCCTCTCGGGCTTCCTCCACGCCCTCGACCCCCACACCGGCGCCGAGCACTGGACCTACGACACGTTCGCGGCCGTCTGGGGCTCGCCGTTCGTGGTCGACGGCAAGGTCTTCCTCGGCGACGAGGACGGCGACATAGCGGTGCTGCGGGCGGGCACCGAGCTGGAGCTGCTGGGCGAGATCAACATGGGCGCGTCGGTCTACAGCACGCCGGTGGTGCGCGACGGCGTCATGTACCTGCTGACCCGCAACCGCCTCTGGGCGGTGAAGGAGGGGGCGCAGTCGGAGCCGCTCGGGAACTGAGCCGCGGCGGGAAGCGCCGGCGGCGGACCTTCGCCGAGGCCGACGAGGTTCTGCGTACGCATTGACGCGCCGCGTCCGTCAACGGAGGCCGTCGCTGGCCGCCGGCTCGACAACGCGCGACAGCGGGAGCGCCGCGCGATTCGGCGAAACGACCGGGGCGAGGGCCGGACGGCAAAAGTTCGTTCGAGGACGGTCAGACTAGTTCCGGGCGACGGGCACGAGCGTCGTCTCGCGGCGCTCCCCGTCGCGCAGATAGACGACCGGCGCCGGCTCGTCGGCCTTCAGGCGGTCCAGCGCGCCCATGTAGTCGTAGATGTTGCCCACCGCGACCCCGGCCAGCTCGACGACGACGTCGCCGCCCCGGAGACCGGCCCGCTCGGCCGGCCCCCCGGCCACGACCCCCGACAGCCGCAACCCCTCCACCTCGGCCCCGTAGTCGGGGATGGTGCCGGTGGAGATCCGCGTCATCGTCCGCCCCGCCGGCGCGGTCCGCGGCGCCTCGACGAAGTCGGGCGGGACCGGCTCGTCGATCAGCCGCGCGGCCACTGCCGCGCCGTAGCGGGCGACCCGCTCGAGGTCGGGGAAGTTGATGGCGGCGGCGTCGTCGCTCGGGCGGTGATAGTCCGGGTGGCCGCCCGTGAACAGCGCCAGGCTCGGCACCTCGGCCTCGATGAAGGCCATGGAGTCGGTCGGCAGGTAGGGATCGCGGACCCGCTGGAGGTCGAATCCGAACGCGCCGTTGACCTCGTCCACCAGGGCCGGCCAGACGCTGCTGCTCCCCAGCCCCTGCGCGGTCAGGGCGTTGTCCCGCATGCGTCCGACCATGTCGAAGTTCACGTACGCGGCCACCTCGTCCATCGGCACCGGCCCCGCGGCCACGAACTCCCGGGAGCCCAGCAGGCCGATTTCCTCGCCGGACCAGAAGGCCAGCACCACGCCGCGGGCGCGGTCGCGGCCGGCCAGCACCGCGCCCGCCGCGAGCACCGCGGCCACCCCCGACGCGTTGTCGTCGGCCCCGTTGTGCACGTCGCCGGCCGCCTCGGCGCGGGCCAGCGAGCCGCTCTCGCCGCGCCCCAGATGGTCGTAGTGGGCGCCCAGGGCCACCCAGGGCTTCTCCGGCGTACCGGCCGCCGTCGGCGGCAGATGGCCGACGACGTTGTAGCCGGTCCGCCGCTCGCGGCTCACCCGCGCGTCTATCGTCACCTCGACCGGAATCTCGAAGCCGGCCACGTGCGGGTTCCCGTCGTCGAGCTCCCGCTGCGCCTCATCGAGGGTCCGGCCCGGCGCCTGCTCGAACAGCGCCTCGGCGACCCCGGCGGTCACGCTGACGGCCGCGATGCCGGAGTCGGCGACGGCGGCGTCCGCGGTCATGGCCACCAGCCGGCCGGCGCCGGGCGACCGGGGACCGGTCACCACCACCATGCCGCGCGCCCCCCGCTGGCGCAGCGCCGCCGCCTTGAACCGGAGTTCCGCGTAGCGGGCGAACAGCGCGCGCCGATCGCCCTCGGCGTCCTCGGGGAAGTACCGCAGCACCAGCACGATCTTGTCGGCGACGTCGAGGGCCGCGTAGCTGTCGTAGCTGAACCCGCCGGTCTCGGGAATCACCAGCCCGTAGCCCGCGAACACCAGCGGCCCGGTCGCCGCGGCCGTCTCCGAGAACGGGAGCCCGCGCACCGACTCCGCGTAGTCGCGGCGCCGCCCGTCCTCCGTCTCGACCCGCAGGCTGCTCCCGCCGTCGCGGGCCGAGCCGGTGTACTCGAACGGCAGGCGGAAGCCGCCGGCGCCGGGCAACGGCGACGCCCCGACGGCCTCCAGCTCGGCGACGAGGTGCTCGGCCGCCCGCCGGATGCCCGCGCTGCCCGTGAACCGCCCCTCCAGCGCATCCGAGGCCAGGAATTCGACGTTGGCCCGGATCGACGACGGCTCCCCGTCCGTCCCCGACTGCGCGAACGCGCCCCCCGACCCGAACGCCGCCCCCGCAAGACACACGCCGACGACGGCTGCCACCCTGGTCATTGGTCCACCCTGCTCCGCCCCACCCGCGCCGGGGCCTCCGACGACGTTGCTCCCCGCCGCCCGAATACCGCTTGCCCGCGACGTTCCGGCGCGCGGGGCGACGAGACGCGGCCCGGCCGTTCGAACACCACCCGGAATGCGCCCCGCGCCGCCTCGACGGGCGGCGCGCCCGGCCGCTCGCCGCTTCCACGCGCCGCCGCCGTCACCGGATCGTAGCGCGGCGACCCCGGCCGCACAAGGCGCGGCAGTTCCGGGTCCCGCCGCGCCCGCGCCCTTCCAGGAAACGCGTCCGGTGGAACCGGACCGCTCCGCGGGCCGACACGGATTTGCCGGCAACTTTGCCGGCAAGAATGCACGTCCTGTTGACGTCCGCCTGGCGGCCGGGGCAACATGTCGGGGATGCTTCAACACGCCGACGCCGCCACGGACGCCGACGCCCGCGCCGTGAAGGCCGGCCTGAAATTCGGGGCGCGGAGCGTCCACACCAGCCGGACGATCATGCTCGCCGAGCTCGGCGAGCTGTTCGCGGCCGTCCCGCCCGAGGCGGCGCCGGCCGACTACGCCGCCGCCGTCGTGGACGAGAACGCGCTCGGCAAGGCGACCGCGGCCACCCGCCGCCTGACCCACCAGCGCCTGCGCGAGCTGTACGCGCTCGACCCGCGCGTGCCGATGTTCCGCATCCTGCGCCGGCTGTGGCCGGTCGACGCGCCCGGCCGGCCGCGGCTGGCGCTGCTCTGCGCCCTGGCGCGCGACCCGCTGCTGCGCGCCACCGCCCCGGTCGTGCTGGCGCTGCCGTCGGGAGCGGAGCTCGTCCGGGCGTCGCTGCTCGACGCCATCGGGCACGAGGTCGGGCCGCGCCTCAACGACGCGGTGCTCGACAAGGCGGCCCGGAACAGCGCGAGCTCGTGGGCGCAGGCGGGCCATCTCGCGGGCCGGGTCCGGAAGCTGCGCCGGCGGGTGGAGCCGACGCCCGCGACGGCGGCCCTCGCGCTGTGGCTCGGCGACGTCGACGGCTTCGCCGGCCGCGCCCTGCTCGACACGCGCTGGACGCAGGTGCTCGACCGGCGCGGCGCGGCGCTGTGGCCGGCGGCGGCGCACGCCCGGAAGCTGGGCCTGATCCGCGCGCGCGCCGCGGGCGGCGTCGTCGAGATCGACGTCCGCCGGCTCGACCCGGCGCGGGCGGGATAGCGGCATGTCACTCGAACGCTTTCAACCGTCCGTGGCCCCGACACCCGGCGACCTTCAATCCGCTCCGAAAACCGGTGGTCCGACGGTCTTGCGGGTAACGTAAGGCCGTTCCCGGACACGCCACCAGGCGAAAAGGGACGATGGGCAGGATCGAGGACCTCGCGGCGGCGTACGAGCGGCAGGTGGGCGCGCCGTGGCCGCGGACGCTCGCCGGCGCGCAGCGCGTCACCCTGGTGGTGTACGAGAAGGAGCACGAGCGGACGCTGCGGGCGCGTCTGGGCGAGTTCGAGCAGGCGACGCGGCGCGGCGGCCGCGGCTGGACGCTGGTCGACGCCACGCGCTGGTTCGCCGACTGGCTCGCGGCCGACGACTACCGCGACGCCTACTTCGAGTCGCCCGACCTGCTCGCGATGAAGATCGAAGGCGAGTTCCGCGCGGCGGCCGCGGAGCGGCTCGCGGCGGCGCTCGAAGGCGCCGGCGCGGACGACGTGGTGGCGCTGGCCGGCGTCGGCTCGCTCTACGGCTTCCTGCGCGTCGCCGACCTGATCCGCGCCGTGGAGCGGTCGATCCGGGGGCGCCTGGTGGTCTTCTTCCCGGGCACGAAGAACGACGCCAGCTACCGGCTGCTCGACGCCCGCGACGGTTGGAGCTACCTTGCGCAGTGCGTCACGCTGCACGGCGGAGGACCTGCCTCGTGAAGATCCACGAAACGCTCGACCGCGACCCCCGCACCGCCCGTCTCGCCAACGACGGCCAGGCGCGGATTTCCGACGCCGCCGACGCGCGGGCGGCCGACGAGCTGCGCGCCGAGCTCGAGACCTTCGTCTGCGAGGGGCAGTTCGGCGACGCGCTGCAGCGGATCCTCGACCGCTATCTCGCCAGCCTGGAGCACGCCCGCCAGCCGTCGGCATGGGTCAGCGGCTTCTTCGGCAGCGGCAAGTCGCACCTGCTCAAGATGCTGACGCACCTGTGGGTGAACACCCGGTTCCCCGACGGCGCCACCGCCCGCGCCCTGGTGCGCGGCGGCCTGCCGGACGAGATCGAGGCGCTGCTCCGTGAGCTCGACACGCGGGCGCGGCGCACCGGCCGCCCGCCCGCCGCCGCCGCCGGCACGCTGCTCGGCGGCAGCGACCACGTGCGGGCCACCGTTCTCGCGATCGTGCTGCGCGACCGCGGCTGGCCCGAGCAGTACCCGCAGGCCCGGTTCTGCTTCTGGCTCCGCGGCCGGGGCCTGCTCGACCGCGTCCGCGCGGCGGTCGAAGCGGCGGGCCGGCGGTGGCTGCGCGAGTTGAAGGACCTCTACGTCAGCCCCGTGATCGCCCGCGCCCTGATCGACGCCGACCCCGCTTTCGCGCCCGACGCCGCGGCCGCCCGCCAGGTGCTGGTGCAGCAGTTCCCGCGGCTCGCCACCGACCTCACCACGGAGCAGTTCGTCGAGACGACCCGCGCGGCGCTGGCCGACGACGGCGAGAGCGGCGATCTGCCGCTCACCGTGCTCGTCCTCGACGAGGTGCAGCAGTACGTCAACGAGGCGCAGGACCGGTCGGCGACGATCACCGAGGTGGCCGAGGCGGTGCAGACGCAGTTCGACAGCCGCGTCATGCTGGTCGGCGCCGGCCAGTCGGCGCTCTCCGCCGGCACGCCGGCGCTGACGTGGCTGCGCGACCGGTTCCGCATCGCGGTGGAGCTGACCGACGCCGACGTCGAGGCGGTCACCCGCAAGGTGCTGCTGCGCAAGAAGCAGAGCGCCGTCCCGGCCGTCGAGGCGACGTTCGAGGCCCACGCCGGCGAGGTGGCGCGCCACCTCCAGGGAACCCGGCTCGGCGCGCGGGCCGGCGACCGCGGCGACCGCACGTCCGACTACCCGCTGCTCTGCACCCGGCGCCGTTTCTGGGAGGCGTGCTTCCAGGCCGTCGACGCCCTCGGCAGCCACAGCCAGCTCCGCTCGCAGCTCCGCATCCTGCACGACGCGATCCGGCGGGTGGCCGGCCGCGACCTCGGCGCGGTCATCCCCGCGAGCGAGCTGTTCGACGCGCTCGCCGCCGACCTCGTCAACAACGGCGTGCTGCTCGGCGAACTCGACACCCGCATCCGGAAACTCGACGACGGGACCCCGGACGGCCGGCTCCGGCGCGACCTCTGCGGCCTGGTCTTCCTGGTCGGCAAGCTCCCCCGCGAGGCGGGCGTCGACGCCGGCGTCCGCGCCACCGCGGCCGCGGCGGCCGACCTGCTGGTGGACGACCTCGCCGCCGACTCGGGCGCGTTCCGGCGGCGCGCGGCCGAAACGCTCGACGCGCTGGCGCGCGACGGCGTGCTGATGCGGGTGGACGACGAGTTCCGCCTGCAGACCACCGAGGGCGCCGAATGGGACGGGGCGTTCCGCGAGCGGCAGACCGCGCTGCGGCAGCACGAGGTCGAGATGGCCTCGCGCCGCGACCAGCTCTTCGGCGAGAAGGTCCAGGCGGTCCTGTCGGGCGTGCGGCTGCGGCACGGCGAGACGAAGCTCCCGCGCGCGCTCGCCCTCCGCGCCGGGGAGTCGCCGGCCCCGGCGGGCGACGCCGTCACCGTCCGGCTGCGCGACGGCTGGTCGGGGTCGCTCGGCGGCGTGCAGGCCGACGCCCGGCGCGGCGGCGGCGACGACCCGACGCTGTACGTCTACCTGCCGAAGCGGAGCGCCGACGCGCTGCGCGACCGGCTGGTCGAGGCCGAGGCCGCCCGCCGCGTCCTCGACCATTACGGCACGCCCGCCTCGCCCGAAGGCCGGGACGCGCGCGAGAGCATGGAGAGCCGGCGCCGGAGCGCCGAGCAGGCCCGCGACGCGATCGCCGACGACCTGCTCCGGGCGGCCACCGTGCTCCAGGGCGGGGGCGGCGAACTGTTCGGCGCCGACCTGAAGGAGAAACTGACCGCCGGCGCCGAGGCGTCGCTGGCCCGCCTCTTCCCCCGCTTCGCCGCCGCCGACCACCGCGGATGGGACGCCGCCCTGCGCCGCGCGAGGGACGGCTCGGACCAGCCGCTCACGGTCGTCGGCTGGGACGACGCCACCGGCGACCATCCCGTCGCGCGGGAAGTGCTGGCCGCCGTCGGCGCCGGCACGCGCGGCGCCGCCGTCCACAAGGCGCTCAAGGCCGCCCCGTACGGCTGGCCGCAGGACGCGATAGACGCCGTGCTCGTCGCCCTGCACCGCGGCGGACAGCTCCGCGCCGCCCGCAACGGCCGGCCGATAGCCCCCGGCGCGCTCGACCAGGCGGGGGTCAAGGGAGCCGAGTTCCGCCCCGAACGGGTCCCCCTCGCCACCGGCCAGCGCATCGCCCTGCGGGGCCTCTTCGGCCGGCTCGGCATCGACGCCCGGAGCGGCGAGGAGGAAGCCCGCGCGCCCGAGTTCCTGGCCGCGCTCGCCGCGCTCGCCCGCCGGGCGGGAGGCGCGCCGCCCCTGCCGCCCGCGCCGGCCCCGGCGCGGCTGGACGAGCTGACGCGCCTCGCCGGCAACGAGCAGCTCGCCGCGATACATGCGCAGGCGGACGATCTGGTGCAGCGGATCGACGAGTGGGAGGCGTCGGCCCGACGCGCCGCCGCCCGCGCGCCGGCCTGGGAGACGGCGACCGCGCTCTGCCGCCACGCGGACGGACTGCCGGCGGCGGCCGACGCCGGCCCGGAGCTCGACGCCGTCCGCCAGCAGCGCGCGCTGCTCGCCGAAACCGACCCGGTGGCGCCGCTCGCGGCCCGGCTCGCCGCGGCGCTGCGCGAGGCGCTGGCCGACGCGCACCGGGCGCTGGCCGAGGCGGTGGAACGCGCCGGGACGGCGCTCGCCGGCGACGCCACCTGGTCCCGGCTCGACGCGGCGGCGCAGGCGGAGGTCCGCCGTCGGGTCGGTCTCGACGCGCCACCCCCCCTGTCGGTGGCGACCGACGCCGACCTGCTGCGGACGCTCGACGCCCGCCCCCTCGCCGCCTGGCGTTCCGAACTCGACGCCGCGGGCGCCCGGACCGCCCGCGCCCTGGAGGAGGCCGCGGCGCGGCTGCGGGAACAGGACGGACCGGCCGGGACCACCACGATGGTGGAGGTGCGCCGTGGTACGCTGGCCGACGAGGCCGCGGTGCGCCGGTGGCTGGAGGAGCAGGAGGACAAGTTGCTGGAGGCGGTCCGCAAAGGGCCGGTGATCGTGCGGTAGGGACGCCGCGGGCGGAGAACCGACATGTTGGGGACGCTCAAGCTGGACGGGTACCGGGGGTTCGACACGTACGAACTGACCGATCTGGCCCGGGTCAATCTGCTTGTCGGCAGGAACAACTGCGGCAAGACGTCGATCCTCGAAGCGGTGCATTTCCTGGCGGCGAGGGGCGATCCGTTCGTTCTCGCTCGTTCCGCGAACCGCCGCGGCGAAGAGAACGACGCGGGCGCGGAACCGCGGCCGGGCGTGCGGCCGGACGTTTCACACGTCTTTTTCGGTCGCCGCTTCGAACCGGGCGCCGGTTTCCGGCTGTCCGCCGACGGCGGACAGCGCGAAGTTTCCGTTACCGTGCGTTCCGCCTACTCCGACGATGGACGGTCGCTGCTCGAGAACGACGCGGACGACTTCCACGTCCTGGTTCTCGAGATTGAAGGCGCTTCGATCAAGCGCCCGACGGTTCTGCCGGTCGCCGAAAACGGCGAGCTTCCCGATTCGCGGCATCTGCGGTTTCGCGCCCGCGGGTCCGAAGGCGCGCCGGCGCCGCCACCGGTCCAGTTCGTCACGCCCGACTCGCTGGATCTCGATCCCATGCGGGCCATGTGGGACCGGGTGCTGATGGAAGGGCGCGAGTCGGACGTGATCCGCGCCATGAAGCTGCTCGAACCCGAGCTCGACTCCATTCACTTTCTGACGAGCGACGCGCCGCGGATGCGCTCCAGGCGCGCCGGTGTGCTGCTCGGCTTCCGCGGCGCCGGCCGCCGCGCGCCGATGGGCAGCTACGGGGACGGGATGCGCCGGCTCCTCGCGCTGTCGCTTTCGCTCATCCACACCGCGAACGGATTCCTGTTGGTCGACGAGATCGACACCGGACTGCACTGGACGGTCATGGAGGAAATGTGGCGGCTGGTCGTCGAGACGGCCAGGCGTTCGTCCATCCAGGTGTTCGCCACGACGCACAGCTACGACTGCATCCGCGGGTTGGCGTCCCTGGTCGAGTCTCATCCCGATCTCGCCGGGGACGTTTCCATTCAGAAGATTGAACGGTCCCTGGGGCGTGCGGTGAACGTCGACGCGCAGGGAATACGAGTGGCGGTCGAGCAGAACATCGAGGTGCGGTGATGGCGGCGTCGACAGAACGGTCTCGCCTTCACGTGGAGGGTAAGGACGACGATCATGCGATCCGGCATCTGCTCATCAGGCACGGCATCGATTACGACAGCAACTCGTGGCGGCGGGCCGGGTGCTGAAGCCGCTGCACGACGACCTGCTGGAGGAGATGCTCGGAGATGACGGGCTTTGACGCCACGTACAGAAGACCGATGACGACCATTCAATCGCTCCGCGTCGACGGTCTGCTCTCGTTCGCCCCTGGATCGCAGGCGTTCGAGCTTGGCGCGCTCAACGTGTTGATCGGGCCGAACGGGTCGGGCAAGTCGAACGTGATGGAGGCGCTGGAGCTGCTGCGTTCGACCCCGACCGATTTCGCCGAGGCGATCCGCGACGGGGGCGGCCCGCAGGAGTGGCTGTGGAAAGGGAGCGGGACGAGCGCGCCGGCGACGGTGGACGCCGTGCTGAAAGCGGAGACACCGACCGGGCGGCCGTTGCGCTACCGCATCGAGTTCACGGCGGTGCAGCACCGCGTCGAGGTGCTGGACGAAGCGATAGAGAACACCGAACCTGCGCCGGGAGAGACCGACGTCTATTTCTACTACCGTTTCCAGAGGGGGCAGCCGGTGATCAACGTGCGCGAACCGGGCGCCGTCGGCGATGCGCCGGGGACGCAACCGCTGTCGTCCCCTCGTCGGTATCTCCGGCGTGAACGTGAATCGCTACGGCCCGATCAGTCCGTTCTCGCCCAGTACCGGGACCCCGAGCTGTATCCGGAAGTCACCTGGGTCGGCAGGCGCTTCGCCGACGTGCGGACCTTCCGCGAATGGACGTTCGGCCGCTATGCGTCGCTGCGTCGGCCGCAGCCGGCCGATCTGCCGGAAGACCGCCTGCTGCCGGATGCGAAGAATCTGGCGATGGTGCTGAACCGGATACAACATGGCGGCGACGGCCGGCGGTTCGACGATCTGCTGAAGCGCTTCTTTCCGCGCTTCGAGCGGATGACGACGCTGGTGTCCGGCGGAACCGTGCAGTTCTATCTGCACGAAGCGGGCTTCTCGTCGCCGATCCCCCCGACGCGCCTGTCCGACGGCACGATCCGGTTCGTGGCCCTGCTGGCGACGCTGCTGTCCCCGGCGCCGCCGCCGCTGGTCTGCATCGAAGAGCCGGAACTGGGGTTGCACCCCGACGCGGTGGCCCTGCTGGCCGAACTGCTGGTGGAGGCGTCCGAACGCATGCAGCTCGTCGTCACGACCCACTCCGACGCGCTGGTGTCGGCGCTGACCGGCCAGCCCGACGCCGTCGTCGCCTGCGAGCGCCCCGGGGCAGGAACGGAGTTGCGGCGCCTCGATCCCGAGAGGCTGGCCCACTGGCTGGAGCAGTACCAGCTCGGCGACCTCTGGCGGATGGGAGAGTTGGGGGCGAACCCGTGAACGGTGTCACGATCTACATGGAGGGCGGCGGCCGGGGGGAAAGAGAGTCGATCGGCGTTGCGCGTGGGCATGGACGAGTTTCTGCGTCGGCTCAAGACCGCGGCCGGCTCTTCGACGTAGTGGGGCGGATGCTCACCGCCGCGTAGCGCGAGCCGCGTACCCGGCCGACGACGCCCGGAGGACTGCGATGACCAGACAGTTGACAGCCATCATCGAGCGCGAAGGAGACGGCTACGTCTCGCTGTGCCCGGAGCTCGACATCGCCAGCCAGGGCGCGACCGTGAACGAGGCTCGCGACAACCTGAAGGAGGCGCTGGCGCTGTTCTTCGAAGAGGCGTCGCCCACGGAGATCGATCGGCGATTGCACAACGAAGTGTACGTGACCCGGGTCGAGGTCGCGGTTGGGTAGGCTGAGAGTTCTGTCCGGCCGCGACGTCTGCGGACTGCTCGCTGAACACGGTTTCGTGCTTGTGAGGCAACGGGGCAGCCACCTGATGATGCAGAAAGCGGACGCGGGGAGCACCGTCACCGTACCGGTGCCGGATCACAAGGAAATACGCCGCGGTACGTTGATGTCCGTAATCCGGCAGTCAGGATTGCCTCGGCATCTGTTCGAGTGAGCGAGCGCGGCCCGGTGACGAAGGAGACTGACGCGATCCACGCGGTGGAGGCGCAGCCACGGGCGGGACACCGTATCTGGCTCCGGTACTCCGACGGCGCCGCCGGGGAAGTCGACCTGTCCGATCTGGCCGGCAGGGGTGTCTTCCGGGCCTGGAGCGACCGGGACTTCTTCAACGGCGTCCACGTCGCGCCGCACGGCACGATCGCCTGGGACGACGACGTCGAGCTCTGCGCGGACGCGCTGTACGAGCGATTGACCGGCAAGCTGCCCTTCGACCTGAAACCGGCGCCATGACCCCGCTGCCCCCCGACCTGCGCGCCCTGCTCGCCAGAGCCGTCCAGGCCGCGCGCCGGGACGGCGAGGCGGGCGCGCGCCGGGCGCTCGACGCGCTCGCCGTGGGCCGCCGCGAACCGCACCCGGGGATGGCGGCGGAGGCGCTGGCGTTGCGGCGCCGGCTGCGCGCCCACGGCCGGCAGCTCGGCGACCGGCGCGACCCGCGGGCGGGGACGCAGGAGACCGGGCGTCTCGCCGCCGAGGTCGCCTGCGAGCACTGGCACCGGATGCTGTTCGCGCGCTTCCTGGCCGAGAGCGGCCTGCTGATCGAGCCGGCGTCGGGCGTGGCGGTGTCGCTGGCCGAGTGCGCGGAGCTGGCCCGCGAGCAGGGGGACGACCCGTGGGCGCTGGCCGGCCGGTTCGCGGAACGGATGCTGCCCCGCGTCTTCCGGTCCGACGACCCGGCGCTGGCGGTGACGCTGGCCCCCGAGACGCGGCAGGCGCTGGAGCGGCAGGTGGAGGCGCTGCCCGCGGCGGTCTTCGCGGCCGGCGACGCGCTCGGCTGGACCTACCAGTTCTGGCAGGCGGAGCGGAAGGACGCCGTCAACCGCGGCGGCGCGAAGATCGGCGCCGACGAGCTGCCGGCGGTCACCCAGCTCTTCACCGAGCCGTACATGGTCGGCTTCCTCCTGCACAACACCCTCGGTGCGTGGCGCGCCGGGCGGCTGCTGGCCGCGCGGCCGGACCTGGCGGAGGCCGCGCCCGACGAGGCGGCGCTGCGGCGGGCGGCGCGCCTGGAGGCCGCGGGCGGCTACGACTTCGCCTGGCTGCGCTTCGTCCGCGAGGCGCCCGGCGGCGACGCGGCGGAGCGTCCGGCCGGACCGTGGCGACCCGCCGCCGGCGCCTTCGACGGGTGGCCGCGGCGGGCGGCGGCGCTGCGCGTCCTCGACCCGTGCTGCGGCAGCGGGCACTTCCTGGCCGCGGCGTTCGAGCTGCTGGTCCGCCTGCGGATGGACGAGGAGCCGCTCGCCCTCGACGACGCGATCCGCGCCGTGCTGCGCGACAACCTGTTCGGCCTGGAGATCGACCCGCGCTGCACGCAGATCGCCGCGTTCAACCTCGCGCTGGCCGCGTGGCGGCTCGCCGGCCGGCCGATCGATCTGCCGCCGCTGCACCTCGCCTGCTCCGGGCTGGCGCCGCACGCGGGGCATGACGAATGGATCGCGCTGGCGGAAGACGCCGCCGCCGCGGGCGGGATGCCCGCCGGCCGCGACCTGCTCGGCGTCGACGACACGCTGCTTTCCGGGCCGCTGCGCAACAGCCTGACCGCGCTGCACGACCTGTTCGCGCAGGCGCCCGAACTCGGCTCGCTGATCGACCCGCGCGCCGCCGACCGCCCGGTCTTCCAGGCCGACTTCGAATCGGCGCGCCATACGCTCGCCGCCGCCCTCGCCCGCGAGCGCCGCGGCGACGAGGCGGCCGAACGGAGCGTCGCCGCCCAGGGGATGGCGCGCGCCGCCGAGCTGCTGGCCGAGCGGTACACACTGGTGGTCACCAACGTGCCGTACCTCGCCCGCGGCAAGCAGTCCGAGGCGCTCAAGGCGTTCGCCGCCCGCCGCCACCCCGACGCGAAGGCGGACCTCGCCACCCTCTTCGTCTCGCGCATCTTCGACCTCCTCGCCCCGCACGGCGCGCAGGCGGTGGTGACGCCGCAGAACTGGCTCTTCCTCACCAGCTACCGGAAGCTCCGCGAGCGGCTGCTGACGGGGCGGACGTGGAACCTCGTGGCGCGGCTGGGTCCCGGCGCGTTCGAGACCATCGGCGGCCACGTGGTGAACGTCGCCCTGAACGTGCTGTCCGCCGACCCGCCGGCGCCGGCGCAGCGGATGGCGGGGATCGACGTCTCCGCCCCGCGCGGGCGGCGGCCGATCCGGGCGGCGGAGAAGGCCGCGTTGTTGCGGGGAGAACTCGGCAGTACTTCGGAGCCGTCCTTGCGGATGGCATCTGGCACTACGCCCGCGAACGACAGACCGCGGAGGGAATCCGGCAACGGTTCGGATGCGCCGCAGGACGGTTCGATTCAAGTCAGTCTTCAGAGGCGCCAGATCGCGAATCCAGACGCGATGATTTCGTTTCGTGACATCGCTGAAACTGCGCGATTTTCCTCCGTCGCATCGGCCTATCAAGGCATTTCCACCGGTGCCAATTCCGCGACGGTCGTCGCGCATTGGGAACTGCCGGCAATCGATGACGAGTGGTCGTTTCTTCAATCGTCGTCCGAAGCGGCGATACCGTTCTCCGGGCGGGAGCACCTGCTTCGACGCGCCGTGTTTCGGGAAGAAAGCGCGGCGACGGTGCGCGGTCAGAAAGCATGGCAACATGACGGCGTGGCTGTGTCTCGGATCGGTCGCCTCGTACCTACGAGGTACACGGGTGAGCATTTTTCAAACATCATTCCGGTAATTGTCCCCCATGACAAAGCCGATCTGATGGCCGTTTGTTGCTTTTGCGACAGCGGCGAACTCGAAATTGCTCTCCGCGCTCTCAATCCAGGGATCAGCATTGACAACGGCTATTTCGGAAAAATCGCATTCGATTCAGGTCGTTGGCGACGAGTTGCCGCCGAAAAGTACCCCAACGGCCTCCCCGAACCGTACTCCGACGACCCCACGCAGTGGATCTTTCACGGCCACCCGTGCGGCAGCGTCGTCTGGGACGAGGAGGCGAAGCGGACGGCGCACGGCCCGTGGCGGACCGATCACACCGTGCTCCAGGTCGCCGCGGCGCGGCTGCTCGGCTACCGCTGGCCGGCCGAGCGCGACCCGGAGATGCGGCTCGCTGGCGAGATGCGGACCTGGGTAGAGCGCTGCCGCGCGCTCGACGGGTTCGCCGACGCCGACGGCGTCGCCTGCCTCCCGCCGGTCGGTGGGGAGCCGGCCGCCGCCGACCGGTTGCGCCGGCTGCTCGCCGCCGCGTACGGCGCGGACTGGTCCGCGGCAACGGAGCGGCTGCTGCTGACCGCCGCGGCCCGTGACGGGCAGCCGGCCGAATCGCTCGAAGCGTGGCTGCGGGACCGCTTTTTCGCCGAGCACTGCAAGCTGTTCCACCACCGCCCGTTCGTCTGGCACGTCTGGGACGGCCGGCGCGACGGCTTCGGCGCGCTCGTGAACTACCACCGGCTCGCCGCCCCCGCCGGCGCCGGCCGCCGCACGCTCGAAGCGCTCGCCTACAGCCACCTCGGCGACTGGATCGACCGCCAGGAGGCCGACCGGCGCGACGGCAAGGAAGGCGCCGACGGCCGCCTCGCCGCCGCGCACGGCCTGCGGCAGGCGCTCGAACGGATCCTCGAAGGCGAGCCGCCCTGCGACCTGTTCGTCCGCTGGAAGCCGCTCGCCGCGCAGCCCGTCGGCTGGACGCCCGACCTGAACGACGGCGTCCGGGTCAACCTCCGCCCGTTCCTGTCCGCCGAGCTCCCCCGCGGCGGCCGCGCCGGCGCCGGCGTCCTGCGCTGGAAACCGAACGTCGCCTGGGGGAAGGACCGGGGGAAGGAGCCAGCGAGCCTGCGGCCCCGGGGGGAGTACCCGTGGTTCTGGAGTTGTCCCGGCGCCGGGACCACGGCGGAGCGGACGGACTTCCGGGGCGGCGAGGACTTCGACGGCAACCGGTGGAACGATCTGCATTACACGAACGCGATGAAGCGGGCGGCGGCAAACAAGGTTCAAGGTGAGTCCGGCGTGAATGATGACATTGCGGTGCGTGGCGATGCCGTTCCGGGGGGATTCGATGCCGTGGAATGACGACCTTGCGGGTCAATCGCTGCACGTCGCGGCATCCAACGCAAGACGCTTGCGCGTCCGCGCCGGCCCCGGTACGGGAAAGACGTTCACTTTGATGCGCCGTATCGCGCGTCTTCTTGAGGAAGGAGTGCATCCGGAGCAGATTCTCGTAAGTACGTTTACGCGTGTGGCCGCTGCGGACCTGCGGAATGTAGTAGTGAAGCTGAATGCACCAGGGGCGGAGCAGGTCAGGGCGTCCACAATCCACGGACTCTGCTTTGGAATACTTGGGCGAAACGAGGTTCTCGAGATCACCGGCCGCGTTCCGCGTCCACTGCTGGACTTCGAATGTCGCTTCCTTCTGGAAGATTTGAGTGGGAACGATTACGGAAACATCCATCGGAAACGCAAACGGCTAAAGGCATTCGAATCCGCCTGGGCGAGACTTCAGAGCGAGCAGCCAGGTTGGCCGGTCGATCCGGCAGATCGGTCGTTCCAGAACGCACTTCTCGACTGGTTGCGGTTCCATCGCGCGATGCTGATCGGCGAGTTGGTGCCCGAGGCGCTACGGTATCTCCGGAACAATCCGGTGGCGCCGGAGTTGAACGAATTCACAGAAATCCTGATTGACGAATACCAGGACCTGAACGTAGCCGAACAAGCGGTCGTCGATCTATTGGCACATAGTGCGAACCTCACGATCGTCGGCGACGAAGATCAATCCATCTATTCCTTCAAGTACGCCCATCCGGCCGGCATTAAAAACTTTCACCAGGCAAATGACGACACTGTCGACAGAATGCTGACCACGTGCCGACGTTGTCCCGCTTGGATTGTCGAAATATCGAACCATCTGATCAACTGCAACACGAGGCAAACTCACCACGAATTGAATATACACCACGGTAATGGTCGGGGTGAAGTTCGCGTGGTACAGTGGCCTGACACGAAGACGGAAGCCAACGGACTGGCGCGTTTCATCGCTCTACGCGTAGAGACGGAGCAGGTAAACCCAGGACGCATCCTCGTGCTTTCTCCAAGCCGGATGCTCGGCTATGCAATTCGCGACGCCTTGAACGAGGCTGGCATCCACGCGGAAAGTTTTTTCCAAGAGCAAGCTCTCGACGGTGATCCCAAGAAAATCGAGAAGAGTTGCACCCAACAGGCGATGACACTCTTGCGGCTCGTGGCGCACCCGTTGGATGCGGTCGCGCTACGATGCTGGTGCGGATTCGGCAGCGGCAATCTGCGCGCGCCTGCTTGGAAACGCATGCAGCAACTATGCGATGAAGTGAGTAGACCGCCTGCGGAGCTCCTCGAGGATATTCGGGACGGCCGCCGCGTATTGAAACACGGGGCAGGGCTTCGGGAACGTATGACGAAGCTTCAAAAACGTCTTCAGAATCTTGATGGATTGATGGGTCAAGAACTGATTGATAAATTGTTCCCAGATGGAGATGATCAACTTCAGTCACTCCGGGAATTGGCGATGTCTACGGCGGATGATGCTGACGCTGTGACAATATTGGACACCGTTAGTTCCACTATTACCCAACCGGAGATGCCCGCGGATGTGGATTATGTTCGGGTGATGAGCCTGTACAAGTCGAAAGGTCTGACCGCGGATCTCGTGATTGTCATAGGATGTGTCGGTGGACTGATACCTCGCATCGATCACGAACTCACGCCAGAGGAGCAACGCGAGGCGTTGGAGGAACAGCGCCGTCTTTTCTATGTTGCATTGACTCGTGCACGTGAAACGCTGGTCTTGTCGAGCTTCACGAGGTTACCGACTCATGAAGCCCATCGTCTCGGGATGCGTGTACGGGGTCACGGTCAGCACGTACGGACTCAGACGTCCCGCTTCATCGAGGAACTTGGTCCGACGCGGCCGGATCCGACACTCGGAGAGCAACTGTTGTGTGTGTGATGCAGTTCGTACCGTGTTCGGTCGAGGTGACACAAAAGATGGACATGGATAGAGACGCAGTCGCGTCGTCGAAGGTCGCGGCGATTGGATACGATCGCCCGACGCAAACGTTGGAGGTGGAGTTCGTGAAGGGCTCGGTGTACCAGTACTACGGTGTGCCGGAGGACCTGTACGGAAAGATCATGCGCGAGCCGTCGAAGGGCAGGTTTCTGAACACGTACATACGGGATAGCTATCCGCATTCCAGGATCGGGTGACGCACGTTGGTGGCGGTCAAGGCGGAGGGAGCGTTTCTGGCGTTCGCGGCCGGTGACGCGCTGGGCTGGCCCCAGGAAGTCGGCCGGTCCGGTGGGTCTCGCACGGTCGAGACGGCGCCGCACGTGGAGTTCAAGGCGTGGACGCGGCGGAACACGGGACGACGTCGGCCGTACGAGGAGGTCGTCGATGCCGGGGCGTACAGCGACGACACGCAGCTATTGCTCGCCGTCGCGCGCAGCCGGACGAATCACGGCGTCGACTGGTGGAAGGCGTTCGCGACGGTGGAGCTTCCGCTGTGGACGCTCTACGAGCGCGGCGGCGGCGGGGCGACGAAGCGCGCGGCGCGGGCGTGGATCGACGGTGGACCGCCGTGGAAAGTCGCCAAGCGGGACGCCGTCCGGCGGTACTTCGACGCCGGCGGCAACGGGGTGGCGATGCGGGTGTTGCCGCACGCGCTGTTTCTCGCCGGTTCGGACGATCCGAACGGGCTCGTGCGTGAGGTAGTGTTCGACGGATCGGCGACGCACGGCCATCCGCGCGCTCTCGTCGGCGCAGCCGCGTACGCTTACGCGGCGTGGTCGCTGGCGCGCCGGACGGGGACGCTCGGGTTCGGGGAGCTGCTGGATCTGCTGCTCGACGAGTCTTCGACGTGGGGAACCTTTCCGCGGTCCGATCGCGGCGGCGGCACCTGGCTGGCCGCCGCGGAGGGCGTGACCGACGGTTACGAGCGGATCTGGTCGCAGACGGTCGGCGAGATGCGGACGTTGCTCGAGGTCGCGCGGCGCGGCGTTCGGGCCGGCGCGCTGGCGGACGACCATGCGGTGCTGGCCGAGTTGGGGTGTTTCGGAAGCTCGAAGGGATCGGGCGCCGTCACCGCGGCGGCGGCCGCGTATCTGGTCGCCAGACACGCCGCGCAACCGCGGCAAGGTATCGTCCGGGCCGCCTTCGAGTCCGGCGCCGACACCGACACGCTGGCGGCGATGACGGGGGGTCTGGCGGGATGTCTGGCCGGTGTCGAGTGGATCCCCCGTCCGTGGCTCGACGTGCAGGACGCCGGATACCTGCGGCGCATGGCCGGTCGGCTCGCGGCTGGCCCCGACGGGGCGGACCGCCGCGCGGTTCCGGCCCGGCCCGACTTGCAGGCCATCCTGTCCGAGCTGGCGCGGAACCGGGACGGTGACGTCGGCGACGTCGTTCTCGGGAACGGGATGCGCGCGCGGGCCGAGGCGTTGAGGGACCCCAGAGCGATCGCGAAGTCGATTGCCGTCCGCGCGTGGCGGCTCAGGACCGCCGACGGCCAGACGCTCTACGTCACGAAGGTGGACGCCCGGCCCGGCAGGTCACGCGCTGAACGGCCTCGAGGAAGAGAGAACTCCGTACAGAACCCATCGACCGCCACCGGAACACCCGGGGTGGCGACCACGGCCGGCGCGGCGACCACGGCCGGAGCGGTGAATACGGCTCCCGGCTCGGAGATGCAGCCGGCTGAAGCGCTCTACACGGCGTTCTGCCGGCAACTGCGCCACGTCCTCCGAATGCGCGAGATGACCCCCAGGGAAATCGCGACGGCGCTGGGTCTGGTTTCCGCGCAAGTCGGCGCGTGGCTGGAACGAGCCGAAAACGAAAGAGAGGTTTCGCGGGTGTCCCGGCGTCCGGTCAGATTCGCGTTGCCGCGGAAGCCCCTGCTGTAACGGCGACGGAGCGGGGACGGCGGCGGAGCGGACTCCCGAGGCGAAGAGTTCGACGGCAACCGGTGAAACGCCCTGCGGACGGCGGTCGAATCTGAGACGAAGCGACAGGAAAGGGACGGGATCCGATGCTGCCTGACTGGTTGGAGACACTGCGTCGTTCCGAGGTTTTCGACCGGTTGATGAACGATCCCCGGTCTGTAGCGAGAACCGCGCTGGGCGTCGATTCGAGAGACGCGACGCGCCTGGCGGCCGGCTGGGGTCACGCCGATTTCGACGAACCGTGGCGGAACCTGTCTCCCGACGATCGTGTTCTGCTCTACGCCCACTATTTTCAACGCGGGCACCTCGAAGAACTCCTGACGGCGTTCGAGCAGTTGTTCGGCGTCTCCGAGCGTCCGCGGAATCCGATTGTCGTCGACGTCGGGTGCGGCCCGTTTACAGGTGGTCTCGCCATCGCAAGTCTGTTTCCCCGGGACTCGCAGATAGATTACGTCGGCATAGACGTTTCGAGTGCGATGCGCCGTCTTGGCGCGCGCCTTGCTGCAGCCGCGGAAATGGTGCCCGAGTTGCCGCGGATCCGCCGCCACTGGGCGACGGACGTTCCGTCCGCGATCTGGAGCGAAGCGCCCGGCTGGCGTCCGGTGATCGTCATCGTGTCGTATCTCCTGGAGAGCCGAACTCTGGACGTCGCCGCGCTGATTCCCGATCTGGATCGCCTGCTGAAGAAGCTGGGGCGCGGATCGGCAACGGTCCTTTACACGAATTCGATCCGGGACGAGGCGAACCGCAATTTTCCGAAGTTCCGCACGATGCTGCGTGAACGGGGTTTCGACCCGCACACGGAAGATACGGGTGAGATCGAGGTCGAACGAAGGCAAGCCACGAAGACCCGCCGGTTCCGGTACGCGTTGTTCTATCGGCCGGCGCAACGGACTCTGGATCTCGGTTGAATGGAAAGATGAGACTTCCAACCTGGGAAGAACTGGAAGCGCAACCGGAACAGCTTGCCGTCCTGGAGCATCCGCTTGACCGGTCCCTGTTCGTCGTAGGGCCGCCGGGAACGGGCAAGACGGTCCTCGCCACGGAGCGGGCGGCGCAAGCCGGCAGGCCGTCGTCGGTCGCCGTCGTGACGTTCAACCGCATGCTCCGGCGGCTGTTGAACCTCCTCGACGACGATCTGGACGTTTTCACGATGCACAGCTTCGCCTGGCGGGACTACCAGCGTCGCACCGGCCATGAACCACCCAGACTTCCTCACGACCAGTACACGTACGATTGGAAAGCCATGCTGGACGTGCTCCGCGAGCACCCCCGACGCCACCCGGACAGGGAACACCTGGTGGTGGACGAGGGACAGGACCTTCCAGAGGGATTCTACAGGTACGCGTCCCGGCACGTTTCCCGGGTGATGACCGTGTTCGCGGACGACGATCAGGCGCTTGCCGCTCAACGCACGGCGCTCGAGCAGATCAAGGACGCCGCGGGCCTGTCCGATCCGGTGATCCTGAGTCGGAATCACCGGAACACGCCCGAGATCGCCAGGGTGGCGGAACATTTTCATGATGGTCGCCTGCCCTCCGCGGCAGTACACCGTCCCTCGTCGGGAGAGTTCCCGCGTCTGGTCGAATCGACGAGCATCGAGTCCACCGCGAGACTGGTGTCGAGATGGTACCGGAACCGTGGCGGCAACGTGGGCGTCATCGTCAATCGAAACCAGACCGGTCTTGATTTGCATGCCGACCTGATCAAGGAGTTGCATGGCAGCCGCGTCGACGTCTACGTCTCCGGTCAGGACAAAGAAGATTCGATTGATCTGCTCGATCCCGGAGTGACGGTACTGAACAAGCAATCGGTAAAGGGCCAGGAATTCGATACCGTGTTCATACTGGAGCTCGACGAGTTCATCCCATGCGTGAGTGAACCCATGCGCCGCGCAATGTACATGATGTGCACCCGCGCGCGGGACAACCTGTTCCTCGTCCACGGCCCCGCCGACCTGTCGCCAGCGGCGAACGCCGCGCTGCCGGGCCCGGACGTCCTGGAGAGAGCATGACGCCCGCCGACCAGATCGACATGTTCTCGGACGCCGGCACGCCGGAGCGCCGGCGCGAGGCAGGTCGGGAACCGGGTCCCGGACCCGTGTCCCCGGATACCGGCACGCCGGAACGCCGGCCGCGGTGGCTGGGACTCGCGACCGACCACCGGCGGTTGTTCAGAGCGCTGGAGGACGGCTGGCTGCGTCCCCTGGGAACGCGCGCGGGCGTTCCCGTCGGCGTAGGAGCGTACGCCGTGGAGCCGGACCAGGCCCCGGCAGGGCATCCCATCACGGTGCGCATGCGGTTCGATGCGGCGAAGCTGCCGGCGGTCGACGTCTCCGTCCGCCGGGGCGGCCGATGGGTGTCGTCCCGTCTCGGAGAGTGCGACGCGGCGGACGCGGCGCTGTACTGGCCGGGGGTGCTTCCGGCCTTCGCCATCGTCGGGATCTCGGTCTCGTCCGAGGAAGAGCGTCGGCGACTGGAGGGGTTGGCCCGGAGCGTGTCGAACGTCGATCTGGCGGACGTCAGCATCGCCGTCAATCCCGACACCGGCGGAACGGTCGAATCCGGAGATCCGCCGCCCGGCCCCTCCCGGACCATCGAGGTCCCGAAGGACGAGGATGCGCTGCACGGTGCGGCGAGCATGGCCGTGTGGGCCGTGCCCCGGATCGACCCGTGGTTGAACCTGCTCACGGCGAGTCTGGCGTTCGACGGAACACCGCTGTCGGAGGCGACGGCGGCGGTCGACGCCGGATGGTGGAAGTTTCCGCCGTGGACGCGGCCGTCGGAGGAACCGCGACCGTCCGGTGTCGACGAATGCCTCTGGCGGGCGGCCGTGACCGTGTTTCGCGAGCGGCCGGCCGAAGGTCGGCCCCGGCCGCGCGAGCTCGCGGAACGCATCGCCGCGGAGGCGCCGCGGCTCGGCGGTTCGGCCGCTTCCGGCGGAGTCGCCGCATGGCTCGAGGCCACGCACCGGATCCTGCGCGCCGATTCGACGATCGACTTCGACGCCTGGCGTGCGTGCCCGGTCGGACTCGCGCTGCAACTGGTGTTGAACCGTCCAGAGCCGGAAAGGTTCAGAACTTGGTTCCAGGAACGGCCGGACCTGGCGCCGGCGGTGGCGTGGTCCGCGGCGACGCTGTGCGGGCTGCTGCGCGGATATCGGGGGCTGGACAAGCGGTTCCGCGGCGATTCGCTTCAGCGCGAGCTGCTCTCGATTCACGCTCTGCGCGCGTGCGGCGGGGACGGGGCGAACGTCGCCTGGCCGTCGCTCGCCGATGAAGCGCCGCGGTGGCGCAGGGACGGCCGAGATTACGTCC
Source organism: Vicinamibacterales bacterium (assembly GCA_965202695.1). GTDB lineage: Bacteria > Acidobacteriota > Vicinamibacteria > Vicinamibacterales > UBA8438 > JAJEEA01. The sequence continues at coordinate 4,550,974 of OZ241843.1, forward strand.
TGTCGTGGGGCGGCAGGGAATTCGCCCGCAAGCCGGAGAAGGCGCGCGGGCGATGGTACGCGGCGAACTTCGAGGACGCCGCGGTGCGGCGGGAGGCCCAGAAGATCGCGAGGAAGAAGGCATGGCCGTGTCTGCGCCGGGAGATCGCATTGACGGACGGACGGTTCCCGCTGTCGGGTTCCGGCCGCGTGGAGACCGTCGAGGACGGCTCGGAACGACGGCTCGAAGTGCGAGGGACGGTGCGGATGCGGTTGCCGGCGGCGGCTGCCGTCGAAGACGTGTTCGACGTGGAAGCGTTTCGCCGCGCGGTCGCCGTGGAGGCGGGAATGCTGCCCGATCCGCCGGTGCGCGCCGTACGGCCCGAACCCGCCGGCGTACCCGGCCTGAAGTACGTGCCCGACTTCATCAGTGAACGCGAGGAAAAGGACCTTGTGGCGGAAATCGATGAAGCCGGCTGGAGCACGGAGCTGCAGCGCCGCGTGCAGCATTATGGCTGGCGGTACGACTACAAGGCGCGGCAGATCGATGCGTCGATGCGCATCGGCCCGCTGCCTGAGTGGGCCGTTCGTCTCGCCGAGCACCTGGGGTCGAAGGGGCTTCTGACCGACCCTCCGGATCAAGTCATCGTCAACGAGTACGTCCGCGACCAGAACATCGCCAGACACGTCGACAGCGAGAACTTCGCCGACGGCATAGCCACGATCAGCCTGCTGGAGTCGTGGGAGATGGTGTTCCGCGAAAAGAAGAACCCCAGACACAAGGAGACGCTACGGCTCGACCGGCGGAGCGTGGCGATCATGACCGGCGACGCGCGGTACCGCTGGACGCACGAGATACCGAAGCGGAAGTACGAACCGGGTCCGGCCGGCCGGGTGGAGCGCCGCCGCCGCATTTCCCTGACGTTCCGCAAGGTGCGGGCTTCGCCGGACGGCGTGCGCACCGGCGAAAAATCGCGAGGAGTTTCCTGATGGTTGCTTCCGGGGATCAGCACCGTTCGTTGGCCACCAGGGTGGCCGAACGACTCCTTCGGAGATACGACGGGTCGGGCCGGCTTCGATTCGAGCAGACTACCGTCGAAGCAACGCTCGACGACCTCGACCCGCGGCTGACGGACCGGTTCCTGGACGCCGGGAAAAGCGGGGACGACCGGTTGCTGGCGCTCGCGGACCTGGAAATGATCTCGCTGGACGCAGCGGGCGTGGTTCGTCCCACCGTCGCCGGCGTTCTGTTCGGAACGCGCGAGCCGCAGCGCTGGCTGCCGCAGGCGTTCATCCAGTCCGTGGCGTACCGCGGCGTCAGTGTCGCGTCGGCGCTCGATTCGCGCCGCTACCAGATCGACGCGAAGGACAACGACGGGCCGCTCGACGATCAGATCGAGTACGCCTGCCGGTTCGTGGCGCGGAACCAGCGCGTCGAAGCGTCGAAGTACATGGGACGGGTCGACTGGCCGCAGTACGACCTGACGGCGGTCTTCGAGGCCGTCGTGAACGCGGTCGTCCACCGTGACTACTCGACCCGGGGTTCCAAAGTGCGTCTGCGGATGTTCCTGGATCGGATCGAGCTCCACGCGCCGGGCGCGCTGACCGATTCGATGACCGTCGATGACCTGCGCCGCCGCTGGACGACGAGGAATCCGGTGATCGCCGGCATCCTCGCCCGATGTCCGGTCCCGGACGGGATCGAGTCGCCCTGTCCGAAGTTCATGAACCGCCGCGGCGCGGGCGTTCCGCTCATCTTCGAACGGTGCGAGCGCCTGTCGGCGCGCCCGCCGGTCTACGACCGGATCGGCGATGCGGAGCTCATGCTGACGATCTACGCGGCGTACCCGGCGGATTAGGTGCGGGTCCGGACGGCGATTGCGCGAGGCGCTCGTCAACGCGGTCATCCACCGGGACTACGCCATCACCGGGTCGCAAGTCCTGCTGGAGGTGTTCGACGACCGGATCGTGGTGACCAGTCCGGGCGCCCTGCCGAACCACATGACGGTGGAGCAGGCGCGGCGCGGCGGCGCGCCCCGATCCCGCAACGAGATGATGGCGAACGCCATGGTGGTCCGCGGCCTGATGGAGCGCCGCGGCCGCGGCTGGCTGACGATGCGCCACGCGATGGCCCGTTTCAACGGCACGGAACCGGAGCTGATCAACGACGAGCGCAACCGCTTCGTCCGCGTGACGTTCCGGCGCTGAACATGAGCATCCTGAAGCAACCGAACGGCGACGACTACCCGGAGGCGGCGTTGAAGCATCTGCAGGACGCGGACGCGCTCCTGAAGGGCCGGCGGTTCGACGGCGCGGCGTATCTGTCGGGGTACGTGGTCGAATGCGCGTTGAAGACGCTGATCCAGGTGGAGGCCGGGGAAGCGGACCATTCTCACGAACTGGCGGGCCTGCGGGACACGATGCAGGTTCTCGCGGTCCGCGCGAAGACTCGCACCGGCCGGCTCTACGGGAACGTGGCGGCGCTGCTGGAAACGGCGGACGTGCTCGACTGGAGACCGGAGATGCGGTACCGCGGTCCCGAAATGGCTTCCGGTGGCGCCGACGCGTGGTTTCGGGAGGCGCGCGAAGCGTACGGCCGGATCATCGGGAACCTCGTTCTCGAAGGAGCGATCTGATGCACCTCGACGATGCCCACGCGCGCGCCGAGCAGGAGCTCGCCGCGTGGCTCGGCAGCAAGCCGAAAAACAGGACTTGGCGCGTGCTGCTGGTCAAGGACGTCATCGCGAAGTTGCGCGTCGTGCTCTGGTGTCCAGCGAGCAAGTGGGAGTCGTGTTCCGCCGAGCTTGACCGGATGCTGCGGGAAGCCGCTACGGTCTTCTGGTCGGGAAGCGTGCTCCAGGGCCGGAAACCGAAACACCCTGACCACGGATGGCAGGACAAGGCGTGGCGCGAAGCCGAGCTTCACGAAGAAGACGACCGGTTCGGGATTCTGGAGCGGCGCCTGGGCAAGACCGGCTGGTTCGAGGCTCCCGACACGCCGCCGTGGACGGTGCGCGGGAGAAGATCGCGCGGCAAGAGCGACCCGAAGGTCGCGCTGTTCTACTCGTTCAAGGGAGGCGCCGGCCGGTCGACGGCGCTGGCGGCCGCCGCGTTGCAGTTGGCCGCGGCGGGCGAACGGGTCGCGGTCGTCGACGCCGACCTCGACGCGCCGGGCGTCGGTTCGCTGCTGGCCGGGCGCGACGGGGCCATCGCTCGGTGGGGAATCGTGGACTACCTGCTGGAGCGGCGAGTCGTCGGCGACGACGCGCTCGACGTCGACGACTACCACCACCGGCACGTCACCGATTCCGCGGCGAGCAACGGCGAGATCCTCGTCTTCCCGGCCGGGACGTTCGACGGCCGCTACGTCGAGAAGCTCGCACGCATCGACTTCGGCGCGCCGCCGAACGGAACCGACCATCCGTTCGTGGCGCTGCTGAAGCAGATTGGCGACGACCTCGAACCGGGGTGGATTCTCGTGGACGCCCGCGCCGGACTGGGCGAGGTGTCCGGATTCCTGACCGGCGGCCTGTGTCACCTGCACGTCCTTCTCGGCACGCTGGCGGATGCGAGCTGGCGGGGACTGGAACGCATTCTCGACCGGATAGGGGGCGAGCGCGTGCGCGCCGACAAGCCGCAGGCGGAGTGCCTGCTCGCCGCGGTCATGGTGCCGCGAACCGTCGAACGGCAGTTCGACGAACTCGTGAAGCGCTTCACGGACCGGGCGCGGGAAGTCTTCAGTCAGCATTACTACGCCGACGCCGCGGAGCTGGCGTCGCCGGACGAATTCTGGACCCTGGACGACCTGGAAGACACGGATGCGCCGCACGTTCCCGTGGCGCTGCCCTACGACGAGCGCCTGGCCACGTTCCGCGACCTGAGCGAGGTCGCGGAACCGGTTCTGCTCCGCGGCGAACCGTACCGGCGGCTTGCCGCCCGCCTGCGGGACGCAGCGAACAGATCCCGAAGGAGCGCCCGATGACCGGTGGTGCGAACAGGCTCACCAGACAGGACTGTCTGGCCTTGCGCCGCGAGCTGGTCGATCTCGGCTGCGGACAGGCAGACCGCGAAGCGCCCGAAATCGGGGCGCGCCGCTTGTATCCCGTACGCGAACATTTGCACGCACTCGATCCGAACGTGGTGCTGGTCGTCGGGCCGAGAGGTTCGGGCAAGACCGCCTTGTTCAACCTGCTTTCGTCGAACGATCGGGATCTCGTCAACGCGGTTGCCGCACGGATGCCGCGGGTGAGTGCTTCACCCTTGACGTCCGACGCCGCCGAATGGGTGACGGCGTATCCCGCGGCGACGGATTTTCCGGACAGCCAGGCGCTTTCGGAATGCGTGCGCTCGGACGAGGACGCAAAGAAGCTCTGGCACGCCATGCTGGTTCGACGTCTGGCGGATCGGCTCCACGGGCGCGAGAAGGAGAAGTTGACGTCGATTCTGGCTCCGATGGCGGTGGAAGTCCGCGAGATCCTTGCCGCGTACGACGATCCGGACACCAGCGCCACGGCGGCGCTGGACCGTCTGGAGAGGAAGCTCCAACAGGAAGACGGCTGGATGTTCGTCGGCTACGACGAGCTCGATACGCTGGGCGACTGGTCCATGATGACCCGGATGGTGCGCGGACTCGTCGCTTTCTGGTCCGACTACAGCCGGCGCTGGCGGCGGATTCGGGCGAAGATCTTTCTCCGCTCCGATCTGTTTCGCAGGCACGCGGGGACGGCGACGGCCGACTTCGCCAAGCTCGCCGCCAACCGCGCGGAGCTTCCCTGGTCCGACGCGGCGCTGCTCGGCATGCTCGTGAAGCGGATCGCCAACACGTCCGCCGATCTCGAAGAGTATTGCAGGCGATCCCGCATCCGTTTCGAACGGGACGGCACGTTGGGACTGATGCCCCGGATCGAGAAGCCGGCCGACGCGTTCCCACTGCTGCGCCGGCTGGCGGGCGAATACATGGGGGCGGGCAAGAAAAAGGGCCTGGTGACGAACTGGCTCCTCGCCCATCTGCGCGACGGCAACGATGCGGTCAGCCCGCGGTCGCTGGTGAGGCTGATCGAGCAGGCGGCAGGAAAGGACGTAGCGAACAAGTCCTTGCGTCCGCCTCGTTTGATCCATCCCACCGCGCTGCGGCAGGCGCTCGACGACGTGTCCGGCGAACACGTAAGGCAGGGCATTACCAGCGAATGGCCGTGGCTGGAGGGGGTTCGCAGGCGGCTTGAACCCGATCGGCTCGTGTCCTGGAAGTGGAAGCGGGTCGTCGAGTTGCTCGGCGCCGAATGGGGCAGGTCCTGGGGTCCTTCCGGCACGGCAAGCCGCCCGCCGGCGGACCAGCCGGCGGAGCTTCTGGACCATCTGATCGAGATCGGCGTGTTTCGCCGGCGCTCGGACGATCGGGTCGACGTTACGGATCTGTATCTCTCCGGCCTGCGCCTGCGCCGCAAGGGGGGCGTCAAACCGGGACCGAGCGCCCGGCGCGGGAAGCCGCCCGCGCCCGCCGGGCGTGAGGAACGAGCGCCATGACGCCGCGCACGTGCGCGTATCCCGGAACCCGCCGGAGCCGCCGATGACCGCACCGGCCCCCGACACCGTCCTCGACCGCCTGATCGCCAGCCTCCGCGCCCGGGCCGCTCCCCTCGACGGGCAGGCGGGGCCGGCGGCGGTCCTGTGGACCGACCCGAAGCGCGAGTGGGAGCCCCTGGTCGGCCTGCTGCTGGAGAACGTGGAAGAAGCGCTCGTCCTGGGCGGCTACGACCCCGGGCGGCGCACGGGTCCGGCGGTCTGGCTGCGCTGCGTCGTCGACCGCGCGCTCGGCGAACCCCGGCTTCCCGACGGCCGGCCGCCCATCGTCTACCTGCCCGGCGTGGCGCGCCAGGCGCTGCGGGCGGGGGCAGAGTGCCCCGACGCGCTGAAGCCGCTGGTCGAACTGCTGTTCCGGGGCGCGCCGTGGCATCACCCGAACGGGGGCGACTGGACGGTGAACGCCTTCCTGACGTCGCCGCGGACGCTCGGCCTGGACGTTGCCGGCGGCCGGGCCGCGGCGGAGGCGCTGTCGCGGGCGCTGCCGGAGGTGGCGCGGACGCCGGTGGCGCAACTCGCGGGGCGGCGCCTGGAGGCGGACGACTTCGATCGCCTGCTGACCGGCGACGTCGTCCGGGACCTCCTGCGGTGGATGGGCGACCCGGGCGCGGCGCGGACCCGGCTGGGAGAGAACGGCTGGCACGCCTTCTGCAGTCGTTGCCGGGACGAACTGGCGTTCGACCCCGGACGGGAAGCGGACGTCGTCGCCGGGGAACGGATGGCGGGCGGCGAGGGAGCCTGGGCGGCGGTGTGGGAGCGGTTCGCCGAGGCGCCCGGCAGCTACGGGGACGTCGCCGGGTTGCTGCGCCGGAGCGCGCCGGCGGGCGAAATCCGCTTCGATCGGGACCGGTGGCCGGACCTGAACGACGAGGACGAGCACGCGGTCCGGCGCGCGCTCGCCGGACTCCCGGGGCTCGGGCACGGCGCGGCGTGCGAGGCGGTCGCCGACCTGGAGCGCACGCACGGCGAACGGCGCGCGTGGGTGTGGGCCCGCCTGGGGCTGGCGCCGATGGCGGAGGTCCTGAAGCCGCTCGCGGGTCTGGCCGCCGCCGCGCGGCGGGGGCTGGGGGGGACCGAGCCCGCGGACGTGGCGAACGCCTACCTGGAACGCGGCTGGCAGGCCGACCTGGGCGCCTGGCAGGCGCTGGCCGCCGCGCCGATCGCCGCCGAGGCGTGCGTCGCGGCGGCCGTGCGGCGCCTGCTCGAACCGTGGCTCGACGAATCGGCGCGGGCGTTTCAGGCGGCGGTCGAACGCAGGCCCCTGCCGGGCGCGGGCGCGCAACCGGCGGTTGACGCGGACGACGACGGTTGTCTCCTGTTCGTGGACGGTCTGCGCTTCGACCTGGCGCAGCGTCTGGCGGAGCGGATGGAGGAACGGGGGCTCCGCGTCGCCCGGGGATGGCGCTGGGCCGCGCTGCCGACGGTGACCGGCGCCGGGAAACCGGCGGTGACGCCGGTGGCCGCGGAGTTCGAGGGCGGCGCGCCGGAGCCGGCGTTCGCCCCGCGGCCGCGGGGCGGCGGCAGGCCGGTCGATGCGGCGGCGCTGCGCGCCGCGCTGGCCGCCCGCGGTCACCAGATTCTGGGCGCCCCGGCCGCGGACGGCCGGACGGCGGACGCCGGCGGCGCCGACGCGCCGCGCGCCCACCCGGCGCGGGGCTGGCTGGAGGCGGGCGCGTTCGACCGCCTGGGCCACGAGCAGGGCGCGCGGCTCGCGCGCCATCTCGAAGAGGAGCTGGAGCGGGTGGCGGAACGCATCGAGCGCGTGCTCGACGCCGGCTGGACGTCGGTGCGCGTGGTGACGGACCACGGGTGGCTGCTGCTGCCCGGCGGGCTGCCGAAGGTGGACCTGCCGAAGCATCTGACGGAGAGCCGCTGGGCGCGCTGCGCGGCGCCGGCCGGCGACGCCGCGCCGGACGTGATCCGCGCCCCCTGGCACTGGAACGGGTCGCGGTGGTTCGCGACGCCGCCCGGCGCCGCCTGCTTCAACCGCTCCGAGGAGTACGCGCACGGCGGTCTGAGCATTCAGGAATGCCTCGTCCCCGATCTGGTGGTGACCCGCGCCGCGGAAGCCGCGGAAGGGGCGGCGGCCGGCGGCATCACGTCGGTGACGTGGCGCGGCCTGCGCTGCTTCGTCGAAGCGGAGGTTCGCGGCGGTCCGGTGACGGCCGACCTGCGCCTGGGACAGCCGGCCGGCGCGTCGGTGGCCGCGGCGGCGAAACCGGTGGACGCGGAAGGCGCCGTCAGTCTGGTGCTGGCCGACGACGAGCACGAGGCGGCGGCGCTCGTGCTGGTGCTGGTGGACGAGGCGGGGCGCGTGCTGGCCCGGCGGCCGGTCCGCGTGGGAGTGGACGCATGAGCGGGCCGGCCGAGATGGATCACCTGGACACCCTCGCCGCGGAGGCCTTTCCCGGCTACCTGGTGCGCAAGGACCTCGTGCGGCGCTACGCGCGGCAGTTTCCGGTCCCGACCTACGTGGTCGAGTTCCTGCTGGGGCGCTACTGCGCCAGCGTCGACGACCGCGAGATCGCGGAGGGGCTCGCCATCGTCGAGAAGCAGCTCCGGGGCCGCACCGTACGGTCCGGCGACCAGGAGCTCTTCAAGTCGCGCGCCCGCGAGAACGGGTCGGTGAAGCTGATCGACGTCGTCCGCGCGAAGCTGGACGCGAAGAACGACTGCTACGTCGCCGAGCTGCCGAGCCTGAACCTGCGCGACGTGCAGGTGGCGGACGCCGTCGTCCGGGACAACGAGCGCATCCTCGGCGACGGGTTCTACGCCGAGGTGACGCTCGGCTACGACCCGGTGGAGTCGCAGGACGCTTCCGGACGCCCGTTTCGTCTCGCGCAGTTGCGCCCCATCCAGATGTCGCAGCCGGACGTGCTCGACGTGCTGGCCCGGGGGCGCCGCGCGTTCACCACCGGACGCTGGATCGACTTCCTCGTCCGCTCCGCCGGCCTCGAGCCGGCCGGCCTCGACGAGGCGGCCAAGCGCGTCGTGCTGCTGCGCATGACGCCGTTCGTCGAGCGCAACTACAACCTCGTCGAGCTCGGCCCGCGCGGCACCGGCAAGAGCCACGTCTACCAGCAGCTCTCGCCCCATGCGCACCTGCTGTCGGGCGGCAAGACCACCGTCGCGAAGATGTTCGTCAACATGGCCAACGGACAGCGCGGCCTGCTCTGCCGGTACGACGTGGTCTGCTTCGACGAGATCGCCGGCATATCGTTCGACCAGAAGGACGGCGTCAACGTCATGAAGGGCTACATGGCGTCGGGCGAGTTCAGCCGCGGCCGCGAGAGCATCCGCGCCGAGGGCGGCGTGGTGATGGTCGGCAACTTCGACGCGGACGTCGAGCAGCAGCAGCGGATCGGCCATCTGCTGAGCCCGCTGCCGAAGGAGATGCGGGACGACACCGCGTTCCACGACCGCATCCACGCCTACGCCCCCGGCTGGAAGTTCCCGAAGCTCGACCCGGCCACGCACCTGACCGGCCACTTCGGGCTGGTGAGCGACTTCCTGAGCGCGTGCTGGACCCGCCTGCGGGAGACGAGCCGGGTCCCGGCGCTGCAGAACCGCGTGTTCTGGGGCGGGGCCCTGAGCGGACGCGACGTGGAAGCGGCGCACAAGACCTGTTCCGGACTCCTGAAGCTGCTCTTTCCCGATCCCGGCGAGCCGGTGCCGGACGACGACCTCGAATGGGTCGTGCGGCTGGCCCTGGAGTCGCGCCGGCGCGTGAAGGAACAGCAGAAGCGGTGCCTGAAGAGCGAGTTCCGCAACACGCACTTCTCGTTCACGCTGGGCGTCGACGGCGTCGAGCAGTTCGTCTCGACCCCCGAGCTGCGCAGCGGCGAAACCATCGACGGCGACCCGCTGCCCCCCGGACAGGTGTGGGCCATCGGCCCCGGCCGCGGCGAGACCGGCGCGGGGCTCTATCGCATCGAGGCCGCGGCCGGCCCCGGCAGCGGCGCAAAGGTGTTGAACCATCCGGCGCCGCCCGCGTTCCGCGAGAGCGTCAAGGTGGGCGAGCAGAACCTCTATGCGCGGGCCCGGGAGCTGGTCGGAGGCCGAGACCCCCGCGCCCACGAGTACACCCTCCAGCTCCGCCCCTTCGACGCCGACACGTCCGGCGCCGGTCTCGGGCTGCCGGTGCTCGTGGCCTGCGTGGGCGGGCTGCTCGGGCGCAGCACCCGCGGCGGGACGATCGTCGTCGGCCCCCTGAACCTGGGCGGGTCGATCGAGACGATTCCCGACCCCGCCGCCGTCGCCGAGCTCGCGGCGGACAAGCGGGCCGCGACGCTGCTGATGCCGGTCGCCGCCCGGCGGGCCCTGAACGACCTGCCGGACGACCTCTGGACGAAGCTCGACATCGAGTTCTACGGCGACCCGGCAGACGGCGTGTTCAAGGCGCTGCTGGAATAGCCGGCGGCGGCGCCCGGCCCGCAAGGCCGCGAGCCGTCCGGCCCCGCGCCGTTCAGCGCCGGCGGCGACGGCGGCGACCGCGTCGCGCGCCGCCGTGTTGGCCGCGGTGAGGCCGCCGTCGGCGCCGCCGAGGTGAAGATGCGGTACCCCTGCTCCACGCGGTAGGGCGGCGTTGGCGGGAGTGACGGCGCCGCCGCAGGCGATTCCGCGCGCCCGGCAGACGGCCGGCAGGTGCTCGAAGGCGGCCGCCACGTCGGCGCTCCCGGCGGGGCGGCGGGACGAGAGCGTCAGGGGAACCTCCTCGCGGCGGGCGGCGGGCGGCCGGCCGTGTTTCAGCGCAGCGTGTCCAGGTCCACGCCGCGCGCTTCGAAGGCGGCGGTGAGCAGCCGGCCCGCGTTCACCGCGGCGGGCCAGCCGGCGTAGAAGGTGACGTGCAGGACCACCTCCGAGAGTTCCCGCGGCTCGACGCCGTTCTGGTCGAGGGCCCGGTCGATGTGCAGGCGCAGCTCGTTGGTGACGTAGAGGGCCTGGTTGACGGCCACGGTGACGAGGCTGCGGTCGCGCTTCGACAGCAGGGGGCGCTCCCAAACGTCCCCGTAGAGGAGGCTGTTGCGCAGGGCCCCCAGCCGCGGCACGGCCGCGTAGGCGTCGCTGAGCCCGCCCGGGGTGGTGACCTCGGCTTCGAGCGCCGGCGCCCGCGGCAGGTCGCCGAGGGTCAGTCCGCGCGCCTCGAACGCCTCGGCCGCGGTCAGCGACGCCTGCACGCCGGTCGGCCAGCCCGCGTAGAAGGTCACGTGCAGGATGATCTCGGAGATCTCCTCCGGGGTCAGCCCGTTGTCGAGCCCGCGGGGAACGTGGATCGCGAGCTCTTCCCGGGCCAGCGCCTGCAGGACGGCGATGGTGATCAGGCTGCGGTCGCGTTTCGACAGGTGCGGACGCTCCCAGATCTCGCCGTAGACGAGCGAGTCCCGCAGCTCGCGGAGATAGGGCGAGCCGGCGTACAGGTCGGGGGCGGGGAGGGCCGGGACGCCGGCGGCCGGCTGGGCGGCGGCCGGGGCGCTGAACGGCGGGGCGAGGGAGAGGCCGGCGCACGTCACGACGGCCGCGGCGAACCGGCGCATCACACTGGTCTTCTTCATGGATCCTGACTCCTGCCGCGGTCCCGGAGGACCGCCGGCCATGCGCGTGAACGGAGACGCCGGCGCCGCCGGGCCACGCCCGGCCGATCCCCGGGCCGGCGACCGCGCGCGCGGGTTCGACGGCGGCGGGCGGCGGCGACCGCGGGCGCCCAGCATAGCCGCTTCCGCCGGACCGGGACAATCGCCCGTGCCGAGCGCCAGCCGCGCCCGGCCGCGCCGGGGCGCCGGCGGCGATGGCGCAGACGGGCCGGACGGCAGCCCGCGGCGGAAGTCCCCGCTGCATTCGAGCGGCGGTGCATCCCGCCTGACTGCGTTGTTCGGGGTCGCACATGCCCGATACGCGCCCTTCCCACGCCTTGTCCGGCGGGCGCTTCGGCGTTCGCCGGCGTCCTGCCGGGCGCGGTGCGACGCGGCGGTTCCACCACGGGCCGACAGGTGAAGGACCGGTATCCGCGTCACAACCCCGGCGCCGGGGCGGCCCGTGTTGCGGAGAGCGCGCCCACGGAAGCTGGAAACCGCAAAAGAACGCGGTTCCCACGACGCCCACCGCCATCATCATTCATGACCGTCACGAGCAGACCGGCGCCCGAGCCGAGCACACCGACTACCGTCGAGAATCGATCGGATTTCGACGAACGTCGACACCCGGCCCCGTCAGGCCGTCCGGGCCGCGGCGGACGCCGACTCGCCGGCGGCCGCGCCGGCCGCCTCGGGCAGCAGGTCCACGGTCCCGCCCGACAGCGCGCTGACCCGCGGGCCGGGCAGCAGGACCCCGGTGAGATTCAGGGGGTCGGCCGCCGACACCCGCACCGGACCGGGCGGCGCGTCCTCGCGGCGCACGACCCGCAGCAGCTCGACGGCGTCGGGACGGGCGAACTGCTCCCCCACCACGCCGGCGACGAAGCGCCCGCCCCGGATCTCACCGCGGGCCTCCATCCGGCGCAGCGCCCGCAGCAGGTCCCGCCACGGCGGGGCCAGCGTCTCGCGCGCGGCGAGGTCGCGGCAGACGACGCCCCAGCGGTCCAGCAACTGGCCGGCGAAGCGGGCCGCGTGCTCTTCGTCCCGGCGGCGGGCCTCGTCGTCGGCCTCGCCCGCCTCCGCCCCCCCGCCGGACGCGCCCGCGACGCCGGTTTCGAGCAGGGCCCACCGGCCGGCGGCGTGGCGCGGGCGCGCGGCCCGCCCGCGCCCCTCGCCGCGGCGGCGCCTGGGATCGACCAGCGCCCGCAGGTTGTCGTAGCCGTCGGCGCTCACGAGACCGGCCGCGACCAGTTCCCACAGACCGTCTTCGACCTCGCTGGGCAGCCGGCCGGTCGTGCGCACCAGCTCGGGCAGGAACGACGCGCCGCGGCTCGACAGCGCGTCGAGCACCTCGCGCGCCGGGTGCGACAGGGCCGCGGGGTCCGCCCCCGCGCGGCCCCGCCCCGCCGCCGCGAGCAGCCAGTCGGCGTCGGCGCGCAGGAAGAGGGTGATCGGGGCCGCCCGCGTCGGCCGCACGCGCGCCGGACGCGCGCCGGACGACGGGCGGCGCGCGCCGTCGGCGGCCGGACGCGCCGGGGCGGAACGGACGGCGGCCGGCGACTCGAACGCGGGATGCGGCGACAGCCGCCCCCACATGACCTCGCCGGACAGGCACAGCCGGTCGAGCAGCTCCGGGTCGTACGAGGCGACGCGGCGCGCGACGACCTCCCGCTCGAGGGCCGCGCCGGAGATCTCGCAGCCCTGGAGCTGCCGCAGCACCTGGAGCAGGCCGTCGGCGCCGTGCATCTGCGTGCCCGGCGCGAGGTGCTGCCAGCGGTGCAGGAACCGCACGAAGTCGGCGGTCGAGACGGGCTCGATCTCCCGGCGCAGGCTGCCGATGGTCAGCCGGTGGATGCGCGCCAGCACCCGGCGGTTGCACCACTCGACCTCCCCGTCGCCCGCCGCCGCGCGGGTGAACCGGCCCCGCAGCACCTGTCCCTCGCCCTCGAGCCGCGCCAGCGCCGCCTCGACGAGGGGACGCGGCAGCGCGAGCCGGCCGGCCAGCGCCGACGCCGTCACCGGCCCCGTGGACTCGAGCCACCCCCGCAGGAGCTCGGCCGCCGCGGTCTCCCGGTCCGCGGGACCGGCGGGGCCGACGTCGGGCAGCCGCGGCTCGACGACCGCGCCGGGGTACAGGCAGCGGACGAGACCGAGGCGCTCGGCCGCCACCCACAGCCCGGTCTCTCCCGCCCGGAGCACCCCGGCCCGCCGCGACGCGGCCAGCGCGTCGAGCCAGACCGTCCACTCCGGCGCCGGGGGCAGCGCCACCAGCGTCAGCAGCGCGTCGTGCAGCTCGTCCGGGTCTCGAACCACCGGCCAGCACTCGTCGGAGACGGTCTCGATGGCCCGCGGGTCGAGCGCCCCCATCCCGTCCGCGTCGCTCCCCAGCGTGCGCCGCATCTGCACGGCGCGCGCCCGGCGCTCCTCGAGCGGCGCGTCGTCGAGGAACGCGTAGGGGTTGGCGTTGAGAATCTCGTGGCAGAAGGGCGACGGCTCGGCGGTGTCGACGGCGCGGGTCCGGACCGCGCCCGACTCGATGCCCGCGAGCACCGCGCGCAGCCCGTCCAGGTCCATCGCCTCGTGCAGGCAGTCGCGCACCGTCTCGTTGACGAGGGGATGGTCGGGGATCCGGACGTCGCCGGTGAGGTTCTCCTGGCAGGCGACCTGGTCGGGGAACACCGACGCGAGCAGGTCGTCGGAGCGCATGCGCTGAATCGGGGGCGGCACCTTGCGACCCCCCGCGAACCGCAGCACCGCGAGGGCCCGCGACGCGTTCCACCGCCACCGGGCCCCGAACATCGGCGACGGCAGCATCGCCTGCGTCAGCACCTCTTCGACGGTGTCGACGGTGAGGAACCGGAAAACGACCTCGAGGGGGAAGCTGTGCTGCTCGGCGAGCGAGATGAGCACGCCGTTGTCGGTGGCCGCCGCCTGCAGCTCGAAGTTGAACGAGCGGCAGAACCGCTTGCGGAGGGCCAGTCCCCAGGCCCGGTTGACGCGGGCCCCGAACGGGGCGTGCACGACGAGCTGCATGCCGCCGCCCTCGTCGAAGAACCGCTCGGCCACCACCGTGCGGCCGGCCGGCACGGCCCCGAGAGCCGCCGCCCCCGCCTGCACGTAGGCCGCGGCCTGCTCGGCGCCGGCCCGGTCGAGCCCGCAGGCCTCGACGAGCCACGCCGCCGCCCGGCCGAGGGCGCCGCTCCCGCCGTTCCCGCCGCCGCCGGCCGCGGACCCGGACCCGCCGGCGGCCATCTCCGCCACCTGCTCGCGCAGACGCGAGACCTCTTCCGACAGCTCGGGGGTCCGCCCCGGGGCCTCCCCGCGCCAGAAGGGCAGCGACGGCGCCGCGCCGTGGGCGTCCTCCACCCGCAGCCGGCCGGACTCCACCCGGCGGATGCGCCACGAGGTGGTCCCCAGCAGGAAGACGTCGCCCGCGAGGCTCTCGACCGCGAAGTCTTCGTCGACGGTCCCCACCGTCGTCTGCTCCGGCTCGGCCACCACCAGGTAGTTGGCGTTGTCGGGAATGGCGCCGCCCCCGGTGATGGCGGCGAGCCGGGCGCCGCGACGACCGCGCACGACGCCGTTCACGCGGTCGCGGTGCAGGTAGGCCCCGTAACGTCCCCGCGCGGTGGCGATGCCGTCGGACAGCATGTCCACGACCGCCTCGAACGCGGCGCGCGGCAGCGCGGCGTAGGGAGCCGCGGTGCGCACGAGCGCGAAGAGGTCGTCGACGGCCCAGGCCTCGGATGCGCACGCGGCCACGAGCTGCTGGGCCAGCACGTCGAGCGGCCAGTCGGGGATCTCCAGGCGGTCGAGCCGCCCCCGCCGGATGGCGTGGACCAGGGCCGCGCACTCGACCAGCTCGTCGCGGGTGGTGGCGAAGAGCCGCCCCCGGGGCACGTGGGCGCCGTCGGGCGTGTCGACGTGGTGGCCGGACCGGCCGATGCGCTGCAGGGCGACGGCGATCGACCGCGGCGACCCGATCTGGCACACGAGGTCGACGGTCCCGACGTCGATGCCGAGCTCCAGCGACGCGGTGGCGACCACCGCGCGCAACCGGCCGCTCTTGAGCCGGCTCTCCGCGCGCTGGCGGAGACGGCGGGAGAGACTGCCGTGATGCGCGAGCACCGCCTCGTCTCCCAGGCGCTCCTCCAGGTGGTGGGCCACCCGCTCGCACAGCCGCCGCGTGTTGACGAAGACCAGGGTGGTGCGATGGGCCGCCGCGAGCGCCGCGAGGCGGTCGTAGATCTCCGCCCACATCTCGTTGGTGGCCACCACCCCGAGCTCGTCCCGCGGCACCTCGACCGCGACGTCGAGCCGCCGGCGGTGCCCGCTGTCGACCACCGCCACGGAACCCGCCGCGGCGTCCCTTCCGCCGTCCGGCCGCGCGGCGCCTTCCCCCCCGGTTCCCGGCCCCCCGGTAACGTTCCCCTGCAGGAACCGGGCGACCGCGTCGATCGGCCGCACCGTGGCCGACAACCCGATGCGCTGGGGCCGGGGGCGCCCCGCCTTCCGGACGAGGTCGTCGAGGCGGGCCAGGGTCAGGGCGAGATGCGATCCCCGCTTGTCGTCGACGAGGGCGTGGATCTCGTCGACGATGACCGTCGCCGCGTGGCGCAGCGCCGGGCGGCTGCGCTCGGCCGTCAGCAGGATGAACAGCGACTCCGGCGTGGTGACGAGCACGTGCGGCGGCCGGCGCACCATCCGCTCGCGCTCCCAGGCCGGCGTGTCGCCGGTGCGCACCGCGGTCCGGACGCCGGGCGCGGCCAGGCCCCGCTCGAACGCCAGCCGCTCGATCTCCGCCAGCGGCGTCTCGAGGTTCCGCCCGACGTCGTTGCTGAGCGCCTTCAGCGGCGAGACGTAGACCACCTCGACCCGATCGTCGAGCCGCCCCGCGAGGCCCGCCGCCACCAGCCGGTCGAGGCAGATGAGAAAGGCGGCGAGGGTCTTCCCGGACCCGGTGGGCGCCGAGACCAGCACGTCGCGGCCGGCCCGGATGGCCGGCCAGGCCTCGAGCTGCGGCGCGGTGGCGGCGGAGAACCGCCCGCGGAACCATGCGGCGGTGACGGGATGAAAGTCGCGCATGACGCGCCGGAGCGTCAACCGCGGCGGCGTCGAGAGGAGTCGCCGGCGCGGGACGAACCACCGCGGCGCGGCTTGCCGCCCGCGGCCGGCGGCGGCGGGAGGGGATTCAACTGGAAGTAGCGGTCGCAGGCGGCGCGGAACCGTTCGGAGAGCCGGCGCCCGGCCTCGCCGGGAACGGCCCCGAGGCCCCGCCGCTCCGCCTGCAGCCGCTTCACCGTCTCCGCGTCCTCCCGCCGACGGGCCTCCGCGTCCGCCCGCGCACCCATCGTGTTGCTGGCCAACGCTTCCCGCAGCCGCGCGGCGAGAATCTCCGAGGGCGATCGCGCATCGGCCGGGGCGCCGTCCTCCTCCCGAACCAGCGCCTCCACGCGCTCGCAGAGGCGCTCGAGCGCCGGCGCGTTGCGCGCCGGGTCGAGGTCGGTGCCCGCGAACGCGCCGGGAAACCGATCGACGAGGCGGCTCAGGACGGTGTCGAACCGCGTCGTCAGGCTGCGCTCCTGCGGCCGGGGTATCGGCTCCAGGGCGCGCCACTCGCCGCGGGCGGCCTCGACGATCGGCGCGAGGTCGGGCGGCGGCTCGGCGCCGCCGCCGTCCGGCGCGAGCGCTTCGAGGCGCTCGCACAGCGCGGCGCGGGCCCGGATGTTCTCGGCCCAGGGGGCGTCGCGCGCCCGCGCATAGACCTGATCGCACGCGGCGCGGAACCGATTCCACAACGTCTCCGATCGTGAGCGCCGCACCGGTCCCACCGTCTTCCACTCGTCCTGCAGCTGCCGGACCGCCGCCTTGGCCGCCTCCAGGTCGGCGCTTTCGGCCAGCGCCTCCGCCTTCGCGCACAGTTCTTCCTTCAACTGCGCGTTCTTCGACCAGACCTGCTTCCTCTCGGCCAGGTCCTGCCGGCGCCGGCGGAAGAAATGGCCGCAGGCGGCCCGGAACCGATTCCAGACCTCGCGCTCCGCCTTGCGGGTCGCCGCCCCCACCTGCTTCCACTGCTCCTGCAGCTCGGTCATGCGCTGCGCGACCTCGATCCACGCGGTCGATTCGGCTAGGCGTTCCGCCTCTTCGCACAACGCGACCTTCTTCGCGAGGTTCTCGCGGCGCCCCGCGTCCTGGGCGGCCTGATGGGCTTCGAAGCGGGGATACGCGGCGTCGTGGGCGGCCTTGAAGCGCCGCCACACGTCGTTCTCTTCGTCGCGCGCCACGTCGCTCGCCTGCCGCCACTCGTTCATGATCCCGCGGAACTCCCGGGCGAACGCCTCGTCGTCCTCCTCGCCGCCCGCGGCCAGGGCCTCCAGGCGCTGGCACAGCGCCGCCTGCACCCCGACGTTGGCCCACTGCTTCCATTCGACGAGCCCGCGCAGTTCGCGGACGCGGCCGGTCAGCCCGGTCTGGGCGGCCCGCAGCCGGTTCGTGAGGGTCTCGCGGTCCTGGCGGCCCGGCAGCCGCCCCAGGTTGCCGAGCAGGGAGCGCGTCAGGCGGAGGAAGTGCTCGGCGTCCTTCAGCTCGAGCTGCTCGTCGGCCAGCGCCCGTTCGATCTCGTCGCAGCGGGCCTGCTGCTTGGCGAGGTTCGCCTGCTCCCGGCGGCGGCGGGCCTCCCGCGCCGCGATCAGCCGGTCGCCCCGCTTCTGCTCCGCCGCCGCGGCGCGCGCCGCCAGGTCGGCCACCTCGGCCGCCGTCGATTCCCGCACCAGCGCCGTCCACTCGCGGTGCGGCTCCTTCCACCCGGTCGTCAGCTTCTCGACGTCCGGCGTCGCGCTCACCGCCTCGAGGGTGTCCACCAGCGCCGTCAGCCGGGCGACGCGGGCGGCGGCCGCGCGGCGGCGATCCACCTGCCGCCCGGCCGCCGCCACCAGATCGGCGAACCGCCGCTCGACCTGCGCCGGGGCGCCCTGCCCCGCGCGGCCGTCGCCGGCCGCACCCCCGCCGTCGGCCGCCGGCATCTCGGGGAGCGTGCTGGCCGCGGAGTCCCTCCCCGCGCCGGCGCCGCCGGCCGCACCCTCGCCGTCGGCCGCCGGCATCTCGGGGAGCGCCGTCCACTCGGCCCGTACGACCTCCAGTTCGGCCGCCAGCGCATCGGCGTCCCGGGCGTCGTCGGCGGCGAGCGCGGCCAGCCGGTCGCACAGGGCGGCGCGCGCCGCGAGGGCGTCGCCGCGGAGCCGGCGGCGCCGGTCGGCGGCCTGCCGGGCCGCGTCGAGCCGCGCGAGATGGTCCAGTCCGGCGGCCAGCGCCGAGCGCCAGCGCTCGGCGACCGCCGCATCCGCGGCCGGCGTTTCTCCTTCTCCTCCGGCCGGCGCTTCTCCCTCCCCCGGCGCCTCGGCCGCGGACGGCGCTGCTCCCTCCCCCGGCGCCTCGGCCGCGGACGGCGCTGCTCCCTCCCCCGGCGCCTCGGCCGCGGACGGCGCTGCTCCCTCCCCCGGCGCCTCGGCCACGGACGGCGCTGCTCCCTCCCCCGGCGCCTCGGCCGCGGACGGCGGCGTCCCGCCGGCCTCGATCGCGCGCCAGTCGCGCTCGGCCTCGTCGATCCCGGCCCTCACCGTCTCCCATTCCTGCGCCTCGGCCAGCGCCTCCACGCGTTCGCAGAGTTCCCCGCGCCGGCGCCGCAGCTCGTCCGGGGTCGGGGGCACGGGCCGGGCGTCCAGCTCGGCGAGCGCGGTCTTCGCCCGCCGCGACACCGGCTTGGTGCGGGCGCGGACGGCGATGGCCCGGAGGTGATCGCGGTCGGCGGGGGCGAGGGGAGCAAGCCGATCGAATGCGGCGAGGGCGACCTCCCGGTGGTCGGTCTTGACGGCCACCGCGACGAGCTCGTCGCGGGCGTCGAGTCTGGCCAGCGCCGCCTCCCGCACCCCGCGGTGGGCCGACCGCCGGGCCACCGCGCCGATCGCCTTCTGCGACTCCAGGCGCGTCAGAGCCGAGCGGCTCACCGGCTCGCTCCGGGCCGACCGGGCCACCTCGGCGAGATCGCGGGCCTCGGACAACCCGGCCAGCGCGGCCTCGCCGGCGTCGGGGTCCGCGGCCTCGACGGCCAGCGCCCGCAACGTCGAGACCGCCTCGTCGCGGACCTGCGCGTCGGCGTCGGTGCGGGCGACGCGGCCGATCGCGGCCGGGTCCGACAGCCGGGCCAGCGCCGCGAGCCGCACCCCGGGATCGGCGTCCTCCGACGCGATCGCCTCGAACAGGTCCTGGGCGTCGCTTTCCAGGTCGTCCACGGCCGCGGCCCGCACCGACGGGTCCTCGTGGCGCCAACCCGGCTGGCCGCGCAATCGGTCAAGCAAGCTCATGAGGCAGTTCGGTCCGGTTCACCCCCCGGCCCCGGCCGGAGGGCGGCCGCCCGGCACGCGGCGCCACTGGACAGCACCGAGGAGAATTATGCATACTCAAGGCCAACGGCGGCGGATGGCGGTTGCGCCCTTCTCACGCCTTCGTCAGGCGGGCGCGGTGCGACGCGGGGGTTCCACCGCGGGCTGCCGACGAACGGTTGCCGGTCCCGGCGATACGGACGCCTGGATTCAGAATATCAGATATTGGATGGCGGTTCGCCGCTCCAGCAGCCAAAGGAAGCCCGTCATGTCGTGTCGATCTCTCGCGCTCCTCGTGAGCTGCGGCCTCGCCGCGCCCCTGGCCGCGCCGCCGGCGACCGCCCAGGACAACCCCGTCGTCGTGATCGAGACCAGTCTCGGCGCCGTCACCGCCGAGCTCGACCGCCGGAACGCGCCGGTCTCGGTGGCCAACTTCCTCGCGTACGCCGACGCCGGTCACTACGCGGGCACCATCTTCCACCGCGTGATCAAGGGCTTCATGATCCAGGGCGGCGGACTCACGGCCGACCTGGAGCGGAAACAGACCCGCGCTCCGATCCGTAACGAGGCGACCAACGGGATCTCGAACGAGCGGGGCACGCTGGCGATGGCCCGCACCAACGTCGTCGACAGCGCCACCTCGCAGTTCTTCATCAACACCGTCGACAACGCCATGCTCGACAACCGCGGCACGACCCCCGCGGAGTACGGCTATGCCGTGTTCGGACGGGTGATCGACGGCATGGACGTCGTCGACCGGATCGAGAACGTGGCGACGGGGCGCCGGGAAGCGTTCCAGGACGTGCCGGAGACGACGGTCGAGATACTCTCGGTCACCGTGCGATAGGCGCGCACGGCGCGGAGTCCGGGTCGGCGGGACCGGGAAAACCAGGCGACAAGGAGTGACGCGGTGTTTCCACGCATCTGCTCGGCGGCGGCGGCGTGCGTTCTGGCCGGCTTCCCGGCCTTGCCCGCGGCGGGCCAGCAGATGCCGCCGAACCCCCACGTGCGGGTGGAGACCAGCATGGGCGGCTTCGAGATGGAGCTGTTCCGCGACCGCGTCCCGGCGACGGTGGTCAACTTCCTGGTCTACGTGCGGGACGGATACTACGACGGCACCGTGTTCCACCGGGTGATCCGCGGCCTGATCGTACAGGGCGGGGGCATGACGGTGGGCGGGGAAGGCGATCTCGCACCGAAGCTCGAAGGGCTGCGCGGCACCATCATCAACCAGGCGAGCCGCAACCTGCTGAACGTCCGCGGGACCGTGGCCATGGCGCGGGGCGCCGCTCCCGACAGCGCGCGGCAGCAGTTCTTCATCAACCTCGACAACAACGACAACTTCAATTACCGGAACGGGTCGCCGTCGGGCATCGGCTACGCGGTCTTCGGCCGGGTCACCGAGGGCATGGACGTCGTCGACCGGATCGGCCGGGTGCGGACCGGCAACCAGGGACGGATGCGCGACGTCCCGCGCGAGCCGGTGGTCATTCACTCCATCACGCGCGTCGAGGCCGGCTGACGCCGGCCCGCCGCGGGTCCCCGGCCGGTCCGGCGCGCCGGCCGTCGGGACCGCACCCCGGCGCCGCCGGACGCCGGGGGCGAACCGTTCCCGCCGGGCCCCGCCGACCATGTCGGATCGCACTTCCCCGCCGGACGCCGACGCCGCGCTCGAGCGCCGCATCCTCCGCCTCGTCGGACAACTGGCCGCGGAGCTCCGTCCGGGGTCGGCCGCCGCCGGCGTCAATCCGGACGACGCGCTGGAACGCGACCTCGGGCTGAGCTCGCTCGAGCAGGTGGAGCTGCTGAGCCGCATCGAACGCGCCACCGGCGTCCGGGTGTCGGACGCGGTGCTGGGAACGGCCGACACGCCGGCCGACCTCGTGCGGGCGGTGGCCGCGGCCGAACGGATGGCGGCGGCCGAACCGGCGGGGGCGGAGGCGCCGCCGGCGGTGCGCCCCGCGCTCGGGTCGGCCGCCGCCGCCCCGGAATCGGCCGAGACCCTGGTCGAGGTCCTCGAGTGGCACGCGCACGCGGCGCCGGACCGGCCGCACGTCCACCTGCGGGAGGACGACGGCGCCGAGCGCACCCTCACCTACGGCTGGCTGTGGCGCCGCGCGGCGGCGGTCGCGGCCGCGCTGCGCGGCCGCGGCATCGGACAGCGGGACACCGTGGCGATCATGCTGCGGACCGAGGCGGCGTTCTTCCCCGCCTTCTTCGGCACGCTGCTCGCCGGGGCGGTCCCCGTCCCCGTCTATCCCCCGTTCCGCCCCGACCGGATCGCGGAGTACGCCCGGCGCCAGGGGCGCATCCTGTCGAACGCGGGAGTCCGCCTGCTCATCACCTTCGCCGAGATCGAGCGGCTGGCGGCGCTGCTCCGGGGCCGGGTCCCGACGCTGTCGGCGGTCGTCACCCTGGACGCGCTCGCGCCCGGGCGCGGGGACGAGGACCCGCGGCCCGACCGGCCGGCGAGCTGGCTCGCGGGCGACGACCCGGCCCTCATCCAGTACACGTCCGGCAGCACCGGCCAGCCCAAGGGCGTGCTGCTGACGCACGCGAACCTGCTGGCCAACATCCGCGCCATCCGCGACGGCCTGGCCATTCGACCCGACGACGTGGCCGTGAGCTGGCTGCCGCTCTATCACGACATGGGTCTCATAGGCGCGTGGCTGGGCTCGCTCTACACGGGCGTCCCCGTCGCGATCCTGTCGCCGCTCGCCTTCCTGTCGCGCCCCGCCCGCTGGCTGCGGACCATCCACGCCCATCGGGCCACCCTGTCGGTGGCCCCGAACTTCGCGTTCGACCTGTGCGTCGCGAAGATCGCCGACGAGGAGATCGCGGGCCTCGACCTCGGGTCGCTCCGCGTCCTCCTGAACGGGTCGGAGGCGATACTGCCCCGCACCCTGACCCGCTTCGCCGAACGCTTCGCCCCCGCCGGACTCCGGCCCGACGCCCTCCGGCCGGTGTACGGGCTGGCCGAATGCTCGGTGGGCCTCGCGGTCACCCCGCCGCGCCGCCCGCCCCGCGTCGATCGGGTCGCCCCGGCGTTCCGGACGACGGGACGGGCCGCGCCGGGCGCCGGGGCCGACGCGCTCGAGTTCGTGTCGTGCGGCGCCGCCCTGCCGCGGCACGAAATGCGGATCGCCGACGAGACCGGCGCGCGGCTCGGCGAGCGCATCGAGGGACGGGTGCAGTTCCGCGGCCCCTCGACGATGGCCGGCTACTACCGCAACCCCGCCGCCACCCGGGCCGTCACCACCGCCGACGGATGGCTCGACTCGGGCGATCTCGGCTACCTGGCCGACGGCGAGGTGTATCTGACGGGGCGCCGGAAGGACGTCGTCATCAAGGCCGGACGCAACATCTACCCGCACGAGGCGGAGGCGGTGGTCGACGGCGTGGAAGGCGTGCGCAAGGGGTGCGCCGCCGCGTTCGGGGTCCCCGATGCGGCCCTGGGGACCGAGCGCCTGGTGGTGGTGGCCGAGACCCGCGCCGCCGAACCGGCCCGGCGCGAGCGGATGCGCCGGGAGATCGTCGACCGCGTGGCCGGCGCCCTCGGGGTCCCGCCGGACACCGTCGTGCTGGCCCGGCCCGGGTCGGTGCTCAAGACGTCGAGCGGCAAGGTGCGCCGGGGGGCGACCCGCGACGCCTGGCGCGCGGGACACCTCGATCGCGGCGCCGGCTCCCGCGCGCGCCAATGGGCGGCCCTGGCCGCGCACGCGGCGCGCGGGCACGGCCGCCGCGCCGCCGACTTCCTGCTGCGGTCGGCCTACACCCTCTACATGGCGGGTCTGCTCGCCGTCCTGCTGCCGCCGCTGTGGATCGTCGTGCGCACCCGCCGCCGGCCCGACGCGGCCCGGCGGTGGCTGCGCCGGTTCGCGCGGGTCCTGGCCGCGGCGTCGCTGTCGCGGGTCACCGCGAGCGGGATCGAGCATCTGCGCGGCCTCGGACCGGCCGTGTTCGTGGCCAACCACGCCAGCTTTGCCGACGTGGTGGCGGTGCTCGCCACCCTGCCCGCCAGCCCGCGCTTCGCGGCCAAGAGCCGGCTGGCCACCTATCCCGTCCTGCGCACCCTCATCCGCCGCTGCGGCTACCTGCGGATCGAGAAGGACGCGCAGTCGCGGCGGATGGAGGGCGCCGACGAGGTGCGGGCCACCCTGGCCGCGGGCGAGTCGATGTTCGTGTTCCCCGAAGGGCGGTTCGTCCGGGCTCCCGGGCTGCTGCCGTTCCGGCTCGGGGCGTTCCGGGCGGCGGCCGACGCGGAACGCCCGGTGGCGCCGGTGGCCCTGACCGGCACGCGGCGGCTGTTCCCGGCCGGGACCCTGCTGCTCCGCCCCGGCCCCGTCCGGGTGGTGGTCGGGCCGCCGCTGCGCCCCCGGGGCGCCGCGTGGAGCGAGACCGTCCGGCTGCGGGACGAGGCGCGCCGGTTCATCGCGCGCGAAACCGGCGAGGAGTCGTAGCCGTCAGGGCGTCAGCACGATCCGTCCCACCGCGCGGCCGGCGCGCAGATCGTCGAGCGCCGCCTGCGCCCCGGCGAGGGGCCGCGGCTCGACCGGGATCGACGGCGCCCGCCCCGCCGCGTCCAGCCGCATCAGTTCGCGCATCTCCGCGGGGCTGCCCACGTACGAGCCCCGCACGGTGAGGTTCCGCAACGGCCAGAGGGGCAGCGCGGCCCGCAGTTCTCCTCCGAAGAGCCCCACGAGGACGAGCAGGCCGCCGGTGGCGAGGACGCCGAGCCCGAGGGCGGCGCTGCTCTCGGACCCCACGAAGTCGATGACCGCGGCGGCGCCGCCGCCGGTCGCCCGCCGCACCTGCCGGGCCGCGTCGGGGGCGCGCGCATCGACGACCTCGGCGCCCGCCTCGGCGCCCGCCTGCAAGGTCGCGTCGTCGACGTCGACGGCGACGACGGCGGCGTTCGTCGTCGCCTGGGCGAGCCGCAGGGCCGCGAAGCCGACGCCCCCGAGACCGACGACGACCAGCGGGCGCCCGTCGACCCGGGCCTCGACCTTCCGTACCGCGCTGTACGCGGTGAGCCCGGAACAGGCGCGGGTGCACGCCAGTGTCGCCGGGAGCGCGCCGAACTCGAAGAGATAGCGGGGATGCGGGACGAGGACGTGGTCGCTGAACCCCCCGGCGCGGGTGACGCCGAGCGCCCGCGGCCGGGGGCACAGGTGCTCGCACCCCGACCCGCAGAGGTCGCATTCCCCGCACCCGATCCAGGGATACGCCACGTACCGCGCACCGGCCTCGACCCCCGCCGCCCGGGGGCCCAGGGCCGCGACGACCCCGGCGATCTCGTGCCCCAGGGTCAGCGGCAGCGTGCGTCCCTTCGAAAGGTCGAGCCGCCGGCCGCCGCCCATGTCGAAGAAGCCGTCCTGCAGGTGCGCGTCGCTGTGGCACACGCCGCACGCTTCGACCCGAAGGAGCACCTCGGTCCCGGCCGGCTCCGGGGGCGCGGACTCCACACGTTCCAGCGGGTCGCCGAACCGGGTGAGCTGATGGCTGATCATGGCCGGCCCCTACCCGTCCTCGTCGGCCAGGCGGTCGAGGGCCGCGCCGGCCAGCCGATACACCGTCCAGTCATCCATCGGCGCCGCGCCCGCGCGCCGATACGACCGGATCGCGGGGGCGTTCCAGTCGAGCACCGACCACTCGAACCGGCGGCAGCCCCGCTCGCGCGCCAGCCGCGCGAGATGCCGGAGCAGGCCGCGCCCGATGCCGCGCCCCCGGTACGCGGGCCGCACGTAGAGGTCTTCGAGATAGAGGCCCCGCTTCCCGGTGAACGTGGAGAAGTTGTGGAAGAACAGGGCGAAGCCGGCCGCCTCGTCATCGACCGCCGCGATCACCGCCTCGGCCGCCGGCGCCGGGCCGAACAGCGCCTGCCGGACGTCCGCTTCGGCGGCGGTCACCTCGTCCTCCATCCGCTCGTACTCCGCCAGTTCGCGGATCAGGGCGAAGACCAGCGGCACGTCGCTCTCGGCCGCGGGCCGGATGCGGCACGGGGGCGCGCTCATGCGGGCTCCGTTGCGGACGGGCGGCGGCGGCGCTCCCTGTCGGCCATGGACTGCTCAAGCGTCGCGAGCCAAGCCGCGCACTATGCGGCCATCAAGCCCGCTAGCCGTACCATCTTTGAACGAATTTTGCCGCGGGTTTGGCGAGGAGTGTTCCCTGCTCGGCAATGAGGAATGCCAAGAAGACAATAGACCATAATGTACCATCCTCAAGATCCCCAGCTATGACACAATTTACGATATTGCCTATAGCGGCAGCAACAAGAAGGCAGGGAAGAAAACCGGCAAGAAACAAACGCTTGGGAGAAAGTGAATCTCGTTCTTCCCGGGACGACCCGAAATACTGAATAATCACCCCCAGATAATATGCAACGACAATACCGAAAAAGACTCCGATACTCCTCAAGAGAATGTATGGCTCATCCATTTCTTAAAAAAACGGTCACCTCTTGGTCGGTTCCGAACCAGACTCATGCGCGATGGCAGCATCTGATCCCGCATATGTCCAGCCATTGGAAAATGAAGAATCCCCACCATAAGGACTGATGCTCAACCACCTCGATCGCTCTCCGATCAAATCAACCGTCTGGCTACGCTGAATCCGGAACCTCTTTCCCACGGGCACCGTTCCACTCTGCTCCGGGGGCAACAGGAAAAACGAAAGGAAAGGAATTGCTTCAGGTGGGTTTCTGTAGAGGGGAAACTCCAACTTCGCCGTACAGACGACGAACCCTTCTTCTTCTAAAACACAGGTGTGAATGTTCTCCTCGAACTGCACCGACTCCTGCCGATTACCCACCTGTGCGCCGTCGTCCGGCAATTGCGAAAACGCCAGCGTTCCCACGCCGGTGACAAAACCCACCAGCACAATCAGCGCCAGATTTCCACCAGCCCTGGCTGGGCAACGGTGCTGTCTCCGATGCCGCCCACGGACAATCTCTTTCTTCAAGATCATCATGACTCCGCACTCCTCAACTTGATCTCGGATTGTCGCGCCGATCTCTCGCATCGGCCAAGTCCGTCACCAGAATAGATCGAGCCGTCGAACGCGAACCACGCACGCCACGACATCGATTGCGGGGACCCATCCATCGCCGTGCCGCCACCAGCATAGCACAGGGGATCCGGCGGCACACAGACTCTCACACCGGCGGTCAGACCGCCGGCGGCACGAGCGCCCGGTCCAGGTCTTCCAGCAGGTCTTCGACCGCCTCGATGCCGATCGACAGGCGCAGCAGGTCGTCGGGCACGCGCGTGCCCGGCCCCTCGACGGGGGCCCGGTGCTCGACGAGGCTCTCGACCCCGCCCAGCGACGTGGCGTTCCGGAACAGCCGCAGGGCGCCGGCCACGCGCTTCGCGGCCGCCGCGCCCCCCCGCGGGCGGAACGACAGGAGCATCCCGAACCCGCCGGACATCTGCCGCGCGGCCACCGCGTGGCCCGGGTGCGAGGGCAGGCCCGGATAGCGCACGTCGAGCACCGCGGGGTGCGCCGCGAGCCGTTCCGCGATGCGCAGCGCGCTGTCCGACGAACGCGGGACCCGGAGGAACAGGGTGCGCATGCCGCGCAGCAGCAGCCACGCCTCGAACGGGCCGAGCACCGCGCCCCGGTAACCGCGATCGTGGGCGATCCGCTCCCACAGCGCGTCCCGGCGGGCGGTGACCACCGCCCCCGCCAGCACGTCGGCATGTCCGTTGAGCTGCTTCGTCGCCGAGTGCACCACGAGGTCGGCGCCGTGCTCGATGGGCCGGCACAGCACCGGGGTGGCGACGGTGCCGTCGGCCACCACCCGGGCCCCCGCGACGTGCGCGGCCTCGGCCGCCTCCGCGATGTCGGTGATCGCGGCGCCCGGATTCGCGGGGGTCTCGATCCAGACGATCTTCGTCCGGCCGGGTCTGAGGGCGCCCTCGAGCGCGGTCAGATCACCGTTGGGCACCAGGTCGAGCGCGATGCGCCCGCGGCCCGCGAGCTCTTCCAGCCACCGCTGCGCCGTCCAGTACATCTGCTCGGGAGCCACCACGTGGTCGCCGGCGTCGAGGGTCTCGAACACCGTCGTGGCCGCGGCCATCCCCGAACCGAAGAGCAGGGCCCCGGCGCCGCCCTCCAGACGGGCGAGCAGCGCCTCCGCCTGTTCGTAGGTCGGATTCTGGTCGCGCGTGTAGGTGTGGCCGCCGGGATAGCCGCCGTCCGGCGCGCGCTCGTAGAGGGTGGACGGATAGATGGCGGGGACCACCGACCGGGTGTGGGGCTCGACCCGGCCCAGGGCCTGCGCGGCCAGCGTCTCGGGGCGGTCAGGGAAGTCGCCGGACATCGCCGTCTCCGCCGGTTGCGGACCCGCCGCGCGGCGGCGGCGCCCGGTCACGATCCGCCTCGACGTCCCGTGCGCGCCCCCCGCCGCGGGCGGTGTCGGTGCGCCGGGGAGCACGCGGTCCGGCCGCGACGCCCGCGGGAAGCCCCCGCTACCCGAGGGTCCGAAGGATCGCCGCGGCGAACGCGGTTCCCGCCGCGACGATGATGCCGGTCGTCGTGAGCGCGATTCCGATCATCCACTTGATCAGGCGGACCTCGATGGCGGCGAGGTCCGCCCGGACCTCCGCGCGGTGCGCATCGAACTCCGAACGCACTTCGGCGCGGTGGGCCTCGAGCTCCGAACGCACTTCGGCGCGGTGGGCCTCGAGATCGGCCCGCGTGGCGGGGTCGCCGTGCTCGGCGGCCTGTCGAAAGACGCGGGTGATGGCGTCGGCCTGTTTCGGTTCGACGCCAGCGTCCTTCAGTTCGCGGGCGATCGCGAGCGTGTCGAGCATCCTGGAGTCATTCTATCCCGGACGCGGGGCTCCTGCCGTCCGGGGCTCCCGTATCGACCAGGCGAGGGGGATGCATACGGGGACGCCGGTCGACCGCGGACCGCGGACCGCGACCGGCGAACGACGCGGTCAGGGCGGGATGCATCGCCGTTCGCAATGCGGCGGAGACTTTCGCCACGGACCGTCAGGCCCTGGCGGCGCCGGCGTCGACGGTGATGTGCCGCCACTTGCCCTGCCGGAACCGGCCCACGCTGAGCGCGCACCGGGTCACGTGGCCGATGACTATCGCCAGCCAGATGTCGCGCGACTCCAGGCCGGCCGTGGCCTGGAGCACGGCGCAGATGCCGAGGGGCACGGCCACCTGCGACACGATGGAGATGTACAGCGGGCTCCGCGTGTCGCCGGTGCCCTGCAGCCCGCCGGTATGGGCCAGGGCCACGGTGACGAACAGCCCGGAGACCGCGAGGTAGCCGAGCAGCTCGACCCCGATGGCGACCACCGCCCCCTCGTGCATCCCGAAGATGGCGAGGAGCTGCCGCGGCATCGCGAAGAAGAGGAACCCGACGGCGGAGGCGACCGTCAGGCCCATCAGCGAGGCGACCCCCGCCGACCGGGCGCTGCGGTCGGGGAACCCGGCCCCGAGGTTCTGGCCGGCCACCGCCGCGGTGGCCCCCATCAGACCGACCGAGGTCCAGGTAATCAGCGAGAAGAGCTCGGTGTAGCCGACCGCGTACGCGGCCTGGGCGGCGGCGCTCTCCTGGAGGGACCCGATGAACCGGAGCATGAGCACGCCGCCCAGGTTCATCACGATGCCCTGGAACCCGGCCGGCAGGCCGAACCGGAACAGGGACCGGATCGTCTCCAGGTCCGGCCGGTACGACATCGTCCGGGAAAAGTGGATGACGAGCCGGTCGGAGAACAGCAGCCACAGGAAGACGGCGGCGATGACGCCGCTCGCGATGGCCGTGCCCATGGCCGCGCCGCGGGTGCCGAAGGCGGGGATCGGCCCCAGCCCGCGGATCAGCACGACGTTCAGCACGATGTTCATCGCGGTCATGACGATGCCGAGACGCATGGGGGTCTTGGCGTCGCCGGCCGCCCGCAGGGCCCCGCCGAACATGAAGAACAGCAGCATGCCGATGCTGAAGACGAACAGGATCCGGATGTACGGCAGCGCCTCGGTCCGCACTTCGGGGGCCGCGTTGATCAGCGTCAGCAGCGTCGGCGCGAGCCAGTAGCCGAGGGGCGCCAGGACCCCGACGGCGAGAACGACGGCGACGAGGAACGCCTGGTACACCGACCGGTTGACCTTGTCCGGGTCGTCGGCCCCGGCGAACCGGGCCACCAGCACCCCCATCCCGGTGAACACCGAAGCCACGAACACGATCACCAGGATGAATATCTGGAGGCTGACCCCGATGGCGGCGTTGCCGGTGTGGCCGACGAAGTTGCCCACCATCGCCTGGTCGATGATGCCCTGGAGCCCGCCGATGACGTTCTGCACCATCGTCGGCCACGCCAGCCGCCAGACGGCCCGGGTCAGCGGCCCCTCGACGATCGACCGGTCGAACTTCGACTTGGCGGAAGCGGTCTCGGTCATGCGGCGCTCGGGTGGACGGCCGGCGGCGGTCCCGGAAGGTGCGACAGGCGCCGGGGGCGGGGGCCGGCGGCGGCGCGCCCGCCCTGCCTCCCGCCGGCCGGCGCAGGCCGGCGCCGCCCGCTTCGCACACCCTCGTCGGGCGCGGTAGGATAGACGCCCGGATCGTGGAAGCAGCCCCGACACTGTATCAGATCGAAGCCCGGCTCCGCGCCGCCCTCGACGACCCGACGCCGCGCACGGACGTCCACGCCGCCTTCGCCCCCCGCCCCCGGCGGGGCTGGCGGGCCGGGGCCGTCCCGGCCCCGGCCCGCACCGCCGCCGCCCTGGTCCTCCTCTACCCCGTGGACGCGCGGGCGCATCTGGTGCTGACCCGGCGGGCCGACACCCTCGGCCGGCACGCCGGCCAGATCTCCCTGCCGGGCGGCGCGGTCGACGACGACGAAACCATCGAGGAGGCGGCGCTGCGCGAAGCGCGCGAGGAGATCGGCGTGACGGCGGCGCGGGTGGTCGGAGCGCTGACCGCGCTGCACGTGGCGGTCAGCAACTTCGTCCTGCACCCCGTCGTCGCGGTCGCCGACCGGCGTCCGCGGTTCGCCGCCGCGGCCGGCGAGGTGGCCCACGTCATCGAGGCGCCGCTCGACCATCTCTGCGACGCCGCGTCCCGCCGGCGCGGCTGGGCCTGGCGCGGCGCCGAGCCGATCGCCGTGCCCTACTTCGAAGTGCGGGGCGAGCGCGTCTGGGGCGCGACCGCGATGGTGCTGGGAGAGCTGATCCACCTGCTGGGCGAAGACGGCGGAAACGCGGGGTGATACGCGCAGCCCTCCACATGTAGTAGTCTTTACTCGTCGGTACTCCATATGTAGGGATTCCGGCGCCCGCGGCGCAGACGCTCCAGCCGATGGCCAGGACACGCAACCAGGGCACGCTCTTCGACGGCCCCGACCCCGGCGGCCGGACCGACGCCCCCGAGCCGCCTCCGCTCGAGACGGTCGAGCTGACCGACGCGGCGCAGGCCCGGTACCTGAACTACGCGCTGTCGGTGATCACCGCGCGCGCCCTGCCGGACGTCCGCGACGGCCTGAAGCCCGTGCAGCGGCGCATCCTCTACACGATGTGGGAGCAGCGGCTGACCGCGGCGGCCAAGCCCCGCAAGTCGGCGAAGGTGGTGGGCGACGTCATGGGGAGCTACCACCCCCACGGCGACACCGCGCTGTACGACACCCTGGTGCGCATGGCCCAGCCCTTCGCCCTGCGCTATCCGCTGGTCGACGGACACGGCAACTTCGGGTCGCTCGACGGCGACGGCGCCGCCGCCATGCGCTACACCGAGTGCCGCCTCGCCCCGCCGAGCGCCGAGCTGCTCGACGAGATCGACCGGGACACGGTGCCGTTCCGGCCCAACTACGACGGCACCCGCACCGAGCCGGTGGTGCTCCCGGCCCGC
Organism: Vicinamibacterales bacterium; assembly: GCA_965202695.1. Classification (GTDB taxonomy): domain Bacteria; phylum Acidobacteriota; class Vicinamibacteria; order Vicinamibacterales; family UBA8438; genus JAJEEA01. The sequence goes on from OZ241843.1 coordinate 4,582,337, forward strand.
CTGCCGAACCTGCTCGTCAACGGCGCCACGGGCATCGCGGTGGGCATGGCCACCAACATCCCCCCGCACCACGCCGGGGAGGTGTGCGCGGCGCTGCTCGCGCTGCTCGACGACCCGGAGCTGAGCAGCGCCCGGCTGTGCCGGCACGTCCAGGGCCCGGACTTCCCCACCGGGGGCCGGATCCTGAACACGCCCGACGAGCTGGCGCGGATCTACGAGACGGGCAGCGGGGCGGTCCGGGTGCGGGCGACCTGGGAGCCGGGCCCGACGACCCGCGGCAGCCGGACCATCCACGTCACGAGCATTCCCTACGCGGTGAACAAGGCCCAGCTCGTGGAGCGCATCGCCGAGGTCATCGTGGCCCGCAAGCTGCCGCCCCTGCTCGACGTGAAGGACGTGTCGACCGACGACGTCCGCATCGCGCTGGAGATCAAGCGGGACGCCGACGAACGGATGGTCATGGCGTACCTGTGCCGGCACACGCCCCTGCAGACCAGCTTCGCCGTCAACCTGACGTGTCTCGTGCCGACCGAGCAGCCCGAGGTCGGCCGGCCCCAGCGCCTCGACCTGCACCAGATCCTCTGGCACTTCCTGCGGTTCCGGCTCGAGGTGGTGACGCGGCGGCTGGAGCACGAGCTCCGCGCCCTCGAGCGGCGCATCCACGTCCTCGAGGGCTTCGAGACGGTGTTCGACGCCCTCGACGAGGTGCTGCGGATCGTGCGGCGGTCCGACGGGAAGGCGGACGCGGCGCGCCGCGTCATGCAGCGCTTCGCGCTCGACGCGGAGCAGACCGACGCGATCCTCGAGATGAAGGTCTACCGGCTGGCGCGCCTCGAGATCGTCGCCATCCGCGAGGAGCTGGCCGCGAAGCGGCACCACGCCCGCCGGATCGCGGGCCTGCTCGGCGACGAGGCGCAACGCTGGGCGGTGGTGCGGGAGGAGTTGGCCGCGGTACGCGAGGCATCCGGGGCCGACCCCCGGCGGACGCGGATCGAGAGCGCGGCCGAGGAGGTGGAGTACACCGCGGACGACTTCATCGTCGCCGAGGACGCCATCGTCCTGGTGACCGCCGGCGGCTGGGTCAAGCGCCAGAAGGAGGTCCGCGACATCGGGGCCACCCGGCTCCGCGAGGGCGACGCCTGGCTCGCCGCCCTCGCCGGCAGCACCCGCGCCACCGTCGTCTTCTTCAGCAACTTCGGCGCCGCGTACACCGCGCGCATCGTCGACGTCCCCGCCACCACCGGCCACGGCGAACCCATCCAGCGGCTGTTCAAGTTCAAGGACGGCGAGCGGATCGTCGCCGCCCTGAGCCTCGACGAGCGGGCGGCGCCGGGCATCGCGGCGGCCGGCGAAGACGGCGTCCCCCCGTTGCACGCGGTGGCGGTGACCACCGACGGCTACGGCCTGCGCTTCGGCCTCGAGCCGTTCGCGGAACCGAGCACCCGCGCCGGCCGCCGGTTCGCGCGCCCCGCGGCGGGGGCCGAGGTCGTCCGGGTGGCAGCGGCGAGCGGAGCCGAGACGATGATCGCGGTGACCGCCGAGGCCCGGGCCATGCTGTGCCCGGTGCGCGAGATCAACTTCCTGTCGGGTCCCGGCCGCGGCGTCATCCTGATCAAGCTGTCGCCGGACACCGACCGGGTGCTGGGCTTCGTGGCGTCGACCGGCGACCGCGACCTGCTGACCGTCGAGACCAGCCGGGGGGCGGCCCAGACCGTGAGCACCGCGAAGTACGGGGTCACCGGCCGCGGCGGCCGGGGCCGCGAGCTGCTGCAGCGCGGACGCTTCGCGCGCGTGATCCCGCCGCCGGTGACCGTGCCCGCGCTCGACGCCTGACGGGCCGCGGCGGGACCCCGCGCCGGGGCCGGCGGGCGGGGGCGGCGCGCGTCACGGCCCGAGGGGGCGGCCGGCAGCCCGTGGTGGAACCCCGCGCCGCACCGCGCCCCGAAGGGCGCCGGCGAACGTCGAGTGCGCCCCCGGGCGGAGAGCGCCCGCCCGTCGAGGCGCGAGGAGGGCCGCCAGGCCGTGGCCGGACTCCGGCTTCACCGACGGCCGGCCGCCGACGCGACGACCCATGGCGAAGAGCTACACCGCGCAGGACATCACCGTTCTCGAAGGCCTGGAGCCGGTCCGCCGCCGGCCCGGCATGTACATCGGCGGCGTCGGTCCCGCCGGACTGCACCATCTCGTCTGGGAGATCATCGACAACGCCATCGACGAGGCGATGAACGGACACGCCGCCCGGATCGGCGTCACCCTGCACGCCGACGCGTCGTCGGTGACCGTCACCGACGACGGGCGCGGCATCCCCGTCGACACCCACGGCCCGAGCGGACGCGGCGCCCTGGAAGTCATCTTCACCACCCTGCACGCGGGCGGCAAGTTCGAGAACCGGACGTACCGGACCGCGGGCGGGCTGCACGGGGTGGGCGCGAGCGTCGTCAACGCCCTGTCGAAGGAGCTGGTCGCCACCTCCACCCGCGACGGCGCCTGCTGGGAGCAGCGCTTCGCCCAGGGCCGGCCGGCCACCCCCCTGCGGCGGCTGGGGCCGGCCCGCGGCAGCGGGACGACCATATTCTTCCGCCCCGACGCGACCATCTTCCCGGCGACCACCTTCGAGGCCGGCCGCATCGCCGAGCGGCTGGAGGTCGCCAGCTATCTGCACCGGGGCGTACGCATCGCCTTCGCGGACGAAGCGGCGGGGCGGACGCACCGGTTCCACCACGAGGACGGGCTGGGCGACTACGTGCGGCGGCTCGTCGCCGACCGGCAGGCCGCGCCGGTGCACGAGGCGCCGTTCGGCCTCGCGCGGGACCACGACGCGGGCGGCGCCCGCATCGACCTGGTGCTGCAATGGACGGAATCCACCGACGAGCACCTGCGCAGCTACGTCAACGGCATCCCCACCGGCTCCGGCGGCACCCACGAGAACGGGCTGCGGGCCGGCGTCGGCAAGGCCGTCCGCAACTTCATCGAGACCCACGGCCTCACCCCCAAGGGGGTCGCGCTGACCGCCGACGACATCCGCGAGGGCCTCGTCGGCGTGCTCAGCGTGTTCGTCCCCGACCCGCAGTTCCAGGGGCAGACCAAGGACCGGCTGAACAACCCGGAGCTCGCCTCGATGGTCGACGGGCTGGTGCGCCCCGCCCTCGAGCACTGGCTGAACCACAACATCAGCGTCGCCGAGTCGATCGTGGCCCGCATCATCCTCGCCGCGCGGGCCCGTGCGGCGAGCCGGGCCGCCCAGCAGGCGGTGTCGCGCAAGAGCGCGGCCTCGAACCGGCTCAACCTGCCCGGCAAGCTGAGCGACTGCACGGCGCCGGGGAAGGCGGGGAGCGAGCTCTTCGTGGTGGAGGGCGACTCCGCCGGCGGCTCCGCCAAGCAGGGGCGCGACCGCGTGCGCCAGGCGATACTGCCGCTGCGCGGGAAGGTCCTCAACGTGGAGAACGCCCCGCTCGCCAAGGTGCTCGAGAACAAGGAGCTCTCGGACCTCGTCACCGCCCTCGGCTGCGGCCTCGGCAAGACGTTCGACCTCGCCCGGCTCCGCTACGAGCGCGTCATCATCCTCGCCGACGCCGACGCCGACGGCAACCACATCGCCACCCTGCTGCTCACGTTCCTCTACCGCTATCTGCCCCGGCTGATCGCCGGCGGCAAGGTGTTCCTCGCCCAGCCGCCGCTCTACCGCATCGACGCCGGCCGGCAGACCCACTGGGCGCTGGACGACCGGCAGTTGAACACCACGCTGGCCGCCCTCGCGGAGGGCAACGGGCGGATCCGGCCCGAGGTGACCCGCTTCAAGGGCCTCGGCGAGATGATGCCGAAGGTGCTGTGGGAGACGACGCTGAACCCGAAGACCCGCCGCCTCCTGCGGGTCGCCGTCGCCGACCGCATTCGCACCGACCGGGTCATCGCCGACCTGATGGGGCGCGACGCCTCGGCCCGCTTCCGCTTCATCATGGACCGGGCCGAGGACGCCGACGGCCTCGACGTGTGAGGCGCGTCGGCGGGGTGTGAAGTCATGAAACGACACCATCGAGTCCGCCGCTTCGCGCTCGCCGCCGCCATCCTGGTGTCGGCGAACTGCGCGACCCTCCAGATGAACGGCCCTTCGCAGCGCATCCGGGTGACCTCCGCGCCGCCGGGCGCCGAGGTGTCCCTGGACGGACGGCCGGCCGGCGCCACGCCGGCGGAGGTCACCGTCAGCCGCCGCAACCGGGCGCCCGTCATCCGCGTCGAGAAGGACGGATTCAGGCCGCACGAACAGAAGTTGCAGCGCTCGCCGAGCTGGTGGCTGCTGGCCGACGCGGCGCTCGCCGGCGCGCTCTATCTGGCGGTGGCCTTGACGGTGAGCGGGCCGAGCGCGTGGGAGATCGGGGAGGGCCCCCCGACTTTCAACGAGAACCTGATCGCCGCATCCGTGGCGGCGGCGCCGCTCGTCGTGGACTTCCTGAGCGGCGCCGCGTTCACCTTCCGGCCCGGGCAGGTCGACGCCGCTCTCGGGCCGGCCCGCGCCGATTCGCGCCTGCGCCCGCGTTCAGGCACAATGAGCGGAGCCGCTGGCCAACGGCCCGACGCCAGGGGAGAGACCAATGCCCGACCGGAACGCGCAGTGGACCATCGGAACCGTCGTCGCCGTGGCGATCGCGCTGAGCATGCAGATGAGCGTGCAGACGTCGGGGCTGCGCGCCGACGTCAACCAGCTCCGGAGCGAGATGAACCAGCGGTTCAACCAGCTCCGAGGCGAGATGAACCAGCTCCGAGGAGAGATGAACCAGCTCCGAGGAGAGATGAACCAGCGGTTCAGTGAAACGAACCGCCGCCTCGAGAGCTTCGACGAACGTCTGCGCAACGTCGAGATCGCTTCCGGCAAGGTCGACCAGCGCCTGGAGATCATCGAGCGGATCGCGCTGCCCGACGCCCCCGACCCGCCGGAATGACCCGCGACCGGCGCGACACCCGAAGCACTGAAGGCCGCTGGGACCTTGAACCGACCAATGCCGTGCTGGTTCGACGCTGATCTCCGACCCTGTTGCCGCCATGCCCCGCGCGCGCTGCTCAAGGAAGCGCCCGGGCGACGCGGAAACCGACCATGGCGCTGCCCCGGTTTGTCTTCGTTCCGTCTTCGGTTACCGGGTCGGGCGAAAAAATCCACGAAAAGGTATGCAGGTCCGTCGACCACGTGCCGATACGTAAAGTATGGCGCGCAGGAACGATGACCGCGGCGGTTCGATGGGACCTGGACCCCAGCGGGACCCCCGGGACGTGCGCATCGAACACCTCGAACGAGAAAACGCCACGCTGATCGAGGAGCAGGACCACCTGAAGCGCCGCATCGAGGGCCTGGAGAAGGCACTCGAGGCCGCGCGGCGCGCCGGACGCCGGCAAGCCGCCCCCTTCGCCAAGGACCGCCGCCAGGGAACCGGACGCCCCCCGGGGCGGCGCGCCGGCGCGCAGTACGGGAAGCAGGACCCCGACCCGGGTCGACGAGATCTATGCGGCGCCGACCCCGAAGACGTGCCCGGACTGCGGCGGCGACATCGCCCTGGATCGAGTGGCGGAGCAGTATCAGGAAGACGTGCCGGACGTGCGCCCGCTGGTGCGCCGCTTCGACGTCGAGGTGGTCACTGCGCGCAGTGCCGGCGGCGCGTGCAGGGCCGGCATCCCTTGCAGACCTCCGATGCGCTCGGCGCGGCCGGCGTGCAGTTGGGGCCGAACGTCGCCGCCCTGACCACCGAACTGCACACCGGGTGGGGCCTGCCGCTGGACAAGACCGTCCGCGTGCTGGAGACCCGGTTCGGGCTGCACGTGACCAGGGGGGCTGGTCCGGCTGCTGCACCGCACGGCCGACGCGGCCGCGCCCGCGTATGCAGCGCTGTGCGAGCAGGTCCGCCGCAGCCCGGTGGTCACGCCCGACGAGACCGGCTGGCGCGTGAACACCGAACCCTGCTGGCTGTGGGCGTACGCCACCCCGGAGACGACGGTGTACTCCATCCGCGCCGGCCGCGGGTTCGCCGACGCGGCCGCCGTGCTCGGCGCCGACTTCGCAGGCGTGCTGGTGCGGGACGGGTAGGCGGCGTATCGCGGCTTCGAGCACGCGCCCCACCAGACCTGTCTGGCGCATCTCCTCCGGCGCTGCGCACCGCCCGCCAACGCCATCTCGACCCGCGTGCCCTGTTCACCACGATGCTGCGCGCCCCCGAACCTGTCGTCCCCGAAGCCCTCGCCCTGCCGCCGCCCGCCTGACGGCCGGCGGCGCGGGAACCACGAATCCGTTCCGCCCGGGCCCCGCGCGGCCCGCGACTCCGCGCGGCCCACGCCCCCGGACCGACACTCGCGCGAGCCGCGTTCCGACAACCCCGGCTCTCCGCCATCTCGACGCCGGGCCGGTCGCAACCGCCCCGGCCTGCTCCACGTCCGGGCTTCGCCGCCGCGCCGAGGAGAACGCCGCGCCGACGGGCCGGTGAAGATCCGCGGCCGGAACACTCCGCGCGCCGCCCCTCCATACAGGCCGAAAACCCGTCCCGCCAGAACGACAAAACCGTGCACGACGCAACATCGTCATGCCGTACTTCCCCGAACGTCCGCTCCATTTCGCCTCTGTGACACGGGCGAAATCGGCCCGGACACCCGGTAACCGAAGACGCGGGAAGGTGGACGCGGCCAGATGGCCCCGGCCGCGTCCCGGCAAGGGTTCGCGGGCGCGTCCTCAACGCCGCCCGCGCCGGTAGACGCTGGATCGCAACGACTCCGACAACGCCCCGATATCTTCATGCGCCGAAATAATCGCCTGTCGCCTGAAGCTGCTTGCGCTGGCTTCGTCTTCCACGACGATGGACGCCCCCCGGACGAACACGTGCAAACCGGTATCGGCACCCACCGCCGCCGCGTGGAACATACAGTCCGTTGAATCCACGCCGGTAGCAAGGTGGATGAAGTGATTGTCCCAGACGGACCGCGCTACGGACGTGTATTCCCGATCTTCGTCGCCTAAATTGCATTGCAGCGTGACGACGACGTGCGCGCCCGGCTCGTTGAAATAGCCTAATATGTCCAGGTCAACGGCGACTTCGCCTTCCGGTATCGACGGCGTGATGGACCAGGACGCGGGAGTGCCGCCGTCCGTCAGGTTAGCTACCGCGAATGATGACGCGGTTGTGGTAATTCCACCACCACCACCACCACCACCACCACCACCACCACCACCACCACCACCACCACCACCACCACCACCACCACCACCACCACCACCACCACCACCACCACCACCACCACCACCACCACCACCACTAGTGATGGCAATTCGCGGGTCGTATTCACTAGCATCATTACTGATAATGTCGCCTGTGCGGTAAAGGTTGGCGGTCCCCTCGCCAATTGCGCTCGTAAAGTTGGCTGTCACTTTACAAACAAAAGAATGAGCGTTCGAACGATACGAAGATGCACGATTAAGGACGTAATCCTCACTGTCCGCCTTTAATGTTGGACAGTTCACCGAGCCGCACCCGTACCAGTCCCCATTACTAGCTTCCATCGTCAGCGCAATCCGTTCGTTCGCCGGCACGCCGCAAATAGCTTGTCCGCGTATGTCCGCCGCAACGTCTTGCGCCGCCGCGGGTCCCGCCAGCAGCAGCACCGCCGTCAGCACACTGATGAGCATGAGCCGGATCGTCATGGTCATTATAGGTCTCCTCAATACGAGTGACGCCGGCGCATCGGTTGCGCCGGCAGGAACGTGTTCTGTCGCCGCTGATTTCACCTACTGGTCGGGACTCTTCCTCCTATCAGCTTTGGGGAGAACTGGGTGGCGATGGCGCTTTGTCCGGCACCCCGGGCTTCAGCACCGCGACAAGAGTTTGCACCTGCCCCTTTATCTGATTCACATCTCCCTTGAGCGCGAGGACATCCTTGGTACGGAGGACGTTGGACGGCCGTCGGCTCAACGCGAATACCAACAGCACGAGGATCGCCAGGGACAGCGCATCTCCGCCGGAGAATTTGCTGAAGTACTCGTTCACGAACCAGTTGAGGACGCCGTCTATGATTGCAGTCATTGTGAAGACTCCCCTCAACGGTCTTCGGTTACCGAGTTGCGACAAAAAATCCACGAACCGATACCCACGGAAAAGCGCGCCCTTCGGCAATCCCGCCCGGGCCTGCTCCACATCCGGGCATCGTCGTCGCGCCAACGAGCACGCCGGGCCGACAGAGGTAGTTCGCGACCAGCCTCGTCAAGCGAGTGGTGGCGTTGGAATCGGGTACAGACTGCCGCCGATCTCGCCCGACGGCAGCCGGATGCCGGCGGACGAACCGTCGAACCGTCAATCGCCAGCGGCACGATGCTCGACCGATGACGCAGGACGGGAACGCCCGCCAAGGAGCGGGTGCGAAATGATGGAGGGCGCGCGACCGAACGGGGGCGCCGGCCAGAACCAGCGACGGCGCCGAAGCGCGGTCTGTTCTAGCAGCTACCGGGCACGGATATTGCCGGGGGGGAGGGGGGGGGGGGGGGGGGGGGGGGGGGGGGTAACTTATTCATATAAAAAGACTTACGGCAACGGATCGACAACGGCGACATCCGACCGGCCCTCCGGCGCAGAGACGCCATCGGCCCGCGGTGGCCAGCGCAATCGACCGATCCCGTCATCTTCAGTCCCATTGGGGGCGCAGCCTATCACAGCGTTCTGGATTCGCCAAAACCGGGACGGAGTGACGGGGTGCGGGTGCACGCGGCGGCGGAAGCCGGCGCGGGAAATGGGGGGCTTCGGCCCGTGCGCGACCTCGGATCGGTCAGCTACGACGCCGCCGGCGAGAGCGCGGCCAGCCGCGACACCGACCCGCGGCCGCCCCCGTTCGCGCAACGGGCGTATCGCGGAGCGCGGCGCCGCAGCTTCGACGCCGCCGGCCGCCGCGTGGTCCTCGGCGACGGCGCCCCCCGGATTTGGAATCTGGCCGGCGAGCAGTTTCCCGGCGCCATGACCCGCACCCCACGCCGATTGGCCGATTCGGCGATTCCGCCCAGGTTGAGGCACAATGGGAGCAAGGCCGCCTGCCGACGAGCCGGCGGCCAGCCGGTGCAGAGACCATGCCCGACCGGAACGCGCAGTGGACCATCGGAACCGTCGTCGCCGTGGCGATCGCGTTGAGCATGCAGATGAGCATGCAGACGTCAGGGCTGCGCGCCGACTTCAACCAGCTCCGGAGCGAGATGAACCAGCGGTTCAACCAGCTCCGGAGCGAGATGAACCAGCGGTTCAGCGAAACGAACCGCCGCCTCGAGAGCTTCGACGAGCGCCTGCGCAACGTCGAGATCGCCCTCGGCAAGCTCGACCAGCGCCTTGAGATCATCGAGCGGATCGTGCTGCCCGACGCCCCCGACCCGCCGGAATGACCCGCGACCGCCGCGACACCCGGAGCGCCGCGCCGGACCGTCCCCCGGCGGCCGGGTGGCGCCGGCGCGCCCGTCGTTGATACGATAGGGTCCCGCGGGGCGGGAGGCCGCGCCTTCGCCCCGCCCTTACTTCGCCGAGCGCCGCTCGACGCACTGGAGATCGCCGATGCGCTGTCCGATCCGGCTCGTCCCCGTCCTGTCGCTCGTTCTCCTCGCGGCGACGGCCGCGGCCCAGCCCGCCGGCCCCGCCGACGCGGCCGCGGCCCAGCCCGCCGACGCGGCCGCGGCCCCGGCCGACGCGTGGCCGCAGTTCCGGGGCACGCCGTCCCTGAGCGGAGTTTCCGAGGCCGAGTTGCCGGCCGAGCTGACGCTGCAGTGGACCTACCAGGCGGACGAGATGATCGACTCGTCGGCGGCCATCGCGGACGGGACCGTCTACGTCGGCACCTATGCCGGCAGCCTCGTCGCCCTCGACCTGGAGACCGGCGCCGAGCGCTGGAAGTACTCGACCGGCGACGTGGGCATCGGCGAGTCGTCGCCGGCCGTCGCCGGCGGCGTCGTGTACGTCGGCGACCTCGGCGGCGTGTTCCACGCCGTGGACGCCGCGACCGGCGAGGCCCGCTGGACGTTCGAGACCCTGGGCGAGATCAAGTCGTCGCCGGTCGTCGCCGGCGACCGGGTGCTGATCGGCTCGTACGACGGCTTCCTCTACGCCCTCGACACCGCCGACGGCGCGCTGGTCTGGAAGTACGAGACGCTCAACTACGTGCACGCGACGCCCGCGGTCTGGGACGGCGTCGCCTATTTCGGCGGGTGCGACGAGGTGTTCCACGGGGTCCGCATCAGCGACGGGGCCGAGATGGTCAGCCTGCCGGCGGGCGCCTACACCATCGCGTCGCCGGCGATCGACGACGGGCAGGTCTTCTTCGGCACCTACGACAACGAGGTCATCGGCATCGACCTCGAGACGCAGGCGCTGCTCTGGCGCTACGAGCATCCGCGGCGGCACTTCCCGTACTATTCGTCCGCGCTGGCGGCCCGCGGCACGATCGTCGTCGGCGGGCGGGACAAGATGGTGCACGCCATCGACCAGCGGACCGGCGCGCCGCGGTGGACGTTCACGACCCGGGCGCGGGTCGACTCGTCGCCGGCCGCGAGCGGCGGCCGGGTGTACGCCGGGTCGAGCGACGGCCGCCTCTACGTGCTCGACCTCGCGAGCGGGAAGAAGCTGTGGGAGTTCGACGCCGCCGCGCCGCTGGTGGCGTCGCCGGCCATCGCCGGGAACCGGCTCGTCATCGGGTCGGAAGACGGCGTGGTGTACTGCTTCGGGTGAGCCCGCGCGGCCGGGCGGTGTTCCCGGCGCGCGGAACGGACACGGGCGAAGGCGGATGACCGAGACGACGCCGGCGGCGGCGGCAGAGCAGACCGAGGTCGGCAGCTACTTCGTCGCCAACTACCCGCCGTTCTCGACGTGGACGCACGAGGCGGTGGCCGACGCGGCCCGGCCGGCGCTGGCCCGGCCCGCCGCCGACGTCCCCCTCGGGCTCTACCTGCACGTTCCGTTCTGCCGGAAGCGCTGCCACTTCTGCTACTTCCGCGTGTACACGGGCAAGAACGCGAACGAGGTGAACGAGTACCTCGACCTGCTGGGCCGCGAGTGGGAGCTCTACGCCGCGCAGCCGGCCATCGCCGGCCGGCCCCTGCGCTTCGTGTACTTCGGGGGCGGCACGCCGTCGTTCCTGTCGGTGCGGCAGCTGCGGGGGCTGGTCGACCGGCTGTCGGCGGTCACCCCGTGGACCGGCGCCGAGGAGATCACCTTCGAGTGCGAGCCGGGCACCCTCACCGAGCCGAAGCTCGCGGCCATCCGCGAGCTGGGCGTGACCCGGCTGAGCCTCGGCGTCGAGCACTACGACGACCGCGTCCTGGAGCTGAACGGCCGCGCCCACCGCTCGGCGGAGGTCTTCCGGGCCTACGAGTTCGCGCAGGGCCTGGGCTTCCCCCAGATCAACGTCGACCTCATCGCGGGCATGCTCGGCGACGGCGACGCCGGGTGGCGGGCGGCGGTCGAGAAGACCATCGAGCTCGACCCCGACAGCGTGACCATCTACCAGATGGAGCTGCCGTACAACACCACCATCAGCCACGACCTGCTGGAGAACACCGGGCAGTTCACGGAGTCGGTGGCCGGCTGGTCGACGAAACGGCGCTGGGTGGCGGAGGCCTTCGCGGCCCTGGAAGACGCCGGCTATACGGTGGGCAGCGCCTACACGGCGGTGAAGAACCCGGCCGCGACCCGTTTCGTCTACCGCGACCAGCTCTGGCGGGGCGCCGACCTCGCGCCGCTGGGGGTCGCGTCGTTCGGGCACGTCAACGGCGTGCACGTGCAGAACTGCGACGGTTGGGAGTCCTGGGCGGCGGCCGTCCGGCGGGGCGAGATCCCCTTGAACCGCGCCTACCGGCCGACCGCCGAGGAACGGCTGATCCGCGAGTTCGTGCTCCAGCTCAAGCTCGGCTCGGTGCGGCCGGAGTACTTCCGGGCCAAGTACGGCGTCCCGGTGCTCGACCGGTTCGCCGGCGCCCTCGCCGGCCTGCGCCGCGAGGGGTACCTGACGGCCGCCGACGCCGACCGGATCGCCCTGACCCGCGACGGGCTGCTCCGCATCGACAGCCTGCTGCCCCGCTTCTTCCTGCCCGAGCATGTCGATCTCCGATACACGTAGCGGCGCCGCTTCCCGGGCCGCCGACCCCGGCGCGGCCCCGGCTTCCGAGCCGCCCTGGGACGCGATCGTCGTCGGCGGCGGACCGGCCGGGGCCACGGCGGCGACCGTCCTCGCCGGGCACGGGCGCCGGGTGCTGCTGCTCGAGCGCGAGCGGTTCCCCCGCTACCACGTCGGCGAGTCGCTGATGCCCTGGACCTGGTTCACCTTCGAGCGCCTCGGGGTGCTCGACTGGCTGAAGCGGTCGGGCAGCCCGGTGAAGCACAGCGTGCAGTTCGTGTCGACGAACGGGAAGGTCTCGCAGCCGTTCTACTTCTTCCGGACGATCGAGCACGAGTGCGCGAGCACGTGGCAGATCCTGCGGTCGGACTTCGACGCCATGATGCTGCGGAACGCGGCCGAGAAGGGGGCGGAGGTCCGTCAGGGGGTGGCGGTGCGCGACGTGCTGATGGAGGACGGCCGGGCGGTGGGCGTGCGCGCCGCCCTGCCCGGCGGCGGGACCGCGTCGTGGCGGGCCCGCGTGGTGGTGGACGCCACCGGGCGCGACGCCCTGCTCGCCGGCCGGCTGGGCTGGAAACGGCGCGACCCCGACCTGAACAAGATCGCCGTCTTCACCTATTTCAAGGGGGCGCTCCGCGACCCCGGCCTCGACGCGGGCGCCACCACCGTCGCCTACATACCGGACAAGGGCTGGTTCTGGTACATCCCGCTGGTCGACGACACGGTGAGCGTCGGGGTCGTCGCCGAGCACGACTACCTCTACCGCGGCACGCGCGACCCGGAGGCCATCTTCCGGCGCGAGGCGGCCGCGTGCAAATGGATCCGCGAGCATCTCGAGCCGGGCGTCCACCAGGGGCCGGTGCGGGTCACCGGCGAGTTCAGCTACCGCGCCGACGCCGCCGCGGGCGACGGCTTCTGCCTCGTGGGCGACGCCTACGCGTTCCTCGACCCGGTGTTCTCGTCCGGGGTCTTCGTGGCCCTCAAGGGCGGCGAGCTCGCGGCCGACGCGATTCACGCGGCCCTCGACCGCGGCGGCGACGTCACCGCCGCGGCCTTCGACGACTACGCCCGCGACGTGCGCTACGCCCTCGACGCCTTCCGCCGGATCGTCGTCGCGTTCTACGACCGGACGTTCAACTTCGGCGAATTCATCGGCGCCTGTCCCGACCTGCAGCCGCGGCTCGTCGATCTCCTCGTGGGCAACGTCTCCCCCGACCTCGATCCGCTGTTCGCGGCGCTCGCGCAGTACACCCGGGACCGAAACCGGCAACCGGCCGCGGGAATGCCCCAGGAATCAGCGCCGTAACCGGGTCGGGCGGGCGGCCTTCGGGGCCGCGGCGATTTCCCGGCTGGCCGCCCGGTCTCCGCCCGCGCCGGCCCGAGCGCCCTGGCCCGTTCAGGAAATCCAGCGTGATCAGCGAGTTCCGCCTCACCCGGCGCGTGCAGTTCCACGAGACCGACGCGGCCGGCATCGTCCACTTCAGTTGCTTCTTCCGCTACCTGGAAGAGGCGGAGCACGCCATGTGGCGGGCGGCCGGGCTCAGCATCGCCGCCCCCGGAGCCGGGGTCGGGTTCCCCCGCGTGGCGGCGAGCTTCGAGTTCCGCCGGCCGCTGCGGTTCGAGGACGAGTTCGAGGTCCGGCTGCAGGTGACGGGCAAGTCGGCGCGGAGCCTGTCGTACCGCGCCACCATCACGAAGGACGGCGACGTCGCGGCCCGCGGCGCCCTCACCGTCGCCTGCGTCGCCCGGGAGCCCGGACGGCCGATGCGGGCCACGCCGATTCCCCCCGGGATCGCGTCGCGCTTCGCGGTGGCGCCCGCCGACGGGGGCGACCGCTGATGGGGGGTCCGCGGCCGGCCCCGCCGGAGGGCGAGCGCCGGCCGCGCGCGGACCTGATCGCGCGGCAGGGCCGGCGGCTCGCCGCGCTCCTGGCCGCCGTCGACGGGCGGAACCCGTTCTACACCCGCAAGCTCGCCGCGGCCGGGGTGGACCGCGCCGGGCTCCGGTTTCCCGCCGACCTCCGCGCCCTGCCGTTCACCACCCGGCACGAGCTGGCGGCCGACCAGGAGGCGCACCCGCCGTGGGGCACCGCCCGCACCGAACCCCTCGACCGTTACTCGCGCTATCACCAGACCTCGTCGACCACCGGCCGGCCGCTGCGCTGGCTCGACACCGACCGGAGCTGGCAGTGGGTCGTCGACGGCTGGAAGGCGGTGTACCGGGCGGCCGGGGTCACCGCCGCCGACCGCATCTTCTTCCCGTTCGGGTTCGGGCCGTTCCTCGGTTTCTGGGCGGGGTTCGACGCCGGAGCGCAACTGGGCGGCCTGTGCGTCCCCGGCGGCGCCATGTCGAGCGAGAGCCGGCTGCGGCTCCTGGACGCGCTGCGCCCCACGGTGGTCTGCTGCACGCCCACCTATGCGCTCAGACTGGCGGACGCGGCCCGGGCGATCGGCCTCGACCTGGCGGACGGCTCCGTGCGCACCCTCATCGTGGCCGGCGAGCCGGGCGGGCACGTACCCGCCACGCGGGAGCGGATGGAACGCGGCTGGGGCGCGCGCGTCGTCGACCACCACGGCCTGACCGAGGTCGGACCGATCAGCTTCGAGTGCCCGGAGGCGGGCGGTGCGCTGCATCTGAACGAGTGCGAGTTCATCTGCGAGGTGCTCGACGCGGCCAGCGGCGCGCCGGTCCCCGCGGGCGAGCCGGGCGAGCTGGTGGTGACCAACCTCGGCCGCACCGCGAGCCCCGTCGTCCGCTACCGGACCGGCGACGTCGTGCGGGTGCGGGAGGAGCCCTGCGCCTGCGGCCGGACCCTGGCCCGCGCCGTCGGCGGCATCCTGTCGCGGACCGACGACATGGTCTGCGTGCGCGGGGTCAACGTGTACCCGACCGCGGTCGAGGCGGTGGTCCGCCGGTTCCCCGAGGTCGTGGAGTACCGGTGCTCGGTGTCGACCCGCGGCGCGCTGGCGGCGCTGGCCGTCGAGGTCGAGGTCGAACCCGGCGCGGACGGGGCCGGGACGGCGGCGGCGGTGGGCGGGGCCCTGCGTGAAGCGCTGGGCCTGACGGCGCCGGTGCGGGCGGTGGCCGCGGACACCCTGCCCCGTTTCGAGCTGAAGGCGCGGCGCTTCGTGGTGGACGGACCGGCGCCGGGAACGGCCGGCGCGGGAGCACGACGATGAGCGGGGTCAGGCTGGCGCGGATCGAAACGTCGTGAGGCGCGGCGCTTCGTGGCGGACGGACCGGCGCCGGGAACGACCGGCATGGGAGCACGACGATGAGCGAAGTCAGGTTGGCGCGGATCGAAAACGTCATGCTGGGCACGACCGATCTGGCGCGATCCGTCGCCTTCTACCACGAGACCCTGGGGCTGGACGTCCGGTTCCAGTCGCCGGGATTCGCGTTCCTCGACGGGGGCGGCGTCGCCCTCGTCCTGAGCGAGGCCCACGCGCGGCTGGCCGATCCGGTGGCGGGGGGCGCGGAGATCGTGTTCGGGGTCGAGGACGTGACCGCCGCCCACGCCGCGCTGACCGCGCGGGGGGTGGCGTTTCTCGGCGCGCCCCGCAACGTCACCGGCGACCGGTGGGCCGCCAACTTCCGCGACCCGGACGGACACCTGCTGTCGGTGTTCGGCCCGCGGGGTTCCCGTCCCCGGGAGCCTGCGCCGTAGAGACGGCGCCCGGACTTCCGCCGCGGGCTGCTATAGTTGCACGCGCATCGCCGCCCGGAGCGCGGGCGATGCGCTCCGCGGCCCCGCGCGGCGGCCGGCCGCGGACGCGTCCGGACCCGCGGGGCGGTTCCGGAACCGGCGCCAGGAAAAGACGACCCGATGGATACGCGCATCTCTCGCCGCCAGTTGCTGAACGCGGTCGGAGCGGCCGGCGGGGCGGCCGCCGTACACGCCGCGGCCACCGCCCTCGGGCTGCTGCCGGAGGTGGCGCGGGCCGGGCGGCCCGCCCTCCGGCCGGCCGGCGCCCGGCCGCGGCACGTCGTGGTCATCGGGGCCGGCATGGCCGGCCTGGCCGCGGCGTACGAGCTCCGCCGGGCGGGCCACCGCTGCACGGTGCTGGAGGCCTCGCACCGCGCCGGGGGCCGCAACCTCACCCTCCGGCGCGGCGACGTCGTCGACGAGCTGGGCGCCCGGCAGGTGTGCGCGTTCGACGACCACCCCGACCTCTACTTCAACGCCGGCCCGGCGCGGATCCCCGGCAGCCACGCGAACGTGCTGCGCTACTGCCGCGAGTTCGGCGTCCCCCTGGAGATCTTCGTCAACGACAACCGCAACGCCTGGGTCCACGACGACGACGCCTTCGGCGGCCGGCCGATCCGCGGCCGCGAGTACATGACCGACGCCCGCGGCTTCCTGGCCGAGCTGCTCGCGAAGTCGGTCGACCCGCGGGCCCTCGACGCCCGTCTCGAGGCCGGCGATCACGAGCGGCTGCGGGAGTTCCTGCGCGCGTACGGCGATCTGGACGAGGCCCTCGCCTATCGCGGATCGGAGCGCGCCGGCTACGCCAGCGGCGGCATGACCTCGCCCGGCGTCAAGAAGCCGGTGCGCGGCTTCTCCGAGCTGCTCGACGCGGACTTCTGGCGCGAGCCCATGCACTGGGGCGAACTGGCGGACCAGGCGGCGCCCATGATGCAGCCCGTCGGCGGCATGGACCGCATCGTCGACGGCTTCATGCGCCACGTGGGCGACGCGGTCGAGCTGCGGGCCGCCGCGCACGAAGTCCGGCTGGGCGAAACCGGCGTGGAGGTGGCGTACACCGGCGCCCGCGGCGAAGTGCGGGCGGTGCGGGCCGACTACTGCCTCAACGGCATGCCGGCCCACCTGGTGCCGGGACTGCGGCACAACCTGCCCGCGCGGTACGTGCGGGCGCTCTCCGCCCCCGGGCGCGGCCATCTCTTCAAGCTGGCGTTCCAGGCGAAGCGCCGCTTCTGGGAAGACGAGGACGTTTACGGCGGCATCTCCTGGACCAGCCAGGACATCACCCAGATCTGGTATCCGCCGCACGGCATCCACGGCGCCTCGGGCGTCATCCTGGGCGCCTACGCCTTCGACGAGGCGCCCGGCGAACGGCTCACCCGGCTGTCGCCGGCCGAACGCATCGAGACGGCGCTGGCCCAGGGCGAGAAGATCCACCCCGACTACCGGCGGCTCGTCGAGCGGGGCGTCAGCGTGGCCTGGCACCGCATGAACCACATGCTCGGCTGCTCGACCATCTGGACCGACGAGGCGCGGCGGGACCACTTCGCGACCCTGCAGGCCCCGGCCGGGCGGCACTACATGGTCGGCGACCAGATCAGCTACCACCCGGGCTGGCAGGAGGGCGCCATCCAGTCGGCCTACCATGCCCTGCAGGACATCGACCGGCGGGAGCGGGAGGAGGGAGGCGCGGGTTGACGACGAGGAGGCCGGGCCGACGTGCGGTTCGTCCCGGGCGCCGGCCCGGACGCCGGGAAGGCGCAGCCGGGAGAGTCGGCAGCCCGCGGCGGACCGTCAGGCGGCATCTTCGACACCCGTGGGCGCTGGCCGCCGCGGCCCTCCTGGCCGCCGGCGCGCGGCCCGCGGCGGGCCAGCCCCCGGACGCCGCCGCGTCCGCGCCCCGCGCGGCGTACGTGGCCGCCTGCGGTTCGTGCCACGGCGCCGACGGGCGGGGCAACCCGCGGGTCGACGCGCCGGCCCTCGCGGGGCTGAGCGCGGCGTACCTCGAACGGCAGTTCGACGGCTTCCGCCGCGGCTATCGGGGCGGCCACCCCGACGACGCGGAAGGCATCGAGATGCGCCCCATGGTCGACGGGCTCACCGGCGCGGAACTCGCGGCGGTGGGGGCGTGGCTGGCGGCGATGCCCGCGCCGCCGCCGGCCGGCGGCGCGCCGCCGGAGACGGGGGGCGACCCGGCGCGGGGGCGGACGCTCTACGCCGCGTGCGCCGTCTGCCACGGACGGTCCGGCGAAGGCAACGACGCCCTCGGGGCGCCTCGGCTCGCGGGCCAGGCGCGCTGGTACGCGGCGCGGCAGTTGCGCAAGTTCGTCGCCGGCGTCCGGGGCTCGCACCCCGACGACACGTCCGGCGCCTCCATGCGCGCGAGCGTGGCCGGCCTGGAGCCGCGCGACGTGGCCGACGTGGCCGCCTGGATCGAGACGCTGCCGGAACCGGGGCGGTGAGACTGGTGTAGGATCGGGCGGACACCGCCGATGGCGGCGGCGCGCGGGCCGGCCGGGGGCGCCGGCTTCGAGAGGCAGGTTGCAGGCATGCGTCGAGCGGGACTGGCGGTGGTGCTGGCGTGCGCTTTGGCCGCGTCGTGCGGCGGGGGCGGGGGCGCCGAAGGAGACGCGCCGGAGCGCGTATTCCTGAGCATGGGCACGGCGCCGCCGGGCGGCGCCTTCTTCGTCGTGGGCAGCGCGCTGGCCGAGGTGCTGAACGAGTTCGGGGCCGGGTTCGGCTGGAACGCCACCGCGGAAGCCACCAGCGGCTCGCAGGAGAACATCCGCCGGCTCGACAGCGGCGAGCTCGACTTCGCCATGTCGAACGCGGCGATCACCTACTTCGCGGTGCGGGGCGGCGAAGGATGGGACAAGGCGTACCCCATGCGGGCGGTGATGACCCTGGCCCCGAACGTGGCGCTGTTCATCGCCCCCGCCGGGTCCGGCGTCGAGACCATCGCCGACCTGCGCGGCCGGCGGGTGGGGGTGGGGCCGGCCGGGGCCGGCTTCGAGTACTTCGTCGGGCCGCTCCTCGCGGCGCACGGCCTCGTCTACGACGACTTCTCGCCCCTGAACGCCACCCAGTCCGGCGCCGTCGACCTGATCGCGGACGGCTCGGCGGCGGCCGTCTTCGTGGGCGGGGCGGTGCCGACGGCCTCGATCACCCAGGCGTCGGCTTCGCAGGACATCCACTTCATCCCGTTCGACGAAGACGCCCGGCGGCGGCTCGTCGACGAGTACCTCTTCTTCCGCCCGGCGACGATCCCCGCCGGCACCTACCGCGGGCAGGACGAGCCGTTCGAGGGGCTCGACGTCGGATCCATGCACCTCATCGCCGCCGCCGGCGCGAGCGACGACCTCGTCTACGACGTGACCAGGACCCTGTACGAGCAGCGGGAGAGCGTGGTCGAGAAGCACGCCGCGGGCCGGGCCATCAACCCCGCCAACGTCGTGCGCGACACCGGCACCGAGTTCCATCCGGGCGCCGTCCGGTTCTACCGCGAGATCGGGATCTGGCCCGAACCGGAGTCCGCGCCCTAGCTGGCAGCCCGTGGTGGAACCCCCGCCGGCCGGCCCCGACGCCCCGCGGCAGGCGGTCACCCGCGTGCTCGCGGTGGGCCTCTGCGTGTTCACCCTCGTCCAGGTGAACTATCCGGTCCTGGCCCCGCAGCCGCAACTGGCGGTCTTCGCCCTGCTGGGACTCGTCATCTGCTTCCTGAACGTCCCCGTCCACCCCAGCCTGAAGGACCACCCCGCGGCGCGGGCCGGAGACCTGGTCCTGGCGGGGCTGGCGGTGGTCTGCTGCGGGTGGATCCTCGTGCAGAACGAGCCGTTCTTCGAGGGCCTGTGGCAGGGGGGCTCGACCCTGGGCAACCGCGCCGGGTTCGAGACCGGCGCCGACATCCTGATCGGCGCCGTCGGCCTGCTGCTGGTCGTCGAGGCCGCGCGCCGCTCCCTCGGACTGGCCCTGCCGATCCTCTCCGGCCTGTTCCTGGTCTACGCGTACGTCGGCGCGGCCATGCCCGACTGGCTGTTCCCGCACCGCGGGTACACCGTCGAGCGCATCGTCGCCCAGACGTTCCTGCAGGCGCAGGGCACCTTCGGGGTCGCGCTGGGGGTGATGTTCACGTACGTCTTCCTGTTCGTCATCTTCGGCGCCTTCCTCTCGGCCAGCGGCGCCACCCGCTTCATCATCGAATTCGCGCAGGCGGTCTTCGGCCGCAGCCCGGGCGGCCCCGCCAAGGTGGCCGTGCTCGCCAGCGGCCTGATGGGCTCGCTCTCCGGCAGCGCCGTCGCCAACACCGCGACCACCGGCACCTTCACCATCCCGATGATGCGCAGCGCCGGCTTCCGGGCCACCACCGCGGCCGGCATCCAGGCCGCGGCCAGCTCCGGCGGCGCCCTGATGCCCCCGGTGATGGGCGCGGGCGCGTACATGATGCTGGAGATCGTCGATCCCCCGGTGACCTATCTCGAGATCATCCGGGCCGCGCTGATCCCGGCCGTGCTGTACTACCTGTCGCTGTTCCTGATCACCCATTTCCACGCCCGGGGAAAGGCGGCCGACGCCGCTGGCGAAGCCGGGACCGCGGAGGCGGCGACCCCCGCCCCGCTCGCCGAGTCGCGCCACGAGGGCGTCGTCTTCGCCACCGCCCTCGGCGTCCTGATCCTGCTGCTGGTCCTGGGCTATACGCCGTTCCGGGCGGTGAGCGCGGCGCTGGCGGGCATCGTCGTCGTCGGGGCGTTCAACGAACGCACCCGCCTGTCGCTCCGGGACGTCGTCCAGGCGTTCGTCAAGTCGGCGCGGGACGTCGTCTCGCTCGTCGCCGCGTCCGCGTCGGTGGGCGTCATCATCGGCATCGTGACCCTGACCGGCATCGGGACCCGCCTGCCCGCGACCATCCTGCCCCTGGCCGAGCAGAGCCTGTTCCTCGCCCTCGTGCTGATCATGATCTCGTCGATCATCCTCGGCATGGGCCTCCCCTCGGCCGTCTGCTACCTGCTGCTGGCGACCCTCATCGGACCCGTGCTCGGCAACCTCGGGGTGGTGCCCCTCGCCGCCCACCTGTTCATCTTCTACTTCGGCATGATGTCGATGGTGACCCCGCCGGTCGCCCTCGCCGGCTACGCCGCCGCCTCCATCGCCGGCACCCGCATCATGGCGACGAGCTTCGCCGCCTTCCGTTTCGCCCTCGTCGGA
Organism: Vicinamibacterales bacterium; assembly: GCA_965202695.1. Taxonomy (GTDB): domain Bacteria; phylum Acidobacteriota; class Vicinamibacteria; order Vicinamibacterales; family UBA8438; genus JAJEEA01. The sequence goes on from OZ241843.1 coordinate 4,603,347, forward strand.
TTCACCCTGCCGTACATCTTCGTCTACCGGCCCGAGCTGCTCATGCTGACGGCGGCCGGCGACGCCGCCGGCCCGCTGGCGATGCTCGCGCCGGTGGCCATCGGCGCCCTGGGGGTGCTGTGCTTCGCCTCGGGCATCACCGGCCAGCTCCGGACCACCCTGCCGGCGCCCCTCCGCCTCGCGACGTTCGCGGCCGCCGCGCTGCTGCTCGCCCCCGGTCCGGCCGTCGCGGTGGCCGGCGTGCCGGTGCCGGTGCTCGATGCGGCCGGCGTGGTCCTGTTCGGGGTGATCTTCGCGCTGAACGGTGCTACGCTACGGAAATGAGCGCGGCCGCACCGGAACCGGCCGCCGCCGGCCCGGTCCGCACGAACGGTGAGACGCAGGCGATCATCAGGAGCATCGTCGGCACCGGAATCAGCCTCGCCACCCTGATGCTGATGCTGGCCGGCCTGATGATCCAGCAGAACGCCAGCCTCAACGCCCGCATCGACGAGTTGAACGCCAGCCTCAACGCCCGCATCGACGAGTTGAACGCCAGCCTCAACGCCCGCATCGACGACGTCGACACCAGCCTCAACGCCCGCATCGACGACGTCAACACCAGCCTCAACGCCCGCATCGACGACGTGAACGCCCGCATCGACGACATGAACGCCCGCATCGACGACCTCCAGGAGGACGTCCGCGAACTGCGCGCGCTGCTCATCGACACCATCAAGCGCATCGCCCCTGCCGACTGATGCCTTCGCCGGGCGCCGGGCGGTTCGCTGGCGCAGGCGCAGGGAACGCCGTCGGAGCCTGCGAGTTGCGTCAATCCGTGACCCGATCGTCATCAGGAAGCTCGCATCGGACCGATGAGACCAATCCGCGGCCGGCGCCGCCAACCCGACTCGGCGACCGCGCCCCGCGGGACCGCTCCGTTCGCACGCGCGGAGCGCCGGAGCGTATGGGTTGCGGGTCGGAGACCGGGAGCGGCCGATCCGCTCGCCCGCGCGGAGCGCCGGGCGGGCGGCCCAACCGGGGCTGCGCGGTCCAGGGCCGCTCCGTTCGCACGCGCGGAGCGCCGTCACCCCGGGTTCCCGACCGACGAGTCCGGTCGACCGGCTTCACCGGCATCGCCCCGGCCTGATACCATCGGCCGGACACCGCGGCCCACCGCCCCGACATGACCCCCGCCGAGATATCCTATAATCGCTCGCGGTTCTCGACCCGCCTCCTCGAGAACCGGCTCTACACCGCCGGCCACAGCTGGCTGGAGCAGGAGGACGAGGAGGTGTGGCGCGTCGGGTTCACGAAGTTCGCGGTGCGCATGCTCGGCGAGATCGTCGAGCTCGGGTTCGAGACCGAACCGGGGACGACGGTCGAAACCGGCCAGGTCGTCGGCTGGCTGGAGGGCTTCAAGGCGGTGACCGACATGTACTCTCCTCTGGCGGGGCGGTTCGAGGGGTTCAACCCCGCCGTCGACGAGCGGGCGGCGCTGCTGTCGAGCGACCCCTACGGCCGGGGCTGGCTGTTCCGGGTGCGCGGGCGGCCGGGCGGCGACTGCCTCGACGTGCGCGGGTACGTCGCGCTGCTCGACACGACCATTGACAAGATGCTGGGGCGGCGGCATGGCTGAGCCGGCGCGCTACGTCATGGTCGGCGGGTTCCTCGGGGCGGGGAAGACGACCGCGGCGGCGCGGCTCGCCCGGCGCCTGACGGACCGGGGCCGGCGGGTCGGGCTGATCTGCAACGACCAGAGCAGCGGGCTCGTGGACACCACCCTGCTGCGCTCCGCGGGCTTCCCGGTCGAGGAGATCACCGGCGGCTGCTTCTGCTGCCGCTTCAACTCGCTGCTGGAAGCGGCCGAGAACCTGGACCGCGCCTCCCGGCCCGACGTCTTCATCGCCGAGCCGGTGGGAAGCTGCACCGACCTGGTGGCCACCGTGTCCTATCCGCTGCGCCGCATCTACGGCGACCGGTTCACGGTGGCGCCGCTGAGCGTCATGGTCGACCCGGTGCGGGCGGCCCGCATGGCGGGTCTGGCGGAAGGCCGGAGCTTTTCGGAGAAGGTGACCTACGTCTACCGCAAGCAGTTGCAGGAGGCGGACGTCATCGTCGTCAACAAGTGCGATGCGCACCCCGCCGATTTCCTCGACCGGCTGTCGGCCGCGCTCGGCGAGCAGTTTCCCCACGCCGCCGTCCTCACGTGTTCGGCCCGGACGGGAACCGGCGTCGACGCCTGGTTCGAGAAGGTGCTCGCCGACGACGCCGCTTGCCGATCGCTGGAGATCGACTACGATATATATGCCGACGGCGAGGCGCGGCTGGGTTGGCTGAACTGCACCGTGCAGCTCCGCGCGGACGCGCCCTTCGACGGCGACCGGACGTTGGTCGATCTGGCCCGGCGGGTGCGCGGGCGCCTCGCCGACGGCGGGGAGGAGATCGCGCATCTCAAGATGACGCTGGACGCGCGGGACGGGTCCGGCACGCTGTCGGTGGTGAGCCTGGTCGGCACCGACCGGGAGCCCGACCTGCGGGAGTCGCTGCTCGATCGCGTCGGCGCGGGCGAGCTCGTGGTGAACCTGCGGGCGGAAGCCGACCCGTCGCGGCTCGAAGCGGTGCTGCGCGACGCCCTGGCCGGGATCGACGGCGTCGAAGCGCGGGTCGATCACCTGGAGCGGCTGCGCCCCGGCCGGCCGGTCCCGACGCACCGGATGACGTGACGGCGCAACGGATGCCGCGATGAAGATCCTCTACTGCAACTGCACCTACGCGAAGGTCGTCCCGGCCGAGGTCAAGAAGGCGGTCCTGCGCGGGCTGAGCGATTCCGGCCAGGCCTTCGACGCGGTGGCCGACCTCTGCGACATGTCGGCGCGCAAGGACGCCGCGCTGCGGAAGATAGCGGAGGGCGGCGACACGAAGATCGCCGCCTGCTACCCGCGCGCCGTGAAGTGGCTGTTCCACGCCGCCGGCGCCCCGCTGCCGGGCGCGGGGGTCGACGTGCTGAACATGCGCGAGAGGTCGGCCGACGACGTCGTCGGGGAGCTGCTCGGATGAGCCGCATCGAAGGACGCAACCTGCGGGTGGTGCTGTACGAGGGTCCGGGCAGCCGGGCCCTCGACGACGACGAGCGCTTCCAGGCGCTCTCGGCCCTGCTCGACGACGGCTTCGAGGTGACGCGCCCGGTGGCCGGGCAGGAAGTGGCCGCCGACGACGGCGCCCCGGTCCTGGTGCTCGGCCGGCTCGACGACGCCCCCGCCCCGGACCCCGGCCAGGACGTGCGCTTCCGCAACCTCGACGCGGTCGGCGCCCTCGACGCGGCGCGCGAGGCGCGGGAGGAGGCCGGCGCCCGGCGGCTCGCGGCGTGGAAGCCGTGGTTCCCGGTGATCGACTTCGACCGCTGCACCAACTGCATGCAGTGCCTGACGTTCTGCCTCTTCGACGTGTACGGGGTCGACGAGCGGAAGCAGATCACGGTGCAGAACCAGGACAACTGCAAGACCGACTGCCCGGCCTGCTCGCGCGTCTGCCCCGAGGTCGCGATCCTGTTCCCGAAGTACGGCAAGGGCCCCATCAACGGCGACGTCGTCCGCGAGCAGGACGTGCAGCGCGAGGCGATGAAGGTGGACATCTCCACCCTGCTCGGGGGCGACCTCTACGGGTCGCTCCGCACCCGTCAGCGCGAGGCCCGGAAGCGCTTCTCGACCGAGCGCGACGAGTCGAAGGCGCTGCTCGAGCGCAAGCGCTGCCTCGGCAAGCTCAAGAAGGACCTCGACGTTCCCGACGAGGTGCTGATGACCCTGCCGTCGGCGGAGGACATCGAGGAGCGGGCGGCCCGGGCCAAGGCGAAGATGGAGAAGCGCCTCGCGCGATCGCAGACCGTACAGGACGCGCGGCCGGCGCCCACGGAGCGGGAATGGGGAATCTGATCGCGGGCGGCGGCCGGGCCGGGTCCGGCGGGATTCGGAGCGGGGCGGCCATGCTGACGGCGGCGGCCGGCCTCGGCTATCGCACGATGCGCTCGACCGACGCGCGCCTGCTGTGGAAGTTCGCCTGGAACTTCGGCTACAAGGGCATCCGGTCCGTCCAGAAGTTCAAGAAGCGCCTGAAGGCCGGCGTGTCGTTCCCCCCGTTCCTCTACATCTCGATCACCAACGCCTGCAACCTGCGCTGCCAGGGGTGCTGGGTCGACGTCGACAAGCCGCAGCACCTGATCGCCTTCGACGACCTGAACCGGCTGATCGACAACGCCAAGCAGCACGGCAACAGCTTCTTCGGCATCCTCGGCGGCGAGCCGTTCATGCACCCGGACCTCGTCCGGGTCCTGAAGGCGCACCCCGACTGCTACTTCCAGATATTCACCAACGGCCACCCCATCACCGACGCCATGGCCGAGCGGCTGCGCGAGGCCGGCAACGCCACCCCCCTCGTCAGCGTCGAGGGCACCGCCTCGATCAGCGACGTGCGGCGGGGCCGCGCCGGGGTGCTGAACCGCACCCTCGAGGGCATCCGGGCCAGCGTGCGCCACGGGCTGATCACCGGCGTCGCCACCAGCGTGTGCCAGACCAACATCGACGACCTGGTGCGCGAGGAGTGGATCGACCGGTTGATCGACATGGGGGTGCACTACTGCTGGTTCCACACCTATCGGGTGGTCGGCCCGGTCCCGAATCCGCAGCTCGCGCTGACCCCCGGGCAGGTCCTGTCGGTGCGGCGCTTCGTGATGGACATGCGCAACCGCAAGCCCATCGGCCTGATCGACGCCTACTGGGACGACAAGGGAGAGGCGCTGTGCCCGGCCGCGACCGGCATCAGCCACCACGTCGGCCCGTTCGGCGACGTCGAACCCTGCCCGATAATCCAGTTCGCGAACGAGAAGATCCAGGACAACGGCGGCGACCTCTACAAGACGATGACCGAGTCGCCGCTGTTGCGCGACTTCCGCCGGACGGCGGCCGAGGCGACGCGGGGGTGCATCGTGCTGGAGCGCCCCGACCTGCTGAAGGAGATCGTCGAGCGGCACGGCGCCGGCGACACCACGATACGCGGGACCGCGCGCCCCGAGCTCGAAGCCCTGCGGCCGCGGCCGAGCCAGTACGACCCCGGGAACGAGATTCCCGAGGAGAACTGGGTCTACCGGTTCGCCAAGAAGCACTGGTTCTTCGGTTTCGGCGCGTACACATAGGGGATCAGCCAGGCCCATGGCCACCGACACATCGAACGTCGCCGAAACGCAGGTCATCCCCCTGTTGCAACTGCCGGCGCAGGTGCCGCGGCAGACCTACCGGCCGGCGCAGTCGAACATTCCGGACGACAAGGCGGTGCGGGTCCGCCTGAAGCGGCTCGCCGAGGAGCACGTCAAGCGCGTGGGCGCCGTCCCGCCGCTGACCCTGGACGAGCTGACCGAGCATACCGCCGCGGTGCTCGCCGCGGCCGGCCTCGACCCGGTCCACGGCGACTACGCGTCGATTCTCGTCAGCAACGCCGCCTGGCGCGACTCGCTGGCCCGGATCCCCTACGACCGGCGGCTCCTCCTCATCCCGAAGTGCCTCCGGGTGGAGGAGAAGTGCCCCGCCCCGTTCGACGAGTTCGGCCTGCTCTGCAAGGAATGCGGGCTGTGCTCGATCCAGGACCTGACGGTCGAGGCGGAACGGCTCGGCTACGCGGTGCTCGTGGCCGAGGGCTCGGCCATCGTCCGCTCGATGATCGAGACCGGCAAGATCGAGGCGATAGTCGGGGTCAGTTGCATCAACGTGCTGGAGAAGTGCTTTCCGCACATGGAGGCGGCGGCCATCCCCGGCGTCGCCATCCCCCTGCTCCAGGACGACTGCGTCAACACCACCGTGGACCTCGACCAGGTCTGGGACCTGATCCACCTGACGAGCGACGACAAGACCTGGCGCCTGGACCTCGACGCGCTCAAGACCACCGTCCGGGGCTGGTTCGCCCCCGACGCGCTCGACGCGGTCATGGGCCCCGTGGACGGCGACGACGCCACCGCGCGCATCGCCCGCGACTATCTGGAGAACGGCGGCAAGCGCTGGCGCCCGTACCTCGCGGCGTGCACGTACATGGCCCTCGAGAGCGACCGCCGGGACACCCGGCCGGACCTGCCGGCGGCGGTCCGGAAGGCGGCGGTGGCCATCGAGTGCTTCCACAAGGCCTCGCTCATCCACGACGACATCGAGGACGGCGACGACCGCCGCTACGACCGCCCCGCCCTGCACGCCGAGGTCGGGGTCGCGGTGGCCCTGAACACGGGCGACTTCCTGGTCGGCGAGGGGTACCGGCTGCTCGCCGAGGCGGGCCGTCCCTCGGCCGCGGCCATCGCGGCCGAGGGCCACGTGACGCTGAGCCGCGGCCAGGGCCGCGAGCTGCTGTGGGCCCGCGACCCGCGGCCGCTGGCGTCGGTGCAGGTGCTCGACATCTTCCGGCAGAAGACGGCGGCGGCCTTCGAGGTGGCGCTGCGCATCGGGGCCGCCCTCGGCGGCGCCGACGCGGAGACCCACGACGTGCTGCGCAAGTACAGCGAGTCGCTGGGCATCGCGTACCAGATCAAGGACGACCTCGAGGACTTCAAGGGCGAGGCCGATTCGAACGACCTGGACCAGGTGCGGCTGTCCCTCGTCCTGACCATCGCCCACAAGCGCGCCGAGGGCGCGGACCGCGCCCGCGTGGCCGCCGCCATCCGCTCCGGCGCGGCCGGCCGGGCGGAAGAGATGCGCCGCATCGCGCGGGAGTACGGCGTCCTCGACAAGACCGAAGACCTCCTCGCCGCCTACCGCGAGGACGCCGTCCGGTCGCTGCGGTTCCTGGCGAGTCCGACCCTCAAGGGCCTGATGCGCCGCATCGTCGGCAAGATCTTCGGCGAGACGCTGATCGAGGGCTACTGCAGTGAGTTTGAGACTCGAAATGCTGCAAGTCGCGCGGCTGGCGCCGAAGCTGCTGCAGGAGGCCTCTAGCCCGGTCGCCCGGTTCCTCCATTCCCGGTTCAACGACGACGGCGGCGCCGCCGACCGGTCCGGGCGGAGCGACCTCTACTACACGGTCTTCGCCCTGGAGGGCCTGATCGCGCTGCAATGCGAGCCGCCTCCCGGAGTCCGCGGCTACCTCGAATCGTTCGGGGACGGCCGCGGCCTCGACCTCGTGCACCTGTGCTGCCTCGCCCGCTGCTGGGCGGCGGTCAGGCAGCCGGCCCCCGACCTCGCCCCCCGCATCCGGGCGCAGTGGGACCGGGGCAGCGTGTATCACGGCTTCCTGGCCTGGGGCGCGCTCGAAGACCTGGGAGAGCGGCCCGAGAAGTTCCCCCTGCCGGCGGACGCCGGCGTCCGCACCACGCCGACGACGGCCGCCGCGGTGACCCTGCGCCGCCGGATGGGCGCGCCGGTCCCGGCCGAGGAGACCCGCTGGCTGCTGGCGCGGGCGCACCCCGAGGGGGGGTTCCACGCCGGCGACGCGGCGCCCATGCCCGACCTGCTGTCGACGGCCACCGCCCTGCACGCCCTCGCGGGCGCGCACGTCCCGTTCGCGCACCTGAAGGAACCGACCCTCGACTTCCTCGACACGCTGTGGACCGGCAACGCGTTCTGCGGCACCTGGGCCGACGATGAACCGGACTCCGAGTACACCTGGTACGCGCTCCTCGCCATGGGCCATCTCAGCCTTGCGTGAGCGGCTGCTCGCGGCCCGCACGGCCGCCGGGCACTGGGAGGGCGAGCTGTCGTCGAGCCCCCTCTCGACCGCGACGGCGGTGACCGCGCTGTCGGTGGCGGGCGGGCACGAGCGGCTCGTCGACGGCGGGCTCCGGTGGCTGGCCGCCCACCAGAACGCCGACGGCGGCTTCGGCGACGCGGACGGATGCCCGAGCAACGTCAGCACGACCACGCTGGCCTGGGCGACCCTCGCGCAGCACCGCGCGGTGGGGAGGGAACGGGCGGAGGCGTGGCTCTCGCGGCGCGTCGGCCCCCTCACGGCGGAGTCGCTGGCCGCCGCCGTCACCCACGTGTACGGCGACGACCGGACGTTCGCGGTCCCCATTCTGGCCCACTGCGCGCTGGCCGGACGCTTCGGCTGGGAGCACGCGCCGGTGCTGCCGTTCGAGCTCGCGGCGCTGCCCCGCGCCTGGTTCCGGTGGATCGGGCTGCCGGTGGTGAGCTACGCGCTGCCCGCCCTGATCGCCATCGGACAGGCGCAGCACCACCACCGCCCCGCCGCCCGCCGGACCGTCCGCGCGGTGCGGGACGCGGCGCGCGGGCGCACGTTGCGCATCCTCGAATCGATTCAACCCGCGTCGGGCGGCTTCCTCGAGGCCACCCCCCTGACCAGTTTCGTCACCATGAGCCTCGCCGGTTGCGGGCTCGCCGACCACCCGGTGGCCCGGCGCGGCGTGGCGTTCCTGACCGCCTCGGTCCGCGGCGACGGGAGCTGGCCGATCGACACCAATCTCGCGACGTGGCTGACCACCCTCTCGATCAACGCCCTCGGGGGCGGCGCGTTCACGGACGCGGAACGCCGCCGCCTGCGGCGCTGGCTGCTCGACCAGCAGTACGCCGCGGCGCATCCCTACACGCAGTCGGCGCCCGGCGGCTGGGCGTGGACCGACCTGCCGGGCGGCGTGCCGGACGGCGACGACACCCCCGGCGCCCTCCTCGCCCTGGCCGAGCTGGGCGACGACGCCGAGACCCGCGCCGCCGCCGCCGCCGGCGTCGCGTGGCTGATCGACCTGCAGAACGACGACGGCGGCATACCGACGTTCTGCCGCGGCTGGGGCCGGCTGCCGTTCGACCGCAGCAGCCCCGACCTGACCGCGCATGCCCTGCGGGCGTGGCGGGCGTGGCGCGGGCTGGACCCGCGGACGGACCGGGCGATGGAGCGGGCCGCGGCCTATCTCGTCCGCCAGCAGCGGCCGGACGGGGCCTGGGTTCCGCTGTGGTTCGGCAACCCGTGGACGCCGGACCAGACCAACCCCGTCTACGGCACGTCGCGGGTGCTCGAGTGCCGCGGCCTCCTGCCGGCGGCGGCGCGGCGCCGCGGCGAGCGCTTCCTCCGGACCATGCGGCAGGACGACGGCGGCTTCGGCGCCATCGAAGAGACGGCCCTCGCGGTGGCCGCCACCGGCGACGCCCGCGGCCGGCGGTGGCTCCTGACGCGGGCCGCGTTCGAGCCCGCGCCCATCGGGCTGTACTTCGCGAAGCTCTGGTACTTCGAGAAACTCTACCCGCTGATCTTCACGGTGGCGGCGTTGCGCGACGCGCCGCGCGGCGCCGGCGCGGAAGGGGACCCCCGATGACCGACGACGCGCCGGCCCCGGAACCGACCTGCCCGCCGGCGGAGGCGCCCGCCGACGCGCCCGTGATCTATCTGGACCACAACGCCACGACGCCCGTGGACCCGCGGGTCCTCGACGCGATGCTGCCGTTCCTCACCGGCGGCTTCGGGAACGCGGCGAGCGGGCACCACGCCCCGGGGCGCCGCGCGGCGGCCGCCGTCGACACCGCCCGCGCCCGGGTGGCCGCGCTCATCGGGGCCGACCCGCGGGAGATCGTCTGGACCAGCGGCGCCACCGAGTCGGACAACCTGGCCCTCCAGGGGGTCGTCCAGGCGCCGGCGTACCGGAACCGGCGGCACGTGGTCACCGCGGCCACCGAGCACCGCGCGGTCATCGACACCTGCGAGCACCTCGAGCAGCAGGGCGTCGAGGTCACGTATCTCGGCGTCGACGGCGACGGACGGCTGGACCTCGACCGCCTGGCGGAGGCGGTCACCGACCGGACCCTGCTCGTCTCGGTCATGCACGCCAACAACGAGACCGGCGTCCTGCACCCCATCGCCCGCATCGGGGCGCTGTGCCGCGAGCGCGGCGTCCTCTTCCACACCGACGCCACCCAGTCGTGGGGCAAGGAGCGGATCGACGTGAACGCCATGCGCGTCGACCTGCTGAGCGCCAGCGCGCACAAGTTCCACGGGCCGAAGGGCGTCGGCCTGCTCTACGTCCGGCGGCGCGGCCCCCGCGTGCGCTGCGAGCCGCTGGTGCGCGGGGGGGGCCACGAGCGCGGCCTCCGCTCCGGCACCCTCAACGTCCCCGGCATCGTGGGCATGGGCGCCGCGGCCGCGCTGGCCGGCGGCGACGACGGGGTGCGCGCCCTGCGCGACCGCCTGGAGACCGCCTTGCGGGACCGTCTCGAAGGGGTCGAGGTCAACGGCGGCGGGGCCGAGCGCCTCGCGAACACCACGAACGTGAGCTTCGCCGGCGTGGACGCGGCGAAGCTCATGGCGCGGATGCCCGCGCTGGCGGCGTCGTCGAGCGCCGCCTGCACCAGCGCGGCCCGGCAGCCCAGCTACGTCCTCGGCGCGATGGGCTGCGGCGACGCGCGCAGCCGCGGCAGCGTCCGGTTCTCGCTCGGCCGCTTCAACACCGCCGCGGAGATCGAGACCGCCGTCGAGACGGTCACCGCGGCCGTGCGCGCCCTGCGGGACGGACCGGCCGCCGTCCCGTGATAGGCTGCCCCTTGGCGGGGGGCGGGCGCTGGCGGCGCACCTGCCGCCGCCAGCCGCGCGTCCGAGCCGGAACGAGACGAAGGAGCGTGACATGAGCGCCAGACGACTGCTCGGCCTGGTCGGCGCCGCGGGCGTTCTGTGCCTTCCGGTCCTCGCGGCGGCGCAGGACACGACGCGGGGTTACGCCCCGGCGACGATCCCGCGCACCATCCCCATCTTCCCCCTGCCGGACGTCATGCTGTTCCCGGGCGCCACGCGGCCCCTGCACATATTCGAGGCGCGCTACCGCGAGATGGTCGCGGACGCGCTGGCGGGCGACCGTCTCATCGGCATGGTGATGCTCGAGCCCGGCTACGAGGCGGACTACGCGGGGCGCCCGCCCGTCCATCCCGTCGGGTGCGTCGGGGTGATCGCCGAGGCCACCGAACTCCCCGACGGCCGCTACGACATCCTGCTGGGCGGCCTGACCAAGTTCCGCATAGTCCGCGAGGACCACAGCCGGGCCTACCGGCTCGCCGACGTGGAGCCCATCAGCGACGCCATCGGCGCCGCCGACCGGAACCGGCTGCGCGACGTGCGGGAAGACCTCGCGGCCCTGATCCCGCTCGGGATCCCCGGCCTGCAGGTGCCGGAGGACCTGTCCGACGAGAACCTCGTCAACGGCATCGCGCAGCTCATCGACATCGCCCCCGCCGACCGCATGGGACTGCTCGAGCAACCGGGGCCGCTGGCGCGGGCCGAGGCCCTCATCGACCTGATCTACATCCGTTCCGCGCTCCGGCGGTGAACGCGCCCGGCCGACCACCGTGAAACTGCTCGTCTACCTGTGGGCGCCGTTCGCGAACCTGCTCTGGTACGTCCACACGGTGGTCATGGCGAGCCTGTCGTTCCTGATCTGGCCCTTCGACCGCACCGGGGCCGGGCAGTTCTGGTGCGCGCGGTGGTGGTGCCGGCTCGTGGCGTGGTCCATCTTCGCCCGCATCCGCGTGCACGGCGTCGAGCGGGTGCGGGCCGACCGGCCCTACGTGTACCTGGCGAACCACGCGAGCCTCATCGACACGCCGGCGCTGTTCGCGTATCTGCCGCACCCCTTCCGCATCGCCGCGAAACGCAGCCTCTTCTTCGTGCCGTTCATGGGCTGGCACCTGTGGGCGGCGGGCCACTTCCCCATCGACCGCGGCGACCCGCGCAGGACGGCGCGCAGCCTGCGCCGGATCATCGACGGGGTACGCAACGGCCGCTCGCTCGCCGGGTTCCCCGAGGGCCGCCGGACCCCCGACGGCCGGCTCCAGGACTTCCAGCCGGGCCTGTTCCGGATCGCGCTCAAGGCCGGGGCGCCCGTCGTGCCGGTCACCATCCGCGGCACCTTCGCCCTCCTGCCCCGGACCACCCTGGCGCCCCGGCCCGGATCGGTCGACGTGATCCTGGGCGAGCCCATCGCCACCACCGGCTACGACGCGCGGGGCGTGGACCGGCTGATCGAGCGCACGCGGGCGGTGATCCAGCAGACCCTCGCCGCCGGTCCGCCCGGCCGGCGCGGCGCCCGCGTCCGGCGGCGGAACGCCGCCCCGCCGCCAGCCGCGGGGCTTGCCAATCCCCCGGACAACGGGTAGCCTGATACGGTCCACGAACCACAGAAGGAGCCTTCATGCGCACGCTGCTCGCCGTCCTGTCGCTGCTGGTGGCCGGTCTCGGCGCCGCCACCTCGGTGCGGACCCAGGAACCGGTCGTCGAGGTCTACCAGTCGCCCACCTGAGGGTGCTGCAAGGGATGGGTCCAGCATCTCAAGGAAGCGGGTTTCACCGTACGGACGAACGACGTGCCCGACGTGACGCCGGTCAAGCGCGAGAACGGCGTTCCGCAACGGCTGTTCTCCTGCCACACGGGCCTCGTGGACGGCTACGTCATCGAAGGTCACGTGCCGGCCGAAGACGTCCGCCGGCTGCTCGACGAGCGTCCGGACGTCGCGGGCATCTCGGTGCCGGGCATGCCCGTCGGCTCGCCGGGCATGGAGGGTCCGAGGTCCCTCTACCGGGAGTATCCGGTGGTCTCCTTCACCGACGACGGCGAAATGGCGCTCTACAACACCCACAAGCCGTGACCGCGGACCGGGCGTGCGCGTCACCGACGACGGCGAAGGCGGCGCTCTGCAACACCCGCAAGCCGTGACCGCGGCCGGGGAGGGCGCGTCACCGGGGGGGTCATGACGAGACGCCGTTCCTCGGGGGCGCTCTCCCGGCCCGACCCGCCGGACCCGGCCGCGCACGAGCGCCGCCGCGCTGGCCGCCGGCGTTCCCGCCCCGCCGTTCCGCCGGCGGCCGGCGGCCGCTGACGAGGGCCGGATGCATCCGCCCGCGCATCCGACCGGGCCGCCGGCCCCGCGCCAGGCCGCGGCCATCCCGTTCCGGCGCCGCGACGGCCGCGTCGAGATCTGCCTCGTCACGACCATCAGGGCCGGCCGATGGACCGTCCCCAAGGGGTTCATCGAACCCGGGTCCACCGCTCCGGAGACCGCCGTCCGGGAAGCCCGCGAGGAAGCCGGACTGCATGGACGCGTCGTCGGCGGCCCGGTCGGTTACTATGACGTCGTCAAGGAGGACGGCCGTTACCGCGTCGCCGCCTACCTGATGCGCGTCGATCGGGCGGACGACGCCTGGGAGGAGCGGTCCGTCCGGCGCCGGCGCTGGACCTCGGTCCGCCGCGCGGAGAAACTGCTCGCCGGCCGGCCCGTCGAGGCCGTGTTCCGGCAGGCGTCGACACACATCACCAGCAAGGAGCCATCATGACCATCAAGCCCCGCCACCTCGTCCTGTCCGCCGGCGCCGTGTTCGTCGCCGGCTTCGCGGCCGGCGCCCTGTGGCCGGCGGACACCGCGGTCCACGCCCAGTCCGACGGCAAGGTCTTCGAGCTCAGGACCTATACGGCGCCGGAAGGCAAGCTGCCGAACCTGGAGGCCCGGTTCCGCGACCACACGATGCGCATCTTCGAGAAGCACGGCATGACCAACGTCGGCTACTGGGTCCCGCAGGACGCCCCCGCCTCCGACGACACCCTCATCTACATCATCTCGCACGACAGCCGCGAGCAGGCGGCCGAGAACTGGCAGAGCTTCCGCGACGACCCCGAGTGGGCGGAAGTGTCGCGCGCCTCGCAGGTCGACGGCCGCATCGTGAGCAGCGTCGAGGCGGTGTTCATGGACGCGACCGACTACTCGCCCCTGAAGTAGGCGTCCGCACCGGCACGACGCCGGGCCGCCCGGCGGCGCCGGTTCCGGGCCGCCCGGCGGCGCGCCGGTTTCCCAACCGTCAGGCGGCGGCGGTTTCGAACCACCCGGCGGCGCCGGGTCCGCGGGCCGCCCGGCGGCGCCGGGTCCGAGCCGACCGGGCGGAAGCGCCGGGTCCGAGCCGCCCGGCGGCGCCGGGTCCGAGCCGACCGGCAGCGCGCCGGGTCCGAGCCGGCCGGGCGGTAGCCCCGGTTCCGGACGTCCGACAGCGCCGGTTCCGAGCCGACCGGGACGCCGGTTCCGAGCCGACCGGGACGCCGGTTCCGGACCGCCCGGCGACGGCGGTAGCAAGCCGCCCGACTGGCCACGCGTGATCGGCGGTTCGCGCGTTCCACCCGGCGCGCAGGATGTCGCGCGGGCGCCGGGGGCGCGCCAGGTCCGCGGGCGGAACGCCGCGAGCAATCCCGCCGAGGAAGGCGCGTGGGCGCAGCAGACGGATACGTCGTCATCTCCATCGTGCAGGGACAGTTCGTCGAAGCGCAGACCGAGGCGTTTCTCGAAGCCCACGGCATCCCCTGCGAACTGCGCGGCGAGGCCCACACCATCGCCGTCGACGGCATCAGCGCCGTCGAGGTGCTGGTGCCGGCCGAACGGGCCGAGGAAGCGCGCGACCTGTTGGGACGCGCCGAACGCGGCGAGCTCGCCATCGACGAGTCGCCGGCGGATTCGCCCGCGGGGTTCTGACCGGGCAACGGCGTTCAGTTCGTCCCGCCGCGCCGGACGTCGGCGGTAGCGTGGGCAGCAACCTCACTTGTCCAGGTTCGGGACATGATGCTGTTTGTGAAGTGTTGGTGGCGCAAGTGCTTTCCGAAGCTCACCGAGAACGCCGCCACGGACGCTCTTTGCCGCATCTTGAACAACTCCCCGAAGTCGCGCAAGGCGCTGACCCACATGCTACGGAAGGGCGGTTTCGACATGCCTCAAATTGACAGTGTGAAAACCCAGGTGACCCTCGAGGACCGCTCTTGTCCCGACATGACGGGTTATGACAAAAACCGGCACCAGATCCTGCTCGTCGAATCCAAATTTTGGGCGCCCCTGCGGAGCGGACAGGCGAGCAACTACCTCCAGCAGACGACCGCGCTCCTGTTCATCGTTCCCGAAGCCAGGGTCGAAAAGTTGTGGTCAGAAATCGTCGGGCAGATTGGCGAAAAAAAGCTTGGTCCCACGACTTCCAAGATAGGCTGGCGAAGCACGATGGTAACGCAGCGGCGTTTGGCAGGCGTTATATTGTCAATAATACCGGAGGCGCGGCGACCGAAGCGCGCAACAAAGCTCCTGGCTCTGGTCAGTTGGGGCCGATTGCTCCGCAATATGGCTAACCCCCAGGTCGCGAAAGACATCGGGAATCTCGTCAAACGGCTAGAATGCCAAGGCATTCTGCCCGTGTGCGTCGAGGAAACTGAGCCCCGACTTCTTTGCGCGCTGCGCCGTTGGCTACGCGATATTCGGGATTTCCTGAAACGAGAGTAGGCAGGTCGAGACGCAATTCGTCGGGTCGGACACGGCGTACCGACAGCGCCTCCGGTAACTCTGGCGTCGCCACTGGAACACGTGGAGCGCATGATGGCGCACACGGGCGCCGGCTCTCCTTCGAAGCGGAGTCCTGATCGGGCCCCGGCATCTCAGTCGTCCCCGCCGCGCCAGACGTTGTCGGCCGGGGAGCGCTCGAACGACGGCCAGGCGTCCAGCAGCGTGAACGGGGCGTCCGGCTCGACCGTCGTGGGGACCGGGCCGATCAGCCGCCGCCCGCCGTCGCCGTAGCGCTGCGTCACCCGCACCGGCACGGACAGCGGCTCCCAGCCGCCGTCGCGCCAGCGCCACCGTTGCCCGCCGACGTCGAGGGTCCGCCCGGTCCGCGCGACCATGACGTCCGACGACGCCGGCGGCCCGAGCAGCGCCGCGGCGGCGTCCGCGCCGACCGCCTGCGCCAGGGCGTCGGCGAGCGGCGTTCCCGCGCGCACGCCGGCGACCACCCGATCGACCGCGCGCGCGGCGGCGTCCGGCCCGACCGCTTCGCCCCACCCGGCCGTGGCGAGCGGCGTGTACTGCCGCATCCACGGCGCGTCACCGTTGTCCGCGACGCTGACCGCGGGCGCGTCGAGCGCGCCGAGCGCGCCGACGACCCGGTCGCTGGCGCGCGCCAGCAGGGCCAGCCAGGCGTCGCCGTCGTCCCGCTGCCGGACGCACTCCAGGCCGACCCAGCCGGCGACGCCCACCCGCAGCCAGTCGGCGCCCGGCTCCTTCCGGAGGTCGGCGCCGTCGGTCATCCCCAGCTCGTTGTTCAACACGACGAAGAACGCGCCGATGATCCCCACCGCGTGGGCCGCGCCCGCGTGCCGGACGAACGCGTGCGCCAGCAGCACCAGCGCGCAGATCTCCAGCAGCGACGGCGCCAGCAGCAGGCCGAAATAGAGGAGCGGGTCGAAGAGGCTGAAGGCGTCGGGAACGACGAACGCGGTCACCATCCAGACCGCCAGCGCCGGAGTCAGGGCGAAGACGACGGTCACCGCGCCGGCCGCGAGCGCGCGCCCCGCGACGCGGCAGCCGAGCGGGGCGGGAGCGGCGTCGGCCATCTCGCCGTACCCGGCGAGATCGTCCCGGCGCGCCATGACCCCGACGGTCCCGGCGACCATGAAGACCACCACCAGATAGAAGAACTCGACCATCATCGGCGCGATCAGGTGCGGACGGGGCAGGAGCGGGCCGTCGGCGTGCAGGATGACGTGGACGAACGATCCGCCCACCCCCATCGCCGTCAGCATGAGCAGGGTGAGCGGCGTGGCCCAGCCGCGGAACGAAAGGCCGGCGTGCCAGGCCGCCTCGCTCAGCGTGGCGCGGACCCACGACGGCCGCCCCGGAGCCGCGAGCGGCGGCCCGGACGGCGCCGTCCGCCGGCGGGCCGCGGACCGCCGTTCGCGCCGCCGCGCCGGATCCCTTTCGAGCACCAGCCGCTCGCGCCCGACGCGCCGCAAGCAGCAGCAGCCCCGGGATGGTCCAGAGCAACCGGTTGGCGAACCAGCGCACCCGGCCGTCGTCGACCCGCTCGAAGCGGGTGTCGAGACCGCAGCCGATCTCGACGACTGTGCCGCCGGGGTGCGCCGCGAGGAAGTCCTCGACGTAGCGGTCGAACATGCGCGCGCGGAGCACGGTCTCCAGACACGGCGCACGCGGCGCCCACGCCTCGCCCGGCGCCGCCGGCGCCTCCACCACGACCCGGGCGCCGGCCGGCGTGGCCGAGACGTGCAGCGCGTCGTCCGGCAGCGGCTCTTCGCGGGGTACGACGCGCGACCAGAGGCGGCCCTCGAGCGGCGCGGCCAGCGCGGCCGGCGTCCCCTCGGCGACGATCCGTCCCCCGGCGAGGATCGAGAGCCGCTCGCAGAGGCTCTCGACGTCGTCGACGATGTGCGTCGACAGGAGGACGACGTTGTCAGCCGCGACGTCGGCCAGCACCCGGTGGAAACGGCTCCGTTCCGCCGGGTCGAGGCCCGCGGTCGGCTCGTCGACGATGAGCAGCCGCGGGTGTCCGGCCAGGGCGAGGGCGATGCCGAAACGGCGCAGCATGCCGCCGGAGTAGGTGGCGACGGCGCGGTCCGCGTCCGCGGCGAGGTTCACGCGTTCGAGGAGCTGCGCCACCTCGCGCCGCCGCCCGGCCGCGTCCGTGCGGCCCTTCAGCCACGCGAACCGCTGCAGGAGCTGCCGCCCCGTGACGGTCGGATACGTGCCGATCTGCTGCGGCAGGTACCCGAGCCGCCGCCGGACGTAGTCGTGGTGGAACACCAGCGGCAGACCGGTGACGCACGCGATCGGCACGAACGGCGTGCTCGCCAGGCTGGTCCACTTGCGGACGACGTACCAGCGCCGTCCTTCGTCGGCATTCGGTTCTCCCTTGCCGCGCCGGCGCCTCGCGACCCCGGCGCGGAACGCCGCGATTCGACGCCTTGCCCGCCGGTCGAAGACCGAGTCGAGACGCGCCGCCTCCTCTACCCCTCCCGCGCCGCGCCGGCCGTCGTCACCAGCCGTAATCGAGACCGACGCCCAGGACGCGGGGGTCGGCCATCCGCCCGTACGCCCACGGCAGCCCGAACAGCCGGCCGTCGAACAACCCCAGTTCGTACTGGTCGTCGAGCAGGTTCCTGCCCCAGAGATACGCGGACCATCCCGACCGCCCGTAGCCGACGCGGCCGCCCAGGAGGTTGCGGTTGGAGACGCTGGTCACGACGGGAGCGGAGATCTCGGTGTATGCGTCGTCCGTGTAGCTGAAGGTCCCGTTGGCGAACCAGCCGTCCGACGCACGCCACCCGACCCCGACCGCGCCGTTCCAGCGGGGCGACTGCGGAAAGGGCCGGCCGGCCAGATCGTTTGCCGTCCAGTATGAAATCGATGAATTCCGAGTCGGTGACGCCGAGCGAGGCGAACAGGTTCAGGGCGCGGTTGAAGTGGTACTCCGCTTCGACCTCGACGCCGCGCAGCGCAGACCGGCCGGCGTTGGCGACCAGCGCATCGAATCCGGGGATGCCGCCCGCCGCGGTGTAGGGGACCTGCTGGTCGCGCCAGTCGATCGCGAAGACGTTGGCGTTCAGCATCAGCCGGCCGTCGGAGGTCCGATGGCGGAGGAACAGCTCGTAGTTGTCGGTGTATTCCTCGCCGAACGCTTCCGCCACGCTCAGGAAGACGGCGAACGCGAAGCCTCCGGCCTTGTACCCGCGCGCGTAGGACGCGCCGAGCGAAGTGGTGGGGGCAAGATTCCAGGCGAACGATCCGGAGGGCAGCACCTGCACGAACGTCTCCTCGGCGTCCAGGTTGCTCGTCAGCCCGTTGTTGTCCGCGAAGTTGTCGTTCCGCCGCGTCTCGCGGTTGAGCCGCACGCCTCCGGTGACGAGCGCGCGGTCGCCCGCCGCCCACTCCATGCGCCCGAACAGGCCGAGCTGATCGACCTCCTCCAGGAGTCTGGTCTCGCGGTTGAACGGCATGACGCCTCCCATGCCGTCCGGAAAGATCCCGGTCCCCTGGAAACCGTAGCCGTAGTCGCCCTGCGAATAGAAGAGTCCGACCAGACCGTTCACCGCGTCACCGCGATGCGCCGCCCGGACTTCCTGGCTCAGGATCCGGTCATTGCCCCAGGCGTCGACGTTGAGGAAGTCGAACGCCGTCAGGTCGGCGTCGAACTTCTGCGTCAGGTCGAGCCGGCTGTAGCCGGTGACGGCGTCGATCGTCCAGCGGTCGTCGAGTGCGACCTGCGTCTCCAGGTTGAGGAAGTCGATCGTCGACGGATACTGATCGCGCCGGTTCCACGGCTGCCGGCGGTCCTGCGGCCGCCGGGCGCCGTGCCACGGGGTCGAGCTGTCCGGCGACCCGACGAGGGCCGGTGCTGGTTCCGGGGGTGGAAAACGCGCGCGGGCGCTTCGAGACCCGCATCCGCCGTTTCTTCGGGGTCAGCTTTCGATGTCGCTTGACACCCTCCCTGTTCGACGAGCGGGACCTGGCGGCCGGCCGCTACGAACGGAACATCCGCAGCAGCTTCGTCAGCGGGTCGTACATCTTGTCGACGACGCGCTCCTTCAGGGGGATGATCGCGTTGTCGGTGATGGTGATCTCTTCGGGACAGACCTTGGTGCAGCACTTGGTGATGTTGCAGTAGCCGACCCCGTGGTCGTCGGCGAGTCCGGCGGTGCGGTCGGCGGTGTCGAGGGGGTGCATCTCGAGGGCGGCGGCGTGGACGAAGAAGCGGGGCCCGACGAACTCGCGGTGCAGCCGGTGGTCGCGCAGGACGTGGCAGACGTCCTGGCACAGGAAGCACTCGATGCACTTGCGGAACTCCTGCACCCGCTCGACGTCGTACTGGTCCATGCGCCACGTGCCGTCCGCCGCGTCCGGCTCGCGCGGGGCGAAGGGCTTGATCTCCTTCTTGACCTCGTAGTTCCACGACACGTCGGTGACCAGGTCGCGGACCAGCGGGAACGCCTGCATCGGCTCGATGCTCACCGGCCGCTCCAGCGGCAGGGAGTTCAGCCGCGTCATGCACATCAGCCGGGGGCTGCCGTTGACCTCGGCCGAGCACGAACCGCACTTGCCGGCCTTGCAGTTCCAGCGCACCGCCAGGTCGTTGGCCTGCTCGGCCTGAATCTGGTGCACGGCGTCGAGGACCACCATCCCCTCCGACACCTCGGTGGTGTAGTCCCTGAACCCGCCTTCCGAGGCCCCCCGCCAGATACGGAACGTCGCGCTGCTCATCACGGTGTCTCCGCCGGCCGGGCGCGGGGGCGCGCCCCGCGCTCCCGCGTCATTTGTTGTCTTCGACGATCTGCTGCAGGTCGGGCCGCATCTCCGGAATCGGCTCCTGCGTCACCTGCATCTCGCCGCCCTCGCCGCGCCGGATGATGGTGTTCAGCCGGCCCTGCCCGGGGTCCTTCTCCAGGTGGTCTTCGCGGAAGTGCGCGCCGCGGCTCTCCTTGCGGAGGATGGCCGACCGCGCCACCGCCTCCGACACCATCAGCAGGTTCCGCAGGTCGAGCGCGGTGTGCCATCCCACGTTGTACTCGCGGTTGCCCTGCACTCCGACCCGGCCCGCGCGCGCGTGCAACTGCGCGAAGGCGTCGATGGCCTTCCGCATCTCGTCCTGCGTGCGCACGATGCCGACCTGCGACTGCATCATGTCCTGCAGGTCGTACTGCACCCGATACGGCCCCTCGGCGTCGCCGCCGCCGCGGTCGAACGGGGCGAGGGCCTCGCGCGCCACCGCCTCGATCTGGTACTGCGGCGGCTTCACCCGCGTCTGCCGGCGCGCGAACTCGGCCGCGTACCGGCCGGCGCGCTGGCCGAAGACCAGGAGGTCGGACAGCGAGTTCCCGCCGAGCCGGTTCGCGCCGTGCAGCCCCGCCGCGCACTCGCCGGCCGCGAACAGCCCGGGGACGGTCGACATCTGGCTGTCGGCGTCGACGCGCACGCCCCCCATCACGTAGTGGGTGGTCGGCCCCACCTCCATCGGCTCTTCGGTGATGTCGATGCCCGCGAGCTGCTTGAACTGGTGGTACATGCTCGGCAGCTTCCTGCGGATGTGGCCGGCCCCGTCCGGCAGCCGCTTCCTGATCCAGGCGATGTCGAGGAACACGCCGCCGTGCGGGCTGCCGCGCCCTTCCTTGACCTCGCGCACGATGCAGCGCGCCACGTGGTCCCGGGTCAGGAGCTCGGGCGGGCGGCGGGCCTCCCGGTCGCCCTGGGTGTAGCGCCAGCCCTCTTCCTCGTCGGTGGCGGTGGAGCTCCGGTACGGCTCGGGGACGCCCTCGAACATGAACCGCTTCCCGTCGGCGTTCCGCAGCACCCCGCCCTCGCCCCGCACCCCCTCGGTCACGAGGATGCCGCGGACGCTCGGCGGCCACACCATGCCGGTGGGATGGAACTGCACGAACTCCATGTCCATCAGCTCGGCCCCGGCCCGGTAGGCCAGCGCGTGCCCGTCGCCGGTGTACTCCCAACTGTTGCTGGTCACCTTGAACGCCCGCCCGATGCCGCCGGTGGCCAGCACCACCGCCCGCGCCGCGAACACCTGGAAGCGGCCGCGCTCGCGGTCGTAGCCGAACGCCCCGACGACGTGGTCCCCGTCCTTCAGCAGCTCGACGACCGTGCACTCCATGCGCACGTCGATGCCCTGGTGGACCCCGTGGTCCTGCAGGGTCCGGATCATCTCGAGCCCCGTCCGGTCCCCGACGTGGGCCAGCCTCGGATACCTGTGCCCCCCGAAGTTGCGCTGCAGGATGCGCCCGTCCTTCGTGCGGTCGAAGACCGCCCCCCAGGCCTCGAGCTCCCGCGCCCGCGCCGGGGCTTCCCTGGCGTGCAGCTCGGCCATGCGCCAGTCGTTCAGATACTGGCCGCCCCGCATGGTGTCGGCGAAGTGCACCTTCCAGTCGTCGCGGTCGTCGACGTTGGCCAGCGCCGCGGCCAGGCCCCCCTCGGCCATGACCGTGTGCGCCTTGCCGAGCAGCGACTTGCAGATCAGCCCGACGGAGACCCCGGCCGCCGACGCCTCTATCGCGGCGCGCAGCCCGGCGCCGCCCGCGCCGATGACCAGCACGTCGTACTCGCAGGATTGGTATTCGTTGTCCATTCGGCAGTCTTCGTCATCCGCGGCGCCCCGGCGGCGCCGCCGTCGGTCCGTGGTCCAGCCCGCTCCGCCCCCGCCCTCCCCCTCCGGACGGCGGGACGCGAACCGCCGGCGGCGCCCGCCGCCGGCCCGGGGGAAGAACCCCGCCGCCCGCCGGAGCGGGTACGGCCCGCGGACTCGCGCGCCGTCCGCGGTGGCGAACCGGCCCCGCCGGCGCCCGCCGGACGGGCGCCCCGCCGCCCGCCGGCGCCCGCGCTCCCGGTGCGGCGCGGGGTTCGCCGCGGGCTGCTACAGAAGCCGGACGTCGCTCAGGACGCCCATCGCGCACAGCCGGACGTACACGTCGGAGAAGCCGACCCAGACCAGGCTCATCCAGGCATAGAGCATGTGCCGGCGGTTCAGGCAGCTCACGCAGTCGTAGACCGGCCGGCGAATCAGCCGACCCGCGAGGCGGTCGCACCGGCCGCCGACGAGGTGCCGCAGCGAGTGGCAGCTCAGGGTGTAGCTGCCGAGCAGGACGACGTTGAGCGCCAGCACCAGCGTCCCGACCCCGATGCCGAACGAGGTCGTCCCGGTCGCCTCGTCCTCGAACCACAGGGCGTTCCAGACGTCGTGGGTCAGGAACACGAGCAGCAGCACCGCGAAGACGAGGAAATAGCGGTGCAGGTTCTGCATGATCAGCGGGAACGAGTTCTCGCCCCGGTAGCTCGACCGCGGCTCGCCGACGCCGCACGCCGGCGGATCGTGCCAGAACGCCTTGTAGTAGGCGCCCCGGTAATAGTAGCAGGTGAACCGGAACCCGCCCGCCGTCGCCAGCACCAGGAACGCCGGCGAATAGAACGCGATCGACTCGGGCCACCAAGCCGGCGCCTCCGGCCACCAGGCCGGCGCGGGGCCGAGCAGCCGGTGCGGCGAGTCGCCGAACAGCTCCGGGGAGTACAACGGCGACAGATACGGGCCGAAGTGGTAGTACTCGCCCTGAAACGACGCCCAGGTGGCGTAGACGAGGAACGCCGACAACGCGAAGAAGACGCCGAGCGGCTGGGCCAGCCAGGCGTCCGGCCGCAGGGTCTCCGCCCACCGGCGGGCCGGGGCGGTGAAGTGAACCTGTTCCATCCTGTCTCGCTCCGCAACGCTATGGGGCGCCCGGACCGAAGCGGACCGGGCCGGCCGGGGGAGGCGGCGGCAGAGCCGGGCGCCGCCGCGTCCCGCGCCGCCGAGAGATTATCACTTCTGCCGCGCGGTCCGAAACCGCCCGCGGCGCCCGGCGCCCCCGGTCGCGCCTCACGCCGCGGCGAACCGCGCGGGGGCGACGGCGGCGAGCAGCGGGTCCTCCCGGCCGTCGAGCACCAGGTCCGCCACCAGGCGCGCGGTCAGCGGCGCCAGCAGGACCCCGTTCCGATAGTGGCCGGTGGCGTACACGAGCCGCGGCGCCGCCGCCGACCGTCCCACCACCGGCAGATCGTCCGGGGTGCCGGGACGCAGGCCCACCCGCACCGCCTCGAACCCGGCGTTCCGGGCGCCGGGGATCACGCCGCGGACCGCCTCGACGAGCGTCGCCACCCCCGCAACGGTGGCGCGTTCGTCGAATCCGACGTCCTCGACCGTCGCTCCGACGAGCATCGACCCGTCGGGCCACGGCACCACGTAGCAGTCCGGGCACCAGACCACCCGGGCCAACGGCTCTCCGGTCCAGTTCAGGTGGAGGAGCTGCCCGCGCACCGGCCGCACCGGCAGCGCCGCCTCCCCCTCGACGGCCACGCCGCCCGACCAGCTCCCCGCCGCGAGCACGACGGCGCCGGCCGTCAGGGTCCCTCCCGCCGTCTCCACGGCCATCCCGCCGGCCGGGCGCATCCGCAGCCGGCGCGCGCGCGGACCGGTGACGAACGAGACCCCGTGCCGGGCCGCGCCGCCCCGGCGAAGCGCCTCCGTCAACGCGGACACGCCCGTGAAGCCGTGGGACGGCACCAGCAGGGCCCCGCGCACCGCGCCGCCGAGCGGCGGCTCGGCCGCGCGGGCCTCCCGCGCCGTCAACGGACGGCACTCGACCCCCGCCGCGAGCAGGTCTGCCGCGGTCCGCTCCAGCCGGCGGGCCGACGGCTCGTCGGTGGCCACCTCGAGCGTGCCCGTCCGCCTGTACGGTACGTCGCGGCCGCCGTCGGCGGCGGCCCGGGCCACGAAGTCGTCCCACAGCTCGAGGCTCTTCGCACCCAGCGTGCGGAGGGGGCCGGGACGCGCCGCCTCGATGAACGGAGCCAGGATGCCCGCCGACGCCTGCGTCGCCCCCCGCCCGACGCCCCGGCTCTCGATCACCCGCACCGACGCCCCGCGCCGGCCGAGCTCGCAGGCGACGGCGCACCCGACGATGCCGGCGCCGACCACGATGACGTCCGATCCCTCACCGCGGGACACGCTTCAAGTCTCCCACATTGTCCCCTTCTCGCCACCGTACTGTCCCCCTCCGATGACGCGCCGGCCGGAGGCCCGTCGGCGGACGGCGCCGCAACGCGGCCGCAAGGCCGCGCGGCGACGCTCTCCGGGCAAGGCATGATAATTGCTCTATCATGCGCGCAAGAGAGAAAGGACCCACCCGATGATGAGGCCGATCACCGTCGCCGGTATCGCGGTCGCGGCCGCCGCCGCGGGGGCCGCCGGTTCCTGGCTCCTCGTGCGGCCTGCCGTCGGGCCGATGCCGGAGACCGTCTCCGGCGCCTTCGCCGAGCCGGCGCCGGCGGGCGCCGGGACGCCTCCCGCCCCGGAGACCAGGACGGAGACGGCCGCGGCCGAGGCGGCGCCGGCGGCGGCCGCCCCGACCCCGGCGCCGCGCCCCGACCCCCGCCGCGAGCCGCCGCGCTCCCGCCCCCGGCGCGAGCCGACCCCGCCGGCCCGCCCCGAAGCCGCCTCGACGCCGGAGAACTCCGAGGCGGCGGCGCGGCTCGCGCTTCCGCCGCAACCGGCCCGCCCCGAAGCCGCCTCGACGCCGGAGAACCGGGCGCGGGCCGCCGGCGCCGCCGCGCCGCGCCCGACCCCGGCCCCCGGGACGGTCGTTCCGCGGCCGAACCCCCGGCCGCGGACGGCCCCGGCGACCGCGCCGGTTCCGGAAGCGGAGCCGGTTCCGGCTCCGACGCCGCCGCCGGACGCCGGCGACCGCGCGCGGACGGCGGCGGCCGCGCCGCCTCGTCCCGCCGCCGGCCTTCCGGCCGTGGCGGGATGGACCCGGGCCGGCGGGCGCGGCGAGGCGCCGACCGGCCGGACGCCGGCGGCGGCCGCGCCGGAACCCCCGCCGCCGCCCGGCGCCGGCGCCCTCGAGGCGCCGGCCGCCGGCCCCCGCGCCGCGCCCGACCCCTGGCCCGTTTTCGACGAGCTGGAGATCGCCGCGGAGTCGGTGATCGGGATCCAGGTCGAGACCGGCGTCTCCACCCGCACGGCGAGAATCGAGGACCCCGTAGAGGCCCGGGTCGTCCGCGACGTCGTGGCCGGCGCCCGGGTGGCGATTCCGTCCGGCGCGCGGATGCGGGGCTCGGTGGTCCTCGTCGAGCCGGCCGGACGGCTCCGCGGGGCGGCGCGGCTCGGCGTCCGGTTCCACACCCTGGTGCTGGACGACGGCGCCGAGACGGCGCTGTCCACCGAAACCGTCTACCGGGAGGGCAAGCCCCGGGGCGGCGACAGCGCCGCCAGGATCGGCGGCGGGGCGGTCGCCGGGTCCATTCTGGGCGCGATTTTCGGCGGCGAGCGCGGGGCGGCCATCGGGGGCTCCATCGGAGCCGCGGGCGGCGCCGCCGCCGCCCTGAACGGGGAAGCCGAACCGGCCACCCTGCCGCCCGGATCGAGGCTGACGGTGCGGTTGTCCCGCCCCGCGCTCGTCACGGCGCCGCGATGACCGTCCGCGCCGGACCCGAGCCCGTCAGGCGCCTCCGGCCGGCGCCGCTCGCACACGGCGGAGACCCGGCAGGGAACGCGGCGACCGCGCCCGGCCAGGCCGGCGCCGCCGCGCGCAACGGGGACCCCCGCCGGCGGACGGCCGGGCCCGCGCCCGGCCGGCGGCGTCCGTCGGCGGTGATATAGTTGCGCGCGTGGACGACGAGATCACCCAGGCCGTACTGTCCCGGGAGGAGGTGGCGCGGTATCTGCGCGGCGGCGCGAGGCTGAGCCCCGACGAGGCCCAGGAACGTATCGCCGCCTACCTCAAGGAGCTCAGGACGACCCAGCGCTACCAGATGTACCGCGCCCTGAAGCACCCGCTGTACCCCATCCTGCGCAAGATTCAGCGGCGCCCCGAACACGTCGAGCGGGCGCAGGCGGCCACGCGATCGCACCGCGTCATCTACGTTTCGAACCACAAGAGCCACATGGACTACCTCGTCGAGCTCGTCGTGCTCGACGACCACGAAGTCCGGCCCCCCGTCATCACCGCCGGCATCAACCTGTTCAACGGCGCCATGGGGCTCCTGAACCGGTACGTCACCGGCGCCGTCCCCATTCGCCGCGACTCCCGCGACCCCGCCTATCTGGCGACCCTGCGGGCGTACGTGGCCGAGCTCGTGAACCGGCACGACCTGTTCCTCTACCCGGAGGGCGGACGCAGCTACAGCGGCGAGTTCAAGACGCTGAAGACGGGCCTGCTGCAGGCGGTCCTCCACGCCCGGCGGCCCGACGTGGTGGTCGTGCCGGTCGCAATCGCCTACGACCTCGTGCTCGAGGACCAGACCCTCGCCCGCCAGCGGGTCAAGCGGCGCCAGCGGGCGTTCACGACGGAAGTGGCCGAGATGGTGAACTTCGCGGTGGGCTACCGCACGCGCGCATTCGTCACGTTCGGCCAGCCCCTGGCGCTGGCGGCGGTCGACCCCGAGTCCCGCCGCGACCTCGTGGCCCTGACCCGCCGCACCCGCGACGCCATCGGCCGGCTCTACAAGGTGCTGCCGACCGCGCTGGTGGCCGCCGCCCTCCGGCCGTCCATGCGGCAGCGCGACCTCGAAGCCCGCGTCGACCAGTTGCTCGACGCCCTCCGCCTCGTCCCCGCGAACCTCGGGGTCGAGTGCGGCCGCGACGCCGTCGATCAGGCCACCGAACCGCTGGTCACCCGGGGGATCGTCGTCGTCGACGGCAACCGGTTCCGCGTCCGGAACCGCCACATCCTCCGCTACTACGCGCGCACCCTGAACCACCTGCTGCAAGACCGCGGCAGCTCGCGGCTGACGCACTAGCCCGATCCCGCCGGCCCCGCGCGCCGGCCGCAACCGGCGCCTCGGGTCCGCAGCCCGATCGCGGCCGGTCAGCAGAAGTCCCGTGCCAGATCGACGAGGACGTCGCGGCAGACGGCCACGGAATCCATCTCGACGTACTCTTCGCGGCCGTGGAGGCCGGCGCCGCGCGGCCCGAACAGCACCGCGGGGGTCCCCGCCCCGGCCAGCACCGCCGCATCGGTCCAGAACGACATGCCCGTCGCCTCGGGGGCCTCGCCCCGCCGGGCCAGCACCCCGGCGAGGGTCCGGCACAGCGGATGGTCGGCGGGAAGCTCGTGCGGGGGGCGCCTGAAGACCGGCCGGGCCGAGCCCTCGAACTCTTCGTCCTCCCGCGCGAGCGCGGCGAGAATGCCCCGCGCCTCGGCGAGGCCGGCGTCCGGCGGCTCTCCCAGCAGCGTGCGGCGCTCGAACCGCAGGCGGCACCGGGCGGGATAGACGCTCGCTTCGCCGCCCCCGACGATGGTCGAGGCATGGAGCGACGCCGGCCCCAGCAGGGGGTGGGACGGTCCCGCGGCCAGGCGGGCGCCGTGGGCCTCGAGGCGGGCGAGGACCCGGCCCATGCGCAGTATCGCGTCCCGCCCGTCGGCGGGACGGCTCCCGTGGGCGGCGCGGCCGCGGGTCTCGACCTCGACCCACTCGAACCCCTTGTGGCAGGTCGCCATGCGCAGGTCCGTCGGCTCGGTCACGACCGCGCCGTCGGCGGCATGGCCGCGCACGAGGGCGTCGGCCCCCAGGCTGGCGTGCTCCTCGTCGGCGACGGCCGCCACCACCAGCCGGCCCGACGGCAGGCCGCCGCGGACGGCGAGCCGCGCCGCCGCGTCGATCATCGCGGCGACGCCGCCCTTCATGTCCTGGGCGCCGCGGCCGTAGAGACGCCCCCCGCGCACCACCGGGGTGAAGGGCGCGCGCATCCCGTCCACGCCGACCGTGTCCAGGTGGCCGCACAGCATCAGGGCGCGTCCCGGCGCGCGCCCCTCCAGCACGCCGACGACGTTGGGGCGGCCCGGCGACGCCTCGAACACCGTCACGTCGAGCCCGGCCCGCCGCAGCACGGCGGCCACGTGCTCGGCGATGGCCGCTTCGCCGCCGCCCCCCGGCGCCAGCACGGGGTTCACGGAGTCGATCGCCACGAGGTCGCGCAGCAGCGCCAGGACCGGATCGTTCACTGGCGCAGCCATTCGACGAGGCCCAGGGTCAGCCACGGCGCGTAGGTGATGACGAGCACCCCCAGCCCCAGGATCGCCAGCAGCGGCAGCGAGGCGCGGTAGACCTCCAGCAGGGGGCGGTCGAACCGGTACGACGCCAGGAAGAGGTTCAACCCCACCGGCGGCGTCAGGAACCCGAGTTCGAGGTTCGCGATGAAGATGATGCCCAGGTGCAGCAGGTCGACGTCGAACTGCTCGGCCACCGGCACCACCAGCGGCACGACGACGAAGATGGCCGAGAAGATGTCCATCAGACATCCCACCAGCAGCAGGAACACGTTCAGGCCCAGCAGGAACACGAGCCGCGACCCGACGTGCTCGTCGGCCCACTCGACGAGGCGGTACGGCACCTCGGCGTCGTTGAGCCAGGCGGTGAAGCCGACCGCGACCCCCAGGATGATCAGCACCCCGCCCACCAGCACCACGCACTCGCTGAACGCCCGGCGCAGCCCGCTCCCCAGCGCGAAGTCGCGGTGGATCAGCCCCTGGACGACCGCGGCGTACAGCGCGGTGAACGCGGCGGTCTCGACCAGCGTGGCGAAGCCGCTGAAGAGCACCCCCAGGACCACGAACGGGATGGTCAGCTCCCACTTCGCGTTCCAGAGCGCCGACCGCAGCGCGGGCCACCCGAATTCGCGGCGGCCCGCGCCGGTGGCGAGCCCCTCGCGCATGCCCCACGCCGCGGTCAGCCCCACCAGCAGCAGGCCGGGCAGGATGCCCGCCACGAACAGCTCGTCCGGCGCGACCTGGGCGACTATGGCGTACAGGATGAGGGGCATCGCCGGCGGGAACAGCAGGCCCAGCGACCCCGACGCGGTGAGCAGCCCCAGCGAGAACCGGTCGCGGTAGCCGTCCTGCAGGAGGGCCGGGAACAGCAGGCCCCCGAGGGCGAGAATGGTGACCCCGGACCCCCCGGTGAACACCGTGAAGAATGCGCACAGCAGGACGCAGACGATGGCCGTGCCGCCGGGAATCCAGCCCACCGCGGCCCGGAACACGCGGAGCAGCCGCTCCGACGCCTTCCCCTGGGCGAGGATGAACCCGGCCAGGGTGAACAACGGAATCGCCGGCAGGTGCGGCTGCACCGCGAGGGAGTAGGTCTCGATGGTGACGAGCACCGGGAGGTCGCCGTCGCTCAGGTACAGCAGCACCGCGGCCCCGCCCAGCACCGTGAAGATCGGCGCCCCGAAGACCGCCGCGGCCAGCACCAGGGCGATCAGCGGCCAGCGCGGCGCCTCGGCGAGCACGCCTTCCCCCAGACCGAGCCAGAGCCCGGCGGCGATGCCGAGCCCCGCCGCCGCGCGGCCGGCCCACGCCGGCGACGCGCGCCAGACGAGCCGCCCGGCGATGGCCGCGAACGAGACGGGCAGCACGATCTGCGCGATCCAGACCGGGACCCCGGCCGCGATGATGGTGCCGTCCTCCCGGTCCAGCTGCATCAGGTCCCAGGCCCCGGCCGCGAGCATCGTCGACACCGCCGCGCCCACACCGGCCGCGAACACCTGGGTGGCGCGGCGGACCTGCCCCTCGGGGATGAACGCGGCGGTTGCGAGGGCGATCAGCTTGCCCTCGCGCGCGGCTATCGCAGCGCCGAGGAAGCCGACCCACAGGGTGAAGTGCTGGACGAACGGAATCGAGCCGGGGATGCCGCCGGCGACCAGCGGACGCACGACGATTTCGGCCAGGGGCAGGACCACCATCGCGGCCAGCGCGAGGTTGGCGACCGCCTGCTCGGCCCCGCCCAGAACCCGGACGGCCCGCGCACGGACCGCGGCGGCGGAGGCGCTGTCACGCATGGGGATCGCGGGCCCGACGCGGGGTCAGCGGTCCGCCCGGAAGGCGTCCCGCGCGCGCACCGCCCGGTCGTAGACGTCGGCGGGAATCATGTCGCCGCGCCACGACGCCGTGAGCTCGTCGGCGGCCGCCCGCAGCGCGGCCTTCGCGGCGTCGTCCATCTCGACCACGGTGAGGCCGCGCCGCTTCATTTCCTCGATGGAGTCGCGTTCCTGCGCGGCCACGTCGCGCAGCAGTTCCCGCTCGAGCCGCTTCGCCGACGCCCGCAGCACCTCCTGGTCGCCGGAGTCGATGCGGCTCCAGGTGCGTTCCGCCACCACCGTGATCCCCAGCACCGGCGCCAGGGGCACGTCGAGCATGAACGGGGTCTGGTCGAACCACTGGAACAGCAGGGCCACGTAGGGCGGGCTCGGATGGGCGTTGACGAGCCCGGTGTTCAGGCCGAGCAGCACGTCGGTGACCGCCAGCGGCTCGGGGTCGAAGCCGTTCTCCTTGTACCACTGCAGCATCTTGTCGTCGCCGGCCGCCGTGAACACCTTCGTCCGCCGGAGGTCGTCGAGCGTCTCCACCCGGCTCCCGGTGAAGAAGTGCGCCCATCCCGCGTGGCCCCAGTTCAGCAGGACCAGCCCTTCGTCGGCGAGAATCTCCTCGAAGGTCGGGGCCAGCGCCTCCACGACGTGGAACACCTCGGCGTCCGACTCGAAGAAGAACGGGATGTTCAGCACCGCGAAGGCGTCGTGGATGTCCCCCGGCAACCCGAAGACCGCGGCCTGGGGCCGGCCCCGCTTCAGCCGGCGGGCCAGCGCCGCCTCGTCGCGGAACGCCCCGCTCTGTACGCGAAGCTGCACCCGGCCGTCGGTCTCGTCGCGCCACTCGACCGCCATCTCCTTCAGCGACCGGTCCCAGATGGAGTTGGCGGGCAGTATCGACCCGAGCTGAATGCGGATCGCGCGCTGCGCCGGCAGCACCGCCGGCGCCGCCAGCACCGCCGCCAGGACCACGGCCACGGATCGCAAATGCATCGGAGGGTTCTCCTTCATTCGAAAAACAGGTCGTCGACGCGGTCGAGCAGCCGCCGCGCCCGCCGCTGGTTCACCACGTTGAGCAGCCGCAGGCCGGTGTCCTCGTCCGGGTCGATGGCCAGGGCCCGCTCCAGCAGATCCTCGAACTCGGCCCGGTTCTCCTCCGGCACCGAGACGCCGAGCGCGAGGGTCACGTACGGCGCGGCGTCCCGCCCGTCCGACAGCGCGACCGCCCGCTCGAAATGCTCCCGGGCCCGGCCGGGCGAACCACCGAGCTGCTCGGGCAGCGACTCGACGGTGATGAGGGCGCCGTGAATCGACCCCTGTCCGTAGTCCTCGTCGAGCTCGAGGGCCCGCTCGAGGAGCGCCCGCACCACCGGCAGGTCGGCGATCAGGTCGGGCTGGTCGAGGGCGTTCGCAATCGCCAGCCCCCAGGCCGCGCTCAGCAGGAACAGGACCTCGACGTCGTCGGCGCCGACCACCGCGAGGGCCGCGGCCGGGTCGTCCCGCAGGCCGTCCCCGAAACCGCCGTACTTCAGATCGAGGCTGCGCAGGCAGTAGTCGCGGGCGCGCACGTAGAGCTTCCACGTGCGGTCGCGCAGCGCGATCTCCCGGTCGTAATCGCCGTCCCAGCCCGCGAAGTCGGCATCGACCTGCAGGAACGCGTTGCCGTAGAGCGTGAAGCCCGTGCACGCGAACACCAGGGCCTCGTCCTGCTCGGGCGCCGTCAGGATGATCGACTCGATGGTCTTCAGCAGGAACGGCAGCGACTCCCGCACCAGCTCCGGGTCTTCCTCCGACCGGTACACGGCGGGGTCGGCCAGCACCGGCACGACGGCGTTGACCGCCATCGTCCGCAACGAGCACGACGACGCCAGCAGCGCCGCGGCGAGGACGGGAAGGGCGGCGGCGACGCGGCGCGGTTCGGGCACGTGATGCATGAGGGATCGGAAGCGCCCGCCGTTCGCGCCGCGGGCGAAACACGGTCGTCAATGATATCAGCGTCGGGGGGAACGGGCCGGCCGGCCCCGCGGCCGACGCCTTCCCGAGCCGCTCGCGGCGGAACCCCGCGCCGCCCCGCGGCCGAGGGGCGCCGGCGAACGCCGAGGGCGCCGGCGGGCGGAGAACGCCCGGCGGGCAGAGAACGCCCGGCGGACAAGGCGTGACGAGGGGCGCGCGTCGGGCATGCTCGACCGACGAACGACGCCGTCGGGCGGGACGCGGCGCCGCTCGCAAGTGCGGCGGGGCGTTCGCCGCGGGCCGTCAAGGCCCCTCCTCCGGAGGCAGGTAGTCGGCGCCCCGCACGCGCCCGCCGTTGCCGCAGGGACGGCCGAGTCGGCCGGACAGCGCCCGGCGCCCAATCCTCACCGCCTCGGTCAGACTGACCGTGGCCAACGCGCCCAGGTAGTCGCTGAAGGCCTTGAGATCGCCCTCGTCGGCGCTTTCGAGCGCGTCGATGTAGCCGCCTCTTCCCGCCGCGGTGACCACCGGCGGCGGCTCTCCGCGGCGCAGATAGGCGTAGGCCATCAACATGCGCGACACGCGGCCGTTGCCGTCCTGGAAAGGGTGCGTGCGGACGAACCGGTGGTGCATCCACGCCGCTTCGACCCCGGTGGGGTAGCGCGCGCGTTCGACTTCCGCGTGCAGCGCGACGAACCGGTCCATCTCGTCCTGCACCCGTTCCGGCGGGCAGTACTGATGGACCACGCCGTCCGGCCGCCGGGGGTTGTTCGAGGCGATCTTCCACTGCCCCTTGCGGCGGAACGGCGCCTGCGCCCGGCGCCCGTCGAGGCCGATGGCGGCCACCGTCGCCTGATGCCGCGTGACGAGCTGATGCCACGACTTGAGATGGTGCTGCGTCAGGGGCCGACCGCCGGCGACGTCGTCGAACAGCATCTTGTAGGCCGTCTCCTGATCGGCGAGCAGGCCCCGGATGGTCTCGTCCTCCACGTTCTCGACCGTGTGCGCACCGACCACGCCGCCCAGCCCTTCGGCGACCAGCTGCTCGGTGACGCCGCGCTTGAGCGTGTAGAGGCCCTCGATCTGGCCGGTCTCGATGGCGAAGGCCCGGCCGCGCTCCTCCAGCCACCGGTCGAGGAAGGCGCGCGGTTCGGCGCGGTCCTTCAGCGCGGCGCGGATGGACGCCCACTCTTCCGCCAGTTCCCGGTACCCGGGCGCCTGCCACGCGTGGGCGCCGTCCGGCATGCCGGTCATCGGGCGCCAGACTTCCGGGTGTTCCGCCTGCGCTGCGCCGCTCACGCCGCCTCCTCCCTCCTGCATCGGCAAGTCCATGATACCGCCCCACCGCGCCGCGGCCGGCCGGAGGGGTCGCGGCGACCCTGGCCGACCCGCCGGCATGGGTCCGGCCGACCCGCCGCCTCGCCCGCGCAACGACGCCGGCAAGCACGACGGCGCCCCAATCGGCCTTCCTCGCGAGCCGGTGGCGTCGTCGCCGGTGCGGCCGCGCAATCCGGACGTTCCACGCTTCGGCCTCTTCCGCCAGGCGGCGGAGGAGGATCGGCGCGGCGGCTTCGTCGCCCCGTCCTTCGACGATCGGCTGGAGGACCATCAGACCCTCTCGAACAACCGGGGCCGCGGATGCCCGCCGACGTGCGGTGCGGGTTCGAGGGCGTTCGCGCGCAGCAGTTCGCCGGCGCCCGCCAGATGGCGCCGCAGGGCGGCGCGGTTGGCGTCCGACACCGGGGTGACGTGTGTCGCGCCCTCGCGCCAGTCGACCATTCGCAGGTGACGATCGGCGATCCATTTCGCGTCCAGCAGTTCCGGGCTGTGGGTCGTCATGACGATCTGTTTGCGCGCACTGGCGGCGAGCAGCACGTCGAGGATGGATTCCAGCGCGCCGGGGTGGATCGTCGCCTCCGGTTCTTCTACCGCGATCAGCACCGGAGCGGCGCGCTGGAACAGGGCGGCCAGGATGCCGAGCGCGCGCAACGTGCCGTCGGACGCTTCGAACGCTTCGAAGGCGAGCCGCTTCGGCGTGTCCGCGCCCCATCGCTGCCTGAATTGCAGCGCCAGGTTTCTCCCCTGCGTCTTCACCGCCACGCCGTCCAGGTTCGGGACGATCGTCGCCAGCACGCGGGCAATCAGAGCGAAGGTCTCCGGCGATCGCTTCTCGATCTCCCTGAGCACGCTCGTCGTGTTGCCTCCCTCCCGCTGCAGTACGAAGCCGGGATCGGGTTCCTGCATCTTCCGCAGCGCTCCGGGATCGATGGCGTACTCACGCAGGCCGGACAGCACACGCCAGACCAGCCAGAAAGCCTTGATGCCGCCGATCACCGGCAGCATCAGCGAGGCCTCGTCGAGCGGGGGGGGCGCCAGACCCTCGACGTTCGTGCGGAAGCGCGTTCCGCGCCGGTCGAACCAGGAGCGCGACTTCCCATGCAGGACCACGCACTGCTCGCGGGAGACCGCGAAGCCGTGATTGGGCCGCGGTCTGATTGCGAATGCATAGAACGTGCGCTCCGCGCCGTCGTGCCGCTCGGCGAGGTCGACGCGCATTCCGAGCCCCAGAGGAGCGCCGCCTGACGAGCGGTTCCTGATGGTCGAGAGACCGCCCGCCTGGTCGAAGACGGTCCGCAACGGCGCCTTCATCGCGCCTGCCAGGAACGAGAACGCGCTGATCAGGTTGCTCTTCCCGGAACCGTTGCGGCCCACGAAGATCGTCGGGTTGTCGAAAGTGATGCAGATCGACGGGATGCTGCGGAACCGTTCCAGCACCAGCCGCCGAATGACAGGCGGCTCGGGCGAAACGGGCAGGTTCTGATGCATCTAAAAGAACGCGCGACGCCGTGGATACGCGGCGTTGCGACGCCCGACGGGCCGCGAAGCGCGTTGCAGGATCTGATGCCGACTGTATCATTCGCGCCGTGCGTGATCAAACGACAATTGTTTGGCCGGTCGGCGACAGCGCGATCGGCGGGCCGTTGGCGCATCACGCTGTCGTGCTCGAGCGGATCGAGGGCTCATACGCGAACGTCGTCGGACTGCCGGTGGCGCTGGTCGACCGGTTCGTGCGGGAACTGGAAGCGGACTCCGAGGGGACGCGGCGGCCGCGGGCGCGGCCCGGGCCGCGCCTCTCGGCCTTGGCCTTGACAAATCGCATTATGGTGTGTATATGATCGCTTCACCGTGCCTGTACTGCCGGGGTTCGGGGAGATTGGTAGTTTAGTTTAGTTCGCACCGTGCAAAGGTAGGGGAACATGGACAAGAGAATGATGAGCTTCGGCGAGATGCGCAATCGCCTGATCGACAAGGCGACCGAGGACGAAGCGTTCCGCGCCCGGCTGATGGCCGACCCCAAGGCCGCGGTCGAGGCGGAAATCGGCGTGGCCGTGCCCGCCGGGTTCATGCTGAAGGTGCACGAGGACACCGCGGACACCAGCCACCTGGTCCTGCCGCCCCCCGCCGACGCGACGCTCAGTGAAGCCGATCTGGAGCAGGTCTCCGGCGGCATCAGGTGGGGTGGAGCGCCCGAGAATCCCAACAATCTCGTCGGGAAGGTGCCTCTGTGCTTCCGGCCGGACGCCCTCGTTCGTCTGGCCGACGGGCGCGAGCTGCCGGCCGGCGAGATCCGCCTGGGCGACGAGCTCCGCTCGCCGGAAGGCGCCGCGCCCGTCGTCTCCATCTACCAGGACGCCCGCGAGAAGCCCTGGGTTTCGGTGAACGGGCGCGAGCCCTTCTTCACCGGCTCCCACCCCGTGGTCACGCAGCGGGGCGAGGTTCCGGGGGCGAGCCTGCGGCCGGGGGACGTCCTGACCCTGGCGGGCGGCGTGGCCGAGGTCGTCCGCACGGTCGACGTGGTCCGGCTCGCGCAGCCGAACGTCAACGTCGAGACCGAAGGCTCGATGCCCTACTTCGTGAACGGGGTGCTGTTCGGCTCCTACATGCCGCTGGCGCTGGCGCACGAAGACCGTTCCGCGGACGTACGCGCCGCCTGAAGCAGTCTCGCCCGGCGGCCTGCCGGCCGGTTCGCGCAGCGATCTGCGCAGCCGGCCGGCAGGCGCGGTTCGGGCGCCGTCCGGCCGGCCGCTGAACCCGCGTATCGGGGCCGCTGCCGGTTCCTCCCCCGTGCCTCCATCCATTTGACGCAGGCTGCGCCCATCCACAACCACGCGGGCCGGGCTTCTGACACGTCCCGACACCGGCGGGGCGGACGATGCGGTCATGGGCTTCTATCTCAGAAAGTCGTTTCGCGCGGGGCCGGTCCGGTTCAACCTCTCGAAGGGCGGCGTCGGCGCTTCGTTCGGCGTGACCGGCGCCCGCATCGGCCTGTCGTCGGCGGGGCGCGCGTACGTGCACGGCGGGCGCGGCGGCCTCTACTACCGGAAGTCGCTCGGCGGCGGCGGCGGACGCGCCCGCGCCGAGCGGCCCGGCGCGCCCGCCGCCGTCGAGCTGACCGAGGACACCGGCGTGACCTACGGCGCGCTCCCGGCGCAGGAGCAGGCGCCCGACGCCGTCGACGCGCCGGTGCGGAGGTCGCCGCCGACGTACGGGTGGCTCGCCCTGGGCGCCGTCGCGGCCGGCCTGCTGCTGCCGTCGCCCTTCCCTGCATGGGTCGCGGCCGCGGTCTTCGCCGCCCTGGTCGCCCTCGGCGTCCGGCGCCGGAAGCGGCGGGCGGCCGGCGACGCGTACGGCCGCCTGCTCGATGCGCGGGCCGCGGCCGACGAGCCGATCACCGACGACGAGCGGGCCGCCCTCGCCGCGGCGCGCGGCGACCCGCGGCTCACCCCCGACGACGCGCGCTACTTCGAGGAGCAGGCGTACCTGGACCTGCTGGAGGCGGCGACCGCGGGCGGCGCGGACGACCCGCGGGTCTTCGAGCGGCTCGCCGAAATGGAGACCCTCGTCGGCCTCGACCCCGCGTTCCGGCGGCGGGCGCGGCTCGACGCATACTCGCGGGCGCACGTCGAGGCGGTGAGCGACCACGACCTGACCGCGGCGGAAGAGCAGGCGCTCGAACGGGCGCGGACCGCCCTCGGGCTGACCGACGCGGACCTCGCCGACGAGCTGGCGCTGCTCGACCGGCTCCGGGAGCTGCGGGCCATCCGCGGCGGCGACCTCCCGGTGGTCGACGCGGCCACGAAGCTCCCGGGCCGCGAGACGTGCCACCTGGAGAGCGAGGGCCGGCTGCTGAAGCAGCGCCTGCTGCGGTCGTTCTCGCGCGGCGGACAGCGCTACAAGGTGCGAGGCTACGTGGTCGACAAGGAAGGCGCGCTGCTCGTGACCAGCCGGCGCGTGGTCCTGGTCCACCAGGGCGTGACCTCGTTCCCGATCGGCCGGATCCTGGACGTCGAGGTCGACCACGACCGCCGGTTGCTGACCCTGACCCGCGACGGCGTCGCCACGCCGACGTACCTGACGACGCCGGACGCGCTGCGGGCCGGCGCCCTCATCGCCGCGCTGGCAGACGCCCGGTGACCGCCCGCGGGGGCGCGGCGGGGCACGGCCGCCCCTCGTCGCACGTCCCCGTCGCGGGCCGGCGCCCTCGCCGCGGCGCTGGCAGACGGCCTGGTGACCGGAGGTGCGGCGGGCGCGGACGGCACGGCCGTTTCACTCGATCAGGTTCTCCAGCGCGCCCTGCACTTCCCCGTGCAGTACGCTCAGCATCCCCAGGTTGCCGTTCAGCGGTTCCACCACCTCGACGAACTCCGCCGGCGTCATCTCCTCGCCCCGGCGCGCCAGAATCCGGCCGAGGTCGTTGACGACCTGCCGGCGGACGTCGGCGTAGCCGTCGTACAGCTCGTAGACCCTGGAAACCTGAATCAACCAGTCGTAGTCGAAGTACGGCGCGGCCTGGCTCGCCTGCGCCACGCGCCACGCCGCGGTGGACGCCCGGGGCAGTCGGAGGTCGATCGCCAGC
The DNA here is from genome assembly GCA_965202695.1 of Vicinamibacterales bacterium. Taxonomy (GTDB): domain Bacteria; phylum Acidobacteriota; class Vicinamibacteria; order Vicinamibacterales; family UBA8438; genus JAJEEA01. The sequence continues at coordinate 4,641,351 of OZ241843.1, forward strand.
CGCACGTCCGCGTCCGCCCGGTCTTCCCGCACCCCCCGATACGCCTGCTCCAACTGCGCCCGCAGTCGCGCCGTCAGGTCCGTCAGGAGGGGCCGCGTGGTCCGGAACTCGGCCAGGTTCCCGGCGAGCTCGGTCTCGACCGCGTTCCGGGCGACGACCGCGAACTGGCGCAGTTGCCGCGTCTCCCGCCATTCCTCGACCCCGAACGCGGCGACGACCGCGAACACCACCATCGCCGCCTCGAGCGCGATCTCCGGCAGCTTCCGGCGCAACGCGGCGTCTGCGTCGCCCATGGGTCCCTCCCTGCCAGCGTGGTGAAGTCCCCGCCGCATCGCGGGCGGCGATGAACGCCGCCTGGCTTCGCGACGCGGGGTTCCATCACGGGCCGCCGCGTGCCGTCGACCGCCCGTCCCACCCGCGCACGACCGCGGCGCGCCGGTTCGCCGGAAGCGCCGGCGGCGCCCGCGGTCTTGCGGACACCGGCGCCCGCTTCTCGGGTATCCTAACGCGCGTGGCTGGCGACGACGTAACCATCCGCCCCCTGCGCAGCCGCGAAGACCGCGAGGCGGCCGTCCGGTTGCAGCGCGACGTCTGGGGCCGCGACTTCGCCGACGTGGTGCCCCCCACCGTCCTCCAGGTGTGCCAGCGGGTGGGCGGCGTCGCGTCCGGCGCGTTCACGCCCGACGGGCGGCTCGTGGGGTTCGTGTTCGGCATCAGCGGGGTGCGCGGCGGCGCCCCGGCGCACTGGTCGGACATGCTCGCGGTGCGGCCCGAGGCCCGCCGGCGCGGTCTCGGACGGCGGCTGAAGCTGCACCAGCGCCGGCACTTGCTCGCGGCCGGCGTGGAGCGCGTCTACTGGTCGTTCGACCCGCTGGTGTCGCGCAACGCCCGCTTCAACCTCGTGGCGCTGGGGGCAGAGCCGGTGGAGTACGTGCCGGACATGTACGGCGACACCGCCAGCGTGCTGCACCGGGGGCTCGACACCGACCGCCTGGTCGTCGAGTGGCGGCTGCGCGACCCCGCGGTCGAGCGCATCCTGGCCGGCGACCGGCCCGAGGCGCCCCCCGAGGCGCGGGAGGCGCCCGTCGCCACCGTGGCCCCCGCCGGCGCCGAACCGGCCCCGCCGCCCCGCGCGCCGTGGGTGCGGGTGGAGCTGCCGGCCGACGTCGAGCACCTGAAGGCCGCCGACCCCGAGGCCGCGCGCCGCTGGCAGCGCCACCTGCGCCGGGCCTTCACGGCGTCCTTCGACGATACGCGCGCCCGGGTCGCCGGCCTCCACCACGACGCCGCGGCCGGACGGTGGTTCTATCTCGTGCGCACGGCGGGCCCCTCGTGAGCATCCGCCCGCGGTCCATCACCCTGCGCGAGATCCGGATGGACCTCGTCGAGCCGTTCCGCATCTCGTCGGGATCCGCCGACCTCCGGCGCATCCTCCTGCTCGAGACCCGCGACGCCGACGGGTTCACCGCGTGGTCGGAATGCGTGGCCGGCGAGCGCCCCTACTTCTCGCCCGAGACCGTCGACACCGCGTGGCTCGCCATCCGGCAGTGGCTCGGCCCGCTCGTCCTCGGGACCCCGTTCGCCGGACCCGACGCCGTGCATCCGACGCTGGACGCGGCGGTGCGCGGCCACCACATGGCCAAGGCGGCGGTCGAGATGGGGGTCTGGGTGCTCGCGGCCGAGCGCGCGCAGACGAGCCTCGCCGCCCTCCTCGGCGGCACGCGCCCGCGCATCGCGACGGGGATCTCCATCGGCATCCAGGACCGCCCCGAACGGCTCGTCGACGTCGTGCGCCGCGCCCTCGCCCAGGGCTACCGGAAGGCGAAGATCAAGGTGCGGCCGGGCGCCGACGTCACGTATCTGGCCGCGGTGCGCGAGGCGGTGGGAGACGAGGCGCCCCTGATGGCCGACGCCAACAGCGCCTATACGGCGGCCGACTTCGACCACCTCGCGGCCTTCGACCGCTTCCGCCTGATGATGATCGAGCAGCCCCTGGGGCGCGACGACCTCGTGCGCCACGCCGCCCTGCAGCGGCGGCTCGCCACCCCGGTGTGCCTCGACGAGTCGATCACGAGCCTCGACCGGGTCGACGACATGCTGCACCTGGGCAGCGGGCGCATCGTCAACGTCAAGCCGGGCCGGGTCGGCGGGTTCGCTTCGGCCCGCGCCATCCACGACCGGTGCGCCGCCGCCGGCGTCCCCGTGTGGTGCGGCGGCATGCTCGAGAGCGGCGTCGGCCGCGCCTGCAACGTCGCCCTCGCCTCGCTGCCGAACTTCGTGCTGCCCGCCGACCTCAGCCCCAGCGCCCGCTACTGGGAGTCGGACGTCGTGACGCCCGAGTGGACGATGGACGCGGCCGGCATGGTGACCGTGCCGCGCGACCGGCCCGGCCTCGGCGTCGCGGTCGACCGCGGCCGCGTCGACGACCTGACCGTGCGGGAAGAAACCCTCACCGCCCGCTGACGCTCGCCGGCCGCGGTCCGGCGCGGACGTCCGCCCGCGGACCCGCGTAGCGCCGCCGTACGTGATAGGCTGGAGGCATGCCCTGGACAGACATCCTCTCGCCGGCTGTCGTGATCGCCGTCGTGGTGTTGCTGTGGCGCGACACCAACAGCCGCATCATGGCGCTGGGGCGCACGGTCGCCGACGTCGAACAGCGCCTGAACGCCTCGATCATCGACGTCGACCGCCGGGTAGCCGCCGTCGAACAGCGCCTGAACGCCTCGATCGCCGACGTCGAACAGCGCCTGAACGCCTCGATCGCCGACGTCGACCGCCGGGTTGCCGCCGTCGAACAGCGCCTGAACGCCTCGATTGTCGACGTCGACCGCCGGCTGGCGACGCTTGAAGGACGCATCGCCGGCTGGCAGGACCACCAGCACGCACCCGCCGCGCCGACCGAGTGACCGTCCCCCGCCGAACGACTCACCCGACCGGATCGCCGGGCACGGATGGGTCCGAGCCGCGGGAACCGCCGCCCGGCGCCGGAACATGGGGCTGTCTGGCCGCGGTCCGGCGGCAGGCGAGGCACGGTGGTCCGAGCCGGAGCGCGGGTCGGGCCGGGGGTCTCGGCTGTGCGGCTGCCGCTTCGAGGCCACGAGACTGGTCAGGCCGGCGGACACGCCACCGCGCCCTGGCTCTCGGCCGTCCGCGGTCAGCCTCGCCCCGCCCGCGCCCGCGGGCGGTCAGCGCGTCCGCTGCCGATACCAGGCGTTCAGGCCCTGGTCGCGGAGGGGGCCGAAGACGCGTTCGCGATCCGCCCAGATGCGCCGGGACCGGACGTCGATGCCGGCGAGGTCGCAGTAGACGAGCGCGAACGCCGCCGTGTACTGCGCCGGCATCCGTTCGTCCGCCAGGGCGGCGGCGAGGTCGTCGTAGCGGAGGTCGGCGGCGGCAATCCACACCGCCGCCTGCTCGATGCCGTGGGTGCGGGGGACGTAGAGCAGGGGCGAGCCGGACACCCGGTAGGTGCCCACCTGCATCGCGTACGTCAGCGCTTCGAGCGGGCCGAGGCTCGCCGGCGGCTCGATGCCCAGGCGGTCGCCCGGCCCCGCCGGCGGACGGCCGGGCTGGCGTCCCACCGACCGCACCGCCCAGTCGCGCCACGCGCCGTCGAACAACCGGACGGCGGCGTCGCGCCGCGAGACCATGTCCCGGCGCCCGCCGGCCGAGGGGAAGGACGTCCCCACCGGCATGGTCACCACGAGCCTCTCGCCCGAGCGGTTCCGGATGCGGACGTTGACCCCGGTCTCGCCCGCGCCCCGCGCCTCGGCCTCGACGAGGCCCGCTTCGAGCGCCGCCGACAGGTCGAGGCTCCGTACGGGAGCGCCCGCGACGGCGTCGTCTCCCGCCGCCTTCAGGACGAAGAAGTGCTGCCCGGGCAGGAACTCGTGCAGATCGACGAGGGCGAACCCGGCCGGCAGCCACTCGGCGAGCACCTGCCGCACCGACATCGCGTGGTCGGCCTTGAGGTTGTCGCCGGTGCCGTCCTCCACCCGGTACTCGAGCAGGGCCACCCGCCCCCCGGGCGCGAGGGCCGCGCGCATGTCCGCGAGCATCGCCTCGTAGTCCGACATTTCGTGGTACACGTCGGCGAGCACGATCCAGTCCACCGCGCCGGCCGGGAGCCGGAGGTCGTCGGGCGCGCTCAGCACCGGCACGATGCCCGACACGCCGTCGCGGTCGGCGAGCCCGCGCATGATGTCGAGCATCTCGGGCTGGATGTCGACGCAATAGACGCGCCCCCCGGGGGCGACCCGCCCCGCGATGCGGCGGGCGTAGTAGCCCGACCCGCAGCCGACGTCCGCGACCACGTCGCCGGGCGCGAGCCCCAGCGCGTCGAGCACCAGGTCCGGCCGCTCCTCGTCGACCCGCTCCGCCCGTTCGAGCCACCCCGCGCCGCGGTAGCTCATGAAGTCGGCCGGCGCCCGGCGCCGCTCCGACCCGTCCGCGGGCGGCGTCTGCGCGCCCGCCCCGGCGCCGGCCGTCAGGACGAGTCCCAGCGCGGCGACCGTCCGCCGCGCCGCCGCCGCCCGTACGTGGGAATGGATCATGTCTGTCTCCTCGCGCCCGGGAAGCGGGAACTTTCACGGAACAGGTCGGGTGGAGTTGCCCGCGCCACCGCCCTCAGTCATCACGCGAGTTGTCACCGAACATGCGCTGCAGCACCGATTTGACGGCCCACAGCGCTCCGGCCCCACCTACTGCCGTTGCGATGATGCTCAACAGGTCGCGAGCTACAAGTTGCTGCGCATCGTTCCCGAAGAAGAGCATGTAAAACACGAGGCCGCCTACGGCAACGACCGTGGCGAGGGCCGCCCACGCGAACTTGACGACGGACCGATGCCGCTCGTTGCGATCTCTGGAACCTTGCCGCAGCCGCTCGACGTGATAGTCGTACTGCCGCTTGTCGGCGGCGTCACTTGCCGCGATGGCTTTCAAGGCAATTTCCGCGCGACGGGTGTTGCTTTCTATACGCCGGCGCTCCAGATCGACCAACTGTTCGAACGCCCTCCGAGCGGGCAGATCCTGGATGCCTTCCGCACCAGATACGAGTTCCGCCTCCCGCGCCGGTTCATCGCCGGTCATCGGTAAACGCGCTTTCGCCGCGACCCGCGAATATCCGGCATATTGATAATCGGATCCACAAGATCGTCAACCAGGACGTCCGCTGGCAGGCTGTAGACGCGATAGCCCCCATAGGGGGACTCCTCGAAGCGTGTGATCACACCGTCAGCACCCGCATCACGCTTCCGGCGCGCAACCTCCTTGAACGCTTCGTCGAGTGTCCTGCAATACATGTCGCCGATTGACGGCACCGACGTTGACATGGTTCCACTCCGTTGATCGACAGTCCGCGGCGAAAGGCCCCGCCGCATTCGAGCGGCGATGCATCCCGCCTGACTGCGCTGTTCGTCGGACCGCAAAGCGGTCCGCGACCGCCTTGCCGTCCGCGGTTACGATATACCCAATATGCGCCTTCTCGCGCCTTGTCAGGCGGGCGCTCCTTGTCCGCCGGACGTTCTCGTTCGCCGGCGCCCTTTCAGGCGCGGTGCGACGCGGGGTTCCACCACGAAGCTGTCAAGCCCGAGACGGGTCGCCGGCCGGCTTGCGCGGGATTTCGGGTCCTCGTGCCGGCCCCCCGATCGGTCCAGGTGCTTCCCGAGCGATCAGGTGCAACGATCTTGGCCGCATGAGCAGCCACGGGAAAGCGGCTCGTCTCCATCAATCATCTTTCGTAAATCCGCAATGCGCAAGCGCGGCGATTCGAACCACGGCTCGAACGAGCCATGACCGCACGCGGCGCCGGCTGGCGCCGGCGACATCCTCCTGGTCGAGGACGGCATCAGCCATGCCCCCCGCGCGCGCCGGCGGGCGCACGAGCAGCGGATACCGAACGACGACGGACACGCCAGCCCCCCGCGCGCGCCGGCGGGCGCACGAGCAGCGGATACCGAACGACGACGGACACGCCATGCCCCCGCGCGCGCCGGTGGGCGGCTCTTCGCCCGCGCGGGCATCCACGGCGTGCCCATGCCCCCGCGCGCGCGCCGGCGGGCGGCGGCCGGTCGCCGACCGCGGTCCCCGAGCGCCCGGGCCGCCGGCCGCACCGGACAGCCGCACCGAGGCCCCTCGTGCCGCCCCGCGATCGGCTTGAAGCGGCCGGTCAGCCCGCTGTAGCCCCCCGGCCGCACCGAGGCCCCTCGTGCCGCCCCGCGATCGGCTGCCGCGACCTCCCGCGGAGACGACGCCGGCCGCGCGGCGGCGCGGTCACTCCGGCAGGGCGAAAACGAACAGGTTGTTGCCGCTGCTCGGGCGCAGCTCCGGGGTCAGGTCGAGGAAGCGGCCGGTGCCGGTGCTCACCGCCACGTACTGCCGGCCGTCGACCGCGTAGGTGATCGGGAAACCCGAGACCGGCGAGCCGACGTTGATCTCCCAGAGGACGTCCCCGGTCCGGTCGTCGAAGGCCCGGAAGCGCCCGTTGACGTCGCCGCCGAAGACGAGCCCGCCCCCGGTGGCCGCGAGGGCCATGGTGGCCGCCCGCTGCTGGTGGTTCCACACCACCGCGCCGGTCTCGGCCGAGATCGCATGCACGCTCCCCACGTCGTCGTAGCCGGGGGCCAGCTCGGACCGCCATGCGATGGCGTAGAGCCGGTTCGTCCGCGTGTCCGGGTCCTCGGCCATCATCCGGGCGCAGACGTTGCGCAACGGCATGTACATCGTGTTGGTCCGGGGCGAGTAGGCGCCCGCCTCCCAGTCCTTGCCGCCGGAGGCGTGGGGACAGGCCAGCACCTGCTGGCCGACCGCCGTGAATATCAGCTCCGCGTTCTCGGTCACCGCGCCGGTCGCCCCGTCGATGCCGCTGACCACGTTCTGGGTGATGGTCGGGGTGGCCCACAGGAACTCGCCGGTCTCGCGGTCGAGGGTGTACACGATGCCTGTCTTGCCGGGGATGCCGGTCAGCACCCGGCGTTCCTCGCCCGGGGCGAGCCGCGGGTTGATCCAGGCCACCGCCGACGGGTCGGGCCGCACCGGGGTGTCGACGAGCAGGCGCTCGAAGGGGTGGTCGAGGTCCCAGTGGTCGTTCATGTGCTGGTAGTGCCACACGATGGCGCCGGTGTCGCCGTCGAGGGCCAGCGTCGAGTTGTGGTAGAGGTGGGTCAGGTCGGCGCCGCCGAGCATGAACTTCGGCGCCGGCGACGTGACCGACGTGCCGACGTAGACCAGGTTCAGCGCCGGGTCGTAGCTCGGCACCATCCACGAGCCGACGTGCCCGCGCTCCTCGAACGGCACGTCGCCCCACGTCTCGTCGCCCGGCTCGCCCGGCCCCGGAATCAGCCGCCGCCGCCACAGTTCCTCGCCGGTCTGCGCGTCGTGGGCGGTGACGACGCAGGCGTGGGGTCCGCCGCGGGGGTCGCAGCTCCGGCCCGAGTACGCCCGGCCGCCGGCCACGATGGGCCCCGACGTCTGGTTGGCGGGGTTCACGGTGTAGTCGAGGATCTCGGTGTCCCACACCACGTCGCCGGTCTCCGCGTCGAGGGCGACGATGTGGTCGTCCATGGTCGTGTCGATGATCAGCTCGCCGTGGATGGCGAGGTTGCGGTTGGTGTCGATGAGGCTGCCGATCATGTGGTCGCCGAGGTCGTCGGGCCGGTCGCGGCGATACTCCCAGATCAGGTCGCCGGTCACCGCGTCGATGGCCTGCACGACGTCCCGCGGGTTCGGCATGAACATCACCCCGCCGCGCACCAGCGGCGTCCCCTGCTGCCGGCCTTCGCTCGCGAGGGCGCGGCTCCACACCATCCGCAACTCGCCGACGTTGCCCCGGTCGATCTGGTCGAGGGGGCTGTAGCCCCAGCCGTCCAGGGTGCGGCGCCACATCAGCCACTCGTCGGGGCTCGGGTTCTCCAGCTCCGCGTCGGTGACGGGCCGGATGCGGTCCGGCCGGCCCTCCTGCGCGAAGACCGAAGGCGCGCCGCCCCCCAGGGCGGCGGCGAAGACGGCGCAGACGGCGAACGGCGAACGGACCGGGCGCGGCGACCATCCGGATGCGAGCATGACCCCTCCTTCATGGGTGCGAGTCCTGGCCGATTATGCCACCCGCGGGGAGCGGCGGCGCAGTACGACGTCCGGCAGCGCGGGCCGCCGGAACGGTCGTGGGAGCATGGCGCGCTGGCGCCGACGATGCCGACGTCCACACCGATGCCATCCGGGGCACGTGACGGCGCCGGCATTCGGGGAGCCCGTACGGTCGAAACGCTGCTTGAAATGAGAATCGGAAGTATGGCCATACTAACCCAAGTTTAACAGCCCAAAAAACCAGCCCTTTAGAATCAGTGGTTTACACCGACAGAAATCCTCGAGTGGCACTACAAAACGATCGGTAAACCGTTGAGAGCGGCTGTTCAGATGAGGGTCTTGCACACGCCGCCGGGGTGCGGGTCGACGCCGAGGGCGTCGTAGATGTCCCGCTGTTCGGGTTCGGCCTGGGTGGCGGTGCGGACGTGCAGCGTGCGTCCGTCGGGTCGGCGGAAGGTGGCGGTGACGCGCTGCTGGCCGTCGAGGATGCGGCGCAGCGTGGTCCAGCTGGCGTGTTGTCCGTGTCGGCGCAGTCGGGTTCGGATGACCTGCACGAGCTGGTAGGCGATGACGGTGATGAACAGGTGTCCGTCGGCCCGCCGGGGCTTGTGGTGGTAGATGGGGCGCAGGCCGAGTTCGGACTTGAGGGCCCGGAAGACGGCCTCCACGTCGGTGAGGGTGGTGTAGGTGCGCCACAGGGCGTCTTCGTCCCACTCGGTCTCGCTGCTGCGCAGGCAGCAGACGCCCGGGTGGGTGGCCATCGAGCCGTTCAGGGGACGGCAGGTCCAGGTGACGGCGACGGCGTTCGTGCCGGTTTCGTCGGCGGCGACGGCGATCTGATAATGCGCGGCGACGCGGGAGTGTTTCGCCTGCAAGCGCCCGATGCGCTGCCAGACCTGGTCGAGTCGCTTGCGGGTGCGGGGGCGCGCGAGTCCTGCATTGAGTTGGGTCAGGGCGGCCTCGAAGCGGGCGGCGAAACGCTCGACGATGGCCTGTTCCTTGTTGGCGCGCTCCTCGGAGTAGCAGTACAGGCGCACTTCGTCGGGGTCGGTCGAGACCACCCTGTGCAGGTGCACGGTCTGCCGGGAGCGGGTCCGGATGGCGACGGCGGCCTCGGGGTCGAACCGGCGCTGCCGTTCGCGGCTGACGACCAGATAGCGGTAGCCGTGGTCGCGCAACCACTGCACGCTGGTTTCGGTAGCGACGCCGCGGTCCATGACCACGAGGGCGCCGGGCGGGGCGCCGAGCGCATCGAGCATGCCGGCCAGCGTGCGGTGTTCCCGGACGTTGCCGGCGAAGACTTTGGAGCGGCGCACGAAGCCGCTGGCATCGAGCATCAGGCCGAGGGTCAGCAGCGGACAGTCGCTGCGCTTCTCCTTCGAGTGTCCGCGCTGCGCCTGCGGCTGCCCGCCCGCCCCGCCTTCGAAGCAGGTGTTGGTCAGGTCGTAGAGGGTCACCGTGGGCTGCAGGTCGAACAACCCCATCGCGCGGTCGAACAGATGCGCCTCGATCGCCTCGCGGTGCTTCACCAGGGCGTCGGAAGCGCGGTAGAGTTGCATCGCGCTGACGGTTTCGAAGTCGACGCCGAGCAACTCTCCGAGGCCGCTGCGTTCTTGCAGCCAGCGGTGTGTTTCGCGCTCCGAGGCCGGATGGGCCAGACGCCCCACGAGGGCGCCGGCCGCCGCCGCGCGCAACGCGCCGTTGACGCCGAGGTCGGTCAGCAGGGCGGTCAGGCCCAGTTGCTCCAGCGCCCACAGGCCGACCTGCTCGACGCCGACGCTGCGGGGGCGGACCAGACGGAGCGAGTCGACGTCGACGGGCTGCACGTCGGCCCGTTCGGCTGCCGGTCCGCCCGTCTGTATGCCGCGGGAGACCAACTGCGCGGCTGCGCGCTGCGCTTCGCGTTCGACCGCGTGCGGGCACTCGGCGACCAGGGGCGCCTGTCCGGTCAGGACCTCCTCGATGCGGGTGCACAACTGCGGCCATTGGGCCTGGGGGATGTCGAAGTGGCGTCCGAGATTGAGCAGGGTGCGCTGCCGGACGGTTTTTCCGACGCGCTCGGAGTGGACGAGGCGATGGACGAAGTAAGGCGTGCCGTTTTCGGTACGTCGTGTTTGGGTGCGGCGAATGAACACGCCCCCACGATAGCGGGTGCGCGGCCCCAAGTCAACAGTTTCTTGAGAATTATGGCACTACATTTGGTATCTCGAAACCCCGATCCTTTAGAATCAACAAGTTACAGGGACGAAACCTCCAAAATACCGCCTAAATCGGCAAAATGACCGGGGATCTTGTTAAACTTGGGCTAAGGGGTGGCCGCCACCATCACCAAGTCGACGTACGCGCTCGACGTCGAGTCCGTGCGCGCCCTCGACGATCTGGCTCGCCGCTGGCGAGTGTCCAGGTCGGAGGCGCTGCGGCGCACCATCCGCAACGAGGCGAACCGGCAACCCGCCGCGGGAAACGAGGCGCTGAGGGTACTCGACCAGCTCCAGGCCGCGGTGCGCGCGCGGGGGATCGACGTCGAGCGCTGGGAGCGGAGCGCGCGAGCCGAGCGGCGAGCCGCCGGCCGGCGGATCGTTTCGAAGCCGCGATGATCCATCAGGATACGAGCTTCCTCGTTCGCGCCCTGGTTCCGGGGTCGCCCGAGGACTCGAGGCTGCGGGCCTGGATCTCAGCCGGGGAACCGGTGGCGGTGAGTGCCGTCGCCTGGGCGGAGTTCCTGTGCGGTCCGCTCGCCGGCCCCGATCTGGAGCTGGCCGGGCGGATCGTCGGCCGCCAGCGCGAATTCGGGCCGGACCACGCGGAGATCGCCGCACGCCTGTTCAACGCGTCGGGCCGGCGCCGCGGGTCCCTCCTGGATTGCATGGTCGCCGCCGCCGCTCTTGCCGACGACGCTCCCGTCGCGACCTCGAACGCAGCCGACTTCAGGAGATTCGCCGCCGCCGGTCTGTCTATCGCATGGTAGTCGCCGCGCCGCGGCTCTTCGGTTGACTGCCCGCGGGCCAGGCGCCTGGCGGAAGCGCTCAACGGCGGCGGGGGGCGCCGATCAGCCGGCCGCGGGCCGGCGCGAGGCTGTGCCGGCCGGCTGGCCCGCCGACTGCCGGCGCTGGTGCAGCAGGCGTGCGGCCCACGCGAACCCGAAGAAGTACCGGCGGAGCCCGCGGGCCGAGTCCGGCGGCACGTCCGGATCGAAGAAGAGGCGGCAGAACTCTTCGCGCGCGCGCAGGATTTCCTGGCAGCGGCGCCCCCGCCAGCGGGGGTCGGCGGCGGTCAGGTCGAACAGCTCCAGGGCCCTCTCGAAAGCGGTTTCGAAGCGGTCCGCCCGGCCCGCCTCGTGCGCCCGGATCGCGCGCTCCACCTCGCTTCCCACGTTCCCGAGCTGCTCGACCAGCTCCAGCCGCGCCCAGCCCCCGGCGGCGGCGCGCTTGTGCAGCACCCGGGTCACGGCAGGGTTCCCCTCATTCCGATGCGACCAGGGCTCCGACCACCTCGCGGATGCGGGCCCGGGTCCCTTCGTCGTCGACGCCGCGCGACCGGTTGTCCTGACCCGGGCGCAGGTTGATCAGCGAATCGAACTCGATCCAGGCGCTTCCGCTCTCTCCGGGATGCAGGTTGATTCCCCAGAGATCCCGCTGGCGCGATCCATCGGCGAGGAGCGCCGCCTCGTCGTCCGCGTGCAGATCCCCGCCGATCGCCATGACTCCGCGCGACACGTCGACCACCGCCTTGATCCAGTCTCCGAACTGCTCTCCGGCCATGCGCGCCACGTCGGCGCGCGTGATGCGATCCCGAACGATCCGCCCGCTGGTCACCTCGCCCCCCAAGCCTCGCCCGGCGCAACGCCCCCGCGCCGTCCGGGAGAACTGGCCGGCGCCCGAAAGCCGCACTCCGGCGGTTTATCCCACACGGGTGGCGGACGTCAAGGCCCGCGACGTCGAGGACGTCGCCGGGTCGACCGGGCCGCGGAGTCCGCGATGCCCTCACGGCCGCGGTCCGCACTCCCCGATCGTTCCGGCGCAATGATAGAATCCGCCGGTTCCGGTTGCAGGTGGCATTCGTGGCGCTGAGCATCAACGACGTCGAGGCCGAGCGGCTCGCCAGGGAGCTCGCGAAGGAGCAGGGCACGACCGTGACCCGCGCCGTCGTCGCCGCCCTCGAAGACGCGCTGCGGCGCACGCGAGACCGGAAGACCGCGCCGTCGATGCGGGATGCGATCCTCGAGATATCCGAGCGCTGCAGCACGCTGCCCGATCTCGACACGAGAACGGCCGACGAGATTCTCGGGTACGACGAACGCGGCGGCTTCAGCTAATGGTCGTCGATTCGTCGGCCGTGCTCGCAATCCTCTTCGACGAGCCGGAGCGCAACCTGTTCACTTCCCGAGGACCGACGTCGTGCCCGCCCTCTGAACGCGAGTCGCCGCGCACCGGCCGCACGCGGTGGAATCTCCGCGGCGCACCGCGCCCGAAGGGTGCCGGCGGCGACTCGCCGCACGCCGTCGGAGTGCGACCTCGCCGAAGACGGCGGGCGTTCGCTGCGCACTGCCCCGCCGCCGCGGGGCCGCCCGCCGCATCGCGTTCGTGGAAGGCTCACCGCACCGGGAAGTCGAACCAGGTATCGGGGTACGGCTCGTCGGCGAGGGTGAAGTGCCACCACTCGGCCGGGTAGGGCTCGAAGCCGTGGGCCCGCATGGCGTCGGCGAGCAGGCGGCGGTTGGCCCGCTGCCCGGCCGTCAGGCCCGCGTGGTCCGCCGCCGATTCCGGGCCGAAGAAGTCGAACGGCGTGCCCATGTCGAGCTCGGCCCCGTCCGACAGCCGGACGAGGGTCAGGTCCACCGTGCTGCCCCGCGAGTGGCCCGACGCCTCGGCGACGTAGCCGCGCGCGAAGAGCTCCGACTTGGGCACGTCCGGGTAGTACTCGGCCTTCGTGCGCGTGTCCGACGGGTCGGCGGCCCAGCGGACGAAGTGGTCGACGGCGGTCTGGGGGCGGTACGCGTCGAAGACCTTCAGCCCCAGTCCGCGCGTCCGCAGCCGCGCCTGCACCTCCCGCAACGCGTCGGCCGCCGGCCGCGTCAGGAGGGCGGCCGGCGCCTCGTAGCCGTCCACCGGCGCGCCGACGAAGTTGTCGGCGCCGTGGTAGCGCACGTCGAGCACGAGGCCGGGAACCGCCGCGTCGAGGCGGACGAACCCCGCGGGCGGCGCATCGCCGTCCTGCGCGCCGGCGGCGGCCACCGCCACGGCCGCGAGAAACACGGTCATCGGGGCGCCGCGGGCGAACGCGGTCATGCTTCGATGCTCCTTTGCCGGTGCGCCGTCCCCGCCTCCCGGTGCGCCGTCCCCGCCTCCCGGTGCGCCGTCCCCGCCGCTTCCGCGGAGGCCCCGCGCATCCGGGGACCCGGACCGGCGGCCGGCCGCCCTCGCCTCCCGACCTCCGCGGCGCCGCCCGCTGGCGAGCGCGTCCCTTCAGCCTACCAGACGGCGCGCCGACGGTCCTTCCGGGAGCCGCGCCTCGCCGGCCCTCACCGACGGCGCCCGCGACGAGCGGCGTTCCGGCCATGAAGACGTTCATGGCGCCGCGGCGGGCGGCGCCCGCACGACGTGAGACGAGTGTTTCGCCGGCGCCGTCAGGGTCGTCGATTGCGGCGCCGTTCTCGGCCTCCAGGCCCTCCGAACGGGTACGGACACCGCGAGAACCAGCCGCGCCGGATGCCCCCGGCGGCGGCGTCTCACTTTCTCGACGCGCACCCGTCACCGGGGCTTGCATGCCGCGGGCCGACGTCCTACCATGCAGGTTCTGGGGGGGTGCCCATGAAGACGAGTGCGCGGCGCGTTCTGATTTCGTCGGCGGTCGTCGCGGTGGTGCTCGGCGGGTATCGGGCGGCCGGCGTCGGGGCCGCGCAGGCGCCCGCGCACGAAGCCCCGGAGTTCAACCGGGACGTCCGGCCGGTGTTCGCCCGGGCCTGCCTGGCCTGCCACGGCCCGAACGAGAACACCCGGCAGGCCGGGCTGCGGCTCGACACCGACGCATTCATCGGCCGGGTCGTGGTGCCCGGCGACGCCGAGGCGAGCCCGCTGTTCCAGCGGCTGACGCAGGCCGACCGGGTCGGGAAGATGCCCCCGGCGTCGTCGGGGCGGCCGCTGACCGGCGAGCAGATCGACCTCGTGCGCCGGTGGATCGACGGCGGCGCGGCGTGGGACGGCGCGCTGGCGGCCGCCGCGGACGCGCCGGCGGCGCCCGTGCGCCGGGTCGACTTCGCCCGCGAGGTCCGGCCCATCCTGTCCGAGAACTGCTTCACGTGCCACGGGCCCGACGAGCAGGCGCGCCAGCGCGGCCTGCGGCTCGACGTGCCGGAAGGGCCCTTCGCCGACCGCGGCGCGTTCGGCGGGCCGGTCATCGTGCCCGGCGCCGCCGCCGACAGCCTGCTGATGCATCGGGTCGCCGCGGCCGACGCCCGGGTGCGCATGCCCTTCCGGCTGGGCCTGAACACCCCCGTCATGCCGGGCGCCGACGAGGACGCGCTGACCCCCGACGAGATCGAGACCCTGCGGCTGTGGATCGACCAGGGGGCCGAGTGGCGGCCGCACTGGGCGTTCGTCCCGCCCGAACGGCCGGCGGCGCCCCCGGTGGCCGACGCCGAGTGGCCGCGCAACGCCATCGACCGCTTCGTGCTGGCGGGCCTCGAGGCCGACGGCCTCGTCCCGTCCGCCGAGACCGACCGCGCGACGCTGCTGCGGCGCGTCACGCTCGACCTGACGGGCCTGCCGCCGACGCCGGCCGACCTCGCCGCGTTCCTCGGCGACGACTCGCCCGACGCCTACGAGAAGGCCGTCGACCGGCTGCTGGGGTCGACCGCCTACGGCGAGCGCATGGCCGTCGAGTGGCTCGACGGGGCCCGCTACGCCGATTCGAGCGGGTATCAGACCGACGCCGAGCGGTCGATGTGGCGCTGGCGCGACTGGGTCATCGACGCCTACAACGCCAACGTGCCGTTCGACCGGTTCACCATCGAGCAGCTCGCGGGCGACCTGCTGCCCGGCGCCACCCTCGACCAGCGCATCGCCACCGCCTTCAACCGGAACCACAGCCAGAACGGCGAGGGGGGCATCGTCCCCGAGGAGTTCCTGGTCGAGAACGTGGTCGACCGCGTGTCGACGACGGGCACGGTGTGGATGGGCCTGACCCTGGGCTGCGCGCGCTGCCACGACCACAAGTTCGACCCGATCTCGCAGAAGGAGTTCTACGAGATCTTCGCCTATTTCAACAACGTGCCCGAGCGGGGGAAGGCGTTCAAGTACGGCAACTCGCCGCCGATGATCACCGCCCCCACCGACGAGCAGCTCGCCGAGCTGGCCTGGCACGACGCGGAGCTCGACGAGGCGCGCGAGACGTTCGCGGCCCTCGAGGCCGAGGCGGCCGCGGCCCGGCGCGCGTGGGAAGCGTCGCTGGCCGACGCGGGGCGCGTCGACTGGGTGCTGCGCGACGACCTCCTGGTGCGCTACCCGCTCGACGGCGACTTCGCGGGCGTGTACACCTCCGAGCCCGTCTACGTCTCCCCGGACGTGACGGCGGGGCTGCGCGGGACCACCGAGCCCGAGCTCGTCGAGTTCCCCGTGAACGTCAGGCTGGTCGACGGCCGGCCGCGCTTCGTGCCGGGCCGCGTGGGCGAGGCGCACGGCTTCGACGGCCGCCGGTTCATCGACGCCGGCGACGTCGCCAACTTCACCTACGACGACCCGTTCACGGTGTCGGCCTGGGTCCGCTCGACGGCGCCCGACGGGGTCATCGTGTCGCGGGCGCTGGCCGGCGACCAGGGCGAGCAGGGATGGGGGCTGTATCTCGTCGACGGCAAGGTGCGGATGAACCTGTCCCAGCGCTGGGCCGACGACGGGGTGCGGGTGGAGACCCGCGGCGACCTGCCCCTCGACGCGTGGCGGCACGTGCTGGTGACCTACGACGGCAAGCGGGTCCCGGACAGCTTCCGGATCTACGTGGACGGCGAGCCGTGGGAGCTGGCGCACCTGCTCGACGGCATCAACAACCCCATGCGGGTGCGCGACCAGCCGCTGCGAATCGGGGCCAGCGGTCCGCCCCCCGAGGGTTCCGGCGCCGCCGACACCCGGCCCCGCTTCCGGGGGTGGATCGACGACGTCCGCGTCTACACCGCGGCCCTCACCCCCGAGCAGGCCCGGGTGGTGGCGACGGCCGAGCCCCTGAACGAGATCGCGCGCATCGCCCCCGCCGGCCGGACGCCCGGGCAGGCCGCGAAACTCGAGCTCGCCTTCCTCGACCAGTACGCCCCCGGGGAGATCCAGGAGGCGTGGCGGCACTTCGAGGAGCTGGAGGACCAGCGGGCGGCCCTGTGGGAGAGCTTCCCCACGGTGATGGTGATGGAGGAGATGCGCCCGCCGCGCGAGACGTTCCGGCTGATCCGCGGGGCCTACGACGTCCCCGGCGAGAAGGTGTCCCCCAACGTGCCGGCGATACTGCCGCCGCTGCCCGAGGGGGCCGCGCCCGACCGGCTGGCGTTCGCCCGCTGGCTCGTCGCCCCCGAGCACCCGCTGACCGCCCGGGTCGCCGTGAACCGCCTGTGGCAGATGCTCTTCGGCGCGGGCATCGTCAAGACCAGCGAGAACTTCGGCCTGCAGGGCGAGTTCCCCAGCCACCCCGAGCTGCTCGACTGGCTGGCGACGACGTTCGTCGACTCGGGCTGGGACGTGAAGGCGCTGCTGCGGACCATCGTCACCAGCGCCACCTACCGCCAGGACTCGACCGTCACCCCCGAGGCGCTCGAGGCCGACCCCGAGAACCGCCGGCTCGCCCGCGGGCCGCGCCTGCGGCTGCCCGCGCAGACCATTCGCGACCAGGCCCTGTCGGTGGCCGGCCTCCTCGTCGACGAGGTGGGCGGGCCGTCCGTCAAGCCCTACCAGCCCGAGGGCCTGTGGGAGCAGGCGAGCCAGGTCTACGAGCAGTCCACGGGCGGCGACCTCTACCGGCGCAGCCTCTACACCTACTGGAAGCGCACCCTGGGCCCGCCCGCGATGCTCGCGTTCGACTCGGCGACGCGCGAGACGTGCATCGTCCGCACCGACCGCACCAACACGCCGCTGCAGGCCCTGAACCTGATGAACGACGTGACCTACGTCGAGGCCGCGCGGCATCTCGCCCAGCGCATGATCCGCGAGGGGGGCGAGACGCCCGAAGACCGGGTGGCCTGGGCCTACCGCCTCGCCACCGCGCATCGCCCGCGGCCCGAGGCCGAGGCGGTGCTCACGGCCGGCTTCCGCGACTACCTGGACCGCTACCGGGCGGATCGGCCGGCGGCGCTCGATCTCGTCCGCGTCGGAGACTCCCCGCGCGACGAGACCCTCGACGTCGCGGAGCTGGCCTCCTACACGATGGTCGCCAGCATGATCATGAACCTCGACCGCACCATCACGAAGGACTGACCGATGGCACCGCAATCCGAACTGCAGCACCTGCTCACGCGGCGGCGGTTTATCGAGCTGTCGGGCACCGGCATCGGCGCCGCCGCGCTGGCGACGCTGTTCAGCGACGACCTGCTGGCCCGGGCGCGGCCGGCGCCGGGGGCCGCGCCGGCCGCCGCGGTCGGGGGGCTGCCGGGGCTGCCCCACTTCGCGCCCAGGGCCCGGCGCGTCATCTACCTGTTCCAGGGGGGCGCCCCGTCGCAGCACGAGCTGTGGGACTACAAGCCCGGCCTCGCCGACCTGCGCGGGACCGAGCTGCCCCCGTCGGTCCGGCAGGGGCAGCGCCTGACCCCGATGACCGCGACCCAGGCCGGCTTCCCCATCGTCCCGCCCGCGTTCAAGTTCGAGCGGCACGGCGGATCGGGGGCGTGGGTCAGCGAACTGATGCCCCACACCGCCCGGATCGTCGACGAGCTGTGCTTCATCAGGACCATGCATACCGAGGCGATCAACCACGACCCCGGCATCACCTTCTTCCAGACCGGGGCCCAGCTCGCGGGCCGGCCCAGCATGGGGGCGTGGCTGTCGTACGGCCTCGGCAGCATGAACCGCGACCTGCCGACGTTCGTGGCGATGGTCTCGAACCGCGGCGGCAACCCCATCTACGACCGGCTGTGGGGCAGCGGGTTCCTGCCGTCGGAGTACCAGGGCGTGAAGTTCCTCTCGACCGGCGACCCGGTCCTCTACCTGTCGAACCCCCCCGGGGTCGACCGCGCGGTCCGGCGGCGCTTCCTCGACGACCTCGGCAGGCTGAACCAGCTCGACCGCGACGAGTCCGGCGACCCCGAGACCACCACGCGCATCGCCCAGTACGAGATGGCCTACCGCATGCAGGCGTCGGTGCCCGGCCTCACCGACCTGTCGGACGAGCCCGACAGCGTCTTCGAGCGCTACGGGCCCGACTCGCGCACTCCCGGCACGTTCGCGGCCAACTGCCTGCTCGCGCGGCGGCTGGCCGAGCGCGACGTGCGCTTCATCCAGCTCTTCCACCGCGGATGGGACATGCACACCCAGTTGCCGCGGCGCATCCAGACCCAGGCCCGGGATGTCGACCAGCCGCAGGCGGCGCTGGTGACGGAGCTGAAGGAACGCGGGCTGCTCGACGACACCCTGGTCGTCTGGGGCGGCGAGTTCGGCCGCACCATCTTCTGCCAGGGCCGGCTGACCGACGAGACCTACGGCCGCGACCACCATCCGCGGGCGTTCACCATCTGGCTGGCCGGAGGCGGCGTCAAGCCCGGCGTCACCTACGGCGAGACCGACGACTTCGCGTTCAACGTCGTCAAGGACCCGGTGCACGTCCACGACCTGCACGCGACCATGCTGCACGTGCTGGGCATCGACCACACGCGGCTGACCTACCAGTACCAGGGCCGCAACTTCCGCCTGACCGACGTCCACGGCAAGATCGTGAACGACATCCTCGCCTGAGAGACGGCCGGGCAGGAGAAAGGCCCCCGCGCCTCTCGGGCGCCGGGGCGCCGAACGGATCACGCCGCGCGCCGCCGCCCGGCGGCGCGCGGCGCGCTCGCCCCGGTATTTTTCCGTAATGGTGTTCGAGACGGCGGCGGAGCGGGTGGCGCCCGTCCGGCGTTCACGACGCGCCGGCGGTCGAACCGGCGGCAGGCGGGCGAAGTCGGCCGGGGCCGGCCGGGCCGGCCCGCGCTCGGCGACCCCGACGATCAGGGGCCTTCCTTCTCGGTCAGGCGGCCGGCGATGAAGGCGACGTCCTTCGCGAGCGCGTCGATTTTCGTTTCGACGGTGTCGATCTTCCTTTCGAGCTTCGTTTCGACCGCGTCGATCTTCTTCTCGAGCTTCGTTTCGACCGCGTCGATCTTCCTGTCGAGTGCGTCGATCTTCTTCTCGAGCTTCGTTTCGACCGCGTCGATCTTCTTCTCGAGCTTCGTTTCGACCGCGTCGATCTTCTTCTCGAGCTTCGTTTCGACCACGTCGATCTTCTTCTCGACCTGCTGGACGTTCTCGGTGATGGCGGCGTGGGCCCGGTCGTTGTCGTGAACGATGCGGCGGCCGTACACGAACAGGACCACGGCCGCGATCAGCCAGCCGGCGGCTTCACCGAAGTCGCTCAGTATTCTCAGCACCGTCGATACCGCACCCATCTCGCATACATCCTATCACGTCGTTTTTCAGTCACTTGCAAGGGTCGGCGGAGGAAGTCGGCCGTCCGCTTCTTTACCGGGGGCGTTCTCACCAGGCTCCGTCGCGCGTCCCTGTCGGGCCGGGTCGCCCGCGGCTCCCACGCGATGCGTCCCACCAGGCTCCGTTCTCGCGTCCCCTGTCGCGGCCAGCCGGCGCCAGCGCGGCGGCCTCTCTCAGCCCGCCGCCAGGCAATCGCCAGCGCGGCGTCGCCGGACGAAGGCGCCAGCGCCAGCGCGGCGTCGCCGGACGAAGGCGCCAGCGCCAGCGCGGCGGCCTCTCTCAGCCCGCCGCTGCCGGCGCCGGGGCGTCACCCGGCCCGCGCCGCGAGAAGGGCGGGCCCGTCACCCGGCCGCCGGGGCCGGGGCGGGGCTGCGCCACGGGAAGGCGGCGCCGGGGCGGGCGAGGGTCCAGACGAGGACGGCGGGGACGACGACGGTCCACGCGCGGATGAGGCTGACGTGCGGGTCGAAGCCCGCGTGGTGGGCCAGTTCGCCGACGGGCAGGGCGACGGCGGCCTGCGCGGCCGCGAGCACCCCGATGCCGAGCAGGGCGCGGCGCCACGCGGCGGCGCCGGCGACGGCCGCCCACAGGGCGGCGAACAGCCCGACCTGGAACGCGGGCAGCATCGCGGCCGCGCCCTGCTCGTCGACGAACCGGTGGCCGTGGCCGGCGAGGGCCTGCAGCGCCGCCGCGCCGCCGCCGAGCAGGGCGCCCAGCACGGGGGCGGCGGCCATGCCCGCGGCGAGGCCCACGCCCACCGCCATGAGCGCGCGCGCGGCCCCGCGCCGGCCGCCGCCGGCCTTCCACACGGCCGCGGCGGCAACGAGGAGGACGGCGACGAGGGTCTGCGAAAAGCCGTGGATGGCCACCTCGTAGGAGCCGACGAAGGCGGAGGGGACCGCGAGCACGAGGACGCGGGCGACGCCGATGGCGAAGAAGATGACCGGCGTGGCGGCCAGGGCCAGGGCGCGGCGCCACGGGACGAGGGGCGCCGCCAGCACCCCGGCCAGATAGACCGGGATGAGCGGCGTGAACACGCACTCCTGGGTGACGAGGAAGCCGCCGTGCGCGGTGTGGAGGCCCGCGCCGTTCACGGTGGCGGCGGTGCCCGCGGCGGTGAGCACCGCCCCGCCGGTCAGCGCGACCCAGCCCGCGAGCACGTGCACGAGGTCGCTCTGGTAGAAGAAGGGCGCGGCGGCGAAGTAGGCCGCGACGAGGGCCGCCGTCAGCACCAGGAACCGGCGGGTCGCGCCGCCGAACACGGCCGCGGCGCCGAACGCCCCGGCCGCGGCGGGGGGGCCGCCCGGGCCGCCGCGGCCGTTCCCCTGCCGGTCCATCCAGCCGTAGACGCAGGCGGCGGCGACGAGAATCAGGATGCCGGGCCACACGTAGAGGTGCAGCGCGTCGAGCAGCGCCCGGTTCTCCGCCACCATCGACAACGAGCCCAGCCGCACCACGTTCAGGGCGGTGATCACGGCCAGCCCCAGCGCGGCGCCGCGCAGCCGCGCCCCCCACGCGGCGGGGTACGCGAAGACGGCGCCCATGCAGAGGGCCATGGGGTCGCCGCCGCTGCAGCTCGCGTCGGCGTAGAGCAGCCCCGACGTCACCCCCGTCAACTGCTCGGCCACCCGCTGCTGGAGCTGGGCGAACGGCGTCAGCAGGGTGTTCTCGACCCACCCGAGGCGCATCAGGCCGAACAGCCCCACGAACCATGCGCCTATGGTCAGCGCGAACCGCAGCCCGCCGCCGGCGGCCGGGGCGGGCCGGGCGGCGGAAGCGGCGGCCGATTCGCGGCCGGCGGCGCGCGGGGTCTCCATCGGTCTGTTCCCTTCCCCGGTCAGCACGACGGTGCGCGCTGCGCCGGCGGATTGCGGGCGTCCAGGCGGACGCCGAACGATTTCGCCGGCGCATCCGCCGCGCCGATGCTCCACGCGCGGCCTTGCCCGCCCGCGAGCAGCATAACACGCGGCCGCGCCCTCACCGCGTTTCCTCCCCGCGGCCGGGCGGCGGCTCGCTCGCCGGGCGCACGGCCACCGAAGCGAGCAGGTAGCCGTGGTCCCGCAGGCGGGGCCAGCGGCGCGACGCGTGGTCGAAGGGCGCGCAGAGGGCGGCGGTCAGCCGCGAGCACCAGCGCAGGACGGGCAGGGCCGACGTGTGGCAGGCCAGATCGAGCATGCGCAGCCCGCCGGGAATGAACAGGATGCCGGTCTCGGCGGTCACCGTGAAGCCGGCCCGTTCGAGCATGCGGCGGAAGACGGGCCGCGAGTACGACTTCTCGAAGCCGTAGCCGTAGAGCCCCAGGTAGTAGAGCAGGGCGACGAGCAGGGGGCGCAGGAACGGGTCGCGGCGGTTGGGCACCCCGATTATCGCGAGGCCGCCCGGGCGCAGCACGCGGAATATCTCGCGCAGGGCGCCGTCGGTGTCGTCGAAGTGCTCGACGGTGCCCATCGAGTAGACGGCGTCGAAGCTGCCGTCGCGGAACGGCAGGGTGCGCACGTCGCCCTGCGCCCCGTGCAGGGCGAGGCCGTGGTCGGCGAAGCCGCGCCGGGCGGCGGCCACGATGGACGGCGAGATGTCGACGCCGAACGCCCGCGCCCCCCGGGCCGCGGCCCACCGGAGGATGCGCGTGTTCTTGGCTTCGTCCCAGAGGTCGGTCTTGAAGACGCGCCGCCCCTCGAGGGGAGGCAGGTGGCGTTGCAGCAGCCACTGCTCGTCGTTGCGGTACTGGACGGTCGACCGGGCGCTGCCGAGGTCGGGGAAGTTGGCGCCCACGTCGGCCCAGAAGCCGCGGTAGCGCGCCTCCTGGTCGGCTGCCGGTCCGGCCTGACCGCCTTCCGGCTCGCCGGGCCCGTCCGCGGGGGGCGGCGTCCTGGACCTAGGCACTGAGCAACTGCCGGCCGCCGACCGCGAGCGCGCTCCAGCTCGAAGAGCCCGGCGCGAAGCAGAAATGGTCGAGGGCGTCGCGCAGCCGCCGCGCCCGCGCCTCGTTCTCCGAACGATAGTCGCAGATGTGCAGGTCGATGGTGACGTGGTCCTCTTCGGGCCACAGGTGCAGCACGAGGTGCGATTCCGCGAGCACCCAGACCAGGGTGGCGCCGCCGCCCGGGAACGGCACGGCCTGCTCGGCCATCACCTGCAGGCCGGCCGCGTCCACCCGGGCCGAGACCTTCGCCAGCAGGCCCGCCGCGTCGCCCGCGGCGGCCCGCAGTTCCGCGGAGTAGCCGCCCTCGCCCACGAAGTGGTGTGCCGTCACGCGCTGTTCCTCACCGCCGACTCCGCCCGTCCCGGCCCTCCGGCGGGCTGCTCCGGCCGGGTTATCGGCCGGCGCGGCCAAGCCGATAGTGTATCACGCGCGCATCGGCGGTTTCGTGATCCGCCGACGGGTGCGCGCCGCGGCCGACGCCCGCCCGTCCGCCCTCCGCCCTCGGAGCCCCGGGCAAGGTAGAGTGGGGCGGGTTCCATGATAGGCTCGACGTGTCGGCGGCCGGCGACCGGCGACCCGGCGGCCGGTGCGCCTGAAGAAGGAGGCGAGCCCCGGCCGCGTCGGCTGAACCCGCATGGCCCGGAACCGCGATGACCAGCGACACCAAGTGGATCATCGGAACCGTCGTCGTCCTCGCCGGACTCCTGTCGGCGCAGATCGCCGGCGTGAACGACGCCCTCAACGCACGCATCGACGACCTGCGTGACGACGTCAACGCACGCATGGACCGCATCGAAGCGCGCATGGACCGCATCGAAGCGCGCATGGACCGCATCGAGGCGCGGCTCGACGCCTTCGACCAACGGCTCCGCAACGTCGAGGTCGCCCTCGGCAAGATCGACCAGAGGCTCCTCAACATCGAAAGCGTCGTCCTGCCGCCGCGGACGCAGACGCAGACGCCCCCGGAACCGCAATGACCAGTGACACCAAGTGGATCATCGGAACCGTCGTCGTCCTCGCCGGACTCCTGTCGGCGCAGATCGCCGGCGTGAACGACGCCCTCAACGCACGCATCGACGACCTGCGGGCAGATCTCACCGCCCGCATCGACGACGTCAACGCACGCATCGACGACCTGCGGGCAGACGTCAACGCACGCATGGACCGCATCGAAGCGCGCATGGACCGCATCGAGGTGCGCCTCGACGCCTTCGACCAACGGCTCCGCAACGTCGAGGCCGCCCTCGGCAAGATCGACCAGAGGCTCCTCAACATCGAAAGCGTCGTCCTGCCGCCGCGGACGCAGACGCAGACGCCCCCGGAACCGCGATGACCAGCGACACCAGGTGGATCATCGGAACCGTCGTCGTCCTCGCCGGACTCCTGTCGGCGCAGATCGCCGGTGTGAACGACGCCCTCACCGCACGCATCGACGCCCTCACCGCACGCATCGACGACGTCAACGCTCGCATCGACGACCTGCGTGACGACGTCAACGCACGCATGGACCGCATCGAAGCGCGCATGGACCGCATCGAGGCGCGCCTCGACGCCTTCGACCAACGGCTCCGCAACGTCGAGGCCGCCCTCGGCAAGATCGACCAGAGGCTCCTCAACATCGAAAGCGTCGTCCTGCCGCCGCGGACGCAGACGCAGACGCCCCCGGACCGCTGAACACGAAGCCGGCGTCGGAAACGGGCCGGTGTCACTGGTCATCGGCGGCCGGTCGTCGGAGAACGAACCTCGAACGCCTCGGTCAGCGGATCTCCGCAGACGACGCGCCGGACCCTTTCGCCGCGCCCCCGAAACCGCACCACCGCCTGTCTCAGGTCGATCTGCTTCCGGCGTCGCAGGCTCCTGGACACCAGCACGGGCCGGCAGACGATCTCGCGATGATTTCACTCCGCTTCTCCGCGCCGGCCGGCGGTCTCCGCCCAGTCGTTGTGCAGGGCCGATGCGACGCTGTCGAACCCGGACGGGTAGAGCCCGGTGTCGGCGTCCAGCGCGATCTCGCGCGCCGTCGATCCGCGGCCGTCCCCGGCCGGTTCGAACCGCCACACGCCGACGCTGTCGGCGTCCAGCAACTCGCCGCCGCCTCGCCCCGCGCCGCGGGCGGGTAGCCCGGCGCGTCCGACGACGTTGCCGAGCGCCTCGAGCACCCATTCGCTGTGCGTGGTCAGCAGGACCCGCACGCCGGCCCCGGCGATCGCCGCGAGCTGCCGGGTGAACGCCACCTGCATGGCGGGATGCAGGTGCGATTCCGGCTCGTCGATGATCAGCAGGTCGTCGGGCGAAACGACGTGGCGCAGGTACAACACCACCGGGGCGAGCTCGGACACCATCGAGGATGCGTTCGTCAGAGGCAGCCCCGACTTCCATCCGCGCGGCAGATAGGTGAAGTGCGGCCAGGCGACGCCGGGCAGGCCCCCGACCTCGACCGCCCCGTCGAGAATCCCCCCCCGCGCTGCCGAGGTCCGCGCACACGAAGGTTCATGATAGGCTCGACGTATCGGCGGCGGCCGGCCGCCCGGCCGCCCGCATCGGTCGCCGGCCGCCTGACGAGAGGGCCGACATCCAGCACGTCGGCTGAACCCGGAACCGCGATGACCAGCGACACCAGGTGGATCATCGGAACCGTCGTCGTCCTCGCCGGACTCCTGTCAGCGCAGATCGCCGGCGTGAACGACGCCCTCAACGCACGCATCGACGACGTCAACGCACGCATCGACGACCTGCGTGACGACGTCAACGCACGCATGGACCGCATCGAGGCGCGCATGGACCGCATCGAGGCGCGGCTCGACGCCTTCGACCAACGGCTCCGCAACGTCGAGGCCGCCCTCGGCAAGATCGACCAGAGGCTCCTCAACATCGAAAGCGTCGTCCTGCCGCCGCGGACGCAGACGCAGACGCCCCCGGAACCGCGATGACCAGCGACACCAGGTGGATCATCGGCACCGTCGTCGTCCTCGCCGGACTCCTGTCGGCGCAGATCGCCGGCGTGAACGACGCCCTCAACGCCCGCATCGACGACGTCAACGCACGCATCGACAACCTGCGGGCAGACGTCAACGCACGCATCGACGACCTGCGGGCAGACCTCACCGCCCGCATCGACGACGTCAACGCACGCATCGACCGCATCGAAGCGCGCATGGACCGCATCGAGGCGCGGCTCGACGCCTTCGACCAACGGCTCCGCAACGTCGAGGTCGCCTTCGGCAAGATCGACCAGAGGCTCCTCAACATCGAAAGCGTCGTCCTGCCGCCGCGGACGCAGACGCAAACGCCTCCGGACCGCGATGACCAGTGACACCGGGGTGGATTCCCGCTGTCCTTCGATTTCGGTTCAAGCCGCCTTTTGCGTTTGGCGCCGGCGGTCGAATCGGAGGGGGGCGCTCCGACCGCGCGGCCGGTGGTCGGCCGATCGGGCGCGCTTGAAACACGCCGGCGTCGGATAGCGGACCACGAGGGCGCCGCGGCAGGTCGGGCAAGAGGAAAGCCGACATCCGGACGGCGCAGCCGGCGGGTGTTCCGCATCCGCGGGCGCAGAACGGCCGCGGTCCAGCGGACCGTCCGGCATGAAGGCTGCCCATGCCGGACGGTCCGCCCGCCAGGCTAGTTGCCAGCCTGCTGCATCCCCTTCGTGAAGCCGTCCATCGCGCCCTCCAGCTTCGCCATCCGTTCCCGGAGCGAAGACATGTCCCGGTGCAGGCTGAAGCGGGACGTCAGTACGGCCACCCCGACCGCGACGATGGCCCAGAACTCTGGAGTCATCCCCTCATGCTAGCACGGAAGCTCCCGGAGATCGGCAGCTCCCCCGGAGCGCGCGATCAGCACCCGCCGCGCCAGTCCCTTCGGGGCGCCCCTCCAAGCGCGGCGCGGGTCTCCTGAAAATGAAGAAAGCCCCCTCCCCCCCGGCGCGTCGGGGGAAAGGGGGCAGGGAGAGTCACGAAACGACGCCGAACGCTACCGCCGCCTCAAGTAACGGCGGTAGCCGCCGACGGCCAGGAACGCCGCCAGCAGGAGTTGCGCGATGACCGGCAGGGCCGGGACCGCCGCATCCCAGATGGTGAACGTCAGGGCGTTGGTCTTCATGCCGCCGACCCGTCCTTCGAGCGTCAGCTCCTCCGACCTTTCCGCCAAGTCGTCGTTCACGGCCATCAACAGGGTCGTGCCCGTCGTCTCGCCGGCTCCGATCACGATCGGCTCGGCCGAGTAGTCGGCCGCACCGGCGTCACCGCCCGTCGCGACCAGCTCGACCGTCGTGTCCGCCGGAACCGCCGAACTGGCCGTCGCCGTCACCTGGGCCGACCGGCCCTCGGGGACGTTCATGTCCGCGGGCCCCGACAGGGTGTAGGTGATCTCCACGTCGTCGTCGTCGGCCACCGCGAGCGTCACCGAAGCCACTCTCATGTCGTCGACCAGGGCGTGCAGCGTCAGCGTTTCGCCGCCTTCCCTCTCGGCGTCGTCGGTGGCCGTCAACACGACGTCAACGGAAGACTCGCCGGTCAGGATGACGATCCGCGCCGGAGCGAGGCGGTAGTCGTCGGCGCCCGCGGTGCTGCCCGCGTCACGCTCCAACGTCACCTCGGTGTTCGCCCGGACCACCGGGTCCGCGGTCAGCGTCAGCGTGACCGTGCCGCCCTCTTCCACCTCATCGGCAGAGGCCGACAGATCGTAGGTCGTCGCCATGTCGTTGTCGGCCACGGTGAGCTCCGTCGAGGCCACGATCACGTCGCCGACCAGGGCGTTCAGCATCAGCGTTTCGTCGCCTTCCACGGTGTAGTCGTCGGTGGCCGTCAGCGTGACGGCGCCGGACGTCTCACCGGCCAGGATGGTGATCAACGCCGGGGCAAGGCTGTAGTCGTCGGCGCCCGCCTTGCTGGCCGGGTTACGCATCACCATCACCTCGGTGTTCGCCCGGACCGCGGGGCTCGCGGTCGCCGTCAGCGTGACCGTGCCGCCTTCTTCCACCGAATCGGCGGAAGCCGACAGGCCGTAGGTGGTCTCCATGTCGTCGTCGGTCACCGTGACCGTCACCGAAGCCACGCTCACGCCGCCGACCAGGGCGCTCAACGTCAGCGTTTCTTCGCCTTCCACCGCGGTGTCGTCGGTGGCCGTCAACGTGGCGGCGCCGGAGGTCCCGCCGGCCGGGATGGTGATCGACGCCGGGGCCAGGCGGTAGTCGTCGGCGCCCGCGGTGCTGGCCGCGTCACGCATCAACGTCACCACGGTGTCCGCCCGGACCGTCTGGCTCGCGGTCGCCGTCAGCGTGACCGTGCCGCCCTCTTCCACCGATGCGGCGGAAGCCGACAGATCGTAGGTCGTCTCCACGTCGTTGTCGGTCACCGTGACCGTCACCGATCCCGCGCTCACGTCGCCGACCCGGGCGTTCAGCGTCAGCGTTTCGACGCCTTCCACGTCGGGGTCGTCGATGGCCTCCAACGTGACTTCGGCGGAAGACTCGCCGGCCAGGATGACCATCCGCTCCGGAGTCAGGACGTAGTCGTCGGCGCCCGCGGTGCTGGCCGCGTCACGCATCAACGTCACCACGGTGTTCGCCCGGACCACCTGGTTCGCGGTCACCGTCAGCGTGACCTCGCCGCCCTCTTCCACCGAAGCGGCGGTGGGCGACAAGGTGTAGGAGGTCTCCACGTCGTTGTCGGTCACGGTGACCGTCACCGAAGCCATACGCACGTCCCCGACCAGAGCGTTCAGCGTCAGGGTTTCGCCGTCTTCCACCTCGGTGTCGTCGGTGGCCGTCAACGTGGCGGCGCCGGAGGTCTCACCGGCCGGGATGGTGATCGACGCCGCGAGGTCGTAGTCGTCCGCGCCCGCGGTGCTGGCCGCGTCACGCACCAACGTCACCACGGTGGCCTCGCGAACCGCCTCGTTCGCGGTCGCCGTCAGCGTGACCGTGCCGCCCTCTTCCACCGAAGCGGCGGAGGTCGTCAACGTCACCGACAACGGCGCATCGTCGTCGTCCACGGCGATCGCGACGGTCTGCGTCCCCGAGATTCCGGCGCCGCTGGCGACCACCGACACCGACTCGTCGACGGCGTCGTCGTCCTGCGGCGCCGTCAGCGTGACCGAGCTGCTTTCCTCGCCGGCCGGGATCACGATCGACTCCGGCCCTTCGAGCTTGCCGGCGGGAACGACCGCCAGCGTGATCGCGGCATCCTCGGTGACCGGCCGATTCGCCGTCGCGGTGAGCGTCGTGGAGGCGCCCTCGGCGATCTCCGTGGGATTGGCTTCCAGCGTCACCTCCAGCGGCACCTCTTCAACCTTCACGTCGAACGTGACGCGGGCACTGTTCGCCACGGTCTGGCTGGGGGTGACGGCCGACGACGCCCTGGGCGCCGCGGTGGCGGTGACGGTGACGGTGGCGTCTCCCGCCTCCACCGTCCTGACCGTCACCGTTTCGCCGCTGGTGGTCGCGCTCACCGCCGCGCCGCTGACGACGGCCCCGAACGTCACGGCGATGGCGGCCGGGTTCCAATCGAACAGTCTGGTCGCATCGAGCGTGAACGAGCGTCCGGGATACAGGGGGCCGTCGCCCATCGCCGCCATGACGGTGGCTTCCGCTTCGGCCTGCGGCTTCGGCGTGAGCAGCGGCGTCGTCGCGTCGACGATGTCGATCGAGAACGGGATACTGACCCCCTCCCCGCTGGACCCGTTGGCGGCCGTGGCGCCCTTCGCCACGATGTTCAACGTGAGCGTCTCGGCCCCGACGTCGTCGTCAGCCACCGCGTACAGCACGAAGTCCACGGACTTCTTGCCGCTCCCGTCGTCGACGTTGCGCGAGCTGTTTTCAAGTCTGAAATCCACGAGATCGCCCGACGAGCCGAGCTCGGGCCTCACGACGAGCTCCTCGTTCAGGGGATACCCGGCCGACCCGCGGTCGATGGTGACCCGCACGTGGACCGGCTCGCCGCCTTCCGTGACCGATTTGGCCTCGGTGGTGGTCCTGCCCGTGGCGTCGCCCTCCCGGTCTTCGTACGCCTTCGCCTCGATCTTGCTGGCCGCGGGCAGCGCGTGGACGTCCGCGAACTCGACCTCGAGCGGCTCTTCGAGCCCGGGCAGCCCGCTGCTGGTTCCACTGAGGAACGCGCGCAGTTCGATCGCGTCGGCTTCCCGATTCCCGTCGTTGCTTGGCGGTGTGATGGTTATCGCCGCCTGCCCCGAGCCCGCGGAGTCCAGGCTCGCGGTGCCCGAGCTGAGAGCATAGCCGGCTTCGTTCATGGCAAGCGCCACGCTCCAGGTCAGGTTGGTGGGGGCAGGGTCGGCCGTGAGGGTGCGCACGGTGGCCGTCCCTTCCCTCGGCGAGGTGTTGGCGGAGCCGGTGGGTATCACCCACTTGAACGTCTGTTCCTCGTCGTCCACGATGCGGACCGAGCGCGTAGCATCGCTCGGGGCCGCGAGGACGTTACCGTCCTGCCCGTTAACGCCGTTTGGGGTGACCGTGAACGTCACCTCGACCTTCTCGTCCTCCGCGTCCTCGTCGGAACTCGTATTCAGGTAAATCTGTCTGGTGAGCGTACCGGTCCTCGCCGCCGTGCCAGTCGTCGGGCCCGCCGGCACGGCAAACGTCACTTCCGTCAGAGCGGCAGTGTAATCCTCCGCTTCGGCCGCGGTAAGCGCGCCGGGCGCTCCAACGGTGACTACGTCCGTGCCTGCGCCGGCAGCCGCGGTCCCATCCACCACCACGTCGGCGGCCGCA
The DNA here is from genome assembly GCA_965202695.1 of Vicinamibacterales bacterium. GTDB lineage: Bacteria > Acidobacteriota > Vicinamibacteria > Vicinamibacterales > UBA8438 > JAJEEA01. The sequence goes on from OZ241843.1 coordinate 4,671,724, forward strand.
GCGCTGACGGCCTGACTGTACTTGAGGGTGACGGTGAACGCCACGCTCTCTCCCTCGTCCCCCGTCGTCCTGTCATCCGCGCCGCTGATGGTGACCTGCGCCGAGGCCGAACCGGCCCCCACCGCGAACACCACGCCCCACAGCGCCATCCACTTCAGCGCCCTGCAGCTACCTCTCGCAAAACTCAGTCCCGTACGCATGCGCGCTCTCCCCTTGTCTGGTTCGTCTCTCGTGGCAACAGGGGATCGGAATCAGCCCCCCCCGCCATCCCCGGCGTTGACCACCCTATCGTCCGTTGCGCATCAGGTCTTTAGCCCTCTCAACCCTCAACAGAGCCGTCAAAACGCATAACCCTATCATCCGCTTGCGTATCGGCGCAACCCCGTACAGGCAGACCCGCCGTCCGGGGCTTGTCCGTGGCGACGCCGACGCTTTGGCGGGAGGCCGCTACGTCCGAGGCTTCCGTGCTCCGCGCGACCCGGACATCCCGAACCGGACCACCGCGCGACCCCCGGCCGGGGCCGCCGGGCCCAACCGGTGCGAGAGAGTAACACGGCCGAAACGCCGGCGCAAGGGTCGAAACGCGGTCGAGCAACGCGCGGTCGAGTGCGGCCGGGGCCGCGACCAGGCGGTGTCCGCGCCGGCTGAAGCGCGCCGGCGCCCCGGGGCGGTACCCGGAACGGGCGGCCGATCCTCCCATCCGGGCGCGGTGTCCTGAATCGGGGCGGTACCTGGAACGGGCGCCGGCCCCGGGCGCGGCGTCCTGAACGAAGAAAGCCCCCTCCCCCCGGCGCATCGGGGAGAGGGGGCAAGGGAGAGTCACGAAACGACGCCGAACGCTACCGCCGTCTCAGGTACCGGCGGTAGCCGCCGACGGCCAGGAACGCCGCCAGCAGGAGCTGCGCGATGACCGGCAGGGCCGGGACCGCCGCATCCCAGATGGTGAACGTCAAGGCGTTGGTCCTCATGCCGCCGACCCGTCCTTCGAGCGTCAGCGTCTCCGACCGTTCCGCCAGGTCGTCGTTCACGGCCATCACCTGGGTCGTGCCCGTCGTCTCGCCGGCCCCGATCACGATCGGCGCAGCCGAGTAGTCGGCCGCACCGGCGTCACCGCCCGTCGCGACCAGCTCGACCATCGTGTCCGCCGTGACCACGCGACTGGCCGTCGCCGTCACCTCGGCCGACTGGCCTTCGGCGACGTTCATGTCCACGGGCCCCGACAGGGTGTAGGTGATCTCCGCATCGTTGTCGGTCACGGTGACCGTCACCGATCCCACGCTCAAGCCGCCGACCTGGGCGTTCAGCGTCAGCCTTTCGTCGCCTTCCGCCTCGGTGTCGTCGGTGGCCGTCAACGTGGCTTCGCCGGAGGTCTCACCGGACAGGATGGTGATCAGCGCCGGAACGAGGCGATAGTCGTCGTCGCTCGCCGCGCTGGCCGCGTCACGCATCACCATCACCTCGGTATTCGCCGACACCGCCTGGTTCGCGGTCGCCGTCAGCGTGACCGTGCCGCCCTCTTCCACCGAAGCGGCGGAGGACGTCAGGCGGTAGGTGGTCGCCATGTCGTCGTCGGTCACGGTGACCGTCACCGAAGCCACGCTCAGGTCCCCGACCAGGGCGTTCAGCGTCAGCGTTTCGTCGCCTTCCACCTCGCGGTCGTCGGTGGCCGTCAGCGTGGCTACGCCGGACCTGCTGCCGGCCTCGATGGTGATCGACTCCGGAGCGAGGCCGTAGTCGTCTGCGCCCGCGGCGCTGGCCGCGTCACGCATCAACCTCACCACGGTGGCCTCCCGAACCGCCTGGTTCGCGGTCGCCGTCAGCGTGACCATGCCGCCCTCTTCCACCGAAGCGGCGGAGGACGTCAGGCGGTAGGTGGTCGCCATGTCGTTGTCGGTCACGGTGATCGTCGCCGACCCCGCGCTCACGTCGCCGACCTGGGCGTTCAGCGTCAGGCGTTCGTTGCCTTCCACCTCGGCGTCGTCGGTGGCCGTCAACGTGGCGGCGCCGGACCTGCTGCCCGCCATGATGGTGATCAACACGGGATCCAGGCTGTAGTCGTCGGCGCCCGCGGTGCTGGCCGCGTCACGCATCAGCGTCACCTCGGTGTTCGCCCGGACCGCCTGGTTCGCGGTCACCGTCAACAGGACCGTTCCGCCCTCTTCCACCGCGGCGGTGGTGGGCGACAGGCTGTAGGTGGTCTCCACGTCGTTGTCGATCACGGTGACCGTCACCGATCCCACGCTCAGGCCGCCGACCAGGGCGTTCAGCGTCAGCTCTTCGACGCCTTCCACGGAGTAGTCGTCGGTGGCCGCCAACTTGACTTCGACGGAAGACTCACCGTCCAGGATGACGATCCGCTCCGGAGACAGGCGGTAGTCGTCGGCGCCCGCGGAGCTGGCCGCATCACGCATCAACGTCACCTCGGTGTTCGCCCGGACCGCCTGGTTCGCGGTCACCGTCAGCGTGACCTCGCCGCCCTCTTCCACCGAAGCGGCGGAGGACGTCAGGGTGTAGGTGGTCTCCATGTCGTTGTCGGTCACGGTGAGCGACACCGATCCCCCCACGCTCACGCTGTCGACCAGGGCGTTCAGCGTCAGGCGTTCGTTGCCTTCCACGTCGGCGTCGTCAGTGGCCGTCAACGTGGCGGCGCCGGTCCTGCCGCCGGCCATGATGGTGATCAACACGGGATCCAGGCTGTAGTCGTCGGCGCCCGCGGTGCTGGCCGCGTCACGCACCAACGTCACCTCGGTGTTCTCCGACACGTCCTGGTTCGCGGTCGCCGTCAGCGTCACCGTGCCGCCCTCGGCCACCGAAGCGGCGGAGGCCGTCAACGTCACCGACAACGCCATGTCGTCGTCGGTCACGGTAATCGCGACGGTCTGCGACCCCGAGATTCCGGCGCCGGTGGCGACCACCGACACCGACTCGTCCTCGAAGTCGTCGTCGTGCGACGCCGTCAGCGTGGCGGTGCCGGTCCTCTGGCCTTCCCTGATCATTATCGAATCCGGCCCTGCGAGCTTGCCGGAGGGAACGACCGCCAACGCGATCGTGGTGTCCTCGGTGACGTCCCGATTCGCGGTCGCGGTGAGCGTCGTGGCGCCGCCCTCGGCGATCTCCGTGGGATTGGCGGCCACCGTCACCACCAGCGGCAGCTGGTCCACCGTCACTGTGAACTCGACCACGGCGACGTCGTGCTCGGTTTGCGGAATGGCGGACGTGGCGCCGCCGACCGCGGTGCCCCTCACCGTGACGGTCGCGGTTCCGGGCGACCTCGGTTCGAGCGCGAGGACACCGCCGGAGACCGAAGCGCGCACCACCGCCTCATCCGACGAGGAGGCGCTCATGTCGACGTCCCCGTCCGAAGTGAACAGTTCGTCCGTCTCGATGCGGATGGGATCTTCGCCCGGCGTCCACAGCATGTCGGCGCCGACCACGGCCTCGCGGTTCGTGTTGACCGCCGTCGTCACGGCCGCGTCCGGCCGCGGCTCGAGCAGCGTCTCGGTCACGTTCTCGATGTCGATCGAGAACGACCCCGTCACCGTCCCCCCCTCGGCGCTGGCGGCGCCGTTGGCGGCGGTCTTGCCCGTCGTCACGAGGTTCAACGTGAGCGTCTCGGCCCCGACGTCGTTGTCCGCCTCCGCCCACAGCATGAAGTCAGCGGACTTCTCGCCTGTTCCGGAGGCAATCTCGATCGAAGCCGGCTCGATCCGGTAGTCCGCGCTGTGGCCCGACGAGCCGAGCACGGGTCTCACGGTGAGCGCCTCGCCCGAGGGATACCCGTCGGTCCCGCGATCGATCGTGACCCGCACGTGGACCGGGTCGCCGCCCTCCGTGACCGAGTTGGCCTCGTTGCTGGTCCTGCTGCCGCGGCCGTTGTCCGCGTACGCCTTCGCCTCGATGTCGCCGGCGGCGGGCAGCGTGTGGAGGTCCTCGACCTCGATTGTTAACGGAGCGAGCCCGGGCAGATCGGTGCGGGTACCCGCGGCGGTCGCGCGCACCGTGACCGTATCGCCGGTCCGATTCCCGTCATTCGTTGGCGCAGTCAGGGTTACGTCCCTCGAGGGGGGGTTACCGGTGCCCACCGTGGTGGCGCTGAAAGTGTAACCAGCCTCGTCCGTGAACAGCGACGTCACCCACTCCAGATTCGTGCCGGGCGGATCGGCGTCAATCTGCCAGGTGGCGCTCCCGCCTTCCTTCAAATCGCTCGGCACATTCCGCCACCGGAACTTCTGTTCCTGGCGGTCATCGATGATGAGTTCGCGGGTGGCGTCGGTCGGGACGGTGAGTGCACTGCCGTCCTGTCCGGTGGCGCCGTCAGCAGCGACGGTGAAGGTCACCCTGACGGCCTCGTCTTCCGCATCGGGGTCAGTGGCCGTCTCCATGTAAATCGTTCCGCTGACAGTTCCCTGGGTAGTCGTGGCCGTCGAAGTGTTTTGCGGTATCCTGAGCGTCAAGCCAGCCAACGCCGTGGTGAAATCCGCCGCCTCGGCCTCGGTAATCAGGTTGCCGAGGGTTCCGTCCCGGTTGCCGTTGCCGGCGCAACAGGCATTGGTTTGCGGGGCGGCTATCGGCAATGCTCCAGCAGTCATAGCGGCCGGATCGCGAAAACTGACCGCCGCGGTGCCGCTCACCACCACCGTTCTGGCGGGCGCACTGGTGGCTTGCCGCCACTTGATGCTGATGTTGAACGCCGCCCGATCGCCCTCGAGCACCTTCGTGTTGTCATCCGTGCCGCTGATGGTCATCTGCGCCGAGGCCGAACCGGCCCCCACCGCGAACACCACGCCGAACAGCGCCATCCTCATCGGCGCCATCCACTTCAGCGCCCTGCAGCAACTGCCTCTCGCGAAATTCACTCCCGTCGTACGCATTGCGCACTCTCCCTTGTTGGTCCGTCTCCTCGTGGCGACGGGGAATCGGGATCAGGTCCACCCCCCACCCCGGTGTTGGCCACCCTATCGTCCGATGCGCATCAGGTCTGTAGCCCTCCTCACGCCAACCGAGCGTCGAAAAACGCGCAAGCGTAGCACACGCCGCGTACCGGCGCAAATCCAGAATACAGCCTCGCCGCCGGACCCGCCAGCGGCGGCGGCTCTCCACGCGGGAGACCGCCGCGGCCGGCGCGCCCGCGGCCGGACGAACCGATCGTGGCCGCCGCACGCCCCGGGACGCCGAAGCCCCGGCCGATGCGAGAGCCGCCCCGCCGCCTGTTCACGCCGGGCGGCGGCGCGCCCCGGCCGGGGCGCCGAAGCCCGACCGGTGCGAGAGCGTAACACGGCCGAACGAGCCGGTGCAAGGGCGGGAGTGCGCGGATGGCGTCGAAGAGACCCCGTAGCCGCCGAACGAGCCGGTGCAAGGGCGGGAGTGCGCGGATGGCGTCGAAGAGACCCCGTAGCCGCCGAACGAGCCGGTGCGAAGGCGGGGGTGCGCGGATGGCGTCGAAGAGACCCCGTAGCCGCCGAAAGAGCCGGTGCGAAGGCGGGAGTGCGCGGATGGCGTCGAAGAGACCCGGTGGCCGCCGAACGAGCCGGTGCGAAGGCGGGAGTGCGGCCGTGCGGCTCGGGTGCGCGCCAGATTCGTGAGACGAGTGCTCGTTGGCGCTGTCGGCGTTGTCGATCACGGTGTCGCCGAACGAGCCGGTGCGAAGGCGGGAGTGCGGCCGTGCGGCTCGGGTGCGCGCCAGATTCGTGAGACGAGTGCTCGTTGGCGCTGTCGGCGTTGTCGATCACGGTGTCGTTCCTGGCCTCCAGGGAACTGGTACGGACGCCGCGAGAACCAGCGGCGTCGGATCCCCCGGCGGGCGGCGTCTCACTTTTTTGACGCGCGACCGGTGCGGCTCCCGCCGGGAGGAGCGCCGGGTCGCCCGCGGCCGCAGGTCGGAGTATGCTTGGAGAAACGCGCGGTTCCGGGACCGGCGCACGCCGGAACGCTTCAACGCACCGGTCGGCGACGGACGGCCCGGTTCGCGGAACCGAGCCGGCCGCGGTTTGCGTGCCGTCCCGGCCGCCGGGCGGCGGGGCCGACACGCGCCTTGCCAGGTCCCGGAGACCGGGCGGCCGCGGTTTGCGTCCGTCCCGCCGGCCGGGCGGCGGCAGCGAGCCGGCACGCGCCTTGCTCCAGGTCCCGGAGACCGGGCGGCCGCGGTTTGCGTTCGTCCCGGCCGCCGGGCGGCGAGGCCGGCACGCACCTTGCCACAGGTCCCGGAGACCGGGCGGCCGCGGTTTGCGTTCGTCCCGCCGGCCGGGCGGCGGCAGCGAGCCGGCACGCGCCTTGCTCCAGGTCCCGGAGACCGGGCGACCGCAGTTTGCGTTCGTCCCGGCCGCCGGGCACCGAGGCCGGCACGCGCCTTGCTCCAGGTCCCGGAGACCGGGCGACCGCGGTTTGCGTTCGTTCCGGCCGCCGGGCGCCGAGGCCGGCACGCACCTTGCCACAGGTCCCGGAGACCGGGCGGCCGCGGTTTGCGTCCGTCCCGCCGGCCGGGCGGCGGCAGCGAGCCGGCACGCGCCTTGCTCCAGGTCCCGGAGACCGGGCGACCGCGGTTTGCGTTCGTTCCGGCCGCCAGGCGGCGGCAGCGAGCCGGCACGCGCCTTGCTCCAGGTCCCGGAGACCGGGCGACCGCGGTTTGCGTTCGTCCCGCCGGCCGGGCGGCGAGGCCGGCACGCACCTTGCCACAGGTCCCGGAGACCGGGCGGCCGCGGTTTGCGTCCGTCCCGCCGGCCGGGCGGCGGCAGCGAGCCGGCACGCGCCTTGCTCCAGGTCCCGGAGACCGGGCGACCGCGGTTTGCGTTCGTTCCGGCCGCCAGGCGGCGAGGCCGGCACGCACCTTGCTTCGGTTCCCGGGGACCGGGCGACCGCGGTTTGCGTCCGTTCCGGCCGCCGGGCGGCGAGGCCGGCACGCGCCTTGCCCCAGGTCCCGGAGACCGGGCGGCCGCGGTTTGCGTTCGTCCCGCCGGCCGGGCGGCGAGGCCGGCACGCACCTTGCTTCGGTTCCCGGGGACCGGGCAGCCGCGACGAGGCACCGGCCCGGTAGAGAGGACAGCGATGGACGCGACGCTGCTGGCGGTGGTCGGAACCGGGACCGCGCTGTTCGTGGCCCTGTGGAAGGTCGTGGACAAGCGCTTCGACATGGCCGAAAAGGCCAACCGCGAACACTTCGAGGCCATGGACAAGCGCTTCCAGGCGGCAGAAATCGCCAACCGCGAGCGCTTCGAGGCCATGGACAAGCGCTTCGACATGGCAGAAAACGCCAACCGCGAGCGCTTCGAGGCCATGGACAAGCGCTTCCAGGCGGCAGAAATCGCCAACCGCGAGCGCTTCGACATGGCGGAGAAAGCCAACCGCGAACACTTCGAGGCCATGGACAAGCGCTTCCAGGCGGCAGAAATCGCCAACCGCGAGCGCTTCGACATGGCGGAAAACGCCAACCGAGAACGCTTCGAGGCCATGGAGAAGCGCTTCGAGGCGGCAGAAATCGCCAACCGAGAACGCTTCGACATGGCGGAGAGGGCCAACCGAGAACGCTTCGAGGCGGCCGAAAAGGCCAACCGTGAGCGCTTCGAGATGGCGGAAAGGGCCAACCGGGAACGCTTCGAGGCCATGGACAAGCGGTGGTCGGAGCGGCTCGACGCGATGGACCGGCGGTGGTCGGAGCGGCTCGACGCGATGGACCAGCGGTGGACCGACCGCTTCGAGCTGCTCGACCCGCCCGGGAAGGCCGGGCGGCCTCCCGGCCACGCCGCCGCCGGATAACCGGCCGCGGGCGGAGCCGGCAAGCGCCGGCAGGGGACGTCTCGCAACCAGAGAGGGCGGAGATCGGCCGCGGCAGCCGGACGGCGGGCCGGCACGCGCCTTGCTCCAGTTCCCGGGGACCGGGCGGCGGCGGTTTGCGTCCGTTCCGGCCGCCGGGCGGCGAGGCCGGCACGCGCCTTGCTCCGGGCGCCGGGCGACCGCGGTTTGCGTTCGTTCCGGCCGCCAGGCGGCGAGGCCGGCACGCACCTTGCTTCGGTTCCCGGGGACCGGGCAGCCGCGGCGAGGCATCGGCCCGGTAGAGAGGACGGCAATGGACGCGACGCTGCTGGCGGTGGTCGGAACCGGGACCGCGGTGAGAGGCCGCGGTTTGCGTTCGTTCCGGCCGCCGGGCAGCGAGGCCGGCACGCACCTTGCTTCGGTTTTCCCGGAGACCGGGCGGCGGCGGCGAGGCATCGGCCCGGTAGAGAGGACGGCAATGGACGCGACGCTGCTGGCGGTGGTCGGAACCGGGACCGCGGTGATCGGAACCGGGACCGCGCTGTTCGTGGCCCTGTGGAAGGTCGTGGACAAGCGCTTCGACATGGCCGAAAAGGCCAACCGCGAACACTTCGAGGCCATGGACAAGCGCTTCCAGGCGGCAGAAATCGCCAACCGCGAGCGCTTCGAGATGGCAGAAAACGCCAACCGCGAGCGCTTCGAGGCCATGGACAAGCGCTTCCAGGCGGCAGAAATCGTCAACCGGGAGCGCTTCGACATGGCGGAAAACGCCAACCGAGAACACTTCGAGGCCATGGACAAGCGCTTCCAGGCGGCAGAAATCGCCAACCGAGAACGCTTCGACATGGCGGAGAGGGCCAACCGGGAACGCTTCGAGATAGCGGAGAAAGCCAACCGCGAACACTTCGAGGCCATGGACAAGCGCTTCCAGGCGGCAGAAATCGCCAACCGGGAACGCTTCGAGATGGCGGAGAAAGCCAACCGCGAACACTTCAAGGCCATGGACAAGCGGTGGTCGGAGCGGCTCGACGCGATGGACCGGCGGTGGTCGGAGCGGCTCGACGCGATGGACCAGCGGTGGACCGACCGCTTCGAGCTGCTCGACCCGCCCGGGAAGGCCGGGCGGCCTCCCGGCCACGCCGCCGCCGGATAACCGGCCGCGGGCGGAGCCGGCAAGCGCCGGCAGGGGACGTCTCGCAACCAGGAGGGCGGAGATCTGCCGCAGCAGCCGGACGGCGGGCCGGCAAGCGCCTTTGCTCCAGTTCCCGGGGACCGGGCGGCGGTTTTGCGTCCGTTCCGGCCGCCGGGCGGCGAGGCCGGCACGCGCCTTGCTCCAGTCCCCGGGCGCCGGGAGGCCGCGGTTTGCGTTCGTTCCGGCCGCCGGGCGGCGAGGCCGGCACGCACCTTGCTTCGGTTCCCGGGGACCGGGCGACCGCGGTTTGCGTCCGTTCCGGCCGCCGGGCGGCGAGGCCGGCACGCGCCTTGCCCCAGGTCCCGGAGACCGGGCGGCCGCGGTTTGCGTTCGTCCCGCCGGCCGGGCGGCGAGGCCGGCACGCACCTTGCTTCGGTTCCCGGGGACCGGGCAGCCGCGACGAGGCACCGGCCCGGTAGAGAGGACAGCGATGGACGCGACGCTGCTGGCGGTGGTCGGAACCGGGACCGCGCTGTTCGTGGCCCTGTGGAAGGTCGTGGACAAGCGCTTCGACATGGCCGAAAAGGCCAACCGCGAACACTTCGAGGCCATGGACAAGCGCTTCCAGGCGGCAGAAATCGCCAACCGCGAGCGCTTCGAGGCCATGGACAAGCGCTTCGACATGGCAGAAAACGCCAACCGCGAGCGCTTCGAGGCCATGGACAAGCGCTTCCAGGCGGCAGAAATCGCCAACCGCGAGCGCTTCGACATGGCGGAGAAAGCCAACCGCGAACACTTCGAGGCCATGGACAAGCGCTTCCAGGCGGCAGAAATCGCCAACCGCGAGCGCTTCGACATGGCGGAAAACGCCAACCGAGAACGCTTCGAGGCCATGGAGAAGCGCTTCGAGGCGGCAGAAATCGCCAACCGAGAACGCTTCGACATGGCGGAGAGGGCCAACCGAGAACGCTTCGAGGCGGCCGAAAAGGCCAACCGTGAGCGCTTCGAGATGGCGGAAAGGGCCAACCGGGAACGCTTCGAGGCCATGGACAAGCGGTGGTCGGAGCGGCTCGACGCGATGGACCGGCGGTGGTCGGAGCGGCTCGACGCGATGGACCAGCGGTGGACCGACCGCTTCGAGCTGCTCGACCCGCCCGGGAAGGCCGGGCGGCCTCCCGGCCACGCCGCCGCCGGATAACCGGCCGCGGGCGGAGCCGGCAAGCGCCGGCAGGGGACGTCTCGCAACCAGAGAGGGCGGAGATCGGCCGCGGCAGCCGGACGGCGGGCCGGCACGCGCCTTGCTCCAGTTCCCGGGGACCGGGCGGCGGCGGTTTGCGTCCGTTCCGGCCGCCGGGCGGCGAGGCCGGCACGCGCCTTGCTCCGGGCGCCGGGCGACCGCGGTTTGCGTTCGTTCCGGCCGCCAGGCGGCGAGGCCGGCACGCACCTTGCTTCGGTTCCCGGGGACCGGGCAGCCGCGGCGAGGCATCGGCCCGGTAGAGAGGACGGCAATGGACGCGACGCTGCTGGCGGTGGTCGGAACCGGGACCGCGGTGAGAGGCCGCGGTTTGCGTTCGTTCCGGCCGCCGGGCAGCGAGGCCGGCACGCACCTTGCTTCGGTTTTCCCGGAGACCGGGCGGCGGCGGCGAGGCATCGGCCCGGTAGAGAGGACGGCAATGGACGCGACGCTGCTGGCGGTGGTCGGAACCGGGACCGCGGTGATCGGAACCGGGACCGCGCTGTTCGTGGCCCTGTGGAAGGTCGTGGACAAGCGCTTCGACATGGCCGAAAAGGCCAACCGCGAACACTTCGAGGCCATGGACAAGCGCTTCCAGGCGGCAGAAATCGCCAACCGCGAGCGCTTCGAGATGGCAGAAAACGCCAACCGCGAGCGCTTCGAGGCCATGGACAAGCGCTTCCAGGCGGCAGAAATCGTCAACCGGGAGCGCTTCGACATGGCGGAAAACGCCAACCGAGAACACTTCGAGGCCATGGACAAGCGCTTCCAGGCGGCAGAAATCGCCAACCGAGAACGCTTCGACATGGCGGAGAGGGCCAACCGGGAACGCTTCGAGATAGCGGAGAAAGCCAACCGCGAACACTTCGAGGCCATGGACAAGCGCTTCCAGGCGGCAGAAATCGCCAACCGGGAACGCTTCGAGATGGCGGAGAAAGCCAACCGCGAACACTTCAAGGCCATGGACAAGCGGTGGTCGGAGCGGCTCGACGCGATGGACCGGCGGTGGTCGGAGCGGCTCGACGCGATGGACCAGCGGTGGACCGACCGCTTCGAGCTGCTCGACCCGCCCGGGAAGGCCGGGCGGCCTCCCGGCCACGCCGCCGCCGGATAACCGGCCGCGGGCGGAGCCGGCAAGCGCCGGCAGGGGACGTCTCGCAACCAGGAGGGCGGAGATCTGCCGCAGCAGCCGGACGGCGGGCCGGCAAGCGCCTTTGCTCCAGTTCCCGGGGACCGGGCGGCGGTTTTGCGTCCGTTCCGGCCGCCGGGCGGCGAGGCCGGCACGCGCCTTGCTCCAGTCCCCGGGCGCCGGGAGGCCGCGGTTTGCGTTCGTTCCGGCCGCCGGGCGGCGAGGCCGGCACGCACCTTGCTTCGGTTTTCCCGGAGACCGGGCGGCGGCGGCGAGGCATCGGCCCGGTAGAGAGGACGGCAATGGACGCGACGCTGCTGGCGGTGGTCGGAACCGGGACCGCGGTGATCGGAACCGGGACCGCGCTGTTCGTGGCCCTGTGGAAGGTCGTGGACAAGCGCTTCGACATGGCCGAAAAGGCCAACCGCGAACACTTCGAGGCCATGGACAAGCGCTTCCAGGCGGCAGAAATCGCCAACCACGAGCGCTTCGAGATGGCGGAAAACGCCAACCGCGAGCGCTTCGACATGGCGGAAAGGGCCAACCGCGAGCGCTTCGAGGCCATGGACAAGCGCTTCGAGGCCATGGACAAGCGCTTCGAGGCCATGGACAAGCGCTTCGAGGCCATGGACAAGCGCTTCGAGGCGGCAGAAAACGCCAACCGCGAGCGCTTCGAGATGGCGGAAAACGCCAACCGCGAGCGCTTCGAGGCCATGGACAAGCGCTTCCAGGCGGCAGAAATCGTCAACCGGGAGCGCTTCGACATGGCGGAAAGGGCCAACCGGGAACGCTTCGAGATGGCGGAGAAAGCCAACCGGGAACGCTTCGAGGCCATGGACAAGCGCTTCCAGGCGGCAGAAATCGCCAACCGGGAACGCTTCGAGGCCATGGACAAGCGTTGGTCGGAGCGGCTCGACGCGATGGACCGGCGGTGGTCGGACCGGCTCGACGCGATGGCCAGCGGTGGACGGACCGCTTCGAGCTGCTCGACCCGCCCGGGAAGGCCGGGCGGCCTCCCGGCCACGCCGCCGCCGGATAACCGGCCGCGGACGGAGCCGGCAAGCGCCGGCAGGGGACGTCTCGCAACCAGGAAAGGGCGGAGATCTGCCGCAGCAGCCGGACGGCGGGCCGGCGCGCCTTTGCTCCAGTTCCCGGGGACCGGGCGGCGGCGGTTTTGCGTTCGTTCCGGCCGCCGGGCGGCGAGGCCGGCACGCGCCTTGCTCCAGTCCCCGGGCGCCGGGAGGCCGCGGTTTGCGTTCGTTCCGGCCGCCGGGCGGCGAGGCCGGCAAACCGCTTTGGTTTTCCCGGAGACCGGGCCGGCGGCGAGGCATCGGCGGTAGAGAGGACGGCAATGGACGCGAAGCGCTGGCGGTGGTCGGAACCGGGACCGCGGTGATCGGAACCGGGACCGCGCTGTTCGTGGCCCAACCGTGGACAAGCGCTTCGACATGGCCGAAAAGGCCAACCGCGAACACTTCGAGGCCATGGACAAGCGCTTCGAGGCCATGGACAAGCGCTTCGAGATGGCGGAAAACGCCAACCGCGAGCGCTTCGAGGCCATGGACAAGCGCTTCCAGGCGGCAGAAATCGTCAACCGGGAGCGCTTCGACATGGCGGAAAGGGCCAACCGGGAACGCTTCGAGATGGCGGAGAAAGCCAACCGGGAACGCTTCGAGGCCATGGACAAGCGCTTCCAGGCGGCAGAAATCGCCAACCGGGAACGCTTCGAGGCCATGGACAAGCGGTGGTCGGAGCGGCTCGACGCGATGGACCAGCGGTGGTCGGACCGGCTCGACGCGATGGACCAGCGGTGGACCGACCGCTTCGAGCTGCTCGACCCGCCCGGGAAGGCCGGGCGGCCTCCCGGCCACGCCGCCGCCGGATAACCGGCCGCGGACGGAGCCGGCACGCGCCGGCAGGGGACGTCTCGCAACCAGGAAAGGGCGGAGATCGGCCGCAGCAGCCGGACGGCGGGCCGGCACGCGCCTTTGCTCCAGTTCCCGGGGACCGGGCGGCGGCGGTTTTGCGTCCGTTCCGGCCGCCGGGCGGCGAGGCCGGCACGCGCCTTGCTCCGGGTGCCGGGAGGCCGCGGTTTGCGTTCGTTCCGGCCGCCGGGCGGCGAGGCCGGCACGCACCTTGCTTTGGTTTTCCCGGAGACAGGGCGGCGGCGGCGAGGCATCGCCCGGTAGAGAGGACGGCAATGGACGCGACGCTGCTGGCGGTGGTCGGAACCGGGACCGCGGTGAGAGGCCGCGTTCGTTCCGGCCGCCGGGCGGCGAGACCGGCACGCACCTTGCTTCGGTTTTCCCGGAGACCGGGCGGCGGCGGCGAGGCATCGGCCTGGTAGAGAACGGCAATGGACGCGACGCTGCTGGCGGTGGTCGGAACCGGGACCGCGGTGATCGGAACCGGGACCGCGCTGTTCGTGGCCCTGTGGAAGGTCGTGGACAAGCGCTTCGACATGGCCGAAAAGGCCAACCGCGAACACTTCGAGGCCATGGACAAGCGCTTCCAGGCGGCAGAAAACGCCAACCGCGAGCGCTTCGAGGCCATGGACAAGCGCTTCGAGGCCATGGACAAGCGCTTCGAGATGGCAGAAAACGCCAACCGCGAGCGCTTCGAGGCCATGGACAAGCGCTTCCAGGCGGCAGAAATCGTCAACCGGGAGCGCCGAGATGGCGGAAAGGGCCAACCGGGAACGCTTCGAGATGGCGGAGAAAGCCAACCGGGAACACTTCGAGGCCATGGACAAGCGCTTCCAGGCGGCAGAAAACGCCAACCGGGAACGCTTCGAGGCCATGGACAAGCGGTGGTCGGAGCGGCTCGACGCGATGGACCGGCGGTGGTCGGACCGGCTCGGCGATGGACCAGCGGTGGACCGACCGCTTCGAGCTGCTCGACCCGCCCGGGAAGGCCGGGCGGCCTCCCGGCCACGCCGCCGCCGGATAACCGGCCGCGGGCGGAGCCGGCAAGCGCCGGCAGGGGACGTCTCGCAACCAGGAAAGGGCGGAGATCTGCCGCAGCAGCCGGACGGCGGGCCGGCACGCGCCTTTGCTCCAGTCCCCGGGGACCGGGCGACGGCGGTTTGCGTCCGTTCCGGCCGCCGGGCGGCGAGACCGGCACGCGCCTTGCTCCGGGCGCCGGGAGGCCGCGGTTTGCGTTCGTTCCGGCCGCCGGGCGGCGAGGCCGGCACGCACCTTGCTTCGGTTTTCCCGGAGACCGGGCGGCGCGGCGAGGCATCGGCCCGGTAGAGAGGACGGCAATGGACGCGACGCTGCTGGCGGTGGTCGGAACCGGGACCGCGGTGATCGGAACCGGGACCGCCCGTGGCCCTGTGGAAGGTCGTGGACAAGCGCTTCGACATGGCCGAAAAGGCCAACCGCGAACACTTCGAGGCCATGGACAAGCGCTTCCAGGCGGCAGAAATCGCCAACCGCGAGCGCTTCGAGGCCATGGACAAGCGCTTCCAGGCGGCAGAAATCGCCAACCGCGAGCGCTTCGAGATGGCGGAAAACGCCAACCGCGAGCGCTTCGAGGCCATGGACAAGCGCTTCGAGATGGCGGAAAACGCCAACCGCGAGCGCTTCGAGGCCATGGACAAGCGCTTCCAGGCGGCAGAAATCGTCAACCGGGAGCGCTTCGACATGGCGGAAAGGGCCAACCGGGAACGCTTCGAGATGGCGGAGAAAGCCAACCGCGAACACTTCGAGGCCATGGACAAGCGCTTCCAGGCGGCAGAAATCGCCAACCGGGAACGCTTCGAGGCCATGGACAAGCGGTGGTCGGAGCGGCTCGACGCGATGGACCGGCGGTGGTCGGAGCGGCTCGACGCGATGGACCAGCGGTGGACCGACCGCTTCGAGCTGCTCGACCCGCCCGGGAAGGCCGGGCGGCCTCCCGGCCACGCCGCCGCCGGATAACCGGCCGCGGGCGGAGCCGGCAAGCGCCGGCAGGGGACGTCTCGCAACCGGGGGGGCGGCGGAGACCGGCCCGGCGGCCGGCCCCGGCAAGCGCCTTGCTTTCATGTCCGGCGCCGGGCAGCGGCGGCGAGGCATCGGCCCGGCAGAGAGGACGGCAATGGACGCGACGCTGCTGACGGTGGTCGGAACCGGGATTGCGGTCGTCGGAACCGGGGTCGCGCTGTTCGTAGCCCTGTGGAAGGTCGTGGACAAGCGCTTCGACATGGCCGAAAAGGCCAACCGGGAACGCTTCGACATGGCGGAAAACGCCAACCGAGAACGCTTCGAGGCCATGGACAAGCGCTTCCAGGCGGCAGAAATCGCCAACCGAGAACGCTTCGACATGGCGGAGAGGGCCAACCGAGAACGCTTCGAGGTGGCCGAAAAGGCCAACCGGGAACGCTTCGAGATGGCGGAGAAAGCCAACCGCGAACACTTCGAGGCCATGGACAAGCGCTTCCAGGCGGCAGAAATCGCCAACCGGGAACGCTTCGAGATGGCGGAGAAAGCCAACCGCGAACACTTCGAGGCCATGGACAAGCGGTGGTCGGAGCGGCTCGACGCGATGGACCGGCGGTGGTCGGACCGGCTCGACGCGATGGACCAGCGGTGGACCGACCGCTTCGAGCTGCTCGACCCGCCCGGGAAGGCCGGGCGGCCTCCCGGCCACGCCGCCGCCGGATAACCGGCCGCGGGCGGAGCCGGCAAGCGCCGGCAGGGGACGTCTCGCAACCAGGAAAGGGCGGAGATCGGCCGCAGCAGCCGGACGGCGGGCCGGCACGCGCCTTTGCTCCAGTCCCCGGGGACCGGGCGACGGCGGTTTGCGTCCGTTCCGGCCGCCGGGCGGCGAGACCGGCACGCGCCTTGCTCCGGGCGCCGGGAGGCCGCGGTTTGCGTTCGTTCCGGCCGCCGGGCGGCGAGGCCGGCACGCACCTTGCTTCGGTTTTCCCGGAGACCGGGCGGCGGCGGCGAGGCATCGGCCCGGTAGAGAGGACGGCAATGGACGCGACGCTGCTGGCGGTGGTCGGAACCGGGACCGCGGTAATCGGAACCGGAACCGCGCTGTTCGTGGCCCTGTGGAAGGTCGTGGACAAGCGCTTCGACATGGCCGAAAAGGCCAACCGCGAACACTTCGAGGCCATGGACAAGCGCTTCGAGATGGCAGAAAACGCCAACCGCGAGCGCTTCGAGGCCATGGACAAGCGCTTCGAGATGGCGGAAAACGCCAACCGCGAGCGCTTCGAGGCCATGGACAAGCGCTTCCAGGCGGCAGAAATCGTCAACCGGGAGCGCTTCGACATGGCGGAAAGGGCCAACCGGGAACGCTTCGACATGGCGGAGAAAGCCAACCGCGAACACTTCGAGGCCATGGACAAGCGCTTCCAGGCGGCAGAAATCGCCAACCGGGAACGCTTCGACATGGCGGAGAAAGCCAACCGCGAACACTTCGAGGCCATGGACAAGCGGTGGTCGGAGCGGCTCGACGCGATGGACCGGCGGTGGTCGGAGCGGCTCGACGCGATGGACCAGCGGTGGACCGACCGCTTCGAGCTGCTCGACCCGCCCGGGAAGGCCGGGCGGCCTCCCGGCCACGCCGCCGCCGCCGGATAACCGGCCGCGGGCGGAGCCGGCAAGCGCCGGCAGGGGACGTCTCGCAACCAGATGAGGGCGGAGATCTGCCGCAGCAGCCGGACGGCGGGCCGGCACGCGCCTTCTCCAGTTCCCGGGGACCGGGCGGCGGCGGTTTTGCGTCCGTTCCGGCCGCCGGGCGGCGAGGCCGGCACGCGCCTTGCTCCAGTCCCCGGGCGCCGGGAGGCCGCGGTTTGCGTTCGTTCCGGCCGCCGGGCGGCGAGGCCGGCACGCACCTTGCTCCGGTTTTCCCGGAGACCGGGCGGCGGCGGCGAGGCATCGGCCCGGTAGAGAGGACGGCAATGGACGCGACGCTGCTGGCGGTGGTCGGAACCGGGACCGCGGTAATCGGAACCGGGACCGCGCTGTTCGTGGCCCTGTGGAAGGTCGTGGACAAGCGCTTCGACATGGCCGAAAAGGCCAACCGCGAACACTTCGAGGCCATGGACAAGCGCTTCGAGATGGCAGAAAACGCCAACCGCGAGCGCTTCGAGGCCATGGACAAGCGCTTCGAGATGGCGGAAAACGCCAACCGCGAACACTTCGAGGCCATGGACAAGCGCTTCGAGATGGCAGAAAACGCCAACCGCGAGCGCTTCGAGGCCATGGACAAGCGCTTCCAGGCGGCAGAAATCGTCAACCGGGAGCGCTTCGACATGGCGGAAAGGGCCAACCGGGAACGCTTCGAGATGGCGGAGAAAGCCAACCGGGAACACTTCGAGGCCATGGACAAGCGCTTCCAGGCGGCAGAAATCGCCAACCGGGAACGCTTCGAGGCCATGGACAAGCGGTGGTCGGAGCGGCTCGACGCGATGGACCGGCGGTGGTCGGACCGGCTCGACGCGATGGACCAGCGGTGGACCGACCGCTTCGAGCTGCTCGACCCGCCCGGGAAGGCCGGGCGGCCTCCCGGCCACGCCGCCGCGGGCCAGGAATCTGCGCCGTAGAACGGCGCGGATTCCTGGAGGGTTGGTTGGGCGGCGAGCGGAGCCGCAACAGCGGCCGCGAGGTCGCGCGGCGACGCTCTCCGGGCCAGGAATCTGCGCCGTAGAACGGCGCGGATTCCTGGAGGGTTGGTTGGGCGGCGAGCGGAGCCGCAACAGCGGCCGCGAGGTCGCGCGGCGACGCTCTCCGGGCCAGGAATCTGCGCCGTAGAACGGCGCGGATTCCTGGAGGGTTGGTTGGGCGGCGAGCGGAGCCGCAACAGCGGCCGCGAGGTCGCGCGGCGACGCTCTCCGGGCCAGGAATCTGCGCCGTAGAACGGCGCGGATTCCTGGAGGGTTGGTTGGGCGGCGAGCGGAGCCGCAACAGCGGCCGCGAGGTCGCGCGGCGACGCTCTCCGGGCCAGGAATCTGCGCCGTAGAACGGCGCGGATTCCTGGAGGGTTGGTTGGGCGGCGAGCGGAGCCGCAACAGCGGCCGCGAGGTCGCGCGGCGACGCTCTCCGGGCCAGGAATCTGCGCCGTAGAACGGCGCGGACTCAATCGTCGGAATCATGGACCCTCTCGCCCACACCCTGGTCGGCGCCACCCTCGCCGAGACCCGCCTGCGGAACGGCGCCGCCGCGATGGCCGTCCCGGCCGGCGTGCTGGCCGCCAACGCCCCCGACATCGACGCCGTCACCATGTTCGTCAGCCGCGACCTGTCGCTCGGCTTCCGGCGGGGCTGGACGCACGGGGTGCTGGCGATGGTGGTTCTGCCGCTGGTGCTGACGGCGGCCCTGCTGCTGCTCGACCGGCTGGCGGCGCGGCGGCGGGGCCGCGAGCCGGCGGCGCGGGCGGGGCCGCTGCTGCGGCTGACGGCGGCGGGGGTGCTCAGCCACCCGGTCCTCGACTGGCTGAACACCTACGGCGTGCGGTTCCTCATGCCGTTCGACGACACCTGGTTCTATGGCGACGCCCTGTTCGTCATCGACCCGTGGGTGTGGCTGCTGGCCGGCCTGACGGTGGTGCTGGCGCACTCGGCGTCGCCGGCGGGCATCGCCGGGTGGGGGCTGCTGGCGACGGCGGCGACCGCGGTGACGGGGCTGGTGATCGGGTTCGGCCGGTTCGCGGACACCCCGCCGGCCATGGCCCTGGCGTGGGCGGCGGGCCTCGCGGCCATCGTCTGGGCGCGGGCGGCGGGGGTCGGGCGCGACCGGCTGCCGCGGGTGGCGGCCGCGTGCCTGGCCGGGTTGGCGATCTACGCGGGGGGCATGGCCGCGGCCTCGCGCGCGGCCGAGCGCACGGCCGCGGCCGCCCTGGCGCGCCCGGACGGCGAGGCCCCGGCCGACGTGCTGGCGATTCCCGAACCCGGCAACCCGTTCCGCCGCGGCATCGTCGCCGCGTACCCCGACCGCTACCGCTTCCGCGAGCTCGACTGGCTGTCCGGCCCACCCCTGCGCCGGGTCGCCGCCCCGACGCCGCGGGGCCCCGAGGGGCCCGTCACCGAGGCGGCGCTGACCGCGCCCCACGTCCGCGGCTTCGCGGCGTGGAAACGGTTCCCCGCGTATGCCGTCGAGGAGACGGCCGGCGGCTACGTCGTGTCGATGGCCGACATGCGCTACACCCGGCGCCCCGGCCGCGGCCTCGGCGGCGCCGTCGTCCGGCTCGACCGCGACCTCGGCGTGCGCTGACTCGATGCGGGCCTTCCCCGGCCCGGGCGCGCGCCGCCCGGCCCGCGGCGGTCTCGGGCGGTGGCTACGGCCGCGGCCGGGCGTTGAACTCGGCTTCGAGCGCGGCCTCCCACCGCACCCGGTCGGCGATCTGGTCGGCGCGGGTCTGAAGACAGTCGTGGCAGAGGCTGCCGGGGATGGCGTGCCCGGCGCCCTCGGCGGAGATGCCGCGGGCCGCCATGAGGTCGCGCAGCAGGGCCGCGGTGTGCTTCTGCGCCTTGTAGAAATCAGAGTAGCTGAAGCCGTCGGCGATGGCCAGTGGCGAGTACCCGAGCGTGGTGCGGGCGTCGAGGTCGGCCCCCTGCCCGACGAGATACTCGACGACGTCGTTCGCGCCCCGGAACGCGGCCCCGTGCAGGGCGGTCTCTCCCCGGTAGTTCGCGGCGTTGACGGGGTTGCCGAGCTCGACGCACGTCTTCACCGCCTCGAGCACCTCGTCCTCCTGCCCGGGCAGCGACCCGCCGTCCTCGCCGGGGTTCCAGATGGCGACCCCCGCCGCCACCATCAGCGGGGTGGTGCCGTCGGCGTTGGGGGTCACCGCGTCGGCCCCGGCCTCGACGAGTACCCGCATGGCCTCGGTGTCGGTGACCTTCGCGGCGAGGAAGAAGGGGGTGGCCCCGAGCCGGTTCAGCCGGTTCCGCTGGCCGTCCTTCATGCCGTTGGTGGTCATGCGCGCGTTCACGTCGCCGCCCAGCGCGATCATCTTGCGGAGCACGTCGATGCTGTCGACGCTGCCGGCGGGAATGGGCGCGGGGAACCCGAACCCGGTGTTCATGCGCCGCGTGCGGACGAGCTGGTGCAGGGCGTTCCACCCCGCCCCCGCGAGGTTCGGGTCGGCGCCGCGGTCGAGCATGTGGCCGGCGAGCTCCCAGTTGGCGTTGGCCACCGCCACGACGAGGGCGCTCTGCCCGTCGGACAGAGTGTCGTTCACGTCGGCCCCCGCCTCGAGCAGGGCCCGCAGGGCGTCGAGATGTCCGCCGCGGGCGGCGAACGCCAGGGCGGTGAAACCGGTCGGGGGCGGCGAATAGAACAGCCGGTTGCCGGCCGGGGGCCGCTCGGCGGTCTCGGTCCGCGCGTGGACGTCGGCTCCCGCTTCGGCCAGCGCGCGCACGGCGGCCGCGTTGTTGCGGGCCGCCGCCCACATCAGGGCGGTCTGGCCCCGGAAGCCGTCGCGGGCGTCGGGGTCGGCGCCCCGCGCCAGCAGCGCCCGCACCGTCGCCGCGTCGCCGGTGCGGGCGGCGGTCATCAGGGCCGTCTCGCCCCCCTGCATGGCGGCGTTGGGGTCGGCGCCCGCCTCGAGCAGCAGCGCGGCGACGGCGGCGCCGCCGTTCTCGGCCGCGAGCGCTATCGGCTGCACGCCGTAGCGGTTGGCCGCGGCGGCGTCGGCCCCCGCCTCGAGCAGCAACGCGACCAGGCGCGCGTCGTCCCGGTGCGCCGCCCAGTGCAGGGCGGCGGCCCCGTCGGGCCCCGCCGCGTTCACGTCGACCGCGGGGTCGCCGACCAGCGCCCGCACCCGGCCGGCGTCGGCCGCCTTCACCGCCTCGACGAGCGGCGCATCGCGCCGGCCCCCGGCCTCGGCCGCGGCGAAACCCGCGGCGAGCACGACGACGGCGGCCGGGGCCGCCGACGCGTACGACCTTCTCGTGCTGCTGACGCGCATGATGACACCTCGTTTCCCGGAGCCCGCCGCGATTCCACCCCGGACGCCTTCATGCCGGCGGGCGGCGCCGAGCGGCCTTCGGATTCCCGAAAAGCCGGCCGCCGCGCGTCCCTGCGGCGGGGTTCGATACCAGCTAGCTGGCATGGCGGGAACGCACTTTCTCCTAATGGCCGCACGGCACTACACGCTCGACTCGAACGGCAAGCGTCGGAGTCGCCACCCGGTGTTGGGACCCTCCGAAGGGCAGTGACGACGCACACGCAGGCGGTCGCGGCCGCCTGCAACCCGACTGCCAGCCCGTGGTGAAACACCCGTTCATTCGAGCGACGCCGCATCCCGTTCTCCGTCCGCCGGCGTCCTCGGCGTCGCCGGCGTCTTTCGGGCGCGGTGCGGCGCCGGGGTTCCACCCCGGGCTGCTACACGCCCGTCAGCGGACCGGTGCTGTCGGCGATGCGGTCCACCTGCACGCCGACCTTCTCGAGCAGGGTCAGGCCGAGGTTCATGAACGGGGTGTGCAGGTCGTAGACGAGGTGGCGGTTGCCGGCGAGCCGGCCGCCGCCGCCCACGAGGGTGATCGGCAGGTTGTAGGGCGTGTGCTGGTCGCCGTCGCCCATGCCCGCGCCGTGCAGCAGGATGGCGTGGTCGAGCAGCGTGCCGTCGCCGTCGGGGGCGTTGCGCATCTTCTCGACGAGCCGGGCGAAGAGCTGCATCTGGTACTGGCTGATCCGGGTGTACTGCGTGATGTTGTGCGGGTCCTGCTGGTGGTGCGAGACGGTGTGGTGCGCCTCGGGCACGCCGATTTCGGGATAGGTGCGGCCGCTGGTCTCGCGGGCCATCTGCATGCAGCTGACGCGGGTGACGTCGGCCCGGAACGCGAGCACGAGCATGTCGTGCAGCAGCCCCACGTGTTCTCCGTAGTCGTCGGGAACCCCGGCCGGCTGGTCGACGGCGGGCAGCGGGGTCGAAGCCTGGTTGGCCTCGGTGCGCTGGATGCGCCGCTCGATCTCGCGGATGGACTGCAGGTACTCGCCGACGGCGGCGCGGTCCTGCGCGCCGACCCGCTTCTCGAGACGGCGGATGCTCTCGGTGACCGAGTCGAGGATGCTGCGGTCGGTGCGCATCCGGGCCAGCCGCGCCTCGACGCTGCCGCCGTCGCCGAACAGGCGCTGGAAGACGACCCGGGGGTCGCGCTCGTGGGGCAGCGGAGTGGTCGAAGTGAGCCACGACGTCGAGTTGCGGTACGCGCAACTGTAGCCGTTCTCGCAGTTGCCGACCTGGTAGTTCGACTCGGTGGTCAGTTCGAGCGACCGCAGGGCGGTGTCGGCCCCCAGCTTGTCGGCGGCGTACTGGTCGATGGTCTTGCCGGCGCGGATGTCGGCCCCCTCGGTGCGCTTGGGGAGGACGCCGTTGAGCCAGCCGCCGTGGGCGCGGGTGTGGACGCCGCCCCCCTCGTTGGGGCTGACGACGCCCGCGTTGCTCAGCCCCGTGACCACCGTCATCCGGTCGCGGTAGTCGGCGAGCGGCTGCAGCACCGGCGTGAGGTCGAAGTCGGACCCGCCGGCCCCGGCGGGGTGGAAGCTCCCGGGGAGGATGCCGTTCGGCACGTAGAAGAACGCCAGCCTCGGCGCCGGCGCGGTCACCGAGCGGGCCGCCGCCGACAGCGCGGGCACCATGGCGTCGAGCAGGGGCAGGGCGACGGAGGCCCCGAGGCCGCGCAGCACCATGCGGCGGGACAGCGACTTCTGCGTGACGATCATGACTGCGATCTCCTCATCAGGAACGGATCACTGGTGACGATGCCGATAACGATGGTCTGGAACCGGTAGCCGCCGGCCGCCGCCTCGCGCACGATGCGGCGCAGGGTCGGCATGTCGTGGTGCTCGAGGCCGCGGCCGAGGGCATAGGTCATCAGCTTCTCGGCCACGGTGGTGACGAACTGCCGGGGGGCGCGGGCGAGGGCGCCGCGCAGCTCGGCGACCCCGTCGAAGGCGCGGCCGTCGGGCAGCACCCCGGACGCGTCGATGGGGTTGAAAGACTCGTCGACGAGACGCCACCGGCCGATGGCGTCGAAGTTCTCGAGCGCGAACCCCGTCGGGTCGATCATCGCGTGGCAGGCCGAGCACGCGGGGTTGTTGCGGTGGGCCTCGAGCCGCGCCCGCACCGTGGGACGCTTCGCCTGCGTCTTCCGGTCGTTCAGGGCCGGGACGTTGGGCGGCGGGTCGGGCGGCGGCGTGCCGAGCAGGTTGTCGAGGATCCACTTGCCGCGCAGCACCGGCGACGTGCGGATGGCGTGGGACGTCAGGGTGAGGACGCTGCCGTGCCCGAGAATGCCCCGCCGGGGGCTGTCGGCGGGCAGGCGGACGCGCCGGAAGTGGCTGCCGGCGACTCCGGGCACGCCGTAGTGCTCGGCCAGCCGCTCGTTGAGGAACGTGTAGTCGGCGGTGAGCAGCTCGACGACGCCGCGGTCGCCGCGGACGATGCTGTCGACGAACAGCCGGGTCTCGCGCAGCATGCTCTGGCGCAGCGACTCGTCGAAGGCGACCGAGAACGGGTCGCCGGGCCGCACGGTGGTCTCGAGGTTGCGGAGCTGCAGCCACTGCGCCGCGAAGTTCGTGGCCAGGGTCTCCGAGCGGGGGTCGGCCAGCATGCGGCGCACCTGCCGCTCGAGCTCGCCGGGGCCGCGCAGGCGGCCGGCCTCGGCCGCCGCGAGGAGCGCGTCGTCGGGGATGCTGCTCCAGAGGAAGAACGAGAGCCTCGACGCGAGATCGAGATCGGAGACCGGGTACGGCGCGCCGGGGACGGCCCCCGCGGGGTCGGCCTCGATGCGGTAGAGGAACTCGGGGCTGACGAGCAGGCGCCGGATGGCCAGCTCCACCCCGTCGTCGAAGCTGCCGCCGCCCTGCCGGCCCTGCTCGTAGAAGTCGAGGAGCACCGCGAGCTCGCGGCCGGAGACGGGGCGGCGGTAGGCGCGGCGGGCCAGGGCCGACACGACGTCGCGGGCGCACGCCGCCTCGTCCGCGGCGCCGGCGGGGCGGCACGTGAAGATGCGGGCGCGCGACGGGGTGTCGGCGGCGCCGGCCGCGTCGTGGGGACCGGTGATGGTGACGCTGCGCACGAACGGCTGCGCCCCCGCGAGGCCGCCGGCGTTGCCCGCCACCCGGGGGTTCGGGAACGGCTCGCGGACCTGTTCGACGAGGGCCGAAGGCTGCTTGTGGAAGGTCACCCCGACCTCGCGGGGGCCGGCCGCGACGGGCAGGCGGAAATCGATGGCGGACGCCTGCGCGTAGGGGTTGCCGGGGGCCCCGTCGCCGGACGGGGGGCCGAGGGTGAACAGCTTCACCGGTTCGCCGTCGACGGTCACCTCGAGGACGTGGGCCTCGCGGAGTCCCCGCGTGCCGGTCAGCTCGATGCGGACGTCGTAGCCGGCGTCCTGCGGGAAGAGGTGCTCGACGTGGAGGCCGCCGCGGGTGCCGAAGGGCAGCTCCTCGACCCGGCCGTGCTGGGACAGGTCCTGGGCCGCCTCGTAGGTGTCGGCCGAGACGGCCGGCGGCGGGCTGCCCACCGCGAGCCGGGCGATGGTGCGGGCGGCGGCCAGATAGCGCTCCATCAGCGCCTGCGACATCTTCAGGACGCCGCCCATGTTGTCGAACCCGAAGCTCGAGTCGTCGGCCGGCAGGAAGTCGCCGGCGTCGATCTCGACGGCGAGCAGGTCGCGGACGGCGTTGCGGTACTCGGTGCGGTTCAGGCGGTGGAAGGCGGCCGTCCGGCCGGGGTCGGGGGCGGCCGCCCACGCGCGGTCCAGCTCGCCCTCCAGCCAGTCGAGGAACCCCTCGAGGACGGCGGCCTCGGGCCGGGGACGCCCGGCCGGGGGCATCACCCCGCCCCGCACCTTGCGGACGACCCGTTCCCACGTGTCGGCATGGCCGCCGACGTCGGCAAGGTCGAGGGTGTCGAGGGCCAGCCCCGCCGCGCGGAGCTGCCCGAGGAGCGGCGACGCCGGACGCCCCTCTCCGTCGACCACGCCGCGGTTGTGGCAGGTGACGCAGTAGCGGTCGAGCAGGGCGCGGTGGGCACCCGCGCCGGCCGGCTCCGCGCCGGCCGCCGGCGCCGACTGGGCCGCGGCGGCCGGCGCGGACACCGGTCCCCCGGCCGCGAAACCGATGATCAGCGCCAGCGGCGCGAACGACGCGACTCGCAGCTTCGGCATGACGTCGCCAGGGCCGGTGAAATGCGGCCGACTCGCGCCCGCGGGGAAGATGCGGACGCCTCCGCCCGCATGGTAGTATGCGGTCAGGGACGTGTCAACGGAACCCGGGCTGGCGCCCCGGCCCGGCTCCTGCGCGCCGCCGGGGCGCGGGGGCGACGCCGGCCGGGAGACGCGGCCTTGAAGAGGAGAAGGGGACGCATTCGGACATGATCGCCTTCGACACCCGGCACGCGGCCGAGACCCTCACCGACGCGGGCAGCAACGCGACCCACGCCAAGGCCATCGTCGCGGCCCTGAGCGAAGCGGTCGGCGAGCCCATCACCAGGGCCGACCTCGATCCGCTCGCGACCAAGGCCGACCTCGAACACTTCGCGACCAAGGCAGACATCGCGGCCATCGTCCGGCTGGCGCCCTGAACATGCCGCTCACGCGCCGGTCGATCATGCGGGGCGCCGGCGCCGCCGGCTCGCTACTGCTGGCCGGGGGGCTGCCGACGTGGGCGCGGGGCGGGCAGCCGGCCGCGGCGCCGGCGCCGCCCGACTATCCGCGGCTGTCGGCGGCGCTGCTCGGGGTCGATGCGGCGCGGCTCGAGCCCGAGGCCCGCGGCGGCGAGCCCCTCTTGGCCGACACCTTCCACGGGCTGTGCCGAGAGGCCGCGCCCGCGGCCACCGCGGCGCTGCTCGCCGCCTGGCGCGAGGCCGCGCCGCGCGGCGCGACGGGGGCCGGAGGCGCGGCGGGAGCCGAGGCCGCGGCGCGCCTGCTCGCCGACGCGGGGCGGCCGCGGGCGGACGGGGTCGGCGCGCTGGCCCGGCTGACGATGCTGCTGTGGCTCTACGGCATCTGGTACGGGGGGACCGAGACGAGCCGGATGCCCGCCTCGGCCGCGGCCATCGACGCGGACCTCCGCACCGACTTCGTGGTCTCGGTGCGCGCCTACGAGAACGGCTGGATATGGCGGCTCGCCCAGGCGCGGCCGATGGGGGTGGCCGGCGCCCCCGGGGCGTGGTCCGAGCCGCCCCCGAGCCTCGCCGCGGCGCTCGACGGCGCGTAGCCCGCCGGCGGCGGGGCCGCGCGCGGGCGCCGGAACGGCGGCCCCCGGCCCGACGGTCGCCCGCGAGCAGGGGTCCGCCGGCGGGCGGAAGACGGCGGACGGCCGGCGAGACGCGCCACGGCAACGCGCGAGCCGGGTTCCGCCGGGCGGACGGCCGGCGAAGACGCGCCGCGGCGACGCGCGAGCCCCGTCCGCGGTTCCGCGGGGTTCCGCCAGCGGACGGCCGGCGAAACGCATACCTATATATATAGCCATGCGCGAGACGCAGACGCCGCGCTACGACGTGGCCATCGCGGGTTCGGGCTTCGCGGGCGCGAACATGGCCCTGCTCCTGGCCCGGGCCGGCCGCCGGGTGCTCGTCATCGAGGCGGGGCCGGGGCTCGACGCCCTGCACGGCGCCCACGTCGAACGCTACGTGCTGAGCCCGTTCAAGTCGCCGTCGGCGCCGTATCCCCCCGACGCGGGGGCCCTGGACCCGAGCCGCACGAACGCCCCCCGCCCCACCATCGAAGCCCTGGTGGCCGCGTGGGACGACCCCGCGCGCTCGTACTTCGAGCACGCCGCGGGGTCGCTGCCGTTCGCCAGCACCTACGAACGGCTGGCCGGGGGCACCGGGAACCACTGGATGGGCACCGCCATCCGGATGGACGGGGCCGACTTCAGGCTGCGGTCGGCCTATGGCCGGGGGCTCGACTGGCCCCTCGGCTACGGCGACCTCGAGCCGTACTACGGCCGGGCCGAGCACCTCCTGGGGGTGGCCGGAGACCGCGCCGAGCAGGAAACGGTGAACGGCATCGCCTACGGGGCGGGCTACGCCTATCCGATGGGGCCGATCCCTCCGTCGTACAGCGACCAGGTGGTGCGGGCGCGGCTCGACGGGGCGGTCCTCGCCGACGACGCCGCCGCCCCCGTCCGGCTGACGTCGACGCCGGCCGGCCGCAACTCGGCCGCGTACCAGGACCGGGGGCCCTGCCGCGGCAGCACGAGCTGCGTGCCCATCTGCCCGGTGCGGGCGAAGTACGACCCGCGGGTCGCCCTGCGCGAGGCGATGGCCACCGGGCGCGTCGAGCTGCTGGCCCGCGGCGTCGTCGACCACGTGCGCATCGACGAGGGCGGAGCGGTGACCGGCCTGCACTACCTGCGGTACGACGACGACGGGGCGCCCGCGGCCACCGGGCGGACGGGCGAGGGCGTCGCCACCGCCGCCGTCTACGTGCTCGCGGCCCACGCCGTCGAGAACGCCCGCATCCTGCTGAACACCGAACGGGTGACGGGCCGCCCCGCCGCCAACTCGTCGGGCCTGGTGGGGCGCCACCTGATGGACCATCCGGTGTACCTCGCCTGGGGGCTGATGCCCGCGCCCGTCTACCCCTACCGGGGGCCGCTGTCGACGTCGGGCGTCGAGACCCTGCGGGACGGCCCGTTCCGCCGCCGGCGGGCCGCGTGGCGCGTGGAGCTGGGCAACACCGGCTGGAACTGGCCCATCGGCGACCCCTACGTGACGGGCGCCGACTTCCTGTACGGCGCCGACGACAGCGGGGCCAACCCCGGGCGCCGGGTGCTCGCGGGCCGGCCCTACGCCGAGGCCGTCAACGACGTGCTGACCCGGCAGATCCGCATCGCGTTCCTGGTCGAGCAGGAGGCCGACCCGTCGAACCGGGTCGAGCTCTCGGACACGTGGACCGACAACCTCGGCATCCCGCGCCCGCGCATCACCTACGGGATGTCGGAATACGTGCGGGCGGGCTTCGCCTCGGCGCGGGAGGCCGCCGCCCGGGTCTGGGCGCGGCTGGGCGCGGCGGACCGCACGGTGACCCGCGGCGACGCCCCCAACACGTTCCGCCACGCGGGACGGACCTACAACTACCAGGGCGCCGGGCACCTGTGCGGCACCCACGTCATGGGGTCGGCCCCCGGCCGCTCGGTCGTGAACGCGCAGCAGCGGACGTGGGACCACCCCAACCTGTACCTCGCCGGCTGCGGGTCGATGCCCAGCGTGGGCACGCAGAACCCGACCCTCACCATGCTGGCCGTCACCTGCCGCACCGTCGACGACATCCTGGCGCGGCTCGCGTAGCCGCTTCCAGGCCCCCCGGCCCCAGCGCCCCGGTTTCCGGGTCCCGATGACGAGCGGCGGCCGATCGGGCGGTCGCGGTTCATCGGGGAACTCGATGCCGGACCGTCGATGCCGAGCCCGATCCAGTCACCGCGTTTCGTGGCCGAGGTCGCCGCTTCATTCGGCGGAGTAACCGCCGCGGATGGCCTCGCTGGCCAGTCTCCGGCCGACCGTGGACGCCACGATCTTGTCGCGGATCCGTTCGGTCCGGTCCCTCCCCCCGATCGGCAGGTCCAGGAACCTGGCGAAGGCGAACAACCTCTCCTTCAGCGGAAGAGCTTCCTGCACGATCCGATGGCCCTCCTCGCGGGTTCGGGCCGCATCCAACTTCGTCCGGATGCTGCGCAGTTCGTCCTCGGACATGGGCTCCGGCATGGCGGGAGACGGCCTGCGGCGCTTGCTTCCTCCGCCGCGTTCCTGGAAGGAAATGAAGGGACGCAGCTCGCCCTTGACCAGCTTTTCGAATTCGGCGTCCGACATGTTCCTCACCGCCCTGGCGACGTCGTCGAGCAAATCGCCGAACACTGACTGCCGCGCACGCATTTCACACCCCCGCTATCTTGCAGAACTCCATGGTCAGGAATTTCATCTCCGAAACAATCCCGGAATACGTGCGTTGGGCGTAGCGCCGCAGTACGACAGGAACGCCATCTTCCGGCGTGTCAGCGAAGATGGTGTTGTTCTCCCTGACTAGCGATTTAAAGACACGAACGCCGCCCGGTTGCATATAGGCCCTTTGCGCCCGGATGGGCCGCCCGCCGTGAATCTGGACCATGGTGAACACCACACCCAGAACCTTCGGATCGATGCGGTCTGCATCCGTATTATTAATAATAACGGCATTGAATTCCTCCACGAGTTTCCCGTAGCTGCGCAGGAGGTAGTCGATCCCCAGCGTGGACAGGTAATCCGGTTTTGCGGGGATCAGGATGCCGTCACTCGCCACGATCGCGTTCTTCGTGACGATGTTGAAGTTCGGCGGACAGTCGATCAGCGCGACGTCGTAATCGCCTTCCGCCACGTATGCGCCGAGGTGGGATCGCAGTAACCCGTAGACTTTTTTGCGTCGACGTTCCACATAGCTCGGAGCGACGCCGCTCAGCATATAGGCCAAGTCGAGATCCACGTTGATCAACCCAAGATGGGATGGAACCAAGTCGATCTTGCCACCCTTGTCCCCCAGAAAGTTCGCTACCTTCAGATTCGGCGCGATCAGGTCGCCGAAATCAGGAACCTCCAGATCACCGTCGGCGATTGCGTCGAACCAGCTCTTGATGGTCTTGTCGCTGTCGGGAGCGCCGTCGCCGCCGATACTGGACTTCCACTCGTCAGGGGTAATGAACGAAAATGTCAGACTGCACTGCGCATCCATGTCCAGCAACAGAACGCGCTTGCCGCGGAACGCAAGTTCCGCCGCAAGGTTGGCCGTCAACGTGGTCTTTCCCACGCCGCCCTTGTAGTTGATGACCGATATGACCTTCACTGCTTCATCACCGCCGTCTTGAGCTTGATGACCTTGCCGGCGCCCGAATCTCTTGCGACAACGCCATCGTCCAGTTAGAAGATAGTTGATAGAGAACGCCATTTCTACTTCCATGATGCCCACGCGAGAGGTGGTTGTCAAGGTCGAACGGGATCGGCTCCGGCGGCGGCGCCAGCCAACCGGGCGTGGCGGCCTGCTTGCCCTCCTTCCTGGTGCGACGCGGCCGGATCCCGGTCGCCGGCGCTCCGCGCGCGATCTTCTTCAGCACTTGGCGGCGCAAAGCCGCGGCAGGACCCCGGTGCGAGGTCCGCCGCCGGCGAGCGGAGCAGCCTCGTCCGCTATAATGGCGCCGCCTTCGGCCCGGCCGGGCCGGCAAGCGGGGGGGACGAGCCGGATGAGAGCGCGACGCGGAGGACGGGCGGCGGGGCTGCTGCTGCTGGCGCTGGCGGCGGGCGCGCCGGCGGCGGCGCAGACCGCGGGAGAGATCGGCGGCGCGGTGGCCGACGCGCAGGGGCTGGCCATGCCGGGGGTGACGGTGACCCTGACGGGTCCGGCCCTGGTCGCGCCGCGGACGGCGGTGACCCTGGTCGACGGCTCGTACCGCTTCCGCGCCCTCGGACGCGGCGCCTACGGCCTCGCGTTCGAGATCCCCGGCTTCCGGACCCTGGTGCGCGAAGGGGTGATCGTCGAGGGCGGCCGCGCCATCCGCATCGACGCGACGCTCGCGCTGGCGGGGGTGACCGAGTCGGTGACGGTGTCGGGGGCGGCCCCGGTGGTCGACATGAAGACCACCGCGCTGGTGAACGACTTCGGCGTCGAAGAACTGCACGAGGTGCCGTCGGCCACCGACGTGTGGGCGGTGCTGTCGCAGACCGCGGGGGTGCGGATGCGCGGCTTCGACGTCGGGGGCTCGCACAAGAGCCAGCAGACCGAGTACGAGAGCTTCGGCATCCGCGGCCAGCACCGGGTGCTCGCCGACGGGGTCGACACCACCGAGGGCACGGGGGGCACCGGCTTCTACTTCGACTACTACTCGATCGAGGAGTTCACCACGACCGCGGCCGGCGCCGACGTCGAGATGACCTCGCCCGGCTCGCTGCTCGTGATGACCATGAAGAGCGGCGGCAACGACTTCAGCGGGCTGTACCACACCGACTACGAGCCGGGCGCCTTCGTCGGCGACAACGTCGACGACGCCCTGGCGGCGCGCGGCTACACCGGCAACCCGAACCTGCTGTTCTTCGAGAGCCACGCCGACCTCGGGGGCCCCGTGGCCCGCGACCGCGCCTGGTTCTACGGCTTCTACAACCACTTCCGCATCGACAAGGCGGTGTCGGGCGTCGACCGCGCGGTGGCCACCGACCTCGGCGACTTCGACGCGTTCGGCGGCAAGACGACGGTCCGGCTGAGCGACGGGGACCGGCTGATCGGGTACGCGCAGCGCGGCCTGAAGCAGAAGCCGAAGCGGGGGCTGTCGGCCGACGTGGGCCCCGACTCGGTGCTCGCCCAGGACAGCTGGAGCTGGGCGTACAAGGCGGAGTGGCAGCGCGTGTGGTCGGAACGGACGTTCATGACCGCGGCCGCCAAGCATTTCGGCTTCGGATGGCCGATGACGCCGCAGGTCGACCCGGCGCAGCACCCGCCGCGCCTCGACACCGCGACCGGCCGCCTCGCCGGCGCCGGCTGGTTCCCCGGCGCGGACGGCTCGCCGCCGTTCACCTTCGCGCGGTGGAAGCCGCAAGCCACGCTGACCCTGAACCACTACGTGCCGGAAGCCGCCGGCGGCCACGATCTCAAGCTGGGGTACGACTTCCAGATCGACGGCAGCCGCGTCGCCTCGAACGCCAACTCGGGGCACGTCCGCTATCTCGACGACAGCGCGAACGACCGTCCGTTCCACGTCGACCGCATCATGCTCTTCAACATGCCGGCCGAGGGGGCCATCGACGCCGACGACCGGAACCGCCGCCACGCCGTCTTCTTCCAGGACACGTGGCGTCCCACGGACCGGCTGTCGGTGATTCTGGGCGTCCGCTACGAGCAGCAGCGCACCTACTTCCCGAGCTCGGCCTCGACCCCGTTCTTCGCCGACGTCTTCCCCACCGGGACCACCGCGGGCCGGACCAACGTCGTCTGGAACACGTTCGCGCCCCGCGTCGGGCTGACGTTCGCGCTCGGCCCGCGGACCGTGCTCAAGGGGCACTACGGGCGCTACTACCTGAACCTCGCCGACGCGCACGCCGCCGCCAACCCCGCGGGCGCCGCGTGGGTCCGCTACGCCTTCCTCGACCCCAACGCCAACGGCCTCTACGACGGGCCGGAGGAGCTGGGCGCGGTGCTCGCCGAACGGGGGGCGACGGGCGCGGCCCTCGCGGCCGAGGGCACCCCGGTCGACCCCGACCTGCCGAAGGAGTACGCCGACGAGATCAGCGCGTCGGTCGAGCACGAGCTGGCCGCCGGCGCCGCGCTGCGCGTCTCGTGGGTGCGCAAGGACGTGAACGGCGACAGCGGCCTCTGGAACGTGGCCCAGCAGACGGCCCTGCTCGAGGGGCGGGGCATCTCGTGCGCCGACGACCCGGACTGGACGTGCCCGGCGAACGCGCTGACCGGAGCGCCGCTGCTCGTGCAGCGGGTCCCGGACGACGTGGCGGGGGTGGTGGACACCCGCATCGCCGCCTTCCCCGGCATGGCGGCGGCCTACGACACCGTGCAGGTCGCCGTGAACCGGCGCTTCACCGGGGGGTTCCTGCTGCAGGCGAGCTTCGACTACCAGTGGCGCGACGAGTTCCGCCCCGCCGCCGGGGAGGCCCGCAGCCCCCTCTACGCCGAGCCCCTGGCCGTGGGGTCGAACGACCGCGGGCGCATCTGGCAGAACCACGGCCTCGGCGTGGACTTCCGGCAGCGGTCCACCAACTGGGCGGGCCGGTTGCTCGCGCGCCAGACGCTGCCGGCCGGCGTCGGCGTGTCCGCCAACGTCCGCCACCAGAGCGGCTGGCCCTGGGCGCCGATCCAGCGGGTGGACGTCCCCGGCACCGGCACCAACCAGCCGGTGTTCCTGTCGGACATCTCGGCCAACCGCTCGGACAACGTGACCCTGGTGGACGTACGGGTGGAGAAGGCGCTGGCGACCGGGGGCGGCGGCCGGCTGACCCTGATGGCCGACGTCTACAACCTGCTGAACTCCAACGCGGTGACCAACTTCTCGCTGCGGGTCGGCGACGGCGAGCGGGTCATCGCGGCCCTCGACCCGATCGCCCTGAAGGCCGGCGTCCGGTGGCAGTTCTGAGCCGGCCGGCGCGGAGCGGACGTGGGCATCGACGAGATCATCAACGGCGCGCTGCAGCCGCTGGCGGCGGCGGTGGCCGGGTTCGTCTTCTTCACCGTGCCGGCGCCGGGCGCCGACCTGCCGCTGATCGTGGCGTGGCTCGTCGGCGGGGGGCTCTTCTTCACGGTCTACCTCGGGTTCATCAACGTCCGGGGGTTCGGACACGCGGTGCGGGTCGTCTCGGGACGGCTGGCCGACCCCGGCGACCCCGGCGAGATATCCCAGTTCCGGGCGCTGACCACCGCGGTGTCGGGCACCGTGGGCATCGGCAACATCGCGGGCGTGGCGGTGGCCATCTCGACGGGGGGCCCCGGCGCCACCTTCTGGCTGATCGCGGCCGGCCTGCTCGGCATGTCGACGAAGTTCGCCGAGTGCACCCTGGGGGTGCTCTTCCGGCGCACGGGGCCGGACGGCTCGGTGTCGGGCGGTCCGATGCACTACCTCGAGCGGGGGCTCGGCGCGCGGGGCCTGCCCCGGCTCGGCCGCGCCCTGGGGCTGTTCTACGCCGCCGCGATGGTCGTCGGGTGCCTCGGCATCGGCAACATGTTCCAGTCGAACCAGGCGACGGCGATGTTCGTCGACCTGACCGGCGGCGCCGCGAGCCCCTTCGCCGAGCGGACCTGGCTGGTGGGCCTGGGGCTGGCGGGGCTGGTGGCGGTGGTCATCATCGGGGGCATCCGCTCCATCGCCGGCGCCACCGTGCGGCTGGTGCCGGCGATGGCCCTGCTCTACGTGGCGCTGGCCCTGCTCGTCCTCGTCCTGCAGGCGGACCGGCTGCCGGCGGCGGCGGCGGCCATCTGGCGGGGGGCGTTCGCCCCCGAGGGGGTCGCCGGGGGCATGCTGGGGGCCCTCGTCATCGGGTTCCGCCGCGCCGCGTTCTCGAACGAGGCGGGGCTGGGCAGCGCGGCCATCGCCCACGCCGCCGCCCGCACGCCGCGCCCCGTCAGCGAGGGGTTCGTGGGCCTGCTCGAGCCGTTCATCGACACGGTGGTCATCTGCACGATGACCGCCCTCGTCATCGTCACCACCGTCTACGACCCCGCCCTCGCCGCCGCCGGGGTGAACGGCATCGAGCTGACGACCCGGGCGTTCGCGTCGGTGCTGCCGTGGTCGCCCGCCCCCCTCGCGGTGGCCGCGATGCTGTTCGCGTACTCGACGATGATCGCCTGGGCCTACTACGGCCTGAAGGCGTTCACCTACCTCGCCGGCGACGGGCGGGCCCAGGACCTCGGCTTCAAGCTGTTCTTCTGCCTCTTCGCGGTGGCCGGGGCCGCCCTCGACCTCGGGGCCCTCGTCGACCTGTCGGACGCCCTGGTGTTCGTGGTCGCCATCCCCAACCTGCTCGGCCTCTACCTGATGGCCCCCCTCGTGCGCCGCGAACTGGCCCGCTACCCCCCCTTCCAGTCCGCGGCGTGAGCCGCCGGCGGGAGCGACGCCCGAGCTCCCCGCGGGACGCAGAGACCGGCGACCGAGGCGCCTCGGCACCCTTCGATTCGTCGCCGCAGGATCTCCGCGACTTCGGGCCGTGAGCCCGGTCTCCGCGTCGGGAGGACACGCCGCTCCTCACCCGCGTCCGGGACGCGCGATCGGGTTGCCTGCGTCAACCCCGCGGCGCCGAGAGTCATCGCCGACCGTGCGTCGGACTGCCGATCGTTTCAGGTCCCCGGAGGTACTCGTAGCCCCTGCGGTTGGCGAGCGACTTCGTTATCTTCTCGACGATCGACAGTCTCGTCGCCTTCGATGGAATCCTCAAGCCGAGCTCCGCCGCAATCGCCCTCAAACTCTGCGCCTTGTACGTCGTCCGGTCGGCCAGCGCACGTTCGACGTCGTGCGACGGTAGCCGCCGCAATTCATCGAGCGTCTTCTTCGCCGCCTCCCGGCCGCCGGCATTCGCCGGCCTGCGCCTCGGCCCGCCGTTCGGGCGCCGCTGGTCGGACAGGCCGAGCACGCGGCACATCACGGGGTCGGCCTCGGCGATCCGCACGACGTCCTTTACGGCTTCGATCGTCGAGGCAATCCGATCCGCGCCCTCGTCCGTGGGCAACGCGCTCAGCCTGGTGCGGAAGTTCTGCAGAAACTCGATCAACGACGCCAGATCGGCGTCCATCCGCGCCTTCGCGTCCGCCGACGGCAGCGCTTCCACCAGCGCGGACAGGTCGCTCAAGAACCTGTCGAGTCTCCGGCCGGTCGTAACGGCGCTCATGCCCGGAACCTCGCCAGCAGCTCGTCGACCACCCTGGGATACTCCTGCTTTCCTCTTGCTCTTCTCGCGTTGTCGGAGTCGTGGAGCCACACGGGCAGGCTGTTGGCCGCGGCCTCCGTGTAGCCAATCAGTTCCGTCGTGTGCGTGTCGAAACACTTGTCCCCGAACACAGACGACCGGACCTCGGCCATCTTGTCCGCGTGAGCGTTGGTCGTGACCTGTCCGCCGATGCGCACTCTGACGAACAGGATGCCACCGAGCTCGGCGTAGCCAGCCTCGCCGCACCCCGCGAGAGTCGCGGCGCTCTTCAGCGTCTTGTCCATTTCACGGACCTTTCTGTGCAGCGTGTTCAGGCCAATGGTGGAGAGGTGGTCCGGAATCGCGGTGACGATGTAGTAATCGCTGGCGAGCAAGGCGTTCTGCGTCATCAGATAGAGGTTCGGCGGACAGTCGATGATGACGTAGTCGTAGTCGGAACCAACCTCGTCGATTACGCGGCGAAGAAACTGCCTGTCGCGCATGACGTTGACCGCCTGTTCCTTGAGCATTGCCATGCTTGGATACGAACCGACGATGCTGCCCGTGGCGACGTCTTCGCCGATGAGGTCGATGTCGCACGGTATCAGGTGAACTCGGGGATGCCTCCGCCCGTCACGAAGGCGAATCGGTTCTCGCCAGATGTACCGCTTGGTCTCCATGGGTTTCCCACCCGCGTATCTTTTGTACATGTGCAGGATCGTGCCGGGGTTTTCCTTTCGTTTCCGCCAGTCTTCCACCGACGCGCAAAGAAAGGTGAGGTTCGTCTGCGGGTCGATGTCGATCAACAGCACCCGCTTGTCCTTCAGTCCGGCGAGCCAGCACCCGATGTGATAGGCGGACGTGGTCTTCGCCACACCCCCCTTGTAGTTGATGAAAGCGAGCACCATTGCCATGTCAGGAGCCTCAGGCTGACCGCTCGGGCTGCGCGCTCATGGCGCTTCTTCCCATGCGGAGAGCTTCTCGACGAGCTCGCGGCTGGCCGCGCCGTCGTAGTGCCTGGCGGTCACTACCAAGCCGCTGGCGCCGCCCACTTCGATTCCGAGATCCGGGCGACCTCGGAACGCATCCGCTTCCGCCCGGGCCCACGCGGCCTACGGCCCTGAACGGTCCGCTAGCCGCGCGACACGACGCGGAACGTCCACCAGCCGTCGGGCCGGGGCGAGCCGAGGGGCGCGGGCGGGTTGGCCGGCTCCGCCAGGGAATGGAGCTTGTCGAGCCGCGCCACCCACGCCTGGTCGAGCTCGGCGGGGTCGGTGACGCGGGTGAGCCGCACCGGGTAGACGGTGCCGTCGAGGCGCAGTCTGGCCCGGCCGTCCTCGACCGCGAAGCCGGACCAGCGCTTGCCCTCGCAGTTCGAGCAGCTCAGGTACAGGTCGCCGACGCCGTTCGCGAAGCAGTTCAGGTTGATGGCGTGCGGCAGCAGGCCGGTGCGGACCTGGATCTGGCACAGCGTCACCTGGTTCGCGAACGTCCAGTCGTCGACCGGCTCTTCGTGCTCGGCCCCGAACAGGACCGCCCCCGGCGTGTAGTCGCAGGGACAGGTGGCCGACCACCCGTAGAACGCGACCACCGCCACGACCACGAGGGCCGCCGGGACGCTGATGGCCGGGCGCTTCAACGCCGTTTCGAGCAGGCCGCGGATGTCCGTGCCCATCGATTCTCCTCCCTCCGTCTCGTCGCGTCTCCCGCCGTGCGCTCGCCGAAGCCGTCCGCGTCGCCGCGCGCCGCCCGGGCCGCGTTGCGGCTTCGCCGCCGCCCGACCGACCTCCAGAACGTCCGCGCCGTTCTACGGCGCAGATCCCTCGCCCGGAGAGCGCCGCGTTGCGGCTTCGACCGACCGACCGACCTCCAGGCGTCCGCGCCGTTCTACGGCGCAGACCCGCCCGTCGCGAGTCCGGGCCGCACCAGCGGCGCCCGCGCTCCGGCGGGGCTCGGGGGTTGCGCCACCGGGCGCAGGTCCGCGGCGTGGAACGACCGGGCCACCTGTCCGGCCGGCGGCTCGCCGTAGGTCGTGGAACGCTGTCTCGGCCGGCGGCCGGCCTCCGCGATCACCGCCTCCATCCGCGCCGGCGGCAGCTCCTGGCCGAACCCGGCCCCGGCCGCGCGCGTGATGCTCTCGTTCATCAGGGTGCCCCCGAGGTCGTTCACCCCCGCCCCGAGGCAGGCGCGCACGCCGCGCGGGCCCAGCTTGACCCACGACGCCTGGACGTTGGGCACCAGCGGGTGCAGCGCGAGGCGGGCGACCGCGTGCATGAGCAGCGACTCGCGGAACGTGGGGCCGCGGCGCGCCCGCCCCTGCCGGTAGATCGGCGCCTCCATGTGCACGAAGGGCAGGGGCACGAACTCGGTGAACCCGCCGGTGCGCGCCTGCAGGGCGCGGATGCGCGCGAGGTGCCGGGCCCAGTGCCGGGGGCGGTCGACGTGCCCGTACATGATGGTCGCGGTGGTCCGGAACCCGACCCGGTGCGCGGTCTCCATCACTTCGAGCCACTGGCCCGCGGACAGCTTGTCGGGGCACAGCTCGCGCCGGACCTCGTCGTCGAGCACCTCGGCCGCGGTGCCCGGCAGCGTGCCGAGCCCCGCCGCCCGGAGGCGCCGGAGGAACGTCTCGAGGGACACGCCGAGGGTGGCCGCGCCCTGCCGGACCTCCAGCGGCGAGAAGGCGTGCACGTGCATCGCGGGGACCGCCGCCTTGACCGTCCGGCAGATGTCCAGGTACGTGGCGCCGGTGTACTCGGGATGGATGCCGCCCTGCATGCACACTTCCGTCGCCCCGCGCTCCCACGCCTCGGCGCTGCGCCGCGCTATCTCGTCGAGGCCGAGGTCGTAGGGCGCGCCGCGCAGGTTCTCGCTGAGCCGGCCCTTCGAGAACGCGCAGAACCGGCAGCGGAAGTAGCAGACGTTGGTGTAGTTGACGTTGCGGTTGACGACGTAGGTCACGTCGTCGCCGGCGACCTCGCGGCGCAGCGCGTCGGCCGCCCGCACCACCGCCGCCAGATCGTCGCCCCGCGCCGAGAAGAGGGCGGCGATCTCCGGCTCGTCGAGCCCGTCGCCGCGCGCCGCCTTCTCGCACAGGGCCCGCGTCGCCGCGGCGGGGGCCGGCGCGGCCGGGCGCGCGAGACGGTCGAGGAGCGCGGCCGGCAGCACCGCGTCGGCGTCGCCGGGCGACCAGGCGTCCTCGCGCGCGAACCCCTCGGCGTCGGAGGCGCGCACGACCGCCGGCCGCAGCGGCTCGGCCACCCACGCGTCGAGGCGGCGCACGTAGGAGGGATAGACGGTCAGCCGCTCGGTCAGCGCCTTCCCCGCCCGCTCGGTCTCGCGCGCCAGCGCCTCCAGGTGCGGCCAGGGCGCCTCGGGGTTGACGTGGTCGGGCGTCACCGGCGACACCCCGCCCCAGTCGTTGATGCCGGCCCGGACGAGGGCGCCGTAGCGGTCGGGCGTCAGGTTGGGCGGCGCCTGGACCGACACGTCGGGACCGAAGATCAGCCGGGCGCAGGCGATGGTCCACTGCAGGTCTTCGAGCGTCGGCTCGGGCGCCCCGGCCATGCGGGTGTCCGGCTTGGCCCGGAAGTTCTGGACGATGATCTCCTGGACGTGCCCGTGCGCGTCGTGCAGGTCGCGCAGCGCCAGCAGCGCGTCGATGCGCTCGGCGCGGGTCTCGCCGATCCCGATGAGGATGCCGGAGGTCCAGGGAATGGCCAGCTCGCCCGCCGTCCGCATGGTGTCGAGGCGCGCGGCCGGATCCTTGTCGGGCGAGCCGTGGTGGACCTGCCCCGGGGCGAGCAGGCGCCGGGACGCGCTCTCCAGCATCAGGCCCTGCGACGGGCACGCCTCGCGCAGGGCGATCAGCTCGTCGCGGGTGACCACGCCGGGGTTGGCGTGGGGCAGCAGGCCGGTGGCGTCGAGGACGGCGCGGGCGGCCGCCGTCAGGTACGCGACGGTGCTGGGGTAGCCCAGCGCCTCGAGCTCGGCGCGGGCCTGCGGGTAGCGGCGCTCGGGCTTGTCGCCGAGCGTGAACAGCGCCTCGCGGCAGCCGGCGCGGGCGCCCCGCCGCGCCACGTCGAGGACCTCGTCGAGCGTCATGTAGGCGCGCTCGCCGGGCCGCGGGGGGCGGGCGAACGTGCAGTAGTGGCACACGTCCCGGCACAGCCGGGTGAGGGGGATGAACACCTTCCGCGAATAGCTGACGGCGCGGCCGAACCCGGCGTCGCGCACCGCCGCCGCCCGGCCCATCAGCGCCGGCAGGTCGGTGTCGTGCGCGAGGACCCGGGCCGCGTCTCGCGACGGCCGGGCGTACCGGCTGGTGTCCATCGTCATCGGGCGGCTTCAATTCACCGGAACGGGGCGGCTCGGCGAAACGGAACGGCCGCCGGCGGCGCGGCCGGCGCGCGGTCACCGGACCCGTCGTCGTCGTCGGGCGGTTTCGGCGGGCGTCTCCGCCCGCGGCCGATCGGGAACCCGCGGCCGGCGCCCCGCGCGGCCGCCACGGCCCTTATAGCACGTCGTACCGCCAGGCGGGAAGCCGGACCGGACCCCGCGGAAGGCCCCCGCAGCGGGTCGACGTTGACGCGGCCGGTCCGATCCGGGAGATAATGGGGTCCGGTTCATCCATCTTCAGGGAGCGGTCATGAACGCCACGTCGCATCTCGGATCGCGGTTTCCTTCCCGCCGGCTCGCCGGCGTCCTGCTGGCGGCCGGCGTCCTCGCGGCGGCGCCCGCCGCGGCGCAGTCGGCGGAGTCGCCCACGTTCACCCGGGACGTCGCGCCGATTCTGCAGCGCAGTTGCCAGAAGTGCCACCGTCCCGACTCGCTCGCGCCGATGCCGCTCATCACCTACGAGGACGTCCGGCCGTGGGCGCGGTCGATCAAGCAGCGGACCGGGCTGAGGAACCGCATGGGGGTCATGCCGCCCTGGTACATCGAGAAGGACGTCGGCATCCAGCGCTTCAAGGACGACTGGTCGCTGAGCGACGCCGAGATCGCGACCATCGCGGCCTGGGTCGACGGCGGCGCCCCGCGCGGCAACCCCGCCGACATGCCGGCCCCGCCCCCGTTCATCGACGTGGACGAATGGGAGATCGGCCAACCCGATCTCGTCGTGTCGTCCCCGGCGTTCGAGGTGGCGGCGGAGGCGCCGGACTGGTGGGGCGTGCTCGGCCAGGTCGAAACGGGGCTGACCGAGGACCGCTACGTCGCGGCCATCGAGTACAAGGAGCGGAACGACCTGCCGCGCGGCGTGCGGTCGGACACCGTGGGCGGGCTGTTCGTCGTGCACCACTCGGCGCTGACGACGATGGGGCCGGACGACGGTCCCGCCGACGCCTACACGTGGCCGGTCCACGAAGTGGGCCGGAACGCCGACGTCTTCGACGAAGACGCGGGGCCGATCCTGAAGGCGGGGTCGCAGGCGATCTTCCCGTCGACGCACGTCCACTCGAACGGCGTCGACACCACCGCCCGGATCGAGGTCGGGTTCAAGTTCCATCCCCGCGGCTACGAGCCCACGAAGCGGATGGAGCTGCTGTTCTTCGGGAACGGTCCGGACATCGACATCCTGCCGATGCAGGACGACCAGCGGATGGACGCCTACTTCACGCTGCCGGAGAACACGAAGATCAGCGTCTACGAGCCGCACATGCACGCCCCCGGCGTGCGGATGTGCCTGGAGGCGGTGTGGGGCACGACGGTCGAGACCCTCAACTGCTCGGGCTACGACCACAACTGGGTGCGGGTGTACAAGTACGAGGACGACGCGGCGCCGCTGCTGCCCAAGGGCACCATCCTCCACCTGACGGGCTACTTCAACAACACGCCGACCAACCCGAACGTGCCCGACCCGCGCAACTGGTCGGGGTCGGGGCACCGGTCGGTCGACAACATGTTCATCAACCTGCTGCAGGCGATCTACATGGACGACGAGGAGTTCGCGGCCGAGGTCGCCGAGCGCGAGCGGCTGCGGACGGCGGACGGCCGGGTGGACGTCGGCTGCATCGTGTGCGGGACGGACTTCGCCGAGACGACGGTCGACGTGGACGGCGGCGGGGAATAGCCGGCGGACAGAAGGCAAGGAGCGCCCCATCGGACGAGGCGTGAGAAAGGGCGCAGCGGGGACTTCCACCACGGGCTGTCAGGCTTCGAGGGCACGAGGATGTCGCTGAGACCGGCCGGTTACCTGTCGCCGTCCCGCGGGGCGGCGTTCCTGGCGGCGCTGGCGGCGCTGGCGGCGGCGCCCGAGAGCCGCGCGCAGCAGTCGTTCGCCTCCGGGCAAAGCATCTCGCCCGCCTACGAGGGGTGGGTGCGGAACGACGACGGGTCGTTCGACCTGGTGTTCGGGTACATGAACCGGAACTGGGAACAGGTGGTGAACGTGCCGGCCGGACCGGACAACGCCATCGAGCCGGGGGGGCCGGACCGGGGCCAGCCGACGCGCTTCCAGCCGCGCCGCAACCGGTTCGTGTTCCGCGTCCGGGTGCCGGCCGACTTCGGCGACGGGGAGCTGGTCTGGACCCTCACCGCGAACGGACGGACCCAACGCGCCTACGCGACGCTGAAGCGCGACTACTACATCGACGACCTCGTGATACAGGCGAACTTCGGGGCGGCGGGGGCCGCCGGTTCGACCCCCGAGCTGGCCGGCAACGCCGCCCCCGTGCTGACCGTCGAGGGCGGGCGCGCGCGCACCGTGCGGGTGGGCGAACCGCTGGCGCTGGCCGCGTCGGTCACCGACGACGACGTGCCGCGGGCGCGCCCCCTGGCCCCCACCGACCCCCGGCGGCCGGGCCGCATCACCACCGACACCGCCACCGGCCTGCGGTTCTCGTGGTTCGTCTACCGGGGCGCGGGCGGCGCGGTCTTCGACCCGCCGCAGATCGCGACGTGGGAAGACACCCGGGTCGGGCGCGACTCGCCCTGGTCGCCGGGCTGGTCTGCGCCGGACCCGCCGGAGGACGGCCGCTGGGAGACCCGGGTCACGTTCAGCCGGCCCGGCGGCTACGTGCTGCGCGCCCTCGCCCACGACGGCGGCCTTCAGGACTACGAGGACGTGACCGTGACCGTGACCCCGTAGCCGTTCCGAGGCCGTGCGCCGCGCGCCCCGGGGCGGCGGGCGCACGAGGCGGCGGGCGCGAGGCGCGAGGCGCGGGCGCCCGGTCTTTCGAGGGAGTGCTCCGATGTTCAACAGACGATTCGTTCCGGCCGCCGCCGCCGTCCTGCTGGCGCCGGCCGCCGCCGGCGCCCAGTCGCTCGCGGGCGCCGACCCGCGCCCCGAGGTGCATCTGTACGACGCGGCCGACTTCGGCATCGACCCGGAGACGGTCACGTTCTCGAAGGACGTCGCGCCGATCCTGCAGCGGAGCTGCCAGTCGTGCCACCGGCCCGACGGGGGCGCCCCGATGCCCCTCGTGACCTACGAGCAGGTGCGGCCGTGGGCGCGGTCGATCAAGCTGCGGACGGCCATCCGCGACCGGCAGGGGGCGATGCCGCCGTTCTACGTCGAGAAGGACATCGGCATCCTCGCGTTCAAGAACGACCCGTCGCTGAGCGACGAGGAGCTCGCGAAGATCCAGGCCTGGGCCGACCACGGGGCGCCGCGGGGCGACCCCGACGACCTGCCTCCGCCCCTCGAGTTCGCGGAGGCCGGGGCGTGGACGCTCGGCCCGCCGGACCTCGTGCTGCGGTCGCCCGAGGTGACGCGCCCCGCGATCGCCCCCGACTGGTGGGGCGATCTGGGGCTGGTGCCGACGGGGCTCGCCGAAGACCGCTACGTGAAGTCGGTCGAGGTCCGCGAGGTCAACGACATTCCGGCGGACACCGGTTCCGACACCGTCG
Source organism: Vicinamibacterales bacterium (assembly GCA_965202695.1). GTDB lineage: Bacteria > Acidobacteriota > Vicinamibacteria > Vicinamibacterales > UBA8438 > JAJEEA01. Next base: position 4,715,116 of record OZ241843.1, read on the forward strand.
GCGGACGCTACGTCTTCCACCACATGACCTACTCCAGCGGGGTGCTGAACGACGAGGGTACGGGCATCGTCGAAGACACCCGCACCCGCTGGCCGATCCACGAGGTCGGGCGCAACGCCGACATCTTCCCCGAGAAGTTCGGCACCCTGCTGCAAGCCGGTTCGGCGCTGCATCTCCGGGCCAGCCACCTGCACTCGAACGGCATCCAGGAGACCACCGCGCATCTCGAGTTCGGGTTCCGGTTCCACCCGAAGGGCTACGAGCCGGAGTACGGCGCCCGGGCGCGGGTGCGGCTCGGCAACGGCAACGACATCGACGTGGCGCCGGGGCGGGCGGACCAGGAATTGCACGCCTTCGAGGTGCTCGAGCAGCACACCAAGCTCGTCGCGTTCGAGCCGCATCTGCACGCGCCGGGGACCCGGATGTGCATCGAGGCGATCTGGGGCAACAACCACTTCACCCTCAACTGCGTGGGGTACGACCACAGTTGGGTGAAGCAGTACGTCTACGAGGACGACGCGGCGCCGCTGCTGCCGAAGGGCACCATCCTCCACATCGTCGGCTTCCTCGACACCACCGCGGGCAACCGGAACCTCGCCGACAGCCGGAACTGGGCGGGCGGGGGCCGGCGTTCGGTCGCCAACATGTTCATCGACCTCGGCTACGCGGTAGAGCTGACCGAAGAGCAGTTCCAGGCCGAGATGGCCGAGCGGCGCGCCCGCATGAAGAGCCGCAACGCCTACGACGTCGGGTGCCCGTTGTGCTGGGCGGAGATACCGGCGGCGGAGGCGGCGGCGACCGAGGACGGCGGACAGGAATGACGCGCGCGGCTCGGCGTGGCGTCGGCGTCTCTCTGCTGCTGGCGTCAATCGTCCTGCTCGCGGCGCCGGGCGGGCCGTCCGGCGCCGAGGGCCAGACCCGCTTCATGTACCTGCGGGGGCAGAGCATCCACCCCGCGTACGAAGGCTGGTGGCCCAACGACGACGGTTCGTTCACCCTCTGGTTCGGGTACATGAACTCGAACTGGGAAGAGGAGTTCGACGTGCCGGTCGGGCCCGACAACTACTTCGCGGTCGCCGCGCCCCGCACCCTCGACGACCTCGCCGTCGACGCGTACGACCCGGACGACGCCGACCGCGGCCAGCCGACCCACTTCTACCCCCGGCGGAACCCGTTCCTGTTCACCGTCGAGGCGCCCGCCGACTTCGGGGACCGGGAGCTCGTCTGGACGCTCACGAGCCACGGACGGACCAACCGCGCCTACGCGACCCTGGCCGCCGACTACCGCATGGACCCCCAGGTGATGTCCACCGAGGTGGGCGGCGCGTTCGGCAGCCTCGACGACCGGCTGCGCACCAACCTGCCGCCGGACCTCGCCGTCGACGGCGCCGCCCGCCGGCAGGCGGCGGTCGGGGAACGGCTGACCCTCGCCGCGTGGGCCGACGACCCGGACGACTTCCCGCCGCGTTCGGACCGGGGCGGGCCGCCCGAGACCCTCGAAGAGTTGTACAGCACCGACGGCGTCGGTTCGTCGGTCGTCAGCAGCGCCCCCGGGCTGCGGCTTTCGTGGATCGTCTACCGGGGCGCCGCCGCGCACGTCACCTTCGCGCCCGAGCAGATGAAGGCGTGGATGGACACCCGGGTCTGGGCGAACTCGCCCTGGTCTCCCCCCTACGTCCTGCCGGAACCGCCTCCCGGCAACCGGTGGACGACCGACGTCACCTTCGACCGCCCCGGCGACTACGTGCTCCGGGCGGTGGCCAGCGACGGCTCCCGGTTCACGTACGCCGACGTGGTGGTGCGGGTGACCGCGGGCGGCTCGCAGCCGTAGCGGTCCGCGGGCGGTTTACAGGCTGAGCCAGAGCACGGCGGCGCCGCTGGCGGCGGCGACGAAGCCGGCGGCGGCGTGCGCGGACCGGCCGCCGGCCAGTCCCGGCCGGCCGAGCCAGCCCATGCCGTACCAGGCGGCGGCGACCGCGGCCAGCATGACCCCGATCGTCAGGATGCCGAAGACCGCGGCCACGGCCGCGACGGCCACCCAGTCGCCGGCCAGCCCCGGCGCCGCCATCAGGGGGATGAGCGGCTCGCACGGGCCGAGCACGAACACCACGAAGAGCGCCCACGCGGTGACGCCGCGGACGTCGCCCGGTTCGCGCTCTCCCGCTCCTGGCGCCCGGCCGTCCGGGGCGGGCGCCAGCCTCCGCCCGCGGCGGCGCGGCCCCAGGGCCCAGGCCGCGTAGGCGAGGCCGAAGACGAGCAGCAGGGCCGCCGCCAGCTCGCCGCGCGCCGACTCGACGCGGAGCAGCGAGTCGGTGGCGACGCCGAGGCCGACGCCGGCGGCGCCGAGCACGACCGACGAGGCGACGTGGCCGGCGCCGCAGACCCCGGTCACCAGCAGCGTCCGGCCGAGCGCCCACCCCCGCGCGCGCCCCAGCGCGGCCAGCGGCAGCGAGTGGTCGATGCCGATCAGGGTGTGGACGATCGCCAGCGAGGCGGCGGCGCCGAGCAGCACGGTCGTGGTCTGGACGGGGTCGGGCATCGCGGCCGGACGGGTTCGAAGCGGCTCGCCGGGGGACGAGAAGCCCGGCGCACCCCCGGCGCAGGCCGGACCGTCAAAGTATACTGTTTCTCCTGGCCGGCCGGGCCGTCGTCGTCGGGCGGCCGTCGCCGCCCGCGCACTCCTTCGCCGGCCGGCGCCGCGGCGCAGGGAACCATCCGCCCGGCGATCGTCCCCGGCCGGGCGCCCGGAGATTCACCACGTGCGGATGCGACAGCGTACTGCCGGAGGGTTCGCCGCGGCCGTCGTGCTGGCCGCTTCCGTCGTCGGCGCGGCCGGGCAGGCGCCGGCCGGGAGGCGCGAGATCGCGGCGGCCGCGGACGCCGGGGCGTCGATGCGCCAGACCGACGATCTGGTCCGGGCGCTGGCGCGGAACGACGAGCTGGTGCTGGTGTCGCGGACGCCCGACCGGTACCTGCCGGAGCGCGTCCACGAGAGCTTCATCCAGTATCACGGCGGCGTCCCGGTGCAGGGCGGCGGCTTGTCCCGGCAGCGCGACGGCGGTCTGACCGTTTCGATCTTCGGCACGCTCCACGAGGGGGTCGACGTCGACCCGACGCCGAGGCTGTCGGCGGCCGAGGCGCGGGCGTTGATCGCGCAGCAGACGGGCGCCGGGCCGGCCACGAGCGAGCCCCCGTCTCTGGTGGTCGTGCCCACCCTCGCCGGCGCCCGGGTCCTCGCGTGGCGCCTGCCGATGGACGACCGGCGCACGTACTATCTCGACGCCCACCGCGGGAAGATCGCGCACTACGAAAGCAACCTGTCCGAACAGCAGGCGTCGGTGGGGGAAGGCGCCGGCATCCAGGGTCAGCGCAAGAAGCTGAGCACGTCGGAGAGCGGCGGGCGGTACCTGGCGCACGACCGGTTGCGGCCGGCCGAGATCGTCACCCTCGACATGCGCTACGACGCGGAGCGCGAGGCCTTTCTCAACACCAATCCGGCGGCGTTCTGGGAACCGGGCGACGTGGCGAGCGACGACGACGACGCCTGGGGCGACCGGGCGGTGGTCGACGCGCACGTCCACGCGGGTTTCACTTACGACTACTTCGCAACGCGGCACGGCTGGAACGGCATGGACGGCCGGAACGGCCGGATGATCAGCATGGTGAACATCGGCCGCGGCTTCGCCAACGCGTTCTTCGCCCCGCCGCCGTTCGGCCCGGAGGGAACCGGCGTGGTGGCCTTCGGAGAATTCGGCGACGGCCGGCCGCTCGTGCCGGCCGACGTCGTCGCCCACGAGATCATGCACGGCGTCACCTTCTTTTCGGTGGCCGCGCGGACCGGCCGGGGCCTCGGCAACACCGTCTGGGCGTTTCCCGGACCCGCGGAGTTCACCTTTCCCGACGGCCTCACGGTCGATTGCGAGTTTCGCTGGACGTACCGGGATGAAGCCGGGGTCTGGCCGCTCATCGCCGGCCGCACGGTCCGCTTCGCGTGCGACGACGAAGGGCGGCTCCTGCTGCACGCGGACCATGGGGGCGCCGTGGACGAGGCGTACTCCGACATCTTCGGCACCGCCGTCGAGTTCATGGCGCACGAGCCGGCCGTGGGCCCGCTCCGCGCGGACTACGTGATGGGCGAGGACGTCGAAGCGTGGGGGCGGTCGCTGGAAGATCCGGGATCGTTCCGGCTGGGCCCCGGCATTCCGTACCCGGACGCCTTCAGCCGGATGGTCTGGTTTCTCGTCGAGGAGTTCGAAGACGACCTTTCGCCCCCCTTCCTGTTCTCGGACATCGGCACCGTCGACGGGGGCCGGACCCTCGTCCGCCTTCCCTCCTACGCCTACAGCGGCGTCCACTGGAACTCCACCATCCTGAGCCATGCGTTCTATCTGGCCGTCGAAGGCGGGCGGAACCGGACGACCGGACTCGCCGTCAACGGCGTCGGCGGCGCCGACCGCCTCGACGTCGAGCGCGCCTTCTTCCGCGCGATGACCGTCCTGATGCCGAACTCGACCAGCATGGGGCAGACGGCGGACCTCGTCCGGCAATCGGCCGTCGATCTGTTCGGACGCGGCAGCCGCACGCACCGGGCCATCGAAGAAGCGTTCCGCGCCGTCGGCCTCCCGGCGCGTCCCCCCATGTGACCTGAAGCCGAAGCGATGCCGGCAGTCAACCCGGGAGATCCCGGGTCCGGACGAGGGAGACCGCGGGCCTGACGGTGCTTTGCTCCACCTGCTCGACGCCAACGCGCCGGCGCCGCGCGAGGCGTCATCCGGCCGTCGGCGGGTCTTCCGCGGGCGGGGGCGCGCCGGCGGCGAGGGCCAGCAGGGCCGCCCACAGCTCGGGGAGGCCGTCGCCGCGTTTCGCCGAGACCGGCAGCACGGGGTGGGCGAGCGCCTGCTCGTGCGCCCGCAGCCGGCCGCGGCGGGCGGACCGGGCGAGGCGATCGATCTTCGTGGCGGCGACGACCAGGGGCACGTCGAGCCCGGTCAGCCAGCCGAGGGCGTTGCGGTCGTTCGCGAGTCCCGGATGCCGGGCGTCGACGAGCAGCACGGCTCCCTTCGGCCCGGTCCGGCCGGCGGGGCCGCGGTCGCCGGATCGTTCGGACCGGTCGCCGGCGGGGCCGCGGTCGCCGGATCGTTCGGGCCGGTCGCCGGCGGGGGCGGGACGGCGCCGGAAATAGCGTTCGGTGAGCCGGTCGAAGACCCGCGTGCTCGCGGCCCCGCCGCGGGCGTAGCCATAGCCGGGCAGGTCGATCAGCAGCAGCTCGCCCCGGCGCCGGGCGAGCACGATGCGGTACACGTTGAGCAGGCGGGTGGTGCCGGGGGCGCCGCCGGCGCGGGCGATGCGGCGGCGCGCGAGGGCGTTGATCAGGGTCGACTTGCCGACGTTGGACCGGCCGACGAGGCTGACCTGCGGAAGCCGCGGGTCGGGCAGCGGGCTGTCGGCGCCGACGCTCGTGACGAACTCGGCCGTCTGAATCTTCATCCGCCGGCGACCGGCGACCCGGGTCCGGCGTCACCCGCTGCCGCGTCCTGCCTTCCGCCGCCGCTGCCGCGTCCTGCCAGTGCGCCGCGCCCGCCCCTCCGCACCGGGCGCCGGCGCTTCCGCGTCAGTGCGTCATGCCGCCGTCCGCGCCGGCGCGCGCCGCATCGGTGTCTTCCCCGGCCGCGAGCAGCGAGACCAGCGGCTCGGCGAGGGCAATCTTCAGCACCTCGTCCATCGACTCGACCAGGTGCATTTCGAGGACGTCGAGCACCGGCTTCGGGATGTCCGCGAGGTCCTTCTCGTTGTCCTTGGGGAGGATGATGGTCTTGACGCCGGCGCGGTGGGCGGCGAGCACCTTCTCCTTGACCCCGCCGATCGGCAGCACCTTGCCCCGCAGGGTGATCTCGCCGGTCATCGCCACGTCGCGGCGGGTGGGGACGCTGGCGAGATTGGAAACGAGGGCGGTCGCCAGGGTGATGCCGGCCGAGGGCCCGTCCTTGGGGATCGACCCCTCGGGGACGTGGACGTGGACGTCCGTCCGCCGGTGGAAGTCCTTCCGAATGCCGAACTCCTCGGCCTTCGACCGCACGTAGCTCATGGCGGCCTGGGCCGACTCCTGCATGACGTCGCCCAGCTTGCCGGTCAGGGTCAGCCGCCCCTTGCCGGGCATCAGGGTCGACTCGGTCAGCAGCAGCTCGCCGCCCGCCTCGGTCCACGCCAGCCCGGTGGCGATGCCGACCTCGTTCTTCTCCTCCGCCGTGGTCGGCCGGTAGCGGGGGACTCCCAGGTACCGGGTGATCTGCTCGGCCGCGACCTCTTCCGAGAACTTCCGGCTCTCGTTGACCACCTTGCGCGCCACCTTGCGGCAGATGGTGTTGACTTCGCGCTCGAGGCTCCGGACCCCCGCCTCGCGGGTGTACCGCCGGATGATCGTCTCGAACGCCTCGTCCTTGAACTGGATGTTCCGGTCGGTCAGCCCGGTCGCCTTCACGGCCTTCGGGGCGAGGAACGTCCTGGCGATCTCGATCTTCTCGAGCTCGGTGTACCCGGCGAGCTGCAGCACCTCCATCCGGTCGCGGAGGGCCTGGGGCACGGTGTGGAGGACGTTGGCGGTGCAGACGAACATGACGTTCGACAGGTCGTACTCGACGTCGAGATAGTGGTCCAGGAAGGTGTGGTTCTGCTCGGGGTCGAGCACCTCCAGCAGCGCGGCCGACGGGTCTCCCCGGAAGTCCATCGACATCTTGTCGACCTCGTCGAGGAGGAACACCGGGTTCATGGTGCCGGCCTTCTTGAGCATCTGGATGATCTGGCCGGGGAACGCGCCGATGTAGGTGCGGCGATGCCCGCGGATCTCCGCCTCGTCGCGCACGCCGCCGACCGACAGCCGGACGAACTTCCGATTGGTGGCGCGGGCGATGGACTTCGCGAGCGAGGTCTTGCCGACCCCGGGGGGGCCGGTGAACGTCAGGATGGTGCTCTTCGGCTTGCGGACGAGCGTGCGGACGGCGAGGAACTCGAGAATGCGGTCCTTGATCTTCTCCAGGCCGTAGTGGTCGGTGTTCAGAATCGCCTCGGCCTTCTTCAGGTCCCGGCTCTCCCGCGACTTCTTGTGCCACGGCACCGCGATCAGCCAGTCGAGATAGTTGCGCGAGACCGTCGCCTCGGCCGACATCGGCGGCATCCCCTCCAGCCGCTTCAGTTCCTGGACCGCCTTCTCCTCGACCTCCTTGGGCATGCGCGCGTCCTCGATCTTCTTCTTCAGCTCGTCGAGTTCGCTGCCCTTGTCCTCCTTGCGGCCCAGCTCCTTCTGGATCGCCTTCATCTTCTCGTTGAGGTAGTACTCCTTCTGCGCCTTCTCCATCTGCTTCTTCACGCGCGACTGGATCCGGCGGTCGACCTGCAGCTTGTCCACCTCGGCCTCGAGCAGGCTGGCGATGCGGACCAGCCGCCCGAGGGGCTGTACGATCTCCAGCAGGTTCTGCTTTTCTTCCACCCCGACCGCGAGGTGCGCGGCGATGGTGTCGGCCAGCTTGCTGGCGTCGTCGACGCGGACGGCGGCGATCATCGCGTCGTAGTTGAGGTTGTTCGACAGCTTCACGTACTGCTCGAACAGCGAGACGACGCGGCTCATCGCGCCCTCGACGTCCTCGCCGGCGTCCTCGGGCTTGGGCAGGAGCTTCGCGACGACCCGGTAGAACCCCTTGTCTTCCTTCCATTCCACCGCCCGCGCGCGCTCCAGGCCCTCCACCAGGACCTTGACGTTGCCGTCGGGCAGCTTCAGGCTCTGCACGATGTTCGCGATGCATCCCATCGTGTAGATGTCGGTGGGCTTGGGGTCGTCGACCACCGCCAGCTGCTGCGCGGCCAGGAAGATGCGCTTGTCCTTCATGAGCGCGTGCTCCAGGGCCTGCGTCGAAGACGGCCGCCCGATGACGAACGGGATCATCATGTGCGGGAAGACGACCACGTCCCGCAACGGCACGATCGGGAGAGTTTCGTAGACTTCCATCAGCCAGCCTTTTCGATGACGGTGATCGGATTGCCCTTGGTCTGCACGACCTCGCGCGTGATCACGCACTCGCGGATCTTCTTCTGGCCCGGGAGGGAGTACATGACGTCGAGCATCAGGTCCTCGATGATCATCCGCAGACCGCGCGCGCCGATCTTGCGTTCGAGCGCCGACTCGGCAATGGCCTCCAGGGCGTCGTCGGTGAACTGCAGCTTGACGTTCTCGTACTCGAACAGCCGTTCGTACTGCCGGGTGATCGCGTTGCGGGGCTGCGTGAGGATCTGCATCAGGGCCGGCTTGTCCTGCTCGTGCAGGGCCCCGATGACCGGCAGCCGCCCGACGAACTCCGGGATGAGCCCGAAGCGGATGAGGTCCTCGGGTTCGACCAGCTCGAGGGTCATGCCGAGATCCCGCTCGCGCGACGTCTTGATGTCGGCGCCGAACCCGAGCATCTTGCGGCCGACGCGGCGCTGTATGGTCTGATCGAGCCCCACGAACGCGCCCCCGCAGATGAACAGCACGTTGCGGGTGTCGACCTGGAAGAACTCCTGGTGCGGGTGCTTGCGGCCTCCCTGGGGAGGCACGTTGGCCACCGTGCCCTCGAGGATCTTCAGCAGCGCCTGCTGGACCCCCTCGCCGGAGACGTCGCGGGTGATCGAGGGGTTCTCGTCCTTGCGGCAGATCTTGTCGATCTCGTCGATGTAGATGATGCCCCGCTGGCACTTCTCGACGTCGCCGCCCGCGGCCTGGAGCAGCTTGAGCACGATGTTCTCGACGTCCTCGCCGACGTAGCCGGCCTCGGTCAGGGTGGTGGCGTCGACGATGGTGAAGGGGACCGACAGCAGTTTGGCGAGGGTCTGGGCGAGCAGGGTCTTTCCGGTGCCGGTGGGGCCGATCAGCAGGATGTTCGACTTGGTGAGCTCGGTGTCCTGCCGGTTGCGGGACTGCCTCTGGATCTCGACCCGCTTGTAGTGGTTGTAGACGGCGACCGCGAGCTTCTTCTTGGTCTGCTCCTGCCCGATGACGTACTCGTCGAGGAACTTCTTGATCTCCCGCGGGACGGGAAGCGCCGACCGGGCGCCGCGGGTCTCGAACCGGCTGTCGTCGGCGATGATGTCGTTGCAGACCTCGACGCACTCGTCGCAGATGAAGACGGTCGGACCGGCGATCAGCTTCCGGACGTCGTTCTGGTCCTTGTTGCAGAACGAGCAGCGGAGAATCTCCGGCTCACCGGTTCTCTTGGCCATCTGTCACCCGATGCCCGGCTGTCCGGCCGGACGCGGCGAGTCCCCCCGCCGGCGGCGAAAATCCCCGCGGGAACGCCGCGGCCCGCGAGCAGCCCGGTATTCGCGCTGAGACGCGGCGGCGCGCCGGCTCTAGGCGCGCCGTGTGACCACTTCGTCAATGATACCGTATTCCCGGCTCTGCTCCGCGGTCATGATGTAGTCGCGCTCGGTGTCCTCTTCGATGCGCGCCAGGTCCTGGCCGGTGTGCTCCACCAGCAGTTCGTTCAGGCGCGTCCGCATCCGGATGATCTCCCGGGCGTGGATGTCGATGTCGCTCGCCTGTCCGGCCAGCCCCGACATGAGCGGCTGATGGATGACGATCCGGGAGTTGGGCAGGCTGTAGCGCTTGCCGCGGGCGCCGGCCGCCAGCAGCACCGCGGCCATCGACGCCGCCTGCCCGATGCAGTAGGTCTGGACGTCGGGCTTGATGAACTGCATCGTGTCGTAGACGGCGAGCCCGGCCGAGATCGACCCGCCCGGGCTGTTGATGTACAGGACGATGTCGCGGTCCGGGTCTTCCGCCTCGAGGAACAGCAACTGCGCGATCACGACGTTGGCGATCGAGTCCTCGATGGGGGTCCCGATGAAGATGATGCTGTCCTTCAGCAGCCGCGAGTAGATGTCGTAGGCGCGCTCGCCCCGGTTGGTCTGCTCGACGACGACGGGAATCAGCTGGTCGTGGACCTCGGACATGTCCTGGCTCGGAATCTCCGGCCGCCCGGCGGCGCGCGTGCGCCTGCGCCGCGCTGCGCCTCGGGTTCGTCTCGCCGGCGGATGCGTCGCTGTCGGGGAAATGGCGGCTGGACGAAGGCGCGACGTCACGCCGTGACGATGGTAGCACGCGACAACAGCAAGTCAATCGCCTTCTCGCGCCGCAGGCTCTTCGCCAGCCGGTCGACGCCGTCGTCGCGGGCGAGCCGGGCCCGCACCGCGGCCGGGGTCTGGCCCAGCCGTTCCGCGTACTGCGCCACTTCGTGATCGACGTCCTCGGGGCGGACGCTCAGGTCCTCGCGCCGCGCCACCTCGTCGAGGGCCATCACGGCCCGCACCGCTTCGAGGGCCGGGGCGCGCTGCTCCTCCCGCACGGCGTCCCAGTCGACGCGGGCGGTCCGCGGGTCCACCCCCTGCCGGGCCATCGCGGCCGCCGCCTGTTCGAGCCGCCCCGCGATCTCGCGCTCGACCAGGGCCTCGGGAACCTCCACCGTCAGGCGGGAGGCGAGCTGCCGCAGGAGGTCGCGCCGCACGCTGCGGCGGGTCTCGACCTCGGCCTCGCGCCGCACGTCGTCGGCGATGCGGATCTTCAGCATCTCCAGGGTGTCGACGCCGCCCGCGGACTTCGCGAACGCATCGTCGGCTTCCGGCACGTCGCGCCGGTGGTGCTCCCGCACGGTGACCGCGTGGACGACCCGCCGGCCGGCGAGCTCGGCCGGCAGACAGTCGACCGGATAGGCGATCTCGAACGTCTTCTCGTCGCCGACGTTCAGGCCCACGAGCTCGGCGTCCATCCCCGGGGGGTGGCCCTCGGCGCCCAGCTCGATCGTCACCCGCCCCGGCGGTTCCTCGCCCCCGGCGGGCTCCCCGCCGCCGTCGGCGGGCCGCCGGACGAGGTCGATGGTCGCGAGGTCGCCGGCCGCGAGCGGCCGGCCGGTCACCGGCACGATGCGGCTCGCCCGCAGCCGGAGCTCGTCGAGGGCGCGCTCTTCGGCCCCCGCGTCCGGGGTCACCGGGCGGCGCCGCAGGACCAGCGCGTCGTAGTCGAGCCCGGTGACGGGCGGCATCACCTCGAAGAGGGCGTGAAAGATGAGCGGCTGCCCCTCGTCTATCGAAATCTCCTGCACGTCCGGGGTGTCGACGGTGCTCAGCCCGCGCTCCAGCAGGGCCGTCTCGACCGCGGCCGGGACGAGGTCGTTCGCGGCGTCGCGCAGGATGTCTTCCTTGAACCGCTGCCGCACGACGCGCAACGGCGCCCGGCCCGGGCGGAAGCCGGGTATCCGGACGCTCCCGCGGCGGCGCCGGGCCAGCCGGTCGATGGCCGCGTCCACTTCGCCCGCGGGTATTTCGACGTCGAGACGCCGCCGCGTCTCGCTCAACTCGGTGATTCCCGCCTTCATTGCGATCGAATCCGGCCGTGGTGCGAAAGGGGGGATTCGAACCCCCACGGCCTCCCGGCCACCGGATCCTAAGTCCGGCGCGTCTTCCAGTTCCGCCACTTTCGCAGGGACGCGCCGACGCCTCGACAGCCCGGCCGCGCCGTCCCGCGGCGGCGGCTCCCCGGCGTCGGACCGATCCCCTTGATCCTGCTCAGGCTACCACACCGGTCCGCGGAAGCCGCCGCCGCGGGCGGCTGTGGTAACGTTGCGTCCCACGACCGCGCCGCTTCTCTCCCGGACCGCGGCGGCGGGGAGGAATCCACGCATGGATCGGGCGTACCAGCCGGTGGTCGACAGGGAAGCGAGCATCACCCGGTTCCGGAACACCCGCGAACGGACGGCGGAGCTCTTCGACCTGCTGACCCCGGACGCCTACTACGAGCAGCCGATACCCCTGCGCCACCCGATCGTGTTCTACGAGGGGCACATTCCCGCCTTCAGCGTGAACACGCTGATCAAGCGCGGGCTCGGGCGGCCGGGGATCGACGCCGGGCTCGAAACGCTCTTCGCCCGCGGCATCGATCCCGCGGACCGGGCCGCGGCGGACGGCGCCGCGGTCGCGTCGTGGCCCAGCCGCGAGACGGTCCGGCAGTACGCCGCCGAGGCCGACCGGCTGATCCTCGACGCGCTGGAGCACGCCGACGTCGAGCGCGAGGGACATCCGGTGCTGCGCCGCGGCCAGGCGGTGTTCACCCTGCTCGAGCACGAGGAGCTGCACCAGGAGACCCTGGCGTACATGTGGCACGGGTTGCCCCCGGCCCTGAAGCGGCGGCCCGCCGCGGACGGCGCGGTCACCGGGGGCGCGGCGCCCCCCGCCGGCCGGGTCCCGATTCCGGCCGGCCGGGCGACGCTCGGCGCCGAGCGGGACGGGATTCCGTTCGGATGGGACAACGAGTTCCCGGCCCTGGCGGTGGACGTGCCCGCGTTCGCCCTCGATCGGCACAACGTGACCAACCAGGCGTTCCTGGAGTTCGTGGAGGCGGGCGGCTACACCGACCACCGGTGGTGGACGGAGACGGACCGGGCGTGGCTCCGGTCCGCCGGGGTCCGGCATCCGCCGTTCTGGGTGCGCGGCGAGGACGGGGCCTGGGCATGGCGGGGGATGTTCGGGACGGCGCCGCTGCCGCCGGCGTGGCCGGTCTGGGTCACCCACGCCGAGGCGGCCGCGTATGCGCGCTGGAAGGGCGCGCGCCTGCCGACGGAGGCCGAGTTCCACCGCGCCGCCTACGGCGCCCCGGACGGCGCCGATCGCCCCCAGCCATGGGGCGGCGCCCCGCCCGACGCGACCCGCGGCAACTTCGGCTTCCAGGGATGGGATCCGGCGCCGGTGGGCTCGTACCCCGACGGCGCGAGCGCGTGGGGCGTGCACGACCTCGTCGGAAACGGGTGGGAGTGGACGTCCACGGTGTTCGACGGGTTCCCCGGCTTCGCCCCGATGGCCTCGTACCCGGAGTACTCGGCGGATTTCTTCGACGGGCGGCACTACGTCATCAAGGGGGCGTCCCCGGTCACCGCGGCCGGACTCGTCCGGCGCAGCCTGCGCAACTGGTTCCGGCCGCACTACCCGTACCTGTACGCGGGGTTCCGCTGCGCGGAGGACCTGCCGCGGTGACCACGGCAGGCCGCCCGGGCGGGCCGGCGCCGCGGGCCCGCGGCCTCGACGCGCGATGGACGCCGGCGACGTGACGGCGGTTGCGGTCCGCGGCCGCCTGGCGGCCGACGTGCGGCGCGGTCTGGGCCGCCCCCGGAAGCAGCTTCAGCCCCGGTATCTCTACGATGCGCTGGGGTCGCGGCTCTTCGAGGCGATCTGCGCGCTGCCGGAGTATCGCATCACGCGCGGCGAACAGCGGTTGCTCGCAGCGCACGCGGGCGCGATCGGCGCCGGCCTCGCCGCGCCGGTCACCATCGTCGAGCTCGGCGCGGGCAGCGGCGAGAAGCTGGCGCAGCTCCTCGGTCCGCTGATGCGCGCGGGCGTTCCGGTGCGGGTCGAGCTCGTCGACGTGTCGGCGACCGCCCTCGATCTGGCGGGCCGGACGCTGGCCCGGTGGCCCGGCCTCCCGGTGGCGCGGCACCACGCGACCTACGAGGACGGTCTCGACCGGGCGGCCGCGCGCCGGACCGGCGAAGGCGCCCTGCTGGCCCTGTTCCTGGGCTCGAACGTCGGCAACCTCGACCCGGCCGAGAGCCGGGCGTTCGCCGGCCGGGTGCGGACGGCGTTGCGGCCGGGCGACCGTTTCCTGCTCGGCGCCGACCTGGTGAAGCCGGAGGCGGAGCTGGTGCTCGCCTACGACGATCCGCTCGGGGTGACCGCGGCGTTCAACCTGAACGTGCTCGTGCGCCTGAACCGGGAGCTGGGGGCGAACTTCGACGTCGAGCGGTTCGCGCATCGCGCCGTCTGGAACGCGGCGGAGTCGCGCATGGAGATGCACCTGGAGAGCCTGCGGGCGCAGACCGTCGACATCCCCGGCGCCGGGTGCTCCGTCCATTTCGCCGAAGGCGAGTCGATCTGGACCGAGAGCTCGTACAAGTACGAGACGGCCGGGGTGATTGCGCTCGGGGCCGCGGCCGGGCTGGCCGCGCAGCGGCAATGGGTGGACGAGCGCGCCCGGTTCGCGCTCACCGCGTTCGAAGTGCCGGGGGCCGCGCCGTAGCCCCCGGGAGACGGGGCGCGGACGGGCGGGCGCCGCGGGGGCGGCGGCACGCGCCGGCGGGCGCCGCGGGGGCGGCGGCACGCGCCGGCGGGCGCCGGAGCAACGTCGATGGGCCGCGAGGAACTGTTGCCGCGTCGGACGATGCGCTTTCTGGTGGTGGCCGCCAGCACGATCGTCGTGGTGGCGGGGCTGCGCGAGGCGAGCGAGATCCTGCTGCCGTTCCTGAGCGCGCTGTTCATCGCCATCGTCAGCCTGCCGTTCCTGGCCTGGCTCCAGCGCAACCGGGTGCCGACGTGGCTGGCCGTCATGCTCACCGTCGCCGCCGCCGCCGGCGTCGTCAGCGTGCTCGGGGTGGTGGTCGGGCAGTCGGTGGGCGAGTTCGCGCAGGTCGTCGCCGACTCCCGGTACAACGAACGGTTCGAGGCGCTGGCCAACCGGCTCGGCGCGTGGGCGGAACAGGCCAACCTCCCCTTCGCCGACCGGACCCCCCTCGACTTCGTCAACCCGGGGGCGGTGGTGAACCTCCTCGGGGGCACGCTGGGAGCGCTGGCGGGACTGCTGCAGGATGCGTTCCTCGTCCTGCTCGCGGTCATCTTCATCCTGGTCGAAGCGGCGGGGTTCCGGACCAAGCTGCGTCTGGCGTTCGGCGAGCGCGGGCGCAGCCTGGAGCGGATGAGCCAGATCACCCTGCAGGTCCAGAAGTACCTGGCCGTCAAGACCGCCGTCAGCCTCGGCACCGGATTCTTCGCCTTCGTCTGGGTCTGGACCCTCGGCATCGACTTTCCCCTGATGTGGGGGCTGGTCGCGTTCCTCTTCAACTACATCCCGAACATCGGCTCCATCGTCGCCGCCGTCGGCCCCTCGGTGCTGGCGCTCGTGCAGGTCGACCTGGGCCGGGCGCTGGTCGTCGCAGCCGGCTACGTGGCGCTCAACATCGCCTTCGGCAACGTCCTCGAGCCGACGCTGCTGGGCCGGCGCCTGGGGATGTCCGTCCTCGTCGTCTTCCTGTCGCTGGTGTTCTGGGGGTGGGTGTGGGGGCCGATGGGCCTGCTGCTCGCGGTGCCCATCACCATGAGCCTGAAGATCGCGTTCGAGAACACCGACGACCTGCGGTGGATCGCGGTGCTGCTCGACGCCAACCCGGCCCGGACGCGAGAAGCGGCCGGCCGGCCGGCCCCCGCCGCGGCGTCCGCGGACGCCGAGCCGTCCGAGGCGCCGCGCGCGCCGGCCCGGTGAACACCCGCCGCTGATCGCCACGGCGCACTGCTACCGCAAACGAACAACGGCCGCGGCCGCGACCGGGCCGTTCACTCGAGCCGCTCGTCGAAGAACGCGAGGACGCGCGACCGGTACTGCCGCGGGGCCGCCGCCGACACCCGGTCGTGGCGCGAGCCGGGGAAGATCCAGAGGTCGTAGACCGCGGGTCCGGCCGCCGCGGCCAGGCGCCGGGCGTGTTCCACGGGAATGAGCTGGTCCCCCGCGGCGTGGATGATGAACAGCGAGCGGGGCGGCAGGCCGGCGACCGCGTCGACCGGGTTGAGGACCCGCGTGTCGAGGCCGAACAGCGCGCGGCCGAAAAAGAGGATGGCGGGGTTGAAGAAGCCGGGCAGCCCGCTCTCGCGCGGCAGCTCGCGCGCCAGCAGGTCGTCGAGGCGGGCGAAGGCGCTGTCGGCGACGATCGCCCGCACGCCCGGCGCGGCGCCGGCCGCGAGGAGCACGGTGGCCGCCCCCATCGAGTGCGCCCAGAACCCCAGGCGGCCGGGCGCGAACCCCCGCTCCTTCAGGTACGCCACCGCGCCCCGCACGTCTCCCTGCTCGTCCGCCCCCAGGGTGTAGCGCGTCCCGTCCGAAAGGCCGTGCGCGCGGAAGTCGAACAGCAGCACGTTGTAGCCGCCCGCCACCAGGTCCGCGGCGTGCGCCACGAGCTGGCCGTCGTTGCCGGTGCGGCTCGAGCTGCGGCCGTGGACGATGACGACGGCGCGGCCGCTGCCCGCCGCCGGCAGGAACCACCCGCGCAGCGCGACGCCGTCCACCGTGCTGGAGAAGGTGACGTCCTCCCAGGGCAGGTCGAAGGCGGCCGGCGACGACGCCGGGGCGCGGCGCTCGGGCCGGGTCAGCCGGTCGGCCACCATCACCGACACGCCAAGGTAGCCGGCCGCGGCGAAGACGGCGCCCGCGCAGAGCGCCGGGAACAGCCGCCGGCGGCGCCGGGCGCCAGCGACCGGCGGCGAAGTCTCCCCGCCGCCGGAAGGAGCCGCGGACTCCGGCGCGCGGGGCGCGGCGGTCGTCGTCATGGCCGCATGCATCGAGCCGGAGGCCGGCGTTGGATCGACGGACGACCCGCCGCCGGGGCCGCGCGTGTCGACGACTTGGCGAGGTGGAGCCTACCATAGCTTGAACAGGATCGACACGACGGCTCTCCCGTTCTACACTGGCAGGCATGGCGATGGGCACGGCGCGCGTGACGCGTATCCGCGATCCGTCCACCCGATTGCTGCTCGGAGTCAGGCGTTCGCGGCGTGTTCGAACTCGGCGGCTTCGGTCCGGGTAGCAACGGAATGGCCGCCGTGCGGCAGCGGATTCACGGAAGGCGGCGATGAGCGTCTCCATCATTCGTGGCACCAACGACAAGCCCCCGACAAGCGGCGAACTGGCATCGGCGATGGCCGGTTGCAGTGACTTCTCGGGCCAACTGTTCATCGGCTACCCGATCGTGAGCACGCCGGAGGGGCGCCATCGCATTGACGCGCTGCTGGTGTCGCCGGATCTCGGACTCGTCGTTTTCGATCTCGTCGAAGGAACGGAACCCGGCGACTACCAGGCGCGGCAAGATGACTCCGCGAACAAGCTCGAAGCGCGGCTCAAGACGCACCGCGCACTGATGCGCCGGCGCGATCTGCGTGTCCCGATTCATACGCTGTCGTTCGCTCCGGCCGTCCGCGAGCCCGACGTCGGGGCCGATCCCGACTACCCGCTCGCCGGCCGCGCCACGCTTCCGCATGCGCTCCGGCGCTTCACCTGGGACGAACCGGACCAGAGCGTGTACGAAGCCGCGCTGTCCGCGATCGAGAACATTTCGTCCATCCGCAAGAGCCGCAAGCAACGCTCGGCGACCAGGCCGGACTCGCGAGGCGCCAGGCTCGAGAAGCTGGAGAGTTCAATCGCCACCCTCGACGCGACGCAGGGCAGGGCGGTCATCGAAACCGTGGACGGCGTGCAGCGCATTCGAGGCCTCGCGGGATCCGGAAAGACCATCGTCCTCGCGCTGAAGGCCGCCTACCTGCACGCCCAGCATCCCGAGTGGCGCATCGCGGTCACGTTCAACACCCGCTCGCTCAAGGGGCATTTCCGCCGCCTGATCAACAACTTCTCGCTTGAACAGACTGGTGACGAACCGGACTGGCGCAATCTGCGCATCGTCAACGCCTGGGGCGCGCCGGGTTCCGACGAACGGGACGGACTGTATTACGAGTTCTGCCGCACGCACGGCTTCGAGTACTTCGACTTCGGATCCGCGAAGCAGAGATTCAGGAGGCAGGAATTCCGCGCGGTATGCGCTCGGGCGCTTGAACAGTTGCAACAGGCGGGTACGCCACGGCCGCTCTACGACGCAATACTCGCGGACGAGGCGCAGGATCTTCCCGACTCGTTCCTCCGGATCTGCTACGAGTTGCTGCGCGAGCCACGCCGGCTGGTGTACGCCTGCGACGAACTGCAGAACCTCGTGGGAGAGCCGGTGTCGTCACCGGAGACGGCGTTCGGCACGCGCGCCGACGGTGCGCCCAGGGTCCGGTTCGACGGTTCCGACGGCAACGACGCGCGCGACCTCGTTCTGGAGAAATGCTACCGGAACTCGCGGCCGGTGCTCGTCACCGCGCACGCGCTCGGTTTCGGGATATACCGGGAACCGGAAAAACAAGACGACACCGGCCTCGTGCAGATGTTCGATTCCGCGCATCTCTGGCGCGAAATCGGATACGGTGTCCGAGACGGAGAACTGCGGGATGGATCCCCGGTGACGCTCCACAGAACGCCGGGCACGAGCCCGGAGTTTCTCGAAGACCACTCGCCACCCGACGATCTGGTGCAGTTCATCCGGTTTCGGAACAAGAACGAGCAGAGCGAATGGGTGGCGAACGCGATCAAGGAGAACCTGGAGCAGGACGAACTGCGGCATGGCGACGTCGTCGTCATCAACCCGGAACCGCTGACGACCCGCACCGAGACCGGCCCGATTCGCAGCCGTCTCCTGGATCTACACGTCAACTCCCACATCGCCGGCGTCGATACGAGCGCGGACGTGTTCTTCAAGGAAAACGCCGAGTCCGTGACCTTCACCGGGATACACCGGGCGAAGGGCAACGAGGCGGGCATGGTCTACGTCATCAACGCGCAGGACTGCCACGGCCGAGGACGAAACCTCGCCCGTATCCGCAATCGGCTGTTCGTGGCGATCACGCGGAGCAAGGCATGGGTCCGCGTGTTGGGCGTCGGCGCCCGCATGCAGGCGATCAAGACCGAGTACGACCGGCTCGTGGAGAACGACTTCGAGTTACGGTTCACGTACCCGTCACAGGAGGATCGCAAACGCCTGCGCGTCGTGCATCGAGACATGACGGACGCGGAGCGTCGGCGGCGGCGGAAGAGTGGCGGAAAGGAACTGGGCAACCTGGTCAGGGGGCTCGAATCCGGCAGCCTTCACGTCGAGGACATGGATGAAGAACAGCTGGCCAGGTTGAAGAATCTCCTCGGCGCGTAGTTGACGGTGACGCCATGCCGACCGCGAACAGAATCATGGTTGAAATCAACGACCGCATCCGCCGTCTCGTGGAAGTCGGCCTCGCCGACCGATTCCAGTATGGATTTCTCCGACGAGTTGGAAGGCGGGCCGAGATCACGTTCCCGAACGCGGCGCATATCTCCTGGTCGCTGAAGGCCGTCGAGTACGCGGACGTCTACGGGAGACTCGTGTACGAAGGCACCTACAACGTGAAGATGCTCGACGGCGCATTGATCCAGATGACGTACGACTTTTCCGGCGACGTGCTCCAGCGCCACAGACTGGCTTTTTTTCCCGCCCCGCACCTGCACGAGTTCCAGAACAGTCCGGACGTGTACCTCGACGACGAGCTCCACGGCGACGTGATCGCCGGAAACGTCGTGCCGTTCCCGTTGCGCTGCGATTACGATGCGCGCGCTGGCCGCCATGTGGACGTGGCGCATCCGAAGTCCCACTTGACGCTCGGCCAGTACGAACACTGCCGCATTCCGGTCTCGGCCCCGGTCACCCCGCACTGGTTCATCGATTTCCTGCTCAGGAACTTCTATCGCACACCGTCCCGGTGTTACGCGGACGAGATGCCGCCCGGCGGCGCCACGCTCGGCGACTCGGTGTCGCCGGCGGAACGGCGGGTCATCCACGTAGTGATTCCGAGACGGAGACCTGACGCGGTTTCGTGATGCGTTTCTTCAACACCACCGGTCCCGTGGTGGCGGCCGACCACTACTGCGTGCCGCCCCTCGCGCGCCTGGATCCCGGCGAACTGCTGCGGCTGGTCCGCGAGAAGCGCTACTTCGTGCTGCACGCGCCGCGGCAGACGGGCAAGACGTCGGCGCTGCTGGCGTTGCGGGATCTGCTGCGGGCCGAGGGTTTCCGCTGCGTGTACGCCAACGTCGAGGGAGGGCAGACGGCCCGCGAGGACGTGGAGCGGGCCATGCGCGTCGCGCTTGGCGCACTGGCCTCGTAGGCGGTCGAGGCGGGCGACGGCTTCCTGGACGGGATCTGGTCCGACCTGCTGACGCGGTACGGTCCCGACGGCGCGTTGCACGAGGCGCTGTCGCGCTGGACGGCGGCCGACCCGCGCCCACTGGTGCTGCTGATCGACGAGATCGACGCGCTGGTGGGCGACTCGCTGTTGTCCGTGCTGCGACAGTTGCGGGCCGGCTACGTCCGGCGACCGGCGGGATTTCCACAGAGCGTGGTGCTGTGCGGAGTGCGGGACGTGCGGGACTACCGCATCCATTCCGGGTCGGCGAACGCGATCGTCACCGGGGGCAGCGCGTTCAACGTCAAGGCGGAGTCGTTGCGGCTGGGAGATTTTTCCCGGGATGAGGTGTTCGGCGCCGGCGTTCTTTACCGCCACCCGGCCTCGGGACCGCCGCGGCGCCGGGACGATCAGCCCGCTGGCGGATCCAGGCTGCGCAGCCGGCGTTCCGCCTCGATCAACGCCGCCGCCAGATACACGATCTGCGCTTTGGGTTCCATGTCCTCGAGGGCCTGACCGCCGCCGACGTCGGTCAGGAGCCAACTCTGCATTTCCCACTCTCTGTCCACGATCTCGTCCGCTGGCCAGACTACCCGCCGCATGCGGTCGCCCCTGACAGGCGCATCTATCGAACGCCACGCGCCGCCGTCCGCCCTCGTCGTCTCATCAGTCATGGTCCCCTCTCCTCTCTGAGTACGTAACCCCATACGTCATCCACGGTCACGTTCAGCAGGACCACGTCCTTCAGCTCCTTGAACAGCTTTTCCTCGTTGGAACGAAGGGCTTGTGACTACCGCCGTCTTCGTGCCGCCCCCGTGTCGCGTGACGCGCGGCCGGCAACGGACCTTCACCGCGCCCCGGGTGAACGCGTCGTCGGTGGCCCGGCTGCTCCAGGCGAACGCCTCGCCCGGACCGAGGGCGGCGAGCTTCGCGGGCGTCAGCGCGTCGAGCGCCGCGTTCGCCTTCTGCACGTGTTTCAACCAGGCCGGCGAATTGAACTTGTGCAGGATGATCTGGGTGGACAACTCGATGAGCGCGGTCGGGACGGATGGAGGATCCTGCGAAGCCACCATCACGGTCGTACCCTTGTGCCGCATCTCGCGGACCACTTCGACCAGTCCGGCCACGAGGTCGGGACTGTCGATGTACTTGTGGGCCTCGTCGAACACGACCAGCTTGTTGAAACGGCGACCCTGCCAGGTGGTTTCGGCGAACATCTGCAGCAGTACGACGAAGAGTCCGAGCGCCTCGTCCTTTTCGACGAGTTCGTCCCGAAGGTCGACGATGACGAGACGTCCCGGACGCAGGACGTCCGTCAGCCGGCGGGTGTCGTCGATATATTCCTCCGCGAAGCGCAGTCGCAGCAGGGCAAGCTCCTTCAGGTAGTCGGACAGGCCGGAGTCCTGCACTTCCCGGCGCAGGGCGTTCAGGGTGATCTCGCCACGCAGCTTCTTCATGATCAGCGCGAGTTGCCGGATGTACAGGCTCTGGCTGCCGACGGCGCCCATGAGGAACTTCCAGTGCGACGCCTTCAGCTCCGACGCTGCGAATCCGATCGGCAGGACCTCGACGCCGGGATGCTCGGCGCGGCGCTCCGCGACTTTGGAGGCCGGGGCCAGAATCACCAGATCTTCCAGCGCCCGCGGCGTCGCGCCGTATTCGGCCCGCAAGGCGTCCACTTCCGGCCCGCCGGCGTTGGGCGCGGCCATCGAAGTGAACTCCGGCCGGTAGTCGAGCGTCGCGCTGTAGTGGAAGATCACCCCGGCGAGCGGATGCGGAAGCCGGTTCACGCCCTCGATCGGCATGCAGGCCATCTCGACGACGCTCCCCAACGTATAACTCTTGCCGCCGCCCTGGACGCCGAAGAGGCTGATCGTGTGGGTCTGGTTCAGGTCGAGCGCGATCTTGCGGCCGGAAGTCCGGCCGAGCACGCCGTACTGGGGCGATGCCGCGGTCGCACCGAGGATGGCGTCGCAGGCGGGGGCGCCCTCGTCCGCGACCGGCTCCGCCACGGCAACGGGCAGCACCGGTTGCACTGGGGTTTCCTGCCGCCGCGTGGCTGGTGGCTTCGGTTCCTGGGTTTCCGGCGCGGCCGGCAACTTCGGCTCCGCCGCCGCCCGCCCGTCACCGCGCAACGCCTCCGGCTCCGCCGCCGCCCGCCCGGTCCGCGGCTTCTCCCGGGGCCCGGACCCCGGCCGGTCACCGGACGGTTCACGTTCCCCGCCGGCGGGTTCGCCGCCGACCGGCGTGGACGCAGTCGCCTCCGTGCTCGACACGACCGCCTCTTCAAGCCGCGCGATTCCGCCGGCCGGAGCGTCCGCCGCCCCGCGGTCGACGTCGGAAGTCGATCGCGCACGTTCCGCCGCCAGGAACGCGGCGGTTTCGAGACGGGGCAGCAGCCGTTCCACCGGCCGCCCGGCTGCGCGCGGCGCGCCGCCGGAGCCGCCACCGACCGCGCCGACCGCGCGCTCCACGAGACCGCGAATCAGATCGATGCCCACACGGTGGAACTCGACGCCCGCTTCGTGTTCCGGCGGCTCCGTTCCGGACTTGTCGAAGTCGAACACCAGACCGCTGCGCGAAAACCGGAGCGAATAGCCGTCTTCCAGCGCGTCGAGAAACGACCGGGCCTCCGCTGCAGCGGCGGAATCCAGCAGGTCGTACCGCACGCCACGGTCCAGATGGAACCCGATCAGGACGCCCAGCTCGCGGGTCTTGAGCAGTCGGTCCGGACGGTCGGGCGCAGCACGCCGGGGGTCGAAATGCGTCTGGAGCACGCGCTCGCTCTGGTCTATCTGCTCGATCATCTGCTCCTTGAGCCGGCCGTACGCACTCAGCCCGAGCTTCCGGGCGTAACACTTCACTTCGATCAGGTTGCAGGTGATCGTCCGTTGCGCGAAATCGAGATCGAACAGCGCGAGGTCCGTCCGGCGCACGGTCACCTCGTCGCCGATGGCCTCGGCCTGGTTGCGGACGCCGTGGAACAGTTCGAGGTGCGCATCGAGCGACACGACGATCTGGTTGCGCAAGGCGCCCTGATGCTCCAGGAACATGCGCGCCAGCGCCAACCCGAGGGCTTCGGCCCTTGCCGTCGGCGAGGAGACGAGCTTGAGGGCGAGACGTCCGGAAAGCGATCGCAGGTGAGCGAGGATGACGGCCGCTTGCCGCTCCCCGGCGTGGAGGCCGTATTCCGCCAGCACGGGGCCGAGGATGGCTTTCAGCTCATCGAGCGATCTCGAGCTGATGACGAGGCGGTGGCCGTGTTCGGGCGCCGCCGGCGTGTAGTCGATCAGATAGTCGGGACGGTCGCGCCGGCCGCCGTGGTCGAAGAACTCGATGCCCATGTTCCGATCGAGGGTGAACACCCAGTCGCTGGCGTCGTGGACTTCGCTGATCAGTGCGCGGCGGTCGGGACCGAGCACCAGACGGATGATCGGCCGGGACTCGAAGTCCGGCATGGAGCGGGCCACGGTCGCGGTCGAGGCCGAGATTCGCGCCGGGAGTCTTTCCAGGAGCATGGACGTTTCCTCCGCTCCCGCGATGATCGCCGGCGCCCCGTGACGAGGCTGCCGCTGCCACCAGACGCCGCTGTCGTCGTCCTGATAGCGCACCGTGAACGCCTGGACCAGGCCGTGCAGCGGAACGGTCTTCTCCGGCCGCAGCGGACGGCCCGCCGCGACCTGCTCGGGCGGAAAGAGGTCGAACAGGAAGCTGACGTGCGACCGGTAGCGGGCCGGGTCACGTCGAAAGTCGGCCGTCGCGAGGACCGCCACGGCGAGTTTCGGGAAAACGCGGCTCTGCGCCGGGATGGAGAATGCTTCGCCGCCCGATGCGCCGTTGCCCGCGAGGAGTTCCCCGATGGAGTCGCCCACGCCGGGAGCGTTCGCGTCGGGCACGAACAGACGCACGTCGTAGCGCAGATCCCCGAACCCGTCCCGCCGCTGCAAGGCGACCAGCGCAGCGGCGAGAATCGCGGCGCGCCCCGGGTTGAACGCGTTGATGGTGAGCGTTCGCACGTAGGGATGCTGGACGAGATAGCGTTCCAGGCGCGCCGCCAGGACGTCGCCGGTGATCGCCGCACCGCCGATCGACGGTTCCGGCAGGCCGAGGGCCGCGCAAACGTCTCCGAGCAGGCCGCGCGGATCGTCCTCCGCCGCGGGCGCGTACAGCGGCCACAGTGCGTGGACGTTGTCGACGGCGGCGAAGATGCGGCCGTCGCTGATCGGCAGCAGCGGCGGGACGTCGCCGGAGGGGATTCCGCGCAGCAGGGCCTCCCGCGCCGGCGCCGCGTGTTCGCGCGGTCCCGTGGCGGCGTCCGTGACCCATGCCGCGCCGAGTTGCGCCCAGGCGAGTTGCCGCAGGACCCGCAACGGATGGGTCGGCGCGAGAAGTGCCGCCTCGCGCACGTGTCCGCGATAGTCCCGGAGGACGAGCCGAACGGTGTCGACGGTCAACGCCGATCGCAACGACACGATCGCCTTGCGCTGGTCGCTGCCGGCCGCCCGTTCGACCTGCCCGGCAAGGTCCGCGAGCAGATCGTCGTACGCCGCGGCGTAGGCCGCGATCGCGGGGCTGTTGCTCAGGAAGTCGAGTCCCTGGGACACGAGATTCCGGGCTCCCCGCACGCGGTCGAAGTACGCCGAGCGAGCGTCCAGAAAGCTGCGCGCCGCGGCCGACGCCGGCCACTCCCCGACTTCGCCGGCCGGTGTCCGCGGCTCGCCCACGTGGATCCGCATCCGCCAGCTCAGCGGGTGTTTCGGCGATTCGAGAATGCGCTGCTCGACGTCCTTCAGCCAGCGCGCCACCGCGATCCGGAACGTGCCGTCCCGGCCGAATCCGGCTTCGAGCGTCTCCTGCGCCACGGCCCGCCGCGGCGTGCTGCGCTGCGCCCACGCAACCCGTTCCGGCGTCACCTCCGCCGGTTCGCGCTGCTGCAGGATCGCCGCGAACTGCCGTTCGAGCCGTGCGTGCTCGACGCTGTCGGCGCGGGGCACGGACCGCTGTGGCGGTTCGTCTTCCCGATCCGCCTCCGGCAGGACGTAGAACGGCTCGCTCTCGTTCGGCCGCCTGCCCGTCCGATCGGCGGGTTCTTCGACCGGGATCGGATCGCCGTCCGCGGTCCAGGGCAGCACGCGCACGTGGTGCCAGCCCTCCTCGAAATCGATCCGGTTGAGCTTCAGGAACGAGACCGCGGCGTGCGTCCTGGCCGGCTTCCAGACCTTGACCTTGCGGGACGCGCCGACCGGACCGGCGTCCTTCGCGACGATCTGCGCCGTGAAGTGGTCCAGCCCCCGCACTTGCCGCGGGTGCGGATCCACCTCCAGGACGACGCCGAACTTCCGGCGATCCTTCGGCGCGAGAACCTGCTGGCCGACCAGATCGGCGAGCCGGTCGTCCGCGGCTTCGTCCTCCGTCACGACGGGCAGGTCCGTATCGACGCGCACGAACCGGATCCGGTCCGGCGCGATTTCGGAACCGAACTCCCACTTGTCGAACGACAGCTCCCAGTTCCGGCGGTCGAGCACGATTTCGCGGGTCCAGGCGACGGGATCCTCGATGCCCGTTTCCGAAAGGTAGGCGGCCAACCGGCGCCGGAGGCCCTTGTTGACGAGATCGAGGTCCAGCACCCGGCCCAGCACCGACGCGGCGGCGTCGGTCAGGCGCCGGACGCAGTGCAGGTTCTTGCGCACACGCCCGTACGCCGCCGGCGGATCGTCGAACAGCTTGAAGTCGGGAACCAGTCCCAGCTCGTACAGCGCGCCGCCGAACGCCTCGCCGTCGTTGCCGTTCGCCTGCGCGCAGAGCAGGTAGCGAACCTGGGCCGCCGTCCCCGCCCAGCTCCACGGCTGCTCCCGCAGATGCCCCAGCAGGCCGCGCACGTACCCGTGCAGCGAGGAGGGGACACGCGCCAGCACCTGCCCCCGGATGGTCTCGTAGGCGTCGCCGGTCCGGAACTCCTCGAACGTCGCGCTGCCGAACGAGTCCTCGGCGCTCGTCCGCAGGTTCGGCGGCAGGAAGACGCACAACGGCGGCCGCAGCGATCCGTCCGGCCGCGGGTTGCGCAGCTCGACCAGCTTCGTCGACGACACGTGGAGGTCGTCGCCGGGGAGAGGCGCGCCCTCCGCGAGCACGTGGACGTTGGCGGCGGGGACCTGGCGGCGCAGCGCTCCGGCGAGCGCGATCATCAGATCCGGCCCCAGGTCCGACACCCGCATGCAGTGTCCCGGCTTCCTGTCGCGCAACGCGGCCACGAGCGCGGGCAGGAACAGCTCTTCGATGCTGCGCGTGAGGTCGGAAGCAGGAAGGGCCCGGAACGCGCCGCTCATGCCGAACCCCCGGACGCCGAAATCGTGTAGCGGGGCGTGATCGTCTGGGTCACGAACGCGTCGGACAGGTCGCGGAAGAACCCGACTTCCCGCAACCGGTTCCTGAAGTGCTCCCCGTTCGCCCGGAGCGCGGCGAGGTCGTCGACGTCGGGCGCGTCGAACCCGTCACCCGGAGGCAGGCGATCGACGTGGATCCCGTAGCGTTCGCGCAGGAACGTCACGAGCTCGTCAATCCGGATCTCGCGCGTCGAGAACCCGGAACCCGACGATTCGAGCACCGCGATCTGCAGCAGCACCTCCAGCAGGCGGCTGCCCATGACGAAACGCCGGGCGCCGCCTCTCGACTGGCGCATCAACCCCGCGTCCCGCCGCTTGAACAGGGAGTCGAGGAACTCGGTGACGTAGCGCCGGTGGTACGGACCCCGCAACGCCATCAGCATCTCGATGAACAGGTCGAGATCGCTCAACCCCATTCCGGTCAGGCGCGCGAGCTCGGGATCGATCTCGTCGCGCGGGCGCCCGCCCGTATCCTCGAGCAGGCCGGCCAGCCGCATCTTGAAGTAGCTCTCGCGCTCGGCGGCATGCGGCGGCTCGAGAAGCTGAAGCAGATCGCCGACGCCGAAATATCCCGCCGGCGGCACGGCCAGCCGGCCGACCTTGCGGCTCAGGTACCCGGAGAACTCGTCGAGCTTGCGCAACAGGTATTGCGACTGCACGTAGAGCGGAATGCGCCGATAGTGCGCGTCCGCGCTGCGCCGGGCGAGGTCGGCCATCCGGCCGTCGAACGCGTGGCCGAGATCGACGAGCAGATGAACCCGATAGGGGCAGCTTCCGTGGGCGCGCATCCGTCCCGGCTGCACGGGGCAGTTGCCCGGCGCGCACGTCGGGTCGGCGCCCCGCCGGCGCACCAGCACGGGAAGCAGCTTGATGAGCCGCAGGTAGTAGAGGCCCAGGTGGAACGCGAACAGGGTCTTCAGGTACTCGACCAGGACGGAGCGCGGCACGTGCCGTTCGTAGGCCAGCAACCGCAGCACGTCGTCGGCCAGCAGATCGACCTGGCCGACGCACAGCGGCGGAAAGCGCTCCGGCTCCTGCGAGTCCTTCATGTCCACCGTCACCTGCCGATCGAAATGCAGGAGCGCCTGCGTCTCGACGTCGACCGGCGCGGACGCGTCGTAGCGGTCGGTGTGCAGGTCGACGCCCGCGAAGAAGAAGCGCCGCAACGCATCGCGGGCGGCCTGGCCGCGCCCGCCGCGGGCGTGGTAGAGCATCCAGTAGAGCTGCTCGGCCGCGCCGTAGTCGCGGGCGTGGCGCGCGTTCCGGAACTTGTAGGTGTTTCCGTGCAGGGGCCGCGGCGCCGCCAGCGCCTGGTTCGGTTTCCCCCGGTTCACCAGATCCATCAGGTCCGTTTCGATCCAGCGCTCGACGACGTCCGGGTGCTCGTCGAAGCCCGCGAACATGCCCGGGTCCTTCGTGTACTCCCGGGCGAAGTCCCCGACCGTCAGGTCGTGCCGGCGCGGCGGCCGGCGCGTGCCGTAGCCGTCGAACCGGAGCCGCGGAAACAGCATGGTCAGCACCCGGTCCATGTTGAGCGGCTTGAAGTCGATGTAGGACAGCTTCTCGAGGCGGAACTCCCGGTCGCGGCCCTTGAGCGCCATCAATCCGCCTCCCCGGCGAGGGCGTCGAGCGTGAGGACGCCCTCCTCTCCGCGCGCGATGCGGAAATAATCGTGGCCGGTCCGGGTGAGAAGCACTTCCTGATAGGGCGCCGACGACAGCACGTTCTTGAAGACCGCCAGCGACAGGTAGTGGCCCTGCTGCTCCTCGAGACTCGGGCGGTAGCCGTCCCGGAGTCTCGACAACATCTCGTAGACGTCGAGATCCACGATCAGTTCAGCCGGCTGGCCGCCCGGGGGCTCGTGCACGAAACGCAACGCCGGGGGCATGTGCTCGACGAAGCGCTGCTCCGACGGCGCCGGGAGCGCCAGGCGGAAGCGCGCGCCGGGAAACAGGCGGTAGCTCCGCACCGTGCCGCGGTCCACGACCCGCACGCGCAACGCCAGCGCGTCGCCGACCGGCCGCGGGTCCCGGAGGCCTTCGCCGCGGTTGATGCCCGCGATCAGCCGATCCCGGTAGAGGCCCGGGTCGGTCTCTCCCGCCACGAGCCTCCAGAACTCGCCGTAGGTCCGGTACGGCAGCATCTCCTTCCAGCGCTCGTCGCGCCGCTCGAAGAACTGGCGCCGCCGGAGCATGGCCACGTAGCCGCGGTGGGCGGCCGCGCCCCCGGCGCCGGGCGGCGCGGGATCGTGCGGCAGATCCCGGTGCAGCCGCTCCAGGAGCCGCGTGTCGTAGTCGCCGCGCCGATCGAACGTGAAGCGCGCCGTCTCGCCGGCGGTCGGCGGCAGGTAGTCGAGGGCGCGGTCGAGGTCCGGGTTCGTGGCTTCGCCGACGTCGATCTCCCGCAAGCGGGTCAGCAGGCGGTCTCCCGAACCGCCGCCCTGCCAAGCGTTGAAGTAGAAGCTGTCCACGATCTGCTGGCGGGCGCCGGCGTCGGAACCGGCGTACAGCGCGTGGATCCGGTCGCAGTCCCGCGCCCCCGCCAGCGTGAAGGCGAGCGCCGAACGGAGGTCCCGCATCGTGACGTGGAGCCGCCCCCGAAGGTGGGTGATCGCATACAGGGCGCGCAACCGTTCGACGACCTTCGGTCCGGCGACCGGATCCTGCAGCGTACGGGCGTTGTGGTGCGCGTAGCAACGATCGCGGATGTCGCAGCCGGCGCACGCGGCCCAGAACCGATCCGCGGTGAGTCGGCGGACGAGACGGTCGAAGATGGCGTCCGACGGGCCGCCCTCCGAGCCGGCGACGACCGAGCGCAGGTTCAGGTTCACGGCGGCGACGCCGTCCTCCGGCGCGGCGCCGGCCAGCCCCGCCAGCACGATCGCCCGCAACCGGCGGTACCGGTCCGCGTGCTCGCTGAGGAAGTCGACCAGCCGGCCCTCGTTGACGGCGATGATGCGCGTTTCGTCCCGCGGCCAGCCGCCGCCGTCGTCGCCTTCGAAAGGCTGGAAGAAATCCCGCAGCACGTCGTCGTTGGCCTTGTCTTCCTCGTCCTGGCTGCCGTCGTGGTTGGTGACGAAGCGCCGGCCGGCGCACGTGAACTCGGCCCCGTTCGGCCGCGCCGTCAGCGTGGCCGCCGCCTCGGTGGCGCGCTCGATCTGCTGGATGAACGCCGTCTTGCCGTCGCCGGCGTTGCCGGTGACGACGACGAGGCGGAACTCGCCTCCGAACAGCGCGGGGCGGAGCCGCTCGTCCAGCAGGGTCCGCACGTACGTCTCGCGGCCGATCTCGTCGAGACCGCGAGTGCCCGCGTTGCTCCGCGGACTCTGGCTGTACATCGCTTGCAGGTGGCTGACGAACGGATTGAAGTTCGGCTTGCGCGGCGGCGGCAGCGGCGGATCGCCGGTTGCGGCTGTTTCGTCGGCGGGCGGCGCGGCGCGGACGCTGCCGATTTCCGCGAGCGCGGCGCGGAACGCCGCCGCGGACGCGAACCGATCCGCACGGCGGGGCGCGATGGCCCGCACCAGGACCCGCGCGAACCCGGGCGCGAGATGGCCGGCGTAGTCCGCCGGCTCGGTGGGCGCCACGTCCGCGACGGGCGCGGCGCCCTTCCACGGATACCTGCCCGTGGCGCACTCGTAGAGCGTGACGCCGAGGGAAAACAGATCCCAGTCGGTCTTCTCGTCCGCCGTCATTTCCTCCGTGAACTCCAGATCGGGCGGGATGTAGCGGCGGGTGCCGCCGGGGCGCGCCTCGTCGTCGTCGCGGTGCGCCGCGACGTTGAAGTCGATGATACGGACGCCCCGATCCGTCCAGAGCAGGTTCGAGGGCTTGACGTCGCGGTGGAAGACGCCGTTCCGGTGCAGGTGCTCCAGGCCGGCGAGGGTCTCGGCGCCGAGCCGTCCGACGTCTTCCGGCGAAAGCGAGCCGTTGTCGAGCAGCTCGTTCACCCCCGTGCCGGGCACGTACTCGAAGACCAGGTACGGCGTGCCGTCCCGCAGCTTGTCCGCCCAGACCACGCGCACGACGTTCGGATGGGGCGGCAGACGCTCCAGCACGCTGTATTCCCGCTTGAGGCGCTCGAACGTCGAACGCCGATCCTTGACGATGATCTTGAGCACCCGGCTGGTGTCCGAGAACGCGTCGAACACGCGGTAGACGACCGCGAACGCGCCCTGGCCCAGCCGCTCTTCGATGCGGAAACGGCCGGCGACGTCGTCGCCCCGCCGCAAGGCGGCGTAGTCCACCTCGGGCCGGTGGGCCGGCGCGGCGGCGCGTTCGGGAGCCCCGGCCCGGCCGCCGTCGCGCGGGTCGGGGCCGACGATCTCGTTGAAGCGGGCGAGCGCGACGGCGGCCGACGACGGCCGGTCCTCCCCGTCGAACGCGCACAGGCCCTGCAGCCACTCGTCGACCGCGGGCGGCAGCTCGGGCTTCTGTTCGGACGGCTTCACCGGGAACACGCCGTCCTTCTCCATCATGTCGTCGATCGACGTCCAGGCCGGCTCGCCGACCAGCAGCTCGTAGAAGACGAGGCCGGCGGCGTACAGGTCGGACGCCACGCTCGCCTGCGAGGCGTCCCGGTAGCACTCGGGCGCCTGGTACATCGGATCGAGTTCGTCGACGACGTCGTCGGCGATGGTGGTGCCGGCCTGGTCGCGGCCGGCCCGCGCATGGTCGAAGCCGCAGAGCAGCGCCCGGCCCGAGGCGGCGACGAGCACCGCGTCCGGCGTCAGGTTCCGGTGCACGACCCGCGGTTCGCTCCGGTGCGCGTGGCCGAGGGCGGCGAGCACGTCGCGGACGACCGCGATCTTCTGGTCGAACGTCAGCGCCAGCGCGCTCTTCCTGACGTGCTGGCGCAGGGCGTGCCCGGCCACGTCCGCGGTGACCAGGACGAAGCGGTCCTCCGCCTCGGTCGGGAAGAACTCGCGCACGGTCAGGACGTTCGGGTGTCCGGGCAGCGCCGCCACCGCGCGGTAGGCGTTCTCGATGCGGCGGCGCTCCCGCCGGCGCTCGTCCTCCGGCAGGTACGGATCGACCGGATATATCCGCAGCCGGGCGGTGCCGCCGCGCTTTGCGCCGAGCAGCGTGTGCTTGGCGCGGTACTCCGTATAGCGGTCGGTCCCGCCGAGCCGTTCCTCGACCTGCCACGTGCCGTAGCACGGCGGCGCGCTCCTCGGCTTCGCGCCGCCGACGATCGCCTGCCGCACGCGGCGGAAGTGCGCCCGGACGTCGGTGGACCGGCCGGGCGGAATGCGCGTCGTGGCCTGGAAGAAGGCGGCGCACTTCCGGAGGTACGCCACCGACGGACCGTCCTGGCCGCCCGGGTCCTGGACGAACGCGTCGGGCGCGGTCATCAGCACCGCGGCGTCGACGTACAGGCCGCCGAGCGCCCGGTCCGTCGGATGCCGGTCGCAGATCAGCGCCTTCAGCACCTTCGCGTGCCGGCGCAGGATCGCCAGCGGCGAGTGGTACGGCGCGCGCCCCTCCGGGTACCACCGGCCGCCGTGGACGTCGACGTGGCCCCGGGTGCCCTTGACGTCGATCACGTGGACGCAGTGCGGGCCGAGCAGCGCCGCGTCGATCTCGTGGATCTCGTGGCCCTGCCGCAACTCGAAGTTGTGGATGACGGTGAAGGTGTCCGGCAGGTGGTCGCGCAGCCAGGCGATCGCCTCCCGCTCGGAGTCGTTGACCGGCTGGCCGATGGCGACGACTTTGGCCATCAGGCCGCCGCCCGTTCCTCGATCCAGCGCTCCACGACGGCGCGCGCCTCGCGCTCCCGGCCGATCGCGTCGTGCCGGGCGGTGCGGACCGCGAAGGCGCGCCGGCCGAACTCCGCCGTCCGCGCGTCGTCGAGCCGCGGCAGCACGACGCCCGCGACGGCCGGTTCGTCGAGGTGGGGGATGGAGGATCCGAACGCGCGGGCCTTGAGTTGCCGCCGTCCGTACTCCGACGAGAGGCAGGCGAACAGGTACCCGGCCTCGGCTTCGCTTGCGCTGAACAGCCTCATCGCGTCGTGCGTGACCGTGGCGCCAACCACGTCGCCGTAGGGAAGCACGGCGTGTCCGATGATCCCGTTCAGTTGTCCGGAGGCCGGCACCAGCACGGTCGTTTCGTCGACGATCAGGTTCTCGAAACCCGGCGTGCGCCGCGCCAGCAGATAGCCGGCCTCCGGATCGGATCGCATGAGCGCGGAGGTGCCGAAGAACGGCAGGCCGAATCGCGGGTCCTCGACCGGAATGCGCTTGAACATCGGCGGCCAGAACACCCGTTCGGCCAGTGCGCCCACCGTCGTCCGGCGCGCCGCCGGGAGCGCCGCCAGCGGCTCCAGCGCGGCGCGGTGCCAGTTGCCGTGGAACAGGCCGTCCATCCGGCCGCGGAGGGCGCCGGCCCGCACCAACGCCGTGTCCGGCGACGCCGGCCCGGACCGCCGGCCGATGGGAGGCAGGCCGGCCGCTTGCTCGATTGCGCGGACGACCACCCGCAACTCCGCGGACGCCTTCGTCCGCAGCGCCGCCGCCTCGGTCACGAGCCGGTGCGCCTCGTCCTGCACGTCGTCCGGGGCGAGGGGCACCGGCGCCCGCGCGACGTGCCGCGGCTCGACGTGCTGGACGATCGCGCCGTAGGTCCCTCCCGTCAGCAGCGGCAGCCCGAAGCGGCCGCTCAGGAAGGCGTAGAGGTACCCCGGCCGGACGCGCGCCGGGTCGGGCGCGATCTTGAGCACGTCCTGAGACGACCACATTCCGGACATTTCCAGACGCGCGTAGGACGTCCGCCCTATCGTGCCCGAGCACGACATCAGGGTCATGTCCGCGTCGAGTCGCAAATGGGCAAGCCGGGCGGAGGAGGCGTCGGACTTCTTCAGAAGGTCGGCGTGCGTGAAGTCCGCGTGCAGCATGCTGCTGCCTGTGAGGAAACGAACGCCGTGTTCGGGATCGGAAACGTAGTTCCTCACGAACTGCGGTCCGTTGTAGATGCCGCCCTCGTGCCCGCGCGTGAGAGCGCAAAGATCGGACCGGGCCGCGGGCAGGCGCTCCAGAAGCATCCGGGCCTCCATCGCGCCCGACAGGTACGGCCCGCAGTCGAGCCGCCGGCCCTCCCGCACGATCCAGGCGCTCGGAACGTGCTTCTCTTTCATCGCGACGCTCGGCGCTCTCGGGCCGTCGCCGTCCACGATCCCCCGACCCGGCGGCCGATCACGTCGACGTTGCCGCTGCCGCGAGGACGAACGGCTGCCCCGTTCCGCGTCCGCGTCCGACTCCGCGGCGGGCCTGACTGGTCAACGGGGGCGGGAATGCCTTGCGGCCGGCGGCCGAACGTCGGTTCGGGTCGGCGGCGTCAGGTGGCCCAATTGCTCCAGGACGAATGCGTCAGGCAAATCCGAAGATTTTTCGTAGTGGGCGCGCCGGCTCCGTCCACCGACGTACGCATGGCAGTCCGCCCGCCCGTCGTCGCGCAACAGGACAAGGACGGCGCCCGGCCGGTCGGGCACCTTGAAGTGCAGGGCGATTTCGGCGTCCTGCGTCGGGTAGACGGTAAGCAAGACACTTGCCGGCGCGCGTTGCGTCAAGGCCCGAACGAGCCTCTCCGCCTCCGCCTTGGTGGTTTCGCCGACCTGCGGAAGGTTTTCTTCCGCGATTTCGTCGTCGACTTCCGCCAGTTCCGCCAGGGCGTCCGCGAGCCGACGTGGCTCCGGCGGGCCGAGGCGCCGGAAAGCGCCGCCCGGCGGGCTCGCGCCAACCGGCGACGGGGCGTGCGGCTCGCTCCGTTCTCGGTCCATCGCCACGCGTTCAGTATACGGGAGCCGGGGCCGACCTCGTCGTGACCGGCGCTTCGGAATCCTCCCGACCAGCCCCGGCCGCCCCGCCGTCGGCTCGTTTGTCGGCGGTCTGGACGCTACCCCTCGGCCGGACAAGTGCTCCCTGGGGAATCGGTGCGAACCGGGTTCGCCACGAGGTCGTCACCCTCGGGGCTGCCGCGGCTCCGGGACGATCAGCCCGCCGGCGGATTCGGGTCGAGCGCGATCTGGACCGCTTGCGCCGGCGGAGCGACGAAAGGCGTCTGTGCCGTTATGAAGGCGTGGCCAGCATGGTTCTCGACGATCTTGACGGCTGACGTGCCGGTGAACGTGTGCGTGGTCGCGTGGAACACCGAGAGACCGAGATCCTGGAGTTTTTCGTCGTCTTCCAGCGCAAGGATCGAAAGCCCTTGCTCGGACAGATCGGACCGGGACAGGTGTCGGCTGTGGCTCTTGAACCGCTTGTGATCCGACAGCCAGTCCGAGACGGAGCGAGCGAATTCCGCACGATCGTCCCTGTGTCTGAACATGTACGCTTCAAGCCAGGTGCTCACCAGTTCCCTCGACAACTCCAGGGCCGTTTCGCAGTGCACAAGCAGATCCGGCCCGTACTGGCTCAGCATCGGGAGCCACGCGGACAGCTTGGCGGGGTCCGAGCACTCCCGTTGCGCCTTGTCGAACTGATCCAGCACCGCCTGCGCCGGGATGTAGCGCGTCCCCAACGGCGTCGCCAGCAGCACCTGCGGGTCGGTCGGGCCGAGAAACGAGTGCTTCCCCATCATGATTTCGTCCGCGGCGCACGAGATCATGGTGGCCGCGGACATGGCGAGCTGCGGGACGATGACGCGAATGTGGGAGAACCGGGAACGAAGATAGGCGACGATGCCCGCGGCGGCTTCAGGGGAACCGCCCGGGCTGTGGAGGATCAGATCGAGATTCGGACCCCGCAAGCCTGAAGTGACCTCCATGAGGGCATGAATGTCCTCGTCGGTGATGGAAGTGCGCGCCGGCGGAGCGTCGTCCCGTTGCAGCCATCCGGAGGCGTACAGAACGACATCGCGATCGGTGTGGCGATGAAGGTCGGCGAGATACCGGCGTCGAACGCCGTCGAAGTCAGGGGGCGAACCTTGCGCCGCCGACTGGCTCAACTCGGCAAGGATGCCGCTCCAAAGAGGCATGCGGCGCGTCAGGAGCCCGGCCGGAAGTTCGCATGGTCGGTCGTCGTGGTGCGCGACGGCGTCCTGGTCACCGCGCGGTAGGGATCGAGCCCGCGATCGGCGGTGCGCCAGTCGCCGTACACGCGCATGATCTCGGGGATGCCCGGGCGCTTGCGAGCTTCCTCAAGCAGCGCGGCGTGCGCCCGCGCCCGTTCGGAGGTCTTCTCTTCGTCGGATCGTCGGGTTATCGTCATGTCTCCCCCACCGGCTCGCCCGCTCCCGCCGGCCCGTTCGCCATCGTAGCATGGATCGCGCGGCCCGGGACCGCTCCACCCAGCGCCGCCCCTGAACCCGCTACCCGCCGAACTCGCCGTTCCTCAGCGTGGCTCCGGGTGCTCGCGCC
Source organism: Vicinamibacterales bacterium (assembly GCA_965202695.1). Classification (GTDB taxonomy): domain Bacteria; phylum Acidobacteriota; class Vicinamibacteria; order Vicinamibacterales; family UBA8438; genus JAJEEA01. Next base: position 4,750,704 of record OZ241843.1, read on the forward strand.
GGAAGGCGCGGTAGCGTTCGGCGATCTCCGGCAGGTCGTCGTCGACGATCTTCTCCCGGCGCCGCAACGTGCGCGTCACCGTCCGTCCGTTGCGGGTCACGGTTTCCGCTTCCTCCTTCACCACGACGATCTCCTCGCCCTCCGGCGAGCGCTTGTGCAGCGTGCCGCCGCGGCGGTCGAAGCCGACCTTCTCGGCCACGGCCATGAAGATCGGGTAGTCCGCCGGTCCGCCGAGCGCTTCGCGCTTGACCACCTCGTCCGGCTTCTTCTTCAGGAAGAGCAGGCTGGTCAGGATGTTGACGTTGGCCTCGACGATGAACGTCTCCACCGGCAGGTCCACGCTGGCCAGCACCCAAGCGCGTCGCAGGATCCACCAGCGGACGTACTCGGCGGCGGGGTTGCCGAGGATGCCGTCGGGCAGGACGATGCCCATGCGTCCGCCCGGCCGGAGCCAGTCGAGGCAGCGCTCGATGAACAGGACTTCCGGGGCCACGGCGCTCTGCAGCCGCCCGGTGTTCCGGAAGTGCCCGTCCTCCGTGCGTTCCCAGACGTGCGCCAGCTCGAACGGTTCGAGGATCCCCCTGTCGGTGATCGGGATGGCCGATCCGAAGGGCGGGTTGGTCATCACCACGTCGGCGGTCCCGAACTGGATCGCCCGGCGCGCGGAGCGCACGCCGGGGAGATGCCCCTTCGGAAACTCCAGCGCGTTCAGGTGGTACAGGTGCCCCTTGCCGTCGCCCGCCATCACCATGTTCATCTGGCTGGCCCGGACGAGGAACGGGTCGAAGTCGCAGCCGAAGACCTGCTTCTTCGCGTAGTCCCGCAACCGTTTCTGCAGCGATTCGAACTCTTCCGACGTTTCCGTCCCGGGACGGCCCCACGCTTCGTGCCGGAACCGCTCCATCCGGTGGGCGAGCGCGGCCACGAGGAACCCGGCCGTCCCGCACGCCGGATCCAGCACGCGCTCGTCCTCCCCGGGGTCGAGGATGGCGACGACGAGGCGGATCGCGCCGCGCGGCGTGAAGTACTGGCCGCGGTCGCCGCGCAGGTTGGCGCCGACGATCTCCTGGTAGGCGGCCCCCTTGGCATCGACGTCGATGCGGCTGAACTCGTACTTCGACAGCTCCGAGATCATGAAGGCCAGCGCGCGGTCCGACAGCTTGATCTCCTCGCCGCCGTCGAAGATGGCGCGGTACTCCTGCTTCACCTCGTCGAAGAGCGGCGCGATCCGTGCCCGGATGGCGCGTCGGCCCGCATCGGTGAACTGCTCCTGCGGACCGGCCCAGAAGCGGCGCCGGTCTCGCCGCCGCGTCCGCTCGTCGGACATCTTGCAGAAGATGAGGTAGAGGAATTGCCAGAACGCGGCGTCCTTCGGCATCCCCTCGTTGCCGTGGATGAAATTGTGGCAGCGGCGGAACGCGATCCGCAGCATCTCCGGGTCGGCCCGGCGCGCCCGCGCCCGCGACAGCACGCCGCGGTCGTCGATCGACTCGTCGGCCGCCGGCCAGTCGCCGATCGGCTCGGCGTCCACCTGGAAACGCGTCGCCTTCTTCCGCAGGAAGAAGAACTCCAGGCCGTTGGTCCACAGCCCGTACCGGCAGACGTCGATCTCCTCGAAGAACGGCTTGATCTCGGCGATGTCCTTCGCGGCCTGCTCGTAGTCGCGCATCTTCACGGCGCCGCGCTTGTTCTGCTTCGGCTCGGGGCGGCAGACCACCACCCGCTGGAGATGCCCGGGCTCGTGCGGCTGCCCGGCGGCGAAGATCGCCAGATCCACCCGCCGCCGCCGGCCGCCGGCCGCGACCGGGAAGTCCGCTTCCATGTCGTCCACGGAGATCCCGTACTCGTGGTGCAGCGCGCGGGCGATCCGCTGGCGCACCTGCTCCCTGGGAGTCTCCTTGCGCGTCTTCGTGCCGGAGATGAAATCGAGAACGAAGCCGTCGCGGACGACGTCGGCGCCGGTCTCGTCGGCCTCGGTTCCCACCGTCGCGGCCGGCCCCGCGGCAACCGCAACGGTCTCGGCTTCCTCGGCGGCGGTCGTCACGGCGTTCGGTTCCGTCCCGGTCTCCGCGACGGAGGGCGGCATCGCCTGCGCAGCCGCGTTTCTGGCGCCGCGGCGCCGACGCGTTCCCGCCCTGGATGGGGACGACCCGCTCATCTGGCCACTCCCTGGCGCCCGCGCTCTGCCGCCGGCCGCTCCAACGGCCGATGTGCCGGCGACGGAACGGCCGCTGTCCACGAACCCCGGACGCCGAGTCCCCTCTTCCTGGCCAAGGTGCAGATGGTCTTCTCGGCTGCCGTTCAGGAGGCCCGCGACCTCCCGGAGCGTCAGAACGTCGTCCGAGGCAAGGCAACCCCGGTTCCGGCCAACTCCAATGGAGCCGGCGCCAAAGGGGGCGGATCGTACATCAAAGAGAGCTTGACCGCGGATCAGAGGCGTGTTAAGTGTTGCGCAACATGCAAATCCGGGGAGGAGCACAGCGTCGTGGCCGGGACCTTCGGTGAGACGATCCGGGAAATGCGGCAGGCGCAGCGGATGGGCCTGCGCGCCGCCGCGGACCGTCTCGGGATCTCGCCCGCCTACCTCAGCCGCATCGAGCGGGGCCGGGAGCGCCCGCCGAAGCCGGACCTGGTGAAGCGGCTGACGGCTCTCCTCGGCGGCGACTCGGACCTGCTGTTCCGACTCGCGGAGAGCACCGACCCGGACCTCGCGGAGTACGTGCGCAGCGTTCCGAACGTGCCCGAGTTCCTGCGCACGGCCCGGGCGATGAAACTGACGTCGGACGACTTCGCGGCGCTGATCGAGGACGTGAAGCGGCGCCGGCCGTCGGAAGCGGCGCGCACGACGGGCGCCGGCGTGTGAGCGACTGGAAGAAGGAGAACGTCACATGAAACCGGGGTGGAAACTCTTGCCGTCGGTGCTGGCCGTGGGCATGGCCGCGGCGGCCGCGGGACCGGCGCACGCCGCGCAGGCCGGCGCCGAACCGGTGGTCCTCCGTTGGGTGGGGACCACCGCGCACGCCTGGGGGGCCTGGGTCCCGGCCGGCGCCGCCGTCGAAGACTGGGTCGATCAGGCCGTCGCGCTGTGCGCCGGCGAGGACTTCTGCGAGGTCGGCGTCTTCGAGGGGCCCGAGCACGCGACGCACGAGTTTCCGGTGCCCGAGGCGAACCGGGCCGGCCTGAAGTGGGTCCTGCGCTACCGGGGCGGCGGGAAGCCTCGCGTCAAGGTCGAAGAGGCGCGGCCCGAGCCGGGACGCGAGCCCCGCACGTGGACCTTCGATCGGTAGGGGTGCACTGCCCCGGGGCCGTCACGCGGGACCGGCGGTTCGGCGTATGATCCGGCTCGGTCGTGACCCCCCGGCCGTGACCGGAACATTCAGATCGTGCGCGGCGGCCGCGCCCTCATGATCCGGCTCGGCCGTGACTCCCCCCGGCCGTGACTCCCCCGGCCGGTCACGCGGGACCGGCGGTTCGGCGTATGATCCGGCCGACTGGCGTCGGCGCCCGGCTCCGCGGGCGGTCCGGCGCCGGCTGTTCGCCGGTCGGTACTCGACCCCGAGAGGGCTGCATGTCGAAGACGACGCGGTGGTTCGTCATCGGTGCGGCGGCCGCCGTCCTGGCGGCCGCGGCCTACGCGTTCACGGCGCCCTACGAGCGCTTCCCCGGCGTGCTGATCGGCGGCGCGTCGACGCCGCCGCCCGCCGACTGGAACACGGTGAACGACCACGGGGTGGTGCTGATGAAGCTCGCCGGGTTCCCCCCGTTCGTCATCCGCATCGTGTACTCGACGGACGCGGGGGGCGTCATCACCGCCACCCGGCCCGACGGCGGCTACTGGGCCGGGCGGGTGCGGAGCGGGCGGCGGAACGGATGGATCCGCCTCGGCGACGCGACCTACGCGCTCGCCGCGACCGAGATCGTCGGCGACGAGCGGATCCCCTATCTCGAGAACTACGGCGCGAAGAACGGGATGCGCATGGGGTACGACTTCGACGGCGATATCGTCCCCGGCGTGAACGAACCCCTCCACACGTGGGAAGTGTTCTACTGGACGCCCCGGTAGCCCGTTCACCGGGCGCCGGGTGCGCCCCGCCCATCCGGGGGCGGGCCGCCGCCGCCCCCTCATACGCCCGCGCCGTTCCCCCGGGCGCCGGGTGCGCCCCGCCCATCCGGGTCACGACGTCCCATCGGCGCTCAGCGTCCGGTCATCGCCCGGCGCCGGCGCACACCGCCCCTGCCCCGGCGCCGCGGTCACTGCTGGCCCTCGGCCTCCTGCCGCTCCAGGTTGCGGTAGACCTCCTGGATGTGCCGGATGTCGTGGTTGCCCTCGTGGCAGGCGTACTCGTACATCGGCCCCTCGGTGGCGGTCATCGGGATCTCGGCGCTCCACGGCCGGTCCCAGGTGGCGGGGTCCTCCACCGTGAAGGTGTAGTGGATGCTGTCGTCGGCGGTCCGGGTGAATCGTTCGACCACCTGGAGGTCGCGGCTCGACCCCTGCCACGCGGACTTGTCGTTGAAGTGGGTGCTCTCGACGACGAGGGTGTCGCCCTCCCAGCGCCCGCGCGAGTCGCCCGGCCACTGGCGGATGTTCCCGGACATGGCCGGCCGCCCGTCGACGGGGATGATGCGCGGCGGGTTGGTGCTCTGCTCGGTGAAGATCACGACGTGCGCCGGGGTCTGGAATATCTGGTGGATGTCGTTGTACGAGGGCGGCTGCAGCGGCGGAGCGTTGTAGCGGTAGTTGAGGCAGCGCTCGCTGTGCGGGCGCAGCTCGTAGCCGTCGAAGGCCCCCCGGTCGCCGCGCGCGGCGCGCCGCTCCGCCGCCCGGGCCAGGGCCCGTTCGTTGCGCGGGGGGATGCGGCCGTTCGGCGGGTCGACGATCAGCGACGTGCGCCGGGTCGACAGCCCCTTCGGCACCGTGGTGCCGAGCCAGATGGCGTTGTCGTAGTGGACGTAGGTCTCGTCGCGGTGGGACTGGTCGAGGACCCGCGCGCGTTCCTCGGGGTCGGCGATTTCGATGACGAAGCGGGCCAGGGGGTCGGCCCCGTCGACCGTCAGTTGCGACTGGAGCAGCGCGAACTCCTCCTCGCTGTAGAACGCCTGGTCGCCCAGGTGGTCGGGGCGCTCCATCGGGGTGAACGTCTGGGTGGTCCAGTAGCCCTGCAGGTCGGGCTGGCCGTCGGCCAGGCGGGGCATCTCCCAGCCCGCGTCTGCGGCCGGGGCGCTCTGCGACCGGCTCTGCGCGGACGCCGGCCCGGAGGCGAGCAGGGCGGCCGCGAGCGCCGTGGCGACCGTTCGAAGACGATGGTCCATTCTCAAACCCTCCCTGGGAGGCTGCCGTCGTGGGAATCCCGAGACGGTCCATCATCGCTCAGGTCCCCGGCCGTCCGCAAGCCCCCGCCGCGGGCCGGATCGACCGGCCGCCCGCCCGCGCCGCGCCGCCCGGGTGGCCGCGACGACGGCCTCCGACCCGCGAACGACCCTTGCCCCCCCGCGGTCCGGCGGCGGGCGCCGCGCGGGAGACGGCGCCGGGTTCCGCCCGCGGCCAGGCGGACGTCCCGGGTTCCTCCCCCGGCATCGGGTCGGTGCTACGATCGACGCCACGCAGCATAAAGGAGACGACCTCATGACCATCGAACGCCCCGCCCCCGGCGCGCGCGCCGCGCTGTTTCTCGCGGCCGTGCTGGCCCTCGCGCCGGCCGCGGTCTCCGCGCAGTCCCATCGTCCGCCGCCGGAACCGCCGGCCGAATGGGGGCCGATCTCGATCAACCTGGAGGGTTTCGAGTACCCGCACCCCGTCGAGTTCATGAACTTCCGGGTCTTCGGCCAGGACGTGCGCATCGCCTACATGGACGTCGCGCCGACGGGGCCGGCGAACGGCCGCGCCGTCGTCCTGCACCACGGGGGCAGCTACTACGGCTGGTACTGGAAGAGCCAGATCGAGGCCCTCGCCGGCGCCGGCTACCGGGTCGTCGTGAAGGACCGGCTCGGCTGGGGGAAGTCGTCGAAGCCGGTCCTGCCGTACAGCATGAGCCTGCACGCCTCGAACACGGCCCGGCTCATGGACCACCTGGGCATCGCCGAGGCGGCCATCGTCGGACACTCCATCGGCGGACAGATGGCGACCCGGGTCGCCTTCCTCTATCCCGAGAGGACGACGCATCTGGTCACCATCAACCAGGTCGGCCTGACCGACAACCGCCCCGGGCGCGGGTTCCGCCCCTTCGACGGCGCGATCGACGCCGACCCCGACCTGCAGGCGGCCTACGAGGCGGACGTGCGCACCGACACCCGGCGCTACGTCGACTGGCGGCCGGAGTTCATCGACCACCTGCGCATCCGCCACGGCCAGCGGCTGAGCGGCGACTGGCCGCGGCTCGCCTACGTGCGCCGGCTCGGCGGCAACCTGCGCTCGATGGACACGGTGGTCAACGACTGGCCCCACGTCCGGGCGAAGACCCTGATCCTCGGCGGCGAGGTCGACGGGCCGGACTTCCCCGCGAACGCCCGCCGGGCGGCGGAGATCCTGCCCCGCGGCGAGGTCTTCCTCATCCCCGGCGTCGGCCACAACCCCCACGAGGAAGTGCCCGACGTGGTCAACGCCGAGCTGATCCGCTTCCTCGGCGCCGACCCGGCCCCGCCGGCGGGGAAATGAAGGATGGCCGTAACCCGCCGCAACGCCTGACGCAGAGAAAGGAGCGGACCGCCTTGGCTGAAATCCACCGCACACGTCCCGCCGCGCCCCCGGCCCTCTCGCGGCGGCGCTTCGTCGGCCGGACCGCCGCCGCGATCGCCGCGGCGCCCTTCGTCCGGTCCCTGGCCGCGCTCGCGCAACCCACCGTGCGGCCGGCGCCGGGCATGCCCGCGCCGCGCTTCGTGACCGCCAACGGCCTCCGGATGGCGGCGTACGAACGGGGAGAGGGGCTGCCGGTCGTGTTCGTGCACGGTTTCCCCGAGCTCGCGTACTCGTGGCGCAACCAGTTCCGCTCGTATCCGGCCGCCGGCCTGCGCGCCATCGCGCCCGACATGCGCGGCTACGGGCTGACCGACCGGCCGCCGGACGTCGCGGGATACGCCGTTCCGAACCTCTGCGCGGACCTCGTCGGGCTGCTCGACGCGCTCGACGTCGAGCGGGCCGTCTTCTGCGGCCACGACTGGGGCGGAGCGGCGGTCTGGTCGATGCCGCGGCTCCACCCCGACCGGGTCCTCGGCGTCATCGGCGTGAACACGCCCGCGTTCGGCGGCCCCCCGCCGAGCCCGCCGGCCGAAGATCCGCTGATCGTCCTGACCGAGAACTACTACGCCGCGACGTTCCTCGAGCCGGGCCGCGCCGAGGCGGTCCTTTCGCGCGACGTGCGGCGGGCGCTGGAGATGATCTTCCGGCGGGGATGGTACTGGGACGTCGAGAACATGCGCCGGTACCCGCCCGACTCGGCCGAGAAGACGATGGACATGCTGCGGATGATCGAGGAGGGCGACTACCAGGGCGAGCTGATCCTGCCCGACGACGTCCTCGACTACTGGGTGGAGACGTTCGAGGCGACCGGGTTCACCGGGGGCCTCAGCTACTACCGGGCCAACATGGGGGGCGGGGCCGCGCCTCCGCCTCTCGGCGACATCGACGTGCCGTGCCTCTACGTCGGGGCCGAGAACGACACGATACTGCGCCCGTCCTCGTCCGACGGCATGCCGTCGTTCATCCCCGACCTGGAGCGCCACGTCATCGCCGACTGCGGCCACTGGACGCAGCAGGAGAAGCCCGACGAGTTCGACCGCGTGACCCTCGACTGGATCCGCCGGAAGTTCCAGGACGCCTGACGGCGAGGAGGAGGAGAAGGAGAGCAGGAAAGGCGGGGCGGCCAGCGCGCTGGCCACCCCCCGGACCGCCGGCCGCGGGCGGTTCTACAGCCCGCGGATCAGCACGTTGCGGAACTTCACGACCCCTGCGCCGTACTGCAGGGCGATGGGTCCCGAGGCGAACTGGGAGTCTTCGACGTCGACCATCTGCTCGCCGTTCAGCCACACCCGCAGCCGGGGCCCCTCGGCGACGATCTCGTAGGTGTTCCACCGGCCGGGGCTGTCCACGTGACCGGCCGGGGCCGCGAGGTGGACGATGCCGCCGGTGCGGTAGGTCTGGTCCGCGCGCGTGTCGTAGATGTTGACCTCGTAGGAGTTGCGGTCGTTCACGCTCGCGGGGTCGGCGCAGCGGATGAAGACGCCGCTGTTCGCGGGTTCGTCCACCCAGTACTGCAGGACCAGCTCGAAGTCGCCGTAGGACACCGGGGTCACGAGGAACCCGGACCCGCTGTCGGCCTGCACGGCGCCGTCGGCGAGCGTCCAGTTGGCGTCGCCGATCGGGTTCCAGCCGTCGAGGGTCGAGCCGTCGAGCAGCGTGGTCCAGCCGGGGGCCTGGGCCGACGCCGGGGCGGCGGAGGTGCCGAGGGCGGCGGCGGTGAAGAGGGCGAGGGCGAAAGCGGTCGTGCGTCTCATGGCATGGTCTCCCTGTTGCGTTTCGACGCCCGCGGCGGGCGTCCGTCGTCTCCGTGCTCCGTGTCCCGCCGCCCAAAATGCGCCCTTACTCACGCCTTGCAAGGCGGGCGTTCTTCGCCCGCTGGCGCATTCGGCGCCCCTCGGGCGCGGTACGGCGCGGGGTTCCACCACGGGCGGTCACGGACTTCCAAGCATAACGCAGGCGCGGCCGGCCCGCGACTCCGGACGGGGGCGCGGCGCCGCCGGGACCGGCTGTCCGCCAGCCCGGAGAGCGACCTCGCGGTCGCGGCCCCCCTCGCCGCCCGGCCGACCCTCCGGGAATCCCGCCGGTTCTACGGCGCAGGCTCCCGGCCGGCGGCGGCGGGCGGCGGGCCGGCGCCCGCGCCGCTCATCTCCTCGGTCACGGTGATCAGCGTCGAGAGGTCGTCGCGGCCCCGGCCGCGCCCCATGAGGGCGTTTACGAGCTGCATCGTCAGCGCCGCGGCGGGCAGGGCGGCGCCGCGGTCGTGGGCGAGCCGGAGGGCGACGTCGAGGTCCTTGTGGTACAGCCGCGACTCGATGCCGGCGGCGAAGTCGCGCGACGCCATGCGGGCGCCGAACACGTCGAGCACCCGGCTCGAGGCCATCCCCCGCAGCATGACCTGGCGCACCTGTTCGACGTCGAGGCCGCAGCGGCCGGCGAGGGCCAGCGCCTCGGCCGCGCCCTGGGCGGTCACGAGCAGCGCCAGCTGGTGGCACGCCTTGGCCGTCTGGCCGGCGCCGGAATCGCCGAGGTGGAACACGGCCGGCCCCAGGCGGGCGAACAGCGGCCTCGCGCGCTCGACCGCCGCGGCCGGCCCCCCCACCATCATCGTCAGGGCCGCGTCGCGGGCCCCCTGCGGCCCGCCCGACACCGGGGCGTCCAGCATGTCCACCCCCGCGGCGGCGAGCCGGCCGGCGACGGCGCGGGCGGCGGCGGGGTCGATGGTGCTCGTGTCGACGACGAGGGTCCCGGGCCGCGCGCCGTGGAGGACGCCGTCGGGACCCAGCACCACCTGCTCGACGTCGCGGGCGGCGGTCACCATGGTGAAGACGACCTCGCTCCGCGCGGCCACCGCGGCCGGGGTGGGGCAGACGTCGGCGCCCGCGTCGGCGAGGGGCCGGGCCGCCTCGGCCCGCCGGGCGAACACCGCCATGCCGTGGCCGCCGTCCATCAGGTGGCGCGCCATCGGGCGCCCCATGGTCCCGAGTCCGATGAAACCGATCCGCATGGGTCGTCCGCCGGCGGGAACGGGAAGCGGCCGGGGGTGCTCCCGCCGGCGCGGGCGCACGGCCGCGGTCACCGCAAGCCCACGCCCTGCTTCTTCCAGTAGCGCGCCAGTCCGAGCCAGCACATCGAGAACGGGGCGGCCAGGTCGTAGAGGGCCGCGGTCTCTTCCGGCACGTGCCGCCGCAGATAGCGCCGCGTCTCGGCCACGAACCGGTCCGCGCGTTCCCCGGCCGGCGCGTCCCCTTCGAGGATGGCGCGCGCCGCCGCCGCGAGCCGGTCCAGGTGTTCGGCCAGGCCCGCCAACTGGTCGGCGGCGTCCTCGTACGGGCCGAAGTGGGTGATGAACAACGTGTCCGCCCGCCAGTCCGCGATCCGCCGGATGCTGGCCTTCCACGCGTCGAGGTCGACGTCGGGCGGCGGCGTCGGCGGCAGGGCGAAGCGCTCGGGGCCGACCCGCACCCCCGCGGCGTCTCCGGCGAACGCCACGCCGCTCGCCCGGTCGAAGAAGGCGACGTGGTGGGACGCATGGCCCGGCGTGTGCGCGACCTCCAGGGTGCGGTCGCCCACCGCCAGGCGCTCGCCGCCGCCGAGGACGCGCAGGTTCCGCTCGGGCACCGGCAGGAACTCGCCCCAGAGCCGGTCCATGTCGTCGCCGTAGAGCCGCGCCGCGCTGTTCAGCAGCTTCTCGGGGGCGGCCAGGTGCGGCGCCCCCCGCTCGTGGACGCACACCCGGACGTCGGGGTTCTCGCGGACCAGCGTGCCCGTCGCCCCCGCGTGGTCGAGATGGACGTGGGTGAGGAGGATCGTCCGCACGTCGCCCGGCGCGATGCCCTGCGCGCGGAGGGCGGCGCGCAACGTGTCGAGACAGGTCGACGGCCCCGGGTCCACGAGGGCGGCGCCGCCGGCGTCTTCGAGGACGGCGGTGGCGATGACCCGGGGCTGGCCGAGGAACATCAGGTCGGCATAGGTGACGCCGCGCGCAATCGTGGGCATGGCGCCGGGATCTTACTACGCCCGCCGGCCGGGAGTCCGCGGCGGGAGACCGCGCCGCCCCGCCTTGACGCCGCCGCCGTCTCCATAGTCTGATTGCAGCGCATGGCGCACGATCCGCGGGCCGGACACGGGGTCCTCGACGAGACGCGGCGGAAGACGCGCGAGCCGACCCGCTGGCAGGTCGTGCTGCTGAACGACGACTACACCACGATGGAGTTCGTCGTGCAGGTGCTGGAGTCGGTCTTCGACAAGTCGCCGGCGGAAGCCCACGGAATCATGATGCGGGTCCACACGCAGGGACGCGGGCGGTGCGGCGCCTATGCGCACGAGATCGCCGAGACCAAGGTCGCGGCGACGCGGACCCTGGCCGCGCGCGAAGGATTCCCCCTCCAGGCGGTCATCGAGGAGGAGTGACGGGATCCCCATGTTCAGCGCCGCCATCGAGCTCGTCCTGAACGTCGCCTACCGCGAGGCGACGGTCCGCCGGCATACGTATCTGACCGTCGAGCACCTGCTGTACGTGCTGGCGCACGACCCGGAGGGGGAGAAGCTCCTCACCGCGTGCGGCAGCGACCTGCCGGCGCTGCGGAACGGGCTCGACAAGTTCCTGGACACCCTCGATCAGACCCGGAAGGGCCGGCAGCGCCAGCCGGAACAGACCCTGGCGTTCCAGCGCGTCCTGCAGACGGCGGTGCTCCACGTCCAGAGCGCCGGGAAGGACGAGGTCCGTTTCGGCGACGTGCTCGCGGCCATCCTGCAGCAGTCCGATTCCCATGCGGCCGAGCTGCTGCAGACGCAGGACGTCACCCGCCTCGACGTCCTGAACTACATCTCGCACGGCATCACCAAGGCGCCGCCGGGGCCGGCCCGGCCGCGGCCCGAGGAGCCCGCCCCGGCGGGACCGGCCGGGGACGGTCCCGCCCCGGCGCGCGACCCGCTCGCCGCCTTCGCCGCGAACCTGACCGTGCGCGCCCGGCAGGGCCGGCTCGACCCCCTCATCGGACGCCGGGAGGAGATGCGGCGCACCATGCAGATCCTCTGCCGCCGGCGCAAGAACAACCCCGTCTTCGTCGGGGACGCCGGCGTGGGCAAGACCGCCCTCGCCGAGGGCCTGGCGGGCCGGCTGCTGGAGGACGACGTCCCCGCGCGCCTGCGGGGCGCCGAGATATTCGCCCTCGACACCGCCGCGCTGCTCGCGGGCACGCGGTTCCGGGGCGACTTCGAGGAACGCTTCAAGACCGTCGTCGACGCGCTCGCCGGCCGCCCGCTCCCCATCCTCTTCATCGACGAGGTGCATTCGACGGTGGGGGCAGGGGCCGCCAGCGGCGGCACGATGGACCTCGCGATGCTCATCAAGCCCCTGCTGGCGGCGGGCGACCTGCGGCTGATCGGGTCGACGACGTTCGACGAGTTCAAGCAGATCGAGCGCGACCGGGGGCTGGCGCGCCGGCTGCAACGGGTGGTCCTGGAAGAGCCGAGCGTCGACGAAACGGTCGAGATCCTGAGCGGGCTGCGGCCGCGTTACGAGGAGCACCACCGGGTGACGTTCACCGACCGCGCCCTGCGCGCGGCCGCGAAGCTGGCCCGGCGGCACCTGCGCGACTCGCGCCTGCCGGACAGCGCCATCGACGTGATCGACGAAACGGGTGCGAGCATCGCCGTGGCCGGGACCGCCGCGCCGGCCGCCGCGGCCGCCGCCGCGCCCGCGGACGCCCCCGCCCTGGACGGGACCGCGCCGGCCGGGGCCGCGGACGCCGCGCCCGAGCGGCGGCGCCGGCCGGACAGCGCCATCGACGTGATCGACGAGACGGACGCGGGCATCGCCGTGGCCGGGGCCGCCGCGCCCGCGGTCGAGGCCGCCCCCGCGGTCGAACCCCCGCCGCCGCCCCCCGTCCCGGGCGGGATCGCCGCGCCGGCCGGGGCCGCGGCCGCCGCGCCCGAAACGCCCCCGCCGCGCCCGCGCGTCACCGAGGCCGACGTCGAGCGCGTGCTCGCGCGCATCGCCCGCATCCCCGAGAAGCAGGCGACCGCGTCGGACAAGGAGCGGCTGCGCACCCTCGACGAGGCCCTCCGGCGGGTCGTGTTCGGGCAGGACGCGGCGGTGGCGTCGGTGGTCACGGCCATCAAGCGGGCGCGGGCGGGTCTCGGGCAACCGGACCGCCCGGCCGGCTGCTTCCTGTTCACCGGTCCGACCGGCGTCGGCAAGACCGAGCTCGCGAAGCAGCTCGCCATCCACCTGGGGAACGAGTTCCTGCGCTACGACATGAGCGAGTACATGGAGAAGCACGCGGTGGCGCGGCTCATCGGCGCCCCGCCCGGCTACGTCGGTTTCGAGCAGGGGGGCCTGCTGGTCGACGCGGTGCGGGCCCATCCCTACGCGGTGCTGCTGCTCGACGAGGTGGAGAAGGCCCATCCCGACGTCTACAACATCCTGCTGCAGGTGATGGACCACGCGACCCTGACCGACAACAACGGCCGCCGGGCGGACTTCCGCCAGGTCGTGGTCATCATGACGTCGAACGCCGGCTCGCGCGAGGCGAGCGCGGCCCCGATAGGGTTCGGCGACGACCGGACGGGCAGCGGCCGGGCCCGCACGAAGGCGGCGCTGGAACGCGCGTTCAGCCCGGAGTTCCGCAACCGGCTCGACGCCGTCGTCACCTTCGACGGCCTCGCCCCCGGCGTCGTGGAGACCATCGTCGAGAAGTTCGTCCTCCAGCTCGAGACGCAGCTCGCCGAGCGCCGGGTGGCCATCACCCTGCTGCCGGACGCCCGCGCCTGGCTCGCCGGGAAGGGCTACGACCCCGCGTACGGCGCCCGGCCCCTCGCCCGGCTCATCCAGGCCGAGGTGCGCAACCCGCTGACCGACGAGATCCTGTTCGGCCGCCTGGAGCACGGGGGGACGGTGCGGATCGGCCTCGCCGGCGACACCCTGCGCTTCGACGTCGAGCCGGCTCCCCCGGCCGGCGGGCCGGACGACGGCGGCGGGCCGGACGCCGGGGAGTCCGCGCCGTAGCGGCGCCGCGCCTTCAGGAACATGGGCATCCTCACGTCCGCGGTGGCCCAGGCGGTGGCGCGGTTCCTCGGCTTCCTGCGCCGCGAGAACCTGTTCCGGCTCCTGGGGGTCGTGCTGGCGCTCATGCTGGGCGGAGCGGCGGGTTTCGCGTACTTCGAGGGCCGGCCTCCGGCCGACGCGCTCTGGTGGTCCATCGTCACCCTGACCACCGTCGGCTACGGCGACATCTCCCCGGTGTCGCTCGGCGGCCGGCTGATCGGCGTCGTGCTCATGTTCTTCGGCATCGGCGTGCTCGGCATGTTCACCGCCACCATCGCCGGGGTGTTCGTCGAACAGCGCATGAGGAAGGACCGCGGCATGGAATCGTACGCGCTCGAGGGGCACATCATCCTGTGCGGCTGGAACGGCCGGATGAAGGAGATCCTGGCCGACCTCCGCGCCGACCCGCGCTCCGCCGACGCCGACGTCGCGCTGGTGGCCGACGTCGAAGCCAAGCCGGTGGTCGACGAGAAGGTCCACTTCGTGCGGGGCGACGTGACCGAGGAGGCGCTCGGGCGGGCGTGCATCGAGTCCGCCCGGACCGTCGTCATCGTGGGGGACCGGTCGCTGGACTACAGCGCGCGGGACGCCCGGACGGTGCTGTCGACGCTGACCGTCGAGAACCTCAACCCGGCCGTCCACTCCGTCGTCGAGCTCGCCAGCGAGGCCAACGTGCGGCACTGCCAGCAGGCGGGCGCCGACGAGATCGTCGTGGGGGCCGAACTGTGCAGCCGGGTCCTGTCGACCGCGGCCCTCGACCACGGCATCTCCACCGTGCTGAGCGAGCTGCTGAGCGCGCGGGTCGGACAGAACCTGGTCACCGTCCCGGTGCCGCCGGAGCAGGCCGGCCGGCCGTTCTTCGAGGTGTTCTCCGCCCTGAAGCGGGACCGGGGAGAGATCGCGGTGGCGATCAAGCGCCAGGGGAACGGGGCCATCGAGACCAACCCCGACGCGGACGCGGAGGTCGCGGCCGCGGACCGCCTGGTGGTGATCTCGGCCCGCGAACGGCCGGCGCGCGCCGCGCGGTGAACCCGGCGCCCCGATTGATCGTCGAATCGGAAAAGGCACCCCGGCCGGCGCCGGCGCACGGGTGGAGGAAACGCGCGGGGAGGCGCGATGAATGTCTGAGCATCTCGATACCGTCAAGGGTCATCTGCTCGATCTCGGGCTCACGATCGTGGCGGAGAACGAAGCGGACGATCTGGTGGTGGTCGACGACGAGGACAACGGCATCAAGCAGCTCGTCATCGACTGCGAGCCGCCCATCGTCATTCTCGAGCAGCTGATCGGCGAGGTGCCGCCGCGGCCGGGCGACCTCTTCACCCGGCTGCTGCAGATGAACAACACGCTGGTGCACGGCGCCTTCGCCCTCGACGAGGCGGGCCGGCGCATCTTCTACCGCGACACGCTGCAGCTCGCCAACCTCGACCTGAACGAGCTCGAGGGCTCCGTCCGGGCCCTCTCCCTGGCGCTCGCCGAATACGGCGCCGAGCTGATCACCTATTGGAAGAAACAGCCATGAGTATCTTTCGCAGAATGTTCAAGGTCGCCCAGTCGAACGCCCACGCCGCGATGGACCAGATGGAGGATCCGATCAAGATGACCGAGCAGGGCATCCGCGACCTCAAGAAGAACCTCCAGGCGGCCATGGTGAGCCTCGCCCAGGTCAAGTCGCTGGTCATCCGCCTGCAGAAGGAGGGCGACGACCACAAGAAGCGGGCGGCGGAGTACGAGCGCAAGGCGATGCTCCTGCTGCGCCGGGCCGAGGCCGGCGAGATGCCCCCGGACGAGGCGGAGCGCCTGGCCACCTCGGCGCTGGCCAAAAAGGACGACGAGGTGCGGCAGGCGTCGCGGGTGGGGACCGACCACGAGACCCAGCGGCGCATGGCCGACCAGCTGCAGGCCAAGGTCGAAGACCTCAAGCGGCAGATCGCCAAGTACGAGAACGAGGTGATCACCCTGCGCGCCCGCGCCCGCACGGCCTCGTCGATGCGCAAGATCAACCAGCAGCTCGCGGGCGCCGACGCCTCCGGCACCGTCGCCATGCTCGAGAAGATGAAGCACCGGGTGCAGGAGGAGGAGTCGCTCGCCGAGGCCTACGACCAGCTCGCGGACGTCGGCGGCACCATCGACGAGGACATCGACCGCGCCCTCTCCGCGCCCTCTCCCGCCGCCGGGACCGACTCGCTGGCCGCGCTGAAGAAGAAGATGGGGATCGCGGCGCCGTAGCCCGGAAATCGTCGCCCGCGGCTCCGATTGCCGCCCAACCAACCCTGCCAGGAGCACGCACCGTGCTACGGCGCGCGCTCCTGGGGTCAGAGCGAGGTGGCGTGGGCGTGGCCCAGGGCCCGCATCACCTCTTCGGCCGCCCGCACGCCGTGGTACTGCGCCTCCTCGAAGACCGAGATGCCGCTCATGTCTGAGTGGGCGAACCGGACCGCGCCGTGCGGGGCCGCCGCGCGGCGGCGCGCCTCTCCCCAGACGAAGCCGGGCGCGGGCCGGATCATCGCGTGCCCCCAGAGCATGACGTCGATGCGGGTCACCTGCGACTCGAGGCCGGGATGGGCCGGCGCGAGGTCGGCGAGAATCAGCGACGCCCAGTCGCGCCACTCGCGTTCGAGCATCCACGCGCGGGCGGCGTCGGGGTTCGGGACCGCGAGCGGCAGGTACCAGGTCAGCACGCTGGGCCCCGGCGCCGTCCGCAGGTCCTGGTGGGTGGCGACGACGTAGCCGAGCGACGGGCTGTCGTGGAGCACGTTGTCCCAGGCGGCGCCGGCGGGCGCCCGCTCGACCGTCAGGTTCGCGACCACCCACGGGCTGTAGGTGAACTGCTCGAGGCCGGCGAGGGCGTACCCGGCGATGGCGTGGGGCGCGGTGAACCGGGGCAGGGCGTAGATGCAGTGGCGGGCGCGGAAACGCACGGCGGTCCCGGCGCGGGTGTCGAGCGCGTCGACCTCGACGCCGCCCGCGGGGACGCCGTCGGCGCCTGCGGCCCCGGTCGGACGCACCCGGTAGACCAGCATCGAGGCGCGGACGTTCGCCCCCACCCGGTCCAGGAAGTGCCGGACGATGCGGCCGTTCCCCTCGGGCCACGTCAGGTACTCGACGTCGTCGGGGCGGGAGCAGAAGTAGTGCCATCCCGCCCACGCCGAGGTGGTCTCCAGCGTGCAGCCGTAGTCGTCGCGGCAGCAGTAGTCCACGTACCAGCGCAGGCGGGGAGAGGTCCAGCCGGCGCGGTCGAAGTACTCGCGCATCGACATCCGGTCGAGCGCGGCGGTCTCGGCGTCGGCGGCGCCGGCCGCGATCGGCAGGGCGAACGCGGGGCGGCCCCGCGCGTCCCGGCGGTCCCGGTACCGCCGGACCTCGGCCTCGAACGCCGCGAGCTCGGCCGCGGCGGCCGAGCCGGGGGCCGGGTCCACCACGTCGCGCGCCGACAGCCCCGCGCGCCACCCGCCGTCGACGAACAGGCGTTCCTGGGGCGCATGGCACAGGTGCCGCGGGTCGTAGACCGGCTCGCCGTCCGGGCCGGTGTCGACGACCAGACCCATCTCGGCGACCAGCTCCCGCGTCGCCGCCGCCTCGGGGGTGGGCGCCGGCAGGTAGTGGGCGCCCCAGGGATAGGCGGAAGCGGCGTTCTCTCCCCACCGCGCGTTGCCCCCCGCCCGCGGCTCCAGCTCGAGCACGACGAAGTCGCGCAGCCCGCTCCGCGCGAACTTCCACGCCGCCGACAGCCCCGCGACGCCCGCCCCCGCGACGACCACGGGGACGTCGCGGACCTCGCGCGGCTCGGGCCCGCCGCCGTCCCGCAGCCGGTGCCCCGCGCGGTGGGAGGCGCCCACGATCGCCCCGGCGATGCGTCCGGCGTCGAGGGCCCTCCCGGCCGCGCCGGGCGGCCGGGGAACGCATCCCAGGGCCAGCGCGGCGGCCGCGCCGGGACCCGTCCGCAGGAGGTCCCGGCGCGTCAGTCCGCGGCCCGGCGGGCGCACCGGCCTGCTCATCGGACGCCCGCCCGCGCACGCTGCGCCCGGCCCTCGGCGCGACCGCGCACCGCGATCCGGTCGTTCAACCGGTTCACCTCCACCGGCGCCGCGGCCACGCCGGCCGGGAACTCGGGCGGGTTCATCGGGCGCCCGCCCGCGCATGCCGCGCCCGGCCCTCGGCGCGGCCGCGCACCGCGATCCGGTCGTTCAACCGGTTCACCTCCACCGGCGCCGCGGCCACGCCGGCCGGGAACTCGGGCGGGTTCATCGGGCGCCCGCCCGCGCATACTGCGCCCAGCCCTCGGCGTGGTAGCGCACCACGATCTGGTTGTTCAACCGGTTCACCTCCACCGGCACCGCGGCCATGTCGGCCGGGAACTCGAACAGCGAGCGCGCGACGGCCGGGGTCAGGAACCGCAGCCCCGGCGGGAACGCGTCCGGCAGGGCGAGCGGTTCCGCCGACGCCAGCACGTAGCCCCATTCCCCGAAGGTGGGGACCGGCGCGTGGTAGGGGCGGGCGGCGAGTCCGGCCGCGCGGACGGTCTCGACGACGCACCAGAACGCCCGCCGGGAGACGAGGGGCGAGGTGCTCTGGATCGCGGCCGCGCCGCCGGCGTTCAGGCGGCCGGCGAGCCGCCGGTAGAAGGTGGCGGTGTACAGCTTGCCGAGCGAGTAGGTGCGGGGGTCGGGGAAGTCGACGACGATGAAGTCGTAGCGGTCGGCGCCGGACTCGAGCCAGACGAACGCGTCGGCGTTGACCACTTCGACGCGGGGCGAGCGCAGCGCATGGCCGTTGAGGGCGGCGAACCCGTCGTGGGCGCGGAAGATATCGGTCATCGCCGGGTCGAGGTCCACCAGCGTGACTTCGCGGACGCGGTCGTCCTTCAGGATCTCGCGCACCGCCATGCCGTCGCCGCCGCCCAGCACCAGGACGCGGCGGGGCGCGGCGACCGCGGCCAGCCCCGGATGGACGAGCGCCTCGTGGTAGCGGTACTCGTCGAGGGTCGAGAACTGCAGGCTGCCGTTCAGGAACAGGCGGACGCCGCCTTCGCCGCGGGTCAGCACGATGCGCTGGTAGGGAGACGACCGCGACAGGACGACCGGGTCGTCGTGGAGCCGCCGCTCCGACCA
Source organism: Vicinamibacterales bacterium (assembly GCA_965202695.1). GTDB lineage: Bacteria > Acidobacteriota > Vicinamibacteria > Vicinamibacterales > UBA8438 > JAJEEA01. The sequence continues at coordinate 4,769,599 of OZ241843.1, forward strand.
GGTGGTCAGGTCGTCGGCGAGCACCGCGCCCAGCCCGAGCAGGGCGAGGGCGGCGACCGCCTGCGCGGTGAGCCGGGGCCGGCCGTGGCGCCGGCGGAAGCGGTGGCTGGTCCACACCGCGACCAGCACGTTGACGGCCCCGAACACGAACGACGACCGCATCAGGCCGACGCGGGGCACGAGCCACAGCGGGAACGCCAGCGACGCCGCCAGCGCCCCCAGGTAGTCGAGCGCGAGGACGCGCGAAACGAGGTCGCGCAGCGGGAACTCGTTCTCGAGGATGCGGATGATGAACGGGATCTCGAGCCCGACGAGCACCCCGGTGACCGTGACCCAGCCGTAGAGCACGACGCGGAAGGCGTCGACCTCGGAGAACGCGAAGAAGAGCGCGGGCGAGGAGAGGCCGCCGACGAGGCCCACCAGGATCTCGATCTCGATGAACCGGGCGATCAGGTCGCCCCGGACGTGCCGCGACAGGTACGAACCCACGCCCATCGAAAACAGGTAGACGCCGATGACCGTCGAGAACTGCGTGACGCTGTCGCCCAGGAGGTAGCTCGCGATGGTGCCCGCGAGCAGCTCGTAGACGAGGCCGCACGTGGCGACGGTGAAGACCGAGACCAGGAGGACGCCGGTCCCCGCCCCGAGGGGGTCGGCCGGCGCGCGCGGGTCGTCCCGGGGGGCGGCGGGCGGCGCGTCGGAGGAGGCCACGCCCCTTACGATACCGCGGCCCCGCGCGGTTCGACGGATCGGGCCGGGCCGGCCGCCGGCCGCGGACCGCCGGACGCCGCGCGGCCGGACCGGCCGTCCGGCTCCCCTCGGCGCCGGAACGGGCGCCGGAACCGCCCCACGGACGACCCCGCCGGGGCGGCGGGTGAAGTCCCGGGCGGGCGGAGCCGATACAACCCTCGAACCCGGCGGACGGGACGCGTCCCGGTGCGGGCTTCCGCGGCCCGCGGCGCCCGCGGGGCCGGGCGGGACGGCCCGGATCCGGCGGGGAGGCCCCTCGTGCGAACAACGCCGGAGGGGCCGGGCGGGACAGATCGGCAGGGAGGACCCTCATGCGAGCAACGGCATCGGTCGCCGTGGCGCTGAGCGCAACGCTGCTCGGCGGCTGCGCCACCACCGGATTCGTGGAAGAAACCGCCGCGCAGCTTCAGGCGCAGGTCGGCGCCCAGGTCTCGGAGCTCCGCCGCGATCTGGACGAGTCGGAGACCAGCGCGCAGCAACGCATCGAAGAGGTCGACGAGACGGCCCGGAACGCGTTCGCCGCCGCTTCCTCGGCGGAACGGACGGCGGGGATGGCGCAACGGGCCGCCGACGAGCTGGGCAACACCTTCGAGAGCGGCAACCGCCGCCTCGTGTACGAGATGGTGATCGACGAGCACGTCGCCGGGTTCGCGAGCGCGGAAGCGGCGCTGCCGGACGAGGTCCGCGCGTACCTGGACCGGTTCATGGCCGACCTGCGCGCGTTGCCGATCGCGTCGCACGTGGAGATCGAAGGGCATACCGACGCCGTCGGCTCGCCCATGCTCAACGCGCGGCTCGGGATGCGGCGCGCCGACGCCGCCCGGCGCTATCTCCACGAGATGCATCAGCTTCCCCTGCACAAGATGAGCATCATCAGCTACGGCGAAGACCAGCCGATCGCCCCCAACGACACGGCCGAAGGGCGGGCGCGCAACCGGCGGGTCGTGATCCGCGTGCTGGCGTAGCCGCGGGACGTTCATCCCGCCGCTCCGGCGCCGCCGGGTTCGGCAGCCCGCGGCGGCCCTCCGCTTCCCGTTCGAGCGGCGCGGCGGCCGGCCCCGCCGGCCCGCGCGCATCTTTACGCCCGGACCGGTTTTCTGTAGGCTTTCGAGCAGGCGGGTCCACCGCCTCGCCGATCCGGCCGCCGGCGGCCGCCGCGGTCCGGGACCCTCGTCAGGCGGTCTCCGGTTTCGGATCGGACGGCGGCCGGCGCCGCCGACACCTGCAACCTCGGAAGCGCGGGCGTGCGAGGCACGCGTCACCCGCGCGTCGTCGTGACCGCCGCTGCCGCCCCCTGCGACTTCGGGAAGCGGGCGCGCGGGGGCCGCTCCGGTCGAGCGGCGACGCGGCCCGCGGGCGCGGCACGTGGAGGAGATGGCCATGAGAGCTGACCGAGCCTGGTTCCTGCTGGGAACGTTCCTGATGACCGCACCGGCCTTCGCGCAGAACGACGCTCTGCACGGCACGTGGTCGGGCCAGTGGATTCCCGAGTCGGGCTACGACGCCTCGACGGTGCGGTTCGAGGTGGAGGGCGACACCATCACCGGCGAGATGCTGAACCCCGCGCAGGCGCCGTTCGACGTCATCGAGTTCGATCCCGACACCCTGGAACTCGTCGCCGAGACGAACAGCCCCGAGCACGGACACTTCCGGATCGAGGCGCGCATCGAAGAGGTCACGCGCCTGAACGGCACCCTCACCCACGACGGCGCCAGCGGCGCGTTGCGGCTGACGAAGTGGACCTACCGCCCCCGTCTGTAGTCCGCTCCGCCGTGAGGCCCGCGGCGGGCCGTCCCGGCGCCGCCCGGCCGGCGCGAGATGCGGCCCACCGGTAGTGGCGGCGGCGGCCTTTCGCCGTCGGCCGAATCCGCGCCCCCGCAGGGGGCGGCGCGGGGCGGCGGCTATCCGGCGCAACGCGCCTTCCGTCCGCAGGCGCACGGGCACGGTCGAACCCTGGTGGTCGGCACAGTCCGCGTCCAGCCGCGTTCGAGCGCCCCGCGCGACCGTGTCGAGCGCCCGGCGGCGGCCGGCTTGCTCGATGGTCTCGAAATCCCGGCCGCCGCTGCCCTGCCAGGGCATCGATTCCACCCGCGAGCGTCTCCGCGAAGCCGCTTTTTTCCGCGCCGGCTTCCGCCGCGGCCGAGGCCGGGCAGTCAGGCGTACGCGGGGTCCGGCGGGGGCGAATGGGGCGGGTTCAGGCGAGGCTCCGCCGTCGCGGGCGGTGCTGTCCGGGCCGCGCGCCGCGCGGGTTCGGACTACCCGGCGCGGGCGCCGACGCGGCCATGGCGGCCGGCAATGATCGCCGCGGCGGCCGGTCGCCGGACCCGGGGCGCGGCTATAATGGCGGCGACATGCGTACAATCTGGTTCGCGGCGTCCGTACTCTGTACGGCGGCCGTCGCCGCACCGGCGGCGGCCCAGGCGATTTCGGCGGCGGGCGCCGGCGGCCTGCCGCTGGCCGCCGGCCAGGCCCTGATACTCGAAGGCGCCGCGGTCGGGGACGATGGCGGCGCGGCCGCGGGCGGGCGGCTCCGCGTGGCGCCGCGCCGCGTCGACCGGCCGCCGGTCGTCGACGGCCGGCTCGACGAGGAGGCGTGGCTGTCGGCGGCCGTCGTCGACGACTTCGTGCAGCAGGAGCCGGCCGAGGGCGAGCCGGCGACGGAGCGGACGGTGGTGCGCCTGCTGTACGACGCGCAGGCCCTGTACATCGGCGTCGAGGCCCACGATTCGGCCCCCGAGGCGGTCATCGCGACGGAGATGCGCCGCGATTCGTTGCGGCTGCTCGACGAAGACAACTTCCAGGTCATCCTCGACACCTTCCACGACCGCCGTTCCGGCTACATGTTCGTGACGAGCCCGCTCGGGGCCAAGCTCGAGCAGCAGGTGTCGGAGGAGGGCGAGGGCGGCTGGCGGGGCACCAACACGTCGAACGTCAACGTGAACTGGGACGGGGTGTGGGACGTGGTCGCCCACCGCACCCCCGAGGGGTGGACGGCCGAGATCGCGATCCCGATGATCACCCTGCGCTTCCCCGAAGCGGACGAGCAGGTGTGGGGCGTCAACTTCATGCGGAACATCCGCAGGAAGAACGAGCAGGTGTACTGGGCCCCGATCTCGAAGGAGTACTCCCTCACCCGCGTGAGCCTGGCCGGGACGATGACCGGCATCACCGGCGTCGACCAGGGCATGGACCTGCGGGTGACGCCCTACGTGCTGTCGGGCGCGCGGCAGGACCGCGGGAACGGCGGCGGGCTCGACGGGAGCGGGTTCCGCGACCTCGGCCTCGACGTCAAGTACGGGCTCGCGTCCGGACTCAACCTCGACCTCACCCTCAACACCGACTTCGCGCAGGTCGAGGTGGACGAGCAGCAGGTCAACCTGACCCGTTTCCCCCTGTTCTTCCCCGAGAAGCGCGACTTCTTCCTCGAAAACGCGGGCATGTTCAACGTGGGGGCGGCCTCCGGGTTCAACCGCCTCGCGGACCTGTTCTTCACCCGGCGCATCGGGCTGTCCGAGAACGGCCAGCCGGTGCCGATCGTGGGGGGCGCCCGCGTATCGGGCAAGGTGGACCGCCACAACCTCGCCGCGATGAACATCACGACGCAGGGGGCGTTCGACCGTCCCGGCGACAACTTCTTCGTCGGACGCTACAGCCGCGACGTGCTGTCGCGCTCGAAGGTCGGGGGCATCGTCATCGACAAGAACTCGGTGAACGACGCCCACTACAACCGGACGTTCGCGGCCGACACCACCCTCGCCCTGCACCGCAACTTCGTCGTCAACGGCTTCCTCGCCAAGACCGAGACCCCCGGCGTCGCGTCGGGAGACATGGCGGGGTACGCGCGCGCCACGTGGCTGAGCCCGTCGTTGAGCATCTACGGCGAGTACATCGACCTGCAGGAGAACTTCAACGCCGAGGTGGGGTTCGTGCCCCGCGTCGGCATCCGCACCTCGAAGTTCCACGGCGAGTGGGACCCGCGCCCCGGGCGCTGGGGCATCCGCATGTTCGACCCGATGTGGAACGTCACCTACACGACCGATCAGAACAACCGGCTGCTGACGCGGCGCATCCACCACATGATCGGGACCTACTTCGAGAACGGCGCGTCGTTCACCGTGTGGTACAACGACCACTTCGAGCAGCTCGACGTCCCGTTCCCGATCCACCGGCAGGGCGTCGTGATTCCGCCCGGCACGTACCGCTTCGGCGAATGGAACTACCGCTACCGCAGCGACCCCTCGCGCCGTCTCTACGGCGAGCTGGGCTACTCGCCGCAGACCTTCTTCGGCGGCACCCGCACCGACACCCGCGCCACCCTCGGGCTGCGGGCGACCAGCCGGCTCGCGGTCGAGCTGCGGCTCAACCGCAGCGACGTCGAGCTGCCGGCGGGGGCCTTCGTGGCCGATCTCGCGTCAGTGCGGTTCGACTTCGCGCTGTCGCCGGAGATGACCCTCCGCAGCCTGACCCAGTACAACTCGACGACCCACGAAATCAGCACCAGCGTCCGTTTCAACTGGATATACAGCCCGGGCAGCGACATCTACGTCGCCTACGACGAGCTGCGGCTGGACATGCCCGGCGTGTACGGCTACTACGACACGCCGTGGCTCCGCAACCGCCAGCTCGCCGTGAAGATGACGTATCTGTTCTCACGCTGACCGGGGAATCCGGCCCGGGCCGAGAGGGGCATCGTCCCCCGGACGCCGCCGTCACGCCAGCCTCCGGCCCGGACCCGATGGCCGCGGCGGGGAGGAACGCGGTCGCCGTCCCTTTACTGTCCGCCGAAGGGCCGGCGCATCGTCAGCGCACGGGCGGCGGCGTCAGCGCGATTCGAACTCCGCCTCCTTCAGGCGGAAGCCGTCGGCGAGCTCGGGTTCGCGGTCGTCGTCGAGCACACGGTGGGCGACGTACTCGCCGAGGACCGGCCCGAACTTGAAGGCCTCGGCGGAACCGCCGCCGGCGAGCCAGACGTTGTCGAAGTCGGGGTGGGTGTCGATGATGAAGTTGGCGTCGACGCTGCTCTCGTAGTGGCAGGCCCGGGTCTCGTTGACGGGGGCCCCGGCCAGCGCGGGGAAGTGCCGCCGCAGGATCTCGCGCGGGCGGTCGTGGTGTTCGGGTGCGATCCAGCGGTCGGACAGGTCCGGGTCCTCGGGCGCGCGGCCCCCGGTGCGGACGCGGAACCCCCGGTGGTCGGGGGGCAGGGCCGGCCAGCCGGTGCAGCCCGGCACGCCGTAACTCGGCATGTGGGGCCAGGAGAAACGCGTGTCGCCCGGCGGGACGGCGAAGTAGAAGACGTGGCCCATGGCGATGCGGATGCGCCGCCCCATCAGCGCGGGCAGGACCTTCGGGAACCACGGGCCGCAGGCGAGGACGAACGCCGCGGCCGGCAGGGTCTCGCCCGAGGCGAGCGGCAGGGCGGCGAGCTGCCGGCCCGCGGGTGCGTCGAAGACGGCGCGGCCGATGCGGATCACGCCTCCTTCCTCCTCGAAGACCCGGGCCGCCGACTCGATGGCGCGCCGCGCCCGGACCACCCCTGCCCCGGGTTCGTGGAGCGCGGCCCCGAGGCCGTCGAACCGTATCCACGGCCACCGGTAGGCGACCTCGTCCGGCGACAGCGCCTCGTAGGGAACGCCGAGCGCGTCCCAGTGGCGGCGCGTCTCGGTGAAGTACCGGTTGGCCTCCTCGCGCAGAATCAGGTCGCCGGTCTGGAAGAAGAGCCGCGGCAGCAGCCGGCCGCGTCCTTCCTCGTCCCACGCGAGCCAGCGCTCGATCGCCCGCTGCGCCCAGCCGGTCCACTGCGCGCCGTGCGGCCGGTCGCCGTACGAGGTGCGGACGCCCCGGGTCTCGCCGCCGGAGGTCTGCCGCGAGTTCCCCGCGCCGTAGGCGTCGACCACCGTCACCCGGGCGCCCAGACGCTGCAGGTGCAACGCCGTCCACATGCCGAACGTGCCCGCGCCCACCACCACCACGTCGGGCGACGGCTGCGTCCGAACCGCGTGCGCCCGTCCGGCGGCGCGGGCCGGCCGCGGTCCCCGCGCGGCGAGCGCCGCCCCCGTCCCCGCGCCCAGCGCCTGCAGAAAGCGGCGCCGGTCCACCGGAGCGGCGGACCCCGGCGTCCCGGCCGCGGTGCGGTCCGGGTCGCTCGACGGCGCCGCTCGAATGCGGCGGGGCGTTTCACCACGGGCGGTCAAGGCGTCCTCGCTTGGGTCGGCTACCACGGAGCGGCGCGCGATGCGCGCGGCGCCCCGTGATTGTAGCACTCCACGCCGCGGCGTCCCGGAGCCGCCGCCGCCCGCCCCGCCGCTTCGCGCCGGCGGACGGCCTGCGTTTTCGCCAGCCCCCGCGCGCGCCGCGGCCGCCCCCGCCGTCCGTCGCCGTGATAGCCTGACAGCCCGTGGCGCTCGATCCGACGTCCGATCCGCCTGCCGGTCCCGCCGCCGTTCCGCCGGCGCGCGGCGGGCCCGCCGCGCCCGGAGCAGGCCCTCCGGACGCCGAGGGCGATCAGGCGCTCGATCCGACGTCCGATCCGCCTGCCGTCCCGCCGGCGCGCGGCGGGCCCGCCGCGCCCGGAGCGGGCCTTCCCGACGCCGAGGGCGACCAGGCGCTCGATCCGGCGTCGGTGACCGCGGCGCGCATCGCCGGCGCGATCGGGTTGGCGGCGGCGGCGTTCGCCGGTCTGGTCGCGGTCCTCGCGACCGCGGTGGCGACGCCGTTGGGCGTGCGGGCCGCGGCCGTGCTCGGCGCCGCGGTGCTCGCGCTCTCGGCCGCGGGCGCCGCGGCATGCTGGCAATGGCCGGCGGTGCGGTACCGGCACGTCCGCTACCGCCTCGACGCCCACGGCGTCACCATCCGGCGGGGGGTGGTCTGGCGCACGGTCACGTCGGTCCCGACGTCGCGCGTCCAGCACACCGACGTCTCGCGCGGTCCGCTGGAGCGCTACTTCGATCTCGCCACCCTGGTCGTTCACACCGCGGGCACGCGGGACGCCTCGGTCAGCCTGAGCGGTCTCGGACATCGCGCGGCGCTCGCCCTCCGCGACCGGTTGATGGAGGCGGGAGACGGCCGTGGCGGCTGACGACCGGCGCCTGCATCCGCTGTCCTGGCTGTTCACCGCCGCCCGGTTCGCCAAGGGGTTCGTCGTGCCCGCCCTGCTGTTCTTCCTGGCCTCGGGCGGCGCCGGCTACGAACTGTGGGGGGCGCTGTTCATCGGCCCCGTGATCGCCGCCGCCGTGGTCCACTACCGGGTCTACCGCTACCGCCTCGCGGCCGACGGGATCGTGGTGCGCGACGGCATCCTGACCCGCACCGAGCGCCGCATTCCGTACGAGCGCATCCAGAACATCGACCTCGTGCAGAACCCCCTGCACCGCTTCTGCCGGGTCGCCCTGGTGCGGGTCGAGACGGCCAGCGGCGCCCGACCCGAGGCGGTGATGCGCGTCCTGGCGCTCGACGCCGTGGCCGAGATGCACGCGCGGGTGTTCGCCGGCCGGCCCGCGGCGCGGGACGCGGCCGCGGGCCGGCCGGCCGACGGGCTTGCGGGCCGGCCCGGCGGCGCGGGGCCGCCGGCCGCGGCCGACGAGCCGGCCGGGATGCGGGGAACGACCCCGGCCCCCGACGGCGGCCCGCGCGGGCGCGTGCTGCTGCGCGTGCCCGCCGGCGAGCTCGTGAAGCTCGGCATCGTCTCGAACAAGGGGATGGTGGTGGTCGCCGCCGCCCTGGGCGTTCTCGCGCAGGCGCGTCCCGACGAGGACGTGTTCGAGCCGGCGCTGCGGTCCGCCGCGGAACGGCTGCTGCGGTCCGCCGCCGACCGCCTGCCCCTCGGCGCGGTGGCCGACGGGCTGACCGCGCTCCGTTTCGCCAACCCCGTGCTGACCGCGGTCCTGCTCGCCGTCACCGTCGTGGTCCTGGCGTTCGTGCTGCTCCGCGTGCTGTCGGTCGGCTGGTTCCTGCTGCAGCTCCACGGCTTCACCCTGGTCCGCCGCGGGTCGGACCTGCGCGCCGACTACGGACTGCTGACCCGCGTCTCCCGGACCATTCCGACCGGGCGCATCCAGTCGTTCACGGCGACCGAGTCCCCGCTGCACCGCTGGTTCCGCCGCCAGTCGCTCGAGCTGCGCACCGTCGGCGGCCCCGCCTCCGCCGACGCGAACGTCGACTTCGACGCGTCGCCCGACGGCCCGAAGGCGGAGAGCCAGTGGCTGGCCCCGATGGTGGAGGCGGCGCGGGTCCCCGCCCTCCTGCGGCAGGTCCTGCCGGAAGTCGACCTCGCCGCGGTGACGTGGCGCCCCCTCGCGGCCCGCGCGCGGCGGCGCATCTTCGTCCGCGGGCTGGGGGCCGCGGCCGTGGTGACCCTGTTCGGGGGACTGGCCGCGGGCGCGTGGGGGCTCGCGCTGGCGCCGCCCGCGGCCCTCGCCGCCCTTCTGCACGCCCGGCGCCAGTTCGCGCACGCCGCCTGGGCGGTCACCGCGTGGGGGGTGGCGTTCAGATCGGGCTGGTGGACCCGCCGGCTGGCCATCGTTCCCCTCTCCCGCATCCAGACGGTGGGGTTCGGCGAGTCTCCGTTCGACCGCCGCCACCGTATGGCCTCGGTGCGCATCGACACCGCCGGCGCCGCGGCCAGGGGCTACACGATCGCCATCCCCTATCTGGAGCGCGCCGTCGCGGTCGAGGTCGTCCGCCGCCTGTACGCCGAAGCCGGGCGGCGCGCGTTCCGGTGGTGAGCCTGATGATGGACAGGGAGGCGGGCGGGGCCGCCCGCGACGAGATCGAGCCGGGGGTCGTGCGCGGCTCGTGGTGGCGCCGCCTCGACGACGGCCGGGTGCAGTGCGACCTGTGCCCGCGCCGGTGCCGGCTGCGCGACGGGCAGAAGGCGTTCTGCTTCGTGCGGGAGGCGCGCGGCGGCGAGGTCGTGCTGACCAGCTACGGCCGGGCCACCGGCTTCTGCATCGACCCCATCGAGAAGAAGCCGCTGAACCACTTCTACCCGGGGTCGAGCGTGCTCTCGTTCGGCACCGCGGGCTGCAACCTCGGCTGCCGCTTCTGCCAGAACTGGGACATCTCGAAGGCGCGGGAAGACCGCGTGCTGTCGGCCGCGGCGGCGCCGGCGGGGGTGGCCGAGACCGCGGCCGGCGCCGGCTGCGCCAGCGTCGCGTTCACCTACAACGACCCCGTCATCTTCGCCGAGTACGCCATCGACTGCGCGAAGGAGGCCCGCGCGCGCGGCGTCCGGAGCGTCGCGGTGTCGAGCGGCTACGTGTCGCCGGCGGCCCGGCGGGATCTCTTCGCCCACGTGGACGCGGCCAACATCGACCTCAAGGCGTTCGCCGAGACCTTCTACCACCGCATCTGCTTCGCCCACCTGCGGCCGGTGCTCGACACGCTGGAGTGGCTCGCGCGCGAGACCGAGGTCTGGCTGGAAGTCACGACCCTGCTCATTCCGGGACAGAACGACTCGCGCGACGAGGTCGACCGCCTCTGCGGGTGGCTGGTCGAGCATCTCGGCCCCGACGTGCCGCTGCACTTCACGGCGTTCCACCCCGACTTCAGGATGCGCGACGTGCGCGCCACCCCGCCCGACACCGTCCGCCGGGCGCGCGAGCAGGGCCTGCGGGCGGGGCTGCGCTACGTGTACACCGGCAACGTCCGGGACGAGGAGGGACAGTCCACCCGCTGTCCGGGCTGCGGCGACGTCCTGATCGGCCGGGACGGGTACCGCATCACGCGGTGGCGCGTCGGCGCCGGAGGGCGCTGCCCGGCCTGCGCGGCGACGCTGCCGGGGCGCTTCCGGCCGCGGCCCGGCCGATGGGGCGCGCGGCGCCGGCCGGTCGTCGTCTGACGGCCGCGAGCGCCGCGCGCCGGTGGTATCGTAGGGCATGGCCGGTCGTGACGTCCTGGCCCGGACGTGGTACGACCAGGCGCGGGCGGACCTCGCCGCCGCGGTGGACAGCACCGCCGCCGGGCATCACGAATGGGCCTGCTTCCAGGCGCAGCAGGCGGGCGAGAAGGCGCTCAGGGCGTTTCTCTACGCCCGCGGGCGGACCAGCATCGTCACCCACAGTCTGCGCCGCCTGGCGCGGGAAGCGGCCGGTTTCGACGCCGCGTTCGGCGACCTCGACGAGGCGGCGCGGTTGCTCGATCAGCATTACATCCCCACGCGCTATCCCAACGGACTCGACGTCGAGACGGCGCCGGCCGCCTGCTACGAGGAGAAGGACGCCGAGCAATGCCTGCGGTCCGCTCGCTCGATCCTCGCGCGCGTCAGCGCGTCCTTCGAGAGCTGAAGCGCCTCGCGGCCGGTCTGAAGCGCGATTTCCCGATCGCGTCGGTCCACGTCTTCGGTTCGTTCGCCCGCGGGACCGAGCACGAAGGGAGCGACATCGACCTGCTCGTCGTCGGCGAGCTGCCGGGGCGTATCTTCGATCAGGTCGGCGAAGTGCTGCGGCGCACGACGCTGCCCGTCGAACCGATCGTCGTCGGCGCGGCCACGTTCGAGCGGCGGCGCCGGGAGGAACATCCCCTGTTCCGCGCGATCGCCGACGAGGGGCTGCGCCTCGTGTGACGGTCCGGGTTCGCGGGTCCGGGCGGGCCGCCCGCCCTTCATCGCGGCGAGAGGGCGGACGCGTCGAAGGGGATGCGTTCGTCGAGGTAGATGGCGGTGACCCGCCCGTCGAGCAGTTCCAGCGCCGAGGCCCGGCCCCGGTAGGTGCTCTCCAGCATGCCCGTGTCGATGAGGAAGACCCTTCCGTCGAAGCGGCCGACGATGCGCCGGGACGTGGTGACCGAATGGCCGACCACCACGCGCGCGACGTCGAAACGCGCCAGCACGCCGTCGATGAAGGCGTCGGCGCCGCGTTCCGGCCGCAAGGCGAATCCGCGGTACCACAGGGGCCCCTCGGGATCGGTGATCGACCAGGTGTCGATGGTCTGCAGGTCCGTCAGGACGTCGAGGTGCGCCTTCTCCCGCCGCGTCACCGGCCGCGGACCCTGGCGCGGCGCGAGGGGGTCGCGGAACAGCCGTTCGGTCCATGCCCGCAGCTCGAGGGCCACGGCCGCGAACATCTCCTGGAACGTCGAGAACGGCAGGATGAGGCCGGCGTCGACGAGATGGCGCCGGTACCGATCGAAACGCTCGATCTCGTCCCGCGCGGTGTCGTTCAGGGCCTCGACGCTCGCCGCCTCCAGCCCCGGCGCGAGGCCGCCGTGCAGGAAGAGGGTGTCTCCGACCACGGTGGCGATCGGCTTGTCCCGCAGCCACCGGCCGTACCGTCCGCCGGGGCCCATCGCTTCCATGTACTCGACGAAGCCGGGGGGGTGCGCGCGCATCCACTGGTCGCGGGACAACGGTTCCGCGGGTCCGGGACCGGCGCGGTCCCTGCGCTGCCGCGCCGCGTGCGCCGCGTACCGCCGCCAGGCGTCCTCGCGCCGCCGCTCCGCGTCGTCGGACGCGAAGGTGGCGAAGATCTCCGGGGTGACGTCCCGGAGGTCGCCCATCAGGTTCATCATCTCGTGGTTGCCCAGGAGGACCCGGACGTCGCCGCCGGCCTCTCGCGCGCCGGCCTCGAGCCGCATCAGGAGGTCCATGACCTCGCGCACCTGGGGGCCGCGGTCGGTGACGTCGCCGGTCTGCACGAGCGTCGCGGTCCCGCCGCTCCAGTCGAGCGCGTCGTCGACGAGGCCCGCCTGCCGCAGAATGGTGCGCAACCGGCCGCCGGCGCCGTGGACGTCGCCGATGGCGACCACGCGGCCGGGACCGGACCGGACCTCGGCCGGGGCGGCCGCCCCGCCGGCCGCGAGCAGCGCCAGGAGCGCCGCGGCGACGCCGGCGCCGCGGCGGGCCGGGGACGCCGGGAAGGCGAAGTGCTGCATGGGGCCGTTTCCGGGCTAGTCCAGGACCACGCCGCGCTCGCCGAGGCGTGCGATGCGCTCGTCGAAGTGCCGCAGCAGCAGGTCGCGCCGCCGCAGCAGGCTCGACCGCTCCCCCGCCGAAAGGCTGTCGCCCACCGCCGCTTCGAGCGCGTCCGGGGTCAGGCCGCGCAGGGCGTCGAGCAGACGCCGTTCGATCCGCGTCATCCGCTCCGGCTGCGTCAGCTCGACGTCCTGGCGGAACGCGCGGGTGTGGTCGATCAGCCACATCTTCCAGTCGTCCGTCCACAGGATGTTGCCCTGGTTCCGGTCGCGGTTCTGGATGAGCTCGTCGAAGACGTACTGCGTGTAGAACTGCCGGCTCGTCCTCATGGGGTCCGGTCCGAGGTCCCGCTGCTCGATGCGTTCCTGCTCGGTCATGCGCACGTCGTCGACCCACCACGTGACCGCGGCGGGTTCGCCGTCCACGCGCCGCGAGACCGACATGGGCACGTTGTCCATGCCCAGCAGGACGGCCAGGCGGTAGGCGGCGACGTTGTAGCGCCAGGAGTCCCGGAAGTTGAGCTCCACCCGGGCGCCGGGGGCGACGAACCTCGACCGGCTGACGTCGACGGTCTGGACGTGGACGTCGTGGGTCAGCCGGCCGTCGGAGGCCGTCGCCCGCCGCGAACCGGTCACGCCGACGCCGACGCCGCGGACGTCCGACAGCTCGGCGTCGAGCAGGAACGCCTCCATCGCCTCCGGCGACAGGGCGGGGGCCGCGTCCTGGGCGCCGGCCGCGCCGCAGACGAACAGCGCCAGCAGCGCCGCCGGAAGCGCCGGGAACGGGCGGGCGGTGCGCATGGATGACCCTGGAGGTTGCCCCGATTCCGCGGACAGGCCGGCGCTCGGGTTCACGCCTCGGGCGGCGTTCCCCGTCCGAGAGAGGTCTGCACCGGGGTGACCAGGTCGATACCGTTCAGCAATGGTCACAGAGTAGCACGTCCGCTGCTCGGGGCGGCCTGTTCGCGGCGGTTTTCGCAGGCGCGACAGGCCGCGGTCCACCCGGCCCGCCGGGCCCCCGCGCGGTTCTACGACGCCGGTACCGCAGGTGCCGGCGCGGCCTTCGGAGGCGTGGAGCCCCGGACGGCGAGCGCGCCGCTGAAGAGATTCTGCAGCAGGTCCACGTGCTCGGACAACACCGCGAACACGTCGTCCCGCTCCGCCCGCAGCACGCGGCACGATCCGCGCGCGGTGGCCCGCCACCCCGCCGGGGCGCCGGCCAGGGTCTCGCCCACCAGCAGGCTGGCGCCCGGCGGCGCGACGATCGGCGCGCCGCCGTCCGATTCGAGCCGCAACGCCCCCTCCAGCACCAGGCACATCCCGGCCGGGTCGTCGTCCAGGAACAACGGCTCGCCGTCGGCGAGCGACAGCCTCCGCGCCGCCCCCACGAGGGCGAGCAGCTCGGCCGCCGCCGCCCGGCCGAGGAGGGGATGGCCCCGCAGGAGCATCGCCTCGTCGAACGGCTGCAGCGGCGCGTCCGGACGGGGCGCCGCCGGCACGTGGGCCGGGCCGCGGCCGCGCCCGCCGTCGGCGGGAGTCAGCAGCAGCCGGAACAGGCCCTGCGCGAGCAGGACGTCGTCGGACACCATCGCCACGAAGTCGGCCGCCTCGATGCGCAGGCAGACCGAGGGATCGCTGGCCCGCGCCGGCCGGGTGGTGGGCGCGCCCTGCAGCACTTCTTCCAGGCCGATCACGTCCGGGGCCCGCAGGGTCTCGCCGCCGCCGCCGGCCGCGGCGGACCGCCGGACGGAGCCTTCGACGAGCAGCTCGACGGCCTCGGTGGCGCCCTTCGCGCCGACCGGCTGATCGGCCGAGTACCACACCTCGCGCCCGGACTCGATGACCCGGAACAACTCGTCCATCGATACGAACTCGAAGATGGGAATGCGGCTCAGCCGGTTCGCGAGCTCCACCGCCGGCAGCCGGTGACCCGCCGCATGGGGGCCGGGCCGGCCCCGCGACAGGGCCCAGAACGCGGTGTCGTGGACGCGCGGGTCCGTGCTCGACCGGTGGGCCTTCACCCACTGGAGATCGCCGTCCAGGGCGCCCGGGACGTGCTCGGCCGCGAAGTGGATGGCGGCCGCCGCGAGCACCGGGTCGGCGTCGTGTATCAGTTGCGCCAGCGTGTCGTCGCGGTCGCGCGGCCTCGTCCCGAGCACGACGTTGGCGTGCGCGACCTTGGCGGACGGCGGCGTCTCGTCGATGAGGGGCAGGATGCGCCTGCGCACGTCCCGCGGGAGCAGGTTGTCGAGGTACTCGAGGGCGCGGGCGCGGCGCCGGCCGTCGCCGCCTTCGATCGCACGGCGGGCCGCCGCCACGTCTCCGACCTCGTGCAGGATGCCCAGCAGCCGGTAGATCCGGTCCAGGGTGCGCTCGCGCAGCTCGCGGAGCGCGCGTTCCAGCAGGGTGCCGCGCGGGGCGGGCGCGGCGGCCGCGTCGACGTCCCGCCCCTCCCGGCCGCGGGCCGGGTCCGGCCGCGCGTCGTCCCCGGCCGGAAGATCGTCGAAGAGGTTGGCGCCGAGGGTCAGGACGTTGCAGTACCGGGTCGCGTCCTTCGCGAGCAGGGCCTCGACGGGGGGGCGGGGGACGACCAGGGCGGGATGGTTGCGCCGGAGGCGCTCGATGGCGGCGACGATCTTGTAGCGCAGGAATCCGTCCGGGGTGTCGAGACTGCCCACCAGCGCGTTCATCGCCGCCTGGTGCGGGAGGAGGGCGAGGGTGGACGGGACGTGCCGCCGCACCCAGACGTGCTCGTGGGGGTTCTCCAGCGCGTACCGGAGGGCCGGGACGGCCGCTTCGCCCCAGGCCACGAGCGTTTCCCGCGCCGCGTGCTTCAGACCGCGATGGCCGAGTCCCGAGAGCAGTCCCGGCAGGAACAGTCCGTCCGCCGCGCCGAGCGCCCGCGCGCTCCGGATCGCCTCGATGACGACGTCGGCCCGGTGGTCGTGCAGCAGCGCCGCCAGCAGGGTGCGGAACCGGTGGTCGTCGATGGCCGCGAGGGCCCGCGCCGCTTCGCGCCGCCCCGCCGCGCCCGCGTCGCGCGTGTCGTCGACGAGCCGCCGCAACGCCGCGGCGGCGCGAAGCACGTCGGGCTCGCGCTCCGACCGGGCGAGGGCGGCGGCCGCGGCCACCGCCACCCGGGGCTCGGGGTCGTCCAGATGGCGGGCCGTCACGGCCGCGGCGTCCTGGCCGGCGAGGGTCGCGAGGGCCTCGAGGGCGGCGGCGCGCACGTCGACGTCCTCGTCCCGGGTCATGCGCTGGACGGCGTCCCGCCAGCGGTGAGCCACGCGCGAGCGCCCCGACGCCAGCGCGTGGAGGGCGCGCACCCGGACCGCCGCCGTTTCGTGGCGCAGCAGGAGCGGGGTGACGAGGTGCGGCTTGTCCAGGCCTTCGAGCATCTCGATGGCGTAGAGCACGGCGGCCGGGTCCGGGTTGGACAGCTCTTCCACCAGGGTCTCGACGGCGGCGGCCTCGCCCGCGCGCGTCGTCACCGCGTCGGTGGTGATGGTCCGGGCGTCGATGCTGGCCCGGAACGACCGGAGGTGCTCGCGCCGCGCCCGGACCGCGACCGCGATCCACAGCCCGGTGATGGCGAGGCTCGCGTAGCTCAACTGGCGCCAGTCGAGTCCGAGCCCCCACGGTTGAATCAGGCCGAGCAGCAGCACGGCCGTCACGGCCTTGGCGAAGCGGTCCATGGTGACGTCGATGAACGGCTTCACCCGGCGCCGCAGATCGGCCGGGAGGGGCACGAAGAGGACCTCGCGCGTCGTCTTGTCGAGCGTGTAGCGCAGGGTCGAGCTGAGCACCCGCGCCCCCGCCACGGCCCACAGGGTCCCCGTGAACAGGATGACGGCGGCGCTGGCGCTGAAGCCGAGCGGCAGCAGCAGAAGGGCCGCCCCGATCCCGGCGGAACGGTGGATGCGGCTGATGAGAGCCACCTGGACGACGAATCCGGCCAGCGAGAGATACGCCGTGACCTCGGCGAGCAGGGCGGCGACGGCGTCGCCGCCGCGGTCGCCGCGCATCGCCTCCGCCGCCATGCTGAGCTGCTGGTCGACGACGGCGGCGCCGGCGGCGGCGCACCCGACGGTCAGGGCCAGCACCTGCAGCGGGCGCGACTGCGACAGCCGCCGGACGACCTCGCGCCCCCCGACGCCGCCGTCGGGGGCGTCGAACGCGGCCGCCTCGCCGACCGCGTGGCGGCGGAGCAGCAGCAGCACGATGCCGGCGCAGGCGGCGAGCGCGGCCGCGCTGACCAGCACCAGTTGTTCCGATCCCACCTCCTCGACGACGAACGCGGTGATGCCGGCCCCCAGCGCGCCCCCGAGGCTGGCGCCGCCGCCGATGAACCCGAACAGGCGCTTGGCCTGGCGGGCGTCGAAGATGTCGTTGGCGAGGGTCCAGAACTGGCTGATCAGCAGAATGCCGAGAATCAGTCCGAAGAAGTAGAAGGCGACGGTGACCCATCCCGCGCCGGTCTGCAGGAGGCCCCAGAAGAGGACGAGCAGGGCGATGATGGCGGCCTGGGTGACCGGAATCACGTGCCGGGGGGGCAGGCGGCGGACCGCGCTCGTGTAGAAGTGCATGACGACGCCGATGAGCATCCCGGCGGCGAACAGCACGTACGGCAGGTTGTCGGAGCCGAGGGCGGCGATGAACTGCGACCGCGTCAGCGGCTTCACGATGTTGTACGACGTCATGGCGAGGAACGAATAGGCGAACATCAGCGCCACCGGCGCCGTTTCCTCGGGCCGCACGGAGGTGATGGAGCCGAAGAGCCGGTGGAGGAGGGTCCGCATCGCCATCGGTCGCCTGGACGCGCGAGCCGCGACGCCTGACCGTACCGTGAATCCGCGCGCCGCGCAACCGCGCGGGCCCGGGCGCGGCCACGCCGCCCCGGCCCGCGTCTACGGGAACTCCGTGCGGATTTCGGGGAACAGGATCTGCGGGAGCGAAAGGCGCGAGCGGGGGACGCCGCCGAAACCGGTCGCGCGCTCGTAGCGCTCGACGGTGCGCAATGCGCCCGCGAGCGAGCCCTTCCGGGTCGCTTCGAACTCCACGCACGCGACGGCGCGCGTTCCCGCCGAGGCGCGGTAGTGCGCGACTTCGGCGTCGGGGAAGTACCACACCGTCAGGTCCTTGCGGACGGCGCCGCTCCAGGTCACGCCGAGCCGGGCGGCGAACGCGTCGACCGCGGCGGCCTGATCGCCGGCGTGGTGCCCGAGATCGAGGTTGACCTCCGCGCGCGTCTCCGGGTCGCCGGCCAGCGCCTTCAGGGTCAGGTGGTGCAGCTCGGGATCGTGGCGGTGGCGGAGGATGAACCGCCCGCGCCGGCCGGCCTCGGTGAGGAAGTAACGGTCCCGGACGCGCAGCGCGTTCGTGCGCACCGGCCGCAGCCGCTCCAGCGCGGCGCGGAAGCGCGGGAGGTCGAAGTCGTCGCCGACGACGAACTTGTGCTCGATCTCGGTGAAGCGCAGGTCGTCGCCCATCGCTCTCCCCTTCACATCCAGCGCTTGAGCCCCCCGAGCAGGGCCAGGCGCAGCCGCGGGCCGGCCGGCAGGCCGCGGCGGAACCGGCGGGGGACCGGCGCGTTGCGCGGGTCGGCCCGGAGGGTGTCGAAGATCGCCCGCGCCGGGGCCACGGCGGCCGGGTCGCGGGTGGCCAGCATCGCCTCGGCCAGCCGGTCGTGGGCCGCGTCCTCGAAATTGTAGCTGCCGAACGCGACCCAGGCGTCGTCGACGAGCACGATCTTCGAGTGCTCGCCGGCGCGGTTCTCGTAGATGCGGACGCCGGCGTCGAGCAGCCGCGGATAGCCGGCGGCGGCCGCGACCCACGCGAGGTCGGTCGCCGGCAGCGCGGCGCGGTGCGAATGGTGGATCTCGATCTCGGCCCCGCGCCGCGCCGCCGCCAGCAGCGCGTCGAGCAGCGCCGGGACCGGCTTGAAATAGAAGGTCGTGAGCCGGACGCGGCGCCGGGCCGCGTTCATCATGTCGACCATGCGCTCGGTCACGACGTTCGGGCCGCGCCACCCGAGGGGACCGCGGCGGCCCTGGTGGAGGTTGGGGTTGCAGATCCAGTAGTCGAGACGGATGTCTCCCCGCGCCGCGGCGGCGTGGTCGAGCGCGCGCAGGTGCGCGGGGTCGACCTCGCCGCCGATCGTCCGCCAGCTCTCGAGCAGCGTGCGCACGACCGGGCCGCGGAGCGCGGCCGAGTACTCGTTCCATCCCTCGAACGAGGTCCGCGTGACGTTGCTGCTGCCGAAGATGGCCTCGCCCTGCTCCGAGACCTGGATCTTGACGTGCTGGCCGCCGCCGAGGCCCCGCTGCAGGGGATGGGGCGGGCGGTACACGGTCACGGCGGCGCCGGCGCCGCGCAGCGCGTCGAGCCGGCGCCCCAGGGCGGCCCGGACCGCCGCCGGCATGAGGACGCCGCCGAGACGCTGGCCGAAGCCGTCGATGAGCAGGCTGACCGCCACCCCGCGCCGCTGCGCCTCCAGCAGCCGCGCGAGCAGCTCGGCGCCGTAGTCGTCGTACTCGACGTAGTAGGTCGACAGGTACAGGAACCGCCGCGCCTCGCGGATCATCCGCAGGCGGCGCTCCCACTCCGCGGCCCGGTCCCAGAGCGGGCAGAGGGCCGTCGCGGTGAGGGGAAGCGGCGCGCGCGGCCGGCCCGGGCCCCGCGCGCGGTCGTCGGCCATCTCGTGTCCGCGGGCGGGCGCCTCCGTTCAGAGCCGGTATCCGCCGGAGACGTCGATGTTGACCCCGGTGACGTAGGAGGCGTCGAGCAGGTACTCGACCGCCTGCGTGACGTCGTCCAGCCGGCCTGCGCGCCCCAGCGGGACCGACCGGCCGATCGCGTCCGGCGGAGGCAGGTCGACGGAGTTCTCGAGCTGTCCGGGCGAGACCATGTTCACGCGGATCCGGCGGCCGGCGTGCGCCTTCGCCAGGGCCCGGGTGAGCACGAGCAGCCCGGTCTTGCTCACGTAGTAGTCGGCGCCGCGGACGTTGGCGCGGATGCCCTCGAGACCGGCCATGCCGATGCTGACGACGTTGCCGCCTTCGGGCATGAGCCGCAGCGCGTGGTGGCAGCAGTAGAACGCGCCGGACAGGTTGGCGGCGAGGGTCGCGTCCCACGCCGCGGGGTCGAGCCGGGTGACCGGCCGCGGGTCGTAGTTGCCCACGTTGTTCACGAGGAGATCGACCCGGCCCTCCACCGCCGCGACGCCGTCGAAGACCGCCGCCACGTCGCGCTCGACGCCGACGTCCGCGGCCAGGGGCCGCGCGCGCCGTCCCGCCGCCTCGATCTCGCGGACGAGCGATCGGGCGTCGCGCTCCGACGTACGGTAGAGCACCACGAGGTCGTATCCCCGCGCCGCCAGCATCCGGCACAGGCGGCGGCCCAGCCGGCGCGCGCCGCCGGTCACCACGGCCACCGGGGCGTCCCGCGCGGCGCTCACGATCGGCTGCGCTCCACCCGCACGAAGGCGCAGGCGGCGGCGGGGACGGCTTCGGGCTTGCGGACTTCCAGCCGGACGCGGCGCGCGCGGTCGAAGCGGTCGAGGAGAAGCGCCGCCGCTTCCTCCGCCAGGGTCTCGAGGAGGGCGAACCGGCGCCGCCGGACGAGTTCGGAGACGGCCGCGGCGATGCCGTCGTAGTCGAGGGCGTCGGCCAGCGCGTCCGACCGCGCGGCGGAGGCCACGTCGTAGTCCACTTCGATGTCGAAGAGGACCCGCCGGGGGCGTTCGCGCTCCCGCGGATAGACCCCGACGATGCCCGCCACTTCCAGGTTCTTCAGTCCCGCGGTTCCGACCATGGTTGCGCTCGGCGCCAGCCCGGCGCCACGCGTCGCGCGCGGCTGCGGCTACGGATCGCGTCGCTCGAGCTGCTCGACCGCGGCCAGGAACGCGCTCCACGGCACCGGCTCTCCGTGCACCGGGGCCAGCGTCTCGACGTCGAGGTCCATGCGCTCGACCTGGGTGCGCAGGCTGCGCATGGCCGGCAACTGCGCCGCCCGCGGCGGCTCGTGGGTGTCGAACAGGTCCGCCTGGAACGCGATGCGCTCGGCCGGCAGATACGCCATCAGCATCCCGGCCACGTGGCCCAGCGGCTGCACGTAGTAGATGCGCAGGATCCGCGAATCGTCGGTGATGACGTAGTTCTCCTGCACCGCCTCGTAGTTGTAGCCCTCGGCGAGCTCGGTCGGCGGCCACTTCGAGACGATGTCCGGTTCGATCGTGCGCGGCTCGTAGGTCAGGACGTCGTGGTTCAGGAACTCCAGGTTCAGGATGTGGGTGACGATGGTCGACCCGACGTGCAGGTAGGTGCGCAGGCCGCCGACGTGATCGAAGTGCGGGTGCGACGCGACGACCCAGCGGATGGGCTTGTCCGGCGCCAGCGCCGTGATGCGGTCGATCACCGCGAGGCTCCGCTCTTCGTCGCCCGGCGCTTCGAACACCGCCACGAAGTCGCGGAACTCCACCATGTAGCTGTTGGCGGGGCCGCCGCCGAGCCGGTACACGCCGTCGGCCATGCGGTCGACCGTCACCTCGGTCGTCCAGTCGGCCGCCGCCACCGACTCGGGCACCGGGACCGGGCCGCCGCAGGCGTTGGGCCGGACGTCGGCGAACGTGCCGCCGTAGGCGTTGTGCCCGGTGCTCTGGCGGTAGAACTGCCAGTTGTCGTCCCAGCCCTGGTGCGAGTGCCAGTCGGTGGGCCACTTCACGTTGCCGAACGACACGTGGTTGGTCGACTCGTGCTCGATGTTGAAGTCGCCCAGCGCGGGGACGTTCACCGTCGTCTTGATGCGCTGGATCAGGTTGCGGGAGTTGATGGTGGCGTCCACGCGGTACTTCCCGAACATGGTGATCGCGACCACGTGCATCTTCTCGGGCGCCACGACGTTCCCGTCGCGGCCCTTCTCGATCTGCTCCCACCGCCAGAACGCCACCGGGTCGGCGCCGGGCAGGCGGGCCGCCTTGAGGAACCCGTGGGGGTTCAGCCACAGGTCGAGCCGGTAGACCTCGGCGATCTCGGGCGGCACGGCCACCGGCGGGCCGCCGCCGTCCCGGTGCCAGGAGAACGCGCCGCTGGTGACGTGGGTCTGGCGCGTCTCCTGCTGGGTGGGGGTGCCGCCGCGCCAGCCCAGCCCGTACTTCCAGGACGCGGGGGCCAGCCCCGGCTGCCGGTCGAAGGTCTCTACGCTGGTCTCCGCCTCCCAGTCGATGACGCGCGTGTAGTTGGCCAGCGCGTCGATGCGCGGCCAGTCGACGTTGACCGCGTTCTCGAACGTCTGCCCCACCGCGCCGGCGTATCCGCGGCCCGAGAACGTGATGCACCGCAGGTCGGCCTCGCCGATCTCCTCGGCGACGGCGGCGAGGAGCGGGGCCGGATCGACGTAGCCCGGCGGGAAGTCCTGGGCCGCCGCCGGCGTCCCGGCCAGCACGAGGAGAGCGACGCCGGACAGACGCTTCTTCATCTTCCTCACCCCCGAGACCAGAGGACCGTCCCTGACAGCCCGCGGTGAAAAGTCCCCCGCTGCATTGCAAGCGGCGATGCATCCCGCCTGACTGCGTTGTTCGGCGGACCGCTTGCGGTCCGCGGTTGCACGTATGCCCGATCTGCGCCCTTCTCACGCCTTGTCAGGCGGGCGCCTCCGTTCGCTGGCGCCCTTCGGACGCGGTGCGACGCGGGTTCACCACGGGCTGCTAAAGCAGCCGCTCGACGTGCGGCGCCAGCTCGTCCCAGGGGAGGTCGCCCGGGTTGTAGAGCTGCACGATGCCCTCGCGGTCGATGACCACGAGGGTCGGGGTGGTGCTGACGCCGAACTCCAGGAAGTTCCGCTCGCTGACCGGCACGCGCATCCACGACGGCACCGGGAACCGTTCCTGGTAGGCGCCGCGCAGGTAGGCGAGCTCTTCCTCCGGCGCGGCGTCCTCGCCGCGGGCCACGTACCCGTAGAGCCGGGTCGGCCCCAGGACGACCAGCCCCCGGTCGGCGTAGGCGTCGTGGAGCCGCTCGAGCACCGGCAACTGCCGCTTGCAGTCGGAGCACCAGTGGGCCCAGAAGAACGCCACGACCACCTTGCCCTCGAGGCTCTCGGCCGCGGGCGGGGGCGCGCCCAGATGGTGCTCGACGTCCAGCGCGGGGAAGGGCCGCCCTTCGAGATCGAGCAGCAGCACGTTCTTCTGGATGCGGGTCTCGATGGACGTGCCGCGGTAGCGCTCGCGCTGGGCGGTCAGGAACTCGACGGCGCCGGGGCGGTCGCCGCGGGCGTCGCGGACGCGGCCGAGCACCTCTATGCCGGCCCCCAGCGCGAGCGGCAGATCGGTGTCGGCGTCGAGGTCGCGCTGGTCGAGCAGCGCCTCGCTGCCGTCGCGGGCCTCGCTCGCGTACCGCTCGGCCACGTCCCAGCGCCCGGCGAAGCCGGCGCCGCGGCCGAGCCACGACGCGGCCAGCAGCCATCCCGGCCCCGACGTGTCGTGATGGGGCCGCTGCGCCTCGATGAGGGTCTGCGCGGCGTCGACTTCCTCCGCCCACGCCATGTCGCGCATCTGTCCCACCAGCGCGGAGACGTCGAGCGGCCCCGCCGCCGGCTCCGCTTCCTCCGGGCTCCCGGCGGGCGCCGGTCCGCAGGCGGCGCTGAACGCCAGCCCGGCCACGCCCGCGAACGCCGCCAGCTTGCTCGTTGCCATTTCAGATGCTCCCTGTCGTCCGGCACGTCTCGTGCGGGCCGGCGGCCCGCGGTGAAGGCCGGCGCCGCCATCCGGCGCCGCCGCGCCATTGTACTCCCGGCGGCGGTACGGCGGGCGGAAGCCGGCGCCGCCCGCCCGCGGCGCCCGGACCCCGCTGCGCAGCGAGCGGCGCCGGACGTTCCCGGTCCGCCGGACGTTCCCGGTCCGCCGGACGTTCCCGGTCCGCCGGACGTTCCCGGTCCGCCGGCGCCCTCGGCGTTCGCGGGCGCCATTCGGGCGGGTGCGACGCGGGGTCCGCCACGGGCTGTATACTGCGGGGACATGGTTTCGAGAAACGCCGTCATCGGTCTCGCGGCGCTGCTGGCGGCCTCGTGCGGCGGCGGGCCGGCGGGCGGCGGGTCGGCGGGCGCGGCGGACGACGCCCCCGGCGTTCCCGCCGCCGCCGTCGAGGCCGACGAGCCGGCGGCCGGACCGGAACCGACGTTCATCAACCTCCTGCCGTGGGGCGAGGTCGACTTCACGCGGGGCGAGTTCCCGTCGCGCGAAGCGTGCAACGCCTTCGTGCGCGCCCTCCCCGGCTATTCGTTCTACACCACCCCCGAGCGTTGCGAGCGGATCGACGACCCGGTGTACTGCACCCGCTGGCGGGACCCCGACGACCCGCGGCCCCGCATCGACTGCTTCAGGGGCGTGGGCGGCTGCGAGGTGGAGCTGCGCCGCCACGATCTGCTGGCGGAGAGCCGCGGCCGCGCGATCGCCGCCCGTTGCGAGCCGACCCCGCTCGCCGAAGCCTGGGCGCGGCACCAGAGCCACCAGCCGCCGGCCGAGCCGTGAGCCAGCGCGACCGCGGCGTCTTCTACCGGCTCGGCCGGCTGGCCGGCGGCAAGGCCCGCAAGGCCCAGTGGGTCTGGCATTCCCTGACCGGCGACGACCGCCGGGCGCTGGAGGCCGAGTACGGGGTCGGCGCGGACATGGCGTCGGTGGTGCGCGCGCGGACCGGGGTCGAGGCCGATCCGGCCCTGCGGGCCCTGCTCGACCGGATCGTGCGGGACTTGGCGGGGGTGGTCCGCAACCGGCTCCACCGGTTCGAAGTCGGCGTGGTCGGCGACGAGCAGCCGACCGCCTATGCCCTGCCCGGCGGATTCATCTTCGTGACCGCGGCGCTCGCCGACCTGTGCGGACGCGACCGGGACGAGCTGGGGTTCGTGGTGGCCCACGAGATGGCCCACGTCATCCGGCGGCACGCGGTCAACCGCGTCCTGCGGCAGACCGCCTGGTCCGCCGCGTCGATGGCGACGCCGGGCCGCGGGGTCGTCGCCCCGTGGCTGCGGCGCGTGGGCATCGCGTGGCTCGAACGCGCGTACTCGCGCGAGCAGGAGTTCGAGGCCGACGCGCTGGCGGTGCTGATGACCCGGGCCGGCGGGTTCGACCCGTACGGCGCCATGCGGCTGTTCGAGCGGTTCCGCCGGCTGGAACCGGACGGCGCGGCGGGGCCGGGCGCGTATCTCTCGACCCATCCCCCCGTCGACGACCGCATGGCCGCCCTGCGCCCGCGGCTGGCGGCGGACCGCGCGCGGGAGGGCGACCGTTGACTGGCGGCGCCGGACAGGTGCGCGTCGGGACGCCGGGCCGCGCGCGGGAAGGCGTCGACCGCACGGCGGCCGGGACGGCGCGCGGCTACGGCTTCGCGTCGAGCCGCGCCTGGAGCGCGGCCCGGATGCGGCCGAGCTCTTCGCGCTGCCGCTTGTAGCGGCGCAGGAAGTGGGCCGCGTCGTCGAGCATCTCGGCCAGCTCGGTGTTGCCGATCCAGGCCCCGGCCTTCGTCCGCGCCGCGATGTCCTGGGCGCCGTGGGTCTGGTCGAGGACGAGGGCGGTGTCTTCCTCGAGGATCGCCAGGACGGCGGAGACGAGGGCGAGCCGACGCGGGTCGTCGGCGGCCTCGGCGAGTTCCCGAAGCGGCGCGAGGCGGTCGTCCTGCTGGTCGGTCATGGCTCTCCGGTTTCGCGGCCGGCGAAGAGGGCCGCGCGCACCCGAACACGTAGAATACAGTACATGGAACGCCTCCATCCCGCCAGCCGGGTCCTCCTGTGCTTCCTCGCGGCGGCGGCGCCGTGGGGCGGGTGCGCGCCGGCCCCGGCCGGGGAGGGCGCGGACGCCCCGGCCGCGGGCGGAAGCGGCGGCACGGAGACCGTGACGCTGGACGTCGAGCACGAGACGCGCTGGCGCGAGCTGCGCATCGAGGGCGCGACGGACCTGCCCGACGGCGCGGTGGTCACCTGGCAGATCACCCACGCCCTGGCCGACGCGGCCCCGCGGAGCGAGTGGCCGGCGCCGAACCTGATCGCCGACGGCGCGGCGGTGGTGCAGGACGGCGTGTACTGGGCGCGCCTCAACACCACCTACTGGCCGCCGGGCCGCGTCGAGGTGCGGGCGCAGTTCCCGGTGGCGCCCCAGCCCGACGCCGTGCGGCGCCGCTACGGCCAGTTCGGGGAGCACCTGGCCGGCGGTAACGTGGTTTCCCTCGGCGGTTCCCGGGTCGTCACCGCCGAACACGCCTTCGACTGGACGCCCTGACCGCGCGTCCGACCGCCGTGTCCTTCTTCCGCCCCGCCGTCGACACCCTTCAGCCCTACGTGCCGGGCCGGCAGCCGGCCGCCGGGGCGCGCATCGTCAAGCTGAACACCAACGAGAACCCCTACCCCCCGAGCCCGCGGGCGCTGGCCGCGCTCCGCGAAATCGAGGGCGACGAGCTGCGCCGCTATCCGAGCCCCACCAGCGAGGAGTTCCGCACCGCGGCGGCCGACACCCTGGGCGTCGACCCCGCGTGGGTCCTCGCCGGCAACGGCAGCGACGACCTGCTCACCATGCTGGTCCGCGCGGCCGCCGGACCCGGCCGCCCGGTAGTCTGCCCCGTCCCCACCTACGTCCTGTACCGCACCCTCGCCGGCATCCAGGAGGCCCCGGTGGTCGAGGTCCCCTTCGACGACGGCTTCGCCCTGCCCGCCGCCGCCCTCGCCGCCGCGGGAGGCGCGCTGACGTTCGTGGCCAACCCGAACAGCCCGTCGGGAACCGCCGCCCCCCCGTCCGCCCTCGCCGGCCTCGCCGACGCGCTCCGCGGCCTGCTCGTGATCGACGAGGCCTACGCCGCCTTCGCCGAGACCGACGCCCTCGACCTCGTGCGGCGGCGCCCGAACGTCGTCGTCCTGCGGACCCTGTCGAAGAGCCACGGACTGGCCGGCCTGCGGCTCGGCTACGCCATTGCGCCGCCGGCGGTTATCGCCGGGCTCGCCAAGGTCAAGGACAGCTACAACGTCGGCGCGGTGGCCGGCCGCGTGGGGGCCGCCGCCATCCGCGACACCGCGCACGCGCGGCGCGTCGTCGACCGGATCGTCGCCAGCCGGCGGACCCTCGCCGGGCAACTCGAACGGCGGGGATGGCGGGTGTGGCCCAGCCAGGCGAACTTCCTCCTGGTCCGGCCGCCGGCCGGCGACGCCGCGCGCATCCACCGCGGGCTCGAAGCGCTGGGCGTGCTGGTGCGCTACTTCGACGAGCCGGGGCTGGCCGAGACCCTGCGGATCACCGTCGGCACCGATGAACAGCACGCCGTGCTGCTCGACGCGCTGACCCGCGTGGGATAGCCGTGCGGCCGGTCGTGGAACCCCGCGCGCCGCATCGGGAACGGCGGCGTGGTCTGGACGTCCGTGGATCGGCTTCCCCGGCGTGCGGCCGCTCCAGGGCGCCCAGCCTGACGTCGGCCCGGGCGAGTGGCCACGCCGAATCCGGGGCGTTCTGCCGCGCCGCCGCCTGGCCGGGTCGTCGGCGTCTTCGCGGACCAGCCCGTCGCGGCGGGTTGTGGTGGCCGGGAACGGCTATAATGCGGGCATGCTTGACACGCTCGACGTCGCCCAGTCGCTCCGTGACGTGCAGTTCCCTGATGCTCAGGCGGCCGCGATCGCGAAAGCCGTGGGTCAGGCCTCCGAACATGGATCACGTCACGCGTGACCAGTTCAAGTCCGGGATCTCGGAGCTGCGGAGCTCGCCGCGGTCCGCGAGGGTCTCCGGGAGGAAATCGCGGGTGTCCGCGCGGAAGTCGCGAGCGTTCGCACGGAAGTCGCCAACGTCGAGAAGCGCCTCGTCCGCTGGCTTCTCGTCATCGCCGGCGTTTTCCTGGCGATCCAGTGGCTCGTGCCGACGGTCGAGCGGTTCCCGCGCAGTCAGCGGTTCCTGCTGGGCGACCGCCTGCAGGTGACTGCGCTCGACATGCTGGAGCGGCTGATCGAGGCGACGTACACCCGCGCGCGCCAGCCGCATCTGGCGGCGGCGAACCTCGGCATCGAGAAGCTGCGGGTGCTTTGCCGGCTGGCGAAGGACCTGCGGCATCTCGACCCGCGGCGCTACGCCTGCGCCGCGCGCGCCCTCGACGAGGCCGGCCGGCTCGTCGGCGGCTGGCGCAAGGCCCACGATGCCGCGCGGCCGTTCGACCACTTCGCCGCCGAGGTCAGGACGCTCCGGATCAATCGGGTTTCGGTGGCTTCGGCGGTTTCGGTGGCGGTTTCGGCGGGGTGATCCGGCCGGGACGCGGCGGAGAGCCGCCGGTCCGCTTGACCGGCGGCTCGCTGGCCGGTTCGCTATCCGGCGGCATAGCGGTCCCTCATGACCTTGAATGCAGCTTCTTCGCACTCGACGTTCAGCCGTTCGTTCGTCGGAACGTGGGCGCTTCCGGCACGGTCCGTCGCACGGGCCACCCGCCGCGCCAGACCGGCAAGCGTGCGCCGCGCCTCCGCCTCGCTGACCGCATCAGCCTGGATCTCCCCCCACAACGCGTCCAGCTCCACCTCCGCCTCGCTGCAATCGCGCCTGATGGAATCCAGCACGGCCGCCTTGTTCGCGGGATCGGCGAGGAGATCCCACGCGACGAAGAAGGCGATGACGGCGCCGGAGACGACGGTGACCGCTTCCGGCAGCGCGCTGACGACCGCCGCCATGCCGGCCATCGCCGGCACCAGGAGCACGAACCTTGCCGCATGGCGCCGCCGTTGCTGGCGGCTGGCCATCCGCTCGTAGTACCGGACCAGACGCGCAACGTCCAGCATCTCCTGCCACACCGCGGTTCTCGTTGCTTCGTTCACACCCGCCATGCCATCCACCACACCGCTCGCCTCCACCACGTGACGGATGCCACGAGCGGCCGAACAACCACGATTCGCCGGCGCGGACCGGAAACTGCGTCAGCGATTCTCCCGCACCGATCCGTCAGCCTTCCGCGTCCTGCCGTCTTCGCCCGGTCCCCATTTTCCAGCCCCCTTACCACAAACCTCAGTCGGTGTCAACCAACTTAACAGTCTAAACCTTCCAACACAGAAAATGCAACCCCCTTGGGGTGCAGGGCCGGCCCGTGCGCGATCCCGGATCGGTCAGCTACGACGCCGCCGTCAAGAGCGCGGCCAGCCGCGACACCGACCCGCAGCCGTCCCCGTTCGCGCGGGCGTACCGCGAGGCGCAGCGCCGCGGCTTCGACGCCGCCGACCGCCGCGTCGTCCTCGACCGCGGCGGCCGGCGGGGCCGCCGCGATGCCCGGCTCGTGCGCCCGAAGCGGGCGATATCCGCGTCAACTCCACGCGGGGTTATGATGGCGGTTGGTGGCCATGGACGATCCCGCGTACAAGTTGTTGTTTTCCCGGCCGCGCATGGTCCGCGACCTGCTGCGCGGCTTCGCCGCCCGCGACTGGAGCGACGCGATCGACTTCGCCTCGCTGACCCCGCTCTCGCCCGACTACGTCAGCGCCGACCTGCGGCAGCGCCACGGCGACCTCGTGTGGCGCGTCCGCTTCCGCGGCGACCGGTGGCTGTACCTCGTGCTGCTGCTGGAGTTCCAGGCGGCCGTGGACCGGGCGATGGTGGTCCGGATGCTGGGCTATACGGCGCTGCTGTACCAGAAGCTGATCGCCGACGGCGCGTTGCGCGAGCACGGCGCGCTGCCCCCGGTGCTGCCGATCGTCGTCTACAACGGCCGACGGCCGTGGACGGCGGCGTCGGACGTCTCCGAGCTGATCGCATCCGGGGGGCCGGTGCTGGCGCGGTACCAGCCGTCGCAGCGCTACTTCCTGCTGGACGGCGGCCGGTGGGAGAACACCGCCCTGCCGCGCGACAATCTGGTGTCGGCGCTGATCGCGCTGGAGAAGAACCGGGATCCGGAGCGGGCGCCGGCGCTGTTGAAGACGCTGCGGGGGCTGCTGCGGAAGCAGAAGGACGACGAACTGGGGCGGGCGTGGGTGGCGCAGGTCATGCCGCGGCGGCTGCGCGACGCGGCGCCGGAGTCGCTGCCGCAACTGGAGGAGGTGGAGACGATGCTGTCCGAAAACGTGCGGGAGTGGACGGCCGGGTGGGTGGCGGAAGGCCGCGAGCAGGGACTCGAGCAAGGCCGCTAGCAGGGACTCGAACAGGGACTCGAACAGGGCCGCGCGGAGGAACGCGCGCTGCTGTGCCGGCTGGCGGCGCGGAAGTTCGACGACGACGACGCCCGCCGCCTGGCGGCCGTGCTGGCCGAGGTCGTCGATCCGGAGCGGCTGGCGCAGGTGGGCGACTGGATCATCGAATGCGGGACGGCGGCCGAACTGTTCGCCCGGGTGTCGGAGACCCGCCGGCCTGGAAACTGAAGTCCCGCCGCCCCCGCCACCGTCGTACGCCGAAGGCCGACTGGAGCCGTGGTCGGGACCGCTTGCGCGGGAAATCCCGTCGAGTCGACGGCAACAGCCATGCGCCCCCCGCGCCCTGGCAGGCGGGCGTTCCGCCCGCTGGCGCCCTCGACGTTCGCTGGCGCCCTCCGGGCGATGCGACGCGGCGCCGCGATCGGGGGCGGCGAAGTCCGGCCGCGGCGGCTGGCGGCCGGGTCGCACCGGTCGACCGGGGGACACGTTCGACGGGCCGGCGCACCCGGACCGGTCGCGGCCAGCCGATAGACACGGGCTCCTCGCCAGGAACCGGACGTTCGACGGGCTGGCGCACCCGGACCGGTCGCGGCGTCGCCGGGCGGAACGCGCGGTGGAGACATGGAGTGACGATGGACGATACGAGGGGCGGGGACGTTCTGGCGGCGGGGACGCGACTGGAGGAGTTCGAGGTCGAGCGCGAGCTGGGCGCGGGCGGCTTCGGGGTGACGTACCTGGCCCGTGACCTGTCTCTCGACCGCCGGGTGGCCGTCAAGGAATATCTGCCGCACGACTGGGCGTCGCGGCGTCCGGACGAAGCGATCGTGCGGATGGAGGACGACATGCTGCGGCCGGTGGCCGAGGTGGCGGCGCATGGGGTGAGTCCGGGTTTGTGCGGCGGCGATCGGGTCGGCGCTGGCGTTGCGGGGTCAGGACCGGCCGCGGACTCTGGAGGACTGGCGGTCGCGCCCGGGTTGCCGTCCACGCCAGGGCCTCCGCCGTCTCCGCCGCCAGTGACGATGGCGGCATCCCGCCCGTGGCGGCTGGCGGTGGTGGCCGTCGCCGTGGCGGTGGCGGGTCTGGCGTGGCCTGCCGGGGGCGATGCGGCGCCGGAGACCGCGAGGACCGCGGCGGGGACGCCGGGCGGGGAGAACGCGCGCGGGGTGGAGCGCGGTGACGGTGGCGGTGTGGGGGGGGCCGGCGTCGCCGGCGCGCCGCCAGCCGGTCCCCCGGAGGCTGCGCAGGGGGGCGCGGCCATGGACCGGGCCGATCCGGATACGGAGCCAGACGAGAGTTCGGCGCAGGAGGACCCGGCGCCGGCCGTCTCGCCGGAAGCGGTGGAGGCGGCGTTGGGCCTGGACAGTGCGGGCTGGCTGGAGATTCAGAAGGGTCTGATGGCGATGGGGCTCGATCCGGGGACTCCGGACGGGCGGGTGGGCGGCGGTACGCGGGGTGCGGTCCGGGCGTACCAGGAAGGCGCGGGGAAGCCGGCCACGGGCTTTGTGGACGCGGCGGACGTGACGACGTTGCGGTACGCGGCGTCGGAGGCGGGTCGGGTGGAGGAGCAGCGGCTGGCGGAAGAGATGGAGCGGCAGCGGCCGGCCGAAGCGGCAGCCGAGGCGGAACGGCAGCGGCAGGCGGAGTTGCGCCGCCCCGGGCGCGTGTTCCGCGACTGCGACTCCTGTCCGGAGCTGGTGGTGATCCCTGCGGGGACGTTCCAGATGGGGTCTCCGGCGTCGGAAGAGGGCCGCTATGACAACGAGGGTCCGCGACGCCGGGTCACGCTGCGGTCGTTCGCGATGGGTGTGAAGGAAGTGACGTTCGACGAGTGGGATGCGTGCGTGCGCGGGGGCGGGTGCTACGGGCGCCCTGATGACGAAGGTTGGGGGCGGGGCGCGCGCCCGGTGATCAACGTGAGTACGGGTGCCGCGCAGAGGTACGTGTCCTGGCTGTCGGAGATTACGGGGGCGCGGTATCGACTTCCGAGCGAGTCGGAGTGGGAGTATGCGGCGCGTGCGGGTACGACGACGCCTTTCCATACGGGGTCGACGATCTCGACGGATCAGGCGAACTACAACGGGAACCACGTGTACGGCTCCGGCCGTGGCGGGACGTACCGCGAGCGGACGACGCCCGTGGGTACGTTTGCGCCGAACGCGTTCGGCCTGTACGACGTGCATGGCAACGTGTATGAATGGGTGGAGGATTGCTGGCATGACGACTACCGCGGAGCACCGTCGGACGGGACGGCGTGGACGCGTGGTGGAGACTGTCGTTATCGTGTGTTGCGTGTGTTGCGCGGCGGTTCGTGGCTCAGCGTTCCGCGGGGCGTCCGTTCGGCCTTCCGCAACTGGTACTTCGACGGGGGTCGGCTCGACTTCGCCGGTTTTCGCGTGTCGAGGACGCTCGATTGAGGTTAAGTCTTTATTCTTCCTTTACATCTTGGGGGTCCGGGGGGCGGAGCCCTCGAAGGGCTGAAGGCCGAAATCGACGAGCTGGCCGCCGTACTGCGCCGGGGCCGCGGCCGCGCCCGGCGCCGCGACCGCGCCGATCATCACGCAGAACGCCTTTCGCACCGTTTCTCCATCGTGCAACCACCGTCAAACAGGAGGTGACCAGTGCCGTTCCTCAAACCCTGGACCGAATGCATCCACGACACCGTCCGCATCGTCGCCGGCGTGCTGTTCTTCCAGCACGGCGCCCAGAAGATGTTCGGCGTCCTCGGCCGGGAAGAGAGCGTCGAGCTGTTCTCCCTCCTCGGGCTCGCGGGAGTCATCGAGCTGGTCACCGGCGCCCTGATCGCCCTCGGCCTGTTCACGCCGTTCGCGGCGTTCGTGGCCAGCGGCCAGATGGCGGCGGCCTTCTTCATCGCGCACGTGCCGCGCGGCAGCCTGTGGCCGATCGAGAACCAGGGCGAGCCGGCCGTCCTCTTCTGCTTCCTGTTCCTGTACCTCGCCAGCCGCGACTCCGGGGAATGGAGCGTCGACCGGATGCTCAGGAACCGTCGCGCGTAGCCCGGCCGCCCGTGGTGGAACCCCGCGCCGCACCGCGCCCGGAGGACGCTGACGGAACGGACGCGCCCGCCTGACAAGGCGTGAGAAGGGCTGCCGGCTGGCGTCGCTCGCGCGACCTTGCGGTGTGTCGGGCCTGTACTTCATCCTCCAGGGCGGACAGGTCGAGTCCGGGGGGGTGGATGCGCGCCCGCACCGGCGGTCGGGATTCTCATGCCGATCTGTCGTCCCGTGCGATCCGCCGCCGCCCCATGAACCACAGGCCGCCGCCGAGAAGCAGCGCGGCCAGGATCGGCAACGCCGGTACCGTGGTTTCGACAGGCAGATACTCGTCGCCCTGCTGCGGATTGATCGTGTCCTCGAACCTCGCCAGCGGATGCGGGATCTGGCCCGTCAACCTGTTCTGGCTGAGAATCAGGTTGCCGAGTTCCGTCAGGTTGCCGAGTTCGCGCGGGTATCGAGCCGGTCAGGCGGTTTGCATGAAGAAGCATGCTGACCGGGCACCGCCGTCGATGCGGCGCGGCGCCAGGCAGGCGGCGCGGGGCGGGGTCGCGCACCTTCGAGGAGCGCCCGCAGGCCCGCTTGGTCGAGGACGGCGACGCCCAGCCGCTGGGCCTTGTCGAGCTTGGAACCGGGGCTCTCGCCGGCCACGACGTGGTCGGTGCCGCGGCTGACGGAACCCGCCACGCGTCTTCCCATCGCCTCGATGCGCGCCTTCGCCTCGGCCCCGGGTCATCGCCTGAAGCGTCCCGGTCAGGACGAACGTCTTGCCGGCGAGCGCCGGCGGGGCGGCGTCTTCGGTGGCGGCCGACGCCGCCGCCACCGGGGTCGACGCCGGACTGTCGCAGCCGCTCGATCAGTGTCCGGTTCCCGCGCGTGGCGAAGAACGCCCGCACCGACTCGGCGACGACCGGGCCGACCTCGTCGACCGATTCCAGCTCTTCGGCGGTGGCCGTCCTCACGGTTCGAAACCGCGGTCAAACGGGAGGTGACCAATGCCGTTCCTCAAACCTTACACCGAATGCATTCACGACACCGTCCGCATCGTCGCCGGCGTACTGTTCTTCCAGCACGGCGCCCAGAAGATATTCGGCGTCCTCGGCCGGGAAGAGAGCGTCGAGCTGTTCTCCCTCCTCGGGCTCGCGGGAGTCATCGAGCTGGTCATGGGCGCCCTGATCGCCCTCGGCCTGTTCACGCCATTCGCGGCGTTCATCGCCAGCGGCCAGATGGCCGCGGCTTTCTTCATCGCGCACGCGCCGCGCGGCAGCCTGTGGCCGATCGAGAACCAGGGCGAGCCGGCCGTCATCTTCTGCTTCCTGTTCCTGTATCTCGCCAGCCGCGACTCCGGGGAATGGAGCGTCGACCGGATGCGCCAGGTCGTTCCACTCGACCGGGAGCATCGAAACACGCTGTACTGCAGACAGAACGGCTACTGCGCCGGTTGCCGGGTTCACTTCCGACTTCGGAATCTGACCTTCGATCACATCAAACCGCGGAAGAAGGGGGGAACCCATCGCCTGTCGAATCTACAGTTGTTGTGCGGCGCGTGCAACAGCATGAAAGGTACGGGTTCGCAAAAGGCGTGTCTTCGGTTACCGGGTATTCAGGCCGATTTCGCCCGTGCCACAGGGGCGAAATGGAGCGGACGTTCGGGAAAGTTGCGGCATGACGCTGTTGCGCCGGCACAGTTTTGTCGTTCTGGCGGGACGGGGTTTCTACCTGTATGGAGGGGCGGCGCGCGGTGTTCCGGCCGCGCATTCTCACCCGGCCGTCGGCGCGGCGTTCTCGTCGGCGCGGCGGCGAAGTCCGGAATGCGGAGTGGGTCCGGGCGGTTGCGGCCGGCCCGGCGTCGAGATGGCGGAGAGCGAGCCGGGGGGCGCGGTTCCGCGGGTATCGGTTCGGGGTCGCGGACCGCGCGGGCCCGGGCGGCGCGGACCGCGCGGGCCCGGGCGGCGCGGATGCGCGACCCCGCGCCGCCGGCGTCAGGCGGGCGGCGGCAGGGCGAGGGCTTCGGGGACGACGGGTTCGGGGGCGCGCAGCATCGTGGTGAACAGGGCGCGCGGGTCGAGACGGCGTTGGCGGGCGGTGCGCACGACGCTGGCCAGGATTTGTTGGGTGTCGGCCCCGCGCCGGGTGCGGTTGCCGCCGCAGACCTTGCGTATGGCCACCGCGGGCCGGATGGCCTGTTCGGCCCGCCAGTTGGTGGCGTCGATGGACGGGTCGCGCAGGAAGAGGAACACGGCCGGGAATTCGCGGGCCAGATGCCCGGCGAAGCGCTCGGCGGCGGCCAGCGGCGGCGGGGCGTCGATGAGCCGGCCGAGCCGGGCTTCGAGCCGGCCGCGGGCCGACGCGAGGCCGTGCTCGCCGATGCCGCCGGCGTTGCAGCGCGTCCGCAGGTCGAGGGCGTCCTGCAGGACCGTCTGCACGGCGGCGGCCCAGGGGCTGTCGGGATGATCGTTCCGCAGGTCCTTGCAGCGCCGCAGGAGATGCGCCAGACAGGTCTGGTGGGGCGCGTGCTCGAAGCCGCGATACGCCACCCACCCGTCCCGCACCAGCACGCCCGCGAAGTCGGCGCCGAGCACGGCGGCCGCGTCGGCGAACCCGCGGCCGGCGCGGATGGAGTACACCGTCGTCTCCGGGGTGGCGTACGCCCACAGCCAGCAGGGTTCGGTGTTCACGCGCCAGCCGGTCTCGTCGGGCGTGACCACCGGGCTGCGGCGGACCTGCTCGCACAGTGCCGCATACGCGGGCGCGGCCGCGTCGGCCGTGCGGTGCAGCAGCCGGACCAGCCCCCCCCTGGTCACGTGCAGCCCGAACCGGGTCTCCAGCACGCGGACGGTCTTCTCCAGTGGCAGGCCCCACTCAGTGTGCAGCTCGGCGGTCAGGGCGGCGACGTTCGGTCCCAGCTGCACGCCGGCTGCGCCGAGCGCATCGGAGGTCTGCAAGGGGTGCCGGCCCTGCACGCGCCGCCGGCACTGCGCGCAGTGGCCCACCTCGACGTCGAAGCGGCGCACCAGCGGGCGCACGTCCGGCACGTCTTCCTGATACTGCTCCGCCACCCGGTCCAGGGCGACGGCGCCGCCGCAGTCCGGGCACGTCTTCGGGGTCGGCGCCGCATAGATCTCGTCGACCCGGGTCGGCGGCCGGCGGTTTCCCTGCTTCCCGTACTGCGCGCCGGCGCGCCGCCCCGGGGGGCGTCCGGTTCCCTGGCGGCGGTCCTTGGCGAAGGGGGCGGCCTGCCGGCGTCCGGCGCGCCGCGCGGCCTCGAGTTCCTTCTCCAGGCCCTCGATGCGGCGCTTCAGGTGGTCCCGCTCCTCGATCAGCGTGGCGTTTTCTCGTTCGAGGTGTTCGATGCGCCGCACGTCCCGGGGATCCCGCTGGGGTCCAGGTCCCATCGAACCGCTCCGGTCATCGCTCCTGCGCGCCATACTTCACGTATCGGCACGTGGTCGACGGACCTGCATACCTTTTCGTGGATTTTTTTCGCCCGACCCGGTAACCGAAGACAAAGGCGTTTCTGGCGAAGTTGCGCAGAAAAGGTCTCCGGGCCGACTGAACGCGGACCGCGGCCCTTCGATGCCGCTGGCGTTCGCCAGCGCCTCCCCCTCACTTCTGGTCCTTTCCGCCGGTCCGTTCCAGGGTGGAAAGCACTCTTCTTGTATCTTCCGCCAGCTCCGGGACCTTCGATTGCGCGAACTCCAGCAGGCCATTGCCCGCGCTGATCCCGGCCAGGAGAGTTCTCTCGGGATCGTCATCCTGCGAGGTGTCCATCCCGTAACCCAGGCTTCCCGCGTATTTCGACAGCGTTTCGAGGAGCCGGTTGTCTCGATTGACCGGTATTCTTCCACAGGACTCTTCGGCTTCGTCCCACAATCCGTTCAGCGCATGCGTGTGGGTCACATGCTTACCTCCCGCCGCCCGGAGGGCCTTCAACATGCGCTCCATGCCTTCCTGAATGCACTTGCGTCTGGTGTCTTCATCGCAGCCGTCTCCGTCTCCAGCCCATTTCATGTACGTTCTCGCCTGCCGCATGTACTTTCCCGCTTCATCCGGATGGAGCATTTCCTTCTTGCTGGTCATCGTTCCGTCTTCGAGTCTTCCGAAGCTCTCCGGGAACTCTTCCGCGTTCCTGCCGAGGTATATCGTCAGTCCTTCGTCCGCCACGTCCGCCGCGCAAGTGCCGGCATATCGTGACCGCTCGCGCAAGTGGTCTTCGCTCATCACCGTGATGTCCAGGACCTTACCGGTTCCCGGCGCCTCGACTCTTCCGAGTCTGTATGCTTCCTTCCCCCCCGCGTGTTTCTTCACGACCGCGATGTCGGCGTCGCTCCGGTCGGTCTCGTCGCCCCGCGCCCGTGAACCGAACAGCCTGATTTGCGACACGTCGCGCATGTCTTCGCCGTTCTTCTCGATCACTTCCTCCATTCCGTGCCACTCCGGCTCTCCCGATTTCCCATCTGCTTTCAGATCGAACCTCTCCTCGGCCCATTCCATGAGAGCGGTTATCTGAGGCATGTTTTCTTCGTGGATTTCAGCGGCCTCTTTCGCCGTCGCCCGATGGGAGTTCTCTCCGTAGTCGTGCAGTTCCTGAAGCATTCGGCGGTCTCTGTCGACGGCTATGCGTACGCCGTCCTGTTCCAGGCGGTCCCAGAGATCGTTCAGGCCCGTCACTTCGTCGTCCGGACGGCCCTCGCTCAGCGTTATCGCCATGAGGATGTGCCTCGCACCGAGCTTTGCCGCGATGCATTTCGCATGATCCGAACTCCCGGCGGAGGCGGCGCTGTCGAACAGGTTGCCCCGGGCGCAGTCCGAGAGCGCTCGGACTCGCTGCTTTTTTCCGACGTTCGATCTCTCCTCTCGCCTCATCTCGCTTTTCCGTGCCGGCCCTTGCAGGTCCGCCGCCGGCGCCCGCATCGATCGCCGCGCCCCCTCGTCACGTGTCGTGCCCATCGCCCCTGGCCGCCAGTGTAGAACAGGAGAACCATCGTGTCGATTCCCCGAAATGCTGACTTCACCGATGGGCGGTTGGTTGGTTCGCAACGTCCTTGCCGCGGGATTTCGGCGGCCTGAACCCGAACCGAACCGGCCGCGGCCGGGAATCCCGCCGGTCCTTCGCAGACCGTACGACCACCACGGGCGGTTCACTCGCCCGGCCGGGCGGCGCTCCCGCCGGCCTGGTCCAGCAGCGCCTGGAAGCCGGCTTCGTCGAGGACTTCGACGTCCAGCCGCCGCGCCTTCTCCAGCTTCGAGCCGGGGTTGTCGCCGACCACCACGTAGTCGGTCTTCCCGCTGACGGACCCGACCACCCTGCCCCCCGCCGCGCGGATCCCGGCCCGCGCCTCGTCCCGGGTCATCGCCGAGAGCGTGCCGGTGAGCACGAAGGTCCTGCCGGCGAGGGCGGACGGCGCGGCGTCCGCGGACGGGGCGGCGGCCGGGGGCGCGGGTGACGGCCCGACGGGGTCGACCCCGGCCTCGCGCAGGGCGTCGATCATGTCCCGGTTCCGGCGGGCGTCGAAGAACGCGCGGATCGATTCGGCGATGCGGGGGCCGACGCCGTCGATCGCCGCCAGCGCCTCCTGGTCGGCCGCGGCCAGCTTCTCCAGGCCGGGGAAGCGTTCGGCGACGAGATCGGCGGTGTGCGCGCCGACGTGCCGGATGCCCAGCCCGTACACCAGCCGTCCGAGCGGCGCGCGCTTCGACGCCTCGATGCCCGCGACCACCCGGGCGGCCGACTTCTTGCCGAGCCGGATGGTCCCGGGGACCGCGGCGAGCCGCGCGGCGGTGAGCCCGAACAGGTCGCCGGGCCGCCGCACCAGCCCCAGGTCGACCAGCCTGGCGGCGAGCCCGGCGCCGAGTCCCGCGCGCGCCCCGAGCCCCGCCCCGATCCGCTCCACGAAATGTCGGAGGGCGGCGCGGAAGGCGTCCGTGTCTTCGACGTTCGACGGCGTGGCGGGCGCGGGTGGGGACTCCGGCGGTCGTCCGCGGCCGGGCGCTGTCTCGTCCGCCGGCGTCTCCGGATCGGTTGACGGCGCGTGCGGAGCGTCTTGCGCAGCAGTCTGCGGCGAATCCGGATCGGTTGACGGCGCGTGCGAAGCGATTGGAGAAGCGTCTTGCGCAGTGGCGAGCAGAAGGCGCGCCAGGTCGAACAGGCGCCGGTGGGCGGGTTCGGCCAGGAACGTCCGGATCGCGTCGGCCTCCCGCCGCCGAACGCCCGCCGCCGGCGCCGGCGCGTCGGCGACCGCATCGGCGAGGCGGGCGAGGTCGGGCGCCGCGCGGGCCACCCGTTCGGCCGCCTTCGGCCCGAGGCCGGGAACGCCCAGCGCCTGCAGCACGCGCGCCGGACCGAGGGCCGCCCGCGCCCGCGCGAGGTGCTCGGCCAGCGCCGCCGCCCGCGCCGCCCCGAAGGTGGTCTCCTTCTCCAGGTCCGCGAGCTGCTCCGCGCGCAACCGGTAGAGGTCGGCGAACCCGCGCACGAGCCGCCCTTCGACCAGCTTCCCGACCAGCCAGTCGCCGAGCACGTCGACGTCCATCGCGGCGCGGTGGGCGAAATGGAGGATGGATTCCTTCAGGCGCGCGGGACAACCGACGTTGGGGCAGCGCGCCACCACCTCGCCGGCCTCGCGCGCCACCCGCTCGCCGCAGACCGGGCAGGCCGTGGGCATGACGAACGGGCGGCGGTCCGCGCCTTCGGCCACCACCCGCACCACCTTGGGGATCACGTCGCCGCTGCGTTCGACGAGCACGCGGTCGCCGATGCGCAGGCCGAGGCGGCCGATCTCGTCCTCGTTGTGGAGGGTCGCCCGCGACACCGTCACGCCGCCGACCTCCACCGGCCGCAGCCGCGCCCGCGGGGTCACGGCGCCGGTGCGCCCCACCTGCACGTCGACGTCCTCGACCACCGTCTCCGCCTGCTGCGCGGCCGGCTTGCAGGCGACGGCCCAGCGCGGCGACTTCGACGTCGCCCCGAGCCGCCGCCAGAGGGCGGTGTCGTCGAGCTTGAAGACCACCCCGTCGATGTCGTACGGCAGCGCCGCGCGCCGCTCCATGCAGCGGTCGCGGAACGCGGGCAGGGCGTCGACGCCCGGGAGCCGCGCGTGCTCGGCGGCCACCTTGAAGCCGAGCCGCCGCAACGCCTGCAGCGCCGCCCAATGCGACGCGAGCACCGGCTCGCCCCCGGCCAGCAGGGCGTAGGCGTGGAAGTCGAGGCGGCGGGCGGCGGTGACCGCCGCGTCGAGCATGCGCAGCGAGCCGGCGGCGGCGTTGCGGGGATTGGCGAAGGGCCGCTTCCCCTCCTCGGTCTGGCGGCGGTTGAGGCGCGCGAACGCCTCGCGCGGCATCACCACCTCGCCGCGCACCTCGAAGTCGCGCGGCACGCCCGCCTCGTCGAGGAGGTCCGCGTCGACCGACAGCGGCAGCGAACGCAGGGTGCGCGCGTTGGGCGTGATCACCTCGCCCTCGACGCCGTCCCCGCGCGTCAGCGCGAGGTCCAGCCGGCCCGACGCGAAACGCACGGCCATCGACGCGCCGTCGAGCTTCAGCTCGCCGACGTAGTCGAGCGCGTCCGCGCCGGCCAGCTCGCGGGCCCGGCGGTCGAAGTCGCGGAGCTCGGCGTCGTCGAAGGCGTTCTCCAGGCTGAGCATCGCCGACGAGTGGGCCGCCTTCTCCACCCCCGCGCGCGGCGCCCCGCCGACGCGCCGGGTCGGCGAATCGGGAGTGGCGAGTTCCGGAAACCGCTCCTCCCACTGCTGCGCCTCGCGCATCAGGGCGTCGAACTCGGCGTCGCTGACGGCGGGGTCGTCGAGGACGTAGTAGCGGTGCTCGTGAAGCCGGAGCGCGCGGCGCAGGTCGGCGAGCCGCCGCCGGGCGTGCTCCATCGTGGCCTCGGGGAGAGGGGGATCGGCGGCCATCGGCTCGGTCACCGCGTCCGCGCACCGGCGGGATCCGTCACGCCATGGATCTCCACGGCGCGCACCGGGTCGCCGTCGATGCCGACACGGTCCCGACGCACGTCGGGCTTGCGGACGGTCACCGGCCCTGCATCAGGTTCCGGTGGACCACCGCCACGCCGTGCATGTAGCCGCCGAACCGGGCGAAACGGGGGTCGGCGGCGAGGAATATCTCTTCCCGCGCCGCCTCGGTGCGCCCCCACGCCTCGTGGTGGAGCCCGCGGTACAGATGGGCGTAGAACCGCGCGCGGGCCTCCGCCCCGGCCGCCGACAGGACCGCCTGGGGCGACGTCCGCCCGCGGAACATCTCGTAGATCTCGCGCATGGGCCGGCGCGGGTCCCGCCCCACCGGCAGCAGCGCCGCCAGCGCCGCCTCCGGCGAGTCGCCGCGCGCGACGCACAGGAAGTGCCACGCCGCGTTCTCGACGTCGTTCGGGTTGACGAGGCGGTGCTCTTCGAACTGCCGGCGGCAGTCGTCGTAGCGCCCGGCGTAGTAGAGCGCGATGCCCCGCTGCCAGAACCGGGGCGCCGCGTCGGGCCGCGCCCGCGCCACCTGGTCGAAGCCGGCCACCGACTCCTCGATGCGGCCGGCGAGGAAATCGGCCTCGGCCTGGCGCATGATCCGGCTCGCCGACTGGGCCTCGCCGCCGGTGGCCCCGGCCGCGAGCAGCAGGGCCGCCGCCCCGCCGCGGGACCAGGCCGCGGCGATCTTCACCGCCCGTGGTGGAACCCCGCGTCGCGCCGCGCCCGGTGGGCGCCGGCGAACGGCGTGCGCCAGCGGGCGGAGAACGCCCGCCTGACAAGGCGTGAGAAGGGCGCACGTCGCGCGTATCGCAACCGCGGACCGCGAGAGCGGTCCGACGGACGACGCGGGCAGGCGGGATGCATCGCCGCTCGAATGCAGCGGGGTCTTCCACCACGGGCTGTGCAGCATGGTCTCGCTCCGTCGGCCGGTCCGCCTCGTCCGGGGCGGCGGGCCGGCCCTCCGGTCCCGGCCGCCGCGGCCGGGGACCGCGGTCCGAAACCGCCGCCAGCCGGGGGCGACGGCCTCGCAGGCAGACAGTATACGCAGGCGCGGGCCGGACCGCGCTCCGCGGTATAATCCGCCGATACGACACGTCACGTCCTGCGAGACGCGTTCAAGGAGAACCAGAGATGAAGAAGATGCTGCTGCCGTGCGGCGCCGCGTTGTTCGCGTGTCTGGCCGCGGCCTCCCCCGCCGGGGCGCAGGCCGCCGACATGACCTTCTTCCTGACCAGCGAAGGTCCCGGCGACGGCGCCAATTTCGGCGGCCTCGCCGGCGCCGACGCCCACTGCCAGTCGCTGGCCGCGGCGGTGGGAGCCGGGAGCCGGACGTGGCGGGCGTATCTCAGCACCACCGGGGCGAACGGGGTCAACGCGCGCGACCGCATCGGTGCCGGCCCGTGGCGGAACGCCGCCGGCGTGGTCGTCGCGCGCGACCTCGACGTGCTGCACTTCGAGAACAACCTGACCAAGGAGACCGTGCTCAACGAGCTCGGCGAGATGACGCCCGGGCGGGGCGACACCCCGAACCAGCACGACATCCTGACCGGGTCGTACCTCGACGGCACCGCCGTCGACAGCGATCAGGACACCACCTGCGGCAACTGGACGTCGAACGCCGACGGCGAGGGCAGCGCCATGGTGGGCCACTTCGACCGCACCGGCGGCGGCCCGAACCCCAACTCGTGGAACTCGGCCCACGGCTCGCGCGGCTGCAGCCAGGCCAACCTGCAGGCGACGGGGGGCAACGGCTACTTCTACTGCTTCGCCATCGACTAGCGGACCGTCCCGCCGCCCGCGCCGTCGACCCGCTCCCCGGCGGTGGCGGGTTGCGGACTGGGCGGGAAAGTTCGTTCCAGGACGGTCGGCCAGCAGCAGCCCGTCCTGCGTGGCCGGGCGGCGAGCGGAGCCGGACGCGACCGCAAGGTCGCGCGGCGGCACTCTCCGGGCCACGCGCCGCGCGCCCCGAACGGCCCGTGGCGGGACCCTTGCAGCCGACGCACGACGCGGTCAGGGGACGTTCGCCACGGGCTGTCAAGCTCCGGCGGCGTCCGGGCCGGTCCTCCGACCGAACCCGCCCGGACGCCCGCCTTCTCCGGTTCCGATGCCTCGATCCTCCCGCCCGCGGACCCCGCCGCACCCGGCGCCGCCGGCGAAGAGAGTCCTGCATCCGTCTCGTCCGGCTTCTCCGCTCCGCCGCGCGCCGGCCCTCCTCGTGCTCTTCGCGTCGACGGTTCTCGGGGTGACGCTGGCCGTCACCGCCAGCCGCCCGCTCCCGGAATCGGAGGTCGTCGATCGGCCCGTCGAGGTGACCGGCGGCGGCTACGTGTCGTCGGACACGTGCCGGGCGTGCCACCCCTCCGAGTACGAAACCTGGCACGGGTCGTATCACCGGACGATGACCCAGGTCGCCACGCCCGACACCGTCCGCGCCGACTTCGACGGCGTGCGGGTCGACGCGGTCCACGGCCGCCCGATGCGCCTCGAGCGCCGGGGAGACGAGCTGTGGGCGGAGTTCGACGACCCCGGCTGGGAGGGACCGGACGACGAACGCCCCCGCATCCGGCGGCGGGTGGTCCTGATGACCGGGTCGCACCACCAGAACGTCTACTGGTACGCCACCGGGCACGACCGCGGCCTGAACGTCCTGCCCGGCGCGTACCTTCTCGCCGAGCGGCGGTGGGTGCCGCGCAGCGCCCTCGTGCTGCATCCGCCGGGGCAGTCGCTCGCGATGCTCGACGGGCACTGGAACGCGGTGTGCATCGTGTGCCACACCACGCTGGGCCGGACCGCGTTCGACACCCCCTACCGCTCCGTCCCCTTCGACGAGCAGGCCATCGACACGACGGC
The DNA here is from genome assembly GCA_965202695.1 of Vicinamibacterales bacterium. Lineage (GTDB taxonomy): Bacteria > Acidobacteriota > Vicinamibacteria > Vicinamibacterales > UBA8438 > JAJEEA01. The sequence goes on from OZ241843.1 coordinate 4,813,202, forward strand.
GGCCGAGTTCGGCATCGCCTGCGAGTCGTGCCACGGCCCCGCGCAGGCCCACGTCGAGGCCAACCGCAACCCGCTGCGCCGCTACGGGCGCCACGTCGCCGGCGCCGGCGACCCGACCATCGTCCAGCCCGCGGACCTCGACCCCCGGCGGTCGTCGCAGGTGTGCGGACAGTGCCACGGCGTGTGGGAGTACCACGACCCCGAAGACGAGCGGCGGGCGAGCCGGGACGGGCTGCCCTACCGTCCCGGCGACGAGCTGCGGGACACCCGCTTCATCGTCCAGCCCGCGGCGGACCGCACGTCGGCGGCCATCCGCGCCCTCGCCGCCGCCGACCCCGAGTTCGTCCGCGGGTCGTTCTGGCCCGACGGCCTCGTCCGGGTGTCGGGCCGCGAGTACAACGGGCTGCTCGACTCCCCCTGCTTCCGGGACGCCGACACGCCGGAGCGCACGTTGAGCTGCTTCTCGTGCCACGCCATGCACAAGACGGCCGACGACCCGCGGAGCGTCGAGGCGTGGGCCGACACCCACCAGGTGTCGGCGGGCATGGACGGCGACGAGGCGTGCCTGCAATGCCACGAGCCGCTCCGCGCCGACCCGGCCGCGCACACCCGGCACGCCCCGGAGTCGGCGGGCAGCCGGTGCTACAACTGCCACATGCCCTACACGAGCTACGGGCTGCTGAAGGCGGTCCGCTCCCACACCGTCGGCAGCCCGTCGGCGGCCGAGACGGCGCAGGCGGGCCGGCCCAACGCCTGCAACCTGTGCCATCTCGACAAGACCCTGGCGTGGACCGCCGACCGCCTCGAAGCGTGGTACGGCGTGCCCGCCCCTCCGCTCCCCGAGGTCGATCGGACGGTGGCCGCGGGGCTCCGCTGGATGCTGGCCGGCGACGCCGGCCAGCGGGCCCTCACCGCCTGGAGCATGGGGTGGGGACCGGCGCAGGAGGCGTCGGGGACCACCTGGATGACGCCCCACCTGGGCGAGGCGCTCGGCGACCCCTACGACGCGGTGCGGTTCATCGCCGCCCGCGCCCTGCGCAGCCTGCCCGGCCACGCGGACCTCGACTACGACTTCATCGCCCCCCGGCCCGCGCGCGTCGACGCCGCGGTCCGCGTGCTGCGGGAATGGCGCGCCTCGCCCGCCGCCCGCGCGCGGCGCGAGCCCGAGCTGCTGGTGGACGAACGCGGCGAGCCGCGGGTCGCGGCCATGCGGCGGCTGTTCGACGCCCGCGACCGCCGGCCGCTCTTTCTCCGGGAATAGAGTGGATCGAAGGACCGGCCCGGCCGTCGACTACGCGGGCCGCCACCTCCGCTTCGGATGGTGGTCGCTCCTGGCCTTCCTCTGCCTCGGTTTCGTCCTCGAGTTGCTGCACGGGTTCAAGGCGGGTTTCTATCTCGACGTGACGAACGAGGCCCGGCGCCTGACGTGGACGCTGGCCCACGCCCACGGCGCCCTGCTGGGCCTCGTCCACGTCGCCTGGGCGCTGTGCCTGCGCGCGTTCCCCGACCTGGAAGCCGGGGACCCGCGGACGGTCTCGCGTTGCCTCGTCGGTGCGAGCGTGCTGCTGCCGGGAGGGTTCTTCGCCGGCGGGGTCCAGCTTTACGGAGGAGACCCGGGCCTGGGCATCGCCGCGGTCCCGGTGGGGGCGGCGTGCCTGGGCATCGGCGTGTTCCTGACCGCCCGCGCCACCCGGAAGCGCGGCGGGCGGGGGAGCGCGGCCGGCGCCGCCGCGCCTGACGGCGCCGCCGCGAGGACGCCGCCGCCGCGGCAACGGCGCGCCGACGCGCCGGGACGACGCGCGTGACGGCAGGCGGCTACGGCGCCGGCTCGGCCGCGGTCACGGTGATCTCGACGTCCGCGTGCGAGATCAGCATGGCGTCGCTGGCGAAGGCGCGCAGGGTGTAGGCGCCCGGCTCCTCGAAGGTGACGGTGGTCTCGAACGTGCCCGAGGTCCAGCCGTCGCCGTCCATCCCCTCTTTCCACTCCTGGTACCCGTAGGGCGCGAACTCGGCGTCGGCCGGCCCGCGATACACCGCCCACAGCACCGACATGTGGTTCCGGGTCGGCGTCGGCCGCGTATAGCTCGGGATGTTGTCGGGGATCTCCGGCGCGCCGGGCGGCGGCACCAGCGTCGGGTCGCGGCGGCGCCGCGGCCGGCTGTCGTCCCGTTCCGGCACCGGGGTCGGCAGGTCGTCGTCGGTCAGCCGCGCGGTGAGGGTCACCGGCGTCCCCACCGCGGCCGTGCCGTGGCTCGCCTCGACGGCGGCGGCCGGCGCCGCGTTGGCGTACAGCTCGTCCACGCCGCGGCCGAACTGGGTCCGGGCGTTCGACGTGATGGTGTTGACGTCGATCTCCCATTCCGGCTGCAACCAGCCGTAGGCCCGCTGGGTGCTCCCCTGCCGGGTCACTTCCCAGACGAGCTCGGCGTCGGGAGGAAAGTCGGCGGGCACCCTGACGTCGAACTGATACCGGTTGGTGCGCGGATAGAAGTAGGTCGGCTGGCCGCGGTCGGGGTCGCCCGGCGAGAAGAAGTTGTCCTCGCCCACCGGGACGTGCGGCCGCTCCCGGTAGTTGCGGTTCAGATAGCCGTAGTGGAACTGAAAGCTGCCGTCCTCGTTCCGGGTCCACCCCTCGAAGATCGGCTGGACGTCCTGCCCCGAGTTGAACCGTTGCTGGGGCTGGGCCACGATCGGCACGTCGCGGCGGTTGACCTGCGCCGACACGCTCGCGGCGGTCGTCAGCACCAGCGCCGCCCCGGCCGCCCCGGCGAGCCGGCGCCGCGGGGTCCGTCGACCGAAAAACTCGATGATCACTCTCCGCTTCCCCTTCTGCTGAACCCTCGGTCTGCTGAAAAAAACCCTCTGCGGAGAGCCGCGGCGGCTCCCGCAGAGGGCTCGACGTGCCTCAACGCGAGAACGGCCGCGGCTCAGTCGTCGTCCGCGTTCGCCCTCTGCGCCTCGAGCTCGGCCGCGTACTCCTCTTCGGAGAGGTCGTGCCAGCTAATCCAGGCGAAGGCCATCTCGTCGACGGTGCGGCTGCCGCCGCCGGTCCAGTTCTTCGGGTCGTGGTTGCCGCGGTTCGCCTGCGTGTTGTCGTGGTAGCTGATGACGTGCAGGGTCGTGCCGGCCGGGTACACCGGCTGCGCCTCGTCCTCGTAGTTGTAGACGATGTGCCAGTTGAAGTCGAAGTTGGCGCAGTTGACCATCTCCGTCGACCCGTTCGGGTAGATGAGCTCCAGGCACTGCCGGGTCCCCAGGAAGTGCATGTGGGGCTGGAAGCCGGTCAGCTTGCCGGGCAGGTACATCTTCTGGTACCCGTCGTGGCGCGTTACCTGTCCGGCCGGAATGTCGAGCTCGCCGGCCTGGCCCAGTTGCCGCGAGTAGAGGACGTGCTCGGGCTCGTAGTCCTCCGGATAGAGCACGAAGCCCAGGTCGGTCCGGTCGGTCACTTCCTCGCCCACCGAGTGGTAGTGGAAGCTGAAGCGCACCCGCGCGTCGCCGGGGAACAGCCGTCCCGTCCCGTCCGGATACACGTCGGCGTTCTTGCCCACCGCGTACTCGTTCAGGAACGCGTCCTCGGAGCTGTCGTTCAGCAGCGCGTCCGGGTCGGTCACCGCGTAGGTCAGGGCGTGGTGCACGACCCGCAGGTCGCCGGCCTTCGTCTGGATCGCCTTGATGTAGCGGTCGTTCGGAATGCCCGACGGCACGATGTAGTCGCCCCACCAGTCGCCCGCCTCGGCCGGGACCGTGTGCGGCGGCGAGGTCACGATGACGTCGGGCTCGATGGTCCAGGCCCCGAACTCCTGGAACTCGGCCGGGGCCGGCGCGTCCTCGGGGTTGCCCCGCGGGGCGCCGTTCCGCACCCAGGCGCCGATCGTCGTGATCTCGTCGTCGGTCAGCGACTTGTCGTTCTTGAAGCTCTGCACGCCCACCTTGGGGTCGATGTGCCACGGGGGCATCTCGCGCGCCTCGACCTTGGTCCGGATCGACCGCGCCCACGGCCGGGTCTCCTGATAGGTCATCAGCGACATCGGGGCCATGTTGTCCGGCCGGTGGCACACCTGGCAGGAGCGCTGCAGAATCGGCTCGACGTCCTTGTGGAACGTCGGGTTCTCCGGCGCCTCGGCCGCGGCCAGGGCCGGGACCATCACCGCTGCTGCCGCCAGACAGCCAAGCACGAATCTGGCGTTTCTCATTCTCCTCACCTCCATGCTGCTGATCGCCGGGCAGGCGGCCGGACGCACGGTCCCCCCGGACGTCGACCACGTGCGCCCAAGTCTAGCGCCGTCGGCGCCGGCTGTCCACCCCGAAATGCCGCGGGGGCGGGCCGCGTCCACGGGGGCCGCCGTCCCGGGGCGCCGCGAAGCGACCCGCGGCGTCCACCCGCTGACCATTTGGAGGGCGGGCCGCGTTCACGGGGGCCGCCGTCCCGGGGCGGGCCGACGGCGGAGCATCGGCCGGGGGCGGCCGTGTTCACGGGGGCCGTCGTCCGGGGGCGCGGCGGGCCCCGCCGGTCGTATACAATCCGGCCTGCAGCGCGGCAGAGGGAGGCGCGAGTCGATGAAGATGAAGATCGTCATGGGCCACGTCCAGATGGCCCGGTACGTCCACGACGCGACCGGCCGGGTCGAGTACCGGCTGCGCTGGCCGGCGGAGATCGAGAAGCTGGCCGCCGCGGCCGCCGCGCGCCGCGGCGTGAACACCGCGACGATGATCGGGCAGGCCGTCTACGCGGCCATCGCGGAGCAGATACCGACCGCGGAAGACGAAGTGAAGCACTGACGGCCGGACCGCCCGCGATCGCATGGCGCGGGGGTTGGCGGCGGCAGACGCCGGGTTGGCGTCTGGACAGGACTGGACGTGACTTCGGACACGGCTCCGCGGAAGCGGACGGTCGACGTGCTCGGCAAGCGCATGGCGTACGTCGAGATGGGCCGGGGCGACCCCGTCGTCTTCCTGCACGGCAACCCCACCTCGTCGTACCTCTGGCGCAACGTCATGCCCCACGTGGCCCCGTTCGGGCGCTGCATCGCGCTCGACCTGATCGGCATGGGCGATTCCGGGAAGCTGGACGACCCGGGGCCGGGACGGTACCGCTTCGTCGAGCACCGCGCGTTCCTCGACGGCGCCCTCGACGCCCTCGGCGCCGCGTCGAACGTCGTCTGGGTGGCGCACGACTGGGGGTCGGCCCTCGCCTTCGACCGGGCCAACCGGCTCCGCGGGGCGACCCGGGGCATCGCGTACATGGAGGCGCTGGTGCGGCCGCTCACCTGGGCCGAGTGGCCGGAGGCGTCACGGCGGGTCTTCCAGGGGTTCCGCTCGGACGCCGGCGAGCGGATGGCGCTCGAGAACAACGTCTTCGTCGAGCGGGTCCTGCCCGGATCGATCCTGCGGAAACTCACCGAGGCGGAAATGGCCGTCTACCGGGCGCCGTACGCCGAGCCCGGCGAGTCGCGGCGCCCCACCCTGACGTGGCCCCGCGAGATCCCGATCGAGGGAGAGCCCGCGGACGTCACCGCCATCGTCCGGGACTACGCCGAGTGGATGCGCGGCAACGACGTCCCCAAGCTGTTCGTCAACGCCGACCCCGGCGCCATCCTGACCGGACCGCAACGCGAGTTCTGCCGCGGCTGGCGCAACCAGGAGGAAGTGACGGTGCGCGGGCGCCACTTCGTGCAGGAAGACGCGCCCCACGAGATCGGACAGGCGGTGGCCGCCTTCGTGCGGCGGCTCGGGGGATGACGCCCGCGTCCCGGCGAGGGGCGCCGGCGCCGCGGCCGAACACCGAGGGACGAATCCGACGGGCCGCCGCCCTCGGTGGGACGCGGGGCGCCGCGGCGGGCGGTCACTCCAGGGCCGTCACCGCCGCGCGCAGCTCCATCAGGTGCGCCGCCCGGATCGGCGTCGCCCCGGCGGCCGGCGCCGCGTCGGTCCAGCCCGGCGCCGGCCGCCCCGCCGCCGCGTACGCGGCCGCGAGGGCCGTCCGCAGCTCGACGAGATGGACGAGCCGGACCGGCGTCACACCCGCCGTCAGGACCGGGTCGGTCCACGGGAAGGGCTCCAACCCCGCCGCCTGCCGCTTTCCGTCGATGCGCGCGCGCAACTCCGCGAAGTGGACGGCCCGGACGCGCGTCGTCCCGGGCTGGATCGGGTGGTCGGCGAAGGAACCCGGCGGCCGGTCGACGACCGTCGCCGTGAACGACTGCGCCGCGCCCAGCCCGCCGGGGTCGGTCGCCGTCACCCGCACCGCCGCCGCGCCCGCGCCCGCCGCCGTCACCGTCACCCGGGACCCCGCGGCGGCCGCCGTCACCACCTCGGGCGCCGACGACGAGACGGCGTAGCGCAGCGTGTCGCCGTCGGGGTCGGCGAACGCCCGCGACACGTCCACGGCCGCCGCGACGCCCGGCGTCAGCGCGACGTCCGGCAGCACGCCCACCGCCGCCGGCGGCCGGTTGGAACCGACCGTCGCCGTGAACGACTGCGCCGCGCTCAGCCCGCCGGGGTCGGTCGCCGTGACCCGCACCGCCGCCGCGCCCGCGCCCACCGCGGTCACCGTCATCCGAGGCCCCGCGGCGGCCACCGTCACCACCTCGGGCGCCGCCGACGACACGGCGTAGCTCAGCGTGTCGCCGTCGGGGTCGGCGAACGCCCGCGACACGTCCACGGCCGCCGCGGCGCCCGGCCTCAGCGCGACGTCCGGCAGCACGCCCACCGCCGCCGGCGGCCGGTTGGAACGGGCGCCGCGATCGCGCCACAACGCCACCGCGGGAGCCGTGGCGTCGAGCACCGCCGCGGCGTCCGCCGGCCCGGCGCCCCCCGTGTCGCCGGCCCCGGCGACCCAGGGAACGCCCAGCGGGTCGCCTTCGTGACGCTGGCGCGGATTCGAGAAACGCGGTAATTGCGAGCAGTAGACGCCCGCGTCGTCGCATTGGGTATCGTAGGACATTACCGTGCGCCAGCGGCGGGACGGCGCGACGCCTTCCGTTGCTAACGCGCGCTGGTTCACGTAGCCGTACCCCGGATGCGCGCGCACGCCGCCTTCGTGGTGGCGTATCTGGTAGCGATCGTGCTGGAGCCCCAGGTTGTGACCCAACTCGTGCGCGAACGTCCTGCCGTCTCCCAGGTGTGTCGTGAGGCTGAAAGCGCCGCCCAGTCTGGCTATGCCCCCGACGTCCGCCTTGTCCGCGTCGACGATCAGGTGCACGAGGTCGGCCCCGACCTGGTCCCGCAGGGCATGCGCCGCGTCCATGTGGCCGTCCGACGGGTCGGCGAGCCGATCGAGGTCGACTTCGGAATCGCCCGTCTCGGTGTACTGCACCTCGGACAGGCCCACCAGCGCGGCGCGGTGGCGCACCCCGCTCGCCGCCCAGGCCTGGTTGGTCTCTGCGATCAGCAGATCGACGAACGCGGCTATCGCGGCCGTTCCACCCGGCGCCGCCGCGCGGGCCGCCGGCGTGTGGACGACGGCCACGTCGATCGTCACCGCTTCGTCGCCGCACCGCCGCCCGGTGAACCTGATCGTCTCCAGCCAGTCGCGCCACGCCGCCGGCGCGCAAGCCTGCGTGAGGAAGACGTTCAGGAGGAAGAGCGACCCGGAGGACCGCAGACCGGGCGGGAGCGGCCCCGACAGGCCCCAGTTCCCGTCGAGACGCAGCCGTTCGAGGTTGGCCGGGCGTCCGAGCGCTTCCGGGATCGGACCGGTCAGATCGTTGCCGTAGAGGTACAGCAGTTCCAGATTCGTCAGGCTTCCCAGCCACGAAGGCACCGGGCCGGTCAGATGGTTGCCGTAGAGGTACAGCGCTTCGAGTTTCGTCAGGCTTCCGAGTGCGTCCGGGATCGGGCCGGTCAATCCGTTCCGGCTGAGGGACAACCCTTTGAGTTTCGTCAGGTTTCCGAGTGCGTCCGGGATCGGGCCGGTCAATCCGTTCGCGCCGAGGAACAGCGTTTCGAGTTCCGTCAGGCTTCCGAGTGCGTCCGGGATCGGGCCGGTCAAATCGTTGTCCCAGACGGACACCGCCGCGAGGTTCGCCAGGCGTCCGAATCGCTCCGGGATCGGACCGGTCAAACCGTTCACGCTGAGGTCCAGCAGTTCGAGTTTCGCCAGGTTGCCGAGTGCGTCCGGGATCGGGCCGGTCAGTGCGTTCTCGCGGAGGTCCAGCCATTCAAGGTGCGTCAAGTCTCCGAGTGCGTCCGGGATCGGGCCGGCCAGGCCGTTGTCGTCGAGGTCCAGCCTCGTCACCCGGCCGGCGCCGTCGGTCGTCACGCCGTACCACGCGTCGAGCGGCGCATCGGTCAGCCAGTCCGCGCCGTCCGTCCAGTTCGCGCCGTCCGTCGCCGCGTGGAGCGCTTCCAGCGCGGCCCGGTCCGTCGCGGGGCCGGCCTGACCTGCCGCGCCGGCCGGCAATACCGCCCAGACCGCGGCGGCCGCCAGCGCGGTCCTGGCCGGACCGCGGCGGCGCGCCGGGACGGTCGCGTTCCTCGACGGTCGGTGGTGGAGCGCCGCGCCGCTGGAACGCGCGCCTGACAAGGCGTGAGCAGGGCGCATGGCAGGTATATCGTAACCGGGGCCGGCGCCGTCAGCAGCCCGTGGAACCCCGCGTCGCAGCGGGAGCCGCGAGGGCGCCAGCCGGACAAGGATTGGACGTGTTCGACCGACGAACGACGCAGTCAGCGGGATGCAGCGCCGCTCGACCAGGGCGGGACCCGCGGTTGCAGTAACATTGCAGAGGTTCCCGGGACGGGTCGGCCGTCCGTCGGTTCGGGAATCGGAGGGACGGGGCGGCGGCCCCCGCGCAAGATGCCGCCGCGGCCGAGAGTGGCGGGAGACGGGGCCGGGAAGCGTAGCCCGGCGCGGCTGGCGAAAACGCGGGAGAAGGATACGCCGTGACGACGCGCAGGGTGCTGGCGGCGGTGGCGGGGGCCGGGGTCGTGCTGGCCTGCATCACCGCGGCGTCGGCGCAGTTCGGTGTCCGCGGCTACCGCCTCTGGGGACGGCCCGACCTGCCCTACGACGGCCGCCTCACCTTCGTACGCCTGCGCTGGACGGGAGGCACCTACGGGGCGCGGCCCGAAGGCATGGGCGTCAACTTCTGGGCGCACGAGTTCCCCGGCGCCGAGGCCAACCTCATGTCGGTGGTCGGCGAGTTCACCGCCGTCGACGCCCGCACCGACGGCAGCCTGACGCTCCCCCTCGACGACCCGGAGCTCTTCAAGCACCCCATCGCCATGATGTGGGAGCCGGGGTTCTGGATCATGACCGACGCGCAGGCCGCCTCCCTCCGCGCGTACATGCTGAAGGGCGGCTTCGTCATCTTCAACGACTTCGAGACCCGGCAGTGGATCAACTTCGAGGCCCAGCTCAGGCGGGTGCTCCCCGACGCCCAGCTCCTGACCCTCGACGCCGGCCATCCCATCTTCAACGCGTTCTTCCGTATCCCCGTGATCGACGCCCCCAACCCCTACAACCACCATCTCGGCGGGCTCACGCCGGAGTACTTCGGGGTGTTCGAAGACAACGACCCGAACGGCCGGCTGATGGCCATCGTGAACTACAACACCAACCTCGCCGAGTACTGGTGGCTCGCGGGCCGCGGCTTCTTCCCCATCGACGCCGAGAACACCGGATTCCAGATCGGGGTCAACTACATGCTCTACGGGCTGACCCACTGACGCCGCTTCCCGGCGCAGGACTTCCCTCCGCGCGGCCCGCCGGCCGGCGCCGCATCGGCGAGACGGTCATCGTCTTCCACTTCCGCGGGCTGTCCGCCAGCCCTTCTCGCGCCTTGTCCGCCGGACGTTCTCCGTCCGCCGGACGTTCTCCGTCCGCCGGACGTTCTCCGTCCGCCGGACGTTCTCCGTCCGCTGGCGCCCTCCGGGCGCGGCGCGGGGGTTCCACCGCGGGCGGCTATGCCGTGGCCGTCGCGCCGCCGCACGAACTGCCGGCGCCGGCGGCGCAGCCGAAGCAATGGGGAGCGGTGACGATGCGGCGCCGCAGCAGGGCGGCGAGGGCCCGGGCCGGTGACGCCGGGGCGCCGTCGGGCGTGAGGCCGCGCGCGAGGTCGACGACGGTCCGCGGGGCCGACGGCTCCACCGCGAGGTCGAGCATCTGGTTGAAGTCGCAGTCGAAGAGCCGGCCGTCCCAGCCGACGCTCAGGGTGCGGCGGCACATCAGACCGTCGACGGCGGCCGGATTGAACGCCTGCACCAGGCGGTCCATGTAGCTCTGCAGGTTTCCGGACTGCTCGAGCCACGCGAGGTACCGGCTGATGGGCATGTTGGTGATGGTGAACAGGCGGTTGAAGCGGATGCCGTGGCGCCGTTCGAGCTCCCGCTTCCAGTCGCGCTCGAGGGTGGCCTGAGCCGCGGGCAGCCACGCTCCCACGGGGTTGGTCACGAGGTCGAGCTCGAGCCCGGAACCGGGCGCGCCGTACCCCAGGGCGTTGAGGCGCCGGAGCGCCTCGACGGACTGCTCGAACACGCCCTCGCCGCGCTGCCGGTCGGTCATGGCCGCGGTCCAGGACGGCAGCGACGCGACGATCTCCACGCCGTGCCCGGCCAGGAACTCCGGCAGGTCGCGGTACGCGGGCAGCGTCAGGACCGTCAGGTTGCAGCGGTCCATCACGCGCCGGCCGAGGCCCGCCGCCCGCGCGACGATGTCCCGGAACCGCGGGTGCAGCTCGGGCGCGCCGCCCGTGACGTCGACGGTCGGGATGTCCGTCGACGCGAGCAGCGCGAAGCACGCCTCGACCACCGCGTCCGGCATGACTTCGCGCCGGTCGGGACCGGCGTCGACGTGACAGTGGCGGCAGACCTGGTTGCAGCGCTTGCCGACGTTGATCTGCAGCGTCGTCGGCGCGGCCGGCCGGAGCGGCGCATGGCCGGCCGAGGCGGCCGCGTCGCGGAAGGTGCGGGCGAGCGGCAGCGCCTCGAGATGCGCGCGCTGGGCGGCCGGCGGAGCCAGCGGCGAACGCGCGTTCAGCAGCGTCGGCAGGGACATGGGCCGCTACATCGACAGCTTCTCGATGCGGTTGCGCATCTGCACGCCGTGGACGAGCGACGCCCCGCCCCGGATGGCGGCGGCGACGTGCGCCGCCTCGGTCATCTGGTCGGGGGCGGCGCCTTTCTCGAGCGACGCCGTCGTGTACGCGTCGATGCAGTAGGGGCACTGGATCGCGTGCGCCACCGCCAGCGCGATCAGCGCCTTCTCGCGCTCGGTCAGGGCGCCCTCGGCGAACACCGCGTCGTACCACGCCGAGAACTTCTCCCACAGCTCGGGCGCCTCCTTGCCGACGTCACCGAACTTGTGGAGGTCGGACGGGTGGTAGTAGGCGTCCATGAGCGCGTCGTTCCGCGGCGGCGGCGCGGGTCCGGGCGTTCGGCGGCGGGGCCCGGGCCGCCGCGGGACCCCGCGCCCCGGCGGCGGCGGGAACCCGCGGACCATCGTATCACTCCCGGTCGGGCCCGACGGGCGTCGGCGGGCGTCGGCGCCGGCCGGCCGGGACGCGGTCCGCGCCGACGACGCGGGTCCCTTCGTCGAACCGCGGCGCGTCAACCGGACCGCGAGGCCGGACCGACGCGCCGGAACCCGGCGCCAGGCGATATCTGCGCGCCAAGCGTCGTTCCGGCCGGGCCGCGGAAGGCGTCCCGGGACCGCGGCGTCAGATCGACGAACCGCGCCGCCGCCGCCGCCGGTCCGGTTCTTCCGGCGCGGAGGTCTCGGCCGTCAGCGACGTCTCCGCGCGGTCGCGGACGACGGTGATCTCGAACGCCGCGCCCGCCTCGAGGCGCGCGAGCTGCCGGCGGAGGGCCGCCAGGCCGTCCACCGCGTTGCCGTCGATCGCGGTGATGACGTCGCCGGCGCGCAGGCCGGCGTCCGACCCCGCCGCGCCGTCTTCGACGTGCTCGACGAGGACGCCGGCGTCCGCGCCGAAGTACTCGGCGAGCTGTCCGTCGACCGACTCGGCGCGGATGCCCAGCCGGACGCGCCCCGCCCGCCGGCCGACGCCGCGCAGGACGTCCGGCAGCCGGCGGAGCACGGCGAGTTCGTCCGCCTCCAGGAGACCGTCTTCGTTGAACTGGAGGCGCACGCGGTCGGCGACCATCTCCGGCAGCCGGCCCCTCCAGCCCGGCGCCTCCCCGGGCGTGACGGTCAGCGCCACCGGCGCGCCGTCGCGTTGCACGCGCAGCGGCACGGTCCGGCCTGCCGGCGTCTCCTGGACGAGCCGCGCGAGCTGGCGGGCGCCGCGCACCCGTTCGCCGTCGAACGCCACGATGACGTCGCCGGACTCGACGCCGGCGGCGTCGGCGGGGCCGTCCGCGCGCACGTCCGTCACCACCGCTCCTTCGTCAACGCCGTCGGCGGCGTCTTCGACGTCCCGCACCGAGACGCCGATCGCGCTGCGTTCCCGCCCGAACTCGATCCGCGTCCGTACCTCGCGCTCGACCTCCTCGGCGTCCTGTGGCGTCCCCGCCGCGGCCGTCGGCACGGTCAGGGCGGCGAGAACCGCGCCGCCCCGGAGCAGGCGTGTGATGCTGGTCGTCTCCATTGGTGATCCCTCCCCGGATCTCGTCGCGTGACCCCGGAGAGCCCGCGGCGGGCGCCCCGGCGGGTCGACACGGCTCCGCGCCGTCCGGCGGCGGGCCGCGTCCTTCTCCACCAGTTAGGACGCCGCCGCCGCGGGGTTGGCCGGCAACGGCGCGGAAGGCCGGCCGCCGATGCCGGGAGGAGACCGATGCGGGAACGATCTGCCGACGGGATGCGGACGGCCGGGGCGGGTCGCCGCCGCCGGCGGGGGAACCGCCGACGGCCGCTGGGCCTCGGTGGCGCCGGAAGCTACCGGGCGTCGGTGATCAGGATGGCTTCGAGATCGTCGGTGTCGGAGGGAAGCTCCTCGGCGCCGGCCGGCACGTCGTTCTTCTGCAGCATGTAGGCGGAGATGTCCGCGTAGCCCGACGCGCTCAGGCTGGCGGGGGCGCCCTGCGGCATGGTGGTGCGGATGGCGGTGTACATGTCGCTCATCGACAGATCGCTCCACCGGAAGAAGAAGGCCGCGCCGATCAGCGAGGGGGCGATGCCGTCGCCCATCAGGTCGTCGAGGTGGCAGGCCGCGCACTCCTGCTCGTAGGCGCGCTGGCCGCGGGCCGCCTGTTCCTCGGTATACACGCCGTCCCAGATCGTTTCGTCCTGGGCGGCGGCGGTCGTCGTGAACGCCGCCGCGGCGCAGAAGGCGGCGAGGAGGAACGCCGCGGGGACGCGGCGGCCGGGGTCGATGGACGGATTCCGCATTTCTCTCATACCTCGTCTGTCTGCAACAATCGGAGGCGGCGTCCGCGCCGCCCGTTGACGCCGGTTGCCGTGGGGCGCCGGTCGTCCGGCGCGGCCGTACGCGCCTGCGCAACGCCCTCGTGCGCCCGGGGCGGCACGGACGCCGACCGCGGGCGACGCGGCAAGACCGAACCCGGGCAACTATATCATCCGTGCGTCGTGCGGCAGGAGGGTCAGGGATGAATTTCTACGTCAATCCGCACAGCGCGGACGGCCACGGGACCTCCAGCCGCACGACGATCCACCGGGCCGGATGCGCCTGGGCGGAGCGCTACGGGCAACCCCGAAGTGGCGGGGGCCTTCGAGATCTTCGAGGAGGCCCACGCCTGGGCGCAGCCGACCGGCTATCCGGTAAACTGCTGCGGAAAATGCAAGCCGTCGGCGGCCGGGTTCTGACGGTCCTCGTCGGCGGCGCCGGGGTCGTGACGCAGGACGGCGGCGGGCGCGGCCACTCCCGCGCCGACCTGACCAGTCATCCGTGCGTGTTCGGCAGGAGAGGGTCAGGGATTCGCCAGGAATGCGTCTTCGAGGGACTGCACGCGGTCTTCGAGGGACTGCACGCGGTTTTCGAGGGACTGCACGCGGTTTTCGAGGGACTGCACGCGGTCTTCGAGGGACTGCACGCGGTTTTCGAGGGACTGCACGCTGGCGGTGAGGGCCTGCACGCTGCCGTCGAGGCGGGCGACCTGCCAGGCCAGCGTGAACACGGCCGAGAGGATTACGGCGGCGACGCCCATCGACACGCCGACCATCCACCGGGAGATCCGGTCCGCATCGCGGGCGCGGCGGTCGGCGAGGTCGGCGGAACGTTCGATCCGGAGGGCGAACGCTTCAAGCAGCTCCTCGGTTGAGCGGTCCATTCGGCACTTCCCCTGACCCGTTACGATATCACGTCCCGCTCGCCCCGCGCCGCCCGCGGGCCGGCCTACTTCCCGTCGATCAGGTTGCCGATGCCGAGGGCGTGGTCGAGCACCGATCCCTCGCCCTGCCGCCGGCCGCCGGTCTGCGGCGCCGCCTTGTAGATGCGGTCGGCGAGACGGCTCAGGGGCAGCGACTGCAGCCACACCTCGCCGGGGCCGGTGAGGTTGGCGAAGAACAGCCCCTCGCCCCCGAACAGCGCCGTCTTGACGCCTCCCACCCACTGGATGTCGTAGGTCACGCTGGGCTGCAGCGCCACGAGGCAGCCGGTGTCGACCCGCAGGGTCTCTCCCGGCTCCAGGTCCATCTGGTGCACGCTGCCCCCGGCGTGCAGGAACGAGAGGCCGTCGCCCTGCAGGCGCTGCATGATGAACCCCTCGCCGCCGAACAGCCCGACCCCGATCTTCTTCTGGAAGGCGATGCCGATCGAGACGCCCTTGGCGGCGCAGAGGAAGGCGTCCTTCTGGCAGAGGAGCTCGCCCCCGAGCTGGCTCAGGTCCATGGGAAGGATCTTGCCGGCGTACGGCGCGGCGAAGGCCACCTGCCCCTTCCCGGCGGCGTTGTTGGTGAACACCGTCATGAACAGGCTCTCGCCGGTGAGCAGCCGCTTCCCGGCGCCCAGCAGCTTGTTCATGAACCCGCTCTGCTGCTGCTGGCTGCCGTCTCCGAACACCGTCTCCATGACGATGCCCCCGCGCATGTACATCATCCCGCCCGCTTCCGCGACCGCGCTCTCGCCGGGGTCGAGCTCGATCTCGACGTACTGCATCTCGACGCCCTCGACGTGGTAGTCGATCTCGTGGGCGATACGGCCGGCCGGCACCGGCGGCGCGGAGCGGCCGGCCGCCGGCAGATGCGCCCGCAGCCGCGGCACGTCGGCGAGGGCGGTCCAGTCGGCCATGCCCGCGGTGTAGACGAGCGTCGACGCGTCGGCGGCGCCGTTCCGGATGTCCTCGGCCAGATCCGCCTCCGGCATCGGGCCGGCCCGATGCCCGTTCCGGGCCGTGTACCACTGTTGATCCGACATCGCGACTCCTCCTTGGCAGCCCGTGGTCGAAAGGCCCCGCCGCATTGCGAGCGGCGCCGCATCCCGCCTGACTGCGTTGTTCGCCGGTCGAACGCCCGGCCCTTCTCACACGCCTTGTCAGGCGGCGTTCCCTGTCCGCCGGACGTTCTCCGTCCCACCGGACGTTCCCTGTCCGCCGGACGTTCCTCGTCCGCCGGCGCCCTCCGGGCGCGGTGCGGCGCGGGGTTCCACCACCGGGCTGCCCGCCGCCGCGCTCCCGGCGCCCGCGCGTGCTATTCTGACGGGCCTTCCGAGCGGCGGGCGCGGTACCCGGCCGGCGTCCGCCGGCAACCGTGTGACGATACGCGAGAGGCGGCGCCGCGGTTCCCGCGGGCCGTCCGCGGACAGGAATCGTGAACCGCGTGGACAGCGGCGGCGGCGGGGGTCCCGCGGACCCGGCGTCCGGGACCTGTGCGGTCAGCCGCCGGTTCTTCGCCGAGCTCGCGTCGTTCGCCCGTCTCCGGGCCGTGAAACTGTACCGCCTGCGCGTGGACGTCGCCGCGGTTCCGCGCCTGCCCTGTCTCGACCACGAGGCGGTGCTGCACGAGGGCATCCCGCCCCACGCCGCCGCCTACGTCGAGGACCCCGAGACGGGCGAGATGGCGGAGCTGGTGCTGACGCCGTCCCGGCGCCGCATCGCCGTGGACCCCGCCTCGACCCTGCACGAGCATACCGAAGCGGGGCAGGCCCGGCTCGTCGCCCGGCTGCGCGGCCGGTTCCCGGACTGCGCGGTGGCGGTCGAACGGGTGTCCTGGCTGCGCGGCGACCGGCGGGTGGCGCGGGCGTGCCGCGCCCAGGTCACCCTGCGCGACGTCCTGCTGGAGGCCGACTTCGACCGTCTCGACCGCGGCCTGGAGCGGCTGCGGACGGTGGCCGCGTGGATGGAGAAGCAGTCGCGGGTGGCGTCGTGGAGCGTCCGCACGGTCACCGGGCCGATCCTCGCCGCGGTCGGGTTCGTCGTCTACCAGGGTCTCGGACGCCTCGCGCCGGAACTGGGCGAACCCGCCGTGAACGCGCTGCGGCCCCTGGTGCCGGGCGTCGTCGGCGCGGTGTTCGTCTACTACGGCCTGCGCGCCGTCCACCTCACGGAAGTGGCCAACCGGGTGTGGAAGCGGGCGGCGGAGTACGGCCTCATCGTCGCCGAGCGCCGGCGTCTGGCCGAACAGGGAGAAGGCGTCGACCCCCTCGGTCCCCCCGCGGCCCGCACGGAACCGGCCCCCGCGCCGCCGTCCGACGCCTGACCGCCCAGGGTGGAACTCCCGCGTCGCCGGGCGCCGGCGTCCGGCCGAAGAAGGGGCCTTCGCCCCCGACGGCCGGCGCCCCCTCACCGGGTGAGCGCGACCCCCAACAGCGTGCGCTCCCGTCCCTCGAAATCGTCCAGCATTCGGTACTCGTACAGCCGGTCCACGAGCCGGGCCCGCGACGCCAGCAACTCGTAGTACCGCGGCGGGAGCAGCAGGCGACCCTCGGTGAAGGCGGCGGGGGTCGGCACGTGCGGCTCCGCCGATTCGTCCCCCGCTTGCAGCACCACCCGCGGCGCGCCGTCTTCCCCGGCCTGGAACGTCAGGTCGTCGCCGAACAGTCCTTCCAGCAGCACGAACCGCCCCGACCGTTCCGACAGCGCCAGCTCGTACGCCGCGCGATACGCCGCCTTGGTGGGCCGCGGCCGACCGGCGCCGCCGTACCGGGCGCGGTACCGCCCTTCCAGCAGAAGCTGGACCGTGTTCGCGGCCAGAAACGGATTCTGCCGGAGGGCCGCGATCGAGGCGGCGTCGATCGTCCCGGACTCGACGTCGGCGACGATCCGGTCGGCGCCCATCGGGCCGTAGATCATGGCGTAGGAGGCGATCGCCACGTCGAGCACCGGAATCGATCGCGCGATCAGGTCCTCGCCCGTGCTGCTCCGCACGTCGAGCGCGCCCCGCCGGGCGGCGTCGAACAGCTCTCGATAGGACGACCAGCTCGACTGCCGCTGGTCGCGCAGGTCGGCGAACTGCGCGACCACGAGCACCCAGTCCGCGAGGTCGTTGACCACGTCGGCGAGGATGGGCCTCTCCAGGAGCCGGCGCGCGTTCGCATCCGGGTCCCCGGCGTCGGCATCGCACAGCAGCGGAAACAGCCGCCCGTGCGCCGTCTGTTCGGGATCCCAGCATGCGAAGGCGACCGCATCGGCGGCGGCGGCTGCGCGCCAGTCGTCCGTCGAAGCGACGGGCCGCGTCAGCGCCGCGAACGCGCCGGCGAACGACGTCTCGGCGCGGCCGTCGACGAACCGTACCGCGTGCGCCAGCGCCGGTGCGAAGACGTTGCGCCTGAAGGCGTGCAGGCGCGTCCGCCATTCCTCGGGATCGACCGGAAACTCGGGCACTGCCGCGTCCAGCCGGTTCGCGACCACCCAATCCAGATCGATGAAGTTCCCGAACCGCTCCAGGGCGTTGAGGCTGGCGAAGTTCCCCTGCATCGTCTCGATGCACGGCAGCACGAGCGTCTCGCCGGCCGTCGCGACGATCCGTTGCAGGTGACTCTCCGACGTCAGCAGCAGCGTGTCGGGATCGATGAACGCGTACGTCCCGTCGTCCGTGCTCCGCTCCATCGCCCGCTGGTACACCGCGTGACAGGTCTTCCAGTCGTCCCAGATCAGCGACCGGACCCCCGAGCTCAGCCGCTGCTGCTCGAACTCCAGCCTTCCCAGGGACCGATCTACCCGCAGAAAGCGGGACTGCATCTGCTCGGAAAGCGCCGCCATGGCGTCCATGAGGCGGGCCTGGTTCCCCACGATGAGGGCCTGGTTCTCCAACACCGTGTCGAGCTTCGCGCCGATCTCGTCGAGCTTGAAGTTGATGCGGGTGAATTCCCGGTTCAGGTAGCGCATCATGGCGGCGAACCGCTCGGCGTCCGCGTCCCTGCGCCTCCCGAAGACGCTCGTCGCGGCCGCGAGCCCGCCCAGGACGTTGCCCGCCGCGAACTGCGTGAACGCGCCGGCGGCGGCGTTCCCGTAACGCACGAGGTCGTTCAGTTCAGGGGAGTCGATGCCGAGATTCGTGGCGACCGCGTACACGTCGTTGACCGCGCCGGTGACCGTCGCGACGTCGCTGACCAGTTCATCGAGTTCGGCTTCCTTCTGGAACCGATCGAGCAGCGACGTTTTCAGCGCCGCCGCGTCGCAGGTTTCGCCACCGTCTGCGCACGTGAACCGCTCGCGCATGAAACCGGCCTGCAGCGCCTGAACCTTCCGGGCCGCGGGCATGGAATCGAAGATGAAGTCGGCGACCACCGCCTGGTTCGTCTCCACGTTCGCCAGGCGGTCGTCGAGGTCGACCACGGCGGCCCCGAGCTCCAGCATCGTATCGGCGATCCGCGGCATGGCCGCCTCGGCGACCCGCAGCCGCGTGTCGAACGCGGTCTCCAGCCCGTGCAGGTTGACCGCAAGGGCCGCCACGTCGGCGCCGAGCCGTTCGGCGCCGTCCGCGTAGGTCTCGATCAGGTCGATCTGCCGTTCCGTGGAGTTGACGACGGCATCGACCAGCAGCTCCATCGCGACGTTCCACGACTCGGAATCGAGTTCGTTCCGATCGCGCACTTCCTGCAACAAGGCCGCGTTGTCGGCGAACGTCGCGCGGATCGCCTCCGGACCGCTTTGCCGCAGAGCTTCGTACGTGAGATCGGCCGCCTCGAGGATCGCCGACTTGCGTTCTTTCAGCAGTTGCCGGACCCGGAGACCGGCCACCCGCTCGATTTCGTCGTTCCCGGCCGTGGCGAGCACCGCCAACCCGGCCGAAGCGGCCTTGCCGGCCGGAACGGGGATGAAGCGAACGCCGAGTCCGGCGGCCACCGCGACCGCCTGCCCGGCGTTCCTCGCGGTGTCGTAGGCGGCCCGCAGGCGCTCGTGGTCCGCGAACAGCTTCTCGACGATCTGCCGCGAGGTCCGGATGTCCGTTTCGGGCGTGTCGACCGCGATTCTTTCGTCGCGCCGCCACTGCCGGACGACGTGGGGGCCGAGGGTCGCCGCGAGGTCCGAGAGAGCCTGGCCGTCCGGCGCCGTTCGCGGCGGTTCCGGCTCCCGTGGCTGCGCCGACGTCCCTGATGCGACGCCCAGCAGGACGGAACAGAGCAACGCGGTCGCAGTGATTGTTTTCGCAGTCATGGCGACGTTGCGGGAATCGGTTAGCTTTACCAGGCCGAAGTAGAAGTCCTCGGCGTTCAGATGACTGGTTGAAGAGGCCGGCGGAGCAATAGCGCGGCGATCCGCGCCGAATCGGGCCGAAATCGCGTCAATCGCCGTTCCAGGCCATTCCAGAGGCCCACAAACAGCCCGATCAGCGCCCAAACGCCGGCAGCGGCCCGGCCCTGCAGGCCCCGGGGCGTGCCGACGCCGATCACCCGGCGCAGGAGCAGCCCGGGGTTGAGACCCGCGACGTGCACCAGCAGGCGCTTCAGGATGTTCGGGTGACCTCGCAAGTACACCCGCCGCATCCCGCCCGTCTCATACAGATGCGCAAACGGCCGCTCCACCATCTCCCCGCGGCGCCGCTGCAAACGCCGCCCCCGCTCACTGCGTATCCGGCGCCGGTTCCCATACACCGCGTCCCGAGCCTCTTCCCGGTCTTTCCAGTTCCGACGGCCCCGCTCCGGCTCCGCAATGTGACTCCGCACGCCCACCGCCGCCAGATCCACCAGCGTCTCGTCGCTGTGGCAGCCCCTGTCCGCCACCACCTCCCCGACACTCGACCCCTCCGGCAGCGCCGCTTCGACCTGCTCCGCCGCCGTGACCAGGGTCTCGACCAGCGTCGCCGTAACCCCTTTGTCCGCGCCCTGAACCGTCACGCCGACTACCGCACCCGTCTCCATGTCCACCGCATGCTCCACCTTGTGGGCCATGCAGGTGCTGCCGTCCTTCATCTTCGCGACCTTCGCGTCCGGGTCGTGCGGGTGGGTCCAGTCCTTGTTCGACGTCTTCTTGTTCCGCTTCCGGTCGAACCGCGCCAGGTCCGCCGCCGTCGGCGTCTCGATGCCCGATGCCTGCGCCAGACGGGTCAGGAACGCCGTGTGGTCCTCGCCCGTGTCCCGACGCACGATGCTCCGCATCGCCGCGTTCGCCTCCAGCGTCGTCGCGTCGATGCCCAACGTCTTCCCCGAAACCAGCCCCGACTCCGCCAACCGCTCCAGCACCCACCCGAAGACCGCCTGATGCGCCTCGACCGACAACAGACGCCGCGTACGCGAGATCGTTGAATGGTTCGGCGGGGACGCCGGCAGCGCTAGGCGCAGGAACGTCCGCAAGCCCAGCGAATCGGCCGCCCGCCACGCGATCCCCCGCTCCGAGTCCAGCCCCTCGAAATACCCGATCAGCAGCAGGCGGAAACAGCGCCCCGGAGCAAGGCCCGGCCGGCCCATCTTCGTCGCGTAGAACCGCGCGCACAGTCCCTCGACGAACGCGTCGAAGCCGGCCGCCTCGAGAATCCGGTTCAGCCGCTCGTAGAACGGATGACCCCCGCCTCGCGGCAAGTCGGCCGCCGACACCCACATCGACTGCTGCGACCCGTCGTCACGTGTCGTCCCCATCGCCATGCCCGCCAGTGTAGAACAGGTGAGCCGTCATGTCGATCCCCAAAATGCCCGACTTTCACCACGGGCCGCTACTGTTACGGGGCGGGGCCGGGTCTCCCGTGAAACTGAACGTCCCCTCCCATAGCAGTTGGCCACTGAAAGTGACGAATTGACCCGTTCGGATACCGGCGACAGAGTAGTCCGGAAACGGCCGCACCGCCGAACAGGATATGGATCCCAACTGTGCCTGCGAGATATCGAAGTCCAGGTTCTCGAACCCGTACTGCTTGTCGTCATCAGGAAGGTCGTCCGGGTCCACCGGGTAGACGTGCAAAAAGAACCGGGTGTTTGTCTGGCAACCACCTTTTCTGAAGTATAGCAAACGGTTGCCGTCGAGCCAGACATCGAAGCTGTTGTTAATTAGAAGCTGGGGATTGACGAGCGTCTCCTCGATGTGTTCTTCTGCTTCATTATGGCAAAGAGCAGCTTCGTTCATCGGCCAGCCCTCGGACGCCGCGCGACGAGTGTACCAATCAAACCACGTCCTGTTGACGTAGCAACCCTCAGAACGAGACCGTGAGAACATGCTATTTCCAACACATTGGTTTGGTGCAGTTAAAGTTTCACCGCTTTGCCGAATCGTCCAGTTCGACAACTTTGCGCCGATGATGACGAACCCAGCCTTGTCCATCAGCGGGGACGCACAGTTGACCACTCTGGGTTCGAACACGCCTGGGGAAAATTCCGCCTGGGCGACGGCGGGAATACGCTCCACGATTTTCGCCGGCTCGTTCAGAAACTGCTCCTCGAGCAACAGAAACATGTTCTGCAACAGGAGGTTCTGCGAGTCCGCCATCGCTTCGGAGCGACGCTCAAGGCAATCGACCCTCGCCTTGAGAACTTCCACGTCGGAGGAGTCGGCTTCGGGGCAGGGCTCCAGCCATACCGGGTTCCGTGCCTGCGCGACCGACGGCTCCTGAGACAGCACGGGAAGAGGCAGCAATACGAGGATGAGCGCGAAGAAGCAGGTGGATCGCATGTCGTTCTCCTTTGGTGCAAGGACGCAGCCCCATCTGTCGCCGACCGCGGTGTTGCCGGCAGCGGCTATTGCTCTTGTCGCGCAAATGCGCCGCGCCCCGCGAATACACCGGCGCCCCAGGAACCAAACCACCTCAACGGATCCGATCCTGCGACGACGTGAGTGACTCGATGTGGCCGACGGTCTCAACCTCGCCGGTCCAGTTCACGATTCGTTCGCAAGGGAGTTCAGGAAAAGCACCAGGATTGCTTGTGACGACACCCAAGAGATCGTCGTGACTTTCGCTGTCCCCGACTACCCATGCCGCCAAATCGTCCCGGGAGCTACTTGTGGAACCTTGCTGCGACACGATCAGGCTGCCAGCCCTATCGATCACGTGCTTGAGTTGATCGACCTCATCACCTGAAATGTCCCAAATTTCTGGGAACCGGTGAGCTGTCACTGGTCCGCCGTCCAGAAATACCCGACCGTCAGGGTCCAGTTTGACTGGTTCAACCACGTAGTACTTTTCATCGATCTTCGAACCCAGATACATGTTTCCATTTACGATCTCCTGACGAACGTTATCTTGTCGGTCCTTCAGATCGTCCAATCCGTGGAAACAGCGGACGTCGGCTGATTCCGCTTCCGCGGGATCGAGGAAGACGTCAGTGGAGAGTCGGATCCTCGACAGGAAGCTGAAGTGGTTGTATTCGCCGACGTTCAGCACATATGTCTCAGCAGGGCTGGAACTCGGTTCCTGGCCACCGACGACTTCCTGGCCGCCGACGACGTGCGGTATGCCAACGAAGATCCAGGCAGCCAGCAACGGAGCCCAGGATGATGCTCGCGTTGAATTCATCGGATCACCTCTTCCACCATACGAAGCAAGTTCACCATCCCGAACAGGACCGAGACTATCTTGAACCCGCCCAACAAATAGTCTTGACCCGTATGCATCCGCGCGATCGCGACCCAGCAGACCATGACGACGTACGTGCTGAAGAGAGCAAGCAGGATGGCGTAGTGCGCATATCGGCTCACCGATCCGTTCGCCACTGCCTCCGGCGCGAGATGGCCTTCCACAAGATAGACGGAAACGGCTACGCCGAGATACGGCATCGATCCAAGGAACGCGAGAACCCATCGAACGGGCGCTCTCGGAACAGTGAAAACGACCATGTCTTCATTGCGGTGTTCTTCTTTCAGAGAACACGTACACTGCGGTACAACCCTTGAGACTTGGCCTTTCATCATGATTGGCATGGTTGCATGAACCGATCTCAAATTGCCAACGGTAATCAGGAACGACGCGAGTTTCCATCGGGAACATGTTATGATGCGAACTCGAAAGCGTCAACCTGTCCGCGAGATCGGGGCAACCTCGGTCAGGGCCGGTCCGGCAGGGGCGGCAGAAGCAGGCGGCTGCCCGGCGGGCGCTGCACGTCGAACGCCTTGAGCGTGTAGTTCACCAGCGTGTAGTGGCCGATGAGGCCCACGAGGTCCACGATGCCCTGGTTGCCGAGCAGCCGTTGGGCCGCCTCGAAGGTCTCGCGGCCGAGCCTGGGCGCGCGGATCAGTTCGCGGACGGCGGCGACGAGGGTGCGCTCGACCTCGCCGAAGCCCGGCAGCCCGTCCCCGTCGGCCAGCGGCCGGTCGTAGCGGAGGAAGTCGATGATCTCCTCTTCGAGTCCGGCCGTGCGCCCGAGCCCTTCGTGGGCCGACCACTCGTACTGGCTGTCCAGGGCCCGCGCGGCGGTGAGGATGGCGAGTTCCGTCAGCCGCTGGTCGCGCGCGCCGTCCGCGCCATAGCGCAGGTAGGTGCTGGCAGGAAACAGGTGCTCGGCCATCGGCGGGCTGTACATCCACATCCCGATGGGGCCGCGCAGTCCGCCGGCGTAGCGGCTGTCGGGATTCACGATGACGTCGAAGACCCGCCGGCCCTCGGCGTCGAGGGTCTCGCGTTCTATGGTGGGCAGCCGGGCCCAGGAGTCTTCGTGGACGTCCGGCGGAATGTCGGCGGGGGTGACCTCGCGGGGCGTGAACGGCTCCTGTCCGGCCGGCGCGCCGGCCGCGCGGACCCCGGCGCCGGAGTGCAGGCCGCCCACCGTGATCAGGACGGCCGAACCGAAGATGACGATCGCTCGCAACATGGGGGAACCTCCATCCGGGCGCCGCGGGAAAGGCGGCGCGGCTGAACCAGGGGCGCGGCGGCGTTCTGTCCGGCCCGGCGCCCGCGTGAATTCCAACGAATCGACCCCCATGCTCTCTCGGTACGGCCCGCTGCGGCAAGCCCGGAACGCAGCCGGCCGGCGGCAGGGGGCTCCCGTGCCGGGCCGGCGACTCGCGGTCAGCCGCCGGCAGGGCTCTCCCGGCGCCGCGCCGGCGGGCGGGGCCGCCTGGGGCGGTCGCTCGCGCGGCGGACGAACCCGTGGAGGGCTGCATGCGTCAACCGCGTCTTCGCCCGCCTGGGAGCGGTCGCTCGCGCGGGCGGACGAACCGGAAACCGGTTGTTGCTGGACGTGGCGCGCAAGGCGGTCGCTCGCGCGGGCGGACGAACCCCGCCCGGCGGAGTGGAACGTGGCGCTGGGAGCGGTCGCTCGCGCGGGCGGACGAATCGGTCTTCGACCGCCGCCGCCCGGACTTCGCTGGGAGCAGTCGCGCGCGGGGGCGGACGAACCCTCGGAGATCGACGCGATCAACGCGCACTGGGACGGGGAGCAGTCGCGCGCGGGGGCGGACGAACCCGGGCGTGGAAGCGCCGGGCACGATGCGGGTGAAGCGGTCGCTCGCGCGGGCGGACGAACCTGGTGTTCCGCCGCCGAGCCGCGTCCCCGCCCGGTTCACAGCGTCCAGGTTGCGAGCCGGTCGCGGCAGGTGCAGAAACGGCCGAGGCGGCAGAGGGCGATCTCGTCGACGGGGAAGCGGAACGGCGGCGCCTCGATCGGCCGGGGGCCGATGCCGACGGTCACGTGCGGGTCGTAGCGGGCATAGGCCGCATCGCCGCGGTACCGCGCGACCCAGTCCACGTCGGCGGGCCGGGCCGCCTCGGGCGCCTGGAACGCGGACGCGCCGCCCGCGGTCTCGTGGCCCCGCAGGGCGTCCATCAACTCCTGGTGGAGCCGTTGCAGGGCCGCGGACGGGGCGACGGCCAGGACCTGCGAGGTCCGGCCGGCCCGCGCGCCGGTGACGTGCGCCTCGAACGGTGCGGTCCGGGCCGCCACCGCGCCGACGAGCCCGCGGACCTCGGACAGCCGGTCTCGCGGTACGAAGTGCTGGCTCAGGGTGACGTGGGGATGGTGCGACGCGTCGAAGCGGAAGCCGTCGTCGAACGCCGCGTTCAGCCGCTCGGCCACGGCCCGGGCCGCCGCCGGGAGCAGAATCGCGACGTCGACGGCGACGGGCGGGGAGGCGGCCGCATTCATGCCGCCGGATCATCCGGTGACGATTTCACCGTTCCACGCACGTCCGCAACACGTCCGGAACGTCAGCCGCCGGCCAGCCAGAGAAACGCAGAAGCGCCGCAACCACCGCGACCGAGAGCGTCGCTGCCCCAAGAACGACGCCGACCAGCCAGCGGATGAGCCGCGTTTCGACGTTGGCGACTTCCGTGCGGGCGCGCGCGAGCTCGAGCGGCAGGGCCGCGAACTGCGGCCGTAGCGCCTTCCGCACCGACGGATCGGACGGGCGGGCCGGCGTCGCGCGGCCGCGGCGCCGGCCCGCCGTTCAGCCGCCCGGTCGGCGCGGGCGCCGGCGGGACGAGGGGCGCCCGCCGGAATCCTCGTCACCGGCCGCCGGTCCAGGGTCGGTCGCAGACCTCCGGATTCCGCATCGGGTAATCGAGCAGAGCTTCCGCCGCCCACTGGTGGCCGGCCGCGTTCCAGTGGCCGTCGCGCATCCAGACCGCATCCTCGGGCGTCACGCCCCGGCGGCGGATATGGTCGAACT
Organism: Vicinamibacterales bacterium; assembly: GCA_965202695.1. Lineage (GTDB taxonomy): Bacteria > Acidobacteriota > Vicinamibacteria > Vicinamibacterales > UBA8438 > JAJEEA01. Next base: position 4,839,020 of record OZ241843.1, read on the forward strand.
GGTCGATGACGGGGATGCGCCGCGCCGGTTCAGTACGCGTCGTAACCTTCCGTCAGCTCGATGTAGGTGCCGGCCGGGTCCGTGATGAAGGCGCTCTTCATTTCGATGGCGTCGATCTCGCGGTACTCGACGTCGAACTCGATGCCCATCGCCTCGAGCTTCCGGCAGAACGCCTCGAGGTCGTCCACCTCGAAACCGATGTGGTCCAGCGCCCGTCCGCGCGTGGCGGCCGGGGCGTCGACGTTGCCGGCCCCGAAACTCATGTTCATGCCGGGCACGTCGGTCGTCGTCTGAATGCGGCCGCGCGGCCGGACGCGCAGGTCGAAGACCCGCGTGTACCAGTCCAGCAATTCCTCGAACTCCGGCGTGAAGAAGTGGATGTGGTAGCCGGCGATCGGGACGTGCAGCGACGGGTCTTCCTGCAGCTCGACCCAGACGCCGTCGGGGGCCATGACGTAGGCGTTCGGCATCCCCTCGGCGCCGATGAACTCCGGCCCGACCTCCATGCCCGCTTCGCGCCACCGCCGTACGAACTCGGCGGTGTTGCGCACCTTGAAGCCGAAGTGGTCGAGCACCGAACCCTGCATGGGGCCGGTCGGCTCGCGCTCGGTCAGGGCGATCAGGAAGTTCGGCAGCCGGACGGCGGTCAGCGGCCCCTTCTCGACGACTTCGCCGCCGAAGAAGTCGACCCACAGCTTCTTGTGGACCTCGACGTCGCTGACGTTCAGGTGCACGTGGCCGTACGTCAACCCGGCTTCGTTCGGCGTGGCGAGCTGCGCCCAGGCGGGCGAGACGAGCGACAGCGCGGCGACGATGGTCGGTAACCACTTCATGGCTGCGTTCCTCCTCGGCGGCGCCGGCCCGCGACCCGGGCCGCGTCGTCCCGTCCGCAACACCGCCGGCGAGCGTCCGGACCGGCTCCGACCGCGCCGCTGCCGCATTGTAGCGCATCCGGCCCGCCCCGCGGCGGAACCCCGCCGCACCGCGAGCAGCGGCGGGCGCCGGCAGGCCGCGGGCCTGCCCGGATCGGGCGCGAGCAAGGCGCGCGACGGGGCACGTCGGCGTTCACGGACCGCGGTCGGTCCGACGAACGACGCCGTCAGCGCCGCTCGCAATGCCGCGCCCCCCTCGTCACCGGCCGCGTCGGTCCAGGGTCGGCCGCGGTCACCAGGTCGGCGCGGTTGGCCGGCCCGCCCTCTGCCCTCGTCACCGGCCGCCGGTCCAGGGTCGGGCGCAGACCTCCGGGTTCCGCTTCAGGTAGTCGAGCAGGGCTTCCGCCGCCCACTGGTGACCGGCCTGGTTCCAGTGAACGTTGTGTGCCCAATGGGCATCCCGGGGTTCGGCGCCCCGGCGGCGGATATGGTCGATATAGTCGATGACGGGGATGCGCCGCGACGCGGCCAGGGCGTTCAGGCGGTCGAAGGCAGGATGGCCCCGGGTCCCCATCTTGTGTGTCGACAGGATCGCCAACGCCACCCCGTCGCGGTCGGCGCGTTCCTTGAACCGATCGAGGCCGAAGGCCGTGAACCCCAGGGCCTCCTCGACCAGCTCCGGACGCGGCGGCGGGAACGCTCTGCGCAACTTTTCGTCTCGTCGAGTTTGACGAAACACGGCGGCGATCTCGGTGAATCCGGGCTTCAGCCAATTCGCAAACCAGGAATGCCGATACCCGAAGGCGCTCCACGCGCGCTCCGGGGGAGGGGGAGGGGGAGGCTCCAGGTCGGGATCGGGCGGCAACAGCCTCATGCCGCCGTCCGCGTTTCGTCGGGCGGTCATCCACGACAGCCGGTCCGGCTCCAGTCCTGCCGTCATCCGCAGCAGACGGTATGGACCAATTCTCTGCCCGGAGCGTGACGTCGAGGCGTTGTTCGCGAAGTCGTTGATTACGAAGACGAGCACCAGCAGCCGGGGACGCAGGCGCCGGGCGAATTCGTCGTACAACGGTAGCTGGTTGATCTGGCCGGTGTTGGAGATGCCGAACGCCGACGTGGTGACGTCCAGCTCGGGCAGGACCCGGGCCGCGAGTTCTTCGAGCCGCACGTGAGACTTGTCAGCGATGGGCACTTCCCGGGCGGCGACGAAGGAATCGCCGATCAGGGCGACGTGGCAGCTCGCCGCGGCGCGCTCGGGGCCGATGGGTTCGCGGTCGAGAAAGCCCCAACGGTTGGTGCGCGAGACCGTCCAGAAGTCATGGAGGTTCGTCCAACGCACTTCCGTGCCGGGTTCGAACATGCGGCCCACCCGCGGGACGAAGCCAATGCGCGACTGGTTGTGCAGGAAAGGCCACCGCAGCCGCAACCAGACTTCGCCGACGACCGCGGCCGACGCCAGAATCAACGCGAACGACAGCACGTTCCCGCCGACCAGGGACAGGATGCGGCGGATTCTACCGGTCATCATCGTTCTCGCGCGCCATGCTCCGCGCATCGGCGCTTCATCTCGTTATCGATGACCGCCCCGCGCACCTGCGCGGCCGACGGACTGCCGGCCGCCGGGTTCGACCCGGAGCATCCGGGCGCCGCCGGCCGCCTTCCGGGGCCGGCCGTCAGCGCAGGTCGCGCCGGACCGACGTCGCGGCCCCGAACGGATCCGGATTCGACAGCCGTTCGCGCCCTCCCCGATCGTCCTTGACGTGCCAGTCGAACCACGCCAGCGCGTACCAGTCGCGGATCACGTGCGGCGCGTACACCTCGCCGGCGGCGCCGGCGGTGGTCCAGCCGAGCTGGACGTAGCGCTCCCCGGGCGCCGCCGGCAGGTCGAAGGCGCGCGCGCCGTCCGGTTTGCGGGTGCGCTCGGGGGTCGGGCCGAAGGGCAGATCGCCGCGCTGGAACGCGGGCCACGGGAAGCGGCGCGCGAAGTCCTCGGCCAGCGTGAAGTGGTCGGTGTCGCGCACGATCACCAGGACCCGGTCCGACGTGGCGCGCCGCCAGGCGCTCAGCGCGACCGGCTGCGGGTTCTCCCTCCGGTCCGGGGCGGCGCGCTCGCCGGCGAGGGGGAACGTTTCGACGGGGTCGCCGCCGGCCCGGGCCACCGCCGCCTGCAGCAGCTCGACGAAGATCCGCTGCACGAAATCGTCCTCGTCGCCGATCAGCAGCAGCAGCGGCCGGCGGCTGCCGGCCGGCAGACCGTCGCGCGCCTCGCCCGCGCCGAACATCTCCGGGGGGGACCAGGCGAACGGGGGGGCGTTGTTGAGTCCCAGGACGGCGCGGACGCCGGGCAGGTGGCTGGCCGCGAGCTGCGCCGTCATCGACCCGAGGGAGTGCCCGGCGAGGCCGACGCGTTCGCCGTCTATGCGGCCCGCGAGCAGTCCGCACAGGCCCCGGTCGGCGGTGGTCCGGGCCGCGCCGGCCGCGCCGAGGACGGCCAGCCCGGTCCGGCAGGCGCCGGGGTCGGCGCCGAGCAGGCGCACCGTGCGCAGGACGAGCCCCACGTCGGACACCCGCTGGCGGAACAGGTTGCGCATCATCGCGTTGACGCGCGCCGCCCCGCCCGGCGCGATGGCCGCCGCGGCGGGGTCGAAGTTCTCCGGCGGCGCGAACCCGCGGCCCTCCTGTCCGAACAGCAGGCGGTAGAAGTAGGGCGCCACCTTGATCTCGTCCAGCAGCAGGGCGTAGGCGCGCCGCAGCTCGTCCGGCGCCGCGCCGCGGGCGAAGGGCGCGTCGTCGCCGTGGAACACCAGCGGGAGACCGCCGTCGGACACGAACGTCGGCGCCGCCACCACGTAGCCGTGCGAGGCGAGGAACTCGCCCAGGGTGCTCCACGTGGCGTGGCTGCCGGCGACCCCGTGCGCGAGGACGACCACCGGGAATTTCCCGTCCGCCGCCGGCGCGTCCTGCCAGGCGTCCTGCCGCCGGTCGAGAATCCGCCGCCCGAGGTCGGCGAACGCGGCGGCGCGAGCCGTGTCGTCCAGCTCGGCCAGGACGCCGCCGCCCCGCAGATGGACGAACTCGGGCAACACCACCTGCGCCGCCGCGCCGAGCCGCGGCGCCAGGTCGCCGGCCTGGAAGAAGAAGTCGAAGTAGTTCGCGCGGCGCCCGCCGGCCGCCGGGTACGGCGAACGCGGGCCGGCGAGCCGCGGGCCGGCGGCCGGCGGCGCCGGGTACCACAACTGGAAGACCACCGTCCGGCGCTGCCCCGACGCCTCGATGCGCCGCAGCAGCGCGCGGTACTCGGGACGGCCCCAGGCGCCGTTCCAGGGGTCGAAACGCTGGCCGGCGTCCACCGCGACGCCGGTGGCCACGCCCACCGCGTAGTCGCCGTAGACGGCCCCCGCCGGCAGCTCCGCCCACTGGGCGCCGGCCCGCTCGGGCGCGAACGCGGCCGCGGCCCCGGCGGCGGCCAGCCCGAGCGCGGCGCGAATGGATGCGCGAACCTTCACGTTCCCCCGGATCGATCGCCGGCGGCGCCCGTCGGAGCCGCCGCACCGCGCGAACAACGCGGTCAGGCAGGATGCGCGCCGCCGCTCGCAATGCGGCGGGGCGTTCACCACGGCCTCGTAGTGTATCGTAGCGGCATGACGACGAACCGACTCTTCCGGACCGCGTTGCCGGCCCTGCTGCCGGCGCTCGCGCTGGCCGCCGGCGCGGCGGACGCCGGACAGGCCGGCGGCGACGCGCCCCGGTTCCGCGTCGACCCGTTCTGGGCGCGCGAGCTGCCCGGCGACTGGATGCTCGGACAGGTCTCGGGCATCGACGTCGACGCCGACGACAACGTCTGGGTGCTGCACCGGCCGGGGACCCTCGACGCCCGGCAGCGCGGCGAAGAGGGCATGTGCTGCGTGCCGGCCCCGCCGGTGATCGTCCTCGACCCCGATGGCGCCGTGGTGCGGTCGTGGGGAGGGCCGGGCGACGGCTACCAGTGGCCCGAGAGCGAGCACGGCATCCACGTCGACCACCGGGGGCACGTGTGGATCGGCGGGAACGGGCCCGGCGACGCGCACGTCCTGAAGTTCACCGCCGAGGGCGGGTTCCTGCTGCAGATCGGCCGCGCGGGACGGAGCGGGGGAAGCAACGACACCGCGAACCTCGGGCGTCCCGCGGGCATCCGGGTGGACCCGGAGGCCAACGAGGTCTACGTGGCCGACGGCTACGGCAACCGCCGGGTCATCGTGTTCGACGCCGACACCGGCGAGTACCGCCGGCACTGGGGAGCCTACGGCGAGCGCCCCGACGACCGCCCGCTGCCCGCCTACGACCCCGGCGCCGCGCCCGTCCGCCACTTCCGCAGCCCGGTGCACGACGTCGCGATCTCCCGCGACGGGCTGGTCTACGTGGCCGACCGCACCAACGACCGCGTGCAGGTCTTCGACCGGCAGGGCGCGTTCGTCACCGAGGCGTTCGTGCGCCCCGCGACCCTCGGCAGCGGCTCGGCGTCGGGCGTCACCCTGTCCGAAGACCCCGGGCAGCGCTGGCTGTTCGTCCCCGACGGCACCAACAACGTGGTCTGGATTCTCGACCGCGCGACCCTCGAGGTGCGCGGCCGGTTCGGCCGGCTGGGCAAGAACGCGGGCCAGTTCTACCGGCTGCACAACCTCGCCGTCGATTCGCGGGGCAACCTCTACACCACCGAGGTCAACGTCGGCCAGCGGGTGCAGAAGTTCGACCGCATCGGCCGGTGACGCGGGGCCGGCCGCCACGATGGCCACGGACCGGACAACGAGGCGGCCCCGGCATGGTCAGCCGCGGATGACGCGGGGCAGCAGCATGTGGTGGCGGGGGCAGATCGAGACGGGGTTCTGCCAGGCCGCCCCCGCGAACGCCTGCAGGTAGCGCCGCAGGTCGGCGAGGGCCACGACCTCGTCGACGAAGCCGTGCCGGGCGCAGTAGGCGGGGCGCGACGTCTCGCGGTAGCGGTCGACGAGGGCGTTCATGCGCTCGACGACCGGGCCGAGGGGGCGGCCGGCCGCGTGCTCCTTGGCGGCGCGGCGGGCGTAGGTGGCCACGGCCGCGGTCTCCCCGTGCATGACCTCGATCCCGGTGGCGGCGGTGCCGAGGGTGAACGCGTTGTGGCGGTTGGCGGTGGGGCCGCCCATGACGTAGTGGGCCGCCGCCGTGCCCTTGCGCAGCACGACCAGCATCATGGGCACGTCGGTCTGCTGGATCGAGTAGATGAGGGCCTGTCCGAGGCCGAGCACCTCGGCCTTCTCCGCCCGCTCGCCGACGTCGATCCCCGAGGTGTCCTGGAACCAGACGACGGGCAGCCGGTCGCGGCCGCACAGGGTGACGAACTCGTTCATCTTGACGAGGCCCTGCCGGTAGAGCTTCCCCCCCATGCCCGGATAGTCGCCGTACTCGGGATAGCCCTTCCCCAGATAGCCCTGCCGGTTGCCGATGCAGCCGACGAGCCGGCCGTCGATCTTGCAGACCCCGGTGAACACCTCGGGACCGTAGCCGGGCCGGAATTCGAGCCGCTCGCTGCCGTCGACGAGGCGGGCCAGCACCTCGTCGAAGTCGTAGACCTCCTTCGGGTTCGCCGGCAGCAGGTGGTACAGGTCGCCGACGGGGAACGCGGGGTCCTTCGGCGGCGCCGCGCGGAAGAACTCCGGCCCGTAGGCGGGCGTCGCCCGCATGTACTCCCGCAGCCCGTCGAGGACGCCGGTCTCCTCGTCGCAGACCCGCGTGAAGAACCCGGTGGCGTCGTGGTGGGTGGCGGCGTCCCCGGGCGGACGGGCGGTGAACTCGCGGGTCCGGGCAATCAGCTCCTCGACCATGGCCGTGTCGAACCCGCCCTTCGGGGCCATGCCGGAGACGATGCCGACCCCGCCGACGGCCATGTTGGCGTCCCGGTGGGCGAGCAGAATGGTGGGGCTGACCGCCTGGTAGCCGCCGCCGGCGGGATTGGTCCCGTAGATGCCGGCGAGCACCGGCACGCCCGCCTGCTCGAGCTCGGCGTGCCGGAAGAACGGGGTCCCCGCGCCGCGCCGGTTCGCGTAGAACTTCTCCTGTTCGGTCAGCTTCGCCCCGCTGCAGTGCACCAGCCACACCAGGGGCACGTTCAACCGGCGGGCGAGGTCGGTGGCGCGGAGGACGTTCTCGGACTGGCCGGGCAGCCACGCCCCCGCCATGACCTTGTTGTCGAACCCGACGACCACCGCCCAGCGGCCCTCGATGCGCCCGAGGCCGTCGACGACGTTGGTCGTGCCCTCCTCGTTGCCGGCCGGGTTGTAGAGGGTGCGCAGCGGGCGCCACGTGCCGGGGTCGAGCAGGCGTTCGAGCCGCTGGTGGACGGTCATCCAGCCCCGCTCGTTGATCTTCGCGGCCGGGAACCCCGCCTCCGCGGCCGCGCGCGCCGCCGCCGCGACGTCCGCCTCGACCGCCCGCAGCGCGCCCGCGCTGTCCGCGGCCCGCCGCGCCCGGCCCGGCTTGAGGGGCCGGCCGAACCGATCCATCTTCCCGAAGTACGGTCTCACTGCACGGTCCTCGTCGTCTGCGGACGCCGTGTGGTCTCCCCCGGCTTCGGGCGCAGGGTTTCAGCCGCGGATCGTCCGGCCGGCCGGCGCCCGCCTGCCAGCCCGTGGTGAAACGCCCCCGCCGCATTGCGAGCGGCGATGCATCCCGCCCGCCTGCGTCGTTCGTCGGACCGCAATGCGGGCCGCGGCTGAAACATGCCCGACGTGCTCCCTTCCCGCGCCTGTCGGGCGGGCGCCGCGACGCGGGAGTTCCGCCACGGGCGGTTACCGGTTCGGCGCATGGCCGCAGGCGATCCCGGAAATGATGAGCTTCTGCACGTTGGACGTGCCCTCGACGACCTGCAGCGACTTGGCGTCGCGGTAGAGCCGTTCGGCCGGATACTCCGTCGAGTACCCGTACGACCCGTATATCTTCATGCACTCGTTGGCCGCATGCACCGCCGCCTCGCTCGCCTGCAGCTTGGCCAGCGACGTCTCGTACTGGTTCGGCCGCCCGGCGTCCTTGAGCCACGCGGCCCGGTACACCAGCATCCGGGCCGACTCGTGCTCGAGCGCCATCTCCGCGATCTGCGCCTGCACCATCTGGTGGCGCGAGATCGGCTTCCCGAACTGGGTCCGCTCGTTGGCGTAGCTCACGGCGGCGTCGAGGGCCGCCCCGGCCACGCCGAGGGCCCCCGCCGCGCATCCCAGCCGGGTGTTGTTGAGCTGCCACATGCAGATGCGGAAGCCGTCGCCGCGCGCGCCGAGCAGCGCGTCCTTCGGCAGCTTCGCGCCGTGGAACGCCATCTCCCCGGTGGGCGCGCAGTGCAGTCCCAGCTTGGTGCCGATGTCGGTGGTCACCACGTCGTCGACCTTCTTGGGCTCGAGGATGAACGCGCTCATGCCGCGGTGCTTCCGCTCGGGATCGGTCATGGCGTAGAGCAGCCCCGCGTCGCCCTGGGTGGCGTTCGACACCCAGATCTTGCTGCCCTGCAGCTCCCAGTGGCTGCCCGCGTCGCGGGCCACGGTGGTCATGCCCGCCACGTCGGAGCCGCTCTCGGGCTCGGTCATGCCGAAGAAGCCGATGCGGGTCCCCGCCACCCAGCCGGGGATGAACCGCTCCTGCTGTTCGGGAGTGCCGAACTTCGCGACCGTCAGCGCCGGCCCGAGGTTCTGCATGTTGAACGGCAGCCGCCACGACGCCGAGACCTTGGCGACCTGCTCGGCCATCAGCACCGACTCGAGGAAGCCGAACCCGGCGCCCCCGAGCGATTCCGGCAGCCCGCAGGAGAAGAAACCCAGCGCGCCCATGCGCCGCACGCGATCGAGGCGGAACTCGTGGTTCCTCTCCTCCTCGGCCAGGGTGGGCGCGATGTCGTTCAGCGCGAACTCGCGCGCCGTCTCCCGCACCAGCTTCTGCTCGTCCGTCAGCTCGAAGTCCATCCCCGTCGTCACTCCCCCAGCGCCACCAGCGGGTCGTCCTCGTCGACCTGATCGCCCACCGCGACCCGCAGCGCCGTCACCGTGCCGCCGGACGGCGCGTACACCACCGTCTCCATTTTCATCGCCTCGATCACCAGGAGCTCGTCGTCCTCTTCGACGGCGTCGCCGACCGCCACCGCGATAGACAGCACCTTCCCGGCCAGCGGCGCCGCCACGTCTTCCGCCATGTCGTCCTCCTTCCCGGCCGGCCCCGCATGGTCGGAAGCCGGCCCGCGGAGCGTCACCGCGCGGCCTTCGGCCCGGCTCGCCCGGCCGGAACCCGGCAGGAGTCCGCGCCTCCCCGCGGGAGGCGGCGCCGCGCTACGGCCCGGACTCCGGGCCCGCCAATCGGCGCCTTGCGGCGCCGCCTCGCGCCCAACCAAACCGGCAGGAGTCCGCGCCGTGCTACGGCCCGGACTCCTGGCCCAGCATCGTCAGAAAGATGCCGGCCGCGATGACCGTGCCGATGACGCCGGCCAGGTTCGGCCCCATCGCGAACATCAGCAGGTAGTTCTTCCGGTCGGCCTCCGCCCCGACCCGGTGGGCGACCCGCGCCGCCATCGGCACCGCCGACACCCCCGCCGCCCCCACCAGGGGATTGATCTTGTCGCCGGTGAACAGGTTCATGGCCTTGGCGAGCAGCACGCCGCTGGCCGTGCCGAGGGCGAACGCGGCGAGCCCCAGCGCGAAGATGAACAGCACGTCGGCCCGCAGGAACGTCGCCGCGTCCATCGTGGCCCCGACGCTCACCCCGAGGAAGATGGTGACGACGTTCAGGAGGGCGTTCTGCGCGGTGTCCGTCAGGCGCTCGACGACCTTCGACTCGCGGAAGAGGTTGCCGAGCATGAACATGACGATGAGCGGGGCCGAGGCGGGCACGAGCAGCACGACGCCCATCGCCGCGGCCAGCGGGAACACCAGCTTCTCGCGGGCGGTCACCCGGCGCGCCTTCCGCATGCGGATCGCGCGCTCCCGCTCGGTCGTCAGCAGACGCATGATCGGCGGCTGGATGATCGGGACCAGCGCCATGTAGGAGTAGGCGGCGACGGCGCAGGCGCCCAGCAGCTCGGGCGCGAGCCGGGCGGCGAGGAAGATGGCCGTCGGCCCGTCGGCGCCGCCGATGATGCCGATGGCCGCCGCCTCCTCCAGGGTGAACCCGAACGCGTGCGCGGCGAAGAACGCGGCGTAGACGCCGCCCTGCGCCGCCGCCCCCAGGAAGACCAGGCGCGGCTGCGACAGCAGGGGGCCGAAGTCGGTGTGCGCTCCGAGCCCGAGGAAGACGAGGGGAGGAATGACCTCCCACTCGACCCCGTAGTGGTAGAAACGCCAGAAGAGGCCCTCGCCGGGCGTCATCAGCCCGGTCAGGGGCAGGTTGGCGGCGAGGACGCCGAACCCGATCGGCAGCAGCAGCAGCGGCTCGTAGCGGCGGGTCACCGCGAGGTGGACCAGGGTCAGCCCGATCGCCCACATGGCCACCATGCCCGGGGTGACGGCCAGGACGCCGAGCTGATCGAAGAACGCCACTAGTCGGAGGCCGGGTCGGCCGGGGCCGGCCCCCCGGCGGGACGGCCGAGGACGGCGGCGAGAACGCGCATCAGAAGATACAGGACCGCGATGCCGGCGAAGACCCCGGCGACGCCGTTGACGAAGATGTCGGTCGCCGTGGTCACCGGAAGGTCCCCCGCCCGCCGACCGCCAGCGGGCCCACGCCAATTATACGGCGGCCGGAACCGCACGGGGCTATCATGATGGGCCGATGTCCGCCACCCGACGCCGGCGCCCCCGCCCGCTCCATCGGCGCCCGCCGCCCTCCGGGCCGGCCGCCGCTCCGAAGCCGGCCGCCGACCGCGCTCTCGCGGTCTGGGCGGTCCCCGTGGGGCTGACGCTCGCACTCGCGGCGGCGTCGCTGGCCCCGCGCGTGCAGGCGAGCGCGGTCCTCGCCGGCTCGTTCCAGGCCGCGGCGGCGGCGCTGGCGGTCTGGCAGGCAGTCATCTACCTGCGCCCGCGGGGGCCGGCCGGCCCCTCGTTCCGCGTCGCGGCGCGGCCCCAGCACTACGTGCAGGCCGCGGTGCAGGCGGCGGTGTTCCTCTACTGGGGGTACTACTGGCCGCCGGTCCACGACCACGCGTGGCTGCTCGCCGCCCAGCTCCTCTTCGCCTACGCGTTCGACCTGCTGCTGTCCTGGTCGCGCCGCGGGCACTACGTGCTGGGTTTCGGCCCGTTCCCGATCGTCTTCAGCACCAACCTCTTCCTCTGGTTCCGCGACGACTGGTTCCACCTGCAGTTCGCGATGCTCGCGGCCGGCTTCCTGGGCAAGGAGTTCGTGCGGTGGCGGCGCGAGGGGCGCAGCACCCACGTCTTCAACCCGTCCGCCTTCTCCCTCGGCCTGTTCTCGCTGATCCTGCTCGCGACCGGCACGACCGATCTGACCTGGGGCCAGGACATCGCCTCGACCCTGACCCTCGCCCCGCGCATCTACCTGTTCCTGTTCGTGATCGGCCTCGTCGTCATGTACGCGTTCTCCATCACCCTCGTCGCGGGCTCGGCCGCGATCGTCCTCTTCGGGTCGAGCGCCCTGTACTCGGCCGCCGCCGGCGTGCCGTACTTCATCGACTCGGAGATCCCGAGCGCGGTGTTCCTGGGGCTGCACCTGCTCGTCACCGACCCGTCGACGTCGCCGCGGACGCCGCTCGGCAAGACCCTGTTCGGGGCCCTTTACGGGGCGGGGGTGTTCGCGCTCTACGCGCTGCTGGGGGCGGCGGGCCTGCCCACGTTCTACGACAAGCTGCTGTGCGTGCCGCTCCTGAACCTGAGCGTGCAGCGGATCGACCGGCTCGCGGCGGCCGCCGCGGCCCGCCGCGGGCCGCGGCCGCGGGGGGCCGCGGCCTGGACGCCGGCGGGCGCCAACCTGCTGCACATGGCGGTCTGGGCGCTCTTCTTCGGCGCGATGAGCGCGTTGGGGGCGACCGACGGACGGCACCGCGGAGACGCCGTGCCGTTCTGGGAGCGGGCCTGCGCCGAGGACCGGCCGCGGGCGTGCGCGCGCCTGATCCGGATCGAGACCAACTACTGCGGCGACAACGCGGGATGGGCGTGCAACGAACTCGGCCGGCACTACCGGCAGGGCGCGGTGGTCGACGCCGACCCGGAGCGCGCGCTGGAGCACTTCTCCCGGGCGTGCGAGGCGCGGTTCCAGGCCGGGTGCGTCAACCTGCTCGACCCGGCGTCGACGGTCCGCGCCGACCCGCGCGCCCTCGACCTCCGGCTGCTGCTCAGAGAGGCCGGCCCGAACCTGCTCGACATGCCCGAGCCGGCGCTCTACGCGCGGGCCTGCGAGCACGGCTGGTCGTTCGCCTGCCGGCAGTGACGCATGGGCGTGCGCCCACGGACGCGAAGTACCTGCCGCCGACCACGTACTCCGACCGGACGTCGATCTTCACCGGACCGGATCGGATCGACGTCCACCCACTTCGGCCGCGGGCGCCCGACGGCGGCGCCCGCGGCAAGGCGGCGCGGCCCGCGCAGCCGCGGGCCGGCCGCGTATTCCGGGATTCGCTGCCGGCGCGCCGGCCGGGATGCGGGGAGCGACGGCATGGCGGCCAGTGATCTTGACTCCATCGGTCAACGAGGATTGAATGAAACGAGCAGGGTCGCCGGCAGTAAAGAGGATCGCGGAGGAAGACGTGAGCACCGAAACGGCCACGATTCTGCCCGGCTTTCCGGCGCTCGCGGCCGGTCAGGCCGCGGTTCCGGCCGCTGGCAGCCCGTGGCGGCCCCCGCGTCGCGCCCGAAGGGCGCCCCAGGCGCCCGCCTGACAAGGCGTGAGAAGCGCCGGCCGCCTGACCGGGCGCGGGGACGGCGAGAACGCCGCCCGGGTTTCGACGAATGTCCGCTGCCGCGGCCCCCGCACCTCCCGAGACCCCCGCGCCGGGCGTGGCCGGGCCGGCCGTCCTGGCCGCGCTCGTCGTCGGGGCGGCCGCCTGGCTCGGACTCCAGCCGGCTCCGGGCGCGGCCGGCGCGGCCGACACGCCGCCCGCGCCGGCCGACCTGCCGGGCTTCCGCGCCGACGCCTGGTTCCTGCCCGACGACGCGCGACTCGGCTTCGTCGAGATCCCGGCCGGGCCGTTCCCGATGGGCGCCGACCCCGGCGCCGACCCGCTGGCCTTCGACAACGAGCGCTGGCCGGCCGCGGGCGGGCCGGGGACGGTCGACCTGCCGGCGTACCTCATCGGCCGCCACGAGGTCACCGTGGCGCAGTTCGCGGCGTTCGCCGCCGCCGCCGGGTTCCCGGCCGACGCCCGCGCCCTCGACGCGCCGCCCGGCCATCCCGTCGCCCACGTGTCGTGGCCCGACGCCCTCGCCTACTGCCGGTGGCTGGACGCCGCGCTGCGCGAGGCGCCGCGGACGCCGCCGGCGCTGGCCGAGCGCCTGCGCGCGGGCTGGCAGGTCACCCTGCCGTCGGAAGCGCAGTGGGAGAAGGCGGCGCGCGGGACCGGCGGACGGCGCTATCCGTGGGGCGGCGAGATGCGGCGGGACCGCGCCGCCCCCCGCGGGGCGACCGCCGTCCCGGCCGGCAGCGTCCCGTGCCCCGAGTGTCCGTACGGGCTGCGGGACATGAGCGGGAACGTGTGGGAGTGGACCCGGAGCCCGTATCTCCCCTACCCGTTCGACGACGCCGCCCGCGGCGACCTGGCGGCCGACGCCCTGTGGGTCATGCGGGGCGGCTCGTTCACCGACCCCGCCCGCAACCTCCGCACGACCACCCGCGGCGCCGCCGACCCCGGCGCCCGCCGCCCCTTCATCGGCTTCCGCACCGCCCTGTCGCCGCCGCGCCGGTGACGGCGCCCGGGTCGAAAGGGCCCCGCCGCATTCAAGCGGCGCCCCGCATGGCTTGTCCGGTCTTCGGCGGATTCTTGTGGTGAAGGCCCCGCTGCATCCGCGGACCGCTCGTCAGTCAGGCCGAACGGTCAATGGCAGACACGAGGCGAAACACGTCTTCACGGCATGCTCCCCAGTCATCCCCGGACCTGAAACGAAAAATCGTGTCGATGCGGTGGATGCAGTTCGTGTAGCCGGGCATCCACTCAATCCGGTTCCGCAGTCCATCGACGCTCTCGCGACCAACCAAGTCCAATGCGTGTTCGAACACGAGCAGCCCGACGCATCCGCGATGCTTGCGGAGCACGTCGACCCCCAAGTGTCGTACGAGGCGTCGTCCGTCCGGCATGGAGTACCACACTCCGATCGGGTAGACCCTGCCCTTCAACCGCACGATCCGGTCGTCAACGTCCCAGAGCACGGTGTCGAAGAGGTCCGATACTCCGAACTTTCCCTTCGTGTCTTTCAGATGTCTCCAGTTCCTGCCAGACGTGTTGAGGGAGGTCCTTTCTTTGCCCATATCGTGCTCTCCTCACCAACGTCTTCGCCGCGCCGACCGAAATTTCGGCGATGACTCGCGCGTCTTGCCGATGGCGATTCGGGTTCGGTCGGAAACGCGGCGTCGATGGACTGCATTCCCCGCCCGGCGCGGCGTCGCACCGACGCCGGCGAACGGATCGAGTACCCGTTCGGTCTCCGCGATCAAGTCCTGCTGGCCCAATCTCCGTTCGAGACTCGAAGAGCCGCCGTCAGTCGCGCGCCTCCGCCGCGGTCCGCGCGTCTTCCTCGAGGACCCGCGCGCCGCGCAGGATGCCGCCGAACGAATAGTTCGCCTCGTGGCAGGCGTACTCGTAGACCCGGTCGTTCGAGGCGGGCCACACGTACTCGCCGCTCCAGGGGGCGGTCCAGACCGTGGGGTCGTCCACCGTGAACTGGTAGAGCAGCGTGTCGGCGTCGAGGCGGGTGAACCGCTCGACCACGCGCAGGTTCCGGGACGCCCCGCCGAACGACGGGTCGTCCGTGAAGTTGGTGGTGTCGACGACGAGGGTGTCCCCTTCCCAGCGGCCGACGGAGTCGCCCAGCCAGCTCCGGATCTCCGGGGGGGCGTGCGGCTGGTTCATGCGGACGACGCGGGCGTCGTGCACCATCTCGACCAGGATCACCACCGTGTCGTCGGTCTGCACGATGCGCTTCACGTTGTTGTAGAGCACCGGGAGCATCGGGGGGCCGGCGGTGGACCCGAACCCCATGAGGCAGCGTTCGGCATGGGGACGCTGCTCGGGGTGGTCGTAGGGGCCGGGCGCGTCGAGGCCGTCCTCGAGCCACCACGCGGTGCCGTCGTTGGGCCGCGCGAACCGGGCGCGGGCCGCCCGGGCCGCGCGGGCGCCCTCGGTCAGGGGCGGCTGCCGGCCGTTCGGCGGGTCGGTGATGATCGACGTGCGGACCAGCCCGTCGATGCGGAAAGCGGCGTCTCCGCGATCGATCCAGAAGGTGTTGTAGCCGCCGACGTTCCCGGCCGCGCCGCCCGACCCGTCGCCGCCGACCGGCGGCGCCGCCCGGTCTCCGTCCCGGGTCTCGAACCCGGCGCGCTGCCGCTCGGCGCGGGCCGCCGCCCGCTCGTCCGAGCCGGCCGGGGCCAGATTGAACACCCGGGCCAGCCCGTCGGGGTCCGACGCGATGATCGCCGCCTCCTCCTCGGTCAGCGTCAGGCGGCCGCCGAACTCCCGCGGCCGCTGCAGCGGGGTCACGGTGGCCGTGTCGTAGACGCCGGACAGGTCGGGGCGGCCGGACGGCGTGCGGGGAACGTCGGGACCGGCCTGGGCCGACGCGGAGGAAAGTCCCGCCGCCCCGACGAGGGCGGCGGCGCCGAGACAGAGGACGGTTCGACGGGCCATTGGAATGCTCCTTCCGTGTCGAACGCCGGCCGCGCTCCCCCGGTTCAGTTGCCCGAGCGCAACACCTCCAGCCCGCGCCGGAAAAGGCGCTCGACGCGGTCGCTGGTGCGGAACTCCGCGAGAATGCGGGGCCGGCGGCTCGTGTGCAGATTGCTGATGATGAACTGCAGGATCGTCGCCATCACCGTACCTTCTTCGGTCCCGGTCGCCTGGAACCGGCGCCGGAAGTCGCGCAACGTCGCCTCGAACGCGGGCTCGTGCCAGCGTTCCACGCCGGGCTCGAGGCGCATGAACGCGTCGAGCACCTCCACGAACCCGGGCGGCGGCGGCCGGCGCCAGAACGACACGTCGGGACCGAACTCGGGGACGTGCGACGGCAGGTAGACGTTCGCCCCCTTCGGCACCCGGCGGACGAGGGCCGGATTGTACCGCTTCACGTCGTCGGTCGACAGCCCGCTCCGGTCGCGCACTTCCGCCATCGACAGCGGGCGCGGCGCCCGCATCGCGAAGATGGGCGCCTGCGGCGTATTGGCGGCGAGGCGCGTGACGTTGACGGCGTTGCCGAAGACCATCTCCGAGTAGAGGAACGACCGGATCCCGTAGGTGCGGAACAGGTCGCGATAGCGGCGAATGGAGACGGCGCGCAGGTCGACGGCGTACTTCGACCCCAGGAAGTACCGCTCGCGGGTGTCCTTTCCGCCCAGCCGCCCCCCGTTGATGACCGTCCGGCCCACGTTGACGCCGCCCGCGTGGTGTTCGGACAGGGCGGGGATGAAGCTGTCGTACATCGTGGCCAGGATCGTGAGGTGGGCCGCGCAGTACGACGCCTGGGTGGTCTGGTTGTACACCTCGATGACGTTCGGGTCGAGCCGGTCCAGGTTGCTCCAGTTGCGCCGGAGCCATTGGCAGAGGCCGAGCGCATCGGCGCCCGAACGCGCCCGTCCGTTCAGCCCCGACTCGATGAGCGCCTGGGCGAGACCGATCTCGGCGGGGACGCCGAAACGCTCGTAGATGGCGCCCCACTGATCGAGAAACCGGCCGTAGCGCTCGGCGTGGGGCGCCACGAAATCGCCCCGCGTCGGGTTGCTCCGCACCCCGCCGCCCACGAGCGGCTCCAGCAGCTCGGACACCCGTTCGCGCCGGGCGTCCGTCCTCGACGGCAACCGGACGCCGTCGAGGACGCTCTCGAGCGCGGGGTCGAACCAGACTCCCTCGCGCGCCCAGTCGCCGCGGGTCGGGAACGTCGCCAGCAGGCGGCCGTCCACCGCGCTGCCGAAGACGATGCGGCCGTCGGGAATGGTGAACACGTGCCGCCAGAACCCGTGCGCCGGGCGGAACTCGGAGATCGCCGCGAGGTCCGCCCGGTAGCGGGCCTCCAGGAACGGCAGCGCCACCGGCTCGACGGGTTCTCCGGGATCGGCCGGCTCGGCCCGACCCGCGGGTTCCCCGGCGGGCGCGGCCTGCCCTTCGGCCGGCGCCGCCGGCTCTCCCTGAACGGGCTGCGCGCGCAGCACCGGCCGGTCGGCCGCCGACCACGAGAGGACCGCGGCGATTCCCGCCAGCGCGGCGAGACCGCGCAGGCCCGCCTGCTTCACGACAGCGTTCGGATGTCTCTCCATACCGCCTCCCAGCCGGACGACACGGCTCGCGCCGTCAGCCCGTGGTGAAACGCCCCGCCGCATTGCGAGCGGCGCCGCATCACGCCTGACTGCGTCGTTCGTCGGTTTGAACGTGCCCGATATGCGCCCTTGCTCACGCCTTGTCAGGCGGGCGTTCTCCGCCCGCCGGCGCACTCGCCGCTCTCGGTGCGACGCGGGGTTCCACCACGGGCGGCTACGGCCTCACCCGCACGTACTTCTGAATGCGGCGCGGGCGCGGCTCGCCGCCGTAGATGTTGCCGGCAGCGTCGACGGCCACGAACTCGGCCCCGTTGCCGGCCGGGTCGCGCGGGTCGCCCCACGGATAGAGAATGAACTCGGTCACCCAGCCGGTGGCCACCTCGCCTATGCGGATCCCCATCTCCCAGCCGGGGTTCTGCAGGTCGTCCGACTCGGAGTCGGCCACGTAGATGCGGCCGTGGCCGTCGAAGAAGATGCCGCTCGGACGTCCGAACTGGGTCCATTGCGCGAGGAAGTTCCCTTCCTGATCGAATATCTGGATGCGGTTGTTCGACCGGTCGCCGACGAAGATGCGCCCGTCGGCGTCCATGGCGATCGCGTGCAGGGTGCGGAACTCGCCCGGCGCGTACCCGGTCCGCCCCCATTCCATGAGGTACGTGCCGTCCTTCGAGAACTTGACGACGCGGTTGTTCGTGTCGTTGGCGTGGCCGTCGGCCACGAAGACGTCGCCGTTGTCGGCGACGACGACGTCGGCCGGCGCATTGAAGTGGTCACGGCCGCCGCCCGCCTGGCCGGGCGTGCCCAGGGTCATCAGGACTTCGCCGGTGGGGCTGAACTTGACGACCTGGTGCCCGCGGGTCCCCCCCTCCGGGGTCCGGGCCTCGGACACCGCGTCGGTCACCCACACGTTGCCCTCGCCGTCGACGTCGATGCCGTGCGGCCAGATGAACATCCCGCCGCCGAAGCTGTCGACGACCTTGCCGTCCATGTCGAACTTGACCACCGGGTCGAGGTCCGAGTCGAGACATTCCCAGCCGAAGAACTCCCCGGGCGCGTCGCACCGGATGACCGCCCACAGGTGTTCGCCGTCGGGGTCCATGGTCACCTTGCCGACCGCGCCCATCTCCCGGCCGTCCGGGAGCCGGGCCCAGCCTTCGACCTGTCGATAGGGGTTCGGCAGCACCTGGGCCGGCGCCACGCTCGCCCCGGCCACCGCCAGGGCCGCGGACGCGGCCGCTGTTCGCAGGCTTCTTCTCATCGTCACACCTCGTTGCACGGTTTCAACGGGCCGCCTCCCGAGCGCCGCCCGGAAACGGCCGGCGGCGCGCACACCGCCGCCTTCCGGTACGGGCCCGCGGCCGGGGCCACGACGTCGCACGCCATTATACTTTCGGCATGCTGCGGGACGTCCGCCACCCGTCCGCCGTCCCCCGCTGGTCGCACCGGGACCCGGCCGAAGGCGGCAGTCCGTTCGCGGACGGCGACCCGCGGCGGGAGGTCTGGGACGCCGCCACGCTCGCGGCGCGGCGGGCGCTGGAACGCGGCGACGCCGACCTCGCGGCCACCGCCCGCGTCACCCTCGACCCCGACGTGTACCGCGAGCAGCTCGTCGACCTCGCCCTCCGGCGGTTCGACGTCTGGGCCGCGCGCGGCCTGTCGGTGGTGTCGGACGACCGCGGGCGCGACGACTACCGGCGGTGGCTCGACGCCTACGCGGACAACTGGCTCGCCTACGTCGCCGACACCTGCCCCCGCGTCGACGCCGGGCCCGCGCTGCGCCGCCGTCTCGACGCGGCGCGGAAACGCTGGTCGGCGGCGGCGCGCACAGCGGCGGCGCCGTGCGCGAGCGACGCCGCCCCGGACGCATGACCGCCGCGATGGAACCCCGCGCCGCACCGCGCCCGAAGGGGGCGCCGGCGGACAGAGAGCGTCCGGCGGACAGAGAGCGTCCGGCGGACAGAGAGCGTCCGGCGGACGCCGGCGAGCGGGGGAGAACACCCGGCGCACCACGCGCCCGGATGACGACGTGACGCGGCTCGACGGCTTCCTCGGCGCGCTCCGGCCGCTCCTGGTTGCGCAGGGCGCCCATGCCGCGTGGGTCTTCGGGTCGCACGCCCGCGGGACGGCGGGGGCGGACAGCGACATCGACGTCATCGTGGTGGCGCCGACGGACCGGCCGTTCGTCGAGCGGTTCCGCGACTACCTGCCGGCGATCGTGGACGCGGGCGTCGGCGTCGACCTGCTGGTCTACACGCCCGAAGAGTTTGCCCGGATGCGGGCCGAAGGGCGCCCGTTCCTGGCCGACGCGCTCGCCGGCGCGAGACAGGTCCATGTGGGACGCCAGGACCGAAGCTGACCGCTGGCGGCGGCAGGCCGCCAACGACCTCGCGTTCGCCCGCGTCGCCCTGCGCGAGCGGTTCTACGCGCAGGCCTGCTTCATTGCGCAGCAGGCGTCCGAGAAGGCGGTCAAGTCGATCGCCTACGGGTTGGGCGAGCGCACGGTGATCGGCCACTCGCTGGTCACCCTCGTCTCGCGCTACGCCGAACGCGCCCCCGGCCTGGCCGCTCTCGGGGAGCTGGCCGGCATTCTCGACCAGTACTACGTACCGACCCGCTACCCCAACGGCCTCGCCGGCGGCGTGCCGTTCGAGGCGTTCGGCGAGTCGCAGGCGTCGGCCGCCGTCGACGCGGCCGACCGCTTCGTGCGCCTCGCGGAACGGCCGGCCGAGCCGCGGGGTTGACGGCCCGCGGCGAAGCGCCCCCCGCACTCGAGCGGCGCCGCATCCGCCTGACTGCGTCGTTCGGCCGGACCGCATAAAGCGGTCCGCGGTCGAACGTTCCCGACGTGCGCCCCTTCCCACGCCTTGTCAGGCGGGCGCTCTCCGTCCGCCGGACGTTCTCCGTCCGCCGGACGTTCTCCGTCCGCCGGACGTTCTCTGTCCGCCGGCGCCCCTTCGGGCGCGGTGCGGCGCGGGGTTCCACCACGGGCGGCTACCGCCGGCCGTCGGCGTCCTCTTCCACCAGATAGTCCCAGTGGCGCGCGGCCCGGGTCAGGATCGGCGCCAGGTCGGCGGCCAGCAGATAGCCCTGGTCGACCAGGGCCAGGGCCGCCTCGGTCACCTGCCCCAGATAGGCGTCGCGGCCGCCGTAGCGCTCCTCGATGGAGGGCCGCGGGTCGCCGGTGCGCTCCCGGTCTTCGGCGGTCAGCGGGAACGGGACGTAGGACCCCTGCATGCTCGACAGCACGCCGGCCGGCCCGGCGCCGGCGCGGAACAGGTTCCAGCCGGTGTAGGTGGCCAGCGGCGCCGCGACCTCCGGCATCTTCAGCCCGCCGGTCTCGTTGCCGTCGGCGTCCACCGCCGGCACGAGGACCGGAAACGCGGACAGCACCTCGGGGGGCTGCACGGTCACGATGCCCCGGGTCCGGAACTCCGGACCGTAGACGGCGCGGTAGGCGAGATGCGGTTCGGCCGGCTGGCCGACGCCGGGGAGATCGGGGAACCCCAGCGCGCCGGGCGCGACGAGGTCGCCGTCGGCGATGCGCGGATAGACGCTGGGCGGCGGCAGGGCCGACTCGTCGGCCGCCCACCGGTCCATCGCCAGCAGCAGCGGACGCAGGAACCACGAATAGTCGTTGGGGTTGCTCGGCTGCCGGCCGCTGGTGCGGCGCGGCGGGAAGCGGCCCGGCCCGTGCTGTCCGCCCGCGAACGAGTAGATGCGCACGTTGTCGAGCAACGGCGCGTCCGCCGCGCCGTCGATGGTGGTGTGGATGAGCGACGCCGCCCGCCCCCAGTACTCGTACGACGAGTTCGTGTAGAAGACCTTCGGCATGTGGCCGGGCTGGATGCCGGCGAGCAGTCCGTCCCGCAGGTCGGTCTCCGGGTCGTGCTGGACGACGTCGGTGAACGGGAAGATGTCGCTCGGGTAGAGCTTGTTCAGGAACGGGTGCCCGTCGCGCGACGGCTGCGCGAACCGGTGGTTGAAGCTGCCGCGGCCGGCCCCGGCGACATGCGCCATGACCCCGTCGAACACCCGCCGGTTCCGCTCGTCGGCGTTGTAGCCGTGATGGAGGAACGTCCGCAGGAAGCGTCCGCTCTGCGACACGCCCCAGGCGATGGCGCGGTCGATGGCGCCGGCCGGCAAACCCAGTTCGGGGCTCGCGCCGTACTTCAGGCGCGAGATCATGTCGCGGACCGCGGCCGGCCCGAGGCCGACCAGGGCCGGGTCCTGCGCCACGTAGACGACGTCGTAGAGCTTGTGCGGCTCGAAGCCGCCCTCCAGGTGGACGCGCGTCGGATCGTCGACGACGGCGCCGCTCCCGGTGCGCCGCGCGAAGCGCCACCGGCCGCGCGGCACGACCCGCCGGGGCTGGCCCACGCCGTCGCGGACGGTCATCACGTTCGACGGGTCGCCGGGGTCGGCCACCGGGTAGGCGACGTGGCCGCGGTCGGCGAGGGAACGGTCCCAGACCCGCTCGGTCACCACCACCTCGCTCCGCACCAGTCCGGTGACGGGCGCCCCGCCGCCGGTCGCCGCCGGCGCATGCAGCCGCATCTGGCCCTCGCGCACCGGCACGTCGAACTGCCAGCCGAGCCACAGCAGCGCGAAGCCGTTCTCGAGCAGGAAACCGTCGCCCATCTCCTCCGCCGTGCGCGGGTCGCGGCTGCCGGCGGCGTTGTTGAAGTAGCCGAGCATGCCCTTGCCGCCGCGGTTCGACACCTCGTAGAGCACGGCGCCGTTGCCGCGGGCGGCGTCGGCCGGCTTCAGCAGGAAGAAGTTCGAGCGGAACTCCACCTTGCCCCGCTCGTTCCGGGGCGCGAGGTCGACGTCGGTGACGATGCGGTTGGCGGGGTCCGCGGGGTCGACCTCGAAGTGCGCCATGCCGCTCAGCGCCTCGTAGGGGCCGGCGAGACCCCAGGCGCGGCCGTCGGCGACGACGTGGCGGGCGTCGACGTCGATGCGCACCACGTCGGCCGACGCGGGGGCCGCGAGCAGCAGCAGGATCGCGAGCGCGGAAACAGGACGGGTCATGGTCAGGGTCCTCCCGGTCCGGAACACTCCGGCGCCATTCCGCCGGCTCTGGTCCCGCCCATCATAGATCGACACGGCGTCCCGGCTTCGCGCCCCGGCCGTCCGCGCGCTCCGTTCGAGCCGGTCTTCACGACACCGGGCCGCCCGCGGCGGAAGCCCGCGCCGCACCGCGCCCGAAGGGGCGCCAGCGAACGCCGAGAACGTCCGGCGGACCGAGAACGTCCGCCCGACAAGGCGTGAGAAAGGCGCACATCGACGTGTGGACGAACAGGCGCCGTCCAATCGGGAGCGTAGACACCGTCCAATCGGGAGCGTAGACACCGTCCAATCGGGAGCGTAGACGCCGTCCAATCGGGAGCGTAGACGCCGTCCGTCTGGTATCGTAGACGCTGTGCCGTACCGGCCGCGGATCGTCGACGGCGAACTCGACGCCCTTCTCGAGGGGCTGCCCGCGGTGTCTCTGGAAGGGCCCAAGGCCGTCGGCAAGACCGAGACCGCGCTGCGCCGGGCCCGGACCGTCCACCACCTCGACGACCCCGAAAGGCTGGAGATCGTCCGGGCGTCGCCGGCGCGCCTGACCGCCGGCGACGCGCCCGTCCTCATCGACGAGTGGCAGCGGCTGCCGGCATGCTGGGACCTCGTGCGGCGCGCGGTCGACCGCGACCCGCGCCCGGCGCGTTTCCTGCTGACGGGGTCCGCCGCGCCGAGCGACGCGCCGACGCACTCTGGCGCCGGCCGCATCGTCACCGTGCGCATGCGGCCGATGGCGCTCGCCGAACGCGCCCTCACCACGCCCACCGTGCGGCTCGCGGCTCTGCTCGAGGGCGGCAGACCGGCCCTCGAAGGCGCCACGCGCCTCTCGCTGGCCGACTACGCGGAGGAGATCACGCGGTCGGGTTTTCCGGCGTTGCGGAACCACACCGGACGCCTGCTCCGCGCCCAACTCGACGGCTACGTCGACCGCATCGTGGAAAGGGAGTTCGTCGATCTCGGGAAACCGGTGCGGAACGCCGGCGCGCTGCGCCGGTGGCTCACCGCCTACGCCGCCGCGTCGTCGACCACCGCGTCCTGGGAGACCATCCGCGACGCGGCGTCCGCGGGCGAATCCGACAAACCGGCGAAGACGACCACCCGCCCCTACCGCGCCGCCCTGGAGCAACTGTGGATCATCGAACCGCTTCCCGCCTGGGCGCCCACCCGCAACCGACTGCGGCGGCTCGCGGCCGCCCCCGCGCACCAGCTCGCCGACCCTGCGCTGGCCGCCCGGCTCCTCGGCGTCGATACCGGGGCGCTGGTCGACGGCGCCCCCGCGGGGCCGCGCATCCGACGCGAAGGCACCCTCCTCGGCGCCCTGTTCGAATCGCTGGTCACGCTCTCGGTCCGGACCTGCGCGCAGGCCAACGAGGCCCGCGTCGGACACCTCCGGACGCGCGGCGGCGAGCGCGAGATCGACCTCATAGTCGAACGCCGTGACGGCCGGGTCGTCGCTCTCGAAGTGAAGCTCTCGGCCACCGTGGACGACGCGGACACCCGGCACCTCGCGTGGCTGTCCGAACGCCTGGGCCCCGACCTGCTGGACGCCGCCGTCATCACCACCGGCCAGGAGGCCTACCGGCGCCCCGACGGCATCGGCGTCGTTCCCGCCGGCCTGCTGACCGCCTGACCGCGGCGTCCCGGTCCGGCCGCGGCAGAATGCGGCCCCGTTCGGCGGCCGCGATCGAAACAAGACGCAACGGCGGCCAGGGCCGTCCGGCTATCCCCCGAGCGGCAGCACGAAGCGCCACCCCTCGTCGAGCCGCTGCTGCAGGCGGCTCGCGCCGTCGCCGCAGCCGCAGACGACGCGGTCCTGGGCGAGGCACGCTTCGAGCACGGTCTGGAACGCGGCGTCGACCTCGGGATGGTTCCGGCCGGGCGGATTGGGACCGAGACCGAGGTCGATGGCCATGTCACCGGGCACGACCATGATGGCGCTGACCGGCGCCGCGAGGATGTCGCGGATGTTGTCGACCGCCTCCTGCGACTCGATCATCGCCACCGCGAACAGCTCGCCGTCGGGGGCGAGCGGCCACACGTCGGCCCGGGCGTGATACTCGACGCTGTTCAGGCCCCACAGCCGCGTCGCCCCGCCGGGGCCCCATCCGCGCTCGCCGCGGGGCTCGGGCGCGGCCGAGCCGCGGACGGGCGGATAGCGCATCGCCCGCACCAGCCGCACGGCCTCCTCGCCGGTGTCGACGTGCGGCAGGATGATGCCGAAACCGCCGAGGTCGAGGACCTGCTTGACGGCCCACTTGAAGTCCTCGTCGCCGTCCTGGGGGATGCGGACGAGCGGCGTCAGGCGGAGCCGGCCGTCGGCGCCGCGGTCCTCGTCCATCTCCGCGAGCACCCGCTGCACCCGCTCGCCGGAGAACGGCGAGTGCTCCATGTCGACGAAGCGCCACTCCTGATTGGCGATGGCGGGGCGGCCCGCCTCCAGCGCCTCGATCACCTTGTTCAGCCGGGCCTCCTGCGCGCCCGCGGGCGCCGCCAGCGCCGCCAGCACCGCCGCCGACACGAACCCCCGCCGTCGCCGCCGCGTCCGTCGCTGTCTCACGGGAACCTCCCTGCCCGCCGCCGGCCCCGGCGCCGCGCCGAGGTTCGGACGGGCCGACGTCCGGGAGCCGCGGCGAGAAAACCGAACGTCCTCCCCGCGCTCCTCGCCCGGCACCGTGCCGACGGGCACCGGTGAATTGTACGCGGCGCCGTGAACCACGGGCAAACGCCCCGCGCCGACCGCTTGCACCAGTCGGGCGTCCCGGGTCACCATACATGTGCTGGCGGCGATCGGGACCCCGCGGGCGGGGCGGCCGATTCCCTGGTCCGGACGGCGGGCGGCACCGCCGCGCGCCGGCGCCGGCCGCTTCGAGAGGACGCACATGGCTCAGGTTTCCATCACCGTCAACGGCAAGCGGCGCACCGCCGACGTCGAGCCGCGCCTGCTGCTCGTGCACTTCCTGCGCGAGAACCTCGACCTGACCGGCACCCACGTCGGCTGCGACACGAGCCAGTGCGGGGCGTGCACGGTGCTCGTCGACGGCCGCAGCGCCAAGTCGTGCACCATCTTCGCGGTCCAGGCCGACGGCTCGGAGGTGACGACCATCGAGGGGCTCGCCGACGGCGACCGCCTCCATCCCCTGCAGGACGGGTTCTGGGAAGAGCACGGGCTGCAGTGCGGCTACTGCACGCCCGGGATGATCCTGTCCGCCGTCAACCTGCTCGAGGACGACCCGTCGCCCGGCGAGGAGCAGATCCGCGAGGGGCTCGACGGCAACTTCTGCCGCTGCACCGGCTACCAGCACATCGTCAACGCGGTGCGGAACGCGGCGGCGAGGAGGGCGTGATGGCCGCTCCGGTACTGCCGAAACTGGTGGGCCAGCGCGTCAAGCGGCGCGAGGACCCGCGGCTCGTCCAGGGGCGCGGCACCTACGTCGACGACGTGAAGATCGTCGGCCTGCGCCACGCGGCCTTCAAGCGCAGCGACGTGGCCCACGGCCGCATCCGCTCGATCGACACCGCCGCGGCGGAGGCGATGGACGGCGTCGAGGCGGTCTTCACCGGCGCGCAGATCGCCGAGTTCCTCGACCCGATGCCCATCGGCACGCCGTTCCCCTCGCCCGAGCATCGCGCCGTCGCCGACGGCGTCGTCCGCTACGTCGGCGAGCCGGTGGCGGTGGTCGTGGCCGCCGACCGCTACGCGGCCCGCGACGCCGCCGACGCCATCGTGGTCGACTACGAGACCCTGCCGGCGGTGGTCGACCCCGAGGTGGCGATGACCGGCCACCCGACGGTGCTGCACGCGGACTTCGACGACAACCTCGCGGTGCCCCTGGTGCCGAGCGGCACCGGGGTCTCGGCCGACGGGAAGACGGTGGACGACACGGCCATCGACCGGGCGTTCGCCGAGGCCGACGTCGTGGTGTCGCAGCGGATGGTGAACCAGCGCCTCGCGCCGACCGCGATCGAGCCCCGCGGGGTGGTGGCGCACTACGAACCGGGCAAGGGCACGATGACCATCTGGTCGTCGACCCAGAACCCCCACGTCCTCCGCACGTTCATCGCGAAGCTGACCGGCCTCGGCGAAGACCGGGTGCGGGCCATCGCGCCGGAGGTCGGGGGCGGGTTCGGGGCCAAGATCAACATCTACGGCGAGGAGTACGTCGCGGCGGCGCTGTCGAAGCGCCTCGGCCTGCCCCTGAAGTGGGTCGAGGACCGCTCGGAGGCGTTCCTCGCCACCATCCACGGGCGCGACGTCATCGGCTACGTCGACGTCGCGGCGGCCCGCGACGGCAAGGTGCTGGGGCTGAAGCTGCGCCTCATCGCCGACGTCGGCGCCTACAACATGCTGCTGACGGCGGCCATCCCCACCCTGACGATGCTGATGGCGAACGCCACCTACGACATCCCCGCCATCCGCACCACGCTCACCGAGGTGTTCACGAACAAGACGCCGACCGACGCCTACCGCGGCGCCGGGCGGCCGGAGGCCACCTATTTCGTCGAGCGGGCGATGGACATGCTGGCCCGCCGGCTCGACGTGGACCCGGCCGAGCTGCGGCGCCGGAACTTCATCCCCGCCGACCGGTTCCCCTACACCACCCAGATGGGCGCCGTCTACGACTCGGGCGACTACGCCAAGGCCCTCGACCGCGCGCTGACGAACGCCGGATGGCGGGAAATGCAGCAGCAGCGCGACGCCGCCCGCGCCGAGGGGCGGCTGGTCGGCCTGGGCCTGGCGATGTACGTGGAGGTGTGCGGCCTCGGGCCGTCGGCGTCGCTGCCGACCGGCGGATGGGAGCACGCGCAGGTCACCATCGAGCGCGACGGCCGCATCAGCGCCACCACCGGCGCCTCGCCGCACGGACAGGGCAACGAGACGACGTTCGCGCAGATGCTCGCCGACCAGTTCGGCGTGCCGATCGAGCACGTGACGATTCACCACGGCGACACCGGCGTCGTGAAACAGGGCATCGGCACCTTCGGCAGCCGTTCGCAGGCGGTCGGCGGGACCGCGCTGCACCTGGCCGGGGCCAGGGTCCGCAAGAAGATGGCGAAGTTCGCGGCCGCCCTGCTCGAGGCCCACGAGGAGGACCTCGTGTTCGAGGACGGACGCATCTCGGTGCGGGGCGCGCCCGACGCCGGCAAGGCGTTCGCCGAAGTCGCCGCCTACGCCTACGTCCCGGTGCCGCTGCCGGCCGGGCTCGACCCCGGGCTGAGCGAGGAGGCGTTCTTCGAGCCGGCCAACAACACCTACCCGTTCGGGTGCCACATCTCGATGGTCGAGATAGACCGCGAGACCGGCGAACCCCGGCTGCTGCGGCTCGTCGCCGTGGACGACGCGGGCAACCTGATCAACCCGCTGATCGTCGAGGGCCAGATTCACGGCGGCCTCGCCCAGGGTATCGGCCAGGCGCTGATCGAGGAGGTCCGTTACGGATCGGACGGGCAGCCCCTGACCGGCTCGTTCATGGACTATGCCATTCCGCGGGCGGCCGACCTGCCGCGGTTCGAGCTCGACAGCACCGTCACCCCCACCCCCGTCAACCCGCTCGGCGCCAAGGGGGTCGGCGAGGCGGGCACCCTGGGGTCGACCCCGTGCATCGTGTCGGCCGTGGTCGACGCGCTGAGCGGGTTCGGCGTCACCCACGTCGACATGATGCTGCGGCCCGAGAAGCTGTGGCGGATCATCCACGGAGGCCAGGCGTGATCCCGTCCGCATTCGACTACCAACGCGCAACGTCGGTCGACGACGCGCTGGCCCGGCTCGCGGCCGCCGGCGGCGGCGGCAAGCTCATCGCGGGCGGTCACAGCCTCGTCCCGCTGATGAAGCTGCGGCTGAACGAGCCGGCCACCCTCATCGACGTCGCGCGCATTCCCGAGCTCTCCGGCATCCGCGAGCAGGACGGCGCCATCGAGATCGGCGCGGCCACCACGCACCACGCGGTGGCCGCGTCGGACCTGCTGCGCGCGCGCTGTCCGGTCGTCGCCGAGACCGCGGCCACCATCGGCGACCCGCAGGTGCGCAACCGCGGCACGATCGGCGGCAGCATCGCCCATGCCGACCCCGCCGCCGACTACCCGGCGACCCTGCTGGCCCTCGACGCGGAAATTCACGTGAAGGGCCCGGGCGGTCCGCGCCGCGTCGCCGCGCGCGACTTCTTCCAGGACCTGTTCACCGTGGACCTGGCCGGCGACGAGCTGATCACCGCGGTGCGGTTCGCGCCGACCCGCGCCGCCGCCTACGCCAAGCTCTACCAGCGCGCGTCGCGCTTCGCCGTCGTGGGGGTGGCGGCGGCCCTCGACGTCGCCGGGGGCGTCGTCCGCGGCGCCCGCCTCGGGCTGACCGGCGCCCTCTCGCACGCGGTGCGGCTGACCGCGGTCGAGGAGGCGCTGGCGGGACGGCCGGCCACCGCGGACGGCGTCGCGTCGGCCGCGGACGGCGCGGGCGACGGCCTGAGCGGCGTCAACGCCGACATCCACGCCGGGGCCGACTACCGCCGGGCGATGGTCGGGGTCTTCACCCGACGCGCGCTCCTGGCCGCGCTCGCGCGCACGTAGCGGCGCTCACGGTCGCCCCTGGAACGGGTCGCGAAGCGTCAACGACTCGACCACGCAGCCCGACTGCATGTCCTCGGTGTGCAGCGTGGCGCAGGCGCCGTTCAGTGCGGCCCGCACGATGAGCGCATCCCAGATCGACAGGTGATGCAGCCGGTGCAGATCGATGGCCGCAACCAGATCGGCGGCGCCGAGAGTCACGACGTCGAAGCGGGAGTACTGGACGACGCGGCGTCCCGCGTCCTCGCTGCTCATCCCCAGCTTTCGCGTAGCGGCAGCGAAGAACTCCTGCAGAACCTGCAGAGACAGCACTCCGCGCCGCTCGCGCATGAGGCGCCGAATCAGCTCGCGGGCGCGATCCCGCTTGCTCGGACTCCGCGCATCGTGCGCGTAGATCAGGACGTTCGTATCCAGAAACTCACGACCGCTCATGCAGCTCCTCCCGCGTCCACGGGACCTGCGAGCGATAGTCTTCGTCAGCCCACAAGGCGTCGAGCTGCGCGACCACCGATTCGACGTGGTCCACCCGCGTCAATTCATTCAGGAAATCGCGCACGAGCTGGTTGAGGCTGGTACCCCGCACGGCGGCAATACGCCGGGCTTCGACGACGACCCTGGCGTCAATGGACAACGTCACGTTCATGGATCACAGGATAAGTGCGCACGTAATACGTGTCAACAGACCGGGACGAGTCCAGCGGCACGTCGCTGGAAACCGGCGCGCTGGAACGGCCGGCACGCCGCCACCGGGTCGTCGAGTCGAAGATCCGATCGATGGTCCCGTCGTCGGCAAGCTGTCCCGCATTTGTCCGGAGCTCGACGCTCAACGCATCGAGCGGCGCCGGGCTGGCCGCTCGAACTGCAGCCGGGAACCGCGACTGCGCGGCCGGTCGCTACGGGCACGGTCCGGGTGCGCCTTGACGAACAGGCCGGCCATCAAACGCCAGCCTGGAGATCCGCTTCACGGACGCTGGCTCGACGCCGATCGGCGGACCAGCCTGCGCGCCCTGGCCGGCTTGTAACGACGGCTCGGCGCCAGGCCGTCCTCTCGTCCCCGGTCACGCCCGCTCCGCCAGCCGTTCGGCCGCCTCGCGGCGGGCGAAGAGCACGTCGGCCAGCATGGGCGTGCCGTGGCGGCATCCGAGGCGGACGTTGCCGCGGTAGACGTAGCCGAGGCCGCGGAGGGCGGCGGCGACGTCCTCGAAGGTGGGAGCGGCGTCCCCGGCCGGGTTCGGATAGAAGACCGCCTCGACGATGACCGCGGCGGCGCGGCGCAGGGTCTCGGCGCCGCCGCGGATGACCTCGAGGTCGAGCCCCTCGGCGTCGATCTTGACGAGCACGTCCGCCTCGAGGCGCAGTTCCGCGGCGAGACGGTCCAGGGTCTCCACCCGGACCGGAACCGGTTCGTAACGCGCCCGTTCGCCGGGCGCGGGGGCGGCCAGCGTCGACAGGATGTCGCTCTGCCGGTGGACGTACAGCGGCTGCTCGGACGGCGCGCACGACAACGCCAGTTCGAACACCCGGACGGCGCCGCCCTGGGTCGCGGCCCACCGTTCGAGCCGGCGGCACATCCGCGGAATCGGCTCGACGCAGTAGACGCGGGCGGCGGGAAAGAGCCGCCGGAAGCGGCGGGCGGCCCGGCCCTTGTTGGCGCCGACGTCGATCACCGTGCGGACGTCGAGGTTGGTGAGGCCCAGCAGCTTACCCCGCTGCTCGACGTAGTCGGCGAGGTTCTTCAGGCCGAGCCCCTTGTGGAGAAAGCGGAAGAACGGGCGGGACCCGGATCGCGGCGGCATCGGAGGCGATCATAGCCCGGAGAGCGCCGCCTCCGGCTCCGCTCACCGCCCGGCCAACCCTCCAGGAGTCCGCGCCCTTCTACGGCGCAGACTCCATGGCCGGCGATCCGTCTTCCGGCTCCCGCGCCCACGTGATATCGTCCCCGTCTGGAAGTCCGCGGAGCCGCGGCGGGACCTTCCCGCGGTCCCGGACGCGACCGCCGCGAACCGCGGGCGGCGCCCGCTCGACCGCGAACCACCGACACCGGGAGACGACATGCAACGGCTTGCCACCGCCATCACCCTTTTCGCCTGCGCCGCCGGCGCGGCGGCTCAGCCGGCCGACACCGGGGCCGGCACATCGCCGGCCGGCGCATCGCCGGCCTTCTCGCCCGTCACCTGGGAGCGTCTGCTGCACGCGGCCGACGAGCCCGGGAACTGGCTGATGTACTCGGGCACGCTCGACGCCCAGCGCTACAGCCGGCTCGACCAGGTGCACAACCGCAACGTCGGCGAACTGGAACTGAAGTGGGCCTACCAGATCCCCCAGCTCGACCGCGCCGAGACCGTCCCCCTCGTGGTCGACGGGGTGATGTTCATCACCGAGGCGCCCAGCAACGTGGTCGCCGTCGACGCCGCCACCGGGCGCCAGTACTGGCGCTACGACCACCCCCTGCCCGACGACCTGCGCATCTGCTGCGGCCGCAACAACCGCGGCGTGGCCATTCTCGGCGAAACGCTCTACATGAGCACCCTCGACGCGCACCTCGTCGCCATCGACGCCCGCTCCGGCAACCTCGTGTGGGACCGGGAGGTCGCCGACCACCGGTCGGGCTACAGCAAGACGGCGGCGCCCCTGATCGTCAAGGACCAGGTGGTGACGGGCATCGCCGGCGGCGAGTTCGGCATCCGCGGGTTCGTCGACGCCTACGACGCGGCGACCGGCGACCTCACCTGGCGCGCGTGGACGATCCCCGGCCCCGACCACCCCGACAACCAGACCTGGGCCGGCGAGTCGTGGCGGACCGGCGGCTCGGCGAGCTGGATCACCGGCGCCTACGACCCCGACCTCGACCTCGTCTACTGGGGCACCGGCAACCCCGGCCCCGACTGGAACGGCGACGTGCGGCTGGGCGACAACCTCTACTCCGACTCGGTGCTCGCCCTCGACCACGAGACGGGCGGCCTCGAGTGGTACTTCCAGTTCACGCCGCACGACGTGCACGACTGGGACGCCATCCAGGTGCCGATCCTCGCCGACCTGACGATGGGCGGCGAGGAGCGCAAGGTGATGATGTGGGCGAACCGCAACGCCTTCTTCTACACGCTGGACCGGGTGACGGGCGAGTTCCTGCTGGGCGAGCCGTACGCGAAGCAGACCTGGGCGGTGGGGCTCGACTCGAACGGCCGCCCCATCCGCGTGCCCGACACCGCGCCCACCCCGGAGGGCACGCTCGTCTCGCCGCCCGTCGTCGGGGGCACCAACTGGTTCTCCCCCGCCTTCAGCCCGCGCACCGAGCTCTTCTACGTGCAGGCGTACGACGGCGAAGACGTCTACTACAAACGCGACGAGGAATACGTCGAGGGCGACCGGTACACCGGCGGCGGCTTCCAGCGCCCGCTCCCGGTCGAGAACTACGAGAGCGCCATCCGCGCGATCGACCCGCGGACCGGCGACGTCCGGTGGGAGTACCAGGTGCAGCCGCGCTCGACCGCCGGCGTGCTGGCGACGGCCGGCGACCTGGTCTTCAGCGGCAGCGTCGACGGCTGGTTCTACGCCCTCGACGCGGCCACCGGCGACCCGCTGTGGAACGTCGCGGTGGGCGCCAGGGTTCACTCCGCTCCGATGACCTACGCCGTCGACGGCCGCCAGTACGTGACCATCGCCGCCGGCAACGTCGTGTTCACCTTCGGGATGCCGGAGTAGCGGCCGTCGTGGCGTCCCCGTGCCGCACCGCACCCGGAGAGGCGCCAGCGAACGCCGAAGGCGCCGGCCGGCAGAGGACGTCCGGCCGGGCAGAGAGCGCCCGCCTGACAAGGCGTGAGAAGGAGGCCGGGCGGAACGCATCGCCGCCGGATGCAGCAGAGCGTTTCGCCCCGGGCCGGCAGGACCCGGACGCCGCGCGCCGGGGACCGCAACGAAAACCGTCGGTCGGACGCGCCGGTCTCCCTGACACCATGGTTTCCGTGGATCAAGCGCGTTCGCGCCAAAACCCGGACGCCGCGCGCCGGGGGACCGCAACGAAAACCGTCGGTCGGACGCGCCGGTCTCCCCTGACACCATGGTTTCCGTGGATCAAGCGCGTTCGCGCCAAGCGCGATTCCGCACTGGACCGCGCACGACCCGGGCGCCGCGCAACCGTCGGTCACACCCGGCGCGCCGTCACGAGGAGGATTGACCGTGCCCGAGCTGCCGGAGGTCGAGCGGGGGCGCAGGCTGGCGGAGGCGGTGGCGGCGGGGCGCCGCATCGCGCGCGTCTGGTGCGAGGACGACCCGCTGGTGTTCGACGCGGTGGCGACGGCGCGCTGGCGGGAAGCGCTCGAGGGGCGGCGGGTCGAGGCGGCGCGGCGCTGGGGCAAGCAGATCTGGTTCGTGCTCGACGAACCGCCGCACCCGCTCTTCCACTTCGGCATGGCCGGCGGGTTCAGGACGCCGGGGTCGACGCCGTTGCAGCTCAAGTCGGGGCCGAAGGAGGACCCGGCGGTCTGGCCGCCGCGGTTCGTGAAGCTCCGGATGCGCTTCGACGACGGCGCCGAGCTCGCGATGACCGACGGCCGGCGCCTCGGCCGCATCCTGCTGCGCGACGACCCGGAACGGGAACCCCCCGTCGCCAGGCTGGGTTTCGACCCCCTGCTGGCGATGCCCCCGCCGAAACGGTTCACGGCGCTCGTCCGCGCGCGCGGCGCCAACGTGAAGTCGCTGCTGCTCGACCAGTCGTTCGCGGCCGGGGTCGGCAACTGGATAGCGGACGAAGCCCTGTATCAGGCGGGCATCGATCCCCGGCGCGCCGGCGTTTCGCTGACCGACGCCGAGGCCCGGCGCCTGCGCGCCAGGCTCGCCGGCATCGTCAGGCGCGCCGTCGCCGCGAACGCCGACTCCGCGCGCTACCCGCGCACGTGGCTGTTCCACCGGCGCTGGGGCAGGCGCGGGGACGCGAAGACGACGCGCGGCGAGCGCATCGAGCACCTGACCCTCGGCGGGCGCACCACCGCGTGGGTCCCGGCCGCGCAACGCTGACCGGGGCTCCACCACGGGATGCTGACGGGCGGTCGGTCTACTGCTCGTTGGCGGCCCGCTCCCGCGCGCGCTCGCCGCCGAGGATGTTGGTCATGCTGTAGTTGCCCTCGTGGCACGCGTACTCGAACAGGAAGGGCAGCTCGTCGGGCGGGAACGTGGTGAACGGGAACTCGCCCGAGAAGCTCTGCGTCCAGTGCGTGGGGTCGTCGACGGTGAACTCGTAGCGCACCGTGCCGGCATCGACCCGCGTGAACCGCTCGGTGACGGTGATCGTGTCGTCGTCCCGGCCGTTGGCGATGCGCAGCAGGACGGGGTCGCCGCCGACCGCCGCCGCGTTCGCCTCGGTGCGCCGCAGGTTGGTGGTCTCGACGACGAGGGTGTCGCCTTCCCAGCGCCCCCGCGCGTCGCCGTGCCACTGGCGGACGCCCGACGGCAGATGCCCGCGGCCGTCGAGGGGAATGATCCGGGTGTCGTGGATCATCTCGACGTAGATCGCCACGTAGTCCGGCGTCTGCATGATCATGAAGTTGTTGTTGTAGGCGCTGGGCAGCATCGGCGGACCGGCCGACCAGACCAGGCAGCGGTCGTTCAGCTCGAGGTCCTCCCACGAGTCGAACGGCCCCTCGACGGGGAAGGCGTCGTCGTGCGCCGCCTTGCGGTCCGCGGCCGCCGCCGTCCGCCCCGGCAGCCGGCCGGTCGGCGGATCGGAGATCAGCGACGTGCGGCCGGTCGGCCGCGTGCCCCCGTCCAGCCAGAAGTTGTTGTAGCCGCCGACGTTGCCCCCCGCCACGGTCCGCCGGGGCGCGGCCAGCAGGAGCTCCTCGTTGCGCCGGACGCGGGCCTGCTCCTGCGACGCCACCTCTTCGGCGGAGAGGAACTCCTTGTCGCCCAGATCCTCCGGGCGCTCGAGCGGGGTGATCGTCTTGTTCGTATAGGTGCCCTGCAGGTCCGGGTCGCCCCACGGCGTCCGGGGCGCGTCCTGGGCCACCGCCGCCGGCGCGAGCAGGAGCGCGGCCAGGGCCGCTGCCGCAAAGCCTGATCGAGTCATCTTCGTCCTCCCGTCTGGTTCCTTCTTCCGCGTCCGCCCGGACGCGCACCGAGCCGCCGAAGCCGATTATACGCCCCGCGCCGGCCGCGGCGCGCGTGGCCGCCGAGCAGGGTCGGCGGACGGGCGTATTCCCATCCGCCGGCGCCCGCGCAACGCGGGGTTCCGCCGCTACACGTGCGCCGCCAACCGGTGGTGGCCGGTCGGGGCCTGCTCGATCCGGGTCAGAATCATGTCCCGGGTCACCGGCGACCGGAAGAAGTCGCCGTCCCCGCCCAGGGCGTCGGCGATGGCGTTGACGACCGCGCCCGAGCCGGCGCCCTGCGCGGCCTCGCCGATGCCCTTGGCGCCGAGCGGGTTGAACGGGTCGGGCAGGTCCGCCGCGCCCCACTTCATCGGCCGCTCGTGGGGCACGTCGAGAATGCCCGGCGGGCGGTTGCTGTAGAAGCGTTTCGCCACCAGCAGCCCCCACTGCCGGTCGTACACCCACTTCTGGCTGAGGGCGACCGAAAAGCCCTGGATGGCCCCGCCGAACACCTGCGCCTCGAACGTCCGGGGATGGATGATGGTGCCGGCGTCGCATCCCGCCGCGTAGTCGACGAGGCGGACGCCGCCGGTTTCCACGTCCACCTCGACCTCGGCGAACCCGGCCACGAACGACATCCGGCGCCCGCCCTCCTCGAAGTTGTCGCGGGCCACGCCCATCAGGCCCTGCCCGGCCAGCGCGGTGGCCGCGGCCGTCGTCATGCCGTTGAGGTCGTCCGGCAGCTCGTGCCCGTCGTAGCGGCCGCCGAGGTCGATGGCGCGCCGCGCCACCTGCGCGAAGGTCAGGCCCACGGCCCGGTTGCCGGTGCGGAACACGCGCTCGCCGCCGATGCGGTAGTCGCCGGGCGCGCCCCCGAGGTCGCGGGCCGCGATCTCGCGCACCTTCCGCCGCGCGTCGAGCACCGCCGCCCAGTTCGCGCGGGTGTGCGCGTGGGTCGTCGAGCTGCCCCCCTGCACGCAGCTCCACGGCAGGTGCCGGCTGGTGTCGCCCCACGCGACGTCGCACTTCTCCCAGGGCATGTCCATGCCCTCGGCGGCGGCGCGCATCATGTCGAAGACCGAGCCGGTGCCGAGGTTGCCGATGCCCGACTGGATCGCCATGCGCCCGTCGGGCCGGATGACGAACAGGCCGTCGACGCCGGAGGCGCCGGCCGCGAACGTGCTCAGCGCGACCCCCACCCCGGTCACCTTCGGGCCGTCGCGCCGCCCGCTGCGCCGCACCCGCTCGCGCCAGCCGAAGAGTTCGGCCCCCTTGTCGATGGCCTCGCGCGCGAACGCGCTCGACACGTGCCCCTGCTCGCCGTTCACGCCCGGCGCGCCGAACCTCGCCTGCCCGGCCGGCGCGTTGACCTTCAGCACCTCGACCTGGTCGAGCCCCAGCCGCTTCGCCGCCTTCTGGATGATCGGCGACAGCATGGTCATCGACTGCTCGCCGCCGGGGGCGCGCTGGGCGCCGCGCGGCGGCGTGTTGGTGTAGACGCCGGTGCCGCGCATGCGCATCGCCGCCGGCTGATACGACAGCGAGCCGATGACCCCGAGGTTCATGTGGTCGCCCGACCGCCCGTAGGGACCGACGTCGCCGATGGAGTGGACGTCGAGGGCGGTGATGCGCCCGTCGCGCCGCATGCCCAGGCGGATGCGCGCCTGGATGCCGGGGCGCGCCTTGCCGAACGCGGTCTCGTCGCGCCGGGTCACCCGCATCATGACCGGCTTGCCGATCTTCTTCGACAACAGGATGGGAATCTGCGCCTGCACGTAGCCGGTCGCCTTGCTGCCGAAGCCGCCGCCGGTGAACTCGTTGACGAGGACCACGTTCGACGGCTCGACGCCCGCCCAGCGCGCCATCGGACCGACGCTGCGGTTCGTGCTCTGCACCGACGGATACACGTACAGCTTCCCGCCCTCCCAGTAGGCCAGGGTGCTGCGGCTCTCGAGGGGCTGGTGCGAGAGCGACTGGTGGTACGAATGCTCGTCGATGATGACGTCCGCCTCTTCGAACCCCGCCGCGAGGTCGCCGTACGACCATTCGTCGGTCGCCTCCGCGTCCATCGGGATCTCGTCCGGCGCGAGCCCCGCCACGTCGGCCGCGGTCCACTTGACCTCGCCCAGTTCCCGCCCCCGGTTGGTGTTGCCCTCGGTCCGGGCGTTGGGTCCCCCGGGGCGGAGGCTCTCGAGCGGATCGAGGACGAACGGCAGCGGCTCGAAGTCGACGTCGACGAGCTCGATGGCGCGGGCGGCGGTCTCCTCGTCGACCGCGGCCACCGCGAGGATCGGCTCGCCCTCGTAGCGCGGCTCGTCGGTCAGGGCCGCCTCGTTGGGGACGTCGATCTCCGGCAGGTCGTCCGCGGTCAGGACGCCCTCCACGCCCGGCAGGGCCTCGGCCGCGCCGGTGTCGAGGGACGCCACCCGCGCGTGCGGCATCGGGCTCACGAGCAGCTTGCAGAAGACCATGCCCTCGGCCCGATGGTCCTCGGCGTAGCGCGAACGCCCGGTGACCTTCGCCCGAAGGTCCGGCAACTGGTAGTTCTTTCCGAGCAGTCTGTAGTCGGCCACGGTCATGCCCTCCCGGTGATGACGGCCGCCCCGCGGGGCGATCCACCGGATTCTACCATCCGGCGCGGCGCCGGGCGCACGCGGACCGCCGCCGCGGGGACGGCGTCTCCGGGCGGGGCGTCTTGTCCGCGCCCGCGGTCTCCGGCTATCATCGATTCCCGGTGCTCGGATCCCACACGGGGCCGTTCAGGAGGAATCGATGCGAAGAGCGCTCCTGCTTTCCCTCGCCCTCGCGGTGGCCGCGCCGGCGGCGGCCCAGGACGTCGAGAGCGTGCTGCAGGCCGCGGGCGAGGCCATGGGCGACCCCGGCTCCATCCGGTACTCGGGAACGGGCTGGGTCGCGAACGTCGGCCAGAGCCACACCCCCGCCGACGACTGGCCGCGCTTCGAGGTGACCGCCTACTCGCGCACCATCGACTACGCCGCCGAATCGTCGGAGGAGACGTATACCCGCCGGCAGGGCGACTATCCGGCCCTGGGCGGGGGCACGCCGCTCGTGGGCGAGCAGCAGAGCGCCTTCCTCGCCCGCGGCGGGTACGCCTGGACGCTGCGCGGCGGCGAGGCGGCGCCCCAGCCGGCGGCGGCCGAGGTCCGGCGGCTCGACGTCTGGACGTCGCCCCACGGATTCCTGAAGGCGGCGGCGGACGCCGACGACGCCTCCGCGGTCACCCTGATGCTGGAAGGGCGCGAGGCGACCATCGTGTCGTTCACGGCCCTGGGCCGGTACCGCGTGAACGGCACCATCAACGAGGACCACCTCGTCGAGCGCGTCCTGACGTGGGTCGCGCACCCGGTGTTCGGCGACATGATCCGCGACCACCGCTACACCGGCTACGAGGACTTCGGCGGCGTGAGGTTCCCGACCGTGATCCACTCGCACCAGGGCGACCCGCGGATCAACCCCGGCCACAACGCGATGGAGATCACAGTTACGGCCGCGGCGGCCGACGTGGACGCCGATCCCCCGGCCGTGCCCGACGCGGTCCGGAACGCGGCCGTCCCCGCCGTCGTCGTCCGCTCCACGCAGATGGCCTCCGGCGTCTGGCGCATCTACGGCGGCAGCCACCACAGCGTCGCCGTCGAGTTCGCCGATTTCGTCGCCGTCGTCGAGGCGCCCCTGCACGAGGCGCGGTCGCTGGCGGTCATCGCCGAGATACGCCGGGTGATCCCCGGCAAGCCGATCCGCTACGTGGTCAACACCCACCACCACGCCGACCACGCGGGCGGCCTGCGGACCTACGTCGCCCAGAGCGCCACCGTCGTCACCCACGAGGCGAACCACGACTTCTACGACGACGTGTTCTTCCACCCCGGCGCCCGCGTCCTCGAGCCCGACCTGCTGTCGGCGCGCATGCCCTGGTTCGCCCCCAACCGCGTCCCCGCCTTCGAGCTGGTGGGCGACGACGGCCACACGCTGACCGACGGCGAGCGCGTCATGAACGTCCATCCGATCCTGCGCCTCGGGCACGCCGGCACGATGCTCGTCGCGCACCTGCCGCGGGAGCGGATCCTGATCAACGCGGACCTCTACTCGCCGCCGGCGCCGGGGGCCGACCCGCCGCCGGTCACCCCCGCCATGCGGAGCCTCGCCCAGAACATCGAACAGCTCGACCTCGACGTGGCGCGGCACGTCGGCCTCAACGGCCTCGTCGGCTCGCACGCGGACTTCCTGCGGCTCGTCGATGGCGAGTAGGGCAAACCTC
The DNA here is from genome assembly GCA_965202695.1 of Vicinamibacterales bacterium. Lineage (GTDB taxonomy): Bacteria > Acidobacteriota > Vicinamibacteria > Vicinamibacterales > UBA8438 > JAJEEA01. The sequence continues at coordinate 4,878,259 of OZ241843.1, forward strand.
CGCCGGGTGTTGCGCCTGGTCGGCTGGAACGTGTCGTTGCTCGCGGCGGGGCTCGCGCTGATCGGGCTCGCCGGCGAAGCCTGGCTTCGGCTCACGGTGCCGTTCTTCAGGACGGATTTCCCCCGGCGATTCGTCCCCGGCGTGGGGGTCGTCTGGGAACCCGACACGGAAGTGCGCTGGACGAACGGTCGCGATTACTGGACCGTCTCGCGGACCAACAGCCTGGGCTTCCTCGACCGCGAACCCCCCGCCCCCGAACGCGCCGCCGCGAGCTGCCACGTCGCCGTGATCGGCGATTCCTTCGTCGAGGCGAGGGAGGTCGCCGTCGCCGACAAGTTCCACGTCCGGCTGGAAGCCCTCGCGGCCCGGGAACTGCCCCACCTGGACGTCACGACGTCCGCCTTCGGGATGCGCGCCACCGGGCAGGTCGCCCAACTGCCGCTCTACGACGAGTACGCGCGGCATCTGCATCCCAGGCTCCTCGTGCTCGTCGCCTTTCTCAACGACGTCCGGGACAATTCCGCGATCCTGAGCGCAATCGTCCACGGATGGGACCCCGATCGGATGCCTTACGTCTCCGCGTCGAGAGACGAGGACGGGAAAATCGGACTGCGTCCCCCCCACCCGGACAACGCGACGTTCGGAATAGCGCAAGACACTGGTCTGCCGGAATCCATGGTTCGCACCCTGAGACTGGTGGAAACGTGGAACACGATGGCGGGAGTGTCCTTCGTCGCGGACTGGCTGTACGCCACCAAGGTGCGCCCTCGGCTTCTCCGCCGACTGATAGCCGGCCGCGACGAGCGGGTGGAGTCGTTCAGGCGGCGCCCCCGCTACGCGCGCCTGCTGGACGGGTGGAGCCGCGGAGCGATGAGGGACCTGACTTGGAGACTGGGCAGACTGGAGGGAACCCCGGAAGACGCGAAGGCGGTCGGGGGGGGGCTGGTCCCGGACACCCTGGAAATGACGGGCTTCGCCCTCGATCAATTCAAGGCGCGCGCGGACCGCGACGGCGCCGCGGTGGTCGTCCTGGCGGCGTCGGCCCTGCGCTCCCGGGGGGACGAACGATTCGATGGACTGAACGCCATGGCCGCGGCGCGGGGCTTTTCGGTCGTCAGCCATTACGACTACGTCATCCGTCAGGGCGGCCGGATCGGAGACGCGAAATGGCGTCGAGACGTCCACTGGACCCCCACCGGCCACCGGTGGGCCGCCGAAGCGCTGCTCGAGTGGCTGCGGGCGCATCAGGAAGTCTGCGAACCCCGGGCTTCGTGACCGGCCGGGGCGCGGCGCCCGTCCCCGGCGCGTGTTGACGCATCGCCGTCCGAGGCGACCCCGCGATTGACGCCGGGCCGGCGGGCCGCGCATGCGGCGGCCGGCTCAGGCGAATACCCTCCACGAGAAGGGGAGCACCGGTCGGCGTCACCCGAGGTCGAGGAGAAACCGCCACGCCGGGACGACCTCGATGGTCCCGGCATCGATGCGAACCATCTCTTCCTCTTCGCGGGTCACGACCGTGCCTGTACGCAGTCCCAGCTCGGCCATCGCCTGCTTGAGCGCCCGCACCTCGCGCCGGCGGGTCCGGGGATCGGCCAGTGATTCGCAGACCTGGACCAGCGCGCGCGAGCCGTCCGGCATGCGCGCCACGAAGTCCACCTCGCGACCGTTCCGGCTCCTGAAATAGCGGATCTCCGGTGTGCGCCGGCGCAGGGCCATGAACACGAGGTTCTCCAGCAGGTGGCCGGCGTTGACCAGCACGCCCGAGCCCACCGACCTGACCAGCGCATGGTCGACGCAGTAGATCTTCTTGGGATTCGCGCTGGCGCGCGCGAACGACGCGTCGAAGACGCGCACCGTGAACAGGAAGAAGGCGTCCTCGAACCATTGCACGTAGTCCGATACGGCCGACTTCGGCGCCCGGTGTCCGAGCGAATGCAGGTAGCCGGTGAGCCGGTTGACGGAATAGAGGGACGCGGCGTTGTCCACCAGGCGGTGGGCCAGGTCCGCGACCGCCCTCGGGTGCGAAACGTCGTGGCGCTCGACGAGGTCGCGGAACAGCATCGCCCCCCAGTACTCCTGGTGGATGCGGATGCGCAGCGCGCGGTCCAGCCCCGCCGTTTCCGGGAATCCGCCCCGCTCCCAGTACAGGTCGAACGCCTTGCGCACCACGAGGCGCCGGCGCGTCGACAGCGGACCGGCGCCGTCGATGCCGTGGAAGTCGAGGAACTCCCGGAAGGTGAAGGGGAAAATCTCCCACGACAACGCCCGCCCGCGCATCTGCGTCGCGATCTCGCGCGACAGCATCCGGGCCGAAGACCCGGTGATGCGCACCTCGCAGTTCTCGGTCCGCATGAGGCGGTCCACGAACGGCTCCCAGCCCGGAACGACCTGGATCTCGTCGAAGAAGCAGTGGACCGTCTCGGCGTTCTTCTTCTCCGGGTAGAGGGAGAAGTACGCGTCCGGCACGGCCCCCAGGCCGTCATGCCGCAGGCAGCGAAGACGGTCGTCGAAGAAGTTCAGGTAGAGGACGTTGTCGCGCGGCACGCCGCCGTCGAGCAGCTTCCGCACCTGCTGGAACAGGAAGGTCGACTTGCCTGCGCGCCGCGGACCGATGCAGACCGTGGCCTTGCCCGGCACCGGCGTCACGTCGACCCGGCGCGGGACGCCGACCGGCAGATCGGCTTCGCGGAAATCCAGGATGATGTCCCGCAACGCATCCGGCATGGCTCATCCGGGCACAGATATTTCCGAAAACCACATCAACCGGCAACATTCTATACCACTTTTCGGATTCCAACGATCCGCCGCCAGCCCGGGCCACGGCGCTCCGGCCGGGGAACGGATGGTTCAGTTCAGAACGCCGACGCGGCCACGGCGCTCCGGCCGGGGAACGGATGGTCCGAGCCCCGACGCCCGCGAGGTCCCCGGCGCTTGCGTCCGACGCGCCCGGCGCCCCGTCGCGGACCCGACAGCGGACGATCTCCCGTTTGCAGCTTCCTACGGGGCGGCCGGCTCACGCGAACATCTCGTCGACGGGAAAGTCGAGTCCGGGCAGCGCCGTCGCCGCTACGCGCTCGCCGCGCCGCAGGAGCCGCTCGCGGGCGTATCCCTCGGGGCCGGGGCCGGTGCAGACGGTGACGGTGCGGGCCTCGACGTCCACCAGCCACGTCTCGGGTATGCCGGCCCGGGCGTAGCGCGGCACCTTCTCGGCCCGGTCGTAGGCCAGCGAGGAGTCGGCCACCTCGACGACCAGCAGGACGTCGCCGGCCTCCGGATGGCGATGGGCGTAGGCCTGCCGCCGGCCGGCCACCGACAGGTCCGGTTGCGGCTCGGTGCGCGGTCCCAGTCGGATCGGATTCTGGACGCGCACGTGCGCGGCGCCGGCCAGTCGGGTGACCAGCAGTTCGGCGAGGCGGTCCACGACCCACGCGTGGGAAGGGCCGATGGGGTTCATCTCGCGCACCTCCCCGTCGATGAGCTCGACGCGGTCGTCCTCCGCGAAGACCCCGGCTTCGCCCATGCGCGCGAAGGCGTCGACGTCGAACCGATAGCGCTGTATGCCCGCTTCCGCCATGGCGTTCCTCTGACCGCCCGCCGCCCGGCCTTCCCGTGTCCCGTTGCGCCCGCGGCGCTATTCTCCACCCGCCTGCCAGAGCAGGAAGCTCACCGTGTCGACCATCTCGTCGATCTGCCGGCTGACGGGCTGGCCGCCGGAGTGGCCGGCGGCCGTGTGGTAGCGCAGCAGGACGGGTTTGCCCGAGCCGCTCTTCGCCTGCATCAGCGCCGTCATCTTCCGGGCGTGCAGCGGCGCCACCCGCGTGTCGCCGTCGCCGGTGAGGTACAGCGTCGCCGGGTAACCGCCGCCGTCGACGACGTTGTGGTACGGCGAGTACGCGCGGATGTACGCGAACTGGTCCGGGTCTTCGCTCGACCCGTACTCCGGCACCCAGAAGCCGGCGACGAGGAACCGGTGGTAGCGGACCATGTCGAGCAGCGGATAGGCGCAGACGACGGCCCCGAAGAGGTCGGGCCGCTGGTTCGACACCGCGCCGACGAGCAGGCCCCCGTTGCTGCCGCCCCGGATGGCCAGATGCGCGGGGCGCGTGTAGCCCGCGGCGACGAGGTGCTCGGCCGCGGCGATGAAGTCGTCGAAGACGTTCTGCTTGCGCTCGAGCATGCCGGCCCGGCGCCAGTCCTCCCCGAACTCGCCGCCCCCGCGCAGGTTCGCGAGGGCGAAGACGCCGCCCGACTCGAGCCACGTCACGGCCAGGGCCGAGAACGCCGGCGTGAGGCTGTCGTTGAAGCCGCCGTAGCCGGTGAGCAGCGTCGGGTTGCGGCCGTCGAGGGCCGCGCCGGGCCGGTGGACGACGAACATCGGGACCTCGGCGCCGTCCTTCGACGTGAACCACCGCTGGGTCACCTCGTAGGCGGCCGGGTCGACCGGCAGGTCGGGCTCGGCCCACACGGACTGCTCGCCGGTTTCGAGATCGTGGCGGTAGATGGTGCTCGGCACGTGGAAGGTCTGGAACGTGAAGAAGGCCTCGTCGCTCGTCCAGCGCCCCGACCCGCCGCCGACCGACCCCACGGCGTCGAACGCGACGTCGCGGACATGGGTCCCGTCGAGGCGGTGGACGGCGACCCGCGGCCGCACGTCCCGCAGGTACGACACGGCGAGCTTTCCGCCGAGGGCGCGCACTCCTTCCACCACGACGTCGGCGCGCTCGGGGACGACCTCGCGCCACCGCTCGAAGCCGGGGTCGGCCGGGTCGGCCAGCACCACCCGCCGGTTGGGGGCGTCGAGGTTGGTGACGATGACGAGCTCGCCGCCCGCGAACGAGGCCCACGACTCGGAGACGCCGTCGGCGACGGCGGTCACGAACGGCGTGCCGCGCTCGAGGTCCTTGACGTGGATCGAAGTCGGCCCCGACGAGCCCTCGACGACGTGGACCACCATCCAGCGCCCGTCGTCGGACACGACGGTGGAGGGAATCTGGTGACGCCCGTACCCCGCGCCGAAGAGTTGCACGTCGTCGGCCGCCGGGGTCCCGAACGCGTGGTACATCACCCGCGGCGGCACGTCGCCGTACCGCTCGTAGTAGAGCCCGCGGCCGTCCGGGGCCAGCGTCACCGCGCCGTAGCGGGCCGGCGGGAGCACGTCGGCCAGGTCCTCGCCGCTGTCGACGTCGCGCACGCGAATCTCGACCTCGTCGACGCCGCCTTCGCGCACCGCCCACGCCACCCGCGTCCCGTCGTCGGAGACGTCGCGCAGGGCGACGCTCGTGGTGTGGTCCGGGCTCATCGGATGGGGGTCGATCAGCACGCGGTCTTCGCCGTCGAGCCCCTCCCGCACGTAGACGACGTCGAGGTCTTCGCCGGCGCGACGCCGGCTGTGGAAGTAGCGCCCCCCGCGCTCGTACGGCAGCCCGATCGTGTCCCGATCGAGCACCCGCGCGGCCCGCGCGCGCAGTTCCCCGCGGCCCGGCAGCGCGCCGAGCACCGTGTCGGTGTAGGCGTTCTGCGCGTCGATCCAGGCCCGCGTCTCCGGCGCGTCCTGGTCCTCGAGCCACCGGTAGGGGTCGGGCACCTCGACGCCGTGCACGGTGTCGACGACCTCCCGGACCTCCGTGGGCGGGGGCGGCGGCACGTCGATTCCCGACTCCCCGGCCGCGCAGGCCGCCGTCAGCGCCATGCCCGCGACCCCCGCGGCGCGCCGCGATCCGGCCACGTCCTCCTCCCCGGCATCGATGCCCCGGTCCCCGGGCGACTCCTCGTCCTTATCCTTCCGCTGCCCGGAAGCGCCGGCGGCGGCACGCGAGCACCCCCGCCGCCGAAGCGGACCGCCGCCCCGCCGCGTCCATGCTACACCGGCGCGCGGACCACGGCGCCGCCGGGCGGCCCCGCTCCTGTCGCCGCGGGGCGGTCTTCGCGTAGAATCGACGCGGGCGCGGGAGGTTCCGGCGCCCCCGAGCGACTTCCAGCCAGGAGACCGACATGTGTGATGAAAGAACCGACGCCGCCGCCGCGAAGCACCTGCGCGCGCGGGGCCTGACCCGGCGGCAGTTCGGGGCCGTCTCGGCCGGAGCGGGGCTGGCGATGCTGCTGCCCCGGGCCGCGAACGCCCAGGCCGTCACCGAAGCCGAGGTGGACGTGACGACCCCGGACGGCGTGGCCGACAGCTATTTCGTGCATCCCGCGAGCGGGGCCCACCCCGGCGTCCTGATCTGGCCCGACGCCTTCGGCCTGCGTCCCGCCAAGCGGCAGATGGCCAGGCGGCTCGCGGAGTCGGGCTACTCGGTGCTGGTGGTCAACCAGTACTACCGGTCGCAACGGGCGCCCATCGCCGACAACACGAACTTCGCCGAGCTGCGCGACGTCCTCATGCCGCTGATGGGAACCCTGAGCCCGGAGACCCACGTGACGGACGCGAGGGCGTTCGTGAGTTTCCTCGACGCCCAGCCGTCGGTGGACGGCAACCGGAAGATGGGCACGATGGGCTACTGCATGGGCGGTCCCATCACGATGCGCACGGCCGCCGCCCTGCCCGACCGCATCGGCGCCGGCGCCTCGTTCCACGGCGGCGGGCTCGTGACGGACCAGCCCGACAGCCCGCACCTGCTGGTGCCGAACATGACGGCGCACTACCTGTTCGCGATCGCCGAGAACGACGACGAGAACGAGCCCGAAGCGAAGGACGTCCTGCGCGAGGCGTTCGCCGAGGCGGGCCTGCCGGCCGAGATCGAAGTGTACGCGGGCGCGCTGCACGGCTGGTGCCCGCCCGATACGCAGGTGTACAACGAGGCGCAGGCGGAGCGGGCGTGGAGCCGTCTCCTCGCCCTGTTCGAGCGCGCGCTCGCGTGACGACGCGCGCGTGACGCAAGCTCGACCCTGACGAACCCGGCGCCTGCCGACACTCGCGGGGTGCGGCGCCGCGCCCCGGCGCCGCCCGGGGCCGGCAAGGAGGCGTCGAGCACCCGGGGGCCGCTCCTCGGGTGCTCGACGCCGCCGAACGCGCCCGAAAAGTCTGCTCGCGCGGCGCGCCCCCGGACGCCATACTGGCGCGTCCGAAAGTCCGCGCCGACGCTCCGGACCGGACCGCCGACCCGGCACCGCGCCGGCGGCGGACGACCCGCCGCCGATCAGGGCCCATCGGCTTTCTCCCCCGCGAGCGGCAGCCGTTCCCGGCAGAGGTGGCGCCGCGCTTCTCACGCCTCGTCAGGCGGGCGTTCCCGTCCGCCGGACGTTCTCCGTCCGCCGGCGCCCTTCGGGCGCGGTGCGGCGCGGGGTTCCACCCGAGCCGGCAAGCGGGCCGTGGTCAGCCGCCGCGGGTCCGCGGGCGGAGCGCGGCCCCCGCGAGCGGCCCGCGTCCGGCCCTCACCACTCCAGCGCCAGGCCGGTACCGGACATCCTGACGTCCAGATCCCGCCACGTCATGGGCTCCACGAGCGCCGCGATCCCGATGGCGGCGATCGCGACGCCGAAAACGCCTTCGTCAACGGTCCATTCGTTGTGCGAGAAACCCACGACGCCGCCGGCCGCCACCAGACCCGCGCCCAGGAGGAGCTGGCGGGTGCGTTCGCCCCGTATCTGCCGGAGCCGTTGCGGATCGATCCGGTCGATGAGCGGGCTTCCGGCCGCTGCCGCCTGGCCGCCGGCGTCCTGCGCCGCCGCCGGCGACTGCGCCGCCGCCGGCGAGACGGAGAGGCACACGAAGATTGCTGCGACGCACGTCACGATGTTGGTACGCATTGCACTCCTTTCCTGGAGACCGCATTGTACCAGAGCGGCGCGGCGCGGCGCCCGCCCGGACCGGAGCGGCGGCCGGACGCGCGTCTCCGCCGCCCGTGGCGAGGACGCCGCTCCCGCCGTCAGCCGACGAGGGTGAGCACGTAGAAGAGCCCCGTCCCGCCCAGCAGCGCGATGCCGACCCAGGACAGCGCCAGCATCGCCGGCCCCGGCCGGTGCTCGGCCGGCATCTCGTCCGAGGTCACCGCGCGCAGATTGAGATAGCCCAGCACCGGACCGGTGAGGAACGCGAGCGTGGTGGCGAAGTCGATCATCGTCGTCAGGTTGCCGATGAACGACCCCATGACGATCAGGGTCAGGGTGACCAGCGCCGCGAGGCTCCACCAGTAGAGGGGACCGCAGGGCCGCGGCGGCGTTCCCGGCGCGCGCAGCACCAGGATGGAGCGCTCGATGGCGCGGGGGCCGCCGTCGAGCACCGTCAGCGTGGTGGAGAGCATGGTCGTCACCACCGCCGCCAGCACCACCGGCCGGGTCCACGCCCCGAGGGTCTCGGCGTACAGGTCCACGAGCTGGGTCGAGAACCGCGGCCCCTCCGCCGCGAACGTCCCGCCGGACCGGAACATCACCGCGGCCCCGAGGACGACGAAGGCGAAAGCGAGCACCGCGGTCCCGACGTAGCCGATCAGGAAGTCCTGGCGCGCCGTCTCCACGGCGCACGGACGCCCCGACGCCTCGTTCTTCGCGAGGGTCCACAGCGAGCTCCACACCGAGATGTCGATCGCCGAGGGCATCCACCCCACGAGGGCCAGCAGGAACAGGAACGACACGGACGCCCCGACCGCGTCGGCCGGCCACAGCGCCAGCGTCGAGACGTCGGCGCGCGGCAGGCCCACCGCCGCCGCCAGCACCGTGGACACCGCGAGCAGCAGCACGACGGCCTTGATGGACAGGTCCAGCCCCCGGAACCGGCCCCACCACAGCAGCGCGCAGCCCGGCGCCATGACCGCCGCCGCCAGCGCCGCCAGCGGCCAGTCGACGCCCAGCGCGAACCCCACCAGATAGGCGGTGAACATCACCACCGTGGCCTGGATGACGCCGCCGGTCAGCACCGTGATGCCCAGGTACAGCCACAGCGCCCACCGGCCGGTGCGCGCGTACCCCTCGACCAGGCTCCGGCCGGTGGCCGCCGCGTAGCGCGGTCCGTATTCGAAGAACGGGTACTTGAGGACCAGGGCGAGCACGATGACCCCGACCAGCCCGAAGCCCGCCGCCGCCCCCGCGCGCGTCGACTGCACCAGGTGCGACACCCCGATCGCCGTCGCCGCCCACAGCACGCCGGGCCCGAACGCCGCCCACAGGCGTCCGCCGGCGCTGGAATCGGTCACACCCCGCATGGCTCGTCAGATGATACGCCGTTCCCGCCGTGGGCGGGCCCGGCGGGCCGCCAGGCGAATTCCGCGCGGCCGGTCGCCCATCGAACCCCCGCCGACCGCCGCCGCGGCCGGCGACTCCGTGCGCGGCGCCCGCCGCTCGTCCGCCCGGCGGGCCGCCGTCCCGACCGGGGTCGCGACGACCGTCAAGCGAAGGTCCGCGACCCGTCCGGCGGCCACACGCCTCCGCGGTCCGAACGGCCGACGTCGCCGAATCAAGCGGACCTCCGGTAGAATCAAGAGGTCGACCGTCGACGATCCGCGGTTGCCGAGAACACCGAAGCGCGGGCGTCGCCCGACCTGGAGCCCGAAGTGGATACCGAACGGCGGAACACGTGGTTCGCGGAAGATGCGGAGGACGACGCCGGCATCCACATCGACCACTACGACGTCACCGTCTCCCCGAACGACTTCAACCTGTTGACGCTCGGCAGCTTCATCGACCGCGGCGCCGTCAGGATCCCCGGGTTCCAGCGGCACTTCGTCTGGGACCTCCCTCGTGCGTCCAGGCTCATCGAGTCGCTCATCATCGGCCTGCCGGTGCCGCAGTTGTTTCTGTACGAGGAATCGCGCAACCGGTTCCTGGTCATCGACGGCCAGCAGCGGCTGATGTCCATCTACTACTTCATCAAGCAGCGGTTCCCTCGTCACCAACACCGGCACGAACTGCGGATCGCCTTCGACGACGCCGGACGCATTCCGGACGACGTGCTGGACGACGACGACTATTTTCGACCATTCAAACTGGACCTGGCCGGTCCTTTCCCGGATCGGTCCAACCCGTTCCACGGCATCGACTACGATTCTCTCGGTGACTACCAATCGCAGTTCGATCTGCGTCCGCTCCGGAACATCGTCGTCAAGCAGGTGTCGCCGTCGGACGATGATTCGGCGATATTCGAGATCTTCAATCGACTGAACACCGGCGGCGTGAACCTCCGCCCTCAGGAAATCCGTACGAGCATGTACCACTCCGCGTTCTACACGATGCTTTACCGCGTGAACGCCGAACCCGGTTGGCGCACGCTTCTCGGAAGACCGGAACCAGACCTCCATCTCAAGGACGTCGAGATCATCCTTCGCGGTTTCGCCCTGCTGGTGGACGGTGAGACCTACGCACCGTCGATGCGCAAATTCCTCAACCGTTTCTCGAAGCAGTGCAAGACACACGATTGCGCGCGGAACGACTACCTGAAAGAGCTCTTCCTGTCCTTTCTGAATGCGTGCCGCGAACTGCCCGGCGACGCCTTCCTGAACCCGCACGACGGACGCTTCAACATCATGTTGTACGAAGCCGTCTTCACGGCGGCCTGCCGGAAGGCTTTCGCCGAGCGCGGTCTGGTGACCGGCGTGTTGTCTCCGGAACGCGTGCATGCGCTGAAGACGGACGGCGAATTCGCCGACGCGGCCGCCTCCAGCACGACGAGCACCGCGAACGTGAAGAAACGTCTGTCCAGATCCCGCGACATCGTTGGCGCACTCTGACGGCCGGAGCGGACCGCGTGCCTTCCACCGTCGTCGATCGGCTGCACGAAGATTTCGCCGGCCTGCTCTCGGTCCTCGACGAAGCCGAGCGGGGCTCCAGCCGGCGGTGGCGCCCGCCCCGGCGCCCGGCTCACGGGGCGCCCGCCTGCCGGCAGGCGAGCTCGAACACCGCGTCGGTCATCCAGCGCCGGAAGCCCTCGTTGTCCATGAACTGCTTGAAGAGCTCGGCGTCGTCCTTCACCATCGCGGTCACCACCCGGGCCAGCACGCGGTCGTGCTCGACGCGGGCGTTGGCGTCGTCCGAGTTCTTCCGCGCGTTCCGGAAGGCGGCGTCCCCGGCCACCCGCGCGGGGATGGTCTCGGTGACGAGCTGCCGCACGCGGTCGGCGTCTTCCCAGGCGACGTCGCCGAAGAGGTCGTTGAACGCCCGGAGGATGTTCGACAGCCGGTCGAGCTCGGGCTCGGGGGGCGGTCCGCCGCCGCCGGCCGGCACGGGGCCGATCTCGGCGTCCTCGTCGGGCAGCGCGATCTTCTGCGCCGCCCGCTTCTCGGCCCGGTAGCTGTCCACGTCGATGGCGTCGAGGATGCCCCGCGACAGGTCCTCCCCGGCCGGGGCCGGCAGCCGGGGAATCAGCAGGTTCAGGAAGATCGAGCGCTTCTCCCAGGCGGCGTTGCCGTAGGGCAGCACGCAGGCCAGGAAGCCGTGGGTCCGCACGAAGCCCTTCGCCCGGCCCTTGAAGGCGGCCTGCGCGTCTTCGTCGAGGTCGGCGCGGTAGGCCGCCGCGCAGGCGTCGAGGATCGGGTCGAGCGCGTCGCGTCCGGCCCCGCCCAGGTAACGCGCCACGAGTTCGTCGACCTGCCCGGACTGATAGACCCCGGCCGCGTCCAGGTCCGCCTGCAGGTCGTGCAGCCGGTCGGGGTCGGTCTCGTCGGCCAGGATCGTCGCGCGGTAGTAGTCGGCGAAGGCGTCTCGGATGGTGTCGGCGTCGTTCACGAAGTCGAGCACGAAGACGTCGTGCTTCCGCGGATGCGCCCGGTTGAGGCGCGACAGGGTCTGCACCGCCTTGATGCCGGAGAGGGTCTTGTCCACGTACATCGTGTGCAGCAGCGGCTCGTCGTAGCCGGTCTGGAATTTGTCGGCGCAGACGAGGAAGCGGTACGGGTCTTCGCGGATCTTCTCGGCGATGCGGCCGGACGGAAAGCCGTTCAGCGACGCCTCGCTGACCTTCGCGCCGCCGAACTCGTGCTCGCCGGAGAAGGCGACGATCGCCCGGCAGCGGCTCCTGCGCGCCAGCAGGTAGTCGCGGATGGCGTGGAAGCAGCGGATCGCGCGCTCGACGCCGCCGGTGACCACCATCGCCCGCGCCGCGCCGCCGATGCGGTTGCCGGCGAGCACCCGGTCGTGGAAGTGGTCGACCATGATCTCGGCCTTGAGGCGGATCGCGTGGTCGTGGCCCTCGACGAAGCGCCGCAGCTTCTTCTGCGCCTTCCTGACGTCGAACTCCGGGTCGTCCTCCACGGTCTTGGCGAGCCGGTAGAAGCTGGCCACCGGCGTGTAGTGCGCCAGCACGTCCAGGATGAAGCCCTCCTGGATCGCCTGCTTCATGGTGTAGCCGTGGAAGGCGCGATGCCGCACGGCGCCGCCGGGTTGCGGGTCCGGTTCGCCGAAGATCTCCAGCGTCCGGTTCTTGGGCGTGGCGGTGAACGCGAAGTAGCTCGCGTTCGGCAGCAGCCGGCGCGACTCCATCAGCCGGTTGATGCGGTCCTCGGTGGTCTCGTCCTCGCCTTCCGCGCCCGCCGCGGACAGCGCCCGCCCCATCGCCGCGGCGGTGCGCCCGCCCTGGCTGGAGTGCGCCTCGTCGATGAGGATGGCGAAGCGCCGCCCGCGCTGCTCGTTGCCGATCTCGTCGAGGATGAAGGGGAACTTCTGCACCGTCGAAATGATGATCTTCTTGCCCGCCTCGAGGAACCGGCGCAGGTCGCCGGCGCGCTCCGCGTGCCCCACCGTCGCGCCGACCTGGGCGTACTGCCGGATGGTGTCGCGGATCTGCCGGTCGAGGACGCGGCGGTCGGTCACCACGACGACCGAGTCGAAGACCGGGGCGCCGTCCTTCGCCAGCGCGATCGACTGGTGGGCCAGCCAGGCGATGGAGTTGCTCTTGCCGCTGCCCGCCGAGTGCTGGATCAGGTAGCGCCGGCCGGCCCCGTGCGCCGCGGCGTCGGCCAGGAGGCGGCGCACGACGTCGAGCTGGTGGTAGCGGGGCCAGATCTGCGTCCGCTTCCTTCGGCCCGTCCTCTCGTCCTTCGCCTCCACCACCTGCGCGTAGTTCTCCAGGATGTCGGCCAGGCTCTCGCGGGCCAGCACCTCGCGCCAGAGATAGTCGGTGCGGATGCCGCGCGGGTTGGGCGGGTTGCCGGCGCCGTCGTTCCAGCCCCGGTTGAACGGCAGGAACCACGACGCCTTCCCCTGCAGGTGGGTGCAGAAGCGCGCCTCGTTCTCGTCGACGGCGAAGTGCGCCACGCAGCGGCCGAACTCGAACAGCTTCTCGCGCGGGCCGCGGTCGCGCCGGTACTGCCGGACCGCGTCGTCCGCCGTCTGCTTCGTGAGGTTGTTCTTCAGCTCGAAGGTGACCACCGGCAGGCCGTTGACGAACAGCGCGACGTCGAGCGCCCGCTGCGTCTCGTCGCGGCTGTAGCGCAACTGCCGCGTCACCGTGAAGCGGTTCCGCGCGAACCGTTCCCGCGCCGCCGCGTTCCCGGGCGACGGCGCGCCGTAGAACAGGTCCAGGTCGTGCGCGCCGTGCCGCACGCCGCCGCGCAGCACGTCGACCACGCCGCGCTTCGAGATCTCGCCCTGCAGCCGGGCCAGGAACTTCCTCCGCGCCGGTCCGTCCGCGTCCAGCGCCAGCGCCTCGGCCGCCGGCGGCTGGGTGGCGCGCAGGAACGCCGCGAGCTGGACCCGGTCCACGCAGAACTCGCGGTCGTAGTCGCGGAAGCTGCCGCCGCTCCAGCCCACGCCGCCGTATCCGGCGCGCGTCTCCGCCGCCCGGCCTTCCTCCGGCGGCTCGCACGGGTGGCCGGCCAGCACCGTGCAGACGAGACGTTCGAGGCCGCGTTCGGTGGTGTCGGTGGTCATCGGCCCGCGCGCGGAGCGCCCGCGTCGATCCAGCCCTTCTTCTCCAGACGCTCCGCGGCCGGCAACCCCACGAGCGCCGCGCCGTGGGGCGTCACGTTCGCCGCAGATCCACGTTTCGTCATCGCATCACCTCGGCGCCTCGAACCTGTATCTGAAGCGGCTCCCACGTCCACCGCGCCGCCGGCGCGGTCGTCATGCCGGCGCGCTCAGGACGGCGGCGAACTCGTCGGGCCGCGACCAGTGCGACACCGTGGACAACGACTCGACCAGCCGCAGATCCTCGTCGGTCCAGACGTCGGCCGCATCGTCGAACAGCGAGACGAAGGCCAGGGCTTCCGGTCCGGCCGCCAGGTGACTCAGATCGTGCCAGGCGGCCAGCACGTGTTCCGAGACCCTGCGCGCCGCCGCGCGGTTCCCGGTGCTCAGCACCTGGACCAGAGAACCGCGCCGCGGGGTCCGAACGTCGAAGTCGACCGTCCAGCCGCGTCCCGACCGGCCGGTCCGTTTCTCCGCGCGCTTGAATCCGAACTCCCGCTCGGTCAGGAAATCGGCCACTTCGTCCGTGATCGACCCGGCGGCCTGCGTCCGGAACGTGAACCACAGGTCGGAGACCCGCAAAGCCGCCTGCGCGACGCGGGTCACCACCCGGGCCAACTCGTCGCCCGGCCCGCAGCGGGCTTGCAGCATCCCGCGCCGGAACTCGATCCCGTGCGTCACGCACGCGTCTTCGATGAGCCGCGCCTGCTTCGGCGACCGGCGCAGCCCCGCCGACTGCATGCGCAGCCAGCCGGTGGTCTCGGCCAAGTCGCTCACCGTCACGACGCCGTCCTCGACCTTGCAGAACAGATCGATGTTGTCGCCGTCGGGATACAGGTACGGCGTGCGGACGCGCAGATGGCCGCCCTGCTCCGAGCAGGTAAAGAGGGCTCCCATCTGCCGCTGCAGATCCCGGCACGTGCGGCTGGCGTCCATCTCAACTGCCCGTCCACTGAAAATGGACCGCAAGCTGCCGCAACATGCCGAAGGTGTCCTGCATGGGCACGTCCAGCCGGCGACAAACGTTCCCCAGCGGCACGCGCCGCTTTGCATCCGGATGGTACTGTTCATGCGTGACCACCACGGCGCCATGAACCTTCGCGTAAGCCGCCAGCCATCCATCGGCCACCGTCGCGAACTCCTCCTTGGCCGCCCGTCGAAACTGAACGTTCTCATCGACCCAGGTCATCGTCTCTTCGAAAACGTCCACGACCGCCGGTTCGGCGGACGAACGGAACAACTCTCCAGGCGCGTCCTTGATCCATTTCGACAGCGCATCCCCGCCCCGCAACAACTCCTGCCGTACCCTGTCGATGCTCGTCAGATTCCGGCGCTCGCCGTAGTGACGAAGACATTCCCAGAAACCCGGACACAGGTCGAGTCCGTAATAGCGTCGATGCGCCTCGATGAAGACGTTCGCGTCGAGCACGAACACGCTTGTCATGATGCCGGATCCAGTGAAAGCATGAACTTGTGGAACGTGTCGCCCCGCAACCCCGTCAGCGAATACGCCTCGCGATAGGACAGGCGGCCCTCCAGCACGGCGCGCCGGACGGCCGCGGCGAATCGGCGGCCGACGCGAACGTTCTGGCTGTTCCAGAAGTTGCCCCCGGCCTTCTCGTCAGGACCGCTTTCCGCCTGCCGCCGATAGTCGTCGTAGAACCGCAGAAACTCACCCCGGTCGACGAGGCCGAGATCCAGCGTCCGGCGGGCGGCGACCAGCACGCTGACCTTGAACTGCCTGGCCGCCGCCTGAAGCGACTCGGCAAGCGTTCCGACCTGCCGCCAATGGGCGCTCAGTTCCTCCCCGGGCACCAGAAATTCCGCCGCGGCGCCGTTGCAGAACCGCTCCGTGTCGTGGCTCGGAGACCGTGCGGCGGCGAGGTTCGACACGCCCGTAGCGCCGACGAACACGTGGGCGAGTTCATGCGCCAACGTGAACATCTGCGCCGCCTTGAAGTCCGCGCCGTTGACGAAGATCAGCGGCGCGTAGCGATCGATCAGCGCGAACCCCTGAAACTCCGTGCGATCGAGCTTTCGGTGCGTGTTGTTGCCGACGACGCCGTTGAACGCCACCAGGACGCCGCGAGCCTCCACGCGCTTCCGCAGGTGCCGCAGCGCATCCGTCCACGTGCCCCGGCGCGCGGCCCAACCTGCTTCCAGATCCAGGTGCTTCCGCATTGCCGCGGCGGCCTCGGCCAACGTCGAATCGCGGCAACAGCCGACGAACGGCAACGGATCGGCGCCGTCCTCGATCAGGTCCTCGCGCATCCAGCTCTGCCGACGGGCCATGAGATGCACGGTCTCCAGAAGTTCGGGACTCGGGCGCCGTGGCGCGTCCTCCGCGGCGCGAAAATCGGGTATCGGCAGGTCGTCCCGCGGCGGCTGCCGCAAGTAAAGGTAGCCGACCGGTGTGCGCGTGTGGTGCGCCAGCCTGTCTGCCTGCGCCACGCTGATCCTTCCCGACCGCTCCCACTCCACGACCCGGTCCGGCCTGACGCCGACCTTGCCGGCGACCGTCTCCGCGTCGAGTCCGGCGCGCTCCCGCGCCCAGCGCAGCACCGCCGGCTCCAGCGTCCGCTGCACGCGCCGTCCGCTCACGCCCGCTCCTCCCGCCCGGCCGGGTGATTCCGCTGGTCAAGCATGACGTCCGCGGCGGCATCGTGTTCCGCCCCGGCCGTGATCCGTTCCGGGTCCGGCACGCCCGGCGCCTCGGCCGGATTGACGTCATCGTCGCCGTCATCGCGGACAGCGGCGGAATCAACGTCGGGCAATCCGGCCGCCGCCTCGCGCACGTCGAGCTTGCCGGTGACGACGTCGGCGATCAGGCGGGTGCGGTACTCGTCGATGAACGACGTTCGCTCCGTCCGGCTGGCCGCAACACCGACCAGGTTCCGCATGGCGCGGACGTAGCGCCGGATGCGCCGGTCGCCGTGATCGAGGAAGCGGACGATGGCGGCTTGCTCGGCGAGCGATGGCAAGGGTAGCCATATAGACTTGATCCCACCGTGTGTGAGTCCGAATCTCGTGACGCCGTTCGCTTCGATTTGAAGCTGATGCGCAACTCCAGAGCTTTGCAGAGCGCGGAACAGATAACCGCCGTCGACGCAATCGGAAAGCGGCCGAAGCAACGCCAAATGGTAACCACACACGATGTCTTCTTCCGTGCTTTCTACGAGGGCCGGTACGCCGATGTCGTTCCACGACTCGGAATCTTTTGTAATCAGCACATCGCCGCACTGGAGACGAAATCGTTCGATCTCTCCCGGTGTTGCCGTCGCTCTCATGAACCCTATTCCGGGCCTGATATGGTCATTCTTGTATACGTCGACATAATTGCAGAGACGAACGGGTCGTTCACCATTCTTGACGTGCTTATCGACGTTGCTGACCCGCAATTCGGCGACGGTGCGCAGCCTCCGGACGTCCCAATGCGCCGGCACTTCCTTCAGGTGCTCCACACCGGAATTCTTGTACGCCGAGTACGGCCGACCCGTCCGAACGTCGATCCGACCCGTGACGGCCTGCTGGATGAAAACCTGTTTCTGTTCCTCCAGCACGGCGATCAGCATTTGCTTGGCGCGGACGTAGCGCCGGATGCGGCGGTCGACGTGATCGAAGAAGCGGACGATGGCGACCTGTTCGGAGATGGGAGGAAGAGCAACGTACAGATACTTCAATTCGCTGCGATAGATGTGCATGACGGTAAAGCCGCGTCCCATGCGCGCCTTCTGGTTGGCAGCGTACGCGCAATCCATCGCATACCCCAGGAATTTCGCTCTTGCCTGCACGTGCGGCCTGAACACGATCACGTCGCCGCCGCAACACGCAGGTCCGTGAATGAGGTTTACCGCCGACTTGCCAATTTCGTCGATGGTCTCGCCCGAACCGGCAAACAGGACGTCGCCGTACCGAATCGCCGTATACCGGGCCGCGCGTTCTTCCGAAACGCACGACTTCGCGTCGCGCACGAAAAACTCGTGGTGCGTATAGAGATCACCGTACCGTACGCACGGCACACCGTCGGGAACCGCATCGTCTTTCGTGCCCCCGCCGCCCTTGAACAGATTTCCGATCTGACCAAGCCGCTTCACCTCCCAATGCGCCGGCACTTCCCCCAGCCAGTCGACGCCGGAGTCCCGGTAGGCGGAATACGGCCGCATAGCGTCCGACTCGCTATCCGTCAGATATTCGGGCGAGTGCTTCCGCACGGACGGGACCTCCTTTCGGCGCCGATCCACTCAGCGGCAACTGCCCGGCGGCAGGCCGCGTCGCGGCGTGGGGCGCGCGGTCGGGCGCCTCGAGCGCAGCCGGCGTCGTCCGGCCAAGCGGGCCCGCGGCAATCCGCCCGATCGGGCATCCGTCGAGCAGGAACTCGGGTATTTTCAGAGGCTCGACCAGCAAGAAGTTCTCGCGCGGCTCGCTCCGGACGAGCTGCCTCAGCTCCATGAGCAATCGCCCGAGCGCGTTCACGCCGCGGAGCGTTCGTTCGTCCACGGGCTGCGCGCCCCAGAAGTCGTCCTTGCGAGACAGCTCGACGATCGGCCGGTCGTCCGTACTCCGCAGCAGCTCGCCGAACGCGTCCCAGTGCTGCGCCAGCTTGACGCGCAGGCACCAGCGCATGACGGGGACCCGAACCCGAGTCCAGTCTCCGCGCGAATCGTGCCGATGCGGATCGCTCTCCATCTTGGCGGCCATCGGACTGCGCTGGTCGATGATCAGCCGCTGCGCTTCCGGCCGGTGCGGGAACCGGCATGCCTGATAGAGAGCCTCGGACGTTCGGATGCGGAGACCGTTGACGCACAGCGGAAACCCGCCGGCCATGTTCGACAGGCCGCCGTACCGCTCCTTCGTCTTGCAGAAGACGGCGCTGCCGGTGCGGGCATACGTCCGCATCCGGCCGCGATTCGCATCCGATGCGCCGGGGGCCTGCGTCGTCATCCTGCTCGGCGCAAGACATGGTCCGTCTCGCGCAGCATCGGCAATTGAACGTCGGCTCCGAACTGACGGATCCACCTGTCCACGTGATCCGGCGTCGGCGCCGGCAGATCGCGGGCGCGGTAGTCCTTGATGGTGTCGGCGATGGAATCCAGCAGCTCGTGTCGCGTCTTCAAGAGCATCCTCCGCCAGCTCTATACGGCGACAGCCTCGTCCCGCACGAGACGGAGCCTGATCGTTTTCGGAACGCGGTCTTCGTCGAAGTAGCAGAGCACCGCGTCTCTCGCCATCTCCTTCAGGTCGGGCCAATCCTCGCCCTGGGTGTGGATGCCGTAGCCGAGTGCGCTGGCCGAGTATCCGCCGTCCAGCTCGTCCTCGGTGACCTCGAAGACGATCTCGGTCATGACGTTCCCTCCGATGGCTCCCTCCACGTCAGCCCGCCTTCCCCTCTCCGCCGTCATCGCTTCCCCCCGTCCGCGCGCCCTCCGCCGCCGACGATCTCCGCCAGCAGCCCCTCGGTTTCCTTCTCCAGCGCCAGGACGTCGGCGCGGATTTCGGCCAGCGTCCGCATCGGCGGCGGTTTGTGGAACCAGCGGGTGAAGCTGATCTCGTAGCCCACCTTCACGGCGTCCGGCCGGTACCAGGCGTCGGCGGCGTACGGCAGGACCTCGCGGCGCAGGAACGCGTCGATGCCGCCCTCCTCCTGCAGCGGGATCTGCTCGCTGTCGCGCAGGTCGCCGTCCGGCTCGTACTCGACCACGGCGGGGCGCCCGTCGACGGCGGACGGGAACCGGCCGTGCAGCGGGGCGGCCCGCGCGCCCCGCTTGTGGACCTTGCGGATGACGGGCGGGGCGGTCTCGCTCCGCTTGCCCTTCTCCTTCAGTTCCCTGATCTCGGCCGGCCGGTAGACGCGGTCCGGGTCCGCGCCCTCGATGCGCAGGGGCCGCTCGACGGTCACCTTCCAGTAGCCGAAGGCGGCGTTGTCGAAGATGCGGCTCTGCGCGGTCTCCTCGAAGGCGAGGAAGGTGTCGCAGATGCGGGCGACGTCGCCGTCGCCGAGCTCGCAGTTCTTCTTGCCCAGGTTCTTGCGCAGGGGCCGGTACCACTTCGTGGCGTCGATCAACTGCACCTTGCCCCGGCGCGGCCCGGGCTTGCGGTTGGTGAGCACCCAGACGTAGGTGGCGATGCCGGTGTTGTAGAACAGGTTGAGCGGCAGGGCGACGATCGCCTCCAGCCAGTCGTTCTCGATGATCCAGCGGCGGATGTTGCTCTCGCCCTGTCCCGCGTCCCCGGTGAACAGCGAGCTGCCGTTGTGCACCTCGGCGATGCGGCTGCCGAGCCGGGTGCGCCGCTTCATCTTGGACAGCTTGTTGGCGAGGAAGAGCATCTGGCCGTCGCTGGAGCGCGTGACCAGGGAGTATTCGGGGTCGCCCGCGTGCTCGATGACGAAGCGCGGGTCGCGCATCGCCTGCTTGCCGCCCATGCGCTCGAGGTCGGTCTTCCAGCTCTTGCCGTAGGGCGGGTTGGAGAGCATGAAGTCGAACTCGCGCGCCGGGAAGGCGTCGTTGGCGAGGGTCGAGTGCTCCGGCCCCCCCACGACGTTGTCGGCGGCCTCGCCCTCGCCCTTCAGCAGCAGGTCGGCCTTGCAGATGGCGCAGGTCTCGGCGTTGATCTCCTGGCCGTAGAGGTGGGTGGAGACCTGCTTGCCGTGCTCGGCCGCGATCTGCCGCAGCGTCTCCTCGGCCACCGTCAGCATGCCGCCGGTGCCGCAGGCGCCGTCGTAGAGCAGGTAGGTGCCCGACCGGACGGCGCCGGCGACGGGCAGGAAGACGAGCTGCGCCATCAGCCGCACGGCGTCGCGCGGGGTCCAGTGCTCGCCCGCCTCCTCGTTGTTCTCCTCGTTGAAGCGCCGCACCAGCTCTTCGAAGATCGAGCCCATGCCGTGGTTGTCGAGGCCGGGATGCCGGACCGAGCCGTCGGCGTCCCGCACCGGGGCGGGGCCCAGGTTGACGTCGGGCGCGGTCAGCCGTTCGATCAGCGTGCCGAGGGCGTCGGCCCGCGAGAGCCGCGGGATCTGGTTGCGGAACTCGAAGTTGTCGAGGATCTCCTGCACGTTGGGCGAGAACCCGTCGAGGTAGTCGCGGAAGTCGGCCTCGAGCTGCTGCCGGCCGGCGCGGGCCCGCAGGTCGCGCAGGGTGAACCGCGACGTGTTGTAGAACGCCTGTCCCGCCGCCTGCCGCAGCGCCGGGTCCTGCTCGACGACGCCGGCCGCGTCGAGCACCGCCTTCATGTCGAGCACCGCCTGCTTGCCGCCTTCGAGCACCGCGTCGAGCCGCCGCAGCACGGTCATCGGCAGGATGACGTCGCGGTACTTGCCGCGCACGTACAGGTCGCGCAGCACGTCGTCGGCGATGCCCTGGATGTAGTTCGCGATCCAGTGCAGGTCGGCGTTGCTGGTCGTCATCGGGCTCCGCGGCGCCGGCCGCCCGCGTTGCGGCTGGAAGCGACGACCTTGCGTCTACGCCGCGTCCGTCCCGCGGCCGATGCGGAAGACGTGGCCGTCGAACCACGAGAAGCCCTCCTGCAGGTCCGAGACGTTGAGTATCGGCGTCAGCCCCTTGGCGTTCATGGGTCCTCCCCGGCCGGGAACGGCGCTCGTCCACGCATGATAACGCGAACGACCTGTCGCATCGTCTCGGTCACGGGTCGCGGCGACGGGGTCCGGGCCTCGGCGGGACCCCGGGTCCCGACGTCGAGGGCCGCTACTACCCGCCGGCGCGCACCGGCGCGCCGGACGGGTCGAACCCGCGGAGGACGCCGCGGCCCGGCAGGCCGGGGGCCTTCCAGAGGAAATAGAGGATGGGGAGGAGCACCAGGACGACGATGCCGGAGGTGACGACGCCGCCGAACACCGGGGTGGCTATCCGCTTCATCACGTCGGCCCCGGTGCCGGTGCTCAGCATGATCGGCGCGAGGCCGAGGACGTCGGTGGCGACGGTCATCACCACCGGTCGGACGCGCGCGATCGCCCCGGACCAGATGGCCAGCGCCAGATCCCTCCGGTCGTTCATCCCGCCTTCGGCCATCGCCCGCCGCCGGGAGATGTCGAGATAGAGCAGGAACACGATGGCGGTCTCGGCGTACAGCCCGGAAAGGGCGATGACGCCGACCCAGACGGCGATGCTCAGGTTGTAGTCGAGGAGCCAGAGCAGGCCGAACGCGCCGCTCAGCGCGAACGGCACGCCCAGGAGGATGCCGGCGGTCATCAGGGCGGAGCGGACGTTCAGGTAGATCAGGACGAAGATCAGCAGCAGCGTCAGCGGGACCACGTAGCGCAGACGGCGCTCGACCCGCTGCATCGACTCGTACTGGCCGCTCCAGGTGACGGTGTAGCCGGGGGGGACCTCGACCTGCGCCTCCACCGCGGCGCGCGCCGTCTCGACGTAGCGGCCGAGGTCGGAGACGTCGATGTCGACGTACACCCAGGCGTTCGGCCGGGCGTTCTCGCTCTTGATCGCGGGCGGACCGACCACGTACTCCAGATCGGCCAGTTGTCCCAGCGGGATCTGCGTGCCCGAGGGCGCCGGCACCAGCACCGCGCGCAGCGCCGGCAGGTCGTCGCGCAGCTCCCGGCTGTAGCGCAGGTTCACCGGGTAGCGTTGCAGCCCCTCGATGGTGGTGGTGACGTGCAGGCCGCCGATCGCGGTCCGGATCACCTGCTGCACGTCGTCCACGGTCAGCCCGTGGCGGGCGATGGCGCCGCGGTCGATGGAGATGTCGAGGTAGTTGCCGCCCATCACCCGCTCGGCGTAGGCGCTGAGGGTGCCCGGCACGCCGCGCACCACCCGCTCGACCTCCTCGCCGATGCGCTCCAGCTCGGTCAGGTCGGGGCCGGCGATCTTGACGCCGACCGGCGTCTTGATGCCCGTCGAGAGCATGTCGATGCGGGTCTTGATGGGCATGGTCCAGGCGTTGGTCAGGCCCGGGATCCGGATGGCGTCGTGCATCTCCGCCATCAGCCGGTTCGGGGTCATGCCCGGCCGCCACTCGCTCCGCGGCTTCAGCTTGACGGTGGTCTCGATCATCGAGAGCGGCGCGGGGTCGGTCGCGGTGTCCGCGCGCCCCACCTTGCCGAAGACGTGTTCGACCTCCGGGAACGTCTTGATGATCCGGTCGGTCTGCTGCAGCAGTTCCCGCGCCCCGGTGATCGAGATCCCCGGCAGCGTCGTCGGCATGTAGAGGATGTCCCCCTCCCAGAGCGGCGGCATGAACTCGGAGCCGATGCGGGAGTACGCCAGCGCCCCCGCGGCCAGCATGGCCAGCGCGCCGGCGAGCACGAAGACCGGGAACCGCAGCGCGAACCGGAGCACCGGCGCGTACAGCGCCGCCAGCACCCGGCGGGCCGGGTTCCGGTGCTCCGGCCCGATCCGCCCCCGGACGAAGTAGCCGACGAGCACCGGCACGAGGGTGATGGAGAGCAGCGCCGCCGCGGCCATCGAGGCGGTCTTCGTCCAGGCCAGCGGACGGAAGAGCCGTCCCTCCTGCGACTCGAGGGTGAACACCGGGAGGAAGGAGACGGTGATCAGGAGCAGCGAGAAGAAGAGCGACGGCCCCACCTCGCGGCACGACTCCCCGACCACCTGCCAGTGCGGCCTGCCGGGGTCGCGCCGCGCGAGATGCCGGTGCGCGTTCTCCACCATCACGATGCCCGCGTCGACCATCGTGCCGATGGCGACCGCCACGCCCCCCAGCGACATGACGTCGAGCTGGATGCCGAGCCGGTGGGTGACGAGGCAGGCGAGCAGGAACCCGACCGGCAGCGAGAGGATCGCCACCGCCGCGCTGCCGGCGTGGAGCAGGAAGATCAGGCAGACGACGCCGATCACCGCGAACTGCTGAAGAAGGCTGGACCGGAGACTGTCGACGGCGCTGTCGATGAGGTCGGTGCGATCGTAGGCGACCTCGACCTCGACGCCTTCCGGAAGCCGCGGCCGCAGTTCATCGAGGCGCGCCTTGACCGCCTGCACCACCGCCCGCGTGTCCGCGCCGTGGCGGACCACCACGATGCCGCCGACGGTCTCCCCCTCGCCGTCCCACTCGGCCACCCCGCGCCGGATCTCGGGACCGACGCCGACCCGCGCGACGTCCTCGAGAAGCAGCGGCGTACCGTTCGCATCGACTCCGAGCGCCGTCTTCCGGATGTCGTCCAGCGACTCGATGTAGCCCCGCCCCCGGATCATGAACTCCCGGCCGGCCACCTCCAGCAGGCGCCCGCCGGTGTCGCTGTTGCTCCGCCGCACCGCCTCGCCGATGCGCCCCGGCGGAATGCCGTACGCCCGCAGGCGGTTGGGGTCGACGGTAATCTGGTACTGGCGCACGAAGCCGCCGACGCTGGCGACCTCCGCCACGCCGGGCACCGCGTTCAACTGGTACTTGAGGAACCAGTCCTGCACCGACCGCAGTTCGCTCAGATCGTGGCGGTCGGACCGGAGGGCGTAGATGAACGCCCAGCCCACCCCGGTGGCGTCCGGCCCCAGCGTCGGCGTCACCTCGGCCGGCAGCCGGTTCGACGCGTGGCTCAGCGACTCCAGAACCCGGCTGCGCGCCCAGTACAGATCGGCGCCGTCCTCGAACAGGACGTAGACGAGCGAGTAGCCGAAGAACGAGTAGCCGCGCACCACGCGGGCGTACGGCACCGACAGCATCTGCGTGGTGAGCGGATAGGTGACCTGGTCTTCGACGATGCGCGGCGCCTGGCCGGGGAACTCGGTGTACACCACCACCTGCGCGTCGGACAGGTCGGGGATGGCGTCGAGGGGATGGTTCGACAGCGAGACCGCGCCCGCCCCCGCCAGCGCCGCGCACCCCAGCAGCACCAGCAGCTTGTTGGCGAGCGACCAGTCGATGATGCGGTTCAGCACGCCGGCCGGTCCCGGGCCGGGATCACGGGCGCGCCGCGGCGGCCGCCGCGCGCTCGCCGAGCAGCTGGTCGATGGCGGCCCGCAGGTTGCTCTCCGAATCGATCAGGAACTGCGACGAGGTGACGACCCGCTCCCCGGCGGCGAGGCCGTCCACCACCTGCTGGCGCCCGCCGCCGGCCGCGCCGAGCCGGACTTCGCGCGGCGTGAAGCGCCCGTCTCCCTCGGCCACGATCACCACCGCGCGGGCGCCGCTGTGCAGCACCGCCTCGGCCGGGACGGTCAGCGCGCCGTCGACGCCGGGCACGCGCACCTCGATGTTGGCGAACATCCGCGGGCGGAGCCGCAGGTCGGCGTTGTCCACCTCGACGAACGCGGTCAGGGTGCGGGTGTCGGCGTTCATGGCCGGCCGGAAGAAGAGAATGGCTCCGTTCCAGCGGCGTTCCGGAAAGGCGTCGACGGTCACCGCTACGCGCTGGCCCTCGCGCAGATGGCGGACGTCGTGCTCGTAGAACTCCACCTCGGCCCAGAGCACCGAGTGGTCGGCGACCTTGAGCACGGTCCGGCCGGGGTCGAGCCGCATCCCCTCCAGCGAGTCGCCCATCTTCTCGACGATGAACCCGGAGGCGGGAGAGGCGAACGCGATGGTCCGGCTCGCCTCCCGCGTCGACGCGAGGGCGTCGATCTGCTCCGGCGTCATGTCCCAGTAGCCGAGCCGCTCGCGGGCCGCCTCGAGCAGCGACTCGGCCCGGACGACGGCGTCCGCGTACGCCCCCCGCGCCCGCAGGCGCTCGACGTATCCCATCGCGGAGAGGTACTCCCGCTGCGTCGTCACCATCTCCGGACTGTAGATTTCGAACAGGACGTCGCCCGCCGACACCTGCTCGCCGACGTTGTTGACGTACGCCCGTTCTATCCAGCCCCCGAACTTGGTGTTGACCGAGAAGACCCTCTCCTCGTTGTGGGCGAGGAAGCCGACGGTGCGGATCTCTATCGGCAGCGCGCCGCGCTCCACCTCGGCCGTCCGCACCCCGAAGCTCTGCAGGAAACCCCGGCTCACCGCCACGCCCCGCGGCGCGCCGTCCGGCTCTCCGCGGCCGGCCCCGGCCGCGGGCGGGTCGGGTTCCGGTTCCGGCTCGAGCGGCACCAGGTCCATCCTGCAGATCGGGCAGGAACCCGGCTCTTCCGCGATCACCTGCGGGTGCATGCTGCACGTGTACAACTGCGCGTCCGCGCCGGCGGGCGGTTCGTGAAGGTGCGCGGCGTGGCCGGGGCCGGCGCCCGGCCGGCCGGCGCGGGCGCGCAGGTCCTCGACCGGCCCCCAGGCGAAGGGGTTCCAGGTCACGACCGCGGCGCCGGCGACGAGCGCGCCGGCGGCCGTCAGCGCCGCGGCCCGCGTCCAGCCCCCGGTCATGATCCCGCGGCCTCGGGGGCCCCGCCGCCGACGGACCGCTCCAGGTCGGCCAGCGTCTTCAGGTAGTCGACGTCGAGGCGGACGAGGCCGAAGCGCACGTCCAGCAGCACGCGCTGGCTGTCGAGCAGGTCGAGGACCCCCGCGCCGCCGGCGGCGTAGGCGGCCTCGGTGGCGATCAGCGACTGCTCGGCCTGGGGCAGCAGCGCGTTCTCGAACAGGGCGATCTGCCGCTCGATCGACCGGAGCCGGAACCCCGTCGCGCGTACCGCCCGCTCCGTTTCGTTGACCGTGGTCCGGTGAGCCGCGCGCGCCGCCGCCGAGCGCGCGGCCGCTTCGCGGACGCCGGCGTCGTACTTCGCGGCCCGGAACAGCGGCAGGCTCACGCCGACCATCACGCTGTAGACGTCCTTGCCGTCGCCCGCGGGCGGCGCCGCGCGGCCGGCCGGGTCGCGCCGGCCGAGAACGGCGCCCCACGCGACCCCGACCGAGAAGTCGGGCCGGCGCTGCCGGCGGGCCAGCGCCACTTCCTGCTCCGCGCCCTCGACGCGCCGCGCGGCCGCCCGCACCTCGGGCCGTCCGCGGCCGCCGGCGGCCGCGAGGGCGCCGCCGTCGAACGCCGCCGCCGGGCGGGCGCCCAGCTCCACCCGCGGGATGGGACTCGACGCGGCGCGGTCGAGCAGCGCGTTGAGCGCCGCCTCGGCGTCGACCCGCTGCCGCCGCAGATCCTCGCGGCGGTGCAGGGCCCGGGTGATCTCGGTCTGGAACCGAAGCACGCCGCCCTGCTGGCCGAACCCCTGCGCATAGCGGGACCGCGCCAGGACCTCGGAATGGCGCAGCAGTTCTTCTTCCTCCCTGCTGATCGCCAGGGCGCGGTCCACGTACCCCAGGTCGTAGTAGGCGTGCTTGACCAGCCGCACGACCTCGGCCCGCCGTCCCTGCACGAGCTCGGCGCGCACCTCCGCGGCCTTCGTGGCCACCCGTTCCCGCAGGTCCCGCTTGCCGAACCCGGGGAACTGCTGCGTGACGGAAAGCAGGGTGGTCCGGGGCCCGACCCGGGTCTCGGGGGAACGCGCGTGCTGCGTCACCGCGAGCGTCGGGTCGGGCAGGGCGCCCACCTGCGGCGCCCGCTGGAGCGACGCGCGCCAGAGCGCCTGCGCCTCGCGGATCCGCGGGTTGCGCTCGAGCGCCTCGGCGATCAGCGCGGCGAGGCGGGGGTCGCCGTGCGCGGTCCGAACCGGTGCGGTCTCGGCCGGCGCGGGAAGCGGCGGGAGGCGGCCCGGGCCGGTCGCGGACCGGGGCTGGCCGGCGTCGCCGGCGGCGGCCGATCCCCACAGAAGCGCGACGAACAGCGCCGTGCGACGACGGAGACCCATGCCGCCAGTATATTGCAACGGCCGGGCGGCGAGACGCGGGCCGGCGCCCTCGTCCCGCCCTGGCCGGGGTTCCACTACGGGCTGCCGTCATCCGGGAGCGTGCGCATCACCTCGACCACGGCCCTTCCCGAACGGCCGCCAACGTGGGCGCTCTCGTCCACGTCCGCTCGCACCTCGGGGCACCCGAGCGTCCGCGCACTCCGCTTCGCCCAAGAGGAACCAGGCACTCGCACGGTCTGAAACGAAGCCCCTCCCCCCTCCCCCCGGCGCGTCGGGGGAGAAGGGGGCAGGGGAGAGCCGCGAAAAGCCGCCGGACGCTACCGCCGCCGCAGGTACCGGCGGCAGCCGCCGACGGCCAGGAACACCGCCAGCAGGAGCTGCGCGACGACCGGCAGGGCCGGGACCGCCGCATCCCAGAGGGTGAACGTCAGGGCGTTGGTCTTCATGCCGCCGACCCGTCCTTCGAGCGTCAGCTCCTCCGACCGTTCCGCCAGGCCGTCGTCCACGGCCATCAACAGGGTCGTGCCCGTCGTCTCGCCGGCCCCGATCACGATCGGCGCGGCCGAGTAGTCGGCCGCACCGGCGTCACCGCCCGTCGCGACCAGCTCGACCGTCGTGTCCGCCGGAACCGCCGAACTGGCCGTCGCCGTCACCTGGGCCGACCGGCCCTCGGGGACGTTCATGTCCGCGGGCCCCGACAGGGTGTAGGTGATCTCCACGTCGTCGTCGTCGGCCACCGCGAGCGTCACCGAAGCCACTCTCACGTCGCCGACCCGGGCGTGCAGCGTCAGCGTTTCGCCGCCTTCCCTCTCGGCGTCGTCGGTGGCCGTCAACTCGACGGCGACGGAAGACTCGCCGGTCAGGATGACGACCCGCGCCGGAGCGACGCGGTAGTCGTCGGCGCCTGCGGTGCTGTCCCCGTCTCGCTCCAGCGTCACCTCGGTGTTCGCCCGCACCACCGGGTCCGCGGTCAGCGTCAGCGTGACCGTGCCGCCCTCTTCCACCTCATCGGCAGAGGCCGACAGACGGTAGGTCGTCGCCATGTCGTCGTCGGCCACGGTGAGCTCCGTCGAGGCCACGATCACGTCCCCGACCCGGGCGTTCAGCATCAGCGTTTCGTCGCCTTCCACGGTGTAGTCGTCGGTGGCCGTCAGCGTGGCGGCGCCGGACGTCTCACCGGCCGGGATGGTGATCGACGCCGGGGTCAGGCGGTAGTCGTCGGCGCCCGCGGTACTGCCCGCATCTCGCTCCAACGTCACCACCGTGTCCGCCCGAACGGCCGGGTCCGCGGTCGCCGTCAGCGTGACCATGCCGCCCTCTTCCACCTCATCGGCGGAGAGCAACAGGCGGTAGGTGGTCTCCACGTCGTCGTCGGTCACCGTGACCGTCACCGAAGCCACGCTCACGCCGCCGACCCGGGCGTTCAGCGTCAGCTTTTCTTCGCCTTCCACCGCGGTGTCGTCGACGGCCGTCAACGTGGCGTCGCCGGAGGTCCCGCCGGCCGGGATGGTGATCGACGCCGGGGTCAGGCGGTAGTCGTCGGCGCCCGCGGTGCTGCCCGCATCACGCATCAACGTCACCTCGGTGTCCGCCCGGACCGCCTGACTCGCGGTCACCGTCAGCGTGACCGTGCCGCCCTCTTCCACCGATGCGGCGGAAGCCGACAGATCGTAGGTCGTCTCCACGTCGTTGTCGGTCACCGTGACCGTCACCGAGCCCGCGCTCACGTCCCCGACCCGGGCGTGCAGCGTCAGCGTTTCGTCGCCTTCCACCACGGCGTCGTCTTCCGCCCGCAACGTGACGTCGGCAGAAGATTCACCGGCCAGGATGACCACCCGCGCCGGGGTCAGGCGGTAGTCGTCGGCGCCCGCGGTGCTGCCCGCGTCTCGCTCCAGCGTCACCACCGTGTTCTCCCGGACCACCGGGTCCGCGGTCACCGTCAGCGTGACCCTGCCGCCCTCTTCCACCGAAGCCGTGGGGGGCGACAGGGTGTAGGTGGCCGCCACGTCGTCGTCGGTCACCGTGACCGTCACCGAGCCCGCGCTCACGCCGCCGACCCGGGCGTTCAGCGTCAGCGTTTCTTCGCCTTCCACCACGAGGTCGTCGGTGAACGTCAACTCCGCGGCGCCGGAGGTCCCGCCGGCCGGGATGGTGATCGACGCCGGAGCGACGCGGTAGTCGCCGGCGCCCGCGGTGCTGCCCGCGTCGCGCTCCAGCGTCACCACCGTGGCCTCCCGGACCGCCGGGCTCGCGGTCGCCGTCAGCGTGACCCTGCCGCCCTCTTCCACCGATGCGGCGGAGGCCGACAGGGTGTAGGTCGTCGCCGCGTCGTCGTCGGCCACGGTAATCGGGATGGTCCGCGACCCCGGGATTCCGGCGCCGGCGGCGACCACCGACACCGACTCGTCAGCGGTGTCGTCGTCCTGCGGCGCCGTCAGCGTGACCGAGCTGCTTTCCTCGCCGGCCGGGATCACGATCGACCCCGGCCCTTCGAGCCCGCCGGCGGGGACGACCGTCAGCGTGATCGTGGTGTCCCCGGTGACCGGCCGGTTCGCCGTCGCGGTGAACGTCGTGACGGCGCCCTCGGCGACCTCCTCGGGATCGGCGGTCACCGTCACCTCCAGCGGCACCTCGTCAACCTGCACGTCGAACGTGACGCGGGCACTGTTCGCCACCGTCTGGCCGGTGCTGACGGCCGACGACCCCCTGGGCGCCGCGGTCGCGGTCACCGTGACGGCGGCGTCTCCCGCCGCTTCCGCCCTGACCGTCACCGTTTCGCCGCTGGCGCTCGCGCTCACCGCCGCGCCGCTGACGGCGGCCCCGAACGTCACGGCGACGGCCGCCGGGTTCCAGTCGAACAGTTCGGTCATATCGAGCGTGAACGAACGGCCGGGATACAGGGGGCCGTCGCCCAGCGCCGCCATGACCACGGCTTCCGCTTCGGCCTGCGGCTTCGGCGCGAGCAGCGGCATCGTCGCGTCGACGACGTCGATCGAGAACGGGACCCTCCTCTCGCCGGGTCCGTTGGCGGCGGTCTCGCCCGTCGTCACGAGCATGAAATCGAGCGTCTCGGCCCCGACGTCGTCGTCGGCCACCGCATACAGCACGAAGTCCGCGTGCCGCCTGCCGTTACCGGTGGGAACCTCGATCGAGTTCGGCTCGATCCGGTAGTCCGCCCGCTGGGCCGGGTCGACCGGTTCGGGTCTCACGACGAGCTTCTCGCCCGAGGGATAGCCGTTCGACCCGCGGTCGATGGTGACCCGCACGTGGACCGGCTCGCCGCCTTCCGTGACCGAATCGGCCTCGGTGGTGGTCCTGCCCGTGGCGTCGCCCTCCCGGTCTTCGTACGCCTTCGCCTCGACGTCGTCGGCTTCGGGCAGCGCGTGGAGGTCCGCGAACGTGATCTCGAGCGGCTCGTACCCGGGCAGCAGGTCGTTGGTCCCCGCCAGGAACGCGCGCACTTCGATCGTGTCGTCTTCCCGATTCCCGTCGTTGTCCGGCGGCGTGATGGATACGTTACGCGACTGGAAGATGAGGCTGAACGTCGTGGCGCCCAGGCTCGGAGCATAGCCGCTCTCGTCCACGGACAGCACCGCGTTCCAGGTCAGGTTCCAGGGGGCGGGGTAGGGCCTGAAGGTGCGCGTGACGGGTGTCCCTTCCTTCGGCGAAGCGTCGTCGTCGGCGGGTGGGTTCCACACGAACGTCTGTTCCTGGGTGTCTTCGATGGTGATGCTGCGCACGAACGACCCGTCGGCGGGCGCCGCGACGACTTGCCCATCCTGTCCAAGAAGGCCGCCGCTGACGACGCTGAAACTCACGTTGAACTTCTCGTCCTCCGCGTCGGTGTCTGCGTTCGTAGTCACCGCGTAGGTCCTGGTCACCGTGCCCGACGACGGAGCGGTGCCGCTGGTCGGGCCGGCCGGAACGGGCAAGACGATGCTCGTGTTCGACGGCGCCGACGCACGGTAATCCACGGCGCCGCCGCTGATTTCGGCCTGGGTGACCGCGTCCGGGCCGCCAACCGTGGTTACGCCGGAGGTGGCGGCGGTAACCCTGGGCGTCACGGTCACGGTCCTGCCGCCGGCGCCGACGGCTTGCCGCCACTTCACGGTGATGGTCCACTCCAGCTGCCCGCCTTCTTTCAACGTCGTGTGCTGATCGCCGCTGATGGTGATCTGCGCCGAGGCCGAACCGGCCCCCACCGCGAACACCACGCCGAACAGCGCCAGCGCCCTGCAGCCACCGCTCGCGAAACCCAATCCTGTTCGCATTGCGCTCAACTCCTTGCTGGTCGTCTCGTCACGGCGGCAGGGGAATCCAACGGATCGCCGAAAACCGCATGAACGTATCATCCGCTACGCGCCGGCGCAACGCCGGCCAAAGCGGGACCGACCGCACACTCACGCGAATCATCGCCGCGGACCGCGCCGGCCGCGAGCGCGGCGCCGGGCCGGGCGGGCGGCGGTCGGGGCGCGGACTCCCGGTCAGCCGGCGGCCATCGGCTCGATGTGGCCGTACATCAGGCCGCCGAACACGCCGCGCTCCATGTCGTGCTGCCACGAACCGCCGTAACGGTCTTCGTAGAAGAACACGCGCGCGGTGAAGACGCCCTCCAGCCCCGGAATGCCGAAGTCGGTGATGGAGACCATCGGCGTGTCGCCGGCCCAGACCACGGGGACGACGACCGGCAGGGTGACGTCGACGCTGCCGTAGACCATGCGCACGTCGAAGCGCCAGCGGTCGTCGCCCACCTTCTCCACGCCGTCGATCTCGTACCGTTCCGGGAGGGCGCCGCCGGTCTCGCGCCCGTCGATGGTGAAGTGGCCGACCAGCACCACCTGCTGCATCCGTTCCCGGAAACTCCGCTCCAGATCGCTCAGCGACGCAATCGGCGCCGCCTGGCCGGCGCCGCTCTTCGCCACCACCCAGCCGAGTCCGAACGTCACCGCCAGCGCGGCCGCGCCGGCCGCGACCCTGACGATAGTGCCCCTTGCCATCTCGAACCCTCCCGTCGTTGAAACGACCGCATCGCCGCGGCCGGCGGCTCCGCGGGCCCGCCCTCGTGCGACGCGGGACGCGCGCGGTGGAGCCGTCCGGGGCGCAGGCCCTCGCGCCGGCCCGCCCCGTGCGCCGCGGAGGCGCGGCACGCGGGCCGCCGGCGGTTCACTGCCCCACGCCGGCCTCCACGAACGGCTGCCCGATCAGCGCCGCGGGGTCCGCGTCGGCCTTCGGCGTCGGCTTCGGTTCTCGCATCGGCCCCGCGGCCCGCCCGTGCGCCGCGGAGGCGCGGCACGCGGGCCGCCGGCGGTTCACTGCCCCGCGCCGGCCTCCACGAACGGCTGCCCGATCAGCGCCGCGGGGTCCGCGTCGGCCTTCGGCGTCAGCTTCTGGGTGCGCCCGTGCTGGTTGTCGGCGCCGTACAGGTTGCCGTCGGCGTCCACCGCGAACGAGTGCATCTCGATGAACGCGCCCGGCCCTTCCTGATCGAGCTCCCAGTTGAACAGCGGGTTGCCGTTCAGATCGAGCTTGACGATCCGGGCCGGGCCGAGGTCCGTCACCCACACCTCGTACTGGTTCACGATGACGTCGAGCGGCAGGGTGAATCCCGGCCAGGTCGCGATGGGGGCGATGTTCGGGTGGTACCAGGCGGCGGCGCGGGTGGTCTGGTTGAACACCTGCACGCGCCGGTTGTTGCGGTCGGCGACGAAGATCCGGCCGTTGGGGCCGACGGCGATCGCGTGCACGACGTCGAACTCGCCGCGGCCGTCGCCGGGCCGGCCGAACTCGGTCAGGTAGTTGCCTTCGGCGTCGAGAATCATCACGCGCGAGTTGATGAAGCCGTCGGCCACCAGCACACGGCCGTCGGGCAGGAACGCCACGTCCTGCGGCCCTCCGAAGTGGGTCTCGTCGTCGCCGGGGACGTTCTTCTCGCCCAGGGTCATCAGCAGCTCGCTACCGTCGTTCGAGAACACGAAGATCTGGTGCCCCGTCTCGTGCACCACCCACACCCGGCGCTCGGGGTCGTACGGGCTGATGCGGATGCGGTGCGGCCCCGGACCGTCCGACCCCTCGAACAGGTGGTCCCACTGGTCCCAGACCTCGATGACGTTCCCGTCGCCGTCGACCACGAAGATGCAGTTCCGCCACGTCCGGCGCTCGGCCTCGCTAAGCACGTTGATGCCGATGGAGCCCGCATAGCCCGCGAACCCGGCGGGCACGGGATCGGGCAGGCGGGTCTCGCCCCGCTGCAGGACGAAGATGCGGTCGGGCGAGTCGACGAACACCCCCGAGTTCCCGCCGAAGGCGAAACCCTCGCCGGCGAACGGCTTCAGCCAGCCTTCGACCGCCTCGTAGGGAGCGGGCACGGTCGGCCCCAGATCCTGCGCCGAAGCGGAGCTCGCCAGAATGCCGCCCACCGCGACGGCCAGCAGAATACGAACGGCGTTACGCATGATCATGTTCTCCACGGTTGCACGGTTCCCATCGCCGGGCGCCCGGGCGCCGTCTCCGCCGCATCGAGTCGGACGCGGGGTTCGGACACGGGGCCGCCGGCCGGCCCACCCTCGCACACGCGCGCGGGCAGCGGTCTCGAGGGCGCGCAGCTCCTCGCGCGGGAGCATCGCGGCCCACCCTCGCACACGCGCGCGGGCAGCGGTCCGCGTCGTCCTCGGGGACCGCCTCGCGTGCGCGCGGGCAGCGGCCGGGCCGGCGCTGGATCGCCACCTTCGACCGCACCGCCTCGCGTGCGCGCGGGCAGCGGTGCGGCCACCCTCCCGAAGCGCCGCCGCCGACATTGTAACAGCCCGCGGTGGAACCCTTGCGTCGCACCGCGCCCGAAAAAGGCGCCAGCGAACGCCGAGGGCGCCAGCGGGCGGAGACCGCCCGCCCGACAAAGGCGTGAGAAGGGCGCACGTCGGGCACGTCCAACCGACGAACGACGCGGTCGGGCGGGATGCATCGCCGCTCGCAACGCCGCGGGCGTTCGCCGCGGGCGGTCGGGCGGGACGCCGCCGCTCGCAATGCCGCGGGCGTTCGCCGCGGGCCGGCAATACACGCACCCGGCGCCGCGGGCGTGACGGCCCGCATCGAGACGTTGCTGAAGGCGCGCGCCAGCGGGGTAACACACGCACCCGGCGCCGCGGGCGTGACGGCCCGCCGGTCCGCCACGGCCGCTGTCGCCCGGGCGGGGGCGATGCGCCGGCGCCGCCCGCGTCAGACCGCGCGCGGCCCGGCCGCCGCCCGGTGCCGCAGCCAGTGATCGGCGAGGACGACGGCGACCATCGCCTCCGCCATCGGGACGAACCGGGGCAGCAGGCAGGGGTCGTGCCGCCCCTTCGTCCGGATGGTGGTGGGCTCGCCGCCGGCCGTCACCGTGGACTGCTCGCGGGGCAGACTGCTCGTCGGCTTCACGGCGGCCCGCAGCACGATGGGCATGCCGCTCGAGATGCCCCCGAGCATGCCGCCGTGCCGGTTGGTGCGGGTGACGATGCGCCGATGCCCGCCGGCCTCCGCGGGACGGAACAGATCGTTGTTCTGGCTGCCGCGCAACGCCGCGCAGCCGAACCCCACGCCGTACTCGACGCCGAGCACCGCCGGCAGGCTGAACAACGCCTTCGCGAGGTCCGCCTTGAGCTTGTCGAAGACCGGCTCTCCGAGCCCCGGCGGCACGCCGGCGGCCACGATCTCGGCCACTCCCCCTATGGAGTCGCGCGCCTCGCGCACCTGCTCGATCAACGCCACCATCTCGGCCGCGCGGGCCGCGTCGGGACACCGGACGAGGTTCGGCGCGCCGTCCGGCAGCCGTTCCACCTGCTCCGGGGTCACCGCGGCGGGGTCGGGCACCTCCGCCACGACGCCGCCGACCTGGCGGACGTAACCGACCACCCGGCCGCCGAACGACGCGACGATCCGCTTCGCGACCACGCCGGCGGCCACCCGCGCCACGGTCTCCCGCGCGCTGGCGCGCCCCCCGCCGCGGTAGTCGCGCCGGCCGTACTTCTCGTCGTAGGTGAAGTCGGCATGGCCGGGCCGGTACTTGTCGCGGATGTCGGCGTAGTCGCGCCCGCGCTGGTCGACGTTGCGGACGAGGATCGCGATGCTGGCGCCGGTGGTCCTGCCCTCGAAGACGCCCGACAGGATCTCGGGCGCGTCCGGCTCGTTCCGCGGCGTCACGATGCGGCTCTGGCCGGGCCGGCGCCGGGCCAGGTCTTCGGCCAGATCCGATTCGGCGAGGGGGATGCCGGACGGACAGCCGTCGATGATGACGACGTTGCCGGGGCCGTGCGACTCGCCGGCGGTGGTGATGCGGAAGCAGTGTCCGAACGAATCGCCGGGCATGGGTCGATCTCGGCCTCCGGACCCGGGGGGCGCCGGACCCCGCGGGCCGCCCGCGCGTCACCGCGGATCGATCACGTCGCGGCGGCGCTTCCACCGGCCCAGCAGCAGCGTCGCGAGGCCCAGCATCAGCTCGTCGACGAACGGGACCGGGTCCGGGAACAGCAGGTCCGCGGCGAACAGCGCCCCCGCGAGCAGGAAGAGCTGCCACGAGCGCAGCCGCGACAGCCAGGCGAAGAGACCGCGGCCATCCGGGTTACTGGACATGCTCCCGGTAGAACGCGAGCATCCGCGACCAGCAGGCGGCCGCGTGCCCGGGGTGGTACACGTCGGGGCGCGAGTCGTTGAAGAACGCGTGATCGGCGCCGTCGAACACCGTGAAGTCGGCGGACTTGCCCGCCGCCGCGAGGTCCTGCTCGAGCTGCCGGGCCGCCGACGGGGGGACGATCGCGTCGCGCTCGGCGAAGAAGCCGAGCACCGGCGCCTCGAGCGCCGACAGGTTCGGCTTGACGTTCGGGTGGATGCCGTAGAACACGACGCAGGCGCCGACCGCGGGATTCTCGCAGGCGGCATAGAGGGACAACTGCCCGCCCATGCAGAAGCCCACCGTACCCACGCGCGCCGTCGTGACGTCCGCCCGCCCGAGCAGATACCGGACGGCGCCCCGCAGGTCCTTCTCGACCCGGCCGACGTCGAGGGCCATCATCAGCTTGCCGGCGTCGTCGGGGCTCGCGGCGCTCTCGCCGCGGTAGAGGTCGGGCGCCAGCGCCACGAACCCCTCCGCCGCGAAACGGTCGGCCACCTCCTTGATGTGATCGACCAGCCCCCACCACTCCTGCAGCACGACGACGCCGGGGCCGCCGCCGAGGGCCGGCGCCGCCAGGTAGCCGCTGCCGGCGGCGCCGTTGCTCGCGAACTCGACCATGGTTCCAGGCATTTCGGTAGTCTCCGTCCCGTACGCCCCATTATAGGAGGGTGGTGACCGACCGAGCCGGCCGGGCCTCGGCGCGCGGCCGGCTCGGGCCGTTCACGGGGTGTCGGCCGCGACCTCGCGCTCGATGCGGCCCTCGTCGTCATGGAAGGCGACGCTCGCCCGGCCGTTCCCGGCGACGCCGAGCACGAGCCGCGGCCCCGCGCCGTCTCCGAGGTTGATCAACGTGGCGCCCTCCATCGTGCCCAGTGCGAGACGCTGCGCGCCCGCGGGGTCGAACACCGACAGGAACGGCGCGTCGTCGGCGCCCACGACCATGCCAATGCCCGGCTGCCCGCGGCGGTT
Organism: Vicinamibacterales bacterium; assembly: GCA_965202695.1. Classification (GTDB taxonomy): domain Bacteria; phylum Acidobacteriota; class Vicinamibacteria; order Vicinamibacterales; family UBA8438; genus JAJEEA01. Next base: position 4,915,342 of record OZ241843.1, read on the forward strand.
GAACAGGGTCGCCCTCGGCTGTCCCCGGTCTCCCAGGGTCAGTTGCATCGGAAGCCGGCGGCCGTCGGACAGGGCGACGAACGGGGTGTCGCGCACCCGCGGCGGGAGATCGCGGCCCCCCGGTCCGGCGCCGGCTTCCGGCGGCGCGCCGGGAACGCCGGCCTGGAAACCGATCCGGACGTGGCCCCCGGTCTCGTCCCCGACCGTGACCCGACCGTCCTCCGGCCCGACCGTCGCGAGAATCCGCGTCACGCCGGCGGGATCGGTGAACCGCAGGACCGGACGGCCGTCTGCGCCGACCCCCACCAGCCCCCGGAACGCGCCATCGGGGTCGTAGAACGCCAGCGACGCCAGCCCGCGCTCGTCGTCGCCGGACAGGACCGCCCGCAGCCTCCCCGCCCCGTCGACGACGTTCACCTGCGAAGCGGTCACCACTTGCGCGCCCTGCGCGTCGAGCCTGGCCGTCAGGAGCACGTTCGAGACGGCGCCGCCGACCGCCGACGCCGCCAGCATCGCCCCCACCAGCCATCCCTGCCGTTTCATGTCGACTCCTCACGGCGGCCGGCGCGAACGCGGCCGACCGCCCGCGGCCGAAGGTCCGCCGGCGCCCTCCGGCGCCCGGAGCGGCTCATTATAGCGTCGCGGGTCGGGCGGCGGCCTCCCGCGGTCCACTCGCGGATCACCATATGCGGCGCGCTCCCGCGCCGGCACGGCCCCGGCGGGATGGCCGTCTCTGCGCCGGCGCGTTCCCGGCGGCCGCATCCGGCGCCGCGGGGAGACTACAATGGGACCTCATCGCGTCGCCGGCGCCGCCGCGCGGCGTCGCGCCCCTTCCGTGCCGAGGAACTGGAGGTTCCCCATGCTGCTCCCGATCGGCCGTCTTCGACCGGCGTCCGCCGCGGCGCTCGCGTTCTGCTTCCTCGGCGCTCCGCTGCCCCTGCAGGCCCAGGAGCACACCCTGTACGTGGCCGTCGTCGACGCCGAGGGGGTTCCGGTCACGGACATGACCGAAGACGATCTCGTCGTGCAGTGGGACGGCGAGAACGTGGAGACGACCGAGTTCGAGGCCGCCGGCTGGCCGGTGCGGCTCACCGTCTTCGTCGACAACAGCGACGCCATGGTCGGCGCCGTGGCGCAGCTCCGCGAAGGCGTCCGCGTGCTGCTGCAGGAGCTGCCGGCCGACGTCGAGGTCGCGGTCCTGACCACGGCCCGGCAGCCGCGCTGGATCACGCGGCACACCACCGACCGGGCGGAGCTGGAGGCGAACATCGCCAACATCTCGCCGGACTCGGGGGCCGCCCCGACCTTCAACGACGCGCTCGTCGAAGAGACGAACCGCATCGACGACGAAGACGACCGCGAGTACTACCCGGTCATCATCACCGTCGGTTCCGACAGCGCCGACGGCAGCCGGAGCCAGCAGGGGCGCATCGACCGGATGGTGGAGCGGATGGTCGAGAACTCGGTGGAGGTCCACACCCTGATGCTCGTCACCGGCCGGCTCGGCTCGGGGTCCATGGCCGCGGGAGTCGGCGAGGCGCTCGTGCCGGTCACCCGCGGCAGCTTCGAGCGGATCGCGGTGGCGTCGGCCATCGTCGAGAGGCTGGCCGCGCTGGGCCGCGACGTCGCGCGCAAGCACCGCTTCGTGAGCAGCCAGTACCGCATCACCTATCGGCAGCCCCGCAATCCGCCGGACCAGCCGGCCATCGGCGTCGCCACGTCACGCGATGGACTGCAGATGATGGCCACCCTGGACGGGAACATCCCCTCCCGGATGCCGGGGCAGTAGGTCGGCGGGGCGGCAGGCGGCCGGGGCGGCAGGCCGCGCCGGGGGGCGCCGGCCGCCGCGCCGGGGGGCGCCGGCCGCCGCGCCGCTCATGCCCGGCGCTTCGGCACGAAGTTCGGATGGGTCCTGACCGGGACCGCGGGCCGGCCGCGATCCCGCGCGTACAGGGCCACGGTGGCGTGATGGGCCCGGCGCTGCGGCTCCGGAAGCCGGTAACGGGCCGCGAGGGCCAGTACGAGGGCGGCGGCGGAGGGGGTGTCCGCCCGATGCCCCGGCGAGACGAAGACCGGGTTCACCCCCCGGCGCGTGCGGACCACCGCCCCCACCGTCTCGCCCTCCGCCCGGAGCGGGGTCGAGGCCCCCCGGCGGTCCGGCACGGGATCGTGCTCGCCCACGAGCCGGGTCTTCGCGCACCCGAGGGAAGGCGTGTCGAGCAGCAGCCCGACGTGGCACGCGAGACCGAACCGGCGCGGGTGCGCGAGCCCCTGCCCGTCGAACACCAGCACGTCCGGCGCCTGCGACAGGCGCTCGAAGGCCTCGAGCAGCGGCGGCGCCTCGCGGAACGAGAGCAGCCCGGGCACGTAGGGGAAGGCCGCCGGCCGCGCGACGCCTGCCGTCTCGATCGTCTCCAGCGCCGGCAGCGCCACCACCACCACGGCGGCGTACACCCGATGGGTGCGGCGTGAATAGGCCACGTCGGCCCCCGCCACCAGCCGCGGGCCCGTCGGCAGGGGGGCGGAGACGAGGCGCGGGCGCAACGCCTCCTGCACCCCGACCGCCTCCGCATGGGATACCCGCCAGGGATGCAGGACGCGGGCCTTCACGTTTCCCCGTCCGCCGGTCAGTACCGGAACAGGTACTGGATCTTGGTGAAGATCGCGCGGTTCGTCTGCAGGTAGCCGCGGTCGATCGCGTTCACCTGGTCGTCGAGGAAGTGCTCGTACTGCTGGTAGTGATCGTCGTACCCCACGTAGAACGCGGTCCCGGCGTTCACGCGGTAGGTGGCCAGGAGGTTCAGCCCGAAGGTGCGGTCCCAGGTGTTGAACTCGGTGATGTTGCGCAGCGCCAGCCGGTCGGTGACCTGATAGGTGTTGAGGGCGCGGAAGATGTTCACGTTGAATATCTCGCCGTCCTCGCTCCGCTCGCCCTGGTTGAGTCCGGCCACGAAGAGGCGCCGCGGATCGGTGAAGCGGCTGGTCGTGACGTTGATGTTGGTGGCGAAACGCGACACCGGCCGGAAGTTCACGAACGTGCGGAAACCGCTCTCGCGGCCGAGGAACGGGTTGGCGGGGTCGAAGTAGACCTCGTCCCCCCAGTCGAAGCCGGTGCCGAACGAGAACACCCGGCTCGTGCTGACGTTGCCGAACATCCGGTAGCGGCGCTTGTCGAAGTCGACGCCCTGGTAGCGCTCCATGTCCTGGTCGAGATCGAAGCTGTAGCGGACGTTCTTCGCGAAGTTGGCGCTGACGCCGGCCCGGAAGGTCTCGTCCTCCAGCACCCGGTCGAAGTTGTAGTTGCGCCCGTACCGCAACTCCGGCCCCCAGCTGATCACCCAGGTCTGGGGCCACCACCGGTAGTCGAGCCGCGCCTCGGTCTCGCGCTGGTCGGTCCGGCGCACGAAGCCGACGTCGGTCCGGAAGTCGGGCGACAGCGCGAACGAGTCCACGGAGTAGCTCAGGTTGCGGCCCCGCTTCCGGAAGCCGAAGTCGAGCGCATAGCCGTCGCTCTCCGCGCCGGCCTGCGCCTCCCGCCGGTCGGTGCCGAAGGCCCGGAAACCCAGCTGGTGCGTGGAGCCGATCCGGAAGTTGCTGTCCGCGCCGACGAGGCGGCTGTGCCCGTCGAGAAACTCGCGGTCGGTGACGACGGCCCCGACGAACGACTCGGAGTAGAGGTCGTAGCGGACGCGGCCCACGAAGGTCTGCGCCGACTGGCCGAACGCCGGGTCCGCGCGGTCGTCCACGCCGAGGCCGGGCCCCTCGTCGTTGGCGAACAGCACCCCCAGCGTGGTCTTGCCGGCCTTGCCGGTCAGCTTGGCCCCGTACCGGGGATCGACGATGGTCCGGGTGTGCACGACCGTGACCGGCGCCGTGATCTGGAATATTTCGGCCCCTTCGAGAAAGAACGGGCGCAGCTCGGGATAGTAGAGGGCGAAGCGCTGGTTGACCTCGACCTGCGGGCGGTCCGATTCGATCTGCGAGAAGTCGGGGTTGAGGGTGAAGTCGGCGATGAGGTTGGGGGTCACGCCGTACTTGAAGTTGGCGCCCGCCTCGGGCCGGGGGGCGCCGTCGACCACCCGCCCCGCGGCCTCGTCGAACGACCCGTACCGGAACGCGGTGAACGTCGGCTGCATCTCCAGGTTCCGGCTCGTCGACAGGCCGGTCATCCCGTCGAGGACTCCCATCTGCGGCAGGAACCCGGCGACGTCCCGCGAGACCGGCGACCACACGATGGTCTCGTCCTTGTCCCGGACCCGGCGCACGATCTGGAATCCCCACGTGTGGGGGACGTCGCCGGCCCGCGCCGGATAACGCAGGCTCTTGAAGGGTATCGCCATCTCGGCCGTGAACCCGTCCGCGACCGGCTGGCCGCCGGACGCGAAGAGGGCGTCCCACGACCGGTCGCCGCGCGGGACGCCGCCGCGCCCGCCGCCGCTGAACCCGCCGCCGCGCCCGCCGGAGACGATGGAGTCGCCCTGTACGCCGTAGCCGTTCACCGAGAACACGTAGGCGCGCTGCTGGTCGAGGAACGTGTCGAAGTAGACCGAAATGGTGTCGTCGCCGAAGCCCGCCCGGTCGCGGTCGACCCGGTTGGCCCGCATGGTCTCGGGGTTCTCGTACCGGGCGTGGAACGCCAGATAGAGGCTGGTGTCGTCGTAGGCGAGGTAGACGTCGGTTTCTTCGCTGGCCGGCGCGCCGTCCACCGGTTCGCGCTGCACGAACCTGCTGATGCGGGCCGCGTTGCTCCAGACCGCATCGTCCAGCAGGCCGTCGACGGTCGGGGGGGTCGTGGTCCGCCGCGGCCGCACCGTCTCCCGCCCCGTGAGCACGCCGGCGTCTCCGGCCGGCGCGGCCGGGGCGAACCCGGCGCCCCCGCCGGCGGGATCGGCCGCGGCCGGCGGCCGGGGGGCGCGCTCCGCCGGCCGGGGGGCGGCCGGGCGAACACGGGCGAAGCCGACGCCGCCGGGCGGCGCGCCGGGACCGGGCCGGGCGACGGCCGGGCGACGGCCGCGGTTCGGCGTCGCGCGGGCCGCGGCGGGCCCCGGCGGCGCCGCCGGCGGGAAGGCCGAGGCCGGTCCCCCGGCGCCCGCCAGACCGGCGATGCCCTCCGCCACCTCCGTCACGATCCGATCCTGCAATGCGAACAGCTCGTCGGCGCGGCCGGCGGCGCTGGCGATCTCCCGCGCCGTCCCGGTCTCGACGTCGATGACGCGCGCGTCTATCCGCAGGCGGTCGGCCATCCGCTCGAACCCGCCGGCCACCAGCCACGACACGCCGGCGTCCCGCGCCTCGGCGCGCACGCGGTCCGCGCCGGCTCCCGATGCTACGGCGCCGCCCGCCCAACGGTCGACGACCGACAGCCCGCCCGACCGCTGCATGCCGGAGATGACCGTCTCCGCGATCCCGGCGCCCAGCCAGTCGTCGCCGGGTCGGCCGGAGACGTTCGCGAAGGGCACGACAGCGACCACCGGCGGGACCGCGGCGGCACGCGGCGCGACCTCGGCGGCCCCGCCCGACTGCGCGAACGCCCCTCCCCCCGCGGCCAGCCCGCCGACCACGACAATCGGCGCGACGGCGCGGCGCAACCGCGACTTGCCTGAAAGCAACGTTTCACTCCTCCGAAAAGCGGTCCGCTCCCGCCGACGTTCTTCCCTGTCCGCTCTTGTATGGCCGGTATATCGGATCATGCGGCGGCGCGCAGCACACCGGTTCCCGCCGGCAGGACGTCTCGCCGGCCGGCGCGCAATCTCCCCGGCTCGGCCGGGCCGCTCGCAGGGCGGGGTCGCCCGCGGACCGCACTCTGTATCATAGCAGTAGCCAGCCGCTTCCGGGCGCCGGCGCAGAGCGTCCTGACGAGGATGCAGGGCATCAGCAGGGCGGAAGACGAGCCGCTTCCGGGCGCCGGCGCGGCGCGTCTCCGTTCGTCGGCCCGGCCGGGCGGAAGACGAGCCGCTTCCGGGCGCCGGCGCGCAACCGGGGGAGATCGGCGGCGCCGGATTCTCGTCGACAGGCGCGCCGCGGGCCCGCTTCCGGGCGCCGGCGAGCAACCGGGGGACGATCGGCGGCGGTCCGCACGAACCCCGGCGGACGACGGCATGGGTACGACCAGCATTCCGATTCGCGGGTATCGGCGTCCGCCGGCAGACTGGCATCCGCCGAACGACGCGCCCGGCTACCGGTCCACCGCCGCGCGGCGCCCGACCCGGCCGCTGGTGGTCGTCCCCCAGACGCTCTCCGAGATCACCGGACCGGTGTACGGCCACGACGCCCCCGGGCCGACGGACCACGACCTGACCCGCCAGCACGCCGGCGAGCCGCTCGGCGAGCGCATCGTCGTCGCCGGCCGGGTGCTCGACGAGGACGGCCGCCCCCTGCCCGGGACGCTGGTGGAAATCTGGCAGGCCAACGCCGCCGGGCGCTACGCGCACGCCGACGACCGGCACGCGGCGCCCCTCGACCCGAACTTCTCCGGGTGCGGACGCACCCTGACGGACGCGCAGGGCGCGTTCCGTTTCCTGACCGTCAGGCCCGGCGCCTACCCGTGGCGGAACCACGAGAACGCCTGGCGGCCCGCGCACGTGCACTTCTCGGTGTTCGGGCCCAGCTTCCTGACCCGGCTGGTGACCCAGATGTACTTCCCCGGCGACCCCCTGCTCGCCTTCGACCCGATCTTCAACGCGGTGCCCGGCGCATCGGCCCGCCGGCGCCTCGTCGCGTCGTTCGCGCTGGACGTCACCGAGCCGGGCCGGGCGCTCGGCTACCGCTTCGACATCGTGCTGCGCGGGCGCGACGCCACGCCGCTGGAGACGTGACCGGTGGCGCTGCCGCTGACCCCATCGCAGACCGTCGGCCCGTTCTTCGGCATCCTCGTGCCGGCGCGCGGCCGTTGGAGACGTGACCGGTGCCGCCGCTGACCCCATCGCAGACCGTCGGCCCGTTCTTCGGCATCCTCGTGCCGGCGCGCGGCCGCCTGCGGCTGCGCGGCGCCGGCGCCCCGGGCGTCCCGATCGAAGTGGCGGGATGCGTGCGCGACGGGGCGGGGCGCGCCGTCCCCGACGCGCTGCTGGAGATATGGCAGGCCGACGCGGCGGGCCGGTGCGACCACCCGGAAGACCCGCGGCGCGGGGCCGCGGGCCCGTCGTTCGCGGGCTTTGGCCGCGTCCATACCGACACGGCCGGGCGTTTTGCGGTCGAGACCGTCAAGCCCGGCCGCGTGCCCGGTCCGGGGCGCCTCCAGGCGCCGCATCTGCTCGTCGGCCTGTTCGCACGCGGCCTGCTGACCAGACTCGTCACGCGCATCTACTTCGACGACGAACCGTCCAACGCCGGCGACCCCATCCTCGCCCGCGTCCCCCCCGGCCGCCGCCCCACCCTCGTAGCCGCATCGCGGGGCGGCCGCGCCTACCGCTTCGACGTCGCCCTCCAGGGACCGGACGAGACCGTCTTCTTCGACGTGTGACGTCGGCTTGTTCCACACTCACCGATCACGCGCAAATGAGCGCCAGGGCCTGGCCGGCGTCAGGGGGCGGCAGTGCGCCAACGCATTCCTCATGTACCGAAAATAAGTGTTCCCAAGCCGACCGACCGATCAGCAGGTCTCTGACGCGCCGCGGTCTCGCCGCCGTGGGGCGACGTGACGGCCGGGAGCACGGACCGGCGCCCGGCAACGCGAGTTGCCGGGCGCTGTCGCGCCGCCGGCGGTGTCGGGTCGTTTCCTGCACGGGATCGGCGATCGCCACGGTCCCGGCGGCGTGCGCGGTGGTACGGTGCAGACGGAGCCCGACGGTTCACCCCGGCGGTCTCCGCGAGGATGACCCCGCTCACGGGCTGCAAGCGCAGGTGCGCCTTGGTGATGCGATCAAGTCCGATCGACGATCGGATAGATGAATCGCAAGGCGAATATAACACGAAATCGGGGCAGGGCCAAGAATATGGCGGCGGGTGCGGGCAGGGTTCGCGCCTCCAGGCAGCCGGTCCCGGTAGAGACGGCTCCCCGCCGCCCGCGCTACCGGCCGGTAGTGTGGTAGGGTGCGCCCCGGTGGCCTATCGCGCCGCCATCGCGCCCTTCATGTTCCCGGCGCTCCAACGTTCCCGGCCGGTCATGACCGCCGACAGCCGCCTGCACGCCCGCCTGCTCGGCGACCCCGACCTCATGGAGCGGTTCGGCGGCCGGGCGCAGTTGCAGGCCATGCTGGACGTCGAAGCGGCGCTGGCCGCGGCGGAGGCGGCGTCCGGCGTCGTGCCCGCCTCCTGCGCGGCCCCGATCGCGGCGGCGGCCGATGCCGACCTGTACGACCGGGCGCGCATCGCCGAGGAAGCGGCGGTCGCGGGCAACGCGGTCATCCCGGTCGTGCGTCACCTGACGGCGCGGGTCGCCGCCGCCGACCCCGACGCGGCGCGCTACGTGCACTGGGGCGCGACGAGCCAGGACGTCCTGGACACCGGTCTCGTGTTGCAGCTTCGGGCCGCGGCGCCGGCCGTCGCCGGCCACCTCGGCCGCGCCGAGAGGGCCGCGGCGGGGCTGGCGCGCCGCTACGCCGACACCACCATGGCCGGCCGCACCTGGTTGCAGCAGGCGACGCCGATCACGTTCGGACTCAAGGCGGCGGGCTGGGCCGACGCCCTCGGCCGGACCCGCCGCGCCGTGGAGGCGGCGTTCGACCGCGCCCTCGTGCTGCAGCTCGGCGGCGCCGCGGGCACGCTGGCGGCCCTCGGCGCGCGGGGGATCGCGGTGACCGAGGCGCTAGCGGCCCGCCTCGAGCTGCCGGCGGCGGCCACGCCCTGGCACGCCCACCGCGACCGGTTCGCGCAACTGGGATGCGCGCTGGGCGTCGCGACCGGCGCGGCCGGCAAGATCGCCCGCGACCTGGCGCTGCTCGCCCAGACGGAAGTCGGAGAGGCCGCCGAGGGCGCGGCGGCGGGCCGCGGCGGCTCGTCGACGATGCCGCAGAAGCGCAACCCGGTGTCGGCCTCGGTGACCCTGGCCGCGGCCGGCCGCACGCCGGCCCTCGTCGCGGCCCTGCTCGGCGCCATGGTGCAGGAGCACGAGCGCGGCCTGGGCGGCTGGCAGGTCGAGTGGGACGTGCTGCCCGAACTGGCGCTCGCCGCCGCGGGCGGTGCGCGGGCGTTGGCCGAGGCGCTCGGGACGCTGTCGGTCGACGCGGGCCGCATGCGCGCCAACCTCGAGTCGTCCGGGGGCGCGCTGCTGGCCGAGGCGGTGGCGATGACGCTGGCCGAGTCGCTCGGCAAGCACGAGGCGCACGCCTGCGTCGCCGCCGCCTGCCGCCGCGCCGAGGCCGAAGGCCGGCCCCTGGGCGACGTCCTCGCGGAGGACCCCGCCGTCGGCCGCCATCTCGATCGTCCGGCGATCGAGAAGCTGCTGGCGCCCGACGACTATCTGGGCGCCTCGCGGCGATTCATCGAGCGCGTGCTCGCCGGACTCGGCGACGATGCCTGATCCGCGAGCAGGCGCCGCTCGGAGGCGGCGGGACCGGCGCCGCGGGCGGTCGAGGCGCGGGAACGGAATGGAACTACCGATGGACGAGAAGGAACGCCGCGCGGCGGGCATGCGGATGCGCCGCGAGATTCTGGGCGACGCCTGCGTCGACCGCGTGGTCGCGGAGACCACGGACGCGAGCAGCGACTTTCAGGACCTGATCACGCGCTATGCGTGGGGAGAGATATGGACGCGCCCCGGCCTCGACGAGCGCACCCGCCGGGTGCTGGTCGTCGGCACCCTGCTGGCCCTCCGGCAGTGGGACCAGTTCCGGCTCCATGCCCGCGCGGCCCTGACGGAAGGTGGCTTCACCGCCGCCGACCTGCAAGAGGTCATCCTGCAGCAGGCGATCTACTGCGGCGCCCCCGCCGCCCACACCGCCATGCGCATCACGCGCGAGCTGCTGGCGGAGTATCGAGCGTCGCCCGAATCCACCCCGGCAACCTGACGACGTCGTCGAGGTCGTCCGCGATCCGCATGTCTTCCCGCGACGTGCGGCCGGTTCTTTCGCCCAGCGAGATGTTCTCCTGATCCGGACAGCGCCGCAGAAACTCCTCTCCAATCTCCCCGCGGTTGGTGTTTTCCACTCGACGAAACGAGGCCGCCGGCTGCGCGATCGATCCCGCTCCGGCAAAACGGGAATCCAAGGCGCCATCGGAGCCGTCCAGTGACCGCATCGCATTACGGCTACTTCACCGCCCGCCACCGTTCGGCGCCACTGTTCCGCCCGTTGCTCCGTACGGCCCCAGAAAACGCTCGCCGTTGAAGTGGATGAGATGCTCGGGCGCATCGGCAACCCACACCTCCGTTTCCCAAGCGATCTCCGCCAGGTACTCGCGCATCGCCGCGCGGTCGAGAAACGTCGTCACGAAGACCAGCCCGGCTGACGACCCGGCGAAGAGATCCTTGAGCTGGTTGTGGCGCAACAGGTTCACGGGGCCGTGCGAGGTGACGGCCTCGATGAGGACGAGCCAGTCACGCTCGACGTGGTGGATTACGACGTCCGGCATCTTGCCGTGCGGCTCGATATCGACGCCCAGGCTGCGCAGGTATTCGGCATCGTGGAGCAGGTGTTTCTCGGCCGCGTCGCCGACGTGGATCACGTGTCCACCGGGTGTGAAGCGTGGCGCGAACCGTTCGACGATCTCCTTGACGAGTACGTTCTGGCCGCCGGCCGTGAGTTCGAGCAACTGACCGTCCGGAAGATTGACGGGGATGAGTTCCCTCCGCCGCGGCGTCTCGCGAAGGCGGTTGGCTCCCTCCATCGACGCGAGATACGCGGCGAGGTCACGCTCCCACGTCTCCGTCTCGAAACGCCGCAGCAGTGCAAGCGCTGACGGCGCGATCCGATAGACGTTCCGGGGACTGTTCGGCGCCCGTGCGGGATCGTCCGGATTGAGCAGGACCATCCCCATCTCGATGAGTTGGTGAAGCGTGAAGCGGCGGATCGTTTCACGCGTGTTCGGCGCGTACTGCTTGCCGTAGTTCTCGGCCATCCATTGCATGAGTTCCGTGACGCCGCGGAGCGGCGCCCCGGCGTCGGACCAGGGGGTCAGCGGCGCGAGGTCGAGCAGTCCGAGCAGGGTGAGGGCCGACCGCTCGTTGCACTGCGCCCGCGGCGCTCCTATCGCTCTCAGGACCCCCTCGGCGGCCTGCACCCGCCGCTTCACGGCGACCGGGTCCTCTGCTTCGCTCATGGCGAAGATCTCCTCCCGGACGAGTCCGTCGATCTCGTCCTGCGTCGGCATCGATCGGCTGACGTGGCGGCCGAGGCGCTGAAGGGCGCCGGCGGCCGGGAAACGCAACGACCGCAGATCTTCCGCGTTGACCTGCGTGTGTCCGCTGAACTGCCGGAAACAGGCGTCTACCGCGGTGCTGTTCAGAAAGACCGCGAGCCCCCTGGCGAGGTCCGCGGGCAGGCCGGCGTTGCCGCGGTGCAGCACGTTCAGCTTGTTGTCGAACGCGACCGCTTCCGCGTCCACCCGTTCCGGATCGTAGAGCGCGGCGACCACGCGGCGCTTCTCTTCCTTGGCGCTGAAGCGGCGGACCAGGACGTACCAACCGGCCGGCAACAGCAGGGCGTCGCCGGGACCGGATACCGCCAGGGCGTTCGGCTTCGAGCCCGCCCGCCGCGGCCAGGCCACGAACCCTTGCTCGAAGTGCCGGGACATGATCAGCGGGGCATCTCCGGCGCCGGCGTCCGCACGCAGGCGGTCCTGCGCCCGGAACCCGACCACGCGGCCCGTGGAAACCGCAACCCCGTGGCCTGCAAGGGTGTGGGGCAACGCCCGCATCCGCTCGGCGATCCGGGCGTCGATTCCATCCGGTACGACGTGCAGCACGCATGCCGGATCGCCCGGAAGGATCAACTCGGTCTGCTCGATGGTCCGCTCCGCGAGACCTTCGTCGGCGGGACCGTGCGACGTGGTGATCCGGACTCTGCCGCGCGTCCCGCGACGGATTCCGTGGAAGACGACGTTCTCCTGCAGCACCGCGTCGCCGGCGAACGCCGCGTCGCGGGCGTCGTAGACGTGCACGCGGCGGAACGCGAAACCGCTGGCGAGCGCCCGGCGGAACGGGCGGAAGTACGCCCCGTTCGTGAAGCTGCGGGGGGTGATGGCGACGAGTTCGCCGCCATCCTCCAGCAGTTCCAGGGCGAGCCAGACGAAGGCCGAGTACAGGTTGCCGGTTTCGATGCCGACCGACCTCATGACTCCGCGTTCCGCGCTGTCGCCGCGGAGTTTGCGGTAGGGCGGATTCAGAATCGCCGCGTGAAACCGGGGACAGTCCCGGACGCGAAAGAGCCCCCCGCCGTTCACGAGGCGCGCCCCTTCGAGAACGAAGTTCTCCCGGCGGACGGTTCCCGTGAATCGGACGCCCGCGTCGTCGCAGACCCGGCGGCAGTGCTCGAAAGTGCGCGCGAGGTCGGCGGCGAGCCGCCCGTCGATCTCCCAGACCGTCGCGTGCAGCGCGTCGGGCCGCGTCGACTTCGTCCGGGCGCAGAGCGCGGCGACCACGGCGGCGGTGAGCATGCCGCTCCCGCCGCCGGCGTCGAGAAGGCGGAGCTCCGGCGGCGGCGCGGAAACCCGCAGCATGGCGGCCATGAAGCGGGCCACGCCCGCGGGCGTGAAGAACTGACCGAGAGCCGCGCGGCGCTCCGGGTCGGCCGCGAGGCGTTTCGAGATCTTCGACCGCTCGACGTCGAGTCGGTCCAGGAGGGTGGCGGCGCCGCCCCCCGCGCGCGCATCCCGGCCGAGGAGTCGCGCCCCGTCGGTGCGCACGGTCATCCCTGGGCGTGACCCGGCACGCGGGAAAGTGTCTCAGTCGTGCTCCGGCAGGGCGAACACGAAGAGGGTGTTGCCCAGGCTGGGGCGCAGTTCCGGGGTCAGGGCGCCGAAGTGCGCCGACGTCCCGCCGGTCCCGGTGCCGACCGCCACGTACTGCCGGCCGTCGACGGCGTAGCTGATCGGGAAGCCGCTGACCGGCGAGCCGAGGTTGATCTCCCACCGCACCTCGCCGGTCTCGTCGTCGAAGGCCCGGAACCGGCCGTTGACGTCGCCGCCGAAGACCAGGCCGCCGGCCGTGGCCACCAGCGACATGGTCGCCGCGCGCTGCTCGTGCAGCCAGGTCGTCCGCCCGGTCTCCGCCGAGATCGCCCGCACGGTGCCGGCGAAGTCGGTGCCGGGGGCCAACTGGTGGCGGTAGGCGATGGCGTAGGTCCGCGAGCGGCTCTCCGTACGGGCGGCCGGCGTGTCGTCCGGGAACGTCCGCGTCGCCAGCATGCGCGCGCAGGTGTTCCGCAGCGGCATGTACATCGTGTTGGTCCGCGGGCTGTAGGCGCCCGCCTCCCAGTCCTTGCCGCCGTTCCAGGTGGGGCAGGCGAAGACCTCCTGGCCGACCGCGTTGAAGACCACCTCCGCGTTCTCGGTCACCGCCCCGGTGGCCCCGTCGATGCTGCTGATGACGTTCTGCGCGACGGTCGGCGTCGCCCACAGGAACTCGCCGGTCTCGCGGTCGAGCGTGTAGACCACGCCGGTCTTGCCGGGGATGCCGGTCATCACCTTCCGGACCTCTCCCGGCCGGAGGCGGGGGTTGATCCAGCTCACCTCGGACGGGTCGGGCGCCACCGCCGTGTCGACGAGGATGCGCTCGAAGGGATGGTCGAGGTCCCAGTGGTCGTTCAGGTGCTGGTAGTACCAGCGGATCTCGCCGGTGGCGGCGTCGAGGGCCAGCGTCGAGTTGTGGTAGAGGTGCGTGTTGCCGATGCCGCCGAGCATGAACTTCGGCGCCGGCGAGGTGACCGACGTGCCCTGGTAGATCAGGCGCAGCTCCGGGTCGTAGCTGGCCGGCATCCAGGTGCCGACGTGAATCCGCTCCTCGAACGGCACCCCGCCCCAGGTCTCGTCGCCCGGCTCGCCCGGGGCCGGCACCGTCCGGCGCCGCCACAGCTCCTCGCCGGTGCGGGCGTCGTGGGCCACGATGACGCACGACTCCGGACCGCCCTGCGGCCGGCAGCTCCGGCCCGATATCGCCCTGCCGTCGGCGATGATCGGCCCGGAACTGTGTCCGGCCGGCGTCACCCGGTAGTCGAAGATCCGCGTCTCCCAGGCGAGTTCGCCGGTGACCGCGTCGAGGCCGAAGAAGTAGTCGTCGTCGCTCGTGTTGACGATGAAGCGGTCGTAGATGGCGACGTTGCGGTTGTTGCGCGCGTTGCCGCCGACGAAGTCGTACACGTCTTCCGGCAGGTCGCGCCGGTACTGCCAGATCAGGTCGCCGGTCGCCGCGTCGAGCGCCTCGATCACGTCGCTCGACTGCGGCATGTAGAGGACGCCGCGGTAGGCGAGCGGCGTCCCTTCCTGGCGCCCCGGCGCGAGGCCCCGCGACCAGACCATCCGGATCCGATGCACGTTGTCCCGGTCGATCTCGTCCAGCGGGCTGTAGCCCCAGCCGTCCAGCGTCCGGCGCCACGTCAGCCAGTCGCCGGCGGCCGGGTTCTGGAGCATCGCGTCGGTCACCGGCACGAAGCCGGCCGGCTGCGCCGACACGCCGGGCGCGGCCGAGAGGAGCGCGGCCAGGACGAGCGCGCCGCCCGGAACACCCGTTGACCCGTGAGACTCCATCCGCATCGTACGGCTCCTCGTCGCAAGCGTCCGTGACCGCCGTCCGTGCGCGGTCCCGCCGGTGGCGGCGACCGCGCGCTCCTCCGTTCCCGCCATGGCTTCCGACCCGCGATCGACCGCCGCCGGCGCCGGTCGATCGCGCGCCCGAACCGGTGGTCACGATTATACGGCCCTTTCCTCACGGGCCGGCGCCGAGACCGGCGAGCTTGCCGGGTGGTCCCCGAGGGCGCATGGCCGGAACGGGTTGCGCTCGGGGAACCGGTAGTGCCTCGCGGTGGTCCCCGAGGGCGCATGGCCGGAACTCTCCAGCCGGCGGCGTCACGTCGTCCGTATCGCGGTCCCCCGAGGGCGCATGGCCGGAACCCCGAGCGGCCGGCCCCGACGGGGGCGGTCCGCCGTGCGCCCGCTCGACCCGGTATCTTGACTTGGCGTTTTCGGCTTCGCCATAATGGCGTGCTCAGCGCAGCCCGGCCGGCCCCGCGGGGCGCGGTTCCCGATGCGCCCGACAGGTTCAGGGAACGCGCTGGAGCGTCCGGGAACGGTTGTCCGTTTCGCGCCGGGCCGAAACCTGCGATTCGGTGTCGAAACCATTGACGGCGGCATTCAGTCCGGCGCCCGGGAGACGCCGCGACCCAACGGTGATGAAGGGAACCGTCATGCACATCCGATCGCTCGCCATCCGGCTCGTTCTCGTCGCCATCATGGCCCTGTCGGCGGCATCGTGCCACTACGTCGACCAGCTTCGGGCGTTGCGGGTCATCAAGGAGGCCCACACGCAGTACCAGCGCGCCGACTACGAGCACGCGGCGGAGCTGTACGAAGAGGTCCTGGAGAACGACCCCAACCTCGTCGAGGCCTATTTCTACTTGGCCAACAGCTACGATCAGCAGTTCCGTCCGGCGTTGCGGGGCGAGCCGGAGAACGACCGGCTGCTCGATCTCGCCATCGAACACTACATCGTGTCGGCCGAGCGCCAGACCTACCGGGAACTCCAGACGCTGTCCCTGCAGTGGCTGGTGGAAGCCTACGGTCCGGAAAAGGCGAACGACCCGGCATCTTCCGAGCCGGTGCTGCAGGCGATGATCGAGACCGATCCCGAGAATCCGGACAACTACTACCGCCTGGCCAGACTCTACGAAGACTCGGGGCTCTACACCGAGGCCGAGGAAGTGCTGATGCAGGTCACGGGCTCGCGGCCCGACGATCCCGCCGCGTACCTGCAACTGGCGGGGTTCTACGACCGCAACGAGGAGTTCGACGACACCATCCGGTCGCTGCAACGGCGCGCCGAGCTCGAGCCGGACAACCCGGAAGCGTACTACACCATCTCGACCCATTACTGGAGGAAGGCGTTCCGCGACTTCACGCTGGACGACGACCAGGAGATGGAGTACGTCATGCTCGGCATCGCCGAGACCGACAAGGCCCTCGAGCTGAATCCCGACTACGTGGAGGCCCTGACCTACAAGAACATCCTGCTGCGGATGCAGGCGAACCTCACCGGCAACGTCCGCGAACGGAACGAGATCATCGAGATGGCGGACGAGCTGCGCGACCGGGCCGAGGAGTTGCAGGCGGCGCGCACCGGCGGCGGCGACTAGCAGTCCGGCCTTCGGAGACGGAGTTCGGCTTCCCATCGTTCGGGCCGGTTGCGGTCCTTCCCGGAGGACCGCGGCCGGCCCTTGCCGCGTACGCGGCCGGACGAGGTTCCCCGGACGCGCCGACGCGCGGTATCCTGCCCGGCAGGCCTCCGCCAGAGTTCCGATGACCAGCTTCGACACCTTGATCGACAAGGCCCGGGCCTCCAATCCGAACGCGGACACCGCGCTCCTGCGCCGCGCCTACGACTTCTCGGCGGCTGCGCACGCCGGCCAGAGACGGCGGTCCGGCGAGCCGTACCTCGTGCATCCCCTCGAGGTCGCCTCCCTCGTCGCGGACATGCGGCTCGACGACGTGGCGCTCGCGGCGGGGCTGCTCCACGACGTCGTCGAAGACACGCTGACCACCATCGAGCGCGTACGCGAGCTGTTCGGGGCGGACGTCGCCCACGTCGTGGAAGGGGTGACCAAGATCAGCTCGATCTCCTTCTCGTCGAGCGAGGAGCGGCAGGCCGAGAACTTCCGCAAGATGCTGCTCGCCATGGTCGACGACATCCGCGTCATCCTGGTGAAGCTCGCCGACCGGCTGCACAACATGCGGACGCTCGACCACATGCCGGAGGCCCGCCGCCTCACCATCGCCCAGGAGACCCTCGACATCTACGCCCCCATCGCCCACCGGCTGGGCATGAAGAAGGTCAAGGACGAGCTGGAAGACCTCGCCTTCAAGCACCTCGACCCGAAGAGCTACGAGACGACGCGGGCCTGGGTCGCGCGGCGCCGGAAGGCCACCCGGAAGGCGGTCGAGGGGCTGCGCGAGACGCTCGGCCGGACGCTGGCCGACGCCGGCATCCCGTTCGAGCGGATCGAGTCGCGCATCAAGCGGCTCTACGGCATACACCTGAAGATCAAGCGGCAGCGCATTCCTCTCGAGCAGGTCTACGACCTGGTCGCCCTCCGGGTCATCGCCACCTCGGTCCGCGACTGCTACGCCGTGCTCGGCGTCATCCACCAGACCTGGCCGCCGGTGCCGGGCCGGTTCAAGGACTTCATCGCGATGCCCCAGGCGAACCGCTACCAGTCGCTGCACACTTCCGTCGTCAGCGATCAAGGAGTGCCGTTCGAGGTCCAGATCCGGACCGCGGCGATGCACGAAGTGGCCGAGCACGGCATCGCCGCGCACTGGAAGTACAAGGAGGGCCGGGTCGGGGTGAACCCCGACGAGCAGCACTTCGCGTGGCTGCGGCAACTGCTCGAGTTCCAGCAGGAGCTGCGCGACCCGGGAGAGTTCATCCAGGACCTGAAGCTCAACCTCTATCCGGACGAGGTCTACACGTTCACGCCCAGGGGCGAAGTCAAGGCCCTGCCCCGGGGGGCGACGCCCATCGACTTCGCCTACGCCATCCACACCGACGTCGGTCACCAGTGCGTGGGGGCGCGGGTGAACGGCCGCATGGTGCCGGTGCGCACGCGGCTGGCGAGCGGCGACATCGTCGAGGTGGTGACCGCGCCCGGACACACGCCGAGCCGCGACTGGCTCAACGTCGTGGTGACGTCGCGGGCCCGCAACAAGATCAAGCACTTCATCCACGCCGAAGAGAAGCTGCGGGCCGTCGAGCTGGGGCGGAAGCTGTTCGACAAGGAGCTGCGGCGGTTCAACCTCAGTGCGCGGGCGGTGCTGGAGCCGGAGGCGGTCGGCCGGGTCGCCCGGGAGTTCGGGGCGACGCGCAGCGAGGACCTGTTCGCGGCCATCGGCTACGGCAAGGCGCCGGCGCGGGCGGTGCTCGACAAGCTGGTCCCGAAGGACCTGGAGGAGCCGTCCGCCGCCTCGTCCATCGGCACCGTGGTGCGCCGGGTGCTGCGGCCGGTCGAGGACAAGGTCAAGGTCCGCGGGTTCGACGGCCTGATGGTCTTCCGCGCCCGGTGCTGCAACCCCATCCGGGGCGAGAAGATCGTCGGCTACGTGACCCGGGGCAAGGGCGTTTCGGTGCACGCGGCGCGGTGCCCCAACGTGCTCAACCTCCTCTACGACCCCGAACGCCGGATCGAGGTGGTGTGGGACAAGAAGGCCGGCGAGGGCGGCTTCGTGGTCCAGCTCGGCATTCAGGTCGAAGACCGGCAGGGGATCCTGGCCGACGTCACGTCGAAGATCGCCGGGCTCCAGACCAACGTCCTCAAGATCGAGGCGACCAGCAGCGACCGCCACGGACGCATCAACGTCACCATCGAGATCACCGACCTGAAGCACCTGCAGCGCATCGTCAAGGTGATCCGGGGGGTGACGGGCGTGCTCGAGGTCGAGCGGCTGATGCGCCAGGGGTAGCGGGGCCGGGTTTCCGCGCCGCGGGATCGGGCGAACGTCCGCTGGCCAGGCGGGCCGGAGCCGCCGTCCCGCCCTCACGCCGTTTTCAGGCGGCGTCTTCCGGCCCGCCGGCTCCGCGCCGATCGCCGGGCGGCGCGGGGTTCCGCCACGGGCGGCTATCGGGCCGGGGGCAGTCCCAGATCGGCGACGGCGTCCACCTCGACGGCGGCGCCCTTGGGCAGCGCCGCGACCTCGACCGTCGCCCGGGCCGGCGCGGGCGCGTCGAAGTAGCTGCCGTAGACTTCGTTCACCCGCGAGAAAGCGCCCAGATCGGTCAGGTAGATGGTCGTGCGGACCACCTGGTCGAACCCCGACCCGGCCGCCTCGAGGATGGCCCCGAGGCTCCGCATGACGCGGTGGGTCTGGGTGGTCACGTCGCCGTCGACGAGCTCGCCGGTGTCCGGGTCGAGGGGAATCTGGCCCGAGACGAACAGCAGCGATCCGGCCCGCACGGCCTGCGAGTAAGGGCCGATGGCGGCCGGGGCGCCGGTGGTCCGGACGGCGCGGCGGGGCATGGGCGGGGTTCGCCGCGGCGGTCAGGCCGCCTTGACCACCCGGTTCGACCGCAGGCAGCGCGTGCAGACGCGGATGCGCCTGACCCCGCCGTCGATCACCGCCTTCACGCGCTGGATGTTGGCTTGGAACCGCCGCCGCGTGACGTTGTGCGCGTGGCTGACGTTCCGCCCGGCGGCCGGGCCCTTCCCGCAGATGTCGCAACGCTTTGCCATGATGTCGATCTCGATTTCCACCGTCCGAACACCGGATCATAACAGACTGGCCGGCGGAACGGCGGCGGGGACGGCACCGGCGGGCCGCGAGCGGACTCGGCGGCGGGACCCGCGCGCCCGGTCGTGCGGGATGCGGCGCCATCGGCCCGCGGCCTGCCGCAACGCGGTGTCAGGGGACGACGTGCGCGGCTCGTCCCCGGCCTTTCCGCCGTGAGCGGACTTGGTGGCGGGACCGCGCGCCCGGTCGTGCGGGATGCGGCGCCATCGGCCCCGCGGCCTGCCGCAACGCGGTGTCAGGGGACGATGATGCGCGGCTCGTCCCCGGCCTTTCCGCCGCGGCGGGCCGCGGCGCGGGTCGCGGTCGCCGACGTCCGTACGAGGCGGCTCACGAGATCGACGTAGGCGCGGCCGCCGCCCCCGAGGGCCCCCGCGGCCCCCGAGGCGGCGCGTTCGATGCAGCGCAGCACCGCCGCCAGGTCGCGGTCGCCGACCCGGGGGCCGCCGTCCTCCGGGGGGGCGTCGAGCCGCGGCTTGAGCTCCCGCGACAGGCGATCGGCCGCCAGCGACGACGCCTGATGCGCGTAGATGATGCCCTTGCCCGCGGTGTCGTAAGTCTTCGCCAGCGCATCCGCGGTCTCGCGGACCGTACGGTCGTCGACCGGCGGATCCGCGTTCCGGACGACGTCGTGCAGCAGGAACTGCACCCGAAGGAACAGCCGGTACTGGTGCGGCTGCAGCACGGCCACGATCGGCAGCAGGAAGCGGGTGTCGCGTTCGATCTGCCGTTGCACCGCCGCGGGAGGGTGGTTCTGCGCCGACGCGAGATACCGGCAGTCGGACGGACACCGGATCTCCGCCAGCCGCTTCGTGGCGCAGCAGACGGTGCAGATGTCCCGCCGCAGCGCGGGGCACGCTCGCCGCGCCCGGCGTTTCCGGCACGACGGGCAGACAGGAGCGCTCATGCGTCGGTCAGGGGGGCCGGCGGCTGACGGAGACACGACGGTTCCCCGCCGCCGGCCGGCAACGGGCGTTGCGGGCCCGCTCGCCGTGTTTCCGCGGTTCCCTCCCCGCGTCTCGCGAGAAGACCACCGCCGGCGCATTCTACTATTCCGGCCGCTCGCGCGCACGCGGCCGCCCGATTTCCCGGCGCGCCGCCGGCCGCGGCCTGCCCCCGTTCGGTGACGCTCCGTTCGAAATTCTGGAAACTGTACGGGGCGAATCATCGTCTAAGCCTTACGGGACCAGGATCAACGGCGCCGGCCGCCCGCTGGAATCGGCAGGCGCGGCTCGACGGGACGGATCGACCGTCCTCGCTGCCTTTCGATTCCATTTTTCGAGTTGTTTCGTTGGGGCGGGGCGGGCCGTGTACTCGTTTCGGAATCTTGGCATCGGATTTGCTTTTGTGTTTTTGGGGGTTCGCTGCCGCGACACGGAGCAACCTGCTCCGGAGGCATCGAGCCGCAAGCGATCGTGCGACTCCAGGCTTGGGGAGGGGCCGTAGAATGAACACCGATGCACGGGGCATGACGGATGCGCGGTTCGGCGAGCTGCGCCGCATGCTCGAAGAGCGCCGCGACGAGATCGCCGACGAGGTGAAGCACAAGATGCGCGACGTGCGCGCCGATGCGACGCAGTCGGGGGGGCGCCGCCCGACCGACGTGAACGGGATGCCGGAAGCCGACATCCACGGAGACATCGAGTTCGCGTTGCTGCAGATGAAGGCCGAGACGCTGACGAAGATCAACGCCGCCCTCGAGCGCCTGGAGGAAGGCACCTACGGGTACTGCTACGAGTGCGGCGAGGAGATCGCCGAAAAGCGGCTGCGGGCGCTGCCGTTCGCCGAGCGTTGCCGGGACTGCGAGGAAGTGCGCGAGCTCGATCTCGACCGCGAGCGGATGCTGGAGTTGCGCAGCAAGGCGGTGTCCCTGTCCGGTTCGGCGCCGCGATGACGGTGACGCGCTCCCCGCGGACGGAACGGCGCGCGACGGCGGTCGCCGGGCCGGACCTGGACACCGCGCTTCACCCGCGGGGCGGACGGCGGGTTGCGCGCGGCGTGCCCGGCCGCCCGCCCGGCGGCGATGAACGGGTATCCCGTCGGGGCTGGCGGAACGGCGGGTTGCGCGCGGCCGTGCCCAACCGGAGAATCAGACGATGAGTGACGAGTCCGAACACCTCGACGACGAGTCCGAACACCTCGACGAGGATGGTTCGGCCGGCGCCGGTCCGGTGTCGATACCGCCCGAGCTGCCGGTGTTGCCCTTGCGCGACACGGTCCTGTTTCCCAACTCTTTCATGCCCCTCGCGGTGGCCCGGGAGAGCTCCGTGCGGCTGATCGAGGAGGCCATCGCCGACAGCCGTCTCGTCGGGGTCTTCACCCAGCTGGAGCCGGGCACCGAGGAGCCCACCCAGGAGGAGCTGCACCCCATCGGGACCGCGACGCACATCCACAAGATGTTCAAGCTGCCCGACGGCACCCTGCGCCTCATCGTGCAGGGGCAGGCGCGTCTGCACCTCGACGAGGTGCTGGTGTCGAGGCCGTACATCCGGGCCCGCGTGCGGCATGCCGAGGAGGTTCTGCGCGAGTCGGACCGTCTCGCCATCGACGCCCTGCAGCGCAACGTCAAGGGCAACTTCCAGCAGGTCGTCTCCCTGTCGCCGCTGCTGTCCGACGACCTGCAGGCGCTGGCCGGCAACGTCACCGACCCCGGCAAGCTGGCCGACTTCATCGCGTCGAGCCTGACCACCATCAAGACCGCGGTCCGCCAGCAGGTGCTCGGCACGCTCGACGTCCGCGAGCGGATGGAGCAGTTGAACCGCATGCTCATCAAGGAGCTGGAGGTCCTCGAGCTCGGTTCCAAGATCCAGTCCGAGGTGCAGTCCGAGGTCGGCCGGAGCCAGCGCGAATATCTGCTGCGCGAGCAGATGAAGGCGATCCGGAAGGAGCTGGGCGAGGGCGACGAGCACGCGAAGGAGATCGAGGAGATCCGGGAGAAGATCGAGGCCGCGGGCATGCCCGAGCCGGTGAAGAAGGAGGCGCTCCGCGAGCTCGACCGGCTTTCCCGCATGCCGGTGGCGGCGGCCGAGTACACCGTGTCGCGGACCTATCTCGACTGGCTCGTGGTCCTGCCGTGGAACGTGCGGACCGACGAGGTCATCGACCTGCCGCGCACCCGGCAGGTGCTCGACGACGACCACAGCGGGCTGGAGAAGGCGAAGGAGCGCGTTCTCGAATACCTCGCGGTGCGCAAGCTGAACCCGGCCGTGAAGGGGCCGATCCTCTGCTTCGTCGGCCCCCCCGGGGTCGGCAAGACGTCGCTGGCGAAGTCGATAGCGCGGGCTATCGAGCGCAAGTTCGTCCGCGTCTCGCTGGGGGGCATGCGCGACGAGGCGGAGATCCGCGGGCACCGCCGCACCTACATCGGCGCCCTGCCCGGACAGATCGTCCAGGGGCTGCGCCGCGCCGAATCCAGGAACCCCGTCTTCATCCTCGACGAAATCGACAAGCTGGGCGCGGACTTCCGCGGCGACCCGTCGTCGGCCCTGCTCGAAGTGCTCGACCCCGAGCAGAACAACACGTTCCGCGACCACTATCTCGACGTGCCCTTCGATCTCTCCGAAGTGCTGTTCATCACCACCGCCAACGTCCTCGACCCCATCGCCCCCGCGTTGCGCGATCGCATGGAGGTGCTCGAGCTGCCCGGCTATACCGAGGACGAGAAGCTGCGGATCGCCCGCGAGCATCTCGTCGGGCGGCAGATCGAGAACCACGGGCTGACGGCGGACCAGATCGCCTTTTCCGACGAGGCGCTGCGGACGGTCGTCCACGGCTATACGCGCGAGGCGGGAGTGCGGAACCTCGAGCGGGAGATCGGCGCGCTGTGCCGCAAGGTGGCGCGCCGGCACGCCGAGGGGGACGACGAGCCGGCGGCCGTCGCCCCCGACACGGTGACGGCGATGCTGGGCGCTCCGCGCTTCGAGGACGAGGAGGTGGCGGAGCGGACCCGCAACCCCGGCGTGGCCCTGGGGCTGGCGTGGACTCCGGCCGGCGGCGAGATGCTCTTCGTCGAGGCGACCCGCATGCCCGGCAGGGGCACGCTCACCCTGACCGGGCACCTCGGCGAAGTCATGAAGGAGTCGGCCCGCGCCGCCCTCTCGTGGTTCCGCGGCCAGACCGCGGCCTTCGGCGTCGACGCCGGTTTCTACCAGGACGCCGAGATCCACCTCCACGTGCCGTCCGGCGCGATCCCCAAGGACGGGCCGTCGGCGGGGGTGACGATGGCCGCGGCGCTGGTATCCGAGCTGACGGGCCGGCCCGTGCGCGGCGACGTCGCGATGACCGGCGAGATCACCCTGTCGGGCCGCGTGCTGCCGGTCGGCGGCATCAAGGAGAAGGTGCTCGCGGCCCGCCGCCACGGGGTGACCGAGGTGCTCCTGCCGAAGCGGAACGAGAAGAACGTCAACGAGGACCTCGGCGAGGACCTCCGCCGCGACGTGACCATCCGCCTCGTCTCCACCATCGACGAGGTCCTGGAGCTGGCCCTGCAGCCGGCGGCGGCGCCGCCCGCGGCAGTCGGCGCCGCGGCGCCGGACGTGCACGGCACCGTGCAGTGACCGGGCGAGCGGCGGTTCCCGCACCGCTCGAACTCCTCAGCCGCTGCCCGCGCCGGCGGCCCCGTGGCGCCGGAGGCCCCGCTCTCCCGCGGGCGCGGCCCGCAGGCCGTCGAGCACCGCCTGCAGGTCTTCCGGCAGCGGCGTCTCGAACTCCACCCGCCGTCCGTCGCGCGGATGCCTGAACGCGAGGCGCCGGGCGTGCAGGAACGGCCGTTCGAGCGCCGCGAGCGGCCGGTGGTCGGCCGCGAGGCGCCGGCGGACGCCGCCGTAGAGGGCGTCGCCCGCGAGGGGGTGGCCGATGCTCGCCAGATGCGCGCGGATCTGGTGGGTGCGGCCGGTGGCGATGGCGATGGCCGCGAGGGTCAGGCCGCGCAGCCGCTCCACGCCCGTGATGCGGGTGACGGCGGACCGGGCGCGGCGGGCCCGCGTCGATGTCTTCATCCGGTGGACGGGGTCGCGGCCGAGCGGCGCGTCGATACGGCGCCCGGCGTTCAGCCGCCCCCACGCCAGCCCCAGGTACTCCTTGTCGACCTCGCGGTCCGCGAACTGGCGCGACAGCGCGGCGTGGGCCGCGTCGTGCCTGGCGACCACCATCACGCCGGAGGTGCCGCGGTCGAGCCGGTGCACGATGCCGGGCCGCTGCTCGCCGCCGACGCCGGCGAGGCCGGTGACGTGGTGCAGCAGCGCGTTCACCAGGGTTCCCCGGTCGTGCCCGGCCGCGGGGTGGACGACCATGCCGGCCGGCTTGTCGACCACCACGACGTCCGGGTCGTCGTGGAGGACGGCCAGCGGCAGGGCTTCCGGGGCCGGCGTCGCCGGCGCCGCGGGGGGGACCTCCAGATCGACCACGTCGCCCGCGCGCACGGCATGGCTCGCGCGGACCGTCCTCCGGTTCAGCCGCACGTGGCCCGCGCGGATCAGGCGCTGGATCTGCGCCCGCGATCGTTCGGGCACGACGGCGGTGACGAAGTGGTCGAGCCGGGCGCCGTGATGCGCGTCGGAGACCACCAGGCGCTCCTCGTCCGCGGGGGGCGTCGGCGCCGCATCCGGCGTGCCCGCGTCCTTCGCCGGGCCGCCATGCGGTGCGCGGCCGCCATGCGGTGCGCGGCCGCCATGCGGTGCGCGGTCGCCCGCGGTCCGCGGTTCCGACATGTCCATGTGCGCCTTCCTCGCGCCTTGTCGGCCGGGCGTTCTCCGCCCGCCGGCGCACCCTTCGCCCGCTGGCGTTCGTCGCCCGTGTGGCGCTTTCGCCGGCGGTAGCCCTTCGCCGGCTGGTGTCTATCGGCGTTCGCCGGCGCCCTTTCGGGGCGCGTTGCGGCGCGGGGTTCCACGGGCGGCTACGCCGTCCGCGCCCGCGGCCCGGGGGCGTCGGCGCCGCGCCGTCCGAGGCGGACGAGCATGACGATGCTCGCGGGGACGATGAGGGCCGACACGAACTGCGAGGTCGGGAGGGCGTCGAAGACCATGCCGCGGGGGTCGCCGCGGTAGAACTCGATGACCATCCGGGCCGCGCCGTACAGCAGCAGGTAGGTCCAGAACGTCCGGCCGGGGAACGCGCGCCAGCGGCGTTCGCCGGCGAGCAGGACGCCCAGGATCAGGAGGGCCGCGCCCGCCTCGTAGATCTGGGTCGGGTGCAGCGCGACGCCGAGGGGGGTGCCGGAGTTGGCGGCGGCCAGGGTGCTGGTGAAGGTGATGCCCCAGGGCGCGTCCGTCGGCCGTCCGTAGCAGCAGCCGGCGAAGAGGCACGCCGTCCGGCCCACCCCCTGGGCGAGGGCGATGCCCGGCGCGAACAGGTCGCAGGTGGTCCAGAGGGGCAGCCCGTTCCGGCGGATGTGCCACCAGCACATCGGCACCGCCAGCAGCAGCCCGCCGTAGAACACGCCGCCCGACTGCGCCAGCCCCACCAGTTGCGACGGGTCGCCGGCGTACCGGTCGAAGTCCACCGCCACCAGCATCAGCTTGGCCCCGACGATGGCGCTGACGATCCCGACGAGGCCCAGGTCCACGATCTTCTGGCCGTCGAGGCCGGCGCTCCGGCCGCGCAGCAGGGCGACGCGCAGGGCCAGGAGGTAGGCCGCGGCGAGGACCACGCCGTAGGTGTAGACGTTGAAGAGGCCGAGGTCAAACAGGAGTGGATACATCGTCGGGACTCCGGATCACGTCCAGAAGCAGCAGGCAGGCCCCGACCGTGATCGCCGAGTCGGCCACGTTGAACGCCCAGAAGTGCACGCTTCCCCAGTACACGTCGACGAAGTCGACGACGTAGCCGACCGCGACCCGGTCGATCAGGTTGCCGACGGCGCCGCCGAGAATCAGCACGAGGCCGGCCCGCGCCAGCCGCGCCCGCGGGGGCACCTGCGCGGCGTACCAACCGATCGCGCCGAGGGCGAGCAGGGCCATGCCCGTCATCAGCACCCGCTTGTAGGGAAGGTCGGCGAGGTTCAGGAAGCCGAAGGCGGCCCCCGTGTTGCGCACGTGCACGAGGTTCAGCATGCCCGGTATCACCTCGATCGAGTCGTGGAGCGCGATGCCCGCCCGCACCAGTTGCTTGGTGATCTGATCGAGCACCACGACGACCGCGCTGACGATCGCCGCGTTCCGGGTCGGGAACCGGGGAGCGGCCGCGGCCTTCCCGGCCGCCGGACTACCGCGGGTCATCGCCCACCCTCCGGGGCGCGCAGTCTCACCGCTGCGCCATTGAGGAACGACCGCAGGTCGAGCGAGGTCGATTGCAGCAACTGCGCGCCGAACGGCGGATACTCGTCGGCATGCGCCGCCGCCGTCACCAGTTGGCACGCGCCGCGCACGGTCACGATCAGGCCGAACGCCCACTGCACGCGTGCGTCCATCCGGCTGGACGGGCGATTCAGCACGGCCACCAGCGATGCGTCGTCCCTGTCGACGTCGTCGTCCTCGATGCGCAATCCGTCAGCCAGTGCCTTGGCCGTCTTCCGCACTGCGTCGGGCGCCTTGCTGTTCGCATGCGCCCACAGCAGGCTGACCATCGTGGACCTTCCAGGTGCTCTGCTCGGTCTGTAGGCGGCCGGGTTGCTGACCTTGTGCAAATACGTCTTCATGCGTTCCAGCGCGTCGTCGATGCTCTCGTCTTTCCTGCCAATATGGTTCCAGAGTGCGTCCGCGATCCGGCGATCGGTCTCCAGAGACGCTTGCAGCCGATTCGTCAGAGCATCGTCGACGTCATGAAGTATCCGTCTCAGGTCGTCGAGCGCCACCGTCGGATCCGAGAAGGGTACTCGGGCGGACCAGGTGATATCTTCGATGCGAACCGGCGGCGTCTGTCCCGGCGCGGCGGGAAACCAGTCCGGCAGCAGGATCGGCGAAGACGTGTCGGCCAGCTTCAGGTCGTCCCGTCCGAGCAGGACCAGATCCACACCGCCGGCTTTCACCGCGGCGTCGCGCACGGCCTCGATTTCCTCCCGTGCGTCGTTCAGAATCTCGCTGACGTCGTTCATCACCGAATTGGGATTCTGCAAGACCGCGCGCCGCAGGACCCACGGCACGAAGGGAGACTGGCCCCGCAGCCGCGTCAAGTCCCGCTTGTAGTCGTCGCGGTCGCCCGGCACCCGCACCCATAACACTCGCAACGGTTCCCGTGGCCGCGAACGAAGGTCGTCTGCGACGATTTTCGGGGTCAGCATCGTTGCAGGCGCGCTTCAGGCCAATCCGGGCCGGACGGCCGATGCGATGCGTCCCAGCGTGCGGATCTTGACGGACACCGCATGCTCGTCCCTGTCCAGAAAGTTCGCCAGGGACGCCGATCTCAGTATCTCGGCGGGGTCCGGCAGGCGTTCCCCCGTCGGCACGGGAATCCCCCTCGTCAGTTCCTCGAAACCGGCTTCTTGCGTGCCGAAATCTTCCGCCCCACCGTTGGACAGTCCACGCAGTATCCAGTACGCCGAGAACAGCCACGGACTCATCCTGAATCCCCGCTCGGACATCGCCTCCATCGCCGCCTGTCTGAAGAACCCGTACTCCTGGCTCGACAGAATCCGGTCCGCCGTCAGTCGGCGGCTGGCGAACTCATTGAAGTCGCCGCCGTCAACGCGCAAGGCCGACTGTGGCCGCTTGGCCGCGATCAACCAGTCAACGAACTCGACGAGAACGTTGGCGGTCAGGAACGGGTGTCCGGCGGTTTCGTCGAACAGTGCGTCGAGGAAATCGGCGGCGCATTCCACGCGTCCGCCCAGTATCTTGTCCACCAGTACGGAAAACTCGCCCTTCGTGCTTCCCGACGCATGTTCGAACAGGGGAAAGGGCTCCTGCCTGACGTAAGGCGCGAGCTGGTTCTGATCCATGAGAATGAAGTGCTTGCCCGGTTCCTGTCCCAGGAACACCAGCAGATTCTCGTGGGAAAACGAAGCCAACTGATCCAGGATTGGCTGCACCACGTTGTAGCGGATCAGGCGGGAGGCTCCCGCCGTCGCGTCGAGATGCTCGAAGAGCCTTTCGTACTCGTCGATCACCAGCACCACCCTCCGGTTCTCGACGTCGACGGATACGCAGTCCGAGACCACCTCCTTCACGAACGTCTCGGACACCATCTTGTTCGCCTCCAGCGCCTCCTTGACGCTCACGTGGAATCTCCGGGCTTCGTCGCGGTTCGATAATCCGCACGTCTGCGAGACGATCGTAGAATCGCCGGACGTGGACTCCAGGTCGAGGCAGGCAGTCGTCTTGCCGCTCCGGCGCACGCTGCACCAGAGCCGCACGCCGTTGCCGCGTTCGAACGTGCGGAGCAGATCGCGGACGCTGGTCCTGGCGACGTGGAAGAACGGCGCCTTGTCGGGCGCCTGCAGAGGGAATTCCCGAGCGAAGTTGTAGGTGATCGGCGAGTTCCTTTGCAGTTTGCTGCGTAGTTTGTAGACGGCCTCGTTCCATACCCGGAACCCACTTTCCGCGACGCGTGATCGTCCCTGATCCGCGGGCACGACGACATCGACGAGAACCGGTCGTTGGTTCACGATTCTTTGGACGTCGGGTTTCAGCGGCGCGATGACCAGCGTTATCTGCCGGCCGATGGCGTCCTTGAGGTCCGCGATCTGGACTAATCCTTCCTCCAGGAACGCGCTGACTTCGATAAGCCGTTGCGCGCCGCCCGGCGGTCGCACGGCGACGTCGAGACGCCGGCTGGGCCACCAATACTGCCCGGTGACCGGGAGCGGAAAATAGTCGGCGCCCGGTTTGTCGAAGAACTTCTGGAGGGCGTCGAGCATCGGCAGGACGGAGGTTTGCAGCCCGTCGCTCAGGGGGCCGGGCTCGAGGCTGTCGACGACCGCTTCCGCGTGGCGTGGAAGAAGGAAGGCCGCACAGTGCATCCATGAACGTGGAAGTCGCGGCAGTATCTTCCGTCCGGTCTCCCTCCCGAAGGACGCTGACGAGCAACCCTTGAGGATGCCGGTGACCGACGCGGACAGGAGCAGGCGCAGGGCGGAAGCGGTCCTGGAATCGGACGCGGTGGACGATCGTGCAACGTAGAATTCGAGCGGCAAGGCGAGAAATTGCGCCAAGTCGTTGAAGGCTCGTTGGACCGCGTCTTCGTGACGGCGACCGTTGCGCAGGACGTGCTCGTATCCGGCGGAGAAGACGTCGCGCGCGTGTTCCGCGAGCGGATCCGCGAGCGCGTTTCCGAGATCGTCTGGGGCGGCGTTCTGCAACCTCGTGAAGAACTTCTCGAAGTGTCCCGCCAATCCGTCCCGGTAGAACGTGGACCACTGGAAGATGTGGTGGTCTCGAAGGTCCTGGAGCGTGCGTTCGAAGTCGCGTACGAGAACGGACTCCGGTCCGATGCTGACGTACGATACCGGCGGTCCCTGTATTTCCGTCGTGGTTTTTACGGTCCCGCCGACTCTGTCCTGGTAGATCTTCAGCAGGTTCCTGCGACGCTTCTTGTAGAACTTGCCCACCAGCATTTCGATGTCGGCGCGCCAGTCAGCGAGCTCGGCGGGGCCCATATTTTCCATGAGCTCCGTCAGGTGGTGCTCCGGCCAGTCCCGTTCTCCGCCGTCCAGGCGGGACCGGATCTCCGTCAAGCGCTCTTCGATGGTGCTCATCTTCCGGTCACCGCCGCTACGCGACGGTCGCGGCCAGGTCCGCGAGGGCGTTCGCGCACCGGTCGCAGACCGCGGACTCGCCCGGGTCGGGGGGGGCCGGGGGCATCACCCGGCGCCAGCACCGGGGGCACCGGGCGCCGGCGGCCCGGCCGACCTCGATGCGGACGCATCCGTCGGCCTCGCGGTGCACGGCGGCGTCGTCCCCGCCGCCGGCCGGGTCGCCGGTGCGCAACGACACGGCCGAGGTGATGAACAACGTCGCGAGGTCGTCGCGGTGCGCCTCCAGCAGGTCCGCGATCCCCCCGTCGGCGGTCAGGGTCACCGCCGCCTCGAGCGACGTCCCCACGACCTTGTCCTGCCGCAGTTTCTCCAGCTCGCCGTTGACCGCCTGCCGCAGGCTCAGCAGGCGGTCCCACCGCGCGACGAGGTCCCGGTCGACGAGCGACTCCGGATCGGCGGGGAAGTCGGCGAGGTGCACGCTGTCGGCGTCGGCCCCCGGCAGATGGCGCCACAGCTCGTCGCAGGTCATCGGCAGGATCGGCGCCAGCAGCCGGGTGACGCCGTCGGCTATCGCGTGCAGCACCGTCTGGGCCGACCGGCGGCCGTGCGCCCGCGGTCCCAGCGTGTACAGCCGGTCCTTCGAGATGTCCACGTAGAAGGCGCTGACGTCCACCGTCAGGTAGTTGTTCACCGCGCGCACCACGGTCTGCAGCTCGTAGCGTTCGTACGCGCGCAGGGCCCGCGCGGCCACCTCGCCGTAGCGCGCCAGCGCGTACCGGTCCACGTCGAGCATCTCGCCGCGGGGGACGGCGTGCGCGGCCGGGTCGAAGTCGTACAGGTTGCCGGTGAGGATCCGCAGCGTGTTGCGGATCTTGCGGTACGCTTCGACGATGCGCTCCAGGACGTGGGGGCCTATCCGCACCTCCTCGCGGTAGTCGACCATCGCCACCCACAGCCGCAGTATCTCCGCCCCGCTCTGCCGGATGATCGTCTGCGGTTCGACGGTGTTGCCGATCGACTTCGACATCTTGCGGCCGGACTCGTCCACTACGAAGCCGTGCGTGATCACCTGCCGGTAGGGGGCGGCGCCGCGGGTGCCGAGGGCGACGAGGAGCGAGCTGTGGAACCATCCCCGGTACTGGTCGCTGCCCTCCAGGTAGACCGCGCAGGGCCACTCCAGCTCCGGATGGTCGCAGAGCACGCCTTCGTGGCTCGACCCCGAGTCGAACCAGACGTCCAGGATGTCGCGCTCGCGCTCGAACCCGGCCCCCCCGCACGCCGGGCACCGCAGGTCGGCGGGGACGAACTCGGCGGCGTCCCGTTCGTACCAGGCGTCGGCCCCGTGCTCGGCGAACACGGCGGCGGCCCGGTCGGTCAGCGCCGTCGTCAGAACCGCCTCCCGGCACGCGGTGCAGTACACGGCGGGAATCGGGACCCCCCACGACCGCTGGCGCGAGATGCACCAGTCGGGCCGGTTCGCCAGCATGTTGCGGATGCGCTCTTCGCCCCAGGCCGGGAACCACTCCACCTGCCGGATGGCGGCGAGGGCGCGTTCCCGCAGCCCGCCGGCGTCCATGCCGATGAACCACTGCCAGGTGGCGAGGAAGATCACCGGGTGGTGGCAGCGCCAGCAGTGGGGATAGGCGTGGTCCACCGTGTCGCGGTGCCAGAGCCGGCCCGCTTCGGCCAGCGCCGCCTCGACCAGGGGGTTGGCGTCGAAGACCTTCTCCCCGCCGACGACTTCGACGTCGTCGTCGAACCGGCCCGAGGGCCCGATGGGCGCGTAGACGTCCAGCCCGTAGCGGATCCCGGTGGCGTAGTCGTCGGCCCCGTGTCCGGGCGCGGTATGGACCGCGCCGGTGCCCTGCTCCAGGGTCACGTAGTCGGCGAGCACCCCGGCCGAATCGCGGTCGTGGAGCGGATGGCGGAAGGTCAGGCCCTCGAAGGCGCGCCCCGGCACGGTCGCCAGGGGCGCGCCGAAGCCGCGTCCGATCGCCGCCGCGATCGCGTCCCGCCGCTCTTCCGCGATGATGACGGCGGCGCCGCCAGCGTCGTAGACACCATAGTCGAGGCCGGGGTGGAACGCCACCGCCAGGTTCGACGGGATGGTCCAGGGCGTGGTGGTCCAGACCAGCGCCGAGACCGCGCGCCCGGCCAGGGCCGGGACCCTCTCGGCGAGGGCCGCCGCCGACGCCGCGCGCATCGGGAATTCGACGTAGATGGACGGCGACCGGTGGTCCTCGTACTCCACCTCCGCCTCGGCCAGCGCCGTGCGGCAGTGCAGGCACCAGTGGACGGGCTTCTTGCCCTTGTACACCGTCCCCTGCTCGACGAACCGGCCGAGGGCGCGCACGATGGCCGCCTGGTAGCCGGGGGTCATCGTGCGGTAGGGCCGGGGCCAGTCTCCCAGCACGCCGAGGCGCTGGAAATCGGCCGACTGCCGGTCGACGAACTTCTGGGCGTAACGGCGGCAGGCGCGGCGGAAGTCGGCCACGCTCATGCGGCGCTTCTTCCCGCCGAGCTCCTGGTCGACCTTGAGCTCGATGGGCAGCCCGTGGCAGTCCCAGCCCG
This sequence comes from Vicinamibacterales bacterium, assembly GCA_965202695.1. Taxonomy (GTDB): domain Bacteria; phylum Acidobacteriota; class Vicinamibacteria; order Vicinamibacterales; family UBA8438; genus JAJEEA01. Next base: position 4,947,902 of record OZ241843.1, read on the forward strand.
GCACGTAGGGCGCGTCGAAGCCGGCCATGGTCCGCGACCGCACGACAACGTCCTTGAGCACCTTGTTGAGCACGTGCCCGATGTGGATCTTCCCGTTGGCGTAGGGGGGGCCGTCGTGCAGCACGAACCGCGGCGCGCCCGCCCGGCGTTCGCGGATGCGCGCGTACAGGCCCATCTCGTTCCAGCGCGCGATGACCGCCGGCTCCGTCGTCTGGAGGTTGGCGCGCATCGGGAACCCGGTGCGGGGCAGGTTGAGGGTGTGCTTCCAGTCGGCCATCGGCATCTGAACGCCGGTCGTCTCTACGCCTGCCACGGCACCTTGACTTCGTACTGCGCGCCGCCGGCGCCGTGGATCACCAACTGGATGCGACGGCGGCGGTCGGCGTGCTCGGCAACCAGCCGGGCCAGGAACAGAGCCGCCGCGATGGCCGTCGCCTTGGTGGGGAAGCCGTACCGGTTCTCGATGAAGTTCGCGTCGTCGATCGCCTTTTGCGACAGACGCATGGTGACGTCGGTGAGGGATTCGGCCTCCATGTCGTTCTCCCGGTCTCGCCCGTCGGCGGGCATGGCAGCCCGTGGTGAAAGTTGCACTGCGAATATTTTCGACGAATCGAATGGGTACACGGCAATCGTGGTCCGGCCGGCGAAGCGACCCGCCGTCAGAACATCGCGATCGGGTTGGCGGGGCTGCCGGTGCCGCGCGCGACGTTGAGGGGCAGGGCCATGAACATGAACTCGTAGCGCCCCTCCTCGGCGCACGCCGCGGCCAGGGGCTCGAGCAGGGCGTTGTCGAGCAGGGCCACGCCGTAGTTGAACAGGACGCCGTGGACGGGGAACGTGAGGCCGTAGGGGTCGGGCCGCGCGTCCATCATGTCCCAGCCCAGGAGGGCCACGTCGTGGTCGCGCACGAACTTCGCGCAGGTCACGCCGAGGCCCGGCCGGTCGCCGCCGCCGTACTCGCCGCCCGCGCGCACGAACGAGTCCTTGCCGCTGTAGACGAGCAGGGCGTCGCCCGGCTCGACCGCGACCCCCTGGGCGCGGGCGATGGCCTCGAGTTCCCATTCCTGCACGGGTTCGTCGGGGGTCACGTGCGGCTCGCCCCGATGCCGCGGCACGTCGAGCAGCACCCCGCGCGTGACGATGCCCTCGGACCACGCGTCGATGGCCCCGAAGGCCGCCCCGCGGGTGGTCACCTCCACGTCGGGGTCGCGGCCCCCCCACATGCCGTCGCTCTCCCACATGTGGCACAGGGCGTCGATGTGGGTCACCGTCTGCCCGTGGTAGATGAAGCCGTAGTAGTCGCTCACCGAGCCCCCGCCGCCGGCGCGCGGGTTCTTGAGCATGAAGTGCTGCGCGGGCTCGAACACCCGGCTGGCCGATACCTTCCGCCCCGTCCGCACGAGCCGGGCCGCCGCCGCGCTCTTCCCGGGGGTGATCAGGTTGACGGCGCCCTTCTGGTCGTCGTCGCCCCACCGGCCCCAGTTGCGGCGGTCGACGTACCACGACCGGACCTCCTCGGCCGTCGGCATCCGGGGGTCGGACTGGGCGGCGCCCGCTGCGCCGGCCGCGGGCGGCGGGGCGGCCGCGCCGCGCTCCGGCGACCCGGCCGGCGAGAAGGCGTCGGAGTCGCGGCGGCCGAGAACGGCGCCGCCGGCCGCCGCCGTCGTCAACGTCGTCAGGAACCGTCGTCTCGAAGAGGCCATGGGGTCATCCTTTCCGTTGCGGCCTTGCGCGGCCGCTCACGAGCTGCGATGGCGGCGCACGGCCGATCATAGCAGCCCGCGGTGGAACCCCGCGTCGCACAAGGAGCGGCGAGCACGCCGGCGGACAGAGAACGTCCGGCGGGCAAGGAGCGCCCGCGTGACGAGGCGTGAGAAAGACGCATCGGGCATGGATGCAGCGCCGCTCGGGCGCAACGGGGCGTTCCACCACGGGTTGATGGACCAGCCGCGGAGGAACCGCCTCCGGCGGGGGCGGCGCGCGGCGGACCGCCGCTGCGACTTCGCCGGGCCGGCGTCACGGCGACCCCAGGTCCAGCGCGACCCCCAGCGAGACGAACCGGTGCTTCTTCGACGCGCCGGTGCGGTGGTGGAAGAGCGGCTCCGCGCCCGCGTCGGGCGAGAGGGCGTCGGCGACCACCGGCGGCCCCATGTTCTTGTAGTAGTCGAACTTCACGAAGAGCTTCATCCGGCCCGCGACGCCGTCGTCCCGCCGGGGGCGCCAGTCGATGCGCGCGAACCAGTCCATGCGATAGGCGAGCACGCCGTCGACGAACCGGCGCGGCCGGCTGATCGGCAGCTTGAACGACGGCACGAAGTCGACCGTGACCGTCGGCAGCGGCCGCATGACGATGTTCGGCCAGAGCAGGAACCGGTAACGATGCCGGCCCGGCACCCGCAGGTAACGGAGCGCCGGCACGGCGTCGGCGGCGGGGAAGCCGTCCGGCGACGCGATCCGGGAGACCCGGGTCTCGATCAGCGCGTTCTCGAACTCGGAGAACACGCCGACCCCCAGCGAGAGGGACACCCGGGCCTGCCGCGCCGCCAGCGCGCGCTGCAGGTCCGGCGCCACGTCGAGCAGGCGGTCGAAGACGGCGAGGGCGGGTCGGGGGCCTCCGGCCGCCGGGGGGTACGCGGCTGCTCCGGCCGGGGCCGCCGGTTCGCCGGCCGGGGCCGCGGGCGCGCAGGCGGGCGGCGCCGGCGCGCCCGCGGCGGGATGGAAGCCGGACCGGAGCCGCTCGACGCCGCACGGGAAGCCGCCCGCGCCCCCCGACGCGAGGTGGGCGAGGGCCCGCGCGCCCGGCCCGTCGGCCCGCGGCCACAGGTCGACCCCGAACCTCGCGCCGGCCCCGATCTCGTACCGGGAGGCGATGCTCATGGCGTCGTCGGAGTACCGCTCGATGAACGCGAAGGCCCCGGCGTGGTCGGTGCGCCGGTAGTCGTAGCCGAGCCGCAACCGGCTGAAGTCCTGTTCGAAGACGTTGTCGTGGACGAGGGCCCGCATGTCGGCGAGCAGGCGTATCCGGGACCGGTAGCCGCCCCCGCGCAGCCGGGCGCCGATCCGCAGCCCGAACAGCGTCTCGTTGCCCGGACCCGCGCCGCTGAAGTCCCCGATCTCGTTCGCGCTGAAGCTGAAGTCGACCTCGCCGGCGAGGCCGTGCTGCCGCGCCTCCTGGGCCGCGAGCGCGTCGAGGGTCGCGCGGAACCGCTCGTGGCCGGGGCCGAGCATCCGTCGAACCGATTCGGCGAACGGCGCCAACTGTTCCCGGAACACCAGGACGCGCGCGCGGTCCCGCCCGGGGTCGGGCTCGGACTCCTGGGCCCGGGCGGGGCCGCCGGCCCCGGCCAGCGCCGCGGCCAGAAGCAGCGCCCGCGCTTTCTTCTCCAGTACTCTCGCTCCGCTCTCCACCTTCATGCCACTCCTCGTATCGGCCGGAGGGCGGGCGCCCTGACCCCCGCCCGCCGCGGACCGGGGCGGGCGAATCGGGCGCGTCCAGGGTGTTTGGCGGGGCCGCGCCGGGCCGGCCCGGGCATCGCCCGGGGGAGCGGCCGGGACGGGCTGGTCCTATAATTCCCGGATCGATACCGTCGCGAACCGGATCGTGCAGACGCGAAAGGTGGACCCCATGACACGCCCATCGACGGCCGTCGGCATCGCCCGCAAGTCGCCACCCCGGCCCGCCCGTCCGGCCGGCCGCCGCGTCGCCGGGCGGGACGGGTTCCTCGCCGGCGTCGGCCTCCTCGCGCTGGCGGCGGCCGCGGCGGCGCAGCCCGACCCGGCGCCCGCGCCCGCGCTGCTCGACGACTTCGTCCCCGTCACCGACGCGATGCTGCGCGAACCGCCGCCCGAGAACTGGATCGGCTTCCGCAACGGCTACGCGCTGTGGGGCTACAGCTCGCTCGACCAGATCGACGCCGGCAACGTGGACGAGCTGCGACTCGCGTGGTCGCGGGCCATGCGGCACGGTTACCAGGAGGTCGAGCCGATCGTCCACGACGGGGTGATGTTCCTCGCCAACGTCGAGGACGTCGTGCAGGCGCTCGACGCGACCACCGGCGACCTGCTGTGGGAGTACCGGCGCGACCTGCCCGAGAACATCGCCAACGTCACCGGGACCCGCTACCGCTACCGCAACGTCTCGCTCTACGGCGACCGCGTCTTCCTCGCCACCAACGACGCCTACCTCGTCGCCCTCGACGCCCGCACCGGCGAGGTCGTCTGGGAGACGCGGCGGGCCGACTACCGGGAACGGGTGGCGCAGACGGCGGGGCCGGTCGTCGTCGACGGCAAGCTCGTCACCGGGTCGCGCTGCAACCCGTCGAGCCCGCGTCCCGGCGGGTGCTTCATCACCGCGCACGACGCCGGCACCGGCGAGGAGATCTGGCGCATCAACACCGCGGCCACCGCCGACCAGCCCGGCGGCGACACCTGGGGCGGCCTGCCCCGCTCCGCCCGGCGCCACGCCTCGGCGTGGATGGTCGGCAGCTACGACCCCGAGCTCGACCTCGTCTACTGGGGCACCGGCCCCCCGGCGCCGCTGCCCGAGAAGCTGCGCGGGGCCGGCAAGGCCGACCTGCTCTACACCAACTCGACCCTCGCCCTCGACCCCGGGACCGGCGACGTGGCGTGGTACTTCCAGCACCTGCCGCGCGACAACTGGGACCTCGACCACGTCTTCGAGCGGATGATCGTGGAGACCGAGGTCTCGCCGAACCCCGCTTCGGTGCCGTGGATCAACCCCGCCGTGCGGCCGGGCGAGCGGCGCAAGGTCATCACCGGCATCCCCGGCAAGACCGGCCTCGTCTGGACCCTGGACGCGGCGACCGGCGAGTTCCTGTGGGCCCGGCCGACGGTCTACCAGAACATCATGACCGGGCTCGACGTCACGACCGGCCGCCCCGCGTTCGACGAGTCGACGGCGCCCACGTCGGTCCGCGACCCCGCGTTCGCGTGCCCCCACCTGCTGGGGGGCAAGAACCAGCCCTCCGGCGCCTACAGCCCCGACACCGGCGCGCTCTACATGCCGATGAACAACGCCTGCATGGACATCGCGATGTCGGTGGAGGAAGCGGGGCCCAGCGACGGCTACGACGTCCGCGTGCAGGTGCGCCACGTGCCCGGCGTCGACCCCGACACGGCGCGGGTCGGCCGCCTCGAGGCGGTGTCGGCCTCGACCGGCGACACCCTCTGGCTCCACGAGCAGCGCGCCCCCATCTACGGGTCGGTGCTGGCGACCGGGGGGAACCTGATCTTCTCGGGCGACGTCGTCCGGCGGTTCCGGGCGTTCGACGCCGAGACCGGCGAGGTGCGGTGGCGGACGATCCTGAACGGGCCGGTCAGCGGCCGGCCGATGACCTACGGCGTCGGCGGGCGGCAGTACGTGGCGGTGGGGGCGGGCGGCCTGACCCAGGGCGCCGGGTTCCTGCAGCTCACCCCCGAGCTCACCACCCCGAGCGGGAGCAACACGCTGTTCGTCTTCGCGCTGCCCGAATGAAAGGATGCCCCGCCGGCACGTCGGCCACGGGCGCCATCGCGGACCTGGTGGATTGGGAAGTGATCCGCATTCCCCATCGAACGCTGGCGCCGTCGGCATGGAGGCAGCGCCACGACGCCAGCGCGTACGACGCCTTCTACGTCGCGGCGGCCCGAGCCTTCGATGCCCCTGTCCTGACCGCGGACGGCCCGCTTTCGAGGGCCGCCGGCCTCGGCATCGTCGTGCAGAACGTGCGCTGCACGTGACGGCGCGAGCGCCGCCGGCAGTGCGGTAAGCTCCCTGCCATGCCCGATCCCCTGATCGCCCTCCGCAACGTCGAGAAGAGCTTCAGCCACGGCGTCGCCCGGACGTTCGTCCTGCGCCGCATCACCCTGGACGTCGCCCCGGGCGAGTTCGTCTCCGTCATGGGGCCGTCCGGGGCCGGGAAGTCGACCCTGCTGCACGTTCTCGGGATGCACGACGCGGCGTGGACCGGCGAGTACCACTTCCTCGGGCAGCCCGTCCACGCCCTGCGGCCGAAGCACCGCCAGGCGCTCGGCCGCGCCAGCATCGGCTTCGTCTTCCAGAGCTACCACCTGCTCGACGACCTCACCGTGGCCGAGAACCTCGACGTCCCGCTGTCGTACCGGAACGTGCCCCGGTCCGAGCGCCAGAGCCTGGTGGCCGACACCCTGGACCGGTTCCGGATCGTGGGGAAGAAGGACCTCTATCCGAGCCAGCTCTCGGGCGGGCAGCAGCAGCTCGTCGGCGTGGCGCGCGCCCTCATCGCCGAGCCGAAGCTGCTGCTGGCCGACGAGCCGACCGGCAACCTGCACTCCAGCCAGGGCCGCGAGATCATGGAACTGTTCACGAAGCTCAACGCCGGGGGAACGACCATCGTGCAGGTCACCCACTCGGACGTCAACGCCGCCTACGGGACCCGCATCATCCACCTGCGCGACGGCTGGCTGGCCGACCCCTGACGGCGCCGGCCGCGCCGCGGCAAGTCGCCCCCGCTGCATTCGAGCGGCGCCGCATCCCGTCCGGCCGCGTCCGGCGCGTGGTCCGCGGTTGCGATGCGCCCGAAACGTCACCCCGCGCGCCCGGTGGTCGGACGCTTTCCCGCCTGCCGGCCGCCGCTCCCGGCGCCCCGCGGGTTCCGAGGCGTCGTGCGCCCCACGACCCGCTTGCCGGCCGCCGCTCCCGGTGCGCCACGGGGGCCGCCCCGGGCGGCTCGGGGGGCGAGCCGCGCCGGCCTGCGATATCATCCCCGCATGGAGACACGGACACTTCGCCGCCTCGTCGTCGCATCGGTGGCCGCGGCCAGCCTGGTCGCGGGCGGAGCGCCGTGGGGCGCGGCGCAGGCGTCGGCGCAGGAACAGTCGCTCTACATCGCCTTCACCGACTTCGACGGCGCCCCGGTCACCGACATGACGCCCGACGACGTCGTCATCGAGTGGGACGGGACGCCGTGCGAGATCGTCGCGCTGGAGCCCGTCGACTGGCCGGTGCGCGTGACGGTGTTCGTCGACAACGCGACCGAGAGCCAGGCGGCGCTGCCCGACGTGCGCGAGGGGCTGGCGCTCTTCCTGCGGGCCCTGCCGCCCGACGTCGAAGTGGCGATCGCGACCCTGGCCGGACGTCCGCAGTTCCGGGTGGCGCACACCACCGACCGGCAGGAGCTCGCCGACGCCATCGGCGTGCTCGCCTCCGAGGGGTCTTCGGCGGCCTTCTTCGACGCGCTCTACGAAGAGGCCGAGAGGCTGGAGGACGACCGGGAGCGCCAGTACCTTCCCGCCGTGGTGATGGTCGCGGTCGCCGGGTCGGAGGGGAGCCGCCGGGCCCGCGGCGACGCCATCCAGAGAACCATGGACCGCCTGTACGCGAACGCCGCCGTCGTCCACACGCTGCTGTTCACCACCCCCTACGGCGTCGGGCGCACGCTGGGCCGCGCCCAGGCGCAGTGGGGGACCGACATCGCCGCCGCGACCCGGGCCCGGTACGAAGAAATGGTCGTCTCCACCCGGTTCCGCACGGTCCTGCCGGAGATCGCCGCCGATCTCGCCCGCCGGCACCGGCTCGTCCGCAACCAGTACCGGGTGACCTTCCGCCCGCCGGAAGACGCGTCCGACCAGCCGCGCTTGCAGGTGGGGTCGGCGCGCGTCGGCGTCGCGGCGCTGCCCACCGACAACGGCAACGTCCCCTGACGGCGGCCCGTGCTCAACTCCTGACGAAGGCCGACACCCGCCGTTCGAGGCGGCGCCACGCCGGCACCTGTTCCAGCGCGCCGCCCACGGGAAGCTGCTCCAGAAGTATGCGCCGATGCTGGCTGAAGCTCTTCCTGACCGTGTGCAGCCGCCGGCCCTGTTTTCCGCTGGCGTCGGCCACCGCCTTCCTGAGCGCCTCCTTCGGGTCGGAGACGTTCTCGACCTGTGAGGGCTTCGGCAATTGCAGGGGCTGGCTGCCTCGCGGATTCCCGGCGACCCTGCGGATGGCCGCCTCGTTCAGCAGGAGCCAGGCTTCCGTGGATCGCACAGGAATTACCGGAAGCCAGCCGGAATCCGGTGATTCCCGTTGCGCGTCGCGCATGATCTCTTCGATTGCGCCGGCTCTGGCCGCGTACCCGACCGTGTTGGCGTCGCGGTGGACGAAGACCAGATCGAATGCCGAATCCGCGGACAGCACCGTAGCGATCTTTCGTGCAAGGACGTTGCCGGCCCGCTCCCCGGGTACTCGGACCCTCGCGAGCGGAATGGAAGTTCCCACCACCTCCCCGGCGCCGCAATGCGACAGCAACCTGCGCAGGTGCGACTCGATCGCCTGATCCGAGGTGCCCTCGCACAGGAGCACGAAACGGACGTGACGGCGGGTCATGTCGGCTACGGTTCGGTCTCGAACGGCATGCGAAGCTGTACCCCTTCGGGCGGTTGCAGGTACTCCCGCATCATCAGGGGGCCGAGCGCCCGGCGTTCGTCGGCCGACGAACGCCACGTCTTCGCCAGCGGATAGCAGCGCAGCGCCCGGAGCGACCGGACGCCGTCCAGCGACGCTTCCTTCGCAATCAGGACGTCGTGGGGGTCCTGCAACTGGAGGAAATAAGGAGAATGCGTCGCGACGATGACCTGCCGCATGACGTTGCCTTCTCCGGGAGAGTCGCCGGCATCCACGGCGAGGTCCTTGACGAGTCCGGCCATGGCCCGCAACCGTTCGGGATGGACGCCGTTCTCCGGTTCCTCGATGCAGAGCAGGCCACGGGCCTCCGGATCCTCGGCGAGGATCGCGAGCGCCAGGAACCGCAACGTGCCGTCCGACACGGCGCTGGCGGGAAACGGCTGGCCGCCGGTCTCGGTAATCGACAGGGTGAGCAGTTCGCGGACGTCGTCGCGCAGCACTTCCACGCCGGTCACCGGCACCAGCTCCGCCAGCCGCGTCGAGATGCGCGCGGCGACGTCGTCGTCGGGAGACGTGTCCGTCCTCGTCAGTCTCTCCAGCGTCGAAGCCAGGTGCCGGCCGTTGTCCGAAACGAACGGGGGGTCTCTCCGCATCCGGTCCGGCTGGCGCATGGCGCTCGGCTCCAACGACAGGAGCCGCCATTTTTGCATCTCCCGCCGCGCGGCCAGAATGGTCGGCGTCGCGATCGAGTTGGTGGTCCCGACGATGGTCTTCGGCGCCGTGCGGGCCGGCGCCCGCTGTCCGGGGCCTCTGGCCCCGCCGTCCTGGTGAATGACGATCTCGGGTTCGCCGCCGCCGGGTTCCGTCGAGATATAACCGGTCCGGGCGAAGCGCCGGTTCCTGACCGCCTTGTCGCGGAACCTGGATTTCGAGTGCGGGAACCGCAGTCTCCGGCCGGCGTCGCCCTGCCGGATGAGGGTCAGGGATTCGGAGCGCAGCTCGACGTCGGAGACGAACGGGTCCGCGCGCTCCGTGCGGCCGGTAAGCCGTCCGATCTCGATCTCGTACCGCAGGAAGGTGGACGTGGCCTCGCCGGCGCGCGCGAAGTCGTCCCGGACCTCCCGGTCCACCAGCATCTCGGCCGCGAGCCTGAACGTGTTCCGGTCCCCGCGGAAGAACAGGTCTTCGACCCGGCCCGAGTCGCCGGTTCTCGCGCGCACGTGGAGGGCGGCCTCCAGGATCGAACGATCCGCCAGCAGCGACAGGAAGTGGATCGCGTCGAAGACGTTCGACTTGCCGATGCCGTTCGGCCCCGCGATGCACGTGCAGGGGCCGAAATCGACCGAGAATCCGACGAGGTTCTTGAAGCCGTCGGCCTCCAGTCGCGTCAGCATGAAGCCCCGGCGCCCCGGCCGCCGGACCGTCGAAGGCGAGCCGCGGCGCCACCGTGCAGTATAGCAGTCCGTGGTGTCGCCGGTCGTCGGAAACGCCGCCTCCGGCCACGCACCGTTCAGGGGTCGAGCAGTCCCGGTTCCACCGCGGGGCCGGGCCGGTGCTCGGGGTCGTCGTCGCGCCAGGGGGTGCGGCAGGGTCGGCCGAGGCGGTACAGCGCCAGGTTGGCGGCCATGCGCTGCGCGGTATCGGCCCGTCCCGCCGCCGCCGCGCCCGACATGGCCGCGCGCTGCCACTCGATCGCCTCGGCGAACCGGCCCAGCTCGGCCAGGGCCATGGCCATCGTCTCGGCGACGGCGGTGGTCCTGTGCCCGGCCTCCAGCACGCGCGCCAGCGCCAGCGCCTCGTGACCGTCGCGCACCCGCGGGTCGGGCGACGCGGCCAGGAGGCGCGCCGCCGCCAGCGGGAACGCGGGATCTCCGGGAAAGACGTCCATCGCCGCGCGCAGACGCGCCAGCGCCTCGCGGTGGCGCGCGAGACGCACCAGGGCCATGGCCTCGCCGAACCGCGCTTCCCGCCAGGCCGGTTCCAGCGCCAGCACGCGGCGATAGGAAGTCAGCGCGGCCGCGGGGCGTCCGCCGCGGCGGAGCGTATCGGCCAGCCGCAGATGCGCCTCGGCGTGACCGGGTGCGTGCGTCACGGCCCGCGTGTAGCGGTCGACGGCATCCCCGTCGCGGCCGCTCCGCTCGTAGAGCGTGCCCATCGCGAAGTGCGCGGCGGCCAGCTGGGGGTTCAGGCGGACCGCTTCCTCGAGCTGGGCGAGCGCGGCGCGGGCGTCGCCCGTGCGGTTCAGGGCCAGGCCGAGGTTCAGCCGCACGGCGGGGAGGTCCGGCGCCATCCGCACCGCCTCGCGGAACTGCTCCACCGCCTCGGGCCAGTCGCCGCGGGCGCCAGCGTAGAGCCCGAGGTCCCAAAGGACCTGCGGGCTCCGCAGCGCCGTGCTGACTTCGGCCATCAGGGGATCGGGCAGGGCGACGCCGGTCCCCGCGCCCGCGCCGTCCCCGCTCCGGTCGAGCCACGACTGCGCCTTCTCGAGGTCGCCGAGACCGCGCCAGGCCATGGCGAGGGGATAGCGGATCGCGGCGGCGGCGGGGTCGAGCCTCGCCGCTTCTTCGAGATGCGCCACCGCGCTCGCGTAGTCGCGCCGCGCGGCGGCGGCCCGACCGAGCTGGAAGAGCGCCGCCGGCGTGTCGGGATGCAGCGCGAGGGCCCGTGTCAGCAGCGGCTCGGCGGCCTCCGGCCGACCCGCGTCGACGTGGACCTGCGCGAGCCGCGTGAGGGCCGCGAGGTCACCGGGGCGGAGGCGCAGGGCGCGCTCGAAGTGCTCGACGGCCGGCGTCAGCCGCCCGGTGAGCCTGAAGACGTGCGCCAGGTAATAGGGCCAGCGGAAATCGCCGGGCGCGAGCGCCTGCGCGTTCCGGAAGCAGCGCTCGGCTTCGTCCAGGAACTCGCCCGCCATCAGGAGCTGGCCCAACCGGCCCCAGGCGCCACTGCGCGCCCCGGGTTCGGCGCGGTCCACGGCGGCGCGCGCCGCGCGCAGTTGCGCGGCGACGGCGGGGTGCGCGCGGCCGAGATCGGGCAGGACGACCGGCAGCAGGGTCCGTTCGACCGCGCCGGCTTGAAGCGCGGCGGCCGACGCCTCCCCGAACGGGGCGCGCGCGGCGCCGGCGTCGCCCGCGCCCAGCAGCAGGCACGCGGCCACGAGACCGATCGGCAGTTTCCGTTCCTCCGTCACGTCCTCGGCCCTCGCCCCGCGGTTGCGCGCGCCCCGCGTCAGCGCCCGTCGCCACTCGGGATATGCGCCCGCCGTCACGCTCCGGCCCCGGTCTGCGGCTGCGCGCGCGACGCCGCCGTCACGCGCGTCCCGGAGGCGCACACGCGGGCCGCGGCCGCTCGACCGCTTCCGTCCCTCTACCGCGCGGGCTCCCGGCGCTGGCCGGCGCCCTCTTCGAGCGTCAGCCAGCGGTCCGCCGGCAGGTCCGTCCAGTCTTCCTCCCGGCCGCTCGGCCAGACGACGCGCACGCGGCGCACGACGGCGGCGCGGCCCAGACCCACCAGCACGCGGGGGTCGCTGGCCGAGGCGTAGCTGCCGTCGGCCCGCGCGCGGCGCCAGAGCGGCGGGCCGGCGGCGCGGAAGACGCCCACCCGCGCGCCCGGCACGTCGCGGCGGCCGGCGCCGCCGACCAGCCGCAGCCCGATCCAGCGGTTGCGGTTGCCGACGCGGTTGATCAGCAGACGCGCCCGGCCGGCGTTGTTGGCCACCAGTACGTCGACGTCGCCGTCGTTGTCGATGTCGCCGAAAGCGGCGCCCCGGCTCGTCTCCACCAGCGCGAACGCCGCACCGGCCCGCGCGGTGACGTCCGCGAACCGCCCGTTCCCCAGGTTGCGGAACAACTGGTTGGGCTGGTGCAGGGGAAGCGGCTCGCCCGGCCGCGCCGCCGCGCCGCCGGCGGCCATGGCGAAGCGCTGGTGCCCGGCCTGGACGGCCCCGTTGACGACCAGCAGGTCCAGCCAGCCGTCGTTGTCGAAGTCGAACCACGCCGTCCCGAAACCGGTGTAGGGCACGCTCGGCGCCCCGAGCCCGGCCGTCGCGGTCCGGTCTTCGAAGAGCCCCGCGCCGTCGTTGACGTAGAGGGTGCTGGTCTCCCGCGTGAGGTGGGTCATGAACAGGTCGTCGTCGCCGTCGGCGTCGAAGTCGCCGGCGTCGACGCCCATGCTCGCCTCGGGCCGGCCGCTGCCGTTGAGGGCCGTCCCCGCCAGCAGCGCGCGGTCGGCGAACGTCCCGTCCCCGCGGTTCATCCACAACTGGTTCGGCGTCCCGTCGTTGGCGACGTAGACGTCCGGCCAGCCGTCGGCGTCGGCGTCGAAGGCCGCGACGCCGAGGGCCGGGCCGTACTCGCCCGCCACCTGCGACGCGGCCGTGACGTCGACGAACGAGCCGTCCCCCCGGTTGCGGTACAGCCGGTCGCGCGCCGGCGCGTAGGCGGCGGGGCCGCAGTAGTCCCGCTCGCCGCTGCGGGTGAAGCACGCAGGCGGCGCGGCGGCGTCCTCGTCGAGGTAATTGCCGACGAAGAGGTCGAGCCAGCCGTCGCGGTCGAAGTCGACGAACGACGCCGACACGCTCCACCGGGGATCGCCGACACCCGCCGCGCCGGTGACGTCGGTGAAGGCGCCGCCGCCGTCGTTGCGGAACAACTGGTTCGGGCCGAGGCCCGTGCGGTACAGGTCGACGCGGCCGTCGTTGTCGAAGTCGCCGGCCGCGGCCCCCATGCCGTACGATCGCGCGTCGAGCCCGCTGCCCGCGGTGACGTCGGTGAGGCGCAGGATGCGGGAGCCGTCGGCGCGGACCTCGAGGTCGTTGCGGTACAGGCGGTCTCCCGGCGGACGGGGTGGGGACGGAAGGGCGGCGGGGTCGCGGCCCGCGCCGGCGCCCGGCGAGGCCGCGGACGGAGCGGCTCCGGGCAGAGTCCCGCCCTGCACGACGTAGACGTCGAGGTCGCCGTCGCCGTCGAAGTCGAACAGCGCGGCGCCCGGACCCAGGATCTCGCTCATCCGCAACGCGCCCGCCGCGCCGTTGACGTGGACGAAGTCGATGCCCGCGGCCTCCGCCTCGTCGGTGAACCACGCCTCGCCCGCGGGCGGCGCCGGCGCCTGCGGCGCCGCGCGGCCGCCGCCGGCCAGGGAGCCGGCTCCGGCGGCGGCCAGAACCGCAAGCAGCAACCTGACGGCGGCGGCGGGGCGCCGGGACCTCACGCGCACCCCGCGATTATCCCACGTCGGAATCGGCGTCGGTCGCTGAGCGGGGGCCGCCGGAAGGTCCGGTCAGTCAGCGCTCAGCCTCGGCCGCGGCTACCCGCCGTCACCCGGCCCGACGTCCGTACCCGACGCATCTCCGGTCGCCGTCCTGCTTGACCCGATGGTCGACGTGAAGGTGCGCGTATCCGGGTGTGGACGGCGGGGGCCCGATCGCAATCAGGCGCGATGGCATGATGCTATGATGCGTTCATGCGCACCACGATAACCATGGACGACGTGCTGGCGGTCGCACGCGCACTGGCGGCAAGGAACGGTACGAGTCTCGGGTGCGCCCTGTCCACGCTTGCCCGCCGCGGTTTCCAGCGCCCGCGGATCGAGGCAGGCAGCGGGACCCGGTCTTCCGTGTCGCCGGCGTCGCCGAACCGATTACCAGCGCGGACGTTCGGAAGGCACTCGGCGACTGGCCATGATCCGGCTTCCGGACATCAACGTGCTCGTCGCTCTGGCCTGGCCCAACCACGTGCACCACGAGGTCCGTCCCGCGCCAATTGACGGATGCCGCCTGGAACCACGACGCCGCCGGCAACGCAGAACGCATGGAAGAGGGAGGCCCACTGGCTGATTGGCTGCCCGCTGCTGAGTGACGTGCATGGACAGAACGATCATCACGGCCACGGACATTGCAACCCGGTCGCGCTGGATCGATCGGATCGGGCATGCGAGCGCCGGTTTCGGGGCGGATGCCGGTCAACTGGAGCGGGAACTCGCCGACGAGATCGGCCGCCAGGGCAGTAGCGCACTCATCGGCCACCTGCGGCTGTGCGGAGTGATCCCCGAGACATACTCCTACGATGGCAGTGCCGAGAAGCTCTACGCCAAGTACACGGACCTGGTGATTCACGAAGCCTTCAACAGCCCGTGGTGAAACGCCCCGCTGCATTCGAGCGGCGCTGCATCCCGCCTGACTGCGTTGTTCGGCGGTTGAATATGCCCAATATGCGCCCTTCTCACGCCTTGTCAGGCGGGCGCATCGCCGCTCTCGGTGCGACGCGGGGGTTCCACCACGGGCTGTCAAGGCCATCGGGCTCGTGAGCGCGGTATTGACCGAACGCACCGATGCCGCCGATGTGGAGTGCGTTTGCGACAGCTACAGCTTCGTGGCCGACGCCAAGGCCTTCCGGCTGAGCCGCACGGCGAAGAACCAAAAGGACTTCAAGGTTCAAGCCCTGGACGACTGGAAGCACGGCAAGCGTCATGCAATGCTGGTGTGTCCGATCTATCATCTCCCGTCGAGAACGAGCCAGATATACCAGCAGGCCATCGCTCGATCGGTTTGCGTCTGCACGTACACGCACTTGGCATGCATCGTTCAATATGCCGAAGCGCTTGGTGCAGCCTCGGGTACAAGCCTGCTACACGACGTATTCTCGTCCATTGAGAGGATGTTGCCGACCAAGAACGCAAACGACTACTGGCAGGCGATCAACGGCGCGTTGCTGCGTCGGGGCAACCTGCCGGAACTGTGGCGCATGGAGAAGATCGCTCTGCTGGAATCCGTCGAGATCGCAAGAAAAGAAGCGTTGGTGTTCCTGGCGGAAGAGCGCCAGAAGATCATGCGCCTCTCCCGACAGGAGGCCATTCTCGAAGTACTTGCCGGACGAAGGCTGGAAGCTCGCATTCAGGCTGTGGAATCCATCTCGGAAAACGGCTTGTTGGACATCGGAGAGGCGGGATGAATAGTGTCTATCTCAACAGGATCACGTTCGCGGATTGCCGGAAGCACCTGCCCCGTCTTGACGACGACAGCATCGACCTGCTGCTCTCGGACATTCCATATGGCATTGCCAAGGACGATTGGGACGTGCTGCACCGCAACCAGAACTCCGCGCTGCTGGGGAAGTCTCCCGCGCAACAAGGCAAGCCGGCGTTCAAGCGACGGGGAAAGCCGATCAACGGATGGTCTCGGTCCGATCGCAACATCGGAAGGGAATACGAAGACTGGTGCCGGTCGTGGGCGCAAATGGTGTTCCCCAAATTGAAGAACGGCAGTTCCGTGCTCCTGTTCGGGGCGCGCCGAACGATTCACCGCGTCGTAAACGCTTTCGAGGACAGCGGCTTGTTGTTGAAGGACATGCTCGCATGGAAGAAAAAGTCCGCCTTCCATCGAGCGCAGCGCGTCAGCGTGGTCTTCGAGAAACGCGGCTTGGCGACGGCGGCCGAAAAATGGCGCGGCTGGCGCCTGGGGAACCTGGCGCCGATGTTTGAGCCGATCGTGTGGTTGACCAAACCGTACTGCATTGGCGGCACCATTGCGGACAACGTCCTCGATCATGGTGTTGGGGCGATGAACACGGATGCTTGCCGGCGCCACGGCATCGGCGCCACGAACGTCCTCGAGTTCGCGTTCATGGAGGGAGAGCGCCGAATCCACGAAGCGCAGAAGCCGGTCGGCCTGGTGTCCTTTCTGATTGAGTTGACCACACGGGAAGGGCAAACGGTTCTCGATCCGTTCATGGGGAGCGGCACGACCGCAGTTGCGGCCAGACGCCTCAATCGACGATTCGTTGGCTTCGAGGCCGTGGATGCGTTCCACCAGGGGGCCTGCAGACGACTGTGCGATGAAGAGGATGGAGAGGCGGGCATCGGGCCGTCGCAAGGTTCCTTGATATGACCCCATTGCGTCGCGGCTCGCCGGCTCGCTGACGCCGGCTGATGGCCCGGTTCACTTCCTGCGTACCTGGAGCATCCAGTTGCCGATAGCGTGCAGCCTGTCAGCCCCCCGGTCGTCACCCGGCCGATGTCCGTGCCCCAACGCATCCGGTCGCCGCCCTGCTTGACGACGTGAAGGTGCGCATCCGGGTGTGGACAGCGGCCGGTTGCAATCAGGCGATAACCATGGACGACGTGCTGGCGGTCGCACGCGCACTGGCGGCAAGGAACGGTACGAGTCTCGGGTGCGCCCTGTCCGCGCTTGCCCGCCGCGGTTTCCAGCGCCCGCGGATCGAGGAAGACGTCAGAACCCCGGTCTTCCGTGTCGCCGGCGTCGTCGAACCGATTACCAGCGCGGACGTTCGGAAGGCGCTCGGCGACTGGCCATGATGCCGGCGCGGGCGCCTACGGCACCTTGCCGTCGCGGGTGGGGGTCATGCGGATACCGGCGCGCGTGGTCAGCAGGCGGACGACCGATTCGGCCGTCGCGTCTTCCGGCGGCGTGTAGGTCAGGAGGTACTGGTTGCTCATCAGCCGGTGCTTGCGGCCGAGGTCCTCGGCCAGTTGCGGCAGCAGGGTGCGGAAGCCGACGGCGGCGCTCAGCCCCTCGTAGCTGCCCGCGGTCACCCGGCCGATGTCCATGGCCCAGCGCATCTGGTCACCGCCCTGCTTGACGCCGGTGACCGACGTGAAGGTGTACATCCGGGTGTGGACGGCGGCCCGGTTCGCGATCAGGCGCTCCATCATTTCGCGGAAGGGGCGCTCGCGGACCCGCGTGCTTCCCTCGGGGCCGTTGGTGGCGACCATCACGATGACGGGGAAGTACTCCCCTTCGGAATCTTCGTGCAGCCGCTCCGCCTCCTCGTACAGGGCGTCGAGGAAGCTGGCCGCGCCGTCCATCTCCGGCGCGATCACGCCGACGGCGTCTTCGAGTTCCCGCCGGTCGGTGGTGTGCCGGGCCTGGAACTGGGGCCGCCCCCCGATGGTCGCAATCGCCACTTCGACGTCCGCCGGCAGCGCGCCCACGAAGCGCCGCAGGCCCTCGCGCATGTGGTCGAGCAAGGGCGGACTCGCCAGGCCGTTGTCGACGAACACCGTCACCCGCACCGGCCAGTCGACAGGTTCGAGACCGAGGGCCTCGCTGCGCTCGCCGTCGGTCTCGACGAACACCTCGTCGCGGGCCACGTCGGTGACGGGTTCGCCGGCCGCGTCGGTGAAGCTGACGAAGAACGTCTGCGTCTGCGCCGACGCGCCGGGCGCGGCAAACGCGATCAGCGCGAGAACGGCGACGACGCCCGCGAGAACCGCGGCGGGGACGCGGCGACGGGTGGATTCGGCGGCCATGTCAAGCTCCTCGAGGTTGGAGAGTTCCGGCCCGCGACCGAAGACTCTCAGGGCAGCGCCGCGAGTATCCCCCGGGCCTGCGTCCCTTCCTCGGAGTCGGGGGCGAGTTCGACCACCTTCTGGAACAGGGCCCGGGCGCCTTCCACGTCGCCGCGGTTCAGGGCCACCATGCCGAGCTTGAAGACCGGCGACGGCCATGCCGGATCGGCGGCGGCCGACTTCTCGTACCAGCCGGCGGCGGCGTCGACGTCCCCCCGGCTGAAGGCCACCTCGCCCAGGTTGTAGAGGTCTTCGCGCGACGCGGCCCCCCCCGCGGCGGCGAGGTCCCCGGCCGCGTCGAGGTTGCCCGCCAGCAGCTCCACCCGCGCGATCTTCCGCTCGACGGCGTCGTCGTCCGGCTCGGCGGCCCGGTAGCGCTCGTAGGCGGCGATGGCCTCGTCGAACTGCGCCAGCGCCCGGTGCGCGTCGCCGACGTCCTGGTGCAGGGTGGTCATCTGCGGCCAGCGCGCGAGCAGCGCGGCGTAGCCGTCGATGGCGGTCCGGTAGTCCTGCCGGTTGTAGGCAGCGTCGGCGGCGCTCAGCTCGGCGACGGTCCGTGCAAGCTCCTGGTCTTCGACGTCCAGCCCGGCCAGTACCGCGTCCACCTTCTCGGCCGCGTCCACCTTGAGCCGGACCAGGTAGAACTCGATGGGCTGGATGCAGCGCTGCATCTTGGTCGGGGTGCACGCGTTCGACCCGCCCTGCGTCACCTCGATGCGCAGCAGGGCGTCTTCGTAGCCCTCGGCCGAGACCATGGTGTTCCAGATGCCGCTCTGCATCCAGGTCAGCGCGAAGCGGCCGTCGGCGTCGGTGACCGTCTCCAGCGCCTCGGCCGACTGCAGCCGGTCGCCGTCGGGCCCGAACAGCGGGGGGTCGGCCCGGACGTGGGCGCCGGCCACGGGTTCGCGGGTGCCCTCGATGAACACCCGGCCCTGGATGCGCCCGACGTCCTGAGCGAACCCCTCCGGCGGCCCCGGCAGGAGCAGTGCGGCGGCGACTGGCGGGAGGAACGGTCGGGCGACGCGCATGGTGACCTCGGGGGCAGGAAACGCGGGCCGGCCGCGGGGCCGGCCCGGCTTGGTCACGGGGCGAGCGGCGGGACAGACCGCCGAAAGGAGACGGCCGGAGAGCCCGGCGCTCCCCGGCCGTCCCCACGGGACCCCCGCCGCCGGCTTCGCTAGAAGTACATCTGCATGCCGAACGACAACCGTCGGCCCGGCTCGATGGTGTTGATGCGGAGGAAGTTCGGGTTCTTCACCCCCCCCCCGCCCCAGGACCGGTCCCGACTGGTGACCCGCGCCCGGTTGGTGATGTTGGTCGCGTCCATGTAGAACCGCGTCCGCACGTCGTTGATGGTGACCACCTTCGAGAACCGCAACTGCATCTCGGTGGTGTAGTCCTCGAACACCGTGCCCGGCTCGATCAGGTCGACCCTCAGGTTCGGGTTGGCCTGGTCGACGTCCCCGAGGTTCACGAGGGCGGGGAAGTCGACCGCGTTGATCTCATAGGTGGCCGAGATCGGCGCCCCCGGGAACACCTGGACGAGCCCCGAGATCATGGTGTCGAACGGCAACGGCAGCGCCCCCGACAGCTTGCTCAGGGGCCGGTAGGGCATCCGGGTCTGGCAAAATCGGAGGTCGTTGGGCGTTTCGTACCTGGCCTTGTGGCAGAAGTGGTTGGTGTTCGTGCCGGCGGTGACGCTGGCGGTCATGAAGCCGCCGCGGGGCAGCTCGCCGTCGAGGATCACTTCGAAGCCGTTCCACGTCCGCCAGTTCTCGGTCGCCTGCGTCAGCAGGTCGTTTCCGGTCTGGATGTCGAGGTCCGGGGCGGTGACGTAGATGGGAACCTGCACGCCGCGGGCGGACGGCGGCAGTTCGGGGTCGTCGGGCCCGATCCACTGGCCCGCCAGGACCCAGTCGTCCACCGAGGTGTTCAGGTTGTCCTCCCAGCTGAAGTTGGAATAGGTGCGCCGGTGCCACATCCCGCTCAACGCCCAGCCGGCGCCCAGTTGCCGCTCGACGCCGGCGGAATACTCCCAGTTGGTCCCCCGCCGCAGGTCCGTATCGTACGTGGTGGTGATGACCGACGTGCCGTAGTTCGGGTTGTTCGAGGGCCCGATTTCTTCGAACTGCGGCGTCCCGTCCGCGTTCAGGGCGGTGCCGTCGCCGTTGAGGTCGGTCCACGGCCGGTAGTCGAACAGGCCGTAGGGGTAGATCGGGTTGAAGCCCTGCGTGACGCCGGTCCCCTCGTTCGCCACGTACCGCCCCGCCGAAAACTTCACCGCCGTCGAGCCGTCGCCGAACAGGTCGAACGCCGCGCCGAACCGCCCGTTGAAGTTCCGCCAGTTCGGAACGTTCTCGACGACGGGGTCGGGCAGCGTCAGCGCCGGCGCGAAGAAGCCGGCTTCCCGCGTCCCCCCCGGCACCGAGTTCTGGAACCAGTCGTAGCGGAAGCCCGCGTTCAGGGTCAGCCGGTCCATCGTCCACGCGTCCTGCGCGTAGACGCCGCAGTCGCAGTCCATGACGATGCCCTGCCGCTGGTTGCCGTTCCCGGTAACGTTGACCGCGACCGGGAACCCGTTGAAGAAGTAGCCGGTATAAATGTCCCCCGGCCCCGTGTAGGCGAGGGCGGTGCGGTTGTTCGCGAAGTTGACGCCGGCCTTGAAGTTGTGCGAACCGGTCACGTAGGACAGCGACGCGTTCAGGCGGCGGTGGAAGTCGTGGTTGTGGTGGTTCTGGAACGAGCTTTCGGTTATGGTGCCGCGGGCCCAGTCGATCCTGGGCATCCGCAACTCGCCGTGGTCCACGGGGCTGGTGTTGACGTCCGCCTGCATGAACGAGCCGTGCGCCTCGAGCAGCAGCCGGTTGGTCAGCGGGGCCGTCCAGCGGCCGGTCAGCATGCGCGTGGGGTTCCCGTTGAACGTGTACCAGGCCTCGGGGTTCGCGCGGCCGGCCCAGGCGAACTCCGTGGAGGAGAGCGACGACTTGGGCTCCTGGAAATAGCTCCACGTGAACTTGTTGCGCTGGGTGGCCTGGTGCGTGAGGCGGACGTTGTAGTTGCCGTTCTTGCTCCAGGTGTACGCCCGCAGGTCGTCCTGGGGGACGTCGTCGGGCGTCGACGGCTCGTCGGGGTTCCAGAACCGGTCAAGCACGTACTGCCGGCTGCGGTTCTCGATCATCGAGGCGAAGAACCACAGCTTGTCCTCGACGATCGGCCCGCCCACCGCGGGGTTGAAGCTGTAGCGGTAGTCGATGGGCGCGAACTCGAAGCCCTGGTCCTTCAGGTCCTGGCTCTGGTTGTCCCACTGGAAGCGGCCGGCCGTGCCGCTCATGAAGAAGTTGTAGGAGAACTGGTTGCCGCCGGCCTTGGGCACCACGTTGGTCCGCACCCCGCTCTGGGCGTACTCGGCCGACTGCGAGGAGGTGTCGAAGACCACCTCGGTGACCATCGCCTCGTTGGTGACGCCGCCGACGCCGGCCCCCCATTCGTTGCGCCCCTGGAGCTGCCCGCCGGTCTTGACGCCGTCGATGGCCGGCTGGCCGTCGAGGGGGTCGGAGCCGTGCAGGCTGGGCAGGTTGTTGTAGTTGGCGTCGCCGGGGACGAGGGTCTCGCCGAGGGTCGCCCCCGGCACGTAGGCGGCGGCGCTGGTGATGCCCGCGGCGCCCGGCAGCACGTTGACGCGCTCGGCCGGCATGACCGTCTGCTGCCGCGTGGTCTTGACGTCGACCAGCGGCACGATGCCCTGCACGGTCACCGTCTCCTCGACGCCGCCCACGGCCAGCGTGGCGTCGACGTCGGCCACGAACGCGCCCTGCAGCACGATGCCCTCGCGGACCACCACGCTGAAGCCCGGCAGGGTGAAGGTCACCGAGTAGGCGCCCGACGGCAGATTGGTGAAGCGGTAGTTCCCGGCGCCGTCGGTGAAGACCGTGCGCACCTGCTCGATCAGGGCCGGGCTGGCCGCCTCGACCGTCACGCCGGGCATGACGCCGCCACCGTCGTCGGTGACGGTGCCCGCGATGCCGGCTTCGTCCTGGGCCAGGGCCGGCGCGGGGGCCAGCAGGGCCGGGGCCAGGGCGGCGAGGGCCGCCAGGCAGGAAACGACGAGGGAACGCCGTGGCTCGTGCGCGTGCATTGCCGGATACCTCCTCTGCCGGCGTGACGCACCGTGCCGCGTCCCGCCGACCCCATGATTCTCCATGATGCTTCCTGATGATACCACCGTCGCTACCCGGACGAAGGCGGCGCCTCGCCGCCGGTGTTCAGCCGCCACGCGATGCGGCCGCCGCACCGCGGGCAGCGGGCGCCCAGCCGCAGGCGGCGGCTCAGGCGCTGCCGCCGCCACGACCGCCCGCAGCCGCAGGCGCCCACCCAGCGGGCCGACGTGTGGTCGACGTCGTGGCAGCGCTCGGCCGTGCAGCCGATGGCCCGCGCCACCGCCCGCCAGACGGCGTCGTGGTGGTGGGCGTGGCCGGCGATGGCGTGGGCGATCTCGTGCAGCAGGGTGTCCACGATCTCGGCCCGGGTCGCCCGGTGGCAGTAGCTCACCGACAGGTCGATGCGCTTGTCGGCGTAGCGGCAGACGCCGCCGCGCACCGTGGACAGGTCGAAACCGAAGCTCCAGTCCGCGTCCAGCCCGCCCGCGGCCTGGTGACGGGCGAGGAGGCCGCGGGCCAGCGCCTCGACCTCGGCGAGCGTGCACTCCCGCTCGGGGACCCGTTCGACGACGGTCAGGAGATGATAGGGCGCCTTCCACAGGACGTCGTCGCCGGCCCCCACGACGGCGCGGGCGCGCTGCAGCTCGGCGACCGTCCCCTCGATGGTCTGCCCGCGCCACCGGAACCGCACGCGGCTTCCGACCGGGCAGGCGGCGCCGGGGAAGTCGGCGGTCAGGGCGCCCGCCCGCCGCGGCCGGGGCGCCCGGGGCGGCCGGCGCGGGGACTGGAAGCGGTAGCGGTAGGCGCCCTTCGTCACGAGCCCGGCTCCCGGCGGCCCGCGCCGGCGACCTGCGCGGCCATCTCGCGCAGCATCTCGGCCGGGGAGATGCCGGTCCAGCAGTGGCCGCGGCCCGGGCCGTAGACGATGCGGGCGTCGATCGACGTCGACGGCCGGGCGGGCGGCTCGGCTCCCCGCCCCGGCGCCCCGGGCGCGCCGCGGCCCGTACTCCGGTCTTGCAGGAAGGCGTCGAGCCGGCGCACGGCGCCCTCCAGGAAGTAGTCGTCCGTCTCTCCGACCCAGACGTTCAACCGGCCCCGCAGCCTGGGGGCCAGCGTGTCCCAGCCCCGCTCGAGCACGAGGCGCAGGTCGTAGCGCTCCCAGTGGGCGGCGACCGCGGGGTCGATGGCGCCCGATACGGGGTCCCAGAGCGGGACGGGGAAGCCGTCGGCGCCGCGCGGGCCGTAGACCGCGTTCCACGCCCCCCACTGGCCGCCCGAGCGGGTCCAGTCGTCGCCGGCCCCGAGCACGTTCTCCATCCGCAGCTCGTGCCGCATGGTGAACCGCACGCTCCCGTCGCGGTTGCGGGCGGCGGGCCGCTCGCGCCCCGCGCGGTCCACCCAGGCGTTGGCGTCTCCGTAGACGTCCACGAGCTGGAAGGCGCGGAAGTCGACGGCGTCGGGACACGAGGCCCAGGCGCCGCCGAAGAAGTCGGGATGGAAGATCTGCAGGGCGAGCGCCGCCCACCCGCCGGTGGATTCGCCGTCGAGCACCCGCGCGCCCGCCGATCCGCCGGCCCGGAACCGCGCTTCCACGTGGGGGATCAGCTCTTCGGTGACCGCGTCGCCCCACGGGCCGTTGTTGGCCGAGTTCACCTGGTAGGGGTCGCCCCAGGGGCCGGCTCCGTCGAGGTGCGCGAGCACGAAGCGCGGGGCGTCGGGGGCGAGCCACGCGGTCCGGAACGGAGACCCCGGCCGCATCAGGCGCCGCACCTCGGTGTAGCGCGCGCCGTAGCCGCCGATGCGGACGCGCAGCGGATAGCGCCGGGCCGGGTCGTCGCCGTGGCCCGGCGGGAGGACGACACCGGCCCGCAGACGCATCGGACGCCCGTGGAACGCGGACAGACGCGGGGAGCGGACCTCGACGAAGCGCAGGAACTCCGTGTCGTCGGGCCGCTGCTCGTCGGGAATGCGCCGCGTCAGCCGCAGGTGCACCGCCGCCGGCCGCGCGGGGTCGAGGTCGACCCGCCGGACGTCGCCGTAGAGGTTGCCCGCTGCGTCCACCCGGCGGACGTCGCGGTTCGTCGTCAGCACCGCCTGCGCGCGGTACGCGCCGGCAGGCAGGTCGCTCAGGCTCCCGATCGGGAATGCGGCGGCGTCGGCCCCCACCGTGACCCGGTCGCCGGGCGCGAGGGGGGGAGCGTCGACCCCCAGGGTGGGCGCGGCGCCGGGCCCGGGGCGGCCGACGAGGAAGCGCGGTTCCCGCGCCGGCCCGCCGGCGGGCGCCAGCGCCACCAGCAGGCGTCCCCGCGGCTGGGCGGGCAACGCCGGGTCGAGGGTGACCACGAAACGCAGGCCGGCGCCGCTCTGGCCGGCCGCGGCGGACCCGGCGGCGAGCGCGAGGGCCGCCGTCAGCGCGGCAAGCAGGCGGCGCCGCCCGCGGTGGAAACCCGCGTCGCGCCGGGGTCGGCGCCGGCGTCGGGGGGCGGGACGCCCGCCCGGCGAAACGTGAAAGAGGCGCATGTCAAAGCATATCGTAACTGCCGACAGGCGGCGAGGGAGTCCGCGCCGCGGAACGGCGGCGTTCCTGGAGGGTTGGGCGGCGGCGCTCTCCGGGCTAGAATACGGACCCGCTGTTCCGGCCGCCGGGAGTCTGCGCCGCAGACGGCGGGGGACTCCCGGCGGGTTGGTCGGGCGGCGGACGGAGCCGCGCCGCGACCGCAAGGCCGCGCTGCGACAGTTCTCCGGGCGAGGGGTGACGCCGTGATGATGAACCGTTCGACGACCGGACCGCGATCCCGAATCTTCGTCCTCGCCGCGGCGGCGTGCGCCGGCGGCGTCCTGGCCGCCTGCGGCCCGCAGGGCGCCGGCGGCCTCACCGAGCGGCTGTCGGTCGCCACCGGGGGCACCGGCGGCGTCTACTATCCCTACGGCGGCGGCGTCGCCAAGGTCATCAGCGACCATCTCGACGGGGTGGAGGCGACGGCGGAGGTCACCGCGGGCACCGTCGACAACCTGAAGTTCATCTCCAACCGCGGCGCCGACCTGGCGTTCGCGCTCGCCGACTCGCTCGACGACGCGGCGCAGGGGCGCGGCGCGTTCGCCGACTTCGGGACGGTGCCGGCGCGGGCCCTCGCGGTGCTCTACGACAACCTGAACCAGCTCGTGACCCTCGAGGGCAAGGGCATCGAGACGGTGGCCGACCTGCGCGACCGGATCGTGTCGACGGGGGCACCGGGCAGCGGCACCGAGATCACCGCCCTGCGCGTGCTCGAGGCGGTGGGCCTGGACCCCGACGCCGACATCCGGAAGCAGAGCCTCGGCGCCGCGCAGTCGGTCGACGCCCTGAAGGACGACAAGATAGACGCGTTCTTCTGGAGCGGGGGCATCCCGACGGGCTCCGTCCTGGACCTCGCCTCGACCCCCGGCCGGACCGTCAAGCTGGTGCCCAACACCGACACCCTGCCCTTCCTCCACGAGCGGTACGGCGACGCCGTGTACCACGCGGTCACCGTCCCCGCCGTCACCTACCCCGGCATGAGCGGGGACGTCGAGCTCGTCGGGGTGGCCAACGTGCTGGTGGTCCACGAAGAGATGTCCGAGGACATGGCCTACCGCATCACCCGGGCGCTGTTCGACCACCAGGACGAACTGGCCGCGATCCACCCCGAGGCCGAGAAGCTGTCGGTCGAGACGGCGGTGACGGGGTCCACGGTCCCGTTCCACGCGGGCGCCGTCCGGTACTACCGCGAGCAGGGGGCCTGGCCCGGGTCGTAGTACCCTTGCCCGTCGCGCGTAATGCCCGCGGGGGTGCGAGCCGGTTGCGGGGCGCACCCGCGACGCGAACCGGGAGGTCCCCCTGTCCGAGCCCGCCGCCCCGCCGGCCGCCCTGCGTGACGACCCCGAAACCGAGGCGCCGACCCGGCCGTTGAGCGGGTTCCCGGCGCGTCTGGTGACGGTGCTGGCGGCGGGGCTGTCGCTCTACGCGCTGTACTGGGCCGTCGGCATCGTCCAGCCCCAGATATACCGGGTCAGCTTCCTGCTGGTCACCCTGGTGCTGACGTTCGTGCTCTATCCGGCCGTGCCCGCGTGGCGCGGCCGCGTGGCGGCGGCCGACGTGGCCCTGGCCGCGGCGGCCGTCGTGGTGCTCGCCTGGCCCATCGTCGACTTCGACCGGTTCGTCTACCGGGCCGCGACCCCCGGCGGGCTCGACATCCTGTTCGGCGCGGTCACCACGCTGCTGGTGCTCGAGGCGACGCGGCGCACGGTGGGCTGGATGCTGCCCGCCACCGCCGTCGCCTTCCTGCTCTACGGCTACTACGGCCCGCTGCTGGAGCTCGTGGGGCTGGAGGTTTTCGCGCACCGCGGGTACGCCGTCGAGCGGCTGGTCGGCACCCTCTACATGACCCTCGAGGGCATCTTCGGGGTGCCCCTGTACGTCGCCTCCAGCTACATCGTGCTGTTCACCGTCTTCGGCGCGATGCTCCAGCACTCGGGGGCCGGCCAGTTCTTCATCACCTGGACGATGGCCGCGTTCGGCCGTTCGGCGAGCGGCGCGGGACCGGGGCGCACCGTCACCATGTCGGGCTTCCTGCTCGGCACCGTCTCCGGCAGCGGGGTGGCGACCACCGTCACGCTGGGGGCGGTGGCGTGGCCGATGCTCCGCCGGGCCGGGTTCTCGCCCGAGGTCGGCGGCGGCATCCTGTCGGCGAGCGGCATCGGCGCGATCCTCGCCCCGCCGACCATGGGGGCGGCGGCGTTCCTCATCGCCGAGTTCCTGCAGATCACCTACCTGCAGGTCATCGCGATGGCCGTCGTGCCGGCGGTGCTCTACTACCTGTCCATCGTCCTGATGATCGAGGCCGACGCCCGACGGCTGGGGACGAGGGCGGTCGACGTGGACCTGCCGTCGGTCGGCGCCCTCACCCGGCGGTCGGGCCACCACTTCCTGCCGCTGGTCGCCCTCGTCCTGCTGCTGGTGTCGGGCATGACCCCGTTCCGGGCGGTGTTCATGGCCGCGATGCTGACCATCGTCCTGGCCGCCGTCGCGGGCCTGCTCCGGCGCGAGACCGCCGCGCTGCGGCCGTCGCGGCTGGTCACCGCCCTCGAGACCGGCGGCCGGGCGGTGCTGGCGGTCGCCGCCACCACCGCGACGGCCGGCATCATCGTCGGGGTGGTGACCCTGACCGGGCTGGGGCTGAAGATATCGAGCATCATCGTCGATCTGGCCGGGGGCAACCTGTTCCTCACGGTGGTCTACGCGGCGGCGGCGGTGTGGATGCTGGGCCTGGCCGTCCCCGTGACCGCCTCGTACATCATCGCGGCGGTCATGATTGCGCCGGCGCTGACCCTCGTCGGGGTGCCGGACGTCGCCGCGCACATGTTCATCTTCTACTACGCGGTGCTCTCCGAGGTCAGCCCGCCCACCGCGCTGTCGCCGTTCGCGGCGGCCGCCATCACCGGCGGCAACCCGTTCCGCACGATGATGCTGACCTGGAAGTACACCCTGCCCGCCTTCCTGGTCCCGTTCGCGTTCACCCTCAGCCCCGAAGGGCTGGGAGTCCTGCTGCAGGCGCCGCCGGCCGACGTGGCCCGCACCGTCCTCACCGCGGTGGCCGGCATCCTCGCCCTCGCCATGGGCCTCGGCGGATGGCTGCGGGGGGCGGCGACGACGCCCGAACGCGTCCTCGCGGTCGCCGGCGGCCTGCTGCTGTTCTACGCGGCCACCGCCACCGACCTGCTCGGCGCGGTCTGCTTCGCGGCCGCCGTCGGCCTGCACGTGGTCCGCACCCGCGCCTGACGGCGCCGCGCCGCGATCGAGGAGCTACCCCCCGCCCGGAGCCGAAATCCTGGAGCGTGAACGCCGTGAGCGGCACCTCGGCCCAGAGATGATCTTCGAAGCTGGCCGTGACCGCGCCCCCGACCGCGACGACCTGCTCCTGAACCGCCGCCACGTGGTCCGGCGACTCGCAGACGATCCCCACCACCCAGCCACCGAACACGACGAACACGGCGACCACGCGACGCCGGATGCGTCGCGGCCGGTCTCGCAACTCTGGCGCACGGAGAGCGCCGCCACCGAACTCCGCCTGATCCGGTGGATCATCGCCACCAGCGCCGGGATCGTGATCGCAGCCATGCGGCTGCTCGCCTGGCCATTGCACCCGGGGCCACCGCGCCCACGGGAAGTCCCGTCGGGTCGGCAGGCGAGCGGACGCGAAGCAGACCGCGCCGGCCACGTGGACGGGCGCCGGTCCCGCGGCGCCGCGCCTGACACCGGTCCGACCCGGCGTCACGCCCGCACGATGCGGCGGTACTTGATGCGGTGGGGCCGGTCGGCGGCCGAACCGAGGCGGCGGCCGGCCCGCCGGGCGGCGCATGGTCGGAGGCCGCCCCTTGCCGGCGAGCGCCGGTTTCCATGCCGCCGCCGGCCCTTGCCGGCGGACGCCGCGCCGGGCGAAGATCGAGCATCATGTCCACCCCGTTCCCCGCCATCCCGTACGGCCGCGGTCACTTCAAGGGCCTCCGGCTCGACGGCTGCCTGTACGTCGACAAGACCCGCTTCCTGCACGCGCTCGAGCGCGAGCGCTACGTCTTCCTGATCCGGCCGCGGCGCTTCGGCAAGACGTGCTGGCTGTCGCTGCTCGAGAGCTACTACGACCGCAACGAGGCGGAGGCGTTCGAGGCGGTCTTCGGCGGCACCGACGTCGCCCGGCGCCCCACCGCCAACCGCCACCGCTACGTGGTGCTGCGGCTCGACTTCTCGGCCTTCGACAACCGTCCGAAGACGCTGGAGGAACGCTTCGAGGAGTACTGCCGCACGCAACTCGAAGACGCGCTGGAGTGCAACCCCGACCTGTTCCCCGACGACGCGGTCCGGCGCATCCTCGCGCCGCGGGCCATGAGCGGCCGGCTCAACGAGCTGTTCCGGCACACGCGCCGCCGCGGCATTCCGCTCTACGTGCTGATCGACGAGTACGACAACTTCGCCAACACCGTGCTGGCGCACCACGGGGCGGAGGCGTACCACGCGTTCACCCACGGCGGCGGCTTCTACCGCAACTTCTTCGCCACGCTGAAGGCGGGCGCCGACGCGGGCGGGCTGGAGCGTCTGTTCATCACCGGGGTCTCGCCCATCACGATGGACGACGTGACCAGCGGCTTCAACATCGGCGCCAACGTGAGCCTCGACGCCGAGTTCAACGAGCTGCTCGGTTTCACCGAGGCGGAAGTGCGAGGGTTGCTGGAGCAATACCGGGACCTGGGCGCGTTCGACCAGGACGTGGACGCGGCCCTCGACGTGATGCGGGAGTGGTACGACGGCTACCGGTTCGCCAGGAGCGCCGAGAACACGGTCTACAACACCGACATGGTGCTCTACTACCTGAAGCACTCGGTGCCGAACAAGCGCGGGCCGGACGAACTGGTCGACGTCAACGTCCGCGTCGACTACGGGAAGCTGCGCCACCTGCTGGTGACCGGGCGGCGGCTGAACGGCAACTTCGACCTGCTGCGCGAGGTCGTCGGCGCGGGGCAGGCGGACAGCGCGCTCCGCGGCAGCTTCCCCCTGGAGCGGCTGGCGCAGCGCGAGAACTTCCTGTCGCTGCTGCACTACTTCGGCCTGCTGAGCATCCGCGGGGTCACCGCCGGCACGCCCCGCCTCGGCGTGCCGAACCAGACCGTGCGGCACCTGACGTACGGCTTCCTGCGCGACGCCTGGGACGACGTCGGGGTGTTCGCGGTGGACCTGTACGCGCTCGAACGGCTGACGCACCGGATGGCGTACGACGGCGCCTGGCGGCCGGTGCTGGAGTTCCTGCGCGAGGCGATCGCCCGACAGACCGGCATCCGGGACTACCTGGCCGGCGAGAAGGTGATCCAGGGGTTCCTGGCCGCCTACCTGAACGCGACGAGCTGCTTCGAATTCCACACCGAGCGGGAGCTGGGCGGGGGCTACGCCGACGTCTGCCTGGAGCCGTCGCTGGCCCGGCACCCGGGCGTGCGCCACGGCTACGTGATCGAGCTGAAGTACCTGAAGCGCGGCGCGGGGGACCCCGGGGCGCGCATCGAATCGGCGGTCCGGGCGGCGGCGGCGCAGCTCCGGCGCTATCTGGCGGACGGCCGCCTGGCGCGGCAGTATCCCGCGGCGCGGTTCACCGGCCTCGCGGTGGTGTTCCACGGGTGGGAGATGGTGCAGTGCGAGGAGGTGTCCGGGCCGGCGTCGTGAGGGCGGGACGCCGTCTGGCCGACGATCGCTTGGCGCGGCAGTATCCCGCGGTGCGGTTCACCGGCCTCGCGGTGGTGTTCCACGGGTGGGAGCTGGTGCGCTGCGAGGAGGCGACCGGCCCGGCGTCGTGAAGGGGGGAACGCCGTGTCGGGAACCGCGCCCGTGTCGTCCGCGTCTCGATATCGACCGCCACGGAGGCGTGTCGTACGTCTCCGAGTTTCCTGCACGCGCTCTACGCCGATACGCTCCGCCGCTCGACGTGATGGGGTGACCACGCGCGCCGGTGGCGCACGGCGGGCTGCTGTACGATGTGGTCGGCTGCGCGGCCCATTCGCCGAGGCGCCGAGCGCCGGCGCGGGAACGTCCAGTGCAGGGAACACCAGCGGGTGACGCGGGGCTTCGAGAAGGAGCGTCTTCGGACCTCGGGGAGTCGTGTCCCGGGGCTGAAGCTCCACCGTGCGGAACCGGGACGGGACCGGCGGCGCCGCGTGAGGAGGCGCGACGGGAACCGTACCGGCGCCGGGACCGGGGAGGCCGCTTGCGTGACGAGGCGCGGCGCGGCCGGCCGGCGGCCGGGACCGGACAAGGGAGACCAGCGACAGTGACCACCGACACCCACGCGCTCCAGGCGGACGTCGAACGACTGCAT
The DNA here is from genome assembly GCA_965202695.1 of Vicinamibacterales bacterium. Lineage (GTDB taxonomy): Bacteria > Acidobacteriota > Vicinamibacteria > Vicinamibacterales > UBA8438 > JAJEEA01. The sequence goes on from OZ241843.1 coordinate 4,978,597, forward strand.
GCGGCCGGCGCCGACGCCGACCGGGACGAGGCGCGGGCGGTCTTCGCGGCCCTGCGGAGGGAGCTCTCCGCCGGCCGGGTCCGCGCGGCCACCCCGGATCCGGCAGCCCCCGCCGGCTGGCGCGCGCACGCCTGGGTCAAGCAGGGCATTCTCGTCGGCTTCCGCCACGGCGCGATCGCCGCGTTCCCGGGAGCCGACCCCGACGTCCCGTTCCTCGACAAGGACACCCTGCCCCTCAAGAGGATGGGCGCGGGGTCTCGGGTCAGGCTCGTGCCGGGCGGTTCGTCGGTCCGCGACGGGGCGTTCGTGGGGGCCGGGGTCATCTGCATGCCGCCGATGTTCATCAACGTCGGGGCCTGGGTGGGGGCCGGGACCCTGGTCGACTCGCATGCGCTGGTGGGGTCGTGCGCGCAGGTCGGCGAGCGGGTGCACGTGAGCGCCGCCGCCCAGATCGGCGGCGTCCTCGAACCGGTCGGGGCCATGCCCGTCGTCATCGAGGACGACGTGCTCCTCGGCGGCGGCACCGGCGTCTACGAGGGCACGGTGGTGAAGTCGCGCGCGGTCATCGGGGCGGGCGCCGTCCTCACCGGGTCGACCCCCGTCTACGACCTCCCGCGCCGCCGGGTGATCCGCCCCGCCGCCGGCTCCCCCGTGGTCATCCCCGAGGGCGCGGTGGTCGTGCCGGGCGCCCGCGCCGTCACCGCCGAGGCCGGCCGCGAGTGGGGGCTTTCCCTCGCGACCCCGGTCATCGTCAAGTACCGCGACGAGAAGACCGACGCGGGCGCCGCGCTCGAAGCCTGGCTGCGGTAGGGGCAGAGGCCGTGTCCGGGGCGGTGTCGCGGCGGTCGACGCCCGCCGTACGCGGGACGCGCCGATCGAGCCGCCGGTCCGCGGCGCGGGTTTCGTTCATGATGATATCTTGCCGTTTGGTCCGCGCTTTTTTCGTCTGTATCCGAAAATGGAGCTTCTGCGCCGGCAGTACCTCGACCGCCTGCGGCGGTTGCCAGGCGCCCCCGCGATCACGGCGGTGACGGGCATCCGGCGGGCCGGCGAGAGCGTGCTGTTGCGGCGGTTCGCGGCCGCGCTGCTCGGCGCCGCGGCGGGCAACGCGGAACGGAAGGGAGCAGATGCATGACGCCTGCTGGCCGGGACGGCGCGGCGCCCCCCTTCGACGTGGTCGGGTTGGCCCGATCGCTCATCGACGTCGACTCGACGACGGGGAGGGAGGGCCCCGTCGCCCGGTGGCTGGCCGGGTGGTTGCGCGACCGGGGGTACGACGTCGAAGAGCAGCCGGTCGAGGGCGACCGCATCAACCTCTACGTCGCCCTCGGGCCGCCGGCGGTGGTGCTGTCGACCCATCTCGACTGTGTGCCGCCCCACTTTCCGAGCCGCGAGGAGGGCGGCCGGCTCTACGGCCGCGGCGCCTGCGACGCGAAGGGCATCGCGGCCGCGCAGGTCGGGGCCCTCGAGCGGCTGCGGGCGGCCGGCGAGACCCGGGTCGGGCTGCTGTTCGTGGTCGGCGAGGAGCGCGGCAGCCACGGCGCCCGCGCTGCGAACCGGACCCCGCGCGGCTCGCGCTACCTCGTCGACGGCGAGCCGACCGACAGCCGCCTCGGCGCCGCGACCCGCGGGGTCTACCGGGTGCGGCTGTCCGCCCGCGGCCGGACCGCCCATTCCTCGCACCCCGAGGAGGGCGTGTCGGCCATCGAGAAGCTGGTCGACGCCCTGGTGGCGCTGCGCACGCTGCCGCTGCCGGCCCGCCCGAGGCTCGGCGGCACGAGCTACGTGGTGACCCTGCTCGACGGGGGGATCGCGCCGAACGTGGTGCCCCCCGCGGCGAGCGCGGAGGTCAACTTCCGCACCGTCGGCCCCGCCGCGGAGGTGCGGGAGGCCCTCGGTCCGCTGGCGCGGTGGGTCGATCTGGCGGACGTGGCCGAGGTGCCGCCGGTGGAACTGGTCACGGTGCCGGGTTTCGACACCGGGGTCTTCCGGTTCACCACCGACATCCCGTTCCTCTCCGCCTGGGGCCGGCCGCTGCTCTTCGGCCCCGGCTCGGTGCGGCTGGCCCATACCGCCGGCGAGTACGTCGAAATAAACGAGCTGCGCGCCGCCGTCGACGGCTACGCGCGCATCGCGGCGGCCCTGCTGGAGCGCGTGGACGCGGAAGCGGACACGGCGGCTCCGGGCCGCGGCTGACGGCGGGCACGACGCCACGGGACGCCGAGGTCGAACTCGAGGCGGACACGGCGGCTCCGGGCCGCGGCTGACGGCGGGCTGCCCTCCGGCGCGTGACGCGGCGTGCCGATGCGCGCGGCCTCGGTTTCGTCACGGCCCGTCCGGCGGGGGCGTGCCGGCGCCTGGCGTGACGCGGCGGACGACGCGGAAGCGGACGCGGCGGCCCCTGGCCGCGGCTGACGGCGGGCTGCTCCCGGCGCGTGATTCGGCGGCCCGCGGTTTCCGTCCCGGCTCGTCAGGCGGGCGCCCCGGCGTGACGCGGCGCTCAGGGTTGCCCGACCCGCTCGATCCGCACGCGCGTCAGGTCGACGCGCTCGCGCGGCGTCTCGCCGTCCACCGGCGTGGCCTCGATGCGGTCGACCGCGTCGAGTCCGTCGACGACCCGCCCGAACACGGTGTAGACCCCGTCGAGCGCCTCGGCGCGCGCGGTCACGATGAAGAACGACGTGTCGGCGCTCGCGGGGTCGTCGCCGCGCGCCATCGACACGATGCCCCTGGCGTGCGGCGTGGCGCTGAACTCCGGCTCGAGGGTGGCGATCAGGCTGCGCTGCTCCTCGGTCAGGGGCGTGGCGCGGCTCGGCACGAAGCCGGTCTGGATGACGAACCCGCGGGCGACGCGGTGGAACGCCATGCCGTCGTAGACGCCGGCCTGGGCCAGCCGCAGGAAGTTGCGCACGTGTCCGGGCGCGCGGTCCGGGAACATCTCGAGGGTTATCGGCCCCGCGCTCGTCTCGAGCACCGCGTGGTACGCGGCCAGCTCGTCGACGGTCTCGGTCGTGAACGGGAGCGGGGGCGGCGGCCGCCAGTCGCGCACGGACACCGACACGATCTCGACGCGCTCGGCCGCCCGGCCCCGGGCGTCGACCGGCGTCTCGGAGATGCGGGTCACCACCGGCAGCCCCTCGGACACGCGCCCCCAGACCGTGTGGAGGCCGTCCAGGCCGGGCTGGGCCACGACGCAGATCAGGAACTGGAGCCCTTCGCTGTTCGGATTGCCCGGCGCTCCCACGGCCGAAACCGTGCCCGGCACGTGCCGTTCGCCGCTGGGCTCGGCCGCCACGAGGCCGAGGCCGCCCCGGCCGTACTCGTCGCGGCGGGCGGGGTCGGACGAGACGGGGTCGCCGCCCTGGACGATGCCGCGCGCCACCATCGCGTGGAAGGCGGTGCCGTCGTAGGTCCCGTCGTCCACCGCCTGCAGGAACAGCCCGACGTGGTTGGGCGCCGCCTCGGGCAGCAGATCGATGACGAAGGTCCCCGCCGTCGTCTCCACCACCGCCTGCTTGTCCCGCATCTCGTCGAGGCTCAACGGGGTCACGAACAGCTCTTGCGCCTGCGCCGGCGCGCCAGCGCCCGCCAGTACGAGCAGCCCCGCCGCCGCGATAGGTCGTCTCACGTTCCCTCTCCCCCGCCAGCCCGTGGCGACAGTCCGCGCCGCGTTTCCGCTCGCGTGCAGAGGGGGACTTTACACCACGCAGGCCGGGGGGCGGCGGGTGTCGGGACACGGATTCGGCCCATCTCGGATACGATGGAACGGATGTCGCTGCTGCGCGAACCGGAGATCGAGGCGCCCTCCCGTACGGGACGCTTCCTGCTGATGGGCCTGCTGGCGCTCGCGGCCGGCGCCGGCTACTACCTGTGGACGTCGCCCCCCGGCTGGCTGCCGCCGCTCCCGTCGTTCGGGGAGAGCGCTCCCGCCGAGCCCGCGGCCGGGCCCGCGGCGCGGCGGGCCGCACGCGCGCCGGCGCCCGAACCCGAGCCGGCGCCGGCGCCCGAACCCGAGCCGGAACCCGAGCCGGCGCCCGAACCCGCGCCCGCGCCTCCTCCTCCGCCGGCGTCGCGGCTCGAGCCGCTGCTGCGGGTGTCGAGCGACGTGCCCGGCGCGTCGGTCTTCCTGAACCGGCGGTTCCTGGGGACGACGCCGTTCGAGGCGATCGAGCTGGAGCCGGGGTCCCACCGGCTCAACGTATCGGCGGAGGGCTACGAGGGTTTCGCGCGCGACGTCGAGATCGGCGACGAGCCGGTCTCGATCGAAGTGCGGTTCCGCGAGGTCCGGCTCGACGCCCGCGTCGCAGTGGTCCACCGGCATCGATTCGGGTCGTGCCGCGGGGTGCTGCGCGCCGACCTCGCCGGCCTGCACTACGAGACCGACGGCGACGACGGGTTCTCGATCCCGTTCGGCGAGGTCGAGCGGCACGCCGTCGACTATCTCGAACACACCCTGACCGTGAAGCGCCGCGGCGGGCGCACCTGGAACTTCACCGACGAGCAGGAGACGGCCGACGCCCTGTTCGTCTTCCACCGCGACGTCGAGCGGGCCCGCGAACGCCTCGCGGACGCCGAATGACCACCCGCTGCCCCTGGGCCGGCCCCGATCCGCTCTACCGGGAGTATCACGACACCGAGTGGGGCGTCCCGGTCCACGACGACCGGCATTTCTTCGAGATGCTGATCCTGGAGGGGGCCCAGGCCGGCCTCGCCTGGATCACCATCCTGCGCAAGCGGCGGGGCTATCGGGACGCGTTCGACGGTTTCGACCCCGCCGTGGTGGCCGGATACGGCCGCCGGCGGGTGGACGCGCTCCTCGACAACCCCGCCATCGTCCGCAACCGGCGCAAGATCGAGTCGGCCGTCGGCAACGCCCGCGCCTTCCTCCGCGTGCAGGACGAGCAGGGCAGCTTCGACCGCTACGTCTGGGGCTTCGTGGACGGACGCCCGCGGCGGAACCGGTGGCGCACCCTGGAGGAGGTTCCCGCCGAGACGCCCGAGTCGCGGTCGCTGAGCCGGGACCTGAAGCGCCGCGGGTTCCGCTTCGTCGGCCCCACCATCTGCTACGCGTTCATGCAGGCGACGGGCCTGGTGAACGACCACCTCGTCGGCTGCTTTCGCCGGGCGGCCTCGTCGCGCCGGGAGTCCGCGCCGTAGCCGCCCGTGGTGGAACCCCTGCGTCGCATCGAGAGTGGCGCCGGCAGGCGGAGAGCGCCCGCCCTGTCAAGGCGTGAGAAGGGCGGCCACCCGGCTCCGCCGCTACCGCGACACCACCAGCAGCACCCCGACGACGACGACGGCCGAGCACGCCAGCGACCAGGCCGACAGGTCCTCGCCGGCGAGGAAGTAGCCCAGCACGAGGGCGATGACCGGGTTCACGTAGGCGTAGGTGGCGGCCTTGGCGGGGACCGACGCCTTCAGCAGCCACAGGTAGCACCCGTAGGCGACCGACCCGAAGACCGCGACGTAGGCCCAGGCCGCGAACGCGCCCCGCGACACCCCGCTCCAGTCCAGTCCCCGCGGCTCGCCGGCGGCCGCCGACAGCGCCAGCAGGACCGCGCCGCCGCCGAGCATCTGCATGCCCGACGACAGCGCCTGCGAACGCGGCTGCGGGACGTGGCGCGAGCACACCGACCCCGCCGCCCACAGCAGGCTGGCCGCGACGATGGCGCCGGCCCCGACGGGGTCGACGGCGCGCCCGCCGGCCGCCTCGGCCGGGTTGACGAGCAGCGCGACCCCCGTGAACCCCAGGGCCAGCCCGAGCACCACGCGGCCGGGGGGACGGGCGCCGCCCGGCCGCCACCAGTCGGCGAGGGTCACCCAGAAGGGCACCATCGAGACGAGGAGGGCGCCGAGACCGGACGGCACGCGTTGCAGCGCCCAACTGACCCCGCCGTTCCCCCCCGCGGCCATCAGCGCCCCGACGAGGCCGGTCGTCATCCAGTCGCGGGCGCGGGGCCGGGCCGCGCCCCGGCTGACCGCCCACGCGGCGAACGCGAGCCCCGCCGCGGTGAAGCGCACGCCGGCCATCAGGAACGGCGGAATCTCCGCCACCCCCCAGCGGATGGCGAGATAGGTCGATCCCCAGATGACGTAGACGGCGGCGAACGCGGAGACGAGGGCGGCGGGAGAGGGGCGGGCGGTCACGACCGGCTGCTCGACTGTCCTTGAACGGACTTTCCCGTCCGGCCCGCAACCCGCCCCCGCACCGCCGGGGAGCGGGTCGCCGGCATGGGCAGCTTCATGCGGGACGGTCCGCTACCCGACGTTGACGACGGCGCGGGTGCTGCGGTGGCGGTCGACGACCTCGCGGCCGAGCCGCTTGCTCAGGTACACCTTCGACGCGCCCGGGTCGTCCGGGTCGGTCTCGAGTTTGATGACGTCGAACTCCAGGTGGTCGAGGGTGCTGCGCATGGCGTAGAAGCGGTTCTTGGTCTTGACCACGACCTCGTCGAAGCCGTTGTCCAGGGCCCACGACTCCTGCTGTTCGGTCAGCGCCCGGAAGAACCCCTGGCCCCGCCAGTCGCGGCGCGTGCCCCCGATCCAGCTATACAGGATCTTGCGGTCGTCGAAGCGGACGCAGTCGGCGAGCCGGCCCACGAGGTCGGCGAGCTTCGCGTCGGTCTCGTGCCCGCGCAGCTCGTGCGACACCTTGAACGCCACCGGCGCCACGGTGTCGGGGGCGTCCGGCAGGGGCGCCTCCGCCATGACGATCTGGTGGTCGCGGCCGTCGAGCCTCGCCACGACCTCGGACGAGGTCTTGCGGCGCGGGAACTCGCCGAAGAACTCCTCGATGTACTGAATCTCCAGCGCGCCCTGCTGCAGCCCGTACTGTCTGACGTGATACTCCATCGGCGACGGTCCGAGATCATAACCGCCCGCGGCGGAACCCCTGCGCCGCACCGCGCCCGGCGGGCGCGAGCGAACGCCGTTCCCCGGGCGGCCGTCAGTATCCCAGCAGCGGCCGGAGCCAGCGCTCGGCCTCGGGGACCGCGACCCCCCGGCGGCGGGCGTACTCCCGCACCTGGTCGCGGCCGATGCGCCCGACCGGGAAGTAGTGCGCCCCGGGGTGGGCGAAATAGAGCCCGCTGACGCTGGCCGCGGGGGTCATCGCCGCGCTCTCGGTCAGGCCCATGCCGATCGAGTCGGGGCCGAGGAGCTCCCACAGGGTGAACTTGCCGCTGTGGTCGGGGCACGCGGGATAGCCGAAGGCGGGGCGGATGCCGCGGTACCGCTCGCGCCGCAGGTCGTCGGGGCTCAGCCGCTCGTCCGCGCCGTAGCCCCACTGGCGCCGGGCCTCGGCGTGCAGATACTCGGCCGCGGCCTCCGCGAGGCGGTCGGCCAGGGCCTGGACCATGATCGCGCGATAGTCGTCGTGGTCGCCCCGGTACTCGGCCGCGAGGGCGTCCGCGCCCACGCCCGCGGTGACCGCGAACGCCCCGACGTGGTCGAGCCGGCCGCTGTCCCGCGGCGCCACGAAGTCGGCGAGCGAGCGGTGCGCCCGGCCCCCGGACTGCGGTTCCTGCTGGCGCAGCATGGGGAAGCGCAGCCGTTCGGCGCCGCCGCCGGCCGTCGCCCCCGGCTCGAAGACGACGACGTCGTCGCCGTCGCTCAGGGCCGGCCAGAACCCGAACACGGCGCGGACGGTCAGGCGCCCCTCGTCGACCACCCGCTCGAGGAGCGCGGTCCCGTCCGCGTACAGCGCCCGCGCCTGCTCGCCGTACGCCGGGTGGTCGAGCACGGCGGGGAAGCGCCCCTTGATCTCCCACGCCGCGAAGAAGAACGTCCAGTCGATGAACGGCGTCACGTCGGCGAGGGGGATGGGGTCGAGCCGGCGCGGCCCGAGGAACGCCGGCACGGGCAGGTCGGCCGCCGCCCAGTCGTCCCGGAACCGGTCGGCCCGCGCCTCGGCGTAGGGGCGCAGGGGCCGGTCGCGGCGCGCCGCGTACTGCGCCCGCAGGGCGGCCTGGTCGGCGCGGTTGGCGCGGTCGAGCTCGGCCCGCCGCGCGGGGTCGAGGAGGCGCGACACCACGTCGATCACCCGCGAGGCGTCGGCCACGTGCACCGTGCTCCGGTCGTAGGCGGGGGCGATCTTCACCGCCGTGTGCTGGCGGCTGGTGGTCGCGCCGCCGATCAGCAGCGGCCGTTCGAGCCGCCGCCGCCGCATCTCCTGCGCCACGAACACCATCTCGTCGAGCGACGGGGTGATGAGCCCGCTCAGGCCCACGACGTCGGCGTTCTCGTCGGCCGCGGTCCGCAGGATGGTGTCGCAGTGCGCCATCACCCCCAGGTCGACGACCTCGTAGCCGTTGCACCGCAGCACGACGGCCACGATGTTCTTGCCGATGTCGTGCACGTCGCCCTTGACGGTGGCGAGGACGACCCGGCCCTTCGACACGGCGCCGCCGCCGGCCCGCCGCTCCCGTTCCATGAACGGCTCCAGGTACGCGACCGCCTTCTTCATGACCCGCGCGCTCTTCACCACCTGGGGCAGGAACATCTTGCCCGCGCCGAACAGGTCGCCGACCACCTTCATGCCGTCCATCAGCGGCCCTTCGATGACGTCGAGGGGGCGGGCCGCCGCCTGCCGCGCCTCCTCCACGTCGGCCTCGACGTGGTCGGCGATGCCGTGCGCGAGGGCGTGCGCGAGCCGCGCCTCCACCGGGTCCTGCCGCCAGGCGCGGTCCTCGGCGCGGGCCGTCCCCCGGCCCTCGACGGTCGCCGCGAACCGCACCATCCGCTCGGTGGCGTCCGGCCGCCGGTTGAAGATGACGTCCTCGACGTGGGCCAGCAGTTCCGGCTCCACGTCTTCGTAGACGGCGAGCTGGCCGGCGTTGACGATGCCCATGTCCAGGCCCGCGGCGATGGCGTGGTAGAGGAACGCCGCGTGCATCGCCTCGCGCACCGCGTCGTTGCCGCGGAACGAGAACGAGAGGTTGCTGATGCCGCCGCTGACGAGGGCGCCGGGGCAGGTCTCCTTGATCGCCCGCGTCGCCTCGATGAAGTTGACGGCGTAGTCGTCGTGCTCTTCGAGCCCGGTCGCCACCGCGAGGACGTTCGGGTCGAACACGACGTCGCCGGGGTCGAACCCGGCCCGTTCGGTGAGCAGCCGGTACGCCCGCCGGCATATCTCGACCTTGCGCTCCGTCGTGGCGGCCTGTCCGGCCTCGTCGAACGCCATCACCACCGCCGCCGCGCCGTAGCGCCGGAGGGTCCGGGCCTTGTCGAGGAAGTCGGCCTCGCCTTCCTTCAGGCTGATCGAGTTGACGATCGGCTTCCCCTGCACGCACTTCAGCCCCGCCTCGATGACCGACCACTTCGAGCTGTCGATCATCACCGGCACCCGGGCGATCTCGGGCTCGGTGGCCACGAAGTTGAGGAACCGGGTCATCGTCCGCTCGGAGTCGAGCAGCGCCTCGTCCACGTTGACGTCGATCACGTTGGCCCCGCCCCGCACCTGGTCGAGGGCGACCTCGGCGGCGGCGGCGAGGTCGCCCGACTTGACGAGCCGCGCGAACCGGGCCGAGCCGGTGACGTTCGTGCGCTCGCCCACCATCAGGAAGGCGCCGCCGCGGACGGTCAGCGTCTCGAGGCCGCTGAACCGGCTGGCGGGGGCGCCGGCGGCGGGGACCGCGCGAGGCGGCATCCCCTCGACGGCGCGGGCGATCGCCGCGACGTGGTCGGGGGTGGTGCCGCAGCAGCCGCCGAGGACGTTGACGAACCCGCTCTCCGCGAACTCCCGCAGCAGCGCCGCGGTCTCGTCGGGGGTCTCGTCGTACTCGCCGAAGGCGTTGGGCAGCCCGGCGTTCGGATAGCAGCTCACGCGGCACTCGGCGATGCCCGCGAGCTCCGCCAGGTACGGCCGCACGTCGCGCGCGCCGAGGGCGCAGTTGATGCCCACGCTCAGCGGCTTCGCGTGCCGGATGGAGACGTAGAACGCGTCGATGGTCTGCCCCGACAGGGTGCGCCCGCTGCGGTCGGTCACGGTCACCGAGATCATCAGCGGCGCCGCCGACCCGCGCGCGTCGAACACGTCCTGGACGGCGACCAGCGCCGCCTTCGCGTTCAGGGTGTCGAATATCGTCTCGACCAGCAGCAGGTCGCAGCCGCCGTCGAGCAGGCCGCGCGCCTGCTCGACGTAGGCGTCGCGCATCGCGTCGAAGGTGCTGGCCCGCAGTCCCGGGTCGTTCACGTCGGGCGAGATCGACAGGGTGCGGTTGGTCGGCCCGATGGCCCCGGCCACGAACCGCGGCCGGTCCGGGGTGCGCCGGGTCCACTCGGCGGCGGCCGCCGCGGCCAGCCGGGCCGCCTCGACGTTCAGCTCGTAGGCCAGCGCCTCGAGCCCGTAGTCGGACTGCGCGATGGCCGTGCTGCTGAACGTGTTGGTCTCGACGACGTCGGCGCCCGCCGCCAGAAAGGCGTGGTGGATGCCGCTCACGACGTCGGGCCGCGTCAGCGTCAGCAGGTCGTTGTTGCCCTTCAGGTCGCGCCCGTGCGCGGCGAACCGGCCGCCGCGGAAGGCCGCCTCGTCGAGGCCGTGGCGCTGGATCATGGTGCCCATCGCTCCGTCCATGATCAGGATGCGCTCGTCGAGCGCCGCCTCCAGCCGGGCGCGGACGCCGCCGTCCGCCGGCTCGCCCCGCCGCGCGCCGGACGCCTCCGCCGGCCCTTCTCTCGTCGTTCCGTCCGTCATGTTCGCCGTCCTCGGCCGCGGGTACCGTCCCGTCTCCCCCGGCCCGGATCGATGCGGGGCGCCCGCCGCCGGCCCCCGCGCCGGCCCGCCGCCCGGGTCGCGGTCCGCCGACCCCGCCGTGCCGGCCGGCCCGTCCACCCGGCCTCGAAGCTCGCGCCGGCCCGCCGCCGGGCCGCGGTCCGCCGACCCGGTGAGTATGGTAGTATGGCTTCCCTATGGTCAAGGTCACCTACACGTTCGACGATGCGACGGTGGCCCGGGTGCGGCGCATGGCCGAACGACTCGGGAAGCCGCGGAGCCTCGTCGTCCGCGAGGCGGTCGCCGAGTACGACGCGCGGACCGACCACTTGAGCGAGGCCGAGCGCCTGCGGATGCTCGAGGTGCTCGACCGCCTGCGCGGCGAGCCGGCCACCCGCTCGCGGGAGAGCGCCGCGGCCGAGCGCCGGGAGATACGCCGGTCTCGCCGCGCGTCGGCGCGGCGCCGTGCGGTCCATGACGATCCATCTTGACACGTCGGCCCTGGTGGGGGCGCTGGCCGGGCCCCGCGACGCGTTCGACCGGCTGCGCGCCCTCGTCGACCAGGGGCATCGGCTGCGCCTCTCGACCATCGTGCTCTACGAGTGGCTGCGCGGGCCGCGGTCGCTCACCGAGCTCCGCGCGCAGGAAGATCTCTTTCCGTGCGCGCAGGCCGCGCCGTTCGACGCCGCGGCGGCCGCGCGCGCCGCCGCGCTCCACGCGCGGCTGCCCCGTCCCCGCGGCCGCGATCTCGATCTCGCCATCGCCGCCTGCGCCCTCGCCGACGACGCGGCGCTCTGGACGCTCGACCCCGACGACTTCCGCGACGTGCCCGGCCTGAAGCTGGCGTAGCGGCCCGTGGTGGAACCCCCGCGTCGCGTCGCACCGCGCCCGGAGGGCGCCAGCGAACGGAGGCGGGATACGTCGCCGCTCGAATGCAGCGGGGCGTTTCACTTTCACCACGGGCTGGTAGACTGCCTCCGGTCCCTCCCGGGATACTCGATGCTTTCGGACCTGCGTTTCGGCATCCGGTCGTTGGCGCGGCGGCGGAGCTACGCGGCGGCGTGCGTCGTCACGCTCGGCCTGGCCACGAGCGTGCCGTTCGCGGCCCTCGCGCTCGTCGACGCGGCGCTGTTGCGGCCGATCCCCCTGCACGAACCGGACCGCGTCTTCACGCTGCGCACCCGCGAGGGAGATACCGGTTTCCTGTATCGGGAACTGGAACGCGTGCTGGGGTTGACCGGCGTGTTCGAGGCGGTGGCCGGCCGTGGCCGCTACGGTGTATCGGTCGCCACGGAGGCCGGGGCGCATCGGATGGGCGTGTCGTTCGTGACGGAGCGGTTCTTCGACGTGGTCGGGCATCGGCCGGCGCTGGGCCGCGGCTTCGCGCCGGCGGAACACCGCATCGGCGCCGCCCCCGTCGTGGTCGTGACCGATGCGTTCTGGCGGGCGCGGCTCGGCGGCGACCCGACGGCGATCGGGCGGACGATCGGGATCGCCGGGCGCGAGGCGGTGGTCGTGGGGGTGCTGCCCCGGGGGTTCCGGGGGTTGAGCCTGGACGCGCCGGTCGAAGTCTTCATGCCCCTGTTCGCGGCGGCGCTGGTGGCGCCGCCCGGGAACTACTTCGACGACGGGACGGTCGTCGTCGACGGATCGGCCTATGACCCCATGCGCTGGATTTCCATCACCGCGCGGCTGAAGGCGGGCGCGAGCGCGGCGGGCGCAGAGGCGGCCCTGAACACCATGCCGGGCGTGGACGGGCGGGCGCGGACGGGGCCGGCCGGCGGCGCGTTCCGCCTGGCGCGGACGACGCGGGTGGCGCTGTCGCCGCGCATCCGGGCGCAGGTGGTGGAGTTCGTCGGCATGCTCGTCGCCGCGTCCGGCCTGATTCTGTTCGCGGGATGCGCCGGCGTCGCGGGAATGATGCTGGTGCGCCAGGACCGGCGGCGCCGCGAGATGGCGGTCAGGTCGTGGCTGGGGGCGGGCCGCCTGCGCATCGTCCGGCTCTTCCTCGTCGAGGCGATGCTGCTGACGAGCGTCGGGGCGGCGGCGGGGCTGCTGATCGCGCGGTGGCTGGGGCAGGCGGCGGGCAGCCTCGTGACGCTTCCCGGCGGCGTGGAGATGACGGCGTGGCCGCCGGGCGGGGCCGGGCGCATGGCCGGGCTGGCGGCGCTGGCCGCGGTGCTCACCGGGGTCCTGTGCGGCCTGGCGCCGGCGCTCCGGTCCGTGGACTTGCGCCGGGGGAGGTCGGGCCGCTGGCGCGGAACGGTGCTGGCGGGACAGGTGGCGGTGGTCGTGGCGCTGACCATCGGGGCCGGGCTGTTCATCCGCAGCATGCAGGCGGTGGCCGGCGCCGACGTCGGTTTCGAGAGCCGGGGGCTCGCGTACGCGACCGTGGCGTTCGATGACCGCGGACATGTCGAGCGTCTCGCCCGTGCCCGCGACCTCTACCATCGCGTCGTCCCTCGCCTCGCGGCCCGGCCGGGGGTGGAGGCGGTAACCTTCGGGAATCTGCCGCTGGTGGGCAATCCCCTCAGTGGGGCCCGCGTCGAGGTGGACGGGGGAATCCGGGAGTTGCCCGCGCGTCTGGAAGTGTTCTTCGGCGGGCCGGGGTACGTGCGGACGCTCGGGTTGCGGCTGCTGGCGGGCCGCGACCTGGGGGACCGCGACGTGGAGGGCCGCGAACCCGTGGCGGTCGTCAGCGCGGCGCTGGCGCGGCGCCTGTGGGGGGAGCGGGACCCGCTGGGCGCACGGTTCACGTCGCTGCCCCTGCGGGACGTGCGGGTGGTCGGGGTGGTGGGCGACGGGCGTTTCGGCCGCCGGCTCCGTGACACGGCGGGGTTCGCCGCCTTTCTTCCCTGGGAGCAGAACCGTCTGCTTGCGAGCTGGTCGGGAGCAGTCTTCGGGCGGACGGCGGGGGACGCCGGCGCCCTGGCGGACGCGATGCGGCGGGAAATCCGGGCGTTCGACGGGGACCTGCGGATCACGGCGGCGCAGACGTTCCGGGACCGGCTGGGCGCCCTGGGGTCGCCCCAGCGCGTGGGCGCGGTGATCCTGAGCGGGCTCGGCGGCTTTGCGCTGCTGCTTGCGGTGGTCGGCGTGTACGGATCGGTGACGCAGGCGGCGGCGGGCCGCGCGCGGGAGATCGGCATCCGCATCGCCCTCGGCGCCCGCCGGGCCGACGTCGTCGGAACCTTGTCGTCGCGGACGCTCGCGTACGCGGGAATCGGGGCCGCGGCCGGCGTGGGCGCGGCGGCGGCGTTCGGCGCCCTCGCCGAGCCGCATCTGTTCGAGGTCGCCCCGCGCGACCCCGCGACCTACGCGGCCATGACCTCCGCGGTCGCCGCCGCCGCCGCGCTCGCCGGGCTGGCGGCGGCGCTGCGGGCCAGCCGCGCGGCGGCGGCGCGCCGGCTGATCCGGGAGATCGCCGCCGCCGAGTAGCCGGCGCGCGCCGTGTGCGCCGTCAGCCGAGACGCGACCAGGGCCGGCCAGGGGTAGCGATGGTCGGGCCATGCGCCGCGCTGAAGCCGGAGCGCCAGTGGCTTCAGGCGCACCGGGTCGCGATGGCCGGCCGGAGGGTCGCCGGCGCCCGCCTGCGCCGCGCGCGTCCGGGCGTATGATCCGGGAATGCCCAACCGGGCGCACGACTGGTTCCGGCAGGCGGAGCACGACCTGCAGCACGCGCGCAGCGCCCGCGGGGCCGGGGACCACGACTGGGCCTGCTTCGCCGCGCAGCAGGCGGCGGAGAAGGCGGTCAAGGCCCTGCATCAGGCCCGCGGACAGGAAGCGTGGGGGCATTCCGTCCTGCGGCTGCTCGAGGCCCTGCCGGATCCCGCGCCGGGCCCCCTGATCGAGAAGGCGCGCGGCCTCGACGCCTTCTACGTGCCCGACGGACACTTCACGGGGCCGGCGTTCGAGTACTACGGACCGCGGCAGAGCGAACAGGCGCTCGGCCATGCCGCTGACGTCGTCGAGTTCGTTCGTCGAGCGCTGGCCGCCGCGTGACGCCGGCCTCGACGGCCCGCGGCGGTGGGCGGCGGCCGGGCCGGTTTGTGCGCGGGCCGGCACAGGATGTAAGCTCGGTTGCATGGTTGCACGAACTTCGCTGGCGCTGGCCCTCGCGGTCCTCCTCGGCGCGGCGCCGGCCGCCGCGCAGGACGCCGACGTCCCCGTCTTCCGGGCCGGCACCGAGCTGGTCGACCTCTACGTGACCGCGACCGACCGGAACGGGCGCCTCGTGCCCGACCTGCTCCAGGGCGACTTCGTCGTCTTCGACGAGGGGCAGGCGCAGGAGGTCGTCCTGTTCGAGAACGAGGTGCGGCCCATCACCGTCGTCATCATGCTGGACACGAGCGCCAGCATGACCCCGAGCCTCGACCTGCTCATGGCCGGGGCCGAGCAGTTCATCATCCGGATGCTCCCGGACGACCGGGCCCGGGTGGGCGCGTTCAACGACAAGATCCAGATCCTGCCGGAAGAGGACTTCACGGGCGATCGCGACGCGCTGATCCGCGAGCTCGACCGCCTGCAGTTCGGGAACCCGACCCGGTTGTACGACGCCATCGGGGCGAGCATCGAGGCCCTCGCGGGCCGCGACGGCCGCAAGGTGGTGCTGGTGTTCACCGACGGCGAGGACACGCAGCACGAGATCGGCTGGCGCGAGGTCCTGGAGATGGCCCGGCGCGAAGAGGTGATGATCTACACCATCGGGCTCGAGAGCGACTACTTCAACGGCGTGCGGCGGGTGCGCAGCCGTCCCGACCGCCGTCTCCGGACGTTCGCCGAGGAGACCGGGGGCGGGTACTTCGAACTGGAGGACAGCGACGACCTGGGTCCGACGTTCACGCGGGTCGCCCAGGAGCTGCACAGCCAGTACGTCCTGGGGTTCGTGCCCCCGGCCCGCGACGGCCGCGTGCACGAGATCGACGTGCGGGTCAACCGGCGCGGCACGACCGCCCGCGCCCGCCGGAGCTACGTGGCGCCGGGCTCCTGACCTGAACCGCCGGCCGCGCCGCTCGCCCGGCCGGCTCCGCCGGGGAGCCCGCGCCGCCCCGCGGCGGCGGCTCCCGGCCCCGTCGGGCGAGCCTGGCCGTTTCCGCCGGCGCGCGCCGCCCCCCGTCCGCATGTATTCACCCCGAATCGAGTCGGCCATCACCACGATGCTCGAGGCGCACGGCCTCGGCCGCCGCAAGGCGGGGCGCGGCTTCGAGGCGACGCACGTGCTCTCGGTCGCCCTGATCGCGCAGCAGTTCGGTTTCGACGAGGACACGGTCGTCGCCGCCATCCTGCACGACACGCTCGAAGACACGTCTCTCGACGCGGGCGTCATCCGCCGGCGCTTCGGCGGCCACGTGCTGGCCGTCGTCGAGGACGTCACCGAGCCGCCCCGCGCGCGGCCGTGGCGGGCGCGCAAGGAGGCGTACGTCGAGCGCCTGCGGGCGAGCCCGCGCGACGCCGCCCGCGCGGTGGCCTCGGCCGACAAGATCCACAACCTGTCGAGCCTCGCGGCCGGCATCGAGGCCCGCGGTCCCGCCTTCATCGACGCCTTCACGACGGGCGTCGACGAGATGGTCTGGTACCAGCGGTGCGTGTACCGGATGCTCGTCGAAACGTGGTCGCACGCGATCCTCGACGAGCACCGGCGGCGGCTCAACCGTTTTCTCGCCGCCGCCCGCGGGCTGGCGCGGTAGTCCGGGCGCCGCCGCCCGGTCCGCCCGGCGGGAGCGCGCCCGGTTGCCGGCCGCCGGTATGGCCGGGCGACGAGCGGGCGGGTGCGGAGGCGCCCGGAAGCGCGCCCTTTCCGCCGCCGGCATGGGCAGACCGCCGTCCGGCCCGCGCGTCGGGAAGTTTGCGCGTCGCCTCCGCCGCGCGCGGGCCGCCGGCGCTACAGCAGGAACCCGTGCCGCAGGGGGTCGGCGTCGTCGATCAGGAAGGTGTGCTCGCCGGTGATCCAGGCCGATCCCTCGATCTCGGGGACGATCGCCTCGTGGTCGCCGACGCCGACGCGGCGCAGCAGACGCCCGCGGAACAGGGTGCCGGCGAGGCTCTCGTGCACGAACGGCCGCTGCGCGTCGAGCAGGCCCATCGCATCGAGCACGGCCATGACCGCGGCCGTGCCCGTCCCGCAGGGGGAGCGGTCCACCTGCCGGTCGGCGAAGATGGTGACGTTCCGCAGGTCGGCGCCGCCGTGCTCGGCCATGCCCGTGAACACCGTCCCGTAGACGCCCTCGAGGCCGGGGTTCAGCGGATGGGTCACCCGCAGGAGGCGTTCGACCTCGCGCGCGACGTCCATGCCGGTCTGCCGCAGGGCGGCGAGCGCGTCGCGCCGCAGCGGAACCCCGATCGCCTCGCTGTCCACGATGGCGTAGAAGGCGCCGCCGAAGGCCACGTCCACGGGGACCGTGCGGCCGCCGACGCGCACCGGCAGCCCGGCCCGGTAGACGAACGACGGCACGTTCTCGAACGCGACGGCGGATACGCGGGGCGTCGGGTCGCCGCGGGTGGGGGCGGCCCGCGCCGCGCGGGCCCGCACGAGGCCGGCCGGCGACTCCAGCACGATCTCCGGCGGTTCGCCGGGCACGCTGACGAGCCCGCGCTCGAGGGCGATGGTGCAGACGGCCACGACGCCGTGCCCGCACATCGTGCTGTAACCGGCGTTGTGCATGAACAGGACCCCGGCGTGCGCCGCCTCGGTGCAGGGTTCGGTGAGCACCGCCCCGTACATGTCCGCGTGTCCGCGCGGTTCGCGCATCAGCGCCGTGCGCAGCCAGTCGCCGTGCTCGCGCACCCAGGCGCGCTTGTCGAGCATCGACGCGCCGGCCGGGGCCGGGAACCCCTCGGTCACCAGGCGCAGGGGCTCGCCGGCGGCGTGGGCGTCGATGGTCCGGACCCGGTGGATGGCCATGCCGCGCCGCGGCGGTTCACGCGCCGGTGGGCGAAGCGCTTGCGGGCGGTTCAGGTGGTGCGGAAGATTGGTAGCGGTACGGGGATTCGAACCCCGGTCCCGTGGCTGAGAACCACGTATCCTGACCCCTAGACGATACCGCCACGGACCCGAGCCGGATGGCTCGGCAAATGTGCTGCAACAAATCCTATCAACCCGAATCCCGGCGGGTCAACCGCCCCGGGGCCTCGCGCAGCGCGTCGCTGGCCTGGATCAACTCCTGCGACGGGCGCCGGAACCGATACTCGGTCGGCCCAGCTGGCCAGCCAGGCTTGCGCCGCCGCCGGCACCGGGCGCAGGAATGCTCCGTGTCACCGTCTTCCCCGACTCCTTGCGCGTCGGCGACGGCCGGATCCCGCTCCGCCTCGTCCGGCGGGGCGCAGCCGCAACCGGGTCTTGACGTAGGGAAGTGGGGGCTTATAATATTTTGTATATGACAATATCTAAGCTCGACGACCGCGCGCGGGGGCTGATGGCGGGCATCGCCGCGGGCAACTTGCTCGGCATCGTGCAGGAGGGATGGCCTCGCGAGCGCATCGCCGCGGAGTTTCCGGAGGGGGTCCGGGAAATCGAGGCCCGTTCCGGCTATCCGGACGACGACGACGTGGCCCAGGCGATCGTGATCGCGGCGGCGGCGGCGGAAGGACCCCTCGACCCGCACGATCTGGGCCGCCGCTTCTGGGAGTGGGCGGAGGTGAACGGCGCGGGAATGGGAGGGCTGACCCGCGACGTGCTGACGTGCTACGGGGGGCGCCGTCCGCGTCGTGTGGCCCGAAACCGGCGGACGCGCGCTTGGGAGCGACTGGTCGAGCCCGTTCGGAACCCGGCCGGCGGAGTCGCTGTCGCCGCCGAGCACGTGGCCGTCCGGGAGCCTGTCGGCGTGCCGATCACGGAGGCGTCCCGGACCGCGTGGCGTGGGTCGCGCGCCGGCAACGGGGCGGCGATGCGTTGCGCCCCGATCGCGATTCGCTGGCGCGGCGAGACGGCGGCGCTGGTACGCAACGGCATTCTCAGCGCGGTCCCCACTCACTGGGACTGCCGTTGCGGCTGGTCGTGCGCGTTGCTGAACCTCGCGGCCGGGGCGGCCCTGCGCGGGGAGGTGATCTCGGCGGACGAGCTGCTGGCGGCGGGCCTGGACGGCGTATCGACCGCACTGTCCGAGTTGCATCGCTACGGCTACGAAGCCCGCGTGCCGGAATCGGTGCGCGCGGCGGTTCGGCAGGCGTCGGAAACGGACATCGACGGTTTGTCCCTTGACGGCGAATCGAGAGGCTACACCCTGCTGGCGCTGCAGGTCGGGCTGACCGCGTACTGGCGGGCGTCGGGCTTCGAGCAGGGCCTGCGGTCCGTCGTCGAAGCCGGCGGCGACACCGACACGAACGGCGCGGTCGTCGGGGCGCTGCTCGGCGCCCGGTTCGGCATCGAAGCGATTCCCCGACGCTGGCGCAACCGGGTCGCGGAGATCCGCGCCGGACGCACCCCGATGGAGACGTACGCGGAGCGGCTGCTCGCGGCGCGCGCCTATGGAGGGTAAGGGTCCACCCTCGTCGGTGTGACGGCGGTCCTGCTGTTGCTCGCGGCGCGCGCCGCGAGAGAAGGGTCGGCAATCAATGAAATGCGACGAGTACCTGCGACAAGGAGAGGTGCAGCAGTTCATCGAGTGGCTGCGGCCACGCGTTCGGGGCGGCGCGCCGTTTCCGCATTCGTACAGGACACGCAAACCGGCTGGCGATTGGTGTTGCGGTTCGATCCAGGAGGCGTCCGAGAAATACCGGTGGCGCGGCGAGGGCTTCGGGGCCAATCAGGAGCAACTGGACCGCCTCGCCAAGGACCTTCGGCAGGCAATGGAGTGTGGAGACACGCAACGATTCGTGAAGGCCGTCGTCGAGACGCTGAAGTGGGGCAACGTAGCTCACCGTGCCACGGTCGCCAAGCTGCGGGAACTCGGTGACGAGGCGCCCGCGGCGTTCTGTTGCGCCAGCCGCCTGCTCGACCCGTCCCGCGCCGACACGTCGCGGCTGGACGGCGTGCGCTACATGAACTCCGGCTGGACGAAAGTCTATTCGCTGCTGCGCGACGACTTTCCGATGTACGACGGGCGCGTCGGCGCAGCGCTCGGCTATCTGGTGCGGCTGCACTGCGCCGAGCAACGACTCGAACGGGTCCCGCCACCGTTGCGCTTCCGGTGGCTGCGGGGAAGAAGCGCGCACAACCGCAACCCGTCGTGCGGCACGCTCAAGTTCCCGAGGCTGAACCATGGCGTTCCGCGGACGTGGGCGGAGTGCAACGTCCGGGCCGCATGGGTCCTGGGCGCGGTTCGCGACGAAGCCCGGTTCGGCGGCCTGGACCCGTGCCGCCGCCTGCGGGCGCTCGAAGCGGCGCTGTTCATGATCGGCTACGAACTGCCGGTCTGACTGCAAAGCGGTCGCGGTCCGCAAACGGTCCGACGAACGACGCGGTCGGGCGGGATGCAGCGCCCGCTCGCAATGCAGAGGGCTTCAGCACGGGCCGTCAACCCGCCGTCAGGACGGCCCGATGCGGAACCGGCGCCGCCCGCGGGCGGTATAATGGCCGCCGTGATTCGCGTGGTCGCCGGGCTCGTGCTCCTCGCCGCCGCGGCCCTCGGCGCGGGCCTCTACGTGGGAGCCGGCCGCGGTCCCGGGCCGGCCATCGAGATTCACGGCCCCGCCCGCTTCATCGGGCCGCGGATCGAGTTCGCGGCGACCATCGACCCGGGCGGCGCCGAGCTCACCGCGGTCACCGCGGTCATCGAGCAGAACGGCGTCGCGGCGCCGATCTTCTCGCTGTCGGCGTCCGACGACGCCCGGATCACCCAGGAGACGGACACCCGCATCCGCATCGCCCGCGGCCTGACGCGGGACGCCTATCGCGCGATCGCGCAGGGGCCCGCGACGATCGTGGTGGAGGCGACCCACGCCCGGCTGTTCGGCCTGCGGCAGCGCAGCGCCGCCGCCCGCCGCGAGGTCGAGGCGCGGTTCACTCCGCCCCGGCTGTCCGTCGCGTCGACGTTCCACTACGTGAGCCACGGCGGGGCGGAGCTGGTGGTCTACCGCGTGACCCCCCCCGACGCCGAGTCCGGGGTCCACGTCGGGGACCGCTTCTATCCCGGCTATCCCGCGGCGGCGGCCGGGGCGGACAGCTCCGACGACACCCTGCGGGCGGCGTTGTTCGCCTTGCTGCACGAGCAGGAGCTCGATGCGCCGATCCGTCTGTTCGCCCGCGACGGGGCGGGCAACGAGGCGGAGGCCGATTTCGACCACCGGGTGTTCCCGCGCCGGTTCCGGCGGTCGCGGCTCGCCGTCGGCGACCGTTTCATGGCGCGGGTGGTGCCCGAGATCATCGCCCGGAGCGAGGAGTTCGCCTCCATCCCCCTGCCCCCGGACGCCGGCCTGCTGGAGCAGTATCTCGCCATCAACGATTCCCTGCGGCTTCTGAACGCCGAGCGCATCCGCGAGCTGGCGGCGCAGACGGCCGGCCGGCGGCTCTGGTCCGAACCGTTCCGGCAACTGGCCAACTCGCAGGTCGAATCGGGCTTCGGCGACCACCGCACCTACGTGTACGACGGGCGGGAGGTGAGCCGGCAGGTGCATCTCGGGTTCGACCTCTCGGTGACCGCCAACGTGCCGATTCTCGCCGCCAACGCCGGGCGGGTGGTGTGGGCCGACTATCTCGGCATCTACGGCAACTGCGTGATCGTCGACCACGGCCTGGGGCTGCAGTCGCTGTACTCGCACCTGTCGTCCATCGGGGTCGGGGTCGGCGACGCCGTGGCCCTCGGCGACGAGCTCGGGCGGAGCGGCATGACCGGGCTCGCGGGCGGCGACCACCTCCACTTCGCCATGCTCCTGCACGGGGAGCCGATCACCCCGGTGGAATGGTGGGACCCGGGCTGGATCGAGGACCGGGTGACCCGCAAGCTGCGCGCCGTCTCCTGAGCCGGCCGCCGGCCGCGAGAGGCGGCCCGGTTTACGGCCGCCGGCCGGCTGTGATAGAAATATGCGCTTCGGGGCGCCCCGCGAGCGGGCGCCGAGCGCCTCCCGTCGTTTCCCGGATCGGGCGCGCGCGGACGCGGCCCGCTTCACATCGGCAAATCACACGAAGGTTCGCAGGAGTCAGGCAATGCAACATCGAAATCTGTGGTCGATTCTGTCCGTTTTCGCCGTCGCCGCGGCGGTGGCGTGCGGCGGCGGCGACGAAAGCGAACCGGCGGCGGTGGCGGAACCGGCCGCGCCGGTCTTCGATCCGTCGACCGCGGGCGCCGTTTCCGGCATGGTGATGGTGGAGGGCGAGCTTCCCGCCCCCGAAGAGCTCATGATGAATTCGGATCCGAACTGTGTCGGGGCCGCGACCAACACCCAGTCGAACACCTACGTCGGCAGCGACGGCCGTCTCGGCAACGTCTTCGTGTACGTGCGGGAAGGCCTGGGAGACATGACCTTCCCGGTGTCGAGCGAGGTCGTGACCCTGAACCAGGAGGGGTGCCGGTACATCCCCCACGTCCTGGGCGTCCAGGTCGGCCAGACCCTCAACATCGTCAACAGCGACCCGACGCTGCACAACATCCACGCGACCCCCGAGGCGAACGAAGAGTTCAACATGGGGCAGCCGATTCAGGGCATGCAGTTCGAGCGGACGTTCGACACCCCCGAGGTGATGGTGCCGATGCGGTGCGACGTCCACGGCTGGATGAACGCCTACATCGGGGTGCTCGAGCATCCGTTCTTCGCGGTCACCGGCGAGGACGGCACGTTCGACATCAGCACGCTGCCGCCGGGCGACTACGTCGTCGAGGCGTGGCACGAGGCGCTCGGCGTCCAGACGCAGAACGTGACCGTCGCCACCGGCGAGACCGCCGAAGTGTCGTTCACGTTCACCGTGTCGTAGAGGGGGTTGGTTGGCGGCGAGCAGGAGCCGCGACGCGACCGCAACGTCGCGCGGCGGCGTTTTCCGCCAAGGGGCAGGTCCCCGGGATTCAGTACGTTCGGATCCCCCTGTTTCGTCCGGCCGGGCCGGGACGCCCTCGCGCGTAGCGCGTCCCTGTCCGGCCGGGCCGAGTCTCCGCGCTGGCCGGCGCGGCCGGCCGCCCGCGTCGTAGCGGCAGGTCGGCGGCGAGCAGGCCGCCGGGTGGACACGCCTTTTCGGTTCCGGCCGGCCGCCGCAACGGGGCACTCGCCACGACGAGAGCGACCGCATGATGCGCGGCAGGCAGGCGGCGGGCACGGGGGCCGCCCTGGCCTCGGGCCACCGGTTCGCAGACTTCGTCGCCCTCGCCAAACCGCGGCTGAACTCGCTGGTCGTCGTGACCGCCGGGGTCGGCTATCTCGCGGCGCGGGCCGGCGTGGACCTGGCGGTGCTCGTCCACACGACCCTCGGCGCCGCCCTGGTGGCCGGCGGGGCGGCCGCGTTCAACCAGATTGCCGAGCGCGACCTCGACGAGCGGATGCCGCGCACCCGCGACCGCCCGGTGGCGGCCGGGCGGCTGCGCCCCGCCGAAGCGGCGGCGTTCGCGGCGCTGCTGGCGGTGGCCGGCCTCGTGCAGATCGGGGCGGGGGCCAGCGTCTTCGCCGCCGTTCTCGCCCTCGCCACCCTGGTCAGCTACGCGGCGGTCTATACGCCGCTGAAGCGCATCACCCACTGGGCGGTCCTCGTCGGCGCCGTGCCGGGCGCGCTGCCCGTGGTCATCGGCTGGGCGGCGGCGCGGCCGGTGTCGGCCGGCGCGTGGTCGTTGTTCGCCCTCGTCTTCGTCTGGCAGCTCCCCCACTTTCTCGCTCTGGCCTGGCTGTACCGCGACGACTTCGGGCGGGCCGGCCTTCCGCTGCTCGCGGTCGTCGACGCCACCGGGGGCCGGACCGCGCGCCATCTGGTCGTCTACAGCGTCCTGCTCGTGCCCGCCAGCCTCGCCCCCGCCTGGTCGGGGGTGGCGGGGCCCGCCTACGCGGCGGGCGCCGGCGCGCTCGCGCTCGGCCTGCTCGTGCTCGCGTGCCGGTTCGCCGCCCGCCGGTCGTCGGAGCGGGCGCGGGTCCTGTTCCGGGCCACCCTGGTCTTCCTCCCCCTCGTCTGGATACTGCTCCTGGCCGACCCGGCCTGAGCCGCCGCCAACACGAGTACGAATCTGCGCACGATTCGGCCTTACCTGCCCTGACCGGAATTGGTCACCGGGGTCGGATGCCACTCGTCACGCATGCGTCGTTGGTGCGGGATCCGCCATATTCCCCGCTGGCGCGGATGTTGTATTCGCCAGCGACCCGATGTCGAGTCGACGCGTCGTGACAAGTGGCAACGCTGAGGTTGCCACAACTTGACCGCTCAACTTCCCGCGCAGTACGCTGATCCCGTACTGAAGGGCCGTTGCGCGGCAGCGCTCGGCCGCGGTGGTGGACGCAAGGGCGGGCCGGGTCGAGCCCGGAAGCTGTCGGGGCGCACCTCTACTCAGGTCGGCACGCCGTGGACGTCGGGTCATGCGTGGTCATCATCATGGACGAGGACGGGGGGACTGAACGGTGAATGGTGCCCGCGCGACCCGATCGCGTGCTCGGCGCACGTCATGAAGGTGCTGACCGGAGAGACCGAGGAGACGTTCGAGCCGCCAGCCGACGAGTGCCGCCCGACCGACCCCGCCGTCGGGGGACGGCTGGTGGCCGGGCACGGGCCGCGAAGATGAAGCCAGAGGAGCGGTCGGTCAGCGCCAAAACGCACGGCGGCTGGCCGATGGGAGAGAACATGACCGACGAGCAGTTTGCGGCGCTCAACCGCCGGTTCGACAGCATCGAGGATCGGCTCGGCCGGGTCGAGGATCGGCTCGGCCGGGTCGAGGGTGAGGTTCGCTTGCAGCGTCAGGCCCTTGAGCAATTCGGGCTCATGAGGAAGCCGCAAGCCACCCAACCCGCTTGATGGGGCCGTGCAGGAACGTCCCGGCCCGCCGCGTGCAGGTCGATGAGGCGTGGGCGTTCACCTGCGCGAAGGCGAAGCTAGCCCGTCGCTGGCCGCCTGAGTCTGTAGAACCCGATATCCGTCACGTTGGCCGTCACGCGCATCCACAGAGGGACCCTGACCAGTTCATGGTCCTGATGCCCCAGCGAGCGCATGACCTCGTTGTGGCAGATCGTATCGAGCACACGGTAGACGGGGGGTTCGTCCTGCTCGATCGTGAGGCGGCGCTGTTCGACGTCGCTTGCGGAGGCGCCCGGCTGGACGGCGGACTGCTCCAGTTCGATGAAGCGGCGCGCCAGGTCGTCGTGCCTGCGGGCTCTTCGCGACGGAGCGATGACGAGGTTGAACGCGGATGCCAACGCCGCCACCGCTGCTGCCGCGGCCGTCCAACCCAGCTCTGCGAAGGCGGCAGCGAATGCGGCGGACCCGGCGACGGCCGTGACTAACAGCGCGGCGTCGTTCAGGGCGTCGAAGAACGCCTGTCGGTGCCGGTGGTAGCGCACCGATCGCCTGACGCCGAATAGCTGCTTGTACAGCACCTCGTCCTGGTCAGTCATCTTCCTTCCGCGGTGGAGGCGGGGGCGGCGGGTCCCATGTGTCCGTGGCCGGGCGGTCGTACGAATGGGTCGCAGTGTCCTTGCCGGTTGCCGGAATCTGCCTGGCCCGTTCGCGGATTTCCTCCACCGGTCGCTCGGTCGGTGGCGTCTTCGGTTTCTCGCCACGATCGGTCAAGACTTAAACCCCCTGTTTTGTCTACCCCGCCGACGCGCCCGACCATCTCGCGCCAGCCCCATCAGGGTAGTAGTGTGTCGCGGGCGTTGACTCCCCGTCAACGGTACTGCTAGCCCAAGTTTAACAGCCCAAAAAACCAGCCCTTTAGAATCAGTGGTTTACACCGACAGAAATCCTCGAGTGGCACTACAAAACGATCGGTAAACCGTTGAGAGCGGCTGTTCAGATGAGGGTCTTGCGCACGCCGCCGGGGTGCGGGTCGACGCCGAGGGCGTCGTAGATGTCCCGCTGTTCGGGTTCGGCCTGGGTGGCGGTGCGGACGTGCAGCGTGCGTCCGTCGGGGCGTCGGAAGGTGGCGGTGACGCGCTGCTGGCCGTCGAGGACGCGGCGCAGCGTGGTCCAGCTGGCGTGTTGTCCGTGTCGGCGCAGTCGGGTTCGGATGACCTGCACGAGCTGGCAGGCGATGACGGTGATGAACAGGTGTCCGTCGGCCCGCCGGGGCTTGTGGTGGTAGATGGGGCGCAGGCCGAGTTCGGACTTGAGGGCCCGGAAGACGGCCTCCACGTCGGTGAGGGTGGTGCAGGTGCGCCACAGGGCGTCTTCGTCCCACTCGGTCTCGCTGCTGCGCAGGCAGCAGACGCCCGGGTGGGTGGCCATCGAGCCGTTCAGGGGCCGGCGGGTCCAGGTGACGGCGACGGCGTTCGTGCCGGTTTCGTCGGCGGCGACGGCGATCTGATAGTGCGCGGCGGCGCGGGAGTGTTTCGCCTGCAAGCGCCCGATGCGCTGCCAGACCTGGTCGAGCCGCTTGCGGGTGCGGGGGCGCGCGAGTCCTGCGTTGAGTTGGGTCAGGGCGGCCTCGAAGCGGGCGGCGAAACGTTCGACGATGGCCTGCTCCTTGTTGGCGCGCTCCTCGGAATAGCAGTACAGGCGCACTTCATCGGGGTCGGTCGAGACCACCTTGTGCAGGTGCACGGTCTGGCGCGAGCGGGTCTGGATGGCGACGGCGGCCTCGGGGTCGAACCGGCGCTGCCGTTCGCGGCTGACGACCAGATAGCGGTAGCCGTGGTCGCGCAACCACTGCACGCTGGTTTCTGTAGCGACGCCGCGGTCCATGACCACGAGGGCGCCGGGCGGGGCGCCGAGCGCATCGAGCATGCCGGCCAGCGTGCGGTGTTCCCGGACGTTGCCGGCGAAGACTTTGGAGCGGCGCACGAAGCCGCTGGCATCGAGCATCAGGCCGAGGGTCAGCAGCGGACAGTCGCTGCGCTTTTCCTTTGAGTGCCCGCGCTGCGCCTGCGGCTGCCCGCCCGCCCCGCCTTCGAAGCAGGTGTTGGTCAGGTCGTAGAGGGTCACCGTGGGCTGCAGGTCGAACAACCCCATCGCGCGGTCGAACAGATGCGCCTCGATCGCCTCGCGGTGCTTCACCAGGGCGTCTGGTAGCGGCAACATGAAAAGGGACCCCCGTGGCCAGTTAAAAAGGGACCCCTGAGCACTTGGGAGAAGCGATCGCCTGGCGAAGAATCGATGGGGCGAGACACGATCGTCTCGTCGGCTGAGCCGGGAGGACGCGGAGGTGATCAGGATGTCCCAGTGGGCCGGGATCCGTCACTTGCATCTGGCGGAAGGCGTGCCGAAGAAGGAGATTGCGCGGCGGTTGCAGTTGGACGTCAAGACGGTGCGGCGGGCCATCGGCCGACCGACGCCGCCGGCGCGGGTGTCGCCGCCGCGGGCGAGGAGCCTCGATCCGTGGCGGGAGCAGATCAAGCGGTGGCTGCGCGCGGAGCCGCGGTTGACCGCCAAACGGATTCGCCGGCTGCTGTTGCCGATGACGGGGCCGGTGCCGGCACGGACGGTGCGGCGCTACGTGGCGGCGCTGCGGGCGGCCGGTGCGCCGAAGGAGGCGTTCGTGCATCGGAGCGTGCAGCCGGGCACGACGATGGAGGTGGACTTCGGCGAGTCGTGGGTCGACGTCGCCGGCGCGCCGTGCCGGGTCAAGTACCTGGTGGCGGCGTTGCCGTTCTCCAACGCGTATTTCGCGAAGGCGTATCCGGTCGATCGGATCGAGTCGCTGCTCGACGGCATCGAGTCGGCGTTCCGGTATTTCGGGGGCGTCGCGGGCCGCGTCGTGCTGGACAACACGTCTCTGGCCGTCAAGCAGGTTCTGGCGGGCCGGGACCGGGTGCGGACCGGGGCGTTCGAGGCGTTCCGGGGCGGGTATCCGTTCCGGGCGGAGTTCTGCGCGCCGGGCAAGGGCTGGGAGAAGGGTTCGGTGGAGGGGGATGTGAAGTACGTCCGCAACCTGGTGTTCCGTCCGCGGCTGGCGGTCGAGAGCTGGTCGGCGCTCAACGCGGCGATCGTCACGGAGCTGGAGGCGGACCTGCCGCTGCGCCATCTCGACGACGGGCGCCCGGTCGCGGAAGCGCTGGCGGAGGAGCGGCGACGCCTGCGGGCGCTGCCCGTTCACCCGCCGGCCACCTGCCGCGTCGTCGCGCGGGTGGCCGACAAGTTCGGGCACGTCCGGGTGGACCACGTGACGTATTCGGCGCCGATCCGCCACGCCTATCGGCCGGTGTGGGTGAAGCTGTTCCACGACCGGGTGGTGATCGCGGCCGGCGCGGAGGAGGTCGCGCGGCATCGCCGCGTGTTCGTCCGGGGCGCGAAGGTCCTCGATGCGTTGCACGTGCTGCCGCTGCTGGAGCGCAGGCACCGGGCCGCGGCCGAGGCGACGGCGCTTCAGAGCTGGCGGCTGGCCCCGGTGTGGGGGCGCGTGCGGGCCGAACTGGCCCGGCACACGCGCAAGCCCGACCAGGAGTGGGTGCGGATGCTGCGGCTGCTGGAGACGCACCCGGCGGCGGCGGTCGAGCGCGCGGTGACGGCTGCCCTCGAGCGCAATTCGCCGCGGCTGGAGACGGTGCGGCTCATCCTGCGGCAGCAGCAGGCCGGTCCGCCGCCGGTGTGCCCGCCGGCCGCCGCCGTGCGTCCGGAGCTGGCGCGGGTCGCCGTGCCCGTTCCAACGCTGTCGTCGTATGACGCGCTGGTGGAGGGTTCCTGCTGATGGCCGCCGCGATCCCCGAACCCCCGCATCTGGCCGCGGACCTGAAGACGCTGTGTCTGTCGACGATCACGGCCCAATGGCGGCCGCTCGCCGAGCAGGCCGTCCGCCAGCGTCAGGCGCCCGCCGACTATCTGGCGCAACTGGCGCACCTGGAGGTGACCGGACGCCGGGAGCGTCGTATCCAGCGCCGCATCCAGGAGGCCCGCTTCCCGATGCTGAAGACGCTGGACGCCTTCTCGTTCGAGGCGCAGCCCGACCTCGACCGCGGCGCGGTCCTGCGGGCCTTCGACTGCCGCTTCGTCGCCGACGCGGCCAACGTCGTGTTGGTCGGCGGCGTCGGCACCGGGAAGACGCACCTGTCCATCGCCCTGGGGATGGCCTGCTGCCAGCACGACTACCGGGTGCGGTTCGCGACCGCCGCCGAACTGGTCACGCTGCTCGTCGAAGCGCAGCAGCAGGGCCGTCTCGCCCGCAGGCTCGCCTGGCTCGCCCGCTTCGACGTCGTCATCCTGGACGAACTGGGCTACGTGCCCTTCGACAAGGCCGGCGCCGACCTGCTGTTCGGCTTCATCAGCCAGCGTTACGAGCGCCGGAGCCTCGTGGTGACGACGAATCTGCCGTTCGCGCGCTGGTCCGAGGTCTTCCTCGACCCGACCGCGGCCGCCGCGGTCATCGACCGCATCGTGCACCACGCGGCGGTACTGCAGACCACCGGCGACAGCTACCGGCTGGCCGCCGCGAAGCGGAACCGCGGGCCGTCATCCGGCAGGAAGGGAGCGCGCTGATGGCCGCGGGCCATGCTCCGCGAATGCCCGACGCCGTCGATCCGCGGGCGCCGGCGACCTGCGCCGTCGGCCCCGGCAGCATGACCGTGTGCTGGTCGGCGTCAAGGCGCGCCGCTGCCCTCCGCCCCCGCTTGCGCGGGGGCGGACCCGAGCCGCACGAGGGTGGGATGCTGAGCCCGTCGCTGCCCTCCGCCCCCGCTTACGCGGGGGCGGAGGGCCTGGACACCGGCTGCGTGCACGGTCACCAGCGATCCTGCCGGACCGCCCGAGAACACGCTTCAGCCCAAGGAGAGGCCATGGATTGATCAGTTGACGAACCTGGGGGTCCCTTTTCAGGTGGCATTTCCAGCGTCGGAAGCGCGGTAGAGTTGCATCGCGCTGACGGTTTCGAAGTCGACGCCGAGCAACTCTCCGAGGCCGCTGCGTTCTTGCAGCCAGCGGTGTGTTTCGCGCTCCGAGGCCGGATGGGCCAGACGCCCCACGAGGGCGCCGGCCGCCGCCGCGCGCAACGCGCCGTTGACGCCGAGGTCGGTCAGCAGGGCGGTCAGGCCCAGTTGCTCCAGCGCCCACAGGCCGACCTGCTCGGCGCCGACGCTGCGGGGGCGGACCAGACGGAGCGAGTCGACGTCGACGGGCTGCACGTCGGCCCGTTCGGCTGCCGGTCCGCCCGTCTGTATGCCGCGGGAGACCAACTGCGCGGCTGCGCGCTGCGCTTCGCGTTCGACCGCGTGCGGGCACTCGGCGACCAGGGGCGCCTGTCCGGTCAGGACCTCCTCGATGCGGGTGCACAACTGCGGCCATTGGGCCTGTGGGATGTCGAAGTGGCGTCCGAGATTGAGCAGGGTGCGCTGCCGGACGGTTTTCCGACGCGCTCGGAGTGGACGAGGCGATGGACGAAGTAAGGCGTGCCGTTTTCGGTACGTCGTGTTTGGGTGCGGCGAATGAACACGCCCCCACGATAGCGGGTGCGCGGCCCCAAGTCAACAGTTTCTTGATAATTATGGCACTACATTTGGTGTCTCGAAACCCCGATCCTTTAGAATCAACAAGTTACAGGGACGAAACCTCCAAAATACCGCCTAAATCGGCAAAATGACCGGGGATCTTGTTAAACTTGGGCCAATGGTCGACAAGGGATCAACGAAATCCGCATGCGCAGTCGCTCCTCCGCCGGGTATCGAGGTTCGTCAGGTTGCCGAGGAAGTCAGGGGATCGCGCCGGTCAGTAACCTCGGGCTGCTCCTGCGCCAAGTGATCGGCGTCGGCACGCCCCGGGGCCTGCAGGGGCAGGCCGCAGCCGGCGTTTGGGCGCGGGTCGGGCGGTTTGTGGGCCTCTGAAACGGCCTGGAACGGCTGTTGATGCGATTCCGGCCCGATTCGGCGCGGATCGCCGCGCTATCGCGCCGCCGACCCCTTCAACCAGCCATCTGAACACCGAGGACTTCTACCTCGGCCTGGTAACCGAAGACCCGACTTTCACCACGGGCTGCTATGAGCCAAGTGTCCGCAACAGCGCGGCCGCTTCGACGCGTCCTTGCTGTTCAGCCCACTCGAGCGGCGT
Source organism: Vicinamibacterales bacterium (assembly GCA_965202695.1). Taxonomy (GTDB): domain Bacteria; phylum Acidobacteriota; class Vicinamibacteria; order Vicinamibacterales; family UBA8438; genus JAJEEA01. The sequence continues at coordinate 5,009,331 of OZ241843.1, forward strand.
GCCGCCGGCAATTAGCCGCGAAGAAGCGCTTTCCCTTCCTTCCGGCCCGTGAAAGCTGTTGGCGGTCCGCCACGCCAAGCTGCCGGACGACAGCCACCACGGCGCCGTGCCTTCTTGTCCGTTTTCTGTCCGGGCGCGTACCCAGGATCGGTTCACGGCTACGAGTTCACGAATGGCGTCCACGTGGCCGGCTGCCGCCGCCAGATGCAGCGGCGTGACACCGCCCTTCGCCCGCCGTTCCAGGTCGGCCCCGCGCGACACCAGCTCCCGCACGGCCCCCGCATGGCCGCCGGCCGCGGCCAGATGCAGCGGCGTCACGTCGTTTTCGGCCCGTCGTTCCAGGTCGGCCCCGCGCGACACGAGTTCCCGGATCACGTCGACGTGGCCGGCCGAGGCCGCAAGATGCAACGCCGTCTCGTCGTCGTCGGTCCGCCGCTTAACGTCCGCCCCACGCGCCACCAGATCCCGCACGGCCTCGACGGCGCCGGACCGGGCGGCGTAGTGCAGCGCGGTTGCGTTGTTCCGGGTCCGCCGCTTCACGTCGGCTCCGCGCGCCATCAGCTCCCTGATGGCTTCCACGTGACCGCCGCGCGCGGCGAAGTGCAGCGCGGTCTCGTTGCGCCGCGTCCGCCGCTTCACGTCCGCCCCGCGGGTCACCAGTTCCCGGACGGCCGCGACGGAACCAGATGCCGCCGCTTCGTGTAGCGGCGTCACGCCGGTGCTGTTCCGGGCGTTCACGCCGGCCCCGCGCTCCGCCAATTCCTGGATCGCCGCGACGTGACCACCCCGTGCGGCGAAGTGCAGCGGGGTCTGGTCGCTTCTGTTCCGGGCGTTCACGACGGCGCCGCGCTCCGCCAACTCCCGGATCGCCACGACGTGACCACCCCGTGCGACGAGATGCAACGCCGTTTCGTCCGTCGTGGTCCGCCGCCTCACGTCGGCGCCGCGGACCAGCAGCTCGCTGATGGTCGCTACGGAACCGATGTCGGCGGCCCGGTGCAGCGGCGTCGCGCCGTCCTCGGCCTGCGCGTTGACCTCCGCGCCGCGTTCCGCCAGTTCCCGAACGCCGACCGCGGAACCGGCGGCGGCGGCTTCGTGCACCGGCATCGCGCCGCTGGCCGTCTGCGCGTTGACGTCGGCCCCGCGGCCCGCCAGCTCCCGGATGGCTTCGACGGAACCGGCGGCCGCGGCCCGATGCAGCGGTGTGGCGCCGCTGGCCGTCTGCGCGTTGACGTCGGCCCCGCGGCCCGCCAGCTCCCGGATGGCTTCGACGGAACCGGCGGCCGCGGCCCGATGCAGCGGTGTGGCGCCGCTGGCCGTCTGCGCGTTGACGTCGGCCCCGCGGCCCGCCAGCTCCCGGATGGCGACGAGGGAACCGATGTCGGCGGCGCGGTGCAGCGGGGTCACGCCGTCGGCGTTCCGCGCGTTGACGTCGGCCCCGCGGCCCACCAGTTCCCGAATAGCCACCGCGTGGCCGTTGAGCGCCGCAGTGTGCAGCGGCATCAGACCACGCACGTTCGGCTCGTTGACGGCGACCTGCGCGCCCTGCGTCATGAGCACCCGCATCGCATCGACGTCGCCGGTGGTCAGCACGATTTCGAAGGCCGTCTCCTTGTCGTTGGTGAGCAGCGTGGCGTCCGCGCCACGCGCCAGCAATTCCCGCAGCACCTCGACCTGTGCGTCCTTTGCCGCCACGTGCAACGGCGTCCGCCCGTGCGTGTCGACGGCGTCGACGTTCGCACCGCGCGCGAGGAGCGCGGCCACCACCTCCGCGCCGTTCGCAAGCGCGGCAACGTGCAGCGGCGTCTGTCCGTCGCGGCGCAGATCCAGCTCCTGACCCAGATCGCGCAATGTCGCCCGCAACCGCTCCGTCAGCGGCTCGCCGTCGACGTACAACGTCGCATTGACGAACGCGTGTTCGTCCAGCAGGCGGTCGGCGAGCGCCGGATTGTTCAGAGCAGCTGCGTAATGCAAATCCGTCCAGCCGTTCTCGTCCGACTGCAGCGTCGACACGTCGCGTCCCAACAGCGTCGGCAGTCGCGACGCAGTGTCGCGCCCGTCAGGCGCCTCCGGGACAGCCGCCGGGGACGACGCCGGCCTGGCGTCGGTCATCTCGTTGAGGCGCTCCACCACCGCCTCCAGCCGGTTAACCACCGCGTCGGACGGCATGTTGGAACTGTCGGCCGCGGCGGCGCCGCTGGCGTTCAGAAAACGCTCGCCCGGCAGCGAGAAATACAGATGCGGCTGCTGCCGTCCGTCCGTGGCCTCGATGACCGTGCCCTGCACCCAGCGGAACACCTGGATGATCTCCGCCGGCGCCTCCAGGTATTGCAGCAACGCTCGCGTGTACGGACTGTGGCGTCCTTCTCCGTCGTCGGCGGTCGTTCCCGCCGCCGCCGCGTACGCCACCACGAGCCCTGGGGAAAGCTGATCCTCGTTGAGTTCACCGAAGCTGCCGCGGCTGACACTGCGCGTGCGGACGGACCGCCGCATGCTCCGGGCCAGCGGGTTGTTCCGGCAGGCATCGAGGATCACGAGCCGCAACGACGCCCCGGTGGTCGCTCCCAGCACGGTGTCGAGAGTCACGGTCTCGAACCTCACGTCCGTGTCCTGCTCCAACCGCGCGTCCACCGGCACCAGGTAGTTGACTCCATCCACTTCGATTCCGTGGCCGGCGTAGAACACCACCGCCACGTCGGCGCTGGAGCTCTCCCGTGAAAAAACGCGGAGCGCTTCGTTCATTTCGGCTATGTCGGCGTCCAGCACCGTGGTCACTTCGAATTCGAGACGCTCCAGCGACTCGCCGACCGCGTCGGCGTCGTTCCCGGGATTGGGCAGTTGCCCGGCGTGCAGGTACGCACTGTTGCCCACGACCAGCGCGACGCGCTCGGCCGCGATCGCCGTTCCGGGAACCTGTCCGAGTGCCGCCAGCAGGACCGCGGCGACGACGGCGCGACGCCTCGCCAAAGACCGGTGCCGGGTGGCGCCGCGAACCGGCCGGGACGCCGACCGTTGAAACTGCTGCGAATAGTGATTCCAGGCTTTCATCACTGTTCTCCATGAGAAAACCGCGCCCCGGGGAGTTTCCTTTGCACGGCTGCTTCCATGTCCACGTCAGTACGCGGGGACCGTGGACGAATGCCGCCTGTTTCTCCTGCTTGGCCCGGCCTGGCCGGCCAAGTCCGCCAGAAACCCGACGGACCTAGCCGGCAGACAGACAAGCCGGCACCCCGTACCGATGCGGCGGGAACGACGACGGAAGACCGCTGGTCGCGGCCAATCTACTCTTCGCAGTGTACCGAGCCCCCGCTGTCGTTAGTTCGCACCTGCAGGCTGCGCGTGCGCCGCGACGCAAGGACCGTCTCCGCTGTCGTCCTGATCTTCTGGTGGCACACGGCCCACGTGCTGCCGCCGCCGGTGGAAACCGGCGTGACCGACGGCGTCGAGACGGTAGAGCCGCTGCCCTCGGCAGGCTGTCGATCACCCATTACGACCGAGAGGCTGCGCGCCGTTCGGCGTGCCTGCGTCCGCACGACCTGGAAAGGTCCGGAGTCGCTCAACTGCTGCCCTTCGAACAACGAGACCGGGTTTGTCGACGCTACGACCTTGAGGAGCTCGTCGCCGACGGCGCCGGACACCACGATCCGGGAACGGGAATCCGGGCCCGGTACTTCCAGCGTCTGATTGGCCTTGACGAAATTGTCGGACTGGTGCCGATTCGGGAAGAGCCGTGTAGTCTCGCCGGCCGGGTCCGTGTTGAGCACGGTCACATAGGCGTCCTTGTTCGTCTTGACGTAGATCCGCACCGATTCGCCGATCGCGTACATATAGTCCGCGCGATCGACCCAGGCGACCACCTTCAGCGCGTCATCGCCTGCGTCCGTGCGGTCGGGTGGCGGCCCGGCGTCGTAGATGGCCGTCTGCGCCACCGTCAGGGAGCGCGTGAATGATTGCTCGTCCTGCCCGGCGGCGCCCTCCGCCCCGTGACTGCCGGAGAGCATCACACCCGCCAGAACCAGAGCCATCCAGAATCCGAATTTCATGGTGAATCCTCCAATCGTGTGCGACCACTGCGCCGCCATCAACGGCGACGCCGGAATCGCGGGTTGACTTGCGATCGACGCATCCAGGCCTGTCGCGAATCGCCGTGGCGCGCCGCCATGCCGATTACCCCGTCCTTGCAGCTCCTTCCTCCTCTGGTCACCCGACGACCCGAATCCCGAGTTCGGCCACGGCCCAGGAGTGGGACGGCAGCGCGCGGGTGGCGCGGTTCAGTTGCGACACGAACGCCCGGGACCCGAGCGCCAGACTGACCGGGCTGATCAGCGTGGCGTTGCCGGAGAACCCGCTGAACGGTTGCCGCGTGACCAGCAGGATCACGGTGTTGAAACCGACCGGTTGTTCGGCGACGAGCGTGATGCCGTGGTTCAGGCTCCCGGCCGCCAACGGCAGATTCTCGGCGAGGACGCTCACCGAATATGCCGGATCGAGCACGTACAGACTCCCGTACCCTGCGCTGCTCGAAGACAGCGAAAGGCGAAACTGCGTCCCCACTCTGATCGGCAGGGGCGCGTCAGCCACGAGGCTTACGGAAAACGGCGCATCGCTGTTTCCGATCAACCCTGAACGGGGGGCCTGAAGCTGACCGGCTGCCGGATCAGGCAGAACACCCGCCGCCACGCTGACGACGCCGGCCAGGACGGCGCTGGTCGACAAACGTCTGCTGCAGCAAACTACTGTCGTCATCCTCGTCATTGCCGTGTCTCCCCGTTCCGGCGGACCGTGTGGTCAGCCGACGATCCGCAAACAGACTTCGTCGGCCGCCCAGGACAATCGCGGCAGCGTCGCCGTGGCGCGGTTCAGTTGCTGCACGAAGTTCCGGCCGTCGATCGCCAGGGTCACCGGACTCGTGAGCGTGGCGTCGCTGGAGAATCCGCGAAACGGCTGCCGCGTGACCAGCATGATCGCGCGGTTGAAACCGACCGGCTGCGCGGCCAGCAACGTGAACCCCTGCGACGACGGATATTCCAGGCTTCCGGCCGCCAACGGCAGGTTCTCCGCCAGGACCTGGACCTGGTACGACGGGTCGATCACATAGAGGCTTCCGTAGCCGGCCGTACTCGACGAGAGGCGAAAACCGAGCGAAGTGTCGATCCGAATCGGCACCGGCACCGTCGGCACCAGGCTGATGGAGAAAGGAGGCTGATCTTCGGACGACTCGATGCTCATGCGTTCCAACCACTCGCTGTCGTTCGGCAGTCGCTCCACATCGGTGTCGCATGGTCCGGGAGGCATTCGCTGTTCGCTGGAGGGGAGTGCGGGCGCTGGGTTCGAGCTGCAACCCGCCAGCGCAGCCCCCAACAGCACCACCATGCCCGCCATGACGCTTCGAATGCGATTTCCGGTGCTCGAATCACTGCGTGTCATCGGAATCCTGGCTTCACTGAAACAGGTTCAGTTAGAATTAGAATGTTCGCACGATCTCGACGCGGCGTTGGAAACCGTCGGCAGGCGGATATCCGGACAGCAACCGGTGTTCTCCATATCCCACCGCCTGGAGCCTGTCCCGCGGTACGCCGCGACGGACGAGATGAGCGAGCACGGCGTCCGCGCGACGTCGCGAGAGGTCCAGGTTGTAGTCGGCGGCGCCCGAGGCGTCTGTATGCCCCTCGAGAATCACCGAAACGTCAATCAGGCGGGGGTCCAGCAACGCCTCGGCCACCTGATCGAGGTCGAGCAAAGCCTCCGGCGCTAGAACCGCCGACTCCAGCGCGAAGTTGATGCGCAACATGATGCTCAGCTCGGCCGGGGCGGGAGCAAAACCGTCGATCCGGCCGGCCGGCCCGACTGCTTCCTTCCGAGCCGGAACCACGCTCAGGCCGCGAACCACCGCCTCCCGGGTCACCGACCCGTCGACGGATCGCCGCGTACGAGTCTGACCTGACGCCTCGCCGCCGATCCCGCCGACTACGATGGCGACCGCCGCCGCGACCGCCGCCGCCGCGCCGGACTTGCCGGTCGTTCGAGAGCGCCCCGCAACGGCCGGGCGAGGAGCGGGCGCTCCCTTCCCGCAACAACGGACCGCACCCGCATCGCCGGAGCAGTCCGCGGCCGCAGCCGACCGCTTAAACGAATCGCGTGTTGTGCCGCTGCCCGCCGCTGGCGGGCGGTTTTCGGATGGACGACCGACGATCTTCCTGCTACTAGACGATCGTGTTAATCGAGCGCCTGACCGTTCGATCCGGGTGAGATTCGGCAGCTCTCCGGGGGGGGGGGGGGGGGGGGGGGGGGGCACGCGAACCAAAGCCGATCACTGCCACCGGTTGAACGCAACGCCCAACGAAACATGCGATTCGCCCCCATTCCTTCTCAGTGCGTGAGGCAGCATACCATGTTTCCGCCTGCTGTCAAGCGACTCGAGAGTGCAGGGTGCGCGTCAGATTTTGTGAGGGCGGGCCGCCGGGGGTGCTGGGCGGGGCGGGATCGGCCGACAACTTCAGTAGACCGGCTGTTCACTGGAGGAGTCCGACCATGCCCGATGAATCGATCACTGCGCTCGAAGAGCGCCGCGCCCACATCTGCCGGCAGTTGGCCTCGATCGGCGAGATGCGTTCGGGGTCGCTGGTGGCGCGTTGCCGGCGCTGCGGCAAGACCGGTTGCGGCTGCGCCCCGCCGGGTGAGGCGGAGCGGGGTCCGGTGCTGTCGCTGACGCGCAAGGAGTCGGGGAAGACGGTGACCCGGATCATTCCGGCGCGGGCGGCGGAGCAAGCCTGGGCCGAGGCGGCCGAATATCGGCGGTTCCGGCGCCTGTCGCAAGAGTTGATCCAGGCCAGCGACGCGCTGAGCGAGGCCCGGCTGCGGGCCGGGAGCGGGAGCGGGCGGGGCACCGCGGCGGCGGAAGCCGGCGCGGAAAAAAAGGGGGCTTCGCGGAGACGCTCGCGGCCGAAATCGAAGCCGAAATCGATGCCCTGGTAGCGGCGGCGGCGGCCGGCGGCCAGGATTTCGAGGCCCTCGAGCAAGCCGTCCGCCGCCGGGCGCTCGACACGGCCGCGCGGGCGCTCGAACGCCGGCTGAACGCGGACGACGCCGACCACCAGGATTCGACCGTGCCGTGCGCCTGTGAACGGAAGGCGCGCTACGCCGGCCGCCGGCCGAAGACGTTTCTGAGCGTGTTGGGACCCCTGCGGCTGGAACGCGCCTGCTACCACTGCGGCGCCTGTTGCAGGGGCATCTGTCCGCGCGACCGGGCGTTGGGGCTGGAAGGCGCTTCGCTGTCGCCCGCCATCACGCGGATGGCGGGGTCGGCGGCGGCCGGGATCAGCTTCGAGAAGGCGAGCGAACTGGTGGGGACGTTGGCCGGCGTGCGGGTCGAGACCAAACAGGTCGAGCGCACGGCCGAGGCCCTGGGATGCCGGATCGCCGCCGATGAGCGCACCGCGACCGAGCCGGCGCCCGCTCCCGCGCCGACGATGTACCTGGGGCTGGACGGCACCGGCGTGCCGGTGCGCCCCTCCGAAGTCGAAAACCGCCCCGGCAAGCAGCCTGACGGATCGGCCAGGACCCGCGAGGTCAAGCTGGTCACCGTGTGGACGGCCGAATCGCGCGACAAACGGGGCCGGCCCGTGCGCGACCCCGGATCGGTCAGCTACAACGCCGCCGTCGAGAGCGCGGCCGGCCGCGACACCGACCCGCAGCCGTCTCCGTTCGCGCAACGGGCGTACCGCGAGGCGCAACGGCGCGGCTTCGACGCCGCCGAACGCCGCGTCGTCCTCGGCGACGGCGCCCCCTGGATCTGGAATCCGGCCGGCGAGCAGTTTCCCGGCGCCATCGAAATCGTCGACATCTTCCATGCCAGACAGCATCTGTCCGACGTGGCCAAGGCCCTCTACGGCCCCGGCGCCGACCGCGCCGACGCCTGGGCCAGGCAGCGGCATGACGAGCTGGACGACGGACGGCTGCGCGCGATCGTGGCCGAACCGGGGTCCCACTCCAAGACCTCCGACGCGGCGCGCCGGTGCCTCGACTACATCGTGCGCAACCGCCGCCGGATGCGCTGTCCGCGGTTCCGCGCCCATGGCCTGTGCGTCTCCTCGGGCGTGGTCGAGGCCGGTTGCAAGCAGGTGGTCGGCGCACGGTTGAAGCGCGCCGGCATGCGCTGGACCGTCGCCGGCGCCAACGCCATCATCGCCCTGCGCTGCTGCCAGCTCAGCGGCCGCTACGAGGACTACTGGGAGCGGCGAGCCGCCCGCGCCGCCTGACGGGCCTCACAAATCTGACGTGCACCCTCGTCGGGCGGCGGCGCGGGTTCCGACGCTTGCCGACCGCCGGCCCCCGCTCCGCTCCCGGCGCGGAGTTCCCCCCGCGGCGCCTGCGCGACGCCGCCCGGCCATCGGGTCCGGCCCGCGCCCGGCGCGGGTTTCCGGCCTGGCGCAACGCGGAGGACCGCGGGGCGCCTACACGACGCGGGCGGCGCAGAGGGCGGCGTATGCGCATCACCTTCTCCATGCCGCCCGATGAGCGGACGGCGCATGGCGGCGCGCGGAAAACGCAATCCCGGTTTCCGCGGCCGTGCCTCGCCCTACGCGGGCTCGCCCTCGCGGGCCGGTCCGCGCACGGTCAGGACGGGACAGGGCGCGCGGCGCACCACCTCCGCGGCCACGCTGCCGAGCAGCAACCGTTCGACGGCGCCGCGTCCGCGGGTACCCATGACGACGAGGTCGACCCGGTGCTCGCCGGCGTAGCGCACGATGCTCGCGGCCGGCTTTCCCGCCGCGACCGCCGTGCGCACCGGCGCGCCCGCCGCTTCGTCCGCCGGGCGGAGGGCCGCGAGCCTGGTCCGGGCCTCGTCGACCCGGCGCTGCTGGACCTCGGTCTCGGAGAACCCCCACAGGGCCGCGGTCCCCGGGCTGACGTCGGCGTCGGCCACGACGTGCAGCAGATGGAGGGTCGATCCGAACTGCCGCGCCAGCTCGCGGGCCCAGGTCAGGGCCAGGCCGGACTCGGCGCCGAAGTCGGTCGGGACGAGAACGGTCTTCGGGGGAATCATCGGTCAGGACGGAAAGACGCCGCGCACCGCCAGCAGTTCGCGGATCGGAGGCCGGTCGGCCGGGCCGCGGCCGACGTGGTGGAACCGCACCAGTCCCGCCGGGTCGATCAGGACGTTGCCCCCCTGCTGCGCGGTATCCGCCCGCGGCAGGCGGGGGAAGCGCCCCCGGCGGGCCTCGCGCCAGTAGGCCCGGACGGTCGCCGGCCCGAACAGATGCCGCAGCCGCGCCTTCCGCATGCCGTAGGCGCGATAGAGGCGGCGTTCGGCGTCGACCAGCAACGGCCAGCGCAGCCCGGTCTCGGCCACGTAGGCCCGCGCCGCCGCGGCGCCCTCGAAGGTGACGGCCAGCGCCTGCACGCCGAGCCGGACGAGTTCGCCCTCCGCCTGCTGCAACTGCAGCAGGTGCCGCCGGCACGGCAGTCAGAACAGATGCCGGTGGAACACCAGCAGCAGCCACCGGCCCCGGTACGCCTCGAGCCGGTGCAGCCGGCCGCCGGCGTCGCGCAACGCGAACGGCGCCGCCGGCCGGCCGACGAGCGGCGGCGCGTCGGCCGCGGGGGTCATCTTCCCGGGTCCCGTCCCGGGAAACGCGCGGAACAGTGTCACCAGAGCCCACCCGAGAATACGGACGAGCGCCCGGTCGCCCCTTGCCGCGGATGTCGACTCGACGAACGCCCGCTTGGCGCAACGGGTGAACAGGGACGAGCGCCCGGTCGCCCCTTGCGGCCCGTATCGCCCCCGCGGCGCTCCGGAACGCCGCGGGGCGCCGCCCCGCGGCGCATCGGTCCGAATCCGAAGAAGCGGGACCCCGTCAGTTCTTCACGTACTTGTGCAGCGCCGGCCGCACGGTGTCGGCGACGTAGATGTCCCCGTTGGGGGCCATCGTCATGTAGTGCGCCTCGCCGAACTCGCCGAGGCCCCGGCCCGGCTGGCCGGTGGCGCCGACGGCCCGGCCGTTCTCGTCCAGCCGGAGAATCTCGCCCGCGAACCCGCTCACCATGTAGAGCTGGCCGTCGGTGTGAAAGTGCAGGCCGCACGGCAGCCCCTTGTAGGCCCATTCCTCGACGTAGGCGCCGTCGGCGTCGAATATCTGCACGCGCCGGTTCTGCCGGTCCGCCACGTAGATCAGCCCCGCCTCGTCGACCACGATCGAATGCGGCGTGTCGAACTCGCCCGGCCCCGTGCCCGGACCGCCCCACGTCTTGACGAGCGACCCGTCGGGGGCGAACTTCACCAGTTGCGGCGTCCCGCGGCCGTGTCCCACCAGCACGAATATCTCGCCGGCCGCGTTGACGGTCAGGTCCGTCGGCTCGTGCAGCAGCCCGTCCGCGGGCTCGCCGGCCTTGCCGTGCGTGCCCAGGGTCATCAGCACCTCGCCGTCCGGGTTCATCTTGGTGACGGTGTGCCCGTTGACGTCGGTGGTCCAGATGTTGCCGTCGGGGTCGAGCCGCATCCCGTGGGGCCGGACGTACTCGCCCTGCCCCCACGACCGCACGAAGCTGCCGTCGGGGTTGAACTCCATCAGCGGGTGGGGGCCGCGGTTGAAGACGAGCAGCGTGTCCTTCGTGGTCCAGACGACGCTGGACGGCGCGCCCATCTCCCGGTCGACGGGAATCTGCAGGCCGTGCGGCACGGGGTGATACCCGAGGTCCGGCGCATCCTCCATCTGGGCCGGGTCCGGCGCGTCGAGAACCTGGGCGCCCGCGGCGGCGGCTCCCAGCACGGCGGCGAAGACGGGCGCGAGCGTCCGGACGACACGGACTGGCGGCATGGCGGCTCCTCGGAATCAGGGTCCTGCGAATCGTCGGCATTGTAGCACCCGCCGCGTCGTCCCGGACATGTCGGCGGCCCTTCACCCGGGCCGCGGCTTCCGCCGCCGGATCCGCCGCGGCAGGTTGTCGAGATCGAGCAGCAGGCCGGTCTCGTCGCGCGAGACGTCGAGGATGTGAGCCGCCCGGTTGCGGGACCTGCGCTCGGTCGCATTGACCGCGGTTACTTCGGCCGCCGCCGTGCGCTGCTTCCGCCGGTTGGCAGACTGAACACCCGGGATCAGGACGAAGTTTCGGGATACCGGATCGAGCTCCGCCGGGGGCGGTCTCCTTGACAGCCCGACCGGCGCCATGTACAGCTAACCGGGCGTATGCGCCGCGGAACGGCGTGACTCGTGGGAGGTTGGCCGGGCGTCGAGCGGAGCCGAACGCGATCGCGGGATCGCGCGGCGGCGATCGGCCGGCCAGGGTCTCGATTCCGGGATTGCGGGCCGAAGGGGACCCGTACTGCAGGGGACTTGCACATGAAGAGGATGAGAATCGCCGCGTTCGTGTCCGCGGGGCTGTGCGCCGCCGCGTTGGCGGTCGGCGTGGTCACCGCCGACGAGACCATAACCGGGCGGCTGGTCGAGGCCAACTGCGCCGCGATGGCCGGGGCCGAGCCGAGCCCCGAGCACGTGGCCTGCATGGTGCGCTGCGCGCGGAACGGCGACCCCATCGGGATCATGACCGGCGGCGGGCTCTACAGGATCACCGGCGACTGGGCCGCGAGCCATCCCGACGAGCTGGCGGCGCTGATGGCGAAGCAGGTGCGGGCCACCGGCGAGGTCAGCGAGGCGGGCGGCGAGCGGTTGCTGGCGGCGACGACGATCGAGGCGGCCGACTGAGCGGATGCGCCCGCCGGGGCCCGCCGGCTCGGGCGCCTCCGAATCGCCCGCCGGGGGCGTGACCGGCCCGGCGCCTCGAAATCACCCGCCCCGGGCCTCTCTGAAATCGCCCCGTCGGGGTCGCCGCGTCGGTAGCGGCGCAGCCCCCGGCGGGGCGTCGACGGGTGATGGACGAAGCCGACCCGGCGACGGTTCCGGGGGCAGGAGCGCGGCCGGCTCGGCGCCTCTCTGAAGCCGCCGTGACCGTCAGGACGAAGGGCGGGCGCCGAGTTCGATCAGCAGCCGCTCCATCGCCGGCCACCGCTTGCCGGTGTTCGAGTAGAACACCCCCTCGGCGATCCGCAGGGGGGTCCAGCCCTTCCCGTTGACCGCCTCCAGGTCGGCCCCCCGTTCGAGGAGGAACCGCACCAGCGGCTCCGACCCGCGGATGACCGCCCCGTGCAGGGCGGTGTCGCCGTTGGCGTCGACGGTGGTGACGGCGTCGCCGAGCTCGAGCATCAGCTCGACCGCGGCGAGCGCCTCCTCGTTGGTGCCGGGGCTCTCGCCCACGGCCCAGATGCCGACCCCCGCCGCGACCATCAGCGGCGTCGTGCCGTCCTCGTTGGACAGCAGCGGGTCGGCGCCCAGCGTCACCAGCAACCGCATCAGCTCGACGTCGGCGGCCTTCGCGGCAAGCAGGAACGGCGTCGCGCCCACCCGGTTCAGCACGTTGCGGTAGCCGCCGGGGGCGCCCGACCCGTCGCCCCCCCGCGGCTCCCGCGTCTCGCGCGCATCGAGGTCGGCGCCGTGGGCGGCGAGAGCCCTGACGAACTCGAGGTCGGAGACGCGGCCGGCGGGGATGGGGGCCGGGTTGTTGAAGCCGAGGTTCGGCCGGCGGGCCCAGACGAGCTGGTGCAGCGCCGTCCACCCCTGCGCGTCCGCGTTCGGGTCGGCCCCCTGCTCGAGCAGCCAGACCCCGACGTCGTAATGGGCGTTGAGGGTCGCGACGCACAGGGCGCTCATGCCGTCGGGCAGGGCGTCGTTCACGTCGGCGCCGGCGGCGGCGAGCACCCGCAGCACCGCCGGCCGGTCGTGGCGGATCGCGAACAGCAGGGGGGTGAAACCGCCGGCGGAGCGCGCGCGCACGTCGGCGCCCGCCGCCACCAGTTCCAGGACCGCGGCCGCGTTCCCTTCGATGGCCGCCCACATCAGCGCCGTCTGGCCGCGCCACCGTTCCGTCGCGTCGACCTCGGCCCCGCGGCGCAGCAACGCGCGCACCGCGCCGACGCGGCCGGCGCGGGCCGCCCGCATCAGCGGGGTCTCGCCCTCGGGCAGGCCCGCGTTCGGGTCGGCGCCCGCCGCCAGCAGCAACTCCAGCATCTCGGCGCTGCCGTTGGTGGCGGCCACCAGCAGGGGCGTCGCGCCGTACCGGTTGGCGGCGCCCGCGCGCGCCCCGGCGTCGAGCAGCAGCCGGGCCGTCGCGAGGTCGCCGCGGTGGGCGGCCCAGTGCAACGCCGTCGTGCCGTCCGGCGCCCGCCGGTCGGCATCGGCGGCCCGGGCCAGCAGCGCCCGCACCCGCTCGACGTCGCCGGTGCGCGCGGCGTCGAGCAGGGGCGGGTCGGCCCCCGCCGCCGCGGCCCCCGCCGCCGCCAGGCTCACGAGGACCACCGCCAGCGAACGCTTCAACCCGTCCATCGACACTCCCGTCCGTTCCGGTCCGCACGCGGCCGGCCGCGTCCCGACCCTCTGCGCGACTTCCGTCCGGCGCGGCCGCCGCCCGGCGTCACAGGTCCGCCAGCTCCTTGATGCGCCCCGTCGCGTCGCCGAACCGCCCGGCCGACACCCCGACCTTGTCGAGCAGGCTGACCAGCAGGTTGTTCACCGGCGTGTCCTTCGGGTACCGCAGGTGCCGCCCGCCCGCGAGACGGCCGGCGCCGCCGCCCACGACGATTTCGGGCAGGTCGAAGTGGGCATGGTCGTTGCTGTCGCCGAGTCCGCCGCCGTACATCACCATCGCGTGGTCGAGCACCGAGCCCGCCCCGTCGGGCGCGGTTCCGAGACTCTGGAGCAGGTGGGTGAACAGGCTCACGTGCCAGGTGTTGATTCTCGCGAGCTTGTCGAGTTTCTCGGGGTCGTTCCGGTGGTGCGACAACCCGTGATGGGGGTCGGGCACCCCGAGGTGCGGGTAGGTCCGCCCCCCCAGCTCGCGGCCGAGCATGAAGGTGAAGACGCGGGTGAGGTCGGCCTGCCAGGCGAGGGAGATCAGGTCGAACATCAGTCTGACGTGGTCCGCGAAGTCGTCGGGAATGCCGACCGGACGGGCCAGCGCCGGCAGCTCGGCGTCGGCGCTCTGCGCCTCGGACAGCGTGATGCGCCGCTCGAGGGCCCGGATGGCGTCGAGGTACTGATCGAGGCGGGCCCGGTCGCCGGCGCCGATGGTGCGCTCGAGGGCGGCGAGGTCGGCGGTGACGGAATCGAGGATGCTGCGGTCGCGCCGCATCTCCGCCACGCGCTGCGCGGTGGTGCCCCCTTCGCCGAAGAGCCGCTCGAACACCACGCGGGGGTTGTTCTCCATCGGCAGCGGCGTCGTCGGCGACCGCCACGCGACGGTGTTCAGATAGACGCAGCTATAGCCGTTCTCGCAGTTGCCGACGAGTCCGTCGAGGTCGATGGCGAGCTCGAGCGACGGCAGCGGCGTGTCGCGGCCGACGTGCTGCGCGGCCAACTGGTCCGCGGTGGTCCCGGCCCGGACGTCCGATCCCTCGGTCTGCTTCGGATGCACCCCGTTCAGCCACGTCGCGCTGGCCCGCGAGTGCTCGCCGTTGCCGTCCCCGAGCGGCTCGGCCTGCCCGTGGGCGAGGCCGCTCACCACCGTGAGCCGGTCCCGGTACGGCGCCAGCGGCTGCAGGATGGGCGACAGCTCGAACCCCGGCCCGGCCGAGGCCGGCGTCCACTGCTGCATCACCGCCCCGTTGGGGATGTAGACGAACCCGAGCCGGCGGACGGGACGCGCCGCGGTCCGCGCCTCGGCCGTGAGCGCGGGCACCATGGCGTCGAGCAGGGGCAGGGCGACGGTCGCGCCCAGGCCCCGCAGGAACGTCCGGCGCGGCAGCGACAGCTTTCTGATCATCATGATCGGGTTCTCCTCATCTGGAACGGCGCGCTCTCGACGATGCCCAGGACCAGCGCCGAGAAACGATGTCCGTCCGCGGCGGCTTCGCGGACGATGGCGCGGACGGCCGGCGCGTCGTGATGTTCGACTCCGCGGCCGAGCGCATAGACCAGCAGCTTCTCGGTCAGGGTGGTGACGAACAGGCCGGGACGGCGCAGCAGGGCTTCGCGCAGCCCCGCCGCCCCCTCGAACGCGGCGCCGTCGGGGAGCACGCCGGAGGCGTCGATGGGGGCGCCGGCCTCGTTGCGGGTCCGGTAGCGCCCCACCGCGTCGAACTGCTCGAGGGCGAAGCCCGGCGGGTCCATCATCCGGTGGCAGCTCGCGCACACCGGGTTGGCCCGGTGCCGCTCCATCGCCTCGCGCATCGACAGGGCGGCGCCGTCGCCGGTGGTCTCCTCGAGCGACGGCACGTCGGGCGGGGGCAGCGGCGGCGGGGCGCCGAGCAGGTTCTCGAGCACCCACTTGCCCCGCAGCACGGGCGACGTCCGGGTCGGGTAGGCGGTGGCGGCGAGAATGCTGCCGTGGCCCAGCAGCCCCCGGCGCGAGGCGTCGGGCAGCGAGACGCGCCGGAAGTGGCTGCCGTAGACGTTCGGCATCCCGTAGTGGCGGGCCAGCCGCTCGTTGACGAAGGTGTAGTCCGCGGTCAGGAAGTCGAGCACGCCGCGGTCTTCGCGCAGCACGCTGGCGAAGAACAGCTCCGTCTCGCGCCGGAAGGCCCGCCGCAGCGCTTCGCCGAAGTCGGGATACCGGTCTTCGTCCGGGGTCAGCGCCCGCACGTTGCGCAGGTACAGCCACTGCCCCGCGAAGTTCTCGACGAGAGCCTCGGCCCGCGGGTCGGCGAGCATCCGGCGGGTCTGCGCCTCGAGCACCCCGGGCCGGCGCAGCGCCCCCGCGGCCGCGAGGTCGAGCAGCTCGTCGTCGGGGATGCTGCTCCACAGGAAGAAGGAGAGCCGCGACGCGAGCCCGAGGTCGGAGATGCGGTACGGGGCGCCCGGCGCCGCCCCGGCGGGGTCGCGCTCGATGCGGAACAGGAACTCGGGGCTGGCGAGCAGCCGGCGCAGCCCCAGCTCGACCCCCGCCTCGAACCCGCCCTCGGCCCGCCCCTGCTCATAGAAGTCGAGCAGCACCGCGAGGTCGCGCTCGACGACCGGCCGGCGGTAGGCGCGGCGGGCCAGGGCCGCGAAGATCTCCCGCGCGCAGGCGGCCTCGTCGGCGGCGGCGCGCGAGGCGGGGCGGCAGACGAAGATGCGGTCGCGGCTGGGAGTGCTCTCGGCCGGCCGCGCGCCGCCCGCCTCGAACGGACCGGCGACGGTGACGCTGCCGACGTAGGGCTGGTAGCGCGTATCGCCGCCGGTGATGCTCGTGTAGGGGCGCAGGAACGGCTCCCGCAGGGTCTCGGCGTAGGCGGACGTCTTCTGGTGGAAGGTCACCTGCACGGTGTGCGGACCCGCCCGCACCGGCGCGCGGACCTCCCACCCGTCGTCGGCCGCCCGCTGGCGGGCCAGGTACTCGCGATACGCGGGGCTGCTGCGCGCGGCCCCCGGCGGCGGGGGCTCGCCGACGGTGAACGTCCGCAACGGCTCGCCGTCCAGGCTCACCTCGAGCCGGTGCGGGGTGTCGAACGGCTTCAGGGTGCCGCTGGCGTCGCGGGCGAGCTGCACGCGGATGGCGTACACCGCGTCTTCCGGGAACGTGAACGCGAACCGGGCGCCGCCGCGGGTGCCGAACGGCAGGCCGTCCACCCGGACGTCCTGGGTCAGGTCGGTGACGAGGCGGAACGTCTCGGCGGTGGCCGACGGGGCCGGCCGCCCGACCGCGAGGCGGCTGATCTTCCGGGCCGCCGCCAGATAGCGTTCCAGCAGGGTCGGCGAGATGCCGAGCACCCCGGCGACGTTGTCGAACCCGTAGCTGCCGTCGTCGGCCGGCAGCAGCTCGGCGACGTCGACGTCCAGCGCCAGCAGGTCGCGGACGACGTTGCGGTACTCGCCGCGGTTGAGCCGGTGGAAGGTGTCGGTGCGGCCGGGATCGGGGTTCCGCGCCGCCGCGCGGTCGAGCGCGGTCTCCAGCCGGACGGTGAACGCCGCGTAGGCCGCGGCGTCCGGACGCGGCCGGGGCGCGGGCGGCATCGCGCCGGCGCGCAGCTTCCGCACCACTTTCTCCCAGACTTCGGGGGCCGCGCCGACGTCGTCCACGTCCACGGTGTCGAGGGTCAGATCGGCGACCCGCAGCCGCTGGTTGTGGCAGGTGACGCAGTAGCGGTCGAGCAGGGCCCGCCCGGCCGACGCGGAACCGCCGGACGCCGGCTGCCCCGCCGCCGCGCCCGCGCCGAAGACGGCCGAACCAGCGGTGAACGCCGCGGCCAGCGGCAGCCCAAGCCATCGCATCGCGTTCCCCCTCGCCTCGCGGCGCGCTCGCGCCCCCCGAGGCTTCCCCGCATCACCGCGTCATCGCCCGGATTGTGGTCGGGGCGCGGGCGTACGTCAAGTGGAGTCCGCGTCCGTCCCTCCGCCCGACGGTCAGCTTCCCCGGACCGGCGGGGCGTCGACCGGCTCGGCCGCCGCCCGCGGACGACGGCGACCACGGTTGCCCGCAGCTCGTCGGTCCGCCGGTTCGTCCGCACGTTCGCCCCCCGGACCTCCGCCCGCAGGCCGTCGATCCGCTGGTTCGTCTCCGCGCGCAGCTCGTCGATCCGCTGGTTCGTCCGTCCGGGCGCTTCCCGGACCTCCGCACGGGAATCTGCTCCCGACCTGGGTTACGATCAGGCGCGAACACCCTGTCGGTCCGCACGACACAACCGAGGACGAACGCCATGAAGAAGACCCGCTCACGCACGCGGCTCGCGGTTTCGCTGGCCTTCGCCGCCGCGGCGGCCGTCACGGTGGCCGCCGGGCTCGGGGCGCAACCCGCCGTCGACTGGTCCGCGGTCGAGATTTCGACGCACCACGTCGCCGGCACCGTGCACTATCTGGAGGGGCGCGGCGGCAACGTCGGCCTCTCGATCGGCGACGACGGCGTGGTGATGATCGACGACCAGTTCGCGCCCCTCAGCGACCGCATCGCCGCCGCCGTCGAGGGCATCTCGAACGGCGACGTCCGCTTCCTGATCAACACCCACGTCCACGGCGACCACACCGGGGGCAACGCGAACTTCGCGGCGCGGGGCGTCCCCATCCTCGCCCAGGACCGGGTGCGCGCGCGCCTCGCCGCGAACCGGCCGGCGGAGGCGCTGCCGGTGCTGACCTACAGCGACGACGTCACCATCCACCTGAACGGCGAGGAGGTGCGCGTCATCCCGGTGCCGCCGGGGCACACCGACGGCGACAGCATCATCCACTTCGTCGACTCCGACGTCATCCACACCGGCGACATGTTCCGCACCGTCGCCTTCCCGGTCATCGACCGCGGCAACGGGGGGACCCTGCCCGGCACCATCGACGCGCTCGGCGTCCTGGCCGGCATGGCCGGGCCGGAGACGAAGATCCTCCCCGGCCACGGGGTGGTCTCGAGCCGCGCGGACGTCATCGAGTTCCGCGACATGGTCGTCACCGTCGCCGGCCGCGTCGAGGAGCTGGTGGCCGGGGGCGCCGGGAGCTACGACGAGGTCGCCGCCGCCGACCCGACGGCGGAGTTCAACGACAAGTGGGGCGACCCGAACCGGTTCCTCACCGCCGTCTACGAGGAGCTGGCCGGAGACTGATTGCGTCCCGGCCGGGGCGGACCCGACCGGGACGGGAACGGCGGACCCGGCGCCACGGGTTCAACGGCCGGTGGGGCGGCCCGGCCCCGGGGCGCCGCTGACGGCGCGGCGCGGGGCGGACCCGGCCCGGAACCGGGGGACGGTTTCCGGCCGATCTGTCCGTCGAGGTCGTGGCGGGCGGACCCGCCCGGAACCGGGGGCAGCCGGGCGCCTCGTTCGCCCGGCGCGCCCGCCGACGGCGGACCCGCCCGGGACCGGAGACGAGGGAGACGACGATGACCTGGAGGCACGCGGCGGGAACCGCCGCCGGGATCCTGGCCGGGGCCGGCATGTTCCACGCGGCGGCGGGCGGGGCGGCGGCCCAGACCGACCAGCCGGGCCTGCATCTCGACCTCGACGAGATCCGGGCCGTCGCCAACCGCGTGCGGGCCGGCCGCAGCCTGCAGCCCGCGTCGTGGCCGGACGGCGCCCGCGTCGCGGTGCTGCTGTCGTTCGACGTCGACAACGACACCATCGCCATCGCGCGCAGCGCCGAGCCCTCGATCGGCGCCCTGTCGCAGGGCGAGTACGGCGCGCGGGTCGGCCTGCGGCGGGTCGTCGACCTGCTGGACCGCCACGAGATCCCGGCGTCGTTCTTCATCCCCGCGGTCAGCCTCGTGCTGCGGCCCGACATGGTCGGCGTCATCCAGGCCTCGGGGCGGCACGAGTTCGGGGTGCACGGCTGGATCCACGAGCTGAACAGCGCCCTCGACGCCGAGACCGAGCGCGACCTCGTCGTCCGGGCCACCGACTACCTGGAGCGGGCCACCGGCCGCCGCCCCGTCGGCTACCGCGCCCCGTCGTGGGACTTCAGCCCGAACACCCTCGACGTCATCCGGGGGCTCGGGTTCCTGTACGACAGCTCGCTGATGGCCGACGACCGCCCCTACGAGCTGCTGCAGAACGGCGAGCCGACCGGGATCGTCGAGCTGCCGGTCGAGTGGATCCTCGACGACGCGCCGCTGATGAACCCCCGCGGCGAACGCTACACCCCGCCGCGCGATCTGCTGCAGGTGTACATCGACGAGTTCGACAAGGCCCGCGAGGAGGGGACCATGTTCCTCCTGACGATGCACCCCCACGTCATCGGCCACCGCTCGCGCATGGTCGTCCTCGAGGAGCTGATCGACCACATCCAGGCCAGGGGCGGCGCGTGGTTCGCCACCCACGAGCAGGCGGCGCGCTACGTCCGGGAACAGGCCGGGTTCTGATCGCCCGCGGCGAACGCCCCGCCCCGCATTGCGACCGGCGCCGCATCCCGCCCCGGCGGGTATCCGGGGAGCGGGAACGCGGGTCATGCGCTACACTGTGACCCGCCGATCCGGTGTGAGGGAGGAACGTTCATGTGCCGATGGCTCGCGCGGATGCTGATGCTCGGGGCGGCCGGCGGACTCGCGGCGGCCGCCCCGGCGGCCGCGCAGACCGACCCGCTGGAGATCATCGACCGGGTCGACCGCCTGATGCGCGGCGACTCGAGCCGCGGCGTGGCGACGATGGAGGTGGTGACCGAGCACTGGGAGCGCGAGATGACCATGGAGGTCTGGTCGCTCGGCACCGACTACTCGCTCGTCCGCCTGCGCGCCCCGCGGCGCGAGGCGGGCACCGCGACCCTGATGGCGGGGGACGACATCTGGAACTACCTCCCGAAGGTCGACCGCACGATCAAGATTCCGGCCTCGATGATGGGCGGCGCGTGGATGGGGTCGCACTTCACCAACGACGACCTCGTGAAGGAGAGCCGGCTCGTCGACGACTACGACGTGGAGATGGCCTTCGAGGGCGACCGCGGCGGCGTCGCGGTGTGGGAGATCCGCCTGACCCCGAAGCCCGAGGCGGCGGTGGTCTGGGGCCACGTGGAGTTCCGGGTCCGGCAGGGGGACGCGATGCCCCTGTGGGCGCGGTACTACGACGAGGACGGCGCGCTGGCGCGCACCATGGAGTACAGCGCGTTCACCGAGATGGGGGGCCGCCTCGTCCCCGGCGTGATGGACATGCGCCCGGCCGACAAGCCGGGCGAGCGCACCACCTTCCGCTACGAGGAGCTGGAGTTCGACGTCGACCTCGCCCCTTCCTTCTTCTCGCTCCGCACCTTGCAGCGGGGACGGTAGCCGCCGATGCGCGAACGGCCCTGGCCGCGCATCGGCTGGCGCAACCTCGCCCGCAACCGCCGGCGCACGGCGCTGACCGCGCTCGGCCTCGCGGTCGGGTTCTTCGCCGTCGTCTTCATGATCGGCTGGACGCGCGGCATCACGGCCGAGCTGGTCGAGAACGCCACCTCGCTCGTCAGCGGGCAGATCGAGATCCACCACGCGGAGTACCGGCCCGAACGGAGCATGTACGACACCCTCGGGGGGCGCGAGGGCGTCGACGTCGAGGCGATGCTGCGGACCGTCGCCGCCGACGAGGCGGTGGTGGCGGCGGCGCCGCGGGTGTACGCGGGCGGACTCGTCAGCTCGGGCGAGGCGACCTCGGCGGGCATGTTCATGGGGGTCGACCCGCAACGCGAGGTGGCGCTGACCCGCTTCCTCGACGAGCTGGTCGCGGGGCGGCGGCCCGAGCCGGGCCGGAACGAGCTGCTGCTCGGCGAAGAGATGGCCCGGCAGATAGCGGCCGGAGTCGGCGACGAGGTGGTGCTGGTGGGGTCGGCCGCCGACGGCTCGATGGCCAACGACCTCTACACCGTGGCCGGGGTCTTCCGGACCGGGCTGGTCGAGTTCGACGCCCGCACCGCGGTGCTGGCCCTCGGCGACCTCCAGGCCCTGATCTACCTCGACCCCGGCCGCATCCACGAGATCGCGGTCGCCACCGCCGACCCGGCGGCGGCCGACGCGGCCGCCGCGCGTCTCGCCGCCGCGCTCGAGGCCGAGCGTCGGCAAATCGCGGTCGCCTCGTGGACGGTGCTCAACCCGGTGCTGGTGGACTACGTCGGCCTCGCCGAGTCGGTGTACTGGGTCTTCATCGTCATCATCTTCTCCATCGCCAGCTTCGGCATCGCGAACACCATGCTGATGGCGACCTTCGAGCGCCGGCGCGAGTTCGCGGTCATGCTGGCCCTCGGAGCGACGCCGCGGGCCGTCGTGGGCACGGTGCTGTCCGAGGCGCTGGCCATCGGCGTGCTCAGCCTCGCCGTCGGCTCGGCGATCGCGCTCCCCCTGATGGTCTGGTGGGCCGCCGCGCCGCCCAGCCTGGCGTGGCTCTTCGGGAACGTCACGCTGCAGGGCGCGCTGCTCGAACCCAGCCTGCGCGTCGGCTACCACCTGCCGGGCTGGACCCTGGCGGGGCTGGGGCTGCTGGCGACCGCCCTCCTCGCGGCCCTCTATCCGGCCGCCAAGGCGGCGCGGGTGCCGCCGGCCGACACCCTGTCCGGTTTGTGACCATGCCCGCGCCCTCCGCGCCGCGCCGCCCGCTGCACGCCCGCGTCCTGATGCTGCTGGCGCTGCGCAACCTGCGCCGCCACGTGCGGCGCACGGTGCTCACGGCGGCGGCGATGATCGTCGGCGGCGCCCTGCTCGTCTTCACCTTCGCGCTGGGCGACGGCAGCCACGAGCAGTGGATCGACTCGGGCGTCCGGCTCGGCGAGGGGCACGTGACCATCGAGCGCCCCGAGTTCCGCGTGAGCCGGCGCATCGAGGACCGGCTGCCGGCCGAGGTGCGGCGCGCGGCCGAGGCGGCGTTCGCGGCGCCCGACGTCGCCCCGCGCGTCGCCGCGACGACCGCGAAGCTCGCGGTCACCGGGCTCGCGAGCTCGGCCGCCGGCTCGCGCCCCGCCCAGATCGTCGCGGTCGACCCGGCGGCGGAGGCCGAGTTCAGCCCCCTCGACGACCGGGTCGTCGAGGGGCGGTACCTCGCCCCGGACGATCGGCTCGCCGCCTACGTGGGGGTCGAGCTGGCCGACAGCCTCGACCTGCGGCTGGGCTCGCGCTTCGTGGTGCAGGCGCAGGACGCCGAGCGGGAGATCGCGGGACAGTTGCTGCGGGTGGTCGGCACGTTCCGCAGCGGCGTGCCCGAGGTGGACCAGGCGCTGGTGCACGTGCCGCTCGCCACCGCCGGCGAGTGGCTGGGGGCGGCGGGCGACGTCACCAACGTCGGAGTGGTGCTCGACGACAGCGCCGCGGTGGCCGCGGTCGCCCGGCGCCTCGAGCGGGCGCTGGCGGAACCCATCGCCCGCGGCGACGCACGGGTCATGGAGTGGCGCGAAGCGAACCCGGCGCTGGGCGCGGCGGTGGCCATCGACGACTTCGGCAACTACCTGACCCAGGGGTTCATCTTCACGATCATCGCGTTCGGCGTCGTCAACACCGTGCTCATGTCGGTGCTGCACCGACGCCGCGAGTTCGGGGTGCTGCGGGCGCTCGGGCTGACGCCGGGACAGACGGGAGCCATCGTGCTGATCGAGGGCCTGACCCTGACCGCGGTCAGCGGCTTCGTCGGCGTGGGCCTCGGGCTCGCCGCCACCTGGCACTTCTTCGGCGACGGCCTGGACTTCTCGGCGCTGATGAACGAGATGACCTTCTCGGGGGTGGTCGTCGAACCCGTCATCCACCCGTTGCTGCGGACCGCGCGCCTCGCGCAGGTGCTGTCGTTCATCCTCTTCGTCGGCGCGGCCGCGTCGGTCTATCCGGCCCTGCGGGCGGCGCGCATCGACGTGGCCGAGGCCATGAAGTTCGACCGGTGACCCGGCGATCGCGAGCGATTCCATGACCGACTCCGAAACCGCGGCGGTCCGGACCGACGGGGTCTGGAAGACCTTCCACCAGGAAGCCGAGGAGGTGCACGCGGTCCGCGACGTCAGCCTGACCATCGGGCGGGGCGAGTTCACGGCGCTGGCGGGACCGTCGGGGTCGGGCAAGACCACGCTCCTCAACCTGATCGGCGGCCTGACCCGCCCCAGCCGCGGCGCGGTGGAGGTGGCGGGGCGCGACGTGAGCGCGATGTCGAGCCAGGCGCTCGCCCGCCTGCGGCTCGACCACGTGGGTTTCGTCTTCCAGGCCTACAACCTGCTGCCGGTGCTGACGGCGCTGGAGAACGCCGAATTCCCGATGCTGCTGCAGGGCGTCCCCGCCGACGAGCGCCGCGCGCGGGTGCGCGAGCTGTTCGAGCGGACCGGCATGACCGGGCTCGACGACCGCCGGCCGGGCAAGCTCTCGGGCGGGCAACAGCAGCGGGTGGCGGTGGTGCGGGCGGTCGCGAGCCGGCCCGCCCTGGTGCTGGCCGACGAGCCGACCGCGAACCTCGACTCGGCCGCGAGCGCCGCCCTGCTCGACGTGATGGCCGATCTGAACCGGGACCTCGGCGTGACGTTCGTCTTCGCCACCCACGACGCGCGCGTCATGGAGCGGTCCCGGCGCCTCGTCCGGATGGTCGACGGCCGCATCGACGCGGACGAGCGGCGATGACCGCCCGCCGCCCGCGCGGCTTCGGCCGCCTGGCGTCGCCGCGCGACCCGCGGTCGCGTTGCGGCTCCGATTGGCGCCCAACCGACCCGGCAGGAATCCGCGACGTGCTACGGCGCGGATTCCTGGCCCGCCAAGCGTCGCCGCGCGACCCGCGGTCGCGTTGCGGCTCCGATTGGCGCCCGACCGACCCGGCAGGAATCCGCGACGTGCTACGGCGCGGATTCCTGGCCCGCCAAGCGTCGCCGCGCGACCCGCGGTCGCGTTGCGGCTCCGATTGGCGCCCAACCGACCCGGCAGGAATCCGCGACGTGCTACGGCGCGGATTCCTGGCCGCCGCGGTGCTCGGCCTCGCCGCGTTCGGCCCCGGCCCCGCCCGCGCGCAGTCGAGCGGGCTGACCGGCTATCTGCAGACGGTCCCCCTGTTCGCGGGACCGACCCCCTTCACCGACGCCGCCGCCAGCGCCTTCAACCGGCTGCGGTTGAGCACCGAGCCGGTGTTCGGCCCCCTGGCCGTCGAGATCGCCTGGGACCACGCCCTCACCGTCCGGCGCGACGACGACGGCGCCTTCGGTCTCGGCCTCGGGGGGCTGGGCGCGATTCCGGGGGGCGGCGAGTGGCTCGACCTCCAGTGGACCGCGGTCGAGCACGATCACTTCCACTGGCGGCATCGGCTGGACCGCCTCAACGTGGCGTGGCAGCCGAGCGACGCGGTGGAGCTGAGCGTCGGGCGGCAGGCGGTGTCGTGGGGCACCACGCTGTTCCTGACCCCCGCCGACCCGTTCATCCCGTTCAGCCCCGCCGACCCGTTCCGCGTCTACCGGGGCGGCATCGACGCCGTCCGCGCGCGCCTCTATCCCGGCCCGCTGAGCGAGATCGACGTGGTGGTCCGGCCCAGCCGCACCCCCGCCGGCGAAGAGACCACGGCGCTGGCGCGCGGGCTCACCACCTGGCGGAACTGGGAGGTCTCGGGCTGGGGGGGCGCCCTCTACGGCGACGCGGCCGGCGCCGTCGGCCTCGCGGGCGGGCTGGGGGCGTGGGCGGTGCGGTTCGAGGCGGTGGTGCGCGACTTCCAGGGCGCGGTCGCCGGGCGGGGGACCATCGGCCTCGATCGGCGGCTGACCGTCCACGGCCGCGACCTCGGCCTCGTCGTCGAGTACCAGCGCGACGGGCGCGGGGCCGCCGCGCCCGACGACTTCGCCCGCCTCTTCCAGTCGCCGGAGTTCCTGCGCGCCGAGTACCAGGTGTACGGGCGCGACGAGGCGGCCGTGCAGGCGTCGTACCAGGTCCACCCGCTGCTGAGCGTCGCCGGCCTCTGGCTCTGGAACCTCAACGACGGGAGCGCCGTCGCGGCCCCGAGCTTCTCCTGGTCGGCGGGCGACGAGACCTCCGTCGCCGGCGGCGTGTTCTTCGGCGTCGGCGCCGACACCGCCGCCCCCGGCCAGCTCCTGGCCTCCGAGTACGGCCTGCTGAGCGCCGTCGGCTACCTGTCGCTCACCTGGTTCTTCTGACCCGGCCGGCGAACGCGGTGCGGCCGGGCGCATCGACCTTCAATCGCGAGCGTGAGCGGTTCCGGCCGGTATGAAGGGCGGTCTCTCCGTTCAGTACAGGATGAACTCCAGCAGGTTGCCGTCCGGATCCCGGACGTAGTGGCTGACGCCTTCGGCCGTCCCCCCGCCGCGGCCTCCGGTGCGGGGCGCCGGACCTTCGATGACCTCCGCGCCGGCGCGGGCCAGCGTCTCCACGAGCGCGGCCTCGGTCCCGTCCCAGACGAAGCAGAAGTCGCCGCACGGCGGCTCGGCCGCGGGTGCGCGCAGGGTGAAGCTCGCATCCTGCCACGCCGCCGGCCGGTGGAAGTTGATCTTGTTGTCGCCGAAGTGGACCGAGCAGATGCGCGGGCCCTCCATCACGCCGAAGCCGAGGGCGCGGTAGAACCGGACCATCGCCTCGGTGTCGCGCATCGGCGCCGCCACGTGGTCGAACGACCGTATGGGGCCGCCCACCTGCGCGGACGCCGCCGACCCGCCGGCCACGCCGCCCACCGACGCGCCGATCCCGGCGCCGAGGGCCTGACGAATGAACCGCCGCCGCGACTGGCCGCCGTCCGCCACCGCGTCGCCCTGATTCTCCATCGTCCGTCTCCTCTCGATGCGGTCGCCGGACGCCGCGGGCCGCTCCCGGCAAGGGCCGGGACGCCCGGGTTGCCGCCGGCCGCCGTTTCGATGACGCCGCCGGCCGCCGTCAGCCGCGGACGGGGATTGCGGACCGAAAGCAGCACCCGTATCCGCCGCCCGCCGACAGGGGTCGCAGAAAGGTGCGTGTCGCACCGGCCGGGAGCACCCGGGTAGTCGCGCACCGCTCCGCCGCCGGCCGCCGTCAGCCGCGGACGGGGGTTGCGGACCGAAAGCAGCACCCACGCCGCGCCGCGCGGCCCGATCCCGCCGTACAGGCGAAGGGCCGAGCCATCGAGACTCGGCCCTTCGAGGGTTCCCGGTCGAATGGACGCGGTGCGCCCCGGCGATGGGCGCCGGCAGCTACACCGCGTTCATCGGCTCGTCGCGGATGGACCGCTTGACGAGGTTCTTCATCAGGTTCACCTTGAACCCGTTGTGGGTCAGCGGCACCACGCCCTGGATGGCGATCTCGCCGGCGCGGTCCGCGGTCTGCTCGTCGCGGGCCTGCCCGCGGAGGGCGTTCTCGACCGCGGTCAGCCGGACCGGGGTCGGCGCGACGCCGTTCACCACCACGCGCGCGTCCTGGATGACGCCGCCGCTCTCGCGCAGGGCCGTCGCCACGTTCACCAGGGCGAAGTCCCACGTGTCGCGGTCGCGGACCTTCTCGAAGTAGACCCGCGCCCCGGACCAGGTCGAAGGCACCCGGATCGACATCAGCAGATCGCCGGGTTCCAGCGCGGTCATCCGCTCGATGTCGATCTCGGGGCCGACGAAGAACTCGCGGGCCGGAATCACCCGTTCCGCGCGGCCCCGCCGCACGACCATCTCGGCGTCGAGAGCCACCAGCACCGGCGCGGTGTCCGACGGGTTGACGGCCACGCACCGGCTCCCGCCGAGAATGCAGTGCTCGCGGTTCATCGCGGTCGGCGGACTGGCGTAGCAGATGTTGCCGCCGGCCCGATAGCAGGTCCACCCGTCACGGTAGTACCAGCAGCGCGTGTCCTGCGCCACGTTGCCGCCGAGCGTGCCCTGGTTCCGGATCTGCGGCGACGCGGCCGACTTCGACGCGAACGCCAGCGCCGGGAACCGCGACTGGATTTCGGGGTGGTTGACGACGTCGATCAACCGGGCCATCGCCCCGATCTCGACGCCGCCGGCCGTCGACCGGATCTCGCGCATCGACTCGACGCCGGCCAGGTCCACGACCACGCGGGGCCGCTTCACCCGGTCCTTGAACCAGTCGAGCGTATCGAGCCCGCCGGCATACACCCAGGCGTCGGACCCGTGCTCCGCCAGCAGCGCCAGCGCATCGTCCGCACTGGTCGGCTGGAACAGCTCCAGTTGCGGTATTACGTCGCGAATTATGCCCTTCATGGCGGTCGTCTCCCCTTCCTCAGACGTGAGCCCTGAGCCGATCATGGCCCGCCGGGGCCTGCTCGACGTTCGTCAGAATCATGTCGCGTGTGACCGGCGAACGGTGGAAGTCGCCCCGCCCCTCGCCCAACGACTCGAGAGCGTCGGCGATGGCGTTGACGACGGCCGCCGACCCGGCGCCCTGCGCCGCCTCGCCGATACCCTTCGCCCCGAGGGGGTTGAACGGGTCCGGCAGGTCCGCGTTGCCCCACTTCATGGGCTGCTCGTGCGGCACGTCGAGGATGCCCGGAGGCCGGTTGCTGTAGAACCGCTTGGCCACCAGCAGCCCCCAACGCTGGTCGTAGACCCACTTCTGGCTCAGGGCGACGGAGAAGCCCTGCACCGCGCCGCCGAAGATCTGCCCTTCGTAGGTCTTGGGATGCAGGATGGTGCCCGCGTCGGACCCCGCCGCGTAGTCGACGATCCGGATGTTGCCGGTCTCCACGTCGACCTCGACCTCGGCGAACCCGGCCACGAACGACATGCGCCGGCCGCCTTCCTCGAAGTTGTCCTTGGCGACGCCCATCAGGCCCTGCCCCGCGAGGGCCGTAGCCGACGCGGTGGTCATCCCGTTGATGTCCTCGGGCAGCTCGTGGCCGTCGTACCTGCCGCCGAGGTCGATGGCCCGCTGCGCGACTCTCGCGAAGCTCAGCCCCTGCGACCGGTTGCCGCGGCGGTAGACGCGCTCGCCCCCGATCTCGTAGTCCTCGGGTTCGCCGCCGAGATCCTGCGCGGCGATCTCGCGCATCTTCTGCGTGGCGTCCTGCACCGCCGCCCAGTTCGCCCGCGTGTGGGCGTGGGTGGTCGAGCTGCCGCCCTGCGAACAGCTCCAGGGCAGATGCCGGCTGGTGTCGCCCCAGGCGATCTCGCACTTCTCCCAGGGCATGTCCAGCCCCTCGGCCGCGGCCCGCATGGTGTCGAAGGTCGAGCCGGTTCCGAGGTTGCCGACACCGGACTGGATGTAGAGGCGTCCGTCGGGCCTCAGCACGAACAGGCCGTCGACCCCGGATGCGCCGGCGGCGTAGGCGCTCAGCGCCACGCCGACCCCGGTGACCTTCGGGCCGTTGCGCAGGCCGCTGCGCTCCTTGCGCTCGGTCCAGTTGAAGAGCTCGGCGCCCTTGTCGATGGCCTCGCGGGCGAACGCGCTGGACACGTGGCCCTGCTCGCCGTCGCGCCCCGGCGGGCCGAACTTCGCCTGCCCCTCGGGCGCGTTGATCTTGTGCACCTCGACCTGGTCGAGCCCCAGTTGCTTCGCCGCCTTCTGGATGATCGGCTCGAGCATGGTCATCGACTGCACGCCGCCCGGCGCCCGCTGCGGTCCGCGCGGCGGGGTGTTGGTGTAGACGTTGGTGCCGCGCATGCGGCAGGCCAGGGGCTGGTAGCAGAGCGACCCGATGCCGGCCACGTTCATCGCGTCGCCCGAGCGTCCGTAGGGACCCTGGTCGCCGATGCCGTGGACGTCGAGCGCGGTGATGCGGCCGTCGGCGCGCATCCCGAGGCGGATGCGGGCCTGCACGCCGGGCCGGGCGCGGCCGATGGCGTTCTCCTCGCGCCGGGTGATGCGCATCATCACCGGCTTGCCGATCTTCTTCGACAGCAGGATGGGGATCTGCGCGTGGACGTAGCCGCTGATCTTGCCGCCGAACCCGCCGCCCGTGAACTCGTTGATGAGCACGACGTTGGACGGCTCGATGCCCGCCCAGCGCGCCATCGGCCCCACGCTGCGCGCGGTGCTCTGCACGGAGGGATAGACGTAGAGCTTGCCGCCCTCCCAGTAGGCCATCGTCGTCCGGCTTTCGAGCGGCTGGTGCGACGTGGACTGGTTGTAGGAGTGTTCCTCGACGATGACGTCGGCCTCGGCGAACCCGGCTTCGAGGTCGCCGAACGACCATTCCGCGGCGGCCTCCGCGTCCATGGGGATCTCGCCCGGCGCGAGCCCCGCCAGATCGCTCTCGGTCCACTTGATCTCGCCGATCTCGCGGCCGATGGTCGTGTTGCCCTCGGTGCGGGCGTTCCTGCCGCCCGGCTTGAGGCTGTCGAGGGGGTCGAGCACGAACGGCAGCTCTTCGAGGTCGATGTCGATCAGCTCGATCGCGTCCGACGCGATCTGCTCGGTGACCGCGGCCACCGCGAGAATCGGCTCGCCCTCGTAGCGTGGCTCGTCGGTGAGCGCCGCCTCGTTCGGGGCCTCGACCTCGTCGGGCAGGTCGTCGGCGGTCAGGATGCCGACGACGCCGGGAAGATCGAGGGCCGCCTCGACGTTCCTCGACCGCACCCGGGCGTGCGGCATGGGGCTGACGAGCAGCTTGGCGAAGACCATGCCCTCGGCGCGGTGGTCCTCGGCGTACTTCGACCGCCCGGTGACCTTCGCGTAGAGGTCGGGCGTCTGGTAGTTCTTTCCGAGCAGTTTGTAATCAGCCACGTCAGGCCCCCCGCGTGATTTCCGCCGCCCGCATGACGGACGTCAGGATCTTGTCGTAGTCGGCGCAGCGGCACAGGTTGCCCGAGAGCCACTCGGCCGCCTGCTTCCGGGTGGGATTCTGGTTCTCGTTCAGCAGCGCCACCGAGTTCATGATGAACCCCGACATGCAGAACGCGCACTGGAAACCCTGCTCCTCCAGCACCGCCTGCTGCACCGGGTGCAGCGTGCCGTCTTCGGCCTCGAGACCCTCGATGGTCGTGACCTCGCGCCCCCGCACCGAATGCGTGAGCAGCGAGCAGCCGTAGTGGGGCGTTCCGTCGACGAGGACGGTGCACGCGCCGCATTCGGCCCGGTCGCAGCCGATCTTGGTCCCCGTCAGGCCCAGCTTGTAGCGCAACGTGGTGGCCAGCGTCTCCATCGGAGGCACTTCGATGCGCCGGCTCCGGCCGTTGACGTTCACGGTGACGAGCCGCTCGACGGCCCCCGCCGCCGGGGTCTGGGCCAGCACCGCCCCGCCGTTGGCGCGGAACAGGTAGTTGGTCGACGACACGGCCGCGCTCGCGGCGATGGCGCCCTTGATGAAACTCCGCCGGGAAACGCCCTGCCGGGTCGTCTCCTCCGTCACCTCGATGATCTCCTGGTTCATGGGACGATCACCTCCCTCGTTCTGCCGAAGTCCTCGAAGGCCGCAACTCCTGCTCGGCCTTGCGCTTGGCCGCTTCCGCAGACCCCCTGCCGCCGTCGGCAGGCGTCCGCTTCGGCGAATTGTCGATCACTTGACCGCCGGTTGCAAGAGAAAATTACGGATTTTTTACCTCCGGGGGCGGCGGCCCGGCCGCGGCCCCCCGATGCGCCGCGGCGCGCGGGCGCCGCCGGCGGGCTACGCATTGCGTCCGGTCGGGTTC
This sequence comes from Vicinamibacterales bacterium, assembly GCA_965202695.1. Taxonomy (GTDB): domain Bacteria; phylum Acidobacteriota; class Vicinamibacteria; order Vicinamibacterales; family UBA8438; genus JAJEEA01. The sequence goes on from OZ241843.1 coordinate 5,040,227, forward strand.
CCGGGCGTGCCGCACTCGTCGCCCAGGTACCCGTCGCCGCCGCAGTACCGCGCGTCCTGCAGCTGGAGCAGGATGCCGTCCGGGTCCGTGAAGTAGAGCTCGGGCGTGCCGCCGGGAGCGCCGCCGCGGTCCGGCATGCGCATCGTCACGTACGACTGCAGCGGACCCGCCGGCCCCGCCGCCTCGCCGCGGGGCGTCACGCCGTAGCCTTCGAGCACCCCCAGCAGGCGGTCGACGTCGAAGTCGTCGACGGTGAGGCAGGCGTGGTGGATGCCGGGGCCGGCCGGACCGGCCCCGGCGCCGCCCAGGGCCAGGAACTGGTTGCCCGACCCCACCCGGAGCACCGGCAGGGCGCCCTGGTAGGTGTCGACGGGCAGGCCGAAGAGCCGCTGGTAGAGCGCGACGGAGCGCTGCTGATCGGTCACGAAGACGGTGACGTGGTTGTAGTCGCGCAGGCGCAGCAGACCCGCCGTCGGCGCCGGCTCCGGCGTCTCGAGGCACACGTCCCCGAGCACCCCCGCGCCGCCGCAGTAGGTGGTGTCCTGCAGTTGCACGACGACGCCGTCGGGGTCTCCGAAGTACAGCTCGGGGGTCCCCTCGGGGGCGCCGCCGAAGTCGGCCCCGCGCATCCGGACGCGGACCTCCAGCGGCCCCGACGCCGCGGAACGCGCCATCCCGTGCTCGCCCAGGACGCCCACGAGGCGGTCGGCGTCGAAGCCGTCCACGGAGAGGCAGAAGTGCCCGATGCCGGGACTGGCGGCGGCGCCGCCGCCGATCGCCAGGAACTGCGGACCACCGCCCACCCGCAGGACCACGGTGCCGGCCTGCCGGGCGGCGATCGGCATGCCGAACAGCCCCTGGTACCACTCGAGCGACCGCGCCGGGTCGGACACGCCGATCGTCACGTGGTTGATGGCGGTGACGGGAATCGGCGGCGCGCCCTGCGCGAGCGTCCGCGGCGCCAGCGCCGCCGCCCCCAGCGCGCCGAGAAACGCCCGCCGCGGCACGCCCCCCTGCGCCGGCGCGGCCGGAAGCCGTTCGACGTCGGTCTGCATGGTGAACTCCTCGGCGTACCGCGGACTCCCCGGATGAAGCCCGCCCCGTACCGGATTCTCTTCCTCTATATATACCTGAATGCCTGCCCCGTCGCCGGCCCGCGCCGGGGCTACGGCGCCGCGTCCGCCCGCAACGGCCGGAAGAACTCGCGCAGGTCGTCCACCAGCACCTCCGGCTGCTCCAGGGCCGCGAAGTGGCCGCCCCGCTCCGCCTCCGTCCAGTGGACGACGTTGTACGACGCCTCGGCCCAGCGGCGGGGCGTGATGAACAGCTCGTAGGGGAAGATGATGGCGCCGGTCGGCGCCTCTATCCGCCCCATCGGCCGCGAGGTCGGGGCATGGCGGCTCTCGTAGTAGAGCCGGGCCGACGACGTCGCGGTGCCGGTCACCCAGTAGATGGTGACGTTGGTGAGCAGCTCGTCCCGCGTGAAGACCGACTCGGGGTCGCCGTCGCAGTCGCACCACGCCCGGAACTTCTCGACGATCCAGGCCGCCTGCCCCACCGGCGAGTCGTTCAGCGCGTAGCCGAGGGTCTGCGGTTTGGTGCCCTGGATCTGCGCGTAGCCGTTCTCGGCGGTGTTGTAGAAGGACTGCCGCGCCTGCGACCGCTGGAGCTCTTCCGGCGGCACCCCCTCGGCCGGGTCGGCGCCCGGCGGCGGCCCCCCGACCAGCATGTTCAGATGCAGGCCGACCGTCCGGCCGGGATGGTTGAACGCGTGCCAGCGGCTGACGATCGATCCCCAGTCGCCGCCCTGGATGCCGTAGCGCTCGTAGCCCAGCCGGGCCATGAGCGCGGCGTTGACCTCGGCGATCTGCTCGGGACCGAACCCCGGCGCGCGCGGCTTGTCCGAGAACCCGTAGCCGGGCATGGACGGCGCGACCAAGTGGAACGCGTCCTCGGCCCGCCCCCCGTGCGCGGCCGGATCCGTCAGGGGGCCGATGATCTTCGTGAACTCGGCGATGGAGCCGGGCCAGCCGTGGGTGATGACGAGGGGCAGCGCGTCCGGTTCGGGCGACCGCTGGTGGATGAAGTGGACGTCGAGGTCGCCGACGACCGTCTTGTACTGGTCGAACGCGTTGAGTCGCCGCTCCTGCTCGCGCCAGTCGAACTCGTCGCGCCAGTAGGCGACGAGCTCGCTCACGTAGCCGAGCTCGGCGCCGTAGTCCCAGCCCGCGCCCTCGAGCTGATCGGGCAGGCGGGTCTGCTCGAGGCGGCGCCGCAGGTCGTCGAGCACTTCGTCGGGCACCGCGATCTCGAACGGCCGGATCTCCGCGCCGCCGCCCGCCCCGCCCGCCTGCGCCCAGGCCGCGAGCGGCGTCAGGGCCGCGGCGGCGGCCAGCCCCGCAATCCGAATCAGCATCGCCACGTTCTCTCGTCGCATGAACCGCGGCGCATCCGCATCGGGCGCCGCCCGGAATCCGCCCACGGCGATTCGCGCCGCCGGGATTCCGTATCATACCAGCCGCCGCCCCGGCGCGGGCTCGGCCGCGACGCGGCGGGCGACTCGGCTTGCCGGCCGCGGCGCGATGGGTGATACTGGCTCCATGCCGAACCGTGATGCGCAGTGGGTGATCGGGGTCGTGCTGGCGGCCGCGATGGCGTTGAGTGTCCAGATCGCCGGTATCCGGACGGACGTTCGGCGGTTGGAGGACCGCTTGAACGCGATGGACGACCGGCTGCGGGCGGTCGAGATCGCGTTCGCGAAGGTCGATCAGCGGCTCGCCACGCTGGAGCGGTTGCACCTCCCTGCCCCCGACCCTGCCGACTGACCCCTTCGCGCCGCTCTCCCCGCGGTGGCACTGAACCGTCAGTACGCCCGGACCAACGTCCCGATTCAGTCTGGCGGTAGTCGCTGTCAGAACCTGTCGGTCGCCGGGCGGGCGTTCTCGGGAGGCGCGTAGCTGTCCCCCGACACCGGGCTGTCGGAGCGGCGCACGGCGCCCGGAGCGCGTTCGTGCGGCGGACGCGGGAGATCGCGTCGTGTACAGTAGGGACGCGCCGCGGCGCACCGCGGCCCCCTTCCGATGACCCGGTCTCCAGCCGCTCCCGGCGCAGGCCAGATCCTCACCGGGCCGCTCTTCGACGAGCCGATGCGGGTGGAGACCGTCGCCGCGGCGGGTCCCGACGGCTGGTCGCTCGGTCTGGTCGGCACGCGGTCCGAGCGCTTCCGCAAGGTCGCGCTCGGCGCGGACGACCTGGCCGGGCTGACCGTGCGCGACGGCGTCTTCCGCTACGACGGGGACGGCGCGCGGCTGCGGCTGGGGTTGCAGGCCCACGTCCTGGGCATCGCCTGGGAGTTCGACCCCTACTTCGGGCTGTCGGTCTCGCGCGTCGACCCGCTGCCGCACCAGTTGGAGGCGGTCTACGACCATCTGCTGAAGCCGGCGCGGGTGCGGTTCCTGCTCGCCGACGACGCCGGCGCGGGCAAGACGATCATGGCCGGGTTGCTGATCCGCGAGCTGCGGTTGCGGGGCCTCGCCGAGCGCATCCTGATCGTCGCCCCCTCGAACCTCGCGTTCCAGTGGCAGCGCGAGCTGCGGGAGAAGTTCGACGAGACGTTCGTCGTGCTGCGCGGCGGCGACCTGCGCGCGCAGTTCGGCGTGAACCAGTGGATGCGGCAGCCGAAGGCGGTCACCTCGCTCGACCTCGCGAAGCGCGACGACATCCTGCCGGGCCTGCGCCAGGCGCACTGGGACCTGGTGATCGTGGACGAGGCGCACCGCATGTCGGCGCGCGACGAATCGCACAAGAGCCAGCGGTACAAGCTGGGCGAGCTGCTGCGCGACGCGTCGGACCACCTGCTGCTGCTGACCGCCACGCCGCACAAGGGCGACCCGGACAACTTCTCGCTCTTCCTCCAGCTTCTCGACCGCGACGCCTACGCCGACGTGCGCTCCATCCGGCAGGCGATGGACGCCGGCCGCGCCCCGTTCTACCTGCGGCGCACGAAGGAAGCGATGGTCCACTTCCCGGAGCGGGACGCCGACGGCCGGTGGGCGGCGCGGAAGATCTTCACCCGGCGCATTCCCCGCACGGTGGACTTCGCCATCGACGGGCCGGAGTTCGAGCTGTACAGCGAAGTGACGCAGTTCGTGAAGCGCCAGAGCGCCCGCGCCGCGGCGGCCGGCGACGACCGGCGCGCCCGCGCCGTGGGCTTCCTGATGGCTCTCTACCAGCGGCGTCTGGCCTCGAGCGCGCGGGCCATCGGGCGCAGCCTGTCGAACCGCGCGGAGCGGCTGGAGCGCGGGCTGGCGCAGGCCGAGGATCTGGCGCGCGCCGCGCCCCCGGACCTCCCGGGCCCGGACGAGCTCGACGAGATGGAGGACCACGACCGCGAACGGCTGGAACGGCTGCTCGAAGCGGTCACGCTGGCCGGGAACGCCGGCCGGGTGCGCGAGGAGATCGCCGAGCTGCGGGCGCTGGCGGCCCGGGCGCGGGACGTCGAGCGCGCCGGCGTCGAGGCGAAGCTGGCGAAGCTCGAAGACCTGCTGCGCGGCCAGGGGTTCTTCGACCGGCCGGACCAGCGCCTCGTCCTCTTCACCGAGTTCAAGGACACGCTCGACTACCTGGTCGAAAGGCTCGCGGCCTGGGGCTTCCGGGTGGCGAGCATCCACGGCGGCATGAAGCCGGGCAGCCGCGACGAGCCGGGCACCCGGCTGCACGCCGAGCAGCGGTTCCGCGACGGCGCGGCGCAGGTGCTCGCGGCGACCGAGGCGGCCGGCGAGGGGATCAACCTGCAGGTCTCGAACGTCCTCTTCAACTACGACATCCCGTGGAACCCCAACCGCCTCGAGCAGCGCATGGGGCGCATCCACCGCTACGGCCAGAAGAAGGACTGCCTGATCTGCAACTTCGTCGCCACCAACACCATCGAGGGGCGCGTGCTCCAGCGCCTGCTCGACAAGCTGCAGGAGATCCGCGACGCGCTCGACGACGACGCGGTGTTCAACGTGGTCGGCGAGGTGCTGCCGGCGGCCCGCGTCGAGCGGGTGCTGCGCGACTACTACGCGGGGCGGCTCGGCGACGAGGACCTGGAGGAGCGCCTGCTGCGGAACGTCGACGAGGGGCGCTTCCGCAACATCTGCCGGAACGCCCTGGAGGGGCTGGCGTCGAAGAAGCTGAACCTGGAGATGCTGGTCGAGCGCCGCGCCCGCGCCCGCGAGCGCCGGGTGGTGCCCGAGACCATCGCGCGCTTCCTGCGCGACGCGGCGCCGCCGGCGTCGTTGCGGCTCACCTTCGCCGGCGGGCTGCCGCACACGTTCGAGCCGGGGCGCACGCCCGCCGCGCTGCGCCGCTTCGAGCGCGAGCCCGACTGGCGGCTGCCGGCGCTGGCGGCCCGCTACCCCCGCTGCACGACCGACCGCGAGACGGCGCAGCGGCACGCCCTGGAATGGGTGACGCCGGGCCACCCGCTGTTCGAGGCGCTCCGCCGCCATGCGCGCGACCAGGCCCTCGACCCGCTCGCCCGCGGCGCCACCTTCCACTCGCTGGCCCACGACGCGCCGGCCCGCATCGACTGCTACCGCGCGCGCGTCGTCGACGGACTCGGGCACGTCGCGCACGAGACGGTCTTCGCCGTCGAACTGGCCGGCGGCGGCGCGCCGCGGCGGTGCGAACCGGGCGTGCTCGGCGACCTGACGCCGGCCCCGGTCCCCGACGAGCTGCCGGAGGTCGCGCACCGGCCGGAGCCGGCGGCCTGGCTCCAGGAACACGTGCTGCGGCCGCTGCTCGAGGCGACGCGCGCCGAACGGGCCGCCGAGGTCGAGCGCGTCGCGCGGCACGTGGAGCTCTCGCTGACCGAGCTGCTGCAGCGGACCGACGACGAGATCGGCCGCGCCGCCGGCGACGTGGACGAGGGCCGGCAGGGCGCCGAGGGCCGGCTGGCGATGGCCGAGGCCCGGCACGACGAGCTCTCCGCCCGCCGCGACCGCCGCCGGGACGAACTGGGCCGGCAGCGGGCGCTCTCGCTCCAGGCAGTGGAGCGCATGACCAGCGTGCTGGTCCTCCCGCACCCGGACCGCGCCGCCGCCGCCGTGAAGCGCCACCGGCCCGACCCCGAGACCGAGGCGACGGCCATGCGCGTGGCCATGGAGCACGAGCGGGGCCGCGGGCGGCGCGTCGAGGACGTGAGCGCGAAGAACCTCGGCTACGACCTGACCAGCCTCGACCCGGAGTCGGGCGACCTCCGCCTCATCGAGGTCAAGGGCCTCGCCGCCGCCGCCGGGACGATCCTGCTCACCCCCAACGAGCGCCGGGTCGCCGAGGACCGCCCCGACTGCTACTGGCTGTACGTCGTCACCGACTGCCGCGGCACGCCGGCGCTCCGGACGCCGATCGCGGACCCCGCCCGGTTCCCCTGGCACGAGATGACGAAGGTGCGGCACTACTATCTGGAACTCGCCGCCCTGACGGAGCCGGCGCCGGCCCGGGAGGCCGGGCCGGGCACACCGGGCGGGGGAAACGAATGAGCACCGACACCGAACTGCTCGAACGCATCGCGGTGCGCGCCGACGTGTTCGGCGGCAAGCCCGTGATCCGCGGCCTGCGGATCGCGGTGGAGCACGTCCTGGCCATGCTCTCGACGGGAGATACCGTGGAAACGATTCTCCGGGAACATCCGGTTCTGGAGCCGGAGGACGTCCGGGCCTGTCTGCTGTTCGCGCATCGCGCCCTGGCCGGCGAGCACGTGTGTGACCGCGCGGCGGTTCGCTGACCGATGTGAATACGCCGTGCAGAGGACGACGCCGATGAGCGTAGCGCCGGGCAGTCCTGACAAGGAGTAATTCGGATGCACGAAGTGAAGTCGATCCAGGAGCTGCTGAACCAGATCGGCCGGGACGAGATCCTGCTGCCGGAGTTCCAGCGGGGCTACGTCTGGAACAAGGATCAGGTGCGCCGCCTCGTGCGGTCGCTCTACCGGAAGCATCCCACCGGGCATCTGCTGGTCTGGCGCACCTACCGGCCGTCGCGCGTGCGCGGCGGGACGGCGGCCGGCGACGGGCACTCGCTGATGCTGCTCGACGGGCAGCAGAGGCTGACGACGCTGTACGTGCTGTTCCGGGGGGAGGCGCCCCGGTTCTACGAGGGCGAGAAGTTGTTCTTCGACCTCTGCTTCAACGTCCAGACCGAGGAGTTCCGCTTCTGGCAGAAGACGCTGATGGAGAAGAACCCGGCCTGGATCGGCGTCCACGAGTTCCTGAGCGAGACGCTCGCCGGACTGCTCGAACGCCTGCCCGGGCTCGACGCCGAGCGCCGGGAGGTGCTTCAGGCCAACCTCGCACGCCTGAGCCGGCTGGACCAGATCCGCAACTACGCTTACACCGTCGATCAGGTAACCGGCGACGATTTCGGCGTCGACGAGGTGGTGGAGATCTTCAACCGGGTGAACCGGGCGGGCACGCCGCTCACGAAGGCCGACCTCGCCCTGGCCCACGTCTGCAGCATCTGGCCGGAGGCGCGCGCCGAAATGCGCGGCTTCCTGGAGAAGATGGCGGAGCAGGGGTTCGGCGTTTCGTTCGACTTTCTCGTCCGGTGTCTGGCGGCGCTGGCGACCGGGTCGGTGCTGCTCGAAGGGTCGTTCGTCAAGACGCCGGCAGCGGACCTGCAACGGGCGTGGACGGAGATGCAGGCGGCGTTCGAGCACCTGGCCGGCGTCCTGCGGCACGACGCCTTCATCGACGGCCTCGACGACCTGCCGACGCACAACGTGCTCGTGCCGGCGACGGTGTACCTCGCCCGGCACGGGGGACAGTTTCCGACCGACGCGATCAAGCGGCGCTTCATCCGGTGGCTCTACCTCGCCGGGCTGTGGGCACGGTATTCCGGGGCGACCGAGACCAAGCTGCAGCAGGACGTGGCGCTGGTGACCGGGCGCGACGCCGATCCGACGCACGAGCTGGAGGCGACGATCCTGCGCGAACGCGGGCGCATCGTGCTGGAGGCGGCGGATCTCGCCGGCTCCCGGATCGATTCGGCGGTCGGACGTTTCAGCCACGTGGTCGCCCGCGCGGCCGAGGCGCGGGACTGGTTCACCGGCATCCGCCTGTACGACCGGTCGGCCGGCCGGCGCAGCGGATCCGTGCGCCACTACGTCTTCTCCCGCAAGGTGCTCGAGAAGGCCGGATTCGACAGGCGCGCCGACCGCAAGCTGATCAACGAGCTGGCCAACCGCGCGGCGCTCGCCCGGGAACCGGATCCGAAGCGGGCCGGCGTTCCGCCGAACGAATACCTGCCGGAGGTGGAAGAGAACCAGCCGGACGCGCTGCGGGCGCAGTCGGTGCCGATGGACCGGCAGCTTTGGAACCCGGAGCGCTACGAGGACTTCCTGGCCGCCCGCCGCCGGATCCTGGCGAAGGCGATGAACGAGTTCATCGAGAGCCAGGCGCCGCAGGACGCCGCGTCCCTGGCCGACGAATCGTTGGTGCGCCGCCTCATGGCGGCCGGCGAGAACGACCGGGTCGAGTTCAAGTCGAGCCTGCGCTGGGACCGGCGCGAGGAGCGGGTCAACAAGAACCTCGAAAAGGTGGTCGCCAAGACGCTCGCCGGCTTTCTCAACGCGAAGGGCGGCACGCTGCTCATCGGCGTCGACGACGCCGGCGTCGCGTCGGGGCTGGCGGCCGACTACGATTCGCTCAAGCGGAAGGACCGCGACGGCTTCGAGCAACATCTGCAGCAGGTCATCGCCCGCGACCTGGGCGACTCGGTGTCGCCGTCCTTCCTGACCGTCACCTTCAACGAGATCGACGGCCACGACGTATGCCACGTTTCGGTCGACCCGAGCGACCACCCGGTCTACGTCGACGAACAGCAGCAGGCGGTCTTCTTCCTCCGCGCCGGCAACGGAACCCGCCCGCTCCCGGTGGACGAAGCGGTGCAGTACGTGCAGCACCGCTGGGGCGGGGCGTAGCCGTCAGGGAGCTGCAAGATGGCCGACTCGACGCGGAACGAAGGTGACGTGCGCCATGATGCCATCATGGAGGAATTGCGGGCCACTCGCGAACGATTGGCGGCGCGGCGCAACTACGACGTGCGCGCCCTGGCCGAGGAGGCGAAGGACCGTGAGCGCGCCAGCAATCGGAAGGTGGTCAAGTTGACGCCACGACGGCCGGCGGCGGCGGCGGCCACGGAAGGGAACCGCGACGGGACCCTCGACCCGCGCACGCTGGACGAAATCGTCCGGCGCGTCGTCGAAGTTGCGCAACCGGAGCGGATAATCCTGTTCGGGTCGGCCGCCCGCGGGGAAATGACGCGCCACAGTGACGTGGATCTGCTGATCGTCAGGGATGGCGCGGATGCTCTCGATCTGATGTCCAGGATCTACCGCCGCTTGCGGGGCGTAGGCGTCCCGGTCGACGCGCTGGTGGTCTCCGCCGCCGACGTGGCGCGCTACCGCGACAGCCATGCGCTGGTCATCAAGCCGGCCCTGCGCGAGGGAAGGACCGTGTATGAGTCCGCCCGAGCACGCGGCGCGGGAGAAGCGCCATGACCGACTCGACGCAGAACGAGATGCTGGAGATCTACAAGCTCCACGCCGAGCTCGCCGACCGGGTGAGCCAGCGGCGCGAGGGGGCCAACCGGCTGTACGTCAGCCTGCTCGTGGGACTGACGGTGTTCTCCGCGGCGCTGCTGCGCTACGGCGCCGGCGACGCTCCCGCCCGCATCGTGCTCTGCGCCGTCGGGATCGTCGGCGCGCTGCTGGCGGTCTCCTGGTTCGTCGTCATCCGGTCGTACCGCCAGCTCGCCACCGGGAAATTCAGGACCCTGACCGAACTCGAGAAGAAGCTGGCCTACCCGTTCTTCACCCGCGAATGGGAGCTGCTGGCCGAGGGCCGGGACCGGCGGCGCTACTGGAAACTGACCGTCGTCGAGACCAGCCTGCCGTGCATCTTCTTCGCGCTGTTTCTCGGCCTGGCGATTCTCTCGTGCTTCCAGTGAAGAGACGCACATGATTCCCCGGCAATGCAAGCGCCTCGCCGAGGTGGATTTCCCCATCGCGGTCGTGTCGAAGCACGCGGCCCGCGAGAAGACATTCCCCGTTCCCCGCGGGCTGCCGTCGACGCTGCACCTGTGGTGGGCGCGCCGGCCGCTGGCGTCGAGCCGGGCGGTGCTGCTGGCGCTGCTGCTGCCGGACCCGTGCGACGCGGCGTGCCCGCCGTCGTTCCCGGCGCGGGCGCGGGAGATCCTGACCGCGGTACGGCAGCGGCCGGCGGACGCCGCCGAACTGCGGAAGGCGCTGATCTGGTTCCTCGGGACGTTCGCCGACTGGAACCTGGCGGCAGACCCGACCTACCTGCGGGTGGCGCGCGAGCTGGTGCGGGCCGCGCACCCGGGGGAGGCGCCGCTGGTGGTCGATCCGTTCGCCGGCGGCGGGTCGATCCCGCTGGAGGCGTTGCGGGTGGGCTGCGAGGCGTTCGCGAGCGACCTGAACCCGGTGGCGTGCCTGATCCTGAAGGTGATGCTGGAGGAGATCCCGCGCCACGGGCCGGGGCTGGCGGAGGAGCTGCGGCGGGTCGGGGGAGAGGTCAAGGCGGCGGCCGAGAAGGAGCTGGCCGACCTCTACCCGCCGGATCCGGACGGGGCTACGCCGATCGCGTACCTGTGGGCGCGTACGGTGCGTTGCGAGGCGCCGAACTGCGGGGCGGAGATCCCGCTGCTGCGTTCGTTCTGGCTGTGCCGGAAGCCGAAGCGCCGGCGGGCGTTGCGGGCGGCGGTGGCGCGGCCGGCGGGAGAGCCGCCGCGCGTGGAGCTGGAAGTGTTCGAGCCGGCGTCCGAGCGGGACGTGCGGGCGGGCACGGTGACGCGGGCGAAGGCGGCGTGTCCTTGCTGTCACGTGGTGCTGCCTCCGGAGCGGGTGCGGGCGCAGCTCGCCGCGCAACGCGGCGGCGCGGACGCGGTGTTCGACGAGGCGGGCCGGCGCGTCGGCGGGGCGCGGCTGACGGCGGTGGTGACGCTCCGGCCGGGGGAGACGGGCCGGCATTATCGGCTGCCGACCGATGCGGACTACGCGGCGGTGCGCGCGGCGCAGGCGCGGCTGGCGGGGATTCTCAACGAGTGGGAGCGGGGCGGGAAACAGGGGCTTTGTCCGGTGCCGGACGAGCAGACGCCAGCGGGCGGCGGGTCGGGCGCCGGTCGCGCGTTCAGCGTGCAACGCTACGGCATGTTCCAGTGGAGCGATCTGTTCACTGCGCGGCAGAAGGTGGCGTTGGTGGCTCTGGGGAATGGTTCAAATTCGAACGGCCCAACCGAATCGGTATCAACCGGCCCGCCGGATTCCGCTTCAGGACCCGCGCCGCATTGTGACGGCAGACCGACAACGACATTGACAAATTCGAACGGCTCAACCGAATCGGTATCAACCGGCCCGCCGGATTCCGCTTCAGGACCCGCGCCGCATTGTGACGGCAGACCGACAACGGCATTGACGACAAGCGGATTCGAGCTCCATGCCGCGGCTTTGTCTCGTCTCGCGGACAAGAATGCATCACTTGCGGTCTGGAACCAGATCGGGGAAAAGATCGAGCATGTCTTCGGCCGTCAAGCACTTCCTATTGTGTGGGACTTTGCGGAAGTTCCGATCTTTTCCAGCGCCACGGGTAATTTCCTGAGCGGCGTCGAGTTGGTTGCGAAGGTAGCTGCGGCATGGCCGGAGTCGTCCGCCGGTCTGGTCCAGGCCGCCGACGCAGTCAATCATCCACTTCCCGACCAGGCCGCCGGCGTCTGGTTCACCGACCCGCCCTACTACGACGCGATTCCCTATTCGGACCTCTCCGATTTCTTCCTCGTCTGGCTCAAGCGCGCCCTGCCCAGCCACCCGCTGCTGCGCGATCCCTTCGACCCGGCCAATCCGCTGTCGCCCAAGACCCGCGAGGCGGTGCAGGACGAGACCAAGACCTGCGGCGGGCGCGTCAAGGACCGCGCGTTCTTCGAGGACACGATGGGCCGCGCCTTCGCCGAGGGCCGCCGCGTCCTGCACGAAGACGGTATCGGCTCGGTCGTCTTCGCCCACAAGACCACCGAAGGCTGGGAGGCGCTGCTCGCCGGCATGATCCGCGGCGGCTGGACCATCACCGGTTCGTGGCCGATCGCGACGGAACGTCCCGGCCGTCTGCGGTCGCAGGACTCCGCCGCCCTCGCCACCAGCATCCACCTCGTCTGCCGCCCCCGCCCCGACGACGCCCCGGTCGGCGACTGGGCCGTCGTCCTGCGCGAGCTGCCCGAGCGCGTCGGCGAGTGGATGGAGCGCCTGCAAGACGAGGGCGTCCGCGGCGCAGACCTCGTCTTCGCCTGCATCGGCCCGGCGCTGGAGATCTTCAGCCGCTACGCGCAGGTCGAGACCGCCGACGGGGGCGAAGTCGGCCTGCCGGCGTACCTGGAGCGGGTCTGGGAAGTGGTCGGCCGCACCGCGCTGGAGAACGTCCTCGGCGCGGCGGAAGCGCAGGCCCGCAACGGACTCGCCGGGGCGCTCGAAGAGGACGCGCGGCTGACCGCGCTCTTCCTCTGGACGCTCCAGGCGACCGACGCCGGCGCGGACGCGGGAGACGCCGGCGGCGATGGCGCGCCCCGTGACGCCGACGAGGATGGCGAGACTCCTGCCGGCGGCAAGGCGCAGGGCTTCGCGCTGGTCTTCGACGTGGTGCGCCGCTTCGCGCAGCCGCTCGGCATCGACCTGCCGAAGTGGGAGAAGAAGCGCACCATCGAGACGAAGAAGGGCGTGGTCCGCCTGCTGCCGGTGGCCGAGCGGGCGCGGCATCTCTTCGGCGCGCGCGGGGCGCAGGCGGTCGCGGCGCGGCTGGAACGGGAAGCGGCGGCCGGGACGGACCCGCTGCAGGGGTTGCTGTTCCCGGACCGACAGGAAACCGCGGCGGTCGCCGTCCGGGAGCGGCGGCCGCGGTACGGTGACGGCGGCGATCCGGCCGACGAACGTCCCCCGGCGCCCGGCGCCACGACCCTGGACCGGGTCCACACGGGGATGCTGTTCCAGGCCGGCGGGCAGACGAACGCGCTGCACGCGCTGCTGAAGACGGAGCGGGAGCGCGGCCCCGACTTCCTGCGCCTGTCGAACGCGCTGTCGGCGCTCTACCCGCGCGGCAGCGAGGAGAAGCGCCTGCTCGACGCCATGCTGCTGGCGGTCCCGCGGTGACCGCCGGGGCGGGAAGGAACGCCGCAGGCAATACCAAACGAAGGAGCCGGACGCATGAGCCATTCCGAACTGTTGCAGCGCATCACGGTGCGGCCGGACGTCTTCGGCGGCAAGCCGATCGTGCGGGACATGCGGCTGTCGGTGGAGCTGATCTTGAGCCTGCTGGCCCAGGGAGTCACGACGGAAGAGATTCTGGACGACTACCCGAAGCTCGAGGCCGACGACGTCCGCGCGTGCATCGCCTACGCGCATGCGGTGATCGCCGACGATACGCTGGCCGCCGTCTCGGTGACGAGATCGTGAAGTTCCTCGTCGACCACTGCGCGGGCCGCCGCTTGGCCGAGTGGCTGCGCGGTCGGGGCCACGACGTCTTCGCCGCCGCCGAGCTCTTCCCGTGATGGTTCGCCAGGTCGTGAACGCATGACGCGGCTGGCGGCGCGGTGGATCGGGAACGAACGATGAGCAGGAACCCGCGGTTCCGGCGTCTGCGCCCGCGGAACTGGAAGAGCGTTCGCACCCTCATCCGCCACGTCGGCGGCGTCCCGGGGAGCGCCTGACACGAGTGCGCCCGTGCGCTGCCGGACCGGCCGGCACTTTCCGAATGCCGTCTCGAAGTGTTAGAATGAAGGGCCGGCTCGATGCCGCCGGCCGCCCCGCCGTCGACGAACACGGACCGCCTCATGAACCACGTCACGCTGGAGAACTTCCGCTGCTTCCAGGGGCGGCAGAGCCCCCGTCTGGCGCAGCTCACGCTGCTCGTGGGGGAGAACAGCACCGGCAAGACGTCGTTCCTGGCGCTGATCCGGGCGCTGTGGGACGCTGCGTACCTCGGAGCCGTGCCCGACTTCAAGGAGGCGCCCTACGACCTCGGCAGCTTCGACGAAATCGCGCATTTTCGCGGCGGAAGAGGCGGGCGAGCGCACGAGTTCACGGTGGGATTCGAAGTCGCCGCATCCCGGCGGCGGAAGGCCACTGAGTCTGATGGATCCTTCCGCTTCGAGGTCACGTTCGGCCGCAAGGGAACCGCTCCGGCGCCGACGAGATGGCTGCTCGGGCGGGAAAACGTTGAAATCGCGAGTCATAGTGCGCCCGCCGACGGGTCATGGGGAATTCGTTACCGGACGCCGAGAGGCGAGTGGTCGTGGCAGGCCCCCGCGAGGCTGGGTGCGCGTCTGGCGGATCGATTCTTTCTGCCCAGCATTCTCCATTCTCTACTTCTGGAAAGCGACGACCTGACGCCGGTCGGCGGTTCCCCGAAGTTCACCGCCAGCGACCGGAAAGGGCTGCTACAAATTCTTGAGGCGTTCGATCTTCTTTTCCCCGCCGAAAAACCGTTCGCCAGCGCGCCGGTGCGCTCCAAGCCGCGCAGGACCTACGACCCGTCGCGCCCGGCCCGCGATCCCGAGGGCGAAACGATTCCGATGTACCTCTCCACGGCGTTCTTCGAGGACAAGAAGTCGTGGAAGGCGCTGAAGGAGTCGCTCGAGAATTTCGGCCGCGAAGCAGGTCTCTTCGACGAAATCGCCGTGAAACCATTGGGAAAGCGCGGCAGCGAGCCCTTTCAGATGCACGTCAGAAAGTTTGCCGGACGTGCGAAGGGACCGTTGCGCAACCTGATCGACGTCGGCTACGGCGTGAGCCAGGTGCTGCCGGTCATCACCGAGCTGTTCCGGGACGACGCGACGCCCATGTTCCTGCTGCAGCAGCCGGAAGTGCATCTTCATCCCAGTGCCCAGGCCGCGCTCGGCAGCCTGTTCTGCCAGGTTGCCGGCAACCGGCGGCAACTCGTGATCGAGACCCACAGCGACCACCTGCTCGACCGCGTGCGCATGGACGTGCGCGACGGCAAGGGGGAGCTGAAGCCAGACGACGTGTCGATCCTGTTCTTCGAGCGCGGCAACCTGGACGTACGGATCCGCTCGCTCCGCCTCGACGAAGAAGGGAACGTGCTGGGTGCGCCGCGGAGCTACCGACGTTTCTTCATGGAGGAGACGCGGCGATCTCTGGGACTCTGAAATGTGCGCCATCCTGGACAACGACGTCGTGCACGAAGTATTCGGACAGAACCGGCCCGCCGCCGGGAAGGCGTTCTTCGACTGGATCGATTCCGGTGGCGGACGGCTCGTGGGCGGGGGCAGGTTGTTCAGGGAGCTTGTCCGCAACGAGAACTTTCGCGCGTGGTGGCAGGCAGCGACGGCCTCGGGACGGGTCGATCGCGTGGGTGACGAGGTGGTGGAGGCCGAGACGGTTCGGCTGGCCGCCCGGAAGGCGTGCCGGTCGAACGACCCGCACGTCATCGCGTTGGCTCTGGTCAGCGGCGCTCGGCTGCTGTATTCCAACGATCGACGTCTCGGCGACGACTTCAGGAACAGGAAATTGATCGGGAACCCGCCAGGAAAGGTCTACACGACGCGCAGCGACAGGGACGCGCCCCGCGAGTTCGACAACACGAAGTTTCGGCGGCGCCACCGGGAGCTGCTCGACCGGAACGCGTGCCGGACGAGAAAGGCCGATGCTTGACAGCCCGTGGTGGAACCGCGTCGCACCGAGAGCGGCGCGCCGGCAGCCTGCGACGCGCTCTTGCGCATGTTCCGGCCGGAAAGGAAACAGATAAATGCTGATGAGGAACGCACTGATCCTGGCGCTGCTGCTTCCGGCGCCAATATCCGCTCAGGACCCGACGAAGACTCCCGCGGAGCTCTACTGTCACGCGGTCGGCGAGGGTCGCATCATCTGGGTCGGCGGCCCCCCCGACGCCCCCCCCGACCCGATGGATCCGGTATTCTGGGCTTCCGCGCAGTACGAGCGCGACATAACTCTCCTGCGCGTGGACGGCGCCTATGACGACGGCTGGATCGACGTCCCGTCGGTACGGCGGGAGGCTCGCGACTTCCACCTCGAAATCGTCGGAGGAACACACCGGGTCCCTGTCGATCTGACCATACGGAGCAACGGCGATTACCTCTTCGCGGTCAGCGCCACCGTCCCGGCCCCACGGGGCGTGGACAGCTATGACGTGCGCCTGTCCTGGGTCGATATCCACACCGACCAGGCCGCGTGGGTGCAATCCGTGCCGCAATGCGAGGAGGTCACCGTCAGGTAGCCGGCGTCCGGGGACCGGCTCGGCCGGCCCGCGAGTCCTCCCGTCTCGGCTCGGTGGCGCGGTCGACGAGGTCACCGGTCCGAATCGGTCCCGGTCGCGATGCGGGACGATTCGTGCCGTGATCGGTCCGGAATCTCCGGCGAGCCCAATCGGGCGTGCGGGCGGGCGACGTCGGCGACCGTACCCGGGGTGCAGGCGATGTTGAAGAAACTGACCGTCCGCGACTTCAAGTCACTCGTGGACGTGACCGTGGAGTTCCCGCGTTTCGCGGTGCTCTTCGGCCCGAACGCAGCCGGCAAGAGCAACTTGCTGGACGCCATCGCCGCGTTGTCGTGGATCGGCAACGTCCGCACGCTTTCCGACGCGCTCGACCGGCCGCTGCCGGTGCGCGGCCACGCGTTCGAAGCGTTCTCGTTTCCGACGGGAGGGCTGCCGGCGCTGCTGCAACAGGAAAACGCCCGGTTCTCGCTCGGAGCCGACCTCGCCGTGGGCGCAGAGCGGTACCGGTACCGTGTCGAGCCGAGCATCGAATTGCAGTCGGGCCGCCTCGGCGTGGCCGACGAGTACCTTGCCCTTCTGGGACGAACCGGCAAGCCGAAGGGGACGCCGGCGATCGAACGCGTGGATTCGAAGCTCCACGTGCGGCGCAAGGGGAAGCCGGCGCACCCGCGCCAGGAACCGATCGGCATGAACCATGCGATCCTGTCCGATCGGAGTCTCGCTGGCGAGGAGTACCGCTGGCTGGAAGCCGTCCGCGGAGAACTGGGCGAATGGTGCGCCCACTATCTCGACCCCGGTCTGGCGATGCGCGCCCCCCGCCCGCCGGCCGACGTCTTCGACGTCGGCGCGCACGGGGAGGACGTCGGCCCCTTCCTGTACAAGCTGCGGGCCGTGGAGCCGAAGCGGTTCGACGCCGTCACCCGCACGCTTCGCTCGATCGTTCCCGGCGTCGAGTCGCTGGAGGTGCTTCTGGACGAGCGCCGCGGCACGCTCGACGTCCTCATCCGCCAGGAAGGCGTGGAGTACTCGTCTCGTATCGTCTCCGAGGGGACGTTGCGCGTGCTCGCCCTGTGCGCCATCGCCGTGAACCCGTGGGGAGGCTCTCTGCTCGCTTTCGAGGAGCCGGAGAACGGCGTCCACCCGCGCCGGCTCGACCTGATCGCCCGCCTGCTGCTTTCGCTGGCTTCGGCCGGCGGTCGTCAGGTCATCGTGACCACCCATTCTCCGCTGTTCTGCGACGCCGTGTTGAAGCACGCCTCGTCCACGGCGGACGACGTCGGTCTGTTCAACGTGCGTCGCGTGGGTCAGGCCACGGCCGTCGAGCCGTTCGACGCGGCCGGGCCGTTGTGCAAGGACGCCGGGATCGCCGCGGCGCTCACGAGTCGGGCGGAGGACGGCCTGTTCGAGAACCTGCTGCTGCGGGGCCTGATCGATGAGTGATCCGCTCGTCGTGGATCTCTTCGTCGAGGACCGCGCGCACGAGGTGTTCGTCGGCGCGCTGGTGGAGCGGATCGCCCGGGAAGAGCGAGTGGCGTTGCGTGCGCAGGCCCGCTCGGCGCGCGGCGGCCACCCGCGCGCACTGGAGGAGTTCGGGAGACTTCGCGCAGTCCGCGGCGGGGCAGGCGGTAGACTTTCGTGAGCATCGGACCCGCGGCGGCGCCCGGAACGGCGGGAGGAGACAACGACGGATGGCGCTCGATCCCTGGTACAAGGTCGCACTCCCGCGCGAGGAGGTCCGCGAAGGCCGGTCGTTCAATCCCGACGAGTTCGCGATCGCGCTGGAGCAGGTGGTCGGGGGGACGGCACCGTCCGACTACCGCGATCCGGAGGCGTTCTTCGCCCGCACCTGCTTCACGCGCGCGTTGCGCGCGCACGCCGGGATGGTGCTGCGGCGGCTGGCGGGGAAGACGGCCGACACGTCGCCGGTGATGACGCTGGTGACGCAGTTCGGCGGGGGCAAGACCCACACGCTGACCGCGCTGTACCACCTGGTGACGGCCGGCGCGCGGGCCGCGGACCTGGACGGCGTCCCGGCGCTGCTGCGCGAGGCGGGGCTGCCGGCCGCGCCGGCGGCCCGGGTGGCGGTGTTCGTGGGCAACGCCTGGGACCCGCGGGAGGGACGCGAGACGCCGTGGATCGACGTCGCGCGGCAGCTCGCCGGCGAGCAGGGCGCCGCGCTGCTGGGCGCGGACGCGCGGACCACCCCGCCGGGCACCGACGCGCTCGGGCGCGTGTTCGCCGCGGCGGGCGCGCCGGTGCTGGTGCTGTTCGACGAGGTGCTCAACTTCGTCAACCGCCACCGGGGGATGGCGGATCCGTTCCACGCCTTCATCCAGAACCTGACCGTCGCGATGACCGGGACCACCCACGGGGCCGCGGTCGTCAGCCTGCCGCGCAGCCAGGTCGAGATGTCCGATTTCGACCTGGCGTGGCAGGAGCGGATCACGAAGGTGGTGCGCCGCGTCGCCAGGGATCTGCTGGCGAACGACGACGCCGAGGTGGCCGAGGTGGTCCGGCGGCGGCTGTTCGACGCCGTCGGCGCGGAACGCGCCCGGAAGAAGGTGTCGAAGACGTACGCCGACTGGTGCTTCGAGCGGCGCACGCGCCTGCCGCCGGAATGGACGCTGGTGGACAGCACGGCCACCGAGTCGAGGGCGCGCGAGCATCTGCGGGCGCGCTTCGAAGCGTGCTACCCGTTTCATCCCGCCACCTTGTCCGTCTTCCAGCGCAAGTGGCAGATACTGCAGCACTTCCAGCAGACGCGCGGCACGCTGGCGATGCTGGCGCAGTGGATCTCGTGGGCGCACCGCGACGGCTACCGGCGGGCGCGCACCGAGCCGCTGATCACGCTCGGCTCGGCGCCGCTCGAGGTCCCCGAGTTCCGGAGCGTCGTCCTCGGCCAGCTCGGCGAGCCGCGGCTGGCCGCCGCCATCGACGCCGACGTCGCCGGCGAGCAGGCGCACGCGCGGGCGCTCGACGCCGACACGAAGGGGGCGCTCCGCGACGTCCACCGCCGCGTCGGCACGGCGATGCTGTTCGAGTCGTCGGGCGGACAGGTCGACCGGGTGGCGCACCTGCCGGAGCTGCGCTTCGCGCTCGGCGAGCCGGCCGTCGACACGACCTCGGTCGACACCGCGGCGGCCAAGCTGGAGGAACGGGCCTATTTCATGCGGCGCGTGGGAACCGACGGGTTCCGGATCGACTACCGGCCGACGATCAGGAAGGTGGTCAACGACCGCCGCGCGTCTCTCGACGAGGAAAACGAGGTCCGGCCCGCCGTCCGCCGCCTGGTCGAGGAGAGCTTCGAACGGGGCGCAAGCCTGCCGCGCATCTGTTTCCCCGCCGACGCGGCCGCGATCCCGGACACGCCCCGGCTGACGCTGGTGGTGCTGGACCCGGAGGCGGCGTGGACCGGCGCGGCCGGCGACGAGGTCCGGGCGCGGATCGCGCGGTGGACGCGCGCCCGCGGCGCATCGCCCCGCCTGTATCCGGGCGCGCTGATCTGGGCGGTCGGGAAGCCGGGGCGCGCGTTGCGGGAGAAGGCGGAACTGTGGCTCGCCTGGAAGCGGGTGGCCGACGAGGTGTCCGCGGGCGTCCTCGGCCACGAGTTCGACGCCGACGACCGCAGGGAGCTCCGCGCGAAGGTCGGGGAAGCCGGCGAGGCGGCCCGGGAAGAGGTG